>CAWFLM010000039.1:0-205916 GCA_963816565.1 uncultured Alphaproteobacteria bacterium | reverse complement strand
CGGCGACGGCGTTCCGCCGGTCCCCATGATGCAAATCCACGAATTGATCTGCATTTTTGGCAATCCCCGCTTCCGCCGAAGTCGGTATGTCTGGGAGCAAGTGGCGACCGTTGCGGCGACAGCACGGCCAGTGCCTTCAATGCTCCCTTCCGCGTGAGCGGGGAGCAGCGACGACATGGCGCCGACCGCCAGATCGACCCGGCTTGCCATCAGGTCCGGCAGGGACTGCGCGATGCCCTCGTAGGGCACAAAGGTCAGATCGATATTGCCGTATTGCGCCAACATCTCCGCTCCCAGGTTATTTGGCGAGCCGATCGGCTGAATTGCGATGCTGACCGACTTCGGTTTTTGCTTCGCTAGCGCGATGACGTCAGCAATGTTTTGCACCGGAAAAGCCGGCGACGCGACGAGCAGCATTTTCGCCACCACCGCCATCGACACCGGCACGAGGTCGTGCTCGTAGTCGAAGCCGGGATTGGGCAGCAACGTCGGATTGACGGCTACGTTCGTTCCGGTCACCAAAAGGGTGTGGCCGTCCGGCTCGGCCTTGGCCACCAAACCGGCAGCAATATTACCGCCGGCGCCGGGCCGATTTTCCACCACTACCGGCACGCCGATAGATGCAGACAGGTAATTCGACAGCTCGCGTGGCACGATGTCGGGTAGGCCGCCAGCTGCCCCGACCACCTCGAACCTGAGCGGCTTCGTTCCCGGCCAGTTCTCGGCGCCAGATGCCGCCTGCATGGCACAGAGCAAGCTTGCGAGCAGCAGGATCAGCAGTCTCATTCACTGGGCCTCCCAAATCCCGCATCGGGTTTGTAGATGCTCGCTTGACGTGTACACTGCCGTGCGGTCCTCGCCAACTGCGAAAGGTCGAGCAACGTTTGGCGCGGAACGAGATTTGGGGAACTCAAGTCGTCAATGGACCTGCGTCAGCTTCGTTACTTCGTTGGAATCGTTCAGACCGGCAGCCTATCGCGCGCCGCGGATCAGCTGCACGTAGCGCAGTCCGCGATCAGCCATCATCTCGCGAGCCTGGAATCCGAGCTGGATAGGCAACTGGTGACGCGCGGCCCCAAGGGCATCCAACTCACCGAAGCCGGAGGCATTCTCTACCGCCACGCCGAGGCGATCCTGCGGCACGTCGAATTTGCCAAGCAAGACGCGATCAGCGCGCTCGATGTGCCTTCGGGCCGGGTTTCCATCGGATTTCCCGGCGTGTTAGCACCGCTGTTAGCCTACGAGTTATTCGTGCGGGTACGAACCGTGTATCCGCAAATCGTGCTGCATGTCGGCGACGCCAACACCTGGCTCCTGCGCGAACGACTGGTCAATGGCCGACTCGACATCGCCGTCCTCTACGCCGATCAACCCGAGCGCGGCCTTGCGATCGAACCGCTCTTGCTGGAGGAATTGTTCTACGTCACTGCGGAACCGCATAGGTCGCCCATTCGGATCGCCGATGCGGCGCAACGTCCGTTGCTATTGCCTGGTCCTGAAAGTGTCAGTCGACAAGTTGCCGAGGAAGCGTTCAAGAAACACGGGCTGACCATCACCTCGATTGGCGAAATCAACACATTGAACACGCTTCGCCGCGCCGTTGCATCCGGTATCGGCAACGCGATTTTGTCATGGGCTGCGCTTTACGACGGAGAAGGGAAAGTTGCGTTGAATTGCCGGCGCTTTGCCGACGCCAAACTGGTGCGGCCCGTGGCGTTGTGCTTTTCCGAGGTAGGCCAGCGCAGTCCGGCAATCGAAGCCGTCGCTGTGATGCTGAAATCCCTGATCTATGAACTAATCGAGAGCGGCACTTGGCAGGGTGCTTCGCTGATCGCGCCTTCCGCCGGGCGATCCGTTTCGGCGGCCACCCAGATACATTCGGAATTGGATGCCCGCCGCGGACGCCGGGAGCCGAATGTTCGAAGATTCGGCAGGGGAGTGGTGACGTAACCAAACCACCTTCACTGCGACGTGCTCTTCACTCGCGAATGCTTGAGCAGGCTGCTGAAACGCGCGGCTTCCGAGTGTAAAAACTTACCGAGCTGCTGCGGACCCATGTGGAAGATTTCGACGCCCTGCTTGGCGAAAGCGTCGTGGACCTCAGGCACGGCCAATGCTTTGGCGACTTCGTCGTTCAGACGCGCGACAATTGGCGCCGGCGTACCGCCCGTGACCATAATGCAAATCCACGCGTCGATCTGCAAGGCTGGCAATCCCGCTTCCGCGGAGGTCGGGATATCCGGGGCAAGCTGAGAACGTTGCGGTGATGCTACCGCCAGCGCTCTAAGCGCTCCGCTTCGAACCTGAGGCAACAATGACGATATCGCGCCGACCGCCAAGTCCACCCGGTTTGCCATCAAATCAGGTATTGCTTTGGCGATACCGTCGTAGGGCACAAAGATGAGATCGACATTGCCGTATTGCGCCAGCATTTCCGCCGCGAGGTGATTGGGCGTGCCGATCGGCGAAATCGCGATGCTGACGGAATTCGGCTTTTGCTTGGCGAGTTCGATAACATCGGCGATGTTTTTGGCTGGAAGGCCCGGCGCTGCGACGAGCAACATTTTCGCCCGAACCAGCATCGATACCGGCACGAGATCGCGTTCATAGTCGAATCCAGGATCGGGCAGCAATGTCGGGTTGACGACCTGGTTCGAGCCGGTGACCAATAGACTATGGCCGTCGGGTTCGGCCTTTGCCACGATACCGGCGGCAATGTTGCCGCCGGCGCCGGGCCGGTCCTCCACCACCACCGGCACGCCTATGGACGTGGCGAGATAGTTCGATAACTCGCGGGGTACGAAGTCGATAGTCCGCCCGCCGCCGCGGTCACCTCGAATCTGAGCGGCTTTGTCCCTGGCCAGGTCTGCGCCGCAGATGCCGTCTGCGCGGCACATAGCAAGCCTCCGACTAAAGTGGCGGGGAGTATCACCCGGTGAACCACTCTCATCCCCCTTGCGCGGCACTGCGCAATGTCGGCAACTCCCTTCCGTCACTGCGGCCCGGCCCCTATCGCGCGCCTCATTATGCCCATCGACTGGGCCGACCGTTACGCCGGCGGCGCGCTCCATGGGTCGAATAATTCTCGTCACGTCCGCACCGTCGCCCTCCTCGGCTACGGCTGCCCGCAACGAGGCTTTGATCGCCTCGGCCAGCGGAATCGGTACGGCGCGAGCTCGGCTTCGACGTCCCACGCCTCCATGTTTAGGATCGCGAGACCGAGACTGGCGCCATAACCGAATTTGCGCGTCAGGATTTGCGCTGGGATCTTCGTCAGCGTCGCATTGCTTTGTCCGCTGCCGTTATTGATGATTTCCAGCATGGCAACCGGGTCGAGACCGGATTTTCGACCCAACACCATCGCTTCACAGGCGACCGCGAGGTTTCCCGCAGACACCACATTGTTGACCAGCTTCATCACCTGCGCTGCTCCGATACGCTCGCCGAGGAAAACAATCTTCTTGGCATAATGCCTGAGGAATGGCTCGGTACGGTAGAAAGCCTCCCGCGGACCCGACGCCATGACGGTCAGCGTACCGTTGGTCGCGCCCTCTACTCCGCCCGTCATTGGGGCATCGAGCGTAGCAATGCCATGGGTCAAGCTTCGCAGCGAGCCCCTCGACGACTGCGACTTCATTGGTCCCAATATGGACGTAGGTTTTCACGCGGCTACCGCGAACAATTCCAAGCGGCCCGAGCACCACATCGCGATAAAGTCTGCCGTGGTGACGCACGCAAAAACGATGTCGGCGGCTTCCGCCATCTCCGCGGGCGAAGCGGCGATTTTGGCCCGACCTCGAAACCGCGCGGTTTTACCGATAGTTCGGTTGTAAACGACGACATCCTCGCCGCCCTCAATAAGCCGTTCGGCTATCGGGTTGCCAATCGCGCCAAGCCCGATAAATCCAACGACAGATCGACCCTTTGCCATCAGTTTTGGCCTCCAACCGCTCTGCCAGACTAACCAAATCGCCCCGGTCGTAATTTGTCGATGCTCGGCAAACTTGTACTGTGTATATATACTTCCCGCGGGCTTCGACAGGACGAACAGATTCGGAGTACGGGTCGCCAGGCCGGATTGAGGGAACTGAGTGCCTACCGCGGGCAGCTTCCCAAGCGGGACGTTTATGGACCTGCGTCAGCTTCGTTACTTCGTCGGGATCGTCCAGTCCGGCAGTCTCTCGCGCGCCGCGGATCAATTGCACGTGGCGCAGTCCGCGATCAGCCATCATCTCGCTAGCCTGGAGTCCGAGTTGGAGCGGCAATTGGTCACGCGCGGTCCCAAGGGCATCCAGCTCACCGAAGCCGGAAGCGTTCTGTATCGCCATGCCGAGGCGATCCTGCGGCATCTCGACTTCGCTAAACAGGACGCAGCAACGCGCTCAATGTCCCTTCGGGCGTGTATCGATCGGATTTCCGGTCGCATGGACGGGCTTGTGGGTTACGAACTATTCGCGCGGGTACGCCGCTACTTCCGCAGATCCTGCTTCATGTCACCGACGGCAACAGTGCGCTGCTTCGCGAACGCTTGGTCAATGGCCGTCTCGACATTG
Organism: uncultured Alphaproteobacteria bacterium; assembly: GCA_963816565.1. Classification (GTDB taxonomy): domain Bacteria; phylum Pseudomonadota; class Alphaproteobacteria; order Rhizobiales; family Xanthobacteraceae; genus BOG-931. Next base: position 201,363 of record CAWFLM010000039.1, on the reverse strand, counting down.
CGGTGCTGTTTACCGGCCAAGCGGAGCGCGGCCTTGCCGTCGAACCGCTACTGCTGGAGGAACTGTTCTATGTGACAGCGGATCCAGATAACTCGCCGATCCGGATTGACGATGTCGCGCAGCGGCCGCTGCTTGTGCCCGGGACTGGCAGCGGCAGCCAGCGCGTAGCTCAGGAAGTGTTCAACAAACACGGGCTGACCGTTACGCCGATTGGCGAAATCAACTCATTGGCCATGTTTCGGCGCGCCATCGCATCCGGCATCGGCAACGCCATTCTGCCATGGAGTGCGCTTTACGACGGCGATGGGAAATATCGCTCAATTACCGGCGCTTTGTCGACGAGAAGCTCACCCGGCCTGCGGCACTGTGTTTTTGCGACGTGGGCCAACGCAGTCCCGCTATCGAAGCCGTCGCACTGACACTGAAATCCTTGGTCCGCGAATTGACCGACAGCGGTACTTGGCAAGGGGTTGCGCTGATCGCTCCTCCCGCCGAGCTATCTGGTTCGGCGGCCCCCCCATAAGAATTCAGAATTGGACGACCTCCGGCGGATGCCTAGGGTCGCACCGGCCGCCCCATAATATCCAAATCGCAGAACGGCATAGGCGGCGCCGAAGTGCAGGGGTCGTCTTTAATGGCAAAGCGCATCGAACCGGTAGACCGACAGGTCGGACAACGTGTGCGGGCTTATCGCCTGGCGCAAGCTATGTCGCAAATGACCCTGGGCCAGAAAGTCGGCGTAACGTTCCAGCAGATTCAGAAATACGAGATGGGAACCAATCGGATCGGAAGCAGCCGGCTTAAAAAAGTGGCCACCGTTCTCGGCGTCTCGATCGGAGCGCTTTTTGGTGACGGGGAAGACAATCAACCTGGTCACGACCCGTTGACCGGCATGCTTTCCCAGCCCCATGCGGCGAGGCTTCTCAAGGCCTTTGGCGAGATCCTGACGACAAGCTCCGCTTGGCCCTGGTGCATCTCGCCGAAGGCCTCGAGGTCCACGGCAAATAGTCACCGGCCATTGGGCCGCGGTTGTGGCGAAATAGATCAGACCGTCTAGCGGCTTCCGCCCTATTTACGATGCTCGCGGGCGTCGGAACCCCAGGTAATTGTTGCAAAGCGGCGGCCAAACCCGCAAACTCCTGGCTGCCGCGAGGCCGTCGGGAACCTTGGTTCGGTCCGGAGGGGGTACTTTGCACGGTAACTTGGCGCACAACAGCCCGGCACGGCAAAACTCGTCGACCGGTACGTTTCACGTCGCCCTGATCAAGCCTTCGCATTACGACCGGGATGGCTATGTCATCCAGTGGCTGCGCTCGCTGATCCCCTCGAACAGCCTGGCGAGTGTGCATGGCCTGATCGTGGAATGCGCGCAAAACCGCGTGCTCGGTCCCGATGTCGATATCGAGGTCGAGGCCTGCGACGAATGCAACACCATCGTCGACGTCGCGGGCATCGTCAAGCGCATCCGCGCCGCCGGCGGCGGCATGGTCGGTCTGATCGGCGTGCAGTCGAACCAGTTTCCGCGCGCGCTCGATCTCGGGCGGCAGTTCCGCGCCCGTGGGCTGACCGTCGTCATGGGCGGCTTTCACGTTTCCGGCTGCATTTCGATGCTGCCGACGCTGCCGGCCGATCTGCAGGAAGCGCTCGATCTCGGCATCCATCTGTTCGCCGGCGAAGCCGAGGGCCGCATGGCCGAGATCTTGCGCGACGTCGCGGTTGGCCACGCGAAGCCGATCTACAATTATCTCAACGATATGCCGGAAATGGCGGCAGCGGTCTATCCGATCCTGCCACGTTCGGTGGTGACGCGGGTCGCCGGCCATTATTCGAGCTTCGATGCCGGCCGCGGCTGCCCGTTCCAATGCAGCTTCTGCACCATCATCAACGTGCAGGGCCGCAAGTCGCGCTATCGCACACCCGACGACGTCGAGGCCATCGTGCGGGCGAATGCCGCGCAGAACATTACGCGGTTTTTCATCACCGACGACAATTTTGCCCGCAACCGCAACTGGGAACCGATCCTCGACCGGCTGATCGAGCTGCGCGAGCGTGATAAGTTCAACATCCGGCTCTTGATGCAGGTCGATACGCTGTGCCACCGCATTCCGAATTTCATCGAGAAATGCGGCGCGCGCCGGCTGCACCGCGATCTTCCTGGGGCTGGAAAACATCAATCCCGAATCGCTGATGGGCGCGAAAAAGCGCCAGAACAAGATTTGGGAATACCGCGAGATGCTGCTCGCCTGGCGCAAGCAGCATGTCATGACCTATGCCGGCTATATCCTCGGCTTCCCGACCGACACGCCGGAGACGATCGCCCGCGACATCGAGATCATCAAGAAAGAATTGCCGGTCGACATTCTCGAATTCTTCTATTTGACGCCGCTGCCGGGCTCCGAGGATCACAAGAACCTGTACATGAAGGGGGTGCCGATGGACCCCGACATGAACAAATACGATCTTGAACACGCCTGCACCGCGCATCCGCTGATGTCGAAGGAGGCCTGGACGCAGGTCTATGCCGACGCCTGGAAGCGCTATTACACCGACGCGCATGTCGAGACGATCATGCGCCGCTGTATCGCCTCGGGCATCAACCGCACCAAGCTTCTGGACTCGCTGACGATGTTTTCCTCCGCCTCGCGGATCGAGGGCGTGCATCCGCTGCAATTCGGCTTCTTCCGCCGCAAGCTGCGCAAGCAGCGCCGTTCCGGCATGCCGATCGTCAATCCGCTGGTGTTTTATCCGTGGCGGGCGCTGGATTTTCTCAAAGTCATGTCGCGATGGCTGGGGCTGATCTGGCGCTATCGCCGCATCATGGCGCGCGTGGCCAAGGATCCGGCCGCGCAGAGCTATACCGACGAGGCGTTGTGGCCGCATACCGGCATCGGCGAGACCGATCATTTCGTCGAGGTTTTCGCCGACAAGATCCCGCACACCCACGGCGCGCCGGCGCGCACCGGCGGCGGCAGCGGCGGAATAATCACCGTTCCGATTTGCCGCCGATCTTGGTTTCTGTGCCAGCGAATAGGCGGGCGATGTTGGCGCGGTGCATGATCCATAACAGCACCGCGAGCAGCAGAAATAATTTCGCTTCCGACAGATTGCCGCTCCACCACAGCACGGCGGGCGTCGCCGCAGTGGCGATGAGCGCGGCAAGCGAGGAATAACGCGACACGGCCGCAATCGCGAGCCATATCACGGCGAAGGAAAGGAGCGCGATCCAGGCGCCGAAGCCGAGCAGCAGCCCGATAAAAGTCGCGACCCCTTTGCCGCCCTTAAAGCCGAGCCAGACCGGAAACAGATGGCCGAGAAAGGCGCCGGCGCCGCGCAATCGCGGCTTGCGGCGCCGAAAGGGCAAGTGCGAGGAGCGACCGCGACAGTGCCTTTGAGCATGTCGCCCAGAAGCGTCGCTGCGGCGAGCTCCTTGCGGCCGGTGCGCAGCACATTGGTGGCGCCGATATTGCCGGAGCCGATGGTGCGGAGATCCGGCGTGCCGGCAAGCCGGGTGAGGATGACGCCGAACGGAATTGAGCCGCACAGATAGCCGAACATGAGGGCCGCGGCATTGTCGAGGGTCCAATCGATTGGGGGCAGCATGGCGGCGCGATATTGCCCGAAGCCGGAATGCGAATTTAGCGTCTTGCGGCCTAGCCGACGCGGGCCTTTTTGCCGCCGTCGCGCGGCGCAAAGCCGGCCGCGATCGCGTCGGCCTCATTGGCATAAATGACCAGGTGCTTGACCTTGTCGGCTGCCGCGCCGGCGAGCGCCGCCAAGCCGGGCGCGAAAGATTTCCGCACCGGATCGGCGATGACAAAATGCGCGGCAGCCTCCTCCTCGACGTCGGTCTCGCAATAGACGCAGCGCAAGCGGACATGTTGATGCGTCTCATCCGCGACGACAAAGAACTTATTGGCGGCGTATTGCCGTTCGGCGGGATCGCCGGTGATGCAGTTGGCATTGCCGCAGCATAGGCCCGTGCCGATCGGCTGCGTGTAAACCGGATGCTCGGGCTTGGCGAAACCGCCGGCGAATTTGTGCAGCGACTTGTTCTTGTGCAGATGCAGCAGCAACGAAATCAGCGCCATGCGCATCGGAACGCCATAGGCGGCCTGTTGGAAATAGATGGCGCGCCGGTCGGTATCGAACGAAGCGTCGAGCTCGTTGACGCGCGGCAACGGATGCATGACGCTCGCTTCGGAATATTTCGCATCGCCCAAAAATTCCGCGTCGATTTTCGGATAGGGCCGGTCTTTGTCCGTCCAGCGCTCCTTCTGGAAACGGGTCACATAGACCGCGTCGGTCTTCTTCGCCAGCAGCAGGCCGTAGTCCACCTCGGGTTCGGCATAGAGCGAAAGCTGATGCGGCTGATCGGCGGTGACATAGAGCGCGTCGACCGAGCCGTCGGACAGCCCGGATTCCTTCGACACCATGCGGCTGTGGAATTCCTCGCGCAGCCGGCGATCGACATGGGCCGGCAACTCCATGCCCGGCGCGGGCAGGGGATCGATAGTGGCGCCGAACCGCGCCAGCGCATAGACGAAGGAGTGGATGGTGCGGCTGCCTTTGAGGTCGCCGGAGATCGCGACCTTCATATTGCGGAGGCTTTTATTCTTCGCGCGCAGCGTAAAGAGATCGCACAGCGTCTGGGTCGGGTGCTCGTGGCTGCCGTCGCCGCCATTGATCACCGGGATCTGCGCGTATTCGGCGGCCAAGCGCGCCGCGCCGTCGCGCGGATGGCGGATGACGACGATGTCGGCGTAGTTCGAAATGACGCGGATGGTGTCGGCCAGGCTTTCGCCCTTGGCGGCGGAGCTGACCGTCGGATCGGCGCTGGTGATATTGGCGCCGCCGAGGCGGAGCATCGCGCTCTCGAACGACAGCCGTGTTCGCGTCGACGGCTCGTAGAACAGGCTCGCCAGGATGAATTTCGACGCCAGATTGGTGGACCGCCCAATCCGGTAGGAGACGTTTTCGTCGGCAAGTTCCTTCAAAAATCCTTGCGCGACCTCGAAGATCGTCTCGATCTCCTTATTGGTGAGGTCATTGATCGAAATGATATGGCGTGTCGGCGGCGGGGCTTTTGTCATTAAAGCGTTGCTATAGGCCCAATCGGCGCATTCGAGCAAGCCCGCCGTGCCGGCGCGCGAAGCCGATGCACCGGAAATCTCCGCCGGCGACGCTCGTGGTACGATCACAGGCCAAAGACGCCAGTCGCCATGGCCATCTCCCGTTTCGACACCCATGAGGTGTTCAACCAGTCGCCGCCGTACGAAAACGTCGACCTGTTCGCGAGCGATGCGCCCGTCCAAGACGCCATCAAAGCCAATGGCGCGGCTTCGGAACTGTCCGCGCTTTCCGCCTTCGGCAAACAATGGGGCACCGCGGATATGTTCGCGTTGGCGCGGCTGGCCAACGAAAATCCGCCGAAGCTGCGGACCTTCGATGCCAAGGGAAATCGCAGCGACACGGTCGAATTTCATCCGGCCTATCATCGCTTCATGCGCGAAAGCATCGCCGCCGGGTTGCACGCTTCGACCTGGACGCCAGCCGGAAACCGCGCGGCGGCGCCGGCGGAAGTGGTGCGTTCGGCGCGTTTCTACATGGCGGCGCAGGTCGAGACCGGGCATCTCTGTCCGGTCACCATGACGCGAGCCGCGCTCGCTGCGCTTACCGCCGAGCCGGAACTTGCCGCCAAAGTCGTCCCCAAGGTCGTCACGCGCAACTACGATCCGCTGTTTCGGCCGTGGTGTGATAAATCCGGCATGACGCTCGGCATGGGCATGACGGAAAAGCAGGGCGGCACCGACGTGCGCGCCAACACCACGACCGCCACGGCGACGCCGGACGGGTACGCGATCGTCGGCCATAAATGGTTCCTGTCCGCGCCGATGAGCGACGCATTCCTGATTCTGGCGCAAGCGTCCGGCGGCCTGACCTGTTTTCTGCTGCCGCGCTTTCGCCTCGACGGCTCGGTCAACGAGCTGCGCTTGCAACGCTTCAAGGACAAGCTCGGCAATTGCTCCAATGCATCGAGCGAAGTGGAATTCACCGACGCATTTGCCTGGCGTGTCGGGGAGGAGGGCGGCGGCATCCGCACCATCCTGCAGATGGTGCAGCTCGCGCGCCTGGATTGCGCGATTGCCTCGGCCGGCCTGATGCGCATGGCGTTGGCGCAGGCCGTGCATCATTGCCGCCACCGCAGCGTTTTCGGCAGGCGCCTCTCCGATCAGCCGATGATGCGCGCGGTGCTCGCCGACATGGCGCTCGAGGTTGAAGCCGCGGTCGCATTTATATTCCGTCTGGCCCGCGCGCTTGACTGCGCCGCCGACCCCGCTGAGGCCGCCTATGCGCGCGTCATGACGCCGGCGGCGAAATATTGGATCTGCAAGCTCGCGCCGGGCTTTATCGTCGAGGCGATGGAATGCCTCGGCGGCAATGGTTACGTCGAAGAGAGCATGTTGCCGTGGCTCTATCGCGAAGCGCCGGTCAATGCGATCTGGGAAGGCTCAGGCAACGTCATGTGCCTCGATGTGCTGCGCGTGCTCAAGCGGGAGGAGGGAGCCGCGTTGGTCATGGATCTGGCGCGCGAGGCCGGCGTCGACGGAGCGAAAATAGATCAGATCCAGGAGACCGACGCGCGCGCTACTGTCGGCAAGCTGGCTGTGCTGGCATGCACCGCGGCGCTCAAAGCGAGCGCCCCGCCCGCCGTCGCCGAGGCGTTCTTCCGAACGCGGCTCGTGACACCGCACGGCGCGCTGTATGGCGCGGCCACGATCGATGCCGCTACGGTCGAATTGCTGCTGCAGCGGGTCTTGCCACGGGTGTGAAGCGGCTCAAACCGTCTGCCGGCGCGCCAGCCGGTCGAGCGCGCCCTGAAGAATGTAGGCGGCGGCGTGCTGGTCGATCACGGCTTTGCGCTTCGCCCGGCTCGCATTGGCGGCGATGAGCGCGCGCTCGACGGCGGCGGTCGACAGTCGCTCGTCCCAGAGCGCGATGGGCAGTTCGGTCAATTGCGCGAGATTGCGGGCGAAGGCGCGGGTCGACTGGGCGCGCGGCCCTTCCGTGCCGTCCATGTTGATCGGCAGTCCGAGCACGAGGCCGACGCTGCGCCGTTCGGCGGCAAGCTCGAGGATGCGCGCGGCGTCGAGATTGAAACGCTGGCGCGCAATGGTTTCGACCGGGGCCGCGATGCGCCGATCCGGATCGCTCGCGGCGACGCCGATGGTCTTGGTGCCGAGATCGAGACCGATCAGCGCGCCACGTACCGGCAGCAGTGCGGCTGCTTCGTTGAGCATCAATACCGGCATGGCGAACCGCTAGCATGGGGCTCGAGCAAAGGCGACCTCGCCGCCCGACCTTTCCCGCAACCGCGCGGCTGATTATGGTGGACGTCTTCCCCCTGTTCCGGGCGGGGAATTGCCGCCGGAAGGAGACAGCAATGACGTTCAAGGTCATCAGCAACAGTTTTAACGACGGCGACTACCTGCCGAAAGATTTCATCCTGTCGGCCGATTTCGGCTTCGGTTGCGCCGGCGGCAACAAGTCGCCGCATTTGAACTGGTCGGGCGCCCCGGACGGCACCAAAAGCTTCGCCGTGACCTGCTACGATCCCGACGCCCCGACCGGCTCGGGCTTCTGGCACTGGCTGGTGGTCAACATCCCGGCAAATGTGAGCGAGCTTGCCGAAGGCGCCGGCAGCGCGCCCGGCAAACTACCGGCGGGCGCGTTGCAGACGCGCACCGATTTCGGCGCACCCGGCTATGGCGGCCCGTGCCCGCCCGAGGGTGACCATCCGCACCGCTATCTGTTCACCGTGTTCGCGGTGAAGGCCGATAAACTCGAGGTCAAAGCCGACACTTCGGCGGCGGTGGTCGGCTTTAATTTGCATTTCAATACGCTGGCGAAAGCGGGGATCATGGGCCTGTTCAAGCGGTGAGGGAGCTCAAATGAAACTTCTGCCCATCCTCGCCAGCGCGCTCGCGCTCCTTGCCACCCAGCTCGACATGTCCCAACCCGCGCAAGCCGCCGAGATCAAAGTCGTCAGCGGCGGCGCCTTCAAACAGGTGCTCAATGCGCTCGCCGCGCAATACCAGAAGGAGACCGGCAACAAGCTCGACATCGCCTACCGCACCGTCGGGCAGCAGCTCGACCTGATCCGCGGCGGTAAGGAACAGTTCGATGTCGCCATTTTGACGCCGGCGGCGATCGACGATCTGGCCAAGGAAGGCAAAGTCGTGCCGGGCACCCGCGCCGATCTGGCAAAGACCGGCGTCGGCGTCGTGGTCAAAGCCGGCGCGCCGGTGCCGGATATATCGACTGTCGATGCCTTCAAGCGCGCGCTGCTAGCCGCCAAATCGGTCGCCTTTATCGATCCCAAGGCCGGCGGATCGAGCGGCATTTACGTCGAAGGCTTGTTGGCGCGGCTTGGCATCGCCGACCAGATCAACGCCAAGGCCGTTCTGGTCCACGGCGGAGCGGTGGCCGATCACGTTGCCGACGGCGAGGCCGAAATCGGCATCCACCAGATCAGCGAAATTTTGCCGGTTGCCGGCGTGACGCTGGTCGGTCCATTACCCGCAGACATTCAGAATTTCACGGTCTATTCGGCCGGTGTAGGCGCGGCAGCCAAGGACAATGCGGCGGCCGCGCTTTCATCAAGTTCCTGGCCGGCCCGCACGCCCTGCCTATCGTCAAAGCCAAGGGCATGGAGCCGGCTTCGTAATATGGCTGCCGCCAAAACGGCAGCGCCCGGCCGAAGCCGGGCGCTGAATGCCGACACGATGCCGTCGATTGGCTCAAGCGAGGTAGCGCGACTGCTCCCAAGCGATGCGCGGGATGTCGCCGCGGGTGATGCCGATGTCGGCAAGTTCTCGATCGCTGAGGTGCGAAAGCTCGTCCACGGCAACGCCGTAGCGCTTCCAAGTGTTAAAGAAGCGGACGACGGATAACAACATGTCTTATTCCTTTCTCCGGTTTCAAGGACCGGAATCAGGATCGAATATAGGTACTGATAGTGCACCGCAAAATATAGTTGCTGCAGTGCAGCTATATAAAAATGCATGCTAATAACATTGCACACGCGCTAAATTGAGTTGCTGACGGAGAAGCAGCCTTAAACTCAACCTGAAAATCAGCATTTCACTATGTGAGTAACGCAATGCCACGTGGTCAGGTTCGGGGATGCTGAGACCGCCTGTTATTCAGACTGCCTTGATTGCTATCGTTTGCCCGCGTTCCGCCCACCGCCGATCCTTCAGCGCCGCAGTGCGGAGTGGAATCCTCTGGTACCGTTGCTTTGCGTGGGGAGTGCGCATGGGAACCGTCTGGACCACCGCCGCTGTGCGGAAGAATGCGTCGCGATGGCGCGCTTGGCTAGACGATAAAGCACAAAGCGCTTTGGTTGCGCTGGCGCAGTCCTGGGTCGCTGGCCGAGCACGTCGCCCAGAGCGAAGAGCGGACTTGGCAGGCGAGCCGGCGCCGGACGAAGCGTCCTGAGCTAGACGCGCGCGTCCTGCCCGTCCAAGCTAGCCGGTTAGTCGTGGCACCGCAGCCGGCCCGTTAGCGCGCTGCTACTGGCCGTGGCTGGCCAAAACTTCTTGGCACGCTTGGCTTATCTTCGGCCGGTTGGTCTTCAGGCAGCCCAAAATGCCAAGAACGTCCTGCGGATTGACCTCAAGTTGGAGCTGGCAATACTTGGTCACGTCCGGATGGCAGGCGTCACGCTCCTGCGGATTTCCTTGCCCCATAGCGCCGTTGACCGGCGGCGGCTGCGGCGGCAATTGCTGAGCGTGTGCGGCAGTACCCGCGGCAAGCGCCAATGCGATCGTCAAGACCGATATGCGGAGCATGGTCCCCCTCTTCCGGGCATCCGGCCCGCCCTGTGGCTTCGATTCTATCCCACACTTTTTTGCGCGCTCGGCGCACATTAAATTTCTTGTGCGGAGATTGACTGGCACAGTGCCTGGCCTCGCTCCGGCACGCTTGCGTGCCGCGCGGTGCGACGGCGATACATCTCGCCGGTAAGGGCGGTTAGCTCAGTTGGTAGAGCGTCTGCTTTACACGCAGAATGTCGGCGGTTCGAGTCCGTCACCGCCCACCAGCCTTCGCAAGCGCAGCGCCGCGAAGGCTGTCGCGCCGAAGCCCATCTTGGGCGTAGGCGGACCTCGCGCTTGCTACGGCTCGGCAAGCCATCTTTGTGAAAGCTGAAGAAATAGAGCCGTAAAAAATATCGCCCGCCGCCACGCAATTCTGCGATTGCGATGGCAAGCGGGCAATGAGTGGCGCGCCGACCCGCGCTTCGCGGGGTCTAACGACGAGAGGCGATCAGACTGCCTCTTTGAGTTCCTTTGAGGCGCGGAAGGCGACTTTCTTGCTGGCCTTGATCTGGATCGGCTCGCCGGTCGCGGGATTACGTCCCATGCGCGCGGCGCGCTTTCTGCACCTGCAGGATGCCGAGGCCGCCGATGCGGATGCGCTCGCCCTTTTTCAGGTGCTTGACGATGTTGCCGACAAAGCCGCCGAGGATAGCTTCCGCCTGCTTTTTCGAAAGCTCGTTATCCTCCGCAAGGCTTGCGGCGAGATGTTTCAATGTCACGGTCGTCGCAGTTGTTTTACCAGGCGTCATTAGTCCCTCCTCAATGAAGCGGTAGCGCGGAAAAAGCGCCGCTCACGGCGAACGAGTTAAACGATTCGGCTCGCACTGACCACGCTTGTTTTGCCGATTCCACCGATGTTTTCGGCACCACGGCGCTATCTGAGGGCGCTCTGTGGCAAGCGTAAGGCGGCCGGAAAAGGCCGATTTTGGCCTAAAACCTTGACTTGGCCTGGGCCGGGCCTTAACTGCCGGCGGCGCCCGCGGGGGCGTAGCTCAGTTGGTTAGAGCGTCGGCCTGTCACGCCGAAGGTCGCGGGTTCGAGTCCCGTCGCTCCCGCCATTTCAATGACTTAGCAGCGCTTCTGCAAGTACTTTAGCCAATCAATCCCAACCATGAGCGTTCGACTTCAGCCGCGATAGATCGGCGCCGGCTGGGTGAAAAAGCTCCACAGGATATGATAGACCAGCGCGTAATTCTTCTGCTGGAAGCTGGCGTGCGAAATGCCGGGCATCACGGCAAAGTGCTTGTCCGGGTTCGCCAGCTTGGCGAAGAATTTGACGCAGGTCGTCGAAGCCGGCAATGCCGTCCCACTGGCCGCGCATGATCAGCGTCGGCACCGTGATCTTTGCCGGATCGACCACCGGCAGATTGCTGCACATATCGACATAGGTTCCGGTCGGCACCGAGGTGTCGAGCGCGATGACCGCTTCGGCAAAGGCGTCGATGACTTTCTCTTCCGCGGTGCCGGGATGGTCGCGGTCGAAGATCGAATGGATGAACGCCTTGTCGATCGGTCGGCGGTTCTTGGCGCGAAATTCTGGCAAGCTTTTTCTTGCGCTCGGCGAGCGTCGGGGAGCCTTCGCCGGTCCACACCATGGCATCGAGCGCCAGGCGGCCGACAAGCTCGGGATGGCGCTCGGCAAATAAAGCGGCGCGCAACGCCCCGGAGGAAATTCCGTAAACCAGGAACGGCCGCTTGCCGCGCAGCTTCTGAATATAGCTTGCGGCGGCGAAGCAATCGTCGGCCCCTTGCGCGATGGGCGCGTTATTGTCGCGATCCTTGGTCGAGCGGCCGTAACCCTCCATGTCGACGGACCAGCAGTCGAAGCCGCGGCGCGCGAACCAGTCCATCGCCGAGGAATCCGGCCGGCCCTCAACCTGCAAGTCGAACGTCGGTTGCGCCGCCATCGACGAGCCGTGGACGAACAGGATCGTGCCGGTCGTGCTCTTCGGATCGCCGGCGCATTTTTCGAACAGGAACAGCCTGACGTTGCCGTCTTTCGTGGTCCAGTGGTCCTCGCCCTTGATCGCGGTGGCGGGCCGGTTGGTGATCTCGTCCATGGTTCAAACCTGCTTTATTTTGAGCATGGTCTCTTCCGAAAACCGGCATCCACTTTTCGGGACCATGCTCTAATTAATCAGCGTGATGTGGTTGTCGTTGATGACCTTAGCCCATTTCGTAACCTGGGCGGCCATGAAAGATGCGAATTCGGGTTGCGTCATCAGCATTGGGGTCGCGCCTTGCTTTTCCCACGCTTCTTTGATGTCGGGCCGGCTTAAAATCGCGGTGATGGTATTGTGTAAGAGATCGATGATCGGCTGGGGCGTGCCTTTGGGCGCCATAAATCCGACCCATTGGCTGAACTGAAAGCCGGGCACGCCGGCTTCGGCGATGGTCGGGACATCGGGCAAAATCGGCGAGCGAACCGTGCCGCTGGTGCCGAGCGCGCGTACTTTGCCGGCCTTGATATAGGGCGCCATGGTCGGAATCGAATCGAACAGCATTTGAATTTGACCGCTCAGAATATCGATCCGCATCCCGGTTGAGCCCTTATAGGGTACGTGGACGATATTGATCCCGGTGAGGTTCTTCAGAAGCTCGGCAGCCATGTGATAGTTCGAGCCGGGTCCGGAGGAGCCGAAATTGAGCGTGCCCGGCTTTGCCCGCGCCAGCGCCAGAAGATCGGCCAGAGTCTTGACCGGCAGCGATGGGCTGACGACCAGCACCAGACCATTGTCTTCCAGCGGCGCGATCGGGACGAGATCGCGCAAGAGCTGATAGGGCTTATTCTTGTAAAGCGTTTCGTTCACCGTCTGGGTGCTGCTCGCCATCAACAGCGTGTAACCGTCCGGCGCGGATTTCGCGACGTAATCGGTACCGATCGTGGTGCCGGCGCCGGGGCGGTTCTCGATGACGAAAGTCTGATGGAGGGCGTTGTCCAGCTCGACCGCCAGCTCGCGCACAAACACGTCGGTCGGGCCGCCGGCGCCGAAAGGAACGATGATCTTGACCGGCCGCGACGGATAATTGCCGGCGCGCGCGGTTGAAGCCATTGCGGCGCTCGCCAAAGCAAGCAGAACCGCACGGCGCGAATAGGTAAGCGGCATGCTATCCTCACTCCAATTTTACGCCGGTGACGCGGATAATGTCGCCCCAACGCTGAACCTGCTCGGCGATGAACAGCGCGAAATCCTGGGGCGACATTGGTTGCGGGACGCCGCCGAGGCCGGTGATGCGGCTGCGCATTTGCGGGTCGGCCAAGCCCTGGTTCACCACGCCGTTGATCCTGGCGACGATCGCGGCAGGCGTGCCAGCGGGCGCGACAATCGCCTGCCAGGCGTCGGGCGGCATGCCGGGGTAGCCGGCTTCGATCATGGTCGGCACGTCGGGAAGCTCCGGCAAGCGGTGCGGGCTGGTCACCGCGAGCGCGCGCAGCTTGCCGCTCTGGAGATAAGGCATAATGCCGGTTGCGCCTTCGAAGGTCATATTCATCTGGCCGGTCAGCACGTCGGTGGTGGCCTGCGACGCGCCCTTGTAAGGCACGAATACGATATCGGTGCCGGTCAAGTGCTTGAACATTTCGCCATTGAGATGCGGCGGAGTGCCGATCACCGCGCCGTAATTCAATTTGCCGGGATTGGCCTTGGCGTAAGCGACCAGCTCCTTGACGTTGCGCGCGGCCAGCGAGGCGTTGACGGCGAGCACTTGCGGTGTCGAGGACAACAGCGCCACCGCGGTGAAATCTTTGAGAGGGTCGATACCGGCGCTTTTGTAGAGCTGCGGGCTAATCGCAAGCACGCCCGATGTCGCGGCCATCAGCATGTACCCGTCAGGCGGCGCGCCGGCGACCAAGCGCGCAGCGAGCGTGCCGCCGGCTCCGATGTGGTTTTCGACCACCACCGGGCCGAGATGCGTCGATAGCCAATCGCCGATGATCCGCGCGGCCACGTCCGGCGGCCCGCCCGGCGCGAACGGCACAATGAGCTTGATCGGACGATCCGGAAAGCTCGCGGCCCCTGCGGGCACCGCAAGGGGAACCGCCAATGCCAGGGTTAGCGCGGTACGCGTGCACAAGCGGACTAGCCGGCCCGGAAGCGATTGCATCGATCATGTCATCCATAGTCTGTAATTTCGCCGCGGGATCGTAGCATCCACGGTCACGATGGCGTCAACGCACGCGCCACGCACAGCCTTGCCTTGCACCTTTTTGTGCACTGCGCTAAGGGTCGCAAAGTTCCGCAGGCAACGCGAATCCGCTGCGTTTTGAGGCAAATCGGCGCACCGGCGTTGCCGGCGGAGCGGCGCCGCCCAGGACCCCGCTCCGATCCAGGAACGGGGCGTCCTTTGCAGCCGTTGAGAAGGGCTCCCGATGAGTCAATCGCTGGCTCAATTGCTGCTCGCCTATCTGCCGCTCATCGTATTTGTCGGCGTCGCGGCTGTGATCGGGCTTGTGCTCTTGGCCGTAGCCTTCATCGTCGCCTACAAAAGCCCCGATCCGGAAAAGCTCTCCGCCTACGAATGCGGGTTCAACGCATTCGACGACGCGCGGATGAAATTCGACGTCCGCTTCTATCTGGTGGCGATCCTGTTCATTATTTTCGATCTCGAAGTCAGCTTCCTGTTTCCGTGGGCCGCGGCATTCGGGCACCTCGGCGTCTACGGCTTCTGGTCGATGATGCTGTTCCTTGCAGTGCTGACGGTCGGGTTTATCTATGAGTGGAAGAAGGGAGCGCTCGAATGGGACTGAGCGAACCCGCACTCGCTACGCCGCGCCAGGAATTGATCGACCCGCGCAAGCCCGTCGCGGCGGATGATCCATTTTTCGACGGCCTCAACAGCGAGCTTGCCGATAAAGGATTTTTGGTTGCCGCCGCCGACGACCTGATCGCCTGGGCGCGCACCGGCTCGTTGATGTGGATGACCTTCGGTCTCGCCTGCTGCGCCGTCGAGATGATGCAGATGTCGATGCCGCGCTACGATGCCGAACGTTTCGGCTTCGCGCCGCGGGCCTCGCCGCGGCAATCCGATGTCATGATCGTCGCCGGCACGCTGACCAACAAAATGGCGCCGGCGCTGCGCAAGGTCTACGATCAGATGCCGGAGCCGCGTTATGTGATCTCGATGGGCTCCTGCGCCAATGGCGGCGGCTACTACCATTATTCCTATTCGGTGGTGCGCGGCTGCGACCGCATCGTGCCGGTCGATATCTACGTGCCGGGCTGTCCGCCGACCGCCGAAGCCTTGTTGTATGGCGTCTTGCTCTTGCAAAAGAAAATCCGCCGCACCTCCACCATCGAACGTTAGACCAGCGAACGCTGCCAATGGATGAGACGCTCGACCCGCTCGGCAAGACAATCGCTGATGCGCTCGCCTCGTCGGTGACGGGCTACGCCGTCGTGTATCACGAACTGACGGTCACGGTGCGGGCGTCAGACATCGTTGCGGTGATGCAATTCTTGCGCGACGATCCGCGTTGCCAGTTCTGGAGCCTGATCGATGTCACCGCCGTCGATTGGCCGAGCCGCGAGCGGCGCTTCGACGTCGTCTATCATCTGCTGTCGCCCAAGCACAATATGCGTCTGCGCGTCAAAGCCGAGACCGACGAGGCCACCGCGGTGCCGTCGATCATCGACGTCTTTCCCGGCGCCGACTGGCTCGAACGCGAGACCTACGATCTCTACGGCGTGGTGTTCACCGGCCATCCCGATATGCGGCGCATCCTCACCGATTACGGCTTCGAGGGGCATCCGCTGCGCAAGGACTTCCCGCTGACCGGATTCGTCGAGGTACGCTACGACGACGAGCTCAAGCGCGTGGTTTACGAGCCGGTGCGGCTGACGCAGGAGTTCCGCAATTTCGATTTCCTGTCGCCGTGGGAAGGCACCGATTACGTCCTGCCGGGCGACGAGAAATCGAGCGGCAAAAGCCCCGCGAAGGGGTCGTGACATGAAAGCGACGCTCAAGCCCGGCCTTACCCACCGCTTCGCCTACAAGGTGCCGGAGAACAAGACGGTGCCGTACACCTATCCCGAGGCGCCGGAGATTGCCGCGATGCCGAAGGTGTTCGCCACCGGCAACATGATCATCCTGATGGAATGGACCTGCACGCAGCTTCTGGCGCCGCATCTCGATCCTGGCGAAGGTAGCCTCGGCGTGCACGTGGATGTCAGTCATCTCGCGGCGACTTTGCCAGGGCAAACGGTGACGGTCGACGTCGAATGCACCGAGGTCGCCGGGCCGCGTGTCACCTTTAAGGTCAAGGCCCATGACGGCCTCGATCTGATCGGCGAAGGCCGGCACGAGCGCTTCGTGGTGATGTGGGACAAGTTCAATGCGCGTGTTGCGGCTAAGGCCTCGAAGGTGAAGGAGTTCGCCTGATGGCCCAAGCGGCGCCACGCAACTTCACCATTAACTTTGGGCCGCAGCATCCGGCTGCGCATGGCGTGCTGCGACTTGTACTCGAACTCGACGGCGAAGTGGTCGAGCGCGTCGATCCACATATTGGCTTACTGCATCGCGGCACCGAAAAACTCATCGAGCATAAGACCTACCTGCAGGCGATCCCGTATTTCGACCGGCTCGATTACGTGGCGCCGATCAATCAGGAGCATGCGTTCTGCCTCGCGGCCGAGAAGCTGCTCGGCCTCGACGTGCCGCGCCGGGCGCAAATCATCCGTGTGCTCTATTGCGAGATCGGCCGTTTGCTGTCGCATCAGCTTAACGTCACCACCCAAGCCATGGATATCGGCGCGCTCACCCCGCCGCTGTGGGGCTTTGAGGAACGCGAGAAGCTGATGGGCTTCTACGAGCGAGCCTCGGGATCGCGCATGCATGCCGCTTATTTCCGCGTCGGCGGCGTGCACCAGGATTTGCCGCCGAAGCTGATCGACGATATCGCCGGCTTCTGCGATCCGTTTCTCAAAGTGTGCGACGATCTCGAGGAGTTGCTGACCGAGAACCGCATCTTCAAGCAGCGCAACGTCGATGTCGGCGTGGTGAAGCTGGAAGACGCCTGGGTGCGGGGTTTTTCCGGTGTCATGGTGCGCGGCTCCGGCGCGGCGTGGGATTTGCGCAAGGCGCAACCCTACGAATGTTATGCCGAGCTCGATTTCGACATTCCGATCGGCAAGAACGGCGACAATTACGATCGCTACTGCATCCGCATGGAGGAGATGCGCCAGTCCATCCGTATCATGAAGCAATGCATCGAGAAGCTGCATGCACCGGACGGACAGGGCCGCGTCACCGTCGACGATCACAAGATCGTGCCGCCGCGGCGCCAAGAGATGAAGCGCTCGATGGAATCGCTGATCCATCACTTCAAGCTCTACACCGAGGGCTTCAAAGTGCCGGCGGGCGAAGTCTATGCCGCGGTCGAGGCGCCCAAAGGCGAGTTCGGCGTCTATCTGGTCGCCGACGGCAGCAACAAGCCGTACAAATGCAAGATCCGCGCGCCTGGCTTTGCGCATCTGCAGGCGATGGATTTCCTTTGCCGCGGCCACATGCTGGCCGACATCTCGGCGATTCTCGGCTCCATCGATATTGTGTTCGGCGAGGTCGACCGATGAGCGTTCGCCGCCTTGCCGAGAAGCAGCCGCCGAGCTTCGCCTTTACGCCGGAAAATCTTTCTTGGGCGAAAGCGCAGATCGCCAAATATCCGGAAGGCCGCCAGCAATCCGCGGTGATCCCAATTCTGTGGCGGGCGCAAGCACAGTGCGGCGGCTGGCTGCCGCAAAAGGCCATCGAAGCGACAGCGGAACTGCTCGGCATGGCGAAAATCCGCGTGCTGGAAGTGGCGACCTTCTACACCATGTTCAATCTCTCGCCCGTCGGCCGCTTTCACGTGCAGCTGTGCGGCACCACGCCGTGCATGCTGCGCGGCGCGGAGGATCTGAAAAAAGTCTGCCATCGCATGATCGGCGAAGAGAGCGAGGTGACCGCTGACGGCGCGTTCTCCTGGATCGAGGTGGAGTGCCTGGGCGCCTGCGTCAACGCGCCGATGGTCCAGGTCAATGCCGATTATTACGAGGATCTGACGCCGGAACTCTTCACCCGCATCATCAACGATTTTTCCAACGGCCGGACGCCGAAGCCCGGGCCGCAGATCGACCGCATCAATTCCGCCCCGGTCGGCGGACCGACCACGCTGACCGACCCGTCGCTGTTCGCGGCGAAGGAAAACCAATAATGCTCGCCGACAAGGACCGCATTTTCAAAAATCTCTACGGCCAGCACGATTGGGGCCTCGATGGCGCGCGTGCGCGCGGCGCTTGGGACGGCACCAAAGCGATCCTGGAAAAAGGCCGCGACGGCCTCGTTAACGAGTGCAAGGCCTCCGGACAACGCGGCCGCGGCGGCGCCGGATTTGCGACCGGGTTGAAATGGTCGTTTATGCCCAAGCAGGTCGACCGGCCGCATTACCTCGTCATCAACGCCGACGAATCCGAGCCCGGCACGTGCAAGGACCGCGAGGTCATGCGGCACGATCCGCATCTCCTCATCGAGGGCTGCCTGATCGCAGGGGCCGCCATGGCCGCCAACCATTGCTACATTTATATTCGCGGCGAATTCATCCGCGAGCGTGAGCGGCTACAGGCGGCGGTTGATCAGGCCTACGAGGCAAACCTGATCGGCAAGAACAACATTCACGGCTGGGATTTCGACATTGTCGTGCATCACGGCGCCGGCGCTTACATCTGCGGCGAGGAAACGGCGTTGCTCGAGAAGTCTCGAAGGCAAGAAGGGTCAGCCGCGATTGAAGCCGCCATTCCCGGCCAATATGGGTCTCTATGGCTGCCCGACCACCGTCAACAATGTCGAGACCATTGCCCAGGTGCCGGACATCATGCGGCGTGGCGCGGCGTGGTTTGCCGGTATCGGCCGGCCGAACAATACCGGCACAAAACTCTATTGCATTTCCGGTCATGTCGAGCGGCCGTGCACGGTCGAGGAGGAGATGGGGATTCCGCTCCGCGAACTGATCGAGAAGCAGGCCGGCGGCGTGCGGGGAGGGTGGAATAATCTGCTCGCGGTGATCCCCGGCGGCTCGTCGATGCCGCTCGTGCCGGCGGGCGCCGATCAGGCCGACACGCTGCTGATGGATTTCGACGGCTGCCGCGACAAGAAATCGGCGCTCGGCACCGCCGCGGTGATTGTCATGGACAAATCGACCGATATCGTGAAGGCGATGGCGCGCATTTCCTATTTCTACAAACACGAGAGCTGCGGCCAGTGCACGCCGTGCCGCGAGGGCATGGGCTGGATGTGGCGGGTGCTCAACCGCATGGCCGTCGGGCACGCGACTATCCGCGAAATCGACATGCTCTGGGAAGTCACCACCCAGATCGAAGGCCATACCATCTGCGCCTTCGGCGACGGCGCCGCCTGGCCGGTGCAGGGACTGCTGCGCCACTTCCGGCCGGAGATCGAGAAGCGCATCGATCAATACACCGCCAATCCGCATCCCGAGCCGGTCTCGGTTGCGGCGGAGTAAGCAAGATGAACGCGATCCGTCACTTGGCCCAACTCAATATCGGCCGTTTCCGTTATCCGACCGACGATCCGCGCATGGCCGATTTCATGAACAACCTGGCGCTGGTGAATGGCATCGCCGATCGCAGCCAGGGTTTTGTTTGGCGGCTGCAGGACGACAGCGGCAATGCCACCGGCTTCCGGCCGTTCCCCGATCCGCAGATGGCGGTCAATTTGTCGGTGTGGGAAAGCGTCGAAGCGCTGGAGCGGTTCGTGTGGCAAACCGTCCATAAGCGTTTCTACGGACGCCGCCCGGAATGGTTTGACACCATGGCCGGTCCGCATTTCGTCATGTGGTGGGTGCCGGCGGGGCATCGGCCGCCGCTCGGCGAGGCGAAAGAGCGGCTGGAGCATCTTGCGGCGCATGGGCCGAGCGACCATGCGTTCGGCTGGGAAAGCGTTGCCGCGGCGCAATTGTGGAAAACGGCGCGATGCGCGCCCGACGGGCAGGCGGCCTAACGGCATGAGACGCAGATGACCAAGCTCATCGTCGACGGCAAAGAGATCGACGTTCCGCCGGAATACACACTGCTGCAGGCGTGCGAAGCGGCGGGTGCCGAAATTCCGCGCTTCTGCTTCCACGAGCGGCTGTCGATCGCCGGCAATTGCCGCATGTGCCTGATCGAGGTTGTCGGTATTCCCAAGCCGCAAGCGTCCTGCGCTATGGGCGTCAAGGACTTGATGCCGAACAAGGACGGCTCGCCCAAAGTCTTGAGCACCCGTTCGCCGATGGTGCGCAAAGCGCGCGAAGGCGTCATGGAATTCCTGCTGATCAATCATCCGCTCGATTGCCCGATCTGCGACCAGGGCGGCGAATGCGACCTGCAGGATCAATCCATGGCCTATGGCGTCGACGCCAGCCGCTACCGCGAGAACAAGCGCGCGGTCGAAGACAAATATCTCGGCGCGCTGGTCAAGACCTCGATGAACCGCTGCATCCAATGTACGCGCTGTGTGCGATTCTCCGCCGAGGTCGCCGGCGTTCCCGAACTCGGCGCCATCGGCCGCGGCGAGGACATGGAGATCACGAGTTATCTGGAACAGGCGATGCGTTCCGAGCTCCAAGGCAACGTCGTCGATCTCTGTCCGGTCGGCGCGCTGACCTCGAAACCCTACGCGTTTGCGGCGCGGCCGTGGGAGCTCACCAAGACCGAGTTGATCGACGTCATGGATGCGCTCGGCTCCGCCATCCGCATCGATACCCGCGGCAGCGAGGTGATGCGCATTTTGCCGCGCACCAACGACGACATCAACGAGGAATGGATTTCCGATAAGACGCGTCACGTGGTCGACGGACTGCGCACCCAACGGCTCGATCAGCCTTACGTGCGCGAGGCCGGCAAGCTGCGCCCGGCGACGTGGCACGAGGCGTTCAACGCCATTGCCGCCAAAGTCGCCAAGGTCAATCCGAAGCGCATGGGCGCGATCGTCGGCGATCTCGTCGCGGTCGAGGAAATTTTCGCGCTGAAGGATTTGATGACCCGGCTTGACGTCGGCAATCTCGATTGCCGGCAGGATGGCGCGGCGCTCGATCCAGCCTGGGGCCGCGCCAGCTATCTGTTCAATACGACTATTGCCGGTATCGATGCAGCCGACGCGTTGCTCATCGTCGGGTCGAATCCGCGCAAGGAGGCGGCCGTTCTCAATGCGCGCATCCGCAAGCGCTGGCGCGCCGGTAAATTCCCGATCGGCGTCATCGGGCCGAAGGCCGACCTTACCTACACCTACGATTATCTTGGCGCCGGTCCGGAGACGCTTGCCGCCATCACCCGGCACTCCTTCGCCGAAGTGCTGCGCAAGGCCGAGCGCCCGATGGTGCTTCTCGGCGCCGGCGCCTTGACGCGCGGCGATGGGGCGGCGGTCGCCTCGCTGGCGGCGAAAGCGGCGCTCGACATCGGCGCAGTGAAGGAAGGCTGGAATGGCTACTGCGTATTGCACAGCGCCGCCTCACGCGTCGGCGCGCTCGATCTCGGTTTTGTGCCGGGGCAGGGCGGCCTCTCGGCGCGGCAGATGGCGGCGTTCGGCACGCTCGATGTCCTGTTCCTGCTAGGCGTCGACGAGATCGACGTCGCTCAAGGCGCCTTCGTCGTCTATCTCGGCACCCACGGCGACCGCGGCGCCTCGCGCGCCGACGTGGTGCTGCCCGGCGCCGCCTATCCGGAAAAATCGGCGATCTACGTCAACACCGAAGGCCGGGTGCAGATGGCGACGCGGGCGTCGTTCCCACCGGGCGACGCGCGCGAAGATTGGGCGATCTTGCGGGCGCTGTCGGACGTCCTGGGAAACCGGCTGCCCTATGACTCGCTCGCGGCGCTGCGCCAAGCGCTGTTCAAGGCGCACCCGCATTTGATGCGGATCGGTCAGGTCGCCCCGGCTGACGCCGCCGCGCTGCAAAAGCTCGCGACACTTGGCGGCACCGCGGACAAGACGCCGTTCGGCTCGATCGTGGACGATTATTATTTCACCAATCCGATAGCGCGCTCTTCGGCGGTGATGGCGGAATGCTCGGCGATCGCGCAAGGGCGCGCAACCATGACGGCGGCGGAGTAGCGCATGACCATGGCCGCGCTCTGGTTCGAATATATCTGGCCGCTGGTCATCATGGTGGCGGAGAGCGTGCTGCTGCTCGTCGTGCTGCTCATTGTCGTCGCTTATGTGCTGTTGGCCGACCGCAAGATCTGGGCCGCGGTGCAGATCAGGCGCGGCCCCAACGTGGTCGGACCATGGGGCCTGTTCCAATCCTTTGCCGATCTGCTCAAGTTCATCCTCAAGGAGCCGGTGATCCCGGCCGGCGCCAACAAAGGCGTGTTTCTCTTGGCGCCGCTCGTGACCTGCGTTCTGGCGCTTGCGGCCTGGGCGGTGATCCCGGTCGATGCCGGTTGGGTCATCGCCAATATCAATGTCGGCATTCTTTATATCTTCGCCATCTCGTCGCTCGGCGTGTACGGGGTCATCATGGCGGGCTGGGCTTCGAACTCCAAATATCCGTTCCTCGCCGCGCTGCGCTCGGCGGCGCAGATGGTGTCCTACGAAGTCTCGATCGGTTTCGTCATCATCACTGTCTTGCTGTGCGTCGGCTCGCTCAATCTCACCGCCATCGTCGAGGCGCAGAATACGCCGTGGGGCTTGCTGCGCTGGTACTGGCTGCCGCTGTTTCCGATGCTCGTTATTTTTTTCATCTCGGCGCTGGCGGAAACCAACCGGCCGCCGTTCGATTTGGTCGAAGCGGAATCCGAACTCGTCGCCGGCTTCATGGTGGAATACGGCTCGACGCCGTACATGATGTTCATGCTCGGCGAATACGTGGCGGTTTGCACCATGTGCGCCATGTGCACGATCCTGTTCCTCGGCGGCTGGTTGCCGCCGTTCCCGGTGGCGCCGTTCACTTGGGTGCCCGGCGTGATCTGGTTCGTCCTCAAAGCATTCTTCGTGTTCTTCATGTTCGCGATGGTGAAGGCCTTTGTGCCGCGCTATCGCTACGATCAGCTGATGCGGCTGGGCTGGAAGGTGTTTTTGCCCATTTCGCTGGCCATGGTCGCGATCGTGGCCGGCGTCCTGCAATTCACCGGCTGGGCGCCGCAATGACGGGAGGACGGCATGGAGCTTTCGCTGCCGGCCTGGCTCGGCGGTCTCGCCGGAACGATCGTCGCGGTTGCCGTTTACGTGCCGGCGATCGGCATCCTGGAGCGGCGGTTGCGCGCACAGCGGGGTCCGCAAACGCTCGAACAGCGCGCCGCCTTCGAAGACAAGCTGTCGCTGATGCGTCGCCTGATCCTCGGAATCGACATCGCCATCCTGGCGATTGTCGGCTATTGGATCGGCAGCGCTATCGGCGGCAAATGGGCGGCATGAGAGGTTGAACATGAAGCTCGATCAGGCCGCGCGCTCGCTGTTCCTCAAGGAGTTCGTTCAGGCTTTCGTCCTGTCGATGCGCTATTTCTTCAAGCCGAAGGCGACGCTCAATTATCCGTTCGAGAAGGGTGCGTTGTCGCCGCGCTTTCGCGGCGAGCACGCGCTGCGGCGCTACCCGAACGGCGAAGAACGCTGCATCGCCTGCAAGCTCTGCGAGGCGATCTGCCCGGCGCAGGCGATCACCATCGAGGCGGGGCCGCGAAGGAACGACGGCACGCGGCGCACCACGCGCTATGACATCGACATGGTGAAATGCATTTACTGCGGGCTGTGCCAGGAAGCCTGTCCGGTCGACGCCATCGTCGAGGGCCCGAATTTCGAATTCGCCACCGAAACGCGCGAGGAGCTGTATTACGACAAAGAGCGCCTGCTGGCGAACGGCGATCGCTGGGAGCGCGAGATCGCCAAGAATATCGAACTCGATGCGCCCTATCGTTGAGCCCGGCTTTTTCATGATCATCCAGGCCATCTTCTTTTACTTGTTCGCCGGCATCACCGTGGCCTCGGCGGTCATGGTCGTCACTGCGAAGAACCCGGTGCATTCGGTGCTGTTCCTCATCCTCGCTTTCGTCAATGCGGCCGGATTGTTCGTGCTGTTGGGCGCGGAATTCTTGGCGATGATTCTGATCGTCGTCTATGTCGGCGCCGTCGCCGTGCTGTTTCTGTTCGTGGTGATGATGCTCGATGTCGATTTTGCCGAATTGCGCCAGGGCTTTCTCAGTTACCTGCCGGTCGGCGCATTGGTCGGCGCCGTGCTGTTGGCCGAGCTCCTTGTCGTCGTTGGCGCCTGGGCGATCGGGCCGGAGGTGGCGCAAGCGGTCACCGCGCCGATTCCGCCGGCAAGCGCCATCAACAATACCCAGGCGCTCGGCCTCGTGCTCTACACTCGCTACGTCTATTTTTTCCAGGCCGCCGGCCTCATCCTGCTCGTCTCTATGATCGGCGCCATCGTGATGACGCTGCAGCATAAACCCAACGTGCGCCGCCAGAACATCGCCGCGCAAGTGGCGCGCCGGCGCGCGAGCGCCATTGAAGTCGTCAAGGTGAAATCGGGGCAAGGATTATCATGAAGCGAGCGCTGTCATGACAATCGGGCTCGGCCATTATCTGTCGGTGGCGGCAATTCTGTTCACGCTCGGGGTTCTGGGAATTTTTCTCAACCGCAAGAACGTCATCGTCATCCTGATGTCGATCGAGCTCATCCTGCTCGCGGTCAACATCAATCTCGTCGCGTTTTCGAGCTTTCTCGGCGACATCGTCGGCCAGGTCTATGCCTTGATCGTACTCACGGTCGCGGCGGCCGAGGCCGCGATCGGACTGGCGATCCTGGTCGCCTATTACCGCAACCGCGGTTCGATCGCCGTGGAAGACATCAATATGATGAAGGGCTGAGCGGCAAATGTACGAAGCCATCGTTGCCTTGCCGCTTCTTGGCGCGATCATTGCCGGCGTCATCACGCTCTTCGGCGCGGCGCAGCGCAATCCCGGAGAGGATCCGCCGCCGCCGCATGACGATCATACCGTCCCGCCCGCGCCGGAGGGTCATACCCATGGCACGCCGGACCCGCATGCGCCGCACGCGGCGTTCTCCAGCACCCACGCCGAGGAGCACCAAGCCCACGAGCCGTCGGCTGCCGGCTCGCTGCCCGCCATGCTCGTTACCTCGACATTCCTGGTGATCGCCTGCGTGCTGTCGTGGTTTGCGTTCTTCGACGTCGGCTTCGAAGGGCACGAAGTGCGCGTCACGCTGTTCTCGTATGTCAGCGTCGCCGATCTGCACTCGGAATGGGCGCTGCGCATCAACTCCTTGACCGCCGTCATGCTGGTCGTGGTGACGACCATCTCGTCGCTCGTTCACGTCTATTCCATCGGCTATATGGACGAGGATCCGTATAAACCGCGCTTCTTCTGTTATCTGTCGTTCTTCACCTTCGCCATGCTGATGCTGGTGACGGCCGACAATCTCATTCAGCTGTTCTTCGGCTGGGAGGGCGTCGGACTGGCGAGCTATCTGTTGATCGGCTTCTGGTTCCACAAGCCGGAAGCCAATGCCGCCGCGATCAAGGCTTTTATCGTCAACCGCGTCGGCGACTTCGGCTTCTCGCTCGGCATCTTCGCCGTCTTCTATCTCACCGGCGCGATCGACTTCGACACCATCTTCGCTCAGGCCCCGGCATTGGCGGGCAAGAGCTTTCATTTCCTCAGCTGGGACGTCAACGCGCTCACCGCCGTCTGCCTTCTGCTGTTCATGGGCGCGATGGGAAAATCGGCGCAGTTTCTGCTGCATACCTGGCTACCCGACGCCATGGAGGGTCCGACGCCGGTCTCGGCGCTGATCCACGCCGCGACCATGGTGACGGCCGGGGTGTTCATGGTGGCGCGGCTGTCGCCGCTGTTCTCGCTATCGCAGGATGCCTCGGCCTTCGTCATCTTCATCGGCGCAACGACCTGCATGTTCGCGGCGACCATCGCGCTGGTGCAGAACGACATCAAGCGCATCGTCGCTTATTCGACCTGCTCGCAGCTCGGCTACATGTTCGTCGCCATGGGCGTTGGCGCCTATTCGGTCGGGATGTTTCATCTGTTTACGCATGCGTTTTTCAAGGCGCTTTTGTTCCTCGGCTCGGGTTCGGTGATCCTGGCGATGCATCACGAGCAGGACATCCGCCATATGGGCGGGCTGTGGCGCAAGATTCCGTTCACCTACGGCGTCATGCTGATCGGCACGCTGGCGCTGACCGGTTTTCCCTTGACCGCCGGCTATTTCTCCAAAGACGCCATCATTGAGGCCGCGGCCGTAGGCACCAATCCGATGGCCGCTTACGGCTTTCTCATGACGGTCGGGGCGGCCGCGCTCACTTCGTTCTACTCCTGGCGCTTGATCTTTAAGACTTTCCACGGCGAGCCGCATGACCGGCATCACTACGAAGCGGCGCACGAGAGTTCGAAAGTCATGCTGATCCCGCTGGGCGTCTTGGCATTCGGCTCGATCGCCGCCGGCTGGCCGTTTCTCTCGGTATTCACCGGCCACGGCGCCGAGCAATTTTTCCGCGACGCGCTGAAGCTCACGACCGCCGAAACGCTGTTCGAGAATGCCGAAAAGCTGCCGCTCTATATGTCGCTATTGCCGACCGTGATGATGATCGGCGGATTTCTGGTCGCCTACCAGTTCTATATCCGCCGGCCAGATCTGCCGGTGGCCTTGGCACGCGACCAGCGCGTGCTCTACGAGTTCCTGCTCAATAAATGGTACTTCGACGAGATCTACGATTTCCTCTTCGTGCGTTCGGCCATTTGGCTCGGCCGCTTGTTCTGGAAGGGCGGCGACGGCTTTATCATCGACGGGTTCGGCCCTGATGGGGTGTCGGCCCGCGTGCTCGACGTGACCCGCAACGTCGTCCGCCTGCAGACCGGCTACCTCTACCACTACGCCTTCGCCATGCTGATCGGCGTTGCCGCGCTGATTACTTGGTTCATGTTCGCGGGGCTGCACTGATGACCAGCTGGCCGATCCTCTCCGTCGTCACCTTCCTGCCGCTGGTCGGCGCGTTGTTCATCGCTTGCTTGCGCGACGACCAAGCCGGCGTACGCAATACACGCTGGGTGGCGCTGTGGACGACGCTCATCGTGTTCGCGATTTCGCTGATTCTGATCTGGCGTTTCGATCCGTCGACGGCTGATTTCCAGTTCCTTGAAAAGAGGCCATGGCTCGGCGGCGCGATCAACTATGCGATGGGCGTCGACGGCATCTCGCTGCCGTTTGTGATCCTGACCACCGGGCTCATGCCGATCTGCATCCTGGCGAGCTGGACTGCGATCCAGCATCGGGTCCGCGAATATATGATCGCGTTCCTTGTCCTCGAAACGCTGATGGTCGGCACCTTCTGCGCGCTCGACCTCGTATTGTTCTATCTGTTCTTCGAAGGCACCCTCATTCCGATGTTTCTGATCATCGGCGTGTGGGGCGGCCCGCGCCGCGTCTACGCCAGTTTCAAGTTCTTCCTCTACACGCTGCTCGGCTCCGTGCTGATGCTGCTCGCCATCATGGCGATGTACTGGGACGCCGGCACGACCGACATTCCGACACTGTTGCATCATCCGTTTTCGCTCGTTCTGCAGACCGCGGCGTGGTTCGCGTTCCTGGCGTCCTTTGCGGTGAAGATGCCGATGTGGCCGGTGCACACCTGGCTGCCGGACGCGCATGTCGAGGCGCCGACCGCCGGCTCGGTGATCCTGGCCGCAATTCTCCTGAAATTGGGCGGCTACGGCTTCTTGCGTTTTTCACTGCCGATGTTCCCGGAAGCGTCGCAGCATCTGGCGCCCTTGATCTATGTGCTATCGATCGTGGCGATTATTTACACCTCGCTCGTCGCGCTGGTGCAGGAGGACGTGAAAAAGCTCATCGCCTACTCGTCGGTCGCGCATATGGGCTTTGTCACCATGGGAATTTTCGCGGTCACCGCGCAGGGCGTCGCCGGCGGTATTTTCCAGATGATTTCGCACGGCATCGTGTCCGCCGCCTTGTTCCTCTGCGTGGGCGTCATCTATGACCGCATGCACACCCGCGAAATCGCCGCCTATGGCGGGCTGGTCAACCGCATGCCGCTTTACGCTTTGGTCTTCATGGTATTCACGCTGGCCAATATCGGGCTGCCCGGGACCTCCGGATTTGTCGGCGAGTTCTTGACGCTGATCGGCACGTTTCGGGTCAATAATTGGGTGGCGACGCTGGCGACGTTCGGCACCATCCTGTCGGCCGCCTATGCGCTCTGGCTCTACCGCAAGGTGATTTTCGGCAAGTTGGAAAAACCTAATCTCTTCAACATCAAGGATATCGGCTGGCGCGAGATCACGATTTTGGCGCCGCTCGTCATCCTGACCATAGTGTTCGGCGTCTATCCCAAGCCGGTGCTCGATATTTCCTCGGTATCGGTGACCGCCTTGATCGACAATTACCATCATGCGCTCAGCACCGTGCAGACGGCGGCGCTGGCAAAATAACGTAACAGGAAGCGATGAACACCGCGCACTTTGCCAGGCTGGTTCCGCTACTGCCGGAGATCGTTCTCGGCGGCGGCGCCATGGCGTTGCTGATGCTGGGCGTCTTCCAAAAGGGCCGGCCGGGGCGCGCGGTGGATTTCGCCGCGATCGCGCTTCTGATTGTCGCCGGCGCCATTCTGCTGCTGTTGCCGGCCGGGAAACTGACGACCTTCGGCGGCAGCTTCATTGTCGACGACTTTGCCCGGTTCTTGAAAATCCTGGCGCTGTTAGGCTCGGCCGCCGCGATTGCGATGTCGCTCGATTACGTCGAGCGCGAGCGCCAGCAGCGGTTCGAATATTCTGTGCTTATCCTGCTGTCGACGCTCGGCATGATGATGCTGATATCGGCGGCCGACCTGATCGCGCTCTATCTCGGCCTCGAACTGATGAGCCTGCCGCTCTACGTCGTCGCCGCCAGCCACCGCGACAACCTGCGCTCGACCGAAGCCGGGCTGAAATATTTCGTGCTCGGCGCGCTGTCGTCGGGAATGCTGCTCTATGGAGCGTCCTTGACTTATGGCTTTACCGGCACCGTGAGCTTTGCCGGCATCGCGCATGCGGCGGGGCAGGGCGGGCCGGCCGACATCGGCTTGATTTTCGGCATTGTCTTTCTGTTCGCCGGTTTCTGCTTCAAGGTCTCGGCGGTGCCGTTTCACATGTGGACGCCGGACGTCTATGAAGGGGCGCCGACGCCGGTGACGGCGTTTTTCGCCGCCGCACCGAAAGTTGCCGGCATCGCGATGTTTGTGCGCGTCGCGGTCATGGCCTTCCCCGGCATCACCTCGGAATGGCAACAGATCGTGGTCTTCGTCTCCATCGCCTCGATGGTGCTTGGCGCCTTTGCCGCGATCGGCCAGCGCAACATCAAGCGGCTGATGGCCTATTCCTCGATCGGACACATGGGTTTTGCGCTGATCGGGCTTGCCGCCGGCACCTCCGAAGGCGTGCAGGGCGTGCTCATCTACATGGCGATCTACATCACCATGACGCTCGGCGTTTTCGCCGTGATCCTGTCGATGCGGCGCGACACCGGCATGGTGGAATTGATCGACCAGCTCGGCGGCCTGGCGCGCACCCATCCGGCAACGGCGTTCTTTTTGGCGATGCTGTTGTTCTCGATGGCGGGGATACCGCCGCTCGCCGGCTTCTTCGCCAAATTCTACGTCTTCCTCGCCGCCATCAAAGCCGGTCTTTATGTGCTGGCCGTTATCGGCGTGCTGGCGAGTGTGGTGGGCGCCTATTATTATCTCGTCATCATCAAGACCATGTATTTCGACGAGCCGGTCGAAGGCTTCTACACCATGCCGTATGAGTTGCGCGTGGTGCTGGCGATATGCGGCCTGTTCAATATTCTGTTCTTCCTCTATCCAGGGCCGCTGGTCGGCATCGCGAGCGCGGCCGCGCATTCTCTGTTTTGATGCAGCTTGACCCAATAGCGGGCGAGGCGGGCGTGCGGCTGGTTGCCCTCGCCACGGTCGGCTCGACCAATGCGGAAGCCCGCATTCGCGCGCAGCACGGCGAACCCGCGCCACTGTGGATCACTGCGGTCGAGCAAACCGAAGGCCGCGGCCGGATGGGCCGCGCCTGGGTCTCGCCGGTGGGCAATCTCTATGCGAGCCTCTTGCTGCGCGAGCCGTCGCCGTCCGAACGTGCGCCGGAACTCGCCTTCGTCACGGCTCTGGCGCTGCGCGATGCCATTCTTGCCGAGGCGCCGGCGTTGGCGCCGCAGCTCGCCTTCAAATGGCCGAACGACATTTTGCTTGGCGGCGGGAAATGCGCCGGAATCCTGATCGAGGGCGAGGTCGCGCCGGGCAGCGGGCTCAGTGTCGTCATCGGCATTGGCGTGAATTGCTCAAGCCATCCGCCGGCGGCGGCCTATCCGGCGACCGATCTTGTCGTCCACGGCGCGAAAATCACGCCGCAACGGCTGTTTCAGCGGCTGTCGGCCACGATGTGCCGGCGACTGGCCCAGTGGGCCGGTGGCGAAAACCTTCCGGCGATCCTAGCTGACTGGCTCGGCGCCGCGCGCGGCATCGGCGAGGAAATCATGGTACGCAACGGCGCCGGCGAAAAGCACGGCCGCTTTGTCGGTCTCGATAGCTCAGGCCGGCTTATTCTGGAGAGCCGCGGCGGCACGGTCGAAAAAATCTCGGCAGGCGACGTTTTTCCATTGGCGCATCACGGCGGCCGTCCCGTGCCGAGCCGGGCTTAAGCGATGGCGCACAACGAACTTGTCTTCGCGCCGCTCGGCGGCATCGGCGAGATCGGGATGAACCTCTCGATCTACGGTTATGGCGAGCCGCGGCGCCGGCAATGGCTTATCGTCGACTGCGGCGTGTCGTTCGCCTCCGAGGAGCATTTGCCCGGCGTCGATCTGATCCTGCCGGACATCAGCTATCTGATCGCCGAACGAAAGAACATCGTCGGCTTGGTGCTCACCCACGGCCACGAGGACCATCTGGGCGCGCTGATCGATCTGTGGCCGCGGCTCGAGGTGCCGATCTACGCCACGCCGTTTACGGCGGCTCTGTTCGAGGCCAAGCGCGCGTCGGAGCCCGGCGCACCGCGAATTCTCGTCAAAGTCGTGCCGCTTGGCGGGCATCTCACGCTCGGCCCGTTCGCTATCGATTTCATCAATGTCGCGCATTCGATCCCGGAATCGAATGCGCTCGCCATCCGCACGCCGGCCGGTATCGTGCTGCATACCGGCGATTGGAAGATCGATCCGACGCCCATCATCGGTGCGCCGACCGACGCAGCAAAGCTGACCGCGCTCGGCGACGAGGGCGTGCTCGCGCTTGTCGGCGATTCCACCAACGCGGTGCGGGAAGGGCGCTCGCCGTCGGAGGCTGATGTCGCCAAGACATTAGCGGAACTGATCCGCACCGCACCGCGGCGTGTCGCCGTCACGACGTTCGCCTCCCATGTCGGTCGGCTGCGCGCGGTGGCTGATGCCGCCCGCGTCGTCGAACGCGAAGTCGTCTTGATCGGCCGGGCGATGGAGCGAGTGGCGCAGGTGGCGCGCGAGACCGGCTATCTCGACGGCGTGCAGGATTTTCGCAGCGTGGCGAGCTACGGCTATTTGCCCCCCGACAAGGTTTTGGCGCTGTGTACCGGCAGTCAGGGCGAACCGCGCGCCGCGCTGTCGCGCATTGCCCGGGACGAGCATCCCGAAGTCACGCTGTCCAAGGGCGACCGCGTCATCTTTTCCTCGCGCGCGATTCCCGGCAACGAGAAAGCCGTTGGCGAGGTCATCAATGGCTTGGTCATGCAGGGCATTGAGGTGATCACCGACCGCACCCACCTCGTTCATGTCTCCGGCCATCCGCGGCGCGACGAGTTGCGCGACATGATCGGCTGGGTGCGGCCGCA
Organism: uncultured Alphaproteobacteria bacterium; assembly: GCA_963816565.1. Taxonomy (GTDB): domain Bacteria; phylum Pseudomonadota; class Alphaproteobacteria; order Rhizobiales; family Xanthobacteraceae; genus BOG-931. The sequence continues at coordinate 169,630 of CAWFLM010000039.1, read as the reverse complement.
AATCCTCATCCCGGCCCATGGCGAAGCCCTGCACTTGGCCGAGCACGCCGAGCTCGCCCGCCGTGCCGGCGTGCCGAAGGTCCTGATTTGCCGCAATGGCGATCTCGTCCGTCTGGCGCCGAACGGCCCGGAAATCATCGACGAAGTCCCCGCGGGCCGGCTTTACAAGGACGGCTCGCTCCTGATCAGCGCCGACGGCCGCACAGTGGCCGCGCGCCGGCGCTTAAGCTTTGCCGGGGTCGTTACGGTCGCTTTGGCCGTCAATGACAAGGGCGCGCTTATGGCCGATCCCGAAGTCGAACTGATCGGCTTGCCGGAGATCGATGCCGCCGGCACCTCGATGACGGAAATCGCCCGCGAAGCGGTCGAGGAAGCCTTCGAATCCATGCCGAAGCCGCGGCGCCGCGATCCCGATGCGGTTGCCGAAGCGGTGCGGCGCGCCGTGCGCTCTCGGATCGCCGAGCGCTGGAACAAGAAGCCGATCTGCCACGTCCATGTGCTGACGGTGTAAGGCAGTTTGCGAGGCGAATGGCCCAAGGGTGCTAGTCTAGGTCCGATAGATCGATCAGCCGAGCAAATCAGGGCTGGCTGCCGCCGCACTGATGCGATCCATCTACCAGCAAACAGTCGACTAAGAGCCGCCCAACGTTTCCTCTACGATGTGAGGATTGCGCTCCAGCAAGGCAAGCAATACGCGCGCAGGCCCTTCGGGGGTGCGCCTTCCTTGTTCCCAGTTGCGCAGAGTGCCGGAAGACACGCCAATGCGGCTGGAAAATGCCGCTTGCGACAGGCCCGTTCGACGCCTCACCGCGTAAACGTCCACGGTGCGTGGAATGTGAAGTTTTAGCCCGGGAACCTTCTCGCCGCGCGCGTGGGCGGCGGCTTCACGAAGGCCTTGGATGATCCTGTCTGCAGGTTTTTTCACGTCGTTCTCCGTCGCCAGTACCTGGCGATCTCGCTGGTAAGCTTCTTGAAGGCGGCGATCTCTGCTGCCGTAAAATTTTCCCGCTCGCCTTTGCTCAGAAGGGCCACGAGATACACGGGCACATTTGGTCCGAAATAGGCCGTGACAACGCGATAGCCTCCGCTTTTTCCCTTGCCGCAGCCGGCAAAGCGCACTTTCCGGACGCCACCTGAGGCGCGAATTTCGTCGCCACGAAGGGGATTGGCGGCAACGGCGTCAATGATTGCCTGATGCTCAGCCTCGCTCAGGCCGACCGCCGTCACGTCGCGGAGGAATTGCGGCAATTCCGCCACCACGTACAGCGTCCGCATCATCGGACCCATATATAAGCCAACGGCGTATATGCGTCAATGGCGTAAGCAAGCCGCCGCACATCGGCACAAGCCAATTGCGGACGCCATGCTAAGATATTCTCGCCGGACTAAGGAGACGAAAAGCCATGATCGGCAGGCTCAATCACGTGGCGATCGCGGTCCGCGATCTCGGCAAAGCGAGCGCCGTCTATCGCGACACCCTGGGCGCAATTGTCTCAGCGGCGGTGCCGCAACCCGACCACGGTGTGACCACAGTGTTCATCACATTGCCGAACACCAAGATCGAGCTACTCGAGCCGCTCGGCGAAGGCTCTCCCATCGCCAAATTTCTCGAGCGCAATCCGGATGGCGGCATGCACCACATCTGCTACGAAGTGGACGATATCCGCGCCGCCCGCGATGCGCTCAAAGCGGCCGGGGCGCGCGTGCTTGGCGACGGCGAGCCGAAGATGGGAGCGCACGGCAAGCCGGTGCTGTTTCTCCACCCCAAAGATTTTTCCGGCACCTTGGTCGAGCTGGAACAGGCGTAGGCATGACCTTTACCACCGCGCTCGCGGCGTTTTTCCTGATCTGGTGGGTCAGTCTGTTCGCCGTCTTGCCATGGGGCATACGCAGCCAGCACGAAGGCGGTGAGATGGCCCCCGGCACCGATCCGGGCGCGCCGGCAAATTTCCGGCTCGGGAGGAAATTGCTGTGGACGACGGCCGTGGCGCTGGTCATCTATGGCGGAGGCTACCTCGTCTATCGCGAGCATCTGGTGACGCTCAGCGGCCTCATGGGCCATTATGATTACGCAAAATATTGATGTTGATTCGATGTTTTGTGGTAATTATCTCGCCTGATTTATACGCCATCCTGTGGGCGCTCAAAAAAGAAAAAGCAGGGCCAAAGCCCTGCCCTAAAATCCTCATCCAACCCATAACCCACGCTTGGTTCTTTGATACGCAGTACGACGCGTGGCTGGCGATGCTTTACGCTCGCGGGTTATCCTCCCGAGACTTGGACCGCTACTTTCGGCGTCGCGATTAAGGCCGCGGCACCGGGTCGCGCGCTATTGGTAATCGATCTGCCTGCCATTGTCATCATGTTACCACCGCCGGCGGCAAATAATTTGCATGGAACTTTCGTTCTAGGCCGCAATTTGCCCGCCTCTTGTATTTCCGCCGCCGTTGCGGCTTCACTGCGCGCACAGCGCTTCCCGATGTGACCAGATTTCATGCGCCTTTCCCGTTACTTCCTGCCCAGTTTGCGTGAGACGCCGAAGGAGGCGGAGATCGCATCGCATCGGCTGATGCTGCGCGCCGGCATGATCCGGCAGGAAGCGGCCGGGATTTATGCGTTTTTGCCGTTGGGCTTTCGCGTCCTGCAAAAAATCTGCGCCATCGTGCGCGAAGAGCAGGACCGCTCCGGCGCCATCGAGCTTTTGATGCCGACCATCCAGTCGGCCGACCTGTGGCGCGAGAGCGGCCGCTATGAGGCCTATGGCAAGGAGATGCTGCGCATCAAGGACCGTCACGAGCGCGACATGCTGTACGGCCCGACCAACGAGGAAATGATCACGGCGATCTTCCGCGCCTATGTGCGCTCCTACAAGGATCTGCCGCTCAACCTCTATCACATCCAGTGGAAGTTCCGCGACGAGGTGCGGCCGCGCTTCGGACTGATGCGCGGGCGCGAGTTCCTGATGAAGGACGCCTATTCATTCGACCTCGATTTTGCCGGCGCCAAACACGCCTATAATCGGATGTTTGTCGCCTATTTGCGCACCTTCGCCCGCTTGGGCTTGCGCTCGATCCCGATGGTGGCGGAAAGCGGACCGATCGGCGGCAATCTGTCCCACGAGTTCATCATCCTCGCCGATACCGGCGAGAGCGAAGTGTTCTGCCACCGCGACTATCTCGACTTCGAGGTTCCCGGACGGGACGTCGATTTCACCCATGTCGGCCGCCTGCAGGCGATTGTGGACAAGTGGACGTCGCTCTATGCGGCGACGTCGGAGAAACACGACCCGGCGGCGTTCGACGCGCTGCCGGCCGACAAGCGGGTGTCGGCGCGCGGCATCGAGGTCGGCCATATTTTCTATTTCGGCACCAAGTATTCCGAGCCGATGAAGGCCTTTGTGACCGATCACGATGGCGCCGACCGGCCGGTGCATATGGGGTCCTACGGCATCGGCCCGAGCCGGCTTGTGGCCGCCATCATCGAGGCCTCCCACGACGACGCCGGGATCATTTGGCCCGAACCGGTCGCTCCGTTCCGGGTCATGATCCTCAACCTCAAACAAGGCGGGAGCGACACCGATAAGGCTTGCGAAGAGCTTTATGCCGCACTCAACGCCAAGGGCGTCGACACCCTTTATCACGACCTCGACGAGCGCCCCGGCTCGAAATTCGCCATGGCCGATCTCATCGGCATTCCCTGGCAGATCCTGGTTGGGCCGCGTGGTCTGGCCGAGGGCAAAGTCGAGGTGAAGCGACGCGCCGATGGGCAGCGGGAACTCATGACCGCGGCCGACGCAATCGCACGGCTGACCTCATGAAACTGTGCGCGGCGACCGTTTGACGCCAAATGGTGCGGCTTGAAACCGCCAGAATCGTGTGAAACTCGGGATGTTCACGGGGACCTGACATAAATGGCCGATCCGACCGGCACGCGACCCTTTTCGGCCTATGAGTGGATGCTCTCGCTGCGCTACCTGCGCGCCCGGCGCAAAGAGGGATTCATATCGGTCATCGCCGGTTTTTCGTTCCTCGGCATCATGCTCGGGGTGGCCACGCTGATCATCGTCATGGCGGTGATGAACGGGTTTCGCCAGGAGCTCCTGACCAAGATCTTGGGGCTCAACGGGCATCTTTTGATCCAGCCGCTGGAATCGCCACTGACCGATTACGCCGCCGTCGCCGACCGCGTCTCGAAAGTCCCCGGCATCTATCTCGCGGCGCCCCTGGTCGAGGGCCAGGCCTTGGCGTCCTCGCCGTTCAATGCGTCGGGCGTCGTGGTCCGCGGCATGCGCGGCGCCGACCTCGCAAAGCTCACGCAGGTCTCGAAAAACGTCAAACAGGGCACGCTCGACGGCTTCGACGACGGCCAAGGCATTGCCATCGGCGCCCGGCTCGCCGAGCAGCTTTCGGTGCGGGCCGGCGACAATCTCACGCTGGTGGCGCCGCGCGGCGCGGTAACGCCGATGGGAACGACGCCGCGGATCAAGGCCTACAAGATCGCCGCCGTGTTCGAGATCGGCATGTCGGAATACGATTCCGCCTTCGTCTTCATGCCGCTGACCGAAGCGCAGGCTTATTTCAATCGACCGGGCGACGTCACCGCGATCGAGGTCTATACCGACGATCCCGACCGTATCGACAGCTTCCGTAAAGCGGTGACCGAGGCCGCCGGGCGGCCGATCTACATGGTCGACTGGCGCCAGCGCAATGCCACGTTCTTTAATGCGCTCCAGGTCGAGCGCAACGTGATGTTTTTGATCCTGACCTTGATCGTGCTGGTGGCGGCGCTCAATATCGTCTCGGGCTTGATCATGCTGGTCAAAGACAAAGGCAGCGACATCGCGATTTTGCGCACCATGGGCGCCACGCAAGGGGCGATCATGCGGGTCTTCCTCATTACCGGCGCCGCGATCGGAGTGGTGGGCACCGGCGTCGGTTTCGTCATCGGCGTGATCGTCTGCGCCTATATCGAAGACATTCGCCGTTTCCTGTCGTGGCTGACCAATACCGAGCTGTTCTCGCCGGAGCTCTATTTCCTCTCCCAGCTGCCGGCCCACATGAACGCCAAGGAAACCACCGCGGTCGTCGTCATGGCGCTCGGCCTGTCGCTGTTGGCGACGCTTTATCCATCATGGCGCGCGGCGCGGCTCGATCCGGTCGAAGCGCTGCGTTATGAATGATCGGGCGCGATGGATGAGACCACGACGATAGCCGGGGCCACCACGTCGATCTCCGATCATGACGAGCAACCGCTCGTCTTTCTGCACGGCGTCTGCCGGCAATTCCGCCAGGGCGATGCGACGCTCGACGTGCTGCGCGGCGCCGAGCTTGCGGTGTGGGCCGGCCAATCGGTGGCACTGGTCGGACCGTCAGGCGCCGGCAAATCGACGCTTCTGCACATTGCGGGTTTGCTCGAACATGCCGATGCCGGCGAAGTCTATATCGACACCACGCCGACCTCACATTTATCCGATACGGCGCGGACGCGTATCCGGCGCACGGAAATCGGCTTCGTCTATCAGTTCCATCATCTGCTGCCGGAATTTTCGGCGCTGGAGAACGTCGTCCTGCCGCAAATGATCCGCGGCCTGTCGCGCCGGGAAGCCCGCGTGCGCGCCAGCGAGCTGTTGAGCTATTTGGGTCTCAAGGACCGGCTCACGCACCGGCCCGCCGAGCTTTCCGGCGGCGAGCAGCAACGCGTCGCCATCGCGCGCGCCGTCGCCAACGCGCCGCGCATCCTGTTCGCCGACGAGCCGACCGGCAACCTCGACGTTCACACCGCCGACCACGTCTTTGCCACGCTCAATCAATTGGTCCGCGCCTCGGGACTTGCGACCATCATTGCCACCCACAACATGGACATTGCGGCGCAAATGGATCGCCGCGTTACCATCCGCGACGGCCTGATCGTCGAGTTGACGTGAGATCCAAAGTTCAATGATGGGCGCGGTGCCGGTGCGGTCCGGCGGCTGGACGATAAGTGTTGTTCTGCATGCAAAAGCCGCCGATGCCGCTTACGTCTTCCATGCACTGCCGGTAGGTCGAGAAACCGCAATTCATGGCCCCGCCCGTGCCTCTGCCGTATTGGGCACACCACGGATAATTTTGCGCTTGCGCCGGCGTCGCGGCCGCCGCCGCGGCAGCGGCGGTTGCCAAGGCGAAAAGAAATACTTTCATTGTCGTTCCCGGTTTTAAGTGGTTCGAACGGTAACGCTGTGCCCCCCCGGTGAGTTCAAGACGCCGCAGCGCGCAAGCGCCGTCAGGAATGGGAATGGTGCTTGAGCGTCCGCCGCTGCGCCGGCGCCGCGGCCGGCGGCTTATAGGTGTTGTTTTGCTCGCAGAAGCCGCCGATGCCGCGGACGTCCTCCAGACATTGCTGGAAACTGATAAAGCCGCAATTCATGCCGTCATCGCCTTTGTCGTATTGCGCGCACCAGGGATAGTTTTGCGCGTGCGCACAGCCGATGCCGATCGAAAGCGCGGCGATGGCAATTGCCAAAACCGATAAATATCGCATGAGCCGAACTCCGGATGTTCGATCGGCAACTCCGATCAGGGCGATTTGTGCGCGCGGCTCTTGTGCGTCTTGGGTACGGCCGGCGCTGCGTTCCTTGGCGGCTCGTACAGATTGTTGTGGTCGCAGTAACCGCCGCTGCCCGTGATATCGATCATGCACTGCGCCAAAGTCGAGAAGCCGCAATTGGTCCCGGCGCCGTCGGCGAAATTCGAACACCACGGATAATTCTGCGCTTGCGCGCCGCCGGCGATCAGCGGCAAGCTTGCTGCGGCTGCCAGAACCGCGACGCGACGCAACGGCAGCCGGCGGTCAGGAGCTTTTGCGGGCACGATGCCGGCTTGCCTGCGGGTGCGACGGCCTTGGGACCGGCGGTTGATACTGCGTATTGACCACGCAGAATCCGCCCGCGCCGCTCACCGTCGCCATGCATTGTTCATGGGTCGTAAACCCGCAATTCATGCTGCCGCCCATGCTGCCGCTATATTGCGCGCACCACGGATAGTTCTGCGCCTGCGCGGAGCTTGCGATCGCAACGCCGGCAACAAGTCCCAATAGCAACAGCGCGCGTCTCATAGACGCCTCCTGATGTTGTCCCCGCGCCGACAACGCCGCGGGGCGCAATCAATTCAGCCGATGCCTCATGACGCCCCCGGCCTTCAGGGGAACTCGTCACAGCGATTAAGAGTGCGTGCGCGTCCGCGCCGAATGCGGGGCGGGGAGGGCGGAGCGATAAAGCGTGTTGGCCTCGCAGTAGCCGCCCTCGCCGCGAATAGTCGCCATGCATTGCTCGTAGCTTACGAAACCGCAATTCACCGCATCGTCCGAGCCAGCGTCGATATGCCCGCACCACGGATAGTTTTGGGCTTTGGCAACGGTCGTATTTGCCGCAATTGCGATGAAAATGAAGAGCGCTCCAAGTGCGAATATTGGACACCGCATTACCGCCTCCTTGGGTTGGCAGTTGGCTTGTCAGTTGGTCTTTATCAATGAACGCCAAAAGGCATCCCATTATTGCATCGGCGGCAAGATAAATCGTCCCGGCAGCCACCGCCGCACCATTCCTGGCCGGCAATACCGGCTGCGGCGGAGCGACAACACCGGTTTTCCAGCGAAGTTCCGAGCTCGCGCTCGACTTCGGCACGACATCGCCGCGTCACGCGTTTGTCGCTCTTTGACGAAGGTGCGGTCTGCGACGTAGCGCATCTTTTTGAGCTTGCGGTAATGCCAGGAGCGCGCATATTCAGCCCCATGGACGAGCCGCACTCCGCCGACGAGTTGACCAATATCCGCAAATTCTTAGAGCGGCTGGAATCGGGCTATATGACAGTGCGCAAAGATGGCGTTGACATCACTAAGCGTGAGATCGGCGTGCTCAGGCGGGAAATTGCCGTTCTCGAAGATGTCCTGGAACGCCTAAAGGCTGAGGCCGTGGAATAACACCTGCGGCGCTATCCCCTCTAGAAAATGAGCCCCAACAAGGGGCTGTCAGGGCTCAAGGTCCAAGTCTTTGGGGAACGCAAGGGTAGTGCGTTCGCCCTGAATGTGACACGGGCGCCGTGAAACTTATGCGACACCCTCTTTAATGTGCACATATTTCGAACTGACACTCGGGGGTAGGGGCAATGCAGGCAGCGCAGGACTTTGAAGCGTCAGCCGCGGGCGCGGCCAATACCGACCAAGGCGATGCCCTTGCTGTCTTGATGGGGCGCGTGGTTCTCGAACGGTTATTTGCGCAAACCAAGAGCGAGTTGCAGCGCGTTCCGCGGCCAGGACGCAAGCGCTCGTGACCTTCCGAAACGCCGCTGGCAACGGATCGGCCGCTGGCCCATATTGCTCGCATGGTGGATTCTAACGAAAAGCCGGTCATGGAGCCGTTTCCAGATAAGGCGAGAACGGGCTGGCATGTGATTATCCGGTATCGCCAGGGCCATGAACGCCGCATTGAGGGCTTTGCGACCAAGAGCGAGGCCGTGGATTGGATCGAAGCCAATGCAACACAGGTCGATGAGTAGGCGTCACACCGGCAAAGCCCTCCAAGCGCCCCCGGGACTTCTCGGCGATCTCGCCAGCGCCAATGACGTTTGCGGTGTTTGATATACCGCTCCGCTTAGCGCCCATTGAACAGAGTTGTTTCGTAGGTCAGGTGGCGGCCTTTGGCCCCTGTTGTAGCCCCCGAATGATCGGACACGGTCAGGGATTTCCGCGAGCTTTGATGAACTCGCGGGGTGAACGATATCCGAGAGCCTTGTGCGGGTGAACCTCGTTGTAGTGGGTCATCCAGGATGACAGCTGACGCATCACCGTCTCGGCATCTGGACGCGGGCTGACACGGACGTAGTCGCGCTTGATCGTACGAACGAAGGCTTCGGCCATTCCATTACTCTGCGGACTTTCGATCGGCGTTGTTCTCGGTTCAAGGCCGATATCGCGAGCGAAGCTACGGGTGTCGCCAGCGACGTAACAACTGCCGTTGTCGGAGGGGACTGTCAGGAATTGTGTGTGAGGCCATAATGATGAGAACCGAAGGAGCATCATATGGCAATCGAGAAAGAGCTACTGGACCAGCTACTGGCCGGCCGCGATCCGAAGGACGTATTCAATAAGGATGGGCTGGTCGACGAACTGAAGAAGGCGCTGTCCGAGAGGATTCTGAACACCGAGCTCGACGAGCATTTGGACGGCGACGGGGTCGACGGCAAATCCAATCACCGCAACGGTTATTCGAAGAAGTCAGTTCTGACGGGCACTTCGAAGATGACGCTGTCGGTGCCGCGGGATCGGGCTGGGACATTCGATCCGAAGCTGATCGCCAAGTACCAGCGCAGGTTTCCGGATTTCGACGATAAGATCATCTCGATGTATGCGCGCGGGATGACGGTCCGCGAGATCCGTGGCCATCTCGAGGAACTCTACGGCATCGAGGTTTCGCCGGACCTGATCTCGGCAATCACCGACGCGGTGCTGGACGAGGTGACGGAATGGCAAAACCGCCCGCTCGATATCTGCTACCCGCTGGTGTTCTTCGATGCCATCCGGGTCAAGGTCCGCGACGAAGGCTTCGTGCGCAACAAGGCGATCTACATCGCGCTCGGCGTTCTGCCGGATGGCACCAAGGATATTCTCGGCATCTGGATCGAACAGACCGAGGGCGCCAAATTCTGGCTGCGCGTCGTGAACGAGCTCAAGACCCGCGGGGCGCAGGATATTCTCATCGCGGTCGTCGACGGCCTGAAGGGCTTTCCCGAGGCCATTACCGCCGTTTTCCCGCAAACGATCGTGCAAACATGCATCGTCCACCTGATCCGTCACTCGATGGATTTTGCCTCATGGAAGGATCGCAAGAGTGTCGCGCAGGCGTTGCGTACGGTCTATCGCGCGGTCGATGCCGCCGCCGGCCAGGCTGCCCTCGACGCCTTCGCAAAAGGTCCGTGGGGTGGAAAATATCCGGCAATCGCCCAGAGCTGGCGTCGCAATTGGGAGCTCGTGATTCCCTTTTTTGCTTTTCCGGAAGGCGTCCGGCGGATCATCTACACGACGAACGCCATCGAGGCCTTGAACTCGAAGCTGCGCCGCGCCGTCAGGACTAGGGGGCATTTTCCCTCTGACGATGCCGCGATGAAGCTGTTATATTTGGTCTTGAACCATGCGGCTGCAGAATGGAAACGACCACCGCGTGAATGGGCCGAGGCGAAGACGCAATTTGCCGTCATGTTCAACGAGCGTTTCGTGAACTCATGACGGATAACCGGTCTCACACAGAAATCCTGACAGTCCCTTGTCGGAGAGCCATTCGATGGTCAGCGGCAAACGATTGACCCTACCGAACCGATGCTCAACGGCAGCCACCATCAGGTCACGCACATCCTCGCCTTTGATCCCGCCTGTGGTGGCGAGGAAGCTCATAGCCTCGCGATCACAGCAGTCCAATGCAAAGGCAACCCGCACCTTCTCACCGTTGTCGCAGCCGATCTCGAAGCCGTCGGAGCACCAGCGCCGATTGCGTTCATCAACCGCAATGCGGCCGTCATGGCGCCGCTCGATGCCGCCTGCGTGGCGATCGAGGAGCAGGCCATGGAGCCTCATGGCGCGGTAGACCCGCTTGTGATTGGGCGGTCGCTTCCCGGTGGCCAGCGCCTGGCGCTTGAGGATGGCGTGGACACGCCGGTAACCGTAGGTCGGCAGTTCGGCGATGACCGCCTTGATCTGTGCCACGATCTCGTCGTCCGCTAGCGGTGGCCGGCCGAGCCGCTTCTTCGGTCGACCCTGCAATTGTTCAACTAGGTTGGAACGGGACACTCCGATCACTTCCGCCACTGTCTTCATCGGGAACCGTCCCTCGGCGGCGACGGTGGCAGCCGCAGTTGTTTTTTTGAGCCCGTGGCGTGTTCGAGCGCCTCCTTGAAATCTCGGCTTCCAACGTCTTCTTGCCGAGCAGCCGGTGAAGCTCGCGAATTTGGTTCTGCAAGGTTCGGTAATCCGATGCCGGCACGACCTCTTCGCCACTGCCGGCTGCGGTCAGGCCGCCTTGCGCCACCAAGCGGCGCCAACTGAACAGCTGGTTCGGGGCAACGCCATGCCGGCGAGCGACCAGGCTCACCGTCATACCGGGCTCGAAGGTCTCCTCGACCATCCGAACCTTCTCCGATGCCGTCCAGCGCCGACGGCGCTGAACCGACGTGATGATCTCAACGCGTTCCGGGGTGTTGGTCATAGACACGGTTGTATGCCTCACACTTGCCAAGTGGGAGACCGTGTCCGGTCACTTCGGGGGCTATCTCAGCCCCAGCTGGTGCGCGAGAGGCGCGGGCCACGTCATTGACGCTAAGCTTCGGTAGACGGAGAAAACTAGAGGTAAGGTCTGCTTAGTGAAAATGCCAAACTGTGGCACCAATAACTATTACGGCGGCCAGTAGTTGCAACAGAATCCTGATGCGATCTAGCCAGCGCCAAGTCCGATGTGGTTTCAGCAGCATTTTTCGTCTCCCCGTCATCGTCAAGTCGATGAACGTAAAGAGACAGTCATGAGCAAAGCTTAATTTCCGCCGAACCTGAGACAACAATTCCTCGGAATTAGAGGGCCAATCCTTAACAAGCCTTAAGATACGTTAACCCCTTTGATTTTATTGAACTGCCCTACTTGCCCCGGCGTTGACGCCGAACATAAAGCGAACTATGTTCTTGTTCTGTTCTTATATACAGGGGGTTACCATGGTTCGCAGATTTGCCGAAGAGGCGATGGCTTTGGCTTCGTTGAGCCTGTTTCTGGCTACGGTCGCCGTCTGGGCCCAAGTTCTTGGGGTCATTATAGGTCCTTGGGGCTCTATAAGGCGAGGATCGGACGCGTTGAACTACGGGGACAACCGCGCCGCCAGTCCTCGGCGGGGGGAGAATTGTGCCAGACCATGGCCTGACCGCAAGTCAGTGAGTTGCCCAAATCGCTGAGCAAGTCACTGAGTACCCAAGTCACTGGTACCCAGTCAGTGAGCGCCAAGTTTTGTGAGGACCATGGCCGCCGCATCTGCCCTTCGTGCATTTGCACGTCCATTCGTCCTATTCGCTGCTCGAGGGCGCGCTGCCGATTGCGCGGCTGGGCGAGCTTGCCAAGAAGGACCGCCAGCCGGCATTGGCGCTGACCGACACCGACAACATGTTCGGTGCGCTGGAGTTCTCCGAAAAGATCGCCGGCTACGGCATCCAGCCGATCGTCGGCTGCGCGCTCGGCGTCGATTTCGGCGATCAGGAAATCCGCAACGGGGCGGTCGATCACGTTTGGCCGCGGCTGGTGTTCCTGGCCGCGGGCGAAGCGGGCTATCGCAGCCTGATGCGGCTGTCGTCGCGCGCTTACCTTGAAACGCCGCCGCAGGAGCGGCCGCATATCAAGCTCGGCTGGCTCGACGGCGAGACCGCGGGCTTGATCGCGCTCTCCGGCGGTCCGAACGGGCCGCTCGATTTGGCGATCGTCGGCGGCCAGAACCCGCTGGCGCTCTCGCGCTGCGAAGAGCTGCAGCGGCTATTCGGCGACCGGCTCTATATCGAATTGCAGCGCCACGGCATGCCGGCCGAGCGCACGGCGGAAGCGGGCCTGATCGATCTGGCTTATGCGCGCGCCATCCCACTGGTCGCCACCAACGAGCCGTTCTTCGCCGCGCGCGAGGATTACGAGGCCCATGACGCGCTGCTTTGCATCGCCGAAGGCAGACTGATCGCCGACGCCGACCGGCGGCAATTGACGGCCGAGCATCGCTTCAAGAGTCGCGCCGAAATGACGGCGCTGTTTGCGGATCTGCCGGAGGCGCTGGCGGCCACCGTCGAGATCGCGCAGCGATGCGCGTTTCGCCCGCGCACGCTGGCGCCGATCTTGCCGCGCTTCACCGCGGGCGGCGAGGCCGACGAGGCCGCGGCGCTGCGCCACGACGCTTTGCAAGGACTGCAGCGGCGGCTGGCGCGCTACGGCGTGGCGCAGGGCCACACCGCCGAGGAATATCACGAGCGGCTCGATTTCGAGCTCGGCGTCATCGCCCGCATGAAATATGCCGGCTACTTCCTCATCGTCGCCGACTTCATCCAATGGGCCAAGGCGCAAGGCATCCCGGTCGGACCCGGCCGCGGCTCCGGCGCCGGCTCGCTGGTCGCTTACGCGCTGACCATCACCGATCTCGACCCGATCCGTTTCGAGCTCTTGTTCGAGCGCTTTCTCAATCCCGAGCGCATTTCGATGCCGGATTTCGACGTCGACTTTTGCCAGGAGCGGCGCGACGAGGTCATCCGTTACGTCCAGGAAAAATACGGCCGCGACCGCGTCGCCCAGATCATCACCTTCGGCACGCTGCAAGCGCGCGGCGTTTTGCGCGACGTCGGCCGCGTGCTGCAAATGCCCTATGGCCAGGTCGACAAGCTGTGCAAGCTCGTGCCGCAAAATCCGGCCAATCCGGTCACGCTCAAGCGCGCGATCGAGGACGAGCCGCGGCTGCAAGCCGAGCGCGACCGCGATGCGGTCACCCGGCGCGCCTTCGACATCGCGCAAAAGCTCGAAGGCCTGCACCGCCACGCCTCGACGCATGCCGCCGGCATCGTCATCGGCGAGCGCGCCTTGACCGAACTGGTGCCGCTTTATCGCGATCCGAAATCGCTGATGCCGGTGACGCAGTTCAACATGAAATGGGTCGAGCCGGCAGGCCTCGTGAAGTTCGACTTCCTCGGCTTAAAGACGCTCACGGTGCTCGATCACGCCGTGAAACTGGTGCGCCGGCGCGGCGTCGATATCGATCTGACCAATCTGCCGCTCGACGACGGCAAGACCTACGAGATGCTGGCCCGCGGCGAAACCGTCGGCGTGTTCCAGGTGGAAAGTCAGGGCATGCGCCGCGCGCTGGTCGACATGCGGCCCGACCGTTTCGAGGACCTGATCGTGCTCGTGGCGCTGTACCGGCCGGGACCGATGGCGAACATTCCGACCTATTGCGCGCGCAAGCTCGGCCACGAGCGCACCGACTACCTGCATCCCAAGCTCGAGCCGATCCTGCAGGCGACCTACGGCATCATCACCTACCAGGAGCAGGTTCAGCAGATTGCGCGCGATCTCGCCGGTTACAGCCTCGGCAAGGCCGATATCCTGCGCCGCGCCATGGGCAAGAAGGATCGCAAGGAGATGGCGTCGCAGCGCGACAGCTTTATCTCGGGCGCGGTCGAGCGCGGCATCGGCCGCGCCGACGCCGAAGCGATCTTCGATACCTGCGCAAAATTCGCCGAATACGGATTTCAACAAATCGCATTCGGCGCCCTATGCGCTGTTGACCTATCAGACCGCCTATATGAAGGCCAATTATCCGGTCGAATTCCTGGCGGCGTCGATGACGCTGGAAATGGGCAATACCGATAAGCTTTCCGAATTCCGCGCCGAAGCGGTCCGGCTCGGCATCAAGGTCGAGCCGCCGTCGATCAACCGCTCCGGCGTCGAGTTCGATGTCGACGGCAATACCATCTACTACGCGCTCGCCGCCTTGCGCGGCGTCGGCCGTCAGGCGGTCGACAGCGTGGTCGCCGCGCGTGCCGACCGGCCGTTTGCCGACCTCGCCGATTTCGGCCGCCGCATCAATCCGCGCGCGATCAATAAGCGCGTGCTGGAAAGCCTGGTCGCCGCCGGCGCCTTCGATGCCGTCGAGCCGAACCGCGCCCGCGCCAATGCCGCCGTCGATGCGCTTCTCGCTACCGCGCAGCGCACCCAGGACGACGCGGTGCGCGGCCAATCGGAATTGTTCGGCGGTTCGGCGACGCCGGCGCCGATTATAGTCGGCTCGCCCGAGCCGTGGCTGCCGGCGGAACGGCTGCAGCGCGAATATGAAGCGGTCGGCTTTTTTCTCTCCGGCCATCCGCTCGACGATTATGCCGCGGCGCTCAAGCGGCTTCGCGTGCAGTCGTGGGCCGAATTCGCCCGCGCCGTCAAAGGCGGCGCCGGGGCCGGCCGCGTCGCCGGCACCGTGGTGGCGCGCACCGAGCGGCGCACCAAGAGCGGCAGCAAGATGGGCATTATCGGGCTCTCCGACCCGAGCGGCCATTACGAGGCGGTGCTGTTCGCCGAAGGCTTGGCGCAATATCGCGACCTGTTGGAGCCGGGAACGGCGGTGCTGTTGTTCCTCACCGCCGAGGTGCAGGCCGACGAGGTGCGCGCCCGCATTCAGTCGGTCGAGCCGCTCGACGAGGCGGCGGCCAAAATGCAGCGCGGCTTGCGCGTTTTTCTGCGCGACGAGGAGCCGATCGCGGGCGTCGCCAAGCGGCTGGAAGCGATGCAGAACGGCGCGGCCCGCAACGGTGCCGACGGTGCGCCGCAAGCAGCGGGCGAGGGCGAGGTCAGCATGGTCCTGCTGCTGCGCAACGGCAGCGAGGTCGAGGTCAAATTGCCCGGGCGCTTTAAAGTCTCGCCGCAAATCGCCGGCGCCATCAAAGCGGTGACCGGCGTTGTCACCGTGGAGGCGCTGTAACGCGCGTTAATTATCGCGCACTGCGCCGCATCGATGCCGGCCGCAGTGCGCTTTAATTCGCTGCAGTCCGACAATATATCAGGCGCCCCGCAGCGCGGTTTCCCCGAATTCTTTAGGTTTACGGCAATCCAGCGAATGGCTCCGCTTCTCCAACTCAAAGACATTGCGCTCACTTTCGGCGGGACGCCGCTCCTCACCGACGCCGAGCTGACGGTCGGCGCCGGCGAGCGGGTCTGCCTGGTCGGGCGCAACGGCTCCGGCAAATCGACGCTGTTGAAAATGGCGGCCGGCCTCGTCGAGCCCGACCGCGGTTCGGTTTTCGTCCAACCGGGAGCGGTCGTGCGCTATTTGCCCCAGGAGCCCGATTTCTCCGGCTTTGCCTCGACACTCGCTTATGTCGAGGCCGGATTGCGGCCGGGCGACGGCGATTACGCCGCGCGCGCGATGCTCGAACAGCTCGGCCTCACCGGAAGCGAAGAGCCAGGCCAGCTTTCCGGCGGCGAGGCGCGGCGCGCGTCGCTGGCGCGGGTCCTCGCCGCTGCGCCGGATATCCTTCTCCTCGACGAGCCGACCAACCATCTCGATCTGACTACCATCGAGTGGCTGGAGCGGACACTCGACGGCAGCCGCGCCGCGCTTGTCCTGATCAGCCACGACCGCAGGCTCCTATCGACGCTGTCGCGCAGCACCGTCTGGCTCGACCGCGGCGTGACGCGGCGGCTCGATCGCGGATTTGCGCATTTCGAGGAGTGGCGCGATACGGTTCTGGCGGAAGAAGAGCGTGAGCAGCATAAGCTCGGCCGCAAAATCGTCGCCGAGGAACACTGGCTGCGCTACGGCGTCACCGGCCGGCGCAAGCGCAATATGCGCCGCGTCGGAGAATTGCGGGCGCTACGCGACGAGCGCCGCAACTACCGGGCCACCGCCGGCAATGCCACGATGGTCGCCGGCACCGCAACGCCGTCAGGCGCGCTGGTGATCGACGCCGTCGGCCTCGACAAATCCTACGGGGCCATGCCGATTGTCCGCGATTTCTCCGTTCGCATCCGGCGCGGCGATCACATTGGCATCGTCGGCCCGAACGGCAGCGGCAAGACCACTTTGATCAACCTGTTGACCGGCGTGGCGGCGCCGGACCAGGGCGCGGTGCGGTTGGGTTCAGCACTTGAGATTGCGGCGCTCGATCAGCACCGCGACAGTCTTGATCCCGCCGTGACGGCGAGGCAAGCTTTAACGGGCGACGACGATCGCGGCGGCAATGGCGACACCGTGATGGTCAATGGCAAGCCCAAGCACGTCATCAGCTATCTGAAGGATTTTCTGTTCACCAGCGAGCAGGCGCAAACCCCGCTCGGCAAGCTTTCGGGCGGCGAGCGCGGCCGGCTGATGCTGGCCAAAGTGCTCGCCAAGCCTTCGAACCTTCTGGTGCTCGACGAGCCGACCAACGATCTCGACATGGAAACACTGGACGTCCTTGAGGACATGCTGGCCGAATACAAAGGAACCGTCCTCCTGATCAGCCATGACCGCGATTTTCTTGACCGGTTGGTGAGTGGCGTGATCGCGCCGGAAGGCGACGGGCGGTGGCTCGAATATGCCGGCGGTTACAGCGACATGCTGGCGCAGCGCGGCGCCGATCTGGCGCGCCGGGAACGAAAGCCGGACGCGCGCAAAGCACCCCGCGAAGCCTCTTTCCGGATCGCAGCGCCGCCCGCCGCCAAACGCCGGCTGGCGTTTAAGGACAAGCACGCTCTTGATTCACTGCCGGAAACGATCGCGACCCTGCAGACCGAAGCAAGCGCGTTGCAGTCAAGGCTCGAAGAACCGGGATTCTATGCGCGCGACCGTATTGGCTTCGAACAAGCGACGACGGCGCTCGGCGATCTGCAGCGCAAGATCGCGGCGGCGGAGAATCAATGGCTGGAGCTTGAAATCCTGCGCGAAAAAATCGCCGGTGTCGGCGATCCGGCGTGATGACGGTTTCCCCTCGCCATTTAGCGCGCCGCACGATAAGAAGCGGCCGCATCCTCCCCCCACCATTTCGGCGGCGTTTGGAATCCCGGCATGCTTCGGATTGAGAATCTCGTTTTCGATGCGTGGGGCCGCCGCTTTTTCGATTCGGCGAGCGTGGCGATTCCGGTCGGCGCCAAAGTCGGCCTGGTCGGCCGCAACGGCGTAGGCAAAACGACCCTGTTCAAGCTCATCAAGGGCGAGCTGGCGGCGCTGGGCGGCGATATCATCCTGCCCAAATCCGCGCGGATCGGATCGGTCGATCAGGAGCATCCGGCGACGCCGGTGACGCTGATCGATACGATTCTCGCGGCGGATCACTTGCGCGAACAGCTCAACGCCGAACTGGAGACGGCTGAGCCCGAAGAGCTCGCGGAAATCTACCAGCGCTTGGCGGCAATCGACGCCGACCGCGCGCCCGCAAAGGCGGCGGAAATCTTGAGCGGCCTCGGATTCTCCAACAACGATCTGACGCGTCCGATGGCGGAATTCTCCGGCGGCTGGCGCATGCGGGTGGCGCTGGCCGCGGCGCTGTTTGCCGAGCCCGATGTACTGCTTGCTCGACGAGCCGACCAATTATCTCGATCTCGAAGGCGCGCTGTGGCTCGAAGCCCGCTTAAAGAAATACCCGCACACCGCGCTCGTCATCAGTCACGACCGCGAGCTGTTGAACAATTCGGTCGATGCCATTTTGCATTTTCATGAGGGCAAGCTCGATCTTTACACCGGCGGCTACAACGATTTCGAGACGCGGCGGGCAGAAAAAACGCGGCTCTTGGCGGCCACCAGGGCCAAGCAGGAGGCCGAGCGCGCGCATTTGCAGAAATTCATCGACCGCTTCCGGGCGAAAGCGAGCAAGGCCGCGCAGGCGCAGTCGCGCATCAAGCGACTGGCGAAGCTCGAGCCGATCGCGGAGGTGATCGAGGAGCGCGTCGCGCCCTTCACGCTGCCGTCGCCCGCCCGTCCGCTGGCGCCGCCGCTGTTGCAACTCGAAGGCGCCGCCGTCGGCTACGACGGCAAGCCGGTGCTGCGAGCGCTCAATCTGCGGCTCGACGTCGACGACCGCATCGGGCTCCTCGGCGTCAACGGCGCCGGCAAATCGACCTTTGCCAAGCTGATCGCCGGTGCGCTGCCGCTGCAGGCGGGCCAGATGAAGCGCGAGGACCGCATCAAGGTCGGCTGGTTTCACCAGCATCAGATCGAGGCGCTCGATCCCGAGGACACGCCGCTCGACATCCTTCGGCGCGAGCGGCCCGACGACAGCGAATCGTCGCGGCGGTCGCGGCTGGCGCAATTCGGCCTGTCGTTTGACAAGCAGGACACCACGGTCGCCAACCTGTCCGGCGGCGAGCGCGCGCGGCTGTTGCTCAACCTCGTCGCCATGGCGGCGCCGCATCTGCTGATTCTCGACGAGCCGACCAATCACCTCGACATCGACAGCCGGCGCGCGCTCCTTGATGCGCTTAACGACTATGAGGGCGCGGTCATTCTCATCACCCACGACCGCTCGCTCATCGAGCTCGTCGCCGACCGGCTGTGGCTCACCGCCGACGGTCAGATCAAGCCGTTTGCCGGCGACATGGACGACTACGCCCGTTTCGTGCTGGACCGCGCCCGCGTGGCGGCGCGGGCGCCATCGCAAAACGGCGACGGCCGTGCCGCGGCGGCGGAGCCGATCGACGCCGAGGACGTGCTCACCGCCGGGCAGACGGCGGCGCGAGAGGCGCGCTATGCGGCTAAAAAAGCCGCAAAAAAGCGGCGCCAGCGCGGCTATTGACGTGCTTGCGGGTTGTTGCGCCCGTCGCAGCCACCCTATATAAGCCCGGCAACCTCACACGCGGACCTTGGCTTAAAGCCGTCCGGTGTCTGGCCCCAAGGCTGCCCAAAGAGGGCTTCCCAGGGCTGGGCTCTCGGTCCGCGGCGGATCAACCGGAGAACTTTTATGGCGCTACCCGACTTCAGCATGCGCCAGCTTTTGGAAGCTGGCGTTCATTTCGGCCATCAGGCCCACCGTTGGAACCCGAAGATGGCCGAGTACATCTTCGGCACCCGTAACAATATCCATATCATCGACCTGACGCTGTCGGTGCCGATGCTGCATCGCGCCTTGCAGGCGGTCAGCGATACCGTGGCGCAAGGCGGACGCATCCTGTTCGTCGGCACCAAACGCCAGGCCCAGGACGGCATCGCCGAAGCCGCCAAGCGGTCGGCGCAATATTACGTTAATTCGCGCTGGCTCGGTGGCACGCTGACCAACTGGAAAACGGTGTCCAATTCGATCAAGCGGCTGCGCACGCTCGAAGAAATGCTCTCGTCCAACGAGGCGCAGGGCTACACCAAGAAAGAGCGGCTGACGCTGCAGCGCGAACGCGACAAGCTCGACCGCGCGCTCGGCGGCATCAAGGACATGGGCGGCTTGCCCGACCTCGTCTTCGTCATCGACACCAACAAGGAAGACATCGCCATCAAGGAGGCGCGCAAGCTCAACATTCCGGTCGCCGCCATCGTCGACACCAACTGCGATCCTGATGGCATCACCTATCTGGTGCCCGGCAATGACGACGCGAGCCGCGCTATTACGCTGTACTGCGATCTCGTCGCCAAGGCCGCAATCGACGGCATTTCGCGGGCGCAGGGCTCCCACGGCGTCGATACCGGCGCGCAAGCCGAGCCGATCGTCGAGGAGTTGTCGCCGGAGATCAACAAGCTCGGCTTCGAGCCGCTGTCGGGACCGCGCGGCGTTGCCGACGATCTCAAGAAACTACCGAGCGTATCGCCGGTGATCGAAAAGCAGCTCAACGACCTCGGCATATTCCACTTTCAGCAAATCGCGGAGCTTTCCCCGACTGCCGCCCACAATGTCGGCGAGGAGGTCGGCCTGCCGGGCCGTATCGAGGGTTGGATTGCCAAGGCCAAGGAACTGACCGCCGAGGAAGTGTAAGCCTGGACCGACATTCATGACCACCAACATCAGCGCCACGATGGTGAAAGAGCTCCGCGACCAGACCGGAGCCGGCATGATGGATTGCAAGGCTGCGCTCAACGAAAGCGGCGGCAATCTGGATGCCGCAGTCGATTGGCTGCGCAAAAAGGGGCTGTCAAAGGCCGCCAAGAAGGCGGGACGGGTCGCGGCCGAGGGCCTGGTCGGAGTGGCGCTCTCCGCCAACAAGGGAATCCTGGTCGAGGTGAATTCCGAGACCGACTTCGTCGCCCGTAACGATTTGTTTCAGGGCCTGGTCAAGATGATCGCCAATGCGGCGCTCGATGCCGGAGCCGATGTCGACAAAATCCTTGCCGCGCGCGCCGGCAACATCACCATCGCCGAGGCCATCGCCGACACCATCGCCAAGGTCGGCGAGAACATGACGCTGCGCCGCGCCGCCGAACTTTCGGTCGGCAAAGGCACCGTGGCAAGCTACGTCCACAGTGGCGTCGCCGACGGCCTCGGCCGGATCGGCGTGATCGTCGCCCTGGAATTGGCCGGCCAGCCGGACGAGCTTAAAACCTTCGGCCGCTCGGTGGCGATGCATATAGCATCCGCCAATCCGCAAGCGATCGATCCTTCCGGCCTCGATCCGGTGGCCGTGGAGCGCGAGAAGAACGTGCTGGCCGACAAGTTCAAGGCCCAGGGCAAGCCTGCGGCCATGATCGAGAAAATCGTCGAATCCGGGCTAAAGACTTTCTACAAGGAAGTTTGCTTGCTCGAGCAGCCTTTCATCTTCGACGAGAAGGGCAAGCAGAGCGTGGCGCAGGCCGTCAAGGAAGCCGAGACGAAAGCCGGCGCGCCGATCGAGATCGTCGGCTTTAAGCGCTTTGCGCTGGGTGAAGGCGTCGAGCGCCCCGGCGGCGATTTCAGCGGCGAGGTCGCGGCCCTTGCCGGTGCGCATTAGGCCATAAGCGTAATCCACTGCGCCTGTTGGGTTTCGCGCCCAAATGCGATAGCCCTAACAGCCGGGAATCGGCGGCGAGGGCGGGACATCCCGATGGCGAAACCGAACTACCGGCGAGTGATCGTCAAGCTCTCCGGTGAAGCGCTGAGCGGCCCCGAGAAGTTCGGTATCCACCAGCCGACAATCGATCGTTTTGCCGCCGATCTCGTCGCCGCTCACGACCTCGGTATCGATCTCGGCGTCGTGGTCGGCGGCGGCAACGTGCTGCGCGGCGCCAAGGTTTCCGAGGACGGCCTGTCGCGTCCCACGGCGGACGCCATGGGCATGCTGGCGACGGTGATGAATGCCTTGGTTCTGGTGGCGGCGATCGAGCGCGCCGGCACCAGCGCGCGTGCCATGTCGGCGCTGATCATGCCGCAGGTCTGCGAGACCTATGAGCGGCAGTGCGCATTGCGACATCTCGAGGACAACCGCATCATTGTTTTTGCCGGCGGCACCGGAAATCCGTTTTTTACCACCGACACGACGGCGATCCTGCGCGCCGCCGAAATGGAGTGCGATGCCGTACTCAAGGCAACCGACGTCGACGGGGTCTATACTGCCGATCCGAAACGCGATGCGGCGGCGCAGCGCTACGATCGCTTGAGCCATCAGGAGGCGCTCGATAAGCGCTTGAAGATCATGGATGCCACGGCCTTCGCGCTTGCTCAGGAAAACCGTATGCCTATCATCGTGTTCTCGATCCGGGAGCATGGCGCGATCGAGACCGTGCTGCGCGGCAAAGGGCGCTTTACTATCGTCGGCTAGCACGCGCGAACCGCCACCCCGGTAGCCGCCGGGAGCGTGACATTAGGGAGCGTATCATGACAACCACGACATTCGACATGAACGATCTCAAGCGCCGCATGCAAGGCGCGATCGGCTCGCTGAAACAAGAGCTGTCGGGTTTGCGGACCGGACGGGCATCAACTGCATTGCTGGAACACGTCCAGGTCGAGGCCTACGGCAACCATATGCCGCTCAATCAGCTCGCCTCGATCAGCGTCCCGGAACCACGGCTCTTGAACGTCCAGGTTTGGGACCGTTCGATGGTCCACGCGGTGGAAAAAGCGATTTCGGCTGCCAATCTGGGATTGACGCCGTCGACCGAAGGGCAGGTGCTGCGCTTGCGGATTCCGGAGCTCAACGAGGAACGGCGGCGCGAAATTGTGAAACTCGCCCATAAATACGCCGAAGGCGCGCGCATCGCGGTCCGCCACGTCCGCCGCGATGGCTTGGACCTTCTTAAGAAGCTCGAGAAGGATCATAAGATCAGCGAGGACGAACACAACCATCAGGCCGGCGAAGTGCAGAAAGTGACGGATTCCACCATTGCCGACGTCGAGAAAATGCTCGCCGGCAAGGAAAAGGAGATCATGACAGTGTGAGCGACGCGGCAAGCGCGAGGAGCAAGGTGACGCAGCCCACAATAACCCAGCCCCAAATAAGCCAGCCAGTGCTTGCAACGGGCGATGGTTTCGATATGCCGCGCCACGTTGCCATCATCATGGACGGCAATGGCCGCTGGGCCGCCGCGCGCGGCCTGCCGCGGGTGGAGGGCCACCGCCGCGGGGTCGAGGCGCTGCGCAAGACGGTGCGTGCGGCGAGCGATCTGGGTATCGCCGTGCTGACCATCTTCTCCTTCAGTTCGGAGAATTGGTCGCGCCCGCAGTCGGAAATTCACGATCTATTGTTGCTGTTACGGCGCTTCATCCGCAACGACCTCGCCGATCTGCACAAGAGCAACGTGCGCGTGCGCATTATTGGCGAGCGCGATGATCTTTCGGGCGATATCCGCAGTCTTCTCGAAGAAGCGGAAGATTTGACGCGCCACAATGACGGACTGACGCTCGTTGTCGCTTTCAATTACGGCGCGCGCCAGGAGATCGCGCGCGCGGCGCGCCGGCTCGCCGTCGAGGTGGCCCAAGGGCGATTGTCCGCCGAGGCGATCACGTCCGAACTGATCGCGCGGCAACTCGATGCGCCCGACATTCCCGATCCGGATGTCATCATCCGCACCAGCGGCGAGCAGCGGCTGTCCAATTTCCTGCTCTGGCAAGCCGCCTATAGCGAACTTGTTTTTGTCCCGCTCAACTGGCCCGATTTCGACCGCACGGCGCTCGAGGGCGCGATTGCCGAATACCGGCGGCGCGAGCGACGTTTCGGCGGCCTGGTCGCTCAGACAGGATCATAAGCAAACTGAACGGGCACGACCCTGGCGTAGACGGGACGGTCGCAGCCAATGGCGGCGATGCGCACAATTTCCTGCGGCGCCTGGCCTCGGCTCTGGTACTGGCGCCGAGTGCGATTGCGGCGGCCTATATCGGCGGCTGGCTGTTTGTCGGCCTCTGCGCGCTGGCGGCAGGCGTCATCCTTTGGGAATGGGCATGCCTGGTGTTTCGGAGCACCGATCCTCGAGTCTTCGTCCCGGGGCTTGCGGCGTTGCTGATGGCAACAGCGCTCGCCGGCGAGCGGCAAGCGGGCGCCGCTATCGGAACGATCGCCATAGCGGCGCTGCTGGCCGGCGGCATCATCGTGGCTTGGCCGCGGTCGTACCCCGCTTCCAATCCTGCCGTTTGGGGCGCCGGAGGCATCGTCTATGCCGGCGTCGCGCTGCTCGCTCCGGCTCTGCTGCGAAGCGACCCGGAATTGGGCTTTGCGGCGCTGCTTTTCCTGTTCGCCATCGTCTGGGCAACCGACATTTTTGCCTACTTGGTCGGCCGCATCGTTGGCGGGCCTTTGCTCTGCCCGGCGATCAGTCCAAAAAAGACCTGGGCGGGCGCAATCGGCGGGCTCATCGGGGGGGTTGCTGCCGGCGCTTTGGTCGCCTATGCGAGCGTTGGCGCCGAGCCGGCCGTTGCGGGTCCGCTGGCCCTGGTCCTCTCAATTGCTTCGCAAGGCGGTGACTTATTCGAATTTGCGGTCAAGCGACGATTTGGCGCCAAGGACGCCAGCAGCCTCATTCCCGGCCACGGCGGCCTCATGGATCGTCTCGACGGCTTTTTGGTTGCGGCCTTGGTGGCCGTTCTCATTGGCGTCGTGCACGAAGGTGTGGCGGCGCCGGGCCGTGGGCTTTTGGTATGGTGAGGCGTTTTTGGACACGCGGATGAAGCAGAAACGGCCCTTGGCGAAAGTTGAATTGGCGTCCGTGCCGCGGACCGTGACGCTCCTTGGCGCGACCGGTTCGGTCGGGTCGAGCACCGCCGATCTGTTACGGCGCGAACCTGGCCGCTACAGCGTCGAGGCAGTGACCGCACACCGTAACGCGGCCGCATTGGCGCACTTGGCGCGCGAACTCAATGCGCGATTTGCGGTCGTCGCCGATGCTGATGCGTACGGCGAACTCAAAAGCGAACTTTCGGGGTCCCGCATCGAAGTCGCGGCCGGCGCGGCGGCCGTGGTCGAGGCGGCACAGCGGCCAGCCGATTGGGTCATGGCCGCGATCACCGGTGCCGCCAGCCTCAGGCCCACACTTGCCGCCGCGGAGCGGGGCGCCACCGTGGCCCTCGCCAATAAGGAATGTCTGGTTTGCGCTGGGGCGCTGTTCATGCGCCGTGCCGCGGCCACGGGCGCCACGGTCTTGCCGGGAGATTCCGAGCATAACGCGATCTTCCAGGCGCTCAGCGCCGGCCGGCGCGAAGACGTGCGGCGCATCGTGCTCACGGCTTCAGGTGGACCGTTTCGCACTTGGCCGCTTGAAGCGATCCGTAAAGCTACGCTCGAGCAAGCCCTCAGGCATCCGACCTGGTCGATGGGGCCGAAGATCACGATCGACTCCGCGACCATGATGAACAAGGGGCTGGAACTCATCGAAGCGCATCATCTGTTCGCGCTGCCACCGGACCAGCTCGACGTCATTTTCCATCCGCAATCGATCGTGCACGGCTTCGTCGAATATCGCGACGGCTCGGTGATCGCGCAGCTCGGTTCTCCAGATATGCGGATTCCAATCGCCAACTGCCTTGCCTGGCCAGCGCGCATGGACACGCCGGCAGCCCGGCTCGATTTGGCCCAGATCGGGACGCTCACATTCGAGGAGCCTGATCTGGTTCGGTTTCCGGCCTTGGCCACTGCACGCCGGGCGCTTGCGGCGGGCGGGGCGGCCCCCACGATCCTCAATGCCGCAAATGAGGTCGCGGTCCACGAATTTATCGAAAAGCGGCTGGGATTCAGCGGAATTGCGGCCCTGGTCGAGGCCACGCTTGACGCCATGGAGCGCCGCGGCGAAATGGCAGAGCCCCAGTCGGTCGACGCCGCCCTCGCCATTGACCATAACGCTAGAAGGTTGGCCGCCGAGCTGCTGCCAGAAATTGCCGCAATGGCATCGTAGCGTTAAGGGTTGGGGGCGGGACACAGCGGGGGCGTTAGGCGAACGTATGGGGTCGTATTTGCTGTCGCATTTGCATGCGCTGGGGGGCGGCGTTGCCGCCTATCTCATCCCTTTTCTATTCGTGCTCAGTATTGTGGTGTTTTTCCACGAATTCGGCCATTTCCTGATCGCGCGCCTGTGCGGGGTGCGAATTCTCGTGTTTTCCATCGGATTTGGCCCGGAAATCGTCGGATTTAACGACCGCCACGGCACAAGGTGGAAAATCGCGGCCATTCCGCTCGGCGGCTACGTCAAGTTTTTCGGCGACGAGAATGCTGCAAGCGCGCCTGACGCCACCCGACTTGAGACCATGAATGAGGGCGAACGCCAACAGAGCTTTTTCTTCCAACCGGTGTGGAAACGCGCAGCGATCGTTGTCGCCGGGCCGATGGCGAATTTCGTTCTAGCTATAGCCATTTTTTCAATGATCTTCATGCTTTACGGCAAGCAGACGATGACCGCGCGGGTCGATGCGGTTCAGCCCGACAGTCCCGCCGCCGCAGGTGGTTTTCAACCGGGCGATCTGGTTATGGCGATTGATGGGCGTGCCATCGACAACTTTGAGGATATGCAGCGCCTTGTCAGCGAGAGCGCCGGGGACAGCCTGACAATCAGGGTAGACAGAAAGGGTGCACAGGTCCTGCTCACCGCCACGCCCGCGCTCAAAGAGGAAAAAGACCTTTTCGGAAACGTCCACCGCATTGGGATTCTTGGCATCCAGCATGCGCCGACGCCGGATGAGGCAAAATTTCAGCCGGTATCGCCCCCCCGCGCAGTTTTGATGGCCGTTGAGGAAACATGGGCCGTTGTCGATCAGACTCTCAGTTACATAGGCGGCGTCGTAACCGGTCATAAATCGGCGGATCAACTTAGCGGTCCGATTGGTATCGCACGCGTTGTTGGCCAGGCCGCGACCATAAGCTTTACCTTTGTGGTCCACATCGTCGCCGTAATTTCCGTCTCCATCGGGCTCCTGAACCTGTTTCCGATTCCCTTGCTCGATGGTGGTCATCTTTTGTTCTATTCGATCGAGGCCATACGGGGCCGACCGCTGTCCGAGCGGGCTCAGGAGGTTGGATTCCGCATCGGTCTCGCAATCGTCGTCATGTTGATGATATTTGCAACTTTCAATGACATCGTTCACCTGCGGACATCCTAGTTGGCGTCGACTATCGGGTTTGGGACGTGGCATTGACAGTTGGGGGATGGTACAAGTGAAGGGAATATCAAAACAAATCCAAGTCTAAGCGAGCAGAACTGAGGGAGATTGGAAGTAACCCGCCACTGGGGGCGGCCACGAGGGTAAAAGGGCGCTTTGCGCATGGGCATGTGTGTGCGGGTAAAACGGGGGCTTGTCGTGGCCGGCTTGCTCCTCGGGCTGGTTGTTTGTGGTCTTTGGACCAGCGCCGCTGTCGCGGCGCCGGCCGATAATGGTCTTACTGCAAGCTCGATTGTCGTCGAAGGTAACCGCCGCATCGATGCCGATACGGTGCGCTCCTATTTCAAGGTGGCGCCCGGCGAACATCTGGATTCCGCCAAGATCGATGCCGGGCTGAAGGCGCTTTACGCCACCGGGCTGTTCCAGGACGTCCGCATCTCACAAACCGGCGGCAAGCTGATCGTGACGGTGGTCGAGGCTCCGGTCATCAACAAGATTTCCTTCGAAGGCAATTTTCGCATGAAGGATGAGCAGCTCACCGAGGAAATCCAGTCCAAGGAACGCGGCTCGCTATCGCGCGCCAAGGTGCAGGCCGATACCCAGCGCATCATCGAGATTTATCAGCGCAACGGCCGCTTTGACGTCAAGGTGGTCCCGGAAATCATTGAGCGGCCAAACGACCGGGTCGATCTGATCTTCCAGATCACCGAGGGCGAAAAGACCGGCATCAAGCATATTGTCTTCGTCGGCAACCGCTCTTACCCGGACTGGCGGCTGATCCAGGTGATCAAGACTGCGGAATCCAATTGGCTGAGCTTTCTGCAGACAACGGACGTCTATGACCCCGATCGCATCGAAGCCGATCGCGATCTGATCCGGCGATTCTACCTCAAGCACGGCTACGCCGACGTCCAGGTCATATCGGCGACCGGTGTATACGATCCCGCGCAAAAAGGATTCATCGTCACCTTCACGATCGAAGAAGGGCCGCTCTACCACTTCGGCACGGTCGACATCCAATCCAACGTCCGTAACCATCAGCGCGCAGACGTTACGTGAGGATCTGCGAATGTCCGCCGGACAGATCTATAACGGCGAGGCGATTGAGAAGACGGTCGAGGATATGACCATCTCACTCGCAAGGCGCGGCTATCCGTTCGGCACGGTGCGGCCGCGCGGCGACCGCAACCCCACCACCAGAACGATCGGCGTTACTTTTGTCGTCGACGAGGGTCAGCGCGCCTATGTGGAGCGCATCAATATTCGCGGCAATTACCGTACCCGCGATTATGTGATCCGGCGCGAAATGGATATCAACGAAGGCGATCCGTACAACCGCGCCTTGATCGATCGCGCCGAGCGCCGCATCAAGAATTTGAATTACTTCAAGCAGGTGAAAATCACCGACGAGCCCGGCTCGGCGCCGGACCGGGTGGTGGTCAATGTCGACGTCGTCGAGCAACCGACCGGCGATTTCTCGGTGATGGGAGGCTTTTCGACGGCGCAGGGCTGGCTGGCCCAGGTCTCGGTCCAGGAGCGCAATCTGCTCGGCACCGGGCGGTTCGCCAGAGCAGCGGCGACTTACGGCGAATATGTCAGGAGCATCGAGGTCAGTTACGCCGAGCCGTATTTTCTCGATACCCGTTCCAGCATGGGCCTCGATCTGTTCGCCAAGCAAACTCTCGCCAGCTCTTATCTGTCCTATGGAACGGAATCCTACGGCGGCACGCTGAAATGGGGTCTGCCGCTGCGCGAAGATCTGGCATTCCAATTGCGATATTCCGCCTTCACGCAGAAGATCACGCTGCCGTCCTATTTGAACGACTGCAACAATATCAATCCGGATAACGTAAACACCTTTCCGACGCCGGCGGCGCAGGCGGCGGCTCCAGCGGGTACCTACGGACCTGTCGCGACACCATTCGCAAATTGCTACTACTACGGCCAAGCTTCGCTGCCGGTACGCGTGGAGCTTGTCAGCGGTTCTTATCTGACCTCATCGATCGGCTATGGCCTGAGCTATAACACCCTCGACAACAACAAAAACCCGACCAGCGGTCTTTACGTCAGCTTCGGCCAGGATTTCGCCGGGCTCGGCGGCGACGTGTCCTATTTGCGTTCGAATTTCGACATGCGCAGCTACTATGAAGTCGTCACCGACCTTGTCAGCATTTTCCATCTGCAAGGCGGCGACATGATCGGCTTGAGTAAATGTCCAGCAGGCGAATGTACCGAGGGCGGCGGCTATGTGCGCATGCTCGACGACTTCAAGATGGGACCAAACCTGGTCCGCGGCTTTCAGCCGGCCGGCATAGGTCCGCGCGATATTACGAACGGCACAACCAACGACAATATCGGCGGCACGATGTATTGGGGCGCCAGCCTCGAATTCCAGTATCCGTTCTACTTCCTGCCCAAGGACAGCGGCTTCCGCGGCGCGATCTTTATCGATAGCGGCTCGGTGTGGGGCTACAGAGGCGAGACGCAGAATCCCGCAACCGGCGAAATTAACGGCACTGTAACCGCGGTCAATTCAACGCCGCCGCCGCCCACTGTGCCTTTCGTTTGCCAATGCGGGATGCAATACGCCGACGACGCCTCGGTTCGGGCTTCGGCCGGCGCCAGCATTATCTGGGACTCGCCGTTCGGTCCGTTGCGCTTCGATTTCGCCTATCCGTTCCTCAAGAGATCGTACGACCGGACCCAGTTCTTCGCCTTCGGCGGCGGAACGCAATTCTGATCGCGGCACAGGCCCCGCGCCGGACGGCTATGCCCGATTTTGTCAAACCGGACTGTGAGTTGACGATCGGCGAGATCGTGGCGCTGACGCGCGCCAAATTGCGCGACGGCGATCCGGCCGAGCGGCGCATCCGCAACATTGCGCCGCTCGATACCGCCACCGCGTCCGATCTCAGTTTTCTCGACAGCGCGAAATACCTCGGCGATTTGGCGGGCACGCGTGCCGGCGCCTGTCTGGTCACGCCCCGTTTCGCCGCCTCGGCGCCGCGCGGCGTTGCCGTGTTGGAGACGCCGCATCCCTATCCGGCATTTGTCGCGGTGACGCGGGCGCTGTTTCCGGCGACGCTGCGTCCGTCGTCGCTTTACGGGATGAGCGGACGCGCAACCGCATCCCATGTACACCACACCGCCCGGCTCGAGGCCAACATCACCATCGATCCGGCCGCTGTCATCGGGCCGCGCGCGCAAATCGGGGCCGGCACTGTCGTCGCGGCGGGGGCCGTGATTGGCCCCGATGTCTGCATCGGACGCGATTGCGCGATCGGCGCCGGCGCCACCATCATCCAAGCTTTGATCGGCGACCGCGTCATCATCCATCCCGGCGTTCGCATCGGCCAGGACGGCTTCGGCTATCTGCCGTCGCCGCGCGGCCATCAAAAGATCCCGCAGACGAGGCGGGTCATCGTCCAGGACGATGTCGAAATCGGCGCCAACACCACGATCGACCGCGGCGCAACGCGCGATACGGTCATTGGCGAGGGCACCAAGATCGACAATCTTGTCCAAATCGGACACAACTGCTCGATCGGGCGGCATTGCTTGATCGTCTCCCAGGTCGGCATATCTGGCAGCGTAACGGTGGGGGACTTCGCCATGTTGGGTGGTCAAGCCGGCGTTGCCGATCACATCACGATCGGCGCCGGCGCCATGCTCGGCGCTCGCGCCGGGGTCATGTCGAATGTACCCGCCGGCGCCCGCTGGGGCGGATTTCCAGCCGAGCCAGGCGGCGATTGGAAGCGCGGGATTGCCACCCTGCGCCGCCTGGTGCGGCGCAGCCGCAAATCCGACAGGGAGCCGCAGGGAGAGGGCGAATGAATGGCGCAACCGCGGAAGCGGCCGACATCCAGGAAATCCTGCGGCTGTTGCCGCATCGCTATCCCTTCCTCATGATCGATCGCATTGTCGATATCCACGGCGAGGAGCACGGCATCGGCATCAAAAACGTCACGATCAACGAGCCGCATTTTCTCGGTCACTTTCCGGACAACCCGGTGATGCCGGGCGTGTTGCTGATCGAAGGCATGGCGCAAACGGCGGGGGTGCTTTGCCTGCGTCAAATGCGTTCGAGCGAACGCCGCCGCGCCGTCTATTTCCTGACCATCGATAAGGCTAAATTTCGCAAGCCCGCGGTGCCGGGCGACACGATCGAATATCACGTCAACAAGGTCGCGCACCGCCGCAACATGTGGTGGTACCGAGGCGAGGCCAAGGTCGGCGATGCTCTTATCGCCGAGGCCGAAGTCGGCGCGATCATCACCGAGGTCTAGATGACCATCGATCCCACCGCGCGCGTCGCCGCCGGCGCGCGCATTGGCGAATCCGTCGAGATCGGACCGTATTGCATTGTCGGCCCGCAGGTCGAACTGCAGCGCGGCGTCCGCCTCCTGGCCCATGTTTACGTCACCGGCGTAACGACCGTCGGTCAGCAGACCGTCGTCTACCCATTTTCGTCGCTCGGCACGCCGCCGCAATCGATCCATTACCGCGGCGGCGCGACCCGGCTCGTCATCGGCAACGCCTGCGAATTGCGCGAGGGCGTAACGATGAATACCGGGACCGAGGCCGGCGGCGGAATTACCCGCATCGGCGATCGCTGCTCGTTCATGGTCGGGTCGCACGTCGGACATGATTGCGAGGTCGGTAACGACGTGACTTTCGCCAACAATGTGGTGCTCGGCGGGCACGTGAGCGTGGGCAATTACACCTTTCTCGGCGGTCACGTCGCAATTCATCAATTTGTGCGCGTCGGGGAGGGCGTCATGATGGCGGGCATGTCGGCGGCCCGCGACGACATCATCCCGTTCGGCTTCGCGCTTGGCCAGACCGGTGCGCTTGTCGGATTGAACATCGTCGGGCTGCGCCGGCGCGGTGCAACGCGTGCCGAGATGCACCGGTTGCGCGGCGCTTATCGGTCCTTGTTCTTTGTCGAAGGCCGCTTGACCGATCGAATCGAAGCCGTCGCAGGCGAATTCGCCGACGATCCGATGGTCGGCAAGATCGTGGCGTTCATCCGCGCCGGCGGCAAACGCCCATTGATGCGTCCGCGCGATAAGCGCCATGTCGAAGCGCCTGCCGGCGCGGCCGCCGACGATGCCGGCTAATATGCCGACCATAGATGACCCAGAGACCGGCGCCGGTTCGCTCGCGATCATTTGTGGCGGCGGCAGCCTGCCGGCCGCGGTCGCCGCGGCGGTGCTGCGGCGAGGGCGACGTCCGGTGCTGTTCGGCATCAAGGGTTGGGCGGATGCTGCGCTCGTCGAGCGCTACCCCCATCACTGGATCGCGATCGGGCAAGCCGGAAGGTTCTTTCGGCTGGCGCGGGCGGAGCATTGCCGGGAGGTGCTGTTCATCGGCACGGTGCTGCGGCCGCCGATCACCCAATTGCGGCTCGATTGGCGGACGCTCCGGGCAATGCCGAGCCTCATCCGCGCCTATCGCGGCGGCGATGACAAGCTCATTTCCGGGGTTGCGAGGATTGCCGAGAGCGGCGGCCTCTCCGTCGTCGGCGTCAAGGACGTAGCGCCCGAAGTTTTAGTTCCCGAAGGCGTCCTCGGCCGCTACCGGCCGTCCGAGCGCGACCAAGCCGATATCGCACGCGCGCTCGCCGTGATCGCCGCGCTTGGCCCATTCGACGTCGGGCAGGCCGCGGTCGTCGCCGGCAACAACGTGCTCGGGGTCGAGGCCGCGGAAGGCACCGACAATCTCCTTCACCGGATCGCGGAATTACGCCGGCTCGGCCGCGTCACCGCGGCGCCGGGCACGGGCGTTCTGGTGAAGGCGCCCAAACCCGGGCAGGACCGGCGTCTCGATCTGCCTTCGATCGGCCCGAAGACGGTCGAGAATGTCGCGCGCGCCGGCCTTGCCGGGCTTGCCGTGACCGCCGGCTCGACGATGATCGCGGAGCCCGAAGCGGTGACCGCGGCGGCCGATCGCGAACGGATTTTTATCGTCGGCGTGCGCGAGGATGCCGCGCCATGAATGGCGCATTGCAGCCATCGCCAAACCGGCCGCTGTCGATTTATCTCGTTGCGGCCGAAGCGTCCGGCGACGCGTTGGGGGCGGCCTTGGCGCAGGCGCTCCTCAGCCACGAAGCCGGCGCGGTCAAGCTTTCCGGCGTCGGCGGCCACGCCATGGCGGCGGTCTGGAATCGCAAGCCCGTTCGCGATCGATGAGCTGTCGATTATCGGGCTTACCGCCATCCCAAAGCGGCTGCCGAAAATTATTCGTCGCATCCGCGAAACGGCGCAAGCCGTTGTCGCCGCACGGCCCGATGCGCTCGTCATCATCGATAGCCCGGACTTCACGCATCGGGTCGCCCGCGCGCGTGCGGCGCCTCGCGCCATCGATTCCGATACTCGACTATGTTTCGCCGTCGGTTTGGGCCTGGCGGCCCGGTCGAGCGCGCGCCATGCGCGGTTATATCGACCAGGTGCTGGCGATCCTGCCGTTCGAGCCGGCCGTTCATGTCGAGCTTGGCGGGCCGCCGTGCAGCTATGTCGGGCATCCGCTGGTCGAGCGCATTGGCGAATTGCGGCCAAACGCCGAGGAATCCCGGCGCCGGCTGGACGATCCGCCGCTTCTCTTGGCCTTGCCGGGCAGCCGATCGAACGAGATCCGCCGCCTAGCCGGCATTTTCGGCGAGACGATCGCGCGCCTTGCCGAGCGTGTCGGGGCGATCGAGCTGGTGATCCCGACGGTTCCCCATGTCGCCGCGCAGGTGCGCGAAGCCGTTTCCGGTTGGACCGTGAAGCCCCGTGTCGTCGTCGAGCCGCGGGAAAAATGGTCCGCCTTTCGTAACGCCCGCGCCGCGCTGGCGGCATCCGGCACCGTGACGCTTGAGCTGGCGCTCTCCGGCGTGCCGATGGTCGCTGCTTACCGCTTGCACGCCCTCGAGGCGGTCATTGCCCGGCTCATTCGGTTGCAGTCGCGACTGCCGAGCGTGATTTTGGCCAATCTGGTGCTCGGCGAGAATGTCGTCCCGGAACTGCTGCAGGAGGATTGCACGCCCGATAACCTCGCCGCGGCGCTTGAACCGCTCATCTTTGACACGCCGGAGCGGCGCAAGCAGATCGAGGCCTACCGCCGCCTCGACGATATTATGGCGGTCGGCGGCACGACGCCGAGCGCCAAAGCCGCCTCGATCGTCCTCGACGTCGCCCGGCGCGGCCGCTCGGCCGGCGGCGCGTCAGGCAAGGCGGCATGAGCGTGTTAACCGCGCAGCCGCCGCGGACCTACCATTACCGCGGGCATCCTGCTAAGCCGCATAGATCATGCGCAATCAAAAAGCACCCGGAAGCCATCGCGCGTGACTAAGACCAAAAAAACGGTCCGGAAGTCCCCGATCCGCGCCGCCATCACCGGGGTTTTCGGTTACGTGCCACCCGACGTGCTCGGCAATGCCGAGCTTGCGGAGATGGTCGATACCAGCGACGAGTGGATCACCGAGCGCACCGGCATCAAGGAACGCCACATCCTCAAGGGCAAAGGTCTCGGCACCTCGCATATGGGCGCCGAAGCCGTTCGCGGGCTACTGAAGAAAACCGGAACCGCCCCGGGCGATATCGAGCTTCTGATTTGCGCGACCACCACGCCGGATTTCGTATTTCCCTCCACCGCCAATCTGATCTGCGAGATGTGCGGCATCCATTCGATCGGCAGCTTCGACGTCCAGGCGGCCTGTTCCGGCTTCGTCTATGCGCTGACCATCGCCACGCAATTCATCGAGACCGGAAAATACCGCAAGATCGTCGTCGTCGGCGCCGACAAGATGTCGGCGATCATCGATTACACCGACCGCGCCACCTGCGTGTTGTTCGGCGACGGCGCCGGCGCGGTGTTGCTGGAGCCGAACCGGAAATACGGCATCATCGATACGCTGATTTGCTCCGATGGCGCCGGCATGCCGCATTTGCATCAGAAAGCCGGCGGCAGCCGCATGCCGCCGACCGCCGAGACCGTGGCCAAGCGCCTGCATTACGTCCATCAGGAAGGCGCCGCGGTCTACAAATTCGCCATCGCCCGGATGGCGGAAGTCGCCACCGAACTGATGACGCGCAATCACCTGACCAGCGAACAGATCGATTGGCTGGTGCCGCATCAGGCCAACCGGCGCATCATCGAGGCGACCGCCGAGCGCATGAAGCTCGACCCCAAGCAGGTGATGATCACCATCCACAAATACGGCAACACCACAGCAGCGACGATCCCGCTGTGCCTGTGGGATTACGAGAGCATGCTCAAGGAAGGCGACCGGCTGATCCTGGCGGCGTTCGGCGGCGGCTTTACCTGGGCCGGCGCCTATCTGACCTGGGCGTATAACCCGTAACGCCGCATTACTTCCGCTTCGACGAGTTACTTTCGCTTCGACATCGGCTGATAGTCGCGCGCCGGCGAGCCGGTATAGAGCTGGCGCGGCCGGCCGAGTTTCT
The DNA here is from genome assembly GCA_963816565.1 of uncultured Alphaproteobacteria bacterium. Lineage (GTDB taxonomy): Bacteria > Pseudomonadota > Alphaproteobacteria > Rhizobiales > Xanthobacteraceae > BOG-931. The sequence continues at coordinate 134,222 of CAWFLM010000039.1, read as the reverse complement.
GGTGCGGATCCTCGATCATCTCTTTCCACTGCGCGATCCAGCCGACGGTGCGGGCGAGCGCGAACAGCACCGTGAACATGGTGGTGGGGAAGCCCATCGCGCGCAGCGTGATGCCGGAATAGAAATCGACGTTGGGATAGAGCTTCTTCGAGATGAAATAGTCGTCGTGCAGCGCGATCTTTTCGAGCTCCATGGCGACGTCGAGCAGCGGATCCTTGATGCCGAGCTCGTTTAACACCTCGTAACAGGTCTTCTGCATGATTTTCGCGCGCGGATCGTAGTTCTTGTAGACGCGATGGCCGAAGCCCATCAGGCGGAACGAATCCTTCGGGTCTTTCGACCGCTTGATGTATTCCGGAATGCGATCGACCGAGCCGATCTCGCCGAGCATTTTCAGCGCCGCCTCGTTGGCGCCGCCATGCGCCGGGCCCCACAGGCAGGCGATGCCGGCGGCGATGCAGGCGAACGGATTGGCGCCGGTCGAGCCGGCAAGCCGCACGGTCGAGGTCGAGGCGTTCTGCTCGTGATCGGCGTGCAGCGTGAAAATGCGGTCCATGGCGCGGGCCAGCACCGGATTGGCCTTGTAGTCCTCGCACGGCACCGCAAAGCACATGCGCAAGAAGTTCGACGCATAATCGAGCTTGTTGTCCGGATACATGAACGGCTGGCCGATCGAATATTTGTAGGCCATCGCGGCCAGCGTCGGCATTTTGGCGATCATGCGGATCGAGGCGATCATGCGCTGCGCCGGATCGGTGATGTCGGTGGAGTCGTGATAGAACGCGGAGAGCGCGCCGACCGAGCCGACCATCACCGCCATCGGATGGGCGTCGCGGCGGAAGCCTTGGAAGAACCGGCTCATCTGCTCGTGCACCATCGTGTGATGGATCACGCGGTCGACGAAGTCCGCCTTCTGGCTGGTGGTCGGCAGCTCGCCGTAGAGCAGGAGATAGCAGGTCTCGAGGAAATCGCCGTGCTCGGCGAGATCGGCGATCGGATAGCCGCGGTAGAGCAGGATGCCTTCGTCGCCGTCGATATAGGTGATCTTGGATTCGCAGCTCGCCGTCGAGGTGAAGCCCGGATCGTAAGTGAAGATGCCGGTTTCGGCGTAGAGCTTGCTGACGTCCAGCACCTCGGGACCGATGGTGCCGTCGTACATCGGAAAACTGTGGGTTTTGTCGCCGATTTTCAGCGTGCCGGTCTTGATGTTGGCGCCGGTTTTCGCGTCCATGATCGTACCCTCGTGTGACAACCGGATTAGGGAAGGCCGCGCGACCGTATCGACCGATGCGCCGCGGGCGGCGGATTTGACCCGGCATTATTGCCGTAGCGCAACCTCGTGTGCACTGCAAGATAATAGCCTGTGATATAGGCGGAAGGGCCGAACGGGCAAAATTTGTGCAACTGACATACGGGCTTCACCCGACGCCCGGCTGCGCCTCGAGCCGCACCGCCTGATCGGCAAGCCGCGCCAGGCTTTCCGCCTTGCCGAGGATCGTCAGCACTTCGAAAATCCCGGGCGAAGTGGTGCGGCCGGTCAGCGCGGCGCGCAACGGCTGCGCCACGGCGCCGAGTTTCGCGCCGCGCTGCTTCGGCGAAGCTGCGCACGGCGCCTTCCGTCGCCTCGGCCGTCCACGGCTCCACCGCGGCGAGCGCGGCCGCGACGTCGCGCAGCAGGTCGCGCGCCTCCGGCGTGAGCAGCGCGGTCGCCTTGTCGTCGAGCGGGATCGGCCGGTCGGCGAGAAGAAAATACGCACCATCAATGATATCGAGCAGCGTCTTGGCGCGTTCCTTTAAGCTTGGCATGGCCGCCAAAAGCTGCGCCCGCAAGTGCCGGCGTCATTTTGGCCGCCAGCGCCGCGCCGCCGGCGATATGCGGCAACAGCTGATCGATGGCGCCGAGCAGTTCGGCATCGTTGCTTTGCCGGATATAGTGGCCGTTGAGGCTTTCCAGTTTGGCGATATCGAACCGCGCCGGCGAGCGGCCGATCTGCGGCAGGTCGAACGCCGCGATCATTTCTTCGGTGGAGAAAATCTCCTGGTCGCCGTGGCTCCAGCCGAGCCGCACCAGATAATTGCGCAGCGCCGCCGGGAGATACCCCATGGCGCGATAGGCATCGACGCCGAGCGCGCCGTGGCGCTTGGAGAGCTTCGATCCGTCCGGTCCGTGGATCAGCGGAATATGGGCCATCACCGGCACCGCCCAGCCGAGCGCGTCATAGATCTGCTTCTGCCGCGCCGCATTGGTCAGATGATCGTCGCCGCGGATGACATGGGTCACGGCCATGTCATGGTCGTCGACCACGACCGCGAGCATATAAGTCGGCGTGCCGTCGGAGCGCAGCAGCACGAGGTCGTCGAGGTTTTCGTTCTGCCAGACGACGCGGCCTTGGACCTGATCCTCGATCACCGTCTCGCCGGTGACCGGCGCCTTGAGCCGGATGGTCGGCTTGACGCCTGCCGGCGCATCGGCCGGATCGCGGTCGCGCCAGCGCCCGTCATAGAGCTTGGCGCGGCCGTCGCGGCGCGCCGCTTCGCGCATCGCCGTCAGCTCTTCGGGGCTGGCGTAGCAGTAATAGGCCTTGCCGGAGGCGAGCAGCGCCTCGGCGATTTCGCGATGCCGGGCCTGGCGCGCGAACTGATAGATGGTGTCGCCGTCCCAGGCGATGCCGAGCCAGGACAACCCGTCGAGGATGGCGTCGATCGCGGCCTGCGTCGAGCGCTCGCGGTCGGTGTCCTCGATGCGGAGCAGCATCTTGCCGCCGCGGCCGCGGGCATAGAGCCAGTTGAACAGCGCGGTGCGGGCGCCGCCGATATGCAGGAAGCCGGTCGGCGAGGGGGCAAAGCGGGTGACGACGGTCATGTCGCGCGCCGTGTAGCACAACCGGGCGCGAATGGAAGCGAGGATGCGGCAGTGAGATTAATCATTTGCAGGCGCAGCGCCGATCGCGCGGGCGGCGTCGCGCCGCCTCTGCCATTCTTGCGGCGACAAGTCGTTCGTGCCTTTTCCTCTTGGCAATGTTTCTGCTGCTCGCTCGGTGCGGGGCGCCTCTCCCCGCGCGCGGGGAGAGGGTGGCATGAGGGGGCCGTCTCCGCTGGGCGCGGAATTGCGGTAACGACTCGAAGCTGTCGCACGATCCGACCGCTCAGATCGCGGAGAGGCCCCTTCGACCCTCGCTTCGCGCGACCTCCCCCGCACGCGGGGAGAGGTGGACATGCTCCTCCGTTCTCGCGATGCGCCTTCGCATCCGAGCTTTGCTTCACGCCATAAGAAAGCCCTTCAACGTCCTCCCTCATAAAAGAAGGGAGGCGGAGCGCCGAAAGGCGCACACTGTCTTCGCCCCGCCGCAGAAAGCCTGCCAGCGTATGTCGGCGCGCGCTGACTTCGCTTCCGGCCGCGCTTGGCGCGGAGCCGGATCGCGGCGCGCTCGCCTTTCGGCGCTCCACCGCGGTCATACGCCGGGGACTGACCTCAGCTCGGCTTCGGGCCGCGCTTCCTGGGTTACCGGCGTCAATCGGGTGTGACCCGCTCTTCCCGCTACCCCAGTCCAGCGAGCTCCTGGCAGTCCGGTCACGTCGCCGGACGGGCGGTGCCCGGAGCCGCCCGGAGGCACGGTGTATGCGCCGCGCTTCGGGGACCGCTCCCGTTCCACTTTCGAAAGTACCCTCGCGAAAGGCCCCTCCGTGAACGAGATGGGGAGGTATGTAATCGGAATGGGGACGAGTGTCAAGGGCGTGTCACCACAAAAGAGACGATAATATCCTGGGGCCCCCGCAGCCTCGAAAGCAGTTGGAATTTAAGAGCCTTCGCTCGCGCGGGAACGAAGTCGAATGCGGGTTTCTTGATACGATGTCGGCGCACACGTCGGGGAATTTGCCCTCGGGCCTACCGTAACTGCCGCCTGCGGCTCTGTCGCCTTACTTGCTTGGTACACAAAAGGCATATGACAGAATTGTTACGAAGCTTGTCACAAGGGATTTAATAGATCAGTCATAGCGCTTAATGTGCGCGATGGATGACCGCGCAAAAATAAAGCCTGCCGTTGGCGCGGCAGGCTCATCCAGACCCGAAGGGAGACTGCCTATGCCTGAGCTGGCAGAGTGTCTCCTCTTCACGTGGCTTGGCGATCGTTCTCTTCCTTAAATGGAAGGGCTTGATCTGATACCCGGTAGGCGGGACAGGGGGCGGTCTGCTGCGAAGCAGCAGGCCGCCTTTCCATTTCCGCTACCAAACCTTGGGCCGGAGTGCAAGCGCGACGGCTTCAGATCAGAAATCCCCTTCATCCTGTTGCCTTTTTGCCCCACTTATTGCGTCGGGTCGCGAGTGCCAGGGCGCGCGGCGCCCCTGCGCGGGCCGTTACCCGCCTTCACTTGTCCCAGTCCGGCGACCTGGACCTCCCGCACCGGCCGTAAGACCGGCGTGACCGATGCCCGGAGGTGTCCGTGGGTAGCCGTTATCCCAGGGATTGCCGTATTGAGAACCGTCCCCCAAAGACACGGATCATTTGAATAAAAGCTCCATTCGCAATGTCCGGAAGTCCTAGGTTCTTCGTCACCCATGCGGAAGTGCCGTCGCGTGTCACGGTCCACATGCTGCCCGAACCGTCGAAGTTATCGATCATTATTTCACCGTCCGGAAGCTGGATAGCACGGTGAAAACGCAAAGCACGATCTGTAGCAAAATATTGCCCGAAACCGAGATGTTCTTTTCGGGCAATCAGCTTGCCATCTATTTCAACTGCTTGGAGGCCGGCGGACGAGTTGAAGGCGGAGACGGCCAACAACTGAACCTGCAATGAACGAAGCGCGATCTCCCAGTCTCGGTGGCGCTTATTCGCAATGACGACAACCGACCGTGGCACGGCCATCAGGAGGGTCTGTATCTGACTCCGATCTCTTGAAAGGGCTTTGGCCAACACTGAGATGCAATCTGGCTGAGGTTCGCCATATCGAAAGGTTCGAATCTGAGGAAGCACATGCCCATCAAGAGAATGAGATGGCCTGCACCCGGTTTGGTTGACACCCGCCTAAGCGAATCCCGCCTGCATTTCGAACTCCACGGGACTTAGATATCCGATCGTCGAGTGCCGGCGTTTCGGATTATAGAAGCATTCGATGTAGTCGAACACGTCGGCCTTGGCTTCGTCGCGCGTCCGATAGGTCTTACGTGCTGTACGCTCGGTCTTCAGCGAGGAGAAGAAGCTCTCCATCGCCGCATTGTCCCAGACGTTGCCTGAGCGGCTCATCGAGCAGACCACACCGTGATCTGTCATCAGCTTCTGGAACTGCTCGCTGGTGTATTGGCTGCCGCGGTCCGAGTGATGCAGCAGCGCGTCGGGCTTGCCCCGCCGCCAGATCGCCATCACCAGGGCATCGGTGACGAGTTGTGCGGTCATCGCCGCGCTCATCGACCAGCCGACCACGCGCCGCGAGAACAGGTCGACGACGGCCGCCACATAGAGCCAGCCCTCCGCTGTCCACACATAGGTGAAGTCGGCGATCCATTTGCGGTTGGGAGCGGGCGCTTCGAAGCTGCGGTCGAGCACGTTGGCAGCGACGGTGGCGACCTGCCGCTCACCCAGATCGGGCGGCAGTCGACGCCGGCGCGGACGGGCTTTGAGAGCCTGTAGCCGCATCAATCGTTCGATCCGATGCAGGCCGCACGCCACACCCTCCGCCAGCATGTCGTGCCACACCCGCCTGGCGCCATACGTTCGATCGCTGGCGAGGAAGCTTGAGCGAACCTTCGCGCCCAGCTCTTCGTCGCTCCGGCTGCGCCGGCTGCGCGGCCGTGTCAGCCACGCATAGAAGCCACCTCGCGAGACACCGAGCGCCCCGCACAACCATCCTGCCGGCCAGATCCCCCGGTGCTTCGCAACGAATCCGAACTTCACATCGATTCCTTCGCGAAGTAGGCCGCGGCTTTTTTTAATATGTCTCGTTCCGCCTTCAGCCGGATCACCTCGCGCTTGAGCTGCGCGATCTCCAGCTGCTCAGGCTTCATCTGCCCTTGGCCGGGGAACGCATGCTGCGGATCTTCCGCGAGCGCCTTCACCCAACTCCGCAACTGTGACTGATGCACGACGAGATCGTGCGAGGCCTGAGCATACGATACGCCCCGCTCTTTGATCAGCCGCACAGCCTCAAGCTTGAACTCTCGTGTAAACTTCCGCCTCTCCATGACCCACCTCCGGTTCCATTAAAACACCTAACTCGGTGTCTTCGGAACCGGGTGCAGGCCATTCATGTGAGTGCTATAGGGCAGCAGCACCCGTCGATTGTCAGCCCGCGGATGCTCCTTGCGCGACATCCACCAGACATGCGTGAAGGAGTTTTTCAGCCTCTCGCGTCTGACATTCACCCATTGCGCAGGACTCGGGAGTCGGGCTGGGTTATGACAGATTACATGCTGGCAGAGATGCAGCTTCCCTGCACGCTTGAACGCGAGCAATGCTTCGAGGCCTAATGTGGACATGACCGGCACGCCCGGTTCCCAAGAGTTTCCGATCTCAATCACGATGGAGCCGTCTGGCGCGAGCAAATCGCAGAACCGCGGAGCCAAACTTTCAAGCCAACGGAGATACTGGTCGCCAGTCTCATTGCCGTATCGCTTTTTGCGTACGAGGGGGAATGGTGGCGAGGTAAATATGAGATTTACTTTGCCGCGCACGGCCTTCAGTGTTGGGCTTTCAAGCGCGCTTCAATGCGCCCCACCAGCATCCGTCCCTTTCGAGTGCGATAGACTTCGCTCGCCATGGCTTTCTTTCTCGTGTGCGCGGCCTTGATGACTTTCAATTTCTTCATTCCTTATCAGTCCCGGGCCAGGTCGGCGCCTTGGTGCCAAAGTATCAGCGACAACTACTAGTTGCCACATCTATCATAGAAAATCAGGGCATTTTGCCAGCCGAGGGAGCGAAAGCTCCAGACGCCGTCGAAACGAACCGCACGAACCCGGGCTACCCCTAACCCTCCGGGCTGTTTTATGCTGGCCCACGCCGAGCGCGGGTCCACCGCGCCGGCGGCTGGCGTGCGTGCCGCCTTGGCGCCGCAACAGACGCAGCCGGCGCTCGGCCAGATTCACCGTGAAAAAGAAGCTGCCGCCGGAGAGGAAATTGCGCCGGTAATTGGTCATCGGCGGAACATAACAAAACCGCCAAGGCGGTGGGATTAGCGTTCCGTCCGCTGTCGCTTATCCTCGACGCTCTATGATGGGTATCGCTTCGCTTCACCCATCCTACGGCGTTGAGGCGCGACCGTCAGCGAAGCGCACCCGCCATCACCGCTGCACAATCACCGTCGCGCCGATCTTGGCGCGATTGTAGAGGTCGATGATGTCGTCGTTGGACATGCGAATGCAGCCCGACGATACGCCGCCGCCGAGCTTCCAGGGTTCGTTGGTGCCGTGGATGCGGTAGAGCGTAGCGCCGAGATAGAGCGCGCGCGCGCCGAGCGGATTATCCGCGCCGCCCGCCATGTGAACCGGCAGCGTCGGAAACCGCTGCCGTTCACCCGGCGTCGGATTCCAGTCTGGCCATTCGCGTTTGGCGGTGATCGTGCTCACGCCCGACCAGGCATAGCCCTCCATGCCGACCGCAATGGCGTAGCGAACGGCCTTGCCGCCGCCGAGCACGTAATAGAGCCGCCGCTGGCCGGTGCTGACGACGATCGTTCCGGCGGCGCGTGCGGTGGGATAATCCACGGTTTCGCGGCCGATGATGCCGTAGATGATGCCAAAGGGTGTCGTCAGCGACCACACTTGGCCGGGATCGGCGCGGCGCACTGTTGGCGCCACCGACGCCGAGCAAGCTAGCGGCGACCATCATGGAAAAAAGGCCAATCGTTCTCACGGCGTTTCGACTCCGGTCATGGCAGGCGATCATAGCGGCGGATCATAACAAGCAGCCTTCGCGGCCGCTGTCACCGCCGGGCCACAGTGGAGGAAAACCGGGGAGCCGGGCACGCTCCGACATGATAAGATGAAGCCGAACGCGCCGGCGGCCGGGTAGGGGACCCGGCAGCAGCAGGCGATGCATCACAGGCGATATCGGGGAGGAAGCCCATGAAATTGTCCCGCCGCAGATTGTTTGCGCTCGCCGCCGCGGGCGCCGGGCTGCCGTCGTGGCCGGGCCTCGCCCAGGCCGAGACCTATCCGTCGCGGCCGGTGCATATGATCGTCGACCTTCCGGCGGGGCTGGCGCCCGACGTGCTGGCGCGGCTGGTCGCGCCGCAGCTTGCGGAGCGGTTGAGCCAGGATTTTGTCGTCGAGAACAAGCCCGGCGCCGGCGGCAATATCGGCGCCGACTACGTCATCCACGCAGCGCCTGACGGCTACACGCTGTTGGTGATGATTTCCGGCAACGCCGCCAACGCCGCGCTCTATCCCAATCTCGGCTTCAATTTCGTCCGCGACATCGCGCCGGTCGCGTTCCTCGGCTACACGCCCTTCGTCGTCGTGGTCCATCCCTCGATACCGGTGAAGACCCTCCCCGAGCTCATCGCCTATGCCAAAGCCAATCCAGGCAAGCTCAATTATGCATCGCAGGGCGCCGGCACCGCGCCGCATCTTGCCTTCGAACTGTTCCGCATGATGACCGGCGTGACCATCGTTCACGTGCCCTATCGCGCGTCGTACCTGCCCGATCTCCTGGCCGGTCAGGTGCAGGTCGCCTTTGCCACCGTGCCGCCGGTGCTCGGCTACATCGGTAACGGCAAGCTCACGGCGCTCGGCGTGACCAGCGTGAAAGCGATGGAGGCGCTGCCGGATGTGCCGCCGATCGGCGCTACGCTGCCGGGCTACGAAGGCAGCGGCTGGGCCGGCGTCGGCGCGCCGCGCGGCACGCCGGCCGACGCCATCGCGACGCTCAACAAAGGCATCAATGCCGCGCTGGCCGATCCGGCGCTCCGCGCCCGCTGCATTTCGCTCGGCGCCGTGCCGGAGCCGATGACGTCGGCCCAATTCGGCACGCTGATCACCAGCGCCGCCACCAAATGGGCGAAGGTCATCAGCTTCGCCAACATCAAGGTGGATTGAGGCAAGTAGCGCCACGCCAACCGCGGACTTGACCGCGCGGGCCAACTTGTCCAATCGGGGGGCCGTCACGACCTATGCCTTAGATTCGCACGCACGTCGGGCTAAGCGGCAAGCGGTCAAAGGGAAAGCACGATGTCGGTTGCGGAGACGATAACCCGCGAGGCGGGCGAAGATTTTATCCGCGACATCGTGCGCGCCGATCTCGCTGCGGGTCGGCACAAAAGCGTCGTCACGCGCTTTCCGCCCGAGCCGAACGGCTACCTCCATATCGGCCACGCCAAGTCGATTTGTCTGAATTTCGGCATCGCCGAGGAATTCGGCGGCCACTGCAATCTGCGCTTCGACGACACCAATCCGACCAAGGAGGAGCAGGAATATATCGACGCCATCGAGGCCGACGTGCGCTGGCTCGGCTTCGATTGGGGCAAGAATCTCCATTACGCCTCGGATTATTTCGAACAGCTTTTCGACTGGGCGGAAGTTCTGATCCGCGCCGGCAAGGCCTATGTCGACGATCAGAGCCAGGACGACGATGCGCGCCGCGCGCGGCACGCTGACCGAGCCGGGCCGGAACAGCCCGTTCCGCGAGCGCGGCGTCGAGGAGAACCTCGATCTGTTCCGCCGCATGCGCGCGGGCGAATTTGCCAATGGCGCACGCGTGCTGCGCGCCAAGATCGACATGGCTTCGGGCAATATCAATCTGCGCGATCCGGTGCTCTATCGCATTCTCCACGCCGAGCATCCGCGCACCGGCAAGACCTGGAGCATTTATCCGAGCTACGATTTCGCCCACGGCCAGTCCGACGCGATCGAGGGCATCACGCACTCGATCTGCACGCTCGAATTCGAGGATCACCGCCCGCTCTATGACTGGTTCCTGGCCGAACCTGCCGGTGCCGTCGCATCCGCACCAATACGAATTCGCGCGGCTCAATCTGACGCATACGGTGCTGTCGAAGCGCGTGCTCACCGAGCTGGTGCGCGGCGGCCATGTCAGTGGCTGGGACGATCCGCGCATGCCGACGCTTGCCGGCTTGCGCCGGCGCGGCGTGCCGCCGGAAGCGATCCGCGATTTCGTCAAGCGCATCGGCGTCGCCAAGGCCAACAGCGTCGTCGACATGGGCATGCTCGATTTTTCCATCCGCGAGCATTTGAACAAGACCGCGCGAGCGCCGCATGGCGGTGTTGCGGCCGCTCAAAGTGGTGATCGAGAATTATCCGGAAAACCAAAGCGAAGAGATCGAGGCGGTCAATCACCCGGACAATCCGGCGGCGGGAACGCGCTCGCTTGCGGTTTTCCCGCGAGCTTTTCATCGAGCGCGACGATTTTATGGAAAACCCGCCGAAGAAATTTTTCCGGCTGTCGCCCGGCACCGAGGTGCGGCTGCGCTACGCCTATTTCATCACCTGCCGGGAATTCGTGAAAGATGCCGCCGGCGAAGTGGTCGAGCTGCGCTGCACCTACGATCCCGCGACCAAGGGCGGCAACGCGCCCGACGGCCGCAAGGTCAAGGCGACGATGCATTGGGTGTCGGCGGAGCACTCGCTGCCGGCCGAAGTGCGGCTCTACAATCCGCTGTTCACGCGGGCCTCGCCGGAGATCGGCAATTTTGCCGCCGAGATCAATCCGAATTCGCTTGAAGTCATCGCCGACGCGCGCGTCGAACCGGCTTTGGCGGCAACGAACGCCAAGGCCGCCGTGCAGTTCGAGCGCCAGGGCTATTTCTGCCCGGATCCGGATTCGACGCCGCAGCGGCTCGTGTTCAATCGCACCGTCGGCTTGCGCGACACCTGGGCCAAGGTCTCCGCCGGCGGCTAATCCCTTCACTCGTGCACATCCGTCTTGCGCAGCCCGCTCTCGCCATGACCTACACGCTCCGGTAGCATGCAGACTCTGAGTCTTCTGCGCACGCGGGGAGGCACGGTGGCAGTTAGCGCGCTGGGGCGCGCCGTGGCGCAAGACGACCGAGAGACAACGCAGGACACCGCGGTCGAGAGCCGCGCTTCGACCGGCGCATCAACTTGGCCGGTCGGCGGCTGCGCGCCTGGCGGCGCTGGGGCTGTCGCCCGGCCGCGGTTCGAATTCGCCGTTCCGGCACGCATGCGCGACTGGGCGGCGGCCGAAGTGCGGCGCGGGCCGCCTGTTGCCATGGCTTGCGGTCGCCTATGGCTTTGGCGATCGTGCTCTATTTCACCGCCGAGCGTGAACCGGTCTGGTTGGGCGGCTCTGACGCTCGCAGCGCTTGGCGCGGCGATCGCTGTCATCGCGCGCCGGCAGCAGCGTCGGCTTTCCGGTGGCGCTCGGCCTTTGCCGCGCTCGCCGCCGGCTTTGCCGCCGCGACGCTGCACACGGCGTGGCTCGCCCATCCGGTGCTGCGGCAGCTCGGCATGGGGCGTCGCCGTCACCGGCTTTGTCGAGACGCGCGAGGAGCGCGAACACAACGACCGCATCGTCGTGCGCACGCACACGATCGAAGGCCGCCGCGTCGAGCCGGCGCCGCAGCGCGTGCGCGTCGCCGTGCGCACGGGAACCGCGCCGCCGGTCGGTGCATTCGTCGACGTTCAAGGCGGATCTGCTGCCGCCGCTCGCAGCCGCTGCGGCCCGGCGGCTACGATTTCGCGCGCGACATGTATTTTTCCGCGCATCGGCGCCTCCGGCTTCGTGCTCGGCGCGATCAAGACCGCGCCGCCGCCGGCGGAGCGCGGCGGCGCCTGGCTGCGCTACGCCGCGGCCGTCGAGGGCATGCGCGACGCGATCGACAAGCGCATCCGCGCCGTCATTCCGGGCGACGAGGGCGCGATCGCCTCGGCGCTGATCACCGGCAAGCGCGGCGACGATTTCGCCGCCGGTCAACGACGCCTTCTACGTTTCCAGCCTTGCCCATGTGCTGGCGATCTCCGGCTATCACATGGCGGTGGTCGACCGGGCATCATGTTCTTTTTCGTTCGCGGCGGGCTGGCGTTGATCCCGTCGCTGGCGAGCCGCCGGCCGATCAAGAAATGGGCCGCCGCCGCGGCGCTTCGTCGTCGCGACGCTTTATCTGGTGCTCTCCGGCGCCGGCGTTGCCACCCAGCGCGCCTTCATCATGATCGCCATCGTGCTGGTCGGCGTGCTGGTCGATCGGCCCACGCTGACGTTCCGCACGCTGAGGCTCGCCGCCTTCGGCGTCCTGATCGCTGGCGCCGCAGGCCGTGGTGACGCCGAGCTTCCAGTTGTCGTTTGCGGCGACGCTGGCGCTGATCGCCGCCTATCAATATGGACTGCCGTGGCACGCCAAAGCCGACACCGCGCTCGGCGCGCGCGTGGCGCTGTGGGGCGGGCGCGAGATCGGCGCGATTGCCTTTACCTCGCTCGTCGCCGGGCTCGCCACGACGCCTTATGCCGCCTACCACTTCCATCGCCTGGCGCCCTATGGCGTGCTCGCCAATCTTTTGGCCATGCCGGTCGTCTCCGCCTGGGTCATGCCGATGGGCATTCTCGGCGTGCTGACCATGCCGCTCGGCTTCGATGCCGTGTTCTGGCGGCTGATGGGCGACGGCATCGACTGGATGATCGCCGTCGTGCTGTGGGTGGCGCAGCTGCCCGGCGCGGTCGGCCGCATCGCACGCCTTCGGCACCGGCCCGCTGTTGCTCGGCAGCGCGGGCCTGCTGCTGCTCTGCCTGTTGCGCACACCGTTGCGCTGAGCGGGCGCTGCTCGGTGTTGCCGCCATGCTGTGGGCGGTGACGACGCCGCGGCCGGATTTGTTGGTGTCGGCCGACGGCCAGACCGCGGCGCTGCGCGGCGCCGACGGCAGGCTCGCCGTGCCGCATGTCGGCCGCGACGACTTCGCGGTCGAGGATTGGCTCGCCGCCGATGCCGACGGCCGCGACGTGCACGATCGCAGGCTCGGGCAGGGCATTGCCTGCGATGCTTCCGGCTGCATCGGCAAGCTCGCCGATGGCGGCCTCGTCGCCTATGCGCTCGAGCCCGATGCCTTCGAGGACGATTGCGCCCGCGCCGCGCTCGATCGTCGCGGTGCATGACGATCCGCCGCCCGATTGCGCCGCCAGGTGATCGGACGCCGCACGTGGCACGACCGCGGCGCGCTGGCGCTGCGTTGGACCGGCTCGGGCTTTGTCATGGAGTTCGGCGCGGCCGAAGAATTTCGACCGGCCATGGGCGCCGGCGCCGCCGCAGCAAGAAGCTGGCGTCACAGACGCAAAGCGCGATGCGGCCAGCAGCCAACGCGACCCCGCGCGATGCGACGCCGCAGCGGGACGATTTCGAAGCGGATCAGTAGCTCCGGAACAGCCCGACGAGCTTGCCCTGAATGCGCACGCGGTTGGGCGGCAGGATGCGCACCTCGTAAGCGGTATTGGCGGGCTCGAGCGCGATCGAGGCGCCGCGGCGGCGGAAGCGCTTGAGCGTCGCTTCCTCGTCGTCGATCAGAGCGACGACGATGTCGCCGGTGTCGGCGGCATCGGTGCGCTTGAGCAGCGCCATGTCGCCGTCGAGGATGCCGGCCTCGATCATCGAATCGCCGCGCACTTCGAGCGCAAAATGCTCGCCCGTGGTGAGAAGATCGGGCGGCATGTTGATGGTATGGCTGCGGGTCTGGATCGCCTCGATCGGCGTGCCGGCGGCGATGCGGCCCATCACCGGCACCGCGACCGGGCGGCCACCATCGTCCTCCGAGGACGTGCGAACGCGGCCGAGATTGCCCTCGATGACGCTCGGGGTGAAGCCGCGCGAGCGGCCCGAGCTCATGCCTTGGGCGATCGATTCCGGCAGCTTGATCACTTCGATGGCGCGCGCCCGGTTCGGCAGGCGGCGGATGAAGCCGCGCTCCTCGAGCGCGGTGATGAGGCGGTGGATGCCGGACTTGGAGCGCAGATCGAGCGCATCCTTCATCTCGTCGAACGAAGGAGGGACGCCCGCTTCCTTCAGCCGCTCATGGATAAACCGCAACAGTTCGGCCTGCTTGCGCGTGAGCATCGGCGGTTCCTCTTCGCTTCCCCGGTTGGCCCGCGAGTTCCGCTCAGGGCGGCCCGCGGCCGAAACAAATCATGAACGGACACTATCCGTTCCATATGTGTTCCGCAACCATTTAATTTGAAGTGAACAAAGCAACGGCCGGAGCGAACCGCCGCTTAACGCTCGAATTTAACGATCGTGCAGGAGCTGCCGGCTTTCGCGGCGGCGGCATAAGGCTCTCGGATGACGAGACAATCGGCCTTGGCCAACGGGGCCATCATGGAACTGTCCTGCGCCGGGAACGGGGTCGCCACGGCACTATTGGGGCCGGTGTTGAGCGTCGCGCGCAGATAATCGGCGCGTTCGTCGTTTTCAGGCAGGTCGACGCCGAGCACCGCCGATTCGGTCGGCAACGTCAGATCGGTCCGTCCGCTCATGCGGCGGATCAGCGGCACCAAAAACAAAAACGCGCAAACATAGGAGGAGACGGGGTTGCCGGGCAGGCCGAGCACATGCATGCCGCCGAGCCGGCCATGCATCAGCGGCCGGCCGGGGCGCATCGCCACCTTCCAGAACGACAGGTCCATGCCCTCTTTGGCGAAAGCCTTGTGCACCAGATCGTAATCGCCGACCGAGGCGCCGCCGGTCGTCACCAGAATGTCGGCTGGAATTTCGCGCGCGTCGGCAATCGCGGTCAGCGTCGCCTGCATCGTGTCATGGACCAGGCCGAGATCGGTGACGTCGGCGCCCTCGGCGCGGGCCAGCGCGGCGAGCGCAAAGCCGTTGGAATAGACGATCTGTCCCGGCCCCGGCTCGCGCCCCGGCGGCACCAATTCGTCGCCGGTCGCGAACAACGCGATTTTCGGCCGGCGATAAACCGGCAGCAGCGGATGGTTCATGCCGGCGGCAAGCGCCAGATCGCGCGCCGTGAGCCGATGGCCTTTGGTCAGCAGCACTTGGCCTTCGCGAAAGTCCAAGCCCTGCGGGCGGACGTTGCGTCCCTTCGTCGTCGGCTTCTGTATCTCGACGCTATCGCCGTCGCGCCTGGTCAGCTCTTGGATGACAACCGTATCGGCGCCGGCAGGCACAAAGCCGCCGGTGAAAATGCGCGCCGCTTGTCCGGTGCCGACACTGCCG
The DNA here is from genome assembly GCA_963816565.1 of uncultured Alphaproteobacteria bacterium. Lineage (GTDB taxonomy): Bacteria > Pseudomonadota > Alphaproteobacteria > Rhizobiales > Xanthobacteraceae > BOG-931. Next base: position 119,098 of record CAWFLM010000039.1, on the reverse strand, counting down.
GTGAACGGCCGGCCGGCGGGAACCTCGCCGATGACCTTCAGGCGTACCGGGGCGTTGGCCACGTCGGCTGCGCGCACGGCGTAACCGTCCATGGCCGAAACATCGGCCGGCGGCTGGGTGCGCAGCGCTTTGAGATCGTAGGCCAGCACGCTGCCGTCGGCTTTCGCGAGCGGCACCTCGTCGGCCGGCAGCGGGCCGGCATGCGCCAGTACCTGTTCAAGCGCCTCGGCGACCGAAATCAACGCCACGGTAGCCACTCCCGTATTAGGCTTTCGCGCGATAGTGGCCGGAACGGCCGCCGCGCTTCTCGATGAGCCGGATGCCTTCGATGCGCATGCCGCGCTCGGCCGCTTTGACCATGTCATAGACGGTGAGGCAGGCGACCGAAACCGCGGTCAGCGCCTCCATTTCCACGCCGGTTTTGCCCGCCACCTTGACCTTCGCCGTCACGACAATGCCCGGCAGCGCGGCGTCGGGAACGAGATCGACCTCGATTTGCGAGAGAAGAAGAGGGTGGCAGAGCGGAATCAATTCATGGGTCCGCTTGGCCGCCAAAATACCGGCGATGCGGGCTGTGCCCAGAACGTCGCCCTTTTTCGCGTCGCCCTGGCGCACGATGGCGAGCGTCTTCGGCTGCATGATCACGCGGCCTTCGGCCATGGCCTCGCGCTCGGTGACCGCTTTCGCCGATACGTCGACCATGCGGGCTTCGCCGCGAGCAGCTCAGATGTGTGAGTTTTTTTCGGCGCGGCGGCACGGCTCTACCTTGCTGGCGCGAGCGCGGCTTGGTGCGCCAGCAGTGTGCGCGTCGCGGCGGCGACATCGTCCTGCCGCATCAGGCTTTCGCCGACAAGGAATGTCGAAATTCCGGCATTAGCCAGCCGCGCCAGATCGTCCGGACTGAAAATGCCGCTCTCGCCGACAGTGACGCGACCGGATCGGAACAAGCCGCGCCAGCCGCTCGCCGGTCGCAAGCGTGGTGGCGAAGGTTTTCAGATCGCGGTTGTTGATGCCGATGAGTTGCGATTTCAGGGCGAAGCGCCCGTTCCAACTCCTTCTCATCGTGGACTTCCAGGAGCGCATCCATGCCGTGCGCCATGGCCGCCTGCTCGAGCTCCGCGGCGCAGGTATCGTCAACCGCGGCCATGATGATGAGGATGCAATCGGCGCCGCAAGCGCGGGCCTCGCTCACCTGGTAGGGCTCGTACATGAAATCCTTGCGCAACACGGGCAGGCTGGCGGTCGCCCGCACGGCCCGCAAATCGTCCAGACTGCCCTGGAACGAGGGCGCGTCGGTCAAGACCGAGAGGCAGGTCGCGCCGCCGGCCTGGTAGGCGCCAGCGAGCGCCACCGGGTCGAAGCGTTCGCGGATCAGGCCCTTCGACGGGCTCGCCTTCTTGATCTCGGCGATCAGCGCGTAATCGCCGCCGGCAAGCCGCCGCTCGATGGCGCGGAGAAATCCGCGCGGCGGCGCGGCGGCCTTGGCGTCGGCTTCGAGCGCGGAGGGCGGGCGCAAACGTTTGGCCGCGGCGATTTCCCCCCGCTTATAGGCTTCGATCTTGGCCAGAATGTCAGCCATCGTTCGATACCACGATCAACCGATCGAGCCGGCCCTCGGCCTCGCCGGAATCCACCGAATGGACGGCGAGTTCGAAGCCCGACTTGAGATCCTTTGCTTTGCCGGCGACAACCAGGGCCGCTGCCGCGTTGAGCAGAGCGACGTCGCGGAACGCCGTCGGCTTGCCCTCCAGCACCTCCTGTATCGCGCGCGCATTGGTCGCCGCATCGCCGCCGCGCAGTGCTTCCGGCTTGACCTTGCGCAAGCCGACGTCTTCCGGCGCGATCTCGAAATTGCGGATGACGCCGTTTTCGAGCGCCGACACGCTGGTGGGGCCGGACGTCGTGATTTCGTCGAGTCCGTCGGAGCCGTGCACCACCCAGACAGTTTCGGCGCCGAGATTTTTCAACACCTGCGCCAGCGGCTCGGTCCATTGCCGCGAGAACACGCCGATCATCTGCCGTTTCACGCCGGCCGGGTTCGATAACGGACCGAGCAGATTGAAGATCGTCCGAGTCCCCAACTCCACCCGCGTCGGCCCGACGTTTTTCATCGCCGGGTGATGCGCCGGCGCGAACATAAAGCCGATGCCAGCCTCGCCGATGCAATGGCCGATCTGCTCGCAATTGAGATCGATATTGACGCCGAGCGCCGCCAGCACATCGGCCGCGCCGGATTTCGAGGACAGCGCGCGGTTGCCGTGCTTGGCGACCGGCACGCCGGCGCCGGCGACGATGAGCGCCGCGCAAGTCGAAATATTGAACGAGCCGGAGGCGTCGCCGCCGGTGCCGACCACGTCGATGGCGTCGGGCGGCGCCGCGACGCGGAGCATTTTCGCGCGCATCGTGGTGACCGCGCCGGTGATCTCGTCGACGGTCTCGCCGCGCACGCGCAACGCCATCAAGAGCGCGCCCATCTGCGACGGCGTCGCTTCGCCCGCCATCATCTGCTCGAAGGCGTTGGCCGCTTCGTCGCGACCGAGCGTGGCGCCGGTTGCGACCTTGCCGATGAGCGCCCGAAATTCCACGGTCACGGCGGCGTCCTCAATTGACCGGCGCCGGCGTCTTGCGCGCCGCCGTGGTTGCCGAGGCTGCTAAGTTCTTGCGCCGTCCGGTCGAAGCATTCCAGGCCGCGGCGATGTCGAGAAAATTTTGCAGCATGCGGTGGCCGTGCTCCGAGGCGATGCTTTCGGGATGAAATTGCACGCCGTGCGTCGGCAGCGTCCGATGCGCAAGTCCCATGACCAGCCCGCCGTCGGTATCCGCGGTCACCGACAATTCGCGCGGCAGGCTGTCCCGGTCGACGACCAGCGAATGATAGCGCGTCGCCTGAAACGGGCCATTGATGCCGTGAAAAATTCCGCCGCCTTCGTGGCGGATTTCCGAGAGCTTGCCGTGCACCGGCACCGGCGCGCGTACCACTTTGCCGCCGAACGCGTCGCCGATCGCCTGATGACCGAGGCAGACGCCGAGGATCGGGATGGTGGACGCCGCCTGTGCGATCAAATCGAGGCAGATGCCGGCCTCTTTCGGCGTGCAGGGACCCGGCGACAGCACGATGGCGTCGGGGTCGGCGGCGATCACCGCCGCGCTCGTCACCTTGTCGTTGCGGCGCACGTCGACTTCCGCGCCCAGTTCACCGAGATAGTGCACCAGGTTGAAAGTGAAGCTGTCGTAGTTGTCGATCAGCAGGATCATGACATGCGACTAAATGTTTGGTGGAGCATGCCCTTTTCGCAAAAATGATGCTCCACTTTTGCCGGACATGCTCTAGACACGCGCCGCGAGAGGGTCAAGGTAAGGCGCAAGGCGGCGAAGCGGTTAGGATCCCAAGCATCGGGCTAGATTAGTCCACTTCCCGTGGCAGAACGAGGCAAAAGGGGGACGGATGATGCGATCGCGCAGCGGGTGGATTTTGCATGGCCTGTCGTGCGCGATGCTCCCCGCCGCCGTGTTGGCCATCGTATTGGCCCTCGGCGGCAACGGCGGCCAGGCCCAGGCGCAAGCGCAGGATTATCCGAGCCGGCCGGTCAAGATCATCGTGCCGACGCCGCCGGGCGGCCCGGTCGATGTGATGGCGCGCATCACCGCGAATTATTTGCAGACTGCGCTCCGGCAGGCCTTCGTCATCGAAAATCGCGGCGGCGCCGGCAACACCATCGGCTCGAAAGACGCCGCGGAAGCGACGCCGGACGGCTACACGCTGCTTTATTCCAGCGCCAGCGGGCTCGTCATCGCGCCGCTGTTGCATCCCGACGCCGGCTACAATCCGCAGACCGATTATGCTCCGATCGCGCTCGTTGCCGCGACTTCCAACGTCCTGGTGGTCAATCCCGCGGTGCCTGCCAAGACCGTGGCCGAGCTGGTGGCTTACGCCGAGGCCAATCCCGGCAAGGTGAACTTCTCCTCCGGCGGCATCGGCGTCTTGCCGCATCTGATCGGCGAAATGTTCAAGGCGCAGGCCGGCGTCGATATCGTGCACGTGCCTTACAAAGGCGGCGGGCCCTCGATCAACGATCTCATCTCCGGCAATGTGCAGATGACGTTCGAAAGCACGACCGTGCTATTGCCGCTGATCAAGGCCGGCAAATTGCGCGCGCTCGCAGTGACCACGAAAAAACGCATCCCGCAATTGCCGGAGGTGCCGACCATGGTCGAAAGCGGCTATCCGAATTTCGTCACCACCGCCTGGACCGGGCTATTGGCGCCGGCGCATACGCCTGCGCCCATCGTCGCCAAGCTCAATGCCGCTATCAATGAGGGTCTGACCAAACCGCAACTCCTCGACGCTCTGGCCAAGCTCACCATCGACCCGCTCGGCGGCACGCCTGCCGATTTCATGGCGCAAATCAAATCCGATACCGCAAAATGGTCGCCGATCATTGCCGCGCTCGGGCTTAATCACGCGGCGAAATAAAGCCCCGCGGCAAGAAAGCATCATGCCCTATCGGCCGTCATTCTCGGCGATGATCCGCGCCTGCTGCGGCTGGGCCAGCGGACGACTGGCGTCGCGCAGGCAGGCGGCCTCGAAATAGGGCCAGGCATTTTGCGAGCACTGCGTACCGAGCGGCCGAATGTCGGCCCGATCGCCCTTTGCGCCCGGCACCGGCGAACTCGCTTGCACCGACATCGACAAGCTCGGGAACGCGACGAAACAAGCCGCCACGATCGCAGCGACGGCGACTGCGTAAACGGTCTTGATCATTGACATCATCCCTGTTGGCAACGTTGTGCCAAGTATCAAGCAAACGCCGTATTCGGCTTTCGGTTGCTTTTTATCTGTTTGTGAGTGTGGCTCAGAAATCGTGGGGTTCACGTGGATGGGCATCACAATTCAGGCATCCGCCGTAACTATTTACGAATGCGGATAAATTCGCTTAGTTGCACCTCTTTTGCCGGCTATTTTCCTTGCCGCCGATGATGGCTGGATTTTCAGATGAAGCCTTCGCGATGTCTTGCTGCCGCCGGCCGTTGGCCTCCCAGGCCGCTTGCGGCGACCCCGTCTGCGGGCTAGACCCCCCGCCATGCCGCGGATAGCGCTCTTTGCCGGATCCTTCGATCCGATCACCAACGGCCATCTCGACGTTATCGGCAAGGCCGTGCAGCTTGCCGACCGGCTGGTGCTGGCGATCGGCATCCATCCCGGCAAGGCGCCGCTGTTTGCGGCCGACGAGCGGCTGGCCATGCTGAAGGAGATTTGCGCGCCGCTCGGCCGCGCGGCGAAATGCGAGATCGCCTGCGTGACCTTTGCCGATCTGGTCGTCAGCGCGGCGCGCCGCGAAGGCGCAACCGTGCTGGTTCGCGGTGTGCGCGACTCGACCGATTTCAACTACGAAATGCAGATGGCCGGCATGAATGCCGCGATGGCGCCGCAAGTGCAGACGATATTCCTGCCCGCCGCGCCGGCCGTTCGCCCGATCACCGCTACGCTCGTCCGGCAAATCGCCGGCATGGGCGGCGACGTCTCGGCCTTCGTGCCGGCGCAGGTCGTCGCACGGCTGAAACAGAAATTCGCCAAAGCTTAATATCCACCCCGGGAGACGATATGCGCGCGCTTGCCGCCCTTCTGCTTGCCTTGACGATCGCTGCACCGGCCTTCGGCCAGGCGCTCACCAATCCCGCCGCGCTCACCCAACAGGCGCCGGCGACCTACAAAGTGAAGTTCGACACCAGCAAGGGTGCGTTCGTCGTCGAGGTGCATCGCGATTGGGCGCCCAATGGCGCCGACCGGTTTTATAACCTCGTCAAGAACGGCTTCTTCACCGACGCCCGCTTCTTCCGGGTTGTCTCCGGCTTCATGGTGCAATTCGGCATCAATGCCGACCCGCGCGTCGCAGCGGCATGGCGCGACGCCGCCATTCCCGACGATCCGGTGAAGCAAAGCAATGCCCCCGGCATGATCACCTTTGCCACGCGCGGTCCCAATACCCGCACCACGCAGCTGTTCATCAATTACGGCAACAATGCACGGCTCGACGGCCAAGGCTTTGCGCCGTTCGGTCAGGTCGTATCAGGCATGAACGTGGTCGAGGCGCTCTACGCCGGCTACGGCGAGGGCGCGCCGCGCGGTGGCGGGCCGGAGCAGGGCCGCATCCAAAGCGAAGGGAACGCCTATCTGATAAAAGAGTTTCCCAAGCTCGATTACATCAAGACCGCTGCCATCGTGCCGTAGCGTCAATTTGATCCCAGTGAAGTAGAGGACATCGAACATGGCCAATGAATTGCCCGCGGGCGTCGATCCGCAACACGCGCTCATTCTTGAAACCACGCCCGGCACCATCGTCATCAAGCTGCACACCGACATCGCGCCGGGACATGCCGAGCGTATGAAACTCCTTGCGCGCGAGCATTACTATGACGACGTGCCGTTCCATCGCGTCATCGACGGCTTCATGGCGCAGACCGGCGACGGCGAGCACGGTAATGGCACCGGCGGCTCATCCTATCCGGATCTTAAGGCGGAATTCTCCGACAGGCCGTTCGTGCGCGGCACCGTCGGCATGGCGCGGTCGCGCAATCCGAACTCGGCCAACAGCCAGTTCTTCATCATGTTCGACAACGGCGACTTCCTCAACGGCCAATATACCGTGATCGGCGAAGTGGTCTCCGGCATGGACGTGGTGGACAAGCTCAAGCGCGGCGAGCCGCCATCCAATCCCGACCGCATCGTCAAGATGCAGGTGGCGGCAGACGCGAAGTAGCCGCCCAATTTTGGCTATGGCGTGGACTCATTAGGACGAAGCCTGTCGTTACTGACCTCAGGTCCGCCGTTGGGGCGAAGCGGACATGAGTTCGACAGGCAAGGCCAGCTGGGCTGGTCGCAAATGAGCCGTCACTTCGCTCCGGTGCCGTCAATTTTCGCATTGCGAAAAATTCATTCGATCACCTCGTCGGCGCGACCGAGTAGCGTTAAAGGGAAGGTGATGCCGAGCGTCTTGGCGGTCTTCAGGTTGATGATGAGCTCGACTTTGTTTGCTTGCTGGACCGGCAGGTCGGCAGGCTTGTCGCCCTTGAGAATCCGGCCGGTATAGATGCCTGCCAGACGAAATGTGTCCGCAATGTCTGTTCCGTAGCTTAACAGCCCCCCGGCGGCAGCGAACTCGCGGCCTTTGTAAACTGCGGCCGCCGCATTGCGGACGGCAAGCGCCGCGAGCTGTTCGCTCCGGCTCGTGAAGAAGGGATCGGTGCTAATCACTAGCCCCCCTGCTCGCAACTGGGTCAGGTCCGCAAAGACCGCATCGAAGTCACCATCGGTGCTGGCATTGAGAACATGAAGCTCCACGCCGAGGGTTTGCGCGGCCGAAAAAAATTCCCTTTTTTGTCTGTCGGCAAGGGCGGGATCGGACGGGTTGACCAACAAGCCGATGATGCGCGTAGTGGGAAGCAGCTCATGCAGAAATTCCAGCAGCTTCGGCGCCACCTCTGCGTTCGTTTGAGTCACGCCTGTGACGTTGCTACCCGGGCGGCTGAGGCTGGCGACAAGGCCTATCCGGACCGGGTCGGTAGCCGATTCAAAGACGATCGGAATCGTCGCTGTCGCTGCTTTTGCCGCGAGCGCCGCTGGAGTAGTGGTCGCGGCAATCACGGCCACCTGACGATTGACCAGATCGGCCGCCATTGCCGGCAGCCGATCATTTTGACCCTCCGCCCAGCGATATTCGATTGCTACATTGTGGCCATCTTCGTAACCGCTTTCCCCTAGCCCTTTCAGAAAGGCGGCCAGGGGTCGCGCGTATCCCTGCCGAGACTCGGCATTGAGAAACCCAACCACCGGCATCGACGGTTCTGCGCGCGCAGCGAGCGGCCACGCGACTGCTGCTCTGCCGAGCGCCGTTATGAAGTCACGTCTTCCGATGTTGATAGCCATTTGACCCGCCCCCCACCAGCATCGTGGCCGCTAGAATGTGGGAACGGTATCACGGTCCAATCGGCAGGTCTGTGATTGACTATACATGGTGCTCGCAATTTTTTTTCGCAGTGCAAACGGTCGCTAATGGCCCATCGTATCACTTCGCGGCAACGCAGCGCTTCGGTGGGTTTCCGACTGAGGCGAACATCAAATCGGAATTATGGGTAAACGCGTCCTAGGCCGGCGCAGCGACCGCCGTTATGACGGCCGGGCTTTCTGCTGGGACAGGTAAGGCACGGCCGCCTCGAGCACATGCGCCGGCGAAATCCGCCGCATGCCGTCGGGCGACCAACCTCTCGGCGGTTCGACGGGATGGATGAATTTCGAATAGGTCAGGACCGGCGTCGAGCCGAACAATCCGAAGGCATCGGTGCCGCCGGCAACCGCGAGATTCATCGGCCCCGACGAGGGACCGATGAACAGGTCGGCATGGCGCAACAGCGCCGCCGCTTCGACGAGGCCGAGATCGCAGGCATTGACGGCAATCGAGCCGGCACTGCCGGCGATAAAATTCTGCGCCCGCGTAAAATTCGCAGCGCCGCCGACGAGGAAGAGGGTACCGCTCGTGCGGCAGCGGAGCAGCGAAACGAATTCCGCCCAATGTTGGTCCGGCCAATCCTTGTCGGGATGCGAGGCGCCGATGCCGAGCGCAATCCACGGCCGGGCGCAAGCCTTGAACTTTTCGGCGACGCCGGCCAGCGTTGCGTCGGGCAGATGCAAATCCGGCTCGGTCGAGAGGAGCGGCACTTTCATGGCGGCCATCAGCGCGCGCAGCCAATCGATCGGTTGATCGTGAAAATGGCTGTGGTCGATGCCGGGATTGGTGACGAACAAGCGTTGCGGTCCAAGTCCGAGCCCGATGCGCTCCGGAATGCCGGCAAGCGCTGCGGCAAGCGCCGGGCGGAGGGTGCGGTCGAGAACCCAAATCGAGCGGAATTTACCGCGCCGTAGCAGCGAGGCCAGCCGAAGCAAATTCATGCCCCGCTGCAGTTCGGAGCCGGAATGCTCGAAATAGACCGTTTCGGCGACCGCCGGCTCGGCGGCAAGCAGTTCCTTGGCGTGGCTCGATGGCGGCGCCAGGAACGTGACGCGCCCGCCCGGCGCGACGGCAGCAATGGCGCGGATGAAGGGCACGTGCCAGATGACGTCGCCGATGCCGGGTTTCACCTGGATGACGGCGGTCGCGGTCACGTTGATTGTCGTCCGAAAGGTTGCTCTATGCGCGTTGTAATGCACCCGGGTCGTTGATGGAATGCGCACCGATTTGTTCGATTTCGACCTGCCGGACGACCGCATCGCGTTGCGGCCGGCGGCGCCGCGCGATTGCGCCAGGCTTTTGGTGGTGCGGCAATCGTCCGTCGCTGGGCCACTGTCGAACTCGAAGACCGCATCATGCGCGATCTGGCGGCGCTGCTGCGCCGCGGCGACGCCGTGGTCGTCAATGATACCAAGGTGTTTCTCGCCAATCTGCACGGCCGCCGGCTCGGCCGCGGCGAGCACGAGCCCGCGATCGGGGCCACTTTGATCAAGCGGCTCGACGGCTCGCGTTTCCGCGCTTTGGTCAAGCCGGCAAAACGGCTCGCCGTCGGCGATATCGTCCGCTTCGGCGCCGAAGGGCGGGTCTGCTTTCTCGGACAGCTCGACGCCACGGTGGAGCAGAAAGGGCAGGGCGAGGAGGGCGGCGAGGCGACGCTGGCCTTTGCGTTTTCCGGCGCCGCGCTCGACCAGGCGCTGGCCGAACGCGGCGACGTGCCGCTGCCGCCTTACATCGCCAGCCGCCGCGACGTCGACGAGCAAGACCGCACCGACTATCAGACCATGTTTGCGCGCGAGGAAGGCTCGGTCGCGGCGCCGACTGCCGGACTGCATTTCACCGAGGCTCTGACCGCAAGCTTACGCGACGCCGGCATCGATCTTTTTCGCGTGACGCTCCACGTCGGCCCCGGCACTTTTCTGCCGGTCAAGGCGGAAGACACCTCCGGCCATAAAATGCATCCCGAATGGGGCAGCGTATCGGCTGAGACCGCGGCCGCGTTGAACGCCACGCGCCGCGCCGGCGGCCGCATTGTCGCCGTCGGCTCGACCTCGCTGCGGCTATTGGAAAGCGCGGCGGGCGAAGACGGCACGCTCGAGCCATTCTCCGGCGAGACCGCGTTGTTCATCACGCCCGGCTACCGCTTCCGCGCGGTCGATGCGATGCTGACCAACTTCCATCTGCCGCGCTCGACGCTGTTCATGCTGGTCTCTGCCTTTAGCGGCCTCGACACCATGCGGCGCGCCTATGCGCATGCCATTGCCGGCGGTTACCGCTTCTATTCCTACGGCGATGCGTGTTTGCTGTTCCGCTAACGCGCGACCGAGCCCGCCTTCAATTCGACGGCTGGATATGCGCGCTGCTGCCGAGTGAAATCGTTGCGGCCACGTCGTCGGCAAAAAATTGCCCGTACTGGTCCGGGTCCATCTGCGCCGGCTTAAAGCCCATGCGCTGTAATCTGAATTTGATCGCCGGCAGGTCGAGGACGTTGCCGATGGCCTCGTTGAGAGTATCGACGATGGCGCGCGGCGTGTTCGCCGGAGCCGAGAGCCCGCACCAGATCAGAAAGGTGGAAATCGGATAGCCCGCTTCCGCCAGCGTCGGCAGGTCGGGCAGCGACGGCCAACGCGCGATGGTCGATACCGCGAGCGGCACCGCCTTGCCCTGCGCGGCCAACGGCAGTGCAGGCGTGATCGGCACGAAGTAGAAATCGACGCGCCCGGCCGCCAGATCGTTGAGCGCCTCGACCGGCCCAGGATAGGGCACGTGCTGGACATTCAGTTCCGCCACCTGGCCGAAGCGCAGGCCCGCGAGATGCGAGGCCGAACCGATGCCGACGGAAGCGAATTTGAGCTTGCCGGGATTGGCCTTGGCTGCCGCCACGAGGTCGTCGACGTTCGAAATGCCCTTGCCCGGCGCCGCGAGTAACAGGCTCGGCTCGCCGCCGAACATCGCCACCGGTTCGAGATCGTGCCGCGCGTCGTAAGGCAGCGATTTGTGCAGAATGACCGCGGCGCTCATCGACGAGGTGCTCAACAGCAAGGTGTAACCGTCGGGCGCGGCTTTCACCACCGAGACGACGCCGACGGAGCCGTCGCCGCCGGGCCGGTTGTCCAAGACAAAGGGCTGGCCGAGCTGCCGCCCGACCTGATCGAGCACGATATGCGCAACGAAGTCACAGGTCGTGCCGCCGACAAACGGACTTACCACCGTGACGGATCGCGTCGGCCATTCCGCCGCCACGGCGGCGGTGCCGAGCGCAATCGCCGCGGCGCCGGCAAGCGCCGCTTTTATCGCACCTAGCGACCTCATGCGGTCCTTCCCATCGGAACGACGATCCTAATCCATACAGCGTCAAGTCACCGGTACGCCACAGATGCCTCGGTATCGCTTGGGCGGCTCCGCGCGATAGGCGACGACCCTATTGCTCTTCCACACGAGTAGTGGTTCGCTAGGCCTACCCGCTGGGGGCGAATGATGCGCGGGCATTACATTTTTCAGAAATTGGCGTCGCCTTGCCGGCACTCTTGCCGCGGGCATGGGACGCCAATCCCGCTCAGCGTGCCGCAGCCAGCTCCCACACGGCCAGTCGTTACTAGAGAGCAAGGGAGAACGGCCATGTCCAACAATCTCGTGAAGGCAATTGCCATCCTGGTCTGCGCATTGGTTCTCGACGCAAATGCGGGCAACATTTCGCCGGCTCAGTCCGCGGTCCTGTGCAGCAACGCCAACACGCAGGCGGTGCGCAACAACCCCTCCAGCCACGCCACCCCCTGCCGCCTCACAGCGCCGGCTCACGTCACCGAGCTTGTTACCTACCACTGGAACAACGGGCGCGGGGCGAAGCCCGGGACGATTACGCTGTTCAACACCGTTACCCGCGCCAAGTTCGGCCCCTTCAACGCAGTGGGCTCACCCGGCCAGGGCGGTGCGCCTGACGTCAACTGGACGGCAAATGTGAATATCGCCGTGCCGGCCGGGAATTATCAGGTGATGAACTCAAACTTCGCCACCTGGTCCTGGAATTCCGCCTCCAAGAACTTCGGCTTTGCGACCGTCAGTGGCGACTATTCGGGCGGCGCTGCGACGACCGGCGGCGGATCGGGCGGTTCAAGTACCAGCGCCTGCCCCCAAGGCGCGAAGGGCGCGCCCATCGGTCTGCTTCACTGCCCTTGCAACTATCCGGTCGGTTGGAACACGCCGACCGTCAACGCCACAAACCCTGGCCTCAAGAACTGGTATCCCGCTTGCAAACCGCCTCTGCAGTGCCTGGGCAATCACCCCGGCACGAATCCCTTTGGCAATTCCTCTTGCCAATAACCGGGGCCGCCGACCGGCGCACGGGCGCTCACTGTCGCGCCAGCCTGGCGGAGCTTAGCCGTTAGGCCGCGACCTCGTATTTGTCGCGCGTCACTTTGGCGAGATCGATGCCTTCGATACGGATCAACCGGGTGTCGGTCTCGCGGCGCGGCGAGTGCAAGACGCCCTCGTCGTACAAATAGGCCATCCCCGGCGTCATTTTATAGGAACGGATTTTTGCGACTTTTCCGGGCTGTCCATTGGCCGGCATCGCAAGCTTCCGCCAGTCGGTCATTTCGGTGACGCCAACAGCCTGGCCGTAGATCGCCCAGCTCGGCCCGTGATCGTGCGGCGAGCTACTCTTCGCCCCTTTGTAAACATGGGCGAGGATGCAGAAGTGCAGATCCGGATCTTCATAGAGGATTGCCCGTTCGGCATCCGCATCCGGGCCGAGATGCAGGGCGACAAATTCCGGGTCGGCGCAGGCTTTTTCGGTGTATTGGCGGACCAGCTCGCGGCCGGCGGGGCCGGCATCTTTAAGAAGCGCGGCGCGGCAGTCGGCCGCAAACTGGTCAAGCGTATAAGCCATGGTCTATCTCCTTGGCGGGGGACCGCCCCTTTTGATTTGATCGGAGTTTAGCGACGTGCGAATGCCCAGTAAATCGCCCAGTAAATCGCCCGTCATGACACAGCGATGCAGCAGCCATTCTCCTTCCGCCTGATCGCAACCGACGGCGGCGCGCGGTGCGGCGAAATCGCGACCGCGCATGGCGTGGTGCGCACACCCGCCTTCATGCCGGTCGGCACCCAGGGCGCGATCAAAGGCGTGCATCACGACGACGTGCGCGCGTCCGGCGCCGATATCATGCTCGCCAACACCTATCACCTGATGCTCCGCCCGGGCGCCGAACGCGTCGCCGCGCTCGGCGGCTTGCATGAATTCATGCATTGGCCCTATCCGATCATCACCGATTCCGGCGGCTTTCAGGTGATGTCGCTTGCGCCGTTGCGCAAAGTCGCCGAAGCGGGCGTGACGTTCCGCTCGCATATCGACGGCGCCATGGTCGAGCTTTCGCCGGAGCGCGCCATTGCGGTGCAAAACCTGCTCGGCTCCGATATCGCCATGCAACTCGACGAATGCGTGAGCCTGCCCGCCGACAAATCCGAAATCGAGCGCGCCATGCGGCTGTCGCTGCGTTGGGCGGAGCGCTGCAAGCGCGCATTCGAAGGCGCGTCTGCCGGCCGCGCCTTGTTCGGCATCGTGCAGGGCGGCGACGATCAAGGCTTGCGCGAGCAAAGCGCGGCTGCGCTGATCGATATCGGTTTCGACGGCTACGCCATCGGCGGGCTTGCGGTCGGCGAGGCGCCGGAAACGATGCGCACGGTCGTCGCGGCGACCGCGCCGGCGCTACCGGCGGAGCGGCCGCGCTATCTCATGGGCGTCGGCACGCCGGCGGACCTTCTGGCCGCGGTCGCGCGCGGCATCGACATGTTCGATTGCGTCTTGCCGACGCGCAACGGCCGCCACGGGCTTGCCTTCACCCGCTTCGGCCCTATCAATATCAAGAATGCGCGCCATGCCGAGGATGCGCGGCCGCTCGATGCCGAGAGCCGTTGTCCGGCGGCGCGGGATTTTTCCCGCGCCTACCTGCATCACCTTGTTAAGGCCGGCGAAGCGCTCGGCGGTACGCTTTTGTCGATCGTCAATTTGTTCTACTACCAGGAGCTGATGGCGGGTGCGCGCGCTGCGATCGCGGCAGGACGATTGGCCGACTACGTGGCGCAAACGACCGAGCAATGGTCGGCCAAGCGCGATATTGCGAGCCAATAGACCGCCCGCGCATATCCCCCGGCAATAGCGCTTGGCTGGGAACTCGCTCGAACAAAAAAACGAACCCGCCGATCCATGATACGCAGGATCGGCGGGTCACATGACGCACTGGTAAAAACGCGACGTCCCAGCGCGGTTACGACTTTACCAACTGGCCGCGCAGTTCGCCGCCAGGATTCGCCTTAGTATGTAGATTCACGTACCACTGACCGTTCATCAGGTCGGCGGCCTGCGCGTCGGTCAATTTCACCGAACCTTTGAACGGGCTCGCGAATTCCTTGCCTTTTTCCGAAATCCAGATCTGGACGCCGGCGTTCTTGCCGGGCTCGGCCGGGCCGTGGAAATGGGCCGCCATCACCGGGCCGGTAGTACCCGAGAAGCTACCGCTGTAGCTCAATTCCTTGGTCGCCGGATCGTAGGTCGCGGTCACCGAGCCGGTTCCGGCCGTGGTGTTCGGCGGAACTTCGCTCGCACCTTTCAGATCGGCCTTAAACGCCGTGGTGGCGGCATAGCTCGGCGCGCCAGACGCCAACAGCGCGGCGCCGGCGGCACTGCCGACGCAAATTCCTAAAACTGATCGACGATCGAACATTTGACGCATGTGATCCTCCTGGACGGTTTCGCGACAACGGCACAAACACCGGGTCGGGCGGCATTATTGCTTGTTATCGCCGCCCGCACTAGGCCGTCGGCCGGGGTATCGCAGCCCGTTGCGGGACGCAAACACTTAAATTACTGAATTGACAGAGCCCGTTACGCGGCTTTTATCAGGCTTTCGTCTAACGCGGATACAGTCGGATAGAGGTGGCGAACGTGTTGCCGCAGTCGTCGCAGGACCAATCGTGGTCGATCCGTCCCATCGCATTGCAAGCACTGGCGTCGAAGCGGGATTCCTCGGCGACCAGCAAGACACTGCCGCAACGCGGGCACTTCGGCCGGCTCAGATTTTCGCTCGCCAATAACCGTGGCGCTCGAACTTGGCACGCGGAGATTTGGCACGCGGATTGGACGATCATCGTCGATCCTCCTCGACGGACGCACCCTCACCGCAACCCTGACATTGCGACATAAGCCGCCGTCTATGGCACCAGCGCGACGGCGGCGTGAAAGCCTCGTGATTTTTTTGTCCGGCTTCCGCAACGGCACTCGCCAGCTTCAGTGCGACTGGCTGTCGATCGGCACGCAATTGGTGCGGCCGGACATGACGCAATCCTCGATCTTGCCGTTGGCGTAGAGTTCGCGCGCCAAAATCCAGCCGACCACGAACAAGACCACGACAACGCCCAACGCGATCATCGAGTGGCGCTGGTTGGCCTTTTGGTTGTCGTCATTCGCCATACGGTCTTTGCATCCGGAAATTCAGCGTAACGCATTGAGATGTAAGCAGGCGCTTGTCAAATTGAAGCTGGCAAATCGCATGGCGCGTTCGCTCCAGGCATGCCGCAAAAGCGAACCCGCCCGAGGGGGAGTCTCGGGCGGGCAGGAAACAATTGGGATGGGGGGACGTTGCTTTCGATCAGGCGTCGTAAAGGCTGTACTCGTGGTACCGGTGCGGCGGCCGGTTATTGTCCCGGAAAGTCTTGAACCATCGGGCGAACCGCTTACCGACTTGCTTCGTGGCTGCCATAGCGACCTCCTGAATTCGATAACGGTACAATACCGTGCCCGCGGCGGCGCGAAGTGACGGCCGTCACAAAGGTTCGCTTTTTCGGCTTCGCTTTTCGGATTGGCTTTTTCGGTGGCCGTCGCCGGGGTAGAGAAATCCAAAAATGCCCGGTTTTATTGGTGAGCGCGGAGGGGCTCGAACCCTCGACCCCGTGATTAAAAGTCACGTGCTCTACCAACTGAGCTACGCGCTCCACCTGCCGGATCAGATACTTAACTCGGCCGGCATTTACCAGCCGTTGCGCGCCAATTGCGCGCTTTTTCCCGCCGGCTTTGCTAGATTGGGCTTAGTCGCCCAAGTAAATCGCCCCAAGTGAGCCACACAACAAGGACGTTTGCCATGCCGATCGTCAACCGCGTCGCCGATCTGCACGCCGAGATCAAGGAATGGCGGCACGATCTGCATGCCCATCCGGAGCTGCGCTACGATGTGCACCGCACCGCGGCTTCCGTCGCCGACAAGCTCAAAAGCTTCGGCTGCGACGAGGTCGTTCCCGGCATCGGCCGCACCGGCGTGGTCGGCGTCATCCGCGGCCGCAAGCCCGGAAAAAAGGTCCTCGGCCTGCGCGCCGACATGGATGCGCTGCCGATCGAGGAAGAAACCGGCCTGCCGTATAAATCGACGGTGCCCGGCAAGATGCACGCCTGCGGCCATGACGGGCACACCGCCATGCTGCTCGGCGCCGCAAAATACCTCGCCGAGACGCGCAATTTTGCCGGCACCGCAGTGGTGATTTTCCAGCCCGCGGAGGAGGGCGGCGCCGGCGCCGCGGCGATGATCAAGGATGGTCTCATCAGCCGGTTCGGCATCGACGAGGTCTACGGCATGCACAATTATCCGGGCATCCCGCTCGGCCAATTCGCCATCCGCCCCGGCCCGATGATGGCCGCGGCCGACCACATCGAGATCGACATCGAAGGCAAAGGCGGCCACGCGGCGCGGCCGCATCTGGCGATCGACACGATCTTGGTCGGCGCCCAGATCATCAACCAGTTGCAGTCGATCGTGGCGCGCAATGTCGATCCGCTGGAATCCGCCGTGGTGTCGATCTGCATGTTCCAGGCCGGCCATACCGACAACGTCATTCCGCAGCACGCCAAGCTCAAGGGCACCGCGCGCAGCCTCACCCCGCAGGTGCGCGAGCTTTTGCACCGGCGCATCGCCGCGGTGATCGAAGGCACCGCGCAGCTTTACGGCGCCACCGCGAAAATCACCTACACCAACGGCTATCCGGTGGTGG
Organism: uncultured Alphaproteobacteria bacterium; assembly: GCA_963816565.1. Lineage (GTDB taxonomy): Bacteria > Pseudomonadota > Alphaproteobacteria > Rhizobiales > Xanthobacteraceae > BOG-931. Next base: position 102,062 of record CAWFLM010000039.1, on the reverse strand, counting down.
TCAATCACGAGCGGCAGACCGCATTCGCCGCCGACGTCGCCCGCGAGATCGCCGGCAAAGACCGGGTAGACACGGCATTACCGCCGGTGATGGGGGCGGAAGATTTCGCCTTCATGCTCAACGAGCGGCCGGGCGCCTTCATCTTCGTCGGCAACGGCGACAGCGCCGGGCTGCATCACCCGGCCTACGATTTCAACGACGAAGCGATCCCGCTCGGCACCTCGTATTGGGTGCGGCTCGCGGAGACGGCGCTCGCGGGCTAAATCCGTTTAATTGGGAGACTGCCGTTGCGCGCGCGTCGGCGGATGCGGCCCGGGCGGGGGCTGATAGAGCGTATTGCGCTCGCAGAACCCGCCCATCCCTTGCACCGTGGTCAGGCATTGCTGGAAGCTGACAAAACCGCAATTCATGCCGCCGCCCATGTCGCCGCCGCCGTAGTCCGCGCACCATGGATAATTTTGCGCTTGCGCCGGCGTGCCGAACACGGCCGCGGCAGTCAGGCCAAAAACCGCGGGCCACAACTTCATGGGTGCCTTCCCGGTTTCGCGGCCGGATGGGGCGGTGGGTATAAGTTGTTGGCTTCGCAGAAGCCGCCGATCCCGCTCACGGTGGCCATGCATTGTGCAAAGCTCGTGAAGCCGCAGGTCGCGCCGTCCCGGAAGCTGTATCGCGCGCACCACGGATAGTTTTGCGCCTGCGCGCGCGTGCCGATCGCGGTCGTCATCGCGACAAGCCCTAAAACAAAGAGAAGCCACTTCATGACGCGGTCTCCTTTGGATTGCGCTGACTCTCCGTTATGAACACCGAAGATGATATTTTATTTCATCCGCCGCGTCCCCCGGCTCAATGCAGAGCGCCTTTCGGTTCAAATCGTGATTATGGATTCCAGGCCCGCGAGCCTCGCTCGCGTCCCGGAACAACGGCTTTAGCGCAGCGCCAGGTGCTGACCGTCGTAGATCGTCGGCTGGCAGTACAGGCCAAGTGCGGCGAGTTGCGCGCAGAGTTCCGCCGCGGTTCCGGGCTGCGCGATGGGTCCGGCGACGAGCCGCAGCTCGATCCGGGTGCTGTGGGGCACTTCGCGCACGCTGATGATCGGCTCCAAAGCCTTCAAAGAGCTGCGGATGAGCGGTGCGGATCGTCGCCCAGCGCGTGCGCAGCGCTTGCAGCGTCAGGCCGCTGCCGATGTCGATGCCGAATGCGGTCTTCGGCAGCGGCGGCAAGGTCGACCCTTCGGCCGCCTTGGTCGAGCCCGGCGCAGGCATGGGCGCTGGCATGGGCACAGGCACGGATGCAGGTGCAGCGGCGGACGGGATGTCGGCCGGCGCAAGCATCGACGCCGAAGCTGCGGCGGTGGCCACCACGGACGGTCCGTCCTCGACATGCCGGCTCGCATCGACCGCCTTGATCTGTTTGGTGATCGATCCGGTGAAGTCATCCATGTCGTGTTCGACGGCGGCCAGCCGCGATGTGAGTGCTTCATCGTTGGCTTTCAGTCCGCGCACCGTCGCGGCGAGCTGCTCCGTCGCGGCTTGCGCGTCGAACGGCGGCGTCGCCGCCAGCTTTGAGTGATGAAGGACAAGTGCGATGCGATCGGCGGCGACGTCGCTGCGGCTCGCCAGCACCACAACGAGCACCGCGGCAGCGGCCGCGGCGCCCCAGCCGGCGAGACGCTGCAGGGCTTGCATGGTGAATGGCCGTTTGGCCGCACCGCGTTTGTCGCCGAGCGGCGCGTCAAGCCGTGGGGTTCCAGCAAAACCTGGCCGTTCTGCTTTCAGCGCCTCGGCAAGATCGACCATGTTCCGCACCGACGGTTCCTCACCGAATCAGTGCTAAAAACTAGCAGAATTCTCTTATCCCGCGTGTTCCGGGGAACGCTGTGGCCGGATTTGCCGCGGCTTGCCGCAACGAAATTCGCGGCTTTCGGCGGCGGGTCGCCTCGGCTAAGACAACGCCGCGGAGGCTACCGATGGAAGGCCGGACGGCTGACCGGACGTGTTTGGCGATCGTGTTGGCGGCCGGCGAGGGCACGCGCATGTCCTCGGCGCGGCCCAAAGTGCTGCACGCGGTGACCGGACAATCGCTGCTCGCCCACGTCCTCGATGCGGTCGCCCAATCGGGCGTCACCGCGACCGCCGTCGTCATCGGTCCCGGGCAGGACGACGTGGCCGGTGAAGCGCGGCGCGTCCTGCCGGATGCCGCCACATTCATTCAGCGCGAACGCCGTGGCACCGCGCATGCGGTGCTCGCCGCGAAGGCGGCCATCGAACGCGGCACCGACGACATCCTGATCGTCTATGGCGACACGCCGCTCATTCGCCCGGCAACGCTGTCGCGGTTGCGCGCGCCGCTCGCCGCGGGCGCGGCGCTTGCGGTTGCCGGCTTTCGCCCCGCCGATCCGACCGGCTATGGGCGTCTGATCATGCAGGGCGACGACCTCGTCGCCATCCGCGAGGAGGCCGACGCCAGCGCCGGCGAACGCGCCATCGCGCTGTGCAATGGCGGGCTGATGGCGCTTGCCGGCAATAGCGCGCTTGCCATCCTGGAGCGGATCGGCGACCACAATCGCAAACGCGAATTTTATCTGACCGATGCGGTCGAGATCGCGCGCGGCATGAAGCTCCGCGCGGTCGCGGTCGAAGTCGAGGAGGACGACGTGCGCGGCATCAACACCAAAAGCCAACTCGCCGAAGCGGAAAGCGTGGCGCAGCAGCGCCTGCGCAAGGCCGCGCTCGACGCCGGCGTCACGCTGATCGCGCCGGAGACCGTGTTTCTTTGCGCCGACACCACATTCGGCCGCGACGTGGTGGTCGAGCCCTATGTGGTGTTCGGCGAGAAGGTGACGGTGGAGGACGGCGCGGTCATCCGCTCGTTCTCGCATCTGACCGGCGCGCATGTCGGCAAAGGCGTTTCGGTCGGACCGTTCGCGCGGCTGCGGCGGGGCACGCGGCTCGGCGACGGCGCTCGCATCGGCAATTTCGTCGAGCTCAAGGAAGCCGTCGTCGAAGCCGGCGCCAAGGCCAATCACTTAAGTTACATCGGCGACGCTTTTGTCGGCGCCAATGCCAATGTCGGCGCCGGCACCATCACCTGCAATTACGACGGCGCCGACAAGCATCGCACCACGATCGGCAAGGATGCCTTCATCGGCTCGAATTCGTCGCTGGTGGCGCCGGTCGAGATCGGCGAGGGCGCCTATATCGGTTCCGGCTCGGTGATCACCGAAAACGTGCCGGCGGACGCCCTGGCCTTGGCCCGCGCCCGCCAGACCGTTAAGCAAGGCTGGGCGTCTCGCTTGCGTGGGCTAAAATCGCTCGGCAAAAAGAAGGCCCATTCGCGCGATTGAGCGGCTGCGCCGCCGAATCTGTCATCAATCGAAAACTATTTTGATTGTCGGGATTTAAATGGTTCCGCTTTAAGAGTTAACGGCGCTGCGGCGGCAAGGGTATTTTCGGCAAGATGTGCGGCATTATCGGAGTGATCGGGCAGGAGCCGGCGGCGCCGCAGCTCATCGATGCGCTCAAACGCCTCGAATATCGCGGCTACAACTCTGCCGGCGTCGCCACCCTCGAAGCCGGCAAGCTCGTGCGCCGGCGCGCCGAGGGCAAACTGAAAAATCTCGAAGCCCTGCTGTCGCGCCAACCGCTTACCGGCACCATCGGCATCGGCCACACCCGCTGGGCGACCCACGGCCGGCCGACCGAGAACAACGCGCACCCGCACGCCACCGACAAGCTCGCGGTGGTGCACAACGGCATCATCGAGAATTTCAGCGAGCTGCGCCGCGAGCTGGAAAGCCAGGGCGCCAAATTCTCAACCGATACCGACACCGAAGTCATCGCGCATCTGGTCACCGCGCAGATGCGGCGCGGCGCTTCGCCGGTCGCCGCGGTCAAGGCGGCGCTGCCGCGGTTGCGCGGCGCCTTCGCGCTGGCGTTTTTGTTTGCCGGCGAGGAGAACCTTTTGATCGGCGCCCGCCAAGGCTCGCCGCTCGCGGTCGGTTTCGGCGACGGCGCGATGTATATCGGCTCCGACGCCATTGCGCTGGCGCCGTTCACCGACACGGTGAGTTACCTCGAGGACGGCGACTGGGTGATCGTGACGCGCGGCGGCGCCGAGATCCACGACCGCGACGGCAAAGTGGTGCATCGCGCGGTGCTCAAATCGCAGGCCTCGGTGCTGCGCATCGACAAAGGCAACCACCGCCATTTCATGGCCAAGGAGATTTTCGAGCAGCCCGAAGTCGTCGGCCATACGCTGGCGAACTATATCGACATGGCCGCCGAGCGCGTGGCATTGCCGTTTGCGCTGCCGTTCGATTTCAAGACGCTCAACCGCATCTCCATCGCGGCCTGCGGCACCGCCTATTACGCCGGCATGGTGGCGCGCTACTGGTTCGAGCAGTTCGCGCAATTGCCCGTCGAAGTCGATATCGCTTCGGAATTCCGTTACCGCGATGTGCCGCTCGCCCCGGGCAACCTTGCGATCTTTGTCTCGCAATCGGGCGAGACCGCGGACACGCTCGCCTCGCTGCGCTATGCGCGGGCGCAAAAGCAGCACGTCCTTTCGATCGTCAATGTGCCGAATTCGAGCATCGCGCGCGACAGCGACATCGTGATGCCGACGCTGGCCGGACCGGAAATCGGCGTCGCTTCGACCAAGGCTTTCACCTGCCAGCTGGCGGCGTTTGCGGCGCTGGCGATCGCCGCCGGCCGCGCCCGCGGCGTGCTCGCCGCAAGCGACGAGAAGACGCTGGTCCGGGCGCTGATCGAAATGCCGCGGCATCTCAACGAGGCGCTCGCGCTCGAGCCGCAGATCGAGCAGCTGGCGCGCGATCTCGCCAAGTGCCGCGACGTGCTTTATCTCGGCCGCGGCACCAGCTATCCGATCGCGCTCGAAGGCGCGCTCAAGCTCAAGGAAATCTCCTACATCCATGCCGAAGGCTATGCCGCCGGCGAGCTCAAGCACGGCCCGATCGCGCTCATTGACGAGAACATGCCGGTGATCGTGATCGCCCCGCATGACAAGGTGTTCGAGAAAACCGTTTCCAACATGCAGGAAGTCGCCGCGCGCGGCGGCCGGCTGATCCTGATGAGCGATGCGCAGGGCGCGGCCGCGGCCAATGACGGTCAATCGGTGGTGACGCTGACTTTGCCGACCGTGCACGCGGCGGTGGCGCCGCTGGTTTATGCCGTGCCGGTGCAGCTTCTCGCCTATCACACCGCCGTCATCATGGGCACCGACGTCGATCAGCCGCGCAACTTGGCCAAATCGGTGACGGTGGAATAGGCCGCGCCCGTCGCACCGCGCGCTGCGGACCGATGCGGCGGCGGCCGTGCAAATCGTCCCATCGGGCGCTATATTTCGGCAGCCGGCAACCGCGACAGAATCGATGACCAACGACACCAGTCGAAACACTCAACTGACGCCGCCAGGCAAAGCCTCGCCCGGCTTCGTCAGCCGCATCCGCACCTATTTCTTGACCGGACTGATCGTCGCCGGCCCGGTGGCAGTGACGCTGTGGCTGATCTGGTGGTTCGTGACCTGGGTCGACAATCTGGTGCGGCCGATCATTCCGGTGGCGTACCGGCCGGAAACCTACCTGCCGGTCAACATCCCCGGCGCCGGCCTGATCGTTGCCTTTACGGCGCTGACGCTGCTCGGCTTCCTCACCGCCAATTTGATCGGCCGCAAGCTGGTCGGTTTCGGCGAGAGCATCTTGAGCCGCATGCCGATCGTGCGGCCGATCTACCGCACCGCCAAGCAGATTTTCGAGACTTTGTTCTCGAAGTCGGATTCCAGCTTCCGCCGCGTCGGCCTGGTCGAATTTCCCTCGCCCGGCATGTGGTCGCTGGTATTTTTGACCCAATCGCCGACCGCGGAAATCTCCGAGCGGCTGCCGACGACCGAGCATGTCTCGGCGTTCATGCCGTGCACGCCCAATCCGACGACCGGGTTTTTCTTTTACGTGCCGAAGCGCGACGTCATCGATCTCGACATCACGGTGGAGCAGGCGATGACGCTGATCATGTCGGCCGGCATGGTGCAGCCCGGCGGCGATGGGCAGCAGAGCCAAGGTAAGCTCGCTGCGCTCGCCGAAACCGCCCGCGCCGCGCAGACAGCGCGCCAGGCGGAGCCGAGCGCGGTGGAATAAAGCGCGCCTGGATCGTATCCGTCGAGGCAAATCGGTGCTTGGCGATCCGCCGGCCGATGAAACATGTATAGCTGACGCACGCGCCGCTCCGGTGCCGGGAGCCGGGAACTAACGCGCCCTGGCACGAACGGGCATCAGGATCGGCCGAGGATTCTCAATCGGCTGCAGGAAAAGCCACTCGAAATAGGTCGTGGCGTTCCGTTTCCGTTGCGGCTGTTTCGGCTGCTCGGCCACAAAGGTGCTGCGGCACTGCCTTGAACAGTAGCGCCCCTTGCCGAACAAGCCGCGCCGGTAAGAAACGAGGCCGATACCGTGGTTGCAATCGGGATTCGAGCATTTCATGACACTTTCTCCGCGTTTGGGTTCCACCTGGACGTGGGGGTCCACTTAACGGTGGGACAGGGACGCAGCAGAAAGGTTCAAGCGCTGTTTCGATTGGAATCCCAATGGGCTGTGACCGGCCTCATGCCATCAGCCGAAGAATACCGGCCGCTTTACCCGGCATCCAATAACCTGATCGCCTCGTCGCGGGCGAACAGATAAAGCAGATCGCGCAGCGCCTGGCCGCGCGGCGATGTCAGCTTCGGATCGCGCGTCAGGATGAGCGTCGCGTCGTCGCGCGCCGCGCCAAGGAGCTTGCCGTGAAACTCGAGCCGGGCGATGCGAAAGCCCGGCTCGCCGCTTTGGCGCACGCCGAGCAGGTCGCCTTCGCCGCGCAGCTTGAGATCTTCCTCGGCGATGCGGAAGCCGTCCTCGGTCTCGCGCAGGATGGCGAGCCGCGCTTTGGCGGTCGCGCCAAGCGGCGACTTGTAGAGCAGGATGCAGGTCGAGCGCTCGGCGCCGCGGCCGATGCGGCCGCGCAATTGATGCAGTTGCGCGAGCCCGAAGCGCTCGGCGTGCTCGATCACCATCACGCTCGCTTCCGGCACGTCGACGCCGACCTCGATCACCGTGGTGGCGACCAGGAGCCGCGTTTCACCTTTGGCGAAGCGCTCCATGGCGCGGTCCTTGTCGGGCCCGCGCATGCGGCCATGCACGATGTCGACCGCATCGCCGAAGCGCTTTTGCAGAGCGGCGAAGCGCTCCTCGGCGGCGGCGAGATCGATGCTTTCGGATTCCTCGACCAGCGGACAGACCCAATAGACGCGCCGCCCGGCGTCGAGCGCGCGCGCTATCGCCTCGATCACTTCCGTCAGACGATCGAGCGGCACCGCGCGCGTATCGATCTTCTGCCGCCCGGCCGGCTTCTCGCGCAATTCGGAAATGTCCATGTCGCCGAAATAGGTCAGCACCAGCGTGCGCGGAATCGGCGTCGCCGTGAGCACCAGAAGATCGACCGCTTCGCCCTTGTGAGCGAGCGCCAGCCGCTGGTGCACGCCGAATCGGTGCTGCTCGTCGACGATCGCCAAAGCGAGATCGCGGAACGCGACGTTCTCCTGGAACAGCGCATGGGTGCCGACGATGAGGTCGATATCGCCGGCGGCAAGACTTGCGAGAATGTCGTCGCGCTCGCGGCCGCGCTCGCGCCCGGTGAGGATGGCGAGCCGCAGGCCGGCGGCCTTGGCGAGCGGCGCGATAGTGGCGAAATGCTGCCGCGCCAAGATTTCGGTCGGCGCCATGAACGCCGCCTGCCGGCCAGCTTCGATCACATGCGCGGCGGCGAGGAGCGCCACCACCGTCTTGCCCGAGCCGACGTCGCCGTGGAGGAGCCGGAGCATGCGCGCCGGCTGCGCCAGATCGGCAATAATGTCGGCGACCGCACGGACTTGCGACGGGGTAAGCGCATAGGGCAGCGCGTTCACGATGCGCGCGCGTAATAAACCTTCGGCTGCGCTGCCGCGGCCGGCGCGTAGCCGCATATGCGCGCGAAGGAGCGCCAGCGCCAGCTGGCTCGCCAACAATTCGTCATAGGCAAGCCGCGACCAGGCTGTGCTTGTCGGTTCGATATCCTCTGGCGCGGTCGGCCGATGCAGCACGCGCAAGGCGTCGGCGAAGCTCGGATAATCGTTGCGCTTGAGCCAGGCCGCATCCTGCCATTCCGGCAGCGCCGGCAGCCGCTCGAGCGCGAGATCAATCGCCTTGCGCACCTGGTTCGGATGCAGCCCCTCGGTCAACGGATAGACCGGATCGATCAGCGGCAGGCTGGCAAATCCTGCGGCGTCGACCACGCGGTCGGGATGCACCATCTGCAAATGGCCGTCATAGAGCGTGGCGGTGCCCGACACGTAGCGCAGCTCGCCCTCGGGCATATTGCTTCTCCAGATAATCCCGCCGCGCGTTGAAATAGGTGATCATCAGCGTGTTGGTGTCGTCGAAGGTGTCGATATTGTAGGGCGCGCGCGGCCGGTTCGACGGCGGCGGCCGGTGCTGGTCGACGGTGACCGCAACCGTCACCACGGTGTCGGGCACGACCTCGGACAGTTTCGGCTGGTTGCGCCGGTCGACGAAGCCGGTCGGCAGGTGAAACAGCAGATCGACGACCCGCGGCCGCTCGCCGTCGCGCGCCAAAAGCTGGGCGAACAGCTTTTCCAGCTTCGGCCCGATGCCGGGCAGCGCTGACAGTGAGGCAAAAAACGGATTGAGGACCGGTGGGCGCATAGCATCCTATTGGCGTCTCCCGGGCGAAGCGCAGCACGGAGTGATGCGCTGCAGACCCGGGATCGTCTCAAACGCGGAGTGCGCGACGATCCCGGATCTGCGGTGCACCGCTGACGCGCTGCACCGCGTCCGGGAAATGTTGGTCATTTTAGCGCCGATCACCCCCGGGATGGGCACAATCGCCGCTGACATTCTTCACGCTCGCCCTCTATATACCGCTCGCCCGGCCGCGTCCGGGCTTTTGGCGTTTGGCTTTTACAAAGGCAGCACGATGACGGAACGTTCGAGCCAAGGACTGGATGTGCGCCGCCGCCGGCTGTTGTTTCGGGCCTGGCGGCGCGGCGTGCGCGAGACCGACCTCATCGTCGGCCGCTTTGCCGATGCCTTTATCGACAAGTTCGACGAGGCTTCCCTCGACCAGTTCGAGCGGCTGATCGAAGTGCCCAATGACGTCGCTTTACGCCTGGGTGGTCGGCGCCGAGACGGTGCCCGCCGACTACGACACCGCGGTGCTGCGCCAGCTCATCGGCTTTCATGCCAGCCTTCATGATTTGGCCGCGGCGGAGCCCAAAGCCTAGATGGCACGACAGGTTCCCCAAACCGCGCTGCTCAAATCGCCGGCTGAGCGGCTAACGCCCGGGCGAGTACTGACGCTTGCCGGCATCGCCGACGGCGCCGAAGGCCTGGTGCTGGCCGATCTTGCCCGCGCTATCGCGTCCGCCGCCAAGCCGCCGGCGATTTCGCTTGCGGTCGTCTGCCGCGACGGCCCGCGCATGGCGACGGCCTCGCGCGCGCTCGCCTTCTTTGCCCCCGACATCGAGGTGCTGGAATTTCCGGCCTGGGATTGCCTGCCGTATGACCGGGTATCGCCGCACGCCGCCGTGGTGGCGGCCCGCATGATGACGCTGGCGCGCCTCTCCCGCGTCACGGGCCGCGAGCATCCGGCCGTGCTGCTGACCACCGTCAATGCCGCGCTGCAGCGGGTGCCGCCGCGCGATTCTCTCGCCAAGCAATCGCTCTCGGCGGCGCCCGGCAACATTCTGCCGATGGCCGGCATCACCACCTGGCTCGATCTCAACGGCTTTAATCGCGCCGCCACGGTGCGCGAAGCCGGCGATTATGCCGTGCGCGGCGGCATCGTCGATCTGTTCGCGCCCGGCATGGACGAGCCGGTGCGGCTCGATTTCTTCGGCGACACGCTGGAATCGATCCGCAGCTTCGATCCGGAGACGCAGCGCACCGACGCCGACTTGCGCGCGCTCGATCTGGTCCCGATGGCGGAGTTCCAGCTGACCAGCGACACCATCCGCGCGTTCCGCACCGGCTATGTCGCGGCCTTCGGCGCGGCGGGGCCCGACGACATGCTCTACGAGGCCGTCAGCGAAGGCCGACGCTATGCCGGCATGGAGCATTGGCTGCCGCTGTTCCACAAACAGATGGAAACGCTGTTCGATTATGTCGACGGCAGCCCGATCGCCATCGAGCCGCTGGCCGAGGAGGCCGCCCACGAACGGCTGGCGCAGATCGAGGACTACTATCAGGCGCGCAAGGAAGCGCTCGATCATTCCGGCGGCAGCGGCGCGCTCTATAAGCCGCTGCCGCCCGACCGGCTCTATCTCGCCGAAGGCGAATGGCACGAGCGGCTGGAAAAATCCGCGCTGGCGCGGCTGAGCTCTTCGCTTCGCCGCCCCGGAACGAGGCGCGAGGTCATCGAAATCGGCGCGCATGCCGGCCACAATTTCACCGCCGAACGCGCCACCCCGGGCGCCAATGTGTTCGAAGCGGTGGGCAAGCATGTGCAGGCGCTGCAAGCCGCCGGCAAGCGCGCGGTGATCGCGCTGTGGAGCGACGGCTCGCGCGAACGCATGTCGCATGTGCTTCGCGAACACGGGCTTCTTAATCTCGCGCCGGTTGCGTCATGGCCGGCTGCGCTCGGCTTTGCCGCGTCCGCAAGTGGCGCTCGCGGTGCTCGGCGTCGAATCCGGTTTCGAGACCGCCGATGTCGCGCTGATCACCGAGCAAGACATTTTGGGCGAGCGGCTGGTGCGCAGCCGCCGGCAAGCCAAGCGCGCCGACAATTTCATTGCCGAGGTAACGAGTCTGTCCGCCGGCGATCTTGTCGTCCATGTCGACCACGGCATCGGCCGCTTCATCGGGCTGCGCGCGATCGAGGCCGCCGGCGCGCCGCACGATTGCCTGGAAATCCATTATGCCGGCGGCGACAAGCTGTTCCTGCCGGTCGAGAACATCGAGCTTTTGTCGCGCTACGGCTCGGAGGAGGCCGGCGTCGAGCTCGACCGGCTCGGTGGCGTCGCCTGGCAGACGCGCAAAGCGCGGATGAAGAACCGCATCCGCGAAATCGCAGGCGAATTGATCAAGGTCGCGGCCGAGCGGCAACTGCGCGAGGCGCCGCGGCTTACCGTCGAGACCGGCGTCTATGACGAGTTCTGCGCCGGCTTCCCTTACGAGGAGACCGACGACCAGGACGCCGCCATCGCCGCCGTCAACAACGATCTATCCTCCGGCCGGCCGATGGACCGGCTGGTCTGCGGCGACGTCGGCTTCGGCAAGACCGAAGTGGCGCTGCGCGCCGCTTTCATCGCCGCCATGAACGGCAAGCAGGTCGCCGTCGTGGTGCCGACGACGCTGCTCTGCCGCCAGCACTTCAAGACGTTTTCCGATCGGCTGAAGAGCTATCCAATCCATGTCGCGCAAGCGTCGCAGGCTAGTCTCGGCCAAAGAACTCGCTGCGGTCAAAAAAGGCATCGCCGAGGGCACCGTCGACATCGTCATCGGCACCCATGCGCTCCTTGGCAAATCGATCAAGTTCAAGGATCTCGGACTGATCGTGGTCGACGAGGAGCAGCATTTCGGCGTCGCGCATAAGGAAAAGCTCAAGCAGCTGCGCGCCGAAGTGCATGTGCTGACGCTCACCGCGACGCCGATCCCGCGCACGCTTGCAGCTCGCTTTGTCCGGCGTGCGCGACATGTCGATCATCGCCACGCCGCCGGTCGACCGCCTCGCCGTGCGCACCTTCGTGTCGCCGTTCGATCCGGTCACGGTGCGCGAGGCCTTGCTGCGCGAGCGCTATCGCGGCGGCCAGGCGTTCTATGTCTGCCCGCGCATCGAAGACTTGGCCGACGCCAAGACCTTCCTCGACAAGACCGTGCCGGAGGTGCGCGTCGCCGTGGCGCACGGCCAGATGGCCTCGACCGCGCTCGAAGACATCATGGGCGCGTTCTACGACGGCAAATTCGACGTGCTGCTCTCGACCACCATCATCGAAAGCGGCCTCGACATCCCGACCGCCAATACGCTGATCGTGCACCGCGCCGACATGTTCGGGCTTTCGCAAATCTATCAGCTGCGCGGCCGCGTCGGCCGCTCGAAGCTGCGGGCCTATGCGCTCCTCACGCTGCCGGCCGGGCGCAAGATCACGCCGCAGGCCGAGCGCCGTTTGAAAGTGCTGGAATCGCTCGACACGCTCGGCGCCGGCTTCCAGCTTGCCTCGCACGATCTCGACATCCGCGGCGCCGGCAATCTTCTCGGCGACGAGCAGTCCGGCCACATCAAGGAAGTCGGCTTCGAGCTTTATCAGCAGATGCTGGAAGAGGCGGTGGCTCTCGATGAAGGCCGGGATTGCCGCGCCGGTCGCCGACAAATGGTCGCCGCAAATCACCATCGGCACGCCGGTGCTGATCCCCGAAGATTACGTCACCGACCTGCCGGTGCGGCTTGCGCTCTATCGCCGCCTCTCCGAGATCGAGACCGACCGCGACATCGAAGGTTTCGGCGCCGAACTGGTCGACCGCTTCGGCCCGTTGCCGGAGGAGGTCGAGTATCTGTTGGCGATCGTCGCCATCAAATCGCTATGCCGGCGCGCCAATGTCGAAAAGATCGAAGTCGGCCCCAAAGGCGCGGTGCTGTCGTTCCGCGACAACATCTTCGCCAATCCCGAGGGGCTCATCTCCTACATCGCCAAGCACCCCGTCGGCGCCCGCGTGCGGCCCGACCAGAAAGTCGTGTTCTTCGACGAATGGGACACGGCGGAGGAGCGGCTGAAGGGCGCGACGGATATTTTGCGGACGCTAGTCGGGATTGCGGAGAAGGGGAGGAGGGCGGCGTAGCCATATAACGCGTAAGGGCGGCCCTTGTGGCCGCCCTGTCCCTGGCGAGGGCACCCACAAGGGGCGCCCCTACGTCCGACAATACGAGAACTCCGTGCAGATGGTTCGGCATGACGACAAAGGCGTCGACGTCGAGGCCGGAAAACCGGGCCGGCAGGTCGTGCCATAGCCGCGCTGCCAATTCTCCCGCGTCATTCAAGCGCATCGCGCCGTCGACGACCCGTCCAAACAAACAGGCGCGGCCCTGCGTACATATCGTGATGCAATAGGCGCCAGCCTGCGCGTAATCGTATCCGTTCAGACGAAGCGAACGGCGGCGATGGTGAGCCGGTTCGTCAATCATGCGCAAGCCACTGCATCGGATTTGCCCAACCAGTGCGGGTCCAGATTATATGTGGAAAAGACCCGACATGCAGGTCCCGAGCCGATCCCCGCGTCGTATGGCGTCCTCCTCGCCCCTTGCAAAACCCCAAAATCACCTTATTTCCGGCGCGACCGCGTCTCAAACGCCTGTTTGAATTTCAATCGGGCGTTTGAGAATGCGCCAGGACGAGCGTCATGAGGTTCCCATGTTGGTGATACAGAATTTATCGCGGCCCACCGACCATCCGGTGACCGCCGGGCCGGCCTGCCCGAATTGCGGGCGGGCGATGCACCTGGCGCGGATCGCGCCGCGCTCCGAAGGCCTGCCGGACCTTCATATCTACCGCTGCGGCGAATGCGGCGTGTCGCTATCCGAAGCAGCCGACGATCGCACGCCGGCTTACGCCGGATAGGCCAGCCGGGCGCCGCGCTTCGTGCCGATCTGCCGCAGCATGGTGTTCGAGCGCAGCCGTCCGCGGCGCTAGAGCCTCGTCGGTTTTGATGGGATCAAAACCGGGCTCTAGCTTTTTGATTGAACATGATCTTTTCCGAAAACCGGCATCCACTTTTCGGGATCATGCTCTAAGCCGGTTCGGGCGGCGGTGTGGATAGTGCGGCGTAAGCCTCGGCCATGGCCGCCGACAGTGAATAATTCCGGGTCTGATTGCAGGGCGAGCACAGAAACACCGTGCGCCGCATGTCCGGCGCGACCGGATGCGGCAGCGCGGCGACATAGACCATGACGGCGCGGCATTTCGGGCAGGGCGCCGACATGTCCTTGGCGCCCTCCGGGGCGAGCTGCGGGGAGAGCGTTTGCGCCAGATCTTTGGTTGCCGCGTCTGCGGTCGTCAGGTGCTCGGTCATAAGCGATGCCGCCTGAACATCGCTCCTACTCTGGCCCTCATATCATTGAGGATTGGTTGATTGCTCATCCGTGGCTTGCCTGAATGCGCGCGGGGAAGGCCGTTCGAGGCGCTGCTTGACGCATTCGCGCGCGAAAGCGCCCGGCGGGCGGACGGCGCTAGGCCCGCATCCGGGTGTGCCGGCCCGAGGTGCGCTCGATGGCGCTGGCCAGATATTCCGGCGATTGCGCGCCGGTGACGATGACGCTCGAGCCGAAGATAAAGCACGGCACGCCGTCGATGCCGGCTTCCTTGGCGCTGGTCACTTCGGTCTCGATGCGGTCGATGTCGGCATCGCTGGCCAGGAGCCGGCGCACCAGGTCGCCGTCCATGCCGCAATCGACCGCCGCCTGGATCAGCACCCTGGGATCGGTGAGATCGGCGCCCTCGGCGAAATAAAGCTCCATCAGCCGCTGCTTCATGCGCCCCGGATCGGTGGCGCTGCGCGACCACAAAATGAGACGATGGCAGTCGAGCGTATTGGGCTGCCGGCCGATCCGATCGGGATTGTAGACGAGCCCCTCCATCGCGGCGGCGGCGACGATGCGCTCGGCGATCACGCCGTAACGCTCGACCGAGCCGAATTTGGTTTCCAGATAAGTCTGCCGGTCGATGCCGTCGCGCGGGATCCAGTCGTTGAGAAAATAGGGCCGCCAATTGATGGTGACGTCGACATCGGGCGTGAGCGCGATAGCGCCTTCGAGCCGCCGCTTGCCGATATAGCACCACGGGCACACGACATCGGACACCACCTCGACATGGACGGCAGCGCGCGCTTCGGGACTATCCGCCATCGGCAAACCTTCGATTCGAACCGGGTGAGCCTAGCCTATATGTCGGCACGGTGGATACCGTCTGCCAGGCTGGCGGCTTGCCATAAGGGGCCATTGGCGGGCGACGCGGCCGCACGCGCTTTAGCCGGCGGCGGTCTCGCCCACGACCCGCGCGATCAGCGAGTCGATGCTGTCGGTCGGCTTCAAGGTGGCGAGCGTCACCGCGGTATCGATGCCGCCTTTCTTGCGAGTCCGGCGCCAGCATGGTGTTCTTGAGCACGCTGGCGATGCGGCGCGCCACGACATGCGCGGCGCGCAGGTCGGTCTCGGTGAACACCGCGAAAATCGAATTGTCGGCTTCGCGGCAGGCGAAATCGACCTGGCGCATCAAGCGGCCGACGAGCCGCGCGGCATCGAGGCTGATGCGGCGGTCGTTGCCGTCGAACGAGAACCGCGCGATCGAGAGCCCGACGCCGCGCTTTTCGGCGTCGCCGACGGCGCGGTTGAGATCGCGCCAGAACGCCTCGTGGGCCAAGAGCCCGGTATCGGGGTCGAGCATGCCCTTGGCGTCGAGCGATTTGAGCATGCGCTTGAGCCTCTGGCCGAACGCATGCAGCTCGCACGTAAGGCAAAAAGCGCTCGACCAGCCGTTCCGAACCCTCGGAAATACGTTCGAGATTGGCAAGCTCGATGGCGAACGGCTCGATCACCGCGGGATGGCCGCCAAGCACGGCGACCGGCAGATCGCGAAAGCGCACATCTTCGGCCAGCACGGTCAGCAAAGCCTCGACGACTTTGCGGGCCGAAACCGTCGCCGATCACCATGCCGTCGATGTCGCGGGCATTGAGCGCGCGCGCCGCGCTTTCGACGGAGAGCGCGCCGACCACGCCGACCTGTTCGCCGACCGCGACCGACAGCGCCGGATAAGAGCGGCCGCGGCCGGCGACCAGCACGCTTGCCTCGTCGAGCGGATCGGCGCTCGACAGTTCCGGCAGCTGCTCGCCGCGCGAGGCGAGCGTGCGCATGCGGCGCAATACGGTGCCGTGCAGCGTGCGGATGCGCAGCGCCGTCGACAGCCGCCGCACCAGCCGCTGCGGCCGGCGCGTTGGCGGCGATCGCCAGCGCATCCGGCATCGACCGGACGCGCCGTCGTCGCGGCTGCGCGCAATGACCGGCATGAACAGGCCGCCGCCCTTTGCCCGCTGCTCGCCCAACAGACTCCGCCAGCGCCGCGACGCGCGCCTGGTCGGGGCAAGACATCGGCGAGCACGACCGCTTCCGGCTCGACCGAAGCAAGCGCGGTCGGCGCGTCGGCCCAGGTCGCTTCGATGATCGGAAAGCCGCCGGCCGCACGCAACGCGTCGACGACCTCGGGCGCTGGGCTGTCGGCAATGACGGCGAACGGACCTTGCAGCGCCATGGTGACGCGGGATGACGCAAGTTTTACGGATAACGGCATCGTCAGCATGCCAAAGCGCTGTTAATGGCCCGTCAACGCAGCGCGCATCCGAAATCTGGCGCGGCGCCTAGCCGGCGGCAGCGGCCTCGCGCAACACCTGCTCGCCGCGGTCGCCAAAGGCCGCGGTGACCAGCGGATTGACGCCGAGCGCGCGCAAGGCGGCTGCCATGGCCTGCAGATCGGCGGCGTTGCCGACCAGGCGCTGGCCGATCAGCGGATCGGGCAGCGCCGCCAGCGCCGCGCCGCTATCGATGCGGCCGATGGTCTCCAGCAGCGCGCAGCAGCGGAAAACGATAGCCGCCGACATTGACGATGCCGGACGGCGGTCCGGTGACGACGATGACTTGCTCACCGGATCGATTCGGCATGGGTAGCCGCTATCGACCAAGCCGTCGCGGCCGATCTCGAAATGCGGCTGATCGGAGCGCTCGATGCCCGGCGGAAACGCGTGCCGCGGCACCATCGGGCCGCGCAGCGCCAAGGTGCCGGTTTCGGTCGCGGCGAGTTCGGCGACCGCCACCGCGCCGTCGCGCTGCCGCGCGGCGCGGCGACCGGACCGAGCGGGATCGGCAGCCGGCCGGCCGCCCGAGCCGCGCGCGGCGCCGCGACAAAACCCGCTTCGCCGAAAATCGGCACGTCGACGAGGATGGCGTCGCGCTCGGGCCAATCCGCGCTCGCCGCCAGCCGCTCCGGCGCATGCCAGGCCGCGACACCGTCGTCGGGCCTTCACGCGCGAACAGTCCGGTCTCGGCAAGGCGAAACGCCACCGGCCGCCGGCACGATCAGCGTGCGGCAGCGCTCGTCGCGCCGCTGGCGCGCGAACACCTCCGCATCGAACGGATGATGCAGCGACAGCGTGCCGCCGGAGAGGAGCCACGGCACCAGCGTCAGGCAGATGCCGGCGAACGACGTTGGCGCGATGCGTCGAGACAGCAGGCTCGCGTCCTGTTCGAGGCCGGCTTCCAAGCACGACGCCCAAGCCGCCGGCCAGAAATTCGAGATGGCGGCGCGCCACCGGCAGCGGCCCGTCCTCGCCGACTTCGAACGTCGATCACCGCAAGATGCGCCGCGGCATTGCCGTCGCGCTCGAGCGGCGGCATCGGATCGAGCTTTCGCCGCAGTGAACAGATCGTCGAGCGGCACCACGCCGTCGGGCAGATTGGCGCCGAAGCCGCAGACGTAGCGGATCGAAAACACTTCGGCGGCGACCGCGCATGGCGAATTGGCAATGCTCGAAAGTGCCGACGCGGCGGCAGGTGATCAGCGCCTTGGCGCCGATGCGGCGCCAGCGCGGTGACGGCGTCGGCGCGGCGCCACAACAGCGGCAGCGGCGCCGCGATCAATCCGGCGCGCAGCACGCCGAGGAAGGTCAAGAATGTTCTCGACGATGTTCGGCATCTGGATGCCGACGATCGCGTCGGTCGGCAGCCCCATGCGGCGCAGCCGGCCGGCAATCGCCGAAATCATGCGGTCGGCCTCGGCATAAGTCAGCCGCAGCGGCGGGCCGTCGGTGAAGACTTGCGCGGTTCGGCGCATCGGCCAGCGCGATCGCGCCCGGCCGCCGCGCCGCCGACGCGGCGGAACAAGTCGTCGAGGGTGATGCGGCTCTCGCCTTGCGCTGCCGCGGTCGCCGCGCCTGTGTGGTCGCCGAGAATCATCGGCGTATGGTAGCGTTGCGCATCATTGCAGCGCCTTCGGCGGCTGGCGCCACCAGGTTTCCGGCAGATAGCCGAACAACGACGTCCGCGCCGGATGGCCGACATAGGCCCAGCGCGCCACCCATTGCTCGGGAAGATAAAACAGCGGCACACGTAAGCAGCCGGACATCAGCACGCGGTCGAGCGCGCGCACCGCATCGACGAAATCGGGCCGCGTCGCGCGCGCGCAACAGGGCCGCGATCATGGCGTCGACCGCGGCGCTTTCGCACGCCCATATAATTGCGCGAGCCCGCTGCGTCGGCCGCCGCCGAGCTCCAATAAAGCTCTGCTCGTTGCCGGGCGACAGCGACTGCTCCCAGCGGTATTCGATCATGTCGAAATCGAACGACGACAGGCGCCGCTTCGTATTGCACGGCGTCGACGAGACGCATTTGCGCGGCGATGCCGGCCCGCGCCAGCATGGTCGGAGAAGGCGAGCGCCAGCCGCTCGTCGTCGCGGTTGGTCACCATGATCTCGAACGTGAACGGCCGTCCGCTGGCACGGTCGCGCAGCGTCGTGCCCTTGAGCTCATAAGCCGGCCGCTTCGAGCAAGCCGAGCGCCCGCCGCAGCGTGGCGCGATCGTGGCCCGAGCCGTCGGTGACGGGCGGCGACCAGGTGCCGTCGAGCACGTCGGGGCGCACCGCGTCGGGAAAAGGCGCGAGCAGCGCCCGCTCGCGTTCATCGGCCGGGCGCCGATAGGCGGAGAGTTCGCAATCGTCGAAGAAGCTCGCGCTGCGCTGATAGAGATTGTAGAAAAAGTTGCGGTTGATCCATTGGAAATCGAACAGCAGCGCGATCGCCTGGCGCACGCGGATGTCGGCGAAAATCGGCCGGCGCGTATTGAAGACGAAATCGGAAGCGAATTTGGGCAAGCCGCTGCGGAACGTCTCCTTGACGACGCGGCCGTCGCGGACGGCCGGAAAATCGTAGCCCGTCTGCCAGCGCGTCGGATCGGTTTCGCTGCGCACGTCGTAGAGCCCGGCCTTGAAGGCTTCGAAATAGGCGTTGTCGTCGCGATAAAAATCGAAGCGCACTTCGTCGAAATTCCACAGCCCGCGATTGATCGGAAGCGCGCGGCCCCAATAGCTCGGATCGCGTTTGAAGGTGACGCTTTTGCCCGGATCGACGGCGGCCACGACATAGGGACCGCTGCCGATCGGTTTGGCCAAAGTCGAGTTCTCGAAACGTGGCGACGTCGATGGCGTGTTTTGGCAACACCGGCATCAGGCCGAGGATCAGCGGCAATTCGCGGTCGCTGGTGTCGGCGAAATCGAACCGCACCTGGCGCGGGCCGAGGATCTCCGCCTTGGCCACCCGGGAATAATAAGTGCGGTGATTGGGCCGGCCGTGGTCGCGCAACAATTGCCAGGAAAACACCACGTCCTCGGCGGTCACCGGCGCGCCGTCGGAAAAATGCGCCGCCGGGTCGAGCGTGAAAGTGACGTAGCTCCGCGCCTCGTCGGTCTCGACCGTGCGCGCCAATAGACCGTATAGCGTGAACGGTTCGTCGTAGCTGCGCGCCATCAAGCTCTCGATGACATAGCCGCGGATCGGCTGCACGGCGAGACCTTGGACGATCAGCGGATTGAGGCTGTCGAATGTGCCGAGCACGCCCTCGGTCAGCCGGCCGCCCTGCGGCGCATCGGGATCGACGTAGGGCAGCGCGGCAAAATCGCCCGGCAGGGCCGGCGCACCGTGCATGGCGATAGCGGGCATGGCGGCGGCAGGCTCGGCGGCGGCCGCGGTAACGGGCTCGGCTGCGCCATTGCCGAAAGCGCCAGCCGACCAGCATCGCCGCCAGCAACTGAGTGCCGCTGCATGCGGCCTGCATTCGAATCCGACGGTTCGCAGGGCTTCCTCGGGGGACAGCGCTAAGCGCAATTCGGTCGACCGCCCACGACTGTACCACGGTACCGCGGCGGGGGCTTTCCGCCGCAGCCGCGCATGGCCGGCTGACGCGGCTTCGCGTGCGGGCTTTATCTGGCCGTGCAATTGCGCTATTGGGCCGGGCCTAAGGGCGATAAGGGGTCACGGTGTTGCCGTATTCTGCGTCGATTGACGCCTCCCGCGGGGGACGGCGCGGCGCGGCAGCGAATGTCGGCTGGCGCGATATCGGCCCATTGACAGTCAAGTCTGGCCAGGCAGCTCGACCAGTTCGGTTCGATCTGGTTCGAATTGCGGGCGGCGGCAGGAAAGAGGAACTGCATCTCATGAGCTATTGCAACGCGTCGGCGCCGGCTCGGCCGGTGGGCCGAACGCTCGCCGCCATCGCCGCAGGATCAACCAAAAAATTGGGCCGGCTCGCGGTCCTCGACCGCGGCGGCTGCCGTGGGCCTGCAGGTCGCGTGCGGTTCGCTCGCTTTCGCCCAAGCCGCCGAAGCCGGCCGCGAAAAAGCCGGCTGCACCTGCCGCGCCGGCAGCCGGCAGCGCCGGCGCCCCAAGCGCCAGCGCAAGGCGACCAACAGCAGCAGCCGGTGCAGCTGATCTATTCGCCTTGGACCAAGTTCTGCCTAAAGAACCAGAACGATCCCAATGCCAAGCAGGTCTGCTTCACCGGCAAGGATGCCCGCATCGAATCCGGCATGCCGGTGGTCGCCGCCGTGCTGATCGAACCGGAGGGCGAGCCGAAGAAAATCCTGCGCGTCACCTTGCCGCTCGGCATGCAGCTCATCCACGGCACCCGCGTGATCATCGACCAGAACCAGCCGATGACCGCGCCCTACGTGATCTGCTTCACCAATGGCTGCATGGCCGATTACGAGGCCAACACCGACATGATCGGCAAGATGAAGAAGGGCCAGGGCCTCGTCGTCCAGGCGATCAATTCGACCGGCCAGCCGATCAGCCTGGTTTTGCCGCTGGCCGATTTCGCCAAGGCCTATGACGGTCCGCCGACCGACCCGAAAGTGTTCGAGGAACAACAGAAGAAGCTGCAAGACGAGTTACAGCGGCGCGCCGACGAAGCCCGCCAGAAGCTCGAACAGCAGCAGGGCACGCCCGGCGCTTCCGCGGCGCCGCCCGCAGGCGCACCGGCGAAACAATAACGGCTTTCTCGGCCGCAATGCAGCGCAAAAGCGCTGCATTGCCGATCCGGGATATTGGCGAATTCAGTGCATCATCGCGGCACGCGGCCGATAGCGGCCCATGCCGTCCTTGACGAAGACCTCGGCGACCTGCGGATGCCGCACCGGCTCGCCGCTTTCGTCGGGCAATAAATTCTGCTCCGAGACGTAGGCGACGTATTCGGTCTCCTCGTTCTCGGCGAACAGGTGATAGAACGGCTGGTCCTTGCGCGGCCGCACGTCGGCCGGGATGGCCTGGTACCATTCCTCGGTATTGTCGAACACCGGATCGATATCGAACACGACGCCGCGGAACGGATAGAGCCGGTGCCGGACGACCTGGCCGATCTGGTACTTGGCGCTTCGAAATCTTTTCCATCGCAATGGCAGGCATTTTACAGCTTCAATGGGGCGAGAATGCAACGATTATGCCGCAGGCGCCGGCGATTGCGAAACGCCCGTCACAACCCATAGCGCTGTCCCATTTCGGGATCCTTCTCGGCGACGAGCCCGGCCAGGTCGACCAGCACCTTGGCCTGTTTCCAGGTCGCGTCGTCCTGCATCTTGCCGTCGATCATCACCGCGCCGCTGCCGTCCGGCATGGCGGCGATAATTTTCTTGGCAAAGGCGACTTCGGCCGGATCGGGCGAGAACACGCGCTTGGCGATCGGCACCTGGTTCGGATGCAGCGTCCAGGCGCCGACGCAGCCCATCAGAAAGGCATTGCGGAACTGCGCCTCGCAGGCCGCGCTGTCGGCGAAATCGCCGAACGGGCCATAGAACGCCTTGATGCCGGCCGCGGCGCAGGCATCCACCATTTTGGCGATCGTGTAGTGCCAAAGGTCTTGCTGATAGGCCGGCCGCGGCGCGTCGGGCGCGCCGGCGTCGGCCAGCACTTTGTATTCCGGATGGCCGCCGCCGACGCGCGTCGTTTTCATGGCGCGGGATGCCGCCAGATCCGCCGGACCGAGACTGATGCCGTGCATGCGCGGCGAGGCGACCGCGATCGAAGCGACGTTGTTGACGCCCTCGGCCGTCTCCAGAATGGCGTGAATGAGGATCGGTTTTTTCACGCCGTTTTTGGCCTCAAGCTGCGCCAGCAGCTGATCGAGATAATGGATGTCCCAGGCGCCCTCGACCTTCGGCAGCATGATGACGTCGAGCTTTTGGCCGATGGTGGCGACGATCTCGGTAATGTCGTCGAGCACCCAGGGCGAATTGAGCGCGTTGATGCGCGTCCACAACCCGGTCTCGCCGAAGTCGCAAGCCTTCGCCATGGCGATGAAGCCTGAGCGCGCCGCCTCCTTGGCGTCGGCCGGGATCGCGTCCTCCAGATTGCCGAGCACGACGTCGACCTGGGCGACGAGTTCCGGCACTTTGGCGCGCACCTTCTCGATATGCGGTGGCACGAAATGAATCATGCGCTCGAGCCGCAGCGGCAATTCGCGCAACGGCGCCGGCGCGCCGATCGCCAGAGGCTTGAAGAAATTGCGTGGTAGTTTCATGCGGCTACCCGGAAATCCTGAGAGCTGACGGTAGGATGAACGGCCGGGCCTCGCCAAGCCGCTTTTCGCGGCAGCGATGCCTAGGAAATAGCTCTCTCATACCATCTCGCCGCGCATCAGCCGCGGCTGCGAAGCGGCCGGCGTCACGCCCTCGCGCATCAAGGCGCGGCGCAGCGGGCCGATGCGATCGACCAGATAAAGCGCAAGCCCGCGTGCGCCGTGCACTGGGAAAAAATCGGTGAGCAGGCTGCGGTTCAAGCATATCGACCCCGATGGTTCGGCTGGTCACATCGGCGCGCCGCTGCCGGTCATAGCGCGCCAGCACATCGGGCGCGCCGACATCGCGGTTGTCACGGCGCGCATCGGCGACGAGCTCGGCAAGCGTGGCGCCATCGCGCAGCCCGAGATTAAGACCCTGCGCACCGATCGGCGGCACGACATGCGCGGCCTCGCCGACGAGCGCGATCCGTGCGCGCGCGAAGGCGTCAGCCGTTTGGATCGCCAGCGGGAAAACGCCGCGGCCGGGCTCGGCGTGCATCGTGCCCAGGAGCGAATGGGCGCGGCGCTCGATCGCCGCGGCAAGGTCCGCATCGTTCATCGCCGCAATCTCGGCCGCGCGGGCCGGTTCGAGCACCCAGACCAGACTCGACCGCTGGCCGGGCAGGGGAACCAGCGTAAACGGGCCGCTCTCGGTATGGAATTCGCTCGATGTGTCGCCGTGCGGGCGGGCGTGGGCGAGATTAAGCGTCAGCGCCGTTTGCCGATAGCTTCGACGCCGCGTGGCAATCCCGGCTGCGGCGCGGGCCAGCGACTGCGCGCCATCGGCGCCGACCAGAAGGCGCACGCGCGCCACTCCATCGGCATGAACGATGGTCACTCCGTCCGCATCGGGTTTGACCGCAAGCGCCGGCGCGGCAATGCGCGGCAATTGCAAGACGGCGGCTGCCGCTTCGAGCGCGGCCTGCAGATGGCGGTTCTCGATATTGTGACCGAACGCCTCCAGTCCGATTTCGGCGGCATCGAAAAACACCTCGGGCGCGCGAAACAGCCGTTGGGTGTCGTCGACGATACGAAGTTTTTTGAGCGGCGCGGCGTGGGGCAGGCAGGCTCGCCATGCGCCCAGTGTTTGCAGCGCGGTGACAGACCCGGCAAGGAGCGCAGTGGTCCGGTGGTCGGGCCTGGCGGGCGGCGCGACCAGGAGCGTTTCGACGCGGGCCGCCTTAAGCGCAATGGCGCAGACGAGTCCGGCCGGTCCGCCGCCAGCGACGGCGACTTCGGCGGTAAAGGGCTCACTGGTCACGTTCATAATTGCCACTGCGCGCAGTATCGAACCTGGCCTAGATCTAGGTCCAATATTTCACAAGAACAGGGTGATTGGGCACGAATTTCCATTTCACGTATAAGCTTAGCTCATGGACCCAACTGCGCCGAGAAGCGATCCGAAGGCGGTGACTGCGGCCGCGTTTGCCGTCCATGTCTTCACTGCTTGCGGTGCCGCCTGCGCGCTCCTGGCATTGATCGCCGCGGTGCATGCGGACTGGGCGCAGATGTTTGTGTGGCTTGGCGTCGCGCTGTTCATCGACGGCGTCGACGGCACTTTCGCCAGGCGCCTATGCGTTGCCGACGTGCTGCCGCGCTGGTCGGGCGACGTGCTCGATCTCGTGGTCGATATCCTCAATTATGTGTTCGTGCCGGCCTATGCCATCGCCGCCGGCGGATTGTTGCCGCAAGCGATCGCTATACCGCTCGGCATCGTCATCGTCGTGACCGGCTCGCTTTATTTTGCCGACCGGTTGATGAAGACGTCCGATTATTACTTTCGCGGTTTTCCGGCGCTGTGGAATGTGGCAGCGTTCTATTTGTTCCTGCTCAAGCCCCCGCCGTGGTTCGGCGCCTTGGCTGATTGCAGTGCTTGCGGGGTTGACTTTCGTACCGTTTCACGTCGTCCACCCGCTGCGCATTGCGCATCTTGCGCGCCGTGACGACGGGCGCGCTCATTGTGTGGGCGCTGCTTGCCACCGTCGCCGTGGCGCGCAATCTCCAGCCCGGTTCCTGGGCTCTTGCCGGATTGTGCCTCCTTGCGATCTATTTCGTCGGCGTTGGCTTTCTACGCCGGCATCATCCCTGAAAAGTGGAGCAACCCCGTGCCACGACCTGTGCTTCTCATCGCCGGCGGCAGCCGCGGCATCGGCGCTTCGACGGCGCGGCT
This sequence comes from uncultured Alphaproteobacteria bacterium, assembly GCA_963816565.1. Taxonomy (GTDB): domain Bacteria; phylum Pseudomonadota; class Alphaproteobacteria; order Rhizobiales; family Xanthobacteraceae; genus BOG-931. The sequence goes on along the minus strand of CAWFLM010000039.1, from coordinate 77,211 downwards.
TGCCGGCGAGCGCGGCTACGACGTCGCCATCAATTACGTCCGCAATGCCAAGGCTGCGGCGGAGGTCGCCGAGGCGGTGAAGAAATCCGGCGGCAAAGCCGTCACCCTGCAGGGCGACATGACGAAGGAAGACGAGATCGTGGGCGTGTTCGGTGAGACGACGCGCACGCTCGGACCGATCACGCATTTTGTCTACAGCTCCGGCGTCGGTGGCAAGAATTCGCGGCTCGACGCCGCGACCGCCGACACCATCCGCGAAGTCATCGACATCAATTTGTTCGGCTGCCTGATCTGCGCGCGCGAAGCGGTGCGCCGGATGTCGACGGCGCAGGGCGGCAAAGGCGGCTCGATCGTGTTTCTGTCCTCGATCGCCTCGGTGACCGGCGGCGCCGGCGAATACGTGTTCTATGCCGCCGCCAAAGGCGGCGTCGATGCGCTCACCAACGGCCTGGCGCGCGAAGTCGCCAAGGAAGGCGTGCGCGTCAATGCCATACGGCCGGGCCCAACCAGGACCGACATCCACGAACCCGGACGCCTGGAGCGGATCACGCCGCTACTGCCGATGGGCCGGCCGGGCGAGCCGGATGAGATTGCCGAGGCGGTGCTGTTTCTATTGTCGGACGCCGCGTCCTATATCAGCGGCACGGTGCTCAATGTCTCGGGCGCGCGGTAAAAGCGCAGATTGGACGTAGCCGCTTTCGTGTCGTGTTGCTGGCTTTAATCCGTCAGGCAAATTCCGGCTCAGTCGGGTATTTGCGCCGGATTGACCGGTTGTGGCGCTGCGGCTGGTTTTGAGGGTCGCTGCGGCATAACTGACGTCGCGGCTGGTGGGTCGGCGTTCGCAGTTCCTCCGCTACTTGGTGGGGCCGCGCTGTTGCCACTTGCGCCACTTGCGGCGACCCCGCCAGTTGCCGCCGGTCTCGCGGCAACGGGTGGAGCCGCGCGGTGTCCGCCGACAATGGCAAGAATCTCGCTGATGACCTGAGCATGCAGTCGCGGTGACTTGTCGATGTTGAGATGATCGATGTTCGGATCGCCGCTTAGATCGACATTGCGTAGCGAACCCCGGAAGCCGGGTCCGGGCCGCATATAGGCGTAGTCGCGCTGCGTCAGGTTGAGCACACGGGCGACATTGCCTGGCGCCGGAAACGATTGCGTGGCGTCAACCGGCACCACGAGCGCCACCGCGACACCCTTGTCGCCCAAATAGTCGGCCATCTCCATGACGGCATCGGCGCCGAGCGAATGACCGACAAGGATGATCGGTCCTTCCTTCCCTGCCTTGTAATTCGCCGCAGCCCTATCGGCGATTGTTTTCCAATCGCCGTGACTGTGCGATGAGGCATCGATTCCGCGCTGGTTGAGTTCGTCGGCGAGCGTGTCCATGCCCAGCGAGAAGACGTCGCCGAGCCCGCGGAACAGGTAGACGTGCGCGCGCGATTGCGCGATTCCCGGGCTTGATCCGAGCGCGAGGATCATCGCGAACGAAAGCAGCCCTACCGCGGCAAAACCGCGCCAGCGTCCCATAACCACCTCAAGGTCTGTTACCTTCAATCTTCGTATTAAACTCAAGATCGTCAAGGCGCCCAAGGGGGACCGCCTTGTGTTCGACGCTTCTACGCCTATGATCCCAGCCGAGCTTTCACCGACAATCCAAACAATATTCCAAGGAGAGACGGGGCGGCTACACGTACAATCGAGGTCGATCAGTACGGATTTGTTATATCCACTTTACGCCCCAAAAGCAGACGCGCGACGGCAGTCACGCAAGGCCCGCTGTGGAGCTCAAGCGGACATCCCGCGATTGTTCGATCACCTCGTCGGCGACGGCTACGAGAATTGCAAACACGCGGAGGTCGAGCGGCTTGGCGGCGTGAGGTTGAAGACCAACAACCGCGGTCGGTGCCCGTGCTGCCTTCTGAAACGCCGCCACTTGTGCTTGCGCTTTGTTGTCGCTTGCCGCTGGTTTAAGCGTCCGGATCGCCGGAACGATCGTATTTGCAGTTGATCTTTCCTCAAACTCTTCGTAGTGTAAGCCACCGACAGAACTCTCAGTACGTGCGATAGCCATGGCAGAGTTTTTACGAGATCCGTCATGGTCGGAACGAAACAACTGCAAAAGCATGCTCTGGAGTGTCTGCGCCTGCAGGCTGAATGTATGCAACTGTCGAAAGTTGCTCTCAGCCGCGATCTGCAGTCTCATTTCGTCGCTATGGCACAGTTCTGGGGCGCCCTGGCGGCTTCCGGGCCGAGCGCGAATGCCAGCCCGGCAGTTACCAAAGCCGGGATGCAGACATCATGACCGGTAGATCGCCGCACGTTGTTTTGATCGTGGAACATGATCAGCTTTTGAAGTCGCTCACCGCCGATATCGTGGCAGGCGCCGGTTTCGCGACGCTCCAAGCAGGCGATGCCGACGAAGCTCTAGCCCTTTTGGAATCCCGGTCGGATATTGCCTTGATGCTTACAAGCGTCACGATGCCGGGCAGCATGGATGGGTTAGGTCTCGCGCGTACGGCGTGCAAGCGCTGGCCGGCCATCAAGACTATCATCGCGTCCAGCCAGGTTCGGCTGCGCGGAAGTGATTTAACGGCAGGCAGTCGTTTTATTCTCAAGCCCTATCATGCGCCGACAATGATTTCCGAAATCCGATCGCTCATTAACCCGTAGATCGATATCGGGTTCGTGGAACTCGTGTTCATGCAAACGCACAAAAGCGTGCGGTTTTGCTCAAACTCGCCCCTAAGACAGGCGCTGAACTGACACGATGCATAATCATCCCAACGATAATCCCCGGTCCAAAGCGTCAGGGAATGCGCTGAGTAATCAGTTACTCGACGCGTTGGGACCTGAGAGCCGCAGTCGGATCGATCCCCATCTTCAGCTGGTCACGCTTAAACTCGGCGCCGTCGTTTGCGAGGCTGGCGGTCTCCTCAAGCACGCTTATTTTCCGCAGGGGTCGGTTCTCTCGCTGTTGACCGTTCTTGAAAACGGCTCGGCCATCGAGACCGCAAATATAGGGCGCGAAGGAGCATTCGGTCTCTTCGCCGCCATGTACAGCCGGGCCTCCTTTAATCGGTGCATTGTGCAATTGGAGGGCCGCATGGTTCGTTGCCCGATAGAATTGTTGCAATTGGAATTCAAGAACAGCGAACACGTCCGCAATCTCTTCGTCAGCTATTCGGAGACGTTGCTGTCACAGGTCCAGCAAACCGTCGCTTGCAATACCGTGCATACGACGGAAGAAAGAATGTGCCGATGGCTGCTCATGATGCATGACCCAGCGGAAGGCGAATTGCTGACCTATACCCACGAGTTTTTGGCGCATATCTTGGGTGCCAATCGGAAGTCAGTGACACTGGCGGCGCAATCCGTGCAGGCGGCCGGCCTCATCAGCTACAACCGCAGGACAATTCAGGTTCTCAATCGTCCGGGTCTCGAGAAGGCATCGTGCGAGTGCTACGGCCGAGCTTTTCACCGATAATCCGAACATATTCAAAGGAGAGGAAAAATGGTTGCGGCAGTACGCGTGCATAAGACTGGCGGCCCCGAGGTTTTGACTTACGAGGAGATCGAACTGCCGCCGCCCGGGCAGGGCCAAGTGCGGGTCAAGCAGCACGCCTGCGGCGTCAATTTCATCGATACCTATTTCCGCATGGGCATGTATCCCTCTCCGGTCGGTCTGCCCTTTGTTTCCGGCAACGAAGCTGCCGGCGAGGTCATCACCGTCGGTCCCGGCGTCACCGACCTCAAGGTGGGCGATCGCGTCGGCTATGTCGTGGCGCTCGGCTGCTACGCCTCCGAACGCAACGTTCCGGCGGACCGCGCTGTGAAACTGCCGGCAAATATCAGCTATGAGCAGGCCGCCGCCATGATGCTCAAGGGCATGACGGCGGAATATCTGCTGCGCCGGACGTTCAAGGTCGAGAAGGGCATGAACGTGTTCGTTCACGCCGCGGCCGGCGGCGTCGGCTTGATCCTGTGCCAATGGGCCAATCATCTCGGCGCCAATGTCATCGGCACGGTCGGCTCAAGGACAAGGCCGAACTCGCCAAGGCCAATGGCTGCCACCACACCATCCTCTACCGCGATGAGGATTTCGCCGCGCGGACCAAGGAGATCACCGGGGGAAAACTCTGCAGCGTGATCTATGACGGCATCGGCAAGACCACGTTCCCGGCCTCGCTCGATTGCCTTGCGCCGCTCGGCTATTTCGTCAGCTACGGCAGCGCCTCGGGCCAGGTCGAGGCCTTCAACATCAACATCCTGCAGACCAAAGGGTCGCTGTTCGCCACCCGCCCGACGCTCAACACCTACGCCGCCAAGCGCGAGGATTTATTGGCCATCGCCAACGATCTGTTCGACGTGGTCGGCAAGGGCGCGGTCAAAATCCCGATCAATCAGAAATACGCGCTCAAAGATGCCGTCAAAGCGCACAAGGATCTGGAAGGCCGCAACACCACGGGCTCCTCGATCTTGATGCCGTAGCGAAACGTCAATTTCGACTTGCTTCCGTCGCCCTGACCTGCGAGCGAATGGATCCGGCCCGACATGGCCGGCTCGATGGCAAACTCCGCGAAGGGCGACGGCGATGGCCGTTCATCCTTCGCGGACTAGCTTGCGGCCACCTCTCAGGATGACGGTCACATGAAAATCTGGGGCTATTGGGCAACGCTGGGTTGGGCCGCTGCTCGCCTTCCTGGTCGGGGAATTCCTCGGCTTTGCGCTCCTGTTCTGGCTGCGCGTCGGGACCTGGGATACGATCGTGCAAACGCCGTATGACGGCATCGTCGTCACGTCGTTTATTTTCATCTCCAACCCGGTCACGATCGGCGTGCTGATGTTCGCCGTGTGGCTGCGCGGCGCGCCGCAAACCGAATATTTCGCGCTGCATTGGCCGCCAGCGCGCGATGTGACGCTTGGCGTCGCTTGCCTTGTCGGGCTGATCGCGCTCAGTGACGCCGCGCTTTACGCCAGCGGGCGCGACTTGGTGACGGCATTTCAGCTGCAATCCTACACGACGGCCGCCAAGGAAGGCTGGCTGCCGGCCATGGCGGTCGCCGCCATCGTGATCGCGCCGGCCGGCGAGGAGATGCTGTTCCGCGGCTTTCTGTTCCGCGGCTGGGCGCGCCCGGAACGCTTCGCTTGGGTGGCGATCGTCGCGATCTCGGTGGTTTGGGCGGGGTTGCACGTCCAATATGATTGGACCGGCATGCTGCAGATTTTCGTCATCGGCCTGTTCTTGGGCTGGATGCGGCTGCGCAGCGGCTCGACGCTGCTGACGTTTCTTCTGCACGCGCTGTTTAATCTCGAAGGCACAATGGAAACCGTGGTGCAGGTGCATTACTTCGCCAAATGATTTTCGGTCGCGGTGCGGCGGCCCTATTGGCCGAAAATCCGGCCCAAAGCGTCCGCCGTCTTGCTCGGTCTGCCGCCCGGTTGCGGCGGCACGTCTTGGCTCTGGCGCGGCAGCCCGATCACCGGTTCGGCAAAACGCGCGATGGCCGCGACCGTATCGTCGAGCGGCACGGTCGATCCTGCCGTCTCGCTGACGACGATCGCCAACACCCGCATGCCACGCCGGAACAGCGCATCGAGCGCGGTCAGCGTATGGCTGATGGTGCCGAGATAGCTGCCGGCGACCAGAATGAGCGGCAATTGCAGCGCCATCATCACGTCGAGGACGGTCCGCTCGCCGTCGAGCGGCACCATGATGCCGCCGACGCCTTCGATCAACAGAATGTCCCGCCGCTGATCCATCGCGGTCTGGCAGTATTTGATGACCGTATCGACGTCGATGCGGCGTCCTTCGCGCTCGGCCGCGAGATCGGGCGACAGCGCAGCGCGAAACCGCCACGGCGAAATCCGGTCGATCTCCTGCTCGGTCACCGGCAGGCCCGAGCGCATTCAACAGGATGCCCGGATCGCTCGCCGCGGCCTGCGCCGGATCGTAGCCGCTGACCACCGGCTTGATGGCGTCAACCAAGCGGCCCATCTGCGCGCAAGTGCCGGATCAGCGAGGCGGCGACGATAAGTCTTGCCGACATCGGTTCCGGTCGCGGTGATGAAGATGGCGCTCACGCGTCAATGCCTCAGCACGCGGCTTCGCACGACGTCCGCAAGCCGCGCGATCTCGGCGTCGGGATGCTGCGCGGTGAAGGCAAAACGCAGCCGCGCCGTGCCTGGCCGGCACCGTCGGCGGCCGGATCGCGATCACCAGAAAGCCTTCGTCGCGCAGCAGCTCGGACGCGGCCAGCGCCGCGTCGGTCTCGCCGACGATCACCGGGACGATGGCGCTCTGGGCTTCGGGCAGATTGAGCGCGCGGGCGAAATCCTTGGCCTTGCGCAGCGGCGCGCGGCGTAGGCCGGCTCGCGCTCGATCACCTCGATTGCGGCAATCGCGGCGGCGATCACCGGCGGCGGCAGGCCGGTCGAATAGATGAAGGTGCGCGCGCGGGTGTGCATGAAATCGATCACGGCGCGCGAGGCGCACAGATAGCCGCCATAAGCGCCGACCGCTTTGGACAGCGTGCCCATTTGCAGCGGCACCTCGAAAGGCTTTTGCGCCGCGCCATTGGCAAAGCTCGAACCGCGGCCGCCGCCGATGACGCCGAGGCCATGCGCGTCGTCAGACAGAAGCCAAGCGTCGTAGCGTTGCGCCAGCTCCGACAGCGCGGCAAGCGGCGCCAAATCGCCGTCCATCGAAAACACGCCGTCGGTCGCGATCAGCGCGCGTTTTTTGCCGCCGCGATGCGCCGCGAGCAGCGCTTCGGCGTGCTCGGCATCGGCGTGGCGATAGCGCTGCACGGCGGCGCCGGACAGTTTGGCGCCGGCATGGATGCAGGCATGCGACAGCTCATCGATCAGGATGAGGTCGTCGGCGCCGACCAGCGCCGGGATGATGCCGGTATTGGCGAGATAGCCGGAGCCGAAGACGCAAGCCGCCTCGGTGCCCTTGAGGCGCGCCAGCCGGTTTTCGAGCTCGCGCATAGAGCGGGTGATTGCCGGTGACGAGCCGCGACGCGCCGGCGCCGACGCCATAGCGGGCGGTGGCCTCGATCGCCGCGGCGATGACCTCGGGGTGCTGGCTGAGATTGAGATAATCGTTGCAGGAAAACGACAACAAACGCCGGCCGTCGCGCTCGGCCCAGATTCCGGCGCGCGCCGTGACCACCGGCGTGCGGCGCAATCTGGCCTGCTCCAGCGCCGTCAGTTTCTCGCCGGCGAATTCATCGAGCGAGCGCATTATCTTCGCTACCCTCGAACAAACGTGACCTCGGCGGGGCCGACAGGCACAATGGCGGACCCGCAGCTTCCATGAAAGCGCCGAATGCCCGGCAACACCAGCGAAAACAAGGGGATGGGACGAGTACACAACCGGCTTGGTATGCCGGCGGCCTCGACCATGTCTGGCTGCCTTATGCGCAGATGAAGATCGCAAGCCCGCCGCTTGCGGTCACGGCGACACGCGGCTGCCGCATCGTGCTTGCCGACGGACGCGAGCTGATCGACGGCATTGCCTCATGGTGGACCGCTTGCCACGGCTACAACCATCCGCACATCCGCGACCGCGGTCGAAATGCAGCTCGCAACGATGCCGCACGTCATGTTCGGCGGCATGGTGCACGAACCGGCGCTGACGCTGGCGCGGCGGCTCACGGAACTCTTCGCGCCCGCCGACCTCGACCGCGTCTTCTTCAGCGACTCCGGATCGGTGGCGGTCGAGGTCGCGCTGAAAATGGCGGTGCAATACTGGCGCAATCGCGGAGTACGCGGGCGCAAGCGCATCGTCGTCGTTCAAGGGCGGCTATCACGGCGACACCACTGGCGCCATGGCGGTCTCAGACCCGGACGGCAGCTTCCATGGGGCCTTCCGCGGGCTCCTGCCGCAGCAGATTGTGGTCGATCTCCCGGTCGACGAGGCAAGCGCGGCAGTGCTCGAGGCGACGCTGGCGCGGCGCGCCGAGGAGGTCGCCGCCATCATCGTCGAGCCGCTTGGTTCAGGGCGCCGGCGGCATGCGCTTTCACGATGCACGCGTTCTGAGAAATTTGCGAGCGTTGGCCGACCGTTACGAGCTTTTGTTGATCTTCGATGAGATCTTCACCGGGTTCGGCAGAACCGGCGCGATGTTCGCCTTCCAGGACGCCGGCGTGGTCCCCGACATTGTCACACTGTCCAAGGCATTGACCGGCGGCACGCTGCCGCTCGCCGCCACTATCGCCAGCCGAAGGGTCTTCGACGCATTCTGGTCCGACGATCCGACCAAGGCGCTGATGCACGGACCGACCTTTATGGCGAACCCGCTCGCCTGCGCCGCGGCCAATGCCTCACTCGATCTGTTCGCGCGCGAGCCGCGGCTTGCTCAGGTGGCGAAAATCGCGGCCGACCTGCGGCAAGGCCTCGAACCGTGCCGTGCGCTTCCCGGCGTGAAGGATGTGCGGGTGAGGGGCGCCATTGGCGTGGTCGAACTCGACCGGATCGAAAATCTCGATGCCTTGCGGCAACGGTTCATTGCCGAAGGCGTTTTTGTCCGGCCCTTCGGCAATATCGTCTATCTGACGCCGGCCTTTACCATCGCCGAGGATGACCTCGTCAAGCTGATGGACGCCGTACGCCGCGTGCTCGCGTAAATGCTTGCCACCGCCGACGAGGTGATCGAATGGCTGCGGCGCGTGGCGTCAGCGTGACTCGCCAATAAAACCCTGCCCTAGCGCCGAGAGCCGCTCCAGCGCAGCCGGAGGCAGCGGACCTTTTTCGACCGCCGCGAAGGCATCCTCGAACTGTTGCGGCGTCGCCATCCCGACCAGGATGGTGCCGATCGCCGGGTTTGTCATCGCAAACCGCGTCGCGGCTTCGGTGAGGCTCGCGGCAAATCCGTCGGTGACCAGCGCCGTCAGGCGGCGGGCACGCGCTATATCGGCGTCATAGCTCATCGCCGAACCGATGGGCGCCGGTGCCGCACCCGCAATCGGATGGCGCTCCGCCGATCCGGACAGCGCGCCGCCGGCGAGCACACGAATGGCGATGACGCCGGTCCCGGCGGCCGCGGTGTGATCGAACAGCCGGCCGTAATCCTGGGCCGGATAGCCCAACGGCAGCGCGACGGCGGCGGACGGATTGAGCATGTTGTAGACCACTTGGGCGCTGTCGAAGGCGCGCGCATCGATGGCTTCCTGCAGCGCCGCCGTGTCGCCCACCGCAGTCAGCCCGAGAAATCGGGTCTTGCCCTGTTGGCGCAGCCGCTCGAATGCCGGCACCACGTCGTCGAGCACCTGGCGGACGCTGAGCGCCTCACCGCCACCTTTTTCGGTGATCGCATTGTGCAGATGGAAAATGTCGACCCGATCGCGGCGCAGCCGCGTGAGGCTTTCTTCCAGCGACTTCGCCACGGCCTCGCCGATACGTCCGAATTCGGCGCTTGCCAGCCGGACCTTGGTGCCGACGACCGCATGTCCGGGCTTGAGGATTTGCAGGATGCGGCCAAGATTTTTTTCCGACTCGCCGTTGCCGTATTGAACCGCAGTGTCGAAATAATTCACGCCGACGTCGAGCGCGCGGGCAACAGCACGCTCCTGGTCGTGCGGATCGCCGCGCACCATCAAGCCGCCGACCGCGCCGCAGCCGAAGCCCAGTAGCGAGAGCTTCATGCCGGTTCGGCCATAGACCCGCATTTCCATCGCCGTTCCTCCGTCTGCGCAGTGCTCTGCGGCACTCGTCGCAGGATGACGCGTCACATAATCGGCTTGCCGCGGATATCGATCGCCCGCTCGATCTTGAGCAGCGCGCCGATGCCGGTATCGGCGCCGACATGGGTCTGCTCGCGCGGCAAGAGTTTCGCAAAAATTGCGTCGTGGATAGGCCCGCTCTCATGCAGTTCGACGCTGCCGTAGAAGCGCAGGAAGCCGCTCTCCAGAACGCTGTCGCGCTGCGCTTTGAAATTCGAGTACATCACGCAAACGCGCTTGTCGTGCGCCAGGTTGTCCAGCGCCGTGCGCTTGGAGCGTTCCCAATAGGCGAGGTGCGCGTCGTCGAACACGATCATGCTGCCCTTGACGGAAATGTTCGGCCCCTCCGGGCCACAGGTCGCGACAAGGCACGGACAACCATCGTCCCAAGCGTTGCGAATAAGCGTCTTAATGGTGTCGGAGAGCGGCATGGGGAGGACCTGTGATTTTTCGGCAGCGTGAAGCTTAACACGGCTATCGGCGTCGGCGTGAAGCTTGCCCTAATAGCCGACGACCGCGCCGTGAAGATCGTAGGCGTCCGCCCGCTCGATCTTCACCGTTGCAATCTCGCCGACGCGCAGCGGCCGGCGGCTCGCGACATGGACCGCGCCATCGATCTGCGGCGCGTCGCCCTGGCTGCGGCCCTTCGCGGTATAGACCCTGGCGCGGCCCCGACTTGGCGTCGACCTCGTCGATGATAACGCGCTCGCGGTTGCCGACTTTGCGCTTGAGCCGCTTTTGCGAAATCACCTGCTGGTGCGCCATGAAGCGATGATAGCGCTCGGCTTTGACGGTATCGGGCACCGCGGCGCCGAGATCGTTGGCCACGGCGCCGGCGACCGGCTCGTAGCGGAAGCAACCGACGCGATCGAGCTGCGCCTCGTCGAGCCAGTCCAACAGGAGAGAGAAATCATCTTCGGTTTCGCCCGGAAATCCGACGATGAAGGTCGAGCGGATAGTGAGGCTCGGACAAATCGCGCGCCAGGCACGGATGCGCTCCAGCGTCTTTTCCTGCGCCGCCGGCCGCCGCATGCGTTTGAGCACCGCGGGACTCGCGTGCTGGAACGGCACGTCCAAGTAGGGAAGAATTTTGCCCTCGGCCATGAGCGCAATGACCTCGTCGACATGCGGGTAGGGGTAGACGTAATGCAGCCGCACCCACACGCCGAACTCGCCAAGCTCGCGGGCGAGATCCAGAAATTTTGCCCGGACCTCGCGGCCTTTCCAGGGGCTCGGCGCGTATTTGAGGTCGACGCCATAGGCCGAGGTGTCCTGCGAAATGACCAGGAGCTCCTTGACGCCGGCGGCGACCAGCCGCTCGGCCTCGCGCAGCACGTCGGCAGCCGGGCGCGAGACCAGATCGCCGCGCAATTTTGGGATGATGCAGAAGGTGCAACGATTGTTGCAACCCTCTGATATTTTTAGATAAGCATAGTGTCGCGGCGTGAGTTTTATGCCCTCCGGCGGGATCAGGTCGGCATAGGGATCGTGCGCCGGCGGCGCGGCGCGATGCACGGCCTCGAGCACGCTTTCGTATTGCTGCGGACCGGTGACGGCGAGCACGCCGGGATGCGCCGCGGTGATCTTTTCCGGCTCCGCGCCCATGCAGCCGGTGACGATGACTTTGCCGTTTTCGGCCATGGCGGCGCCGATGGCTTCAAGCGATTCCGCCTGCGCGCTGTCGAGAAAACCGCAGGTATTGACGATAGCGAGGTCGGCGCCGGAATGCTCGCGGGCCAGCTCATAACCCTCGGCGCGCAGCCGCGTGATGATGCGTTCGGAATTGACCAGCGCCTTCGGGCAGCCGAGCGAGACGAAGGAAATACGTGGAGCGCGGTTCATTTGCGGCGGTTCATAGCATGGCGCCGCAATGCGAGGCTGGAATTCGAGAGCTCACGCAGATAGGCCGGGCATCGCCGCTCCGCCACGAAAAAGCCGGGCCAGCGACCCTGATTTAACCCACAGCCATCGGCATTGCTGCGGCTCCATTCGGGGGAAATTAAGGATTTGGCGGTCTTCTCCCGCCCTGACGTGGTGGGTCTGATTCTTGGAATGGCGTCCTTTCGGAAGGCATTGCCAATAAACCGGCGCGGCGCAGGCTGATCGGCCGGCCGTTTTGATGTGGGCGCTCGACCGTCGGCGCCGAAAGGCCATGGTGCAAGCGAGACTTTCTATCGTTTTGCTGCTCGCCGCCTGCCTGACCGGCTGCGGCGGCTACGCCATGATCGATCCGAGCGCCGCGTTTACGTCGCCCGGCAAGCAGGCCGATTGGATGAAAGGCGACGGCCAGGCTTCAGTGGTCGACGCCGCCAATGTCGAGACCACAGCATCGGCGCCCGCGACGCCAGGCAAGCCGGATTTCGGCAGGAGCGAACTCGCTGTTCACGCGCGCGTCCGAGGCCAAGCCCGCGGACGCGCCGGCAATTCCAGTTGCAAAACCCATCGCGGTCGCCGATGCGGCCGATACTCTCCCGTCGCCCCGCCGCCGCCAGCCGCCGAGAAGATTACGCAGCAGCCGCGTGGCCGCGCCTATCTGTTCCGCGGCGTCGCCGGCCTGATCTATTCCCGCGGCATCGACCAACTGGCGGCGCGCATCAAGCGCACCGGCATCCCCGCCAGCGTCGGGACTTATCTGCTGTGGCGCCCGACCGCGAACGAAGCGATCGCCGATTATCGCCGCGACCCGCAGCCGATCACGCTGATCGGGCACTCCATGGGCGGCGATTGCGTCTTGGACTTCGCCGAAATGCTCAACCAGGCCGGCATCCCCGTCAGCCTGCTCGTCACCTACGATCCCACCCGTATCGCCGACGACGTGCCGCCCAATGTCGAGCGCTATATCAACATCTACCAATCCTCGAATTTCATGGGCGGCGGCAATGTCGTGCAAGGCTCGCGCTTCCACGGCCACTATGCCAGCTACAATCTGAAGGACCACGCCGAGATCGTTCACATCAATATCGAAAAGGCCGATCGCATTCAGGAGCAATTGGTCGGCCAAGATCGCCGCAGCTTGCCCAAACGCCGGCCGATGCCGAAGGCGAAGCGGTGCCGATCCACCTGGAGGTCCCGGCCGACGCCGCCATCGAACTGTGGGATTCCGGGCTGCCGGTCGCCGCCCGTGCCGGCGATACTTTGAAGACCCTCGCCGCGAGCTACCACGTGCCGCTCTGGGCGCTCACCCAAGTCAATTCGCTGCCGGAACGCGAGCCGCTTACCGAAGGCGCAGCGCGTCGTCGTGCCGCGCCACCTGGTGCCGATGCAAATACCCAGCACGGTGACGAGTTTCGCGCCGGTCGGACGTTAATTCGAGCCGGTCTCAGCAGTGCGGGGCGAGGCACAGCCCGCTCGGCTCAAAGCAGCGCCAGAACGCCACCGGCGTCGATTTGCCGCCGACACAGGTATAGACTTGGCACCAATGCAACGGATCGCAATCGGCGATGCAGCGCCCGCTCGGATTGCGCGCAAGCGCCCGTCAGCCTTGGCGCGCTTGTCGATGTGCTTGGCCGCAAGCGCGGAGGACAGCGAAGCCGCGCCAAGGGCGGCAATAATCACAATCGTCACAACCAATTTCGTCAGCACTGCAACGACGCTCCCGGTTCATTCGGCTGAGGAAACTTCCCATAATCGCCGAGCTGTGGACAAGGAGCGGACGATGCGGCTGCCAAATCCCCCGCTGCTGCTGGTGACCGACCGCGCGCAAGCGCGGCGCGCGCTGGCCGAGATCGTCGCCGCGGTATTCGCCGGCGGCTGCCGCTGGGTGAGCCTGCGCGAAAAAGATTTGCCGAGGACGAGCAGGTGGTCCTGGCGCGCTCGCTGATCCCGATGGCGCGCAAATATAACGCGCGGCTCATGCTGCATGGCGAAGCCGCGCTGGCAAAGCTTGCCGGCGCCGACGGCGTGCATCTGCCATCCGGCAGCGATACCGCCGCGGCACGCGCGCTGTTGGGGGCCGAAAAGCTGATCGGCGTCTCGATCCACACCGTTACCGAAGCCGAGGCGATCGATCCGCAAGCCGCCGACTATGCGCTCGCCGGGCCTGCCTTCGAGACGCCGAGCAAGCCCGGTTATGGTCCGGAAATCGGCCGCAAGGGGCTGGCCGAGATCGCCCGCGCATGCCGCGTGCCGGTACTCGCCATCGGCGGCATCAATACGGCGCGCGTCGGCGAAGTCATCGCCGCGGGTTGCGCCGGCGTCGCGGTGATGGGCGGCGTCATGCGCGCCGCCGATCCGGCGCACGAAGTCAGGGCGCTGATCGCGACGCTGCAGGGCTATCCGCGGGCGCGATAAGTCGCGACGCCCTGATCGGGCGCCCAGACGCCCGACGGCAATTTTCCCGCCTGCCAGAACACGTCGATCGGCATGCCGCCGCGCGGATGGAAATAGCCGCCGATGCGCAGCCATTTCGGCTTGAGCAGCGCGACCAGCTTCTTGCCGATCGTCACCGTGCAGTCTTCGTGGAAGGCGCCGTGTTGCGGAAGCTGTTCAGATAAAGCTTCAGCGACTTGGATTCGACGAGCCAGGCCTTCGGCACGTAGTCGATGACGAGCGTGGCGAAATCCGGCTGGCCGGTGACCGGGCACATCACGGTGAATTCGGGAAAGGTGAAGCGCGCGACGTAATTCGTCTCCGGATGCGGATTGGGCACGCGGTCGAGCACCGCCTCGTCGGGCGAGGCCGGGAGCGGGGAGGAGTGGCCGAGTTGCAACGGTTTCTTCGCCATCGCTTACCTGCATGCCTTGGATCAGCGGGGCATGACAAGACCCTTGCCGATCCTGTAGAAGCCCCGGCAGGAGACGCCGGGAGCCTTCATGACCGCCATTATCGACATTATCGGCCGCGAAATCCTCGACAGCCGCGGCAATCCGACCGTCGAGGTCGATGTCGTGCTGGAAGACGGCTCGCGCGGCCGCGCCGGCGTGCCGTCCGGCGCTTCGACCGGCGCGCATGAGGCCGTCGAACTGCGCGACAGCGACAAGAAGCGCTATCTCGGCAAAGGCGTGAGGAACGCGGTCGAGGCGGTCAACGGCGAGATTTTCGACGCGCTTGAGCGGCATGGATGCCGAGGCGCAGGTCAAGATCGACGAGACCATGATCGCGCTCGACGGCACGCCCAATAAAGGCCGGCTCGGCGCCAACGCCATTCTCGGCGTGTCGCTCGCGGCGGCAAAAGCGGCGGCCGCGGCGAACCACCTCCCGCTCTATCGCTACGTCGGCGGCGCCGCGGCGCGGCTTTTGCCGGTGCCGATGATGAACATCGTCAATGGCGGCGTGCATGCCGACAATCCGATCGACTTCCAGGAATTCATGATCGTGCCGCTCGGCGCGCCGACTTTTGCCGAAGCGCTTGCGCGCCGGCGCGGAGATCTTCCACACGCTGCGCGCCGCGCTCAAGGCCGCCGGCCACAATACCAATGTCGGCGACGAGGGCGGCTTTGCGCCCAATCTGCCGTCGGCGGAGGCGGCGCTCGATTTCGTGCTTTCGGCGATCGAGAAGGCGGGCTATCGCCCGGGCGAACAAGTCGCGCTGGCGCTCGATCCGGCGGCGAGCGAGTTTTTCAAGGACGGCGCTTATCGCTACGAAGGCGAGGGCAAGACGCGCTCGATCGAGCAGCAGGTCGATTATCTCGCCGAGCTTGTCGGCCAATATCCGATCGTGTCGATCGAGGACGGCATGGCCGAGGACGATGTCGAAGGCTGGAAGATGCTGACGCAGAAAATCGGCGGCAAATGCCAGCTGGTCGGCGACGATGTCTTCGTCACCAACGTCGCACGGCTGACCGACGGCATCAAAAGCGGCATCGCCAATTCGATCCTGATCAAGGTCAACCAGATCGGCACGCTCACCGAAACGCTGGCCGCCGTCGAATGGCGCACAAAGCCGGCTACACCGCGGTGATGTCGCATCGCTCCGGCGAGACCGAAGATTCCACCATCGCCGATCTCGCGGTCGCCACCAATTGCGGCCAGATCAAAACCGGCTCGCTGGCGCGTGCCGACCGCACCGCGAAATACAATCAGCTGCTGCGCATCGAGGAGGAACTCGGCGCGCAGGCCGCCTATGCCGGGCGCGCGGCGTTCAAGGCGCTTGGATAGGTTCCAATCTGGCGTGCTTGTCGGCTCGGCGCCAACGGAGCTATACCCTTCACGTTCGAGCCGGTAACGGGTGGGCCATGGACCAGACGCTTGAATTGAGGCCGGGCAACCGCCGGCTCGCGGTCGAACGCCTGAGCGATTTCGTCGCCGCCTCGGTCGATGCCGCGACCGCGTCCGACGCGCCGTTCACCCATCTCGTGTTCGACCGCGTCTTTCCCGACGACATCTACGCGCTGATGCTCGCCAATATGCCGGAGGCGACCGACTACCGGCCGATGCACGGCCGCAGCAAGGGCCACGATCTCACCGACGGCACCCATACGCGGGTCAAGATCGATCTGTTTCCGGAATATATCCGCCACCTGCCGCCGCAGAAGCGCGCGGTGTGGGATATCGTCGGCCGCGCGCTGTGCTCGCGCCCGGTGAAAGCGGCTTTCGTGCGCCGGCTCGCGGCGCCGCTTGGCGCGCCGCTTCGGGCCCGGCTATGCCAAGACCGGCATGTATCCGATCCCGATCCTCACCCGCGACATTCCCGGCTACCTGATCACGCCGCATACCGACACGCGCTGGAAGGGCATCACGGTGCAGCTCTATCTGCCGCGCGACCGCGCCCACACCAATATCGGCACGATCTTTCACGAGAAGCTCGCCGACGGCTCGCTGCCCAAGCGCAAGCAGATGTCGTTTGCGCCGAATTCGGGCTACGCCTTTGCCGTCGGCACCGATACCTGGCATTCGGCCGACGCCGTCGGCCCTGAAGTGAAGTCACGCGACAGCATCCTGCTGACCTATTTCGTCGATGCCGGCGCGCTGCGCTTCCTGCGCAACCGCGGCAAGCGATTCGGCAATTTCGTGCTCAGCGAAGTGCGCAACCGGCTGCCGTAGGCCCGTCATTAATCCAGCTTTAAGCGGCATTCTCCCATGGTGGCGCCATGGTCACCCGCAAACGGCTGCGCACGATTCTCAACGCGCTCGCGCTCTATGCCCTGGCGGCATTGCTCATCGGCTATTTCGGCGTCAACGCCTATAGCGGCAACCGCGGACTGAAGGCCAAAGAGGACATCGACCGGCAGTCGGCGGCGCTTTCCGCCGAACTCGACCGGCTCAAGATCGAACATGCGCAATGGGAGCGGCGCATCGCGCTCCTGAAGTCCGACGACATCGACCCCGACATGCTGGACGAACGCGCCCGCGCGCTGCTCGATTATGTCGACCCCAACGACCTGACGCTGATGGACGATAGCCGGCCCCACCAGGCGGCCGCGGCCACCCGTTAATCACAGCCCTTGAACTTGGCGTCGCCGGTCCCGAAATTAATTTCGCCGACAAGGAGTTGGCCGCCGGCCCTCATCGCCCGCGGGAATTCCCCCGACTTTCGCAATGCGGCGTTTTCGGCTAAGGGTTGAAGCCCCGCCCGATGCGTTTGCCGACAATGGCTTCCGAGGACAATAATGGCCGTCGCCCAGACCAAGCAAACGGCTCAAGACACTCAGGGATTGCTGCCGGCCGCGGATCTGGCGGCGAACGATGCGTCCGTTCCCGAATTCACCAAAGAGCAGGAGTTTGCCGCGCTGCGGCAGATGCTTCAGATCCGCCGTTTCGAGGAAAAAGCCGGCCAGATGTACGGCATGGGCCTGATCGGCGGCTTCTGTCACCTCTATATCGGCCAGGAAGCCGTCGTCGTCGGCATGAAGCTCGCCATGCGCGACGGCGATCAGATGATCACCGGCTATCGCGACCACGGCCACATGCTCGCCTGCGGCATGGATCCGAAGGGCGTGATGGCGGAACTCACCGGCCGGCGCGGCGGCTATTCCAAGGGCAAGGGCGGCTCGATGCACATGTTCTCGCTGGAGAAGAAATTCTACGGCGGGCACGGCATCGTCGGCGCCCAGGTTCCGCTCGGCACCGGGCTTGCCTTCGCCAATAAATATCGCGGCAACGAGAACGTCTGCCTCACCTTTTTCGGCGACGGCGCCGCGAACCAGGGCCAGGTCTATGAAAGCTTCAACATGGCCGAGCTGTGGAAACTGCCGGTCATCTATGTCATCGAGAACAACCGCTATGCCATGGGCACGTCGGTGACGCGCTCCTCGGCGCAGACCGATTTCTCCAAGCGCGGCGTGTCGTTCAACATTCCGGGCCCGCAGGTCGACGGCATGGACGTGCGCGCGGTGAAGGCGGCCGCCGCCGAGGCGCTCGCCTGGTGCCGCGCCGGCAAAGGTCCGACCATTCTGGAAATGATGACCTACCGCTATCGCGGCCACTCGATGTCGGATCCGGCCAAATACCGGACCAAGGAGGAAGTCGACAAGGTGCGCACCGAGCACGATCCGATCGAGCAGGTCCGCAAGCGGCTTCTCGACAAGAAATGGGCGAGCGAAGACGAGCTGAAAAAGATCGACGCGGCGGTTCGCGCCGTCGTCAACGAAGCTTCGGAATTCGCCACCCACGACCCCGAGCCCGATCCTTCCGAGCTTTACACCGACGTCTATCGCTGAGCGCGATTACACGCGCCGCCCAATGAGCTTGAAGTGAGCCGCCATGCCGACTGAGGTATTGATGCCCGCGCTTTCTCCGACGATGGAGAAGGGCAATCTCGCCAAGTGGCTCAAGAAAGAGGGCGACAGCGTCAAATCCGGCGACGTCATCGCCGAGATCGAGACCGACAAAGCCACCATGGAAGTGGAAGCGGTCGACGAAGGCACGCTCGGCAAAATTCTGGTGCCGGAAGGCACCAACGACGTCGCGGTCAATACGCCGATCGCCATGATCCTCGCCGAAGGCGAGGATGCCGCAAGCGCTCAAAGGCAACGGCGGCGCGGGTGCGACGCGGCGCCAAAGCCCGAAGCGCCGGTCCGCCAGGAAAAAGCCGGTGAATCGGCACCCCCGGCGGGGAAAGAGGAGCCGGCAAAGAAAGCCGAGATGCCGACGCCGGCCAAGACCGGCACCGCCAAGCCGCCGTCGGCCGAGATCGCGCCCGACCCGGAAGTGCCGGAAGGCACCGAGCTCGTCACCATGACCATGCGCGAAGCCTTGCGCGACGCCATGGCCGAGGAAATGCGCCGCGACAAAGACGTGTTCGTGATGGGCGAGGAAGTCGCCGAATACCAGGGCGCCTACAAAGTCACGCAGGGGCTGTTGGAAGAATTCGGCGCGCAGCGCGTCATCGACACGCCGATCACCGAGCACGGCTTTGCCGGCCTCGGCATCGGCGCGGCGCTCGCCGGCCTCAAACCGATCGTCGAATTCATGACCTTCAATTTCGCCATGCAGGCGATGGATCAGCTCATCAATTCGGCGGCGAAGACGCAATACATGTCCGGCGGCCAGGTCAAGCTGTCGATCGTGTTTCGCGGGCCGAACGGCGCGGCCTCGCGCGTCGCCGCGCAGCACAGCCAGGATTATTCCTCCTGGTACTCGCACATTCCGGGCCTGAAGGTGATCGCGCCGTCGACCGCGGCCGACGCCAAGGGCCTGCTCAAGGCCGCGATCCGCGATCCCAATCCGGTGATGTTTCTCGAAAACGAAATTCTCTACGGCCATTCCTCGCCGGTGCCCAAGCTCGACGATTACGTGCTGCCGATCGGCCGGGCGCGGATCGTGCGGCCGGGCAACGACGTGACCATCGTCGCCTGGTCGATGGGCATGACCTATGCGCTCAAAGCCGCCGAAGAATTGGCCAAGGACAACATCGACGCCGAAGTCATCGATCTGCGCACGCTCAAGCCGATGGACACCGACACCATCATCGAGTCGGTGAAGAAGACCGGCCGCCTCGTCACCGTCGAAGAAGGCTGGAAGCAATCCGGCGTCGGCGCCGAGATCGCCGCGCGCATGATGGAAGAAGCGTTCGATTATCTCGACGCGCCGGTGGCGCGCGTCACCGGCAAGGACGTGCCGATGCCCTATGCCGCGAATCTGGAAAAGCTCGCGCTGCCGTCGGTCGCCGAAGTGGTCGAGGCGGCGAAGGCCGTCTGCTACCGCTGAACTCCGATTTGGTGAAGTCGTCGCGCCATGCCCATCAACATCCTCATGCCGGCACTGTCGCCCACGATGGAGAAGGGCAACCTTGCCAAGTGGCTCAAGAAAGAGGGCGATGCGGTCAAGACCGGCGACGTGATCGCCGAGATCGAGACCGACAAGGCGACGATGGAATACGAGGCCATCGAGGACGGCACGCTGGCCAAGATCGTGGTGCCGGAAGGCACCGACGACGTGCCGGTCAATCAGCTGATCGCCGTGATGGCGCAGGAAGGCGAGGACGTGAAGGCCGCGCGGCTAGCAGCGGCCGGGAAGGGCGCCCCACCGCGCCGAAGCCTGCCGAGGCGCCAAAGCCCGCTGCGCAGGCCGCGCGCCTGCGCCGCAGCCAGCTGCTCCAAGGCGAAAGCCGCCACCGCCGCCGCCTCCACCTGCCGCCAGCGCCGCAGCACTGCAAACGGTCGGCGAAGCGCCTCGCGACCAACGGGCATGCGGCCGGCCAACCGCGTCTTCTCCTCGCCGCTGGCGCGGCGCTTGGCGAAAGAAGCCGGCATCGATATCGGCCGCGTCCAAGGCACCGGCCCGCACGGCCGCGTCATCGCCCGCGATGTGGCGAAGGCGAAAGCAGGCGGCGGACTGCGCGCGCCCGGCTGCCACCGCGGCAGGCGCCGCGCCCGCGATCGCGCCGTCGATGTCGGACCAGCAGATCCGCGCGCTCTACGAAGACGGCAGCTACGAGGTCGTGCCGCACGACGGCATGCGCCGCACCATCGCGCAGCGGCTGACCGCCTCGGTGCAGACCATTCCGCATTTTTATCTCACCGTCGATTGCGACATCGGCAAGCTCTCCACCGCGCGCGAGGAGATCAACGCGTCTGCGCCGAAAGACAAGGACGGCAAGCCGGCCTACAAGCTCTCGGTCAACGATTTCGTCATCAAGGCGCTGGCGCTGGCGTTGCAGCGGGTGCCCGACGCCAATGTGAGCTGGACCGAAGGCGGCATGCTCAAGCACCAGCATTCCGATATCGGCGTTGCGGTGGCGATGCCGAATGGGCTGATCACGCCGATCGTCCGCAGCGCCGAGACCAAATCGCTGTCCGACGATCTCCAACGAGATGCGCGACCTCGCCACGCGCGCCCGCGAGCGCAAGCTCAAACCGCACGAATATCAGGGCGGCACCACGGCGGTGTCCAATCTCGGCATGTACGGGATTAAGGATTTCACCGCGGTGATCAATCCGCCGCACGCCACCATCCTCGCCGTCGGCACCGGCGAGGAGCGCGCCGTGGTGCGCGACGGCAAGATCGTCGCCGCGCACATCATGAGCGTGACCATGGGCTGCGACCACCGCGCCGTCGACGGCGCGCTCGGCGCGGTGCTGATCAGCGCGTTCAAGGCGCTGATCGAGAATCCGGTGATGATGCTGGTGTAAAGATTCCCGGCAAGCGGCGCTTTTTAACTCCGCCGGCATGAACCTGCAGCGAGGATGGCGGCACATAGCGTTGTCCCCAGGTGTCGACCGGGAGCGGTACCCATGTTGGCAAGCAACGAGCCGGCGGTCTCAGTCCGGCCGGTTTTCATCGGCTGGATCGCGTTGTTGATTCAGCTGCCATTGCAATTGTTTTTCACGATCTGGTGCGCCGTGTTCTTCGGCGGCATGTTGCAGGCAAGCGGGCTTTTTGGCGGCTCGCCGCGGCAGGCGGGCGTGCAGCTGCCCTTTATCATTTTCGGTGCAATCGGTTTTTTCGGCGTCCCGGCCGTCGCTTATCTCGGCAAAAAACTCAATTACAGCCGGACTGAATATCGTTTCTTCGCCGATCACCTCGAATTCGAGGAGGGCTTTTTCTCGATCAACGAAAAAGTCATCCGCTATCGCGACGTGAGGGAAGTCACCCTGCACAAAGGCATGTTCCAGCGGCATCTACGGTCTCGGCACGATCTATCTTGCCACGCTGGCGACCGGGACAAGCTCCTGGGGCAATAATTCGGGAAGCTTCAATCCATTCAATGCGCTCGGCTTCGGCAATGTCTCCGCGAGCGGGGTCAGCGTCCGCGACATCCCCGATCCGGATCAGATGTTCGAAAAAATCAGGCAGCTTGTCGACGCGCAGCGCGGTTGAACCGCAACGCGCCCTTTACGCTGGATCGAGGCCCTTCGACCGAAACGCAGCTTTCGCCTCCGCCGATTGCAGCATTGTGATCAGCGGCCTTCGCGGCGTCGACATTCTTGCTGCCCGGCATGATGCCGGCGGCGAACTTCGTGACCATGTTCAGATCGCCGGGCAAGAAGCCGACGATCTCGGCGCCGGCGACATGCAACAGTTCCGGCTTCTGCTGCACGGCAAGTTCGGCTTCGCCGGTCATCAACAGCGCGGCGGAAAACCCGCCCGCCGGCGGATATTTGGTCTTCGGCTTCATCGCGTCGGCGATGCCCATGCGCTCCAGCAGTTTGGCGAAATAGACGCCGCTGGCGCCGCCGGCCGATGGCTCGCTGTAGGCGATGGATTTGGCGGCACAGCAGCGTATGCTTGAGCGCCTCGGGCGTCGAGATATCGGGCTTCGGCGCGCCGGCTTTGACCGCGATCGCCACGCCCGAGCCGGCCAAGGCGACCTCGGAGCCCGGCGCGATCTTGCCTTGCTTGCTCAGCTGATCGATCCCGGCGCGGCTGAGGATCAGCACGTCGGCGGTTTCGCCGCCCTCGATGCGCTTGACCAGCATCGGCGCCGTGCCCCAGGTGACGGCGAGCTTGTGCCCGCTTGTCTTCTCGAATTCTCGGAACAGCTCTTCCGCCGCGCTGCGCACCCCGATGGTGCTGAAGATGGTGAGTTCGACCATAGGTCTGGGCATCCTTCTTGCTTCACTTTATAGCGCGTGCGAATGAGCCGCACGAAAAATCCGGAACCGCGGCGCCAATGCCATGGACGATCTGATCGAAGGCTATCGCCGCTTCCGCGCCGGCACCTGGCAGGCCGAGCGCAGCCGCTTCGAGGCGTTGAGCCGCCTCGGCCAGCGGCCGCGCGCGCTGATCATCGCCTGTTCGGACAGCCGCACCGATCCGCAAATGGTGTTCAACGCCCGGCCGGGCGAACTGTTCGTGGTGCGCAACGTCGCCAATATCGTGCCGCCCTATGGCCCGGACGACAAACCGCACGGCGTGAGCTCGGCGATCGAATTTGCGGTGCGTTCGCTCCAGGTGCGCGAGATCGTGGTTCTCGGCCACGCCATGTGCGGCGGCATCCAGGCGCTGCTCGAAGGCGCACCGGCCGAAGTATCGGATTTCGTCGGACAATGGGTCCGCATCGCCGAGCCGGCGCGGCTGCGCGCGCTTGCCGCGCCGCCGGAACAGCGCCAATCAGTCTGCGAGCATGAGGCGGTTCGCCTCTCGCTCGCCAACCTTATGACGTTTCCGTGGATCAAGGACGCTGTCGACGCCGGCCATATCACGCTGCATGGCTGCTTTTTCGACATCCGCTTCGGCGTGCTTGAGCGTCTCGGCGAGGACGGCGTTTTCCACCCGATACCGGACTAAAAAGCGATGCATACATACCGCCGTGCCCGCGACAAATGCGGGCGCGGCGGCTAAGGTGCCGCGATACGCGCAGTTTTGGCGAGGTGCTATGGCTGAGACGAATTTCGACGTCATCATCATCGGCTCGGGACCGGGCGGCTATGTCTGCGCCATCCGCGCGGCGCAGCTCGGTTTCAAAACGGCCATCGTCGAGCGCGATTATCTCGGCGGCATCTGCCTCAACTGGGGCTGCATTCCGACCAAGGCGCTGCTGCGCTCCGCCGAGATTTTCCATTACCTGCAACATGCCAAGGACTACGGACTGTCGGCCGGCGAAGTCACCTACGATCCATCGGCGGTGGTGAAGCGCTCGCGCGCGGTGTCGAAGCGGCTCAACGACGGCGTCGGCTTCCTGATGCGGAAAAACAAGGTGCCGTGATCTGGGGCGAGGCCGCGATCGACGCGCCCGGCAAGATCACGGTGAAAGCCTCGAAGAGCGAAGCGCCCAAGGGGCGCTCGGGCGCCGGCGCCTATCAGGCCAAGCATATTATCCTCGCCACCGGCGCGCGGCCGCGCGTGCTGCCCGGCCTCGAGCCGGACAAGAAACTCATCTGGACCTATTTCGAGGCCATGGTTCCCGACCGCATGCCGAAGTCGCTGCTGGTGATCGGCTCGGGCGCCATCGGCATCGAATTCGCATCCTTCTATCGCACGCTCGGCGCCGAAGTGACGGTGGTCGAGGTGCTGCCGCAAATCCTGCCCGCCGAGGACGCCGAGATCGCCGCCTTCGCCCGCAAGAGCTTCGAGAAGCAGGGCATCAAAATTCTCACCGGCGCCAAGGTGACGAAGCTCGACAAGCAGCCGACAGCGTCACCGCGACCATCGACGACGGCAAAGGCGGCACGCAGACGCTGACTGTCGATCGCGTCATTTCGGCGGTAGGCGTGGTCGGCAATATCGAGAATCTCGGGCTGGAAAAGCTCGGCGTGAAAACCGAGCGCGGCATGATCGTCATCGACGGCGCCTGCAAAACCAACGTGCCGGGCATTTATGCGATCGGCGACGTCGCCGGGCCGCCGCTCCTTGCGCATAAGGCCGAGCACGAAGGCGTCATCTGCGTCGAGGCGATCAAGGGCCTGCACCCGCATCCGATGAACAAGCTGATGATTCCCGGCTGCACCTATTGCACGCCGCAAATCGCCTCGGTGGGCTTGACCGAACAGGCCTGCAAGGAAAAGAAACTCGACATCCGCGTCGGCCGCTTCCCGTTCGTCGGCAACGGCAAGGCTATCGCCATGGGCGAGGACCAGGGCCTGGTCAAAGTGATCTTCGACAAGAAGACCGGTCAACTCCTCGGCGCCCACATGGTCGGCGCCGAAGTCACCGAGCTCATTCAAGGCTACGTGGTGGCGATGAACCTCGAGACCACGGAAGAAGAGCTGATGCAGACCGTGTTCCCGCATCCGACGCTATCGGAGATGATGGGCGAGGCGGTGCGCGACGCGTATGGCAGGGTGTTGAATATTTGAAGGCCGGGTCCGGGCCCAAAGGCGACGGAATTCGATAAAGAAGACGCGCAAAGATAGTTCCAGTTGATTGCAATCAAATAGGGGGGACCGGCGATGGCCAAGTTCGACAGTATTCTCGGCACCATCGGCAATACGCCAGTAGTCAAAATCAACAAGCTGGCGCCGAAAGGCATCAATCTCTACGTCAAAATCGAGGCCTTCAATCCGCTCGGCTCGGTGAAGGACCGCCTCGCGCTCGGCGTCATCGAGGCGGCCGAAAAATCGGGCGAGCTCAAGCCCGGACAGACGGTGATCGAGGCGACCTCCGGCAATACCGGCATCGGGCTGGCGATGGTGTGCGCGCCAAGGGCTATCCGCTTGTTGTCACCATGGCGGAAAGCTTCTCGGTCGAGCGTCGCAAGCTGATGCGCTTTCTCGGCGCCAAGGTGGTGTTGACGCCCGGGGCCGAGCGCGCCTTCGGCATGGTGAGCAAGGCGCAGGAACTCGCCAAAGCCAAGGGCTGGTTCATGACGCGCCAGTTCGAGAACGAGGCCAATCCCGATATCCATGAGCGCACCACCGCGCGCGAGATCATCGCCGACTTTGCCGGCGAGCGGCTCGACTACTGGGTGACCGGTTTCGGCACCGGCGGGAACCTTGACCGGCGTGTCGCGCGTGCTGCGCAAGGAGCGGCCCGAGACGAAGATCATCGTCTGCGAGCCGGCCGATGCGCCGATGCTCACGTCCGGCGACAAAGCAGGAGCGCAATGCCGACGGCACGCCGGCCAAACCGCACCCGGCGTTCAAGCCGCATCCGATGCAAGGCTGGAGTCCCGATTTTATTCCGCTTATCACCGGCGAAGCGGTCGATATGAAAGCGATCGACCGCATCCTCACCATCGCCGGCCCCGACGCCATGAAATGCGCGAAGGCACTGGCGCAGCGCGAAGGCATTTTCGTCGGCATCACCGCCGGCGCGACTTTCGCCGGCGCCCTCGAAGTGTGCAAGCAAGCGGCACCGGGCTCGACCGTGCTTTGCATGTTGCCCGACACCGGCGAGCGCTATCTGTCGACACCGCTGTTCGGCGACATAGCCGCCGACATGGATGCGGAGGAGCTAACGATCTCCAATTCCACGCCGAACCACCGCTTGCCGCCGAAAACGGCCTGACTATGCGACACCGTTCCCCAGCCGAAATCGGGGAGATCACGTCAGGATGATGCGACAAGTCCGGCCATCGGCTTCACGCCGTCGCTGCCGGGAAACACGTTTTGCGCCAGCGTGTGGTCGTCGGCGCGCAGATGGTCCTTGAGCACGCCTTTGAACACCGCGCGCAGATCGGTGGTCGGCGCGAGATCACGGTTTTGATAGAGCGCGGCAGGCTTCAAACCCGGCCAATCGGCGATCACACGGCCGCCCTTGAGCGCGCCGCCGACCAGAAGCGCCACCGTCGCAGTGCCGTGATCGGTGCCGTCGGTGCCATTGATGTGGGCAGTCCGGCCGAACTCGGTCGCCAGCGCAACGACAGTCTCGCGCCACGCCGGTCCCATATTGGTTTTGATCGCGGCCAGTGCGTCGTCGAGTGAACCGAGGAGCTCGGAGAGCCGTCCCTGAGCGATGCCTTCGTTGAAATGGGTGTCCCAGCCATCAAGCGCCAGCGCGCCGACGCGCGGCCCGTCCGGCTGCGCCAGGAATTTTGCGGCACTGCCGGCGGCGTCGGAAAAGTAGGCGCGCACTTGTGCCGGCCCGGGGCCACCAGGCTTTTGCGTCATCCCCATATCGCCCGACTGCTCGATGGCGGCCAGCTTCGAATTGTCCTCGAGCACGCTTGCGAGTTTCGTATCCGACTGACGATAGAGATCGAGCAGGCGCGCCACTGTGTCCCCGCTTGCCGGCATGATGCGTTGCGGCGACCACGACAGAACGGGCGCCGGGCCACGGGCGATAAGCGGCGTCACCGGACCGACAGCAAAGACGCGGCCGCCTTTCGGATCGACGCGGCAGCCGGCTTGGAGAGCCGAAAGGGCGCGATTGAGCCAGCCGGTATGGCTTGGTGCCGGTTTCGGTAAGCCGCTTTCCAAGAGATCCTGGCCGTCGAAATGCGAGCGCTCGCGATAGGGCGTGGCGCAGGCATGAACGACGATGGCCTCGCCCGCTTGGAACATGCGGTGCAGATTGGGCATCGCCGGATTGAGCGCGAAGAACTCGTCGAGTTTCAGCGCCGGCGTCTTGCCGCCGAGCGTGAGTGCATTCTCGCCGCGCAAGCTCGCCCAGTCCGGATCGCCGACCGGAGCGACGGTCGCAAGCCCATCGAGTGCGCCCCGCAAAATGATGGCGAGAAAACGGGGGTCGCGGCCTTCGGCAAAAGCGAGCTTCGGCATATGCGCCCAGGCAAACAGTGTGCCGGAGGCAAGCAACAGTTCGCGGCGCGATGGGGCATGCAGTCTCATTTTCATTCTCCGCAAATCATCAGCTGCGCAGAAACTCCGGTGTCATGAAGAGAAGAGCCAAAGCCTGCCTGCGCGTTTCCGCGCGAGCAACGGTCGCGCGCGACGCAGGAGACGCGAGCGGCCCAAGGCTGGTTTCGAGGAGCGCCAGCGGGTCGGCCGCCGGCATCCGTCCGGCAAAGACCATTGGCAACATCGAGCCGCTTCGGCACGCCGTCGATCCAGACCGCTTCGGTGTCGGAAAAGCCGTTCGGCGCCGGCGGCCGCCATAACGGTTCGCCGAGGGTTGCTTGCGCGTTCATCACCTGGCCGATGGGCGCCGTCGCCTGCGCGCCAGTGAGCCGAAGCACGGCCGCGACCCACTGCGCGGGAGCTTTGAGCTTTTGCCGCTGCGGCGACCAGGATTCGTCGGCCGCGATCAGCGTCTTGGCGACTTCCTTTAAGTTGCCATCGCTGTCGTTGAAGGATTTCGCGAGCTTGGCGACCAGCGCGGGCGGCGGCTCGTCAGCGATGAAGTGCGCCGCAAGCTGTTGCGCGATGTGTTGCGCGGTGGCCGGATGCCGCGCCAGGTCGGCGAGCACGGCGCGGCCCTGATCCATGCCGGCTTGCGGATAACTCTTGCCGAGCACGGTTTGCGGGACGGGCTCATGCAGGCGCGCATTAAAGACGAACTCGCCGCCATGGCTGGGCTCGCTCGGCGGGATCCAGGTCCATCCGGTGAGCACCTTGGCGAAGCTCGTCACATCGGTTTGCGTATAGCCGGAGCGGACGCCGAGCGTATGCAGTTCGAGCGTCTCGCGCGCGAGGTTTTCGTTCAACCCCTTGTCGCGGTTGATGCCGGCGATCGAATTCGGCCCCATCGATTCGACATTGTCGAGATAGTACAGCATGGCGGGATGGCTTTCGACCGCTTGCAGCAAATCGGCGAAGCGGCCGAGCACGTGGGGGCGAATCGCCTCGCGCTCATAAGGACCCGCCATTCCAACAATCTTGTCGGCGGAAATGCAGAAATGGTTCGACCAGAACCACACCAGCCGCTCGACAAAGCCGATCTCGGCGCCGGCAGCGGCATCGAAGCGCGCCTTCGCCTCGTTTAAGATAAGCTGCTGCGGCAGCGGCGGCTGATTTGGCTGCTGCGGCGGCGCAACGGCGTTGCCGGCATCGGCCATGTCCGGGCGCGAGTCGTTCGCGTCGGCCTCTTTCTGAGCGCGCTGGGCGAGTATTTGCTGGGCACGCCGCTGCGCCTGAAAGTCGAATACCGCGCGCGCCGCCGCGGCGCTCGATGGCAGATCAACTTTCAATTCACCGGCTGCGGGTCGGTCGAGATCGGCCTGCAGCGCCCCGCGCGGATCCGCAGCGATGGCATTGATCTGATCGCCCACCGGCCCGAAGCCAAATCTATGCAAAGCGAGCGCCGCCGCCTGTTTTCCGGAAACCGCTTTGCCGCCTACGCTCATGAAATCCTCACGCGACGAAGCACGCCGCACCGAGATCAGCATGCGTTTTATTGTGGCAAAAGTTACAGTGCGACGCGGCAGAAAATGTCGTCGAAACCTAACAAATCACTCATGCCCGATGCCGATTAGCGCCCATTGCGGCGTGTGGAACCCGAGCCTTGCGGCGCAGCGATTGGGGCCGTAAGTATTTGGCGCGGGCAAATTCCGCGTGGAATCCCCATATAACGCGCCATGGCCGTCCTGATCGACACCGTTACCGACGCCGCGGGCCGGCCCCGCCACCCGGAAAAAGCGCATCGGCCGGACCAGCCGGCGTTGCGCAAGCCTGACTGGATTCGGGTCAAAGCGCCGGTCTCGCCCGGCTATCTCGATACGCAGCGGATCGTTCGGCAGAACGGCCTGCATACCGTCTGCGAAGAAGCCGGCTGCCCTAATATCGGCGAGTGCTGGGAGCAAAAGCACGCCACCTTCATGATCATGGGCGACACCTGTACGCGGGCCTGCGCCTTCTGCAACGTCAAGACTGGATTGCCCGGCGCGCTCGATGCTGCCGAGCCGGACCATGTTGCCGAGGCAACGCGCAAGCTGGGGCTCGCGCACGTCGTCATCACCTCGGTCGACCGCGACGATCTCGACGACGGTGGGGCAAATCATTTCGCCGCCGTCATCGCTGCAATCCGCACGCGTTGCCCGATCACGACAATCGAAGTGCTGACACCCGATTTTTTACGTAAGGACGGTGCGGCGGAGACCGTAGTCGCGGCGCGTCCCGACATTTTCAACCACAATCTGGAAACCGTGCCGTCGAAATATCTCACCGTGCGGCCGGGCGCGCGCTACTTCGCCTCGATCCGGCTCCTGCAACGCGTCAAGGAGATCGACCCGGCGATGTTCACCAAGTCCGGGATCATGGTCGGGCTCGGTGAAGAGCGGAACGAAATCTTGCAAGTCATGGATGATCTTCGCGCCGCAGGAGTCGACTTTCTGACCATCGGTCAATATTTGCAGCCGTCACGCAAGCATCATCCGGTCGTGCGTTTCGTGCCGCCGGAAGAGTTCAAGGCGCTGGAAACGATTGCCTACGCCAAGGGGTTTTCGATGGTGGCGGCGAGCCCGCTGACGCGCTCGTCGCACCACGCGGGCGAGGATTTTGCACGGCTGAAGGCGGTGCGGACGGCGCGATGATTTGATGCCGCAATTTTCGACCAGGCGGCGGGTGGCGCACTCCGCAAGCAACATGTTCGATCTCGTCGCCGACGTTGAGCATTATCCCGAATTCGTGCCGCTGTGCCGTTCTATCCACGTGCGCCAGCGCAACACTGACGGCGAGGGCAGGGAGGTGATCGTTGCCGACATGACGGTCGCCTACAAGCTCATCCACGAAACTTTCACCAGCCGGGTGACGCTCGATCGCAAGAGCTCGGAGATTCTTGTCGAGTATCTCGAGGGCCCGTTCCGCAAAATGAACAATCGCTGGCGGTTTCTACCGGCGGAACAAAACGCCTGCGACGTCGAGTTTTTTATCGCCTACGAATTTCGCAGTCGCACGCTCGGGGTTCTCATGGGGGCGATGTTCGAAACCGCCTTCCGGCGCTTTTCGGTGGCCTTCGAACGGCGCGCCGATCGGGTCTACGGCGAGCAAGGTTAGCGGTATTCGCGGCTTAACTATTCCAGCTGTTTGATCGGCAAGGCCGTCGAAGTGGCGGCAGGGAGCGTTCATAATACCCCCACATGAGTTGCCCCCGTATGAGTTTAAGGCGTCAGGCCGTGAGAACCTTTTGGCGAAATATCGTCGGGACTTGCTTCTTGGTCGTTGCTCTGGCTCTGCCGCCGGCAGCGGCCATCGCCCATGGCGGCAGTGGCGCGCACAGCAGTTTCGGCTCCAGCTTCGGTCACGGATTTTATGGCGGGCGTTATCACGCTTTTTATTGGCGTGGCTTTCAGCACGGCTATCATCATGATTTTAGCCGCGACCGCTTTGGGCATTTCGCCATGCATGATTTCGGGCATTGGGACGGCCACGGCATGGCCGGCCATTTCGGCCGTTGGCGGCCGGGCCATTGGCACGCGGCATCCGGCTTCGGCGGCCACGGACACTGGCACCAAGAGGGCCGCTGGCATCTTTGATCGAGTCGGAACGTCCCGCTTTCAATCGGACGCGTCCTCGGCGAGCATTTCGAGAAGCGCCAGCGCTTGCGCGACCGAGCGCAGCCGCACGCGGACCCGGCCGATCTTGCCAAATCGCCGGCGCCGCGCGAGGCGGCGGCCCGCGCGGGCCGCGGCAGCGAAGTAGACAAGCCCAACCGGCTTTCGCGCCGAGCCGCCGCCGGGACCGGCGATGCCGGTGATGGCGACGGCAAGATCGGCTTGCGAGTTTTCCAGCGCGCCTTTGGCCATTGCCGCTGCGGTTTCGCGACTGACCGCGCCATGGCGCGTCAGCGTCGCCGCCGGAACGCCGAGTAGCTTTTGCTTGGCCTCATTCGAATAGGTGACGAAACCGCATTCGACGACGTCGGAAGAGCCGGCTATTTCGGTCAAGGCGGCGACGACCAGCCCGCCGGTGCAGGATTCCGCGGTAGCGACGCGCAGCCCGCGGGCGCGGCAAAGATCGAGCACCCGCCGTGCGGTGCGGCGCAACGCCTCGTCGATCATGCGGCGCTCCACGGCAGGCGGATCGCCGCCGTCGCCATCGCGACGATGCCTTCGCCACGTCCGGTAAAGCCGAGCTTCTCGCTGGTCGTCGCTTTGACCGCGACACGCTCAACCGCAATGCCGGCGATCGCCGCAATGCGCACGCGCATGGCGTCGCGGTGCGGCGAGACGCGTGGCGCCTCGCATACCACGGTGACGTCGAGATTGGCGATGACGCCGCGGCGCGCCCGTACCCGCTCGCAGGCAAAAGCGAGAAAGCGATCCGAAGAGGCGCCCTTCCATTGCGGATCGGATGGCGGAAAGTGCGCGCCGATGTCGCCATCGGCGAGCGCGCCGAGAATGGCGTCGACCAGCGCATGCAACGCGACATCGGCGTCCGAGTGTCCGGTTACGCCGCGCGAGTGCGGAATGCGGATGCCGCCGAGCATGACATGATCGCCGTCAGCGAAGGCATGCACGTCGAAGCCATTGCCGGTGCGCACGTCGGCGAGGCCGGCGATCTGCAGAATTTCGGCGCGGGCAAAATCGTCGTTGGTCGTCACTTTCACGTTGCCGGCCTCGCCTTCGAACACGCTGACGCGGTGGCCGGCCCATTCGGCGAGCGCGGCATCGTCGGTAAAGCTTTCGAGCCCGGCTTTGGCGGCGCGGCGATGCGCATCGAGGATCAGATCGAAGGTAAAAGCCTGCGGCGTTTGCACGACGCGCAACCGGCTGCGGTCGAGAGTTTCGACGACCGTCGCAGCGCCGTCGATCGCTTTCACCGTGTCGGCAATGACGATGCCCGGCACCGCGGCGCCCGCTGTCTTGCCGGCCGCGATGGCGCGATCGATGAGAGTGGCGCTCAGAAACGGTCGCGCCGCGTCGTGAATGAGAACGAGCTCGGGCGCGCTTGCGGCCAATGCTTCGAGCCCGGCGCGCACCGAGGCTTGTCGCGTCGCGCCACCCGGAACCGGCGCCGGCAGTTTTTGCAGGCCTGCGGTCGCCGCGCGATAAAGGCTCGCATCGTCCGCATTGATGACGGGCTGCACAACGCCGATCTGTGCGTGATTAAGGAAGGCGCGCAAGGTTGGGCGGATCATCGGCTCGCCGGCAATCTCACGATATTGCTTTGGTACATCGCCGCCGGCGCGCTCACCGCGCCCGGCTGCAACGACGACGGCGGCTACCGTACCCGTCATGAGATCTCAGCTCCCGGTCTGGGATGGCTTTAGCGCATGTCGCCGCGATCTGCGAATTGACCCATTCAGCACTGGCCTCGGCCGATTCCCGGATTTACACAGGTTTGTTATATTGCAGTGCAGCACTTGCGCTGCCTGATATTTTGGCTAAACTCTATGCAACAATCCCATGACGCCTATTTAGTGTGCATATGCCCTTTGCCTCCCATTTGACGCCAAAATTCGGGCGATTTCTCACTATCGGGTCGGTGAGGATATCGAATCCAGTGCTTTTGGCGCCAATGTCCGGCATCACCGACGCCCCGTTTCGGCGTCAGGTCCAAGCGTTGGGTGCGGGTCTGGTCATCTCGGAAATGACCGCTTGTGCGGCACTTGCCGCGGGCAAGCGCAGTGCCCAACGGCGCGTCAAGGGCCAGGATGGCGGTTGGCACGTCGTCCAGCTCGCCGGCTGCGAGCCGCATTGGATGGCCGAAGGCGCCCGCATGGCGGAAGCCGCTGGCGCCGCGATCATCGATATCAACATGGGCTGCCCCGCCAAGCACGTCACCAACGGCGAGTCCGGATCGGCGCTGATGCGCGATCTGGATCACGCGCTCAGTTTGATCGAAGCCGTGGTGCGGGCCGTCACAGTGCCGGTCACGCTGAAAATGCGGCTGGGCTGGGATGACCGCAGCCGCAACGCGCCGGAACTGGCGCGCCGTGCCGAGGCGGCCGGCGTTGCTCTTGTCACCGTGCACGGCCGCACGCGCTGCCAGTTTTATAAGGGGCGTGCCGATTGGACGGCGGTGCGTGCCGTCAAACAGAGTGTGGCCATACCTGTCGTAGTCAACGGCGACATCGTGAGTTTTGACGATGCCGACGTGGCGCTGGCGGCCTCCGGCGCGGATGCCGTGATGGTCGGCCGCGGCGCGCAGGGCAGGCCGTGGTTTCCCGGCCAGCTCGCGCACTATCTCGCGACTGGAGAGCGCAACGCCCCGCCTAAGCTCAGCGACCAGCTCGCATTGGTCGGCGCGCTGTACGATGAAATGCTCGTCCATTACGGCGTCGATATCGGGCTGCGTCACGCCCGCAAGCACCTCGGCTGGGCACTCGATAGCGCTGCGACGGTAGCCGGCGCGCCGCCGCATCTGCTCAAGGCCCACCGCAGCCGGGCGCTGACCGGAACCGATCCGGCGCTGGTGCAGCGTAGTCTCGGCGAGGCGTTCGACGCATTCGGCGGATCGGCCGCGGCATGGCGGAGCGCCGCATGAGCGCAGTCGAGCCTTTGCCGGCGATGTCGGCCGCCGATGCGGTGCTCAACGCGCTGCCGCACCCCGTCATTGTCGTTGCCTCGGACGGCAAAGTGGTCGACGCCAACGTCGCCGCGGAATCGTTTTTCGAAGTCTCGGCGCCGCTGCTGCGCCGGTATCTGTTGCGCGACCTGGTACCGTTCGGCAGCCCGTTGCTCACCCTGATCGAGCAGGTGCGCAAACGCGGCGCCGCCGTCAACGAATACAAAGTCGACCTCGGCACGCCGCGCAATCCCGGCGACCGGCTGGTCGACCTGCACGTCGCCCCGCTGCCGGAACAGACCGACTACGTCGTGGTGATGCTGCAGGAGCGCACCATCGCCGACAAAATGGACCGCCAGCTCACGCATCGGGGCGCCGCGCGCTCGGTCATTGCGCTGGCCGCCATGCTTGCCCACGAGATCAAAAATCCATTGTCCGGCATCCGCGGCGCGGCGCAACTGCTCGAGCAATCGGCCAACGACGACGACCGCACGCTGACGCAGCTGATTTGCGATGAAGCCGATCGCATCGTTAAATTGGTCGACCGCATGGAAGTCTTCACCGACGAGCGCCCGGTCGAACGCGAACCGATCAATATTCATGTTGTGCTCGAACATGTGAAGCGGCTGGCGCAATCCGGCTTCGCCCGGCACATCAAGTTCATTGAGGATTACGATCCATCGTTGCCGTCGGTATTTGCGAACCGCGATCAGCTCATCCAAGTGTTTTTGAACCTCATCAAGAATGCGGCCGAGTCGATCGGAGAAAATACTTCCGGCGGCGAAATCGCGCTGACGACGGCCTTCCGTCCCGGCGTGCGGCTGTCGCTGCCTGGCGCCAACGCCCGCGTTTCCTTGCCGCTCGAATTCTGCGTCAGGGACAACGGACCCGGCGTGCCCGACGAGCTGATGCAGCATTTGTTCGATCCATTCGTCACAACGAAGCCAAGCGGTTCGGGCCTCGGGCTCGCTCTGGTCGCCAAGATCGTTGGCGACCACGGCGGCATTATCGAATGCGAGTCGCAGCCGCGTCGCACGACCTTTCGCATCCTCATGCCGAAATATACCGCGATACAGAGCGGTGAGGCCGCCGAACCGGACGGCAGCCTTCAACCACAAGGGGATCATTGATGCCCGCGGGAAGCATTCTCGTCGCCGACGACGATGCGGCGATCCGGACGGTACTCAATCAGGCGCTGTCGCGTGCCGGCTATGAAGTCCGCTCGACCGGCAATGCCGCCACCTTGTGGCGCTGGATCAGTCAGGGCGACGGCGATCTTATCATCACCGATGTGCTGCTGCCCGACGAAAGCGCGTTCGACCTCTTGCCGCGTATCAAAAAGGCGCGGCCGGATCTGCCGATTATCGTCATGAGCGCGCAGAACACGTTCATGACCGCCATCCGCGCTTCCGAACGCGGAGCCTACGAATATCTGCCGAAGCCGTTCGATCTCAAAGAGCTGACCGCGATTGTCGGCCGTGCGCTGTCGGAGCCGAAAGAGAAAACGCGGCCGCCGGCCAAAGTTGAGGACTTCGAATCCATTCCGCTGGTCGGCCGCTCTCCGGCGATGCAGGAGATCTACCGCGTCCTGGCGCGGCTGATGCAGACCGACCTGACCGTCATGATCTCGGGCGAGTCCGGCACCGGCAAGGAGCTGGTGGCGCGCGCGCTGCACGACTACGGCAAACGCCGCAATGGGCCGTTTGTCGCCATCAACATGGCGGCAATCCCCCGCGACCTGATCGAATCCGAACTGTTCGGCCACGAGAAGGGCGCCTTCACCGGCGCCAACAGCCGAAGCTCCGGCCGCTTCGAACAAGCCGAAGGCGGCACGCTGTTCCTCGACGAGATCGGCGACATGCCGATGGAAGCGCAGACCCGGCTGCTTCGCGTGCTGCAACAAGGCGAATACACCACGGTGGGCGGCCGCACGCCGATCAAAGCCGACGTGCGCATCATTGCAGCGACCAACAAGGATCTGCGCCAGCTTATCCAGCAGGGCCTGTTCCGCGAGGATCTGTTCTTCCGGCTCAATGTCGTGCCGCTACGGCTGCCGCCGCTGCGCGAGCGTACCGAGGACATTCCCGATCTCATCCGGCATTTCTTTGCGGTGGTGGAGCGCGAGGGATTGCCGCCGAAGCAAATCGATCAAGCTGCCGTCGAACGATTAAAACGGCACCGCTGGCCGGGCAACGTGCGCGAACTTGAAAATCTGGCGCGCCGGCTTGCCGCGCTCTATCCGCAGGAAACGATCACAGCCGCCGTGGTCGACGCCGAATTGTCGCAACCGGTGTTGGCGGCGCCCGGCGAGACCAGAAGCAGCGATGAGAACCTCTCCGGTGCCGTCGAGCGCTATCTGACGCGCTATTTTTCCGGATTTGACGACGGTCTGCCGCCGCCCGGCCTCTATCACCGCATTTTGCGGGAGGTCGAAGGCCCGCTTTTGTCCGCGGCGCTGACGGCGACCCGCGGCAATCAGATCCGCGCCGCCGATTTGCTTGGCGTCAACCGCAACACGCTGCGTAAGAAAATCCGCGACCTCGATATCCAAGTTTATCGCACCGGCGGCGGCTAAGCGGCCGGTCGTCCGGTCCGGCATGCCCGCTTGGGCTCGTGGGGCTTGAGCCGGCACGTTTGAGCCGGGCAGAAAAGACGCGGCCCCGGACCTCAGGAACCGCCCATTAATTGTCGCAATTGGGCAACATTGTTGTATAAAAGCATCACTTGGGGGCGGGTGGCCAAATTCCATCCGTGGACAGATTCTTATTTAATTTCCAACGGTTGGAAGGCTCCGGGAATAGATGACGACCGTCGATCAGGTCGCCCCGCCTACGTCGGCGGCCGCTTCGCCAGTTCCGGTTACCCCGCTCGATCCGGCGGCCGGTGCGCCAATGCCGGTTGCATCGCGCCTGTTTGGCGCGATTGCGGTGGGCATCGCACTGCTTTCAGCCACCGCCACCTTTCTGGTCCTCGCCGGTTTGACTCCCATCGCGCCGGTCCACGACGTGGTCGTCAAGCTTTTGCTTGGCAATGCGGTTACCGGCCTGCTCCTGCTCGCCATAATCGGTCGCGAAGTCTTTGTCGTCGTCCAGGCCCGCCGCCGCGGCCGGGCCGGCTCGCGGCTGCACATTCAGATCGTCAGCCTGTTTGCGGTGATCGCGGCTGTTCCAACCGTTCTTGTCGCCGTCGTGGCCTCGACGACGCTCGATCGCGGGCTCGACCGTTTCTTTTCGACGCGTACGCGCGCCATGATCGAACAGTCGCTGATCGTGGCCAATGCCTATGTGACCGAGCACGCCGCCGACGTCCGCAGCCAGGATATGGCGATGGGCTACGACGTCGGCCGGGCCAAGCCGCTGTTCGATCAGGACCGCGAACAATTTCGGAAATTCCTTGCTGCGCAAGCCAATGGACGCGGTCTCTCGGTGGCGCTCATTCTCAAGCCCGACGGCTCGGTGGTAGAGCCCGACGGCATCACCTTGGATAAAAGGTTCGTATTGCCGCAGGCGCAGTTGCTTAACGAGACCAGTGCGACCGAGCCGCAGGTGGCCTTCATCCCTGAAGGGGACAATGTCGCCTCAGTCGTCAAACTCAACGGCTATGACGACATGTATCTGTACGTCGCGCGGCTCCTCGATCCACGCGTCGTCCAGCAATTGCGCAACACCCAGGAGAGCGTCGGCGAATACGCCAATCTCGAAGAGCGGCGGCTCGGCATTCAGATCGCGTTTGCGTTGATGTTTACGGTCATTGCGCTGATCGTGCTGCTGTCTTCGGCGTGGATCGGGCTGGATTTCGCCAACCGGCTGGTGGCGCCGATTCGGCGTCTGATCGGCGCCGCCAACCTGGTGTCGACCGGCAATCTGAATATTCAAGTGCCGGTGCGCCGCTCCGAGGGCGATCTCGCCCAACTGGGCGAGACCTTCAACAAGATGACGCAGGAGCTGCGCACGCAGCATGACGATATCATTCGCGCCCGCGATCTGATCGACAGCCGGCGGCGGTTCACCGAGGCGGTGCTTGCCGGCGCCAGCGCCGGGGTCATCGGCGTCAATGCCGACGGTCGGGTGTCCATTCTCAACCGCTCGGCGGAGCGGCTGATCGGCCGCATCGAGAGCGACGTCCTCGGTCAGCCGCTGGCGGCGATCGCGCCCGAACTCGCCGAGATTTTTCAAGCCGCCCGCGGCGGCAATCAGCGTCTGGTGCAGCGTCAGATCACGCTCACGCGCGACGGCCAGGAGCGAAACTATTCCGTGCGCGTGACCAGCGAGCAATCGAGCGAATCCGAGCACGGCTATGTCATCACCATCGACGACATCACCGAATTGGTGCTGGCGCAGCGGTCATCGGCATGGTCCGATATCGCCCGGCGCATCGCCCACGAGATCAAGAACCCGCTCACTCCGATCCAACTGTCGGCGGAACGGCTGCGCCGCAAATACGGCAAGACGATTACCGAAGACCCGGCGGTGTTCGAACAGTGCACCGAAACCATCGTGCGCCAGGTCGACGATATCAAGCGCATGGTCGACGAGTTCTCGCGGTTTGCCCGCATGCCCAAAGCCGTCGTTGCCGACGATGACGTCGCCGATGCCGTGCGCCAGGTCGTGTTCCTGTTGCGCGTCGCGCATCCCGACATCGATTTCCAGGTCGAGCTGCCGGCCGAACCCATGACGGCGCGCTTCGATCGGCGGCTGATTTCGCAAGCGCTGACCAATATCGTCAAGAACGCGATCGAGGCGATCGGAGCGGTGCCGGCGGCGGAGCTTGGACGCGGACGCATTGTGATCGACGCAAGACGCGAGGGAAAGGACGTCGTCATCGACGTGGTCGACAACGGCGTCGGTCTGCCGAAGGAGAACCGGGCGCGACTGCTCGAACCTTATGTGACGACCCGCGAGAAGGGCACCGGCCTCGGATTAGCCATCGTCGGCCGCATTCTCGAAGAGCACGGCGGCAAGCTCGAATTGCGCGATGCCGCCGAGAAGACACCGGGCGCGCGCGGCGCTTGGATGCAGTTGCGCTTCGGCACGGAGCCGGTGGCGGCGGCAACCTCCGCCGCCGGGCCGGCGGTCGAGCCGCGTGCGGCGGCAGAGTAAGCTAGCGGGATAGGGCGACAGATCATGGCATCCGATATCCTGATCGTCGACGATGAGGCCGACATTCGCGAACTGGTCGCGGGCATCCTGCAGGATGAAGGCCACGGCACCCGCACCGCGCGCGACAGCGACGACGCGCTGGGCGCGGTCGTGGCGCGGCGGCCCAATCTGGTGTTTCTCGACATTTGGCTGCAAGGCAGCCGGCTCGACGGCCTGCAGCTGCTCGACAGCCTCAAGCAGGAGCATCCCGAGCTACCGATCGTGATGATTTCCGGGCACGGCAATATCGAAACCGCGGTTTCAGCGATCAAACGCGGCGCCTACGATTTCATCGAAAAACCGTTCAAGGCCGACCGGCTCCTCCTGGTCGCCGAGCGGGCGCTGGAGAATTCGCGGCTAAGACGCGAAGTGCGCGAGCTCAAGCAGCTGGCTCCGCTCGCAGCGACCTTGGTCGGTCATTCGCCCGGCGCCAACCAATTGCGCCAGACCATCGAGAAAGTCGCGCCGACCAACAGCCGTATTCTCATCGTCGGGCCGTCCGGCAGCGGCAAGGAGCTCGCCGCGCGCACCATTCACGGCCATTCGGCGCGGGTGAACGGCCCGTTCGTGGTGATCAACGCCGCGGCGATCACGCCGGAACACATGGAGGTCGAACTGTTCGGCGTCGAGGCCGGCAACGGCACGACGAGCCGCAAAGTCGGCGCGCTCGAAGAGGCGCATGGCGGCACGTTGTTCATCGACGAGATCGCCGATATGCCGCGCGAAACACAGAACAGGATTTTGCGCGTTTTGGTCGACCAGACGTTCCAGCGCGTCGGCGGCAGCACCAAGGTTACGGTCGATGTCCGCATCGTCTCCTCGACCAGCCGCAATATCGAGGCCGACATCGCGGCGGGAAAGTTTCGTGAAGACCTTTATCACCGGCTATCCGTGGTGCCGATCCGCGTGCCGGGGCTGGTCGAGCGCCGCGACGATATTCCGGAGCTCGTCGAGTATTTCATGGCGCAGATTTCGCAGAATACCGGGCTGCCCAAGCGTAACGTCGGCGCCGATGCGCTCGCCGTGCTGCAATCGCACGATTGGCCGGGCAACGTGCGGCAGCTGCGCAATAACGTCGAGCGCTTGATGATTCTCGCCGGCGGCGAGCCCGACGCCGTGATTACCGCCTCGATGCTGCCCCAGGACGTCGGCTCGATGATTCCGAACATGCCGAACGGCAACGGCGGCGAGCATTTGATGAGTCTCGCCTTGCGCGAGGCGCGCGAAGTGTTCGAGCGCGAATATCTCTTGGCGCAGATCAACCGCTTCGGCAACAACATTTCGCGCACCGCCGAATTTGTCGGCATGGAACGCTCGGCGCTGCACCGCAAGCTCAAGGCGCTGGGGATTGACTGATCCCTGACACCCGATGTCCCGCATCGCTTACGTCAACGGCCGCTACCTCCCGTTCCGCGACGCCAAAGTCCATGTCGAGGACCGCGGCTACCAATTCGCCGACGCCGTCTATGAAGTCTGCGAGGTGAGGGGTGGGCGCCTCATCGACGAGCGCCGCCACATGACGCGGCTGCAACGTTCGCTTTCTGAGTTGCGCATTCGCATGCCGATGTCGGTCGCCGCGCTTGGCATTATCCTGCGCGAGGTCGTGGCGAAGAACCGCATCGGCTACGGCGTCGTCTATCTGCAGATCACGCGCGGCGTGGCGCGGCGCGATCCCGCTTTTCCGTCGTCGCAGACCCGGCCGAGCCTGGTGGTGACGGCGCGCCCGCTCAATAGAGCGCGTAACGATGCGCTGGCCGAAACGGGCATCGCGGTCGTCAGCGTGCCCGACAATCGCTGGGGCCGCGTCGACATCAAGACGGTTGGACTGCTGCCCAACGTGCTGGCACGGCAGGCGGCGCTCGACCGCGGCGCGCGTGATGCCTGGTTCGTCGACAATGACGGCAAAGTCACCGAAGCCGCCTCCGCCAACGCCTGGATCGTCACGGCGGACGGCAAACTGGTGACGCGGCATGCCGACCACGCCATCCTGCGCGGCATCACGCGGGCGGTCACGTTCGAGGTCGTCAAAGCGCAAGGCCTGATCGTGGAGGAGCGCGGCTTTACGTTGGAAGAAGCCTACGTAGCGCGCGAGGCCTTCGAGACTTCGGCGACCCAGATCGTGATGCCGGTGGTCAGTATCGACGGCCATACCATCGGCGACGGCAAACCGGGCCCGGTCGCCAAAGCGCTGCGGCGGGAGTTTCACCGTTATGCGGAGGCCGGGTAGGAGCCTTCACTCCGGTCGGAAGAGTTTAAGCGCCTGGCCATCGGCCTTCAGGTCGGCGATCGATTTACCGACCGCACAGTTCGTCGTGCTCCAACCCGTGGGAAGGGCGAACATCGTAATATTGCCCGGCTGGCCCAGTTGCAGATGCCACATGGTGGCTGCCGTCTGATCAAGCTTATCGAGCGCACCGACAAATGTCGCGCCATAGTCAGCCACGTTGTTTTTTTGATCTGAAAATGAAATCACCTGGCTCTTATAGAAAAAAACTTGGTAGTCGATGCCTCGCGGCGAATCCACGTTGCAGACGACAGCATCGGGATAGACTACGTCTAAGCGGATTGGATGATCGGATGGTTTGACCGGAACAGTAACGCCTTGCGACCGCGCTGGCGCAACATGAAACGCACCGGCGACCACGACCAGTATTCCGGCAACAGCAACAAGCCGCATCCAGCGCCTCCAACGTTACTCCCATTCTTTCCCGAGCGTGGAAAAGGCGCAAGAATGCAGGTGGTCGGGTGGCCCGACGAAGCTCACTCGGAGCCGGTGACGACTTGCTCTATTCACCGCACAATCTCCGGATCGTTAACCGAGGCATCGCGCTGCGGCGCGCGGAGGTGCAAGCCCCGCGTCTCGCCACTGCTCGGCTCGCTCTGCAAGCGCGCAAAGCGGCTCAAGCAAGACCGTGTTCGGAAATGTTTAGGAGGCCGTGGCGATCTGCTCGATCCGCTGCATCACTTCGGGCTCTGTGATCAGCGGCGGTTCTATCTGATAATCGGCTAACGCCCGGATGAGGGCCCCATTACGGTCGCGTAGCTCGGCGAGATAAGCGACCAAAGCCTGATCGCGGTCCGCATCCAAGATCAATATTGCACGTTCGACGGCGCCCGCCGCGCGCCTCAGCAGACTGGACGTTCGCTGGTCCTTTATCAGCACCCGATACATTTCGGTTTGCGTCAACGGCAATGCGGCGGCGATGCAGTCCTGGACGATGCGCACGAAGGGCGTGATGTTGTTTTCGTGATAGTCCTCCTGCAGATCCTGCAGGTCGTCGAAGAGTTGCAACGGGCCAAGCATCGCTTCAGCCGAACGGATCAGTCGATCGTCGGATTCGCCCGCGGCCGCGCAGAAGCCGGCAATGGCGGCCACGACGGCACGGTTCTTTTCCATGTCGCTGCGCGCGCGATCGGCATACGGGTCGGTGCGGACTATGATGTCCTCATACTGGCCCGCGAACGCCCTATTGATGTTGTCCAGGAATATCGAAGCGTATTCTGTGCCCGCGGTGTAACGGCCAAGCGTGGCGACGCCCCAGCCCAGCAAGGCGGATGCGGCAATCGACGAAGGGCCGTTCAAGTAGCCTTTTTGATCCAGTTCGTAATCGACCAGACAAATGTAGCCGTAAAGCGCGAGCCAAGCCGCGGCCACGATGCGCCTATCCTTGTCAGCGAGCTTGAGCCCCTCGGCCACCAGATGCGGAAAAATCTCACCGGTGACGGGTCCATCCAGTCTTAGCTTCTTGGCGTCGATAGCGGCAAAGCAGCTGTCGATGAAATCCTGATGCAGGTGCGAGAATTCCAGAAGATCGGTGCGCGATTGGCTCAACGGCCCGGAGAACTTTTCTGCCAGGCGAAGCGCGGGACTGGATCGTTCGGTGGTTGCCGTCATGATCGCGTACTCCGATTTGAACACCGCCTATGGGCGACCCCGAGCGGCGAGGCCTTCGTCATTGGGGAAACCGATACCTCACATAGGCTTGTACGCCAGCGATCTGATATTCCGCGCTTTCGGTGTAAAAGCCATGCACGCCAAGGACAAATCCGCTGACGTCTTGCGCCGCGATACCGACTTGACCACCCCAAAATGTCTGCGCGTCGCCGTAACTGACCACGTCCCCAGGAAAGGCAAAAGCGGGTTGAACGGGAAACGTCAGCGTGTGCGAATATCCAAACTGCTGATCGACCGTGCCTGCCACGTAGGGAAATCCAAGTCACTCGGCCATCCGGAACCGTCGCGAACAGCCGAGCCTGTCCGCCAGCCATCCCAAAATGCAACGTTTCGTCGCCGCGGATGAAGCCAGTTTGATCAGTAAAGCCGCCAATGTCCTCGCTGGCGTATGCGAGGTGTGCACTCAGATCGAGTTGCAGCGCGTATCCGCCTGCCGCAGATTTGGGTGGAGCTTTGACCGGAAGCGTCGAATGTGGAGCTGTGCGGGTATCCAGCAAGGTGAAGACCTTGCCAAGCGCGACGGTCGCGACATAGCCGTCGCTGTCGGAATGCCCGGACACCCCTCCGATCGTATTCGTCCAAGTCCCCGATCCCCAAATTCCTCCAAGTCCGCCACGCAGGTAAGTGTCTCCGACCCGATAGGTGGCGAGGCCTGCAAACGTGTTGGTGGAGCTGTTGACTGTATTCCCGGCGCCGATCGACGCGGGCGAATTTGAGCTGTAAGTCGTCCGGGAGGAGTCGTATCGGTACATCCCGCCAAA
Organism: uncultured Alphaproteobacteria bacterium; assembly: GCA_963816565.1. GTDB lineage: Bacteria > Pseudomonadota > Alphaproteobacteria > Rhizobiales > Xanthobacteraceae > BOG-931. Next base: position 33,530 of record CAWFLM010000039.1, on the reverse strand, counting down.
AATAACCTGCTGGTTGGCGCCGAGGTTAAATATCTTCGAGGCGTTGTAAAAAGCGTCGGTGCCCCCGCCAGCATCGGTTGTATGAGCTGTCGCGGTGGGCCCGCTGAATATTCCGGCGGCACTGGTCGCCGTAGTGCCTTTGTCTCGGATGCTCGTGTAATCGCCGAAAGGATCATTATCCGAGTTGAGTGAGTAGTCTAGGAATGTGGCCGACATATAAGGCCCTACAGCACCCGTATTGAATCCGGCATCCTGCGCGTCTTGCGGATTTGCGGCGAAGGCCGATTGCGAAAAGCCCCACACCAACACGGCCGCAGCCGCGACCACGCAATTTGCAGTCCTGATGGCAGTCTTGCGACCGCCGCCTTGTCCCAGCCTCGTCATCGAGGCCCCCCACTGCGTCCGCCGCTGCCCGCACTCCGGCGCCGCACGATTGCACAACCATGGGAAGTTCGACGGCGTTACCAGATCAAGCCGCCACGCCACCGTCAATTGTCGGGGGCGCGCACGGGGCGCGCACACCGTGGATAGCGGCAGATTCCTGGCGGCTGTTGCATAAAGACCACGGCAATGACTCGCCTTTTGTCGGCCGACGGCCGCCAAGCTTGCAGCCAACTTGGGCTTGCAACGTTCCTCGCCACGCCCTCTAATACTCGATCCTTAGGCCGCTACTGGCGAGTTTGCCGGGACGGCCCCAGGGTAAAGTGACGGCAAGAGAAGGCACCAAGAAACGACCCGCGGGGCAGGGGCCCGCGGTACAAAGAACGGAACAACGGCCATGGCAGCCGACCGCGCACAAAACCTACAAGACACCTTCCTCAATCACGTCCGCAAAAACAAAATCCCGCTCACCATCTTTCTGGTGAACGGCGTCAAGCTGCAGGGCGTGGTGACCTGGTTCGACAATTTCTGCGTGCTGTTGCGTCGCGACGGGCACTCGCAGCTCGTCTATAAGCACGCCATTTCGACCATCATGCCGGGGCATCCGGTCCAGCTCTTCGAAGGCGCCGAAGAACCGCCGGCTGGGGACTAGAGTTTATTGGAGCCGCGCCGCGACACGCGATCTGAGCGGCTGAGTTCGAAAGGCCCAGCGGACGGCCGCGCGGCGACCGGACGCGCGCTCGTCATCGAGCCGGCGCTGCGACGCGCCGCAAGCCGCATCGATTCGGCCGAGCGAACAGCCGAGGCCAAGCTCGACGAGGCGATCGGACTGGCGCGCGCCATCGATCTTACCGTCGAGCAATCCGGTATCGTGCCGCTCCGCGCGCTGCATCCGGCGACCTATCTCAGCAAGGGCAAGGTCGAGGAGATCGCCGGTCTTGTTAAAAGTTTCGAAGCCGACGTCGTGGTGATGGACTGCGCGCTCACGCCGGTGCAGCAGCGCAACCTGGAAAAGGCCTGGAACGCCAAGGTGCTCGACCGCACCAGTCTCATTCTCGAAATATTCGGCAAGCGCGCGCGCACGCGTGAAGGCGCGCTCCAAGTCGAGCACGCGCACCTGACCTATCAGAAGGGCCGGCTGGTGCGAACGTGGACCCATCTCGAGCGCCAGCGCGGCGGCTTTGGCTTCCTCGGCGGACCGGGCGAGACGCAGCTCGAAGCCGACCGCCGCATGATCGAGGAGCGGTTGGCCAAGATCGAGGCCGAACTCGTCAAGGTCAAGCGCACGCGCGCGCTGCACCGCGAGAGCCGGCGCCGCGTGCCTTATCCGATCGTCGCGCTGGTCGGCTACACCAATGCCGGCAAATCGACGCTGTTCAACCGCATGACGGCTGCGAGCGTGCTGTCCGCCGACATGCTGTTCGCCACGCTCGATCCGACGCTGCGCGCCGTCGCGCTGCCGCACGGCGCGCGCATTATCCTTTCCGACACGGTGGGCTTTATTTCCGACCTGCCGACCATGCTGGTCGCGGCGTTTCGCGCCACGCTGGAAGAGGTGATCGAAGCCGACGTGATCCTGCACGTGCGCGACGTGTCGCACGAGGACGCCGAAGCGCAATTGCACGACGTCGAAAAGATTCTGCACGAGCTTGGCATCGACCCGCATGACGCCACGCACAAGCGCAAGCTGATCGAAGTCTGGAACAAGACCGACCGGCTCGATGCCGCCGAGCGCGCGCGGCTGCAAAACATCGCGGAGCGGCGGCCGCCAGTCGAGCGGCCGGTTTTGGTTTCGGCCGTGACCGGGGAGGGGATCGATGCACTCACGGCCGCAATCGAGGTGCGGCTCGCCGAGGGCCGCGTCGTGATCGAACTCGAGCTCGATCCTGCCGACGGCGCCGGCGTGAGCTGGCTGCACCGCCACACGGAGGTGATCGCCAAGAGCTTTGATGCAAGGGGCCGCGCCGCGATGACGGTACGTGTCGCGCCGGATAAAGCGGAAGCGGTGCGGAAGAGGTTTGCTTCCTCACCTCTCCCCGCTGTGCGGGGAGAGGTCGAGTGAGCGTAGCGAACGAGGGTGAGGGGGCCTCTCCGCGATTCTGAGTTTTTTGGACGGAGCGTCGACGTTCAAACGATCCTGTGAACTCGGAGCCCAGCGGATAGGCCCCCTCACCCCAGCCCTCTCCCCGCAAGCGGGGAGAGGGAGTCACTCCGCCGCCTTCGCCTCATCCCACAGCGCGTCCATCTCCGCGAGCGTGGACTCGGCTGGCGCCTTCCCTCGGGCGGTGAGCGCGCGCTCGATGGCGGCGAAGCGGCGTTCGAATTTCCGGTTGGTCTGCCGTAATACTGCTTCCGGATCGGCGCGCAGGTGCCGCGCCAGATTGACCGCGGCGAACAGAAGATCGCCGACTTCGGCGGCACCGGCCGCGGCGTCTAATTCGGGCCGGTCGAGCTCGGCTTCGATCTCGTCGGCTTCCTCGCGGATTTTGCGCAACACCGCGCGTGGATCGTTCCAATCGAAGCCGACTTTGCTCGCTTTATTCTGCAATTTCAGCGCCCGGGTGAGGGCAGGGAGCGTCACTGGCACGCCGGCGAGAGCGCCTTCTGTCGCATTGCCGCCATTCCGGGCGGCTTTGTCCTCTTTCTCCTGCGCCTTGATGCGCTCCCATAGGCCTTCGACGGCCTGTGGCGTGTGCTGGCGCTCGTCACCGAACACATGCGGATGCCGGCGGATGAGCTTTTCCGTGATGCTCACCACCACGTCGCCGAAATCGAAGGCGCCCTGTTCCGCCGCCATGCGGGCATGAAAGACGACCTGCAACAGGAGATCGCCGAGCTCCTCGCGCAGATCGGCCAGATCGCCGCGCGCGACGGCGTCGGCAACTTCGTAGGCCTCTTCCAGGGTATAAGGCGCGATGGTCGAAAAATCCTGCGCCAGATCCCACGGACAGCCGGTTTGCGGCGTGCGCAGCGCCGCCATGATGTCGAGGAGCCGGCCGATGTCGCGGGAAGGGGTCATCGCAAATCCTGTTAGAACCTCGCACATAAGGCGCGGACCCTAACAGATCGGATTAACGGCCGCGACTGGCGCCCGGGCGCTACTTCTGCGTGGCGCGGCTTGCCTCGAACAAGAACCAAGTGCGCCGCTCGGCCTGGTCGATGTAATTTTCGAGAAGGCTGGTCGTCGCGACGTCCTCGTGCTCGTCCGCGACCTCGTGCGCTTGCCGCATCGAGGCAACGAGAGCCTTATTGTCGCTCATTAATTCCCGCAACATGTCGAGCGCGGGCACGAAATCCTCGTCATTGTCCTCAAGCGTCTGCAACTCCGCGATCTGGCCGATGGAGCGCAGCGTCAGGCCGCCGATCTTGCGGACCCGCTCGGCGATATCGTCGGTAATGGCGAAAATTTGTTCCGACTGCTCATCGAGCAAAAGATGATAGTCGCGAAAGTGCGGTCCGCTCATATGCCAATGGAAGTTCTTGGTCTTGAGGTAAAGCGCAAAAACGTCGGCCAGCACCTTGTTGAGCTTGGCCGAAATGTCACGCACGGCGTCAGACCCGAGATCGGTCGGCGTATCGAGGGTAGGAGCCACTTTATGACGCGTATCGAGAGCGCGGATTTTGGTGTTCATGACATCACCTCTGGCATGGGACGGATGGAACGTGGCACGGATGGAAAAAGGTTTTGGCACGCCCGAACTCGAATCTGCCGAAGAGCCGGAGCGGGTTGCAAATCAACGTCCGCGTGGCGACCTTGGTTCCGATAGTCCAATTCGATTGTGAGGCGAGCCGATGCCTGTTTCCGCCTATGTTCAAACGATCACGTTCTTTTTTTTGGCGGCGGCGGCCCTATTCGCCTCGGCCGGCACATTCGCCATCGCGGTGTTTTGGATCTACCTCGCCATTTTAGCGGGCATTTTCGTAGCCTCATTCATTCTGCTCGACCCCGACCTGGCGCGCGAGCGAATGCGGCCGGGCGGCAAAAAACGCCGATGCCTGTGCTGTTTTCCGGCGTGCTTTTCTGCACTGGATCATCGCCGGGCTCGATCGCGGCCGGTTTCATTGGAGCGATACGGTGTCCCTGTGGCTCCAAATCCTGGGCCTTGCTGCGGTGGCCGGCAGCTACGCCTTCGCGCTGTGGGCGATGTCGGTGAACCGGTTCTTTTCCTCGGTCATCCGTCTTCAGTCCGACCGCGGCCAATACGTGGTCACGGCCGGACCTTACGCGGTCATTTGCCATCCGGGTTACACGGCGGGCATCGTCATCATGCTGACAAGCGGCGTAGCGCTCGGCTCTTGGCTTGCGGCCGCGTTTCTGGCGATCGCCACGCTGCCGTTTCTGCTCTACCGCGCCATCGCGGAGGACCGATTCCTTCAGGCCGAGCTTCCGGGCTACCGAGACTATGCCGCACGCGTGCGATGGCGGCTTATGCCGGGCCTATGGTGAGAGGCGGCAGGGATTTGCCTCAAATTTTAAATGTGGCCCGCCAATCCGATGTCGCCGCCATTTAGGGAAGTCACGATTTGCGCCCGTTAGAAATGTCACTCGGTTGGGGGTAGTTTTAGCCGCCTTTCCATGGGTTAGGTTTGAATTCTGCTTCTCGGAAGGGCGGCGCGTGAAGCCTTCGCATTGCGCAACGCGCCGCCCGAGTGCCCATCTATCCGACCTTGAACATGTGGTTCTTCTGGCCACGCCGGCGCGGTGCTTTTGACGAGCGGGACATGTCGAGTTGCTTCTGCTGCTCGGCGATGTAGGCCAGAATCGGACCTAGCCGTTTGTTCTCGACAATCGCGGCCTGGTTGACCTGCGGACGCTTGTCGAAGGTGCGGTAGGGAAGGTCGACCCCGTTGTACCGGATCGCCAGTCTCCCATCCGGGTAATCAATCACCGTGACCCGCTTGCGCGCCAGCGAACGAGCAATGCCGGTCGGCTCAAGAATGAACAGCACCTGGTCGTATTGCAGGGTCAAGTTCACAGAAACTGACCGCTCCTCCTTCCAGGCAAAAGCATCATCGATATCATCATGACCGGCGAGAGGCCGGTGCAAGTCGCGATCCTCAAACGGCGTCTTGGCAAAGCGCGCATTGTACTTCTCCATGAACGCCGGCAGGAATGCGTTGCCGGCCTCAATGGTGTCGATGCCGCTTAATCGCATCTCCTTGACCAACCGGTCCTGCAGCGTGCCGTTGGCCCGTTCCACGCGGCCTTTGGCCTGCGAGGAGTTGGCGCAGATGATGTCGATGTTGAGCGCATGCAAAGCCCGTCCGAACTGGGTCATCCCATCGCCGCCAACCGCATCCTTCTTGTTGACGCGGAACACACCGTGCTTGTCGGAATAGAACGCCACCGGTTTGCCATAACGTTCCAGATACGTCCGCGTCGCTGCAAAATAATCGAAGGTGCTTTCGCTCTCGACAAATTGCAGATGCATCAGCCGGCTGGTGGCATCGTCAATGTAAACGAGCAGGGTGCATTGCGGACCGCGGCCCTCGAACCACCAATGCTCCGACCCGTCAATCTGGATCAGTTCGCCTAAACAATCGCGTCGGTACCGCGGCTGGTGAACAGCCTTCAATCGCGCACGCCGGTCCTTCCACAGGCCCGCCGCGATCATCCATTGCCGTAGCGTCTCGCGTCCAAGGTGAATACCGTGCAGCTCTGCCAGCTTCTCTGCCGCCAGCGTCGGGCCGAAGTCCGGGTAACGCTCCCGGATAATGCCGAGGACTTCGACACGCCACGCCCTCGGATAGCTACGGTTGCTTGGCCTGCCACGGCGGCGGGATACCAACGCTTCAGGGCCGTGTCGTGCGTAAGCCTTCGCCAGCCGAAACACTTGACGTCGGCCAAGACCCATCAGCGTCGATGCCGCCGTTACCTTGATCCTGCCCGCCGTTAGATCGCGCAATACGCTCATCCGGTCGATCTCTGTCCGGCTCATCGTAATCACCGTCATCGGCCCAATACTCCCCAACCGAAATCGTGGAGAGTGACATCTGTATCTGGGCTAACGGTGACTTCTCTATCGGGCGTCTACATCCGAGATTCGCATAAGACATATTATGGAATATCTTGCCATTACCCCAGCATTTATGGGCTTTCTGAAACGGCAAACGTCATCCCATCAAATGCCGGCACCACATGCACCGGCAATTTGCCGCGCAAAACCTCGTAGTCGAGATCGGCATGCAGATTGGTCAGAATGGCGCGGCGCGGCTTGAGCCGCTCGATCCAGGCGAGCGCATCGTCGAGCGAGAAATGGCTTGGGTGCGGCCGGTAGCGCAACGCATCGACAATCCAGACATCGAGGCCGGCCAAGGCGGCGACGCTCTCCGACGGCAAGCCGCTCAGATCGGCCGAATAGGCAAGCTTGCCGAAACGGAAGCCCAGCGAGGCAATGTCGCCATGCTCTTGGCGAAACGGCAAGGCGGCGATCGGACCGCCCTGCCCCTCGATGGTCACCGGCGTTCCGGCCGTGAGCCGATGCTCGGTCACGATCGGCGGATAGTCGCTGCCGGGCGGCGATTGGAAGCAATAGCCGAATTTGACATGCAGCGAGGCGGCCGTCGGCGCGTCGAGATACACATCCACGCGACGGCGCTGCTTGAGGAAGAAAGCGCGCAGGTCGTCGATGCCGTGGGTGTGGTCGGCGTGCTCGTGGGTATAGAGCACGCCGTCGAGCCGATCGACGTCGGCATCGATCATCTGCTCGCGCAGATCGGGCGGCGTGTCGACCAGAACGCGCGTTGCCCCGCCTGCCGTCCGGCAGCGGTGGGAGGGGGAGCGCTCGACCAGCAGCGAAGTCCGCCGGCGCCGGTTCTTCGGATTTTTCGGGTCGCAATCGCCCCAGCCAAGAGCCGGCCGCGGCACGCCGCCGGAAGAGCCGCAGCCGAGAATGGTGAATTTGAGCGTCATTGCCAAAGATCGTTTCGGGATCAAGCCGCCGAGGATTTTGTTTGCGCGGTGGAGCGCGGCACTTTGCCAAACAGGCGAAAAAAGTTTGCCGTTGTCTGCCGCGCGATCTCGTCGAACGACACCCCGCGCGTCTCGGCCAGGACGTTCGCGGTCTCGATCACAAAAGCCGGCTCGTTGCGCTTGCCACGATATTTTCCGGGCGCGAGATAAGGGGCATCGGTTTCGACCAGGATGCGGTCGGCCGGCAGTTCCGCGGCAATCGCGCGCAACGCCGCCGAATTCTTAAACGTCAGAATGCCGGTGAAGGAGACAAAATGCCCGAGCGCGACCGCGCGCCGGGCGAGATCGGGGCCGCCGGTAAAACAATGCAGCACCGCGGGGAAGGCGCCCTTCCCGCTCTCCTCTTCGAGAATGCGCGCGGTATCCTCGTCGGCCTCGCGCGAATGGATGACGAGCGGCAGTCCGGTCTCGCGCGCCGCGGCGATATGGGTGCGAAAGCCGCGCTCCTGCGACTCGCGCGGCGAGTTGTCGTAGTGGTAATCGAGGCCGGCTTCGCCCAGCGCCACGACTTTCGGGTGCCGCGTCAACGCGACGAGATCGGCCGCGGTGACGTCGAGCTCTTCATGGGCGTAATGCGGGTGCGTGCCGACCGAGCAGAACACGTCGGGAAAGCGCTCGGCGATGGCGAGGAGCTCCGGCTGGCGTTTGACGCGCGTGGAAATCGTCACCATGCGCTCGATGCCGGCGGCACGGGCGCGCGCCACGACGGCGTCGAGCTCGGCGGCGAAATCGGGAAAGTCGAGATGGCAGTGGCTGTCGATGAGCATGTTTTTGTTTTTGGCTATTGGGCCGCACGGCTGTCGGGCTCGATATAACGCGGAAAGATCGCGGCCGGCGGCCGGCAACTTTGCGCCGCCAGCAATGCGGTGACCGCCGCCGAGAAACGCGAACGTCCGCTCGGTTTCCGGCACGGCCAACAGATCGAGCAATTTCCCGGCCGAGCCTGGCATGAACGGCAGCGCCAAGATCGCAATCTGCCGCAACACTTCCGCGGTCACGTAAAGCACTGTGCCCTGCCGCGGCGGATCGGTCTTGGCCAGCGCCCAAGGCGCCTCGCCGGCGAAATAGCGGTTGGCGTCCGCGACCGCCGCCCACACCGCGTTAAGCACCTGATGCAGCTGTTGCGTCGCCATCGCCTCGCGCGCCTTGCCGAGTAGCGCGTCGGCAGCGCTTAGAATCGCCTGATCGTTGGCGGACAATGCGCCGGGCTCCGGCAGCACGCCGCCGAGACCGCGCGCCACCATCGTACAGCGAGCGCTGCGCCAGATTGCCGAGATCGTTGGCCAGATCGGCATTGATGCGGTTGACGATCGCCTCATGGCTGTAATTGCCGTCCTGGCCGAACGGCACTTCGCGCAACAGAAAATAGCGCAACGGATCGACGCCATAGGCATCGGCCAGCGCGAACGGATCGATGACATTGCCGACCGACTTCGACATTTTTTCGCCGCGGTTGAACAGAAAGCCGTGCGAGAAAATCCGCCGCGGCACCGCGATCCCGGCCGACATCAGAAACGCCGGCCAGTACACGGCATGAAACCGCACGATGTCCTTGCCGATGACGTGCAGATCGGCCGGCCAGTATTTCTTGAATTTCTCGCTGTCGGTATCGGGAAAGCCGACCGCGGTGATGTAATTGGTCAGCGCGTCGACCCACACATACATGATGTGCTTGTCGTTGCCGGGCACCTTGATGCCCCAGTCGAAAGTGGTGCGCGACAGCGACAGATCCTGCAACCCGCCGCGCACGAAGCTTGCGACTTCGTTCATGCGCTCCTTCGGCAGCACGAAATCCGGCACCTCGCTGTAGAGCTTGAGTAGCGGCGTCGGCGTATTTGGACAGCCTGAAGAAATAACTCTCCTCCTCGACCCATTCGACTGGCGTGCCATGTGGACCGAGCCGCGTCCCCTTGTCGTCGAGCCGCGTCTCGCTCTCGTCGTAATAGGCCTCGTCGCGCACCGAGTACCAGCCGGAATATTTGTCGAGATAAATGTCGCCATTGGCCTGCATGCGCTCCCAGATGGCGATCGAGGAGGCACGGTGGCGCGGCTCGGTGGTGCGGATAAAGTCGTCGTTCGAACACTCGAACTTTTTCACCATGGCCTGAAAGCGCGGCACGTTGCGCTCGACCAATTGCCGTGGCGTCAGGTTCTCCTTTGCCGCCGTCTGCAGCATTTTGATGCCGTGCTCATCGGTGCCGGTGAGAAAGAACACATCGCGGCCGTCGAGCCGCTGGAAGCGGGCGATGGCGTCGGTGGCGATCGCCTCATAGGCGTGGCCGATATGCGGCGCGCCGTTCGGATACGCGATCGCGGTGGTGATGTAATAGGGTTTGCCGGACATGAGCGTAGGTATCAACCGCGCGTGGCCTCGGCAAGCAAGCCGAAAACGCTGAAAACCAGCGGCTTTCGCTCGAGATTATAGGTTTCGGCGTCGCGCGCGGCGCGATTGATGTTCTCGGAGGCGTCGGCCAGGCGATGGGCGCGGGCAAGCGCGGTCTGCTTCGCGCGCGAGGCGCTGCGACAGCCAGGCATTGACGGTGTCGACGAAGGCGGCAAGCGGCCCCGGATCGCTGCCGGCCAGCGCTTCGCCGAGCGCGTGGAGCGCTCTGGCATCGAGCGCCGGCAACCGGTCGAGGAGATCGAGCGCCTGGCGACGCAAGGTCAACGCGCCTTCGTCGAGGAAAGTGAGCGCGCGCGCCACCGAACCGTCCGCCGCCGCGGCCGCCGCAGCAAGGTCGGGATCGTCCACCGCGGCGCCGGTCGCGGCAGCAAGTGCCGCCACGACATCGGCCGCACCGAGCGGACGCAAGGTCAGGATACGGCAGCGCGAGCGCAGCGTCGCCGGCACCCGGGCGGCGGAATGACTGACCAGCAGCAACAGCGCGCGTTGCGGCGGCTCCTCCAAAACTTTCAACAGCGCATTGGCGCCGGAACGGTTCAGTTCGTCCACGGCATCGACAATGGCCACCCGCCAGCCGCCCTCACCCGCCGTCGAGCCGAAAAACGTCACCGTCTTGCGGATGTCCTCGACCGCGATCTGCTTATGCAGCACGCCCTTATCGTTGAGCGTGCGCTCGATGACGAGGAGATCGGGCTGCGCCTGGGCGGCAATCCGGCGCGCCACCGGATGTTTGGCATCGACGAATAGCGACGTCGCCGTTGCAACATCGGCCGCCGCCGGATCGGGATAAGCGAGCACGAAGCGCGCCATGCGATACGCCATCGTCGCCTTGCCGATGCCTTGCGGGCCGGCGATCAGAAAGGCGTGCGGCACCCGGCCGGACCGATAAGCAGCCAACAAGGCGGCTTCCGCGGGCGCCTGGCCGAACAGCACGGTTGTGGCGCGCGGCGGGGGCGTTTCGTCGACGTCGTCGTCCTCGTCGACCGCGCGGGGGCTCACGACGCGCCGACCTCGCTGCGCCGGCGTTCGCCATGGACCGGGAAGGTCATGGGATCGAGTTTTGAGCCGACCGCGTTCCAGATTTTCCGTGCCACCGTCTCCTTCGTGCCGCTCGCGTCGACCACCAGGCAGCGCTCCGGCTCCTCGGCGGCGATCGCCAGATAGGCCTCGCGCAGTTTTTCATGGAACGCCACGTCTTCGGCCTCGAAGCGGTCGGCTTTGGCTTCACCGCGGCGCAGCTTGACCCGCTCCAGCCCGAGCTCAACCGGCACATCGAGGATCAAAGTGAGATCGGGCGCGAGATCGCCGATCGAAACGCGCTCGAGCCCTTTGATCAGCCGCTGATCGACCTGGCCGAGGCAGCCTTGATAGACGCGCGTGGAATTGGCGAAGCGGTCACAGACCACCCACTTGCCGCCATTGAGCGCCGGCAGGATCGCCCATTGCACATGGTCGTCACGCGCCGCCGCAAACAGCATCGCTTCGACTTCCGGTCCGAACGGCTTTGCCGCGCCGGATAACAGCACGTGGCGGATGATCTCCGCGCCCGGCGAGCCGCCGGGCTCGCGCGTCAAATGCACGGCAAGGCCAAGCGCTTCCAAACGCAGCGCCAGCATCGCGGCTTGGGTCGACTTGCCGGTGCCCTCGCCGCCCTCGAACGTGATGAACTTGCCTCGCATTGTGCTCGAATCCGTGCCGACGCCAACCTGAGCGCGTCAATTCTTCATCAATTTCAAATTATTACGCTCTTTTACAGAGATATTACATGCAGATGATTGGTGCGCAGCGCGCACAATATAAGGACCTTCGGGAGCGGGCGCACGCCCCAATCAAAGCTTGGCGACCCCGGCGCGCAGCAAGCCGATAATCAACTCGGTTGCCCCGTCCATGGCGCGCTGGGTCATGCTGCCCTTACCGACATCGTCGGCGGCCTGCAGCGGGACATCGAGCGCGAGATCGTCGCCGCGCCATACTTTGAGTTCGCCGATGGTCTGGCCCTTGGCGATCGGGGCCGGCACCGGACCGGTGTAGACGATGCGGGCATTGAGCCGCTCGGTGTTGTCGCGCGGTATCATCACTTTGATCAGTCCGGGACCGAGGAGCGGCACGTAGCTGCGGTTGCCGCCGAAAACTTTGGCTTCGCCCACGGTCTGGCCTTCCGCGAACAGCACCCGGGACTTGAAGCCGTGAAACCCCAAATCCAGCAGTTTGCGGGCCTCGTCGGCGCGTTCCTTGTCGGTCTTTGCTCCCATGATCACGACGATCAGGCGGAAATTGTCGGTGACCGCCGAGCCGACGAGATTAAATCCCGCTTCCTTGGTCTCGCCGGTCTTCAGTCCATCGGCGCCGACGCCCATGCCCAACAGCGGATTGCGGTTCTGCTGGTGGATATTGTCCCAGGTGAAATCGCGCTGAGCGAACAGCGGATAAAGATCGGGATAGGTCTGGATGATGTGACGCGCCAATTCCGCCATGTCGCGCACGGTGACGCGCAAATTGGGGTCGGAGAAACCGGTCGCGTTCGTGAAGGTCGAGTTCTGCAATCCGATCTCGCGCGCCCGCTTGGTCAAGAGCGCGCCGAACGCGGTCTCGTTGCCGGCGAGCGCTTCGGCAACCGCGATGCAGGCGTCATTGGCGGAATCGACAATGATGCCCTGGATCAAGTCCGATACGGCAATCTTGCTGTGGATGGCGGCAAACATGGTCGAGCCGTGCGACGGCGCCCCACCCTTGCGCCAGGCGTTCTCGCTGACAGTGTAGGTGTCGTCGAGCTTGACGCGGCCGTGCTTGATCTCGTTGAACAGATATTCCAGCGTCATCAGCTTGGCGAGGCTCGCCGGCTCGACAGGTTGCTCGGAATTTTTTTCGTACAATATGCTGTCGCTCTCGGGATCGAGCAGAATCGCGGCCGGCACGCTGGTTTGAAAGCCGCCCTCGGGCTTGGTCGCGGCCGCCGGTGCGGCGCGCACCGTTGTCATGACGCCAAAGCCGATGCCAGCGCCAATGGCGGCGGCGATCGCCACCGCCGCCAAATGCCGACGTCCCCTCTCCGGCAGCATCAGCCGATGTCGCATAGGCAAACCCGCCTCCCACGTGCGCTCTTCTATCTCGCGGCGAATGGGGCCCACGCAAGTCCACACTTGGGGCTTGTGAAAATGCCGCGGCAGGACTTCAACCGGAATGGTAGCTTAGATCAATAAAGCCCGCGGCCATTGAGGAATTGATCGGCGCCACCGGCGCCCGCGGGCGGATCGGCAAACGACATTGCGTGGGCGGGGCCGGGAGAATAGGACGCCTCGGTAGCGGTCATACCGGGCATCGCGCTGGCCAGCCGTTCGGCGCGGACCGGCGGCGGTTGATTGGGGAAATCCGGCACCAGCGGCGTCGCGGCAAGCCGCACGTCCGATGGCGCCGGCGCCGGCGCGTTTTCCCGAAGCGTCGAGGCCAGCACGCGGTCGTCCGATCCTTCGATTGGCGCGCGTCCGACATATTGGACACGGACCCAGGCAATGCCGCGGTTGGTGAAACCAAGCAGATGGGCGGCGCGCATCGAGACATCGATGATGCGGTTGCCGTGATAAGGCCCGCGGTCATTGACCCGGACGATGAGCGAGCGGCCATTGCTCAGGTTCGTCACCCGCACGTAACTCGGCAGCGGCAACGTCGGATGCGCGGCGGTTATGGAATTGTCATCGAAAATTTCGCCGTTGGCGGTGGCACGGCCGTGAAAATCGGCGCCGTACCAGGAAGCAAGACCCACGGCATTGTAGTTCGGGTCCTCCTGCGGGACATAGACGCGGCCACCGACCATATAGGGCGACCCGACCCGATAGACCCCGCCGCCTTTGGGCACCGGCTCTCCAGGGTCGACCAGCCGGGCGCTCGGCGACACCCCGTAACGGGCGTCGATGCCGCCCCGATTGGCGCAATTGGCCACGAGCAGGCAAAGCACGGCGCAGGCGCCAAAAGGCGCAAGCCGCCGCAATGTCGAGCTCGCCCGACCCCGCATTGTCCCCCGTCCCGAATGGAATTTTATCGAATTTTAGCGTGGTCAGATTGTGGCGGAAATGGACAAGGTCGGTTCCATAGTGAACGGACCATTGCGACGCGGCGCGCGTCATATCCCACGCGGCCCCTCGCCGCCCCTGGTGGCGCGAGAAATTTTCAAACTTTGCGGGTAGCTTGCAGGCAGCTTGAGGGTGGCTTTATTCGCAGACCAGTTCTAATTCCAAGCCGCTGCGGAAGGGTGGCCGAGTGGTTTAAGGCACCGGTCTTGAAAACCGGCAGGGCTCGCAAGGGCCCTCGTGAGTTCGAATCTCACCCCTTCCGCCATTTTGGCGTTCGCATTTGTTCGCCAATGTTCAGAAAGCCCCTTTAAAATGGGGACTTCTTGTCCTATATTCGAACTGTGGCCGTTCGCGGCAATTCGCTCCTTACCCACAAAATTAGTGGGTAAGAAGTAAGGTTCGAGTATGGCGGACACTTGATGCTGATCATCGGCAAACTCACTGCAATGAAGGTAGCGCGCGAAATGCGGCCGGGGATGTATAGCGACGGCGGCGGCCTTTATGTGAGCGTTGCCCGCGGCGGCACGAAATCCTGGATCTTCCGCTTTTGGGTGCCCGAGCGTGATGGGGCGACCGGCGAACTCGTCATCGATCCGACCACCAAGAAGCGATCCGGCCGCGTCCGTGAAATGGGGCTGGGCTCGTGCATTACTGTGTCCCTCCAGGAAGCGCGCCAGCGCGCCTTGGAATGCCGAAAACTCCGCGAGAAAGACATCGATCCGATCGACGCCCGCGAGGCGGCGAGGCGCCAGACGGCGCTCGAACAGGTCAAAGCTTTAAAATTCAAGGACGCGGCGGCGGCCTATATGGCGGCCCATCGCGTCGCCTGGAAGAACGACAAGCATGCCGCGCAGTGGCCCGCCACGCTCACCCGATATGCCTATCCGATCATCGGCGAACTGCCGCTGCACCTGATCGACACCACACTGGTCATGAAAGTGATCGAGCCGATCTGGCCGGAAAAGCCTGAGACCGCAAATCGGCTGCGCGGCCGCATCGAAACCGTGCTCGATTGGGCGACCGTGCGCGGCTATCGCCATGGCGAAAATCCAGCGCGTTGGCGCGGCCATCTCGACATGCTGCTGCCGTCGCGCTCGAAGGTGCGCAAGACGCAGCATCACAGCGCCCTGCCCTATGCCGAACTGCCGGCATTCCTGGTCAAATTGCGCGAGCAAGACGGCGTCGCAGCGCGCGCGCTCGAGTTCACGATCCTGACGGCGGCCCGCACCAGCGAAACCATCGGCGCCAAACGTGCCGAAATCGACACGAAAAACAGGCTCTGGATCATACCGGCCGAGCGCATGAAGGCCGGCAAGGACCATCGCGTGCCCCTATCGGATCGCACGCTCGCAATTGTCGAGGCTATCGGGACTGGCGCCGACGACAGGGAGGGTTTCGTGTTTCCAGGCCGAAGCCCCGGCGAGCCGCTGAGCAACATGGCGATGCTCAAACTGCTGCAGCGGATGGGACGCGCGGGTCTCACCGTGCATGGCTTCCGGTCAACGTTCCGCGATTGGGCGGCCGAGCAGACGAAATTCCCGAACGAAGTTATCGAAATGGCACTTGCCCATGCGATCGGCGATAAGGTCGAAGCTGCATATCGCCGCGGTGACCTCTTCGAAAAAAGACAACTTTTGATGAACGCTTGGGCAACCTTTTGCGCCCGTGCTGAATTGACTGACAACGTCGTGGAACTGCGAAATACCGCCGGATGAGAGGCTGTAGGAGGACTAGCTGAACTCTTGATCAGCGGGTTTAAGGTAGCTCGCGGAGCGTTCCAGGATTTGCCGCACCTGGACATATGTCTTCTCGGCCACCGCGGTGCGCGAAGCTATCCGGCGTTCGCGTTGTGACCCGCATATTCGTGGCGACGAAAGTTCCAAGATATTCGTGGCGACGAAAGTTCCAAGGTCGAATTTCAGCGGACCCACGGAATCTGGGCTTGGAGGTGCGCGATATTGAGGTCCAGTTCCATCCTGTCGGCGCGGCGCCGTTCTTCGGCTTCTTGCCCCTGACGGTTACGCTCCGCCCGTTCATTCTCGATCTGAATCTTTAGCTCGTCGATCTCGAACTGCTGGCCGGTTTGGGCCAACGCCTGCTGATCCCGCTCCCACCACGTCGTATTCGCCTGCGTTACAGTGTTAAAGTATTCGTCGGTCACCGTCGCGGGACTACAAGACGCTGGTGCGTAGCCGTACATCTTGGCGTCGAACGCGATTAGCTCGCAAAGCCGTTGGCCATGGGCGAGCCGCCGTGCCGCTTCCTGTTGTTTCTGGGACTCTTCCTCCTGCTGCAACTTCGGATACGCTCTCGCGAGGCACAAGTTGTATTCCGCTATACTGATGTTGCGCAGCACCTGGCAATGGTCTGGGGCGACATTGATGATCGCGTCGAACGCGTCAGCTGCCTGCTTTGCGCCATCATCGCCATTTGGAATTTCCGGAATCGGGCCATCAGCCACCAATTCTCCTCCATTTGCCGGCGCCATCACGCAAAAGGCCGAGATGACGGCTAACAAGGCAGCAGTCACGACGCGCATGATTATCGGGATCCCTTTGGCTAATTTGGCAGCCATTTTCTCCTATTTTGGGAGATTCCGCCAGAGAGATTTTGATTGGGAGCCTCCAGCGGCAGGTTTCCCGATCGTCAAAGACCATCCACACCGAACGTCACAAGAAATTGCGCGAGCTGCTCAAAGCGCGGCGCAAGGCGGCCGGTCTCACGCAAACCGTAGTGGCGAACCGGCTCGGAAAGCCACCTTCGTATGTGGCAAAATACGAAGGCGGCGATCGGCGGCTCGACGTCCTAGAATTTTTGGAAGTTGCCGCAGCAATAGGTTTTGATCCCCATCGCTTGATTCGTTCTTTGCTGCGAGATAACAGCTGATTTCCCCGCTGCTGTTCCTTGTCGAAATGCCGGACAGCAACGACCGGCACGTTCGGTGGATCTTGGCGGCGTCATAGACATTGCGGTCCGGGGCGCGGCGTTCGACGCAGCCACCGCGGATTTCCCCTACCAGCGGTTCACACTTCGGAACGGAATATTGGTTATTCGAGAGCACGCGCCTACTTCACGATGAGGGTATTCGTGCGCTAGAAGCCGCCCTAGCCCGGAGCAAAATTGGAGCAAAATCTCCGGACCGAAAAGCTAAGTGACTGATTTCGCAGTTAAGCCGGGTTAGCTCAGCGATAGAGCAGCGGTTTTGTAAACAGTTGGTCCAACAAATGAGAAAATAGGTGTGCCATGCCGGAAGGTGCGGATCCACCGCCGGACCCACGGTGCAGGGGTTGCTGGCCCACTTGGGGGGATCAGCCCTCTCCGGATGTCTATGCGAAATTGATGAATTCGCTGTTTGCGCTCGAGGTAGGCTTTAAAAATCAAATAATCGATGAGCTTCGCGCCTGTTCGGCGGCTATGAAGTCCGTCCTCGATTATCTAAATACCGATCCCCTTAGGGTGCCGTCCGGAATGCGGTTGGAATTCGGTGTGGCGCACTCTCCGGTAACATGAAGGTATCGTTTCAGGCTGCAAGGTCAATCGGCTGATCGATGGGCTTTGCGGCGAGCGTCTGCCAACCATCAACCTTGCGCATGTTGATCTGTCCTGAGGCGAGCAGCGCCCAGAACAGCATCGCAGCGGTGTCGGCAGATGGCAGAACAGTTTGAGTCTTGATCCGCCGCTTGAATTCCTCGTGCAATCGCTCGATGGCATTTGTGGTGCGTAAGCTGCGCCATTGGCTCGGCGGCAGGCGGGTGAAGGTGAACAAGCGTTCTCCGGCCTCCTCCAGGCTGTCGGCGACAGCGCGATGCTTGAGCCTCCATTTTGCGGATGAAAGCCTTGCGGCGGATCTCTATCTCCTCAGGTGTCGCCGCGTAGATCATGTCGTTGTAATCCGCGGTGATCTCGTCATGCAGTCGCTCGGGGGCATGCGCGAACAGGTTTCTGTGCTTATGAACCGTGCAGCGCTGGACCGGCACGCCATCCCAGACGGGACTGTCAGGAATTCTTGTGTGTGAGGCCATAATGATGAGAACCGAAGGAGCATCATATGGCAATCGAGAAAGAGCTACTGGACCAGCTACTGGCCGGCCGCGATCCGAAGGACGTATTCAATAAGGATGGGCTGGTCGACGAACTGAAGAAGGCGCTGTCCGAGAGGATTTTGAACACCGAGCTCGACGAGCATTTGGACGGCGACGGGGTCGACGGCAAATCCAATCACCGCAACGGTTATTCGAAGAAGTCAGTTCTGACGGGCACTTCGAAGATGACGCTGTCGGTGCCGCGGGATCGGGCTGGGACATTCGATCCGAAGCTGATCGCCAAGTACCAGCGCAGGTTTCCGGATTTCGACGATAAGATCATCTCGATGTATGCGCGCGGGATGACGGTCCGCGAGATCCGTGGCCATCTCGAGGAACTCTACGGCATCGAGGTTTCGCCGGACCTGATCTCGGCAATCACCGACGCGGTGCTGGACGAGGTGACGGAATGGCAAAACCGCCCGCTCGATATCTGCTACCCGCTGGTGTTCTTCGATGCCATCCGGGTCAAGGTCCGCGACGAAGGCTTCGTGCGCAACAAGGCGATCTACATCGCGCTCGGCGTTCTGCCGGATGGCACCAAGGATATTCTCGGCATCTGGATCGAACAGACCGAGGGCGCCAAATTCTGGCTGCGCGTCGTGAACGAGCTCAAGACCCGCGGGGCGCAGGATATTCTCATCGCGGTCGTCGACGGCCTGAAGGGCTTTCCCGAGGCCATTACCGCCGTTTTCCCGCAAACGATCGTGCAAACATGCATCGTCCACCTGATCCGTCACTCGATGGATTTTGCCTCATGGAAGGATCGCAAGAGTGTCGCGCAGGCGTTGCGTACGGTCTATCGCGCGGTCGATGCCGCCGCCGGCCAGGCTGCCCTCGACGCCTTCGCAAAAGGTCCGTGGGGTGGAAAATATCCGGCAATCGCCCAGAGCTGGCGTCGCAATTGGGAGCTCGTGATTCCCTTTTTTGCTTTTCCGGAAGGCGTCCGGCGGATCATCTACACGACGAACGCCATCGAGGCCTTGAACTCGAAGCTGCGCCGCGCCGTCAGGACTAGGGGGCATTTTCCCTCTGACGATGCCGCGATGAAGCTGTTATATTTGGTCTTGAACCATGCGGCTGCAGAATGGAAACGACCACCGCGTGAATGGGCCGAGGCGAAGACGCAATTTGCCGTCATGTTCAACGAGCGTTTCGTGAACTCATGACGGATAACCGGTCTCACACAGAAATCCTGACAGTCCCTCCCAGACAGAGGCAATGGCCTTGTCGAGTCCTGGCGCGCCGTCGACAATGAGGAACTCGGGTCGCCGCAGCCCGCGCTTGATCAGATCGTCGAGGACAGTGCGCCAGGCCTCGGCGCTCTCGCCGCCCATGCTCTTGATCGCGAGCAGCACCTTTTGGCCGTCCGCGCGCACTCCGAGAACGACCAGCAGCGAGATGGCAGTCGCTTTGCGATCGAGCCGCACACGAACGACGGTGCCGTCGAGGATCAGGCGCACAATCGGCTCCTCGGCCAGCGAGCGGGTGTTCCAGGCATCCCAGTCGCTCTTTACCTTGCGCCATGTCCGGCTCACCGTGTCCTTGCCGACCGTTCCGCCGAACAAGGCCGCCAGCGCGCGACGCACCCGCCTTGTATTGGTGCCGGCGAGATACGTGCTCGCGATCAGGGCGTCGGCGGCAAGCGTGCGCCGCTGATAGGCCCGTAGCGCCTGGCTCTTCCATTCCGCTGTTTTGCCCTCGGAAGTGGTCAGCCGGGCGCGCGGCACCGCAATCTCGATCGGCCCGAACGTGCCTGTCAGCGACCGCGTCCGGCTGCCGTGACGGTGGCCCGCAACACCGGCTCTTCCTTCGTTGCCGGCCATCCGGCTTCGTCCGTAACGCGGCCGTGCCAGCACAGCGTCGAGCTCGCCGCGGATCAACTCTTCGACGAACTCACGCGCTCGAGCCCGCACCTCGGTCTCGATCGGATCAATCCAATTGTCGAAAAGATCAACAGCCATTTCGGCCGCAGGCTGCAAAGAATCAGGCTTCGTGGTATTGCTCGTCATGGCGTGGTCTCCAGTCCGACGCTTCAACGCCGGATGATTCGAGGTTGAACACCCCGGAGACTACGCCACCCTCAATTCCTACCAACTCCGCGACGGCACCCCCCTTAGCGTGCGACTTGGACTGACGAAACGGCTCGCATCTCTCACGCGAGCGCTCCATGATGCCTCTCACGGTACAAGGCCGTCATTGTTCTTCGATCGCGAAGTTTCCGCTAAGGGTGGCGCGCCGACCCACATAACAGACAGTGTACTTCGAGGCCAAGTGGTGCTGATGCTCCGAATACTAAAGCATGGAGAAATGAAAGTTGACGAAGCCAGCAAAATGGCTAGCCTCCGAGCTCAGGAAGTCTGGCGTCAGGCATAAGAAGTCAACCAGATTGCGCGCTGGACAAATTATTGAACCGCGCCAAATAGCACGTTGGGACGCTGAATACGGTGCCAAGTCGATCAGCGGCTCGGACCGGGCATACCAAGTACTGGAAGCGGACGAGTTGGCCAGGCATGGATGGCCGAGCAACCGCGAGCAGGCAGAACAGCGGGTTCATATTTTGAATTCGTGGCGTTCTAGCCTTGGATTTCTGAAAAACCCCCTCTCTTTTTCAGGGTGAGTTCGTGGGAACCCTCCAGAACGGAGGTGAACCTATGAACACTGGAAATCGCAGCAAATCGCAGACCGACGTCGGGATCGACTTCGTCGATCCCCGCGGCTTCGGGCTCACGAAGGCGACCTATACCGTCCATGAAACCTTAAACCTGCTGAGTATCGGCCGCACGTCGCTCTATGCAGCGATCAAGGCGGGGGACCTACGGCCGGTCAAATTCGGCAGGAAAACGCTGTTTTATGCCCGCGACCTCGCTGCCTTTCTCAAGTTGCTGCAGGAGCGGTGCCCATGACCGGCCTCGGATCGCGCCGGGTCAATGCGACCGGCCGCAGTACCGGTCGCCGCAAGACCAACCGCTTCACCGAGCTGGAAGTGCCCTTCGCGGCTTGGCCCATCCGGATGCTAGAAGTCTCCGGCGTTTCGCGTCCTCAGCCTGTCCGGGCGACGTTTGCTCGATCGAATCGAGATTGAGTTCGCCAGCCACGGCGGCACGACAAACGGCAGGCTTCCGATCCCTTATGATGATTTCGAACGTTATGGGATTCACCGCCATGCCATCGCTCCTGCAATCCGCGAGTGCGTCGCTCTCGGCTTTATCGAGGTGACCGAGGCCGGGCGTGCCGGGAACGCGGAGTATCGCAAACCCAACCTCTTCCGCCTCACCTGTCGCCACACCGATAACGGGCCGGCAACCAACGAATGGCAGCGGATTAAAACTGTTGAGCAAGCCCACGAACTGGCACGCGCCGCTCGCAAGCCGCAAAAGAAAAAATCCAATGACTGATAATGCCTGCGCTCAGTGCCGGCATCCGGCACCGAAACCATCAATGCGGATTACGAAACTGCCGAGAATTCATAGTGCGGAAAACAGCACTACTTCTATATTTGGGGATGGGTATGGGTTGATGGGATGGGCCAAAGGTCGCGGCACGGGCGTCATTTCATGGGCCGCGGCGCCGCAACATCCGTGAGCAAAAATCGCAACGGAGGATCGGTGGGGAATGCATGGCTTTAATTCCGATTCGACTCGCCCCTACCCTGTGCAGTGCCGATTTTACCCAGCGCAGCGTCAGGCTCTAAATCCCAGCGAACGGTTATACATCGCAGCGGAGGATTGGTGAGGTATGCATGGGGCGAAGATCCGGACGCAAATGGACTCGGTCCTGACCCGCAAGGACTCGGCCCCAGCGCGAGCAAAAATTGGACAAAATTTCGTGGCGGTTCGTTGCCGTTCGTGGGTGTCTTTGTGGGAAGAATTTGGCCGACACGGAAAAGCTTAGTCTGATCAAGGGCCGGCGGCGGAGGCTTTCTCCGCTGTATTCAAGGCTGTCCTCATGCGATCGGCCGATGTCGGCTTTGCCCCCAATAGCGACCGTCCAGCAGACATTGCGCGAGGTCGGTTGAGGGCCATGAACGACGTTTTTGCACGGCGAAAGAACGGTGAGTTTATTTTGTCATTGGGCTCGGTTGCGGGCATCGCACGTTAGTAGCGCGCCCTAGCGGCGTTCAACAAAAAGCTCCGATTGAACCGGGGCTTTTCTTACTTGCTGCCGTTGCGAAAGTTTAAAACTTATAGCTCACGCCTGCCCGAGCCACACTGACGTTGGTGCTGCTCCAGGAGTAGCCCGATGGGAAGGCGGGGAACGCTGTGGAATTGGCCACAACATTCGGGCCACCATTAAATCGATAGTAGAGGTATTCGGCTCTGACGAGCCAGTTTTTCGTCATCGCCCATTCGAGGCCACCGCCTACGGCGAAACCAGTCTGGGTGCTCGAAAACGCCGCGTTTGTCACGTAAGTCGCGCCGTTAGAGTTATTTGCCGCATAGGCGAATTTGCCCCATGCCACGCCGCCGGTCGCGTAGGCCATGACGGTCGGTGTCACGAGATAGCCAAAGCGACCGCGGAGCGACGAAATCCAATCCAAGTTCGAACTCATATTGGTAAAGCAGCCGGCGCAAGGCGGAGTCCAGGGCTGCGACAGAGAGCCCTTAGCCGCGGCCCACGACCAATCGCCTTCAAGTCCGGCGACCCATGTTGGCGCGAATTGGTAATTATAGCCGGCATGAAAGCCGCCAGTTACGCTTGCACCACCATTGCTCCCTGTAATGATGTTGATACCGAACGCGGCTGGTGACGGGAGCGAAGTCCACGTCCCGGTATTGCTGGTCCATGCTCCACCGACATCGCCGCCGATGTAGAAGCCGGTCCAACTAGAGGGAGCAGACGCGGGCACAGGCGCGGGTGGCGCTTTTACTGCCATATCAGCCGCCAAAGCGCGCGTTCCAATCAGCGCGACGACTGCGATAAGTGCAAGCGCAAACTTCTTCATGAAATAGTCCTCCAAACTAACCTTGGAGGATACCAAGAAAGCGCCTCCCCAGTTGTAACTTTTTCGCCACAGTGAACAGCAATCTCATTACTCCAGACGACGTACCCGCCTACCGCCTATAGGTGGCCGACCACGTCTGAAGTGGGTCAATCAGGACTGGCCCCGCTCCTGCTCAACCATCTTTATGACCGTAACAGTCTGAAAGCCGACATGGTTTCGCGACCTTCGGGGCTGGGGCGCATGGTCGTCATCCTCGGCAACAGAGGAGTAGGACCATGCCAGACCAGGAAAATTGCTCACCGGTTAACGGACGGAGGCCCTGGAACAAGGGAAAGCTGATCGGGGCGAGACCTCCATTGCGGCCAAAGCACGTTTGGGCGATCAGAACTCGATTGCTGTTGGAGGGGCGAATACGTGACCTTGCCCTGTTTAATTTGGCCATCGATAGCAAGCTGCGCGGCTGCGACGTCGTGGCCGTCAAGGTCGAGGATGTTGCCCCAAACGGGTACACGATGGACCGTGCTACGGTGCGGCAGAAGAAGACGGGTCACCCCGTCAAGTTCGAGCTGACGGATCAGACCCGTCAGGCCGTCGATGATTACCTGAAGGCCGCGCACAAGAAGCCAGGCGAATTTCTATTCACGGGTCGGCGCGGCTTCGGCCGGTGTATGACTACCCGGCAATACGCACGGCTTCTCTCAGAATGGCTGGCCAGCATTGGGCTGGACCCAAAGGTCTTTGGCACGCATTCGCTGCGGCGAACAAAGGCAACGCTGATCTACCGTCGAACCGGCAATCTACGCGCCGTGCAGCTTCTGCTCGGCCATACCAAAATTGAAAGCACCGTCAGATACCTCGGCATCGAGGTAGATGATGCGCTCGCGATAGCGGAACAGGTTGATGTCTGAAATACCCGGGCAGAGCTGACATGCTCTGCCCGACCAACATCGGCAGATTTGGGCCATGAGCGGACTCATACATCGCGGCGAATAGCGAAAGCGGCGTCCGCCGCACCTCAGGGTAACCGGCGTTAGTTTATCGTATCCTTCTCCTCACAGCAGCGCATCCAGGCTCAACGGCCCGGCACCGGCGAACACCAGGTAAAGAAACACGAAACAGAACAAGATAGCAGGCTCGCCGCCGTTGAGCAGCGGGAAGAAGTTCCGCGGCCTGTGGCTGATGAAATAGGCAAACGCCATTTCGCCCGACAAGATGAAGGCCACCGGGCGCGTGAGTAGCCCAAGTGCGATGAGCGTGCTGCCAACAAGCTCGATCCGGCCGGCGAACCATTCGGGCGCCGGGTAGACCGGCATGTCGTTCTGCGCCGGGAAGTTGAAAATTTTCGCCATGCCGTGCTGGAGGAAGAGGAGCCCGACCATGATGCGCAACATGCTCAGCACATAGGGTCGGTACTGATCGAGCGCCGCCGCGAGACCGGACGTTGCGGCGGGCGCATCTGCGGATGCGGCGAAAGCGGCAGCCGCCGCGAAAAGAACGACCGCGAAAGCTAACGCACTGAAAATCTTTCGCTGCCAGTTAAAGACCTGCATGACGCCCTCCAGCTTACCTTCGCTGGTACAACGGTGCGCTGTTTTTTCCTTGGTCGGCCATTTGACGCTTTCTTTCCTAGCCATTCTTGCACCAGACGGCAATCATGCGCCTCCGCCATAGGGGTGAGATCATGTGATGTCCGCCATGCTCTGCATTTCGGACTCAAGTCAGACATCGCGCGCAAAGTCAGCTTCGGGTCAATCTCTGCCGAAATTCAATGTCCGCTCATTGTCCGCTTCTCTCGGAAGATGGGGTAATCGGCCAGCGGCTTGTGGATAGCTGAAGATTTTTGGGTGCTGCGCTTCAGGCTGATGGTGAAACGAGGTCACCGTGGTTACGGGCCTCAAGCATCAGAAGGAGAAGCGCAGCATGGACCATTTTGCTGGATTGGACGTATCGGTCAAGGAGACCAGCGTCTGCATTGTGGATGACTCGGGCAAGATCGTTCGGGAAGTGAAGGTGCCGAGCGAGCCGGAGGCGTTATTGGCGGTGCTGAAGAACCCCGCCTACCACTTCAAGCGGATTGGGTTGGAAGCCGGACCGCTGTCGCAATGGCTGTTCAGTGCTCTCGCCGAAGCAGAGTTACCGGTGGTCTGTGTCGAGACGCGGCACATGCAGGCGGTGTTGAAGGCGCAGATCAACAAGACGGACCGCAACGATGCACGCGGCATCGCGCAGATGATGCGGGTGGGGCTTTACCGTCCGGTGCATGTGAAGACGTTACGCAGTCAGAAACTGCGGATGCTACTAACCCATCGCAAGCTGCTGCAGTCGAAGGCTATCGACATCGAGAACGACCTACGCGGTACTTTGCGTAACTTCGGTCTCAAGGTGGGCATGGTGGGGACGGTGAAGTTTGAGGCACGCATCAAGGAGCTGGTCGAGAACTTGCCCGACCTGGCGGTGCTGGTCGAGCCGCTACTGGTCGTCCGGCGGGTGCTGCGCAAACAGATCGAAATCCTACACCGCCGCTTGCTGACCATCGTGCGGGACGATGAAGTGTGCCGGCGCCTAATGACGGTCCCCGGTGTCGGCCCCGTGGTGGCGCTGACCTATCGCGCTACCGTCGATGTGCCTGCTCGCTTCCGTAAATCCAAGTCAGTCGGGGCTGTGTTTGGGCTAACGTGCTCCAAGTATCAATCCGGCGAGATCGATCGCAGCGGCAGAATATCACGCTGCGGAGACGAGATGATGCGGGTCATGCTCTACGAAGCGGCCCAGGTCATGCTGACCCGCACCAACAAGTGGTCCTGGCTCAAGGCCTGGGCGATGCAGATCGCCAGGCGCCGCGGGATGAAAAAGGCGATCGTGGCCCTGGCACGTCGGTTGGCTGTGATCATGCACCGCATCTGGGTTGACGGCACCGAGTTCCGGTGGAACCGGCAACAAGCCCCGGCAGCAGCATGAAAACCGTACAGGATTACATCAAATAGAAGGAAACCCGAGTTCCACCCAGCGGTGGAAGGATGTCCCTCGCGGGACGATGGATGAGGTGAGTTCGCACTTCCGCTTGAACCTGCCGTTCGTCTGACGGCAAGGCCGCTCGAAAGATTGTTCCACCTCGTCTTCGAATCCCATGATGGAAGGGCCCTGGTGCCGATTCCGAAGAGAAGCACGAGCCCGTGAGTGACATCGACACTGCAGCGGCGGATAGTCTGAAAGTGCTTGACCCTAACCGGCCGATTAGAGAAGCGGAAGTATCGCTGCGCCGTCCCGAGTGATGCTCCGGGCCAGACATTGACTTCGCGTGCGCCCACACCCGTTCACTGCAGCCCTGGAGCCCGGGCCAACGCCGCTTCGGTCTGATCGACCAGTTGCCGCATGATTTCCGCGATCGTCAGGATCTCTCTCACGCCGCCGGCAGTCTGGCCCGCCCACACCAGTGTTTCTCGACGCTGTCCCCGCCGAAGTCTCTCGCCGATTTCCGCCCAAAGACGTGGGCCATTGCGACGAGCTTCATCTCTTTTCATTCCCCATTCATCCAGAAACGGTGTGCGAAGGGTTCTCCCGACGGTGCCATATCCAACAGTACCCGGCACTGGAATGATGTCGTTGATGACCTCCGCTTTCACGGCGTCCTCGGAGCGCGCCTCGATGATCGCCTGCTTCCAATCGTCATCGATCGGCGACTCTTTGGAGGCAAGGAAGCGGGTTCCCATGTTGACGCCGACAGCTCCCAGCATCAGGGCCGCAGCAATACCGCGCCCATCATAGATACCACCCGCAGCAACAACCGGAACCGGCGACACAGCATCCACGACCTGCGGCACGAGAGCCATCGTGCTGATAGTGCCACCATAACCGCCAGCCTCGGTGCCTTGCGCGATAATCACATCGACCCCGTGCGCGGCTGCCTGAATGGCCTGGGCGACCGTTGTGACCTGCAGCATGACGCGAGACCCCACGTCATGGGCCTGGCGGATCAAATCGCCCGGATCGTCCAACGCGAAGGAAATGACGGCAGGGCGAGCTCGCAGAGTGTGCCGAAAGCTCTCAACATCCAAGCTTTGCGGAATGTGATTGATCGCGAAGTTGCGGTTGGTCAGAGTAGGCAATAGGTCGATGTCCCGCTTGACCACTTCAGCGGAGCGAAAAAGTGACCCAACGCTTCCCAGGCCGCCTTCGTTGGAAACCGCGGCGGCGAACTCAGCCGACGTGGCACCCGCTCCCATCCCTGCCAGGATGATCGGTACATCGATGCCGAGGAGATCGCAGAGCTGTGTCCTGAGCATGGTTCTCATCCCCAACCGGTTTGACGCGTTATGTGGAACGTTGCACTATTAGCACAACGCCCGGACGCGATCAGTCAAGGGCAAGCACAACTTGAATTGCCAATCATCCTTTCGGCGCCACAACGACCGTTATGGGTCAATCACGACTGGCCCCGTTCCCGCTCAACCATCTTTATGACCGTAACAGTCTGAAAGCCGACATGGTTTCGCGTCCTTCGGGGCTGGGGCGCATGTTCGTCATCCTCGGTAACAGAGGAGTACGACCATGCCAGACCAGGAAAAGTGCTCACCGCACAACGGACGTATGCCTTGGAACAAAGGCAAGCTGATCGGGGCCAGACCTCCATTAAGGCCAAAGCACGTTTGGGCGATCAGAACCCGATTGCTGTTAGAAGGGCGAATACGTGACCTCGCCCTGTTTAACTTGGCGATCGATAGCAAGCTTCGCGGCTGCGATGTCGTGGCGGTCAAGGTCGACGATGTTGCCCCAAACGGCTACACGATGGACCGTGCAACGGTGCGACAGAAGAAGACGGGTCACCCAGTCAAGTTCGAGCTGACGGATCAGACCCGCCAAGCTGTCGACGATTACTTGAAGGCCGCAGGCAAGAAACCGGGCCAATATCTATTCACGGGTCGACGCGGCTTCGATCGGTCCATGACCACGCGGCAATACGCACGGCTTCTCTCTGAATGGCTTGCCAGCATCGGCCTGGACCCAAAAGTCTTTGGCACGCATTCGCTGCGGCGAACAAAGGCAACGCTGATCTACCGCCGAACCGGCAATCTACGGGCCGTCCAGCTCTTGCTCGGCCACACTAAGATTGAGAGCACAGTCAGATACCTTGGCATCGAGGTGGATGATGCCCTGGCGATAGCGGAACAGGTTGATGTCTGAAATACCCGGGCAGAGCAGACATGCTCTGCCCGTCCGTTCACGGCAGAAACGGGCCAGAATCCGACAAAGTGCGCTACAGCAAGATGGTCTATTCGATCACCTCGTCGGCGCGACCAAGCAACTCAACTGGCACGCTCAGGCCGAGCGCCTTTGCCGTCTTGACGTTAATGATCAGCTCGACCTTTGTGATTTGCTCGACCGGCAGGTCGGCGGGTCTCGTACCTTTGAGAATCCGTCCGGTGTAAACGCCAAGCTGCCGATACTGATCGATCAGGCTGCCGCCGTAACTCAAGATCCCGCCGGCCTTGGCAAAAGCGCGATACGGGCTGATCGATGGCGTGCCGAACCGAACGCTCAATTCGGCGAGTTGCTGATTGCGGACGGCAAACAGCGGGTCGGCGTTGATCACGACTCCGCCGATCCCCTGTCCATGCAGTGATGCAAATACCGCATCGATTTCCTGTTCACTGCTCGCTTGCAGGACATGGAGCTGCAATCCGAGTTCACGACTAGCCGCCAACGCCGATTTCGATTGAGTCTCGGAAGAAGCGGTGTCGGGATTTACCAGCAGGCCCACGGTCGTGGCGGTTGGAAGCAGCTCATGCAGCACTTCCAGCCGCTTCTGCGCCAACTCCACGTTCAAGGACGTCACGCCCGTGACGTTGCCGCCGGGACGGCTCAGACTTGCGACAAGTCCCAGTGCCACTGGGTCGCCCCCGACCTGGAACACCACGGGTATGGTCGTCGTCGCAGCTTTGGCCGCGAGCGCCGCGGGCGAGGCTCCGCCCGTTGCTATCACGGCCACTCCGCGATGCACCAGGTCGGCGGCGAGTTGGGGCAGGCGATCGAGTTGGTTTTCCGCCCACTGGTATTCGATGGTGACGTTTTGTCCTTCGGTAAAGCCGGTCTCGCTCAAGCCTTGATGGAAGGCGCGCATGCCGTCGGCGAACTGCGCAGCCGACGCGGCGCCAAGGAATCCTATAAGCGGTTTCGCCGCCGGCTGCGCGCGTAGGGCGAGCGGCAATGCGGCCATTGCTCCACCAATGAGCGTGATGAACTCGCGCCGCCTCACGTGCCGCTCCCAAGCCAAGGGCTATACCCTAGCAGCAACGGCGCCACTGCGCATTACAGCAAATCTTGATGACCAATGTCGCCTTCGGGTTACAAAGAGACTCATGCACTGCAACAAATGCGGGTACGTCCAGCGAGCGATTTTGCGGTCGGGTGATGACACGACGCAGGCGGTTAGTGGTTGGCACGTTCTCCGGGCTTGATAAGGGAGGTTCCGGTGCGCGGCAGAATGACCCGAAATTCGGTGAACTCGCCGGGCCTAGTATCGACTTCTATAGACCCGCCATGTTGCTTGACGATGATGTCGTGACTAATCGAAAGGCCTAGCCCAGTCCCTTCACCGGCAGGCTTTGTCGTAAAAAAGGGGCTGAACAGCTTCTCCTTCACTTCGGAGGGTATGCCGGTGCCATTGTCGCGAATCCTAATCTCCACCCGGTTGCCAAGGTCCTTGGTCGCAGCAGCCAGCGTGGGCTCATAATTGCCTCCATCGGCTTCGGCCTTGCGCTTGGTGGTGGCGTAGAACCCGTTTGAGATTAGGTTGAGTAGCGCCCGCGTAATTTCTTGCGGGAACAGATCGGCCTCGCCGGCGGCCGGATCGAAGGACCTCGTCAGGGTGATTTCGAAGCCTTGCTTCTCGGCGCGTGCCCCGTGGTAAGCGAGGCTAAGGCTCTCCTCCACAAGCGCGTTGACATCGACGGGCCGGTGTTCTCCAGACCCTTGCCGCGAATGCAGCAGCATGTTCTTGACGATTGTGTCAGCACGCTTGCCGTGCTGCACGACTTTCCCGAGATTACCTTGCAGCGTATCGGCGATTTCGGCGATCTCCGCGCGCTGCTTGCTGTCGAGATGAACGCCTCCTAGCGCCTGCCGCAATTCGTCGATCAGTTCGACCGATACAGATGAGAAATTGTTGACGAATTTGAGCGGGTTCTTGATCTCGTGGGCGATTTCGGCCGTCAACTGGCCGAGCGAGGCGAGTTTCTCTGTTTGGACAAGCCGGTCCTGGGCGGTCCGCAAGTCTTCCAGCGACTTGCTCAGGTCCGTCGTCCGTTGGCGGAGCTCATTGAGTAGACGCGCATTGTCGATGGCGATGACAGCTTGAGCCGCAAAATTCGTGACGAGTTCAATCTGCTTGTCCGTAAACGGGCGCGCCTCCTGCCGATAGATGACAAACGCGCCGATTAGTTTGTCGTTCTTAAGCAGTGGCACGGCAACTTCGGTCCGCACGCCTCCGAGGTCGACGGCTCCAACGACCGAAGGATGTCGCTCGGCGTAAGCTCGGGTAGCGCTGAGATCGCCGTGAACAGTCCGCTTTGTCGTAATCATGTCGCCAAGCGGCGTGCCGCAGGGGGACGAGGCGGATCGCGTCTGCGTGCCGCAATCAATGCCGCCGGTGTGTTATACGAGCCAGCGAGGTGCAAACTCTCGCCGTCCCACCGATAAATATTGCCGAATTTGGCGTCGCAGATGCGTGTTGCATTTTCCAACATTGCCTGGAACACCGGCTCCAGTTCGCCCGGCGACGAACTGATGACGCGCAGCACATCGGCAGTGGCGGTCTGCCGATCCAGCGACTGCCGCAATTCATTGAGGAGCCGTGTATTCTCGATGGCAATGACCGCCTGGGCGGCGAAATCCTCAAAAGCTCAACCTGCTTATCGGTGAAGGGCCGAACTTCTGTACGATAAATGATGATTGCGCCAATCGGCGCATTGTCCTTGAGCATGGGCACAGTGACGAGGGAGCGGGCTATGCCCAATCTTCCTGCCGCGCCCGGAACGGCTTCGGTTGAATCATCGGTGACACGAACTACGTCATTCGTCTGGAGCATCTTGTCGAGATTGGTCCCAGGCCGGGGTCTGAAAGGACCGCGTTTTTGAAGGAATTTCACAAGTTCCGAAGGCACATCAAACTGCACAGCCGGAAAGAATAGGTCGTCCTCATACAGATGAAGAACACCAAATTTCGACTTCGCAGATTTTTACTGCGTTCGCAAGCACGGATTCGAAACGGGCTCCAGCTCGCCTGGAGAACTGCTGATCACCTGGAGAACTTTTGATGTCGCGGTTTGCTGTTGCAGCGATTCCCGCAACTCGTTGAGCAGCCGCGTGTTCTCGATGGCGATGACGGCTTGAGAGGCGAAATTTTGTAGCAGCGCTGTTTGTTTCTCAGAGAACGGACGCACTTCTTGCCGATAAACAGTGATCGCGCCGACCACTTCACCATCCTTGAGCATCGGCACACCGATAAACGTGTGGGCGCCGCCAAGCGTGGCCACGGCAGAGTTTGAATATCGTTCCTCCGCTGCAAGGTCGGCGACGGCGACAATCGATTTGGTTTGGAATATGTGGGCCATAGGCCCATGTCGGATCGTCGGTTCCCGACGACGATACTCCTCCAATGCCGCGGGGCGCCGTGCATCGCGACGATCCGCAACGCGTTCCATCCGCCAGCGACAGATTGCCGAATTTGGCGTCGCAAATCCTCACCGCGTTCTCGAGCATTGCATTGAAAACGGGCTCCAACTCGCCCGGTGAACTTGAGATGACCCGCAATACCTCGGAGGTCGCCGTCTGCTGTTCTAGGGATTCGGTGAGATCGGCCGTGCGCTGTCGCAATTCGCTGAGCAGCCGCGCATTCTCGATGGCGATGACCGCCTGGGCGGCGAAATTCTGCACCAACTCAATTTGCTTGTTGGTAAAGGGCCGGACTTCTTGGCGGTAGACGGCAATAGCCCCCACCAATGCGCCATCCTTGATCATGGGCACATCAACCGTGGACCGCGCACCGCCGAGCCTGGCCGCCGGAGTTGGAACAGGCTCGGCTGCGTTGTCAACGACGTGGACGGCCTGCTTGGTTCGCATCATGCGGTCCATGCTGCCGCCCTCAACGGGCAGAAACGGACCGCGTCGCGCCTGAAATTCCGCAAGTTCCCGAGGCGTACCGACTCGCGCGCCGAACTGGAACGCATTGCCGAAGAACTGAAAGATGTTACCGAATTTCGCCTCGCACAACCGGGTCGCATTCTCCAGGATCGATTGGACACTCGCTCCAGATCACCTGGAGATTTTGAGATGACGCTCAGCACGTCTGCCGTAGCGGTCTGTTGCTCCAGCGACTCACGCAATTCGTCGAGCAAGCGCGCATTCTCGATGGCGATGACGGCCTGGGCAGCGAAGTTCTTAACCAGCGCGATCTGCTTATCGGTGAATGGGCGGACCTCCTGCCTGTAGATACTGATAATGCCGATCAAGGCATCATCCTTGAGCATGGGTACCATGATGCTGGATCGCGCGCCGCCAAGTGTGGCAGATCTCGGGAACGGCTACAACGGCTAGGTCGGGCGTATGGTTCAGCCGCTTAGTCCTTATCACTTCGTCAAGCCGGGTGCCTGCCCTGGGCTGAAACGGACCTCGCTGCCTCACAAAACTGGCTAATCGTGGCGGCGTGCCGATGTCTGCTCCAAAACGGAACGAGTCGCCGTCGCGCAAATACAGGGTGCCGAATTCGGCCCCGCAGAGGCGTGTCGCATTTTCTAGTATCGTCTTAAAAACGGGCTCAAGTTCACCGGGCGAGCTTGAGATGACCCCCAGTACCTCGGATGTCGCGGTCTGCTGTTTCAGTAACTCAGTGAGATCGGCAGTGCGCTGCTTCAATTCATTAAGCAGCCTCGCGTTCTCGATGGCGATGACAGCTTGAGCGGCGAAATTTTGCAGCAGTGCAATCTGCCGGTCGGTGAAAAGACGAATTCTTGGCGGTAGACGAGGATTACACCAACCGGCACATCGTTCTTAAACATTGGCACCCTACAGTGGATCCCGCGCGGGCGAACCTTGCGGCGGGACCGGGGACAGCATCGGTGGTATAGTCAGCGGTTTGGCTTGGTCGTTTTGTCCGAACGACTCGCTCAATGTGGCTGCCCGGCGGAGGCAAATGCGGTTCACGCTGCTTATAAAATTCTGCAAGGTCCCGAGGTGCGCCGACTTCTGCTGCGAAATGGAGTTTCTCGCCGTCGAACCGGTACAGCGTACCGAATTTCGCCTGGCAGATGCGTGTCGCGCTCGCCAGAATCACGGCAAATACCGCTTGAAGGTCTCCCGGCGACGAGTTGATGACGTTGAGTACCTCAGACGCGGCGGACAGTTGCTCCAGCGCCTCGTTACGCTCGCGGGCAAGCTGTGCGGTCTTGATCCCATCGCCGGCTGCGACGGTGCTTCGCGCCTTGCGGCGCGCTCGGCGTTGCCGCCTTGCGACGTCGTGCTTTTAGAGATTTGCCACCCGCTCTGGAGTGCCGTCTCATTGCCTTCCCCAAGGCTCAGGACCAGGCCGACGATGACTTTAGACGATTACAGCAGGGATTTTCGACCGGCGAAATGGGGTTCCGAGATCACGTTGCACAGCAGCGATTTCGACCCACCGATGTCGG
>CAWFLM010000038.1:0-9289 GCA_963816565.1 uncultured Alphaproteobacteria bacterium | reverse complement strand
GCCGCCGCCACGGTAGAGCCCACCGCCGGGGTGGCATGATCGAGAAAGGCATGAGCGCGTGCGGCTAACATGCCCAGCGCCATGAAGAAAATCGAAGTGATGATGAGCGTTCGCATGGGAGGTTCCTGGAATTGATCAATCGCGGCACGATCTGCGACGGGCTAATGCCAAAGCGTCGGTGATCGGCGTGTTCGCCTCCCATCTATCATAGCAATTTGCAACACGTGCCTGGAATACATCCTCGTTGTGTGGTGTTTAATGGTTCGATCAGCCGATGCATATCGGCCACACTGGTCGCAATAATGCGAGGAGAAGTTGCTTTCGACTAGGCGTGCGCCTAGCCTTGCAACGCGCGGGGGATGGGCTCGTCGATCATGACGAGGACTTCACATAATACGTGGCGGCGCGTGATCGCCGGCGTCCTTGCCTATGCACTCGCCGTGCAGGGCTTGATTTTTGCGTTGGATATCGGCGGAGCGGCCAATGCCGCCCGAACCGGCGCGGCATGGGCCGGGTTCGAATTGTGTGCGCATGACGGCACGACAAACGTGCCCGGCATCCCGGCTCAAGGTCCGGACGGCAACGTTCACTGCATCTTCTGTGTCGCTGGCGCGGTCTTTTTGAATTGTGCGCCGCCCGGCCTGGTTCAAAGCAGAGCGATCGTCCTCCGCGATGCGGTCTGGCCGCGCGCGGGCTCGCAATTGGTTGCAGTTTCTCGCGTTGCGAGCGCTTGGCCGCGCGGTCCGCCGGCCGCGGCCTGACCAGCCGACGTCGTTGCGCGTCTGTCTTCCGCGCCTGAGGCTTCGGTCCTTCCATTTTACTGAACAGCCGCACTCCGAGCGCCGTCGCGCGTGAGGAGCCGGCGGCGCATGAAAGCGCAAACATCCGCTCTCGCTCTGGGGGAGAATTATGTCCATTCTGTTCAACAAGGCACGCGCGCGGACGCAAAAGGCGCTGCTGGCTGTGTCTCTGTTCACGGCAACAGTCGCGATCGCTTGTCCATCGTGCGGTGCGGTTGCGGCCGACATGGCGATGCCGATGAAGTCGGCAGCAGCGCCGGTCTATCAGTGGTCGGGCTGTTATGCCGGCATCAACGGCGGCGGTGGCGCCAGCGCGTCGAACTTCACAACTACGGTCGATCCGGGAACTTATCTCGGTGCGGCCGACGCCGCGGAAGTCAGCAATGACGGAACCGTATCGGCCAACATTTCGGCCTTTGTCGGCGGCGGTCAGGCCGGTTGCAATTGGCAAAGCGGAACGGTCGTCG
This sequence comes from uncultured Alphaproteobacteria bacterium, assembly GCA_963816565.1. GTDB lineage: Bacteria > Pseudomonadota > Alphaproteobacteria > Rhizobiales > Xanthobacteraceae > BOG-931. The sequence continues at coordinate 8,022 of CAWFLM010000038.1, read as the reverse complement.
CCGGAATCGAAGCCGATTTCGATTACTTCCACAGCACTTCGGCATTTTACAACAATACCAACACGCTTCCTACTTTGGCCGTACCCTTCCAACTTGGGCAATCGCTCAGCTCCAATTATTTGGCGACGGTGCGACCGCGGATCGGTATCGCTGCCGATCGCAATTTCGCTTACATCACCGGCGGCGCCGCATTCACCAAGGCGAATTACACCGAGAGCTACAGCGACGGCAGTGCGCCACCGGGCACCGGTATCGCAAGCGCGTCGAAATTCCTCACCGGCTGGACTGCAGGCGCCGGCTGGGAATATGCCCTGACCGATCATTGGCTGATCCGTTTCGAATATCTGTTCGCGGCATTCCCGAAGACGAATGCGCTCGGCGCGATTACCGAGCCCGGCGTCGGAACCAATGCGCTGCACGGCTCGGCGGACCTGGTTATGCAGGTCGCCCGCGCCGGCATGAACTACAAGTTCTGAGCGCCGGGAGCCCGTCATGTACGAACCCGGCTTCATCTTCACCGTCATCGCCCGCCTATGCGCGCGCCGTCACCCGGCAGCGTCGCGGCGCGCTCATCCGATCGGAGACGTCATGTCCACCACCTTCGCGACCTCGTCATCCCCGGCGCGCCGCCGCCCATTTGGACGGATCACAGCCGCGCTGATCTGGTTTCTTGCGCCGGCCACTCTGGCCGTCGTGACCTTGGTCGGTGTCACCACCACCCAAGCGCTCGCATGCGCCTGCGGTTGCAGCGTATTCGACGTCGGCGGCCTCGATACCCCGCAGGAGCAAGATCACGGGGGTCGCGTCTTCTTCGAATTTTGGAGCGGCGACCAGACGCAGAATTACGTCGGTAGTTCTCGAGCTTCGGCGACGCTCAATTCGGATAAGAAAATCAATACGCAGTGGTACAATGTTGGCTTCAGCTACAATTTCAATCGCGACTGGGGGGTGATGGTGCGAATGCCCTACGTAACCCGCGCCCTTACCACGGACACCGGCGGCCCCCTGGGCGTCGACACTTTCAACGCGGCGGATTTTGGCGATTTGGAGGTGATGGGTATGTACACCGGCTTCTTTCCAGACATGTCAACCGGTGTCATCTTCGGTCTCAAGCTTCCGACCGCACCTTACGCGACCCCGGGTTTCGACCGTGACAACCAGATCGGATCGGGCAGCACGGACTTGATGCTTGGCGGATTTCATCGCGGCCTAATCACCGGCGACAATGCGTGGCAGTATTTTGCACAAGTGATGTGGCGGCAGCCGTTCCTCTACCGAGACGCCGCAGACCCGCAAGGCTTCTTCGACGGCAATGGCGGTCTCGTGCAAAGCTACCATCCCGGGCTGCAGATCGATGGCGCCGCCGGCATCGTCTACAACAACTGGTACCATGTTCTTGGCTTCGACAAGATTACGCCGCTCGGTCAGGTCATCATCTCGCACCGCAATCAGGATACCGGAACCGGTGCCGATCCGTTCAACAGCGGTTTCGATCGGGTAATGCTGTCGCCCGGCGTCGAGTTCACAAAAGTCCTCGACGAAGCCAATAACCGGGTGCTCAAGACCTATTTCGACATCGAAATTCCGGTCTATTACCGGGCCAATGCCGCTAACAATGCCGGGACCGAAGGCCAGCTCGTCGCGCCATACTTGATCAAGGTCGTGACGAGCTACAATTTCTGAACGACACAACGGCCGACGCGCCGAGAGCGGCGCGCCGGCCCACGGAAGAACTCAATATGTCAGCAATCGCGAGCGAAGCCTCCGTGCCACCGGCTGTTCTTGTGCGCCGGCTTGAGCCGGCCGATCGGCGCGGCAGGATAGTCCGGCAGGTCGGTAAAGCTTACGCCCGGCATCGGCGCCGCGCCGCCGTGGGCGCTTGCCGCTCCGGCGAAAACCGATGTCGCGAGCAGCGCGACGGCAAATATTTTCAGGATGATTTCCTCCTGATCGATGGGCCGATGCGCCCGCCCGCCGAGGTGCAGTGATGTCGCGCGTTACCGCAAAATTTACGGCGCTCGCTTTTGCACGCCTAGGGGCCGTTGTCGCAATCCTATGCGTCGGGGCGGCGTCCGGCCCGGCGCGTGCCGCGCCGGAAATCGGTAAGGCGGCGCCGGAACTCGTGGTTACCCAGCTTGACGGCCAGACCTTCGACCTTGCCAAACTCAAGGGTAAGGTCGTGCTGGTGAATTACTGGGCGACCTGGTGCGCGCCGTGCCGCAAGGACATGCCGAAGCTCGACGCGTTCTATCGCCGCTATCATGATCGGAATTTGGCGATGATCGGGATCAGCGTCGACCGCCCGAGCGATCTGCAAAAGGTCCGCAAAGTCATGGCGTCGCTCGCTTACCCGGTTGCCGTGCTGAAGGACATCACCGTCAACGGTTTCGACGAGTCGGAAGGCGTGCCGATCACTTGGATCATCGACACTGACGGCAAGGTACGCGACCGCATGATCGACGTGCGCGATGAATTGCTCAACGGGCTGGTCGTGCCCCTGTTGCCGCATTGAACAAGTGTTGGAGCCGAGATTGGCGCAAAGGCCGGGAGTGACGCGGTTCGGGCAGAAATTCTGGCGCGGCATTGGCGTGGCTGCGTTGTCGGCGGGTTTCGTGCTCGCGGCAGCCGTCGCGCATGCCGGCGAATGGATCGCCGATGCCAAAACCAGCTGCCAGGTCTGGGACCCCAACCCGCAATTGGATGAGGCAGTCACCTGGTCGGGCGCGTGCAGCAACGGCTACGCCGACGGTTCCGGCAAGGTGCAATGGCTCAAGGACAATAAACTGATCGAGACCGACGAGGGCGAGTGGCGTGGCGGCCGGCAAGCCGGCAAAGGCATGCAAGATTGGCCGATCGGCCACTACGAGGGTGAACTTGCCGACGGATTGCCGAACGGTGAGGGCGTCTTGACGTTCCAAAAGTTTCGCTATGAAGGTGAGTTCCGCGATGGCAAGCCCAACGGCATCGGCAGCCTGATTGAGGGCAGCGAGACCGTGCCAGGCACCTGGAGGGACGGGTGTCTGCTGGGACAACGGAAAGCCTCAATCGGCGTTCCGTTGTCGGCGTGCCACTGACGGCAGCGGGGGCAGGAAACGCGAGCCGGGGAAGAATTAAGCCTCGGCCGTATGCGAAGGAGAAGACAATGCGTGGACTCTGTTTGCTGGTCTCGTGCGGGCTTGTTGCTCTGGTCGCGATCTTCGCCAACCAGGCCGCCTCGGCCCAGGACGCCAAGGGCAAGGATTGCCGCATGGAGCAGCAATGCCACTGGAAGGACTTCAAGAAGATCTGCGTCTGGGTGAAGGTCTGCCGCTAATTGGCATTCCGTCGGCGCCGTTGGCTGTGGCATGATTGCGCCCCGCGCCCTTTATTCGTGAAGCCCGCGCGAACACGAGGCAAACCAATGCACACATTTGGGAAATGGTTTTTGATCGCCGCCAGTGTGCCTGCACCATGTCTGGCTGTCATCGCCGCCACCGTGAACAGTCACGCCGCGGACGCCATGCACGCCAAGACGGTCGGGCCGTACCGCGTCGAACTTTACGTCCTGCCGGCCGAGCCGTTTTTCAGCAAAGCCGACGTGGCGGCCAAGAACGTCAAGGAAGGCATGGAGATAGAGGGGGGCGCCGCGCCGGTCGCGCCGGACGCGGATTCGCATCCCAATCATCACCTCATTGTGCACGTCTTCGCCGAGCCGACCGGCAAAGTGGTCACCGACGCGACGGTGACAATGGGTTTTGTTCCGCTCGATGCCAAGGGCAAGCCCAGCGGTACGCCGGTCGACGTTCCTGTGGTCGTCATGCAGGCGGTCGGCAAGGGGCCGCCGTCCACGCACTACGGCAATAACGTCACGATGCCCACCGGGCGATACGACGTCACCGTTACGGTCAATAACAAGAAAGCAGTGTTTGACGTCACGGCTGCCGATATGCCGGCGATGCCGATGGGGCACATGAAAATGTAGCGGACGGGCTCGGCGCTGCGCTTAAAGCCCGTGCCGCGCCAGCACTTCGCGCACCGCCTCGATAAGCTGGTCTTCCGGCACGGCGCGCTGCGCCTGCGCTTGTTTCTGCAAATGCTCCTCGCGGCCTTTTTCCAGCTTGGCGAGTTCGGCGCCGACGATCAGATCCTTGATCGTAACTTCGCCTTTGGTTTTTTCGTCGGAGCCCTGGATGACCACGCAAGGCGCGTTGCGCCGGTCGGCGTATTTCATCTGCGGGCCGAACTTGCCTGAGCCGAGGTAAAGCTCGGCGCGGATGCCGGCATGGCGCAGCTTGACCACCATGGCCTGATAATCAGCGATGCGGTCACGATCGAACACGGTGACGACCACCGGGCCGCGCTCGGTCTTCAGATCGACCTTGCCGAGGTATTCGAGCGCGGCGAGAAGCCGCGACACGCCGATGGAAAATCCAGTCGCCGGCACCGGCTCGGCGCGGAAGCGCGAGACGAGGCCGTCGTAACGGCCGCCGCCGCCGACCGAGCCGAAGCGCGGCGAGCCATCCTGGCCGTCGGTGGAGAACGTCAGTTCAACTTCGAAGACCAGGCCGGTGTAATATTCGAGGCCGCGGACGACACTCTCGTCAATCCGAATGCGGTCTTCATAGCCTGCAGCGACAGCTAGCTCTTGAATGCCTTTCAGATCATTCAAGCCGGCCTCGAGCGCGGTGGGAAATGGGCGTCCACTTAAGCCCTCGATAATTCTTGACCGAAAGTCATCGAATTCAAATGGCTTGCGCGGGGCTGCTTGCGCAGCACGCAATTCTTCGTGAGAAAATAGTGGCTCGCTCCTGTAGCCTGTGAGCGCGGGCGTGAGGCTATAGGTAATGAAGTTATTCGCAGCGACTGGAATTTCGGCACCCTTTGTAAAGTCGCCGCTGTCGTCTTTGCGCCCCTTGTCCAAAAGTTGTTGTACGCCGACGAGACCGACCCGATCTTTTTTGTCGATCGATCTTAACACAGGCAAACTTTTTGTCGGGGGAACTCCAGAAGCTTCCTGTATCCCGTCAAGGCATCTTCGATTCTTCACCTTCACCACATAACTTCCGCGCGGGATGCCCAGCGCCTCCATCGTGTCCGCCGCCATCATGCACATCTCCGCATCGGCGGCGGGCGACGATGAGCCGACCGTGTCGGCATCGAACTGCATGAACTGGCGGAAGCGGCCAGGGCCGGGCTTTTCGTTGCGGAACACGTTGCCGACGCGATAGCTCCTATACGGTTTCGGCAGCGTGTCGAAATTTTCCGCGACATAGCGGGCGAGCGGCGCGGTGAGATCGTAGCGCAGCGACAGCCATTGCTCGTCGTCGTCCTGAAACGAGAACACGCCCTCGTTCGGCCGGTCCTGGTCGGGCAGGAACTTGCCCAGCGCATCGGTATATTCGATGGCCGGCGTCTCCACCGGCTCGAAGCCGTAAAGCTCGTAAACGGCGCGGATTTTCTCGATCATCACGCGCGTCGCGGCGATCTCGCCCGGCGTGCGGTCGGCAAGCCCGCGCGGCAGCCGTGCCTTGAGCTTGTTGGATTTTTCGTTTTTTTCCGATTTGTCGGCCATCGGCAATCCATGCGTCGCGATGGCGCGGTGGTAGCAGTCGCGCCGAAAGGCGGCAAGCGAAGCCGTCAACCCGCCGATCGCCGCCTGGGCGACCGATCACCAAGTCGAGGCGGGCCAGTTTATGAACCTGTAAACTTCATTGGCGCTGAACTATGTTAGAAAGCGCGCGGTGCACCACCAAATTTCCCTTGTATTCAATAAAGCCGAGCCGGCGGAATTTGTTCAAAAAGTAATTCACCCGTGAGCGCGTGGTGCCGACCATTTCGGCAAGGGTCTCTTGGCTGATCCGGATCGGAATTGGCTTTGGATCGCCCTCCGGCCCAAAATCGGCGAGCTGCAATAAAATCCGCGCCAGGCGCTTTTCGGCGGAATTGGTCAACAGATCGGCCAAGTTCTCCTGGTCGCGGGCGTGCTGCAACATGAGATAGGACGTGTACAGCTCGACGAAGTCCGGTTCGTCACGCAGCAAGCGGGTTATGGCCGACGTGACCTGCCACTGAGTTTTTCCCCCAGGCGGAGTTAGAGTCCGGCCTCCATAAGGGGACGGACGATGAAGCGGATTAGGTTCACGGAAGAGCAGATCATTGCGGTTCTGCGCGAGCACGAAGCTGGTGCGAAGACGGCCGATCTGGCGCGCAAGCACGGGATCTCGGAAGCAACCCTATACAACTGGAAGGCCAAATACGGTGGCCTGGAGGTGTCCGAGGCCAAGCGGCTGAGGACACTGGAGGAAGAGAACCGCAAGCTGAAGAAGCTGCTAGCGGAGTCGATGCTCGACAACTCCGCGCTGAAGGAGCTGCTGTCAAAAAAATGGTAGGGCCCGCCGCCAAGCGAGAGGCTGTCGCTCATCTGCGTGGCGTGTTGGAGATGAGCGAGCGGCGGGCCTGCACGATCGTTGCCGCCGATCGCAAGATGATCCGCTATCGCTCACGTCGGCCGCCCGATACGGAGCTGCGTGCCCGTCTGCGCGAGCTTGCCAATCAACGGCGCCGGTTCGGCTATCGTCGGCTGTTCATCCTGTTGCGGGACCAGGGCGAGCCTCCGGCGTCAACCGCATCTATCGGCTCTATCGCGAGGAGGGACCGACCGTGCGCAAACGCAGAAGCCGCCGCAAGGCTGTGGGAACCCGGCGCCCATCCTTGTCGAGGCCAAGCCAGATGCCCGCTGGTCGCTCGACTTCGTCCATGACCAGCTCGCCTGCGGTCGCCGCTTCCGCATCCTCAACATCGTCGATGACGTGACCCGCGAGTGTCTGGCGGCGATCCCGACACCTCGATCTCGGGCCGACGGGTTGCCCGCGAGCTCACCGCCTTATCGATCGGCGTGGCAAGCCCGGATGATCGTCTCCGACAACGGCACCGAGTTCACCTCGAATGCGATCCTGGGCTGGGCCAAAGATCACCGGGTGGAATGGCACTACATTGCCCCTGGCAAGCCCATGCAGAACGGCTACATTGAATCTTTCAACGGCCGGATGCGTGACGAACTTCTCAACGAGAGCCTGTTCCTCGATCTCGACCACGCTCGCCAAATCATCGCTGCCTGGATTGCCGACTACAACACGCCGAGGCCGCATTCCTCGCTCAGCTACATGACGCCGGCGGCCTATGCCGACATCTCACCGCAACCGGCCATCGCGCTGCGCCATATGACGGCTCCGCGCGCGTCCGGTTGCTCACCCCGCGCCGAAGGGCGTATCAACCGCCGAGGCTCTAATCGCCGCTGGATGAAAGTTCAGTGGCAGGTCAGACGTGGTCATGCGCACGATTGTGCAATCGGTCAGTGCAGTCGCCGTGGCGACGCGCCTGTGGACGCGGACCAACGATCGCACGCCGAAGAAATCGCCGTCGCCGCGCAGGCTGAGCACCGCTTCCTTGCCGTTTGGCGAGACGATGGACAGTTTGACCCGCCCGCTTTCAATGTAGAACACCGAGATCGAGCGCGTCGCCCTGCGCACAGATGATGTCGTTTTGACGATAGTTCGCAATCGTTCGGCCTTCGCCGATGTGGGCAAGAAAATCTTTGGGATCGAGCGGATCCTTTTCTTATGCTTGCTTGCCGCCGGGGCAGCGGATGCCGCTGCATTCCTCGCGCCTGCTGCGCTGAGGCCGCCAAATGATTTTCGTGGTGTCTTCCTCGGCCGTGCCGCGATTGTAGCCAAAGGCAACAAATCCTTTGCTAGCGAAACGTCCTTCTCAGCGCATTTCGCTTCCAATTTTAATCACGCACACATTGCAGTCACTGTTCAATTTTGCACAGCAGCACCGGCAAATTCGTCGTGCTTTCCGAGCATTCGTCGGGCGCCGGGGCAATGCGGCGCCTGTCCGGTGACGAGGTCGGCTCTGGCGGGGCGACGGATTGGCCTGCGTTTGCTATCAAGTTGGCGACGGTTGGACGGCAGAGGGCCCGAGCATGACGAGCGCGCGCAGCGAGGCCGGACCGGACGCCAGCCCAACGATCTCGAAGCCTTT
>CAWFLM010000037.1:0-71928 GCA_963816565.1 uncultured Alphaproteobacteria bacterium | reverse complement strand
AAACCATCACGCTCGCGCCGCAGGCAAAAGCGCCGCACGGTTCGAGGTACCGAGGCGATCAAGACGACTCTCCAGAGGGCCGCAATCCATCGCGACCGTCGGGACAGGCGTCACACGCCCTTATGTCTCCGCGCCACATTTTCCGGCGATTCGGCCAAACTTCCGAATCACCCGGATCACGCAACTTAAGCGTCTCTCGGGATCCCCGGGTCTCGCTCCGCTCGCCCGGGGATTTCCGTTAGATAAGCACTGCTTACTTAAGCTCAACCTTGGCGCCGACCTTTTCGAGGGTCGCCTTGATCTTGGCGGCCTCGTCCTTGTTGACACCTTCCTTGACGTTCTTGGGCGCGCCCTCGACCAGATCCTTGGCCTCTTTGAGGCCAAGCCCGGTAATGGCGCGGACTTCCTTGATCACCTCGATCTTCTTCTCGCCGACAGCGGCAAGAACGACCGTGAATTCGGTCTTTTCCTCAGCCGCAGGCGCCGCGGCCGCGGCGGGACCGCCGCGACTGCAACCGCAGCGGCGGCCGAAACGCCCCACTTTTCTTCGAGGAGCTTCGCCAGCTCTGCCGCCTCGAGCACGGTGAGGCTGGAGAGGTCAGTTACGATTTTTTGCAGATCAGCCATGAGATTTGTCCTTTGGTTCTAACCTTCGAAATTGGTGCCTTAGGCCGCCGCGCTTTCGGTCTTGCTGGCATAAGCCTGCACGACGCGGGCGACCTTGGCGGCAGGGGCGTTGACCACCTGCGCGATCTTGGTCGCCGGCGCCTGGATCAGGCCGACGATCTTCGCCCGCAACTCGTCGAGCGAGGGCAAGGCGGCGAGCGCCTTGACCCCATTCGGGTCGAGCGAGGTCGTTCCCATCGCTCCGCCAAGAATAATGAACCTCTCATTGGTCTTGGCGAAATCGACGGCGACCTTAGGTGCCGCAACCGGATCGCCGGAGAAGGCGATCAGGGCCGGCCCCTTGAGCAAAGGCGCGATCGAGGCGACGTCACTACCTTCGAGAGCGATCCTGGCGAGACGGTTCTTCGCGACCTTCACGCTGGCGCCAGCCTGCTTCATCTGCCGACGCAGAGTCTGCATCTGGGCCACTGTGAGGCCGGAATAATGCGCCACGACGACGACCTTGGTGGTCTTGAAGACCTCGCCAAGCGCTGTCACCGCTTCGCTTTTTGCCGTGCGATCCAAGAGCTCTCTCCGGTTGGCGGTCCGTCTTGCGAAAAGACCGCCGGGTGCTGCCGGCCGTCCTGCGCTAAACCCATCGAGGTCATCGACGAACCAGGCAGGACGACATTTAACCCTGCCCCCCAGGCCGGCTTGCGCCGTTCTGGGCCATCGAGGTCAGAACCAAAGGGCCAATAGACCTCGTAAAAGGTCGAGCCCTTGTCCTTCACCCGTCTATGCTGGCTCGATCCCCCCTTGAAGGGACCCAATTAAGCCGTTGCCGGCACCCGCAGTCTCGGACAGGGCGTGCTTACCGAATTCACCAAGCTTTTCAGCCTCTTAGAAAAATCCGAACAGGATATGCCCTAAGAAGATGCCTTGCTCACATGATTTTCGAGAAGCGCGCAAAGGCGCGCCGACAAACCGGGCCGGCACGCCCAACGCCGTCTATTTAGCGGCTCAATGCGGCTTTGCCAAGCAATTTTGCGCCGATCTTGCGCCGCTTTGCCCGATCCCGACTCGCGGCTTACCATGCGCGCCAACAATTAAGGGAGGCTCGATCCATGCCGCAGAACGCCGATCGCATCCTGACCACCCATGTCGGCAGCCTGATCCGGCCGCCGGAACTGGTCGAGTTCTGGCGCGCCATCGAGGACGGCAAGCCCTATGACGAGGCCGCGTTCGAGGCGTGTCTTACCGAATCCGTCGCCGAAGTCGTGCGCCAGCAGGCCGAAACCGGCATCGACATCGTCAGCGACGGCGAATTCAGCAAAGGCGTCAACTGGGCCTTTTACGTCCACAAGCGGCTATGCGGCATCGCCGTCCGACCGGCCACGGCCGAGGAAGCCAAAGATCCGATGGCCTCCATGGGCGGCGGCCGCGATCACCAGGCGTTTCCCGAATTCTACGCCGAATACGACGCAGCCTCGGGTCTGGCGAACGGCTAGGCAATCGTGTCGTCGTCAACGGCCCGATCAAATATTCGGAACCAACAGGTCTTGCGCGACATTGAAAATCTGAAGGCAGGCGTCGCCAAGGCGAAAGACAAGCATCCATCGTTGGACGCGTTTCTCCCCGTCGTCGCGCCTGCAAGCGCGCTGCCCTGGCGCCAAGAACGAGCACTACAAGGACGAAGAAGATTTTCTGACCGCGCTCGCCGACGCGCTGCACCAGGAATACAAAGCGATCGTCGACGCCGGACTTTATGTCCAGATCGACGACGCATTCCTGCCCTACATGCACGAGCGCATGGTGCCGCCGATGTCCAACGCCGAATATCGGCGCTGGGCGCAGTTGCGGATCGATGCGCTCAACCACGCGCTGCGCGGTATTCCGGAAGAGCGCTCGCGCTATCACATCTGTTGGGGCAGCTGGAACGGTCCCCACGCTTTCGACGTGCCGCTCAAGGACATCGTCGATCTGGTTCTGCAGGTGCAGGTCGGCCATTACTCGTTTGAAGCCGCCAATCCGCGCCACGCGCATGAGTGGCGGGTATGGGAGAGCGTGAAGCTCGCGCCCGGAAAAATCTGATCCCGGGCGTGATCAGTCACGCCACCAATATCGTCGAGCATCCGGAACTGGTCGCCGAGCGGATCGTGCGGCTCGCTAAGATCGTCGGCCGCGAGAACGTCATGGGCGGCACCGACTGCGGCTTTGCGCAAAGCCCGTTCGCGCGCCGCGTTCATCCCACCATCATGTGGGCGAAGCTCAAATCGCTGGTCGAAGGCGCGCGCATCGCGACGCAGACCCTGTGGGGCAAACGCGCGGCGGCGTAACTGTCTGGGCGCATTTCCCGGATGCGATGCAGCAAGCAGTGGTGCATCGCTGATCCGGGATCTCATAACAACGTCAGCGTTTGTGAAGATCCCGGGTCTGCAGCGCACCACTTCGTGCTGCGCTGCGCCCGGGAAACGTGCTGCTAATGCGGCTGCTGCGAGGCCGGGAACAAGCTGCCCGGCTCGACCTTCACGCCCGGACCCATGGTCGAGGAAATCGCCACCCGGTTGATGAAGTGGCCCTTGGCGCCGGCCGGCCGCGACTTCTGCACCGCGTCGGCGAACGCCATGATGTTCTCGATCAGCTTTTCGACCGAAAACGAGGCCTTGCCGACGCCGGCTTGGACGACGCCGGCCTTCTCGGCGCGAAACTCGACCGAGCCGCCCTTGGCGCCCTTGACCGCGTTGGTGATGTCCATCGTCACGGTGCCGACCTTGGGATTGGGCATCAGTCCGCGCGGTCCCAAAACCTTGCCGAGACGGCCGACCAGCGGCATCAAGTCCGGCGTGGCGACGACGCGATCGAAGTCGATGGCGCCGCCTTGAACCTTCTCCACCAGATCCTCGGCGCCGACGACGTCGGCGCCGGCCGCCTTGGCCTCGTCGGCTTTGGCGCCACGGGCGAACACCGCGACCCGCACCGAGCGGCCGGAGCCGTTCGGCAGATTGACCACCCCGCGCACCGTCTGATCGGCATGGCGCGGATCGACGCCGAGATTCATCGCCACTTCGACGGTTTCGTCGAATTTGGCCTTGGCGCGATCCTTGACCATCTTCACGGCCTCGGCGAGCGGATAGAGCTTCTCACGATCGACGCCTTCCCGCGCCGCGCTCGTGCGTTTTCCAATCGTGCTCATGCCTTCACCTCTAACCCCATGGAGCGTGCCGACCCTTCGATCATGCGCATCGCAGAATCGATGGTGTCGCAGTTCAAGTCTTTCATCTTTTGCTCGGCGATCTCGCGGACCTGGGCTTTGGTCACCGAGCCGGCGATATCGCGGCCCGGAGTCTTCGAACCGCTTTCGAGCTTGGCCGCCTTTTTGAGAAAGTGCGAAACCGGCGGCTGGCGCATCTCGAAAGTAAACGAGCGGTCGGCGTAGACGGTGATGGTGACGGGGATCGGCGCCCCCTTCTCCAGCTTCTGGGTCTGCGCGTTGAACGCCTTGCAGAACTCCATGATGTTCAGCCCGCGCTGGCCGAGCGCAGGACCGATCGGCGGCGACGGATTGGCCGCCCCCGCCGGCACCTGCAACTTGACATATCCGGTGATTTTCTTTGCCATTCTCTACTCCTGTTAGTGGTGCGGCTGTCGACGGCTGGCGGCCGCCTCACCTCCCACGCCTTCGCTTATTTAGCGGCGCATCACTGCGTGCTGCACCGCATCCGGGACAAGCGTTATAACTTCTCCACCTGTCCGAATTCCAGTTCGACCGGCGTGGCGCGGCCGAAGATCGACACCGCGACTTTGAGCCGCGAGCGGCCTTCGTCGACCTCCTCCACTGTGCCGTTGAACGAGGCGAACGGACCGTCCGACACGCGAACCTGCTCGCCCACCTCGAACGAAACCGACGGCTTCGGCCGCTCGATGCCTTCCTGCACCTGCTGCAGCAGACGCTGCGCTTCGGCCTCCGCCAGCGGCATCGGCTTGTTGTCGGAGCCGAGGAAGCCGGTCACCTTGGGCGTGTTTTTGATCAGGTGATAGGCTTCATCGGTCATTTCCATCTTCACCAGCACGTAGCCTGGGAAGAACTTCCGCTCGGCGTCGACTTTGCGGCCGCGCCGCACTTCGACGACCTTTTCCTTGGGCACCAGAATTTCTTCGAACAGGCTGGACAGGCCGCGCTGTTTGGCCTGCTCCCGGATCGACTCCGCCACCTTGTTCTCGAAATTCGAGTAGGCGTGGACGGCATACCATCGGCTCGTCATGTTATGAATTCCGCATCATGAAATTGGGTCGCGATTGCTTGGTGAATTTGTAAAGCTCAACTGTTGATGCCGAGCAGGAAGCTCACGGCGATGCGCATGACTTGATCCGCGAGCAGGAAGAAGATCGAGGCGATGACGACCATGACGAACACCATGATGGTGGTCACGGTGGTTTCCTTGCGCGTCGGCCAAGTGACCTTCTGCCCCTCGGCGCGCACCTCCTGGAGAAACTTGAACGGACTGACCTTCGCCATGGTTTGCTAAAATCCAATAATCATTCCCCGCCCAGCTTTTAAGGACGAGACCGACACAGCGGTGCCTTTTGGGGAATATGCTCGTCGCGGATGTCCGTTACCGGGCCGCTGACGATGGCAGTTATCTACTGCCGGCCCGGCGTATCGTCAAGGAGAAGACAGATCCGCCTGATACCTAATTGCTTAGGGAACCGCGCACTTGGCCGAGTCGCCGGATTGGCAGGAGTGGAGGGACTCGAACCCCCAACCCCCGGTTTTGGAGACCGGTGCTCTAGCCATTGAGCTACACTCCTAGGCGTCCGCCGCGGAGAAATGCCTCTTCGTCGACGCCAAAGCAAGTCCTTGAACCGGCAAGCCCTTGAACCGACACGTCCTTAATCCGGCAGAGTCCTTTAGCCGACAGGTCCTTAAGCCCGCAGGTCCTTAACCCGGCAAGTCCTTGAACCCGCAAGCCCTGCCGGCCGTCTTATCGATGTGACGTTATCCCGACGCCTCATTATCCTCGGCGCTGCCTGCGTCGCTGCCGGCGGCACGCGCCGTTGCCGACGATGCTGCACGCGCTGGCCTGGGTCAAGGGGATATACGCCGCCTATAGAGGCCAAAAGGCGAAAGGCATTTCGCTCAAGGATGCCGCCGCCCTCCGACGCTATTTCGAGCCGTCGCTGGCGGCGCTGATCGTCCAAGACCGCAGGAAAGCCGCCCGCAACAATGAAGCGCCCAAGCTTGACGGCGACCCGTTCGTCGACGCTCAAGATTGGCAAATTCCGGATTTTGACATCGCCGCGGCTGATAACGGCCCTGGCAAAGCCACCGCGACCGTGAAATTCGTCAATCAAAGCGAGCCGACGACGGTCGTGCTCGATCTGGTCACGGTCAACGCCAATTGGCGCATTACCGATATTATCTGGTCGCACGACGGCAAACCCGAAACTTTACGCGAACAGCTCGCTCATTGACGGGTTGGCTTGCAGCGCGAGGCTGGAGCGGGTGAAGGGAATCGAACCCTCGTCATAAGCTTGGAAGGCTTCTGCTCTACCATTGAGCTACACCCGCGTAACGCGATCAGCCGCAGCGTGCGGGCAAAATAGCGCATCCCGGCCGACCGGCAAGAGCGGAAATAGGCGTAGCTGGGGTTTTGTCTCGACTAATGCGTTAATCGCGCCGCCGCCACCGCTTGCTGGAACAGCGTCTGCATCGCCGCGGTGATATCGCCGTCGGTGGTCACCGAGAAAAACATTCCCGGCGACGCGCAACTTTCCATGTTGGGATCGATCTGGCTCTGAAACGGCGCGATCCAGCCATTGTACCAGGAATTAGTCGGCAGCGGCAGATAGTCGGTATACAGCACCGCGATCTGGATGCCGCGATTTTTGACCGTCGTGCACCAGGTGGTGCTGAACGGTTGCTGGCAGCGGCTGCCATCGAGCGACTGCGAACAAGACGACGAGACTTCGTCGTCGACGCCGTCGGTGACGATAAACAGCACCTCTTGCGGCGTGCTCGCAGGCGTGCCTGTGCCCGGCAGCGGCATCAGCGTATTGATGGCCGACATGGCGGACTCGAAGTCGGTGTCGGTATCGTTATTCTGGTTCGTTTTCGTCAACCAATTGTTGGAGTAAACTTCCTCAACGTTGATGTTGGCGGCCGCCGCTTGCGCGTTCGTCAGATTTGACGTCAACAGCTGGATCGGGCTCAGCCCGGAGCTGTTGAACGTGTAGATCGCCATTTGATATTGCTGGTTCGATCCCTCCATCGTCGCCGCCGAGCTCATCAGCGACTGGGTTGCGCTCGCCAAATTCTGCATCCGCGTCGCGACGCCCAGATTCTTCGCCAGCGTATAGTTGTCCTCGCCGCCCGGATTGCCCAGGTTATCCGCGGCAGGATCGGACTCATGACAGGCGAATGCGCAACCGCCTTGCGCCGACGTGGCGGCGACCATCGTCGTGATGCCGGCACTCGTCGCGGCGATGTTCATGGAAGGCGAATTGTCGAGCAGCAAATAGAAGTCGATATTCGTCGTCAGGCCGGCTTGCGCGGTCGACGAGCCGGTGATCGTCGTCGTCGGGTAGCCGAAAATACCCATGAACATGTTGGACTTCGTCGCCGAGTAATTGACCACGGCGGTCCGTCCTGTGGTCGAGTTGGTCACCGTCGCGGAAACATTGCTCACCGTGACATTGGGGATATTCACGGCTTCGGCATTGAAGGTATTTTGCGCGGTGCTCTGCGCCGCGGCCGGCGTGCCGGTTATGGCCTGATGGTCGACCGCGGACAGCGCGGCAGTGTCGGCCACGGCATCAAGCTTGGCCTTCGCCATGTTGGCGGTGCCGTAATCGATGCCGGCGCCGACGGCGAAGATGAGCGGGATCGCCGTCAGGCCCATCATGATGGCCATGCTGCCGCTATCGTCGCGACGGAAGCGATGCACTTGGCGCATCGCGTCGACCATCAAGCGAATGACATTCGTCATCGGACAAAACCCTTACGGTTACGAGAGCGCCCGCTCAAACGGCTGCCGAAAACTGCCCGGCACAAAAGCGAGACTCGTCAGGCTCTTCGCAGGATGTTTTGCCGTCCCATTCCTAAACATGCAGTGAAATCACTCACCGACGAATTGTTTCGTCACCGCGCCGCCTTTTGCGAAAGCGCAGTTTAAATGCTCGGTTGTTTGCTAACCTTGCGATAAGCATCGGCGGCGTTTGCCGACACTCTTTGAAATTTACCGCACGGGATTCGCCGTTTAAGCTTAACGACAGCGCCCATAGAGCCGCAAACAGCCGCGACCGGCGAGTTTGTCGATGTCAACGACGCCCAAGCCGAAATGCTCGGCGCGTGCGCAAATTAGCGATAATGTCCATCCGATTGCGAAAGAGCGATGTCGATATGGATTATGGAATTGGCAAATCGTCGTCATTTTTCGACGATAGCGTATACTGGCCGCGGAACAGCTCACGCTCGATCGCTGCGCGGTTTCTCCGTTCGCCGGCAAAGGCGCGGGAAATTTGTGCAACGAGTTTACGCCATTCGGCGATCGCCATCGCGAGGAAGTCGGCTAATTTCGGTGCCCGCCGCGTTTAACATCGATTCCGGCGGCAACGATCTCAACATTTCGGCTGCCCTCGTTCTCGATGCCGAGTTCGAGCGCTTCGTTAAGAAACATCATCGCGCAGCCTGCCGGCGCACTGCTATCGCGGGCAAAACGCAAGGCCGATCGCCGGAACAGAAATATGCCGCCGCGTGCCCTTCCGCATCGCGCGCGACCCAAAAGCCGTGCTTGTTTCGGGCGATGTAAAACAGTGGAATTGTTTGGCTGAGAACGCTGATGATCCGGCCGCTTGGGGAAATTGATCACCGTGCTCCGCCCGGCGAGGCTCTGTCGGCGCGACATGGCATTCGCGGAGCTTGTCACGGCGAGCTTGAGCCCTTCCGACGCAGTCGAACCGGCAAAGCCGCAATTTTTGAAGAGGCCGTTCATTGTCGTCTTGCCCTTTTATTTGGCTTTCATTGCCCGAACCGCGTTCGGGATCGAAACACAGCCGAGCTTCGCATTCCGCAGCTGCTGCGGTTTTTTGATCATCAGTTGCCGGCAACGTCGGATGTCATCATCGACCTTGCGCAATTCCTGCTCGGAGACTGTGTGCGTGGCCGGATAGGCAACCAGCGCATCGAGCCGCTCGGCTAGTCCGCGCCAAAACTGCCGCCGCTTCGTCGCGCAGCCGGCAGACTTTCGGCCGAAGTCATCAGAAAGGACGCTCATTGGATCCTCTCCTTCGTGTTGTTTTGGCTGACCCGAATCTGCGCTTGACGCCATATAAATTCGAGAGCGAGCGAGCGCCTTTCTCATAAAGGCGGCATAAGAGCGTAAACGGGACGGAAAACCTCCCTGCCCTCATGCGAAATTTTCGCAACTGACCAGCCCGGCCGGTGCCTGGTCGAAGGCGGGCGCCGGGGCGTAGTTTGCGCAGTCGGAATGTCTTGCGGCGCGCCTCAAGAAACGCCAGCAAGACGGCGAGCGGCATGACCTCGTGAGTGGCATCGGCCGTATCGTCGAGCGCGGCAGGCACGTTGGGTTGCTGGGACAGCGAGCAAAGCCAAAGGCCGTCTTCACAGATCAGCCGCCGCAGCTTCCAGCCCGGCAATTCGAGCTTGATCAGGGTCAATGCGGCGTCGGCCCACGCGCCCGATTCCACCAGTCGGTCTATTGCACCGGCCTTTCCAGTCTTGCTCAGCACTGGAATACGGGTGCATGCGCCGGCGACGATCTTTGAAATAAGACCAAGCGTGGGCTGTGACGCGAAGCGAACCGCTTCGTCCAAACGATCAAGCAGAACGGCCTGATCATGACCAAATAACGTTTTTGCGAATCCGCTCATGGGAGCTCTCGACCTCGCGTCCTAAAATGGCGTCAAAGGCCGTAAAGAAGCGAGAGCATGCGAGAGGGAATGATATAAAGTCGGCATAAGAAACCGACCGCACTCTCATAAAAGTCGGACCCCGGACGATTGCCCGACTAGTGCGGCAAGCGAAAATATTTACGCCAGTTTGGAACTGATCCAGAGGATCTCCGTTTAGATCGTCTGGAAGCCTTGCCCTGAGAGCTGCAGGCGCCTTTGGCGGCAGCCGGGGTGGCTCTTAGTCGGGAGCTCCACAGCTTCTTCTGCGCATTGAGGAAGTCGCGATATTGTCGCGGATTAAAATCAAGCAGCGTCCCGCCGGAAGCAAAATGCTGGATGAATGCCATGCCGATCGCGTAGGTCGCGCCGGCGGATAACGCCGGCATCACCACCGCGCTCACAGCCGTCCCCACGACCGGCACGCTCTTGGTCATGCTCGCGGCTCCCATGCCGCTGCTTGCGGGTATCATCGAGCCCGCCAGGCCGGCGATAAGCGCTTTGCCTCGGTTTGCGGAAAACGGAACGCTGTAAATCCGCGAAATACGCCGCAGCATTTCAATTTGCACGCCGCCGACGGCTGCCAGATCGAGGAACGGCACCGGGATAATTCCGGCCACCCCGGACCATAGGGAAAACCGCTCGACTACTTTACTGCATTGGCGCGCCGGCCATCGGGCGGGGCTTCGATCACGGCGGGCAAATGCACTTGCGCTGCAATGGCCGGCGACCCGTTGGCAGATTTTGCCGGCGGCGTCGTTTCCGTTGCCGGTGCAGCCTCAGGCTTTGCATCCACATCAGGCAGCCCGACCGGCGGCGCCGCTGTGGCGCGCGCCGCTGCCGCGGCGGCGATCACTCCTTCAAGCCGGGCGATATTCTGCAGCAGACGATCGCTGGCGAGACGGAGAAAGAAATAGCCGAACTCCGGATTATCGAAGTAGATTTCGAGCAGCCGGTCATAGGTAATGGCCAGCACCTCGCCGTTTTCGATACATTCGACCGTCTGCGTCCTTCGATTATTGGGCGTGACAAAACCAAGCTCGCCCACCAAGCGGCCGGGCGGCAGTTCGATGCCAATCTCAGACACGAGAAATTTTCCCGTGACCGTCAGGAACATCTCATTGGCAGCTTGGCCTTTTCGAAACAGCACATCGCCGTGGCGATAAATTCGACGGTTCATGAACGGCTTGAGCCAGTCCATCGACAGGTCGCCCTGCGCGGCGACGCGCGCCTTCTTGACCAGGCTGCGCATCTGAAACAGGCGCCAGCTGTTGATGGGCAGCAGCAGCAAATACATAAAAAAGGTCGACATCGCCCCGGCGAGCGCCCCGTACGCCATAAAAAACAGAGCGCTGATGATGCCGAAAACGCGCAACGGCACCATCGTCCGCATCAGCAGAGTCGCGCCATAGAAAACCGCGCCGATCAGCGCGCAGACGCTGGCAAAATTGAGATGGGCCGACGCGACGTCGATCAGCCGCTCGAATATCGCGTGCCACGTGACGTTGCTGGGATCGAGACCGAGTTGAAAGAGCAGCTTGTCGAAGGTGAGATTCTGCGTCAAACGATCGAGCTCGCGATCCAGCATCGCCGTTAGATTTTGATCCGCGCTATTCATTCCCCCTCCGGCGCGATCTGCCCTGGCGACCGCGGCGACTCCTTGACCGACACCATATTCCGGCATCCGTGAAATCGATAGCCCTGCGCAAGCCGGGCGATCGCGCGCTCTCCTCTCGGAAATGCCCACGGCACGCGCCAACACGCCGCGCCGACCTTTATGGGATTCCTATAACTTTTTCGTCGCTCACGCTCTCGAATTCATATGCCCTTGGTGACACCTAATGGCGCGTGAATGGCGGAGTTTGCGCGAACTTGATCCAAATCAAGACAGCGCGCCGCCAATGGGCGCCTGCTGCTGCCCGGAGAATTTTTATTCGGAGAGTTACGATGATGGACGCCGTCATGATGGCGATCGTTTTCGTCTTTTTCGCGCTGTCGATCGCCTATTGCTACGCCTGCGACCGGCTCTGAGGAGAACTGTCATGACTTTCGATTATGCACTCGCCGGTCTCGTGACCGCGGGGCTGCTCGTCTATCTGATCTACGCTCTGCTCAAGCCCGAACTGTTCTGAAAGGACAACGACGATGACCGCCATCGGCTGGGTCCAGATCCTGCTTTATTGCGCGATTATTGTCGCGATCACGCCGGCGCTCGGCGCCTATATGACACGGGTGTTCAACGGCGAGCGCACCTGGCTGACGCCGATCCTGCGGCCGGTCGAAATTGCGATCTACAAGATCGCCGGGGTCGACGAGCGCCAGGAACAGCATGCGCTGACCTACACGGTCGGCATGCTGCTGTTTCACGTCGGCGGCCTGCTCATTCTTTATGTGTTGATGCGCGCGCAGGCCCTTCTGCCGTTCAACCCGGAAGGGCCAAAGCGCCGTCGAAGAAGGCCTGTCGCTCAACACGGCGATGAGCTTCATCACCAATACCAACTGGCAGAACTACGCCGGCGAAAACACGATGTCGTATCTCGTGCAGATGCTCGGCCTGACGCACCAGAACTATCTTTCGGCGGCGACCGGCATCGTGCTCGCGGTCGCGGTGATCCGCGGCTTTGCCCGGCATTCGGTTCGCACCGTGGGCAATTTCTGGGTCGATATCACCCGCTGCACGCTCTACATCCTGATCCCGATCTGTGTGCCCTATGCGCTGTTCCTGGTCTGGCAGGGCATCCCGCAGACGCTCGGCCCCTATGTCGACGCCACCACACTCGAAGGGATCAAGCAGCACATCGCGGTCGGTCCGGTCGCCTCGCAAATCGCCATCAAGATGCTCGGCACCAATGGCGGCGGCTTCTTTAATGCCAACGCCTCGCATCCGTTCGAGAACCCGACGGCCTTGTCGAATTACGTGCAGATCATTTCGATCTTCGCGATCGGTGCGGCGCTGACCAATGTGTTTGGCCGCATGGTCGGCAATCAACGTCAAGGCTGGGCGATCCTGGCCGTCATGGGCGTGCTGTTCATCGCCGGCGTCTTCTTTTGTTATTGGGCCGAGGCGCACGGCAATGACGCACTCAACGCGCTGGGCCTCACCGGCGGCAATATGGAAGGCAAAGAAGTCCGCTTCGGCATCGTCGGCTCGGCTTTGTTCGCCGTCATCACCACCGCCGCCTCGTGCGGCGCGGTCAACGCCATGCACGACAGCTTCACCGCGCTCGGCGGCATGATCCCGCTGATCAACATTCAGCTCGGCGAAATCATCGTCGGCGGCGTCGGCTCGGGCATGTACGGCATGCTGCTGTTCGTCATCATCTCGATCTTTGTCGCCGGCCTGATGGTCGGACGCACGCCGGAATATGTCGGCAAAAAAATCGAAGCCAAGGAAGTCAAAATGGCGATGCTCGCCATCCTGGTCCTGCCGCTGATGTATCTCGGCTGGACCGCCGTCGCCATGCTGGTGCCGTCGGCGGTGGCCTCGATGAACAATCCGGGCCCGCATGGCTTCACCGAGGTGCTTTACGCCTACACGTCGATGGACGGCAATAACGGCTCGGCCTTCGCCGGGCTCAACGGCAATACGATGTTCTACAATCTCAGCGGCGTTGTCGCGATGGGCGTCGGCCGGTTCTGGATGATCATCCCGACCATGGCGATCGCCGGCACTCTGGCCGCCAAGAAATTGGTGCCGGCTTCCGCCGGGACCTTCCCGACCGACGGCGGCTTGTTCGTCGGTCTCGTCGTCGGTGTGATCTTGATTGTCGGCGGCCTCACTTTCTTTCCGGCGCTGGCGCTCGGCCCGATCGTCGAGCAGCTCGCGATCAACGCCGGCACGCTGTTCTCATCCAATTAAGGCTTGGAGTGACTTCGATGGAAACCTCAACCCTGCGCAAGAGCATGCCGGTCTCGGCGCTGTTCGATCCGAAGATCGTCGCACCGGCCGTCGGCTCCGCCTTCGTCAAGCTCAATCCGCGCACGCTCATGAAAAATCCCGTCATGTTCGTGCTCGAGATCGTTACGGCATTGACGACCGTGATCTTAATCCGCGATCTCTTGACCGGCGGCGGGCACATCCTGTTCGAATTCCAGATCATCCTCTGGCTGTGGTTCACCGTGCTGTTTGCCAACTTTGCCGAAGCCGTGGCCGAGGGCCGCGGCAAGGCGCAGGCCGATACGCTGCGCCGTCAACGCACCGAGACTCCGGCCAAGCTTCTCACCGGCGCGGGCGATTCGCAGAACTATCGGCTGGTGCCGTCGACCGGCCTCAAGGTCGGCGACATTGTCCTCGTCGAAGCCGGCGACATGATTCCGTCCGACGGCGAGGTTATCGTGGGCATGGCCTCGGTCAACGAGGCGGCGATCACCGGCGAATCGGCGCCGGTCATCCGCGAGTTGGGCGGCGACCGCTCCGCCGTCACCGGCGGCACGCAGGTTCTTTCCGATTGGATTCGCGTGCGCATCACCGCGGCGCCGGGTTCGACATTTCTCGACCGCATGATCCGCCTGGTCGAAGGCGCCGAACGGCAGAAAACACCGAACGAGATTGCGCTGAACATTCTCTTGATCGGCCTCACCATCATCTTCGTGTTCGCGACCGCGACGATTCCGAGCTACGTGTATTATGCCGGCAGCACGATTTCGGTCGTGATCCTGGTGGCGCTGTTCGTAACGCTGATCCCGACCACTATCGGCGCGCTGTTGTCCGCCATCGGCATTGCCGGCATGGATCGCCTGGTGCGTTTCAACGTGCTGGCGATGTCAGGCCGCGCGGTCGAGGCGGCGGGCGACGTCGATACATTACTCCTCGACAAGACCGGCACCATCACGCTCGGCAATCGCCAGGCGACCGAGTTCAAACCGCTGCGGGGCGTGACCGAGCAGGAGTTGGCGGACGCCGCACAGCTCGCGTCGCTGGCCGACGAGACTCCCGAGGGACGCTCCATTGTGGTGCTGGCCAAGGAGAAATACGGCATCCGCGGCCGTGAGCTTGCCGAACTGCAGGCGAATTTCATCCCGTTTTCCGCACAGTCGCGGATGAGCGGCGTGGAGGTCGGCTCGTCATGGGTCCGCAAGGGTGCGGTCGACGCCATTCTGAATTTTCTCAACGGCTGCGCCGGCCGCGGTGGCTGCGGGTGGCGCTGCGCAGGCGCTGCGCCCGAGCGTCAGCGGCGAAACCGTGCGCGAAGTCACCGCCATCGCCGACGCCATCGCCAAATCCGGCGGCACGCCGCTCGCTGTCGCCAAGGACAGCCGCTTGCTCGGCGTCGTTCACCTCAAGGACATCGTCAAGGGCGGCATTCGCGAGCGCTTTGCCGAATTGCGCCGCATGGGCATCCGCACCGTGATGATCACCGGCGATAATCCGATGACGGCGGCGGCGATCGCAGCCGAAGCCGGCGTCGACGACTTCCTCGCCCAGGCCACGCCGGAGGAGAAGCTGCGACTCATTCGCGACGAGCAAGGCAAAGGCAAGCTTGTCGCCATGTGCGGCGACGGCACCAATGATGCGCCGGCATTGGCCCAAGCCGATGTCGGCGTCGCCATGAATACCGGCACGCAGGCGGCGCGCGAAGCCGGCAACATGGTCGATCTCGATTCCAACCCGACCAAGCTCATCGAGATCGTCGAGATCGGCAAGCAGCTGTTGATGACCCGCGGCGCGCTGACCACCTTCTCGATCGCCAACGACGTGGCGAAGTATTTCGCCATCATCCCGGCGATGTTCGTCGCCTTCTATCCGCAATTGCAGGCGCTGAACGTCATGAAGCTGCAGACTCCGGAAAGCGCCATCCTGTCGGCGATCATCTTCAATGCGCTGATCATCATTGCGCTTATTCCGTTGTCGCTCAAAGGCGTGCGTTACCGCCCGATCGGCGCCGCCGCGCTGCTTGCGCCGCAATCTGTGGATTTACGGCGCCGGCGGCGTGATCATTCCGTTCGTCGGCATCAAGGCGATCGACGTCATCGTCACCGCCTTGCACCTGGTTTAAGGAGAACTGCGATGTTGCGCGAAATTCGTCCGGCGATCGTCGTCCTGATCGCTCTAACGCTCATCACCGGCTTGGCCTATCCGCTGGCGATGACCGGAATCGCCCAAGTCATTTTCCCTTACCAGGCGAACGGCAGCATGGTCGAACGCGACGGCAAGGTCGTGGGCTCCGCGCTGATCGGCCAGGAATTCGACAGCGACAAGTATTTCCATGGCCGCCCGTCGGCGACGACCGCGCCGGATCCCAAGGATCCGACCAAAACGATCGCTGCGCCGTACAATGCCGATAATTCCGGCGGCTCCAACCTGGGACCGTCCAACAAGGCGCTGATCGACCGCGTGAAAGACGATATGGCGAAGCTGAAAAAAGAGAACCCGTCGATGCCGGTACCGGCCGACCTGGTGACGACTTCGGCCAGCGGCCTTGACCCGGATATCTCGCCCGGGGCCGCTCTCTTCCAGGTCCCCCGTATTGCCAAGGCGCGGAATCTGCCGGAAGATCGCATCCGCAAGCTTGTCGACGATAACACCGAAGGTCGTTTGCTTGGCCTATTGGGCGAGCCGCAGGTGAATGTCCTGCTGCTCAACCTCGCGCTCGATCGGTTGAGCGCCGGATGATGCGACGAGCGCCTACAGCTTGAGATTCCATCGCCGATGGCGGAGCAAAGGCGCGAATCCGAACAACGGCCCTCTCCGGAAGCCCTTCTTGAAGCGGCGCGCCGCGAAGAGGGACGCGTCGGCAAGCTTCGAATTTTCGTCGGCGCCGCGCCCGGCGTCGGCAAGACTTACGAAATGCTGCAGCAGGCGCACGCCCGCAAAAAAGACGGCTACGACGTGGTCGCCGGCATCGTCGAAACTCACGGCCGCCGCGAAACCGAAGCGCTGTTGGAGGGGCTTGAAGCCGTTCCGCGCCGGCACGTCGACTATAAGGGACAATCGCTTACCGAGATGGACCTCGACGCCATCATCGCGCGACGCCCGCAAATCGCGCTGGTCGACGAACTCGCGCACACCAATGTCGAAGGTAGTCGCCACCCCAAGCGTTACCTCGACGTCGAAGAATTGATGAGCCGCGGCATCGACGTCTATACCACCGTCAATATTCAACACATCGAAAGTCTCAATGACGTTGTCGCGCAGATCACCCATGTGCGCGTGCGCGAGACCGTGCCTGACGCGGTGTTCGACCGCGCCGACGCCGTCGAACTGATCGATCTGACCCCCGGCGATCTGATCCAACGCCTCAAGGAAGGTAAGGTCTACGTTCCGAAACAAGCCGAGCGCGCGCTCGAACATTTTTTCTCGCCCGCCAACCTCACCGCGCTGCGCGAACTCGCTTTGCGCCGCACCGCCGAGCGGGTGGACGAGCAATTGCTCTCGGAAATGCAGGCGCATGCGATCCAAGGACCGTGGGCGGCGGGCGAACGCATCTTGGTTTGCATCAGCGAGGACCTGCGTTCCGCCGGCCTGGTGCGCTACGCCAAGCGACTCGCCGACCGGCTGCACGGGCCCTGGGTCGCGCTTTATGTCGAGGGCCGGCGCAGCCTGCAGCTTTCGGAGGAGGAACGCGACCGCATCGCCGATACGCTGCGGCTCGCCGAGGCGCTCGGCGCCGAGGCCGTCACTTTGCCGTCCAGCGACGATCGCATTGCCGAGGATGTGATCCGCTATTCGCAGGCGAACAATGTCACCCAGATCATCATCGGCAAATCGGCGCGCACCCGGTGGTTCGAAATCCTGCACGGCTCGGTGGTGCACGATCTGGTGCGTCGCTCCGGCAATATCAGCGTCCATGTCATCGCCGGCGACACCGTCGCCGGCCAACCCATTCCAAAGAAGTCGACGCGCCCCGCCGAACGCAACGATGTCTTCGATCCGCGCCCTTACGGCGCCGCCTTGCTGGCGGTCGCCGTGGCGCTTATCATCGCCGAGCTGATCGGAGCGGCGATCGGCCCAACCAATAGCGACCTTGTTTTTCTCACTGCCGTCGTTGCCGTCGCCGTTCGCTTCGGCCTGTGGCCGTCGCTGTTCGCCTGCGTCGCTTCGGCGCTTGCCTACAACTTCTTCTTCCTGCCGCCGATTTACACGTTCACCATCGCCGATCCGCACAATGTCACCGCGTTCGGGTTTTTCACGCTTGTCGCGGTCATCGTCTCGAGCGTCGCCGCGCGCGGCCGCACCCAGGCCGTCGCAACCATGGAGCGGGCGCGAACCACCGAGTCGCTGTACGCTTTCAGCCGCAAGCTTGCCGGCGCCGGTACGCTCGACGACGTGCTGTGGGCGACGGCCTACCAGACTGCGCTGATGCTGAAGGTGCGGGTCGTATTGTTATTGCCTGAGCACGGCACGATCGCGGTGAAGGCCGGTTATCCGCCCGAGGATATTCTCGACGATGCCGATATCGCCGCGGCGAAATGGGCCTGGGAGAACAATCGCGTGGCCGGCCGCGGTTCGGATACCTTGCCGGGCGCCAAGCGCCTGTTCCTGCCGATGCATACCGGGCGCGGCGCCATTGGCGTGATGGGTATAGACAGCGATAGGCAAGGCCCGCTGCTCACGCCCGACCAGCGGCGCCTGCTCGATGCGCTCGCCGATCAAGGCGCGCTCGCTATCGAGCGTGTCAGGCTGGTCGAGGAAATGGATCGCGTCGAACGTAACGCCGAGACCGAACGCCTGCGTTCGGCGCTCCTGACTTCGATTTCCCACGACCTCAAGACCCCGCTTGCCGCGGTGCTCGGATCGGCGGGCACGCTGCGCGATCTCGGGGACAAGCTTTCGGCGGGCGAGAAAGCCGAGCTTCTCAGCACCATCATCGACGAGTCCGAGCGGCTCAACCGCTTCATCGCCAATTTGCTCGACATGACCAAGCTCGAATCCGGCGCGATTACGCCGAACGTCGCGCTGCACGACGTCGGCGAAATCGTCGGCAGCGCGCTGCGCCGCGCCAGCCGCATTCTATCCCGGCACAAAGTCGAATTGAATCTGGCGCCGGATTTGCCGATGCTCGAGCTCGACGCCGTGCTGTTCGAACAAGTGTTGTTCAACCTTCTCGACAATGCCGCCAAATATGCCCCGCCGGAAACGACCATCCGTATCCAGGCCTGGCGCAATGGCGACGCGGTGTGCCTGCGCGTGCTCGATGAAGGCAGCGGCATTCCCGCGCCCGACCTCGAACATATCTTCGATAAATTCTACCGCGCCCAGAAGACCGATCAGGTTCGTGCCGGCACCGGACTGGGGCTTGCGATCTCGCGCGGCTTCGTCGAAGCCATGCATGGCACCATCGTCGCCGCCAATCGCTCCGATCGCAGCGGCGCGATGTTCACGATCAACATGCCGATCCCGCGTCAGGGACAACTCCTGGACGTCGCCGCATGACCGCCGCCCCGCTCCGTGTGCTGGTGGTCGACGACGAGCCTCCGATCCGCAAGCTGCTGCGCATGGGGCTGACCGCTCAGGGCTATCAGACGCTCGAAGCTCCCAACGGCAAGACCGCGCTTGAACTGCTGAGCCAATCGCCGGATTTAGTCATCCTCGATCTCGGCCTGCCGGACATGCAGGGTCACGAATTGTTGCGCACCATCCGTGCCCGCAATGAAAGCGTGCCCATCGTCGTTCTTTCCAGCCGCGACGACGAGGCCGGCAAAGTCCAAGCGCTCGATTTCGGCGCCGACGACTATGTAACCAAGCCGTTCGGGATGGATGAGCTTTTGGCACGGATGCGCGCCGCGCTTCGCCACCAATTGCAGACGCAAGGCGAGCGCCCGATCTTCCGGGTCGGCGACCTGTCCGTCGACCTCGTTCGCCGCATCGTCAAAGTTGGTGACAAGGACGTCAAACTTTCACCCAAGGAATACGAGCTGCTGCGCGTATTGGTGCAGCATGCCGGCAAGGTTCTCACCCACAAATTTCTGCTCGGCGAGCTATGGGACGACCTGACCGACGCGCAGTATCTGCGAGTCTACGTCCGCCAGCTCCGGCAAAAGATTGAATCCGATCCCGAACGGCCGCAGTATGTTCTCACTGAAACCGGGATAGGCTATCGGCTGCGCGCTCCCGACTGATCTCCACTTCTCCACATCGAGCACCGGCGACATCATGTATCGCGCGCTCACGGCCGAGTGATCGCCGCCACGGTTGCGAGCCGAGTTTTGACCACGCATATTCGCGCCTTACACTCCATCGCTCCGGCAAGATGAGGAACGGAAATGGCCGACGAACTCGTTCTTTACACCAACCCGCAATCGCGCGGCCGCATCGCGCGCTGGATGCTTGAGGAAGTCGGCCAGCCCTATAGGACAGAAGTGCTCGATTACGCCTCGACCATGAAGGCGCCGGCCTATCTCGCAATCAATCCCATGGGTAAGGTTCCGGCATTGCGGCATGGCGATGCGATAGTGACCGAAACGGCGGCGATCTGCGCCTATCTTGCCGACGCATTTCCGCAACGCCGCCTCGCGCCTCCGCCCGGCGATAAATTGCGCGCGCCATATTACCGCTGGATGTTCTTCACCGCCGGCCCGGTCGAGGCGGCAATCAGCAACAAGGCGCTCGGCTTCGTGGTGCCGCCCGAGCGCGAGCGGATGATCGGCTATGGCACCTTCGGCCGGGCCATGGATGCGCTCGAGGCGGCGGTATCGCACGGCGATTACCTGGTCGGCGGCAGCTTCACCGCAGCCGATCTTTATGTCGGCTCGGCGATCGGCTTCGGCATGATGTTCGGCACGATCGATAAGCGCCCAGCTTTCGAGCAATATTGGCAGCGCATCAGCAGCCGGCCGGCTTACCGGCGCGCCGGCGAACTCGACGATGCGCAAGCCGCCGAGCTGAAAAAGGCGGCCGGCTAAGACGACGCTACCCTTAAGGCAGTCGCAGCAGCGGCTGCCCCATGCGAATCCTGGCGCCTTCACGGACGTTGTCGCAAAGCTCAAAACCGTCCGGCGCAAACACGACAATCGTCGAACCGTGCTGGAACCAGCCGAGCTCGTCGCCTTTGCGAACCTTGCAGTCGCAGTCGACGACGCTGCGCCCGCGATAGTCGTGGTCCAATATCTCATCGAGACAATGCAGGCGAATGCTGGCGACCAGGATTGCTGCGACCGCGACCAGCGTCACGCTTTGCCCGCCCACCAGCGTCATCCGGATCACCGCGCGTTCGTTCTTGCAGAACAGGCGCTCGATCCGTTTCAGCGCTATCGGATTGACGTTCCAGGTGTCGCCAGAGACGTAATTCACTCGCTCGATGGCGCCGTCATAGGGCGCGTGGAAACGGTGGTACATGCTCGATCTGAGCCGCAGCGTCACATAGCGGCCGTTGCGATAGGCCTCGACCAAGGCGGGATCGCCCAGCAAATCTTCGAGCGCGTAAGGAAAGCCCTTGGCCTGGTAGAGCTGCGTCCCTTCGATTTCCCCGCAAGCGCCGACGACGGCGTCGCACGGACTCACCAAGATGTCGGCGGCGCCCTCGATCGGCCGCGCGCCGTCCTTCAGTTCCCGGATGAAGCAATCGTGCAGGCTGCGGAATTCGGTGTTCTTGGCCTCGCTGAGATCGAGGTCGGAGAACAATCGCCAGGTCGCGATCGACAGGTCACGGACCAGCGGCTGCTCGATCTTGGCGAACCAGCCGATGAACTGCGTCGCCAGCCGTCGCGGAATGCGGTTGGTCAGCAGGAAATTGATATCTTCCTGTTCGAATATTCGAAGGAATTGCGTCCGCGCGGTCATGTGACTGTTAACGTCATGGGACTGTTAAATCTCCGCGCTACACCGCGATTCGATGACATGGCGCTCAATGACCTGGGGCTCGACGAGTCTGGCCTTTTACGGGCTGGGCGCCGCGGCGGTTGCGACTTCGGTCGCGACCTTGAAGAAGCGGCTCGCGCTGTCGCAAGCCAAGCACAAATCGCTCGCCGGCCATTCCCGGATCGCGCGCCGGCTTGCGGCTTTCGTGCCGTTCTACGACTACGATGAGGACCGTTTTTTCAGCTGCGATGACGCGCCCGCGGATGTCGCCGCGCGTCGGCGTGATGGTTTCGCCCGGCTTTCCGCGTCCTACAAAACACGCTTTGCCGAGACGATTCGGCGCACCGCCGAAGCCAGCCAGACCATTTCCGACCTGAAATTCACCGATGCCTATCGGGTGCCGTTCCAGTTCAGCCGCAAAGTCAGCGCCGATCTGCCCTCGGCCGCCTTTGTCCAGGCGACGAACGGGGTAACCGTCACCGACCTCGACGGCAACCGATTTTACGACCTCAGCGGATCGTACGGCATCAACGTCCTGGGCTACGACTTCTACAAGGAGACGATCGATCGCGGCATTGCGCGCGTGCGCGCGCTTGGTCCGGTGCTCGGCCCGTATCACCCGGTGATCGTCGAGAACACCAAGATCCTCAAGGAGATTTCCGGACTCGACGAGGTGTCGTTCCATATGTCGGGCACCGAAGCCGTCATGCAGGCCGTGCGGCTCGCCCGCTACCACACCAAGCGTTCGCATCTGGTGCGGTTCTGCGGCGCCTATCACGGCTGGTGGGGCGACGTGCAGCCCGGCATCGGCAATCCGGTGCCGGCGCACGAAACCTATACGCTCACCGATATGTCCGAGGATACGCTCCGCGTCCTGCGCACGCGGCGCAATATCGCTTGCGTGTTGGTCAATCCGCTGCAGGCGTTGCACGTCAACGCGTCCGACGCGACCGACTCCCAGCTTGTCGACAGCGGCTGCGGCGCGCATTTCGACCGCGAGGCCTATGCCGAGTGGCTCAAGCGCCTCCGTGACGTCTGCACCGAGCGCGGCATCGTTCTGATCTTCGATGAAGTCTTTGTCGGATTCCGCCTCGCCAAGCGCGGCGCGCAGGACTATTTCGGCGTTCGCGCCGACATCGTGACTTACGGCAAGACGCTGGGCGGCGGACTGCCGGTCGGCGTCGTCTGCGGCAAAAGCGAGCTGATGAAGCGCTTCCGCGACGATCGGCCGGGCGATATTTGCTTTGCCCGCGGCACCTTCAACTCGCATCCTTACGTGATGGCGGCGATAAACGAATTCCTGCGGTTTTTGCAGACGCCGCAGGCGGATGCGATTTACGCCGGGCTCGATCCAATCTGGAACGAGCGCGCGCAACGGTTCAATGCCCGCCTGGCGGAGGAGGCGTTGCCGGTCGAGATCGCGAACATGTCTTCGATCTGGACTGTCTGCTACACCCGGCCGTCGCGCTACAACTGGATGCTCCAGTATTATCTGCGTGCGGAGGGGCTGGCGCTGACCTGGACCGGCACCGGGCGGCTGACCTTCAGTCTCAATTACACCGAAGCCGATTTCGCCGCGGTCATGGACCGCTTCCTCGCCGCGGCAAAAGCGATGCGCGATGACGGCTGGTGGTGGACCAACCCCGCGCTCAACAACAAGGCGATCAGGCGGACCGTCTTGAAGGAAATGATCATGCACCGGCTGTTTTCTCCGCGCGGGCGTCGCAAGCAGTAGCCGACCCGGCGCGGCAGCCACCGGCGGCGATCAGCTGGCCCGCGGCAGCTCTTCGGGGTCCTCTTCGTCCCAGTGATGCAAGCCGATCTCGGGATCGATCAGTTCGCCGCGCAGCAAGGCGAGCGGAGCCTTGTGATAAATTTTAATGTCGTGGAACGGGTCGGTCAGGATTTTGGTGGCCCACACGAGACCGGTCTGCACGTCCTTGATGATGAACAGGTGGACGGTGCGGAACAGCACCCCGCCAACGCCTAGGCCGAGCCAGATGATGGCGACATGGCGCACGAATTCCGTCTTGGTGGCGGCCGGCGTAAACAGCCCGAAAAACCGCGGGCTGTAGAACAGCACCAGCGGCGATAACGCCCAGATCGTCAACAGCACGACCTTGCGGCGCAGATTATAGCCGACCTTGATTTCTTCCTTGTATTCGTGGCTTGCCCGGTTGACGGTGTCGTAATCCTTGGGCTCGAAGAAAAAGTGACCGGTCTGCCGGGTCGTCATCGCCACCAGCCAGCCGGCTAGCGCCGAAATCGCGGGATCCTTGAATATCATCACGTAGGAAAACAGGAAGCTCATCGCACTGACGAAATGGAGCGACTGATTGATCCGGCTATGGTGATAATAGCGATGATCGTCCCAGCGCTGGGTCCGTAGAGCGTCCAAAAAGTTTTCCATTTGCGATCTTTCCCCTCGTGCAACCGTCCAGCCTGGGTATGGCGATTCGGTGAATCCCTTGTGACAGGGAATCGGGTCCGCCGTTGCCGCGCATAGGCGTGTGACAATGGCGTGACCGCCGGCGAAAAGATTTCCGATGAAACGATCAGCCGGCGGCGCGGACCGGCTCGGCTTCGTCGGCGCGCGCGGCGCCGCTCTCCTTGCCGAAGCGGATCAGACAGAAGTGTCCGAGGGGCGGCATGGGGCGACGTTCGATGAGCCGCATGCCGGAAGCCCGCTCGGCCCACCGCGAGTAGCGTTCAAACGAGAATTCGGTGCGCCAGCCGAGCTTGCGCGCCGCCGGCTGGAACCAGTGCTCCAGCGAGCGCCGCAGACCGGCCTCGGCGCCGACGCGGCTGACCAGCACGATCTCGCCGCCCGGCTTGAGGACGCGGGCGAACTCGTCGAGGGTAGCTTCCGGATTCGGCACCGTCGTGATGACGTATTGAGCCACGACCACGTCGAACGACTTATCGGGGAATGACAGATGCTCCGCGTCCATGACCCACAAGCCTTCGACGTTGCTCAAGCCGAATTCGGCGACGCGCTCTTGCGCCTTGCGCAGCATCGGTGCGGAAATATCCACGCCGCAGAGCCGGCATTCCTTGGAATAATGCGGCAGCGAAATTCCGGTGCCGACGCCGACTTCGAGAATGCGCCCGCCGATGCGCTCCGCGGCGGCGATCGCGGCGTGTCGGCCACGTTCGAAGACCGCGCCGAAGACGAGGTCATAGACCGGCGCCCATCGCGCATAGGCTTTGGTGACCGTTTGATTGTTCAGATCCCTATCAGACAGAGTGCTCATGCGTGACCTTTGGGTTGCAACCCGGCACCAGCGTTTGCTCGGCTGCGGGAGGCTCGGTTTCGGCGACAGCGGTCGCCATCTCGGCCGCGGAAGCGATCTTGCGCGCGTGGCCGATGAACTGCCGCGCGCTGTTCTCCCAGGAATAGCGCAGTGCGAATTCCCGGCACGACTCGCGGGAAATCCAAAGCGCCTGCATGCAGGCGGCACGAAGATCCTCGTTCAAGACGCCGATGGGATTGCTGCCGATGACGTCCTTCGGGCCGGTTACGGGGAAGGCCGCGATCGGAACCCCGCTGGCAAGCGCCTCGAGTTGCACGACCCCGAACGTATCGGTGCGGCTTGGAAACACGAAGACATCGGCGGCGGCGAGATGCGCGGCGAGGATGCCGTTGTCCAATTGTCCGAGGAACTTTGTCCCGGGAAACCGCCGCTTCAGCTCCCCCTCCTGCGGCCCGGCGCCGATGACGACCTTGCTGCCGGGCAAATCGAGCGAGAGGAACGCCGGCAAATTCTTCTCGACGGCGACCCGCCCCACGGTCATGAAGATCGGCCGCGGAAAATCCAGATCGATGGCGCGGTCGGGCCGGAACAGCTCGACGTCGACGCCGCGGGTCCACATGCCAAGATTGCCGAACCCGCGTTCCGAAAGCTCGGTCATGAGCGACGGCGTCGCCACCATCGTGACCGCGGCGGCGGCATGGAAACGCCGCAGCGCGTTGTAAATCCACTGCTGCGGGATCGGCGAGCGCGCCGAAATATATTCCGGAAACCGGGTGGTGTAGCTCGTCGTGAAGGGGCGGCCGTTCCTGATACAGTAAGCTCGCACAGCATGGCCGAGCGGCCCCTCCGTCGCGATGTGGATTGCGTCCGGCCGCGCGGCATCGATCCGTTCAGCGATGCGCCTGCGGCGCGGCACGGCCAGTCTGAGCCCGGGATAGGTCGGGACCGGAAAGGTCCAAAAGCCGTCTGGCGACAAAAAATCGATCTCGACGCCAAGCTTGGCGGCGGCGCGCGCCAGCGAACCCAGAGTCCGCACGACGCCATTGACCTGCGGACGCCACGCGTCCGTCGCGACCAAGACCTTCATTGCGGCACTTTCGGCCAACGTAGCGTGGCCATCATGTTTTCGAATCGCATGCGATAACAATTACGATTTCATATCTCATTCGTATGACGGTCTCGAAAGTTCGCCGCCGCATAGGTTATGTACGTAACAATGCTGTTACAAATGAATGGGAATTTCCGGCCACGATTCGTTTAACGGAGTTGATTTGGCCCTGACCGCATCGTTTCCCTTTACGCAGACGATCGTCCGCGGCATCGGCCGGAACAAGATCAGTTTCGCCATCAGCTTGGTAATCGTCGTCATCGCCATTGCTACGCTTTACCATCTGTTGCGTGGTATCGATGTCGGAAAAGTCGTCGCCGCGCTCAAGGCGCAGTCACCGTTGCGTATTCTGATTGCGGGAACGCTGGTGGTCGCCGGCTACGCCAATCTTATTTGTTATGATCTGTTTGCGCTGCACACCATCGGCAAGCAAAAAATTCCGCTGCGGGTCGTCGCTTTCGCGAGCTTCACGAGCTACACGATCGGTCACTCGCTCGGCGCCGCGACACTGACCTGCGGGCTGGTGCGGTTCCGCGTCTACTCGTTTTGGAATCTTACCGTCGTCGACATCGCCAAAATTGCGTTTGTGACCGGAATGACGTTCTGGCTCGGCAATATATTCGTGCTCGGCGGCGCCGTCGCCTATGCGCCGGCCGCACTCTCGGTGGTCGATCACTTGCCACCTTGGGTCAACCGGCTGATCGGGCTATCCGGCCTGTTTGCCATCGGCTGTTACCTGATCTGGCTCACATTGCGGCCGCGCATCGTCGGACGGGCCAATTGGCGGATCGCTTTGCCCGATCTGCGGCGCACGCTTTTGCAGATCGGCATCGGCACGCTCGACCGCTGCCTGGCGTCGCTATCGATCTTCATGCTGCTGCCGAATAGTCCCACCGTAGGTTTCGCCACGATCGTCGTCGTCTTCGTCCTCGCCACTCTGCTCGGCGCGGTCAGCCATGCGCCCGGCAGCCTCGGCGTGGTCGAAGCCGCGATACTGATCGGCTTGCCGCAATATCAACGCGAGGACCTTCTCGCGACCTTGCTGACGTTCCGCGTGCTTGATTTTTTTCTCCCGCTCATTCTCGCCACAGTCATGTTCGGGCTGCGCGAATTGCGGCTGATGGCGCGCCGCAGCCAGGGGCGACCCTCCGACACGGCGATAACCTTGTAAGGCATAGGGCCCCAAGTTAAGGTCGCCGCCGGTCGAGTTGGGGCTGACGGGTGGCGAGTGGAACTATGGCTCCAAGGGTGCGGCGAAACCCGCCGCAGCGATGGATCGGGCGGGCCCGCGTAGCAGTCATTCCAATCGTCGTGGGGCTTGTTGTGGCGGCGCCGCAGCGGGCAGCCGCAGAGACGATCGAGGCGGCGCTCGCCAGAGCTTACGAGAACAACCCACAGCTTAACGCGCAGCGCGCGATCGTCCGGCAGGACGATGAGGCGGTGCCGCAGGCGCTTTCGGGCTATCGTCCGACGATCACCGCCAACGCCACGGTTGGGCGGGAATATACCAATACCAAGAACATCATTCCGCCGACCCAGCCGATTTTGCCGAGCGGCGCCGGATTCGGCGATCGAGGCCTGACGACGCCCTACTCGGTTGGCGCGACGGCCTCGCAAACTTTTTTCAACGGCGAACGAACCGCCAATAGCGTCCGTGAGGCGGAAAGCAAGGTTTCGGCCGCGCGCGAGACACTGCGCGTCATGGAACAATCGGTGCTGCTTGCCGCCGCCACCGTCTATATGGACGTGTCGCGCGACAGCGCGAACCTCGAAGTACAACAGAACAACGTTCGCGTGCTGCAGCGCACGCTCCAGGACACGCGCAATCGCTTCGCCGCCGGCCAAATAACGTCGACCGACGTCGCCCAGTCGGAGGCGCAATTGGCGGCCGGCGAATCCACCATGCACGTCGCCGAATCGACGCTGATGACGACGCGCGCCAATTACCGGCGCATTATCGGCAACGAGCCGGCAAACCTCGCTCCCGCATCGGCCGTCGATCGGCTGGCGCCGTCGACGCTCAACGCCGCGATCGTCGTAGCCGCCGCGCAAAATCCAAATGTGCTGGCGGCCTTGTACGGGGTCGACGTTGCACAATTGCAGGTCAAGATCGCCGAAGGCGCCTTGTGGCCGACGCTGACCGGACAATACAACGTCCAGCAACAGATCTTTTCGACCATCACGACGCCCAAGCTGTACACCGACACCGTGACGCTGAACCTATCGGTGCCGCTTTACCAGGGCGGCGCGGAATATTCGAACATCCGCTCGAACAAAGAAAACCTCGATCAGCAAAGGCTCAACGTCGATCAAGTGCGCGATCAGAACCGGGCCGATGTCGTGCAGGCCTGGGCGCAACTGCAGTCGACCAAGGCGCAGATCGAGGCCGCGGAACGCCAAAACGATGCCGCCGCGCGGGCACTGACCGGCGTGCGTAACGAGGCGACGGCCGGCCAACGCACGACGCAGGACGTACTCAACGCCGAGCAGGCTTTGGTCAATGCGCGGCAAAATCTGATCGTGGCGCAACACGACCGAGTGGTCGCCTCCTACAGTCTGCTCGCCGCAATAGGCCGGCTATCGGCCGAGGAACTGAGACTGCCGGTAACGGTCTACGATCCAACGATCCATTACCAGCAGGTGCGCGACTCCTGGTTCGGTGTGCGCACGCCGAGTGGTCAGTAACCGAATTAAATGCTTGTTCTTGGCGGAGGGAGTGCCCTCATGAAAAGACGCCGGATTTCAGCGGTCAAGAACGAACGCCGGCGGCGATATCCTAACAACCGCGACGTCGGCAGCCTTTTGGAAAGGCATGCGTATAAAGTCTTTTAGGCTGGCATCTCGGGATCCGCTCCAGCCTCGAACAAAGCCGGAAGCGGCTTTTCAATTGACATGGGAATTAAGCCGTTGCCACCATTGATACCAAGTTGACGCGGCTTGGGGCCTGACGCGTGCGTCTTCAACAATCGGCGATAGGTACTGACATAATTTTGGGCCATTCTTGTCGCTGTAAATCTCTGTTCAAACCGTTGCCGCACCGCGCGGCGATCGTATGACAAGATTGCCGGCAGCGCCGCGATAGCTTCTTCCTCGCTTTCGACCACGTTGCCGGTGACGCCAACGTCAATGACCTCGGGAATCGACCCGCCGCGAAATGCGAGCACCGGCGTGCCACACGCCATGGCTTCGATCATCACCAGTCCAAACGGCTCGGGCCAGTCCACCGGGAACAACACGGCGGCTGCCTCGCCAAGGAATTTCGTTTTTTCACGCTCGTTGATCTCGCCGATGAACTCCACGCCAGGGCCATCGAGGAGCGGGAGTATATCGTTGCGGAAGTAGTCTTCGTCGACCTTGTCGACCTTGGCGGCGATCTTCAGCGGGATACCCGCCGCGCGGGCTATTCTGATCGCGCGGTCCGGGCGCTTTTCCGGCGAAATCCGCCCCAAGAAGGCAAGGTAGCTGCCTTGCTCAAACGACGGCCGATGCAGATCGGCCGGAATGCCGTGGTGAATCGTCGCAACGAAATTGGCATGCGGCAATGGTTTGCGCTGGTCATTGGAGATGGAAACCAATGGCATTTCGCCGAACCGGGAATAAAAGGGTTTGAGATCCCCCAAATCCTGCCGGCCGTGAAGCGTCGTCAAGGTCCGACCTGCCAGCGAGCGAAAAAGCGGAAAATGGAACAGATCGATGTGAAAATGAAGAATGTCGAACTCGTCCGCGTGCTCCCGGACCTTATCAATCATCATCATGAAGTACGGAATGATGTCGCGCACTGAAGGATCAAGGCGGAGCGCGCGCGTGCAACAGGGAGTCAATTCGGCGCCGGTGATAGAGTCACCGCTCGCAAAGAGCGTCACATCGTGGCCAAGCCTGACAAGCTCTTCGGTTAAGTAGGAAACGACCCGCTCAGTGCCGCCATAGAGACGAGGAGGAACGCTCTCAATGAGGGGAGCAATCTGTGCGATCTTCATGATGACTTTGTACTTTCCCCCGACGAATACAAACGCGTGCAGTGCAACAAAGTTCCGCTCCGTTGGGATAAGACCGGTTTGACAAGGTCGCCGACTAAGTGCCCAAAAAAGCGCTCCGGCTGTCCGGGGGCTGGGGGGCACGGGAAGACAACCGGAGCCGTCTGGATTGCGGCATGACGCCGGATCAAGACCCGCCAATTTTGCCAATCTCAGCGAAATAGAGTCTGTTCAATTTTGACCACTTGTGGCACGTCCCGCTTGCGGGAATTAAACAATTGAGCGGCATCGTGGCCGAAACAACATCCCCGGACGCGGACGAACGGCGCCTGCTGCGGCTCATTCTCTACGATGCGCTCGCGAGCGAGGCGATGGGGACGCTGACCACGGGCGTCTTCCTGGTCGGCTTTGCGGTTGCCCTCGGCGCCGGCAATTTCGCCATCGGCGTGCTGGCGGCTGTTCCCTTCTGCGTTCAGCTTTTGCAGATCCCTGCGGTCCTCCTGGTAGAGCACTGGCGCGCGCGCCGCGACATCTGCGTCTGCAGTACCGCCGTCGGCCGGGCGTTTCTACTCGGCGCGGCGGCAGCGCCCCTGCTCGGCCCGCGGTTTGCTATCATCACGCTGATCGTCTCTCTGGCGATCTATCAAGCGATGGCAGCGATCGCCGGATGCGCCTGGAATTCATGGATGCGCGACCTCGTCCCGTCCTCGCAATTCGGTCGATTTTTCGGGCGACGGACCACGGCGACGACCGCTCTTTCGGTGACTGTGGCGCTCCTTGGTGGCGTCCTGGTCGACAGCTGGAAGAGGTACCTGCCGGATCAAACGGTGTTTGGCTATTCAATCCTGTTCATGATTAGTACGCTTATCGGTTTTCTTGGTGTTTATCTGCTGCGTATTACGCCGGACCGTCCGATGGCGGCGGCGGAAAAGACTGCGAACCCTTTTGCGCTGCTTGTCGCTCCATTACGCGAGGCGAATTTCCGCCGCCTCATCGTTTTTTTGTCGTCCTGGAGTTTCGCCGCGAATCTCGCGGCCCCGTTCTTCACCGTCTATATGTTGAAATCGCTCGGCTATTCGATGACCACTGTCCTTGCTTTCACCATCGCAAGTCAGCTGAGCAATCTTGCAGCGCTCGGGCTATGGGGCACGCTGATCGACCGCTTCAGCAACAAGGCCGTGCTCGAAATTGCGGCGCCGCTCTTTCTCGCCTGCACTTTTGCCTGGACTCTCACCGGGCTGCCTTGGGTCCAACCGATGATACTCTACCTCCTGGTCGTCATCCACATCCTGATGGGCATCGCCACCGCGGGCGTCGGATTGGCGTCGGGCAACATCGCCATGAAGCTCTCGCCGGCCGGCCAGGCGACGGCCTATCTTGCGGCCAACAGTGTCATCTCGGCGAGCTTTGCCGCGGCAGCCCCCATCCTTGGCGGGCTATTTGCCGACTTCTTTGCGTCGCACCAGCTTACGCTCGCTTTCACCTGGACGGGCGTCGAAAAGGACGTGACGGTTCAGGTCCTGAATTTCCAATCGTGGACATTTTACTTTGGGATTACCTGTCTTCTCGGCCTTTACTCACTGCATCGGCTATCATTCGTCGAAGAGCCCTCGGGCACGACCGATCGGCTGTTGCTGCGGGAACTATTGCTGGAGGCCCGTCGCTGGTCCGTTCATAGCCTGTCGAGTGCGGCCGGCCTCCTTCGTATCGTGCGCCTGCCCGGGTAGCGCGACAATAAAGGTTGGTTTTGCAGTACTAAAGCATGATCCGAAAAAGTGGAAACCGGTTTTCCGAAAAGATCATGCTCCAACGTAAAACCTAGACCATGATCCGATTCACTTTGATCGGATCATGGTCTAAGGTTGGAACGCTTCTTCGGCTGCCGACCGATGCGGTTTCAAACTTAGTACGTCGGAGCCCCAAACAGTAAGCCGCATCTCATGATGGCAGGCAGGACAATCGTAGATGCGGATGTGCGTGTCGCTTCTTTCCGGCAGTGATTCGATGCCAGCGCTGTGCATTTTTTTCCCGCATCGACACTCGGGTGAGTCAGCGCAGCCGGGCATTCGCGGTCTCTATTAGCTCTTGCCCCATCATTGCGGCGCGCCCCACTTCCAGTTCCGGATTTCGGGCATGTCCTCGCCGTGCAGGTCGATGTAGCGATTATGTTCGATGAGCTTATCCCGCACCATCTGCTTCAAATAAGCCCCCTTCGCGCCCAAATGCGGCAGCCGATCGACCACGTCCTGCACGAGGTGAAACCGGTCCAGGTCGTTCTGCACCCTCATGTCGAAGGCTGTCGTGATCGTACCTTCTTCCTTGTAACCCCGGACGTGGAGGTTGCGATTGGTCCGGCGATAGGTCAGCCGATGGACGAGCGAGGGATAGCCGTGGAAGCCGAAGATGATGTGCTTGTCCGTGGTGAACAGCGCATCGTAATCGGTTTCGCTCAGCCCGTGCGGATGCTCGCTCGCGGACTGCAGCCGCATCAGATCGACGACGTTGATCACCCGTATTTTCAGATCGGGCAGATGCCGGCGAAGAATGGAAACGGCTGCCAGGATCTCCAGCGTGGGCGTATCTCCGCAACAGGCCATAACAACGTCCGGCTCGCTGCCCTGATCGTTGCTGGCCCATTGCCAGATGCCAATTCCTTCCTCGCAGTGCACAGCGGCAGCGTCCATGGTCAGCCACTGCGGAAGGGCATGTTTGCCGGCCACCACCACGTTGACATAATGCCGGCTGCGCAGGCAGTGATCGAAGACCGACAGCAGGCAATTGGCATCGGGCGGTAGGTAGACGCGCACGATATCGGCCTTCTTATTGATCACGTGGTCGAGGAATCCCGGGTCCTGATGCGTAAAGCCGTTGTGATCCTGCTGCCAGACGTGGGAAGCCAGCAGATAGTTCAGCGACGCGATTTTCCGGCGCCAGGGCAGTTCCAACGTGACCTTCAGCCACTTGGCGTGCTGGCTGAACATCGAGTCGACAATGCGGATGAAGGCCTCGTAGCTGTTGAACAGACCATGCCGTCCAGTCAGCAGATAACCTTCAAGCCAGCCTTCGCACTGGTTCTCGCTGAGCATCGAGTCCAGCACCCGCCCGGCTGGTGCGAGAAATTCGTCATTTTCGACTTCCCGGGCGTCCCACTGGCGGTTGGTGACTTCAAAGACCGCGCCCAAAAGATTCGAGAGCGTCTCATCGGGACCGAAGACGCGGAAGTTGCGCTGATCCTGATTGAGGCTCGCCACGTCACGCAGGAACTTGCCCAGGACGAGTGTATCTTGGCCGTCAACAGCGCCGGGTGAGGGCACGTTCACAGCGTGGATGTGGAAGTCGGGCATCCGCAGGTCGCGCAGCAGAATGCCGCCGTTGGCGTGCGGATTGGCGCCCATTCGCCGATCGCCCTTCGGCGCCAGCTCGGCCAATTCCGGGATGAGACGGCCATTTTCGTCGAACAGTTCCTCGGCCTTGTAGCTCTTCATCCAGCTTTCAAGCAGCGCGACGTGATCGGGATGCGCGGCATCGACCAGGAGCGGAACTTGATGCGCTCGGAACGTCCCTTCAATTTGAAGGCCGTCGACGACTTTCGGTCCGGTCCAACCCTTAGGCGACCGTAGGACGATCATCGGCCAGCGCGGCCGACTAGCATCATTTTTGGTCCGCGCGTTCTTTTGGATCTGCCTGATGTCCTCGATGGCCTTATCCAAAACGCTGGCCATGAGTTCATGCATCTTGTCCGGCTCGTCGCCCTCGACAAAGTAGGGCGTCCAGCCGCAGCCTCGGAAGAATTGCTCCAATTCCTCGGGTTCGATGCGGGACAGGACGGTCGGGTTGCTGATCTTGTAGCCGTTGAGGTGGAGGATCGGCAGCACGGCACCGTCGCTGATCGGGTCGAGAAACTTGTTGGACTGCCAAGAAGTCGCGAGCGACGCGGTTTCCGCTTCACCGTCGCCGATGACGCAGGCGACGATCAGAGAGGGATTGTCGAATGCGGCTCCGAAGGCATGGCTCAGTGAATAGCCCAATTCGCCGCCTTCATGAATCGAGCCCGGCGTCGTCGGCGCGACATGACTCGAAATCCCGCCGGGAAAGGAGAACTGCTTGAAAAGCTTTTTCATCCCAGCTTCGTCCTGGGTGACATTCGGGTAGACGTCGCTCCAGCTGCCTTCAAGGTAGACGTTGCCGACGATCGCCGGACCGCCATGACCGGGACCGGCGATGTAGAACATATCCAGGTCATACTTCTTGATGACCCGGTTCAAATGGACATAGATAAAATTCTGACCCGGCGTCGTGCCCCAGTGTCCAACCACCAGCGGCTTCACATGGGCTAACTTCAGCGGCTCACGCAGGAGCGGATTGTCGTAGAGGTAAATCTGTCCAACAGACAGGTAGTTGGCGGCACGCCAATAGGCATGCATTTTCCGGAGTAGTTCCGGTGTGAGAGTGTCAGTTTTTCGTTTCTGTGCGACTGCGTCGGTTGTTCGTTCCAGCGTGAGCGCATCGGATGTCATGATATGAGTTCCTGGACTGAGCCGAAATAAACGCCCTCCCTTGCCGCAATAACCCTCGGAGATCGTGCGAGGCAGGTTCGGAAACTACTCAGCCCTACCCTTCATAACGCCCGTGGAGGCTTTCCGGTCCGCCAGTGCGCTTCAATTTGTTCAAGACTTTTCCCTTTGGTTTCCGGCACCGGAAGATAAAAGAAGACCCAAGCGGCGACCGCTATCGCGCCGTAGAGCTAAAAAGTTCCCGCCCGCCCGAGAATCCCGACCAGGGTCAGGAACGTCACGGCGACTGCCAGGTTCGATGCCCAGTTGGTGATTGTCATGGTACTCATAGCCGCGCCGCGGACCTTTAAGGGATAGATTTCGGAAATCAGCAGCCAGAAGATTGGTCCGAGTCCGAAGGCGAAGCAGGCGACATAGATCACCAAGCCGCCAATGGCTGTATAGCTTTTGAAACTCGCCAACTCCTGGAACTGGAAAGCAGCCCCCAAAATAGCAAGGCCAACAATCTGGCCCGCAACTCCGATTAACTACAAAGGCCTCCTGCCGATGCGGTCGAGCAGGACGATGGCCAGCACGTGAAGCACCACATCACCATGGCCAATGCCGCCCCGGCCAGGATCGCGGAGCTTGCGGCCGTAATACCGATGAACTTGAAAATAGTCGGCGCGTAATAGATGACGGTGTTGATGCCGGTTATCTGCTGAAACACGGCCAGCCCTCCGCCGACAGGCATCCGGAGCGAGGGCTGGAACAGCCCAACAATCCCGCCACTCTGCTTTCCCAGGCTTCTTTAGATGTTTGTGATTTCCGCACCTACCCGTATGGGCAGGTTCGGAATGTACCTACCGGCGGTCGCCGCACGATCGTAAGGGGTGCGGGCGAGCAGCTTGTTCGCATCCGCCATTGCTCCAACTGGATTTCCCGGCGACACTGGGGCAGAACCGCGCGATCGAACGATATTCAGACGTGTCGCGGAGGCGCCGATCTGCGTAGTTTCCGAATCTACCGTG
Organism: uncultured Alphaproteobacteria bacterium; assembly: GCA_963816565.1. Lineage (GTDB taxonomy): Bacteria > Pseudomonadota > Alphaproteobacteria > Rhizobiales > Xanthobacteraceae > BOG-931. Next base: position 36,818 of record CAWFLM010000037.1, on the reverse strand, counting down.
GCGACCCGCTGCCGCCTAACGTCGAAGCGCTTCGCCAACGGCGTCACTTCATACGGCGCCGGCACGAGCTAACGGAGTACGGCCATGAGCGGGCAACTAGACATCCGCCTTCTGCTCGCGGACGTGGACGGCACCCTGGTCCCCAAGGACAAGGTGCCGACCGAGGCGACGAAGCAGGTAGTCCGCGAACTCCGCCGCGCCGGCGTTTTCTTCGCCATTACCAGCGGCCGGCCGCCACGTGGCATGAGCATGCTGATCAAGCCCCTCGATCTGCAGTGCGCCATCGCCGGTTTCAACGGCGGCGTGTTCGTCAATCCGGACCTTTCCGTCATCGAAAGCCATACGCTCGATCCCGCAGCGGCCAAGCAGACCGTGAAGTTGATCATCGACCAGGGGTTGGACGTTTGGGTCTACACCGAGGACGAGTGGTTGATCCGCGACAAGGAGGCGCCATATGTGGCGCGCGAGACAAACACGGTGAAGTTCGACGCGAAGGTCGTGGCCTCCTTCACGGACGCGCACTTGGCGCACGCGGTGAAGATCACTGGAATCTCCAGCGATCTCGGCCTGGTAGCGGCGTGCGAAAAGGTGGCGCAGAAGAGCCTAGGTGACAAGGCGAGCGCGGCACGCTCGCAGCCGTACTATCTCGACGTCACCAGCCCGAAGGCCACCAAAGGAACTGTCGTGGCGACCCTGTCCAAGCTTCTGAACATTCCGGCCGCCCAGATCGCCACGATGGGGGACATGCCGAATGACGTCTCCATGTTCCGCGCGAGCGGCTTTTCTATCGCCATGGGTAATTCCAGCGACGAGGTGAAGGCCCAGGCGAACGCAGTCACGGACAGTAATGAGAACGAGGGCTTCGCCAAAGCGGTGCGGAAGTTCGTTCTGCAGCAGGTCAACGCGTGAACCCGTAACGGTGAGGCCTATCCAAAGCTCTCATGTTGAGACCGGGCCGCGATTAAGTGGTCACTCATCGGTGCGCGTGCCTTTTCGACGGCTTAGTTTCAGGCATCAGCAACCACACGAGCAGCACGGCGGCCAGGGCCACTGTTGCGATGCCCAGAAATCCCGCCGCGCGACCGAGGCTGCCGGCCACGAGGCCTGAAAGCGTCGTGCTAAGCGAAGCACCGATGCCGGACATCGTCCCGACGAGCCCCTGCGCCAGGTTGAACCGGCCAGTGCCCATGGTGAGGTCGGCGATGATCAGCGCGGTGAGCACGCCCAGCATCGTTCCGCTGAGCCCGTCGAGGATCTGAGCGGCGATGAGAATCGTCGGATTCGCGGTCCAGGCGAACACCAGCGCCCGGATCGGCAACGCCGCAAATCCGACGAGCAGCAGCGGCCGGCGGCCCCAAATATTCGCCCGGCGTCCCACCCACGGCGCCATGATCGCGACGATCACCTGCGGGACCATGATCAACGCTGAGACGATGAGCGAGGAAAGAGCTTCCTTGCTGTAGGCGAACGCCTCGCTGGCGAGTGGCAGCATCGACGCGTTGGCCATCTGGAACAAGAACACGCAGCCGGCGAATATGAGGAGGCCGCGATTTTTCGAAAGGCTCCGGAGCCGTGCTCTCGGCGGTGCGCTCGGCCCTTGGTGATTCGGAACGCATGAGGCGCGGCCGAAATGGATATCAGAAGACCGGATGCGGCCGAGACCGGCCAGCAGCGGCAGCACCAGCGCGGCAGCAACGAAGAATATCGCGCGATACGACAGGAAATAGGCGACGAGGCCCATGAGACCGGCCGCGACCACCCCGCCCGTTGAAGCGAAGCGCTGGTTGCGGCCGAGTCGTTCGGCAAGCGCGGCGTGGCCGACAAGGCCAAGGCTGATGGCAGCAATGGCCAGCCCCAGGAAGCCGCCGGTGACCCCTTGGAGCACCAGGGCGGTCAACACCAGCGGGAAACTCGGCCAAAGTGCAATGATCAGCGCGCCTGCCGCAACCATAGCGGCACCCAGCGCGACCGCGATCCGCTTCGATCGGATAGCGTCGAGCAACGCACCGCCGGGGAGTTGACTCAGCAATCCAGCGAACCCGGCAGCCGTCAGCACGAAGCCGATGTCCCGTTGGGTCCAATTTTGCTCGGCTAGAAATGCGGCGACGTAAGGACCGAAACCAGACAATGCTCCAGCGAGAAAAAGGTTGACGGCATCGAGGCCGCGCAAGCTGGAACCAGACGGCGATGGTTTAATTGCATCCGCTACCCCCGCAGAATCCGCAGCGATGACCATTTCGTTCGGATTCTGGCTTTTAGCCACACCGGCTCCCTAAGTTGCGGTAGTTACCCTCGTATCGGGCGACATGACGGCCGTGGCCGTGGCCGTAAGCGAAGTCCTGCTGCATGGGCCAGCGTCCTAAATTCGCAGGCGAGTCTCAGGCGGGTGCTGAAACTCATAACAGCAAAAGGAGCCTCTCCACCCGCCGCCGCGTTGTTTCACATTGGACGCTAGAGACCCGATAGGCCCTCCCCCCGGGAAGCTGGGAGATGGTGTTCAGCCGCCACCACAAGGCCGCATGGACGGTGTTGCTCGTCGTTTGGGCCATCGGCGCTCATCTGCTGGCCGAGTGGCTGAAGATCTGAAGTGGGTCAGGCGTTGTCGTCACGCGATAAGCTCCGCTGCCGCCGCATCGGCGAAGATCCACAGCTTGCCAGTCGGATGAAGATGTGCGGCCGGCAGGGTGTCGTCGCCACGGCAAAAACGCTTGAAGATCGCGCTCTTCTCTTTCCCCACCACCAGGAAGGCTGCGTGCCGGCTGCTCTCGAGTGCCGGATAAGTCAGCGTGATACGCGCCTCGGCCTTGGCGCCGACGACGGCGGCAACCCAGCGGTCGCGCTCCGCGAGCACCGCCGTGCCCGGAAACAAAGAGGCTGTATGCCCATCCGGCCCCAGCCCGAGAAGGTTCACATCAAAGAGCGGTCGCGCCGGGTCGAGGCGCTTTGCGCCGTAGAAGGATTTGAGCTCGCGCTCATAGGCCGACGCAGCCGCTTCAGGACTGACACCTTCGGTAGGAATTGGATGGATGTTGCCGGCGGGGATCGGAGCGCGCGATAGCAGCGCCTCTTTCACCATGCGGTAGTTGCTTTGCGCATCATCGTAAGGCACCAATCGCTCGTCACCCCAGAACCAGTGCGTTCGAGACCAGGGAAAGTCATTACGATAGGGCGGCTCAGCCAGACGCTCATAGAGCCGCCGCGGGGTCGAGCCGCCGGACAGGGCGACGGCAAAACGACCTTCCTTCGACGTCGCCAATCCGAGCAGCCAATCCGCAACCCGGAGTGACAGGGTCTCTGGATCAGCGAGGATTTCCCGTTTGACTTCGGAGAGGCTGGTCATGAGAGCGACCTCCCGACGAATGGGCGACGGGAACTCGCGGATCGCGGTGATCGCGGCTGCATAATCATCCGATCCAAAGATTGCAGAACCGGCGACGATGGCGTTCGCGCCGGCCTCGATCGCCTGTCCGGCGGTTGCACGATTTTCCCCGCCGTCAACCTCAATGATCGGATCGAGGCCACGCGCCTCGCAGAGCTGGCGCAAGCTACCGAAATCCGCCGACAAGAGCGACGGTGCAACGACAATTGTCTTTTGCGGCGGGAACGGACCTACCATGCGCGACCGCTTGCTCGGACGACGTCAACCTCTGAGCCCGCACCTTGGCTGCCAAGGATGATTCGTTCGATTGCCTTGGCGAAGCCATCATGGCGATTGCTGTCCGTTACGAAATCCGCTTTTCGCTGCACTTGCGGACCGGCATTACCCATGGCGATGCTCAGGCCACTTCGCTCGAACATCGCAACATCGTTGCTGCCGTCGCCGATAGTAGCAATTTCCGTCAGCGGAATCGCCAGCAGTTTCGCGATCTCCGTTAATGCGACGCCCTTGTTGGCGCACGGGTGGGTGATGTCGAGGTAGTAGCGCTGCGAACGGGCGACGAAGGCGCTACCGGTGAGCGCGGCCTGCACGTCGCGCTCGCACTGCTCGAGAAGATCAAAATCTTTGCTGACACCGACGATTTTGGCAGCGGCATCCAAAGCCGATCCAAAGTCTTTGGCGATTGTCGGCGGAAACCCGATCGTATGCTGCTCGAGCGGGACATAAGGCCCATCTGGGTCGCGCAGCAGCCAGTCCTGGCCACTGAAAATCCAGATTTCGACCCCGCGGGCATTCAGCGTGGCGACCGCACGCCGGGCAACCTGAGACTCCAGGAGATGTTCAGTGACCGGCGCAAGATCCGGCGTCGCTATGACCCCGCCATTGAAGCCGCCTATCGGCGTCGTAATTGCGAGGGGATCGAGTAGCATGCGCAACCCGCGGGGCGGCCGGCTGCTGATAATCGAGAAAATGATTCCGTTTGCGCGCAGTTCTGCCACAGCCGCCTCGGTGCGCGCGGTCAGCACCTTGTCATCGGTGACCAATGTGCCGTCGACATCCGAAATCACGGCCGAACATTTGAATGGCAGCGGGCGCGTACGGCTCATGACGATTGTCTGTCGTCATCACCGCCGACACTTCGCCAGCGTCGGTCATCTCGCGCCAAAAGCGCATCCGCTTCGCTCGGTCCTGAGCTTCCCGCCGGATAGAGCGGCAGATCGGCCGCGCTGTCCTTCGCCCAAGCGTCAAGTACCGGCTGCACGATGCGCCAAGCCTGCTCCACCATGTCGGCGCGCATGAATAATGTCGGGTCGCCGATCATGACGTCATAGATCAGCGTCTCGTATCCGACATTGGGCTCCTTTGGAAACCAGTTATCGTAGTGGAAGTCCATCTTCACGGCCGCAAGATCCACTACCGGACCGGGGCGCTTAACCTCGAACTGCAGCGTGATCCCCTCCTCCGGCGCGATGCTGAGCACCAACCAGTTGGGTCGCAGAGTGTCGACGGGCGTCCCTTGGAATGCAGCATAGGGCGCCTGCTTGAAACGGATCGCGATCTCGGTATTCCTTTGCGACATATGCTTTCCGGTACGGATGTAGAATGGCACGCCGGCCCAGCGCCAGTTGTTAATTTCAAGCCGCAGTGCGACATAGGTCTCGGTATTTGAATCCGGCGCTACATCAGGCTCCTGACGGTAGGCTTTTGCCGGCTTGCCCAGCACCGTGCCGGCACTGTACTGGCCGCGCGCCGCTTGTGCCGGCCTGACGGCGGGCATCGCGTCGAATACTTCAACTTTCTTCGTACGGATCGCGTCGGCATTGAAGCCGGTCGGCGCCTCCATGGCTACCATCGAGAGCAATGTGAACACGTGATTTGGGACCATGTCGCGCAGCGCTCCGGTCACCTCGTAGAATTTGCCGCGCCGCTCTACGCCCACCGTCTCCGCCACCGTGATCTGGACGTGATCGATCCGGTCGCGGTTCCAGATTGGTTCGAATAACCCATTGCCAAAGCGAAACGCCATAATGCTCTGGACCGTATCTTTTCCGAGAAAGTGGTCGATACGGAAGATCTGGTCTTCGTGCAGTGTACGCAGGATGCTGGCATTGAGTTCGCGCGCCGACTGAAGGCTATGGCCGAAGGGCTTCTCGATCACCACGCGACGCCAGAACCGATGTCTGCCGTTCGGGCCCTCGTTCTGATCGGTCAGCTTCGCTTTGCCGAGCTGCTCCACCACGGTGCCAAAAAATCGATCCGCAACAGCAAGGTAGAAGATGACGTTGCCCTGCGTGCCGTGGGTCTTCTCTGCCTCGACCAGTGTGGCGCGAATCTTTTCGTACGTCTCGGGCTTGGTAAGATCTCCCTGCACGTAGGACATCTTTTCCGCTAGCCGCTGCCACGCGGTCTCGTCGATCTGGTCAACGTCAAACTCAGCGGCGGCGTTGCCGACGAAACTTTTCAGCATGCCGTGAAGATTGTCGCGCCAGCTTTCGGCGGTCCCCTCCGCCAAGTCCACACCAATCAGCGCAAATTTCCCCGGCAGCACCTTGGTGCGCGCGATATTGTAAAGCGCGGGTATCACCAGCCGCTTGGTCAGGTCACCGCCAGCACCGAAAATCACCATGGCGCAAGGATCAGCCGGACTGGCCCGGTGCCGCGGCGGCGCCTCGACCACTTGCACGGTCGGGGCTATCGGAGTTTTCTTATCGAGCATAGTGCTATTCAGCGGCTTGTTGGGCTGTCGAGTGACGCTGCGAAGCTTTTGGCTGAGGTTCGGGGTCAATGGGCTCTTGACCCTCGACGTGCCCGCCAAAGCCGAAGCGCATGGCCGAGAGCATCTTTTCGCCGAAGCCATGCTCCTGCCGCGAACGGAAGCGGGTGAAGAGCGCCGTAGCAATCACATCCGCCGGGACCGCCTCCTCGATCGCGGCCTCAATGGTCCAGCGACCCTCACCGGAATCCTGGACGAAACCGGAGAAATCCTTCAGTTGAGGATCTTTCGTCAGCGCCGCGGCGCCAAGGTCGAGCAGCCAGGATGAGATGACGCTGCCGCGCCGCCAAACTTCAGCGATATCCGGCATGTTCAGCGTGAAGCGTTCGTCCTCGGCAAGATCCTTGGAGTCTTTGTTACGCAGGATGTCGAAGCCCTCGGCGTAGGCTTGCATCATTCCGTACTCGATGCCGTTGTGGACCATCTTGACGAAGTGACCGGCACCTGACGGACCGGCGTGAATGTAACCGCGTTCGGCGCGGGAGTCGCCTTTCGCGCGGCCCGGTGTGCGCGGGATATCGCCGAGCCCCGGAGCCAGCGTCGAGAAGATCGGATCGAGGTGGTCCACGGCCTGCTTCGGACCGCCTATCATCATGCAATAGCCGCGCTCGATACCCCAGACGCCACCCGACGTGCCGCAATCGACGTAATGGACGCCTTTCACCGCAAGTTTTTTGGCGTTGCGGATATCGTCTTTGTAAAAGGAATTGCCGCCGTCGATGATAATGTCGCCGCGGTCCAGCAGGCCGCCAAGTTGCTCGACCATCTCTTCAGTGACCTTGCCCGCCGGCAACATCAGCCAAACGGCGCGCGGCTTTTCTCCGAGCTTCTTCACCAAATCGGCAATCGACGCCGCCGCCGTTGCACCGTCCTTCACCAGCGTCTCGCGCGGCTTGGCATTAACGTCGAATACGACGCAGTGGTGTCCCGCCTTCATCAGGCGACGGGACATGTTGCTGCCCATTTTACCGAGTCCGATCATACCGATCTGCATTTGTTTTGCTCCTTGTAAGAGGATTAAGCGGCCGCTATTCGAGCGCTGTATCTATCGCGCGAGCCAGCTCCGCCAATCCCGCATCGACATCCCTGAGATGGACGCGTAGCGCGCGACGACCGCGTTCCACCAGAACGTCGAGGTCGCCGCTGGCCTGCGCGGCCTTCACGACGCCGAAGCTGTAGGAATGCCCCGGCACGTCGATTTCGGCCGGATCGTCGCAGGTGACCTGCAGGAACACGCCCGAATTCGGGCCGCCTTTGTACGCTTGCCCGGTTGAATGCTGGAAGCGGGGTCCGAAGCCGAGGCAGGTGGCGGCGTGGGTTCTGTCCCGGATGCGCGTACGCATCAAGGTCAACGCCTGCGTGTTTGCTTTGTTCCGCTGTATATACGCCAGCAGCGCCACGTAGTCGCCCGACTTTTCACCGGCGTGCACTCGGTTGAAGTGGCTCTTCAGATAGCGAGTGAGCGTGTTGTGTCGACCGAGTTCGGCGGCATTGCGTGGATCGGCGTAGCGAGCCAATCCATTCTCGCGAAACACGGGTGCCTCAGCGGCCAAGCGATGTGATTTCTCGTACTCGTCGGTCAGCGCACGCGTCTTATCCTTGCTGGCCTCGACATCCGGTTGGTCGAACGGGTCGATACCGATGATTGCGCCAGCCACGGCAATGGCGATCTCCCAGCGGAAGAATTCTTGGCCGATGTGCCAGATGTCCTTCACGGTGATCCGCGCGACCGGATGGCCTGCCTGCTCCAGCGCCGCCATCGCCTGGCGCCGACGTGAAGCCGGATTTTGTCAGCAGATCTTTGATCCGGGTCCCACCTTACGCGGCGGCGATTTTATAGCGGTAAACTCGGAAACTACTCAGATCCGGCCGCTGCAATTTCTCCGGCATTATTCGCGCCATAGCGCGTGTCCTCGCAAAGGCAAAGGCTGATGATTGTCGGAACTTTAGGCTCACGCCTGATCTTGGAAATGGATCCGGCGGCAGCCGAAGGACGGAGGCGGACAAGCTTGTGAGAACGTCGCCGCAGAAATGTCTGGAGACTACACCGTTGCGACGGCCGTAAATGGCCTGCGAGCACAAAAATCTGAGTAGTTTCCGAACCTACCGGCACAGGAACGCCGCCTGATATTGTCGCATTAACTGGGTAATGCGCTTCGGATTTCCGTGGCCTCGCGGCTACCCCGACGCGCGATACAGAATTCCGTCGCCAGGCGCGCCGCGTCCTGCAAGGAGCATCAAATGGAAAAAACTGACACCGTCATTGCAGTCTTCGCCGACCATAATTCGGCGGAAACAGCCGTGAAAAAACTGACCGCGGCCGGCTTTGAGATGAAGAATCTCAGCGTTGTCGGCAAGGGCTATCAAACCGACGAAAAGGTCGTCGGCTTTTACAACGAGGGTGATCGGATCAAGTTTTGGGGCACGCGCGGTGCGTTCTGGGGCGATCTCTGGGGCATGTTCTTTGGCGGGCTGTTCCTGACCATTCCCGTCGTCGGGCATGTCATCGTGCTTGGATATCTAGCCTCCATGGCGATCTACGGCGTCGGGAATGCCATCGTTGTTGGCGGGCTAAGCGCGCTCGGCGCGGCGCTCTATGGCATTGGCATCCCGAAGGACAGCGTGATCCAATACGAGACAGCGATAAAAGCCGATAGTTTTCTGGTGATGGCGCACGGCCCGGCTGACGAAGTGGCTCGCGCCAAGGCCATCCTCGGTACGCTCAAGCCTTCTCGCCTTGATGTGCATGCAGGCGCAAAGGCAGCCAAGTCGACGGATCAACTCGTCCCTGCCGGTGGCTGAATGGCGCAATCAAGACGGTCCAAAATTGCACGCGCGTAAAAAGGAGATTGCAACAAGGATCCTTGCCATCTCCGTCGCATCAAGACCACTCGTTTTGATCGGCGCGTTGCCTGCTACCGCAGAATCAAGTCGAGCGACATCCGTCCGTTGCGACGGCGCATCGACGACAACGCCCCCGGCTGTGTTGGTGCCAGGCGATGTGGTCCATGCTATCGTCGATGCAATGGTTGGATGCGCGCTTCATCAGAGAGAGAGAGAGAGAGAGAGAGAGAGAGAGAGAGAGAGAGATACAACCCGATCAATTAATCCACGAATTTGATGCGCCGTGGTGAAGCTGTGGCGGAGGTCACGACGATGGAAACCAATACCGACAAGCCCAAGGCTCCCGAATCTAAGCCGGGATCGAAGCCGAATGCGAAAGACGATTTGAAATCGCTGCCTTTGGCGGAGATCGAGAAAAAACTGGGGTCGTCGCCGGACGGTCTCACGCAAGCCGAAGCGGAGAAACGGCTGACCCAATATGGGCCCAATGAGATTGAAGATAAGAAAACCAATCCGTTCCTGAAATTTCTTTCCTATTTCTGGGGCCCCATCCCCTGGATGATCGAAGTAGCGGTCGTTCTATCCGGCGTCGTCCGCCACTGGCCTGACTTCGGTATCATTCTTCTGCTGCTTGTAGCCAATGCGACTATCGGGTTTTGGGAAGAACGCCAAGCCGGCGACGCCATTGATGCCTTGAAGGCCAGACTGGCGATCAAGGCCCGGGTTAAACGCGACGGAAAATGGGTCACCCCGCCGGCGCGCGAACTGGTGCCGGGCGACGCCATCCGCTTGCGCCTGGGCGATATCGTGCCCGCAGATGCGCGTTTGCTGGACGGCGACGAGATCTCCGTCGACCAGTCGGCACTGACTGGTGAAGTCGTTACCCGCCACGCGCAAATCCGGCGAGGCAGTGTTCTCCGGTTCGATCGTTCGTCGCGGCGAGATCGGTGCGCTGGTCTATGCGACGGGCGAGAACACCTATTTCGGCAAGACCGCGGAGCTGGTTGAGACGGCGGTTACCGTCAGTCATTTCCAGAAAGCCGTGCTGAAAATCGGCAACTACCTGATCATGCTGGCGGTGGCGATGGTGACGCTGATCATCGCTCTTGGAATCTACCGTGGCGAGCCGATCCTCACTTTGTTGCAGTTTGCCCTGGTGCTGACCGTGGCGGCGATCCCTGTGGCGATGCCGACGGTTCTGTCGGTGACGATGGCAGTCGGTGCGCGCCTGCTCGCGAAGAAGCAGGCGATCGTGAGCAAGCTGGTCGCCATTGAGGAACTGGCCGGCGTGGACGTGCTGTGTGCCGACAAGACCGGCACTCTGACGCAGAATAAGCTGACCTTAGGCCACCCGTTCTGCCTGGATAAGATCACCGCCGACCAGATCATCCTCGCCGGCGCACTGGCCTCGCGAGCGGACGACCACGACACCATCGATCTCGCCGTTCTCGGCGGCCTCAAGGACGAGCAGGCGCTAAAACCCTTCCAAGTCACGCATTTTGTGCCGTTCGATCCGGTGCACAAACGCACCGAGGCGACCGTCAAAGCCGCCGATGGCAGCACCTTTAAGGTGACGAAGGGAGCGCCTCAGGTCATCCTGAAACTGTCGGCCAATGCCACCGCCGCGAAGGACGCGGTCGACAAGGCCGTCAACGACTTCGCCGCCCGCGGCTTTCGCGCGCTCGGTGTGGCCCGAGCGGATGGTGACAGAAAGTGGCAGCTTCTCGGCGTATTGCCGCTGTTCGATCCACCGCGCGACGATGCCAAAGCTACCGTCGCAACCGCCGGCCAGATGGGCGTGAAGATCAAGATGGTGACCGGCGATGCTCTGGCGATCGCACGGGAAACCGCCAAAACGCTGGGGATGGGTACGAACATTCTCGACGGTGGCACGCTCGGTGACTCCAAGACCGAGGAGACGGCGGCGATGGCCAAGACCATCGAGGCAGCGGACGGTTTCGCTCAGGTCTTTCCTGAGCACAAATTCCACATCGTCGACGTGTTGCAGAAGCTCGGCCACAGCGTGGGCATGACCGGCGACGGGGTGAATGACGCCCCCGCACTGAAAAAGGCAGATTGCGGCTTCGCTGTTTCCGGCGCGACGGACGCGGCGCGTGCCGCGGCCTCCATTGTGCTGGTGGCGCCGGGGCTATCGGTGATTATCGATTCGATTAAGGAGAGCCGAAAAATCTTCCAGCGCATGAACAGCTACGCGATGTACCGCATCGCCGAAACGCTGCGCGTACTCCTGTTCATGACGCTGGCGATCGTCGTCTTCAAATTTTATCCCCTGACGGCGATCATGATCGTAATGCTGGCGCTGCTCAACGACGGCGCAATCCTGTCCATCGCCTATGACAATGTCCTCTATAACAAGCAGCCGGAAGCCTGGAACATGCGCACGGTTCTGGGTGTCGCCACAGTGCTGGGTCTGGTCGGCCCGTGTGCCGCATTCGGGCTGTTTTACCTCGGTGACCGCGTCTTTCACATCGACCGTCCACAGATCCAGACCATGATCTATCTGATGCTGTCGGTCGCCGGACATCTGACGATTTTCCAGACACGCACGCGCGGCCCGTGGTGGTCAATACGCCCGGCGCGGATCCTCTTGCTGGCGGTCGTCGGAACGCAGATGGTGGCAACGCTGATCTGCGTCTTCGGGTTCCTTGTGACGCCTCTGTGGTGGGGTTGGGCAGCGTTCGTTTGGGGTTATGCCTTCGCTTGGTTCCTCGTGACGGATCCAGTGAAACTGCTCGCGTACCGAGTTCTTGACGCCACCAAAGCTGCGCCCAAACAGCTGGCCAAATCCGAACCGAAGGCTGAAACGAAGGCTGCTCCTCAAATCGAAGCCAAGCCTGACGCCAAGCTCGGCGCCAAAGCAGAGCGGAAGTCTGACGTCAAAGAGCCAAAGCCTGACGCTAAGGCCGAGCCGCCGGCTGAGACCAAAGCCGCGCCTCAGCCGGAAGCCAAGGCCGTGCCTAAGTCTGACGCCAAAGCCGCGCCCAAACCTGGGGGCAAACTAGAGCCTAAGTCTCGATCCGACACCGGCGGCGCGGCACTACTCAACACGTCGCTCGGTGATCTCCTCGTGGCTGGCCTCGTCAAAGACTCGGAGGATGTTGGACGCGTCACCGCCGCGGCGATCGCTGACGCACCTAGCGTAGCGGTGAACGCGCCCGCAGCTGAAGCGGAACCTAAACCTGACCCCCAAAGCCGAGGCCAAGTCAGACGCTAAAGCCGAGACACCGTCAGACTCCAAGCTGCAAACCGCCAAGTGACGCAACGAATGCAAGAAGGTAGCCGATGAAAATACATTCAAAGGATTTCCGCGTGCGGGAGGGACACGGGGTCGATCTCAAAAGGTGGCCGACGAAAATCGATCCCGTATACAAGTCAAAGGAGCAATACAAAAAACTGCTTGAGGAGCACGTGGATCAACTAAGTTCGCAACAGCATCTTCACTACGCATCGGACCGCCATGCCGTCTTGCTGATCTTTCAGGCGATGGACGCGGCTGGAAAAGACGGCGCCATCAGGCACGTGATGTCCCGGGTCAATCCCCAAGGATGCCAGGTGTTCAGCTTCAAGCATCCGAGCGCTACCGAATTGGAACACGATTTTCTGTGGCGCACCAGCCGCGATCTGCCGGAGCGCGGACGAATTGGCATCTTCAATCGATCCTATTATGAGGAGGTACTGATCGCCCGCGTGCATCCCGAGATCCTAAGAAGCGAAGCGATTCCGGACACGCCGCACCACGACAAGAAAGTCTGGCACGACCGGTATCGTTCGATCGTGGATCTGGAGAAACACCTCTACGTCAATGGAACCCGCATCATCAAGTTCTACCTCCACCTCTCGAAGGAGGAGCAACGAAAGCGCTTCCTGGCACGCATCGACGAGCCGGACAAGAATTGGAAATTCAGTCTTGCAGATATCGCCGAGCGAAAATTTTGGAAGCATTACATGAAGGCGTATGAGGAATGCCTCAGTGCGACAAGTACCCATCACTCGCCCTGGTATGTCGTCCCCGCCGACGATAAGGAGAATACTCGGCTGATAGTATCGCAAATTGTCATCGATACGTTCGAAGAACTCAAAATGTCTTACCCGAAAACGAGCGCAAAGCGCCGCCGCGAATTGCTGTCGATCCGCAAGCAGCTCGCGAATTGAGATTTTGAACGCATGGCTGCGCTAAATTTCCGATCAAGGAGAGGGCGACGTATGCGGGCGGCTTGTAACTCGCCGGGCGGCGATGGCGTAGCCATTGATCGCTGACGCCTTTCGCAACATTGCGTACACTCCTCTCGCTCTCGCGCTCGCGCTAGAAACTAGGATTAACCGCCAGTTCAGCTTTTGCCTTTGTCCGAGAGGTGCGTCTTCCAGTAGTCATCCACTTTCTGACTCAGCTGGTCGAAATGGCCGGGAGTCGTGAATTGGTCTTTGCTTGCGTGTGGAGCGGATTCCAAGGTGTCCTTGGTGGCGTCAAGCACGAGCGGCGTCGCCGCGCTTGAATTGGTGACGCAAGGGACGGTCCGACCAGATCTTATCCTTACAGATTACCATCTGCCGAACGGCATGAACGGGCTCCAGGTCGCCGCGAAGCTACGGGAAAAGCTTCACCACCAAGTCCCGGCCATTATTCTGACCGGTGATATCTCGACCGGGACCTTGCGCGAAATTGCACAACATGACTGTGTACGGCTCAGCAAGCCCGCAAAATCGGAACAGCTGACGCAAGTCATCCAACGTCTCCTGCAAATATCTCAATCCGCGGCGTACCCGCAGGCTCCGCACGCCGCCGAGGCAGCCACCACGACGGAAGCGGAAGTCATCTTCGTCATCGACGACGACAGCCACATACGCAAGGGAATTCGCGCGGTGCTCGAGGAAGATGGCCGGACTGTCGAAGATTATCCGACTTGCGAGGCATTCCTCGAAGCCTACCGGCCGGGCCGCGCGGCATGCCTCTTGATCGACGCCTACCTGCCGGGGATGAACGGCCTCGAATTACTGCAGCGGCTCCATGATGCGGGCCATCGGCTGCCGGCTATCATGATCACCGGCAATGCCGATGTGTCGATGGCGGTCCAAGCCATGAAGGCAGGCACTTCGGACTTCATCGAGAAGCCGATCAGTCCCGGCGAACTGGTCGTGAGCGTCGGCCGAGCTCTTGAAATGTCGCGGGATTCGAACAAGCTGCTGGCCTGGCGGGAAACCGCGGCAAAACACATCGCCAGCCTCACTCAAAGACAGCGCCAGGTCATGGAATCGGTTCTCGCCGGCAAGCCCAACAAAATTGTCGCTGCGGATCTTGGCATCAGCCAACGCACAGTTGAGAACCATCGCGCTTCGATCATGAAGAAGACAGGCTCAAAGTCTCTTCCGGCATTAGCCCGTTTGGCGCTTGCCGCCGGCGCGGGATAACCGATTTTTGCGTTTCGAACCGCTCGACAAACCCCCGGACCAAAAGTGTTACCCATGTCTCCGGTATAAACCGTAACCCATGTGTCCGGTGCGGACACCGAGTGAACTGGCGGAACGGTCCGAACTCTAATCCAACCTTCTCCACCCGCATAACATGGGCACTACCGGTTCGCGGAGATAAGGGGCGGCCGGTATTACCCACTAACCTACCCGTAATGGCGACAGGAACCGGCAAATCCTACTGCTGGCGCGGCGAGTGGCGCTGGGAGCGGAGGGGGTGATACTGCAAATCAACCTTTCTCTAGTACAGTAGCGCCGGTCCAGAGGTTTGATGTCTAACGGGCCAAACTCGACCACTTCTATCGCTTTCATATCTGCCTTGCGGAGAATTGCTTATGGCACGATCGAGGATGCTTATCGCGGGATGTGGCACAACTGGTGTGAGGCGCAAGCAAAGTCCCACGATGAGGATCGGGCCGATCAGGCAATGGCCCCCGAAGCAGCCGAAGCGCTGGCGCGGCGCCTGCTTGATGAGAAGTCAATCGACGCGGCCGAGGGCGTCCTACAACTGCTCCTCGAGCGTGCCCCCGACCGCGGCATGTGCTGGTTTCTGCTCGGCCGAGTATACCACGCGCGAGGCGACGACGATGCGGCGATCGATTTTCTGCGCAAAGCGGTCGAGCGCGATGCCACGCTCTCGTTTGCCCATAACGATCTCGGTATCTTGTTGCAGCAGCGGGGCCGCCTAGCAGAAGCGGAAGAGTGCTATCGACGCGCCATCGATCGAAACAAAGGATTTGCCGAAGCGATGAGCAATCTCGGCGCTGTCCTCGCCGCGCGCGGTCGGCTGGAGGACGCAGCCGCCTGGTACGATCGGGCCATCGCGGCCGATGCAGAGTACGCGCCAGCGCACAACCATCTGGGTGCCGCGTTATGCAAGCTCGATCGGTCCGACGAGGCCGCCAACTACCACCGCCAAGCGATCGCGCTCAAGCCGGACTTTGCCGAGGCACATTATAATCTCGGTGTTGCTTTGCAAGCTCAGGGCGGTCTCGTCGAAGCGCTGGCGAGTTACGAAAAGGCAATCGAGCTGCGCAGCGATTATATCGATGCGCATTGGAATCGCGCGTTCGCGTTGCTCGCGACCGGGCGTTACACGGAAGGTTGGCGCGAGCATGAATGGCGTTGGCGAAGAAAGGAGCAACCGCCCCGCAATTTCGCTCAACCGCTATGGCGAGGCGAGCCACTCGCGGGCCGCACAATCCTGCTTCATGCCGAGCAAGGTATCGGCGACACGCTGCAGTTTATGCGCTACGTGCCGTACGTAGGTCAAATCGCGGACCGCGTTATTTTGCAGGTGCAGCCGCCCTTACTGCGCCTTGCCGGGCAGGCGTTCGCCGGGACTGCAGAAGTCATTTCCGAAAACGCCGTACCACCGGCCTTCGACGTACACTCGCCACTAATGTCGTTGCCGCTTGCCTTCGGCACCACCCTCGAGACCATCCCGCCTACGGAGATGTACCCGTGCGACGTGGCGGTCGCGACACGTTGGCGCGACCAGCTTGGAAACGGCAGTCTATTCAAGATCGGCTTAGTGTGGGCCGGCAATCCGCAGCACAAGAACGATTACAACTGTTCCATCGCCCTTGAGCACCTTGTTCCTTTACTTCGCACCCGCGGCGTACGCTGGTTTTCGTTGCAACGCGGCGATCGCGCGCACGACCTTGTCAACCTATCGTCTGGTAATGTCACCGATCTCTCCACTTCGCTGACAGACTTTGCTGAAACTGCTGCTGCGCTCGCTCAGTTAGATCTTCTGATCACCGTCGACACTGCGGTGGCGCATCTTGCCGGCTCGACTGGCCGGCCGGTGTGGATTTTGCTGCCGTTCGCTGCCGATTGGCGGTGGTTGCGCGAGCGCCAAGATAGCCCATGGTACCCGAGCGCGCGATTGTTTCGTCAGAGTTCGCCACGCGACTGGGGCCCAGTGATTGACCAAGCGGCAAATTCGCTCCGCAGTCTCGTTGCCAAAGTTCGGTGATCATCGAATCACATTCGCGTTTAGAGGCCCATTATTCTGAATTGGCCGACGCTCTATTCCCTGATGAGTGCTGTTCATAAGTAATCATCAAACAGCGCGTGCCTTAATCCTATTTCGCCATAGCTACCATCCGGCGGGGACCCCGATCTTTTCGATCGGTTCGGAACGCAGACGCTCTGCATCCCATTCCTTTGCAATAATTCGCCGACCGTTGAATTCCGTCCGATTGTCGTGACATCAGCCAAACGATCGGCGCCACCATGAGGTCGGGTCGTATCAGCTCAGAACGGTCGCGTATCTCCGTGTTGGGAATCATGCGTGTATCCGCCGGACCTCCCGGAGCCAGTGCATTCACCGTAACGCCCGTTCCGGCAAGATCCTTCGACCAAATGACTGTTGCCAATTCGAGCGCCGCCTTGGACGGACCATAAGGCGAGAATCCGTCCATCATCATGGTGTAGAGGCTGGTTTCAATGTTGACGATCCGCCCCCAACCTTGCTTCACAAGGTGTGGCGTCGCCGCCTTTGCCATCAAAAATGCACCATTGACATTCACATCGACCGCTCTTCGCCAAGCATCCGCTTCTACTTCATAGAAGGGCTTGCGTTTACCGACGAGGACGTTGCCAATACCCTGCATTCCAATGCCGGCATTGTTGACAAGTCCGTGAAGAGCGCCGAAATGATCGAGCGTCTTCTCAACGGTCCGCCCGGCACTGCTCCCATTTTGTCACATCGCACTCGACCGCGAATAGCCGACTTTCCCATCCTTCTCTTGCAGCAAGAATGTTGAGTGCCTGCATTTCTGCAGCGCTTGTCGGCAGGTGCGCTATGACTACACGGAAGCCGTCGCGGAGCAGGCCCAAAGCCATTGCGCGGCCAAGCCCGCGTGCGCCTCCAGTCACGATGGCAACACGGCCGGACTGATCGACACTCGGAGCTGAAGATGGCATCCACCTGCCTCCTGGGGGGCCATGTCCACAGTGGTCCCCGTTTAAAATGGCCCTCTGAGAACGCATGCGTATTCCCTGTTCATAAATCAGCGCGCGCTGACAAGTCCGGAAATGGAGCCTTCCCGCTTCGGCAATGCATCCAAAAGGATGACTGCCAATCGGCATGGCTTGTCGCTGCGGTTTGCCCAAGCGTGATAGGTGCCGCGCTGGATGAGCACGTCACCCGCACGGAGCGTGACGAATTGGGAGTCGTCGACAAACATGTCGATTTCGCCGGCAATGCAGATCACATAATCCACGGTGTCGGTTCGGTGCATGTGCGCGCCGTTGCCCGGTTGGAATTCCATCATCGTAAACCGGCTGCCGTTGCATGGCGGAGCACGAGCCCAATATACGGCTTCCCTCATCCTCGTCGCCATACAACTGCGTCGGCGAGCGGTCGGTCGACCACATCAATGTTGACGAGATTTTGTCGCTGGGAAACTTGTGATTGGTCGCATCGCCGTCAAGCCAAATCGTCGCTTTGCCGTTTGCATCGTGGCCGGTGACGATACGTCGAAATTTTGGAAGCGGTCGGTCGATCGCCTGTTCCATCGCGTTTTCACCTGTATGCAATGCTTGAGCGAAAAGAATGAGATGCGTGCTCAGCCAATTCTCTGCAGGTCTTGGGAGAATGCATGCAAGGAGCGCGCTCCCTTGTCGGTAATGACCACGGTGTCGGCAAAGACGGCTCCGGTCTGGCCGCCGAGCCACTTCGGATCGAACAGATCAATATTGAAGGCGAACACCATCCCGGATTTGAATTGATCGCCAATGGTCGCGAGCGCGGCCTGATCGGCCTTTAGCGCATGGAACCGATATCTGGGATATTCCAGGGACGCCAGTCCGTGGCCGTGAATGCCGGTCTCGCATATCCCCAAGCCTGCGTCGTCGATAACGCGCTTCACCTCATTCATCGCCGTGACGATCGACTTTCCCGGGCCGAAAAGCTCCATGCCGCGCCGGAACGCCGCGACGCAGCCGTCATAAATGCGCTGCAGCTCTTTGTCCGGCTCGCCCAAGCAAAACGTGCGTTCGACATGGGTAAAATATCCGCCGATCTTGGGATGGATCTCGCAGATGATAACGTCCCGCGGCTCCATCGGCCGCGTCGTCGGAAGCCGGAACGGATGCGGAAACGGGTGACGGTCGCAAGCCCACAGGAATAACGTCGGTTCCTCACCGCCATCGGCCAGCATGGCCTCCATCATGTGGCCGTAGACTTCGGATTCGCGAACGCCTGGACGCGCGCGGTCTCGGCAGGCTTGAAGC
Organism: uncultured Alphaproteobacteria bacterium; assembly: GCA_963816565.1. Classification (GTDB taxonomy): domain Bacteria; phylum Pseudomonadota; class Alphaproteobacteria; order Rhizobiales; family Xanthobacteraceae; genus BOG-931. Next base: position 18,090 of record CAWFLM010000037.1, on the reverse strand, counting down.
ATCTTGTCGCCGAGCACCGACGCTTTTTCGAGGAGCGCAATCTCCTCGTCGCTTTTGATCGATCGTGTCGTCTCCAGCAAATCGCCGAGGTCAGCAAACCGAACATTGGGCAAGCTCGCCTTTAGCGATTCAAATATGCTGTAAGGAAGCCAGCCATCCGGATCGAGCGGACCGGCGACGCCGTCCATGCCAATAGTTGCCCTTTCAAGACCCATTTCCTTGAGGCGGGCAACGACGGTGTCCGACCATGAGCCGCGCCGGCTGCGAACGTCGCTCACCCAATCCTGGGCGCGTTTCCAATATTCGACAAAGGTCGGCATGAACACGAAGGACGTCGGCTCGCCGACCAGGGGAAAGATCAGCGTATTGTTTTCCGCATTGCCTCCGATCGGGCACAGATAGCGGGCATTGGCCGTGGTGAAATCCCACATCGCCGGCCACCCCCAAAGCACCAAGCAGTCGATCCCGCGCGCGCGCATCTGCTCGCGCGTCACCGACCAACGCCTGTCACGTTCGGCCTTCGACAGACGGGGCAATTCAAGCCGATCACGCATTGGCAACTCCAAATAAGTCGTTATTGGGATCTAGGAGGCTGGCTTCCACCGGGCCAGCGACGCGCGTCATCGCTACGCGTATTCCGGATTCTGCCGCTCCATCGATTCATTAGACGTTGGCGGAGATGAGTCCCGGTAAGGCCGCAAACCTTCGAGGTCGGCCTTGATCAGGAGAGCGGTATATCGCGAATACGCGCGCGCCCCGGGCAGGCCACCGCCGGTGACATAAAAGCCCGGTTGCGCCGTTTGCCCGTACATATTGTTGAGCTCGCCATCCTTGCCAATTCCCCAAATCGGACCGACCCGATCGGCAACGGCGTCGCCCAACATGGATCGAACGGCCTCTTGCAGAGGCTTATATCCCGTGGCGAGAACGATGATATCCGCATCTAGCGTGCTGTCGTCGGTGAAAACGACCTTTGTCGCCGCGAGCCGCTTGATATCGACGCCAGCCTTCAACTTTATCTTTCCCGCGACAATGAGATCGGATGCGCCGATGTTCAAATAGTACCCGGCCTGATAGCGCAGGAGCTTGAGGAAATAGCCCGTGTCGTCTTCGCCATTGTCGAGCAGGAAACCGACTTTACGCAGACCGTCGAGGAGCTCCTTGTCGTCTTCCGCCATTTGATGGCTTTGAGGACGCTGCAGCCGCGCGAACAGGGGATAGGGGACGGAACTGGCAATGAGATCGGTATCCTCAATCGGCCTCACGCCGTCGTTCTGGCGATAGAGTTCGTAGGGACGAACCGAGCTGGGATACAAACTGACGACGGTTATGGATGAGCGCTGCAACATCGTGACGTTGGCGCCGCGAAAATGCAGATTTTGCGCGAGGTCGTGTCCGCTTGTGCCGGCGCCGACGACCAGCACCGACTTTCCCTTTACGTTGAGGTCATCGGTCGGGCTGCTGGAATGCAGAATAGGGCCGGTGAACTCATTCGCCCCGTCAAAGCGAGGAATGTTAGCAAGACCGCTGACACCGGCTGCCAGAACGATATGACGCGGCCGCATCGTTCGCACGCCACCATCGGATGCCCGCAGGCGCACGGTCCAATTCCTGCCAGAGCTGTCGTATTCGCCGCCCAAGAACGTTGTTTTTGTCCAAACGTTGAGCTCCATAGCCTCGGCATAGAACGCCAGCCAGTCGGCGAGCTTGTCCTTCGGAATGAAGACCGGCCAAGTGTCGGGGAACGGCAAATAGGCAAAATGATTCATGCATATTTCGTTGTGCAGCTGCAACGAATGGTAGCGGTTACGCCACACGTCACCGATGTGCTCGGTCTTTTCGATGACGAGCGTGTCGACGCCGAGCTGGCCTAGCCGAGCCGCCATCATCAGTCCCGATTGGCCGCCGCCGATGACGATAACGTCGGGATCCTTATCCTTGAACTGACGCGCCGCGCGCCGGCGGTCGAGCCAATTCTCCGTTTGGGCCGACGTCACGCGCAGGTCGTCGTGCGGGCGGTGTTTCCCCCTTTTTTCAGGAAAGCTTTTTAGCTCCTGCATGGCGGTCAGAAACGTATAGGCCTTGGCGGCTGCCGGCGAAGTAGGATCGGGAACAAGCCGCGCGTAGCCGCGACCGGAGGCGATCGCCGTCTCAAATCTGAAGAAAAATTCCAAAGTCCGCGGATGTTCGCCGATCGCGCCGACTGTCGGATCGGACTCCAACCGGAAATTGCGGGCAGGTTTCGGATCGAACGCTTTTTGCAGCCATGCTTCCACTTCGCCTGGCCCGTGAAGAACCTTGAAAAGCCACTCGAACGTCAACAGGTCGCGCCAGTAACCGTCGGAGTGAAACATCGCCGCGGCGGCGGCATGACGCTTCTCCTCGAGTGCAGAGCTGAATTTCGTCAACCAGCTCTCGACGATCTGACGGCGATCAAGGGACGAAGCTTCGATCCAATCCGCCACGTGTGTGTTCCCTCCCCTGAGCGATGACGGTGCCAGTGCCGTGCTGTACGCACTGCTGCTTCCTTCGACGATTGGGCAAAATTCCAACCTCGATGTCAATTACTTCGAGCCAATCGGCAGGCATGGCTGCAAAGCGAGACGCGCACCCCCTAGCGTATCATACCCCCAAATATCGCGACTTCGTCTGTCCGTCAGACGCGAGCTCTGCCGGACTGCATTGGTGGACGATGCGCCCTTTGCTCATGATAAAGACCGTGTCCGCGTAGCGCAGCGCAAAGGTGAGCTGCTGCTCGATCAAGAGAATTGACGTGCCGGTCTGTTTGAGCGCCTCAATCGTTCGACCGAGCTCACGGATCATCAGCGGTGCCAAACCCTCCGTCGGCTCGTCCATGACAAGCAGCGCCGGGTTACTGACCAGCGCCCGCGCCGCCGCCAGCATTTGCTGTTCGCCGCCGCTGAGCTTGCCGGCCAGGCTGCGCAACCGAGCACGCAAATTCGGAAAGAGCTCCATGATTGCGTCCACGCTCCAGCGGCCCTGTCCGCGCGCCATGACATCCAAATGTTCCTTGACCGAAAGGGAACGGAAGATCTGCCGCCCTTGCGGCACGAGGCCGATACCCAGCCGTGCGATCCTGTGGGCGGGCAAATGGGTGATGTCGATCTGTTTGAACAGGATCCTGCCGCGCTTGGCAGGCGTAAGGCCCATGATGGAACGGGCCAACGTCGTCTTGCCGACGCCATTGCGGCCCAAGAGAGCGACCACTTGCCCCGGCTTCAGCTCAAGCGAAACGCCCTGCAAGATATAACTGTCGCCGTAATAGGTATGGATGTCCTGCACGCTCAACATCGCGACGAACTCAATCGGACCCGAGATAGATTTCGGTCACTTGCGGATTATTTCGGATGGCCTCCACATTGCCTTCGGCCAGAAGCCGGCCTTGATGCAGAACGGTGATACGGTCGGCGAGCTCAAAAGCCACGTCCATGTCATGCTCGATCATGAGCACGGTCGTGTCCCGCGGCAGGCTGCGCAGGATAGCCTTGACGCGCGGAACTTCGGCGGCGGATAAACCTGCTGTCGGCTCATCAAGCAGCAGCACCTTGGGCGCGACAGCCATGGCCAGCAAAATATCCAACTGCCTTTGCTGGCCATAAGAGATGTCTTGCGCGGCTTGCTTGGCACACTCGCTTAGCCCCCACTGTTCGAGCAAGACATCTGCTCGAGCAAGCAGGGCACGATCCTGCTGCAGCAGACGAAGCACGGGCGAAGCCGCCCCCTTCCCTGCCTGCAACGCAAGCAGAATGTTTTCCAGCACCGTCAGGCGGTAAAAAAGATTGGTGATCTGAAAGGTACGGGACAGTCCCAGCCGCGCTCGCGCATAAGCCGGCAAACGGGTGATGTCGCGGCCGAAGAGAACAACCCGGCCGCTCGAAGCCGCGTATGAACCGGCGAGTATATTGAAAAGCGTGGTTTTGCCCGCCCCGTTCGGACCGATGATCAGGCGGCGTTCGCCGGGTGCGACCTCGAAAGAAACATTGGCCAGCGCCTGGACGCCCTCAAAATTTCGGGAAACGTCGGTGACGGAGAGCGCGGTCATGATTTCACTCTGCGTGCGCGGAAATCACGAACAAAACCAATGATCCCGTTTGGTGCAAAGAGCGCGACCAGGATGTAGATAGTGCCAATCACGATCAGCCAGCGCTCGGTGTAAGCACTGATAACGTTTTCGAGGAGCACGATTACCGCGGCGCCGATTGCGGGCCCGACTAAGGTGCCCGCACCGCCCAGGATTACCATCAGCAAGACTTCCGCTGAGCGGAACACTCCGAGGTAATCCGGACTGACGAAACGATTGTAATAGGCATAGAGGGCGCCGGCGAGCCCGGCGAAAACCGCCGCGACAATGAAGGCGGCGAACTTGTAACGCCAGACATTATATCCAAGCGCCTGCATGCGCGTTTCGCTTTCGCGGATGCCGCGTAGCGCAAATCCGAACGGCGATGTCGCGACCTGCGTCAACAACAACACGCCGACGCCCACGAGCAGCAGAATAAAGAAATAAAACGGTCGGTCGCCTGCAAGGGACCAGCCTGCCACAAGTTCCGGACGAGGCAGGTTTGGCAGCCCGTCGTCACCTCCAGTCAATGAACGCCAACCGAATGCGATGCCCCATGCGACTTGGGACAGCGCGAGCGTAATCATCAGGAAATAGCTGCCTCGGGTCCGCAGCGCCAATAAGCCGAACAACGTCGCCACAAGGGCAACGACTATCAGAGCGGCCGGAAGAGCCGACCAGACGCTCCAATGCAGCTTGATTGCGAGCAAACCGACTGCATAGGCGCCAACGCCGAAATAGGCGGCATGCCCGAGTGAGGCCATTCCGGTGTAGCCGATCAGCAGATCGAGACTCATGGCAAACACGGCAAAAATCAGAATCTCGATCACCAAGCCGAGATAATAAGTGGAAAGCAGGTACGGCAATACGGCGAGAACTAGTATCGTCAGGAATAGCGCGGCGATGCCGCGCGATTTCACAGAAGAGCTTGCGCCTGCGGCACTCATTCGCGCCCGAACAGACCGGCGGGCCTTATCGCCAGAATCAAGGCCATAGGTGCAAAGATCGTGAACAGCGCCAATTCGGGAAAAAACACCTTGCCGAAATTATCGAGCAAGCCGACCGCCAATCCGCCGACAAGCGCGCCTTTCAAACTGCCCAGCCCGCCGATGATAACCACGACGAAACCGAGAAGCAGGACCTCAAAGTCCGCCCCGGGATAAACACCGAGGATCGGGCCGCCCATTACGCCGCCGAGCGCGGCCAAAAAAGCGCCGAGCCCGAACACCAGAGTGAAGAGAAGCGAGACATTGATGCCCAACGCCCGGGCAATTTCCTCGTTATCGACGCTGGCGCGAAGCATCGCACCGACCCGGGTACCGTCCTGAAGCCACCACAAGAACGTCGCGACGCATAGTCCGAAGGCGATGATGAAGAGACGGTATGTCGGATAATAGAAGCCGGCGAATTGAAGCGAACCGGAAAACAGCTCAGGCCGCGGCATTGTCTGCGGATTGGCACCCCAGATCACCGTTGCAATATCGGAAAATATAAAAAGGAAGCCGAAGGTAACGAGCACCTGCGGCAACTGTTGAAGATGAAATCGTCTCAGAAAAAAACGTTCGATAATGACGCCGATTAGAGCGATCGCCAAGCTGGCTCCGAGCACGGCAAGGATGAAACTTCCCGTCTCCTGAAGCACGACCAAACCGAAATAGCCGCCGAGCAGATAAAACGATCCGTGCGTCAGATTGAGGATTTTCATCACCCCAAAGATCAGAGACAATCCGGAAGCCAACAGAAACAGCAATATCCCATATGAGATGCCGTTTAAAGCTTGAACCAACCAAAATGTCATGGCGGCGAAACAGGCCTATTCGTTCACGTGCGGCGGCAGACGAGATTAGAGCCCGGACGGTGACGAGATGCCATCGGCAAGATAGCGCAGGTGATCTTTGGCGGTTCAGGAGCGATGGGTTCGTGACTAAACCCAGCACTCTCAGGGGAACAGATCGTACGGGTCTTTTACCTGCGCGATGCGTTCGCCGCAGTGATTTTGCAGCTTTCCGTCGGGGCCCTTCTCGATCGTAAGGTGATAGAAGTCAGCGACCATGCCATGGTGTTCGTCAAAGCTCGTTATTCCCATCGGACCCTTGACCCTCACCTTGCTCAACGCGTTGATAAAGGCGTCGTGGTCTTCGGCTTTACCGTTGATGTCCTTCAGGGCTGCAATGACCATTTTTGCCGCCATATAGCCCATATAGGAATATGAGCCGGGAACAGCGCCGTCATGCGCCGCTTTAAATCCGTCGATGAACTTTTTGTTCTCCGGGGTATCCAGAGTGCCGCAATAGGTATAGGCGCTTTGGATGCCGACGGCCTGGGGCGGCATGACGGCAAGCAATTCCTCGCTTGTGAACGAGGCGATGCCGAAAATAGGCAGTTTGTTATTAAGGCCGTATTCGACATATTGCTCGATCATGCGCGGCGCATCGGCACCCCACATGGCAGCGAACATCCCGTTGGCCTTTCCGGCATCCATCGCGGTAAGATAAGGCGCGTAATCGGAAGTGCCGATATTTGAGAACTGCGCGTTGATAAGATTGTCGGCGCCATAAAGCTTCTTCACGACATCCGCAAATTCGTGACCGGGCGGCGCATTCCAACCGAGAAAGTAGACTTTCTTCCAGCCCATTTTTTGGGTCGCCTGAGCGGCGACCATTGCGTATTGGTAAGTCGACGGCACAAAGCGGAAAATGTAGGGACTTTTCTGCGCGCGGGTGAGGCTGTCGAGCGCGACCGTGCTGATCCACGGAATTTTCTGCTCGGTAACGTAAGGTGCCATTGCGGCTCCCACCGAGCTCACCAGCTCGGAGAGCAGCAAGTCGACTTTGTCGCGCTCCACCAGCGCCTTGGTCTTGGTCAGTCCGACGTCGGGGCGGCCTGTGCTGTCCTCATAAAGCAATTCGATTTTCCGTCCCGCGACCGTGTTGTTTTCCTCGTCGAAGGCCTGCTTTATGGCGTCGCGTTCAGGACCGCCTTGCGCGGAAATCGGCCCGGTAAGGGGAAACATCACGCCGATCTTGATCGGCTCCTGGCTGAACGCAGGTTGTATCATGCTGCCGAGCGCAACGATTCCGATAACGGCTCCGGCAAAACGATGGCGCATTATTTCCTCCCCTTTTCGGCGAGACTAATACATCTGCGCTCGGACCAGCAACCGCATCGCTCGCGACGATGCGCGTCTTTATAGCGCATAAGCGCCGTTCCGTTGATCTACTTCTTGACGCGCTGACAAATGCGAGGGCTCGAACGCCAGATATGTGGCGGTCCCGGGAAGATGGAAAGTTGAGGGGTCAAAATCGGCACGGACCTGAATAAAATCAATAATTTACGATGTTGCCATTTACTGTTGCCAATGGCTGTTACCGATGACTGTTGCCAACTATATTCGGGGCAGACAGTAGGAGCGTTCCTCATGGCAACGGCGTCGCGAGCACGACACGGCAGTTACCTCTTTCAACGTCCTGGTTCATCGAACTGGTATGTCCGGCTGCGGTCGCCCGATGAAACCTATGTCAAGTCGCTGCACACGAAGGACAAGCTTCAAGCGGAAAGCCGCGCCCTGTCGAAGATCAAGGAGCACAAGGAAAAGCTCCTAGCGGCGCGGCCACGCCTTGAACCGACATGGGCGCATAAAATGGAGCCGGGGCGAGAACACACGGCACTGGACGGCGGCCGAATCCTCGCCACGGATAAAGAGCTTTTCTACATCGGCCACAATGGCTCTATTATTCGGACCGAGCCGAACGGCGCCACGGCGTTCGTGATTGTTGGCAACGGCGCTCTGTCCGCCCGCGACGAATTCGCGGCCTTTGACGCCGCCTACAGTGGGGCCACCATAGAAGGCGTGATTGACCGGCGGCCGAAAGTGCCGACAAAGAACGGCGACGATGCGATCATCGACACCTATTTGGAGCACAGGCGCGTCGGCGGCTATTACGCGAGTGAGGCGCGTGCGGTGTGGCAACTGTACAAGGAAAAAGTCGGCAAGCCGTTGAAGGACGCCACGCGGGACGATGGACGCAAGCTGGCACAACACTTCATTGACCACGAGCTTAAGAGCGCAACCATAGAAAAGAAAATCGGATGGTTGAATGCCGCCGTGCATCTGGCGATCAAAGACGGCAAGCTAAAGTTCAATCCGTTCTCTGGCGTCGTGCCCGATATGGAAGATAGCGAACGCCGCCTGCCGCTGGACGACGCCGACATGAAAGTGATTCGAGCGAACCTAAAACAACTCGATAAAAGCAATCGACTGTTGCTCCGCTTGCTCGCGACAACCGGGATGCGGCTTAGCGAGGCATTCGAGATTGACAGTGAGGCGATCGAAAAGGGTTGCCGGTATGTCATCGTCGGTCGCAAAACCAAACAGAGCTTGCGCCGCGTGCCGCTGCCGGCGGCTGTGCTGGAATACCTACCAAAGCGGATTCATGGGCCATTGTTCACAAGCAAATATAAGGACCCTGTGGACGCCGCGTCGAAACGGCTCAATCGGTTTCTTGACGACTGCGGCATCACAGACCCGCGCAAAGTCATCCATTCACTGCGGCATCGTGCGCAAGATCGATTGCGCGCCGCCGGCTGTCCGGAAGATAAACGGTGGGCGATCCTAGGCCATGAGGAACCGACCATTGCCGCCGGCTACGGCGAGGGCTTCCCCGTGCCGTTGCTCAAGCGATGGATTGATGAAATTGGATTTTGAACCACGCGCCGGCCAATGTAGGGCGTAGCTACGGTCAGCCGGAGCTTGCCGACAAGGCCGCAGCCTTGCGACGATTTCCGCGTTTCAAAGTTTGACGGGCGCAGACTATGCTTTGGACCGCGCCAAACGGCGCGCGGTACGAGCTTGATATGGCAAAGCGACAAAAACAAATTCGTCATCGAGGATTGCAATTCACTGGCCGAGAATTTCGGCCACACGCGACGACTCTCGGTCAGTTGATATTCGCGTGGAATGATCTGCATGAGCAGCTTGCCGCCATCTATTGGACGTTGGCCGGCTACTCCGACGATGCCGTTGCGGAATGGAACAAGCCGAAGGTGGACACTCATAAGCGCGATCTAATCAGACGATGGGTCAATGCGCTTCCACCCCCTCATAGGAACATGGCCGTCGATATGTGGAATGATGTGATTTGGTTGGTCGATACAATTGATGCCTTGACGGACTTCCGAAATGACGCGGCCCATGCACCTGTGACCATAGAGCCGGAGTTGTTCTCGCCCGCCGCGACAACTTCGCTGCCGGCGTGATTTCAAACAGTGCTTGGCGCAATCGGCGTGCGTTAAATCTGATTAGGAAGGACTTGCTTGCCGAATTTCGTTGGCAACGAAACGTTGCGATCAAGCTTCGAGATTATGCGCTTAACGTAGAGCGCGCACTGAGCGATGAACATACCCCTTGGCCCAACAGACCAGCATGGCCGGACAGACCGGAGCCAGCCCGGCCAATGAAGTTGCCGGCACGGCGTACCATTATAAACTATAATGGTGGGACGGAGCCGACTTGTCATGAATGAGCGCGACACTGACAAGTGGATCAACTGGGCTTGCGATCAGCGCGAGCAATACAGGAAACAACTTGCGCTTGCTGAGGAAAGCCGAGCTTCGTCGGTGGATTCGAGCAGCGGAAGCAATCAGGCCAACTTGCCTCAACCCTGCCGATTTGGATGCGCTGATTCGATATCAAAAGCTTCGCCTCCGAGACGAAATCATGGCAGAAAATCTTCTTCGTGACTTCTTGGGCCGATCTCGATCAGGCTGATTTGAGACTGTTACTTCAGGAGCGGATCGGCCGCCCCGGTCAGTACGACGGTGACGAGAACATAATCCACCTGCCGCTCGCGCGCGAGCAATGTCGGGTTTCGCTCACCTATAAAGGCGCAAAGATCGTCGCTATCGAACCCGGGGCCGCCTTCGACCGCGAGGAATGGGAGCGGATTTGCGCTGAAATCGAAGGGCCTATTATGAAGGGCCCGCTAAAGATCGGCCGAGAAATTAGCTTCAACACGAAAGGCGTAGGGGGCTGGTGGCGCGGCGAACGATCAGGAGTGCAAATCGTACCGGCGCCAGAAAGTGCGCCGCGCGCCAACGAAGGCGCAGACAATCCTTTCATTCTCGAATTTCCCATCCAAGATGCCGGTGAGTGGCCCACCACCAATTATCCTATCACCAATCAACGCCGAAGGCGAGAGCATCAGAAACTCACGCTCTTGCTCAACCTTCTTCTTGGAGGGACCACGAAATTCCTACGTGAGCGGCCTAGACATTTTTGGGCCAGTGTTCACTCCGGCGGCGAGTTGAAAATCGAGTGGGTGCAGGAATGGTACTTCGCAGACTTCGGAGAGATCGTGATTTAAGAACTTTCGGCCCCAGTCGGTGAGAAACTCGGGCAGATTGAATTGGAAAAATACTACAAAGACGCTATAGGTCTTGATGGCTCCGGCCTGCACGTTCCAGATGACCTCGACGAGTTGATTTGCAGATATCAGTCTCTCCCTGCGGCGCTGCGAGCCAAATTCGAACGGGCGGCCTATTGGCTGAGCATGGCGTCACGGCAGTGGGAGGATTCCATGTCCACCTCCTACGCATCGCTCGTCTCCGCAGTTGAGGCGCTGACGCCGGAGGATCGCACCACGCATTCCGTTTATTGTGATGAGTGCAAGGACACCCGTACGCACGACGTGCCTGGCGCGACCGGAAAGTTCCGTTCGTTCTTCGAGAAATACACCCCAGACCCCGGGTTACGGGAGCGCCGCAGCAAGATGTACGGATTGCGCTCGAAGATTTTTCATGGCAGCGACCTCATGCAACTTGACCAAGGTCGCGCCTTCGGCTGGGACCCGCCTTGGTGGAACGAGCGAGAAATGAATACAGAACTTTGGGGTCTGATACGGACTGCGGCCCGGAATTGGCTGAAGGACCCCACCTGAGCCAGAAGGCGCTGGTGCCGGGGGATGCGGTGGCTCGACACGCTCGCGCACTGGCGATGATCCTGGGGCGATTGCGGGCACGCTACCTATAGAGCGGCACCCGATTGGCTACAGTTGGCAACAGTCACGTCGGATTTGCGTGTCCTATCAATGGTCGCTACCCTTCATGGAGGGCGCGACGTGGTGCGGTGCCGCGCCCGGCCGCTGCTTTGAGTAGCAGTCAGTAAACCTTGGCCTTGTTCTGGAAGGCCGTCGCGCCGATCGCGGCCGGGAGCGCGAACACGAAACGAAAATACGGCACCGGCAAAAGCTGGCTTCACGCGCGGCAAGCCACGTCGCTACACTTCGCCACTGGACAGCGCCGATACCGGCAAGAATTATAGGCGACGCGGGTATGCTCACAGTATGGGGTCAATTAACCATCCTAAGCGAAACGATTCGCTGATCAGAATCCGCACCCTACATAAACATCAGCGTACAAGAGCCGGGCATCGACGGATTGGCCCGCACCAACCTGCGTTTCTCCTCGCGAGGTGGTCCGTAAACGCGGCAGGCGCCCGAGTGGCACCCGCAAACCAAGGAGATATCGATGCTCCCCGCGCGTCCGTATTGGAAAGGCTACCTCAAGCTTTCGCTCGTTTCGTGTCCGATCGCCCTCTACAGCGCGTCGTCATCGACCGAGCGGGTTTCGTTTCGCCAGATCAACAAGAAGACCGGCAATCGGCTGCGGCAGCAGCTGGTCGACGACATCACGCGCGAGCCGGTCGAGGCCCACGATAAGGGCCGCGGCTACGAGTACGCCAAGAACGCTTACATCCCAGTGGATGACGACGAACTCGACGCCATCGCGATCGAGAGCAACCACACCATCGAAATCGACTCGTTCGTTCCGCGCGAGCAAATCGACGAGCGTTATCTGGACAGCCCCTACTACATCACCCCGAACGATCAGGTCGGGCAGGACGCATTTGCCGTGATCCGCGAGGCGATGCGCGGCAAGGGCATGGTCGCCCTCGCGCGGGTCGTGTTGGCCAAGCGCGAGCGGGTCATCATGCTCGAACCCTGGGATAAGGGGCTGATGGGTACCACGCTCCGCTACCCGTACGAGCTCCGGGACTCGAAGGAATATTTCGACGACATCCCGAATGTGAAGGTCGAGCCCGATATGCTCAAGCTGGCCGAGCACATCCTGCAAAGCAAGGCAGCCGACTTCGACCCGTCACAGTTCGTGGATCATTACGAGGAAGCCGTCCTCAAGATGCTCAAGAAGAAGCAGGCTGGCCTGCCGGTCTCGCGCGAACACGCCGCGCCGCGGCCGCAGAATGTTGTGAACCTCATGGACGCGCTCCGCCGCAGCATTGCCGAGGAAAAAGCCGCATCCGCTCCGCCGAAAAAGGCACGCAAGCGCATCCAGGGACAGGGCGAGATGCTGCTGCCCATTTCGGGCAAGAAGGGCAAGGAGACGGCGGCAAAGCCGACGGAACGGCCGAATGCCCAGCACAAAAATGTTGGTTGAGGATCATCCCAATCGCAGAGTTGACGCGAGCGCCTTGGACGTTGCCATGATCGAAGACATAAGAACTCATCCCTACTCACGCGCGGTCTGTCTAGAAACTGCGCGTCTATTTGAGCAGCAAGCGGCCACGCAGCTGATCAACGCTCAGTACTGGGCCGATCGAGTCGCTGCAGACCGGGCGCGGGAGCTTCAGTCCAATGCCAGGCTTGCACAGCAGCGTGCGAACGCATGGCGTCTTCGGGCGAAATACGCTTCCGATTGCTCGCACGCATCTTGCCGACTGGCTGCTAAGTCGATCACCACCCAGCTCGCAGCGGCTCGCCCGGCGTCGTCACCATCGCCTGCCGCCGACGGCTCCAGCGTTCGTCCTGGAATCTGCGAAGCGAAAATTGGCGTCGGTCGACTTTCGGCAGCAGTTGCCGCGCCGTCCAGGCGACTTGAGCGGGTTTCTAATCTCGTTCGGTCTAATCGCTCCGTGCCCACGCTTACGGGGTGATGGCCAAATTGCTCTATTTGGTGAAGACCTAACGCGCTGAGCCGCATGAAGCGGAGACTCTAAATGACTTTCATGACTGACAATCCGTGACTGACAATCCGTGGGATTCCGAGGACTACCGCAAGCGGTGGGCCCGGCATCAGCGACACAATGCTTCACACAATGGCGTTGTCCCGATGATCCTCGATGCGTCTGGCCGCTGTGTTGATTGCGTCAGGCTGTACAACGACCGAAAAGCAGGTCGTCTGAGGAACGAAATACCGATTGTGGACGATGACGATCTTTTACAGGTGTACCGCTGATCAACTTTGTATGGGCGGGTCTCGCTGGAGTGAGGGTCGGGGGCAAAAAAGGTGAAAATCCTACGCGCCCCTCACGGGCCACACGGGCCACTTGACCGCTCCAACGCGGGTTCGCGTTTCTGTAACACGCGCTCTGACCTAAGGTCGACCGATGTCATTTCCAGGTGCCGGTCGATCTAGAGTCGGAGCGCGGTTCGGATGGAAAGTATTTTTATGTCCAAGCGAAAAGCGAATGGCGCGGCGGCGGGTTCGGGTGGTGTAACCTCGGCTGGCATACCTTGGTCTGAGGTGCCTGATTTTGCTCTTACCAAGGCGGAGTGGATGGACGGACGGCACGGCCCAGCAAGGGAGCCTCTGCCGTCTATTGATCAAGTCCCAATTCCTGCCGTGCTGTTCACTCTTCCTTGTTCGCACGAGGATCGCCCACGCGGAGCAACGGCCATGATCGATGCCCACGGCGCCAAGTTACGACTTTCGCATTGTCGCCCAGGGGCCTGGGTGAAGAGCCCCATTACAGGATGGCGATGGGCAAAATGGCCCAGCGGAGAAGTGGGCTGGGTTCCGGCAAATGTTGCATTGCCAGAATCGCTTCGTGTCGGGCCAGGCGATGATATCCAGTAGCCTCCAAGGGTCGGCCAAAGCAGCGTCACGGCTCCTGATCGACTGCCACCAAGACGACCGAATGACGCGCAGAAGCACGTTCGGTCTGATCGCGCGGCGTGCCCCAGCTTGCGGGGGAATGGCGTCATACCTCGGGGCTCACTTATGAGTTCCGCGGCAACGGGCCGGTGCACAAGATGTACATGGCCGCGAAGATCTACAGCCGCCATCAAAGCAACGCCGATCAGATCGCCACCTTGAGCAAGATGCCGCTGGTGAATCAGCCCGGATCACAGTGGGAGTACAGCCGCTCGACGGACGTGATTGGCCGCCTGATCGAAGTGTTGTCGGGCTTGAGTTTGGGCGAGTATCTGCAGCGAAACATCCTGGCGCCGCTGGGCATGGTCGATACCGCGTTTCACGTGCCGATGTCCGATCACGAACGCCTTGCCGAGGCGTTCGCGAAGGACCCCGACACCGGCGCGGGGGTGCAGTTGATCAATGTGAAAGAGGCGCCGGGATTCGAATCGGGCGGCGGCGGCCTCGTGTCCACAGCCAGCGACTACGCGCGCTTCCTGCAGATGCTGCTGAATCACGGCAGACTCGATGGAGTCAGGCTCCTCAGCCGCAAGACGGTCGAACTCATGACAGCGGATCATCTGGGGCCCATCACTGGAGCGCCGGATCTCTTGCTGCCCGGCTACGGATTCGGTCTGGGCTTTGCGGTGCGCCTGCAGGCCGGAATTTCCGCGGTTCCGGGCTCAATTGGGCAGTATTTTTGGGGCGGCCTCGCCGGCACCACCTTCTGGGTCGACCCAGCGGAGCAGCTGTTCGCGCTGATGCTGATTCAAGCTCCCGGCCAGCGCGACTACTACCTAATCTGTTCCGCGACCTCGTCTATGCGGCATTCGCTGATTAGTTGGTTAAGTGACTTGCGTCACATAATTGGGATGTCGTTGGCGCTGACCCAAGCCTAAGCGCGGATCCTAATACACTTCAGTGAACTTGATACCTGCCAATCAGACCTTGATACCCGCGGGCGAGCCGGCGTGGCCGGTGCGCGCGCTGCCCAGTGGCGCGGTGTTGAGACGTGTCATCGTAGTACAGGCCGACTATGCCCCGAGCACCGATGTAACACCGGTCCCCGCACGCGCGTCAGCGCCAAACCTATTGCCATACGATGCGGGGACCCGCCCCGGCGGCGGCCCATCGACCAGGACGGTGTCTCGCAGCCCTGTCGAGCAATATGCGCGAACCCAGCGCGGCGAAGCATCTGCTGCAGCGCTAATCGATGTCCATGCGTAGCTTGGCTGTTGCCGCTGCTGTAACTACCGTCGCGTCCGGTGTCAGCTTAGCCTGGGCGCGCCACCACGCTGCCGTCAGCAAGCACCCATGCTGACGCACGAACACCTCGCGCAGCGCGGGCGGTATGGAAAGAAACTGCAGCCATTGCTCAGGGAAACATCGCGCGGCCCGCAGTAAAACCACGGCTCGGCGCTGGTCTCCTCGTCCTCGGTGCGCGCTTGCGGCAGGTCGCGATACACACAATCCGACACCAGGCAGATTTCATCGTAGTCGTAGAAGATGACGCGGCCGTGGCTGGTCACCCCGAAATTCTTCAGCAGCAGGTCGCCGGGAAATACGTTGCTCGCCGCGAGATCGCGCAAGGCGTTGCCGTAATCGATGATCGCCGCCTCGGCGGCGGCAGGCTCTGCTTCCGCAGGAATAAATTGAGCGGCCGCAGGCGGCGTTCGATGTAGCAGTGCTCGACGATGAGATCTTCGCCTTCGACCCGGCAACTGCCGCTGGCGTCGCGCAGCAGTTCCTCGGCGAGATCCGGCATGAAGCGCGACCGCGGCAACCGCAGGCGCTTGAATTCCTGGGCATCGACCAGGCGTCCGGCCCGATCGTGCCGAAACACGACTGATAGCGTTCGATGACTTCCGCGCGGGTGGTGGTTTTCGGCGGCCGAAGCGATCGCGAATGACCTTGAACACCAGGTCGTGCGAGGGCAGGGTGAAGACCATCATCACCAGGCCGCGCTCGCCGGGTGCATGAACGAAACTGTCGATCGATTTGTCCAAATGACGCTGCAAGGCGAAGTAACGTTCGGTTTTGCCTTGTTTGGCGCGCCCCAGCACCGTGTACAGCTCATCGACGGGTTTGCGCGGCATGAAAGAGCGCAACAACGTGATCGCGGCGCTCACCACCGGCAGGTCGACGTGAAAATAGGACGCGCATAACCAAACAGCGAGCCAACGTCGGCGCGCGACAACATCACCGCATCGACCTGCACACCTTGCGGAGAATTCGTGAATGCGATGCACCAAGGGAGTGATCGCGCTGTCGCCGATCAGGCGGCCGACCGCGAAGGCGTGCATGCCGCGATAGAACACGGGCTCTATCAATTCGATCGATTCGGGCGCGCCGCTGTTGCGGCCCGATTGAAAGTATCGGCCGATCTCGGCGCTGATGCGATGCACGGCGGATTCGGTATCGCCGATGGCCTCGCCGAACGGCAGGTCGGCGATCATCTCGCGCACCGCGGTTGGTAACGATCCGCCCACCCGATAGACGCGGATCGGCACCGAACCGGAAGCGCGGCCGACACTGGTCGCGCAAAATTCGACTTCGCGGTTGACGCCGACCGTGCCGAACAAGTCGCGGGTTACGGAATTGAAAAAGGTGTGATAAAAATCGCTGTCGGGGCGCCGCACCACCAGCGTTTCGTAGCCGGTTTGATATCGGCCCACAGCGCCACATCGGTGAGTTGCGCCTGCAATTGGCCGCCGACCAGCGCCACGCATCGCGCCACTCTCTGCTCATACAACTCGATGCGTGCGACCGCGTCGAGCTGCGCGGTATGCCAGTCCTGGGCAAGAAAATTCCGCGCGGCCCGCCGGGTTATGTGGCCGAATTCCTCGTTGTAGAGGCGAAAATGTTCGGCAATCGTTACCGCATATCCTCGCCGTCGTGCCCACCATTGCCGGAGAAGCGGGCGCAGCAGCCGCTGCGGCCGCTACATCCGGCGCGGCGAGGTCTCCGCTCATCGCCTTTATGCCACCACGCGTTGCGGCGACGGTGCCGACGCCGGCGGTGCCGTGAATTGCTCGGTCTCGGTGCTGCCTGCCATCGCGACTGTGGAGCTCTTCGCGCTGATCGCCGTCTGCACGGCGTCAAAATAGCCGGTACCGACAAAGGCCTGATGCTTGGTCGCTCGATAGCCCAAGGGCTCCTGGCCGAATTCGCGCTGCTGCAACTGCGAGTAGCCGAGCATGCCGTCTGCGCTGTACGCGGCGGCCAGCTCGAACATCGAAAGATTCAGCGCGTGCCAACCGGCAAGCGTGATGAATTGGAAGCGATAACCCAAGGCTGCCAACTCTTCGCGCCATCTTTTCATGGCTGCTGCATTCAGTTTTGCCCCCCAGTGTGAATGACGGCGAGGGGTTGTAAGCAAGCGTTTCCCCGAACTTGGCGAAAACTGCCGCCGCGAACCGCTTCGCCTCGTTCATCTCGGGCTTGGAGGTTTCGCACCAGATGAGATCGCAGTACGGCGCGTAGGCCAGGCCGCGCGCAATCGCTTGCTCGATGCCGGCCTTCACAAGAAGAATCCCTCGCTGGAGCGCTGCCCGGTCAGGAACGGCGTATCGCGCGGATCATGATCGGTCAGCAGCAGGTCCGCCGCATCGGCGTCGGTGCGTGCGATGACCACCGTCGGCACCCCCATGACGTCGGCCGCCAGGCGCGCAGCCACCAGCTTGTTGATCGCTTCGGCGGTCGAGACCAACACCTTGCCGCCCAGGTGGCCGCACTTCTTGGCGGACGATAGCTGATCTTCGAAATGCACCGCCGCGGCGCCGGCGCGGATCAGCGCCTTGGTGAGCTCGAAGGCGTTCAAGTTGCCGCCGAATCCAGCCTCCGCATCGGCGATGATCGGGGCGAGCCAGTCGATGTCGTGGTTGCCCTCCATGTGATGAATTTGATCGGTGCGCAGCAAGGCGTTGTTGATGCGCTCGACCATCTTGGGCACCGAGTCGACCGGGTAAAGACTCTGGTCGGATAGACCTCGCCGGCCCAATTGGCATCGCCAGCTACCTGCCAACCGGAGCAATAAATGGCCTTGAGGCCCGCCTGGACGGTCTGAATGGCCTGATTTCCGG
>CAWFLM010000036.1:0-172042 GCA_963816565.1 uncultured Alphaproteobacteria bacterium | reverse complement strand
AGCCCGGCATTGCTGATGGTGTTGTCCGGTGTCGATGCACGAGGATCCCGGTGGCGTCGATCGTGCCGGCGCTGTCATTGACCAGCTCCAGGTTGCTGATCGTGCCGGCCCCGGAGATGGTCTTGTTGACGTTCTCCAGTTCGTCGGTCGCCGCCGCCCCGGTGATCAGCGCCGTGCCGGCCAGTGTCACCTTGCCGCTGCCGTCGCCGTTGAGCACCAGATGCGCGTTGTCGACCAGTAGCTCCGAGCCGCTGT
This sequence comes from uncultured Alphaproteobacteria bacterium, assembly GCA_963816565.1. GTDB lineage: Bacteria > Pseudomonadota > Alphaproteobacteria > Rhizobiales > Xanthobacteraceae > BOG-931. The sequence goes on along the minus strand of CAWFLM010000036.1, from coordinate 171,787 downwards.
CGATCTCTTCAGTGCCGCCGCTGTTGTCGGTGATCGTCGTGCTCTTGATGTCGAGCTCGCCGCCCGCCGTCGCCTTCAGCAGTCCGCCGGGACCGGTATTGATGACGTTGCTGTCGATCTGCAGGATGCCGCTGCCGGTCGCTTCCAGCAGCCCGGCATTGCTGATGGTGTTGGTCCCGGTGTTGAGCACCAGCAGCCCGGTGGCCTCGATCGTGCCGGCGCTGTCATTGACCAGCTCCAGGTTGCTGATCGTGCCGGCCCCGGAGATGGTCTTGTTGACGTTCTCCAGTTCGTCGGTCGCCGCCGCCCCGGTGATCAGCGCCGTGCCGGCCAGTGTCACCTTGCCGCTGCCGTCGCCGTTGAGCACCAGATGCGCGTTGTCGACCAGTAGCTCCGAGCCGCTGTCGATCTCTTCAGTGCCGCCGCTGTTGTCGGTGATCGTCGTGCTCTTGATGTCGAGCTCGCCGCCCGCCGTCGCCTTCAGCAGTCCGCCGGGACCGGTATTGATGACGTTGCTGTCGATCTGCAGGATGCCGCTGCCGGTCGCTTCCAGCAGCCCGGCATTGGTGATCGTGTTGGTCCCGGTGTTGAGCACCAGCAGCCCAGTGGCCTCGATCGTGCCGGCGCTGTCATTGACCAGCTCCAGGTTGCTGATCGTGCCGGCCCCGGCGATGGTCTTGTTGACGTTCTCCAGTTCGTCGGTCGCCGCCGCCCCGGTGATCAGCGCCGTGCCGGCCAGTGTCACCTTGCCGCTGCCGTCGCCGTTGAGCACCAGATGCGCGTTGTCGACCAGTAGCTCCGAGCCGCTGTCGATCTCTTCAGTGCCGCCGCTGTTGTCGGTGATCGTCGTGCTCTTGATGTCGAGCTCGCCGCCCGCCGTCGCCTTCAGCAGTCCGCCGGGACCGGTATTGATGACGTTGCTGTCGATCTGCAGGATGCCGCTGCCGGTCGCTTCCAGCAGCCCGGCATTGCTGATCGTGTTGGTCCCGGTGTTGAGCACCAGCAGCCCAGTGGCCTCGATCGTGCCGGCGCTGTCATTGACCAGCTCCAGGTTGCTGATCGTGCCGGCCCCGGAGATGGTCTTGTTGACGTTCTCCAGTTCGTCGGTCGCCGCCGCCCCGGTGATCAGCGCCGTGCCGGCCAGTGTCACCTTGCCGCTGCCGTCGCCGTTGAGCACCAGATGCGCGTTGTCGACCAGTAGCTCCGAGCCGCTGTCGATCTCTTCAGTGCCGCCGCTGTTGTCGGTGATCGTCGTGCTCTTGATGTCGAGCTCGCCGCCCGCCGTCGCCTTCAGCAGTCCGCCGGGACCGGTATTGATGACGTTGCTGTCGATCTGCAGGATGCCGCTGCCGGTCGCTTCCAGCAGCCCGGCATTGCTGATCGTGTTGGTCCCGGTGTTGAGCACCAGCAGCCCAGTGGCCTCGATCGTGCCGGCGCTGTCATTGACCAGCTCCAGGTTGCTGATCGTGCCGGCCCCGGCGATGGTCTTGTTGACGTTCTCCAGTTCGTCGGTCGCCGCCGCCCCGGTGATCAGCGCCGTGCCGGCCAGTGTCACCTTGCCGCTGCCGTCGCCGTTGAGCACCAGATGCGCGTTGTCGACCAGTAGCTCCGAGCCGCTGTCGATCTCTTCAGTGCCGCCGCTGTTGTCGGTGATCGTCGTGCTCTTGATGTCGAGCTCGCCGCCCGCCGTCGCCTTCAGCAGTCCGCCGGGACCGGTATTGATGACGTTGCTGTCGATCTGCAGGATGCCGCTGCCGGTCGCTTCCAGCAGCCCGGCATTGCTGATCGTGTTGGTCCCGGTGTTGAGCACCAGCAGCCCAGTGGCCTCGATCGTGCCGGCGCTGTCATTGACCAGCTCCAGGTTGCTGATCGTGCCGGCCCCGGCGATGGTCTTGTTGACGTTCTCCAGTTCGTCGGTCGCCGCCGCCCCGGTGATCAGCGCCGTGCCGGCCAGTGTCACCTTGCCGCTGCCGTCGCCGTTGAGCACCAGATGCGCGTTGTCGACCAGTAGCTCCGAGCCGCTGTCGATCTCTTCAGTGCCGCCGCTGTTGTCGGTGATCGTCGTGCTCTTGATGTCGAGCTCGCCGCCCGCCGTCGCCTTCAGCAGTCCGCCGGGACCGGTATTGATGACGTTGCTGTCGATCTGCAGGATGCCGCTGCCGGTCGCCTCCAGCAGCCCGGCATTGCTGATCGTGTTGGTCCCGGTGTTGAGCACCAGCAGCCCAGTGGCCTCGATCGTGCCGGCGCTGTCATTGACCAGCTCCAGGTTGCTGATCGTGCCGGCCCCGGCGATGGTCTTGTTGACGTTCTCCAGTTCGTCGGTCGCCGCCGCCCCGGTGATCAGCGCCGTGCCGGCCAGTGTCACCTTGCCGCTGCCGTCGCCGTTGAGCACCAGATGCGCGTTGTCGACCAGTAGCTCCGAGCCGCTGTCGATCTCTTCAGTGCCGCCGCTGTTGTCGGTGATCGTCGTGCTCTTGATGTCGAGCTCGCCGCCCGCCGTCGCCTTCAGCAGTCCGCCGGGACCGGTATTGATGACGTTGCTGTCGATCTGCAGGATGCCGCTGCCGGTCGCCTCCAGCAGCCCGGCATTGGTGATCGTGTTGGTCCCGGTGTCGATGCACCAGCAGCCCAGTGGCCTCGATCGTGCCGGCGCTGTCATTGACCAGCTCCAGGTTGCTGATCGTGCCGGCCCCGGAGATGGTCTTGTTGACGTTCTCCAGTTCGTCGGTCGCCGCCGCCCCGGTGATCAGCGCCGTGCCGGCCAGTGTCACCTTGCCGCTGCCGTCGCCGTTGAGCACCAGATGCGCGTTGTCGACCAGCAGCTCCGAGCCGCTGTCGATCTCTTCCGTGCCGCCGCTGTTGTCGGTGATCGTCGTGCTCTTGATGTCGAGCTCGCCGCCCGCCGTCGCCTTCAGCAGTCCGCCGGGACCGGTATTGATGACGTTGCTGTCGATCTGCAGGATGCCGCTGCCGGTCGCCTCCAGCAGCCCGGCATTGGTGATGGTGTTGTCCCGGTGTCGAGCACCAGCAGCCCAGTGGCCTCGATCGTGCCGGCGCTGTCATTGACCAGCTCCAGGTTGCTGATCGTGCCGGCCCCGGCGATGGTCTTGTTGACGTTCTCCAGTTCGTCGGTCGCCGCCGCCCCGGTGATCAGCGCCGTGCCGGCCAGTGTCACCTTGCCGCTGCCGTCGCCGTTGAGCACCAGATGCGCGTTGTCGACCAGTAGCTCCGAGCCGCTGTCGATCTCTTCAGTGCCGCCGCTGTTGTCGGTGATCGTCGTGCTCTTGATGTCGAGCTCGCCGCCCGCCGTCGCCTTCAGCAGTCCGCCGGGACCGGTATTGATGACGTTGCTGTCGATCTGCAGGATGCCGCTGCCGGTCGCCTCCAGCAGCCCGGCATTGCTGATCGTGTTGGTCCCGGTGTCGAGCACCAGCAGCCCAGTGGCCTCGATCGTGCCGGCGCTGTCATTGACCAGCTCCAGGTTGCTGATCGTGCCGGCCCCGGCGATGGTCTTGTTGACGTTCTCCAGTTCGTCGGTCGCCGCCGCCCCGGTGATCAGCGCCGTGCCGGCCAGTGTCACCTTGCCGCTGCCGTCGCCGTTGAGCACCAGATGCGCGTTGTCGACCAGCAGCTCCGAGCCGCTGTCGATCTCTTCAGTGCCGCCGCTGTTGTCGGTGATCGTCGTGCTCTTGATGTCGAGCTCGCCGCCCGCCGTCGCCTTCAGCAGTCCGCCGGGACCGGTATTGATGACGTTGCTGTCGATCTGCAGGATGCCGCTGCCGGTCGCTTCCAGCAGCCCGGCATTGCTGATCGTGTTGGTCCCGGTGTTGAGCACCAGCAGCCCAGTGGCCTCGATCGTGCCGGCGCTGTCATTGACCAGCTCCAGGTTGCTGATCGTGCCGGCCCCGGCGATGGTCTTGTTGACGTTCTCCAGTTCGTCGGTCGCCGCCGCCCCGGTGATCAGCGCCGTGCCGGCCAGTGTCACCTTGCCGCTGCCGTCGCCGTTGAGCACCAGATGCGCGTTGTCGACCAGTAGCTCCGAGCCGCTGTCGATCTCTTCAGTGCCGCCGCTGTTGTCGGTGATCGTCGTGCTCTTGATGTCGAGCTCGCCGCTGCCAACTTTGATGACGCCATTGTTAGTGATCAAAACCCCATCCAGTACCGCGCCGGGACCGCTTGTGCCCCTCTCAACATCGAGCGTTGAGCCGGACGTAATCGTCAGAAAGCCACCGCTGATCGTCGCACCGTCTTCAAGCAAGAATGTCGGCGTGCTAGTTACGCCCACTTCAATGCCGTCGCCGGGGGCAACGTTCGTGACTGCCACGCCGTCAAAGATCACACCGTGGGGGGGTGAGCCTTTGGTCTCGATTTGGATTGTGCCTTCATTGGTGATGGCGCCTGTGACTAGTTCGTCGACCAGGGTGAAAGTTTGGCCAGGCTCGACGGTGTTGTTCCCGGACAAAGTGCTATTGATGGTCTCGATGGTGCTGTTCGACACGTTAAGCGTGCCACCCAGATTGTGGAGAATGGCATCGCCGATAAGACTATTGTCGACGTTGAGCGTCGCCCCAGGTTCAATGGTGATTGTAATCAGGCCACCATTGAAAGAATCGCTGTCGAGGGTCAGCGTCCCGCTCACGACAGTGAGCTGGCTACTGCTGCCGACATCCGTGACAGTCACGTTGCTGATAATATTTGTACCGCCATCTACCTCTAGATCCCCGGCATTGCTTATAGCGCTGCCACTGACCGTGCCCCCAGATAGCGCGACGGTGCCATCAATATTGATCTGGCCGGCGGTGACGGTGTCGCTGACCAGCTCAACAATGCCGCCGTCGTCCGCCTTAATGGTCGCGCCGGTGTTGGTGACGTTGCTGTCAATCTCCAGCGTGCCGCCGCTCTGCGCCTCCAGCGTGGCGCCAGACTCGTTGATGATGGCGTTGCTGCCGGTATTGAGGTTCAACTCGGTGCCGGTGAGCGATACCGCGGCAATGTCGCCGTAATTCTCCAGCGTCAGATCGACGCCGCCGCTGCCGTCGCCAATGGTGCCGGCGCCGCTGATAGTGCCTCGATTGACCAGCGTGGCGGCGCCAGGCACTTCGTCGTGGCTGCTGACAATGGCGTTGCCGGCGTAGTCGCTCAGCGTCAAATTCGTGCCGCTGGCAAGCGTGACGGTGCCCTCGATCTGCAGCGTCGTCGCCGCACTCAAGCCGTTGAGCGCGATGGTGCCGGCGGTGACGGTGTCGCTGACCAGCTCAACAATGCCGCCGTCGTCCGCCTTAATGGTCGCGCCGGTGTTGGTGACGTTGCTGTCAATCTCCAGCGTGCCGCCGCTCTGCGCCTCCAGCGTGGCGCCAGACTCGTTGATGATGGCGTTGCTGCCGGTATTGAGGATCAACTCGGTGCCGGTGAGCGATACCGCGGCAATGTCGCCGTAATTCTCCAGCGTCAGATCGACGCCGCCGCTGCCGTCGCCAATGGTGCCGGCGCCGCTGATAGTGCCTCGATTGACCAGCGTGGCGGCGCCAGGCACTTCGTCGTGGCTGCTGACAATGGCGTTGCCGGCGTAGTCGCTCAGCGTCAAATTCGTGCCGCTGGCAAGCGTGACGGTGCCCTCGATCTGCAGCGTCGTCGCCGCACTCAAGCCGTTGAGCGCGATGGTGCCGCCGGTGACGGTGTCGCTGACCAGCTCAACAATGCCGCCGTTGTCCGCCTTAATGGTCGCGCCGGTGTTGGTGACGTTGCTGTCAATCTCCAGCGTGCCGCCGCTCTGCGCCTCCAGCGTGGCGCCAGACTCGTTGATGATGGCGTTGCTGCCGGTATTGAGGTTCAACTCGGTGCCGGTGAGCGATACCGCGGCAATGTCGCCGTAATTCTCCAGCGTCAGATCGACGCCGCCGCTGCCGTCGCCAATGGTGCCGGCGCCGCTGATAGTGCCTCGATTGACCAGCGTGGCGGCGCCAGGCACTTCGTCGTGGCTGCTGACAATGGCGTTGCCGGCGTAGTCGCTCAGCGTCAAATTCGTGCCGCTGGCAAGCGTGACGGTGCCCTCGATCTGCAGCGTCGTCGCCGCACTCAAGCCGTTGAGCGCGATGGTGCCGCCGGTGACGGTGTCGCTGACCAGCTCAACAATGCCGCCGTCGTCCGCCTTAATGGTCGCGCCCGTGTTGGTGACGTTGCTGTCAATCTCCAGCGTGCCGCCGCTCTGCGCCTCCAGCGTGGCGCCAGACTCGTTGATGATGGCGTTGCTGCCGGTATTGATGATGAGCTCGGTGCCGGTGAGCGATACCGCGGCAATGTCGCCGTAATTCTCCAGCGTCAGATCGACGCCGCCGCCGCCAATTTGGCCGGTGCCCGAAATGGTGCCGTAGTTGTCGAGTATCGCGCCGCTTGAGGTGGCGGCGATCATGTTATCAGCGCCGACGCCCAGCATTTCGATGGCGCCACCGCTCTGCACTGTAAATGTGCCGCCGAACGTGAGCGTCGTGGGATCACCAGACGAACCAAGCTCAATCAACCCGCTATCGGAAATGGCGAGCGATACCGTCTGAGAGCTAGCGCCAGAAACCGTGAGCGAGCCGCCGTCGGAGATCTTGAAAGTCGCGCCCGCGTCTATTTCCAGGTCGGCAATGGTTTGGGCATCCGTAAGGATAACCTCGACCGGCGCACGGCCGGCTGACGGTGATGGAATGTCCACCGGATCGGTCGGTCTTGGCAGCGAACCGGTACTCCAGTCCGCCGTATCGTCCCAGTTGCCGACTGTTCCAATCCACTGCGGTGGGCCGTCGACCAGGACGACGACCTGCTGTTCGGTGCTGGCGCCCCATTCGTCGGTGACGAAGACGTCATAAACCTCTGTCACCACCGTTCCGAACGCTAGCGCATTGACTGCTGCCGGGTCGACGGTGAAAGTCCAATCCGCCATGCCGACGTTTTCGGCTCGGTTGCAGCGTCGCCGTGTACGAATCCTGCGCCGGAGTCGACGGCACCGCGAACACGCCGAGCTGCTGCGCCTGCTCCTGCGTCAGTGACAGGCTTGTCGACCCCGCGAGGCTGGTGATCGTGCTCGACGAGTTGTAGGCGAACGACACGGTGTGTGTGTCATGCCAATTGGGATCGGCAAAAGTAATAGTGCCACTTTCGACAATCGGATCTGGCGTTGCACTAGCCGGCGCCAGGATCGGAGTGGGATTCGGCGACGCCGACACGATATACGGCGGCTCATTGCCGCCGACGATCGTCAGTGGCAACACCTCATCGACGACATATGGTCCCTGCTCGACTTCGAAATTGACGAAGTACTGGATCGTTTCGCCTTGCGACAAAAATTGGAAGTTGTTTTCGTTATAGACGAGGTCGCCTTGCGCATTGATGGTCACCAGGCCGGACGGCACATCGAAGGGCTCCGTCACCGCTCCGTTCACCACCGCTGACGGTTCGGCGACCGTTCCGCTGCCTGGCACATAGGCGGTGCTATAGGTGGCGCCGCCGTAGGTGAAGAGCACTTGCCCGGCCAGGGGGATCGAAACCCCATGCAAGCCGCCACTGAGAAAATCCAACTGAAGATTATCTATAGGAAGCTGCGTGACGTCGACGGTCGGTCCCAGCGGGTTGACCGTTACTGCTTCGGTTCCGATTGTCGGCGCGCTGAGGTCAGGAGGTGAATCATGGTCAGTCTCGACCGCCGCAATGGTCAAAGAGAAGTTGGTGCCGTCGACCGGGGTGATTGCCAGGCCATTGAGATCGCCATTCGCCAGCGCCGCGGAGTTGAGCGTGACACTGCCATTGACGATCGGCGGCAGATCGCCATTGCTGTTGCTGAGCGTATCCCCGCTCGGAATGTTGCTGATCGTCACCGAATAGAGGGTGTTGGGCACCTTGTCGCCATTAGGACCGGCCTCGCTGTTGATCACGATGCCGGTGTCGAGATTGAGCAGGATGGGCGCGCCTGCCCCGTTGCCGAGGCCTGCCATCGGCGCCACGGTTGGGGGTAGCGGGTTGACCGTCACCGGCACGCTACCAATTCCCGGCTCACTGACGCCGCCCGGGCCCACCGCGGTCGCGGTCACAACCAGCGCGAAGTTTGGATCGTTAGGCGCCGTGAGTGTCAGGTCGGCGAACTGCCAACCGCTGACATTGACGGAGGTATGACCCGCCGTAGCCATAAATGTGTCGGCAACTGTTCCATCGCTCAAGGTCCCCCCGACCGGGATATTGCTCACCACCAGGGTGTAGAGATCACCACCGTTGAGCGTCACGCCAAGGTTCAGATGGAATGGCAATCCTTCCCCACCTGAGCCTCCTCCAACTGTGACATTCGGGCTTTCAATCCCGAGTGCAGGGGCCGGTTTCACCGTAGGCGGCGGCGGTGGCGCGGGCCCCGCATCGACAAAGGTGGTGATCGTCGTGGGAGTGTCAGAGCTAGTAGTTTTTATTGATATCGTTGTCGGAGACAGCGGCGGTTCCGGCGGTGGTGGCTGAGTATTGCCAGCCAAAATCGCGTCAGAGGTTGAACTGCCGCTGTTGCCGAAGGATTGCGGCTGGGCAAAAGCGTGCTGGTATTGCTGGATAAAAGGATCTTCTATGGCCTGCGAATGGAGCGTCTGCGCCTCTATATAGTCGCCATGCAGCTGCGCCATTTGCGTTGGGCTATTTGCGAACTCTGAGGCCGAGCCCAGGTTCACCACGTAAGTTTTTGTGACGTCGTCAACGACGATCGTCTTGCCGTCCTTGGTGTGGATCTCGAAAATGCCGTGCTTGAGATCATTGTAGTCGATCATCCCGTCATCAAGCACAGCAGTATCAACGGGTGCAGCCTTCAACTCATGAATAAGGCTAAAGGTGAGAATGCCGAAGACCACGCTGCCTATTCCGGCGGCCGGCGCTGTGCCTCGAATTTGTGCGCTAGGGGTATCGATAATCAGGCGGCCGGCGGCTGCCACCTCACCGCCAACAATGCCGAACTTGCCTTTAACAATACGCAGAAATGCCGCGTAAGCCGATTTGTCGGGGCCGCATACGAATTGATCCAGAACCAGGTGTGTGTCGGCGCCAAGATGCAATTTAGTCCCATCGGCGAATGCGATGCCGACACAGCCGTCGACGCCAGTCTCGATTACATCGCCTTGATAAACGGGATCGCCGACGGCGGCCCGAGCAGCGACATTTTCTCGCGTGAGACGACCGAGCCCAGCACCGTTTGCAATCGGCCAATGGCAGGCGCGTTAGTTGGTTCACGAGGAGAGCCAACTTCAACGTCAAAAAAGGCTGCCGCAGGTGTGGCCCCGCGCAACATCCTGCATCTCCGTATAGACGCCCTGGCGCCTTATTCTTTGGGTGAGGTCCCCCAAGCCCGCTGCCGCCGGGTCCTGCCCAAGATTAAGAAAATCTTACATCTTTTCTCGGCTTTTGTGTGAAAATTCGGAAGGTAAAACCTGGGTTATATCGATTAAGTTTACCGTCCGGAGCGCTGTCGCCGCAGCGGGGTATACCCCACCCCTCAGGCCGCCTCGGTCTAAGGTGCAGCCTACCCGTGAAATAACCTTTCCCATCGCGGCGGTTCCGTCCCCCGATTGATCGCAAAGCATTCAGGCCAATTGATCCACCTGGAAAAAAGGACTAATATTTCCTTACAAATTCAGCGTCATTGGCTTTGCACAGTTCCTCTGGCACTGGGTGGAGGACCGTTTGAGCGCACGTATAGGCCCATTTTTAGCACTCTGCCTTGGCATATGTGGCTTGCTGCCAGGCGTGGCTTGGGGCCAGGGCGGGGCTGCGCCACCTTCGGACGCCAGTCCGATCGGAAAAGTCTTGACGGTGAACGGGGTGGCCCATCGAGCATCCCGCCGCGATTATGGTTCAGGCTAATCTGCCTACCAGCGATAACGGCGAAACCAAGGTGGGCGATTTGGTCTATCGCGGCGACATTATCCAGACTGGCCCCGACGGCAAACTCGGCATTGCGTTCGCCGATGGAAGCTCATTCAACGTTTCCAGCAATGCGCGAATGGCAGTGGATGAATTCGTCTATGATCCGCATGGCCATTCGAATTCGAGCTTGATCAGTCTGACCAAAGGCACGTTCACCTTCATTGCAGGCGACGTCGCCCATACCGGAAGCATGAAGGTCGACACCCCTATTGGGACGATGGGCATTCGAGGGACAGCCTCCCGCGTCGAGATTTTGAAGGACGGCTCGGTCAAATTCTCTACGCTAATCGAAGAAAAATAAGGCGCTTTCGGACGCATTATCCGGAGCGCGTTGCCCGAAATGCGACGGCGCTCTATAACGAAGCAGTCGCAGCAAGCCTCAGCTCTTGACGTGAATCTTGTCTTGGGCAAAAAAATCATTTCTGTGCTATTTTACAAATTAAGTGCCGCGTTAGGCGTATCGCAGCTGTACGCTGGTTTTCATTCCGATGTAGCTTCATCCAATAGGATGTTGATATGAAATGCGATGCATTTCACCGCGTGGTTTGTGGTGCAGTATCGGCACTGACCCTGACTCTGGTCGTAACCTGCGCAGTGGCGCAGACCTCCGCAATCAGCAATGTCGAATTGTGCAACGGCAGGGACCACTCATCAGCCGAGCCACAGATTTGTGGCTGTTCAGCGCTCATCAAATCCGACGCCGATAATCCAAAAGTTCTAGCGATCGCTTACAACAATCGTGGAAATGCATTCAGCAAAGAAGGACAATATGAGCTAGCCATACAGGACTATGACAAATCGATAAATCTTGATCCGGGTTACGCGAAGCCTCTCAACAACCGCGGCGTGGCTTACCAAAAACAGGGCGACCTTGATCGCGCCATCCAAGACTTTAATGCTGCAATTAACATTGATCCAAATTACGCCGACGCTTTTTTTAATCGTGGTGCCACGTACCTGAAAAGGGGGACAATGACACTGCCACGAAAGATTTTGACGCGGCAATTCGTCTTCAACCCGCGTTACGAGCCGGATGGGGTGACCGGTGCTGGACCCGCGCTAAAACCGGCGACCTACAGGGAGCATTGGCTGATTGCAATCAAGCAATTCAACTGGAGCCGAATGTCGCCGCCACCTTTGATTCCCGCGGCTTTACTTACCTCAAATTAGGCCAGTGGGATCTGGCTATCGCTGATTATAACTCAGCATTGCGGATTGATTTAAAGCTACCAAGCGCGCTCTACGGCCGCGGCTTCGCCAAGCTGAAGAAGGGCGATTTGGCCGGCGGCAATGCCGACATTTCAGCGGCAAAGGTCCTCGAACCAAATATCGCGGGGAAATTCGATCATTAGGGTTGGGGACCGTGGCGACGCAGCCGTCGCAGAAGACAGTTCCAACCTAGGCCGCCGACCGGTTTAGACCCCATCGGCATTTCATTGGCGCCGCGCCCTCAACGAGTTCAAAACAGAGCTCGTCCCACCAGGGCAACATAAGAGACCGCGCCGGAACACAACTGCACCGCTAGTGTTGCGGGCCTGACCCGGCACTGGACAAGGAGATTTGAGGGGAGGTCTACCTAGATCCGACCTAGTTTTGGTCAGGCAACCGCGTTTGCAGCCGCGGTGTTCCGCTTCCGTCTTTTTGCCAGCAGTCCCATCCCCGCCAGTCCGCCAGCAAATAACGGCAGCGTAGCCGGGAGAGGCGTTGTTGGCGTGTCACCGACAAAACCAGATGGATGTGGTAGCAGCGGAGAACATGTCGATGTTGCCATCAAAAGCGTAAAAGCCGCGGCAAGGTTAGACCCCGTGAACGTAACCGTCGCATTCGGACCCCGCATCAAGAAAGCGGAATGCTTAAACGCGTCGTGTGAAATTTCCAAACGCAGTTGGGGACAGTGGAGTCCAGATCACTCGTTCCAACGCCGTCCGATTCCCCAGTGACATTCCCAGTCACGTCCATATAGACCTCCGACAAGCTGCCCGAGGTCATCTCAAACTGGTACGTGAGCGTCGCCCCGCCGGTATCGGTTATGTCGACGGTTCCGACCGGAGTTGCGAGAACATTACCATTGCTGCCGATGTTTAAATTATAGGTGGCGGCATGGCCGATGCCCGGCAGCGCCGCCCAAGGCCGAGCGTCAACGCAAGTGCTAATCCGGCGTGCTTCGGCATTTTCATTGTTCTGCAACCTTTGTTAAGGAAAGGTCCGGGCTCTCCATTTGTTACTGAACCCTTTCTACGGTCGGAACGCAAGTGCGACTTAGCTTTTCAATGCATTAACCTTATCACCGGAGGTAACATGAGCAGGTAACCTTGCCACTGGAGGTAACATAGGGATGTAGTGGCGTTTCTCAGAGCGGTAACCGCTGCCGCGCCTAACGGCAGGACCTTAAAAAGTCTTAGTTTTGCCGTGATCGGCCATAGTCGGGATACCGTTGGCTTTAGCGATGATCTCGCTGACCATATATCCCAGCGCGAAAACGATCCGTCATCAACCCCAATCTCATCGAGCGTCCGGTTCGCTGATCGACGCTTCGACTTAAAACGTTTTCGAGTGAACCGCATAAACCGGATCGACAGTGTTCAATTAAAGTTTTGTAGGACGTGTTCATCGGCTTCAAGGAGATTTGAAGTATGCTCTAATTTGAGGAGACAATGATCATGCGCATTGCAGTTCAAGCTGACGACGGCGATGAGGTGTCAATAACGGCGGACTTTCTGTCCGTTGAGCAGGCAACCGTCACGTTGGAGATTGAGAACGCGCTCTATAGCGAGGTCAGTGAGTTTGATTTAGTTACACTATCGATCGAGAGGGCGCGAGAGCTTGCAAATGCGCTGTTAACTGTAGTCGATGCGATTGAAATCGTGTCTAGACCGTCTATAGGATTACTCGGTTTGCCAAAACAAACGACGGTTGCTATGGCTGCGGCCACCAGCTAGCAGCGGTTTTCCTGCTCCTCTTCCTCGTAAAATCACGGCCCCTTCCTTTCCGGCGCTATACTTCCATGGCGCCCGGAATTATCGTCGGCCAGCCCCGGCAGCTTTTCGGAGGTCAGGTGTCGCCACTCGCTTTGGCAGTCGATCGTTCTAGACCGACGACAAGCAACCAACCCCTCGATATCCGTCGTCGCGTTGACCATAGGTATGGCGCGGCATTGACAATAGTGACTATGAGCTGCGTATTTTAGGAAAATACGCAGCGATATTTCGTTCCCCAGGAACTCCATGCGCGTGCGTTAGTAAGGCGGAGCGGCATGCGCATTGCAATGATCGGCACTGGCTATGTAGGACTGGTCTCCGGAGCTTGTCTCGCTGATTTCGGTCATCAGGTCGTTTGTGTCGACAAGGACGCCGCGAAAATTGCAGCGTTGATGCGCGGCGAGATTCCAATTTACGAGCCCGGGTTAAGTGACCTCGTGCGCTCAAACGCCAGCGCCGGCAGACTGTTGTTTACTACGTCGCTTGAGGAATCAGTCTGCACCGCCGACGCAGTCTTTATTGCCGTAGGCACGCCGTCGCGGCGTGGTGATGGCCACGCGGATCTGTCTTACGTCTACCAAGCTGCCCGCGAAATAGCAGCTGCGCTGGAGGGTTTCACCGTCGTCATTACCAAGTCGACCGTGCCCGTCGGCACGGGCGACGAAGTCGAGCGCATCATCTACGAAACGCGTCCAGACGCCGAAATAGCCGTCGTGTCAAACCCGGAGTTCTTGCGCGAGGGAGCGGCAATCCACGACTTCAAGCATCCCGATCGCATCGTAGTCGGCAGCCACGACGAGCGGGCAAAAAGGATTATGGCGGAGATCTATCGGCCGTTGAACCTAAATCAGATCCCCGTCCTCTATACGGCCCGGCGCACGGCAGAGGTCATAAAATACGCTGCTAATGCCTTCCTCGCGACCAAGATTACCTTCATCAATGAAATTGCCGATCTCTGCGAAAAAGTTGGCGCGGATGTGCAGCAGGTTGCCCGCGGCATTGGTCTCGATAACCGCATTGGCAGTAAATTCCTGCACGCCGGCCCCGGCTTCGGCGGCTCTTGTTTTCCCAAAGATGTGCGGGCCCTCATCAAGACCGCCCAGGATCACGAGGTGCCCCTGCGCATCCTCGAGGCCGTCGCCGCGGTCAATGATACCAGGAAGCGTGCCATGGCCCGCAAAGTGTCGGCCATGTTTGCCGGGGGCGTACTACGTGGCAAGACCATCGCAGTCCTCGGCCTCACCTTCAAGCCCAACACCGATGATATGAGAGAAGCGCCCTCAATTGCCCTAATCACCGCCCTGCAGGACATGGGAGCGCGCGTGCGCGCCTTCGACCCGGCGGGCATGACCCAGGCGCAAAGCTTGCTGAAAGACGTCACTTATTGTGAAAGCCCCTATGATTGCGCTGAAGCCGCTGATGCACTCGTCATCGCGACCGAATGGGAACAGTTCCGTGCGCTTAATCTTGAACGCCTGCGCGACCTGATGTCATGCCCGGTGGTCATCGATCTCCGCAATGTCTATCCGCCGGAGGAAATGTATCGGCATGGCTTCGCCTATGCTTGCGTTGGCAGACCGCTGGTCGCGCCAGCCCTTGCCGACGGCGGTGAGCGCGAACGATTGCTCTCGATCGCAAGAGGTGAGAGCGAGCGCCCCAACGCTTTAGATTGACCTACACAGAGGAAAGTTGGCGGCTGAAAAACTTGCGCGAACATCAAGCGCAGGACCCGCCGCGAGTTTGATTTAGCCCCGCCGCTGCTTAGGGCTTAAATAAATCTAACATCATGGACTTCACGACGTGGCCGTACTGACCACTGTCGTTGGGCGATAATCCGCCGATCGTGTGTCTTGCGACACAATGCCTTCACCCGCAGACTTGGCTCGACGGTTTGCGAGCTCGCGCTCCCAATCGAGCGCGTGGGCGACGATGGTCAGAGATCGTCGAACCGCGGCTGCCAGCCGAGCGTAGTGCGGATCCGCTCGCTGCCGGCAACGATGCGCGCGGGATCGCCCATCGCGCCGCGGCGCGTACTCGACCTTGAAGTCGACGCCCGACACCCGCTTCACCGTCTCGATCACTTCGAGCACGGAGAAACCGTGACCGTAACCGCAATTGAGCGTCAGCGAGTTGCCGCCGGCGCGCAAATAGCGCAGTGCATCCGAGTGCGCATGCGTGAGGTCGCTGACATGGATGTAGTCGCGAATGCAGGTACCATCAGGTGTGGGATAATCGGTGCCGAACACTTCGAGCTTCGCCCGCAGCCCCAGCGCTGCCTCGGCTGCCACCTTGATCAATTGGTCGCAGATGAAGCTAGTCTAGCTGGCCAGACGCCGCTCGCGGGCAGACATTTCATAGGCCCGCACAAAATCGCCTAACGTATTTGGAACGATATTATCGTGACCATTGAATGGATCACATCCTAGTACGTCCTCAAGACGGATAATCAAAATGGCCAAGCAGAGGGAATTAAGTCCAGACTCAAGTAACGCCAGATCGTCCGACAATGGTGCCAATGTTTTGTCGTGTTCGTCGGCGAGCACCTTGATTTGCTCGATGATCGTTAACTTCACTGACATCGATCGGTCCGCTGAGGTGATCGATTTTCCTCTCTAATAATTGCTTGGTATCATTATTTGATGACCTCTAACAATTTTGACTTCCATTAATGGTCAATTTCACCGGCATTAGGTCCGAACTCGGATAGCCCATTGAAAATCAACAGCGACCATAATTCACCCGTGGTACGGAGGTGCATCATGCGGTTTGATTTGAGTGATGACAAATGGGCTCTTTTCGAGCCACTGTATGCCGAAAAGCCTAAATTGTGCCCGCGCTGACGATCGCAAGATCATGAACGCGATCTTTTCCTTTGCTGCGCACTGGGATGCCGTAGAGTGATTTGCCGGACCGCTATGGGCCCTACACGACGTGCGTTGTAATGCGTTTCTTGTACAGGTTGTTGCGGTACCCCGTCATTGCGAATTTCATTGCGGGCGGCCGCGAGCACGCGACAGCAGCCACATTTAATCTGCCGCTGAACGGTACCGTGTCAATCGTGGGTGACCTGCCGGCGTCGTATAATCCATCGGCGTATGGCCCCATTGAAATCGAAATTCAAGCAATTGAAAGCTTTCCTTTGCCGGTTTTTAACGAACTCGATCCTACGACCACTGCCGCTGTCTACCAGTGGTCTGCAGATTTCTCTATCCTCAATCAAGCGGGTTCGCCGATTCCAGAACCAGACCTAAGTCCGTTCGGAACCGCGCTCACCGGCTATGGCCAAAATTGTACAGTTAGCCCCTACTGCCCGCACCCATCTGGCGACAGCAGTGAAACGATTTTGGCTGGATGAATTTTATATCTCTAGTGACGCCCTAACCTTAGCGATCTCGACTGACATCTTTACCCTAAACGTGCCCTCTTACGATCTTCAATTGCTGGTGACGCTGCCCGATGACTTATCAATCACTCCACTTCCGCCAGCCTTACCTCTCTTCACAACTGGAGTTGGAGTTCTGGGACTGCTCGCTTGGCGCCGCCGCCGAAAATCTACCGGGGATTTGCCTAGCTAAGTGGCGACCAGACTGGCGCCGCTGATCCCTATAGGAGGCGTCGGCACCGCCGTGAATTGCCACGGCTTGTCCATGCGTGGCAGCCCTTGTGGCACAAATTCGGACGGAATCCCCACGGCCAGCCTCAGCCCTTCCCAGAATTCATCGGTAACACGAACTTGGTCCCGGAATTAACGAGTTCCCTGGGTCGTGGTCAGCCACAGCCCGCAGCGTCGATCCAAGTGGGTCTGTGTCATAGCGGCGCAACAATCTGGCATGAGTGTTGCATTGCCACCTTCCGAGATGAGTATGCCAGCAGAGCAGCCTCCGTCGAGATGGTCCCGGGCGGCAAGCGTGCCCCGGTGCTGAGCCCGCGCGAGCGCGAGGTTGCGACGCTGGTTGCGCGCGGCTTGTCAAATAAGGAGGTCGCTCGCGAATTGGGACTGAGCAGCGGAACCGTGAAAATTCATCTGCACAGTATCTTTCAGAAATTGGGAGCGAAAAGCCGTTACCGGCTTATCGGTCAAGCCATTTCGCCCGACATAGACCGCGTCATTGCCAACCGCTGCCATCGCATCAAGCGATTAAATCAAGGACGAAAGTCCGCCTGCCGAAACTTCGCGCTAGTCCGCACTCACACTCCGTTTGATGTCGTTACTCCGATTGTCGCGCTAATTGACCCACGATTCATATTCGCTCTGGACGAGCGGAATGCGATGACCTCTAACGAAGTAATCTTACTGACGGGATTTACTAGCAATCAACCATATCGATGCGTACAAGAGCTTTGTTCAAAAGGAGGCCAATCATGAACATGTTTTCGCGTTTTATCCGAAATGACTTCCGCTGCTACCGCAATCGAATACGGCTCTGATCGCATCGCTTGTCTCGGTCGCGATCGTTGTCGCCGTCACCGCCTTGGGCGGCAACCTCAACTCAATTTTCACGACGGTTTCCACCGACCTCAAATAAAGAACTGGGTCCGTGCGACCGCACCGAGGCGCCCGTTCGGCGCCTCCTGAACATTCCTTTTTCCTGCGACATCGCTCAGCCGTGGCTGGAGCGCCGGTTTGAGCTGCTGGAGTTACCTCGATGCTAAACGACCGTTTAGCAGACGACGAGAACAAGTCGCAGATGGTCTTGTTCAGCGCCGACCCTAGTTTCGTTGACAGCGCAAAATCGGCGTTCGCGGCAAAGGCAATTTCAGGGTCACGATCGTCGAGCAAGGCCTGAGTGGTCGTATCGCCGAACGTGAGCTCCGCGACGCCGCTGTCATGATCGTCGATATTGGCGCAGCTGAAGAAAACCAAAAAGATCTGCTGGAACTCCAGCATCTGTTGGGTTCGCTTGATCAAAAGCTGCCGGTTATTGTGATCGTCGACGGATTTAACGAGATCGTCGCTCGCAAGCTCGTGCAGATGCAAGTTGCGGATATTTTGGTGAAGCCAGTCGCGCCACTTGAGCTACTTCGGACATGCGCCAGGCTGATGCGGACCAAAACCGAAGAAAGTCAAATCTATACCTTCCTTCCCGTGGCCGGCGGTGTCGGCACGACGACACTCGCGATCCAGACAGCGCTTACTTTGCTCGGCGGCAAAGGTAAGAAAAAATTGTCAACCTGCTTGATGGATCTCAACTTTTATCACGGCGCTTCTCCAGATTACCTCGACATTGAAGGTCGGCTGAATTTGAAAGAAATCGAACTAAAGCCGGAGCGGCTCGATCGTCAATTGCTTGAGGGTATGTTGTCCCATCATCCAAGCGGCCTAGCTGTTATTGCCACCCCAAACCTGCCGACCGAGATTACATCTGTGCCGGCCAATATCGTCATGGCGATTGCTAAATATAGTCTGCCAATCCTTTGATCAGATTATCGTCGATATGCCGAAAACCTGGGAGTTGTGGACCGAGAATGTTTTGCTCGGATCGAATAAATTGTTTTTGGTCAGCGAAGCGACGGTTCCGGGCCTGCGCAAGGCTAAGCAGCTGCTGCAAGATATCTCAACGCAATTGGGGCCTCGGACTAAGCCAAACGTGATCGTCAATCGCGTTAAACATCAGCTCTTTGGCGCTGGACTGCGTCGCACGGATCTTGTGAAGGCCCTGGGCAGCGCGTTCGTGTGTGCCGTGCCGTATAACTACAAACTTGTGCGCGAAGCGATTGATCGGGGTATTCCGCTCGATGACGTGCAAAAGAACAGCGATATCGCATTGGCGATTAGGCGATTGATGATGCCGCCAAACGCCAAATTTGGTTCGCTATTTCCGGCGCTCGGTCGTTCCCGCACGCCCAATCGGGCGCAGCGTGCCAATGTCTCGCTTTCGCTTTCCCAGCCGTCGGTGACTTGAGGCGGCAATGGTTGATCGCTTTCCCGTCAGTTCAATACACCTGCCGGACATTAGTCCCGCAGCGGCGTACCTGGCAGCAACAGACGTTCCTGCCGTGGAGCGAGGCGCGTCGACGCGCCCGAATATTTCGCAAGCCACTTCACACGATTCGGCGCTGAGCAATAAGTTGCTCGACGCAAAAGTACGACTGCATCAACGTTTGCTGGAAGAAATCAACCTTTCAGCGTTGGAAAAATTATCGGAGGAAGAGGTCCGCCGGCACGTTTCCGAACTCGTCTCGCAGTATGTCCTGGCCGATAATCTTTCACTCAATTCTCAGGAACTCGAAGAGTTTGTCACCGAAGTCCTTCATGAGATGACGGGCTTGGGTTCACTTGAGCCGCTGCTGAAAGATCCGACAGTCGGCGACATTATGATCAATGGGCATAACTGTGTCTATGTCGAGCGTAAGGGCGTCCTTGAGCAAACCCCGGTGCGGTTTAAAAACGACGCGCATCTTCTGCGGATTATCAACAAGATTGTTGCGGCGGTAGGGCGTCGTGTCGATGAGTTGCAACCGCTTTGTGATGCGCGATTAAGCGACGGCTCTCGGGTCAATGTCGTACTACGGCCGATCGCAATTGATGGTCCGGTAGTCTCAATTCGTAAGTTCCCGACCAAGCCCTTCAATCTTGAGCGATTGGTCGCGATCGGGGCGTTGTCGCAACCCATTGCTCAGCTGCTCTCCGCCACGGTACGCAACCGTGTTTCGCTCATCGTGTCAGGAGGCACGGGTTCCGGCAAAACAACGCTGTTGAATGCTCTGTCGGGCTCAATTTCCGGGCTTGAAAGGTTGGTCACGATCGAAGACGCCGCTGAATTTCAGTTTCAACAGCCGCATGTCATTCGCTTAGAGACGCGGCCGTCAAACCTCGAGGGCAAGGGCGCAATAACGCAACGGGAATTGGTCAGAAACGCGCTGCGCATGCGTCCGGATCGCATTATCCTCGGCGAGTGCCGCGGCGAGGAAGCCTTTGACATGCTGCAGGCCATGAATACCGGTCACGAAGGTTCCATGACAACCATTCACGCTAATACGCCGCGCGATGTGATTGCCCGATTGGAGCAAATGGTCGGCATGGCCGGCGTGCCAGCGACGGTTGCAAGCATTCGTGCGCAGATCGCATCCGCCGTTCGTGTCATCGTGCAACTGCAGCGCTTTGCCGACGGCAAACGGCGTGTGACCAGCGTTTCCGAAATAACCGGCCTCGAAGGCAGCACGATCCTCATGCAGGAGATCTATAAGTTCGTGCGCACGCCAACTGGAAACGAGAATTCCATCAGCGGTCAGTTTCAGGCAACCGGTATTCGACCGCGTTATCTGCCTGATCTCGCCGCCAACGGCGTTAATTTCCCGGACAACTTTTTCGATCCGAATTTCCGCCATGGCCACAGTACCGGCGCCGGCGAATTGCATGCGTAAGACACTATCAGCAGGTCCCAGAAGCGGCCTTTTTTTTGTTCCGAGAGCGGCCATGAACAAGCACTGGACGTCAATATTTTTCGCACCAGCGGCTCGACTGCTGGGATCGCCGCTTATCCGCGGCTTCGTCAAGCAAAGCGCGGCTGGAACGACAATCGAATTCGCTCTGCTGGCGGCGCCGTTCCTTGCCGCTCTGTTTGCCATCCTGCAAACGGCGCTAGTCTTCTTCGCCAATCAGACGCTGGAGACGGCGGCGGCCGCTTCGGCGCGGCTCATCTTTACTGGCCAAGCGCAAACCGCCGGCTGGACCGCGGCGCAATTCAAATCGCAGGTCTGCAATAAAATCCACGGCATCTTCAACTGCAACAGCGATGTCTATGTCGACGTCGAGACCTATCCATCGTTTGCTGCGGCCAATCTCGGCCTACCGATCACGAACGGTGCCTTCAATTCCGGGGCGCTCGGCTACAACCCCGGCGGGCCGGGCGACATCGTGATGTTACGGCTCTATTACCAATATCCGGTGTTCGTCAATTTGCTTGGTTTTGATCTGAGCAACCTCAACGGCGGCTACAATTTATTTGCTGCTACTGCGGTCTTCAAAAACGAACCTTACGCGTCATCTTGAGGGGCACGCTATGAGGACGACGACCCATCCCGCTACCCCACCCGCATTAGCCGCGCTCGCCGCCGGGCTGTGGTGCGGTTTTGCGCGCTTCATCGACGAGTGCCGCGGCGTTTCAGCTGTCGAATTTGCCGTGCTGTTGCCGATGATGATGACGCTTTTTCTAGGCAGCGTCGAAGCTTCACAGGGGATCGCCACCGATCGGAAGGTCAAGTTGATCGCGCACGCGCTGGCCGATTTATCGAGCCAATATACCGACATCACCGACGCCGACATGTCGAACATCCTCAATGCCGGCCCCGCAATCATTGCGCCCTACGCAGCCGCCAATCTTCAGGAGGTCATCTCCGAGGTCTCAATCAATGCCCAAGGCGTGGCCTCGGTCGTCTGGAGCAATACTCTCGGTGGCACGGCGCTCACAGTCGGTCAGTCCGTCACCGTGCCGTCTTCATTGGCCGTACCCAACACCTATCTGGTGCTCGCCCAGGTCCAGTACCGCTACAATCCGACTTACGGCTACGTCCTCACCGGCACTTTGACGTTAAGCGATCAAAGTTTCATGCGCCCGCGGGAATCGGCGTCACTCCCGCGAACGACATCATGATTCCGGTTTGACTGAAATCTTGTCCAGCTGCCGGTAGCGCCCTGACCGCTAAATCGCGAGCGTCAGCAGCCCGCGACGGATATCGTGGGCTTTGCACGGTTCCCGAGCGCCTTCCGAACGCTTGGTGAAAGCGTTGTTGCCGTTCGCAATTGCTCGACTGGCCGCGCCACCGTTGGGATAACCTGGAATCGGCAAGGCGCCAGCCGCGCCTATTATGTATGACGCGCATTGGCAAGAATCACAGCCGCCACTTCGAGAAACAGACGGATAAGTACAAGTTGGACAATTATGCTTAGTATGAGCGGAAAAAAATTTGGCGACCAAGCTTCCCAGCTTATGCCTCTCAGTGTCAAAACTCTGACGATTCCGTTCACTGCGATGTATAGTTGGAGACATGCATTGAACAAATAAACATACCAGACGACCTTCATTCCGTAGTGGGTGAATACTGGCCGAAGCGCGAAGAAGTTGATCAGATCGTCCATGCCACACTCCATTGTTACTGGGGAAATGCGCGCGATCGCAGACCGGAGGCCGTGAATATTCGCATTTTTCTAGGGCCTTGCAAGGCGAATGCGACGTTAGCGCGCGCCCGATGCCCAGATTTTTTACAGATTGCAGATTGTTGCCAGACATCGGGCGCATATACTCGTCTTCGACGAATCACTTCATCGACGGGGGAAGCGACATGGCAAACATTGTTCTGTTGCTTGCAATCTTGAGCGCGGCCGCCAGCTTTGTAGGTTTCACCGCCGCCAATAGCGCGACCAACTGGGCAAATGGTATCTGTTCGAATGCCGCAATACTTTGCCAGTACCCGCAACAAATGGCTTATGCTGCAGGCGGACTAGCAGGGTTTTGGCTGTTGATTAAGATCGTGTCCGCCTTACGCGACTAAGCCTTGACATTCCTAGTTCGTATCCGGTGACCGGCCGAACCGCACTAAAATATCGAGGCAACAATGGAATTCCTAGGACTGCGACTTGGCGTGCAAGTGATGACGAAAACCATCATGAGCATTCTGCACCGACACCAGCAGATTGACTAGGGATGCGATGCGTTCAACTGGATGGTTTGGCTTTGTAGTTGGCGCAACGCTGGCAAGCCACACATTTGTGACGGCTCATGCGCAAACTGCTGACGACGACTCCCTAAAGATATATGCAGTTAACGTTATCAAAACTCCTCCATTTCAAAAACAATTTACAGGTTACGGAATTTATCTTGGCCACGGGGCCGTTATCACCGCGGCTCATGTCGTAGGGCACTGGCCATTTTTCACCCACCCGCGCGTGCTGATCGCCGGCAAGGAGCTTCCTGCCACGGTCATCAGGGAAGGTTCATTTGAAACGACCGACTTAGCGCTCCTTGCTGTGAAGGAGGCTCGCCTGCCCGTCAGTCTGCGGTTACGGCGTAATCCGCTCTGTACAAGAGCTCCACAGATCAATATGCAGGTGATCGACGCTGTTCCAGAAGAAATTACGCGCGCACGAATAATATCTCCAATGACAATTGCGCCTGAACTTCGAATGAGGTTCGATACCCTAATCAGCAGCCCTGAAGCCTCTGGATCTGGACTGTTTGATGCGGACCGCAAATGCCTTCTCGGCATTGTGAGCGCGAAGGTACAGAAGTACACTTATAAAATGGAAGACAAGCGCGTTGTGGTCGTGCCTAACGGATTTGCCGGATATTTTGTACCGGCGTCGAAAATCGCCAATTTCATACCTCGAGACTTTCGCTTCTAGCTTCCGCGACCTCTCGAATGTCTGGTCATTGGTGCGCGGTTTTGTCATTCTGGACGTGATGCTACGCGCCCTCCGGGTGATTGGCAGGTGCGCGTTCGGGCGACCGCCTGAGCCAACCTGTTGGCAAAATGTCAGTTCTCAGCCCAAAAATTCAGTGGCTAAATCCAGCATGGGTTGAATAACAGCTCGGACGTTAGATCGGATTGTCGGGACAGCCTTCGATTAGCCCGGTAGACGGCGGAGCGGCGAGGTGTTCTGCAAAACGAAGCCAATTTCTGTGGGACGACGCCACTTGGGGCGCCCGCGGCGCTAGGCACGCCAAAGAGCACCACGCGGATCCGAAAACCCAGGACATCGTAACAGCCGCGAATCAGCTAGTTTGCAAATTCACGGAATGATCTTGGGAACGGAACGTCACCCCAGCACGCGTGTTGGATCTGGCAAGTGGCGTCGTGCCAGTCGATGCTGCACTGCAAAATTAATAAAAAAATAACGTGTTCGGATCGAACGTAAGCCTCGGTAAGGGAACACCCATGCTGGCGGCTGCAGTCATAAGCTTCTTGGCGGGAATGGTGCTGGCACAGCGCTTTAAAGTGCTGATCCTGGTCCCCATCATCCTGCTCACGCTTGTTGTTGTGATTCCTGCCGGAATTATCCATGCCCAGGCCTGGACCGCCGGGCAAACCTGCGTATTGGTTATTTGTGGGCTGCAGTTCGGCTATTTTTCGGGACTCGGCCTCCGCCAGATAATGGTGGCTAGGCGCGCTTCTCGGCGACGGCGGGCGTCGCTCAGCGCCACAATGCCGCCGCTCCGGTCCGCTCATTAGCGTCCCAACCCAACGTGCTCGATAATTCGCACAGCTCACGGCAGCGGGGTAGAAAGTAGCGCCCGTTAAATCCGGACCAGCCAGATGCAGGCAGTGCTGCGGAACACACTGACCTTGTCCACCGCGCATCGGCTGCCGCTCAAACCGAAACTGAAAGGCCTACTCCTAACGCTGCGTCTGCTCGAAGCGATCCACATCCTGCAGCTTGAGCGCGGGTTATTTCCGCTTCTATGTTAAGAATTCTCGCACTGGCCGCGATTTCGCGGGGAACGCGTGCAGCTTGCGGTCTTCATATTCGGTGCTCGAAGTGCGATGAAGCAGATATAGGGCTGGTTGACCGATTTAATGCGGTCCCCGTCCTTGCCGAGAAATACTTGCGAGGCTGTTGCATTAACGCGGCTAGTCGATCGCTTGCAACGGCGGTTGCACGAGCGGCTGCAGGGAACCCGGCGAAGTCCCGCTGGACAAATCGCCATAGAGGCGATTGCATGCGCGCGCGCGCGAACCCTGCGCGCGTGACGGTTGTGAATTGATGAGCATCGTTGGCGTCGACATCGGCGGTACCTTCACTGATCTGGTGGCTTACCGCGGCAACACCATCGTCACGTCCAAGACGTTGACCGTCCCAGCGGATCCGACCGAAGGCATGGCTAACGCGCTTTCGCTCGCGGATTGCGATCTTGCCGCCGTTGACGAGCTTATTCACGGCTCGACGATCGCAATCAATACCGTGCTGGAGCGCAAAGGCGCCAAGACTGCGCTGATCACCACCCAGGGCATGCGCGATGTCTATGCCATCGGCCGCGGCAACCGCCCGGATGCCTTCAATCTATTTTTCCATCGCCCGCAGCCTTTGGTGCCGCGCGCTCTCACCTTCGAGCTGGCCGAGCGCATGAATGCGGCGGGCGAGATCCTCGTACCGCTCGATCCGGCGGCCGTCATGCGGCTTGCGCAACAGCTGACCGCGCTTGACGTTGAGGCCGTCGCGGTGTGCTTTTTGCACTCCTATGCCAACCCGGCGCATGAAATTCTCGCCGGCGAGATATTGCGGCGTGTGCTGCCCGACCTTTTCGTCACGTTGAGCCACGAAATTCTCCGCGAGTTTCGCGAATACGAGCGCACGTCGACGACAGTCCTCAACGCCTTCGTTGGCCCGCGCGTCAGCCGTTATCTCAATCGCATTGAGGAGTTCGCGAAAAAAACGCGCTTCGGCGGTCAGATCTCCATCATGCGCTCGAACGGCGGCACCATGTCGGTCGGCGAAGCGCGGCGCGCACCGGTGGCGATGATGGAATCGGGACCGGTCGCCGGGATGATCGGCGCCGGACGTGTCGCAGAGCTTCTCGGCATCGCTTGCGCCATCGGCTTCGACATGGGCGGCACCACCGCGAAGGCTTCGCTGATTACCGGCGGCGTGCCGCCGATCGAGGAAGGCTATGTCATCGGCGATGCTTTCAGCGGCCAGCCCATGCAATTGCCGGTGGTCGATATCGTCGAGGTCGGGGCCGGCGGCGGCTCGATTGCCTGGTGCGACGCGCGCGGCGGCCTGCATGTCGGCCCGGTCAGCGCCGGCGCCGACCCGGGTCCGGCTTGCTACGGCCGCGGCGGCGAGGAGCCGACCGTGACCGATGCCGATCTTGTGCTTGGCCGCCTCAACGATGCACGGTTTTTGGGCGGCCACATGCCGCTCGACCGCGACCGCGCCGAGGCGGCGCTCGGCAAGTTCGGACAAAAGCTCGGCCTTGATGCCGTGACGGCGGCGCACGGCATCGCCACCATCGTCGACAATGCCATGTCGCTTGCCGTCCGGGCGGTTTCGGTCAAGCGCGGCATCGATCCGCGCGAGACGACGCTGATCGCATTCGGCGGCGCCGGGCCGTTGCACGCCGCCGCCATTGCCCGCGAGATTTCCATTCCCAAGGTCGTCATTCCGAAACTTCCCGGCGCTTTCTCGGCGCTCGGCATGTTGATGGCGCAATGGCGCCAGGATTTCGTGCGCACGCTGATCGGCGAACTCGGCAAAATCGACGCTGGCTTGGCCGCAACGGCTTTTGCCGAGCTTCGCGCCGCCGGTGAAGACGCCTTGGCGCGCGACCGTCTCGCCGGCGGGCAATTCAACTTTGCCGCCGATCTGCGCTATCGCGGCCAGGAACACACCATTGCCATTGCCGTGACTGCAGCGCCGGATTTGACGACCGCGACGGCGGACACGGCGCGCGCGGTTCGATGCGCAGCACGATCGGCGCTACGGCCATGCCGCGCCCGATCAATCGATCGAGATTGTCAATCTGCGCCTCGTCGTCACCGTACCGCGCATGCAGGATTCGATCGGGCTTTGGCTGACGGAGCCGTGGAAGCCCGATCGCGCGGCTGGCCGAACAGCGGCGTCCGGTTGTGTTCGCTGATGCCAAGCGCCCGGTCGAAACGCTGATTCTGTGGCGGCCGCAGCTCGCCGCCGGCAGCGAGATCGCCGGTCCGGCCTTGATTGAGGAGGCCAATTCCACCACCTTGATCGGTCCCGGCGATCGCGCGGTGGTCGACGCCATCGGCAACATCGTCGTCACGCTCGAAGGCGCGCGCCAAGCATGAAAGTCGATCCGATCACCGTCGAAGTTGTACGCAACGCGGTCAACGCCTACGCCGACGAAATGGCGACGGCGCTGTGCAAGTCCGCCTACAACATGATGATCTACGAAGTGCGCGATTTCTGTTGCGGGCTTGTCGACAGTCAAGGCCGCATGATTTCGCAGAATCAAGGCGGCTTGCCGATTTTCCTGGCCGATCTCGGCGTCGCGGTGAAAGACGGCATTGCGCGTTACGGCCTCGACGGCTTCGCGCCGGGCGACGTCGTGATCATGAATCACGGCCAAGTCTGCGGCCAGCATCTCAATAATGTCGTGATCTACGCCCCCTGCTTCCACGACGGCAAAGTCGTGGCCTTCGCGGCCAGTCGCGCCCATTGGGTCGATATCGGCGGCATGCGGGTCGGGTTCGGCTCGGTGGAGACCACCGAGATTTATCAGGAAGGCATCCAATTCCGCTCGCTGAAAATCTACGAAGGCGGCAAGCGCAATGAGACGTTGTGGCAGATCATCAACGACAATGTTCGATTTCCCGAAGCCGCGCTGGGCGATTTGCGGGCGCAGATCGCGTGCTGCCAGCTCGGCCTGCGGCGCTATGGCGAATTGCTGGACCGCTATGGTCCGGACCGGGTCGAAGCGTGCATCCACGCGGTGTGGGATGCGACCGAGCAGGAGGCGCGGGCCGTTATCGGCAAGATTCCGGACGGCGTCTATGAGGCGGAGAGTTTTCTCGACAATGACGGCCGCACGCTCGAGGTGACGCTGCGCATCAAGGTCAAGGTCACGATCGCCGGCGAACGCATGATCGTCGACTTCTCGGAAATGAACGATCAGTCCGCAGGACCGATTAATTCGGGCTATTCCGGCGGCCTTGCCGCCGCACGCATTGCCTTCAAATGTCTCACCCAGCCCTACGCGCCGGTCAATGAAGGCGGTTTCCGGCCGCTCGAGCTTATTCTGCCGCCGGGCAAGATTCTCAATGCCAGATCGCCGGCGGCGCTCGGATTGTGGAGCATTGCGCTGCCGACTGTCATCGACACCATCCTCAAGGCGCTGGCGCCGGTGCTGCCGGAGCGGATTCCGGCCGCACATAAAGGCGACATGGGCGGTTGCTCGATCGGCGGCTACCGGCCCGACGGCCGGCGCTTCCTGCTGATGAACATTTTCGGCGGCGGCTGGGGCGGCCGACCGCACGAGGACGGCGAAGTCCGCCTCGGTGTCGATCTGCCAGGGCGACGTGCGCAGCGCGCCGATCGAGCTGCAAGAGATTCAGTATCCGTTTTTGATCGAACGCTTCGCGTTGCGCACGGATTCCGGGGGCGCCGGCCGCCACCGCGGCGGGCTCGGCGTCGACCTCAGCTATCGTGCGTTGCAGCCCTGCGTCGCCAACGTCAATTGTGAGCGCACCAAGGACCCGCCTTGGGGCCTCGGCGGCGGCAAGCCCGGCGCGGTCAATGAGGCAACGCTCATTCGCGCGGACGGCAGCGAGCGCAAGCTCAAGAAAGCGACCGGCGTGACCATGCAGGCCGGCGACCGGCTTATTTTTTCGACTGCCGGCGGCGGCGGCTGGGGCGATCCGCACGGGCGTGACCGCAACGCGGTCGCCGCCGACTTGCGCGCCGGCTATGTTTCGTCCGAAGCGGCGCGGCGACGACTATGGATTTGACGCCACGCCGGACCAAGCGGCGGAATAGGACACCGACAATGCTGGCGGACGAACGGCGACAAAAACTGGCGGCGGCGATGCGCGAGGCCGGCATCGCGCAGTTGGTGCTTTACGGCAACGCCTGGCAAGCCGATTACCTGCGCTACGGCGCCGATTTCGGCATTCTCGAAGGCCACGGCATGGCGCTGCTATCGGCCAGCGGCGAAGTCGAGCTTTTTCTCGACAGCGCCACCGACGCCGAGCGTGCCGAGGTCGAAGTGCCGGGCATCCCGGTGCGTTTCGCCGCGGATCTTGCCGGCGCAATCGGCGCGCGGCTTGACCGCCTCGCCAATGAGCGCCTCGCGGCGGCGCCGCGGCGCTTTCTGCCGCGTTGGCTCGCCGATCCGGCGCGCAGCTTTGCCATGAGCGACGCAACGGCGATGGTCGACAAATTGCTCATGCATAAGCTCGACGGCGAGCTCGCAGCCGTGCGGCGTGCCGCGGCGATCGCCGACGACGCTTACGAGGAGTTCCGGCGCGCGGTGCGGCCGGGCCGGCGGCAGTTCGAGATCGTCGCCGACATCGAAGCCCATCTTCGCCGCCGCGGCTGCCCGGACAATTTCATGATCATCGGCTCCGGCGGCAAAGACGTGTTCGGCATGACGCCGCCGTCCGAACGCCGGATCGCAGCCGGCGATCTGGTCACCACCGAACTGACGCCCGCGGTCGAGGGCTACTTCGCGCAGATTTGCCGCACGCTGGTCGTGGGCAAGGCAAGCCAGGCGCAGCGCCGCGCGTTCGACGTCTATGTCGAGGCCTTGGAGGCGGGCATTGCCGCGGTGCGGCCGGGTGTGCGTGCCGCCGATGTGGCAAAAGCCGAGAACGACGTGTTTCGCAAATACGGTCTCGGCGACTACACCACCAGTCAATGGACGCGCGTCCGCGGCCACGGCATGGGGCTGTTCCCCGATTCGAAGCCGCACATTCTGGAAGACGTCGATACCGTGCTCGAACCGGGCATGGCGCTTATCGTGCATCCCAACACTTATCATCCCGAGGCGGGTTACATCGTGCTGGGCGACGCCCTGATCGTGACCGCAGCCGGCGCGGAAGTGCTGTGCAAAACGCCGCGCGAATTGTTCGAGGTCGCCGCATGAGACATAAGAACCGACAATGCGCCGCGGCTTGATCGCTCGTTCGCTTCGTGGAGTTGCCCGACGCCGTATTGGAGGCGCGGCTTGAGCGTGTCCGCGAAGCCATGCGGCAGACCCAAAGCGACGCGCTCGTCGTCTATACCAACAATACCAGGCCGGCCGGCGTGTCGTGGCTCGTCGGCTTCGTGCCGTATTGGTCGGAAGCGCTTTTGGTCGTGCCGCGCGAGGCGGCGCCCTATCTCGTGGTTGCGCTGAGCTTTCGGGTAAAGTCCTGGATCGAACGCGTCAGCCGCATAGGCGAGGTTTTGCATACGCCGCGGATCGGGCTTAAGGCCGCGCAGCAGATTGCCGCGGCACGCCCCGATGCAGTCGTCGGCATCGTCGATTTTGACGGCCTGCCCGCCGGCATTGCCGACGATGTGCGCGAAGGCGGTCCCGGCCTCGCGCTTCGCGACGCCAGCGCGTTGTTCTCAGCGCTGCGCGCCAAGGCTGACCCGGCGGAGATCGCGCTGGCGATGAGGGCCGCGGCGATCGCCCACAATGCGCTCAATGGTGCGCTCGGCACCGTACCAAACGATGGAAGCCTCAACGCCATGATCGCCGCGGTCGAGGGTGGAGCACGCGATCTCGGCGCGGAAGAAATTTATGTTGCCGCCGCTCCCGATCTCGATCGCGACTGCCGGTTCAGGCGTATCGAAGGCGAGCCCGTATGCGGCAAGCGTTTCGCCCTGCGCGCGACCGCCGCCTATAAGGGCTCATGGGTGCGTGTCGTGCGCAGCTTTAGCGACCCCGCCATGGAGCAGCGCGCGTCGATCGAGCTTGCCAAAGCGGTCGCGCAATTGCCAGCCGTAAGCGGGTTTTCCGGTTTTCAGTCATGGCTCGTCGAAGGCTGCCGAACGACGCAGCCGCTGCAAGCGCTCTTGGGCTCGCGCGTCGGCCCGGCCGCGCCGCTGTCGCTCGGCTCGCTGGTCTCGATTCAGGGCGTTCTGGCGATCGACGGCCGAACCATACCCGTCGGCTGCGCCAGCGCTGATCGGAGCACAAAGTGAGGCGGCAAGTCTTCTCGGCGGATCATACTAGGCATGTACTCATAAATCGACGACAGGCCTTGAGATAACAGCGGCAGTCGATTCGAGAGTTCAACCGGCATTGCTCAAGCGCGATCGCGGAAAGCGCCGTCTCGCGCCATCGTGGAATCCGACACCGGGTCGCAATTCCGCGTGATCGTTCCCATATACAGTTGCGACATCTAATAAGCAGACATTATGGCGCCGCTGGGCGCGAGAGCGTTCGGCCCGGGTCACGGAGGAGGATTCCGATGTTTACGGCCGATCAATTCCGCAGCAAAGCGGCAGAAGGCGCTGAATCAATCAAAAACACTGACATTCCGAGTGAAATCCTCAAATTCGAGCGATCGATAGAAAGCTTCGGCCTGTTGGCCCGAAATGAAGACTGGCTGGCGGATAATTTCGACAAAATGATCCGTTCGCAAGACGCGCTTTCCGAGGACGGGGCCGTTGCAAAGCGGCAAGACAGCAAGACTGTCGCTGAAATCGAAGAGCAAATTCTACGGTGCCTCGGGGCGGCCGTCATCATGCAGTGGAATACCATTCCAACGAAGCTGCAACGCGAGCTTTTCGATACCGCGGGCTCGCTGGGGGACGTACTACAAACGGTCACGCTCAGAGGCCGGATTGCCCGCTTCCTACACAGCCACAAGGACGAAGAAATATCCCCAGACGGCATTTCTACGCCCGATTTGACGGAAGGAAAGCCAGATGGCGCATAAGTTCAATATCGGCCAAATCGTCGAGCTGGAGCCGGGCTCGCTTCGATCGGCAGTCCTTGGCCCCTATGAAATTCGGCATCTCATTCCTGCCTCGGACCGAGATCCCGACGATCCGTGCTACCGCATCAAGAGCATCGCCGAGAGGCACGAACGGGTTGCGCCTGAAAGCGAACTCACGCTCTCGGAAAGTGTTTTCGCTTAAAGCCGCGGTCGGCTTGGGTGACAAACAGCTATGACGCCGTCAAATCGTACTGTCCGCCACTGAAGGAACGACGTGCCGATGCTCAACTTTCCAAACCAAAGCCGAATTCTCGATCCGACCCGACGTGCCGTTCGGTTCTGGGGTCATGACAGCGCAATGGAGTGGTCGTTCTTCGTAACCGAAGATGCGCTGAAACGGCTGCAGCCGAAAATGGAGCGCGATGAGGTAGGCTTGCTTCTCGCCTTCGATACCAACCGCGCAGCGATCTACGCGGCGGCACTCAAGGCATATAAGCAGAAGCGGAAGGGATCGTATGAACTTGTCGCGACGGACTTTTAAATTGCAGCCAGCACGACCGCTCCGTTTATGTCTCGCCGGCGTCTATCGAGCCCGCAATACTGCAACAGCGGAACGCGCGGCTCGAGGCGCTTGGGTAAAGTCAAAATGAAATCATGCCTCGGTCTGGTTTTCTGCTTAGTGCTTTTTTCAGCCTTTGCCGCCCACGCGGCCAATGCGGAAGACCCGTCGTCCGATCGGGATTTTCTGCTGGATCTGAAAAAGGCGATACGAACGGACGACAGGGACTGGCTAGCCGGGCACATGCATTATCCGGCCAGCTATTATGGGCCGAAATTCATCATGATCAAAAACAGAGCATCGTTTGACAATCAATATCCGATGCTAATTGGACCGAAATTGCGCGCGATCGTATTGGCGCAAGATCCGGATCAGCTTTTCAAGGACCGGCACGGAATAATGATCGGGAGCGATCCTAACATCTGGTTCTATAATTTTGGCAACGGACCGGAAGATATTCGCTACGAAATAATCACCATCAACGATGCTGAATAGGCTTTCAGCGGGAGCATAGAATGTACAAGTTGAGAGACGACGGATACGCCAACTTCAAGAAGATTATGAATGGCAGGAAATGGGTCGGTCGCGTCAGCAAGACTGCGAGTGGCTTTGTTGGGAAAATCGGAAATTACGAAGCCGAAGCGCTTACGGAGAAGGCGGCGCTTCGTGACGTTGTAGCGAAGGTTCGCGAGGAAATGGCTGAAGCGATTCCCGAGGGCCGCGTAGTGTCTCGGCGAACGTCAACGGTTCAAGCTGACACGGAGCGCGTGATACAGTGGCTACGCGAGCTGAGCCAAATAAGTGATGGTCATCCAAATTTTACCAATGCCGATATTGCTCGTACCCTTGGCAAGAAACGTGCTGGGCAGGAGCTGGGCAATCTAATGTCACGCCTGGACTTCGCTTGCTATGTCGCGGGGCTGCCGTCAATCGGGTTTACCGCGGAAAAGCCGTTTGCCGATGCATGGCAACAACAAAATCGCACTTGGAAATGGCCGGTCAAGAAAATGCGTGCCGCCGCAAAGGCTCATTTGTGGAGTTCGACGGACTTTGATCTTATGCTGCAGGAAACCCAGCGTCTATCTTATGGACTTGGACACATTGCATGGAACGAAGAGCTTGCCAGGAACGACAATAAAATAATGGCATGGGCGGGCGTTTGAGCGCAGGGCGGCCTGCTAGCGCGATCGGACAACGCGAAGGCTGCTTGCCACCTGTCAAAGCCGCAAGGCGCCGTTCTGATGTCCGCGGTTGGCCTGCCGGCGGATATGGCGACAACTCGACCATCAAATCCAGACATCGGCTGGGTATTTATGAGGTCCCCCTTAAGTGAGGGTCGGTGGTTACATGGCGGCCTTCACCGGCACGAACTCGGTCGTAAATAGCGTCTTGTCGTCGGGAATGGCGCTGAGCAGTCCCATGTCGATGAAGGATTTTTTGAGGCTTGCGACCGCTTGCGGGTCGAACGTGCCGTCGGTGCTAAAGCCGCCGATTTGCTCGTCATAGGCGCGCGCGGCGACGGCGGGGCTGGCGTCGATCACCTTTGCCGAAATCTCGACCGATTTGGCCTTGTTCGCCTTCATAAAGGCGATGGTCTCGAACCAGCCCTGCAGGAAGGCGCGCACCAGGTCGGGATGTTTCTCGATCATTTCGTCGCGCGCAAACAGCACGTGGGTGATGAAATGGTCGACAAAGGGCGTCGCGGGGGTGATGACGCGCCATTCTTTGGCTTCCTCGAGTTTGTAGCCGGCTTCCAGCGAGCCGATATAGCCGTCGATCTGGTGCGTCTTGACCGCGGCGCGCGCCGGCGGCATGCCGCCGATCGGCACCACGTCGATGCCGTCACCGGTCCAGCCTTCCTTCTCATTGATGCGTTGACCGATCCAGGCGGTGAGCGAGCCGACGGTGGTGACGCCGAGTTTCTTGCCCTTGAGATCGGCGACGGTCTTGACGTCGGAATCGTAGCCGACCATCACCGCCATATCGCTCGGCAGGCCATACATCGCGGCGACCGCCTTTGCCGGCGCGCCCTTGGCCGCAAAGGCCATGCCGGGTCCGCTGCCGATGCCGATATCGACGCTGTCGGAGGCCAGCAATTGTTGCAATTTGGCGTCGCCGGTCGAGCTCGATTCCTCGATATCGAGCCCGTGTTTGGCGAAAATGCCCATCTGCATGCCGATATCCAGCGGGGTAAAGGCCCAGGCAAACGGCACCACTTTGGCAACGCGGAGTTTTTCGGCGGCATGCGCCGGCGCAACCGTCGCCAGGACCAGCATTGCGCCACACGCCAGAATCTGCAGCAACCACGCCCGCAAAAATCGCCTCATTGCCTTCTCCCCACGGATGTTCGGCTCGTCCTCGAACGCTGCAAGATCATCGCAGAACTCGCTCTTGATGGCCATAAGTCAAAGGCGAACCCCGCGTTGACCGGGAACCCCCTCCTCACTAGAATCTGCCAAATTAAGCCGTTTCGCAGGAGCCGAACGTGCACATTATCGATTCGCATTTTCATTGGTGGCCGAGGTCTATTTTCGACAAGCTTTGCAAGCGCAAGGATTTCCCCAACGCGCGCGTCAACAGCCGCGGCGGCTACGACTATAGGCGCCGGCAGGACAGCAGCCAGCATCTGAATTCCTGGGCCGAGTGGTTCGATCTCGACAAGCAGTTCGAATACATGGCGAGTCTTGGCCACCAGGTCGATGTGGTCTGCTCGATCGGCCCCTTCTCGGTGTCGTTCTCCGACATGCCGCTCGACGAAGGCCGCGACTACGCGCTTGATGTGGAACGAGGAAATGGCGGGCGCGCAAAGGAAATATCCCGGCCGGTTGTGGGCCAGCGCGGCGGTGCCGCTGCAAGACACCCGCGCCGCGATCGACGTGGTCAACGACGCGGTCAACCGGCTCGGGCTTATGGGCGTCAATCTTCCCGGCAGCGTCGGCGCCGATGCGCGCATCGACGCCGAGCGGCTGGAGCCGTTCTATGCCCATGTCGAGAAGCTCGGCCTGCCGCTATTTTTGCATCCGACCGATGTCATCTTCCAGGACATGCTCGACGGCTACGACGGCGCGCTGCATTTGAGCCTCGGCCGCGTCATCGAGGTCAGCGTCGCGGCGATGCGTCTTATCCTCTCCGGCGTGATGGAGCGCCATCCGAACTTGAAAATCGTCATGTCGCACACCGGCGGATCGCTGCCCTATCAGGCCGGCCGCATGGACAAGAACTCCAAGGCCGCGAAGCTGCCAAGGCCGGTGCAGGACTACATGAAGCGCATGTATACCGACACCGTGTCGCCGCATGCCGCCGGCATCGAATTCGCCATCGATTACTACGGCATCGATCACGTCATGTACGGCACCGATTATCCGTGCTGGGATCCGGCGCCCTGCCTCAAGCTGATCGACGACATTCCGCTCTCGGCCGCCGACAAGCAGAAGCTGTTTTACGATAACGCGCGGCGTATCCTCAATTTGCGCGAGCCAACGACGGCGAAGCCCGCGCGCGAGCCGGCGTTGGCGTGAGCAATCACTGCTTTAGCGCAAAGCGCTCGTCGACGCTCTCCCATTTGTCGTAGCCGACGAGCTTCTTATAGTCCTCGAAGTCCATGCCGTCGTTGCGGTGGGCGAATTTGCCTGATTTCATGTCGAGGAGCACCGCCTCGACCGCCTTGGCGGCATGCATCAGCGTGTCGAGGCCGAGCACCGCACAATTGAATCCGAGCTCACCCAGCTCCGCCATCGACAGGATCGGCGTATGCCCGCCCATCAGCGGATTGCAGATTTGCGGCACGTCGAAGGCGCCGCCGATGCGCTTGAGCTCGTCGAGTGAGCGCGGCGCCTCGATGAAAATGCCGTCGGCGCCGGCGCGGATGTAACGCTCCGCCCGGCGCATGGCCTCGTCGAGGTCGTAGACCGCGCGGGCGTCGGTGCGCGCCAAAATCCAGGTCTCCGGATTGAGCCGCTCCGAACAAGCCGCCTTGATCTTCGCCTCCGCCAATTCGGCGGCGACGACTTTCTTACCGACCATGTGACCGCAACGCTTCGGCCATTGCTGATCCTCGATCAAAATGGCGCTTACTCCCATGCGTTCATAAGTCTGCACGGTACGCACCACGTTCTTGACGTCGCCGTAACCGTCGTCGCCGTCGACGAACACCGGCAGGTCGCAGGCCGACATGATGTCGCGCACCGCCGCCGAGATTTCGCCAAAACCCATGAGTCCGACATCGGGCACGCCATACCGCGCGCCGACTGCCGGGAAACCGCCGATAAAATAAGTTTCGAAGCCGATCTTCTGGATGAGCCGCGCCGACAGCGCGTCATGCGCGCCGGGAACGACGAGCAGCCGGTTGTCTTTGACGGCCTTGTTGATAATCGCACGGAAACTGGTCGGCATTGGCGGTCCATCCCATGGTTCGTTCGGTTGGCGGATTCTCGGCCGGCAAGAACAGCATGCCCGATAAGGATCGACAACGGAAGTTGGCGATGCGCAATTCAAGAAAAAACGGGCCGCGGAAATCCTTGGCGATTGGGTGGTGGCGATTGGACAGTCGCAATCGCGCGCATTACGGTCAAATCGCGGCACGGAAAGCGCAGATGAACGCCGGCAGCGCACCCATCATACACCCGACGGATTTTTCCGCCGAGAGCATGAACGCGTTTGCGCATGCGCTGAAAATCAGCCTGACTGCCAAATGCAAGCTCTACATTGTGCACGTCGCCGACCGCGAAAATGCGGACGATTGGCACGCCTTCCCGCAGGTGCGGCAGATATTGGCGCGCTGGCGGCTGCTCGACGCACATGCGCCGACTGACTGCCATCTTCGAGCGGCTTGGCGTCGAAGTCGTGAAAGTCGAGATCGAGCCGCAAGATCCGGTGCGCGGACTGGCGCGCTTCCTCGAGAGCCACCCGGGCGAGTTGATGGTGCTGGCAACGCATGGCCGCGAGGGTCTGCCGCGCTGGGTGCGGCCTTCGATTGCCGAAGCGATGTCGCGCCGCACCCATATGCAAACGCTGTTCACCCCGGCAGGGAGCAGTATTTTGGTCGATCAGGCGACAGGCGAGCTCGATCTCAATCGCATTCTCATTCCGGTGGATCACCACCCGGCTCCCGTCGCCGCGATAAAGGCGATCCAGCAATTCTATCGCGCCTTGGACGCGGAGCCGGAAATTCGCGTTTTACACATCGGCAAGAACGCTCCGGTCACAGCAACGATATCCACCCCGTGGCATCGCGCGCCGATGCAAGTACCGGTGGAGGTGCGCGACGGCGACGTCGTCGAGGGCATTTTGGACGCCGCGGCTGAGATGAAGGCAAATCTCATCGGCATGGCGACGGCCGGCCATCAGGGCCTGCTCGACGCGCTACGCGGCAGCACGACCGAGCGGGTGCTGCGTCAGTCGCCGTGTCCGGTTCTCGCGATCCCGATCGGCGGCCGGTAGGGTATTATCCCGACAAGCGGCTACCGGTTTTCCTTCTTCGCGAAGCCTGCTTCGGCGCAGGAAATCCAGCGCTAGGAAAACTCAGCATGCAACACGTTCATCGCGCAAAAAAGTCCCCTGACCGAACTAGCCGCGGCCGGAGACAAAACAAAACAGTAAACGAAGCGCCGGCGTTCCGGCGCCTCGTTAAACTGCAGTCAATTCGAAAATGAGGGGAGTTAGGCCGCTACGCCGGGGCAAGTATCGAGGCCCGAGCAGAAAGCAAGCGTGAAGGCCCCAGCCTTGTCTTTGACGGTGCCCGCCGCTGCTTCCAGCGCCTCGTCGGATACGTCGAAGGTGAGGATCTCTTCTTCCCTCTGGTCGATGTGGATGTCTTTCATAACCTTGTTCCTTTCGTTCGCCAGCGGCGCCGGCAGTCACCAGGCAGGACGAGAAATTCGTTTAAACCCCCCCGCCACGTTGCCCATTAAATCATCGGCTGCGGATACTGTAAAGTGTATCCGGCGAATGTGGCAGGTGACTGATTTATGAAGATAAATCCCATGATTTCCGTGGTGCTTTGGGACCGCAAAAGCGGCCTCCGTCGGCCATAAGTGTGCACCGCGGCATGGGGACGATGGTGGTAAGGATTAAGGCAGCGGCCGGCGACTGCCGAGGCCGTCCGGCTATAAAATGCCGCGACGCGCCGCAATAAATGCGGAAATTGATCGGAGAACCCGCGTGTGGATGCTTTTTACGACCGCCTGAGGCTGCGCGCGGCCACCATCGACGAGCTTCTGTCCGACGCCGTCACGGCTTCGCCCGATGCCGAGGCCGATACCGATTTGGCTGCCCGGCGTATCGCCGCGTGGCGCCGGTCGAGCGCCGCAGGCGACGAGGCGCTGTTTGCCCGGCGGCTCGCACGCGACGGCTTGACCCTTCCAGAGCTAAGCCGGCGTTTTGCGCGGTTCGCCCCGCACTCGCCGCGCCGCTTCCGGCGTGGCTCGGCGACGCCGTCTGGGTGGAGGCCGCACTCCTCGGCACGACCAATGCCGCCAAACCGAGAGCGCCGGTTCCGGGCGAACCGTGCGCATTCGAAGAGCTGCTCCTGCCGCTCGTCGCAGAAGCCGCGGGCGCGGCTGTGGCAAGGGCTCGATGCGGCTGCAGCCGACAATCTCAATGATGCCGCCCGCGCCCGCCTGTCGCTCGGCTTGCTTCGGGAATTATCCGCGCTTTCCGCCCCGGCCCTCTATGAGCGTTTCGCCAAAGCCCGCAATGCCGATGCAGCGCGTTACGATCAATTCGTCGCCGCCATGCAGTCAGGCGGATTGCGCCGCCTGTTCGAGGACAAGCCGGTGCTGCTGCGCCTTTTGGCAACGCTGGTGCGACAGTGGATCGACACGTCGCGCGAATTTGTCGGCCGCCTCACCGCCGATCTGCCGACAATTCGTCGCGAGTTGCTGCGGCCCGGCGCCGCCAGCCGCATCGCCGCAATCGAGCGCGATCTCTCCGATCCGCACAACGGCGGCCGCTCGGTGCAGATCGTGCGGTTCGAGGATGGCGCGCGCATCGTGTACAAGCCAAAGGATCTCAGGCTCGACGTCGCCTGGTATGGCTTGATCGCGCGGTTGAACGGCGCCGACCCTCCCGTTGAACTGAAGGCCGTTCGCCCGATCGTGCGCGACGGCTATGGCTGGACTGAATTCATCGATCATACGGCATGCGCCGATCAGAACGGCTTTGCGCCGTTTTTCCGGCGCGCCGGCGCATGGCTTGCGCTGTTTCACGTTTTCGCCGCGACCGACATGCATCAGGAAAATTTGATCGGGTGCGGCGATCATCCGGTCCCGATCGACCTGGAAACCGTCCTTCAGCCGTCGGCCGACGAGCATAAGATTCGGGAGCCGGAAGGCGAGGCTTTCAATGCCGCGATGGACATCATCGCCAACTCGGTGATGACGGTCGGCCTACTTCCGGCCTATGGACGATCGGTCGACAATAACGTCTTCGCCATGGGCGGCATGACAGCCGATTGGGGCGCCCGTACGGTGATCACGTGGAACGCTATCAACTCCGACGCCATGCGGCCGGCGAAGGCCACGGAGCCCGGCGCGACCAATACCAACCTGCCGCATAGCGGCGGCCGCTACGCCAAATTTTCCGATCATATCGAGAGTTTTGTCTCGGGCTTTGCCGATTATGCCAAGTTTTTGCAGCGACAGAGTGCGGCGCTGTTATTCGACGGCTTTGCCGGCGTGCCCGTGCGCAAGGTCATCCGCCCGACGCGGTTCTATTACATGCTGCTGCAGCGCCTGAAGGACCATCGCACCATGGAGGATGGCGCCGTCTGGTCGGCGCAGGCGGACTTCATGGCGAGATTGGCCGAATGGGATCAGCAATTCGATCCGCTGTGGCCCCTGCTGCGCGCCGAGCGGAGTGCGCTTCTGGCATTGAATGTGCCGCATTTTGTCTCGCCCAGCGACGGCGGCGAGATCGGCGACGCCTATGGCGCGTCGGTGCGCACGCAAGCGATCTCCGGTTTGGCGCGCGCGCGAGAGCGTCTGCAAAACCTCGACGACACGGAGATCGCCTGGCAAATCGAAGTCATTAGGCAAAATGCGAATTCAGTCCTGCCGGCGGTGGAAACGCGACCGCAAACAATGCCGCGCGAGGAGACGACGCTGGATGGCGCCGGCGCGGCGCCGGCCAAGGCGGTTTTCATCGCCGAAGCCGACCGGATCGCAGCGGAGCTTTCGCGCT
Source organism: uncultured Alphaproteobacteria bacterium (assembly GCA_963816565.1). Lineage (GTDB taxonomy): Bacteria > Pseudomonadota > Alphaproteobacteria > Rhizobiales > Xanthobacteraceae > BOG-931. Next base: position 131,803 of record CAWFLM010000036.1, on the reverse strand, counting down.
ATGCCATTCGCCGCGGACCGGCCGCCGCCTGGATCGGGCTCGACTGGCTCGGCGACTCCGAGGTTTTTCAGCTGGTGTGTCTCGGCCCCGATCTCTACAACGGCTCGGCCGGCATCGCCGTCTTTCTTGCCGCGCACGCGGCAGCGACCGGGTACCAACTTTCCGGCGAGCTGGCGCTGGCCGCCGTCGCGCAGCTGCGCAAGAACCTGGCTAGCCGCAACGTGCCGCGCCAGGCGCGCGCGCTCGGCATCGGCGCCGCCACCGGCCTGGGATCGATCGTTTATGCGCTCGCCGTGATGGCGCAGTGCCTCGATATCGGCGACCTGCTCGCGGACGCCGAGGCCGCGGCCACGCTTTTCACCGACGAACTCATCGCCGCGGACAAGCAGCTCGACGTCATGGGCGGCAGTGCCGGCGCGATATTGGGGCTGTTGCGTGTGCATCGCGACACCGGATCGGCGATCGTTCTCGATCGCGCCGTCAAATGCGGCGAGCATCTTTTGGCGCAACGCCGCGTCGGCCCGCAGGGTCGCCGGAGCTGGATCGGACAAGAATTCGGCGCAAAAGCTCAGGTGGCGAAAGATCATCTTGGCGCTCCAGGCACTGGCGCAAATCCGCCGGCCCACGGGCTCAACGGCATGTCGCATGGCGCCGCCGGCTTTGCCTATGCACTTTCGTCCTTGGCGGCGGCGACCGGCCGCGACGACTTTGCCAATGCCGCGGCGGAATGCATCGCCTTTGAAGATGCAAGCTATGACGCGTCACGCCACAACTGGCCCGATCTGCGCAGCGCCAACGCCGAGACCTGGCCTTGCCAGTGGTGTCACGGCGCGCCCGGCATCGGTCTTGCGCGCGTAGGCATGGAACGATTTGGCATGGCGAAATCCGCTGCCGCGCTCTTGGCGACGGATATTCGCAACGCCGCCATCGGCGTTGAGCGGGCTTCGCCCGGCGCGGTGGACACGCTCTGCTGCGGCACGTTGGGCCGTATTGAATTTCTGTGCGAGGCGGCCGGCGCGCTCGATCGCGGCGATCTTCGCGAGCTTGCCGCGCGACGGCTGCTGACGGTGCTGCAACGGGCGGCAGCAGCGGGCGATTACCGCTGGAACAGCGGCAAACGGCAATTCAATCTCGGACTGTTTCGTGGGTTATCCGGGGTCGGCTACACGTTGTTGCGGCAAGCCTTGGCACTCGATGGCGACACTTCATTGCCGAACGTGCTGATCTGGGAGTAGTGGAGCTTTAGCGACCCGCGAGCTTCTCGGCAGGTCGGCGAGCGCTTGTCCGGGTCAGACTCACTGCGGCTTAGCGGGCGTACAGGAGGCGAATAGCATCGCCTTGAACATGTCGAAAGACCGCACCTGCACCTGACATTGCGTCGAGGAGTCCGGCGCCACGACCACGATCTGGCCGGCATCCACCGACTGCTGTTTGCCGTTGATATCCAGCGTGACGTTTTCATTGCTCGGCGAGCCGACCATGCCGACGGTCAAGCGGCCGTCGCCAACAATGAGCGATTGATTGGGCTGGATGTTGAAGATGTTCTGCGACGGCGTGATCGCATCAAGGGCAGCCTGCACCTTGTCGAGCTTGGCCTGCAATTCGGTCGCTTCCGCGCTTTTGGCGTCGAGCTGCCGTGTTGTCTTTTGATCTTGGGCGCGCAGCTGTTCGATGGCGTTATCGCGACCGCCTAAGTCGAGTGAGGACAGATAGCGGCCGTAGAGGTGGCCGCCGACCAGGATACATAAAATGGCGATAACGCATGCGGCGATGACGACGACGGCGCGATTATTGCCGGTCGGAAACAGGCGCCGCCGGGGCTTGGTCGGGGTGGAGCGGCTCGTGCTCATCCTATCGCTCACGTCGCAATCCCTCTCACGGTTTTGGCTTTGCCGCGGATTCGGCGCCGCTGCCCGCTCCAGGCGGCAGCAGGCCGCCCGAGATCCGCGAAAGGATAGATTGGACATCGGGCAACGTGAGCGGACTTGCCGAGGCCGCTTGTCCTTCGTTATTCGCCGGCGTGGTCGAAGAATCGGCGGCGGCAGCCTTGTCCGACGGCGGCGGGGTGGCTTCGCCCGACGATCCCGCCGGCGGCTTCGCGCCGTTTGACCCGCCGGCGGCGGGCGGCGTCGCGCCGGGGGCCGGCGTTGGCGGCGGCGTCTTGCCCGGAATTGCCGGCACCGCCGGAACGTCGTTGCCGAGAATGATCGGCAGTCCGTCTTTGCCGGAGCCAATGATCACGATCTTGGTGTTGGGCGACTGCGCCAATGCCAGCGTCGCCTCGATGCCGCGCCAGCGCAGATAGGAGTCGGATATCCCTTGGCTCACCGTTTTCTGGAACGCCGCGACGCCGTCCGCCTCGATCTGTTTGCGCTTGGATTCCTCGGCTTCGCGCTGCACCCGGAATTTGTATTCCTGGATCATGTAATATTGCTCGGTCTGGCGATTGATCGCCGCCACGATTTCCGGGGGCAATTCGATCGACAGCACGAGCGTATCGAGGATTTGGATCGAGTCCTGCAGAAAGCTATCGTAGTGCTTCGGTTCGGGTTGCTCCATCGCCTCCGGCTGCACCAGCTTGTTGAGATTGGCGGAAAGAACTCCTTTGCGCCTCGTCGCGGATTTGCTTCTGGATCGTCTCGCGCGAGGTATAGACTTCTTCCGCGGTGTACTGCGAAATCACCTGCCGCGCCTGGCTGCCGATCTCGGGAGCAATGACCGAAGTCAGATAATCCGGCCCGATGAATTTGTGCAGCACGGCAACCGAATTGTGCAGGAGCTGATAGCGCACGCTGATCTGGGCGCCGACATTGACGCCGTCCTTGGAAATCGCGTTATAGGTCTGCGTGTTGGACTGCAGCCGTAAATTATAGAGGTACAGCCGGTCCCACGGCCAAATGACGTGCAGGCCTTCTTCGCGCAATTCGCGCGGATCGAGCACCGTGCCGCGGCCGACCCAGCACCAGCAATAGATATCGATGCCGTTGAACCGCTTCCACAGCACCCCGACTTTGCCGCTCGGCACTGTAATCACGACGTAGGGCCACAGCACGACGGCGATAAACAAACACATCATTACCGTGACGGAAACGGCCGGCAGATGTCGCCCGACATAACGCCACCATCCCCGCCGCCGCGGCGGGGGTGGCAGGTCATCAAGCGACTCTGAGTAGCTCGCCATCCCGTTCTCTCCAGCCGACCCTATCATCAGCCCATTGTACGTTCTTCGACAATACGGCCTTCGTCCATCCGAATTCGGCGGGCCGGCAGATGCAGCTCGTCGAGATACCGGTCGTCGTGCGTGATGACCACGACGGTGGCACCCGCCCGGAGCATTTCCGGCAACAGTTCGTCATAGAATTTGCGGCGAAATTCGGGGTCCTGCTCGGCGGTCCATTCGTCGAGGATCATGATCGGGCGCTTCTCCAGCATGCTGACGATCAGCGCCAAACGCCGGCGCTGGCCGCCGGACAGGTCGAGGGTGCGAAACTCGCCATTGCTAAGCCCGGTCTTGTCGGACAGGCGGAACTGCGCCAGCAGGCGTTCGATGTCGCCGGGGGTGGCGTCGGGCAGTCCGTAAAGCCGCTGAAACAGGTGGTAGTCGAAGAATATCGCCGACATCAATCCGCGATACTCGTCGCGCGTGGCGTTGGTGATGGGCCTGCCGTCGAGCAGGACTTCGCCGGAATCCGGCGGATAGAGCCCGGCCAGCACCCGCAGGAACGTCGATTTTCCCGAGCCGTTGCCGCCGGTGATGAAAATCAGCTCGCCGGCACGCATGGTGAAATCGATCGGGCCGATCTTGAACACGGTGTCGGAGAATTTGTCGACATAGCGGAAGGTGATGTTGTGCATTTCGATCCGCTCGAAACGCTTCGGCGCGACCGCGATCCCCTCGGTGGGGATGACGGTGGCGTGCAATGCCGCCTCGAGGCGCGCAATGCGGTCGGCCGCCGCATTGGCGTTGAGCAGGATCGGGATCGACTGCACCAGGCCGAAACAGGCGCCGACGATGAACAGCAGCGCCGTCGTGGTCTTGGCGATCGATGAGCCGCCGAGCGTCTCGCTCATATTGGGCGCCACAAAGACCACGGCGCCGAGCAGGATGTACATCGAAATCTGCGACGTCACGATCATCTTGAAGGTTTCGGCCTGGGTGCGGATCTTGATGTTGGCCGCGGTCTTCGACACTTCCAGGGCGTCGTCGAACAAGTCCTCGCTGCGCGCGGTGTTGAGCCTGACCTCCTTGAAGCCGTCGAGAAAGTCGACCAGCCGGTCGAACAGCCGGCGCTCCCACGCCGCCGACTCGCCTTTCTGCGCGGCCAAGCGCTTATTCTTGTGATGGAAAATGAAGCCGGCGCTGGTGACGATGACGACGGTCAAGGCGAAGGCGGTCAGCGACAGATAGGCGACGTAAAGTCCGACGAAAAAGATCAGCACCGCGCCCTGCACCGTAAAGCACAGCATATTGCTTGCTTGGGTGAGCACCGCGGTATCGCTGGTGACGGCGGCGACGATGCGCGAGCGGCCGATCCGTTCCAATTCCAAAAGCTCCGAACGCCTGATCATATCCATCAGCCGTACGCGGAGCTTGTGGATGATGGCCTCGATCTCGGCGGTGGCGGTGATGGTGACGAATTGCTGCGATTTGAAGAACAGAAACAGCGCGATCAAAAAAAGCGAGGCCGCCCAGAGCCCGGGCTTTTGGCCGCTGTCGGCGTTCTGCACGCCGGAATTGATGGCGGCGAGAATGGACGCATTGCTGACGCCGCCGACGCCGGACATGAAGACCAGCTTCGGCAGCGAGCCGTGCATTTCGCGGCGAACGAGCTGGATAAAGGACATTAGCGCGCAGTCGTCCGTCTACATTCAACACGCGCCGCCGATGGCCGAGAGACGGATGCGCTTGCCGAGAGTTACTCTACGTTGCGGCGGCGCCATTCAACTCGCCGCGATGGGCCGGTGATGAACAGCACGGGCAACACCACCAATGGAGTGGTGAACAGCGCGATGAAGAACGTCCCCCAGAACCCCATGCGACGATGGGTGCCGGCAAATCCCGTGAGCAGGCACACGGTTATGTAGGCGAGAATGGCGGCAGCCATGGAACTCCGGACTTCGGTCGCGTCGCTCGACGATTTTCACGTCTTAGGTGGAAGTGCTCCTCATCGCTGGCGGAAGCTCGGGCGAGTTACGGGGTCGTCGTCGCCGCCCCGGTGGTGTCGGACCGCTTGCCGCGTCGCGAATCCCACATCTCCTTCTGCGCTTTGACAAACTCGCGATAGTCCGGGGGATTGAAATCGAGCAGCGTGCCGCCCGACTCGAAATGCTGAATGAACGCCTTGCCGATGGCGAAGGAAGCGCCGGCGGAAAGCACCGGCATAACAAAGCCGGCGGCGAGGATGTTGACGATCGGCACGGCTTTCATGGCGCTGGCGGCGCCCATGCCGCTGGTCACCGGGATCATCGTACCGGCCAGCGCCGCGATCAGCGCTTTGCCCCGGTTCTCGGAGAACTCGACGTCATAAATCTGCGAGAGGCGCCGCAGCATCTGGACCTGAAGGGTCCCGACCGCCAGCACATCGATCACGGGGAGCGGGATCAGCCCAGCGACGCCGGACCAGATGGCGAAACGATCGACCAGCTTGGAAGCCACTTCACTCCGCTCTGCGGTCGAGGTCGACCCCGTCGCAGCGGCTTCGCCCGTTGCACGGCTCTCGGTAGCACTCGATATGTCCGCCATAGCGTATCCTTTCTCGACATCCCTAGGAGTGGCTCGATAGGCGATCGAACCGGCTTGAACTTCTTTGCGGGCTCAATCCGGATGAGCCTTAAAAAGGCTACCATGGTGGGGTGCCGGTGCCAAGCGTCCGCAGCTGCGCTGTCGGTCGGCGCGGCGTAACTTTCATTGGAATGTCATGCTTTTAGCCGCCGGCCATCGACGGCGCCGGGAATTTTATTGGCGCGCAGTTTGGCGCGAGACCGTTATGACGCGCTGCGCAATAAACATAATCGACCAAGGCCACAGGCGGCGGAGCTGCTCTGTTTGATGTATCGTCGTTGGCGCGGCGTGCGGGCGATGGGTGTTGACTCGTATGCATGTGATCATCCGCGAAAGGCGGAGCATGACAAGGCACGAATTATTGCCGTTGGGTTTTCACGAGTTCGTCACATTCGATCGCGTCCTGAGGCTGGGCGAAAACCTTGCAATTAGTATCCTGATGGGATACGTTGCGCACGTGATCAGGAGTTTCAAGGGGAAATTTGCCGAGCCGATCCTTCGGGGCCGCATCGTCCCGAAGGGATTCCCGGCAAATCTCACCAGGGTAGCTCGCCGAAAGTTGATTATGGTGGACGCCGCCACCTTTCTTGCGGCCTTAAACTCGCCTCCCGGCAACCGCCTTGAAGCTCTTAAGGGCGATTTGGCGGGTAAGCACTCGATCCGCATCAATGATCAATGGCGGGTCGTATTTAGGTGGACCGAAGCGGGTCCCGAAGACGCGGAGATAACCGACTATCACTAACCAGACCGCCAAATGTGGCCACCGAATAGGAGTTCGCACATGGCAAAGAAACTTCCGCCGGTGCATCCCGGCGAAATCCTGCGGGAAGAATTTCTCGTTCCGCTTAAGCTGACCCCTTACGCGGTCGCGGCCGCGCTGAACGTGCCGCGTACCCGGATCGAACGCATCGCGCGCGAAGAAAAGCCCGTTACGGCCGACACCGCACTGCGGCTAGGCAAGTTCTTCAAGACCGGCGCTGCGTTCTGGATGAACATTCAGGCGCGCTTCGATCTCGAAACGGCCGAAGACGCGCTCGCGCCGCAGATCCAGAAGATCGCATCTTACGAGGCGGCGTGAGAGCGATGCTCTCAGTCGACAGCACAGACGGGCGAGCATAATTCGTCGATAAATCCAGATCCTCGTGAGAGCCCTTGAAGTGGCAACGCAATCAAATTACCGAGGCAGCCCGATAGGATCACGAACTCGCGCCCATTCACCCTTGCCGATGGCGATGCGTGGGTACCGACTTTGTGTTCGCCGTTTTATTCGGACTGGTGGAGTTTTGGCGCGCCCGGAGAGATTCGAACTCCCGACCCCCAAATTCGTAGTCTGGTGCTCTATCCAGCTGAGCTACGGGCGCGGCGCGTCGTAGCTATAGGCTTCGACGCTTTATGGCAAGATTTGTCCGCCCTTCCTTGCCTGTCGGACGGGAGGGATGCGGCCGGAAGATTAGCCCTGCGCGCGCGCCCCGCGGTGGGCCGCAAATTCGACGGCGCGGTCGGGAATGGTCAGGCGCAGCGTTGCGCCGATGGTGCCCTCGACCAGGCGAATGTCGCCGCCATGGGCGCGAACGAGTTCGGCGGCGATGGCGAGGCCTAAGCCGGTGCCGCCGGTCCGCGTCGAGCCCTGGAACGCCTCGAACAGATGGGCGCGCGCTTTCTCGGAAAAACCCGGGCCGGTGTCGGACACTTCGATCACCACCACCGCGCCCTCGCGGCGGCCGGTGATGCGGATCTGGTCGCGGCCGGGATCGCGCGTCTCGCGGCTCTCCATGGCGCCGACGGCATTGCGCGACAGGTTCAGCAGGATGCGGAACAGCTGGTCGTAATCGGCTTCCACCACGAGCCCGCGCTCGACCGCGCTGATCCAGCGGATTGGCGCGTCGGGGCCAAACCCCAAGGTTTCGTGCACTTCCTCGACCAGGGGCTCGAGCAGGACCGGCCGGCGCTCCGGCGGCGGCTCCTGCAGGCGACCATAGGACAATGTCGACTGGCAGAAGGCGATGGCGCGTTCCAGCGCATGCACCAGCTTCGGCGCGAAGCGCTGCACGGCGGGATCGGGGATTTTGGCGAGCCGCTCGGAGAACAGCTGCGCCGAAGCCAGCAGGTTGCGCAAATCGTGATTGATCTTGGCCACCGCGAGCCCGAGGCTCGCCAGCCGGTTTTTCTGATGCAGCATCGAGGAAAGCTCGATCTGCATGGTGGCGAGCTCGCGCTCGGCGGTGCCGATCTCGTCGTTGCGCGCCGACGGCGCGATGACGCGATCGCCGTTTTCCGGATCGGCGCGGAACGCGATCATATTGGCGGTGACGCGGCGCATCGGCCGCACGAACAGATAATGCAGCGCCAGATAAACCAGCGCCGCGCTGATGCAGGAGATGACCAGCGACAAAAACAGAATGTCGGCGGAATAGCGCAGCATCGCCTTGCGCAGCGGCCCTTCGTCCATGACCAGCTCGATGAATTCATCGTCGCTGGCCGAAGCCGGCAACGGCCCGACCACCCGCATCACGTCCTTGCTTCTGGTGTCCAGCATCGTCTTGAACGCATCGACGATGGCGTCGAAGGCGTAGACGTTGTGCATGTCGTAGGTGGCGTTGATCGCGGGCGGCATGTCGTCGACCGCGATCATGCGGTGCCGCGAACCCATCTTCATCGCCACGCCGCGCGCGCCGATCGAGTTCGAGGATCTTCTTGGCCAGCGCGTCGGACACCACGCCGTTCGGCGCGGCGTCGAGCACCAGCGCCGCGGTATAGGCGGTGGCGAGGCGATCCTTCAGCCAGACGATGCGGAAATTGGCGACCGACGGCACATAGATCAGCACTTCCGCGATCATCACGAACAGGATCGTGAGGACGAGGAGCTTGCCCGAAAGGCCGAAGCGCGGCGTCCGGATCGGCTCCGGCCGCGCGGCGGTTTCATCAGTCATGGCCGAGCCTGCTGCAGGGGCTGACACACATCAGCCAAATCGACGCAGCCACCCTATGATGCGACGCACCAGGGGGCTCGTCAAACCCCGTGTGAAATAGGTCATCGCGGCGCGTTTGCCCACCTCGGCATAGGTCGGATACGGCACGATAACACCGGCAAAGGCCTCGATATTCAGTTTTTGGTTTATGGCGAGCGCCCAGGCGGCGATATTTTCCGACGCCGCGGCCCCGACGATCGTCACGCCGAGAATATCGCCCTTGCGGTCGGTGACGATCTTGATGTGGCCGTTTGTCGCTCCGGTCGCCCGGGCGCGGTCGTTTTCGCGATAAGGCGCCCGCAGCACGCGAATGACGCCGGTGTCCGCGCGCGCCTTCTCCTCGGTCAGGCCGACTTGGGCCAATTCCGGATCGGTGTAGGTCACGGCCGGCACCACGCAGCGATCGGCATCGACCGGCGTGCGGAACAGGGCGTTGCGGATCACGAGGCCGGCGTGATGATGGGCGAGATGGCTCAGCTTGGGCGCCCCGGTGACGTCGCCGATGGCATAGACGTGCTTGTTGGTGGTGCGAAGCCCGCGGTCGACCACGATGCCGGCCGGCGCGTAATCGATGCCGGCGGCGTCAAGATCGAGATTTTCCAGATTGGGGCGGCGGCCGCCGACGACCAGGAGATGGCTGCCGTCGATGGTTTGCATTTTCTGCTCGGCGCCGGCGCCGGCGGCGATGTCGACGTGGACGCGCGCCAGCGTACGGCGCACCCGCCGGACGTCCACGCCGGTGTAGAACGTAACGCCCTCACGGGCGAGCGCGTCGAGCACGATGGCGGCGCATTCGGGGTCGATGCCGAAAAGCGGCGCCTCCGGTGCGAGCACGGTGACGTCGGCGCCGAACCGGCGAAATGCCTGCGCCAGTTCGAGCGCGATGGAGTCGGCGCCGATCACGACGAGATGGCGCGGGCACTCGGCGAGATCGAAAATCGTTTCGTTGGTCAGATGCGGCGTGTCGGCAAGGCCGGGAATGGCGGGCAGCGCCGGCGAAGAACCGGTGGCGATGACAAAGCGGCGCGCTTTGACGTCGTAGCCGTCGACGGCGACGGTTTCGGCATCGGTAAAGCGGCCCTCGCCGGCAAAAACACGCACGCCAAGGCCGTTGAAACGCTCGCGCGAGTCCTGCGGCGCGGCGGCGGCGACGACGTCGCGCACATGAGCGCGGACCGCGGCGAAATCGACGCCAAAGCGCGGGCTCTTGATGCCGAAGCGCGCGCCGTCGCGGAATGCGCCTTGACGAAAGATTTGGGCGCGCTCGGCCGCCGCGAGCAGCGCCTTCGACGGCAGCGAGCCGCTATTGAGGTTTTCGCCGCCCATCTTGGCTTTTTCGATCAGCACCACATTGACGCCGAAGGCCGCCGCCGCGGAGGCCGCCGCAAGCCCGCCCGCGCCGGCGCCGATGACGCAGATATCCGGTTTGATCTGTGGTCGCTGATCCGCTGCCATTTTTTCTTGTCGCTTCGGCCGCCGCGGGCCAAGGTCGGAAGTCCAAGGTCGGAAGTCTAAGACCCCTCACGGCTATTCTATAGCAAACGGCACATGACAATGCGGCCTGACAAGGCGGTCTCGGAGGCGGCTTCGAAAGCCCCCGGACTACGCCGGAAAGATGCCGAAATCGCCGGAAAATCGCGGGGAAGTCACGTTGACGAGCGGGGAGCGCTTGCGTATAAGCCGCGCCAAACGCGGTGCTTTAAGGCCGCAGCAAGCCCCCAGCGGAGATTTTCCGGTGAAACGGACCTACCAGCCGAGCAAATTGGTGCGCAAGCGCCGCCACGGCTTTCGCGCCCGCATGGCGACCAAGGGCGGCCGCAGGGTTTTGGCGTTGCGGCGTGCACAAGGGCGTAAAAAGCTGAGCGCTTAACCTGAACGCTTTTTGGGGCGCGAGTTCGTTCCACACGCCGATTTCGAGGTCGAGCCAGCAGTGGTCGAGCCCAAAATCGAAAGCCAAAGCCAAATCAATGGAACGGTTGAAGCGCCGGACGGACTTTAAGGCTGCCGCCCAGGGTGCGCGAGCGCCTGCCGGCGCCTTCGTCCTGCAAGCACGCCAGCGCACCGAAGTGCGGTCACGACGGCGGTCATGAAGCCGGATCTGCGCGGGTTGGCTTCACCGTATCGCGGCAGGTCGGCAATGCCGTGGAGCGCAATCGCGTGCGGCGGCGCTTGCGTGAAATGGTGCGGCTTTCACCGGTGCCGGCGCTCCGCCCCGGCCACGATTATGTGCTGATCGGCCGGCGCGCGGCGCTCGCAGCCGATTTCGGCGACATGACGCGGCAATTCGATGCGGCGTTACGCCGAGTTCACGCCGCTCCGCGGAGCGGGCAAGGAAGCGGGCAAGAGCAGGCCGCGGCAACTGGTGGCGGCCGGAACGCACCCCCACATAGAGCCGGTTCGCCCCGCAACGGACGTGATGAGCAGCACGCCAAGCGGCGACACACGGATAAGAGCAGCTAATGGGCGATTATAAGAACACCATTCTTGCCATCGTGCTGTCGCTGATCGTCGTCGTCGGCTGGCAATATTTCATCGGCTATCCGCAGATGCAGCGTCAGCAGGAGCAGGCGCAGCTCAAGAAGCAGGAACAGGCTCAGGTCCAACCCGGCGCAGCGCAGCCGAATGCGGCGCAGCCGAGCCCGTCCGAAGCGAGCGCCCCGCCGGTGCCGAACGCGCCATCGACCGAGCCGCCGGCCGCCAAGCCGCGAAGCGGTGATCGCTTCGTCGCCGCACGTCACTATCGCCACGCCGCGGCTTAGCGGCAGTATCGATCTCAAAGGCGGCCGCATCGACAATCTGTCGCTGACGCAATATCGCGAAGAGGTCGATCCGAATTCGCCGCCGATCGTGCTGTTCTCGCCGTCGGGCGCGGCAGATGCCTATTACGCGGAATTCGGCTGGGTGCCGGCGGCCGGCACCACCGGGGCCCTGCCCGGCCCCGATACGGTATGGAAACAGGACGGCTCGGGCGCGCTCGGCGTCGATCATCCGGTGACGCTGACCTACGACAACGGCCAGGGCCTCGTCTTCACCCGCAGCATCGCGGTCGACGACCATTATCTGTTCACCATCAAGGATCAGGTGGCGAACAAGGGCGGCGCGCCGGTCACGCTGTTTCCTTACGGGCTGATCTCGCGCCACGGCACGCCGCCGACGCTCGGCTATTACATTCTGCACGAGGGCCCGATCGGCGTGATGGGCGAAGACGGCGAAAAGGAAGAGAGCTACAAGAAGATCGCCGACTTAAAGAGCGAGAGCTGGGACGTCACCGACGCCTGGCTCGGCTTTACCGACAAATATTGGGCGGCGGTTCTCCTGCCCGCGACCGACGCCAAGGTGAAGACCCGCTTCTCCGCCACCAACGTCAACGGCCGGGATATCTATCAGACCGATTATCTGGGGCAGGCGCAGACCGTGGCGCCGGGCGCGACCGTCTCGACCGACTCCGCGGCTGTTCGCCGGCGCCAAGGAAGTCTCCGTCGTCGGCATCAATTTCCCGCTCGGCCCCGGCGGCTACAATCAGGCGCTCCACCTCAACAAGTTCGATCTGTTGATCGATTGGGGCTGGTTCTATTTCATCACCAAGCCGATGTTCCTCGCCATCGACTATTTCTTTCATCTGGTCGGCAATTTCGGCATCGCCATCCTGATCGTCACGGTATGCGTCAAAGCGTTGTTCTTTCCGCTCGCCAACAAATCTTACGCCTCGATGGCCAAGATGAAGGCGGTGCAGCCGCAGATGGCGATGATCAAGGAGCGCTTCGCCAACGACAAGATGAAGCAGCAGCAGGAGATGATGGAGCTCTACAAGAAAGAGCAGATCAATCCCATTGCCGGCTGCCTGCCGATCGCGATCCAGATTCCGGTGTTCTTCTCGCTCTATAAGGTGCTGTTCATCACCATCGAAATGCGTCACGCGCCGTTCTACGGCTGGATCCACGACCTGTCGGCGCAGGACCCCACCAACATTTTCACGCTCGGCGGCCTGATCCCGTTCGATCCGGCCATCATTCCGGTCATCGGCGGCTTCCTGCATCTCGGCTTCTGGCCGGCGATCATGGGCGTGACGATGTGGGTGCAGATGAAGCTCAACCCGGCGCCGCCCGATCCGACCCAGCAGATGATCTTCAACTGGATGCCGCTGATCTTCACCTTCATGCTGGCGAAATTCCCGGCCGGACTCGTCATCTACTGGGCCTGGAACAACTCGCTCTCGGTGACGCAGCAGAGCATCATCATGCACCGCCACGGCGCCAAGATTTAGCTGTGGGACAATCTCAAAGGCACGTTCTACAAGCCGAAGCCGAAGGCGAAGCAGCCGGCGGAGTAGATCTCAGGCGTTTCGTCCGCGTCACGCTGTCATGGCCGGACTTGTTCCGGCCATCCACGTCTTTGCAGCACCGTACGCAGAAAGTCGTGGATGCCCGCAATCGAACGCCGAGGGATTTGGCGATTGTCATTCCGGATTGCCTCGAAAGCGGCAAGCACGGAACCGTAATCACAGCCGAGCAAGTTCTGCCCTGATCGTGGTTAGGCGGCCTTGAAGTGATCGATCAGCCGCTCGCGTTGCGTGTTGCGATCGGCCTGCGTTGTGGCATCGCTCATGGTCCCCGCTCCCTGCACGTTCTGCGTGCAGCTTATCGGGGTTCGCCCAGGCTGGAAAGGCCGCAAGACGCGCCCTATCATTGATGTGCTGAACAGCTGATTCTCGGCGCCAGCGAATGGAAATCGGATGCAAAAGGTCTATCTGGCAGGCCCGGAGGTTTTTCTGCCCGACGCGATCGAAATCGGTCGGCGCAAGAAGGAGCTGTGCGCGCGTTATGGTTTCGAAGGTCTGTTCCCGTTCGACAATGAAATCGAGCCGAAGGAGGCCGGCGAAGGCACCGACAAGGTGATCTATCAGGCGAATGAACGGATGATCCGGCGTGCCGATCTCGGCATTTGCAATCTGACGCCGTTTCGCGGCGCCAATGCCGACGTCGGAACGGTATTCGAGCTCGGCATGCTGGTGGACTCGGCAAACGGGTGTTCGGCTACACCAATGTCACGGACGATTTCCTCGCCCGTGCCAAAGCCGTGATCGCGTCAGCCTCGATCCGGTGCGGCAGGCATGGCGCGACTCGAACGGCATGACGATCGAGAATTTCGGAAACGCTGATAATCTGATGATCGACAACGCCTTGATCGTGCACGGCGGCCATCAGATCGTCCGCCATGCAGCGCCGCCAGACCGGATTTTCCAGGATCTGACGGGCTTCGAAATCTCCTTGCGGCTCGCCGCCGAGGCCGTCGCCAAATCGGCGTAGGCACCCCGGGGCGACCACAAAAAAACGGGAGGCCGCGGCCTCCCGTTCCACTGTCCTTTAATTGGTTGTTTGAAATTTTCAGCCCTTGCTGGCTTTCAGCTTCGCCCGACGACGTCGAGATTGACCTCGGCGAGGCCGGAAAAACCGAGCGCCTGCGCGGCGGCCGGCGTCAGGTCGATGACGCGGCCACTGACGAACGGCCCGCGGTCGTTGATGCGCACCACCACGGAGCGACCGTTGCGCTCATTGGTGACCCGCACCAGCGTGCCGAACGGCAGCGAGCGGTGCGCCGCGGTGAGCGCGCTGTCCGACATCCGCTCGCCGTTTGCGGTGCGGTCGCCGGAATAGCCGTAAACCGAAGCAATTCCGGATTGCGCTGAGGCCGCCATCGGTATCCCGATAACGGTCAAAGCAAAAGCCGAGGCAATGAAAGTCTTCTTGAGGCTATAGCCAGCCATATCCATCCTATTCGATTGTTGATGGGAAGGGTGATTCGCCCGCAGAACGTGGGCTGGAGCCGCTAAGACCGTTAAAATGTGTTAATTGTGCGTCGCAGCATGGCCTGAAATACTTTGGCCACGACAAAGAAAACTATACGGCATTAATGTGCCTCCCGGAACTATTGTTAAGTTATTGAAAGACAACAGCTATCTACCCCGGCGCGCCTCCGGCGCCGGCCAAAAAAGGCAAAGCTATGCATCTTGTGCATCGTGCGGCGGCGGTTTGCCGCGGACCGAGACATCCGTCTCGAGGCAAACTCACAAGGCCGTGATTCGTTCGGACTTAAGTCAAATTGCGCCGTATCGACGTTGGAACCGGCCGGCGAGAAGTCATGGGCGATGAAACGGGTTCACGCCGCGGCGGTCGGAAACGCGTAATCCTTGAACTGGTCGCGCAGCGCCATCTTGAGAATTTTGCCGGTCGCGGTGTGCGGAATCTCGCGCACGAAGACGACGTCGTCCGGCAGCCACCAATTGGCGATCTTGCCGTTGAGGAATGCCAGCAGCTCGTCCTTGCTCGCGGTCTGGCCGTCCTTGAGCACGACGACAAGGAGCGGCCGCTCCGACCATTTCGGATGGCGCACGCCGATCACCGCGGCTTCGGCGACCTTGGGATGGCCGACCGCGAGGTTTTCCAGTTCGATCGACGAAATCCACTCGCCGCCCGACTTGATCACGTCCTTGGAGCGGTCGGTGATGTTGAGATAGCCGTAACGGTCGATGGTGCCGACGTCGCCGGTGTCGAAAAATCCGTCGTCGTCGAGAATCTCGGCGTCGTCCTTGAAATAGCGCCGCGCCACCGAAGGGCCGCGCACTTTCAGCCGCCCGAAGGTCTTGCCGTCCCACGGCATCGGTTTGCCGGCATCGTCGGTGATCTTCATCTCGACGCCGAACGGCGCATGGCCCTGCTTTTGCTGCACGTCGAGCCGCGCCTCGCCTTTAAGCCCGGCATATTCGGGCTTGAGCGAGCCGAGCGTGCCGAGCGGGCTCATCTCGGTCATGCCCCAGGCGTGGATGACCTCGACGTCGTAGACGTCCTGGAATTTCTGCGCCATGGCGCGCGGACAGGCCGAGCCGCCGATCACCACTTTCTTCAGATACGGCAGCTTGAGATTATTGGCTTCGAGATGAGCCAGCAGCATCAGCCACACCGTCGGCACCGCGGCGGTGAAGCTGACGCGGCAGCTATCGAGCATTTCGTAGATCGAGGCGCCGTCGAGCTTGCCGCCCGGCATCGCCATCGCCGCGCCGGTCATCGGCGAAGTCAAAGCGAGGCCCCAGCAATTGGCGTGGAACATCGGCACCACCGGCATGACGACGTCGCGCGAGCCGACATCCATGGCGTCGGGCTGCGCCGCCATCATCGAATGCAGCACGTTGGAGCGATGCGAATAGACCACGCCCTTGGGATGACCGGTCGTGCCGGACGTGTAGCACATGCCGGCCGCGGTATTCTCGTCGAAGTCCTTCCAGGCGAAGTCGCCGTCGACCTCGGCGAGCCATTCCTCGTAGGGCACGGCATTCTTCAGCGCGGTCGCCGGCATATGCGCGGCGTCGGTCAGCACCACGTATTGCTCGATCGGCTTGAGGCGGTCGGCGAGCTTTTCCACGATCGGCACGAAGGTGAGATCGACCATCATTACGCGGTCTTCGGCGTGATTGACGATCCAGGCGATCTGATCGGGAAACAGGCGCGGATTGATGGTGTGATAGACCGCGCCGATGCCCATGATGCCGTACCAGGCTTCGAGGTGCCGCCAGGTGTTCCAGGCGAGCGTCGCCACCCGGTCGCCGAGCCTGATGCCGCTTCGGTCGAGCCGCTGCGCCACCCGCAGCGCGCGCCCGCGCAGATCGGCGTAATTGGTGGTGTGGAACGGGCCCTCGACCGATCGCGTGATGATCTGCCGCGCGCCGTGCTGGACGGCGGCGTGATCGAGGATGCGATGGCACAACAGCTGCCAGTCCTGCATCAGCCCGAGCATGGCGTTCCTCGCAATTTTGCTTTGTTCTTCCGGAAGGTTACCCGTCTGCGCCGGACAGGCAAGCGTCTTCGGCGGTACTCCGACGCTTGAAGAGACGGGCTCGGTTGGCCTAAAGCTTATCTTATCGAGGCTGCCTCGAGCTTCCCGACAAAACTGCAACTGCGGCGGAGAATCCTGCGTGAAATACGCCGTCGTCACTGCCGGGCTGTTATGCGCAATGCCGGCGGCAATGGCACAAACCGCCGCCGTGCCGCTGCAAAAGCCGGCCGCGCTGATCCATCGCGTCGCCAACGTGCAAGCCAAGCGGCAACCGCCGCCCGTTGTGCTGCCGCAAGGATTTGCACCGCCGCAGGAGGCCTATGCCTCATATCCGCAAAGCGACGACGGCGCCGCCACGGCATCGGCGACGCCGGCGACGCCTTCGGCCTGCCAGGTGAACCTGGCCAAAGTCGCGGAATTCCAGCCGCTTCCCGTCCTGGTCGGTCCGGGCGATTGCGGCGCCGATGACGCCGTGGCGATGGCCGCGATCGTGCTCTCCGATCGGAGCGAAGTCGCGGTGTCGCCGCCGGCGATCTTGCGCTGCCCGATGGCGCAAGCGGTCGCCGACTGGGTGCGAGACGACGTGGCGCCGTCGTTGAAAGACCTGCCGCCGCTGCGCGGGCTCGACAATCTCGCCTCCTACGACTGCCGCGGCCGCAATAACGTGCACGCCGCCAAAGTGAGCGAGCATGGCCGGGCCGACGCGCTTGACGTGCACGATTTCAAGCTCGCCGACGGCCGCGAGCTCGGCCTGACCGACGTCAACATGCCGAAGGATTGGCGCGAAGCCATCCGCGCCAGCGCTTGCGCGCGATTTTCGACCGTACTCGGCCCCGGCTCCGACGGTTATCACGAGGAGCACGTCCATCTCGATCTTGAACCGCGCCGCAACGATTACAAGATCTGCGAATGGGACGTGCGGATACCGCCGCCGGTCGAGGCCCAAGCCAAGGGTCCGGACGCGTCGCCTGACGCAGCGCAGGCGGCGCTGCAAGCGCAAGCCGAAGGCGTGCCGCTGCAAGGTCTCGATCCGCCGTCCATTCCAGAGAACGAAGTGCCGATGCCGCGGTCCCGGCCTGTCGCGGCGAATGCGGCGCAGAACTAAGCGATGAAGTAACCGCAACCGAAAGAGCAAAAGGAGCGAAGGACCCAATGTCTCCGCTCAGCAATCTCGCCGCCCGCGACGTCGAAACGCTGGTGCACCCTTACGTCAATCTCGCGCGCTTTCGCGAGACCGGTCCGCTCATCTTCGAGCGCGGCGAAGGCGTCTATGTCTACGACACCGACGGCAAACCCTATATCGAAGGCATGGCCGGGCTGTGGTGCACCGCGCTCGGCTACGGCAACGAAGAACTGGTCGAGGCCGCCGCCACGCAGATGCGCAAGCTCTCCTTCGCTCATCTGTTCACCGGCAAGAGCCACGATCCGGCGATCGAGCTTGCCGAAAAGCTCAAAGAGATCGCGCCGGTGCCGATCTCAAAGGTGTTCTTCTGCAATTCCGGCTCGGAGGCCAACGACACGCAAGTCAAGCTCGTTTGGTATCTCAACAACGCGCTCGGCCGCCCGCAGAAGAAGAAAATCGTCAGCCGCATCAAGGCCTATCATGGCGTCACCGTGGTCGCCGCCTCGCTGACCGGGCTGCCCGGCAATCACCGCGATTTCGACCTGCCGCTGCCGGGTTTCCTGCACACCGGCTGTCCGCATCACTACCGTTTTGCGCATGCCGGCGAGAGCGAGGAGGATTTCGCCACGCGGCTTGCGGCCGAACTCGATGCTTTGATCGTCCAGGAAGGTCCCGACACCGTCGCCGCCTTCATCGCCGAACCGGTGATGGGCGCCGGCGGCGTGATCGTGCCGCCCGAGACCTATTTCGAGAAGATCATGGCGGTGTGCGCCAAGCACGACGTGTTCATGATCAGCGACGAGGTGATTTGCGGCTTCGGCCGGCTCGGCACGCGGTTCGGCTGCGAGAAGCTCGGTTTCGCGCCGCACTCGATCTCGATCGCCAAGGCGCTGTCGTCGGCCTATCTGCCAATCGCCGGCGTCATGATTCCGGAGGCGATGTACCAGGCGCTGCTCGCCGAGAGCAAAAAGATCGGCGTGTTCGGCCACGGTTTCACCTATGGCGGCCACCCGGTTTCCGCCGCGGTCGCGCTCAAGGCGATCGAGATTTACGCGCGCGAGCGCATTATCGAAAAGGTGGCCGAACGGGCGCTGCAGTTCCAAACGCGGCTTAAGGCGCTCGGGCAGCATGCTTTGGTCGGCGAGACGCGCGGCCTCGGCTTGATCGGCGGCGTGGAACTGGTCGCCGAGAAAGCGAGCAAACGCTCCTTCGAGCCGCAGCATGGCGTCGGCGCGCGCGCCGTGCAGTTCGCCGAAGCCGAGGGCTTGATCGTGCGCTCGGTGCTCGGCGACGTTTTGACGCTGTCGCCGCCGCTCGTCATCAGCGCGCAAGAGACCGACGAGTTGTTCGACCGGCTAACGCGCGCGCTCGACAAGACGCTCGATTGGGCGACGCGCGAACGGATCGCGCAGTCGTGATCGGCAACTTACCGGCAAGACCGAACGGCATGAACGCTCCGTTCACCAGTCGGGCGCTATGACGCGACCCAGACCTACCATGGAACCGAACGCACCCGACGGAACCGGACTTCACGTCCGCGCGGCAAAACCGCGGCTGACGCGGCGACGCTTAATCGCGGCCGGCGCCGGTCTCATCGGTTTGTCGGGATCAGCGACCGCCGCTTATGCCGGCGCCATCGAGCCGATGGAGGTGAGCGTCACGCGTTACGCGCTGACGCCGCCGCGCTGGCCCGCGGGCCGCAAGCTGACCGTCACGGTGATCGCCGACCTGCATGCCGGCGGACCCGACATGACGCTGCCGCATGTCCAGCGCGTGGTCGACGCCGCGCAGGAACTGCGGTCCGACCTCGTCGTGTTCCTTGGCGACTTCAAGGCGTGGTACTGGCACTTTAAAGGACAGCCGGTCGACGATCCGCTGTGGGCCGCCGAATTGGCGCGGCTTACGGCGCCGCTCGGAACTTGGGCGATCCTCGGCAATCACGACTGGTGGCACGATCTTGCCGGCGTGCGTTCCGCGCTCGGCGGCGTGCAGATACCGATCCTGGAAAACAAAGCGGTTCTGCTGGGAGCGGCGGGAGAGCAATTTTGGTTGGCCGGGCTCGGCGATCAGCTCGCCTACCAGCTTGGCCGCGGACGCTTCCGCGGCGTTGACGATCTGCCGGGCACGCTGGCGCAAGTCCGGACCGACGATCCGGTGCTGCTTCTGGCGCATGAGCCGGACATTTTTCCGACGGTTCCGGATCGCGTGGCGCTTACGCTCGCCGGCCATACCCACGGCGGACAAATCCGCGTGCCCTTCGTCTGGCCGCACTTGGTGCCGTCACGTTTCGGCGCGCGCTATGCCTATGGTCACGTGATCGAGAACGATCGGCATCTGATCGTTTCCGGCGGGCTCGGCACCAGCATCATTCCCGCCCGGCTCGGCGTGCCGCCGGAAGTCGTGCACATTACGTTGGGCGGCTAACCGTCGCCCGAAAAGCAAACGGCGCCGGCCAAGGCCGGCGCCGCGATTGAATGCCGCGCGAGGAAGCTGAACTCAGTACCACTTCACCGTGGCGCCTTCGTCGGGCGTGGAGGTCGACGCCATCTTCGGGCTATTCGGCGCGTCGTTGTTCTTCGGCGCCAGCACCACGACGATGGTGCCGACCTTCACGCGATTGTAGAGGTCGATGGCGTCCTCATTGGTCATGCGGATGCAACCCGACGAGATCGCCTGACCGATATATTCCGGCTGATTGGTGCCGTGAATTCGGTACAGCGTGTCCTTGCCGCCCGAATACAGATACATGCCGCGCGAACCCATCGGGTTATGCGGCCCGCCGGTGACGAAGGCCGGCAAAGGCCCCAGCCGCTGCTGCTCGCCCGAGGTCGGAATCCACGGCGGCCATTCCTCCATGCGTCCGACTTTGGCGATGCCATTCCAGGCTTGCGCTTCTTCGCCCACGGCGATGCCGTAACGGATCGCCTTGCCGCCGGCCTGCACGTAATAGAGGAACTTGTTGTCGCTATCGATAACAACGGTGCCCGGCGCTTCCTTGCGCGTGTAATCGACGATGTGGCGACGATAGGGCTCCGGAATATCGGCCTGCTGATACGGCAGGTTGGACATCAATAGCTTGTCGCGCCCATTCCAGCCGGCCTGCGTCGACGGCTCAAGCGTATCCGTCATGCAGCCGCCAAGCGTGAGCGCTGCAAGCCCGACGACCACGAATGAAATCACCCGCAATGACATCACGCGCCTACTTCTCTGCCCGCCCTGAGCCGCCCCGCCAAACGAATATCGTCTGTCCCAATACCCCAAAGCGGCGCGGCCATTC
Organism: uncultured Alphaproteobacteria bacterium; assembly: GCA_963816565.1. GTDB lineage: Bacteria > Pseudomonadota > Alphaproteobacteria > Rhizobiales > Xanthobacteraceae > BOG-931. The sequence continues at coordinate 110,825 of CAWFLM010000036.1, read as the reverse complement.
CAGTCGTTAAAGCCCCTCTCGATAAGGTACGCGGCAGGTGTTGCAGGAATGCCGCAGTGCCCGGTCGGCCCGTAGATAATTGGCGCTTCGATCAAGCCAATTCGGCGACCTAATGGCGCCCCGCGGTGCCGAGCCAAGACAACTATGAGGCCGACAAATTAAGCAAGGGTTTACCACTCGCAATGCACCTAGCCGTTCCACACGCCCGCGGTCGGAATTGTCACGGCAAGGCACGAATTGCCGCCCATTTCCGCCGCACTCCTCGCCTATAACTTCATCATCGCAGACAGCAGAAGGGAATGGGGTTCCGTAATGACGAATGCGAAAGCCGAAACGGCCAACAAAACCGCTCAAACAGACAGAGCGCCGGAGATTTCTGACGAGACTATCGCCCAAAACGGTTCGCTTGACGGCCGCTATCGGCAGATCGGGATTTCCGCCGTCGCAGCCGCCGTCCGCTACCAGGGCGCAGCCAAAAACCCGGCCTATGCCCCCGCGCCCACGAAGTGGCAGGATTATACCGGCGAAGCCGCCGCCTAAGCTCGGCGAGCCCTTGCAAAGCCCGGCCGTAGCCGTAGAGAAGGGGACGTAAGTTCCCCTTTTTATTTGGAAATAACGCTCGCCTTCCGCCGCCGTCCGCTTCAGTGGTTCGCGACGATCCACGGCTCTTGGTCGCGTGTCAGCCAGACCTCGACCGCTGCCAGCGAGGCGATAATCACGCCGATAATGACGTCTATGCTCATGGCGGCGCTGTTCTGGAAGCCGAGAAGCCAGGGCGATACGATCAACGCCAGAGCGGCCGCCAGAATGAACCATTCCTCCCAGACTGCAAATGCGGCGAGCGCGGCAATCGAGAGCACCGCGATGATGATGCCGACGATCGAGGCGATCTGCCACTGCGCCCCTGAAGAGAGGTCGAAAAGCCAGGGCGAGAAGAACAGAACGCCACTGAGGATGAAATTTACGACGTCACAGAGCCGCAACCTCGACCAATCGTCCATGATGCCGTCCTCCAAGGCGCAGCCCAATTGCGGCGAAGGACTCGCGCCACACCTGTGCCGGCTACCGGGAAACCGCGCACGAAGGCATTGGTTCCGGACCGAACCAGTGGGAACAGCCCCAAGGCGGGTGCCATGACGTCTGCCGGCCTCCACGATGGCTTTTCCAACGCCGAGATCGAAGCCGGCCACCGCCTATTCGCCGGGCAATGGAACTTCGTTTCTGCCGCGGGCTCGGTCAATTCGCTGCCGCCAATGACCGGGACGGAAATCGCTTTCGCCGGACGGTCCAATGTCGGCAAGTCCTCGCTCATCAATGCGCTTACCGGCCGCCGCGCGCTGGCGCGCACGTCCAACACGCCCGGCCGCACCCAGGAATTGATTTTTTTTGGCGGCCCACCTCGGCTCGTCCTGGTCGACATGCCGGGTTACGGTTATGCAGCCGCCGCCAAGAGCAAGATCGCCGCCTGGACCGGCTTGATTACAAAATACCTCCATGGCCGCGCGACGCTGGCGCGCGTCTATCTTCTGGTCGATGCACGCCATGGGCTCAAGGACGTCGACCGGTCGATCCTCGACACGCTGAGCGAGGCCGCGGTCAGCCACGAAATCGTTCTTACCAAATGCGATCAAATCGACGCCGCGGCATTGGCCGAGCGGACCGCCGCGGTCACCGCCGCCATCCGCAAAAGGCCGGCGGCTTTTCCCGATTTGATCGCAACCTCGGCAAAGAGCGGCGCCGGCATCGTGGAGTTGCGCGCCGCCGTCGCGCGGCTTGTCGCCGAACGGGGTGCATGAACCGCATTGTCGCCAAGTCATTGCACGGCTAAAACACAGCGCCGCAAGCCGGGAAGACGCGTCCGATGAATAACAAAGATCCCATCAGCCCTGAGGTGCAAGCCCGCATCCTGTCGGAAGCGCTGCCCTATATGCAGCGCTACGACGAGGAAATCGTCGTCGTTAAATATGGCGGCCATGCCATGGGCGCGGAACATCTGGCGCGCGAGTTCGCCCGTGATATCGTGCTTCTCGAGCAGACCGCGATCAATCCGGTCGTGGTCCATGGCGGCGGGCCGCAGATCGAAGCCATGCTCAATAAAGTCGGCGTGCAATCGCAATACGCGGCGGGATTGCGCATCACCGACGAAAAGACGCTGGAAATCGTCGAGATGGTGCTGGCCGGATCGATCAACAAGCAGATGGTCGGCTACATCAACGCGGCCGGCGGCAAAGCGGTCGGGCTGTGCGGCAAGGACGGCAACATGGTGGTGGCGCGCAAGCTGACGCGCACCGTGATCGATCCGGATTCCGCGATCGAGAAAGTGATCGATCTCGGCTATGTCGGCGAGCCGGAGAAAGTCGATACCACCGTGCTCAGCCAGATTCTCGGCCGCGAATTGATTCCGGTGCTGGCGCCGGTTGCCGCCGCCGCGAACGGCGGCACATTTAACGTCAATGCCGACACCTTTGCCGGCGCCATCGCCGGCGCGCTCAAAGCCAAACGCCTGTTGCTGTTAACCGACGTGCCCGGCGTGCTCGACAAATCGAACCAGCTCATCAAAGAGCTTTCGGTCGACGACGCCCGCCGTCTGATCGCCGATGGCACCATCTCCGGCGGCATGATCCCCAAAGTCGAAACCTGCATCGACGCGCTCGAGCAAGGCGTCGAAGGCGTGGTCATCCTGGACGGCAAGGTGCCCCATGCCGTTCTGCTCGAACTTTTCACTGAACTCGGTTCCGGCACGCTCATTCACGGTTAGTTCGTGCCTCGACAGTCGGCCACTGCCCTTGCTAAAAATGCGACGCAGACTTTGCGGCCGCGAATGATGAGGAAATGCAATGGCTGACAGTCCGAAATACGACCTTTTGCTTCGCGGCGGGCGTGTCATTTGCCCGGCTTCCGGCATCAACGGCACCCGGGACGTCGCGATCCGCGGCGGCCGCATCGCAGCCATCGCAGCGACAATCCTACCTTCAAGTGCAATCGAGACGGTCGATGTGCCCGGCAAGCTGGTTTTGCCGGGCCTGATCGACACGCATGCCCATGTTTATCAATACGTCACCGGCCGCTTCGGCTTAAATCCGGACATGGTCGGCGTCCGTTCCGGCGTCACCACCGTCATCGACCAGGGCGGTCCCTCCTGCATGACGCTGCCGGGCTTCCGGAGCTTCATTGTCGAGTCGGCCGAGACGCGGGTCTATGCATTTCTTTCGGCTTACCTCGTCGGCGGTTTGGAGGGTCATTACTATCCCAATCTCTACAGCCCGGACGGCGTCGACGTCGACGCAGCCGTGACGGCGGCCAACGCCAACAAGGACATTGTGCGCGGCATTAAAGGCCATGCCGAGATCGGCGGCTTCGCGCGCTGGGGCATCAAGGTCCTGGAAATGTCCGCGGAGATCGGCCGCCGGGCCGAGCTTCCGCTTTACGTGCATTTCGGTACGCTCTGGGGATTGCCCGAGAGCGGCGCCAATGGCGAGGACGCCGATACGATCCTGGAGCGGGTGATACCAAAGCTGCGCGCCGGCGACATTCTGGCCCATCCATTCACGCGCCATCCCGGCGGCTTCGTCAACCGGCAGGGCAAAGTTCATAACGTCATTCGCGCCGCCATCGAACACGGCCTCAAGATCGATGTCGGCCACGGCAGCCATTTCTCGTATCGCCTTGCCCGCGTGGCGCTCGCGGCCGGCATCGTGCCGCATACGCTGGGTGCCGATATGCACGGCTACAACACCGAAGTGCCGGCTCCCGCGGGAACGCCCGAACAGCACTACGACGACGAGAACCATCCGTTCCGCGGTCAGGCCCGTTTTAGCCTGACGCAGGCGATGAGTTCGATGATGGCGCTCGGCATCCCGCTCGAAGACGTGGTGCCGATGGTGACCTCTAATCCGGCGCAGATGCTCGGGCTCACCGATTGCCTCGGCGCGCTCAAGCCCGGCTTTCCCGCCGACGTGTCGGTGTTGTTCGACGATCGCGGACGCTTCGTTCTCCGCGATAACGAGAACACCGAGGTCATCGCCGAGCGGCTGCTACGCCCGGCCTTCTGCTTGCGCGCCGGCAAACGCTTTGACGCAGATTCGCCGATCCTGCCCCAAGCCATCGCGGCTTAGGGCGGCGTGGCGCCGACACGCCCGTTCACGGCTCATTTCATGTTTCCGCTCGCGCCGGGGATTGCGGCAGGGACCGCGCTCGGCATATCCGACGTGCTGGCGAAAATGGTTCTCGCCAGCGGTTGCGACGTGCTCACGATGCTGTCGCTTCGTAGCGTCATCGGCCTCGTGCTCATGGCGGCGTGGCTGCGCTTCGGTGCGAAGCCAAAAACCGACACGCGCGTGCGTTCGATTTCGCTTGGCGTCGGCATCATTTTCGCGGGCCTCATCTTCTGTCTGTTCAAGGCAATCGCACTGATCGACGTGCCAACCGCGGTGCTCACCTATTTTGCCTATCCGTTGCTGACCGGATTGACGGCGGCGCTCGCCGGGCTCGACCGTTGCGCTGGCAAGGCGCGCTATGCGCCATGGTCGCGTTCTGCGGGCTTGCGCTCATGATCGGCGCCCATCCGGCGGGATTGGTATTCGCCGGCATCGCCTTTGCGCTGGGCGCTGCGTTTTGCCGGACCGCGATGCTGCTCGTCACGCGCGCCTATCTGCAGGCACCGATTCACGCCTGACGACGTGGTATTCGATGATTTCCTCGATGCTGGTGTTTATCGCGCTTTCGCTTGGCACGCGGACCTGGAACCCGCCGCAGACTGATTGGGGCTGGATCGGGCTCATCGGTCTGAGCATTACCAGCACTGCGGCCGTCCTATTTGTATTCGTTTCCACACTGCGCATCGGGCCGTTCCGGACCGCGCTGATCATGAACATTGAGCCGCTGGTGACGATGGTGCTGAGCGTGCTGCTGCTTGGCGAGGTCATTACCCCGATGCAAGGGCTCGGCAGCGCCATCATGCTGGCGGCGCTGATGGCGTTTCAATTGTGGCGCTGAGGCTAAATACGGCTGTCGAGGATGCGATCGCTTGCGGCAATCCGCGCCGACCCGTTTTTCGCCAGCTCCAATCGCATCGCGGCAAGGTCGGCCGAGGTGCGGACCGATTGCTCGTCGAGCATCCATTGATAGGAAAAGGTGTACACAAAGGCACATCGCGCATAGCGCATCCTCGAATAGCGCAGCAGCCGCTCTTCCAAGGCAAGATCATCAGCGAGTACTTCGCGCGCCAACACGTAGCCGTCTTCCGCTGCCATTGCCGCGCCTTGCGTGAGGTGCGGCGGAAACGTGTGTGCGGCGTCACCGCCGAGCACGACGCGACCGCGGAACCACGGCCACGGCAGCAGCATCGGCTCGATCGGGCTGTACACGATGTCCGATTTGTCGTCGAGCGCGGCAGCGACATCGGCGACATAGTCGCCGTATTGCGACAGGCGGACTTTGAACAAATCCGCGTAATCTTCGCGCTTGAAAGCGGTGTCCGGCGGCTCGGCGCAGATGTGGAAAATGTACATGAGATTGTTGCTCAGCGGCATCGCGCCGGTCTTGCCGCCAATGCCGAGCAGGAACTCCATGCCGCGCACGTAATCGGGACGCGCCACCTGCACGCGCCAGCCGCCGTAGCCCGACGGTCGCGGCGCGAAGGTAGTTCCGACCAGATGCAGCCGCGTCGTCGAACGGATCCCGTCGAAGCCGGCGAGCAGGTCGAAAGTATCGCTGCGGCCGTCTGAAAATGTCACTGTCACGCGGTCTTTCTCGTCGTGAATTGCACCAACCGTGAGCCCGGTGCGCACCTCTACGCCGGCGCCCTCGGCGGCTGCCAGCAGAATCTCGTGCAGGCGCAAGCGCGACAGCGCGCACACTGCCGGCACCGTGTCGTCGCCAAACAAAAATTTGTGCTCGACGATCAGCTCGCGCTTGGCGTCGAAAATATACATCCGATCGTAATTGAAGCCGCTCGCCAATATTTCCGGGAGAACGCCGAGCGCATCGTAGACACGCAAGGCATTCGCCGGTTGGCCGAGCCCGACACCGGGCACATCGAAGGTCGGGCGGCGCTCGATGAGGACGACCTCGACACCGCGCCGGGCAAAGGCAGACGCGGCCGTCAAGCCGCCAACTCCGCCTCCGACGATCAACACGCGGCGAATGTCGCTCATGGCGGCACGCCTAGTTTGACAGTTTCTCGGACAATAGCGAGGATCGAATTTTCCGCAATGGACGCGTGACCGACGTGAAGCTTTCGATTTTCAATATCGGCAAAGTTCTCACTGGGGACATCGCCGCGCCGGTCGCCGCCGGCGACACCATCGTCATGAGCGACGGCAAAATCCTCTCGATCGGAACCGGCGGCAATCTTCGGATTGGAGTGGCCATGTCGCCGACGGCATGATGGCGATGCCCGGCCTCATCGATTCGCATGTCCACATTACCTTCGGCGACTACACACCGCGCCAGAAGACCGTCGGCTTTCTGGAGAGTTATACACACGGCGGCGTGACCACCTGCATCAGCGCATCCGAAGTCCACGTGCCTGGCCGGCCGCGCGATCGCGTTGGCGTCAAAGCACTAGCGATCGCAGCGCGAAAATCATTCGAGACATATCGCCCCGGCGGAATGCGCGTTCATGCCGGTTCGATTATCCTGGAGCCTGGTCTGGACGAGACCGATTTCGCGGAGCTTGCCAAACACGGCGTCTGGCTGGCGAAAGCCGGCTTCGGCGCATTCGCGACGCCTTACGACTATGCACCTTACGTCGCGATGGCGAAGCATCACGGCATGGTCACGATGGTGCATACCGGCGGCTCGTCAATTCCCGGCTCGGCGGGAATTTGGGCCGACCACGTGCTCAAAATGCAGCCGGACGTATCCTATCACGTCAATGGCGGGCCTATCGCCATGCCCGATGCGGATTTTCCGCGGCTGGTGAATGAGAGCGATCTTGCCATGCAGGTTTGCACCGCCGGAAACTTACGCACGACATTGCTGGTCGCCAAGCTGCTCCGAGAGGCCGGCGAGGAAGAGCGGCTGCTCATTGCGACCGACACCCCGACCGGCAGCGGCGTCATGCCGCTCGGTATGCTCTACACCATGAGCCATCTCGCGTCGCTCGGCGGCGTCGCTCCGGAAATCGCAGTGGCGATGGCGACCGGGAATAACGCCAGGGTGTACCGGCTCAATGGCGGCGTCCTCGCCGCCGGCCGCGACGCCGATATTGTCCTGGTCGATGCCTGCCTCGGCGGCTCGCAGAGCGATGCGCTGTCGGCGCTGCGAAACGGCGACATCATGGGAGTGGGCGCAGTGATCATCGAGGGCGTGCCGCGCTTTGTCGGGCGAAGCCGCAATACGCCGGAGACGATCCGGCGCGCCAAGGTCGCGCAGTCGCGCATCCCGCAGAATTTCGCCGGGGAGGGTTGACCCGCACGATTATGGCTTGCGGGCCGCCATGACGATCGCGCAAGTGCATCGACCTGTCGCGCTTGCGCACCATCGCGAGGTAAGCTGGACACAAAAAAGCCGGGAGGAAGACATGAATGCCGATGTCGGCAGCACTGCGCCGCGTCGCGAAAAATCAAACCAAAGACGGTGGAGCTTCGGCTGCGCCTGCCATTCGTCGCGCCGGCAATTCCTGGCCGGCGCCGCAGCTTTCGGCGCGACCGCTGTCCTGCCGGGCAACAAGGCAATGGCGCAACCTGCCGCGCCGAAATTGATCGATACGCACCATCATTTCTATCCGCCCGCCTATCAGAAGCGGCAGATCGACTGGGAGGACCAACGCAAAGTTCCGCATCTCGGCGTGCAGAGCGCGTGGAATCGCGACGGCGATCTCGAAGCAATGGACAAGAACGGCATTGCGACGAGCATATTGTCGCTCGCCTCGACACCCGGCGTCTGGTTCGACGACGGCGCCGAAAGCGCTCACGACATGGCGCGCATATGCTGCGATTTCGCCGCCGAGATGGTGCGCGACAGGCCGGCCCGCTATGGCCTATTCGCGCCGCTGTCGATGCTCGACATCGACGCGACGCTCAAAGAGATCGAATACGTCTTCGATACGCTCAAGGCCGACGGCATCAACCTGCAGACCAATTACGGCGACAAGTGGCTTGGCCATCCGATTTATCGGCCGGTGCTCGAAGAACTCAATCGCCGCAAGGCGGTCGTGTTCGTGCATCCGCTGGTCGCAAATTGCTGCGCCAATCTCAGCGTCGGCACCTTCCCGGCGGTCATCGAGGTGCCGCACGATACGACGCGCACCGTAGTGAGCCTGCTGCTCAGCGGCACATTTGCGCGGCTACGCGACATCAAATGGCTGTTCTCACATGGCGGCGGCACGATTCCGATGCTGGCCGGCCGCATCGAGGCGTTCTACGACCAGAAGGCGCGCGGCCCGAACGGCTTCGCTCCCGACGGCATAGAAGCGGAGTTCCGACGCCTTTATTACGATACGGCGAATGCAACGCACCCGGCATCGATGGCCGCGCTGACCAAACTGGTCCCGATCTCGCAAATCACTTACGGAACCGATTATCCGTACTTCGCGCTCGACCAGATCGCCAATTTGCAAAAGCTCGGGCTGCCGGCGGGCGATCTGGAAGCAATCGGAAACGGCAACGCCACGCGACTGCTGCCGCGACTAAGTTCCTGAAGGGCTGCATCGCCTCGGATGGAACGGAACAGACACACAATCGTTAGCGATACCAATCATGGCTTTACGTCACAAACTCGGCCAAGTTTGCGCCGAAGCTTTCTCCGCTATTCACGACCATTTCAATGCTAATGCGGTAAGGATGGAACCATGCGGGGGTTCCACAGCAGTTCGTTCGATCCACAGACGCTTGTCGTGCTGGAGGCCGCCTTCGACGAGGCATGGCTGACGCTCAAGGCGATCGGCAACACGACGGTGAAGCCCGATGAGCTGGCGCGCTGCGTGCTGCGCCTTGCCATGGAGGGCGAGCGCGATCCGGTGCGGCTGCACGACGGCGCGCTCAAGGGCCTCATTCCGGCGACCTCTTGGCGCGAGGCGGGTTGAGCGTATTTTGACTTAGGAATGCGCGGCGAACAGGGCGAAGCCGGCGACGCAAGCGCCAGCAAGCGTGCCGGCAAGCAATGCAAACAGATATGGCATAGACTTGCGAATAGTCCTGCGCATCGATTGTTTCCTAGCCTGCCGCCACGTTGATTCGCAACCACCCCAGCCTCATCATCGGAAATCATGGCAATAACGAGTTCCCGGGCCTGCCCAGCGTGCCGTTGGCGACCTCGCCAGGCGCGGATTCAAGCGGATCGACACTTGGGTATTCGATCTCGACAACACGCTTTACCCGCATCACCTCAATCTTTGGCAGCAGGTCGACGTCCGCATCCGCGACTACATCGTCGATTTTCTTAAAATCAGCCATGAGGAGGCCTTCCGGCTGCAGAAGGACTATTACCGGCGCTACGGCACGACCATGCGCGGCTTGATGGAGGAACATGGGCTCGAACCGGATGAATTTCTCGAAATCGTGCATCAGATCGACCATTCGCCTCTGCAACCCAATCCGGCGCTCGGCGCCGCCATTGCCAAGCTGCCCGGCCGCAAGCTCATTCTCACCAACGGCACCCGGCACCACGCCGATGCGGTGCTGCGGCGGCTTGGCATCGAACAACATTTCGACGACGTATTCGACATCAGAGCGGCCGAGCTCGATCCCAAACCGCGGCCAAAAGTTTATGAGCGCTTTCTCGCCCATCACAGGGTCGAGCCGAAGCGGGCGGCGATCTTCGAAGACCTCGCGCGCAATCTCGAAGTGCCGCATGCGCTTGGCATGACCACAGTGCTAGTTGTGCCCGAAGGCGCCCGCGTCGTGCTGCGCGAGGAATGGGAGCTCGCCGGCCGCGAGGCGCCGCATGTCGATCATGTCACCGACGATCTCGCCGAATTTCTGCGCGGCATCGTGGCCGAGCGCAATCTGGCCAATCGCGACGGTTGACATCGCCGGGCCCTGACCCGACAAACCGCGCAGCGGGGAACGAAGTCCATGTCAGCCGGGATAGCCGATAATCTTGCCAAGACTCTAGCTAAGACCATCGACGCCGCATTCGAGCGGCGCGACGGGATCGGGCCTTCGACCAAGGGCGAAGTGCGCGACGCCGTCGAGCAGGCGCTCGAGCTCCTCGACCGTGGCGCCGCGCGTGTCGCCGAACGAGGCGACAATGGATCTTGGCGGGTCAATCAATGGCTCAAGAAAGCGGTGTTGCTGTCGTTTCGTTTGAACGACATGAGCGAAATCCCGGGCGGCCCCGGCCACGCCGCATGGTGGGATAAGGTACCGTCGAAATTCGATCATTGGGACGAGACCCGCTTTCGCGCAGCGGGCTTTCGCGCCGTGCCTGGCTGCGTGGTGCGCCGCTCGGCCTATATCGCGCCAGGCGTGGTGCTGATGCCGTCATTTGTCAATCTCGGCGCCTATGTCGATCAAGGCACCATGGTCGACACCTGGGCCACCGTCGGCTCCTGCGCCCAGATCGGCAAAAACTGTCATATTTCCGGCGGCGCCGGCATCGGCGGCGTGCTCGAACCGTTGCAGGCCGGTCCGGTGATCGTCGAGGACAATTGTTTTATCGGCGCGCGCTCCGAAGTCGCCGAGGGCGTGATCGTGCGCGAGGGCGCGGTGCTGTCGATGGGCGTCTTCATCGGCGCCTCGACCAAGATCATCGACCGCGAGACCGGCGCGACATTGCAAGGCGAGGTGCCGCCGTTTTCGGTGGTCGTGCCGGGCACCATCGCCGGCAAGCCGAGCAAAAGCGGCGAGCCGACGCCAAGTCTTTATTGCGCGGTCATCGTCAAGCGAGTCGACGAGAAGACCCGCGCCAAGACCAGCATCAACGAACTGCTGCGGGACTAAGCAGCGCCGATGGATTGGGCATACCTCCTCACCGGATTTCGACGGCCGCATCGGCCGCCAGACATTCTGGATCGGCATTGCAGCGCTCACCGTCGCCGAAATTTTCGGCCATGTCCTTGCCGAAGAAATCCAGGGCGACCGGCTCAGCGCCATCGTCGATCTGGCTTACGCCTATCCGGAATTTGCCGTCGCCTTAAAGCGCGCCCATGACCGCAATCTACCGCTTTGGCTGTTGATCGCATTCTTCGGCGCCAGCGCATTGCTCGACCTGCTCACGGTGCTCGAAATGACCGGCACCGACGATCAGCCAAGCTTGCTGTCGATCGGCATCGCGGTGCCGTTCACGGTCCTGGGCCTAGTGCTGCTCGTCGAACTGGGTTTCCGCCGCGGCACCGTCGGGCCGAACCAGTACGGTCCCGACCCGCTGGCGCCAGGGGCGAAGCCGCGGACTTGACGACCCAGGGCATTGACCGATGCATCGTGGTACACGATGTTCCCACAATGAGCCGTTCGATCACCATCGATGCTCGTTGGGACGCTGAGGCAGGCGTGTGGATCGCCACGAGCAATGACCTCGCCGGTCTCGTCGTTGAGGCTGATACTTGGCCTGCCATGATTGAGGAAGTCAGGCTCGTTTTGCCCGATTTGTTAGAACTGTCGGGCGAGAGAAACGATAATCTGTCACTGACCTTTCGCGCCGAGGAGCACCTCGAACACGATATACTCAAGAAAGCAGGCCTCGCGAAGGCGTTCTGACATGACTGCCGATCCCGTCGCCATTGCCCGCGATCTTATCCGCTGCCGCTCCGTCACGCCGGAGGAAGGCGGCGCGCTCGGCTTTTTGCAGGGGCTGTTGGCGCAAGCCGGATTTGACGTGCATCGTGCGGTGTTCGACGAGCCTGGCACCGCGCCGGTCGATAACCTTTACGCGCGCATCGGCCTCGCCAAGCCCAATCTTTTGTTTGCCGGCCATACCGACGTGGTGCCGCCCGGCAATGAAGCGTCGTGGTCGCACCCGCCGTTTGCCGGCGAAGTCGCCGGCGACACGCTGTACGGCCGCGGCGCCGTCGACATGAAAGGCGGCATCGCTTGCTTTGTCGCGCCAGCGCTCGATTATCTCAGCCACCGCGGCGGCCAGCCGAAGGGATCGATTTCCTTTCTGATCACCGGCGATGAGGAAAGCGTCGCGGTCAACGGCACCGTCAAGCTTCTGCAAGTGGACAGCCGCGCGCGGCGACAATTTTGATCACTGCATTCTCGGCGAGCCGAGCAATGTCGAGGTTTTGGGCGACACTATCAAAGCCGGCCGGCGCGGCTCGCTCAACGGCACGCTGATCGTGACCGGCCGCCAGGGCCATGTCGCCTATCCCGAGCGCGCCGACAATCCGATCCGCGGCCTTGTGACGCTGATCGCCGCGCTGCAAGCGCCACTCGACGAAGGCAGCGAGCTTTTCGCGCCATCGAACCTCGAATTCACCTCGGTCGACGTCGGCAACCCGACCGTCAATCTCATTCCCGGCGAAGCGCGCGCGCGCTTTAACATCCGCTACAACGACCGCCACAGCCAGGCGCGCTCAAAACGCTGATCGAGCGCCGCGCCGAAACCGCCGCCGCCGTCCGGCGCCTGCATCACGCGATCGACTGGCAGCCGTCGAACGCCGACGTGTTTGTCACCAAGCCGGGACCGTTCACCGACCTTGCGGCCGCGGCCATCGCCGAAGTCACCGGCCGCAAACCGAAACTGTCGACGAGCGGCGGCACCTCGGACGCGCGCTTCATCAAGGATTACTGTCCGGTGCTGGAATTCGGCCTGGTCGGCCAGACCATGCATGCGGTCGACGAATGCACCCCGGTCGCCGATCTCATCACGCTGACCGCGATCTATCGGCGGATCATCGAGAAGTATTTCGCTTAGCATTTGCGCGCGGCGATCACCTGCTCGGCCGCGGCGACGCCGGTGAGATAGCCACCATGCGCGGTTGAGAAATCATGCCGCGAACAGGCCTCGCCGGCGAAAAACAATCGATCGTCGACCGGCTCGGCGAGCGTCGCGCCGGCAATCGGCCTTGCCCGGCGAGGCATAGGAATATGCGCCGAGCGCGAACGGATCGTTGCGCCAGCCATGCACGCGGATCGGCTTGAGGCGGCGGGAGAAATCGCTGCCGAACACGCCGCAGAGCTCGGACACGGCAAAATCGAAGAACGCCGTCAGACCGCCCTCGTTCCAGCTCCGCGGCGCAATCGCCGCCGAAATAGCACTCGATGATCGGCCAGCCGAACGGCCGCAGATGATAGCCCGCGGTCGCCACGCGATCGGTGTGTCCGAACACGCGGACGCTGGTTTCGAATTCCTCCGCACGGTCGAGCGCAATAAAAAGCTTGTCGTCGACGCCCAAAGGCAGCCCGCGCGCGGCCTCGATCTTTTCCGGCAGCGAAGGCGTAAAGCCGATCCGCTCGGCCGCGAGCACCGCACTCGGGACCGTCACGATGACCTGATCGGCGGCGATAGCGCCCTTGCCGGTGTCGATGCGCAGCCGCTTGCCGCTGTGATCGATGGCGCTGACCGGGCAATCCAGCATTTGCGGCAGTACTGCCCCATGCTTGCTAATCAGCGTACCGTAGCCTTCGATGACCCGCCAATTGACGTCGGTCGAGTGATATCGGTCCAGATCCTTGAGCGAAATGCGGTCGAGTTCGGCGCCGCTGATATAAGTGCTCGTCGCATTCATGAGTGGATTCCAGCGCGATGCCGGATCGAGTAGCGTCGAAGCCGGCGCGTCGGGCTCGCGCTGCGCCGCTTCATCCAAGCGCTCATAGAATTCCGTGAAGGCCTTGCGATAATCGGCAAACTCGGCGCGCGGAAAGCTGCGCTCGAGCTGCCTGTTCATCCATGGCGGCGGCGTCCTATCGATCGACAAACCTTCAGCCTGGGCAACGCCGACCCAAGGGTTGCGATCGGCGGAATGCAGCCAGCCGCAGCCGAGATCGAGCGCATGGCCGGCTCTATCGTGAACTGTCCACGCCCGGCCGCCGAGCCGCGGACGAGCCTCGACCAGGAGGCAGCGGATTGACGCCCGATGCAGCCGTTTGGCCGCCGCGACGCCCGCCGCACCGCCGCCGATGACGACGACATCGACATTACTGTTCGCCATGCCACGCTCCGCGACGCATCAATAATCTACCCGCACCAGATAAAGCCCATGTGGCGGCGCGACCTGGCCGCATTGGGTGCGGTCGCAGGCAGTTAGCGCGGCGGCCAAATCGTCGGCGCTCCATTTGCCTTCGCCGACATGAACGAGGGAGCCGACCATTGAGCGCACCTGATGCTGCAAGAACGAACGCGCCGCGGCGGTGACGCGCATGTCGTCGCCGTCGCGGACTACGTCGAGCCGGTCCAGCGTCTTCACTGGCGAATTAGCCTGACATTCGGTCGAACGGAAGGTGGTGAAGTCGTGCTTGCCGATCAAGCGCTGCGCCGCGGCATGCATCGCCGCGGCGTCGAGCGGGCGCGGCACACGCCAGGTGCGGTTCTGATCGAGTGTCAGGTCGGCGCGGCGATTGATGATGCGATAGCGATAATGGCGCTTGACCGCCGAGAAGCGCGCATCAAAATCCGCCGCCGCCTGCACCGCGACGAGCACGGCGACCGGCCGCGGCCGCAAATGGAAATTGATCGCGTCGCGCACATTGTCGGTGTCCCACTCCTTGGCGAGATCGATATGCGCGACCTGACCGAGCGCGTGCACGCCGGTATCGGTCCGTCCGGCGCCGAAAACGGTGACGCGTTCGCCGGCAAAAGCCGCGATCGCTTCGGTCAACACGCCTTGCACCGAGAGACCATTGTCCTGCATCTGCCAACCGATATAGGGCGTGCCGTCATATTCGATGGTGAGTTTGTAGCGGGGCATCACTGTAGCGTGGCGCCGGGCGCGATCGGCGTGCCGCGCAGGAATTCATCGGCCTTCATTGGCTTGCCGCCGGCGCGTTGCAGTTCGACGATCCGCACCGCGCCGCTGCCGCAGGCGACGGTCAAATGGTCGTCGAGAACGCGACCCGGTTCGCCAAGGCCGTCGCCTTTAGTGGTGCGCAACACTCTTATGCGGCCTAAGCCGGCAAGCTCGAACCAGGCGCCAGGGAACGGTGACAGCCCGCGGCAATGGTCATGGACTTTAGTCCAGGAATGCGTCCAATCGATTCGGGTCTCGCTCTTATCGATCTTGCTGGCATAGATCGCGCCTTCCGCAGCTTGCAGCGTGAACGTCAACGATCCACGCTCCAGTGCGGACAGCGCTACCAGCATCAGTTTGGCACCGAGGCGCGCCAATTCCTCGTGCAGATCGCCGGTCGTCGCATCCGGCGCAATCGCCACCCGCTCCGCCATCGCGATCGGCCCGGTATCGAGACCCTCGTCCATCTTCATCACCATCACGCCGGTCTCTTTGTCGCCGGCCATGACGGCGCGATGGATCGGCGCTGCGCCGCGCCAGCGCGGCAGCAGTGACGCATGCAGGTTGAATGCGCCAAGCGGAAAAGCCTCGAGAATGGGCTTTGGCAGGATCAAGCCGTAGGCGATCACAACCGCGGCGTCTGCGCCGTGGGCGCGCATCGCGGCCACGGCATCGGGATTTTTCAATGTCTTGGGGGTGAAGACCGGCAAAGCGAGCCGTTCCGCCTCGCGCGCGACCGGCGAAGGGCTAAAGCCCATGCCGCGTCCGGCCGGTTGCGGCGCGCGCGTATAAACGGCAACGACTTTATGGCCGCCGCCGACGATCTCGACGAGCGTGGGCACGGCGAAGTCGGGCGTGCCCATGAAAACGAGGCGGAGCGCCAATCACGCCTCCACCTTCTTCGTTACCTTGGCCGCTTTGGCGAATTTCTTGATGACGCGGTCGCGCTTGAGCTTGGAGAGATGATCGATGAACAGAACGCCGTTGATATGGTCGATCTCGTGCTGCAGGCAGGTCGCCAGGAGTCCCTTGGCCTCGATCTCGCGGGGCTTGCCGTCGCGGTCGAGATATTTGACCTTCACCTCCTGGGGCCGTTCGACCTCCTCGTAATAGTCCGGGATCGACAGGCAGCCTTCTTCGTATTTGGCCGTCTCGTCGGACGTCCACACGATCTCCGGATTGATGAAGACCTGCGGCTCGTGATTGTCCTCTTTCTTCGACAAATCCATGGTGACGACGCGCTTGGCGACGCCGATTTGGATGGCCGCGAGCCCGATGCCGGGCGCCTTGTACATGGTCTCGAACATGTCCTCGATCAGCTTGCGGACGCCGGCATCGACATGTTTGACCGGCTCGGAATTGAGCCGCAGCCTTTTATCGGGAAGCGTAATGATCTCGCGAACGGCCATTGGTTTTCCGAAACTATCCGGCGGTGCGATGTAAGACGTGAACAAAGCGGGGTCAATGTACGCGATCCGCCGATCGGTCGTTGATCGCCGTCCGATGGCGGGTTATGACCGTTCGCTCTTCGTTCTAGGCACGAATCACGCCGCGTGTGGAGGGGACCGATGACCGAAAGCCTGCCGATCCTGGCGATCATCCTCGCGGCCGCCGCCGCGCTGGCCGTGATCGGTATCGTGCTGTGGCGGTCGCGCCATGCCGCGCACCCCCACGCGGCGGTGCTGAGCGAACTGGCGCAGCGTCAGACCGACGCCGCGGCGCGCCTTGAGGCCATGATCCGGATGCTGGGCGATCGCCAGTCGCAGCTGCAGCACGCGGTCAACGAGCGGCTCGATACGGTCTCGCATCGGCTCGGCGATTCGATTTCGAAAACGACGCAGAGCACGACCGAGAACCTACAACGGCTCAACGAACGCCTCGCGGTCATCGACAGCGCGCAAAAGAATATTACCGAGCTCGCCACCCAGGTGACCTCGCTGCATGGCGTGCTTGCCAACAAGCAGTCGCGCGGCGCGTTCGGCCAGGGCCGCATGGAAATCATCATTCGCGACGGCCTGCCGAAGGACTGTTACGAATTCCAATACACGCTCTCCAACAGGCTGCGCCCCGATTGCGCGATTTTCCTGCCGGACAAGCGGCCCCTGGTCATCGATTCCAAATTTCCTCTTGAAGCCGTTACCGCCTTCCGCGACGCTAAAACCGAGGATGAGCGCAAACTCGCCGCGGCGCGCGTCCGCCAGGACGTCGTCAAGCATGTCAGTGACATCGCGCAGAAATATCTCATCCCTGGCGAGACCCAGGACATGGCTTTCATGTTCGTGCCGTCGGAGTCGGTGTATGCCGAGTTGCACGAGGACTTCGACGACGTCGTGCAGAAGGCCTTTCGCGCCAAGATCGTCATCGTTTCGCCTTCGCTGTTGATGCTGGCGATCCAGCTGGTGCGGCAAAGTCAGCGGGATGTCCGTATGCGCGAAGCCGCCGATCAAATTCGTGACGAAGTCGGGCGCTTGATGAAGGATGTCGGGTTGCTCGGCGAGCGCGTGCGCAAATTGCAGACCCATTTCAACCAATCGACCGAAGACATCCGGCAATCGATTGTTTCGATCGAGAAGATCGAAGGACGCGGCGAGCGCATTGCGCAGGTCGAATTCAACGGCGATACAGCCGTGGCTTCAAACGTCGTCGTCGCGCCGATACGCAAGCTGGAAGCGGGCGAGTAGCGGCGCATGGCGGTGACGCCCAAGCCCGGCGCAAGCGTCGCAATCCCTCGCTTATCCTTCGCGGACACGCTCGCCGTCTATCTCAAGCGGCGCGTGCTGATCGTGCTGTTTCTCGGCTTTTCATCGGGATTGCCGCTGGCTTTATCGGGATCGACGCTGCTGGTTTGGATGACTGAGGCCGGCGTCAATCTCGGCACCATCGGGCTGTTCGCGCTGGTCGGCACGCCCTACACCGTCAAATTCCTGTGGGCGCCGCTGATCGACGCGCTCGACGTGCCGCTCTTATCGCGGCGGTTCGGCCGCCGCCGCGGCTGGCTGCTGCTGTCGCAGTTTTTGCTGATCGCGGCCATCGTCTTTCTCGGGCTTTGCAACCCCTCGGTCTCGCCGTTCGTCGTCGCGGTCGGCGCGTTGTTGGTCGCGACCGCCTCGGCGACGCAGGACATCATCGTCGACGCCTTCCGGGTGGAAAGCCTGGACGAAAGCGAGCAAGCGGCCGGCATGGCGTCTTATGTCGCCGCCTATCGCATCGGCATGCTGGTCTCGACCGCCGGCGCGCTGTTTCTGGTCAGCGGCTTTCAGAGTTTCGGCTTCAGCCATCAAGGCGCCTGGAGCGCGGGCTATGCGGTCATGGCGGTGCTGGTTGTCATCGGCATCGCCACCACGCTTCTCGCCGCGGAGCCGGAAAAATCCGCCAATGCCGATGCAGCACATGGCCGGGAAAATAACCTGCAACGCGTCGTCGAAGCGGCGGTCGGCGCATTCTCCGACTTCCTCACGCGCGATCTGGTTTGGGTCGTGCTCGCCTTTGTCGTGCTGTTTAAATTCACCGACGCGCTGTCCGGCGCGATGACCGCGCCATTCGTGATCGATCTGGGATTTTCGCGCAACGAATACGCGGCCATCATCAAGGGCGTTGGCCTGGCGGCGACGCTGATCGGCGGCTTCGCCGGCGGCTTCGTGGCGCGGGCTTTTTCGCTGCCGGCAAGCCTGTGGCTCGGCGGCGTGCTGCAAGGGATCGCCAATCTGGCCTTCTCCTGGCAGGCGGTCGTGGGGCACAACACGGCGTGGCTGACCTTTGCCATCGTCGCCGAAAATTTCACCAGCGCCATCGGCACGGTGATTTTCGTCGCCTATCTATCGGCGCTGTGCCGCAATCCGCTGCATACCGCGACGCAGTACGCGCTGCTCACCGCGCTCGCGGCCTTCGGCCGCACCTATCTGTCCTCGGGGGCGGGTTTTATCGCCGCGGCGACCGGCTGGCCGTGGTTCTTCGCCATCTGCGCGGTATCCGGAACGCCGGCGCTTCTGCTGCTCGCATGGCTGCAACAGAGCGGCCATTTCGACGGCCTCGGACCGGCCCAGACCCAAAAGTGACTAGCGGACTAAGCGTCGACCCACAATTGCGGCCCTGATCATCCAACCGTCACGCTTCCGCGCAAGTTTTTGCGCCCGCAAAAAAGTCTTTTTGTAAGGATCAGATCGCTATAATCGCCGTTGTAACGTTGCGTTCCTCGAACCCGGCCGCTCCGCCGTTCCCGTCGCAGTCCCTATGGACACCATCCTGGTGAAGCTTTTTGCGGCGGCGCTCGCGTTGAGCGAGGTCACGACCCAGCCGCAGGCGGTCAAGACGCATTTCGACCGCGTTTCGGATCAAAACGAGGTGGTGCAGATATTGCGCAACGGCTGCGAGCATATGAAGCAGTCGTTCGATATCGAATCCATCAACCTCGACGACCTCATTTCCACTGCGCTCAACGATCCCAAGGCGGCCGGCGCCAACATCCCGGCGTTCCATGGGCTGAACTTTGCGGACCTCAATACCGCCTACCATCAGTTCTGCAAGAACGAACCCATCGCCACACCGGTGGTCGACCTCGGCCAGGTCATCGATTTCTTCAACACCGCGGCGACCGATCTGCCGGATCCGACAACGCTCAAAGGCAGGAAGCTGCCAAGTCTCAGCGCGGTGCTCGACGGCAGCGGCAAGGATTTCGCCGACGTGTTCGAGCCCGGCAATCGGCGCATCTGGGTGCCGCTCGCCGACGTTCCCGGTCAGGTGCAGAAGGCCTTCGTCGCCGCCGAGGACCGGCGCTTCTACCAGCACCACGGCGTCGACGAACGCGGCATCATCCGCGCCTTTATCGGCGACCTCGCCGAACCGGGACGGCCGCAGGGCGGCTCGACCATCACCCAGCAAGTGGTGAAGAATCTTCTGGTCGGCGAGGACGTGACCTATGAGCGCAAGATCCGCGAAATGATCGTGGCGTCGCGGCTCGAAAACACGCTGAGCAAGAACGACATCCTCGAACTTTATCTCAACTCCGCCTATCTCGGCCGCGCCTCGTGGGGCGTCGAGATGGCGGCGCGCAGCTATTTCGGCAAATCGGCGAAAGACCTGACGCTTGGCGAAGGCGCGATGCTGGCGGGCCTGCTCAAGGGTCCAAATTACTATAATCCCGATCGGCACCCCAATCGCGCCAAGGACCGTCTTACTTACGTGCTCGACCGCATGCAGGAGGACGGCGTTATCACCGCGGCGCAGAAGAACCAGGCGCTGGCGTCGCCGCCAAAGCTGATCGCGTTTACCCATCCGCACCGCGACAGCGGGTTTCATTTCGTCGATTTCCTCGGCCGCGAGGCCAAGGCCGACGGCGTCGCCAGCCTGACCGCCAACTCCTACACGGTGCACTCGACCATCAATGCGCAATTACAGCACGATACCGAAGCGGCGCTACAGGAGGGCTTGGCGCATTACGAAATTTCGACCGGCCGCGCCCAGTTTAGCGGCCCGGAAGCGAATATCGCTGACGCGGTGCAGAAACTCGAAGTCGACAACAAGTCGGCGCTGCCGGCGTGGCAACAGGCGCTGCAGGCCGTACACCTGCCGCTCTACGACGTGCATTGGACGCCGGCCGTGGTATTACAGAAGGGTGGCAAATCCGGCGACGACGCGATCCGTGTCGGCCTGTCCGACGGCCGTATCGTGCCGCTGACGACCTGGTCGGCCACGATCAGGCGCCAGCTCAGCCTCTACGACATCGTCTATGTCGGCGTGATCGAGCCCAAATACGTCGCGCCCAAGAAGGATGCAAAAGCCAAGAACAACGCCAAGACTCCCACCGCGCAGGCGCAGTTGCGCGTGCGGCCGACGGTAGAAGGCGCGGCCCTTGTGCTGGAGAATAAGACCGGTCGCATCCTCGCCATGGCCGGGAGCTTTTCTTATCCGTTGAGCCAGCTCAACCGCACGGCGCAGACCCAGCGCCAGCCCGGCTCGGCGATGAAGCCGGTGACCTATCTGACGGCCCTGCAGCATGGCCTGCAGCCGAACACGCTGATCCTCAACGAGCCGATTACGTTTCCCCCGATCGGCAGCCACATCGATGGCCGCGACGTCATCAGCCGCGAGTTCGGCGGCAACGCGCGCGAGGAGGATTATTGGTCGCCGCGCAACGCCGATTACAGCGAGGGCGGCGCCTACACGCTGCGCCGCGGCCTGGAGAATTCGATCAACGTCATTACCGCTCACCTGCTCGACGGTGGCATCGACGCGCAACCTGAAAAAAGTCTGGACGATATTTGCGCCACCGCCATCGCCGCTAAAATCTACCCGGAATGCGTGCGCTATTATCCGTTCATCCTCGGCGCCCAGCCGGTCAAGATGATCGATCTCGCCGCCTTCTACGCCGCCGTCGCCAACGAGGGCGCACTGCCGCAACCGCACGGCATCGACTCCATCGAGCAGGATGGCCGCACCATCTATCAATATCCGAATACCCCGCTGCCGCGGATCGGGGCCGCCGACCCGGCCGCGTTCTATCAGCTCAAGACCATATTGCAGGGCGTCGTGGCGCGCGGCACCGCGCGGGCGATCGCTTCGCTGTCGCCCTATGTCGCCGGCAAAACCGGCACGACCGAGGACGCCGTCGACGGCTGGTTCATCGGATTTACCAATGACGTCACGGTGGCGGTCTGGGTCGGCTACGACAACGCCAACGGCAAGCGCCGTTCGCTCGGCCCGAGCGAAGACGGCGCGCGGGTGGCGCTACCGATCTTCCAGCCGATCATCCAGGCGGTTTGGACCGACAACGTCGCGCCGAAGGCGCCGCTCAGCGGGCCGTCGCCGCAGGCACAGCGCGATCTGGTCGACATCCCGATCGATTATATGAGCGGCAATCGGATGAACGGCGGCAATTTTATCGAGCACTTCCGCCGGGCCGCCGACGGCCAGGTGGCGGACACGCAATATCAATTGGTGTCGCAGGACGACGCCTATGCTTATCAAGGCGGTGAATCCAATCCGTTCTGGGGTGGCGCCGCCGATAATAGCGGCCGGTCCTATTATCCGAATCAAGGGTGGCGGCCGCTGCCGCCGCCGCAGCAGCAGCCGATGTCGCGCGGCTTGTTCGGTCTGTTCCGGCCTTGGAGCGAGCAACCGCCGCCGCCCAATCAGGGTTACTTCTGGGGCGGTCGGTAAATTGCCAGCAACCGCTTGAGCGACAATCGCGCGAGAATTCGTATGTGGACCCGGCACGCAATCGTGCTCTCGATCTTGTTTGCGGCCCCGGCAGGCATTTGTGCCGCATCCTCCGTCGCAGTCGCGCAGGACTTCCAGATCGTCGAGGTGAGCGCGGCGCGCAATGCGAACGTCGCGGACATCAAGCCCGGGACCATCGCGTTTAGCGATCATACCAGCGCCGGCACGATTGACAGTGAAACCGCGCTCATCCGCTTCGACGAGTGGGCGGGGAAGCATCCCGAGGAGAAAAAGTTCCTGGCGCTGTTTCCCTCTTACACGGAGCCGACCGTCGACAAGCCGGCCAGCGGCGACACCGCGCACGGCGCCCAGAAAGTCACCGAAAAGCTTTACATGTACGTGGCGCAGGCGCGCTTCGTTCTCGACAAAGCGCCGGCTGCCATCGAGCTTTCGCAATACGTGACGCTGCCGTTTCTGGAGAAGATCGATCCGGCGATCAAGCACAGGCTCATCACCGCCGCCGACGTGACTACGTTCAAGGACGAGGCCGGTACGGGCAACGACAATGCCGACCGCAAATGGTGCAGCGGGCGAGCGACCGCGATCTGCATCCAGTCGACCTACAAGCTCGAGGGCAAAATCCCGATGGGGATTCTGCTGGTGAACAAGCTGCGCGACAGCGTCAAGAAGGTCGCCGACCACATCGATTTCCAAAGCGAACTGTCGGCGCTCGCGCCCGCCGATCTCGATCAATCCGGCTTGCAGCAATTGACGACGCTCGACACGCCGATCTCGGGCACGCTCGAACAAGACATCTTCTACGTCAACGAGATCATGAAATTCGGCAAGTTTTTTGCCGTGTTCCAGACCGATCCGGCCGATCCCAACAAGACCGTCGTTACCGCCTTCATGTCGCTTGCCGTCAAGGCCAGCGTGCTCGACGAAAAGCGCGGCTTCGAGAACATCCCGGTGCTGCGCAATCTGGTGCCGGCGCAAGTCCTGATGGGCCAGTCGTCGTTCAATTCCGGCAGTTCGATTAGCGCCGGCCTGCCCAAATACGCCCGCAACGAGATCAAGACCGTCGCCGGCCTGTTGGCGCAGGATAAGGCGCCGAACTAACCGAGGTTGATCGTCGCGGTCGCGCGCGGCATTGTGCGCCCGATGCACGAAGTCGACTTCTCGCACGAACATATCGAGACCGCGGCCGAGCGCGCCGCGATCGCGCGCTCGATCTGGGACCAGGACAACGTCGCCTTCACCACAGTCGGCATCGATATCGGCAGCTCGACCTCGCATCTGCTGTTTGCCAAAGTGGCCTTGCAGCGGCAGTCGCTCGGCCTATCCAGCCGCTTCGTCGTCGTCGGCCGCGAAATTGTCTGGCGCTCGCCGATCCTGCTCACCCCGTTCTTGCCCGACGGCACCATCGACGCGGCCGAACTCGGCGGCTTCATCGCCCGCTGTTATGCCGACGCGGGCTTGGCGCAGAGCGAAATCGATTCCGGCGCCGTGATCCTCACCGGCGAGGCGATCAAGCGCAAGAACGCCCGCGCCATCGATGAATTGTTCGCCGCCGATGCCGGGAAGTTCGTCTGCGCCACCGCCGGCCACAAGCTCGAATGCCGGCTCGCCGCGCACGGCTCGGGCGCGGTGGCGCTGTCGAAGGCGCGCAATACCTGCCTCCTCCATGCCGACATCGGCGGCGGCACCACCAAGCTCGCCTTGATCGACCGCGGGACGATTTTGGGGCTCGCGGCCTTCGCCGTCGGCGGCCGGCTTGTCGCCACCGACGCGGGCGGCGCGTGGAGCCGCATCGACGAATCGGCGAAGCTTGTCGCCGACGATTTGCGGATCGCGATTTCGCCGCTGGCACTGACCGATGCAGCGGTGCGCCAGCGCATTGCGCACCGCTTGGCCGAGGTGGCGGCCGACATGATCGTTAATGCCGCGCTCGATCCGCTCGGCCAATCGCTCCTTCTCACCGAACGCTTGCCGCCCGGTCCGCCGCCGAGCGCCATCACCGTCTCCGGCGGCGTCGCCGAATACATGTTCGGCCACGAGAGCGGCGAATTCGGCGATATCGCCAAATTGCTGGCAACCGACCTCGCGCAGGAATTAAGCCGCCGCAGCGGACTGCCGCTGATCGATCCCGGCCAGCGTATCCGCGCCACTGTGATCGGCGCTTCGCAATTCACGGTGCAGGTCAGCGGCAAGACCATCTACCTGCCCGATCCCTATGTGCTGCCGGTCCACAATGTGCCGGTGCTGCGCCTGCGGCTCGATTCCTCCGGCGAGATCGATCCGGAGCGGCTTGCCGCCGCCGTCCGCGCCGGCCTCGACGAGATCGACCTCGACCATACCGGGCGGGTCGCCATCGCCTTCGGCTGGCACGGCGACCCCGAACACGCGCGGCTGAAGGCGGCCGGCGAAGGCATTTTACGCGCGCTCGCGCCGCTGCAGGAGCGGATCGAGCTGTTACTTTTGATGATCGACGGCGATATCGGCAAAACCTTCGGCCGCATCCTGCATCGCGAGCTCAACTGGCCGGGGAAAATCGTCTCCATCGACGGCATGGAGTTGCAGGAACTCGACTTCGTCGATGTCGGCGAACTGATCGCGCCACCCGGCGTGGTGCCGGTGGTGATCAAGTCGCTGTTGTTTGCATAGCGTCCTTCCGGTCGGCGGTGTACTCTGTCTTCAACGAGCCGGCGCCGGAGGAAACACATGAACATCCGCGAAAATATTCAAGCCAAGCCGCGCTACGGCATCGATCCCTATCTCGATTGGCTCGCCGGCGAGGGCATTCCCGTCACCGAAGATTACGGCGTCTATCTGTTCGATGTCGCAACGGCGCCCTGGCCGCGCTACGGCGTCAACGGCGCCGCGGTGCATCTGGCGGGCCGCGGCGACTTCGCCAATATGTTCGTCTTCGAGATCGCCGGCGGCAAATCGACCGCGCCGCAGCGGCACCTCTACGAAGAAGTCATCTACGTTCTTGAAGGCCACGGCTCGACGCAACTCGAATTCGCCGACGGCAGCCGCCGTTCTTTTGAATGGGGCGAGAAGAGCCTGTTCGCCATCCCGCTCAACGCCAAGCATCGGCACTTCAACGGCAGCGGCACCGAGCGCGCGCTGCTGGTGAGCACCACCAACCTGCCGATGGTGATGAATGTCTTCCACAACGAAGCCTTCGTCTTCGGCAACGCCTTCGATTTTTCCGAGCGCTCCGGCAAGAGCGAATACTTCACCGGCGACGGCGACCTCATCACCGTGCGGCCTGGCAATCACATGTGGGAAACCAATTTCGTTCCCGATCTTACCGCCATCGAGCTGAAAAGCTGGGGCGATCGCGGCGCCGGCGGCACCAACATCATGTTCGTGCTCGCCGACGGCACCATGCATGCCCACATCTCGGAAATGCCGGTCGGCACCTACAAGAAGGGCCACCGCCACGGGCCGAGCTTCCACGTCATGTGCGTGATGGGCCAGGGCTTTCGCTGTTGTGGTACGAAAACGACAAGGATTTCCGCCGCATCGACTGGAAGCACGGCATGGTGCTGGTGCCGGCCGACCGGCAATTCCATCAGCATTTCAATACCGGGCCGCAGCCGGCGCGCTATCTCGCCACCGCGGTCGGCGGCTTGCGTTATCCGACCACGCTGGCGAACCGCATTTCGCTGCTTGGCGCCGGCGGCGACGACCTGCCGGCGGTATCGAAAAGCGTCAAGGACGGCGGCGATCAGATCGAATACGAGGATCAGGATCCGCGCATCCACCGCATCTGGCTCGAAGAAATGCGCAAGAACGGCGCGCCGCCGAAGATGGAGAAATTCGTCCCGACGCCGGAGGATATGAAGACGCTCATAACGTGAAGTTATTTGTAATACGACTAAGCCGCGTAGTACTCATAGAAACATTGGAAGTGGTCCCTTGCGGATCGCGACGCCCTTGCCATTGCAGAATCGCCCCGGCGGATGGAAGCTTACGCTTGAGGCACGCTGGGCCAGCAACAAAGGTTCTGGTGTGATCCCTGGAAGAGGCTGATGATGCCGTCTGCAACCGTCGATTTCGACACGCCGAATCTCGTCGCGCGAATCGAACAACTCAGCCAACATGAGCTCGACCAACTGCCCTTCGGCGTTATCCTGATCGACCGCGAGGGCACGGTCCTGTTCTACAGCGAAACCGAGGCGCGGCGGTCCGGCTATGGCAAAGTGCCATTGGGAGAGAACTTGTTCGAACTTTCACATTGCTTGGCGAGTGATAATTTTCGCGGACGCATAATGCGAGCGATCGAGCAGGGGCCGCTCGATCTCGAGATCGGCTGGGCCGGCGACTTTGCCGATCGCAAACGGGATTTGAGGTTCCGCATCCAAACGTCCAGTCCTAATGATATTTGGATTTTCGTCGACCGTGACAGCGCCGACCGAATTCCGGACGGCCGATCACAGTAATGACGCGGAAAATCGGCGAGTTGCAGCTGTGGCGATCGGAATTACGCTGCTACTTTATTCTCACCGCCGCGATTGAGCGATTGCAGAGCCTCATCGGTCGTTTGCACGTCGCCGAACAGGCCGTAAAAGATCGACAGCGCCGCGTTGTGCTCCTCGTCGTTGTGGGTGGCGAGGCCGTCGGACACCATGACCACCTTGAAATTGAGCATCATGGCGTCGCGCGCCGAGCTTTCGCAGCAGACATTGGTGGCGGTGCCGGCGATCAAAAGCGTATCGATGCCGCGGTCGCGCAACAGTTGCTCGATATCGAAGAGCCCTGGATGAAGGCGCTGTAGCGTGTCTTGGTGATCTGCGCGTCCTCCGGGCGAATGTCGTTTAAGTGCCAATAGGCATAACCGTCGCCGTCGACGTCCATCGCCGCATAGCGCCGCTCGCAGCGATCCGGCATGTGCAGAAATTCGTGATAATTCGACCAGCTTTCGCGGGTATTGCGCGTACCGTTGCGCACCCAGACGACGAGCCCGCCGCGGCGCCGCAGATCGGCGGCAAGCCGGTTGATATTCGGCACGATCTCCCGCGACGCCGGGACCTCGCCCTGATGGCCCGGTTTACAGAAATAATTCTGCATGTCGATCACGACCAAGGCGGCTTTATGCGGATCGATCGCGTCGAACGGATGCGCTTTGCCGGTCCGGGCGGTCATACGCGCGCGGGCGGCTTCCGAGATTGCGATCTTGTGCATCGCTGTTTCCTCAACTAGTCGTCTTACGGCTATCTGTTGCGGGCTCGTTTCGCCCCAGGTTGGCACAAAAAACGGGCGGGATCGAGCCCGAGATAACCCAGGACCGAGCGCATGGCGGCGAGTTGGGAATTCTGGATCGATCGCGGCGGCACCTTTACCGACGTGATCGGCAAGCGGCCGGACGGCGCGCTCGTCACGCACAAGCTGCTTTCGGAAAATCCCGAAGCCTATCGGGATGCGGCGGTGCACGGTATCCGCCATCTGCTGGGGCTTAGGCCCGGCGCGCCGATCCCGAGCAAGCAGATTTCAGCGGTCAAGATGGGCACCACGGTCGCCACTAATGCACTGCTTGAGCGCAAGGGCGAGCGCACGCTGCTCCTGATCACCAAGGGCTTTCGCGACGCGCTGCGCATCGGCTACCAGGCCCGGCCGAAAATCTTCGCCAAGCACATCATCAAGCCGGACATGCTCTACGAGCGCGTCGTCGAGGTCGACGAGCGGGTGCGCGCCGACGGCACCGTGGAGCGGCAGCTCGATCTTGCGGCCGTACGCGTCGAGCTGGAGCGCGCGCTCGCCGACGGAATCCGCGCTGTCGCTATCGTGCTGATGCACGCCTATCGCTATAGCGATCATGAGAAGCGCGTGGTGGCGCTGGCGCGCGAGCTCGGCTTTCCACAAATCTCCGCCAGCCACGAAGTGTCGCCGCTGATCAAACTGGTCGGCCGCGGCGATACCACCGTTGTCGACGGCTACCTGTCGCCGATCTTGCGCAACTACGTGGCCCAGGTGGCGGGCGACCTGGACAGCAAAGGCGCCGCCATCCGCTTGATGTTCATGATGTCGTCGGGCGGACTGACCGCGGCCGACCTGTTCCGCGGCAAGGACGCGATCCTCTCGGGCCCGGCCGCCGGCGTCGTCGGCATGGCCGAGACCGGCCGCTCGGCCGGCTTCTCGCGATTGATCGGCTTCGACATGGGCGGCACGTCGACCGACGTGTCGCATTATGCCGGCCAATACGAGCGCGCCTTCGAGACCGAAGTCGCCGGCGTGCGCATGCGTGCGCCGATGATGCTGATCCACACTGTGGCCGCGGGCGGCGGCTCGATCCTGCATTTCGACGGCGCGCGGTTTCGCGTCGGACCGGATTCGGCCGGCGCCAATCCCGGCCCGAAATGCTACCGCCGCGGCGGCCCGCTCGCCGTGACCGACGCCAATGTCATGGTGGGCAAGCTCATCCCGGATTTCTTTCCCAGGATTTTCGGACCCGCGCAAAATCTGCCGCTCGACGGCGACGCGGTGCGCCAAGCCTTCGCGGCGCTGGCGCGGGACATCGGCGACGGGCGCGGCGCCGAACAGGTCGCCGACGGCTTCATCAAGATCGCGGTCGAGAACATGGCGAACGCGATCAAGAAGATTTCGGTGCAGCGCGGCTATGACGTGACGCGCTATGCGCTCAATTGCTTCGGCGGCGCCGGCGGGCAGCATGCCTGCCTGGTCGCCGATGCGCTCGGCATGGAGAGCGTGCTGATCCATCCACTGTCGTCGCTGCTCTCGGCCTACGGCATGGGCCTTGCCGACATCCGCAGCGTCCGCCAGCAGGCGATCGAAGAGCCGTTCGGCGACAAGGCTCGCGCGACCTTGCAACGCGTATCGCGGCGCCTGGCGCACACGGTGACCGCAGAGGTCGCCGCCCAGGGCGTTGCGGCGACCAGCATCAAACTGCATGTGCGCGCCCATATCCGCTACGCCGGAACCGATACGCCGCTCGTCATCGATGCGGGCGTCGGCAAAACCCTCGCTACACTTCGGAAAATGAAAGCTGCCTTCGAGAAGGCCCACAAGGCCCAATTCGGCTTCATCGACCGCAAGAAATCGCTGGTGATCGAGGCCGTGTCGGTCGAAGCCGTCGGCGGCGGCGCCACGTTCAAAGAGAGGCCGCGCAAGATCAAGCGCGCCAAGCTGCCCGCGCCGACGCGTCGCACCCGCTTCTTCTCCGGCGGCAAGTGGCACCGCGCGCTGGTTTATACGCGCGACCAGCTCGTCCCCGGAAACAAGGTCAAGGGTCCCGCCATCATCATCGAGCCGCACCAGACCGTGGTCATCGAGCACGGCTGGCAGGCCGAGCTGACCGCCAAGAACCATCTGGTGCTGCGCCGGGTGCAAAAGCTGGCGCGCGCGCGGGCCATCGGCACCCATGCCGATCCGGTGATGCTCGAAGTGTTCAACAATCTGTTCATGTCGATCGCCGAGCAGATGGGCGTCGCTTTGCAGAACACCGCCTATTCGGTGAATATCAAGGAGCGGCTCGATTTCTCTTGCGCGGTGTTCGACGGCAATGGCTCGCTAGTCGCCAACGCGCCGCACATGCCGGTGCATCTCGGCTCGATGGACCGCGCGGTCGAGACCATCATTCGCGAGAACAAGGGCAAGGTCCGCCCGGGCGACGTCTATGCCATCAACGCCCCTTACAACGGCGGCACGCATCTGCCCGACATCACCGTCTGCACGCCGGTATTCGACGGCAAGAAGATTCTGTTCTGGGTCGCCTCGCGCGGCCATCACGCCGATGTCGGCGGCATTTCGCCGGGCTCGATGTCGCCGAACGCCACCACCATCGAGCAGGAAGGCGTCTATATCGACAATTTCAAATTGGTCGACCGCGGCCGCTTTCGCGAAAAAGAAACCTACGCGCTTCTTGAAGGCGCGAAATATCCGGCGCGCAACCCGTTGCAGAACGTCAACGACATCAAGGCGCAGATCGCCGCCAACGAGATGGGCGTGCACGAGTTGCGCAAGATGGTCGGCTACTTCACGCTGCCGGTGGCGCGCGCCTATATGCGGCACGTGCAGGACAATGCCGCCGAGAGCGTGCGCCGCGTCATCGATCGGCTGCACAACAGCGCCTTTGCCATCGAGACCGACCAGGGCAATACGATCAAAGTCCGCATCTCGGTCGATAAGAAAAAGCGCGAGGCCACCGTCGATTTCACCGGCACCAGCGCCCAGCAGCCGTCGAACTTCAATGCGCCCGAGCCGGTGACCCGCGCCGCGGTGCTCTACGTATTCCGCGTCATGGTCGATGACGACATTCCGATGAATGCCGGCTGCCTGCGGCCGATCCGCATCGTCATTCCGAAGAAATCGATGCTGTCGCCGGAATTTCCCGCCGCCGTCGTCGCCGGCAATGTCGAGACCTCGCAAGAAGTGACCAATTGCCTGTTCGGCGCGCTTGGCGCCATGGCGGCGGCGCAAGGCACCATGAACAATCTCAACTTCGGCAATGCGCGCTATCAGTATTACGAGACGATCTGCTCAGGCTCGCCGGCCGGGCCAGGCTTTCCCGGGACCGACGCCGTACATACCCATATGACCAATACGCGGCTGACCGATCCGGAGATTCTGGAATTCCGCTATCCGGTGCTGCTGGAGGATTTCCACATCCGCAAAGGCTCGGGCGGGCGCGGCAAATGGAACGCCGGCGACGGCATCCGCCGCACCATCCGTTTCCTGGAAAAAATGGAATGCACGATCCTGTCTGGCCATCGCCGCGTGCCGCCATTCGGGCTAAACGGCGGCGGCGACGGTCAAGTCGGCGAGAATTGGGTGCGCCGCAAGCAAGGTCGCATGGAAAAGCTGCAAGGCTGCGACGCCACGGTCATCGATGCCGGCGAGGCGATCATCATTCAGACGCCGACCGCGGGCGGTTACGGCGTACCACCGCGCCCCGCGGAATGATCACGATCCGCCCGGCGGCCTTTTCGATACTGAATATTTCATGTGAGCCGCGCCGCCTTCCCAATAGAACGTGTAGTCAGCCACCACGCTGCCACCCTGCGGCATCGGCAAAACCGCATTGCAGACGACCTGATCCTTGGTCGACGACACCGTCTTAATCGGCTCGTAGCGCGTCGGCTCCATCTGCAGTTCTTTGAGAACGTCAGCGAGTGAGTGCTTGGCGCGATCTGAATCGCATTCCGGCAGAATGAAGTGATCGCGCAGGCCGCGATAAATCAAAACACCGGCCACGGCGACAGCCGGAATGCCGATCAAACGCAGAGCGAGGCGATAGGGCCGCGGCCGCACCGGCGGCGATGCAGAGCCGGACCAGCGTCGTGCGCGAATTGGCTTAGGCGGCTTCGGCGAGGAGTTCTCAGTCATCGAACCGAGATTTTACAACGCTTTGACGATTTCTTCCGTCATTTTCTTGGCGTCGCCGAGCAGCATCATGGTGTTGTCGCGGTAGAACAGCGGATTATCGATTCCGGCATAGCCCGACGCGAGCGAACGCTTGTTGAACATCACGGTGCCCGCCTTCCACACTTGCAGCACCGGCATGCCGTAGATCGGCGACTTG
Source organism: uncultured Alphaproteobacteria bacterium (assembly GCA_963816565.1). Lineage (GTDB taxonomy): Bacteria > Pseudomonadota > Alphaproteobacteria > Rhizobiales > Xanthobacteraceae > BOG-931. The sequence continues at coordinate 79,290 of CAWFLM010000036.1, read as the reverse complement.
GGATCGTCCTCGGCCGCCGGATTGGTGACGTCGTTGGCACCGATGACATAGGCGACGTCGGCCTGGGCAAACTCCGAATTGATGTTTTCCAATTCGAACACGTCGTCGTAGGGCACATTGGCTTCGGCGAGCAGCACGTTCATATGGCCCGGCATGCGGCCTGCCACCGGATGGATGGCGTATTTGACCTCGACGCCTTCGTGCTTGAGCTTTTCCCCCATCTCGCGCAATGCATGCTGCGCCTGCGCCACCGCCATGCCGTAACCGGGCACGATGATGACCTTGCCGGCGTTCTTGAGGATGAAAGCCGCATCCTCGGCCGAGCCGATCTTGACCGGCCGATCGCCTGCCGCTGCCGCCGGGCCCGCCACCTCACCGCCGAAGCCGCCGAGGATCACAGAAATGAACGAGCGGTTCATCCCTTTGCACATGATGTAGGACAGGATCGCGCCGGACGAGCCGACCAGCGCGCCGGTGATGATCAGTGCGGTATTTTCCAACGTGAAGCCGATGCCGGCGGCGGCCCAACCGGAATAAGAATTGAGCATCGAGATCACGACCGGCATGTCGGCGCCGCCGATCGGAATGATGATCAACACGCCGAGCAGGAACGATGCCGCCGCGATCAGCCAGAAGGTCAGATGCTGCTGCGCCTCGAAGAACCAGACGATCAGCGCGACGAGAGCGATCGCCAGCGCGCTGTTGATGACGTGGCGGCCCGGCAGCGTGATCGGCTTGCCGCTCATGCGGCCGGAGAGCTTTAGGAACGCAATGATCGAGCCGGTGAAGGTAACGGCGCCGATGGCGACGCCAAGCGACATTTCGATCAGGCTCTGGCTGTGGATGGCGCCTTCCGAGCCGATGCCGAAGGCCGAAGGCGCGTAGAGCGCCCCGGCCGCGACCAGCACCGCGGCCATGCCGACCAGCGAATGGAAGGCGGCCACCAGTTCCGGCATCGAGGTCATCGGCACACGCCGCGCAATCACGGCGCCGGTGCCGCCGCCGATCGCCATACCCAGCACGACCAGTCCCCAGGCCGCGAGATCCGACGGCGGATGTGCCGCGAGCGTGGTGACGATCGCGATCGCCATGCCGATCATGCCGAACAGATTGCCGCGGCGGCTGGTCTCCGGGTTCGACAGTCCGCGCAGCGCCAGGATGAACAGGGCGCCGGCGACGAGATAGCAAAGCGCGGCGATATCGGCGCTCATCGATTGGTCCTTCCGCTCACTTTTGCTTTCTCTGGAACATGGCGAGCATGCGCTTGGTCACCAGAAAACCGCCGAAAATATTGACCGAGGCAAAAGTCAGCGCGACGAAGCCGAGCGCACGCGCCCAGATCGGCCCGGAATCGTCGCCGGCGAGCGCAACGCCGACCGCAAGCAGCGCGCCGACCGCGATCACCGAAGAAATCGCATTGGTCACCGACATCAGCGGCGTATGCAGCGCCGGGGTCACCGACCAGACGACGTAGTAACCGACAAAGACCGCGAGCACGAAAATCGACAGCCGGAACACGAAGGGATTGACTGCATTGCTCGTCGCTTCCGGCACGCTCGCATGCGCGTTGGCGAGCAGATCGAGCTGGCCGAGGATGGAAAGCGTGACCATGGTTTCTGCTCGCTCCTTTGCCGCACTCTCTTACGCGGCGCTCTTGGGCTTGAAATTGGGGTGCACCACCGCGCCGTCGCGCGTAAGCACCGTCGACTTGACGATCTCATCATCCCAATTGACGGCAAGCGCCTTGGTCTTTTTGTCGATCAGAACCTCGAGGAACGCATAGAGATTCCTGGCGTAGAGGCTCGACGCTGTGGCGGCGAGCCGGCCCGGCACGTTGCGATAGCCGACGATTTTGACGCCGCCGACATCGGCGACCGCGTCCGGGCTGACGCCCTCGACATTGCCGCCGCGCTCGACGGCGAGATCGACCACGACCGAGCCCGGCCGCATCGAGGCCACCATCTCTTTCGACACCAGCCGGGGCGCCGGCCGGCCGGGGATGAGCGCGGTGGTAATGACGATATCCTGCTTCTTGATGTGCTCGGCGACCAGCGCGGCTTGCTTGGCCTGATAGTCCTTCGACATTTCCTTGGCATAGCCGCCGGCGGTCTCGGCCGCTTTGAATTCCTCGTCCTCCACCGCAATGAATTTGGCGCCGAGGCTTTCGACCTGCTCCTTGGCAACCGGACGCACGTCGGTTGCCGTCACGATCGCGCCGAGCCGGCGCGCGGTGGCGATCGCTTGCAGGCCGGCGACGCCGGCGCCCATGATGAAAACCTTGGCGGCCGGAACGGTGCCGGCCGCGGTCATCATCATCGGCAGAGCGCGGCTGAATTCCTCGGCGGCGTCGACCACGGCGCGATAGCCGGCGAGATTGGCTTGGCTCGAAAGCACGTCCATCACTTGGGCGCGCGTGATTCGCGGCAAGAGCTCCATGGCAAAGGCGGTCACCCCCGCATCGGCCATGGCGCGTAGCGCGTCGTCGTGCCCGTACGGATCCATGATGGCGATGACGATGGCGCCATTTTTCAACTGCGCCAGCTCGACCGAATTCGGCCGCCGCACTTTGAGCACGATATCCGCGCCGCTCAGCGCCTCGCGGGCGACCGTGGCGCCGGCAGCGGCATAGTCGGCATCGAGGATGCCGGATTTGACGCCGGCGCCCGGCTCGACGGCCACCTCGGCGCCCAGTCCGATCATCTTCTTGACGGTTTCGGGGGTCGCGGCCACGCGTGGCTCGCCCGAATCGGTTTCGGCAGCAACCGCGACTTTCATCAATCCTCCGACGGCGGCATAGGGTCCCAAATTGCCCGGCAATCAGGCCGATGTCGGTATGTGCGGTTACATCACGTCAGGAAATACGCCATCCCGATAACAATGATGACGACGATTGCCATCGTCACTTTCACCAACGTGATGAAATTGCGGTAGGTCTCTTCGTGAGCCGGGTAATCGTTGCCCGTTGCAAGCGCGTATTCGACCTCGCCGTGATCGGACATTCCCATCTCTCCAAAACGGCCACCCGGACCGGGCCGACTTAGCGTAATTGCGTTGGCAGAGCAACCGGACGCCGCGTTCTGGCACGCAATTTTGCCCACCTGTCATGATAGGGGTGAGTACGGCGGTTTCGCAGTCCAGCTTGCTCGGGCATAACCGAATCCCTACTGTTTTGGGGAATTGCCGCTACGGACGAAAAATCATGCTCAGAAAAGAACAGAACGAGCTTTTGACCCAGACCGGGCCCGGGACCGCAATGGGCCAGTTGTTCCGCTGTTATTGGCTGCCGGCGTTGCTCGCCGAGGAATTGCCGGAGAACGATTGCCCGCCGGTCCGGGTCAAGCTCTTGTCCGAGCGCCTGGTCGCCTTCCGCGACTCCGAGGGCCGCTATGGCTTGATCGACGAGTTTTGCGCCCATCGCGGCGTCTCGCTGTGGTTCGGCCGCAACGAAGAAGCCGGATTGCGCTGCCCCTATCACGGCTGGAAATACGACGTGACCGGCCAGTGCGTGGACGTGCCGTCGGAGCCGGTCGAAAGCGGCTTCTGCAAGAAGGTCAAGCTGACCTCCTACCCCCTGGTGAAGATCGGCGACGTGTTGTGGACCTATATGGGCCCCCCCGACAAAAAGCCGCCGCTGCCGGAATGGGAATTCGCGCTGGTGCCGCCGCAGCAGAGCTTTACCTCGAAGCGGCTGCAGGAGTGCAATTGGCTGCAAGCCATGGAAGGCGGCATCGATTCGAGCCACGTCTCGTTCCTGCATCGCGGCGATCTACACTCCGACCCGTTGTTCAAGGGCGCCAAGGGCAACGACTACAATCTCGCCGACATGCAACCGCATTTCGAGGTGGTCGAGCAACCCGGCGGGCTGTTCATCGGCGCCCGGCGCAATGCCGAGAACGGCAAATACTACTGGCGCATCACGCCGTGGGTGATGCCCTGCTTCACCATGATTCCGCCGCGCGGCGATCATCCGATCCACGGCCACTTCTGGGTGCCGGTCGACGACGAGACATGCTGGGCGTGGTCTTACGATTTTCACCCGGTGCGGGCGCTGAGCAAGACCGAGGTCGACGCCATGAAGGACGGCGCCGGCGTGCATTGCAAAGTAGATGCCGCCTTCCGGCCGCTCGCCAATAAGGACAACGATTATTTGATCGACCGCGCGGCGCAGAAGGCTGGCAGGACTTTTAGCGGCGTCGCCGGCTTCGCCATGCAGGATGCATCGTTGCAGGAAAGCATGGGACCGGTCTGCGACCGCACCAAGGAAAATCTGGTCTCGACCGACAACGGCATCATCATGGCGCGCCATCGCCTGATGCGCGCAGCCAAGGCGCTGGCCGAGAAAGGCACCACCCCGCCCGGCGTCGATCCCGCCCAGCACAAGATCCGCTCCTGCTCGGTCGTGCTGCCGCCGGACTTGGCGTTCAAGGACGGCGCCAAGGAAGCACTCAAGGCGCAACGCGGCGTGGCGCAGACGACGGTTTAGCCGGGTCCATCCCGTAATGCGCGGTCAATGATCTGCGATCGGTGCAATCACGACGCAGACATGGCGCGATCGCTTCCCTGATGCTGTTCGCAATCCTGAACGTCCCACTCGCCGCGCTGGCCGCGGCCGATCAGCGGCTTGGTTTCGATCACGCATCGACAAGCAAGAAAATTGTCGCGCTCACCTTCGACGGCGACATGACGCCGGGGATGCTGCGTGAGCTCAAAAGCGGCAAGGTTGCTTCCTGGTACAACGAAAAAGTCATCGCGGCGCTGCGGCAGCAGCAGGCGCCGGCAACGCTGTTTCTGACCGGGCTTTGGATCGAGACCTATCCCGCCGCGACCAAAGAATTATCCGACGATCCGCTGTTCGAGCTCGGCAATCACAGCTATTCGCACGGCGCGTTTCATTCGCCCTGCTACAGCCTGTTTCCGATATCGGACGCAAAACAAGCCGCCGAGGTGCAAAAAACAGACGACCTGTTACGCAAATACGCGACCTCCTATAAGAAATATTTCCGCTTCCCCGGGCTTTGCTCCGACGCAGCCGCCGTGAAGCGAGTCGAGGATCAAGGCTATGTCGTCGTCGGCGGCGATGTCGATGGCGCCGATGCCTTCGAGAAAAGCCCGAAATGGGTCGCTTCAGACGTCATAGCGCATGTCCGTCCAGGCAGCATCGTCGTCCTTCACATGCACGGCGGCCCCAATGCGCCGGCGACGGCCGGCGCGCTGCCGGACATCATCGCGAAGCTGCGCGCGCAGGGATACACGTTCGTCAAAGTATCGGACTTGCTGAAACTGCCCCCCGGCGAACCGGTCAACCACGCGCCGGCGCCGCCGCAGATGACAAGCACGACGCCCGCCCTCACGCCGGCTCGTTTTCCGTTACTGAATTTCTTCCGGCGATGAACCCCTGGCAGATCGCGCGCGGCAGGCCGTGCATGGAAAAGCCGCCGGCCGATTCGCCGCCGCAATAAAGTCCGGGAATGATTTCGCCTCCGGTGTCGACCACCTGGCAGCGCGCATTGATGCGCAACCCGGCGCGCGTGTCGTGAATGACCGGCGTCGCCCAAGCGGCGTAGAACGGCGGCGTTGCGATCTTGTGGAGCGGCTTTGGCTTGCCGAATTCGGCATCCTTGCCGGCGTCGACGAATGAATTATAGCGTGCGACGGTGGCGGCCAGATTTTGCGGCGGCATCGGCACGCGCTGGTATTTCATTTTGATCTTGCCGGCAAGATCTTCGACGCTGCCGGCCGTAAAGAAGAAGCCGGCGTCGGTGTCGACATGTGGCGGCTGCGGAAACCACTTTTCACGCGCCACGGCATCGGCGTCGAAGATCGCCCAGATCGGCCCGCCGCCGTTGTGGCCGTCGCCAATCCCGGCGAGCGCGGCGTTGATGAAATTGCTGGGATCGTATTTTTGGTTCCTGGCGTTGAGATAAGAATACGGCTGGTAGGGATTGGTGCTCTGATAGGTGTTGTAATTGAAGTGACCGGCGGTCTCGTCGTAGAAGCGCTTGCCGAGCATGTTGACCAGGATGACATCTTGCCAGTCCTTCACCGGCAGACCGATGGCGCGCGCCTTGTCGAACACGTCGCTGCCCGGGCGCCAGCGCACGTTCACATAACCGTATTGGCAGCCGATCGCGCCGGGCTTGGTGATGCCGGAGCCGAACTCGCCGGTGTAATTGAACGCCCCCCACAGCGAGGCGCCGATATCCATGGCGGCGAGCTCGCCGCTGGCGTCCTGATCCGACCACGGCATGCCGGCGAGCCCGCAATATTCCTCCGTTAAGCGCGGGTCGAACATGCGGCGGAAGTTGACGTTGCCGGTCGAGCCGCCGGTGGCGACGATGACGGCCTTGCGCGCCCGGATGTTGCGCGTCTCGCCGTTGGCAGTCGACGGCAATACCGATCACGCGGCCGGATTTTGCCGCCTCGCGGTGGATCGCCGTCATGCGGTGCTCGAGCAGGATGTCGACGCCGATCCGGCGCGCCACCGCCTCCAGCGGCCGCATCAAGCCGGCACCGGCGCGGATTTCGTCGTCGTCCGGAGCGGCCGGTCCGCCGGTATGGACCATCGGCCAGTCAGCGACGTCGATCTGCATGGTGCGCAGCGCCGAGACGCCGATTTCATGCCCGATCTTGTTCGGCGGCCGGTCGATGACCTTGACGCCATGCGCCAACAGCCATTCGAAGGCCGGCACGCTGTTGTCGGCGAAAGCGCGGATGATCTCGCGGTCGTTATAGCGGTAGGGCGGGAAGCCGTTGGTTTCGACCACCGACCAGTCGGTCAGATCCTGGAAGAACAGGTCGGGCGAATCCGCGATGCCGTATTTCTTCTGATAGCTGGTGCCGCCGCCGAGCGGCAGGTTGCCGCCCGAGGTGATGGCATGGCCGCCGATATGCGGCTGCGCCTCCACCACGATCACCGACGCGCCGGCCTCGCGCGCCACGATTGCGGCCGGCATGCCGGTCGCGCCGGAGCCGATGACCACGACGTCGGCCTCGCGATCCCATTCGGTTGGTAAAGCTCCCGTGCTCACGCCTGCGAACCCCTCTCCTGTCCTGCGCCGGGGGCGGACACTAACAGCATTGCCGATTTTGTGTCATGTGGTGGCGATCGGTTCTGCGGGCAGTGGAGTTTCGCATGGCGGATTTCGTCCCGACCCACCGGCTCACCCACGAGGCGAGCCTGAAAATGCTGACGGCCGGCGTGACCAAGGCCAACGCGCTCGGCTGCAAGGTCTCGCTTGCCGTGGTCGACGGCAGCTGCCGGCTGATCGGCTTTTTGATGATGGACGGCGCCCGGCATTTCTCCATCATCACCACGCAGCGGAAAGCCATAACCGCGGCCTCGCAGCGACTGCCGACCGGCTACGCGCCGGAGGAGAATGCACTGTCGATGGCGGTGCGGATGGGCGACTTCACCAACGTGCCGGGCGGCTTTCCGATCGCGGTCGGCGGCGAAGTCATCGGCGCGGTCGCCGCTGGCGGCGCCAAGATCGAGCAGGATGTCGAGGTCGCGAGGGCAGCGCTAGCGGCGTTGAATTTGTAGGGTGGGCAAAATCGCTTGCCAGGCCGAGCGGCGTGGGCACGGCGCGCCAACGATTTTGCCCACGCTGCGCGGCCTCACAGCGCGCCTTTGCCTACCCTACCGCGCGCCGCGCATCTGGTCGCGCGCCGCCTTCACCGCCTTGATGATGTTCTGATAGCCAGTGCAGCGGCACAGATTCGAGGCGAGCACGTCAATCAGCTCCTCGTCGTCGATCTGCGGATTCTTCTCCAGCACATTGGTCGCCAACATCAAAAAGCCGGGAGTGCAGTAGCCGCATTGCAGGCCGTGATTGTCGATAAAGGCTTGCTGCAGCACCGACAGCTTGTCGCCATTGGCGAGACCCTCGACGGTGCGAATTGCCTTGCCTTGCGCCTGGATGGCGAACATCAGGCAGGAGCGCACTGCCTCGTCGTCGACGATCACGGTGCAGGTGCCGCAGACGCCGTGCTCGCAGCCGATATGGGTGCCGGTCTGGCCGCAATCGTCGCGGATGGCGTCGACCAGCGTTTTGCGCGGCTCGACGCGGATCGGATAATCGCGGCCGTTGATCGTGAGCGTGATGTCGAATTTCTCGCTCATGCGGCTAGCTGCGCGGTAGCACGTCGAAGAATTTGCCGCGTACCAGCGCCTCGACCTCTTCGCTCGCGCGCACTACGACTGGGAACGTGTCGCGGCGCTTAAACGGCTTGCAGGCGTCGATCACCACGCGCGCATTGCGTGGATCGTCGCTGGCATAGGCCATCGGATCGAGCGCGGTCGACCAGCAGCCGCGCAACGTCTCCATGCCCTCGCGCGGATCGAAGCGCGTGCACATCGCCCACACCACTTTGTCCATGTCGGCCGGATCGATGTCGTCGTCGACCACGACGACGAAGCGGTTGGCATAGGCGCCGGCGTGGCACTGCGAAGCGATCAGGCCGGCCTGCTTGGCGTGGCCGGCATATTGCTGCTTGATCGCGACCGTGAGCCAGAGCCGGCTGCCGCCCGCGGCATGCGCCCACACGCCTTTCACTTCCGGCACGCCCGCGGCTTCGAGCTGGTTCCACACCGCGCCGGAGCGATAGGTGCCGCGATAGAACGAATTGTCGTCGGGCGGAATGCCGGGAATGGCGCCGAGCAGGATCGGATCGTCGCGATGCATGAACGTCTCGATGCGGATCGCCGGCTCCTTCTTCAGCCCGCCGGCGTAATAGCCGGTCCATTCGCCGAGCGGCCCTTCGTCCAACAGATCGTCGGGATGAATGAAACCCTCGAAGGCGATCTCGGCATGCGCCGGAATCGGCAGTCCGGTGCGCGGGCCGGCGATCACTTCAACCGGCTCGCCGATCAATCCGCCGGCCGCGTCGTATTCGTTCTTGCCGTATGGAATTTCCAGTCCGGCGATCATGAACAGCGCCGGATGCATGCCGCACACCACCGCAATCGGACACGGCTCGCCGCGCTCGTGATATTTGCGCTTGATGATGTCGCCATGCTTGCCTTTTGAGAACATCACCGTCGCAACATTGCGCTCCTGCGCCTGGACGCGATAGGCGCCGTAATTGATCCAGCCGGAATCCGGATCGCGCATGATCACCATGTCGCCGGTGCCGATATAGTAGCCGCCGTCGTGCTCATGCCAGCGCGGCACCGGGATTTTGAAAATGTCGATGTCACCGCCGGTGCGGACGTTGTCCATGAGCGGCCCGGTTTTCACCTTCACCGGCGGAATAGCTTTTGCTTCCTTCATATAGCCCCGCCAGTAATGCACCAGATCGATGGCGCCGCCGTCGGGATTGAGCCCCAGCGTGATGTTGATACGCCGCAGCGAGGTGAGAATGTTGGCGAGGATGCGGTGGCCGCGCGGAAAGCCGGGCACGTCGTCGAACAGCACAGCCTTGTTGCCGATGCGCCGCTGATAGATGTCGACGATGCCGCCGATTTCCCGCTCGCGCTCGGCGCCGGCGATGTCCTGCAACTCACCGGCGGCGCGCAGTTGCGCAATCCAGGCGCGCAGGTCCTGCTTTTCGGCGACTGGCGGCTTATTGGCGGTGCGGGACTTTACGGGCGCGTCCATGCGGCGGTTATAATCCGGCTGCGCGGCGGCGTCACCCCGGCTTACATATCCAGCACCAGCCGCTCGGTGGCGCAGCCGCAGCAGCAGATCATGACCTTCTCGTTGGTCGCCTGCTCTTCCTCGCTGAGCACCGAATCGTGGTGGATCGGGACGCCGGAGATGATGCGGGTCTCGCAGGCGCCGCAGATGCCGAGCTCGCAGGAATAGTCGACGTCGACGCCGGCGTCGAACAGCACCTCGAGGATCTTCTTGCCTTCGGGGATGAAATATTCCTCGCCCGACCGCGCCAGTTCGACCCAGAAGCCGCCGGTGCCGGTTGTGGCGGCCGCTTCGTCCTTCGGCGTGAAATATTCGACGTGGACGTTGCTGCGCGGCCGGCTCGCAGCCGCCGCCTCGAACGCTTTGAGCATCGGATTGGGACCGCAGCAGTAAAAATGCGCGTCCGCCGGTGCCGCGGCAATCGCGGCGGCAAGATCGAGAAACTTGCCGTCCGCTTCGTCGTCGAAATGCAGATGCACGGATTGCGGATCGAGGGTGTTGAGCGCGTCGAGAAACGCCATGTCCTCGCGGGAGCGGCACGAATAGTGCAGCGTCCATGGCCGCGCCAGCGTAATGAGCTGCTGCGTCATGCACCAGATCGGCGTGATGCCGATGCCGCCGGCAATCAGCACCACATGCTCGGCGTTTTCCATCAGCGGGAAATTGTTGCGCGGCGCGCTGATCTTGATGCGGTCGCCGACTTTCATATCCTCGATGATGTAGCGCGAGCCGCCGCGGCTGGCGGCGTCCTTCTTGACGCCGACGACGTAGCTCTGCGGATCCGAATTCGGCACAACCAGCGAGAATTGGCGCAGGAGCCCGTTGGGCAGATGCAAGTCGATATGCGAGCCCGGCTTGTAGGCCGGCAACGGTCCGCCTTCGGCGCGCTGGAACGTATAGAGTTTGGTGTCGCGAGCGACATCCTCGATGTTGACGAGCCGCGCATCGATGAGGTGCGCGTGCGGTTCCGGCAAATGCGGACGGCTCGCGGCTGCGGGGGGTGCGGTGACGGTATCCATGCAGGGCTTAAATAGGCGGACAGGACGGGCTTCCGCAACCCGTGCTTTGCCAACAATTCTTGTGATTTAGCGCTGCCGCGCCGGCGGCCTTTCGCGGATATCGAGCGCAAAATTCTCTTTATCCGGCGAGGATTCCGGGCTCGTGGGTGGCCTGACCGGGTGGCTCGCAGCCGCCGCCGCAGCGATGCCCGGCACGACCTCAATGCCAATTCCCGCGGCGCGGCAGGCCGCGATTACGGCGCCGACTGCGCCGCAAGTCCTCGGATCGCCCGGTATCAGTCGCACGACGCGGCGCCCGGCCTGTGCAAGCGCAATCGTCAAGGCGGCGCTGTCGTCTTTGCGGGGCGAGCCATCATTGCCGGTCTCGCCGATCAGCATTTTCTTCGCCTCGCGGCGCGCGAATTCGAGAATGTCGGGCGAAACCAGATCGTCGAACAAAATCACGTCGGCCGATTGCAGCGCACGCACGGCGCGCAGCGTCAGCAATTCCGGATCGCCAGGGCCGGCGCCGACGACGATGACCGAACCGGCCGCCGGCGTGGCCGACGGCATCAGCAGCGCATCGAGATCGGCATCGCTCGGCGCGCGATCGGGCGCGGCGACCGCGCGCGCGGTAAATCTCTCCCAGAAGCCGCGGCGGCCGCGAAACGATAGCGCCAGCGCCTGGATGCGCGGCCGCCAGAGGCGCGCGGCTTCGGCCCAGCGCGCGAAACCCCTCGGGATCAATGCTTCGATCTTGGCGCGAATCGATCTGGGCGAAAACCGGCGATGCACCGTCGGTGGAAATGCCGATGACCAGAGGCGAACGATTGACAATGGCGCCAAAGGTAAAATCGGAGAACGCCGGACGGTCGATGACATTGACCGGCACGCCCGCCATGCGCGCGGCCGTGGCGAAATCCGCAGCCGCCGCGTCATCGGCGCAGTCGGCGACCGCGATTGCCGCGCCGGCGAAGTCGCTAGCCGTCCAGCTACGGTCATGGATCGCGATCGGCCCGCGCGGCGGAGCGGCCGCAAGCGCCAGTATGTCCTCGCTTGGCGTCGCGGCAAAGACTTCGACCCGCGCGCCCGATGCCGAAAGCAATTCGGCTTTCCACGCCGCGGCCGGCGTTCCCCCGGCAACGATGGCGCGCTTGCCCTCGAGCGCGAAAAACGCCGGCAGCCGCGATAGTGCGGCCATGCGCGTTGGCGGTGCGGCGGGACTACGGTCAACGGTCACGGGCTGACGTCCTCCTAGTAAACGTCGGTCTGATAGCGGTCTTTGGCTTTGAGCTCGCTGAGCACTTTGATCGCATCGGTCGGGCTCTTGCCGCCATGCCCGGCGATGACATCGACAAACGCCGCCTCGACGTCCTTGGCCATGCGCAGCGCGTCGCCGCAGACATAGACATGGGCGCCGTCATCGAGCCAGGACCACAGCTCGCGCCCGGCTTCGCGGATGCGGTGCTGCACGTAGATCTTCTCGTTGGTATCGCGCGACCACGCCAGCGACAGCCGCGTCAACAGGCCGGCCGCATGCATCGCCGCAAATTCCTCTTCGTAGAAGAAATCGTAAGCGCTGCGTTGATGGCCGAAGAACAACCAGTTGCGCCCGGGCGCGCCGGTGGCCTGCCGCTCGTGCAGAAAGGCGCGGAACGGCGCGATGCCGGTGCCGGGCCCGATCATGATGATCGGTTTCGACGGGTCGGCGGGCAGTGCGAAATGCTGTGCTCTCTGGACATAAACCTTGATCTTGTCGCCAGGCGCGATGCGGCCGCCGAGGAAGGTCGAGCAGGCGCCGTGGCGCGCCCGCTTCTCGACCTCGTAGCGGACCGCATCGACGGTGAGCGAGACACGGCCCGGCGTCGATTTGAGCGACGATGAAATGGAATACAGGCGCGGCTGCAATGGATCGAGCGCCTCGATGAAGGCTTCCGGGTCGGGACGCACTCGCTGGAATTTGTGCAGCGCCGCCAGCACGTCGAGCGTCGCGGCATCGCCGTCGGGATCCTTGCCCGCCGCAAGCTGCTTGGCCTTCTGCCTTCGCTCGCCGCCGGTCATGTGCGAAATGAGCTCGAACAGCATATCGGGCGCGGGCGACAGCGAAGCGCCGAAGGTGAGCTCTTCGCGGAGCGTACGACTGCCGATGGGAAAATCCGCCGGCGCGTCGACGGCGGCGAGCACCGCCTCGACCAGATCGGGGTCGTTGGCGGGAAAGATGCCGAAAAAATCGCCGACGACATAATCGAGATCGGTGCCGCCAAGATCGATATCGATGTGCCAGGTTTCCTTCTGCGAGCCCGGATTGTTCAGCCGCCGGCGCGACAGAAACGTTGCATGAACCGGATTATCGCGTGAGCGGCCGGGCCGCGCGGCGGCGGCAGACGCAGTCGCCAGCGGCGGCGGAGCTGCCGCCGCGGGCGCACTCTCAAGCTCGGCGTGGAGCTGCTTGAGCATGCGGGCGGTCTCTTTGCCGCCCGGCACGCACAGGTTCAGCCGCTTCTCCGATTGCGTGAACAGCGCACTCGAATAGTCATGGCAATTGTAGCCGCATTGGCCGCAATCCTGCTGCGCCATTGCCGCCATCAGCCGCCGTGGCAGCGGCCGGCCCTCGGCGAGCTTCATGCGATCCGGCAGCGGCATGGCCGGATCGTGCCAAGGCGCCCCGTCGTCGACCTCAATGGGCGCCGCCGGCGGGACGGCATCGCCAACAAGGCCGGGCAGTAGTTTTGCGACGTCGGCCGCGGACAGCGGCATGACGCCATCCTCCAGCCCGAACAGCCCGGCGAACAGACCGTTGAGCCAAGTGCGCTGCTCTGGCGTAAACGGCGCAGATTCGGGAATGAACGATGGGATCGGTGGCCGTGGCGTCATGCTCATTCGGCGGCCTCCAGTTCGGTCATCGATTTGAGCGCGTCGATCTCGTGCCGCCGCGTAAAGGCCAGGAATGTCTCCTCGCGCGAGGCGCGGTGCGCGAGATAGGCTTTCAAAATGCGCTCGATGGTTCGCGGCGTAGCCGCCGCGGTCACATCGCGAAACAGCTCGCGCCCAAGCGCGGCGTTCGGACCGAAGCCGCCGCCGACCAGAATGTGATAGCCCTCGAGGGGATCGTCGTCCTCATTCAGCTGGACCTTGCAGGCGAGCAGCCCGATCTCGGACACGAAATGCTGCGCGCAGGAGTGATGGCAGCCGGTCAGATGAATATTGACCGGCGTATCGAGCGCAACGCGCGTTTCGCACCAGCGCGCGATCTCCTCGGCATGGCGCTTGGTATCGGAAGCCGCGAACTTGCAGCCGGTATTGCCCGTGCAGGCCACTAGCCCTGCGCGAATGGCATTGGTGGTGATGGCAAGCCCGAGTGCTTCGATCCGCTGTTGCGCGGCGGACAGCTGCTCCGACGGCACTCCCGAAATGAGCAGGTTCTGCCAGACTGTGAGCCGTAGATCGCCGTCGCCGAGATCGCGCGCGACACCGGCGAGGCCGTGCATCTGGGCGACCGACAGCCGCCCCACCGGCACGACGATGCCGATCCAATGCAGTCCCGGCTGCTTTTGCGGATGAACGCCAAGATGCGCGGTGCGATCGAAGGCCGGACGCGGCGCCACGGCTCCCGGGACGGCGCGGTTGAACTTGCGGCCGAGCTTTTCCTCCAGCAGCGCGAGAAATTTCTCGGCGCCCAGGGCGTCGAGCACGTATTTCAAGCGCGCCTTGGTGCGGTCGGTGCGATCGCCATGATCGATGAAGACGCGCACCACTGCGTCCGCCACCATGCAAGCATCTTGCGGCTCGAGCAGCACGCCGGTGTCGCGGGCAAAATCGCGATGGCCAGTGATGCCGCCGAGGCAGAGCTTGAACCACACGCCGGCTTTTAGGCCAAAACCGTCTTTGACCTCGACCGCCTGGAAACCGATATCGTTGGTATCCTCCAGCACGGCGATGCTGCCGGCGCCGTCGAAGGCGACGTTGAACTTTCGCGGCAGACCGTAGAGCGAGCGATCGTTGAGAATGTGAAAATGCCATTCGCGCGCGTAAGGCCGGGTGTCGATAAGTTCCTGCGGGTCGATGCCGGCGGTCGGCGTGCCGGTGACGTTGCGGATGTTGTCGGCGCCGGAGCCGCGCGAGCACAGCCCCAGATCCTGGATCGCCTCGATCATGGCGACCGCGTTGTGCGCCTCGACTTCGCGAATTTGGAGATTGGCGCGCGTCGTCACATGCGCGTAGCCGCCGCCGTAGCGTTCGGCGAGATCGGCAAGGCCCGAGAATTGCGCGGCCTTGACGATGCCGTTCGGGATGCGCAGCCGGCACATGTAAGAATTCTGGTTGGGCGCGACGTAAAACAAACCGAAGAAGCGCCAGCGGAAATTATCCGCCGGCTTGGGATATTCGCCCTTTGCCGCATGCGCCTTCAGCCGCTCATAGGTATCGAACGGATGTTGCTCGCGCTTGAACTTTTCCGGATCGGAAAGTTTTCGCCCCGCGGCGAGCACCCGGTTCTGCGCGGCAAGTCCCGCGGCGTCGGGACCCGCGGGCTCGGACGCCGCGATGGCGGCGGGCGCAGCCGTCGCCGGCGCGGCTCCAGCGACGCCCTTTGCCGCCTTGGCGATCTGCACTCCGGCGACAAACCCTTCCAGATAACGCTTCTGTTCGGGGCTGAAATCGTCGGTCTGTCCGGCGGCGCTCTTGAGGTCGCGCCTCTGTCATTCTGCCGGAACTTGCGACGGCGCCGTGAGCGGCGGCGCCGCCAAGCTGCGAGGCTTGTGGGTGATGTAGAGCGCCAGTCCGGTGAAGACGAAGCCGCCTACCAGATTGCCGAGCGTCACCGGTATCTGGTTCCACAGCCACCATTCGCTCACGGTGATCTTGGCGCCCATCATCATGCCGGTCGGGATGACGAACATGTTCACCACTGAGTGCTCGAAGCCCTGGGCGAAGAAAATGAGGATCGGCATGTAGGCGCAGGCGATCTTGCCGATCGTCGAGGTGGTCGACATGGCGGCGACGATGCCGAGGCACACCATCCAATTGCAGAGGATAGCCTTGACGAAGACGGTGACGAGTCCGGCAAAGCCGAGCGCCTCGTAGCCAGTCGTTTTGGCTTCCGCGATTGCGATGATCTTAGCGGCGACGCCGGCCGGGGCCGTGGCGCCGAAATTGGTCAGTGCGATCGCCAAAAGCGCGCCATAGGCCACGCTGCCGATCATGTTGCCGAGAAAGACGTAGCTCCAATTGCCGAGCATGGTTTTGCCGCTGACGTGATCCTCGATCCACGGCAACGGCAACAGCCCGAAGCTGCCGGTGACCAGATCGAGACCGAGCAGCACGATGAGGATGAGGCCGACCGGGAACACGAGCGCGCCGACCAGCGGCTGGCCGGTCTGCACGGTGGCGGTGAATGCCAGACTCGTGGCCGCGGCAAGAATGGCGCCGGCGAGGCCGCCGCGGATAACGAGGTCGAGCGGCGACAATGCCAGCTTGGTGCGGCCGGTATTCATCATGGTGGCGGCGACGTCTGCCGGTTTGACGTAATCCATGTCTGGCTCCCTTAGGTTCGGGTCAGCCGTCGCTGAGAGAGGGCTGACCAAGGCACGACTTTGCTGCAAAGCAGCAAGCTCCATGCCATTGATAGCCCATTGATTTAACTTGTTATTTTTCTGCAACTTGTAGCCGCTGCCGTGCACCGCGGCGGACGACGCTAAAATATTGAGCACGACAAAATTCTAGGAATTTTCTGGCGCCAAAACTTGGCGGGCGCCCGACGGGGTTCCGCCGGGCGCCCTTAAGTTCACGTCAGCCGGTCTGTAAGCCGGGTTCTGGATGGCCTGCGAAGCTGCCCTCGCAGACGTGACGGCCATTCCTCTGGGACGCCGGTTACCCGGCGCCTCAAGCAACCTACCCGGACGGCAGGATCCGGACACCGATCCCGAAGCTTGCTCGCGCAAGCTTCGCGCCGCCCCTATTCGGTCTTGCTCCCGGTGGGGTTTGCCGTGCCGCCGGCGTTACCGCCGGCGCGGTGCGCTCTTACCGCACCGTTTCACCCTTACCGCGGCAAACGCTACGCACCGCGGCGGTCTGTTCTCTGTGGCACTGTCCCTGGGTTCGCACCCGCCGGACGTTATCCGGCACCGCTTGTCCATGGAGCCCGGACTTTCCTCCCCGACAACCTTTCGGTTTCGCCGGAGCGGCCGTCCGACCGACTGACCTGACAGGGATGGGGGCGTTGCGGCACGCCGTCAAGGGGCGCGCCAGGAGCTGGTTAAGGCGCGGTCAGCGACGTGGCGGTGCGGGCGCGGGCGGCAATGGTGCGCGGCCGGCCCCGGTTGGCGAGCAGTTCCTGCAACGTGCTGCGCGTTGACGGGTCGGCGACGCCGTCGATGCGTTCCGGGCGGAAATGGCGCTGGAAGGCAGTGACGACTTCCTGGGTCATGGCGTCGTATTCGCCGTTGACGTCGACGCCGTAGCCGTATTCTGCCAGCGACTTTTGCAGCGCTGCCACCGCGTCGCCGCGATCCCCGGCCGACAGCGATTGGCCGAAATTCATGATGGCCGCCGGCTTGACCCAATGGCCGACGCCGGAATTGTAGAGCGTGCGCCAGGGAAATTTTTCGCCGGGATCCTGCTTGCGGCCCGGCGCCACGTCGGAATGCGCCAAGACCCGCGCCGGCGGAATTGTATTGCGGGTCTGGATGCTGCGGCAGAGCGCGGTAACCGCAGCGATCTGCCGTTTGGGAAAGTCCGGATAGCCGTGGTCATGGCCCGGATTGGCGATCTCGATGCCGATGGAGCAAGAATTGATATCGGTTTCGCCCGCCCACAACGACTTTCCGGCATGCCAGGCACGGCGGCTTTCCTGCACCATCTGGATGATGCGGGCGTCCTCGAACACGAAGTAATGCGCCGATACTTCGCTGCCGCGGGCCTTGAGGAGTTCGAGCGCGGCTTCGGCATCCGCCATGCCGGTGTAGTGCAGCACAATCATGTCCGGCCGCCGGCCATCGCGGCGCTCACCGTGATTGGGCGACGGCATGACTTCGGCAACGACACAGGAGTTGGGAGCAAACGCGGGACGCGACATAACCGGACTTTATGAGAATGCAGCCTAGCCACAAGCCGATTTGCGCTTACGGACACAAGAATTGCGAAAAAAGCGGACTCTCGTTGCGTGCGTGTCACGCAAAGCGTCGCCGGCGCCGCTCCAAGAAGCTGCGGCTGCGAGTCCGCGGCAAAGCGCGGTTTCAACCATTCCTTAAGCTTACCCCTCGCTAATCGAAATGGAGCGGTTTTGCCCTGTCCGATTGGGGCGAGGTACGTTGACGCCCATGTAGTCCCATGATAACCCATTTCCTCCCAGAAACGCTTATCTTGCGAGGGCCTTACGAGCTCGGCCCGCGATACCGCGAAGGACGAGATGGACCGGTTCGTGTCCCACTACATGCTCCGGCTGGACGCCAAGGGGCGGGTCTCTGTGCCGGCCTCTTTCCGCGCCGTATTGGCGCGCGACGGCTTCGACGGGCTTTATTGCCATCCGGCCCTCGACCGGCCGGCGCTCGATGCAGGCGGCAATGCGCTTCTCACCGAAATCGAGGCGCTGATTGCCGGCTTCCCGCCCTATTCCGAAGAGCGCGAGCAGTTCTCGCTTTCACTCGATGGCACCAGCGAAACGCTGAAGATCGATGGCGAGGGCCGCATCATGCTCACCGACACGCTCAAGGCGCATGCCGGCATTACCGATACGGCGACATTCGTCGGGCTCGGTCACAAGTTTCGAATCTGGGAGCCCAGCCGCTTTCGTGCGGAGCTTGCGGAGGCCACCGAGAAGGTCCGCGCATTCAAGCAGGGGCTGGGAACCCGGATGGCGGCGGCAAAACCGCTCGGAGCACGGGAATGACGACGGGCAGCGGCAGCAACGCTGTCGCTGGCGGACTCGGCCCGTCACGTTCCCGTGCTCGCCCGCCGCGTCGTCGACTGGCTTGGCGTCCGTAGCGGCGGCCTCTACATCGACGCGACATTCGGCGGCGGCGGTTATACGCGGGCGATCCTGCAAACGCCGGACGCGCGCGTGATCGGCGTCGATCGCGATCAGGCGGCCATCGCCCAAGGCGCCGCTCTCGTCGACGAAGCGGGCGGCCGGCTCGAGCTTGTCGAGGATCGCTTTTCGAACCTGGCGGAGATCGCGGGCAGCGGCGTCGCCGACGGCGTCGTGTTCGATCTCGGCGTGTCGTCGATGCAGCTTGACGAAGCCGCGCGCGGATTTTCGTTCCGGCTCGACGGACCGCTCGACATGCGCATGGGGCGCGACGGTCCGAGCGCGGCCGACGTCGTCGCGCGCGCTGGCGAGCGCGATCTCGCCGCCATCATCGCCGCTTTGGGCGAGGAAAAACACGCCCGCGCCGTCGCGCGGGCGATCGTCAGGGTGCGCCGCGAGCGACGCCATCGGGACAACGAAGGCGCTTGCCGAAATCGTTGCGCGCGTGGTTCACGCGCGCGATGGCGCCATCCATCCGGCCACCCGCACGTTTCAAGCGCTGCGTCTTTTCGTCAATGACGAGCTCGCCGAGTTGGCGCACGGCCTGGCCGCCGCCGAACGCGCATTGAAGCCATCGGGCCGCCTGGTCGCGGTCGCCTTCCACTCGCTCGAAGATCGCATCGTCAAAACCTTCTTCGCCGAACGCAGCCGAACGCCGGCTCCCTCGCGCCACCAGCCCATCGTCGCGGCGCCGACCGCCGACATTGCGCGTGCTGACGCGGCGTCCGGAAACTCCGGACGAGGCCGAGATCGCCGCCAATCCGCGGGCGCGCTCGGCCAAGCTGCGCGCCGCCGAGCGGACCGACGCGACGCCACGCTCGACCGCCATCGAAAATCTGTTGCCGCGCCTGCCATCCCTCGCCGACGTCATGGCGGGCCGGCCATGATCCTGCGCGTACTCAATTTTGTCGTGATCGGCGTGCTCGTGCTTGCCGCCGCCTGGGTCTATCGCATCAAGTTCGACGCCACCGTCCAAGCCGAGCATCTCGCCAAGCTGCGCAGCGAGATACGCCGCGAACGCGACGAAATCGCAGCCTTGCGCGCGCAATGGGGCCAACTCGACAATCCGGCGCGCATCGAAGCGCTGGCCAAGCGCTTTCTGCATCTTAAAATCATCGCTCCGACGCAATTCGACACGCTCGATCACCTGCCCGATCGAGCGCCGCAAGACGTCACCGCCAGCACCGATCCGATCGGCGGCATGATCGAAAATCTTGAAGAGCCCCGCACCTTCGGCACGACCGGATCTGTTCCGACCGCCGGAACCAGTCCCGCCGGCGGCGTACAAGCACCAGCCGCTCCGGCGCCGGCTGCGCCTGCGCCGGCTTTATCTGGAGCGCCGCAACAATGAGCGCGACTGCGGATACATTGGCGCCGGCCCCCGCGATCCGCTCGCGCGAAATCCCGTGGCGGCCATGGCTCATCCGCAAGCTGCTCTACGGCAAGGATCTCGACCGCAGCGCCAAGGCGCGGACACGCATCAGCCTCGCCATTCTCGCCTTCGCGCTTGTCTATGCCGTGATCTCCGCGCGGCTCGATATTATTCGCGGTTCAGGCCGACGAGCAAACCGTACAGCGCGTGGTGTCCAGCGACGCCGTCGCGACGGCGCGTCCCGACATCCTCGATCGCAACGGCGAGGTTTTGGCGACCGACGTGCGCGTGCCCTCGCTCTATGCCGAGCCGCGCCGGCTGATCGACGTCGACGAAGCGGTCGAACTTTTGACCGCCGACCTGCCCGATCTCGACGCCAAGGACTTGCGCGAGCGGCTGTCGTCGAAACGCGGCTTCGTCTGGCTCAAGCGCGACATCACGCCGGAGCAGCAGCGCGAAATCTATCGCCAGGGGATGCCGGGCATCGGCTTCCTCAATGAGAACAAGCGCGACTATCCGAACGACGACGAAGTCTCGCACCTCATCGGCCACGTCAATATCGACAACCAGGGCATTGCCGGCATCGAGAAATGGCTCGACGGGCAAGGGCTTGCGGCGTTGCACTTGGCAGGTCTTGCCACCGACCGCCTGCAAACTCCGGTGCAGCTCGCCGTCGATCTTCGCGTCCAACACGCGTTGCGCGACGAATTGGTCGCCGCTCGGGCCAAATTCAGCGCGCTGGCCGCCGCGGGTCTCGTCCTCAACATACGCACCGGCGAGGTCGTCGCGCTGGTGTCTGAGCCGGACTACGACCCGAATAATCCGAGCGAAGCGCTCGATCCGTCGCGCATCAATCGGCTGACCACCGGTGTCTACGAAATGGGGTCGACGTTCAAGGCCTTCACCGTGGCGATGGCGCTCGATTCCGGCAAGGTCACGCTGAATTCGAAATTCGACGCCCGCGTGCCGCTGCAGATGGGCCGCTTCGCCATCCACGATTTCGACGCGCAGCACCGCGTTCTTTCGGTGCCGGAAATCTTTACATACTCTTCGAATATCGGCGCGGCGCGCATGGCGCTGTCGCTCGGCACCGAAACCCAGAAGACATTCCTGAAAAAGCTCGGCCAGCTCGATCGCCTGCACACCGAATTGCCGGAAAGCGCCGAGCCGATCCTGCCGCGGCGCTGGAGCGATCTGACCACCGCCACCATCGCCTTCGGCCACGGCCTGTCGGTGGCGCCACTGCAGGCGGCGATGGGCGTTGCCGCGATCATGAACGGCGGCATCCTGATCCCGCCGACCTTCCTCAAGCGATCCGAGGCCGACGCGCAAAAGCTTGGCCGGCGCGTCATCAAGCCGGAAACCAGCACGATCATGCGCTATCTGATGCGACTCAATGTCGAGAAAGGCACGGCCGAGAAAGCCGACATTCCCGGCTATTACATCGGCGGCAAGACCGGCACCGCCGACAAGGTCGTGGGCGGCCGCTATTCAAAGACCAAGGTGCTCACCGACTTCATGGCGATCCTGCCGGCCGATCAGCCGCGCTATCTGCTGCTCATCATGCTCGACGAGCCGCACACGACGCCGGAGACCCACGGCTTCACCACATCGGGCTGGAACGCCGTGCCGACCGGCGGCGCCGTGGTGTCGCGGATCGCACCGCTTCTCGACATCGCGCCGCGCCTGGACCTGCCGCCCGCCGATCAGCAGATACTGGCCTCGCTGAAGGAAAGCAGGTAAGGCCCTATTGCGGTGGATTTGAAGTTCGCATCGTCGACCGAGCGACCCGTCGACCGGACCATGAAGCTTCGCGAGATTTTGCCTCCTGACGCGGAATTGGACGCGCACCTTGCCGAGATCGACATCGGCGGGGTGACCGCGGACAGTCGGACCGTCAAACCCGGCGACGCCTTTGTCGCCATTGCCGGCGGCAAAACCGACGGTCTGCAATTCGTGCCGGCGGCGATCGCCGCGGGCGCGGCCGCAATCGTGGCGGAACGGCTCCCGCAGACGCCGTTGCCCGGCAATGTCGCCTTCATGCGCGTCCACAATGCCCGGCGCGCGCTCGCGCTTGATCGCCGCCAAATTCTTTCCGCGCCAGCCGCGCATCATCGCCGCCGTCACCGGCACCAGCGGCAAGACCTCCGTCGCCGCCTTCACCCGGCAGATCTGGACCGCGCTCGGCTACCGCGCCGCCAGCATCGGCACCATCGGCATCGTGTCGCCGCGCGGCGAGACCTATGGCTCGCTCACCACGCCGGACCCGGTCGCGCTGCATCGTTCGCTCGACGCGCTCGCCGCCGACGGCGTCACCCATCTCGCGATCGAAGCGTCCTCGCACGGCCTCGACCAATATCGGCTCGACGGTTTGCGCATCGCGGCGGGCGGTTTCACCAATGTCACGCGCGATCATCTCGATTATCACCCGAGTTTCGAAGCCTATCTGGCCGCCAAGCTGCGGCTGTTTACGGATTTGCTGGCGCCGGGCGCCGCGGCGGTGATCGACGTCGATCACGATCGCGCCGATGCGGTGGTGGCGGCGGCAAAGGCGCGTGGCCTTTCGCTCTTGACCGTCGGGCGCAAGGGCACGGGAATTCGTCTCGATCATTCCGCCATCGACGGCTTCGCCCAGCGGCTGCGGCTCGAGTACAAGGGGGAACATTTCCAGGTGCATTTGCCGCTGGTGGGCGAATTTCAGATCGAAAACGCGCTCGTTGCCGCCGGGCTTGCCATCGCGACCGGTGGCCATGCCGGATCGGTCTTTGCGGCGCTTGAACAGCTGTCCGGCGCCAAAGGCCGACTCGAACGCGTCGGCGCAAGCCGCGGCGCGCAGATTTTCGTCGATTATGCCCATAAGCCCGATGCGCTGGCCAAGGCGCTGGATGCGCTGCGGCCCTATGCCAGCGGCCGGCTTGTCGTGGTATTCGGCGCCGGCGGCGATCGCGATCGCGGCAAGCGGCCCCTGATGGGCGCCGTTGCCGCCGCCAAGGCCGACCGGGTGATCGTCACCGACGATAATCCGCGCAGCGAAGATGCCGCCGCGATCCGCGCCGCTATAATTGCGGCCGCGCTCGGCGCCGCCGAAATCGGCGACCGGCGCGAAGCGATCCGCCGCGCCATCGCCGAGCTGCGGTCCGGCGACGTTCTCCTGATCGCCGGCAAAGGTCATGAAACCGGCCAAATCATCGGCGACCGGATCATACCGTTTAGCGATCACGAGGCGGTCGCCACGGCCCTTAAGGAACTCGCCGCATGAGCGCGTTCGCGCTGTGGACCGTCGAGGCGATGGCCCATGCTATGGGCGCCGAACGCTTTGGCGCGCTGCCGCAATCGGTCCCCGGCCTGTCGATCGACAGCCGCAGCGTGGCGCCGGGCGATGCGTTCTTTGCTATCCACGGCGAGCATCGCGACGGCCATGAATTCGTCGCGGCGGCGCTGGCGGCCAAAGCCGGGCTTGCCGTGATTGCCGCCGCGCGGCGCAGCCAATATCCCGGCGACGCGCCGCTCCTCGTCGTGCCCGATGTGCTTGCGGCTTTGCGCGCGCTTGCCGCCGCCGCGCGGGCACGCACCCAAGCCAAGGTGATCGGGGTCACCGGCTCGGTCGGCAAGACCGGGACCAAGGAAGCGTTGCGGCTCGCGTTGTCGAAAGACGGCGAGACCCATGCTTCGGTCGCCTCCTACAACAACCACTGGGGCGTGCCGCTGTCGCTCGCCCGCTGTCCCGCGAGCGCGCGCTATGCGGTGTTCGAAATGGGGATGAATCACGAGGGCGAGATCGAGCCGCTGTCGCGCCTGGTGCGCCCGCATATCGCGATCATCACCACGATCGCGCCCGTGCATCTGGAATATCTCGGCTCGCTGACCAAGATCGCCGACGCCAAAGCCGAGATTTTTTTCGGCGTCGAGCCGGGCGGCACGGCGATCATCAATCGCGACATTGCGCAATTTTCCCACCTCAAGCGCCGGGCCAAGGACGCCGGCGTCGCGCGCGTCGTGTCGTTCGGCGAGCATGAAGCGGCCGACGCGCGCTTGATCAAATGCGCGCTGCATCCGCGCTGCTCGACCGTCGAAGCCAACATCCTGGGCACCGATCTCGCCTACAAGATCGGCGCGCCGGGCCGCCATCTCGTCATCAATTCGCTGGCGGTTCTGGCGGCTGCCGAGTTGGCCGGCGCCGATCTTGCGCTCGCGGCGCTGGCGCTTGCCGACTCGCCCCGGTCCCCGGCCGCGGCGCGCCGTCGCCATCGATTTGCCCGGCGGCCGGCGCTGGTCATCGACGACAGCTACAATGCCAATCCGGCGTCCATGGCGGCGGCGATCGAGGTGCTCGGCCGGGCGCCGGTCGGCCCGCACGGCCGCCGCATCGCCGTCCTCGGCGACATGCTGGAGCTGGGGCAGAAAGGCCGCGCGCTGCATCGCGCGCTGCTCGATCCAGTGCTCGCCAATGCGGTCGATCTGGTATTCTGCTGCGGTCCGCTGATGCACACGCTGTGGCAGGCTCTTCCCGCCGGCCGCCGCGGCGGCTATGCAGAGAACTCTGCCGCGCTCGAAGCGCAGGTGCTGCCCGCGATCCGCGCCGGCGACGCCGTCATGGTCAAGGGCTCGCTGGGCTCGCGCATGGCGCCGATCGTCAAAGCGCTGCAGCGGGCGTATCCGCGCCAAGACCATCGGCGATAGACAAACTGAAGACGCACGCGCCGGCGCGTCCGTACAAGGTTGATGCGATGCTTTATTGGTTGGTCGATCTGTCGGACAAGCTCTCCGTCCTCAATGTGTTTCGCTACATCACGTTTCGCACCGGCGGCGCGATCATCACCGCGCTGTTGTTCGTATTCCTGTTCGGACAAACCATCATCGACCGGCTGCGGATGTTGCAGGGCAAAGGTCAGCCGATCCGCGCCGACGGACCGAAATCCCATATCATCGCCAAGGCCGGCACGCCGACCATGGGCGGACTGATGATCCTGTCCGGCATGCTGGTGTCGACGCTGTTGTGGGCGAATCCGGCCAACCCCTATGTCTGGGTCGTGCTGTGGGTGACGCTCGGCTTCGGACTGGTCGGCTTCTACGACGACTATCTGAAAGTCACCAAGCACAGGCGACCAACGGCTTTGCCGGCCGCACGCGCCTGAGCGCCGAAGCGATCATTGCCGGGCTTGCCTGCATCGCGCTGGTCGAGCTCGGTCAGGGACCGTTTTCGACGTCGCTGGTGTTTCCGTTCTTCAAGGAACTGGTGCTCAATCTCGGCTGGTTCTTCGTGCTGTTTGCGATCTTCATCATCGTCGGCGCCGGCAACGCGGTGAATCTGACCGACGGCCTCGATGGCCTCGCCATCGTTCCGGTCATGGTGGCGGCGGCGAGTTTCGGCATGATCTCTTATCTCTCCGGCAACGCCGTGTTCGCCGATTATCTGCAAATCCATTATGTCGCCGGCACCGGCGAACTGGCGGTGCTGTGCGGCGCGGTACTCGGCGCGGGCCTCGGTTTCCTGTGGTTCAACGCGCCGCCGGCCTCGATCTTCATGGGCGACACCGGCTCGCTGGCGCTTGGCGGCATGATCGGCGCGGTGGCGGTCGCCACCAAGCACGAGATCGTGCTCGCCGTGATCGGCGGTCTGTTCGTGCTCGAAGCGGTGTCGGTGATCGTGCAGGTGGTCTCCTTCAAGCTCACCGGCAAGCGCGTCTTCAAGATGGCGCCGATCCATCATCATTTCGAGCAGCTCGGCTGGACTGAGCCGCAGATCGTCATCCGTTTTTGGATCGTCTCGGTGGTGCTGGCGCTGGCGGGACTTTCAACATTGAAATTGCGGTAGCTCCGTCGTGATTCCAATCACGACCTTTGCCGGCAAAAAGGTCGCGATTTTCGGCCTGGGCGGCTCGGGGCTGGCGAGCGCCAGCGCGCTGCTTGCCGGCGGCGCCGACGTCATTGCTTTCGACGACAACGCGGCAAGCGTGGCGAAAGCGAATGCGGCCGGAATTCCGACCGCCGATCTTCACGGCGTCGACTGGAGCAAAATCGCAAGCCTGGTGCTGGCGCCCGGCGTGCCGCTGACCCATCCGGCGCCGCATTGGGCGGCGGCGCTTGCGCGTAAAGCAGGTGTCGAAATCATCGGCGATATCGAATTGTTCTGCCGCGAGCGAAGGCATCGCGCTCCCGGCGCGCCGTTCGTCGCCATCACCGGCACCAACGGCAAATCGACAACCACGGCGCTGATCGCCCATCTCGCCGCGTCGGCCGGGCTAGACGCGCAGCTCGGCGGCAATATCGGCACCGCGATCCTGTCGCTTGAGCCGCCGCAGTCCGATAACGTCACACCGAGCCGCGTTCACGTCATCGAATGCTCGTCCTATCAGATCGATCTTTCGCCCTCGCTTGATCCGTCGATCGGCATTCTGATTAATCTGTCCGAAGACCATCTCGACCGTCACGGCACCATGGAGCATTACGCCGCGGTGAAGGAACGCCTGGTCGCCGGCGTGCCAAAGGACGGCAGCGCAATCGTCGGCGTCGACGACGCGTGGTGCCGCGCGATTGCCGATCGGCTCGCTCAGTCCGGCAGGCATCCGGTGCGGATTTCGGTGCGGCAGAAACTCACCGACGGTTTGTTCGTCGATGGCCAAAAGATCATGCGCGCCAGGCCCCTGCCGGTCGCCCTACCTCTCCTACCCCCGCAAGGGGAGAGGATAGGGAGAGGGTAATTGCCGATCTCGCCGGCATCGGCTCGTTGCGCGGACTGCATAACGCGCAGAATGCCGCCTGTGCCGCGGCCGCCGCGCTGGCGCTCGGCCTCGATCCGGCGGCGATCCAGGCAGGCTTGCGGTCATTCCCGGGGCTCGCGCATCGCATGGAGGAAGTCGGCCGCCGCGACGCCGTTCTGTTCGTCAACGATTCCAAGGCCACCAATGCCGATTCGGCGGCGCAGGCGCTGGCCTGCTTCAACGACATTTTCTGGATCGCCGGCGGCAAGCCGAAAACCGGCGGCATCGAATCTTTGCGCGGCTTTCTTTCCGCGCATCCGCAAGGCCTATCTGATCGGCGAAGCGGCGGACGAATTCGCCGCAACGCTTGGCGACCGCGGTGCCTCACGAAATCGCCGGCACGCTCGACAAGGCGCTGGACGGCCGCCGCGCGCGATGCCGCAAGCCTCAGGCGCACAGCGAACCGGTCGTGTTGCTGTCGCCGGCCTGCGCCTCGTTCGACCAGTACCGCAATTTCGAGGTTCGCGGCGACGCCTTCCGCGATTTGGTGCGGGCGCTGCCGGGGGTGACGGCCAATCTTAATCGCTCGTCTTAATCGCTTCTCTTAATCTCTTGGAAACCATCCCGGTGTCACCACTACGCCGGGGATTTGTAGCCGGGATTTCGCTTCGGAACGCTGATGGCTTCGCGCGCGCAACCCACGCTGTTTTCCGAGTGGTGGTGGACGATCGACCGCCTGACGCTGGCGGCGCTGGTCGCCTTGATGCTCGGCGGCATCGTGCTGTGCCTTGCCGCAAGTCCGCCGGTCGCCACCCGCATCGGGCTCGACCCGTTTCATTTCGTCGATCGTCAGGTGCTGTTTCTCATTCCCGCCGGCGCAGTGCTGATCGCCACGTCGTTCTTGTCGCCGCGCGACATCCGCAAGGTGGCGCTGGTCGTCTTCATCGTCAGTCTGGCGCTGACCGCCGCGACGCCCCATTTCGGCGCCGAGATCAAGGGCGCGCGCCGCTGGCTGGTCATTCTCGGCGTCAACATCCAGCCGTCGGAATTTCTCAAGCCTGCTTTCGTCATCCTGATCGCCTGGCTGTTCGGTGAAACGGCGAAGCGGCCGGAAATGCCGGCCAATTCCATCGCGCTCGCTTTGCTCATCGTCGTCGTCACGCTGTTGGTGCTGCAGCCGGATTTCGGCCAGACCATGCTGATTTCGCTGGTATGGGGCGCGCTGTTCTATATGGCCGGCATGCGCCTGATCTGGGTGATGGGGCTCGCCGGCACCGCCGGCGCCGGCCTGATGGTGGCATTCTTCACCGTCCCGCATGTCGCCCAGCGCATCAGCCGGTTCCTTAATCCGGCCTCGGGCGACAGCTACAACATCGACATCGCGACCGAGTCTTTCATCCGCGGCGGCTGGTTCGGCCGCGGCCCCGGCGAGGGCACCATCAAGCGCATTCTGCCCGAAGGCCACACCGATTTCGTCTTTGCGGTCGCGGCGGAGGAATTTGGCGTCGTGCTTTGCCTCATTCTGGTCGCGCTGTTCGCTTTCATTGTCATCCGCGCGCTGATCAAGGCGATGCGCGCTGACGAGCCGTTCATCCGTTTTGCTTCCGCCGGATTGGCCATCCTGTTCGGGCTACAATCGACCATCAACATGGCGGTCAACCTGCATCTGATGCCGGCCAAAGGCATGACCTTGCCGTTCGTGTCCTACGGCGGCTCGTCGTTGATCTCGCTTGCCTACGGCATGGGCATGCTGCTGGCGCTCACCCGCGAACGGCCGCGCGCCAAGCTCGCCGGCGATATCGTGCTCGCGGCGAGTCCGGTGTGATGCCGGCGCCGGTCGCCGGGCCGATGCTCCTTACGGCCGGCGGCACGGGCGGTCATTTATTCCCGGCGGAAGCGCTTGCCGCCGCGCTGACAAAGCGCGGTTTGGCCGTTCACCTCGCGACCGACCGCCGCGCGGCGCGCTTCGGCGGCGCATTTGCCGAGGAGGCAGTTCATGTCGTCGCCAGCGCTACCTTGCGCGCGCGCAATCCCTTAGCGCTGACGCGAACCGCCGCCATGCTCGGTGTCGGCTTCATGCAAGCCTGGGCGCTGATCGGCCGGCTCAAGCCGGCAGCGGTCATCGGCTTCGGCGGCTATCCGACCATTCCGCCGGTCCTGGCCGCGACCTGGCGCGAGGTGCCGACGCTGATTCACGATGCCAACGCGGTGATCGGTCGGGCCAACCGATTGTTGGCGCCGCGCGTCACCGCGATCGCCACCACGTTCCCCGATGTTTTGAGCAATGAGCCGGTTTTATCTCTTAAAGCCACGCTGACCGGCAATCCGGTCCGCGCCGCGGTGGTCGCCGCCGCGGCGACGCCTTATCCGGCGCCGAACGATCCGTTGCGCGTCCTTGTGTTCGGCGGCAGCCAGGGGGCGCGCGTTATGGCCGATATCGTGCCTATCGCCATAGGCCGGCTCGATGCCGGCCTGCGCCGTCGCCTCGCCATTGTTCAACAAGCGCGCGAGGAGGATATCGAGCGCGTCCGCGAAGCCTACGCGAATGCCTCGGTCGCTGCCGAGATCGCGCCGTTTTTTGCCGATCTGCCGGCACGGATGGCGGCGAGCCACCTGGTGATTTCCCGCTCCGGAGCCTCGACCGTTGCCGAACTGGCGGCCATCGGCCGGCCCTCGATTCTGGTGCCGCTGCCGCACGCCATCGATCAGGACCAGTTGGCCAATGCCGGCGTTCTGGATCGCGCCGGCGGCGCGCGGCGAATTGTGCAGGATGACTTCACCCCGGAGCGCCTCGCCGGCGAAATCCAAAAATTCGCGGCGGCGCCGCAGCGGCTCGCGACGATGGCGGCGGCGGCGCGGTCTTTGGGCCGGCTCGATGCCGCTGACCGCCTTGCCGACCTGGTCATACGGCTGGCGGGGAGCGCTGCGGAACGCTAATTTGCGCATTATTTATTCGTCATGGCCGGACTTGTTCCGGCCATTCATGTCTTTCATTGGTGTAAGGGACTGGCAATGCGCGGCATAGCCGGGCAGGAGATACGGGGAACCGCATGAAACTGCCGCGCGACATCGGTCCGGTGCATTTCATCGGCATCGGCGGCATCGGCATGAGCGGCATCGCCGAGGTGCTGGTGAATCTCGGCCATAGCGTGCAGGGCTCCGATCAGACCGACAGCGCCAACGTCAAACGGCTGCGCGACAAGGGCGTGAAAATCTCGATCGGGCACGCGGCGGAGAATCTGGCCGGCGCCCAGGTTGTCGTCATCTCCTCGGCCATCAAACCCGACAATCCGGAGCTTCTCGCCGCGCGCGCGCAACGGCTGCCGGTGGTGCGCCGCGCCGAGATGCTGGCCGAGCTGATGCGGCTGAAAAGCTGCGTCGCCATCGCCGGCACCCACGGCAAGACCACGACGACATCGATGGTGGCGACGCTGCTCGACGCCGGCGGCTTCGACCCCACCGTGATCAATGGCGGCATCATCAACGCCTATGGCACCAATGCGCGGCTCGGCGCCGGCGACTGGATGGTGGTCGAGGCCGACGAATCCGACGGCACCTTTCTGAAGCTGCCGGCCGACATCGCCGTCGTCACCAATGTCGATCCCGAGCACCTCGACTACTTCAAGACCTTCGACGCCGTGCAGGAGGCGTTCCGCGCCTTCGTGGAGAACGTGCCGTTCTACGGATTTTCGGTGATGTGCACCGATCATGCCGTCGTGCAAACGCTGGTCGGCCGGATCGAGGATCATCGCATCATCACCTACGGCGAAAATCCGCAAGCCGACGTGCGGCTGGTCGAGGTGTCGCACGCCGGCGGCACTTCGCTGTTCACGATCGCGTTGCGCGAGCGCGCCGGGCAGGCGCTGCACGAAATCAGCAATCTCGCGCTGCCGATGCCGGGACGGCATAACGCGCTTAACGCCACCGCCGCGATCGCGGTCGCCCACGAGCTCGGCGTCGCCGACGACGTCATCCGCAACGCGCTCGCCAAATTCGGCGGCGTGCGCCGGCGCTTCACCAAAACCGGCATCTGGAACGGCGTCACCATCATCGATGACTACGGCCATCACCCGGTCGAGATCGCCGCCGTGCTCCGCGCGGCGCGCGAATTGACCAAAGGACAAGTCATCGCCGTGGTGCAGCCGCATCGCTATACGCGGCTGGCCGCTTTGTTCGAGCAGTTCTGCACCTGCTTCAACGATGCCGACGCGGTGATCGTCGCCAATGTCTATCCGGCCGGCGAGGCGCCGATCGAAGGCGTCAACCGCGACACTCTGGTGGCGGGCTTGCGCACGCATGGCCATCGCCAAGTCGTGGCGCTCGAGAGCCCCGAAAAGCTTGCCGGGTTGATCGCCGCCATGGCGCAACCGGGCGACTATGTCACCTGCCTCGGCGCCGGCTCGATCACGCAATGGGCCTATGCGCTGCCCGGCGAATTGGCGGCTTTGGGGTAATATTGCGGGTCTGACGGCACGCGCATATCATCTGGCTGGCAATGACCCGATAGGTGCACTCGATGAACAAAGCACAATTTAAAGAGCTGTTCGAATTGAGCGAGGACGAGCGCATCGAGCTTGGGCAGGAGCTTTTGGATAGTGCGCAAGCCGAAGAATTGCCGCCGCTCACTGCCGAACAAAAGGCTGAAATTGATCGCCGTCTCGAAGAGCACGAGCGCAATCCGTCGTCTGCGATTCCGTGGGAAGAGGTGCGGGCGTGGCTTTGGTCCCGCCGTAAATGAGGCGCAAACTCATTGTTCGGCCCCAGGCCCGACTTGAGCTTGCCGAAGCCTCCGATTGGTACGACGAACAAAGCAAGGGCCTTGGAGACGAATTGCTTCGCGCCGTTGATGCATCAATCCAGAAAATAACTCGTAATCCATTTCAATATCAAAGAATGTATCGCAGCGCCCGTCGCGCACGATTAGGCAAATTCCCCTACGGCTTGATCTATACGGTGACCGATGATGAGATCGTCATCGTGTCATGTGTTCATGGCCGCCGCGATCCAAAACGCTGGCAGAGCCGCATACGCTGATGGCCTTCCCCGGCATCATCCCCGATCTGAAATTGCGCCTGCCGGAACTGCGCGGCCGTTTGTTGGCGAATCAACCGCTCGCCGAGCTGACCTGGTTTCGCGTCGGCGGTCCGGCGCAGCTTCTGTTCATGCCCGAGGACGAAGCGATCTGTCGTATTTTCTTGCCAATCTGCCCGGCGATATCGCGGTCACCGTCATCGGGCTCGGCTCCAATCTGATCGTGCGCGATGGCGGCGTGCCGGGCGTCGCGATCAGGCTCGGTCGCGGCTTCGGCGAGATCGTTATTGAAGGACAGAATCTGCGCGCCGGCGCCGCGGTGCCCGACGTCAAAGTGGCGCGCGCGGCACAGGAAGCCGGCATTACCGGACTGGCGTTCATGCGCGGCATTCCCGGCGGCATCGGCGGCGCGCTGCGCATGAACGGCGGCGCCTATGGCCGCGAGACCAAGGATGCGTTGATCGAGGCCCGTGCCGTCGATCGCGGTGGCCGCATTCATGTCTTGCGCATTGCCGAGATGCATTACAGCTACCGGCATTGCGGCGCGCCGGACGATTACATCTTCACCCAAGCTTTGTTTGCCGGCGAATTTGGCGATCCCGCCGCGATTGCTGCCGAGATGGGCAAGATTACCGAGTCACGCGAGGCGACGCAGCCGATCAAAAGCCGCACTGGCGGCTCGACGTTCAAGAACCCGCCGGGCCACAAAGCCTGGCAGCTGATCGACGCCGCCGGCTGCCGGGGCTTGCGCATTGGCGACGCGCAAGTATCGGAGATGCACTGCAATTTCTTGATCAATCTCGGCCATGCGACCGCAGCCGACATCGAGGCACTCGGTGAAATCGTGCGGCAGCGGGTGAAGGATCATTCCGGCATCGATCTGGAATGGGAGATCAAGCGCATCGGCGTGCCCGCTTCGGCGGCTTAAGGCTCGGGGATGGAGTCTTCGCCGATCAGGTGGCGTTCCTTCAGCCACGGATCGATCGCCAGCGCGCGTTTGAGCGGCGCCTGCGCCTCCGCCACCTTGCCCTGTTGGATCAGGATGATGCCCTTGCCGGCAAGCGCGGCGTAATGCATCGGCTCGAGCGCAAGAACATGCTCGATGGCGTCGAGCGAAGCATCGTATTGGCCGGCAAGAAAATAGACATAGCCGAGCTCATTCCAGCCTTCGGCGAATTGCGGCGCGTGCTTGACCAGTGCCTTCATGTAGATGATGGCTTCGTCATAGTCGAAACGCAGTTGCGCCTGTCGCGACTGCTCGAGTAGCTCCTTCGATTCGTCATCGGCAAAGCCGCGCCAGAACGCCCGGAGGCGATCCTCGGCCGCGCGCGCCTCGGCGTCGCTCTTGGTCGCGGCGAGTTCCGCAAAGAGTTTGGCTCGTTCTTTGGCTTGACTGTCACTGAGACCGACAGCGCCCGGTAGCGTTGCCGGCTCGGCGGCGCGCAGGGGCGGGTTCGCCAGTGCCAGCAAGACCAATACCGTCAGGATACGGATCGTCATGCCGCAACCATGCCGGCCAAGGCGGGGATAGGCAACGCGACCGGCCGCTGCGCCATTGCCAACCAGCCCACAAAACATCCCGATTTTGAGCAAAATCGGGGCCCGAGACTCTCGATTTTTCGCCAATTGTCGATTCTATTGGTGTCCCTGCGAATCAGCGGCTGAAGGCGCTAGCGGGGAGCGATGCCCAAGCACGTTGCCGTTCTGATGGGGGGCTGGTCGGCCGAGCGCGACGTCTCGCTGCGCTCCGGCAAGGCCTGCGCCGAAGCGCTGGGCCGCCGCGGCTACCGCGTCACTCCGATCGACGTCGGCCGCGACGTCGCCGCGGCGCTCACCGCCGCCAAGCCCGATGTCGCGCTCAACGTGCTGCATGGCCGGCCCGGCGAGGACGGCACCCTGCAGGGCCTGCTCGAAATCCTCGGCATTCCCTACAGCCATTCCGGGGTGCTCGCCTCGGCGCTTGCTATGCAAAAACACTACGCCAAAGCGCTGTTTCGCGCCGCCGGCGTGCCGGTGGCCGAAGATCGCGTGGTATCGCGGCTCGAAGCGGCGAAAGCCCATGTCATGGCGCCGCCTTATGTCGTCAAACCGGTCGCTGAGGGCTCGAGCGTCGGTGTCTTTATCGTCACCGAGGAGCACCCGCACCCGCCGCAGGAGTTGTACCGCGCCGACTGGCCGTTCGGCGATGTGGTCATGGTCGAGCGCTACATCCCGGGCAAGGAATTGACCTGCGCGGTGCTGGGCGACCGGGTGCTCGACGTCATCGAAATCGTGCCGGCGACGCGGTTCTACGACTACGAGGCGAAATACGCCGCCGGCGGCTCCCGACACCTCCTGCCGGCGCCAATTTTACCGAATGTTTACCAGGATGTCCGCAGATTGAGCCTTGCTGCCCATAGCGCACTCGGCTGCCGCGGCGTGAGCCGCGCGGACTTTCGCTATGACGATCGGGGGGCGGGAAAGCTGATCTGTCTTGAGGTCAATACACAACCGGGGATGACCGAGACCTCGCTCGTACCCGAGCTTGCCGCCTACGCGGGCATCACGTTCGATGAGCTGGTGCAATGGATGGTGGAGGACGCCTCGACCAACCGCTGATGCGGTCGAGGCAATTAGCTGCAAAGCCGGTCGGCGCGCCGCCTGACGAGCCGAGCCGCACCCGCGCGCCGGCCGATCAGCAGCGACGCCGCGAAAGCCGGTTTGCTGCCTTTTCGAGCTATCGTCGGCTGACCGGACGATGGGCGGCGAAAATAGCGCATTTGCCGCGCGGCGCCGGCATCGTCGGATCGATCTTGCTGATTGCCGGCGCGCTGGCCTATGGCGCGGTCGCCGGCCAGCATGTCTCCGCCGTGATCGATTGGACCAAGGCTGCGCGCGACATCGCGGCAAACGCGCTCGGCTTTCGGATCGCGGCGATCTCGCTCACCGGCGAGAAGGAAGTCAGCCGTGAAGAGGTCCTGACCACCGCTGGCGTCACCGGCCGGGCCTCGCTGCTATTCCTCGACGCCGATGCGGCGCGCATGCGGCTGTTGGCGAACCCATGGATCGCCGATGCCGCCGTGCTCAAGCTCTATCCCAACCGCCTGCAGATCACGATCACCGAGCGGCACGCTTTTGCGCTCTGGCAGAAGGACGGCCGGCTGAGCGTCATAGCCGCCGACGGCACTGTGCTCGAGCCTTTCGTCGAGAACCGATATCTCGGCCTGCCGCTGGTGGTCGGACGTGACGCCGAGCGACGGGCCAAGGAATTTCTCGCCGTCGTCGACCGCTATCCGGACATCCGGTCGGCGCTGCGCGCCTCGATCCTGGTGGCCGACCGGCGCTGGGATTTGCGGCTGACCAACGGCATCGATGTGCAACTGCCGGAAGACGACGTCGCCGCCGCACTGGGCCGCCTGGTCGAGCTCGATCGCGACAAGAAACTGCTGTCGCGCGACATCACGGCGGTCGATCTGCGGCTGCCGGACCGCGTGACGGTGCGCTTGTCCGACGCCGCGGCGGCGGCCCGCGACGAGGCTCTCAAGGCCACGATGAAAAAGAAGAAGGGCGGCGACGCATGAACGCCCTCCGCTACGGCCTCACCCCGAAGATGAAGCCGATTTCGCCGCGGCGGAGCGCGCTCGTCGCTGCACTCGACGTCGGATCGAGCAAGGTCGTCTGCATGATTGCGCGGCTGCGGCCGCACGGACCGCAGCAGGTTTTGACGCGCCGCAGCCATGCCATCGAAGTCGTCGGCTTCGGCCATACCAATGCGCGCGGCATGAAGGCCGGAAGCGTCGTCAATCTCGCGCAAGCCGAGGACGCCATTCGCCAGGCCGTCGACGCCGCCGAGCGCATGGCCGGCGTCGAGATCGAGTTCGGTCGTACTGTCGCTATCGGCCGGCCGGCTCGCCAGCGAGCTGTTCGCGGCCGACGTCGACATCGTCGGCTCCGCCGTCTCCGACGGCGACATCGCGCGCGTGCTGGCCGCCGGCAGCCGCCATTCGCTGCGCGAGGGCCGTGCCGTGCTGCATTCGCTCCCCGTCGCCTATTCGATCGACGGCGTCGACGGCGTACGCGATCCGCGCGGCATGCTCGGCTCGCGGTTCGGCGTCCACATGCATGTCGCGACGACGGATGTTGCCGCCGCGCGCAATCTGATGCTCGCGGTTGAGCGCGGTCATCTCGACGTCGAGGCCATGGTGGCTTCCCCTTACGTCGCCGGCCTCGTCGCGCTCGCTGACGATGAGGCGGATCTCGGCTCGGCCGTCGTCGATTTGGGCGCCGGCACCACCACCATGGCGGTCTTCCAGGGCGGTCGCTGCGTCCATCTGGAGGGGTTCGCGCTCGGCGGCCAGCACGTCACCATGGATATCGCCCGCGGCCTGAATGCCCGAATCGTCGACGCCGAGCGAATCAAGACGCTTTATGGCAGTGTGCTCGCCGGGGGATCGGATGAGCGCGACATGGTTACTGTGCCGCCGCTAAGCGAGGACGAGCGCGAGCAAGCGCAATTCGTGTCCCGCGCGGCGCTGGTCGGCATCATCAAGCCACGCGTCGAGGAAATACTCGAAATGGTGCGCGACCGGCTCGCCGCGACGTCGATCGCGGCCGAACGGCGCGGTCATGTCATCCTCACCGGCGGCGCGTGCCAGCTCTCCGGACTGCCGGACCTGGCGTCGCGAATCTTAAGCCGGCCGGTGCGCATCGGACGGCCGCTCGGCATCGCCGGAGCGCCGGAGTCGGCCAAAGGCCCAGCCTTCGCCGTCGCCGCCGGGCTCCTGGTTTATCCGCAAGCGGCGCATCTCGAACATTTCGAGTCGCGGCGCAAACGGCACCTTGTGACAGGCACGGGCGGCTATTTCACCCGTGTCGGACGATGGCTTCGCGAGAGCTTCTGATGGCCCCCAGTCGCGAAGCTAGAAAATCCCAGCGGCCGGTGGCGGACCGGACGGGGCAAGACTGTTTTAAGGCCCGCGCGGACAACGTCCGCACGAGGAACAAGAGGCAACCATGACCATCAATCTGAATATTCCGGACATCCGTGAGCTTAAACCCCGCATCACCGTTTTCGGCGTCGGCGGCGCAGGCGGCAATGCCGTTAACAACATGATCACCGCCGGGCTGCAAGGCGTGGATTTCGTGGTGGCCAACACCGACGCCCAGGCGCTCACGATGTCGAAGGCCGAGCGCGTCGTCCAAATGGGCGCGCAGGTCACCGAGGGGCTCGGCGCCGGGTCGCAGCCCGACGTCGGGCGCGCCGCCGCCGAAGAGGTGATCGACGAAATCCGCGACCACCTGTCCGGCGCGCATATGTGCTTCGTCACCGCGGGCATGGGCGGCGGCACCGGCACCGGGGCCGCTCCGGTTATCGCCAAAACGGCGCGCGACCTCGGCATTCTCACCGTCGGCGTGGTGACCAAGCCGTTTCACTTCGAAGGTCAGCGCCGCATGCGCATCGCCGACGGCGGCATCGTCGAACTGCAGAAATGCGTCGACACGCTGCTCATCATTCCCAACCAGAATCTGTTCCGGGTGGCGAACGAAAAGACCACATTCGCCGACGCCTTCGCGCTGGCGGATCAAGTGCTCTATTCCGGCGTCGCCTGCATCACCGACCTGATGGTCAAGGAAGGCCTCATCAACCTCGACTTCGCCGACGTCCGCGCCGTGATGCGCGAGATGGGCAAAGCGATGATGGGAACCGGCGAGGCCGAGGGCGATAAGCGGGCGCTCACCGCGGCGGAAGCCGCGATCTCCAATCCGTTGATCGACGATGCCTCGATGAAGGGCGCGCGGGGACTTCTGATTTCCATCACCGGCGGCCGCGATCTGACGCTCTATGAGGTCGACGAGGCGGCAACGCGTATCCGCGAGGAAGTCGATCAAGACGCCAACATCATCGTCGGCGCGACCTTCGATGAGAGCCTCGACGGCATGATCCGGGTGTCGGTGGTGGCCACCGGCATCGATCAGGCCCTATCGCAACGGCCGATCGTGCCGGCGGCCGACACGCGCATGGCGGAAGTCGCCCAGCGCATCCGCGCCGAGAATCAACGTATCGTCGAACGCAACGCGCGGCCTGAACCGGCCCGGCCGACAGCCGCGGCGACCGGCCGCGCCGACCATCCCGGCCGTGGCTCCAGCCCCGGCGGCGGTAAATGCTTCGATCGAATTGGCGGCCAAGGCGGCAATCGCCGCCGCCATCGAGGATGTTTCAATCCGGCCGCTCGCTCCCAAACCGTCCCTGTTCATCGATCCGGCCGCCGCCGAGCCGGAAGCGCCCAGACCGGAGGTCCTCGAACCGGCGGCATTCATTCCGCCGCAGCCGGAGCGATTGCCAGCGCGTGCGCCGCGCATGCCGCGGCTCGACGAGTTGCCGGTCCCCGCGCAGAATGAAATTCGGGCGCGGCGCGGCGAGGCTGCGGGAGGACGACCATCCCGAAAAGCGGCGCATGTCGCTGTTGCAACGACTGGCTTCGGTAGGTCTCGGACGCCGCGACCAGGACGAACAAGAGTTGAGCCTGCCGGCCGCGCCCGTGAGCGCCCCGCTCAACGGTCCGGTATCGCCCGAGCGGCTGACCGGGCGGCCGATGCCGCGGCCGTCCGAACCGCGCGCGCTAAGAGACACGGCAAGAGCTGCCGGTTTCCGAATACGCCAGGCGCTCCGCACCACAGGGATTGGACCAGCACGGCAGACAGGCCCCTGTGCATAACTCCACCGACGAGGATCAACTCGACATTCCGGCATTCTTGCGCCGGCAAGCGAAGTGATCGTCAGGAAAAGGCCCCCGCCGGCCAAGCTGCGCCAGCCGCAGCTGGCCGCGGCGGCTGGCGGTAATCGGCTATAAGATATTGATAAATTGAGAGTTATTAGACTCGCGCGGGGCAATCCGCCCGGTCGCAGGCGAAGCGATAGGACAACTGCGACTTAAGCGCGCCGCCGCCCGATTTT
Source organism: uncultured Alphaproteobacteria bacterium (assembly GCA_963816565.1). Lineage (GTDB taxonomy): Bacteria > Pseudomonadota > Alphaproteobacteria > Rhizobiales > Xanthobacteraceae > BOG-931. The sequence continues at coordinate 40,596 of CAWFLM010000036.1, read as the reverse complement.
GCGGCAACGCGCCGACAAGACTGCGGCCGGAAAAAGGTAACAGTCGGTAAGAAAGCGTGAGTTGGCCGGATGGCCCTACGCCGGTAAGGTTTGCGACATGCGAGGGGATGTTTGGGGGATCAGTATCTGGCGCTCGCGTCAGCCAGCTCCCGTCTGTAAGCGAAATGCGTTCTCCTCACGTGTGAGATGGCCATCGGTTCGCGATGTATTCCAGCTCGCGTAGTTTGGCCGTAAGGTGTGGGACGAGGGCATGATGAGGGGCGTACCCGTCGGCCGGCAGACGACACTGAGGGATCATGTCACGGTCACCGGCGTTGGCGTTCATTCCGGCGCTCCAGCCACGCTCACATTGCATCCGGCCGAAGCTGATAGCGGCATCGTGTTTTTACGCTGCGGCATCGACGGACACCCGGATCGCGAATTACGCGCTCACTTTCGATCGGTAACGGCGACCGAGTTCGCCACCGTTCTCGGCGACCACAACGGGCCGGCCGTCTCCACGACAGAGCATGTGCTTGCCGCCCTGCACGCTCTTGGCGTCGACAATGCCGTCGTCGAAGTCGATGGTCCCGAAGTGCCGATCATGGATGGCAGCGCGGCGCCGTTCGTTGCCGCGGTCGATCAAGCCGGCATCGTCGTGCTGCCGGCGACGCGACGTTACATTCAGGTGCTTAAACCGGTGCGCGTCGCCAAGGGCGACAGTTACGGCGAGCTGCGGCCGCATCTGCGCGGCCTTCGCATCGAGACCGAGATCGAATTCGATCATCCGCTGATTGGCCGCCAGAGCTTCGCGATCGACGTCGAGCCGGATGTGTTCCGGCGCGAGTTGGCGCGCGCCCGGACCTTCGGCTTCATGCGCGATGTGGCGAAGCTGTGGAGCGCGGGCTACGCGCTCGGCGCCTCGTTCGAGAACACCGTTGTGATCGCCGAAAATCGCGTCCTCAATCCCGAGGGCGTCCGCTTTTCCGACGAGTTCGTGCGGCATAAGGCCGTCGACGCGATCGGCGACCTGGCGCTGTCCGGCGCGCCGCTCCTTGGCGCCTATCGTTCGGTACGCGGCGGCCACAAGCTCAATCACGCGGTGCTCACCGCTTTGATGGCCGATCGCACCGCCTGGGCCTTCGTCGAAATGCCGGAAGCACGGCGTCCGCGCGGCCATGCCGACCTGCCGGCCGCCTTTACCAGCCCCGCCTACGGGCCGGACGTCTCTTAATCGCGGCCCGATCCCTTAACTTTTACGCCTTAATCCGGGCCGATTGTCGGCCATAATTGCTGTATTGTCATAGGGCTGCGGTGCGTTCACGCTGAGGTTCGGGGGCGCGAACGAGGCACCGGCGGGGACGGGACTAACTTACGGTCATGATGTCGCGACGACGAGGATCGATCGGATCCGGTTCCAGGCTGCGCGTGCTGGCGGGTTGCCTGGTGCTGGCGCTCGGCGCCGCGCCGCTCATGGGCTGCAGCTTTTTCAAGGACAAGAGCGCTGACTACGTCCCCGACGATCCGCCCGACATGCTCTATAACGAGGGGCTTTACCTTCTCAACAACCAGGGCGACTACAAAGCGGCGGCCAAGAAATTCGATGAGGTCGACCGCCAGGATCCGTATTCGGAATGGGCGCGCAAGGCGCTCTTGATGTCGGCCTTTGCCTATTACCAGGCCGAGGAATATGACGACTGCGTCAACGCGGCGAAACGCTACATCACGCTGCATCCCGCCAGTCCCGACGCGGCTTACGCCCAATACCTGATCGGCGAATCCTATTACGATCAGATCGTCGACGTCTCGCGCGACCAGGAACGCGCCACCAAGGCGATCGACGCGCTGCAGGAAGTGGTGCGCAAATATCCGAACAGCGAATATTCGATCGCCGCCCAGAAGAAGATCGCCATGGCGCGCGACCAGCTCGCCGGCAAAGAGATGGATATCGGCCGCTACTATCTGAAACAGCGCGACTTCGTCGGCGCCATCAACCGCTTTAAGGTCGTGGTGACGCAATATCAGACCACCCGCCACGTCGAAGAAGCGCTGGAGCGGCTGAGCGAGGCCTATGTCGCGCTCGGCATCATGGACGAAGCGCAGACCGCGGCCGCCGTGCTCGGCCATAACTTCCCCGACAGCCCCTGGTACAAGGACGCCTATAATCTCGTGAAGAACGCCGGCGGTGAGCCGACCACCGAGAATAAGGGGTCCTGGATCAGCCGCGCCTTCCAAAAAATCGGCTTGGCCAGTGCGCAAAGCGGCTGACGGAGGACGGACGACAGAGGACAGGCGTCAAGAATCACGAATAGTATCCATCCTCCGTATTCTGTTGTCTGTCATCCGATGCTGGCTCGCCTTTCAATCCGCGACATCGTTCTGATCGACCGGCTCGATATCGATTTCGGAGCCGGTCTCGCCGCGTTGACCGGCGAGACCGGCGCCGGCAAATCTATACTGCTCGACGCTTTCGCGCTCGCGCTCGGCGCCCGCGGCGATGCGGCTTTGGTGCGCGAGGGCGCCGAGCACGGCCAGGTGATCGCCGCCTTCGATGTCGCCAAAGACCATCCGGCGCGCCGCGTGCTGGCCGACAACGATCTTGTCGGCGAGGACGAGCTGATCGTGCGCCGGACGCAATTCGCCGACGGCAGGACTCGCGCCTTTGTCAACGACCAGCCGGTCAGCGTGCAGGTGTTGCGCGCGCTCGGCACGGCTCTGGTCGAGATTCACGGCCAGCATGACGAACGCGCCTTCGTCGATGCCGCAACGCACCGCGCGCTGCTCGACGCCTATGGCGGGATTGACGCCGACGCCGCGGAAGTGGCGCGGCTGTGGGACGAGCGGCGCGCGCGCGACGTCGCCGTCGAGCGCCATCGCGCCGACGTCGAGCGCGCCAAGCGCGAAGCCGAATGGCTGCGCCACGCGGTCGACGAGCTCGGCCGCCTCAACCCGCAAATTGGCGAGGAGACTACGCTCGCCGAACGCCGCGCCGGGATGATGCAGGCGGAAAAAGTCGCCGACGATTTGCGCGCCACGCATGACGCCGTCAGCGGGCCGAACTCGCCGGTGGCGCCGCTTGCCACCGCGGTGCGGCGCCTGGAGCGCCGCGCCGCCCAGGCGCCGGGCTTGATCGAGCCGGCGGTGAAGGCGATCGACACCGCGCTTACCGCGCTGGACGAAGCCCGCGCCCAGCTCGAACGCGCGCTGCAAGTGGCCGAATACGATCCGGCCGAGCTGGAGCGCATCGAGGAGCGCTTGTTCGCGCTGCGCGCCGCCGGGCGCAAATATAATGTCCCGGTCGATGAGCTTGCCGCTTTGGCGCGCCGCTATGACGGCGATCTCGCCTTGATCGACGCCGGGGCCGAGCGGCTCGCCGTCTTGGAGCGCGAAGCGGAGGCGGCGACGGCGCGCTATCGCGCGGCTGCGCAAGCGCTGTCCGCGGCACGACGGCGCGCCGCGCAGAAACTCGACAAGGCGGTCAATGCCGAATTAAAGCCGCTCAAGCTCGAGCGGGCGGAATTCTCCACCGAGATCGAAAGCGAAACCGAAGGGCCGCACGGCCTCGATCGCATCGAGTTCTGGGTGCGCACCAATCCCGGCACGCGGCCCGGACCGCTGATGAAGGTCGCTTCCGGCGGCGAACTCGCGCGCTTTTTGCTCGCGCTCAAAGTCGTGCTCGCCGACCGCGGCTCGGCGCCGACGCTGGTGTTCGACGAGATCGATACCGGCGTCGGCGGCGCGGTGGCCGACGCCATCGGTGTGCGGCTGGCACGGCTGGCTACCGAGGTGCAGGTGATCGCGGTGACGCATGCGCCGCAAGTGGCGGCGCGCGCCGACCGGCATTATCTCATCGCCAAGGATGCGCTCGCCAAAGGCAAACGCGTCGCCACCCGCGTCGCCGAACTCGAAGGCGAGCGCCGCCGCGAGGAGATCGCGCGCATGCTCGCCGGCGCCGAGATCACCGCCGAAGCCCGCGCCGCCGCCGAGCGGCTGATCAGGGCGGCGAGTTAGGCAGCATACCGAAGAGTGCCCGCCGGTTTTCGACAAGATTATGCCCGAGCAAATTTAGTCATCATGTCCCGCCAGGAAAAATCCGAGACGCCTGTCGACGCTCTCACCGAAAAACAGGCCAAGGCCGAGCACGCGCGGCTACAGGCCGAGATCGCCGATCATGACCGGCGCTATTATCAGGACGACGCGCCGAGCGTTTCCGACGCGGCCTATGACGCGCTGCGGCAGCGCTACAATGCAATCGAAGCGCGCTTTCCGCAATTGCGCACCCTGGAAAGTCTGACGCAGCGGGTCGGCGCCGCGCCGTCGGCGCGCTTTGCCAAGGTGCGCCACGCAGTGCCGATGCTGTCGCTCGACAATGCCTTCGCCGAAGCCGACGTGGTCGATTTCGTCGGCCGTATTCGCCGCTTTCTCCGTCTCGGCGAAGATGAGGAAATCGCGTTCTCCGCCGAGCCGAAGATCGACGGCCTGTCGATGTCGCTGCGCTACGAGAGCGGCGAACTCGTCACCGGCGCGACGCGCGGCGACGGCGCCGAAGGCGAAGACGTCACCGCCAACGTCAAAACGCTGGAAGACATTCCACACCGGCTCAAGGGCAAAGGCGTGCCGGCGGTGTGCGAGGTGCGCGGCGAAGTCTACATGACCAAAGCCGCGTTCCTCGAACTCAACCGCAAGCAAGCGGAAGCCGGCAAGCAGCTCTACGTCAATCCGCGCAACACTGCGGCGGGCTCTTTGCGCCAGCTCGACCCGGCGATCACCGCATCGCGGCCGCTCGGCTTTTTCGCCTACGCCTGGGGCGAGATGAGCGAGATGCCGGCGGACACCCAGTCCGGCATGATCAAATGGTTCGAGCGTTGCGGCTTTAAGACCAATCCGCTGACCAAGATGTGCCGATCGGTCGACGCGCTGTTGCAATTCCATCGCGACATCGAGGCGCGGCGCGCCAGCCTCGACTACGATATCGACGGCGTCGTCTACAAGGTCGACCGCCTCGATTGGCAGGAGCGGCTCGGCTTCGTGTCGCGCTCGCCGCGCTGGGCGATCGCGCATAAATTCCCGGCCGAGAAGGCGACCACCGTCGTCAAGGACATCGAGATCCAGGTCGGCCGCACCGGCTTTCTCACCCCCGTCGCCAAGCTCGAGCCGGTCACCGTCGGCGGCGTCGTCGTGCAGAACGCCACGCTGCACAATGCCGGCGAGATCGCGCGGCTCGACGTGCGCAAAGGCGACACCGTGCAAATCCAGCGCGCCGGCGACGTCATTCCGCAGGTGCTCGGCGTCGTCGAGGACAAGCGTCCGCGCGGCACCAAGCCTTATGAATTCCCGACAAAGTGCCCATGTCCGCTGCACACCGACGTGGTGCGCGAAGTCATCGCCGGCGGCGCCGAAGGCGCTCGCGTGCACTGCACCGGCGAATTTGCCTGTCCTTATCAGGCGGTCGGGCATCTCGAACATTTCGTCTCGCGCCGCGCTTTCGATATCGACGGGCTCGGCGAAAAACAGATTGAGCTGTTCTACGAAAAGCAATGGGTCAAGGAGCCCGCCGATATTTTCACGCTGGAAGCGCGCAACAAGAAAATCAAACTCGAAGATATCGAAGGCTTTGGCGAAACTTCGGTGCGCAATCTATTCAACGCCATCGCAGCGCGGCGCGAAATTTCTTTGGAGCGTTTCATCTATGCGCTCGGCATCCGCCATGTCGGCGAGACCACGGCGGTGGCGTTGGCGCGCGGCTACGGCAGTTGGGACGCCTTTCATGCCGCATGCCTCAAGCTCGCCAAGGACGATGCCGAGACCAAACTGGAGATGGATGCGCTCGATCAGATCGGCGACACCGTGATCGAGAGTCTGCACGATTATTTCGGCGAGGCGCACAATCGCCGGCGCGTCGAGCGGCTCGCCGCGCAGGTCCGCATTCGCGACGCCGAAAAACCGCGCGGCGATTCACCGGTCGCCGGCAAGACCGTGGTGTTCACCGGCAGCTTGGAAAAAATGACCCGCGACGAGGCCAAGGCCTCGGCGGAACGGCTCGGGGCCAAAGTATCGGGCTCGGTGTCGAAGAAGACCGACTACGTCGTCGCCGGCCCAGGCGCCGGCTCGAAGCTTGCCGAGGCCAAAAAGCTCGGCGTCACGGTGCTGACCGAAGACGAATGGGCGAAGTTCATTCGCTGAGGAAAATCAGTCCAACGCGAGCACCGTCGTCGCCGTCATCAGCCACTCGCGGGTCGGCGCGTCGAGGAGTGGCGTCAGCGTCTCGCGCACGCGGGCATGATAGGCGGCGAGCCAGGCGATTTCCTCGGGCGCCAGCAATCGCGGCTCGACCAGCCGGACGTCGATCGGCGCCAAGGTCAATGTCTCGAACGCGTTGAGCGGCTTTTCAGCGCCGGCAACCGCCGCGGCTTCCGTGACCAGAACCAGGTTTTCGATGCGGATGCCGTAAGCGCCGGTGCGGTAATAGCCCGGCTCGTTGGACAGGATCATGCCGCGCTTGAGCGGCGCGCTGCCGAGCTTGGCAATGCGCGCCGGCCCTTCATGCACCGAGAGGTAGCTGCCGACGCCGTGGCCGGTGCCGTGATCGAAATCGAGCCCGGCCCGCCACAGAAATTGCCGCGCCAATGTGTCGAGCTGCGCGCCGGTGGTGCCATCCGGAAACACCGCACGCGCGATGGCGATATGACCTTTGAGCACCAAAGTGAAATTCCGGCGCATCTCGGCTATTTGGCGCGCCGACGGCGAGTGTGCGCGTGATGTCGGTGGTGCCGTCTTCGTATTGGCCGCCGGAATCGACGAGAAACAGTTCGCCCGGCGTTATGCGGCGATTGCTTTTGCGGGTGACGCGGTAGTGCACGATGGCGCCGTCGGGGCCGGCGCCGGCGATGGTGGGAAATGAGACGTCCTTGAGCAGGCCGGTATCGCGGCGAAAGCTCTCCAGGGCCTCGACCGCGTCGATTTCGCTTAAGCTTCCGTGCGGCGCTTCGCGATCGAACCAGGCGAGGAAGCGCGTCACCGCGACGCCGTCGCGCAACTGCGCGGCGCGCGCGCCGGCGATCTCGACCGCATTCTTGACCGCCTTCATCGGCGCGATCGGATCGCTGCCGCGCAAAACCTTGCCGCCATTCTCGGCGACGATTTGCGCGATCGCCTCGGGACACGCGGCCGGGTCGAGCCGCACCGCGCTTTGCGCCTGACCGAGCGCGACGAGATCGCCCTCGAAATTTTCCGGAGCGCGCACCGCGGCGAGCTCTTCGAGCCGATGCCGGACATCGTTGCCGAGCTTGCGGCCGTCGATATAGAGCGACGGCCGGCCCTCCTTCGGCACCAGCGCGAAAGCCAGCGTCACCGGCGTGTGCGGCACATCGCTGCCGCGGATGTTGAACAGCCAGCACACCGCTTGCGGATCGGACACCACCAAGGCGCCGGCGCTAAGTTTCGCCAGCTCGGCGCGAACGCGCGCAAGCTTGGCCGCGGCATCTTCGCCGGCGTAGCGCACATCGTGCAGCACCACCGCGCCGAGCGGCGGCGCCGGCCGTGCCTGCCAGCACGCATCGATCGGATTGGCGGCGACGGCAACCAGGCCGCCGCCGGCCGCTTCGCAGGCTTTGGCCAGCCGCTCGGCGCCGTCGACGGTGTGCAGCCACGGCGAATAGCCGAGCTTGGCGCCGGCCGGCAGATTCTGTTCGATCCACTGCGGCGGCGGATGCTCGACCAGATGTTCGATGGCAAAAGCGGCGGCGTCCACTTCGTCGCGCGCCTGCACCGTATAACGGCCGTCGACGAACAGCACGGCGCGGTCGGCGAGCACGATTGCCACGCCGGCCGAGCCGGTGAAGCCGGTGAGCCAAGCGAGCCGCTCGGCGCACGGCGGCACATATTCGTTCTGGTAGCGGTCGGCGCGCGGCACGACAAAGCCGTCGAGCCCGCGCCGTTTCAGCTCCGCCCGCAAGGCAGCGAGCCGCGATGCGTTGTCGCCGCTCGCGCTACGATCCTCGAACGACTGGAAATGCGCCTCGAACATGCCGGGCAACCTAGCAGCATCTTTTCGCGAGGATAATGGCTTATCCGCCGCGCACGAGCACCAGCGTGATCCAACCGTCGAGCACGATCCGTCGATCCAGGCGAAACCCGCGATAGGCGGCGCGCGCGGCATTGGCCTGCGCGGTCAAAAGGCCGGACAGCACGACGCAGCCGCCCGGCGCGACGATCCCGGTCAGCGGCGCGGCGAGGCGCTGCAACGGCTCAAGCAGGATATTGGCGAAGACGAGATGAAACGGCGCGCAAGCGCGGATCGCCGGTGCGGTGACGCCTGCCGCGCGCACCACCTCGACCAGCGGGCCGACGCGATTGAGCCGGGCATTGGCGCGCGCCACGCGCACCGCCGCGGCATCGATGTCGGTCGCCAAGATGCGCCGGTGCAAGGCGCGGGCGGCGGCAATGGCGAGGACGCCCGAGCCGGTGCCGAGATCGAGAATATTTGGCGCCGCGCCGCCGGCGTGAGACTTGCAGATGCGGTCGAGCGCCAAAAGGCAACCGCGCGTGGTGCCGTGATGGCCGGTGCCGAAGGCGAGCGCGGCTTCGATCTCGATGCCGATACGGTTGCCCGGAATGCCGGCGCGGTGGTGCGCGCCGTGCACGATAAAGCGGCCGGCCGCCACCGGCTTGAGCCCGGCAAGGCTTGTTGCGACCCAATCCGCCGCGGCGATGGACTCAAAGCGCAGCGCGCGTGCCGCCGCGGCTCCGCCGGCCGTTGCCGCCAATTCGCGCACGCTTGCCTCGTCGACCGCGCAACCGAAATACAACGTCACGCGCCAGTTGCCCGGCCCGGCATCCAAGCTGACGGCGACACCATCGCCAAAACGCTCGGCGACCAGATCGGCAAGCTTCCGCGCCGTTTGTTCACCGGTTTCGAGGGTCGCGATTGTGGTGTCCTGCATTGGCGCCCGATCGGTGGAAGGCATTGATGGGATGAGGGCTTGGGAATTCATGCCCGGACTTCACAGGCGTAAAGGCGGGAAGCGGCCGGCGAATCCGTCACAAGAGTTATCCACCGCATTATCCCGGATTATTCCACAGGCTTTCCACAATATTTGCCGGGCCTGTTTCACAGCTTTGTCAACGCCGCGGGCCGGCTTTGGCGCTACCATCCGATCGGTTTCTTGCCGGGAGCAATCGATGAAACAATTTTCACTCCATAAATCCGCGGCCGTCGCCTTTGGTATTGCCGTGTTTGCCGCCACGGGCTTGTTTTTGCACGGCGCTCGGGCGCAGACGGCACCCGATTATGCCGCGCTGATGGCGGCGCCGGACCGCAGCGACGCCGACCGCAACGCCGACAAGCGCCGCGATCCGCTGCCGTTTCTCGCCTTTGCCGCGCCGCGGCCCGGCATGAAGGTGCTCGATATGGCCGCCGGCGGCGGCTATTCGACCGAGCTGATGGCGCGTTCGGTGGCGCCGAACGGCATCGTCTACGCGCAGAACCCGCCCGATCTCGGCGACAAGCCCAAGGCGGCATTCGAAGCGCGCATGAAGACGCCGGCGATGAAAGACGTCGGTCGCCGACATCCGGCCGTTCGACGATCCGATCCCGCCGGACGTGCACGATCTCGATATGATCACCTTCCTGTTCTACTACCACGACACCAGCTACATGAACGTCGACCGCGCCGCGATGGACCGCAAAATGTTTGCCGCGCTCAAGCCCGGCGGCATTCTGGTGATCGCCGATCACTCGGCGCTGCCGGGGCAAGGCATTTCGGTCAACAAGACGCTGCATCGCATCGAGGAGGCGACGCTGCAGCAGGAGATCGAGGCGGCCGGCTTCAAGCAAATCGGCGAAGGCAATTTCTGGCGCAATCCGGCCGACACCCACGATTTCCCGAGTTACAAGCCAAACATGCCGGTCGACAATTTCGTGCTCAAGTTTCAGAAGCCGAATGTAACGTCATTCCGGGGCGCGGGCCTTCGCCCGCGAGCCCGGAATGACGGCTATTGCAGCTGATCCTTCACTTTATCCATGCCGGCATTGACGCAGTCGTCGTCGAAGCCGGGCGAGCCGGAAGCGCCGATGCCGCCGACGACCTCGTTGCCGACCTTGATCGGCTGGCCGCCCGGAATGGCGATCACGCTCGGCAGCGTCACCTGCTGATGCGCCACCGAATTGGGATCCAGCAGTTTCTTGGCGAATTCCGCGGTGGGTTGCTTGAACGCCATCGCCGTGTAGGCCTTGCGCCGTGCGTTCTCCACGGTGAACGGCGCGGCATTGTCGCCGCGCATCTCGACGATGGTCTCGCCATCGCGATCGACCACCACGGCGGATTCCGCATAGCCCTTGGCGGCGCAGGCGGCGACGGTCTCTTCGGCAAGGGTTTTGGCAATGCTCAAGGTCAGATCCTTGTGCATGATCAGCGCGGCGCCGGCCGGCGCGCTGAGCAGGCCGGCGAAAGCAGTGCCGGCGACCGCGGTGACAACAAAGCGGCGAACGAGCGACATGATGCGAAATCCTCCCGGTGAAATGATTGCGTCCGCTGCGATCAACAGCGGACGCCAAAGACTATTCCATTTCTAGCAGCGGGACTGCGACCGCGGCGCGGCGCCCGCTCAACACACCGTGAACGGCGTCACCACTGCCGATAGACCGGCGGCGGTTGCGGCGGGTAACCCTGCGGCGCGTAAGAGCCCTGCTGCTGGCCGTAATAGCCTTGTTGCCCGTAATACGGCTGGGGCTGGGCGTAAGTGCGCTGCCCGTAAGCCGGCTGACCGTAGGCCGGCTGGCTGTAAGCCTGCTGCTGCTGGCTGTAATACGGCTGCTGTTGCGGCTGCTGCTGGCCATATTGCGGCGTGATCTGGGTCGGCTGATTGTTATAGGGCTGATTGTTATAGACGGTCTCGCTGTCCGGCAGACGCGCGCGCGCCACCGGCGCATTGTCGCCGCCCGGCGTATGGCCGTCGATGGTCACGCTGGTATTGGCCATGCCTTCGGCTTTCACCAGGTCGAACAAAGTGGCGGCATGGTCCGGAGAGAGCCGCACGCAGCCGTGCGACACCGCGAGCCCAAGATGCTTGATGTCGGAGAAGCCATGAATGGCGTGGCCGTGCAGGTCGAAGAACATGGTATGCGGCATCGGCGCATTGTCCCATTCCTGCGAGAAATGGTCGGCGTCCATGCGGTTGAGCTTGAAGTTGCCGCTCGGCGTGTCGTAGCCCGGCCGCCCGGTCGACACCGGCCATACGTAGCGCTGCTGACCGTCGACCGCGACCGACATGTGCTGGGTCGATTTGTCGATGGCGATGGCGATATTGGCGTAAGCCGCCGTCGTCAACGGCACGGAAAGGATGAAGGCCAGCGCCGCGATCGCAAGCGGGGCGGGGAAAATCCGGGGGGAACGCATGGAATGTGTTTACCTGACAGTCGGTCGCCTGATTCTTAGAAGTCTTTCGCCGGTCTTTGGTTCAAATCAAGAGCCTATCCGCGCCACCCGGCGGAATGGTGAACGGATTAAGGCGGGATTATTTCATCCTGCCCCGCGATAGCGGTGGCGGGTGCACGCGCTCCCGTTCTCGCGAGCGCACTCCGCCCGCGAGTGATGTCAAACAGCGATGTCGAAGCGCCCGTAACCGTAGCCCGGATGGAGCGGAGCGTAATCCGGGTACGATCGACGAGCGTTTATGCCGCTCCCGGATTTCACTTCGTTTCATCCGGGCTACGAAGAAAAAAAGGGAAATGGAACGCCGGCAGACGCGGTATTCCACGGCCCGCACACATACGGCGTGCGGGGCGCGCCACGGAAAGGCGGCTTGCGCCGCCCTTCCGCTCTCGGGCGCGCTCGCCTGCCGGCGTTCCACCACGGCACTTGCGGCAGCGACCGAACGCCACCGCTCAGCTCCAGTTCACGCACTTCCTGAGACGGAACTAGTTAGGAGCGGGTGTTACCCACCCCCGGCCGTCCCAGTGCAGCGGGCGTTATGAGCCCGCAGGCCGGTCGTCGTGCCGGCCGGGCGTTTTGGCCCGGAGCCGCCCGGGAGCGGGGGTGACAGCCCCACCCGCGGGAACCGCACTCGCCCCTCTCCGCCGGCGTCACCCGGCGGCGTCCCTTCAGGGCGGGATGATTCGCACTGTAATGTATCTAAATCAGGGACCACTGTCAATAGACCTGTGACCACGTTTCCCGGGCGCAGCGCAGCACGAAGTGGTGCGCTGCAGACCCGGGATCGCAACAGGCTCTGGGTCCGCGACGATCCCGCATCTGCGGTGCACCACTGCGTGCTGCACCGCGTGCGGGAAACGATGGCAATGTCCGGCGCCTACCCGTCTGCCCGCCCAAACCCCTCCCGCGTCAGCCGCACGATGGCGCGGTCCAGCGCGGAGAGAAATTCGGAGCGGTCGCGCGGCGCGAACGGCTTTGGACCGCCGGTGATCTCGCCGGCCGAGCGCAGCGAATCCAGCAGATTGCGCGTCGCCAGCGCCATGCCGATCGATTCTTCGGTAAACGGCTTGCCGTTCGGTGCGATGACTTCGGCGCCGGCTTTCACGGCCCGGCTCGCCAGCGGCACGTCGGCGGTGATGACGATGTCGCCGCGCTTGGCGCGCTCGGCAATCCAATTGTCCGCCTCGTCCATGCCGGCGCCGACGACCACGCGCTCGATCATGTCATCGCGCGGCACCGCGATCGGTGAGTTGCTGACGACGAAGACTTTCAGCTAGACGCCCTTCCCGGCATGGCGCTCGGCGACGCGATAAATCTCCTGCTTCACCGGGCAGGCATCGGCGTCGATGTAGAGGGAGATCGGATTAGCGCGAGCTGCGTCGGACATAAAGAATCATTTGCAGGTCCGGCTTGGCGACTCCCTCTCCCCGCGCGCGGGGAGAGGGTTGGGGTGAGGGGGCGCCGCCGCAGACGCCGCCGCGAAGATAGTGTCCCATACGCCTTCGATATTTCCGAGCACTTCATTATTCCAGAAACGCAGGACACGGTAGCGGCGTTCGATGAGCCATTGATCACGGGCAGCGTCACGCTTGTTATCCGCGTGTTGGCCGCCGTCGACTTCGATGACGAGCCGTTGCTCTCTACAGACAAAATCTACGACATACGGACCAATCGGCTCCTGACGCACGAATTTGAACCCGCCGAGCGACCGGGAGCGCAGGTAGTGCCAAAGCTTTCGTTCAGCGCGCGTCGCGTTTTTCCGCAATTGGCGAGCTAAACTCGTCTTCGCTACTTTTGCGCTGCGCATGCGTCGAGGCCCCCTCACCCCACCCTCTCCCCGCACGCGGGGAGAGGGAGTCGCGAGCGGTGAGACCGAGAACATGTCCCCCAAGGGATACTACGCGTCAATCCGGACGCGAGGTGGCCGGACTTTTCCGGCCATGACGTAGAAGCAGCCCGTGCTAGCATTTGAGGATAAGACGGCGGTCTTATAGTCCACTGTTGCTTTCGATGGAGAGCAAAAATCCGATGTCCGCAACGCGTACGACATTGCTGATCGGCACAACCAAGGGCGCCTTTTTGCTTTCCGGCGGCAACGACCGTAGCGGCTGGACAATTGGCGGGCCCTACTGCAACGGCTGGCCGATCAATCACATGATTGGCGACCCCGCGACCGGCACGCTGTGGGCCGGCGGCGGCGGCGACTGGAATGGCGCGGGCGTCTGGCGCAGCGAAGACGGCGGCGCGACCTGGGAGGTCACCCGCCTCACCAAGGGAACCATGGACGATTGGGCCGCCAAGGATCCCAATCTCGCAAAGATGATCGGCTGGACCGCGGCGCCGTTACCGTTCGCCGACTCGTTTTCGCAAATCTGGTCGCTCAGCTACGCGCACGGCACGCTGTACGCCGGCACCAAACCGGCGAGCCTGCTGGCCAGCACGAACGGCGGCAAGGATTGGGTCAAGGTGCATGGCCTGACCGATCACCCGTCCGCCGGCAGCTGGACGCCCGGCGGCGTCGGGCTGACGCTGCACACCATCCTGCCCGATCCGGATAACCGGAAAAAGCTTTGGGTTGGCATCTCGGCGGCCGGCGTGTTTGCCACCGAGGACGGCGGGGCGACGTGGGAGCGCCGCAATCGCCTCTCGAATGCCGAAGCCGCCGGCCCCGCCGAGCATCCGGCCGCGCCGCGCGACGGCGAGATCGGGCACTGCGTGCACAACATGATCCGCGCGCCGGGGACGAGCGACGTGCTTTACCAGCAGAACCACTATGGCGTTTGGCGCTCCGCCGACGGCGGCCGCAGCTGGAACGACTGCACCAAAGGCTTGCCGTCGACCTTCGGCTTTCCGATCCGCGTTCATCCGCGCGATCCGGACACGATCTGGACGCTGCCGCTGAACGGCGACACGGCGGGACGTTTTCCGCCCGACGCCGCCGCGGCGGTCTGGCGATCGCGCGACGGCGGCCAAAGCTGGCAGGCGATGCGGCAAGGCCTGCCGCAGAAGGCCTGTTTCTTCACCGTTCTCCGGCAAGCCATGGCCGGCGACGCGCGCGACCCGGCGGGAATTTATTTCGGCACCAACAGCGGCTCGGTGTTCGGCAGTATCGACGAGGGCGAGACCTGGCAGGAGATTGCGCGGCATCTGCCGACGATTCTGGCGGTTGAGGCGATGGAACTGAGATAAGGCGCTGCTGTCCGGCGGACCGCGGGAACCGCTACCATATGTGAAGACTTTCACGTCAAGCTAAGGATGTTTTCCGGCGAATCCCGCTTCAACCAAGGAATGGCAAGGAATCGAATGACCAAGCCGGCGATACTGACCCTCCTGGCCGCGGCCGCGCTGACGGCGCTGACCGCGGTGCCGCCCGCCACCGCCAGGCAGGCGGCCCCGGCACGCCAGGCGCGCCAGTCCGTGATGACGGCGCCGCGCCCGGCGGGCGACCCGATCATGGCGATCGTGTCGATCAAGAGTCAGCACGTGACCTTCTACGACGCGGACGGCTGGATGCTGCGCGCGCCGGTCTCGACCGGCACCACCGGACGCGAGACGCCGGCCGGCGTTTTCGCCGTCATCGAGAAAGACAAGGACCACCACTCGACGATGTATGACGACGCCTGGATGCCGAACATGCTGCGCATCACCTGGAACGGCATCGCGCTGCATGGCGGGCCGCTGCCCGGCTACGCGGCCTCGCACGGCTGCGTGCGCATGCCGTTCGATTTTGCCGAGAAGGTGTTCGACCAGGCGCCGCTGGGCATGCGGGTGATCATATCGCCGACGGATTCGGAGCCGGTCGCGTTTTCCGATCCGGCGCTGTTCCAGCCGAAACAGGACGCGATCGACGCGATACCGGCGCGGGCCGCGGCGCTGTCCCATGATGCCGACGAGGCGACGAAGGCGGCTGCGGCGGCGAAGGCCGCCGTCATGCCGGCCAAGCGCGCCGCGGCGATGGCGCCTTTGACGGTGCGCAGGCTCAGCGATCTCAAGCGACGCGCCGATGCCGCGCTCACCGTCGCCGAGAAGAAGCTCGCCGGCGTCAACGCGATCCAGTCCAACCCGAACTACGTCATCACCGACCAGGCCAGGGCCGACGCCGTGAAGGCCGCGGCCGAGGATGCGAGGCAGAAAGACGCCGCCGAGGCCGAAGCGCTGGGCGCGCAGCTCGACGCCGCCAAGACCGATGCCAAGGCGAAGCAGGACGCCGCCGCGGCCGCAGTGGCAGCCGCCAAGGACGCCGAGGCCAAGCGGGTCGCGGCCGTCAACGCCGCCACGGCGGCGAAGCTCGCCACCGAGCCGGTCGCGATCTACATCAGCCGCACGACGCAAAAACTTTATGTGCGGCGCGACACGCACAAACCATGGCCGGACGGCGGCGAGGTCTACGACTTCAGCCAGGAGTATCCGGTCGCCATCAAGGATCCCGACAAGCCGCTCGGCACGCACATCTTCACCGCGGTGGCGCGGGGATGGCGGCGGCTTGCGCTGGACCGAAGTCTCGATCGACAACGGCGACAGCGCCAAGAACGCGCTCGACCGCATCACCTTCCCGCAAGCGGTGCTCGACAAGATCGCCCCCACCGCAGTGCCGCTGTCCTCGATCATCATCTCGGACGAGCCGCTGTCGAGCGAAACCAATTACCGCACCGAATTCGTAGCCGTGCTCAGCAATCAGCCGCAGGGCGGCTTCATCACGCGGATGCCATCGCCGACATGGCCGTCGCGCGCGACGACAGCGGCTATGGCTCCGGCTGGTTCGGCTCAGCCGGCTATGCGCAGCCGCAATATGGACTGCCCCGCGCCCAGTCCTATTTTTATCAGCGGCGGTTGTGGTGAGGGTGTGAGCGGGCGGTGCCGTAACCTCACTCTGAGGTGGCCGCGAAGCTGCCCTCGAAGGATGAACCTTAACCGTTACGACCGCGCTGCATTGCCGCTGAACCCGCGCAAGTTGCCCATATCACCATAAATTCGAATGATGTCTTCAGGATTCAGTATTTGCATGCCAGTCTTTATCCAAGGGACCTTGGCATCCGTATGATCTAGGGTGCGAGCATAAGTGATGGCCTCATGAAGCAACCACCACGCTTCCGGATTCGGTGAAGGCGGCGGTTGCACTTTCCCTTTGTCGAAGTGCTGTACGTCAGGCCGTTCTCCTGGAGGAAGCCAAATAAGAATACCCGATGCCATTAAATCTGAATTCTTGTTCACGCGCGCGCTCTATAATCTGTTACATACCGCCCTCGATAAGGTGGGCATTCGAAACGACGTATCAAGTCCCTGACGTGAGCCCTGGATCGCGTTTCATTCCATCCGGGCTACGCTTGCTTTACTACCGCGCTTCCATCGGGCGAATGTCATCTTCATCGACCAATAAAACCGCGGGACGCGTGTCGGGCTTATCCCATCGGCTATGATATCCTGCTTTTGGCCTGATCCAACGGATGAGATAGCTGCCATCGTCTTCAAGCCGCACAACTTCGGCATGAAACCAATCGCGTTCATAACGCGCCATAACCTGGTCGCCTGATCTATAACCGCGTGACTGTGGCTGCCTTTTTTTCATCGAATAGCGCCTTTGTAGCGGATAAGCAGGCGACGATGAAGCCAACTTTGACAACTTCATTTCGTTCAAGGGCTACGCTTTTTTCGGTCTTTAGTATTTACCCCCTTTGCGCGTCGGTAAACTCCTCTATAGCCGCGTCGCTCATGTCATAGTCGAAGCGGAACCCGAATAATCCTCCACTTTCCGTATCGTCGAGCACTGGACTGACGACGTGCCGTTGAAAGTCCAACCCGGTCTCTCTTTTCGCCTTTTCCAAATCATCCGAATTCATCGTAACAATGTATTGCCCATTGAGCCTAGTTATCTGCTCTTGAGCCACTTTAAGCGCGTGGCCGATCTGCCGTCCATCCACGCCATCAAATATGTGACTGTCGTGAACCAGAAATCCCGGCCACACACCTCTCCGAGCGCACATTGTCGCCACCGTCAAATCGAAGGTGAATATCTGCATTTGGGAAACACCTTCGCTTGGAAGATCGGGACGTTCAATAACAAACCGAAGCCCATTGGACGTTGATTGCAACTGGAGCGTTGCCGGCTTCTCATAAAGCTCAGATGAAATATCCATGAAAATTCCAACGGCTTCGTCGATTATGGCGCGCCGTTCGCTTAGCTCCTGGAGTAACGCTCTTTCGGCTTCGACACGTTGCGCCTTTACATCAACGCGCGCTTGTTCAATGCGGTCTGCCAATTCTAGCCGCTTCTCAAGCTCCTTTGATTCCGTTTCGGCATCGATCAATTCCCGTTCAAGTCGGCGATAGTGGCCGGCAGAAACACCTGAGCTAAGCAAACCCAGTATTTCACCATGTCGGACCACGAGACGGTCGCGTTCCTTGGCACGACCTTCAAGCCGTCCACGAGCTGCATCAATCTCCGCCCTGAGATGATTCCGACGATTTGTAATTACCTGATCGTGAAACGACTGCACTTCGTCATATCGTCGCAGAGATATGCCAGGCAGAACAACATTCGCTTCTTTATACAAACGTTCTAAATCTGGGACACCTGGGGCCGCCTCTTCCCGAGTCGCCCTTTCCAGGTCAGTTACAAGCTGTTGATCAGTATAATTTTCGTCATTCAACTCCCGGATACGCGCATCCAATTGCGCGGCCTCTGCTTCGTATGAGCCGTAGAAATCCAGCACCTCTTGTCCTTCGAGTTTATTACGCAGTCGCTCCAGCCGGCGCCGAGCCCGAAGAGCACCGCTGCGTATCTGAGCGGATGATCCAACGGCTGTGGCCAGCATCCCCTGCGTAATAGCTCGTCTGAGCTCTTGCGCAGACTTTGCAGTTTCATCGGCTCGCAGAAATCTAAGCGCGATATCTGTATCCAAGCCAAACAAAAAACTTAAGGGCACACTGACGCGGTTCTGCGATTGTGATCTGTGAGTGGTTGTCCAATGACTAAAAGCCCCGTCGCGGGAGCGCCTGATGAAATAAGCGACGCACGCACTGAAGCTAAGATTGCTGCCGTGAGGAATTTGTGAGGCGGGCGGCAATCCAAAAAGGACTCTGCCAAGTAGATCTGTCCAGACATGACCGGACATGGTCACTTCACCGGTCTTCTTGTTGATGTCGGGCTGAATAGGCCAGTCAGCAAACTCACCTTGAACTTTAACCCTTCCACGACCGGCCGGAGAACGTGAGACGGTGATAGGCCTTTGCATCAGGTCGAAGGAGAGAAAGAAATTGTCGTCTTTGAGAATCGGCGCCGCAACAATAGTCTTCTTCTTTTGGACCTCGCCTCCAAGCATAAAACGAAGAATATCGATCAGGCTTGACTTGCCGGCGCCGTTTCTGGTGCGGCCCTGATCTTCAGTTTCCGTAACAACACCACTCCGCGCGGCCAGCACTATATTCAGGCCACGACCGAACCTAAGTCGCTTGAATGATGGTCGATCGCTCCAAAGTTCGTGGATCATGACTGGGTTCGATGAATCGCGCCGCTTTGATATTCGATTGCATTCACGAGGAAGAGCAAATCGAGAGCGAGGACAAACCAATCGTAACTAATTCGACCATGCACCACGATTTCGTCGCGCGATCTTAATGCATCCCATAGGGCCGAAACGGTCCTTGGGCGTTCCAACGTCCTTAGCACCTCCGCACCGATGGTAAGGAGGGCCCGCTGTGGTGATATGTGTTTTGTCGGCAGTATCATTTGTTTCTTCACGCATTCTCAAAAATGTCGCAGCGATGAAAATAATAAGTGACAAGCGCGAGAACAGCGACGCCTTGATTTTTTGGTCGATCCAGTCCTCCGCAAAGATTGATCATCGCATGAAAGATTTGAGTCAAATCGAAGCCATGCCCCTTCATTGCGAGGTAATGTTTTTTCATCATGACGCTTAGTCGCTCTCCTACTTCTACACGTCCGGTCGCGTTGAAATAGGCATCGACGTGGCTTGCTAAGAGATCACCCTTCCGAAGTAGGGCGGCGATTTCTTCCCCTAGCGAATTGATCGCAATTTTGTTCTCAGGTGGTGGCTTAATTGAATCAAGAGACGGCGGTGGGTCGATTCCGGACAGTTCATCAATTACTGCGCCGAGATCGGAAAATGAGACTTGGAGAAGAATGGAGTCTCGCTCCGTTATGGCAAGTCCGAACAACTGCGCTAAATCGTCGAGCGGCAACTCCAGCGCTATTTTGACGACATCTATCGGCAATACAGTACGAATGATGATTTCGGGATGCTGGGCACGCAGCCCATCAACCTCGATCGTTGCCAGTGCGTCGAGACCCAGACGATCATTTGTGACTATGGACCAGCCTTTGAGCTTTTCGCCCCAGATTGCGCGGGCACCATAAAAATCGGTATGTATTTTTTTGTGAACGGCGGACGCGTTTGCCGTTCGCGGGCCGTAGCATTGATACAGCGTACCAGTGGAGATCCGTCGCCCATCGCATTTGAGATCACCGTGCTTTCCATACGCACGAATCGGTTCGAAGTCCTCGCCCCAGCGGAGGCGTCCGACCTCAACAAAGAAATCTTCGAACGCCTGTCCCTCATGACCAAGGAGGCGTTTCTCCGCCAAATTCTGATAAAAAATTCTCTGTAAGTTATTTAGCGGCATGTTTGGCTCTTCACGCGGTATTGTAGATTTATCGCACACAACTGCCGCGAGCAACAGTTAGAAAGCCCTTCACACCCGCTCCACAAAACTATCCACCACCCGCTTCTCGCCGGCGCGGTCGAACAGGATGGTCAGCTTGTTGCCGTCGATGGCGGTGACGTTGCCGTTGCCGAATTTCTGGTGGAAGACGCGGTCGCCGAGCGTGAACGACGAAACGGTGCCGGTGGATTTGGCGACCAGCTCGCCTTCGATGGTGAGCGGCAGGCGCGGCCTGGGGGTGCGCTCGTCGCGGGCGCGCCAGGGCGAGGGCGAGGAGGTGTCTTCGTCGCTTGTGCTGGGATTCCGTGGGCCCTCACCCGATCGACCACCGTCGGGGGTCGATCGGCCTCTCCCGGAACGGGAGAGTGGTAGATCATCGTCGGCGTCGTAGTCCGACGCCGCCTCGGAGAAACCGCCCTCGCCTTTCTTGGCGTTTCTGTTGCCTTGCGCGCGCTGCCAGCCCGGCGTGTTGTAGCTCGAGCCGAACGAGGTGGCGGCGTCGAAGCGCGAGGCGCCGAAGCCGCCATAGCCGCCGAAGCCGCCGCCTTGCGCTTCCGTCACCTCGACATTGGCTTCCGGCAATTCGTCGAGGAAGCGCGACGGGATGTTGGTCTGCCACAGCCCGTGCATGCGCCGGTTGGTGGCGAAATAGATCTTGGCGCGCTTGCGCGCCCGGGTGAGGCCGACATGGGCGAGCCGGCGCTCCTCTTCCAGCCCGGCGCGGCCCTGGTCGTCGAGCGTGCGCTGGTGCGGAAACAGGCCCTCCTCCCAGCCGGGCAGGAACACGGTGTCGAATTCGAGCCCCTTGGCCGCGTGCAAGGTCATGATGCTCACCGCGTCGGCCTCGGCGCCCCGCTCGTTGTCCATCACCAGCGAGATGTGTTCGAGAAAACCCTGCAGGTTCTCGAACTCCTCCATGGAGCGCACCAGCTCCTTGAGGTTTTCCAGGCGGCCGGCGGCGTCGGCGGAGCGGTCCTTCTGCCACATCTCGGTGTAGCCGGACTCGTCGAGGACGATCTCGGCGAGCTCGTTGTGCGGCAGCGCGTCGCGCTGCTTGCGCCAGCGGTCGAACGCTTCGAGCACGGCGCGCAAGCTGCCGCGCGGCTTGGGCTTGAGCTCGTCGGTCGCGATCATGGCGCGGGCGGCCTCGGTGAGCGGCACGCGGCGCTTCCTGGCATGATCGTGCAGCAGCTGCACTGTTGCATCACCTAGTCCGCGCTTCGGCACATTGACGATGCGCTCGAAGGCGAGATCGTCGGCCGGCGAATTGACCACGCGCAGGTAAGCCAGCGCGTCGCGGATTTCGGCGCGCTCGTAGAAACGCGGTCCGCCGATGACGCGGTACGGCAATCCCAACGTGACGAAACGGTCCTCGAATTCGCGCATCTGGAACGAGGCGCGCACCAGGATGGCGATCTCGTTGAGCGGATGCGGCTTTCCCGAGTCGTCGCCGCGCTGCAACTGCTCGATCTCCTCGCCGATGGCGCGGGCTTCTTCCTCGCTGTCCCAGGAGCCGGTGACGGTGACTTTCTCGCCCAAGACGTCGTCGGTGCGCAGCGTCTTGCCGAGGCGGCCTTCGTTATGGGCGATGATGTGCGAGGCGGCGGCGAGGATGTGGCCGGTGGAGCGGTAATTGCGCTCGAGCCGGATCACCGTGGCGCCGGGGAAATCGTGCTCGAAGCGCAGGATGTTGTCGACCTCGGCGCCGCGCCAGCCGTAGATCGACTGATCGTCGTCGCCGACGCAGCAGATGTTTTTGGCGGCTGGCGGGGCAGCCGGCACGCCCTCTCCACCGTCATTCCGGGGCGCGCCGTCAAGCGCGAGCCCGGAATCCGATAGTCCCGGCGGCAGGGGTTATGGATTCCGGGCTCGCCGCTTCGCGGCGCCCTGGAATGACGGCCGCACCCGTCCTTTGCGCCAACAGCCGCAGCCACAAATATTGCGCGACGTTGGTGTCCTGATATTCGTCGACCAAAATGAATTTGAAGCGCGCCTGATACTGGCGCAGCACTTCGGGATGCTCGCGGAACAGCCGGATGCATTCGAGCAACAAATCGCCGAAGTCGGCGGCGTTGAGAATCTTCAGGCGCTCCTGAAACGCCTTGTAGAGCTTCAGTCCCTTGCCGTTGCCGAACACCGCGGCTTCGCCGGCCGGCACCTGCTCGGGCGTCAACCCGCGGTTCTTCCAGCCGTCGATGAGCGAGGCGAGCACGCGCGCGGGCCAGCGCTTCTCGTCGATGTTCTCGACTTCCAGCAGCTGCTTCAAGAGCCGGATCTGATCGTCGACGTCGAGGATGGTGAAATCGCTTTTCAGCCCGACCAGCTCGGCGTGGCGGCGCAAAATTTTCACGCCGATCGAGTGAAAGGTGCCGAGCCACGGCATGCCCTCGACCACGCCGCCGACGATTTCGCCGACGCGGTGCTTCATCTCGCGCGCCGCTTTGTTGGTGAAGGTGACGGCGAGGATCTCGCCGGGCCGGGCGCGGCCGAGGCTGAGGATGTGGGCGATGCGCACGGTCAGCACGCGAGTCTTGCCGGTGCCGGCGCCGGCCAGCACCAGCACCGGGCCGTCGAGCGTCTCGACCGCCTGCCGCTGTTCCGGATTGAGACCGGCAAGATACGGCGCCGGCGCCGCCGCGGCGCGGGCGCGCGCGCCAATGCCGCCGGCCGCGGGCTGTGGCGGTTCGGTCGGCTCGATGCTGCGCTTCAAAGGGTCAGCCACTGCGCTTGGCGCCATGCTCGGGGCCACTGATTCTCATGGCTCCGAAGATGGCACCTGCAGGCGGCTTTTACGAGGCTCGCCGCACGTCATTCCGGGGCCGAGCGAAGCGAGGAGCCCGGAATCCATAATCACGATGCGTGAAGGCCGAGCACGCACCTGGAGGAACTGTGGTTATGGATTCCGGGCTCGCGGGCTAAGGCCCGCGCCCCGGAATGACGGCGCGTCGCGCCGTCACTTCATATACGTATCCACCACCACCTTGGCGTCCTGGCGATCCTTCTTGAGGAAGGCGGCGAAATCGCCGGTCGAGCCGGCGGCCGGGTCGAGATAGTTCTGCTTGGCGAAGTCGATGAACTTCCGGCTCTGGAAGATCGCCAGCAATTCGTCGTGCAGCTTCGCGACGACCGGCGCCGGCGTTCCGGCCGGCACCACGATGCCCCAGAAAATCGGGCCGCCGGGGAAGGCGTCGAGGCCGGTCTCCTTGAAGGTCGGCACATCGGGCAATTCGGGCGAGCGCTTCGCGGCGTTGAGCGCCAGGATCTTGATCTTGCCCTCCTTGAGCTGGCTGACCATGTTGCCGACGCCGATCTTGGCGACGTCGATGTCGTTGCCGAGCAAGGCGCTGATGATCTCGCTGCCGCCTTTGTAGGGGATCGCCACGAATTTGGTGTTCCAATGCTCGCCGAGCCATTGGCGGAACGCGTCGGTGGTGGTGCGCTCGCCGAGCGTGCCGTAATTGAGCTTGCCGGGCGCGGCCACCGCCTTGGCGCGCAGCGCCTCGAGCGTGCCGATGCCCGACGCCGCCGGCACCATCAAGCCTTCCATCACGTTGTACATGTCGATGACGGGGACGAAGTCCCGGTCGGGATCGTACGGCAGGTTGGGAAAGGTCAGCGGATTAAACGACATCGTGTCGGGGCTGACGACGCACAGCGTGTAGCCGTCGGGCGGCGACTTGGCGCATTCGGTGCCGCCCAGCACCATGGCGGCGCCGGGCTTGTCGATCACGATGACCGGCTGACCGAGCCGCTGCTGCAGCTCCTGGGCGGTGAGGCGCGCCGCGACGTCGGTGACCGAGCCGACCGAGATCGGCACGATCATCTTGATCGGCCGGTCCGGATAAGTCTGGGCGCGGGCCATCGAGGACAGCGCCAGAGCGGCAAGCAGAAGTGCGAAATGTCTCAAGGCATTCTCCCCCGATAATCTTTCCCCAGTCATTCCGGATTGCCGCGTCAGCGGCAAGTCCGGAATCGATAATCCCTGCGCCAGGGGGTATGGCTTCCGGGCTCGCGCCTGACGGCGCGCCCCGGAATGACGGCTCACCCCACCACAACTTCGCCAATCAGCCCGGCATCGTATTGGGTGAAGAACAGCCGGCCGTCGGCAAACGCGGCGATGCAGCGCGCGCCGCTCGCCGGCGTCGGGATGTCGTATTCGCCGCGCACCGTGCCGTCCGGCGCCATGCGGCCGATCTTGTTGGCGAAGTTCGCGGTGTACCAGAGGTCGCCGTCGGCGCCGACGGCGACGCCGCGCAGCGAGGCGTTCGGCGTCGGCACCTTATGCTCGGCGATGCGGCCGTCGCGGCCGATGCGGCCGAGCGCGTTGGTCGAGGTCTCGACGAACCAGATGCCGCCGTCGGGATGCGTCACCATCGCGCGCGGCTGGCTGTCGTGGCTCGGAATCGGAAACTCGGTCACCGCGCCGTCTGTGGTGATGCGGCCGACGCGGTTGCCGGCGGCTTCGGAAAACCACAACGCGCCGTCGCGCACCGCGATCGACAGCGGCTTGGCGCCGGGCGAAATGCCGTCGCCGTATTCGGTGATGCGGCCGTCCGGCGTGATCTTGGCGACGCGGTTGGCGTCGCTCTCCGAAAACCAGATGTTGCCGTCGGGGCCGAGAATCATGCCGTCGGCGCCGGCATTCGGCGTCGGCAGCGCGAATTCCGCGATGTCGCCGCGCGGCGTGATGCGGCCGATCTTGTTGGCGGCCTTCTCGGCGAACCACAGATTGCCGTCGCCGCCCAAGGCGATGCCGATCGGCGTTGCATTTTTGGTCGGCAGCGCGAATTCCGTGAACGTGCCGCGGTCCGGGTCGAGGCGGCCGATCTTCGACGCGCCGCTTTCGCAGAACCACAGCGCGCCGTCCGGCCCCTCGACCGCGATATAGGGCTTGCTGTCGGCGCTCGGAATTTTGTGCTCGCGGATCGTGACTTTCTGGGAGTTCATTTTCACCGGCCTTGTGGCATTGCAATGCGCCGTCCGACGCCTTCCGGAATTGGCAGTCCGTCGTGCGCCGCTTTCATCAGTTCAAGCCGCGCCATGACAGTAGCGGGAAATGCGGCGACCTTCTTCACCGTGGTATCGACATTGAGCGCCATGTTCTCGGACGTGGCCGACAGCCAGCCTTCGTCGGCGTGATGCAGCGCTTCGAAATAATGCATGCGCTTGGCGTCGAAGCCGAGCAGCTGGAAGCTCACGCGGACCGGCGTGCCGACGAGCAGCTCGCGCAGATAGCGGACATGCACTTCGGCGGTGAAGGTCGAACACTTGGTGGTCTCGACATAAGCGAGGCCGAGGCCGAGGAGCTCATAGACCTCGTCGACCGCGCGGTCGAACAGCACATTGTAATAGGCCATGTTGAGATGGCCGTTATAGTCGATCCAGCCCGGCTCGACCCGCATGACGCTGGAGACGAAGGGTGCGGGGATTGCGGCTTCGCGCGTGGTGCGGTCTTGGGCGCGGTCTTGGGCGCGGTCTTGGGCGCGGTCGTTCATGCGCCCGACTGTGGCGGATGAACCGCGCCCGAGGCAAGAGCGCTAAGGTTTCACGGCTTGACCCGCGCAACGCCCGCCGCCACGGTGGGGCCAAAGCCGAGGAAACGCGCAAGGAAGACCGATGGCGCTGGTCGACGCTCCGGAGCGGAGCAAACAGGACCGCAAGGCGGCCGACACCGTGATCGCCGCGCTCGCCGCGCGCTACGGCAACCGGCTCGTGACCTCGCTAGCCGTGCGCGAACAGCACGCCCACACCACGACCTGGATCGCCCCCCAGCCGCCCGACGCCGTGGTGTTTCCGCAGGCGACCGAGGAGGTGCAGGAGATCGTGCGGCTGTGCGCGGCCGAACGGGTGCCGGTGATCGCGTTCGGCACCGGCACCTCGCTCGAAGGCCAGGTCAATGCGCCGCGCGGCGGCATCTGCCTCGATTTCCGCGACATGAACCGCGTGCTAGCCGTCCATGCCGAGGATCTCGATTGCGTCATCGAGCCCGGCATTACCCGCATAGCGCTCAACGAGCATTTGCGCGACAGCGGACTGTTTTTCCCGATCGATCCCGGCGCCGATGCCTCGCTCGGCGGCATGGCGGCAACGCGCGCCTCGGGCACCAATGCGGTGCGCTACGGCACCATGAAGGACAATGTGCTGGCGCTCAAGGCCGTGCTCGCCAGCGGCGAACTCGTCACCACCGCGAGCCGCGCCAAGAAATCCTCCGCCGGCTATGACCTCACGCGGCTCATGGTCGGCTCCGAAGGCACGCTCGGCATCATCACCGAATTGACCTTGCGGCTATCCGGCATTCCCGAGGCGATCGCGTCGGGCGTCTGCCCGTTTCCGTCGGTCGAAGCGGCGTGCAACGCCACCATCCTCACCATCCAGTCCGGCATTCCGGTGGCGCGCATCGAACTTTTGGATGCGCTGCAGGTGCGGGCGAGCAATCTCTACTCGAAGCTGTCGCTGCCGGAAGTGCCGATGCTGTTTGTCGAGTTTCACGGCACCGAGGCGAGCGTCGCCGAGCAGTCGCAGCGCTTCGGCGAGATCGCCGGCGAGCTTGGCGGCGGCCCGTTCGACTGGGCGACGCGCGCCGAGGACCGCTCGCGGCTGTGGCAGGCGCGGCACGACGCCTATTGGGCGGCGCAACGGCTGCGGCCCGGCGTACAGGCGTTGTCGTCGGACGTCTGTGTGCCGATTTCGCGGCTCGCCGAATGCGTCGGCGAAAGTCAGCGCGACGCCGCGGCGAGCCGGCTGCTCGCGCCGGTGGTCGGCCATGTCGGCGACGGCAATTTCCATATGCTGCTGCTGATCGACCGCAATGACGCCGACGAGGTCAGGCGCGCCGAGGAATTCCTCGCCCGGCTCGCCGAACGCGCCGTCGCCATGGACGGCACCTGCACCGGCGAGCACGGCATCGGTCAAGGCAAGATGAAATATATGAAGTCCGAGCACGGCGCACCGGCGCTCGAGACCATGCGCGCGATCAAGCGCGCTCTCGATCCGCTCGACATTCTCAATCCCGGAAAAATCGTCAGCCTGTGACGGCGGCTAGTCCGCCCGCAACACCGACGGCGCGCGGGGCGGCACCAGCATGATCTCACGCGGCGGCTGCGCGGCGCCAGGCCGGTCGTCGGCGTTGCTCTGCGATCGATAATGATCAAGCACGAACAGCCGGATCGCCGACGACAGATTGCCGTGCCGGCGCTCGGTATCGATCGATGCCACGAGGTCCGACAGGGTGATCTGCCGGGCGATTGCGATGTCCTTGAGGCCCTTCCAGAACGCGTCTTCGAGACTGACGCTGGTCTTGTGGCCGGCGATGACGATTGAGCGCTTAACGACCGGCGATTTCATTGCCCATCTCCCGTTTCGATCCGGTGTTGATCGAGGCTTGTCCGGTCTTTGTCGCTGCGAACCCGCTCAAGGTTTCGTTCGGCCTTGGAGCGGCCGTGCGCGAGCCGGTTGGCCGCGGCCCTTTGCTCGGCCTTAAGCCGCTTGGCCCGCTTCCGTTCGGTGCGAAGATTGACGATGGGACCCATAAATCACCGATAAATGACTTGGTTGGCGGCCATTTCCCCGGCCGCCGCGGAGTACACCGGTAAAATGTTACTGGATCATAGCAACGGAGCCGTCCTGCGGCGCCGTGAACACAAAGTCGTTATCGCGCACGCGAAAGCGTATCTATTCAGTCGCCACAACTTTTACGAGACTACCCGGTCCGGGCGGCGAGGCGTCAAGCTTCCGGCCGCGTCATCCGGGCCGGCCGGACCAGGCGGTCGAAATCCGCCGCTGACACGAAGCCGAGCCTGATCGCCTCCTCGCGCAAGGTGGTGCCGTTGGCATGCGCCGCCTTGGCGATCTGCGCCGCCTTGTCGTAACCGATCATCGGCGTCAGTGCGGTGACCAGCATCAGCGAATTGTTCACCAGTTCGCGGATGCGCGGCTCGTTGGCGCGGATGCCGACAACGCAATGGTCGGTGAACGACACCGCCGCATCGGCCAACAGCCGGATCGATTGCAGCATCGCGTCAATGATGACCGGCTTGAACACATTGAGCTCGAACTGGCCTTGGCTCGCCGCCACGGCGATCGTGGTGTCGTTGCCGAACACTCTGGTGCAGACCATGGTCAGCGCTTCGCATTGGGTCGGGTTGACCTTGCCCGGCATGATCGACGAGCCGGGCTCGTTCTCCGGCAAGATCAGTTCGCCGAACCCCGAGCGCGGGCCGGAGCCGAGAAATCGGATGTCGTTGCCGATCTTGAACAAGTCGGCGGCGAGCGCGTTGAGCGCGCCGTGCGCGAACACCAGCGCGCCATGCGACGCCAGCGCCTCGAATTTGTTGGGCGCGGTCACGAACGGCAGG
The DNA here is from genome assembly GCA_963816565.1 of uncultured Alphaproteobacteria bacterium. Taxonomy (GTDB): domain Bacteria; phylum Pseudomonadota; class Alphaproteobacteria; order Rhizobiales; family Xanthobacteraceae; genus BOG-931. The sequence continues at coordinate 12,152 of CAWFLM010000036.1, read as the reverse complement.
CTGGTCAGCCGCGCGACTTGCTTGGCGAACGCCTTGGCGAAAGCGCGCTTGGCGTTGAGCCCGGTGCCGACCGCGGTGCCGCCTTGCGCCAGCGGGTAAAGCTCTTTCAGGCCCAGCTTAACACGGGCGATTCCGGACGCGACCTGCGCGGCATAGCCGGAAAATTCCTGGCCGAGCGTCAGCGGGGTGGCGTCCTGCGTATGCGTACGGCCGATCTTGACGATCGAACGGAACTCTCTGGTCTTGGCGATCAGCGCGGCGTGCAGATGCGTCAGCGCCGGAACGAGCCGGTGCGATATTTCCTGCGCCGCCGCGATATGCATCGCGGTCGGGAAACTGTCGTTCGACGACTGACTCATATTGACGTGATCGTTGGGATGGACCGGCTCCTTCGCGCCGAGCTTGCCGCCGAGCATCTCGTTGGCGCGGTTGGCGATCACCTCGTTGACGTTCATGTTGGTTTGCGTGCCGGAGCCGGTTTGCCAGACCACGAGCGGGAATTGATCGTCGAGCTTGCCGTCGATGATTTCGGCCGCCGCCTGCACGATCGCCTTGGCGCGGCGCGCATCGAGCAAGCCGAGTTCGCGATTGACTTCGGCGGCGGCGCGCTTGACCAGCGCCAGCGCCGCGATCAGCGGTCGCGGCATGCGCTCATCGCCGATGCGGAAATTGTGACGCGAACGCTCGGTCTGCGCGCCCCAATAGCGATCGGCCGGAACTTCGATCGGCCCGAAGCTGTCGGTTTCGGTGCGGGTTTTCATGGAATAAGAACAGCTTTAGCTGCCGCTCGTCCCCGCGCAAGCGGGGACCCAGTTACTGGCTTCCCGCTTGCGCGGGAATGAGCGGACAATAAACATCACACAAAAATCGTCCTTACTTCTTCCGAAACCGATCGAGCCGCACCACCTCGCCGCCGCCGCTCGGCGGCTCCGGTTCAGGCGCCTTGGCTGTCGCGGGGGCGGGCAAGGCGTCGGATTTGGCGGATTCCGGAGGTACGATTCGCATCGGCGGCGATTGGCCGGCCGCCGCGCCTGCGGCGGCGCCCTCGCCGTCCGCTTCGGCCTCGATCGTCTCGAACTGAAAACCGAACTGCACCGCCGGATCGTAGAACGCGGTGATGGCGTCGAACGGCACGGCGAGGCGCTCGGGTATCCCGCCGAACGACAGGCCGACTTCGAATGCGGCGTCGCTGACGACCAAGTCCCAGAATTGATGCTGCAAAACGACCGTCATCGTTTCGGGATATTGCGTGCGCATCCGATCGGACAGCCGCACGCCGGGCGCCGCGGTGGCAAACGTGATCTTGAAATGATGCTCGCCGGGCAGCCCTTTCTTGGCCGCATCGGCCAGAACGGTGCGTACCACGCCGCGCAGCGCTTCTTGCGCCAGGATGTCGTAGCGAATGTGATCGACGGGCATGTCAGTAATCGGGAATCGATGGTGTCAGGAAACAGATAAGCACGGAATCATAGCGGTCCAGATTGATTCTGTCCCGATTCCGATAGCCGGTGGTGGAAAGTGGAGGCTTCTGTTGCCAGGTGCCTCCGAACCCCGCCTGACGCTGCTAAGACGCCAGGGCTTTAAGTCGGTCTTTCAGACTGCGTTACGCAGCCAGAGCAACCGGAGCATAGTTGTCATTGGCAACTATGGAATTGGCCCGATAACGGCGGAACCATGCCGAGCAAAAGCACGCCCTTTACGCCCTCGTCGATCCTATTTCGCCCCCGCCGATGCGGCCCCGAACGACTGGGGCTGAGCGAGCCGCATTGGTGGAGGCGCCGGGTACCGCCCCCGGGTCCGAAAGGTTTATTACGACGGCCATTTATCGCCATATCCGGCTTGCGCCGGCACCAGGGAATATAGGCGCAAATGGTTGCCGAAAAAAGAGTAAGACGGAAAACGCCCAAAGGACGCCCAGATGCAGCTGTTGTCCGGCGGCCAGACCGGGGTCGACCGCGCCGTGCTCGACGTCGCCGTGGAGCGCGGCATTGACTATGGCGGCTGGTGCCCAAAAGGCGGCTGGGCCGAGGATCATCCGAAGCCGCCGGGGCTGTTGGCGAAATATCCGCAGCTTCGGGAAACCCCGCTCGCCGCGCCGGCGCAGCGCACCGAATGGAACGTCCGCGACGCCGACGCCTGCATGATCGTTGTCGACGCCGCGGGCTTGGGCGTCTCCACCGGCACGACTCTGGCGCAGGACTTGGCGCACCGCTATCGCAAGCCGGTCTTCGTCGCAGATTTGAGCAAGCCGGATATGCTCAGACACGCCGCGCTCTGGCTGCGCGTCCAAAACGCACGACACGGCGCCGGCCTGAAACTCGCGATCGGCGGACCGCGCGAGAGCGAAGCGCCGGGGATTTATGCGCGTGCGGCACTATTCATCCGATCGCTGACGGACTGATATGTTCTGCCGCGACCGTCTGCATCGCCCATCTGCGCGAAATCGTATGGCCGTGACGGCCGACGGGCGCTAAACGATTTTCATGAACGCCCCGCCGCCGATTCCAAGCCGCCAGCAACCCGAAGCCTCACCGTCCGAGCCCACGCCCGCAGCGCCGCGACAGCCGCCGAGCGTTCCGGAGCTTTTCATGGCCTTCGCCAAGGTCTCGCTATCGGGCTTCGGCGGCGTGCTGGCTTGGTCGCGGCGCATGATGGTGGAGGAACGCCGCTGGCTGACGGCCGAACAGTTCAATGAGACCTATGCGTTGTGCGCGTTTCTGCCCGGCGGCAACATCCTCAACTTCTCGGTCATTCTTGGCGCGCGTTTCCGCGGCGCCTGGGGCGCCATTGCCGCGGCGAGCGGACTGATGGGACCGCCGCTGCTGCTGGTCATCTGCATCGGGGCGATTTACGCCCATTACGGCGACGTGCCGGCGCTGCGCCACGCGCTGACCGGCGTGGCCTCGGCGGCGGCCGGCCTGATGCTGGCGACGGTCGCCAAAATGGCGCGTCCGTTGTTTCGCAGCGGCACGGTCACCGGGCCCGTGATCGCGTTTGCCACTTTTGCTTCGATCGGCATCGCGCATTGGCCGCTGCCGCTGGTGCTGGCGGTGATCGTGCCGGTGAGCATCGCCGCGGCATGGGTGCGGCTGTGAATTCCGGGCACGGCACGCTGTTAACGCTCGCCGGCTTCTTCGGCGTGTTGTCGCTGTTCGCTATCGGCGGCGGCAATTCGGCGGTGCCGGAAATGCATCGCTTCGCCGTCGACGTCGAGCATTGGCTGAGCGACCGGCAATTCGCCGACAGTTTCGCACTGGCGCAGCTCACCCCGGGACCGAACATCATCATCGTGACCTTGATCGGCTATCACGTCGCCGGCGTTCTGGGCGCGCTGGTGACGACGCTGGCGATGTGCGGACCGCCCGGCGTGTTCGCCTTTTTTGTCGGCGGCGCGGCCGACCGCTTCAAGGGCGCGATGTGGCACGGTGTGCTCAGCCGCGCCTTGGTTCCCGTGACCATCGGCCTGACTGCGGCAAGCGCCGCCGTCGTTGCCGGCACGGCGGGCTACGGCTGGATGGCGGCGACGATCACGCTCGGCACCGCGCTGACGGCTTATTTTGTCCGCGTCCATCCGCTGTGGGCTTTTGCCGTCGCCGCACTGCTCGGGCTCAGCGGGCTGCTTTGAAGATCGCGGCAGACGATCTTGCGCGCGCTGGTTCGCCGCCTCATGCTGCTTGGTCGTGGCGATTGAGCACGGGACATTCATGGACAACGCCGCTCGTTTGAACGCGATGGCGCAGTGGATGTGGGACGCGCGGCGGCGGCGCCTGCCCTATCGCAATTTGCCGGACGATTTGCGCCCGGCGTCGATCGCCGAAGCTTACGCCGCGCAGGAGGCGTATTACCGTTTGGCCGAGACGGTGTACGGCGCCGTGGCCGGCGCCAAGATCGCCACCACGACCAAGGTGATGCAGCAATTGATGGGCATCGACCATCCGTGCGGCGGCGCCATCTTTGCGCGCACCATCCATGCCTCGCCGGCCCGCGTGCGGTGCGCGGATTTCGTCAACCTGCGCATCGAAAGCGAGATCGCGCTCAAGCTCGGCGCCGATGTGCCGGCCTCAGGCGCGCCGTGGACGCGCGAGGCGGTCGCGCCGGCGGTGGCGGGCGCCATGGCGGCGTTCGAACTGATCGAAGACCGCAATGCGGATTACGCGCACACCGAAGCTGCGTCGCTGATCGTGGAGAATTGCTGGAACGGCGGGGTGGTCATCGGCACGGCCAAATCCGTTCCGGCCGCCGACCTGGTCGGTATTGCCGGTCGTCTCACGATAGACGGTAGAACCGCCGGCGCAGGCGCGGCCGAGGATCCTTATGCGACGCTGGCCTGGCTCGCCAACCATCTCGCCGAACGCGGCCGCGGACTTACCGCCGGCATGGCGGTCATCACCGGCAGCCTGATCCCGACCGTTTCCATAGCCAGCGGACAGCGCGCGGTGTTTACGGTCGACGGGTTAGGTGCGGTCGCGATGGACGCGGTGTGACCGTCTTGCGGCGAGTTCATCCGGCCCTCATTTGACGCTAAACTCGCAAGCGAGTTGGCCGGCGGACATAGAACCCCATGCGCCAATATCTCGATTTGATGGAACGCGTGCTCTCCGAGGGCGCGGAAAAGCGCGACCGCACCGGCACCGGCACGCGCTCGATCTTCGGCCATCAGATGCGCTTCGACCTGCAGAACGGCTTCCCGCTGGTCACCACCAAGAAGCTGCACGTCAAATCCATTATCTACGAGCTGCTGTGGTTTCTGCGCGGCGACACCAACGTCAAATATCTCAACGACCACGGCGTGCGCATCTGGGACGAATGGGCCGACGACAACGGCGACCTCGGCCCGGTTTATGGCAAACAATGGCGCTCGTGGCCGACGCCGGACGGCGGCTCGATCGATCAGATCAAGCAGGCGCTCGACGCGATCCGGCGCGATCCGGATTCCCGCCGCATCGTCGTCACCGCCTGGAATCCGGCCGACCTGCCGAAAATGGCGCTGTCGCCGTGCCACTGCCTGTTTCAGTTCTATGTCGCCGACGGCCGGTTGTCGTGCCAGCTCTATCAGCGCTCCGCCGACGTGTTTCTCGGCGTGCCGTTCAACATCGCCTCCTATGCCCTGCTGACGGTCGCGGTCGCGCAGGTGACGGGCCTGCAACCCGGCACCTTCATTCACAGCTTCGGCGACGCGCATCTTTATCTCAATCATCTGGACCAGGCGCGGCTGCAGCTGACGCGCCAGCCGCGGCCGCTTCCCACACTGCGCATGAATCCCGAAGCGAAGGATTTGTTTGCGCTGCGCTACGAAGATTTCGTGCTCGAAGGCTACGACCCGCATCCGCACATCAAGGCGGCCGTGGCGGTGTGACCATGGACATCGTCCTCGTCGCCGCCGTTGCCGAGAACGGCGTCATCGGCCGCGGCAATGCGCTGCCGTGGCGATTGAAATCGGACATGGCGCATTTCCGTAACCTCACCATGGGCAAGCCGGTGGTGGTCGGGCGCAAGACTTATCTGTCGATCGGCAAGCCGCTCAAGGGCCGCACCACGATCGTGGTCAGCCGCGATCCGGCCTTCGCCGCGCCGGGCGTCCTGGTCGCCCGCAACCTCGATTATGCGCTTACGGCGGCGCGCGGCGACGCCCTGCGGCGCGGCGCCGACACCATCATTGTCGCCGGCGGCGCCGACATCTATATACAGGCGCTGCCGGTCGCCGCGCGGCTTGCCATTACCGAGGTGCACGAGCGCGTCGAGGGTGACGCGCGTTTTCCCGCGATCGACCCCCATATCTGGCGCGAAGTGGCGCGCAGCGAGCAAAAACCGGCGGCCGGCGATGACGTTTCTTTCGCCTTCGTCAGCTACGAGCGCACGAGTGCGGCGGCACAACGGCCGGGAAGCGCGGCATAACTGCGCGTTGTAAGGGTCGGGGCGGTCCCCTATAACCCCCGCCAGCCAAGCCGGAGAACAGCCGGCGTCAAGGAGTGCCGTAATGCCGTGGAGCAATCAGCCCGGCGGCCCGTGGGGTTCGGGATCGCGGGGACCCTGGGGCTCGGGGCCGCAATCGCAAGGGCCAAAGCAGCCCGATCTCGAAGAATTCCTGCGCCGGGGCCAAGACAAGCTGCGCGGCTTATTGCCGGGCAATCTCGGCGGCCGCGGCGTTGCGCTGATCGCGCTCGTGATCGTGGCGCTGTGGGGCTTTTCCGGCTTTTTCAAAGTCGAGCCCGATGAAGTGGGCGTGGTGCTCCGCTTCGGCAAATTCGTTCGCGAAGTACAGCCCGGCCTCAACTATCACCTGCCCTATCCGATCGAGACCGCGCTGACGCCGCCGGCGCTGCGCGTCAACAAGATCGACATTGGTTTCGACATGCGCGGCGGCGCGACGATGCGCGACGTGCCGGAAGAAAGCCTGATGCTGACCGGCGACGAGAACATCGTCGACGTCGATTTCTCGGTGCTGTGGAAGATCAAGCCCAGCGCCGTCGGCGATTATCTTTTCAACATCCAGAATCCCGAAGGCACCGTGAAGGCGGTCGCCGAGAGCGCCATGCGCGAAGTGATCGGCCAATCGAACATCCAGCCGATCCTGACCGGCGCGCGGCAAACCATCGAGACGGCGGTGCAGGCGCTGCTGCAGAAGACGCTCGACAGTTACGGCGCCGGCATCCAGGTGCAGCAGGTCCAGTTGCAGAAAGTCGACCCGCCCGCCCAGGTCATCGACGCCTTCCGCGACGTGCAAGCGGCGCGCTCCGATCTCGAGCGCTTGCAGAACGAGGCGCAGACCTACGCCAATCGCGTGGTGCCGGAGGCGAAGGGCCGCGCCTCCAAGATCGTCCAGGACGCCGAAGCCTATCGCGCGCAGACGGTCGCCGACGCCAACGGCCAGACCTCGCGCTTCCTGCAAATTTACGATCAGTACAAAAAGGCGCCCGAAGTGACCCGAGAGCGCATGTATCTCGAAACCATGGAACACATTCTCGGCGACACCGACAAGACGATCATCGACACCGGCCCGCAGAGCGGACCGGGCGTCGTGCCGTATCTGCCGCTCAGCAGCCTCCCGCAATCGCCGCAATCTCCGCCGGCGCCGCAGGCGCCGGAGCCGACGCCGGGAGGCAGACCATGAAGCTCGGTCTCGTCGGCGGCGTGACCGCCGTTGTGCTCCTGCTGGCGGCAATCGTCGGCTACAGCACCTTTTTCACCGTCTACCAGACCAGGCAAGCGCTGGTGGTGCGGCTCGGCAATCCGGTGCGCGTCATCACCGAGCCCGGCCTCAACGTGAAAGTGCCGTTCGTCGACAGCGTGATCTATATCGACAAGCGCATTCTCGCCATCGAACAGCCGGCGCAGGAAGTGATTGCCTCAAGCGGCGACAGCGCCAATGCCGGCGCCGGCCAAGCCGGCGAGCGGCTCGTGGTCGACGCCTTCGCGCGCTACCGCATCACCGACCCGCTGAAATATTACCAGACTGTCGGCCCCGCCGGCGCCAGTTCACAGCTCGCGATCCTGCTCAATTCGACGCTGCGCAGCGTACTCGGCGAGGCGACGCTGACCGACGTGGTGCGCAACCGGCGCGAGGAACTCATGGTGAAGATGCGCGATCAGCTCGACCATGATGCGCAGCCGTTCGGCATTCACGTCGTCGACGTGCGCATCCGCCGCGCCGACCTGCCCGAGCAGAACAGCGAGGCCGTGTACCACCGCATGCAGACAGAGCGTCAGCGCGAAGCGGCCGAGTTCCGCGCCCAAGGCAGCCAGAAGGCCCAGGCGATTCGCGCCAAGGCCGATCGCGACGTGACGGTCGTCGTTGCGGATGCCAATCAGCAGTCCGAGCAGATCCGCGGCCAGGGCGACGCCACCCGCAACCAGATCTTCGCCGAGGCCTACGGCCGCGATCCGGACTTCTTCGCCTTCTACCGTTCGATGCAGGCCTACGAGAGAAGCATGCAGAAGGGCGATACCCACTTGGTGCTGCGGCCGGATTTGGATTTCTTCCGCTATTTCGGCGATCCTTCCGGCAAGGCGCTGCCTGACGGCACGCCGGTCGCGGCCCCGGCGGCAACCGCTCCGGCACGATCAAGCGGCGCCGCGAAATAGCAGCATAAGGGTGAGGCGCAGCAGAGCGCGCCGATGTCGGATTTTCTCGCCGCGCTCGGCCTGTTCTTCGCCATCGAAGGCATTTTCCTTGCGGCCTTGCCCGGCGTCGCCAAGCGCAGCATGGCGACGGTGTTGAGCATGCCCGATGGCCCATTGCGTATCGCCGGCATCGTCTCGGCGGTGGTCGGCGTGCTCATCGTCTGGCTGGTGCGCGGCTAGGACAGAGCAGGAAGCAGAGGAAACAGTCGCTTTTCCGCCCCAATCCGACCGCTTATGAAGGGGGCCGGCAGGCTTTGATCGGGCCTTGGTCCGGCTTGGTTTGGGACCTAGTTTGGGTCTTGGCTTGGGTCTTGCGTCCTGGATTGGACGGGGGCAACCTTTTGCATTGAGTCTTTAATCCCATGTCGCAGATGACAGGAGCGCCGACGTCCATGTTACTGACGTCCAAATTGTTCGCGGCCAAATCGTTCACCGCCAATTCGTTCACGCTCGAGTCATTCCCGCTCAAGTCATTCCCGCTCAAGTCATTCCCGCTCAAGTCATTCCCGCTCAAGTCATTGAGATCAGAGTCGTTGACGCGCCATTGCCGCGCTTTGTCCCGCCGCCTCGCACACGTCGTTCAGCACGGTGCGGCAATTGCCGCGCTCGCGGCGGCGCTGGCATTCCTGCCGGCGCGACCGGCGGCGGCGCGCGGTCCGGACGCCATTGCCGATGTTGCCGAACAAGTGATCGACGCCGTGGTCAATATCTCCACGTCCCAAACAGTGGACCCGCACGCCGAAGAGTTGCCCAATCTGCCGCCCGGCTCGCCGATGGAGAAGTTTTTCGATCAATTCTTCAAGAACCATCACGGCCAGGGCGACAACTCGGACGAGGCGCCGCACCGCGTCAACTCGCTCGGTTCCGGCTTCATCATCGATCCGTCCGGCCTCGTCGTCACCAACAATCACGTGATCGCCGATGCCGACGAGATCAGCGTCATCCTCAATGACGGCACCAAGCTCAAGGCCGATCTGGTCGGCAAGGACACCAAGGCCGATCTCGCTTTGCTGCGCGTGCACGCCGACAAGCCGCTCAAGTCGGTGAAGTTCGGCGATTCCGACAAGCTGCGGCTCGGCGAATGGGTCATCGCCATCGGCAACCCGTTCAGCCTCGGCGGCACGGTCACCGCCGGCATCGTCTCGGCGCGCAACCGCGACATCAATTCCGGACCGTACGACAATTACATCCAGACCGACGCCGCCATCAACCGCGGCAATTCCGGCGGTCCGCTGTTCAATCTCGACGGCGAAGTGATCGGCATCAACACCGCGATCATCTCGCCGTCCGGCGGCTCGATCGGGATCGGCTTTGCGGTGCCGTCCGACACCGCGATCGACGTCATCAATCAGCTCCGCCAATACGGCGAGGTGCGGCGCGGCTGGCTCGGCGTACGCATTCAACAGGTCACCGATGACATCGGCGAAAGTCTGAACATCAGCCCGCCGCGCGGCGCGCTGGTCGCCGGCATCGACGACAAGGGTCCGGCCAAGCCGGCCGGCATCGAGCCCGGCGACGTCATCGTCACGTTCGACGGCCATGACGTGAAGGAAATGCACGACCTGCCGCGCATCGTCGCCGACACGCCGGTCGGCAAGACGGTCGACGTGGTGGTCATCCGCAAGGGCAAGGAAGAAACCCACAAGGTGACCGTCGGGCGGCTTGCCGACAATACCAAGGTCGCGGATGCCGCCGCCAACAAGGACAATCCGCCGGCGGAAAAGTCCGTCGTGCAGAAGACGCTCGGCCTGGAGCTTTCCAGCCTGTCGGACGACCTGCGCCGCAAATTCAAGATCAGGGACGACATCAAGGGCGTCCTCATCACCGACGTCGACTCGAGCGTGGCGACGGCCGATCCCGACAAGCGGTTGGCGGCCGGCGACGTCGTTGTCGAGGTGCAATACACCGCGGTGAGCACGCCGGCCGACATGCAGAAGCGGATCGACCAGCTCAAATCGCAAGGTAAGAAATTGGCGGTGCTGCTCGTCTCCAACGGCAACGGCGAGACACGGTTTGTCGCGCTGAGCTTGCAATAGCGACAAACCCTGCCGCTATTCGGCCGCGACGAATTCCTCCCGCCGATAACCCTGCGCATAGAGCAGCGCGGTAAGATCGCCGTGATCGATGCAAGCCGCGGCGGCGTCCCGTATGACCGGTTTGCCGTGGAAGGCGACGCCAAGTCCTGCAGCCGCGATCATCGGGATATCGTTGGCGCCGTCGCCGACGGCGAGCGTGTCGTCGGGCTCGAGCCGCAAGCGGCCGCGTAACTCAAGCAAGGTATCGAGCTTCGCCTCGCGGCCAAGCACCGGCTCGGCAACCTCGCCGGTGAGTAGCCCCTTGGCGTCGGTCAGAAGCGTGTTGGCGCGCTGCTCGTCGAATCCGATTGCCGCGGCGATCTTTGCGGTGAATGCGGTAAAGCCGCCGGACACCACGCAGGTATAGGCGCCGTTCGCCCGCATGGTCTTCACCATGGTACGCCCGCCCGGCGTCAGCCGGATGCGCTCGGCAATCACCGTATCGATAACCGCGGCGGGAAGCCCCTTGAGCAACGCAACGCGTTCGCGCAGCGCCGGCGCGAACGCGACCTCGCCGCGCATGGCGCGCGCGGTGATTTCCGCCACGCGGCTTTTGACGCCGGCATAGTCGGCGAGCTCGTCGATGCACTCCTGACCGATCATGGTGGAATCCATGTCGGCAACGAGCAGCTTCTTGCGGCGATTGTCCTGCGGCTGGATGACGACGTCGACCGCTTCGCCGCCGATGATGTCGCGCAGGTCGCCAGCCATGTCCTTGAGCAGCGCCGGCACTTCGCCGGGTTCGGCATCCTCGACCAGGAACGCGATATCGAGCGCCACGCCGGGCGCAAGCCAATCCACCGGCCGGCCATGCGGCAGGTAGCGCGCGGCCTGCCGTGCCAAAGTGTCCGTCACCACGGGGCGGTCGGGAGCCGAAATCAACGTTGCCACATAGAACATGCCGTGCGATCCGAGCAGCGGGAAAGGACGATTGCGACGTGCCGAGCACCATCCTCATTGCAGGCCCGACGGCGAGCGGCAAGTCGGCCTTGGCTTTGGCGCTCGCCGAGCAACGCGGCGGTACGATCGTCAATGCCGATTCCATGCAGGTCTATCGCGACTTGCGCATCATCACCGCACGGCCGACGCCGGACGAAGAGCGCCGCGCTCCGCACCGGCTCTACGGCCACGTCGATGCCGCGGAGAATTATTCCGTGGGCCGCTGGTGCACCGAGGCGGCGGCGGCGCTCGCGGCGTTGCGGCAAGAGTCGCGTCCGGCCATCGTGGTCGGCGGGACCGGGCTCTACTTCAGCACGCTCACGCGCGGGCTTGCCGCGGTGCCGCCGATCCCGCCCGAGATTCGCGACGAGGTGCGCGCGCGGCTTGCCGGCGAAGGCGTCGCCGCGCTGCATGCCGAGCTGAAAGTCCGCGATCCCGCCGCCGCGGCGCGGCTAAAACCCGGCGACCGTGCGCGCGTTACCCGCGCGCTCGAAGTGGTGCTGGCGACCGGCCGTTCGCTCCTGGATTGGCACGAGGAGAATAAGCCGGCGAACCTTGACCCGGCCGGCACCGTAAAGGTCTTTCTGATGCCCGACCGCGAGGAGCTGTTCCGCCGCATCGACGCGCGGTTCGACGCCATGATGGCGGCCGGCGCACTGGACGAGGTGCGCGCGCTGGCGGCGCGCAAGCTCAATCCGAACCTGCCGGCGATGAAAGCGCACGGCGTGCCGTGGCTGATCCGGCACCTTGCCGGCGAGATCACGCTGGCCGAAGCGGCGGAGCGCGCGAAGCTGGAAACGCGCCAATACACCAAGCGGCAGGCGACCTGGTTTCGCAACCAGCTTCCGGAATTCGAATGGGCCGCGCCGGCTGACGCGCAGGCAGCAATCGAACGGCAGCTGCACGAGCTTGCATCGCGTGTGACACCCCTCTAGCACGCGCTCATTAAAGCGCGATGTCTGCTTCCAGGGGTAAAGCCGATATTCGGCAAAGCGGTCGCAATTTCTGCTTGTGACC
>CAWFLM010000035.1:0-16022 GCA_963816565.1 uncultured Alphaproteobacteria bacterium | reverse complement strand
ACAATCACCCGTCCGGCGACCCGACCCCATCGCGCGCGGACATCCAGATGACCCAGCAGATCATCGCGGTGGCGCAGCCGCTCGGCATTTCGGTGCATGACCACATTATCGTCGGCAAGGAAGGCCACGCGAGCTTGAAGGGGCTGAAGCTGATTTGAAAAAGTCCGGCTGCACTTGCTTCGGAATTGGGGTAAGGATGGTTTGTACCGAGTATCCCCCTCGCGGCTCTCCTCAAGCGGCTGGGCACGACTCATCAGGAGCGGTCAATGCGTTACACGGTCGTTTTGGAACGGGAAGATGATGGCGGATATGTTGTCAGCGTGCCAGCGTTGCCGGGATGCGTCAGCCAGGGCGATACCCGCACCGAGGCGCTGAATAACATCCGGGAAGCCATCGAGCTTTACGTTGAGGACTGCCGCGATGCTGGCGATCCAGTTCCTACCGAGGCGGGCAGGGAGTTTGTCGAAGTCGAGGCGGCGTAACACAAAGACGGCCTCCGCATCGCCCCGTGGCCAAGCTTCCTACCGATCTATCTGGCCGGGATGTTCGCGCCGCCCTGGAGCGCGTTGGGTTTGTCTTTCGCCGTCAGGCCGGCAGTCACATGATGCTTCGTCGCGATCAACCTTACGCAAGGGTTGTCGTTCCCGATCACAAACAGTTGCGGATCGGCACGCTCCGTCGCATCGTTGCCGACGCAGGCCTCACTGTTGAGCAGTTTGTCGAACTGCTTCGGCGCTGACCGGGCTGTCTGGCGTGCCGCTACTTCGCGGGTAGCGCCTTGGTTTGTGGAGTCGCGGGAAAGCATCCCGCGACTGGTGACATTGGTCCCGAAAAGGGTCGTTACCCCATGATCGATGAACTGGATCTCGTGGTGCTGAAGCGCGATTTGCCCGGCGCGCGGCTTGCCGTCGGTGACGTTGGCACCGTCGTGCTGGTGCATCAGCAAGGCGCGGGCTACGAGGTTGAGTTCACGACGCTGTCGGGCGACACCGTTGCCGTCGTGACCCTTGATGCGTCCGATGTGCGGCCTGTCGAGGCGCGTGAGATCGTTCACGCGCGCGCAGTCAGCTGACGGCTTGGCCGCGTGGTTGATGCAGTTGGCGGTCAGCCGGCGAACGCTTTCACCACTCCGCCGCCCGCACATTGCGCGTGAACGCCCAGATTGCCAGCGCGACGCAGCCCATGGCCGCGACTGTGCCGGCGACCGGCCATGCCGACTGACCAAGATAAAGTCCGATCGCGCCGGCGGCGATGGCGGCGCCGGATTGCTGGGTGAAGCCCATCAGCGAGGAGGCCGTGCCGGCGCGATCGTGAAACGGGGTGAGCGCGCCCGCCATCGCGGCGGGTAAAGCCAGGCCGAGGCCGGCGAGATAAATCATCATCGATCCGACGAACCAGATGACATTGGCGAGGCGCAGCGCCACCACGGCCGCCATGATCAAACCGCCGGCCGCCAGGATCACGCAGCCGATACCCATGGTGCGGTCGATGCCGATGCGCATGACAATGCGCGATGCGATGAAGGTTCCCAGCATATAGCCGGCGGCGCCGAGCGCAAAAGTAACGCCGAACACCAGCGGGTTGAGGCCGTAAATCGCGCTTTGCATGACGACCGGGGCGCCCGACACCCAGGCAAACAACCCGACGAAGGTCGTGGTCAGGATGCCGAGATTGGCAAGAAAGCCGCGATGCTTCAGTACGGAGGGGTAAAGCGCCAGCATCTTGCTGAACGAAAACGGCGCGTCCGTCGGCTTTTTCAAAGTCTCCGGCAACAGCAGCGTCGCGACCGCGCCGGCAATGCCGGCAAAGATCACCAGCAGCACGAAGGTCGCGCGCCAGCCGAAGGCGATCTGCAACGCGCCGCCGATGGTCGGCGCGACGATCGGCGCGAAGGCGGTGATCGATCCCATGATCGACAATTCGCGGCTGGCCCGCGGACCGGAATAGATGTCGCGCACCACGGCGCGCGCCAGCACGATGACGCCGGCGCCGCCCAGCGCCTGCACGAAGCGCAGCGCGATCAGCCCGTCGACCGATTGCGCCAAGGCGCAGCCGATGCTGGCGAAGCCGTACAGCACCAGTGCCGTCAACAAAACCGGTTTGCGGCCGATCCGGTCGGAAATCGGTCCGTAAAAAATCTGGCCGACGGCAAAGCCGAACAGATAACTGGAAATAGTCAATTGCACGTCGAGAATGGGCGCATGCAAAGTCTGCGAGATGGCCGGCAGCGACGGCAGATACATGTCCATCGACAGCGGGCCGAGCGCGGTCAGAAACGACAGCAGCAAGGTGAGGGCGAACGTGCCGGGAGTCAGCATTGCAATAATTCGCCCTTGGAAAGAAAGTGATGGCGGCGGAGAGTTTCAGCGACGGCTGCAGAGGAAGGTTATTTGAGGTTGCGATCCGCCTGGCGCAATGGCGGCACTTTACGCGGAGGGCGGACGCCAGCCCTGCTTGGCGAGCTGTCATCGCCCGGGCGAGGGATGCCGGTTCGTGCCTACCGCTCGCGCAACGGTTTCACTTTTAGCTCCGCGGCGAGCCTGTCGAGTTGCGCCAAGAGCGGCGCGGCGAGCGGCACGCCGTCGCGCAGGCGCTCGGCGCGGCATTCGGCGCGGCGGTCGCCCGGCAGGCGGATGTCGTCGACGCCGGGCAGGCGTTTCGAGGCGCGCAAATCGCGCACATGGCGGTCGACCTCGGCGGTGAACGTCTGCAGCGGCACGAAGCGCGCGATATCGACCGCGATCATGAAATGACCGGTGTTGGTCTCGCTGGCATCGTCGGCGTTGAAATCGACTACGTCGCGGCCGAAAGCGGCGCCGTTGAGTACGCCGGCCAAGAGCCCGATCATCAAAGCCAGGCCCGAGCCTTTATATTCGCCCGTCGGCAGCAAGATGCCTTCGCCGGATTTGGCCGGATCGGTGATGGCTCTGCCCGTTTCCGGCTTGACGAACCAGCCTTCCGGCATGGTCAGCCCGCGCAGCGCGTATTTCTTCACCGTGCCGTAGGCGACGATCGAGGTCGCCATGTCGAACACCAGCGGCCTGTCGCCGGACGGCACGCCGATGGCGAGCGGATTGGTGCCGAGCAACAGATCGGCGCCGCCCCATGTCGCCATGTGGTTGGCATTGGCGACGGCGGCATAGAAACCGATCATGCCGGCCGCCGCCGGCATTTCCGCATAGAGCCCGGCCGGCCCGGCGTGGTTGGAGCGGCGCACGCCGACCCAAGAGACGCCGGTTTCGCGGGCCAGCGCGATCGCTTCGGTGGTGGCGCGCGACATCACCAGATGGCCCATGCCGTTGTCGCCGTCGACCAGCGCGGTCGCCGGCGCCGTTTTTTTCACGACGATGTTCGGCTTTTTGTTGAAGCCGCCGGCCTTGAGCCTGCGCACATATTGCGGCAGCCGGAAAATGCCGTGGCCGTCGGCGCCGGTGAGATCGGCTTCCGTCATCAGCTCGGCGCAGCGTGCGGCGTCGGTCGGCGGCAAGCCGGCAGCCGCGAAGCAATCCGCGATCAGCGACCGCGTGGCGCGCGCGGGGATGCGCAACATATTTGTCTGGTCGTCCATTGCCGCTATGCCGTCGCGCGGGCGCGCTTCTTCCCCAAGATCGCCGCCGCGTGAGCGCCGAGAATTGTGTCGCGGTCAGCCGCGGAAATGTTTGCCGCCTTGACCTGCCGCACGCATTCGCCGGTGCCCATGTCATAGGGATAGTCGCTGCCGAGAAAGACGCGGTCGGCGCCGGCCGAGCCGATCAGAAATTCCAGCGGCGCCTTGGCGTGGGTGATGGTGTCGTAGCGCAAGCGGTCGAGATAACGCTGCGGCGAATGTTTCAGATGCAGTTTCGGCTCCGGCCGCACCTCCCAGCCATGCACCCAGCGCCCGCCCTGGTAGGGAATGAACCCGCCCGCATGCACCATGACGAAATCGAGCGTGGGATAACGCTCCATCACGCCGCCGAAGATCAGGCACGCCGCGGCAATGGTGGTGTCGAGCGGATTGCCAATCAGGTTGTTGAGATAATAAGAACGCAGCCGGTCGGCGCCGGCGATATTGCCGGGATGGATCACCATGAAGGCGTCGAGCTCGGCGGCGGCCGCCCAGACCGGCTCGAAGCTCGGATCGTCGAGATTCTTGCCGTTGACGTTCGAGGCGATCATGGCGCCATGCAGCCCGAGTTTTGTCGTGGCGCGGCGCAATTCGTCGGCCGCCGCCTCGGGCGCCTGCATCGGCAGCGTGGCGATGCCGGAAAAACGGTCGGGATGCTCCTTGCTCAGCCGCGCGATCTCGTCGTTCTGGATGGTCGCGGCGGCGACGGTGACAGCGGCGTCCTGATTATAGAGCCAGGTCTGCGGCGACACCGAGAGCAGATGCACATCGACCTCGGCGGCATCCATGTCGGCAAAGCGCCGCTCGACATTATGCCCGCCGCGCGGAAACGGCCGGTACGGCACGCCGGCGACTTCGATCACCGAATTGTCGTCGTCATACGGGGTGAGCTTGAGCCCAAGCTTCGGGATCTCCTTCTGCAGGAGCTTGATGGTCGCGTCGGCAAGGATGTGGGTGTGGGTGTCGATGGTGCGGACCATTGTCTCTCCCCGGGCTGGCGCGGGATGTTTTGCGCATAACCCGAAGAAGCATGCAAGCTATGCGGAGGCGGTCGTTCAAGGCGCTTGAGGGGTGGGTTTTCCCGCGCCACTTTCCGCTATAAAGGGCCGCCCTAACACCCGATCAAACACTCCCGGAACCTAGCATGGACGCCAAGACTGCCGCGCAGACCGCCGCCGCTACGCATTCCTTCCACGGCCGCGTCGAGGACGACGTTCTGGTCCGCGGCCACGGCAGCTATATCGCCGACGCGCCACTGCCGAACCAGGCCTATGCCTATTTCATGCGCTCGCCGCACGCCTTCGCCCGCGTCGTCAGCGTCGAAACGGCGGGCGCCGCGGGCATGCCCGGCGTTGTCGCGGTATTGACCGCGGCCGACATGGAAGGCATCGGCAATATTTCGCGGCATCCGCCATTGCCGGGCCGCAACGGCGCAAAGCTCATCGTCACCAACCGGCCGGCACTGGCCAAAGATCGCGTGCTGCACATCGGCGAAGCGGTGGCCATGGTGGTCGCCGAGCGCGCGCTTACGGCGCAAGACGCCAGCGAATTCGTCAATGTCGAATACCAGCCGCTCACGCCGGTGACCGACGCGCGCGATGCGCTCAAAACCGGCGCGCCGCAAGTCTGGCCGGAGACGCCCAACAATCTCGCGGTCGATTGGCCGGGACCGGCCGCCGATCCAGCCGCCAATGCCGCCGAGGTCGAGCGCATTTTCGCCTCGGCCAAATATGTCGCGCGGATCAGCGAAATGAATCAACGCATCTGCGTCGCCTCGATGGAGCCGCGCGGCGCTACCGCGAGCTACGATGCCGCGCGCGACGCCTACACATTGCGCACCTGCTCGCAGAGCGCCGGCGCCATGCGCGAGAACATTCTCGGCATCATGAGTTGGCCGAAGGAGAAATTGCGCGTCATCACCGAAGACGTCGGCGGCGCGTTCGGGCTGAAAACCTCGGCCTATCCGGAATACATGGCGCTCTTGATGGCGGCGAAAAAGCTTAACCGCCCAGTGCACTGGATGTCGGGCCGCTCGGAAGCGTTCCTGTCCGACAATCAGGCGCGCGATACGTTTTCGGAAGTCGAGCTGGCGCTCGACGACAAAGGCAAGTTCCTGGCGCTGCGCATCCGCAGCGTCGGCAACATGGGCGCTTATCTCGGCGCCATCGGCGCCAATATCCCGACGCTCTCCTTCACCCGCTGCCTGCCCGGCATGTACGACATTCCCAAGATCGATATCGGCGTGAAATGCGCCTACACCAATACGCTGCCGACGGCGCCCTATCGCGGCGCTGGCCGGCCGGAATCGATCTATGCGCTGGAACGCGTGGTTGACGAAGCAGCGCGCGTCACCGGCATCGATCCGGTTAGGCTGCGGCGGCGCAATCTGATCAAAAAGTCGGCCTTCCCGTACAAGACCCAGGTCGGCACCATGATCGATTCCGGCGACTTCGAGCCGATCCTCGACAAGGCGCTGGAGCTTGCCGATTACCAAAACTTCAAGCAGCGCCGGCGCGAGGCGCAAAAGCGCGGCAAATATCGCGGGCTCGGCATTTGCTGCATGCTCGAACATGCCGGCGGCTCGCCGACCGAAAGCGCCTTGCTGGAATTTCCGGGCAACGAGACGCTGCAGCTGCGGCTCAACGTGCAGAACACCGGCCAGGGCCATGCCACGGTGTTCTCCCGCCTGATCGGCGAGCGGCTCGGCATTCCTCCGGAAAAAATTCCGCATCGCCACGGCGATTCATCCAACGAGCTGCCCGGCTATGCCTCAGTCGGCTCACGCTCGGGCATGACGGTGAGTCATTCGGTGGTGAAGGCGATCGACGCGATCCTCGCCAAAGGCAAGCCGATCGCCGCGACCATGCTCGAAGCTGGCGAGGCCGACATCGCTTACCAGAACGGCGCGTTCGAAGTGGTCGGCACCGACCGCCGCGTCTCGCTGTTCGAGGTCGCGGCGCGTGCCGCTGAGATGAAAAAACGCGGCGAGATTGCAGACGACCTCGACACCAAGACCGTGAGCGAGACGCCGCAGACTTTCCCGAACGGCGTCCACATCGCCGAGGTCGAGATCGATCCGGCGACCGGGCACATGCAGGTCGTGACCTATGCCGCGGTCGACGATTGCGGCAATCCGCTCGACACCATGATCGTCGCCGGCCAGCTCCACGGCGCCATCGCCTCTGGCCTCGGCCAGGCGCTGATGGAGCGTACGGTTTACGACGCCGACTCCGGCCAGCTCGTCACCGGCTCGTTCATGGACTACGCCATGCCGCGCGCCGAGGACATGCCTCTGCTGCGCGAAGCGATGCATAATGTGCCGGCCACCACCAATCCGCTCGGCGTCAAGGGCGTCGGCGAAGCCGGCACCACGGCGGCGATCGCCGCGGTGATGAACGCGGTGGCCGACGCCATCCCGAACGGCGCCGGCGCGCATCTGGAAATGCCGGCCACGGCGCAAAGCCTGTGGGAAGCCTGCCAGCGCGCGAAAGGATAATGGCGATCGTTTCCCGGGCGCGGCGCAGCACGAAGTGGTGCGCTGCAGACCCGCGGATCGGTACAATCCCCCAGCACCAAAGCCGAGTATTCGACGGCCCCGGATCAGCGGTGCACCGCTTCGCGCTGCGCCGCATCCGGGGATACGAAATTCATTGATTACGGAGTCATCTCGATGCCGCAGCACCCCGAAGAACTGATCGCCGACAAGAAGCGCCCGTTCACCGGTGCGGAGTTCCTGGAGTTGCTGCGCGACGACCGGGAGATTTATATTTACGGCGAGCGGGTCAAGGACGTCACCGAGCATCCGGCGTTCCGCAACTCGGCCCGCTCGGTGGCGCTGCTTTACGATGCGCTGCACGACCAGGCGACCAAGGACGTGCTTACCGCGCCGACCGATACCGGCTCCGGCGGCTACACCATGAAATTCTTCAAGGTGGCGCGTTCGCGCGACGACGTCATCGCGCAGCGCGACGCCATCGCCGCCTGGGCCCGCATCAGCTACGGCTGGCTCGGCCGCAGCCCCGATTACAAGGCCGCCTTCCTCAACACGCTCGGCGCCAACGCCGAGTTCTACGGCAAATTCGCCGACAATGCGCGCGCCTGGTACAAGCGCGGCCAGGAAGCGGTGCTGTTCCTCAACCATGCGCTGGTCAATCCGCCGATCGACCGCAACAAGCCGGTCGAACAGGTCAAGGACGTCTACATCACCATTCAGAAAGAGACCGACGCCGGGATTTACGTCTCCGGCGCCAAAGTCGTCGCCACCAATTCGGCGCTGACCAATTACAATTTCCTCGGTCAGAATATGGGCCAGGAGATCACCGATCCGGCCATGGTGGTGATGTTCATCGCGCCGATGAACACGCCGGGCATCAAATTGATCTGCCGGCCGTCCTATGAATTCGCCGCCGCCGCGACAGGCTCGCCGTGGGATTATCCGCTGACGTCGCGCTATGACGAGAACGATGCGATTTTCGTGTTCGACAATGCGTTCATCCCCTGGGAAAACGTGCTGATCCATCGCGACATCGATCGGCTGAAGAATTTTTATCCGAAGTCGGGTTTCTTCAACGGCTTCACCATGCAGGGCTGCACGAGGCTCGCGGTCAAACTCGATTTCATCTCAGCGCTTCTCTACAAGGCTGCGCGCGCCACCGGCGTCGAGGAGTTTCGCGGCGTGCAGGCGCAGATCGGCGAAGTGATCGGCTGGAGGAATCTTTTCTGGTCGCTCACGGATGCCATGGCCTGCAATCCCGAGCCGTGGGTCAACGGCGCGGTGCTGCCGAATTCGCAGGGCTCGGCGACCTACCGGCTGTTCATGACCGAAGCCTATCCGGCGGTGCGCAACATCGTCGAAAAGGTGGTCGCCTCCGGCCTGATCTATCTGCCGTCGCACGCGCTCGACTTCAAAAATCCCAACGTCGACAAATATCTCGCCAAATACGTGCGCGGCTCGAACGGCATCGACTACAAGGAGCGCATCAAGATCATGAAGCTCTTATGGGACGCCATCGGCACCGAGTTCGGCGCCCGCCACGAGCTTTACGAGATGAACTATTCCGGCAGCCACGAGCTCATTCGCGTGTTCCAGCTGCAGCAGGCGCAGTTCTCCGGGCGGCTCAAGCAGATGGAAGCGCTGGTCGAAAAATGCATGGCCGACTACGACGAGAACGGCTGGAAGAACCCGGCCTATCGGGACGGCAGCGATATTTCGATTGTCGGCAAGGGGTTGTAGCCCGGGAATGGGTCGGCCTGCTTCGCCGGCTGAATCCTTGTCACTTGTAAGGGGACCACTCTTGACAATCGTCACTGAATTGATTACGTGATGTGGCGAGTCAAAATCCCGCACGGCGAGGGCGCCTCCGGAGGCGAGCCCAAAGCTGCGGCGGGTGCGGTTCGAAGCCGTGGCGGCCGGCCGCCCCGGCGAGAGCCGCGGGTGGAGCGCCGGGAGGCGCAGCGCGCCCGAAGCAGGCGGTTCGCGCAAGCGGATCGTTCTGTGGCGCGCGCCGCGCCCGAAGCGCGAGCGAGTGGCAACATTCGCCCGCGTGGCGCGGCCCACGACCCTGGCGCCTCCCGGCGCTGCACTCCCCTTTATTCGGGGGAGCTTCGTAACAGGCTTTTTGCAAAACTCGGACGCTTTGGCGCGCCGCGAGAACGATTTGACGCGTCCACAGTCACCCGCCTACGGGAGTACAGGAGAAACGCCGGATGCGCATCTTCCTCACCGGAGCGAACGGCTATATCGGCGGCGCCGCGGCGGTGGCGCTGATCGCCGCCGGCCATCGCGTGCGCGGCCTGGTTCGCGATAGAGCCAAGGCCGACACGGTTGCGGCGCATGGCGTCGAGCCGGTGGTCGGCTCGCTCGACGATGCCGCATTGCTGCGCGAGGAGGCCCGCGCCGCCGACGCCGTCGTCAACGCCGCATCGAGCGATCATCGCGGCGCGGTGGAGGCCCTGCTCGCCGCACTAGCCGGTTCCGGCAAGGCCTTCATCCACTCCAGCGGCTCGAGCATCGTCGCCGACCTCGCCATGGGCGAGCCGTCCGATCGTATCTTTCATGAAGGCGACCAGATCGCGCCGGTCGCCGACAAGGCCGCGCGCGTCGCCATCGACCGGCTGGTGCTCGCCGCACGCGGCATCGTGCTCTGCAACACCATGATCTACGGCCACACGCCTTGGGGCCGCCGGCGCAAAGCGTGCAAATTCCGGCGCTGGTGCGCCAGGCCAAAGCGTCGGGCGTGGTGCGCTATATCGGGCGCGGACTGAACCGCTGGTCGAACGTGCATATCGCCGACGTTGCGGCGCTTTACGTGCTGGCGCTGACCAAAGCCCCGGCCGGCAGCTTCATCTATGTCGAGAGCGGTGAGGAAAACCTAAGCGAGATCGCGAAAGCCATCGCCGCTCGGCTTAATCTCGGCGTCGCGCAATCCTGGCCGGCGGAGGAAGCGATTGCGGCCTGGGGCCGCGCCACGGCGGTCTATTCGCTCGGCTCCAACAGCCGCGTGCGTGGCAAAGCTGCGGCTGCGCTCGGCTGGTCGCCGACGCGGCGGTCGATCACGGCGTGGATCGCCAAAGAACTCGCTTGAGGCAACGGACCATGCCGATCTACGTTCTCGAACCGCCGCTGCGCTACAATCACCCCTATGCCGGATCGGTGATCGAACGCGTGCTGCCGCTGCAAGAAGCGCGGCGCGCCTGC
Organism: uncultured Alphaproteobacteria bacterium; assembly: GCA_963816565.1. GTDB lineage: Bacteria > Pseudomonadota > Alphaproteobacteria > Rhizobiales > Xanthobacteraceae > BOG-931. Next base: position 5,718 of record CAWFLM010000035.1, on the reverse strand, counting down.
GCGCATATGGGCGCGCAGGCCGATGCCTGTTCCTGGGTGATTAAAAACAGATGCTACCTCGTCATTCCGCGTAACGGCCCGGTGAAGGATTTGCGCGCCTATGTCCGTCACGAGCGCGCCCACTGCAACGGCTGGCCGGAAGACCATCCGGAATGATGCGCGAACCTCATAATCCCAGCGGATCGGGCCGATGTACGACCTGATCTTGCGCGGCGGCACGCTCTACGACGGCAGCGGGCGCCCCGGACAACGCGGCGACCTCGCCATCGCCGACGGCCGCATTGCCGCCCTCGGCGATGCGCCGGGCCAAGCCCATCGCGACATCGACGTGTCGGGTCTCGCGGTCGCGCCCGGCTTTATCGACATCAAGACGCATTCGGATTTCACGCTGCCGATCAATCCCAAGGCCGAAAGCAAGGTGCGCCAAGGCGTCACCACCGAGATCATCGGCCATTGCGGCTTTTCGGTCGCGCCGGTGTTGCCGGGCAAGGTCGAGTTGTTGCGCGATTATTTGTCGCCGAGCGCGCCGTGGCTGCCGTTCCGGGAAACAAGCTTCCCGCATTATCTCGACAGCTTCCCGGCGACCGCCGTGAACGCCGGCATGCTGATCGGCCACAATACGCTGCGTCTGATGGTCATGGGCATGGCCGACCGCGCCCCGACCGCCGGCGAACTCCAGGCGATGAGCGATCTGCTCGAAGACGGCTTGCGGGCCGGTGCGCTCGGACTTTCCACCGGCTTGTTCACGGCGCCGGGCTCTTATGCGGCGCCGGACGAAATCGTCGCGTTGTGCCACATCGTCATGCGTTACAACGGCGGCTACTTCACGCATCTGCGCGACGAATCGAACAAGGTGCTCGACGCGTTGCAGGAAGCGATCGACATCGCCGAGGCTTGCAAGCTTCATGTCGAGATCGTGCATTTCAAATGCTCCGGCCTCGACAATTGGAGCAAAGCGGCAAAGCGCTGGACATGATCGCCGCGGCCAAGGCCCGCGGCGTCGACGTCGATTGCGACTCCTATCCTTATAATGTCGGCAGCAATCCGCTGAAAAATCTGCTGCCGCAATGGGTGCAAGCCGGCGGCGTGCCCGACATGCTGGCGCGTCTAAAGCTGCCGGAGACGCGCGTGCGGATCCGCGCCGAAATCGCGCGCGATGGGCTCAACAATTGGGGCCGCATTCCGGATTGGGATTGCGTGCGGATTTCGATCTCGCCGCATCTGCCGCACTATGCGCGCCGCAGCATCGCCGAATTGGCGCGCGAACGAGGCGCCGACCCGATCGATGTGCTCTGCGATTATCTGATCGAGGATCGCGGCGCGACCCGCGTTCTCGTGATCTCGATCGCCGAGGACGACGTGCAGGACATGATCCGCTCGCCGTTCGCCTTGGTCGGCTCCGACGGCAATTGCGTCGCCGACTACGGCATCACCGCCCAGGGCATCCCGCATCCGCGCTTCTACGGCACGTTTCCGCGCGTCTTGAGCCATTATGCGCGGCAGCTTGCTTTGATCCCGCTCGAAACGGCAATCCACAAGATGACCGGGGCGACCGCCCGTGCGCTCAAGCTCGCCGACCGCGGTCTGCTCCGGGTCGGTTATCGCGCCGACGTGACGGTGTTCGATGCCGCCGACTTCGAGGAGCGGGCGACCTACGCCGATCCGCATCGCTATCCGAGCGGCCCGCGCACCACGGTGCTGGTCAACGGCGTGCCGGTCGTCGAAAACGCGGTCCATACCGGCGCACTGCCCGGCAAGGTGTTGCGCCGCGATGCCGCCGGCGCGGTGTTCTAAGAATTACCGGGTGCGGCCCTGATGGCTGTCGAGCCCGATGCCTTGGAGTGGCCGAACAGCGCCGCGAGCTTGGCGCGGTCGGCTTCCGGCAACGGCGGCTTGAGGAGCGACGCCACGTTGCTGCGCAGATGCTCGGCGTCGCCGGTGCCGAATAACACGACGTCGACGCCGGGCTCGTGCCGGGCGAAGCGGTAGGCCGCCTCGATCATGTTGGCCGCGCCGTGCTCGTGCAGGAGAAAGCCCAGCGGGTCGTCGGTGTCGCCGAGCCATTTCTCGACCAGCCCCTTGGCGGCCAGCTCCTTCATCTCGCGGGCGACGCGCGGCGGGTCGGCGAAGATGCTGCGCACCGCGAACATCAACAGCGTGCCCACGCCGTTTGCGCGCGTTGCCGGAAACACGTTTTTCCGCGCGCCCTGGTGCATCATGTGAAAGCCGACCATGAAGACTTCCCAGACGGGATCGTGCAGCGCGCGCTTGAGCGTCTCGTTGGTGAGATCGACGATCGGATTCTCGGTCAGCCCGATATGCCGGATCTTGCCCTTCGCCTTCTGGGCGATCAGCGCCGGACCGAGGGTGTTGAGCGCATAATCGTACATTTGCGGCTCGACGCCGTGCAGATTGAACAGGTCGACATAGTCGGTGCCCATGAGGCGGAGCGAATTGTCGAGGCTTGCGACCATGCGTTCCGGCGTCCACCATTCGTCGTTGCGGCGGACGCTCGATTTGGTCGCGACCACGACTTTGTCGCGCGGTAACGATTTGAGCGCCTTGCCGACCACGCCCTCGGTGCCATAGGGCGGCGCGGTGTCGATGAAATTGATACCGAGCTCGACGGCGTCGAGGACGAGGCGCGCAGCCTCATCCTCGGTCTTGCCGGATTTGAGCCCCATGCGGGAAAAGCCGCCGGTGCCGAGCCCGGCAACGCTGACGCGCAGACCGGTGCGGCCAAGGGTGGTGTATTGCATGCTGAATTCCTGAACGCTGTCGCCGCGCGCCTAACTCGGCGCAATCAGCTCAAGGGTGGGGAAATACGTCCGATACCTGCCGGCATCGCGGGTGATCAGCGGCGCAGCCAAAACCGCGGCCTGGGCGCCGATAAAGAAATCGGGAAGGATGCTGGTCCGTGGGCCACCTCGGCTTCGGTAAGTTTTGAACGCCTGGCCAGCGAGGAACAGCGCCGACCGTGGCATGTCGGCCACGCCAATCTCCACCGAAGCAAGCATTGCATCAAGATCTTCGAATTCGCCGGAAGCGGCTGAGAACTCGGCATAGACCACAGGATTAATCGCCAGCCGGTCGCGCAGCGCCGCTGCTTCGAGTCGTTGCTGCGACCAGTCCGCCCATGCCGGGTCATCGGTCACTACGTCCAACAGAATATTGGTGTCGACGAGGATCATACCTCGGCGGGATCGCCACGCATCAGCGCCATGATCTCGTCGGTCGTCATGTCGCCTTTCAGAACGCCGCGTATGCGGCCGAACCGGCTTTTAACGGGAGCCGCCGGCTTCTTTCCGGCCTTCGCCAGGACGAACTGGCCGTCCGGCGTGAGCTCGAAATCGACCGCGCTTCCCGGCTTAAGGTTGAGCCGGTCGCGGACCGCCTTGGGAATTGTGACTTGACCTTTGCGAGTGACAGTCGTGCTCATGGAAGTATTACCTCCAATATTGAGGTAATACTTGGGCGAGGCCCGTCAACTTGTCAACGTTCACGTCCGGTCGGTTGACGCTTTTCGCCATTCATGGTCCTAGTCAGCGCCGCAGCGAAGGCCCGAAAGTGACCGCAGAATCAAGGCATTCCGACCGCTACAACGCCCGCGACTCCGAGGCGCGCTGGCAGAAAATCTGGGACGAGCGCGCAATCTTCGCCACGAAGAACGACGACCCGCGGCCGAAATATTATGTGCTGGAAATGTTCCCCTATCCGTCGGGGCGCATCCATATGGGCCACGTCCGCAACTACACGATGGGCGACGTGGTGGCGCGCTTCAAGCGCGCGATGGGCTTCAACGTGCTGCATCCGATGGGCTGGGACGCCTTCGGCATGCCGGCCGAGAACGCCGCGATGGAGCGCAAGGTCCATCCCAAGGCGTGGACCTACGACAATATCGCGGCGATGAAGGAGCAGCTCAAATCGATGGGGCTGTCGCTCGACTGGAGCCGCGAGATCGCGACCTGCGATCCGGCCTATTACAAGCATCAGCAGAAAATGTTTCTCGATTTTCTGCGGCGCCGGCCTGGTCGAGCGCGAGAAGCGCAAGGTGAACTGGGATCCGGTCGACAGACGGTGCTGGCCAACGAGCAGGTGATCGAGGGCCGCGGCTGGCGCTCCGGCGCGCTGGTCGAGCGGCGCAAGCTGACGCAATGGTTTTTCAAGATCACCGATTATTCGCGACGAGCTGCTCGACGCGCTCGACACGCTCGATCGCTGGCCGGAAAAAGTCCGGCTGATGCAGAAGAACTGGATCGGCCGCTCGGAAGGTTGCTGTCCGCTTTGCGCTCGATCTAAAGACCACGCCGAACGGCGAAAGCGAGCTCGAAATCTTCACCACGCGGCCGGACACGTTGTTCGGCGCCAAGTTTATGGCGCTGGCGCCGGATCATCCGCTGGCGGCGGCGGCGGCGGCGAAAAATCCGGCGCTCGCCGAATTCATCGAGGAATGCCGGCATCGCGGCACCGCGCAAGCAGCGATCGAGACCGCCGAGAAGCTCGGCTTCGACACCGGCATCAAGGCGGTGCATCCGTTCGATCCGAACTGGAAGCTGCCCGTCTATGTCGCGAATTTCGTTCTGATGGACTATGGCACCGGCGCCATTTTCGGCTGCCCGGCGCACGACCAGCGCGACCTCGATTTTGCCAACAAATACGGCTCGGCAATCTGCCGGTGGTCTTTCCGCCGGGCCAGGACCCGAAGACTTTCGTCATCGCCGACACGGCCTATGTCGGCGACGGCACGCATGATCAATTCGCGCTTCCTCGACGGAATGACGATGGCGCAGGCAAAGAAGAAGTGGCGCAGCGGCTGGAGAAGAGACTGCGCGGCAACCGGCCCGTGGCGCACCGCCATCAATTTCCGCCTGCGCGACTGGGGCGTTTCGCGCCAGCGCTATTGGGGCTGTCCGATCCCGATGGTCCATTGCGAGAAATGCGGCGTCGTGCCGGTGACGGAAAACGATCTGCCGGTGACGTTGCCGGAGGATGTGACTTTCGACCGGCCGGGCAATCCGCTCGACCACCATCCGACCTGGAAACACGTCGACCTGCCCGCAATGCGGCGGCAGGCGCGCGCGCGACACCGACACGATGGATACGTTTGTCAACTCGTCCTGGTATTTCGCGCGCTTCACCGATCCGTGGATCACGCACGCGCCGACCGATCGGCCGAGGGTCGATGATTGGATGCCTGTCGATCAATATATCGGCGGCATCGAGCACGCGATCCTGCATCTGCTCTATGCCGGTTCTTCACGCGCGCGATGAAAGCAACCGGCCATGCCGGAATCGACGAGCCTTTCGCCGGGCTTTTCACGCAAGGCATGGTCGTGCACGAGACCTATCGTGACGAAAACGGCCCATGGGTGCGCCGGCCGGAAGTAGATCGAGACCGACGGCGACGAGGCTTCTCGCAAGGTGCACGAACGAAGAAGGTGACATCGGCCCGTTCGAGAAGATGTCGAAGTCGAAGAAGAACCGTGACCCCGAAGCGATCATCGACGTCTTTGGCGCCGACATGGCGCGCTGGTTCATGCTGTCGGATACGCCGCCGGAGCGCGACATCGAATGGACCGAGCGCGGCGTCCAGGGCGCCTGGCGTTTCGTGCAGCGGCTGTGGCGGCTGGTCGGCGAGGCGGCCGAGATCGCCAAAGGGGCGCCGGCCGAGCGGCCGGCGAGTTCTCGCCCGCGGCTATGGCTCTGCGTAAGGCGGCG
>CAWFLM010000034.1:0-17348 GCA_963816565.1 uncultured Alphaproteobacteria bacterium | reverse complement strand
CGTCACATCCGCAACAGCCGTTTGGCATTGCCGGAAAGGATCTTGGCCTTGTCTTCGTCGCACAGCGGCACGCCTTGCATCCATTGCGTCGCCGGCGGATTGGCCACGAACGGCCAGTCGACGGCGAACAGGATATGGTCGATGCCCATTTCCATCACGCAGCAGAGCAGCGCCGGATTGGAGAAATTGCCGCTCGTCGTGATGTAGAAATTGCCGCAAAAAATGTCGCGGAAGCTCATCGCCTTTTGCCCCGGCCGCGCCAGCGCCTGATCGATGCGCCACACCAGAAACGGCAACGTCTCGCCGAGATGGCCCAAAATGATTTTCAGCTTGGGATGCTGCTCGAACACGCCGGAGAGCACGAGACGTATGGCAAGCGTCGCGGTCTCGACGGTATAGCCCCACGCCGGCCGCGCCACCATCGGGAAGTCCTTAACGTAGTCCTCGTAATAGATGCGCATGACGTCGGCGTTTGGCAGCGACGGATGCAGATAGATCGGCACGTCGAGCGCTTCGGCGCGCGCATAGATCGGCCAGAACCGCTTGTGGTCGAGGAAAACGCCGTTGGCGAGACCGTGCAGCATGGCGCCTTTGAAGCCGAGCTTGACGGTGCGTTCGAGCTCGTCGGCGGCCGCTTCCGGAACCGCGGTGGGTAAGGCGGCGAAGGCGGCAAAACGCGGGTTGCCGGCGACGACGGCGTGCAGCCGGTCGTTGACGCGGCGGGTCAAGGCGGCGGCGGTCTCAGCCGGCAGTTTCTGCGCCGACGGCGCGCCGTGCGAGATCACCTGAATGTCGATACCGGCCTCGTCCATTTCCTCGATGCGGAGCGCATCGAAATCATAAAGCCGCTTGGATTGTTCGCCGGGGCGGCCGGCCTCGCCGCCGCTATAGGTCTTGGCGAGTTCCTCGTCCCAATAATGCTCCTCGATTGCGATGACCGGACAATGCGGTTTTTTGAACATCGATCTTCACCTTTCTCGATTGCTGCCGACGCAGGCGTGGCTACGGTTATGAACCAGTAACCGCGCGGGCGGGTGACTAGGCCACCGGATGCCGGCGATAATAACCGGCATCCTCGGCGCTTTGTGTCCAGCCCGGCCGGCCACGCCAGTCCAGATGTCGCGCGGCCATGTCGCTGCCGTAGCGGACCCGGAATAAGAGGGTGCGTTGCGGCCCGTTGGCATATTCGTGCACCTCACCGGGCGGATGGACGACGAAGGCGCCGGGAACAACCGTAACGTTTTGCGTCGGCGTGCGCATCGCGCCGCCGCCTTCGAAGCAGAAGTAGATCTCGGTGGCGTGCGGGTGGCAATGATAGGGGCTGATCTGGCCCGGCTCCCAGCAGGCGACGGTCACATCGCCGGCTTCGATCCTGCCGAGAATTTTTTCGACATGTTTCTTCGGATCGAATTCGGCCTGATCCACCACGCTAAAAACGTGCATCGCTTTTCTCCTCGGGCATCCTTTGTTGTCGGCAGACACCAAGGTTAGGCCAAATCCGCCGGCCTTGCGATGGGTCGTGACTTTGCGGCCATGGGCCGGCAAGCCAAGCAGCGCATGCAATGCTGGCTTGTTGGGGCGGAGGATGCTAAAATCGTGAGTCGAACTTACAGTTAGTTCAGGGAGGGGCGTCGAAGCGAGGGCAGCTAGCTGCCAGGGGACAGGGATATGGCCCATCTCGCCGACAAGGCTCATTTCGACAGGCATACGCTTGCTCGCGTGAATTCGGCCGTCATGCTCGGCCTGATCGGTGGCGGCCTCTTGGTTTGCGTGCTCGGCGCCGCCGTCTATGACCTCGACCGGCTGTTTTCAAGCTGGTGATTTTGCGGCACCGGGCGGGCTGCGGCACTTCGGTCCAACACGCTGAAAGCAGAGCATTTTCCCCGCTTTTCCGCGCCGATTCCGCGGTAAGGCGGCATTAAGCGTCGCAAGCGTATTGTCTATTGGGCGATGTGCGCGCCGATGAGGGGACGATGGGCGAACGCCGCGGATCGAGACGCAGCAAGAGCTTCCTGCGCGGCTTTGTCTATGTCAGCCGCAAGCGCGGAGCGCTGGCCTGCCTCATCCGCGACCTGTCCGAAAAGGGCGCCCGCATCATCTTTTCCGACACGGTGACGCTCCCCGACGTGGTGGAGCTCTATATTCCGCAGCGCGACCAGACGCTCCGCGCGCGGGTCCAGTGGCGCCGCAACGACGAGATCGGGCTTGGTTTCACCGAGACGGAGCGCGCCGCCGCCGATGCTTCGCCGAGCGCCACGGATGTTGTTCAGCGCCTCGCCATGCTGGAAGCCGAAATCGTCTCCCTGCGAGCGCTGCTCAAACGGCTCAAGGCCGAAAAGGCCGACCCGGCCGACGAAGCGGCAGCCTAGACCGCCGTCCGGCAAGCCGGGCCTCGCTTTCGCCGATCGGCCTCGCTAATCTGCCCCTGACTGAATTTAAAGGGAGACGATCATGGCCAAGGGCTATTTGATTTCGACCTATTTTTCGATCTCCGACCCGGATGCTTTCGCGGAATACGCCAAGCTTGCCGGTCCGGCGATCACCGCCGCGGGTGGCCGCTTTCTGGTCGCGCGGTACCGCCGCCAAGGCCTACGACAACGGCATAATCCAGCGCATCGTGATCGTCGAGTTCGATAGCGTCGAGAAAGCGCTCGCGGCGCACGACGGACGCCGGCTATCAGGCCGCGCTCAAAGTGCTTGGCAGGGCGCCGCAACCGCGATTAACGCATCGTCGAGGGTCTGTCCTAAAGCAGCGACGACCACCGGTTCACGTCTAATCGAACATCCGCTCGCCCTGCAGATCGATGATCTGGCGCGCCTTGTTGATCGTAAAAGTCACCGCATCGTCGTATGAGGCGTAGGCATCGGCGCGGATGAAGCGGTGTTCCTTGCGTTCGCCGCCGATCTCGCGCGCGATGACGCCCGCGGTCTGATAGTGGCCGTTGTTCTTGTAGGGCGCGGCGCGGATGACAAAACCCTTGTATTCGACCGGGTCGGAGAGCCTTGCGGGCGGCGCAGATTTACCGCTGCCGAACAACGCGCTGAAAAATGACATCGTCCGTCTCCCGTTTTGGCGTTTTTCGCCTGTTATGCGCTCCTGCGGAATGTTACTCCTGGCCGCTGCACGACGCATCCCCTGCATGGAGTGTTACGATGCCGAAAGCCTACTGGGTGACCTGTTATCGCTCGATCTCCGACCCGCAAAAGCTCGCGGCCTACGCCAAGCTGGCGCCGCCGGCGGTGACGCCGTTCGGCGCCCGCTACATCGCGCGCGGCACGGCGACGGCTGCCTTCGAATCCGGACAGAAAGAGCGCATCGTGATTTCGGAATTTCCGAGCTTGGAGAAGGCGATCGCCGCCTATAACAGCCCAGCTTACCAAGAGGCCCTCAAAGCGCTCGGCAACGGCGCGGTGCGCGACATCCGTATTGTCGAGGGAACCGATTAACGCTGCTCCGGGCCGGTAAGGCAGCGCGATTGCCAAACCGGCAAAGCGCCACTATATAGGCGCCATTCGCGATTTAGCCTGCCTTGCCGTCTCGCCCACGAGGGCCTTTCCCAAGCAACGCAAAATCCGGATTGAAGGCCGTGTGAATGGTTCGCACGGCCGCAAAACGCATGATGCGTTTCAAATGGAGGGCCGCATGGCCAAAGGTACCGTCAAGTTTTTCAACGCCCAAAAGGGTTACGGCTTCATCGTCCAGGACGCGGGCGGCCCGGATGTGTTCGTTCACATCTCCGCCGTCGAGCGCGCCGGCATGAGCACGCTCAACGAAGGCCAGAAGCTCAGCTTCGACATCGAAGCCGACCGGCGCAGCGGCAAGTCCGCAGCCACCAATCTGCAAGCGGCGTAACTGACGGCATATATAGGGCGCCGGCGTCATAATGGCGCCGGCGTTTTCGTTCATAATCGCCCCGAGCGTGATTCCACACTGGGCAAGTCGCGTTTTGCAAATAATCATGCTCCAACAAGACGGAGAAGAATCATGCCAAGGAAGCCGGGACTGAATTCCGAATTCGTCATGTTCGACGTCCTCTATGAGGACGGCACGCAGCGTTCCAATCGCAAGGTGCCGCGCGCGCTCCTCGGCGGCATCGACGGCGATAAGCCGGCGCATGGCTTTTTGATCGAACAGGACCGCGACATCGCGGAAAAATCCGGCCGGCCGCTGGCCAAGATCAAGAGTATCGCCCGCTCGGACGCCAAGAAGAAAGCGCGCGACGCGGACTGGAAAAAGGCCGGCTAGGCTTTCGCCAAATTACCGCAAGGTTTCAGTAGCCGACCTGGGCGAAGTGCTTGCGCAACAGCGCGACATTGCGCCGATTGGCGCGGAAGAACACGTCGAAAGCATCGCCGGCCAGCGGTACCACGCCGACCGCGCCTTCGAGCAAGACATTGCCGAGCATGCGCGCCAGCAACAGCCGCGGCACGCCGAGCCGGCGCGCTTCATAGAGCAAATAAAACGACAGCATGGAGGCGATCGCGTCGCCGACACCGGGCACGAGACGAAGGAGCGATTCCACGCCAAACCGCACATTGGTGCCCGGCAGGATGAACGCGGTGTCGAACGCGGTCGCCAGCATGTCGAGCCGGTCGAGCGCGGCGCGCCGCGACGTCGCATCGAAGGGGCCGGCGTCGGCGAATTGAAAAGCGGCGAAACCCGCGCGTGAGAAGCTCATTGCCGTCCGTCCTCGCTGACCGCTGGCCCGCCTCGCACAGATGGGAAGGCAATCACGGCCCGCAAGTGCTGGCCGCCGATGGCGATACCGCGATAGTCTGCGGCTCCGTTTCCTCAGGCGCTGCGGAGCACGCTATGGCCCACATTCAAATTCTCAATCCCGAAACGCTCGGCAAGCCGCTCGGGCAATATTCGCAATTGACGCGCGTCAAAGCGTCGGAGTTTCTGTTCGTCGCCGGTCAGGTCGGCGCCGACCAAGGACGGCAAGGCGCCGTCCGATTTCGATGCACAGTGCGGTCTGCTCTTCGCCAATATCGGCGCGGCGCTTGCCTCGCAGGGCGCAAGCTTCGCCAATCTCGTCGAATTCACCACCTATCTCGTGCACTCGCAGGACATTCCGCGGTTCATGGCCTTTCGCACGCGGGAATTTCCGAAGCTGTTCCAGAACGGCCTTTATCCGCCGAACACGCTGTTGATCGTCGATCGCCTGGTTCAGGAGCAGTTTCTGATCGAGGTCAGCGCGGTCGCAGCGCTGTAGGATTGCGAACAGCCGACGGGCCTGCGCCGCGACGAATTCACTCCGGGAACTTGCGCCGCGCGCTCGTCGTCGCCAGCACCGCGCCGTTCGCTCCGAGCGCCCTGACGGTGAACTGGTAAGTATGGACCTCGCCCGGCGGCGGCGCCGGACCGATGAAGCCGGTCGAGAACGCGCCGCATGGCACCTCCGGTTGCCCGCGATAACCGACCGTTCCGCCGCCGTGGTGAAAGCCGGGCTTGTCGAGATCCGTCATGGCGAATTGCAAGTTCACCGTTCCGGCCGGCACTTCGTTAAGCTGAAAATTCGGCGAGGCTTCGGGGCACCACGCGAAGGACGCCGAAAAGGCGAAGGCGTCGGACGCGCCGAGCAGCTGGGCAAGGCCGAGCCCCATCGCGGCGAGCCCGAAGGCGGCAGCCGGATATTGAAAATAACGGACGACCATTCTCGGCCTTAATGCATCTGGAACGCCGCCGTGCATGCTAGCACGGTCGCCCTGTGCTCTGCTCGCCGCGAACGCAAGTGAGGTTCAAGTTTCGGCGCTGTCTTCCGGCCACTGCATTGCGGCCGCTTGCGCGCCGGCCTCAAGCGCGGCGCTTTCGAGGAGAAAGCCAACCGACGTAAGACCGACGGCGCGCGCCGATTTCGCCATGCCGAGCGCCTCGATTGCCAATTCGTGGGCGATACGCGCAAGCTCGATCGCCTCGGCGGCGGAGGCTTCCGCGGCGGGCTCGCAGGGTCTGCGATGCTGGCGGCGACTGGACCGACTTATTGTATTTTGTTTTTCCCTCAGGCTGGCCGGATGCGCGCGTAAAGATAAGTACATGCAACTTGTATAATACTGATTGATTATCAATGATTGTCAATAATGCTTAGCCACAACTCAAATAATATAAATGAATTCAATGACTTGAATTTAATTGCCATTTCACATAGCCAGAACGTCATCCGGAAAAGCGGGACCGTTTCCGAAGCGAGATCATCTCCACGAACAGGCTATCGAAGCGATCGATTTGGTCTGAAGCGATTGTGCCCTAGCCCCTCCAATGACGCGACGGCGCATGGCCAAACGCCCAAGAGCCCGCCCCCTCAAAGCGCGATTTCCCCGCCTGCGGCAGATCAGGCAAGAGCAACTCGGCTGGGAAATCGTCGATATCGTCAGCCGCCTGCCGGGCGCCAAGCCGAGCATTTCGTCGATCTACCGTCTCGAGCAGGGCGACGCCATCCGCATGTCGAGCGCGCGCCGCGTCTTCGACGTCGTCAACGGTGCGCTGCATAACGTGCTCGACGTCTCCAAAGAGCTGGAAATGAGCTGGTGAGGGCTTTTGCGGCGACGTTTGTCGATCCGCAGCAGCACGTTTGCCTCGCAAATTGCCGTCGGCTCGGTGTTGCCATAACCCGCAAGCATTAACCCTCCTGCAACCCCTGCGGCGGCAAAGCGGCCGTTCGGCTGCCCCGGCCCTGTGTTTTCAGGACGCTTTGCCCGATTGTGGCTTTGTGACGATCATATTGCAGTGCAACGTATGAGTCAGGTGCATGGAATCCATGCGCTACAAGCCATTGCGACACACCCCTCCCCGCATATATTGCAGTGCAGCAATTAACAGAGAGCCGGTGTGCAAGTCGTTCGCTCGCAGGCTCTGCTCCGGAGAATCACAGCATGGCTTATGCCCGCACAGCGGATGGACAATACGATTTCCTCGCCACAGCGAAGCCCAAGCAAGCGCGTGGTGTGTTCGGTCGCCTGTTCGATTCGGTCGTGGAAGCGCGCCGGCGCGCCGCCGAACGCGAAATCGCGGCCTACCTCGAAGGCAGCGGACAATTCCTGACCGACGAGGCCGAGCGCGAGATCGAGCGCATCCTGTCGGCATCGCCGCGCTTATGAAACGAGCGCGGCTGGCAACGATGCTCCGTTCCGAAAGACAGTTCTCATGACGACCCTATTGCTTCGCGCCAAACAGCCGGCGTCGGTCTGGAGCGGCTTGGCGCGCATCGTCGTCGCGGTGACGACTGCTTTCGAGGCGGCATTCGAAGTGATCGACGAGGCGACCGACCAAACGGCCGCCGCGCGCCGGCGCTACCCCACCGCCGACTGATCGCGTCCGACTTACCTTAGGCAAGCCCAAGCCTGTCGCTCATCGCCGCCAGAAAGCGCGCGAAGGCCGCGGCATCGCCGGGGCGCGCCGAGGCTGAGCCCCAAGCCGGCTTCGGCCACAGCGGATCGATCCTTCCACCGCGCGACGATGTGGACGTGCAGCTGCGCCACCACATTGCCGATCGCTGCGATATTGAGTTTATCGCAGCCGGTGACCGCTTTCAGCGCGCGTGAGGCGAGCGCGATCTCTTCCATCAAGCGCGCGCAGTCGGCCGGACCGAGTTCGAAGATTTCCCTGACGCCGGCGCGTCGCGGCACCAGGATCAACCACGGATAATCGGCGTTATTGATTGCCAGCACGCGGCACAGAGCGAAATCGCCGATCGGGGAGGTGTCGCCTTGAAGCTGCGGATCAAGCATCCAGCCGGCTTCGGTCATTGCTGCCTCCCGATAAATCGATGGGCGGTATGACGACCAGGCTCGGTGTCCGGGTCAAGACTATGGATGAGCCACGGGAGGCCCCCTGTTACGCGGACAATGTTCGAAGACGCGGGGAGCGCGTGACGCCGACCCCCGATCCGGCATCGGGATCGATTGTGTTGCCGATTAAGCCTGCAGGAGGGCGTCGGCGCGGCGAAATCGGGCTCGCGTTGCCGATGGCGCGCAGCCTTGTCATCGCCCGCGAAGGCGGGCCATCCAGTAGACACTTTCCGTACCGTGAATACTGGATGCTCCGCCTTCGCGGAGCATGGCACTTCAGTTGTCGAGGAACGAGCGCAGCTTCCGGCTTCGGCTCGGATGCTTGAGTTTCCGCAGCGCTTTCGCCTCGATCTGGCGGATACGCTCGCGCGTCACCGAGAACTGCTGGCCGACCTCTTCCAGCGTGTGGTCGGTGTTCATGCCGATGCCGAAGCGCATGCGCAGCACGCGCTCTTCGCGCGGCGTGAGCGAAGCGAGCACCCGCGTCGTGGTCTCGCGCAGGTTCGACTGGATCGCGGCGTCGATCGGCAGGATGGCATTCTTGTCCTCGATGAAATCGCCGAGATGGGAATCCTCTTCGTCGCCGATCGGCGTCTCGAGCGACAACGGCTCCTTGGCGATCTTGAGGACCTTGCGCACCTTCTCAAGCGGCATGCCGAGCTTTTCCGCCAGCTCTTCGGGCGTCGGCTCGCGGCCGATCTCGTTGAGCATCTGGCGGCTGGTGCGCACGATCTTGTTGATCGTCTCGATCATGTGCACCGGGATGCGAATGGTGCGCGCCTGGTCGGCGATCGAGCGCGTGATCGCCTGGCGGATCCACCAGGTGGCATAAGTCGAGAACTTGTAGCCGCGGCGGTATTCGAACTTATCGACCGCCTTCATCAGCCCGATATTGCCTTCCTGGATCAGGTCGAGGAATTGCAGGCCGCGGTTGGTGTATTTCTTGGCGATCGAAATCACCAGCCGCAGGTTGGCTTCGACCATTTCCTTCTTGGCCTGGCGCGCTTCGCGCTCGCCCTTCTGCACCATGTGCACGATCTTGCGAAACTCGCCGATTTCGAGCCCGGTTTCGGTGGCAAGCGCGTGAATATTGGTGCGCAGATCCTTGATGCGGTCCTTGTCGCGGGCGACGAAATTCTTCCAGCCTTTTTCGGAGAGCTTCGACACCCGGTTGAGCCAGCGCGGATCGAGCTCGGAGCCCTGATACTGCTTGAGGAAGCTCTCGCGGATGACGCCGTGGCTTTCGGCAAGCCGCATCAGCCGGCCTTCATGACCGACGAGCTGCTTGTTGATGCCGTAGAGTATTTCAACGAGTCCATCGATCTTGGCTTGGTTCAGCCGCAGCGATTTGACTTCTTGGATGATCTCTTCCTTGAGCTTCTTGTATTTGCGCTCCTGGTTGGGCGACAGCTTCTCGTTGATCAGCCGCCGCTCGATGTCCTGGTCCTGCAGCCGGCGCAGCCGCTTAAAAGCGTCGGCGATGTTGTCGAAGGTTTCGAGCACTTTGGGCTTGAGCTCGGCTTCGATGGCCGCAAGCGACATCGAGTTTTCGAGATCGTCCTCGTCGATATCGGCATCGGCGATGGCCGCCTCTTCGCCGCCTTCCTCGCCGTCACCGGCGGCTCCGTCCCTCGCGGCCGGCTGCTGCGGCTTAAACGGCGTGGCTCCGGGCGGCGCCGACGGCGGCGCCACGGTCTGCACCGTATGCGGCACGAAACCGCCGTTGCCGGGCGGCCCCATAGGGGCCGCCATCGGGGCGCCCACAGCGGCGCCCATCGCGGCGGGATCGCCGCCGGGAGCGACACCCGGCGCCACTTGCTTGGCATCGGGGCCGGCATAGGTCGCTTCGAGGTCGATGATGTCGCGGAGGAAGACCTTTCCCTCATTCAATTCATCGCGCCAGATGATGACGGCCTGGAACGTCAGCGGGCTCTCGCACAGTCCGGCGATCATGGCCTCCCGGCCAGCCTCGATGCGTTTGGCGATGGCAATTTCACCCTCGCGGGATAGAAGTTCCACCGAGCCCATTTCGCGCAAATACATCCGCACCGGGTCGTCGGTGCGCTCAGTCGGCTCCTTGGTCTCGGACTTGGCGGGGGTCTTGGGGGCGACCTCGACGATCTCGCCGCCTTCGGTCTCCTCCTCCTCGGCCTCCTCGGCTTCCTCGCCGTCGGCCTCGGCTTCCTCGGTCTCCACGACGTTGATGCCCATTTCGTTCATCATCGCCAGGATGTCCTCGATCTTCTCCGAGGTGACTTCCTCCGACGGCATGACCGCGTTGAGCTGCTCATAGGTGACGTAGCCGCGCTTCTTGGCGGACTTGATCATCTTCTTGACGGCGGCGTCGGAGAGGTCGAGCAGCGGCAGCGGGGCGTCCGGCGTTTCCGGGGTATCCTTTTCCGGAGTCTCGGTATCCTTTTGCGGGGCCGACCCGTTCGGCCGCACTAGTTTGGCCTTGGTCGCGACGGTTTTGGTGGCCACGCTCTTCGATGCCATGTCTCTGTCTCCACGGGGCGCGTTCTGCGTCCCCCTACTCTATGTCGTGAGTCTCGCCCCCAAGGAGGGGGGAGCACACACCGGGACTGCGGGCTTAAATCCTGCGGTTCCCTGTTATTGGGCCGGCGCCATCCGCCCAAGCCGGAAGGCTGGGGCGCAAGGCTTCGGCCAAAGGAGCAGCGCTAAGGGCCCAAAACCCGTTCGCGCTGCCCCCGAATCGAGGCCAAATGTGTCGGAACTCCGTTAAGCTCCGACTAACCCTAACCGGAAGGGCGGCCTCTTATTCCCTCGCCGGTGGCCTTGAGTCCAGCCGGCCCGTCCCGGCCAGACCCCGTTCCGATTACATGGACCTCGTCGCCCGGCCCGATGACGCTCCGAAGCCCTCCACCAGGGCCTCGGTTCCGTCGAGCGACGACAGCCGGGCTTTGACGTCGCGCAACCGCGCGTAGTTTGCCTCGGTATTGTCCTCGCCGAGCGCCGTTTCTGCGTCCTTAAGTTCCCTAGTTAGGGAATGCCATTGCCGATGCAAGGCGACCAACTGCTTCCAGGTCAACAAAACATCGGCGGCAGCGGCATTTGACCGGGCGCCCCAGACCGACGGCGTGGTGATGGTGCGCTGGATTCGTTCGAGGAGATCACCGAAACCACGCTTGGCCAGTTCGGCCGCGAGCGCCGCAGCTTGCTCCGACCGTGCGGCATCGGCATCGTGGATGGCGTCCTTGGCGAAATCCTCGGCGAAATGATGGGCGAAAACGTCGATCAGCACGCCTTTGAGCTTTTGCGTGTCGACGTGGCGGAATTCGGCCGCGGCGAGTTCCTCGATATGGTCGTGAAGAAGCCACGGGTGGTTGAGCGCCGCTTGCAGGATCAGCGCTTCGCGGCGCGGTATTGCGGCACGGTGGCCGCGATGCAGCGGGCCTGCGGCGAGCTGAGCGCTTGCCGCCACATAGGTGTCGTCGCGGCCGAAAGTCGACGCCGCGGAACCCGCTGCGCTTGGCCCGCGGCCTTTTTGCTCGTAGCGCTTGCCGCCGAAATCTCTAGCGAAGCCGCCCTTGCCGAAACTGCCACGGCGCGTCGAAACCTCGACCGGCGCGAACATGCGGCGTAGTCTTTCGGAAAAATCCTGTCGGTAGTAGCGGCGCACCGCTTCGTCGGCGATCGTCGCCGTGACTTCGCTGACGCGCGCCTCGAAGGCGGCACGGCGCTCCGGCGTATCGAACGGACCGGCTTCGCTCTCGCGCGCCCAGAGCACATGCGCCAGCGGACGCGCCGCCGACAGCACGTCTTCGAGCGCCTCGCGCCCGGCGGAACGTGCGAGATCGTCGGGATCCTGGCCGTCCGGCAGTGTCGCGAGCTTTAAGCTCTTGCCGGGCTTGAGCAGCGGCAACGCCAGATCGACCGCGCGGTAGGCCGCGCGTCTGCCGGCCTCGTCGCCGTCGAAGCACAGGATCGGCTCGTCGGCCATCCGCCACATCAGCGCCAATTGCTCGGCGGTAAGCGCGGTGCCGAGCGGCGCCACGGTCGCCTCGAAGCCGGCGGTCGCCATGGCGATGACGTCGACATAACCTTCGACCGCGATGACGCGGGCGCCGTCATGCGCGGCCTTGCGCGCGGCGGCGATGTTGTAAAGCGTCGCGCCTTTGTGGAAAAGCGGCGTCTCCGGCGAATTGAGATATTTGGCGGAGACATCCTTATCCAGCGCGCGGCCGCCGAAGGCGATGACCCGGCCGCGCCAATCGCTGATCGGGAATATCACGCGATCGCGAAAGCGGTCATACGGCACCGGGATATCCTCGCCGGTGACGACGAGACCGGCTTCCGCCATGTCCTCGACCGAAATTTTCAAGGCGCCGAGATGCTCCTTGAGCGCGTACTGGTCGGGCGGCGCATAGCCGAGCCGGAATTTGAGCTGCGTCGCTGCATGGATGCCGCGATCGAGCAAATAGCCGCGACCGCGCGCGCCGTTTCGCGAAGCGAGCGTCGCTTCGAAAAATTTAGCGGCGAGTTCGACGATGTCGTGCAAGGTCTTGCGCCGTTCCTCATGAGCGGCCGCCTCGCGCGTCATCACCGGCAACGGCACGCCGGCCTGCGCCGCGAGCCGCTCGACCGCTTCCGGGAAGCTCACGCCCTCGGTGAGCATGAGAAAGTCGAAAATGTTGCCGTTTTTGCCCGAGGAGAAGTCGAACCACATCGCCTTCTGGTCATTGACGAAGAATGACGGCGTCTTCTCCTTATTGAACGGTGACAGCCCTTTCCATTCGCGGCCGGCCTTGCGCAATTTCACGCGCCGGCCGACGACTTCCGAGACCGGAAGCCGCGCGCGCAGCTCGTCGAGAAATTGCGGGGTATATCGCATGGTGATTTGCTTGTTGCGCCAAGCCTAGCGCAGCCAAGGGCTGGATATATGGCGGCGCTTTGAGGCGCGCGCGGCGCGCAGCCTTTTCCCGGTTATCCACAGGGCTTCGCGGTGGTAAAATATATTGACCGCAGCGTAATACATCTGTATATACGATATGCTTGAGGTACGGTCGGAGTGACGTTCGTCCCCGCATTAGCCCCGCTAAAGATAACGAGGGCATGGGAGACGGTAACGAACGGGATCAGAGAGCTCCGAAATCGTCATAGCGAATCCTCAGCGGTGCGTGCGTATCGCAACCTCCCTGTGGGGATAATTCGCTATGGCGGAAGACGATTTCGAGCGGCTGCTCGCGAATGTTCGGAATTTCGATTGGAATCCAAACAAGCGCGATCAAGTTTTCCGAAAGCGGGACATCGCTTTCGAGGATGCACGCATTGCCTTTGAAGGACCGATCACCGCGCTGCGTTCGGACCGAAAAGGCGAGGTGCGTTACATAGTGTTCGGGTTGCTGGACGACGTAGAAGTTGTTTTCGTATGCACGTTCCGTGGTGCCACATGTTGGATCATTTCCGCGAGACGGGCGAGACGCGATGAAAGGAAAAAATATTATGATCGTCTCTCGCGAAGTGCCGCGAAAGATTAGGAGCGATCTCGATAAACTGCGTAGGCTGACAGATGCGGAGATCGAGGCGTCGATCGCCAACGATCCGGATTGGGAAGAATTTAAGGATATCGATT
Organism: uncultured Alphaproteobacteria bacterium; assembly: GCA_963816565.1. Taxonomy (GTDB): domain Bacteria; phylum Pseudomonadota; class Alphaproteobacteria; order Rhizobiales; family Xanthobacteraceae; genus BOG-931. The sequence continues at coordinate 3,967 of CAWFLM010000034.1, read as the reverse complement.
GGTCGAAGGCCGTTCTCGTCCTCCCGCCGAAGAAAAAGGCAATCTCGATCCGTGTCGATGAGGACGTGCTCGATTATTTCAAGAAAGAAGGCGCCGGCTATCAGCGTCGCATCAACGCCGTGCTGCGATCTTATATGCAGCAGAAACGCAAGAAGCGGGCTTAAGCCAGCCTGTCCCCATCCGCCGTGAAGCCGAACAGCCGCTGCACGCGGTAATAGCGCGGCGAGCGCGGCTGGGTGATGCCCCATTGGTCGGAGCGGCCGGGCTTGAATTTCCAGTACTCGGACGGCCGCGGCTGGTAGCTGCCGTCGACTTGCAGCACTTCGGCGGCGTATTCCAGCGGCACCTCGTCGGGCCCGCAGAAATAGGCGAAGACGTTGTCGCCCGGCCCATGGCGGCCGGGACCCCATTCGATCGGATAGCCGCTGTCCTTCATGCGGCCCATGCCGCGCATGACCGAATCGAACTCCGGCATTTCGAATGCGATGTGATTGAGCGTCGGCAGGTTCATCTTGCACAACACGATCGAGCAATGATCGGCATTGTCGCAATGCAGGAACCACAGCGGCGCATTGTCGTCGATGACGCGAAAGCCGAGCGCTTGCGTGAAGAAATGCAGCGTGCCGTCGAAGTCGCGGGTATTGAGATTGACGTGGACGATCTTGCGCGGACGGTCGGCGATGTCGCCGGTGTCGGCATGGTCGGCGCAATCGGCGACAAAGGCGAGGTTGCGGCCGTCCGGATCCTTGCAGGCAAAGCCGTAACCGCCGCCCGCCGCACTGAGCTTTGCCGGCGCGCTCGGCTTGGCTCCCGCCGCCACGATCTTTTCGTAAAGCGCATCGATACCGGCGCGGTCGGCGACGTCGAACGCGATACGTACGACTGCCGGCTGCGACCCGCCATGCAGTCCGAGCAAGTGGTGATAGCGCCCGGTGCCGCGGAAATAGCGCGCCTCATTGCTGGCTTCGACCGGCGCCAAGCCCCACACGGTTTCGTAGAAGCGCGCCGCCTCTTCAATATTGCTGGCGACGAGTTCGACGCTTCGTACGCCCCGAATCGAACAGGCAGTCATCGCTTAAGATCCGCCGAGCAACTTTTTCACCTGCGCGCTCGCCTTGGAAAAATCCATCTGGCCGGCGAAGCGCTGTTTGAGCGCCGCCATGGTGCGGCCCATGTCTTTGAGCGTTTCGGCTTCGATGGTCTTGATCAGCGCCGAAATCGCATGCGCCGCTTCCAGGTCGGACATTTGCTTAGGCAGATAGGCGGAGATGATCTCGATCTCTTCGCGCTCCTGGGCGGCGAGCTCGCTGCGGCCGGCCTTTTCGTAAATGTCGAGCGATTCCTGGCGCTGCTTGATCATTTTACCCATGACGTCGAGAATCTCAGGATCGCTCAAGCTCGACCGCTCGGCGCCGCTGGTCTCCCGCTGCAGTACAGCGGCATTGATCAGACGCAGCGTCGAGACGCGGCGCGCCTGACCCGCCTTCATCGCCTCTTTCAAGGCGCTGTTGATATCGTCGCGCAACACGGCTAAGGCCTCTCGCAATGGCGCCGGTTGGGGCTTACGGGCGCGCCGCAATGATTTAGGCCCTTGGCTATGCCGACACAACCGCAGTCTCCGAGGACCTTGGCCGGCTGGGATGAGCCCAAACCGACGGCGCTCCTGGTGCTGGCCGACGGCACCGTGCTCGAAGGCATTGGCTTCGGCGCGACCGGGCATGCCGTCGGCGAGGTCTGCTTCAACACCGCGATGACCGGCTACGAGGAGATCCTCACCGATCCGTCCTACGCCGGCCAGATCATCACCTTCACATTCCCCCACATCGGCAACGTCGGCACCAACGAGGAGGACATCGAGACCGTCAACCTCGCGGCGACGCCGGGCGCGCGCGGCGTGGTGCTGCACTCGGCGATCACGGCGCCGTCGAACTACCGGGCCACGCGCCATCTCGATGCCTGGCTGAAAAGCCGAGGCGTCATCGGGCTTTCCGGCCTCGACACCCGCGCGCTGACTGCGCTCATTCGCGAGCGCGGCATGCCGAACGCTGTGATCGCCCACGAGCCTTCCGGCCGCTTCGATATCGATGCGCTCAAGCGCGAGGCCAGTGCATGGCCCGGGCTCGTCGGCATGGATCTGGTGCCGCTGGTGACGACCGGGCAACGCTTCACCTGGGACGAGACGCCGTGGCGCTGGGGCGAGGGCTACGGCCGCCAGGATCACGCGGAATTCAACGTCGTCGCCATCGATTACGGCATCAAGCGCAACATTCTGCGCCAGTTGGCCGGCAATGCCTGCAAGGTCACGGTGGTGCCGGCGACGACGTCGGCCGCCGATATTCTGGCGCTCAAGCCCGACGGTATTTTTCTCTCCAACGGGCCGGGCGATCCGGCCGCCACCGGCGCCTATGCCGTGCCGGTGATCCGAACGCTGATCGAGAAAAAGCCGGTGTTCGGCATCTGCCTCGGCCATCAGATGCTGGCGCTCGCGGTCGGCGCCAAGACCATGAAAATGCATCAGGGCCATCACGGCGCCAATCATCCGGTGAAAGACCTCGTGACCGGCAAGGTCGAAATCACCTCGATGAATCACGGCTTTGCCGTCGACCGCGCGACGTTGCCGGATGGCGCCGTCGAGACGCACGTCTCCTTGTTCGACGGCTCCAATTGCGGCCTCGCGTTGAAAAACCGGCCGGTGTTCTCGGTGCAGTATCATCCTGAAGCCTCGCCCGGCCCGCGCGACAGTCATTTATTGTTCAATCGTTTTGTCGACATGATGCGCAATGGGAAGCGGCAGTGAGCCAGCCGAGCTCGAGGGTTTGAGTTATAAAATCTCAACCTAACCTCGTGTAAAAGTCCCTGGCCGCAGTCGAGTTGACGAACGTTACCGCAATGGCCTCCGCCGCACCCACCACCTACAAATTCACCGACGACGGTCGGATTCCGAACAATCCGAGCTTGCCGCTCCTGCTTTATCGCGGCGGCGTCGATCTCGTCGGCTCGCCCGACCCGGAAGCGATCATCGAAAAGGCCTTCGCGGCCAACGGTTGGGGCAATATATGGCGCAACGGGATATACCCTTACGTCCACTATCATTCGATGATCCACGAGGCGATGGGCATCGCGCGCGGGCGCGCCACGGTGCGTTTCGGCGGCGCCAACGGCCAGGAGATCGAGATCACGCCGGGCGACGTCGTCATCCTGCCGGCGGGCACCGGCCACCAGTGCCTGGCGCAGAGCCCGACGCTGGTCGTGATCGGCGCCTACCCGCCGAGCGGCACGTACAATCTCTGCCGCGGCACCAAGCACGATCACGCCAAGGCTGTGCTGACCATCCCGAAAGTGCCGCTGCCGGCGACCGATCCGCTGTTCGGATCGGACGGCCCGCTGGTCGCGCTGTGGGACGCCTGACGACTTTATCGACGGTTTGTTCTCAAGTTGTGCCCTCTTAATGCGATTGGCGACGGCGAACGGATGCAATCCATCACGCGCTGTCAGTGGCAGTACCAGTAGTGCCGTCGAAATAGTCGGCCGGTTCGCACATACATGCCGGACGCGTTACGCAGCAAATATTGCTTTTTGGCGCTGTCGTATTGGATCTTGGGAACGGCGACGCAGTTGGGCTGCGGGGGCTGCTGCGCCGTCGCCGATGAAGATGGAAATGCAATGAGCATGAACCCAATCGCGGCGGCGATGGGTGCGATCACTTTTCCTCGCTTCATGCGATCACCTTGTTGTCGCTCACCTGAATGAGAAAACGGTATCACGCCTCAATGCCGCGGTCTGTGACGCATCTTATAGTCCGCTGGGACGCCGACATGAGGTCCGGCGCGTCACGCCGTTTCCGGCTCAGTCTAGACTAACCCAATCTGCGACTTGATCGGTACGCGGTGACGCGATCAAATGTGCGATTGCGCCATGGGCCTAGAGCGAAATCGGCAATACAATGCCTACGCAGGGCAAATGCGCC
>CAWFLM010000033.1:0-17222 GCA_963816565.1 uncultured Alphaproteobacteria bacterium | reverse complement strand
ACTTGTTCTTGCCGCCGCTTAACCGGTTCGTTCTTGCTGTCGATGGAGAGGGAGATCGGCTTCACGCTGCCGATTTATTCTTCGCGATCGCGCGGCGAACAGCTTTCGGTTCAGCCTTGATGACTTCGATCAAGGTGCGCGCGGCGCCGGAGGGCTGTCGCGTGCCAAGCTCCCACTTGCGGACGGTGCCGACCGCAGTGCCGATGAACGAGGCGAATTCGCGCTGCGACAGGCCGAGCTTATGCCGGGCTTCGCGCGCATCGCTCTGGCTTGGAATAACACGGTGGACGACGGCGCCGGTTTTCTTGCCGGCGAAGTAGTCGCGTGCCTCTTTGAGGCTCTCCAGAAGGTCGTCGGCCAGCCGTCGCTTCATCTTCTTCGCCATGGTCCCGTGATCTCCTTCACCGCGTCGACCAGTTTCTTCTTCTCGCGGTCGGTCAAATCGGACTTTTCGTTCTTGGCGTAGAGCCCCAACAAGAGAAGCGGAAAGTCCGCACTGTAGAAATAGTAGATCACCCGCGCTCCACCGCGCTTGCCGCTGCCGGCGCGCCCGACGCGAACCTTGCGCAGGCCGCCGGTGCCAGGAATGAGATCGCCGCAAGTCGGGTCATAGGCGATCAGGTCGATCACCGCGTCCTGCTCGCCGGCCGTCAACAATTCGTCGGCCCGCCGCCGGTATGCGGCAAACTCGATCACCGCTACCGGGCGTGGACCCATGGAGTGGCTTGTACCCCAAAGGGGTACCGGTGTCAACCTAGGCTCTGACGATCACCGCACTCGATCATCGCTTCGCGCGGCACCGCAATCGGGCTGTTGCTGACGACGAAGACTTTCAGCGCCGTGCCCTTCCCCGCGTGGCGCTCGGCGACGCGATAAATCTCCTGCTTCACCGGGCAGGCGTCGGCGTCGATGGAGAGGGAGGTGGGGCGTCATATTTCCTAATTCGCATTCCTCGCAACCGTCATGGCCGGACTTGTTCCGGCCATCCACGTCTTGACATTAATCCGCCGATGGCAGGCGGCTGGGTCTATTTCATGACCAATCGGCGCAACGGCAGGTCCTCAACTAATCATACGCCATCCCAACTAGGGTCTGTACCCAGATAGCCTATTGAAAATCAACAGCGAACATGATTCACCGTGCTCGGAGGTGGATCATGCGATTTGATCTGAGCGATGAGGAGTGGGCCGTGCTTGAGCCTTTGATGCCGAAAAGCCGAAAGAGCGCCCGCGCTGACGATCGCAAGATCATGAACGCGATCTTTTATGTGCTGCGCACCGGGATGCCGTGGCGGGATTTGCCGGAACGCTATGGGCCCTACACGACAGCGTACAATCGCTTCAACCGCTGGTCCCGACGCGGCATCTGGAAGCGGATTTTCGACACCCTGGCATCGAAATCGCGCGACAGTCTGTATCTGATCGATAGCACGATTGTGAAAGCCCATCGTGCGGCCAGCGGGGCAAAAGGGGGGAGCAAAATCAGGCGATCGGCATTAGCCGCGGCGGCCGCACCACGAAAATCCACGCCCTCGTCGACAGCAAAGGTCGCCCACTGAACTTCACGGTGACGGGCGGCCAGGTCCACGACAGTCAGGTCGTTGGCGACGTTCTCGACACTCCCAGACCGCCACTGGCCGTCACTGCCGACAAGGCTTACGACAGCGACAGAGTGCGTCAGCAGATCAAGGATGAGGGCGCTCTACCGATCATCCCCAGCCGAAGCAATGCGACCAAGAAAGCCTACTGTCCCAAGCGCTTCTACCGTCGACGCCACAAAATCGAAAACTACTTCTGCCGCATCAAAGATTGGCGCCGGATCGCCACGCGCTATGACAAACTCGCCCGAAACTTCCTTGCCGCCGCAGCCCTCGTCGCGGCACTCTACTGGATCAAATTGTAAGTCCAGACCCTAGCGTATTCTTTCCGGTCAGGCATAATTTCCCGATTTCCTCCTTGGCGGCGATCTTCAATTCGCCAACTGATCCATTTTTTGTTGAACTGTTTGTTGAACAAGACAGTATTTTCTTGCCATGAAGAGAAAGTTCGTCTGCGATTGATTTGCTGAAGAAAATGCATCGTCGACGTAACGATATATTGCCGTGATCGAGACTATTATATCTATTATCAATATTTCCCGCTCTGGCCCCACTGCGAAATAAAAATGAAGAAAAAGCTCCGCTTTGCGAGTGCGGGCTGGATGTCCGAACTCTTCAATTAGCCACTCGCTCAACGATGGCGTCGTTCAGCAGTTGCAGTGACTGCGAAAGCATAGAGGAAAAATCACACTGCGTCTGCTGCCGGAAATCTTTCAAAGACAGATATTTTTGAGATCGATACCGGAGTTGTTATTGGCGGCAAGTCTGAAAATTCGCTTCCAATTCGAATACGCTTCCAGCCGGAAGCTTGCCGGCGGCGTGCTGATCATAAAAATTGAAGAATTCGCTTCTCTTCTGCTCATAGGTCTTGTACATGCCGTTGATGTGTTGGCCTTTGAGCCCAAGACACACATTGCATATCATGGTAGCTAGATTGAAAGCTGCGGTCGCGCTGCTGATTTCTTTTGTGAGTTCTTCTTTTAATTTAGTGCGCGCAGCAATCTTCTGTGCCGCATAGGCGCCTGCCCAAGCTCCCGCGCCAGCTCCTGCGAGAGCCGTAATAAAATTTGAATTTAGAAACGGCCCAAAAGCGATACCCAATTGCGTGAGAGTGTCTGGTGCCGGCTCTGCCATTGAGAACCCTCACACCCGCTCCACAAAACTATCCACCACCCGCTTCTCCCCGGCCCGGTCGAACTGGATCGTCAGCTTGTTGCCGTCGATGGCGGTGACGTTGCCGTTGCCGAATTTCTGGTGGAAGACGCGGTCGCCGAGCGTGAAGGCGGAGACGGTGCCGGTGGATTTGGCGACCAGCTCGCCTTCGATGGTGAGCGGCAGGCGGGCCGGGGGCTGCGCTCGTCGCGGGCGCGCCAGGGCGACGGCGATGAGGTGTCGTCGCCGTCGAGAGCCGTCGCTGATCGTCGTCCGCGGCGTAGCGCGCGCCGGTCTCGGAAAAGCCGCCGCTTCGCCTTTTTTGGCCTGCGCGCGCTGCCAGCCCGGCGTGTTGTAGCTGGAGCCGAACGAGGTGGCGGCGTCGAAGCGCGAGGCGCCGTAGCCGCCATAACCGCCGAAGCCGCCTTGCGATTCCGTCACCTCGACATTGGCTTCCGGCAATTCGTCGAGAAAGCGCGACGGGATGTTGGTCTGCCACAGCCCGTGCATGCGCCGGTTGGTGGCGAAATAGATCTTGGCGCGCTTGCGCGCGCGGGTGAGGCCGACATGGGCGAGGCGGCGCTCCTCTTCCAGGCCGGCGCGGCCCTGATCGTCGAGCGTGCGCTGGTGCGGAAACAGGCCCTCCTCCCAGCCGGGCAGGAACACGGTGTCGAATTCGAGCCCCTTGGCCGAATGCAGGGTCATGATATTGACGGCGTCGGCCTCGGCGGCCTTCTCGTTGTCCATCACCAGCGAGATGTGCTCGAGAAAGCCCTGCAGGTTCTCGAACTCCTCCATGGAGCGGACCAGCTCTTTGAGGTTTTCCAGCCGGCCGGCGGCGTCGGCGGAGCGGTCCTTCTGCCACATCTCGGTGTAGCCGGATTCGTCGAGGATGATCTCGGCGAGCTCGGTGTGCGGCAGCGCATCGCGCTGCTTGCGCCAGCGGTCGAAGGCTTCGAGCACGCGCGCGCAGCGCGCCGCGCGGCTTCGGCTTCAGCTCGTCGGTCTCGATCATGGCGCGCGCGGCTTCGGTGAGCGGCACGCGGCGCTTCCTGGCATGATCGTGCAGCAGCTGCACGGTGGCATCGCCGAGGCCGCGCTTCGGCACATTGACGATGCGCTCGAAGGCGAGATCGTCGGCCGGCGAATTGACCACGCGCAGATAAGCGAGCGCGTCGCGGATTTCGGCGCGCTCGTAGAACCGCGGGCCGCCGATCACGCGATACGGCAGGCCGAGCGTGACGAAGCGGTCCTCGAATTCGCGCATCTGGAACGAGGCGCGCACCAGGATGGCGATCTGGTTGAGCGCATGTTGCCGTCCTGCGCTGCAGCTGCTCGATCTCCTCGCCGATGGCGCGGGCTTCTTCTTCGGAGTCCCAGGAGCCGGTGACGGTGACCTTCTCGCCCAGCACGTCGTCGGTGCGCAGCGTCTTGCCGAGGCGGCCCTCGTTATGGGCGATGATGTGCGAGGCGGCGGCGAGGATGTGGCCGGTGGAGCGGTAATTGCGCTCGAGCCGGATCACGGTGGCGCCGGGGAAGTCGTGCTCGAAGCGCAAAATGTTGTCGACCTCGGCGCCGCGCCAGCCGTAGATCGACTGGTCGTCGTCGCCGACGCAGCAGATGTTTTTGGCGCTGGGGGCTCCTCGCGAGCGCTCGCTCCCTCTCCCGCTGGGAGAGGCGTCGGCGGCCTGGGCCGCGTCCTCCACGAACGGATGCGAGCATCGCATGGTGCGCGGGCCTCTCCGTAGCTCAGGCAGCGGAGCGCCCCCTCACCCTCGCTTCGCTCGACCTCTCCCCGCGCGCGGGGAGAGGTGCGTGTTTGTCCTCTGCGCCAGCAGCCTCAGCCACAGATATTGCGCGACATTGGTGTCCTGATATTCGTCGACCAGAATGAATTTGAAGCGGGCCTGATATTGGCGCAGCACGTCGGGCTGCTCGCGGAACAGCCGGATGCATTCGAGCAGCAGATCGCCGAAATCGGCGGCGTTGAGGATTTTCAGCCGCTCCTGATAGGCCTTGTAGAGTTTCAGCCCCTTGCCGTTGGCGAACACGGCGGCCTCGCCGGGCGGCACCTGCTCGGGGTCAGGCCGCGGTTCTTCCAGCCGTCGATCAGCATGGCCAGCACGCGCGCCGGCCAGCGCTTCTCGTCGATGTTCTCGGCTTCGAGCAGTTGTTTGAGAAGCCGGATCTGGTCGTCGACGTCGAGGATGGTGAAATCGCTTTTCAGCCCGACCAGCTCGGCATGGCGGCGCAAAATTTTCACGCCGATGGAATGGAAGGTGCCGAGCCACGGCATGCCCTCGACCACCTGGCCGACGATGTCGCCGACGCGGTGCTTCATCTCGCGCGCCGCCTTGTTGGTGAAGGTGACGGCGAGGATCTCGCCCGGCCGGGCGCGGCCGAGGCTGAGAATATGGGCGATGCGCACGGTGAGCACGCGGGTCTTGCCGGTGCCGGCGCCGGCCAGCACCAAGCACCGGGCCGTCGAGCGTCTCCACCGCCTGGCGCTGCTCCGGATTGAGCCCGGCGAGATAGGACGCGCCGCCGCCCGCCGCGGCGCGGGCACGCGCGGCAATGCCGCCGGCCGCGGGGGCCGGCGGTTCAGCCGCCGCGATGCTGCGCTTTAACGGGTCAGCCACGGTCTTTGCGGCCACTGATTCTCATTGCCCGAAGATGGCACCTGGAGAGGGCTTTTACGAGGCTTGCTATCGTCATTCCGGAGCCCGGCCACAGGCCGGGAGCCCGGAATCCGATAGTCACGATGCGTGAAGTCCGAGCGCGCACCTGTGGTTATCGATTCCGGAGCTTGCCGCTGTGCGCGGCATTCGGAATGACGGCGCGGCGCGCCGTCACTTCATATACGTATCGACCACCAGCTTGGCGTCCTGGCGGTCCTTTTTGAGGAAGGCGGCGAAGTCGCCGGTCGAGCCGGCGGCCGGGTCGAGATAGTTCTGTCCGGGCGAAGTCGAGGAATTTCTGGCTCTGGAAGATCGCCAGCAATTCGTCGTGCAGCTTGGCGACGACCGCCGCCGGCGTTCCGGTCGGCACCACGACGCCCCAGAAGATCGGGCCGCCGGGGAAGGCGTCGAGCCCGGTCTCTTTGAAGGTCGGCACGTTCGGCAGCTCGGGCGAACGCTTCGCGGCGTTGAGCGCCAGGATCTTGATCTTGCCCTCCTTGAGCTGGCTGACCATGTTGCCGACGCCGATTTTGGTGACGTCGATGTCGTTGCCAAGCAGCGCGCTGATGATCTCGCTGCCGCCCTTGTAGGGAATGGCGACGAATTTGGTGTGCCAATGCTCGCCGAGCCATTGGCGGAACGCGTCGGTGGTGGTGCGCTCGCCGAGCGTGCCGTAATTGAGCTTGCCGGGCTCGGCCACGGCCTTGGCGCGCAGCGCGTCGAGCGTATCGATGCCGAGCGCCGCCGGCACCATGATGCCTTCCATGACGTGGTACATGTCGATGACGGGGACGAAATCGCGGTCCGGATTGTACGGCAGGTTGGCGAAGGTCAGCGGGTTGAACGACATGGTGTCGGGCGAGACCACGCACAGCGTGTAGCCGTCCGGCGGCGATTTGGCGCATTCGGTGCCGCCCAGCACCATGGCGGCGCCGGGCTTGTTGACGACGACGACCGGCTGGCCGAGCCGCTGCTGCAGCTCGGCCGCGGTCGAGCCGCGCCGCGACGTCGGTGACCGAGCCGACCGAGATCGGCACGATCATCTTGATCGGCCGGTCGGGATAAGTTTGCGCCGAGGCCATCGAGGACAGCGCAAGGCAAGCAACACAGGCGAGCAGCAATTTTTTCACGGCGTTTCCTTCCTTTTATCGAGCGAATGACAGACCTCGCCGATCGCGCCGGCGTCGTATTGCGTGAAGAACAGCCGGCCGTCGGCGAGCGCGGCGATGCAGCGCGCGCCGCTGTTCGGCGTCGGAATGTCGTATTCGCCGCGCACCGTGCCGTCCGGCCGCCATGCAGCCGATCTTGTTGGCGAAGTTCGCGGTGTACCAGAGGTCGCCGCCGGGGCCGACGGTAACGCCGCGCAGCGAGGCGTTCGGCGTCGGCACCGGATGCTCGGTGATGCGGCCGTGCGCGGTCGATGCGGCCGAGCGCATTGGTCGAGGTCTCGACGAACCAGATGCTGCCGTCGGGATGGCTGACCATGGCGCGCGGCTGGCTGTCGTGGCTCGGAATCGGAAACTCGGTGACCTCGCCGTCTGTCGTGATGCGGCCGATGCGGTTGCCGGCGGCTTCGGAAAACCACAGCGCGCCGTCGCGCACCGCGATCGACAAGCGGTTTTGCGCCCGGCGAAATGCCGTCGCCATATTCGGTGATGCGGCCGTCCGGCGTGATTTTGGCGATGCGGTTGGCGTCGCTCTCGGAGAACCAGACATTGCCGTCGGGGCCGAGGATCATGCCGTCGGGGCCGGCGCCCGCCGGCAACGCGAATTCCGCGATGGCGCCGCGCGGCGTGATGCGGCCGATCTTGTCGGCGGCTTTCTCGGCAAACCACAGATTGCCGTCGCCGCCCAGCGCGATGCCGATCGGCGTCGCGTTTTTGGTCGGCAGGGAGAATTCGGTGAAGCTGCCGCGGTCCGGATCGAAGCGGCCGATCTTGGACGCGCCGCTCTCGCAGAACCACAGCGCGCCGTCCGGCCCTTCGACCGCGATATAGGGCTTGCTGCCGGCGCTCGGAATTTTGTGCTCGCGGATTGTCACTTTTGTCATTGCCCGGCCTTCATGCTGATGCGCCGCCCGACGCCGTCCGGGATCGGCAATATGTCATGCGCGGCTTTCATGCGCTGCGAGCCGCGACATGACCGAAGCCGGAAACGCCGCGACCTTCTTCGCCGTCATGTCGACATTGAGCGCCATGGTCTCCGACGTTGCCGACAGCCAGCCTTGCTCGGCGTGATGCAGCTCTTCGAAATAATGCATGCGCTTATGATCGAAGCCGAGCAGCCGGAAGCTCACTTGCACCGGCGTGTCGACGACAAGCTCGCGCAGATAGCGCACATGCACTTCGGCGGTGAAGGTAGAGCACTTGGCGGTCTTCGACATAATCGAGCCCAAGACCGAGGAGCTCATAGACCTCGTCGACCGCGCGGTCGAACAGGACATTGTAATAGGCCATGTTGAGATGGCCGTTATAGTCGATCCAGCCCGGCTCGACCCGCATGACGCTGGAGACGAAGGGTGCGGGCATTGCCGATTGGGGCGCGGCGCGGTCGTTCATGAGCGAGACTGTGGCGGATCAACCGCGCCGGACGCAAGAGGCGGAGATTTCAGCGCTTGACCTGCGCAAAGCCCGCCGCCACGTTGGCGGCAAGACAGCCTGGAAACGCCCACGGAACCATCATAATGGCCCTCGTCGAAGCGCCGCAGCGGAGCCAACAGGAGCGCAAGGCGGCCGACGCCGTGATCGCGGCGCTCGCCGCCCGTTACGGCAACCGGCTGGTCACCTCGCAGGCGGTGCGCGAGCAGCACGGCCACACCACGACCTGGATTGCGAACCAGCCGCCGGACGCGGTGATATTTCCGCAGGCCACCGAGGAGGTGCAGGAGATCGTGCGGCTGTGCGCGGCGCACCGCGTGCCGGTGATCGCGTTCGGCACCGGCACTTCGCTTGAAGGCCAGGTCAATGCGCCGCGCGGCGGCATCTGCCTCGATTTCCGCGACATGAACCGCCTGCTCGCCGTCCATGCCGAGGATCTCGATTGCGTCATCGAGCCGGGCATTACCCGCAAAGCTCTCAACGAGCAGCTGCGCGACAGCGGGCGTGTTTTTCCCGATCGATCCCGGCGCCGACGCCTCGCTCGGCGGCATGGCGGCGACCCGCGCGTCGGGCACCAATGCGGTGCGCTACGGCACCATGAAGGACAATGTGCTGGCGCTCAAAGCGGTGCTGCCGAACGGCGAAGTGATGTCGACCGGCCATCGCGCCAGGAAATCCGCTGCCGGCTACGATCTGGCGCGGCTGTTGATCGGCTCGGAAGGCACGCTCGGCATCATCACCGAATTGACGCTGCGGCTGTCCGGCATTCCCGAAGCGATCTCGTCGGGCGTCTGCCCGTTCCCGTCGGTCGAGGCGGCGTGCAACGCCACCATCCTCGCCATCCAGTCCGGCATCCCGGTGGCGCGCATCGAATTGCTCGATGCGCTGCAGGTGCGCGCCTGCAATCTCTACTCGAACCTCGCGCTGCCGGAAACGCCGATGCTGTTTCTGGAATTTCACGGCACCGAGGCAAGCGTCGCCGAGCAGTCGGAGCGCTTTGCCGAGATCGCCAAAGAGCTCGGCGGCGGCCCGTTCGATTGGGCGACCCGCGCCGAGGACCGCAGCCGGCTGTGGCAGGCGCGGCACGACGCCTATTGGGCGGCGCAACGGCTGCGCCCGGGCACTCAGGCTCTATCGTCGGACGTCTGCGTGCCGATCTCGCGGCTTGCGGAATGCGTCAGCGCGAGCCAGCGCGACGCCGCGGAGAGCAGGCTCATTGCGCCGGTCGTTGGCCATGTCGGCGACGGCAACTTTCACATGCTGCTGCTGATCGATCGCAACGACGCCGACGAGGTCAGGCGCGCTGAGGAATTCCTCGCTCGGCTCGCAGAGCGCGCCGTCGCCATGGACGGCACCTGCACCGGCGAGCATGGCATCGGTCAGGGCAAGATGAAATACCTCTTGGCCGAGCACGGCGAGCCGGCGCTCGCGACCATGCGCGCGATCAAGCACGCGCTCGATCCGCTCGACATCATGAATCCAGGCAAGATTTTCGCCCTGTAGACGAGCGCATTCGCCGCAAACCGCGCACGCGGCTGCAGGCTACGGCTTCACCGCCGCGATGACATGGGCCCAGCCCTTCGCATCGGTGAAGGCGTTGCCGAGAAAATATTGGCCCGCGACGAGCGGATCGGCGGCCACGCTGACAATGTCGAGGACACCGCCGCGGTGCGGCGGATACTCGGCATAGCCCTCGCCGGCTTTCAACATGTAGGGGCTGTCGTAAACGGTCTGGCCTTTGCGCAACACCGCATATTGCACGCTCGCCTGAAACGGCCCTTTCGGCCATTCATTGGTCGGATAGGTGTGAAACATCGTGATTACGTTGCCGTCCGGCGCGGCGTTGAGCGTCGGCAAAACATAACTGAGCGATTGGTCTGCTGCGCCGATATCGGCTTCGAGGTAACCGGAGTTGGGCGCGGTGGTAATGTAGATCGGATATTTATTGCCCCGGGGCCTGGGCGGACTGATGCAGTTGCCAACGAAACGTGCGGATGAACCAGCGGTTGCGATTGCGCGGATCGGTTTCTTCCCAGCCCCAATAGAGATTTCCATCGATGTAGGCGGCCGACGCCTTTTGCAGGGATTCCATCGGCCTCGGCAATTTGACCACGGCAGGCATAATCAGTTCGGGCGTGGGTCCATCCGGGCCGGACTTGGAGAGCAGTCCGTAGACGACCATGCGGCCGTCTGAAGTTCCGCTGAGAAGATACGTCACGGCATCGTCCGACTGCTGCCGCACGAACATCATCGCGACCGACAGTCTGACGTCGACCGTGCTGTTGTGAACCCAGTCGACCGCCGGACCGTTGAAGTTGCCGTTGTCGAACGTCGCCAACGGCTTCGGCAACAGGTCGCCATCGGGCGTGAACCGGTTGGTCATGAGATCGCTGGCGCGGAAGACGTAGAGCCGATTATTGGTTTGCAGGTCGCGGTAATTCACCAGCACCAGACCGTTATGGACCATCAGTTGGGACCAGTCGCCATAGTCGTCGGCAAGAATATAGGCATTGAAGCCGTTTGCCGGATCTTCGACGTCCGCGCTCGCGCCGGGACGGCTCACGGCGATGCCGATGTAGCGGTGCAGAATCTGTTTCAGCACGTCGGCTGACACAAGGTGGCAGACGTCCTTCGGATCGGCAGGTGTGTAGAAACCCTGCCGGCCGTTGGGACATTGCCAGATGCTCGGCCGGAACTTTGCCAGAATCCAAATGCGCTTGGTTTGCGGATCGTAATACACATCGGAATCGACAGCCTCTTCCATGCAAGCAGCGTTCTCGAATGGCATCAGGCCTTGCGCGGGCGCGTAATAAGCCTGACCCGCCAGATTAGCCGGGCACTTTTTGATGCCCGTCGCCGCCGGATAATTGGTGTTCGCATTCAACTGAGCGAGCAACGGCGCAAAGATCGACCATAGCGCCGTCCCCCGCACGACCACCGCGCCCGGCGTGCCGTCGTCATTGCGCCGGTAAACTTCGTAAAAGGAAGCATCGAGCGAATAGATGTAATGAAGCCCGGCGGCCACGACCGGGCGCACGCTCCTGGTGCGCGGAATAAAAGGTGCGATCGAAGGCGGCGGCGACTGATCCGCCCAAGCGGCGCCGCTCCAAGCGAGCAACGCCAGCGCCAAGAAAGCCGGCCGCATATTCACCTGACGTCTTCCCCCCTTTTGCGCACACGACTGTCGCGTGCCCTGAATCCGCTCGACACTCTCAATTCGGGCAAGATCGTCAGCGTCTGAAAGACCGGGCGCCGGGCGGCTTTGCCCGGCTCGCGGCTATTCCACGCGCAACACCGAGGGGCTGCGCGGCGGCGTCAGCATGATTTCGCGCGGCGGCTGCGCCGGGGCGGCTCGACCGTCGGCATTGCTCTGCGCCCGATAGTGATCGAGCACGAACAGCCGGATCGCCGACGACAGGTTGCCGTGCCGGCGCTCGGTATCGATCGAGGCTACCAGGTCCGACAACGTGACCTGCCGGGCGATCGCGATGTCCTTGAGGCCCTTCCAGAACGCGTCTTCCAGGCTGACGCTGGTCTTGTGGCCGGCGATGACGATGGAACGCTTAACGACCGGCGATTTCATTGGCCATCTCCCGTCTCGATCCGGTGTTGGTCGAGGCTTCTCCGTTCTTTGTCGCGCCGAGCCCGGTTAAGGTTTTGTCCCGCTTTGGGCTGGCCGTGAGCCAGCCGGTTGGCCGCGGCCGTTTGCTCGGCCACAAGCCGTTTGGCCCGTTTGCGCGCGGTGCGAAGGTTGACGACGGTGGCCATACGGAAGCCTTTGCAAATTCAGGTGAATCGGCGACAGCCCGTCGCTCGCACGCACCATTAATACAGGAATACTGGCAAGATAAATGTGCCCGAGATCACACCGGGTTGCCGGAAAGTCACATTATCGAGAACGGCCGCTATTACGCCTCGGGATGGGTCATGCGGCGCGGCCGCACCAGCCGATCGAAGTCCTTCGCCGACACGTAACCGAGCCCGATCGCCGCCTCGCGCAAAGTGGTGCCATTGGCGTGCGCCACCTTGGCGATCTGCGCCGCCTTGTCGTAGCCGATGGTCGGCGCCAGCGCCGTGACCAGCATCAGCGAATTGTTCAGGAGCTCGCGGATGCGCGGTTCGTTGGCGCGAATGCCGGTGACGCAATGATCGGTGAACGACACCGTTACGTCGGCGAGGAGCCGGACCGATTGCAGCACGGCGTAGATGATCACCGGCTTGAAGACGTTGAGCTCGAACTGACCCTGGCTCGCCGCGACGGTCACTGTGGTGTCGTTGCCGAAGACCCTGGTGCAAACCATGGTCAGCGCTTCGCATTGGGTCGGATTGACCTTGCCCGGCATGATCGACGAGCCCGGCTCGTTCTCGGGCAGAATCAATTCGCCTATCCCCGACCGCGGACCGGAGCCGAGAAAACGGATGTCGTTGCCGATCTTGAATAGGTCCGCAGCCAGCGCATTGAGCGCGCCGTGGGCAAACGTCAGCGCGCCATGCGACGCCAGCGCCTCGAATTTGTTGCGCGCGCTGGTGAACGGCAGGCCGGTCAGGCGCGCGACTTTCTTGGCAAACATTTTGGCGAAGGCGCGTTTGGAATTCAGCCCGGTGCCGACCGCGGTGCCGCCCTGCGCCAGCGGGTAAAGCTCCTTCAAGCCCATTTTGACGCGGGCCACGCCGGACGCGACCTGCGCGGCATAGCCGGAAAATTCCTGGCCGAGCGTGAGCGGGGTTGCATCCTGCGTATGGGTGCGGCCGATCTTGACGATGGAACGGAAGGCTTTGGTTTTCGCCTCCAGCGCCGCGTGCAAATGAGATAACGCCGGAATGAGCCGATGCACGATTTCCTGCGCCGCCGCGATATGCATCGCGGTCGGGAAAGCATCGTTCGACGACTGACTCATATTGACGTGGTCGTTGGGATGAACCGGATCCTTGGCGCCGAGCTTGCCGGTGAGCAGCTCGTTGGCGCGGTTGGCGATCACCTCGTTGACGTTCATGTTGGTCTGCGTGCCGGAGCCGGTCTGCCACACCACCAGCGGAAATTGATCGTCGAGTTTGCCGTCGATGATTTCGGCCGCCGCCTGCACGATCGCCTTGGCGCGCCGCGCATCGAGCAGGCCGAGGTCGCGATTGACTTCGGCGGCGGCGCGCTTGACCAGCGCCAGCGCCGCGATCAGCGGCTGCGGCATGCGCTCGTCGCCGATGCGGAAATTATCGCGCGAGCGTTCGGTCTGCGCGCCCCAATAGCGATCGGCCGGGACCTCGATCGGCCCGAAGCTGTCGGTTTCGGTGCGGGTTTTCATGGCCGCTCAATTGTTTTCCCCGGATGCGGCGCAGCGCGAAGCGGTGCACTGCTGATCCGGGATCGTCGCAGACTAGGAGTTCGTAACGATCCCGGGTCTGCAGCGCATCACTATCGTGCTGCGCTGCACGCGGGACATGGACTCCCTATTTCTTCCGAAAGCGATCGAGCCGCACCACCTCGCCGCCGCCGGTAGGCCGTGCCGGCTCTGACGCCGGTGCGGCCGGCGCGGGCAAGGCATCGGGCTTGGTATCCGGCTTGGTATCCGGCTTGGTATCCGGCTTGGCGGATTCCGGCGGCACGATTCTCATCGGCGGCGGTTTGTCCGCCGCCCCGCCTGCCGCCGGGCGCTCACCGCCCGCTTCGGCCTCGATGGTTTCGAACTGGAAACCGAATTGCACCGCCGGATCGTAGAAGGCGGTGATCGCTTCGAATGGCACCGCGAGGCGCTCGGTGATGCCGCCGAACGACAGGCCGACTTCGAATGAGTCATCGCCGACCACCAGGTCCCAGAATTGATGCTGCAGGACGATCGTCATCGCCTCGGGATATTGCATGCGCATGCGCTCGGACAGCCGCACGCCGGGCGCCGCGGTGGCAAAGGTGATCTTGAAATGATGTTCGCCGGGCAGCCCTTTCTCGGCCGCATCGGCCAGAACGGTGCGCACCACGCCGCGCAGCGCTTCTTGCGCCAGGATGTCGTAACGAATGTGATCGACGGGCATGTCAGCAATCGGGGATCAGGAATGAGGCGTCGGGAATCAGATAGGCATGGAATCATAGCGGTCCAGACCGCTTCTGTCCCAATCGCCGGATTCCGATGCCCGATTTTTTGGAAAGTGGAGGCTTCTGTTGCCAGGTGCCTCCGAACCCCGCCTAACGGAGCTTAACCCGCTAGGACTTTAAGTCGGTCTTTCGGACTGCTTACGCAGCCAGAGCAACCGGAGCATAGTTGTCGTTTGCAACTATGGATTGGCCCGATAACGGCGGAACCATGCCGAGCAAAAGCACGCCCTTTACGCCCTCGTCGATCCTATTTCGACCCCGTAAGTGGAGGACGGACGACGCACAACGTCCGCCTTCCGTCCTCCGAATTGGTGGAGTTGCCGGGTACCGCCCCCGGGTCCGAAAGGTTTATTACGACGCCCATTTATCGCCATAGCCGACTTGCGCCGGCACCAAGCAATATAGGCGCAATTGGTTGCCGAAAAAAGAGTAGGGAGTTTGGCTCCGGGAAAGCTGCCAAAAGGGCTTAAAAGGCAAGGGCCGATGAAGCTGATCTCCGGCGGCCAGACCGGGGTCGACCGCGCCGTGCTCGATGTCGCACTGGAGCGCGGCCTGGCCTATGGCGGCTGGTGCCCCAAAGGCGGCTGGGCCGAGGATTTTCCCAAGCCGCCAGGGCTGCTGGCGAAATACCCGCAGCTTGCCGAGACACCGCTCGCCGATCCGGCGCAGCGCACCGAGTGGAACGTCCGCGATGCCGATGCCTGCGTGATCCTGGTCGACGCCAGCGGCCTCGACGTCTCCGCGGGTACCGCGCTGGCGCAGGATCTGGCGCACCGCTACCGCAAGCCGCTCCTGATCGTGAACCTCGCCGAAACCGATACGCTCAACCGCGCGACGCTTTGGCTGCGCGTCCAGCAAGCGCGACACGCGAACCTCAATCTCGCCATCGGCGGACCGCGCGAGAGCGAAGCGCCGGGAATTTATGCACGCGCGGCGACTTTCATCCGATCGCTCGCCGACTAGCGTTGCCTACATCCCCCCGTCTGCGCGAAACCGTATGGCAGTCACCGCCCACCGGCGCTAAACCGAGTTCATGAACGCCCCGCCGCCGATTCCAAGCGCCAATCCATCACCCTCGCCGACCCAGCCCGCGCCCGCAGCGCGGCAACCGCCGCCAAGCCTCGCCGAATTGTTCATCGCCTTCGCCAAGGTCTCGCTGTCGGGCTTCGGCGGCGTGCTGGCCTGGTCGCGGCGCATGATGGTGGAAGAACGCCGCTGGCTCACCCCCGAGCAGTTCAATGAGACCTACGCGCTGTGCGCGTTTCTGCCCGGCGGCAACATCCTCAATTTCTCCGTCATTCTCGGCGCGCGCTTTCGCGGCGCGCCGGGCGCCGTGGTGGCAGCGGCCGGGCTGATGGGACCGCCGCTCCTTCT
Source organism: uncultured Alphaproteobacteria bacterium (assembly GCA_963816565.1). Taxonomy (GTDB): domain Bacteria; phylum Pseudomonadota; class Alphaproteobacteria; order Rhizobiales; family Xanthobacteraceae; genus BOG-931. Next base: position 1,739 of record CAWFLM010000033.1, on the reverse strand, counting down.
GGTCCTGATTATTGCCGCCATCTACGCGCATTACGGCGAGCTGCCGGCGCTGCGCCGCGCGCTCACCGGCGTCGCCTCGGCGGCCGCCGGGCTGATGATCGCGACGGTCGCCAAGATGGCGCGGCCACTATTCCAGAGCAGCGCCGTGACGCGTCCGCTGATCGCGTTCGCCACGTTCGCCGCGATCGGCGTCATGCAATGGCCGCTGCCGCTGGTGCTGGCGGTCATTGTGCCGGTGAGCATCGCGCTCGCATGGGTGCGGCTGTGAATTCCGGGCACGGCACGCTGTTGACGCTCGCCGGGTTCTTCGGCGTGCTGTCGCTGTTCGCCATCGGCGGCGGCAATTCGGCGGTGCCGGAAATGCATCGCTTCGTCGTCGACGTCCAGCATTGGCTCACCGACCGGCAATTCGCCGACAATTTCGCGCTGGCACAGCTCACGCCGGGACCGAACATCATCATCGTGACCTTGATCGGCTACCATGTCGCCGGCGTCATCGGCGCGCTCATAACGACGCTGGCGATGTGCGGGCCGCCGGCCTTGTTCGCTTTTTTTGTCGGCGGCGCGTCCGACCGCTTTAAAGGCGCGGTGTGGCACGGCGTCTTGAGCCGCGCGCTGGTTCCCGTCACGATCGGCCTGACCGCCGCCAGTGCCGCCATTGTCGCGGCGACGGCGGGCTATAATTGGATGTCGCTTGGGATTACTTTCGGCACCGCGCTGACGGCGTATTTCGTGCGCATCCATCCGCTCTGGGCATTCGCCGTCGCCGCGCTGCTGGGGTTGAGCGGGCTACTCTGAAATAGCACTTGGCGATCTTGCGCGCGCTGGTTTGCCGCCTCATGATCTTGTTCCTCGGGATTGATCACGGCAAATCCATGGACAGCGCCGCTCGGCAAAACGCGATGGCGCGTTGGATGTGGGACGCACGCCGGCAGCGCCTGCCCTATCGCAACCTGCCGGACGACTTGCGGCCGGCATCGATCGCCGAGGCCTACGCGGCGCAGGAGGCGTATTACCGTTTGGCCGAGCCGCTCTACGGCGCCGTGGCCGGCGCCAAGATCGGCACCACCACCAAGGTGATGCAGCAATTGATGGGCATCACGCACCCTTGCGGCGGCGCGATCTTTGCGCGCACGATTCACGCTTCCCCGGCCAGGCTGCGCATCGCCGATTTCGTCAATCTGCGCCTCGAAAGCGAAATCGCGATCAAGCTCGGCGCCGACTTGCCGGCCTCCGGTGCGCCTTGGACGCGCGAAGGGGTGGCGCCGGCGGTCGCCGGCGCCATGCCGGCGTTCGAACTGCTCGAGGACCGCCATGCCGACTACGCGCACACCGAGGCGGCGTCGCTGATCGTCGATAATTGCTGGAACGGCGGAGCGGTCGTCGGCGCGCCAAAGCCGGCAACCTGCGCGGCGCTGGTCGGCATCACCGGCCGCCTCACCATCGGCGGCAAGAGCGTCGGCGAAGGCGCGTCCGAGGATCCTTTCGCGACATTGGCCTGGCTCGCCAATAATTTCGCCGAACGCGGCCGCGATCTCAAAACCGGCATGGTGGTCATCACCGGCAGCTTGATTCCGACGGTGTCGATCGCAAGCGGGCAGCGCGCGGTGTTTGCCGTCGAAGGGCTTGGCGAGATCGCGATGGAGGCCGTCTAAGGTCGCGCTCCTGCGATCTCCGCGTCACGTCTGCTTACCCCCAAAAAGCGGACTCATGATGGACATCGCCGCATGTCGGCGATG
>CAWFLM010000032.1:0-14295 GCA_963816565.1 uncultured Alphaproteobacteria bacterium | reverse complement strand
ATTCGTGTTTTGCTACCAATTACGTCAATTCTTAATTCTGAAGATATTCAAAAACGATGACGCGATTTAGAAGTCATAACAGAGCGCTTAGTTTTTCTTTCTATCCCTTGTCTTTTTTGGCTCAGCGGTCTTTACAGAAGCAGAATTATCTGCTGCCACTTCAGTCTTTTCTGGTTCGTTTGGCATCCGCTTCCCTAGAACAGAATATTTACTTTTATAAAAAGGCGCTGCCGACGTTGGCGAAATGCGTTTCAACTCCCTCTTTAAAAAGTTCCAAGTGGCCTGCACCCGGTTTGGTTGACACCCGCCTAAGCAAATCCCGCCTGCATTTCGAACTCCACGGGACTTAGATATCCGATCGTCGAGTGCCGGCGTTTCGGATTATAGAAGCATTCGATGTAGTCGAACACGTCGGCCTTGGCTTCGTCGCGCGTCCGATAGGTCTTACGTGCTGTACGCTCGGTCTTCAGCGAGGAGAAGAAGCTCTCCATCGCCGCATTGTCCCAGACGTTGCCTGAGCGGCTCATCGAGCAGACCACACCGTGATCTGTCATCAGCTTCTGGAACTGCTCGCTGGTGTATTGGCTGCCGCGGTCCGAGTGATGCAGCAGCGCGTCGGGCTTGCCCCGCCGCCAGATCGCCATCACCAGGGCATCGGTGACGAGTTGTGCGGTCATCGCCGCGCTCATCGACCAGCCGACCACGCGCCGCGAGAACAGGTCGACGACGGCCGCCACATAGAGCCAGCCCTCCGCTGTCCACACATAGGTGAAGTCGGCGATCCATTTGCGGTTGGGAGCGGGCGCTTCGAAGCTGCGGTCGAGCACGTTGGCAGCGACGGTGGCGACCTGCCGCTCACCCAGATCGGGCGGCAGTCGACGCCGGCGCGGACGGGCTTTGAGAGCCTGTAGCCGCATCAATCGTTCGATCCGATGCAGGCCGCACGCCACACCCTCCGCCAGCATGTCGTGCCACACCCGCCTGGCGCCATACGTTCGATCGCTGGCGAGGAAGCTTGAGCGAACCTTCGCGCCCAGCTCTTCGTCGCTCCGGCTGCGCCGGCTGCGCGGCCGTGTCAGCCACGCATAGAAGCCACCTCGCGAGACACCGAGCGCCCCGCACAACCATCCTGCCGGCCAGATCCCCCGGTGCTTCGCAACGAATCCGAACTTCACATCAATTCCTTCGCGAAGTAGGCCGCGGCTTTTTTTAATATGTCTCGTTCCGCCTTCAGCCGGATCACCTCGCGCTTGAGCTGCGCGATCTCCAGCTGCTCAGGCTTCATCTGCCCTTGGCCGGGGAACGCATGCTGCGGATCTTCCGCGAGCGCCTTCACCCAACTCCGCAACTGTGACTGATGCACGACGAGATCGTGCGAGGCCTGAGCATACGATACGCCCCGCTCTTTGATCAGCCGCACAGCCTCAAGCTTGAACTCTCGTGTAAACTTCCGCCTCTCCATGACCCACCTCCGGTTCCATTAAAACACCTAACTCGGTGTCTTCGGAACCGGGTGCAGGCCAGTGGCGGCAAAAGCATAATCCCGTGATAATGAAGACCCTCGTTAATGGTCACGTCTTGAATTGAAAGTTTATTCCACTTAAACACAGGAAGATCCGGTGAAGCTAAAAGTATCGGAACATTCTTAGAACCGTTTTTCGTCGTTGGATGTCGCTGTACCCGAGAGACCAATTTGCGATAGACGGTTTCGATTTCATTCTGCATTGGCCTGATAATAGAAGTCGCCTTTCCTTTCAACGGAACGAACTGGAAGGAAAGAAGATAAGGCTTCCAATTCTCGCTGACTTTCTGTTCAACGAAACCAACATAAGCGTAGATAATATTCTGCCAACTGCGGAAGTTTGTTGCCCGCATTCTCACCTCCTGAACGCCTACCCGCGCCTTGGCAATCCAAAGGGTCGCAGTCCATGATGTGAGAGCGGCGAACGTCACGAAGACCATCGCCGCTGTCAGACATACTTATGAGAAACAAAAAGTCAAGACTAAATCAAATATCCTTTGTTTGCCAAGTTTCGCTCGCGACTGATTTTCGTATCCAGCGGTCAAGTCGAGACGACGATGAATTATAACAGATCACGCAACCCTGGTTCGACTTTGTTTTAACAGGTAGCTGGTGAAATCGCGCCTGTCGTCAAAGTTCATTTTCGGCAGCAAACGGTCGGCCGCGCTCTTCAATTCGGTCAGCGCGCTTTTCGACGTTGTGGTATCGGTGCCCGTCGTTAGCCCGGCCTTCGCGATGGTCGGCTTGGATTTGGTTGGGGTCGGGCTTGCATTGGCGTTTTTTGCCTTGTTTACGCTGGCGCTTTCGGTACTGACCGCGCCTACGTTGGCGGTTCCTGTCACCTCGTCGTTCGTCGCGGATAAACCTGCGTTCGGCTGTTGGGCTTTGTGGAATTTTTGTTCAGTCGACTGAACAAGCTTTTTTCGTTCCCGCGCGACCCTCGACGGCTCCGCAAAATGGGGTCTCGCCTCGGTAGCCGCCTTCTCTCCATTTTAATAGTCGATTGACCCAACCGACCGACTTGCCGACACCACTGGCCATTTCCCGCTGCGTGGTCCGATCTTCCGCCTCTGCCATAGCAAGATAATCGGCAGCCTCTTTGTAGCCTTCGCGCAGACCCTGTTCTCCGGCCAGAATTGCTTGCTTCGCTCGGTCGAACCGGTCCCATTTCCGGTGGTAGTTGGCGAGCGTTGATACTTCCGCAGCGGCGCTATCGTGGTTAGCGTAATCAGTTTCAAGTACTGCGCCACACTTCGAAATCTGGGTTACGATTTTTCATGTGTTATTCCTTGTTGCTAAAATCGTTTCCCCTTCAAGCGTCACTTAGATGTTTGGAATGTTCGCCGCAAGCCGTCGATATTGGATTTTTTGTTTGTATTATTTTTGAAAACTATTTCTGACGCCACGTTCGTCTGTCGCATATCCTTATTGCATTTTGAATTTGGTGTCAGATCCGCTATGCAAGTATTGATTTTCACGAAGGACGGCTTTCGTAGCCACCCCGGCGCGTGATGAATGACCACACAAAACGCAGCACCGAAGATTCTTTCCGGGAAGCGCAGTTCTTCTATACCGAGAGAGAAGTCGCGCGAATTTTTCGAAAGAGCAAACGTTGGCTGGCGGATTGGCTTAAAAGACCACCCACATGATCGTGACGGGAGGCCCTTCTTTCATTTTGCCGGTCGTACTAAGCTTTTCACTACGCGATGACATTTCACGGATATTCGTGGAACTTCCATGCCCCTTAAACTACGGCCTCCACGCCCCGGTAAAACGCCGAACTACGAAATCCGTGGCACCTACATCGGCGTCACTGTTGAACGAAGTGCGCGGAACTTCTGACAAAAAAGGCTCGCGCTCAGAAGGCGTTGCGTGGCATAAATAACGACGAAATGCGAGCCTAAAAAGGAAAAAGAACATGGTGAGTTCGCCGGAACCCGAGCCGGGCGACGCGCCGATAACGTTCCTTCACGCCGTCAAAGACCTATCTTATTGGCGGGTGGCGACGGCAGCTTTTTGGCCGTATTATCGAAATGACCGGAGGTACGAATTACGTTACGCGTCTGGCTCATCGGTGACATCAATCAAATAACTGTCGATTGCAGCGGCGGCTGGAACTGTATCCGAACGCTACGCCACAAACTCAGAATAGGCAATTTTACACCCCGGTTAGTGGCTGTGCTGCACCATGCCGGAATTCAGCCGTAAGTTTATGCGCCCTAAAGGTCTGGCGCGGCCCAAGGGATCGAAATGGTGGCTATAGACCGGAACAAGCTTTCGCCTTACTGAAGGCGGCGCGTAGCCTGGATATTGAATTTTGGCTGCTTTGTCTCACCTTGCTCTATACGGGAATGCGTATCAGTGAGGCGCTGAACGCCAAACTGAGCGATCTTTATCTTGACGAAGGAAAGCTTAATCTATCCAAGACAAAGAACGGCGAGGCCCGCGACGTCTATCTGCCACCAATTGTAGCTGACGCTTTCAGGAATATGCCGCCGCGTCGAACGAGACCCAATCGGCGCACCACAGATCGCGTATTGCATCGTGGCGAGCCGGGTCGAAGCCAAATCGGCGCTGGCATCGATTTTCTTAAGCGTGATCCTAACTCTAAGTTATTTCGCTTCCATCAAGGTGGCCGTTTACGTGACCTACTTGCAGAGGCCATGCATCGAGCGGGTTTAATCTTTCCGCGTCGTTATCGTGGTTTTCACTTGTTCTGTCACACATACGGCACTTGGATGGTTCGTTTCAACAAGCTGGATAATTTTGGACTCACCCGCACGGGCCGTTGGAAAGACCCTCGTTCGGCCGAGAGCTATGTGCATACCGAAATCAACGAAGAAGCCCGCCTTGCAGCAACGCTACCGATGCCGCCCATCCGGGGAAAAATCGGGGAACGGCCAAACAAAAAGACGAAGTGATTGAAATTACTGTTGTCGAAAGAGCCTTCACACGGGAGAGGTCGTAGGTTCAATCCCTACAGCGCCCACCAGCCTTCGCCGCCGACTATCGTCCGCTTTGCCCCCGTAAATCCGCCCCCTATTCGTGAAGCAGCGTTTGCCAGTTTGAAGGCACCGCGCCGGCCGGTCCGGGCGCCGGCTGATCCGGCGGATGGCAGTGGGGAGCGGCAAGCTTCGGGCCGGTGATGAATTCCTCCGTGCGATAATCGTAAAACCAGTGCTCGCCCGGCTCGAAGCTGGTGATTATCGGATGACCGGTAGCGGCGCTATGTTTCCTTGCATGCTGATTTGGCGAACTATCACAGCAGCCGATGTGACCGCATTCGGCGCATCTGCGCAGATGAAACCACCATCCGCCCAGAGCGGAGCATTCGACGCAACCTGTTCCGCTTGGCTTGGCCGTTGGGTTGATGCCATCCCTCTCCGACGTCATAGAGAACTCCTCCCTGACTTCGTTTTGCCGTTTAGCCGTAAGTGATCCCCGGGTTGCTTTGCCCGACTTCAATAATATAGCCGTCGGGGTCGCGGATGTAGCAGCGCGTCTCGCCGTATTTGGGTTTCGGCTCGGTGATAAACACGGCTCCCCGACTTTTCCATAATTTGTAGCAGGCCTGAATATCGGCGACGCGGATATTCATAAAGCTGCTGACTTGATCGGGATCGGGGGGGACGCGGAGCGTTGTGTTTGGCTTGTCGGGCGTCGGGCCGCCCCCGGGGTTGACGATGAGCCACGTGTTGGCGATCTGGAGGTAGCCGGGCGCGCCGCTCTTGTCGCCTCTGCTGTCGATGCGGCCGCCGAAGACCTTCTCGTAAAAGCGGAGCGATCGTTCGACATCGGCGACGGTCAGAAAGTGCGCGACGGTGAACCCCTCCTTCGGCGGCATCTGATAGGCCTTCTGATCGACTTGGACTTCGCTCATGGACAACTCCTGTTTGGACATCAGGGATATGAAGCTGAGAGGTGCGTGAAATAATCTACCGATCGGTCAAACGGATTGCGCGGCCAAGAACGCAAGAATAAGACCCGCGATCTCGTCGTTCTTCTCGTCCAAGGCGAAATGGCCGGCGTCGAGCAGGTGGATTTCGGCGTCCGGCAGGTCGCGCTTGAACGCCTCCCCACCAGGAGCGATGAACGAGGGATCGTTCCGCCCCCAGACCACCAGCGTCGGCGGCTTGTGCTGGCGCAACCACGCTTGCCATGCCGGATAGGACGCGACATTGGTCCGGTAGTCGTACAGCAGGTCCGCTTGGATCTCGCGTTGGCCGGGCTTCGACAGATGGGCGTACTCGTCAGTCCAGGCGTCCGGATTATAACGTTCGGGATGCGAGGTGCCCAGCGTGTGACGCTGTTCGGTCGCCGCGAGCGACACAAACGCATCGAACACGTGAGGATGGGCTTTCGGATCGGCCCAATATTGCGCAATCCCCGCCCATTTGGCGCCGAGACCTTCCTTATAGACGTTGGCATTCTGAATGATAAGCGCCTGCAGCCGCTCCGGATGGACCGACATGATGCGAAAGCCGATCGGCCCGCCATAGTCATGAAGGAAGAAGATGTATTTGTTGATCTTGAGTTGCTCGAGGAGTGCGTTGATCGTCTTGGCCAAATTGTCAAAGGTGTACGCGTATGATGATGGCGGCGGAGCTTCACTCTGACCAATCCGGGAAAATCCGGCGCTATCAGATGATAGCGTGTTGCCAGCAAGGGGATGAGCGTATCGAACTCGCGCGAAGAAGAGGGAAAACCGTGCAGCAGCACGATCGTCGGCGCCTCCTTCGAACCCGCTTCGCGATAGAAAATTCCGACACCATCAACCGTCACGCGGCGATAGGTCGTTGTCGCCGATGTCGACTGCAGCGATGCAGCCTGCGTAGGATGACGGCCCGCGATCGACGCCGGCGCCGATGCCAGAGCAGTTGCTGCCGTCATGATTTCCCTCCGTATCGGCTGGGCGCTCACTGGCGTCGGCGCTTGGCCGAAACATACCGACAGAAACTTCAATCGTAGAATGCGGGGATCAGCTTTAGGGCGTCAAATTCCGCCTTGTCGTGATTGATAAACAGCTTCGCTCTGTATGTTGCGATCATGCGCTTGACCCTCTCCATGGAGGCGATCGACGCGGCCTGGTCCGTGTTCAAGGACGGCACCGTGTCTTCCTCAAAATTCACTTCCAGATGCACCACGTCGCCGGACGGGGCCGGCAGCCGCGAGTGAGCGGTTGCAGTCAGTGTGGTGTCTAGCGACATATCCGAGCCTCCGGTCAGAAACTCAAATACCTCTTGGGGCTTTGTGCTCGTCTGCGGATCGTTTCAAATGCCGAGACCGCGCGGGAATTTCGGAACGTTACGCTTCGTCGTGATGGCTGTCGACGAGATCGTCGATCACATGTCTGGCATCGCAGGGACACAGGTCCGGCACCGGAGACACGCGACATGAGGCTGCATCATTGACCCGATAGCTATGGCGAGCCGATGCCCAACAATGCATCAATTGAATACCTTCCTGCACCGGTAATGAACAACAACAAGAAGCCGCCCATGATGCTGAGGTCTTTGTAAAATCCATCAAGGCTTTCGACGTAATCGGCACCTTTCACCGTCCAATAGCGATGCCCGATAAGCGCGGTTCCGAGCGAGTATAAAGCCATGAGTACAGCCAAAGGACGCGTGAATGCGCCAACGGCGACCGCGAACGCAACCGGAAGCTCCATGAACGTCGCCACGACGGCAGCCAGGACCGGTGTCGGAACGCCAAGCTGCACCATCTGACTGACGGTGCCGGAAAAATCCCGCAGCTTTCGCCAGCCGAAAATCAAAAACAGCGTCGCGAGCAGAAGGCGCGCCGCGAGAATGAGTTCATTGTCGATGTCGCTTATCATGGCGCTGCCCTCGCTCCGTCACGAAGCTCGCATCATGAAAATTCTCGAGGAATGGAGCGGTCCCAGTCGCGACGGCATACTTCGTTGTCACCCTCGAAGGCGCGCAAGCTTCCCTGCAGCAGAAAAGTATCGCCCGTGGCTGACAGCCGCATCTGCGTCTCGACCCGGACCTGCCATGCGTCTCGCGACATAGTCTGGACATTGTGCAGTTCGGCAACGGCGCCGAGCGGATCGTTGTCCTCGACATGATATTGCGAATTCCATTGTGTGCCCAATTCTAGCCCGATACGGTCGATACGTTCGATCCGCACACCGTCGCGATGAAGGATGGTGGGCTTCTCGGGTGTCGCCGTCTCCGGTTCGGGAAAAGGCACAAGCATGGCGTCTGCGGCGTTGGGCGGGCGCTGCGGCAGATCGAGCGTGCCGGCAAAAATCTGCACAGTCGCCGTCTTCGGACTGGGCCAGATCATCGGCCAGTAAACCGTCGATATCGCAAGCCGCACTTTGTGTCCGGCGGGAAATGCCGAGCCTGCATCATTGAGCTTGATGCGCACGCGGTAGCGCTCACCTATCGCCAACAAGGTGGGCTGTTCGTGGCCCTCGCGATGAGTGAGGTTGAGCACACCATAGCTGACACGCAGCAATTCGCCGGTCGGGTGCACATCGCATAACCGAACTACCAAATTCGCAATCGGCCGGTCGGACGCGACATCGAGCGTTACGATCGGAGCACCAAGGATCTCGATCGGCTCATCGAGTGGCGTCGTCTCGAAGACCAGGGAGCGCGTGTCATCTTCTTGCTGGTCGCCGGCTTGGTCGCGTCCACGACCGAATGGAACCCATTCACCTGAACACTTGCCAACCGTCTGCGGCGAGCATACGGCGCGCACCGTCAAAGGAGCCGCGACTTCCCGCAGCCCCTCATCGGTCAAGAACAGCCGCCGCGGCATTATTCCTGGCGGTGGCCACGAAGGTTCTGCAATCCACCGGCCCGGCAACGTGTCGTGGTGGCTTGCCGGTTTGACGCTTTCCGTCATCCACGCACGCAGCATCGGTTCATCCATCACGCCGGTATCGATGCCCTTGAGCCAATGATCCCACCAGCGCAGGATTTCCTGAAGGAATCCGATCTGGGGTCCGGGAAACGCAAAGTGCGGATAGGCATGTGCCCACGGACCGATGAGACCCTTGCGAGGTACCTTTAGTCCCTCAAGCAGACGTGGGATTGCATTCTTATAACCATCGGTCCAACCACCGACGGCATAGACCGGGCATCGGATTGCTGCGTAGTCCTCGCATACCGATCCGTGCTTCCAATACGCATCGCGTCGCTGATGCTGAAACCAGTTCTCCTGGAACAGCGGTATGTTCGCCAGGCGCTCCAGCCACATCGCCCGCCAGCTATCGCCGACCAGCGCCGGATCGGGCGGCAGGCACATCAAGCTGAAAAAGAAAAAGGCCCATTCAAGTCCTGCCTTGGTCAGAAACGCGCCGCCCATGTAGTGCGCGTCGTCGGCGTACCGATCGTCGGTCGAACAAATAGTGACGATTGCTTTGAGTGCCGGGGGACGGCGCGCCGCAATCTGAAGTCCATTGAACCCACCCCAGGAAATTCCCATCATGCCGACCGAGCCATTGCACCAGGGCTGAGCTCCCAGCCAGGCGATCACCTCCACGCCATCGTCTTGTTCCTGCTTGGCGTACTCGTCGAACAGCAAACCCGTCGATTCACCGCTCCCTCGAAGGTCGACGCGAACGCCAGCGTAGCCGTGACCGGCCAGATACGGATGAGTCAGCGCGTCCCGCTCGTAGGTGCCGTCGCGCTTGCGATATGGGAGATACTCCAGGATTGCAGGAACTGGATTCTGCTCGGCATCTTCCGGTAACCAGATCCGGGCCGCCAGCATCGTACCGTCTTTCAACGGTATCAAGGTGTGCTCGATAACACGCACAGTTCTTGGAAAAGTCGTGACAATCACGGCGACCACTCATGATGGCGGCGATTTGCCGGCCCGCCGCGGCATCGGAAGAAGATAACCGGTGAGCACGCGGTGTCTCACATGGCGTGCTTATTCATCAGGCTCAGGATCAGAGCATCGAGGCTGTACGGCCCGGCGCCGAACGAGATGATTATGATCAGCATAAAGGCATAAAGTGTCTCCGGTAAATAGAGCCAATCGTCGATGCGATCTCCTCTATCGATCGGCTTGTAAAGTTCGATTCGCTGCCGTCCGGACGTGGCCATGGCGATGACGATGATGACAAGCAGGCCAAGCGCGGCGAGCGGGGCCAAGAGCCCGATAAGGACGGCGACGCCCGCGGAGAACTCGACCAACGGCACCCACCATTGATTGAAGCCCACCGCAGGAACGCCGAGCGACTTTAGTTCATCGACGAATGTACGGTGGCGCTCTGCGTTGAACAGCTTGTGATATCCCGAGTGCATAAAAAATGCCCCAACCGCGATCCGGTTCAGGGTGAGTGCGATGTCGGTCCACCCGATGCCGCCAAACAGTAGATCCAACATGGGTCAATCCTCGCCGCGATTTGCATGAGCAGCGTCTCCAAGCATGTCAGGGGTTGCCATGCTTACACTCGTTTGTTCGAGGCCGGCCGCCGCACAGGCGGGGACGGAGCGTTTCGCCGTCATCCCAGCCGAATGACAATCTTCCCGAAATGCGCGCCCGAGGCCATGTGCTGGTAGGCCGCCTGCGCATCGGCGAAGGCGAAGACTTTATCGATTATCGGCTTGATCGCGTTGGCTTCGATGGCGCGGTTCATCGCCAGGAACATTTGCGTCGAGCCGACCGAAATGCCTTGGACGTTGGCGCGGCGCGAGAAGATCAAGCCGGGATTGAGCTCGGTGGCGCCGCCGCTCAAGCCGCCGATCATGGTGATTTTGCCGCCGATGCGGAGCGCGCCAAACGATCGCGTTAGCGTCGCCGCCCCGCCGACTTCGACGACATGATCGACGCCGACGCCGCCGGTGAATTCCATCGCCGCCTTGTCCCAGTCGGGCGTGGTCTTGTAGTTGATGCCGAACGCGGCGCCGAGTTTCTTGGCGCGATTGAGCTTCTCGTCGCTCGACGACGTGACGATGGCGCGGATGCCCATGGCATGGGCGAATTGCAATCCGAAGATCGAGACGCCGCCGGTGCCTTGCAACAGGATGGTATCGCCGGCCTTGAGCTTGGCGTGCTCCATCATGGCGTGCCAGACCGTGACGCCGGCGCAGGGCAGGCTCGCGCCCTCTTCCAGCGACAGATGCGGCGGGACTTTCACCACGCCGTCCTCCTCCAGCACCACATACTCGGCCAGCATGCCGTCGATGCCGCCGCCCAGCGCGCTCGCATGCGCGTCGGGCATCGGCTCGCCGCCCGGCCAGCGTTGAAAGAAATTGCCGGCGACGCGATCGCCCGCCTTGACGCGCAGCACGCCCGACCCGACCTCGACCACTTCGCCGGCGCCGTCCGACAGCGGAATGACGTTCTCACGAACCGGCACGCGGTAAGTGCCGCGCACGATGCCGAGATCGCGGAAATTGAGCGAGCAGGCTTTGACCTTCACCAGCACCTGGCGATGGCCCGGTTTGGGATCCGGGCGCTCGACTTGAACCACCGACTCGATGCCGGCGCCACCCTTGGGTATTTGATAGGCTCGCATGGGTTTCCTCGTTTCTGTCCGGGCCGTATTGGTCCGGCACGGTTAGCGGTTTCGTTTGTCCTTCGGCCCGCGCGACGGGCCACGGAAGTTCTGCCGGCCCGGCCGCTGATTGTTGGGCCGTTGCCGATTGGGGCCGCGCAATTGCCGCCGCTGGATGAGCATTTGCCGGCCGATCGTGTGCGTCGCATTGAGCCGCGCCAGCACGCCGCGGTCGCGCGCCTCTTCCTGTGGCGGAATCCGGTACGGCTGGGCGATCAGCCGGCCGCCCGCGCCGCGACGGAGCGAGAATGCGCTCGCGCCCTGGGTCAGCGCGCCGAGCCGGTTGCCCTGCCGGTCGAATAGGTCGATCTGGCCGACATGGCCGTCGGCATCGGGATAAAGCTTGACCGTCGGCGCGGCCGTTGCGCCTGCCGCCGGCACGTCGACCACGCCGGTGGTGCCGCGAATGCCGATGGCCGCTTCCGGCGTCGTGATGGTCATGTCGCCGGTCTTGGCGACCAGACTGGCGACGAAAGCGGCGGTGCCGATGGCGACATTGAACGCGGCGGTATTGCCGCTGCCGCCCTCCCGATAGATGAATTCATTGACGACGATGCGGGTATCGGCGGACAGGCTGAACGTGGTTTCGTCATCGAAGGTGACGCCGAGCGCGGAATCCGCGGCGGTCTGGAGCGTATCGTTTTTAAAAATTGGATCGGAAACTCGCAGTACCGCTGCGGCCGCACTGGCGCGCGTGACGGTTGCGCTGCCTTGCACGGTCGCTACCTGGCCGACCGAATTGTCGGCGGGCGCCGCGGACGGTGCTTGCATTGCCTGCGGCGGTGCTGGCGGCTGCGAATAGAGCTGAGCTTGATATTGAGCACGCGCCGCGGCCGGCCACATGGCCCGCCAAAACGCCGCCGCACCCGACAGCAATATTATGAACTCGCGCCGCTGCATGACCGAGCCGACAAATCCGAGGGGGAATAGAAATTGAATGACATTGGAGCGGGTATCGTAGCCACTCACAATGGCATCGCAATGGCGTAATTGGGTATCCCGTTAAGGGCCTCCGCGGCCTTGGGTTCAAGGCAACAAGGCCGCCAGTTCCTCGGCGCCGGGCTTTTTGCTCTCTTCGTCCATCCGCGCATTGGTTGCCGCGATGAGCTTGGCGACGACGTTGTTGCGCTGCGCCACCGGATTGTCGGCATAGCCGCTGGGCTGGAAGAAATTGGCGGTCGGCACCTTGTCGCGCCAGGGCGGCGGCATCGTCACCATATCGAAGCCGTTGCCGTCGCCGGTCAGATTCATCATTTCAAGCTCGGCCGCGCTGAGCGTGCGGGCGAACCCCTTGCGCCGCGCAAACACGATCGAATCCAGAAGCTTTTGCGTCTGCAGCAGTGGGCCGACGTCGAGATCGAGATTGAGCGCATGCACGGCCAGGCCCTTTTCGGTGCTGGCCAGGATTTCATGCTGACCCCAGGCATCGGGCACGCTTCTGGCGAAGGCAATCATACGGCGCATGACGTCGATTTTGTTTGCCAGCGTCCATTTTTGGTCGCTCGGCAGTTGCGCCGCCCTCGCCTGCAAATCGCCAAGAAAATGGTTGCCGTCTTCGGCCACGATCTCGACCGTATTGGTCGCCAACAGCTGATTGTAGCCGAGCGCGGTGGTAATGGCGCGGGCGTGCTTGTTGTATTCACGTCCGGCCTCGACGTCGTAGCTGCCGTTGCCGGTCGCTTCGAAGCCGTAGATGCGCACGACCTGTTCTCGGGTCAGGCCGGCCGCCAGCGCCGTCCTGGCATAAGCGCGCTTGAACTGATCGTCGCTTTGCGGCAGTTGCGGCGCGAACTTGAACTCCCGTTGCGCGGCAGCAAGAAAATCGGTGACAACCGGCACATAGACCGGCCGCGACGGCACTTCCGGCTGGACCGGATTGCGCGGCTTTGGCGGCCCGCTATAGATCGGCGGCTGCGTGAGCACGTAATCCTCGAGCGAGAGCGCTTCACCCCTCGCGCGCTTGGCATTGCGCAATTGCCGCTTCGCCGCGATGTCATGCCAGTACGCGTTTGCCGCGGCGGCATAGGCGTCATGCGCCCTGTCATAGGCGGCCAGCGCCTGGCGATATTGCGCCATCGCGGCGGAAAGATCTTCCGGGACGCCGCTCCGCTCGTTGGTTTGAGCGGCAACCGACGGCGCTCGCAGGATCGCCAGTGCGACGGCGAGAACCGCGGCGAGCAGAAAGCACGTGTATCGATATTTCGGACTGATCCTCATCCCCGCACCGGCCAGTTCAAATCAGACTTCGACATACCTCTTCATAGCCGATTTTTGACACAACGAGGGCGGCGGTCACTACCGGCGCGCCGAGCGGGTCGAATAACCGGATTGGCCTTGGCTGAGCGATTAGATAGACTGACCGCGTTCAAAATAATTCTGCGCCCAACCGGCGCGGATGCGTCACAACAATCGCTGAGAAATCCGGGAGGAGACGATGCGTCATTTAAATCTGTTTGTCGGTGCGATTTGCGCCGCCCTGGTCTTTGGATCGGCTGCCTTTGCGCAGCAGCAAGCGGCGCCCCCACCCCCGCCCGCTTATGGCCCGCCGGTGACAACCGACCAAGCCAAAAAAGCAGTTGCCGCAGCTCTCGTCGAAGCGAAGACGAAATCCTATCTGCTTGTTTTCGCCGTCGTCGATCCGAGTGGCAACCTCGTTTACTTCGAAAAAATGGACGGCGCGATTTATGCCTCAAACGATATCGCGATCGGCAAGGCCCGCACCGCCGCAACGTTTAAGCGACCGACAATGGGCTTCTTCGAGCAGATGGAAGCGGGCCATAACTATGTCATGACATTGGGACCCGGACTGGTCGCGTCGGGTGGCGGCCTGCCTCTCGTGGTCGACGGCAAGATCGTCGGTGCAATTGGAGTAAGTGGCAGTCCGACGGGCGTCATCGATCAGGTGGCGGCGCAGGCCGGCGTCGATGCTCTGAAGTAGTCTGTGTCCGATGGCGGCGACCGGATTGCCGGCAGAAACGTTCTGTCAACCATGCCGGCAAAAACGGCACAGGACGGGATGCTGTGACGTTGCGGCGATTGAGAGCAAAGCTGCGAGCAAAAACGCGAACGGCCTCGGTCCCGAGGGAGAGGGATCGAGGCCGTTCTGATGCCGGAAGGTGCCCCATCTGCGCCCCACCCCGACACTGCCTTGATCATGCCGGGCTTAAGTTGACCGATCGTTGACGTGCGGGAAGCGGCCGCACGCGTTCGCATCGTCCGCTCGTTTACAGGC
>CAWFLM010000031.1:0-35088 GCA_963816565.1 uncultured Alphaproteobacteria bacterium | reverse complement strand
CCGAGTCGTAGGTCAGGTCATAGGCTAGGCGAGCCGCGCATACTGCGCATGGCAGTGCGCGGCGAGCTTCATGCCTTATCTCGCCTGGATTTGATCTACGTCAAAAACTCCCGTTGCGCTCGACGTAATCCTTGGTGGCAAAAGCAGAACCGCCAAAGGAGAACACCATGTCGACCCTCGGAATTGTCTGCCTCAGCGCAATCGTCGGTGCCTTTGTACTGTTTGCCGTGGTTTTGGCATGGGGCGATTATCAGACCCGCCACATTACCCATCAGGACAAAAAGCAGAGCGCACGACGGGATACGCAGCAGGCGGTCGCAGCGCTTAAGGGTGCCGCCGCGGCAACGGCGGGCGAGCCCGTTCACGCCGCCTAGCCGGCGCGCGCGATGTTAAACCGGAAAGGACCGCGCCCGTGAACCAGGATATCCCCGGCACGACCATGTTCGACGGCGATCAGGCGCAGAAGGGCTTGCGCTCAATCGCATGTGCTTTTCGTTCAACAGCGCCGCAACCGGGCGGCGTTTCTCGAGGACGAGGAGGGCTATTGCCGCAAATTCGGCGTTGACCGAGGAGCAGCGCGCCGCGGTCAAGAGCCGCAACGTGCTGGCGATGATCGCAGGCCGGCGGCAATGTCTATTACCTCGCCAAGCTCGCCGGCATTTTCGGGCTCAATGTTCAGGACATCGGCGCGCAGCAGACCGGCACCACGGTCGACGAATTCAAGGCAAAACTCGCCGCGGCGGGAGTAGGAGCATGGCTAAGATCATCGGCGGAGTCGCGACAACCCATGTGCCCTCGATCGGCAAGGCGATTGCCGAAAAAAAGCAGAACGATCCGTATTGGAAGCCGTTCTTCCGCGGCTTCGATTACGTGCATTACTGGCTGGCGCGCGAGAAGCCCGACGTCGCCGTGGTGTTCTACAACGACCACGGGCTGAATTTCTTCCTCGACAAGATGCCGACCTTCGCGGTCGGCGCGGCGAACGAATACCGCAATCGAGGACGAAGGCTGGGGCATTCCGGTGTCGCGCTCGATCGCCGGCGATCCGGCTTTGTCGTGGCACATGATCAATGATCTGGTCGCCGACGAGTTCGACATCACGATTTGTCAGGAGATGCTGGTCGACCATGCGGTTACCATTCCGATGGCGCTGATGTGGCCCGGCGAGAAATGGACGGTGCAAGATCGTGCCGATCTCGATCAACACCGTGCAGCATCCGCTGCCGTCGCCGAAACGCTGCCTCAATCTCGGCCGCTCGGTCGGCCGCGCCATCAAGCTCTATCCGCAGGATCTGCGCGTCATGGTCGTCGGCACCGGCGGCCTGTCGCATCAGCTCGACGGCAAGCGCGCCGGCTTCATCAACAAGGAATTCGATCAGCTCTGCATGGACAAGCTCGTCGGCGAGCCGGAATTCGCTGGCGCGCTATTCGATCCACGATTCGGTCGAAGAGTCCGGCGCCCAGGGCGTCGAATTCCTCAACTGGATGGCGATGCGCGGCGCGCTGACCGGACGGGTCGCCGAAGTGCACCGCAATTATCACATCCCGATCTCCAACACCGCGGCAGCGACCGTGGTGCTGGAGAACCGCGACGAGGCCGAACGCCGCGCGGCGTAATCGGGCTTCTCTATAAGACCGCCGCATAGCATGGCGGGGTTCCGTGCCCGCACTTGGATGAGGTCCGATAAACCGCATCCGGGCCGCTCCTTGTCGCCGGAACTTGCTGGCGCCACGACTGGTTTCCTGGATATGCTGGCTTCGGCCGGAGAACGGAGTGTCGTCGTGGCGGATAATGCCAATGACAATACGAGCGGTGTGGCGGCGCGCGAGGAAGCAAGCCGACCATCGTTGCCATCGGCGCTTCGGCGGGCGGCGTGTCGGCGTTGCAGAGCTTTTTTGCCGCCCTTCCGGAGCACCCCGGCGCGGCCTTCGTCGTGGTGGTGCATCTCGATCCGCAGCACCGCAGCGAATTGCCGAGCATCCTGGCGACCAAAACGCGGATGCCGGTCGTTCAGGTCACCGCCCGCGAGCGAGTGCAGGCCGACCACGTTTATGTCATTGCACCCGATCGCCGCTTGCAAATGGTCGACCACGAGATTTTCGGCCTTCGCGTTCGACGAGCCACGCGGCCATCGGGCGCCGATCGACTTGTTCTTTCGCTCGCTGGCCGAACAACTCGGTGAAGGTTTTGCCGTTATTTTAAGCGGTGCCGGATCGGACGGTGCGCTCGGAGCCCGCGCTGTGAAGGAGGCAGGCGGCATCATCCTGGTGCAGGACCCGAACGAAGCCGAATACGCCTCGATGCCGCGCAGCGCCATCGCCACCGGCGTCGCCGATTTCGTTCTGCCGGTACGCGATCTGGCAAAACAGCTTTTCGATCTCATTGAGGGCAAAGCGAGCATATCGGCCGCCGATATCGGCAATCTCGAAGAGGACCTGCTGCGCAGCATTCTCACCGACCTGCGGGTGCGCACCGGCCATGACTTTGCCAAGTACAAGCGTTCGACCGTGCTGCGGCGCATCGCACGGCGCATGCAGGTGACGCGAAGCGCTAATCTGAAGGGCTATAACCAGGCGCTGCGCGACAACCCGGAAGAGGCGCAAGCGCTGCTAAGCGATCTGCTCATCTCGGTGACCACCTTCTTCCGCGACGGCGAAGCATTCGAAGTGCTTGCTCGGGATGTGATGCCGGAGCTGTTCAAAGGCAGGAGACCCGAGGACACGATCCGCGTCTGGGTCTCGGGCTGCGCCACGGGTGAGGAGGCCTATACGTTCGCCATGCTGCTTTTGGAAGAGGCGGCGCGGCACCCGGTCCGGCCGTCGATGCAGGTGTTCGGCTCGGATCTCGACGCGCGGGCGCTGGCATTGGGGCGGGAGGGCCGCTATCCGCAGGCCATCGAAGCCGACGTCAACGAAGAGCGGCTGCGGCGTTTTTTCACCCGCGAAGGCGACCATTATTACGTGCGCCAGGAGCTGCGCGATATGGTCCTGTTCGCCGTACACGATCTGCTCAAAGATCCGCCGTTTTCCCACGTCGACCTGATCTCCTGCCGCAATCTGTTGATCTATCTCGACCGCGATTTGCAGGAGCAGGTGTGCAGCACGTTCCACTATGCGCTCAATCCCGGCGGCTACGTCTTTCTCGGCTCCTCCGAGTCGCTCGATAATCCGCCGGGGCTGTTCCGTTGTGCCGATCGCACCGCTCGCATCTATCAATCCACGGCGGCGCCAGGCGACAAGCCGCGGCTGTTGCCGCGGCTCCTCGGTCCGGTCCGCATCCGCGAGCCGGTCGGTCCGCTGCCGCGCATGGTGAGCCCGACGGTCGCGCTGGGCGAGGCGGCGATGCATCGACGCGCCATCGAACAGATCGCTCCGCCCAGCATCATGGTCGACGAATCGCATCGCTTGGTACACCTGTCCGAGCATGCCGGCCGTTTCCTGCTGCCCTCGGGCGGGCCGCTCAGCGGCGATGCCGTCGACCTAGCGCGGCCGGAACTGCGCTTTGAGCTGCGCTCGGCGCTTAATCGCGCATTCGAGCTGCACGAAAGCACGTTGAGCCTGCCGATCCTGGTGCGTTTCAACGGCGCGCCGCACCGCGTTCATCTGCTGGTCAAGCCGGTGGCGGACGAGGTCGGCGCCGAAAGCCACAACGCGATCGTCATTTTCATCGAGGGCGAAGCGGTCGACGAAAGTCTGCTCGAAGTCGGCAGCCAGGCCAGTGCCGAGACAGTGCGTCGGCTGACCCAGGAGCTGGAGCTGATGCAGGCGCGGCTGCGCACCGTGCGCGAGGAATCGGACTCCGCCACTCAGGAACTGCGCGCCGCCAACGAAGAGCTGCAATCGATCAACGAGGAGTACCGTTCCACGTCCGAGGAGCTGGAAACCTCCAAAGAGGAATTGCAGTCGATCAACGAAGAGCTGCAGACCGTCAACGCCGAGCTGAAACTCAAGCTAGACGCGATCTCGCGCGCGCACAGCGACCTGCAAAACCTGGTCGCCGCGACCGACATCGGCACGCTGTTTCTGGATTCCTCACTGCGCATCAATCGCTTCACCGATCGGGTCACCGATCTGTTCAGCATCACGCAAAGCGACGAGGGGAGGCCGATCACCGACTTCGCTCACCGGTTGGAATACGACGATCTGGTCGGAGATGCGCGCGCGGTGTTGGCCGACCTCACGCCCCTGCGGCGTGAAATTCGCAGCCGCGACGGCCGCTGGTACGACGTGCGGCTGCGTCCCTATCGCACCGGGGACGACAAGATCGACGGCGTCGTCATCACGTTCGTCGACATTTCCGAACGCCATGTGGCCGAGGCGGCGGTGCTCGCCGGCGAAGGCCGCCAGCGTCTCTTGCTGAGCGAATTGACGCATCGCGTCCGCAACAGCCTGGCGGCGATCCAAGCCATTGCGCGCCACACCTTCCGTGGCAACCAACCTAATGAAGAAGAGCTCGAGCGATTTGAAGGTCGGCTCGCGGCGCTCGCCGGCGCCCATACCCTGCTCGTGGAGTTGGACTGGAAGGGGGCCGACCTCGCCGAGCTTGCCCACCAGCAGCTCGACGCCTATGGCGGCGAAAATGCGGGCCGACTGCGTATCGCGGGAGAAGCGGTTTTGCTGCCGGCGGATCTGGCGACGCCGTTCGGTCTCGTGCTGCACGAACTGGCGAGCAATGCCGCCAAACACGGCGCTTTGTCGAACCAGACCGGTAGAGTGGCGGTGACTTGGACTGTGAGCCGCGCGAACAAGGGGCGGCTCATCAGGGTTGAGTGGCAAGAAACAGGCGGTCCTCCAGTGCAGAAGCCTGCGGCCGGCGGCTTCGGAATTACACTCATCGAAAGTGCGATCCCGGGCGCGAAGGTCAAGCGGGAATTCCGCTCCGGTGGCCTGGCGTGCATCATTGACCTGGAGTTGCCGGAGGCAGTTGAAAATGGAGCCGTGGGGAGGGCCTAGTCCGATACCGGCGCTGCGCGGCGCGCGCGTACTCGTGGTCGAGGATGACACGTCTTCTATACCGGGCAGCTCGGCAAGGACCCCGCGCTCGCGGAATGGCCCGGCACTGGGCGTAGTTCTTGATGTCAGGGAAACTACCTATCGTGTCGGGACTTGTTGTGCCAAGCTCCGGCTGAAGTCTAATATCGGTACGCCGAGTCCCGACGAGTAGGTTTGCGGCGATGCCCAACTATACGTTCGAACTCAGAGACGGCTGTGGCGGAATTCGACGACGAGACCGGCGTCTCGTTGACCGACGGCGTGGATGCTTTGCGCTACGCGCGAGCCGTCGTTCAAGAGCTGATGCGCAGCCGCGAAGCGCAGACCCGCACGTGGCGACTGGATGTTTACGATGAGGCCGGCGAATGCGTGATCGCGCTTCCGTTCGCCAGTATCGACCCGACCCTTGATCATTTGCGCCCGGAATTGCGGGCCATGGTGGAAAAATTCTGCGATCGCCGCCGGTCCGTGGACGAGATGATTTACACCGCCCGCAGCACCGTGCGCGAGTTGCGGGCGCTGGTGGCGCAGTCGCGCGGAAAATTATACGTCGCGGCCCGGTCCGGCCACAAAACCATACGGGATCGATAGGCGATGCCAGAACTCCGACAACATAAATGTATGATCGGCTGCCTAGTCGCAAAGTCGGTGGTCATGCGCAGTGAATGGAACTTTTTTACAACAGGTTGCGTTGCCGCAACATTGACGGGGCATAGCAGATGATTGAGCCATTTGCAGTGGGCAGGGCCGATCCACTGTCCGAACAAACGCCTAGTGTTAGGCAGTTGGGCAACCGGCTTCTTGCAAGCCTGCCCAGCGACGTTTTGATGTTGCTCGAGCCGGACGTCAAGCAGGTCGTGCTGCCGCAGGGCGTGGTCTGTTTCGATGCCGGCGATCCGATCCATCAAGTCTATTTTCCCCATACCGGCATGATCTCTTGCCTCGTCACCACCGGCGACGGGGAAATGGTCGAGACGTCATCGGTCGGGCGCTATGGTGCGCTGGGCTTGCAAAGCGGGCTGGGCCAACGCGTGTCGTTCACGCGCGCCGTGGTGCAGATTGGCGGAAAATTCTCGGTGGTCCCGGCAAGCCGGTTCGAATATGCGGCCGGCCGCAATGCCGCTTTGCACGATCTCATCATCCGCTACACCGAAATGCTCTGGGCTGAAGCCCAGCAAAATGCCGCCTGTAACGCCGCCCACGACGGTTCGTCGCGGCTGTGCCGCTGGCTGTTGCAATGCGCGGATCGCATTGGCAGCGATCAACTGCCGCTGACCCAGGAATTTCTCGCCGACATGCTCGGCGTGCGGCGCACAACGGTGACGCTGTTGGCCCAGGAACTGCAGAACAAGGGCATCCTGCGCTATAGCCGTGGCCGCATCACCATTCTCGACCGTCCCGCGCTCAAGGCGGCGGCTTGCGACTGCTACGACGCGATCAATCACGATCATCCGTGGTACAAGATCGGCGTGAAGGTCTGAAGGCCGCGCCGCTCACTGCGGCGGCTGGCGCTCACTGCGCAATGACCGCTGAGCGTACCAAGCTAATGTTTCCGTTACGCGTTTAGCCGGTGTGCTGTTTCAGCGTCTGCTCCAGATTTTCGGTTTTGGCGCGAACGGTAGTTTGCAAATTCTGCCAATCGTCGCTCACGATTCCCCAATTGACCATCGGCGCCTGACCGCCAGCGGAACTGGCCGACAGTCCATTGGCCGCACGGCCCGTCGTCGAATTGTACTCGTATGCACCGGCGATCGTCACCACCACACCGAGGATGAATCGAAGCAAAATTGGCACGGCTGCCTCCCGTTTAAGTTAAATTGCGTACAATGGAACGCGGCTACGCTGCGATAAGTTCCGCAGCTTGTTTGTGAGAGTCAGATGGTGGCGCCGTGGTGGCCAAACAGCACGACCAAGACGACAATCAGCACCAAAAGCCAGATCAGCCCATGGCCGCCGCCGCCATAATAGCCGCGGCTATAACCCCAGTAGCCGCCGCCGCCGCCAAACAGAAGGACGAGGACGACGATAAGAAGAATGAGACCCATGGTTCGACCCCGAATTTGCGTTTTCTGATCGCTCAGAACTTTGCCGAAAGGAAGGTCACTGGCGAAAACGAAAGATCCCCAAGACCGTAAATAAAAGCCGTGGCGGTTCGATAATGAAATCAAGCTGGTGAAAGACGGAACGTTGCTTTGTGAACTTTTGCAGCCGTTCGTGCGTTAAAGCGCGAGGAATTCGTTCGACAACCGCCCGAGGACGATCAATGCCACAGACCCGCGCCGCCAGTTCCGACTTCAACCGCGCCTTTGGCGATGCCAAGAAACAAGCCAGCGGCGTCGCCGACGACGTCTCTGACGCCGCCCAAGGGCTTTACGACCACGCCCGCGACAGCGCCGCCGATCTCGCCGGCAGCGCCAACCGCGCCGCCCGCAAGACCGCCGGTTCGTTCGAGAAGGCGCTGCGCCACACCATCGAGACACAACCCTATACGGCCGTCGTCATTGCGCTCGGCTTGGGCTGGCTGTGCGGGCGCATGCATCGCCCGCTGTGAAGACGGAAAATGGCCGAAAAGATTCGCCAAGCGACGCGTGAAGAAGAGCGCGAGACTGAAGACCAGATGGCGCGGCGCAAGCTCGGCCCGCGCGGCGAGCTGGGCGTCGCCGATACTGCGAAGATGACGCCGCAGCAGGAGACCGAACTGCCGAAATCCGGCGAGTTCGACGGCCATACGGCGTAGTCCGGCGCAACAGCCTGGGTTGAGCGGGGAGCGAAACTCGGGCTACGATCTTATTTGATCGACAGCCCCAGCGCCTTGACCATATCGCCCCACTTCTTGACCTCGGCAGAGAACATGGCATCGGCCTCGGTCTGCGAGCCGGCGATCGGGTCGAAGCCCATGTCGGTGAGCTTCTTTGCCACCGCCGGACTTTTGACGATGTCGTTGATGGCGGCGTTGAGCGTTTGCAGGATCTGCGGATCGGTCTTGGCCGGCGCGAAGAAACCGACCCAGGATGCCGCGGTGAAGGCGGGATAACCCTGTTCGGCATAGGTCGGCACGTTCGGCGCCACCGCGACGCGCTTGTCGGCGGCGATGCCGAGGCCTTTGAGCTTGCCGCCGGCGATCTGCGCCGCCGCGCCGCCGCCGAGCGTAGTCGCCATCAGATCGACCTGGCCGGCGATCGTGGCATTGATCGCCGGCGCGCCGCCCTGATACGGAATTGGCTGCACCGGCACCTTGGCGAGCTGTTTGAAGAAATATTCCGCCTCGATATCCGAGCCGGTGCCGACGCCCGGTATGGCCATGTTGATGGTGCGCCCGTTCATCGCCTTGACGAAAGCCGGCAGATCTTTCGCCGGATTATCCGGGCTCGTCACCAGCGCTTCGGGACTCGACGCGGCGATGGCGACAGTCTTGAAGTCGGTTGCCGAGAATTGCTTGTCGGCGAACAGCGTCTCGTTGATGGCGAGCGCGGTCGTGGTGGCAAGGAGGGTGTAGCCGTCGGCGTTGGCGCGCGCCACATAGGCGGCGGCGATATTGCCGCCGGCGCCGCCGCGGTTTTCGACCACCACGCTTTGATGCAGCCGTTCGCTCAAGCCTTGGCCGATCAGGCGCGCCAGGGTGTCGGCAATGCCGCCGGGCGCAAAGGCGACGATCACCGTGATCTTATCCGCCGGATAGGTGGCCGCCTCTGCGGCGCCGCAGCCGGGAGCGAGGACGACCAGCGCCAGTGCGGTGAGTGCATTTCGGATCGTGCGTGACGTTGCCATCGGATCGTCCCTCAAATGGGATTGTGCGCGCGGTATGCGAATTGCATGCTGAAAAGGAGCGCGCGAGCGCCGCTTGAAGTCACGCGGAGTGCACCATGAAGCTTCCACGCCGTCAATTCCTGCGCCTGGCGATGAGCGCGGCGATCGTACCGGCGTCGGCCGCCGGCGCCATGGCGCAAGACGATTATCCCGCGCGTCCACTGCATCTTCTGGTCGGTTACGCCGCCGGCGGTGTCAGCGACATTCTGGCGCGGCTGATCGGTAAGCAGCTCTCGGACCGGCTCGGTCAGCCTGTTATCGTCGAAAACCATCCGGGCGCCGGCGGCAATGTTGCCGCCGATCAAGTCGTGCATGCGTTGCCCGACGGCTACACGCTACTGCTCGCCGGTATGGCGAACGCCATCAACGTGTCGCTGTATCCCGATCTCGATTTTAATTTTGCCCGCGACATGGCGCCGGTGGCGATCTTTGCTCGTAGTCCGATGGTGATGGAGGTCAACCCATCGTTCCCGGCAAAAACCGTTGCCGAGTTCGTCGCTTATGCCAAGGCTCATCCGGGAACGATCGCCATGGGTTCGGCCGGCACCGGCGGGTCGACCCATGTCGCCGGCGAGCTGTTTCAAATGCTGACCGGAACGAAATTTACGCACGTACCCTATCACGGCTCGCCGCCGGCGCTGGACGATCTTCTCGCCGGGCGGCTGCAAGTCATGTTCGACAATTTGACCTCGTCGGTTGCGTTGATACGTGCGGACAAGCTGCGCGCGCTTGCCGTGAGCTCACGCACCGATGCACTGCCCGGCGTGCCGTTGATCAGCGATTTTGTGCCGGGCTACGAAGCCTATTCCTGGAACGGCATCACCGCACCGAAGGATTGCCCGCCGCCAATCGTCGCCAAGCTCAATGCGGCGGTCAATGCAAGCGTGGCCGATCCCGCGTTCAAGGCGCAGCTTGCGCAAGTCGGCAACACGCCCGTCGCCGACACGCCCGCCGAATTTGGTAAGCTGATCGCGGCGGACAGTGCGAGGTGGGCCAACGTGGTCAGCTTCGCGGCGATCCAGGCGCATTGACGACGTGCTAGGCGCGCTTATCGAGCTCCGCCGCGAGCTTGGCGTAGAGCGGATTGTCGCGCGTATAAACGTAATCGAGCGCCGCGACGGAAACTGCTTCGGCGCCGTGCTCACGCAGAAAACTTGCCAGCCCGTGCACGTTTTCCGGCGGGCAGTGCAGCGTGAGCATGCCGGACGACGTCGGACCGCCGAACGGGGAGGCGACGCCGAATTTTTCCCGCGCGATGCCGAGCAGTTTTTCGTTCAGGCCGGCAAAACGGGCGCGCACTTCAGCAAAGGCTTCGGCGCGCTTTTGCGCGGTGATGCGGTCGAGCAGGAGGCGTGCGGTTTCGCGCTGCTCCGGCGTCCAGGCCGCGGCGCGCGCGGCGACGAGATTGGCTTGTGAGCGCAAGATGACGCCGTCCTCGATGACTTTGAGACCGTTGGCGGCGAGCGTCGCGCCGGTGGTGGTGATGTCGACGATCATTTCCGCGGTGCCGGCCGCCGGCGCGCCCTCGGTCGCGCCGGAGCTTTCGACGATGCGGTAATCGACAACGCCGTGCGCGGCAAAAAAGTCGCGCGTCAGATTGGGGTATTTGGTCGCGAGCCGCATCTTGCGCTCGTGCTTGAGGCGGAACGCGGTGGCGACGTCGTCAAGATCGGCCATGTTGCGCACGTCGATCCAGGCCTGCGGCACCGCGACGACGACGTTGGCAAAGCCGAAGCCGAGCCCCGCGATCAGCACGACGCGTCGGTCGGACTGCGGAATCATCTCGCGCACCAGATCCTCGCCGGTGACGCCGAGCTGCGCCGCGCCTTGCGCGAGCTGCGCGGTGATTTCAGCCGCCGAGAGATAAGCGATCTCGATGCCGTCGAGGCCGGCCACGGTGCCGCGATAATCGCGCGCACCGCGCGGCTTGACGAGTTCGAGCCCGGCGCGCGCGAAAAAGCTTTCCGCGTTCTGCTGCAGCCGGCCTTTCGACGGTACGGCAAGGATGAGCGGCGCGCTCATGACGCGCCTCCGCTTGTTTTAGCTGCGCCGCCGCCGCCGTTGCGGGCGAGTTCGTCGATCGAGGCGGCAAAGCCGACGGCCGGGATCGGTTCCTGGGCGCCCAGCCGCGTGAGCAAGCCATCGTAGCGGCCGCCCGCGACCAGCGCGCTCTTCCCGCGCGACTCGTGCAACTCGAAGACGAAGCCGGTGTAATAGTCGAAGCCGCGGCCGAAATCGGTGGCGAATTCGATGGCCCGCACGTCAACGCCGCGGGCGGCGAGAAAACCGGTGCGCGTCTCGAACAGATCTAGCGCCGGCGCCAGCGCGATATTGGCGTCGGCCGCGAGCGCGCGCAGCTCGCTCGCCGCGTCGTCGGGATCGCCGGCGATGGTCAAAAACCGTTCGATCAGCGCGCGGGTCTCGCGCGGCAGCCGTGTCGGCGCATTGAGCGCCGATTGCTCGAGGAAGCGGTCGGCGATTTCCGCGACCGAACGGCCGCCGACCGTGGCAATGCCGGCGATCGAGAGCAGATCGGTGACCAGATGATGCGCGGCTTTCGGATCGGAGCCGGCGAGCGCGGCAAGCACGCCCTGATATTCCTTCGAGCCGTTGGCGGGAGCGAGCGTCATTTGCTCAAGATCGTGCTTGAGCGAGGATTTGCGGTTGAAATCCTTGATCAGGCGGCGCTTCCACACCGGCGCCAGATCGAGCGCGGCGACGAAAGCCGAGAACAGGCCGACGTCGCCAAGGCGGATCTCGGGCGCGGCGACGCCGTATTGCGTGGTCGCTTCCAGCCCGAGCGCCAGCATTTCGGCGTCCGCCGCCGCTTTGTCCGCCCGGCCGAAGCTCTCGATCCCGGCCTGGAGAAATTCGGATGCCGCGCCGTGGCGATGGCGGAACACCGCGCCGAGATAACAGAAGCCGGCCGGCTTCCCGGCTTGCGGCGAAGCCAGATAATCGCGCGACACCGGAATGGTCAGATCGGGCCGCAGGCACAATTCGCGCCCGTCCGGATCGGCGGTCAGAAACATGCGGCGACGGATGTCCTCGCCGGACAGATCGAGGAACGGCTCGGCCGGCTGCAGCACCGGCGGATCGAGCCGCGCATAGCCGGCGCGCATGTAGGACGCGACAAGCGCGTCCGCCCGCGATTCCTCCCCGGTCTGTGCTTTACTCGACATATTTCTCACTCGTGGCCGGAGGCAAGCCGGCCATTAACAATGCTGCAATACTGCGGCGTTGCGGCCCTTTAGCACGACAACCGTCGCCATTCGATGAAGATCGGCGGCGGGCGTTAATGCCGGGCATTGCGAGGCGTCAAACGCCTGCCTGAGACCGATATTATCGTAAAGAATCAATAATCTTACGCGCTGCCGCGGCGCGATCCGGCGCGGCCGCGATGGCTGTGAGCCGGCGCGTGGCTATGCAACGCGCGGTGTCCGCTTTTTTGACCGTGATCATGCAGGCCGTCGGCCGGCATATAGACCACATGGCCGTGCCGCACGCCGCGCTCGGCGATGATGTGGTCGGCAAATTCCTGCACGTCGGAGCCACGGCCCTTGAGCACGGTGACTTCCATGCAGCTGTCGTGATCGAGATGCATGTGCAGCGTGGCTTGCGCCAGATCGTGGCGATGATGGAAGTCGCGGGTCAGCCGCTGCGGCAGGTCGCGCGCCTCGTGGTCGTAGACGTAGATCAGCGCGGCGACGCATGGCCGCGGTCCGCCGACCTCGCTCGCCGCCTGCTGCAGCCCAGAGCGGGCGAGGTCGCGGATCGCCTCGGAGCGGTTGGCATAGCCGCGCGCCGCGCATGAAACGCGTAGAGCTCGGCGTCGAGCTCGTCGTCGATGGTGATGGTCACGCGCTGCATCGCTGTCTCCAAAATGGGCGGCGACGCAGTCTAGCACCGCCGGAGCTTATTTGGCCGGCGATTGCGCAGAGCGTGACGGCAGCGGCGGCCAGCAGCGGGACTGCGGTCTTGGTCATGATGTCCTCTCTTCCGCCCGCCGCCTGTGACGACGACGGCTCGGTATGCAACATCGTATGAATTTAATCATACTAGCTGTCGACAACGACCGATGGCGGGCAAAAGCGATTTGACGCGGTCGGCGATCTGCTCCTATGTTTGATCCGACGGTTCCCCACTTGGGGATCAAAAGGGAACGCAGTGCGGGCGAGATATCGCCCAATACTGCGGCTGCCCCCGCAACTGTAAGCGGCGAATCTTCCGTCATACGTCCACTGGGATTTCGGGTCCCGGGAAGGCGACGGAAGGTGGCGACCCGCGAGCCAGGAGACCTGCCGTCAGCCGTGGTCATGCGCGAGCGCTGTCGGTCGGGGTGTACTGACGGAAGGCGAACCAATCATCCGTATCGGATGTGCGGGGACACCAAGTTCGCGGTGACGTGCCACAGGGCGTGTTACCCGAGGTGTTTCCGTGTCTGCGCTCATCATCCATGCGCTCGCCGGCGTGCGGTATGCACTTTTATTGACAGCGTCATACTGCCGCCTCATTCTGCATACCGTCGGGCTGCCGATGCGGACGCGGCCGCGTATCCGCGCTGTGCGGTGGCGTCCGGCGGGTGGTTGGCGATGGCATCGCGTCGGCTTGCGTCGGTGATGTTTCTTGTTTCTATCGCTCTGCGCAGTGCCTGGGCGCAAACGCCGCCGACACCGCAGTCGCCGCCAGCCGGCGCGCTGCCGGCCGCGGCCGATCCGCCGCCGGCCGCACAAGCGGCAGCACTTCGCTCCCGACCATCCAGGTGACCGCCCCGCACAGCAAGCCGCGGCTGACGCGGACCAAACCGGCGCAAGCCGCAACGCCAAGCGCGACGACGTCCGCGCCGCGCGTCGCCTTACCAGACCGGCGCGCCCAATGTTGCCGGCGGCGCGCCGGTGGTGCCGCAATTGGCGAGCCAGATGATGTTTTCCGGCGCGGATCTCAACGCCCGGCCGGTCGCGCGGCCCGGCGAAATTCTCGAAGCCGCGCCCGGCCTGGCGGTGGTCGATCATGCCGACGGCGGCAAGGCCAATCAGTATTACCTGCGCGGCTACAATCTCGATCACGGCACCGACATGGCCACCTTCGTGGACGACGTGCCGATCAATCTGCCGACGCACGCGCATGGCCAGGGCTACACCGATCTCAACTGGCTCATTCCGGAAACCGTCAGCGGACTGGAAGTCCGCAAGGGACCGTATTTCGCCGACGTCGGCGACTTCGCCAGCGCCGGCGATTTGCATGTCGTCGCTGCGCGACAGCGTCCCGCAGAACATCGAGTCGATGCACCGTCGGCAGCTTCGGCTACGACAGATTTCTCACATTGGGCTCGACCAAGGCCGGCGGCGGCTCGCTGCTCTATGCCGGCGAATTCAACGCCTATGACGGTCCGTGGACCACGCCCAACGATGTGCGCAAGTTCAGCGGACTGCTGCGTTACAGCCAGGGCACCGCGACGGACGGCTTCTCCGCGACCGCGATGGCCTACACCAACACCTGGAATTCCACCGATCAGGTGGCGCTGCGCGCCCTGACCACGGGACAGATCGGTCTTTATGGCGCACTCGACCCGACCGACGGCGGCGACACCAGCCGCTTTTCGCTGTCGGCGCGGATGGCGCAATCCGACGACGGCGGATCGTGGAAGGCCAACGCCTATGTGGTCAAATACGAGCTGGACCTGTTCAACAATTTCACCTGGCACCTCAACGATGCGAGCAACGGCGACAACGGCGACCAGTTTCATCAGCACGATGATCGCGTCTACGGCGGCGCCGGCGCCTCGCGCACCATCGACGGCTCGCTGTTCGGCCGGCCGACCGAGACCGTGTTCGGCGTGCAAAGCCGCTACGACGACATCGATCTTGGACTGAGCAACACGGTGCAGCGCCAATTGCTCTCCAATATGCTGCTCGACCATGTCGACGAGGGCAATGCCGGCATCTATGCCGAGAACACGGTGCATTGGACCGATTGGCTGCGCACCACCACCGGCTGGCGCGGCGATTATTTCGACGCATCGGTGAATTCGATGCTGCAGCCGGCGAATTCGGGAAATACCAAAGCGGCGATCGGCAGCCCGAAATTCACGCATGACGTTCGGTCCGTTCGCCAAGACCGAATTATTCTTCGGCGCCGGCATGGGCTATCACAGCAACGACGCGCGCAGCGCGGTCGTCACCGAAGTCCCGGGCGATCCGACGACGCCGGAGGGCGCGTCGCCGCTTCTGGTGCGCTCGCGCGGCGCCGAGGTCGGCGTGCGCACCAAGACCATCCCCAATCTCGACAGCTCGATCAGCCTGTTCTACCTGCACCAGGATTCCGAATTGTTCTTCGATGGCGACACCGGCGACACCACTGCCGGCCTGCCCAGCCAGCGCACCGGCATCGAGTTCACCAACGACTATCGCCTGCGATCCTGGCTCCATGTCGACGCCGACCTGGCGCTGTCGCGCGCGCGGTTCCTCGGCTTCGACACGACGCAGGCGGCGCTCTACCAATCGCTCGCCGGCTTTCCGCAGGCGCAGATCGGCAATGCGCCCGGCAACTTCGTCTACAACGCGCCTTGGATGGTGGCGTCGGCCGGCATCACGCTCGGCGAAAAGCACCGGCTGGTTCAGCGCGCTGCGCTGGCGCTACATCAGCGCGCGGCCGCTCACCGAGGACGGCGTGTTCCAATCGCCGCCGATCGAATCTATTCAACGGCGCGGTGGGCTACCGCTTCGATAACGGCTGGAGCATCCAGCTCGACGCGCTCAATCTGCTGAACTCGACGACCGACAATGCCACCTACGCCTACGGATCGCTGCTGACGACCGACGCGCTTTACACGATGTGCAAATCCGCAGCCCCGCCGCCGGCGGCGGTCTGCGCCAACGGCGTCATGGATTATGTCTATCATCCGATCGAGCCGCTGGCTTTCGGCTCACGCTCGCTGGCCCGCTCGAATCGATCGGGACGCTCAACGCTGCAGCCATGGCCGCCGAGCTTCGCCGCTCGATCGCGTTCAGGCCTGTTCAGCCGAGCAATTACGATTGGACCGGCTTCTACATCGGCGGTCATGTCGACGACGCCTGGTCCAGGACCAACGGCAGCACCGTCGACACCGCGACCGGCGCCGTCGCCGCCAGCGTCAGCGGCGCATCGCAGTGGCACGGCGGGTTGCAGCTCGGCTACGACGCACATGCTGCCGTCCCGCGTCGTGGTCGGCTTTGCGGCCGACGTGTCCTCCGGCAACGCCAAGACGGCCACGGCCACCGACGCCTCCGGCACCAGCACGAACCGAACCACGGTCTTTGACAGCGAAACGCTGCGCGGGCGCCTCGGCTACGCATTCGACAATGTCTTGCTTTACGGCACCGGCGGCTGGGCGTGGTCGAGCGATCAGTTCGTCCGCACCCAGCTCACCGGCACGCTCAATCTCGCGACGGCAGGCACTGAGGAGGCCGTGAACAAATATCTCGGCGGCTGGACGGTTGGCGGCGGGGCGTCGTTTGCCTTCGCGCAAAATTGGAACGCTGTTCGCCGAATATCGCCATACCGGCTTCCGATCGTCCACGGTAGCGTTGCCGTTCTCGCAAGCTTTCAACGACGTCGACCGCCAACGTGAATACGATCACGATGGGGCTGAACTACAAGTTCGACTGGGGCGCGCCGGCAGGCATGCTGTGAGGCGGCGTCAGTGCGACGAGCGGGTTCGGCCGAATGAGCGGCAACGCCGACCCTCTTGCTAAATGTAATATTATAACGTTAGCATGCCGGCATGGGGTGGGTGCATTGCCATAAACGGCGGGGCGCATATCTCGCGCTTGCGGCGCTGTTGCTGCAAATCGCGGTGTCGTTCGGGCATGTCGACCTCGACGGCATCGTCGGTCCCGATCATCTTACTCTAACCGGCCTGCATCAAACCGTCGTCGCCAACGCCTCGAAGCGCGGTCCGGTGCAGGCGCCCGGCGATGATGACGGTTATTGCCCGATCTGCGCCTCGATCTTTATGGTCTCCAGTTCGGTCGCGTCCGAGCCGCCGCAATTGCCGGTACCGGACGGCTTCGAACGGATCAGACATTCCGTCCGCATCGCGCACGGGGTCTTCACCCCGCTCCGGGTCGCCTTCCGCTCGCGCGCCCCGCCGGCCGCTTAGCTTAGCGGTCGGTGCCGGTCTTCGGCATTGCGGCACGGTTTTTTCGCCGGCAATGGCAGCAAGATCCAGCGCGGCATTTCACTTCCTCGCGATACGATTGCCGCGACTGCACGACCGCCACTAAGCCGGGTCGTTACTACACACCATTGCTTGGCGGAGTCTCATGTCAATTCATGCTTATCGCGCTCGTCGGTTGAGTTTCCTTGGCAGTTCAGCGCTGGCGGCGCTTCTTGCACTTGGCTCGATGGCGAGCGGACAGGAACAGCCAGCTCAAAGTCAGCCCGCACAAGATCAACCTGTGCAGTCTCAACCGGCGCAACCGCAGCCGCCGGCGACTTCACCGCCACCGCCGGCAACATCGACACCTTCGGCAGCTGCGCCCGCAACGGCGGCGCCCGTAGCGCCGGCACGTGTTGGCGGTCGCGCAGGCCAGCTGCCACAAATTACCGTGACGGCTCCGCCAGTAAGGCGGGCACCGCCTCAAGTCGTTCGCCGCACACCGGTGTCGCCACCGACGGTCCCGCCGGTGACGCCCGCCGAACAGCTTACCGCGAAGCAAAACAGCTTCGATGCGGCGCGCAGCAGTCTCTATACGGCGATCGGCACCACGTCCGATACCATTACCAACGACACCATCCAGGCGCTGCCGCAGGGCACCAACGCGCCGGTCGAGAAGGTGCTGCTGCAGGCGCCCGGTGTGTCACAGGATTCCGCCGCTAGCGGACTCCTCCATGTCCGCAACGACCATGCCAATGTGCAATTCCGCATCAACGGCGTGATGCTGCCCGACGGTGTTACCGGCTTCGGCAGCGTGCTCGACACCGACCTGATCGGCAGCATCTCGCTGATTACCGGCGCGCTGCCGGCCGAATACGGCATGCGCACGGTGGGTCTCGTCGACATCACGACCCGCAACGACATTTTCAACAATTCGGGCAGCATCAGCTATTACGGCGGCAGCCGCGGCACCATCGAGCCGAGCTTCGACTATGGCGGCACCTCATCTGCCCGTCAACGCGGCTTCGTCGACGGGAAAACCGCCAGCCGCCGGCGCGGCCTGTTTCGGTGGGGTGCAATATTTCATCACTGGCAGCTACCTGCAGACCACCGAGGGCATCGAAAATCCGCTGCCGACGCTCAATGCCCTCCACGATTTCTCATCGCAGGAAAAGGGCTTCGCTTACGCCTCGACCTTCATCGACCCTTATACGCGCCTGACTTTGATGGCGGGAACGGCCACCAGCAATTTCCAGATTCCCGACGTGCCGGCGCACGCGCCCACCCAATCTTGCAGTTCCAGTCACTAGCGCCTTCGGGGTCAGCACCTTCAATTCCGCGCAGCTCAACGAGAGCCAATATGAGGACACCCAATACGGCGTGCTGGCGCTGCAGCGATCGGTGAACGGCTTCGACGGGCAATTGTCCTACTTCACCCGCTACAACGACCTGCACTTCATGCCGGATCCGGTCGGCGATCTGCTGTTGAACGGCATCGCCTCGGATATCAGTCGGCAGTCCTACACCAACGGTATCCAGGGCGACGCGTCTTACCTTGCTCACTCCGGCGCATACGCTGCGCATGGGATTTACGGTCAGTGGCGAACAAACCTGGGTCGACAACACCTCGTGGGTCGAGGCGGCCCCCGGCGGCGTAGCAATGGAGCCGCCTTTCCCGATTACTGACGATGTCGCCAAGCTCGGCTGGCTCGCCGGCGTCTATGCGCAGGACGAGTGGAAAATCACCGACAAGCTGACGATGAATTACGGCGCGCGCTTCGACCAGATGTGGCAATATATCGACGCCAATCAGTTAAGCCCGCGGGTGAGCTTCACCTACAAGCCGTTCAAAGACACCACCTTCCATGCCGGCTATGCGCGCTATTTTACGCCGCCGGTTCTGGTCGAGGCGGCGCCGGCCAATATCGCGCTGTTCAACGGCACGACGGGAGCGACGACCACTCCGGCGGAACCGACCCGGTGCTGCCGGAGCGCTCGCACTATTTCGATGCCGGCGTCGATCAGAAGATCCCGTTCGGCTGCTACACGGCGGCCGCAAGGACTGCACCACGCTCGATCTCGGCCTCGATGCCTATTACAAGATCGCGACGGACCTGATCGACAACGGCAATTTCGGCCAGGCCCTGGTGCTCAGCGCCTTCAACTACGCCAAGGGCATCGTTCAAGGCGTCGAATTTTCCGCCAAATACCACAGCGGCAATTTCCAGGCCTATGCCAATCTCGCCGTGGGCCAGGAGAAAGCCACCGACGTGGTATCGAACGAATATTTGTTCGACAACGCCACGCCGCTCGCCGATCTCGGCGGTCTGACGCTTCGGCAGTACGTCGACAGCCACTGGATCTATACCGATCACACCCAGATCGTGACCGGCTCGGCCGGCGCCGCCTATAAATTTTGCGGCCGTCCGTCCTATGCCGGGCGAGAACTGGTGGGACTCGCTGTGCGGCACGAAAGTCAGCGCCGACATGATCTACGGCTCGGGTTTGCGCGCCGGCGACGCCAATATCGATACCGAGCCGCCTTATGCGCAGTTCAACACCAGCATCGCGCATGAGTTCGCCATGCCGGACGGCAAGCCGCTCACCGTGCGCTTCGACGTCGTCAATGTGTTCGACACGATCTACCAGATCAGGAGCGGCACCGGCATCGGCGTGTTCGCCCCACAATTCGGGCCGCGCCGCGGCTTCTTCATCGGCATTTCGAAGAAGATATGAGGCGTGTCACGTCATCGTATTTTGGCAGTAGCTGCACAGCTGCAATGTCACCGCTGATAATGGCGGTGACCACAGCAGTCGCCGGCGGGTTGGCCGTTATCGATTGCGCGCAGGCGGCCGATTTGTCGCCGGGTCCGTCTCCCAGTGTCGTCACGCAGGCGGCTTATAGCTGGAATGGACTCTATCTCGGCCTCAACGCCGGTTACGGCTCGGCGACCGACGCCATCACCGCCGCAGGCGGCGGCGTCAGCGCAGCGGCTAGCCAGAACGTTCCGGGCTTTGTCGGCGGCGCCCAGATTGGCGTGAACTATCAGATCGGCAGCGTGGTGTGGGGATTTGAGGGCGACTTCAACGGCTCTACGCAGAGCACATCGCTGAACTCGGGCCTAGTGTCGGGGACGAGCCAGATGCCGTGGTTCGGCACGCTGCGCGGGCGGCTGGGGTTCGCCTTCGACCGCTCTCTGATCTATGCGACAGCCGGCGGCGTGGCCGGCGAGCTGAACTCCAATTTCACGGTGTCAGGGGTCGGCACGGCAGCCACGACCCATACCTTCGGCACTTGGACGGCTGGCGGCGGGTTTGAATACGGCATCACCGACAATCTCAGCGCGAGGATCGAATACCTCTACTTCGACACCGGCAATGTCGACACCGGCTCGATCGGCCCTCCGACCGTTGCCATCGCCAGCCGCCTGAAAGACAATCTGGTGCGGGCCGGGCTGAATTATCGATTCCCGGTGGCTTGGTAAGCTTCACCGATGCTGCACTTCGACTGTGACGTGCGACAGCGCGCGGAACCGAGCGAGCAGCGACTGATAATAGTCGGGTCCCCGCTGCGCGCATTGCGTTGCGACGCAAACGATCGCACCGAGATGGCCGGGCCCGAGCCGCCACAGATGCAGGTCGGTTAAGCGATCGCCGTCGGTCTCGATAATGGCCCGCATCCGCTCGGCCATTTGTCGATCCGGATTCATGTCGAGCAGGATGGCGCCGGTGTCGCGGATGAGCGTGTAGGCCCAGGCCGCGATAACAACGGCCCCAATCATGCCGACCGCCGGGTCCATCCAGATCCAGCCGAGCAGAAGCGCGAGCGTAAGGCCGGCGATCACCAGCACCGAGACCGCGGCATCCGCCAGCACGTGGACGATGGCGGCGCGCATATTGTTGTCGCGATGCGCGGTATGAGGGCCATGGTCATGCTCGGCAAATTCGACCGCATAAATCTCGGCGCCGCGGCCGAGCGACAGCCGCGCTGTGAAGGCGTGCGGCTCGGGAATCTCGCCGATGGCTTCGAGATAACCGGCGCGCGTCGTCATGGGATAGAGCTGGCGCGTGCCGTCCGGGCGCACGGTCTCGATCGTGACTTCGTCCGCCGGCAGCGGACGGTTCGCGAAAGATAACCTAAAACGCGGCGGCACGCCGTCTTCGAAGATTTCGAGCGTCAAAGGACCGAAACTCGTTTGTAGAGCGTGCGCTTGGTCGTGCTCGTGGTCATGACCGGCACGCGCATGGCCATGATCGTGATGATGACCGCCGCCGCTCAGGAGAAGTACGCTTGCGACATTGACAACCAGGCCAAGCGCGGCGATCGGAATAGCCTCGTTGAAATCGATGGCGACAGGAAAGAACAGGCGGGTGACCGCTTCGTAGGCAATCAACAGCGCGATCATAGCCAGCACGATGGCACTGGTGAATCCGGCAAGATCGCCGAGCTTGCCGGTGCCGAAGGAAAAGCGCTCGTCGTCAACGTGATGGCGCGCGTAGCGATAGGCCAACGCCGCAAGCAACAGCGCGCTGGCATGTGTCGACATGTGCAGGCCGTCGGCCACCAGCGCGATCGAACCGAACAACAAACCGCCGACGATTTCGGCGACCATCATCACGCTGCACAGCGCGATCACCATCCAGGTGCGGCGCTCGTTCTTCTCGTGGCCTTCGCCGAGAAATACGTGGTCGTGGGCGCCCGTCAATGTTTCCGCCATGGTCGGTCCCTCGCTTCGCGCCACTCGGAGTTACCTGAGGTAAGCTTGCACCGCGTCGATCAGTTCGTCGGCGCCGCGGCTACGCTCGGCGTCCTTGGTCGGATCGACGACGTGGAGACGGATATGGTCCTCGATGACCTCGGACATGAGACCGCTCATGGCGCCGCGCGCGGCCACGATCAGATGCAGCACCGTGGCGCAACCCTGCTCGTCCTCGAGCGCGCGCTCGAGCGCTTCGATCTGGCCGCGGATGCGCCGGATTCGATTGAGCAACTTTAGTTTTTCGCGTTTGGTGTGGGACACGGTTGACGGACTTCCTCTCATAGGGTAGGGGGTATGGTATATACGGTAGGGGGTATAGTATAGAGTCTCGTTCGAAATGTCGAGTGCGCCGTTCGGCTAACCCCCAATCGGCCGGCGTCACATCGAAATCGATTGCGGTAACGTCGGCGGTGTCAGGAAAAGCGAGCGCCTTTAGCGGTTCGCTTTTCCCCACGCCCACCGTCCGCCCCAATCAAGGAAGAGGAGGTGAGCGATGTTTGCAAAACTCGCACGATTCCAGACGTTCAACCGCACCGTGGGGCGCCGCATCGGAGCCGCCGCGAGCAACGATAATAAGCCGATCCGTAGTGTCAGGACGTCGTCGGGGCAGCTGCGCCGGTCGATTCTGCTTTGCCGCTGGCACAAGGTGGCTTCGGGCGCGCTCGAATGCAGCTGGCACATGGACGCGTTTGCCGCGTCCGACGTTGAAGAGCCAAGCAGCAGTCGGCTGTTCGGCCGGGTGACGCTCGCGCATCGCCATCGTCGCGGCGCTCGTTTTGTTACTTTAGAACATATTGCGGCGTCTTGTAGTATTGAGTAAATAATGTAGCCATGGCTACAGACACGGCACGGCGAGCTTGGATGATATTTCTATAGTCACGTCGATGGGTGTTCGACGCGCGCTTCTGTCACGCTATTGTCGTGAGCGGGATGGCAGCAAGGCTGGGCCGAGCGCTGAATGTTTGGGGTGTGGGGGAGTGATGCGGGGGCGTGCCGGGAGATTGGCTTGGAGGCTTGGCCTAGCCGGCCTGGGGTTAACGGCGCTGGCGGCGAGCGCGCACGCCGCGGACTTGTCGGGCGTCCTGCCGATCAAGGCGCCGCCGCCGGCAGCGCCGGTCGCCTATGACTGGGCCGGATTCTATCTCGGCGCCCATGTCGGCTACGGGCTCGGCGGCTCGAACTGGTCGGCGACACAAGCGGGCGCTGCAACGCCGAGTCTCAGCGGCACGCTTAGTTTCTCCAACGCCTATAACTTCTCCAGCGGTACCGGCAGCTATCTGCTCGGCTTCCAGGCCGGCTACGACTATATGGCCGCTTCCCATTGGCTCGTTGGCGTCGCCACCGACATATCGATTCCGAGCTTTCCTCGGCGGCAACCGGACCATCTCGTCACCGCTGATCGGCACGGCGAACTATCTGGACGCGGTCGAGCTGTCCGGCAGCGTGCGCGCCCGTGTCGGTTATGCGCCAAATCTTAGTGGGACGAGCAACTGGCTATTCTACGCGACCGGCGGCTTGGCGTTCAGCTACGACCAGTTCACCCGCGTACAACTTGCCGGCTTTCCGGCCGGTGGCACCGCTGTTCCCGGCCAGATCGAGAATGCGTTTCTCGTTCCGCGTTTTGGCGGCGCCGTCGGCGCCGGAGTCGAAGTTACCTTGGCGGCGCACTGGACCGCGCAGTTCGAATATCTGTTCACCGATTATGGCAACCGCAGCGTTACATTCCCGGCCGGCGCGCAACGGTTCGATTCCAATCTGACGCTCAGCGAATTGCGCGCCGGGCTGAACTATCGTTTCAATGGCGATATGTCGAAGTCCGCCGACAAGGAGGTGGCGCCGCCGGCACTGCAAATGGACAATTTCGCCGTCCATGGTCAGACGACCTTTCTGGAGCAATACGATCCGCCGTTCCGTTCGCCGTACACCGGGACCAACAGTCTTATCCCCAATGAGGGGCGCGAAACCTTCGACGCCACCGCGTTCCTTGGCTGGCGGCTGTGGGACGGCGCGGAGCTGTGGGTCAACCCGGAAATCGATCAGGGTTTTGGCTTGAGCGGCACCTTCGGTGTCGCCGGGTTTCCGAGCGGCGAAGCGTACAAAGTCGGTGCCTCGGTTCCCTATGCTCGGGTGCCGCGCGCCTTCATCCGGCAGACGATCGATCTCGGCGGCGACGAGCAAAAAGTGGACGCCGCGGCCAATCAGTTCAGTGGCAAGCAGACGGCGAATCGCCTGGTGCTCACGATCGGCAAATTCTCGGTGACCGATATATTCGACAACAACAAATACGCCCACGATCCGCGCGCTGACTTCATGAATTGGTCCATCGTCGACACCGGAACCTTCGACTACGCCGCCGACGCCTGGGCCTATACCTATGGTGCGGCAGCCGAGTGGTACCAGGGCTCTTGGACCGTGCGCGGCGGCTGGTTCGATCTTTCGATCGCGCCAAACACTTCCGCCCTCGACCCGACTTTCCAGCAATTCCAATGGGATGGTGAGATCGAGCGGCGCTACGAGCTGTGGGGTCATCCCGGCAAGCTTGCAGTCACCGGGTTTCTTACCCGCGGTCGAATGGGCAACTTCACCGACGCCATTGCCGTGGCGCAAGCGACCGGCGCGCCGGCCGATATCACTGCGGTACGCCGCTATAATAGCCGCGGCGGGCTGAGCCTCAATCTGGAGCAGGAGATCACATCCGATCTCGGTGCCTTCGTCCGCGCTGGCTGGGCCAATGGCAATATCGAGCCCTACGAGTTCGCCGACATCGATCGCACCGCAGCGGCGGGCTTGTCGCTCGCCGGCAAGCAATGGGGCCGGCCCGACGACACCTTCCGTATTGCCGGCGTCGTCAACGGCATCACCAAAATCCACGAGCAGTTTCTTAACGACGGCGGGCTCGGCATCCTGGTCGGCGACGGCATGCTGCCGCATCCCGGCATGGAACAAATCATCGAGACCAATTACACGCTGCCGGTTTCGTACTTCAAGCTGACGCTCGATTACCAGTTCATCGTCAATCCAGCCTACAACCGCGACCGCGGCCCGGCCTCTGTCATCGGGGCTCGGTTGCATAGCGATTTTTAGCTGCGCCGGCTGATGGCGCTCGACGCAAAGTCAATGACTTGGCGAAGAGTCCTGGCGCGTGTCGTTGAGCACGCCGGTCTCGCCGGTGCCGACGTCGAGTATCTGCTGCACCGGAGGCTCGGCCCTATTCCACCAGCCGCCGCCAAGCGCGGCAAACAACGCTGCGGTATCGGCCAGCCGGGCGGACCGCGCCTGCACCACCTGGATGACGGATTGCAAATAACCCTGTTGCGCATTTAGCAATAACAGCACGTTGGCATTGCCCGTCTGCATCTGCTGGCGGGCGAGATCGAAGCTGATTTTGGCGGCGCGTTCGAAATCTTGCGCCGCTCTCAAGGCCGCGGCGTCATTTTGCAAGGCGCGCAGTGAATCGGCGACATTCTGCACCGCTCCAATGACCGTCCCCCGATACGTCCACGCCGCCGCCTGATAGGTGTCATTGGCGCCTTGCAGCTGATGGAACAGTGCGCCGGCATCGAACACCGTCTGCGTGGCGTTACCGGCCAAATCCCAGAAAAGATTTTGCGGCGCGAGCAAATGGGCGAACGCCGTATTGATGTATCCGCCGTCGGCGCTGATCGTAAATGACGGCAGCATATTCGCGGTGGCGATACCGATCTGCGCGCTGGCCGAGTGCAACTGCTCTTCAGCCGCTCGCACGTCCGGGCGCTGCTCGATAAGCTGCGACGGCAGGCTGATCGGCAGATCGGCGGGCAAGTGCAGATCCGCAAGCCTGAATATCGGAGCCGGCCCTTGGCCCGAAAAGGCGCCGGCCAGCGCCGCGATAAGATCGCGCTGTTGCGCGAGGGCTTTACGCAACGGCGGCAGTGTCGCTTCGGCCTGCGCCAAGGCGGCTTCCTGCGCCGCCAGATCGGTGCGATTGGCGTAGCCCGCGTCCAACTGGCGTCGCAACGTGTCGCGCATCTTGCTATTAAGCGCGATGATCTGATTTGTGGCGTCGATCTGGCCGCGCAGCGAAGCCTCCGTCACGGCCGCCACCACGAGGTTCGAGGTGAGCGAGAGATAGGCGGCTTCGACCTGAAAGCGCTGCACGTCGGCGAGCGCTTCCAGCGATTTGACCGTTCGCCGGTTAAGCCCCCAAATGTCGAAGGTGTAGGACACCGTCAGTTGCGCGGTCACAAGATTGAAAGGGTTGGCATTGGAAGCGAGTACCGGAGAGACCGGAGCGGCGGTCTGCTGGCGCGTTGGGTTAAAGTTGGCTTGAACCAGCGGGAAATACTTGGCCTCCTGGGCGTAAACGGCTTCCTTGGTCGAGCGCAAGGTCGCCAGCGCCGCTTGCAGGTTGGGATTATTCAGCAGCGACTGCTTGATCAGGGCGTCAAGCGCCGGCGACTTGAACAGCGCCCACCATTGGTCCGGAATATCGCGGCCTTCTAGCAAACGCTGTGTCTGACCGGTGGCCGCCGGCGCAATGCGCGTGGCGAGCGGTTCCCGGGTGTAGCGGACGACCGTGGGCGCCGCGGGGTGGACGAAGTCTGGGCCCACCGCGCAACTTGCCAACAGCACCGAGGCCGCGAGAGCGGTGGTACTTGCAAAAAACCACCTGATCGCCAGACCGGACATTGGCAATTGCACTATCGCAACTGAGTAAGACGGAGCCCGCAGTCTCCATTATTCCCGATTTCGCTGTTGATGGCTGTGCTTCTCTAGCCACACTGTGCATTATTCCTGGTGGATAATGACGCGGCGATTCGGCTTGCTAGCAAAAATGGCGAAACGCCAGCTGTAATAGACTGTCACATGTCATACAGACTACTGCGATTAGTCTCAGTCGCTGTGATTAATATCAGTAGACCGCGGAGGCGCTCGATGGCCATGTCGCCACGATCCCAAAAGACGCCTGGACGCGGCTGATCGATGGCTCCCCGCACGACAAACAGTCGCCTGAGCGCGGCGATAGCCGTTGCGCTCTTGGCCGGCGCAGCAATCGTCTATTGGACTTGGCATTCCAGTGAGCCGGCCAAGCCGGTGCAGGAAGGGGCCGGCGTTCCCACCGACGCGGCGAATGCTGCCTTGCAAAATTCCAACAATGTGGATTTGTCGGATTCGCAGCTCCAGGCGGTCAAGGTCGAACCGGTCGAAGCGCGCGATTTTCCCGTCGAGAAGGACGCGGTCGGCAGCATCGACTTCAACGAAGATATGGCGGTGCAAGTCTTCACGCCCTATCAGGGCCGCATCATCGCGCTGTTCGGCGAAATCGGCGACAATGTGCAGAAAGGTCAGACACTGTTCACCATCGACAGCCCCGATCTGTTGCAGGCGGAATTGACCTTGATCGCGGCGGCCGGCGTGCAGGAGCTCGACAGCAAAAATCTCGACCGGTTGCGCGAGCTCTACACGACGCGCGCGGTGTCGCAGCACGATGTCGAGCAGGCGACTTCGGATGAGCAGACTGCCGAAGGCAATCTGCGCGCCGCGCGCGACGCCGTGCGTATTTTTGGCAAAAGCGATGCCGATATCGACCGCATCGTCGCCAATCGCAGCGCCGATCCGACGCTGATCGTGCCGAGCCCGATTACCGGCCGCATCACGGCGCGCAATGCGGCGCCAGGTCTGTTCGTGCAAGCGGGCAACGCGCCGGCGCCGTACACGGTGGCTGACATCGATACGATGTGGATGCTGGCCAATGTCGCCGAGAATG
The DNA here is from genome assembly GCA_963816565.1 of uncultured Alphaproteobacteria bacterium. GTDB lineage: Bacteria > Pseudomonadota > Alphaproteobacteria > Rhizobiales > Xanthobacteraceae > BOG-931. The sequence goes on along the minus strand of CAWFLM010000031.1, from coordinate 7,646 downwards.
ACAGCCCGGTGCTTCGCGTCGGGCAGTCGTTGCAGGTTGCGGTCGACGCGCTTCCCGGTCGGGTCTTCGACGGCCACGTCACTACGGTTGGCGCCAGCGTCGATCCGAATACGCGACGCGTATTGGTGCGGTCTGAGATCAAAGATCCCCGGCACGAGCTGCGTTCCGGGATGTTCGCGAACTTCGTCATCTACATTGGTACGCCGGTGCGGTCCCCCGCGGTTCCGCTTAATGGCGTGGTGCGTGAAGGCGATGGTACGGAGACAATTTGGGTCACTGCGGATCGCCGGCGTTTCACCCGACGTGCTGTCAAGATCGGCGAGCAGCGCGATGGCTATCGGCAAATTCTGCAAGGCGCGCAGGCCGGTGAACTGGTCGCCAGCGACGGCGCCATCTTTCTCGACAATATGCTGGCAAGCGCAGGCGCTCAATGAGTGCGGCACAGGCGGGATAGAGGTCAGCCGTGCTGAAGAGCATTCTTGCATTTGGGCTTACTCGACGCGCAATCGTCATGCTGGGCCTCTTGGTCTTCATCGCCAGCGGTCTCATCGCCTTTACCAGGCTCAATATCGAGGCCTATCCCGATCCCGCGCCGGTGATTCTTGAAATTACCGCTCAGGCGGCCGGCCTGTCCGCCGAAGAGATGGAGCGCTATTACACGGTCCCTATGGAAGTCGGTCTCTATGTAACTCCGGGAATTGAGAATATTCGTTCAACATCGTTTTATGGTCTGTCCTTTGTTCGTGTCACCTTCAAATACGGCGTTGACTATTACTTCGCCTATACGCAGGCGCAGCTGAATTTGCAGCAGAACGTCAGTCTGCCGGGCGGACAGGTGCCGCAAATCCAGCAATCGAGCCTGACCGGCGAGATTTATCGCTACCAGATTGTCGGGCCGCCAAATTTTGGCCTGACGAACTTACGAACCGTGCAGGATTGGATCGTCACGCGGCGGCTTTACACGGTGCCAGGCGTCGTGGCGGTCAACTCGTGGGGCGGCACCACCAAGCAATACGATGTCGATGTCGATCTCAATAAACTCGATGCGAATAACGTCACGCTGCCGCAAGTCATTGCCGCGCTCGGCAATTCCAATATCAATGTCGGCGGCCGAGAGATCACCGTCGGACAGCAGTCTGTGAACATCCGCGGCATCGGTTTGTTCGACAGCGGCGGCGATAAAGATTTAACCCAAGGCTGGCATGTCGGCGACATTGAGAATGTCGTGCTTACCCAGGTGAATGGCGTCCCCGTCCAGGTAAAGGATGTCGCCAAGGTTTCCGTCGGCTACGTGCCACGGCTCGGTATTGCCGGCTTCGACCACCAAAGCGATGTTGCTCTGTCTATCGTCGTTATGGGTCGAACCTATCACGCCAACGATGTCATACCTCGCATCAAGACCGAGATCGAAAAGATGAATACCGACGGATCACTTCCGCCGGGAGTAAAACTCGTTCCCTATTACGATCGTGCGACGCTGATATCGGTCACCACTCAAACGGTCCTTCACAACCTCGTCTACGGATGTGCGCTTGTGTTTATCATCCAGTGGATATTCCTCGGCAATTTGCGCAGCGCCATCATCGTGGGCACCAACATCCCGTTCGCACTGTTTTTCGCCGTCATCATTATGGTTCTGACTCAACAGGACGCTAATCTGCTCTCAGTCGGCGCCGTCGATTTCGGCATCATTGTCGACTCAGCGGTAATTCTGGTCGAGAATATTTACAGGAATTTTCAGGCTGCTCCTGCCGAACGGGAGGGCCTGCTGCAGCGGCTAGCGGAGGGACGGTACGGGCCCGACCCAACGCGTCCGGCCGACCCGACAACCGCCGGGGCCTGGACCGATCGGCTGCGGTTGATTTTTGTCAGCGCCTTGCAAGTCGATAAGGCAATCTTTTTTTCCGCTGTAATTACGGTGGCGGCGTTTGTGCCCTTGTTCACTATGCAAGGGGTCGAAGGGCAAATTTTTGGCCCGATGGCGCGAACCTACGGCCTGGCGCTGCTTGGCGCCTTGCTGTCGACGTTCACCATCACTCCGGTCCTTACGTCATTTCTGCTTCCCGAAAACGTGGAGGAGACGGAGACCTTCATCGTGCGCAAGCTGCGCGGGGCTTACGCACCGGCATTGCACTGGTCGCTCGAACATCGCCGGACCATGCTTGTCATCGGCGCCTTGTTTCTCCTCGCGAGTGGACTGCTGACGCTGCGCCTCGGCAGCGAGTTCCTCCCTACCCTCGAAGAGGGCAATTTGTGGATCCGCGCGTCAATGCCGCCGACGATCGGACTCGAGGCCGGCGAACCGGTGGTGACGAAGATGCGCGAGATTCTGCTCCGGCACCCGGAAGTACTCCACGTCGTTTCTCAGCATGGCCGGCCGGACAATGGCAGCGACGCATCGCCGTTCTCCAATGTCGAGCTGTTTGTGCCGCTGAAACCATACGACCAATGGCGTGTCGGCTTGACCAAGGATATGCTCGTCGACCAGTTACAACACGAATTCGCCGACCAGCTGCCGGGCATCGACTTCAATTTCTCCCAGTACATTCAGGACAATATTGACGAGGCGTTATCGGGCGTCAAAGGCCAGAACGCGGTGAAAATCATCGGCCGCGACTTGCCGACGATCGAGCGGCTTGCCACCGAGGTTATGCAGCAAATGGAGCAGGTGAGGGGAATCACCGACCTTGGAATATTTCATGTGCTTGGACAGCCCAACCTGAACATCAAGGTGAATCGCGCAAAGGCCGCTCGGTACGGCCTCAATACCGGCGACGTCAACACGGTCATCCAGGCGGCGCTGGGCGGTACGGCGGCGACGACGTTGCTTGAAGCCGACCGCGAATTTAGCGTCGTCGTCCGGCTGCCGCCCACATATCGTTCGAGCCTCGAAGTCGTGCGCAACATAAAAGTCGCGGTGCCAAGTCCGAGCGGAATTAATGCATATGTTCCGCTTAGCGAGCTTGCCGATATTACCCTCGATACCGGCGCATCCTATATCTATCACGAAGAGGGAGAGCGCTATATCCCGGTTAAATTCAGCGTCCGTGATCGCGATCTGGCCGGTGCCGTTGCCGAAGCGCAGCAGCGAATTGCTCAAAACGTCAAGCTGCCGCCTGGTTATCGCCTTGACTGGGCAGGCGAGTTCGAAGACCTGCAGGAGGCGAGAGCGCGACTTGAGCTGGCCGTTCCCTTAAGCCTTTTGTTGATTCTGGCGCTTCTCTACGGCCTATTCAATTCACTGCGCGACAGTCTGATGGCTCTGGTCGGCATCCCGTTCGCCGCCTGCGGCGGAATTTTGGCGCTTTACCTGTCCGGCCTTAATTTCAGCATTTCGGCCGCCGTCGGCTTCATCTCGTTGTTCGGCGTCTCGGTCATGAACGGCATCCTCATCATGACGTACTTCAATGAGGTCAAGGCCGGCGGCATGGGCACCGTCGAGGCGATGTTTCATGCGGCGTCGCAACGGATGCGTCCGATGCTGATGACCGCTCTTTCCGCCTGCATCGGGTTATTGCCGGCAGCGATCTCGACCGGCATCGGCAGCCAAGTGCAACGGCCGCTCGCTACTGTCGTGGTTGGCGGCATGCTGATCGGTCCCATTATGCTGCTCGTGATCGTGCCGGCACTGCAGACGTTTTTCTTGGATGGGGTGCCTCGGGCCACGCCGTCGGTCGAACCGGATGCGCCGCGGCGCATTGAGTGAGCGTACCTGACGGCCCATGGAGCTTCGTGTGAAAGTCTTGGTTCTAACCATCATGTCGCTCAGTCTGTGGGCGGTACAGCCAAGCCTCGCCAAGGAAACCCATGCCCGTCATGCCAGCCATGCCGCCGGCAAAGGTGCTTCGGTGCATCTCGGCACGACGGCCAAAGGAACAAATTCCAGCGAAGGAAGCGCAAACGACGCAAAGGATATAGGGGTAACTGTCATGTCCCCGCCGTCGGCCTACGCGCCTGATAGGCGCCCTAAGGAAAAGTCGAGCGTAAAGATGATAAAGCCGGAAAGTCCTTCAGCCGGTCTGCGGAAGCCATCCGTCACCGTCGGGCGCAATGCGATCGGTCAGCCTATCACTTTGCCGGTCAATCCGAGCGACAACGGACAGCATCTCCGAGCCGCCGCCAACACAGCCGACGGGAGGCTGGGAGAAGCCCGCCCCACTGGTGCCGCTGGAATTGTCCACAATCCGGTCTTAGGGAGGCAGAATCCCCGGCCGCTTGCGAGCGGGAGCATTCCAAGCCAGGGCAAAATCGGCGGTACCAGGCTCAATCTCTCGACTTCCGCGCTATCGCGCCTTGGCGGACCGGCAAAGCCGACGGTCGGGCTCGACGGAACATCAGTTCAGCACAAACGCTGATCCCCAGCCGCCATAACCGGGCTTGGCAAGTTGCACGCGATCGGTGCACCCGCGCCTATTAAATTCGCACGTCGAGAATATGAAAAAGATATATATTTGGGGGAGAGACTCGATAGTTGGCCTTACCGTCGAGATTGTAGGCGTGCCATGGCTGCCGGGTGGAGCGAGCAAAATGGCGAACCTGGAGAATCCTTCTAAAGCAAAATTGCCGGCTTCCGAGGGTTGGAATGCGCTGCGCATCGCGGCGATTGTGCTGCGAACAATTTTCATTTGTACGCTGCTGGTGCTGACGCTGCACGTCACCATGCCTCAGAGCGAAACCGTATGGACAGCCTACGACACGCCAGCCGACCTTGTTCGCCTGCTTCTCGGCGTGTTTGTCTGCGCCTGGCTCGTGATCCAGCTTTTCTACGGACCAAGGGATGCCAGCGGCTACCGGACTTGGCTCTATCTCGGTCTCTTTGCGGTGCCGTTTACGTTGATTTGCCTGGTCGCAACCTGGTGAGGGCCGAGTAGCGGGTATCCCTACGCTGCTACGGCTCGATCAAACGCCCGGTCGCGGCCTTGATCGCGGCCTCGGTGCGGGTGGCGGCGCCGAGCTTGGCGCGGGCGTTATCGGTGTGGAAATCGACCGTGCGTTTGCTCAAGTCCAGGATTTGCGCGATCTCGACCGAGGTCTTGCCGCGCGCCACCCAGGTCAAAACCTCGATCTCGCGATCGTTCAGGTCGACCGTCTTCGGCCACAGTCCGGTGCGCGCGACGCCGTTGAGCCGCGCCGTGATGATGGTCGCCAACACTTCGAAATCGATCGGCTTGGTGACATAGTCGTCGGCGCCGAGCTGGCGGCCCTTGAGTTCGTTGTCGCGATCGGTCAGCGCCGTCAAAAACACAAAGGGCATCCGCGAAAAGCGCGGCGCCAGCGCGATCAGGCGCTCCAACAGCTCAAAGCCCGACAGCGCCGGCATGCTGATGTCGGACAGCACCAGGTCGGGCATGATCTTCAGGATCGCCGCGAGCCCTTCGCTGCCGTCATGGGCCAAGCTCACCGCATAGCCGCGGTCGATCAGTTCCTCGGCGATGAGCGCCGCAGTCTCGCGATCGTCTTCGATGCAAAGTATCTTCTTTTGGGCGTCAGGCATTCGTCGTCACCGAACCGGTCGGAAGGCGCAGTCAAGTTTAGCCGAAACCGAAGTCCCGAGATTGCGGCCCGCCATGTATGGCCGCAACGGCAGTTTACCTCAATCCGATTTCCCGTGATGGCGGCGGCGCGATATGGTTATTGTGGCGGGTACCGAGCTAGCTTCGACCCGACGGGCCTTGTCATGCGGCAGCTGCAATCGATCCGCTCCCACCTCGGCGCGGTATTCCTGCTGTTCTTTGCGCTGATCGTCATCCTCGGCGCGTTCAGCATTTGGCAGCTGTCGAATTTCGACGGGTTGTCCGCCGACGTCGCCGAAGTATGGCTGCCGACGACGCGCGCGCTCGGCGATCTCAACAATTATACGTCGGATTTTCGCGCCTTCGAGGGCAGCGAATTGTTGTCGTCAGACCCGGCCGAGGCTGCCGCCAACGAGCAACAAATGGCTGACCTTGACCGCACCATTGCCGATTCCGAGCGCGAGTTCGAGCGCATTCGTCACGATGGCGCGGAAGACAGGCTCTACCAGCAGTTCACGACGGACTGGACCGAGTACCGTAGCATCGTCAACCAGATGCTGGTTCTGGCGCGCGGCGACCGCAAGGCCGAGGCGCTGCAAATCTACGGCTCATCGTCGCGCGCGGCCTATAACGCCGCCAGCGACACGCTCGGCCAGTTGACTGACCAAGCCGTCGCCAGCGCCCAGGTGGCAAGCGACCGCCTCGCCGTCGCCTACCGCCATGCCTTCTGGCTCATCCTGCTTGCCATCGTCATCGCAGCCGTCCTGGTGGTGGCCACGCTCGTTCACATCAGCCGGTCGATTTCCGCGCCGCTCCTCGACCTCGCCGATCGTATGCGCCGCCTTGCCGCCAACGAGACCACGATCGACGTTCCGGAAACGGATCGCCGGGACGAGATCGGCGCCATGGCACAGGCGACCGTGGTGTTTCGCAACAATGCGATCGAGCTGATGCGCAGCCAGGGCATGCTCGCCCGCCAGGCGGCGCTGCTCGAGGAGCAATTGGCGAATGAACAACGGCTGGCGCTGCTGCAGCGTAATTTCGTTTCGATGGCGTCGCATGAGTTCCGCACGCCGCTCACGGTCATCGATGGCCATGCCCGGCGTCTCGACAAGATCAGAGAGGCGGTGAAGCCCGCCGAGATCGGCGAGCGCGCCGGCAAGATCCGCAGCGCGGTGCTGCGCATGACGCACCTGATCGACAATCTGCTCAACTCGTCACGACTTATCGATGGTGGCGCCGCGCTGTATTTTCATCCGGCGGAAATGGACATGACCGCTTTACTGCAGGAGGTCTGCCAGCTGCATCGCGAGATGGTGCCGGGCGTGCAGATCGCGGAGCGAATTTCCGGCGCGCCGCTGCCCATGGTCGGCGACGCCAAGCTGTTGTTTCAGGTTGTCTCCAATCTTTTGTCCAATGCCGTCAAATATTCGCCGGGCGGCGGCGCCATCGAAGTCGAAGGCCGCAGCAGCGCCGATGAGATCATCGTCGCTGTCGCCGATCGCGGCATCGGCATTCCGCCAAGCGATCGCGATCGCCTGTTCGAGCGTTATCACCGCGGCAGCAACGTCTCAGGCATCGTCGGCACCGGCGTCGGCCTGTACCTCGTCAAGATCGCGCTCGAACTGCATCACGGCCGCATCGAGGTCGACAGCAAGGAGGGCGAGGGCTCGCGCTTTACGATACGTTTGCCGCGCCAGTCCGCCGCGAGCGGACCGAGTTGGTCGCCGGGCGGGACCGTAGCAGCGATGACGGAAGCATCATGAAAACGGTTGTCTTTGCCTTCTTGGCGCTGTTGGCTTGCCTCGCAGGGCAGCTTCCCATGGCGGCGGCGTCCGAGATTTTGCCGGGGCGCAGCATAGCGATACTCGCGGATTGGCAATATCCCGACGTTCTCCCGCCGCGCTTTCGCAACCATTGCAGCACCGAGTATTTTACCGGCCGGCCGTATTGTGCCGATCACTGCGGCAGCGATTATCAATTCTTCTATTGCACGGAAGGATCGTTCGGCTGCTGCCATCTCGGCCGCGGTTATTGCGACATTCACGGCCTGCTGCGCTGCAGTCCCTGACAGGGGTGCGAGCACTCGGATAAGCCCGCTTATGTCGCCAGCCCGTCGGGTCTGTGCTAGCT
>CAWFLM010000030.1:0-13871 GCA_963816565.1 uncultured Alphaproteobacteria bacterium | reverse complement strand
ACGGCAATGAGCGCGACGACGCCGGCGGCGAGGAGCAGGGGCTCGCGCAGCAATTCGCGCACGTCGATATCCATGCCGACGGTGAAGAAGAAAATACCGAGCAGCAGCCCCTTGAACGGCTCGACGGTGGCTTCGATCGCCTTGCGGTATTCGGTTTCGGCAAGAAGCAATCCCGCGACGAAGGCGCCGAGCGCCATCGACAGGCCGGCCTGATTGGCAACAACGCCGGCCGCGATGATCACAAACAGGGCGGTGGCGATGAACAGATCGCGCGAACGCGTCCCCGCCACCAGTCGGAACAGCGGCTGCAGCAAGACGCGGCCGAACACGACGATGACGGCGAGCGCCAGCGCGGCTTGCAGGAGCGCCCGGCCCAGACTGCCAAGCACCGAGCCGCCGGAGCCTGCCGCGAGCAGCGAAATGAACATCAGAATCGGAATGACCGCGAGATCCTGCAGCAGCAAAACGGCGAAGCTGGCACGGCCGACAGTGGTCTTGAGGCGGCCCTGGTTCGATAACAGTTCGAGTACAATCGCGGTTGACGACAGGGACAGGCTCGCACCGAGGATGATCGCCTCGGAAGGAGTGCCGCCGGCGTAGGCCGCCATGCCGGCCAATAACGCCGCGGTGACCAGGACCTGCAGTCCGCCCAGGCCGAACACCAGCCGCCGCATGGTCAGGAGCCGCTGCAGCGACAGCTCAAGCCCGATCAGGAACAAGAGGAAAACGACGCCAAGTTCGGCGATGCCGGCGACGTCTTTGGCGTCGCCGACCGTGAACCAGAACAGCACCGGGAACGAACCGATCAACGAGCCCAGGCCGAGCGGCCCCAACAGCGCGCCGGCGCCGAGATAGCCGAGCACCGGAGAAAAGCCGAGCCGGCTGACGATCGGCACCACGATGCCCGCGGTGCCGAGCACCACCAGCGCATCACTATAGGCGGCGACATTGATCGTCGAGGCCACAGAATCCCTCCGGCGCGCCGGCGCGGGCGCAGATTACGCCGAGTCTATGGAGCTTGGAATCGGGTCAATGCTCTACAGTTTTGATTTGAGCACGATCATATCCGAAACCTGGTTTCCGCCCCGGATCACGTCCGGGGCAGGCTTTTTTGGGACCATGCTCTAAACCCCGAGGTGCCGATGCAGCATCTCCGGCTGTTCCTGTGCCGCCTGTTTGGTCATCGAATCGACGATGTGACCATTGTGCATGACATAGATGCGGTCAGCGAGGGTCATGACGGCGGAGATATTCTGCTCCACGATCAGGATAGTCTGCCCGGCTTCGGCAAGCGCCCGGCAGGTGGCCAGAAGGTCGCGCACGATGATCGGGGCGAGCCCCTCGAACGGCTCGTCGAGCAGCAGGATTTTCGGCTCGCGAACAAGCGCTCGGGCGATCGCCAGCATCTGCTGCTCGCCGCCGGAGAGATCGGTACCGCGGCTCGATCGCCGCTCGTTCAGCCGCGGAAACATGGCGTAGACGCGTTCCAGCGGCCAGCGCTTCGCCGCAGTCAGGCCTGCCAGAACGAGATTTTCCTCGACGTTGAGGCTGCCGAAGATGCGGCGGTCCTCGTGCACGAGCTGCATGCCAGCCAGGGCGATGACGTGGCTTTTCCTGCCGGCGATTTCGGCGCCATCGAAGACGATCGAGCCGGACCGCGGCGTCACAACGCCCATCAGGCTCTTTAACGTCGTGGTTTTTCCAGCGCCGTTGCGGCCGAGCAGCGCCACCACCTCGTTGCGCTCCACGACAAGCGACACATCGAACAAGATGTGAGAATCGCCGTAAAAGGAGTTGAGTCCGTTGACTTCGAGCAAGCTCATGCCGCGTGCACTCCGCCGAGATAAGCCTCCTGGACGGCCGCGTTGCCCTTGATCTCAGCCGGCGTGCCTTCGACCAGCACGCGGCCCTCTTGCAGGACGGTCACGCGCTCGACCAGCTCGAACAGCGAATCCATATCATGATCGATGATGATCATGGTGCGGCCTTGGCCGATGGATTTCAGAAGCCTCACCATCTCGACGCGCTCGAGCGGGCTCATGCCGGCGAGCGGCTCGTCGAGCAGAAGCAGGCTCGGCGCGGTGGCGAGCGCAAGCCCGATCTCGAGCCTGCGCTTATCGCCATAGGCGAGCTCGGACACCGGCAGATCGGCCCGCTCGGCGAGATGCACGACTTTGAGCGTATCGTCGACGCGCCGGGTCAGGCCTTCGACGCTCGCGACATGGCGCAACAGATCGAGGCGAAACGGTCCGCGCTTCTCGGCGAGCACCGCAATAGTAACGTTCTCGCGTACGGTCAGCCGGGTGAACAGTTGATTGACCTGGTAGCTCTTGGTCAGCCCGAGCTGGCATACGTCGGTGACATTCATGCCGGTAATATCGCGGCCTTCGAACACGATGCGTCCCTCAGTCGGATGCATTTCGCAGGTCAGCATCTTGAAGAAGGTGGATTTGCCGGCGCCATTGGGACCGATAATGCCGCGGCATTCGCCGCGCCGGACCGAGAAATTGACGCCGTCATTGGCGACCAAGCCGCCGAAGCGCTTAGTCAGCCCTTCCGCCTGCAGGACGGTGCTGCTGTCGCTGACAGGCCTCGGTCGCCGCGGCGAGGGCATCAGCTGGATGATGGGTGCGCCGCCCCCCGCGGCGGTCGGGGCGGACATTGAAGCATCGCGTCGGCCCGATTCGGCTGCCTCAGGTTTGGCTTTTCCAGTGGCGAGCCGGGTAAGATCGATGAGCCCGCCGATCAGGCCATGGCGCAGGAAGCAGACCAGGAGCACGAAGACGACGCCGAGCACGAGCTTCCAGGTGGCGCCCAAATGAAGCGTAGTCTGAAGGAAATCGCTCAGATAGAGCCAGACCGTGGCTCCGACCAGTGGGCCGAACAGCGTGCCAGCGCCGCCGATCGCGGTCTGCATCACCAATTGGCCAGACGTATCGAACATGAAGGCGTCCGGCGGCATGAAGCCCTGCATGATGCCGAGCAGGCCGCCGGCGAAGCCGGCATAAGCCGCGGCGATAACGAAGGCGGTGAGCTTGTAGCTGTGGACGCTGTGCCCGACCGCCGCCGCGCGCAACGGATTGTCGCGGATCGCATGCAGAACCGCGCCGACCGGCGAGCGCACGATGCGCAGCGCGATCACCAAGCCGACGAAGTAACAGAAAGCGAGAAAGACATAGAGCTTGGAATCGCTATCGAAGTTGATCGTGGCGAGGCCAAGATGAAACGTCGGGGTCGGAACCCCCGGCAGTCCGTTCTCGCCGCCGGTATAGTCCGAGAGCGGATTGAATTCGACGAAGTGAAACACTTCCGCGATCGCCACCGTGATCATCGCGAAGTAGATGCCGGTGCGGCGCAGCGCGATGAGCCCGACCAGATAGCCAACGGCGGCCGCCGCGACCGCGCCGATGAACACCGCTGTCACGACATGGGGAAAATTCGCCACGGTGAGCAGATAGGCTGCGACCATGCCTCCGGTGCCGTAGAAGGCCGATTGGCCGAACGACAACAGGCCGGTAAAGCCGAACAGAATATCGAAGCCGATGCCGAACAGGCCCCAAACCAGGATGCGGTTCACGGTGGTCGGCGTGAAACCGAGATGCGGCAATACGAACGGCGCCGCGATCAGCCCGGCCGCGGTGAGCGCTTCGACGAGGAGAGGACGCTGCTTGAGCATGCGATGACCGCGTTCACTCGCGGCCGGCAGTGCCGAGGAGCCCGTAAGGGCGAAGCACCAGCACCAGCGTCATCGCCACGAACAGCATCACATAGGCATAGCCCGGATTGAACATTGACGTGATGCTGATGATCTCACCGGCGATCAAGCCTCCGAGCACCGCGCCGGGGAACGAGCCGACGCCGCCGATGACCACCACAACGAAAGTCTGCACCAGGATCAACTCGCCGACATCGGGCGCAATCGAGACAACAGGGCGCGTTGACGATGCCGGCGAAGCCTGCCGCCATGGCGCCGATGCCGAAGACCAGCATGAATACCTTGTAGACGTCGATGCCGAGCGAATCGACCATCACCGAGTCCTCGATGCCGGCTCGCACGATCATGCCGAGCCGCGTGCGGTAGAGCACGAAGTAGAGCGCGAGCAGCGCCACCGCGACAATGCCGAGCAATGCGAGGCGATAGGTCGGATAGAGCATAAAGCCGATCGGCGTGATCCCCACCAGCAGCGGCGGCGGCGGCACCGCCTTGGAGAGGCTGCCGAAGAAAAGACGCACGGCTTCGACAAAAACAATGCCGAGACCGAAGGTCACGAGCAGCTGATCCTCGTGCGGCCGCGCGTAAAAATGGCGAATGACCACACGTTCCATCACCACGCCGATCAGCATGACAAAAACGGAGCCGGCGACAATCGCGACGAGAAAGGAGTCCGTATAGGTGTAGGCGACCCAGCCAGCATAACCGCCGAGCATGAACATGGCGCCGTGCGCGAGGTTGAGCACTCCGAGCGTGCCATAGATGATCGTCAGGCCGGATGAGATCAGCGCCAGAAGCGCGCCGAGGACCACCCCGTTGAAACATTGCGAGACAAAATTAGGCCAGTTGATCACGCCGCCATCCGCAATTTTCCAGGCAGACTTCTCGCCGGTCCGATCGTCCCCCAACCGTTCTTATATGCCGGGCCTTGTCACCGTCTTGCAACCGACAAAACGGCCGGGCTTAAAGAGGCGAAGAGCGGGCTTCGCCCCTTTGGCCCGGCCATGAGGGTAACCGCGCCAGCCCCGCATCGCGATGCGAGGCGGGCGCTTTAGGATCGTGTCAGGCGTAGTCACCGAGGTTGCAGCCGAAGGCGTCGGGCTTTTGCATCAACGGCGCGCCGGGCACGACCTCGACGACGTCCCAATAATCCTCCTTATTCTTCATATCCTTCGGCGCCTTGCCGCGGACGATGACGACCGGACGGATCAGCTGATGATCCTCGGCGCGGAAGTGCACCGAGCCGACGGTCGAGTCGAAAGTCTCGCCCTTCTCGTAGGTCTTGATGACATCCGGCGGATAGAACGTGCCGGCCTCCGAGACCATGCGCGCCCAGATGGCGAATTGCATGTAGGCGTTGTTGGCGCCCCATTCGGGCTTGTAGCCGTACTTCTTGTCGAAGGCCTCGACGAACATCTTCGCCAACGGATACTTGTCTTCGAGCGTCCACCAGAAGTCGGTGGCGGCAAAGACGCCTTCGGTAAGCTCCGGCCCGACCTCCTTGGCGAGGAACGGGATCTGATACGGCACCACCATCTTCATCTTCGGGGTGAGGCCGAACTGCTTGGCCTGCTGGATCGACAGCACCGCGTCGCGGCCCCAGTTGACGTTGATGATGAACTCGGCGCCGGAATTGGCGATGTTGGTGAGGTACTGGCTGAAGTCCTGCGTGCCGAGCGGCGAGATCTGGTTGGTCACCATGGTCCAGCCGCCGTTCGCGCTCAGATAGTCGTTCACCGACTTGGTCACGGTGTGACCATAGGTGTAGTCCGGCGTCATGAACGCCGCTTTCTTGTTCTTGCCGAAGTTCTTCAGCAGCACGGGGCCGATCGCATTGGCCGCGGTCTCGCCATAGAAGCATTGGCGGAACGAGTAGCGTGTGCAGTCCTTGCCGGTGGTGTCGTTGGAGCCGGAAATCGCCACCAGATAAAGAATCTTCTCACGCTCGGCGAACTTGTTGAGCGCCACCGCGACCGCCGACGATGTCGACCCGGTCATGGCGACGATCTTGTTGTCGTTGATGAAGGTCTGTTGCTCCTGCACCGCATCGTTCGGTTTGGCGCCAGAGTCGGCAACGACCAGATTTACCTGCTTGCCGAGCACGCCTTTGCTCACCTTGGGCGCAATCTTCTTGATCAACGGGTGACCCTCGTTGATGTGCTCGACGGCGAGCTGCATGCCCTTGAGTTCATCCTCGCCTTGCACGGCATAAGCGCCGGTTCGCGGCACGGTGGCGCCTATAGTCACTGTCGAGCCTTGCGAGCCGGCCGGCCAGGTGCCGAGGGGCGGCTGATCCTCGGCGAACGCCGGCATGAAATCAAAGCGGCGTCCGCCGCCGACGGAAAGCGCGCCCAACCCTGCGCCGGTTGCGACCGCGGTCCGCAGCAGGCGGCGCCGCGAAAGCGTCGTGCATAGTGGCTTATTGTCCTTGGTCACGTCTTTCTCCCGTTGCTTTTAGCTTGTTGCAATATTCGCGGCCACGCACTGTGACCGCCATTCGGTGTCGCCCTCACTTCATCAACGCAGATTACTAGTTTGCGTCCTTTTGCGCTGCGGATCGGCCACAAATAAGACAGCGTGGCCTGCGAAACTTTGACGCAATACTACGAAAGACGTACGGCTAAAGACGGAAAATCAGCGCGCACAGCGGATTCGGCCGCCGGAGATCGGGGCCGTCCGGCGCCTGCAAATGCTGATCAGTCCTGCTCGCGAACGACCGATGGCGTCGCGCCGTAGCGCCGGCGAAAAGCCCGGTTGAAATAGGATAGATCGGTGAACCCGGCTTCCGCGGCAATCTCCGCGATCTTGCGATGACGCCAGCGCGGATCGCGCAGCAAGGCCGCTGCCCGTTCGAGGCGTCGATCCAGCACATGATGCGTGAAACTCTTCCCAGTCTCCTCCAGAAGAAGATGGACGTAGCGTGGCGTGATACCGAGTAAGTTCGCGACCCTAATCGCGCTTAGATTTGGATCGCCGCTGTGGCTATCGATGGCGCTAAGAACGGCGGCGCAACGGATCCTACGCTTCATGCCGATTTGTCGCGCCAGCGACATGCGGCGTTCATTTTGGAGCGAATAGCGGACTCAAGCGAAACCGTTATTCACTCTACGCAGACCAGAATGAATGGCGGACAACGAGTTGCCCAGCGAACAAAAGAGTTAATACTGTCTGTGACTAGCAATCTTCGAGGTCGGCCGCTGCGCGAATATCCGATGGAGTAGCCCCAAAATGCCGGCGGAAGGAACGGTTGAAATAGGACAGGTCGGTGAAACCTGCTTCGGCCGCGATGTCCGCGATCTTGCTATGGCGCCATTGCGGGTCGCGCAACAGCGCGGCGGCCTTTTCAAGGCGCCGTTCCAACACGTGATGGCTGAAGCTCTTGCCGGTTTCTTCGAGGAGAAGATGCACGTAGCGCGAAGTAACGCCAAGCTTGGCGGCGACGAACCCTGCCGACAACTCGCCGCTGCCGAGATTCTTGATGATTTCATCTTCGATGATCTGCCGCCGGGCCGCGCGCACGCCGCGCCCGCGCGCCACCTCGCCGGCATCGCGAGTCGCGCCAAGCGTCAACGACACCAGATCGTGGATATGAGCGACGACCCGGTCGAGCAGCGGCGGCGTCGGAAATACCTCGCTCCGTAGGAGCGCGTCGACATAGGCCGTGAGTAGCCGCAACGGTTCGCTGTGGCGCAGCACCGGCCGCAGCAAGCAGGCGTCAAAATCCGCAAGCGCCGAACCGAGCACGGTCCGCGGCATCCGCAAACTGAAAAGCTTGGATCTACGATCAATCGTGACAACGCCGGGGTCCGCGGTGGCGGTCAAAACGGCTTGACCCTCGTCGACCGATGCTTCGCGGCCGCGTTGGCTCACGACGCGTCCGCCGGCGCAGATAACATTCAAGATGAGGTCGTCACTGTCGATATGGTGCGGTCCGCGCGGCGCCCGGCATGGCCCGATGACGGTCGACGCGAGCCCGAGGCCCGGCAGGCTGTAGAGACTCGCTTCGAACTCAAAGGGCCGGTCACCGATCGGTTCGATGTCATGCTTCAGGATGGTTCGGCCGTAGAGCTCGCAGATCGTCGCGATGCGATTGTGTTCCGGCAAGTCCCGCGTCGAAATCCGCATCATGTTGACTGAAACTGGATCCACGAGATGCCGATCCTTACAGTTCCGGTTCCGCTGGCTGGCGGATATCCGAGGGTGTCGCGCTATAGTATCGGCGGAAGGCGCGGTTGAAATAGGACAGATCGGTGAAACCGGCCTCGGCGGCAATGTCGGCGATCTTGCGGTGGCGCAGCCGCGGATCGCGCAACAGTGCGGCAGCCCTTTCCAGTCTTTGCTGCAGCACGTGATGGGTGAAACTCTTGCCGGTTTCCTCAAGAAGAAGATGCACGTAGCGCGGCGTGACGCTGAGCAAGGGCGCGATTGTGGCTGCACTCAGGCTTGGATCAGTGCTGCGGCGCTCGATCTCGCGCAGAACGGCGGCAAGGCGCGCGGCGCGAGCACCACGCTGTTGCGCTAAATAGCGCGCGTCGCCTTTCGTGCCGAGGATCAGGGCAACGAGATCGTAGACGTGCGAGACGACGAGATCGCAAAGCGCCGGGTTCGCCGGTTCGGTAAGGAGGAATGCGTCGACATAGTCGATCAGCAGGGGGAGACCCTCGATATTGCTCGGGATCCGCCGTGTCATGCGGGCATCGAGGTCGGCGATCCTTGCTTCAAGAATGGCGCGGGGCAGCCGCAGAGCGATGTGCCGCGAGGCAGCCCCGATCATCACGTCGATAGGATCCGCAGCGCTCGTCAGCACAGCCTCGCCCTGCCCGACCACCGCCTCACGGCCGCCTTGATGGAGGACACAGCCGCCGCGCAGCGAAACACCCAATAGGAGATCGTCGCTGCTAACATGCTCGGCTCTGTGCCACCGATGACACGGCGAGAAGTGAGACAACGCCAAGCCGAGCCCGGGCAAGCTGCGCAGATCGGCCTCGAATTGGAATGGCTGGTCGCCAAGCGGCTCCACATCGTGTTTCACGATGGTGCGACTGTAGATTTCCCGATACGCCTCGATGCGTTTGTGTTCCGGAAAGTCGTCCGTCGAGAAACGAAGCATCTTGGCGTTCATGACGACGCCGCCGCGGCCCGCAAATCCGACGGCGTCGCGCCATAGCGCCGCCGGAAGGCGCGGTTGAAGTAGGACAGGTCGGTGAAGCCCGCTTGGGCCGCGATGTCGGCAATCCTGCGGTCGCGCCATTTCGGGTCAGCTAACAGCTCGGTCGCCTTTTCCAGACGCCGCGCCAGCACATGGTGCGTGAAGCTCTTGCCGGTTTCTTCGAGCAATAAATGAACGTAACGGGGCGTGACGCCGAGCGACGCCGCGACCGCGGCTGCGCTCAGGCCAGGATCGCCGCTGCGGCACTTGATCTCGCGCAGAACGGCGGACCGGCGCGCAGCGCGGACGCCATCCTCTCGCGTGGGACCGTTCGCCACGGCTCCCAGCGCGAAAGCCGTTAGATCGATGAGATGACCGCCGACCAGTTGCGCGGCCCGCCAATCGGTCAAATCTTCGGCGGCGATCTCCTTCAGATATCCAAACAGCAGCTTGAAGCCCAGGTTATTGGTCAATTTTGTTCCGGCGCACCGAGCTATCCCCGGCGTGGAGGCGGCGATTCTGTGTCGCGGAATTGTCAACGACCAGAACTGCGACGCCGAATTCGGCACAAAGGCTGGCTGGTTTTGCATTGTCGATAATCAGCGCATCACCCGCTTGGATGCGGTTGTCACACTCGTCCTGGGTGAGCCTCGCCGAACCGTGCCGCCAGTACTGGATTACGATGGCATCGTTGCCGTCGCTGACGTTGTTTAGGCGGCGCGTCATACGCGCCGGCGTAATGGAAATATGGGCAATTCCCACCGCACCGGCGCGCCGTATATCCAGTGCGCCGCTGAACGGGGCGGAGTCGATCTGCGCGATATCCGCGCCAATGATGTGGCGAAACATGCCCTCGCAAAACGCGGGAAAACGGTCGCGCTCGGGCAATACGTCGGTGTTGAAGTAAATTCGGTCAGTCGCACTGCTATCCATGACGTTTTGTCGCGTTTGCATGGACCGGCGTTCACAGCCAAACAAAATAGCAGATTTCGATCTTGCCACAATTCACTCTGGGCATGGTCGATTTCGTTCTGAGCATGATTAACGCCGCGGGGTTGTGACCGGCATGCAACATCGCAGCTAAAATGCCGCCCGATTCCACTTCGGGCATGACGATTTCATTATACGCCAAGACAGCGCCCCTGCGCCCGGTAGTTTGCAGTCGACAGCAGGGGGGTGCGGATGAAGAAATTTCTGGCGATCGGCGTTGCGGTTTTTGCGCTTGCGCCGATTGGCCCCCTGAGTGCGGCGGATTTGCCGGTCAAGGCAGTGCCGGCGCCGCCCACTCCTTATGATTGGACGGGTTTCTACGCCGGAGGAAATGTCGGCTATGGAGCAGGCAGCGGCCATAGCGGCGAAACGTTGACGTTCCCGAATGGCACGCAGTTTTCCGGCGAGACATTTACACTCACACCCGCCGGGGCGTTGGGAGGCCTCCAAGCCGGCGGCAATGTGCAGCGTGGGAATTGGGTGATGGGCGTTGAGGGCGAC
The DNA here is from genome assembly GCA_963816565.1 of uncultured Alphaproteobacteria bacterium. Taxonomy (GTDB): domain Bacteria; phylum Pseudomonadota; class Alphaproteobacteria; order Rhizobiales; family Xanthobacteraceae; genus BOG-931. The sequence continues at coordinate 3,519 of CAWFLM010000030.1, read as the reverse complement.
TGGCAATGGAGCGGTCAGAAGGCCTCGGTCTGCATTCAATCGTGCAGCGTCGGCACTGGACCACTCAACGAGGCATTGACCGTCGGGCAGGAGATCACTTGGCTTGCCACATTGCGCGGCCGGTTAGGTTATGCCGACGGTGCATATCTCTGGTACGTGACCGGCGGCGGCGCATTGGGTCACGTGGAATCTAATTACGTCGCCGCGCTTCCGACTGTAACGGCCGGCTTCGATCATACGCGGGGCGGCTGGATTCTCGGCGTCGGCAGCGAGACGGCGTTGACCGGCAACTGGACGATTAAGCTTGAATATCTTTTTGTCGATCTCGGCACCACCAACGATGCATTCGTTGCGGGTTTCGGCAACACCGAAGCAATTCATGCAAACGTGCATGAGAATGTTGTGCGGCTCGGCTTGAACTACCACATCGGGGGCGCGACTGGATCGGCCTTACCGAGTTATGCAACCGCGATGACTAGCTATAACTGGGCCGGCTTCTATGTCGGCGCCACGGCGGGCTACGGTGTCGGACATAATAACGGGCACGAAATTTTTCCAACCCACCAGTCTTCCCGGCTGTCACTGCGCAGACCTTTGCGCATGCGCCGACCGGATGGCCAGTCGGAGCACAGGCCGGCTACAACTGGCAGACCGGCAACTGGGTCGCCGGCCTCGAAGGCGATTGGCAGTGGACCGATCAAAGGGATTCTATCTCGATTACGATGGGTACACCTGCCTCAAATCTCAACAAGGATGGATTCACGCTCAATCAAACACTAAGCTGGCTGGCAACCTTACGTGGCCGGATCGGTTATGACCGCGAGGGTTGGCTGTGGTACGCCACCGGCGGGGCTGCATTAGGCAGTGTAACGAATAATGACCTTCTGACCTTTGGCTTTCCGACAACGGCGGCGAATTTCAATCATACGCAGGGCGGCTGGACAGTCGGGGCGGGAATCGAAAAGGTCATCACGGGACATTGGACGGCGAAATTGGAATACCTCTACGTTGACCTCGGCTCAATCACGGATTCCTTCGTGCCGGCACCTGGAGTCGTCGAGACCGTGCACCAGAACATTACGGATAACATCATTCGCCTTGGACTTAACTACCGTTTCTGACGCAGCCGATATTCGCCGCGTACATCTAATTGACTAACGTTATGTTTTTCGCAGCATTCATCGCGCGCCGCGTTATTGGTGCCTTCGCACAGCGCGGCTTCGCGCACGTCCAAGGGCGTCGATCGACGATGTGCTGTTCGTAGATTTGCGTGGCGGCAAATCATGGCTTAACTCAAGGTTGGCGGACGCGCCCAGATAACCGAACTGGATTTTGCCGCAATCCCTGGCACATCGGGCTTCACATGCACCGGCCGGAAGGACCACCATTGCTTATGTACCTGTACCGACATCGGTCGGTGGCTCGGGTCTCGACCTGCTCATTGCTGTTGGTAATGTAAGCCTTCCGGAAAACCGGTTCGGCCGGGAACAGGCATTGCGATGACAGACCTCACCATAACCGCCGTGCACACCACCATGCTGCGAGTGCCGTGGCCGGACACGCCGTGGCTCAAGGGCCATGCCTTCGGCGACACCCGCAATTTCCTGGTGCTCGACGTCGAGACCAAAGGCGGTATCACCGGGATGGGTTACTTGTTTCTGTTCCGCCCAGGCATGCAGACGATCATCGCCTGCCTGGAGGAGGTCGTCATCCCGCGCGTCATCGGCAAGGACGCGAGCGCGGTGGAGCAAATCTGGCAGGATCTGTGGAAGACCACCGTCACTTACGGCCGCGGCGGCATCGCCACCATGGCGCAATCGGCGCTCGACATCGCGTTGTGGGACGTGCTCGGCAAAGCGGCCAAGCTGCCGCTGCATCGCCTGTGGGGGCATTATCGCGCCGAACTGCCGGCTTACGGCTCGGGCTGCTTCCGCGGCTCCGGCGGCGACGGCATGATCGCCAAGGCGCTGCACTACAAGGAGCGCGGCTACACGGCGATCAAGATGCAGGTCGCCCACACCGCCAGTCTCGCCACCGATCTCGACAACGTCAAACGCATGCGCGAGGCGGTGGGGCCGGACATCGCGATTATGATCGATGTGAACATGGGCTGGACCGCCGACGTCGCCATCCAGATGGGCCGCAAGTTCCAGGACTATGACGTCTATTGGCTCGAGGAGCCGGTGGTGCCGGACGATTTCGCCGGCTACTTCCGTATCGCCGATGCGCTCGATCTGCGCATCGTCGGCGGCGAGACGCATTTCACCCGCTTCGATCTCAAACCGTTCTTCGAAAATCCGAAGCTGCCGATCTTGCAGCCCGATCCAATGCGCGGCGGCTTGACCGAATTGCGCAAGATCGCGACCGTCGCCGAAACCTGGGCATGACGATCGCGCCGCATCTGTTTCCCGAATTGAACGTGCAGCTTCTTGCTTCGATCCCGAACGGAATTTGGATCGAGGACATGGGGCTCGGCGAAGATTTATGGGTCGACCCGGTACCGATAAAGAACGGCACGATCACCGCGCCGGAACGGCCCGGCCATGGGCTGGTTTTCAAGCCGGATCTTCGCGATTGCGCGGTCAGTCGCAGTTCAAGCTCGCTAGTGCGGCCATTAGTGTGGCCACGGCATGATTGGAACGGTGCTGATCGCATTGGCCGGCGAGCCATTGACGATCTTGGCACTGATCGCGAGATAGACGATCGTGTTGTGAGGCTGGTCGACCAAGCGATAAATGCGGGTCGTCTTGAAGAAGATGCTGGTTTTCTGGCTGAACACCTCTTCGTTTTGACCGAGCTTGGAAAGGTCAACGTCGATAGGTCCGTTTTGTCGACATGAGACGGAAAAATTGGATGGGTCTTCGTTCAGCCCAAACGGCTGGCCCCAGCCGCCTTTTCTCGCCTGCGAAATGTGGCACACGATGCCGGGCACTTTCGGATCGTCAAAGGCGCTGACGCACACTTTGTCGTTGGGCGAAAGCACATTAAACGTGGTGCTGACGCAGCTCAGGTCCGTGGCGCGTGCCGAGCCAATAGACGACACGGCCAGTGCGGCGACGATGACAAGCGACTTCATTCGGCTATCTCCGCCTTGGCTGCGATGGGTCCGCGGCCTGGCTCCAAGGGCTTCAAAAATTGGTAGCGGAGGACGGATTTGAACCGCCGACACGCGGATTATGATTCCGCTGCTCTAACCAACTGAGCTACTCCGCCAACCTCGTCAGACACTTAAGCAACCCGGTCCGCTGGTAAAGCGTGGGCCGAACCGTTTGTGTCTGCGTAGGAGCGCACATTTATGCCACTCAACCCCGCTTTCCAAGCGGGATTTCGCCGCCAAGGCCCCGCTTGCCTACCGACGGAAAGTTGCTTTTATGCTATTGATGCGGCGGGGCTAATGACCTTCGTTGGCGTTAACTTTTGCGAGGCGGGCGGGTGCGATTCTATCGGGTTTCCGGGCTTGCGGTGGCAAGCGAGATCGACCTGCCGGGGCTGATCGCAGGCGCGCCCGAGCGCGCCTCA
>CAWFLM010000029.1:0-23258 GCA_963816565.1 uncultured Alphaproteobacteria bacterium | reverse complement strand
CACGCGCCGTGCGGCGAGCTTGAGCAGGATTGACCGTGACTTGGAGCGAACGATGCATGTGAACGTCGAACGGATGACGCGCCCGCAGTTTCGAATTTCGCGCCGCAGCTTTGTGCTTTCGAGCCTCGCTGCAACGGCGCTCTTCGATGCGCCGGCGCACGCTGCGGATCTGCTGACTTTCGTTTCGCCGTTCGAGGCCGGAAGCGCTCCCGACCTTTACACGCGGATCGTCGCGCCGGAAATGGCCAAACTCATGGGCCGTACCGCCGTCGTCGAGAACAAGCCGGGCGCCGGCGGCAACATAGCGGCGGAATATGTCGCGCGCCGGCCGGCCGACGGCTCGATGATCATGATCGGTACGGCCGCGCTATGCGAAATCAATCCGCTGGTGTTCGACAACCTGCATTGGTCGATGAAGGACTTTGCGCCGCTGGTGAAAGGCGTGCAATCGCCGCTCGTTCTCGTCACCCATCCGAGCGTTCCCGCCAAGACGTTGGATCAGCTTATCGCCTGGGTGAAAGCCAATCCGGGGAAGCTCAATTACGCCTCCTATAGTCCGGGTGCGCCGGGCGACTTCTCGGCGCACAGATCAACCAGAGCTTCGGCCTCGACCTCGTCGCCGTGCCCTATCACGGGTCGGCGTCGCAGGTCAGCGCGCTGCTGGCGAACAATTCGCCGCTGGCTTCGCCCAGACGCAGAACTCGTTGCCGCATATCAAGAGCGGCACGCTCAACGCGATCGCCATCACCAGTCCGGACCGCTTCCGGCTCTTGCCCGACACGCCGACGTTTCGCGAACTCGGCCACCCGGAGTTTACCACTCTGGTGTGGTTCGGCCTGCTCACGCAGGCCGCCACGTCGAGGAACGTCATCCAAGATATGATCGCGGCCGGCATCAAGGCGCAGCAAGAACCGGGTGTCCGCGAACCGCTCTTGGCGCAGGGTTACGATCTGCCGGACGAAAGCGGCGACGCCTTTGCGAAATCAATCGCCGAGGGCAATGCGCATTGGGCGTCGCTGGTCAAATTGACCGGATTCAAGGCATCCCGCTAAGGGGGAAGGTCTGGCTACCTCGCTCACTTCGCCGGCGCGTATTTGCCTCCGGTCTGCTTGGTGTGCACGCCTTCCGCCCCGCTCTGCTTGTGCGCCAGTCGGGTGATGCGCGCCCAGGTGCGCTTGAGAGGATCGCGCACCGTAATGTGCAGCGTGCCGCAGCCTTCGCAGGTGAGCTCGATCTTGTCGCCGTCCATGAAAGGATTGAGCCCGCGATGGTTGGTGCCGGTGGCCAGGATGTCGCCGGGCAGCAACGTGTGAATCGAAGTCACCCATTCGATGCAACGCGGGATCTTGTGCGCCATGTCGTCGGTGTTGAAATTCTGCATCACGACGCCGTTGTTGGTAAGCGTGATTTGCAGCTTTTGCGGATTCTTGATCTCGTCGGCGGTGACGATATAGGGACCGATCGGCGCGAAGGTGTCGCGCGATTTCATCTGATAGAAGACGTTGGTCGGCGGCACCACGCCGCGCGCCGAACCGTCGATGAAATTGGTATAGCCGAACACGTATTTCATCGCGTCCTTGGCCTGCACATGCGAGGCCTTCTTGCCGATGACAACGGCAATCTCGGCCTCACCCTCGAACACGCTCGCCGCCATGTCGGGCAGCACCATGGTGCCGCGGTCGCCGATGACGGCGCTCGGCGACTTCATGAAGGCGTTGATCGGCGCCGGCTCCGGCAGCGTGCCGTCCTCCATGTAGTTCACCGCCATGCAAATGATGTTCTCCGGTTTCGGCAGCGGCGGGCGGAGTTTGACCTTGGCGAACGGCTTACCCTTGCCTTTCTTGGCGGCGGCGGCGAGCTTGCCCTTATAGGTGCTCCACTTCTCGATCACGCCGCGGATCACGTCCTGCGGCCCGAGCGCCTTGATGCCCTTGGTCAAGGCCGAGACATCGACGATCTTATCGCCGACCACCACGCCGAGCTTATAGTCGTCAAAAAACGCGAGTTTCATATCTGCTCCTTGGGGGTACGATTTATCGACGCAGTTCGTTAGGTCTTTTTGGCCGGAATTTAAGGCCAGTAGTCGAGGTCGCCAAAGCGCTTGAGATAGTCCGCGCCGAGGCTGTCGAGCACTCCCTTTAGCTCGGCATTCGGAGTTCCGTATACCGTGAACCTCCTGCGGTCCACCATGGTCAAAAAGCTTTGGCTGAATTTGTCGCGGAAGTTCCGCAAATGCGCCAGCGCGGCGTCCGAATCCACATATTGTTCATAGGCGTGAACGATCGCATCGTCATCGCTGACGAACCTCTGGTAGCACAGCACGCCGGTCTCATTGCGGGTAAAATCCACCATCGCTCGGGTCAATTGCCGAAAGCTCTCCAGCCGGCCGGGCTTGACCGCAAGTTCGACACACCACGAAACGCGATCGCTCATTGCCGAGAGACCTCAGCCTAAGTCCGCCACAACTACCGCCGGCGTATGCTCACACGTTATTCCCCGCGCTCCAGCTCCAGAAATCGCGGCCTTCCTCGCGTAAAAAGCGAGCCAGCACCATATTGTGCACTTCGGAGGCGCCATCGACCAGGCGGGCGGCGCGGGCGGCGCGGTAGATCCATTCCAGGATCGTATCCTTCGAGTAACCGCGCGCGCCATTGAGCTGGATCGCAGTGTCGGCCGCCTCGTGCAGCGTGTCGGCGACATGCACTTTCGCCATCGAGACTTCCTTGCGCGCGCGGTCGCCGCGGTCGAGCTTCCACGCCGCGTGCATGGTGAGGAGGCGGCCGATCTGAATGCGCTGCGCCACCTGGCCGAGCTTGATCTGGACGCTTTCCCGGTCGGCGAGCTTGACGCCGAAGCCCTCGCGATTGTTCACGTAGTCCTGCGCAATCTCCATGCAGCGCTTGGCCTGCCCGAGCCAGCGCATGCAATGCGTCAGCCGTGCCGGGCCAAGCCTAATCTGCGTGCATTTGAGCCCGTCGCCGACGCCGAGCAGGACGTTTTCGTCGGCGACCTCGAGGCCGTCGAATTCCAGTTCGCAATGCCCGCCATGCTCCTCCGGCCCCATGATCTCGATACGGCGGGCGATACGCCAACCGGGCTGGTCGCGGTGATAGAGAAAGGCGGTCAGTCCGTGGCGCTTGTCGTCGGAGGTGCGCGCGATGACGATGAAATGCGCCGCGCCGTCGGCGCCGGTGATGAACCATTTGCGGCCGCGGATGATCCACTTGCCGCCTCTCTTCTCGGCACTGGTGCGGATCATGGCCGGATCGGAGCCGCCGCCCGGCGCCGGCTCGGTCATAGCAAAGGCCGATTTGACCTTGCCCTCTACCATCGGCCGCAGCCACCATTCCTGCTGCGCCGGCGTGCCGGTACGCGACAACAGATTCATATTGCCGTCGTCCGGCGCTGCGCAATTGATCGACAGCGGCCCGAACAACGAGCGCGCCGCTTCCTCATAGATCGCCGCCCAGGCGACGATCGGGAGCGCCATGCCGCCGAATTCCTTCGGCGATTGCGGCGCCCATAGCCCGGCCTTGCGCGCTTGCTCTTGGACCGGCGCCAGCCGGGCAAGAGGAATATTCTCGTGCTCGGAAAAATTCTCCGGCTTGGATTCGAGCGGCAACACATGCGTCTCGATGAACGCGCGCGTTCGAAGCCGCAACTCCTCGATTTCGGGCGGAAGAGTAAAGTCCATGCCGGCGCCCCCAGTTGATTTTTATCAGGGTAGGAATACTTGGATCGTGTAAGTGTTATATCGAAGCCGGGGGCGGGATGGAAAGCCAAGGTGAAGCCATGAAGCGAATGGCATGGGCAATCGCCGGCGCCGCCGCGTTGCTACTTCTGAAAATTCCACCGAGCCAAGCGCTGGTCGGTGACGCACCGTGGTGCGCGGTGGTTGAAATCGGCAACGGCGAAGTCGAGTGGGATTGCGAATACCAGACCATCGAGCAGTGCGTGCCGAACGTGCTGGCCGGTAATCGCGGCTTTTGCAACAATAACCCGTATTATGTTCCCCACAGCGCTGTGCCGGCGAACGTCAGCCACTACCCGCACCGCCACGCTAATCGCTCCGCGCATAAGCAGTCGCACACGCCTTAAGCCCTGCGGACGGCGCTGTGATTTCCGGCCGTCCCACCCGGAGAATGGCCAAACTCGTGCATTGCTGCGCCAAAACGACAATGCGACAATGAGCTGACCGACCGGCTATTGCGCTGGGAGTTTCATGCTCGATTTCAACGCCAAGCGTGCCGCAGTTTTCGCTCGATGCCGACCAGATCGCGGTTCGCGACATGGCGCGCGCTTTTGCCGACGAGCATTTCGCGCCGAATGCACTTGCCTGGGATGAGGCCAAGCACTTTCCCGTCGCCGAGATGCGCAAGGCCGCAGCCCTTGGCATGGGCGGGGTCTTCATTGCCGAGGATGTCGGCGGCTCCGGCCTGTCGCGGCTGACGGCCACGCTGATCTTCGAGGCCTTGGCAACCGGCTGTCCCACCGTCACGGCCTATATGTCGATCCACAATATGACGGCGTCGTTGATCGACGCCTTCGGCACCGAGGCGCAGCGCCAAAAGTGGCTGCCGAGACTGTGCACCATGGAGCTGTTGGCGAGCTATTGCCTGACCGAGCCGAGCGTCGGATCGGATGCCGCGGCGCTGACGACCCGCGCGCTGCGCGACGGCGATCATTACGTGCTCACCGGGCAAAAACAGTTCATCTCTGGCGCCGGCGCGGGCGACCTTTATGTGGTGATGGCGCGGACCGGCGGCGAAGGCGCCTCGGGCATCTCCGCGTTCATCGTGCCGGGCGACACGGCCGGCATTTCCTTCGGCGCCAACGAGCGCAAGATGGGCTGGAACGCCCAGCCGACGCGTGCCGTCATCTTCCAAGACGTGCGCGTCCCGGCGGGCAACCGGCTCGGCGACGAGGGCTTCGGCTTTAAGATCGCGATGTCCGGGCTCGACGGTGGCCGGCTCAACATTTCGGCCTGCTCGCTCGGCGGCGCGCAGGCGGCCTTGGAAAAAACGCTTGCCTACATGAAGGAGCGCAAGGCCTTCGGCAAGCGGCTCGATGAGTTCCAGGCACTGCAATTTCGTCTCGCCGACATGGCGACCGCGCTGGAAGCCTCGCGCGCCTTGCTGTGGCGCGCCGCCGCGGCGCTCGACCGCGGCGATGCAAACGCGCCGCAGCTTTCCGCCATGGCCAAGCGGTTCGTTACCGACAATTGCTTCGACGTCGCCAATCAGGCGCTGCAATTGCACGGCGGCTACGGCTATCTGTCCGAATACGGTATCGAGAAGATCGTGCGCGATCTGCGCGTGCACCAGATTCTCGAAGGCACCAACGAAATCATGCGCCTCATCGTGGCGAGGCACCTTGTCGGCCGATGAATGAGGCGCTGCTGCGAGACGGCGACGTTGTGGTCCGCGCGCACGGCAGCCTGCGGCGGATCACGCTGAACCGGCCGCAGGCGCTCAACGCCATCACGCTCGGCATGGCCGAGACCATGACGGAATTCATGCGGTCATGGGCGGACGATCCCGCCGTCGGCGCGGTGCTCATCGACGGCGCCGGCGGCCGCGCCTTCGCGGCCGGCGGCGACATCCGCGCGCTCTACGACGCGGCAAAGTGCGGCGATCCCCTGCCGGCGCGCTTTTGGGCGACCGAGTACAAGCTCAACGTCCTGATCGCCCGCTATCCGAAGCCGGCGATCGCGATCATGGACGGATTGGTGATGGGCGGCGGCGTCGGGCTTTCGGCGCATGCCGCGCATCGCGTCGTCACCGAACGTTCCGCGGTCGCCCTGCCCGAAGTCGGAATTGGATTTTTTCCCGATATCGGCGCGTCCTTTCCGCTCGCGCGCGCGCCCGGAGGCGCGGGCACTCACCTTGCGATGACTGGCTCACGTGCCGGCGCGGCCGACGCGATATATTGCGGGCTCGCCGACATTCACGTGCCCGGGGCGAAACTGACCGAGATCCCGTCTGTCCTCTCAGATTGCCGCACCGACGACAAAGTAAGGACGCGACTGGGCGAACTATCGACGCCGCCTGCCCCCGGTGTTTTGCCTGCGGCGAAGCCGTGGATCGATCGCTGCTACACTGCCGATCGCGTCGAGGAGATTCTTGATCGCCTGCAGGTCAGCAGCGAAGAGCACGCGCAAGCAGCGCTTGAAGCAATGCGCAAAGCCTCGCCGACCTCGCTCAAGATCACGCTGCGCAACCTGCGCGAGGCGGCATCATTCAAGCGCGTTGAGGAGTGCTTCCAGCAGGATTATCGTATCGCGCTGGCCTGCATCGCCGGGCATGATTTCATCGAAGGTATTCGCGCGGCCATCGTCGATAAGGACCGCAAGCCGGCGTGGCGTCCGGACACACTCGAAGCGGTGACGCCGGAGATCGTGGAGCGGCATTTTAAATCTGTGGGTGAGCTGGAACTGAAATTCGAAAATTAAACGGAGGACGCAGATGCCGGCAATCGGCTTTATCGGTCTCGGCAATATGGGCGCGCCGATGGCCGCCAACCTCGTCAAATCGGGCGAACACGTTTTGGGATTCGACCTGGTGCCGGCATTGGGCGAAGCCGCCGCCCGCGACGGCGTTCAGATCGTCGCCAGCGCCAGGAGCACGGTCGAGGACGCCGACGTCGTCATCACCATGCTGCCGGCCGGCGAGCACGTCTTGTCGGTATGGAACGACATCGTGCCGCGGGCCCGCCAGGGCACGTTGTTCATCGACTGCTCGACCATCGACGTAACAAGCGCACGCCAGGCGCACGCGCTGGCGGCGGCGCGCGGCATTGCCACACTTGACGCCCCCGTCTCCGGTGGCGTCGGCGGCGCCAAGGCGGCGACGCTGACTTTCATGGTCGGCGGCACCGAACATGCCTTCGCGCGCGGCAAGCCGATCCTCGAACGCATGGGTAAGCGCATCGTGCATTGCGGCGAGGCCGGCAACGGTCAGGTGGCGAAGATTTGCAACAATATGATCCTGGCCGCCTCGATGATCGCGCTGGGCGAGGCCTTCGTTATGGGCGAAAAGCTCGGCCTATCGCATCAGGCGTTGTTCGACGTTGCTTCGGCATCATCAGGTCAATGCTGGGCGCTGACCAGCTATTGCCCAGTGCCCGGACCGGTGCCGACCAGCCCCGCGAACAACGGCTACAAGCCCGGTTTCGCCGCCGCCTTGATGCTCAAAGACCTCAAGCTTGCCCGCGAAGCCGCCCGGTCGGTGAAGGTGAAGAATGCCATCGGCGCGCATGCCGCGGAAATCTACCAGGAGTTCGCGCAACAAGGCCACGGCGGAGAAGATTTCTCCGGGATCATCAATTACGTGCGCGAACACTCGAAGGTGGCCGGCTGATCGGCTTCTTCTAATAAACGAACCGCTTCGCCGATAGGGCCGGTCTCGACTTGATGGGCCGGCCGCATTACGTTGCGTTGTGCTTCGGAGTTCGCGCGGAAAATAATACCACTGGTCCCGGCGATGGCGCCGGGCGAGAGTTAGGGCGACGGAGACATTTTGCAGATCGAGCCTCGGCGCGCATCTTGGCGGCGATTTGCGGGGGCCCTTGCGCCAATAGGGCTGCTTGTCCTTTCAGCGCTGTCCGCCGCCGCCCAAACGCCGTCCGATTTCGCCGGGAATCCGAGCCCACTGTTTCAAGGCATCCTGTCGCGGCCCTCCGATCTTAATAACACGCTGCAATATGCCGCCGGCGCTTCGGCCGACGACGTCGAATCCGCGATCGGCACTTATGAGCAGCTGTTATTTTACAATCCGAAACTATCGCGGGTGCGCTTTGAGCTCGGCGTCCTTTATTTTCGGCTCGGCTCCTACGAAATGGCGCGCAGCTACTTTCAATCGGCGCTGCAGATGAGCGACATCACGCCCGAGCTCAGCGAACGCGCGCAGGACCTGATTGCGATCATCGACAAGAAACTGCAAGTCGACCAATTCACCGGCTACGTGCAAACCGGCCTCGCCTACCAGACCAATCCCGGCGCCGGACCGGGGGCGCAGACGGTTTTGGCGTCACGCCGCTTTTTCGACGACCGCTTCTTCTCCAAGCCCGATTGGAACTGGTTCGGCGCTTTCGGGCTCAACTACGTGCACGATTTCGAGAACCAGAATGGCGATACTTTCGAAGCATCGGCGGTAGGCTACGATGCGCAGGAGTTCAGGTTGCATCAGTTCGATGTCGGCGTGTTGGAATTGCGCGCCGGCCCGCGGTTTGGAATTCCGACCGGAGATCCGAAAACGAGCCTGTCGATCAAGCCGTATCTGGTTGCCACCGGCGCCTTGCTGGCGGACGCGCCGTATTACGGCGGCTTGGGCGGCGGACTGACGCTGCACACCAATCTCGGCAATGTTGCGCTCGATCCCTACGCCGAGCTCGTGCAGCAGAGCTTTCGCAATTCGAGCTTCTATCCGCTGGCCAGCGGCTTGAGCGGGACGCTGTCGACCTATGGGCTGCAAGCTTCCGGACCGGTGAACAACGGCTTGGCCTGGCAGTCGCGTTTCGGTTTTGGCCATGCCAGCGACCATTTCGGCCCCTATAGCTACGACGTTTACGCCGCCGACCTTTGGCTGCCGTGGACTTTCTCGTTGCCGGGCGACGGCCGGTTGTGGACGCTGATCCCGTCCGCTGGCGTGAGCCGCTGGCTCTATGCTGCACCCGATCCGAACATCGATCCGACGGTAACGCCGCGCAGCACCGAGTGGCGCGTCGGTCTTGGCTTGGATATTCCGATCTGGAAACAAGTCGTAATCGGGACGCTGGTGCAATACCGCGCCGATCAATCCAATGTGCCGGCATTCACGATGCGAGACCTTTCGGTCTCGGCCGGACCGACGTTCAAATTCTAAGAGGCAGGCTATGCGAGCTTACAGAATTATCGCAGCGTTGCTGGCCATAATCGCCCTGACAAGCGCCCCCGCCGCGGCACAGCAGGTCGGCACGGCAACGGCGGTCAATCCGTTGTCGGAGAGCACGCCGCCCGGCGCCGCGACCGCGCCGCTGACGGTCGGCGCACGCATTATTCACAAGGAGCGCATCCATACGACGCCAAGCGGAACGGTTCAGCTTGCTTTTCTCGATAAGAGCACGCTGAGCATCGCGCCTAATACCAGCATTGTGATCAACGAATTCGTTTACGACCCGGATTCCGGCAAAGGCCACATGCTGGCCTCGCTGACCCAAGGCGCACTGCGCTTCGTCGGCGGCGCGCTCAGCCACGAAGGCGAGGCGTCGATTGCGACCCCGGCCGCCGCCATCGGCATTCGCGGCGGAACGGTCACCATCGTCATCGACCGGACCGGCGTCCACATCATTGACCAGTTCGGCATCATCACCATCCATAACGGTGCCGGCACGACGGTCCTGAGCCGTCCCGGCTTTGAGGTGACGGTGCTGAGCTGGACGACGCCGCCGGGTCAGCCTGAGCGAGTGACCTTGGCCGAGATCGACCACCTGGTCGCCTTGCTGACCAGCAAGCCAGGACAGAACGGCGGCGTGCCGGGTTTGCACACCGTTGAGATCGGCGAGTGCGGCGTGCTCGGGTTACGCAGCAATAATTGTCCCGACACGCCGTGGGTGCCCACCGACACCGGCTTCAACAACGCCAACCAGATTATTACACAGGGAACCCAGCAAGGAACCGGTACGACCGTGACACGGGGCACCCGGCCCCATGGTTGATTTACCGTTACCGGCTGCTCCAAATCAACACGATACCGGAGACCAGCAGCAGCATCATGATCACGCGCGAATAGCTGCGGTCGGCGATGCGCCGGTAGATGAACGCGCCGAGCCACGCGCCGGCGATAGTGCCGGGCAGCGCCGCGATTGCCGCAACCGCCACCTCACGCGTTACTAGGCCCGAAACGGCGTGGGTGACGAGCGCCATCGACAGGATCGCCATATTGAATATTTGCACGACACCGCGGCGGTGCTCCTTGGCCCAGCCGCGCGTGTCCGTCCAGACAACGGGAAGCACGCCGGATAATCCGGCGATGCCGCCAAGAATCCCGCCGGCGAAGCCGACAACGGCGTCGGCGAGTCCGCCGCCCCACGTCATCTTGATCTGCGCCCGGCGCGTGAGCACGTAACTCGTATAAGCGACCAGGAAAACGCCGATCCCGATCTTAAACAGTCTCGGATCGATATGCGGCAAAAGGTATGTTCCGATCGGCACGCCGAGCAGCCCCGGCGCGACGAAAGCAAGAACGTATTCCCAGCGGATGGTGCGCCAGATCATCGGCAGCGTCTGCAATTGCGAGATTGCCGAGCAAAGAATCACCAAGGTCGCCGCGACGGTGGGCGTTATCGCGTAGAGCCAGATGCCGAGCACGGTGAGCGCGGTGCCGAAGCCGGTCAGTCCATTGACCAGGCCTCCGGCCAACGCGCCGACAAAGACGATGACGATCTGCTCTGCTCCCATCGATCAACCGCGCAGCGCGACCATCTGGCCGCCGTCAGCAACGATGGTGGCGCCGGTCACGAAGCGTCCGGCGTCGGACACCAGCAGCAGGAGCGGCCCGTCGAGGTCGCGCTCCTCGCCGAAACGGCCGATCGGAATTTCGCGCTTAAGCGCGGCGCCCCGTTCGCTCTGCAAATAGTCGCGGTTGAGCTCGGTGACGATCCAGCCCGGCGCGATGGCGTTGACGCGGATACCCTTGAATGCGAGTTCGAGCGCCAACGCCTTGGTCATCTGGATCACGCCAGCCTTGGCGGTGGCGTAGGCGATGACGCCCTTGTCGACGCCAAAGCCCAGCACGGAGGCGATGTTGACGATGGCGCCGCCGCTGCCTGCCGCCAGCATGCGCCGCGCCGCCTCCTGGGCGCAAAAAAACACGGCATCGAGATTGGTGGCAAGAATGCGCCGCCATTCGTCCTCGGCAAGTTCGACGGCGCGGCCGGAACTGGCCACGCCGGCATTGTTGACCAGGATGGTCACCGTGCCGAAAGCCTTTTCGGCGGCGTCGAACGCCGCCCGCATCGCCACACGGTCGCGCACGTCGGCTTCGGCCGCAATGGCCTTACCGCCTGACTTTTCAATTCGGGTCTTCAAGGCATCGAGACGATCGGCCCGCCGCGCCACCAGCACGACGGATGCGCCGGCCGCCGCCAAAACCTCGGCGAAGCGGGCGCCGAGCCCGCTCGATGCCCCCGTCACCAAGGCGACCTTGCCGTGAAGGTCGAAAATTTCTGCCGCAGCCATGAGGTCCCCTATAGCACGCGTGGCGCGTGTTTCTCCTGCCCCGCCGGCCGTACTATAGTGTGCCTTCGGCAGCGCTGCGAACCGGCGCATTATCGGAAATCCGGGCCATGACGGAAAAGCACGCAGACCACGACGATCACGACGATCACCACGACCACGGCTCGGAGCTTTCCGAGATGCAATTGCGCGTGCGGGCGCTTGAGACCGTGCTGGCCGAGAAGGGCTATATCGATCCGGCGGCAATCGATCTCATCATCGAGGCCTACGAGACCAAGGTCGGCCCGCATGACGGCGCCCGCGTCGTCGCCAAGGCGTGGAGCGACCCAGGGTTCAAGCAGGCGCTGCTCGCCAATGCCAGCAAGGCGATCGTCGCGCTCGGCCTGATGAACCGGGTCGGCGATCATCTCATCGCGGTGGAGAATACGCCGCAGCTGCACAACATGATCGTCTGCACGTTGTGCTCCTGTTATCCGTGGGAGGTGCTCGGCCTGCCGCCGGTCTGGTACAAATCGGCGCCCTATCGGTCGCGCGCCGTCAACGACCCGCGCGGCGTGCTGGCCGATTTCGGCGTCACGCTGCCGGCCGATACCGCCATCCGGGTCTGGGATTCCACCGCCGAGACGCGCTTTCTGGTTCTGCCGCTGCAGCCCGCCGGGACCGAGGGCTGGAGCGAAGAAAAGCTGGCGGCGCTGGTCACCCGCGACAGCATGATCGGCACCGGGCTGCCCAAGAACCCAAAGGCCGCGTGATGGACGGCATCCACGACATGGGCGGCATGCACGGCTTCGGCAAAGTCGAACCCGAAGCGAATGAGCCGGTGTTTCACGCCGAATGGGAGGCACACTGCCTCGCCATCAACCGCGCCATGAGCTTTGCCGGCGCTTTCAACATCGATCAGTCCCGCGCCGCCATCGAGGAATTGCCGCCGGAGGTTTATTTGACCAGCTCCTATTACAGGAAATGGGCGCTGCGGCTTGAGAACCTGCTGGTCAAACTCGGGCTCGCCGAGGCCGACGAGATCGAGACCGGACGCGCTTTGCACCCGGGAAGGCGCTCAAGCGCAGGCTTAACGCCGCCGACGTGCCGGCGTCATTGACGCGCGGCTCCTATGCCCGGCCGGCGACGGCGTCGGCGCGGTTTGCGCCCGGCGACCGCGTGCGCACCAAGAACATTCACCCGGCTACGCATACCCGCCTGCCGCGCTATGCACGCGGCCGCACTGGCGTCATCGAGGCGTTGCGCGGCTGTCACGTCTTTCCGGACAGCGCCGCGCTCGGCAAGGGCGAGAATCCGCAATGGCTCTACACGGTCCTGTTCGAAGGCCGCGAATTATGGGGCGAGGCCGCCGAGCCTTCGCTCAAGATTTCCATCGAGGCGTTCGAGCCGTATCTGGAGCCGGCATGAGCACCGATGCCGCCGCGCACCGCGCGACGCAAGTCGTGGCAAGCATCCCGCGCAATGCCGAAGGTGCCGTGTTCCGCGCGCCCTGGGAGGCCGAAGCCTTCGCGCTGGCGCTGCAACTGCACGACCGCGGCCTGTTCACCTGGACCGAATGGGCCGCGACGCTCGGCGACGAGATCAAGAAAGCGCAGGCTGCCGGCGATCCCGACACCGGCGAGACCTATTATCACCACTGGCTTGCGACGCTGGAACACATCGTCGCCGCCAAAGGCCTTGCCGATGCGGATGTGCTGACGCGTACCCGTAACGCCTGGCAGCGCGCGTGCGAACGGACCCCGCATGGCACGCCAATTGAACTACGCGCGGGCGATTTCGGCCCGTAGGACCGTCGATCGACACGGTTTTCGTGGGGTATTTAGCCGCCTATGATGTGATCAGAAATTGGGAGGAAGAGATGTCGACGCAGAGCACACCCGTTCAAAATACCGGCAAAACCGTCAAAATTCGCTCAAGCGGCGGCGGCGAGTTCGATTGCTATCTGGTCACGCCTAAGACGGACGCGAAGGTGCCGGCGATGGTGCTCGCCTCCGCCGTCCACGGCGTCGATGCCGACATCCGCGCCATCGCCGACGAATTTGCCGCCGACGGCTATATCGTCGCCGCGCCCGATCTGTTCTGGCGGACGGTGCCGGGAGCGTTGCCGCGCTCCGACCAGCGCACCAAAGAGCGCGCGCAGCCGCGCCTCGAGCGAATCAAGACCGGCGAAGCCGACCTCACTGATACGCTCGCGTTTCTGCGTAGCTCGGCGCAATTCAACGGCCGGGCCGCGGTGATGGGATTCTGCTACGGCGGGCCCTATGCGATCTTAGCGCCAAAACGCCTCGGTTATGCCGCGGGAGTTTCCTGTCACGGCACGCAGCTCCTCGATTACATCGGTGAACTCGAAGGCGTGACCGCGCCGGTCTGCATCATCTGGGGCGACAAGGACCACGCCGCGCCGGCGCCGGTGCTCGATGCCTACCGTGCCGCGGCACCGCGCTTTCCGAATCTCGACTTGAACATCTTCCCCGGCATCCTGCACGGCTACATGATGCCCGACGCCGGCGATGCATTCGACAAGAAGACGCGGAATTTTTCCATGTCTCGCGCCAAGGCGATCCTCAACGGGTTGCGCGGCGCGCCGGCGGCGCTTCGCCAGGCGTCGTAGCGTTCAATGCATCGCGGCGGCGCTGCGAGGCGCCAACGCTCCCGGGTGGCGGATGACATTGGCGGCGAGCCGATGTGCGGCGCCGGCAGCCTGCGCCGGATCGCTGCCGGAAAGCCGTGCCGCGAGGTAACCGGCATTGAACCCATCGCCGGCCGCGGTCGTATCGACCGGCACCACGACTTCCGGTACCGGCACGAATTCTTGACTGCCGCCGCTTGCGACGAGAGCGCTGTTTGGGCCGTTCTTGATCACGATCTCGCCGATACCGAAGGCTTGCAGCCGCGCCACCGTCGCTTCCGGGCTGGGATCGCCCCACAGCACGGCTTCGTCGTCGAAGGCCGGCAGCGCGATATCGACGCGCTGGAGCGCTTCGATGAATACCGCGCGCGTGCGCTGCAGGTCGCCCTTCCAACCGCGTGGGCGGAAATTGCCGTCGAACGCGACCTTGGCGCCCTGTTGCCGCGCCACTTCGAGCACCGCAAACAGGCGGCCGAGACCGTTGTTTGAATAGAGCGACAGCGTGATCCCGGAGAAATAGATAAGCCGCGCCGTTGCAAGGCTTTCGGCTATGCGCATCCAATCGGGTAGTTCGAAGAGCTCGCGCGCCGGGGCGCCGTCGCGCCAAGTGCGGACGCTCCGTCCACCGGAAGCATCGTTATCGACGAGACATAAGCCCGGCAATCGGCCAGGCATACGCAAGATCAGATTAGAGGACACGCCCTCAGCAGCAGCAAGCGCGACCACGCTGTCGGAATAGCGATCGTCGCCGATCGCTGTGGCGAAGGCCGACGTCGATGCCGGCCCGCGCCAGATAGATCGCGGTATTGAACGCATCGCCCCCGCAGGACAGTGCGAACATACCGTCCGCCCCACGCGCCAATTCGATCAGCACCTCGCCGATGCAAATGGCGCGGGTTTTCTGCTCGGTCATCACTCTATTCCCGCGAACGATTCAATGATGGGCGCGCCCGCTTAAAGAGGCAATGCTCAGGATTTCCCCGCGGCCGCAGTGGGTGCCGGGACCGGCGTTCTGCGCTCCAACCACCCGCTGCGGGAAGCGAAGTAACCCAATGCGCTGAGCACGGCGATACAGAAGCTGACTGGCCAATCGGTGCGATAGGCAATGACGATGCCGAGCCACGCCTCAGCCAGCGCCAGCCCGGCCGACAGCGCCATGCCGCTCCACAGCCCGGCAACCAGACGCTGCGCCGCAGCCGGCGGGCCGACCATTAGACTGAAGACGAGGAGGATACCGACGATTTGGGCGCTTTCCGAAACCGCGAGCGCGACGATGGCCAGGAAGGCGGTCGAGATAAAGCGCAGCGGCACGCCTTTGGCCTCGGCCAGTTCCGGCTGCAGGCTGGCAAAAATGAGCGGCCGCATGATCGCGGCGAGCGCCGCCAGCGTTATGACGCCGAGTCCAATCAGCGTTGCGATCATCGAGCCATCGACGGCAAGCACGTTGCCGAACAGCAACGCCGTCGCCTGGGTGGCGAATGCCGTATAGTAGTGCAGAAACAGCAGGCCGAAGCCCAGCGCCAGCGCCAGCACCACGCCGATAGCAACATCGCGGCCGCTGAGCCGATCTCCCATAAGTCCCATGACGATCCCGGCGGCGACGGTGACGCCGACAAGCCCCCAGACCGGCGCTAGCCCGATCAGGACCGCGCCGGTCGCACCGGCAAAGCCGATATGGCCGAGCGCATGACCGGCAAAAGTCTGTCCGCGCAGGACGAGGAAATAGCCCACCAGCCCCGACACGACGGCAGCCACGCCGGCGGCGACGAACGCATTCCGCATGAATTCATAGTTAAGCATGGTGGTGATGTGCGTGAGAGTGGTCGTGACCATGGTCATGCAAATGGTCGGCGCGTTCGACGTCGCGCCCGCGCGATAGCACGAAGATATGCCCGTCGGCGCGCACCACGCTGATAGCCGTGCCATAGAGCTTCGACAGCACCGGCGCCGTAACGACCTCGGCGATCGTGCCGAGCGCGGCGTGGCCGTTGCCGAGATAGAGCACGCGATCGAGCGCGCCGATCAATTGATTGAGCTCGTGGGCGCTGAACAAGACCGTGATGTTGCGGTCGCGGGCAAAGCGCCGCACCAAATCGATGACCGCCTCCTGATAGCGATAGTCGAGGCTGATGAGCGGTTCGTCGAGCAGCAACAGCCGCGGTTCGCCGAGCAATGCCTGGGCCAGCAGAAGGCGCTGGCGTTCGCCACCCGACATCTCCGCAAGCGAACGCTCGGCGAGCTCGCGCGCGCCCACTTCTGCCAGCGTCGCATTGATCTTGACGCGGTCGGCGCGCCGAAGCGCCGGGACGCCCCAGCGTTCTCCGTGCAGCGAGCTGGCTATGAAGTCGACCCCGCGCATGCGCAAATCCGGCAGCACTGTTCGCACCTGCGGCAGGTACCCGATCGCCGGATTGCCGCGTTGGGGCGCGCGGCCGAACACGCGCAATTGGCCCGCAGTCGGCGGCAACAGCCCGAGGATGGCGCGCATCAGCGTGGTCTTGCCGGCGCCGTTGGGGCCGAGGACGCCGATGAATTCGCCCGATTTGATCGCAAAACTGTTATCGACAAGGACCCGGCGGCCGCCAATCGCCAGCGTCGCATGATCGAGCTCGATGACATTCATGAGGAGGGGCCGCCCAACGCGGTCTCGGTTTCGTTGAGCTCGCTCAGCATCCAATCCTGGTAGGACAGACCGGACGGGCAAGTTTCGGTCACGCCGACCACGGGAATATTGGCGGCGCGCGCCAGACCGACGAGATACTGAACGATCTTGTCCGAGGCCTGCTTGTTGTAAAACAGCACCCGTAATTTGTGCGTCTTAATATCGCCCTCGAATGCGGCGAGGTCGCTGGCGCTTGTTTCGGTATTATTCATAACCGCGAGTTGGAAATGCCGCTCCAGCATGGTCAGGTGCAACGCTGTTGCCATATAGCCAAAGACCGGTTCAGTTGCCGCGACGGCGGTCCCGGCATATTTGCCGCGAATTTCGGCGACCTTGTCTTTCATCGGCTGGAGCGAGGCGAGGAAGGTTTTAAGCCGCGCCGCGTAATCGTCAACGTGGGCGGGGTCGACCGCGCTGAGCGCCGCCGACAGCGTCTTGGCCACCGTCGGCATCGTCGACGGATCGTACCAGAGGTGCGGATTGTCGCCGGCCTTTTTGTGCATGAGATCCGCGGCTACGATCGTGACCCGTCCGGGCTTCGGCGTCACATCGAGCAGTCTCTCCATCCACGGGTCATAGTCGGCGCCGTTGTAGACGACCAACTTGGCTGCGGCGACTTCACGGACGACAGACGGCGCAGTCTCGAACAAATGCGGGTCCTGGTCTGGATTGCTCAGGATGCTGACGACCGAAACCTGATCGCCGCCGATCTGCTCTGCCACATCACCGTAGAAGTTCTCCGCCGCCACGATCGCAATTTTGCCGTCGGCGGCGCGCGCGCCGGTGACGGCCACCAACGCAACCAGAAACGCCATCCCGAGCCCGACGATTGCCTTCATCGGCAGGCCTCCGTCTGGCTGAAAATCGGGCATATCCATCATTTCGCTTGATAATCGCTACCGGCGAAATGTAATAGTATAACAAAACGGGGGCAACCCATAGCCAAGCGGTCTGGCCGGCTGCACCATCCTGAACCGCTCGGCCAGTCGGCCAAGTCGAATTCGGCGGCCGAAAAAGCGACGCAATTGCGCTTGATAGGTTTCCCGGTTCTTTCCCTATTTAGGTCCGGCAAGCTTCGTCGTCTGGGATTTCGGTCTGAGTGGGGCGACCGCGCACACGGCGGCTCAATTCAATGAATTGGTTCCGATCGAGACTTCGATCAGGCGCACAACTGGCGCTGTTTGCGCTGGCAATTCAGATGGCCGTGTCATTCGGCCACATGCATCGCGATGATCTCGGGCTGCCGCCGCTGACCCGTGCCGGCCAGACGCAGGCTGCCGCCGGCCCCACAGCGCCCGCCCAAAAGCACCGCCAACCCGCCGTCCCGGACGATTACTGTCCGATCTGCGCCAGCATGGCGCTAATCGCGACGGCACTCCCGTCCCTACCCCCGGCGCTGGTGACACCCGATCCGATCCGCCGCGTCTGGCAGACGCAGATGCCGGTGCACGGCGTGTCGGTTGCGGTCGCGTTGTCATTTCAAGCCCGCGCTCCCCCCGTCATTTAGCACTGCCGCGATTTGGCCCGGCCGCCGCGTCCGTCTGGATAGCGGCCGAAAATTATCATTGACCTCTGCTCGTGCAGATCCGGCCATCGCCGGATCTGAAATCGGGGATCCTCGATGAACTCGTGCGCGGCTCTGGCTCGGAGCGCCGCTCCTCTTGATGCGCCTGGCTGTGCTCGTCGCCGCGTCAGCAGTCCTGCCGGCGGGCCAGGCACAAGCTCATCCGCACGTCTGGGCAACGATCAAGACCGACCTGCTTTATGCCGCCGACGGCTCGGTCACCGGCGTGCGTCATGCCTGGACCTTCGACGACATGTTTTCGGCTTTCGCGACCATGGGAATCAAGGCCAAAACCAAGGGCCAATTCAGCCGCGAGGAATTGCAGCCGCTCGCCAAGGTCAATGTCGATTTGCTTAAGGCCTTCGCCTATTTCACCTTCGCCTCTGCTGACGGGGTGCCGGTTAAAGACGCCTTCAACGATGCGACCGATTATTGGCTCGACTACGATCCTACGGCGACAATGCTCACTTTGCACTTTACGCTGCCGTTCAAGAAACCGGTGAAAGCGAAGCTTCTTAAAATTCAAGTCTACGATCCGGAGTTCTTCATTGACTTCGCGTTCGCCAAGAAAACCCCGGTCGATCTCCTCGGCGCGCCACCTGAGTGCGCGGCGTGGACCGAGAAGCCCGACGACCCGCATTTTCTGTCGTCGCAGAATCTCAACCGATCGTTCGTTGCCTCCGAGGCCTTTGTCGGCATGGGCGCGGCGTTCGCCAACAACATCCTGGTGCAATGCCCATGATGAGTCCGCTCAATACGCGGCGCGGCCATGTGACAGTCCTGGCCGCTTTGCTTGTGGTTGTGGCGGCGGCCGTCGAAAGCCATCCGGCGTGGGCCCAGAGCAACTTGTTCGGCGGTCCGCGCCAGGTCCCGATCGGCGGCATCGCCGGCTGGGTGCTGGCCAAGCAGGCGATGTTCTACCAAGAGCTCGCCGGAATGATCCGCGCGGCAAAGGACAACGGCTCTGCACTTTGGAGCTTGATGGGAATCTCATTCGTCTACGGCATTTTCCATGCCGCCGGTCCGGGCCACGGCAAGGCGGTGATCTCGTCCTATCTCTTCGCCAACGAGGAAACCTGGCGCCGCGGCATTGCGCTGTCGCTAGCCTCGGCGGTGATGCAGTCATTGACCGCCATCACGATTGTCGGCGTCGCCGCACTGTTGCTCGGCGCTACCGCCAAGCTGATGTCGGATACGGTGAGCGTCATCGAAACCGCAAGCTACGTCCTGATCGTGCTGCTCGGTGCGCGGTTGTTATGGGTCAAAGGCCGTGGCTTCTTCGGCGCGCTCCACGACTTGAAGGCCGAACGCCACGCCCATGCGAACTGCAATCACACACAGGAAGCGAGTTCGCAACCTTCGTCACGAAACCGCGCAAACAGCCGCGGGCGAGGCCGCGTGCTTTCACTGTCACGGCGACCATCACCACCACGAGGAGCTTGACGCACTGCCCTGGGGTCATGCCCATGGTCCAGAACCGGAGCAATTGGCGGGACCGGGTGGCTGGCGGCGCGGTCTGTCCGCGGTAGTGGCTGTCGGATTGCGGCCGTGCTCAGGCGCGATCATCGTGCTCGTGTTCGCTCTGGCGCAGGGCCTGTTCTGGGCCGGCATCGCCTCGACCTTCGTGATGGGTCTCGGCACCGCGATCACGGTCGGCGCGGTAGCGACGCTTGCGGTCGGCGCCAAGGGGCTGGCCAAGCGCATTGCGCAAAAGCCCATCGGTCGTGGCGGCGTGCTCATGCGCGGCATTGAGTTCGGTGCGGCCGGCTGCGTGCTCGCCTTCGGTATTATGCTCCTCACCGGCTATATGGCGAGCGAGCGCATGGGGCTGTTTTAGCAGGCTCGAAGCCGGCGCCGCTCAGTTCGGTTTAAGCATCGCCACCAAGCGTATTTTCTCGGCAACATCATTGGCAATATTCGTGGCAAACCCCGCGCTGTTGGCAAAATAATCCGCCGGCTGCAGGGTATTCTTGACGACGCGTTGCGCGGCGTCGCTCTTGATGATCGCGATGCAGGCGCCTTCGAGCTTATGCGTCACGTCGGCCGGCAATCCGGCCGGCCCCAACAGTCCGCCGAAGCTCAGCGGCGCCACGTCGTAGCCCTGCTCCTTGAAGGTCGGTACGTCGGGCAGCGCGGGATTGCGCGTCTCGGCAAATAAGCCCGGCATGGCAAGCCCGCTGCCGGCCGCGGCCGTCAACGGCACCGCGGCGAAGTCGATCTGCCCGGCACGCACGTTTTGAATTTCCTCAGCCGGCCCCTTGAACGGCACGTCGTTGAATTGGACCTTGGCCTCGTCCGCCAATTGGATCATGGCGAGATGCGGAATGGTCGCGATGCCGGGGATGCCGACGGTTATCGCACCCGGCTTTTTCTTCGCCGCGTCGATCAGATCGCGCGCCGTCTTCAGCGGCGAATTCGGCGGCACAATGACAACCTGATCGTTCTTGAAGGTCTGGCAGATCGGCGTGAACGACTTGGCGGTGTAGCCAACTTCCTTATTGGTGAGCGGCTGCACGGTGATCGAATAGGTTGCGGTGTGCAACAACGTATAGCCGTCGGGATTGGCGCGCGCGACGTCGGCGGTGCCGAGAACGCCGTTGGCGCCCGGCTTGTTGACGACGATGAAAGGTTTGCCGAGCCGCGACGAAAAGCCATCGGCAAGCACGCGGCCCAGAATGTCGGCACTTGAGCCCGCCGTGGCCGGAGCAATGATTTGGACTATACGCTCAGGGTAGTTTTGAGCGGCCGCTCCGGTCGCGGCGCTGATCGTAATGGTCAGGACAGTGGCCAACTTCGTGGCGCCGATCGCCCTAGTGCGCATCGCTCCCTCCCCGCTTTGATCGCAGTAGAAAACGATAGTCTAAGGGATGGCCGGATCAAGCCGGGTTGGGACGCCAGGCGGGGTTTAGCCCCGGTAATGCAAGGCGCGACGGATACCTATATAGGAGGGGCCAACGGAGGGACGCATGACCGACGCAAAAGTGCAAGAAAAGGCCGCGGAAAAAGCCCAGGACAAGGTGCCCGTCACCGTGCTGACGGGCTATCTCGGCGCCGGCAAGACCACGCTCCTCAATCGCATATTGTCCGAACCGCACGGCAAGAAATACGCCGTGATCGTCAACGAATTCGGCGAAATCGGCATCGACAACGACCTCGTCGTCGGCGCCGACGAAGAAGTGTTTGAGATGAACAACGGCTGCATCTGCTGCACCGTGCGCGGCGACTTGGTGCGCATTCTCGACGGGCTGATGCGGCGCAAGGGCAAGTTCGACGCCATCATCGTCGAGACCACCGGCCTCGCCGACCCGGCGCCGGTGGCGCAGACCTTCTTCATCGACGAGAATGTCGGGCGCAGAACCAAGCTCGACGCGGTGGTGACGGTCGCCGACGCCAAGTGGCTCAATGACCGGCTCAAGGATGCGCCGGAAGCCAAAAACCAGATCGCCTTCGCCGACGTCATCCTGATCAACAAAACCGACCTTGTCTCCGCCGCCGAGCTCGAGGAGGTCGAAGCGCGCATTCGCAGCATCAATCCCTACGCCAGGGTGCACAAGACCCAACGCGCCCAGATTGCGCTCGAAGAAGTGTTAGGCCGCAACGCCTTCGATCTCGACCGTATCCTCGATCTCGAGCCGGCCTTTCTCGAAGGCCAAAGCGACGACCACGACCACGATCACGACCATCACCCCGATCATGGCCACGGGCACGACCACCATCATGACCATGACCACGGCCACCACGCGCACGGTCATAAGCACGGCGGGCTCAAACACTATCACGACGAGGAGATGCAATCGATTTCGCTCAAAAGCGACAAGCCGCTCGACCCGGACAAATTCTTTCCCTGGGTGCAGGACCTGGTGCAGAAGGAGGGCCCGAATATTTTGCGCTGCAAGGGCATTCTGTCCTTCAAGGGCGACGATGAGCGCTTCGTGTTCCAGGGCGTGCACATGATCCTCGACGGCGACCATCAGCGGCCGTGGACCAAGGACGAGAAGCGGCAAAGCCGCATCGTCTTCATCGGCCGCAATTTGCCAGGCAAGACGATCACCGAAGGATTCGAGAGCTGCGCCGCCTAGGCCGCCGGCAATGAGCGACACTCGTAACGACACCGTCTCCGTCGTCGAACGCACGCGCGCCGTTGATGCGGGCGCCGCCGTTTTCGCCGCGCATTTTCTCGGCCGCACCGCCGTATTCGTGTTCGGCGAAGAGGCGCTGCTATTCGCCGAACCGGGCGGCGAGCTGCGGCGCATGGCCGTGCATGGCGGCGCGATTCTTACCACTGCGACCGACGGCGAACGCATCGTCAGCGGCGGCGATGACGGCAAGTTAATCGCAACGGATTCGGGTTCAAGTCGCGTCCTGGTGACTGACGCCAAGCATCGCTGGATCGATCACGTCGCGCTCGGACCCGACGGCGCGGTCGCCTGGTCGGCCGGCAAGACGGCGTTCGTCCAGAGCTAAGGAGCTGCGCAGCTTCGAAGCGCCTTCGACCGTCGGCGGTCTCGCATTCCTGCCCAAAGGATTCCGCTTGGCGATCGCGCACTACAACGGCGCCACGCTGTGGTTTCCGAACGCGGCGGGGGCAACGCCGGAAAAGCTCGAATGGAAGGGTTCGCATCTCGGCGCCGCGGTGAGCCCGGACGGCCGCTTTCTCGTCACCACCATGCAGGAGCCGATGCTGCACGGCTGGCGGCTGGTCGACCGCCAGCACATGCGCATGTCGGGCTATAGCGCGCGCGTCACCTCGTTCGGCTGGACCATCGGCGGCCACTGGCTGGCGACGTCCGGTGCGACCCAGCTCATCCTGTGGCCGTTCCAAAGCAAGGACGGTCCGATGGGCAAGCAGCCACGGCTCTTGGCGCCGTCCGAGCACCGCATCGAGGCCGTCGCCTGCCATCCCAGGCAAGACATCGTCGCCACGGGCTATGCCGACGGCATGGTGCTGTTGGTGCGGATCGACGACGGCGCCGAGATCTTGGCCAAGAAGCCGGGCGAGGCTCCGGTCAAGGCACTGGCGTGGAGCGCCGATGGGCTCTTGCTGGCGTGGGGAGCGGAGAACGGCGAGGCGGGGATCATCGACCTCACCTGAGCGCCCACCGGGAGTGTTTTGCCGAGGCTCCCCTTAAGCCAGTGTCACAAGCAAAAGCCCTGGGCGGGAGCCGCAGAGCTTTGTCTCGTAACCGGGCGA
>CAWFLM010000028.1:0-17350 GCA_963816565.1 uncultured Alphaproteobacteria bacterium | reverse complement strand
AGGGCCGGCGCGCATCGGGAAGTCGGTCTTGGGCAGAAACAGCGTTTCGGAGTAATCGCGCGCTTTGGGCTCGGTCACTTGCGGGTCCGTTTTGGGTTGCGCCTTCTAACAAGCCGCATGCGATGCGGAAAGGGTCTCTAGCCCCGGCGTTACGACCGCCCTGGGAACGACAGCCTCGACCCAGCGTTGCCATTGATATGGGTGCGAATGGGGCTTTCAGCCTTGGGGCGACGGAGGGTTTTGTGGACTATATCCGGCCGAAACGCGAAGTCCGCCATGCACTAGTCATTAGCGATCCGCAGCCGGTCGAGAGCGTTAGAAATGTGTGGGCGTCGGCCGGCCAAGCCGCGACGATCGGCATATTCCTGCTGTTGTTCGGCGCCTTTCTTTACCTCGGCCGGGCCATCCTGTTGCCGGTGCTGGCCGCCGCGGTGGTCGCGCTTACGCTGGCGCCGCTGGTCAAGGCGGCCAAACGCTCCGGCATTTCGCCGTGGCTGACCGCGCTGGTGATCCTCGCGGTCGGCCTTGGCGCACTGAGCCTGTTGGCAACGGCGCTGGCGGGACCGGTCAGCCAGTGGATCGGCCGCGCCCCTGAGATCTGGGCGACAATCCAGCAAAAGCTCTCGGTGCTCGATCAGCCGCTGGCGGCGCTGCACGAGCTCGAGGCGTCGCTGTTTGGCGGCAACAATACCGGCAACACCGGATTGGGCGTCAGCGCGCCCAGCATGGTGCTGCCCGTGGTCGCCTTTCTTACGCCTGCCGCGGGAGAGCTGCTGCTGTTCTTCGTCACCCTTTATTTCTTTCTCGTCGGCCAGATCGAACTGCGCAATCAAGCCGTCACGATGTTCGCCAATCGCGACTCCAAGCTGCGGTTCTTAAGAATCATGCACGATATCGAGCGCAACCTCGCCGGTTATCTCACCGTGGTGACGATCATCAACACCGCAGTCGGGATTTTCGTCGGCGTCGGCGCCTGGCTCGTCGGTCTGCCCAGCCCGGCGGTCTTCGGACTATTGGCGGCTGTGCTCAATTACGTGCCGTATATCGGTCCGGCCGTCATGGTGGTTGCCTTGTTCGGCGTCGGCCTGGTCACGTTTTCGTCGCTCAGCCATGCGTTCATTGCGCCGCTTGGACTCATTGCCGTCACCACCGCGGAAGGCCATTTCGTCACCCCGACCATTATCGGCCGCCGGCTGACGCTCAATCCGCTTCTGGTATTTCTGGCCTTGGCTTTCTGGACCTGGATGTGGGGCCCGTTTGGCGCCTTGCTCGCGGTGCCGCTTTCGATCGTCGGGCTCGTCATCTTCAATCATCTGGTGCCGGCCGAAGAGGTCAAACTTCCTGACTGAATTGAGCTTTTTCGCCTTTGACATTTATCATTGGAACTTATCGCGAAGCTGGGTGATTATCCGGGCAATCCGACATTCTTATTTCATGGAGTAATGGCATGAGCAGCGCCTCGACGGTCTCCTCGAACTTGCGCGAGAGCGCCAACGATGCGCGCGAAAGCGTGCGCGACATCGGCAAAGCGGCCGCCGACGCTTCGCCCGACATGCAGAAAGACTTTCAGGCATTGCGCGACGACTTCGCCCGGCTGGCCGAGCAGGTCAGCAGCATCTTGAGCGACAAAGGCAACGCGGCCTGGCAACATGCCAGATCGAGCGTCGATGATGTCGTTGCCGACGCGCAGGAGCACAGCCGCGAGGCGATCGACGCCATGCGCGAGGTTTCAGATAATTTCGTCGAAGCGATCGACGAGTTCGATCAAGAACCGTCCGTATGCGACGCTTGCGATTGTGGCCGGCCTCGGTTTTTTGTTCGGCGCGACCTGGCGTCGATAGCGCTGAGGGCCTGCGCTGAACGGATCGTCCGATGCTCAAAAACCTGACCCGTGAGGTCAAGCTGTCGATCCAGGCCAAGAACGGCGCCAGTGTCGCCGTTATGGTCTGGCTGGGCATCATGGCATTGGCACTGATCACCGCATTCGTCTTTCTTTGCATCGGCGGCTACGACTGGTTCGCCGTCCAATTCGGCAGCGTCTTCGCCGCCCTGATCATGACCGGCATATTCGTCGTGATTGCCATCGTCGCCGCCATCGTCAGCGCCCTCATTCGCCGCCGCGTCCGCGAGCGCGCCATTCTCGCCCGGGCGGCGAAGGCGCATTCGCCATCGTGGCTGCTCGATCCCAAGCTCCTTGGCATCGCCGTCGAGGCCGGGCGCACGATCGGCTGGCAGCGCTTGGTGCCGGTGGCGATCCTCGGTTTCGTGGCGGCGCAATGGGCGCGCGAATACCGGGACCGGGACCGTGACCCTTCTTAGATCGGCGGAAACGCCTGCGGCTGACGCGCTAACGCTTGCCGCGCCAGCTTGGCGTCGTCCTGCATTTGCCGCACCAGCTCCTCGGCCGAGGCAAACAGCTTTTCGTCGCGGAGATAATCGATAAAGGCGACATCCATGGCTGCACCATAGAGGTCGCCGGAAAAGTCGAACAGAAACGTCTCGAGCAGCACGGTGCCGACATCGAACATCGGGCGCCGCCCGAAGCTTGCCACGCCGTCGTAGCGGCGGCCGCCGACCGCGGCGCGCACCGCATAGATGCCGTGGCGCAAGCCGCAAGCCGGGTCGGGCTTCAAATTCGCGGTCGGGAAACCCAGTTCGCGGCCGCGCTTGTCGCCGTGCATTACGGTGCCGGAGAGAAACCACGGATAGCCCAAGAACTCCGCCGCCTCGTCGAGCTTTCCCGCGGCAAGCGCCTCGCGAATCGGCCCGGACGATACCGGACGGCCATTATCCTCAAAGCGCGGCACGACGATGACGTCAAAACCGCGTTTCTTGCCTTCCGCCGCCAAAAACTCGGGCGAGCCGGCGCGGTGCATGCCGAAGTGGAAGTTAAAGCCGATCACCGCGCCGCTGATCGCGAAACGCTCGACCAAGATGCGGGCGACGAATTCCTCAGCGGAGAGATTTGCAAGCGCCTCGTCGAAGGTCAGCACGATAACGCCGTCGAGCCCGGTGGCGGCAAGCAAGCGCGATTTGGTGGCTGCGTCGGTCAGCCGGAACAACGGCTCACCGGGGTGAAAGAAGGCGCGCGGATGAGGCTCGAAGGTCAAGGCCGCCGCAGGCCGGCCGAGTGCCGCAGCGCGTTGCTGCGCCACCGCGATCACAGCCTTATGACCGCGATGAACGCCGTCGAAATTGCCGATGGCGACCACCGCGCCAAGGAGCGCTTGCGGTAATGGCTCATTGGATGCGTCAGCGGACGCAGAATGGCGCACGACGCGGAAATTCTTCTTCGGCATCGGGGTTACGATGGTTAACAACCGGTTTACGGGACGATCCGGGAGTGGTGCCGTTGCATCAGCCGCAAAGTCAAGGGACGGCCGGAACGGCTTCGGCGGACGCATCCCGCCCCGGCGGTTAACCCGCCGTTCAAACCCGCGATGTAGTTTTACCGGCTGTGGTGGGGACGGTCGAGGGCGAAATTGGCCTCGACGCAGGGTCGACACGGCAACCCTTGCGCGCCAAGCGCGCCAGACTTTTGCGCCGGTCGCAGGCTTGGGAGCAGAGCCATGGCGCTCGATCCGAAAATGCCGGTGCTTGTGGTCGACGACTACAGCACCATGGTGCGCATTATCCGCAATCTGTTGCGCCAGCTCGGCTTCGAGGACATCGACGACGCCGCCGATGGCAGCGCCGCGCT
This sequence comes from uncultured Alphaproteobacteria bacterium, assembly GCA_963816565.1. Classification (GTDB taxonomy): domain Bacteria; phylum Pseudomonadota; class Alphaproteobacteria; order Rhizobiales; family Xanthobacteraceae; genus BOG-931. Next base: position 13,650 of record CAWFLM010000028.1, on the reverse strand, counting down.
CGAGAAGATGAACGCCAAGCGCTACGGTCTGGTCATTTCGGATTGGAACATGGAGCCGATGACCGGTTTCGACCTGTTGCGGCGCGTGCGCGCCAATCCGCAGATCGAGACCACCCCGTTCATCATGGTGACGGCGGAATCCAAAACCGAGAACGTGATCGCTGCAAAGAAGGCCGGCGTAAACAATTACATCGTCAAGCCGTTTAACGCGCAGACGCTCAAAGCCAAGATCGAAGCGGTGTTCACCGAAAAGAGCGAATTTAGTTCGGCGGTCGAGCCGATGAATGCCGCGACGTTTGTACGGTCCCGCCCGCTACACAAAGCCTGACATTGTGCCGGCGGACCGACCTTAGCTCACCATGCAAGTGCGCGCATCACGGCCTTCGGGGCGACGCCGGCGGCAGTGAAGATGGCGTTGAGCGCGGCCAGATCGGGCGCGTCGCGCGAACCAAATTGTTCGGCATGGATGCCTGAGGTCACGAACATACAATCGAGGCCGAAAGCCGCGGCGCCCTTGAGATCGGTGCGGACCGAATCGCCGATGGCGAGCACACGCTGGCGCTCCGGCGCCACGCCGCCGCGTAACGCAGCGACCGCAGCCAGCGCCGCGTCATAGATCGGCGCGTGCGGCTTGCCGCAGTAAAGCACTTGCCCGCCGAGCCCCGCATAGGCGTCGGCCAAGGCCCCGGCGCAGTACACCAGCGTATCGCCGCGCTCGACGACAATGTCGGGATTGGCGCAGACCATGAACAGCGCGCGCGAACGCATCGCCGCGAGCATGTCGCGATAGCTTTCCGGCGTCTCCGTCGTGTCGTCGAACAGGCCGGAACAGACCACGTAGTCGGCGCTCTCGACGGCGCAAACGTCACATCAAGTCCGGTGAAAATCGAAAGGTCACGCTGCGGGCCGAGATGAAAAACGGTCTGCGGCAGCCGCGATGCGACAATGCCGCGGGTGACGTCGCCGGAGCTTACGATCGCATCATAGGCCTCGCGCGGCACGCCGAGCCGGTCGAGAATACGCGCCACCGCCTCGCCCGAACGCGGCGCATTGGTGATCAGGATCGCCGTGCCGCCGCGCTTGCGAAAGCGCATCAGCGTCTCACAAGCCGCCGGGAACGCCGCCAGCCCGTTATGAATGACGCCCCAGACGTCGCACAGCAGCACGTCGTAGGCGCGCGCGAGCGGCTCAAATCGTTCGATAAAAGAGGCCAATGAAAAGCTCGGATGCTCTGAAGTTCAGTTGCGCCGCATCCCGGCACGCGCCAGTTGGCCCAGATTGCCGGAGGCTGCGGTCGCGGCGCCTGCCGGCTGCGGCGGATGTTGGTCGTTGCCGGCCTCTCTGAAGTCGCCGGCGGCGGCCTGCAGCGCTTCGGCGCGCACCGGCCGCGGCGGCGAGAATAAAAAGCCCTGGCCGAAGCGGACGTCGTAATCGAGCAGATCGACCACCGTCGACTTCGGTCTCGATGCGGTCGGCGATCAGATCGATGCCGAAGCGGCCGAGCAGATCGGAGAAATCGGCCGGATGAATGTCGGTCGAAGCCACACCGACCCGATTGAACAACAGCGTCGCCGGCGCCTTGACGAAGCGGAAGCCGCGCTCGTTCAATTCGCGCGCCTCGATGCGCAGGTCGGTAAGGTTGTCGATCGAAAACCGGAAGCCGTGCTCGGCCAAAGCGGCGAGGCTCTCGTGCTCGATCGGCCCCATGGCGCGTACCGCGCTTTGGGTGAATTCGAAGACGAGCGATGGCGCGATGGCGCGGTTGGCCTCCATGAATTCCAGAAATCTCGGGAATCCGGAATTGGTCAGCGTTGCGCCGGAAACATTGCAGAATAAGCCGATGTCGCGATTCTTAAGCAGCAATCGGCGCACCACCTGAACGCAGCGCAACGCCAAAAGATGATCGAGCTTCGGCATCAGCGCGCCGGCTTCGGCATAGGGCAGGAAATCGCCGGCCGCGACCAGTTCGCCGTTGTCGGCCTTGAGCCGCGATAATGCCTCGTAATAGCGCACCTTGCGTTGCGGCAGCGTCACCACCGGCTGCAGGTAAAGATCGATCTTGCTTGAGTCGATGGCTCTTGCGATGGCGGCAATGATGCCGTCGCGGTCAAGCCCGGCGAAGGCCGCAATCTTACGCTCGAGCGGCGCTGCCGGCGCCGCGCGTTGCAGGCGGCAGGAGCGGAGCGGCCGTAGCAATGGCCGATTCCGGCGCAGCAGCGGCCGCCGCACCGTTCACCGCAGGCGGCGGCTCGACCGCGGCGGCGCCGGCGCTCGGCATTGAGCGCCGCCTCGTGGGTCGCCACCGAGTTGGCCAATTGCTTGACCAGCGTGGACATTTCCTCGATCTCGGCGGCAAGCGGCTGCGCGGTCGCCAAGGCGCGGTCGATGACGGTGTCGACTTTGCCCTCCATGGCGCCAAGCCGGCGGCCGAACTCGGCCAATTGGCGGGCGAGGTCGTCGGAGCCGCGCGCCAGATTGGCGAGCTGATTGCTCGCTTCCAGGCGATCATGCTTGCGCGCGGCGATGGCGTTATAGACCGCGAGCGCGGTGAGCGCGCCGAGCGCTACCAGCGCCGATTCGGCGCCGGTAAAGCCGAAGCGCAGATAGACCACGATGCCGACCGAGCCGGCGATGAGCACCATGCAGGCCGCAATGAAGATGGCGCTGATACGCAGCATGCCGCGCTACTCCCTATTCCCCCGGAAGCGATTCGCGCCTGAGGCCTAGCAGTGTCCACAAGCGCCGGATCGCCGCAAGTACGCCGATAGAGCAAGTACGCCGATAGACATGGCTAAGGCTTTGCGCTGGTTTTATAAAGTTAAAACTGATGCACGGTCGGTGACATGCTGGATCAAGCCCCCGCGCCGGCGCCGCTTGCGGCGTCCGCCGCAGTTCCAAAGCCCGGATTGATTGGCTGGATCGAGCGCCGGCCGAATGCCGCATTCGGCTGGTTTTTGGCCCTGCATTTTGCCGTCTGGACCGCATTACCGAGCCTGCTTTACGCCAACCTGCCGCTCGATCTCATCGAGGCCCTGACCTACGGCCGCGAATGGCCGCTCGGTTCCGACAAGCTGCCGCCGCTGCCGTGGTGGCTGGTCGAGATCATGTACCGCAGCTTTGGGGTGGACGCCGCCTATTACGCCCTGGCGCAAGCCGCGGTCGTCATCGCCTTTGCCTTGGTCTTTGCCACGGCGCGGCCGCTCGTCGGCGCAACCGGCGCGCTCGTCGCCGTGCTCATTATCGACGGCATGCATTATTTCCAATACACGGCGGTGAAATTCAATCACGACGTCATCCAATTGCCGTTCTGGGCGCTGGCCGGCTATTGCTTTCATGCGGCGCTCAAGCGCGGACGGCTCGGTCATTGGACGCTCCTCGGCGTCGCCTTTGGCGGTGCGCTGTGGGCGAAATATTTTGTCGTCGTGCTGGCGGCGCCCTATGCGCTCTTCGTGCTGTTCGACAGCCAGGCGCGGCGCGCTTTGGCCACGCCCGGGCCGTGGCTTGCACTCGCGCTCGCGCTCCTGATCGCGCTGCCGCATGTGATCTGGCTGTTCCACACCGACTTCCTGCCGTTTGCCTATGCCGAGCACCGCGCCGCACCGGTGCGTGGCTGGTTCGACCACATCCTGCACCCGGCGTTCTTCGCCGCCAGCCAGATGTTTTTTCTGCTGCCATCGGCGTTCATCGCCGGCACGCTGTTTTGGCCGCGGCCCAAAACCGCCCCCCCTCTCCCGCGGCGAGGTAGATGCAGCCGACGCCTTCGACCGCCGCATCGTGACCCTTCTGGCGTTTGGCCCCGGGATAACGACGATCGCGCTCGCCGTCGCGAGCGGACGCGGCGTCGTCGCCATGTGGGGTTACCCGCTGTGGCTTTTTGTCGGACTGTGGATCGTCATGATGGTCCGCCCTCGCTCGACCGCGATCGCATCGGCGCGCGTCGTCGCCGCCTGGGCCGCAGTCTTCACCGTCTTGGCGCTGGTCTTCGTCATCAATTACACGCTGCTGCCGCGCCTCGACCATCGCTACCGCGCCGAGTTTTATCCGGGCAACGCGCTGGGCGCCGCCTTGACGCAGCGCTTTCACGCCGCCACCGGCAGGCCGCTGCGCTACGTCATCGGCTCGATGTGGGACGGCGGCAATCTCGCGCATTATTCGCCGGATCAGCCGCATGTGCTGATCGACGGCGAACCGGCCCGCGCGCCGTGGATCGATCTTGACGCCCTGCGCAAAGACGGCGCCGTCGTGGTGTGGACGCAAAGCGATCCCAAAGTGCTACCGGCGCCATTCGCCGCGGTCGCGCCCGATGCCGAAGTCGGCGCACCGTTCAATCTGCCGATGCGCCGCGGCGATGGCGCCGTCCATGTCGGCTGGGCGATCGTAAAGCCGCAGTAGTTTGGACTGTCATTCCGGGGCGCGGGCCTTAGCCCGCGAGCCCGGAATCGATATTCGCTGACCTGTGATTATGGATTCCGGACTTGCCGCTAAGGCGGCAATCCGGAATGACGGGACTACACCACCGCCCCGATCACCCGCCCCACTTTGCTCGAAAATCTCGCCGATCTGCGCCTCGCTGACGATCAGCGGCGGGGAGAGCGCGATGGTGTCGCCGGTGATGCGGATCATGAGGTTTTCCTCGGCAAAGGCGTGCACCATCGCCTCATAGGCGCGCAGGCCCGGCGCGCCGGCGCGCGGGGCAAGGTCGATGCCGGCGGTCAGCCCCACGGTGCGGATGTCGAGCACGCCTGGTAGTCCTTTGAGCGTCATCGCGGCATCGGCGAAACGCGGCTCCAGCGCCTTGGCGCGCTCGAAGAGCTTTTCTTCGCGATACAAATCGAGCGCCGCCAGGCCCGCGGCGCAGGCCAGCGGATGCGCCGAATAGGTATAGCCGTGGAACAGTTCGATGACGTGGTCGGGCCCGCGCATGAAGGCCTCGTAGATGCCATCGCGCGCGATCACGCCGGCCATCGGCACCGCGCCGGAGGTGATGCCCTTGGCGAAGACGATCATGTCCGGCGTCACGCCATAGCGCTCGGCGGCAAAGGCATAGCCGAGCCGGCCGAAGCCGGTGATGACCTCGTCGAAGATCAGAAGCAGGCCATGGCGGTCGCAGATCGCGCGCAGCCGCTGCAGATAACCCTTGGGCGGCGGCAACACGCCGGTCGAGCCGGCCATCGGCTCGACGATCACGGCGGCGATGGTCGAGGCATCGTGCAGCGCGACGATGCGCTCGAGCTCGTCGGCAAGATGCGCCGCCCCAGTCCGGCTCGCCCTTGGTGAAAGCCTGATGCTCGCGGCTATAGGTCGCCGGCAGATGGTCGACGCCGGTCAAGAGCGAACCGAAGAACTTGCGATTGGTGACGATGCCGCCGACCGAAATGCCGCCGAAGCCGGTGCCGTGATAACCGCGCTCGCGGCCGATGAGCCGGGTGCGCGCCGCTTCGCCGCGCAGATTGTGGTAGGCAAGCGCGATCTTGAGCGCGGTGTCGACGGCTTCCGAACCGGAATTGCAGAAGAACACCCGATTGAGATCGCCCGGCGCCAGCGCCGCAATGCGGCTCGCCAGCTCAAACGCCTTCGGATGGGCGAACTGGAAGGCCGGCGCATAATCGAGCTCCTCGGCCTGACGCTGGATCGCTGCGACGATCGGATCGCGGCAATGCCCGGCATTGGTGCACCACAGCCCGGCGGCGCCATCGAGCACGGCGCGGCCCTCCGGCGTGAAGTAATGCATGTCCTTGGCGCGCGCGATCAGCCGCGGCGCGCGTTTGAACGCGCGGTTCGGCGTAAACGGCAGCCAGTAGGATTCGAGATCGTTGGGCTGGCGTCCCAGTACCGACTCGCTGCGCGCGCTCGTCATGCTCGGTCCCTGCCGCTGTCCTACCCTCTCCACTTGATAGCAAACGCAGGCCAATCCGTCGCCCCGCCGGCCCCGACCGCGTCATCGGACACGCGCAGCATTGCCCCGGCGCCCGACGAATGGTCGGAAAGCGCGACGATTTGCCGGCGCTGCTGTGCAAAATTGAACAGTGACTGCGATGTGTCGTGGTTAAAATTGCAAGCGAAATGCACTGAAAAGGACAGTCTCGCTCGCAAAGGATTGGTTACCTTTGGCTACAATCGCAGCACGGCCGAGGAAGACACCACGAAAATCATTTGGCGGCCTCAGCTCAGCCAGCGCGGGGAATGCAGCGGCTTCGGCTGCCCCGGCGGCAAGCAAGCATAAGAAGGTTTCGTTCGATCCCAAAGATTTTCTCGCCCACGTCGGCGAAGGCCGAACGGTTGCGAACTATCGTCAAAACGACATCATCTGTGCGCAGGGCGACCCGCTCGATGCGGTGTTCTACATTGAAACCGGGCGTGTCAAGCTGTCGATCATCTCGCCAAACGGCAAGGAAGCGGTGCTCAGCCTGCGCGGCCACGGCGATTTCTTCGGCGTGCGATCGTTGGTCCGCGTGCACCGGCGCGTCACCACGGCGACTGCACTGACCGATTGCACAATCGTGCGCATGACCATGTCGGCCATGGCCCGCTTGCTGCGTGACGAACCAGACTTCGTCGAGCTGTACACGTCCTATCTCATGCTGCAGCACGCCCGCGACCAGGAAAACTTGGCCGATCTGTTGACCAATTCCGCCGAAAAGCGCCTGGCGCGGATTTTATTGCAGCTCGCCGATTTCGGGCCTGAGGCCAATCCGAAACCGATTCCAGTCCGGATCAGCCAAGAGACGTTCGCCGAAATGGTCGGCACCACGCGCTCACGGGTGAATTACTTTTTGAACAAATTCCGCCGGCTCGGCTTTATTGAATACAAGGGAAATTTGGTGGTGCACCGCGCGCTTACTAACATAGTTCAGCACCGATGAAGTTTTGGATATCCGCAGGTTCATAAACTAGCCCGCCTCGACTTGGTGACCGGTCGCCCAGGCGGCGATCGCCGGGTTGACGGCTCCGCTTGCCGCCTTTCGGCGCGACTGCTACCACCGCGCCATCGCGAACGCATGGATCGGCGATGGCCGACAAATCCGAAAAAAACGAAAAATCCAACAAGCTCAAGGCGCGGCTGCCGCGCGGGCTCGCCGACCGCACGCCGGGCGAGATCGCCGCGACGCGCGTGATGATCGAGAAAATCCGCGCCGTTTACGAGCTTTACGGCTTCGAGCCGGTGGAGACGCCGGCCATCGAATTTACCGACGCGCTCGGCAAGTTCCTGCCCGACCAGGACCGGCCGAACGAGGGCGTGTTCTCGTTTCTCGACGACGACGAGCAATGGCTGTCGCTGCGCTACGATCTCACCGCGCCGCTCGCCCGCTATGTCGCGGAAAATTTCGACACGCTGCCGAAGCCGTATCGCAGCTATCGCGTCGGCAACGTGTTCCGCAACGAAAAGCCGGGTCCCGGCCGCTTCCGCCAGTTCATGCAGTTCGATGCCGACACGGTCGGCTCGTCGTCGCCCGCCGCCGACGCGGAGATGTGCATGATGGCGGCGGATACGATGGAGGCGCTGGGCATTCCGCGCGGCAGTTATGTGGTGAAGGTGAATAACCGCAAGGTTCTCGATGGCGTGCTGGAAGTCATTGGCCTCGACGGTAAGTGAAATGCGGAAAGCGTCTGACGGTTCTTCGCGCGATCGACAAATAGATCGACTTGGGACGCGACGGCGTCGAAGCATCTGCTTAGCGAGGGACGCAAAGACGAAAGCGGCGACTTCACCAGGGGCGCGGGACTAGAGGAAGATCAAACTGAAAACGATCCTCGAACTTACATTTGGGCAATCTCCAACTGGAGCGACCACGACGCTTAAGTGATCATTCGACGAGACTGCGATCGGCCGAACGATTGACGCATCGATTCGATGGGCTTAAGACTCAACGTGGAAGCTTGAGCCAACCGGTCAGACTGGCATGACGAGTTAGAGCAGAATTCGACGCTCTGGTATCGTGCCGGGGCTATGGACCGAGATCGCATTGGCTATCGAGTCCTCGCGTCGTCCGCGGCCTCGAATATTACACCGGCCCGGTTTCGAAGTTGAACTGACCTTCTCCACCGACGGCGCGGACGGCTCGCCGCGCTTCGGCTCGGTCGGCGGCGGCGGCCGCTATGACGGGCTGGTGTCGCGCTTTCGCGGCGAGCCGGTGCCGGCGACCGGATTTTCCATCGGCGTGTCGCGGCTTCTCGCCGCGCTGGAACTATCTCGGCAAGGTCGATCCGAAGACCGAGCGCGGCCCGGTGGTCGTCACGGTGTTCGACAAGTGACCGCATCGCCGATTATCAGGACATGGTCGCGCAGCTGCGCAATGCCGGCATCCGCGCCGAGCTTTATCTCGGCGCCGGCAAATTCGGCCCGCAGATGAAATATGCCGACCGGCGCAATTCACCTTGCGTCGTCATCCAGGGCTCCGACGAGAAGGCCAAGGGCGAAGTCACGATCAAGGATCTGATCGTCGGCGCCGAACTCGCCAAGCTGGAAAAAGGCCGCGAGGAGCATTTGCAGAAGCAAGCGCAGGCGCAACGCGCCGTGCCGGAAGACCAACTCGTCGAGGCGGTGCGCGAGGTGCTGGCGCGGCACGGGCTTGGACGCGCAGCGCTGCCCGGACGGCAGTTCGCGAGCGCCGGTTTTGGGCCAGTGGGGGAATTTATTTGCCGCTAGGGTGTTCATCTCATCTCGGGCACCCTCGCATTGGGGATTCGGCTGTGCGCGGACGTTCCAGTAGGCAACTCGGCAAGCATATGTGGCGGCGGCGCATCATCGCGCTGGCGGCAGCTTATGCCGTGGCGCTGTCGAGCCTGCTCGCAAGCTTCGGCGCCGCCCGCCGCGCCGAGGCGACAGCCGATCCGCTCGGCGTTATCTGCCACCACGATCTCGCCGGCCAGCCCACGCCGCTGACCGGCCGACAGCAACAGCAATACTTGTATCGATTGTTGCTGCGTCGGCTGCCTGATGCCGATGGCCGCGCTGCCGCCGCCGCCGGCAATCGCAGCGCCGGCATTGGTCGGCCGTCGACTTACCCTTCGCGCCGCTCGCGATGGCTCCTCTGTCCGGCGCGCGCCCCGCAAAATCGCATCGCTCCCGAGCACCTCCATCCGGCGCGTGATCCGTCGGCCGCCGGCTTCGCGGCGGCCGCAGTGAATTCCGCTGCTGGAATGGAGAAGACTCATGTCCCGCAATTGCCGGCGTTGGCGCGCATGCGCGCTGGCACTGCTATTCGCCTGCCTGCCCTACTCGGCCGCCTTCGCCCACTGCTTTGTCGGCGCCCGGTTCTTTCCCGCGACGCTCGCCATCGACGACCCGTGCGTGGCGGATGAGCTGTCGCTGCCGACGGTATCCTGGTCGAAAACCGGCGACGTTCCGCCCGCGACCGAGTGGGATCTCTCGGCGGAAATTTCGAAACGCATAACCGAAGACCTCGGTATTTCGATCGGCGACACCTGGACCCAAATCCGCCAACCGGGCAATCCGACGCTGGCCGGCTTCGCCGACCTCGAAACCACGCTGCAATACCAGCTTCTCAAAAACGACGAGCATGAGACGGCGATGCTGCTTGGCCTGATCGCCGACTGGGGCGGCACCGGCGCCGTCAATTCCGGCATCGGCACGCCCTACAGCTTGCTGACGCCGACCTTTTATTTTGGCAAAGGGTTCGGCGACCTGCCCGACGACGCTGGAGCCTTGCGCGCTTTCGCCGTGACCGGACAGGTCGGCTACCAGTTTCCGACCACGTCCTACGAGGTGGCGCAAGGCGCCTACATTCCGCAGGTGCTGGTCTATGGCGGATCGATTCAATATAGCATGCCGTATCTGAAATCGGAGATTCAGGATTACCAGCTGCCCGATTTCGTCAATCACCTGATCCCGATCGTCGAAGCGCAATTCGCAACGCCGGTCGCCAATAATTACGGCAATAGCCCGATCACCACCGGCACCGTCAATCCGGGCGTGATCTGGATCGGCAGCTACTTTCAGGTCGGCCTTGAGGCGCAAATTCCGGTCAACCGCGCTAGCGGCACCGGTGTCGGCGTCCTCGGCCAGCTGCATCTTTATCTCGACGACATGTTCCCCAACACGATCGGTCAGCCGCTGCTCGGCGGCACCGGCGCCGCTCCCCGCAAAATCAGCTTCTAAGGTGAAACACCATGCGAACTCCTTTCTCGATAACGACCGCATTGTTCCTGTCGCTCGCGGCCATGGCGATGGCTTCGAGCGGCGCAGGCGCCCACGCCTTCCTCGACCACGCGAGCCCTCTGGTCGGCAGTACGGTACCGACCGCACCGCACGAACTCTCGCTGTCGTTCACGCAAAGTCTGGAGCCGTCGTTTAGCACCGTCGAAGTGACCGGCCCCAACGGCGACCGCATTGATCAGGGCAAGCCGCAGATCAGCGGCAACACCATGCACGTCGGGCTTAAAGCCTCGGGAGCCGGTACCTATCACGTGCATTGGCACGCGCTGTCGGTCGACACCCACACCACGCAAGGCAGCTTCAGTTTCCATGTCGGACAATAAACACGTTGGCCAATAATCCGGCGGGCCATAAGGTGGGCGATCCGCTCTTTTACGTGCGTGCGCTGCACTTCGCCGCCACCATCACGGTGGCGGGCGTGGTGATTTTTATCGTCTGCGTCGGCGAACCGGCGTTCCGCTCCGCCAAGGACGATGCGCGCGCCGCTTTCGCCGTTCGCATCCGTCTCGCCTGGGTGGCCTGGATCGGTCTCATCGTAGCCCTGCTGTCGGGCGTGGTCTGGCTCGTCCTCACCGCCGAATCGATGAGCGGTCAGCCGCTGGTCGACCTCGCATCGCAAGGCGTGCTGGGAACCGTGCTCACGCAAACCGAGTTCGGCAACGACTGGCTGTTGCGGTTTGTAGCGGCATGTCTGCTCGGCGGCTTGTTCGTTCACTTCCTTTCGGCCAAAGGCGTGACCTCGCTTTGGCTGAAAACGGTCACGGTGCTCCTGGCCGCAATTCTTGTCGGCACTTTGGCCTTCGCGGGCCATGCGATCGGCGGCCAAGGCATCGAGGGCATTGTCCATCCGAGCGCCGACATTTTGCATCTCATCGCCGCGGCGGCCTGGGTCGGCGCGCTCGTGCCGCTTGCCGTCCTGCTGACAATGACCGGAGCGGACGCGGCGGGCCTCGCCGTGGCCCGGACGGCGACGCGGCGGTTCTCAACGCTTGGCATTGTCAGCGTCGCGACGCTCCTCCTCACCGGCGTCGTTAATGGCTGGTATTTGGTCGGCAGCGTTTCGGCGCTCACCGGAACCGACTATGGACAGCTGCTGATGCTCAAGGTGGCGCTGTTCGCCGCCATGGTTGGCATCGCGGCTGTCAATTGGTCGCGGCTGACGCCGAGGCTCGTGCAGAAGGCCGATGCTGCGGGCGCGTTGTGCGCGCGGCGGCTGTTGCGCCGGAACGCCGTGATCGAGGCCGCGGCAGGCGCGGCGATCATCGGCATTGTCGCCGTGCTCGGCATTTTGCCGCCCGGCAGTCACCTCCATCAGCACGGCAGGCCCGGCGCCATCCCGGCCGACGCTTCCTTCCAGCACATCCATACTGAGAATGGCATGGCAGACGTCACGGTCGAGCCGGGTCATGTCGGCGTTGCCGGCGTCACCATCCATTTGTGGGACGCGGAAGAAAACGAGCTTGATGCACAGCAGCTGACATTGACCCTCGCTCCGCCGGCTGGAGGTGGCCAAGCGATCACGCGGCCTGCCGTGCAAGACGCCGATGGGCTATGGCACGTCGATGGCATCGCACTGCCGCAGGCCGGCAATTGGACGGTCACGATCAATGCCGTGCTCGGCCCCGGCAAGCGTCTGACGCTCGCCGCCCCGATCGTCATCGACGCCAAATAGCGCGCTTGGCCTTCGGCGCGCCGATGACACCGCACCGCGTCAAGACGTCGGCGTCAGCGCCGCGAGATTCTTAAGCTTGGCGAGCGCCGAAGCATCGTCTTCCTGATACGGGATGACGGTCACGAATTTATCGTCCGGCCCCATCAGATAAATGATGGCCGAATGATCCATGGTGTAGCCACCGTCATCGGTCGGGACCTTCTTGTAATAGACGCGATACGCCTTGGCGATTTGCGCGATCTGTGCCGGCGTGCCGGTGTAGCCGCGGATGTGCTTGTCGAACGACGATAGATAGGCATGCATCGACTTGCCGTGTCCCGCTCCGGATCGACCGTCACGAACACGTAGTTAAGCTTGTCGGCATCCGGCCCGAGCTTCTCAATCCAGCGCGACAGATCGAACAGCGTCGTCGGACAGACGTCCGGACAGAAGGTGTAGCCGAAATACATCGCGTACGGTTTACCGGCGAGTGTCTTTTCCGTCACCGGCGCACCGTGTCGTCGGTGAGCGTAAACGGCCCGCCGATGGCCGCCGCGGCGATGCCGGGGTTTGCGCCGCGGAACGACATCGCATAGGCAAGGCACAGCGCGACTGCGGCAAAACCGGCGAGCCCGCTAAGGGCTATTATAACCCAGTGGCGGGAGCGCATTACTTCATCTCCATGTTGCCCATCCCGCCGTCCGGCTTGTTATCCTGCATGCCGCCCATGTTCCCTATGCCGCCTTTGTTTTGCATTGCCCTATGGCCTGGACCGCAACCGTGACCGACATAGTTCCGGCTTTTTCGAACTTCAGCGCGAGCGGAAAGGTTTCACCCCGGTCATCGGCTGCTTTAATCCGATCAACATCACATGATAGCTGCCGGGCTTGAGCACGACCGACCATCGGCTGGGATCGGTAAGCCATCGGCGAGCTCGCGCATCTGCATGACGCCGTTGACGACCGACATTTCATGAATTTGCAGTTTGTCGGCGACGTTCGACGACGCGCCAGTCAGGCGATCGGCGGTGCCGGACTTGTTGTCGATCGTCATATAGGCCGCGCCGGTCTGGGCGCCTGAGGGCTTTGCCCTGGGCCACGGTTGTTCAACGGCAATCGAAGCGTTGCCGGTTCCTTGAGCGTGAGGGAGCAACGTAGCCGTCAATGCCGCCGCGAAGGCGATGTCAGAAGAGCTCATGGTGTTCTGGGTAGCGCCGGCCAAATGGCTCCGCAAAAGCGGAACGGGATTGAGCGTCAGACGGAGAAAGCCGGAGGAGCGAGGGGCTCGCCATGGCGATGGCGACTGAGGAGCGAATACCCGGTCGCCACGGTGTTTGAGATCGCAGCGACTGAAGCAGCTTGGACAGCCTATACGGCCGTTCCGTTTTTTCGCCGGCGCGCGCGCATGACCTCGGCGAGCTTCGCGCGGCCATAAGCACAGCGGCATCCGCGCGTGCATCGGAGTTTCGTCGGTCGCCATCGGGCGCTGCCGGTGATGGCGCCAGTAGCGGTACTGCAGATGACAAGGCAGGTTGATCCGGCCGCCGCAAAAGCCGACAGGCCGAGATCATGCGACTATCGCCTGGAGGGCAGTGAGATGCCGCACGAAAATGGCCACAAGTCGTCGATCGCGGCCAGGTTGCTCGAGGACTCGATCAGGAAGGAGCACAACTTCATGTGGTGTCACGACGGCGAGAGATGACCACATTGCGCAGCGGATCCCATTCACTGCCAGCATTGCCCAGCCAAATGTGCCTACCGAGAGGCAGTGCACGAGTGAAACCGGGCCGCGCCATAGCGGATTAGGACTGATTGGCCATGAA
>CAWFLM010000027.1:0-29946 GCA_963816565.1 uncultured Alphaproteobacteria bacterium | reverse complement strand
GCGGCGTAAGGGCGTACCGGGTCTCGACGCCCGCTAGCTCTTTTTCCGTCCCGCAGCAGGAGACGGTTTTGTTGAAGCGCCCGACGCGCTTTGCAAGATCGCGATCATGCGATCGATCACGACGTCGATCGACGTTCCGGATGGAAATTTTATGAAGTTATCGCGATCCGGCTCCCAATAGCCCTTCGGATGCACGCGATAGGGTTCGATCTGGAATATTCCGTCTTCTTCGTAGATCGACCAGGATGACGCGCCGCGCATGAAGGCCGACCAGCTTTTGTCGCCGGTATATTTCAATATAACCGGCTGCTTGCGCGCGTCTTCGACGGTTGGAGGGCGGAAGGCATTCTCTTTTGGGATTGTCTCCCGCATCGCTCGACGCAGCCGTTCTGTGTCCATGACAGGCACCACCGTGACGGGATCGGTATTTATATAGCGAGCGATACCCTGGTTCACCGTAGTCGGCAGATAAACCGTTCCCTTTCTCAAATAGCATTTGTACAACATGCCGAACTCCTAAAATCTCATGACGATGATATCGACAGGCCGGTTACTCCGCTTGCGCCGACCGACGGCTCCGACCAAGAGCTGTTGCCGGTCAGAACGGCGGAGAACCAATCTCCGAATCAAGCTTCGGATGCGCCGACCGTCGGCGGCGGTTGGGTCAGGTTACCGTCAGGGCCGAAGCGCATCGACGAGTTGGCGGATTTTGCAGAATGGATTGCTAATGCGACGCCCCAAGATGAAGCCGCGATCAGGGCCGAGATCAAAAGATACTATGCCGATGTCGGCTGGCAGGCTGCTGCGGACGATCTCAACAGTAAGCTGAGCGTCGTTCTGCGACCCGGCGTAACTCAGGCCACACGGCAGGGCATCCTTAACAGCATCGATGTCTACACGCGCGTCGACCCCGCGGAATACGTCGGCACGCGCGATTTCCTTAATGCTGTGGTGCTGGCGGGCGCCGGGCTGCTGGCGGCCGGTACCGCAGCCGATGAGCAGTCGCCCATATGGAAGTTAGGCTGGGCTAAACGCGGTCAAATGATCAATGAGAAATTTGGGGATCCCACTTTCCCCGGTAATTATCCGATCATTGATAAAATCCCTAACGGCATCGCCACCAGCGTTAAATCGATCGACCTCAATGCGGCGACGTATCAGAACGATATAAGTTTAGCGAATAGATTGCTCCAATACGTTGAAGACGTAAAGAATTTCGATGGTGCCGACTGGGGTGATTTGGATATTCAAGCGGGTCAGATAACTGGTCGGGCGGTCCAATTGATTGTTCCCAAAGGCAGCATGACCGCAGCACAACGAGCTATCATCGACCAGGTCCGCGAGATAGCAAAACCACCCCGGATTTGGAGGCGTGCCGGCACGCGGATGGAGTGCCGGATTCCAATCGGCCGACTTGATGAGAATATCGGCCGCCTCAAGCTCTTGCCGCGCGGCTTGATCGGGCAGGGCGGGAATTCGCAAATGGACCGCCGCAATATGCGCTAGACAGAGATCGTTGGCGTTCAACGCCTTAGCCACGTTGGCAAGGCCGGCCACGAGCCGTTGCAGCGGCAATGCGCGGCGATAGGCCCTGCTGAGCAGGTATTCGATCTCGCTTGGGTCTCGCACGATAAAGCGTCCGTGCCGCCGTTCGATCAGGAGCGTGCGGCCAAGCACCAAGCCTTGCCCGGTGCAGGCGAGGCCGAGATTGTCTTCGCCATATTCACTGAGACGCCAACGTTGATAGATCATACGGGGTCTCCGTTACGAAGCCGATATAACCGTTTCGGGGACCAATGTCAACACAAGGGCGACAATTGTCTCAGACTTAAGGACGGCGCCAGGAAGGGACCTATATACCTCTTGACGGCCGTTTCGGCTTATGATACAAAAGGATTATCAGTCGCTTAGCTGGAATGACAGGCCATAAAATGCTTAAGCAATTCAAAACATTAGCGGATTTATATCACACGTTTAGTGACAATCAGGTGGCGTTGGATCACTTCAAAAGTATCCGATGGCGTGACGGGGAGTTTTGCCCTTATTGCGGTCATGACAAGGTCTACACGTTGAAAGCAAACCGTTATCAGTGCGTCCAATGCCGCAACACGTTCTCAATTTTGGTCGGGACCATCTTCGAGAACACGAAACTGCCGCTTAAAGTTTGGTTTGGCGCGATCTGGCTGATCACCAATCATCCCAAGGGCATCGCCTCAACTACGCTCGCGCGTGATCTGGGGATCACGCAAAAGAGCGCATGGTTTGTGCTACATCGGTTGCGTCATGCGGCCCGCACGCAATCGTTTAACGCTCCCCTTTCTGGCACGGTCGAGGTTGACGAAACCTATGTCGGCGGCAAGGGCTACAATCGTCACAAGAGCGAGCGGCGCAAGCGCAAAGGTAAAGCTGGTGTCGTCAATAAAACTCCGGTTATCGGTGCCGTGGAGCGCGGTGGGGACGTTGTGGCTCGCGTTGCCAAGTTTGGAGTGAGCGAAGCGGAATATTTCATTAAAGGCGTGGTGTCGCCTACCGCTGACCTCATCGTGACAGATGCACACCCGGCTTATGCTGCCATTACTGGCTTGCCGCAGCATGAAATGGTCAACCACCATGCTGGCGAGTACGTTCGCGGCGTTGCCCACACCAATACGATTGAAAGCGTTTGGGCGCTTCTGAAGCGACAAATCGTCGGAACCCATCATTGGGTTTCGCCGAAACACCTTGACCAGTATGTTTCGGAAATGACTTGGCGTATGAATTGTCGCGACATGACGCCGCAAGAGCGCATCAATGCCCTATTCACAGCCGTTGATGGTCGACTGACTTATAAGGCGCTGACCGAATGAGCGCGCCTTGCAGGATGGTCGTATCCCATGCTTACCTACACGCAAACAGCGGAGATGGCGACGATGTATCCGAGCGCAGTTTTCTGGGCGGCCCTGAAGGCGGGGCTGGCGAGTCCGGTAGCTCTTTATTCCGCCCCGACTTCCTATGTTTTAAATCTTGGAGTATACAATGTCGGTGCGTCCTTTGCCCAAGTCGGCATGACGCTAACACAGGCTTCTGCCTCTATCCTCAATGGCGAATTAACCGACGAGTTCATCGAGTACGACCCCACCGGGCAGCTCCCCGGCGAATACGGCGGACTCTCAAACGCCGGC
This sequence comes from uncultured Alphaproteobacteria bacterium, assembly GCA_963816565.1. GTDB lineage: Bacteria > Pseudomonadota > Alphaproteobacteria > Rhizobiales > Xanthobacteraceae > BOG-931. The sequence goes on along the minus strand of CAWFLM010000027.1, from coordinate 26,785 downwards.
GCCTAACCCGCAGCCCCAATCTCCGCAAACACCTCCTGCGCCCCAGCGAGCTCCAAACTTTCGGCCTCGACCACCAATTCCGCCGCAGGTGCTTGCGGCACTTATGGCGCAGAATCCAATGATCCAGGCCCCCATGGCTCAATTCGGGGTGCCGACGCAGTTACTGTTACCAGGCATTGTTCAGCAGCAGTCGCAACTTTGGCAGGGTCCTTATCCGCCGCCGGAAGCAGTAGAGCGATATGAGAAAGTGCTACCAGGAACATTCAATAGATTGATTACGATGGCGGAAGAAGGTGCCGTCCGGAATGCGGTTGGAATTCGGTGTGGCGCATTCTCCGGTAACATGAAGGTATCGTTTCAGGCGGCAAGGTCAATCGGCTGATCGATGGGCTTTGTGGCGAGCGTCTGCCAACCATCCACCTTGCGCATGTTGATCTGTCCTGAAGCGAGCAGCGCCCAGAACAACATCGCGGCGGTGTCGGCGGATGGCAGAACAGTTTGAGTCTTGATCCGTCGCTTAAATTCCTCGTGCAATCGCTCGATTGCATTTGTGGTGCGTACGCTGCGCCATTGGCTCGGCGGCAGGCGAGTGAAGGTGAACAAGCGGTCTCCAGCCTCCTCCAGGCTGTCGGCGACAGCGCGGTGCTTGAGCCTCCATTTGCGGATGAAGGCCTTGCGGCGGACCTCTATCTCCTCGGGTGTCGTCGCGTAGATCATGTCGTTGTAATCCGCGGTGATCTCGTCATGCAGGCGCTCGGGGGCATGCGCGAACAGGTTTCTGTGCTTATGAACCGTGCAGCGTTGCACCTGCACTCCGTCCCAGACGGAGGCAATGGCCTTGTCGAGCCCCGGCGCGCCGTCGACAATGAGGAACTCGGGACGCCGCAGCCCGCGCTTGATGAGATCGTCGAGGACAGTGCGCCAGGCCTCGGCGCTCTCCCCGCCCATGCTCTTGATCGCGAGCAACACCTTCTGGCCGTCCGCGCGCACGCCGAGAACAACGAGCAGCGAGATCGAGTCGCCTTGCGGTCGAGCCGCACGCGAACGACGGTGCCATCGAGGATCAGGCGCACGATCGGATCCTCGGCCAGCGAGCGGGTGTTCCAGGCATCCCAGTCGCTCTTCACCTTGCGCCACGTCCGGCTCACCGTGTCCTTGCCGACCGTCCCGCCGAACAACGCCGCCAGCGCGCGACGCACCCGCCTTGTATTGGTGCCGGCGAGATACGTGCTCGCGATCAGCGCGTCGGCGGCAAGCGTGCGCCGCTGATAGGCCCGCAGCGCCTGGCTCTTCCATTCCGTCGTCCCGCCCTCGGACGTGGTCAGCCGGGCGCGCGGCACCGCAATCTCGATCGGCCCGAACGTGCCTGTCAGCGACCGCGTGCGGCTGCCGTGGCGGTGGCCCGCAACGCCGGCTCTTCCTTCATTGCCGGCCATCTGGCTTCGTCCGTAACGCGGCCGTGCCAGCGCAGCTCGAGCTCGCCGCGGATCAGCTCTTCGATGAACTCACGCGCCCGAGCCCGCACCTCGGTCTCGATCGGATCAAACCAATTGTCGAAAAGATCAACAGCCTTCTCGGCCGCAGGCTGCAAAGAATCAGGCTTCGTGGTATTGTTCGTCATGGCGTGGTCTCCAGTCCGGCGCTTCAACGCCGGATGATTCGAGGTTGAACACCCCGGAGACTACGCCACCCTCAATTCCTACCAACCCCGCGACGGCACCCGGAAGAATTGCAGGCGGCACAAATAGCGCAGTCGGACAAAGTCATTGTTTTTACTCACGCTGAAAACAAACGCGGTCACTGGCTTGGTTTCGTAACAACAATTATTGCGATGGCCGGAGCATTGGGATGTGTTGATCTGCATGGACCATGGTGGGTGGCATTGGCCTTCCTGAGTGTGCCAGTCATGGCAGTCGCTCAAGCGCTGGTCGAAACAGCGAAAAAATCCACGGGAACGGATTTGATCAAGGCGGCCGCGGCGACTAGTCCAGCAATTCCTCAGGATAAAATAGAAAACATGCCTGCTGACCAGCAATCTCAAAACGCGCCAAATGGGACACAGACCGCATAAAAGGCAGGAGCCATGATAAAAAGTGCCAAGGATTCTCCGCTGCGGCTCAACATTGACCCCGACGAGTTTTTGGAGCGGGCAATCCGCACGAAGCCGAGTGAAGTCGAAGAACTGATAATGCGGGGAAAGAAGAGAAAGCCGCCGGGCACCAAGAGTAAGGCGTCCGGCGGGACCTCTCAATCCGATTTTGTGGTTGATTTACGCCGCAGGCGGATGCGGAAGCGGGATACCGGTAGATAGCCGTCTATTCGGCCAGCGTCGCCAGTGACCGCGAACATGCTGGATTTTTCCGGTACGCGACAGTCGGTGACCTGCCACTGAGTTTTTCCTCCACGCGGAGTTAGAGTCCGGCCCACAGGAGGGACGGACGATGAAGCGTGTCAGGTTCACTGAGGAGCAGATTATTGCGGTGCTGCGCGAGCACGAGGCTGGGGCAAAGACAGCCGACCTAGCGCGCAAGCATGGAATCTCGGAAGCAACCCTGTACAACTGGAAGGCCAAGTACGGCGGCCTGGATGTGTCGGAGGCCAAGCGGCTGCGGCTGCTCGAGGACGAGAACCGCAAGCTGAAGAAGCTTTTGGCCGAGTTGATGCTCGACAACGCCGCCTTGAAGGAGCTGTTGTCAAAAAAATGGTAGGGCCCGTCGCCAAGCGTGAGGCTGTGGCTCATCTGCGTGGCGTGCTGGAGATGAGCGAGCGGCGGGCCTGCAGCATCGTTGCCGCTGATCGCAAGATGATCCGCTATCGCTCATGTCGGCCGCCTGATACCGAGCTGCGCGCCCGTCTGCGCGATCTCGCCAACCAGCGGCGCCGGTTTGGCTATCGCCGGCTCTTCATCCTGCTGCGGGACCAGGGCGAGCCATCCGGTGTCAATCGCATCTACCGGCTTTATCGCGAAGAGGGACTGGCTGTGCGCAGACGCAGAAGTCGCCGCAAGGCGCTGGGAACCCGCGCGCCTATCCTTGTCGAGGCCAAGCCCAATGCCCGCTGGTCGCTCGACTTTGTCCACGACCAGCTCGCCTGTGGCCGCCGCTTCCGCATTCTCAACATCGTTGATGACGTGACGCGGGAATGCCTAGCGGCGATCCCCGACACCTCGATCTCCGGCAAGCGGGTTGCCCGCGAACTCACGATCCTCATCGCATGGCGCGGCAAGCCGCGGATGATCGTGTCCGACAACGGCACCGAGTTCACCTCGAACGCGATCTTGCACTGGAGCAAAGAGCATCAGGTGGAATGGCACTACATCGCACCCGGCAAGCCGATGCAGAACGGTTATATCGAATCCTTCAACGGCCGCATGCGTGACGAGCTTCTCAACGAGAGCCTGTTTCTCGATCTCGACCAGGCTCGGCAAATTGTCGTCGCTTGGATCGCCGACTACAACACCACCAGGCCGCATTCCTCGCTCGATTACAGAACGCCGGCGGCCTATGCCGATCATCTCACCGCAACCGGCCATCGCGCTGCGCTACATGAGGGCTCCGCGCGCCGGCCAGTTGCTCATACCGCGCCAATGGGCGTATCAACAGCCGAGGCTCTAATCGCCGCTGGATGAAAGTTCAGTGGCAGGTCATCGGTAGTGTGGGTTTACCCAAACCATAGTCATTCTCCGTTTCGGAGCGACTTGCGGCTTGGAGGATTGTTTCCGGTCCTTTGGCGAAGGTGGCGGAATCAGCCTCCACCGCAAGATCGCGGTTTAAGTTGATTTCCGACACCGGTTGCGTACCGGACCCAGAAACGAGGCTCTTTGCGTCTAGGCACACTCGTGCCGTCAAAGAGCGTTGGGACTGCGGCAGGGCTAACTAAACAGCGCCCCGGCTTATTGTCTGGCTATCTTTGCCCGCACGCCTTACCCCAGAACTACCCCAACGGGAGTTTCCCGTCAACTGGTATATAGGTCCCGCCAGGAATCCCGCATGCCCTTGCGGGGATGGGTTTGATCGCGACGCCGAAGGCCTATATCCAGGCGGCATGAACCCGGTTTTCCCCCGTCCGTTGCCCGGCCTCCATCGACGCCACGGTCAATCTCCTCGCCGAGGCCGACTATCTCGCCGACCGCTCGCTCGGCACCGTGCTGTATCTGGCGCTCAAGATGGGCCGGCCGATTTTTCTCGAAGGCGAGGCCGGCGTCGGCAAGACCGAGATCGCCAAGGTGCTGTCGTCCACGCTCGGCCGCCGGCTCATCCGGCTGCAATGCTACGAGGGCCTCGATGTCGCCGCAGCGGTCTATGAGTGGAATTACGCCGCGCAGATGATCGCCATCCGCGTCGCCGAGGCCGAAGGCGAGCACGACCGCGCGCGCTTCGAACACGACGTGTTCTCTGAGCGGTTTCTTGATCAAGCGGCCGCTGTTGCAGGCGCTGGAGCCCGACACCGCCGGCGCGCCGGTGCTCTTGATCGACGAGATCGACCGCACCGACGAGGCGTTCGAGGCTTTTCTGCTCGAAGTGCTGGGCGACTTTCAGATCACGATTCCGGAAATGGGCACGGTGAAGGCCGAGCATCCGCCCGTCGTGGTCATCACCTCGAACCGCACCCGCGAAGTGCACGATGCGCTCAAGCGCCGCTGCCTTTATCATTGGGTCGGCTATCCGACTGCCGAACGCGAGCTTGCGATCGTGCGCGCCAAGCTGCCGGGCGTGAGCAAAAAACTATCCGAGCAGGTGGTGGGTTTCGTGCAGGCGCTGCGCAAGCAGGATCTGTTCAAGTCGCCCGGCGTCGCCGAGACGCTCGATTGGGCCGCGGCGCTTGTCCGAGCTCGACGTCGTCGCGCTCGATCCCGCCACCGTCTCCGATACGCTCGGCGTGCTGCTCAAATACCAGGACGACATCGCCAAGCTCGAAGGCTCCAAGGTCAAGGAGCTGCTCGACGAGGTGAAGTCGGAGCTGCGCGCGGCGGAATAATTCTTCTCCCTCTCCCGCTTGCGGGGGAGGGTAGGGTGGGGGCCATGGCGGCGAGGCTGGTGAATGGGTAACAGACAGGCCCCCTCCGGTCCCGGCTTCGCCGGGTCGTCCTCCCCCGCAAGCGGGAGAGGAGAAATAAACGGCCGCCTCGCCGAGAACGTCCTCTACTTCGCCCGCGCGCTACGCGCGGCCGGCATTCCGGTCGGGCCGGGTGCGGTGCTCGATGCGCTCGAAGCGTTGCAGACCGCCGGCGTCGGCACCCGCGAGGATTTTTACTGGACGCTGCACGCGGTGTTCGTCAAGCGCCACGAGCATAGCATCCTGTTCGATCAGGCGTTCCGCATCTTCTTTCGCCGCCGCGGCTATATCGATCAACTCATCGCCATGATGATGCCGCAGGCGCCGGCGACGGCGCCGCAAGCGCCGCAGGCCGGCGCGACGCGCGTGCACGAGGCGCTTTATTCCGGGCTCGACGACAAGCTGAAAAAAGAGCGCGAGATCGAGCTCGACGCCCGCATGACGGTGTCCGACCGCGAAGTGCTGCAAAAGAAAGATTTCGCGCAGATGACCGGCGCCGAAATCGCCGCGGCGAAAGCGGCGATGCAGCGGCTGGTTTTGCCGCTCGCCGAAGTGCGCACGCGGCGCCTCGCGCCGCATCGCCGCGGTCATCTCATCGACATCCGCCGCACGCTGCGCGCCAGCATGAAAGGCGGCGGCGATTTCATCGATCTGCGCTTTATCGGGCCGAAGACCAAACCGCCGCCGATCGTGGCGCTCCTCGACATTTCCGGCTCGATGAGCCAGTACAGCCGCATCTTTCTGCATTTCCTGCACGACCTGACCGACGCGCGAAAACGCGTCTCGACGTTCCTGTTCGGCACCCGGCTCACCAATGTCACCCGCGCGTTGCGCGAGCGCGATCCCGACGATGCGCTGGCGTCTTGCTCGGCGGCGGTGCCGGATTGGTCGGGCGGCACGCGCATCGCCTCGTCGCTGCGCGCCTTCAACAAGCTGTGGGCGCGCCGCGTGCTCACCCAGGGCGCGATCGTGCTGCTCATCACCGACGGGCTCGAGCGCGACGCCGACGACACGCTCGGCTTCGAGATCGACCGGCTGCACCGCTCCTGCCGGCGGCTGGTCTGGCTCAATCCGCTGCTTCGTTTCGAAGGCTTCGAGGCGCGCGCCCGCGGCATCAAGACCATGCTGCCACATGTCGACGAATTCCGGCCGATCCATAATCTCGAATCGATGAGCGAACTGGTCGCTGCGCTGAGCAAAGGCGGCGGCTCGCGGCCGAAGCGTCCGCAAAGCGTGGCATGCAAAACGCGGCTGATGACGCTATATCTGGTGTATATAGCGATAGAGAATATCCCCGTGTCGGAGAGGTGAGTGAGCAAGCGAACGAGTAGCCTATCCGATCTAGCGGATATCAGCCGATTCGCAGCAACGGAGTGACGAGGAGGCGCACATGCTCTCAACCGATAACGACATTCTCAAAGCCGCCGAAGACTGGCGCAAAAACGGGCCGCGACGTCGCGCTGGCGACCGTGGTCGAGACCTGGGGCTCGGCGCCGCGGCCGGTCGGCTCCAATCTCGTCATCGACCAGGATGGCAATTTTCTCGGCTCGGTGTCTGGCGGCTGCGTCGAAGGCGCCGTCGTCACCGAGGCGCTCGACGTGATCGAGAGCGGCAAGCCGAAAATGCTGGAATTCGGCGTCGCCGACGAGACCGCCTGGAAGGTCGGGCTGTCTTGCGGCGGCACCATCCGGGTGTTTGTAGAGAAGGTGGAGTAGGATCGTCGCTCATGAAACTCGATATCCTCACCGCTCTCAATGCCGAACGCGCCGCGCGCCGCGCCGCGATCGTCGTCACCGATGTCGAAAGCGGCAAGCAGCGTCTGGTCAAAGCCGCCGACGTCGCCAAGGATCCGCTGCGGCCGCTGCTCGCCGAGCATCTGCGCACCGGCAAAAGCGGCATGGAGGAGACGGCGGAAGGCCAAGTCTTTCTCACCGTTTATGTGCCGGCGCCGCAGCTCGTCATCACCGGCGCCGTTCACATCAGCCAGGCGCTGGCGCCGATCGGAAAACTTCTCGGTTACGACGTGACCATCGTCGATCCGCGCACCGCCTTTGCTTCGCCCGAACGCTTTCCCGACGTGAAGGTGTCGCGGAATGGCCGGACGTGGCGCTGCCGCCGCTCAATGTCGATCGCTACACGGCTTTCGTCGCGCTCACCCACGATCCGAAGATCGACGATCCGGCGCTGTTGCACGCGCTGTCGCGCGACTGTTTCTATATCGGCGCGCTCGGCTCGCGGAAAACCCATGCGCGCCGCGTCGAGCGGCTCAAAGCGCAAGGCGTCAGCGACGCCGATCTCGCGCGCATTCACGCGCCGATCGGCCTCGATATCGGCGCGGTGTCGCCGGCCGAGATCGCCGTCGCCATCATGGCGCAGATCACCGAGCGGCTGCGCGAAGAGGTCGACCCCCTCCCAATCCCTCCCCCGCAAGCGGGGGACGGTAGGGTGGGGGCTATGGCCGCGTCATGAAATTCGGTGCGGTGGCGCCCAAGGACGCGCTCGGCGCCACCGCCGTGCATACCATCCGGCAGGACGGCCTCGTGCTCAAGAAGGGCACGCTGATCGGCGCCGCGCGAAGTCGCGGCGCTGGAAGCGCGCCGGCATCAAGGACATCGTCGTGGCGCGGCTCGAGCCGGCGACGTCTCGGAGGACGTCGCCGCGGCCGAGATCGCCAAAGCGGTCGCGGGCGAGGGCGTGCATGTCGACCGCGCCTTCACCGGCCGCGCCAATCTGTTCGCGCAAACTTCGGGCGTGCTGGTCGTCGACAAGGACGCCGATCGACCGGCTCAATCGCGTCGACGAGGCGATCACGTTTGCGACGCTGCCGGCCTATAAGCCGGTGGTCGCCGGCGAGATGATCGCGACGGTGAAAATCATTCCCTTCGCGGTCGCCGGTGCGGCGCGCGATGCGGCGCTCGCCGGCGTGAAGAAGCCGCTGCTTGCGCGTCGCGCCCTATCGCATCCGCAAAGTCGGCGTGGTGTCGACGGTGCTGCCGGGGCTCGCGACCAAGGTCATCGAGAAGACGCTCAAGATCACCGCCGAGCGGCTGGCGCCCGCCGGCGCCACGATCGTCGCCGAGCGGCGCGTGCCGCATGAGCGCGCCGCGCTGGCTCGGGCGCTCGATGAAGTGCTCAAAGCCGGCGCTGAGCTCGTCATCGTGTTCGGCGCTTCGGCCATCGCCGACCGCCGCGACGTCATCCCGGCGGCGCTGGAAGCGATCGGCGGCCGCGTCGAGCATTTCGGCATGCCGGTCGATCCCGGCAACCTGTTGATGATCGGCGCTGCCGGCGCGCGCCCGGTGATCGGCGCGCCGGGCTGCGCGCGCAGCCCCAAGGAAAACGGATTCGATTGGGTGCTGATGCGGTTGCTGGCCGGTCTGCCGGTGCCGCGCGAGGATATTACCGGGCTCGGCGTCGGCGGCCTGCTGATGGAAATCGTCACCCGGCCGCAGCCGCGCGAGGAGCCGGTGCAGAGCGGCCGCTCGATTGCCGCGCGTCGTGCTCGGCGCCGGCCGGTCGAGCCGCATGGGCGGCCCGAACAAGCTGCTCGCCGAGATCGGCGGCAGGCCGCTGATCCGCATCGTGGTCGAGCGGCGCTCGCCTCGCGGGCGCGGCCGGTGCATCGTGGTCACCGGCCATCAGCGCGAGCGCGTCGAGGCGGCGCTTGCCGGCCTGCCGGTGAATTTCGTGCACAATCCGCATTTCGCCGACGGGCTTGGCACCTCGCTCAAAACCGGCATCGCCGCGCTGCCGGCGGAGGTCGACGGCGCCATCGTCTGCCTTGGCGACATGCCGCAGGTCGATGCCGGCCTGATCGACCGGCTGATCGGCGCGCTCGATCCCGATAACGGCGCGCTCGTCGTGGTGCCGACCATCGACGGCAAGCGCGGCAATCCGGTGGTGTGGTCGCGCCGGTTCTTCGCCGACCTGATGGCGGTCGAGGGCGATGTCGGCGCGCGCTATCTGATCGGCCGCTATCCCGAGGCCGTGGTCGAAGTGCCGCTCGACCGGCAATGCCGCGCTGACCGACGTCGATACGCCGGAAGCGTTTGCGGCCGTGAAGGCCGAGCTGGAAAAAACTATAAATTGTTGATTTGAGCATGATCTTATCCGAAAACCGGTTTCCACTTTTCGGGATCATGCTCTAAATGCGCCGCCCGCTGTTTCTGCCGACCGCACGCCAGACCAATTGGCTTTTGATCGTCGCTTTCCTGTCGGTCGGCGAGGCGCTCTATATCCGCTACATGGCGATCGAGAATTTGAACGTCGAACTCGCCTGTCAGGCCGGCCTGAAGACCTGGCTGTGCGACACGTTCCGGCTGTCCATTGTTCTGTTCAATCACGATGTTTTCGGCGGCGTGGCCTTGGTCGCAGCGCTCCTCAATCTGTTGCGGCCTTCGCTCGTGCTGGTCACTGTGCGCTTGCGGCAGCCGGATTTGGCATTGTGCTGCACAATGCCGACCTTTCGGCGCTCGCCGCGGGCTTATTGATCCTCAGCCTGGCGCGTCCCGCGCCTGCAGCAGAATGACGGCGAGGCCGAGCAGTCCGGCGCACAGCCAGATCGCCTGCCAGTTGGCGAAGGTTTCGTTGAACGCGATATAGCCCGCCGCCAGCGCCAGCACGGCGGCGGCGACGGTCTCCGCCATTGCGCGCGCCCCGACGGGCGCGGCGTCGACATCATCAGCACCAGGAAAGCAATGACGCCGGCGCTCTGCGGCGCAAAGGGTATGTCGCGGTAACGCGGATCGAACACCAGACCGAGCGCGGTCTGCACCGAAAGTAAAGTCAGCGCGATCAGGATCAAGCCGAGAGCGCGGCTCAATCGATCGCGCCCGCCGCCCGAACGCGACAGCACCGCCGCAAATGCCGGTGCGCTGCGGCCCGCCGCGCAGGCGGCCGCGCAGGCGATCGGCGCGGCCGCGGCCGTGATCGCCAAAGGCGAGCGAGCGCAGCCAGCCGCCGGCGGTGAAACTGTCGATCGGCACTCGTTCGATGGTCCAGCCGAACAAGACGGCGGGCACAAAGGTCAATGCGGCGATCCGCAGCCATAATAAAGCCGGCGTAGCTTTGCCGCTGCCGGCGATCGCGGCGCCGCCAAAGCCAACCGCGGCAAGCAGAATTCCGGCGAGCGCCTGCATGAGCCAATGCGGATGATCGGACACGTCGCCGTCGAAACTGAATTTCGGCGCCGCCGTGGCGCGGTCGAAAATCCCCCAATAGCCGCCGGTCGCGCCTTCGAGCTGGCGTTTCCAGGGCTGGTTGAAAGCCTCGATGACGTTGAGGCGAAAATTCTCGCGCTGCGCCAGCATCACGGTCTCCTCGATCGCGCGCGCCTGGTTCGACGGCGACGGCAGCGCGGCCTCGCGCATGCGGCCCGCGCTCGGCCAGCCGAATTCGCCGACCACGATCTCCTTGTTGGGGATGGCGCGCGCGACCTTGCTTGCGAATGTCGTCGACATGGGCGGCCGCCAGCGACGCCGGCAGCGGAAAATCCTCCCAATACGGCAGGATATGGATGGTGACGAAATCGACGAATTTTGCAGGTCGCTGTAGCGCAGCCAATATTCCCAAACGTCGGCATAGGTGACCGGCTGCGACACCTGCGCCTTCACCTCGCGGATCGCGATCAAGATCGGTGACCGACATATCGCCGCGCAACAGCACTTCGTTGCCGACGACGATGGCGCGGATGACGTCGGGATATTTCTTGGCGAGCTCGACGACGGTCGCAGATCTGCCGCTGGTTTTTTGCCGCGTCGTTGGACAGCCATATGCCCTGCAACACCTTCATGCCGTGGCGTTGGGCGATGGCGGCGATCTGGTCCTGGCCGTTCTCGATCGAATAGGTCCGGATGCAATCGGTGTAGCGCGACAGCGAGCGTCAGATCCTCGTCGATCTGTCTGCGCGCTGACGCGGGTGGTCTCGACCAGCGGATCCTGACCGTCGCGAAACGGCGCATAGGATACGCAATAAAGCTTGCCGCCATTGGCAAGCGGCGACGGCGGCAGCTGAACCGGCGCGCCGAGCCACCACCATGCCACGGCGATCGCCAGCGCCGTGAGCGCAAAATGCGCCAGCGCTGCACCGATGGAATTCCGTCGAGAGGGCGATACACCGTTTCGCATTAGCCTTGGCGGCAGCCGATGCCAAGCGTGCGGGCTAACCCGCCGCCGTGCACGCTGGACAAACGAACGCAGTTAGGGTGTTCTCTTGCCAAGTGGGGTCGGTTGCGACCATTTCGGAGCGGCCGCCGCAATAGCGGCCAAATCTGGTGGCCAAGAAGGCGTCGAATTGGCACCCAATAAGTGCCGAGCAAACGGCCGAAATCGGTTAAGGGGAACGTCCGTCTCGATCGGCTTAAGTCTGGCCCAACAAGCTTAAGGGAACCATGTCCCAGCGAGTATTCAGCGTCGTCGGCGGAGTGTGTCTTGCCGCCTGGCTTGTCGTTCCCGGAAGCCCTCTTATCGAGCGGTCCTTGGCCCAAAGCAGCAACCCGAACCCCGCGGAGCAGCAAGCGCCCGCCGGCCAGGACGCCGCAAAGGAATCCCAGAAAATCGACGAATACGCCGAAGCGCAGCGCGCGCTGAACGGACCGGCCGGCAATCCGGAATGCGTATGGCTTGGCCGCCGGGTGGTCAGTCTGCTGTGGCGGGACGATCTCGATACCGCATTCCGCCACCTCGACCTTTACGATCGTTTTGGCTGTCCGAGCGGCCATATCCAGGCGGCGTTCCGCTGTCTGGTGCTGCATTCCAACACCATCGATCCAAAGACGGCCGACAGCTTGAACGGCCGGGTTCAGGCCTGCTGGATCAACCCGTCTCTGGAAGTCCTGCCGGCGCCGCGTCGGCGGCGCCTGCGGCAGCCGCGCCGGCGCCGACCACGACGCGATAGCGTTCCGGTATCAGGTGAAACCACTATTTTTTCGCCGAAGTGTTGTTGCTCGCACTTTGTTGTCTTGAATTTGCCATTGCCGCCGCTAGTTTAGCAATGCCGCTCGCAAGGTTGCCTCACCCTTACGACCATCGTCGAACCTGGGGGCAGGTTCGGGCCTGTGTCGTTCGCCCCCGTTTGGTTAGAGTCCATGCGCACCGTCGCTGCCGTGCTCGCGCTCGTAGCGTGCGTGCATGCCGGCATGTGGGCTTTGCTGAGGCCCGAAGGAACGGCTCCGGATTTCACCGGTCAGCTTGCCAGTATCTCTTACTCCCCGTTTAAGGACTCCTCGCATCCGGATACCGGCGCCCGGCCCGACCGCCGAACAAATCCGCGCCGATCTGAAGGCTATCGCGCCCTACACGCGGGCAATCCGCACCTATTCGGCCACCGGCGGCGCGGAACTCGTTCCGCCGATCGCGGCCGAGTTCGGCCTTAAAGTCACTGTCGGCGCCTGGATCGACAAGGATCAGGCGCGCAACGAGCGCGAAATCCCCTCGGCGCTTAAACCTCGCCCGCCACTACAGCAATGTCGACGCCATCGTGGTCGGCAACGAGACGACGTTGCGCGCCGAGATGAGCGTTGACGACCTCATCAAGCTCATCCAAAAGGTGAAGCGATCGAGCCCGGTCCCTGTAACGACAGGCGAAATCTGGACGGTCTGGATCGACCATCCGGAGCTTGCCTCGGCCGTCGACTTCATCGCCGCGCATATCCTGCCCTATTGGGAAGGCTTTAACGCCTCGCACGCCGTCGACCACACCATCGAGTTCTACGACAAGCTGCGCCAGATGCACCCCGGCAAGCGGATCGTGATCGCCGAATTCGGCTGGCCAAGCGCGGGCTACAACTTCCACGACGCCAATCCCGGCCGCATCGAACAGGCCGAGGTTTTGCGCGATTTCGTCACCCGCGCCGAGGCCTATGGCATCGACTACAATATCGTCGAAGCCGATCGATCAGCCGTGGAAGACCATGGAAGGCGGCGTCGGACCCTATTGGGGCATTTTCGATGCCTCGCGGCAGCCGAAATTCTCCTGGACCGGAGCCGATCACCGATCCCGATTACCTCAAGCGCGCCGGCCTTGCGGTGTTGTTCGGCCTGTTGCTGTCGCTGCCGATCCTGGCCATGGCCGGGGTGAGCTTCACCCAGGCCCTCGTGCTGGCGGTGTCGGCCAACGCGGTCGGCGCCTGGTTCGCCGCCATCGTCGCCTTCTGGAAGGGCCATTACTTCGTGCCGGGCGCCGCCTTCGCGCTCGGCCTCGGCATCGTCCTTCTGCTGCCGCTGGTCGCCATCGCGCTCTCGCGCCTCGAAGAGATCGCGGCCATCGCGTTCGGCCGCCCGCCGCGGCGGCTTGCCAATGCGCCGCCGCTGGTGCCCGAGCCGCGCGCCCAAAGTGTCGATCCATGTGCCGGCCTGCTGCGAGCCGCCGGACATGCTCAAGGCGACGCTCGATGCCGTGGCGCGGCTGGATTATCCGAACTTCGAATGCGTGGTGGTGGTCAACAATACGCCGGATCCGGCGCTGTGGCGGCCGGTCGAAGAACATTGCCGCGCGCTCGGCGAGCGCTTCAAATTCGTCCGGGTCGAGAACCTCGAGGGCTACAAAGCCGGCGCGCTGCGGCTCGCGCTCACCCACACCGCGCCGGATGCCGAAATCATCGGCAGCATCGATGCCGACTACGTCGTCGATCCGGACTGGCTCAAGGATCTGGCGCCGCTATTCGCCGATCCCCGTGTCGGCTTCGTGCAGTCGCCGCAGGATCATCGCGACGGCGGCCGTTCGCTGATGCACGCCGCCATGAACGCCGAATATGCCGGCTTCTTCGACATCGGCATGGTGCAGCGGAACGAGTTCAACGGCATCGTCATGCACGGCACCATGTGCCTCATTCGCCGCGCCGCGATCGACAGCGCCGGCGGCTGGTCGACGCGAAACCATCGTCGAGGACACCGACCTGGGCTTGAGCATTCTCGAGCACGGCTGGGTCGCCCATTACACCAACCGCCGCTACGGCCACGGCCTCCTGCCCGATACCTTCGAGGCCTATAAGCGGCAGCGCCACCGCTGGGCTTTCGGCGGCTTCCAGCTGGTGCGCAAGCATTGGCGGCGGCTATTGCCCTGGGCGGTCGGGCTCACCCGCGAGCAGAAGCGCGAATACGGCATCGGCTGGCTCAATTGGCTCGGCTCCGACGCCATCGGCGTCGTCGTCGCGCTTCTCAACATCCTCTGGGTGCCGTTCGTCGCCTTTGCCAATATCGCGGTGCCGGACCGTATCCTCACCATCCCGATCATCGCCGCCTTTACCGTCTCGGTCGCTCATTTCGTCGCGCTTTACCGGCTGCGGGTACGGGCCAGCCCCGGCCAGATGCTGGGCGCGGTCTGCGCCGCCATGTCGCTGCAATGGACCGTGGCGCGCGCGGTCGGGCTTGGCTTCATCCATGAACGCATGCCGTTTTTGCGCACCGCCAAGGGCGGTGTCTCACGCAAGGGACCCGATTTTCCGGCGTTCTGGGAGGCGGTCATCGCCGCGCTGCTGTTGGTCGGCGCGGTCACCCTGGTCCTGACCAATTACAAGCAGGTGCACGAAATCAACATTTTTGCCTGCGTTCTATTGATCCAGAGCCTGCCCTTCCTGGCCGCCGTGATCCTCGCCGGCGTGGAGGGTACGCGCTTTAACAGCTTTGCTTATTGGCGCGGCGTCGAGGCCAAAATCGGGGCCGCGATCGGTGGCACGATCGTCACTACAATCGGTGCCAAGGCCGCCGATCTGTTGCCGCAGTCGCAGGAGGTCATGACCAAGGTCATGGCGAGCCAGGTCATGGCTAGCCCAAGTCTTGACCACAGTGATGGCCGAGCCGCCTGAGGTTTCGACCGATAACGTCGAAACGGCGCAATAGCCGTCATTGCCGGCCGGGTGCACCGGGGGGCGGCGCGCCGCCGCGGCGACGTTCACCAACTCGCAACCCTTCCCCGCTAGCCTTCGCCCATCCTCTGGGGAGGGGCTTTCCATGTTCGCAAATGCGCGAAAGTTTGCGCTCGCGGCGGCGAGCTTCGGATTCATGGCTGCCGCCATCGGCGCCGCCAATGCCGCAGGCGCGCTCGCCGTCGGCGTCTGCGGCGCCTACGGCTACGGTTTCGACTACGGCAAAACCGCGGACGCCCGCGTCGCGGCGATGAGCAAATGCGCCGGCGGCCATTGCAAGGTGGTCGGCGTCATCCGCAAGGGCTGCGCGGCGATGGCGGTGGACGCCAAGAACCCTTGCGGCTCCTACGGTTGGGCGTTCAATTCGCACCTCGGCAAGGCCGAGAACATCTCGATGCAGCGCTGCGCCCAGTTCGGCGGCCGCGACTGCGTGGTGCGCGCCTGGGCCTGCGACGAGAAGGGCTAAAGCTCGCTGCGAAACGGTTTTGCCGACCGTCTCTGTATCGGCCTGTTGGGCCGCCTTCGTTTTCGTCCCTGACCCATGCGCCGCCGGTTGGCGCCGCGCAATCCGTCTTCGATCGAGATCAAGGCCCTCGCGGCGTCCTGATCCCATGATTTTGAGTCTGCACCGGAAGCGACATATTGGGCCTTGAATATGACTGACCGGTCAGTCATATTATAGGCATGCCACGGATGACAGAACGAGCGTCCCGGAGACCAAAACGCGGACACCGCGACAAGGCGGCTGCGCAGCTCGTATGCCCCAGCGCCAGGCCAAGTCGGCCGCGCGCCGCGACGCCATTCTAGCTGCGGCGCTCGAGGAATTTTCCGCGAAGGGCTTTGCCGCCGCGCGCCTCGACGACGTGGCGAGGCGCGCCGACGTCGCCAAGGGCACCATCTATCTCTACTTCAGCGGCAAAGAGAGCCTGTTCCAGGAACTGACCCGCGCGATGCTCAGCCCGATGATCGGCGCCATTGCGGCGCTCGGCGAGGCCGATATGCCGATGGACGTGTTCGCCGAACGGTTCGTCGATCTGTTCGTGCGCGAGGTTTACGAGACCCGGCGGCGGGATGTGATCCGTCTGATCATTTCCGAAGGCCGCCGTTTCCCAAAACTCGCCGAGTTCTATTATCGCGAGGTTTTGTCGCATCTGATTAAAACAGTGCGCGGGCTGCTGCGCCGCGCGCTCGAGCGCGGCGAGCTTGCCGATGACGCGTTGATCCGGTTCCCGCAATTGTTGGTCGCGCCCGGCATCATTGCGATCTTCTGGAGCGGATTGTTCGATCGCTTCGAGCCGCTCGACGCGCGCGCCATGATGCGCGCCAATTTGGATTTCCTGTTCGCAACGCGGAGGCCGACATGACGGCCCGCTTGCGCACCGCCGCCGCGATTTGCCTGCTTGCGCTGCTGCTTGCGGCCTGCAACGCCACCGCCAACGTCTATCAGGGCTGGGTCGAGGCCGATCTCATTTTCGTTGCGCCCGAGGACGTTGGCCGGGTGCAGACGCTTTCGGTGCGCGAGGGCGATACGGTCAAGACCGGCGAGCCGCTGTTCACGGTGGACGACGAACTGCAACAGGCCGATCTGGCGCAGGTCAAAGCCTCGCTGATCAACGCGCAACAAACCTACGATCGCGCCAGCGTGCTGCTCAAGACCGGTTCCGGCACGCAAAAGGACTTCGATGCCGCCGAGGCGGTGCTGCGCGACGCGCAGGCGCGATTCAACTCGATGCAGACGCGGCTGGCGCGCCGCACCGTGTTCAGCCCGGTCAGCGGCACGGTGCAGGAAGTCTATTACCGACCGGGCGAAATGGTCCCCGCCGACCGTCCGGTGCTGGCCTTGCTGCCGCCCGGCAATATCAAAGTGCGCTTCTTCGTGCCCGAGGCGGCGCTGCCGAACTTCTCCTATGGCGACAGGATCAAGATCGCCTGCGACGGCTGCGCGAATGATCTTACCGCGCGCGTGAGCTTTATCGCCAAGCAGTCCGAATACACGCCGCCTGTGATCTACAGCCGCGAGGAGCGCACGCGGCTTGTGTTCCTGATCGAGGCGCGTCCGGAGAAACCGAGCGCCTTGCGCGTCGGTCAGCCGATCGACGTGACGCTCGTCGCGCCGCCGGCGCAAACGCCGCCTCCGCAGGCGTCGCGATGAGCGCCGCGGCCGAAACCAGTCCCGACATCGTCATCGACGTACACGGCCTGACCAAAAAATTCGACGGCCGCGCGGTGGTGAGCGACCTCTCGATGCAGGTCAAGCGCGGCACCATTTACGGCTTCCTCGGGCCCAACGGCTCCGGCAAGACCACGACCATCCGCATGCTGTGCGGTTTGCTGACGCCCGACGAAGGCAGCGGCACCTGCCTCGGCTACGACATCCGCACCGAGACCGACAAGATCAAGCTGCAGATCGGCTACATGACGCAGCGCTTCAGCCTCTATGAAGACCTTTCGGTGCGCGAGAACATGGAGTTCATCGCCCGCATCTACGGCATCGAAAGGCCGGTCGCCACCGCGCGCGCGGCGATCGAGCGGCTGGGCTTGTCGGGCCGCGAGGAGCAACTGGCCGGCGATCTGTCCGGCGGCTGGAAGCAGCGGCTGGCGCTCGGCGCCTGTACGCTGCCAGGTCCGAAACTGTTGTTGCTCGACGAGCCGACCGCAGGCGTCGATCCCAAGGCGCGGCGCGAATTCTGGAACGAGATTCACGGTCTTGCCGCTCACGGCCTCACCGTGCTGGTCACCACCCATTACATGGATGAGGCCGAGCGCTGCAACGAGATCGCCTATATCGCCTATGGCAAATTGCTGGTGCACGGCACCGTCGAGCAGGTTATCGCGGCCTCGCATTTGACCACTTACGCCGTCAGCGCCGAGCACGGCGACGGGCTGAACGACCTTTCCGATGAGCTCACTGGACGACCTGGCGTGGACATGGTGGCTCAATTCGGCACCAGCCTGCATGTCTCCGGCCGCGACGAGCGTGCGCTCGATGCTGCGATCGCAGACTACCGCAAACGTCAGGATCTGACCTGGAAGAGCGCCGAGCCCTCGCTCGAGGACGTGTTCATCGACTTGATGGGCAAGTCGAAAGACAATTTCCAATGACGCATCTGCTTCCCACTGAGGCGCCGCGCCGCCTCGGCGGCAACGGATTCTTGCGCAGGACCTGGGGGATGCTGGTGAAGGAATTCATCCAGCTGCGGCGCGACCGCGTCTCGTTCGCCATGATCATCATGATTCCGCTCTTGCAGCTTGTTTTGTTCGGTTATGCCATCAACACCAATCCACGGAATTTGCCGACCGCAGTGCTGCTGCAGGAGCAAAGCGATCTCGGCCGCTCGATCCTGGCGGCATTGCAGAACACCAAATATTTCAAGGTCACGGCATTGCCGCACAACGAGGCCGAACTCGACCAATTGTTGCTCTCGGGACAAGTGCTGTTCGCGGTGGAAATTCCGGCGAATTTCGAGCGCGCGGTGCGCCGCGGCGATGATCCGGCGATGCTGGTCGCAGCCGACGGCACCGATCCGGTGGCGTCGGGCTCGGCGCTCGGCGCGCTCAGCGAAGTGGTGCAGTCCGCGCTCGAGCACGATCACGGCCTGCCCGCAAGCGGCGCGCCGCCGTTTCAGATCCGCACCCATGTCCGCTACAACCCCGCCGGCTTGAGCCAGCTCAACATCGTGCCCGGACTGGTCGGCACCATTCTGACCATGACCATGCTGATCTTCACCGCGCTGTCGGTGACGCGCGAGATCGAGCGCGGCACCATGGAAAGCCTGCTCGCCATGCCGATCACGCCGCTGGAGATCATGCTCGGCAAGATCGCGCCCTATGTCCTGGTCGGCTTCGTGCAGGCGTCGCTGATCATCGGCCTCGGCATTGGCTTGTTCGGCGTGCCGCTTCAGGGCAGCCTCTTGCTGCTGGCGCTGCTGTCGACGCTGTTCATCACCGCCAATTTGGCGATCGGCTACACCTTCTCGACGATCGCGCAGAACCAGCTGCAGGCGATGCAGATGTCGCTGATGTTCTTCTTGCCGAACATCCTGTTGTCCGGCTTCATGTTCCCGTTCGCCGGCATGCCGGTCTGGGCACAATGGATCGGCGAGGCGCTGCCGCTTACGCATTATCTTCGGATCGTGCGCTCGATTATGCTGAAGGGCTCGGGCCTATCGGCGATGCACAACGATGCCGCGGCGCTGTTTGTCCTGACGCTGGTGGCTATGGGCATCGCGGTGACGCGATTCCGCCGCACGCTCGATTGAGAGCGGGTGCCCACCGATCAATATCGCGCCCTCATCACTAAGCGGAGGATGACTGCGCGCGCGAGGCCGCGATTATCGTAATCAGCCCAATACCACCCGGCGATCAACCGGCGAGCGCAGTCGGCGGGATCGCCGGCGAGACCGTCTCGCCGTACACGAGCTTTCTATTCAAATAGCGCCGCGCTCCCGCGGTATGACGCTCGAAGCAAAAATAAAACAGCCAAGCCGCCGCAAGACATATCGCGATTTTAAGCCCAAAGATCGACACCGAATGGACGTTCAGCGCGTCTGCCTTAGAGAAAACTCCCTCGAACATCGCCAGCACCGGATAGTGCGTGAGATAGAGCGAATAGGAGAACGCGGCCAGGCCTTGCGCCGGCCGGCGGATAGGCTCGATCGCAGCGGCAGCCTGCTTGGTGCACAGGAACGGGAATAGCATCGAAATTCCGAGACAGACCATGATCCGGGTGGCGCTGTCCGGCAGCAGCACGAAGTTAGTGAAAGACTTGCTCTCGGCGCCGAGTTCGAGAAGCAGGGCGCCGCAAGCGAACACGGCGAGCCCGCCGATGAACGCCGCGCCTGTGCGCTTCGCGCCCAGCATCAGGAAGGTGGCGGCGCCGAGCACCCAGCAGAGAAGGTATGACGCGCCGAGAACCGACAGTACAGCGAGAGCGAAAGCGAAAGCGAGGAGCGCGGAAACTCCAATACCGCGGGCAAACAGATAGGCGGCGGCGCCGCCCGCGACATAAAACCAGATCTCGTAGGCCAAAGACCACAGCGGAATATCGTGCGCGAGGGTGGGGGCGATCACATCATTGAGACCGACCATGTTTGCGATCAATTGAATGGCGTGCGGCGGCGTGGCGTAAAGAAAATAATCGACGAGAGCCGTGAGAATGCAGGCCGGGATGAGCGGAATCAGAATGCGCGTCATCCGGTCGATGGCGTAAATTCGTACGTCGAACGTTCCACGCCGGCACTTGTCGATGAGCTGGCCGCCGACCAGAAACCCGCTAAGAACGAAGAACGCCAGCACCGCCTCTTGGCCGAGCCTGGTAAGACCGAACAACACGGCAACGAGATGGGTTCGCTGATCCGGCGGTAGCGCACCGAATTCGACAAAAGCATCGCCGCGAGCATGGACCAAGAGCACCATGAGCGCCGCGAGCCCGCGCACTAGATCGAGGGCGACAAATTGGTGCCGCGCGCTGTCCTTCACCGGCACCTCCCGCATGCTGCGATGGCTGCAGTAAACCAGCAACGATACGGCCCTGCAACCGCACGGATGCGGCGACCTTCAGTGTCTGGTGTTGTGACCGGAAAGGCTAGCGCATCCCTCTCAATATTTCGCGCTGACGCCAAGCCGCAAATAAGGTCCGCTGCGGCGGTCGGAATCCATCGACCAGCCGGCGCCGGCCGACCATTCGCTTGCGCCGACATGCAGTCCGGTCAGGTGAGCGCCGACTTCGAGCTGCTGGAAATTGGCGCACCACAGCATGGCGGTTTCCGGCCCGACGAACGCCGCGTCGAACACGCGAGCGCCGAGCGCGCCACGCAAATATCCGGTCGGGCCGATCGAGACGAGCGAGCCATTGACGGCGGCCATGAAATTAGGAGCCGGCTGATACCAGACATCGCTCGCCAATTGCGCGCCGACGTAAAGGCCGTGCAGCCGGCTGCCGGGATCGTAGGGCGACAGCCGATAGTCCTGCACCACCGGCCCGGCGAATAGCCCGATGGTGAGTGCGTCGCCGACCAAGCGAAAGCCCGGCAGCGCCGCGCCGGACAGCATGTCGCCGTCGATATTGGTTTGGAGTCCCGCTTGAATTGTAGCTGTAGCGGCCGCCGTTGACGAGGAGCTTCAGCGTGAAGCCGTCGGCGTTAAGCCCCGCGGGCGACCACAATGTTCCGCCGTAGAGGAAAGCGCCGTAACGCCACAGATCGGCGCCGCCGAACACAAGAAACGAGGGGCTGTTGGGCGTCGCGGTTTCCGCTCGGCCCACAATACTGCACAACACCATACCCGCGACGGCCACCACCATCGCACCGACAACGCGCAACGCGAACACTGAGGGCCCCTACACCCCGTGACAACCGTAGGTTATGCCGGTCAGTTATTTTGCCAAGATGACACCGCCATTGCGCTGCCATTGGCCTGTGGAAAACTCGTCGGTGGCCGGGTGCAGACAGGACCTGCAACCGGCGGAGCCCATTCGCTTCGGCGGCGGCCGCAGCAAGGCTTGCCGTGCGACGGCTAAACTCGACACGTGAGGGCCGATCTGCCCTGCAGGAATCGGGTATGTCGCCCCGCATCGCCGGGCTATACGTCTGAGTTCGGGCAGGAATCGAACGATGACGGTTTCGACGACCATACCATCCGAGGTGCCGGCCGACCGCGCGGCGGAGCTGTCGCGGCGGCGGCTTGCCATCGGCTTTATGAATTGGGCGCATGCGCTCGATCACTTCGTCATCCTGATTTATCCGATGGTGGTCATCGAGCTTGAGGTTGTATACGGCCGCTCCTATGCGAGCCTGATCTGGCTGTCGACCGCTTCGTTCGTCGCCTTCGGGCTGTTCTCGCTGCCGGCCGGCTGGCTCGGCGACCGCTTCAGCCGCCGCAACCTGATGTTTGCGTTCTATCTCGGCTGCGGCGCCTCGCTTGATCGCCGCGGCTTTGGCGCCGTCGCTTTACGTGCTCGGCTTCGCGCTGTTTTCGCTCGGCATATTCGCCGCCATCTACCATCCGGTCGGCACCGCGATGATCATCGAGAAGGCGACCCAGCGCGGCCGCACGCTCGCCTTTAACGGCGTCTGCGGCAATCTCGGTGTCTCGTTGGCGGCCGGGATAACGGCGACGCTGACCGCGGTCACGTCCTGGCGCGGCGCCTTTCTCGTGCCCGGCGTGATCTGCGTCGCCACCGCCGCGGTCTATCTGTGGCTGGTGCCAGAGGAAAAGGACGGCCATGCGGCGGCGCGCTCGAAGGCGCCGGACGTCGCCTTGTCGCCGATACTCGCCGCGACGATTTTTGGACTGTTCGTCGTGGTCGCGCTGAGCGCCGGCCTCGTCTTCAACACCATCTCGGTGTCGCTGCCGAAGATCGTCGACGAGCGCGTCGGCAACGACATTTCGCTGGTCGCGGTCGGCGGCTTGACCACGGCGGTGTTTCTGTGCGGCGCGCTTGCCCAGATCACCGTCGGTCGGCTGGTCGAGCGCTTTCCGCTGCATATTCTGTTCGCGGCGCTCGCCGTCATGCAATTCGGCGGCGTGGTGTGGGCGGCTTCTGCCAGCGGCATTACGCTGTTGTTTGCCTTGGCCTTCACCATGGCGGCGATCTACGGCCAGATTACCGTGAACGATCTCGTCATCGCCCGCTACACCGCCGATGCCTGGCGCGGCCGCGTCTATGCGGTGCGCTATTTCCTCACCTTCATGGTGTCGGGCGTGGCGGTGTCGATGATCGCGGTGCTGTACGGTCGCGGCGGCTTTCCCCTTGTGCTCGGCGCCACCGCGTTCATCGCGCTCGGTTTCCTCCTCGCCGTGCTGGCGATTGCGCTGATCGCCAATGGCGTGGAAAAAGCCCGCCTGCCGCAGCCGGCGGAGTAGGGGCGCCCCTTGTGGGCGCCCGCTGGCTGAATGGGCGACCTCGAGGGTCGCCCCTACGGATCGTTTACGCGGGACTGCGCGCCGCCAGCGCCATGCCGATCATCGCGGTGCCGCCGAACAGCATGTTGATGCCGACCAGGAGGCCGAGCGCCCAAAATGCGGTTCCCGGCAATCCGGCAAAGATAATGCCGGCGAGAATGAGGTCGACGATGCCCGACGCCAGCATCCAGCCCCAGCGGCCGGAGAGTTGCGCCTTTGCTCGAAGGCGTACATCAGCGTGGCGATGCCTTCGACGACAAAGAAGGCGATCAGCACCAGCGTCAGCGACAGCGTGCCGCTGAGCGGCCACGGATCAGGACGATGCCGGCCGCCAGCGCGATCGCGGCGGAGAGCAGCGCCCACCAGAAGCCGGGCGCATTGCGCATCCAGAATGTCGTGACCAGGCCAACGCCGCCGGCGATCAGGAACAGCCAGCCGATCACCAGCGTGAACGCCAGCGTCGCGATGACCGGAACGATGATCGCGACGAAGCCGAGGATGACAAGGACGATGCCCTCGAACAGGAACAGGCCCCAATGGGCATGGATTGCGCTGGCGACTTCGCGCCTTAAGTCCTCAGTGCTGGTCGGTTGATGCAGCGTCATAGTTCTCTCCCTCGAAATGGGCCGCCCGGACGTGGCCTGCGGCCCTGGTGGGCACTCAGCGGTCTCACT
The DNA here is from genome assembly GCA_963816565.1 of uncultured Alphaproteobacteria bacterium. Taxonomy (GTDB): domain Bacteria; phylum Pseudomonadota; class Alphaproteobacteria; order Rhizobiales; family Xanthobacteraceae; genus BOG-931. The sequence continues at coordinate 3,291 of CAWFLM010000027.1, read as the reverse complement.
TGGCGGTCACTTGGCGGCGGTCACTTGGCTAACGAACGCTTGGAAGCAAGATGAGCCTCGATAATGTTGCATAATAGCCGGCCTTGCATAATGACCTTGGGGCGCCTACTTACCAATGCGACGTTGAGCTTTGCGGTTCCGTCGCAGGACGGCCACGGTTACGATTTGGACGACGCCGGATGTACGCGCGCCGTATCGTCAGCGTGGCCGTTAGCTTTTCTGAGCGGTCAGCTCGCGCAATCAGCGCCATCGCGCCCGCCGGCGCGCGGATTTTGCCTTCGTGAATGACATAAGCAAAGACGTCGCGCGGCGCCGCTTTGGACTTTTGCGGTGGGCCAACGCGCGGCAAGTCGTCGGGCTCTTTGCCTTTCGCCCAGGATTGCAGCCGGCCAGCCCATGCGGCGATCTCCTTTGGCGGATAGGCTGTCGCTATCGTGTCCTTGCCGCGTTGCAGGCGCGCGTAAACGAAGTCGCCGGTGATGTCGGCGATATTCGGATATTTCGCGTGATCGGTGAACACGACCGGCATTGCGAACGTCCGCAAGAGCGCGATGAATTGCGGCGTCGAAAACTGTCATGACGGACTTCGATGACATGACGCAGCGCATGTCCGTCGAATTTTTCCGGCAGCAATTCAAGAAAGCCGCCGAAATCGGCGGCGTCGAATTTCTTGGTCGGCGCGAATTGCCAGAGCAGGGGGCCGAGACGGTCGCCGAGTTCGGTGACGCCGGAATTGAGAAAGCGCTTGATGGAATTGCCGGCGTCCTTGAGCACGCGCCGGTTGACGGCAAAGCGCGGTCCTTTGAGCGCGAACATGAAACCTGTAGGCACTTCGCTCGCCCATTTGCGGAACGTCGCCGGCGTCTGCGAGCGGTAGAACGTGCCGTTGACCTCGATCGAGGTCAGCCGCTCGCTGGCATAGCTAGCTCCTTGGCGTGCGGCAGGCCTTCGGATAAAACACGCCGCGCCAGGGCTCGAAGGTCCAGCCGCCGATGCCGACAAAGATTTGGCCGCTGCGCAGTTGTCCCGATGTCCGAGTCATGTCGCTGTCATTGAAGCGTGTTAGAGGTCATATGCAAGTGGTGGTGGAGATGAGTTGGCTTTCTCCGCCGCCACAACGGCCACGGTGAGATTGGCGACGCCGGATGAACGCGCGCCCTCGCTCGTGGTCGTTTCTGTTTTAGCCCCCCACGCGACATTTGTCCTCGGCCCGGCTATAAAGCGCGGGCATCGGCGCCGCGAGCGGCACAGCTCAAAAATTCCGCCGGGCAGTGGGGGAGGTCATGCAGCGCAAGGTCATCATCTCGTGTGCGGTTACCGGCTCGGCCGACACGCCAGGGCGCAACCCGGCGGTGCCGGTGACGCCGGAACAGATCGCCCATTCGGCGCTCGATGCCGCCAAGGCCGGAGCGGCCATCGTGCACATCCATGTGCGCGATCCGAAGACTACCAAGCCCAGCATGGAGATCGCGCATTACCGCGAAGTGATGGAGCGCATCAGGGCGAAGAACAGCGACGTGCTGATCAACCTGACCACCGGCCCGGGCGCGCGCTTCGCGCATGACGAAAACGATGCGTCGAAGCCGGGTCCCGGCAGCTCGCTGAAATCTCCCGAAGACCGCGTGCGCCATGTTGTCGAGCTCAAGCCTGATATTTGCAGCCTCGACATGGGCAGCCTCAATATGGGCGACCGCGTCTTCGTCAATACGCCGAGCCATCTGCAGGCGATGGCGGAGGCGATCAAGTCAGCCGGCGTGATGCCGGAGCTTGAAGTGTTCGAGACCGGCCATTTGCTGCTCGCCAAGCGCTTTCTCGAGCAAGGCTACGTCAAGCCGCCGGGCATGTTTCAGATCTGCCTGGGCATTTCCTGGGGCCAGCCGGCGACGCCGGAAGCAATGACCTATATGCGCAATCTTCTGCCCCAGGATTTACCGTGGTTTGCCTTCGGCATTTCGCTCCATCAGTTTCCCATGGTGGCGCAGACGCTATTGCTCGGCGGCCACCCGCGCGTCGGGCTCGAAGACAACATCTATCTGGAAAAAGGCAAGCTCGCGCCGAGCAATGCGGCGCTGGTCGAGAAGGCGGGCAAAGATCATCGAGATACTGGGCGATCACGTCGCCACGCCGGGCGAGGCGCGGCAGATTCTCGGGCTGGCTGCGAGCAATCGCCGTGAGCGAATTCGGCGCGCCGGTGCACGACGCAGCGGAGCGCCACAGAGGACCGCCATGACAATTCGTGTCGCGGCAATAGAGGTCAGCCACTGGCATGCGCTCAACGACGCCGCCTATCTGCGGCATCTGATCGCCATGCCGGACGTCGAGCTGGTCGCCCTGCAGGATTCCGACGCCGCACTCGTCGCCAAACGCGCGGCCGAGGTCGGCAAGCCGCCGACTTTCACCGACTACCACGCCATGCTCAAGGCAACGCGACCCGATTTCGTCGTGGCGCTCGGGCGGCACAGCCGGATGGCCGCGATCGCCAATGATCTCATCGACGCCGGTTATCCGTTCCTGATGGAAAAGCCGATGAGCATCAATGCGGCGGAACTGGAGCCGGTCGCCGACAAGGCGGCGAAACGCAACGCCTATATCGCCGTTCCCTTGGCGCAGCGCTATGGCGCTATTCGCCAAGCGCGCCCGCAAACTCCTCGCCGCAAAAGCCTTCGGCCCGTTGTCGCATATTCTATGTGCGGATCAACCGCCCGGCGCCGCCGCGCTATGCGGCCTGGGACTGCCCGTGGATGATGGACCCGGCCGAAGCCGGCGGCGGCGCCTTGCGCAATCTCGGCCCGCATGGGCTCGACATGTTCGTGGCACCTGACCGGCGAGGAGGCGGAGGTCACCGGCGCGCAGTTCAGCCCGCGCGCGCATGGCATTGCGGTCGAGGACTACGCCTCGGTCATGCTGCGCTCGGCGAGCGGCATTCTCGGCACCGTCGAGGTCGGCAATACGTTCCCGCGCGACGGCACCGACGGCGAGTGGAAGATCGCCGGCCGCGACGCCATCCTCACCATGAAAGACAATGTCGTGAAGCTCTCGACCGCGAAAGGGAGACGAAATCCTGCCCGGCACCGACACCACCGGGCCGTATTTTACCGCGTCCGCGATGCGCTCGATCACTGGCGGACGGCAAAGCGCCGCCGATCGGCGTGCAGGATTGCCTGCGCGCAGTGCGGCTGATCGATCAGGCTTATGCGCGCGCCGTCATTCCGGGGCGCGGCTGAAAGCCGCGAGCCCGGAATCGATATTCGCTGACCTGTGATTACGGATTCCGGGCAGCCTCGCTTTGCT
>CAWFLM010000026.1:0-34736 GCA_963816565.1 uncultured Alphaproteobacteria bacterium | reverse complement strand
GCATGCTGGCCTCGGGTCCACAAGCCTTTACTGCGACGGCAACCGACGCCGCGGGCAATGTGAGCGTCGCATCGGCAGCTCTTGATGTGACAATTAATACGGCATTGCCGACCGTACCGCCGGCGCCGATTATCACCACCGATACCGTCAACGGAAACACCGTTACGCTGACCGGCACGGCGGAAGCCGATACTACGGTGTCAGTGTACCATCAAGGGTCGTTACTCGGCGGAAAGATCGAAATGGGAACGACGCAAGCGAATGCCAGTGGATCTTGGAGTTTTACCACCGGTGCGCTCGCCAGCGGATCCTACATCTTTTATGCAACGGCAAGTAGTAGCGCCGGCAACACAAGCCCATTCTCGGCTGGCCTTGATCCCACGGTAGGCCAGCCGGCGACGACCACCACCAATCCAGCGCCGCTGACCGTCGCCGGTACGATGGAAATCGCTCAGGCCAGCAGTGCCAACATTGCATTCCAATCAGGCAACCCCGGCGTATTGGTTCTTGACCAGCCCTCGACGTTTACCGGCACCATTTCGGGCTTCGGGGCGCAGAGCGCGATCGATCTGCCCAGTATTGCCTTCGATCAGCAGCCCACCCTTGGCTATTTACCGAATAGCAATCAGCCGGGGGGTACACTTTCCCTAACGGACGGCAGCCACAGCGCCAATATCGCGCTGTTGGGCAACTATATAGCGTCGAGCTTTGCCGTTGCTGGCGACAACCACGGCGGCACGATGGTGGTCGCCGAGGCGTCGCAGAGCGGAATCCAACCGCTGCTGACCAATCCTCAGCATCCGTGAAACAGGGGACTTTGCGAACGTTGATTGGCGAATCAAAGGCGGTTCGCGAATTCGGGCGTAAACAGGGGTGGCGGGGTGTTTGCAGCAACAGACGGTTCAGCGCCGGCGCAATCCGGGCTAGCGGCTTTAGTATTATTATTACGATTTCACGGCACCAGCGTCGATCCCGAGCAGGTTCGCCATCGCTTCGGCGACGCTATCGGCGTGCCCGAAATGCTCCGTTGCGCCAAGGAATTCGGGCTTAAGGCGCGAAGCTACCAATCAAAGTGGCGACGGCTAAAGAACACACCGCTGCCGGCGATCGCGGTGTTGCGGGACGGCGGTTATCTGATCCTTGGCAAGGCCAGCGAGGATCAGGTCATCGTTCAAACGCCCGGCTTAGCCCGACCGAGGCTGATGTGGCGTGACGAGTTTGAGGCGATTTGGGACGGCCGCCTGGTCCTCATGGCAGGTCGGGCTGGACTTACCGAGCTAACTCGCCACTTTGGCATCAGCTGGTTTCTTGGCGCTATCCACAAGTATCGTCATCTTCTTGGCGAGGTTCTCGTAGCCTCGTTTTTCCTTCAGCTGTTCGCGCTTGTCTCGCCGCTGTTCTTCCAAGTCGTCATCGACAAAGTGTTGGTCAGCCGAACCTTAAGCACGCTTGACGTGCTGGTCATCGGCCTCATCACCATTGCGCTTTTCGATACCGTCCTCGGAATCTTGCGCAGTTACCTGTTCGCGCATACGACGAACCGCATTGACGTCGAGCTTGGTGCGCGCCTGTTCCGTCACCTCTTGGCGCTGCCAATTTCCTATTTTCAGGCACGTCGCGTCGGTGATTTGGTAGCGCGCGTGCGCGAGCTCGAAAATATACGCAACTTTCTCACCAGTTCGGCGCTGACGTTGGTCATCGATTTATTCTTCACCTTCGTTTTCCTTGCCGTGATGTTTATCTATTCGCCGTTACTTACCGCCATCGTGCTTGGCTCTTTTCCTTTCTATATCGGCATCTCGGTCGGTGCGACGCCGTCGTTTCGTCGGTGCCTAGACGAGAAGTTTGCGCGCGGCGCTGAAAACCAGGCCTTTCTGGTTGAGACAGTAACCGGTGTCGAAACTCTTAAGGCCATGGCGGTTGAGCCGCAGATGCAACGGCGCTGGGAAGAACAACTCGCCGGCTATGTTGCCGCCAGCTTTCGCGTCATCAAGCTTGGCAATACCGCGAGCCAGAGTGTTCAGTTCATCAGCAAGCTGGTCACCGCCGGAGTTCTTTATTTCGGGGCCAAGCTTGTGATCGATGGCTCACTGACCATCGGCGAATTGGTAGCCTTTAATATCCTCGCCTCGAGAGTGAGTACGCCGGTGCTGCGCCTCGCCCAGATGTGGCAGGACTTCCATCAAGCCCGTCTGTCGGTCGCGCGGCTCGGCGACATCCTCAATACACCGGCGGAGACGACTTTTAGTGCTGGCCGCACGGTGTTGCCATCGCTGCGCGGCGAAATCGCATTCGAGCATGTCACGTTTCGCTATCGCATCGATGGCCCCGAGGTGCTCCACGACGTGAGCTTCAACGTGCCTGCCGGTCAGGTCATCGGCATTGTCGGGCCGTCCGGTTCCGGCAAGAGCACGCTCGCCAAATTGGTCCAGCGCCTTCACGTGCCCGAAAGCGGCCGTGTACTCGTTGACGGCGCCGATCTTGCAATGGTGGATAGCAGCTGGTTGCGCCGGCAGATGGGCATCGTGCTGCAGGATAATATCCTGTTCAACCGTTCGGTCCGAGACAACATCGCGCTTGCAGAACCAGGGATTCCGAACGATCGCGTGATCGCTGCGGCGACACTGGCCGGAGCTCATGAATTTATCTTAGAACTGCCGGAGGGCTACGATACGATCGTTGGTGAACGCGGCAGCAGCCTTTCGGGTGGCCAGCGCCAGCGTATTGCCATCGCGCGCGCGCTTCTAAGCGAGCCACGTATCTTGATCTTCGACGAGGCGACAAGTGCGCTCGACTACGAGAGCGAGCAGATCTTCCAGCGGAACTTGGCACACCTCTCTGTTGGGCGCACTGTTTTAATCATCGCTCATCGCCTGTCCACGGTTCGCTTCGCGGACCGCATCTTAACCCTCGACCATGGTCGGCTCATCGAGGACGGCACTCACGATGACCTCATCCGTATGGGCGGGCGCTACGCGACGCTCCACCGAATGCAGAGTGGCATCCATGAAGTCGGCTAAGGCTGCAATTGAAGCCGCCAAGGGGGTCGCAAAAAACGTCATCGCATTCCCGGGGACACGAGAGACCCGTGAACAGGAAGAGCTCGCTTTTCTGCCAGCGGCGCTCGAGATCGTCGAGACTCCGCCGTCGCCAATCGGCCGGGCGATTGGGGTGACCATCGTCGTGTTGTTTTGTCTGGCCCTGATCTGGGCCAGTTTCGGTCATGTCGACATTATTGCATACGCCAGCGGTAAGGTGGTGCCGAGTGGGCGGGTTAAGCTGATTCAGCCATTCGAGATCGGCGTGGTAAGGGCCATCCACGTCCATGACGGTCAAAGTGTCAAAGCCGGTGATGTCCTGATCGAACTCGATCCAACGATGAGCGCGGCAGACGAGGAGCACATCAGAAGCGATCTTATCGCCGCGCAACTTGATATTGCGCGGCTGCACGCTGCGCTCAGCGATGCCGCCAATCCGGAAAGTGCCTTCACACCGCCGCCTGGCGCAAGTCCAGCTCTCGTTGCGATGGAGCAGCATTTCCTGCTTCAGCAGACCGATGAATATCGCGCCAAGCTTGCCTCGCTCGATCGCCAGCGCGCCGAGAAGGAAGCCGAGCGTGATACCACCGCGGCAACGATTGACAAGCTCGAAGCCGATGAGCCTATCATTGGTCAGCGCGTCGACATCCGCAAAGGTCTCGTGGACAAGGAGCTCGGGTCACGACTGACCTATCTGGAAACACTCCAGCAATTGACGGAAAACCAGAAGGACACTGCCATTCAAAAAAGTCGTCTTGAAGAAGCAAATGCCGCAGTGGCGGCAATCATTGAAACCCAGGCCCAAGCGGCAGCAGAATTCCATCGGGCCTTGTTCAGCGACCTTGCGGACGCCGAGCGCAAAGCCGCCGGTCTCAGCGGCGATCTCGCCAAGGCGAAGGAACGGACCAAGCTCCAAATCCTGACCGCACCGGTCGACGGCGTCGTCCAGCAGCTTTCGGTTCATACCGTGGGCGGTGTTGTCACGCCGGCCCAGCAACTGGCTGTCGTCGTACCCTCCGATACGACGCTTGAAGTCGACGCCACGATCTCGAATCGAGACATTGGATTTGTTCACGAGGGACAAGACGCGCAAATCAAGGTCGATACCTTCAATTTCACCCGCTATGGCCTTCTTCATGGACACGTCGTGAGCGTTTCACAGGACGCGATTGTCCACGACGTCCCGCCGGGTAAGGCCAAAGGCGATACCGAGGGTGCGGAGAGCACGAGCAGTGAACCCAACGGCCAAGAACTCAGCTATGCCGCGCGCGTCTCGCTTGATCAGACCCAGATCCCATTGGATCAAGGGGTCGCCAATGTCACACCCGGAATGGCAGTCACCGTAGAGATCAAGACCGGCAGACGGAGTGTGATGTCTTATCTGCTGTCCCCCATACTGCGTTACGCTCACGATAGTTTGCACGAACGCTGACGGTCCCGTCCTGCGTGGTCCGTTGTATCCAATGCTCCCGGGCAGACCGGGAGTGCGTAACATGTTGCAGTGCGAAGAAGACCTCCATAGAGCCGAATATTTGTGAATAATTGCGAATCCATCGCCGGTACCGGCTAAACCATGGTGATCTCTTCAAGTATTGTGCTACTTGTAGACGACTCAAGGCCAGTCTCATGGCTAATCCGCTGGAAAGACATGACGTAGACGCCAAATTGTCGGCTAATATGACGCGTCAAAACAACAAGAAAATCTGAGACCAACGGAGGAAGACGTTTCAACGGGCGAGGCAAGCATGGCAACTTTCTTATTTTGGATTCTCGTTGCTCTTGGTCCTTCTATGGCAGCGGTCGCGTGGTTTGCCTGGTATTCCAACGCACTGGAAAGCCCCGGACCGGAGCGAAAGCGGGTCTTGGATTAATTGTTAGCGTTTGTGAATTGCCTTGAGAATTTGCAATCGGTCGTCTCGAAAGCGAGACCCGATTCTCGCTAGTGCGGCGACTCCCTCTTCAGAATCCCAACTGAATTTACGATTTGCGAAAATTTGGCGCGCGGAAATCCGACGTCGGAGGGGATTTTTGCGCAAGCGCCAGGTTGCAGTCGTTGCCGTATGATACACCCGCCGTCTAGTAGGCGTTGGTGTAGGCTCTCTTCGAAAACAGCGTTAGCAGGATGATCTTCATGTCGAGGAGGAAGGACCAATTATCAATATAGTACAAATCATGCTCAACACGACGCTGCATCTTTTCTAGCGTGTCGGTCTCGCCGCGATGTCCGTTCACCTGGGCCCAACCCGTTATTCCCGGTTTTATGTTGTGTCGGCGAGAGAATGGCAAGATTCTGCCTTCAAACATTTCGTTGTGCGCCGTTGCGTGCGGTCTCGGGCCGACAATCGACATATTGCCAATCAACACATTCAACAGTTGAGGAAGCTCGTCGATATTGGTACGACGCAGAAGGCGTCCCACGTTAGTCACACGTGAATCCTTCCACTTCGCCTGCACAAAGCACCCGCCATCATCAGCTGTAAACATGGTTCTAAATTTGACGACCCGAATGGTCGTGTTGTTATAGCCGTGGCGCTTTTGCCAAAAAAAGACATTGCCGCGCGATTTCAATTTTATAGCGATGGCAACGATCGCAAAGAGCGGCGCAAGTAGAGCTAGTCCTGCGGCAGCCACAGCGATATCGAATGTTCGTTTGATGGCCCGATCGAACGCGGATAACGGCGGCCGGGATACTTGCAGGGTCTTCAAGTCGCCTAATTCGGCAATACGCGAGGAGCCGAACACATTGACGCTGCCAAGTGGTACAATATGCACATTAACTGGCAGCTCGGACAGCAAACGAGCAAGTTCCGGCGCCGCGGGCAACTCTTCTGGTGACGCGAGGATGACGATGTCGTCGGGATGGACTGATCGACAAAACTCAATGGTCTGGCGCGCAGTTTTGGTGTCGACCAAAACCGTAGAATCATGACCCGGTTTCGCGTTGCGGTGATGTGGAAATGGCAGCGAAGCGACGCTCCGAATGGCCGCTGTTCTTACCAGTATCGTTGAATTGCGACCGATAGCGCTCGTCGCCGATCACTATGACGTGGCGGGCTTCGACGAGACCGGAGCGTATAGCGGACTGCATCCAGACGTAGGAGATCGTCCGCGTTAGGCAAACCGTGACGCTTACGGCGACGACCTGGAAAATAAACGCACCACGCGAATAATCGCCGATCGCCTTCAATATAAAAAGTGTCGATAGAAAAAACGAAAACGCGAGCGCCACCGCACCCAATCCGCTCCATAATAGCGCGTGCAGCGGCTGGCCTTGGATCGCAACGAAGTGTCGGAACGCTATGGAAACAATTGAGACCAGTGCCGCGATAAGGAGCGCAGCGGGAAGATATTCGTTGGGCAGCAAGTGGAATTCGGTGTAGCGATAGGATATGCTCGAAAAGTACGCCGCGGACGCTACGGCAAGAAATTCGAATATCAGTATTCCCGTGTAGAACGCTGCAATCCGCTTCGGCTTAGCCAATGTTGGCTGCGCGACGCCTAGAATCTGGGCGCGAGCTCCGCTTTCCGATAACTCACTTCTCACGGACATTGGGTACGTAGGGGACCGGACGCGACCAGGTTGAGAGGAAATTTTAAAGCAATATTTCCTGTATTCTTATGGTGCTTCAAAGGCAAGCCGTAGGTAAAAGCGGTGAAGGCGGCACAAACCTCGATGGACGAGGGAAGTGGTGATGGCCGACACGTTGAAAGCGTTTTCTATCAAAGGGTTATCGTGACAAGGGGCGCGCAGGCGGGGTGCGAACTGATCGAAAACTATATATCGTTATGGTTGTTGACCGACCCTGCGGTCTCCCGTCGCCGGCTGGGTAGCACGCAAAAGACGCAATCGTGACGGGGCGAATACATTTCGTCCGAGCGCCGCCTCATATAACTAAAGATATATATCCCAAGTTCGGTTGACGCGACCCCGCAGTCAGCGACATTAATGTGGACTGAACTTTACGCGGTCCAAAGATATTTCTCGTCTCAGTTAAGTACATCATGACAGGTCTCGCCCAACCACCAAAATATACCACGGAACAAATTGCCGCGATCGTGGAGCGAATAGCCGCACTGCGACTGCGGTGGCTTCATTCTGTAAATAACCGAATGGCATTGCAGCAGGGAACTGAGGTGCCAGCTCATAATGTCGAGCACAACGAGTTGGCCCCTAGGGCGAACCCGTGAATTGTCGAGATCTAGTCGCATCGATTACGGGCGCAAGCTGAACGCTTTGCCCACGGCCCGACGGCCTGTTCTGCACAAATAAGCGCGAGCGCGAAGTCTGTTTTCCGGCTCCCCGGATCCGATTATTGAGTTAGATGAATATCAGTAACAAGCCCGAAAGTGCGACGCCGAGCAAAAGCATTGACCAGTCCCCAGCATCAAGACCAAAGATGCGGACTACAGCGTTTTGCCGAGCCAACAATGACGCCTCACGGTTTCCGGCCAAGGAACTCTGTCCACTGTTTTATCCGAGATGTTTTACGCTCGGTTTCGGCGTTATATCTATCGAGGCATGCCTTTGAGCAAAATTGCTTTAGGGCAAATCTGCGACGAACTAGGCCGAAGCCGCCGTTGCATTGAAAGCAGCGTTTCACGCCCGTTTTTCCAGGACGTCGGTGAACTTCTTTGAGATTTTCCAACATTTGTTTTTATTGATCGGTGCGTTCAATCTGCGCCCATACTATTGAGCGATGCACAAGTAGCAATAATTGCGTTTGGGGGACCGCATGAATTCGATCGTCAACCTTAGGCGTTATGGTTACGCCATGGCCGCCCAACAATTCGCCAGTGTTGCGCAAGGCCCTTGCGCGCATCGTTGACCGCCCGAACAGTCATGTTGCCGACCGACAGCCCTTGAACTGGGCGCCGCTCCAGTCCGCCCACTGTCAATGTCAACCTCGGTAAGCTCACGAGGCAGGGGACGCTCGGCTAAACCGGATACGCAAAGAGTAAGGGCTTCGCTGCCTAAAGCCCGCACACCGCGTGGCTACTTCGCCGCATCGGGGATTTGCCTCGCATAATTGAATTTTCGTGCAACTTTCACTTGCGCGACGATATCAAAAGTCGAATGTTAGTAAAGCTGGGGCATCTCGCGGGGAGATTCGGTTGGATATCGTCGAACGTGACAAGTGGTACTTCGTCGTTGACTGTAAGAACTGCAACCGCAGTACGGTGTTGCGCGAAGCCCCCTCTCCAGAAGAGGTCGCTAAACCGGTGATGCCGGCCTTTTCGTGGAAATGCCCCTACTGCGGTAAGAGGCAGATCCGTCGGGCCGAACAAGTGGACCGCTGTCAGGGAATTTATGTGTAGGCGCGCCCGGCATTCACCGTAAGTCGAATTTGATCAAAGCTATGCGTGTCTGGTGCGTGGCTGATTGTCGTGGATGATGTGCAGTCAATAAAAAAACCCCAGCCTCACGGCCGGGGCTTCAGTATCGCTATCACTCAATCTGTGTCGTTATAAAAGTCGCGTCGCGGAAAAGACTGGCAGCATTAGATCACTTCGTCGAAGCTCTGAACGCTGGACCATCAATAAAATTTCAATATGCTGGCTACGACAATAATCGCAAATGGAAGCTGAGATTCAGGTTACCTGTGCAAATTTAAAGCCCATAAGGACAGCCGCTGCAGCGTCGGCGACAAGTGGCTCGCTAAGCCTCTCCCGCCGACTGGGCAATGAGGCTATACCGGCTTTTGGCGCCTAGTTTCTGGAAAATGGTGTGCAGGTTAATTTTCACAGTGCCGTCAGCTCAGCCCCAGCTCGCGCGCAACCTCCTTATTCGACAAGCCGCGCGCAACGAGAACCGCAATTTGGCGTTCGCGGGGACTCAGCACTCTTGCCCATTCCTCGCCGAGCGTAATTTCAATTGAACCGGTCATTGGCGATTACTCAAAAACTGTTGTCGACTAGCTCTGGGTCAAGCAATTTTCGGGCCAGCTGTTTAGCGTCGTAATGGCACAACACGGCATGAGCGAGCCTAACGTCGCGCATTTCTTCTGCTATAGCGTCGTTCCAAGTAAGCCAACGAATCCGTATGCCAGCAGGGCAATCCAAGCCACGGTAAGACCCAGCCCGGCGACGAGAAGCGCCGACGGCCAAATGCGCTCGAACCGTGTAAGCGGTCTTGCTGGGCGTGTGGTCAAAGAGCTTCTCCTCGACAGCGTGAGTTACCGCAACCTCGTGTCATGGGTGAGACACTGGGTCGGAAACACTGCGATCGTTCGTCGCCTGGGTGACGCCCTAGGTTCAATTCCGGAGTCTCGATAAAATAGAATTCTTCTTCAACGTCTTAGTGTCAGTGGCACCCATTGAAGTACGGCGTGACGAGCGCATTTGACATGCCCACGTGACACTCCTCAACGAGCTTTGTAAATTAACGTAAAGTTCGGTCACGACGAATTGAGCCGCCACCAGCACCCCCGTACCTCCACCGAAGAACGTGGATTGTCACGGGGCGTTTATGCCCTCGTCGCATTAGGGCTTTAGGCGGGTAGTCGCATCAGGGAGGTGTTCATGGGCATGCTTATGGTCCGATGCCCTGCAACGGGGCAATCAATTTTCACCGGCAGATACACTGACACTTCGCTCTTCCGCTCAACCCCCGTGTTCTTCAGCCGGACTTACTGTCCGTGGTGTCGCGTGACACACGAGTGGTTTGCCAAGGAGGCGTGGGTCGATGAGTGTGACACGTCAGACGCACAAGTCCGCAGGGAACGCGTTGCATAATAGTCGCGTCGGCTTTCTGTGTGCTAGAATGAAAATTCAACAAGCCGCGAGTTCCCTCGGCGGCACTTAAGTCCCGAAATAAGTGAAAGACTAATCTCGTGTCCTCAACTTTCATTCATATTTAGCGATCTAACTAAGCCAATCACAGCAAAAGTCTTCTAAAAGCTGGCAGGTCAGGCCTTCAATAGGGGTATGTCGCGATGCGGTTTTTCTTTGATTGCACAACGACGGATCAAACTCTGTATGACTATCAGGGCAGCGAATTTCGGAGCTGCGAAGGCGCCTTCGAATTTGCAGGCGCCATGGTGCAACATTTGAGGGACAGTCTGGCTGGCGAGTGGAACAGCTGGTTTATCGAGGTGCGCAATGCCGAAGGCAAAAAGCTCCTCTCTTTACCCGTTCGGACTGCCACATCGATCGCGGCCTAGGCTGATAATCCCTCAATCCCTGAAATGCGCTCTGCGGGGTGTTGCGCTGTTTCATAAGACCCGAAAAATCCTCAGAACAGCCGAAACTAGAAGTCCCATCCAAGCAACTGTGAGCATCAAGCCGCCGCCGATGAACGCGGCCGGCCATCGGCGAACAAGCTTTGACAACGTTCCGAGCGGCCTCGAATCTGACCTGTCGATATCTTCATTTCTTGCCAGCATGGGCAAGATCCCTATGCGAGTGGGGCCAATAGTCAATCGCAACCCGGATAAATCATTAAAATTATAGGGGCTCAGATTTGTTAACAGGCCTTGTGCCGAGCCGCCTTTAAAATTCCGGCGAATTCGGATATCTGCATCAGTGCTGTTGGGTAATGTCCATCGATCCTTTTTTTCCATTCCCCCCTCTTTGAGAGGGGTCGATAAACCCATACCCGTACAAAAGCCCCAGCGCCATTGCTGGGGCTTTCTATATCTGGCGATTGCTTATGAGGCGGTTTTGAAGACGACGTGATAAATCGATGAGGCGCGTATAGTCTTAAAGCTTTAGGTTCGCTTCAACTGGCGGGTACTAAACCGCACACGGCGATTAAAATTTATAGTCAAGCGAGACGCGGCCGATTTGAGCCGCTACGCGGTTGCTAATTGAAAGAGACGATAAGGGAACAACGCTCGGCTGACTTTCGGTATAGGAGACGTGCCCGAGGTCGACGTAGAGATATTCGACACCGACGATCCAGTTTGATGTGAGAGCGTAATTCAAGCCGGCACCTGCTGTCCAACCGACGTTTGTTGGGTTGGTCGAACCAGTGAAATTTAGCGCACCAGGGATGACGAAGTTGCCAGACGCCGCGACGCGGCCATAAGCCAAACCACCAGTCGCATAAAGCAACCAGTTATTCTGCGCATAGCCCAACTTGCCGCGGACGGTACCGAACCAGTCGATTTGCTCGCTGTTGGATTGGTTTGTTGCAGCGCCGCCAACTGTTACCGTGTTGGTCCCGGAACCTTTGATGTTTGAACCCTGGAAATCAGTAACAAAACCAGCCACCCAACTCGGGTTCAGCATCCAATTAAATCCGATCTGGCCACCACCAATCAGACCACTCGGATTTAAATCGGGGGTAACGTTGCCGCCACCCGCAAAATATGCAGCAAAACCGACACCAAAATTGTTGGCTGCAGTTAATGGATCAACAAAAGAGGCGTTTGGATCAGTTGAGAGGCCCCAACCGTATCCAATATTGCCGCCGATGTACCACCCACCCCAATTGTATCCAGACGCCGGCGGTGCAGGATCGGCGCCTTCAACGCCATGTCGGCGGCCAAGGCCGCTTGCGCACCCAAGGCAGCGAACGTCACTGCCAATACGCTCAGGAATTTGCACTTCACTCGTCAGCTCCCCGGGGTCTGCCTGAATCGCGAGTGGTCGGTAAAGAAGCGCCACAATTCGACTCACTGTGGCTGATGCTAAATGCTATCCCCTAATAATTCTATGCAATGCGGCTCTGTGTTAGGCCGCGTTGGGCCAAAACTTGCCGGCTTGTGGCATTTCTGCAACAATTTGGGGTGACACTAGCTCGCCAAATTTTCCCGTCAGATCTTGGGCAACTGGGCGGGCGAGTAGCGGATCGCGCGGGGCGAAGAACGACGTGCAGTAGGTCAATCAACGCCGCATGACGGTTAAATGAGTCTTGATTTCCAAAGACATAGTAATAGGAAATGGCTAAGCATCGCTTCATCATTGCGCTAGCGTTCTTGATTCTTGTCGAGCCGCCAAATGGATCGGCGCAGACTGGATCGACGGCCGAGCAGACCGTTACGCCGAATAACTCGATCTGCCTGATGGTCGAAGCGTCAGCGCGAGCGAATGCATTACCGATCGATTATTTTGCCCGGCTGATCTGGGTGGAAAGTCACTTCCGACCCGACGTGACCGGCCCGCTGACCTATACCGGCGAACGCGCCCAGGGGATCGCTCAATTCATGCCGGGGACTGCTGTCGAGCATGGCCTGTTCGAACCGTTCAATCCAGTCGTGGCGCTGCCGAAATCCGGCGAACTATTGGCCCAGTTCCGCGATCAGTTCGGCAACCTAGGACTCGCCGCTGCGGCCTATAATGCTGGCCCGCAGCGTGTTCGTGAATTCATTGCGGGTTCACGTGATCTTCCCTTGGAGACCCGCAACTACGTCCTCGCAATCACCGGCCACCCCGTGGGTGATTGGATGAAGCCGGCCGAACCGGAATCCACTGATGAATCCAACAGTAAATCAAACGCTGACACGGGTGACCCGGATTCGAGTTGCCGAACGATCAGAGCGTTTCTCCAGCAAGCGCCCGACCTGTTTGCCGCGCAGGTGCAGCAGCCCTGGGTTCCGAACGTGCCGCATTGGTGTAAGTATCTGCATCACCCTAACGTCAATGAGTGCGGACCCGTTCACGAGGAACGGTCGGCGCTCAGCGGCTTGAGCTTAGTGAAATCGAGAAGTCACATATCTTTGCTGGGGCATCATCGCGTCCAAATACCTCAGTCGCTTCGCGTCAGTACGCTTCGGTAATAAACCAATCGTCGCCCATAGCACGGTGATAAGGACCTCCCGGCAAACGACGCGGCCGAAAATGAAAGAGCCCCGACCGTGAGGTCGGGGCCCCCTCCGTCTGACATTGCTGGGGCTCAGACATTACCCAGCGCACCGCGTATACCCCAAAAGAGTAACCGCCGGGTTAGGACGACCTTTCACGATCTCAGGAAAATGGCCGGTTTACTTGTAAATCCGGCTCAACGTCCGCGTCGCGCCGAGAACGACCGAAATGCTTAATTGCCGTGAAATGACGCGACTGGCCCATGTGTGGACATCAGGGTGACCGCTATCCCCGTCACTGGCTCTGGACATAGTGCGCTCGGTTCGGTGATGGCTAAATCCAAGCTGATCGATCGTATAAAGCCACTTTATTTCGTCGCTCTCCTAGTCTAGCGTGGATATGCAGGGTAGCCTGCAGTGACTAGCGGGGTCATTATGGGGAGCAAACGCATGAATGTCCGCTTCGTGGCAGCGATGTTGGCATTTGGCCAACTTCTCTACAGTTCGTCCCCACTTCTTGCCCAACCGAAATACAGCCCTTTAAATCGCGCCGAGACCAGAGCCTATCATGCCTGTCTTTATGCCCACTGGATCGACGGTTACTGTCGATTTGATGCTTGGGGAGTTAGTGACTATTCGTTTAGCAAGTGCATAGTTGCGAATGGGGGATGCGAGTGTGTCATTGCTAACGACGGATACGGATATTGGGGATCAGAGGTCGATGACGCATGCCGAGCTCTCTATCCTGAACGTCACTATAAATAGTGTGAAGCTTCCAATCCGAATTGAGATTCCTCCTTTTTGACACGACCGTAATTACCAAGAGCATTCGAAATCAAAATTGCCGCAAAGCCAGAAAATAAAACCCAGTCGACTAGCTGCGGCATTATCAGAAATGTGGTGTGTCCATTTGCACTACCGTTCAGCCAAAGCACCGCTAATACTGTTAAGAGAAGCCAGCGCATCAACTCACCATTTTTTCTATCTTGCCGGCACCAATCTTGAAGTTGAGGCAAACAAAGCAAGAGAAAAGTCAGCCGATAAATGAAATTCGTGCCCAGCAAAAAAGTTCCGCAATAGATTGAGCTTCCAAAAACGAATGCCGTTCCGGCCACGTTGGTGGCTACCTTGCAAGGAACGCCGCTCGAGTAGAGATTACCAAGAGCGGCTGCTGACGCGCAGGCTAACATGAAACCGGTCACTAGGATGGGTACCCAGGTGTCCGCTAGGCCAAGCGGTGGCAGATCTGCTTCGCTCCGCAAATGGTCCAAGCCAAGAAAGAGACTTTTGTAGCCGTACGACAAGATGAAAGTAGTGGGTACGTTTGAGCGGATGAGGAGGATGTATTTATAAATAGCGATCAAATAGATGAACGATATTGCTGATAGAAGAACCGCATACAACAGGTCACGTCGACCGCGCCGCGCCGCGAGCGCGATTGTAAACATCGGGAACAATTTCAATATTATCGCCAGCGTGACAAGCATCGTGGCCCAGAAGTGCCGCCCAATTCTTTCGTTGTTATAAATCAGTGCCGCAGCTCCGGTGATGGCGAATATCAGCAAATCGGCATTGCCGCGTTCGACGCCCATCAAGACTGATGGCGATAAAATTCCAATTAAAGCAATCACACCATCGGCGGCCGGGCGGCCTCTGAACAATGCAATTATGATTGCAGCTGCGGCCGCTATCATTCCACAGGAGAACCAAACCGCACTATTCCCGACTCTGCCTATCCAGATCCAGATCGGAGGAATATTGAAATTGGCGGGGTTACAGGCATGGGGAATATATGGGTCGACGCCCTGGGACGCACACTTTGCATAGTCGATAACAACGTGTGTGTCGAAGAATGGTGGTTGTAATGAAGTGACACCGAAAGTCCGCCACGTCGCGTCCCATCCGACTATCTGCCCCAAGCACAACAGTACAATCAGAGCACTCAGCGCTCCCAACGTAATGACCAAGGCGGCATCTTTCTGGGGCACGGCGCAAAACCATTAAACCGTCATTGCCATTGTGATATCCGCCCTTCGACCCCCGCTTGCATTCAAACGACCGATTAGAGAAGCGCATATCGCTTTGAGGCTATCCACCGCGCAATGTCGATGTCGCTCACCAGCTCGTGCTTCCCTTCGGAATTGGCACTAGGCTGTTCCATCATATGTTTCGAAGACGAGGTGAAGCAATCTTTAGGGCGGCCTTGCGGTCAGAGTGACGGTAGGTCCGGGCGGACATGCGAACTCACTCATCAATCGTCCCGCGATGGCCATCATTCTGCCGCTCGTTAGAGCTCGAGTTTCCTCCTATCGGATCTGATCCGGCACGGTTTTCATATCGCCGCCGCGGCTTGTTCCCGGGTCCAGCGCAACTTCGGCGAGATAACTGTGCCTAGATGAGAGCTTCCCGACGTCCGATCTTGTAATGGCGATCGCACCAATTCGTCGGCCACAATGAAGAGAGCCCCAAGCGGGGGGTTCCACTTGGGGCTCAATGATGAGACAGCGTACGGGGACGTCTCGGGGGATCAACGCCGCCTCGCTTAAAGGTTGAGCAAAGGCAGTCGCAAAAATCTATCGTGCTTTTGAATTAACGTTAAACCCGCGAACGATGCAGCGTTTCATCGCGCCTGTGCACAAGAACTGTGACAATAAGGATCTCTGGCATAGACGTGCTATTCTCTAACTGAGTCCCGCCGGCCGTCGGTGCCAGCGAGCGCCGAAACGCCCCCAGCGCAATACGGCTATGGCGGGACTCGCCTGCTAATCGGGTATTGCGGGTTCGTCCGCAGGCACAGGAAGGCCTTCCGCCCGCAAGGCTGCTCTCCGCCACAGTTCTGCCAGAGCGAGATAAGCTCTCCGCACCGTTGTCAGTTTCTTTTGCCGCGCATTCGACGTCGTCGGACATTGCCCGATAAGTATCCCCAATCGACACGACACACTCCGCAACCGCGATCGACACGACCAAGCAAACCAACACTGGGATGCCTCGTTCAACTGGCGGAGTTTCGAGTTATCCACCGGCAAATTATTCGGGCGTGGCTTCTCGGAAAGTCACTTTTTGTGCTTGGCGTCACATCCGCTTCCCGTGATGTCGATAGGATATCGGCTACAAAGGACGGAGGGGGTCATGACAACGATCACGCTAATGTTCTCGAAGCTGAACGTCCTGCGCCGTCGACAGGGCCACGTTCCGGCCGATCTCGAGGTTCTAAGCGACGAGTGCCTAAAGGATATTGGTTTCCGCGTGGCTAGGCGCGATCTGAGTTCGGTGAAGCCGTTCTGGCTGGCATAGCCGCAGGAAGCTTCAGCGATAGCACAGTTTACAAAGCGGACCCGCTTAGCCCAATCCCCCTGCAGTCCCCTTGGCGGGCTCACCGCACGGCCCCGGAAGTCCGCTTCCGGGGCCTTTTTTTGGGCGTGCCGGGGTGCGGCCGTACATCCGGTCCCTCGCCTGGCCTTCCCCGCGAATAGAGAGGCCCCGCCGCATCTGTCGGGATGCGACGGGGCCAGAGGGGGTTCATGCCCAAGGAGACAGGCACCCGGCATAATACCACGGGACGCGTGACGGATGAAATGGCTTAGGCGCCGCGCAAGGCGATTCTCACGCTATGCTCTTCGAAAGCAAGGATTTTGGCATGTTCAATTTGACGTGGTTGCGCAGGCTTGGGCCAGTCGGCACAGCTTTGGCGAATGCTCTCAGTTTTCTGATAACCAACTGGGGCATCGCTGTGAGCATCATAGCAGCCCTTTACGTCGCTCGTTCGGATTGGGCATCGGGATTCGTCGAAGATCCGAAGGTTGATGCAGGGGCCTTCGCATTCTTAGTGCTGTTGTGGACGTATATTGGTGTCACCACCCTCATCGATCGGCAGAAGCCAAGACTGGTCACAGCGCAGCAAGATTTTGATCACGGCCTCCTGCTCGAGGCCTGTATTCCCATTCATGCACCCCCCGATAACGAAGCCGCACTGCAATTGGGCATTCGACTGCACAATTACAGCGGCGGACCACTGCGCTTCCGTGTCGAGCAATTCGAGATGAATATCGAGGGAAGCGTACTTCCACACCGCCAAGGCATAGACAGTTTTATCCCGCGCGACGGTACCAGAGTTTATAAAATGGCACCGTTCACTCAGTCCGATTTAAAGGGCTACCAAAACAGGAAGGTCATCGGCGCGATAAAATTGTCGATCGCATATGGACACCCAGATAGACAGCCCGTGCGGCGCTTAAAAACGATGCTTGAGCTGCGCTTGGATCTTACCCAATCAGGTTCGCTTGGTTGTGCCGATTCGATTCTTGAGGAGCGCGACGAAGCGATCGAAAGTTAATTCCGGCCAATCTGGCCTTCGTACACGAAGACCTTTCGCCGTCACTTGCTGCGCTTGGTTGCGTGTTTGCGAAGACGCACGCCCGGACCTCCGCCGTTTTCGTCGATGAATTTACCCCGGCGCCTTCGAGCGCTCGTTGAAGCGCTTCGATAGTGCGCTCTTTTAATTCCTCGCCTCGTTCAAATCTTGCGACCGTGTCCACTGAAACCTTGGCCGCTGCTGCGAGGTCTCGAACACCCATTCCGAGTGCAGCGCGAGCCATCCGGCATTGGATTGGGAGTAGATCATAACAGTGTAATGATTTTCTTGACATGGGCTATTTTCTGTGTATCGTAAACAAATACATTCGGATCACAGCGTGGGACATGCTGTATAGTGAGCACTTGTACAATGCGCAAGACAATAGAACAACAATAGATTTCGCAAAAAGACGATACTTCATCGGCGGCTCGGACGCCCGGATCATCATGGGGAATGACGAGGCCGCGCTGGTGCGGCTGTGGCGGGAAAAGCGCGGGGAAGTGGAGCCCGAGGACCTGTCGGGCAACCTCATCGTCCAGCTGGGGCTGGCCACCGAGGACCTCAATCGGCGCTGGTACGAGGCCAATACCGGGCAGGTCGTTACCGATGTCCAGAAGCGGGTGTTCCACCCGGCGCTTAAGTGGATGGCAGCCACTTTGGATGGCCGGGTCGTGGGCTCCGATGCGGTTTCGAAGCCAAGTTCATGCTGCCATGGTCGTTCTCGGAGGAGGGGGCAGCGTGAAGTACATGCCCCAGCTGCAGCACAATATGTGGGTGGTGGCGGCCCGAACCGCGGTGCTCTCGGTGATCACCGGGGGCGGCAAGTGGGTCGAGATCCTGGCCCATGCCGATCCGCTCTATCAGCATCTTATCGTTACCGCGGAGCGGAAGTTCTGGCGTTGTGTCGAGAACGGCGAGGAACCAAAGCTGTTCGGGGTGGAACCGCCAAAGCCCCAGATCGAGGCGGTTCGGGTGGTCGATATGAGCTCATCCAATGCCTGGGCGGAGTTCGCCGGCATCTATGCCCAGACCCGCCAAGCCTATCTCGACCATGAGAACGCCAAGACCGAGCTCAAGGGCCTGATGCCGGAAGATGCCAAGGAAGCCACCGGCCATGGTCTTCATGCCAAGCGCTCGAAGTCAGGTGCCATAAGCTTCGATCTCCTGGAGACGAGGGAGGTGAGCCATGCACCGCTCCAGTAAATCGATCGCCGCCTTGGCTGGCGCGCTGGCCAAGGCGCAATGTGAGCTGACCAACCCCGAGAAGTCCCTCATCGGCGCCATCAAAGCGGAGGAGGGCGGTGACACGGCCGATCGGCTGTTCCGCTACGCCTCACTGGCCAGCGGGCTCGACATCGTGCGCAAGACCCTGGGCCAGCATGAGATCGCCACCGTGCAGACCACGGCCATCGATCAGGACGCGGGCATCATCAATCTGACCACGGTCTTGGCCCATGCCTCCGGGCAATGGATCGCCTCCGACTGGCCGGTCTGTGCCATCGCCGCATCGGCAGAGCCGCATCGGATGGGCGCGGCGCTGACCTATGCCCGGCGCTATGCTCTGTTCACCCTGGTTGGCATCGCGGGCGAGGATGACCTCGATGCGCCGGATCTGCTGACCCCGGCAGCACAGACCCCAGGAACTGGGACGCGCGGGAACGGACACGGCGTTGCCCGCGGCAATGGCTCAGCTGCGACGCGCCCATCACCGCTGCGCCGCGCCGCTATGGCTCGGACTTCAAGCCGGCAATCCATTGTCGCCGGAGCAATCCGCGCTCAAACGCGACTTGATCTTATCCGACCTGGAAACGGTGGACTCCCGGGATGCGGCGGCGCTTTGGGCGCAGCGCGTCATGGCGGCAAAGAACAGCCTAACCGAAGCCGACGCTGCGCGCGTCGAGGCAGCCTTCCATACCAAAGTGTCGATGCTCCAAAAGGACGACAATGAGGACATCGCCGCTCCTCATACCGCTCATCCGGCCATCCCCGCTGTCGCAGCGCCCGCAACTGATGCAGTCAACGGTGTCGACAAAAGCGCCCTCGCGTTCCCGGAGCCGCGGCGCGTCCGCGACAAGGACCATCTGCGATTTGTCGCCAACCAGCCGTGCCTGATCTGCGGCCGCAAGCCGGCCGATCCCCATCACCTGCGTGTTGCGCAGGCGAGGGCGCTTGGCCGCAAGGCGAGTGACGAGTTCACCGTTCCGCTGTGCCGCGGCCACCACCGCGAGCTTCACCGTCACGGTGATGAGGCGGTATGGTGGAAGAGATCGGGCGTCGATCCGCTGCCGCCGGCCCGCGTGCTGTGGCTAACATCCCATCCGCTGCCGGCCGCGACGAGCTCGACGGCGTCGGTCGCACCAACGAATGGGCGCGACGGGAAGAGGCCAAGTTCGGCAAACCGCGCCCGGTCGGCCAAGCGCGGGCCCCTCCGCGAAACGAAGCCAAATTCGGCAATCCCCCAGCCATGACCTCGTTCGCGCAATGGCAGGCCAACCGCCGCAATGCCGCCAAAAGCACCGGGCCGGTCACACCGGAAGGCAAGGAGCACTCCCGTTGCAATGCGGTGCGCCATGGCCTCACCGCCGAGACCGTGATCGGCGCTCTGGAAGATGCGGAGGACTACAGGGCTTTCGAAGCTGCCATAATCGCCGACTACGATGCGCAATCCGCGGTCGAACGCGAGCTCGTGCTTCGGCTGGCCAGCGCGCTGTGGCGGCTCCGCCGCGCCACAGCCATGGAAACAGGGCTGTTCGAGATCGAGGCAGATCGCCTCAGTGAGTACCAGTCGCATAGGCTTCAGCCAGCCTCGCGAGAATTGGTCTATGAACTGTTCAGACCGGCTGATCCCGGCAGTCATGGCGACGACGCGGCATCGACACCGATCACGAGTATCAAAAACTGTTACCCCAGTTCGAGCCGCAGACTGCAGAACCTGCCGCCGATCCTAGCCTCCACCCGGCCCAATGCTTTCTGGGCCTGGCCAATCTGCCCAACTACGCGCTCGATCGGCTTAGCCGATATGAACACGCTCTGGCGCCAGGTCAGTCGGGTCCTGACCGCACTCGACACGCTGGATCGCCGCAAACCAGGGAAGAGATGTGGTCACTTTCTTGTCGGGGGCCGGTCGAAACAGCAGGCCTATGGGCATGATGAGGGCTAAAGGAAATTGGGTGCGTTTCGATGCGCCCCGAAGGCGCGTGCCACCTGCGAAGAAGGATTCCGCCCAGAGAGTTGTCGATTGGTCTGGTAGCTGACGAGCCGCTTGGCCATCGCTGCGCTACGAGACCACGCGGCATGCTCAATTCTAACCCCGGCCCGCTTCCAAAGACTCTATTGTAATATCATACGTGATGTGACATCATATATGATATGAGATGTGTCCTGGACACTAATGTCGTCGTTGCAGGCATGCGCAGTCCTCGCGGTGCGTCCGCGGCGTTGCTGATGGCGGCACGCCGATCCGAGCTGACGTTGGTAGCGAACGTGGCCTTGGCGCTCGAATACGAAGCGATCTGCCTTCTGGCCGAACATCGCATGGCCGCCGGACTCTCGCAGCAACAAGTTGGCATCTTTCTGGATGCCGTGCTCGCGATGGCCGACCCGGTTGAAACGCATTTCATGTGGCGGCCCCAGCTTCGCGATCCAGCGGACGAGCTTGTGCTCGAAGCTGCGGTGAACGGCCAAGCCGCCGCGATCGTGACATTCAACCAGCGGGATTTCGGCGACACGCCCGCGACATTTGGAATTGAGCTGCTGTCGCCAGCCGAAATGCTCAAAAGGATCAAGAGATGAAAAGCCCTCAAAGTACCTACCCGCTCCGCCTCCCCCGCTCGGTAAAGGCGGAAGTCGAGCGCCGCGCCAAGGCGGATGGCATTAGTGTCAACCAGTTCGTGGCAACCGCGGTTTCCGAGAAGCTGGCGGCCATGAACACGGCAGCCTTCTTCGCTGAGCGTCGGGAGCGCGCGGACTTCACCGCGTTTGATCGCCTGATGCGTCGCAAGGGCGGCGAAGCGCCGCGGCCTGAGGATAAAATCGGCTGAGGCGATTGATGGGCACGGCAATCGACCGTATCGGGGGTTCGAAGCTTTTCCTCCCCACCAATTTTCCCGCACAATTAGATCGGCATAGCAGCGAGATCGATCAAACGATACCGAAGCGTCAACAGAACATTATAGAACCGCCGCGCCTCGACTAATGGATTGGCGTACATGCATCCAAGGAGAATGATCATGCCATCCACGCGTAAGAAACCAGCATCGCCTAAGCGGGAATACAAAACGCAGCGGCTCGAATTGCGCTTGCGCCATGGGCAAAGAAGGTAATCCAGCAGGCTATGTCAGTCACCGGTCTGGCCGCTGGCGATCTCGCCTATGAAGGCGCACGCCGGCTTCTCGGTGAGCATCAGCGCATGGTCCTGTCAGGCGCGGATTATCGCCCCAAGCTATGAGGTTTGGTTGGAAGCGGCGATGCTGGCCGGCATTCTGGCACGCACGCAAGCCATGCCAAAGCAAGCTCGTCGTAAATTTCTCAACGATATCCTACTGTTTTTGCAGGCAGTTGATACTGGATCCGTCATGGTCAGCAGGAATTCCCGTGACCTCGATCTATTATTGCAATTAAGGCCGGGGGCGCGCGTGCTTCTTTATGACAAGAGCTGAAGAACAATCAAGCCAAGCTTCACCGTGGCGACAGCGAGAAAGAGTAAGTTGTCCATTAACGAGCGCGTCGTCCGCGGCTGTCGGCGATCTGTTCGGTCAAATCGACCACGCGACGCCGAAGCTTGCGGTCGGCTATCCGGCTGAACGCCTTGATAATGTCCTGACCATCGCGGCTGGAGAGAAATTCATTGACGTAGGTCTGGCTCATGGCGTTGCTGCCGCTCGACTTGCCGCCGGCCACCATTGCCGGCGGCGCACCGTCAAAGAAGTACGATATCGGCACGTCCAAAATCTTCGCAAACTGCTGCATGCGGCTCGCGCTCACACGGTTGGTGCCTTTCTCATATTTTTGTACTTGTTGAAAAGTCACGCCGACGGCGTCACCGAGTTCCGTTTAACTCATGCCAAGCATCATTCGGCGCATGCGAACCCGCGCCCCGACGTGCGTATCGGTTGGATTCGGTTTGCTCGATCGGGTTGATTCCACGGTAATGCCTCCACCCCTGATTGTTCATATTCTAGACACCCAAAATGGAACTTCGTCCAACTTGGCGTTAACTGCAAGTCTCGCTGTAGACACAGCTGTGAGAAACGATCGGCATTTTCCTTCAGTTCGCTTAGCGTTCGATATCCTGGTTCCGGAAATCTCCCATTCCGCTTCGCACCCGTTCAGGGATTTCCGTCACTCGTTAGGAGCGCGTGACCATTTCCGACTGCAAGGCGATATAGTGGATGTATTGATTCTCTGAAATCGGTGTTGGCGTCGGAGAGAGAGCAGGGGTGCTAGATGCATTCACCGAGGTGGCGGGCACAAGCAGAGCGGTTGTTTGCCCTAGCCCAAGAAGCGGGTCGGCAGGGCAAATTTGCTTGGGCAGAACGTCTTACCGCTCGCGCTACGCGATATTTGGACAAGGCTGTAGCGTTGGAGGCATCTCAGTCACCACAGCCACGCCGCGAGCAAAACGGTGACCCTCAAGGGAAGTCCTAGATACGCGATTGAGCGATCGACGATGGTTTTAACGATCGTGATGATGCCCTTCGTTTTCGGCGCGTTGCTGGGCGGCAAGCACGGCTTCTGCCTCAGTCATCTCGCTCCGATGCGGTAATTCGCTCAACTCGCTCCGCTGTGGTACCAGCGTCGAGCCTCCGACCTTGCTCTCTGGAGCCCTCTGGTGAGCGCTAAGGAGGTCGAGTAGCCGGTCGCGTTCCGTACGGGCGTCGGCCCGCGAGTCGCGAAGCTCCTCCTTGACCGCCGCCAGCTCAGCCTTCAGACGCTCACACTCGGCTCTGAGGAGTTCACACGTGGCTTCCAGGCGTGCCAGGGCGGCAATCGTGCCATCACCAGCGCCCTTTTTCGACCAGGGCTTCGGCTCACCGAATACCCGCAGCATTTCGGACGCATCGATCCTCGGCGGGTCGGTGCTGGCAAAGTTCAATTTTCCAGCCCGGTGGCGTCGGTAGATTGTCTCGCGACCGATGCCCCACCGGCGTGCCGCTTCTGAAATTGTGGTCGACATCCCACGCCTCGTCGCGTCAGGAACCCCAGCGAAAATAGCCTCACGTCGCTGATTAATTCGTTAATATGGCCTGCCTCGAACAGGTCAATTGAGGCAGATCGAGACGGCTTTGGTGCCAATCCCGCCGAATTGCCTCCTTCCGCCCCATCTCGCTGCAAAGGCGCGCAGGTCGGGCCGTGGCTACCATCCCTTCCTGACCTGCGCCTCCTTTACGGCCGGTGGGATTTGAGCGGCCAATTGCTCGGCGTGCTCTAACATCAGCCGCACGTGAATCTCGGCGGTCCGCACCGGAAAGCCAGGCAACAGGACTGATAAGGTCAGTATGATGGTCTCACCTTCGCATGTCGCTGTAGGGAGCCTCTGCGTTACCAACTCGAATGGTGGTTCGCCTTCGAAAATAAGCGTTCCCATGGGCCTTCCTTCCAGACTGCTCATGCCGCTCACTCAATGCCGCTACCAAGCGCTGTTGGGCGGCCAAAATGGCCTGTGCCTCGCCTGTTTCACCGCGTTGAGGTCCCGACGCTGCTGAGTTGCCGACCTTCCTTGCGACTAGGCGTTGCCGGCCGGCAAGCAGCTTAAGCAGCCGGTCAAGTTCTGCATAGAATTTGTCACTCTTGGCCTGTAATTCCTGGCTGCCAGTCGTCATCGCTAACCTTCAGTCACTCGCCCGGCTGTGGTCATTTCACACAGTCTGGAGCCGCGCAAGGCGCGCATGTCACTCATTGCTAAAAAAGCGCCGCGTGTGTCTTGGCCGCATCTAATCGGCTACCGTTATCTATTCGGTTGTCTGCTCAGACCAACAGACGAGGCATCTGGCTGGATCTTTCCGTTCAAGGGTTTCAAGGACAGATAACGACGACTATGCTGTTAAGGCGTCGACGCTATTCGCCGAGCAGGCGACACTCGTGCGCCAGCGGATCCCGCTGGCGGCGAGGCGTGCATTTGCTTGCAAACTACGGATAGCGACGGCGAAGTTCAGCAGTATAGTCGCGATATTGGCGCTGATATTCGTTGACTGTCTGCAGATGGGAGCGCATTAGCTCTGCCCGCCTGTCAGGATCGTTCGCGGTAATTCCCGCGCCCAATTCAAGCTGCTCATGGACAAGCGCCGACATTACATTAGTATTTTCGGCAATCGCGCGCCACAGCTCATCATCTGTAAGATTTATGCACTGCACAGCTACCCTCCAACGCACCCTATGTTACATGCTCACGCGCATAAGATTGTGAGTTCCTTTGGCTAAAATCAACTTAACGCGGCGCGAATTGGCAGTTACTCCCAAGCATTCGCCCGCTCTAGCGCGCCTGCCGCCTCGCGGAAATGCTGCCGGTCAATCTTGGCGAGGCGGAGAACGCGCGAGCAAGCGGAATTCTATGAATTTACGATGACGATCATCTGCTAGCCCCAAAATAATGGGCGCCAATGCCCAGTGGCGAACGATGGCTTGCCTTTGATAGGATATTCACGCTCCTTTTCGGCGGAGAAAATTTTGAGCCCCGGAAGGGGGTAAGCTCGGTTTATTGAACTTCACTCCAGCAGGAGGAAAATCGCCATGCACTTCAGCTTAACAGGACAATACACACCGCAAGCCCTCAACAACATCATGGAAAATCCTACGGTCAGTCGCTACGAGGCGGCCAAAAAACTCATTGAGGCAGCCGGTGGTAAATTGATCTCGATGTACAGCACTCCGGCCGACGGTCCCGGCGTTTTGGCGATCTTCGATGTCCCTGACCCGGGCGCGGCCGCAGCGATTTCTGGCGTTGTTGTAGCGTCGGGAGCCCTCCATCACGTCAAGCTGACGCGTCTATTGACACAGGATGAAGTGATGCACGTTCGGCAAAAGGCAAGTCAGCTTCGCGGTGCATACAAGGCGCCAGGCAAGTAAAAGTCATTGGTGGCGGTCGGCCCGGCCGCCACCAACCCTGCGCCATGCCCGACAGCTCCGCCTGACGCAGCGCCAAGCCCCAGACAAGGGTCAGGAGTGGCCCGATTTGCAATGGTCGCGCAACGTGTGTGCCCGCCACGAAATATTGACAAGCGGCGTCGGTGCCACGTCAGGCAATAGCGCGATATAATCAGGCAATAGCGCGATATAAAACGTGGGCGAAGCGCAGCACCGCCCATGCCAAAAATGCGATCCAGACCACCGTCAATGCGTACATCAACAACAGTCCGACGGGTGGAGAGCGATCCCTGGGCGATGGGGGGATGTTGCCGTGCATCGACGCTCAATTCCTGCTGCTAAACCCTAATCGGAAGGTCATCCCGATTGGCGACGAAAAGGATCCAACTGTTGAGGTATCCGAGACATCGAGACGCTGCCAATGACCGTTAAGTGTCGTGGCCATTTCGAATTCAAGATTTCCTAAGTCAACGAGCGAAAAGTCGCCGGGCGGGGAATATTTTTGATAGCAGAATACCATTGTCGCCGCCATTAATGTGACCCATACATCGGCTACCGCGATCCTCACATTCGCTCTCCAGCTCATCGTTCCCGAGAAGAAGCCCAACTGTTTCGTCAGGGTTGAGCGTTGTAGTTATTCCATTGTTTCAGCCGCCAAATGGGGGGCTGCCGTAGTGGCCTTGTCTCGCCACGGAATGAGGGTGGTAGCATACGATCTATTAAGCGTGGCGTTGCGAGCCGCAACGACAAACGGGCGTTTACGTTATTGCGTAAGCTTAAAGAGACACGGGCCTGAAATATAAGTTCCGCAACCTGCTCGTAGTGCTTATTGTGGCTTCACCTGGATCTGCCCTTTTGGCTTAGGAGCTGGTTGTGTCCGATCGATCAATTCCCCGCCTCTACGCTGAACATGCCTGTGTGTACTGTGGCGAGCCGCTTCCATTCTCTCAGAGAGGAGTTGAGGCGTGGCGGGTAGGAGATAAATTTGTTTGCAACGAGTTTTGCGCCGACGGAATTTCCCCTGGCAGTGCCAAGTCAAAATTAAACACAGGTGACGCGTGTCGTTGGATATATCCAACGGACTAAATGCGGCGTCCCAAAACAAGTTAAGGCCCGATGGCGGAAGCGAACGCGGGGGCTGTGCAAGGCCTCTTATCCTGGTTCAAATCCAGGTCGGGCCTCCAATGGCATTGCGCTGTTCTGAGGGAATGGCATAGGACACGCCAATTTGCGTACCGTCGCTAAAATTCACCGCGCCGACACTACACCCAGATCGGCTTGCCGGGCGAGCCGAACGGGGTATATTTGAGATATGGCCGAATTTCAGCCCACCGCTCAGCATGCTCACGGTCTCTACGTCGTGATCGCAAGTAGAGACTCCGAAAAACAGCTTTGGGTCGCCTTTCAAACTCCCCAAGTAGCGTTGGCACAAGTTCTGCAACGTCTGCCGCCAGGCTGGTTTGTCACGCTTTCCGGCGACATTTTGACGCCCAAGGAGGCAAAAATCCTGGGTATCCAACCTAATGAAGTGCGGAAGCTGCGAGATAGTCTGTGATCAAGTCGCCGCAATCAGCCTCGGCCATTTGACTAAATTCGCGATCAGCGTGAACCCGCTTTCTCAGTCTCCACAAGGTTATATACCTGCTTTCCTTATGGTCAGTCATCGACCAAATTCGGCTTGTTGATCTTTGAGCGCAAACAGAAAGACCGGATTCACAAGTGAACATTCGGTCAAGATAAAGTAGCTTTCGGGCGCCAAATTCATCGAGCCGGTGAGATTGACAAAGGTCTGAGCGCCCGCCGCGTCGGGTCACCAAACGGTGTCGCCGCAATGGAACAGCGCGGCTATTGCATTTCCGGCTGAAATTGAGAATCTTATGATGTCGTGAGTAGTATTGAGTGAAGGGGATGCAACATGTCCAAGCGTCAACCTCGGTCAAATGCAGACAGTAAGGCTCCGGATGTTTCCAAAGTGATCAAGTTGCCGACTAATCATGTGGCCGTCGAGAGAGCCTTTCAGTTGATCGACAGCTACATTATCGAGAAGTGGCATGAAATCCCAAGACTGCCGGTATCACATGACGGGGACGCCGCTTAGACCGGCGATTCGTCGCGAAACGTTAATTCAGATCGACGCTGGAGTTCACTCTTGAGGTGTGTCGGCATTGATGGGGGGCAGTGTTCTCCTCGCGACGCGAACCACGCACTGCCTCAAGAAGCCCGGGCGCGGACGTACCGCTCGGGCTTCGCCAGTTAGAGACCGGGCGCGAGGCGCGGCGTAGATCCGGGCGCTCGCCCCGCCCTCCCTTCCGCCGACCCCGCGGCTATTGGCCGATACGTAAAGGCCGGATTGAGGCAAGCGAGCCGGCCGGCTCGCATTGACGATTGAGTAAGTCGTTGCGATAAAACATCCGGAATTGGGGTCCCTGACTTACTTATTCGCGACGATGACCACCGAACGTCGAAAAAAGCCGAGTTGGCGGATGCACAAATCTGCCAAGATTTCTCATTGGCAGTTGGCAACTCCCCTGCACAATACGCAATCTTTCAGGAATTGGTGCGTGTCTCGAAGTTCAAACGACGATTGGCATTCCGACGATATTTCAATTCATAATACCAAACCAAACGGCCCAAACCTGCAAGGTGGTGTGGCGCGACTACACAAAACTAGGCGTTCATTTTCTGACAAACGCGGCTCTTCACGAAATCGGGAACTCTGCTGCCATACTCCTAATGGCGTAATAAATCGCTAGGCAACCAGCCTCCGGCCCGCTTTGACCGCGCTCCAAGCTAGGCGATTGGTGATCAGTGGAATGTGCCATCATGGCGCCAGCGGAGCGACCCTCCCGTGAACCTCACTGCTGCGGGTCAAACAACCAAGCCCCGCCCAGTTCGCATGCCGGGCTTCTTTGTAAAACAAGCGCTCACGATCCTGCCGAAATGGGGCGGAGCTCCAACCGCCTGGTGACTTTAGAAGCTTCGAACCCAAAACGGAGAAGCAACATAGTATCGCTCGTTGCCGCGCGTCAGGCCGATGTCGCGCAAAGTCCGATCACTGAGATTTCTCGCTTCGATGCGCGAATTTGCGAGATCTTGCCAAGTCACGAGACGATCCTTCACCTGCGTCCATCTGTTCACGGCACCCTCCATAGTCGGAGAATTTTCCGCACTTAATGTAGGGCTGTCAGTCCGCGGCGCGTGTGATTTACAACACCAAATTGCGCTTTTCTGAGCGCGCCTCCAGGCCCGCCAATTTCGGATACCGGGTGCGGAGCACAGTCGTGCATCCCCAGGCAATGGCGGAAAAAACAGCCCAGTGAGAAATATTGCCAGCCGTGCTAATATTGGCGGAAGGACCCCGCGGAATCGAATCCTATTTGGTGCGATCGCTGCGACGTGGCTGTGAGACGCGACTTTGTAAGCCAGCTAGAGGGGCGTCGAGGCCGCAGGCCGCCGAATGAGGCGGCCTACTCTTGCTTTATGAATTGCACCCCGACGCCATCAGGCAATCTGCGTCTGACAACGCATGAACGGCCGTTTTGGCTCGTTAAAGAAAAACGAAGTTGAAACTGATCCGGGATTGAATCCACTCTTTTGACCGCCAACTTGGCGCCGCCCTGCGATATATCTTGTATCTGACAGGGAATTACATCGAGACCCCGGCCGCGATCAATCCAGCCGGGATACGATAAGGGCCTTCGTTCATGCCTTCGGTCGGCGATTGCCACGGCGCGTTCCCACGTGGAGCGGCCCCGAACTTAGGGCGAATCAAGCCGGGGCCGCAATCATTGCCGGCAACTTATCGAGCCAGAAGTCTCGATGCTCCATGATATCGGATAGCCATTATCGAGCCGTTAAAACCCAATTAGTACAACGCTGCCCGGTAATTAGGACAGAAATGCAGAAATTAGAACAGCATCAGGCGTCGCATCAGACCACACTAAGAGTGCGGCGGAAAACTTCGAGTAGCGTTGCTACGCAAAAGAAGTCAAGAGCGGCCCATCAGCGGATGAAGTCGATAAAGGCCCGTGCCAAGCCCGCGAGTTTCGCTCGGATGAGAATCCCGCAAAAAGAAGCCCCGGCAAGTCCGGGGCTTTCAGTACACGTGAGTGGACCAAGGTTATTTGAGGGCACTCGAAACGGTGCTGAACGTGGTGTTCAGCTTGGTTCCGAGACCCTGGACGACGGCGATTATCGCAACCGAGATACCGGCGGCGATAAGGCCATATTCGATGGCGGTTGCGCCCGTGTCGTCCTTCAGAAACCGCAAAGCAAGTTTTGTCATGTCAGTAGCTCCTCCGTGCTGACTACATAATTTTGCGCGGAGGATGTTTTTGGAGGTTTAAGCAATTTGTTTGGGTTGTCGTCAAATACGCGAGACTTTTACCTGTCGAAGCCCCCGGCTTCTCCAGTCGAAACGATTAGGCACCTCACGCCACGTCCCGATTGTCGCCAATTACTACATCAATCATTGTTGAACCGCTCAGACCTAGTGCGCTGAGAAGGCTTTCTATTTCAAAACGAGCCGTGACGTGCGATAATGTTAGTCGGGTGCCAAGCGTAGCCTCGCTGAGATCATCAAGTGCAGTCAATCCGCGAGCATAGAACTCCCGGAAAATGACTTGCTCGGCCAGTCCGTCAACACACCGAAAATTGAGCCTTCGTGACAGCTCGCGGAGCGCCTCGCCGACGTGTCGCGTATTTCGCGAATTGAGCGTCGAAAGACGATTTCGTAGTACAATCCAATCCGCAGCAACGTGGTTTCGGACTTGGTATTGCCGCCGGGCGTCATCTACCATCTGCGAGTAATGGCTCATGCCAGTGACGGCAAAGGTCTCGCGGTCGACCGTTCCGAGTACGTCTAAATCAACGAAACTGTCATTCAACGGTGTGATCAAGATGTCGGCCATCGAGTGAGCCAGTCGCCCCAAATAGCTGTTGTGACCAGGTGTATCGATGACAATAAAGCTGTGGTCCCGCGCGTATTCCTCAATACGCTCACTAAGCGCCTTCCCATCTGCCGCCTCTTCTTCCGCGGTCGGATGATCTGTGTTCTCAGTGAAATACAGATGATTGGGAATCTCGAGGTCACGTCCCATCTGTTGACCCCAAGCGTGCCTGTTCACAATGTAGTTAGTGAAGGTCTTCTGTCTTGAATTAAGATCGATGGTGGCGATACTTTGCTTTGCCTTCATGAGCGCGATCGCGACGTGCATCGCAACAGTGGATTTGCCGGACCCGCCCTTTTCATTCCCCACGACGATTATGCGACAACGTGACACCGGAGTTGCTTTTTCAAGCGACATCATTTCCCCCGAGGTTCAACCGGCCGGAGCCATTTACTCGACTGTTGCGCTGATTTTCTATCTTCGCAAGCAACGAACCTCGCCCAAACGCGCTCCTCCTGCTCGGTGAAAGGACTGCCCGCGTCATGGCGGAGGACAACGCCGCCATTAAACGGCCGCGGAGAGCTTAGATTACAATCGGCAGAACATCCAACTGTCGCAAAAAGCCTTGAAGTTGGCCGACTGTTTTGGGCTTTCGATGCCTCGTGACTTGATCTTCATGCATATCGCTGAAGCTGAACGGCATATCGCTAACGGTCAGCATCTCATCCAGCAGCACCGTGCATTCATTGCACGGCTCGGAGAGATCGGCAGCAGCACTGTGAATGCCGAATTGCTGCTTGAGAGTGTCCAGACGGCCCACGAGCGATTTTTGGCGTTTCTGCGCAGTCTGGTGCCAAAATGAAATAGTGGAGGCGATCCGTAGCAAAGCCACTCACCAAAGTGCGGCGCATTCGGCAAATGCTGCCCATTTGCGCTCCATTCAGATGGCCAGAGGCAGCACGGATCCGATAACCCGGGCCTTTTCGTCGGAAGCAATTACGCCTCACCGCGCGCCGCTGCACCGCTCACTCGTAAAAAAGCCCCGGCAAGCGAGCCGGGGCACAGTTGGTCTGACCCGGAGCATCCGTAGGATGACGCTCCAGCGCCTCTAGACATGGCACAATCCGCTGATCAACGATGGACAAGAGTGAAGCGTGGTTAAAGCGGGCTGCATTGACGAAAGGTTGGTTAAAAGATCGTAAGGGCTGCCGTTGAGGGTGCCAAGCGATCACGTTATGGCGT
Organism: uncultured Alphaproteobacteria bacterium; assembly: GCA_963816565.1. GTDB lineage: Bacteria > Pseudomonadota > Alphaproteobacteria > Rhizobiales > Xanthobacteraceae > BOG-931. The sequence continues at coordinate 3,388 of CAWFLM010000026.1, read as the reverse complement.
CCGGGCAATATCCGCTTTTCACCAGGCAGCGTCCGAACTGCTGTATCAAGGCAAGTGACGCTGCCGACCGGTCTTAACCATGCCCTCTTGCTTCTAGCGCGCGGCTTTTAATCAGGGCTTTAGCAGACGTTTACAGCTAGATCGCGCAATCCGCGCATAGACTGCGGTTGCGGAATATCGACCACCTGGCAACGAGGCCGCCAATTGATGCGGCCGGAAGAAAGGAAGCCCCAACAAGGGCGCGTTGGGGCTTGAGGTCCGAGTCTTTGGGGAACGAAAGGGACTTCGTCCAATCCAAATGTAGCCTACGGATTGTGAAAGTTATGCGACAGCTACCTCTCGCGGCGTTGCCTTTCGCTCGGTGTATCAACAAGAAAATATTTGAGGATATCCGCTTCAGGCCGATTTTGTTGTGCAAGTCGCCGGTGCGATTGGCACGGACCGCACGGGCAATATTTCTCGTCATGCTGTGGTCGGAGCGCCGGCATCTACGCCGCGCAACTGACGATCTTGGACTCAATTAGGACGCTACGAACTCCACCGAGCTCACGCCACGCACGCGGTTGGTGTGATCGGGGGTGGCCGTGCGACCAGCTTTGCGAGCCGACGAAGGTTCTGTGCGATCGCCGCCAGCGTGAACTCGAACTGGGCACCGCGCGGCCCGCGCAATCGCAGGCAGCCAGCAGCAGGATGCGCTTTAAATGTGCGAACAGCATCTCAACACGCTTCCTGTCACGACGCGATTGCTCGAACGCCTTGGTTTTGGCCAGCGCGCGGGCAACGTCGCGGGCCTCCTCGTAGATGCTGCGCGGGATCCGACGCGGAGCCATCTTTGGACAGCATCGCGCCTTCAGTAGGCAGCTACGACAGTCGAGGACGCTGGCGAAATAAAGCAGTGTGGTCTCCCCATCGTTGACCAACCGGCCTGTCGTCGTAAATCTTGCCGGCCGGGCAGATGTACACGTTGCGCTCCTTGTCGAACATGAAATCTTCCCGACTGAAACGTCCCATCGTCGCGTTTCGACTTGTCGATCACCGGAATGTGCGGTGCAATTTTCTTGTCTTTGACGAGCCAGTTGAGGTTTGCTCCTGAACCGTAGGCCGTATCGGCCGCGAGCAGCTTGGGCTTGATGCCGAAGCGCTCCTCAGTGCGCTCGATCATGGTCTTCGAGGCGCCAACCTCAGCCTGGCGGATGGCGCGCGACGCCTCGACGTCCATGATGACGCCGAACTTCACGTCGATCAGATAATTGTCGGCGTAGGCGAAGAACGCCGCTCCTCGCATCGCCCCCGTCCATTGCGCAGCGGGATCGGACGGCGAGACGAACTTCGGGGTGACGTCGCTCGCCGCACCAAAGGCCGCATCATCAAGGGTTGCCAGATACTCCTGCATGGCCCGGCTCGCCGTCTTAGGATCACATGTCTTTTGCCATTCTGAGCCCGGGATCAAGCGATGCTTGTTGGCGTCGGCCGCAATCAGGCTCGCATCCACTGCAAACCCGTCTCCGCCAACGAGGTCGGCCGCGATACAGGCCTCGACGACACGCTCGAAGACCCGGCGAAAGATGCCGCTGTCGCGGAACCGTTCATTACGCGCGCGCGAAAATGCCGAATGATCGGGGATCTTATGTTCTATGCCGAGCTTGCAAAACCAGCGATAGGCGAAGTTCACCTGCACCTCGCGACACAACAACCGCTCAGATCGCAGGCCAAAGACATACCCGATGATCAACATCCGGATCATCAGCACAGGGTCAATCGAAGGCCAACCGAGTGTCGGATAGTACGGCGCAAGTTCGGCGTAAACCCACGATAAATCGAGAACGGCGTCAATCTTGCGCACCGGATGATCGTCGGGAACCGCCTCATCGAGGCAAAAATTGTAGAACAGATAACCCTGGTCGTTGTTAGAACGTCCCATCATCGCCCGTCTCCGACGCAAAATGTCGTCAAAAGACAAAATCACTGTTCGCCAATGCCTTCAATCACTCTAGTACCGGCCATATGGTGCGGATTTGAACGACTCCGCATAGGTGCGAATCAACACCTCATTGGCTAGCATACACTGCCAAGTTTTCTTTGGAGTGCATCCATGAATGTACTCGTCTTTGCTTCACGCAAAGGTGGCTCAGGTAAGAGCACTTTAGCGGCCCATCTTGCCGCTCATGTGCACAGGGCGTCGAGGCCATGTCTCCTCGTTGACGACGATCCGCAGGGCTCACTTTCGCTCTGGAATGAGCTGCGCAAAGATGACGCGCTGCCGCTAAAAACCGTGAAGCGCAGCATCGCTGATATCCTGAAGAAGGCGAAACAAAAGGGTGTTGAATGGGTATTCATTGATACACCACCCAACCTGTCGGTTTCTGTTGCCGATGCAATCCAATCGGCAACGCTGGTTATTATTCCGTGCCGACCCGGCGTGTTCGATCTCGACGCGGTACAAGAGACCATCGATTATGCCCGCGGGGGCGGAAACCATACGCCGTGGTCATCAATGGCGCGCCACCGAAGCGTGAGGAAGTCGAGTTTCCTTTGGTTACTCACGCGCGAGAATGCTTGGCTGCGTGGGAAGTCCCGGTGTGGGGCGGCCAGATTACCCACCGCGCGAACTTCTCTCTTGCGCTCGCCCAAGGTGAAGGCGCGAAAGAATACGATGCTGAATCCGATTCGGCTGTCGAGATCGCGCGATTATGGCTCGCTATCGAAAAATCGGTGAAGGCGATCCGTGGCGCCCACCAAGCGGCGGCTATGCATTATGTTGCGGCATAGACCTAGGGCGTAGATTGCGTCGTCTGGCGCTGACTCCCGATATTCCTCAGATCAGCGTTATCCGTTTTTAATCGTCTGTGTCGTTTCGCCCGGCTATGGCCTTGAACGGTCGTCGCGGCAAACAATCGCTGTGTCTGATTTCGGCAGCAAAGCTGCTGCAGAGGGAGCCGGCACCCGTTACGAGCGCCCCAAAACGGGGTGCGGCGGCCGCTTTTGGCACGCCATCAGAGAGAAAAGAAGCCCCGGCGTGAGGGTAAGGATGCCGGGGCTTCCCCGTCCAATACGGCCGGTACTGACGCAACAATCCGGCCAAGCAAATAATACCGCCGAACCCGTATTTGACCGGTTAAGGCGAGGCAGACGAGCAGCGCTTATTTTTGTCGCAGCGGGTCGCGGCAGCTTGGCGATTTTGCTCCCAAAGTGCTGTGCCTCGTCCCGCGTCAGCAATTTTGCTGCCGACCGCCGGCCCTGGTTTATCGAAGAAACAGCCAACTACTTCATTGTTCAGGGACAGTGACGGGCAGGCGCTGGCGCATGTCTATTACGAGGAGGAGCCTATCCGGCGAGCGGCTAAGCTGCCCGCAAAGAACGAGGCGCGCCGCATAGCGGCTAACATTGC
>CAWFLM010000025.1:0-187433 GCA_963816565.1 uncultured Alphaproteobacteria bacterium | reverse complement strand
TTTCGCGGCCGAAGGCAAGAAGCCGGCGACCGCGCATCCGGTGCTGCTTGGCATCACCAAGGCCTCGTTGCAGACCCGCTCGTTCATCTCGGCGGCGTCGTTCCAGGAGACGACGCGCGTGCTCACCGAAGCCGCGGTCAACGGCAAGGCCGACACGCTCGATGGACTCAAGGAAAATGTCATCGTCGGTCGCCTGATCCCCGCCGGGACCGGCGCCATGATGAACAAGATCCGCGAAGTCGCCATCAAGCGCGATGCGCTCATTCTTGCCGAACGCGAGAAGGAAGCCGCCGTCAAAGCGGAGGCCGCCGCCGAACCTGCGGCCCTTCCTGCGGCGGAGTAACGCTTGCCATAACGACAACAAGGGCCGCCCGATGGGCGGCCCTTTTTTATCGCCGGCGTGAGGCGGCGACCCCGCCTTTTGCTGAGCCAAGCAGAGCCAAAGATCGGGCATGCCCACGCACATCAAAATCCTTTCCGGCGGCGCCATGCGCTCGCTGATGCTCGATCTCGTGCCGCTGTTCGAGCATGCGAACGGCGTCAAAGCCGAGGTCGAATTCCGGCTCACGTCAGTGTTGCAGAAGGAAATCGAGGACGGCGCAGTTTTCGACATCGCGCTATTGCCGCGGCCCGAGCTCGATGCGCTGGTGCGGGCCGGGCGGATCGCGCCGGACTCCACCTCTGACGTGACGCGCTCGGCGGTCGGCTTCGCAGTGCGCGCCGGCGCGCCGAAACCCGATATTGGCACTATCGATGCATTCAAGCGCGCGCTCCTGGCAGCAAAGTCGATCGCCTACAGCGACGGGCCGAGCGGCGCCTATATCGCCGAACTCCTCGATCGCCTGGGCATTGCCGCGGAAATGAAGCCGAAAACCAAGCTCACCAGCCGTCCGGTGGCTGAGCTTATTGCCGCCGGCGTTGCCGAGGTCGGCATGCAGCAGATCGTCGCCATCCTGCCAATCGAGGGCGCCGAATTGGTCGGCCCGCTGCCGAGCGAATTGCAAAACGTCATTGTCTATGCCGCCGGGCTTTCAACGGGTGCCCAAAATCGCGCCGTGGCCCGAAACTGCATCGCGTTTATGCGCACCGCCGAGGTGGCGCGGCTGATCCGGGCGAAGGGCATGGAGCCGGGCTGATTGGTTAGCCGCAAATGTCGCGGATGTGCTTGCGCCATCGCAGTTTTATGACCATATCTGCTTGACTTGGAACGGTAGCGCCGATACATACCGCCCACTTTACGGCAGGCGGTGAGCTTCGCCCGTCGGAACGGCCCTGCCGGGTCCCCTGTAAGCTATTGAAAGTAATAGCTTTATTGGCACTTCTTGGGCCAAGGGACACGGCGTGACGCCTCGACGAAGGAAGCTCAAACGCTGCCTCTGACTTCGAAAAGTCAGACGACGAGGGCAAGACCGCGCTCGCATCGCGGTCCTCTGCGCAGGCCAAGCGCCCTTCCGCGCCGGGAAGCGGATGGCGCGATTTGGTTTTGCGCGGATCGGATTCGCGTGATGCGCGCCAGTGGACGACGACGAGGAGCAAGGTAACGGATGCCGACGATCAACCAGCTCATTCGCAAGCCGCGGGTCACGCAGCACGCGAAAAAGAAGGTGCCGGCTTTGCAGAGCAGCCCGCAAAAGCGCGGCGTCTGCACCCGCGTCTACACCACGACGCCGAAGAAGCCGAACTCGGCGCTGCGCAAGGTCGCCAAGGTGCGGCTGACCAACGGCTTCGAAGTGATCGGCTATATCCCGGGCGAGGGCCATAATCTGCAGGAGCATTCGGTGGTGATGATCCGCGGCGGCCGCGTCAAAGATTTGCCCGGCGTGCGTTATCACATCCTCCGCGGTGTGCTCGACACGCAAGGCGTAAAAAACCGCAAGCAGCGGCGATCGAAGTACGGAGCTAAACGACCCAAGTAAGGGTCGTTTTGCGTCGTTTAAGGAACGCGAGACGAAGGAAATAGCGAGATGTCCCGCCGTCACAGGGCAGATAAGCGCGAGATCCTGCCGGACCCGAAATTCGGGAACGTCGTGGTCACGAAATTCATGAACTCGGTGATGCATGCCGGCAAGAAGTCGGTCGCCGAGAACATCGTTTATGGCGCGCTCGACATTATCGAAGGCAAGACCCGCGGCAACCCGGTCGGCGTTTTCCAGCAGGCGCTGGATAACGTCATGCCGTCGATCGAGGTCCGGTCGCGGCGCGTCGGCGGCGCCACCTACCAGGTTCCGGTCGAAGTGCGCACGTCGCGCCGCCAAGCGCTCGGCATCCGCTGGATCATCTCGGCCGCGCGCGAACGCAACGAAAAAACAATGACCGAGCGGCTGTCCGCGGAGCTGCTCGATGCATCGAATAACAGGGGGAACGCCGTAAAGAAGCGCGAAGACACGCACCGGATGGCTGAGGCCAATCGCGCGTTCTCGCACTATCGCTGGTAAAGCCGGCGACAGCGAAGGATCCCCCAAAATGCCCCGCATCCATTCCATCGAGGACTACCGCAACTTCGGCATCATGGCGCACATCGATGCCGGCAAGACCACGACCACCGAGCGCGTCCTCTATTACACCGGCAAAAGCCACAAGATGGGCGAGGTGCACGACGGCGCCGCGACCATGGACTTACATGGAGCAGGAGCAGGAGCGCGGCATCACCATCACGTCGGCCGCGACCACTGCGATCTGGAACGGCAAACGGCTGAACATCATCGATACGCCCGGCCACGTCGATTTCACGATCGAGGTGGAGCGTTCGCTGCGCGTGCTCGACGGCGCCATCTGCGTGCTCGATTCCAACCAGGGTGTCGAACCGCAGACCGAGACGGTCTGGCGCCAGGGCGACCGCTACAACGTGCCGCGCATCGTATTTGCCAACAAGATGGACAAGACCGGCGCCGATTACTTCCAATGCCTGAAGGATATCGTGGAGCGTCTGGGCGCCAAACCGGTCGCCATCCAGCTGCCGATCGGGGCTGAAAACAATTTCAAGGGCATTATCGATCTTGTCCGCATGGTCGGCGTGGTGTGGGACGAAGAGACGCTTGGCGCGAAATATCACGACATCGAAATTCCCGCCGAGCTTCTGGACCAAGCCAAGGAATATCGCGAGAAGCTCATCGAGGCCGCCGTCGAGCTCGACGACGACGCGATGACCGCCTATCTCGAAGGCAAAGAGCCCGACGTTGCGACGCTCAAGCGGTTGATCCGCAAGGCGACCATTTCCAGCGCCTTCTTCCCGGTGCTGTGCGGTTCTGCGTTCAAGAACAAGGGTGTGCAGCCGCTGCTTGACGCTGTGGTCGATTATCTGCCGTCGCCGGTCGACGTGCCTGCCGTCAAAGGCGTCGACCTCAAAGGCAATGAAGTCGAGCGCAAGGCGTCGGATGCCGAGCCGATGGCGCTGCTTGCGTTTAAGATCATGGACGATCCGTTCGTCGGCACCATTACCTTCTGCCGCATCTATTCCGGCAAGCTCGAGAGCTCGACCGGCGTGATGAATTCGACCAAGGACCGCAAGGAACGTGTCGGCCGCATGCTGCTGATGCATGCCAACAATCGCGAAGACATCAAGGAAGCCTTTGCCGGCGACATCGTCGCGCTGGCCGGTCTCAAAGAGGTGCGTACCGGGGACACGCTGTGCGATCCGCAGAAACCCGTGATCCTGGAAAAAATGGAATTCCCCGACCCGGTGATCGAGATCGCGATCGAGCCGAAGTCGAAAGCCGACCAGGAAAAGCTCGGCGTCGCGCTCGCCAAGCTCGTGGCTGAAGATCCCTCGTTCCGCGTTCACACCGATCAGGAATCCGGCCAGACCATCATCAAAGGGATGGGCGAGCTGCACCTCGACATTAAGGTCGACATCCTCAAGCGCACCTACAAAGTCGACGCCAATATCGGCGCCCCGCAGGTCGCCTACCGCGAAAAGATCACCCGCCCGGCCACGGTCGACTATACCCATAAGAAGCAGACCGGCGGCCACGGTCAGTTCGCCCGCATCAAGGTCATCGCCGAGCCGAGCGAGCCGGGCGCCGGGTTCGTGTTCGAGAACGAGATCGTCGGCGGATCCGTGCCGCGCGAGTTTTTCCCGGCTGTCGAGAAGGGCCTCGAAGGCTCGCTCGGTTCCGGCGTTCTCGCCGGCTTCCCAGTGGTCGATATCAAGGTCAGCCTTATCGATGGCGCCTCCCATGACGTCGATTCATCGGCGATGGCGTTCGAAATTTGCGCTCGCGCGGCGATGCGCGAGGCGCTGCAAAAGGGCGGGCCGGTTCTGCTCGAGCCGATCATGAAGGTCGAGGTGGTGACGCCGGAGGACTATACCGGTTCCGTCATCGGCGACCTCAATTCGCGGCGCGGCCAGATCCAGGGCCAGGACATGCGCGGCAACGCCAACGTCATCAATGCGATGGTGCCGCTCGCCAACATGTTCTCCTACGTCAACAATCTGCGCTCCATGTCACAGGGGCGCGCCACGTTCACGATGCAGTTCGACCACTACGCAGAAGTGCCGAAAGCCATCGCCGAAGAGGTTCAGGCGAAATTCGCCTGACGAATATTCACAAGGATTAGAGAGACCCGAACGGAGAGTCCCCATGGCCAAGGAAAAATTCCAGCGCACCAAACCGCATTGCAATATCGGCACGATTGGGCACGTCGATCACGGCAAGACGTCGTTGACCGCGGCGATCACCAAGGTGTTGGCGGAAACTGGCGGTGCGACCTACACCGCATACGACCAGATCGACAAGGCGCCGGAAGAGAAGGCGCGCGGCATCACGATTGCGACCGCGCATGTCGAGTATGAGACTGAGAAGCGCCACTATGCGCATGTCGATTGCCCCGGGCATGCCGACTACGTCAAGAACATGATCACCGGCGCGGCGCAGATGGACGGCGCGATCCTGGTGGTGAGCGCGGCTGACGGCCCGATGCCGCAAACCCGCGAGCACATTCTGCTCGCCCGCCAAGTCGGCGTGCCGGCGCTGGTCGTGTTCCTCAACAAGGTCGACATGGTCGACGATCCGGAGCTCCTCGAGCTCGTCGAGCTCGAAGTCCGCGAACTCCTGTCGAAGTACAATTTCCCGGGCGACAAGATTCCGATCGTCAAGGGTTCGGCTCTGATGGCGCTCGAAGGCAAGGATCCGAAGCTTGGCCATGACGCGATTCTGGAGCTGATGAAGGCAGTCGACGCCAACATCCCGCAGCCGGAACGGCCGAAGGATCAGCCGTTCCTGATGCCGGTCGAAGACGTATTCTCGATCTCCGGCCGCGGCACGGTCTGCACCGGCCGCATCGAGCGCGGCATTATCAAGGTCGGCGAGGAGGTCGAGATCGTCGGCATCAAGCCGACGGTGAAAACCGTCGTCACCGGCGTCGAAATGTTCCGCAAGCTGCTCGATCAGGGCGAGGCCGGCGACAATGTCGGCTGTCTCCTGCGCGGCACCAAACGCGAAGAGGTGGAACGCGGCCAAGTGCTGTGCAAGCCGGGTTCGGTCAAGCCGCACACCAAATTCAAGGCCGAGGCCTATATCCTTACCAAGGAGGAGGGCGGCCGCCATACGCCGTTCTTTACCAATTATCGGCCGCAATTCTACTTCCGCACCACCGACGTGACCGGCGTGGTGACGCTGCCGGAGGGCACCGAGATGGTGATGCCCGGCGACAATATCGCCATGGAAGTTACGCTGATCGTGCCGATCGCCATGGAAGAGAAGCTGCGTTTCGCCATTCGCGAGGGTGGCCGTACCGTCGGCGCCGGCGTGGTGGCGAGCATCATCGAGTAAGAAACACCGCTGTCGTCCCCCGCGAAGGCGGGGGACCCAGTAACCGCAAGACGCGCGGTTGATCCGAGGCCCGAGCGATTACTGGATCGTCCGCCTGCGCGGACGATGACAGACTAGAGAGAGACGATCATGAACGGCCAGAATATCCGCATCCGGCTCAAGGCCTTCGATCACCGCATCCTCGATGCGTCAACGCGCGAGATCGTCAATACCGCCAAGCGCACCGGCGCGCAGGTCCGCGGCCCGATCCCGCTGCCGACTAAGATCGAGAAATTCACGGTCAACCGCTCGCCGCATGTCGATAAAAAAAGTCGCGAGCAATTCGAAATGCGCACCCATAAGCGTCTGCTCGATATCGTCGATCCGACTCCGCAGACGGTCGATGCGCTGATGAAGCTCGATCTCGCCGCCGGCGTCGACGTCGAGATCAAGCTCTAAGGCGTGGAGAAGAGAAAAATGCGTTCCGGGGTGCTTGCGCAAAAAGTCGGGATGATGCGCCTCTTTACCGAGGCCGGCGAGCATGTGCCGGTAACGGTGCTGCGGCTCGGCAATTGCCAGGTCGTCGGTCACCGCACCAAGGAAAAGAACGGCTACGTCGCGCTGCAGCTCGGCGCCGGCTTGCGCAAGGTGCAGAGCACGACCAAAGCCGATCGTGGCCACTTTGCCGTCGCCAAGGTCGAGCCCAAGCGCAAGCTCGCCGAATTCCGCGTCGACGACGATGCGCTCATTCCGGTCGGCGCCGAGATTACTGCCGATCATTTCGTCGTCGGGCAATATGTCGACGTCACCGGCACTTCGACCGGTAAGGGGTGGGCCGGCGGCATGAAGCGATGGAATTTCGCCGGCTTGCGGGCGAGCCACGGCGTATCGATTTCGCACCGCTCGATCGGCTCGACCGGCGGCCGCCAGGATCCTGGAAGGACTTTCAAGAACAAGAAGATGGCTGGGCATCTCGGCGTCGATCGGGTGACCACGCTCAATCTCAAAGTCCGCGGCACCGACGCTGTCCGCGGACTGATCATGGTTGAAGGCGCCGTACCCGGCGTCAAAGGCGGCTGGATCACGGTGCGTGACGCGGTGAAGAAGAAACTGCCGGACGGCGTACCCAAGCCCGGCAAGTTCAAGCTCGCCGATAATGCGGCGGCGGCGCCGGTTTCGGTCGGTCCGGCCGGGGAGGGTGCGTGACATGGAACTGCAAGTCACCAGCCTCGATGGCAAGAAAGCCGGATCGGTCACGCTATCCGACGCCATTTTTGGCCTCGAACCGCGCGCCGATCTCATCCACCGTTGCGTCGTGTGGCAACTGGCGAAGCGCCAGAGTGGCACGCATCAAGTGAAAAACCGCGCGGACATCCATCGTACCGGCAAGAAAATGTACCGCCAGAAGGGCACCGGCTCGGCCCGCCACGGCTCCGCGCGCGTCAATCTATTCCGCGGCGGCGGCCGCTCGTTCGGTCCGCAGACGCGCAGTCACGAGATCGGCCTGCCGAAAAAGGTTCGCGCGTTGGCGCTGCGGCACGCGCTCTCGGCCAAGGCCAAGGATGGCGGCCTCATCGTGATCGAGGCGCTCGCGGTGAAGGACGCCAAAACCAAGGCGCTGCGCGGTCACTGCGACAAGCTCGGCGTTGCCAACGCGTTGTTCATCGACGGCGCCGAGGTCGCCGCCGAGGTCCGTAGCGCGGCGCGCAATATCCCGAATATCGACGTGCTGCCCGTCGCCGGGATCAATGTCTACGACATCATGCGGCGGCGAAAGCTCGTCTTGACCCGTGCCGCCGTCGACGCATTGGAGGCGCGATTCAAATGACCACCACCGATCCGCGCCATTACGACGTGATCATCGCGCCGCTCATCACCGAGAAGGCGACCAACGCGTCCGAGTTCAACAAGGTCGTGTTCAAGGTCGCTATGACCGCGACCAAGCCGCAGATCAAGGAAGCGGTGGAGAAGCTGTTCGACGTCAAGGTCAAGAGCGTTAACACGCTGCGCCGGAAGGGCAAAATGCGAGTGTTCAAGGGCCGCTATGGCCGCACCTCCGACACCAAGCGCGCGATCGTGACCCTCGATGAGGGCCAAACGATCGACGTCACCACGGGGCTGTAGGGAACGCGCGATGGCACTGAGAACATATAATCCGGTCACCCCGGGCCAGCGCCAGCTCGTTCTGGTCGATCGCGCCGGGCTGCATACCGGCAAGCCGGTCAAGGCGCTGACCGAGGGCAAAAACTCGAGCGGCGGCCGCAACAATGGCGGTTCGATCACGATTCGCTACCGCGGCGGCGGCCATAAGCAGGCCTATCGCCTGGTCGATTTCAAGCGCCGCAAGTTCGACATGCCGGCCAAGGTCGAGCGGCTCGAATACGATCCGAACCGCACCGGCTTCATCGCGCTGGTCAAATATGAGGACGGCGAACTCGCTTATATCCTGGCGCCGCAGCGGCTGGCGGTCGGCGACAGTATCGTCGCCGGCGAGCATGTCGACGTAAAACCCGGCAATGCCATGCCGATCGCCAATATTCCGGTCGGCACCATCGTTCACAATGTCGAGCTGAAAATCGGCAAGGGCGGTCAGGTCGCGCGCTCGGCCGGCACCTATGCGCAGATTGTGGGCCGCGACGGCGAATACGTTATCTTGCGCTTGAATTCGGGCGAGCAGCGCCTGGTTCACGGCCGCTGTCTCGCCACCGTCGGCGCGGTGTCGAACCCGGACAATATGAATATTTCGATCGGCAAGGCAGGGCGCACCCGCTGGATGGGTCGGCGCGGCCATGTCCGCGGCGAAACCATGAACCCGGTCGATCATCCGCTCGGTGGACGCACGCGCGGCGGCCGGCATCCGGTGACGCCGTGGGGCAAGCCGACCAGGGGTAAGAAGACGCGCAAGAACAAGTCGACGGCGAAGTTCATCATGATGAGCCGCCACGCACGCAAGAAGCAGAAGTAGGAGCGACCATGACGCGTTCGGTCTGGAAGGGTCCGTTTGTCGACGGTTATCTGCTGAAAAAGGCGGATGCCGCGCGCTCGTCCGGACGTCACGAAATGATCCGCATCTGGTCGCGGCGTTCGACCATCCTGCCGCAATTCGTCGGGCTGACGTTCGGCGTCTATAACGGCCAGAAGCACGTCCCAGTGATCGTCACCGAGGAAATGGTCGGGCACAAATTCGGAGAATTTGCGCCGACCCGTTCGTTCTACGGCCATTCATCGGATCGCAAAGCCAAGCGCGCCGCGGGGCCGGGCGCGTCGAGTGCGGCTTCGGGCGAAGGCGGCGGCGCCGCGGCGCCGGCTGCTGCGCCGGCGGCCGGCGCATCGTGAGGCTGGGAGAGGTTCGATGAGCAAGAAAAAGCGCGAACGCGCGCTCTCCGACAACGAAGCCAAGGCGGTTGCCCGCATGCTGCGGATCAGCCCGCAGAAGCTGAACCTGTTGGCGCAGCTCATCCGCGGCAAGAAGGTTGCGACCGCGCTTGCTGACCTCGAATTTTCGCGCAAACGCATCGCCCGCGACGTGCGCAAATGCCTGGAGTCGGCGATCGCCAATGCCGAGAACAATCACGACCTCGATGTCGACGATCTCGTCGTTGTCGAGGCCCATGTCGGCAAGGCGTTGGTGATCAAGCGGCATTCGCCGCGGGCGCGCGGCCGTGTCGGCGCGATTTTCAAGCCGTTCTCGCATCTCACCATCGTGGTGCGTGAGGTCGAGGCGCAGGCGTAACGGGAACGGCGAGGAGAGCATTATGGGTCAAAAGGTCAATCCGATCGGGCTTCGTCTCGGCATCAACCGCACCTGGGACTCGCGCTGGTATGCGGGCAAAGCGAGCTACGGCGCGCTGCTGCACGAGGACATGGAGATCCGCAAGGCGCTGATGGCCGAGCTCAAGCAGGCCGCAGTGTCCAAGATCGTGATCGAGCGGCCGCACAAGAAGTGCCGCGTCACCATCCACTCGGCGCGGCCGGGCGTCGTCATCGGCAAGAAGGGCGCCGATATCGAGAAATTGCGCAGGAAGGTCGCCGCACTGACCGACAGCGATGTCGTGATCAACATCATCGAGATCCGCAAGCCCGAGCTCGACGCTCAGCTGGTTGCCGAATTGATCGCCCAGCAGCTTGAGCGCCGCGTGGCGTTTCGTCGCGCGATGAAGCGCGCCGTGCAATCGGCGATGCGGCTCGGCGCCGGCGGCATCCGCATCAATTGCTCGGGCCGGCTCGGCGGCGCAGAAATCGCGCGCATGGAATGGTATCGCGAGGGTCGCGTGCCGCTGCACACGTTGCGCGCCGACGTCGATTACGGCGTCGCCACAGCATTCACCACCTACGGCACCTGCGGCGTGAAAGTGTGGATCTTCAAGGGCGAGATCATGGAGCACGACCCCATGGCGCAGGACAAAAAGATGGCCGAGGGCGAAGCCGGCCGTCCGCGCCGGGACGCGGCCTGAACGAGCAAATGGGAATCGAGGCGTAAGCCATGCTGCAACCGACGCGAACGAAATTCCGGAAGGCGCACAAGGGCCGCATCCACGGCGTAGCCACCAGTGCCGCCAGCCTTGCGTTCGGCCAGTACGGCTTGAAGGCGACCGAGCCCGAGCGGGTCACCGCCCGGCAGATCGAAGCTGCGCGTCGCGCGCTCACCCGTCACATGAAGCGCTCCGGGCGCGTCTGGATCCGGCTGTTCCCCGACGTGCCGGTGTCGAAGAAGCCGCTTGAAGTGCGCATGGGCTCTGGCAAGGGCACGCCGGAATTGTGGGTAGCGCGGGTCAAGCCCGGCCGCATTCTGTTTGAGATCGACGGCGTGACCATCGAAGTCGCCAAGGAGGCGCTGGCGCTTGCCGCCGCCAAATTGCCGATCAAGACCCGTTTCGTCGAGCGGATCAGCGAGTAGGCGCGTGACATGAAACCGGCCGATATCAGAGCGATGACGATCGATCAGATCGACGATGAGGTGCTCAAGCTCAAGAAGGAGCACTTCAATCTGCGTTTCCAGCGCGCCAGCGGGCAATTGGAAAATACCGCACGCGTGCGCGAAGTGCGGCGCGACATTGCGCGATTGAAGACTGTTGCGCGCAACAAGCGCCCCGCTGCGGCGAAGAGTTAAGAGGAACCAAATGCCAAAGCGTACCCTGCAGGGCGTCGTGGTAAGCGACAAACAGGCCAAGACGGTGGTGGTCAAGGTCGAGCGTCGCTTTACTCATCCGATGTTCAAAAAGACGATCAGGCGCTCGAAGAAGTACTACGCGCACGACGAGAACGACGAGTTCAAGGTCGGCGACATGGTGTGGATCGAAGAGCATCGCCCGATTTCAAAGCTCAAGCGTTGGGCGGTGGTCCGGGGCGAGAAGAAGAAGGCGTCGTAAACGTGATGCGACCGGAACAGAACGAGTGGGGTAACCCATGATCCAGATGCAGACTAACCTCGACGTGGCGGACAATTCCGGCGCGCGCCGCGTCATGTGCATCAAGGTGCTGGGCGGCTCCAAGCGGAAATACGCCACTATCGGCGACGTCATCGTCGTGTCGGTGAAGGAGGCGATCCCGCGCGGCCGCGTCAAGAAGGGCGACGTGATGAAGGCGGTCATCGTGCGCATCTCCAAGGACATCAAGCGCGCCGACGGCTCGATCATCCGCTTCGACCGCAACGCCGCGGTGCTGATGACCCCGCAGAACGAACCGGTCGGCACCCGCATTTTCGGACCGGTCCCGCGCGAGTTGCGGGCGAAGAATCACATGAAGATCATCTCGCTCGCGCCGGAGGTGCTGTGATGGCGGCGCGCATCAAAAAAGGCGACAGCGTCATCGTCATTGCCGGCCGCGACAAGGGCCGGACCGGCGAGGTCATTGCAATGCATCGCGACGATGGGCGCGTGCTGGTGCGCGGCGTCAATATCGTCAAGCGGCACCAGCGCCAAACCGGCGCGCAGGAGGGCGGCATCATCTCCAAGGAGGCGCCGATTCACTTGTCGAACGTTGCGCTCGCCGACCCGAAGGACGGCAAGCCGACGCGCGTCGGGTTTAAATTCCTCGGCAAGGGCGAGGAGCGCAAGAAAGTGCGCTTCGCCAAGCGTTCGGGAGTCGAGATCGATGGCTGACACGGACGAAAAGCAAACCAAACGGCCGGACAAGGGCCAACGGCCACCGACACCCGAGCAGGCCGCGCGGGCGGAAAAGGACGACAAGAAAGCTGCCAAGCAAGCGCGTGCCGACAAGGCTGCCGCGGAGGGCAAGCGCCGGCAAGGCCGGCAAGCCGGCGGCGCCGAGCGAGCAGGAGCCGCGCGTGCCGCCGCGCCTGAAGGTGCAGTTCGAGGAGACGATCCGCGCCAAGATCGCCGAGCAGTTCGGCTACAAGAACCGCTTCCAAGTGCCGACGCTGGACAAGGTCGTCATCAATATGGGTATCGGCGAGGGCGTCGCCGACAAGAAGAAGGTCGACGGCGCTGCGGCCGATCTCGGACTGATCGCCGGACAAAGGGCCGTCGTCACCAAGGCACGCAAGTCGATCGCGACCTACAAGCTGCGCACCGGTCAGGCGATCGGCTGCAAGGTGACGTTGCGCAAGGCGCGCATGTACGAGTTTCTCGACCGCCTGATCAATATCGCGCTGCCGCGCGTTCGCGACTTCCGCGGGCTCAATCCGAAGAGTTTCGACGGCCGCGGCAACTACACGCTCGGCGTCAAGGAACACATCGTGTTCCCGGAGATCGACTACGACAAGGCGACCGACATTTGGGGCATGGACATCACGGTCTGTACCACAGCGCGCAATGACGACGAGGCGCGTGCCTTGTTGACGGCGTTCAATTTTCCGTTCCGGCAGTGAGGCCGAAGCGACCTCAGACGCGGGACATTAGGAGTATTAGATGGCCAAGAAGAGTTCGATCGAGAAGAACAACCGGCGCCGCCGGATGTCGAAGAAATATTCCGCCCGGCGCGCGCGGCTTAAAGCGATCGCGCGCGACAAGTCGAAGCCGGTCGAGGAGCGCTTTGCCGCGACGCTGAAGCTCGCCGAGCTGCCGCGCAATTCGTCCGCCACCCGCATCCGCAATCGCTGTGAATTGACCGGCCGGCCGCGCGGTTTCTACCGCAAGCATAAATTGTCGCGCATTGCGCTGCGGGAGCTCGGCTCGAAGGGGCTGATTCCCGGCCTGGTAAAGTCGAGCTGGTAAGAGGAGCGCACGATGGCCATGAACGATCCGCTCGGCGATCTCCTATCGCGCATCCGCAATGCGCAGATGCGTAACAAGTCGAAGGTCTCTTCGCCGAACTCGAAGCTGCGCGAAAGCGTGCTCGAAGTGCTCAAGTCCGAAGGCTATATCCGCGGCTATGCCGTGGTGGAGAAAGACGGCCGCGGCGAGATCGAGATCGAGCTGAAATATTTCGACGGCGAGCCGGTGATCCGCGAGATCGAGCGGGTGTCGAAGCCCGGCCGCCGGGTCTATACCTCGGTCAAGAACATGCCGCGCATCAATAATGGGCTCGGCGTGACGATCGTTTCGACCCCGAAAGGCGTCATGGCCGACCATGACGCCCGTGACGCCAATGTCGGCGGCGAAATCCTCTGCACGGTGTTCTGATGTCTCGTATCGGCAAGAAACCAATCGCGGTGCCCTCCGGCATCACCGCCAATGTCGAGGGCCAGACCGTGAAGGTAAAGGGCCCCAAAGGCGCGCTATCGGTCGCATTGCACGACGACGTCGCGGTCAAGCTCGAGGACGGCCAGATCAAGGTCGAACCGCGCGCCGAGACCAAGCGCGCCCGCGCGCAGTGGGGCACATCGCGCACGTTGATCGCCAATCTCATTTCCGGCGTTACCAAGGGCTTCGAGCAGCGGCTCGAAATCAACGGCGTCGGCTATCGCGCGGCGGTGCAGGGCAAGAATTTGCAGATCGCCCTGGGCTATAGCCACGACATCATCTATCCGATCCCCGAAGGCATCACGATCGCGACGCCACGGCCGGTCGAAATCGTCATTACCGGCAGCGACCGGCAGAAAGTCGGGCAGGTTGCCGCCGAAATCCGCGAGTATCGGCCGCCGGAGCCGTATAAGGGCAAAGGCATCAAATATGCCGACGAACGTATCTTCCGTAAGGAAGGCAAGAAGAAGTAAGGCAGGCGCGCGATGAGCAGGCTCAGCGATAGGTTTATGCGGCGGCAGGGACGCGTGCGTGGCGCCTTGCGGCACGCCGCCGGCGAGCGCAAGCGGCTGTCGGTGTACCGCTCGTCCAAGCACATCTACGCGCAGGTGATCGACGACGATCAGGGGGTTACGCTCGCTTCGGCCTCGTCGATCGAGAAGACGGCGCGCGAGGGCCTGAAAACCGGCGCCAGCGTCGATGCGGCCAAGGCGGTCGGCAAGCTCATCGCCGAGCGGGCCAAGGAAAAGGGCGTCAAGGACGTCGTGTTCGATCGCGGCGGCTATCTTTATCACGGCCGGGTCAAGGCGCTCGCCGAAGCCGCCCGCGAGGGCGGGCTTAATTTCTAATGATCAGCAAACGAGTTCGACCGACAAAGGCACACAAATATGGCACGTGAACCCCGCGAGCGAAGAAACGAAGACCGCGACAGCGAGTTCGTCGACAAGCTCGTGCACATCAATCGCGTCGCCAAGGTGGTGAAGGGCGGCCGGCGTTTCGGTTTCGCCGCGCTGGTCGTCGTCGGCGATCAGAAAGGCCGGGTCGGCTTCGGCCACGGCAAGGCGCGCGAGGTGCCGGAGGCGATCCGCAAGGCGACCGATGCCGCCAAGCGCGCGTTGACGCGGGTGCCGCTGCGGGAAGGTCGCACGCTGCATCACGATGTTGCCGGCCGTCACGGTGCCGGCCGGGTCTATCTGCGCGCCGCGCCGCCCGGCACCGGCATCATCGCCGGCGGTCCGATGCGCGCGGTATTCGAGACGCTTGGCATGCAGGATGTGGTGGCGAAGTCGCTCGGCACGTCCAATCCTTACAACGTGGTGCGCGCTACATTCGATGCGCTCAAGCACCAGGATTCGCCGCGCTCGGTCGCCGCGCGGCGCAATGTCAAGGTTTCGACGCTGCAAGCGCGCCGCCGCGATGTCGATGCCGAAGCGCCGGCGGATTGAGTGTGGAGCC
Organism: uncultured Alphaproteobacteria bacterium; assembly: GCA_963816565.1. GTDB lineage: Bacteria > Pseudomonadota > Alphaproteobacteria > Rhizobiales > Xanthobacteraceae > BOG-931. Next base: position 172,585 of record CAWFLM010000025.1, on the reverse strand, counting down.
CGTCATGAACGCCGACAAGAAAACCGGCAAGCTCGTCAAAGTTCGGCAAACCGGCAGCGCGTCGCGCCGGCACCATAGTCAGCGCGAGACGCTGGTCGGGTTGAAGCTCAACAAGATCGGGCGTGTCGCGGAACTTCTCGATACGCCGGCGACTCGCGGCATGATCGCCAAGGTCGCCCATCTGGTCGAAGTGGTGGAGAAATAAGCCATGGACCTTCACGATCTCGCCGGCCGTCCCGGCGCCCGCAAGACGCGCAAGCGCATTGGGCGCGGCATCGGCTCGGGCAAAGGCAAGACCGGCGGTCGCGGCGGCAAGGGCCAGACCGCGCGCTCTGGCGTGCGCATCAAGGGCTTCGAGGGCGGCCAGATGCCGCTGCATCGCCGTCTGCCCAAGCGCGGCTTCAAGAACACGATGTTCGCGCGCAAGCTCAACGAGGTGAATCTCGGGCGCATTCAGGCGGCGATCGATGCCGGTACGCTTGACACCGCGGGCACCATCGACGCCGCGGCTTTGGTGAAGGCCGGTCTGTTGCGCCGGGCCAAGGATGGCGTGCGGCTGCTCGGTTCCGGCGAAATCAAGGCAAAGGTCGCACTCGCTGTCTTCGGCGCCTCCAAATCGGCGATCGCTGCGGTCGAGAAGGCCGGCGGCACGGTCGAAATCCTCGCGCCTAAGGCGCAGGCGAGCGAGCAGGCGGCCTGACGGCCATATAGGCCACCCCTATATAGGCAGGGGCGCATACGGAGCATTGGCGGATGGTCTCTGCAGCAGAACAACTGGCGGCCAATCTCAATTTCTCGGCGCTTGCCAAAGCCGACGAACTGAAGAAGCGCATCTGGTTCACGCTCGGCGCGCTGTTGGTCTACCGGCTCGGCACCTACATCCCCCTGCCGGGCATCGATCCGAATGCCTGGGACCAGATATTTCAATCCCAGGCCGGCGGCATTCTGGGCATGTTCAATATGTTTGCCGGCGGCGGCATCCACCGCATGGCGATCTTCGCGCTCAACATTATGCCGTACATCTCGGCGTCGATCATCATCCAGCTGATGACGACCGTGTCGCCGACGCTCGAACAGCTCAAGAAAGAGGGCGAAGCCGGCCGCAAGTTGATCAACCAGTACACCCGTTATCTGACGGTGGTGCTGGCGGCGTTCCAGGCTTACGGCATTGCCGTAGGGCTGGAAGGCGCAGCTCACGTGGTCAGCGATCCGGGCCTGTTCTTTCGCATCTCGACGGTGATCACGCTTACCGGCGGCACCATATTCCTGATGTGGGTCGGCGAGCAGATCACCCAGCGCGGCATCGGCAACGGCACCTCTCTCATCATCATGTCGGGCATCGTCGCGCAGCTGCCCTCGGCGATCGCCGGCACCCTCGAACTCGGCCGTCAGGGTGCGCTGTCCACCGGTCTTATTCTCATCGTCATCCTCATGGTGATCGCGGTCATCACCTTCATCGTTTTCATGGAGCGGGCACAGCGCCGACTCTTGATCCAGTATCCCAAGCGTCAGGTCGGCAATCGCATGTTCGAGGGCCAGTCCTCGCATCTGCCGCTCAAGCTCAACACGTCCGGCGTCATCCCGCCGATCTTTGCCTCGTCGCTGCTGTTGTTGCCGACGACCGTGGCCAACTTCACCTCCGGGCAGGGGCCGGGATGGCTCACCGTCATCACCACGCAACTGGCGCACGGCCGGCCGCTCTTTCTCATTCTCTACGTGGGATTGATCGTCTTTTTTGCCTTTTTCTATACGGCGATCGTGTTCAATCCGACGGAGACCGCCGACAACCTGAAAAAGCACGGCGGCTTTATCCCGGGCATCCGGCCCGGGGAGCGCACGGCCGAATATATCGATTACGTCCTGTCGCGAATCACGGTAATCGGCGCAGGTTATCTTGCGGTTGTCTGCCTGTTTCCGGAGATACTGATCTCCTACGCAGCGGTGCCATTCTATTTTGGCGGCACATCGCTCTTGATTGTGGTCAGCGTGACCATGGATACTGTGGCGCAGGTCCAGGGCTATCTGCTGGCTCACCAGTATGAAGGCCTGATTAAGAGATCGAAATTGAGGGGACGCCGTAGATGAGATTGATCCTGCTCGGCCCGCCGGGGGCTGGCAAGGGGACGCAGGCCCTGCGGCTCGTCGGCAAATACGGAATAGTACAGCTCTCGACTGGGGATATGCTGCGGGCGGCCGTGAAGGCCGGCACGCCGGTCGGCCGTCAGGCGCAAGAGATCATGGCGCGCGGCGGCTTGGTGCCCGACAACGTCGTGGTCGGCATCGTCGGCCAGCGCATCGAGGAGCCGGATGCTCGCAAGGGTTTTATTCTCGATGGCTTCCCGCGCACCGTGCCACAAGCCGTGGCGCTTGACCGCTTGCTGGAGACCAAAGGGCTCGGACTCGATGCGGTGATCGAGCTACGCGTCGACCAGGATGCACTGATACGGCGCATCGAAAGCCGCATTGCCGAGATGAAGGCGCGCGGCGAGGCGCTGCGCGAGGACGATAACGCCGAAGTGCTGCATAACCGGCTGCGGGCTTACCGCGAACAGACCGCCCCGCTGATCGCCTATTATCGGCAAAAGGGCGTGCTGCGGACCGTTAACGGCATGGCGCCCATTGCCGATGTGACGGCGGCCATCGACAAGTTGCTGCCAGCCGATTTGCCGCTCGGGGGGTCTGCCGCCGGCAAAAAAAAAGCGAAGAGCTCAATCACTGAAATCGCGGCCCGTTAGGCGGCGAAAAGCGGCCAAAATAGGAAAACAATCCGTATCTGCCCGAGCCGCGGTCCGCAGAAAGCCGGCCAAAGCAAGGCCGACGCTGCGCAAGCCAAAAGGCGGCCGAAGCCGCCGGCGCGGTTAGGCAAGTTTATACAAGAATCCCGCCAGCCGAGGTTGACGGGAGCGCTTGGAATCCATTAATAAGCCTGAAATATCCAGTCGGAGCTTTAGCAGCGATGCCCGGCCGCAGCGGCAGGCAGCGCTGGCTTTTTACGTTCGTGGCCTTCTCGGGTGACATTCGAACCGATGCAAAGCGGCCGAGCGCTACGGGTCGTCCGTGGCCGTCGCAATGAGTAACTGGCTTGAGGAGTAACCAACTTGGCCCGTATCGCTGGCGTCAACCTGCCGACCAACAAGCGCATCGTGATCGCGCTGCAGTACATCTATGGCATTGGCGGCGCCAAGGCTCATGAAATCCTGGGCAAAGTGTCGATCCCGGAGTCGCGTCGGGTGTCGCAATTGACCGACCAGGAAGTGCTCCAACTGCGCGAAGTGATCGACCGCGACTATATGGTCGAAGGCGACCTCCGGCGTGAAGTCGCCATGAACATCAAGCGGCTGATGGATCTTGGTTGCTATCGTGGCCTGCGCCACCGCCGCAGTCTCCCGGTCCGCGGCCAGCGCACGCATACCAACGCCCGGACTTGCAAGGGCCCGGCCAAAGCGATTGCCGGCAAGAAGAAATAGCGCGTGGAACAGGACTACGACGGCAGCGGAGCCGCCGGCTCCGATCCGCGAAAGGGTTCAGAATGGGTAAGGACGCTACGCGCGTTCGCAAACGCGAGCGCAAAAACATCGCTTCGGGCGTCGCGCACGTGAATGCGACGTTCAACAATACGATGATTACCATCACCGACGTGCAGGGCAACACCATTGCCTGGTCGACGGCGGGCACGATGGGATTCAAAGGCTCGCGCAAATCGACGCCTTATGCGGCGCAGGTCGCCGCCGAGGACGCCGCCAAGAAGGCGCAAGAGCACGGCATGCGTACGCTGGAAGTCGAGGTTGCCGGTCCCGGCTCGGGGCGGGAATTGGCGCTGCGCTCGCTGCAGGCGGCCGGCTTCACCATTACCTCGATCCGCGACGTGACCCCGATCCCGCACAATGGCTGCCGCCCGCGCAAGCGGCGGCGCGTATAGGACATCCGGTTGTATGGAACAAATGGAACATCTGCCGCCGCTTGAGCAGCAAACCAATTTTAGCCCCGCGGAGCGGAGTGGGGCGCGCGAGACGTTGGCGCCGCGCAACGCGATGGGTGATAACGTGACGATTCAGAAAAATTGGCAGGAACTGATCAGGCCCAACAAGCTGCAGGTCAGCGCAGGTACCGATACGCGCCGTTCGGCGACCGTGGTCGCCGAGCCGCTCGAACGCGGCTTCGGCGTGACGCTCGGCAATGCGCTGCGGCGTATTTTGCTGTCCTCGCTGCAAGGCGCTGCGGTCCAGTCGGTGCATATCGACGGCGTGCTGCACGAATTTTCCTCGATTGCCGGCGTGCGCGAGGACGTGACCGACATCGTGCTCAACATCAAAGACATCGCCATCAGGATGCAGGGCGACGGCCCCAAGCGCATGGTGGTGAAGAAGCAAGGCCCGGGCACGGTCACCGCCAGCGATATTCAGACCGTCGGCGACATCGTCGTGCTCAATCCCGACCTTGTCCTGTGCACGCTCGACGAAGGCGCCGAAATCCGCATGGAATTCACGGTGAACACCGGCAAGGGCTATGTGCCGTCCGAGCGCAACCGTCCTGAGGACGCGCCGATCGGGCTCATCCCGGTCGACAGTCTGTATTCGCCGGTGCGCAAAGTATCCTACAAGGTCGAGAATACTCGCGAAGGCCAGATTCTCGACTACGACAAGCTGACGCTGTCGATCGAGACCAACGGCGCGGTTAGCCCGGAGGACGCGCTCGCCTATGCCGCGCGCATCCTCCAAGACCAGCTCAACGTGTTCGTCAATTTCGAGGAGCCCAAGCGCGAGACCGCGCACGAGGCCATCCCCGATCTCGCCTTCAATCCGGCCTTCCTCAAGAAGGTCGACGAGCTCGAACTCTCGGTGCGCTCGGCCAATTGTCTGAAGAACGACAATATCGTCTATATCGGCGATTTGGTGCAGAAGACCGAAGCCGAGATGCTGCGGACGCCGAATTTCGGCAGAAAATCGCTCAACGAGATCAAGGAAGTCCTGGTGCAGATGGGGCTGCATCTCGGCATGGAAGTGCCGGGCTGGCCGCCGGAAAACATCGAGGAATTGGCCAAGCGGTTCGAGGATCATTACTGACGCTTGCCAGTAACCGGGAGTTAGTCATCAGATGCGCCACGCCAAGACGCACCGCAAATTCAGCCGGCGGTCGGATCATCGCAAGTCGATGCTTGCGAACCTTGCCGCTTCCCTGATCAAGCACGAGCAGATCGTCACGACGCTGCCGAAGGCGAAGGATTTGCGCCCGGTGGTGGAGAAGCTGGTTACGCTCGGCAAGCGCGGCGGACTGCACGCCCGCCGCCAGGCGATCGCCCAGATGCGCGACCTTGCCATGGTCAAGAAGCTGTTTGACGTGATCGGCCCGCGCTACAAGGAGCGCAATGGCGGCTATACCCGCGTCATGAAGGCCGGCTACCGCTACGGCGATTCCGCGCCGGTTGCGGTGATCGAATTCGTCGATCGCGACGTCGATGCGAAAGGGCTGGATTCCGGCCCGGTCCAAGAGCGCCGCGGCGAAGCGGAAGCGGCCGTGCCGGCTTAGCGCCGCGGGCCCGCACCGCGCCCTTCTCATGCCTCGGTCGGTCACCTATATGCGGCCGTATTAATCGGGGTTTTTCATGCCGCGTTGGTCCGTTTCGGCCATTGCCGTCGTCATCGGGCTCTTGGTCGCGTTCGCGCCGGGCGCGAGCGCGCAGGACCGCCAGGTGCCGGCCTCGCCGGCCCAGCTGCAGCTGTCCTTCGCGCCGATCGTCAAACGGGTGGCGCCGGCGGTGGTGAACGTCTACGCCGAGCATGTTGTCGAGAACAACAATCCATTTTTGGCCGATCCGTTCTTCCGCCAGTTCTTCGGCGCGGTGCCGCGCCAGCAGGTCGAGCGCTCGCTCGGCTCCGGCGTCGTCGTCGACCCGTCAGGCCTCATCGTCACCAACTATCACGTCATCGAAGGCGCCAGCGAAGTTAAGGTGGCGTTGTCGGACAAGCGCGAATTCGCCGCCGACATCGTGCTGAAAGATCAACGCAGCGATCTCGCCGTGTTGCGCATCAAGGGCGCCAAGGAGCGCTTCCCGACGCTGCAATTCGCCAATTCCGACGATCTGCAAGTGGGCGACGTGGTGCTGGCGATCGGCGATCCGTTCGGCGTCGGCCAGACCGTGACGCACGGCATCATCTCGGCGGTGGCGCGCACCGACGTCGGCATCAGCGACTATCAGTTCTTCATCCAGACCGACGCCGCCATCAATCCCGGCAATTCCGGCGGCCCCTTGGTCGATATGAACGGCCGTATGGTCGGGCTCAATTCGGCGATCTATTCGCGCTCCGGCGGATCGCAGGGCATCGGCTTTGCCATCCCCGCGAATATGGTTCGCGTGGTGGTCGCCTCCGCGGAGGACGGCAGCGGGGCGGTCAAGCGGCCCTGGCTCGGCGCCAAGCTCCAGGAGGTGACGCCGGACATCGCCGACAGCCTCGGTCTGCAACGGCCGAGCGGCGCATTGGTGGCGAGCGTCGCCGCCGACAGTCCGGCGGCGCGCGCCGGGATCAAGACCGGCGACGTCATCGTCAGCGTCGACGGCACCGAAGTCGACGATCCGACCGCGTTCAACTATCGCTTCGCCACCAAGCCGCTCGGCGGCAGCGCGCAGCTCGGCGTCATGCGGCAGGGCCACGCCATCGTCGCAGCGGTCGCCTTGCAGAGCCTGCCGGATACGCCGCGCGAGGAGGTTGCGATTCGCGCCGCCTCGCCGTTCCGCGGCGCCACGGTGGCAAATCTTTCGCCGGCATTGGCCGACGAAATGCACCTCGATCCGAATACGCAAGGGGTTGTCGTCAGCGACGTCGCGGCCGGCTCGGAGGCGCAGTCGATCGGCTTTCAGAAGGGCGACATCATCGTTGCCGTCAACAACCAGAAGATCGAAAAGCCCGCCGATCTCGAACGCGTCGCCGGCACCGGCAGCCGGCAATGGCGCATTACGCTCATGCGCGGCGGCCAGCAGATTTCCGTCATGTTTTCCGGATGAGCTCGCGCCCCAAGCAAAAGGGACCAAGCCTGTTCGCCGCCGCCGGCCTCGAACGTGATGCGCCGCGGCCGCTCGCCGATAAGCTCCGCCCCGACCAGCTCGGCGAGGTGGTCGGGCAGGATCATTTGCTCGGCCGCGACGGCGCGCTCACCCGTATGCTCGACACCCGCTCGCTCGGCTCGCTGATCTTCTGGGGGCCGCCCGGCACCGGCAAGACCACGGTGGCGCGCTTGCTCGCTCACGCGACCGAACTCTATTTTGAGCAAATCTCGGCGATTTTCTCCGGCGTCGCGGACTTGAAGAAAGTGTTCGACGCCGCGCGGCTGCGCCGCGAGACCGGGCAGGGCACGCTGCTCTTCGTCGATGAGATACATCGCTTCAACCGCGCGCAGCAGGATTCCTTCCTGCCGGTGATGGAGGACGGCACCATCGTGCTGGTTGGCGCCACCACCGAAAATCCGTCGTTCGAGCTGATTGCGCCGCTTTTGTCGCGCGCCCGCGTTCTGGTGTTCAAGCCGCTCGACGCCGCAGCGATCGAAAAGCTGCTCGCCCGCGCCGAGACGATCGAGGGCAAGAAGCTGCCGCTCGACCAAGACGCGCGTTCCGCGCTTTTGCGCATGGCCGACGGCGACGGCCGCGCCGCTCTGACGCTGGCTGAAGAAGTCTGGCGGGCGGCGCGGGCCGGCGAGACTTTCGATGCCGCGGGCCTGCAAGAGGTCGTGCAGCGGCGCGCACCGATCTACGACAAGAAGCAGGATGGCCATTACAATCTGATCAGCGCGTTGCATAAATCGGTGCGCGGCTCCGATGCCGACGCCGCGCTCTATTATCTCTGCCGCATGCTCGACGCCGGTGAGGACCCGCTCTATCTGGCGCGTCGGGTCGTGCGCATGGCGGTCGAAGACATCGGGCTGGCCGATCCGCAGGCGCTCCTCGTCGCCAATGCCGCCAAGGACGCCTATGATTTCCTCGGGAGCCCCGAGGGCGAGCTCGCAATTGCCGAAGCCGTCATTTACGTCGCCACCGCGCCGAAATCGAACGCCACCTATGTCGCATTCGGCGAGGCCATGCGTACGGCGAAGGAAGCGGGTTCGCTGTTGCCGCCCAAGCACATCCTCAATGCGCCGACCAAGCTGATGAAAACCGAGGGCTACGGCTCGGGCTATGCATACGATCACGACACGGACGAGGCATTTTCCGGCCAGGATTATTTCCCGGAGGCGCTCGGCCGCCGGCAATTCTACGATCCACCCGAGCGCGGCTTTGAGCGCGAGATCAGGAAGCGGCTCGACTATTGGGCGAAGCTACGGCGCGAACGGAGCGGCAGTTGAGAGGCAGCCGCGGACCGCGTCAGCCTGGCGGCGGCCGGCAGATGGCCGGGCCGCGGCATCGGCCTGACGGGAAGTCAAAGCGCGCGTTCCGTCACCCTGAGGCGCGAGCGCCGCGAGCCAACAAGTCGGTCAAAGCCGACTTGCAGTTCAGAAAACCGAGATCGGGCAAAGCCGATTTCAGACGCGGCGACGGCACTCAAGTCGGCCATGGCCGACTTGACCACTCAAACAATCCGAAATCGAAAAATTCGATTTCGGGCGGCGCTCGGGCAGCATCCTTCGAGGTGCGCCGTCAGCGCACACCTCAGGATGACGGGGAACAGAAAAATGCGTCGGCTCCGATGCCGACCAGTGTGCAAAACACCACCGTCACTCCAGACGAATCCGGTATGCGCGTCGACCGCTTTCTGGAAGCGCGGTTTCCGGGACTGAGCTTCTCCCACATCCAGCGCGTCATCCGTAAAGGCGAGCTGAGGGTCAATGGCAAGCGCACTCAGCCGAAGAACCGGCTGGAGGCCGGGCAGACCGTGCGCATTCCGCCGCTGCGGCTCGACCAGCCGAAACCCCGTGCGCCAGGTAACGAAGCGGATGAGAAAACCCGCGAATTCCTCAAATCCATCACGCTCTATGAGGACGATGACGTCTTGGTGCTCAACAAGCCGCTGGGGCTTGCGGTGCAAGGCGGCTCCGGCACCACGCGCCACATCGATGGCCTCCTGGAAGTCATGCGCGACGCCCACGGTCAGCGGCCGCGGTTGGTGCACCGGCTCGACAAGGATACCGCTGGCTGTCTGCTCGTCGCCAAGACCCGTTTTGCGGCGACGGCGCTTGCCAAAACCTTCCGCTCACGCTCGGCGCGCAAGATTTATTGGGCGCTGGTCGCCGGCGTGCCGAAGGTGCAGCAGGGTCGCGTCTCGACCTTCCTTGCCAAACAGGAGCGCGAGGACGAATCGTTCATGCGCATCGCGCAGCACGGTGAAAAGGGCGCAATGCATGCCGTCACCTATTACGCCGTGGTCGAGACGTCGGGACCGCTGCTGGCCTGGCTTTCGCTCAAGCCGGTGACCGGCCGCACGCATCAATTGCGCGCGCACCTGAACCATATCGGCCATCCGATCGTCGGCGACCCGAAATATTTTTCGCTGGAAAATTGGCAGCTGCCCGGCGGCATGCAGAACAAGCTGCATCTATTGGCGCGCCGCATCGCGGTGCCGCATCCGCGCGGCGGGGTGATCGACGTGACCGCGCCGCTGCCGCCGCATATGCACCAGTCGTGGAATCTCCTTGGGCTCGACGCCAAGCGCTACGATCCCATCGAGGACGCGCCGGAGGATTGATCGGAACAGACCCCGCACCTTGGGGATTAATGAAGCGGGCGCGGCACCGGATTGACCATGGCCATCCGCCTCCAGCATGGCTTTTGCCTGTTTTTGGCGCTTCTTGTCACGGCGCCCGGCTATGCCGTTGCGCAAGGCTACCCGGGCTATCCCGACACGATCATGGCGCCTGAGCCGGGCACAAGGCACCATCAGGCGGCAACGGTCGCGCTGCCGGCGCATCGCCACCCGAGCCTCCTTGGCCATGAGCGGTTCGTCGCCAAACTGCATCGGCCGGGTGTGTTTGTCGCCACGCGCGGCTCGTCAGGGTCGGTGCTGCCGACAGCGCTGCCGCGGACGACGCTCATCCCTCCCGAAGGCAGCGGCAAGCTCACGCTTCCGTCGGTATCGCAGGAGCAAGGTCCCTCTATCGTTCCCGGCGTGACGAACCCGGTCCCCAATCTGCCGCACGGCGCCGAGACGTTCCAGGACCGCGCCTCGCGCTGCGTCTTCCAGTCCGGCCTTTATAACGTGCCTGGCACCGCAAGCAGCCAATACATGGGCGGCTGCGTGCAGTGATCGCGATCCCGATCGCGACTTGTGATACGAATTGCACCGGTCAGGTCGTGCACGATGCCCTTATCATTCGAGCCAAAAACCATTTACGTCATCTACATCGCCGCCACGCCCGAAAAGGTGTGGCAGGCGCTCACCTCATCTGAATTCACCCGGAAATATTTCTGGGATCGCAGCGTCGAGATCGAGCCGAGGCGCGGCGGCGCGTTCAAGCTCCGCCTGCCGGACGGCAACGTCAATGTGCATGGCGAGGTTCTGGAATACGATCCGCCGCGCCGGCTTTCGGTAACATGGCAGGTTGCCTGGCCGGAAGACTTCCGCAAGCTGCCCGCTTGCCGCGTCACTTACGACATCGCGCCCGCCGGCGAAGCGGTGCGTCTGACCATGACGGAATCGCATTCGTGGCAGGTGCCCGACGCGATCCTGTCCGGCGGCCGCATGGGCTGGCCGGCGATCCTGTCGGCGCTGAAGAGTCTCCTTGAAACCGGCAAGGTGCCGGCGATCAAAATGGAGCCGCCGAAGGAAATGATCGAAGCGATCAGGACTCTTAAAGTCTGAAATGCGTATGCCGATCAGCGCAGGCCGGCGTTGATCTTATCGAGCACCGCGGAGCCCGGGCACAGTTCCTTCTCGCCAAGCGTATTGAGCGGTGCTTCGACGGTATTGAGATGGCCGTGGAGATCGGCCGCCTCCTCCTCGACATAGAGGAGCCCGGTGACGATCTGGCCTTGCGAAGCGTGGTGCGCGATGAAGGTCATGGCGGCAAGCCGGTCATGCACGTCGTATTCGGCGTTGAGCTTGCGCAAAGCCAGCGTCGTGCCGTCGTGCTGTTCGACCAATTCGACGGTGCCCGGGGCGTAGTCGACGTGGATCGGCGCCCGGCCGGTGATGACGTCGAGGAAATTGACCGCCTCGTTGTGCTCGCGGACGTAGTCGAAGCTCTTGGTCGAGCCGGCGTGATTGTTAAACGCGACGCACGGCGAGATCACGTCGATGAAGGCTGCGCCTTCGTGCTCGATCGCCGCCTTGATGATCGGCACGAGCTGCTTCTTGTCGCCGGAGAACGAGCGCGCGACGAAGCTGGCGCCGAGCTGCAGCGCAAGTCCCACCATGTCGATGGCGCTGTCGGTATTGGTGACGCCGCGCTTGGACTTCGAGCCGCGGTCGGCGGTCGCCGAGAACTGACCCTTGGTCAGGCCGTAGACGCCGTTGTTCTCGACGATATAGACCATGTTGACGCCGCGGCGCATGCAGTGAGCGAACTGTCCGAGCCCGATCGAGGCGGAGTTGCCGTCGCCGGATACGCCGAGATAGATCAGCTCGCGATTGGCGAGATTGGCGCCGGTGAGCACCGAGGGCATGCGGCCGTGCACCGAGTTAAACCCGTGCGAGTTGCCGAGGAAGTAGTCCGGGGTCTTCGACGAGCAGCCGATGCCGGAAATCTTCGCCACGCGGTGCGGCTCGATCGACAGTTCGAAACATGCTTCGATGATCGCGGCCGTGATTGAATCGTGGCCGCAGCCGGCGCACAGCGTCGAGACTTTGCCCTCATAATCGCGGTGGGTATAGCCCAGCGCGTTCTTCGGCAGATCCGGGTGGTGGAATTTCGGCTTGACGACGTAAGTCATGAGATTACCTCGGTCATGACACCACCTTGCGCAGCGGGGTCACTTTAAGCTGATCCTGGTGCTCGCCGATCGCCTTGGCGATGAAACGCGCCGTGATCGGCGTGCCGTCGTAATGCAGGATCGGAATAAGCCGCACCGGATCGATGCCGATCTCGTTGACGATCAGCGAACGAAGCTGCGCGTCGCGGTTCTGTTCGACCACGTAGACGAAATCATGGTCGGCGACGAAGCTCGTCACGCTGGAATGAAACGGAAAGGCGCGCAGGCGCAGCCGATCGAGCTGGTGGCCTGCCGCCTCCAGCATCCCGGCCGCCTCGTCCATCGCCGGCGAGGTCGAGCCGTAATAGATCACGCCGTATTTGGTCGGCTTCTGCGCGTTGGCCTGGAGCGGCCGCGGCACCAGGTCCTTGGCGGTCTCGAATTTGCGCAACAGCCGCTGCATATTGTCGGCGTAGGCCGGGCCTTCCTCGGTGTAGCGCGCGTAGCGGTCGCGCGAGGTGCCGCGGGTGAAGAACGAGCCCTTGGTCGGATGGGTGCCGGGATAGGTGCGGTAGGCGATGCCGTCGCCGTCGACGTCGAGATAGCGGCCGAAGTCGCGCCCCTCGTCGAGCATCGCGGCGGTCATGACCTTGCCGCGGTCGTACTGCTTGTTGTCGTCCCAGTGCAGCGGCCGGCACAGCCGGTGGTTCATGCCAATATCGAGATCGAGCATCAGGAAGATCGCGGTCTGCAGCCGCTCCGCCAGGTCGAACGCCTGCGCGGCGAAATCGAACGCCTCGTGCGGGTCTTCGGGAAACAGCAGGATATGCTTAGTGTCGCCGTGCGAGGCATAGGCGCAGGAGATCAAATCGCATTGCTGGGTGCGGGTCGGCATGCCGGTCGACGGCCCGGCGCGCTGCACGTCCATGATAACGGCGGGGATTTCGGCGAAATAGGACAGGCCGATGAATTCCTGCATCAGCGAAATGCCCGGGCCCGAGGTCGCGGTAAAGGCACGGGCGCCGTTCCACGATGCGCCGATAACGATGCCGATCGAGGCCAGCTCGTCCTCGCCCTGGACTATGGCGTATTTCGCCTTGCCGGTCGCCGGGTCGTGGCGCAACTTCTTGCAATGGCTGGTAAAGGCGTCGGCGAGCGAGGACGACGGCGTGATCGGATACCAGGCGCAAACGGTGGCGCCGCCGTAGACCGCGCCCAGCGCGGCGGCCGAATTGCCCTCGATGAAAATGCGGTCGCCGACTTTGTCCGACTTTTGCACCCGTATCCCGATCGGACACTTCAGGTTCTGCAGCGCCCAGTCGCGGCCGAGATGCAGCGCATGGACGTTCGACGACAAGAGCTTTTCCTTGCCCTTATATTGCTCGCCGATCAGCGCCTCGATCGCCTTCGGATCCATGTCCAGCAATGCCGACAGCGCGCCGAGATAGATGATGTTCTTGAACAGCTGGCGCTGGCGCGGATCGGTATAGGTCGAATTGGTAATCGCGGTGAGCGGCACGCCGAGCACCGTGATGTCGTCGCGGAATTTCGAGGCCGGCATGGGCTTCGTCGAATCGTAGAACAGGTAGCCGCCGGGCTCGATCGAGGCGACGTCCTTGTCCCAGGTCTGCGGATTCATCGCGACCATCAGATCGATGCCGCCGCGAGCGCCGAGATGACCGGCCTCGGTGACGCGTACTTCATACCAGGTCGGCAGGCCTTGGATGTTGGACGGGAAGATGTTGCGCGGGCTGACCGGCACGCCCATGCGCAGCACCGCGCGGGCAAACAGCTCGTTGGCGCTCGCCGAACCCGAGCCGTTGACGTTGGCGAACCGGACGACGAAGTCGTTTACGCTCTGGATTGGCATGCTTGTTCCGCGTGAGTCATGTCGATCAGGTATTTCTGCATGTCCCAGGCGCCGGTCGGGCAGCGTTCGGCGCACAACCCGCAATGCAGGCAGACGTCCTCGTCCTTGACCATGACGCGGCCGGTTTTCAGGTCGTTGGCGACATAGAGATCCTGGGTGAGGTTCTTCGCCGGCGCCTGCAGGCGGGAGCGAAGCTCGGCTTCCTCGCCGTTTTGCGTAAAGGTGATGCAGTCCATCGGGCAGATGTCGACGCAGGCGTCGCATTCGATGCAGAGCTGACCGGTGAATACGGTCTGCACATCGCAATTGAGGCAGCGCTCGGATTCTTTGAGCGCCAGCTCAAGGTCGTAGCCGAGCTCGACTTCGGCCTTGATGTCGCGCAGCGACACGACTTTCTCGCGATGCGGCACCCGGAAGCGCTTATCCAGCGTGATCTCGTTGTCATAGGACCATTCGTGGATGCCCATCTTCTGGCTCGACACCGCGATCTGCGGCGCCGGTCGCACATTGACGTCCTCGCCGCGGCAGAAACGGTCGATCGAGATCGCGGCCTCGTGGCCGTGCGCCACCGCCCAGATGATGTTCTTCGGCCCGAACGCGGCGTCGCCGCCGAAGAACACTTTGGGATTGGTCGAGGCCATGGTCTTGGGATCGACTTTAGGCATGTCCCATTTGTCGAACTCGATGCCGCAATCGCGCTCGATCCAGGGGAACGCGTTCTCTTGGCCGACCGCGACCAGAACATCGTCGCACGGGAACAGCTCGTCGGGCTCTCCGGTCGGCACCAGATTGCGGCGGCCGTTCTCGTCGCGCACCGCTTTGACCTTCTCAAACAAGACGCCGGTGAGCTTGCCGTTGTCGTGGATGAATTCCTTCGGCACCAGATAATTGAAGATCGGAATGTCCTCGTGCATCGCGTCTTCTTTTTCCCACGGCGACGCTTTCATCTCCTCGAAGCCGGAGCGCACGATGACCTTGACGTCCTCGCCGCCGAGCCGGCGCGAAGAACGGCAGCAATCCATCGCGGTGTTGCCGCCGCCAAGCACGATGACGCGCTTGCCGATCTTATCGATGTGTCCGAACGAGACGCTGGACAGCCAATCGATGCCGATATGGATGTTCTTTTTCGCTTCGTTGCGGCCGGGAATTTCGAGGTCGCGGCCGCGCGGCGCGCCGCAGCCGACGAAAATGGCGTCAAAATCTTCCGCGAGCAGCGCTTTGAGGCTGTCGATGCGCTTGCCGCCGATAAATTCGATGCCGATATCGAGGATGTACTGGCATTCCTCGTCAAGCACCTTTTCCGGCAAGCGGAATTTCGGAATTTGCGTCCGCATCATGCCGCCGGATTGCGGATCGGCATCGAACACCACGCAAGTGTAGCCCATCGGCGCCAGGTCGCGCGCCACCGCGAGCGAGGCCGGACCGCCGCCGACCAGCGCGATGCGCTTGCCGTTCTTCTTTTCCGGCGCTTTCGGCAGCCGGTCGCGGATGTCGTCCTTGAAGTCGGCAGCGACGCGCTTTAGCCGGCAGATCGCGACCGGCTCCTTCTCGACGCGGCCGCGACGGCAGGCCGGCTCGCAGGGGCGATCGCAAGTGCGTCCGAGAATGCCCGGAAACACATTGGATTCCCAATTGATCATGTAGGCGTCGCTGTAGCGGCCCGCGGCGATCAAACGGATGTATTCGGGGACCGGCGTGTGCGCCGGACAGGCCCACTGGCAATCCACCACTTTGTGGAAATAATCCGGGACCGAAATATCGGTAGTTTTCATTGACTCCTCATGCACGCAGCCACCCGCTCTTTACGCGGCGGTAGGAACGCTGCTGCGTGGACTTTCCTCTTCCGGCGGTCCCGTAACCGAATCCGGCGCCGGATACTAGTCGAGAGGGGAATGAATTTCCACCGCTTCTCCATTGTTATAACAAGGATTTCCCGGTGATGGCTGTTAACAAGAGCGCGACTGGGAGCGATTGTCGGGCGGCCAAAATTGCCGGCGCCATAGGGTAATGTAACCTACTGAATACATGAGATAAATCGTCATAAATGCGCGACCTGTTCGAAACCATCCCACGCGACGACCCGCTCACGGCCGCCCGCCGCGGTGCCCGGCCGGCCTTACGGCCCCGCTTCTACGCCGCGGCCGGCGTGCAGGAGGCCGGGGACGGCTATGCCGTGACGCTTGACGGCCAGCCAGTGCGCACCCCCGCGCGCCGCCCACTAGCCGCGCCTAAGCTTGCGCTCGCCCAGGCGATCGCCGCGGAATGGGACGCTCAGCGCGAGGTGATCGATCCGGCCAAAATGCCGCTGACGCGGCTTGCCAATGCGATTATCGACGGTGTTGCCGAGAAGCCGGGTCCGGTGGCTGCTGAAATCGAAAAATATCTGGCCTCCGATCTCCTGTTCTATCGCGCGGCCAGCCCGCAAGAGCTGCGCGAGCGTCAAGCAGCGCTTTGGGACCCGATCCTCGCCTGGGCGCGCGATACGCTTGGCGCACATTTCAAGCTCGGCGAGGGCGTCGTTCACGTGGCGCAGCCCGAGACCGCGTTGAAGGCTGCTGCCGCCGCGATGCCAACCGATCCATGGCGGCTTGGCGCTCTGCACGTGATCACGACGCTGACCGGTTCGGCGCTGATCGCGCTTGCCATGGCGCGCGGTGCGCTATCCGCCGCGGCGGCGTGGCAGGCCGCCCATGTCGATGAGGACTGGAATATGGCGCAGTGGGGCATAGACGAGATGGCGATGGAGCGGCGCGCGTTTCGTCATGCCGAGTTTGCGGCGGCAGCGTTGGTGCTGCAATCGTTTTAGCTCGCGTGAACGAAGCGAGATCCGGGCTACTCTTTTACCCCCCGGTGACGCTCATATGCCGCGCCAGCGCCGGCCGCTGATGGCGGCGGTCGATAACAAAATCGTGGCCCTTGGGTTTGCGCGAAATGGCTTCGTCGATGGCGGCGAACAGGAGTTCGTTACCCTCCGAGGCGCGCAGCGGTTTGCGCAGATCGGCGGCATCTTCCTGGCCGAGGCACATATAGAGCGTGCCGGTGCAGGTGACCCGCACGCGATTGCAGGATTCGCAGAAATTGTGGGTCAGTGGCGTGATGAAACCGAGCCGGCCGCCGGTTTCGGCGACGCGCATATAGCGGGCAGGGCCGCCGGTGCGATAGTCGGTGTCTTCGAGCGTGAAACGTTTGGCAAGGCCGGCGCGCACCAGCGAAAGCGGCAGATATTGATCGAGCCGGCCTTCGCCGATTTCGCCAAGCGGCATGACTTCGATCAGCGTCAAATCCATGCCGCGGCCATGCGCCCAGTCGATCAGATGCGGAAACTCGTCCTCGTTGACGCCCTTGAGCGCTACCGTATTGATCTTGATTTTCAGCCCGGCGGCCTGCGCGGCATCGATGCCCGCGAGCACCTGGTCCAGCGATCCCCAACGGGTGATGGCGTGGAATTTGTCGGCGTCGAGCGTATCGAGCGACACGTTGATACGGCGGATACCCGCTCCGGCAAGCTCGCCGGCATATTTGGCGAGCTGCGAGCCGTTGGTGGTCAAAGTCAGCTCATCGAGCGCGCCCGAACGCAGGTGGCGCGACAGCGAATGAACGAGCGTCATGATGCCGCGCCGGACCAGCGGCTCGCCGCCGGTCAGGCGCAGCTTGCGCACGCCGCGGGCCACGAAGGCCGAGCACAGCCGGTCGAGCTCCTCGAGGGTGAGCACCTCGGCCTTCGGCAAAAACGACATGTTTTCCGCCATGCAATAGACGCAGCGGAAGTCGCAGCGGTCGGTCACCGAGACGCGGAGATAGGTGATGGCCCGGCCGAACGGATCGACCAGTTCCGGACGCCCGGCTGCGCCCAAAAGTTCCAAGCTTGGCAGGCTGTCTGACACGCTATCCATATCTCACCAGATAGGCGGGCGAGTGTGCCGGATAAAGCCCTGATCGTCCAGAATGTTTCCCGACGGCGTGGATGCCGCTGGCGGTTATCGCGGTTGCGGCGGCGGCGGGAAGGGCGACGGCGAATTGGCCGGCGGCGGCGGCGGAAACACGTTGTCCTGCGCCGGCTGCTGCTCGGGGGCGGCGATCGATGGCTGTGTGGGTCCCGTTGTCATCGCCGGCCGCGGCGCGGCGGACCTTGGCGCGGCTGGCTTTGGCCGTGCGACCATCTTGCGCGGCTTCGGCTTGACCTCCTTGCGTGGCGCGGGAGGGACCACTTGCAGCTGAGCCACGACGGGGTTCGGCACCAAATTCGGCGGTGGGGTGCTAAACAAGGAGCCTTCCGGCTGCTGGACCGAAAGCTGAATCGATTGCGGGACGTAGCCGTTGAGCGAAAAAGCGACGGCTTGGCTATTCATCGGCAGCGCCAGCGCACATGGCGTCGAACAAGTTTGACCTTGCGCGGTCTGAACGTTCGCGCCTGGCGGCACCGAGTCGAACCGAATGACTTGGGGCGGCGGCGGTGACGGCTTGAACCAGTCGGAGGAGGAGCCCGAACTCGAGCAGCCTGCCAGTGTGGCGCCCGCGATGGTGGCGCACACGACAAGCTTGGCGACGGCGAACGGCCGAATACGCAACATAAAGATACTCCCCGCCCCTGAGCTTGAACCTAGGCCGCTCGGGTTTTTGGGTAAAGCGGGAAGCTCTCCAACGTCTTGCGGCGCCAGTAACTCTTCGCCACGGCGCGCTCAATCATGGCGCCATCGAGCGCGGCGGGCGGCCGCAAAGAAATGATGGAACAACAAGGATTTATCGACACCCTTGTGCCGTGCGGCCGGTCTTGGCGCGGGGCCCGGCGTCGCGCCGCCGTGTTAACCCTAACGAATCCTTTCTCCGGGTGTGGCCAGGCGACCACACACCACCCGTCACGCGCGACCAGCCTCGATATCGCGAATGGCTGCCGGCAGGTCGGCAAATGAGCCGATGATCCGGTCGGGACGCAAAAGCGCGATCGGCACTTCGCTATAGCCGAAATCCACCGCAATCACCGGCACGGTCGCGGCGCGGGAGGTGCGGATATCCGTCCCGGAATCGCCGACCATGATGGCTCGGCTGGTCTCGCCGCCGGCGCGCTCGATCGTAAGCCGCAGCATTTTCGGATTGGGCTTTTGGACGCCGAACGTATCTTGACCGCAGATCGCGGCAAAATGCCGGGTCAGTTGCAACGTGTCGAGCAGCCTGACCGAAAGCCATTCCAGCTTGTTGGTGCAGACCGCGAGGCGATGACCCTCGCCGGCAAGGCGATCGAGCGTCGCCTCAAGTTGCGGGAATGGGCGCGAGCGGTCGGCGATATGGGCCGCGTAATATTCGATAAACGCGCCGAACATCCGATCGAGGTCGGCTTTCGAGCCGGGCCGGCCTTCGGCGGCGAGCGCTTTTTCGATCATGCCCCTCGCGCCACCGCCGATCATGCGCCGGGCGGCGTCGTATTCGACCGGCGGCAGGCCTTCGCGGCCGAGAATGAGATTGAGCGTCGAAATCAGATCGGGGGCGGTATCGATCAGCGTGCCGTCGAGATCGAAAACGATGGTGAGCATGATCTTCCCGGTAGCCGTGGAGGGGCGGCAACGCAAGCCTCCAGGATCGCAAGCCTCTAGGATAGAAGTCGGAAGGCGGCTACACAGCCCGTCATGGACGTCGACGCTTACAAACGGGCCGCGGCCGCCCGCGCCGTTGATTTGGTGCGCTCGGGCATGCGGCTCGGACTGGGGACCGGTTCGACGGCGCAGGCCTTTGTCGAATTGTTGGCCGAGCGGGTGCATAGCGGGCTCGAGGTCGCCACAGTCCCGACCTCAGAGGCGACGCGCGCGCAGGCGGCTCGGCTCGGCATCCCGCTCACCACGCTCGACGACATGCCCGAGCTCGATCTGACCGTCGACGGCGCCGATGAAATCGCGCCCGATTTGACCCTGATCAAGGGCGGCGGCGGGGCGCTGTTACGCGAGAAGATCGTGGCGTCGGCCTCGGCAAAAATGGTGGTCATCGCCGACGAGTCGAAATGGGTCCCGGTCCTCGGTCGCTTTCCGCTGCCGATCGAAATCGTGCCGTTTGGCGCCACCGCCACGCGCCGCGCGGTCGAAGCGGCCGCTGCCGCCGCAGGATGTCCCGGTCCGGCGCCCCTGCGCCTGACCCAGAACGGCCACGCTTTCGTCACGGATGGCGGGCACTGGCTGCTGGACGCCCAATTGCAGCGCATTACCGATCCGCCGGATCTGGCGAATAGGCTTGCCGGCATCCCGGGCGTCATGGAACACGGTTTGTTCATCGGCCTCGCCGGGACTGCTATTGTCGCCGGTCCGCACGGGGTGCGGCTTGTCGAGCGACCCTGATCTCAAGCACGAAGGGAGTGCGCCTATGTTCGCCAGTTTCTCCACGCGTCACGTGATGGTTCTGCTGGTCGCGCTGTTTGTGAGCGGGGTCGTCGGACCCGCCGCGGCCCAGGCCCCGGCGCCAGCCGCCCCTCAGCCGTCGCCCGCTTCGCTGTTGATCGCCAAGCAGATCGTCGAGATCAAAGGCGTCCAGAATATATTCGTGCCGCTAGTGCGCGGCGTGGTCGATAAGACCCGAGATATGTTCATGCAGACCAACTTCATGTGGTCGAAGGACCTCAACGAGGTCACCGCGATCGAGGAAAAGAAATTCGCTCCCCGGGTCAGCGAGCTCGTCGATTCGACCGCGCGCATCTATGCGATCCATTTTACCGAGCCGGAATTGAAGCAATTGCTCGCCTTCTACCAATCGCCGGTCGGCAGAAAGGCGCTGGTCGAGGAGCCGAAGGTGATTCAGGAGTTCGATCGCGAGCGCCGGCGCATGGGGAGACAGTCTATCCGCGGAAGTCATTGGCGACATGCGCGAAGAAATGAAGAAACGTGGCCACGATATGTAACGCGACGAAGCAACATGGCTGATCACGACGTCGATCTTTTCGTTATCGGAGGCGGTTCGGGCGGCGTGCGCGCTGGGCGCATTGCCGCCGAGCACGGCGCGCGCGTTATGGTCGCCGAGGAGTATCGGCTCGGCGGTACCTGCGTCATTCGCGGCTGCGTGCCGAAGAAGCTCTTGGTCTACGCATCGCGTTTTCGCGGCGAATTCGAGGATGCCGCCGGCTTCGGCTGGACCGTGTCGCAAACCGCGTTCGATTGGGCGACGTTGATCGCCAACAAGGATCGCGAAATCGCCCGATTGGAGGCGGCTTACGGCGCGACGCTCAACAAGGCCGGTGTCAAAGTGGCGAAAAGCCGGGCCGTGCTCGTTGACGCTCACACCGTGCAATTGGCGACCGGCGAGCGGGTGCGGGCAGCCTATATCCTGATCGCGACCGGCGGCGCGCCGAGCTACGGCGATCCGATCCCCGGCCTCGAGCACGCCATCACCTCGAACGAAGCGTTTCATCTGCCGGAGCTTCCGCGCCGCGTCGTGATCCAGGGCGGCGGCTACATCGCCGTCGAATTCGCCGGCATTTTCGCAGGACTCGGGTCGCAGGTGACGCTGGTCTATCGCGGCGAGAATATTTTGCGTGGCTTTGACGACGACGTGCGCCAGCACTTGCGCGTCGAGCTGGAAGCGCACGGCATCCGGGTTCTCACCGGCTGCAAGGTGGCGGCGATTGAAAAAGCCGCCGGGCATTATTCGGTGCGGCTGTCGAGCGGCAATTCCATCACCGCCGACCGCGTCATGTTCGCGACCGGCCGGTATCCCAACGTCGCCAAGCTCGGGCTCAAGGAGGCCGGCGTCGAGATCGGAAGCGATGGCGGCATCGCTGTCGACGAATATTCGCGCACGGCGGCGGCGAATATTTACGCGGTGGGCGATGTCACCAACCGCATCAATCTCACCCCGGTCGCCATCCGCGAGGGCCACGCCTTCGCCGACACCGTATTCGGCGGCAAGCCGACGGCCGTCGATCACTCCGAAGTGCCGACCGCGGTATTCTCCGAACCCGAAGTCGGGACGGTCGGCCTGACCGAGACACAAGCGCGCGCAAGATTGGCGCGGACCGACGTTTACAAGGCCGTGTTCAAGCCGCTGAAAGCGACGTTGTCCGGTCGCGACACGACGGTGCTGATGAAGCTTATCGTCGATGGCCATTCCGATCGCGTGGTCGGCTGCCATGTGGTCGGCGAGGGCGCCGCGGAAATGGCCCAACTCGCCGCCGTTGCCATAAGGATGCGCGCCAAGAAAGCCGACTTTGACGCGACCATTGCACTCCACCCGACTGCCGCCGAGGAGCTGGTCACCATGCGCAAGAAGACCGCCAGCTTCGCCCGGGAAGCCGCGGAATAAGCGATGTTTCCCGGGCTGTCGCAGCCCCGACGGGTTGTGTATATATCCCCGTCATTCCGGCCCTGCCGCGAGAGCGGCAAAGGCCTAATCCATAGCCACCGTTCGTGAATATGGATTGCGGCCTCGCTCCGGGATGACGGTTTGGAGCTGCCATGTCGAAGCTGTCTAATGCGGTGAAGTGGGGTCCGGATTCTTGGCGCGGCAAGCCGATCTTGCAGGTGCCGGCTTATCCGGACGCGAAGGCGCTTGCCGACGTCGAGGCGCAGCTTGCCACCTTTCCGCCGCTGGTCTTTGCCGGCGAGGCGCGCAATCTGAAAGGTGCGCTTGCCAAGGTCGCGGCCGGCCAGGCTTTCCTGCTGCAAGGCGGCGATTGCGCCGAAAGCTTTGCCGAGCACGGCGCCAACAATATCCGCGACTTCTTTCGCGTGTTTTTGCAGATGGCGGTGGTTCTGACTTACGCGGCGGCTTGCCCGGTGGTGAAGGTCGGCCGCATCGCCGGTCAATTCGCCAAGCCGCGCACCTCGCCGACCGAAAAGCGCGCTGGCGTCGAACTGCCGGTCTATCGCGGCGACATCATCAACAGTACCGAGTTCACGCCGGAAGCTCGCGCGCCGGAGCCGCGCCGGCAATTGGAGGCCTATCGCCAGTCGGCGGCGACGCTCAATCTCCTTCGTGCGTTCGCCAAAGGCGGTTATGCCAGCCTCGATAACGTGCATCGCTGGATGCTCGAATCGGTGCGCGGCTCGCCGCAGTCCAAGCGCTATGGCGATCTGGCCGACCGCGTTTCCGGCGCGCTCGATTTCATGCGCGCCTGCGGCTTGACCTTCGCCGTCGATTCCAGCCTCGGCACCACCGATTTCTACACCAGCCACGAGGCATTGCTGCTCGGCTACGAGCAGGCCTTCACCCGCGTCGATTCTACGACCGGCGACTGGTATTGCACGTCCGGCCATATGGTGTGGATCGGCGATCGCACCCGGCAGGCGGATCACGCCCATGTCGAATTCTGCCGGGGCATCAAGAATCCGCTCGGCCTGAAAACCGGCCCGACGCAGAAGCCGGACGAGCTCCTCAAGCTCATCGACATACTCGATCCGGACAACGAACCGGGCCGGCTGACGCTGATCTGCCGCGTCGGCGCCGACAAGGTTGCCGATCTGTTGCCGGCCATGGTGCGTGCGGTCAAGCGCGAAGGCCGCAACGTGGTGTGGTCGTGCGACCCGATGCACGGCAACACCATCACCTCGGTCACCGGCTACAAGACCCGGCCGTTCGACCAGATCCTCAAAGAGGTCCGCGGCTTCTTTCAGGTCTGCGCCGCCGAAGGCGTTTATCCCGGCGGCGTGCATCTGGAAATGACCGGCCAAAACGTCACCGAATGCACCGGCGGCGCCCGCGCCATCAGCGACGAGGACCTCAACGACCGCTATCACACCGTGTGCGATCCGCGGCTCAACGCCGAGCAGTCGATCGATATTTCGTTTTTACTGGCCGACCTGCTCAAGACAAAGCGCCTGGGCACGACGACGCAGTTGCCCGCGGTGGCGGGGCTGTAGCGGAGGACGGGCAGCGGATGACGGACGGCAGAGGACAGCGGCAAGGGCTTGAATGTTTTTTGTTCGTCGTCGCTCGTGCGTCATCCGTTCTCTATTAGTGTCATGAACCAGCGTCCCGCCGACCGCCTGGCCATCGCCGTGGCGCAGCTTAACCCGATCGTCGGCGACGTCTCCGGCAATCTCGAACGCGCCCGCAAGGCGCGGGCGGAAGCCGCGCGGGACGGCGCCGACATCGTCGCGTTCTCCGAGCTCTTTATCGCCGGTTATCCGCCGGAGGATCTGGTGCTCAAGCCGGCGTTCCAGGCCGCCTGCCGGGCTGCGGTCGAGGCCTTGGCGCGCGACACCGCCGACGACGGACCCGCCGTGCTCATGGGCGCGCCCTGGGTGGAGGACGGCAAGCTCTATAATGCCTATGCGCTGCTCGCCGGCGGCCGCATCGACGCCATCCGTTTCAAGGTCAACCTGCCGAATTACGGCGTGTTCGACGAGAAGCGCGTCTTTGCCTCCGGCCCGGTGCCCGGGCCGGTCAGCTTTCGCGGCGTGCGGCTCGGCTTGCCGGTCTGCGAGGACACCTGGACCGACTGGGGCGATTACGAGAATGTCGTCGAGTGCCTCGCCGAAACCGGCGCCGAAATCCTTATCGTGCCCAACGGTTCGCCTTACTGGCGCGATAAGATCGACGTGCGGCTCAATGTCTGCGTCGCGCGCGTCACCGAGGCGGGATTGCCGCTCATTTACATCAATCAAGTCGGCGGCCAGGACGAATTGGTGTTCGACGGCGCCTCGTTTGCGCTCAACGCCGACCGCTCGATCGCCTTCCAGTTGCCGGCCTTTCGCGAAATGGTGGTGATGACGCATTGGTCGCGCGACGCCGGCGGCTGGCGTTGCGCGGAGGGGCCGATGGCGCCGGCCGAGCAACTCGACAAATCGGATTACGCCGCCTGCGTGCTCGGCTTGCGCGATTACGTCGAGAAGAACCGCTTCAAGGGCATCGTGCTCGGGTTGTCCGGCGGCGTCGATTCGGCGCTGTGCGCGGCGATGGCGGTCGATGCCTTGGGCCGCGAGCGGGTGCGTTGCGTGATGCTGCCCTACCGTTACACGTCACAGGAATCGCGAACCGATGCCGCCGCGGTCGCCGAGGCGCTTGGCGTGCGCTACGACATCGTGCCGATCGAAAGCGCCGTTGCCGGCCTCGAAACGGCGCTTGCCGGAATTTTTGCCGGCGCGCCGCGCGACGTCACCGAGGAGAATTTGCAGGCGCGCGCCCGCGGCGTCATCCTGATGGCGGTCTCCAACAAATTCGGCCTGATGGTGGTGACCACCGGGAACAAGTCGGAAATGTCGGTCGGCTACGCCACCCTCTATGGCGACATGAACGGCGGCTTCAATCCGATCAAGGATCTCTACAAGACCGAAGTCTATCGGCTGGCGCGGCTGCGCAACGCCTGGAAGCCGGACGGCGCGCGCGGTCCCGACCGCGCGGTCATTCCCGAAAATGTCATGACCCGGGCGCCGAGCGCGGAACTGCGCGAAAACCAGACCGACCAGGATACGTTGCCGCCTTACGAGGTGCTCGACCAAATTCTCGAGCGGCTGGTCGAACGCGAGGAATCGACCGCGACCATCGTCGCGGCGGGCTTCGACCGCGATACCGTGATGAAGATTGAGCGCATGCTCAATCTGGCCGAATACAAGCGCCGGCAAGCGGCGCCGGGCGTAAAGGTGACGCTGAAGAATTTCGGCCGCGACCGCCGCTATCCGATCGTCAATCGCTTCGCCGATCCGGGTACGCCGCCCGCCGCGGCCGACGGCTCGCCGGTCAAGGGCGCGGCCAATAGTGCGACGATGGCGAAGGCCGGCGCGTCGGATTTTTGACGTCGCGTCAGTGCATGATCCCGAAAAGTGGAAACCGGTTTCCCGCCTTCGCGAAGCCCGCTTCGGCGGGCGAAGCAAGGTCGGATAAGATCATGCTCAATTTAGTGTGGCGTCGGTTCGGACTGCATTTGCGACGATGACAGGAAGGGCGGCCCGACGACGCGCACGGCGTGTTTCGTATCGTCGGCCGGGGCCGCGTTCGCCGCCGCCGGCGCCGTATTGGCGACCGGCTTGCCCGCCACGGCTGCGGCCGGCGGTTTGCCGGCCGGCTTCGGCGGCTGCGACAATGCTTTCGCGTTCTGGTCGGTTACGACGATGTCGCCGCTCACCAGCGTCGAGGAATCGTCGGCATTCTTGAGCGCGTCTTGCCAGCTCTCGCCCGGCTTGCGGCACGAACAGCCGGAGATGAGCTGCGTGCGGTAGTGATAGGCGGTCGGCAGCGCGGTGTAGAGTTGCCCGGCGGTCGACACCGCTTGATCCATGCTCTCGCCCGGATTGCGGTAGGAATAAAGCGCGACATCGGCAGCGGGGCATTCGCGCTGGCAGGTCAGCTGATCCTCGGCGAAGTGCGACGGCAGCGTCGAATAAGAGATCGGGAAATAATAACCGTCGCAGCTGCGCACGCAGACGGTGTGATAGGTCCCGTTTGGCGCACCGTCGCCGTTCGGATTGACGATCGTGCCGCCGCCGAACAGCGCGTCGAAAAAGCCTTGCGGGCCGCCTTGCGAATTGGCTGCGGCGGTGTACTGCGCGCCGCAACTGTTCTGCGCCAATTGCCCGATCAGCGCACGGCGCTGGTCGGCCTGATTGGAGGTGCCGCTCTGCAACTGTTGCAGGTCGCTCGTCATGCGGTCGAGATCGCCACGCATCTGCTGGATCTGCGATGTGATCGGCCCGCATTGCGGCGACAGCGCCGAGAACAAGGCAAAGAAACCGGAGCCGGCGCAGCCGGACTTGTGCGCTTGCGCGGTGGCGCGATCGATGTCGGCCTGCTTCTTGGCGATAGCGTCTTGGGACTGCTGGATCTGGGCAGTGCGGGCCGGGTCGGCGGTGCCGCGATCGAACGCGGCGAGCTGTCCTTCGAGCCGCACGCACACCGGATTCGTGGTCGCCGGATTGAGCGGCGTCTGGTTTGGCGGCGGAGCCGATGACGGCTGATAGGGCGCTTGCGGATAGGCCGGCTGCGGATACTGCGCCTGGTTCGGCGCTTGTGGAACAGGCGCCGGCGGCACCGGGTAGCCTTGCGCCAGCGCCGGCGCGGAGAGCGCGGCCGCGCCAAGCATGGCGCCGACAATGCCGCCCAGCGCGGTTTGCTGGCCGGCTTGGCCTAACCAGCGAAATTTATCGAGCATGCCGGTCCCGATCTGGTTCCGTCGAACCTTCCCGCAAATGGGTCGCGGATAAGGCCCCGCAATGGTGACTAAAGTGTGAACGCGCCATAGTCACTCCGCGTCGGGCTGATTTTCCGGACGCGCGCGGTCGAAGGCTGGAAGCGCCAGACAGGCGGCGTCAACGCCGGTGATTTTGGGAAACTTGTCCAGCGGCACCTTCAGGCGCCGGGCATTATTGACCTGCGGCACCAGGCAGAGGTCGGCCAGTGTGACCTTGTCGCCGCAGGCATAGGGGCCGGGCTCGATCAGCGCTTCGAGCGCCTCGAAGCCGGCGATGACCCAATGATGGTACCAGGCATCGATCGCGCTTTGCTCCTGGTGCATCTGGTTCTTCAGGTAACGCAGCGGGCTGGTATTGTTGAGCGGGTGGATGTCGCAGGCGATCAGCTCGGCGAGCGCGCGCACCTTGGCGCGCGCCAGCGGATCTTTCGGCAACAGCGCCGGTTCGGGATGGGTCTCGTCGAGATATTCCATGATGGCGAGCGACTGGATCAGGACGTTGCCGGCGGGCGTAACCAGAACCGGCACGCGCATCTGCGGATTGACGGCGCGGAACTCCGGCCGCTTATTGTGACCGCCCTCCTTGACCAGATGAACGGATGCCGTCTCGTAGGCGATGCCTTTCAGATTGAGCGCGATGCGCACGCGATAGGCCGCCGAGGAACGGAAATAGGAATAAAGTTTCACGCATCCTCCATCGGGCCATCCTGCTTGATCGTCTCGGCGACGAGTTGCGCCGATCGATCGGTGATCTGCCGCAGCGCGCGGTTGAACGCCTCGCGATCGCCGGGGGAGAGGATGTCGGTCAGCCGTCGCGCGAAATCGAGCGCGTGCGGCGCCAGTTCCTCATAGATCGCGCGGCCGGGCCCGGTCAGCGACACAAACGACTCGCGCATGTCGGCGCGGTTAGTCCTGCGGACGAGAAGCTTGCGCTTTTCCAAAAGCGCGACCGCGCGGGACACCTTGGTCTTGTGCATATGGGTGTGAGTGCCGATCGCCTTGCCCGTCATCACGCCGAACTGGCCGAGCGTCACCAAGACCCGCCATTCCGGCACGCCGATCCGGTAGCGCCGCGCATAAACCCGAGACAGCGCCTGGGAGACGAGATTCGCCACGACATTGAGCTGGTAGGGCAGGAACTGCTCAAGCTTGAGCGGCGCCTGTTCGGCGTCCGTCGGCGCGGCGGCCGGTTCCCGGCCGCTGCCTTCTATCGCCCGTTGAACGGCCATTCGTCACCACTCACCGACCGATAACGGTCGCATCGTTCGCCGGCCGAGGCCGCCCTCACCGTGGCCCACCCCGGCCGTTCCCCATAAACATGGGACGCGCCAATGCGAAGATGGCCGAACTTGGTGGCCCACGCAACGGCATAAGGGCGCGCGCCCGACAGTGGGCGGCGTTGCAGTGTCTGCGGTGAATAGAATGATTGTTCCCGGTGTTGATATGGGGTTAGGCTAGCGCACAAAGCCGCCCACGCGAAGCGGCATCATAGGGGAGGGAATGTCATGTCGCTGCAATCAACCGGCTCGTCGCATCCGTTGCTGTCGTGCACCGATAGCGTGGCAACGGGAATGCGTGATGCGCTGCTTCTCATCGGGCGTCTGCTGATCGCCGCCCTGTTTCTTCTCACCGCCGGGTTTGGTTCGCCCAACGCCGGCTATCTCACGTCGCTCGGCTATCCCAGCCCCGACATGATGAGCACGCTGGCGGTTGCGGTGGAATGGATCGTCATCATTTCGCTGGTGCTGGGTGTCGGGACACGATACGGCGCATTGCTGGGGCTCTTGTTCGTGATCATCGCGGCGGTGACCGCACACCGCTACTGGACCTACCCGCAAGCGGCGCAGGGCGTTCAGTACATTTTCCTCACCAAGGATATCGCGATCGCCGGCGGGCTGGTTCTGCTGTTTGCGACCGGCGCCGGGCGCTTGAGCCTCGATCGGCTCCTGTCGGGCAAAAGCTGAGCCGGCGGCGCGCCGGCGTAGCTAAGTCAGCGCGAGCACTCGATGGCGACGAAGTTGTCGCAATCGCCGCCTTTGCAGGCTGTCGGGTCGCTCGACGGGATGGCGCCGGTGATGTCGTCGCGATCGACTTTGCGGTACGACAGCGCTTGGCCATATTGGCGCGACTTGCAGTACGCGCTTGCCGCGGCCTCGCCGCACGGCGCGCCGGACGCGAGGCAGCGGTCGACGCCGTAGCCGTCGCCGTCGTTGGCAATGATGAACATCCGCTTTTCGGCTTGAGCCGCGGCGGCGGCAAGAAGCACGGCCGCGGCGGCAGTCGCCGCTATCACGAAACGCATGGTTCCCCCAACCCGGCGCTTGCGCGCCAACGCCCGACCGACTTTGATCTCAATAAATTAAGGATGCGACCGCAGGGTTAAGCTTCCGTTAAGGGAATTCATTGGCCCCGGAAATGGCTGTCGCGATGGGGACCTTGACGGCATGCGCCGCCTCGACCATTCTGCGCGCCATGGATAGGCACGCCCAAATTTTCGGCATTTGCCGGGAGATTATTCGCTAGCGTCTAACGCTGGCTGCGGCCGTCTTTTCTCACCGTCGAGATTTTGGACACGCCCGGCCAGCAGGCCGATGGCGTACTCTGCGTTTGCGCATGGTTTGATTCGACGATGGACCTCAAGCTCTACGATACGCTGACGCGCGAGAAGCGGGCTTTCACCCCGCTCGATCCGAATAACGTGCGCATGTATGTGTGCGGGCCGACGGTCTATGACTTCGCCCATATCGGCAATGCGCGGCCGGTGATCGTGTTCGACGTGCTGTTCCGGCTGCTGCGCCATCTCTACGGCGCTGACCACGTCACTTACGTGCGCAACATCACCGACGTCGACGACAAGATCAACGCGCGCGCGGCGCAGGATTTCCCCGGCCTGCCGCTCAACGACGCGATCCGCAAGGTCACCGAGTCGACCGACCGGCAGTTCCACGACGACGTCGCCGCGCTCGGCTGCTTGCCGCCCAGCCACGAGCCGCGCGCCACCGAGCACATCGCCGAGATGCGCACGCTGATCGAGCGGCTGATCAAATCCGGCAACGCCTATGTCGCCGAAGACAATGTGCTGTTTTCGGTGCCGTCGGATCCCGATTACGGCCAACTGTCGAAGCGCCCGCTCGACGAAATGATCGCCGGCGCCCGCATCGAAGTCGCGCCTTACAAAAGAGACCCGCGCGACTTTGTATTGTGGAAGCCGTCGAAGCCCGGCGAACCGGCCTGGCCGTCACCGGCCGGCATCGCGGCGCCGGGCCGGCCCGGCTGGCACATCGAATGCTCGGCGATGTCGTGGAAATATCTCGGCGAGACGTTCGACATTCACGGCGGCGGCATCGACCTCGTCTTTCCGCACCACGAGGACGAGATCGCGCAATCGCGCTGCGCCTTCCACACGCCGGCGATGGCGAATTACTGGATGCACAACGGCTTCCTGCAGGTCGAAGGCGAGAAGATGTCAAAGTCGCTCGGCAATTTCGTGACGATTCATGAGTTGCTGAAGGATTGGCCAGGCGAGGTGGTGCGGCTCAATATGCTGCAGACGCATTATCGTCAGCCGATCAACTGGACCGTCAATGGTTTGCGCGAGGCGCAGAAGATACTTGACCATTGGTACGTACTCACAGGCGAGCTAGATTTAGGGCTCTTGTGTGCAGATGCGCTCGATGCCCTGGCCGACGACCTGAATACACCGAAGATGCTCACCGCCTTGCACGAATTGCGTGCCGAAGCGGTCAAAGGCAGCAAGCCGGCGGCCGCATGCCTAAAGGCCAGTGCGCAAATGATCGGGCTGCTTGAAAAGACGCCTGCCGAGTGGGCGGCGTTCCGGCCGGCATCGATCGCGATCGATGAAATTCAAGTCGTAACTCTGATCGATGCGCGCAATGCCGCGCGAAGAATGAGAAACTTTCAAGAATCCGACCGCATCCGCGACGAACTCGCCAAAATGGGCGTCGTGCTCAAAGACACCAAGGACGGCACCACCTGGGAGATCGCGCGATGAACGCCCGCGCCCTGCCACAACTCGGACTGCGCCCGATGCTGCCGACCGACGTGCCGCTTCTGGCGGAGATTTTCCGCGCCGCCATCGGGGAACTCGCCGCCGAGGACTATAGCGAGCCGCAGCGGGAAGCGTGGGCTTCGACCGCCGACGACGAGGAGGAATTCGGCGCGAAACTTGCCGGCGCGTTGACGCTGGTCGCGACCTTTGGCGGTTCTGCCGTGGGCTTCGCATCGCTCGTCGACAATGCCAGGATCGACATGCTCTACGTGCATCCGGCCGCGGCCGGGAAGGGCGCCGCCGCGCTCTTGTGCGACGCGCTGGAGAAGCTTGCCGCCGCGCGCGGCGCCAAGGAATTGACGGTCGACTCAAGCGACACGGCGAGCGGCTTCTTCGAGAAGCGCGGCTTTTCGGCAAAGACCCGCAACACGGTGACGATCGGCGGCGAATGGCTCGCCAACACGACGATGTCCAAGCCGCTTGCCGGAAAGGAGGTCGCGCCATGAAACGCACGGATTCGCCGTTCCAACGGCACTGGCTCTATTATCTGATCCTGAAATACACGGTGATCGCCGCGGCGGTCGTGGTCGCGCTTTATACCGTCTATCGCCTTTATCGCGGGTGAATAGCGCCATGACCGAGCCACGCTCCAGCTTTTTCGGATTTCGAACGCATCATGTGGTGATCGCGCTCGTCGCCATCCTGATCGCGGTGGCGCTGGCGTCGAACTATCATCTTTGGTGAGGCCGCATCATGCCGCGCGAGCGCCTTTATCTGTTCGATACCACGCTACGTGACGGCGCGCAGACCAACGGCGTCGACTTTACGCTCGCCGACAAGCTCACGATCGCGCGCATGCTCGACGAGCTCGGCATCGACTATGTCGAAGGCGGCTATCCCGGCGCCAATCCGATCGACACCGAATTCTTCGCCGAAAAGCGGCCGATGCGCGCCGCGCTCACCGCTTTCGGCATGACGCGGCGGCCCGGCCGCTCGGCCTCGAACGATCCAGGCCTCGTCGCGCTGCTCGAGGCGCAAGCCGACGCCATCTGCTTTGTCGCCAAATCCTGGGACTATCACGTGCGCGTCGCGCTGGAGACGACGGAGGAGGAGAATATCGCCTCGATCCGCGATTCCGTGCGTGCCGCCAAAGCCAAAGGCCGCGAAGTGCTGCTCGACTGCGAGCATTTTTTCGACGGCTATAAGGCCAAGCCGGCTTTCGCGCTGGCTTGCGCCAAGGCGGCCTATGACGAGGGCGCGCGCTGGGTGGTGCTGTGCGACACCAACGGCGGCACGCTGCCGCACGAGGTCGAACGCATCGTCGGCGAGGTCTGCGCGCAGATTCCCGGCGATCATGTCGGCATCCATGCTCATAACGATACCGAGCAGGCGGTGGCGAACTCCTTTGCCGCGGTGCGCGCCGGTGCGCGGCAAATCCAGGGCACGCTCAACGGGCTCGGCGAGCGCTGCGGCAACGCCAATCTCGTCTCCATCATTCCGACGCTGAAGCTGAAGAAGGAATACGCCGACAAATTCGAGATCGGCGTGTCGGACGAGGCGCTGTCGCGGCTTGCCCGCGTCTCCCACTCGCTCGACGAATTGCTCAACCGCGCCGCGGATCGCCATGCCGCTTATGTCGGCGAGAGCGCGTTCGCCACCAAAGCCGGCATCCATGCGTCCGCGATCGTCAAGGAGCCGGCGACTTACGAGCACATCGCGCCGGAGCGCGTCGGCAATAAAAGAAGGCTCCTGGTGTCGGATCAGTCGGGCCGCTCCAACGTGCTGGCCGAGCTGGAGCGCATCGGACTTGCGGTCGACAAGGACGATCCCCGCGTCACCCGCCTCCTCGACGAAGTCAAGGATCGCGAGGCGATCGGCTACGCCTACGAAGCGGCCGATGCCTCGTTCGAACTATTGGCGCGGCGCTTCCTCGGCAAGGTGCCGCATTATTTCGACGTCGATAAATTCGACGTCAACGTCGAGCAACGCAACAATGCCAAGGGCGAGCGCGTCACCGTCAGCCAGGCGGTGGTGAAGATCAAGGTCGGCAACGAGGAACTGATCTCGGTCGCCGAGGGCATCGGTCCGGTCAACGCGCTCGACCTCGCGCTGCGCAAGGACCTCGGCAAATATCAAAGCTTCATCACCGGGCTCGAACTGACCGACTATCGGGTGCGCATCCTCAATGGCGGCACCGGCGCCGTTACCCGCGTGCTGATCGAGAGCGCTGACGAGACCGGCGACCGCTGGACCACGGTCGGCGTCTCCGCCAATATCATCGACGCCTCGTTCCAGGCGCTGATGGATTCCATCGTCTACAAGCTGGTGAAGTCCGGCGCGCCGGCGTGAGAGAAAGCAACGACCGGATAATGAAAGCGCCACCGCAGCCAACGATTCTGTTGTTCATCTCGGCGCTCTGGATTTCTTGGAGCTTCGGCTACCGGACGGTCTGGCACCGCTTTACTGCCGAAGTCGATGGCATCGTCACTTCGAGCCGAGATGTGCCGTCAAGGGGCGTCACCGAATACGTTGTCCGGGACGCCAGCGGCACCGATCATCGCTATATAGCCAGCGCAACCGACGCCTCTCTTGCACGGAGCCTGCCGGTCGGAACCGACATAAGAAAGGAATGGGGACGTTTGGACTACGAGGTCAACGGCAAGACACTACGCTTCCCGATTTATTTCTATTCGGCAGTCTGTGGTGCTGCGCTGTTCTCTCTGCTCTGGGGGGCGGTGCTGTGGCTTCTGGCCTGGAAGAGGGAATGACGGAGTCGACATGATCGACCACGTCTCCATCGCGGTGCGCGACCTGAAAAACGCCGAAGCTTTTATGCCGCGCTCCTGGCGCCGCTCGGCATGACCAAATTGCGCGAATGGCCGGACGCGGCCGTCGGCTTTGGCAAGAAATATCCGGATTTTTGGATCAATAAGCGCACGGCAATGGACCGCATCGCGTCCGACAGCGGCATCCATATCTGCCTGCGCGCGAGCGACGCCGCGACGGTCGACGCCTTCCACGCCGCGGCGCTCAAAGCCGGCGGCACATCCGACGGGGAGCCGGGGCTGCGGAAGGAATATCACGGCGGTTATTACGCCGCCTTCATTCGCGATCCCGACGGCAACCGCATCGAAGCGGTGACGTTTTTGAACCAGAGATGAGGCCACGTCATTCCGGATTGCCGCGAAGCGGCAAGTCCGGAATCATAATCACGAATGGATTCCGCGCTCGCTGGCACGCCCGCGCCCCGGAATGACGGTTCACAGCCGCTCCGCCGGCACCGCCATCGCCTTGTCCGCTTCGGCGATCTTGCTCGCCGCTTCGCGCAGCATCGGCAAAATGTCTTCGACGCGTTTGGCGGCGAGGAAATCGACGCGCAGCGACGATGGTACGAATTTTACTTCGCGCATGTGCTCGATTAGGGCCAACAGCGGTCCCCAATAGCCGGCGATATTGGCGATCAGGATCGGCTTTTTGTGGCGGCCGAGCTGAACCCAGGTCAGCTGCTCGACCAATTCTTCGAGCGTGCCAAGTCCGCCGGGCAAGGCGACGAAGGCATCGGCGCGTTCGAACATCGTGCGCTTGCGCTCGTGCATATCGCGCGTGACGATGAGTTCCTGTGCCAGCCGCCGCGGCCGTTCCCGTTTGGTCAGAAATTCCGGAATGACCCCGGTCACCTCGCCGCCGTGTTCGAGCACGGCCTCGGCGAGCGCGCCCATCAGGCCGACCGAACCGCCGCCATAGATGAGCCGCACGCTGTTCTCGGCGAGGATTTTGCCGAAATTTTGCGCCGCTTCGATGAAGGCTGGCTCGGTCCCCGGGCTCGATCCGCAATAGACGCAGATCGCATTGATTTTGCTCATGGAGTCATTCTCACTAAAGTGTAGATGTGGCGTCGATTCGCGCTCGACGCAAGCGTTTGCGCCATGACGGCGGGTTTTAAACCCGCCGCTCCGTGCCGTGCGAATCTCGGCCAAAAGCTCTATATGACGGCAAACACGCGATGAGGGACGCCGGCGGCATATTGCGGCCTGGTTCGGTCCGTTTTTCTGGGTGGCGATGAGCGTTTTTCAGCGACCGACCGAACATACCAAACGTGAGGCCAAAGCCGACGGCGCGGCGCTGCTGCCGACGCTTATCCGGCTGTGGCCCTATATCTGGCCGGCCGAGCGCGGCGATCTGAAGCTGCGCGTTATTTTCGCGACAGTTCTGCTTTTCCTCGCCAAGTTCGCCACCATCGCGGTGCCTTACACGTTCAAATGGGCGACCGACGCGCTGGCTGGCCGCGGCACTGCGCCCGTAGCGCCCGACAATTGGCTGGCCTGGGCGGTCGCGGCGCCAGTGGTAATGACGCTGGCCTACGGCGGCGCCCGCATCGTCATGGGGCTCTTGACGCAATGGCGCGACGGCATTTTCGCCAAGGTGGCGATGAATGCGGTGCGCCGCCTGGCGATGCTGACTTTCGAGCACGTGCATCTACTCTCGCTGCGCTTTCATCTCGAGCGCAAGACCGGCGGGCTGACGCGCGTCTTGGAGCGCGGCCGTAACGCCATCGAAACCATCGTGCGCATGGTGCTGTTGCAGATAGCCCCGACCGTCGTCGAACTCGTTTTGATCGTCGCCGTTCTGCTCGTCCATTTCGACTGGCGCTATGTCGCCGTCATCGGCGTCACGGTGGCGCTCTATATGTGGTTCACCTATGCCGCCACCCAGTGGCGCATCGGCATCCGCCGCAAGATGAATGACAGCGACAACGATGCCAACGCCAAGGCGATCGATTCGCTGCTCAATTACGAGACCGTGAAATATTTTTCCGCCGAGACGCGCGAGGCCGCGCGCTACGACCGTTCGATGGCGCGCTACGAGGACGCCAGCGTCAAGGCCTATGTGTCGCTTGCCGTGCTCAATGCCGGACAGGCGGTGATCTTCACCATCGGGCTTTGCGGCGCCATGGTGCTGTGCGCTTACGGCATCGAGCGCGGCACCAATACGGTCGGCGATTTCGTCATGATCAACGCGATGATGATTCAGCTTTATACGCCGCTGAATTTCATGGGCATGGTGTACCGCGAGATCAAGCAGGCCGTGATCGACATCGAGAACCTGTTTTCGCTTTTGTCGCGTCCGCCCGAGATCGAGGACCGGCCCGGCGCGCCGCCGCTCCAGGTGCGCGCCGGCACCATCCGCTTTGACAACGTTTCCTTCGCCTACGAGCCGGCGCGGCAAATCCTTAAAGGCTTAAGCTTCGACGTCGCGGCCGGCCATACCGTCGCCATCGTCGGTCCGTCGGGCGCGGGAAAATCGACGATCTCGCGGCTGTTGTTCCGCTTCTACGAAGTCAGCGGCGGCCGCATCCTCATCGACGGCCAGGATATTCGCGACGTGACTCAGGCTTCGCTGCGCGCCGCCATCGGCATGGTGCCGCAGGACACCGTGCTGTTCAACGACACCATCCGCTACAACATCCGTTACGGGCGTTGGGACGCAAGCGATGCCGAGGTCGAGGAGGCGGCGCGGCAGGCGCAGATCGACGGCTTCATCGCCCGCGCGCCGAAGGGCTATGAGACCGAGGTCGGCGAACGCGGATTAAAGCTCTCCGGCGGCGAAAAGCAGCGCGTCGCTATTGCGCGGACGATCCTCAAAGCGCCGCCGATCCTGCTGCTCGACGAAGCGACCTCGGCGCTCGACAGCCACACCGAGAGGGACATCCAGGACGAGCTCGACCGGGTCGCCAAGAACCGCACCACGCTCGTCATCGCGCACCGGTTGTCGACCATCGTCGGTGCCGACGAAATCCTCGTGCTGGATCATGGCGCGATCGTCGAGCGCGGCACGCACCGCGAATTGCTGGCGCGTGGCGGGCTCTATGCCAGCATGTGGAACCGGCAGCGCGAAGCGCAGATGGCGCGCGAGATCCTGGCGACCGTGGACGACGAACCCGAAGCGCCCAATCGCAATCCGCCGGAGGTGGCCGATGAGCCGGCGGCGGAACTGCTGCCGGCCGCGGATGCCGCAGAATAATGGACGAGACATTGTCATGCCCCGCCAACGGGTCCGGCCCGAAGTGGCCGGCCCGATGACAGGCTCGGGCGGGGCATCCAGTAAGCACCACGATGGAATTCGAATTATAGGCCAGCGCATACTGGATCATCCGCCTTCGCGGATGATGACAATTGGGATAACCAATATCCATGTCCGTCTACGATTCGATCCGCAAGCAATTCACGCCGATCCATCCGGAAGGCTATCCCTTCATCGGTGGCTTTGCGCTCGCCAGCCTCATCCTGTTCTGGCTCTGGACACCGCTCGGCTGGCTGGCGACGCTCTTGACGCTATGGTGCGCTTATTTCTTTCGCGATCCGCCGCGGGTGACGCCGGTGCGCGACGGCATCGTGGTGGCGCCGGCGGATGGCCGCGTCAGCCAGATCGCCAATGCGGTGCCGCCGCCAGAGCTCGGCCTCGGGGCGCGGCCAATGCCGCGCATTTCCATTTTCATGAGCGTGTTCGATTGTCACGTCAATCGCAGCCCGGTTGCCGGCCGCGTCGAAAAGATCGTCTACCGCGCCGGCAAGTTTCTGTCCGCCGATCTCGACAAGGCGAGCGAGGATAATGAACGCAATGCCATATCGATCGCGACGGCGTCCGGCCAGCGCATCGCGGTGATCCAGATTGCGGGTCTGGTGGCGCGCCGGATCGTTTCGTTCAGCCGCGAGGGCGACATCGTCGGCGCCGGCCAGCGCATCGGCATGATCCGCTTCGGCTCGCGCGTCGACGTTTATCTGCCCGAAGGCACGCGCGCGCTGGCGGCGGAGGGCCAAACCGCGATTGCCGGCGAAACGGTGCTGGCCGATCTGGCAGCAATCGAGGCAGGACGGACGTTTCGCGTGAGCTGAGAAGGCGTTAACGAGAACGGGCGCGGTGCGTGGCGGGCGCGGTCCGAACCCGCTATATTGCCGGCATGGCCATGCAGCCACCTCCTTTCGCCGACACCCGGCGGCGGCGCTTCCGCCGCATCCCGGTGCGCACGCTGGCGCCGAACCTGATCACGCTGTTGGCGATGTGCGCCGGCTTGACCGCGATCCGGATGGCCTTCGAGAACCGCTACGTGCTGGCGCTCGCCGCGATCGTGTTCGCCGCCATCCTCGACGGCATCGACGGCCGTCTGGCGCGTTTCCTCAAAGGAACCTCGCGCTTTGGCGCGGAACTCGACAGCCTCTCCGACTTCGTCAATTTCGGCGTCGCGCCGGCGCTGATCCTCTATTTCTGGGGTTTGCACGACCTGCAATCGGCCGGCTGGATTGCCGCCATGACCTTTTCGATTTGCGCGGCGCTGCGTCTTGCCCGTTTCAATGTCATGATCGACGATCCCGATCGGCCCGCCTGGACCGGTAATTTCTTCATCGGCATGCCGGCGCCGGCGGGCGCCATCACCGTGCTGCTGCCGATCTATGCGGCATTCCTTGGCCTGCCGCGCTCGGGATTTCTCACCTGGCTGACGCTGTTCTACACGCTCGGTGTGGCTTCGCTGATGGTGTCGCGGCTGCCGGTATTTTCCGGCAAGCGTGTCGGCACCCGGGTGCCGCCGGAAATGGTCGGCCCGCTGATCGTGCTGGTGGTGCTCGCGATTGCGCTCCTGATCGCCTATCCGTGGGTGTTGCTGACGGCGGGCACGCTCGCTTATCTCGCCAGCCTGCCGTTCGGATGGCTGTCCTATCGCGGCTACCAGCGGCGATCGCGCGAGACGAGGGGAGTGGCGCCGCTTGCGCCACAGCCGGTGCCGACTTCGCCGACGATCGTGCCCGGTCGTCCGTCGGACGACGACGACCGCCCGGCGCGCCTCAACTGAGCTGCGGACGCCGGCGCGGACCAACGACCGCGAAAGACCTCCGTCGATGCGTATTGTCCGGCGCAGCTTTGTTATCTCGTCGCTGGCCGTCGCTCGCGGCTCCCGCCGTGATGCGGCTGGCGCGAGCCGATGCGCCGCCGATTGCGCTCAAGCTGCACCACGCCTTCTCGGCGGTGTCGGGCGTCCACGAGAAGTTTCTCTCGCCGTGGGCGCGGAAAGTCGAGGCCGAAGCAAACGGGCGGATTCGTATCGACATCTTTCCGTCGATGGAACTCGGTGGCGCGCCGGCGCAACTGTTCGACCAGGCGCGCGATGGCGATGCCGACATTGTCTGGACGGCGCCCGGTCTGACGCCCGGCCGCTTCCCGAAGATCGAAACTTTCGAACTGCCGTTTCTGCCGTCGCGCCGCGCGCTGGTCAGTTCGAGAGCGCTGCAGGACTTTTCCGCGATCTATCTGAAAGATGAATTCGACGAGGTTCACCCGCTGTGTTTCTCCTGTGCGGATCGCGGCGTCATCCACGCTTTTGCGGCGGTGCGCTCGATCGAGGACATCAAGGGGCTTAAGCTGCACGTGCAAACGCGCCTTGCCGGCGAGGCGATGCAGTCATTGGACGCCCATCCGGTGCCGATGCCGAGCGAGGAGCTGCCGACCGCACTCACCGAAGGCATCATCGACGGCTGCGTCGATCCCTGGCACATGGTGCCGCCGTTTCGTCTGAACGATCTCCTCAAAACGCACACGGAATTCTCCGACTTGTCGTTGTCGAGCCGGACTTACGTCTTGGCGATGAACAAGCCGGCCTATGAGCGGCTGCCGCGGGATCTGCAAACCGTGCTCGACAATAATTCGGCCGAGCTTGCAGCCGGCATGGCCGGCGCGATGTGGGATATTCAAGCCCAGGCTATCGCCGAGAATGTCGCCCAGAGCGGCGATGTGATCGTCACGCTGTTGCCGGAAGCGGTCGCGCATTGGCGCAAGGCGACCGAGCCCGTCGTTACGACTTGGCTTAAAGACATGAAGGAAGCCAAGATCGACGGCGGCAAGATGATCGCGAGCGCGCATGCGCTGTTGGCGAAATACGCAATTTTGCCGGAACCGCAGCCGCCGCAACCTCCGCCGCCGCAGCAGGAAGCCGTGACCGAGCCGCAGCAGCCTCGCTCGGCCGGCGTAACGACGGTCCCGGATTTGGCGGCTTCGCCTTCGCCGCCTCCCATTGCGAAACCGGCGGCGCCGCCGCCCCACATCGCGACCCAGACGCCGGCGTCCGCGGCGCCTGTCGCCAAGCCTGCGGCGGCCGCCAAGCCGGCAGCGGCCGTCCCCTCAGCGCCCTCGCTACCCAAGCCCAGCCACGCGCCGCCGCCGAAGATCGCGACGCCGGCCCCCGTGCCGGCGACCTCAGCGGCGGTTGCACAGCCCTCACCGACGGTTTCGTCGCCGCCAGTGGTGAAACCCGTTCCGCCGCCGGCTCCCGCTCCCACACCCGCGCCGGCCCCGCCGCCGAAGACGTTGAATATTCCGCTCTGAGAAATTCCGGTTACAGCTGCGGCGGATAACCCGGCATCAAGTCGTAAGGATGCGCCCAGCCGGGCAATGACTTCATCCGGCCAAGCCAAGCGGCGATATTCTTATGCTCGCTGGCGATGTCGAAGCCGAATTCCTCGGCCGGATAGTAGAGATACGCAACGAGCGAAATATCGGCGATGGTCGGCCGGTCGCCGAGCACGAATGGCGCTTTGCCAAGCCGCTTGTCGAGGATCGCAAGGCTGGCGTCGATGCGGCCCTTGAGGAACGCCATCACCGCCGGATCGCCCGGCTTCGGGGCGAAATTGCGCAAGAAGCGGTATGGCCCGAGAAAGCCGTTTAGCTTCTGATTGTCGAAAATGATCCAGCGCAGCGCCTCGAGCCGCTCGTCTTCTCCGTCCGGCTTGAACCGGCCGGTGCGGTCGGCGAGATAAGTCAGGATCACAGCGGACTGGCTGAGCTTTTTGTCGCCGTGCACCAGCACCGGCGCTTCGCCCATTTCATTGACTTCGGCGCGGTATTTCGGCGTGCGCGTCTCGCCGCCTTTGAAGAAGTCGACATAGATCGGCTGCCAATCGGCGCCGATCAGATTGAGCATCAGCGCCGCGCGATAGGCATTGCCGGACTGGGCGAAGCAGTAGAGTTGATATTCGGCCATAACATCTCCGATCGTCGGATTAACGAAAGACGATCACGGTCTGGCGAGCGTAATCTGCCCGCCGTCGGCGTCTTTTCCCTCGAAATAGTCGCCACTGAATGTGAGCTCGGTCAAATTTTGTGCCTTGAAGTCGCGAACGATCAGCGCGCCGTGTTCGTAAGTCCATTTGCGGCTCATGAAGAAATTGCCGGGACAGCCGCCGGCCGGAGCGATCTTGCCATCGGTCGCGCCGGTCTCGTCGGTGAACGTCATCAGGCAGGCGCCGCCGGCCGCAGACAGTTTCCATTTGCCGGCGAGATCGACCGGGGGCGGCGCGGCCGGCGCTGGTTCCGGCGCAGTGGGCGGCGGCGGCGGCGGCGCGGCTGCCGTCTCAGGCTGGCCGCCAAACCGGGCGGTATTGGTGCAGGCGCCAAGCGCCAAGAGCACGCACACCAGCGTGCACACCAGCACGCACAGCAGCGCCGCGGCGTGCGCCGCCGTTGCGGACCGGGGCTTGATGCGCGTCATGCCGTTCATCGGCAACAGGCAGCGGTTCACCGCATCGTCGGGATGACGAATTCCGCGCCTTCCTTGGTGCCGGAAGGCCAGCGCGCCGTGACCGTCTTGGTCTTGGTGTAGAAGCGGATCGAGTTCGGGACCGTGCTGGTTGAGATCGCCGAAGCCGGAGCGCTTCCAGCCGCCGAACGTGTAGTAGGCGAGCGGTACCGGAATGGCGAAGTTGACACCGACCATGCCGACCTGCACGCGGCTGGTAAAATCGCGCGCGGTGTCGCCGTCGCGGGTGAAGATGGCGACGCCGTTGCCGTATTCGTGCTCGGACGGCAGCCGCACCGCTTCCTCGTAGTCCTTGGCGCGCACCACCGAAAGCACGGGTCCGAAAATCTCCTCCTTGTAGATTTTCATGGTCGGCTTGACCTCGTCGAACAGGCAGCCGCCGATGAAATTGCCGCTCTCGTAGCCCTGGAGCTTGAAGTTACGGCCGTCGACAACGAGCTTGGCGCCTTCCTTGACGCCGGTATCGATATAGCCGCGCACTTTGTCGAGCAGTTCGCGCGTCACCATCGGACCATAATCGGCCTGCTGATCGGTCGATGGGCCGATCTTGAGCCCCTCGACGCGCGGAATGAGCTTTTGCATCAGCGCGTCGGCGGTCTTGTTGCCGACCGGCACGGCGACCGAGACCGCCATGCAGCGTTCGCCGGCCGAGCCATAGCCGGCGCCGATCAGCGCATCGACCGCCTGGTCCATGTCGGCGTCCGGCATCACGATCATATGGTTCTTGGCGCCGCCGAAGCACTGCACGCGTTTGCCGTGCGCGGTGCCGGTTGCATAAATATATTCGGCGATCGACGACGAGCCGACGAAACCGATCGCCTTTACCCGCGAATCCGTCAGCAAGGTATCGACCGCCTCTTTGTCGCCGTTGACGACATTAAGCACGCCCTCGGGCAGTCCCGCCTTGATGAACAGTTCGGCGATCCGCATCGGCACCGACGGATCGCGCTCCGACGGTTTGAGGATGAAGGCGTTGCCGCAGGCGATGGCCGGCGCGCATTTCCACAGCGGGATCATGGCCGGAAAGTTGAACGGCGTGATGCCGGCGACGACGCCGAGTGCTTGGCGGATCGAATAGAGATCGATACCGGGGCCGGCGCCCTCGGAATACTCGCCCTTCATCAGATTCGGGATGCCGCAGGCGAACTCGACCACTTCCAGCCCGCGCTGGATGTCGCCTTTGGCGTCGGCGAAGGTCTTGCCGTGTTCGGAGGAGAGCAGCCGCGCCAGATCGTCATATTGGCTCTGGATCAACTCCAGAAATTTGAACATGACGCGGGCACGGCGCTGCGGATTGGTCGCCGCCCAGCCGGGGAAGGCGGCCTCGGCATTGGCGATCGCTTTTTCGACCTCCGATTTTCCCGCCAGCGCCACCTTGGCCTGCACTTCGCCGGTATTGGGATTAAAAACGTCGCCAAAACGCCCGGAGGCGCCCTTGACCTCTTTGCCGCCGACAAAATGGCCAATCTCACGCATGTGTGTTCTCCCTGGGCGCGCGGCGCCGCCAGCGCCTCGACTTCCGCCTATCTTGCGGCTTTTTTCCACGGCGGTCATCCCCTTGTCTGGCCGCCGTTAGCGCGAGCCGAAGCGCCGCCCAATGACATTCCCCCGGCTCTATCGCGCGGCGTGACGTAAGTAGTAACCCTCCCTTAAGCGCAATGATCGTACCTATAGCGCCATTGCCAAGGGCCCGCCGTCGCGGGTTGGGTGCGGTTTCGTGGATATTGCAACCGGTCTCGGCCTACTCGCCGGCGCTGCCGTCGTCATGACCGTTATGCTCATGGGCGGCGGCCTTGGCATGTTCTTCAGCGACCATGCCGTCATCGTCATTTTTGGCGGGTCTTTCGCCGCGACCCTGATCCGCTTTCCGCTGTCGTCGATCTTTCACGGCCTGCCGCTCGGCATGAAATTCGTCTTCAGCATGCGCCGCATTTCGCAGCGCGAGCTGGTCGACGAGATCGCCGGCCTCGCCGAGATCGCCCGCAAGCAGGGTCCGATCGGGCTGGAGAAGGTCGAGATCGAAGATCCGTTTCTCGCCAAGGGCATCCGCTTCGTCGCCGACGGCTACGATGCCGAATTCATCCGCGATAATCTCGAACGCGATCGTGACAATTTTCTCCAGCACCTCGACGAGGGACAGAAGATCTACCGTGCGATCGGCGATTGTGCGCCGGCCTTCGGCATGATCGGGACGCTCATCGGCATGGTGCAAATGTTCGCCAATATGACCGATCCGTCCAAGCTCGGTCCGTTCATGGCGACCGCGCTGTTGGCGACGCTCTACGGCGCCGTCGTGGCGAACATCCTGACGCTGCCGATCGCCGACAAATTGCATCTCAAATTGGTCGACGAGGAAATCAACCGCACGCTGATCATCGACGGCATCCTCATGATCCGCGAATCGAAAAGCCCGACGCTGGTGCGCGAGATGCTGATCGCATACCTGCCGGAGAAACATCGCGACGCGCAGCCGGAGCCGGAGCCGGTTCCGGCCTAGCCGCGAAGAAACCGAACCATGGCACGGCGCAAGGAAGCACACGGCGGCGGCCACGGCTGGTTTGTCACCTTCGCCGATCTGATGGGGCTATTGGTCAGCTTCTTCGTGATGCTGGTTGCCTTTTCCAATCAGGATCAACAGAAGCTGCAGATTGTCGCCGGCTCGATGCGCGACGCCTTCGGCACGCAAACCAACGTGCGCTATTCCGGCATCATCGAGGTCGACGGCCTGCCGACCCGTCCCAAGCTGAAAAACGCGGCGCACATCCAGCCCGAAGATGCGTCCGCCACGCCGACGCCCGACGAGAACGCCCACGAGCGCGAATTCGGCGGCAAGTTCGAAAACGACCAGGCCTTCGCGCTCGCCACGGCATCGCTGCGCCAAGCGCTGCAAGACATGCCGGAGCTGACGGAAGCCAGTAAGCACATCGTGTTCGAGGAAACCAAAGAAGGGC
The DNA here is from genome assembly GCA_963816565.1 of uncultured Alphaproteobacteria bacterium. Lineage (GTDB taxonomy): Bacteria > Pseudomonadota > Alphaproteobacteria > Rhizobiales > Xanthobacteraceae > BOG-931. The sequence continues at coordinate 128,247 of CAWFLM010000025.1, read as the reverse complement.
TCAACATCAACATCGTCGACCAGGACGGCCGTTCGATGTTCCCCGAAGGCTCCAAGGAACCCTATGAGCGCACCCGGACGATTATCGAGAAAATTGCCGGCGCGCTGAAAGCGGTGCCGTACCGGATTTCAATCACCGGTCACACCTCTGCGTCGCAGACGGCGCCGCAGCCGGGTTATGGCCCATGGAACCTATCGGTCGATCGGGCCAACGCGGTGCGGCAAATCCTCGAGGAAGAGGGCTACCCGTCGTCGAATATCTACGAGGTGGCCGGGAAGGCCGATACCGACCCGTTGTTCCCAGACGATCCGTATATGGCGGCCAATCGGCGGGTGACGATTACCTTGATGCATGAAGCGCCGCCGGTCCCGCCGGACCTGCAACCCTAGTGGCCAGCACAACGACCGCCTCCCCGCGCCGCAGTTAAGTAAGAACTTAAGCCATTGATCTATTATAGATAAATCTAGCTTGCCGGCGCGCATAGCCTTCACGACCGCCCGATATTATTTGCCTGTGCAAGAGCTGCGCTTGAGCCAGCTCGCGATGTATTTGGCTTAACCGGTCATGACTCTGCGGTACGAAGGGTGTATAGGCGCGGCCCTGCATCGGTCTCGGTGCGGCACCAGGAACAGGGCGACGTCCTGTCTTAAAATTCATGACTGATAGTGTGAGCGCTCCCGCCGCCGGGAGCGAGACGCCGGCGAATGGCGTCGGCGCCGCTCGTTCTCATGCCGGCTTATGGGGCTTGGCGCTCGGCAGCATCGGCGTCGTCTACGGCGATATCGGCACTAGCCCGCTTTATGCCTTGCGCGAGGCGATTGTCGCCGCTTCCGCTCCGGAACGCGGCGAAATCGACCGGGCGACGGTGCTCGGCGTGTTGTCGCTCATTCTGTGGGCGCTGTTCGTCATCGTGACTTTGAAATACGTGGTGATCCTGCTGCGCGCCGATAATAACGGGGAGGGCGGCACGCTCACGCTGATGGCGCTTGCCTCGCGCGCTGTCGGCCGCGTCAGCAGGGCAGCCGGCGTCGTCGCGCTGCTCGGCATCGTCAGCGCCGCTTTGTTCTATGGCGATGCCGTCATCACGCCGGCATTGTCGGTGCTGTCGGCCGTCGAAGGCGTCGACATCGCGACGCCGGCGTTTCACGAATATGTCGTGCCGCTGACGGTGGTCATCCTGTTGATTCTCTTCGCGGTCCAATCGAGCGGCACGGCCAAGGTGGCGGCGCTGTTCGGCCCGATCATGCTGGTCTGGTTCGTCGCCATCGCGTTGCCAGGCCTCCTCTGGATCGCCCACGATCCGGGCGTGCTGTGGGCGCTCAATCCGCTTTACGGCATCGATTTCCTGCTCCGGCACGGCATCGTCGGACTGTTTACGCTCGGTGCCGTGTTCCTCGCCGTCACCGGAGCCGAGGCGCTCTATGCCGATCTCGGCCATTTCGGCCGCCGTCCGATCCAGGTGGCTTGGATCGCCATCGTGCTGCCGTCGCTGGCGGTCAACTATCTGGGCCAGGGCGCGCTGGTCTTTGCTCATCCAAAGGCGCTCGAGAATCCGTTCTTTTTGATGTATCCCGACTGGGCGCTGATCCCTATGGTCGTGCTGGCGACGGTGGCGACCGTGATCGCGAGTCAGGCAGTCATCACCGGCGCCTATTCGCTCACCAGCCAGGCGATCCAGCTCGGGCTCTTGCCGCGGTTCGAAGTGCGTCACACCTCGGCCGAGCGCTCCGGCCAAATCTATATGCCGCGAGTCAATGGGCTGCTTTTGATCGGCGTGCTTCTCCTCGTCGCGCTGTTCCGCTCGTCGAGCGCGCTCGCTTCGGCCTATGGCATCGCCGTCACCGGCACCATGGTGGTTACCTGCATGATGGCGTTCATCGTCATTTGGCGGATGTGGCGTTGGTCGCCGTTCGCGGCGGCGGCGCTGATCGTGCCGTTCCTGGTCATCGACCTGACCTTTCTTTCGGCCAATATGCTCAAGGTCGTGCAGGGCGGCTGGGTGCCGTTGGCGCTCGGCGGCATGGTGATGCTGGTGATGTACACGTGGCGGCGCGGCACCCGGATATTGTACGCCAAGACCCGCCGACTTGAGACGCCGCTCGACGATCTGGTGCGGATCCTGGAGAAAAAGCCGCCGCAGCGGGTCCCCGGCACAGCGGTATTCCTGACCAGCGATCCGAAAAGCGCGCCGACCGCGCTGATGCACAGCCTCAAGCACTACAAGGTGCTGCACGAAAAAAACGTCATTCTCAGCGTCGAGACCATGCATACGCCGCGCGTCGAAGCCGACAAGCGCGTGCGCATCGAACCGGTCGGATCGACCTTTATGCGCGTGCAACTGCGTTTCGGCTATATGGAGACGCCGAACATTCCGAAGGCGCTGGCGATCGCGCGCAAGCTCGGTTGGCAATTCGACATCATGTCGACGTCGTTCTTTTTGTCGCGCCGGGCACTGCGGCCGGCGCCGCATTCCGGCATGCCGCGCTGGCAGGATCGGCTGTTCATCTCGCTGGCGCGTTCGGCCAATGACGCAACCGACTATTTCCAGATTCCCACCGATCGCGTCGTCGAGGTCGGCACCCAAGTCACGGTCTGAGATTTCGCGCCTTCACCTTCGGAGCGGAAGGACGTAAGCTTACGCTTACGATCTCGGGGAGGCCGCCAATGCCCGATCAAAATCCCAGCGTGCGCGACCTGACGCCGCAAGAAGTCGCGCGCGGGCTGCAAGAAGGCCGCGTCTTGCTGGTCGATGTGCGCGAGCCGAACGAAACCGCGCTGGAGCGGATTCCCGGCTCAGTTCTCCTGCCGCTGTCGAGCTTCGATGCCGCCGACATTCCGGAGCCGGAAGGACGCGAAGTGGTCTTCAGCTGCCGATCCGGCCGCCGTTCCGTCACCGCGTCGTTGGCGGCGCAGGAGCAAGGTTTCGCCTATGGCAGCCACCTGGCGGGCGGCATATTGGCCTGGAAAGCCGCCGGACTGCCGATCGAGACATGATGAATTCGAGCCGCGTAATCGTCGCCATCGGCCTTGCGGTCTTTCTGGTTGCCGGACCGGCGCGCCCGGCCCAGCGCGTCGTCAACTATTACAATTGGTCGGACTATCAGGATCCGACCGTGCTCGACGATTTCACCAAGGCGACCGGCATCGCCGTTCGCTACGATACGTTCGATTCCAACGATACGCTTGAAGCAAAGCTCTTGGCCGGGCAGTCCGGCTATGACGTCGTGGTGCCGACCGCGTATTTTCTCGCCCGCCAGATCAAAGCCGGCATTTTTCAGAAGCTCGATAAGTCGAAGCTGCCGAATCTCGCTTATGTCTGGCCGGAAATCGCCAAGCAGCTTGCATTCTACGATCCCGGCAATCAGTATGCCGTCGATTATATGTGGGGCACGACCGGCATCGGTTACAACGTCAAGAACGTAAAGCAAATTTTCGGCCTCGACGCCAAGATCGATTCCTGGGACTATGTTTTCGATCCCGACAAGATCAAGAAATTCAAGGATTGCGGCATTCACCTGTTGGATTCATCCGACGACATCATGTCGGCAGGTCTGCATTATCTGCATCTCGATCCGAACACCACCGATCCCGGCGAGCTGCAAAAAGTCACCGACCTGTTGATGCGCATCCGGCCTTACGTGCGGAAGTTTCATTCCTCGGAATATCTCAATGCGCTGGCCACCGGCGAAATCTGCTTCGCGGTCGGCTGGTCAGGCGACGTCAAGCAGGCGCAGCGGCGCGCGGCGGAGGCCAAAAGCGGCATCGAGATCGGTTATTCGATCCCCAAGGAGGGCGCGCAGTTGTGGTTCGACAATCTCGCCATTCCGAAGGACGCGCCGCACCCGCAAGAGGCGCATGAGTTGATCAATTACCTGATCAAGCCCGAGGTCGCGGCGAAGAACACCAACTATGTCTGGTACGCCAACGGCGACCAGCCGAGCCAGTTGATCGATCCGGCGATCCGCAACGACCAGACCATCTATCCGGACGCTGCGACCATGGCAAATCTCTACACCATTGTCGCCCACGACGCGAAGACGCAGCGGCTGATCAATCGACTGTGGACCCGGGTCAAGACCGGGGAATAATGCTGCGACAATAAAGCGCCGCAACAAGCATGCTGGCGCCGCTCAGATCATCGCCCGTAAGCGCCCGACTTGTTCTAATATCCCATCTTCCAATATCCCATCCGCAAGCGACGGGATTTCGCGCAACAGCACCCAAATAAGGGGCAAGAGGGCACACGAGGGGGACAAGCATGACAAAATTCACCGCATCATCGAGGCTATCGCGGCGCGTTATCCTGAAAGCCGCGGGCGCGGCTGCGGCCGGCCTGGCCGCGCCGGCGCTCATCGGCGTCCGCTCGGCCTATGCCGATTATCCCGACCGGCCGATCAAGTTCGTGGTCGCCAACACGCCGGGCGGGCCGTCCGATATCGTCGCCCGCATCGTCACCGCGGCGCTCGAGCAATCGACCGGCAAGACCTTCGTCGTCGACAATCGCGGCGGCGCCGGCGGCAATATCGGCATGGAATACGTCGCCCACTCCGATCCGGACGGCTACACGATCCTGCTTGCGACCAATGCCGTTTCGGTCAATTTCGGCCTGTATAATCATCTGCCATTCGATCCGGAGAAGGATTTCATCGGGGTCAGCGAATTGGCGACCTCGCCGAATACGTTTGTGGTCAAATCCGAGTTGCCGGCGAAGACGATGAAGGATTTCGTCGCGCTCGCCCGCGACAACCCCGACAAATACAATTGCGCGACGCCGCCCATCGGTACCACCGCGCAACTGCAACTGGAGCTTCTCAAAGATCCGCGACAAGCTGCCGAAGCTCGCGGACATCGTGTTCAAGGGCGGCGGCGACGCCATCGCGGCGCTGCTCAGCGGCACCGCGCAGCTCAGCTCGGGCTCGCTGGCGCCGGCTTTGCCGCACATCAAAGTCCGGCACGATGCGCGTGTCTCGCAGTCAGCGCCGGCGCGCGCTGGCCCGATCTGCCGGACGTGCCGACCATGGAGGAGTCCGGCTACAAGGACTTCGTGTTTGCGGTCGACTGCGTGCTGCTGGCTCCGGCCAAGACCCCGCCCGCCGACGTCAAATGGCTGGAGGCGGAAACGCTGAAGGTTCTCAAGACGCCGGAAATGAAAGACAAGCTTTACAAGGCCGGCTTCCTGGTGCGGCCGCAGGGCGCCGACGCCGCCTGGGCGCGCGTCACCAAGGAAATCGCCATGTTCAAGCAGATTATCGATCAAGCCGGCATCGCCAAGATGTAGCGCAGCGCCCGCATCTTGCCGGATCGGCCTTGGGCGGGTAGACCTTGCCGGCGCCAATGCTTCTATGCCCATCAGGGATGCGGCGTTCGCCGCGGCGACGATAAGCGCCCGCCTCCACGGTTTATGGGCCGCAAAACGCGTCCGACCGACGGAACTCCGAAGCCTCGAAATGGTTCTCTCTCTAAGAACCAAGCGAGCTGCAGGAGTGTCAAATGGTCGACCAGGATCGAATCAAAGGCTCGGCCAATCAGGCCGCCGGCAAAGTCAAGGAGTGGGCCGGCAAGGCGACCGGAGACAAGAAAACCGAGACCGAAGGCAATGCCGATCAGGCCAAGGGCAAGGTGCAGAACGCGGTCGGCGGCCTCAAAGACGCCTTGCGCGGCAAATGAATGCCATTCCTCCGGCGGGGGGTAGCATCATGCAAAACGGTTCATATCACCAAGCCCTGGTTATGAGCGGCTACATGATCGGCAGCGCGATCGTCGCGCTATCGATCGCTTCGCTACCGGCTTTGGCGGGAGCGATTCTGAGTACGTTGAATATCGTGCCGGCGCATCTGATGTGACAGCGCGGCTACTCACCGCCAGCGGCGGTGCAGCCACAGCCACTGCTCGGGATATTGCCGGATCCAGCCTTCGATCACCGTCGTGACCGCCTGCATCGTGCCTTTGATGTCGATCCGGCCGGAGGCGTCGCGCGCCGGCTCGACCGGATCGGAAACCTCGCCCCAGAAACTATTGCCGTCGGGCTTGCGCACGACGCGCATGCCGTAGATTGGCAGTTCGGTCTGCCGCGCCAGCATCGCGATCAGCGGATTGGCGAGGCAGGGCCGGCCGAAGAACGTGACCTGCACGCCCTTGCTGTAGTGCTGGTCGGCGAGCATGCCGACGTGGATGCCGGATTGCAGCAGGCGGCCGAGCTTGACCGGCGCATCGAGCCCGGTCGGGATCAATTGGCCCATCAGCGGCTCGCGCAGCTTGACGATGACGTCGCTGACGGCGCCGATATTGGGCCGCCGATACAGCACGGCGGACTGCACGCCGATCAGCTTGGCGCCGACGCCGGGCAGCTCCCAGTTGGCCAGATGCGCGGCAAAGCCGATCGTCGCCTTGCCGCTCTTGGTGATCCAGTCGTAGCGCTCCTTCGATTCCGGCGGATAGGTGATGACGTCCGGCGTCTGGCGGCCGAAACCCTCGACGCAGAACTCGTCGAGATGGGCGAATTCGATGGCGATGCGGCCGAGATTGTCCCACACCCCGCCGAGGATTTTTTCGATCTCGGCGTCGGATTTTTCCGGAAACGCCGCGCGCAATTGCTCGCGGCCGATGCGGTGCTCTTGAAACAGCGGGCCGATCCTGCGCATGACGGCGCCGGCGAAATTCGCCATGCGCCGCCGGTCGGTGTGCTTGATCGCATTGAGGAGGCCGACGGTGAGCGAGCCCGCCGCCGCGTCGAGCAGCTTGAAGCCGCTGCCCATCGAAAATGGCAGCCGGCCGGCCATCTAAAAAATGACGATGATCTTGCCGAACACTTGCCGGCTTTCGAGCCGCGCCAAGCCGCGTTCGAACTCGGCGAGCGGGACTTCGGTATCGATCACCGGCGTAAGGCCGGCTGCCATCTTGGCGAGGCTCTCGCGGATATTGCGCATCGAGCAGCCGAACGAGCCGAAAATGCGATACTGCTGCAGATAGAGCTGAAACAGGTTCATGGTGATCGACTGGCCCGAGGTCGAGCCGCAGGTCACGAGCCGGCCGCCGCGCTTGAGACATAACAGCGAGCCGTTGAACGTGTCGGGGCCGACATGCTCGAAGGCGACGTCGACGCCTTTCTTGCCGGTGAGCTTGCGCGCGATGCTCTCGAACCGCTCGGTCTTGTAATTGATGACGTGATCGGCGCCGAGCGCTTTGGCCTTCTCCGCCTTGGCGTCGTCGCCGACGGTGGTGATGACGGTGCAGCCAATCGCTTTCGCCATTTTGATTGCGGTCGAGCCGATGCCGGAGCCGCCGGCCTGAACCAGGATGGTCTCGCCCGGTTCGAGCTTGGCATTGTCGAACAGCATGTGTTGCACGGTGCCGAAGGCGACCGGCGCGCAGGCGGCGTCGCGGAAGCTCACGCCCGGCGGGATCGGCACCACAAGCCGCGCCGGCATATTGATCAGGTCGCGGGCAAATCCGTCGACATGAAATCCCATGATCGAGGCGACGTTTTCGCAGAGATTGTCGCGGCCCTCGCGGCAGGCCTTGCACGTTCCGCACGTCAGCGCGCCGTAGGCGACGACGCGGTCGCCCGGCTTGCAGTTCGGTCACATCCGGCCCGATCGCGGCGATTTCTCCCGCCGCCTCGACGCCGACGATAAGCGGCAGCTTGCGCTTGGCAAACGCCATGCCGCGCCAGCCCCACACGTCGATGTGGTTGAGCCCGATCGCCTTAATGCGGATCTGAACTTCGCCCGGACCCGGCGCGGGCGGCGCGGCGACTTCGAGGAGATCGATCTTACGATCGGCGACCAGCGTGAGCGCACGCATGGTGCGCGCCGGGGCGGCTCCCGGCTTGTTCAAAGTGTCTGCCGCGGCGCCGGTCACGCCGGTTCCCGGGTGAGCACCAGCGAAATATTCTGGCCGCCGAACCCGAACGAATTGGAAATCGCCCGTTCGAGACGCGCATCGCGCGCCTCGTTCGGCACCACGTCGAGCGGGATGGCGGGGTCGGGCATGCGATAATTGATGGTCGGTGGGATGCGCTGATGTTCAAGCGTGAGCACGGTGAACACCGCTTCCACCGCGCCGGCCGCGGTGAGCGTGTGGCCGATCATCGATTTGTTCGACGACATCGGAATGTTGCGGATGCGCTCGCCGAACACGGTGGAGACGCCGAGACACTCCATCTTGTCGTTTTCCGGCGTCGAGGTGCCGTGAGCGTTGATATAGTCGATATCTTCGGGGCCGACGCCGGCGTCGGCAAGTGCGTTGCGCATGCAGGCGATGACCGGCTTGCCGTCCGGGCTCGATCGGGTGCGATGAAACGAGTCCGATTTCTCGCCGCAGCCTTCGAGGATGGCGAGCACCGTGGCGCCGCGCGCGACGGCGTGGTCGTAATCTTCGAGCACCAGCGCGGCGCCGCCTTCGGCAAGCACGAAGCCATCGCGGTTCTTGGAGAACGGCTTTGACGCCTGCCCCGGCGGATCGTTCTGCGTCGACAGTGCCGAAAGCAGCGAGAAACGCACCAGCGATTCCGGCGTGAGCGAGCCGTCGGCGCCGACCGCGAGCACCGCCTGGCATTCGCCGCGGCGGATCGCTTCGACGCCGAGCTGGATTGCGGTGCCGCCGGAAGCGCATGCCGTGGTCAGCGAGATCGGCGAGCCTTCGGTGCCGAAATGTTCGGCGAGATTTTCGCCGATGATGCCGTATTTGATCGTTTCGTAGATCGGCGAGAATTGCGGCTCGTGCGCCACCCGCATCAGGTCGGGATAGCCGGCATCGCGGTCCGGCGCGGCCTGTTCGGCGAGCCGGACGCGGTACGGCCACTCGATTTCAAGCGGTGGCAGCGCCAGAAACAGCGGGCCGGGAAAGTGGCCCTTGGAGCCGATTGCGGCTTGCGCGATGGCTTCCTCGCAAGCCAGAAGCGCGATGCGCTCGGACAATTCCGCCGGCGGCATGTAGTCCTTGTAAACGTCGTCCACGGTGCCGGCGATGGTGGTGCGCAGTGAATCGAGCGGGAAACGCGAAATGCGCCGGATGCCGGATTTGCCGGCGGTCAATTTCGCCCAGTTGTCGGTCTTGCCGACGCCAAGCGAGGTGACCAGGCCCATGCCGGTGATGGCGATGACCGGGCGGCCGGCATTGTCGCGCTTCGCGCTGGCTGTGGGCTTTGCCGAAGATGCCGCCATGATGCCCTCCTTCACGTCACTCGTTCGAGCAGCGCCAGCCCTTCGCCGCGCCAATTACCGACGCTGGTGACGACGATTTGGGACAGACCGGGAGGACTTTCCCCGGTATCTCCCGATCCCGTCGGGGCGAACAGCTTGCCGTGCTCGATCACCGCGCAGCCGATACCCAGATTGGCCATGAACTGGGTATCGACGCCATGCCCGATATACGTACCGGTATTGCGGACGGGAAGGCCAATGTCCTTGAGCGCGGACCGCTCGGAAGCAGTCGCGGGTTCAAACCCGGAAGCACCGGAAATGACGGCGGCATGGGTTCGGTCGACCTGCGGGGCGATGGCGTCCCACTGGCGGCGCAGCGAAGCCTCCGCTTCGCCGGCTTTTCGCACATTGCGGTCGGAAAACACCCGCGAAATCCGCGCCCGCGGTTTGGCGCCGCGCGCTTTGGCGTGCTCGCTGCTTTCGAGCACGAGGAACGCGCCCATGGTGGCGAAGGCGATGCCGCCATCCGGGCCGCGATCCCACACGGATGCAAATTTGTCCTTGAGCACCACGCCGCCAAGCTCGAAGGCCAGCAGCACGTCCCAACGCGTGCCGTTATAGGCGCCGCCGACGAGGGTTAGCTCGCTTTGGCCGGCCGCAATGCGCGCTTGCGCCACGCGCACCGCATCGACGCCGGCTGCTTCCTCGCCCATGAATGTGCGCGAGGAGCCGACGACGCCGTGAACCAGCGAGATATTGCCGGCAAGGAGATTGGGCAACTGCGCCAGAAACAACGTCGGGCGCAGGTCGCTCATCAGCCGCTCGTTGAGAAAAGCGCCCCGCGTATTGGTCTTGCGCATGCCGGCCATGATCGCGGTATCGACCGCGGTATCGCGCTCGCCGCCGCCGGCGGCGACGATCATGTCGGCGCGGTCGAGCAGCTCGGCATTGCCGGCGATGCCGGCATCGGTCAGCGCCATGCCCGCGGTATAGACGCCGACCCGCTGCCAGGTCTCCATCTGCCGCTGATCGCTTTTCTTCGGAATGTGCTTGTCGAAGCTCATCGGCGCGAGCTGATGCACGATGTAGGGCGCAAAGCTCTTGTCGTCGTAGGCCGGCGGGTCGCCGCGCTCGAGGCGGACCCAATTTGCTTCGAGCCCCTCGCCAAGGCAGGTCAGCAAACCGACGCCGGTGATCCACACCTCGCGGCGTTCGGTCACTTCGCGAACTCCTTGGCCGGGAAGTTGATGCGCTCGGCCCATTCCCACAGTCCGGCGCGCAGCTCGGGGCTCGGATAGGGGATGATGCGGTAGGTCAGCGTGGCGTCGCAGACCGCCGCGCCCTTGCACCATCCTTTGGCTTCGCCGATGGCATAGCCCGATCCATCGTGCACGACCTTGCCCTCGAATTCGAGTTCATCGCCCGGAAACACGGCGCTGCGGATTTTGGCTTCCTTGACGCCGGCCAGCGCCGGCAATCCGGTAAAGCCGGTCACCGCGCTCACCAGCCAGCCGGTGGTCTGCGCCATGCATTCGATCAACAGCACGCCCGGCATCAGCGGATAGCCCGGAAAATGGCCTTCGAACACCGGGCTCTCTTTCGGCACGGTGCAGACCGCACGCGCCACGCGCCCGACGACATCGACGTCGACGAAGCGGTCGATCATCTGAAAATATTCAAGACGCATAGGCGGCGCTCAGGCGCCCTTGGCAGCGATCAATTCGTCGATCCGCTCGCACAGGTTCTTCAGCACGAAATACTGGTCGGTCGTCGCTTTGCCGTCATTGACTTCCTGAGTCCATTGTTCGAGCGGAAGTTTTATGCCGAAGGCCTTGTCGATGGCGAAGGCGATATCGAGGAAATCCAGGCTATCGATCTCGAGATCGTTGATGGCGTGGCTTTCCGGCTTGATGTTTTCACGCGGGATATCGCAAGTTTCCGCAATGATTTCAGCCACTTTATCGAACGTGGTGGACATCGGGCGTGCTCTTTGGTCTGCAGGAATAAGCGCCGGCCCAGCCCGGCGCGAGCAAGCCCGTCGGTTCGGGCCCCTCAATGTGAACGCTCCGTATAGCGAAGGATGGGGTCAAGTTCAACGGCGGCAGGCGCGGTAAAAATCGCATTTCAACCGGCGGGTAAAGGGCAGATTCGCGCCTGACGCCAAGAGCTTATCCGACCGGCCGAACGGCGCGACCCCTGCCACCGCGCTTGATCGGCTAGGCCATATTACCTAAGGAAGCCTCCGAGAGCTCAGCCGGGAGTCCGCAATGCCGCAGGCGCTCGTGCGCAAGCGCTGTTTCGTGCAGATGACTGGCTACGAGCCGGTCGGTGCGGAGCACCAGCATCGCCGCTTCATCCGCGAAATGGCGCGGTTCCACAAAACCTGGAACATCCGGGGCGAGGTTTCGCCGCCCGTTGTTGCCGCCGACAGCGCGGTGGCACGCTGGACGGTCGACAGCTTCGGACCGAACTGGCGCGTGGCTACGGATTTTCACTGGTTTCGCTGGGACGATTTCGTGCGGGCCGACGGCGCGCGAAGCGATTGGTTGCGTTTTTCGCTGGGGACCGCCGCACTGATGGAATTTATTCTAAGCGGAACCGCGGTGAAGTATTTCATCGTCGCGTGGCGCTACGGCAGTTTCTTTCTGTTTCCACTCATTTATCTTGCCGGCATGGCATGGCTGTCGATCGGTCTGGCGCGTTTTGCGGTCGGGCATCTCGGGCTGCCGTATCCGATGGCGATGGCGCCCTTGCTCTGGCTTGCGATCTTCGTTGCATTGCGCCTTACGTTCGGACAATTCGTCCATATCGGCTACGCGCTCGATGATTGGTACTTTGCGCGCGATTTCATCCATCGCGCGCGGCCGCAAGTCGAAGCGCGGCTCGATTGTCTTGCCGGCGAATTGGTGCGCCTGGTGCGGCAGACCGACGCCGACGAAATCGTCATCCATGGCCACAGTTTGGGCGCGCCGCTAGCGCTTTGCGTGGTCGATCGTGCTTTGCGGCTCGATCCGCAACTCGGCGCCGGCAAGCCGATTCACCTGGTTTCGACCGGCTCGTCGCTGCTCAAAGTGGCGTTGCATCCGGCGGCAGGCTGGCTGCGGGAAGCCGTCGGCCGACTGGCGAACGCGCCAGCCATTGACTGGGTCGAGTACCAGGCGCTGGTCGACATCATCAATGTTTACAAGGTCGATCCGGTGGTTGCGCTGGGCCTGCCGGCCACTGGAAAACCCCTCGTGAAAATCATTCGCATCCGCCGCATGGTCGAAGAGCATACCTACCGGCGCTTCCGTCTCAATTTCCTGCGCGTCCACCGCCAGGCGGTGATGGGAAACGAGCGGCGCTATTTTTATGACTATTACATGCTGTGCTGCGGCCCGCTTCCGCTTGCCCGATGGGTCGAGGATCCGGATCGAGCGCTTGCCGGCTTTGCCGCCGATGGCGCACTGCTCGGAGCTGCCGGGGGCGACGGCCTCGGCCCCGCAATGCCCGTGCGCGCGGAGCCTTAGCCCGTGACGGCGACAATCTCGAAAATCGTCTGGCTTGCATTTGGCATCGCCTGGTTCCTGCTGCGGCAGCAACCGGGGTGGCGCGCGCGGCGCACGCCGGTGCGTTATTCCGCCCGCGATGCACGAGAATTCCTCCTTCTCGGCGCTTCGCTGACGGGCCTCGGCATCGTGCCGTGCCTTTATCTCGCCACCCATTTTCCGCGATTTGCCGACTACCCGGTTACCCCGGCGCTCAGCTATCTGGGTATTGCCGTCGATGGCGTCAGCCTCTGGCTGTTCTATCGCACGCATCGGGATCTTGGCCACAATTGGTCGGTCAGTCTCGACCTTCGCGAACGCCATACACTGGTCACAACCGGCATCTACGCAACCGTTCGGCACCCGATGTATGCCGGCTTTTGGCTGATGGCGGTGGGCCAGGCGTTGCTGTTGCCCAATTGGATCGCAGGGCCCGCCGGCTTGGTCGGCTTCGGCATCCTGTTTTTCGGGCGGGTACGGCGTGAAGAGGAGATGATGATGGCCGCATTTGGCGATGACTATCGCAGCTATATGCGGCGCACCGCCCGCGTGGTGCCTTGGATATATTGACGACTTAAGGCACGTTGCATTTTTGCTACAGGTTTGCGTCGGATTGCGGAGCGTCGCGGAAAAGGGGGGAATTCGGCCGCGAAGTCTGGCAGTGCAATATGAATTGCTTAAGATAGGCGAGCACGGATTCCATTGCCGGGTCTGATGCGGCAGGTCATGAGGAGATCATGAGAGGTTGGTGGCGTCTTACCACGATCGGCGTGCTGACGGCGGGACTGATGCTTGCGCTCGGATCGAACCCGAGCGTGGCGGCGCCGCGCGCCCACGTTTACCTGCTGCGCGGCCTCTTGAATATCTTCTCGCTCGGCATGGACACGCTCGCCGACGAGCTCAATAGGCGAGGCGTCTATTCGACCGTCGACAATCACGCCGATTGGGAGTCGCTCGCCGATAGCGCGGCGGCAAACTACAAAGCGGGGAGGGAAGGACCGATTATTCTCATCGGTCATTCGCTGGGCGCCGATGCGGTCATGACGATGGCCGACTATTTGGGCAAGAGAGGCGTTCCGGTGGCGCTCGTGGTGCCGTTCGACGGCACCGGATCGTATGCGGCGTCGGCGAATGTCGCGCGGGTGCTCAACTTGACGCAGCACTATTTCATGGCGCGCGGACCGGGCTTCCACGGCTCGTTGATCAATGTCGATCTGCGATCCGATCCGAATATCGACCATCTCAACATCGACAAGTCGCCGCGGTTACATGCGCGCGTGATTGCCGAAGTGCTGGCCATTGTCGGCTCGCACCGCATCGACGCGCCCACCGCCGCCGTCAAACCGGTGCCGGCCAGCCTGAACACCGGTACTGTCGGCGAGGCGGTCAAGCCGGAGAGCGCACCGCCGGCAGCGGCGGCAGCCAAGACTGACGAAAAGACCAATGACGGCGTTGCGACGTGCTCCGGCAAAGCCCGTTGCCGAAACCGGCACTCCGGTCATCGCCGCGCCGGAAAAAAGCGTCAAACCGGTAAGCTCGGACGCGGCGTCGGTGAAACCGGCCGGATCTTCGCAATAGTCTATTGCTCCGGCGGCGCCGGCAATTCGATGGGGGCGCAGTTGACGCGCCCTTGCATCACGCAATCCTGGTCGCGCTCCATCGCGGCGATGGTGTCGGCCAACCACACCCCGGTGCTGACCAGGAACGCAATGACGGCGAGCGCGATGACGTTCATCACCGTGCGCTGCCGATAGTCGACGATTTCATCTTGGTCTTGTTCGTATTGAGCCAGATCGTCGGGCAACTCGGTATCGGCATCCGCGGCGTCGGAGTTCGCCGGCTGCGTCGGCAGAACCGGCATGGGCTGCCCAGGCCGGCGGAACGGCAGCACCTGCCCGAACGCACTGGCGTCGTGCGGGTCCCGGCGGGATTTGGCGGCCTGAGAGCCACTCCAATTCATGGGCCTAGAATATCCTTCTGCGGTTAAATTACTAAGGGCAGAATTGAGGCGCTAATCGGATAATGCGGAAATAGCCGGTTGGGTTCTGCCATTCCAACAGAACGCCAATTCCGTTAGGATTTCCGCCTATAGCCGCCGCCAGCGCCACCAGAGCGCGCGCAGGGTACCTCGATAGCGGCCAAACTATTGCCGCTTGGTCAAGCCCTTAACACGGAGCAGGTCCATGATGCATTTTACGATGCAAGCCACCTCACGCGGCTTAGCCGCGATCCTCGCGCTTCTCGCAACATCCTTACTGCTGCAATTTCCGGCAAGTCCCGCCGCCGCCGCCGATTACGACGTCGGCACGATGCACATCTCGCAGCCCTGGGCGCGGGCGACGCCGAAGGGCGCGGACAACGGTGCCGGCTATATGACGATTGCCAACAAGGGCACGGCGCCGGATCGCGTGAGCTGCGTGTCCGACGACGCCAGTAAAGAATGCCAGATCCACAGCATGACCATGGAAGGCGGCATCATGAAGATGCGCCCGGTCGAGGGCGGCCTCGAAATCAAGCCTGGCGAAACCGTCACGCTCAAGTCCCGGCGGCTACCACATCATGTTTGTCGATCTCTCCCATCCGCTGGAGCAGGGACAATCGGTCGAGGTTGACGCTGAAATTCGAGAACGCGGGCACGGTCGACATCGAATATCCGATTGCGCGATCGGAGCGCCGGCGCCGGGCGCCGCCGGCGGCGGGACGATGAATATGCAAGGCCCGAGCGGTGCCATGAACGGACCAGTGAATGGGTCCATGAGCGGGCCCGGCGGCGCGATGAGCGGCCCCAGCGGTGCCATGAGCGGGCCAGGCGGCGGCATGCAAATGGGTAAATAGGGCAGCTCGGCATCTTGCCGGCGCGGCCACCATGGCTGTGCCGGTCCTGTCGGGTAAACAGATCGTTCACCTTACGATTGGTTAAGACCGCAAGGCCTATAGGTTGATGATGCCGGTCATCATCCTATGAGCATGAGCCCAGCCGATCCCAACGAGACACCCAGCCCATCCGGGCCAATTCCGTCCGAGGTCGAGGACGACGCCGGCGACGAGCGACCGCACATCGCGATTGCGCAAGCATTGCGCGACGATTGGGTCGAAGTCTGGTATCAGCCGAAGATCGATCTCAAGCGCAAAAGCCTTGCCGGCGCGGAGGCGCTGGTGCGTATCCGCCATCCGCAGCTCGGCGTGTTATCGCCCGGCAGCTTCGTGGCCGATGTCGACGAAAACAGTGTCGTCGAGCTCGCCCAGCATGCGCTGGTCGCGACGCTGTGCGACTGGACCATGTTCGATGCGGCCGGATTCAATCTGCACCTCGCCGTCAACCTGCCGGTCAGCGTCCTGTTGCGGATGCCGCTTGCGGCGCTGGTCGCCGAATATCGTCCGCAATCCGAAACATGGCCCGGTCTCATCCTTGAAGTCACCGAGGACCAGGTCGCGCGCGATATTGCGCTGGCCAAGGACATCGCTGCACAGTTGCGCGGCAGCGGCATCTCGATCGCGATCGACGATTTCGGCGCTGGCTATTCGTCGTTTTCCAGCCTGCGCAATCTGCCCTTCGCGGAACTCAAGATCGATCGTTCCTTCGTCCGCAACTGCGCCGTCGACGCCACCAATGCCGCGATCTGCCAGACCGCGATCGATCTTGCGCACCGCTTCGGCAGCGCCGCGGCGGCCGAAGGCGTCGAAAGCCAGGCCGATCTGCAGGCGCTGATGGTGATGGGTTGCGACTTCGGCCAGGGCGCTCTGGTCGCGCCGCCATTGCCGAAGGAGCGCTTCCTCGAACTCTTGCGCCAGCGCATGAACAGAGCGCGCCCCGCGGGAGCCGCCCGCAGCCGGTCGCGCTCACCGAGCGGCCGCGTCGCGTGAAGTGTTCGTCGCTCTACTTCGGTTCGGCGAACGGCGCCTTCATTCCTTCCGGTAGCGGCGCCTTGAACGTATTGAGCGTCATCGACACCATGGCGTAATAGCCGAGAATGCCGACCAGCTCGACGGTGCCGGCGTCGCCGAGAATTTTCTTCACGCGATTGAACGTGCCGGCGCTGACGCGCCGTTTGCCGTAGAGCTCCTTGACGAAGTCATAGATCGCCATTTCGTCCTTCGGCGCCGATTTCGGCGCCCGGCCGGCTTGAATGGCGCGAATGGTCTCCGGCTTGACGCCCTGCTTTTCCGCCATTGGCGCATGCATCGCCCATTCGTATTGCGCCTTCCACTGCGCGCCGGTGCACAGGATCGCGAATTCGGACAGCCTTGGCGGCACGCTGGTGTTAAAGCGCAGATGGCCGCCGAGCTTTTGCGCCAGCTCGCCGAAGGCCGGCGAGTGCAGATAAATCGCAAACGGGCCGGACAGTTTGAACTGGCCGCGCGGGCCGGATTTTATCGACTCCGCCAAGGCGCGCTGCTCGGCGGTGAAAGTGCCCTCGGCTAGCTCGGGCAGACGCGGCGATTGCATACTTTTGGGCATGGTTTCCTCTTCAAGCGGGCTCGCTGGCCCGTGCGATTATTGTATCTTTATCGCTCGCCCGGCAACCGGTTCAGCGCCGCCTCCTCGCCTTTGGCTTCGTGGGCGCTTTGATTTTCGCGCGCTTGTAGCCCGCCTTCGCGCGCTTGACGCCCGCTTCGCCGGCATCAGGCCGGCCTTCTCGACGTGGTGCACCCAATAATTCCAGGCGCGGTTGGTCGACGGCGGCCGCACGCTGTGCTCCGACGACAGCTTCATCTCGCCGGGCGACAGATGATCGACATGGCCGTGCGCCATGGCCTTGCTCTGCAGCGCGGCGTTCTCGCAGCCGTAGACGGTGCGGAACGTCATTTCGCGCAGGCTCGTGCCGGCGACGGTGGCGCCGTGGCGGCGCATCAGCACCATCCAGTTGTTGCCGAGCGCGCGGGCCAGCGAAGCGCCTTCCTCCGGCTTGACCACCAGCATATTGGTGTCGCCGAATTCGTCGTGCTGGTCCCAGAACGGCACCTGGCCGATCACCGCCGGCAGATGGAAGACCGGCACCAGTTCGCGCCCCGAGATGCAGAACGGCAGCACGTCATGGGAATGATGGTGGCAGACCGCGTTGACGTCCGGGCGCGCCTTGTAGATTTCGCCGTGAATGACCCGCTCGCTATACATGCGCAATTCGGTCGGCCGGATCGGCTGCGAGTTGAGATCCATTTCGACGAGGTCGGAGACTTCCGCCAGTTCCGGCGCCTGGTGGCGCGAGATGAAATAACGTCCCGGATCGCGCGGGTGGCGCACGCTGACATGGCCGAACGCATCGAGCACCTTTTGGTTGGCGAGAATGCGCGTTGCCACGATCAATTCATGCTTGAGTTCGCGCAGTAAGTCCGCAACACCGTCCGCCATCGTTGCCTCCCGGAGTTCTTGTTGCCTTGGCGCAGGCAGGCGTTTTGGCATTCCCCGGGCGATTGCGCTAGAAATATCGGATGGCGGTCGCGGTCAAAGCCCTGTTCTTCGACGTGTTCGGCACGCTGGTCGATTGGCGAAGCGCGATCGCGCGCGAGGCCGAAGCGATCCTCAAGCCACAGGGCCATGCGCTCGACTGGCCCGCTTTTGCCGACGCCTGGCGCGGCGAATATCAGGGCGCCATGGAGGAGGTGCGCTCAGGCCGCATCGCCTTCTGCAAGCTCGATGTGCTGCACCGGCGCAACCTCGACATCACGCTCAAGCGTTTCGGCGTCACCGCGCTCGGCGAGGACGAGAAGCGCAATCTCAATCTGGCCTGGCACCGGCTCGACGCTTGGCCCGACGTGCCGAAGGGGCTGGCGCGGCTCAAGCGCCAATATCTCCTCGCGCCGGTGTCGAACGGCAATATTTCGCTGATGGTCGATCTGGCCCGCCGCAACGATTTGCAGTGGGACGCCATTCTCGGCGCCGAGATTGCCGGCGACTATAAGCCGAAGCCGAGAGTCTATCTCGCCGCCGCCGCGGCCTTCGACCTTGCTCCGGAGGTTTGCATGATGGTGGCGGCGCATTCGAACGATCTTGCAGCCGCTGCCGCGCTTGGCTTGCGCACCGCGCATGTGGCGCGGCCGGACGAGCGCGGTCCCGGCCGCGGCGAAGCTTAAGCCGAGCGTGCCGGTCGATTTTGCGGTGAACAGTCTCGAAGAATTGGCGGAAAAACTCGGCGTGTGAATTGCAGCGGGCTTGTTTTCGCGAAGGCCAGCCGTCAGCGGCGAGCGAACGTCTGTTGCCGCGCGCAAATCCGCACCGCGGCGCGCTGCATCTGCGAAGCAAAAATCGCATCGGTCATCTGGCTCAAATATTTCAGGGCGGCGGTCATGACGAAGTCCCCGTTAATTCCTTGTTAACCATGGTCGCAAACTAGGCAGCGCGGCCGGCGATTGAAGTGACCTGGGTCACACTTTGGCGCTTTGACCGTAAGCCACTGAGATAATTCAATTAACGCCTGCGGGCTCAGCCGCCGAGCGGCGGATAATCGGTGTAGCCGGGCGCCGCCCCGCCGTAGAATGTCTTGCGGTCCGGAGCGTTAAGCGGGCCGCCGCGGCGGAAGCGCTCGGGCAGATCGGGATTGGCGAGATAGAGCGTCGCGAACGAGATGAGATCGGCAGTGCCGTCGCGGATCGCGGCATTGGCCCGCGCCAAGTCATAGCCCTTGTTGCCGATCAGCACGCCGCCCCAGAGCTTGCGGAAGAATTTCAGGTCCGGCATTTCGCCGGCGGCGACCGGATCGCTCGCGGCCGGCTCGACGATATGCAGATAGGCAAGCCCGAACCGCTTAAGCGCGCCGACTGCGGCGGCGAAGGTCGCGGCGGGATTGCTGTCGGCCATGTTGTTATACGGTTGGTCGGCGACAGCCGCACGCCGACGCGCTCGCCACCCCATTCGCCGACGATCGCCTCGGTCACGTCGCGGAGAAAGCGCACGCGGTTTTCCGCACTGCCGCCGTAGCGGTCGGTGCGCCGGTTGGTGCCGTCGCGCAAGAACTGATCGACCAGATAGCCGTTGGCGCCGTGCAGTTCGACGCCGTCGAAGCCGGCCTGCCGCGCATGGCGCGCGCCGCGGCGGAAATCCTCGACGATGCCGGCAATCTCGGCCGCCTCCAGTGCGTGCGGCGTGACGTAAGGCTTCATGCCGTCGAGCGTCCAGGCCTGGCCCGCCGGCGCGATTGCCGACGGCGCCACCGGCAGCGCGCCGCCGGGCTGGAGCGACGGATGCGAGATGCGCCCGACATGCCAGAGCTGCAGAAAAATCCGCCCGCCGGCGCCATGCACCGCCTCGGTGACGAGTTTCCAGCCGGCGACTTGCTCGGCCGAGTGAATGCCGGGCGTACCCGGATAGCCGAGCCCCTGCGGCGACACTTGCGTCGCCTCGCTGACAATGAGCCCCGCGCCAGCGCGCTGCGCGTAATAGGTGGCGTT
The DNA here is from genome assembly GCA_963816565.1 of uncultured Alphaproteobacteria bacterium. Taxonomy (GTDB): domain Bacteria; phylum Pseudomonadota; class Alphaproteobacteria; order Rhizobiales; family Xanthobacteraceae; genus BOG-931. The sequence continues at coordinate 108,191 of CAWFLM010000025.1, read as the reverse complement.
AAGCGCGCCGGGCACATTGCCCGGCCCGGCGCGGTTGCGCGTCATCGGCGCCATCACCACGCGGTTGGGCAAGGCGAGGGGGCCGAGCTGGAGGGGGGAGAGGAGGGTGGGGGTGGGCATGCCGACCTTGCTGTTCAGAGGCAGACTTGCACAGCAACTGCAAATGCAAAAGCGGTGTCAATCTCCCGGCGCTGGCGCCGCAATTGCAAAAGACACGCGCAAGTCCACGATTTAGAGTACGCGCCGGGTGAGGGGGAGAACGTGGATGCCCGCAACGCCGCGCGAACTGGTCGAGCGCTTTTACCATCAAGTCTGGAACCGCGCGGACGAGGCCGAGGCGCGCAAGATTCTCAGCGCGGACTTTCGCTTCCGCGCCTCGCTCGGGCCGGAGCTGCGCGGGCCGGGCGGTTTTATCGCTTACTTGCGCTCGGTGCACGCGGCGCTGGAACATTTCACCTGCACCATCGAGGAATTGATTGCGACGGAGGACCGCGCCGCGGCGCGGATGAGCTTTCACGGCCGCCACCGCGGCAAAATGTTCGGCGTCGAACCGACCGGCCGCGATATCCGCTGGAGCGGCGCGGCGTTCTTTAAGTCAGCGACGGCATGATCGCCGAGCTGTGGGTGCTGGGTGATATCGAGGCGGTGCGCCGCCAGCTCACGCCGGAGCAGCCGGCGGAGTCGTTCTCGTCGAGGTCCGATAACCCGAATTGAACCGCGCAAAATCCGGGATCGCGCGCAGGCCGCCCCGGGTTTCGCTAACGCTCAACCCGGGCTACGATCAATCAGAGGCTCTAGCATGCACGCTCCGTCGCCGTCGCTGCATTCCCGCCGCGCCATGCACGGCGACAATAAATTGCAGATCGGCTTGTTCGGCGCCAATTGCTCGTCCGGCCGCGCCGTGACGCTGGTGCCGGAGCGCTGGTCGGGCAGCTGGACCGACAACAAGGCGCTCGCCGTGATGGCTGACGACGCCGGCATCGATTTTCTCCTGCCGATCGGCCGCTGGAAGGGCTATGGCGGCGACACCGATTATCAAGGCACGACGCTGGAGACGATCACATGGGCGACGGGCCTTCTCGGCGCGACCAGGCGCATCACGGTGTTCGGTACCGTACATGCGCCGATCTTCAATCCGGTAGTGGCGGCGAAGGAGATGGTCACCGCCGACCATATCGGCGAAGGCCGCTTCGGCCTTAATATCGTGGTCGGCTGGAATGAAGGCGAGTTTGACATGTTTGGCGTCGAGCAGCGCGCCCATGAGGACCGTTACGAATACGCGCAGGACTGGATCGACGTCATCAAGCTGATCTGGTCCGACCGCGAGAATTTCGATTTCGACGGCAAATACCTGCACATGAAAGCCATCAAGGGTAAGCCCAAGCCGTTTGGCGGCACGCGCCCCGTGATCATGAATGCCGGGGCCTCGGCGACCGGCCAGGCTTTCGCGGTGAAGAATTGCGACGCGTTTTTCCTGCAGGCCTCGCGCACCTCGCTCGAGGAAACCGCGGCGCGTGTGCGGCGCGCCAAGGACGCGGCGTCGCGCAAGGCCGCGAGATCGGCTGCTACACGGTCGGCGTCGTCACTTGCCGGCCGACCCAGAAGGAGGCCGAGGAGTATTTTCACCACTGCATCGTCGAACGCGCCGACTGGAACGCCGTCGACAGCATTCTGGGGATGAAGAACATCACGCCGCAGACCGTGCCGATGGAGGAGTTCCTCAAGCAGCGCTCGGGTTACGCCCAAGGCATGGGTGGCTTGGCGTTGGTCGGCGATCCCGATCACGTCGCCGCGCAGCTAGCAGACCTCGCCAAAGCCGGGCTGACTGGCATCGCCATCTCGCTGGTCAATTATCTTAACGAGCTGCCGTATTTCTGCGACGAGGTCATCGGCCGGCTGGAGCGCATGGGATTACGTCAAAAAACCCGCACAATGAATCGCAATGAATAAAGGAGAAGCAAATGGCCAAGTCTAAATCCGCCGCCAACGAAACCGAGATCACCCGCGACCGTCTTGCGGAACTTTTGAACGAGGACCTGTCACGCGAATATCAAGCCATCATCGCCTACGTGGTCTATTCGCAGGTGCTCAAGGGCGCCGAATACATGGATATCGCCGATCAGCTCGAAATCCATGCCAAGCAGGAGCTCGACCACGCCTTGATGATCTCGCGGCAGATCGATTACCTCGGCAAAATGCCCACGGTGACGCCGAAGCCGGTGCGCACCTCGAATAAAGCCAAGGACATGCTGCGCTTCGATCTGGAAAACGAGAACGAAACCGTCCGCAACTACCGCGACCGCATCCGGCAATGCGAGGCGTTGGGCGAGTTCGCCATGGCGGAGCAGATCCGCAAGATTCTGATGCAGGAGCAGGACCACCAGATCGATCTCGCGACCGCGCTCGGCATCGAGGTTCCGGACACGAGCAAACGCTGACGGCGGCCGGGTTTACGCCGCCAGCACCGCGACGACGCCCGCGCCCCAAATCGCGGTAGCACGGTAAAGGCGGTGAGGTTGACGTCCCAGCGCCAGGTTTTCGGCCCCATTGGCGGCTGGAACGGCCTATAGCCGTTGTCGTCATAGAGCGCGCCGCCGAACAGCGGCCGCGTCAGCACCGCGGCGAAGAACGCGCCATAGATCGCGGCGCTGATGGCGGCGGCGAGATAAAGCCGCTCGGTCGGGTTGGGTCCGTCGCTCCAGATCAGATAGAGCGCGATCAGCCCGACGCCGGAATAGGACAGGATCTGCCAGACGACGTGGAAACGCGCATGCGGCGTCCATTTCGGATTGGTGGCGTGCGTTTTGTTGAAGTCGGCCTTGATCGTGACCAGAGCGTAGCCGAGCACGGTCAGCGTCAGCAGGAGTTTGGCGATCGTGAGCATGGCGTCCTCCCCATCGTTCCGTGCAGCATAGCATAGGCGCACTATCTCCTGCTTACGATCGCCGTACCGCGTTTCTTGTTGTAGCCGTGGATCGATACGCGGTCCCATACGCCGTTGACGTGATAGGGATCGCTCTTGGTGAATGCATCGACCGCGGCGCGGTCCTTGGCGTCGACGACGAAAATGCTGCCGGCCGGCGTCTCGCCGTCGTCGGCAATGAGCGTGCCGGCCGTCACCACGTCGACGCCGTGATCCGCCGATTTGTCGAGATGGATGCGGTGGTCGCGGTAATGCTTGGCCCGCGTCGGCAGCATGTCCTTCTTGTCGAGCGCGTGGACCACGAACAGCATGCCCGCATCTTAATCCGCCCCCGCGTGGCGGGGGAGGGGGCAACTCATCCGGTCATTCCGGAGCGACGTAAGACACTGTTCGAAGAACCAGAAGCGGCCACGCTCGCACGTCTGGTCCGTCCGGAAGTAAGGAACCCCGGACCATGTCCGAGGCTCCCGACCACATCGAAATTATCGCTTTGGATCGGTTCAGTCGCCGTCGACTGGGGCTATGTTGCGCACAAGTTCACCGCGGATCCGCACATCGGGATCACGCCCGACCGTCCGGCCATTGAGTACCGCATCATCATTATGGGCACGGCTTTGGAACTCCGCCGCCCGCCAGTCCGACGACTGGCGATGCGGAATTTGCGCGAAGGCTGGGGTCGCCAGCAACGCAATGCCAGCGGATAACGCCAACTTCGTGTTGAGCATTCTCATTGATTGATTACTCTCGTTTACCCCTCAGCGTCCCACGTAAAAATTTTGCACCGCAGCAAAACGATCGTAAATCAGCAAAGATGCGTACGTAAAAAAGATAGTTGATAGGAAGCTTTTTCTTCCAGATTTAAATAATGCACTCGGCAATCGTAGCTATGGCGCCAAGTAGCTGCGGATCGAGTTCGCCGCTTCTGCGACCGACAACGTGGACACATTACAAAGAAACCCAATCGCCGGAACCAGGTTGCGTGATGTCGCCTTCCCGTCAATGTCGCGTTGGGCAATCGCTCCAGAAATTCAAACCCACACGTCCGCTGTGTCGTCGAAGCGGACATTCCAAAGCTGAGGCTGAAAAAGCCGCTCAGGCCCGCCGCCGCGAAACCACACAACACTCGTCGGAGAACTGGAAGCAGCCACGCTCGCAAGTCTGGTCCTTCCGGATAACGGACATTTGCCGATGGCGTAATGGGCCAATTGCCGACATCGAGTGTTGCGCCAGAGCAACGCACTCGGCAAATGCGGGATTGCCGTGCGAAGGCCAAACGCAAAGAATTGACATCCCAGATGGTGACAATGACACTGCCAAGCTGAGAATTTCTGGGGGCTTCGGGTGGACCGTCGTGACAAGACGCTTGCGCTGCGGAGCTTGCTGCTCGCGACCGCACTGAGCTTTGCCGGTTCGCAACTGAGCTGGTCCGGCGGCATTGGCGGCCCAGCCGCACCAGTCTCAAGCACAGCAGTCCCCCTACCCGAAGCTGCAGTTACCCTTATCCTGCTCCAACAGAGCAATAGCGTCTTCCTGGCGCTCAATCCAACTTTTCAAACCGGTGGTGTGTCCACCGTGGCAGACCGGTTTCTTCAAAATGCCAACCTGTTTCAATATATTTTGACCAACGATTCCCTCGGCATAAAAGACATGCTGGCTGCCAGCAAAAACGCGACCTCAAGGTCCAATGGCAAAGGCGTTGCTGCGTGTCCTCAACGCATTGATCAATGGGAATACCGCTAAGGCGCAGTCACTGTGGGAAAATTCCCCGTTGTCGGGGCCTTTAGGGTTTGGTCCGTGGTCTTCAGCGATTGTAGCGCAAGCAGCCGATAATGGCGTATCGATTTACACAATGGTTGCTAACGACGCGGAATGGATTTTTGGGCAGCTCTACAGGCAGCAAAATCCCGGGGATATCCCTAACCCGTTTGGCTATGTGTCCCGCGAGACAAACTTCGGCGGTCGCGTTCACGGATGAGCCGCCGGCAGGTTTCCCCGACGATATCGCGCTTGCCTATGCGTCGGTCCTTCGACGATCACGCGTGCCGGCGGCCCCTGCGTTTGTACCGGGATGGACCGCCTGGGCATCCGGCTATGGCGGCTATAACCGGACCAATGGCGATCCCAGCGCCGGCAGCAGCACGCTCACAGCACGTCTCTACGGTTCAGTTGTCGGGCTAGATTATCATTTTACGCCGCAAACGCTGTTGGGCATTTCGCTCGGCGGTTCCGGTCTGAACTGGAACCAGAGTCCGGGTAGCGGCAATAGCAATGGGCTGCAAATCGGCGTCCATGGCACGACGCATTTTGGCGCCGCCTATGTCAGCGGCATGCTCGATGCCTCGACCAACTGGTTCAACGCTACCAGTTTCGCAACGGGCGACGAGGTCGTCGCCAAATTCAACGCGCAGAGCTACGGCGGCCGGCTCGAAGGGGGTTATCGCTACGCGATTGCGCCATTGAGCGGCGTCGCGCCCTATGCCGCCGTGCAGCTGCAATACTTCCACACGCCGAGTTATAGCGAAACCGATCTGAGCGGCGGCGGCCTGGGCGCCAATTACGGCGCGACGGACGGAACCGACACCAGAAGCGAACTCGGCGCGCGCTTCGACACCCTCCAGATCATCGCCAACATGCCGGTCGTTCTGCGCGCGGGGGTCGCCTGGGCACATGATTGGCTAAGCAATGGTTCGGTGACCACAGCCTTCCAGATCGCACCCGGATCGAGTTTCATTGTCAATAGCACGGCGCTGGTGCCAAGCGACTCGGCGCTGGCGAGCCTGGAAGCGGAAGTGCGCCTGAACACCAACTGGTCGCTGGCGGCAAGGTTCGACGGCCAATTTGCGAGCTCTTCGCAAACCTATCTCGGGACCGGCACGCTGCGTTACAGCTGGTAAGCGCGCGGCGCGCGCTTTGGGCCACGCGTCACGGAAATTCAAACCCATACGTGCACTGAACCTTCGAAGCGGACCTTCCAAAGCCGATGTTACGAGGGCCGCCTCAGGCCCGCCGCCGCGAAATCACATAGCTCTCATCGAAGAACCACAAGCCGCCGCGCTCGCGCAATACGGCGCGGGTGGCGTCGATATAGCTGCCGTCGGCGGCCGCTTGCGCGACGCGGTCGTCCTCGACCTGCGCCACATAGATCGCCGCGTTCCAGGCGGCGAACAGCGTCGAGGTGCCGATCGATTCGGAAATTTCCGACGGCAGCGTGTGCATTTCGTAGCGGAACAGCGAGCGGTTGTCGGCGTAAGCGTTGAAATTGAGCTCGCGGCCGGCGGGGCCGAGCTCGTGCTTGACCGCTTTGAGGATGTCGTGCCGGTCGTGGATGAAGGGATGGTCATCCGGCCAGACTTTCTGGATGATTTCCATGCCGGGATCGTGGCCGTGCGAATGGATGGCAATGAGCCGCCCGCCGGGGCCGAGCGCGCGGGCGAGCGGCGCAATCACGCGTTTGGCCTTAAAGTCGAGCGGCGCGCGGGCGCGATAAGGCTGCGAGGCGATGACGAGGTCGTAATCGGCGCGCGTGCCGCCGGCTCGCGGAATGATCGGATCGAGCAGGAAGCGATGGTCGTCGCGATAGAGCACGAGCACCACCGGCCGCTCGTAGATCGGGTTGCCGGTGCGCGCCGAGACGCCGGCTTTCCAGTTCTGCGCCAAGAACGGCTCGAGCGCGATGATCTGTTGCTCGAAGCGGTGCGCCGAATTGCCGAGCAGCGGCAGTTCGTGCCAGACCAGACTCGACGCCGCGTTGAGCGATTTGACGTGCAGCCACGGTGCGTCGGCATAAGCGAGGTTGGTCAGCACCAGCACCGTCGCCGGATGCTCGAAAAACCGGTCCGACATTTTCTGCAGCGTCAGGCGCACGTCTTCGAGCGAGATTTCCTTGCCGACGACATAGAACGGCATGTGGCTGAAACGGTCATGGGCGGCGCGCATCACCCGGGTGAGCACCGAGCCGTCGCCGACGCCGGCGTCAAAAATGCGCACCGCGGGCGGGTGCGGATGGATATGCGCCAATTCCTCGGAGACGCGGTGCGCGACCTCCCACTTCTCGCTGCAGGTGTTGACGAACAGCAGATATTTTTGCCGGTTGTCGAAGAAGCGGAAGTTGCGCGCCGGATCGCCGTGCGTGAGGGGTGCGGCAGGGGCGAGCGCCGGCAGCGGCGGGCGCGCCTCGCGAGTGCGTTCGATAATCGCCAGCCGTTCGCCTTGCGCCGGATGCGCCGCCATAAAACCGTGGATGCGGTCGAGCGTATCGGTGGTGATGCGGCCGCCGTTGCGCAGCCGCGCCGCAAGCTTGCCGTCGTTGACGGCGCGGCGGCCGAAGGTGGATTCCGCAAGCCCGGTCTGGCGGCAATAATCGGAGATTTCGGCAAGCAGTTGTTGCGCGTTCATGCTGACATGCGGCGGAGCCACGCCGCTCCCATTGATCCGTTTCCTCGCCGCCGCGCGGGGCCGCTGTTGCGTGCCTTCAGTTTGCACGGCGTCGTCGCCAGCGAACCAATCCGTTGGGCAGGGGTCAACCACAATCTCGCCCACTCATATAGTGGGCAGAATAGTGGGATTTAACCCCTCCTGGGTGGGCAGGTTGCCTGAAAAACGTGGTCACATTTCCATTGACAACTCGTCACTGATATAAGTATACATTTCAGCGGATCTCCTGGCGAATCATCCCGCCCTATGGGACGCCGTCCGGGTGATGCCGGGCGGAAAGGGGCGGGTGCGGTGCCCGCGGGCAAGGCCTCATCAGCTTCGCTCTCCGGGCGGCCCGGGCATCATGCCTGCCGATACTATGATCGGCGCGTGAGGTGCTCACTGGACTGGGACAGGCGAAGGCGGGCAACACCCGTTCAGACCGCGTCCCAGGAAGCATGGCCTGGGTTGCGCCTTGGGTGACGTAAGTCCCCTTGGCGAGAGCCGTGGTGGAACGCCGGCAGGCGAGCGCGCCCGTAAGCGGAAGGGCGGCGCAAGCCGCTCTTTCCGTGGCGCGACTGCACGCCGTTTGCGTGCGGGACTGACGACAGTGCGTTTGCCGGCGTTCCGCTTCCTTTATTTCGCTCTTCGTAGCCCGGATGAGCAAAGCGAAATCCGGGATGGGCCTAAAGGCTTCTCGGTCGTACCCGCATATCGCTCCGCTCATGCGGGCTACGGTTAGGGGCGTTCGACATCGCTGTTTGTCATCGCTCGCGCGCAAATCGCGGCGCGAGAACGGGATCGCTTATTCACCTTTTCCCACAGCGCGGGGCAGGGGTGCGCCTTGCCTGTTCCACCGGTCCGATCCGCGCTACGGTTCCGCCACAAAGGGAAACGCCAAGGAAAGAGACAATGCCGCGCTTTGCCGCCAATCTCGGCCATCTGTTCACCGAATATCCGCTGTTGGAGCGTTTCGGCGCCGCGGCGGCCTGCGGATTTTCCGCCGTCGAGCTGCAATTCCCCTATGACATTCCCGCCGCCACGGTGAAGGCGGAACTGGCCAAGCACGGCCTGACGCAGCTCGGCGTCAACACGCCGCAAGGTCCGGAATTCGGCCTTGCCGCGCTGCCCGGACGCGAGCGCGACTTCGATGCAGCATTCACCGGCGCGCTCGATTACGTCACCGCCATCGGCGGCACGGCGATCCATTGCATGGCCGGCGTCGTTCCGGTCAACGAGCGGCCGGCGGCGGAGAAAGTCTTCATCGCCAATATGACGCGCGCCGCCGCGGCGGCGGCCAAAGCGAACATCACGCTTTTGATCGAGCCAATCAATCCGCGCGACCGCCCCGGCTATTTCTTAAGCCACGTCGAGCACGCCGCCGATCTCGTCGGCAGGATCGGCGCGCCGAACCTGCGCGTGCAGTTCGATTTTTATCACATCCAGATCGTCGGCGGCGATCTGATCAAGCGTTTCGAGAAATTCCTGCCGGTGGTCGGCCACGTGCAGATCGCCGCGGTGCCGACGCGCCACGAGCCCGACGAAGGCGAGATCAATTATCCGGCGCTGTTCGCGGCGATCGACAAGCTCGGTTATGCCGGCTGGATCGGCTGCGAATACAAGCCACGCACGCGCACCGAGGACGGACTTGGTTGGGCCAAGCCCTACGGCGTGGTGCCGAAACGGAGCCTCACCCATGCGTCTTGACGGCAAGACCGCGCTGATCACCGGCGCCGGATCGGGCATCGGCAAGGCCATCGCCGAGACCTACGCGCGCGAGGGCGCGCGTGTGGCTTTGGCTGATCTCAATCTCGACGCGGCCAAAGCGGCGGCGCGGGCCATCGGCAACAACGCCATCGCGGTTGCTTGCGACGTGACCAAAAAAGCCGACATCGCCGCGGCCGTCGCCGAGACTTTGTCGGCCTTTGGCGCGCTCGACATTCTGGTCAACAATGCCGGCGCGACCCATATCAACAAACCGATGCTGGACATCGGCGAGGACGAATACGACCGCATTTTCGCTATCAATGTGAAAGGCCTTTTTCAGTTCTGCCAAGCCGTGGTGCCGCACTTCCGCAAGGCTGGCGGCGGCATCATCGTCAATATCGGCTCGACGGCAGGGTTGCGGCCGCGGCCGGGGCTGTCGGCCTATAACGCCACCAAAGGCGCGGTGCATACGCTGACCAAGTCGCTCGCGGTGGAGCTCGCGCCCGACCATATCCGCGTCTGCGCCATCGCGCCGGTTGCGACCGATACCCCGCTGCTGCCGAGCTTTCTTGGCACCGCGCCGGGTCAGCGCGAAAAATTCATCGCCACCGTCCCGCTCGGCCGGCTGGCGCAGCCGCAAGATATCGCCAACGCCGCCTTGTACCTCGCCTCCGCCGACGCCGAATTCGTCACCGGAAATATCGTCGAAATCGACGGCGGGCGGTGCGTCTAGGCGGACCCTCATTGCGCTCATTTTTGCCGGTTGGCCGACTTTTTGCAGGCGCAATTGTTGGTATATCTTCGGTCAGTGGGACTGTAGGGACGGGCAGGGACAATGTGGGGCCGCAAGCGAAAAGTTGAGGCGCCGAAAGACGCCGCGCCGCCGTCGCCTTTGCAACAGGCGATGCATGAAGCGCGCGTCGAAGCGGCCGAGCGCACATCGGTCATCGTCGACCTGCGCGATGCCGAAGTGGCGCGGCTTGAGCTGTTGAATGAGGCGCTCGATCCGCTGTTCGCCGAAATTCCGGCCGAAGTCCAATTGTTCGACCGCGGCATCAGTCGCGGCGAGACGCCGCGGCTGTGGATCGACGCGGTGGCCCATGTCGCCATGGGCCGCGACAAGCGCGGTTACCGCTTTCTGCACGACAGCCGCATGGGCCGGCACGTGCTGGCGGAATTGCACGAGATTTCGGAAATCGTGCAGGCAGTGACCACCTATGTCGCCCGCCGGCTCGTCGAGCGGCAACAGGCGCTCGCCGAAGACCCCGATCTGCTGGCGCGCGCGCCGGCGAAGGAAGCCGCGCGTTACCGGCGGCGGCGGCGCTGGCGCATCTTCGGCGTGCTGCTGCTCGGCTTTCTGATCGGCGTCGCGGCGCTGTTCGCCGTCGCGGTGCTGATCGCGACGAATTCTTAGACGAGAGTTTTGCGTTCGACTTCGCGAATGATTCCGTCCGCGCCGCGCCCCCGCGCTATCATTTCGCAGCGCCATTGCTTGGCAGCACCGTCGATTTTGAACAGATGATAGGCCGCCGCGCCTTCGTCGCCGTGCGGCGCAGCCGCGGAGGCCGACGGCACGCCGACGGCGGGAATTTTCTTGCCGTCGGGTCCGTCAAGCCAAACCAGCGAAGAGCGATGATCGTGGCCATGGAGCAGAAGATCGGCGCCTGTTGCGGCGAGCATGCGGCGCAGCGCCGGCGCATCGACCAGGCGGCGCAGATAGCGCCGCAGCGGGCTAACCGGCGGATGGTGGATCAGCACGACGCGAAACAGATCGCGTGTCTGATCGAGCATCTCGGCGACGCGGGCAAGCTGCCGCTCGCCGAGCCGTCCGGTCGCCATGAACGGTCCGGTCGCAACTGCGGTCGACAGCGCGATCAGCGCCACCTCGCCGCGCCGGCGCAGGAACGGAAAGCGATCGAGGCCGTCGTCGCCGCGCATGGTAGTCGCCCCAGAATCGGGCCGGCATTTGTTCGACGCCGCGGACATAGACGTCGTGATTGCCGGGCATCGTGGTGACGTCGCGGGCATCGCCAAAGGCCGCAAGCCAATCGTGGGCGCGGGCATATTCCTCCGGCAGCGAGAAATTGACGAGATCGCCGGTCACCGCGATATGATCGGGGTTTTGCGATTTCAGATCGCGCACGATCGCGTCCAAAACTTCGGACCGGTGGATTTTCCCACGCTTGCGCAGCCAATTGATGTAACCGAGCCCGCGCTTGCTCAAAAGCTGCGAACCGTGCGGCGCTTTGGCCATATGCAGGTCGGACAGATGCGCGAGCGTGAACATTGCTGGAGCGGCGTTAAGCTGGTGTTCAGCATCGCAGACACGCCATAATAAATCACGAACTTCCCAATCAGCTGCTGCCAATGAGGATGCCGACGGCAAAGACCAAGACGCCGCCGACCACCACCTGGAACGCCGCCTGCAGGAACGGCGTATCCATATAGCGCGTGCGAATCCAGGAGATGACGGTCAGTTCGACCGCCACCACGGCGAACGCCAGGGAGGTGGCGACGTAAAAATGGGGAATGAGATAGGGCAGGGCATGACCCAGACCGCCGAGCGCCGTCATTGCGCCGCACACCGCGCCGCGCACCACCGGCGCACCGCGTCCGGTGAGCGAACCGTCGTCGGACATCGCTTCGGCAAAGGCCATCGATATGCCGGCGCCGAGCGCTGCCGCGAGCCCGACCAGAAAGGTCGACCAGGTATTATGCGTGGCAAAGGCCGCGGCGAACAGCGGCGCCAGCGTCGACACCGAGCCGTCCATCAAGCCGGCGAGGCCGGGCTGCACATATTGCAGCACGAAGATGCGCCGCGCGGCCTGATCCTCGGAGCGGCGCGCTTGCGGCGTGAGCTTCTCGCCAAGCTGATGCGCCAGCGCTTCGTGCTTGTCTTCGGCGGCGGCAAGCTTTCGCAGCAGATCGCGCACCGCCTCGTCATGCGCGGTTTGCGCCGCGCGGCGATAAAAGCGCGCGGTTTCGTACTCCATCTCCTCGGCGAATTTGCGCGTGGCGTCGAGCCCGAGCGTGGCGTTGAGCCAGATCGGCCGGCGCGCGACAAAGCCCTTGACGTCCTGACGGCGGATCAGGGGCAGAAAGTCGCCGAATTTCTTGCGATGAAGTTCGAGCAACATATCGCGATGCCCGATCTCTTCCTGCGCCATTTTATCGTACATGTCGGCGGTTTCGGGATAAGCACCGCGAAGCCGGTCCGCGAATGAGCGGTAAATGCGGTTGTCCTCGTCCTCGTTGGATATCGCGAGCGCGAGAATGTCCTGCTCGTTCAGATCGGCAAAGCGTTTCACGGGGCTGCCCTTGACGGCGCAAATTGCGCATGGCGTGTAAGACTATCTTAGAACAATTCTAATTATTGACGCGAGTCGGGAATGCAAGATGGGACTTGAAGTCATCCGTCGCCCTTTCGAGCCGATTATCCGGCGGGTTTTGCACGCCTACTGGCGCTTTTCGCGCGGCCTGACACTCGGTGTTCGCGCCGTCATTTTTGACGGCGAAGGCCGAGTGTTTCTGGTGAAGCACTCCTACATCGCCGGCTGGCACTTGCCTGGCGGCGGCGTCGAGACCGGCGAAACCCTGCTCGCCGCGCTAGAACGCGAGTTACGCGAAGAGTGTAATATTGAGCTGGCCGAAGCCCCGGTCCTCCATGCCGTCCACTTCAATCGCCGGATATCGCGGCGCGACCACGTGGCGCTCTATATCGTGCGTTCGTTCCGGCAGATCGCGCCGCCGCAGCCCAACAGCGAAATCGTCGCCCACGGCTTTTTCGCGACCGGCGAACTGCCTGACGATACGTCGCGGGCAACGCGCGAGCGCATCGCGGAAGTGCTCACCGGCCGCGCGGCTTCCGAACTGTGGTGAGCGGCAAGCCGTGTTGACTCGGCCCGTCCGCACTTACCCGAAGCGTCCGCGGTCGTGCGGCGCGGTGAAGTCGATCAGCGGGCCGATCGGCACGATGCCGGTCGGATTGACCTGACGCTGGCTGCCGTAATAGTGCCGCTTGATGTGATCGATGCTGACGGTCTCGGCAATTCCGGGCACCGAATACAGATCGCGCAAATAATTCCAGAGATTCGGATAATCGGCGACGCGGCGCAAATTGCATTTGAAGTGGCTGTAATAAACGGTATCGAAGCGAATAAGCGTGGTGAACAGCCGCCAATCCGCTTCGGTAAGCTGCCGGCCTACCAGATAACGTTGGCGCGACAATTGCTCTTCGAGCTGATCGAAGGTGGCGAATATGGCGCGGGCCGCGTCTTCGTAAGCCGCCTGGCTCGTGGCAAAGCCGGCACGATAGACGCCGTTGTTGACGTTCGGATAGACGATGTCGTTGATGCGATCGATTTCCGCGCGCAACTCCGCGGGGTAATAATCGGTGCGCACATTGGTGAAAGCATCGAACGCGGAATTGAGCATGCGGATGATTTCGGAGGATTCGTTGTTGACGATGGTGCGGCGTTTTTTGTCCCATAACACCGGAACCGAGACGCGCCCGGTGTAATGCGGATCGGCGAGCAGATAGATTTCGGCCAGACTCGCCTTGCCATTGACCTCGTCCGGCGTGCCGTCCTTTTCGGCGCCGAATTCCCAGCCGGTCTTGCCGTAGAGCGGCGCGGTGATGGAGACCGAGATCGCATTTTCGAGCTTTTTGAGGCTGCGGAAGATCGTGGTGCGATGCGCCCACGGACAGGCGTCCGAAACGTAAAGGTGATAGCGGCCGGCTTCGGCGGCAAAGCCGGCTTCGCCGGTCGGGCCGGCACTGCCGTCGGCGGTGACATAGTTGCGAAAGCGGGTCGTCGGGCGGATAAAGTGACCGTCCTTGGTCCGCGAGATGTCTTCTTGCCAGGCGCCGTTGACGAGCAGGCCCATCGTCTTCTCCGCTATTTCACCTCGCCCAATCTAAGCATTATCGGCGCCGCCGATAGGGCGCGCCGGCGAACCGCGCTGGACCTCGGTCAAGCGAGATGATAGGCGGCGGCGCCATGAACGACATTTCCCTCACCATCCTGGCCGAGACGCCGGACGATGCGGCGGCGATCGAGCGGCTGCACGAGCGCACGTTCGGGCCGGGCCGCTTCGCCAAGTCGGCCTACCGGCTGCGCGAGCAGGCGGCACACCGGCTGGACGTGTCGTTCACCGCGCGCATCGGGACGCTCTTGGTCGGCTCGGTATGGCTGTCGCCGGTTCGCATCGGCGAGACCAAGGCGCTGCTGCTGGGGCCGCTCACCGTCGAGCCGGCGTTTCGCGAGCGCGGCGTCGGCCAGGCCCTGATCGAGCAAGCGCTTGTCGAAGCCAAGGCCAAGGGCCACCGCCTGGTCATCCTGGTCGGTGACGAGCCGTATTACGGAAAATGCGGGTTCAAGCGCGTGCCGCCCGGCCGTGCGACCATGCCTGGGCCGGTCGATCCGGCGCGGCTTCTGGTCGCCGAACTCGAGGCGGGCGCCTTCGAAGGCGTTTCAGGACCGATCCGGCCGGATTGAAAGTAAACTACCGCCCCTCGCGCGCCCAGGCGCCGGCGAGGCTGCCGAGCAGCAGTAATAGACCGATCATGCCGGCAAAAACCGGCAGCACGCCGATGCCGCGCACCACGCTGACGTCGCGCATTTTCAGCCCGATCCAGTCGTCGCCCTTGTAGGTATCGCCGGACCGTACCGCGACGATGCGCGGTACGTTGAACGCCTGAGCCGTCGTCGAGCCGCATCGCAGCGCCACCGGTCGCATCGGTGAGCGGCGCGAGCACGCCGGTCGTCGACGTCACCTCGGCATATTCGAGCGGATTAGCCGGGCCGATATTGACCAGCGCATTGAGCTTGCCGTCGGTGGCGTGCCACAATCCGAGTTCGTTAGCCGCCACGCTCGATTCCCATACGCCGGGCTCCGTCGAATTGAGCTTGAGCGTGCGCGTCGCGCCCGACGGCGAAGTCAGCGTCACGTCGGCGACTTGATCGGCCATGGTCTGCCGCCGCACTACGAGATTGTGCCCGCTCACCGTGAGGCGCAGCGCCTCTTCCTCCAGATCCGGCTCTTTCATCAGCCAGTGCGAGAGCCGGCGTAACAGATCAAGATGCGGGCCGCCACCCTGGAAGCCGCGCGCCCACAGCCAGAGCTGATCGGACAAGAGCAGCGCCACGCGGCCTTCGCCTTCGTGCGAGAGCACCAGCAGCGGCTTTTGATCCGGCCCCTGCATCACCGCGGTACCGGTCGTGTTCCTGGTATCGACGATGCGAAACCATTGGCTCCAATGCGGCGGGTTGCTGTCGGAGCCTTCGAGCCCGCGAGTTACCGGATGCCGTTGACCGAGCTCGGTGAGTTGCGGCTGGAACGCTTGATCGGTGACCTCGCCGGTCGGCTCGGCCGGCAGCACCTCGTCAAGCGGCGAATGCCAGACGCTGGTCGGGCTCGCATAATCGGGGCCGGCGGCAACAAGAACGGCGCCGCCGTCGCGGACATATCGCGCGATATTGTCGAAATAGATCATCGGCAGCACGCCCTGGCGCGCGTAACGGTCGAAGATGATAAGCTGGAACTGGTCGATTTTCTGCTGGAACAGCTCGCGCGTCGGAAACGCGATCAGCGACAATTCGTTGATCGGCGTGCCGTCCTGCTTCTCCGGCGGCCGCAAAATGGTGAAGTGCACCAGATCGACCGAAGGGTCGGACTTAAGGAGATTGCGCCAGGTGCGCTCGCCAGCGTTGGGTTCGCCGGACACCAAGAGCACGCGCAGCTTGTCGCGCACGCCGTCGATCGAGACCACGGCGCGATTGTTGACTAGCGTGAGCTCGCCGGGAAGCGGCGCCGCCTCGATCTCGACGATGTTCGCCCCGCCATGCGGGATCGGAATCTCGACGCTCTGCGGCACGCCGACGGCAACGCTTTCCTGGTCGATCACGTCGCCATCACGACGCACCGTCACCTCGGCTGTGCCGGCATTGGCGCCCTGATCCTCGACCCGATAGGTGATGGTCTGCGGCTGCCCGACAATGCCGAAGCGCGGCGCGGCAATGAGGGCGACGCGGCGGTCGCGTTCGTTCGCATGTCCGGTAATCAGCGCATGGACCGGCGCGGCAAAGCCGAGCGTGGCGGCGTTTGACGGTACGTCATGCACGCGGCCGTCGGTAATCATAATGACGCCGGCGACGCGATCAGCCGGCACGTCGGCCAGCGTCGAACCGAGTGCGGTGAACAATCGCGTGCCGTCGGTCTCGCCGTCCGCCTGTCCGGCTTCCACCACGCGCGTTTCGAGGCCGGGAATACGGTTTAGCCGCTCGACGATCGCGGCACGTGCGGCGTCGGTCTGCTGGGTGCGGTCGCCGAAACTCTGGCTCGGACTCTTGTCGACGACGACAACCGCAATTGAGCTCAATGGATCGCGATGCTCGCGGGTCAGCGACGGATTGGCGAGCGCGAGCACGATCAAGGCTAGAGCCAGCGCCCGAACCGCCGCGCCGCGGCTGCGCGAGACAAAAAGCAGCAGCGAAAACAGGCACGCCGCGGCGATCGCCGCCCACAATTCCGGCAGCGCTGATCAGAGGAGCGAACGCGACGCCGAGGTTCACTTCGCTCTCCTATTGACCCAGACGCTCGAGCAGAGCCGGGACGTGGACCTGGTCGGCCTTGTAGTTGCCGGTGAGCGTGTACATGACGATGTTGACGCCGGCGCGGAACGCCATTTCGCGCTGGCGCGGCTCGCCGTCGACCATTGGCAGCATTGGCTGGCCGTCGGAGCGGGTCGCCCAGGCGCCGGCAAAGTCATTGGAGGTGATAAGGATCGATGACACGCCATCGCCGCCGCGGGCGGGGCGACTCGATGTTTCTTCTTCGCTTGTCTCCGGCAGCGCTTCGACCCAGAGCTGGCCGCTGTCGAAGCGGCCGGGGAAGTCGCGCAACAGGTAGAACGTCTTGGTCAAGACGTGATCGCGCGGCACCGGCTCGAGTTCCGGGATGTCCAGCGAAGAAAGAATTTTGCGCAGTTCGAGCATGCCCGGACTGTTGGTCTCGCCGTCCGGGCCCGGCGGCGCCACCACGGCATCGCGGGTATCGAACAACACGGTGCCGCCGTCTTTCATATAGGTGTCGATACGTTTGAGCGCGTCCTCGGTGGGCCGCGGCGCGCCGGGTACGATCGGCCAATAGATCAGCGGATAGAACGCAAGCTCGTCGTGGGCGATGTCGAGCCCGATCGGATCGCCGGGCTCGAGCGCGGTGCGTTGCGCGAGAAACAGCGTGAGGCCGGCAAGACCCGATTTGCTGATCGCATCGACGTCGGCATCGCCGGTGATGACATAAGCGAGTTTGGTTTCCAGCGCCGATTGCGGCACGTCCGGATTGGGGGTTTCTTCCTGGGCGCGCGCCTGCACCAGAGTGAGCGCAAGCGCGGTAAGGACGATTACGGCTGCGGCGGCGGTGCGCGAACCGCGCGGAATGAGTCGCTGGATGCCGCCGCCAAGGAAGAGAACCACCAGTGTGTCGAGCAACAGCAGCGAAAGCGCGATCAGAAAAAGCGGGCCGCGCAAGTCCTGCGGCTCGCTGGTGCGGTAGATTTCATGGCTTGCCGTCGCAAGGGCGGAGAAATCGAGCGGCGCAAGACGATCGTGCGGAGCCAGCGTGTTAACGGCCAAGAGGCTTTCCGGCGGTCCGTAAAAGCCCGGCGGATGCTCGGCGCTGGCGCTGCCGGAAAAGTCCGACGGCACCGGTCGCGCCGTCGGCGGCGGTGCGACAAAGCTGCCGAAGCCGTCGAGCATATGGCTCGGCTGGACCACGTCTTGTGCATGAGTGGTTTTGGCGGCGGCATCGGCGGCAGGCGCGGTGCCGGAAAGCGCGACAATGCGCTTGAGCATTTCGACGAAACTGCCCGACAACGGCAAGTTCGACCACCGCGTATCGCCGGTGACGTGGAACAATACGATCATTCCCTTGCCGCGTCGCGCCGCGGTGACAAGCGGCGTGCCGTCGGCCAGCGTCGCCCAAGTGTTATCGCTCAGCGCCGCATCGGGCTCGGCCAGAACCTGGCGGGTGACGGTGACGTCGTTCGGTACCGGCATGCCGGCAAATGGGCCGCCGCGGGAGAAGGCGGCCAGCGGCTGCGGCTTGTCCCAGCTTAGCGCGCCGCCGAGGATTCGGCCGCCGCGCCGCAGCTTGACGGGGACGAGATCGTCGTCGGATGCCGCCAGGCGCGGCCCGGCGAAGCGTACCAACACGCCGCCGTCTTCGATCCATTGGGCGAGCCGATCGTGGGCATCGCCGACATTGCCGACGTCGGTGAGGATCAGCATCGGCAGCTTCTGGTCGAGGAAACGGCTCACCGCGTCGGCCGGCGATTCGCCTTGGGTGATGCGCACGTCGGCAAACGGATCGAGCGCCCGCTCGATGTAGAAACTCGACGACAACAGCGGTTCCGCCATGTCGGCGATGGCGCCGGAGACGATGCCGACGGTGCGGCGCTGCCAGCGCTTGTCGAGGAGCTGCACCGCGCCGGCGGAGCGCTCTGCGGAAATCTCGATACGCGCGATATCGTTGCGCAGCTCGACCGGCAGATCGAAATGGGCCTCGGTGTCGCGATCCGAGGCTCCGAAAGTGAACGGCGCCTCGCCAAGCGGCAGGCCCTTGAGATCGAGCGCGCGTACCGTTCCGTTCTCGGCAGCGCCGGTCGCCGCACGCAGCACATTGACGCTCAGCGCGCCGGCCGCGTTGTCGGCGCCGCTCAACGCGCGAGCTTCCGGAACGCCGCCGGTAACGATGGTGATCGAATGTTCGCCGACCGCTTGCGCCAGCTTTTTCACGAAATCGGCGCCATGACCGAGATCGATGCCGTCGGACAGCCAGACCAATTCGGCGTTCGGTTGCCTGGACAGAAATTGCGACAGCGACGGCAGCGCCTGGGCGCGGTCGAGGTTGTACGGCACCGGCCGGATTTGCTGCAGCCGCACGCGAGCCGAGTCCGCGGTCTCCAGTGAAATATCGTGCGGTCCCTCGGACAGCGGTATAAGCGCAATGGCGCGCCGGTCGTCCTCGGCGCGCGCGATGATGTCGTCGGCGGTGCGCAGCCGCGCATCCCAGGCCGCGGCGGCGGTCCAGCCGTCATCGATCAGGATCGCGACCGGAGCGCTCGTTTTCGTCGTCGCCAGCGGCGGATGCCAGAGCGGCCCGGCCGCGGCGATAATAACGAGTGCGGCGAGCGCCAGCCGTAACAGCGTGAGCCACCACGGTGTGCGGGCCGGGGTTTCCTCCCGCGGCGCAATTTCGAGCAAGAGCCGCGTCGGCGGGAAATCGAGCCGGCGCGGCCGCGGCGGAATGAGCCGTAACAGCCACCACAACACCGGGAGCGTAATCAGCCCGATGAGCACCAGCGGTTCGGTAAAGCCGAGCGGTAATCCGCCGATCATGCCGGCACCTTGGACGCGGCGGATGCGTGCGAGCGCGCGGCGTTATGCGCGGTGCCGGCGCCGATGCGGCCGTGCAGCGCGAGGAGCAGTTCGCTCGGCGAACGGTCGGTGCGGTGAATCGTGAAGCTGAAGCCGAGACGGTCGGTCTCGCTGCGAATCTCGGCGCGGTGGCGGGCAACGCGCGCGGTATAGTCGGCGCGCCAGGTTTCGGCGCGGCCGGCCGTAATGCGGCCGCCGCCTTCCGGCTCGATGAATTCGATGCGGCCCCAGTAGGGGAACGTCTCCTCGGCCGGATCGACGATTTGCACCGCATGGCCGTGCGCGCCGCTGCCGGAGAGCCGGGTGAGGGTGCGCCGCACTTCGCCGATATCGCTCCACAAGTCGGACAACAGCACGACCTCGGCCAGCGGCGAGGGCGAAAAATTCGGCGGCAGGCTCGGCCGCTCACTGCGGTCGTGCACGATCGCCTGCGCGATCAATTCGACGATGTTGCGGCTACCGGTCGGCCGCAACAGACCGGGAATGCCGACCCGCTCACCGCCATCGACCAAGACCTCGGCGAGCGCAAGCGCGACGACGAGCGCACGATACAGCTTGGTGTCGCGGACCAGCGGTGAGGCAAAGTGCATCGACGCCGAGCGGTCCGGCCAGATCCATACCGTATGCGCAGCCTCCCATTCCTGTTCGCGCACGTAGAGATGATCGTCGCGCGCCGAGCGCCGCCAGTCGACGCGCGCAGCGGGTTCGCCGGAAACAAAGCGGCGGTATTGCCAGAAATTCTCGCCCGGCCCGGCGCGGCGCCGCCCGTGCAGGCCGTGAATGACCGTGGCCGCCACGCGCCGTGCCTCCAGGATCAGGCGCGGCATGCTGGCGGCGAGTGTCCGGCCTTCGCCGACCGCCCGAGCGGCCGCGGCAACGTCCTGGTGCGTGCGCGAAGTTGAGCGCGTGGCCTCGGCCGCCATCCGCCTATCCGATCCGCGCCTTCAGGCGGGCAATCACCGCCTCGATGCTTTCGCCTTCGGCGCGCGCACTGAAGGTCAGCGCCATGCGGTGCTTGAGCACGGGCTCGGCAAGCTCGATGACGTCATCGATCGAGGGCGCGAGGCGGCCGTCGAGCAATGCGCGAGCGCGCACCGCGAGCATCAGCGCCTGGCTCGCCCGCGGGCTCGGCCCCCAGGCGATCAGCTTTGCGCCTTCGCCGCCTTCAGGCCCCGGACGCGCCGAGCGCACCAGCGCCAAAATAGCTTCGACGACGGATTCGCCGACCGGAAGCCGGCGTACCAATCGCTGCGCAGCCATCAAATCGTCGGCCGTCATCGCCGGCTTCGGCCTCGTCTCCTCGGCGCCGGTGGTTTCGAACAGGATTTTCCGTTCGGACTCGCGATCGGGATAAGTGACGTCGACCTCCATCAAGAAGCGGTCGAGCTGTGCTTCGGGCAACGGGTAGGTGCCTTCCTGCTCCAGCGGATTTTGGGTGGCGAGCACATGGAACGGTTTCGGCAAATCGTGACGCGTGCCGGCGACCGTGACGTGCTGCTCCTGCATTGCCTGCAACAACGCCGACTGTGTGCGCGGACTGGCGCGGTTGATCTCGTCGGCCATCAGGAGCTGGGCAAAAACCGGGCCGGAAATGAAGCGGAAGCTGCGCTTACCGGTGGCGCTTTCCTCCAACACTTCGGTGCCGAGAATGTCCGACGGCATGAGATCGGGCGTGAACTGGACGCGCCGCGCATCGAGGCCGAGCACGGTGCCCATCGTGTCGACGAGCTTGGTTTTGGCGAGGCCTGGCACGCCGAGCAGAAGCGCGTGGCCGCCGGAGAGTATGGTGATGAGCGCCTGTTCGACGACTTTGTCCTGGCCGAATATGACGGTGCCGATTGCGGCTTTGGCCGCGCGCACGTGGTTGGCGGTCGATTTGGCCGCGCGCACGATCATGTCTTCGAGCTTTTCGAGCCCATCTCCACCTGCAGCCGGCATGGCTAACTCCTTGTGTTAGGTCGTGTTCTTGTGTCGAATTGGATTCGCGCCATAGGCACGAAACGACGGCAGCCGATCTGCACGCCAATTAGGCACACAAGATGCAATATATGAGCCAGCTGCCCAGCAGCCGACTGTGCGCTGATTTTTAGCCATAGGAAACACGACGTGTCGCGGTCTAGGGTTGGGGAAAACACCGATGCAGCGTGACAATCTCAAACTCGCCAGTGGCCCGGCCCCCGAAGTCCCGTCTAGGCTCAGATTCAAGGCAAACCATGGCGAAGGAAGGGCAGTCCGGCCTTGAGGCGATCACGGCTGCGCTAGGTCGCGCCGGTAAGGCGCCGCCGCCGGTCGAGCGCTGGAATCCGCCATTTTGCGGGAATCTCGATATGCGCATCGCCGCCGACGGGACCTGGTTTTATCTCAAGACTCCGATCGGGCGGCCGGCTTTAGTCAAATTGTTCGCTTCCGTGCTCAAGCGCGAGGGTGACAATTACTTTCTCGTCACGCCGGTCGAGAAGTGCGGCATCCGTGTCGATGACGCGCCGTTTCTTGCCGTCGAGCTGAGTGTCGAACGCGGCGACGCTGGACAGCTGCTCAATTTCCGCACCAATGTCGACGACTGGGTCGTCTGTGGCCCGCAGCACCTGCTGCGGTTCGAGCCCGAAGCCGGGACCGGCGGTCTCAAGCCTTATCTTCACGTTCGCCGCGATCTCTGGGCAAAAGTGACACGCGCGCTGTTCTTTGATCTTGTCGAACTCGGCGAAGAGCGAGACATCGACGGCACCTTGATGTTCGGTGTGGCGTCCGGCGGCGCATTCTTTCCGATGGCGCCCGCCGAGCAAATGAGGGATTTGGCGTGAACGAGCGAGCGACGAATTTGCAGCCGGCGAAGACCGATGGCTTCTTCAACCGCGCCGGGGCCCGGCTTAAGCTTGAAGTGCCTCCGGCATTGACCGATCAGAATGCTAAAGGCGCGCGCGGCGATCTCGATCTCAATCCCGAAATGTGGGTGCGCGCCGGCGTTAAGGCGACGAAGCCCGCGGCTGTACTGGTGCCTGTCATCGATCGGCCCGAACCTACCGTGCTCTTGACGCTCCGCACCGCGGAGCTCGCCAGTCATGCCGGCCAGGTTGCCTTTCCCGGCGGCAAGATCGATCCCACCGACGAAAGCCCGGTCGCTGCGGCGTTGCGCGAAGCCCGCGAAGAGATCGGCCTTGCGCCAAATCTCATCGAGCCGATCGGCTATCTCGATCTGTATTTGACGTTTTCCGGCTTCCGCATTTTGCCCACGGTGGCGCTGGTCAAGCCGGATTTCACGCTTTCGCTCAATCCGCGCGAAGTGGTCGAGACTTTCGAAGTGCCGCTCGCCTTTGTGATGACGCCGGACAATCACCAGCGCAAAACGCGCGATTGGAACGGGCTGCAGCGTGACTACTACGCCATTACGTTCGAGAATCGTTACATCTGGGGCATCACCGCGGGTATTCTGCGGAATATGTACGACCTGGTTTACGCCGCATGATCAGGACCATCTTCACCGAGATCGGGCTGTTTGTTACCCCGTTCGTGCTTTACACCGCGTTTTTGTTGGCAACGCGCGCCGGTGTGGTGCAAGCCGCGGCCTGGACCACGCCGCGCCTCACCGCGCTGGTCATCGTATCGCTGGGGCTGGTTATCGGCAGCTTTCTGATACTGGCGCAGTTCTCCGGCGCGCGGCCGGACGCGATTTACGTGCCGGCGCATATCGAAAACGGCAAGTTGGTGCCGGGAGCGACGCGGTGACGGCGGGCGCACAACTCGCCGATGCGGCCTGGCTCAGTGGTGGCGAGGTCGCACGGCTCCTTGCCGTGCTCGGTCGCGACGGGCAAGAGGCGCGCGTTGTCGGCGGTGCGGTTCGTAACGCATTGTTGAGCCACGCGGTCGGAGAGATCGACGTCGCGACGACGGCGGTGCCGGAGGAGGTCGTGCACCGCGTCGAGGCGGCCGGCTGGAAAGCGATCCCGACCGGCATCGAACACGGCACCGTCACCGTCGTCATCGACGGCAAACCGTTCGAAATCACGACGCTGCGCCAGGACGTCGAAACCTACGGCCGCAAGGCCAAGGTCGTGTTCGGCCGCGATTGGCGGGCCGACGCCGGGCGGCGCGATTTCACCATCAATGCATTGTCTGCATCGGCAGACGGCCGGGTTTACGACTATGTCGGCGGCGTCGCCGATATCGCGGCGCGGCGGGTGCGCTTCATCGGCGAGCCGGCAATGCGGATCGCGGAAGACTATCTGCGCATCCTGCGTTTTTTCCGATTTCATGCCTGGTACGGCGAGGGTGCGCCCGATCCGGCCGGATTGCAGGCCTGCATTCGCGCGCGCGGGGGCTCGAGACGCTGTCGCGCGAGCGGGTGCGGATGGAATTGCTCAAGCTGCTGCTCGCGCCGCACGCGGCGCCAACGCTCGCGGTCATGGCGGAAACCGGCATTCTCGGCGCGGTGCTGGGCGGCGTGCCGCAACTCGCGAGTTTCGAGAACATGGCGAAAGTCGAGGCCGTAATGGGTCTCGCGGCAGACGCCGTGCGCCGATTGGGCGCGCTTGGCGTGATGGTGATGGAAGACGCCGAGCGGCTGGGGGAACGGCTTCGTTTGTCGAATGTGGATGCCGAGCGGCTTGCCGCGCTGGAGCGCTGGTGGCGCGTATCGGCGCAGTGCGGCGATCAGCCGGCCCATGCGCTGCTCTATCGCCTCGGGCCGCAATCTTTCGTCGACCGCGTGCTGGTCGCTTGGTCGCGCTCGCCGGCGGGCGCGGCAGACAGTGCCTGGCATGCACTGGCAAATCTCCCGCAACGTTGGGCGGCGCCGAAATTTCCGCTCAAGGCCGCAGAGTTCATTGATCGCGGGCTGGCGCCAGGCCCTGCGCTGGGTGCGGCCATCCGCGCGGCGGAAGAAGCTTGGATCGCGGCGGATTTTCCGGCCGAACAGGCTGCGCTCGAAGCCATTGCCAATCGGGCGGTGCGTGAGGTTGCTGCGCCGGGCTGAGGATTTTCCGGCTCTAAGACGACATCCGCTCGCGCAGCGAGCGCAATCGTCGCCGGCTTCCGGTGGCAAAGTCGCGCACGCGCGGGCGCACCCGCGCGATGATGCGCCGCTGCTGAAGCTGCATGCGCTCGACTTGCATTTCATTGCCGCGCCAGACGAAATCGTTACCGCGTAGCGCGGCCACGAACAGCACCGGCAGCAACAGGTCGCGAATGAGGCCGTAAATCGGCGCCAGCGGCGAGACGTGCCAGCCGGCTGCGGCGGCGAGCGCCATTTCGGCGCCGTACCACACGGCCGCGAAGCCTGCCACGCAAAGCGTCGGCGGCAGACCCAATGCGACCGCCAAGAATGCGACGGCGATCATCGGCAGTACGCCGCCGCAAAGGATTTCGGGCAGGAAATAGAGCAGAAAGCTGGCGCGCCGCAGCCGCGCCCAGCGCAATTGGCGGTTCCACACTTCGGCGGCGCTGCGCCGGCCAAGCGGTTGCGCCAGCGGCCGATCGACCAGCCGCACCTTGAGACCGGCGCTACGCACCACCTTGGTCGCCGCGGCGTCTTCGGCAACCTCTTTGCCGAGCGCCTCGATGCCGCCGGCGGCGTCGAGATCGGCGCGCCGCCACAGCATGGTTTTGCCTTGGGCGAAACCGAAACCGAAGGTGTCGACGATATATTGCCAGCGCGCCTGGTAAGTGTTGAGGAAGGCGCATTCGACTTCGGCCCAAATGCCGTCCGGTAGGCAACCGATCGGCGGCGAGGCGACGAGCCCGGTATCATGACGCCAGCTCGCGAACAGCCGCTCTATATAATCGCGCGGCATCAGCACATTGCTGTCGGCGATGACGATCCAGTCATGGCGCGCGGCGCACCAACCCTTGACCACGTTGTTGAGCTTGGGATTTGGGCTCACGCGGTCGTCGCCGACGAGCAGCCGCGCCGACGCGCCCGGATGCGCCGCCATCAAGGTCGTGACGAGCGGTACGACGGCATCCTTTGCAGCGGCCACGCAGAACAGAATTTCGTAGTCCGGGTAGTCGAGCTGGAACGTCGACGACAGCGTATCGGCAGCGTAATTGTCTATTCCGCATAGCGGGCGCACGATGCTTACGGGAGGCTGATCGCCGACCGGAAGGCTCGCCGGCGGCGCGCGCCGTGCGCTTCCGCGGAAGCGGCCGATCGCGATCGCGATGCTCGTGAGCTGAACGACGGTGACGGCAATGCAGAACATTGCGGCGGCGAGAATCGGCGCGGTCATCGGCGGAACTATTAAGCAGCCGGCGTGACAGAGCTGTGAACTCGTTTACCTATTTTGCGCGCTATTGCCGTATACCCTGAACAGCTGCGTTAACGATTGCTGTCATGGTCCTGCAATGGAACAAATTTATAAAACGATTCGAGTGATAACAGATGCGAGATCAAGCTCGGTGACGTTCGAGCAGAGCATAATCAGGTTTCGCACGCTCTTTATTTCCGATGTGCATCTCGGCGCGCGCGGTTGTCAGGCAGAGCATCTTGTTGACTTCCTGCGCACCCATGACGCCGACACCATCTACCTGGTCGGCGATATCGTCGACGGCTGGCAACTGCGGTCCGGCTGGTTCTGGCCGCAGCATCACAACGACGTCGTGCAGAAGCTGCTGCGCAAGGCGCGCAAGGGCTCACGCATCGTCTACCTGCCGGGCAACCACGACGAGTTCCTGCGCGATTACTACGGCACGCATTTCGGCGGCATCGAAGTCGTCGAGACCGTGATCCATCAAGCCGCCGACGGCCGCCGTTATTTGGTCGTGCACGGCGACGCTTTCGACATGGTGGTCAAGCATGCGCGCTGGCTCGCGCTCCTCGGCGACACCGCATACGATCTTGCCATCCTGATCAACCGCTATTTCAACGCCATCCGCCGCCGCCTCGGTTTTCGCTATTGGTCGCTGTCGCAATGGGCGAAGCACAAGGTCAAGAACGCCGTCAATTATATCGGCGCCTTCGAGCAGACGCTGGCCGAAGAGGCGCAACGTCACCGGGTCGACGGCGTCATCTGCGGGCACATCCATCACGCCGTGATGCACGACACGTTCGGCATCCGTTACATGAATTGCGGCGACTGGGTGGAAAGCTGCACGGCGCTGGCCGAACATGACGACGGCACTTTCGAGATCATCCATTGGATCGAACGCGCCGCGACGCTGCCGCCGCTGCCGCCTGACGAAGAGCCGGAGTTGCCGCTCAACGAGCACACCGAAATCGCCGCTTAAAGCGCGGCTTCCGCTCTTGAGCGCCGCGCCCAGCTTGTCATACTCGCTCCTGGCATGGAGCTCTCCGTAACTATCGAGCGCTGGCCGCTGGCAAATCCCTTCACGATCAGCCGCGGCAGCAAGACCGAAGCCGTGGTGGTGACGGTAGAACTGCGTGACGGCGCCTACTGCGGCCACGGCGAGTGCGTGCCTTATGCGCGCTACGGCGAGACGCCGGAGCGCGTGGTCGCGGCAATCGAAGCCACCCGAGCGGCGCTGCGCCAGGGCCTCGATCGCGTTGCGCTGCAGGCTGTCCTGCCGGCCGGCGCGGCGCGCAACGCACTCGATTGCGCCTTTTGGGATCTCAACGCCAAACAAATGAGCCGGCGGGCCTACGCATTGGCGGGACTTGCGGCGCCGAAACCGCTGGTGACCGCCTATACGATTTCGCTCGCCGCGCCGGAGGCGATGGCGCAAGCGGCGGCACAAGCGGCCGGACGGCCCTTGCTCAAGATCAAGCTTGGCGGCGGTGAAGCCGACAGCAAGCGGATCGCGGCGGTGCGGTGCGCGGCGCCGAAAGCCGAGCTTGTGGTCGATGCCAATGAGGGATGGAGCGCAGACAATCTCGCGCAAAATTTCGCGGCCTGCGCAAACGCCGGCGTCACATTGATCGAACAGCCGCTGCCGGAGAGCCGCGACTTGGTGCTTGCAGGCATGCCGCGGCCGATCCCGCTCTGCGCCGACGAAAGCGTGCACGATCGCGCTTCGCTCGATGGGCTTGTGGGCAAATATGACGCGATCAATGTCAAGCTCGACAAAACGGGCGGTCTCACCGAAGCGCTGGCGCTCGGCGCGGAAGCCGAGCGGCGCGGCTTGGCCGTCATGGTTGGCTGCATGGTTGCAACCTCGCTGGCGATGGCGCCGGCAATCCTCGTGGCGCAGCGCGCCAGCGTGGTCGACCTCGACGGTCCGCTGTTGCTGGCAAGCGATCGGGCGGGCGGACTGCGTTACGACGGCAGCCTGATCTATCCCTCTGACGCGGCGCTGTGGGGGTAAACCTTGGGCAAGAGGGCCCGAATATTGCGGGTATTTAGGTAGTCATACGTATCTGCGTCCGCCTCGCAGGCTAAGTGGCGCTCCGCATTAAGTGGATAATCTGTGGGTATCTCGGGGTACCGTGTTCCGAATTGGATTGCGTGCCCGGTGCTTATGCGGTTGATTCGCTCCCAGGTCTTGAAATGGCGAACGATTCACTGGCGCTGCCCGGGATCGATGCCGGGCCGCCGCAGGCAGCGGAGTATGATGCCGTCTATGCGGCGGTCACGGCGACCGAGCGCGGTCGCTGGTTTTTGACTGAATTCGCCGGCCGCAATCGCCACGCCGACACCGATTTGCTTATTGCCGCCATCGCGCGCATCGCGGCTGCTGTTCGCAGCGACGCCTCGGAACAAGATTCGCCGCGCCGGCCGGACATCTCCGCCGCCGCAGAACGCCTTGCCGATATCGCTTTCGAGCTGCGCGAGCGCGCGGCCGATGTGGCGCTCTGCGATGCACTCGATGCCGCCGTGCGCGACATCCGCGATGCCTGCAAGGCTTGTGTGGAAGATCATCACGCGGATGATGATGGCGCGAAAGCCGGCGCAATACTTGCCAACCAGAAGGCGGAAACGACGCCGGATCAGCTCGCCCCCGAGCCGGCTCGGCAAATCGCGGGCGACGCTCCCGATGCAAATTCGCCGTCGCATGCCGAACTCTTCGACATGCCGCTGCAGGATAAGGAAATGTTTGCCGAGGCGGCCTCCGCGCTTGCCGCGTCGTTAAGCGCGCTCGCCGGCGAGGCCGAGACAGCGAGCGAACCGCAAGGCGCGTCCGGCGCTGTTGTCGTTCCGCAGCACGATTATGAGGCGGCTTCCGCGCCGCCATCGGCCGGCCCGCCGGAGCATGCTCCGCGCTGGCATATCGAGGCTCCCGACTTTGTGTTTCATCCGCCGCAGCATGGACCGAAGTGGCATGCGGTTGAATCCTCCGGCCAATCCAGTCAGCCGCATGCGCTCCTGGCGGTGCCGCAGCTACTGCCAAGTCCGGACGAAGATCCGGCGGAATTGTTCGAGCCCGCGCCGAAGCACGTCACCATGTTGCCTCCTTCGGCGCCAGTGACGTCTGCTGCCAAGCCCGCGCTGACGCCATTGGCATCGGCCGCATCGGCAATCGGTCAGACGGTTCGGCCGCCGGCGATGCCGACGCCGCGAAATCCGACAGGTCCGACGGTGCGGCCACTGCCGTCGCGCCCGGCGCCGGTCAGCCCGCTGGCGGCACTGCGCGGCCTGACCGAGGAAGAGTTGATTGCTTTGTTCGGGTAGTTCCGGAGCATGATCGCAAGAAGTGGGTTTGCGGTTCACGGAAAAGATCATGCTCAAGCAAAATGCCAGAGCCCGGTTTTGATTCATTAAAACCGATGAAGCTCCGGGCAGCCGTCGGCGGAAACGTTGCCGACGTTTCGCGTATCGCTTGTCGAATCCTCAAGTTCTCCAATTGTCGCGTTCATAACACGGCACGGAAGTTGCTTTGAGTGAACTCCAAGCGGATCAATAACGACATGCAGGCGATGCGTGCCGAATGCTCCGGGTCTGCAAAAGCCTTCGTTTGCGGTCCGTCAAGTCGATCATCTGGAGGCCACGATGCACAGACTTACCAGTCTTGCTTTGACGGTGCTGGCGTTGTGCATGCTTGTGTCGATTCCCAGTCACGTGTCCGCGCACGACGACGGTCGCTTCGCCGGTTCACCGCTGAAAGCCTGGTTCGACCAACTCGCCAGCGGCAAGGGCTTATGCTGTTCGTTCGCCGATGGTGTCTCGGTCCAAAACGTCGACTGGGACACCCAGAACGGCCGCTACCGCGTGCGCATACAGGGGCAATGGGTTGTGGTGCCCGATGCGGCGGTGGTGACCGAGCCCAATCGCTTTGGCCCCGCGGTCGTCTGGCCGTATCAGGATGCGGACGGCGCGACGCAAATCCGTTGCTTCCTGCCGGGGGCAGGGGCCTGAGCCGCGGTGGGGCCGCCATAGCTGCGCGCTAGGCGACCAACCGCGAAAACACTTCCGGATCGACATTGCCGCCCGAGAGGACGGCAACGGCGATCTTATTCTTGATGTCGACTTTGTCGGTCATCAGCGCGGCAAGCGCGACGGCGCCGCCCGGTTCGACCACGAGCTTCAATTCGGCAAACGCAAACGCCACCGCGGCGGCGACCTCCTGGTCGCTGGCTACGACGCCGGCGCCGACCAGCGATTGATTGATCGCGAAGGTGAGCTTGCCCGGCATGCGTGCCATCAGCGCATCGCAAATGGTGCCGGTCAGCGCCGCGTTCTCCTCGCGCCGGCCGCTGCGAAACGACCGTGCATGATCGTCGAAACCCTGCGGTTCGGCGGTGTAGAGCATGGCCGTCGGTACCCGGGTCTTGATCGCAAGCGCGATGCCGGCGGTGAGCCCGCCGCCGGAGGCGGTGACGACCACGACGTCGGGGACAAGGCCGAGTGCGCCCAGATCCTCGACGATTTCGCGGCCGGCGGTGCCCTGGCCGGCGATGATCAAGGCGTCGTCGTAGGGCGGGACGAGAATTGCGCCGCGCCGTGCGGCGATGTCGTTGGCGATCGCCTCGCGGTCATCGTGCGCGCGGTCGTAGAGCACGATTTCGGCGCCGAGCGCAGCGGTGCGCTCGCGCTTGGCGCGTGGCGCATCGAACGGCATGACGATCACGCAACGCATGCCGAGGAGCCGCGCCGCCGCGGCGACGCCTTGTGCGTGATTGCCTGAAGAAAAAGCCACAACCCCGCCGCCGCGCTGTTCCGGCGGGATGGACGCGAGCTTGTTGTAGGCGCCGCGGAATTTGAACGATCCGGTGCGTTGCAAGGTCTCAGCTTTGAGAAAAACGCGCCCGCCGGTCATGGCGTCGAGTGCGGCCGAGGTCAAAAGCGGCGTGTGCAGCGCGACGCCTGCCAAGCGGCGTGCAGCCTCGTCGACATCCGCAGCAGTGGGCAGTGCAGCCGGAGCGTCCATCGCACCCAACCATCGCACCAACCTTGGCGCCGATCCCGGCACCATGACAGCGCAACGGTAGCGCCGCGATCACGTCACAAGCAAGGACGTTGGCGCCGCGCAAGGTGGATTGGCGGCGTTGCCTTAATCGAACCGTCCCGCGGCGTGCGCCAGCATGGTGTAGACCTTGCCGGTGTCCGAAGTCAGATAGTTGCGCGCGACGGCCGGCCCGCGATCGCCGCGCGAAACATCGTCGAGCAGCCGCTCGAACTCGTGGATATAGTGCTCGACGGTCTGACGGAATTCCGGGTCGGTGCGGTACTTGTTGCGGATCTCGTCGAACGCCTTCTGACCGGGCTGCGTATAGAGCCGCCGGGTGAAGACGCCGCGTTCGCCTCGCTTGTAGCGTTCCCACAATTCTCCAGCCGCATCGTGGTCGATCATCCGCGCGATGTCCACCGAAAGCGAATTGATCGATTCGATGCCGTCGCGCTGTGGCCGTTCCTCGCTGCGCGGCGGCTCGCGGCCGGTGGGCGGGGCAATCGACGGGCTGTCATCGCGCGATGCGCGCGTGAGCAGGTCGGACAGCCAGCCGCCGTTGCGCGGAGCGCCCTCGTCCTTGCCGCCTTGCACCGGGCTCAAGTTGGGCGGACTGTTTCGCCGCGCCGGCGCGCCGGTGATGTCGCGTGTCGCAGGCGCCTGGGGCGGCGCGGCGATATCGGCGCGGACCGGCCGGGCGGGGCCGCGTCCGCCGCCCGCGGCGAACAGCGGTTCGGCCTCGCGCCGCACCGGCTCCGTCGCATCGAGCGATCGGCCGTGCCGGGCGACGATTCGATTGAGCTCGGCCAGTGCTTCGATCTGATCGACGATCACGCGGCGCATTTGCGCCGTGCTCTCGGCGGTCTCTTGCGGCAGTTCGAGAATGCCGCGCCGCAGCTCGGTCCGCGTGGTCTCGAGCTCCCGCTGCATCTCGCCCGCCATCACCTTCATGCCTTCCATGATCTCGGTGAAGCGGCCGGCGCTTTGGTTGAACATGGCCTGAACTTCGGCGGAGGCCTCGTCGTAAATCGAATTGAGCGCCTCGC
Source organism: uncultured Alphaproteobacteria bacterium (assembly GCA_963816565.1). Lineage (GTDB taxonomy): Bacteria > Pseudomonadota > Alphaproteobacteria > Rhizobiales > Xanthobacteraceae > BOG-931. The sequence goes on along the minus strand of CAWFLM010000025.1, from coordinate 76,392 downwards.
TGGTGCGCAGCCGCTCCTCATCGGAGGTCTTGCGCACGAGTTCGTATTGCTGCTCGATCGATTGTACGCTTTCGTTGCTGCTCTCGGCGACGATGCCAGCGATTTCGCGCGCCCGCGACGCCGCGGTATCGAGCGATTCGTCGAGCAGGCCGGAGAAGCGCTCGAGCCGCTGTCCGAAATCCTCGGTGCGCGCATCGAGTGTCGAAACCAGCACCTCGATGCTCGCGTGCCGCGTAGCGATCGAATTCGTCGGTCCGGCGGTTGCTCACGTCGAGCAGTTCGACGGCATCGGCAAGCGTACGCCCGTGCGAGGTGAATTGATCCGCCAGGTCGCCGAGATCGTGCAGCACCTTAGCGGTGACCGTGTTGAACGTGCCGAGATGCTGCTCGACCTTGGCGGTCGTCGCTCCGCTCTTGGTAGAGAGGTCGCTCATGGCGGCCACGAACTCGGAAACGCGCGTCGCCATGGTGTGCTCGATCGAGTTCATGTTCTCCTGAGCGCCGCTGAGCACTTCCTGGAGCAGGATGTTGGCTTCGCGCAGGCGCTCGAACAACGCGGTGGAGTCGGAGCGCAGCATGGTGTGCGTCTCCATCATCTCGGCGACGGTCGCCGCCGCGGTTTGTTTCGACTCCTCGATCGCGCCCTTGGTCGCGCGATGCAATTCCTCAAGCGTCCGCGTTATTGTCAGCTTGGCGGCCTCGGTGACGCCCACCGCGCCTTCCTGCATTTGGCCGAGCGTGCGGGTCATCGCGCCGGTGGCGTTCAGGCTGGCATCGTTGATCGAGCGGGCGATATCGTCGCTCTTGTCCATCATGGTCTGGGTAAAGACGAAGCCTCTGGCTTCGATCGCCTTCACCGCTTGATCGGTGGCGCGGGAGACCTCGCCGGCGAACTGTTCGCCTTTGCCGGTCAGCGCCACGATCAATCCATTGGCGTTCTGATCGAGCACGCGCGTCATGTCGTCGACGCGCTGCGTCATCGCGCTGTGAATCTCATTGGCCTTGCCGACGAGGTTGCGCGAGACTTCGGTGCTCATGCCGACCAGTTTGCGCTCGGCCTCGTTGACGCTGCGGCCGATCGCTTCGGCGCTGGTCGCCGTGCTCTTGGCGAGAAGGTCGGTGGCGGTGGCCGTTGCCTTGCCGATGGTGTCGTTGGCGGCGGTGGCGCTCTTGGCGAGAACATCGGCGGCTGTGGTCGTCGTCTTGCCGATCGTTTCGTTGGCGGCGGTAGCGCTCTTGGTGATCGTATTGCTCAGCGCACCGGCACTGCGATTGAGCGAAACCGTCGCTTCGGCGGCGCTGCGATTGAGCGCTTCGGTCGCCGCCGTGCTGGCGGCCGCGCTCTTGCCGAGCGCCTCGGTGGTATTGGCCGCCAGTTGGCTGAGCGCCCGCTCGGCACTGGTCGAATTTGTCTTGATCGATTCCGCGAGCTGCTCCATACGTGAATTGAGCAGATCGGCGGCGTCGCGGCTGCGCAATTCCATCTGATGGACGACGGCCTCGGCGCGTCCGACCAAAAGCTGTTCCAACTGGCCGATCCGGCCGTCGAGCGTGTTGGCGACATCGAGCGCGCCCTTGCCGAGCGTCGAATCGATTTTTGCGATCCGCTCGCCGATGGTGTCGGTGAGCTTGACCGCGCGCGCGTCGATCAGCGTCGTGACGTCGCTGATACGCTTGTCGACGGCGGCGGCGACTTCCTTGCCGCCTTCGGCGAGTGTCTTGGCGATATCGACCACGCGCGCTGACAACGCGTCCGTGAGGTTTTGCGAGCGGCTGTCCAGCGCCTCTTGGAAGCGCCCCAATCGCTGGTCGAGAGCGGTGGTGACCTCATTCGCCTTTGCCGTGACGCGATTGTCAAAGCTGTCGACGTAAGTGCGCATCGACTCCGAGACGTCCTGCGTGCGCGCCCCGAGTTGTTCGACGAGCTCGGAGCCGTAGGTCTTCACGGTGCGGTCGAATTCGGCGAGATGCCGGGTGATCAGATTGCCGAGGGTCGAAGAGTCGCGCGAAATTCTTTCGCCGAGCTCGGCGCCGGTGTGATTGAACATTTCTTCGAAGGCGGCAAGCCGCGTCGCCAGCATTTCCTTCACTGCGTCGTTGCGCGTGGCGATAACGCCGGCGACGTGGTCGGCGCTCTCGCGAACCTGATCGGTCATCTCGGCGCTGCGCGAAATCAACGTCTCGGCCATGCGACTGCCGACCTGTTGCAGCTTGTCCGCCACTTCGTTGCCGCGCAGATCGAGATCGACGATGAGCGACTCGCCGGAGGTCTTCAGCGTGCTGCTGACCTCCTCGGCGCGGATCGCGATCGTCTCGGCGAGCTGGCTCGAGGTTTCGACGATGGCGTCGGTCAGTTCCTGCGATCGTCCGACCATCAGATCGACCACGGCGAGCGATTTCTCGGAGAACGATTCGGCGACCCGGTCGAGTCGCGAGGTCATCATATCTTCCAGGCCGGTGGCGATTTCGGCAAATTCCTCGCCGATGTGATTGGTCTTGAAATCGAGGCTCGAACTCAAGTCGCTCGCTGGCCGAGGTAATCGCCTGCGAGGTCTCCGCGCTTGCCGCCTCCAGCCGATCCAAAAGATCGCCGCCGCGCTCGCCCAACTGGGCGATCATGTTGTCGCCGATCTGGCCGAGCGTGAGCGTGATGTGCTCGCCCCGCTCCGCCAACGCATGCGTGATGCGTTGCGCGGCATCGTTGACCTGCTGACCGACCAAATCGCTGATCGTGGAAAGATCCTGCGTGAGATCGACGTGCACGTTGCCGATCGCAGTCCGGACTTGCTCGGCCTGTCCTACCAGCGTGTCGCGCTGACTGGCGAGATCCTGCAACAGCCCGCGGATCCGCACCTCGTTGTCGCTATAGGTGCGTTCGAGCGCTGCCACCTCGTTCTGCACCAGAGCTTCGAGCTCGCTGGCGCGCGCCAGCGCCCGCTCGACGCCGTCGCCCATGGCCGCGACTTCGCGGCGGATGGCCTGGCCGACGGTGACGATGGAATCCCGCGCCACGCTCTCGGGCTCGGCGAGCCGCATGGCGACCCGCGCCATCGACTGCGCGATCAGCCGGAGCTCCTGCGACCGCCAAGCCATATGCGCCACGCCGAAGAAGAAGATGATCGGTAACAGCGCGGCGGCGCCGAGCCCGATCATCAGCGCAATCGGCGAGCGGCCGGGGCCGAGCGCGGCATTGATATCCGACAGGTAGGCAAACGACAGCGACAGGCAGCCGACAATCCAGGCGACGGAAAACACGGTGGCGACGAAATAGGACGAGCGGGCCGGCCGCCGCTGCAGCGCGTGCAGGATCTGGCCGATCGACTGCTGATCGTCGTTGGCGGCGTACGCCGCGGGGCCGGAAAGATCGCGCGTGCCCACCGCGTCGGAACCGAAGAGGTCTTCGCTGGTCTGAGCGGGCATACTTTGCGCGCGGCCGTCGGGGGGGCCGGACAGCAGATCCGCCATGCCCTCGGGCTGGCTTGCGGCCTGCTCTTCGTCCTGTTGAATATTGAGGGCTTCCTGGATCGCCGACAGCGCCGCCTCGGTCGGATCCTTCATCTTCTTCGGGTAGTTGGCCATTTCGGTCGTCGCCTCGCGTGTTACGCCTGACTAGGACGGCCCAAGAACGTCGAGCATACCGCTCGGCACCACGTTTAGGCCGCGCCACGAGCGCGTGATCTTTGAATCCTCGCCGGTTCCGAGAGTTCCCCCAAAAAACCCTGATGTCGCACTTCGAGCGCCCATCCTATCGATCTGGCAGATCGAAGAAAACCGGTTCCGTAACGTCCCTTTAATCATCGTTAACGGGTTGTTTACCCTGGTCTCGCTAACTTTGCCGAGCCCGGTGAACGCGCCAATGTTGTGCCAACAATACGGCCGCTGTTGGGCTGAATGCCCGCGGCAGGTGTGCCGGTCGAGCGGCCTGCCGAGCCCCCTTGGGTAAGAGTTTGCTTACTGTGGGCGAGAAAGATCGACTGTCCATTTCCCTGATCCGTAAGCCATTTGTGCTGTTGTCATCGCCGCATGTGCAAAATCGAACAGAACCCAAGAATTTCGGTTCGACCGGGAGAACGTCATGACCGCATCGCGCCTGATGACCGCGGCAGGAGACGAACGCAAGGCGAGCGCGATTGATGAGGGCCATCTCGGGCGAATGACGCTCGGCGATCGCCGGCTGGAACGCGAGGTCCTCGAACTGTTCCTGCGGCAGACCACCATTCTGCTCAATCGCATCGCCAATGCGGACTCCGCCATTGGCTGCTGCGGCCGCCCACACGCTGAAGGGTTCGGCGCGCGGCATTGGCGCCTGGCGTGTGGCGCGGACTGCCGAACTTCTGGAACAGGCGGCCGGCGGCGCCGGCGGCGAAGACAGCCGCGGTCTCGATTTGGCCGAAGCGATTGCGGAACTTAAGGCGGCAAGCCTCGAGGCCGGCGCGGCAATCGGGACGCGGCTGACTGTGCTGCTGGCCGAGTTCGGCCGCCAACGCTGAATGCGGCACGACTTTCCCGCACTGGCGCGTTGCGGCGTGAGCCGATAGAACTGAGACTGATGGCGCGCCCAGCATAAGCGCGTACCGATCAGGCTAGTCCCTTCTTTCACTCATTCATTCCGCCATGGTTCAGATCACATTCATCGACTCCGGTGGCACGCCTCGTACGGTCGAGGGCGAGGCCGGTTCCACGGTCATGGAGACGGCGATCAAAAACGGGGTGCCCGAGATCGAGGCGGAATGCGGCGGCGCCTGCGCCTGTTCGACCTGCCATGTCTATATTGACGAAGCCTGGCGCGAAAAAGTAGGCGAACCTTCGCCGATGGAAGAGGACATGCTCGATTTCGCCTATAATGTGCAGCCGAATTCGCGGCTGTCCTGTCAGATCAAAGTCCGGGACGACTTCGAGGGGCTCACGGTGCGGACGCCCGATCGGCAAGCCTAGAACGATACCAAGCTTTGCCGGGGCCGCCGAATTCAGCCTTCCCCTGCCGCTTCACGCAGGCTAGACACTCGCCACCTCATCAACCCATCAATCAAGCGAACTACGGATACGCTATGAGTGAACCTATCAAGACCGACGTTGTCATTGTCGGCGCCGGACCAATTGGCCTGTTTGCGGTGTTCGAGCTCGGCCTGCTCGACATGAAATGTCACCTTATCGACATTCTCGACAAGATTGGTGGCCAATGCGCCGAACTTTACCCGGAGAAGCCGATCTATGACATTCCTGGAATTCCCTACACGAGTGCACACGGCCTGGTCGACGGTCTGCTGACGCAGATCAAGCCGTTCAATGCGCAATTTCATTTGAATGAAATGGTGGAGACGGTGGAAAAGATCGGCGATCCGCTGTTTCGCGTGACCACCGATCAGGGTCAGGTATTCGAATGTAAGATCGTCGTCATCGCCGCAGGCGGGGGCTCGTTCCAGCCCAAGCGTCCGCCGATTCCGGGCATCGAGCCCTATGAAGGCAAATCGGTGCATTACGCGGTGCGCAAGATGGAGGCGTTCCGCGACAAGCGTGTTTTGATCGTCGGCGGCGGCGACAGCGCGCTCGACTGGACGCTCAATCTCGCCCCGATCGCGAGCCACCTGACGCTGTTGCATCGGCGCAATGACTTCCGTGCCGCGCCCGACAGCGTCAACAAGATGATGGCGCTGGTCGGCGAGGGCAAAATCGATTTCGTCGTCGGCCAGGTCACCGCCCTGTCCGGCGGCGACGGTCAAATCAGCAAGGCCATGGTCAAGACCAGCGACGGCTCGGCGTTCGAAATCGCCTGCGACGCGTTGCTGCCGTTCTTCGGTCTGACGATGAAGCTCGGCCCGGTCGGCAATTGGGGATTTGAGCTCAAGAATAACGAACTGATCCCGGTCGATACCGCGGCCTTCGAGACTTCGACGCCCGGCATTTTCGCCATCGGCGATATCAACTGGTATCCCGGCAAGCTCAAGCTCATTCTTTCCGGCTTTCACGAAGCCGCGCTGATGGCGCAGAAGGCCTATCACTACGTCTATCCGGAAAAGCGGCTGGTGTTTCAGTACACCACGTCGTCTTCCAGCCTGCAGAAAAAGCTCGGCGTTGCGCCTGAACGCGCCCCTGCACCCGAGCGCGCGACGACCTGATTACGGCGTCCGCGGCGGCGTCGCCACGGCGGCGGGCGGCGCGGCCGGTTGCGGCGCCGGTGCGCGGCCTCCGTCGCCGGCGGCAACGGTTCGGTTTAAATCGCCGGTGGCGCCGACAGTCCGAGCACGCCGCGCACGGCCGGCAATGCGGCGTCCGCCATCGCGGCATAGCCTTCGGCCGTAGGGTGCACCGCGCCGCCATAGACGGCGCTGAGCACGCCCCACAGCGCATCGTGAATGTCGCTTGGTTTCAAGATCGCAGGCATGCCTTCGGGGTAGGTCATGGCGGTGAAATAACTGTCATTCGCCGTCCTGATCCAACGCGCCCGCGGCGCGTAAGGCCGATAGTCGCTGGGCGGTTCGCCGCAGGCCATCGGATTGTCGGGCGCGGCGTTCGGGTCGGTTTGGAAACTGTCGCCGCTCGTGGAAAAGCAATTGCGATCGAATTCCGGATCGCTCGTCGCCCGCACGCACATGCCGTGCCGGTCAAACTCCGACTGATGGTCATCGACGAAGGTCATCCTATCGACCGTGGGATCGCGACAGGTTTTGCTGCCGTCGCAAGTGGCAAGCGTTCTGATCCCGGGCAGGAATTTCGTGTCGACGAATACTGCGGCATCGCGCAGCCGCTCGCTATCGGCGCCAAAAGCCGGGTGCACGTCCAAGCCGTCGCGGCCGCCCGGACAGGGTTTATCGACTGCTTGCATGGCGGGGTTGGGGTAGGAGACGAAAACCACACGGTCAAGGTTGCCGCCGACAAACGGTTTGAGCGCGGTACGCAGTTGCGAGAATTCGTCCGGCAAATACTGGTCCAGGGCCTTGCTCGCGTCGGCGACGCCGATGATGGAGCCGCCCTCCTTGAGCAGGATCCGTTCCGTCGTCGCCTCGACGATGACATTGGCGACAAGCCCGGCGAAATTCACGTCGTTGGCCCCGATCGTCAACAGCACCATGTCGAGGTTGCGCTTGGGGTCCTGGCGGTGCGCGGCGGCCATCGCCTCTTTGAGTTCGGAAAATTGCGCCGGCGCGGTGCCCGAGCAGCTTTCGATTCCCACCACCCAGGGACAATCGTCGGCCCGCTGACCGGCGAACATGCCGGCGCCGATCGTCGCGCCGGTGCAGGCGAGCGGGACCAAGGTCACGGCAATGTGCGGCTGCTCGATCGCAAGCGCGAGCATGGTGCGCACCTGATAGCTGTACAGCGAACGGTGGCACGCCGGATTCATCCACCGTGCGCCGTGGCGGTCCCAGTCCCTTGCGGCGCTGGGGCTCGAGGGTCCGTTTTCGCAGGCCCGATCGTCGCCATAGCCGGCGCGGCTCGGACGGAAATACTGGCTGAAGCCGCCGCTGAGGAACCGCTTGAAACAGAAGCCGCCTTCCAGCTCCACCGCCCGGTCCGGGTTGCCTTCGCCGGCGGCGATGGAGTCGCCAAGCCCGGCGACGAGGACGTCGCGCACCGCGATCTCGGTCGAGACGCGCTGCGCCGTGCCGTCGCCGAGCGGGATGTCGACCGCGGCAACGGTGGTGCGGCCGGACGGCACCCGCAGCTTGATCTCCTGATCGCACGGCGCAGTGGTCTGCTTGGACGGTCCACTGCCGTCGTCGAAGCTCCAGACACAATCGGCGCCTTGCGGCGCCGGCCCGGAAATGGTCACGCCGATCGGATGGTCGCTCGGCGCCAGATAATTCTCGCGCACGCCATCGCGTTCGCAGGTCTCGACCAGGTTGCCGTAATTGTCGAGACATAGATTAGGCACGATATCCTTGGCCCAACCGAGACCATCGGTCGCGCGTTCGAGCCGGCGTTCGGCGGCCAGCACCCCATCGCCTTGGCTCGCCGCCGCCAGCCGCAGGAAATCGGTCTCGTTGCGGAACAGCCGAAAACGGTTCTTCACCTCCCAGACGATGTGGAAATCGCCCGTCCCGGCAAGCTGTGCGAATGCCGCGTCGACTGGCGCCGCGGTAAATGGCAGGGCAAAGATCAGGGCAATGATGCTGGGAAAGCGCATTTTCGTGGGTGGAAGCGAGCGATAGTCCCTTCTAGCACCCGGCTTGCGGCGGAAATGTGAGGGCAGCATCAGGAACGCCGAACGGTAGGCGTCGTTTACTGTCTTGTCGCAAGCCACTGGGGTACGCAAGTTATTAAAATGCCGGTTTCCCCGATTATCGCCAAATGCGCCATCGCCGGCGGCGGTCCGGCCGGGATGATGCTCGGCTTCCTCTTGGCGCGCGCCGGCGTCGAGGTCGTGGTGCTGGAGAAGCACGCCGATTTCTTCCGCGATTTCCGCGGCGACACCGTCCACCCCTCGACCCTTGAGCTGATGTACGAGTTGGGCCTGCTCGACGCCTTCCTCAAACTGCCGCACCAGAAGCTCGAGACACTGACCGGCCAGGTCGGCGCCGAGCATCTCGCGATGGTCGATTTCCGCCATCTGCCGACGCACTGCAAATATATCGCGCTGATGCCGCAATGGAATTTTCTCAATTTTTTGGCCGAGCACGGCAAACGCTATCCGACTTTCGATTTGCGCATGAATGCGGAGGCGACGGACCTTATCGAGGAGGGCGGGCGCGTCGTCGGCCTACGCGCAACCACGCCGGACGGTCCGCTCGATATTCGCGCCGACCTCGTGGTCGGATGCGACGGACGGCATTCTGTGGTGCGCGGTAAGGCGGGATTGCAAAGCGAACAATACGGCTCGCCGATGGACGTGCTGTGGTTCCGCATGTCGCGCAAGAACAACGACAGCACCGATACCTTCGGCCATATCGAGGCGGGCAGGATGATGATCATGCTCGAGCGCGGCGATTACTGGCAGTGCGCCTATGTCATACCGAAAGGCGGAATAGAGAAAGTGAAGGCGCAGGGCCTTGAGGCCTTTTGCAAGCGCGTGCTCGACATGTCGCCGTTCCTTGGCGATCGCGTTGCTGAATTGAAAAGCTGGGACGACGTCAAGCTGCTTAGCGTCACCGTCGACCGGCTGAAAAAATGGTGGCGGCCGGGGCTTATCTGCATCGGCGATGCCGCGCACGCGATGTCGCCGATCGGAGGCGTCGGCATCAACATGGCGGTGCAGGATGCGGTGGCCGCAGCGAACCGCCTTGCCGGACCTCTTAACGCCGGCAAAGTGACCGATGCCGACCTTCAAGCTATTGAGAAGCGCCGTACGCTGCCGTTGCGTTTTACCCAATGGCTACAGCTTACGATTCAGAAACGGATCATCAGCCGCGTGCTCGGAATGGAAAGCGAGCGGCGGCCGAAGCCGCCGCTATTCTTCAAGCTGTTCAACGTCTTTCCAGCCCTGCGCCGCATTCCGGCAATCCTGCTCGGCGTCGGCATCCGGCCGGAGCACGTGCGCACGCCGGAGATTGCGGCTCGCTGAGCTTTTGCGGTCTCAGCTTCGCCGCCGCAATTCCGCGTCGGTGCGGGCGAGGATTTCGACCAAGCCCGCTTCGGCCTCGGCGTCGTCTTCGAGCTTCTTGCCGAGCGTCTCGCGCAGATGATCGAGTGCGGCTTCGACCAGCGTCGGCAATGACTGACGGTCACCGCGCTCGCCGCGCGTTGTGCGTCGCCAGCGATTGACGCGTTCGCCGAGTGCGGTCAGCCGCTCGAGCACGACATCGGCGAGATCGCGATTGGCCTTGAGATAGGCGCGGCCTTCATCGGTGATGGTGTAGAGCTTTTTCGAGCCTTCGGTCGCCGCGGTGACGTAACCGGCTTCTTCCAGATAGGTCAGCGTCGGATAGACGATGCCGGGGCTCGGCGAATACCAGTCCGCCGTCTTTTCCTCGAGCAATTTGATGATCTCGTAACCGTGGCGTGGTGCTTCGGCGATCAAGGCGAGCGCGATGAGGCGGAGGTCGCCCTGAACCAGCATGCGGCGTGCGCGCATCACGTCTTCGCCGCCTTCGCCAAAACCGCCGTGGCGTCCGCCAAAGCCGAAGCCGCCAAAGCGGCCGTGACGGCGATGACGGCCTGCGCCCCAGTGTTCGTGGCGGGACTCGCCGTGGCGCCCGCCGTGTCCATGTCCGTGTTGATGTCCATGCATTGTCTTCGTTCTCCTGTTAAAGATATATCTTTAGATAGATCACATAAAGCTATAACGCAAGATATATCTTTATAACTGAAAATTGCCTTTCGCGACAGGGGCTTGGCGACCTTCGCGACACAACGCCGGCGTAGCCGGCTCGGGCCTCCGCGGACTAGGGTCTGTACTCAGATAGCCCATTGAAAATCAACAGCGAACATGATTCACCCGTGGTCGGAGGTGCATCATGCGGTTTGATTTGAGCGACGACGAATGGGCTCTTTTCGAGCCCCTGATGCCGAAAAGCCGAAAGAGCGCCCGCGCTGACGATCGCAAGATCATGAACGCGATCTTTTATGTGCTGCGCACTGGGATGCCATGGCGTGATTTGCCGGACCGCTATGGGCCCTACACGACGGCGTACAATCGCTTCAATCGCTGGTCCGGTCGCGGTATCTGGAAGCGGATTTTCGACGCCCTGGCATCGAAATCGCGCGACAGTCTGTATCTGATCGACAGCACGATCGTGAAAGCCCATCGTGCGGCCAGCGGGGCAAAAGGGGGGAGCAAAATCAGGCGATCGGCATTAGCCGCGGCGGCCGTACCACGAAAATCCACGCTCTCGTCGACAGCAAAGGTCGCCCACTGAACTTCACGGTGACGGGCGGCCAGGTGCACGACAGTCAGGTCGTTGGCGACGTTCTCGACACTCCCAGACCGCCACTGGCCGTCACCGCCGACAAGGCTTACGACAGCGACAGAGTGCGTCAGCAGATCAAGGATGAGGGCGCTCTACCGATCATCCCCAGCCGCAGCAATGCAACCAAGAAAGCCTATTGTCCGAAGCGCTTTTACCGTCGACGCCACAAAATCGAAAACTACTTCTGCCGCATCAAAGATTGGCGCCGGATCGCCACTCGCTATGACAAACTCGCCCGAAACTTCCTTGCCGCCGCCGCCCTCGTTGCCGCACTCTACTGGATCAAATTGTAAGTCCAGACCCTAGAATGCCCCTATGTTCACGACCTTCTTTCATGAGCTCAAAGCTGCCGGCGTGCCGGTGACGCTGCGCGAATACCTCACGCTGATGGAGGCGATGGAGAAGGACATCGCCTCGCGCCGCGTCGAGCACTTTTATTATCTGTCGCGCGCGGCGCTGGTGAAGGACGAGCGCAATCTCGACAAGTTCGACCGCGTGTTCGGCCATGTCTTCAAGGGTCTCGATCTGGTCGGAGACGCGCTGGCCGCCGAGATCCCCATCGAGTGGCTGAAGAAGCTCACGGAAAAATATCTCAGCGAGGAAGAGAAGCAGCAGATCGAGGCGCTGGGCGGTCTCGACAAGCTTCTGGAGACTTTGCGCCAGCGGCTTGCCGAGCAGAAAGGCCGCCATCAGGGCGGCAAGAAATGGATCGGCACCGCGCGGCACCTCGCCGTTTGGCGCCTACGGCTACAATCCCGAAGGCGTGCGCATCGGCCAGGACAGGCAACCGCAATTTCCGCGCCGTGAAAGTGTGGGACAAGCGCGAGTTTCGGGATCTCGCCGGCGACGTCGAACTCGGCACCCGCAACATCAAAGTCGCGCTGCGGCGCCTGCGCAAATTCGCGCGCACCGGCGCGCCCGACGAGCTCGACCTCGACGGCACCATCAAGGGTACCGCGCACAAGGGCTATCTCGACATTCTGATGCGGCCGGAGCGGCACAATACGATCAAGGTGCTGTTATTCCTCGACGTCGGCGGCTCGATGGATTGGCACGTCAAGTCGACCGAGGAACTGTTCTCCGCCGCCAAGACCGAGTTCAAGCATCTGGTGCATCTCTATTTCCACAATTGCCTCTACGAGAAAGTGTGGAAACAGAACGCGCGGCGCTGGACCGAGACGACGCCGACCTTCGACGTGCTGCACACCTATCCGCACGACTACAAAGTGATCTTCGTCGGCGACGCCGCGATGTCGCCCTACGAGATCGTGGCGCCGGGCGGTTCGGTCGAGCATTTCAACGAGGAAGCCGGGCAGGTGTGGATGGCGCGCGTCGCCGCGACCTATCCGTCCTGCGTCTGGCTCAATCCGGTGCCGGAGCGCGAATGGGACACCACCGCCTCGATCCGCCTGATGCGGCAAATTCTCGGCGGGCGGATGTATCCGCTGACGATCGAGGGGCTGGACGCGGCGATGCGGGAATTGGGGCGGTAACGAAAGTCACGTTGGGGGCAATTTTTGCTAAGGGATAGCCGTGATATTGTCCGTCGCCTGGAACGGGAGGGTTTCGAACTCGTGTCGGTTGCTGGATCGCATCATAAATTCGTTCACCGTACGCTGCGACGGCGAGTAATTCTTCCGCACCCGAAACGCGATCTTCCCATCGGCACCGTGCGCGCTATATATCGTGATGCCGGCTGGGAAAAGGACTGAGCGAGCACGCAATATGGCTCATTTCATCGCTCTCATCCATAAGGACGCCGATAGCTGTTTTGGCGTGTCGTTTCCCGACGTACCTGGAGTCTTCACTGCCGGAGATACGATCGATGAAGCTATCACCAAGGCAGCGAAGGTCCTGGAATTCGCGGCGGAGGACTGGTCGAGCCTGAACGGCGACAAATTTCCAGCACCGCGAACCATCGACGAATTGCGCGGCGATCCGGTTTTCCTGGAGCGCGCGGCCGACGCCGTGGTCGCGGCCGTGCCTTTCCGGCTGAACGCCGAAGCTGCGGCATGATGCGGCAGCTCCTCGGCGGCCGGATGTATCCGCTGACGATCGAGGGGTTGGACGCGGCGATGCGGGAGCTCGGGAGGTAACGGACCGCGTAGGGCGGACTTCCAAATCGCCGCGAAGGCGTTATATTGCGAGCCATCGTCAACAACCGAAAGGAGGTGATCCAGTGTCTCATTGTCAATCGCCGCGGTCGCCGGCATCCGTGAACTGGATCCTCGCCTCTGCCGAGGTCCTCGCCTAGGTGGTCTAATTGGCCATCGGGCTCACGCGCGTAAGGCAGAACATCGCCGACGCAACCGGGCCACGGCCCGACAATGGAAGGGTCGTCCGCAAGGGCGGCCCTTCTTTGTTATTCGGCTCTTTGTATTTGGCTCTTTGTTATTCGGCTCTTGCGCCGCGCCGCAGTCGCAAAACGGGTTTATGGTAGCGTAACGAGGAGCCGATCATGCCTGCCGAAAAATTCGATTTCCGCAACGCCCAAGGCCAAACCCTCGCCGCGCTGCTCGACCGGCCCGACGGTCCGGTGCGCGCTGTGGCGCTGTTTGCCCATTGCTTCACCTGCGGCAAGCATAATAGGGCCGCCCGCCACATTGCCGAAGGCCTGAAGCTGCACGGCATCGCCGTCCTGCGCTTCGATTTCACCGGCATCGGCGCCAGCGAGGGCGAGTTCGCCAATACCACGTTCTCCTCGAACGTCGACGATCTGGTCGCCGCCGCCGATCACTTGAAAGCGACACTGGCCGCGCCCGCGATCCTCATTGGGCACAGCCTTGGCGGCGCCGCGGTGCTTGCCGCCGCGCACCGCATCCCGGACGCGCGCGCCGTGGTGACGATCGCGGCGCCGTTCGATCCGGCGCATGTCGTCGGGCTGTTCGGCGAGAAGATCGCCGAGATCGTTGACAAGGATGAAGTCGAGGTGACGCTTGCCGGGCGGCCGTTCAAGGTCCGCCGCAGCTTCCTGGAAGACGTCAACCGGCAGAATCTCGACGAGCATATCGGCCGGCTGCATAAGGCGCTCTTGGTCTTTCATTCGCCGACCGACGATACGGTCGGCATCGACAATGCCAGCCACATTTTCACCGCGGCCAAGCATCCCAAGAGCTTCATCTCGCTGGCGGGCGCCGATCATCTGATCAGCAGCGCCGGAGACGCGGTCTATGTCGCGCGCGTCATCGCGTCGTGGGCCGACCGCTACCTCGACATGGCGGTCGATGCGCGAATGACGACGGACACGCCGCCTGGCACCGTGCTCATACGTGAGACGCGGCGCGGCAAGTTTCAGCAGGAGGTCATTCTCGGCGATCACCGCCTGCTCGCCGACGAGCCGGTGAAGGACGGCGGCCTCAACAGCGGCCCCGGTCCTTACGATCTCTTGTTGGCGGCGCTTGGCGCTTGCACCTCGATGACGATCCGGCTCTACGCCGACCTCAAGCAGATCCCGCTCGCGCGCACGCAGGTGCGGCTGCGCCACGAAAAGATCTACGCCGCCGACTGCGCCCAATGTGAAACCAAAGAGGGCAAGATCGATCATATCGATCGCACCATCGCGTTCGAAGGCGAACTTTCCGCCGAACAGCGTGCGCGACTCTTGGAAATCGCCGACAAGTGCCCGGTGCACCGTACGCTGCAATCGGAGATCGATATCCGCACGGTGGAGGAAATGGTAGCGTCCTCCAAGTAGTGCGCGGTGGTAGCGCGCGGCGCCCAAAGGTCGCAAAAAGCTCGGAGGGAAGCGTGATCAGAAGACGCGATGTGCTTTTGGCGGTAACCGCGCTGGCGTCGGGTCTCGGGCGCAGGCCGCTCTACGCGCAAGATTATCCGACCAGGCCGATCACAATCATCGTCCCCGCCGCGGCCGGCAGCCCGAGCGATTTTCCGGCGCGGCTGGCGTCGCAAATTCTGCCGCCGCGCCTGGGCCAGCCCGTCGTGGTCGAATATCGCCCCGGCGCCGCGGGCGCGATCGGCGCGCGGGAGGCCGCAGCGGCGTCGCCCGACGGCTACACGCTGTTCATCGGCAATTCCTCAACGCTCGCCGCCATCCCGGCCGTGTCTGCGCATGCCGGCTACGATCCGGTCAAGGATTTCACGCCGATCGTCGAGATCATGCGCGGCTTTCAGATTCTCGTGGTCGCTCCGTTATCGCCTTGGAAAACGCTTGCCGACCTCGTCGCCTATGCCAAGGCCAATCCGGGCAAGCTCAATTACGCCGACACCGGCACCGGCGGATTGCCCGATTTGGCGGCCCAGCTTTTCATGATCCGCACCGGCACCAAGATGACGGGCATCTCGTTCCGCGGCGGCAATCAGTCGGCGACGGCCATATTGGGCGATGTGGTCGACTTGACGTTCGAGACCGGCGCTTCGCTGGTGCCGCTGATCCGCGCCGGCAAATTGCGGGCGCTGGCGGTGCAGAATGACGTGCGGTCGCCGCTGTTGCCGGACGTTCCGACCATGGCCGAGGCCGGGGTGCCGGACTGCGTGGTGCAGACTTTCTTCGGGCTGGTGGCGCCCGCCGGTACGCCGCCGCCGATCGTCGCCCGCATCAACGCGGCGATGAACGAAGGCATGCAAGCGCCGGACAAGCAGAAGCTGGTCGCCGATATCAGCAGCGAGACGAAGCCGAACACGCCGGCCGAATTCGCCAGCTTCATTGCCGCCAATTATCAAAAATGGGTCGGCGTCGGTCGGACGGCCCACATCAAGATCGATTGAATAACTCATGAGCGGCGACGCGAACGAACTTGCCGGCAAGGTCGCGCTGATCACCGGCGGAAGCCGCGGCATCGGCCGCGGCATCGCGCTTGAGCTCGCTTCGGCCGGCTGCGACGTTATGCTCGCGGCGCGCAACGGCGCAGCGCTGGAAGGCGTGGCGCGCGACATCCGCGCGCTTGGCCGCAAGGCCGCTATTCACGCTGCCGATCTGGCCGCGGACACAGAACCCGATGGACTTGTTGCGGCGCTCACTGGCGCGTTCGGCCGTCTCGATATTCTGATCAATAATGCCGGCGCAACCAAGCGCGGCGGGTTTTTTGCGCAAAGCGAGCAGGAATGGCGCGACGCCTTCGATCTGAAATTTTTCGCGCATGTCGCCTTAAGCCGGCTGGCCTGGCCACTGCTCAAGGCCGCGAACGGCTCGGTGATCTTCATCGCCGGCACCAGTCCGCGCGCGCCGGTGGCCGACGCCATGGTCGGCGCCTCGGTGGTCGCCGCGATGCTGGCCTTCATGCGAGCGCTCGCCGATCTCGGCAAACGCGACGGCGTCCAGGTCAATGCGGTCAATCCGGGCTCGGTGAAGACCGACCGTTTTCGCGGCAGGCTCGATCTTATCATGAAAAAAACCGGGCTCGACGAGGCCGCGGCGACCGAGCGACACCGCGCTGACCTCGACATCACGCGCTTCGGCACGCCGGAAGACATCGCGGCGATGGTGCGGTTTGTCGTTTCGCCGCGAGGCCGCTGGCTGCATGGCACCGCGATCGACATGGATGGCGGCCAGAGCGCGCCGCTGCGCATGTCGAATTACGATTAGGCGCCGTGCTCGCGATGATGCTGCCGTGAATACACCCATGCGAAACATTCCGGTGCTGATCGTCGGCGGCGGTCCGGTCGGCTTGGCGCTCGCCGCCGAGCTTGGCTGGCGCGGCATCCGCTGCGAGCTCGTCGAGCAGTCCGACGGCGCGATCGCGACGCCGAAGATGAACGAGGTCAATACCCGCACCATGGAGTTCTGCCGGCGCTGGGGCATTGCGGAGGCGGTGCGCAATTGCCCGTTCCCCGGCGATTACTCGCTCGACGTGGTCTTTGTCACCAGCCTAGCCGGCCATGAACTGGCGCGCATGCGGCGGCCGACGCGCGCGCAGCAAAAGGCCGAAGACTACAGCCCGGAACGCCTGCAAATCTGCTCGCAGCTCTGGTTCGATCCGATTTTGCGCGCGTTCGCGCAGTCGCAGCCATCGGTCGCTCTTCGCTACCGCACGCGGCTTACCTCGTTCGAAGCGTCGGCCGACGGCGTTACCGCGCATTTGCACGATCTCGAGAGCGGCAACCGCGAAACGGTCCGCGCGGACTATCTGGTCGGCTGCGATGGCGCGATGAGCGCCATCCGCAACGCGCTCGGCATCGGGCTCGACGGCCAGGGTATTCTCGGCCACCCGGTGCACTTGTTCTTTCGCACGCCGGACCTGCTGGCGCCAATGCGGCAAGGCGCCAGGGCGTGTTCTTTCTCGCAATCGACCGTAACGGGCTGTGGGCGAATATCCGTGTCATCGATCCGGCGAACGGGCTGTGGCGGCTGATGGCGCTCGACAGCGACGGCAAGCAAACCCCGGAAACCGTCGACCGCGCCGGCTTGCTGCAGCGCGCGGTGGGCCGTCCCATCGCGGTGGAATGGCAGGGCGTCAGCGTGTGGACGCGGCGCAGCGTCGTCGCCGACCGCTATGCGCACGGCCGCGTCTTTCTCGCCGGCGATGCGGTGCACCAACTGTCCCCGACCGGCGCGCTCGGCATGAATACCGGCATCGGCGACGCGGTCGATCTCGGCTGGAAGCTCGCGGCGATGCTTTCCGGCTGGGGCGGTCCGGGGCTGCTCGCGTCCTACGATGCCGAGCGCCGCCCGATCGGGCTGCGCAATGTCGGCATGGCGGCGGAGTTTTATCTGGCGCACGGCGAGTTCACAGACGGCATCGCGGCGATCGAAGACGACAGCGAAGCCGGCCGGCAATTGCGGGCGCGCCTCGGCGACAGCCTCACCCGCGACGTCGGCCGCATGTTCCGCACCGCGGGGCTGCAGCTTGGCTACCGCTACGAGGCCTCGCCGATCTGCATCGATGACGGCACGGCGCCGTCGCCCGACGATCCGGAAAAATTCGTCCCCTCGGCACGCCCCGGCAGCCGCGCGCCGCACGCGCTCCTCGCCGACGGACGCTCGACGCTGGATCTATTCGGTCGCGGCTTTGTGCTGCTGCGCTTCGGCGACGCGCCGACGGCAGCGCTTGAGCAAGCGGCGAAATCGCGCGGTGTGCCGTTGACAGTCGCGGAAATCGGCGAGCCTGAGGCCGCGGCGCTCTATGGGAAGAAACTGGTGCTGGTGCGGCCTGACGGGCACGTGGCCTGGCGGGGCGATGCCGTTACAGAAGACGCCGGCAAGTTGATCGACCGTGTGCGTGGGGCGGCTTGATTGTCGCGTGCAAGGGATAAAATTTAGGAAGCGGCTCTTTTCACGCGCGCCCGCGCCGCCGTAATCACCTCCGGAATCGCCGCGTCATTGCCCGGCGCCATGATGTGGACGCCGGCGACGCCAGGAATAGTCGACAGCTCTTCGATCAGTTCGACGCAGATGCGCACGCCTTCGCGCGCCGGGTCGGCTGATTTCTCCAGCCGCGCGATATAGGCGTCAGGGATGATGGTGCCGTAGAGATGGCTCTTCATCCAGGCCGCGGACTTGGCCGAGCGCAGCGGATTGACGCCGATGAGAATGGCAAGCTCTCTGGTGACGCTGGCCGCTTCGAGCGCGCCGACATAGCGGCGCACGATCGCAGCATCCATGCAGAACTGCGTCTGCGCGAATTGCGCGCCGGCTTTGACCTTGCCGAGGAGCGCGTTCGGTTGCCAGCCGGCCGGCGGATCGATCGGCATGTCGGCGGCGCCGATGAAGAAGTCGGCCTTGCCGCCCACTTTGCGGCCGGTGGGCAGCGTGCCGTCGTCGCGCAGCCGCCGCGCGGTCTCGATCAGGGTCTTCGAATCGATGTCGAACACCGGCTTGGTGTCGGGCTGATCGCCGGCTTTCGGGTCGTCGCCGGTCAAGAGCAGCAGATTGCGGATGCCGAGCGCGGCCGCCCCCATCATCTCGCTTTGCAGCGCGATGCGGTTTTTGTCGCGGCAGGTGATTTGCAGGATCGGCTCGATGCCGGCGCGGAGCAGCAGGCTCGATGCCGCCAGCGCGCTCATATGCGCGCGGGCCCCGGCGCCGTCGGTGATATTGACCGCGTCGGCGAGGCCCTGCAGCCCCGCCGCCTTTTGCAGCAGTTCGGCGGCGTCGCAGGACACCGGCGGCGCCAGTTCGGCGGTCATGACGAAGCGGCCTTTGCGCAGGCGGTCTTGCAAAGGTCCGGGGAGGGGGGTGCTGTGCTCGTTCATCGCGGCAACAGCGCATATATGCTTTGCCGGACCACATCAAACCGGCTGTGAATTGCCCACTTCCAGGGTCGATTTCTGGACAGGCAAGCGGCGTGTGGTTAGACAGTGGCCCACTGCGAAGCTTGGGAATTCGGGACACTCAATGAGCGGCGTCAACGATATCAGGTCGGCCTTCCTCGGCTACTTCGCGCGCGAAGGGCACGAGATCGTGCCGTCATCGCCGCTGGTGCCGCGCAACGACCCGACCTTGATGTTCACCAATGCCGGCATGGTGCAGTTCAAGAACGTCTTCACCGGCCTGGAGAAGCGGCCCTATGTGCGCGCTACGACGGCGCAAAAATGCGTGCGCGCCGGCGGCAAGCACAACGACCTCGACAATGTCGGCTATACCGCGCGCCATCACACTTTCTTCGAGATGCTCGGCAATTTCTCGTTCGGCGATTACTTCAAGGAACGCGCCATCGAGCTGGCCTGGAATCTGGTGACCAAAGAGTACGGCGTTCCGGCCGACAAGCTCCTGGCGACCGTCTATATCGACGACGACGAGGCGTTTCGGCTCTGGAAAAAAATTACCGGCCTGCACGACAAGAAAATTCTCCGCATCGCCGGCAGCGACAATTTCTGGGCGATGGGCGACACCGGACCGTGCGGGCCGTGTTCGGAAATTTTCTACGACCACGGCGAGCAAGTTTGGGGCGGTCCTCCGGGCAGTCCGGAAGCCGAGGGCGACCGTTTTACCGAAATCTGGAACCTCGTCTTCATGCAGTACGAGCAGCTTGCCGGCGGCAAGCGCGTCGACCTGCCGCGGCCGTCCATCGATACCGGCATGGGATTGGAGCGCATGGCGGCGGTGCTGCAAGGCACCTACGACAATTATCAGATCGATCTGTTTCGAGCGCTGATCGAGGCCGTGGCCGACCTCACCCATGTCGATCCCGACGGTGAGCGCAAAGCCTCGCACCGCGTCATCGCCGACCATCTGCGCGCCTCGTCGTTCCTGATCGCCGACGGCGTGCTGCCGTCGAACGAAGGCCGCGGCTACGTGCTTCGCCGCATCATGCGCCGCGCCATGCGCCACGCCGAGCTCCTTGGCGCCAAAGAGCCGCTGATGTGGAAGCTCGTGCCGCTCCTGGTGCGTGAGATGGGCCAGGCCTATCCGGAGCTGCATCGCGCCGAGGCGCTGGTCACCGAGACGCTCAAGCTCGAAGAGCTGCGCTTTCGCCGCACGCTGGAACGCGGTCTCGCCATTCTCGACGAGGCGTCGAAGTCGCTCAAGAAGGGCGACATGTTCGACGGCGTCACCGCGTTCACGCTTTACGACACCTATGGCTTTCCGCTCGATCTGACGCAGGATGCCTTGCGGCCGCGTGGCATTGGAGTCGACATCGCGGCATTCACCGACGC
Source organism: uncultured Alphaproteobacteria bacterium (assembly GCA_963816565.1). Classification (GTDB taxonomy): domain Bacteria; phylum Pseudomonadota; class Alphaproteobacteria; order Rhizobiales; family Xanthobacteraceae; genus BOG-931. The sequence goes on along the minus strand of CAWFLM010000025.1, from coordinate 55,996 downwards.
CATGGAGGAGCAGCGCAAGAAGGCGCGCGCGTCGTGGGCCGGCTCGGGCGAGGCCGCCGACGAGGCGGTGTGGTTCAGCTTGCGCGAAAAAAATGGCGCTACGGAATTCCTCGGTTACGAGACGGAAAACGCCGAGGGCGTGGTGGCCGCTTTGGTTCGCGACGGCAAGGAAGTCACCGCCCTCAAACAGGGCGAGAGCGGCGCAGTCGTGCTCAACCAGACGCCGTTCTACGGCGAATCCGGCGGACAGGTCGGCGATACCGGCGTGCTGACGGCCGATGGCGTGCGGTTCAAGGTCACCGATACGCAAAAATATGCCGGCGATATGTTCGCCCATATCGGCACGGTCGAAGAGGGCACGCTCAAAACCGGCACGGCGCTGGCGCTAAAGGTCGATCACGCGCGCCGCAGCGCGGTCCGCAGGAATCATTCGGCAACGCATCTCCTGCACGAAGCGTTGCGCCAAGTGCTCGGCGATCACGTCGCGCAGAAGGGTTCATTGGTGGCGCCCGACCGCCTGCGCTTCGATTTCTCGCATCCGAAGCCGATGACCGGCGACGAGATCGAGCGCGTCGAAGACATCGCCAACGATTTCGTGCTGCGGAATTCGCCGGTGACGACGCGGGTGATGGCGCTCGACGACGCGCGCCAATCCGGCGCACGCGCGCTGTTCGGCGAGAAATACGGCGACGAAGTCCGTGTTGTCGCCATGGGAGGCACAATGGGCGAGGGCGGCGGCAACGCGCTCGGCTGGTCGGTCGAATTGTGCGGCGGCACTCACGTCAAGCGCACCGGCGATATCGGTATCATCTCGGTGGTTGGCGATTCCGGCGTTGCCTCGGGTGTGCGCCGCATCGAGGCACTCACAGGGCAGACGGCGCGCGCCAACGCGAATAATTTTGCGCGCCTCGCCAAAGCCACCGCGTCGGAATTGCGCGTGCCAGTCGAGGACGTGCCGAGCCGTATTACCGCGCTGCTCGACGAGCGCAAACGTCTCGAACGCGATCTTTCCGACGCCAAGAAGAAGCTGGCGATGGGCGGCGGCGGCAAAAGCGACGGCGCTGACGGCGTTCGCACCGTCGGCGATGTCAAACTCATGGCGCGGGCGGTGGAAGGCATTGAGCTAAAGGACCTGCGCAGCCTTGCCGACGAGGGCAAGAAGCAGGTCGGGTCCGGCATCGTCGCTATTGTCGGGGTTACCGGCGACGGCAAGGCCGGCATCGTGGTCGGCGTCACCGACGATCTCGTCAAGCGCTTCAACGCCGTCGATCTGGTGCGCAAGGGCGCCGAAGTGCTCGGCGGCAAAGGCGGCGGCGGGCGGCCGGATATGGCGCAGGCCGGCGGTCCCGACGGCTCCAAGGCGGACGCCGCGTTGGCGGCGATCGAGGCGGCAATCGTTTGATGGAGTCCCGAGCGACGACGGCGGCGAAAGCTGGGACTTGGTCAACGCCCATCTGCCGCCGATCTATGCCGTGCGGTTTGTCTAGCGCGCGACGCCAAGCGGCTCACAGCTCGACGATCATGCCGTCCTCGGCGGTCTCGTAGGGAAGCTTGGCGCGCTGTGCCAGCATGTCGTTGCTCATATGCGTCAGAATAAGCCGCTTTGGCTGGATTTGCCCGAGATGCTGCTCGAGCAAATTCAGCGCCATATGCCCGGTGATTTCCTTGTCACGCATATAGGCTTCGCAAATGAACAGGTCGGCCTCGCGGCCGACGTCGATCAGCGAGTCGGTCCATTGCGTGTCGCCGGAGAAAGCGATGACTTTACCTTCGGCTTCGAAGCGGAAGCCGAGACACGGCCCGGCGCGATCGTCGTGCACGACGTGAAAGGCGGTGACATGAAGGTGGCCGACCGCGCTGCGCGCGCCGATTTCCAATTCCCGCAGCGTCACCGGAAACGACCAGTTCATGTCTTTAGCGCCTGGAAAGGCGACGTCCATGATCTCGCCGTAGCGCGATTTGAGGCTGGGAGGCCCGACGACGGTGAGGTCATGCTTGCGTTTGAGGACATAGTTCGAGTCCAGGATGAAGAACGGCAGTCCGCCGATATGATCGGCATGAAAGTGCGAGATGAAAATGGTGTTGACGTCGTTTGGATCGATCGCAAGCTTGTTCATGGCGACAAGCGACGTCGCGCCGCAATCGATCAAGGCATTGATCTGTTTGCCGACCAGATGAAAACACGTATTGGATCGTCCACCCGAGCCGAAGGCGTCGCCGCAACCGACGAATTGCAAGTGCATGTAACATTCCTATGAGGTCGGTGCCGGTGCCGCGACACGCTGTGGTCCTTGGGCGCGAATGGTTTGTATGGCAGTCTCGCGTCAGGAAACAGGAAAGTCCGTGATGCCCATCACAAAGCCCGGGCGGGGCTTTCGATCGCAACAGAAGCGATAAACCTTTGTTTTAACGTTAGTTTTTATCCTATTGCCCAGTTCCTTGCGATGTTCTGCTATAGTCGCGGCTGCAGGGTCGGGGCGTAATGCAGTGACGATCGTTGCGCCTTGATCGCAACACAAACCGGCGCATTGTTCCGCTCCGGCAAGCTTTAGGGGACCGCAGGGTGCAGCTTCGATCAAATTGTTGCGGCGTTCTGACGGTGCTGGCGACGACGCTTGCGCTCGCCGGCTGCGCCGACGTCGATTGGTCCAGTCCCCAAGCCTGGTTTGCCAAACCGATCGATGTCGCCGGACGTAATGCCGGCTACACTTTCTCGGAATTGCAGGAAACGAAACAGCAGCAGCGCCCGATCACGGCGAACGATCTCGTCAACAGCAACGGGTCGTGTCCGCCGCCTGCAGTTGCGCCGAGGCCGCCGTCTGCGCCGGGCAGCACGACAGCAACTCCTGCAGCTCCCGTTGCCGACACCGCCGCGTTGCTTGGCGGCGGCGTTGCGCTCGGCATGAGCGAATGTGACGTGGTGTTCCGCGCCGGGCAACCGAGCGCAGTGCAGATCGGCAGCCTGCCGAACGGCGACCGCACCGCCGTCCTGACCTTCGATACCGGGCCGAGCGCCGGCATTTATCATTTCCAGCGTGGTGCGCTGAAGGTGATGGATAGCGTTCCGGTGGCGGCGGCTCCCCCGCAAGCCGTCAAGAAGAAATCGGCCAAAGCGGCCAAGCCAAACAAGGCGAAAAAACAGAACGAATCTTAGCCGGCGCTGGCGATCTGGATTTGGCCCGTTGAATAAAAGATGGCCCCGGCCTTTGCGGCCGGGGCCTTCGTTTGCAACTGGCGCTGTGCGCCTGCGATCAATAGCAGCGATTGACCCAGCGCAGCACCGGTCCGTAGGGCGTATAGACCCAGCGCTGAACCATGCAGCCGCCGTAGACCGGGCCGGCGTAAACGCGAACGATCGGGCCGTGCCAGCCACCATGCCAGCCGCCGTGCCAGCCGCCGTGCCAACCGCCGCCCCAATGGGCGGATGCGGAACTGGGTGCGAGTGCCGCGGCGCCGAGCGTGACGCACGTGGCGATAGCGAGCATCGTCTTGCGCAGCATTTGAATTCTCCTCGGGATGTGACGTTTCGCAGCGTCGATGTCTGTTAGTGAGGCGTGGTCGCCTCCTGGTTCATGTCGCCGATATTAACGGATCGCAGCCTGAACCGGCGCTGAGAGCAAAATTTATCGGAGATTTATCGAACTGAACGGGGGATCGCCGTCTCGTTCACCCCGCATTCACGCAAATGTCACGCGCGCTTGCCGCGACAGGGGGCCGAGGCTATAAGCCGACCCGGTTTCACCCCTGGTTAATGATTTCCCAAAGGACGATCTGATGGCGATCGAGCGTACGTTTTCGATCATCAAGCCAGATGCGACCGCCCGCAACGTGACGGGCGCCATCAATGCAATGATCGAGAAGGCGGGCCTGCGCATTGTGGCGCAGAAACGGATAAAGATGTCCCGCGAACAGGCCGAGACATTTTATGCCGTGCATCGCGCGCGGCCGTTTTTCGGCGAGCTCGTCGACTTCATGATTTCGGGCCCCGTCGTGGTGCAGGTGCTCGAAGGCGAAAATGCCGTCGCCGCCTACCGCGATCTGATGGGCGCGACCGATCCCGCCAAAGCCGCGCCCGGCACGATCCGCAAGCTGCACGCAGTCTCGATCGGCGAAAACTCGGTGCACGGCTCCGACGCCGCCGACACCGCGCAGAAGGAAATCGCGCAATTCTTCGCCGGCAATGAGATCGTCGGCTGAGCCCGGCCGCGGTGAGCTCGATCGCTGAATACTTTAATCCCGCGCTGTGGCGCGATTGGTTTCATCTTGGCGTCGAGCAACTGGGCTATGCGGCATTCTGGCTCGCCGTCCTGCGGATCGTCTTCGTCAATTTCCTGCTGTCCGGCGACAATGCCGTGGTCATCGCCATGGCCTGCCGCGAGCTGCCGCCGCAGCAGCGGCGCTGGGGCCTGGTCATCGGCGCCGGCGTCGCGGTGATCTTACGCGTCATTCTCGTTGGCGTGATGGCGTGGCTGATGCTGCTGCCCTATCTCAAACTGGTCGGCGGCGTTGCGCTCATTTTCATTGCCGCCAAGCTGCTCGTGCCGGAGGACCCGGACCGCGACGAAATTCAGGCGGTCGCTCATTTGTGGCGGGCGGTCATGATCATCGCCGTCGCCGACATCGTCATGAGCATCGACAACATGGTCGCCATCGCGGCGATCGCCCAGGGCAATATTTTGTTGCTGGCTATCGGCCTTGCCGTCTCGATTCCGCTGATCGTGGCCGGCGCGGCTTTGGTTCATGGCGGTGTTGAGCCGCTTTCCGGTCCTTATTTGGGCCGGCACGGCGCTGCTCGGTTGGATTGCAGGCGAGTTGATCGTGGCCGACGTTGTGCTGTCGTCACATCTGCCGGCGGCTTTCGGCGCGCAACTTGCGCGCCAGATCGAATTTGCCGCGCCAGCCACCGGAGCGGCGCTCGCCGTTGCCGCAGGCGGGCTGTGGCGGTGCTGGCACGAAAGCAGAGCGGCCGCGGCGGGCCGGCAAACAGGCGGCGCATAGCGCGGATTTCCGGCGTCCGGCGCGGAAGTTTGCAGAAATAGCAGCGCATTTTCAGAGCGCGCGTTCGTCTTCTCGTTACGATGTTGACAAGGTCCGCGCCCCTGCATTGCCGTGCGGATTTGTAGCCATGGTTGCGCCGTATTTTTGAGGCTTGTTGATCGCGCAATTGGATTTTGACCATCCGGCTGGTGCTGTCTTGCCGACACAAACGCTGACGACACAAACGCTGACGACACAAACGCTTCGGACTTCCCCCCAAAATCTTGCTTGTGGCGCCACTCGCGGAATTTGCGTGCCGCATGTTTTGGCTGGCGTGCAAAGGCTGCAGCGGCGTCTTCGCTGACATCTGGAATGATTGAGGAGACAGACGATGCAGAAAGGCACCGTCAAGTGGTTCAATCCGACCAAAGGCTACGGGTTCATCAAGCCGACGAGCGGCGACAAGGACGTCTTCGTTCATATCTCCGCCGTCGAACGTGCCGGCTTGCGCGCGCTCAATGAAGGTCAGGAGCTCGAGTTTGAACTCGTGACCAACCGCGGCAGGACCTCGGCGGAAAATCTGAAAGTTGCGTGAGGCAAGGCAACCGGGGGAGCCCGGTTCTCGCAGCCGCCGGTTTCGCGCCCGGGGGCTTTTTGTTGCAGGCGCAGCGCGGGCTATCGGGTGTTATTTGCATCGCCTTCGCGGGCAAAGGATACCCGACCTTCGGCGACCAGGCGCAGCGCCTGCGGATAAATGCGGTGCTCGACTTCGAGTACCCGCGCGGCGAGGGTCGCTTCGGTGTCGCCCGCGATGACCGGGACCGAATCCTGGACGATGATCGGTCCCGAATCGGTTTCTGGGACGACGAAGTGCACGGTGGCGCCGTGTCGTGTCGCGCCGGCTTCGAGCGCGCGGCGATGGGTATCGAGCCCCTTGAACTGCGGCAATAGCGCCGGGTGGATGTTGAGCAGCCGCCCGCTCCAGCGCGTGACGAACCACGGCGTGAAAAGCCGCATGAATCCCGCAAGGCACACCAGGTCGATGCGTTGTGCGTTCAGCGCGGCGTCGAGCGCGCGTTCGAAGGCTTCGCGGTCGTCGCCGAACGGCCGGTGATCGATCAGCACAGTCGCAATTCCGGCCGCGCGCGCGTGCGTAAGTCCCGGCGCTTCGGGGCGGTTCGATACGACAAGCGCGATTTCCGCCGGGTAATCCGATGCCTTCGCCGCATCGATCAGGGCCGTCATGTTGGAGCCACGGCCGGAGATGAGCACGGCGACGCGTTTTTTGGCCATCCGGCTCACCGCGACAGATCGAGGTGTCCGCGATATTCGACGCCGCCGCCGGCAACGACTTCGCCCAGCCGAACGACCGTCTCGCCGTTTTTGGCGAGGCACTCGCTGGCGACGTCCGCACCGGCGCGATCCAGCACCGCGATCATGCCGATGCCGCAGTTGAAGGTGCGCAGCATTTCTTTCTCGCCAATGTCGCCCGCGGCCGCGAGCCACTTGAACACCGGCAGGACCGGAACGGCGCCAAGCTCCAACGAAACCCCCAGCCCCTGCGGCAGCACGCGCGGAATGTTTTCGGTAAAACCGCCGCCGGTGATATGCGCCAGCGCTTTGACCGCTTTCGTCGTGCGGATCGCGGCGAGGCAGGACCGCACATAGAGCCGCGTCGGCGTCAAGAGCGCCTCGCCCAAGCTGCGCGAGCGCTCGAACGGCGCCGGGTTGTCCCAGGTCAGACCGGCATTGGCGGCCACGCGGCGGACGAGCGAATAGCCGTTCGAATGCACGCCCGTCGAGGCGAGCCCGACGACGACATCGCCCGGCGCAATGTCGGCGCGCGGCAATATGTCAGGGCGTCCGACGGCGCCCACGGCAAAGCCGGCAAGGTCATAATCGCTGCCCGCATAGACGCCGGGCATCTCCGCGGTTTCGCCGCCGACGAGCGCGCAGCCGGCCTCGCGGCACGCCGCCGCGACGCCTTGCACCACCATGGCGCCGACCGCCGGATCGAGCTTGCCGCATGCGAAATAATCGAGGAAAAACAACGGTTCGGCGCCTTGCACCACCAGGTCATTCACCGACATGGCGACGAGATCGATGCCGATCGTGTCGTGGCGGCAGGTTTCGATCGCGATCTTGACCTTGGTGCCGACGCCGTCGGTTGCGGCGACCAGGATCGGGTCGGTGAAGCCGGCAGCTTTGAGGTCGAACAGCCCGCCGAAACCGCCGATTTCCGCCCCAGCCCCCGCGCGCGCCGTTGCGCGCACCAGCGGCTTGATCAATTCCACCATGCGGTTGCCGGCATCGATATCGACGCCGGCGGCCGCGTAGCGTGCCTCATCCACGAATGCCACCAATTCGGACAATTGAGCCTCCCGGCCAGGGAAGGCACCGACCGCGCCTCCTACGTTGGAATCGGCGGGTGTGCAAGCGCGAGCGCACCGCTATATTGCATGTTCGACCATGGTGCGCCGGGGCGCGGTTTGAGTATCCCAAATCTCATCACTTTAGGGCGGATCCTGTTGGTGCCGGTCGTGGTCTGGGCGATCACGTCGGGAGAGATGCGCATCGCTTTTCTCCTGTTCCTGGCGGCCGGTATCAGCGACGCCGTGGACGGCTTCCTCGCCAAGAACTTCCATATGGCGAGCGAGCTCGGCAAATATCTCGATCCTTTGGCCGACAAGGCGCTGATCGTGTCGATCTATGTTTCGCTCGGCATCGCCGGCGCGCTACCGATCTTCCTGGTCATCCTGGTCGTGTCGCGCGATATCATGATCATCGGCGCATTCCTGCTGGCTTGGCTTGTGGGCCGGCCGATGCCGGTGCGGCCGCTGTGGACCTCAAAGGTCAACACCGTGGCGCAAATCCTGCTCGCCGCCCTGGTCCTGGCCGAGCACGCCTTCACCTTCGACGCCGGCTTGGTGACGGAAATCACCATGGCGCTGGTCGTCGTCTTGACCTTGCTTTCGATCGCCTTCTATCTCGCCGAGTGGGTCCGCCATATGAACTCGTTCGGCGCCGGTCACTGATTGGCTTCGAGCATGATCGCGAAAGCCGGGTGCCTTTCGAATAGGATCATGCTCAATTGAATACCCGCTCTAAGGGAGCGCGATGCATATCGAGCGCAATATCGTGTTCTGGAGCGCCGTGCTCGCCGTTTTCGTCGGCTTGCTGTGGCTCTTGAGCCCTATTTTATTGCCCTTCGTTCTCGGCATGGCGATCGCCTATCTGCTCGATCCCCTCAACAGAAGGCTGACGAAGCGCGGTATGAGCCGGGCGTTCGCCTCGTTCATCATCCTTGCCGGCTTCGTGCTCGCCTTCGTGCTGCTCTTGCTTTTGATAACGCCGCCGCTGGTGCGGCAACTGTCGTCCTTCATCGACAATGCGCCGGGTTACGCGCAGCGTTTACAGGCGCTGGTGAGCGACCCGAACCATCCGTGGCTCAAGCGCGTCGTCGGCGACAATCTCGCCAGCGGCTCTGCCGGCGACATTATGAATCAGGCGATGGGATATTTAACCGGCGTCCTTGGTTCGCTGTGGGCGAAAGGCCAGGCGCTGATCTCGATTTTTTCGCTTTTGATCATCACGCCGGTCGTCGCCTTCTATCTGGGCTGCGATTGGGATCGGATCGTGCGCAGTGTCGACCAATACATACCGCTGCAGCAGCGCGAAACCGTGCGCGGCCTGGCGCGCGAGATCGATGCGACCATATCGGCCTATGTCCACGGCCAATCCGGAGTTTGCCTGATTTTAGGGTCCTATTATGCGGTCGCTTTGACTATGGCGGGCTTAAGCTTCGGCTTTCTCATCGGCGTGGTTTGCGGACTTATCAGCTTCATTCCCTATGCCGGCTCGCTGACCGCGCTTGTTGTCTCGCTGTCGATCGCGCTCGCGCAGTTCTTCCCGGAATGGGGCCGAATCGTCATCGTCGTCGGCATCGTGCTGGTCGGCCAATTCTTCGAGGGCAATGTGCTCGCCCCAAAGCTCGTCGGGCACAGCGTCGGCTTGCACCCGGTATGGCTGATGTTCGCGCTGTTCGCGTTCGGCTATCTGTTCGGCTTCGTCGGGCTGTTGCTGGCGGTGCCGCTTGCGGCGGCGGCAGGCGTGTTGATCCGATTTGCGCTGCAGCGTTACCGGGCAAGTCCGCTCTATACGGGGGGTAGGCCATCGTAAGCGTCACGTCCTTTCCGCCGCGTCAGCTTGCACTCGCGCTCGATCACGCCGAGAGTTTTGCGCGGGAGGATTTCTTGTCGGGGCCCGCCAATGAAAGCGCGCTGGCGCTGATCGACGCTTGGCCGGATTGGCCGGCGCACGCCATCGCGCTGGTCGGACCGGAGGGCTCCGGCAAAACACACTTGGCGACGATCTGGGCGACGGCGGCTGGCGCGCGCGTCGTTTCCGGCCGCACCCTCGGCGAGACCGATATTCCCGCCGCGCTCGCCACTGGCGCACTGGTCGTCGAGGATGCCGCCGCGATCATGGACGAGCGGGCGCTCTTCCACCTGATCAACCTTGCCCGCGAAGAGGGCGCCTTTCTTCTGTTCACGGCGCGGACGGCGCCGTCGCTCTGGCCGCTCGCTTTGCCCGACGTCGTATCGCGGCTGCGCGCCTTGCCGGTGGTCGTGTTGCAAGCGCCGGACGATGCGATGTTGCGCGGCGTTATCGTCAAGCTTGCCGCCGATCGTCAGCTGCAACTCGACGAGGGCGTCTTGGGCTATATCGTAAAACATATCGAGCGTTCGTTCGCCGCGGCCCGCACCGCGGTCATAGCGCTCGATAAAGAGGCCTTGCGCCAGGGGCGGCCGCCCAGCCGGGCGCTCGCGGCCGAAATGTTTCGCGGCACGGTGTAGCGCTGCCGCCTCCGGCACGGCCCAGCGCCTCGAATTCGATCACTTTCATTGCCACTGTCCGGCCATGAGCCCGGTGCCGGGCTTGACGGAACGCCGCCGCGCCGCGTTATCTCAGTAAGTTCCATTCATCGGATTGTTACCAAAGGTGGCCAACATAGCGCTCGAGGAGCACGCAACTGCCATGGCCGACCGCGGCCAAGCTACTGCCGTTGCACGAGAATCTGGGACCGTGCGGCGGCTGGAAGAGCCTCTGCGGTCGCCGGAGGCGGTTGCCCACCAGCCGGATTCCGATCTCGCTTCCAGCCCCAACCGTTTCATCAACCGCGAACTGTCGTGGCTGAATTTCAATCGGCGCGTCCTTGAGGAATCGGCCAATCCGAAGAATCCGCTGCTCGAGCGGCTGAAGTTCCTTTCGATCTCGGCCAACAACCTCGACGAATTCTTCATGGTGCGCGTCGCCGGCCTTGGCGCTCAGGTGCGCGAGGGCATCAACACCGTTAGTCCCGAAGGCTTGACGCCCGCGGAACAGCTCGTGCGCATTGCCGAGGCCGTCTCTGTCCTGGTGGAAGATCAGCAGGCGCAGTGGCGCGAATTACGCAACTTGCTTGGCGATACCGGAATCGTCCTGGTCGACGGTCTGGAGGTCACCAGGCCTGAAAAAGCTTGGCTCGAAGACTACTTCCTGGCCCACGTGTTTCCGCTGTTAACGCCGCTTGCCATCGATCCGGCGCATCCGTTCCCGTTCATTCCCAATCTCGGCTTTACCATCGCCTTGCAGCTGGCGCGCGCCAAGGACGGCAAGGCGATGAACGCGCTGATCCGTGTGCCCAACCGCGTCGAGCGCTTCGTGCGTCTGCCGCAGAGCGGCGACAGCAGCGAAGTGCGGTTGATCTCAATAGAGGGTGCCACGAGCCTGTTCATCGGCAAGTTGTTTCCGGGCTATGCGGTGAAGGGCCTCGGCGCGTTCCGCGTCATCCGCGATTCCGAAGTCGAGATTCTGGAAGAAGCCGAAGATCTGGTGCGGCTGTTCGAAACCGCGCTCAAGCGGCGCCGGCGCGGCATCGTGATCCGCCTCGACATTGAAGCGACCATGCCGGTCGAGTTGCGGCGCTTCGTGCAACGGGCGCTCAGCGCCTCCGACGACAGCGTGTTCAGCGTCGACGGCGTGCTGGCGCTCAATGAAATGGGGCAGGTCGCCAGCCTGCACCGGCCGGATCTCGAATTCGTACCTTATACGCCGCGCTATCCGGAGCGCGTGCGCGATCACGGCGGTGATTGCTTCGCCGCGATCCGGCAGAAGGATTTCGTCGTCCACCATCCTTTCGAAATCCTTCGACGTGGTGGTGAACTTTCTGCAGCAGGCGGCGCGCGATCCGGACGTTGTCGCCATCAAGCAGACGCTTTATCGCACCTCGGCCAACTCGCCGATCATCAAGGCGCTGGCCGAAGCCGCCGAAGCCGGCAAATCCGTCACCGCGCTGGTTGAGCTGAAGGCGCGCTTCGACGAAGAAGCCAATATCCGCTGGGCGCGCGATCTGGAGCGCGCCGGCGTGCAGGTCGTGTTCGGATTCATCGAGCTGAAAACCCATGCCAAGCTGTCGCTGGTGGTCCGCCGTGAGGGCTCTTCGCTCGCCTCCTATATCCACGTCGGCACCGGCAATTACCACCCGGTGACCGCGCGCATCTATACCGACCTGTCGTTCTTCACCTGCGACCCCATTATCGCGCGCGATGTGGCGCGGATTTTTAACTTCATCACCGGCTATGCCGAGCCCGCCGAGCTCGACCGCATGGCGATTTCGCCGCTGTCGCTGCGCAAGCGCATTCACGACCACATCGAGGAGGAAATCGCGCACGCCGACGCCGGCCGCCCGGCGGCGATCTGGATGAAGATGAATGCCCTGGTCGATCCCGACATCATCGATGCGCTGTACCGCGCCTCGAGCGCGGGCGTGTCGATCGATCTCGTGGTGCGCGGCATTTGCTGCCTGCGGCCCGGTGTTCCCGGCCTGTCCGACAATATCCGGGTCAAATCCATCGTCGGTCGCTTCCTCGAACACGGCCGCATTTATTGTTTCGGCGCCGGGCACGGCCTGCCGCATGTAAAGGCCGCGGTCTATATCTCGTCGGCCGACATGATGCCACGCAATCTCGACCGCCGCGTCGAGGCGCTGTGCCCGATCCTCAATCCGACCGTGCACGAGCAGGTGCTCGATCAGATCATGGTGGCCAATCTGAAGGACAATGAGCAGAGCTGGCAGCTTTTGGCCGACGGCTCCTCGTCGCGCATCGCGCCGGCGCCGGGCGAGGAAGTGTTCAATTCCACCACTTATTTCATGACCAATCCCAGCCTGTCCGGCCGCGGCAAGTCGCCCAAGGACTCCATCCCCCGGCTGCGCCATCGTCCGGAACGCATGTGATTTAGAGCATGATCCCGAAAAAGTTTGCCCTCGGACTTGATCCGGGGGTGGATACCGGTTTTCGGAAAAGATCATGCTCAATCATAAAGCCAGAGCCCGGTTTTGATTCCATCAAAACCGATTAGGCTCTGGCCGCAAATCGCTTAGGCTGCGCCCGCCACTCTCTGCCGGGCCCAAGGTGGCGCTTTTTCATCCATGCTTTATCCGCGGCCAGCGGGCGGATGACGCCTTATATGATCGGCATGGATTTTCGCCGAATTGATCGATGAGCCGCGCAGCAACTGACGCCCAAGGCCGTCTCGACCACGGTCCGCCGATTGCCGTCGTCGACATCGGCTCGAACTCCGTGCGGCTGGTCGTCTATGAGGGGCTGACCCGCAGCCCGACCGAGATTTTCAACGAAAAGGCGCTGTGCGGGCTCGGCCGCGAAGTGCAATCGACCCGCTTGCTGGCGGCCGATGCCGTGCAGCATGCGTTGTCGACGCTCAAGCGCTTTCGCGCGCTCTGTGAAACCATGGGCGTGACGAAAACGCTGGCTGTCGCCACCGCCGCCTGCCGCGACGCCAAAAACGGCCCGGCTTTCATCAAGCTTGCCGAACGCACCATTGGCGCCCGCATCGACGTGCTGTCAGGCGGCCGCGAGGCCGAGCTCACCGCGCTCGGCGTGATTTCCGGCGTGCATCGCGCCGACGGCGTCGTCGGCGATCTCGGCGGCGGCTCGCTCGAACTCGTCGATGTCCACGGCACCCATGCGCGCCACGGCGTGACCCGGCCGCTCGGCGGGCTGGCGCTCGCCGACATTTCCTCGAAGTCGGTGAAGAAGGCGGAGAAGTTCGTCAAGAAGTCGCTGAGCGGCTTGCCGGTGCTGCGGGACTGCGATGACCGCAACTTCTATGCCGTCGGCGGCACCTGGCGGTCACTGGCGCGGCTGCACATGTGGCAGACCGGCTATCCGCTGCACGTGATGCACGGCTATGCCGTTGGCGCCGATGAAGCGCTTGAATTCGCCAGGTTAGTGCACCGGGTCGACGTCGAGACGCTCTCCCATATCGAAGTGGTCAACAATGCGCGCCGTCCGCTGTTGCCCTATGCGGCGCTGGTGCTCGAATACATTCTGCGTATCGGCAAGCCGCGGCAGGTGGTGTTCTCCGCGCTCGGCATCCGCGAAGGCTTGCTCTATTCGCTCTTGAAGAAGAAGGACAAGGAGAAAGACGCGCTGATCGAAGCGGCGCGCCATCTCAACCAGCTGCGCTCACGCTCGCCGCGCCACGGCGAGGAACTGATCGGCTGGACCGACCGTTTCTTCGCCACCTCCGGCCTCGAGGAAACCGCCGAGGAACGCCGCCTGCGTCACGCCGCGTGCCTCTTGGCCGATATCGGCTGGCGCGCGCACCCGGATTATCGCGGCGAGCAATCGCTCAACATCATCGCCCATGGCGGCTTTTCCGGCATCGATCATCAGGGCCGCGCCTATCTGGCGCTGGCGGTGTTCTTCCGCCATGTCGGGCTGGTCATGGACGACGAATTGTCGCCGCGGTTGCGGGAACTCGTCTCGACGCGGCTCCTCGACCGCGCCCGCGTGCTCGGCGCCGCGCTTCGGCTGGCTTACGTGGTTTCCGCGGCGATGCCGGCCGTGCTGCCGCAAACCCCGCTCGCCATCGAGCGGCACCGCCTGGCGCTGCGCCTGCCGGGCGATTATGCCGCGCTCGCCGGCGAACGCGTCATGAACCGGCTCCGCTCGCTGGCGCGGCTCATCGGCCGCGAGCCGGTGTTGTTGATGGGGTAGAATGGTATGCTCGTTGCTTGGTAGTGGAGTGCACATGGCAATGCCCGCAAAACAACCCGGCCTGATCGTCGCGCCACTGACGCCGTTCACCGCCGACCTGACGGTCGACGAGGCCGCGCTCAAGCGCCAGATCGATTACATCGTCGACGACTGCCGCGCCACGATGGTGGTTGCGGCCGGCGTCGAGACGCAGGAATACACTTATCTGAGCTTCGAAGAGCGCAAGGCGCTGATCCGCCGCACCATCGCCTGCGTCGACGGCCGCGTGCCGGTCATGGTCGGCATTTCGCATCCGTCGTTTAAGACCGCGATCGAGCTTGCGCACGAGGCCGAACGACTTGGCGCGGCGGCGGTGCAGCTCTTGGCGCCGCTGCGGCCGTTTGCCGGGCCGCCGACGCAGGCCGATCTGATCGCCTATTTCGAGGCGATCGGCCGCGAGACCAAGCTGCCGATCACGCTCTATCTCAATCCCGGGCCGGGCGCCGACGTCTCCATCCCGGACACCATTGCGCTGGCGAAGCTGCCGAACGTGCAACTGATCAAGGAGTCGTCGCGCGATCTTGCCCGCGTGTCACGGCTCGTCGTCGAGATCGATCGCGCCGGGCATGCACGCTATTTCACCACCATGCAGATGCTGCTCTCGACGCTGCAACTTGGCGGCTCCGGCGCGACGATGCCGCCGCCCGCTTCCGAGATCGCGCGCCATGTCATCGATGCGTTCCTTGCCAAGGACTACGAGCGCGCCGCCGACATTCAGCTGCAGTTCGCGCTGTTCCCGTCGAAATGGATGCATCGCGGGCTCGCTCCGGTCATGAAAGCGGCGATGAATCTGATCGGCATTCCGGCCGGCGAGCCTTATCCGCCTTACGCGCCGCTGTCGCGCGATGAGATGACGGCGCTTGCGGCGACGCTGCGAGGCACTGTGCTGGCATCGCGGTTTAAGGTCACCGCGGCGGCGTGATCGCGCGAGAGCCCGATCGGTTTGATTGAATCCCTCTTTAACCATCACCGTTGCTGCGGTCCTGTGGACGGCACTGTTCAGCCGCGCTGAAAATTAAATCGATGAATGCCGAAAATGTTGGCGGGCCGCATCGCAAACGGTCCACTATCTTTTTGTTAATTGTCGGATGAGCAACTGCTTGCTGCAAAAGTCGGCCCGCTGGTCAATTTGGGTGCATCGCAATATATCTCCTCGCGAAATCTGTGCTTATCTCATCGAAGGCATTATATTCCATAACGAATTTGTGACGATGGAATGAATTTTTATTCTTGTGCACCGCAAAATAATGGCTAATTACGCGACCGAGGGCGACGCTGAACATGAGAGAATTACGATGAAATCGATCGGTACGAAGTTGGCTTTGTCTGCGCTCGCCGTTGCCGCCTTGCTCGTGAGCCCGGCGTTCGCAAAGAAAGCGCACCCCGTCACCCATGAAACATCGGCCTACACGATGCCGGGCTACGACAGGGACGGCGGCGTTGTCGCAATCCCGAATCCGGACGATTCGGGCAAGTAGTCTCAGCGTCAATCGTTCTGAAACGGTAGGGCCGCCACGATCGGCGGTCCTATCGTTCGGCGGCGATTACGCCTTCACCAGCCCCGCGGCCTGCGCAACCTGCGACCAGCGCGCGATTTCACTCTTGATGAAAGCGCCGAACTGGTCCGGTCCCATATCGTCGGCCACAAAACCCTGTTTGTGCAGAGCGTCCAGCGCCTCCGGCGCGTGCATAGCCTTGCGTGCCGCGTCGGCGAGCTTGTCGATCGCCGGCTGTGGCGTGCCCTTGGGCGCGAGCAGGCCGAACCACAGCGGCGTGTTGAAATCGGGCATGCCGGCTTCCGCCATGGTCGGTACGTCGGGCAGGAGGTCCGAGCGCTTGTCCGCGGCAATGGCAAGAGGTTTGACTTGGCCGGAGGCGATTTGGCCGAGCACCGAGGAGGCGATGGCGAAATTCATTGCGACGCGGCCGGCCATCAGATCGAGGATGACTTGCGGACTGCCGGGATAGGGCACCTGCACGAGCTTCACGCCGGCGCGCTGCGCATAAAGCTCGCCGCAAAGATCCGGCAGGCTGCCGGGGCCGACCGAGCCGAACAGGATCTGCCCGGGCTTCGATTTGGCGAGCGCGGTGAATTCGGCAACGCTGTTCACGCCGATCTTCGGATCGACCACCATGACCATGGCGCCGGTGGCCAGAAGCGCGATCGGCGCAAAGTCCTTGATCATGTCGAACGGCGCCTCGGGATGCGTGACCTTGTAGGTCAGCGTCGAAAGCGCCGGGAGATAGAGCGTGTAGCCGTCATTGTCGGCACGCGCGCCAAGCCCCGCGGCGATGCCGCCGCCGGCGCCGGGTTTGTTCTCGACCACGACGTTCTGGCCGAGGATTTGCGAGGCGCCATTGGCGAAAAGGCGGCCGGTGATGTCGGAGGACGATCCCGGCGTGAAACCGACAAAGAGGTGGATCGGACGCGACGGATAGGCATCGGCCGCCAAGGCGCGCAGCGGCGACAACGCAAAAGCCGCACCAACACCGAGCCGCGAGAAAATCCGGCGGTCAATATCAATCATCGCGTTCCTCCCATTCGCTGGCCGCCGCGCTTGGGCGCCCGGCAAATTTTGCGAGGACGCTATATGAATTCCTTGATCGCGAGTAGCGGGGCAATGTCGCACTGCGCTCCGGCGGCGTCATCGGAACTGCTCGATGGCACCGCGTCAGGTGCACATGGCCGTGATCAAGGTGAATTCGCCGCCTGCGGATCGATCAGCGGTGTAATGCGCCGGATCGCCACGCGCCGGTTGGCCCGCTCGGGGGCGTCCGTTTGAATCACGAGCCCCTGCTTGCCGTAGCCTTGAGTCACCAGATTCTCGGCAGGGACTTGGAATTGCTCGGTCAGAGCAACGGCCACTGCCTCGGCGCGGCGGTCCGACAGCGAGAGATTGTCGACATCGTCGCCCACTGCATCGGTATGCCCTTCGATCAGGTAAACCTCCCGGGGATTGCGCGCGATCGCGCGGTTGAGCGCCTCGGCGATGACCGACAGCCGGTCGACCTGATCGGAAGTGAGCTGCCATGACCCGGTGTCGAACTCGATGTCGAGGTTGACATACGGCATGTAGTCCCGGAGCGACTCGCTGTAGCGTACTTCGTCCAGGGTGTAGGGCTGGGCGATGGGGTCGACCGGCGGCGCGATGAAGACACCGTAGATGCCGGCTTCGTCGGCATTATCGGCGTCGACGATATAGCGGTCGCGCGGAATTCTGATCACCGGCGGCGGAACGTCGATGAACATCTGCGCTTGCGGGCCGGCGAAGCCGTTGTCGATGATCACGATTTCGCGGCCATCGCGATCCCGACGCACGCGCCGCAGCAGATGGCCCTCGTCATCGTCGATGTCGATGATCTGCACGCCGTCAGGACGCAGCACGACGGTGTCGGTCTGGTTGCCGCGCCGCTCGACATGCACCTCGCGGGCACCGACCGCGAAACGGTCGACCTCATTGTGGCGGATGATCATCCGATTGTTTTCCTCGACGATGGTGCGGTCGGGCTCTTGAATGAACACTTGGTTTCCCTGGCGCGTTTCGTGGCGCTCTTGGTGCAGCGCCTCGATGTTGGCGGTGGGCGCCTGGCCTTTCGGCGCGAGGAACTGCGATTTGTTGATCGTTTGAGTCGGTGGCGCGACCGCGCCCGGGTTGGCGCTCGGGGCCGCGCGCTGGATCGGCTGCATGCCGCCGGCCGGCCCGGGATGGGTGTTCTGCATCCCGCCAGGAGGCACGGGCGGACCGATCGCCTGAGGCAGCGGCTGCGCCGGAGTGTTGGTCCCCGGGCGCACGTTTTCCAGAGGTTTTGTCCCGTTCGGTGGCGCTTCGAGCGGCGGCGGCGTTCCCGGCGCGTGTTCCTCCATCCGGTGCTCTGGGGGGGTCGGCTGGTTCACATGCGGAGCCTGAATTTGCGGCTGCAACGGCGGGTGTGGTCCGTTGCCTGGCGCCGGCGGCATTTCACGCGGCGGCACCGGATGCGGAGGTGGCGGCACCGGGTGCGGAGGTGGTGGCACTGGATGCGGAGGTGGTGGCACCGGATGCGGAGGCGGCGGCACCGGATGCGGGGGCGCCGGACGGGGCGGCGGCGCCGGCGCAGGTTTTGGCGGAGCCGGGGTCGCTGGATGTGCGGGCGCTGCCTTTTTCTTCTGGTCCTCGGCGGTTGGAGCGGCTTGGGCGAGCACCTCACTTTGCAACGGCGACGCCGAGGCGCTCAGATTGTACGCGCTCACGGCGGACAGGATCGTGCTGGCAAGAAGAACGGATTTCGCAGCTCGCATTTGTGGACTCCCCGGCCTCAGCGCGCGTCAGCAACCGGTAATGTGCGTAATGAGCAGAATGTTCCGCAGCAACTGAGACTGAACTAAGGCGAATAACGTCACCATGCGTTCAAACGCCGACGGAGTTTCTCTTTCGTGACAGCAGCAAGGGGAACTCAGTCGCGCTCCACCGTCGCCACGCGGCCTTTCTCGATCGCCAGCGCCAGTTTGCCGTGCTTGAGCGCCAACGCCTTGTCGCCGAACAGGTCGCGCCGCCAGCCGGCCAAAGCCGGCACCTCGGCATGATCGCTCGCCGCGATGCGCTCGAGGTCGTCGACGGTGGCGATCACTTTGGCGGCGACGTGGTGCTGCTCGGAAATCATGCGCAACAGCACTTTGAGCAGCTCGACGATCGCGGCGCTGTTGCTCGCCGGCTGCAGCCGCGCTTGCAGCGGCAATGTTTTCGGATCGCGCGCCAGCCCGCGGCCGACCGCGGCGACGATGGCTTCGCCCCAGCGCGAACGCTCAAAGCCCTTGGGCAATGAGCGCAACGATTTCAGCCGTTCGGCCGTGGTCGGCGCCTGCACCGCGATATCGGCGATCGCCTCGTCCTTGAGCACGCGCGAGCGCGGCACGTCGCGGCTTTGCGCTTCCTGCTCGCGCCAGGCGGCAACCTCGATGAGCACGGCTAGCTCTTTCGGCTTGCGCACGCGCGTCTTCAGCCGTTTCCAGGCGTTCTCCGGCTCCATGCGGTAGGTCTCGGGCGAGGTGAGTATGCCCATCTCGTCCTCGACCCAGTCGGCGCGGCCGCGGCGCTTGAGATCCTCGACCAGCGCGAGATAGACGTCGCGCAAATGGGTGACGTCGGAAATCGCGTAAACAAGCTGCGCTTCCGACAGCGGCCGGCGCGTCCAGTCGGTGAAGCGATGCGACTTGTCGAGCGCGTCGCCGGTGATGCGCTGCACCAGCTGCTCGTAGGAAATGGAATCGCCGTAGCCGAGCACCATGGCGGCGACCTGGGTGTCGAAGATCGGATGCGGGATGAGCTTGGCGGCGTGCCAGACGATTTCGATGTCCTGGCGCGCGGCATGGAACACTTTCATGACGCGTTCGTCCGCCATCAGCGCGTAGAACGGCGCAAGATCGATGCCCGGCGCCAGCGCGTCGACCACTACGGCTTCGTCGGGCGAGGCTATCTGCGCCACGCACAGCAAAGGATAGTAAGTGGTCTCGCGCAGGAATTCGGTGTCGACCGTGATGAACGGATGGCCGGCCATGCGCCGGCATACAGCGGCAAGTTCCGACGTCGTTGTTATTGGCTGCATCGCGTCTGGGGTAACGAAATCGAGTGCCATTGGCGGCAGTGTGGTTCAGGTTCACCGCGCGTGGCAAGGCCCGCGTGGGTCCGAAATCACGGCTATCTGCCGCGAATTCTCGGCATAACGATGAATTCCCAGGGGCTCGGCATGGCGCCGACCGGAACTTCGATGACGGTCGGCCCGCCGCGATTCGCCAGCGCCCGGCGCAGCGCGCCGCGCAATTCCGCTGGATTATTGGCGCGCATTCCTTCGGCGCCGAAGCTTTCGGCAAAGCGCACGAAGTCGGGATTGGCAAGATCGCTGCCGATCAGGCGGTTGCTGCGGTGTTTCGGCCAGACCCGCCGGCCTCCACAGCGACTTTATGGATTGGGATTTCCCGGTATAGAGCCGATCGCGTCGCGCCCGGCCTGTGTAATATACCATCGAGGACCACTTGAACTCTTAGTCTGGCCAATGAGTTGCTGATCTTCCAACTTCCTGAGTAGACTGTCGATTTCTTCTGGACTTATTTTTGCGTCGTTTACGACGCCGGTTCGGGACCGCAACATCCATTTTCCTTCCGCCAGTGCGTTTAAAAGGTTGCGTTCCTTCGTACCGAGCGAAGGTTCCAACATCGTTGCGTTGCTTCTGACGCCGAGCGTCGGTTGCTCCTCTGGCTCTGCCACAATGTTTACAACTTCACCCACCTTCGTTTGCGCATCCTCAGCTTCGATTTTTGCTTCATTTGCGGTCTTCTTGACCTCATTTAGGAGGCGATCAGAAATCGTTTGAATAAATGCACGAGAGGATATTGCCGCAACCAAGCAGAAGCCCAAAAATACAAGTGCTTTACCAAAGTCCCCGGGATTGTCTTTGCCGCCAACAACTTCTGACAGTAGGTTGCTTGAAATCATATTCAAAAAGAGAGGCACAAGTAGCGCCGCGCCAACTCCGATGACAACACTCCGTTTGAGATCTAATTTGCTTCCGTCCGACGCGGAATCTGTTGCCAGGAAGTTATTGATTGCGCCACCCAGAGATCCGGCAACTAGCATTATCAACACTGGAAGCCACGTATAAGTGTTTTCGACTGTTGCCAGCATGAGCCCCTCCCGCACTGAGATAAAGTTAAACGCATTTTGTAAGGAATACAATTAAAACGAGTATCTCTGCAATGGCGTCTTGGAGGTGCGGCTATTTGTATTTAGGAGCTGCGCACCTTCCCCATAACGATGAATTCCCAGGGGCTCGGCATGGCGCCGACCGGAACTTCGATGACGGTCGGGCCGCCGCGATTCGCCAGCGCCCGGCGCAGCGCGCCGCGCAATTCCGCTGGATTATTGACGCGCATTCCCTCGGCGTCGAAGCTTTCGGCAAAGCGCACGAAGTCCGGATTGGCAAGATCGCTGCCGATCAGGCGGTTGCCGAACCGCTCCTGCTGGATGCGCCGCACATTGCCGAAAGCGCCGTCGTTGAACACCACCGTCACCAGCGGAATGCGGTGGCGCATTGCGGTGGCTAGCTCGGTGGCGGTGAACATGAAGCCGCCGTCGCCGCAGATCGCGACCACCGGCACGTCGGGCCGCGCATGTTGCGCGCCGAGCGCGGTGGCAAAGCCGAGCCCGAGCGGGTCCTGGAAGCCCGGCGAGAGATAGGTGCGCGGCTTATAGACGGGATAAGCGACGCGCGCGGCAAAGACGATCTGGGTGATATCCTCGACCAGAATGCCGTCCTCCGGCAGTTCGGCGCGGATCGCTTCGAGAAACGCGATCTGCGGGCCGATCTTGTCTTCGAAGCGCGCCCGCCACGCCGCCTGACGCTCCTGCATCTCCGCCGTGCGCGAGGCGCGCTTGATGTTGTGCTTCGGCAGTTCGGCGAGCAGGCTTTGCAGGATCGGCGCGGCGTCGCCGGTCAGCGCCACCGCGGGCTTGTGCAGCCGGTTATGCTCTTTGCGGTCGGCATCGACTCGGACGATTTTCTGCTCGGCGGCCGACGCCCCATTGCCGGAACTGGATGAGCAGCCGCGTGCCGACCGCCAGCACGACATCCGCCTCGGCCCACAGATCGCGCCCGAGCGGCAGCGTGACGCTGAACGGATTGCGGCCGTCGAGAACGCCGCGGCCACGGCGGAAGGCGAGAACCGGCGCTTGCAGCATCGCCGACAGTGCGGTGACTTCCTCTGACGCATCCTGCGCGCCGCCGCCGCACACGATCATCGGCCGCTTGGCGGCGCCGAGGAGTTTTGCCGCCCGGCGGACCGCACTGAGGTCGATCTTGGTGTCCGGCGCCGGCAGCGGCGTCTGCAAGATCACCTGGCCGGACTTGCCCCAGACGTCGATGGCGCATTCGAGCGCGGCCGGCCCTGGCCGGCCGCTGCGCATGGCGCGCAGCGCAAGCGCCGTCGCCCGCGATGCTTGTTCGGGCTTTTGGATGAGCGCCGAATGATCGACCAGCCGCGCCAGGATGCCGGCCTGGTCGCGGATTTCATGCAGCTGGCCGAGATCGCGTCCGATGTCGCCGTTCGGGATTTGCCCGATCAATCCGAGCACCGGTGCATTGGTGGCAAAGGCCGTGAGCAGCGCCGCGCCCGCATTCAACAGTCCAGGCCCCGGCACGACGGCAAAGGCCGCCGCCTTGCCGGTGGCGAGCGCCGCGCCGAGCGCCATATAGGCGGCGCCCTGTTCGTGGCGGGTGTGGATGGTGCGCAGCCGGTCGGAAAACTTAAACAGCGCCTCGAACAACAGATCGTTCTGCACGCCCGGCAGCGCATAGATGGTGTCGAGGCCGTGGGCGATGAGCGTGGCGATGACGGCCTCCGCCGCGGTCATCGGCGTCGCTACCGTCCCGGCTTTATTCGCATTTTTGCGCTTTTTCCGTTTCATGGGCGCTCCCTGCCGATAGTGAATGTGCAGATCGGCGGCGATCTGTCGAGAGATTCGGCTCCCGCTTGACATTTCGTTGCCGCCCATGTGGTTGTGCGCCACTTTTCATCTAGTGGCGGAATTGAGCATGCACCGCTACCGCACTCATACCTGCGGCGCGCTTCGCGAGAGCCGACATCGGCCAAGAGGTCCGGCTGTCCGGCTGGTGCCACCGCATCCGCGACCATGGCGGCGTGCTGTTCATCGATCTGCGCGACCATTACGGCCTCACCCAGGTGGTGGCCGATCCCGACAGCCCGGCGTTCAAGGTGGCCGAGACGCTGCGCTCGGAATGGGTGGTGCGCGTCGACGGCAAGGTGCGCCGCCGCCCCGGCGGCACCGAGAATCCCGATCTGCCGACCGGCGCGGTCGAAATCTATATCCGCGAGATCGAGATTGCTCGGCCCGGCCGGCGAACTGCCGATGCCGGTGTTCGGCGACCAGGAATATCCCGAGGAAACAAGGCTGAAGTACCGTTTCCTCGACCTGCGCCGCGAGCACTTGCACCACAATATCATGAAGCGCGGGGAGGTCATCGATTCGATCCGCCGCCGCATGAAGGAGCAGGGCTTTTTCGAATTCCAGACGCCGATCCTGACCGCCTCGTCGCCCGAAGGCGCGCGCGATTATCTGGTGCCGTCGCGCATCCATCCGGGAAAATTCTACGCGCTGCCGCAGGCGCCGCAGCAGTTCAAGCAGCTCATCATGGTGGCGGGCTTCGACCGCTATTTCCAGATCGCGCCGTGCTTTCGCGACGAGGATGCCCGCGCCGACCGCTCGCCCGGCGAGTTCTACCAGCTCGATCTGGAAATGAGCTTCGTCACCCAAGACGATGTTTTTGCAGCGGTAGAGCCGGTGATGCGCGGCGTGTTCGAGGAATTCGCCGACGGCAAGCCGGTGACCAAGGAGTTTCCGCGCATTCCTTACGCCGAAGCTTTAGCAAAATACGGCACCGACAAGCCCGACCTGCGCAATCCGATCGTGATGCAGGATGTCTCGGACATTTTCCGCGGCTCGGGATTTAAGATTTTTGCGCGGCATTCTGGAGACGAGCGCCGACGGCGGCGGTGTGGGCCATTCCGGCGCCGGGCGGCGGCTCGCGCGCGTTCTGCGACCGGATGAATTCCTGGGCGCAAGGCGAGGGCCAGCCGGGGCTTGGCTATATCTTTTTCGCGCTCGATAACGGCGCGGTGGTCGGGCGCGGGCCGGTCGCCAATAATCTCGGCGCGGAACGGACCGAGACATTGCGCAAACAACTCGGCGTCAAGGACGGTGACGCGGTGTTCTTCGTCGCCGGCGAGCCGCAAAATTTCGTCAAATTCGCCGGCCCCGCGCGCACCAAGGTCGGCGAAGAACTCAAGCTCATCGCCAAGGACCGCTTCGAGTTGTGCTGGATCGTCGACTTTCCGATGTACGAATGGAACGAGGAGGACAAGAAGATCGACTTCTCGCACAATCCGTTCTCGATGCCGAACCTGCCGGTGGACGAATTCCTCGCGCTCGAGCCGGCGGATCAGAAGACGATTCTCGGATTGAAGGCGATCCAATACGACATCGTCTGCAACGGCGTCGAATTGTCGTCCGGCGCGATCCGCAATCATCGCCCCGACGTGATGAAGAAGGCCTTCGCCATCGCCGGCTACGACGAAGGCACGCTAGAGCAGAAATTCGGCGGCATGCTGCATGCGCTCTCGCTCGGCGCGCCGCCGCATGGCGGCATCGCGCCCGGCATCGACCGCATTGTCATGCTGCTATGCGGCGAGGAGAACTTGCGCGAGGTGGTGCTGTTCCCGATGAACCAGCGCGCCGAAGATCTGATGATGGGCGCGCCGGCCGAAGCGACGTCGAAGCAGTTGCGTGAATTGCATATCCGGGTGGTCAAGCCGGAGTGATCGTGATGCGCCGCGCGCTACACTAAGGCCAGAGGTAATACCGGCATTTTGTTGGCGATTCGCAAAGTGCGGAGCATAATACTACATCGGCAATGCTGATTTGCTCTGCAAACTCGCTGAGCGCAAATGAGACCGGGATTTCAGCTCACAAGATTTTGAGCGATGCCGGTTGCCATAGCCGAGCGCGCTGGCGACCTGGAACGCCTTGCGCTGTCCGCCACCGATCGTTTGACAGATGCGCAATGAGCCGCGTCGAGGCCGCGTTGCCAGCATCGCAGCCCGGCGTCGGAACAAGCGCGCGATCGCCGGATGCGCGGCCCGAGCCGGATAAGTCGCTCGACCCGAGCTTGAATTCGTTGAAGCGCTGCGGCTTCGTCGAATGCTCGTGCCGATTTGCGCCAGCGCGATGCTCCATCGCCGAGCCGGTTGAGGCGCGGGCCGCGTGCGCGGCCATGCGGATCACGTTCAGAGCGCGCGCGGCTCGCGCCGCCTGTCGAGGACATCTGCCTTTTGCCCAATTTCGCTCTCGCTTGATGTAACTTTGAAATACCACAGTGATCAAGTAGTCGTCACAGAAAAAGTGACCGATACATGGGCGCGCGCTAATGGCGATTAATGAACGCGGCTGGGGCGTGATGTCGGCTCGCACTAAGGGCAAGAAAGCGCGGCCGGGGCTTTAGAAAAGCTTCAAGCCGCACAGCACCTTGCCGACGATCTCCAGCTCGTTGAGCGGCACTTCCTCGGCGGCATGGTTCGCGTTGTCGGAAATGATTTTGACCCGCGGCTTGGTCGACGAGCGCACCACTTGGAGGCGCTTGACGACGATGCCTTCGAAGGCGTCGCGAATGGCGTAAAGCCCGTCGGGCGAGGGGGTCTTGTGCCCGGTATCGATGATGACGCGGTCGCCCGACATCAGCGTCGGCACCATGCTGTCGCCGGTGGTGTCGAGCACCAGAAGCCCCGACGCGGAGGTGTGCAATTGCTCGCGCACGAAGCTCGGCGGGAACACCCAACCCTCTGATTTTACTGGGTCGGCGTGCTTGCCGTCCTTGCGCATTTCGCGCGCCGGCACGCCGCCGCCGCCAAGCCCGGCGCGGGTCTCGAGCTCCGGCACCTGGCCGACGGCCGGGCCGAGCGGCTCGTCATGGCCGGCTTCCTCGCGCAACACGTCGCTTGATTCGATGTGGCCGCCGGTGCCGGGATAGCGCCCCCACAGCAGCATCTGCTCCGGCGTATAACCGAGCGCGTTGGCGAACGGCTTTAAGTGGTCGAGCCGCAAGCGAATCTGGCCGTTCTCCAGCCGCGACAGCTGCTGCTTGGAGACGCCCGAGCGCTTGACCAGTTCGGTCCGGCTCATGTGCCGCGTTTCGCGGGCGTGAAACAGGCCGGTTTTCGTAGGCTTTTGCTTGCGTGCCATGGTGCTGATCTCCGCGCCCATTGTCACGGATTCGGTGCATTCGCGCTAGACTCTAAACTCGTGACTTGACGCGTCCGTTGTCCGCCATTATGTGACATTTGTCACCAAAACGGGTTCGGAGGGCGGGCGATGAATGTCGACTGGCGGGATGACGATATCGATCTTCTCAAGCGGCTGTGGGCGGACGGCGAAACCGCGGCGAGCATCGCCGAAAAACTCGGCGGCCTGTCGCGCTCGGCGGTGTTGGGAAAGATCTTCCGGCTGCGGCTCGGTCCGAACGCCAGCAAGGGGCAGGCGTGGGGCGGCGACGAAAGCGAGCCAGCGCCAGCAACCGGCACGGCGCCGCGGCGGCGCCGCCGCCGCCGGCCGCCAAGGGTCGCTACAGCAAAACGCTGTTCGATCTGACCAACCGCTGCTGCCGCTGGCCGTTCAAGCGGCCGGGCACCGACAAATATTTTTTCTGCGGCATCGAGGAAGCCGACCTCGAAAACGGGATTCCGTACTGCGCCCGCCATATGAAGCGCGCCTATCTGGTGCCGCCGCCGCTTCGCGAGCGCCAGCGCAAGCCGCTGCGCGCCGCGTGAGGAGGAAAGCGCATGGCTGCCACCGATCGGCCGCCGGCCGCGGCGCGCAATAACGAGCGGAAGGCGTCAGACCCGACGCTGCACCGAGCGGGCCGCGGCAGCGGCGCGCGCCGAGTTGCGCGGCGAACGCGGCGGCATTTTGGGCGCGCTTGGGCCGAGCGTTTTGGCGCCGCTTGCGCGCGCGCGAACCGTTCCGGAGCGCTGGTCGCTCGTTCACGTCATGGATCGCATGGAAGAGGCATTCCGCGTGCTCTCCCGGCTGCCGCTGCCGACCCGGCCCAAAGGCTACATCAATTCGATGCCGATTTACCTGCACGATCAGGGCGATCTCAACTCGCAGCTCGAGACCTACGAGCTCGAGCGCATGGCCAAAATACGCAATCGCGTCCGGCTGCCGCCGTCGCCGGCCGAGATCGCGCGCATGGACGAGAAATCTAAAACTACAAAAAAGCCGGCACGCCGACAACACCACCGCGCTGCGCGAGCTGGCGGAGAAGCTCGACCAGCACGCCGCCGCGGTG
This sequence comes from uncultured Alphaproteobacteria bacterium, assembly GCA_963816565.1. GTDB lineage: Bacteria > Pseudomonadota > Alphaproteobacteria > Rhizobiales > Xanthobacteraceae > BOG-931. The sequence goes on along the minus strand of CAWFLM010000025.1, from coordinate 29,027 downwards.
GCGATGATCAGGCCCACTGTGGCATCGCTCGAACTGTCGCGGTCGAAATTGGCGACGTGGGCCTCCATCGGGCTGGGCGCGGTGATGGTGCTCGGCTGGATCGTCGAGGCCGGCGCCAAGTGGTGCCTGTCCTGGGCGCTCTCGCATTTTCAGTAGAGTAAGCTGCAAGTAAATTTGCTTCACGCCTGATTAAGAGGGAGGCGGACGCGCATGCACGATGAACAGTTGCGCGATGAGTGGCATGCGCAAGAGCGGGCTGTCTCGATCAGCCCGGTCATGAAGTTTACCTACGACGGCCTCGTGCTTGGTGCGGGTACCTTACTGCTCGGGTAGTGCCGGGATCGCGACGGCTGCAAGCCTGAAGGCCAAGAGGCGCACGCCGCCGGCGCATTTGTCCGCCGCCGACGGCATGGCGGTCGCGCCCGCGGCGATGGGCAATATCGAATCGCGCGGCGAAGTTTGGAGCGAGGGCGATGTTTGCCTTGCGTACATCCCTCTGGCTCACGCGCGTCTTGCCAGAGCTTCAAAATCCTCGCGAAGCAGCCCGTTGCCTGTTTATTGTCGATCGATTTATAAAGGGTGGCACAAGTCCGCGTGCGGTCTTCGAGGCTCTCGGCCTTGGCTCCACTTACATCGATGCGGTCGAGAAGCTTTACAATCCGGATCAACCGCGCGTTCCCGCAGGTAACGGCAGGGCGAGCGGCGAGTGGACATCCGATGACGCGGGAACCGGCGAAACCACCGCCACCGGAGATGGAACGGGTGGCGACGGTGCACAAGGTTCATCTGTGGTTGGCAGAATGTCGCCAACGACGGCCAGTTTTCTCGGCGAACTCGATGTGGCGGAAGTGGCGAAGCTTGGCATCTATGCGTCGCGCATTCTTGGGCCGGTCGGCGCCGCTGCGGCGGCATTCGGGTTGTTGTTCATCCCATCCCCCGATGATGTTCATGTCGGGGGCGACGTCGCGGCCATAAGGGTCTGCACTACTCCTGGAATCGTGACGAGACCGTACTTCATCTCACATACGACCCGGGCAGCGGGGCACAGCGCACCTTCGCGCTACAGGTAGATGGCGATTTCATTCGCGAAATCGACGATGGACAGGTCGTAGGTCGGGTCATTGGAGGAAATAGAATTGCTATTGATACTCCTGCCGTATTGCCCGATCTGGTGAAAGAGGACGAACCGCGGCTTGTCTGGTGGCTGCGCCCGACGTGGCTGGCAGCGGCCAGGGAAAACCTTATGAGGAAAACAGACCTCGACAGTACGAGGATTTCGTGAAGCTGCTTATCAATCCTCCACCTGATGGGCCGACGCCAAGTGGCTTCGCCAATTTACCTGCGAACCCGGCCGAAGCAGCAAAGCGGTATCCTTTGACGATTCGAAAAAGCTTCAGGAACAGTGATTGAGATAAAAGGTGAAGGGCCTGCAAAGCTCACGAACGATCTTCCCGATATAATGGCAGACAAGTTTGTGGATCAGGCCACTCGGCAAATGGCGGCAAGCGGGGGACGCGCGATTGTTTGGATTTTCGCTGAAGAGGGAGCAGCGCTGTTCGCCCGGAAGCTGTTCGACGAAACGCCGGGTCTCGAAAGTATTACAGTCGCGTACGTCCCCTGAAACAAGAGCCAACGGAAATGGCATCGATAAATTATTGCTATTTTGAGAAGCGACCATTGGGCAGGTCCGGCTGATGAAAGGCCTTCCGTCACGGGGGCGAATTTCTTGCGGACTTTCTCGATGAGCATGATTATAATTGTCGACCCGATCACTAAAGATTGGCGAGTTCACCGGAACTTGGCAAATCCCCGATGAGCATAGATCGTCGTTCGAATTTTGGTCGCCGTTGGGCGCGAACACACATTGGATATTGTTGAGAGCGGCGTTTGACATTTACGATTCACAAGCTCCGTCCAGAATATGGACATAGCGTACACGCCACAGCCGGAGCGAGAGGTCCCCGCAGGGTGGCGTTTACAGGGTGCGACCAACGGCAAAATTTCGACCTTTCGTTCGGCGAATATAATTTGGCATCCGATTTGTCGATCGTGACGTATCCGCTGTTCAAGGCTGCGGTGCTTGCGATCAGCGCTGCCTGGGATGTACAGTGGGCTTACGCCCAGGCATTCCGAAATGACGTGGTCAAGGTTCCGATCGACTTTGGCCCCGGCGTTCCGGCTTTCAGAATAGACAGTGCAATTCAGGTCCCTCTTGACCTGTCGTTTCCCAAATCAATTTTTCACGTTCCCTGGATTGCTTACCTCTCGGCGGAGCTCGCAGCCGGCGTGACATTGGCGCGCGAAGTCCTCACCGAGCGCACGCCCGACGGCGGCCTCTTGATGAGCGCAACAACAGAGCGCCTTGATCCCACTAATCCCGAACACGTGCGGTGCAGCGCTCATACTTGCTGAGACTCTGATCGAGCGTACCGGCTATACCTCGAGGAGCGCGTAAAAGACTGACCGACGCTGATTGCCGGGGAGTTCTGGAATGGGCTTCGCCCTTACAAAGATTGCACACAGCGTTCGAGTGTCTTCAAGCCCTCCAGGCGCTGCCAAATGGCTTGTAAGCTTTGGTTTAGTCCGGTGCGGACAAGAGCTCCAAAGTTTATCTTTAGCGCCACCTCCTGTGCGGAGAAGCGCTCGGCCGCACTTGCGGAAAGAGGGGCGTGCCCGGCCTGTGCAGCGTCAAATCCCGCGATGGTTCGACAAACCGCCCTGAGCTGAAAGGCAATAGGTGGAAAACTTTGGCGTGGCTGAGTAGTTCAATCGCCGTTCGAACGATCATTCTCTGACTTGTTGAGCGGGGCGAGTGCCGCTTGGATGCGCAGCGCTGCGGCCCGGTGATGCGAATTTCTCACCATTGAAGATCTCGTCGGCTACGGCGGACATGAGCATCGCGCCATTCGCCAGGTGTTCAATGGTGTTATCTTGCGGAAGATCGATGCGTGCGGCGTGGGAGGCGGCGAGATAACCCTCCAGCCGCATTGGGGCCTGATAGTCCCGCCTGGGTATTGGGTCGTTTTCCATCGGATAACGCCCTGACAGTAAGCCCCCCAATGCACTCCCAGTCTAGCCCGTCACCACGAGCTCGCGGCGCAACACGCGTTCAAAGTTTCTGGTTCATGACGGCGACCGGCGGGATCGGGGTGCCTGCATCGGCAAATATCGTAATTCCCACCCGGTGCGCAACCACCACTCCTCCGGTCTGAAATTTAACCAGAATCTCTGAGCGGGTTCTCCATCGGGGGTTATCGCCTGGAGCGAATAGCCGACCCTGTTCTTACGGCGTGCTCCCGACCCGAAGACCGGATTCTCTTCGATCCAGGCACCGAGTTCGATCTCTTAGGCGACATGGTTATCGAGATCGATACGAGCGAATAATGTCGGCTGGCCGCCGCGGGCCAGCCGAACAGGATCGCTGTCCCCCAGCCCTTCAAAGTGGGCGAGCCGAGCGGCAATCGTGCTCGTATCCAGCCATCCGCGCTTCAAATGGCCGACGATGGCGATGGGCCACATGGAATTCACCTCCAGTGGTACCCAACTCTTGGTTCCGGAATCATTTGTACTTGTCATCTTCAAAGGCAAGGCAACCCGGCTCCTTCGCATGTCGGATAATTGGATGATTGTCATTCCCGTCGATCCTTTGGCGGTGCCGCCGAAAGAGCGGGTGGAAGCAGCATTTGCCTTGCTAACCACGATACGGCCCGAAGCACAGGACCCAGAATTTTATCTCTCCGACAAGCCCGAATTCTTCCATTGCGGCGCTAACTTCTCAGAGGTGTTTTGCCCGTTCTGCGGCACGGAAATCACGAAGTGGTGGGGGGAAAGCCGATCGACGCGTGGTGGAATAGCGCGGATCGCCGCGACCTGTCAGTCGAGACGCCGTGCTGCGGCCGTGCAACGACCCTCAACGACCTCGACTACGTGGGAATTCAGGGCATCGCCTGTGTCGGTATCTCCCTGATGAATCCCAGTTCCGACCTCGAACCGCAGGAGCGCCGTAAAGTCGAGGATGCACTCGGGCTCCCCGTGCGCGTCGTGTGGCGGCACATCTGAACGGGACTGCCGGGGGCTAGTTCGTGACTGATCGAGTTTGTCCTGGATAGCTCGGCGGCAGCACGGTGAGATGGAGCTTGCTTTGCATCGGGGAGGGTTGGCTTTCGGATGAACAGCTCGAAATAGCCGGTGTGGTTGTCGGAAAATCCAAGTGACTGGCGGCGCGCGCATTCTGGCGGAAACCATGATCGCTCGAACCGGCTGTTCCTCAGAAAAGCGCGTGAGTAGCTGACCGGCGCGTAGTCGTCGTTACACCGTCGCGCCGATACGTTGATGCACGGATACCAATCCGCCCCGCTTGGCTTCGGCCGGCGGGGCGTTTTTTGCGTTTGGACGGTGTCCGTGCGCGGGCATGCTAGCGGTCCGGAAACCTTGTGATACAAACGAATCCCGCCGCGTGCTCCTTCGGAGAGCTATTACGTGCCTGAGACAGTCGCCGAAATCCTCGACGCCTACCGAACCGGCGACGCTACCCCCGCCGACATTGTCGCGCGCAGCTTTGAGCGGCTTCGCGCCCACAACGATCCGGCGCTGTTCATAAGTCTGCGCGAAGAAAACGACGTTATCGCCGAGGCGCAAGCGCTCGTCCGCACGGGCGATAAGGCGCTGCCGCTCTACGGCATCCCGGTCGCGGTGAAGGACAATATCGACGTCGCCGGCCTGCCGACCACGGCCGCCTGTCCCGCATTTCTCTACTCTCCGAAGAAGGACGCGACCGCGGTGGCGCGGCTGCGCGCGGCGGGCGCGCTCATGCTCGGCAAGACCAATCTCGATCAATTCGCCACCGGGCTGGTCGGCGTGCGCACGCCTTACGGCGTCGGCCGCAATCTGTTTGACGCCAAGCTGATCCCCGGCGGATCGAGCACCGGCTCCGCGCTGGCCGTGGGTGCCGGCATTGTGCCGCTGTCGCTTGGCACCGATACGGCGGGATCGGGACGCGTGCCTGCGGCCTACAGTAATATTGTCGGCCTCAAGCCGAGCCTCGGATTGGTTTCGACCGCCGGCGTGGTGCCGGCCTGCCGCACGCTCGATTGCGTTTCGGTCTTTGCGCTGACCGTCGACGATGCGATGACGGCGCTCAAGGCGATCGCCGGGCCAGACGAGGCCGATCCGCATTCGCGGCCGCGCGCGGTGGGCGCGGTCGGCGCCATGCCGGACGGTATCAAACTTGGCGTGCCGTCGGCCGGCCAGCGGTTGTTCTTCGGCGATAAGATTTCGGCCGCCGCATACGATGCGGCTTTGGCCAAGCTTTCCGCTCTCGGCGCCGCGATTGTCGAGGTGAATATGGAGCCGTTCTATGAAACGGCGCGGCTCCTCTACGACGGCCCGTGGGTGGCAGAACGCTATCTCGTCGTTAAAAACTTAATCGATGCCACGCCGGAATCGCTTCATCCGGTCACGCGGCAGATCATCGCCGCCGGGGCGCGGACCACAGCAGCCGATGCATTCATCGCGTTCTACCGCCTCGAAGCATTGCGCCGCGTGCGCGACCGCACGTTTCGCGCGATCGACACGCTGGCGCTGCCGACGGCGCCCGCCAACTATACGATCGAACAGGTGCTGGCCGATCCGATCGCGCTCAACAGCCGCCTCGGCACTTACACGAATTTCGTCAATCTGCTCGATCTGTGCGGACTTGCGGTGCCGGCCTCGATGCGGTCCGATGGCACGCCGTTTGGGATCACGCTGCTGGCGCCAGCCGGCGCGGACGCCATGCTGGCATCGATCGGCCGGCAATTTCATCGCGCGACCGGCCTGCCGCTCGGCGCGCTCGACTATCCGCAGCCGGCATGATTATTCAACGTGGTTCATTTCTCGTCGATAACGCTCACATGCGCGGCAACGACGCGCCAGCCTTGCGCAAAGCGCACCCAGGTTTGCATCTGGCGTCCGACTTTGCCGGGTGTACTGGCGCGATGAAATAAGGTCGAAGCGACGGCGAAATCCCGCCCGAAAGTGCTGATGACGGTCTTCGATAAGCTACGCGCGAGCCCGGCCGGCGACCGCGCCGCGCGAAACGCGCTGATCTCGGCAAAGCCGTAAAGATTTTCCGCGCCGCCGTAGCGGATGGTGCGGGCGTCGCCGTGAAACAGTGCGTCGAGCGCGGCGACATTGTTCGAGACCAAAGCCAGCTCATAGCGCTCGAATGCAGCTTTGACCTCGGCGACGACCTCCGGCAGATCGATTTGCATCGTTAGCCTCTTTAAACCCGACCCTGCGCAGCCTCAGATAAATGTTGTCGTCATCTGCGCCATTGGACGAATGATTGATACTCATACCCGCACATAATGGAAACACTTTCTAATACTGCAGCCTTATAAGCAAGCGAAGGCAATAGTCACAAAACTGCACGTGCATGTTGAGATCTTTCGCACCAGAGCAATCGCGGCACGCCAATTCGTTGGCGCACGAAGCGGCCGTGTTCGCGGACCGCTTGGCCCAAGCGACGCCGCATCAGATCATCGAGGCGGCGGTGAACGCCGTGCCCGGCCGGTTGGCCGTGGTTTCGTCCTTCGGTGCCGAGTCCGCGGTGCTTTTGAAATTCGTTGCCGACATCGATCGATCGCTGCCGGTGCTGTTTCTCGACACGCTGTGGCTATTCAAGGAAACCCTGGTTTACAAAGACGCGCTCGCCGCCCATCTCGGCTTGAACGATCTTCGCATTATTACGCCGTCGCCAAGCGCGCTGGCGCTGCGCGATCCAAAGCGCGATCTGTGTTTCCAGGATCGCAATGCCTGCTGCGCGTTGCGCAAGGTTGCGCCGCTCGGGCGCGAACTTGACGCATTCGGCGGCTGGATCAGCGGACGCAAGCGCTTTCATGGCAGCGAGCGGTCCACGCTCGCCGTTGTCGAAGCCGAGGGGCCTCGTCTGAAATTCAATCCGCTGGCGCGGCTCACCGCCGCCGAGTTGAACGGGATTTTTGCGGCGGCGCGCCTGCCGCGCCATCCCCTTGAAGCCTTGGGCTATACCTCCGTGGGCTGTGTGCCGTGCACGGCCCGTCCAGGCGCCGGAGCATCGGTTCGCGACGGCCGATGGAGCGGTCTCGGCAAGACCGAATGCGGCATCCACGGCACAGAGCTTACGGCCTCGAATGGCACACGCTAGCCGCGGGTAATGCGGCGATCAGGCCATGCAAAATTTACTTTCCCCCGATCTCCTCCACGCGATCTCCGGCTTTTGCGTCGGTTTGCTGGTGGGAATGACCGGCGTCGGTGGCGGCTCCTTGATGACGCCTTTGCTCATTCTGTTGTTCGGCGTTCATCCAACGACGGCGGTCGGCACCGATCTGCTCTTTGCGGCCTCAACGAAAACCGTGGGCACAATCGTTCACGCCTCGGCCCGAACGATCGACTGGCGAATCGTCGGACTGTTGGCGATCGGCAGCGTGCCCGCGACAATCGCAAGCCTTGTCTTTCTGTCTCACTTTGATCTGGCAGGCGCCGCGGCGCAGCGTGCGGTCACGCTCACGCTTGGCGGCGTTCTCCTTGTCACCGCGGCCTTTTTGCTTGCCGGCAGGTTCGTTCGCGAGCGCTACGCCGATCGCCTGGGCGATGTCGGCGGCCGGGCCGTGGCAACGGCCACGATCGTGCTCGGTGTGGCGGTGGGTATTCTGGTCACCACGACATCGGTCGGGGCGGGCGCTATTGGCGTCACCGTGCTGCTGTTCCTCTACCCAAAGATGCCGCCTGGCCGCGTGGTTGGTTCGGACATCGCTCATGCCGTGCCGCTGACACTGCTCGCAGGCGTGGGGCATTGGTATTTGGGCACGATCGACTGGAGACTTCTCGGAACGCTGTTGCTTGGATCGCTACCGGGAATAATTCTCGGCAGCTATCTCTCAACTCGATCGCGCGACGCCATTGTGCGCGCTGTTCTAGCCATTGTCCTCATTATTGTCGGTGTCAGGCTGCTGCGCTGAAAGGCGGTGATACAAACCCGGCCTCTACATCGCCGGCCGCGTCGCCCGAACGACGCCTTTGACCTCCAGAACATGCGCAAGCCGCAGCGCCACGTCCTCGCGCCACGGCGCGGCGATGATCTGCACCCCGATCGGCAGCGGATCGAGCGGCACCGGCACGGCGACGACCGGCAGGCCGATGAACGAGATCGGCTGGGTATAAAGCCCGAGATTGGCGCGCACCGGCAATTCGGTGTCGCCGAACATGAAAGTCTGCTGGCCGATCAGCGGCGCCGTGCACGGCGTCGCCGGCGCCAGAATTGCGTCGACCTCATCGAATAGTTTGACGACCTGGTCGCGATACCAGCGGCGGAATTTCTGCGCCTTGACGACCAGCGAGGCCGGCGTCATGGCGCCGGCGAGCAGCCGGTCGCGCACCGCGGGATCGAAATCGTCCGCGCGCGGTGCGCAGCCGGTCGAGATGCAAGCTCGCGCCCTCGCTGGCGGTGATGATGAAGGCCGCGGAGCGCGCGCGCTCGGCTTGCGGAATATCGATGTCGCGATTGGCGCCGAGCGCGGCCGCCACGCGGTCGATGGCGTAGCAGGCTTCGCCGCTCTTGCATTTGAAATAGCCGCCGGCGACGGCGACGCGCAGACCGCTCCGCGCCCCGTTCCAGAAGCGGCGCGACCGGCTCGACCGCGCGATCGGCGCAAGCCGGGTCGTCGGCATCGAAACCCTGCATGGCGTCGTAGGCGAGCGCGAGATCGCGCGCGGTGCGCGCGAACGGCCCGAGATGATCGAGGCTGGCGACAAACGGAAAGGTGCGCGCGCGGCGTGAGCCGGCCATAGGTCGGCTTCAGCCCGAAAATGCCGCAGAGCGACGACGGCACGCGGATCGAGCCGTTGGTGTCGGAGCCAAGCGCGAGCGGCACCAGGCCGCCGCCGACCGCGCGCGCCCGAACCGCCGGAGGAGCCGCCGGTCATGCGCTCGATGATCGTGCGGATTGCGCGACGGGCCGTCGTGCATGTTTTCGCCGGTGAAGTCGTAGGCGTATTCGCCCATGTTGAGCGCGCCGACGAGGATCGCGCCGGCCGCTTCCAGCCGCTCGATCAACGCCGCGTCGCGCGTGGCCGGCGGCATGTCGCGGTTGATCTTCGAGCCGGCCAGCGTCGGCAGGCCGGCGACGTCGAACAGATTCTTGACCGCGAACGGCACGCCGGCCAGCGGGCCGAGCGCGCTCGCCGCGCACGCGCGTGGCGTCGATCGCTTCGCGCGCGCAGCATCGCGCGCTGCTCGGTGACGGCGGTAAAGGAATTCAGCACCGGATCGCGCTCGCGAATGCGGGCGAGTGTCGCCTCGACCACGCTTTCGCGCCGTGGCGCGGCCGGAGCCGACCGCGGCCGCGATTTCGGCAGCCGTGCCGAAATCGAAATCGGTTGCGGGCATATCAAGCATGAAACATCGCGGACTGGCGTTGCCAAGCTTGAAAGACCGGGCCGGCTCGGCGTCGTCGGGCAGGGCGAATTCGTCGACCAGCGCCGCATGGCGCAGGACCAGTTGCAAATTGAATTTGCACGCCGGCTTGCCACGACGGATCGAGCGTCAGGCCGAGCGCCTGTGCGCTTGCGCAACGACCAGGGGCGTCGACTGGCGTCGCGCTTTGGCGCCGGCTTCGGCTTGCGCACGGTCTTGCGCTTCATGATGCGGCTCTCGCTGGCGGCAAAAACTCTTCGGCAAAATGGCAGGCGACCCGGCGGTCGCCGAAGGCACGCAGCGCCGGCATCGTCGTCTTGCAGGCATCGGTGCCGCAGCGGGCAGCGGCCGTAGAAGCGGCACACATTCGGATCCGGATCGATCGGGCTGCGCGGCTCGCCGGTCAGCCGAAGCCGGCTGCCGTTCTCGTGCAAGCGCGGCACGGCGGCGACCAGCGCCTGGGTATAGGGATGCAACGGATGCTCGAAGACTTCCGCGGCGGGACCCCATTCGACGATCTTGCCGAGATACATCACCAGCACGCGATCGCACAACAGCCGCACCACGGAAAGATCGTGCGAAACGAACAGATAGCTCATGCCGAACTCTCTCTTCAGCCGCTGCAACAGCTGAAGAATGACGACCTGGACCGACACGTCGAGCGCCGCGGTCGGCTCGTCGAGCACCAGAAGCTCGGGCTCGACCGCGATGGCGCGGGCAATGCCGACGCGGGCGCGCTGGCCGCCGGAAAGCTGATGCGGATAGCGGCGTCAGGAATTGCGAGCGGCAACCCGCATTGGCCGGCCACGGTCTCGACGCGCTCCTTGAGCGCCTTGCCGCGCAGCTTGCGCAACCGCCGCAACGGATCGGCGATGGCGTCGAAGGCGGTGAAGCGCGGATTGACGCTTTCGCCGGCGTCCTGGAACACCATCTGGATGCGGGCGCGGTCGCGATCGCGGGCGAACACCCGCGCCGCCTTGAGCGCCAATTCGCGCGTTGCCGAGCTTGATGCTGCCGTCGCTGGCGTCGATCAGGCGGGTCAGCGCGCGCACCAAGGTCGACTTGCCGCAGCCGGATTCGCCGACCAGCCCGACGGTCTCGCCCTTGTCGATGACAAAGCTCACGTCGTCGACGGCGTACACTTTCGGCAGCTTCTCCACGCCGCCGGCAAAACGCCGCTTCAGCCGCGCCCAGGCTCCCGGGCCGCCGCCGACCGGAAACAGTTTGGAGACTTCGGCAACGTCGAGGAGAACGGTCATGCCGCGCTCACGGTTGGCGCGTCCGCGATGCCGTTCCGGCAGCGGATTCCAGCAGGCGACGATATGCGCGGCGCCGGCCGCCGACTGCGGCAGCGGCTGCGCGCAGGCGGCAATTTTGCGCGGGCAGCGCTCGGAATAGCGGCACGGCGGCAGATCGGTGCGGCGCAGATCGGGCAGCGAGCCGGGAATTGAGGCAAGCTCGTCGAGGCTCGCCGCCGAATCCGGCGTCGCCGCGATCAGTTCCGCCGTATAGGGATGCCGCGGATGTGTGAACAATTCCGCAGTCGGCGCATTCTCGACCACATGGCCGGCATGCATGACGACGATGCGCGCGGAGCGCTGGCCGGCAAGCGCCAGATCGTGGGTGATGAAAATCGTCGCCATGCCCAGCTCCTTGGCGAGATCGTTGACCAGATCCATGATCACCGCCTGCGTCGTGACGTCGAGGCCGGTGGTCGGCTCGTCGGCGATCAGCAGCGACGGCTTCGCCGCCAGCGCGATCGCGATCATGACGCGCTGGCACATGCCGCCGGACATTTCGAACGGATAGGCTTTGGCGCGCCGCGCCGGATCGGTGATGCCGACCGCGCGCAGCATTTCCATTGCCTGCGCCGGCGCCTCGCGGCGCGGCACCTTGCCGTGGCGCATCAGCACGTCGGCGATCTGCCTGCCGACCGTGCGGATCGGATTGAGCGCGGTGCGCGGGTTCTGGAAGATCATCGCGATCTCGCGGCCGCGCACTTCGGCAAGCTTGCTCGGGCTTGGCCGCGAGCAGGTCGAGCTCGCCGAGCATGGCGCGGCCGGCGGTGACGCGGCCGGCCGGATCGAGAATGCCCATCACCGCATAGGCGGTGACCGATTTGCCCGAGCCGGATTTGCCGACCAGCGCGATGGTCTCGCCCTTGCCGACGGTGAAGCTGACGTTATCCAGCGCGCGCACGATGCCGGAGCGGGTGCGGAATTCGACGCTCAGTCCTTCGACGGACAGCGCCGGCGCGGCGGTCATGTGCGCCACCTCATGTGCGCCTCCTGGGATCGACCATGTCGCGCAAGCCGTCGCCGAGAAGATTGAAGCAGAACACCGCCACCATCAACGCGGCGCCGGGGAAGAACGCGATCCACCATTCGCCGGAAATGATATTGGCGGCGCCTTCGGCGACCATGATTCCCCATTCCGGCGTCGGCGGCCGCACGCCGAGCCCGATGAAGGACAGGCCCGCGGCGTTGAGGATGGCGTAGCCCATGGTCAGCGACATCTGCACCACCAGGATCGGGAACACATTGGGCAAGATCTGAAACGTCAGGATGCGCCATTCGCTGTTGCCGGACAGCCGCGCCGCCTCGACGAAGCCGGCGTCGCGCCGGATATTCGCCTCGGCGCGGGCGATGCGCGCATAAAGCGGGAAATTGATGATCGCGGTCGCCAGCACGATGTTCTGCACCGTGTTGCCGAGCGCGGCGACGATGCCCATGGCGAGCACGAACAGCGGGAAGGCCATGATGGTGTCGGCGATGCGGCCGACGATGCGGTCGGTCCAGCCGCCGAAATATCCGGCGGCGACGCCGGCCAGGCCACCCAGGAGAAACACCAGCGCGACCGAGGCCACGGCGATGATGAAATCGAGGCGGGTTGCCGCCACGACGCGGCTGAACACATCGCGGCCGAGCTGATCGGTGCCGAACCAGTGCTCGATCGACGGCGGCTTGAGCGTTGCCGTCGCCGCGCTGGCCAGCGGATCGTAAGGCACGATCCAGGGGCCGATCAAAGCCGCGATCAGGATCAGCACGAACAGGCCGAAGGCAAGCCCGGTGACCGGATTCTCGGCGATGACGTAGCGCGCATGCTTGATGAGCGCGGCGAGGCCGCTCGCCGGCCGGGGAGCGATGGCGATGTCGGTCATGCTTCGAGCCTCACGCGCGGATCGACGACGCCGTAGAGAACGTCGATCAACAGATTGAGCGCCACATACATGACCGCCATAGTGAGCACGAAACCCTGCACCGGCGCGAAATCGGACGCGATCAGCGCCTCAACCGCAAACGAGCCGATGCCCGGCCAGGCAAACACCTTTTCAACCAGCACGTTGGCGCCGAGGAGGAACGAGAACACCATGCCGAGCGTGGTGATGACCGGCAGCACGGCGTTGCGGAACGCATAGGTCATGACCACGGTGTACGAGGAAAGTCCGCTGGCGCGCGCAGTGCGCACGAAATCCGACGACAGCACCGCGAGCATGGAGGCCCGCGTCATGCGCGCGATCGGCGCCACCGAGAAGATGGCGAGCGTCAGCCCCGGCAGGATGAGCTGCTTGAGGCTCGCCATGAAAATATCGGGTTCGCCGGCGATCAGGCTGTCAATCAGGTAGAAGCCGGTTATCTGCGGCGGCGGGTCGTAGAACACGTCGAGCCGGCCGAGCGGCGCCGGCGCCCAGCCGAGCCGGAAGTAGAATAGGTAGACCAGGAGGAGGCCGGTGAAGAACACCGGCAGCGACACGCCGGCGGTCGCCACCACGCGGCAAGTATGGTCGATCCACGATCCCTGCTTTACCGCGGCCAGAATGCCGAGCGGTATGGCGATCGCTATCGAGATGATCAGGCCGAACAATGTCAGTTCGGCCGAGGCCGGCAGCCGCGACGCGATCTCGCTCACGACCGGCCGGCCGGTGGCGAGCGAATTGCCGAGATTGCCGTGGGCGAGATCGTCGACATAGTGCAGAAACTGCTTGGGCAGCGACTGGTCGAGGCCGAGCGATTTGCGGATATCGGCGATCGACTGCGGCGTCGCCGCGGGGCCAGCGAAATACACCGCAGGATCGCCGGGCAGCACGCGGGTGAGCAGGAACGTCACCACGACGACGCCGACCAGCGTCGGAATAACGGTAATGAGGCGTTTGGCGAGACTTACCAGCATTTGCCGCCTCCGCCTCTCCCCGCGCGCAGGGAGAGGGAGTCCGATCACGTCTTCACGATCGAACGGTAGTCGACCTGACGGTGGAACCAGTAACAGTAGCCGGAAATATTATTCTGGGTCGCGACGTTCAGGTACGGCTGAAACAGCGGGACGCGCGGCACGTCGCGATAGGCCATGGAAATAAAGCCCTCCACGTCGGTCGCGTATTTGGCGTTGTCGCCGACGGCGGCTGCATCGCGCGCGCCGTTGATCAGTGCGTCCATGTTCGGATTGACGTAACTCGGCGTGTTGAAGATCGCGTTCTGGCCGGAATAGCACCAGAGGAAAAAATATTCCGGGTAATCGAGCCAGCCGGAGAAGAAGTTCACCATCAGCGGCATAGTCTTCTTCGCCATTTCACTGCGCCAGTTGGCGCCCGGCACCTTGTTGATGGTGCTTGTGATGCCGATATGGCCGAGGCTCTCCTGGACCAGTTCGGCGATCGGCTCGCATCTTACCGCGTCGCCGAGATCGAACGAGATTGTCGTGTCGATGGGGCCGGCGCCGGCGGCGGCCATCAGCGCTTTGGCCTTGTCGATGTCGGTGGCATAGCCGGTGCGTTGCGGCCAGGCGATGGTCGACACGTCGTTCGAGGGACCGCCGAACATCGGATTGCAATTGCCGAACATCGCCGAATCGACGATGTCCTTGTACGGGATCGCATAGGCCACGGCTTGACGGATTTTGTCGTTATTGAACGGCTGGTTCACCACGTTCATTTCGATGCTGTAGATGCCGTTGCCGATCGGATTGGAGATCATCTTCAGCTTGCCCTCCTGCTTCATCTCGGAGAAGTCCTTGGGGGGCAAATCGAAGGAGATGTCAGCATCACCGCGCTCCATCAAGGCGCGGCGGTTGCCGCCCGACGGAATGGTGCGCCAGATGACTTTCTTCAGCTCGGGCAGCTTGCCGCCGACCCAGGCGTCATTGCGCTCGTAGACGACTTCGACGCCGGGCTTCCAGCTCGTGACCTTGAAGGCGCCGCTGCCGGCGGTGTTGAGCTTGGTATATTCAAGTCCCCAGGGATCCTGAGCGGTGGCATTTTTCTTTACCAGCTCGGAATTGTAGATGCCGGGCACGATCACCGCGAGATCGGGAACGGTGAGCCGATCCTTCTTGACGAAGTCGACGCGGAAGGTCGAATCGTCGACGATGACAAACTGATCCTTGTTGACGAGTGAGCCGACCTTCATCTGCACCGTCGGAAAGCCGCCGACACTGACCGCCCGGTCGAACGACCATTTCACATCCTTGGCGGTCACCGGCGTACCGTCTTGGAATTTGGCGTTCTTCTTCAGCTTGAAGGTGGCCGACATGTCGCCGACGTTCATGTCCTCGGCGAGTTCAGGCGTGAAGTTATCGAGGTCGTAGGTCAGCGAGCCGTCGGGAAGCGTCTTCTTGCCGTGCGTGATCAGCCGGTCGTAACAATTCCACGACGCTTCGTAGCCGGGTCGGTTAGTGCCGACACCGTGGATGTCGAGGTTGTTCGGCCCGTTCTCAGTGACCAAAAGCAGCGTCTCGCTGCGCGACTGGGCCTTGGCCGGCGACCAGATCGCGGGCGCAGGGACAGCGGCGGCCGCGGACAATGCGGTCATCGATTTGAGAAAGTCGCGGCGCTTCATTAAGGCCTCCCAGGGCTGGCGCGTCGTTCGCTGCTGGAAGCCTCCGCAAGCCGCGTGCCAAGCCGTGTGCCGCCATTGCCGCAGAGCAAAATGCGCGTTTCAACGGGCTTTGTCGCGGCAAATTCATCATCGTCGAAATGCTTGCGGGGCGACCTGAGCAATTCCCGCACATTTATTAGGCAATTGTCGCGAGGCACCCCGCGCCGATCCTGGGCGCCGGTCCTGGCCCCGATTTTGCACGTTCCGACCTGCTGCGAGGCAGGAGATCCACATGCCGCGCGTAAGAGTCGAAGCTGAACCCGCGCCGCTGGTCGTCGATCTCGACGCCGCGGCGTATGTGATTATCGACATGCAGCGCGATTTTTTGGAGCCGGGCGGCTTCGGCGAAGCGCTCGGCAACGATGTTTCGCTCCTGCGCGCGGCCGTGGCTCCGTGCGGCGCGGTGCTTGCCGCGGCCCGGCGCCTGGACCTCTTCGTCATTCACACCCGAGAGGGGCATCGGCCCGATCTGTCGGACGCGCCACCTCATAAGGTCGAGCGCGGCGATCCCGCCACCCGCATCGGCGCCCGCGGTCCGATGGGACGCATCCTGGTTCGCGGCGAACCCGGTCACGACATCGTCCCGGAGCTTTATCCGCTCAAGAGCGAGCCGGTCATCGACAAACCGGGCAAAGGGGCATTTTACCAGACCGATCTTGAACTCATGCTGCGCAACAGGGGGGTCGATACACTGTTCGTCGCCGGCGTGACCACGGAAGTCTGCGTCAATACCACGGTGCGCGAAGCCAACGACCGCGGCTTTCGCTGCATCGTGCTGGCCGACTGCTGCGCCTCCTATTTTCCGGAATTTCACGATGCCGGTCTTGCCATGATCAAGGCGCAGGGCGGCATTTTCGGTTCGGTGACCGCATCGGAGCACTTGCTACGGTCGTTGGCGACCATCGGCAATCAGAAGATCGCCTAAATCGAAAACGAAATCTCCAGCACGGGGGAGCGAGATGACTACGACACCATCGACAGAACCATACCGGCCGGTGCTGTGGACCACCGGCGATTGGAACGCCTTTTTCGGCTTCGGCACCAATATCCTTGTCAACATGCTGGTGCTTACCGGACTGTTGCGGTTCGTGCTGAAAATGCCGGATTCGCTGGTATTCGGCCGCATCCTGCCGGCGCTTGGCACGATGATGTGCCTGTCGACGTTCTACTACGCGTATCTCGCCTATCGCTTGGCCAAGCGGACCGGGCGCAGCGACGTTTGTGCGCTGCCGTCCGGCGTGAGTGTGCCGCATATGTTCATCGTCACCTTCGTCATCATGCTGCCGATCTCGCTGTCGACCCACGATCCGATCCAGGGCTGGGAAGCGGGCTTGGTTTGGGTGTTCTTCCAGAGCTTTATCTTGATGATCGGCGGCTTTGTTGCGCCGATTATCCGCAAGATAACGCCGCGCGCCGCGCTGCTCGGAACGCTGGCCGGCGTCTCGATCACGTTCATTTCGATGCGTCCGGCGCTGGAAATCTACCAGACGCCGGTCATCGGGCTCACCTGCTTTGCCATTATCATGGTGAGCTGGCTTGGCGGCTTTAAATATCCCAAAGGCATACCGGCCGGTTTGGTTGCGATCGCGGTCGGCATGCTGATCGCCTGGGGCTCCAATCTTTTCGGTCTTCACTATGGCGGGCTGAGCGTTAAAGGCGTCGGCGACGCCTTCGTGAACTTCGGCTTCAACTTGCCGATACCGGCTGTCAATCACGTGTTCTCGGGCTTTCACTATCTCGGTGTGATCCTCGTGACCGCGGTGCCCTTCGGCATCTACGACTTGGTCGAGGCGATGGACAATGTCGAGAGCGCTGAAGCCGCCGGCGATCCCTACCCGACCACACGCGTGCTGACCGCCGACGGCATCGTCAGCTTGATCGGTTGCCTGATGGGAAATCCGTTCATCAACGCGGTCTATATCGGTCATCCCGGCTGGAAGGGCATGGGCGGCCGCATCGGTTATTCGGCGGCGACCGGGCTAATGGTGATCGTGCTGTCCTGGTTCGGCATCATCTCGCTGTTGCTGGCGCTGGTGCCCGTCGTCGCGATTTCTCCGATCCTTCTCTACATCGGCATGCTGATCGGCGCGCAGGCGTTCCAGACCACCCCCAAGGATCACGCCCCCGCTATTGTTCTCGCGCTGACGCCGCATCTGGCCGGCTGGTGCAAGACGTTGATGGACGGTGCCCTCGGCGTTGCCGGCGTCAGCGCCGCGGCGCTCGGCTATGACAAGTTATTCAATGTCGGCGTGCTTTATCCGGGACTTGAGACGCTCGGGGGCGGAGCCATTCTGACCGGACTCGTGCTCGCCGCCATCGGTGCTAACGTCATCGATAAGAAATTCGTCAATGCAGCAGCCTTTGCATTAGCGGGTGCCGTATTGACGTTCTTCGGCTTCATGCACGGCCAAGCGGTCGGCATTGCGGTGACGCCGACTGTGGCGGTGGCTTACGCAATCGTGGCGGCCTTCTTGTTTGCGCTGAGCCGCTACCCGGCGCTCGCACCGAGGCTCACAATGTCGGACGAGGGATTGGCTGCCACGCCGGCGGAATGAGGTTTCACAGATAGCCTCCACATTTCGCCGCTTGCTCATAAAGGAGGCGACGGTCTGCTGAAAAAAGCAGCCTGGTCTGCGCGGGTCATGGTTGACCTGTAAAATTCGCGCTCTAGTGCCGCAGAAAACTGGCACATGCTTTGCGATGCAGCCTCAGAAGGGCGCCCGTCCGTGCGCCCGCCCAAGCAATGCGAGGCTCATTCATGTCCAGCAAATCCATAACGACATATACGCTCACACGCCGTGGCTGGCTCGTCGGAGCCGGCGGCGCCGCGCTTGGGCTGATGGGGGCCCTGCCGGCGCAGGCCGAGGATACGATCAAAGTCGGCATTCTTCATTCGCTCTCGGGCACCATGGCGATCAGCGAAACGACGCTGAAAGACGTGATGCTGATGCTGATTGAGGAACAGAACAAAAAGGGCGGCGTTCTCGGCAAGAAGCTCGAGGCAGTCGTCGTCGATCCGGCTTCGAACTGGCCGCTGTTTGCCGAAAAGGCGCGCGAATTGATCAGCCAAGACAAGGTCGCGGTCGTGTTCGGCTGTTGGACCTCGGTGTCGCGCAAGTCGGTGCTGCCGGTGTTCAAGGAGCTCGACAACATCCTGTTCTATCCTGTTCAGTTTGAAGGCGAAGAAGGCGAGCGCAACGTGTTCTATACCGGCGCCGCGCCGAACCAGCAGGCGATACCCGCGGTCGACTATCTCATGAGTGCCGATGGGGGCTCGGTGAAGCGGTGGGTGCTGGAAGGCACCGACTATGTCTATCCGCGCACCACCAACAAAATCCTCGAAGCCTATCTCAAGCAGAAGGGTGTGGCGGACGAGGACATCATGATCAATTACACCCCGTTCGGCTTCTCCGACTGGCAAACCGAGGTTTCCAAGATCAAGGCATTCGGTTCGGCCGGCAAAAAGACGGCGGTGGTTTCCACCGTCAACGGCGATGCCAACGTGCCGTTCTACAAAGAACTCGGCAACCAGGGCATCAAGGCGACCGACATTCCGGTCATGGCCTTCTCGGTGGGCGAGGAAGAACTTGCCGGCCTCGATACCAAGCCGCTGGTCGGCCATCTCGCCGCTTGGAACTACTTCGAGTTCGATCAAGACGCCGGCCAATGCCGCCTTCATCAAGGAATGGCATGAGTTCACCAAGAATCCGAAGCGCACCACCAACGATCCGATGGAAGCGCATTACATCGGCTTCAACATGTGGGTGAAGGCCGTCGAGAAGGCGAAAACCACCAATGCCGACAAGGTGATCGCGGCGCTGCCGGGCACCAAGCAGGCAAATCTGACCGGCGGCGTGTCCGAAATGTTGCCCAACCACTACATCACTAAGCCGGTCTTCATCGGTGAAATCCGCGCCGATGGCCAGTTCGACGTGGTGTGGAAGACCAAGGGTCTCGTGCCCGGCGACGCTTGGTCGCCCTATCTGCCAGGATCCAAGGACCTGATCGCGGATTGGGTGAAGCTCAATTGCGGCAACTACAACACCGTGACCAAGACCTGCGGCGGTACCTGATCACGCCTGCGCCAACGTTTTGACGCCGGCATCGCGGGGAGGCAGCGTCGCCTCTCTGCACGGCGGTCGGGGAACATTGCGATGCGTTTTGGCCGAGCTTGTCTCGTCGCGCTGGCTTTAGCTTTTGGCCTCGTCTTGGCCGTGGCGAGCGCGCATGCGGCAAGTCTCGACGACGCCATCGCGCACTTCACCGCCGACGATTTCGACGAAACGCTGGCCGGCGTCAACGAAGTCGTCGGCAGCGACAGTCCTCGCGCGGAAATCATCATCAGCGCGCTGCAGAACGGGCAGCTGATGTTCAGCGCCGAAAAAAAGGCGGTCTACGTTCAGGACGCCGACGGCCATCTGTTCGATGCTGCTACAGGACAGCCGGTGACCGGCCAGCCGCCGGACGATCTCGATAGCGTTCACCTCAATAACCGGCTGCGCGGCGCCATCGACGCGGCAATGGGGCAACTAACGCTGCTGTCGCACGATCCCGACAAGCGATACGCTGCCGCGCAAGCGGTGTTCAAGTCCCGCGGGGCGACCGCTCTGCCGACGCTCGAAAAGGCCCTCTCGCAAGAGACGGTTGGCCGCGTCAAGGTGGCGCTCGAACAGGCGCGCGCCGCCATCCTGCTCACTACGCCCGGCACGTCGGAAGCCGACAAGCTCAAAGCGATCGCGATCGTGCGCGACCGCGGCGATCAGGATGCGCTCGGGCTCCTCTCGGACATCCCCGCTCGCGAAACGCCCGTGGTCGCCAAGGCCGCCAGCGACGCCATCGCTGCCATCCAAACGCATCTGGCGGAATGGGATGCGGTGCAGAATCTCTGGTACGGGCTTTCGCTCGGCTCGGTTCTTTTGCTGGCTGCCATCGGCCTCGCCATCACCTTCGGCGTCATGGGCGTGATCAACATGGCGCACGGCGAAATGGTGATGCTTGGCGCCTACGTCACCTATGTTGTCCAGGAGATCATCCGCAACAATGCGCCGGCGCTGTTCGACTACTCGCTGGCGATGGCTATTCCGCTGGCCTTTGTCTTTGCCGGCCTGGTCGGCATATTGGTCGAACGCTGCATCATCCGCTTTCTCTATGGCCGGCCGTTGGAGACGCTGCTCGCGACTTGGGGACTTTCGCTGATCCTGCAACAGGCCGTACGCACGGCGTTCGGACCGAACAACCGCCAAGTCGGCAATCCCTCGTTTATGAGCGGCGCGTTCGATCTCGGCGGCATCACCGTCACCTACAACCGGCTTTGGATTATCTGCTTTGCGCTTGCGGTATTCGTCGCGCTGTTGGGCATATTGCGCTACACGCGCTTTGGCCTCGAAATGCGCGCCGTGACCCAAAACCGCGCCATGGCGGCGTCGATGGGCATCCGCACCAACCGGGTCGATGCGCTGACCTTCGGCTTGGGCTCCGGCATCGCGGGGATTGCCGGCGTGGCGCTGTCGCAAATCGACAATGTCAGCCCCAACCTCGGCCAAAGTTATATTATCGACAGCTTCATGGTCGTGGTGTTCGGCGGCGTCGGCAATCTGTGGGGCACATTCGTCGGCTCCTTCGTGCTCGGCGTCGCCAATAAGTTTCTCGAGCCGTTTGCCGGCGCCGTGCTCGGCAAGATCGCAATTCTGGTCTTGATCATCCTGTTCATTCAAAAGCGTCCACGCGGCCTGTTCGCGCTCAAGGGAAGGGCGGTCGAGGCGTGAGCCCGCATATCCTCATCCGTTCGCTCGATCGCAGCGCCACCGTTTTTCTGATCGCGGTGGCGGCGATCGCGATCGCTGTGCCGGTGCTCAACCTCGCGGTTCCGCAGTCATCCGCGCTGCATATTCCGACGTATTTGGTCGCGCTGTTCGGCAAGTACCTCTGTTACGCCGTACTGGCCTTGTCGATCGATCTGATCTGGGGCTATTGCGGCATTCTTTCGCTCGGCCAAAGCGCGTTCTTCGCGCTCGGCGGCTACGCCATGGGCATGTATCTGATGCGCCAGATCGGCACCCGCGGCGTTTATGCCAATCCGATTCTGCCGGACTTCATGGTGTTCCTCAATTGGAAGGAACTGCCGTACGCCTGGTATGGCTTCCAGTATTTTCCCTATGCCGCGTTGATGGTCGTGCTGGTGCCCGGCGCGCTCGCTTTCGTATTCGGCTGGCTGGCCTTTCGCAGCCGCGTTACCGGCGTCTATCTGTCGATCATAACCCAGGCGCTGACCTATGCGCTGATGCTCGGCTTCTTTCGCAACAATTTCGGTTTCGGCGGCAACAACGGCCTGACCGATTTCAAGGACATCCTCGGCTTTAACGTCGAGGCGGAAACGACGCGCGCGGCGTTGTTCTCGATCACCTGTGTCGCGCTGATGCTCGGCTTTTTGGTCTGCCGGGCCATCGTCACCTCGAAATTCGGCAAGGTGTTGATCGCCATCCGCGATGCCGAAGCTCGCACCCGGTTTCTCGGCTACCGCGTGGAGTCCTACAAGGTCCTCGTGTTCACCTTGTCCGCCTGCATGGCCGGCATCGCCGGTGCCCTTTACGTGCCGCAGGTCGGCATCATCAATCCGAGCGAATTCGCTCCCAGTAATTCGATCGAGGCCGTGATCTGGGTCGCGGTCGGCGGTCGCGGCACGCTGGTCGGCGCCGCGGTCGGCGCCATCCTCGTCAATTACGCCAAGACCTATTTCACGTCGGGCCTGCTGGCGCCGTATTGGTTGTTCATGCTCGGCGGCCTGTTCATCGGCGTGACGCTGTTGTTGCCGCGTGGCATCATCGGCAGCCTGCACCATTGGACCGCGCTCCGCCGCGCCAGGATATCCGCCGCCGCCGAAGATGGCGTTGCCGCGCCGCCGCCCGAACCGCAGCCGGCGGAATGAGGTTCGGCCCATGAAGCTTCAAGAACGACTGGCGCAAGCCGAAGATCGGGCAAAGGAGGCCTTCGAGCGAACGCTGCTTTACATCGAAGGCGTCACGGTGTCGTTCGACGGTTTCCGCGCGCTCAATAATCTCTCCTTCGCCATCGAGCCAGGCGAGATGCGCGCCATCATCGGCCCGAACGGCGCCGGCAAGACGACCATGATGGACGTGGTCACGGGCAAGACCCGGCCCGACAGCGGCGCGGTGATTTTCGATAAGTTTCACGATCTGGCGCGGCTCGACGAGACCGAAATCGCCGAGCTTGGCATCGGCCGCAAGTTTCAGAAGCCGACCGTATTCGACAGCCACACCGTATCTGACAATCTCGAACTCGCGCTCAAGGCCGATCGACGTGCGCGCACGACGCTGTGGTCGCGGGAAACCGCTGACGAACGCCGCCGTATTGATGAAATCCTGCAGACGATCCGTCTTACCGATGTGCAAAATCGCCTTGCCGGCCGGTTGTCCCATGGCCAGAAGCAGTGGCTCGAGATCGGCATGCTGTTGGCGCAAGATCCGAAATTACTGCTGGTCGACGAGCCGGTGGCCGGCATGACCGACGTGGAGACGCAGCAAACGGCGGAACTGCTCAAGGAGATCAACCGCGAGCACACCGTCGTCGTGGTCGAACACGACATGACCTTCGTGCGCGACCTCGGCGTCAAGGTCACCTGTCTGCACGAAGGCTCCGTGCTTGCCGAAGGCACGATCGACGAAGTCTCCGCCAACGAACGCGTCGTGGAAGTCTACTTGGGACGCTAACGCATGACTGCGAATAATGAACGCCGATTTTCGAAACAGATTGTGCGTCAAGGAATAGACTGATGCTTCAAGCGCAAGCCATCGACCTGCACTACGGCGCCGCCCAAGCGCTGCGCGCGGTGTCGCTTAATGCGGAGCCCGGCAAAGTAACCTGCGTGCTGGGCCGGAATGGCGTCGGCAAGACCAGTCTTTTGGATGCGCTCGCCGGCCATCTCCCGGTGAGTAGCGGCAAGATCACCTGGGAAGGGAGCGATATTACCGCGTTGCGGCCGCCGGAGCGCGCCCGGCGCGGCATCGCTTATGTGCCGCAGGGCCGGGAAATCTTTCCGCTGCTCACCGTCGAAGAAAATCTCAAAACCGGCTTTGCGCCGTTGCCGCGCGGCGAACGCAACGTGCCCGACGACGTGTTCTCGCTGTTCCCGGTGCTCAAGGGCATGCTGCACCGGCGTGGTGGCGACCTGTCCGGCGGCCAGCAGCAGCAACTCGCCATCGGCCGCGCGCTGGTGATGCGGCCGCGGCTGCTGTTGCTCGACGAGCCGACCGAAGGCATTCAGCCCTCGATCATCAAGGATATCGGTCGGGCCATCGATTACTTGCGGTCGCTCGGCAAGATCGCCATCGTGCTGGTCGAGCAATATCTCGACTTCGCCCGCGAACTCGGCGACTATTTTGCCGTCATGGATCGTGGGGCCGTCGTCTATTCGTGCGATCGTGAGCATATCGACGAAGCGGCGCTGAAGCGGGCCATGGCTATCTGAAATGGCTATCTGAAATGGCTATCAGCGATCTGGAACGGCTTTCGGTAGGCGATTGGAGCCTTGTTTCCAAGAAACCGCGATGAATTTCGATGAACATCACGTCGATTGCAACGGTGCCGTTACGCGACGAGGTATTTGCCGCCAATCGCGCAACCGGGCGTATCGCGCTTAGCGTAGCGGCCAGTGCAGGCTGCACGCGGCCGGCGCGCGTGCATGAATCGGGCTCGCTACGGGTGCGTTTTCCGCATCGGGACGGCCAGGCTCTCGACGCGGTCATTGTGAACACTGGCGGCGGAATGACGGGCGGCGATCGTTTCGAAGCTTGCAATTGACGTTGCCGCCGGCGCGCAGGTGAGCGTAACCACCGCCGCTGCCGAAAAGATCTATCGGTCGCTGGGCCCGGATACGGTGCTCGACGTTAATCTCAAGATTGGCTCCGGCGGGATGCTGGCTTGGCTGCCGCAGGAAACAATTCTGTTCGATCGGGCGCGCCTGCGCCGCAAAATCGACGTCGATCTCGCGCCTGACGCCAACTTGCTCGTTGCCGAGGCGAGCATTTTCGGCCGCTCGGCGATGGGCGAGACTGTGATCTCGGGGTGTTTCTTCGACTGCTGGCGCGTCCGCGTCGGCGGCTCCCTCATTTTTGCCGACTCCGTGCGCCTCGATGGCGGCATTGCCCAAGCTCTGGCGGAGCCGGCCGCCGCTGCGGGCGGCGCGGCGGTGGCGAGCGTGGTGAAATTTCCCGGCGGTGAGGATAATGTTGCGGCGGTTCGCGCAATGCAGCATGATTTTGCCGGAGAAGTCGGCGTATCGGCTTGGAATGGGCTTGTTGCCGTGCGCTGCGTCGCCGCCGATGGCGCGGCGCTGCGACACGATCTCGTCGCCGTGCTCACGGCGCTCGGCGCGGGGCCGCTGCCGCGGCTGTGGACGAACTGAAGGCGCCATGCAGCTCACACCGCGCGAGAAGGACAAGCTGTTGATCTCCATGGCCGCGATGGTGGCGCAGCGCCGCCTGGCGCGCGGCGTCAAGCTCAATCACCCCGAGGCGGTCGCGCTGATCTCGGACTTTATCCTGGAAGGCGCCCGCGATGGCCGCACCGTCGCCGAGCTGATGGAGCATGGCGCCCACGTATTGACGCGCGCGCAGGTCATGGACGGTATCGCCGAGATGATCCACGACATTCAGGTCGAGGCGACGTTCCCCGACGGCACCAAGCTCGTGACCGTCCACGAGCCGATCAGGTGACTGCATGATCCCCGGCGAAATGTTCATCAAGCCCGGCGACATTGAGCTCAACAAGGGCCGCCGCACCGTGACGCTGACCGTCTCCAATACCGGCGACCGGCCGATCCAGGTCGGATCGCACTACCATTTCTTCGAGACCAACCCGGCGCTGAAGTTCGACCGCGCCAAGGCACGCGGCATGCGGCTCGACATCGCGGCGGGCACCGCGGTGCGTTTCGAGCCCGGACAGACGCGCGACGTCACGCTGGTCGCGGTGGCCGGCAAGCGCGCGGTGTACGGCTTCCGCGGCGAAGTGATGGGCAAACTCTAGGGGCGCAGCCATGCCGGCGAAAATCGCGCGCAGTGTCTATGCCGACATGTTCGGCCCGACCACCGGCGACCGCGTTCGGCTTGCCGATACCGATCTGGTCATCGAGGTGGAGAAGGATTTCACCGTTTATGGCGAGGAGGTGAAATTCGGCGGCGGCAAGGTGATCCGCGACGGCATGGGGCAATCGCAAATCACCAATCGGGGGGGCGCGGTCGACACCGTCATCACCAATGCGCTTATTCTCGACCACTGGGGCATCGTGAAGGCCGACGTCGGCATCAAGGACGGCAACATTTTCGCCATCGGCAAGGCCGGTAATCCGGACATCCAGCCGGGCGTCACCATCGTCATCGGTCCGGGCACTGAAGTGATCGCCGGCGAGGGCAAAATCCTCACCGCGGGCGGCTTCGACACTCACATTCATTTCATCTGCCCGCAGCAGGTCGACGAAGCCTTGATGTCGGGCGTGACCTCGATGCTCGGCGGCGGCACCGGCCCGGCGCACGGCACCTTTGCGACCACTTGTACGCCCGGGCCGTTTCATCTCGGTCGCATGATTCAAGCGGCCGACGATTTTCCGGTCAATCTCGGCTTTGCCGGCAAGGGCAACGCGTCCCGTCCGGCGGCGCTCGAAGAAATGATCAAGGCCGGCGCCTGTGCGCTCAAACTGCACGAGGATTGGGGCACCACGCCGGCGGCGATCGACTGCTGCCTGTCGGTCGCCGACGACTACGACATCCAGGTGATGATCCACACCGACACGCTCAACGAATCCGGCTTCGTCGAGGACACCATCAAAGCCTTCAAGGGCCGCACCATCCACGCCTTCCACACCGAAGGCGCCGGCGGCGGCCACGCGCCCGACATCATCAAGGTGGCCGGGCTGAAGAACGTGCTGCCGTCGTCGACCAATCCGACGCGGCCCTATACTCGCAACACCATCGACGAGCATCTCGATATGCTGATGGTGTGCCATCACCTCGATCCGTCGATCGCCGAAGACCTGGCCTTTGCCGAAAGCCGCATCCGCAAGGAGACCATCGCGGCGGAGGATATTCTGCACGACATCGGCGCGCTCTCGATGATGTCGTCGGACTCGCAAGCCATGGGCCGGCTCGGCGAAGTCATCATCCGCACCTGGCAAACCGCGGACAAGATGAAGAAGCAGCGTGGGCGCTTGCCGCAGGAGAAGGGCGACAACGACAACGCAAGGGCCAAGCGTTACATCGCCAAATACACCATCAATCCCGCCATCGCCCACGGCGTGTCGAAGCTCATCGGCTCGGTGGAGAAGGGCAAGCTCGCCGATCTGGTGCTGTGGTCGCCGGCCTTTTTCGGCGTCAAGCCCGACTGCATCGTCAAGGGCGGTTCGATCGTCGCCGCGCCGATGGGCGACCCGAACGCTTCGATCCCGACCCCCCAGCCGGTGCATTATCGGCCGATGTTCGGCGCCTACGGCCGGGCGCGCACCGCCTCGTCTTTTGTGTTCGCATCGAAGGCCGCGGTGAAGGCCGGTCTCGGCCGCAAGCTCGGCATCCAGAAAAAGCTGGTCGCCGTGGAAAACACCCGCGGCAAGATTTCCAAGAAGAGCATGATCCACAACGATGCCACGCCCGCAATCGAGGTCGATTCGGAGACCTACGAAGTGCGCGCCGATGGCGAACTCCTGACCTGTGCGCCGGCGGACGTGCTACCGATGGCGCAGCGTTACTTTCTATTCTGAGGACGAGGTTTTCCGCCGATGCGTGCCATTGCAATCAGGGCGGCGGATAGCTGGTCGGGGCAGCCGGCCGATCGGGTCGTCCTCGATTACGACGATCGTCATCGCCGGCGTATCGCCATGCAAGGCAAGAACGGGATCGCCTTCTTGCTCGATTTGCCGGCGCCGGCCGGGTTGCGCGGCGGCGATGCGCTGTTGCTGGAGGATGGGCGGTTGGTCGAAGTCGTTGCCGCACCCGAAGCGCTGTTGGAAATTCGCTGCGCCAATCCAAGGCATCTCGCCCGCATCGCCTGGCATATCGGTAACCGGCACGTGCCGGCGCAAGTGCTGACCGATGCGCTGCGCATTCGCCGCGATCACGTTCTCGCCGAGCTCGCCGCTCGCCTCGGCGGTGACGTCGTCGAAATCGAGGCCGCGTTCGATCCGGAAGGCGGAGCTTATCAAAGCGAGCTTTCTGACACGCGGCATTCTTATCCGCACCGACATGTATAAGGCGAGGCCGCTTATCCGCTCGTCCCCGCGTAAGCGAGGACCGCGCTTGGCTCCACGCTCGCGCGAAAATGAGCGGGCCGCGACCGACCGCCTTGAAGCGGCTGCGCTTTACCGCCTGATGACGTGGCTGTCGCCGGCCTATCCGGTCGGCGCCTTTTCCTATTCAAGCGGCATCGAGTGGGCGGTCGAGGCCGGCGACATCGGCGATGCCGAGACGCTGCGCCGCTGGATCGCGATCTTGCTGCGCGCCGGCGCCGGAATGAGCGATGGCGTTCTCTTCAGCCATGCCTATCGGGCGGTGCAGCGCGGCGACGATGCGGCGCTTGTCGAAGCCGCCGAGCTTGCCGCGGCCTTCGTGTCGACCCGCGAGCGTTTTTACGAAACCACCGCCATGGGACGGGCTTTTCTCGAGGTGACGCAGGCAGCCTGGCCATGCGCGGCCTTGCTGAAGTTGAAGGAGCTTTGGAGCGGGCCGGTCGCCTATCCGATCGCGGTTGCCGCGGCCTGCGCCGGGCACGACATCCCGCTGGACCCGGCGTTGCGCGCGTTTCTGACCGCGGTCGCGGCCAACTGGATTTCCGCCGGGGTGCGGCTAGTTCCGCTCGGCCACACCGACGGTCAGCGCGTCTTGCAGGCGCTCGAAAGCACGGTCGCGGCAACGGCGGAGCGCGCCTTGACGGCGCAGCTCGATGAGCTCGGCAGCGCGGTGTTTCGCGCCGACATCGCCAGCGCCAGGCACGAAGCGCAATACACCCGCTTGTTTCGCAGCTGAGGGATCGGACAGTGTCGAGCTCAAACGGCCCGCTTCGCGTCGGCATCGGTGGTCCGGTCGGGTCCGGCAAGACCGCGTTGATGGACGCGCTGTGCAAATCGATGCGCGGAACCTACGACATTGCCGCCATCACCAACGACATCTACACCAAATGGGATGCTGAATTTCTGGTCCGCTCCGGCTCGCTTGCCGCGGACCGCATTGTCGGCGTCGAAACCGGCGGCTGCCCGCACACCGCGATCCGCGAAGACGCTTCGATAAATCTCGCCGCGGTGGCCGACATGCGGGCGAAATTTCCGGCGCTCGATCTGGTGCTGATCGAATCCGGCGGCGACAATCTCGCCGCCACCTTCTCGCCGGAACTCGCCGATCTGACGATCTACGTCATCGACGTCGCGGGCGGAGACAAAATTCCCTCCAAAGGCGGCCCGGGCATTACGCGGTCGGATCTGTTGGTCATCAATAAAGTCGATCTCGCCCCCCATGTCGGCGCGTCGCTTACGAAAATGGAGACCGATGCGAAGAGAATGCGCGGCGCCCGTCCGTTTGTGATGACCAATCTCCGCGCCGGCGATGGCGTTCCGGCGATTGTCAATTTCATTGAGACGATGGGTGGGTTGGCAGGGCAGTGAAAAAGTGAGCCGGCGCGATTGGCTGGGGAACTAGGATTCGAACCTAGATTGACGGAGTCAGAGTCCG
>CAWFLM010000024.1:0-29936 GCA_963816565.1 uncultured Alphaproteobacteria bacterium | reverse complement strand
CCACGCCCGCCATCAGAACGATAGCGGTGAATATGGTTGGAAGTTGGAGCTTGCCTGCCGCGCTTGCCGGCAAGAGGTAATGCGTTGCGACGCAGACCAAGAGTGTCGCGGCGACAACCGCGATCCCGCCGCCTTGTGGCGTCGGTGTCTTGTGCGACGAGCGCGCATTTGGCCGCGCCATCGCATAACGCTTGAGCAGAGGACGCAGAACGAAGATCAGTATGGCGCATACGATCGCCGCCGAAGCGAGAATTGCAAGAACACGCCACGTCCAGAAAGCCGTCAACTCGCCGCCCATCGACGTCCCTTAAGTCCGCCTTTTCGTTGCGCAAGCGTCTAGCATAAAAATCTTGCCGGACCGCACATTTTCCGGGATGGTGCGGCCCCCGAGAAACGCGCAAGGTTTGCTGGATGACGGCATTGTCCCCACCGTGGCGCTATGATCGAGCGTTGGTCGCGCCGTTCGCCGATTGGTTTGCGGTTGCCGTCGCGGTCGCGTTGCCCTGGTCGACCAGCGCCGCCGGGGTTTTCATCGCACTCTGGCTCCTTACGGCGTTGGCGTCATCGGATCCGGCCGCGCTCAAGCGTGAGCTGCTAACGCCGGCCGGCGGTTTGCCGGTCCTGCTTTGGTGCCTCGGCGCCGTTGGCATGCTGTGGGCGGATGTCAACTGGCACGCCCGTTTTGCCGGACTCGGCAGCTTTCACAAGCTCTTGATGATCCCGCTGCTGCTGGCGCAATTCCGCCGTTCCGAACGTGGTGGGTACGTCATCGTCTGTTTTTTTGCGTCGTCAACGATCGTTCTGATTGTGTCGTTCATCCTGGTTTTTGCTCACATCCAAACTCGGCCCGACAAACTGTTCGGGATCCCGGTGCATGACGATATTTTTCAGAACACCGAATTTCTCGTTTGCGCTTTCGGCGCGCTTGGCGTCGCCTTTGCTGGGGTCCGTAAACGACATTGGGCTGCCGCGCTTAGTCTCTTCGCCGTCGCTGCGCTTTTTCTCGTCAATCTTGCCATTGTGGCCTTCAGCCGCATCGCTCTTGCCGTAGCCCCGGTCCTGGTTCTATTGCTCGGCTGGCGCTTGCTGCGATGGAAGGGAATTCTGGTCGCGTGTATCGTCACGGTCGTATTAGGTGGGATAGCTTGGCTTGGGTCGTCCAACCTTCGCGACCGGATAAACACGTCGGTCTCGGACGTGTATCTTTATTACCAGTCCAATGCGGCAACCGACATTGGCACACATTTGGCGTTCCTCAGAGAATCATTTTCGATTATCGCGACTGCACCGTTGGCGGGCCATGGAACCGGTTCCATACCGGAGCAGTTTCGCCGCGTGTCCGCCGGGCAAACCGGCGCATCAGCAGTCGCTACAGTAAATCCCCACAATCAAACTTTCGCAATCGCCATCCAGCTCGGGTCCATCGGCGCGCTGGTCCTGTGGGCGATGTGGATTGCGCATTTTCTATTGTTTAGAGGCGATAGCATTGTTGCGTGGCTTGGCACACTTGTCGTGGTCGAGAACATCATTTCTTCAACCGTACACTCACACCTGTTCGATTTCGACAACGGCTGGCTTTATGTTTTCGCAGTAGGCGTGTTGGGCGGCATCGTGCTCAAGGAAGAAGACGCCAAGCTACGTGACCGAGAAGTCGCTTAATGGGTAGCCGGCGCCTGCTACTTGCGGTGCCGGGCGATTGCGGCAAAGGGCGCTGCAAGGCTAGAAATCTCGAAAACGCGTCAAACTTCCGATATGATCCGCTTAGGTGGATAGACTTTTCGCGGGATTGAGCGAGGCTGATGGCAGCGCAATCGATGCGGCATACGGAAAGGGCGCAGCTGCCGGCGCTGACCGGCGTGCGGGCATTTGCCGCCTTTCTGGTGCTGGCCCTTCACGCGGATCAAAATTTCCCGCAAAGGCTCTCGGATAATTCGCTCGTGCACCGAGGATATCTCGGCGTTGACCTGTTCTTCATTCTCTCGGGGTTCATCATCGCGCATGTCTATATCTTTGACCTCGTGCCCGCGCGCGCCAAACCGCTGCGGGTCTTTTTTTGGCATCGCTTTATCCGGTTGTTCCCCGCTCATGCCACAGTTCTGCTCGTGCTGTTGGCGCTGATAATTGCGGCGCGATCAGCCGGGATTAGTCTCAACGAGCCGGAGCATTGGAACTACCGGGAATTGCCGTGGCACTTTTTGATGGTGCACGCTTGGGGAACGACCAATGTTGCCGGCTGGAACGCGCCGTCATGGTCGATCAGCGCGGAATGGTTCGCCTATTTGCTGTTTCCGGCCGTGGCGGCGGGTACGCTGGCGCTGCCGCGGCGCGCGGCGTTGCCGCTCTCGTTTGCGATGCTGCTGCTTGCGGCGTTTGTATTCCGTCTCGATGGATGGGCGATCGAAGGGGCAGTGGTCGGCCCGCCGGCGTTAGTGCGGGTTGCGTCGGAGTTTATCTGCGGCGTGTTGCTTTATCGCGCGATACGCCTCGACAGCGCGGAGCTTTCGCCAGGACTCTCCGACGGATTGGCGTTCGGCGGTCTATTTGGATTTTGCTTCGGCGCATTCGTTTCGGCAAACGATTTTGTACTGATTTTTTGCCTTGCCGTTATCATCGCAGGCGTCTCCGGTCCTGGCGCGGGGGTACGTCTGGTGTTCGGTTGCCGCCCGGTGGTCTGGCTTGGCGAAATCTCTTATTCGACTTACCTCGTGCACTTTCCGATTTTTCTGCTCCTGCGGCACGGAGCCGAACGCGTCTTTGGGTTCTCCCTTGCGGCCTCCGAGGCACTTCGGAGCGTCATGTTCGTCGGGAGCATTGGCGCGGCGGTCGGTGCGGCTTCGCTGCTGTACTACTCGGTTGAATTACCGACCCGGAAGCGTCTGCGGAACCGGCTCGGGAAAATCGCCGTGACTTCGCCGCAGCCACCGGTGATTTCCCATAGCGTTCGGGTGGGCGAGTCGAATTGAAAGAGGGGCTATAGTCGGAACCGCCGCCTTTTGCGTCAATAATGTCGGGAGTGCTGTTTTACATCATCCGTCGCTATAGAAGTTTTGGCGCTTGAACAGGCCATTCAACGAGCAGCCGCCGATAAAGCTCGACCGTCTGCCGGCCGATTATGTCCGCGGCAAACTGTTCGACGGCTAAATTCCTTGCCGCCCTGCCATATTGCGCGCGCAGCTCAGGCGCACCGGCAAGGCGCTCCATCGCGTCCGCCAAAGCCCGCGGGTCATCGACCGGAACCAACAGGCCGGTTCGTTCGTGGATAACGACTTCGCGACAGCCCGGAACGTCGCTCGCGAGCATCGCTCGGCCGCACGCCGCCGCCTCCATCAGCGACAATGGCAGGCCCTCGCGCCGCGACGGCAATACTGCGACGTGGGCGCGCGCCCAGAGCCCGGCAATATCGTCGACGTGACCGAGGCAGGTGATGCCCGGCTCGTTGTTCCAGGAAGCCGCTTCAGCTTGCGAAACCGAGGCCGGATTGGCCGGATCCGGAGCGCCTGCGATCAATAGCCGGGCATCCATGCCGCGCCCGCGCAACAACCGATGGGCGGCGATCAACGTGCGGATGCCTTTGTCGTCGAGCAGGCGGCCGACAAAGCCGAATGTCGGAGGACCTTGTGGCTCGGGAAGCGGCGTGAAGCGCTTAACGTCGACGCCCGATCCGGGAATGAGCGCAATGCGGCTTTTTGCGACGCCGAGCGACAGCAATGCCGCGAGATCGTCGCCGTTCTGCACCAGTGCGATACTGCCTGAGCGATCGACCAATAGACGCAGCACCGCGCCTATGAGCCGCCGCAGGATCCGCGCTTTCGCAGTATTCGACGTGAACGAATAGCCGAGACCGATAAACGCATTGACGCTGCCGCAGGGACGGCCCGACGCCGCGATCATCCCCAACATGCAGGCCTGCAATGCCACGTGGTGCGCGATATCGGGATTGATTGCGCGATGGATGCGGCGCAGCGCCGCGATGGTCCGCAGTGCCGCCAGCGGCGACAGGCTGCCGCGCGTAAATGGGGTCGGATGCAAAATGAATTGTTCGCTCGCGATCGCCGCCGCGCCGGTGCCGATCCGGGTCGCCACATGCACCTCAAAGCCCGCATCGCGCGCAGCGCGGGCCATCGGCAGCCGATGTGAAAGAAACGCCCAATCCTCGGTGACGACATAGAGAAGACGCGGCGGCGATCCCCGCGCGCTCGGCCCGGCGTGGCGCGAATTAAGAGACATTGTGCGGCAGCAAAATCGGCAGCGTCATTGCATCCGCAATCGATCGGCCGAAACAGACCTTGAAACTCGGTGTTGCGAGGTCAGCCGAGCGTTGGCGTTCGGCGGCGCCATGTCCGGTAGCGACTTGCATGGCGCCCGCTAGACCGGCGCGTTTCGCGGCCTCGACATCGGTCGCCTTGTCGCCGACCAGCCAGGATTTCTTGAGATCGAGTTCAGATCGTCCGCCGCTTGCAACAGCATGCCTGGATTGGGCTTGCGCGCCGGATGGTTCGGATGAGCGAATGCACCTTTGCCTTCGGGGTGATGGGCGCAGGCATAGACCGCGTCGAGCCACGCGCCTTCAGCGGCCAAGGCCGCGACGATCGCCTGCTGCACATGTTTGAATTCAGCCCACCCGTAATAGCCGTGGGCAATGCCGGCCTGATTTGTCACCAGCACCACGGCCACGCCGTGTTTATTCGCCGCGGCAATAACGCCAGCGGCCCCGCGAATCATCGCCATGTCTTCGACGCGACGCAAATATTCAGTGTCCTCGACCACGGCGCCATCGCGATCCAAGAACAGTGCTGGACAGCCGGGCGGGAGCATTCTTGACACTTCGCACCACACGCCCTCGGCATTGAGCGGATATTCAAGGGTCCGCATCCGTCGAATTCTTTCTCCGTCGTGGCGCCTCTATAGCCATTCATATCGCAATAAAATTATGTTAGGTCCACAGCAACTTGGGAACGATCGTGACCGATAGCGACAACAAAAATTTTAGCGCTCAGAACGATATGGTTGCCGAGCACTTCCGCCGCTCGTGCGAGACGCTTTCGCGTGCCGCCGAGGACGTGAAGTTGCGCGCCGCGATTCATGCGATTGCCGATACGATCACCGCCGCATTCCGCGCCGGGCGCAAGCTTCTGATCGCCGGCAACGGCGGCAGCGCCGCCGATGCCCAGCATATCGCCGGCGAGTTTTTGTCGCGCTTGAACTTCGACCGCAACCCGCTGCCGGCAATTGCGCTGACCACCGATACGTCGGTCCTCACAGCCATCGGCAACGACTACGGCTTCGAGCGTACCTTCGAGCGTCAGGTGCGCGGGCTTGGCCAAAAGGGCGATGTATTCATCGCGATCTCGACGTCGGGCCGCTCGCCGAACATCGTCGCAGCGCTGAAGGCTGCGCGCGAGATGGGGCTCACCACGATCGGCTTCACGGGCACCGCGGCCAACGGCACGATGCAGCCGTTATGCGATTACTGTCTGGCCGCGCCGTCGCCCGAGACGCCGCTGATTCAGCAAATTCATATCGTGGCGGCGCATGCGATCTGCGGTTTGGTGGAGGCCAGCATGTTCAGCGAAGTCCCAGACCGTAAATAAACACTGTTATATGTCAATTAGTTACAGTGTTCACCGTTTGAACAATCGGCTTGACGTTCACGCCGTGAACAAGGTAATGGTAGAGGCGAATGGGAGGGCTATGCGATGCCTCATGCGGCGCGCAACGACGAACCCGACAACGCCAGGATTGTGCTGGGGCTACTCGAGTTCGGTCGAGCGTGATGGCGCCCAGTCGCAGCGCAAGCTCGCTTCTGATCTTGGCATCGCGCTCGGTCTGGTCAACGCCTACCTCAAACGCTGCGTCAAAAAGGGTCTGCTCAAGATCGGCCAGGCGCCGCCGCGGCGCTATGCCTATTATCTGACGCCGCACGGCTTTGCCGAGAAGTCGCGGCTCACCGTCGAATATCTCTCCAACTCGTTCTCGTTCTTCCGCCGTGCACGCGAGGATTGCTCCTGCGTCCTCAAGACCGCGCATGCGCGCGGCTGGCGCCGGATCGCGCTGATCGGTGTCTCCGACCTCGCCGAGATTGCAACGATCTGCGCGCTCGAACAGGGCATCGCGATTGTCGCTGTGGTCGACGCCAAAGCCGAACATACCAGTTTCGTCGGCACTCCGGTCGTCAAATCCATTGCGGCGGTGCGGGGAGGCTTCGACGCGTTGGTTGTGACCGATCTCCAGGCCACGGCCGAATTGGTCAAAGCCGTGGTCGAAAAGCTCGATGCCGACCGCGTCCTCGTACCCGCGCTGCTTGGAATTCGTCTCGATCGCACAACGGAGAGCGCCGCATGACACCCGGATTGCAGCCGCGCTGGTTTGTCGCCCACACCCACCCGCATGCCGAAGTGAAGGCGTCGGCGCATCTCAACAGGCAGGGTTTCGACATCTATTTCCCGCGTTATCTGAAGCGGCGTCGGCATGCCCGCCGCATCGAAACCGTGGCGGCGCCGTTGTTTCCCCGCTATCTGTTCGTCGCGGTCGATCTCGCCGCCCAGCGGTGGCGTTCGATCTACTCGACCGTCGGTGTCACTCGGCTCGTTTGCAATGGCGACGATCCCACCGCGGTGCCCGACGGCATCGTCGAGGCGCTGAAAAGCCGTGAAGACGCCGACGGCTTTATCAAACTCGATTACCGACCGCCATTTCGCGCAGGCGACAAGATTCGCGTGCTCGATGGCGCATTCATGTCTTGTCTCGGCTTGTTCGAAGGCATGGCGGAACGTGAGCGGATCGCGATTCTGCTCGATCTCCTCGGCCGCAAGGTTCGTGTGGTCCTGGACGCGGATTTGGTCGCCGCGGCCTAAGCCGCGGCCCGTGTCCGCTGGCGAGTGTTGCGTTTGTGTACTCGGGTGACCTCGCTTCACCCGGAGTGCGGTAGCGTGGGTAAATGAGCAAATTCACAGAAAATCTGAACCTTCCAATCTTTCAAGCTCCTCTGGAGTTGACGTGACCTCGACCAGTTCTTCCTTCGACGGCGCCTCCATTCTCGTCACTGGCGGGACCGGCTCGTTCGGGCAGGTCTTCGTACGCCAGTTGCTCGCTGAACATCGGCCGGCCCGCGTCATCGTCTATTCTCGCGATGAGCTCAAGCAATACGAGATGGCGCAACGCTTCACGCAAGATCAGCTGCGTTTTTTCATCGGCGACGTGCGCGACCTCGCGCGGTTGGAACGGGCGCTCAAAGGCGTCGATATTGTCGTTCACGCCGCGGCTCTCAAGCAGGTTCCGGCCGCCGAATACAATCCGATCGAATGCATCAAGACCAATGTGTTCGGGGCCGAAAACGTCATTAACGCCTGCCTTGATCGGGAATCCGGAAGGTCATTGCGCTGTCGACCGACAAGGCGGCGCAGTCCGATCAATCTCTACGGTGCGACCAAGCTATGCTCCGACAAGCTGTTCATCGCGGCCAATCATCTTGCCGGCAAGGACGGCACCCGCTTTGCCGTCGTACGCTACGGCAATGTGATCGGCTCACGCGGCAGCGTGGTGCCGTTCTTCAAAGAATGTAGGAAGACCGGAACCTTGCCGATCACCGATCCGCGCATGACGCGGTTTTGGATCCGGCTGGAGGATGGCGCAATCTTCGTGCAACGTGCGCTCGGCATGATGCATGGCGGCGAGATCTTCATTCCGAAGGTCGCCTCGATGCGGATTACCGACTTGGCTTCGGCGATCTGCGCGCGCTGTAAGCAGGAAAACGTCGGCATTCGCCCGGGCGAGAAACTCCATGAGCTTTTGATTACCCGCGACGACGCGCGGCACACCCTCGAATTCGATTCTTTCTTCGTGATCCAGCCCGCCGTCCATCTCTGGAACCAACGCGAACATCGTGATTACGACGGCAAAGAAGGCCGTCCAGTGGCGCCGGATTTCGCATATGCGAGCGACAGCAACAAAAATTGGCTCGATACCGAGCAACTCAGAGCCGCGATCGAATAGCGGTATGCCCGCGCGCTTTCTCGGCTATGGACGACAAAGCATCGATCGCAGCGACATCGACGCCGTCGTGGAGGTGCTCGAAAGCGATTTCCTCACCCAAGGGCCGCAAGTCGAGCGGTTCGAAGCTGCACTGGCGGAGCGTGTTGGCGCGCGGCACGCCGTTGCCGTAAGCAGCGGCACCGCCGCTTTGCATATTGCTTGCCTTGTCGCCGGCATTGGCCCTGGCGATCTAGGCCTCACCTCCGCAATTACGTTTGCCGCGTCGGCGAACTGTCTGATTTATGCTGGTGGCGAAGCCGCATTCGTCGATATCGATTTTGCGACGCTTGGCATGTCCGTTCAGGGGCTGGCGCAAGCGCTTAAGACGACGCCGGCGGTCAAAGCGATCGTGTCAGTGCATATGGCCGGACTCGCACATGGGGCAGCCGACATTCGCCAAATCGCCGGCGGCCGCGTCCTCATCGAAGATGCAGCGCATGCCCTCGGCGGCCGCTATTCATGTGGCAAAGCCATCGGCAGCGGCGCCTATTCCGACCTTACGGTCTTTTCCTTCCATCCAGTAAAGCAGATTACGACCGGCGAGGGCGGCGCCGTTCTCACTAACGATCCGGATCTGGCCCATAGGCTCAAACTTCTACGCAGTCA
Organism: uncultured Alphaproteobacteria bacterium; assembly: GCA_963816565.1. Taxonomy (GTDB): domain Bacteria; phylum Pseudomonadota; class Alphaproteobacteria; order Rhizobiales; family Xanthobacteraceae; genus BOG-931. Next base: position 21,299 of record CAWFLM010000024.1, on the reverse strand, counting down.
CGGTATCGAGCGTGAGCCCTCGCGTTTCGTCAGCGGCGACACGCGGGAAGACGGCCGCTTCAAACCGTGGCTCGGTCAACAGCAGATGCTTGGTTTCAATTATCGGATGACGGACATCCAGGCCGCGCTCGGCCTATCGCAATTGAAAAGGCTCGATCGCTTCCTGGAGCGGCGGCGCGCCATTGCACGCCATTACGACGAGACGTTTGCAAAGCTGTCACCGATCCGCCTGCTGCAATCCGAGCCGACGGAGCGCGCCCGCTCCGGGCATCATCTCTACATCGCTTGGTTCGATTTCGACGCCATGCGCACGACCCGGACCGCCTTTATGACAAAGCTCGCCGAGCGCGGAATTGGGAGCCAGGTTCATTACATGCCGGTCTACCACCATCCTTTCCATGCACAGCTGCTGAAAGTCGATCGCGGCCAATTTCCACAGGCCGAACGGTATTACAACGGCTGCCTTTCGCTTCCGCTCCATCCCGGCCTGACCGACGAGGAGGTCGAGCGCGTGATCGTCGGAGTAGCCGATTTGGCGAGCGCTGCGTGAACGTATAATGACCGACCAGAAAATCGGATTTGCGCAGGGCGAGGGCGATCGGATGTTCGATCGGGGTCAGCAAATCGGCAATTTCGAGACTAACCCCGTGCTTTTCTCCTTGAAGGAGATCCAGATCAAACCGAAAGCAATCCTGGAAATTGGCTGTGGCGCCGGTCACAAGCTCGCTCTGTTACGGCAAGAATTTGGTGCGGATTGTTATGGGATCGACCCGTCCGCGAAAGCTATTGAGTACGGACGCGCACATTACCCCGAGCTTGTTCTCGAGAACGGAACCGCCGAATCGCTCATTCACGCGGACAATCGTTTTGACGTAGTAATCTTCGGATTCTGCCTCTATCTGTGCGATCTATTCGACCACTTTCGGATTGCTTGGCAAGCGGATCGTGTACTTCGAGATGGCGGTTATCTGGTGATTCATGATTTCCTGGCACCGATGCCCTACAGCAACGACTTCGTCCATGCAGCAGGGATCCGTTCCCACAAAATGGAATGGTCGCGCATGTTCATCTGGCATCCGGCGTATCGCCTGATCTCCCGACGATATCTGGAAGCTACAACAGCCCTGTCATTTGCGCCTGATGAGCAAATTTGCATTGACGTGCTGCACAAAGACCGGTCCACCGCCTTTCCAAGCAATCCGTATCGCTCGCGAGTAGCGTCGAATAACAGATGAGAATTGGTTTTCTGGATCAACTACGATCAGCATCACCTAACATGCTCGCATATTTAGCAGCCGTCCGCCGGTTTTTGGTGGGTGCCAGTTGAATCGTTTATCGCGCATCGGTCTAGGCACCGTTCAGTTCGGTATGGATTACGGGATCTCTAATCGCGACGGGCGACCTAGCGAGGCCGAAGTCGCGGCGATCCTCGCGCGTGCAGTCGAGGGCGGTATCGGATATCTCGATACGGCGGTCGGTTACGCCGACGCGGAAATGCTGATCGGACGCCATTTGCCCTCCGGGCATCGACTGCGCATCGTCACCAAGCTGCCGCCGATCGGCGAAGATGCGATTGCGGCGAGTCACATCGAGACCATGCTTGCGGTGCTCGCCGCCTCGCTCGAACGACTGCGATCGGCGCAGGTCTACGGTGTGCTGATCCATCGCGCGAGCGATCTTGCCAAACCGGGTTGGCAACACGTCATCGATGCGCTGCGCGAGGCGCGAGCGCGAGGCTGGACATCGCGCGTCGGCGTTTCTGTTTATGATGCAAGCGACCTCGCATTGGCGGAAAGCCGATTCGTGCCGCAGATCGTGCAATTGCCGTTGAATGCGCTCGATCGCCGGCTTGCGCTATCGGGTTGGCTTACGCGATTGCGGGAATCGGGAACCGAGGTCCATGCGCGCTCACTGTTTTTGCAGGGTCTCCTGCTGATGGAGCCAGCCACGCTTCCCAGCTTTTTTGCTCCGATGGGGGAAGCTCTTGCGACGCTGCATGCAGAATGGGCGACGAAGAAGCTGACGCCGCTGGCGGGCTGCCTGAGATGCGTTCTACATAATTCGGATATCGATGCGGCAATCGTCGGCGTAACCCGGGTACGTGAACTCGACGAAATCGCGGCGGCAATTTCCGAACTCGACGGCGAAAATGACGTGTTCCACTTGCCCACGGCCGTCGATCCTCTTTATCTCGATCCGCGCCGTTGGCCCGCGACCCCTCGGTAAACGCAGAAATGCCGCGGGCACTGTTTCGCTGCGACGCGTCGCCGGCGGTTGGCGCCGGTCACGTGACCCGCTGCTTGGCTCTTGCCGAAACTCTGGCTGAGACGGGATGGCGCGTCGCCTTCGCAGCCGGAGCCGGCACCGCGGCGACGGTACCGGCGATTGTCGCAGGCGATTTTTCCGTACACGAATTGGCCGGCCCCGCGGATGAGGAGCCTGCGCTGTTACGCGACTATCGTCCCGACGGTGTCGATCTTCTGGTCGTTGATCATTATCAGCGCGACATTCATTTCGAAGCGGCCTGTCGCCGCTGGGCGCGGAAAATCCTGGTCATGGACGACGCGACCGGCCGGCTTCACGACTGCGATTTTCTTGTCGACGCGGCCGCGCGCGACCGTTCGGTCTACGCTGGCGGAGTTCCCGTAACGGCGCGACTGTTGCTCGGCCCGGACTATGCGCTGGTGCGGCGCGCCTTCATAGCGCGGCGGGCCGAGGCCTTGCGCCGCCGCGATGGCCGGTCGGTGGAGAACATTCTCGTCTCCTTCGGCGCAACCGATCCACGGAATGTGACGCCGGTCGCGCTCGATGCGCTCGCCGGCTTTGCGGATGACATTTCGATCACCATCGCCCTGTCGTCGCAAGCGCCGCATCTTGACGAGGTTCGCGGCAAACTGCGCGGTCGGATGCAAATCATTCTTGATGGCGACATGGCCGAACTGATGACACAGGCCGATTTCGCGGTCGGCGCAGCCGGCGCCAGCGCCTATGAGCGCGCTGTGCTTGGGTTGCCAGCGATTGTCGTTACACTTGCCGACAATCAGCGAGGTATTTGTCGATGTCTTGTCGATGCCGGTGCAGTCGCTTGCGCCGGTTCGAAAAGCGACGTCATTCCGGATCTCGCCAAGCTTACCAAGGCGCTCGCGTCGAATCGCGAAAGGCGATTGGAGATGGCGCGTTGCGCCAGCAGCTTGGTTGACGGCCTCGGCTCAAGAAAAATCGCGGGACTGGTATCGTGAGTACTCAACAAGACTGGTGGAATAAACCGCGCCGCATCAGCGTCGTGGTAGATAATCCAAGCTGGATACTGCCCTTTGCCGAACGTCTCGTTTCTGAGTTTCGTGCAGACGGCGACGACGCGGCATTGTTTCGAGAATATTCCAGCGTGCCCGACGGCGTGATCGCCTTTTTTCTGGGATGTATTCATATCGCGGGGCTGGAGATTTTGGCACGAAACCGCAGAAATCTGATCGTTCACGAGAGCGAGTTACCCGAGGGGCGCGGCTTTTCCCCGCTCACCTGGCAGATACTGGAAGGCGAGAAACGGATTGGCATATGCCTTCTTGAAGCCGTCGAGCAGGTCGATGCCGGCCCGGTGATTTATCGCGATTGGCTAAATTTCGCTGGACATGAGCTGATTGACGAGCTGCGCCAGCAGCAGGGCGAAAAGACGATCGAGCTGTGTCGGCGATTTGTTGCTGAGCCGGTGCCGCGCGCCGGGGAGCGGCAATCCGCGCAATCGACGTTTTATCCACGCCGTACGCCGATGGATAGCCGGATCGACACGAACCGAAGTATCGCCGACCAGTTCAATCTTTTGCGAGTTGTCGATAACGAGCGTTACCCGGCCTGGTTTGAGCATCGCGGCTGCCGCTACAAACTTGCTATCGAAAAGGCCTCAAATTGACGCGACCCTCCAGAAACGATCCGTGACCAACTCCTACATAGTGTGCACGATCAAGCCGTGGAACACCGAGGCATTCCGTCGCCGCACGCCCATGCTGGGCGGAACCTGGCACCTGATCGACGAACCGCAGCGCTTGACGTCGGGCGCACTCGCCGAACTGTCTCCGCGTTATCTATTCTTCCCGCATTGGTCCTGGCGTGTGCCCGACGAGATTCTTGTTACAATACGAATGCGTCTGTTTCCATATGACCGATGTGCCTTACGGCCGCGGCGGATCGCCACTGCAGAATTTAATCTTGCGCGGCCACGCGACGACGATGCTGAGCGCGTTGCGCATGGTCGAGGAACTCGATGCCGGGCCGGTCTATTTGAAGCGACCATTGTCGCTTGAAGGCCGTGCGGAAGATATCTTCGCGCGGACAGCGGAACTCACCTATGACCTGATTGCCGAGATCATTGCCGAAGAGCCGGTGCCGGTGCCGCAACGTGGCGAACCTGTCGTGTTTACGCGGCGCAAGCCCGAAGAGAGCAGGCTGCCGCAGCAGGCGGATGCCGCGGCGCTTTACGATTTTATCCGGATGCTGGACGCGGCGACTTATCCAAAGGCCTTTGCCGAATGGGGAGATTTTCGGCTTGAGTTCGATCACGCCAGCCTCGTGACCGCGGACACCGTCGAAGCACGCGTGACGCTGCGCAGGCAAGGTAATCGGTGATCCAATGAAGGTATTAGCCATGGTCGCTCATCCCGACGATGAGGTGCTCGGGGCGGGCGGCACTCTCGCGCGCCATGCATCGCGGGGCGATGAAGTTCACATTGCATTTTTGACCGACGGCGTCGGGGCGCGAAGCGACGATCAAGACGCGGCAAGCCGGCGGGCCGCCGCGGCGGCGCGAGCCGCCAGCCTGCTCGGCGCGCATGCGCCGCGGTTTCTCGGTTTCCCGGATAACCGGCTGGACTCCGTCGCTTTGCTGGATGTGATCAAATCCATCGAGTCCGTCGTTGCCGGCGTTGCACCCCATACGATCTACACGCATCATGCCGGCGACTTGAATATCGATCATGTCATCTGTCACCGAGCGGTGATGACGGCCTGCCGCGCGCTGCCGATCTCTTCGGTACGCCGAATCCTCGCCATGGAAATCCCGTCCAGCACGGAATGGGCGCTGGAAGCCGCCGGGGCCTTCACGCCGAACTATTTCGTCGAAATTTCAGCCACCCGGACCGCGAAACAGCGGGCGGTCGCGGCATACGCCGAGGAAATGCGGGATTTTCCGCATCCCCGTTCGGTTGAAGCAATTGCTGCCTTAGAGCATTGGCGCGGCGCCTCGGCGGGCCTGCCCTGCGCCGAGGCATTCATGATGCTTCGCCATATTGAGGTTTGATCTCGCGACAAGTGCCATGCCCCATGAAATAAACATCGCCGGCCGCCGCATTGGCGGTAGCGCGCCGCCTTTCATTATCGCCGAACTGTCCGCAAATCACGGTGGCAGCCTGGATCGCGCTCTTGCGGTTATGGAGGCGGCAAAAGCGGCGGATGTCGATGCCCTTAAATTGCAGACCTATACGCCCGATACGATGACTATCGACAGCGATGGGCCGGATTTCAGAATTAAAGGCGGGCTGTGGGACGGCCGGCAGCTTTACGAGCTTTATGAGGAAGCGCACACGCCGTGGGGCTGGCACGCCGCGCTGTTCGCCAAAGCCCGCGAGCTCGGCCTGATCGTGTTCTCAACGCCGTTCGACCGCACCGCCGTCGAGCTTCTGGAGGAGCTGCAGGCTCCGGCCTACAAGATCGCATCGTTCGAGATGATCGATCTGCCGCTGATCCGGCGCGTGGCCGAAACCGGCAAACCGACGATCATGTCGACCGGCATGGCGACGCCCGAGGAGATCGGCGAGGCGGTCGAGGCTTTCCGCGCCGCGGGCGGCCACGACCTTGTGCTCCTGCACTGCGTCAGCGGCTATCCGACGCCAGTAGAACAATCCAATCTCCGGCGCATCCCGCAATTGGCAACCGCGTTCGATTGTCCGATCGGGCTCTCCGACCATACGCTTGGCATCGAAGTTGCGATCGCCTCCGTGGCGCTCGGCGCCTGCATAATCGAGAAGCATTTCACGCTGCGCCGTGCCGACGGCGGTCCCGATTCGGCATTTTCGCTGGAGCCGGAAGAGCTTTCCGCGCTGGTCCGCGGCGCGCGTGCCGCATTTGCAGCGCTGGGGACCGGCACGGCGGCGAGAGCGCAAGCCGAGGAGGGCAGCAAAGTGTTCCGGCGCTCGCTTTATGCCGTTGCGGACATCAGAACGGGTGAGATGCTGACCGCGGAGAACATTCGCATCATTCGTCCGGGTTTCGGGTTGGCGCCGAAATATCTGCCGGAAGTGATTGGAAGGCGGGCCAAGCGTGCGCTGCCACGCGGCACCGCGCTGTCTTGGGACGCGGTCGAATAGAGCCAGCGCGATGAAGACCGTTGCCATCGTTCAGGCCCGTATGGGCGCCAGCCGGCTGCCGGGCAAGGTTCTGGCGAAACTCGGCGGTGAGCCCGTTCTTTTTTGGGTGACGCGGGCCGCCCGGTCCGCGCTCGGCATTGACGACGTGTGGATCGCCACTTCGGAGAACGCGGCGGACGATGCGGTGGCCGCGTGGGCCATCAACCATAATATCCCGGTTCATCGCGGCTCCGAACACGACGTACTCGACCGCTTTGCCGGCGCCGCCAAGGCCAGCGCGGCGGATATCGTTGTGCGCCTCACCGCGGACTGTCCTTTTCTCGACCCTCAGGTTGTCGCGCAAACCGTGCGACTACGTGCAATGACCGGCGCCGACTATGCATCCAACATTGATCCGCCAACCTGGCCGGACGGGCTCGATTGCGAGGTATTGACCGCCGGCGCGCTGTTTGCAGCCGCTGCCGAGGCCAAGCGGCCGAGCGACCGGGAGCATGTCACGCCGTTTGTGCGCAACAATCGCGCCCGCTTTTCGTCCGAAACCCTGATCGCGCCGTTGCCCGGACTCGCCGGCGAACGCTGGACGCTCGATACGCCATCGGATTTAGAGTTTCTCTCCGCTGTTGCTGAACGACTGCCGTCGGACCGGGCGCCGTCCCATCTCGAAGTGCTCGCGGTGATCGACCGCGAACCGAAACTGCGCGAGATCAATAGCAATGCTCTGCGTAACGTCGGCTTTACCAAGAGCTTGTCGGCGGAGAAGATCGATGCCGGTCGCGGCTATGCCCGATCGCATCGCATGCTCGATCGGGCCGAGCGGGTTATTCCGCTTGGTTCGCAAACTTTTTCCAAGAGCAAAATCCAGCTGCCACCGGGTGCTGCGCCGCTGTTCGTCACGCATGGCGACGGCGGCCGGGTCTTCGACGTTGACGGCAATGAATATGTTGATCTGATCAGTGCGCTGCTGCCGAACGTACTCGGCTATCGCGACCCGGACGTCGATCTTGCCATCCGCCGGCAGTTGAATCGGGGCATCAGCTTCAGTCTGCCGACCGAGTTGGAGACACAGCTGGCCGAGCGGCTCGCCACGCACATTCCCTGCGCCGAAATGGCGCGCTTCGGCAAAAATGGAACCGACGCCACCTCGGCGGCGATCCGCTTGGCGCGCGCCGCCACGCGCCGGGATCGCGTCATGCTGTGCGGCTATCACGGCTGGCAGGACTGGTATATCGGCGCCACCTCGCGAAATCTCGGCGTCCCGGCGGCGGTCTCAGCGCTCTCGCACACTGTCCCCTATGGCAATCTCGCGGCAATCGACGCGCTCTTGGCCAAATATCCGGATGAGTTTGCCGCCCTCATCGTCGAGCCTGCCGGCGCCACCGAGCCGGCGCCTGGCTATTTGCAAGGTCTGAAGGACCTTGTTCACCGCCACGGCGCGCTCTTGATCTTCGACGAGATGATCACCGGCTTCCGCTGGTCTATAGGCGGCGCCCAGGCCTATTACGGCGTCGTTCCCGACCTCGCCTGTTTCGGCAAGGCCATGGGCAACGGCATGCCGATCTCCGCCGTCGTCGGCCGCGCTGACATCATGCGGCTCATGGAGGACATTTTTTATTCGGGTACATTTGGCGGCGAAGCGCTGTCGCTGGCGGCGGCGATTGCTACAATCGACAAGATCGAACAGGAGAAGGTCACCGATCGCCTGTGGCAAGTGGGCGCCGACCTCAAAAAGCGAGCCTGCGAGAAGATTACCGCTGCCGGGCTGGATAATATCATCGCGCTCACCGGCACAGCGCCGTGGACGATCCTCTCCTACAAGGATCATCCGCACGGGTCGAAAGAAGCCATCAAGACCTTGTTCCTGCGCGAAATGATTGCGGCGGGCGTGCTGATCAACGCAAGCCACAATGTCTGCTTTGCGCATACCGCCGCTGACGTCGAGCATGTGCTCGGCGCTTACGATCACGCGCTGGGCGAGGTGCGTCGCGGCCTTCATGCCGGAACCCTCGACCAGCAGCTCAACAATCAGCTGATCCGGCCGATTTTTTCGGTGCGGGCGACGTCGTGACCAATTCCTCGCCAACTCGCCGGAGACTGCAAGGTGGATAGGTACGACGCCCAGGAAATTTGCGCGTTATTTGATCGCGGCGAGAACATCATCGACTGGATCAACTCGCGCGAAGGAACGAAGCACAATTCGGCGACAGCAATTCTATATTCCTACGACGCGCAGGCTGGCAGCTATACGCGGCAGCTCGACGATCCCGCCGCTCGAGAGCTCAAAGACAAGCTTGGCCAATATCTGGCGGCGATTTTGGACGAACAGTCGCCGTATAGCTTACTTGAGGCGGGAACCGGGGAAGCCACCTCGCTAGTCCCTATCCTCCGCCACCTGAGAAGCAAGCCAGCGCATGTTCTCGGCTTCGATCTTTCCCTCTCGCGGTTGTTGTTTGCGCGCAGGCATCTCGCCGAGAATGGCGCAAAAAACACCATCCTCTTCACGGGCAGACTGGATCGAATTCCGCTCGCATCTTCATCGATCGACACGGTCCTCACGGTTCATGCACTCGAGCCAAACCATGGATACGAGGACGTAATTCTCGCCGAGCTTCTGCGTATTGCGCGTCGGCGCCTTATTCTTGTCGAGCCCGGCTACGAAATCGCATCGGCGCAAGCGCGTGCGCGAATGGACCGCCACGGCTACGTACGTGGCATACCGGAAACGCTGAAGCGCCTCGGCTACGCGCCCTCCCAGATTGAGCGCTTTCCTTACAATTCTAATCCGCTGAACGAAGCGGCGCTCATTGTCGTGAACAAGCCCGAGCCGACATCGAGAACGAGTTGCCCCGTCGTTTATATCTCCCATCAGTGGCCGCAACCTGGTGGCACGGCGAGACTGCTGGTACTGCTCCCATGATGGTCACGCATTTCCTGTCATCGCAGGAATTCCATGCCTGACTGTCGAAAACAGTATTCTCGTGAGCAAATTGGATGAGTTTGGCGATATTTGATGCCCGTCTCGCAGAGATTCTCCACCGCTCTCCTGTACCTGGAACGCCTGCTTCCGCTCGTCGGCGTCATCACGAATCGCTGTCGTTTTCCAAACCTCTGGACTGGGTTGCGAGTGGAGGTTTCGGGGCAGGGGAAGATGATTTATGGCCAGGGAGTTCGCCTTGGCGAGGGCACGCGAATTGATCTCGCGCCGGGAAGCCGGCTCGTCCTGGGTGACGGCATCGTTACCGGCCGCAGCGCATATTTTGCGCTCGGTCCGGATCAGCAACAGACCATCGGCGATGGAACGAGCATCCAGGACGGTTGCCGCATTAACGGCGATGTTACGATTGGTCGAGGATGCATCTTCGCGCCAAATATTTTCATTTCTACCGGAAACCACACGTTTGATGCTCTTCCATATTTGCCAATCCGGGCGCAGGAGCGCGTCGCACCAAGTCGCGAACTGCCGATCCGTGTGCTGGATGATTGTTGGATCGGCATCAATGTCGTGCTGATGCCCGGGGTGACGATTGGCCGGGGGTGCGTTGTTGGCTCAAACTCCGTCGTCACCGCGGATTTGGAGCCATATACCGTCGCCGCGGGCGTTCCGGCCCGCGCGATCCGCAAGCGGCTCGATTTTGCCCCTCCCGCGCGCATCGAGGCGTCGCGTGAAGAGGATTTGCCATATTTTTACGAGGGCTTCGAGCTCGTCCACGAACCAAGCGACGAGCTTGGTTGCGAGGGCGACTTCAGCTTGGCGCTAAGGCAGCCGGGAGCGCACGTCGTGCGGCTATGCTTGTCGGGCGATGGCGGTGAGATTTGGCACGGCGAGTCGCATCAGGCAATGCCGCGAACGCCGAGTGTGATCGAATTTGCACTGGATTCGGATGGCGATTTATCGCCGTTCCTGAGGCTCCGTGCACAAGGACGTGCCCGAGTTCGTTGGGCGGAACTGGTTAAGAGAGGCGAATAGTCATGAGCAATACCGATCAGATGACGGCTGCGATACGGCAGTTTGTAGTCGAGCCAATCCAGAAGCGAAGCGGCGCTCTTTTTTTCTTCAATTGACGCAACTTATCAACGATCGCGGCGGCGGTCGCTTTGACGCGACCATTCAACGCGGATTGTCGGCATTAAGGCCAAAGACTTCACTGCCGCCCTCCCGGATAATGGACGAACCTTCGCTTGAAGCGTCGGTGGTCACGCTAAAAAAGCGCGGTTGGGATATTCTACCGTGGCGACTTGCCGCCGCCGACATCGCTGAGTTGCGTCACTTTGCATTCACGACGCCTGCCTACGCGGTCCATCCTGACGAGCGCATCATGATAACGGAGGGTAATATCCCGCGCGACAGCGGTCGCTACATGTGGCGAATGTCCGATGTTATCCGCGTAGCCGCAGTGCAGAAATTGGTGGCCGACAGCGCGTTGCATCGCATTGCTCAGGATTATCTCGGTTGTCGGCCGATCCTTACCAACATCACGTTCTGGCTTGACCCAGCTCATGAAAGCTCGATCAACGCACACCAGTATCACTACGACAACGATGGTCCAGCGTTTCTCAAGTTCTTTGTCTACATAAACGATATCGACGAGGCTGGAGCCCACGCGTTCATTCAAGGAACCCACGGGCACCTGAAACCAAAGCAATTCGGCCGCGCCGGGATCTACGACCGAGATGAGCTAATCAGTCACTACGGCGCAGAGAATGAAATCATATTTACCGGGCCCGCCGGGATGATCCTGGCGGAAGATACCGCGGGCTTCCACAAAGGCACGACACCGAGCAAAGGCTATCGCATGCTTTTGCAACTGCAATATACGAGCTTAGATCATCCCCAGGAAGAGGAGTTTTCTGGAGGACTGAATAAAGTGCAGCTCGAAGAGCTCGATCCCGGCATTAAAAAAATCGCCAAAAAGTTTTTCAGGTGATGCGGCCGATATTGCGGGGCGTCTTTTGCACTCATTCGCTAATATTTAGCGTGCATTACTGACGCACTAAGCTCGCACCACGATCGAACCCAACAACATCGTGCAACTCAAGAAACGCTTTCTGACTATTGCCGCCTCCGCGATGGGGGTCACTTTGCTTGTGCAGGTGCTTGCGTTCCTACGGCAATTACTGATCGCCGCATATTTCGGCGTGGGCCGCAACTTCGATGCCTACGTCATGGTTTACACGGTGGCTACCGTCGTGGTCTTCACGTTTGGCGGAATTTTCAATTCGGTCGCCGTTCCACATCTGGTGCGCAAACGCGAAAGCGAAGGCGTGGAAGCGGCGCTGGCGCTGGCACGCTCGGTCTTTCGTCTAAGCCTCCTGGTCGGCGGCGGAGTGAGCCTCGCATTTCTGATTGCTGTTCCCTTGCTCGCGCCGATCTTCGCTACCGGATTCTCGCCCGAAGAGCGCAGCAACCTCACCAGGCTAGCGTGGTACTTTCTGCCCTGGACGTTCCTCTGTCTGCCGTATTACGCGGCTGCAGCGCGGCAAAAGATGGAGTGGCGCTTCAATCGCGTCTTTACTGCTGAGATCGTCATCGTCGCAGTATCGATCGGCATGCTCGTGTTTCGGCATGGCGACATTCGCCTTTTACCGATCGCCTATGCAGCCGGATACGGGGCTGGTTTGGTGCATCTTACCGCCGGCGCCGCGCTGCTGCGCCACGACAGAAATGAACCTCGTACGTCGGTGCGCGGCGTTCTACGCAACGTTGGCGAATTATTTCTCGCTAATCAGACCGGCGGACTGGTGTCGCTGCTGGACCGGCACTTCCAGTCGTTTCTCGCCACTGGCGGCGTCGGGGCGGTCAACTACTCGGGACAAATCATCGCCAGCCTTTCGAACTTGCTCGCGTTTCGCGATATCTACGTAGTCCCGCTGACGCAACACGCCGATCGTGCCGAGCGGCTCGAGCGGCTGCTTAGCGGGTTGCTGCTGCTGTCTATTCCATTCGCCGGCTTTGTTGCCTGTTTAGCGCCGGACCTAGTAACAGCCTTGCTTCAGCGCGGACGCTTCGACGCGACGGCGACCGCACTAACTGCCGCAGTGCTGCGCATCGGGGCGCTTTCCCTGGTGCCGCAGGCGGTGACCGGACCGTTGGCTCGCATGTTCCAAATCATCGATCGTATCCATAATACTCATGTGCTGTACCTGGCCATGGCGGTTTCGATCGTCGTTTTCGGTTATCTGTTCGTCATCATGCTCGGCTGGGGCGTCCAGGGCGTTGCGTCGATGCAGCTCGGCAGCAGTGTAGTTGCTGCCATAGTAACCTCGTATCTGATCGATCGTTGCGGAATCCGGTTGCGCTGGCTACCGATCCTGGGTTCGCTCATGCTCGGCCTCGCCGTCGCCGGCATCGCATCGCTCGCCGCAGCTGTCGCAATTTCGCGACTGGAGGACACCTGGCTACGCCTCGCAGCCGGCGGAGCCGCTTACAGTTTCGTGGTTCTGCTGTGCTATTTTTCCGCGCGCACACAACTGCGCGGAATCGTTTTCGGCAAGCCCCCGTCCGAGGATGGCTCCCGTGAGCTTGTATGAGCCATTTCATTATGTCCGGAACGATGTGCTTGCGGATGTGACGCAGTTGTATCGGGTTTCGTTCGAACCACCGTTTGCTTTATCGTGCGCCACCAAAGATGCTGTAACACCTTTTCGCGATCGCGCGTAACACAAGATAGGGTTTGCCGATCAACATGTAGCGAAAACTCTTTGTGCAAAACGCAAGTCGCGCGATCCGGGGATAAGCTCTGAGCTTTTGCGGATTTGCGGCCAACCGAGTGACGAAATAGACGCTTCCAGAGATTTTTTTAGTGAGCACTGTTTCGAATCCGGCGACGGCGAGGGCGTATCGCATCGATGCTCGGGTCGTTGGGATGAAAGTATGTATGTAGGATGGCGGATCGACCGCGACACTCGACGTGAAGTCGCTGATGACCACGCAGAAAAGCCCACCGGGGGCCAAGTGACCGCGCAGAGTACGGATAAATTTCATCGGGTTTGTCATGAAGTAAATCGCGTGCGCGATTTGGATAAGATCAAAGCTGTATTGCAAACCCAGTTCTTCAAATTGGCCGATACGGCTGCGGACTCCGAGTTGTTGATGCAGCGGCCCCATGTTTGGGTCGGCGTCGATTCCTTCGGCTTCCCATCCCTGATCTGCGAAGGTTCGGACCGTCTGGCCGAGGCCGCACGCAATGTCAAGAAACCGGCCCCTCCGCGGCGCAAGCGGCGCTAGCAGCCGATACGAACGTTCGGCCCAAATCCGAGCAGCGTAGTGTCGGTTACGCCATGCTTCCGCCTCGTCATCTGCATTCGGGCTGACCGCCGCACGATGCATCGCCCAAACACGCCGGAGCACTTGCAATTCCGGTTGCACCGAGGGAAAGGCATTGCCGCATCGGCGGCACAAATGCCAATCATAGGGTCTGTCATCGCCGACCTCGGATCGCCACCTCTCGATTTGCGGGTCGTTGCGATGGGTGATCGGCCAACTCGCTAATTCGCCGCAGATCGGACAGGGCATAGTGGAACGCTCCGCTTTCAGAAGATCAATCTAGTGCGCACCGCGTCGGTAACCGTCTCGGCACAATGAACGAGGCTTATAATAATGAATTGTCGCGGGAAGCAACCGAATCTGCGGCATTCCGTCGAGACCGAGGTTCGGAGAATTGGGTAGCATGATCAACAAAGACTTCCGGACTAATTCCGATGTTGTGGCAATAAAGCCGGGACGATCGGCAACTTCGCATTCGTACAAGATCGCGCTATACGGCTTCGGCTCCCAGCCGGCCGTCTATCGCCATCTCATCGAGCTTGCGGCTAAGGAGAAATTGCCTCTGGCATGGTCCGCGATTCTCACGGCACCTAACTACCGGCCAGTTATAGGTGAGGTTCTGCCGGCGGGGGAGATTTTGGATGTGTTCCGTGCGTTACCACAGGTGCCGGTAGGAGGCGATCTTGCATGCCTGGCTCATTATTCCGGAAGCCTGGTCGAAGACCTCGCGGCTCAGAAGCGCCGACGGAGGAAGCGAAGTGGAAGATGGATATTGGATCGCGGCATCGACTACTACAAACTTTACAAAAAATTTCTGAACGATCGCGGCGTGACCCATCTGTTCATGCCCTTAGTCGAGACGCCGGAGGCCAAAATCGCACTGGCGGCCGCCCGGGAGCTCGGCATCGGGGTGATCGTCCCTGTTGATTTGAGAAATATGACTGGCACTTATTTTTCAGCGGATTGTTATGAGACACCGCCGGCTTATGCCATGGTCGATTTTAAAAGTCGCGCCCAAGCGGTCGACTTTGTGCATCGCTTTCGTACCCAGCCGACGGCTGCGCGTGCTGTGCCAATGGAGATCGAATCGCGCACGGAATACACTACTCTGCCGAACTATCTTCCGCCGCTGTGGCAGCGCATCAAGCTATTTTTGACTTATGCGATTGAGCGACCGGACATTTTTGATCATGATGAGGTCCGCAGAGCGATAATGGCCAACGCTGGCCTACTGCGCAGAGCGATTTGAGGCCGCCGAGAACGGCTAAATAGGATAGAATACGACGTTGCCGGGGTTGACGAATTACCGAAGCACTTCATTTTCTATCCACTCCAATTTACGCCAGAGGCATCTATCAATACCCCAGCTCCTTATTTCGTCGAGCAATTGCGGGTAATCGATGCTTTGCGGTTCGCCATGCCCAGTGATTGCACGCTGGTCGTCAAAGAGCATCCGGCTTGTCTTGCCATGCGGCCGGTCAAATTTATGCGGCACCTGCGCAGTCTTCCCGGCGTCACCGTCATAAAAGTTTCCACCCCGTCGATCGAAATCATCAAGCGGGCCGCCTTAACTACAACCGTAACCGGGACTGCTGCGTTCGAAGCATTCATGCTCGGCCGGCCAGCGATCGCTTTCGGTCCTGGCATTTCGGCCTGGGCGACCGGGAGTATGGCGACAACGGCCAATCTTCGCAGCGAGATTGTAAGTGCAATTGCGTCCCCGCCGTCGGAGAATTTCGTGATCGACCAAGTGGCAAAGCTCATGAGCGTACGACTTCCGTTTTTCTTCGATACACCGGGTCTGCCGGACGAGCCGATGCTACGCCTGCATAACGTGCAGCAAGTCTTGTCGGGATTGCTCAATCACTTGGAGCGCGAGCGCGGTTTGCAATCGCGCAGCCAGATATCGATCCCATGAATAAGGGCTGGCGAGGCAGATTTTTGCGAGCCGACACTGATGCTTGTCCGGCCTCGGTCGGTCGGCAGCAGCGAAAGTGATCTTCAAGAGGAATTGCGGTTCTCATGGATTTACCCAAAACGATCTGGGTTGTTGGCGGGGAACAGCGGGGCGTACCGCACTGGACCAGGGAGTGGAGGCTTTACAAAAAGGCTTTGGTCGTAAAGGTCGAAAACGGTCAGTCTCGGCGCGTACTGGAGTATCAATCGCCACCTGAACACTGTTGCGACGAATTGCCATCGATTGTCTTTAAGGCAGCGTCCATCAACGGAGATCGTGCTTATCTCTGCACCCAAACGGAAGTCCTGATCTGTGATTTTCCGTCGTTTGCGATACAGAAAACCATTTCCTTGCCGTGCTTCAACGATGTTCATCATGTCGCCGTCGCGCCCGACGGCCGATTGTTTGTGGCGGTGACGGGTCTCGATGCCGTCGCCGAGCTTGCATCAGATGGCGCGCTTATCCGCTTGATAAGCCTTACCGGCGGGTCCGTGTGGGATCGCTTTTCACCAACGACCGATTACCGCAAGGTGGCAACGACCAAGCCGCATCAGGTGCATCCCAATTTCGTATTTTTCCTCGACGGCAAGCCATGGGTCACACGCTTCCAGCAACGCGACGCCGTTCCACTTGACGGTAACGAAGCCGGCAGAGCAATTTTTCGACTGGATGCGGAGGGCGTGCACGATGGCCATGTTGCCGCCGAACACATATACTTCACAGCGGTCAATGGACTTATTTTACGCTTTAACCTGGTATCCGGCGAAAAGCAGTCGTTCGATCTAAACAAAATACCTAATTCTCACCGGGATCGCCCGCTCGGCTGGTGCCGAGGCCTTTTGCCGAGTGGTGAACGAACATGGGTGGGCTTTTCACGAATCCGTTACACGGCACTGCGGCAAAATCTTGATTGGATTCGACGCGGCTTTCATGACTCCGACCGCCTTCCACCGGCTCCGACCCGCATTGCCTGTTATGACCTCGCGAAAGGTACGCTCGTCGACGAGATCAGCCTTGAAAGTGAATTGATGAATACGGTTTTCAGTATCCATGCCGCATGAGCGCGCGAAAGCTCTCTTGTGCGAAATTACGGAAACAATGCCCTGACCAATTTATCGTTGCCCAAAGATCTGCAGCGCCT
Organism: uncultured Alphaproteobacteria bacterium; assembly: GCA_963816565.1. GTDB lineage: Bacteria > Pseudomonadota > Alphaproteobacteria > Rhizobiales > Xanthobacteraceae > BOG-931. The sequence goes on along the minus strand of CAWFLM010000024.1, from coordinate 4,584 downwards.
CGAAGCGGAATCGATCTACATCTTTCGCGAGGTAGCGGCCGAATTTCGCAAGCCGGTCCTTCTGTATTCGATTGGCAAGGATTCCTCCGTCCTGCTTCATCTCGCGAGAAAGGCTTTCTTTCCCTCGACCTTACCGTTTCCGCTGCTGCACATCGACACGACGTGGAAATTCCGCGAAATGATCGGCTTTCGCGACGAAACCGCGGCGCAGCTTGGGCTTGACCTGATCGCGCACGTCAATCGCGACGGGCTTGCCCAAGGCATCACGCCGTTCACACATGGGTCGTCGTTCTACACCCATGTGATGAAGACTGAAGCGCTGAAACAAGCACTGACGAACATGGCTTCGACGCCGCGTTTGGCGGCGCGCGGCGTGACGAAGAGAGGAGCCGCGCCAAGGAACGCGTATTCTCATTCCGCTCGGCTAATCATGTCTGGGATCCGAGGAACCAGCGGCCGGAGCTGTGGCACATCTATAATTGCCGCATTGCCTCGGGCGAATTGATACGGGTTTTTCCACTGTCGAATTGGACCGAACTCGATGTGTGGCGCTACATCGAGCATCAGAGTATCCCAATCGTGCCGCTCTATTTCGCGGCGCCGCGCCCGGTGGTCGAAAGGGGCGGCGCTCTGATCGTCGTCGACGATGATCGTTTTCCGCTCGACCCCGACGAGCGGCCGATAACGCGCATGGTACGTTTCCGTACGCTCGGCTGCTATCCGCTGACAGCCGCCGTCGAATCCGACGCAGTAACTATGGCCGATATCGTCCGCGAGATGGAGGCGGCGCATACGTCGGAGCGCGCCGGCCGGTTGATCGATTACGATGCGGGCGATTCCATGGAGAAGAAGAAGCGTGAAGGCTATTTCTGACCGGGAAGCCTCGACCGATTGCGGTAAGTCCTCTCGCGGCGAACCGCGATCAGCTTTGCGTGCTGACCTGCGGCTCCGTGGACGATGGCAAGTCGACGCTGATCGGACGGCTTCTGCTCGACGCGTCGCTCGTGTTCGACGATCACGTCGCGGCGCTGAGTCGCGATTCCAAGATGCACGGCACGGTCGGGGACGATCTCGATCCGGCGTTGCTGGTCGACGGGCTCGAGGCCGAGCGCGAGCAGGGCATCACCATCGACGTCGCCTATCGTTACTTCGGTACGGCACGACGGCGCTTCATCGTCGCCGATACGCCGGGTCATAAGGACTACACACGCAATATGGTCACCGGCGCCTCGACCTCCGACCTCGCGATCTTGCTGGTCGATGCCGAGAAGGGCTTGCTGGAGCAGACGCGGCGGCACGCCTTTTTGTGTTCGCTTCTCGGCATTCGCCATTTCGTCCTGGCGGTGAATAAAATGGATCTGATCGGCTTCGACGAACGCCGTTTTCGGGACATCGGCGCAGCGTTCGACCAATTCGCCAGCCGATTATCCGCGTGCAAGGTCGTTGCCATTCCGCTCTCGGCCCGCTACGGCGACAATGTCGTTCGGCGCGGCGCGCGGATGCCGTGGTATCAAGGTTCGCCGCTGCTGCAACATCTGGAAAGCGTCGCCATCGACGAGCGGCCAGGCCCTGCGCCGCTGCGCCTGCCGGTGCAATATGTCAACCGACCGCATGCGGGGTTCCGTGGCTATGCCGGGTCCATCGCGTCCGGCACGCTGCGTCAAGGCGCGGACATTACCATCCCCCGCACCGGCGTGCGATCGCGGATTGCACGGATCGTCACCATGGACGGCGACCTTGATGCCGCAGCGGCCGGCGATGCCATCACGGTGGTTCTGACCGACGATATCGACATGTCGCGCGGCGATATTATCAGTTCGGTCGAAAAACCGGCGCAACGGGCCGACGCCTTTGCCGCGCACATCGTGTGGATGTCGGAAGCGCCGCTCCTGCCCGGTCGAGGCTATTTACTCAAGACCGGGCGCGCAGACCGTCGGCGCCATGATCCGGAGCTGAAATACCGGATCGACATCGATAATTTCGACCATCTCGCCGCCAAAGAATTGCATCTCAACGAGATTGCATTCGTCAATATGGCGACCGCCGAACCGATCAGCTTCGATCCTTACGACGACAATCGCGATACCGGGGGATTTATCCTGATTGACCGGCATACCAATGCGACGGTCGCGGCCGGACTGATCCGGTTCGGCCTGCGCCGTGCCGCCAACACCTATTTTCAAGCCTTCGAGGTGACGAAAACGGCGCGCGCGCGCCTCAACGCCCAGAAACCGGCGCTGCTCTGGTTCACCGGCTTGTCGGGCGCCGGCAAATCGACCATCGCCGATCACCTGGAAAAGAAACTTCACGCCCTCGGTAAGCACACTTTCGTGCTCGACGGCGATAATGTGCGCCACGGGCTCAACCGCGATCTCGGCTTCACCGAAGTCGACCGCGTCGAGAATATCCGCCGCGTCGCCGAGGTGGCCAAACTGTTCGTCGAAGCCGGGCTGATCACGCTCGTCTCTTTCATCTCGCCGTTTCGGGCGGAACGCCAAATGGCCCGCGAACTCATTGCACCCGGCGAATTCATCGAAATATACGTTGACACACCACTGGAGATTTGCGAGCGGCGCGATCCAAAGGGACTTTATAAGAAAGCCAGGCGTGGGGAGTTGCAGAACTTCACCGGTCTCGATTTGCCGTATGAGCCGCCGACCGATCCCGAATTGATTGTCGATGCAGCCAGCGATAACGCCGACGAGCTCGCCGACCGCATCATCAATTTTATGCAGCAGCGCGGCATGCTGTCTTGAAATTAATTCTCTGATCCACTGACATTACATGTCTCAAGCCCCGCGTGTTACTGTTATTACCTCTCGCCTTGATGTCGGAGGCACCGAGCGTCATCTGACTCGCATTCTGCCGCCGCTGCGGCGCTGCGGCATCGACATGGCCCTCTACGTTATGGAGCGCGGCGGGCCGCTGGAGACCGAGCTGTCGGCGCAGGGCGTTCGAATCGAAGGGCCCGTTGCGGGCGTGCTTCCTGCACTGGCCCAGGGCAACGTTGAAACTAGCGAATTTCCTGCGGCGAGAGCGACCGGACGTCATTCATTTTTTTCTTCCACGGCCCTACGTCTATGGTTCGCTGGCGGCCGAACTCGTCGGGCACCGGCGCCGGATCATGAGTTGGCGCTCGCTGACCCATTATCAGGCCGCCTATCCTCTGCTAGGCAGTCTTGAGCGAATGCTACACCGTCGAACTCTCGGTGTGATTGGCAATTCGGAAGCCGTCGTCGACCAGCTCGCCCTGGAAATTGGCGATGCGGGCAAAGTCGCGCTCATTCACAATGGCATCGATCTGCCGCCGGCCACGACCGCAACCAATCGGCGCCGTATCCGGCAGTCGCTGCAAGTTGCGGACGAAACGCTGGCCATCGCCGTCGTCGCCAATCTCGTGGCTTATAAGGGTCATCGGGATCTAATCGAGGCGCTTGCATCCATCAAAGATCAGCTGCCTGCGTCGTGGAAGTTGCTTGCGATCGGCCGCGACGATGGCGTCGGCGCCGAACTTAAACGGCAGGCGGAAGCCGCGCATCTTTCCGGCAACGTGATATGGCTCGGCCAACGGCCTGACGTGGAAGCGCTTTTGGCCGCAAGCGACATATTTGTTCTTCCGTCGCACCAAGAGGGCTTCTCGAACGCGCTCCTGGAAGCTATGGCGGCCCTGTTGCGCCGATCGCGACTGCGGTCGGCGGAAATTTAGATGCCGTGGTTCATAATGAGACCGGGCTCTTGGTGCCGCCGGGTGACCCCGGCGCCTTGGCCGCTGCGATTGTTCGGCTGGCGAGAGATGCAAAACTGCGCCGCCGGTTTGGCGCAGCAGCACGCGCTCGCATCGAACAATATTTTACGCTTAGGCTCGCGTTTCTCGTTACGAGAAACTCTATCGGGCCATTAGCGAAGACACGCCCCCGCCAATCGCCGAAATTTTGGCGGACCGCCGCGGCGAAAGCCCTTGCGATGAGACTGCGCCGAAACTCGAACGTGCAAACTAGCGCTAAAGGAAACGTCGATCCCAAGGTTGCGGAGGGCTTCGGCCAAGAATGGTCGACGTTCCGCCAAGACGACGATCACCTTTCGCAGCAACAACGGCGACGGATTTTCGAGGACTATTTCCGCGTCTTTCCGTGGGGTCTATTGCCCAGAGACGGCGGCATCGGCATTGATATCGGTTGCGGTACTGGACGCTGGGCGACGCTGGTTGCCCCCCGCGTCGCGCATCTGCACTTGCTCGACGCCAGCCCGGAAGCGCTGGCCGTGGCGAAAGACAATCTGAGAGCCGCTAAGAATGTCAGCTACCACGCCAAGAGCGTGGCCGAAATACCGTTACCGCAGGCGTCTCTCGACTTCGCTTACTCGCTCGGTGTCCTTCATCACGTGCCGAATACTGAGCTGGCGATCGCGACAATTGCCGACAAGCTCAAGCCCGGCGCACCGTTTCTGGTTTACCTTTATTACGCCTTCGACAACCGCCCAGCGTGGTATCGCGTGCTCTGGCGCCTGACCAATTTCGCTCGTCTTGTGATTTCGCGGCTGCCGCACCCGCTTCGATTCGCCGTCAGTCAGACGATCGCGGCGCTC
>CAWFLM010000023.1:0-18935 GCA_963816565.1 uncultured Alphaproteobacteria bacterium | reverse complement strand
ACGAGGCAGCGTAGCATTAGCGGGGGGTAGCGGGCAAAAGCCGCTAGCGGACGGCGAAACTATGTCGGCGCCGGCCGGAAGCTAAGATTAACGCCGCTGTTTCGCCTTCTATGGCGTTGGCGTGGGAGGCTCGCCATGCCGCTGCACGTTCTCGCTTGACGCCCGCAAACCCCGGTGGTTATAGGTCAATCAATAGCCACGTGGTTATCAAATGCCGGACCCAAAGGAGGAGAAACGGGCATGAAGAAAAGCGGTTCGCAGAAAACAAAGTCTCCTTCTGAGCTGATAGACGAGAGAATCAAGGAGCTAGGCGACTGGCGGGGCAAGATGCTCAGCCGGCTTCGTACCTTAGTCAAGGAAGCCGATCCCGAAGTCGTCGAGGAGTGGAAGTGGAGAGGGGTTCCGGTGTGGTCGCACGACGGATTGATCTGCACAGGCGAGACTTACAAGAGCGTCGTGAAGATGACCTTCGCCAAAGGGGCGGCTTTGAAGGATCCTTCGGGCCTCTTCAACTCCAGCCTTGACGGGAACACAAGGCGTGCCATCGACTTCCACGAGGGCGAGAAGATAGACGAGAAGGCGTTGAAGGCTCTCGTTCGCGCCGCCGTGACCCTGAACAAGTCCAAAGCCAAAAGCTAATCCACGGCGGCAGACATTTTTCGCGGATCAGCTTTACGGAATAGCCAATCGGTTATTGATCGCGATGCCCGACCCTAATGACATTCTTTTCAAGGCATTGGCCGATCCGACACGGCGGGCTCTGTTCGAACGGTTGTGCCGCAAAGGGGAGCAGACCGTCGGGGCGCTGACGGCTCGGGCCGGGATCTCGCAGCCGGCGGTATCAAAGCATCTTGGGGTTCTCAAGCAGGCCGGACTGGTGCGCGACCGCCACCAAGGCCGCCAGACGCACTTTAGCGCGCAGCTCGGCGCCTTGGCGCCGCTGGTCGATTGGACAAGTCAAATGGCCGGGTTCTGGCAAAGCCGGTTCGACCATCTCGAAGATTTGCTCAAAAGGATGGACCAATGACCAATACCGCGACCGAAGCGCGTTCCGTCGTCGTCGAACGGGAGGTCCCTTTTTCGCCGGAAAAAATCTGGCGTGCGCTCACGCAACCGCACCTGATCGAGGAGTGGCTGATGAAGAACGACTTCAAGCCCGTCGTCGGCCACTGTTTCAATCTTCGCGCAGACTGGGGCGCTGTCGACGGTCAGGTCCTGGCAGTCGAGCCGAACAAAACGCTGTCTTACACCTGGGGAGCCTATGGTCTTGAGAGCGTCGTGACTTGGACTCTCACCCCGACGCGCATCGGGACCCTCCTGCGCATGGAGCAGTCGGGCTTCCGGCCGGATCAGCAGCAGGCCTATCAGGGCGCCACAGGCGGGTGGCCGCGTTTCTTTGCGGCTCTGGAGCAGGTCTTGGCGCGGACCGACTGAGACTGGCGCGCCCGAAGGGATTCGAACCCCTGACCTCTGCCTTCGGAGGGCAGCGCTCTATCCAGCTGAGCTACGGGCGCGTGCGGCTTGTAGATACCCCGTTTCCCGGACGCGGCGCAACGCGTTAGCGGTGCGCGGCGCCCGGGACACGTGATAGACTGGGGTCGGTCTCTCGATAACGCACCAAGGAGCGTCCGATGTCCCAACTTGCGGAAAAGGCGGACAAGCACGAGCCGAAAACCGCCCAAATCAAGGACGCCGCCTTCAAATGGGACGATCCGCTCGACCTTGAAGGCGAATTGACCGAAGAAGAGCGCATGGTGCGCGACACCGCGCGCGACTATGCGCAGGACAAGCTGTTTCCGCGCGTGCTCGACGCCAATCGCGAGGGCAATTTCAATCCGGCGATTCTGCGCGAAATGGGTGAGCTCGGGCTGATCGGCTCGACCATTCCGCAAGACTATGGCGGCGCCGGGCTGGGCTACGTCTCCTACGGGCTGATCGCGCGCGAGGTCGAGCGCGTCGATTCCGGCTTCCGCTCGCTGATGTCGGTGCAGTCGTCGCTGGTGATGTATCCGATCTATGCCTATGGCAGCGAAGCGCAGCGCCGCAAATATCTGCCCAAGCTCGCGACCGGCGAACTGGTCGGCTGCTTCGGCCTCACCGAGCCGGATCACGGCTCCGATCCCGGCTCGATGGTAACGCGCGCCGAGAAAGTGCCGGGCGGATTCAGTCTCACCGGCGCCAAAATGTGGATCACCAACGCACCGGTCGCCGACATTGCCGTGGTCTGGGCCAAGCTCGACGGCAAGATCCGCGGCTTTCTGGTCGAACGCGGCACCAAGGGCCTCTCCACGCCGAAGATCGACGGCAAGCTGTCGTTGCGGGCCTCGATCACCGGCGAACTGGTGCTCGACGGCGCGGTGGTGCCGGAAGACAATATTCTGCCGAATGTCTCGGGCCTCGCCGGCCCATTCGGCTGCCTCAACGTGGCGCGCACCGGCATCGCCTGGGGCGCGATCGGGGCCGCGGAATTCTGCTGGCACCGCGCCCGCGACTATGCGCTCAACCGCAAGCAGTTCGGCCGGCCGCTCGCCGCCAATCAATTGGTGCAGAAGAAGCTCGCCGACATGCAGACCGAAATCACGCTCGGCCTGCACGCCGCGCTGCGGCTGTCGCGCATGATCGACGCCGGCACCGCCTCGCCGCCGGCGATTTCGATGCTCAAGCGCAACAATTGCGGCAAGGCGCTCGATATCGCCCGCCTCGCCCGCGACATCCACGGCGGCAACGGCATCGCCGAGGAATATCATGTCATGCGCGTGCTCTGTAACCTGGAAACCGTCAACACCTACGAAGGCACCCACGACATCCACGCGCTGGTGCTCGGCCGCGCGCAGACCGGCATCCAGGCGTTTTTCTAAACTTCTCCGCAGGTCGGATTAGGCCAAGCCCTAATCCAGCGTAGGAGACGAAGAAGCAAGCGGCGGATTTCGCCTTCGGCCGGTCCGCGCTACACTTTCGCTAAATCTGTCACACATAGTCGGTACGCCGGGGCTGCATCCACGCAAGGAGAACCTCATGCGCCTGCCCTTGATCCCGCCCGACGAACTGACGCCTGAACAACGTCCCGTCTACGACGACATGAAAGCCGGCATCGAGAAGAACTTTTCCGGCTTTGCGACCATCGCCGAAAACGGCGCCTTGATCGGGCCGTGGAATCCGTGGCTGCACGAGCCGAAATTCGGCAAGCCGATCTGGGAGCTCACTTTGGCGCTTTCGGTATCGCCGTCGTTGCCACGCCCGGTACGGGAAGTGGCGATTCTGGTTACCGGGGCGAGGTTTCACTCGTCCTATGAGCTCTACGCCCATGTCATTGCCGGGGAAAAACGCGGATTGTCCGACGACAAGCTCGCCACCATCGTCTCCGGACAGCGCCCGCCCGATCTGACGCATGACGAAGGGGTGGCCTATGACGTCGCCGCGTCGCTCCTGCATCACGGCACCCTGCCCGAACTCAGCTACCGCGCGGCCGTGGCGGCCTTCGGCGTGCACGGCGCCGCCGAACTGATCTATCTTGTCGGATTGTATTGTCTCGTTTCGGTGACGCTCAACGGCTTCAATGTGCCGGTGCCGGAATCCGAAGCGGAGTAAAGATGGCGCGCGACCCTGATGGAGGATCCCTATCGCCTCAAGCGATTCGTCGACGCTCAGACGCCGGTCTATGAGCGGGTCGTCGACGAGCTGCGCCAGGGGCGCAAGCAAAGCCATTGGATGTGGTTCATCTTTCCGCAGATCAAGGGGCTCGGCTCGAGCGCGATGGCCAATCAATTTGCCATCGCCTCGCGCGGCGAAGCGCAAGCCTATCTGGACCATCCGATCCTCGGACCGCGGCTGCGGGAATGCACCCGGCTTGTCACCGCCGTGCCGGAACGTTCCATCGAGGACATTCTCGGCTATCCCGACGATCTCAAATTCCGCTCGTCGATGACGCTGTTCGCCGCCGTCGCCGCGGACGGCAAGGAGTTTGCCGATGCACTCGACAAGTTCTACGGCGGCGACGCCGACCCGGCGACGCTGAAGCGCTTGTAGGCAACGTTCACCAATAGGTTGAAATTTAACCGATCGTTAACACTAATTAATTATTGAGGGACTTCGAGGACCGAGAAAAGACAGGCGAATTCATTGCATTTCGAAAGTGCGCCATCGGTCCTTCGGTAGGTTGTCCGCGTTCGTCTCCCATGAGCGTCTGAGTTGATTGCGGGAACGCAATTTCGCGTAAGCGGATCGGATGCGCGTTGATCTGAAGCAGATCATCGCGACACTCTGAGGGGCGGAATGCTTCGGCCGTCGCACATCGCCGCACTTGGCGCGGTATTGAGCACTCTAGGCTTGGCCAATTGTGTCCGCGTGCCTGCGCAGGATTATCTGGCCAAGGGTCCGAAAGTCGACGAGATCGTCCGTCGCGTCAAATGCGATCTATATGCGGCGGTTGAGGACCGGCTAAATGCGCCCTATGGCTACGAATGGCTGCATTCCTGGACCGCGCAGGCCAGTTTGAATCTCATTGTCAATGACCAATCGCAACTCACGCCCGGCGTGACTTTCACCGAACCGCTGCGAGCGGCGACCATACCTTTGAAAGTGGCGAATGTTGCTCAATCGGCCAATCTTGGATTAGGTGCGCAAGCCAACAATACAGCCACCCGCAATGAGACCATCACGTTCACTGTTTCGATGGACGAGTTGGTAGACCAATTCGGCAAGGGTCAACAAAATTGCGACTTTCCGAACAAAATCGATTTGCAAAGCGATCTCGGATTGAAGGAGTGGGTCGCGGCGGCGCTTAGTCCAGTGGACGATGGCGATTTGAATGTTGGATATCATAAGACGCCTAAGACCGGTTCAGCTGCTGCCGCCGCGACCGCTCAGAAGGCGATCGCCGGAGTGAACCCCGCCGCGCAGCCACAAACATCGAAAAAGAAGCAGCCTCGAAAGCCGCTACCGCCTGGCGTTCCCGATTGCAGCGATTTGACCGCTATGCGGCAGCGGCCAGCTGCACCGCCCAGTCTGGGATCATTGACAGCCGATGACGCCATGGTCGCTTGTGAACTTGGACTGTTCGATCCGTCAGCGAAGGAAGGCTATATCGACCTTACAAAACAGCTCGACGGCGACCAAGTGAAGCGCATTGCGCAAATCATAAAGGACATCGATCGGCTCATTACCGAACTTGGAATAGCCAATACCGCAGCGGCAACCCAGTATGGCGGCACGTTAAAGAACGCAGCAATCAGTCTGAGTGTGTTTGTTGATCCACCGCTCGATACGATATCCCATCAAGTGCAATTTGTTATCGTATGGAATGCAAGCGCGTCACCAAGTTGGACACTATTGCATTTCAAAGGGCCGAGCCCATCATCGGGAGCGTTGTTCTCTGCAACAAAGACCAACACCCATACGTTGAATATTGCGATCGGTCCCCCGTCCAGTCCCGATACGCAAACTGCGCTGCAAGCCCTCCAAATCGGGACTGCAGTAGGCAACGCCATAAGCACTGGCGGGACGCCGCCCCCTTAAGGTACGCTATCTGAGGTTGAGAACGCATCTTACGGCTTGAACCCGAGCATGCGGCCACTTTGATTTCATCCGAGTCTACTGAGGGAGTGAGGACAATGGCCAAGACAGGAAAGAAAAGCGGTAGAGCAACGAGGGGCAGCACGAAAAAGACGAAGGCCAAAGTAAAAGCCGCACCCACCGGCACGTGCATCGTCACAACGCCAATCGGAACTCGCGTTTCTCACAGGAACTACACCGAAGCTGACTGCAAAGCGTGGGCTGCCAGACTTAAAGGCACCTACGAATGGCCTTAAGGTTATCATACGGGCCACTGCCGGATCTCAACCTTACATCCCCTGTAGCGACGAGATCGCGACGTTCACCGCGCCACTGGCATCGGCGATGACGCGCGGCGTGTTTGCGTCGTAGGCGATGCCGGTGAGGCGAATGTCATTGACGGTGGCGGCCGCGGAGAGGCCCGGCGCCTGCTGCGCCAATTGCCCGACCGCGGCGGCGAGCCGCTTCCTGGCGTAGGCTGCAAGCGGCTTGAGATCGATCACCAATCATCGTCATGGCTCTGGCGTTCGGCGCCCAAACGGCCTAAATAGAGCGTTCCCCACCAAGGAGCTTAGAATGGCCCCGCGCCAAATGAAAATGCCGGTCAAGGACGATTCCGGAAAAGACAAAGCAGTCGACGACGTGTTCTCGCAGCGCAAGCGGCCGGAACGCGGCCGGTATTTGCTCCAGGTCGACCGGCAGACCAAGGGCTCCTATACGACGGTGGAGGCCGCGCAGTCGGCGGCGCTGGTGATCAAGAAGGGCTACCCGATCGTCCAGGTGTCGGTCTATGACAGCGTTGACAACACCAACACCATCCTGGACGACGTGCCGATCGCGGCGTCGTAACCGATCGCCTGACAGTTCAGCCAACGGACTTAATCCATGCCGCAATCCTTGTCGCTGGCGTCGCTGCCGGTTTTCGAAATCAATCTCAATGCGCTGTCCGCCATCCTCGACAAGGCGGAGGCCTTCGCCGCCGCCAAGAAGATCGAGCCCACAGTCCTGCTGCGCTGGCGGCTGACGCCGGACATGTTCGACCTCACCCGGCAGATCCAGGTCGCGACCGATCAAGCCCGCCGCGGCGCCGCGCGCCTCGCCGGCGCCGAAGCGCCGAAAGTGGAAGACAATGAGACCACGTTCGCGCAGCTCAAAGAGCGCATCACCAAGACCATCGCTTATCTGAACACGCTCGATAAGAAGGCGATCGATGCGTCAGCCGAGCGTGAAATCACGTTTCCACTCGGTCCCGACAAGAAGGGCCACATGAAGGGCGACGACTATCTCAACCATTTCGTGCTGCCAAACTTTTATTTCCACTACACCGCCGCCTACGCCATCCTGCGCCAGTGCGGGGTCGATATCGGCAAGCGCGAGTTCTTAGGCGCCATCCCGCTGCGCATGAGTTGAACAAACCTGCGGCGCGGTTGCGTCAGGCTGAACGACGTTCGCGCGGGCTGGCGGGTTCCGACACCACGGCGACATCGACCGTCATGCCGAGGTAACTGCCGGGGATGCCGACAAAGCTGCCTTTGATCGGCACCGCCTGGCTGATGTCGCGGGTGACCGCGACCCGGATCAAATCTTTGCCGCCGATGGTGCCGTTGGTCGGATCGTAGGCGATCCAGCCCGCGCCGGGCACATAGATGTCGGCCCAGGCGTGTGTCGCGCCGGCGCCGATGGCGGACGCCGAACCGGAATCGGCGGAAGCGCGATAGAGATACCCCGTCACGATGCGCGCACCGAAGCCGAGGCTGCGGGCCGCTTCGATGAACAACACGGCGAGATCGCGACACGAGCCCCAGCCGCGGATCAAAGTCTCCACGGGAGTCTGCGTGCCCTCGGTTTCGCGGCTTTGGTAGAAGATTTGCGCTTTGACGCCGCTATTGAGATCGGCCAACAGCGCCGATGTATCGGTCGGATTGCTGCGCACAAAACCGCGCGCCCAGGCGCCGAGCCGGTCGTTGGGATCGGGATATTGGCGTTCCAGCATGCGGCCGAGATCGATGCGATCGTCGGCGGAATAGACAAACGGATAGCGCGACGCGTCCGGCGTGATCTGGAACGGCGGCCGCTCGGCTGTATAGGTCTCGAGTACGAGGTCGCTCTCGATGCGCAATTCGGCCGCCGGCACGGAGAACGAGGCAATAGCGACCGAATTGCCGAACACATCGTGCATCCAGCGCACCGATGCCGGTGGCGAGAACGTCAAATTGGTTTTGATCAGGCGGAGGTCGTGACTGTCGCGCGGCCGCAGCATCAGCCGATGATCGCCCAGCATGACCGGACGACTGTAACGGTAAATCGTCGTATGCCGCACATTGAGAACGGTCATCGCGCGCTCTCGCCAAGTCAGCCTTTATGTAGTCACTGGCGCTGTTCGCGGCAATTGCCCGTCACGGTCCTGCGCTTCCTGACGGTCGCGAGAATCGATCGCCACTATCTCAAACGCGTGGCCGGATGCCGCGAAAACATTAAACAAGTGCGCGTTTCGGGTTTATTTTCCAAAACCGCCCATTCTTTCCGCGATACGTCGGATTACGTGGTATTGTCTCGCCCTATGATCGATCATGAAGACTTTTCCGTTGTCGTTAAAAATAGGGCGCCGCCGCCGAAATCATGGCGCTGGGAAATCTATCGCGCCGGCCGAACCAGCGCGATCGACCATTCCCGGGTCTATTTCGAGACCATGACGGAAGCCAACCGGGCGGGCAAAGCCGCGTTGCGCGCGATGTTGAGCGATTGTCCGGACGCCGGCTGACCTAAGGTTTGAGGTCTTCGGCCTCGCCTTTCCACGGCAGTTGATCGAATGGCGGCTGGTAGCCGCGCTCGCGGTAGCGGTTTTCCGATACGTCAAGCTCCTGGTGCTCGTCGTATTTGACGTGGGCGCTGTGTTGAGTGACCCAACCGTTGCGCTCTTTATAAATACCTCGTGGTTCCATAATCGTACAATACAGAAAAGAGCGCGTTGGCGCCAGCTTTGTCGGCGCGCAGGGAACGTATAATTGACCCGGTGCAAATTGGCGGAAGAATATCGTGCAAATATTCGATTGCCGGCCGCCGTTATTGTTTTTTGTGGCCGTAGTCGATCAATTCGATCGTGTTGTTCTGGACCACATGGCCGCGCTGCCGGATCACAAAGTTGCGTCTGATCCAGTGATTGACATCGGGACTGAACCACGTCCGGGCTGAGGTCTGATTGATGAGGGTCGGATCCTGCACGTTTTTGCCGACATAGTCGGTTTCAATAACGAAGGCATCGAATGTTCCGGCCTTGGTTGTAATCTTGTCTTGCCCGGTCACCCGCGAATTACCGGTGCGCCTGAACGTCTGTCCATTGCTGGAATTGATCACGTCGGCGGCAAACTTCCATTGCGCGCCGACCGTCAGCGGAAGGTGAAATCCGGTACCGTCGTTTGGCGAATATCGAAAGGGACCATCGTGGAGGATGTTCCACGAGCCATCGTAGAAGATGTTGCTGGACCGGCCGGTATTGGCAAAGTCGACCCGGACGGTAATCTCGCTGTTCGAGACGTCGCTCACCATGTCCGTTCGGGTAAATTTGATCGCGCCGGAGATTTCATCTTTTATCTCATAGGTCCAATGATCTCCCAGGAGTGCTTGCGGGGCGCTTACGCCGGCCGTAGAGGACGCGTTCGGCGCGGAATTTTGCGCAAACGCCGAAGTGACGCACTGTAGAAATATTAGTCCGGCGAGAAGGCGGCGCAGCATCTAAGCCCCGAACTTTTGCCTAGAGGGATTTTGCAAATCGGCGACGTGGCCTCAGCGCCTGCCGTAATCGACCAATTCCAGCGAATCGTTTTCATCGACGTTGCCGTTGAAAGCCGACTTCACGGTCCGCTTGACCCAATGATCGATCGACGGAACATACCAAGTCACCGCTGTGGATTCGAATCGCTTGGTCGAATCATTGGCATTGTGCCCATTGATCGAGGTTTCGATCTTCAGCGCCTCGAAAGTGCCGGCGTCGGTTTTGATACTCTCGGTGCCGACGACCTTCGACGTGCCGACATTCTTGAATGTCGTGCCATAACCGGTGCGAGTCTGATCGTCTCGGAATTTCCAGGCATGGCCGACGGCGAGCGGCATTTCGATGCCGGTTCCGTCATTGGGCGAGAACCTCCAGGTCGGACTGTTTTTCAGGTTCCAGGATCGATCATAGATAAAGACGGTCGGACCTTGGGAATAAGCCTGGTTCTGGACGCGAACGGTAATCTCTGCCGGCGTCAGATCGGTGACGATGTTGGTCAACGTATTTTTCAACTCGCCGGTAATCTCGTCGCGCACCTCATAAGTCCAGTGATCGCCCAACATCGGCGGATCCATCAAGTTTTCGGAACCCGAAGACTCCGAAGAACTCGGCGGCGGCGCCGTCGGTTGGGCGATGGCGGGCTTGTTATTATCCGGAGCGGTTTGCGCCAGCGCCACCGCGCCCAAGTTGAGCAGGAAACAAATAGCGATTGCCAGTCTGCGCGGCATGTGCGGTTCCATCCTTGCAGGCCCGATCGGACGGTCCGCCCGCGCCAGATTGCGATTAAAGGGAGATTGTAGTTCTCTTTTTGCAGTTCGATTGTGGCAAGTTGTCGGCGCAAACAAGCTGACAGGCGAAATTCGGTAATAACGTGACCTGATGGAACTCGTAGCGCGACGCAGCTGGCGAGTTCCCTATAACGGCGGCTCCTCGCCGCCTTCCTTCTTGCAGGCGATGCTGGCTTCTTCCAGGTCGAGCTCGCGTTCGATGCGCCGGCGCGCTTCATCGGTGATCGCGCCGTCCTGGAGGAGCTTGTAGATGAATTCGCGTTCCGCCGCGATCAGCTCCATCCTCAAATCGGCGGCCAGCGCCGCGGCGTCGCCGTCGCCCGCGCTGGCCGGCAGCCGCCCGGTCCGGTACTCGTGACGGGCGCGCAGCACCGCCAGCGCCTCGGGCGAGGCGCGGCCGTCGGCGATGAACTGTTGCAAGCGCTCATGTCCCACGTTCAAGGCTTGGGCCCGCGCGGTTAGCTCGGCCTCGTGCTCGCGCTGGCGTTCGCCTGCGGCGTGTTCGTTGAGCTTGAGCCAGCGCACCAGCGTCGGCAACGCCAGCCCCTGCCCGATCAGCGTGACGACGATGACGCCGAACGTCACGAACAAAATGAGATCGCGATCGGGAAACGCCTCGCCCGCGGCGGTGAACAGCGGTATCGCCAAGGCCGCCGCCAGCGAGACGACGCCGCGCACGCCGACAAAGCCCAGGAAGAACAGCCAGCGCCACGGCGGCACCGGGTCGCGGCGCGCCAGCGACGGAATGATCCATCGTGGCAACCACGCCGCCGGATAGACCCAGATGAAACGCGTTGCGACAATCACGGCCACGGTCAGCGCGATCGCATAGGCGAAGTGATGCCACGGCACCTGGTGCATCTGAATGAACACCGTTCGCACCTGCATGCCGGTGACCAGGAAGACCAAGCCTTCGAGCAGATAGACGACGAAATCCCAGAAGAAGATGCCTTGCAGCCGCGTCGCCGCCGGAATGAGCAACGGACCGTTCCAGCTTACGAACAGGCCGGCCGCCACCGTCGCCAGCACGCCGGAGCCGCCCAATTGCTGCGGCAGCAAGAACGCGGCGTAGGGCGTCAACAGCGACAGCGTGATCTCGACGCGCGGATCGCGCGCCCAGCGGCGCAGCTGCAAGCTCAGCCAGCCGATGGCGATGCCGTAGGCAATTTCGCCGACGACGATGACGGCGAATTCGCCCGCCGCCGTGCCGAGGGAGAACAGCCCGGTCGAAACCGCGGCGACGGCAAAGCGGTAAAGGATCAGCGCCGTGGCGTCGTTGGCGAGCCCCTCGCCTTCGAGCACGACGACCAGCCGGCGCGGCACGCCGAGGCGGCGGACCATCGCCAGCGGCGCCACTGCGTCGGGCGGCGCCACGATGGCGCCGAGCACGAAACCGACGGCGAGCGGCATGTGGAGAAGCCAATGCGCCGCCGCTGCCACGGCCACCGTGGTGAAGACGACGCAGCCGAAGGCGAACAGCGCGATCGGCCGCAGATTGAAGCGAAATTCGCGCCAGCTCATGGCGACGCCGGCCGAATAGATCAGCGGCGGCAGAATGCCGAGCAGCACCAGTTCCGGAGCGAGCTCGATCCGCGGCAGATCCGGCAGGAGCGCCAGCGCAATGCCGGCGATGACGAGCAGGATCGACGGCGCGGTGTTGAGGCGGCGCGCCACCACGGCGACGACCACAAGGACGGCGAGGAGGAACAGGAGGGTTTCAATGGTCGCGGTCAAGTGCTCAACCCATCTTAAGGGCTTGGCGGACGCCGCGCGCTCGGCACTTCCTGTTCGACAACGCGCAGCCTGCGCACCGTCAACTCGTCAACCTCCAGTGTGCCGAAACGCGCCTTCTTGATCGAGAGGCGACCGACGGCAAGGCGGCCGACTGCGAGTGCTCCCACCGCAATCGCACCGAAGGCTGCCGCGCCAAGCGCAAGCGCCAGGAGACTGGTTGCGGGGCGGCTCGTTAGTTCGTGCGGCATTTGCGACCTCGATCGAGTTTGGCGACGCGTGAAACGTGTGGTGATGCGCTGCGCCGGGACATGCGTTACACTATCGCCACGCTCGCAACGGAGCCAGCCATGTGCCGCAATATCCGCACGCTGTTTAATTTCGAGCCGCCGGCGACGGAAGAGGAAATCCGCGCCTCGGCGCAGCAATTCGTGCGCAAGCTGTCGGGCTTCACCCATCCATCGCGGGTCAATGAGGCAGCCTTCAATCGGGCGGTCGAGGAAGTTTCGGCCACCGCGCGGCGGCTTCTCGGCGCGCTGGAAACGGCAAGCCCGTTCAGGAACCGCGAGGAAGAGGCGATGAAAGCCCGCGCCCGAGCGCGGGAGCGATTTGCGTAGTGCCCCTTAGCATTAGGAAAGACCATGGCTAGCGAGAACAAAAAATCAAAACCCGACGCGGCACCAAAAAAGGACGCCGCTGCGAAGGTCGAGAGCACTGCGGCTGAAGCTGCACCCAAAGACGCACCCAAAACCGTCTAAGAAAGACTTGCCAAAGCCCGAGGGCGGCGAGACGGCGGCCGCGGCACCTTCCAATTATAGCCGGGGCGAAGGCCAGAAACCGGTCACTGCAGCCTATAAGGAAAACTGGAACGCGATTTTCGCGAAGAAGGGCAAGAAGAAGAAAAAGCGGTAGTAAGTGCAAAAGACCGAGCCCGCGATGAGAGAGCCGAACCTTTGCGACGGTGATTTTGGATTCCGGGCTCCGCGCTTCGCGCGGCCCGGAATGACGGTCCTACAAAAAACTCTGCGGATCGACGTCGATATCGAGCTTGATCGAGCCGTGCTTCTTCGGCGCCGCGGCGAGCCATTCGCGCAAGTAAGCCGAAAGATCGAACGCGCGCGGCGCCTTGATCAGGAGCCGCAGCCGGTGCCGGCCTCGCACCAACGCGAGCGGCGCTTCGGCGGGGCCGAGCACGCGCACGGCGTCGTCGACCGGCGCGGCGCGGGCGAGCGCGCGGGCATAGCCCGCTGCGTCGTTCTTGTCGGGGCCGGAGACGACGATCGAGGCGAGCCTCCCGAATGGCGGGTAATGCGCGGCCTCGCGCGCGGCGATCTCGGCGGAGTAGAACGCCTCGCGGTCCTGCGCAATGAGCGCCCGCATCACCGGATGCTCGGGCTGGTGGGTTTGCAGATAGCCGTGGCCCACGCCCGCATCGCGACCGGCGCGGCCGACCACCTGATGGAGAAGCTGGAAGGTGCGCTCGGCGGCGCGCGGATCGCCGTTGGCGAGGCCGAGATCGGCGTCGATGACGCCGACGAGGTTGAGCATCGGGAAGTGATGGCCTTTGGCGACGAGCTGCGTGCCGATGACGATGTCGAACTTTCCCGCGGCGATGTCGGCGAATTCCTCGCGCATGCGCTCGACCGAGGCGACGAGATCGGACGACAGCACCAGCACGCGCGCCTCGGGAAACAATTCGCGCACTTCTTCTTCCAGCCGCTCCACGCCCGGCCCGACGGCGACGTAGGAATCCACCGCCTGGCATTTCGGGCAATTGGCCGGATGCGGCATGGCGAAGCCGCAATGGTGGCAGACCAGCATGCGGCGGAAGCGGTGATCGACCAGCCAGGCGTCGCAATTCGGGCAGGAGAAGCGAAAGCCGCAGGCGCGGCACAAGGTCAGCGGCGCATAGCCGCGGCGATTGAGAAACAACAGCGCCTGCTCCTTGCGCTCCAGCGCGGTTTTGATCGCGCCGGCGAGCGTCGGTGCGATAAAGCGCCCGCGCGGCGGCCGCTCGGTACGCAGATCGATCGCCTCGACCGACGGCATGCGCTGGCCGCCGAACCGCTCCGGCAGCGAAAGCCGCGTATAGCGGCCGCGCCGCGCATTGACCTCGGTTTCGAGCGACGGCGTCGCCGACGACAGCACCACCGGGATTTTGGCGATATGGCCGCGCACCACCGCCATGTCGCGGGCGTGATAGTGCACGCCGTCTTCCTGCTTGTAGGCGGGGTCGTGCTCTTCATCGACAATAATAAGCCCGAGATCGGCATAAGGCAGGAACAACGCCGAGCGCGCGCCGACGACGACGGAGACTTCGCCCTTGGCGACCGCCGCCCAGGTGCGCGCGCGCCGGCGCGGCGTGAGCTCGGAATGCCATTCCGCCGGGCGCACGCCGAAACGCGCGGCGAAACGATCCAAGAATTGCGCTGTGAGCGCGATCTCCGGCATCAGGATCAGGCTCTGCCGGCCGCTGCGGATGAGGTCGGCCACCGCCTCGAAATAAACCTCGGTCTTGCCCGAGCCGGTGACGCCGTCGAGCAGCGTTACCGCATAGCCGCCTTTGGCGACGGTCGCCTTGAGTGCATCGGCGGCGGCGCGCTGGTCGGATGTGAACTCGGGCTGCATGAAATCCGGATCGGGCTTTTCCGCGACCGGCTCCGGCGGCAGCACCACCGTCTCCAGCGTGCCTTCGTCGATCAAGCCGTCGATGACGCCGAGGCTGACGCCTGACTCGCGCGCGGCCTCGCTTTTGCCGCGCATCATGCCGTCGGCGAGGAGTTCGAGCGCGCGTGCCCGCGCGGCGGTCATGCGTTGCGGCGGCGGTCCGGCAAGCTTGACGCCAGTGCGCTCGCGCTCCGGGCCGAGATGCTCGCCCATGCGCAGGCACATGCGCAGCACCATGCCGCGCGACGCCACGGTGTAATTCGCCACCCAATCGACGAAGCTGCGCAATTCGGGGCGCAACGGCGGCACATCGAGCTTTTCCTCGACGTCCTTGAGCCGGTTGTCGAGCCGCGGATTGGGTTTCGGATTGTGCGCCCACACCACCGCGGTGGTGTCGCCGCGGGCCCCCAGCGGCACCGACACCACGTCGCCCGGAGCGAGCGTCATCTGCTCGGGCACCCGGTACGAATAGGCCCGGTCGAGCGCGACCGGGACCAGGACATCGACGACACGTCTGGCCATGCTAGGATTCTCGGCCGATTCCGGGGGGTTTAGGAAGGGGAAAGGGCTATTGCCTATTCTCCGCTCATTCCCGCGAAAGCGGGAATTTATTACCTCCGATGCTCGGAAAAAGAGCTGGATCCCCGCTTTCGCGGGTACGAGCGGACGATGAAACCCAAGATCGAAATCAACTTCCTCGCCCCCAAAGTCGCCGCCGAAATCGAAAATTGGCTGCATCATCTGCACGCCGAACGAAACCTGTCGCCAAAGACGCGCGAAGCCTACCAGCGCGACGTGTTGCAATTTCTTTCCTTTCTCGCCCGGCACCTCGGCGGCGCGCCGTCGCTGAAAGAGCTGGCGGCGCTGAAGCCTGCGGACGTTCGCGCATTCTTGGCGGCGCGGCGGGCCGACGCGATCGGCAGCCGTTCGCTGATGCGCAGCCTCGCGGGGCTGCGCGCCTTCGCCCGCTTTCTCGAAAAGAACGGCAAGGGCAAGGTTGGCGCGCTCGCCGCGGTGCGGGCGCCGAAGATCGGCAAAACCCTGCCGCGGCCGCTCGCCGCCGACGCCGCCAAAAGCATGGCCGACCCGGACAGCGCCGCCGGCGACGGCCGCGAGCCGTGGATCCATGCCCGCGACGCCGCGGTGCTTGGTTTGCTCTACGGCTGCGGCTTGCGCATTTCCGAGGCGCTGGGATTAAATCGCGCCGATTTCGGCGCCCGCGATACGCTCACAGTGATCGGCAAGGGCCGCAAACAGCGCATGGTGCCGCTGTTGCCGCAGGTGCAAAAGCTGGTCGCCGATTACATCGCGCTTTGCCCGTTCGATTTGCCGGAAGCCGGCCCATTGTTCGTCGGCGCCAAAGGCGGCCCGCTGTCGCCGCGCCTCATTCAGCTGTCGATGGCCCGGCTGCGCGGCGCGCTGGGCCTGCCGGAAACGGCCACACCGCATGCGCTGCGTCATTCCTTCGCCACGCATCTCCTGGCCGGCGGCGGCGACCTACGCTCGATCCAGGAACTGCTCGGCCACGCCTCGCTGTCGACCACGCAGATCTATACCGCGGTCGACGCCGAGCGGCTGATCGAGGCGTACCGCTCCGCCCATCCGCGCGCGTAAGCGAATTTCGTGCTAATCCGTCACTCTGGTTTGCCGCGCAGCGGCAAGTCCGGAATCCATAGTCACAAATCGTGGATATGGATTCCGGACTCCGCGCGTCGCGCGGCTTCGGAATGACAAACAGGGGGTGAACACATGTCGGAAATCCACGAAGCAATCGAAAAAGCGCAGGAGGGCGAGCACGGCGAAGGCTTCAACAGGAAGGTCGCGTTGGTGATCGCGATCCTGGCGCTGTTCCTGTCGTTCTCGGAAACGCTTGGCAAGGGCGCACAGACCGAGGTGGTAACGAAGAACATCCAGGCGTCCGATTTATGGAACTTCTTCCAAGCCAAGGACATCCGCAGGACAACACTCACCGTCGCCGCCGATCAGACCAGCCTGCTGTCCGCCGGGGTGACCGACGCCGCCGCCAAAGCCGCTATCGACAAGCAGATCGAGACCTGGCGTCAGACCGCCGAGCGCTACGAGTCGGACCCCAAAGCCGGCAATGGGCGCAAGCAAATCGAGGAGCAGGCCAAGGAAGCCGAGGGCGAGCGCGACCTCGCGACGGCGAAATACCACCACTACGAGTTGGCCTCGGCTGCGTTTCAGGTCGGCATCGTGCTGGCATCGGCAGCCGTGATCACCGGCATGCTGGTACTCGCCTGGGTGGCTGGCGCGCTGGGCGCGTTGGGTTTCGTGCTGACCATGCTTGGGCTCTACGCACCGCATGCGGTGCCGTTCATCGCGACGTTGTGAGCTGTAATCCGTCATCCTGAGGTGCGAGCGGAGCCAGCCTCGAAGGATATCGGCCGAGGCGCCGAGGCCGTCGCCCTTCGAGGCTCGACGCGCAGCGTCGAGCACCTCAGGGTGACGGATACTCAGAAATTGATCGCGCGCTTACTCACGGCCAGCGCGGCTTCCTTGACCGCTTCGGTCAGCGTCGGATGGGCATGACAGGTCCGGGCGATATCTTCCGACGAGGCGCCGAACTCCATGGCGATCGCGGCTTCAGCAATCATGGTCTCGGCGTCGGGGCCGAGGATGTGCACGCCGAGCACGCGGTCGGTCTTGGCGTCGGCGAGGATTTTGACAAAGCCTTCGGTGGCAAGATTGGCGCGGGCGCGGGCATTCGCGCTGAACGGAAATTTGCCGACATTGTAGGCGACGCCCGCAGCTTTCAGCTCCTCCTCGGTCTTGCCGACCGAGGCGACTTCCGGGCTGGTGTAGACGACGTTCGGAATAACGTCGTAGTTCACGTGGCCGGCCTGGCCGGCGATGGTCTCGGCGGCCGCGACGCCCTCATCCTCGGCCTTGTGCGCCAGCATCGGACCGGCCGCCGACGTCGCCGATGGCGTAGATGCCGGCGACATTGGTGCGCAAATGCGGATCGACGATGACCCGGCCGCGGTTGTCCTTCTCGACGCCGACGGCTTCGAGCCCGAGGCCCTCGGTATAAGGCCGCGCCCGATCGCCACCAGGACCACATCGGCTTCGAGCATCTTCGGCGTGCCGCCGCCGCGGCCGGCTCGACCTTCACTTTGAGCGTCTTGCCGGAGTGTCGACGGCATGACCTTGGACGACAGCTTGAAGGTGACCCCTGCTTTTGCAGCATGCGATGGATTGCTTGGCGACTTCGCCATCGATGCCGGCAGAATGCGATCGAGAAATTCGACGATGTCACCTCGGCGCCGAGCCGCCGCCATACCGAGCCGAGCTCGAGCCCGATGATGCCGGCGCCGACGACCAGCAATTTCTGCGGCACCTTGGCGAGCTCCAGCGCGCCGGTCGACGACACGATGCGCTGCTCGTCGATATCGATGCCGGAGCAGCGGCGCCACATCGGAGCCGGTGGCGATGACGATGTTCTGGTCTCGAACATTGCGTCTGCCGTCGGCGGCCTTGACCTCGACCTGGCCGGGCGCGGCGATGCGGCCGGCGCCCTTGAACGTCTCGATCTTGTTCTTCTTGAACAGGAACGCGACGCCGTTGACGTTGCTGTCGACGTTCTGCGCCTTGTAGCCGAGCAGCCGGCAGGTCCAGCTCGGCTTGCCGACCTTGATCCCATTCGGCGAATCTGCCGCCCGCTTCTTCGTAGAGCTCCGAAGCGTGCAGCAAGGCCTTCGACGGAATGCAGCCGACGTTGAGGCAGGTGCCGCCGAAGGTCGCGTTCTTTTCGACCACGGCGGTCTTCAGGCCGAGCTGGGCCGCGCGGATGGCGCCGACATAGCCGCCGGGGCCGGCGCCGATGACGATGAGATCGTAAGCCAGTCCCGTCCTCAAACTAAAAGCGCAACCCGAAACGACCTGATGGAGACGTGTTTGACTTTCTGCCTTGGCTCGAAGCAATCCGCGCCAAAATCTATTTTTCACCTTTTTCAGTCTTCTTCGATTGAATGGCCGTACTCGCTGACCCTGACCTTTTTGAGGTTATTCGGCTTTTTTAAGTAGGTGAATATTTTCCCCGGGCGATGGTAGGCCGGAAATCAACGACACCTCGTACCCGTCGTCCCAAACTTTCTGTAGAACCCCGTGAATGACCCCTTGAGCCGAACGTATGCGGTGTATCTTTTTGATTCGATCTTCCCCGGATTGAGATCAGATTCGCAAATGACCCAAGTCTCGAGCAGCTCCGCCTTTCGCGTTTGACCCCAAGCGAGAACCTTCCGATATACGGCCTAGGTATATCACCTTCCAGTATTTTCAAGGTGTCTATGTCGATCATGGCGCGATATTCGCCATATTCAATGTGAAAATGTGGCGGCGGATATTCAATCCCAATCGAATTCAATTTTCATTCCGTCCACCGAAGTGACCGTCGGCAGGGCCGCTCA
>CAWFLM010000022.1:0-20859 GCA_963816565.1 uncultured Alphaproteobacteria bacterium | reverse complement strand
TGACGCCTTTTGTCGTTATTCCGCTACCCGGCGTCAACCACCAGTTTTCGCGAGACTGCGGCCGCCGCGGTGAGCCGCGGATTCGCCCGCGGCACTGCGCGACTGTCCTGCGGCGCGAGGACGATCGTCCATCTTTTGATTTCGCGCCCCGCACAATGCCAAGCAAAGTCGCGCAACGCGGTTCGGCATGTTCCGAGCTCGGCCAGCGCGGAGCTCGGAACGGCGGTGAGTTCATTGAGCAGGCGGCGATAGATCAGCCACCGACGTATGACGTCCATTGGCTACTCGTTTCGAGCTCAAAACGGGTAATGCGGGAACGGCATCAGATCGCGACTGGCGATGCCGACAGGCGCGTGTTGGAGAAATCGCGCATCGTCTCACCCAAGATTGTACTGCACGATGAGTAGGGGGAGCTGATCGAGCGCTTGCGCGCTGAGGGCGAAATAGAGTGAGATGACCAGGCCGATCAGGCAAAAACCGATAACCGCCCAGGTATCCGCCTCCCCCCCGCCGTGCTCTGACCGCGATGCCGGCGCGGCAAGCTCGCCTCTCATCGGCATGTCATGCACCTGTGATGTGAAGTAGGCTGGGATCGGTAAATGGGTCCACTCGAGCTGTGTGCCAAACGATGTAAATGCACGTGCGCCGCCTTCAAACAGTTATACGATCCGCAAGTACTCACGCCGACGGCGTTGCGTCCCTACCCGTTTGGGTAGTGTGCTCAAAATTTATGTGGTTCACTTGTTGGCGACGGTGCCGAGTGAGAAAAGCTGCCGATGCCTGACAGCGCCGAACTGGAGCAAAAGATCATCGATGCGATCTATCGCGGCGCATGTGATCCGACGGAGTTGGAACGGGCGATCGAGCTGATCGGGCAGTATTTCGACAGTTCCGGCGTGTCATTGGGCGAGTTCGACCAGGCGAACCCCGAGGCCCAATTCACCGTCGGGGTCGGGATCACCGACGCCGCATTCCTGCGTAGTTATGCCCGGTACGCGGATTTCGACCCTGCGCCCATGAAATTCGCCGCTCTACAGACCGGAACGGCAACGACCACCGATCGGATATTCACACCGGAATTTCTACGCACTCCATGTTTCTCAACGAATTTTTTCGCCCGTACGGTATCGAAGGGACTCTCGGGGCGCCGCTGCTTTCGACGGCCGGTCGCTTCGCCATCATCGGCATGCATCAGGGCACCGGACAGGAACTATTTCGACGACGACCACATCATTCGTCTCGAACGGCTTACCCCGCATCTTGCCCGTGCACTGCAAATTCGCCGTGTTTTTCTACAAAGCCAGACGCGCCATGAGCTGTTGAAATCGGTCGTCAATCGCAACACCGCCGGCATCATCGCAATCTCCGGGGACGGACCGTCCTTGTTCGTCAATGCGGCGGCCCGCGCCATCGCGAACGCGCGCGACGGTATCAGTCTCGACCGGCAAGGCCGGCTCTTGCCAGCCGACCATGCGGCGGCAAAGCGTCTGGCGGCATTGCAATCCGATGTGTTGCGCGGCGGCACCGGCGAACTCATTTCATCAAGCGGCCGTCCGACCGTCCGGCCTATGTGGCGCTCGTTGCGCCGCTGCCATCGACCGAAGACATTCTACAGCGGACGCGGCGCGGCATCCTGATCGCCATCCACGATCCGAGCCGGCGCATTGTCGCTACCGTGCAGCGGCTCGCGCACATGCTGCAAGTGCCGCTTGGCGCCGCCAAAGTCGTGGAGGCGCTGCTCGCCGGCATAGAACTCAAAGACTACTCGGAGCGGGAAGGAATTTCGATGAACACCGTCAAATTCCACCTCAAGACGGCGTTCGAGCGGACCGGCAGTCGCAGCCAAGCCGATCTCGCGCGCCGTGCTCTATTGGCGATCAACGATCTCGGAGCCTACTTCCCCGACCGTTGACGTTTGGATTTGCCCGCATGTCTTAGATTACGTTGCGGTTGAAGTAGATCGAGCCCCAGAGCACCAGAGCCCACATCACAGCGAGCGTGGCGAGTGCCTCGATTGCGATCATTGTAATCCCTCCCTTTGGCGCTGACTTTCCTCCGGCATTCGAGCTTTGCCGATCGCGCTAATGGCCGGGTAATCAATCCGTCTCGCCCGACAAGGCAACGACGCTGTCGGCGGCCGGAGCGTGCCGGTCGGTCAGTTCCGCTTGCAGCCGCTCGGCCTCTTCTTCCATGCCGATCCAACGCAATTTGCGAATGAGCCTAACCAGCTCATTTGAACCGCGCTGCGTCGCGGCGGCATCGGCCAGGTTTTGTTGCGCGCTTTGTTGCGCGCCCAATGGGTCGAGCATGACGGCCGTGAGCGTTCTCCCGTTTTTTTGTTGCGCGACAGTGTCACTATCGCGACGCTATTTCTGCGCACCTCATCGACGCTATTGCGTCCGGCCGCGCAGGCGTAACTCGCACGCGCTAGCTTTTACCTGTTGGCTTCGCTTAGCAAGGCGGCAACAGTGCGCCGCAACATAACCGCCGCCGCAACGCCGCCGCGCGCCGTTATGCGCCGGCGGTCACAATCGTTCGGTCGGTTGGATAATCGACCGGCGGCGCCGCTTCCCTGGCCGACGCCTGCAAATGCAAAGTTTCGGCAATGAACGTATCGACGTCGGGCAACACCGGAACGAGAAAACGCAACAGCGGCGCAAACGGCGGCGATGATGACGTAATGGCCGACCCGCAGCATAGGTCTTAACCGTCGCGGCATTGCCGGCGGCGGACGAGCCGCGCCGCAAGACGGGTAGAAATGCCAGGGATCGACCAGGCGGTCGCGGCTTCCGGTAATCATCAACAGCGCCGGCGGTGCACCGGGCGCCCACATGGAAGATCGGCTGCGTCTCCGGCCGGTCGGCACAGCCGAAGATCGCTTTCAGCGTTTCGTCGCGCAGCGGCAGGTAATCGTAGGGACCGGCAAGGCCGATCAGGCCGGCGATGTCGCGACCCGGGGGCAGAGCCCGACCTTTGTCCAGCCAGCGCTTGTCGATCGACAGCATCGCCGCGATAGCGCGCCGGCTGAATGGCCTTTCAAAAAAATCTTGCCCGGTCGCCGCCGAAGCGGCCGATATTGTCCCTGACCCAGCGCACGACCTGGGCGCCGTCCTCGAGGAAGTCGGGGTAACGCGCTTCCGGATAGATGCGATAATCGGGAACGACCGCCACATAACCGCGGCGCGCCAGCGCCTTGGCGACGTAGCGATACAGCGCTTTATTGCCGCTGCGCCACGCGCCACCGTAGAAAAACACCACCACGGGCGCCGCGACGGCGCCGTCGGGGTTGCAGATATGAGCCGGTGCCGGATCGCTCGGCGTAGGCGATCGAACATGTGAGTTTTATGGCAGTGCCCATGCCGGCGGCGACGTAGCACCGGATCGGGACAAATCAATGGCGCGGTGCGCATCCCCGCCACGATTTATGCTACTATGGAACCGGTGACCGGCGGCTGCTTCCACTGGCCTTCGGTTTAGAGTGAGTTCAAAAGTGCAATTTCCCGAGCGGAACGGAGCTGGCGATGAGAGCTTGGCAAGCCCTCGTGATCGTTTTTTTATCTTTGGCGATGTCGATGGCGCGCGCGGAGACCGTAGAAGTCTCCGGCGACTACGGTGGCTTCCTTGTCGCCTACGAAGCGAAATGGAAAAAGCTCGCCGACGCGCACGCCAATGTGCGCATTGCCGGACCGTGCGTGTCCGCCTGCACCGTGCTGGCCGGCTACATCCCGCGCGACAATATCTGCGCCACGCCCAAGGGGTCGCTCGGATTCCATTTGGCGTTTCCCTATTTCGTGACGCCGAGCCTGTGGAAAGACTATCCGCCCGACATCCAGGCTTGGATCACCAAAAATGGCGGCCTGACCTATTCATTGATGTGGCTGCAGGCTCCGGAGATTTATCATTTCTTCAAGCGCTGCCCGGGGATTAGCGTCATCGCCAGGGCCGTAAAGCCGCGCGCGCCGCAGCACGACGGTTACCGCAATCGCTGCAATTTTAGCAAATCGCACGCGTCAATTTTATATAATTTACGCCACATTGCTCCCATCGAGCGGCAATGCCATTGGCCGGTTTTTAAGCCGCTGCGATGAGGATGACATGAACAATTTCTGGAATAATTGGTTCGAGGCCGTCCGTTTCACCTGCGAGGCGCAGAACGTCATTTCGGCGCGGCTCATGCTGTTTGCCTCAAGCGCTCCGGACACGGTGATCGAAGAAGCGACCAACATGGTGACGGAAAAATTCCTGGCTTTCGCCAAAGCCGGACTAGCCGCCGAGCGGGCCTTGGATGAAGGGCTTGACCTTTATGCCGCCGCCGCGCGAGCCTACGCGCCATTGGCCGATTGCGTGCACGCCAACAGCAACCGGCTGACCCGTTCGGCCGCCTGAACGAAGCGGCGCCGCAAACGAATGGGGACGGGTCGAAACCCGCCCCCACACGATCGGCCTCGGCGACATGCCGGGAGACAATAGCGGCACCGCCCGCGCCGATCACTACTCGCCTATTTCCTCACGCCTTGCCGAGCGGCATCGCCACAAAGCGCGTGACGTCGCCGGTCTTCACCCGCATCAGCACGTCGTGCCTGCCTTGCGCCTTGGCATCACCAGCGCTTGGCGAACGTCGCCGGCATTGGCGACCGTCTTGCCGCCGACATCGAGTATGACGGTGCCGGTCTGGAAGCCCTGCTCGGCCGCAGGCCCGTTGGGATCGACAGCCGGTGACGACGACGCCACGCTGCCGGCGCCGAGACGTCACTTGCCGGCGCCACCGTGCAGGCCGAGATGCGGCACGCCTGCTCGGCCCCGCATTTTGCCGGGTCGTTGCTGGCCTGTTGCTCTTCGGCATCTGCGCCAGCGTCACCGCCATGGTCGCTTGCTCGCCTTGACGGATAATGTCGAGCTTGACCGCAAATCCGGCGCCATCATACCGATGGTGCGCGCGAGATCGCGGGCGTCCTTCACCGGCGTGCCGTTGACCGCAGTGATGACGTCGCCCGACTTGATGCCGGCTTTTGCGGCCGGGCTGTCCGCTCTGCGGATCGTCGACCATCGCGCCCTCGCCTTCTTCAGGCCGAGGCTGTCGGCGATGGCCGGCGTCATCGGCTGGATCTGCACGCCGAGCCAGCCGCGGGTCACGTGGCCGTGTTTTTTCATCTGCAGCGACGACCGTCTTGGCGGTATCGGCCGGAACATCGAAGCCGATGCCGACCGAGCCGCCAGACGGCGAATAGATCGCGGTGTTGATGCCGATCACCTTGCCCTCGACGTCGAAGGCCGGCCCGCCGGAATTGCCTTTGTTGATGGGCGCGTCGATCTGGATGTAGTCGTCGTACGGGCCGGCGCCGATGTCGCGGCCGCGCGCCGAGACGATGCCCGCCGTGACCGTGCCGCCGAGCCCGAACGGATTGCCGACCGCGACCACCCAGTCGCCGACTTGCGGCGGGTGATCGGCGAATTTCACGTAAGGGAAGTCGTTCTTGCCGTCGACTTTGATTAAAGCGACATCGGTCTTCGGATCGGCGCCGATCACCTTGGCCGTATAGATTGTGCCATCGTCGGTCGTCACCTGCACCGAGCTGGCGTGATCGACCACGTGATTGTTGGTCACGGCATAGCCGTCCGGCGAGATGAAGAAGCCGGAGCCTTCGCCGACGATGGTCTGATTGTTCGGCGATTGGTTCCCCGGCGCGTTCTGGCCGAATTGGTGGCCGAACTGATCGCCAAATTGCTGGAAGAACTTGTCAAGCGGCGAGCCGGGCTGCGCACGGAATTTGCTGCTGGTCGTCGTTATCGCCCATTTGCTGCGCCATCGCCGGTTCGGCGGAGGCAGGGAATCTTGACGCGCACCGAGATCACCGCCGGTTTCACTTTGGCAACGAGATCGGCGAAGCCTTGCGGATGCGCCAGCGGCTGCTGCACCGCGACTGACGAATCGGCCGCGTGCGCGCTCGGCGTACCGAGCGTGTTGCCCAGTAGCCGCCAAGCCCTGACTAAACGGTCCGGCCAGCAGCAATGCGCCGCCGACTGCGGCCACGGACGCCAACAGCACGATGCGGCGGCCCGACAGGAGCCTGGGTTTTGCGGAATGCGGGGGAGTTGCTTGCGTCATAACGATCTCCGTTGCGAACCCGCTCTTCTCAATTGGCTCACTGCCAGCGGGCTCTATGCCGAACTACAACGCATAGATGGGCGATCGCGTCTTACGACGACCTGACCGGGATATTAATTCGAGGAACAGCTTTGGCGGACGCCATCCATCAAGAAAGGCGGCGTGCCGGTCTTTTCGATTGCAATTTTTTGTTGTCGGCGTCGCGGTCACTTCACCGGCGCGGCGTCCGGGATAAAGCGGTGACCGAACACCGGCTCCTTGTGCGGCGTCGGCGGCAATTGCCAAGCCCCGGTTGAGGGCGGCCGCACTTCGGCATCGACATGGGCGTCGATGAGGAACGGCTTGTTGGCCTTGATTGCGTGTTCGAGTGCGCCACGGAAATCCTGCGACTTGGTCACCGTGAGCGCATCGACGCCTGCGGCTCTCGCCCAAGCGGCGAGATCGGGATTGTACGGCTTCTTGTTGGCGCCCTGGTGGAACATGGTGCCGTATTCGCGGCCGCCGAACATGCCGAGCTGAATGTCGCGGATCGAGACCCAGCCGAAATTATTCCAGATCACCCACACCACCGGGATATTGTATTCGACCGCGGTGCACAGCACGTGCGGCACCATGGTGAAGCAGCCGTCGCCGGTGACCGCGACCACCGGCCGGTCCGGCGCCGCAAGCTTGGCGCCGAGCGCGCCGCAGGCGCCGAAACCCATGCCGGAAAAACCCCAGGAATTGAGCATCGATTGCGGCTTTCGCGCATTCCAGAACTGCATGTACCAGTTGTGGCTGACGCCGACGTCGCAGCAGAGGATGCCGTCGGCCGGCATCACCGCCTGGCAATCGGCGACCACGCGCTCCGGCCGCATCGGCATCGCATGCATCTCGAAATTCGGCGCGACGAATTTTTCCCATTCCGCGCGCCACTTGGCGATGTCGGCGAGCCACTCTTAGGGGCGGGGGCTTGCGCCGCGGTGATCGAGTCTCGGCCAAGACTTGGCGCAAGAACGTGCGCGAATCGGCAAGGATGCCGAGATCGGGCGGATAATTGCGGCCGAGCTCGGACGGATCGACGTCGACATGGATGAGTTTGGTCGTATGGAAAATTCCACGAATAGCCCGGCATCCACGACGACGCCGAGCGATCGTCGAAGCGCGCGCCGATGGCGATGACGAGGTCGGAGCGGCGGCCGGCTTCGTTGGCCGGAAACGCGCCGTTCCGCCCGATAAAGCCGAGCGACAGCGGATCGGTCATGTCGAGGCAACCCATGCCGTTCGGCGACGAAATCACCGGAATGCCGAGTTTCTTGGCGAACTCGGTGAGTTCGCGGCTTGCTTCTGACAGCGTCACGCCGTGGCCGATGAAGATCACCGGCCGCTGCGCGGCTAAAATCATGTCGAGCGCCTGCGCAATGTCCTCCGGCGAAGCGCCGCCGCGCTGCGAATTAAACGGCGGCGCCGGCGGCGGCAGCTCGACCTCGTCCTCTTCCTGAAAGACGTTGAACGGCACGTCGATATTCACCGGCCCTGGCCGCCCCGACAGCATCGTGGTCATCGCCTGCCGCAACGCCAGCGGCAGCATGTCGACGCGGGTCGGCTGGAAGCTGCGCTTGACCACCGGGCGCAGCACATTGACGAAATCGGCCTGATAATGCCGGTTGATTTCCTGGAACGGACTGCGGTTGAACTGCGAGGTCGGCACGTTGGCGGTAATCGCAAACACCGCCGAGGAATTGGTCAGCGCGCAGGCCAGCGGCATGACGATATTGGCGGAGCCCGGCCCGCACGACGTCAGCGTCGCCACCGGCTTGTGCTTGATGCGGAAATAAGCGTCCGCCATATGGGCCGCGACCTGCTCGTGGCGCGGTGAGATAAGCTTGATGCGGTCGCGCGCCTCATAGAGCGGATCGAGCATGCCGACATTGCCGTGCCCACAAATGCCGAAGACATAAGGGATGTCGTTTTCAACCAGATATTCGGTATAAGCTCGGCGCCCTTCATGCGTGGCATTGGTAATTCCTATTGGCTGGGTGGTGCGGTGGGCTTGCGCCCATTTCTATCCGATCCGGAATGTCATTGCGAGCGGAGCCAAGATGAAGCCCGCTTCGCTCCATGCGACCTGCGCTTCTTCCTTTTTACCTCCCCTGACGCCATGCAGCCCCTGCGCCTGCGGCGCGCGCCCCCCTACAGGGTGCCTGCACTTTGCGGATTTCCATAGGCGTAGGGTATTAAGTGGACGATGCAGGACTTTACCGGCGCGCTCTATACGGCGGCGGCTCTGATCGTTCACCTCGATCCGGAGTTGCGCGAAATCGTTTTCTTGTCGCTGGGCGTCAGCCTCACAGCCAGCTTTTGCGCCTTTGTCATCGGATCGCCGCTTGGCATGTCGTTGGCGATATACCGCTTTCCGGGCAGAGGCGCATTGATCGTCATCACCAATGCGCTACTAGGTTTGCCGCCGGTCGTCGTCGGACTTGTCGTCTATCTGCTCTTGTCGCGTTCCGGGCCGCTCGGATCGTTGGGTATCCTGTTTACGCCAACTGCGATGGTGGTCGCGCAAACCGCTGCTCGACATCCCGATTGTCGTCGCGCTTGTCCATCGTATGTCGGTGGACAACTGGGCCGCCTATGGCGACGCCCTGTTGGTCGATGGTGCTTCACGTTTACGAGCCATGATTCCGATCATGCTTATTGGCCGAGATGGATTGCTGACCGCCTTCCTTGCGGCCTTCGGTCGCGCAATAGCGGAAGTCGGTGCGATTATCATCGTCGGCGGCAATATCCGGGGCTATACCCGCACGATGACAACGGCCATCGCCTTGGAGACCAGCAAAGGCGAATTGAGTTTCGCCCTTGCTTTGGGAATTATTCTCATCATCCTGTCGATGGCCGTTAGCGCGTTGAGCCTTGTTTTCGGACGTGCATTGACGTCCCGCTAGACGAGCTAAATTCTCAACTTTGTCGGGGCGATTGGTTTCATGAACCGATGGCTGCAGTTCTTGAAGGCGTCAGTAATCGCGACTGTCCATGACGGCCACGGCCTTGACTTGCAGTCAGGTTCACGCGCAAGAGAAGTCGATTGTTGTCGCCTCGACCACCTCGACACAGGACTCCGGTCTCTATGGCTACTTGCTTCCGATTGTGAAGGAAAAGATTGGCATCGTAGTGAAAGTGTTGGCGCAAGGCACGGGACAAGCCCTCGATACCGCGCGGCGCTGCGATGCCGACGTAGTGTTTGTTCACGCCAAGTCCGCTGAGGAGAAATTCTTGGCAGAAGGATATGGCGTCAGACGCTATCCGGTGATGTACAACGACTTCGTCCTGATTGGCCCCAAAGACGATCCGGCGGGCGTTAAAGGCAAAGACGTTCTGACGGCGTTGCGGAAGGTCAAAGCCAAGGCCGTGCCGTTTATTTCACGCGGCGACCGGTCCGGTACGAATATTGCCGAACTCGCGCTTTGGAAGGATGCAGGCATCGACATAGCGAAGGATAAAGGCCCTTGGTACAAGGAAATAGGCCAAGGCATGGGCGCCGCGCTCAATATGGCATCAGCATCAAATGCCTACGTGCTGTCGGATCGCGGCACTTGGCTTGCCTTTCAAAATCGGGGCGATCTGGCCATCCTGGTCGAGGACGACAAGCGCCTCTTCAATCAATACGGCGTAATGCTGGTAAACCCGGCGAAATGCCCAAGCGTAAAGAAGGAGCTTGGTCAGCAATTCATTGACTGGCTGATTTCGCCGGAAGGGCAGAAGGTCATTGCCGGTTACAAGATCAACGGGCAACAGCTTTTCTATCCGAATGCGAATGATCCGAACGCTTGATGTCGCTCGCAGGCAGTCACGGGCGTACCATCCTAAGGCCCATAACCGGACTCGTGCACCGCAGCAGACATCAGGCCGGGCCTTTGTCGCGGTCGGTTTCGTGAACTTCCCTGTCGAGCGCCCGTTTAACAAATTCCACGGAATCAATTGCCGCCCCTAGTCGGGCGCGAAACTCTTCGAGCGCTTGTTTCATCGGCGCCGGCAGGTCTGCCCAATAGTCAATCACCTGATCCATCGCTTCGGCGACGGTTCCCAGCATCTGCTCTATTGCGACATCACGGTAAGTTCTCGCGCGTTCCATGGCGCCTATCCTCCGGTTGGCGGATTTAAATGTTAGAATTGGACCGCTAGCGCATCGGTTCTACCCATTGGGCACGCGATGGGCCCGGCGCGAAGGCATCACCGAAGTATTGGGTTTCATGGGCCACCTGGCCGCCCTGAAATTCCATAATGCTGACGACATAGGACGGCTGGCCGTCATATGTCATCACCAGTTCCGTGATCCAAAGATCGTCTTTGCCCAAGATGCGCTTGACGTTGAACCGCTTTTTGTTCGGCTGAGCAGTCCGTGACAACTGGATATGCCGCCTGCCCCGGATGCGCTCTCCCGACTGCGGATAATCGAGTATTGCATCATCGCAATAAATCTCATGTTCGGTTTCGAAGTCGTTGCCATCGGACGCCGCCCAGTGACGGTCGAGGGCGGCACGAATATCCGGAGTTGTCATCGATATCACCTAGACCGCAATCGCCTAGATCGCACGCCCGGCTGTCAGACGGGTCCGAACTCACTGAGCATAGCCAGATACAAGACCGGCAACGATAGGGGCGGCCGAAACCTTTGTCATGCGCAATGCGACTAACACGATACACTATGGCGGCCTTTGATCCTGGAGCGGGGGTATCCCATGAGGCGTCGGCAATTTCTCGCATTGATTGGCGCTTCCGCGGCGGCTTGGCCGTTGGCCGCCCGCGCACAACCGGCCAACGAGGTCCCGCAGCCGACGGCGGACGAAGCCGCGGCGATGGCGGCGCTCGCCGGCGCCTTCATGAAGAAATACGCGGTACCGGCGCTGTCGATCGCCATCGGCTACGGCGGCACGCTTGTGTATCAGAGCGCGTTCGGCTTCGCCGACCGGGAAAACCGGGTAGCGGCGACGCCGGAGAATTTGTTCCGGATCGCCAGCGTGACCAAGACGCTGACCTCGGTGACGATTTTCTCGCTGATAGAAGCCGGGCGTATCAAGCTCGCCGACAAGGTGTTCGGCCACGGCGCCATCACCGGCCTCGATTACGGCAAGCCGCCGTTCCATCCCGGGATCGAAGACATCACGATCGAGCATCTCCTGACGCACACCGCCGGCGGCTGGCCCAACAACGATGGCCACGATCCGATGTTTCACAACCCGGAAATGAGCCAGCACGAGCTGATCGCGTTTACGCTGCGCACCCGGCCGCTCGATCATCCGCCAGGGACAAATTACGCCTATTCCAACTTCGGCTTTTGCGTGCTCGGACGCGTGATCGAAAAAATCACGGGCCGGCCCTATGCCGACTATGTGCGGACCGCGGTGCTGGAGCGCTGCGGCATCACCGACATGACCATCGCCGGCAATACGCTGGCGCAACGGCAGCCGCACGAAGTTAAATATTACGGCCAAGACCGCGAGAATCCATACAATATGAACGTCACGCGGATGGACTCGCACGGTGGCTGGATCGCGCGGCCGGCCGACTTCGTGCAATTTTTCATGCATGTCGACGGCTTTGCCGCGCCGCCCAATATTCTCACACCCCAGACGCTTGCGATCATGACCACGGCGTCCACCGCCAATCCGCATTATGCCAAGGGCTGGGAGGTCAATACCGCCAATAATTGGTGGCACAATGGCACCTTGTCGGGCACCGAAACGATTGCGGTGCGCACCCACTCTGGCTTCTGCTGGGCGGCCTTCGCCAACACTCGGGTAACCAATATGGGCGTCGATCTTGACCCGCTCATTTGGACCATGGTGCGGCAGGTCAAAGCCTGGCGGGTTTAACTTGCTGTTGGCACGCTCGATGTCGGATAGCGGAGGCAAGCCGTACTGCGACACCTATCAACTTAATTTTACACACGGGAACAAACGAGGCGTTTTGGGGTCTCGTTCTGTGTTGCCCGGCTATGCCAACCAATTTCGAGCCAAGTCGCAAAGTCCAACCGCGAGATACGAAAATGCTCCACAAGACAAAAGTTGCGCTTTCCGCCGCAATTGTTCTCAGCACCACCTTTTCGGCATCGGCCGCGACCAAACATCATGCCGCCACCCACGTACGTCCGCCGCTTTATGACGTGGTCCCCGGTGGCGGCGGGGGCGGCTGTTCGCCGACGCATGCCCCGTTTTGCAGCAACATCTGCACGGGATCTGGCCCTTGTGCGCCACCCGATAGCTGGTGACCGATCGCCATCACACCGGGTCCCGCAGTCCCGCCTGCTTGAGGATCGGATAAGTCGTGTCGCGAAACTCGCGCATGCCTTCGATGTAACGCGGCCAGGACAGCAGTACGCCGTCGAGGCCGATCTTGGATAGCGTAGCAAGTCCATCGACGACCTGCTCCTTGGTGCCGACCAGCGGAAAGCCGCCCCAACCGGAGATCATCATCTCGGCCATCGCATTGCGCCGTTCCTCCGGATAGTCGCGCTTGTTGATCTCGGCCGCCATGGTGTCGATGACGTTCCTGGCGGCGACCCAGTCGCCCTTCTCGTGCACATAATAACGATAGAAGTCGCGCGCCTCCTGTTCGGTTTCGGCCTGGATCACCGTGGCGTTGCTCCACACTTTGACCTCACGGCCGTAAGTTTCGCGGGCGAGCGTGTGATAGGCCGCGACATGGGCAGTATTGGTGGCGAGGTCGTGGCTGCGGATATTGGTGAAGACGAGATCGCAGTGCTGGCAGGCGAAGTGGCGGCCACGCTCCGACGAGCCGGCATTCATGATCGCCGGATAAGGCGCCTGGATCGGCTTCGGCTGCAGATAGCCGCCCTTGATGCGGTAGAACTTGCCGTCGAAGTCGAATTTGTCGTCCTCGGTCCACAGCCGCTTGACGATGGCGAGCCATTCCTCGGCGCAGGCGTAGCGGTCCTCGTGTTCGAGGAGCGCGACGCCGAACATTTCCATTTCCGGATAATTCCAGCCGTTGACGACGTTGAGCGTGTAGCGGCCGTTGGAAATGTGATCGATGACGGTCGATTGCTTGGCGGCAATGATCGGATGATTGAGTGCGACATGGGAAGTCGAGATCACGCCGGAATTTTTGGTGGCGCCGGCGATGCCGGCGGCCCAGGTGAAAGTCTCGAAACCCGGGCCTTGCGGATCGGTCGCCCCGCCGAAGCCGCGCCAGCGCGCCACCGGCACCAGCGCCTCGAAGTCCATGTCATCGGCGAGCTGCGCCAAGGTCACGGTGTTCGGCCAGGTCAATTCCAGCCGCCCGTCGAGATCCGACATCACGCAGCCGGAGTCGAGATTGGTCTGGAAGGTGCCGAGCTTGAGCTTGCGGCGGCCCAATGCAGGGTTGGTGTCGCGGCGGTCTTTTTGATGCGATCTTAAGCTCATGCCGCTTTGCCGGCTGCCGACCGTTACCTGCCGCCGCGTTTCACGCGCCGCGCCAGATAATCAAAATTGATCGCAAACTGCTCGCTTTGGCTGATGTCGTTTTTGAGCCGCTCGATATCGGCGCGCGGAAATTCCGGCGCCAGGTCGCCGGCGGCTTCGGCGAGCAATTGCACCATGGCGCCATTCTCCAGCATGATGGTGCCGATCACGGCTTCCGCGATGCTTCCCCCGGTGACGACGACGCCGTGGTTTTTTAACAGCACCGCCCTGCCCCGCCCTAGCGCGCGGGCGACGCCTGCGCCCATCGCCGGGCTGCGGATCAGATTGATGGTGTCGGTATAGGTGCCGAGCGCGTCATGAAACAGCGCACCAGGCTGGCTGTAGCATTTGAGCGGCCGGCCGGTTGCCGACAGCGCGATCGAATAGGTCGGATGGGTATGGATGACGCAATTGACGTCGGCGCGGACCTTGAAGATCTCGGAATGGATGAAAACCTCGCTGTGGCGCCGCGCCGTGCCGGCGACGACCTTGCCGTCGAGATCGATGGTCAGGATGTTTTGCGGCGTGATTTCGTCAAGCCCGAGGCTGTGCGCCTTCATAAAGAAGCGGCCCGGATCGTCCGGCAGCCGAAACGAGATATGGCCGCGGGTAAAGTCGTCCTGACCCTGCGCCACCAGCACTTTGCCGGCGACGATCAATTGCTGCTTGATGGCCTTATGCGATGCTTTTTTACGGGTCGACTTGAGCATGTCCCTCACCTATTGCGAATTGTGCCCGCAACAGAACAGGGAATTGGCAAAGGCTCAAGAGGGTTGCTGCAGAAGACAAGCAGCGCCGCGGGCTGGCGCGGCGCTGCCGTCACAACGGCCGTGCGTGGGCTAAGCCGCCTTGCGGTTGACTTGGCTCTCGGCCATCGAGGTCAATTTCTTGTCGGTCGCCTTCTCTTCGTCGAGCGTCTGGTTCAAGAGCGTGACGACGTCGTTGCGGCCGAGTTGCTTGGCCCATGCGATCAGCGTGCCATAACGCGTCATCTCGTAATGCTCGACGGCCTGCGCCGCGGCGATCAGCGCGGCATCGAGCACCGACTTCTTGTCGACCTCGCCGGCGACTTCCTTGGCTTCCTTGATGATGCCGTCGATAGCCGGGCAATCGACGCCCTGCGCCTTCTGGCCGACGAAGGTGAACACTTGCTCCAGCCGCCTGACGTGGTTTTCGGTCTCACGCAAATGCGTCTGAAAACCCTGCTTGAGCTGCGGATCGCTCGCCTTCTCGATCATGTCGGGCAGCGCTTTGACGATTTGCTTCTCCGCGTAATAGATGTCGCGGAGCGTGTGCGTGAACAAATCTTCCATCGTCTTGATGTCTTTGGTGAACAGTCCCATAGCGGTGGCTTCCTACTCGTGTTGGTTTGTGGTGGTGACGGGCTTTTCCAGCATTGATCTTGGTTCCAAAGCCTGCCCGCCTCGGATCAAATCCGAGGCCAGAGTTGTTCGGGATCATGTTGACGCCCGCTACCAAAGCCAACGAACGCGCGCGGCAACTCGTTCCGGGAACCGCGCGCGGCATGTCATGTGTTTTTCACTGTGTCTTTTCATAAGTTCCGGCAGAAACAAAAAGGCCAGCGCATTGGCGCGCCGGCCTTTTGCGACGTGAAGACTTGTCGCGATCAACGCGGCGAAGTCGCGACCGCGGTGCGCGTTGCGAATTCGTCACGCAAATCGCCGCCGAGGACGCCGCCCAGCGTTGCGCAGACGGCGCCGAAAAGAAGCGACATGAAAGTCCAGAACGACAGATAAGCCGCCGCTTTGCGCGCGGTCTCGGCGGCCTGGGTCGCATCCTGCTTCATCTGGGCGGTCACGGCGTCAACCCGGCGCTGCGCTTCATCCTGGCTGAGCCCGGTCTGCGCCGCGACGAGCTGCGCCAAGTAGGTGCGATCGTCATTGGACAAGCCGCTGGGCGCCAAAGCGGTAACCAGGATGCGGTTGACTTGCGCTTGTTGCTGGCGGCCGCCGCCGGCTTGGCCGGTCGAAGCACCGTTTGCTTCATTGCCCGCTGCCGGCGTTCCCGCCGCTGCGCCGCCGGCCGGGCCAGCGTGGGCGCCATTGGCACCGCTTTGGGCCGCGTTTTGCGGATTGGGCCGCAACAGCGCATCGCTGAAATAATCCACGGACGGCGATTGCGAGGTCGCGGTGGCGACGCCGACGCCGGTCGCGCCGAGGCCCGCGGCGGCGCTGCCCGTCGCCGAACTGACCTTGCCGACAGCCGCGACGATAATGAAGAACGTCACCACCACCCCAATGGCCCAAACCACCAGCCCATTGGCGCCGTCGCGGAATTTCACTTCATCGGTGTGCAACTGGGCGGGCGAGCGGCGCATTCGTCCCGCAACATAGCCGCCGGTCGCAAAACCGACGGCTTGGGCGAACACCAGCCACACCGCGCCGATCGCCGTCATGGTGCTGGCCGAGGGAGAAGACGAATACGAATACGGCGAGACCAGCTCCATTCCGATCCCGCTGCCGAGTGAAATGACGATGAATGAAACCGCGATCGCGGTCAGCGCGCCGGCAATGACTGCGCTCCATGACACGCCGCCCCACGCCATGCCCCACGCGCCTTGCGGCGTACTCACTACGGCGACCCGGTCGCCGACGATTGTGGTGTCGTCCATGATGTCTCTCTCCCGGCAATGTTCGGTTCACGACTGAGGCGGCAATTCTCAAATGGCGGATGCAATACGAATTTTTGCCACCCAATTGCCGCGGTTCGCCTTGTGAACCACCGAACGCGGTTCCGGTTCCCGTGACCGAGACTTGCCCGGCTCGCCGCAGCCCAACAAACAAAATCGTGGAACCTTTTCGCCGCCCGGCATTTCTCCTGCGAGGGCAAAATGAAACCGGCCGCGTGAAAAACGGCCCACGCGGATGCGAGGAATACCCCATGCTCAATCTGGTCGTGACGCTTTTGATCATCGCGCTGATCGCGGCTGTGCTCGGCTTCGGCGGCATCGCCGGTGCCGCAGTCGGCATCGCCAAAATCGTGTTTCTGGTGGCCTTGGTCTTGTTCGTCGTCGCTGCTCTCGCCGGAACGATGCGGACGGTTTAGCGGCCGACAACTGCCGCGCGTGCGGTGAGCGCCGACGAAGTCGGCAAGGAGCGCACTGCGCTCGTCGAACGCAGCGACCGAGGCCTCAGCCGAAATAGATCAGCCAGATAATCACGAACAGAATAACGACGGCCGCGATGCCGAAGCCAAGCACGTAGCGGACATTATGCCCAGTGACGCCCTGCCTTGCCTGCTGGGTCGGCACCACCGGGTGCGGCTCAACCGGGTGCCGGTCGGAGGAAGAGCTCATCTGCATTCTCCTTCATTGCTCGATAGCAAATTGCAATCGCGAATTGGCGAAGAGCTACTCCCCCAATTGCCTCCGAATTACGGGTTGTCGTTGAAATAACGTCGGCCGTCGAACGAAAGTTCCGCCCGCGCTTGCCGGCAACGTGCCGCAAATCCTTGCAGGCAGTGCCGGAACGCCAACGTCGCAGCCGAGTTGGGGCAGCAGTGCATGATCGAGCGGAACGTGGGTTGCGATGCAAACCGCCGTCACTCGATTTTGAGGGAGAACAGGAGACGCACGATGAGGAAGTTATTGTTGACGACGGTCGCCGCGGCGGCGGTCGTAGGAGTGGCCGGCTTGGCGTCGGCGCAGACCATGCAAAGCCCTTCGACACAGGCTCCGGCCGGCGGCAGCGCCGCGAAATCGGATAGCACCGAACACCAGGCCCCTGGCGCCATGGGCGGGGCGCTTAAAGGCAACATCAACGGCGCCGGCGCCGCCAAGTCGGCTCAAGCACCCGCCACGAGCGGGAAACCGGACCAGCGCCTTGGCCAAGAAGAACAGAAAGAAGGCCAGCAAAAGCAAGTCATGCCGCAACACGCGCAGGATGAGAAATCCGGCGCGCAACAGCAGCGTGACGCGCAGGAAGAGAACAGTAAGTCCGGCGCGAACGCACCAGAGCAAAACGCGAGCAAGACCAAGGGCTCAGGCGGCGGCGCGGTCCAGCTGTCGCAGACGCAGCGCACCAAGATCCAGGCTATCATCGGCCGCAGTCAGCCGGCGCGGGTAATGACGAACGTGAACTTTAACATTGCGGTCGGCGTAACAGTGCCGCGTGACATCCACGTCGAAGTGTTGCCCGCGGACATCGTGGAAATCGTGCCGCAGTTCGAAGGCTTCGATTATATCGTGGTCGGCGACAACATCCTGATCATCGATCCGGATACGATGGAGATCGTCGACATCATTGCGGCTTAGCCTCCACTGAGCTGCGTGAGCCGCCCGCGTCCGTCATCCGGCCGCGGGCTGCTTTTTTATGCGGGTGTTCCGCGCTTACGCCGATCGCCCTGCGCCGGCGATGCAAAAAGTCAGGCAGCCTGTTCCTTCCCCACCGGCAGCTTGTTGCCGTGGATGAGATCGTGGATCGCGCTCAGCTTCTCGACCACGGGCGGCGACAGGATGAAGGGGTAGATATCCGATAGCCCCATCGTCCGATTGAGACTGTTGAGTGCATTGCTCAACGGAATCCAGGTTTCGATCAACGGTGATGGATCGCGCGCGGTGTAGGGATCGAAATCGACCTGGGCGTCAAGCTCGCCCGGCCGCGCCAGCCGCGGACGCACATACATGCCGAAGGCGCGCGCCATTTCCAGGGTGTCGACGATGTGCAGGTAATGCGCCCAGGTTTCGGCGAAATCCTCCCACGGATGCGACGTGGCATAGGCGCTGATGAAATTGTCCCGCCAGTTCGGCGGCGCACCGTTGGCGTAATAGGCCCGCAGCGCCGCGCCATAGTCCACCCTCTCGTCGCCGAAAATCTTGCGGCAATCTTCGACGAGGCCGCCGTCGCGCACCAGCAGGTCCCAGAAATAATGCCCGACCTCGTGGCGGAAGTGGCCGAGCAGCGTGCGGTATGGCTCGTGCATGATGGTGCGCCGCTTCTCGCGCTCGGCGTCGTCGGCCTCTTCGAGCGCAAGCGTGATCAGTCCGTTATCGTGACCGGTCATCACCCGCGGCCCGCCGACCTGCGGCTGGCTCGCAAGGAAATCGAACGCCAGGCGCTCGCCGCCATTCCTATTGCGCTCGTCGAGCGGCAGATTGAGCTTCATGAGCGTATAGAACAGCCGATGCTTGGCCACTTCGATCTTCTGCCAGGCGACGAGATGATCCTGGTTGCCGGTGTCGGGGATGGTGCGGTTGTGCCGGCACGCCGCGCAGTAAGCTTCCGCGGTGTCGGCCTCGATCATCCAGTTGCAACCGTTGAATTGCGCATTGGCGCAGAAGCGGTAGCGCTTTTTGTCCACCGCAAGCGCGCGCCTGACGTCCCCTGTCGGCTCCAGCGCCGACAGGTTCATGATTTCCGGAATAAAGCCGAGCTGGTGCGCACATTTCTCGCACACCGTGTTTTCAAAATAGAGCAATTGCTCGCAATGCTGACACTTGAAAAGCTTCATGCAAGTTTTCGATTTTGCGCTTTGCCATAGAATACGTCGCCGCGCCCGAATGTTCCTCCCTTTGGGCAAGAGTAGGAGCCTTGGGCGAAAAAATCCCCTCCTGCAGCGAAGATTTCAGGTTCTGTGGACCGAAAATCGATGCGTTCCCAACGATGACGGGTTTTCGCACGGCCGCTACCAGCCCCGCCCAGCCAAAGAAAACTTCCGGGGCCGCCTGTCAGCTCGCTTGCGCCGAGCTGACACTCACCAAATCACGGTTCCAAGAGAAATTTTTGCTCACTCATGGACCGAAACAACGCGTTCGTGCGTTGTCTCGTATCACCCATCCCCCTTCGGAGATTACATCCAATGAAAATGCTTGTTGTTCTGTCTACCGGCGCGCTGCTTCTGTCCACCGCGGCATTTGCCCAACCGATGGCTGCCGGCGGCTCCGGTCTCATGACCAACGTCCCATCCTCAAGCCTCACCGTCACCGACTGGTACAAACAGGACGTCTATAATCGATCCAACGACGAAGATCGGCGAAGTCATGGACGTGCTGGTCGGGCAAAGACGGGCAAGTTCAGGCCGCGATCGTCGGCGTCGGCGGCTTCCTCGGCGCTGGCGAAAAAGACGTTGCCGTAAGCTTCAATTCCATCAAAACAGACCATGAAGAACGACAAAGTCTATCTGACGATGGATACGGAACAGGACGCGCTCAAGAGGGCGCCCGGGTTTCAAATACGACAGCACCAAGACGACCTGGGTGCCCGATACATCCAGCAAATAGGACGAAGCACGTCTTGTCCTGCGAAAGCCCCGGCCTTTGGCTGGGGCTTTTTTCGCTGCACTCAGATCAGGGGCCGCTTCGGGACTTCCTCTTCGAAATATTGCGCGACGCGCTCAAGGACGCGCGGATTGACCAGGGTCAACGTGCCATTGCTGCTTGTGAACATGCCCATGCGCCGCAACTTAGCCAGGGTCTTATTGGTGTGGACGAGCGACAGACCGAGCGCGTCGGCGACGTGCTGCTGCGTCAGCGGAAAGGCGAAACTGTCGTCGCTGACGAGGCCCAACAGTTTGGCGCGCTTGTAGAGCGCAACGATCAGCGCGGCGACACGCTCCACGGCGCTGCGCCGGCCGACTGCTGGCGAGGTTTTCGTCGACGATGCTCTCTTCGCGCGCGCCGAGCCAGGTGAGGTCGAAGGCAAGACCCGGCATGTCGCCGAACAGTGCCCAGGCATCGCGCCGCGGCAGCACGCACAGTTGCACCTCG
Source organism: uncultured Alphaproteobacteria bacterium (assembly GCA_963816565.1). GTDB lineage: Bacteria > Pseudomonadota > Alphaproteobacteria > Rhizobiales > Xanthobacteraceae > BOG-931. The sequence continues at coordinate 584 of CAWFLM010000022.1, read as the reverse complement.
GTCAACGCTTCAATGCCGTGCAGGGCGGCGTCAAACATGGCGGCTTGCAGGCCGAGCAGGTCGCCGGGCAACAGGAAATTCAAAATTTGCCGGCGACCGTCAGGCAAAGTCTTGAAGCGGAACGCCCAACCGGAATACAGCGTGTAAAGCTCCGGGCTGTCCTCCCCCGCGCGAATGATTTCGGCGCCGGTCGGCAGCTTGATGTGCTGCTTCTTCATGTCGTTGATAGTGGCGAGCTCTTCCGGCGTGACCGGTTTGAACAAGCCACAGGCTCGCAATGCACATTGATAGCAACTGAGCTGCATTCCCAGCGGTCCTTAAAAAGCGGCTGTTGAAATTCGGTATGTCAGAGACCGAACATTGCGCGGTTAAATTGCAGTGACCCAAGAAAATCAATTCTTACACGGCAGCCCGAGGGAAAACGCACGCCACCCGACAGAGTTCCACATCTGAAATATGCGCATTACGTCTTTTGCTGTAGGCAGATTCGAATTTGCTTACGATAATGTGCCACCCCGCCGCTGAGGCGCCCCAAGCGTGGGGCCATCGCCGGCTTGGCTTCCACTTGGCTTTCATGCTCTGGA
>CAWFLM010000021.1:0-29610 GCA_963816565.1 uncultured Alphaproteobacteria bacterium | reverse complement strand
CCGCAACCGAGGCCACTCTTAATAAGGCCCGGACTCCGCCCACGGCATCGACGCCATCCACTTCGGCATCATCATGGCGGTCAATTTGTCGATCGGCCTTTATATGCCGCCGTTCGGGCTCAACCTGTTCGCCGCGCGTGCCGTCTTCAATGTGCCGATGGGCGTGATCTATCGCGGCGTGCTGCCGTTCGTCGTCGTGAATTTCCTGGCGCTCTTGGTGATCACCTACGTGCCGGCGATCTCGATGGCGCTGGTGGGCGCGGCGCGCTGACGCTTTTTGCGGTCATTCCGCTATTCGGCATCGACCACTCGTTTTTGCAAAACTCGGCGGCCTCAGCGCCGTGCGGATTTTCCCGTCGCGCGTAGGCGCGTGCGCTGCGGTGCGAGGACGATCGTCCTTCTTTCGATTTCGCGTCCCGCGCAATGCCAGGCGAAGTCGCACAACGCGGTTCGGCATGTTCCCAGCTCCGCCAGCGCGGAGCTCGGAACGGCGGTGAGTTCATTGAGCAGTCGACGATAGATCAGCCACCGACGCACGGCGTTCATTGGCTACTCGTTTCGAGCTCAAAACGGGTAAAACGGGATCGGCGTCAGATCGCGGTTGGGGTTTTTCCCTTCGCCAGGGAAATCACGTCTGCGCCGGCCGGAGATCGCGACCATGAGCTTCGTCAGGATATGCGGACGAACGCCGTCACCGCTCGAAACTGCGGAGGGCACCGTCGGAGTAGACCCGGCGATCGGCGATGCCGACGGCCGCGTACTGGAGAAACCGCGCATCGCCTCACCCAAGATTGTACTGTACAATTAATAGGGGAATCTGATCGAGCGATTGCGCGCTCAAGGCCATATAGAGCGAAACGGCCAAGCCGATCAGACAAAAGCCGACGACCGCCCAGACATCTCCCTCCCCCGCGCCGCCGTCCTCCGAACGCGATCCCGGCGCGGCAAGCTCGCCTCTCATCGGCATGTCATGCACCTGTGATGTGCAGTGGACCGGCATCGGTAAACCGGTCCCGTCGATCCGCATGTCAAATGACGCAATTGATGAAATTGCACGTTCGCCCCCTGCAAGTGGTTAGACTATTCCCAACTATGCGCAACGGCTGTGGTGCGTCCCTACCCGTTCGGGTAGTGTGGACGAAGCTTATGTGGTTGACTTGTCGGTGCCCGGGCCGAACGAGAAAAGCTGCCGATGCCTGACAGCGCCGAACTCGAACAAAAGATCATCGATGCGATCTATCGCGGCGCGTGCGATCCGGAGGAACTGGAGCGGGCGATCGACTTGATCGGGCAGTATTTCGACAGTCCCGGCGTGTCCTTGGGCGAGTTCGACCAGGTGAACCCCGAGGCCCAATTCGCCGTCGGGATCGGGATCACCGACGCCGCATTCCTGCGTAGTTACGCTCGGTACGCGGATCTCGACCCCGCGCCCATGAAATTCGCTGCGCTACAGACCGGAACGGCAACGACCACCGATCGGATGTTCTCGGCGGAATTTCTGCGCACCAGCGTGTTTCTCAATGAATTCTTTCGGCCGTACGGTATCGAGGGAACTCTCGGGGCGCCGTTGCTGTCGGCGGCCGGTCGCTTCGCCGTCATTGGCATGCATCAGGGCAGGGGACAGGAATCTTTCGACGACGATCACGTCATTCGTCTCGAACGGCTTACCCCGCATCTTGCCCGCGCACTGCAAATTCGCCGTGTTTTTCTGCAAAGCCAGATGCGCCATGAGTTGTTGGAATTGATCGTCAATCGCAACACCGCCGGCGTCATCGCGATCTCCGGAGAGGGACCGTCTTTGTTCGTCAATGCCGCGGCCCGCGCCATCGCTGGCGCGCGCGACGGCATCAGTCTCGACCGGAAAGGCCGGCTGTTGCCGACCGATCACGCGGCGGCAAAGCGTCTGGCGGCAATGCAATCCGAAGTGTTGCGCGGCGGCGCCGGCGAACTCATTCACATCAAGCGGCCATCCGACCGTCCCGCCTATGTGGTGCTCGTTGCGCCGCTGCCATCGACCGAAGATATTTTGCTGCGAACGCGGCGCGGCATCCTGATCGTCATCCACGATCCGAGCCGGCGCATCGTCGCTACCGTGCAGCGGCTCGCGCAGTTGTTACATGTGCCGCTTGGCGCCGCCAAAGTCGTGGAGGCTCTAATCGCCGGCATAGAACTCAAAGACTACGCGGAGCGGGAAGGGATTTCGATGAACACCGTAAAATTTCACCTCAAAACAGCGTTTGAGCGGACCGGTAGCCGCAGCCAAGCCGATCTCGCTCGCCGTGCCCTATTGGCGATCAACGATCTCGGAGCCTACTTCGCCGACAGCTGACGCTCGGGTTCGCCGCAACGTCTCAGATTACGTTGCGATTGAAATAGATGGAGCCCCAGAGCACCAGAGCCCACATCACAGCGAGCGTGGCGAGTGCCTCGATTGCGACCATTGTAATCCCTCCCTTTGGCGCCGACTTTCCTCCGACGTTCGACCTTTGCCGATCGCGCTGATGGCTGGGTGATCAATCGGTCTCGCCCGACAAGGCGACGACGCTGTCGGCGGCCGGAGCGTGCCGCTCCGTCAGCTCCGCTTGCAGCCGCTCGGCCTCTTCCTCCATGCCGATCCAACGCAGTTTGCGAATGAGCTTAACCAGCTCATTTGAACCGCGCTGCACTGCGGCTGCATCGGACAGGTTTTGCGGCGCACTTTGTTGCGCGCGCGATTGGTCGAGCGTGATGGCCATGAGCGTTCTCCCGCTTTTTGTTGCGCGACGGTGTCACCATCGCGACGCTATTTCTGCGCACCACTTCGCCGCTAGAGCGTCCGGCCGCGCAGGCGTGACTCGCACCCACTAACCTTTACCTGTTGGCTTCGCTTAGCAAGGCGGCAACAGTGCGCCGCAACATAACCGTCGCCGTCGCGACGCCGCCGCGTGTCGTCATGCGCCGGCGGTCGCAATCGCTTCGTCGGTTGGATAATCGACCGGTGGCGCCGCTTCCTTGGCCGATGCCTGCAAATGCAGAGCTTCGGCAATGAACGTATCGATGTCGCGCAATACGGGAACGAGAAAACGCAACAGCGGCGCGACGGCGGCGATGATGACGTAATGGCCGACCCGCGCATAGGTCTTGACCGTCGCGGCATTGCCGGCTGCCGTCAGCCGCGCCGCAAGACGAGTGGAATTGCCGGGGTCGACCAGGCGGTCGCGGCTCCCGGTCAGCAACAGCGCGGGCGGCGCGCCGGGCGCCACATGGAAGATCGGCTGCGTCTCCGGCCGGTCGGCGCCGCCGAAGATCGCTTTCAGCGTCTCGTCGCGCAGCGGCAGGTAATCGTAGGGACCGGCAAGGCCGATCAGGCCGGCGATGTCGCGCCCCGGAGCGAGTCCGACCTTGTCCAGCCAGCGCTTGTCGATCGACAGCATCGCCGCGATATGCGCGCCGGCCGAATGGCCCTTCAGAAAGATCTTGTCCGGATCGCCGCCGAAGCGGCCGATATTGTCCTTGACCCAGCGCACGACCTGGGCGCCGTCCTCGAGGAAGTCGGGATAACGCGCTTCCGGATAGATGCGATAATCGGGAACGACCGCCACATAGCCGCGGCGCGCCAGCGCCTTGGCGACGTAGCGATACAGCGCCTTATTGCCGCTGCGCCACGCGCCACCGTAGAAGAACACCACCACGGGCGCCGCGACGGCGCCGCCGGGGCGGCAGATATCGAGCCGGTGCCGCGAGCGTTCGGCATAGGCGATCGAACATGTGAGTTTTATGGCGATCCCCATGCCGGCGGCACGTGAGCATGCGATCGGGACAAATCAATGGCGCGGTTCGTCCGCCGGCGAAGATTTGTGTTAGTATGGAACTGCGGCCGGGGCCTTCCGCCGGCCTTCGGTTCCAATACGTCAAAAGTGCAATTTCCCGAGCGGAACGGAGCTGGCGATGAGAGCTTGGCAAGCCCTCGTGATCGTCTTTCTATCTTTGGCAATGTCGATGGCGCGCGCGGAGACCGTAGAAGTCTCCGGCGACTACGGCGGCTTCCTTGTCGCCTATGAAGCGAAATGGAAAAAGCTCGCCGACGCGCACGCCGATGTGCGCATTGCCGGACCGTGCGTGTCCGCCTGCACCGTGCTGGCCGGCTACATCCCGCGCGAGAATATCTGCGCCACGCCTAAGGGGTCGCTCGGATTCCATTTGGCGTTTCCCTATTTCGTGACGCCGAGTCTGTGGAAAGACTATCCGCCCGACATCCAGGCTTGGATCACCAAGAACGGCGGCCTGACCTATTCATTGATGTGGCTGCAGGCTCCGGAAATCTATCATTTCTTCAAGCGCTGCCCGGGAAGTTAGCGTATCGCCACGGTCGAAGACCGCGAGCGCCGCAGCATGACGGTTACCGCAATCGCTGCAATTTTAGCGAATCGCACGCGGCAATTTTAGATAATTTGCGCGACATTGTTCCGATCGAGCGGCAATGCCATTGGCGGATTTTTGGGCCGCGCCTCCGCGATGAGGATGACATGAACAATTTCTGGAATAATTGGTTCGAGGCCGTCCGTTTCACCTGCGAGGCGCAGAACGTCATTTCGGCGCGGCTCATGCTGTTTGCCTCAAGCGCTCCGGACACGGTAATCGAAGAAGCAACCAACATGGTGACGGAAAAATTCCTGGCATTCGCCAAGGCCGGACTTGCCGCCGAGCGGGCATTGGATGAGGGGCTTGACCTCTATGCCGCCGCCGCGCGGGCCTATGCGCCATTGGCAGATTGCGTGCACGCCAACAGCGACCGGCTGACCCGTTCGGCCGCCTGAAAACAGAGAACGGCAGCGCGCCCCTGGTCGAGCCCGCGGCAGCCTTGCCGCGTCCCTCACCCGCTAACCAAGTTGAATGACGTCATCCGCCTTCAGACGCCGCAGGAATAGCAGCACCTCATCGCGGCACTGCTGTTGCTCGACCTGAAACAGGTCGCACATGCGGCCGCAAAGATCCTGCACCGAAATCGGCTTGTCGAGAAAATCCCAGATTTGCCGGGCGGTGAGACGGAAGACAAAGGCAATTCCGCTGTTGACGTCGAGTGCGAGCACCTCGTCGTCAAGCAGGGAATGCAGGATGCCCGGCTTTCGCGAGACGATCGTATCAAGCGAGATATCGTCGGGCATCGTTGCGCTCCACGGCATGCGCCAGTCCGTCGACTCCGGCGTCGCGGCTTAGCTTTTGAAAGTGCTTTTCCAGCATGGCCGTCATCGTGCCCACACCCGCCTTCCAGCGCGGCCTGCAGAATCGATAAACCGGAACTTGCGTGACCAACGCGAAAGCCGCACGCCGCATCCTTTCGCGATCTCCCAGTTTCTCGCGAAGCGACCACATGTGCATGATATCGGCCAATTTCATAATTCGATTGCTCGCCGGCACCGGATCGATTGCAGGCACCCCCCACTCCAACCGATAGATGGCGGCGAGCGGCCGCATGCCAGCGGCGCGCGCGCGCGGCGTGGCCACGTAGTCCTTCTGTCCTGGCGTCTCGCTCCAGCCGACCCGGCGTTTCTCGCACCTGGCCATGCCGGCTGTCGACGGATCGAGCCGCAGTCGAGTGGTTCCCGGCATCGCTTCCGGTAACCGGTCACTCGGCGTCCGCAGCAACAGCAGATCGTCGCTCACGACCTCGTAGCCGCTTTGGACGAGCGCGTTTGCAAGCGTGGATTTTCCCTGTTGCGAACGCCCGGCAATCGCTATCAAACGGCCGTCGACGGCAATGGTGGCGGCGTGGATCGGTAGCTCGCCCCTCTGATAGGCGACGGCCGCCATCGCCTTGCCGAGCAAGGTGCGTTGCACCGCCTCGGGATCGCTTCCCTTGGCGCTGGCGACGACGATTTTGCCGTTCCGCCGCGCCTCGTAGGCGGCGACGTTCGCAATGGCGAGCTGGAATATCCCGTCGACCACGCGCCACCCAGGCTTCGCAGGAAAGGAGCCGCGTTCGATGGTCACATCCGGCGCGCCATCGCAGGCCGCCTTTCGCAGCCCGACCAATTCGATCTCCGAACTTAGACACAGTCCGAATACGTGATAATGAAACTTCAATGCAGCACCCGATCCGCAATATGGGTCGATATCGCAATTCAGCCTATCCGATCGGCACCGCGGGCGAAAGGCGGCAACGCAAATTGTCGCGCATTGATCCGCCGGCCATGAGTTGCTCGTCCGGAAACAATCAGGCCGCAGTCTTGCCGGATAAGATCGAAATTGCGTTTTGCTTCGACGGGCCGATGGTGTCGCCCGCCTGTGTCGCCATCGCCTCGCTGGCAAAAGCCACGCGCTCGCACGTTCACATTCATGCCTGTGTCGGAAACGATCAGGCCACCGCCGGCATTTTGCGCACAGCACTCCGCGAGCTTGAACTGAATTTCGACGTGCACCCAGGTGCGCCGGAACGCGAGCACGAACTGCCGCCGATCAGCCCGTATGACGAACGGTCGACCGCGGCCTACCAAAGGATTTTTTTGGCCGACCTGCTCACCGGGATTGACCGGGTGCTTTATCTCGACGTCGATGTACTCGTGCGCCGCGACTTGCGCCGGCTTTGGCGCACCGACTTGAACGGCATGCCATTCGCCGCCGTTCCCGATCCATGGTGGGTTGCCGACCCGGCACGGCGGCCGCTGTTTCCGGCGGGTTATTTCAATTCCGGCGTTCTGCTACTGGACCTCGCGGCATGGCGGCGGCAAGGGCTGACCGGCCGCGTGATCGATCATATCAGCGCCTGGCGTGCGGGACGGCAAATCGGTCTGGCGAGCGGAGACGCCGGCGCGGCGCCGCCGAAAATCTGGGGCTTCCAAAACGAAATGAATGCGGCGCTGGCCGGCCGATGGCGGGCGCTGGCGCCGGAGTGGAACTATTCCATCTACCACGGCGATCAACTCGCGCCGGCGCTCTGTGCGACGACACAGGAAATGGCGCAGGCCCACGACGACCCCGCAATCGTGCATTTCATGGGCCCGGAGAAGCCCTGGTCGGCGCCCTTTGCGCGCCTGACCCGTTATCACGAGGAATATCAGAGCTTCCGCAACAGCCTTGAAATGGCCCAAGCGGCGGCATGGCCAAAGCCTTACGCCACGCGAAGCGAAGGGCGCCGTTTGCGACGGTTGCTGGCGATGAAGCTTGTGGCGCGCGCCCAGGCCAAAGGCGTGCGGCACGCGGCTGTGGCCGGACATCCGCTGGATGCCGCCGAAATCATCGCTGTGTCGCGCAGCGCAGACATCGACATCACCTGCGTCGTTAGCAAGAGCCGCAAGGACTTGCTGGCAATCGACGGCCGCGACGTGGTGTCGATCGACGAGGCGCTCGACCGCGGGAATACTACTTTCATTCTTGCCAACCACGCCCCGGACTTTGCCGAAGCGATCGCGGCGAAAGCAGACTTGCAAGGCATCCTGCCGGATTTTGTCGTCGCACAGCCTGAGCAGGTGAAAACGAGCGGAACGCGGGTGCCGACGGCGATTCGCATCGAAGCCTCGTCGTCCTGCCAGCTTCGATGTCCGTCATGCCCGACGACGACGGGCGAGACCAATGCGGCCATCGGCCGCGGCTATCTCGATCCGGGCGAGTTCAAGACGTTTCTCACGCGCAATGCGCATATCGAGCGCATCGAGCTGTCGAATTACGGCGAGGCGCTTCTCAATCCTGAACTGGTTGCGATCCTCGACATCGCGCGGCGCCGCAATGTGGCGATCACGTTTGCCAACGGCGTCAACTTCAATCACGTGCGGCATGAGGTCCTGGAAGCCATGGTCCGCTGCCGCGTGCCAAGCCTGACCGTGTCGATCGACGGCGCCTCGCAGGACAGTTACGCGCAATATCGCAAAGGCGGCGACTTCGCCCGCGTGATGCAAAACCTGCTTCATCTCATTTTGATCAAGCGGCGTGAAGCATCCGAGTTGCCGAAGCTGACCTGGCAGTTCGTGATTTTCGACCACAACAAACACGAAATCGACAAGGCTCGGGCCATGGCGGCCACGCTCGGCATGCAGTTCGCCACCAAGCTTTCCTGGGACGATGAACAGGCTCCTTCCGGCGGCAACGCGGCCGATGCCGCGCCCCTCACGCGCACGGATTATCGGGACGCGACCGGGGAAATGTATCTGCACAAAATTTGCGAGCAACTTTGGGACTCGCCGCAAATCAACTGGGACGGCCGCATTCTCGGCTGCTGCCGCAATTTCTGGAAGGAATTCGGCGGCAATGCATTTAAGGACGCGTTGCCGGCCGCCTTGAACGGCGAGGCGATACGCTACGCGCGCAGAATGCTCATGGGCCGCGCTGAGGCGCGGGCCGGCATTGCCTGCACCACGTGCGAGATTTATCGCTGGCGCCAGAGCAACGATCGCTGGATCGATCGCCCAAGCAGGAGGCCATAGCTACGCTAATCGCGCGCCTGTCGCAGCGCGGCGGCGTAACCGGCAAACCAATGGACGAACCGCGCCACCGGCACACTGCGTAGCAACACGCGGCGATGTTCAAAGGCAAGCCCGTCCTGCGGCCACTGCGCCGCGAGGCGGCGCAAGCGCGGCAGGTCAAGAAGCCGCGACAGCAGGTCGTTTTCGGACCAGCTCGCAACCTCTTCGCGCAGACGCGCCCGTTCGTGCGGATCGATCCTGGCCGCCCAATCGGCGCCCTGATAGCCGCGCCTGCGTTCCTTAAGCACGACATCGGGAAGCCGGCCGCGCATGGTCCGCCTGATCAGCCATCTGTTCTGGCCGTTGCGCAAATATTGATCCTCCGGAATTCCCTGACAGAACGCGACGATGCGGCGGTCTATGGTCGGGTCGCGCTCGTCGATGCCCCAGCCTGCCAGATGGGCGGCGGCGGCCCGCGACCCGAATTCGCGGTGCAGGATCATGGCGCGTAGCGCGGCGCCGCGTATCGGAAGCGGCTCACTTTCCATCGCGTTCAAGGCAGTTCCGATTTCGTGCCATTGCGGCCATCGCGATAGGTCAGGAGACAACGGCGAGTGCCGGCGAATGTCGTTGCGGCGGAGCAGAATTCGCGAGAAGGCCCGCGGCAACAATGGGCGGACGGTCTGGCTGAGGACGTGGCGGGGGCGCGCGCCGGCGGCGATGAGCGCAGAACCCTCACGGAGCGCCCGTAACAAGCGTCCGTGCCGCATATAGTCGGCGAGCAGGGTATCGGCCTGGTAGCTGATCGTACCGTTGCCGCCTACGCCGTTCAGCATGGCGCCGACGCCGTGCAGGCGCGCGCTATCGAGGACGCCGGTCATATAGACATAGTTGGCGGGGTCGACGATTGGTTTATCGTAGAGCAAGTTGAGACGGTCGATCAGGCTCAGCGGGCGCAACGCTTCGGCGCGAACCACACAGTGGTCGATATTTGGATAAAGCGCCGACGTGGCCGCGGCATGCGCGGTCTCATCGGCGAAGCGATTGGCGGGCGCGATAGGGGCAATTCCAGTCAGCGGCGCTCCGGTGAATGCCAGCAGCCGTTCGTTCCGCTCGCCGAGAACGGTAGCGGCAACGGCAGTCACCGAAGAACTGTCGAGGCCGCTGCTGAGATGGCTGCCGATGCGGCCCGTGCTTCGGGTTCGGCACTGCACCGCCTCGAACATCAGTTCGCGAAGCCGATCCGCGTAGTCCTCATCCCGGCGATAGCGCACATCTGGCACGTCGAGCGGCATCCAATATGCGAGTGTCCTGGTGCCGCCGTCGGCGGCGACGGAAAGCGTGTGGCCTGGCGAGAGCCGGCGCACCGAACGATAAAGCGATTGGCCCGGCTGCATCGGCAAACCGGACAGGTGGCCGGCAAGAACCCATTCTTCGAGCTCTCGCGGCATATTCGGCAAGACCAGGAGCGCGCGCGCGATCGACGCGAAGGCAAAGCATTGAGGGCCGACGGCATAGAAGAACTGGCGTTCGCCAAGCGGATCACGGGCGCAAAAAATCCGCTGCTCCGCGGCGTCCCAGACCACGAAGGCAAAGGCGCCCAATAAATGCCCGACACATCGCTCGCCCCACTTCAGAAACGCGGCAAACACGATATCCGAATCGGCCAATTCGCGGCAGAAAGTTTCGCCGATGCCGAGCGCCGCGCAAGTCTCGGCGCGATTATCCAATCGCACGTCGGCGACGCACAGATACCGGCCGTGTTCGTCCGCGAGCGGCTGCCGGTCAAAGCGATCTTCAGGAAGCGTCGGTTGCCCCCGGAAGCCAAAGGCAATCGCCGGGCGTTCGACCAGCCGGGGTTCGGCCCCGTAAAGAGCCATCGCCGCCAGAACGCGCGTCAGATGAGCCCGCTGATCCCGGCCCTGCCGGAAGTCCCAACAGCCGGCTATCGCTGACATTTACATATCCAACCGGCTCGCAAAATGAGGCCTCGATTGGTCAGAGCGGATTTGTAAACTCGAATATCGGAACCGAAATGCCGCACTGCGTCCTAACCGCATGCAAACGGCGGACAATGCATGGCGCGAAGCTCAAGATGCATAGTTGGAGGCGTCGGAGCCGGGATTGGGGTGCGTGTTCTCGGCTTGGGAAATGTCCAGCCTTTCGTAATCGGGCGTCTGCCACCGCATTTTGGCCGGCCCCTGCTTCGGCGCCCCCTCCACGGTCTTGTTTTCTTCGGCGGCCGACATGCGCTTTGTACCCTTCTGAAAGTGCCCATCCACTCTATCGGATGGCGATTAATGAACGCTAACCGACTTGACGCAGGGCGACACTCAGGATGGTCTGCACTGCCTTTTGGCTGGAGCCTGTTTCTGCGCGTCCTCCCCGCTCGCTCGTCATCTCCAGACGTCGACCTGAGCCATACGCCTGTTGACAACATCACGGCATCCTACCGGGTGACCGCAGCCGCGGTCAAACTTGGCCGCAGGGCGGCCGCGGCGGCATGCCGCGAGACAACGGCGGCACCGCCGGGCCGATCACTACGCGTTATTTGCTCACGCCTTACCGAGCGGCATCGCCACAAAGCGCGTGACGTCGCCCGTCTTCACCCGCATCAGCACGTCGTGCTTGCCTTGCGTTTTGGCCTCGACCAGCGCCTGGCGCACGTCGCCGGCATTGGCGACCGCCTTGCCGCCGACATCGAGAATGACGGTGCCGGTCTGGAAGCCCTGCTCGGCCGCCGGCCCGTCGGGATCGACGCCGGTGACGACGACGCCCTCGCTGCCGGCCCCGGAGACGTCTTTCGCCGGCGCCACCTGCAGGCCGAGATGCGGCACGCCGCTCGGCTGTGCATTTTGTCCGGCGTCGTTGCTGGCGACCTGCTGGCTATTCGGCATCTGCGCCAGCGTCACCGACACGGTCGTCTGCTCGCCTTGACGGACGACGTCGAGCTTGACCGCAGAATCCGGCGCCATCATGCCGATGGTGCGGGCGAGATCGCGGGCGTCCTTGACCGGCGTGCCGTTGACCGCGGTGATGACGTCGCCGGACTTGATGCCGGCCTTGGCCGCCGGACTGCCGCTTTGCGGCTCGTCGACCATCGCGCCTTCGGCCTTTTTCAGCCCGAGACTGTCGGCGATGCCGGCGGTGACCGGCTGAATCTGCACGCCGAGCCAGCCGCGGGTGACGTGACCGTCTTTTTTCAGCTCGGCCACGACCATCTTGGCGGTATCGGCCGGGATATCGAATCCGATGCCGACCGAGCCGCCCGACGGCGAATAGATCGCGGTGTTGACGCCGATCACATTGCCGTCGACGTCGAACGCCGGGCCGCCGGAATTGCCTTTGTTGATGGGCGCGTCGATCTGGATGTAATCGTCATAGGGCCCGGCGCCGATGTCGCGGCCGCGCGCCGAGACGATGCCCGCCGTCACCGTGCCGCCGAGACCAAACGGATTGCCGACCGCGACCACCCAGTCGCCGACTTTGGGCGGATGATCGGCGAATTTCACGTAGGGAAAATCGTTCTTGCCGTCGACCTTGATCAAAGCCAGATCGGTTTTCGGATCGGTGCCGATCACCTTGGCGGTATAGATGGTGCCGTCGTCGGTCGTCACCTGCACCGAGGTGGCGTGATTGACCACGTGGTTGTTGGTCACGGCATAGCCATCCGGCGAGATGAAGAAGCCGGAGCCTTCACCGACGATGGTTTCGTGACGCTGGCTCCCGGCGCGTTCTGGCCGGATTGGTGGCCGAACTGATCGCCGAATTGCTGGAAGAACTTGTCAAGCGGCGAGCCGGGCTGCGCCGGAATTTGCTGCTCGTCGTCATCGCCCATTTGCTGCGCCAGCGCCGGTTCGGCGGAGGCGGGAATCTTGACGCGCACCGAGATCACCGCCGGTTTCACTTTGGCAACGAGATCGGCAAAGCCTTGCGGATGCGGCAACGGCTGCTGCACGGCGGCGGACGAATTGGCTGCGCTTGCGGTCGGCGTGCCGAAGACGTCGCCCAAATAGCCGCCCCTACGGACCGGCCAGCAGCAAAGCGCCGCCGATAGCAGCGACGGAGGCTAAAAGCACGACGCGGCGGCCAGTGAGCACCCTGAACTTTCCGGATTGCGGCGGGGTGGATTGAGTCATGTGATATTTCCCTGTGAATGGCGAGGGTCTCTGCAAGTGCAGCCCTCCGCGAATACAACGCATAAATGGGCCTTCGCGCGTTACGACGACCTGACCAGGAGATTAATTCGAGGACAGCTTGCGCCGACATATTGCGCGCCGTCGCACATCGAGAAACGACAACGCGGGAAGCGTTTTGTTTCGATTTTCAGCTTGAGCGGCGTGTCACTTCACCGGCGCGGCGTCCGGGATAAACCGGTGGCCGAACACCGGTTCCTTGTGCGGCGTCGGCGGCAATTCCCAGGCCCCGGTCGAGGGCGGCCGCACGTCGGCGTCGACATGGGCGTCGATGAGGAACGGCTTGTTGGCCTTGATCGCGTGTTCGAGCGCGCCGCGGAAATCCTGCGACTTGGTCACCGTAAGCGCATCGACGCCGGCGGCCCTCGCCCAGGCGGCGAGATCCGGATTGTACGGTTTCTTGTTGGCGCCCTGGTGGAACATGGTGCCGTATTCGCGGCCGCCGAACATGCCGAGCTGAATGTCGCGGATCGACACCCAGCCGAAATTATTCCAGATCACCCACACCACCGGGATGTCGTATTCGACCGCGGTGCACAGCACGTGCGGCACCATGGTGAAGCAGCCGTCGCCGGTGACCGCGACCACCGGCCGGTCCGGCGCCGCAAGCTTGGCGCCGAGCGCGCCGCAGGCGCCGAAACCCATGCCGGAAAAGCCCCAGGAATTGAGCATCGATTGCGGCTTTCGCGCATTCCAGAACTGCATGTACCAGTTATGACTGACGCCGACGTCGCAGCAGAGGATGCCGTCGGGCGGCATCACCGCCTGGCAGTCGGCGACCACGCGCTCCGGCCGCATCGGCGTGGCATGGATTTCGAAATTCGGCCGCACGAACTTGTCCCATTCGGCGCGCCATTTGGCGATATCGGCGAGCCACGCTTTGGTGGCGCCAGGCTTGAAGCCGCGGCGATCGAGTTCAGCCAAGACTTGGCGCAAGAACGTGCGCGCGTCGGCGAGGATACCGAGATCGGGCGGATAATTGCGGCCGAGCTCGGACGGATCGACGTCGACATGAATCAGCTTGGTCGACGGAAAATTCCACGAATAGCCCGGCATCCACGACGACGCCGAGCGATCGTCGAAACGCGCGCCGATGGCCAGCACCACGTCGGCGCGGCGGCCGGCTTCATTCGCCGGAAACGCGCCGTTCCTCCCAATAAAGCCGAGCGACAGCGGATCGGTCATGTCGAGGCAGCCCATGCCGTTCGGCGACGAAATCACCGGAATGCCGAGTTTCTTGGCGAACTCGGTAAGTTCGCGGCTCGCCTCCGACAGCGTCACGCCGTGACCGATGAAGATCACCGGCCGCTGCGCGGCAAGGATCATGTCGAGCGCATGCGCAATGTCTTCCGGCGAAGCGCCGCTGCGCTGCGCATTAAACGGCGGCGCCGGCGGCGGCAGCTCGACCTCGTCCTCTTCCTGAAAGACGTTGAACGGCACGTCGATGTTCACCGGCCCCGGCCGGCCGGACAGCATCGTGGTCATCGCCTGGCGCAACGCCAGCGGCAGCATGTCGACGCGGGTCGGCTGGAAACTGCGCTTGACCACCGGGCGCAGCACATTGACGAAATCGGCCTGATAGTGCCGGTTGATTTCCTGGAACGGGCTCCGGTTGAACTGCGAGGTCGGCACATTGGCGGTAATCGCAAACACCGCCGAGGAATCGGTCAGCGCGCAGGCGAGCGGCATGACGATATTGGCCGAGCCCGGCCCGCACGACGTCAGCGTCGCCGCCGGCTGGTGGCGGATGCGGAAATAAGCGTCCGCCATATGCGCGGCGACCTGCTCGTGGCGCGGCGAGATAAGCTTGATGCGGTCGCGCGCCTCATACAGCGGATCGAGCATGCCGACATTGCCGTGCCCGCAAATGCCAAAGACATAAGGAATGTCGTTGGCAACCAGATATTCGGTAATGAGCTCGGCGCCCTTCATGCGTGACATTCGTGTTTCCTGCTGGACGTTGCGGTGGGCGAAAGCCCGTTTCTATCCGATCCGGAATGTCATTGCGAGCGGAGCGAGGGTAACTGTGATCGTTCTCGCGCGGCGGTCGCGCTCCCTCTCCCCGCGTGCGGGGAGAGGGTTGGGGTGAGGGGGCCTCTCCGCCGGGCTGAGCCTTCAACGCTCAGACTCGCTGAGAGGCCCCCTCATCCTCGTCGCTTCGCTCCTCGACTTCTCCCCGCGCGCGGGGAGAAGTTAAGTCGCGCGCTCCCCGTTCTCGCGATGCGGCTTCGCATCCGAGTCATGCCACGCCACTGCAAGAAAGCCCTTCGCGCCTCCCTTAAAAGAAGGGAGGCGGAGCGCCGATAGGCGCACCACTGGTTTCCGCCCCGCCGCAGAAAGGAAAGCCTGTCAGCGTATGCGGCGCGCGCTATATTCACCCCTGTTCCGCATTGCCGCGGAGCCAGCAGGCGGCGCGCTCGCCTTTCGGCGCTCCACCGCGGTCATACGCCGAGGGCCTGACCTCGACTCGGCTTCGGGCCGCGCTTCCTGGAATCACCGGATCCAAACGGGAGGACCCTCTCCGGCACCAGTGCAGCCAGCACCTGGCAGTCCGGTCACGCGCCGGACGGTCGATGCCCAAAGCCGCCCGGAGGCACGGTGTATGTACTTCATGAACTGAGCGGCGATACGCGTGATGCAGCTCCCGGTTTAGCTGCTCACTTTCGGCTTTCCTGGCAATACAATAGTCAATTTTCGCGCGGCAGCGTCGAAAGGGTTAGGCATCGGCCTGCGACAAGAATTATCCCGAACCTGCGCAAAAATGCTGCGGTTCGTCGCCACACCTTACTGGGCCGGCATACTGAATGTCCGTTCCGGGTCACGACTGACCGACCTCCAATGTCCGCTGAATGTCCGCTTTTCCCGGAAGCGGAAGAGCACCCCGCCACCTAAAGTGAGGCGATGGGCCAAACAGCGACATTCTCCGGCGCAATCCCGGTCATTCCGTGGAGCCACAACACCGGGCGCGGACAATAACTAGGCGGCGCAGCGACCAAACGTCCTGCGACGCGGTCCATTGCCGATATGGTTCAGAACGGACAGTCCGCCTGGCCGGTGCAAAAAACCACCGTATAGGCTCCGCCATTGCCTTGTCCGGCGCAGGCCGCAGCTTCTAGCGCCTCGTCCGGTACATTGCGCATAAGGATCTCGTCGTCATTCCGATCGACGTCATTTGCCTCAGCCATGTGTCGTTCCCCCGTTTGGTGCCAAGGCAAACGTCGGAACGGCCGTCGCAGCCATTGGTCACGCGTTGCACGCAATCGTTCCGCGTTTGCAGCGTGGCGTCAAGCCACGCGGGGTGATGTACGGTCGGGCTCATCAGCGCCGTTTCGAACGCAAGCCTGACACTTCCGTTCTGCCCTCAACTTCCGAACGTAATGCTGCCTCGCAGCAAACGACCCGGGCCCCTGCGTTGCTGCATAGCCACTCACGGAGCGTGCGCAGCAACCCGACTGGGTGTGGTGGATATGTCACAGCCATCGACGACAATCTGTGCTTTAATGTTGCAGGCCGCAGGCGGATAGTTGCTATGAAAAGTCTTTCCCTCGCGATCGTTGCACTCGGGGCAGTTGTGGCAACCACCGCAATGGCAGCCGACATGGCTCCCCCTACCGCCGTGAAAGCGCCGCCGCCAACGCCCGTCTTTAGCTGGACGGGCTTTTACATAGGCGGCAACATTGGCTATGGCTGGGGAAGAGCGAACAACAGCAACAACTCAAGTAGCCCTTGCCCAGTCTGTCTTGTTGCTCCTCTTCCCGATTTTGCAACTTTGTCCGCAAACGAAGCCAATGGCGTCAACGGCGTCATCGGCGGTGCGCAAGTCGGTTACAACTGGCAAATCCAAAATTATTTGTTTGGCATTGAGGCCGATTTTCAGGGCTCCGGCCAAAACGGCACAAATACATCCGCGAGCGCCTTCTTTTTACCAATTGCTTTCTTTGGCGGCGCATTGACCCCCAGCTCCACCACTGTGACAAACACAACAAAGCTTGAATGGTTTGGCACGGCGCGTGGACGTGTAGGCTATGTCGTCGACCGCTGGCTTGTGTACGCTACCGGGGGCCTTGCTTACGCCGACATAAATATAAGCAGCGCCGTAAATCCGGCGACGATTGTCGCTGGCGCCCCAAATGTTCCTTTCACTGTCGGCGACAGCGCGACAAAGATCGGGTGGGTAGTTGGTGCCGGCGTCGAGAACGCACTTTCGGCCAATTGGAGTTGGAAAATCGAGTATCTTTACGCGGACTTCGGAAATGTAACCGCGACCGGCGCAGTACCGGCCCAAGGTTGTCTGGGAAACGCCCTCGCATGTAACTCGACCAGTGCCGGGTCTTCGAGGTACAACACAGCATTTGTCGACAGCATCGTCCGTGTCGGCCTGAATTATAAATTTCACTGAAATGCAGAGTCGGCTGCTTCCTCTTGCATTATTCAAGCCGACAAAAATGTCAGATCGGGGTCATCAGCGCCGTTTCGGTGATGCCCGTTACGAGTCCGCTTTACCCCCGATTCCAGACGTAATGCTGTCTCGCAGCAAATGACGGTCAGGGCAACAAGCCGAGTCACACACCGCAACAAATGGCTTTTTTTTCAACGACCAAGGTTAGTGAAGGCAAAAGGTCGCTAGAAGAGGCGGGTTATGGCGGAAAATAATAGGGCGGCCCAGGGATGCTGGGCCGCCCTATGGCGCCCAAAGCTCAGACAATCTACCGAAGCGCCCACGAATAGCGGGCATTCGTTCAAACGATGCTGACCTGATTCCCAAAATGCGATCTAATCGTCCTCTCCAAGTACCTTGCCTGTATCGGATTGATCCAGTGTGTCCACGTACAGGCCGTGCATTTCACGGCCTCAAAGCCTTCGTCGCGATCCTCGGTCGGATCGACTGCGACAAAGCCTTTGTACTGTTAGCTGAGTGACGGGCAGCGAAACAGAAGGTGGGCATTACGCCTCACGATATTGCCGCCATCGAAATTAGGGCAGCTAAATCATGAAATTAGGACAATTCCCTCGGAATTAGGACAGCACGAATGAAAGAACGCCTCTGGCAAATCGTCAAGGAATCACTGACTATTTTTGGCGCTCTGGCGATCGGCTTATTGCTCTTATGGGTTTTGCACGCAGGCCTCGGTCTCTAAAGGGACCAGCCCTCAATTCCAAAAGGGGCCACCTTCGTTCTCAGAGGATCGAAAGGGGCCAGTACCCACCGTTACTACAGGAACAATAGGGTGACTAGAACGCTTGGCGAATGCCGTCGATGATGTCGCTGATGGGTCAAGCGCGTCGTTTAGGGACCGAACACATCGACGACATCGTTGCCGATCTCGATCAGGCGCTCGCGTAAGTCTTGTTCGTCCGCCTCGGCATCGATGTCTCTTAAGGGTCATTAGCGGACATCCGCTCCCGGTTGGAGAATGTCGGCTCTACCTCTCAAAGCAGACGCCGGTGCACGCGGTTATGGGTACACAACCTAAATGCCGGCCGCCAAATCACTACGAGGCACAGCAATAGCAGTCCAGGTGCCAGACGATGATTTCTTTGTAATTTAAGGCAGAGGACGCCATATAAGCTGCCGCAGCGGGAGAGATCGGCATGACCACCCAACAAGACACGCGGCCTCCAGCGGTCGGAGTTTATTGGATCAACGAAGAAGACTACCCCGCGCTGTTAAAAATTTTTGACGACGGCAGCAAGCTGCCGAACACTTGGCGGGAATGGCTGAAGATCGCCGAGGAAATGGAACGGGGTCTTACATCCTACGGACACGTCGTCCTGCGCGTCCGCATTGATCCCGACACATTCATCGATTGGTGTACTGCCGAAGGCGCGAAATCGAGCAGTGAAGGACGGAAAAAGCTCATCGCTGCGGCCGTCTACGAGAGATACGGCGCCCAAAATTGATGCCGAGGCTTCGCTTTCGCAACTGATGCAACGAGGCACTTTTAATCATCACGGCGCGACGGCCCGGCGCTTTACCCTGAGGTCTTCGCGCGCAAGTGCCGGGGATCGATGTCACGAGGTTAGGCGGGTTAACTTTGGGCACGCTCGACGGTTTGCCCAGAGCGGCCCTGCCGGGATGCGAGCCGAGCTTCCACAACGCGAAGCCAGTTCGTCCGTAGCGTCAGAATGCGGCCGATGATCTCTTCAATCTGTTCGGCCGAGTACTTTGCCGGCTTGTTCAGCGCGCTCATGATGGGTCCTGTCCGTCACCATGGCACTAACTCCCAGAGTGCCAACCGAGTTCCCAAAATAACCTAGGCACTGAGACATCCTGCCGGGCGGACGTGTAAGAATTGCCCGCTCAATGTCGACTTTTGGAGGCAAAGCGCAGCAGCCATTAAGCGGTTGCCACGCGCTTGCCCACACTTTGCGGTTTTGCGCAGGCGTAAGGTATTAAGGGGACGATGCAGGACTTTACCGACGCGCTCTATACGGCGGCCGCTCTGATCGTTCACCTCGATCCCGAGTTGCGCGAAATCGTCTTGTTGTCGTTAGGCGTCAGCCTCACAGCCAGCATTTGCGCCTTTGTCATCGGATCGCCGCTTGGCATGTCGTTGGCGATGTACCGCTTTCCGGGCAGGGGCGCGTTGGTCGTCATCGCCAATGCGCTCCTGGGTTTGCCGCCGGTCGTCGTCGGACTTGTGGTCTATCTGCTGTTGTCGCGTTCCGGACCGCTCGGATCGTTGGGCATCCTGTTCACGCCAACCGCCATGGTGATTGCGCAAACCGCGCTCGGCATCCCGATTGTCGTTGCGCTCGTGCATCGGATGACGGTGGACAATTGGAGGGCCTATGGCGATGCCCTGTTGGTCGACGGGGCCTCGCGTTTGCGCGCCATGATTCCGATCATGCTCATCGGCCGTGATGGATCGCTGACCGCCTTCCTTGCGGCCTTCGGTCGCGCGATAGCGGAAGTGGGCGCGATTATCATCGTCGGCGGCAATATCCGGAGCTACACCCGCACCATGACGACGGCTATCGCCTTGGAGACCAGCAAGGGCGAATTGAGCTTCGCCCTTGCTTTGGGACTTATTCTCATCACCCTGTCGATGGCCGTAAGCGCGTTGAGCCTCGTATTCGGACGTGCCTTGACGGCCCGCTGAACGAGCGGAAGTGCTTCAGACTTTACCAGGGAGATTGGTTTGATGAGCCGATGGGTGCAGTTCTCTAGAGTGTCGGTCATCGCGCTGTTGGCGACGGCTGCGGCCTTGATGTGCAGTCCGGCTTACGCGCAGGAAAAGTCGATTGTCGTCGCCTCGACGACCTCGACGCAGGACTCCGGTCTGTTTGGCTATTTGCTTCCGATTGTGAAGGCAAAGACCGGCATCGTGGTGAGGGTGCTGGCGCAAGGCACAGGCCAAGCTCTCGATACGGCGCGGCGCTGCGATGCCGACGTCGCGTTTGTTCACGCCAAATCCGCCGAAGAGAAATTTTTGGCGGAGGGCTTTGGCGTCAAGCGCACTCCGGTCATGTACAACGACTTCATCCTGATCGGTCCCAAAGACAATCCGGCGGGCATCAAGGGCAAAGACATTCTGACGGCGCTGCAAATGATCAGGGCCAAAGGCTCGCCGTTCATTTCACGCGGCGACCGATCCGGCACGAACATTGCGGAGCTTGCTCTTTGGAAGGATGCCGGCATCGACATCGCGAAAGATAAAAGCTCCTGGTACAAGGAAATCGGCCAAGGCATGGGCGCCGCGCTCAACATGGCGTCGGCGTCGAATGCCTACGTGCTGTCCGATCGCGGCACCTGGCTCGCCTTTTTGAACCGGGGTGATCTCGCTA
The DNA here is from genome assembly GCA_963816565.1 of uncultured Alphaproteobacteria bacterium. Classification (GTDB taxonomy): domain Bacteria; phylum Pseudomonadota; class Alphaproteobacteria; order Rhizobiales; family Xanthobacteraceae; genus BOG-931. Next base: position 9,251 of record CAWFLM010000021.1, on the reverse strand, counting down.
TCGCCGTCGCGGGCGACAAGCGCCTGTTCAATCAGTACGGCGTGATACTGGTGAACCCGGCGAAATGTCCAAGCGTGAAGAAGGAGCTTGGCCAGCAATTCATCGACTGGCTGATTTCGCCGGAAGGGCAAAAGGTCATTGCCGGTTACAAGATCAACGGGCAACAGCTTTTCTATCCGAACGCGAATGATCCGAGCGCTTGAGGTCGTTGGCACACGTCGAGTGTCGGCAACTGGCCCGTTTCTACCGTTCGCCGCGACGCAGCGATATGTCTGGTGTTGAGGGACAAGCCGACATTATGCGGACATCGCGAATATGTCGCTCGTGACCCTTAGCGGACATGGGCAGTCATTAGCTCCATGAACTGAGTGCGACGTACACTGTGCCTAGCACGATGCTGTATGTGAGCAGCATAACAAGCGACAACACGGCCGGGCCGACTCCAGCGCCAACCCCCGTGGCAAATGGGCCGAGGCCGATCACGGGGAAGAAGATCAGGCCCATCAACGCCCAACCTATCAGACCAAAGCTCAATCCTTTGGTTACGCCGCTTCGCCCCGGCAGCAGTCGGATAGTGCGGGCGAATAAAAAACCAAGAACGGTCATGCCGTTCAGGAATGAAAGCATCTAAGGTACAATCGCAGGAACATCGGCGCCGACCCAACGACTAAGCGCAATCTGGAAACTTTGATAGGGCTGAAATTCGGGGAATAAGCCAACCTGCGACTTAATATGCATAAACAAAAAGTGGACGATCGTGCCGGAGAAGCCGGCGATCATCGATTTCACGATCCAGTTCTTCATGTCGATGTAGCCATCGTCCAGGGGCAAGGCATTATGAGGCCCGTTGAACAAGTGCCATGTAATGTTCCGGGGTTTGCCGCCGCTCATTGAGCGGCAGGAAACCAGCGGCCTCGCACCATGTTCGGACTTGGTGGGGAGCTAATCGGTGTTCCCGGGGCGGTCCTTGCGCACACGGACCGTCGGGATGGAATTCTGCGATGACGGCCAACCCTTCCGGACGCAGCAAACGGGCCACGTTGCGCATGATGCCAGGCGGATCGTCGGTATGATGCAGCACCATGGCGACCAGCGCCGCGTCGATCTGAATGCCCGGCAGTTCCAGCGTAGCCGCGTCGGCGACAAACGTCCTGATATTCGAAACACCCCGTTCCTTCTTCAAGCGCTCCAGATACGCGAGTGCTTCAGCCGACGGGTCGACTGCATAGATAAGACCCGTGGGACCGACCCGATCGGCGAGCAAAAAACTGACAAAGCCCGGTCCCGGTCCCACATCTAATACGCGCGCGCCGGTCTTAAGCCGCAGCGCGTCCCTCCAATCGCCGACCAAAGGAGCCCGCTGTACCTGGCGCGCATAGACCTCGTCCCAACTGAGATGGCTTAAATCCTTCCGGTAAGCCGCCTGCATCGTATCCTCTATTGTGGCCTACGCACCATCGCACCATAAAGATCGAACTGCGGAAGGAGCGCTTATGCGGAAATTACCTTGCGCCGTTCTTCATATTCTTCGCGGCTGATCTCCCCGCGTGCGAAGCGCTGCTTCAATATTTCGAGTGCGTCCTGCGGCTCGTGCTTCCCGCCGCGCCATTTATGAACGGCAAACATCGCGCCCATCACCGCCACCATGATGGCACCAGCGGCGAGATGCGGGGAAATGCCCTCAAGAATAGCGTTCCACATGAGCCGCCCCTTTCGATGCGCTAGGCTCGTCCGCCGGATAAAATTGTCGTTTTCTTTTCGGCGTACTCCTCCTTCTGGATTTCGCCTCGCGCAAACCGTTCATTCAGAATTTGCAACGCCGAGTAGCTTGGATCACCCCATGCGCGGTTCATCATGTGCGACGGGGGTCCCCATTGGTGGGACCCATGGCCGCAAAAGCCACGGGCGAGAAAAAAAACGACAGCGAAAATCATGAACATGAACAGCATCATCAGTGGAAACATCCACCAAAAATGCCAGCCATAGCCGCCATACCACATGTGCCAGGGACTGGGCCCATAGTAATTCTCCGGCGGCTGCGGAGTTGCCTGCTGCGCAATCGCTTGCAGCGGCTCAATGAGTACGATGAACGCCAGGAGTGGAACCGCCGTGAGTTTTCTCAACATGACGCGTCTCCATCTTTATAATGAGCATGTAATTTGCGCCAGAAGAGCCTCGAATGCGTTGACTTACGTCAATCGCTTCGGCGTTCTTCCTTCTGTGCGGGCGCTTACATACAACGCCTTGACGTGCATCACGTATGACCCGGATCATATGCCGGTATGACAAATCGGAGCTTTCCTTTGAGCCGCTGTATTTCTCCATCCCTCTGCATTTTTGCCAGCGTGCGATAGAACGCCTCATGAGTAAGTCCGAGGTTAGCGGCGAGATCCTTGAGCGTGCCTTGCAACGTAACCGTCAGGCCGTCCGGGCCGAGATTGGCGGCGAGATAGTGACGAATGCGGTCGCGTGCGGAATGGATATTGTGTTGTTCCAGACTCGTTCGCAGTTCCATGACCTGTCGAGCGAGCATTATCATGAACGCTTCAGCCACCTTCGGATTTCGCTGGAACTGCGCCAATATCGCTGCCTTCGGATAGAGCACAACAAGCGCACTCGTGGCCGCAACGGCATCGCAATGGTAAGTTGGCGAGAATAGCGAGGCTTCAGCAATCGTCTCGCCCGCGGAGGCGGAATAGAGAACGGCCTCCCGCCCTGAACGATCAACCCTTACCAACCGCACCTTTCCACTAAGGACCTCATAAAGGCCAACTGTCCGTGTGCCCTGCCGGAACAGGGACTGGCCGGACTTGAGGATACGCTCGACGCCCGCAGTGCGAACCGTCTCGGTGAGCCAGTCTCGTTCGCTCACAACCAAATCCTCGCAAAATCAGCGTCGGCCCGAATAATATGGGTAAATTGCAAGCTCCTAGGATGGGTTGAGCCGTTGCGAAACCCATCACCTCTTCCCGTCGTCGTCCCATGATGGGTATCGCTTCGCTCCACCCATCCTACGCATTGAGCATAGTCGGAAATGAGACCGGCAACGATAGGGTGGACCGGCCGAAACCTTTGCCATGCCCAACACGACTAACACGCTAGAAGGTGGCGGGCTTCGATCCTCGAAACCGGGGTATCCCATGAGACGCCGGGAGTTTCTCGCATTGCTTGGCGCTTCCGCGGCGGCTTGGCCCTTGGCCGCGCGCGCCGAGCCGGCCAGCGGTGTGCCGCAGCCGGCGGCGGACGAAGCCGCGGCAATGGCGGCGCTCGCCGGCGCCTTCATGCAGAAATATGACGTGCCGGCGCTTTCGATCGCCATCGGTTCCGGCGGCGCGATTGTTTATCAGGAGGCGTTCGGTGTCGCCGACCGGGACAATCGCGTGGCGGCGACGCCGGAAAATTTGTTCCGAATCGCCAGCGTGACCAAGACGCTGACCTCGGTCACCATTTTCTCGCTGGTCGAAGCCGGGCATATCAGGCTCGCCGACAAGGTGTTCGGCCAAGGCGCCATTACCGGGCTCGATTACGGCAAGCCGCCGTTTAATCGCCGGGATCGAAGACATCACGATCGAGCATCTGCTCACGCACACCGCCGGCGGCTGGCCCAACAACGATGGCCACGATCCGATGTTTCACAATCCGCAAATGAGCCAGCATGAGCTGATCGCGCTTACGCTGCGCACCCGGCCGCTCGATCATCCGCCAGGGGAAAATTACGCCTACTCCAACTTCGGCTATTGCGTGCTCGGGCGCGTGATCGAGAAAATCACGGGCCGGCCCTATGCCGATTATGTGCGGACCGCGGTGTTCGAGCGCTGCGGCATCACCGACATGACGATCGCCGGCAATACGCTTTCGCAACGGCGGCCTGGCGAAGTGAAATATTACGGCCAAGGCAGCGAAAATCCCTACGATATGAACGTCACGCGGATGGACTCGCACGGCGGCTGGATCGCGCGGCCGGCCGATCTCGTGCAATTTTTCATGCATGTCGACGGCTTTGCCGCGCCGCCCAATATTCTCACACCGCAGACGCTTGCGATCATGACCACGGCATCCACCGCCAATCCGCATTATGCCAAGGGCTGGGAGGTCAATGCCGCCGGCAATTGGTGGCACAACGGCACCTTGCCCGGCACCGAGACGCTTGCGGTGCGCACGCACTCTGGCTTCTGCTGGGCGGCTTTCACCAACACCCGGGTAGCCGATATGGGCGTCGACCTCGACCGGCTCATTTGGACCATGGTGCGACAGGTCAAAACTTGGCGGGTTTGAGTGTGCGCTTGTAGGGTGGGCAAAATCGTCTACTCACGTTTCAGCGTGGGCATCGCGCGCTTACGATTTTGCCCACGCGGCCGCAGGTTTCGGCGCGATGCCCACCCTACAATTCGTCCCGCAATCCCGCCTGCTGAGCAGCGGATAGGTCACGTCGCGGAATTCGCGCATGCCTTCGATGTAACGCGGCCAGGACAACAGCACGCCGTCGAGCCCGATCTTCGACAAAGTCAGCAATCCATCGACGATCTGCTCTTTGGTGCCGATCAGCGGAAATCCGCCCCAGCCGGAGATCATCATCTCGGCCATGGCGTTTCTTCGCTCTTCCGGATAGTCACGCTTGTTGATCTCGGCGGCCATGGTGTCGATGACGTTCCTGGCGGCGACCCAGTCGCCCTTCTCGTGCACGTAATAACGATAGAAGTCGCGCGCCTCCTGCTCGGTCTCGGCTTGCACGATGGTGGCATTGCTCCACACTTTCACCTCGCGGCCGTAGGTCTCGCGGGCGAGCTTGTGGTAGGCGGCGACGTGCGCGGTGTTGGTGGCGATGTCGTGGCTGCGGATATTGGTGAAGACGAGATCGCAGTGGCGGCAGGCGAAGTGGCGGCCGCGCTCCGAGGAGCCGGCGTTCATGATCGCCGGATAAGGCGCCTGGATCGGCTTCGGCTGCAGATAGCCGCCCTTGATGCGGTAGAACTTGCCGTCGAAGTCGAATTTGTCGTCCTGCGTCCACAGCCGCTTGACGATGGCAAGCCATTCCTCGGCGCAGGCGTAGCGGTCGTCGTGCTCAAGAAGCGAGACGCCGAACATTTCCATTTCCGGATAATTCCAGCCGTTGACGATATTGAGCGTGTAGCGGCCATTGGAAATGTGATCGATGACGGTCGACTGCTTAGCGGCAATGATCGGATGATTGAGCGCGACATGCGAGGTCGAGATCATGCCGGAATTTTTGGTGGCGCCGGCGATGCCGGCGGCCCAGGTGAAAGTCTCGAAGCCCGGGCCTTGCGGATCGGTCGCCCCGCCAAAGCCGCGCCAGCGCGCCACCGGCACCAGCGCCTCGAAGTCCATCTGGTCGGCGAGCTGCGCCAATGTCACGGTGTTCGGCCAGGTCAATTCCAGCCGGCCGTCGAGATCCGACATCACGCAGCCGGAATCGAGATTGGTCTGGAAGGTGCCGAGCTTGAGCTTGCGGCGGCCCAATGCGGGGTTGGTGTCGCGGCGATCTTTTTGGTGCGATCTTAAACTCATGCCGCTTGCCGGCACCTGACCATTACTTGCCGCCGCGTTTCACGCGCCGCGCCAGATAATCGAAATTGATCTGAAACTGCTCGCTTTGACCGATGTCGTTCTTGAGCCGCTCGATATCGGCGCGCGGAAATTCCGGCGCCAGGTCGCCGGCGGCTTCGGCGAGCAATTGCACCATGGCGCCGTTCTCCAGCATGATGGTGCCGATCACGGCTTCCGCGATGCTGCCTCCGGTAACGACGACGCCGTGGTTTTTTAACAGCACCGCCCTGCCCCGCCCCAGCGCGCGGGCGACGCCTGCGCCCATCGCCGGCGTGCGGATGAGATTGATGGTGTCGGCATAGGTGCCGAGCGCGTCATAAAACAGCGCGCCGGGTTGGCTATAGCATTTGAGCGGCCGGCCGGTCGCCGACAGCGCGATCGAATAGGTCGGATGGGTGTGAATGACGCAATTGACGTCGGCGCGCGCCTTGAAGATCTCGGAATGGATGAAAACCTCGCTGTGGCGGCGCGCCGTGCCGGCGACGACCTTGCCGTCGAGATCGATGGTCAGGATGTTTTGCGGCGTGATTTCGTCAAGCCCGAGGCTGTGCGCCTTCATGAAGAAGCGGCCCGGATCGTCCGGCAGCCGAAACGAGATATGGCCGCGGGTAAAATCGTCCTGGCCCTGCGCCACCAGCACTTTGCCGGCGACGATCAATTGCTGCTTGATGGCCTTATGCGATGCTTTTTCACGGGTCGACTTGAGCATGTCCCTCACCTGTTGCGAACTGTGCCCGCAACAGAACAGGGAATTGCGCAAGGCTCAAGAGGGTGGCGTCGAAAAGGAAGGCAGCGCCGCGGGTGAGCGCGGCGCTGCCTTTGCAGGATAGACATGCTCTGGCGATCGACTAAGCGGCTTTGCGGTTGACCTGGGCTTCAGGCGAAATAGAACAGCCAGATAATCACGAACAGAATAACGATGCCCGCAATGCCGAAGCCAAGCACATAGCGGACATTGTGCCCGGTGACGCCTTGCCTTGCCTGCTGGGTCGGCACAACGGGGTGCGGCTCAACCGGGTGCCGGTCGGAGGAAGAGCTCATCTGCATTCTCCTTCATGCTCAATAGCAAATTGCGCGATCGCGAATAGGCGAAGAGCTACTCCCCAAACCGCCTCCGAATTGTGGGCTGTCGTTGAAATAACATCGGCCGTCGAACAAAGGTTCCGTCCGCGCTTACCGGCACCGTGCCGCAAATCCTTGCAGGCAATGGCGGAACGCCAACGTCGCAGCCGAGTTGGGGCAGCAGTGCATGATCGAGCAGGAACGTGGTTTGCGATGCAAACTGCCGTCACTCGATTTTGAGGGAGAACAGGAGACGCACGATGAGGAAGTTATTGTTAACGACAGTCGCCGCGGCGGCCGTCGTGGGAGTGGCCGGCTTGGCGTCGGCGCAAACCACGCAGAGTCCCGCGACGCAAGCTCCGGCCGGCGGCAGCGCCGCGAAATCGGAAAGCACCGAACACCAGACCCCTGGCGCCATGAGCGGCGCACTTAAAGGCAACATCAACGGTTCCGGCGCTGCCAAGTCGGCGCAAGCGCCCGCACAGGGCACCAAGCCGGACCAGCAACTCGGTCAGGACCAGGAAAAACAGGCGACCCCGCAACGCGGCGCACAGGAAGACAAATCGGGCGCGCAGGAGCAGCGCGGCGCGCAGGACGAGAAGCGCGGCACAGAAGAGCAGCGCGGCGCGCAGGACGAGAACACCAAGTCCGGCGTGAATGCCGATGAGCAAAACGCCAGCAAGACCAAGGGCTCAGGCGGCGGCCCGGTCCAGTTGTCGCAGACGCAGCGCAGCAAAATCCAGGCCGCCATCGGCCGCAGCCACGCGGCACGCGCAACGACGAATATGAACTTCGACATTGCGGTCGGCGTGAGAGTACCACGCAGCGTGCATGTCGAAGTTCTGCCCGAGGACATCGTGGAAATCGTGCCCCAGTTCGAGGGCTTCGATTACATCGTGGTCGGCGATAACATCCTGATCATCGATCCGGATACGCTTGAAATCGTCGACGTTATTCCGGTGTAAGCAAAAGACCGAGCGCCATGGCGTGCCTGCGCCGGCGATCCGGCGCGGGCCGCCAGGCATCGTCATGCGCCGAATCGCGTTTGCGCCGGCGATGCAGCCTTCAAGCAGCTTTTTCTTCCCGCACCGACAGCTTGTTGCCGTGAATGAGATCGTGGATCGCGCTCAGCTTCCCGACCACGGGCGGCGACAGGATGAAGGGGTAGATATCCGATAGCCCCATCGTCCGATTGAGACTGTTGAGCGCATTGCTCAACGGAATCCAGGTTTCGATCAACGGCGACGGATCGCGCGCGGTGTAAGGATCGAAATCGACCTGGGCGTCAAGCTCGCCCGGCCGCGCCAGCCGCGGACGCACATACATGCCGAAGGCGCGCGCCATTTCCAGCGTATCGACGATGTGCAGGTAATGCGCCCAGGTTTCGGCGAAGTCCTCCCACGGATGCGCTGTAGCATAGGCGCTGATGAAATCGTACTGCCAGTTCGGCGGCGCGCCATTGGCGTAATAGGCCTGGAGCGCGGCGCCATAGTCCACCCTCTCGTCGCCGAAAATCTTGCGGCAGTCCTCGACCAAGCCGCCGTCGCGCACCAGCAGGTCCCAGAAATAATGCCCCACCTCGTGGCGGAAGTGGCCGAGCAGCGTGCGGTACGGCTCGTGCATGAGGGTGCGCCGCTTCTCGCGCTCGGCGTCGTCGGCCTCTTCGACCGCAAGCGTGATCAGTCCGTTGTCGTGACCGGTCATCACCCGCGGCCCGCCGACTTGCGGCGGGCTAGCCAGGAAATCGAACACCAGGCGCTCGCCGCCATTCTCGTTGCGCTCGTCGAGCGGCAGATTGAGCTTCATCAGCGTATAGAACAGCCGATGCTTGGCCATCTCGATCTTCTGCCAGGCGACGAGATGATTCTGGTTGCCGGTGTCGGGGATGGTGCGGTTGTGTCGGCACGCAGCGCAGAAAACCTCGGCGGCGTCGGCCTCGATCATCCAGTTACAACCGTTGAATTGGGTATTGGCGCAGAAGCGGTAGAGCTTCTTGTCCACTGCAAGCGCGCGCCAGGCGTCTCCTGCCGGCTCCAGCGCCGACAGATTCATGATTTCCGGAATAAAGCCGAGCCGGTGCGCGCATTTTTCGCACACCGTGTTTTCAAAATAGAGCAGTTGCTCGCAATGCTGACACTTGAAGAGTTTCATGTGAGTTTTCGATATTGCGCGCTGCAACAGAGTACGTCGCTGCGCGCGAATCGTTCCTCCCGTTGGCTAAGAGTATGAGTTTAGGGAAAAAAATCCCCCAGCTGCAGCCAAAGATTTCAGGTCCTGTGGATCGAAAGTCTTGCGGCGTCACCGGCTTGAACAACCCACAGACGCGCAGTGCGCGTTCGTGGCAACTCGGCAGCATGCTGGAACGGCCCTGAAAAAGACCTGCCTATCCGCGCGACGTGACAACGCGGCTAAGATATAATGAATCCCTAAGAATTTATGTTTGAAACTGCGAACCCGAAAGAAAACGAGCGGGAACCGGCAGAGTTCTACATCCGAAACATGCGTATTGCGTCTTTGCTGTAGTCGGTCGCGAACCAATTAAGATGATGTCCAGCGTTGCCGCCGGGCGCTCGGACACGGGGCCATTCGGACTTCGTTTTTCGATTTTGGCCTTCATGCTTCGG
>CAWFLM010000020.1:0-8200 GCA_963816565.1 uncultured Alphaproteobacteria bacterium | reverse complement strand
AGCAGAAGCCGGCGGCGCACTAACGCACGAGGCGCGCCTTCTCCAGCATGACGTGGACGCCTTGGCGCCGTTCACCACCTGGGTGATGCGCAGATCGGCAGCCAGACTGCATAGCGTATAGGCGTCCTCGCGCGAAATCCCGGTGCGCGCGCAAATCAGCTTGATCATGTCGCGCAATGCGATCACCACCGCATCGTCGAGGTCGGGATCGAACGCCATGGTCATGACATGCGTCGGCGTTTCGGCGAGCGGCCATTCGAGCCTCATATCGTCGCGCACATGCAGCTCGAACGTGCCGATCAGGCCGGTCTCGATTGCGGTAATGCAAACTTCGCCGTCGCCCTGCACGCCGTGTCCGTCGCCGACCGAGAACAGCGCGCCGTCGACATGGATCGGCAGATAGAGCGTGGTGCCGGCGACCAGCTCCTTATTGTCCATGTTGCCGCCGTTGCGCCGCGGCGGCGGCGAAGCCACCGCGCCCCCAGGCCGCTGGCGGCGCCGTCGCCATGATGCCGAAAAACGGCTTGAGCGGCAGCTCAAGGCCCCACGGCAGCCGGCCCACCATGCGCGCCCGGTCGAGCGGAATGTGGATGAGGCGCGCCTTTTCGAAATCGTCCGGCAATGCGCCGGCGAGCGGCCGGATGGCGTTGTAGCCCCAGTCGTAGAACAGCTCGATCGCCTTGATGCGAACCTCGAGCACCTGCCCGGCCTTGGCGCCGCGCACGGCGACCGGCCCGGTGAGGATGTGCGGTCCGTTCAATTTCTGCGGCACGCTTGCGTGAATCGCACGCAGCGCGTCCGGCACGGTCAGCCCGGAACCCGCCGCCGGCAGGGCGGCGGGCGGCCCGGACACCGTCGAGATGACCACCTCGTCGCCGGGTTCAACGGTGATCAGAGGCTTGAGCGACGCATCGAAGAAGCCCCAATGCACTGTCTCGGGTCCGGCATCCAAACGATGTGTTTTCATGCGCGCGCCCTTCCTTGAGCATGACCATGCGGCGAAAACGCTAGCCGCGGTCGCCGCGCTATGAAATCATTACCATCCGCTAACACGCCAGTCTCTGAACCCACCGCCATCAATGCAACCAGTCATCGGAACCACGGTACGCCGCAAGGAAGATCTGCGCCTTGTCACCGGCCGCGGCTGCTACAGCGACGATTTCAATTTCCCGGATCAGGCTTATGGCGCGGCGGTGCGCTCGCCGCACGCGCATGCGCTGATCCGCAGCATCGACGTCGCCGAGGCGCGCGCCATGCCCGGCGTGCTCGCGGTGCTTACTGGCGCCGATGCGCTGGCCGATGGGCTGACCCGGATTCCGCATCTCACCGCCGCCGGCACGCCGCCCGACGTCGTGCTCACCAATCGCGACGGCTCGCCGGTCCCGGCGGCGCCGCATTACGTGCTGCCGACCGATCGGGTGCGGCATGTCGGCACCGCAGTGGCCTTCGTCATCGCCGAGACGGTGGCGCAGGCCAAAGACGCCGCCGAAAAAGTCATCGTCGACTACGAGCCGCTGCCGGCGGTGATCGACGCCAAAGCGGCGATCGAAAAAGACGCGCCGCGGCTCTACGATGATCTGCCGAACATCATGATCGACGCGGAAATCGGCGATGCCGCAGCGACCGACGCGGCGTTCGCGCGCGCCGCCCATGTCACCCGGCTCGACACCTGGATCAATCGCGTCACCGGCGTGCCGATGGAGCCGCGCGCCGCCGTCGGCATCTATGATCCGGCGACCGGCCGCTATACGCTCTATGCCGGCTCGGGCGGCATCGTGCGCCAGAAAAAAGAGATTGCCGCGATCCTTGGCGTGCCGTTCGACAATGTTCGCGTCATCGCCCAGGAGATCGGCGGCAATTTCGGCACCCGCAACAGCTTCTTCCCGGAATTCGCGCTGGTGGTCTGGGGCTCGCGCCGCGTCGGCCGTCCGGTCAAATGGACGGCCGACCGGCAGCGAAGCCTTTGTCAGCGACTATATGGGGCGCGATCTTGACCGTCTCGGCCGAGCTGGCGCTCGATGCGCGACGGCCGCTTCCTCGCACTGCGCAGCGACAATCTCAGCAATGTCGGCGCTCATTCCGGCTCCTACGTGCCGCTAGTCAAGGGCGTCGGCCTGGTGACGTCGGGCTACCGTATTCCGGCCTCGCATGTGCAAGCCCGCGCCGTGCTGTCGACGACGATGTGCACGACGCCCTATCGCAGCGCCGGCCGGCCGGAAGTCATCTATGTGATCGAGCGGCTGATCGACAAAGCAGCCCAGGAGCACGGCTTCGATCGCATGAGCTTGCGCAGCGCAATCTCATTCCGCCGTCGGCTTTTCCCTACAAGAACGCGCAGGGCATCATCTACGACAACGGCACCTATCGCGTGGTGATGGATCGCGCCATGGAGCTCGGCGATTGGCGAGGTTTCAAGAAGCGCCGCGCCGAGGCGAAGAAGCGCAAGCGGCTGCGCGGCATCGGATTGTGCTGTTACCTCGAAACCACGGGCGGCTATCCGCGAGAACGCGCCGACATCACGGTGCATCCGCGCGGCAAGGTCGACGTCGTGGTCGGCACGCTGTCCAGCGGGCAAAGCCACGAGACCACCTTCGCGCAATGCGTGGCGGAGTGGCTCGGCGTGCCGTTCGATGACGTCAACGTCATCGAAAGCGACACCGACATCGTCAAGGAAGGCGGCGGCTCGCATTCCGCGCGCTCGATGCGGCTTGGCCGGCATCGTCATGGGCAATGCCTCCGACGCCGTCATCGAGAAAGGCAAGAAAATCGCCGCGCATATGCTGGAAACCGCCGAGGACGATATCGCCTTCGCCGCCGGCCGCTTCATCGTCAAAGGCACCGATCGCTCGGTCGGGATTTTCGACGTCGCCGCGGCCGCGACCAACGCAATGCGGCGGTGCCGGAAGATTTACGCGGACCGCTCTCCGCAACCTCCGACGAAATGATCCTGCAGCTCGGCTTTCCCTATGGCGCGCATGTCTGCGAAGTCGAGATCGATCCGCAAACCGGTGCGCTCGATCTCGTTCGTTACACTGCGGTCGACGACGTCGGCCGCGCCATCAACCCGATGGTGGTGCACGGCCAGACCCATGGCGGCGCGGCGCAAGGCATCGGTCAGGCCTTGTGGGAGCTGTGCGCCTACGACGCGCACGGCCAATTGCTGTCGGCCTCGTTCATGGATTACGCCATGCCGCGCGCCGACCTGTTGCCGTCATTCACCACCGACATCTCGGAGGTGCTGACGCCGACCAACCGGCTCGGCGTGCGCGGCGCCGGCGAAGGCGGCACCACCGGCGCGCTCGGCGCCGTCGTCAATGCCGTGGTCGACGCGCTCGCCGAATTCGGCGTCACCCATATCGAAATGCCGGTGACGCCGGAGAAAATCTGGCGCGCGATTCATTCGGCGAAGAAGTGAAAGCCAAAACCTCGAACGCGTCATTCCATGACCCGCCAAGGGCGCGAGTTCGGGATGACGAGAAAACAGGAGCGACAATGCCTGACATTTTGACCCAACAAGACGGACCGATCCTGCGCGTCACGCTCAATCAGCCGGAGCGTGGCAATGCGGTTTCCGACGCGATGGTTGCCGAGCTCACCGGCATCATTGCCGGCGCGGAGAAGACTTCGAGTCTCGTTGTGCTGCGCGGCGCCGGCAAGGATTTTTGCGTCGGCCGCGCCGTGATGGGACGGCGCGCCGCCGAACAACCCAGACGCTTACGAGCGGCGCAGCCTTCAGCGATGTGGTGTTCAATTGCTATGGCGCAATGCGCGAGGCCAAGAGTGCCGATCATCGCCGTTGTGCAAGGCCGCGCGCTCGGTTTCGGCTGCGCCATCGCGGCCGCCTGCGACATCACGCTGGCAAGCGATGCGGCGGTCTTTCAGGTGCCCGAAATGGCGCATAACATTCTGCCGACCATGGTGATGTCGTCGTTCGTCGACCGCGTGCCGCGCAAAGCGATGAGCTATCTGGTCTACTCGCAGGCCGAGATCGGCCCGGAGCGCGCCTTGAGCTTCGGCATCGTCAGCGACGTGGTGCCGGCCGCCAAGCTCGATGCCGCGGTCGAAACCCTCTGCGCCGCCATCCTCAAAGCGCCGAAGCCGGCGATCTACGGCGTCAAGGAGTATGTGAAAACCGGCCCCGACATGGCGGTCTACGGCGCCGTCGAATTCGCCCGCAATCTGCACGCCACCGTCAATTCCTCGGGCGAAATGCGCAAGAAGCATTGACGCACGGCGGTGATGCGAAGCGACGCACCCCCCGCATCCGTCTTGCGGAGAGGCCCAGGAAAAGGAGGAATATTCCAGCTAGCTCGGAATTCGGCGGCCGTCGCCAAACAAAAATTAACAACGGTCGTCGGGAGATCTTGGGGAGGTTTCATGGGTTTCGTCCGCGCGCTAGCGGCATGTCTCGCCGCGTGTCTTCTGGCAGGCGCCGCTGCGGCGCAGACCTATCCCAATCGCACCATCACCATGATCGTGCCGTTCCCGCCGGGCGGCGCCACCGATGCGATCGCACGCATTATCCAGCATCCCATGGAGCAAGCGCTCGGCCAAACCATCGTAATCGAAAACATCGGCGGCGCCGGCGGCATGATCGCCGCCGACAAGGCCGCCCGCGCCGAGCCCGACGGCTATACGTTTCTGATCCACCAAGTGGCGCTCGCCGCCGGCATGTCGATGTATCAGAATCTCAATTTCGACGCCGAAAAGAGTTTCGTCACCATCGGGCTGATCAACACCGCCGCGTCGGCGCTGGCGGGACGGCCGACGCTGCCGGCGGACAATTTCAAGGAACTGCTGACCTGGATGAAAGAGCCCGGCCGCAACGTGAAGATCGGCCACCCGGGCGTCGGCTCCTACGGCCATCTCGCCGGCGTGCTGCTGGCGCAGGAGCTCGACATCAAGGCGACGCAGATTCCCTATCGCGGCGCCGGTCCCGCGCTGGTCGACTTGTTGGCGGGCGAGGTGGATCTCGGAATCGCAATCGGCCATCGTCGCCGGCCCCTTGGTCAAGTCCGGCAAGCTGAAGGCTTTCGCCATTATCGGCCGCGAGCGGTTCGCCGGCTTGCCCGACCTGCCAACCATGGGCGAACTCGGCTACACCAAGCTCAATATCGATTTCTGGCATATGCTCCTGGCGCCCGCCGGGACGCCGCGGCCGATCGTCGACAAGCTCAACGCCGCGCTGCGCGTTGCGCTGGCCGACCCCAAGGTGCAGAAGACCTTCGCCGACGGCGGCATGGATGAATTCGCCGCCGACGAGGAAACGCCGGAGGCCGCGGCCGCGCTGCTCAAACGGGAGATCGCGCTGTGGGGGAATGTGATCCGCGCGAACCACATCGCGGCGCAGTAGATCGATGTCAGTTCGGTATTGATTGGCCGCTACCGGACAAGAATGATGAGCGGCCATATTGGAAAGCCTTTGGGGAGGTTTCATGACTTTCGTCCGTATGCTCGCAGCGTTGATATCTGTCACTTGTCTCTTGGCCGCGGGCGCCGCGTCGGCGCAGAGCTATCCCGATCATCCGGTCACCTTGATTGTCGCATTCCCGCCCGGCGGCGCCGACGATGCAACAGCGCGCATCCTTCAGGACCCGATGCAGAAGGCGCTCGGCCAGCCGATCGTGATTGAGAATATCGGCGGCGCCGGCGGCATGATCGCCGCCGCCAAGGCCGCCCGCGCCACGCCGGACGGCTACACTATCCTGCTGCACCAGCCGGCACTGGCGGCGGGTATGACGCTCTACCCCGATCGCACCTTCGACGCGGAGAAGGATTTCCTGCCCATCGGCCTCGTCAATATCACCTCAAATACGCTGGCGGGGCGGCCGACGCTGCCGCCGAACAATTTCAAGGAGCTTTTGCCCTGGCTCAAACAGAACAACGGCAACATCAAGGTTGGGCATCCCGGCGTCGGCTCGTTCGGTCATCTGGCCGACGTGCTGATCATGCAGGGGCTGGGCGCGAAGGTCACGCAGGTGCCCTACCGCGGCGCCGGTCCGGCACTGGTCGACCTGCTCGGTGGCCAAGTGGATCTCAGCATCATATCCTCCGTGGTGGCCGGGCCTTTGGTCAAAGGCGACAAGATGAAAGTGTACGCCATCGTCGGCAAAAGACGGTTCTCGCAGTTGCCGGACGTGCCGACGTTTGGCGATCTCGGCTACACCAAGCTCAATGTCGATTTCTGGCACATGCTGTTGGCGCCGGCCGGAACGCCGCGCCCGATCATCGACAAGCTCAACGCCGCGCTACGCACGGCGCTGGCCGATCCCAAGCTGCAGAAGACCTATGCCGACGGCGGCATCTACGAATACCCGCCCGACCAGGAATCGCCGGAGGCCTCCGCCGCTTTGCTTAAGAGCGAGATCGCGCTGTGGGGACAGGTGGTCCGCGACAATCACATTGCGGGGCAGTAGCGATTTTATTGCACGAACTTATAGCGAAACCGCTCGCCGTCCGCCTCAATGAGCCCGGCAGTGGGATGCGGAAAGTGAATCGGCAGCACGAATTTGCCGGTGCCGGCGGCCGCGCTTAAGAATTTCCGCCGCGAGCGTTTTGCCTCTTCCTGGTCCCAGTCGAAGATCGTCGACCAATCCGGCTCGCGGACCTGCAAAGCGTGGTGCATCAGGTCGCCGACCACGACCGCCTCCTGCCCGCGCGAGCGGATATTGACGCAGCAATGGCACGGCGAATGGCCGGGCGTCGGCGTCAGCCAAAACGTATCGTCGAGCGCATAATCGTCGTCGACGAGTAGCGCCTGGCCGGCCGCCACCACCGGCTCGCAGTTGAAGCCCCACACATTGCCGCCGCCGCCGGGCCGGTTCTCGCCGCGCTTGTTCGATTGTTCCCAGGCGGCATATTCGCGCTTGTGGAAAATGTACTTCGCGTTGGGAAACGTCGGCACCCATTTGCCGTTGCGCAGCATGGTGTTCCAGCCGGTATGATCGATGTGCAGATGGGTGCAGAATACGTAATCGATGTCGTCGAAGCGCAGGCCGGCGGCGCGAAAGCCGTCGAGCCAAGGCTGTTTCGGGAAATCCATCGGCGGCGGATAACCCTTGTCTTCGCCGGTGCAGGTGTCGATCAGCACCGTGTGTTTCGGCGTGCGCACGATGAAGGTCTGATAGGTGATGACCATCTTGCCCGACGCCGGATCGAACACCTCGCGATCGAGCTCCGCGAGATGGCGCTTGCCGACCTCGGATGTGTAAGCGGGAAACATCTCCTCGGGTTTCCGCCACGGCCCGTCGCGCTCGATGATGCTGGTGATGGTGACGTCGCCGATAGTGAGCTGTTTCATGGTTTCCCCCCTCAACGGCTGGCACGAGGCAGGACGCGCGACCTGGGCTACGAAGCAACCCCAGCGACCGCCACCTTCTCGTTGGTCCCGGTCTCCGGCATCAGCGCCGCGGCCTTCAGCCCGGCTTGCACCTTGGGCACCGTGGTCTTGACGTCGGTGATCGGCAGACCATGGGTCGGCGCGATGGTTTTGACGTCAAGCCGCGCGATCAGATGATCGAGCCGGTCGCAATAGACGTTCATGTCGGCGAATTTGGTCAGAACAGCGCAAGTCGGCAAAGGTCGACGATACGTCCGGCAGATCGAGCGAGACCGCTTCTTCGGCGACGAGCCCACAATGGCCGTCCTCGTGATAGTGGCTGTAGGCAAAGCCGTCGCCCGGGAACAAGACGCGTTCGCCGGTATCGAACCCCCACCAGGTGGTGCGCAGATCGCGGATCACCGGCTCGACCGCCATCAAGCTGCGGCCGCCGAGATCGATCTCGTCGCCTTCCTTCATCCAGCGCATGCGGTGTTCGTATTGCGGGAACGCCAAATGATAATCGCTGACGTCGCCGCACAGGATGGCGTCGGGAAAGGTTTTCGGGATGCGGCCGAGCCCGCCGCAATGCGGCGTCTCCTGGTGGGTGACGAACAGATATTTCAGCGGCGCCACGCCGCGCGCGAACAGCACGTTGAGATGCCGCTCGATCACCGGAAATCCTTAGGATGCCGGTCTCGACCAGGATCGAGGCGTCGTCGCCGGCAACCAGAAAGGCGGCATTGTAGCCGTGATAGACCTTGCCCTTGTGGCGCTGCGCCAGGCAGTCGCCGATCCAGAATACGCCGGGCGCAATCTCGCGCGGCATTCGTTCGGCAACGGGAGTGTCGAGCATGGCTTTATGCGGCATATCGAGCATGG
>CAWFLM010000019.1:0-22211 GCA_963816565.1 uncultured Alphaproteobacteria bacterium | reverse complement strand
TCATGGCGCTGCAATAGAGTCCACGCCGCGGACGATCAGGGCGTCTACGGCCGTTTGGCGACTTTGCGTCTTGGTGAAGTCTCTGTGTGCCGTCCATAGCTTGTCGCCAAGCGAACGAAATTTTCAACCGCCAATGACGGTCGGTCTTTTCTGTACGCAATCACCGTCTCAACGGACGGACTCTGTTCGCGGAAGGGTCGGTAAGTAACGCCCGTTCGGCGCAATCCCTGAATCGAACTTGGTAGGATCGCTAATCCAATGCCGGCTGACACAAGGCTAATTATCGTCTGCGATTGCGCCGCCTCTTGCACGACCTGTAACGAAAAACCGCCGCGCCGGCAAAACTGCAGCACATCGTCATAGAGTGCGGGCGCAACCGAGCGCGGAAACATAATGAATTGCTCATTCGCCAATCTCCGCAGAGGGATTGAAGCCAAACGGGCAAATGCGTGCTGTGCCGGAACGGCCAAAACAACACGCTCGCGCCAAATCTTGCGCGATTCGATGGTGGGGCGGTCGACGGGCGCACTCAGCAACCCGATATCAAGCGTGCCGGAGTCAAGTTCGGTCAGCTGTTGATCGCTCATCGTCTCGCGCAGCGTCATTAAGACGTCCGGATAGCGGCGGCGGAACTCCCCAAGCAGGTTCGGCAATACATTATACTCGACCGGTGTGATGAAACCGATCGCGAGCCTACCGATTTCGCCGCGACCCGCGCGCTGAACCATAACGCGGGCGTGGTCAATCAGGTGAAGAATTTTCCTTGCCTCGGCTAACAAGACCCGGCCGGCCTCAGTCAGTTCGACGTTGCGGCGGTCGCGCGCAAACAACGGTGCGCCAAGCTCGTCCTCGAGCGCGCGGATCTGAACGCTGAGCGGCGGTTGCGAGACGTTAAGCCGGCCAGCCGCGCGCCCAAAATGCAACTCCTCGGCGACGGCCACGAAATATCGAAGCTTTCGGCGGTCCATGTCTGATATCTCTTTCGTATCAAAAGCCAATGAATAATATAATGGACAGGGCAACGCAACGTGACGATGATCGGCAGCACGATGTGACAGAGATGCGAGGCGACCGTGTCCTTGCCTAAACGTAACAACGTGAAGCCTCAGCCTTTCGTGATTTCGGTCGATGATGCTGCTCTGTTCGACCTGCAGCGGCGGCTTGATGCAACGCGTTGGCCCGACGAAGTTTCGGATTCCGGTTGGGCTTATGGAACCGATCTCGGCTTTCTGAAAAATGTGATCAATTACTGGCGCCAAGATTACGACTGGCGCAAATACGAGAAAATGCTCAATCGGTTCCGTCAGTTCACGGTGTCACTCCACGATGTTGACGTTCATTTCATCTACGAGCAGGGCGAGGGCAGTGCGCCGCTGCCGCTTTTGCTGACGCACGGCTGGCCCGGATCGATTGTTGAATTCCACGAGCTCATTCCGCTGCTGACGCATCCCTCCGCCCACGGCGGTGAGGCGCAAGACGCGTTCACGATCGTGGCGCCGTCGATTCCCGGCTACGGCTTCTCGTTTCGTCCCAACCAGCGGCGTTTCGGCTTGCGCGAAATCGCCGACACGTTCCAGCATCTGATGACCGACGTTTTGGGTCACCAAAAATTCGTTGCGCACGGCCATGATTGGGGCGCTTTCGTTGCCACGCGACTTGGATATGCCTATCCGCAAAACCTCGCGGGTATCCACATTACACTGCTGGCGATTCCGCGCGTACGTGGGGCGGGCCACAATCCCAGCGGGGAAGAGAAGCGCTTTTATGAGCAGCTCGATCACTGGCTCAAAGAGGAGACCGGATATTCGTGGATCATGGGCACAAAGCCACAGACGCTCGCCTACGCGCTTACCAACTCGCCAGTCGGGCTTGCCGCCTGGATTTTGGAGAAATTCCGCTCCTGGAGCGACTGCAAGGGCGAGCTCGACGCCCACTTTTCCCGCGACATCCTCCTGACCAACATCATGCTTTACTGGATAACCGGTGCCATCGGGTCGAGTTTCTGGCCCTATTACGCGCGTTTGCACGAGCCATGGATCGTCCCCTCCGGACACAAAGTCATGGTGCCGACCGGGTACGCCGAGTTTCCACGTGAAATTCTCACCCCACCGAGAAGTCTCGCGGAGCGGACTTATGGCAATATCACGCGATGGACACCGATGCCGTCGGGCGGGCACTTCGCGGCGCTCGAGGCCCCGCAGCAACTCGCTGCAGAAATTAGAACCTTCTTCCGCCCGATGCGCGCGCAACTCGCATGAGCGCGCTCACGTGGACGTACGCTTCACGGCCTTTCGTGCGAGCGGTGTCTCGGACAAGGCTCCTGGCGCGCTGCATGTCCTGCTATTTGCAGATACTGAAGGAGCGCGATGAACTGCGGCAACTCAACGGGCGCTCGTTACAAGACATAGGCTTAAGGCCTCAGGATGTAGAAACGATCATGCGCCAGCCAACATGGTCGCGATGCTGGCAGTGGGTCCATTCGTGTCGGCGAGACCAATGTCACGCGACTATTGTTTGCAAAGCCAGATGCAGACCTGAGCTCTCGCGTCCAATGGGTTGAGCCGAGGTCGCTGCTGAAGCGTCGAGTCAGGCGCAGTGTTGCGTGCGCGCAACGCTTCCGTTCGCTCCACGGAAGTTGACCGTCAAGTCTTTTGTACAGCACGGTAAAATGCCGCTGCTCAGGTCTCTGATGGGTCAGTATCGACGCGGACGAGCAGGCCAACGGGTCCAGCGACGTCTGTTTTGCTCTGAAAGATGGGGTAATCGGCCAGCGGCTTGTGGATAGCTGAAGATTTTTGGGTGCTGCGCTTCAGGCTGATGGTGAAACGAGGTCACCGTGGTTACGGGCCTCAAGCATCAGAAGGAGAAGCGCAGCATGGACCATTTTGCTGGATTGGACGTATCGGTCAAGGAGACCAGCGTCTGCATTGTGGATGACTCGGGCAAGATCGTTCGGGAAGTGAAGGTGCCGAGCGAGCCGGAGGCGTTATTGGCGGTGCTGAAGAACCCCGCCTACCACTTCAAGCGGATTGGGTTGGAAGCCGGACCGCTGTCGCAATGGCTGTTCAGTGCTCTCGCCGAAGCAGAGTTACCGGTGGTCTGTGTCGAGACGCGGCACATGCAGGCGGTGTTGAAGGCGCAGATCAACAAGACGGACCGCAACGATGCACGCGGCATCGCGCAGATGATGCGGGTGGGGCTTTACCGTCCGGTGCATGTGAAGACGTTACGCAGTCAGAAACTGCGGATGCTACTAACCCATCGCAAGCTGCTGCAGTCGAAGGCTATCGACATCGAGAACGACCTACGCGGTACTTTGCGTAACTTCGGTCTCAAGGTGGGCATGGTGGGGACGGTGAAGTTTGAGGCACGCATCAAGGAGCTGGTCGAGAACTTGCCCGACCTGGCGGTGCTGGTCGAGCCGCTACTGGTCGTCCGGCGGGTGCTGCGCAAACAGATCGAAATCCTACACCGCCGCTTGCTGACCATCGTGCGGGACGATGAAGTGTGCCGGCGCCTAATGACGGTCCCCGGTGTCGGCCCCGTGGTGGCGCTGACCTATCGCGCTACCGTCGATGTGCCTGCTCGCTTCCGTAAATCCAAGTCAGTCGGGGCTGTGTTTGGGCTAACGTGCTCCAAGTATCAATCCGGCGAGATCGATCGCAGCGGCAGAATATCACGCTGCGGAGACGAGATGATGCGGGTCATGCTCTACGAAGCGGCCCAGGTCATGCTGACCCGCACCAACAAGTGGTCCTGGCTCAAGGCCTGGGCGATGCAGATCGCCAGGCGCCGCGGGATGAAAAAGGCGATCGTGGCCCTGGCACGTCGGTTGGCTGTGATCATGCACCGCATCTGGGTTGACGGCACCGAGTTCCGGTGGAACCGGCAACAAGCCCCGGCAGCAGCATGAAAACCGTACAGGATTACATCAAATAGAAGGAAACCCGAGTTCCACCCAGCGGTGGAAGGATGTCCCTCGCGGGACGATGGATGAGGTGAGTTCGCACTTCCGCTTGAACCTGCCGTTCGTCTGACGGCAAGGCCGCTCGAAAGATTGTTCCACCTCGTCTTCGAATCCCATGATGGAAGGGCCCTGGTGCCGATTCCGAAGAGAAGCACGAGCCCGTGAGTGACATCGACACTGCAGCGGCGGATAGTCTGAAAGTGCTTGACCCTAACCGGCCGATTAGAGAAGCGGAAGTAAAATTAGGATATCGGCATCTGGCGCGATGGCACGACAGTCCTCATCCTGCTGTAATGAGTTCCACGTCTAGCTCGAGCCCTGCTGGTAATGCGCGGCCTGATCGGTCAATAGGCTCTTGCCCTTATGCGCCAGCATCTGCCGCAGATAAGCGACATTGGCGGCGGCTTGGTCGGGCGGCAGGTCGGCGCGCGCGATCTGCTCGGCCTCGTCAAAGCGGCCTTCCAAGCCGACCACCAGCGCCAGATTCTGCCGCACCCGCGGATCGGTCGAGTGTTGCGCGACGGCGAGCCGCAATGTCGCTTCGGCGTCCTTAAGGTCCTTCGAGAGCGCATAGGACAGTCCGAGATTGGACAGCACCGACGGCTCGTTGGGAACGATCTTGAGCGCGGTGAGATAGTGGCGTTGCGCTTCCTGGTGCCGGCCCAATTGGTCGAGCACGGCGCCCTGTGCGGAGAGGATTCGCCAATCCGGCTGCTCCGGCGTATGGGCGCGATCGAACACCGTGAGCGCCTGTTCGTATTGGCCGACGTCGGCGAGCGCTCGCCCATATTCCCCGAGCACGACCTTGTTGTTCGGATTTTGCATCGACAATTCTTCGAGGATGGCGACCGCCTGCGCGCTCTGTTGCGTCGCCCGCAGCGCCTGCGCGTAGCGCAATGCGACGTCGATGTTGGACGGATCGGCGCGATATTTTTGACCGTAGACCTGAATGTCGTGTTGCCAGTCGGCGTCGGAGCGGTCGCCCGATGCCAGCGTGAGCGAGCCGGTCGTTTCCGCGCTTTGCGTGGTCTGGCATCCAGCCGTTGCCGCGGCGACGGCGGTGAGGATCGCGGCGGTGGCGAACAGGCGTGCAGAGCGGGATCGGGTCGAACGCATCTCGATCGCTGCCGGAATAACTGCCAGATCGCTGCAGGGGCGCGGACGCGCCCTTGCCGCAGGTTCGTTCAGCAATAAAACGTTAACCCTAACGAGCGGTTAACGGCGTATGGCGAGTGGACGCAGAACTTGTTACCGTCCGCGCCCGATCTTGCAGGGAAATCCGATAGATGAATGCCAAATCGTCGCGCGCCGTGCCGTCCCGCCGGGCCCTTGCATCGGGCCGGCTCGATCCCGGTCTGGTCGACGATCTCGTCGCCGCCAACCGTACGTTGGCGCGACTTTCCGTGCTCGATGCCTTCGGCCATGTCAGCGTGCGCGATCCGCGCGATCCGCATCGCTATCTGATCTCGCGTTCGATCGCGCCGGAATCGGTCACCGTGGCCGATATCCTGGTACTCGATCTCGACAGTCAGACCGTCGATCCCAAGGATGACGGCGTGCTGCTCTACCGCGAGCGCTTCATCCACGGCGAGATCTACAAGGCGCGGCCGGACGTCAATGCGGTGGTGCACAGCCATTCGCCGACGGTGGTGCCGTTCACGGTGACGCGCGCCAAATTGCGGCCGCTGTTGCACAATGCTGGCTTCCTTGGGCTCGGCACGCCGCTGTTTGAGATTCGTAAATGCGTGGGCGACGGCACCGACCTGATGATCCTCACTCCGGACCTCGGCAGGGATCTGGCGAAAAAGCTCGGCAAAGATGCCGCGGTGGTGCTGATGCGCGGCCACGGCGATTCGGTGGTCGGCCCATCGCTGCCCAATGCGGTGTTCCGCGCCTATTACACCGAGATCAATGCGCGCCAGCAGCTTGCCGCCATCACCATCGGCGGCCCGATCAATTTCATGACCCGCGCCGAGGCCATCACTTCGAACGACGCGATGCTGCGCGCCTCGGCGCGGCCCTGGGCGCTGTGGCGCAAGCAGTCGCTGGCGGAACGCTGATTTCACGGGAGTGCTTGGAATGTTCCGGCTCGCGGTCGCCGATCTCGATTCGCCCTCGTATTTCGTCGCCATCGCAGCGGTCGAGCTCGGCTTCTTCAAGGACGAGGGTGTCGACATCGTGCTGGAGCACGGCTATGGCGCCCGCAACGGGCCGGAACGGCTGCGCGACGGTTCGTTGCATTTCTTCGGCGGTCCGGCCTACGCCGCGACCCGCGCCTTTCCGGCGTGGGCGGGCGCCAAGCTGCTTTGCGCGCTGGCGCAATATTCCTATTGGTTCCTCGGCGTGCGCGCCGATCTCGACGTCAAGCGCGGTGATCTCAACGCGCTGAAGGGTTTGCGGATCTCTTCGTCGATGCAATTTCCGGTGCTGGGGCTGCGACACCTGTTGGCCGATGCCGGAATCGATCTCGTGCGCGACAAGGTCGAGATCGTGCCGCCGCCACCGACTGTCGACGGGCGTTTTATGGGCCACGCCGGCATCGATGCCATCGCGCACAATCTGGCCGATGCGTTTTGGGGCAACGGCATGCGGATCGCGATCGGCGAGCATCGCGGCATCGCCAAGCTTCATCTCGATCTGCGCCGCGGCGACGGGCCGCCCGGCGCGCGGAGCTATAATTTCGCCGCGCTGACCACGACGGAGCGCCTGATCGAGGAGCATCCGCAGGTCGCCGCCGGCGCGGTGCGGGCGATCGTCAAGGCGCAGGCCGCGCTCAAGGCGGACCCTTCACGTGCCACCGCGATTGCGCAGCCGCTGTTCCCGGCGGAGGAGACGCCGCTGATCGCGCAACTGATCGAACGCGATGCGCCGTTCTATGACGCGGCGATTTCGCCGGAAGCAGTCGATGGGTTGAATAAATTCGCCAAGGCGAGCGGGCTTGTCGCCGAGCCGGTGCCCTACGACCGGCTGGTGGCTGCGCAATTCCGTCAGCTCTGGAAGGGTTAGTCCGCGCGACGGCGAACTCGGCGGAGAATCGGCCTGAATTCGTCCAACGAGGGCACGCGCGGATGGTGGCGGCGAGAGAACATTATAGCCGCCAACGACATGGTGCTGCGCGCCTCCGCGTGGCCGCAGCAGCGGGCGAGGGTTTGGAAGCAGCGTTAGGTCGGTAGGAGCAGTATGCCGCTTTCAACTAAAATTTGTAATTCATGCCGGCGCGAGCGACGTTAAAGATCAAACGACTGAAGCCCGCGCTAAACGAAGACGCGACTGCGTTACCGCCAGCGTTTCCAGCAACAGAATCCACGCTGAGGGCGTGACCTAGGTCGACGTACAAAAACTCCGCTTTGATGGAGATGTTGCTCGAAATCGCAAATTCACCGCCTCCTCCGATGGTCCAACCCACTGCCGTTTCAGAATTGGTGCCGGAGAAACAATTGATGTTCGTAGTACAGGCGTATCCATAACTTCCGCCGCCAACGGGTAAAACGCTTATATTCGCCCCCGCCGCGTTATTGAGATTGGCGTTTGCGGTCACGTGACCGTAAGCTAGTCCGCCGGTGCCGAATATTAACAGATCATTCGTAGGCAGCCAGCCGAAGCGCGCTCTCACCGTCCCGAACGACCCAATCTTCTCAGTGGCCTGGAAGTCAGCGCCTGGAATCGGGCCACTAATGGTGAATATCGAGTTTCCGGTGCCTTTTATCCGTGCCGCATCATAATCTGCTTCGAATCCCGCGAGCCAGTGTTGATCGAATTGCCAATTGTACCCAACCTGGCCGCCGCCGACCGCGCCGCCAATGGTAAAAGATGCCGGCGGAATGCACGTGCCTCCGAAACTGCCGCCGCATGTCGTAGCCAGCGCGCCCGGATCGTTCGGAATGTAATGTACGCTGGGATCTTTCCAGCCGTACCCGGCGTTCACACCAACGTAGAAACCGGTCCAGCTGTAGGTTGGCGCAGGTGCCGGGGACGGAGTCTTGAGCGGCATGTCGGCAGCGAGCGCGGGCGCGCTAGAGAATGCAGCCGCCGCAGTCGCCAAGATCCCAAACAAGACCTTCTTCATTCTGTTCCTCAGATCATCAGCGTGAAATTACGAGGCGCGGCCGCAGACCACTCCCCAGAATGCATTGCGTCCGGGCTGTCGTCTTGGTTCATACCGAACCCGATTGGCGGGCAACGAAATTGACGGCCATTCTTCGCCGTATTTCGGTCGATGTTGTATTTTTGCGACTATGCAATCAACGAAATAAATATGCTGTCAGCGAATTGCGGTTAGGCGAGATCAAAGTATATTCGTCTAGCAGTTGAACGTGCGGTCCCCAAGCGACGACAAAATCCTATGGCCGACAGCGGCTCTGATCTGTCTTTCAATACCAACGCTCTTCCCGAGCGTGATCGTTTTCCCATGTTTTGCGAGGAAATGTTCCGGCGTATCATCGGTTCCGATATTGCAGAAAATAGTTCGGCGCCGTTTGGTGGCGAGCTTAAAGTGCGCCGTGCCGGCGCGGTTTGCATCGCTCATATCGCGACAACTCCGGTCGATATAATTCGTAAGGCACACCACGTCAGCGACGGCAATGACGATATCGTTGTCCAGCTCTGGCGGCAGGGCTCCGCCCACATCATACAGGGCCGGCGCGAAAGTCCGGTGCAGGCCTACGAAGGAATTATTCTGGATAATAGAAACACCGGCCGGCTCTGCGAAACTGAACCGTCCCGAGTTTGGGTCTTGTCAATTCCACGGGACATGATCACCTGTCGTGCGCCAAATGTCGCTTCCTTTGTGGGCTTGCGTTTGACGAATGACCCGGCGCTCCGCCTGTTATTCGGTTATTTGGAGGCAACGCTCGCGCTCGATCTCGGCGACCACCGTGCCGCTGAGCTCTTCGGCAGTCATCTGGTCGATGTGATTGCGCTTGCGGTCGGCGGCGAGAACGATACCCGCAGACTTCAAGACCAGAGCGGAGTGCGCGCGGCGCGGCTGGCCGCGATCTTCCGGGTGATCTCAGATCAAATTGCCAATCCCGCTTTGAGTGCGGCGACCGTCGCTGCGAAATTGAACATTTCTTCGCGCTACGTTCATGTGCTGCTCGAACAATCCGGCCAAACCTTTACGCAATACGCTATGGGGAAACGCCTTGCAGCCGCGGCAAGGCTGTTGACCGATGACGACGGCCAAAATCGAAAAATTGCCGCCGTCGCACTCGAAGTGGGCTTCGCCGACCTGTCGCATTTCAACCGCGCCTTCCGCCGCCATTTTGGCGATACGCCTTCCGGCGTGCGGGCCAGTGCTGCTCTCGGCGAGGCCCGACGACGGACAACATTTTGATGGCACGATGACTGCAGCGGACAGCGGGCTTCTCCAAATCTCCACCGACGATCTGCCGGAACGCCATCGGCTGGAATTTGCGCGCGAAGTTTACGGCCGCATCATCATCAAGCACGACGTCGAGCCGACTCCGGGCGAGCCGCTCTATCTACGCGGTACGTTGCGCCGGCTGCCGGCTCTCGCCGTCGCTTCGCTCGCTTGTTCGGGGGTGCACACGAATCGAACACCTTCGCAGATCGATAACGACGATTTAGTCCTGTGCGTGAATTTGGCCGGCGGTCGGGTGCTGCGCCAATTAGGGCGAGAGGCCGCTTTAGGCGGAGGCGAGGCTGTGCTTTCCACGAGTGCCGAAGTAGGCACGTGCGACATTGCGTCTAATTCGCGATGGATCAGCGTCCGTACCCCGTTCACTACGCTCGCTCCGATGGTCGCCGATCTACACTCCTCCCTTGTTCGGCCTATTCCGGCCAACACGGAATCTCTGTCTTTTCTGGTGAACTATATCGGAGCGTTGCGGGAGCTGGATGCGTTGGCGAGGCCGGAGTTGCAGCGGCTCATCGTTGCTCACATCAACGAATTGGTTGCGCTCACGATCGGCGCGAAGCCCGATGTCGCGGAATACGCACGTGGTCGCGGCCTGCGCGCCGCGCGCCTCGTCAAGGTTCTTCGATTGATCGACGCGGGCATTTTGGATGCGCGGCTGAGCGCCGCTACCGTTGCCGCACAACTCGGTGTCACACCCCGTTACGTTCAGCTTCTGCTCGAGGAGACCGGTCAAACTTTCACTCAGCATATTCTGCGAAGGCGACTTGAAAAGGCGAAGGACCTCCTAGTCCGTGACGTTGATCAAAATCGAAAAATCGCCGCCGTCGCCCTTGAAGTGGGCTTCGCCGATCTGTCTCATTTCAACCGCGCCTTCCGCCGGCATTTCGGCGATACGCCTTCAGGTGTGCGGGCGGATAGCGCCATACGCCGTCTGAAGAACTGAAATGCCGCCGGTCTTTGTCGCGCCAACAGGGTTTGGCAGGATAAGCTCACACCGAAGCGTGGGCGACGCCGCTCTTCGCCTTCAGCGCATCGCCGGCGGCTTCATAAAAACTCTGCGCCTCCGGCAGCACGATCGCGGCCGAGCGCACCGCATGCGTCGCCGGATCGAGGCCATCGGGTTCTTTGCCTTGCGCGACGGCACGCGCCGCTTTGCTCAGGCGCGCCCGCGCCATGATGACGCCGTTGTCGGTCGAGACCAGGTTCTCTTTGCTGCGGTCCTGGATCGGCCCGCAGCTTTCCTGGATCGCGGCATCCTGCATGGCGATGCCTTTGACGCCGCAATAGGATTTATGGTGCTTCTGCGCCGTGCGGTCGATCATGTAGTCGTTGTCTTTGTTGACCACCGGGCGGAACGAGCCGGGAATGAGATTGACGTGGATGCCGCCGCCGCCCCGCATCACCTCGAGCTCATGCGCGGACAGCGGCCGCGCCGGATGGTGGGTAAAACACCATGACATGCAGTTTTCGTCGTCGATCGGCACGAAGGCGTGGCCGTTGAGCGCGTTGTCGCCGTAGGGCGGGATCATGGTGTGGAACGGCATGATCCATTGCGTAATGCGCCAATAAAGCTTGCCCGGCGTCGCCGGCCGGCGCACGCCGATCACCATGCCGCCCTTGGTCTCGATCACCTCGAAGCGCGCATCGGTCTCGCGGGTGAATTCGGCGCCCTGGCCGACATGCAGCGGATCGCTGCGCAGATCGTGGCGGTGCAAAAACGAGACGTGCACCGAATTGATGCCGCCTTCGAGCGCCTGCAGCCAGTTGCATTCCTGGGTGCGCTTTGAGACGAACCGCGCCGCCGCGGGCACCGTCGCCCATTCGAAATTCGGCAGCGGCGGTTTTAGCGCGGCCGGACCCATATAGATCCAGATCACGTCGCCTATCTCCACGCAGGGATAAGCGGTCAGCTTGATCTTGTTGCAAAAGCCGCTTTCGGCCGGCTCCGACGGCACCTCGATGCATTGGCCGGAAGTGTCATATTTCCAGCCGTGATAGGAGCAGCGCAGCCCACCTTCCTCGTTGCGGCCGAACCACAGCGATACGCCGCGATGGGCGCAGAATTCATCCATGACGCCGACACGGCCGGCGCTGTCGCGGAACGCGATCAACCGCTCGCCGAGAAGCTTCACCCGCACCGGCGGGCAATCCGGCTCCGGGATTTCCGACGACAGCAGCGCCGGAATCCAATAGCGCCGCATCAAGTCGCCCATCGGCGTGCCAGGGCCGGTGAGCGCGAGGAAGTTGTTCTGCTCGGGTGTGGTCATGGCCTTACATTATAACATCCATTCGGCCGTCGCACCGCTGCATAAATATCGGAATCGGGCCTGGCGGCTTTGTCTCCGTCAGCTCATCACCCGCACTGGCTTGCCGTCGAGGAAGCCGCGGATGTCCTCGACCACGCCGGCGAAATAAGCGCGGTAGTTCTGCTCGGCGACGTAGCCGAGATGCGGGGTGATGACGACATTGTCCATCGTGCGGAACGGATGATCGAGCGGCAGCGGCTCGACGTCGAACACGTCGAGCCCGGCGCCGCCGATCTTTTTCTCGCGCAACGCCGCGATCAGCGCCGCCTCGTCGACGATCGGGCCGCGCGAGGTATTGATGAGGAAAGCGCTACTCTTCATCAAGCCCGATCTCGCTCTTGCCGACCAGGCCGCGCGAGCGGACCGACAGCACGATATGAATGGTGATGAAATCGGATTGCCGGAACAGCTCGTCCTTGCTGACATAGCCGACGCCGGCGGCCGCACATTTTTCCGCCGTCAGGTTCTGGCTCCAGGCGATCGCCTTCATGCCGAACGCTTTGGCGATTGTCGCGGTCTGGGTGCCGAGCTTGCCGAGGCCAAGGACGCCAAGGGTCATGCCTTCGAGATCCGGTCCGATGGTGGTCTGCCACTTGGCGCCGGCATGCAGCCGCGCGTTCTCGTAGCCGATGTGGCGGGTCAGTTCGAGCATCAGCCCGATGGCGATGCCGGAGGTCGGGTTGCCAAAGTTGGGCGTGCCGCACACCGTGACGCCGCGTGCTTTCGCTGCCTCGGTGTCGATCGAGGCGTTGCGCATGCCGGTGGTGATCAAAAGCTTCAGGTCGGGGAGCGCGTCGATGACAGCTTTCGGAAAGCCGGTGCGCTCGCGCATGGCGACCACGATCTGGAAGCCTTGCAGCGCCGCAATGACCTTGTCGGGGCCGCCGAGGTGCTCGTTGAACACCTTGATGTCGAGGTCACCTTTGACCTTCGACCAATCGGCGACCTTGAGAACCACATTCTGGTAATCGTCGAGAATTGCGCAGCGAACCGCCATGATTTCCACCCCGATGCACGCCTGTCGTTGGCCCTAGCCGTCTCATAACAGCCAAGGCAAAACAAGCGTGTTGGCGTCGTCATTCCGGGGCCGAGCTCCGCGAGGAGCCCGGAATCCATAAACACCGCCAATGCGGTTCATGCATTGCCGGAGCGTGTATTGAACTGATCGTGGTTATGGATTGTGGGCTCGCGCTTCGCGCGCCCCGGAATGATACTTAAGCGCGGTGTTCGGCGACGTCGCTCGGAACGGGGCGTGACGGCGAAGCCGACTGCGACGTCTTCTCGATCAGGCTGCCGTATTTGGCGTGCCATTTCGGCCCGGGGCCGCGCATATAATGCTTGTCGGGCCGGTACGAACCCGAACTGTAGCCGGGGATTTCCAGCAACTCGCGAAGAGTTTTCGAGATACCACGCCACATGATACGCTCCCTTCGCCCTTCACCGGGCCTTTCTTGGGATCCGCCGCCTGACCTCCTATGAGGCCAACGCGCGCCGTCAAACGCAGGTTCCATTTTCAAACGTGTGTTTGACATTTATTATCGCGAGAAATCATTAAAATTTGTTGCGATTTTGGCAATGCTTGGCCGCAAATGTGATCAGGCTTAGCGAAGTTTTAGCGCGGTCCGTAAAAGTGGAACGAAGTTCCGGGGTACGGTGCGCCAGTACCGGCCGGCGGAACCCGTTCTTGCTCTCGATGCCACGGATCGCTACATCAACGGCAAGATTTTCCCGAAATGAGCGCCTTCGCGGTCGTCCCGCCCCTTGCCGGCGGATCGGCCGCGCAGCGCCAAGCCAGAGGGGCAGGGCGCTGATGGCCCGTCAATTCGTCTATCATATGGAAGGCCTGTCCAAGACTTATCCGGGCAACCGGAAGGTCTTGGAGAATATCAATCTGTCGTTTTATCCCGATGCCAAGATTGGCGTTCTCGGCGTCAACGGCTCCGGCAAATCGACGCTGCTCCGCATCATGGCCGGCCTCGACACCGAATATTCCGGCGAGGCCTGGGCGGCAGCCGGCGCCCGCGTCGGCTACTTGGCGCAGGAACCCCAACTCGATCCGCAGAAGTCGGTGCGCGACAATGTCATGGAGGGGGTAGCGCCGCAGAAGGCGATCGTCGACCGTTACAACGAGCTCGCCGTGAACTATTCCGACGAGACCGCCGACGAGATGACCAAGCTGCAGGACGTGATCGAGGCCAAGGGGCTGTGGGATTTCGATTCCAAGGTCGATCTGGCGATGGACGCGCTGCGCTGCCCGTTCGACGAGGCGGACGTCAGCAAGCTCTCGGGTGGCGAGCGCCGCCGCGTCGCGCTGTGCCGGCTTTTGCTCGAACAGCCCGAGCTCCTTTTGCTCGACGAGCCGACCAACCACCTCGATGCCGAATTCGGTGGCTTGGCTGGAAAATCATTTGCACAATTATCCCGGCGCCATCCTCATCGTTACCCACGACCGCTACTTCCTCGACAACGTGACGGGATGGATTCTCGAATTGGACCGCGGCCACGGCATTCCCTATGAGGGCAATTATTCGTCCTGGCTCGGGCAGAAGCAGAAGCGGCTGGAGCAGGAAGGCCGCGAGGAGGAAGCCCGCCAGCGCACGCTCGCCCGCGAGCAGGAATGGATTTCCGCCTCGCCGCGCGCCCGGCAGGCCAAATCGAAGGCGCGCTACGAGCGTTACGAGGACCTGTTAAAGAAGGCCGGCGAGAAACAGACGCAGACCGCACAAATCGTCATCCCGGTCGCCGAGCGGCTCGGCCAGAACGTCATCGACTTCGAGAACTTGCGCAAAGGCTACGGCAATAATCTCCTGATCGACGACCTCACCTTCAAGCTGCCGGCCGGCGGCATCGTCGGCATCATCGGCCCGAACGGCGCCGGCAAGACGACCTTGTTCCGCATGATTACCGGCCAGGAGAAGCCGGACGGCGGCACCATCACGATTGGCGAGTTGGTGCAACTCGGCTATGTCGATCAGTCGCGCGATTCGCTCGACGGCAAGAAGAGCGTGTGGGAGGAAATCTCCGGCGGCGCCGACATGCTCCAGCTCGGCAAGCGCGAGGTGAACTCGCGCGCCTATTGCTCGGCCTTCAATTTCAAGGGCGCCGACCAGCAGAAGAAGGTCGGCGCGCTGTCCGGCGGCGAGCGCAATCGCGTCCATCTCGCCAAGATGCTCAAATCCGGCGCCAACGTCTTGTTGCTCGACGAGC
The DNA here is from genome assembly GCA_963816565.1 of uncultured Alphaproteobacteria bacterium. GTDB lineage: Bacteria > Pseudomonadota > Alphaproteobacteria > Rhizobiales > Xanthobacteraceae > BOG-931. The sequence continues at coordinate 7,354 of CAWFLM010000019.1, read as the reverse complement.
CGACCAACGATCTCGACGTCGATACGCTCCGCGCGCTGGAAGAGGCGCTGGAGGATTTCGCCGGCTGCGCGGTGATCATCAGCCACGATCGCTGGTTTCTCGACCGCATCGCCACTCACATGCTGGCGTTCGAGGACGATAGCCACGTCGAATGGTTCGAGGGCAATTTCCAGGACTACGAGAAGGACAAGATGCGGCGGCTCGGCACCGACACGGTCATCCCGCACCGGATCAAGTACAAGAAGTTCAGCCGTTGATGCCGGCCGCTTTTTCGATGCGAGCGAAGGCCGGCCAGCGTGGCGAGTGGAGCGGGTGGCACGGAAGCGCCTGCGCGGCGGCAGCCATGGATTAAGTAAAATTCAGGTCAATAGGCGGGCGGATATAGCGAATTCGGCTTGCGACTCATATATATTGCAGGTGACCGCCGCCGGGGGCGTATTTTTTAGAAGGCGGCCGGAGGTCGGATTGCGCGTTCCCCGCGCAACAGGAGAAGACATTGGCAACGCGAGCAAGTGAGGCACGGGCGACGGAGACCAAGGCCCGTGCCGAAGCAAGTTTCAAGAAGGAAGAGCGCGCCAAAGAGGGCGCCAAGGCGATGATGGAATATCAGGCCAACGGCCGCGTCGTTCGCGAACAAATGGCGCGTTTGAAGGCGCTTCGGCTTGCCAAACAGGCCGCCGACGAAGCGGCCGGCGTATCGCCCGAAACTCCCGTCAAAGCGGCCGTTAAGGCCGCAGCGCCCGAAAGCGCCCGTCAAGACCGCCAAAGCGGCTCGCAGCAAGCGCTAATTTACGACGGGATCGGGTAGCGTCCCTCGGGACGCAGCCGCCGCGCCTTGAAACCGACACACCAATGGTGCATATGAGATTCGCGGCCTTTATAGGCCCGCTGCGAGCCGCGTGTACGGGATCCCGACGGACTAAACCCCGTTAATTGGCTTCTGGCTCGCTCTTTTCCACCTCATCGACAGCCCAGATCGCGCGGGATGTCCTTTTAGCTCCCGCACAGCCGGCCGCGGCGCCTCGCGCAGCGGCCGTGGCGATGCACACTACGGAAAGATGATTCTTTGACCGACTTTCACGATTTTAAACTTAACGACGCCATCAGCCGCGCTCTTGTAGAAGAGAAATACTCAACCCCAACACCGATCCAGGCCCAGACCATCCCGACCGTGATGTCGGGCCGCGACGTCATCGGCATAGCGCAGACCGGAACCGGCAAGACCGCGGCTTTCGCGCTGCCGATCCTGCATCGTCTGGCCGCCAGCCCTCGGGCGCTCGAGCCTAAAACCTGCCGCGTCCTGGTCTTGAGCCCGACGCGCGAACTGTCAGGCCAGATTCTCGACAGCTTCCGCGCCTACGGCCGGCATCTGCGGCTCAAATCCGCATTGGTGATCGGCGGCGTCTCGATGGGCGCGCAGGTCCGCAGCCTCTTCCACGGCGTCGATATTCTCGTCGCCACGCCCGGCCGGCTCCTCGATCTCGTCAAGAGCAACGCGCTGCGCCTCGGCGCGGTCGACTGCTTCGTGCTCGATGAAGCCGATCGCATGCTCGACATGGGCTTCATCGACGACATCCGCAAAATCGTGGCGAAGCTTCCTGCCAAGCGCCAGACGCTGATGTTCTCCGCCACCATGCCGCGCGCCATTGCCGAGCTTGCAGCCCACATGCTGCACGATCCGGTCAAGGTCGCGGTCACGCCGGACGCCCCGACGGCGGAGCGCATCGACCAGCGCATCATCCGCGTCGACCGCGCCGCCAAGCCGGCGATCCTGGTCGACGTGCTGCGGCACGAAACGGTCGAGCGCGCGCTCGTCTTCACCCGCACCAAACACGGCGCCGACAAGGTCGTGCGGCGGCTGGTGGCGGCCGGCATCGCCGCCGAGGCCATCCACGGCAACAAGTCGCAAGGCCAGCGCGAGCGCGTGCTTGCCGCCTTCCGCACCGGCAAGGTGCGGACGCTGGTCGCCACCGATATCGCCGCGCGCGGCATCGACGTCGACGGCATCAGCCATGTGGTGAACTTCGATCTGCCGAACGTCCCGGAGACCTATGTGCACCGCATCGGCCGCACGGCGCGCGCCGGCGCGGAAGGCATCGCGATCTCACTGTGCGACGCCGAGGAAATGCCGTTTCTCCGTGACATCGAAAAGCTCATCCGCATATCGCTGCCGATGACCGATCGACGCGCGCATCCGCAACGCGCGGAAGCGCCGGCCGTCAAGGCTGCGCCCGGCCGTCACCATGCCAATGAACACCGCGGGCAGCAGCGCCGGCGCCACGGCAACGGCGCGAACAAGCAGTCGCATCACGGGCAGCCGCATCGCGCGCAGCCGCGAAACGATCAGCCGCGAAACGATCAGCCGCATCACGCGCAATCTCAAGAAACCGACATCGCTGCCGTTGCCTTCCTACGCCGCGATCCGATGGCGGACCGCACCCCCGCGCAAGGCGCGCCGCGCTGGACCGGTCAAACGAGAGGTTCATGACATGGCCAAGGAAGAGCTTCTGGAATTCGAAGGCCTGGTGACCGAGATTCTGCCCGATGCGCGCTATCGCGTGCAGCTCGACAACGGCCACGCGCTGATCGCCTACACCGCGGGACGGATGAAAAAGAATCGGATCAAGACGCTGGCCGGCGACCGGGTCACGGTCGAAGTCTCGCCCTATGATCTCGAAAAGGGGCGAATGATCTTCCGCCATAAGGACGAACGCGCCTCGACGGGCCCGCGTCCCCCGCAGCGCCAGCAATACCGCCGGCGCTGATAGCGACGATCTAACACCACGGCTTCACCGGCTTGACGTCGCCCGGCGCGATGCCGCCGAGGTGTTGCTTGATGTCCGCATATTGCGGATCGTCCGGCGCGTAAATCAGCTCGCCCTCGGCGATCGGGTCCGGCCACAGCGAGCGCAGATGCAGCGTGATGGTGCCGTCATTGGCCATTTCCGCCGTGCCGATGCTGTCGATGGCCGCGCAGGGGATCTCGTCGCTCGACTTGTTCTGTGCGGAAGCGCTCCCCGCCAAGCCTGCGGCGATCAGCGCAGCAATCGCCGCACTCCGGTAGGACATCGCCGAAAACTCCTGCTAGTACGACGCCACCATAGTCGAATCGACTGCTAAAGTCGCAACGTCTGGACGTCGAACGCCATGGAAGACTGGAGCGCCCGCCAATATCTCAAGTTCGAGGATGAACGCACCCGCCCGCCGCGCGATTTGCTCGCGCAGGTGCCGCTGCAACGGCCGAGGCTTGCCGTCGATCTCGGCTGCGGGCCCGGCAATTCGACCGAGCTGATCGTCGAGCGCTTTCCACAGACCGAAGTCGTCGGGCTCAACTCCTCGCCGGATATGCTGCGCAAGGCACGCGAGCGGCTGCCTAATTGCAAATTTGTCGAGGGCGATATCGCGACCTGGACGCCCGATCCGGGCGCCGATCTGATTTTCGGCAATGCAGTGATGCAATGGCTGCCGGATCATCCCGCGATCATGCGGCGATTGCTTGAGGCGATGCCGCAAGGCGGCGTGCTGGCGATCCAGATGCCGGACAATACGCGGGAGCCGGCGCTGCGGTTTCAGAAGGAGGTCGGCGAGAGCGGTCCGTGGCAAGATCACCCCGAGGTTAAGGCGGCGCCGCGCGACGACCTGCCGCCGCCGGAAGCCTATTACGACCTGCTCAAGCCCGCGTGTTCGCGCATCGATATCTGGCACACCGTGTATAATCACGTGATGGCGTCGCCGGCGGCCATTACCGAATGGTTCAAGGGCTCCTCGCTGCAGCCGTTTCTGTCGCCGCTTAACGCCGCGGACCGCGAAAAATTCCTCGCCGCTTACACGGCGAAAATCGTCGGCGCCTACCAGCCGCGCTACGACGGCAAGGTGCTGTTGCGCTTCCCGCGCCTGTTCATTCTGGCGGTGCGATGAAATTGCCGCGCCGTCATGGCCGGACTTGTTCCGGCCATCCACGTCTTGCAATCGCGATCTTTATTGCAATTGCGGTTTCGGTCTCGCCCGCTTATGCCGATGCCGCGTTTCAGGCCTTCCTGCAAGCGCTGTGGCCGCAAGCCGCATCGCTCGGCGTCTCGCGCGCCACGTTCGATGCCGCGACGCGCGGGCTCGAGCCCGATCTGACGCTGCCCGATCTCGTCTTGCCGGGGCGGCCGCAAAAGCCGCCGCCGGGGCAGCCGGAATTCGTCGAGACCCCGGCCGATTATCTCAAAGAGCCGGCGATCGAACGGCTCGCCGTGGAGGGCCGCAAGCTTTATGCGCAATATCGCGACCCGCTGGCCGCGATCGAGCGGGAATTCGGCGTGCCGCCTGGCATCGTACTCGCTATTTACGGCCGCGAGACCGATTACGGTCACGTCGCCGATACGCACGACGCCATCCAGGTGCTGGCGACGCAGGCTTATTACGGCAAACGCAAGGATAAATTCGCGCAAGAATTCCTGCTGGCGCTGAAAATCCTCGACGGGGGCATGATCGCGCGCCCCGCCATGAAAAGTTCCTGGGCCGGCGCCATGGGGCTGACGCAATTTTTGCCGTCGGACTATCTGAAATACGCCGTCGACTTCGAGCACACCGGCCGCGCCGACATCTGGACCTCGGTGCCCGATGCGCTTGCCTCCGCGGCGAAGCAACTCGTCGGCGACGGCTGGCAGCGCGGCGTGCACTGGGCCTATGAGGTGCATCCGCCGGCCGGTGTCGACTGCACGATTGGCGTGCCCGACTACTCGTTGCCCATTGTGCAATGGATCAAGCGCGGCTTCGTGCCGGCCTATGGCCGCGTCATCCCGCCGTCGGAGCAGGCACAGCCGGCGTCGCTTCTCCAGCCGGCCGGACTCTACGGCCCGTCATTCCTAGCCACGGCGAACTATTTCGCCATCAAGCAATATAACTTCTCCGACCTCTACGTGCTGTTCGTTGGCCATTTGAGCGACCGCATCGCCGATCCGCGGCCGCAGACCGCCACATTCGAGACGCCGTGGAGCAAAGTGGCGCAGCTGCCGACCGCCGATCTCGATCGCATGCAACAGATCCTCACCGCGCGCGGCTATTACCACGACAAGATCGACGGCAAGGCCGGCATGCTGACGCGGGCCGCGCTCGGCGCTTATCAGAAGAAGAACGGCCTGAAGGTGGATTGCTGGCCGAGTGCCGCGGTGCTTAAAAACATGGAAGCGAACGACCGATGATTAATTCCGCGCCCGGACATCGTTGCAATCCGGTAGCCATGATTGGACAGCGCCCGATCGCGACGCTATCCATGCGGCAACCCATCAAGCGACACACGAGATCCCGACATGGCTGACACCCCTGACTATAGGCCACCGGAAGTTTGGGTCTGGGAGAAGGCCGACACTCCCAATTGGCGCTATGGCCATCTCAATCGTCCTATCGCGGGCGCGACGCACGAGAAGGCGTTGCCGCGCGGAAAGCATCCGCTGCAGCTCTATTCATTGGCGACGCCTAATGGCGTCAAGGTGACGGTTATGCTGGAGGAATTGCTGGCCTCCGGTCATAGCGGAGCCGAATACGACGCCTGGCTGATCCGGATCGGCGAGGGTGACCAGTTCGGTAGCGGATTTGTCGGGGTGAACCCGAACTCCAAAATACCGGCGCTCATGGACTATAGCGAACAGACGCCGCAACGCGTTTTCGAATCCGGCGCGATCCTGCTCTATTTGGCGGATAAATTCGGCGCCTTCCTGCCCAAGGATCACGGCAAGCGCACCGAGGCCCTGAACTGGCTGTTCTGGCAGATGGGGTCAACGCCCTATCTCGGTGGCGGCTTCGGGCATTTCTATGCCTATGCTCCGGTGAAGATCAAATACGCCATCGACCGTTTTTCGATGGAACTCAAGCGTCAGCTCGACGTGCTCGACCGGCAGCTTGCGGACAATCAATTCATCGCCGGCGACGAATATACGATCGCCGATATGGCGATCTGGCCGTGGTACGGCAACGGCGTGTTGAACGGCAACTCCTACAACGACCCGCGCAAATTTCTGCAGACCCACGAATACAAAAACCTGACGCGCTGGACGAAACAAATCGGCGAGCGCCCGGCCGTCAAGCGCGGGCGGATGGTCAACCGCGCCACCGGACCGCTTGAAGGCCAATTGCGCGACCGCCATGACGCCAGCGACTTCGAAACGAAGACGCAGGACAAGATCGAGGGTAAGCAGGCGCATTGACGAAAGCGTGCGACGTTTTCACAATGCGGCGATGCAGATCACAGCCGCCGTCGTCAGCGAAAAATCAGCCCCGTTCGTCATCGACACGCTGGAGCTCACCACTCCGCGGCCGGATGAGCTGATCGTCCGCGTCATCGCGAGCGGCATGTGCCAGACCGACCTGCACGGTCGCGACGGCTATTTCGCAAGTCCCTATCCGGCCGTTTACGGCCATGAGGGCGCCGGTGTGGTCCACGCGGTGGGTAACGCGGTGCGCGACTTCGCGCCGGGCGACCACGTGGTGATGTCCTATCCGTGGTGCGGCGAATGCGCCAATTGCCGCGACGGACAGACCAATCATTGCTTGGCCGGCCGCAAGCTGAAAATGTTTGGCACGCGGCTCGACGATACGACACTGTTGTCGAAGGACGGCGCGCCGGTCTACAGCGCCTTCTTCCAGCAATCCTCGTTCGGCAGTTTCGCGCTCACCCAGGCGCGCTGGGCGGTCAAGGTGCGCAAGGATGCGCCGCTCGAGCAGCTCGGCCCGCTCGCCTGCTCAGGCCAGACCGGCGCCGGCGCGGTGCTCAACGTCATGCGGCCTCATCCCGGCGACAGCATCGCCATCTTCGGCGTCGGCGCGGTCGGGCTGTCGGCTTTGATGGCGGCGAAGATTTCAGGCTGCGATCCGATCGTCGCGGTGGATGTGCACGCGCACCGGCTCGCGCTCGCCCAAGAACTCGGCGCCACACACACGATCGACTATAAAAGCTGCTCCGACGTCGTCGCCCGCTATCCGCAACCTCACCGGCAGCGGCGTGCGCTTTGCCGCGGAGACGTCGGCACTGCCGGCGGTGCTGCGCCAGGCCATCAAGTCGCTGATGCCGGGCGGCCTATGCACGCTCCTCGGCAGCGCGCCGAAAGGCACCGATGCATCGTTCGAGATGCCGTTCCTGCAGCAAGGCCGGTCCGTGCGCGGCGTCGTCCAGGGCGACAGCGTGCCGAAAGAGTTCATCCCCAAGCTGGTCGATCTGGTCGTCGCAGGCAAATTTCCGATCGAGAAGATGATCACAGTTCTACGAACTCGCCGACATCAATCTGGCGGCGCAGGAATCATCGAGCGGAAAAACCATCAAGCCGGTGCTGCGTATGCCGCACTGATTGTCATGCTCCGCGAAGGCGGAGCA
>CAWFLM010000018.1:0-50206 GCA_963816565.1 uncultured Alphaproteobacteria bacterium | reverse complement strand
CGACGGCAAGACGCGCCGAGCGCTCGCGCTCGGCCTCGTCTCCGACCACGTTCAATTGCCCCAACGCCTGGCCGATGCCGTCCTGAATGCGGTGCAGCGCATCGACATCGAGCCCTTGCCGCAAGCCCGCGAGCAGCTCGCTCAGCGCCTGCGCCATCCGTTCGAGCGTGCGGGCGGCCGCGGCCGCGATCAAAGGGTGGGCGTTTGCGGGCAACAGCAGGAATGAAACGAAGAAGCCGGTGAAGCCCCCCAGCGCGACCTCGATAATGCGGTCCACCGCCGAAGAGAGCGCGGTCGCGTGCGTCATCGTCGGAATCAAGACCACGATGATGGCGGTAATCGGCGCGACGGAAAAGCGAGGATTGATCGCGGCAACCAACGCCAGCGGGGCCACGGCGATGGCGAGACCCAACAGCAGCGCCCTTTCATTCGAATAGGGAATTAGCACGCCGATGGCGCCGCCGTAGATGGCGCCGCCGATGGTGCCGACGAGATAATCGAACGTCGCTTTCAGCGACCGTCCGACGCTCAGCTGCGTGACGATGACCGCGGTCAATACCGCCCACAACGGCAGCGGGAGTTGCAGCAATTGCGCCAGCACGAGCGCCGCCAAGGCGGCGATCGTCGTCCTGATCGAAAGTGCGACCTGCCCGCGATGATGACCCACCGCAGCGCGGAGCCGCTGCCAAAGACCTGTAATGCGCGTCATGCCGACTGTCCCGGGGACGACAACAGACGTCATACCGCCACAACTCGGCCGGACAAAGGGCCTGGCAAAAGCGATGCGCGGTTATGTCTCCAGCGCGCTCGGAGCGTACAGCTCCTCGATCTTGATAAGCCGCGGCGTGAGCGCCTGTTCCAGCGAATATTGCGCGATGGTCTCGATCACCTTGCGGTTGGCTTTGATGCCGTGATGGATCAGCGCCGTCTTGGCGTCGCCCGACAGCAGACCCGCGGCGAGGTGATCGGCGACATGCTCCACGCGGCGTTCATTGGCAATCTCGTTGGCTTTATTGAAGGCCTTGATCAAATTGAGCGCGACCCACGGTTCTTTTTCGAACACCTCGCGCCGCACCACTGTCTGATGATTGATCGGCAACAACCCGGTCTTGCGGTAAAAGCGGATGCCTTCGGCGATCGGATCGGCAAACAAATATTTGAAATCGGGGTGGTTGGTCAGGTCGGCCCGGCTACGGTCGACCAGGTTGCGGCCTGACAGATAGTGCAGCACGGCGTCGAGCTCGCCAGCCAGCATCATCGAGCCGATGCTTTTGTCGGCGGGAATTTGGTGGACGACGACGCCGGGCGGCGGCTTAAAGCCGGTGGCGCCGCCATGGCTCCGATCCGGCGTGCGTTCCATCCAGAATTCCATGTCCTTCGGCGCGACGCCGAATTCGTGCTGCAATACGCCGCGCGCCCACAGCGCCGCGGTCTGCTGATATTCCGGCACCCCGACCCGCTTACCCTTGAGATCGGCCGGCGTCTCGATGCCGGATTTGCGGGCGACCAGGATGCCGGTGTGAAAAAACCGCCGCGTGGTGAAAATCGGCAGTCCGACGAAGCGCGTGTCGCCTTGCCCGATCACGATCAAAAACGACGAGCACGACATTTCCGACACGGCAAACTCGGCGAAATGCAACTGCCGCCAGAACAGTTCGGACGGGTGCAGGACGGTTGGAACAAGATCGATACCCTCGACCTTCACCGTGCCGTCGAGGATCGGCCAGGTCCGCGGATTGGATGTGATGCCGATGCTGAGCTGGAGATTCATGAGGTTGAACCCGAGTCGCTAGTTCGAACGTCATTGCGAGCGAAGCGAAGCAATCCAGTTTGATGCGGCGAATCTGGATTGCTTCGTCGCTACGCTCCTCGCAATGACGTCGATTAGTACCGATACGGCGCATGCTCCCACAAAGGGAACGCCGAGAACACGTGCGGCGCATTGGCCGGCGCCGCGGCGTGCAAATAGGAGTGATCGAGCTTGCCAAAGCTGGTGACGCCGAGGAGGCCGAGCGCGCGAGTCACCTCGTCCTCGAGGATTTCGAGCATGCGCACGATGCCGGCCTGCCCGCCCGCCGCCAGCCCATAACATTGCATGCGGCCGAGCCCGACCAGATTGGCGCCGAGCGCGATCGCCTTGACGATGTCGGTGCCGCGATAATAGCCGCCGTCGACGATGATGAGCGCGCGGCCGGCCACAGCCTCGACGACTTCCGGCAGCACGTCGGTCGAGCCGCGGCCGTGGTCGAGCTGGCGGCCGCCGTGATTGGAGACGTAAATGATCTCGACGCCGTGATCGAGCGCGATCTTGGCGTCTTCGGCGGTGCCGATGCCCTTGATGGCGAGCGGGATCTTGAACTTCGACTTCATGCGCTCGACGGTTTTCCAATCGAGCGCCATCTGGAAGTCGCGGCCCTGCACGCGGCGCCGCCCGGCGGTGACGTGACGCTTGGCGAGATCGCGCTCGCGCCGGCTGTAATGGGCGGTATCGACGGTGATGCAGAACGCCGAATAGCCGTTTTTGATCGCGCGTTCGACGTGATCGTCGGCCCAGGCCGCGTCGCCGCGCACATAGAGCTGGAACATGCGCAGCGCCGGCGGCGCCGCTTTGGCGACCTCTTCGAGACCTGGGTCGCAAACCGAAGACAGCATATGAGCGACGCCGAATTCGCCCGCCGCCTTGACCACCGGCTCGGCACCGCCGGGATGAAAGCTCTCCAGCGACCCAACCGGGCAAAGCACTATCGGCAGGCGGAGCTTCTTGCCGAGCACTTCGACCGACGGATCGACCTTGCTCACGTCACGCAACACGCGCGGCCGGAACGCAATCGCGTCGAGCGCCATGCGATTCCGCCGCAGCGTCGTCTCGGTCTCGGTGCCGCCGACGATGTAGTCCCAATCGTTCTGATTGAGATTGGCGCGGGCTTTGGCGATGATTTCGTGCAAATTCACAAATTGCGGGGCGTCGGCTGCTTGGCGCGACGCGCCGGCTTCGTCGATGACCGGGACTGGCTTGTTCATGGGGATACGCGGTGAGGGTTGCGGGAAGGCATGACGCCGGGGCCAGGGACACTACAGGGCGGGATAAGCCAGTTCAAGAATGGGCCGATTTATGAATTGTGAAACCGCCAGAATTTCAATGGCTTCTTGGTTAGACTCCGGCCCCTGTGTGCAGTGAACGATTGGCGGTCCCGGGAAGAGGGAAATATGACTGGTCAAATCCGGGCCTTCCGTTAATAAAATCAATAGTTTACTATGTTGCCAATTACTGTTGCCACTGGCTGTTGCCGATGACTGTTGCCAGCTATATTCGGGGCAGTCAGTAGGAGTGACAAGGCCATGAGTAAGCCAAGGCCCGAAGGCGGTTGCCCTAAAGGCCGCGCACGCATTGCACGTAAAAAACCCCCCGCGCTATGACTGGTGCGGCTTTGCGTACGATGTAGGCACAGAGCTTTTCAAGATTGGCAACGCCCGCGACGGCGTTCCGGATACATCTGGCGCTTGGAATTCTGGATGCGTAAGCACAATTCGAAGCCGAGTTAGACGAAAGGTTTGCCGCCGAAGATGATGCGGAACGGCAACGGGCAAGAGAACGGCGCGAGCGTTTGCGCGAATTGATCCGACTTGTGACCGTGGACGGAAAGCCGGTGACACCATGAGTAAGGCAACAGCGGAGCGCAAGGTTTTTGACTTCACTGGTATCCCCATTGAACGCCAACGGGTCATGCTCGCCCGGCTTGGCGTCGATACGTCCGGCATGTCGGATGCCGACGTGATCGCCCGCGTCAAGCACGCCGAACAGCTTGCGGGCGCCAAAGGATACAACGGGGCTGCTGAGGCCAAGCCCAAGGCAATAGCCAAACCCAAGGCGACGGCAAAGGCGAAGGACCGGGCGCGGCACGGAAGCTATCTCTTTCAGCGTCCCGGTTCATCGAATTGGTACGTTCGGCTACGGTCGCCCGATAAAACCATTGTCAAGTCGCTGCGCACGGCGAACCGCACGAAAGCGGAAATCGAAGCGGGTCCGAAGATCACGGCGCACAAAGAGAAGCTCTTGGCCGCACGACCCCGCATGGAACAGACATGGCAACACAAGCTTGAGCCGGGTCGCGAACACACCGCGCCAGATGGCGGCCGAATTCTCGCCACGGACAAAGAGCTTTTCTACATCAGCCACAACGGCTCGATTATACGGACTGAGCCGAACGGCGGCGCAGCGTTCGTGATTATTGGCAACGGCGCGGTGTCCGCCCGCGACGAATTCACGGCCTTTGATGCCGCCTACAGCGGGGCCGCCATAGAGGGCGTGATTGACCGGCGGCCGAAAGTCCCGACAAAGAACGGCGATGATGCGATCATCGAAACCTATTTGGAGCACAGGCGTGTCGGCGGCTATTATGCGAGCGAGGCGCGTGCGGTGTGGCAACTGTACAAGGAACTAATCGGCAAGCCGTTGAAGGACGCCACGCGGGACGATGGACGCAAGCTGGCACTGCACTTCATTGACCAGAAGCGTAAGAGCGCAACCATAGAAAAGAAAATCGGATGGTTGAATGCCGCCGTGCATTTGGCGATTAAAGACGGCAAGCTAAAGTTCAATCCGTTCTCTGGCGTCGTGCCCGATATGGAAGATAGCGAACGCCGACTGCCGCTCGACGACGCCGACATGAAGGTGATTCGAGCGAACTTGAAACAACTCGATAAGAGCAATCAATTGTTGCTCCGCTTGCTCGCAACAACGGGGATGCGGCTTAGCGAGGCATTCGAGATTGACAGTGAGGCCACCGAAAAGGGTTGCCGGTATGTCATTGTTGGTCGCAAAACCAAACAGAGCTTGCGCCGCGTGCCGCTGCCGACGGCCGTACTGGAATATCTGCCCAAGACCATCAAGGGGCCATTGTTCACAAGCAAATATAAGGACCCTGTGGACGCCGCGTCGAAACGGCTCAATCGGTTCCTTGACGACTGTGGCATCAAAGACCCGCGCAAGGTCATCCATTCACTGCGTCATCGTGCGCAAGATCGATTGCGCGCCGCCGGATGCCCCGAAGATAAACGTTGGGCAATCCTAGGCCATGAGGAACCGACTGTTGCCGCTGGCTACGGCGAGGGCTTCCCCGTGCGGTTGCTCAAGCGATGGATCGATGAAATCGGCTGCTGAACAGCGGCGTGTCTCTGCCGAGGCTTGTGATCATGCTGTAATGCGACTAGGCGTCGCCCTCTTGACTGTCATGCAGCACTTTGTCGACCTTCTTCATGTCGCCGGTAATTTCCTCTCGACAGTGCTTCAGCACGGCTCGGGGCCGCAGGCTCCCGCCCTGCTCCGGGGATTGACCCGTTTCCCCCTAGTAAAAGGGGCGCCATACCGGATCACAAGAGCCAGATATTCCAATGCCGATTGCGTATGGAATCAATTAACCATCCTAAGCGATACGATTCGCTGATCAGAATCCGCACCCTACATAAACATCAGCGTACAAGAGCCGGGCATCGACGGATTGGCCCGCACCAACCTGCGTTTCTCCTCGCGAGGTGGTCCGTAAACGCGGCCGGTGTCCGAGTGGCACCCGCAAACCAAGGAGATATCGATGCTCCCCGCGCGTCCGTATTGGAAAGGCTACCTCAAGCTTTCGCTCGTTTCGTGTCCGATCGCCCTCTACAGCGCCTCGTCATCGACCGAGCGAGTGTCCTTTCGTCAGATCAACAAGAAGACCGGCAATCGGCTCCGGCAGCAGCTGGTCGACGACATCACACGCGAGCCGGTCGAGGCCCACGATAAGGGCCGCGGCTACGAATACGCCAAGAACGCCTACATCCCGGTGGACGACGACGAACTCGACGCCATCGCGATCGAGAGCAATCACACCATAGAAATCGACTCGTTCGTTCCGCGCGAGCAGATCGACGAGCGTTATCTGGACAGCCCCTACTACATCACCCCGAACGATCAGGTCGGGCAGGACGCATTTGCGGTAATCCGCGAGGCGATGCGCGGCAAGGGCATGGTCGCCCTGGCGCGAGTCGTGTTGGCCAAGCGCGAGCGGGTCATCATGCTCGAACCCTGGGATAATGGGCTGATGGGTACTACGCTCCGCTACCCGTACGAGCTCCGGGACTCGAAGGAATATTTCGACGACATCCCGAGTGTGAAAGTCGAGCCCGATATGCTCAAGCTGGCCGAGCACATTCTCCAGAGCAAAACAGCCGACTTCGACCCGTCACAGTTCGTGGATCATTACGAGGAAGCCGTCCTCAAGATGCTCAAGAAGAAGCAGGCCGGTCTGCCGGTCCCGCGCAAGCATGTCCTACCGGGGCCGCAGAACGTTGTGAACCTCATGGACGCCCTCCGCCGCAGCATTGCCGAGGAGAAAGCCGCATCCGCTCCCCCGAAGAAGGGGCGCAAGCGCGTTGAGGGACAGGGCGAGATGCTGCTTCCCATTTCGGGCAAGAAGGGCAAGGAGACGGCGGCAAAGCCGGCGGAACGACCAAGCGTCCGGCAGAAAAAAACCGGCTGATTCCACGCAGGGATTTCGCGCTCGATTGCGACCGTCTCCAGATCGAGTTGGTCTGGAGGCGGAGCGCGGCTCGGGTGGAGAATATGTCCAAGCGAAAAACGAATGGCGCAGCGACGAGTTCAGGTGACGTAACCTCGTCTGGGATACCTTGGTCGGAGGTGCCTGACTTTGCTCTTACCAAGGCGGAGTGGATCGACGGACGGCACGGCCCTGCAAGGGAGCCTCTGCCGTCTATTGATCAAGTCCCTATGCCTGCCGTGCTGTTCACTCTTCCTTGTTCGCACGAGGATCGCCCACGCGGAGCAACGGCCATGATCGATGCCCACGGCGCCAGGTTACGACTTTCGCATTGTCGCCCAGGTGCCTGGGTGAAGAGCCCCATTACAGGATGGCGCTGGGCAAAATGGCCTACTGGAGAGGTGGGCTGGCTTCCAGCAAATGTTGCATTGCCAGAATCGCTTCGTGTCGGGCCAGGCGATGATATCCAGTAGCCTCCAAGGGTCGGCCAAAGCAGCGTCACGGCTTCTGATCGACCGCCACCAAGACGACCGAATGACGCGCAGAAGCACGTTCGGTCTGATCGCGCGGCGCCGTGCCCAGGCTTGCGGGGAAACGGCCAAATTGCTATATATTCATACAGACTTTAACGCGCTGAGCCGCATGACGCATGGCCATACCGTGTGGTTCGAAGGTCCAAGTCCTTCAGCTCAGTGAATAGCGGGATGGCCCGCAACCGGTCCATGGGGTCCGGCAAGTCCTGAACCGAGACATCGGCGACCTGAAATCCCGCATAGCGCGAGATCTATGGCGCGTGTCTCACGATCAACGTTTCAGGGCTGCCGCCGCACATACACATGATGACGGCGCGCCTCTTTCGAGGAGGAGCTGCCATGCGTACCGAAAACACCCCGATGAACCGAAAGCTGGTGATTGATTACTCTTTCGTCGCCGACGGGTATCTGTTCGCCAGCCACCGCGATCGATGTTTGTATCTCGGCAAGTCGATTAGGGAACGGCGGCATTGGTTAGAAGCAAACCCTGGCAGATTCCGACCCCTTGAGGATGTTGAGAAAAAATCCGCTCAACTGGGAGCGTCCGGAGAAAACGAAAATAATGTCGAAGCTGCACTAGCTGAGCTGAACGGTCAGACGTCATCCGATGACGTTGCGAAAGACGACGACACTGAAAATGACGTCGCTTTGGTCGACACTTCGGCGGGAGACCGCTCGCCTCCGCATGAGCCGACATCGCTACCCACACCGGTGACAACGGCTATGCGCCGCAAACGAGGGCGCAGCGGCGGTCGCCGAATCTAAGAAGCAAAAACGGCCAGGGGAAGTCGCCAAAGCCCGCCGAATGGAGCGCATGCGGATTGTCCTCGACAACCTTAGGGAATATCCCATCCTATCCCACGCAGCTAGCAAAGCGGGCATCCACCGCAAAACACTTCAGTATTGGATCAAGCGCAGCCAGGCCAGCGACGCCGGATACGACGTCGAGTGGCAAGGCTTTGAATGGAAATTTCACGAACATTGTCAGACAGCGATTGAGGAGGGCTATGATAAAGTCCTCGAGCCGGCGTGGCATATTGCGATGGGCACCGACCTTAAGGATGAGGACGGAAAGCCCGTTCCAAAAGCCAGTTGGAAACAAAGAGGGAAAATGCTCCGGTTTCTCTTGGAGTGGGCGCGTCCCGAAACGTACGGCAAGCATCGGAAGATCGACATTCCGCATAATACTGGCGTGCTTGTCGTCGGCGATATCCGTCACGACACCCCAAACAAGGTCGACAATGATACGGCAGCAAGTATCAAAGCCAGGCAGTGGAAGGCGGGGTGGAGGATGATTTAGAAGACAAAAGGCTAGCAGTCAGTCGGGTGCCGTCGCGGAGTTGGTAGGAATTGAGGGTGGCGTAGTCTCCGGGGTGTTCAACCTCGAATCATCCGGCGTTGAAGCGTCGGACTGGAGACCACGCCATGACGAGCAATACCACGAAGCCTGATTTTTGCAGCCTGCGGCCGAAATGGCTGTTGATCTTTTCGACAATTGGATTGATCCGATCGAGACCGAGGTGCGGGCTCGAGCGCGTGAGTTCGTCGAAGAGTTGATCCGCGGCGAGCTCGACGCTGTGCTGGCACGGCCGCGTTACGGACGAAGCCGGATGGCCGGCAACGAAGGAAGAGCCGGTGTTGCGGGCCACCGTCACGGCAGCCGGACGCGGTCGCTGACAGGCACGTTCGGGCCGATCGAGATTGCGGTGCCGCGCGCCCGGCTGACCACTTCCGAGGGCAAAACAGCGGAATGGAAGAGCCAGGCGCTACGGGCCTATCAGCGGCGCACGCTTGCCGCCGACGCCCTGATCGCGAGCACGTATCTCGCCGGCACCAATACAAGGCGGGTGCGTCGCGCGCTGGCGGCCTTGTTCGGCGGAACGGTCGGCAAGGACACGGTGAGCCGGACATGGCGCAAGGTAAAGAGCGACTGGGATGCCTGGAACACCCGCTCGCTGGCCGAGGAGCCGATTGTGCGCCTGATCCTCGACGGCACCGTCGTTCGTGTGCGGCTCGATCGCAAAGCGACTGCCATCTCGCTGCTGGTCGTTCTCGGAGTGCGCGCGGACGGCCAAAAGGTGCTGCTCGCGATCAAGAGCATGGGCGGCGAGAGCGCCGAGGCCTGGCGCACTGTCCTCGACGATCTGATCAAGCGCGGGCTGCGGCGACCCGAGTTCCTCATTGTCGACGGCGCGCCAGGACTCGACAAGGCCATTGCCTCTGTCTGGGATGGCGTGCCGGTCCAGCGCTGCACGGTTCATAAGCACAGAAACCTGTTCGCGCATGCCCCCGAGCGACTGCATGACGAGATCACCGCGGATTACAACGACATGATCTACGCGGCGACACCTGAGGAGATAGAGATCCGCCGCAAGGCTTTCATCCGCAAATGGAGGCTCAAGCATCGCGCTGTCGCCGACAGCCTGGAGGAGGCCGGAGAACGCTTGTTCACCTTCACCCGCCTGCCGCCGAGCCAATGGCGCAGCTTACGCACCACAAATGCCATCGAGCGATTGCACGAGGAATTCAAGCGGCGGATCAAGACTCAAACTGTTCTGCCATCTGCCGACACCGCTGCGATGCTGTTCTGGGCGCTGCTCGCCTCAGGACAGATCAACATGCGCAAGGTTGATGGTTGGCAGACGCTCGCCGCAAAGCCCATCGATCAGCCGATTGACCTTGCAGCCTGAAACGATACCTTCATGTTACCGGAGAGTGCGCCACACCGAATTCCAACCGCATTCCGGACGGCACCGTCAGTCGTCCGGAAATCTCAAATGACACTATCGAGTCGGCGACGTCTGCAAATTGCTAAACCGTCACCGCTTGTCAAGCCGCCAGCCTCAAGAACGATCTTGCCGCTGAGTGTGACATACTGGCAGAGCGAGCTGCGTCTAAGGCCGCTAAGAGGTTGTCACAAAGCGGCCTGAGATCGAGCGCCAACCGATAGAACCTCGTAAGGCGATCGCGATGCACCCGGAGTTGCCAGAACGGCGAGACGGGTATCGACCGCTTCACCAAAGACACCGCCAACATGTCAAGCGGCACGAACCTCCATTTACGCTCTCCGACGCGATGGAGTAAGGGTGCCGCATGCCGCCTCCGAAGATGATAAATCCCGAAAGAATTTTCACTTCCTGAAACCACTCTTAATGCACGCGATAGCTATTCGATGGCAGTTAGATCTGATCCTTTTGAATCCGCCAAATCACACTTCTTCGATACGAGCGGCTGGGGTGCATTTTGCGACGTCACCCTAACCCTGAAGCAAGCCCGTCAGCCCGACAGCGGCGGTTGGGTAAAGATCGACGACTATCGGTGCCGACAAGCTTTTCGGCACTTCATGAACTTACTCAACAGGGCAGTCTATGGAGCGGCATTTCGTCGATACGGCAAAAGCCTTCGTGTATTACCCGTACTTGAAAAAGGCGAGGTTCGCGCCCGCGCCTCACGCTCATGGGACCGTGGCACGTCAGGTCGATGGCACATTCATTGCGCAATCGAATTGCCCTCGCACTTCGACGGTATTGCCCTTGAAAGGCTAATCCGCGACTGTTGGGCGAAGGTCGAGTGGGGTCATGGCCGAATTCTTGTCCGCGACGGTGCCAACGCGGGTTGGGTCAACTACATGCTGAAAGACCGCCAGAAAGCAGAGTTCGATGGTTTCGTTGACTGCATAATTATAGAGTTTTTGCATAATCCAATTGCTGACGCGTAGACGTTCTTTTGGAATGGGACTCTTCATAGACAAAGCCTAAGCAAGGGCGATTGGTTAGCAGTCGCCCTGTTTCCTATTATTGTCTGTCGGCGCGGCGCGCGGCGCCGCCAAGGGATAAAGAGCAGCATCTCGCCAGTCCGAAATGTCAGAGCGAGAGCACGGCTGAGCCACCATTACGGTGCCGCGGATGCGGTCGGGCCTTGGTCGACGACCCCGTAGCTCCGTCAGCTCGACCGGCGCCGGCGCCATCGTCGGCCCGATCGGGATTTAACTAAAAAGGAAATCGGCAGCTTAAGCGGGTCTGTCTGTCGGCGCGGCGCGCGGCGCCGCCAAGGGATAAAGAGCAGCATCTCGCCAGTCCGAAATGTCAGAGCGAGAGCACGGCTGAGCCACCATTACGGTGCCGCGGATGCGGTCGGGCCTTGGTCGACGACCCCGTAGCTCCGTCAGCTCGACCGGCGCCGGCGCCATCGTCGGCCCGATCGGGATTCAACTAAAAAGGAAATCGGCAGCTTAAGCGGGTCTGTCTGTCGGCGCGGCGCGCGGCGCCGCCAAGGGATAAAGAGCAGCATCTCGCCAGTCCGAAATGTCAGAGCGAGAGCACG
The DNA here is from genome assembly GCA_963816565.1 of uncultured Alphaproteobacteria bacterium. GTDB lineage: Bacteria > Pseudomonadota > Alphaproteobacteria > Rhizobiales > Xanthobacteraceae > BOG-931. Next base: position 38,817 of record CAWFLM010000018.1, on the reverse strand, counting down.
GCTGAGCCACCATTACGGTGCCGCGGATGCGGTCGGGCCTTGGTCGACGACCCCGTAGCTCCGTCAGCTCGACCGGCGCCGGCGCCATCGTCGGCCCGATCGGGATTCAACTAAAAAGGAAATCGGCAGCTTAAGCGGGTCTGTCTGTCGGCGCGGCGCGCGGCGCCGCCAAGGGATAAAGAGCAGCATCTCGCCAGTCCGAAATGTCAGAGCGAGAGCACGGCTGAGCCACCATTACGGTGCCGCGGATGCGGTCGGGCCTTGGTCGACGACCCCGTAGCTCCGTCAGCTCGACCGGCGCCGGCGCCATCGTCGGCCCGATCGGGATTCAACTAAAAAGGAAATCGGCAGCTTAAGCGGGTCTGTCTGTCGGCGCGGCGCGCGGCGCCGCCAAGGGATAAAGAGCAGCATCTCGCCAGTCCGAAATGTCAGAGCGAGAGCACGGCTGAGCCACCATTACGGTGCCGCGGATGCGGTCGGGCCTTGGTCGACGACCCCGTAGCTCCGTCAGCTCGACCGGCGCCGGCGCCATCGTCGGCCCGATCGGGATTTAACTAAAAAGGAAATCGGCAGCTTAAGCGGGTCTGTCTGTCGGCGCGGCGCGCGGCGCCGCCAAGGGATAAAGAGCAGCATCTCGCCAGTCCGAAATGTCAGAGCGAGAGCACGGCTGAGCCACCATTACGGTGCCGCGGATGCGGTCGGGCCTTGGTCGACGACCCCGTAGCTCCGTCAGCTCGACCGGCGCCGGCGCCATCGTCGGCCCGATCGGGATTCAACTAAAAAGGAAATCGGCAGCTTAAGCGGGTCTGTCTGTCGGCGCGGCGCGCGGCGCCGCCAAGGGATAAAGAGCAGCATCTCGCCAGTCCGAAATGTCAGAGCGAGAGCACGGCTGAGCCACCATTACGGTGCCGCGGATGCGGTCGGGCCTTGGTCGACGACCCCGTAGCTCCGTCAGCTCGACCGGCGCCGGCGCCATCGTCGGCCCGATCGGGATTCAACTAAAAAGGAAATCGGCAGCTTAAGCGGGTCTGTCTGTCGGCGCGGCGCGCGGCGCCGCCAAGGGATAAAGAGCAGCATCTCGCCAGTCCGAAATGTCAGAGCGAGAGCACGGCTGAGCCACCATTACGGTGCCGCGGATGCGGTCGGGCCTTGGTCGACGACCCCGTAGCTCCGTCAGCTCGACCGGCGCCGGCGCCATCGTCGGCCCGATCGGGATTTAACTAAAAAGGAAATCGGCAGCTTAAGCGGGTCTGTCTGTCGGCGCGGCGCGCGGCGCCGCCAAGGGATAAAGAGCAGCATCTCGCCAGTCCGAAATGTCAGAGCGAGAGCACGGCTGAGCCACCATTACGGTGCCGCGGATGCGGTCGGGCCTTGGTCGACGACCCCGTAGCTCCGTCAGCTCGACCGGCGCCGGCGCCATCGTCGGCCCGATCGGGATTCAACTAAAAAGGAAATCGGCAGCTTAAGCGGGTCTGTCTGTCGGCGCGGCGCGCGGCGCCGCCAAGGGATAAAGAGCAGCATCTCGCCAGTCCGAAATGTCAGAGCGAGAGCACGGCTGAGCCACCATTACGGTGCCGCGGATGCGGTCGGGCCTTGGTCGACGACCCCGTAGCTCCGTCAGCTCGACCGGCGCCGGCGCCATCGTCGGCCCGATCGGGATTTAACGAAAAAGGAAATCGGCAGCTTAAGCGGGTCTGTCTGTCGGCGCGGCGCGCGGCGCCGCCAAGGGATAAAGAGCAGCATCTCGCCAGTCCGAAATGTCAGAGCGAGAGCACGGCTGAGCCACCATTACGGTGCCGCGGATGCGGTCGGGCCTTGGTCGACGACCCCGTAGCTCCGTCAGCTCGACCGGCGCCGGCGCCATCGTCGGCCCGATCGGGATTCAACTAAAAAGGAAATCGGCAGCTTAAGCGGGTCTGTCTGTCGGCGCGGCGCGCGGCGCCGCCAAGGGATAAAGAGCAGCATCTCGCCAGTCCGAAATGTCAGAGCGAGAGCACGGCTGACCCTACCGTAATTGCTGGAGAATTTGGCGATCCCTGTCGATGACCCCGTAGCTGAGCGACGCGGCGACGCCACCATCGCCGCCGCTCGCCGAAGCCGACGTCATCATCATCGATCACCCCGACCGCCCGAGCTCCATCGTCGCCCCGAACCGGAAATCACTAAGTGGAATCGGCGACGGCGCCGCCGGCGACCTCACCATCGAATTCGTGCGCCAGCAGCCGCTGCGCGGCCCGAGCAGGTCGGCAGCATCGCGCCGCCCAGCCTCGCGCGCGCGAACCGGGAGATTCGATATGACGCTTCAGGTCTCGCAACAGCTGTCGGCGGCACCGCCCGTTCTGCGAATCCAGTCTGCGCGTTTCGCTGTTAGCGGCCGATGGCGCTTGTCATTCCGAACTGCGCGCCAATCGGGCCAGTTTTTTTACGTTTTCGATGTTCTCCAGATCGGACACCATTGCGATGAGTTGCCCGGACTTTTGCGGCCCGATCTTTTCCGTCAATCGTTCGAACTTGCCGCGCAAATCATCTTCGCTCATCGGATCTTCCGGGCTGCCCTTCCGGTAGAGCACCGTCTTTTCGTAGGTAGCCCCGCTTTTGCGCTCGACCACGAGACGACAGGCGACGCGATAGCGCCCGTTATCGCCGTCGAATTTCGGTTCATGGGTTACGTGAATACGTTCGATGAATTGCAAAATTCGCGGATCGCGAATCTTGCCGTCCTGGAATTGCGCGACGCCTGAGCTGCGCTCCAAAGCGGTCACGGCGACGCCATAGCGGAGGTTCATCTGCGCCGACAACACGCTTTGGATGCGATCACCCTCATAGGGCCAGCCGCAATGATGCAGCGTGTTATCGCTCACGTGAGCGGTCACTTTGGCGATATCGGCCGCCTGCAAGCCATGCTCGCGCATGACGGCGTCGATGGCGATCATCGCGGTGATACTGCCGTTCGACGCCGGCGCCGGTTTAAATCCGACGCGCAGGATATGCCAGTGCGTGCCGAGGCCTCCGTCAACGGCGGTACGCTCCAATCGTCCAGGAAGGCGCTGAAAAACGTGCCGTAGCCGCCATCGAGCACGTTCGGAATGCCGGTGTAGTCGCGTTGCGCAAGTTGAGCGGCATAGACGCCGCTTTGCGCGGCGCGTCCGGAATGGAACGACTTGGTCATCGCGCCGTCCTGCACCGCCATCAGGCCGGCAGCCTGCGAGCCGGCTATTCCGAACGCCTGCTGTGTCCGCCCGGCGTTCAAACCAAGAACGTGCGTGCAGCGGCCGCCGCAATAAAGACTCCCGTCGTGCCCTGATTGTGAAAGCCGCTCTTAAACATGCCGCCCTTGGCCGCCAGTCCAACCCGGATGCCGACCTCGTAGCTCGCGACAATGGCGGCGAGCAGCTCTCTGCCGCTGACCGATGGCAGCGCTTCGGCGACGGCAAAACCCGCCGGCAGCGCGAGCGAGCCGGGATGTAACGTCGACTCCAGATGAATTTCATCAAGCTGGAAGGCATGCGCGCTGGTGCCGTTGACCAAGGCCGCCAAACCGGAGCTGGTTCGCAGCGTGTTGCCGAAGATAGTCGCGCGTCCGGCACATCCTTCCGCGGCGGCCATGTCCGTCAGCTTCCGCAGCGGCTCGAGCGAGGCGCCGAAGATACAACAGCCAAGCGTGTCGAGCACGCACAGTTTGGCCTTGCTCACGACTTCCGGAGGCAGATCATCGAATGTCAGTGCCGCACTAAATTCCGCCAATCGCCGCGTCGCTCGGTGCCGGCCCGCCTGGTTCGTTCCGGCATTCGAGTGGCTTTGCTGATCGTTCACGACTGTCCCCACGCGCATCGTCGCCTCATTTCGCGACCTGTAGCGTCGCAAGCGTAGCGGCGAGTTCCTGATAGCGTTTATCGAGGAAACGCTTGGAACCGGCACTATCTGCGAAATCCGCATTCCAGTTATTGCGCTGCAGATCGGTCCGCCACGCCTCGTCCTTCACCATGGCGGCGAGCTTGTCTTGCCAGAATGCAATCTGGGCCGGCGTCATATCCTTCGGTCCGACAATGCCGCGCCAATTGCCCTCCACCACGTCGAAGCCCTGCTCGGTCCAAGTGGGGATTTCCGAATCTTCCAGTCGCTTTGGCGCGGCCAAGGCGACGGCGCGCAACTTTCCTGAAGTCACAAAGGGCGCGAGCACAGACATCGTCCCGATCGCGACGTCGATATTGCCACCGAGCAATGCGTTCACCGATTTATTGGCGCCCTTGAACGGCACGACGGTCAGATGCTTGGTGTCGATGCTGGCGGCCTTGGCGAGCTTAAGCAGCGCCACATGGCTCGAGCCGCCGATGCCGGGCGCGACGCCCACCGAGGGCGGTGTCGGCCGCCTTCAGCGCCGTGACCAGATCACCCCCGGTCTTGATCGGACCGTCCGCCTTCACGGCGAACACCTCATATTCGGTGAACAACTGCGCGATCGGGGTCACATCGGTATAACGAAGGTCACCGACATGCATGATGTCGTTGCTCAGCAGAGTCGGGCCGCTGATCGCAATGTAGTTTCCATCGCCTGTCTTGCGGCTGACATAAGTCCATGCCACCGCGCCGCCGGCGCCTGGTTTGGCCTGCACCGTCATTGACGCGTCGACAAGATGGTCTTTCTGCAATATGTTTTGAATCACTCGCGCCAACAGATCCATGGTGCTGCCCGCCGCCGTCGGCACAACGAGCTCCACATTTTCTGTCGGTGCCCATTGGGCTGTCTGCGCCCCGGCCTGATACGGTGCGACGAGTATCAAGACGCTCGCAAGCACCCCGATCGAGCGCCACTTAGGCATCGCGAGGTCACTCTGTGTCTTAATTCTTGATCATGGGGAAGATCATTTCCTAGACCGCTCGTTTCCAGAAAAGCGCGGTCGGCGACAACTTCGTTGCGGACCTGCTTCTGCATTTCATCGAGAGAAATGTCGGCCGGTGATTGCAGCGTCAGACGCGAATAATCCTGCCAGTCCTTGCTCTGTTTCATCTTCTCGATAGCCGCCATGAGCGTATCGATGATCTCGCGCGGCGTGCCTTTCTTGACCATCGACGCCGCGCCAGATCGATTCGACAATGTCGTAACCCTGCTCCTTGAACGTAGGAACGTCCGGAAAGTATTCGCTGCGCTTCGCCGAGCTGATGCCGAGAAGACGGATGTCGCCGTGCTGGATTTGGGCCATCGCGGAGCTTGGCGTCATGACGGCCGCGTTGATGACCCCGCTGATCAACGCCAGTGCAGCATCCTGACCGCCGCGGAACGGAACCCAAATCGCTTTGAATTGCCCGACTTGCTGAAGCCGATAGAAGACATATTGGTGGAAACCGGCCGACGAAAAACCTCCGACTGACATTTTGTCGGGATGGTCATGGATATAGTCCATGAACTGCTTCATCGTCTTCAGTGGGCTGTCGGCGCGGACCGCAATTGCGGACGGCTCCGCTTGCAGCGCCGGCAACACGGTAAAATCGTCCGGCCCGTATTGGATCTCACCGGTTGCCATCGCGAACGACATGCTCGATGTGGTCGAGAGGATTGTATAGCCGTCCGCCGGCTGATTCATCACAGCGGCCATCGCAACGGCACCCTCGCCGCCAGGCCTGTTCTCCACGATAAAGGGCTGCCCGAATATCGCGTTGAACTGCTTGCCGACTTGCCGCATCATGACATCGAGCGGCGCGCCGGCGCTGCTCCAGCACAACAGTTTTACAGTGTGAGTCGGATACTTTACCGCCGCTACTGCTGTCCGCACTGTGGAAAGCGCGATAAGTGCGAGAATAACAAGTCCGGCTGCCCGCATTGGGCCGGCAATCGAAATGTGGCGTTTCATCGGACGCTCTCCCGAAACTTTTTTGTCTGCGCGAGGCCGCGCCGCAATTTCGTCCTGGCCTCTTCGCGCCTATGCCTCAGGGCCCTTCGTCCTGCGGCGTGCGGAATGTCCGCGCCGGGAATTGCTTGCCCTTGTTGGCGCGCACCTCCGCTTCATTCACGTCAAGGCCCAAGCCGGGTCCTTCCGGCAGAGCGATATAGCCGTTGACCGGCTTTAGGAGATTGGGACACAGCTTCGCGCCTAGTTCCTCGAACGGCAGGAAATATTCGGTAATGACGAAATTCACCATGCAGGCCGACGCATGCACCGTCGATGACAGCGAAAGCGTCGTCGAATTGTAATTGTGCGGCGAGACTGCGATGGTTTCCACTTCCGCCGCGTCGGCGATATGCATCAACTCGAGGATGCCGCCGCAATTGGAAACGTCCGGATTGATGATGTCGGCGGCTCGCGCGCGGAAAATCGGCCGAAAGCCGGCGCGCGTATAGATCGCCTCGCCGGTGACCACGGGAATCTTGCTTCGATGCCGCACCTCCGCGAGTGCTTCAATATTGTCGCACTGGCACGGCTCCTCGATCCAATAGGGCTCGAATTCCGTGAGTGCATCGGCGAGATCGATGGCATGCATTGGCGCCAGGCGGCGGTGTAGGTCGAGCAGGAGATCGACATCAGGGCCGACCGCATTGCGCATAGCCCGGAGCACCTTCACCGCAATGCGGATTTGCTCTTTGGGCACGTATGTGCGCCACGGTCCGGAGATCGGATCGAATTTTAAGGCGGTGAAGCCGCGCTTGATGACGGCTTCGGCGCCGCTTCGCGTAGTCGTCCGGCTGCGCCATCTCATAGCTCCAACCATTCGCATAGACGCGAATGCGCGACCGCACCGGACCGCCGAGCAAATTATAGACCGGCTGATTGGTCGCCTTGCCGGCGATATCCCAGAGTGCTTGCTCGATGCCTGACGTGGCGCAATAGAACTCCAACGATCCGCGCCGCTGCGCATAATCGTCGAAGGCGATTTGCAGGAAATGGCGGATCTGGAACGGATCGCGCCCGATCAAATAGCGGCCGAGTTCCTCGACCTGCGCCGCCACCGCGCGATCACGGTCATATTGGCTATAGGCCTCGCCCCAGCCGACGATGCCAGCATCAGTCGCCACACGAACGAAAACAAAATTCTTCCGCCATCCCGAATGGACCGGGAGGCATTCGACCTCGGTGATTTTCATTGAACGCCTGTTGAGCCCTTTTTAGATCGTTTTTTGCCGCCGATACCGTCCTTCACGACGAGCTGACCGCTTGCTGACATCGCGCGAATGAAGCGATCGCGGCCGTTTTGGATATGCTTTTCCAGTTCCGCACCGGCGGCCTCGCGATCGCCGCTTTCGATGGCCGCGAGCACGGCGCGATGTTCGACATTGGACACCGCAAGCCCGCCGCCGAAGGCAAGACCATGACGGCGGTAAGTCCGCAGCTCCTTGCCCATCTGCTCGTCGAGCGCGGCAAGCCGGGCATTGCCGGTGGCACGATAGAGCGCGATATGGAATTTGATATTGAGCGCGATATAGCGCTCGGCGTCGCCGTTGCGCGAGGCGTCGTCGAGATCGGCGATCTGCGCACGCAAATCGGCGAGGACGGCGCGCGTCATCCCCGAGGCCGCGAGCTGGCCGGCGAGCCGGCCAAGGCACGCACGCACGTCGAAGAGATCGACGATCTCCGCAAGCGACAGCGTCCGGACAATCGGACCATGGTGCAGAACGATATCGACGAGACCGGCCCGTTCCAGGAGTCGGCAGGCCTCCCGTACCGGCGCCCGGCTGACGCCGAAACGCGCAGCGACAGCGTTCTCGTTCAGCCGCGTGCCGGGCGGATATTCACCGGCGATGATCGAGCGCTCGAGTTCGATCTCGATACGATTGGCGACAGAATTATCGCTTTTAGCGGCCATTTGTCGACAATCTTGGTGATTTATATCAACAGTGTCAACAGCCGGTCTGATCGCGCCGCGCCCCTCGCGCGCGTGTGTAGGCAACGACCCGGGTTAACGCGGGTCACCGATGTCGCCGATTTCTTTTTTTGCGGATTCCGGATGGAAGCCAGCACTTACACGCCGAAATAGTGAGGACAATCGCGATCCCGCACATCACAGCGGCGGATTGGCGATCGGCCTGTTGTCCATGCCCCCACCTAGGTCGGCCGGCGCGGCCACCGCCGCCATCGATCAAGTAAAAACGAAAATCGGCGGCGCCGCGGTCTCGCGCGCGCGTGGGTCCATCGAAATAGTTAAATTCGAGCCATCACACCGGCGGATGCGGCGATCGGGGTGTTGCGCGCGCGACCCCGTGGCTGGCGCCGGCGCCGCCGACATCACCATCGTTCGCCCCCAACCAGAATTCGTAAAAAAGAAATCGGCGGCGCCGCAGTCCAAAGCTCGGGCCGGAATCCGGCCCGCGGCTCGGCTTCGCCTCGCGCGCGCGTGCGTAAAGCGCACAAACGCGCCTCCGGCGCCGCCCGCGACCTCACCATCGTGCAGCCAGCAGCCACCGCCCAGGCGGCTCGAGCAGGTCGAGCAACATCGCGCCGCCGAAGCCAAAAATCGCCGCGCCAAATTCTTCGACACCTAGCGCCAAGGGATAAAGAGAACCACCCCGCCAGCTCGAAATGCCGGAGAGAACACACGCCGGAGACGGTCTGATCGCGCCGCGCCCCTCGCGCGCGTGGAAATGCAACAACTCTGGTTAACCGGGCCACAGCATTCGCATCCGCGAAATGCGGGCAGGCACCTTGCACCTTTCGGACTGCACAGAAAGTCGCTAGATTTCACCAAAACTTCCGCGTTTGTTCGAGGACGCTAGGTCAAGGGAGGTTCACGTGCGCAATTGGCGGTGGTTCGCTGCGCTGGCTCTATTGCTCGGCCTCGCGCAGCCCGTGCTTGCACAGAGTTATCCGACGCGTACGGTTAAAATCCTCGTCCAGTTTCCGCCGGGCGGCGTGCCGGATTTGTCCGCGCGCCTCATGGCTGAACAACTGAGCAAAGCGTTCGGGCAGTCTTTTATCGTCGAAAACCGCCCGGGCACCGGCGGCAATCTCGCCACTGAGGTTGTGGCGAAATCCGTGCCAGATGGATACACACTGCTACTCTCCGCCTCGGCACCGCTCGCGATCAGTCCGGCGATCTACCAAAAGTTGCCATTCGACCCCGTCAATAATTTTAAGCCGATCTCGCTGATCGCCTCGTTCGATTTCGTGATGATGGCCGCGCCGGCGTTTCCGCCCACGACGGTGGCTGAGATCGTCAAGCTTGCCAAGGCCAATCCCGGTAAATACAATTTCGCCTCGTCGGGCTTCGGCAGCGAACATCATCTTTCCGGTGAATTGTTTAATCACGCGGCTGGCATCCAGCTTATCCATGTGCCTTATAAAGGCTTCGGTCCGGCCACTGTCGATACGATGGCGAACCATGTCGAGTTGATGTTCGGCGCGGTGCCGGCGGCAATGCCGTTCATCAAAGGCGGCAAGCTCAGACCGATCGCAACTACCGGCACGACCAGGGACAGCAGCTTGCCCGACGTACCGACCTTCGCGGAGGCCGGTTACCCGCAGGTGAAGGTGATTTCCTGGGTCGGATTGCTGGCGCCAGCAGGCACGTCAAAACCAGTCTACGACAAACTTGTGGCCGAAAGCACCAAAATCATCCAGTCGCCCGAATTCGTCAGTCGCCTGAAGTCATTGGGTCTTGCAACGATGCCGGTCGGGCCGAAACCGATGGCAGAGCGGATCGCGGCCGACCAGAAATTCTGGGCGAAAGTTGTCAAAGATTCCGCAATCAAGCAGGTTAAATGAAATATGCTTATTCTGACGAACGAGGACGTCTCCAAGCTGTTGACCACCGCGGAGACAATCGAGGCCTTGCGCATTTCCAACCGCGAGGTTTCGGAATTTCGTGATTCGCAGGAATACCGGCTCAATCGCGCGCGTACCAATCACTATCTGCCATGGCCGGACGATAGCGAGGAAGCGCGTCAGCTCATCGCCGCAGGCGGCGGCAACAATCCGCGTGTCGTATACAATTTCAAATCGATGGAGGGCGGCAGCCCGCATTTTGGCGTGTGGGCCGTGCGCAGCAGCTCCGATTTGGTGCGGCTGGCCAGTGGGCCTTATGGCCTCACTCACACCTATTTGCGCTATGGCCAGATACCCGGCGGAAAAGGCTATAGCGACCTGATATTTCTCTATAGCTTACGTGATGCGCAATTCGAGGCGATCATCCAATCGGCGGTATTGCAGGGTATGAGGGTCGCAGCCACGACTGCGCTCGGCACCGATTACATGTGCCGGCACGATGTCGGCACTCTTGCCGTGTTTGGCTCTGGATGGCAGGCCCGTTCAAATGTGCGGGCGCTGTTGCAAATTCGCCCGAGCATCAAACGCGTCTATGTGTTCAGTCCCAACCCCGAAAATCGCCGCCAATATGCCAAGAGCATGAGTGAGGAGCTCGGCATCGAGGTGCTCGCAGCCGAAAGTCCGGAACAGGCGGTCAAGGCATCCGACGTGATCTTGGAGGCATCCAGCGCGCGCACCCCGGTGTTCGACGGGGCGCTGCTGCGCCCGGGCCAGTTCGTGACCTCGGTAGGCGGTGGCGACGAGCATTTCCAGCGGCGGCCAATCGACCCGGAAGCAGTGGCGCGCTGCGATCGTGTCGCGGTGCACAGTCTGGAGGTCCATTACGGTAATGAGGAGATCGCCGATTGCATCGCGGCGGCGAAGCTGAAATGGGAGGACGTTCCCGATCTGCCGAGTCTCGTCACCGGCAAGGTTCAATGGCCGCCCTCGCGTGAGGAGATTCGGTTTTTCAAAAACAACGTCGGGCTCGGTAGTCAATTCGCCGCAGTCGGCGGCTTGGTGCTGGCGAAAGCGAAACAAGCAGGTCTCGGCTTCCAGGTGCCGCAGAACTTGGTATCGCAATTGATGCAGAGATGATGGCTTAGCTCTGTTGTCGATCAACTAAATCTGTTCTTCGATCCTAGTGGCGGAAATCATACGCTTGAAATCCGGCGGCAATACCCGTTCTGTGCGGTGTTTTGTGGTGATGCGAGGGTACCAAGCGTTTGATTCATTCCACTAGGGCACGTCAATGTCGATTTCCGGCAGGCCGACGTGCACACATGGCACTATCCGGACGCCGAAAGTCGACACAGGGCCTCAATGGCTTCGCAGCGATTGACCCGTTTCGGAAGTCGAGGGAGCGCCTTTGCTGTGATGCACAACTGGCCCTCCCGACAGAGCACAAATGACCTTTTGGTGTGCCGTTGAGCGAGATTTCGTGGCTCGCGCTTGCTATCGTCGGCGGCGGCATCATCACAGGTATTCTTGCGGGATCGGCACCGAGAATGCAGCGATCACTAAGCACTAGCAAAAAAGAGGCGACGGTCAGGAATAGAGGTCGACCTTCCGGGTCGCTCGGAAAATCGCTATCTTCCACCTCCAGTTCAGCGTTGATCCGGGGAATGCCCGTTAACGCAAAACATATGCACGGCGCTGAATTTCTCGGTGACGGCAGCAAAACTCGGGGAGGAAATCGCTGATGAGATTTGAGCTTTCCCGCCGCCAATTTCTGGATATCGCAGCAGGCACTGCTGCTCTGCCCGCTTGCTCACGAACCGTTTGGGCGCTCGACTATCCGACACGGCCGGTACGCATGATCGTCGGTTTCCCTGCCGGCAGCTTGTCCGACGTTCTCGCTCGACCGGTGGCGCAATGGCTATCGCAGCGGCTCGGCCAGCAGGTCATCGTCGATGACCGGCCGGGCGCGGATGCCAATATCGCGACCGAGGCCGTGGTGAGAGCCTCGCCCGACGGCTATACGCTCCTACTTGTGTCGCTGCCGAATGCGGTCAATGCGTCGCTCTACAAAAGCCTGGACTTTGATTTCATCCGCGACATCGCTCCAGTGGCAAGTATAGCGCGTTCGGCGGGCGTGATGGTGGTGACGCCGTCGTTTCCGGCCAAAACCGTTCCCGAATTCATCGCCTACGCCAAGTCCAATCCAGGCAAAATCAACATGGCCTCGGCCGGCGTCGGCAGTTTTCCGTTCTGCGCCGGTGAACTGTTCAAGTTCATGGCCGGCATCGACTTGGTGCACGTGCCTTATCGCATCAGCTATGTGCCCGACCTGTTGGCCGGACGAGTGCAAGTCTCGTTTCCGCCGCTACCGGTGGTGATCGCACAAATTAGGGCGGACAAGCTCGTGGCACTGGCAATGACCGGTGCAATGCGCTCGAAGGCATTCCCGGGCGTGCCGACCATTGGCGAATTTGTGTCCGGCTACGAAGCCAGCGTGTGGAACGGCGTCGGTGCGCCGAGAAACACATCGGCCGCAATCGTCGACAAGCTCAATAGCGCCGTCAATGCCACGCTCGCCGATCCAGCAATGCAGGCCCGGCTTGCCGACCTCGGCAGCGTACCGATGTCAATGACGCCGACCGAATTCGGTAAATTTATCGTCGACGAAACGGCACGATGGGCCAAGGTCTTGAAGCTTGCCGACGTTAAGCCGGAGTGAAGCCGCGAGCGGGCTGAGCGCCCGCTAACTTGGATATGTAAATGAGCTGGTCACTGAAATCCACGACCGCATGCCGTTAATCCTTCATCCCAAGGATTATGCGCGCTGGCTCAGTGACGAGCCGGGCCCCCGTGATCCGATGGTGCCATTGCCAGCCCAGCAGATGCGGATGTGGCCGATCTCCACCCGTGTCAACAAGCCGGAAAACGACGATCCTTCGATCGTCGAACCGGTCAGACTCTCCGCCTCATAAGCATGCGTAATTTGTTCTGAACACTATGCGGCATGAGGAATTTTATCGCCGACCAGGTTCAACCATTTCCGGAGGAAAGGATGATTTTACTATCAAACGGTGGGCACAACACCCATTGTTCAAACACGCGGTCAGATACCATCGTGGTGGGGACCGTCGACGGTATTTCGATTCTCCGCCGCTCTGATGCCGGCTGGCGGCTTGCACACAAGGCACTGGACGGCTGTTTTGTTAGCGCCGTTACCGTCTCCGAGGACGGGACGCTTTTTGCCGCCACGCATGGGGTCGGCGTGGCACGCAGCAGTGATCAAGGAAAGAGTTGGACGTGGATCAACGACGGCCTCGATCGGCATGACTTGTGGTCAGCTCGCGCAGGCCGCCTTCAAGGCAAAGACGTAGTCCTCGTCGGCTCTTTACCCGCGCATCTATACATCAGTGAAAATTCGGGCGAATCCTGGCGGGAGCTTAAAGCAGTTCGACGGGTCCCAGGCGTTGACGATTGGTGTTTCCCTCCGCCCCCTCGGGTTGGGCACGTCAAAGACATTGTTATTGATAAAGACCGGTTGCTGGTCGGCATCGAAATTGGAGCCTTGCTTGTTTTGACCGATTTTGGTGAGACGTTCCGTGACCTTCATGTCGATCCGCAGATAGCAGAAAACGACATTCACCGGATTCTTGGTTCATCCCGATCGGCCAAATCGTATTTTGATCGCCAATGGGCTCGTAGGTGTAATGACCAGCGATGATAACGGTAAGAGTTGGCGAAAAAATCCGATGCCAAAGGATGCAAATTATCCCGACCCTATCGTTATCCACCCCGAGCAGCCCGACCTCGTGTTTCTCAGTGCGAGCGTCGGTTGGCCGCCCCACTGGTACAAGCTCGGCAGGGCGCGAGGAAAAATATTTAGGAGCCGAGATGCCGGCCAGACCTGGGAGCGGCTTTTAGGAGGTCTTCCCAACGGGCAACGAGCGACGTTCAGTGCCCTGACCATCGAAACCTGGAAAACCGGCTATGGCCTGTATACGGTCGATAGCGACGGCCAAGTATTTGAGAGCCTGGATGGCGGTGACACCTGGTGCATAATTGCCGATGTGGCACCTGTCTCCAAAGGCGAATTCTATCGAGGACTCCGGAAGGATCATGCGTTCATTGCGACTGTAGACGACGTTCAAGTGAATCCCACCGCGGCCGCTCGGCTAAGCGCGGTGCGACTCTAAGATCGCCGGGCCATCTGGATATAGATGGGTGAACCGCACGCGCGCCGTGACGCCTGCCCGTGACCGGATGGACGAACACAAGCCGAGCGTGATCGGTCTTAAGCGGCAACGATTCGAAATAGGCTTTGAGCGACGCCACATCGACCAGCGTTCTCACGCCGTCTGGTTCCAGCACGGCTCGACCATCATCGTTTTCACCCCCGACGGCTTTCGCCTCTGCGAAAACATCCGCGACGGCGCCGCGATCAAAATGGGGCAGCCGCTCTTGCGGTCGGCATAGAGCGGCAGATACCAATATTCTGATTTTGTTTCCGCTTCCGGGGCATAGCGGACACGTAGCGGACATCGCCGAACCGACGCAGATGACCCGAAGCGAACCTAACGCCGCAATTAGGTAGATCAGCAAGGGAAGGCGGCGTCCGGCCGTTCTCTTCAGCCGGCCCTGAACACGCCGTTGCCGGGCTACCCAGCCCATGTGGGCTTTCATTGGTTGAGTTGTATTTTGCGTAACTAAATTGTTTGCACGTGAAACGCGCCGCAATAAATTTGAGCGCTATCGCAGCGGCGGATTGCGACGAACATCACTAGACTGCCGGAGCTGGTTGGTTACTTTGAATTTGCTGGTTCGACCTCGCCTATACCGCCGCAAACATCGCAGCGGCGTCGGCCAGTTCCGTCACATTCTTTACAGTTTGCAATCTTAATACCTACGATGGATTTTTTGCCAGTGCCAGAACATGCAGCGCAAGAAGTCGTTCTTTGGCCGTGGCATTTAGGACATAATAATTTTTGGGGCATCGTTCGCCTCCCAGGCTCCCGGCACATCTACCATATAGCGATTTTCCGGGGACGGCCCGGCACCTTTCATTTGAAGTGCATCGCTAGATAAATGAAGACAATTCCAACAATGATGACAATGGCAGTGATGACTACCGCGGAGGACCAACCAGTGTATTTACGGACGTTGTTCCGGGCGAAGCGGTCTTCACTGATTGAAGTGTCTTTATGATTAGGCAATCGTGGGCCGGCCAGCCTTCAGTTTGATTGCGGCGAACGATTGCGGCAGATCCACCCCACGAGCCAAATAGCTCCGGCAAGCATTAAAGCGGTGGTCGAGATAAAAGGTACGCCTTCGCCAGAATTGGACACGTAACCCGCTACAACCGCCGCCACGATCAGGCCGGCGATAATGGTCGCAGTCCAATAAAGAATAAAGAACCCTTCCCAAGCTCGCCTCCCCTCTGATTATAGCCGCACGATACCGCCGACCGTGTAAATACAGCCGCAGACCATGAGTGAGAGCGTGAAGGCGCCGATGACAAACAGTGCAAAGTCAACCAGCACGGCCTAGTACTTTCCTGGCCAGCCCACCTAGCTAATCGCGGGGCCGGCCAGATGGTTCCGGCGGCGGAGCGTCGCATCGGGAGCGCCGGGAAGCGCCTTCATGAAGTCCGAATCTCCTCCTCTAAGGTCCAGGCATGCCAGAACCGCTTCGGAATCCGCCTCCGCAACCGCTTACCTTCGGGCCGTGCCCCAAGTGCAGACACCCTTTGCGGCTTGGGCTCATTGAGCCTGCCGAGCTTGGGTACGAAACGCGCATGTACGAGTGCACCTCATGCGGGCACTCCGAAACTAAAATGGTGAAGTACCGTTGAAGACTTCGCGCCCGACCCTACTCAAGGGTTATCGCAGAAGCAGGTCACACGCGACCTGAACGAGGAAGCTCGCGATTACGCCCGTGCGCAGATGGCAACGCCTGAGTTCGCCAAATCCCGCGACGAACGCAAGAAGGTCGAAATGCGCTTTGCGCATCTGAAAACTCATCACCGTTTTGAACGCCTGCGCCTGCGTGGTCTCTCCGGCGCGCGCGATGAGTTCCACCTCGCCGCCATCGCGCAAAACCCCAGGACGCTAGCGAGCCGAATCTGGCGGCCACCACCCAATGCGCATTTGGCGAGCGTGACGTAACCAACGCTCCAAAAAGTGGCAGGGCAGAGGTGAAATAGACCCTCCCAGGCGGGAGGATGAGGAAATGATCAAAACCGCGAATTGAAAGCCTCACGCTCCTCGTCGCCGACTTTATCAACACCATCGACTCAGAGCGGACATACCCGGGCATGCCGTCTCGCCCAAGCCCCTTGGCCCGCCGGCCGAATTTCACCGCACGCCCTGAAGGCGAGCGTGCAGCTACGCCAGCGTCAGCTCGTCATGAATAAAGCCAAGGGAAGGACCTCTTTTGATCTTCCTCAAACTGCCTGATCGCGGCGCCGTATTCCTGGGTGTGGGCGATCTCGTCCAAGCCGCGCAGCAAGCGCTTCTTGCTCAAGGGCTCGACTTTAAAATTGTAAACCTTGCCGTCGGGGCCCGTGACCGCTTGATTGGGCAGGTCGACGGTCATGTGTGCGCCGCGCTGCTCCTGAAGCTGACGCATCAGCGTGTCCACCGTCGCGGCCGGCAGCCGCACCGGCAGCAAGCCGTTCTTCAGTGAATTGCTGAAGAAGATGTCGCCGAAATTCGGCGCGATGACGGAACGTATGCCGAAAGTCATCAAGCCGAAAACTGCAGTTTCGCGCGACGAGCCGACACCGAAATTCCGGCCGGCGACCGCGATCACCGCGTGCCGATATGGCTCCTGATTGAGGATGTAGTCCGGCTTCTCCGAGCCGTCGGCATTGAAGCGCCGGTCGTGCATCAAAATCTGCGCGAAGCGCGGACCGCGCGGCACTTTGTTGAAGCGGGTCGGACAGATCTGGTTGGTGTCGATATTCGCTTCGGCAAGCGGGACAGAGATACCGGACAGGACTGAAAATGCTTCCATAGCGTTATTTCCTCGCTCCAAGTTCGCGCACGTCGACCAGATGACCGCGCAAAGCCGCGGCGGCCGCCATCGCAGGACTCATCAGATGGGTGCGCCCACCCGGACCCTGGCGGCCCTGGAAATTCCGGTTCGACGTCGAGCCGCAGCGCTCGCCGGGTTTCAGTTGATCGCCATTGAGCGCGGTGCACAGCGAACAGCCGGCTTCACGCCACTCGAAACCGGCGTCGACAAAAATGCGATCGAGACCCTCGGCTTCGGCTTGGCGCTTCACGCTTTCCGAACCCGGCACCACCCAGGCCGGAACGACCGCGCGGCCGAGCTTGGCCACGGCCGCCGCGGCGCGGATATCGTCGATCCGGCTGTTGGTGCACGAGCCGATGAAGATGCGGTCGACGGCGATGTCGGTCAGCGCCATGCCCGGCTGCAGGTCCATGTAGCTCAAGGCTTTGCTATACTCGGCGCGCCGCTCGGCGTCCGGCTCCTGTGCGGGATCAGGAACGCGGCCCGTGATCGGCAGCGACTGCTCCGGATTGGTGCCCCACGTCACCATCGGGCCGACTTGGGCGGCATCGAGTTCGGCTTCTTTGGTGAACTTCGCTCCCGGATCCGACGGCAGCGTTCGCCAATATTCCAACGCCTCATCCCAAGCTTTGCCTTTCGGCGCGAACGGACGACCGGCGAGGAACTCGTAGGTGGTGTCGTCCGGCGCAATCAGGCCGGCCTTGCCGCCGGCCTCGATCGACATGTTGCAGATCGTCATCCGCTCGTTCATCGACATCCGCGTGATGGTCGAGCCGGCATATTCGATGGCATAGCCGATGGCGCCGCCGATACCGATCTTGGCGATGATGGCGAGGATGACGTCCTTGGCGGTCACGCCAAAGCCGAGTGCGCCGTCGATCTTGATGTGCAACGTGCCTGGGCGCCGCTGCCAGATCGTCTGCGTGGCCACCACATGCGTCGTCTCCGACGAACCGACGCCGAAAGATATGTTGCCGAACGCGCCATGCGTCGAGGTGTGCGAATCCGCGCCGACCAACACGATGCCCGGCTGGCTGAGACCGAGCTCCGGACCGGCGACGTGGAGAATGCCCTGCCGCGCGTCGCCCCAACCGAACCGCGCAATCTTGTACTCGTCGGTGTTGCTGATCAAAAGCTCGACCATGTTACGAATGTCGGCATCGGGAATGCTGGCGACGCCGCGCGCCCGGGCTTGCGGATCGGTCGGGATGTAGTGATCGGAAAAGGCAAAGACCTTGTCCGGATGCGCCACCGCCAAGCCGCGCTCATGCAGCGTATCGAAGGTGTGGCGGGAGCCTTCGTGAATGAGACAACGATCGACGTAGAGCAACGTCTCGTCTTCTTCCTGCGCGACGACGTGGGTGTCCCACACCTTGTCGAAAAGCGTCCTCATCTTGTTCCTCGCTCCAATACGCACCGATCAGATTCTTGTGTAAACGCGGCGGGATTCGACGAATAATCACTGCGACTCCCAGATCACTGCAACTTAATGCCCGCGAATTTCACGACCTTCGTCAACTTCTCGGTGTCGACGGCGACCAGTTTGCCGAACTCCAGGGGAGTCATCGGCATGGGGACGTCGCCTAATCCGGCAAACTGCGCCGTCAGCTTGGGATCGGCAAGGCCTGCGTTGATCTCTTTGTTGAGCTTATCGATTATCTCAACCGGCGTACCCATCGGCACGCCCACGCCGTACCAGGTACTAAGCTCGTAGCCCGGAATGAACTCGCCTATGCTTGGAAGCTCGGGCATTGCGTCAGAGCGCGTGCCGCTGGTCACAGCAAGCCCGCGCAACTTACCGGATTTGATATATTCGATCGCCGAGGCGAGAGAGGGAAACGCGACCCCCACTTCGCCAGCCAGCAAGGCTTCAAGGACCGGTCCATTGCCGCGATAAGGCACGTGCATCATGTTGACGCCGGCCATCATCTTAAACAGCTCACCAGCGAGCTGACCTATGCTTCGACTCCGGAGGAGGCCATGTTGACCATTCCGGGATTGGCTTTGGCGTAGGCAACGAATTCCGGGATCGTCTTGGCCGGAAGAGATGGATTGATCACCATAACAAGGGTCGTGCGGGCGATGCCCGCGACCGGTGCAATATCCCGAATGAAATCAAAATTGAGATGCTCATATAGCGCCGCATTGCTCGCATTGTTCGAACTGGCGAGAAGGAGCGTATAGCCGTCAGGGGACGCCTTGGCGACCATCTCCGTGCCAAGATTGTTGCCGGCGCCTGGCCGGTTTTCGACAATAAACGGTTGACTTAAACGCTCCGACAGCCACTGCCCCATCAGACGGGCAAAGATGTCATTCCCTCCTCCCGGAGCAACTGCGACAATCCAGTGCACGGGGCGCGTTGGATAGTCGAGCGCCAACGCGACGCGAGGCAGGGTGGGCAACGCGGCAATGCCCGCAGCAAGATGCAGGAATTGTCTACGGGGAAGTTTCATGCCGATATACCCCCTAGATGCGGTGACCGACGAGACATTACAGATCGGACTGGATATGTGCGCGATCGACCAGTCTGCGTCGCGACTTAAATATGTTGGAGACGAATATCTCGATAAAATGAAGGATCGCAATTATCATACCTGATGATGCAATGATTTCACCTCGCCAGCAAATCCAGGCCGGATAAACTTTTCGGAAAGAGAAAGGTTGTGGCGCTCGATGCTCATCCGCCGAATTCAGCGCACGGGGTCCGTCTCGACCTGCAGCCACCCTCCCCGCGAGCCCGACTTCCAACGCCATGCCGCATTCTCGTCGGCTAGTCTTTATATTAATGTATATGTTAATCTACCTACCACGTCGCACGCGTCAGCGGCTTCAACAAAATGATCGGGGGAGGAATTGATGGAAGCGAACTCGCGGTATTATGTTCCTGCACTTGGATCGATCTACGACAAGCTCGACCCCTATGCTTTACCGCTGCTTCGAATCGCCATGGGCTTAATTCTAATTCCCCACGGCTGTCAGAAACTCTTCGGCTGGTTCCACGGCTTGGGTTTTGAAGGGTTCACACAGTTGTTCGACAAGCTCGGCTATCATCCGGGGGCTGTATACACAGTGATTGCGGGAACGATCGAACTCGTCGGTGGTATTTGCCTTGTTCTCGGATTGTTTACCCGTGGGTGGTCGCTATTGCTCGTTATATTCATGGTTTTCGGGGTGCAGTTTACGTCGGAGAAGGGTTTCTTCTGGACACAAGGGGGTGCCGAATATTCGCTGCTGATCCTGGTTGTCGGGCTCGTCTTTTTAATTCGTGGCGGCGGCAAGTGGTCGCTCGATCGAATGATCGGACACGAGCTGTAATCATGCTGAGTCCGGCCGCTACATGCCGGTGGCATTCGGCTAGTGTAAGAAAGCGATAACTCTGCCGAGGTCTTGAACACGCCTGAGCGAGAGTTCCTTCCGAACAGTAGCTGACGCCCGCTACGCGACCTGCTGGCGATGCCAGAGTGTACGATTTCTGATAACGTGCATTCTCGGAAGTTATTCTTCGAATCTGCACGGCCCCGGGCACACCTGTTCAATACAATTGGCGCGGCAGCCACAATGCGAGCTGTGGAAATGCAAGCAGCAGCGCAATCAGGACCGCATTCGCTACAAGAAACATGGCGCTCCCGACATACATCTTTCCGAGCTTGGCATCCGGCACTTGCGACTGTAGGACGAATAGGTTCATGCCCATGGGCGGATGGATCATTCCGACTTCGATCAGCCCCACCAGCAGCACGCCGAACCAAATCAAGTCGTAGCCGAGGCCCTGCGCCAGTGGCGCGAACACCGGCACGGTAATCAGGATCATGGTCAGCGATTCCAGGAAACTGCCAAGCACGATGTAAAACAGCACGACGACGACCATCACCGCGGTCGGCGGCAGATGCAGCGAGACCACCCAGTCGGCGAGGTTCGTGGCGATCTGGGTCTGTACGATGAAGTAACTGAACATGATCGCGCCGAGTAGGATGAAGAACAGCATCGCCGCGGTTCGGCTCGATTCCAGCGCGGCCTCGGCAAGCTTGCGGAATGTCAGTCGCGCCGCTCAGCGTCGCGATCACTATGGTGGAGAAGGCACCGATCGCCGCCGCCTCGGTCGGGCTGAACCACCCGGCATAGATGCCGCCGATCGAAAGTATGAATATGCACAATAGCTTCCACATTCCGGCGGAGGCGCGCAGCCGCTCGCGCCATGGCGCCGGCGGACTGATTGGCGCCCATGACGGACTGAGCCAGATCGCGGTCTTGACCACGCCGATTTGCAAGGTCGCAAGCACCAGGCCGGGAATGAACCCGGCGGCGAACAGCTTCGGAATCGATTGTACGGCAGTGAGCCCGTAGAAGATCAGCATCACCGACGGCGGAAACAGGATGCCGAGCGTGGCGCCGGCGACAACCGAGCCGAGCGCCAGCCGCTCGTCGTATTTAGCGCGGCGCATTTCCGGCACGGCGACGTGACTCATGGTCGCCACCATCGCCACCGAAGAGCCGGACACCGATCCGAGCGCGGCGCAGGCGCCGATCGTCGCGGTGGCGAGCGTGCCCCGCCGCCCGCTGAACATGACGTTGATCGACTGGAAAAGCTCGCGCGCCATGCCGGACTGCCTGGCGATCGAACCCATCAGCACGAATAGCGGAACAACCGACAGGTCGTATGCGGAGGCGAAGGTGAACGGCACGCGGCCGAGCACCAGGAATGCCTGCGACCAGCCGTTAAGCACGGCATAACCGACGGTACCCACCAGCCCGAGCGCGATGGCGACTGGAATTCGCAAAAAGATCATCGCGACCATGACGATGAAGCCGACGACGCCGACGGTCTGCGGATTCATCGCCCGGCTCGTCCGCGCGAAAACTCCCTCGCGCTCTCGATCAGCATCCAGGGGCGGCCGGCAGCGTGATGCACGATGCCGACGATCATCAGCGCCCAATGCACGTCCATCGGAATCGAAAGGTCGGGCGACACCTCGTGAAATCGCGCCGAATCGAGCGCCGGCGGAATCATCCGCCAAAGCAGCACGGCGAGGAACGTCAAGTGCGATTATATTGGCGACCAATTTGAGCGCGCCAATGGCGGCTGCCCCGAACACGTGATCGACGAAGTCGATGACGATGTTCCTATCGCGCAGGAAAACGTCGGGAATGCTCAGGAACACCGTGCCGACCAGGAACAGCTGCACTAGGTCGTAGGTGCCGGTGATCGGCAGGTTGAACACCGCACGCATAACCACGTCGGAGACGGTGATAAGCATCATCGCCGCCAGAAACAGCGCGCTGCCATAGTTAGCGCACCGCGCGTTATCACGTCCAAAAACGCACGCATTGCCGACGTACCGTCATGCCTTCCAGAACGAAAATGATGTCTTGGCGGATTTCGCGGCCGCGGTTTTCATGGCGGCGTGCACCTTGGTCGCTGGCATGCCCTTCTGGTCGAGTGTCGGCAAGCACCCTGGCGGTGTCCTCGGCGCCGATCTTCTTGAACAGGGCGTCTTGATCCTTCGAAAGCTCGATCGGCGTATCGCCTTCGGACACGAGATATTTCTTGCCGGGAGCGTCGGCCGAATCCCAAAGCTTGCCGATCTCATCGACGCGCGGCCGCGTCGTGTCGTCGATCAGCTTTTGCAGGTCCGGCGGCAGATTGGCATAGGAGGCCGGATTCATCACCACGCCGAAGCTCTAGACATAGGAGTACATTTCGGTGGAGTATTTGACGATGCCGCCGAGATGGAACGCCGAGTCGGCGCCGCCGTAATCGACGAAAGCAGCCGTCGATCGTACCCTTCTGCAGCGCATCGGCAATGCCGCTCGGCGGAACGCCGACCGGCGTGCCGCCCAGTGCAGCGATGAAGCTCTTGATCGTCACCGAAGCGAAACGTATGCGCAGGCCCTTCATATCGTCCACCGCGCGCACCGGCTTGCTCGAGGTGTGCAGATTGCCGGGCTGATGAGTCAGAAGATAGAGGATTTTCAGGCCCTGGTATTCAGGCTCGAGCAGCTTGAGCACCTGCGGGATCGTTGAGCGCCTGAGTGCCGATCTCGGAGCTGCCGACCATGTAGGGCAGTTGGATGATCTCGGTCAGCGGGAAACGGCCGGGTGTCGCGCCGTGCAGGAACCAGGTGATGTCGGCGACGCCGGTGCGCGCATAGTCGGCATAATTCTGCACCGGCCCCATCTCGTTCGCCGGGAAGATGGTGATGTTCAGCCGGCCGTCGGACCTCTCCTTCAGCTCCTTCGACCCAGTGCTGTCGAGATATTTGGCGAAAATGTGCGTCGGCGAGATGAAGTGGCCGAGCTTGAGATTGTAGACGGTATCGCTGCGCGCCACGGTCGGCGCGGCAATCAGTGTCGCGCCAGCGAGCAGCGATGCGTTGAACACTCGCCTGTTCATCATTTCCTCCCCATTGAATGCGGCGAGCTCGAAGCTCGCTTCTTTAATTCGGTCTAGCACGCGTCAGTGCGGCTTATGCCCACCGTGCACGTCAACTCCAGCTGGCGCCACATATTTCAGCCGACGGATGCTGGAAGGCTCCGCGCGCGGCACACCGGTGACCGGCCCGCCCTTGATGGTGACCCGCTCCATATAACGGCGTTGCGGGTAATAATCGTGCACCGCGTAATGCTGGGTCGACCGGTTGTCCCACACCGCGATGGTGTGCGGTGCCCAATGCAGTCGGAACTGATATTCAGGCACGAAGGCCTGGCGGAACAGGAGATCGAGCAGGGCGCGACCCTCGTGCTCTTCCATGCCGTTAATCCCGACGGTGAACTGCGGGTTGACGAACAGCACCTTGCGTCCGGAAATCGGATGGATGCGCACTACCGGATGGAGCTGCGGCGGATACACTAGCTCGAAATGTTGCAGCTTTTTGCGCTCCTCCTCGGACTTGCCGAACAGCGGGCGAAACGGCTTCATGTCATGGATACCCTCGAGTCCGCCGATGAACTGCTGCATGCGATCGCTGAAGCCGTCATACGCTGCGCTCATGCTCACGAACATGGTGTCGCCGCCGACTGCCGGCACCTGCTTGGCGACAAGCATGGTCGCCATCGGCGGCTCGGCGCGAAACGTCTCGTCCGAGTGCCAGACGTCGGTGCCGAAGGGTGGCGTCTTCTCGTCGTTCCTGAACTTGATCAGTTCGGGAGCGTTCTTGCCTTCGTTCGGCGCGAACGGGTGGACGGTGAGCTCGCCAAAGCGGCGGCCAAAGGCCATGAGGTCATCCGACGAGATATCTTGATCGCGCAGGATGATGAGCTCGTTGTCGACAAGCGCGTCCTCGATTGCCTTGAACTGCGCGATCGACAGCGGCTTGCGCAGATCGACGCCGCTCACCTCAGCCCCGAGTGAAACACCAACACGTTTGACGACCACGCCGGCCTGCTCGCTGACGAGTGGCATGCCGCCTTTGAGGTCGAACGGCTTGTTCATGGGCGAACTCCCCTTTTGCGCTTGATGGTTCGCCAGCATGATGCCTCAGGGCAGCGCGGGATCGGCCATGCTAGTCATTCGATCTAGTTCATGTATAATATGCAGCTGATGCATATCGAAGACCTCGACTTCGGCGAAATCCGGCTGGTTGCGGCTCTGTCGGAACTGCGCAAGCTGTCAGCAGCGGCAGCCCGGGTCGGTTTGTCGCAGTCGGCCGCCAGTCACGCTTTGGCCCGGCTGCGCAATCGGACCGGCGACCCGCTGTTCGTCCGCGGCAGTGGAAGCTTCTTCCCCACCCCGTATGGCGAGCGCCTGAGCAACGCCGCGCGCAAGGCGCTTGACATATTGCTTGATGGATTTCGTGTCAGACGCGCCGTTCGATCCCGCTTCGACGACACGTCAATTCAATGTCTTTTTGAGCGATGTGGGCCAAATGGTCATTTTGCCCAAGCTGCTTGCTTTCATGGCCGAGCAAGCGCCGCGGGCCAGCCTACGCGCTTGTCCGATCCCGCTCGATCAGCCCGGCACCGCGCTCGCCTCCGGCGAGGTCGATGTCGCGGTCGGCTTTTTTCGAAATCTCACCACGGGGTTTCGCCAAAGCTTACTGTTTCGCGAGCGCTATGTCTGCGTCGTTCGCGCCGATCATCCCAATTTTCGCTCGGGCATGTCGGCGGAAAGCTTTGCCAGATCGCCGCGCGCGCTCGCCGATGCCAGCGGTATGGCGCATACTGTCGTCGAAGACGAACTCAAGAAGCAGGGCCTCACGGCAGCGCCGCAACTCACCGTGCCGCAATTCATGGTGCTGCCGCTGGTCATTGCCAATTCGGACCTTCTCGTCATCATGCCAAGCCGGTTGGCGAAGGCCTTCTCGCAGCTGGTTTCGATCAAGATCCTGGAACCGCCGCTGCTGCTACGGCCCTATGACATCAAAATTTATTGGCACGAACGGTTTGACCGGGATTCGTCAAGCCGTTGGATCAGACAAACGTTTGTTGAGTTGTTCCGCGAATAGATACCAAACGTTACGCGAAGTTAAGGTCTTAACCCTGGAAGCCGAAGACTGCTGCAGTGACTTGCCCTTTTCGGATATCATATCCGCGCGTAGCGATGATGCAGCCCCGACAAAACGGCCGTGGCGGCAATGTTTCCGTATTGTTGGACCGCCCGACCCAGTGCATTGCCAGCGGAGCCCCGGTCCCTAAAGACCAGTAAAGCAGCGTTAACACTAGGAACCCGCCATAATCCCGTTCGCTTCCTCGAAACGTCGCGCAGCCCTTTCGGCATCCCAGCGTTGTTCCTCGAGCGTTTCCGGATCCCATTCGCTGCGTTCCGCAGCGAAGAAATCCCCACCATAGACGTGAATGGCGGCCGTCAGCCTTGGGATTGGATTTGTCACCGAATGAATAATCTCACGGCCGAGCGGTTCAGCATCGCCTTGCCCAAGGGCTTTTGCACCGGCGGCTTCCAGGTGGCCCTGTTCACCCGGTACGCGACGCCAAAAGATATTGTCCTCGCGCCCCGTATAAATTCCGATCACTGCCCACATGTTGTGATTGTGGGGCATCAATGTCATGTAAGGCGGCCATACAATGTTCAGGATGGTCAGATCGTCTGAACGATAAAGCGCCTTGAGCACACCGCGGGTTGGTTCTCCTAAAGCTTTTAGAACCGCGCCTGGATCGGCCACGGCTCGGCCAACAACCTCGCGAACAAGTTTGTGGGATTTGTCGGCAGTGAGTGCGCTACGGCAATCCATGACGAATTGATCGAGGTCAAACATTATAATCCTTCCAGATCTTGTCGAATTGTGTACATTTCCGAGTGCATATCCCGACGTGGCGTCAGCTGCACGCCGCACAGGTTGCTGTTAAATTGCTGAGGTATGCTGCGCCTGTCAATCTTTTAGAGCGGCGCGCGCGAGACTTAGAACCGTCCATATCTGGAAGAGGTCAATGCCAGACTATCGACGCCTTTTCGAAAGTAGTCGTTGCCGAGGGACGGTACGATGTGGGTGACAAGGTTGTTAATTCGAACAAGAGAGGTAACTGCGTTGCACTGGACGTCACTTGGATTGTCCGCGGTTCGATACCCGAATCATTCATAGTTTGCCATCAATTGGTCAACTCGACTGGTCCACTCGTTCCACGGGCCGGTCAAGTAGCTATAACTGTTCATTACGAAGCCAGGGCCCGCGTAGAACTTTTCGTACTGCATGTGGCGGCCTGCGAAATCGGAGCCGAGCAGGTCCCATGCCAACTTGAAAAACTTCATTCGTTCTTTTGCCGACTGTCCCGGAGTCGACGAATAAGCTTCGAACTTTTCGAAAATTGCTGGGTCGTCAAGGACCGATGCATCAGCGGGCATCTGAAACACGCCGGCTCCCATGAGCTCGCGCACCGTGTCACATATTTCAGAATGGTTGTTCGCGCACCAATGCAATGCTGCGTAGACGTAGCGGCGATTGACGGTTAAATACCCGGGTACCTGCACCTCCCCGCAGCTGATCTGGCCCATAATAAGTCCTTCGAGCGTGGCCTCCATGGCTGCTAGGCGTCCCAACGTGAACTGAACCGCCGGGATCTGGACGGCGCTGTTCATTTCGGCGAGTTTCCTTGCAATGCCGACGATCAGCTTGAGCTTTTCGAGAAAGCGCACGTTTGCCTGGTGATTAGCCATGGCATGGCCGGGCGTGCGCATATAGATCGCGCGGGTCATCTCGACATTGTCGTGACAGAACACTCGCTCCCACGGTACCTTGACGTTTTCGAACAGCACAGCGCTGTCAGTCTCGTCGAAGCGAGCCGCGAGCGGGCTATCGAATTCCCGCTCCGCGTAGCGTTCAAAAGGTTTGCGCGACCAAATGCTCACCCCGGGCGCATTGAGCGGCACGGCGCAGGTAATCGACTCCTTCTCCTGTCCTGCAGCCACTGGCTGTAGGTTGCCACACCATGTCTCATGGCAGAACACCGACGCGGTCCCGAGCATCTTCAGTCCGTTGATGGTGACTCCGCGATCATCTTCGTCGACGACCCGCAAGGTCGGCGGAGTACGTTGCGCGCCATCTGACCCAGTGCCAGGCCGCCAGCCTTGCGGATTGGTGACGGTATGCGACACAAATAGGTCGTTCGCGCGCATGTGCCGATAGTAGCTGCGGATATTGTCGCCGAAGCCTTGGCGGATGCCGTCGAACAGATCGGGATCCATAACCATCCCGCTCACATAACTCGGAAAGTTATCGGGCGAGCGGCCGAGCAAGCCGTAGGTCCAGGAGGCGATGCGCCGATGGGTCTCGAATTGGCGCTGCAGATCTTCCCCGGTGTGCGGCAGCAGGTAGTACGTCGAAAACGTTTCGCCGTCCTCGTCGAAGGTCATGATGTCGCGGTTCTCGCTAGCGCGCTTTCGGTCATAGATCATGGCGAACGATCGCGCCGCATTGCGAAATGCTGGATGCATTGTCACATCCTCAACCAACTCACTGCCGACATAGACACGCCGGCCATCGCGGATGCTGTCCAGATATTCTTCGCCGGTCAGCAACATTTCATCCCTCCGTTCCCATCGGCTTGTCATGCGTTTCGTTTAGCAGAGCTGACCATATACTTCCCTGTGGTGTTCTGCCTCTCGCCTTTCAGACGAGCGGTGGTTTCCTGCTCTTATTGAGGATCGCTAAGTCCGAGTTTGGCACCGAACAGCCACGTTGCAGCCGCCGATCACTTCCGCTCTAAGGTTCGAAGCGGACTTAACGCTAATATCGCATTTGGCAGCGACTGAGAGCATATTGGCCCTAGCCCATACTCGTGAGAGGCAGCATGCAGTTCGAACTTACCCCGGCCCAGCGTGCGCTGCAGGCGGATGCGCGAAAATTGGCACGAGGACAGATTGCCGCGCGCGCAGCCGAGATCGATCGCAGCGAGCAATATCCCTGGGACAATGTCGCGCTGCTAAGAGAAGCAGGATTCTTCGGCATGACAATCCCTGCGGCCTATGGCGGAAAAGGTGCGAGTTACCTCGACGCTGTGCTGGTCATTGAGGAAATGGCGAAATGTTGCGGAATTACAGGCCGCATCATCGTCGAGGCCAATATGGGCGCGATCGGTGCGATCATGACATACGGCAGTGAGGCCCAGAAGCGCTTGGCCGCCGAACTTGTGTTGGGGGGTGACAAGCCGGCGATCTGCATCACCGAGCCAAATGCTGGCAGTGCCGCAAGCGGGATGACGACGCGCGCCGATCGCCACGGCAATGGCTTTGTGATCAACGGCAAAAAGCATTGGATCACCGGCGGCGGCGTCTCGCGGCTGCATCTCGTCTTCGCGCGCGTATTTGACGAGCGGGGCAACGAGGAAGGCATCGGTGGGTTCATTGCAATTCGCGAAGAGACGCCCGGGCTCAAGGTCGGCAAACGCGAGCCGGCAATGGGCCTTCGTGGCATTCCCGAGGCCGAGATCATTCTCGAGAACATGGAAGTCACCGCAGACGCGCTTGTCTTGCCACCTCGCGGGCTCAAAAAGGGTTTTGCCGATCTGATGAACGCCTATAACGGGCAACGCATCGGCGCCGCCACCGTGGCGCTCGGCCTCGCCGAGGGCGCCTATGACTTGGCACTTGCCCATGCAAAAGAGCGCGAGCAATTCGGCCGGCCCATCTGCGAGTTCCAAGGCGTGCAGTGGATGTTGGCTGACATGGCGACAGGCATCGCAGCTGCGCAGGCGCTGATTTATAAGGCCGCGGGCGCAGCCGTCATCGGCTTTCCTGATGCGACCGAAGCCGCACAGGCCAAAATCTTCACCTCCGAGATGGCGATCAAGGTGACAAACGATGCGCTGCAGCTTTTTGGGGCTGCGGGCTATTCGCGCAACCGGCCCCTCGAGCGCATGGTGCGCGACGCGCGTATGTTCACGATCGGCGGTGGTACGGCGCAGATTTTGCGCACGGTCGTGGCGTCGCGATTGCTTGGCAGGCGGCGCCTCAGACACGCGATGGCTACATAAATGCGATGAACTACGAGTAACAGAGAGGAACACGGCAAGATCGCCGCGAGAGCCGAGAATACAATTGTGCTTGGCAGTCCGCGTCGCATTGCGGACCATATCGAGAAGCCTATAATCTTTTTATTATGACTAGTTCAATCCTAACGTTTGCCCCGTGCGGGGCAACACCCTTGTGCCAAGCAGAGATCAAGCCCGATGACGCAACAAACCATGTACGAGAAGATTTGGAACGCTCATGTCATTCCGGACGTTTCTGCGCCTGTCCCCTTTCTCTACATCGATCGCCATTTCATTCATGAAGCCACGTCCCCGCAGGCATTCGCTGGGTTGAAAGCGGCAGGGCGCAAGGTCCGGCGTCCTGACCTGACCTTTGCTGTGATGGACCATTCGGTGCCGACCACCGGCCGCAACTGGCGACTGGTTACCGGCAATCGGGCCAAACTGTTCGAGGCGCTCGATCGCAACTGCCGAGAAACCGGGGTGAGATTGTTCGACCTCGAAAGCCGCAACCAAGGTATCGTTCACATCATCGGGCCCGAACTCGGAATCACGCAGCCCGGCCAAACGCTGGTTTGCGGCGACAGCCACACTTCGACGCATGGCGCACTTGGTGCCCTCGCATTCGGCATCGGCACCAGCGAGGTAGAAACTGTTCTCGCGACCCAGTGCCTGCCGCAGTTTCAATCGAAGACGATGCAGGTCCGCATCGACGGCAAACGCCCTGTCGGCATCAGCGCCAAAGATCTCATGCTGGCAGTGATTGAAAAGGTCGGCTTCGCCGGCGGTACGGGCTATGTCATCGAATACGCGGGCGAAGTGGTGCGTGCACTGTCGGTCGAAGAGCGCATGACATTGTGCAGCATGTCGATTGAATGCGGAGCCCGCGCCGGCATGGTCTCACCTGACGATACGACTTTTTATTATCTGAAGGGACGTCCCTATGCGCCGGTCGGTGCCGACTTTGACGCGGCAATGAAGGGCTGGAATGCGTGGGCGACCGACGAAGGAGCCCGCTTTGACGTGCTCGTGACGCTGGATGCGTCGAATGTCAAACCCAAAGTCACCTGGGGAACGAACCCTGGCATGGTAGCGGATATCGACCAGAGTGTTCCAGAGCCGTCAACATATGCAAATTCGGAGGAGCGTGAATTGGTCAAGAGCGCCCTTGAATATATGGACTTGAAGCCGGGCACACGAATTGTCGACATTGCGGTCGATCGCGTGTTCGTCGGCTCCTGCTCCAATGGCCAGCTTGAGGACCTCCGCGAGGCGGCTCGGGTTCTCTCGGGTCGAAAGTTGCTAAATCGATCAAGCAAGCCCTGGCAGTGCCGGCGTCCACCCAAGCGAAGAAACAGGCAGAAGCCGAAGGCCTCGACAAGATCTTCGTCGAGGCTGGCTTCGAATGGCGGGAATCCGGCTGCAGTATGTGCATTGGGATGAACGAAGATGTGCTTCCGCCCGGCGAGCGCTGCGCGAGCACCTCCAATCGAAACTTTGAAGGACGCCAAGGCAAGGGCGGACGCACACATCTGGTGAGCCCGTCAATGGCTGCGGCTGCAGCCGTTGCCGGTCATTTCATTGACGTGCGTGCCATGCCTGTGAACAGGAGCAATTGATCGATGCGACCGCTCAAGGATCATACCGGGTTGGTGGTGCCACTGGACCGCATCGATGTCGATACCGATCAAATGGTGCCCAAGCAGTTTATTTTTCGCGGTACGCGAGAGGGTTATGGCCGCGACCTGTTTCATGACTGGCGATATCTAGCCAATGGCGAGCCTAACCCTGATTTTGTGTTCAACTTTCCGCGTTATCAGGGCGCGTCGATTCTGCTGGCGCGCGCAAATTTCGGCTGCGGATCAAGTCGCGAACATGCTGCCTGGGCGGTTAGGGATTACGGCTTTCGGGTTATTATTGCTTCGAGTTTTGCCGACATCTTCTATACGAACGCCTTCAACAATGGCGTCGTGCTTGTCACGCTGCCATCCGAGCAGATGGATGAGCTTTTCAAACGCACCGAAGAAATCGAGGGCTATAAACTGTCGGTTGATCTCGAGACCATGACCATTACGGATGATCGCCAGCTTCGCTTTCCATTCAAGCTTGATTCCTTTCGGCGCAATCGGCTACTCAAAGGCCTCGACGACATCGGCTCCATCTTGGAATTTAGCGACGCCCTCGCCAAATTCGAGCAAAGATGCAACGTTATTGCCGCCCCGGAGATGACTTATTCCCGTTGACGTTCGCATTGCTAAGCCGTGCTGAACAGTTTCGCAGACGAGGCGGTGCTCGCCTCAATGCGACGTTGAGCTGATGACGGAGAAACAGGTTCTCGGCTGGCAGCCTGCGTCGCGACCTGAATATGTCGGCGACAAATATCAGCAGCATATGCAGGATCGTGAATATCGAACTAGATGATGTGACGATTTGCCTGATGTTGCGAATCTCCAGGATCACATTTTCAGAAAGGACAGCGCGGCGTCATCGGCGGCTCCCCAAAACCGGAATATGGCGATGGCGGACCCACATGATTGTCCATGGGGCCCCCAGCATTAATCTATCCGGATAGGCGCGGGATACACGGGCCGGAGTCACGACACTGACACGAACCGCGTCCCGACTGCCGAATGGACCACCTTGTCGCCTAAGGCATCCCGGGCGAGGTCGTAGAACCGGTCGCCGCTGCAATGCGCCGGGATCAGAATATCGGGATCGATCTGTTTGAAGGCGTCGACTGTCTGGGCGATTATTCGTCGCCGAGCGGCGGTACGATGTGGAACCCGCCGACGACGGCGTGTACTTTGTCGACGCCGGAGACTTCCTGGGCCTGCTTGACCGCATTGATAACGCCGCGATGGCTGCACGAGGTCAGCACGACGAGGCCTTTGCCCTTGACCAGATAGGCGGTCGCGATTTCGTGGTCAAAATCGTCGGGAATTTAGGTGCCGGTATTGTTCACCGCCGGCATTTTTTCCGGAAAACAGCGCCTTCGAATATGCCGATGATTTCGCGCGACGGCTGCAGCGGTTTTTCGAACGATGTCTGGCCGATGCGGCCGGTCGTGAAGGCATGATCGGCCACGATGGCAGGGCCTTCTGACGTCATCAGTACCAGTTCGGCATCGAGGATCGCTGACGATCAAGTGCGCGAATTGACCGCCGGCATTGCGCCGGATGCAAAACGCATCCTCGCCACCGACATAGAACGGTATTTTCCGCTTGAGCCTGTCTTTGTGGGCGGCGAGAAACCCGACCATGCCGCCGAAGTGATCGTAATGGCCGTGGCTGAGCACCAGCGCATCGAACGCCGCGGAATCGATCTCGAAATCGCCATGTTGTTAAGCAGTACTTCGGGCGTATAACCGAAATCGATCAGCACATTGCGCTCCTCGCCGGCACGATGCGATTGCACATGCATAGCCAAGCCCCACTCGCCGTTGAGCGCCGTGCGCGGTGGCGCATCGGCCGACGTATTGCTGAGGTTTCGCCGCTCGATAGCGATGCCATGGCGCGTTTCCGGGGGCACGAACTGGATTACGACATTGTCGGTCACTATCCGCACCGCAAGCCGGTCGACTTCGGGAACGCGGCCGAGTTTGGGCGCCGGCGCAGTCCGCGCACTGGCGATCATCGCGCCAATCATCGCCGACACGAATCGAGCACCGCCGGCGCACAGCGAACTATAGCCCGACAATAATGATGATCCAGGACCGCAATTACATCCACCAAACAGCATGCTGGTCTCCATTGGATGGGCGTAGGATTGTAGCCGGAATAACCAATGGTCGGCTAGAGGATTGCTCAATACATCAAGTGCAAATGCGCAATGTTGGTTCTCGGCGGCGACCTTAATCCAACGAATGCCGACGGGGATCAGGCTCTTCGTCCGCGCGCTGCGTGCGCGCCAGCGGATAAATGCCGGCGCCGACCAGCGCGAACGCTGGATGATAATGCTTCTGAGACGGCTCGATGATGCCGTCGTCGAACTCCTCCCAGGCCTCCAGTAGGCCGCTTCGCGTGGGTTCGCTGCGACGCAGCGGTACGTCCAGAATAGGAGGGCGGTCTCAACTGATCGACGCACACTTTATCTTAGAGGGAAAAGATGGAGTGTGGGATGGAACGGAGATTTCATAGAGGTTTTACCGCGGCAGAAAAGACGGAATTATGGGACCGTTGGAAGCGGGGGGAGTCACTGAGGCGATCGGACGAGCTTTTGGTAAGCAGTCATCGTCGATCTATTTTCTGGTTGCCCCGCATGGAGGGTTTCGTCCTGCGGAGCGGCGTCGCTCCAGGTTGGCATTGACGCTTGCGGAACGCGAGGTGATTTCCAGAGGCGTTACGGCACGTCGATCGGCCCGTTCCATCGCCAAACAGCTTGGCCGCTCGCCCTCGACGGTGAGCCGGGAAATGAGCCGCAATGGCGGCTGTGATCGCTACCGGGCGACAGTTGCGGACGAGAATGCCTGGGCACGATCGCGTCGTCCAAAATGTTGTAAATTGGCGATCAATTCGCGGCTTCGGCAGGCCGTGGCAGGGAAACTCAGATTGGATTGGTCACCCGAGCAGATAGGCGGTTGGCTGAAGAGAACGCATCCTGAAGACGAGTATAATCGGGTGTCACACGAGACCATCTATCGCAGCCTGTTTGTCCAAGCGCGCGGCGTGCTCAAGAAAGAGCTGCTTTGCCATCTTCGATCGAAGCGCTCGATGCGTCGCTCCAGACCGGTTGATCCAAATGGCGATAGACGGGGACATATGAAGGATGCCGTCTCAATCCGTCAGCGACCGGCGGCGGTTGAAGATAGGGCGGTGCCTGGCCATTGGGAGGGCGATCTGCTGTCCGGACCGAACAACACCTACATCGCGACCTTAGTCGAGCGTCAAACGCGTTACGTGATGTTGGCCAAGCTGGCAGGCAAGGACACCCAGACTGTAGTCAACGCGCCATCCAGCAGGCGAAGAAGCCACCAAAGAACTGAGAAGTCGTTAACCTGGACCGGGGCAAGGAACTGACGGATCATCGGCGTTTACGATGGCGACCAACATCGATGCCTATTTTTGCGACCCGCAAAGCCCGTGGCAGCGCGGGTCGAACGAGAATACGAATGGCCTGCTGAGACAGTACTTTCCAAAAGGCACCGACTTGTCGGTGCATTCGCAAGCCCATCTAAACAAAGTGGCTCGTCAGCTAAACGAACGACCACGTGAGACCTTGCAATTTGAAACGCCAGCAGAGAGATTTAATGCCTGTGTTGCGTCGACCGGTTGAGCCGGCAGAGGCTAGGTGGAAATTATAGTGCCGATGGTTCGGGAGAAATTTATGCGCAGGGGACGTGGGGGGCTACAGCGCATCGATCACATCCCGTAGCAGCGTCTGAACCTGCTTGGCTGCATGCTTGAGGCGCGCATTCTTAATTGCCTGCATAGAGGCAACTGGGTCTATTGCGGCGATTTCGGTTTGTTCACTGCCGATCGACTGGACCACGCGATGCATGGCAGCATGGTACCGATCTTATCTTCCAGCTGGAGCGCCTCATGCGCGAGTGTCGGATTGCACGCCCCGAGGATGCGATAGTTACGGAAATCGACACCGAGTTTCGCCTTTAACGTCTGCTTGACATCGATCTCGGTGATAATCCCAAAGCCAGCATTCTTGAGGGCTTCCGTCGTGCGTCGGACGGCTTCATCGAAGCCGACGGGCAAAATCTTGCTGAAATAATAGCTCATTGCTATTTCACTAGGGTTGATGGTCTGACGATCGAATTCGCTAATTTACACTCAACAGTCTTGTATGAGGTCTGCATTGCGATAAATCAAAATCATGAGCGAACGTTGCGCGGACATTATCAATCCGCAGTGTCCAGCGATTTCCCCCTCATCGCACACGACTGCGCTAGTCCTCGAGGCTGTGTGCGAGCCTGTCCGCAGTTTCGCGCAGCGCGCCGAGATGCGCGCGGGCGAAATCCTCAATACTGCCCGTACCGGTGACCCAGAGCAGGCTGATGCAGGCTGCCACTTGCTCGCCGACCATGACGGGAACCGCTATCGAACTGACATCTCCGCCGTAATCGTCCGCCCCCGCCCAATATCCCGGCTCGCGCACGCCGTAGCCCCGAGCGTGCGTATCTGCAAGATCCGGTGCACCGACGATGTCATTGCTGCGAGTTTGTCGTCCGGATGCGTGGAGCGGCGCAATCTGTCCAGCAGCCGTTCCCGTTCTTCCTGCGGGCAAAATGTCAGGTAGGCGCGCCCCATCGCTGATTTCAACAGACTAGGGCGCCGGCCTACCGCGTTTCGATTGATGACGAAAGGCGAATTGCGACGCGAACTTTCCAATATCACCATGGAAGTCCCGCGGCAGATACCGACGTCTGACGGCCATATGGCCTTCTTCCCGAGTGCGTTTAGGACGGGTACTGCCAAATCGGCTAGTGTTCGATGGCGGCTGCTAAAGGTTGTCGAGCCAAACATCTTCGGTCCGAGGCGTAGGTTGCACCCTCATGGCCGGATTGGATCGATCCGCCCTGCTCCAGCGTCTTCAGTGCCCGCAGCAATGTCGCGCGCGACAGCTTGGTCTGCCGATGGAGGTCACTGAGGCTAACCGATTGGCTTCGCTACCCGTTCGAGGACTTGCAAACCTCTTTCCAGAGCGCACACGCTCTTGACCTTTGCCATGGCGAGTCAAGTCCTCTTTTCACCACGTGAAATCGCCGGTTGATTAGGCCTTGAGCGAGCCCATAGTCAACGCGTGGGCGGCGAAGTCAGGGGCCGAGCCGCCAGGGAGCATGTCATGACCAATACCGCCGCAACACACAACATTGCGCCAATCTGCAGAGACGCGAAGCCATTCGAGGTTGAACGTTTGGGTGCGAAGCTCGGCGCGGAAATCCACGGGATCGATCTGAAGCAACCGTTAGGCCGCGAAACCTTCGAAGCATTCGAGGCGGAGCTGGTCGAGAATAAGGTCCTGGTCGTACGCGATCAGAATCTTACCACGGAACAGCATGTTGCCCTGAGCCGCCTGTTCGGCGAACTCGAAGTGCATCCTATGCGGCCGCAAGGCTCCTTTCCCGAAATCCTGGTGCTCGATAACACAAGGACAATCCGGTGTTGTCTACAGATGTGTGGCATAGCGACACAACGTTCCGAAAAAATCCAACGAAGTACACCATTTTGCGTTGCCAAATCATGCCGAAGGTCGGCGGCGACACGCTGTTCGCCGATATGGAAGCGGTCTATGAAGGGTTGAACCCCTCTTTTCAGGAGAATGATCGACGATCTGTCGGCCGTGCACGATTTTCAGAACTTCCGCGTGTTGTACAAGAACACAGATGAGGATCAAGCCAAGCTGCGCAAAATGGAGGAGCTTTTTCCCAATCCGACGCATCCTGTTGTGCGCACTCATCCGGTCAGCGGCCGCAAGTGCATTTATGTAAATCCGCAATTCACAGTTCGAATTGCCGATCTCGAGCCGGATGAAAGCCAAGCGATCCTGCAAGTTCTTTTCGCGCAGGTGCACATTCCCGAATATCAATTCCGGGTTCGTTGGACGCCGGGCGCGATTGTATTCTGGGACAATCAATCGACGCAGCATTACGCGGCGAATGACTACTATCCCGAACGGAGACGTATGGAGCGGACCGCCGTCGTCGGAGAGAAGCCGTTCTGAACGGACGCATGTCTCGGCTTATACAATGTTGGCATCGTACCAGCAGGGATACAGCCGCTGAGAGTAACACGAGCGCAATAGCGCCGAAGTCGTTGTGCTGTCGGATGGAGACCGTGCTGTGTTGCGAGGCCAGTTCATGGCAGGATCTCGGCGCGCCCAAAGGCACGCCGAGCGAAATCATTGTCCCGCCCAACGGCGCGATGAATGCGGCCTTCGCGATGCCAAGTTCAAGGCAAAGCTTGCCGCGCTGGGCGGCGCGCGGTCGGTAGGCTCATCCCCAGCCGCACTCGCCAAGTTCGTCGCGGAGGTGGTACGGAGAAGGGCCCCAAGGTGGTGAAGTTCGCGGGGCTCACGGCGGACCTAATCCGGCGCCTGGCGCGGACTATAACTGGGGGTGATACATGAAAGTTGCCCGTAAACACGTCCTTAAAGTTGCCCGTAGACACGTCCTTGAACTAGCGGCGGGCGCTGTGGGGCTGCCATCGCTCTCGCGGATCGCGAGCGCGCAAAGCTTTCCGTCACGGCCGGTGCACATGATCGTCGACTTGCCGGCCGGCCTTTCGCCCGACGTGATCGCGCGTCTTATGGGACCGCCATTGTCGCAGCGGCTCGGCCAGCCGGTTGTGATCGAGAACCGGCCGGGCGCCGGCGGCGATATCGGTGCCGAAGCGGTCGTGAGAGCGCCGCCGGACGGTTACACGCTGTTGGTAATGATTTCCGGGAATGCAGCGAACGCAGCACTCTACCCAAATCTTAGTTTCGATTTCGTCCGCGACATCGCGGCGGTCGCGTTCCTTGGCTATACGCCGTTTGCCATGGTGATCAATCCATCGCTGCCGGCCAAGACCCCTCCCCGAGTTCATTGCTTATGCCAAGGCCAATCCCGGCAAGATCAACATGGCCTCACCCGGCACCGGCACCGCTTCCGCTCTCGCCGGCGAATTGTTCAAGATGATGACCGGCGTCGACTTTGTCCACGTGAGCGTCTCCCCAGGCAACTATATGCCCGATCTGCTTGGTGGCCAGGTGCAAGTCGCGTTTATTTCGACCGCCCCGGTACTCGGCTACATTCGAAGCAGGCAAGCTGCGCGCGCTTGGCGCTGACCAGCGCGAAGCGCTTGGACAGTGCTGCCCGATGTCCCCGCCATCGACGAGTTTGTGGCGGACTATGAAGGCAGCGGCTGGGCGGGCGTTGGCACGCCGAAGGTCACACCGGGCGATATCGTCGACAAGCTCAACAAAGAGATCAACGCCGTCATGGCCAATTCCGCATTGAAGGTGCGTCTGGTCGCGTTGGGCGTCGAACCAATGACGATGACACCGGCTCAATTCGGCAAACTCATCGCCGATGCCGCCGAGAAGTGGGCGAAGGTCATCAAGTTCGCGAATATCAAAGCGGAGTAATCGCTCACGTTGACCAGTTTGGCGTTCACGTCTTTTGTCGGTCACACGCGCGCGAGGGGCGCTCCGACATCAGACCGATCCGCCCGCGCCGCCGGCGCTGCGGCTGCCGACCGACGCCGATTCCGGTTCGGGGCGAACGATGGAGTTCGGGCGTTCGGAGCGAACGATCATGAGGCCGCCGGCGCGAGCTCAGCGAGATACGGGGCCGACTTCGATAATCCGCTCGATCGCAACAACACTGACAAGAAGCCGGGTTAGCTCAGCGGTAGAGCAGCGGTTTTGTAACAAAAAGTGCAACCGTTGCACTGCTTTCCATACCGCCCAGAAAACTTGGCCGAAAATCACGGTAAGACGGACGATATTTATGGCCGAGGCGTGTCGAACGGAGGCTGGCCGCCATTCTCGCGGCCGATGTAGCCGGATACAGCCGTCTGATGGGGATTGACGAGGAAGGCACTCTCGCTGCGCTCAATGCGTGCCGTCGCGGCTGGTTCAAGCTGGACTCTTGATCGTTGGGGGCGCCGTCAAAAACAGCACCCGCGTACGCATAAAAATCAGACGCATAGGCGTCGGGCCACTGACGCCTGTCGCCACGCACTCCTC
>CAWFLM010000017.1:0-25057 GCA_963816565.1 uncultured Alphaproteobacteria bacterium | reverse complement strand
GCGGGGTTTGATTGCCGTTCTGGTCGCGCTTTTGGTCGGCTACTGGGCGCTGCTGACGTTTGTCCCGGTTCCGGGAATTGGCGTCGGCTCATACGCCGCCGACGCCAATCTCACCAACTGGATCGATCGCAACTATTTGCCGGGGCGATTGTGGATGTCACCCGCGATCCCGAAGGCATGCTGAGCACTCTGCCGGCGGTCGGCACCTGTCTGCTCGGCGTTTTTGCCGGCCTGTTGCTGCGCGACAGCCGCCTCAACGAGCCGCAAAAGACCGTGTGGCTTATCGGCGCGGGTTGCCTTCTCCTGTTGGCCGGCTATCTTTGGTCGCTGCAATTTCCAGTCATCAAGGCGATCTGGACCTCATCATTCGTCTTGGTCACGGCCGGATACTCGGCGATCCTGCTGGCGCTGATGCATCAGATCGTCGACATCTGGCAATACCGGCGCTGGGCGACGGTGTTTATCTGGGTCGGCGCCAATGCGCTGGCGCTCTACTTTCTCAATGACATGGTCAATTTCTGGTCGGTTGCCACGCGATTCGTCGGCGGCGACTTTGCAAACCTGTTCGATCGTGTCGTTAGCCAGGGTGCCGGCAGCCTTGTTATTAATATTGTGACGCTGATTTTAGCCGTCACGCTGGCCGGCTTCTTGTATCGTCACAAGATTTTCATCCGCGTTTAAGCCGCGTTAATTTCCAGCTTGCCAGGCGCCAGTTCGGCAAAATCAATCGACGATGGGCTCTGGCCGCAATGGCCAAACCAAAACTTTAAGGAAGCGACGTAACTGACACATGACTCAACATATCGAACTCGGCCTGGATACCTTCGGCGACATTACCGCTAACCCAGACGGCAGCCTCAAATCGCACTCCCAAGTCATTCTCGACGTGATCGAAGAAGGCGTGCTAGCCGATGCCGTCGGCGTCGATGCTTTCGGCGTCGGCGAGCATCACCGGCCCGATTTTGCCGTCTCGACGCCCGACGTCGTGCTCGCGGCAATTGCCGGGCGCACCAAACGGATGTGGCTCGGCTCGGCGGTCACGGTGCTCTCTTCGGACGATCCGATTCGCGTGTTTCAGCGCTTTTCGACGCTCAACGCCGCCTCGAACGGTCGCGCCGAAGTCACGCTCGGCCGCGGCTCCTTCATCGAATCCTTTCCGCTGTTCGGCTTCGAGCTGTCCGATTACGAAAAACTGTTCGAGGAAAAGCTCGATCTATTCGTCGCTGTGCTGCGCAACGAAGCCGTGACCTGGAAGGGTTCGACGCGTGCACCGCTGACCAATCAGCATGTCTATCCGCCGATCGAGAAGGGAACCTTGCGAACCTGGATCGGCGTCGGCGGCTCACCGGAATCGGTGGTCCGCGCCGCGCGCTACGATCTGCCGCTGATGCTCGCCATCATCGGCGGCGATCCCAAGCGCTTTGCACCTTACGTCGATCTCTATCATCGCGCCTATGCGCAACTCGGCAAGCCGGCGCGCGAAGTCGGCGTCCACTCACATGGCTATGTCGCCGAGACCGACGCGCAGGCGCGCGAGGAATTCTGGCCGCATTACAAGGCGTCGCGCGATCGCATCGGCGCCGAGCGCGGCTGGCCGCCGACGACGAAGGCTGCCTTCGAGCAAGAAGTCGACGGCGGCGCGCTGCATCTCGGCTCGCCGGAAACCGTCGCCCGCCGCATCGCCACGACGATCAAGGATCTCGGCGCCGCGCGCTTCGACATGAAATATTCGGCCGGCACGTTGCCGCACGACAAGATGATGCGCTGCATCGAGCTTTACGGGACGAAGGTGATGCCGATGGTGCGAGAGATGGTGGGTAAGGCGTCGCCATTCGCCGTCTCACGTCCCCACCAGCCCGAATTGCGGGCTCGACGGTTCGGCGTGGCTCTTCTTGGCGATGCGGCCGGCGAGCCGCGACAGGCGGCCGGCTTCCACCGCGGCGCGCATGCTTTGCGCCATCAGCACCGGATTTTGCGCCTTCGACACCGCGGTGTTGATCAACACCGCGGCGCAACCGAGCTCCATGGCGAGCGTCGCGTCCGAGGCGGTGCCGATCCCGGCATCGAGCACCACCGGCACCGGGGAGCGCGTGCAAATGAGCTCGATCAGATGCGGATTGCAGATACCTAGCCCCGAGCCTATCGGCGAGCCGAGCGGCATGACCGCGGCGGCGCCGGCATCGGCGAGCTTGCGGCAGGTCACCGGATCCTCGGTGCAATAAGGCAGGACGATAAAGCCCTTGGCGACAAGCTCCCGGTGGCGCGAATGAGTTCCTCGACGTCGGGATAAAGCAGCTCGCGGTCGCCGATCACTTCGAGCTTGATCCAATTGGTGTCGAGCGCCTCGCGCGCCAGCTCGGCCGTCAGCACCGCGTCCTTCGCGGTCTGGCAGCCGGCGGTATTGGGCAGAAATTTCACGCGGCCGGCCAACAGGTCGACCAGGCTCTCGTCGTCGCCGGCAAGGCTGATGCGGCGGATCGAGGCGGTGACCATCTGCGTGCCGCTCGCCGCGATCGAGTCGAGCATGATCTTGCGGTTCGGATAGCCGGCGCTGCCGAGAAACAGCCGCGAGCCGAATTCGTGCCCGGCAATGATCAAAGGATCGGACATGTGTTGCTCCCTAGCCGCCCTGCCGTGCGCGCACGATCTCGACGCTGTCGCCCGGCTTTAGCGCCGTATCGCACCACGCCGCGCGCGGCACGACCGAGCCGTTGAGCGCCACCGCGATGCCGCGCTGCATCGTGTCGACCGCCTTTTCCGCAAGCAGCGCGTCGAGCGTCGCCACGGCGAGCGGCTCGCTTTCGCCGTTGATGCGGATGGTGGCTGCCATGGTTTGCTGCGACATGTCCCCTACTCCGCCGCGCGCGCCGGCAAGAAACGTTCGAGGCCGAACGGCCTTATCGCCCGCTCCACGATGTCGTCGAGAATGAGCCGCGCCATAGCGTCGGCGGTCACCGGCGCCAGCAGGATGCCGTTGCGATGATGGCCGGTGGCGTAAAACAAATTCTCCAGCGGCGCGCGGCCGAGGATCGGCGCGTCGTCGCGGCTGCCCGGCCGGTGGCCGACCCAGATTTCCTCGATCGGCAATTCCTCGACCGCGGGGATGGCGCGCCACGCCGCTTCGAGCAGCGTCAGCATGCCGCCGGCGGTAATGGTTTCGTCAAAGCCTTTTTCCTCCACTGTCGCGCCGACGATCAGGCGGCCGTCGCGGCGCGGCACCAGATAGGCGCCCGGCGCCCACAGCACGTGATTGAGGAGCGGCGCTGCCGCGTCCATGCGCAGCGCCAACATCTGTCCCTTGATCGGGCGCACCGGCGGCCGGCGATCGGGCGGCAGACCGGCGATGGTGCGTGACCATGCGCCGGCGGCGAGCACCACGCGATCGGCCGCCACGCCCGTTCCGTCTTCGAGCACGACGCCGGTGGCGCGGCCGCCCTGCACGGAGATCTCCTTGACCGGT
Organism: uncultured Alphaproteobacteria bacterium; assembly: GCA_963816565.1. GTDB lineage: Bacteria > Pseudomonadota > Alphaproteobacteria > Rhizobiales > Xanthobacteraceae > BOG-931. The sequence goes on along the minus strand of CAWFLM010000017.1, from coordinate 21,597 downwards.
TTGTGCTCGTGAACTGTTGCGCCGGCCGCCTCCGCGGCAATGCGCAGCGCCGCGCTGAGTTTGCGGTTGTCGACCTGATGATCCTGCGGGCTGAACACGGAGCCCGCGATCTTGCCGGCCAGATGCGGCTCCTTGGCGCGCGTCGCCGCCGCGGAGAGCCATTCGATCGGCAGGCCGAGCTTTTTCTGAAACTCCAGATGATGCGAAAGCGTCGCCTGATCGTCCGCAGTCAGCGCCAGAACAAGCGTGCCCTCGCGTCGCAATTCGACGTCGACGCCGGATGCGGCCAACAGTTCCTCGGCAAAGGCGGGCCAGCGCGCCTGGCTGTCGCGGCCGAGCGCGACCAGATCCTCTTCGCCGGGTTCGGCTTCGGCGCAGGCCGCAAGCATGCCGGCCGCCGCATAGCTCGCCCCTGCCCCGGCCTTGCCGCGGTCGAACAGCGAGACCTCGGCGCGCGAGGCCAGCCGCCAGGCAATGCCGAGCCCAACCACGCCGGCGCCGATAATGACCACGCGAGGCCGCTTGGTGGCTGTCGAAACCGAGGTAATCGTTGCGCTCAACGCGGCTCCCTTCGCTGGTATGACCCAGACAGGTTCGACGGGTTTGATCTCAGCCGCGCCTAGCGCGGCACCCCTGGCCGATGGGGGAATAATGGGGGTTTTGAGGGTTTTCGGCAAGGGTTGCGAGCGGGCCACTTCCGGTCGCGGCCATAGACGAAGCTGCGGGAATTGCCATCCAATGTCTGTGGTCGGAGGTAAGGTGGACGTGATGCTGACACGCCTGCATGTCCCCACTTGACCTAGGCTGTGTGAAAACTCCGAAATCTAATTTGCGGATGGAAATTTCGTCTCGACTTTGTCAATCTAAAAAACAACTGAGCTGACGACCGCTGTCAGGAGTCGATGATAGAAAAAACAATTCTGCGCGTTCTTCGCGCGCGCACGTTTTCACACAGCCTAGATCCAGAGCGGACATCAATCGCAGTTGTCGTCGTGACATTTCCTTCTGAATGTGTCGAATTGACTTTCCTTCTGTGCATATTGGCTTTCTTTCTGTGCATATTGAAATCCACTGCTGTGTTGCTTGGTAGCAACATAAAAGCCCCAGGTTATCGGCTATTGTCGTTCCGCTTTTGCCCAAAGTTGAGGGCATCGGTGATGAGGACTACAAACAAGAATATGGAGGCGGGCATGAAACGTCTGGGTGGGCTTGCTATTTCGGTCTTGCTTATAGCTGCTCCTTTGAGCACCGCTTACGCAGCCGATATGGCCGTCAAGGCGCCGCCCCCTCCCGTGGCCGCGCCGTTCAGCTGGACCGGGTTCTATATCGGCGGAAATGTCGGCGGGGCTTGGGGCAGGGACAGCGTCTCGTCGGCTGAATGCTCTCCCGGAGCGTTCGCTATCGATTGTGCGGCGGTGAGCGCAGCCACTTCGCCGAGCTTACGCCCGAGCGGATTCACCGGGGGCGGCCAGATCGGCTACAATTGGCAAACTGGGAATACCGTCTTCGGGCTCGAGGCCGATTTTGATTATATGGGCCTGCGGGCTTCGCAAGGCGGCACGTTCCCATTTCCGAGTACGCTACCGGGTGGACCGGCCGGGCCGCCAACGACATTCTTCTCTCCATCGACTTCGGTCTCAACGGATTGGCTGTTTACGGCGCGCCCGCGGATTGGCTGGGTAGCAAACAATGCCCTGTTCTACGCGACCGGCGGTCTCGCGGTCACCAACCAGAAATTCAATCAGACCCTCGTGCTTTTGCCGCCCTTCGTCGACACCTCAACCGCGTCGACCACCAGAGCAGGTTGGGCGGTGGGGGGTGGTGTAGAACTGGCGCTGAACCAAAAGTGGTCCATAAAGGGCGAGTACCTTTATGCCGATTTCGGTTCGATAGGTTCTGCAGGAGTCCTGACGCCTGCAAGTCCAGGCCTGTTTTTGACCAATTCGGCACATCTGACGGTCAGTATCGCGCGGCTCGGCCTCAACTACCGTCTCAACTGAGGCGCGATGGTCACGAGTCACTGAAGACGCTGCTTCAGTTCGTTGATCCAATTGGCCCCGGTACTCCCAGGGGGTCTTTTTGTCCGTTGCTGCCCGTTTGGGACGCGACTGCGATCCTGTTTGCTGCGGTGCATAGACTCCGAAGATCGCCCTTAGCGGACGTGCAAAAGCCGTCAATCAATGTCTGCTCTTAGGGTAAGCCGACACGCAAAACAGACAGGTTCGACGGGTCTAATTTCAGCCGCGGCTCGCGACACCCTGGCCGGAACAACAAAATTGGCTTTGAGAGGAGATCAGGGCTCCCTAAGGTCCAACTGCCGCCGGTGCTTCAGATACCGCGCACAAACCAGCCCGACCGCGACGATCACGACGGCGCCAATGAGCGGCGGCAGCGTGGTGCCGAAATGGCCGAAGGCATAGCCATAATAGATTGGGCCGATCGCCTGTCCGGAAAAGAACGCCGAGGAATGCATCGACAGCGCCGCGCCGCGCGCAGTCTGGGTCAGATCGGTGACGTGAACCTGGATGCAATTGTGCAGCATGTAGAAGCCGAGGCCGAAACCCATGAAGACCACGGCCAGCACGTACCATTGCGGATTAAGCGCGATCAGAACGAAAGCGGTTGCCGCGCCGGCTGCGCCCGACAGCATCAGCTGCCGCTCGGTCAGGTGCAGAACCAGAAACGGCAGCGCCAGCGAAAACACGATGCCGCCGAGCCCGAATCCGCCGATGACGATCCCGGCATAGGACGAATGCGTCTGTCCGGCGGCGAGCAGGAGCAGCGCGACATAGGGAAACATGCCGTGGATGACGATGCCTTCGAAGAACACCGACCCGAAACAAATCTTGGCGCGCGGATCGGCCAGCACCCCGCGAAATCCGGCCACGGCGGCGGCAAGGTTGAAGGGTTTCGGCGGCGCGACCTTCATGCCGCGAAAGGCGAAGAACGCGATTCCCGCCACCAAGAGGCCAAAGCCGCCGATCGAGAAAAACACGCCGCGCCAGCCGAACAGATCGCCGACCACGCCTGAGATCACCGCGCCGATGAGATTGCCGGTCAGCCCGACGGCCAACAGCCGGCCGATCGCCACCTGCCGCTCATGCACCGGAACGAGATCGCCGATGATGGCAACGCCGACCGGAAAAATGCCGCCGGCGCACACCCCGGCGACGATCCGCATCGCCACCAACAGCGGGAAGCTGCTGATAAATGCGCTGATCAGCGTCGTCGTCACGACCGCCGCGAGACTCGCATTCATCAGCCGGGTCTTGCCGAAGAAATCGGCGATCGTGCCCAATGCCGGCTGCATCAGCGCGTAAGGGAATGTAAAAGCGCTCGACAATAGCGCCGCGGTTTTCACGTCGATGGCAAGATCGGCCGCGATCTTCGGCACGATGGGATCGACGGCGCGCGAGAACAGTGTCGAGGCGAACACCACCAGGCTGACGATTTTGAGAACGGGCGGAATGGCGTCGCTCCACCCCTTGTCAGGCCTGTTTGGCGAGACGATCGAATTGCATCAAGCGTTCAAGAAGCGACGGTAACTCTTTGAGTGGAATCATATTCGGACCGTCGGACGGCGCCTTGTCGGGGTCCTGATGGGTTTCGATAAAGACGCCGGCGACGCCGACGGCCACCGCGGCCCGCGCCAGCACCGGCACATAATCACGCTCGCCGCCGGATGAGGTGCCCTGCCCGCCCGGCTGCTGCACCGAATGGGTGGCGTCGAAAATCACCGGCGCGCCGATTTTTGCCAGCACCGGCAGCGCGCGCATATCCGACACCAGCGTGTTGTAGCCAAACGACACGCCGCGCTCGGTGACCAGCACATTGGCATTGCCGGCGCCGGTGATTTTTTCGACGACATTCCTCATGTCCCAGGGCGCGAGGAACTGGCCCTTTTTGACGTTGACGGTGCGGCCGGTTTTCGCCGCCGCAATCAAAAGGTCGGTCTGCCGGCACAGGAACGCCGGAATTTGCAACACATCGACCACTTCGGCGAGGCGCGCGCACTGCTCCGGCTCGTGCACGTCGGTAAGCACCGGCACGCCAAGCCGGTCGCGCAAATCGGTGAAAATCTCGAGCGCCTGGTCGAGGCCAAGCCCGCGCGCGCTCGCCGCGCTGGTGCGGTTGGCCTTATCGAACGAAGTTTTGTAAACAAAGCCGATCCCAAGCTTCGCGGTCATCTCCTTGAGCGCCGCCGCCATGTCGAAAGCATGCGCGCGGCTCTCCAGCGCACAAGGCCCCGCGATCAACGCGAGCGGCAGCGCGTTGCCGAAGCGCGCTTTGCCGACGCTGACGATGGAATTGGGCTTCGTGGTCATAGAGTCCTCAGCGGCGACCATGAAACGGTGCCTCGATGAGGTCAACCTTGGCAAAGACGCGAAGGATCGAGCGGCCAAGTCGGCAGCCGGTCCCACGTCATATTTACGACAGCGGACCCCTGCGTTGGGCTGCAGTTTGGCCTACACTGCACGGCGAGTGCGATAGCAAGCGCCCCACTCGAGCCTTTGCATTCGGACCACCACATGATGCGAAAACCGATCGTGTTGCTTGCGGCTTGCCTCGCCTTTGCCTTGCCGGCGCGCGCCGAAACCATCGGCGTTGTTATGATGCACGGCAAGACCGGGACGCCCGCACAGTTCGACGGGCTCGCGGCGGCAGTCGAGGCCGCCGGCTTTCCGGTCGAGCGGCCGCAAATGTGTTGGACGCGAAGCCGGATTTACGACCGTACCTATCTCGACTGTCTCGCCGAGGCCGACGCGGCAGCGGCCCGGCTCAAAGCGCGCGGCGCTGCCGGCATCGTCATTCTCGGCATGAGTCTCGGCGGCAACGCCGCGCTCGGCTATGGCGCGCGCCGGCCGGGCCTAAAAGGCGTGATCGCGCTGGCACCGGCTTCCAATCCGGACCAGCTGCGGGCGCGTCCGCCGATCGCGCGCGGTCTCGCCGAGGCGCAAGCGCTGATCGCCGCCGGCAAGGGCGACGAACGGCGGACTTTTACCGACCTCAATAACGGCAGCCAGATCGAGGTGACCGCAACGCCGAAAATTTTTGTCAGCTTCTTCGGCAAGGAGACCCCGGGCGAGTTCTCGGCCAACGCTTCCCGCCTCACTGCGCCGCTCCTGATCGTCTCCGGCAGCGCCGACCCGACGCAGCGCGGCATCGACGCGGTCTATGCACGCGCGCCACACGACCCGCATAACGCACATGTGACGGTCAATTCCGACCATATCGGCACGCCGAACGCGGCGACAGCCGCGGTGGTCGCGTGGCTGAAGAATCTAAGCCATTAAGCGATCGAGCTTTCGGCGATTAGCCGGCGCGAAACCAAATTCCGTGCGCGGCTTCACTTCACCGCGGAAAACGCCGTCGGCTGCAGGATTTGATTGCTGATGTTTTGCAGGATCGGACCATCTTTCTCGCTTTCGGCGCGCGCCGAAATCCACGCCTGATCGCCCATGAATGCGTTCCATTTCTTCTCGCGATCGGCGAGCGATTCCCAGGCGAGCATGTAAATCAGTTCATGGTTGGAATCGCCAACCAGCGTGGTCCAGAACCCGGCCTGCTTGATGCCGTGCTTCTCCCACAGCTTCAGTGTGGTGTTAGCAAAGCGATTCAGCAAAGCCGGCAGCCGGCCAGGCACGGTGCGGTAGACACGCATTTCGTACAGCATTGAGGTTTCCTCTCCTGTTGGTCATTCCGGGCTGCCGCGCAAGGCGGCAAGTCCGGAATCCATAATCGCAGGTCAGCGAATATGGATTCCGGGCCGCGGGCTCTGCCCGCGTCCCGGAATGTCGAGGATATTACACCAGCCGGCTCTGCTCCACCGCCGCCTCAATGAAAGACGAGAACAGCGGATGCGGTGCGAACGGCCGCGATTTCAGCTCGGGATGAAATTGCACGCCGATGAACCAGGGATGGTCGTCGTATTCGATGATCTCCGGCAGGATGCCGTCGGGCGACATGCCGGAAAACCGCATGCCGCGTTGCGCCAGGCGATCCTTATAGGCGGTGTTGACCTCATAGCGGTGGCGATGCCGCTCGGAAATCTCGGTGGCGTTGTAAATCTCGGCGACCCGCGAGCCGCGGGCCAACACCGCGGGATAGGCGCCGAGCCGCATGGTGCCGCCGAGGTCGCTGGTCATGCCGCGCTTCTGCAGCTCGTTGCCCTTCATCCATTCGGTCATCAGGCCGACGACCGGCTCGCTCGTCTGCACGAATTCGGTCGAGTTCGCCGCTTCGATGCCGCACAAATTGCGCGCCGCTTCGATCACCGCCATCTGCATGCCGAAGCAGATGCCGAAATACGGCACCTTGCGCTCACGGGCGAATTGCGGCTGCGCGAATTTTGCCCTCGGCCCCGCGTTGGCCGAAACCGCCCGGCACCAAAATGCCATCGACATGTTCGAGGAACGGCGCCGGGTCCTCGTTCTCGAACACTTCGCTTTCGATCCAATCGAGCTTGACCTTGACCTTGTTGGAGATACCGCCGTGCGAGAGCGCCTCGATCAACGACTTATATGCGTCCTTCATGCCGGTATATTTGCCGACAATGGCGATGGTCACGTCGCCTTCCGGATTGCGGATGCGCTCGTTGATCAGATGCCAGGTGGCGAGATCGGGCGCGGGCGGATTTTCGATGCCGAAGGCAGCCAAGACTTCGTCGTCGAGCCCGCCGGCGTGATAGGCCTCCGGCACGGCGTAAATATTGTCGGCGTCACGCGCCTCGATCACCGCGCTTTCGCGCACATTGCAGAACAGCGCGAGCTTGCGGCGCTCGCTCTCCGGGATCGGCCGGTCGGTGCGGCAGAGCAGAATGTCGGGCTGAATGCCGATGGCGCGCAATTCGCGCACCGAGTGCTGGGTCGGCTTGGTCTTCAATTCGCCGGCCGACGGGATAAACGGCATCAGCGTCAAATGGATATAGATCGCGTGCCCGCGCGGCAGATCGTTGCCGAGCTGCCGGATGGCCTCGAAATACGGCAGGCCCTCGATATCGCCGACCGTGCCGCCGATCTCACAGAGCACGAAATCGAAGCCGTCGTTGCCGTCGCGGATGAATTCCTTGATGGCATTGGTGACGTGCGGAATGACCTGGATGGTGGCGCCGAGATAGTCGCCGCGCCGCTCTTTGGCGAGAATCTCCTGGTAAATGCGGCCGGTGGTGATGTTGTCCTGCCGGGTCGCCGGACGTCCGGTGAAACGCTCGTAATGGCCAAGGTCGAGGTCGGTCTCGGCGCCATCGTCGGTGACGAAAACCTCGCCGTGCTGGTACGGCGACATCGTGCCGGGATCGACATTGAGATAGGGGTCGAGCTTGCGCAGCCGCACCTTGTAGCCGCGCGCCTGCAACAGCGCGCCGAGCGCTGCGGAAGCCAGACCCTTGCCAAGTGAGGACACCACGCCGCCGGTGATGAAGATGTACCGCGCCATGGGACCTATTGCTTAGCGCCCCTTCCACGATTCGACGAGCAATTTTCCGGAATATCTGCCGCGCCTTGCGCCAAAACAAAAATATCCAGAAGAAATCGTTTCATTTTCATCAGCTTACAATGATACTCTCGTGTGACTTTTGAGCCTCCCGCCCTGTGATTAGCGGCACCGGTCGGCGGACGCGGCCAAGCCCACGACGGCGGCGTGGCGCTACTTCGACTGCGGTACCTGCGGCCCGCTCGGCTCCGGCGCGAATGCCGGGTTCGAGCCCGACGGCAAGCCCGGAATGCCCTTTTGCAACTGATTGAGCAGGCCGCCATTGCCCGGGCTCAACGGCGCCGCAGGCGGCGGACCGCCTGACGGACTTGGCGGCGCCGGCCCCGGCGTCCCAGAGGTATTGATCACCGCGACCGGGCGGTGCTCGTAACTTGCCAGCCAGGACAGTGCCAGGCTGGTGACGAAGAAACCTGCGGCCAGGAGCGCAGTGGTCCGCGACAGCGCGTTCGCCGTGCCGCGCCCGGTCAGAAAGCCACTCGTCGAACTGACCAGCCCGCCGCCCTCGGATTTTTGCAGCAAGACGACGCCGATCAAGGCGATCACAAGCATGAGATGAATAACAATAATGACGCTCAGCATTCGTATCCGCCTGCGACCAAGCCGGGCCAAATCACTGCCCCGCTATTGAAGTCCCGATATAGGAAGTAGCGAGGCTCTCTACACGATCCGGCTCGGCATTTCTATGGCTCGATCTTGCCGCCACTGCCCGTTCCAGACTAAAGGGGCTGAAGTCGCCGTCAGCGATAAACACCAGCGATTGCAAGGAATTCGGCCGCATCGAGGCTGGCGCCGCCGACCAGAGCGCCATTGACATTATCGACCGCGAGCAGTGCCTTGGCGTTCGCCGGTTTGACCGAGCCACCGTAGAGGATGCGCACCTCGTGCCCGGTTTCGCCGAAGCGCACGCACAACCGGGCGCGAATGAAGTCATGAATGTCGCCAATCTCCTTGGGGGTCGGGGTCTTTCCGCTGCCGATAGCCCAAACGGGCTCATAGGCGACGACGGTATCCGCGGCGGCATCCGGCAACGAGCCATCGAGCTGCCGGGCGACGACATGACGCGTTTGCCCCAATTCGCGGTCCTCGTGGGTTTCCCCGATGCAGACAATAGCGAGCAGGCCGGCGCGGTGCGCCGCCGTCGCTTTGGCGCGCACCAGCGTATCGGTTTCGTCATGATCGCGGCGGCGCTCGGAATGGCCGACGATCACGGCTCGGGCGCCGGCGTCACGCAGCATTTCAGCGGAAATGTCCCCGGTATGCGCACCGGAGGCCTGCGGGTGGCAATCCTGGCCGCCGATGGCAACGGGCGTGCCATTGGCTGCCTTGGCGAAGCTCGCGATCAGCGTCGCCGGCGGGCACACCATGATTTCCGGCTTGACCGCGCTCGGCGCGAGCGACCGCGCGCCGGCAATGATTTTTTCCAATTCGCCGATCGAGGCGCCGAGCCCGTTCATTTTCCAATTGCCTGCGATCAGTGGAGGATGCGCCATCGTGTCGGCTCAAAGAATCGGCCCAATGCCATGCGACAACGAGGCGTTAGCAGACCGGTTGCAGCGGGAAAAGAAGCGTTTTAGCAGTAAATCCCGTCGGTTGCGGCGAAAACCCGCGCTCCTTATAGTGCGGCGCCTTCCATCATTCCAACCGTTTGGACGCGAACTCTGACCCATGCTGCGCGGCATCCGCAAAGTCTCCGAAAACTGGCTCGGCAGAACCGTCATGGCCGTGGTCATGACCATGCTTACCGGCAGTTTTGCCGTCTGGGGCATCAACGACATCTTTCACGGCTTCGGCCAAGGCACACTGGCGACGATCGGCAAAACTGAAATCCAGGCCCCACAGTTCCGGCAGACCTATGACGACCGCTTGCAACAGATCGGCCGTCAGCTCGGACATCCGCTCCCGGCGGACCAGGCAAACGCGATCGGCCTCGACCGCCAGGTGCTCGGTGAGATGATCGCCCAGGCCGGGCTCGACCAACTCGCGCAAAGGATGGGGCTTGGCCTGTCCGACACCGAGATATCGCGCAATATCACGTCCAATCCGCAACTGCAGGATCAACACGGTCAATTCGACCGCACGCGGTTTGAAATGTTCCTGCACGACATTGGCATGAACGAGGAAGGCTTTCTCACCACCGAGCGACAGACTGCATTGCGCCGGCAGCTCGTCGACAGCATTTCGGGCGACGTCACGCTGCCGCAGGCCTGGCTCGCCGCCATCAATCAGTTCCAAAATCAACAACGCAGCATCCAATATGTGGCGCTTGGCCCGGCGCAAGCCGGCGACATCCCGCAGCCGACCGACGAGGAGCTGAGCAAATACTTCGACGAGCGTAAAATCCTGTTCCGGGCGCCGGAATACCGCAAGATCGACACCGTCACAGTAACGCCCGCGGCGCTGGCGCAATGGATGCAGATTTCCGACGACGACATCAAGACGGCCTATGACGAGCAGCATGCGAGCTTCGTCACGCCTGAGAAGCGCCACATCGAGCAGATCGTCTTCCCGCAACTGGCGGACGCGCAAGCCGCCGCCGACCGCATCAAGAGCGGCACCGGATTTGCCGACATCGCTACCGAACGCGGCCTCAAACCGCAGGACATCGATCTCGGCACCGTGGCGAAGGCAAGCATGATCGACCCAAAAGTGGCTGATGTCGCTTTCTCGCTGAAGGAAGGCGAGGTCAGCGCGCCGATCCAGACCCAGTTCGGCGCGGTGCTGGTCAGCGTGCTCAAGATCGAGTCGCCGACGACAAAATCGCTCGGCGAAGCCACGCCGCAGTTGCGCAACAAGATCGCGCTCGATCGCGCCAAGAAACAGCTCCAGGACCTGCACGACAAAATCGAAGACGATCGCGCCGGCGGCAGCACGCTCGAAGAAGCGGCGCAAAAGGAAAAGCTGCCAGTCGTCGCTTTCGACGTCGACCGCTCCGGGCGCGATCCGGACGGCAAGCTCGCCGTTAATCTGCCGCACGGGCCCGACATCGTCAGCGGCGCGTTCGCCTCCGACGTCGGCGTCGACAACGATCCGATCGACGTCGACGGCGGCTATATCTGGTACGACGTCGCCACCATCACGCCGGCGCGCGACCGCACTCTCGACGAGGTCAAAAGCACGGTGACGCAGCACTGGCGCGACGATCAGATCGCCACGCGGCTCAAGACCAAGGCGGCCGATCTCCTCGACAAGCTCAAGAACGGCAACCCGTTCGCCACGCTCGCAAGCAGCGAAAATCTCACGGTCGAAACCGCCAGCGACCTAAAGCGTGGCGGCTCGAGCGGCGACATTTCGCCGAATATGACGCAGGTGATCTTCCATACCGCGAAAGACGCTTTCGGCGGCAGCGTGGGCGCCACTCCGACGCAGTGGGTTGTCTTTCAGCTCACCGACATCAAGACGCCGAAGCTCGATGCCAATTCGCCGGACGCCAAGCAGATCGAGAATACGCTGCACAACCAATTGTCGGACGATTTGATAGGGCAATATGTCAGCTGGCTTGAAACCGATCTCGGAACCTCGATAAATCCCTCGGTGCTGGCTCAGGCGATGGGCAACGGCACGCCGGACACCAACTAAAAATGCACATCGAGCCTTCGGCGCAATCATTCGCGGCGCGCTATGCGGCCGGCGAGCCGCAGGTGGTGTGGACGACGCTCGTCGCCGATCTGGAAACGCCGGTCTCGGCCTATCTCAAAGTAGCCGGCGCGCGGCCCGGGGCTGCCGCGCCGATGAGCTTCTTGCTGGAATTGGTTGAGGGCGGAGCCGTGCGCGGCCGCTATTCGATCATCGGGCTCGACCCCGATGTCATATTCCGCGTCAACGGCGTGCACGCCGAGATCAATCGCACGGTCCAGACCGACCCGGCGGCATTCGTGCCAGTCAACGACGCGCCGCTGACGGCATTGCGCGACCTGATCGGCGAGAGCCGTATCGCATTGCCGGCGGCGCTGCCGCCGATGGCTGCCGGCGTTTTCGGCTATCTCGGCTATGACATGGTGCGGCTGATGGAGGATTTGCCGCCGCCGGGACCGGACCCGCTCGCCATTCCCGACGCCGTGCTGCTGCGGCCGACGCTGATCGTCGTTTTCGATACGGTCAAGGACGCCATCACGGTTGTCACCCCGGTGCGGGCACATGCCGGGACGACCGCAACCGCGGCGTTGGCGCGCGCCATCGAGCGGCTGTCGGCCGTCGTCGATGCGCTCGAAGGCCCCCTCCCTTCCCCTCCCCCGCAAGCGGGGGAGGGAAGGGAGGGGGCGACCGCCGACACTGATGCCGGTCCGCTCGAGGTTAAGCCGCGCTCGAACACCACGCCGGACGAGTTCAAGCGGATGGTGATGCGCGCCAAGGACTACATCGCCGCCGGCGATATTTTCCAGGTCGTGCTGTCGCAACGTTTCGAGGCGCCGTTCGCGCTGCCGCCGTTTGCGCTTTACCGGGCGCTGCGCCGCGTCAACCCCTCGCCTTATCTGTACTTCCTCGACTTCGGCAGTTTCTCCGTCGCCGGGTCGAGCCCGGAAATCCTGGTCAAGACCAGCCGCGGCGTCGTCACCATCCGCCCCATCGCCGGCACACGGCCGCGCGGCGCCACGCCGCACGAGGATTTGGCGCTCGAGGCGGAGCTGCTTGCCGACCCCAAAGAACGTGCCGAGCATTTGATGCTGCTCGATCTGGGGCGCAACGACGTCGGTCGCGTCGCTGAGATTGGCACGGTCAAAGTCACCGACCAATTCTTCATCGAGCGCTATAGCCAAGTGATGCATATCGTTTCCAATGTCGAGGGCAAATTGCGCAAGGACCGCGACGCGCTCGATGCGCTCGCCGCCGGCTTTCCCGCCGGCACGGTGTCCGGCGCGCCAAAGGTGCGCGCTATGCAAATCATCGATGAATTGGAAAAAGAGAAACGCTCGCTCTATGCGGGCTGCGTCGGTTATTTCTCCGCCGGGGATGAAATGGATACCTGCATCGTGCTGCGCACCGCGCTGATCAAGGACGGCACCATGTATGTGCAAGCCGGCGCCGGCATCGTCGCCGACAGCGATCCCGGTTTCGAGCAGCAGGAATGCATCAACAAGGCAGCCGCGCTGTTCCGCGCCGCCGAAGAGACCAAACGCTTCGCCAGTGCGGCGCGCCGCGGGCAGTAGGCGCGGCAGCGCGCTGGCTGCGGCCGAGGCTGGCCCAAATTCCGGCGCAGTGAGCGGGGCCCGTGTTAGGCCCCGAACCAGTCCGGGTGCTCGGTGATCGCCATAACGCCACAGGCGAACGTCAGCACGCAGATGGTCCACAATAGAAGCGAGAGATAGTTTTCATCGGTCATGCTGGGCCCCGATGCAATCCACGTGCCAAATTCAGCCAACGCGAGCTCGACCGCCTCGCCTTGCTAGCAGTATTGAAACTGTGAGCCCAAATCAAAACGATCAAGACCCGTTGGTCTACGTATTTCCCGCGACCATTCAAAATACGACAAAGTTGCAAAGATTTTATTGCGCGGTTGCGCCCGCGAAATCGCGCCGGGCCGCGGGGCAAATCTCCGGGACTACTTCACGTTGGGATAAAGACCGGATTCTTTCACCGCAGCGAGGCCGTTGGCGCGGTCGCCGACCAACTCCTTGGCAAACTGGTCCGGCGAACTGAATACCGGCGCCAGCCCGCGGCTGAATAGAAATTTTTGCTGGAAATCCGGCTTCGCCCCGATCTCGGCGATCGCCTTGTACAGCTTGTCCACAATCGGTTTCGGCGTACCGGCCGGTGCGTAGATGCCGAAGAAGGTTGCATCGATATTCTTGGTGTAGCCGATCTCCTTGAAAGTCGGAATCTCCGGTGCGAGCGGCGAGCGCGTATCGCCGTCGATCGCAAGGCCGACGATTTTGCCGGCACGGATGAACGACACCAGGTTGCCGATGCCGAAGATCGCGATCTGCGTCGTGCCGGTAAGCATACTGTTGACGGCATCGCCGCCGCCCTTGAACGGCACGCGCACGATGTCGGTGCCGTTGGTCTTGTTGAACTCCTGCATAAAGGCGACCTTCGACAACGAAGGGGCCATGTAATTGAACGCGTTAGGCTTTGCTTTGGCCAGCTTCGCAAGATCCGCAAACGTCTTGACGTTCAGCGAAGCGTCCACCGCAAACATTTGCGTCAAGTAATAGGCTCTGGTGATCGGCTCCAGGCTTTTGGCCGGGTCGAAATCGGAATTCGGCTGGATGATCGGGTTGATGGTGACCGTCTCGCCGGGCAGGATGCAGATTGTGTAACCATCCGGTGCCGCCGCGGCGCAGGCCTGGGCGCCGATCGTGCCTTCCGCGCCGGCGCGGTCCTCGACCACGATCGAAGTGCCGAGCGCCGGGCCGAGCTGGTCGGCAAGCCCGCGCATGAACAGATCGCTCAAGCCGCCGGGGCCCTGCGATGCAATCGCCTTGATCGGACGCGTCGGATAATTCTGCGCCACTGCCGGCAGGGACAACACGGCGAGCGCAAGCAGAGCAAGAATAAAGCGGCGGCGCATGGGATTTCCTCGGAATAATTATTGTCGTTACGGGTGAGAATGCCGCACCATGCCGGCTGCGAGCAAGCGGCTTAAGCGCGCAGATAGGCGTGGCTTGGCGCGGTCACGATGGGCGTTCATAGGGAGGCAACGGGCGTGGCGAATTACCAAATGAAGGTCGAAAAACCCATCACGGTGCAGATGCGCGACGGCATTCGCATCTCCCTTTGCGTGTATCGCCCGGATGCGCCCGGGCGCTTTCCGGCGCTGTTTGCGGCCTCGCCCTACCAATACGAAATGGACGAAGTGCCGGCCTATCCGCTGTTTCTATGGCGCGAGACCGGCCCGATCGAATGGTATGTCGGCCACGGCTACGCCTATGTCCATGCCGACGTGCGCGGCGCCGGCCGCTCCGAAGGTGAGTTCGAGTTCATGGGGCCAAACGAACAGCAGGATTATGTCGAGCTGATCGATTGGATGGTGAAGCAGCCGTGGTGCAATGGTCGTGTCGGCGGTATCGGCCAATCTTATTACGCCATGGCGCAATGGCTGATGGCGACTTATAACCCGCCCGGTCTTGCCTGCATTGCGCCTTATGACGGTCTCGTCGATCAGTATCGCGGCTCGAATTATCACGGCGGCATCTACTGCTCGTATCGCTCGGTCTGGTACACGTCGCTGCGCGCCGACAACCAGCATCGCCTCGCCGGCCGCCACGGTCGGCCGCCCATGAAATTCGATCTCGTCGGCGCCATCGTCGAACATTCGCTCGATGACGAATTCTGGCGACTGCGCTCGCCCTATTGGCGGCTCGACAAAATCAAATGCCCGGTGCTGTCGATCGGCCATTGGGGCAAGATGGGGCTGCACTTGCGCGGAAACATTCTCGGCTACGAAGAGGTCAAAGCGTCGAAAAAGCTCGTCGTCACCGGCGCGCGCAATACTTTCGAAGCGCACCGGATGTTCGACCAGATCGAATTTCACGAAAAAGAGCTGTTGCCGTTTTACGACCTGCATTTGAAGGGCGCCAATAACGCCTTCATGGACGCCGAGCCGGTGCGGCTTTATGTACGCGGCGCCAATGCCTGGCGCGCGGAAGAGGAATGGCCGCCGCAGCGCGCGACCGCGCTTGCCTATTACTTGCGCAAAGGACCGTCGGGCAGCGTCAGCTCGCTCAATGACGGCGGGTTGTCGACCGAAAATCCGGCGCCAGGCGAGGCGCCGACGAGCTACAGCTATCCGGATTGGGAGTGGGTCAACGGCGTTGCCGTGATCGGCCCGGACGGCCGGGTCGATCCGCCGCGGCGCGTGCTTACCTTCACCAGCACGCCGCTTGCGGAAAATCTCGAAGCGATCGGCCCGATCGTGCTGAAACTTTATGCGTCATCGACGGCGATCGACACGCAATTCATCGTCAAGCTCACCGACCAGCATCCGCAAGACGCCACGGCCCGCGCCAACGGCGAGCAGCCGGCCTTTACGCCGGTCTCGAAAGGCTGGCTGAAGGCTTCGCACCGCGAGAAGGATGCAGCGCGCTCGACGTCGCGGCGGCCGTTTTACACCCATACCAATCCGCAGCCGCTCACTCCCGGCGAGATTTATGAATTCGACATCGAAGTGCTGCCGATCGCCTACCTGTTCAAGAAGGGCCACTGCATTCGCCTGGAACTCGCTAACGGCGACTTCGCCGGCGACCGACGGCGTGTTCTCGCACCCCTATCATCCGTCGCTGATGGGCACCGACACCATTCACCACGACGCGGCGCACGCCTCGGTGCTGATCCTGCCGGCGATCGCGGCCGGGTGACATCGCAGCAGGCGATCTCGGCCGCAAGCGGCCTTGCCCGTCAGCGCCGCGCCTTTAGGCCGCGCGGTCGAACGTCCGCTCGATCGTGTCGTCGCCAAGGCTTGCTTGCTTCCTTCGCGGCGCCGTGAAGACGCAGCCGCAGACTATCCACGCGGCCATGCCGGCAAGAATGATCCAGAGCATCACATCGACAGCCATGCTGTCCTCCATGGCCGCCCCCGACTGGTCAATTCAACCACGCGCGCCAAACGGAGCGCTTTATGGCCTTATGTCGCAGGAATTAATGTCGCAGGTGCGAGCTGGAGGCCCCGACCACGGTGCCTCCGCATGCCCGCTGACACGTCCGCTGACATGGAAAATGCCGAAAAGCGGCAATGAAAACAGACCGGGCGCGCGAGCAAAGCCAGCGCGCCAGCAATCTGTCCGAGAACGCAGGAACGCGATCGTGACGTTACGAAGCGCTTGCGCGCCTCACGTCACTTCGGCATCGGAGCGACGAGCGCGTAACAGGCCGAAGACACCGAGCCGTCAAGATTGTAGCAAGACACACACTTGCAGCCGTTGGCGCCCGTGCACGTGGCAATCGTCTTATGCTTGAGCACGATCCGCGCGTGATTGTTGACCGACGTTCCGACGGCGCAGGCCGGCCAATCCGCGAAGGCTGATCCGGAAAAAGCAACGCCTGACAAAGCGAGCGCGAGACCTACCGAAAGTCCAATACGGCGCATAAGTTCCTCCACCTCTTGAAAGACACCCTAGGAAGACAGCCCCTGGGGGAACGCGGCAGTCTCACACACCGGAAAACACCGCGCAAGATTGTACCGTCGCTTTGCGCGCTATTTTTGCAAGGTCGTCCAATGGCTTTGGTCAAACCGTCATTTAGCGGGGCTCACGGTACGGACGCAACATGGCGGTAACGCGCTACGGCGTGGTGCCGGCAAGGCCTAATCGGCCTAACCGCCGCATCAGCTGTCCAGCGCGACGAATTTGTAGCCATCGCCCCAGCGCCGCACCCGTCCGGTCGAAGGCGCCGGGAAATGGCTCGTGCACATGATTGTGCGCTCCTCGCAGAATTGGTCGAAGACCTTACGACGCGTTTCTCCGGCCTGGCGGAAGTCATAATCGGACATCATGCCGATGTCGGGATATTTGCCCTGGATCGGCGAATGGATCATATCGCCGGTGATCAGCGCGTCGGCGCCGGGCCGGCCGACCAGTACCGAGAAATGGTCGATGGTGTGGCCCGGGGTCGGGATGAACCGTACTGCCTCGCTAAAGGCGAAATCGCTTTTGACGGTTTGGGCGCGCTTGGCGGCGACGATCGGCAGCACCGAATCGGTGATCCACGGCACGCTTTGCGGATTGTCCTTCTCGCGCGCGGTCCAATGTTCGAGCTCGCGGTCGGCCATGATGTATTTCGCCTTCGGGAAGGTCGGCACCCAGCGGCCGTTGTCGAGACGGGTGTTCCAGCCGACGTGATCGCCATGCAAGTGCGTGCACATCACATAATCGATGTCATCGACGGTGAGGCCGGCGCCGGCAAGGCTCTTCTCGAAACGGTCGCTGTTCATCATGTTCCAGAACGGCCGCGTCGGCCGCGCCTTGTGATTGCCGACACAGGCATCGATCAGGATATTGTGGTGAGGTGTCTTGATGACGAAGCTCTGGATGCAAAGAACGAGGTTGTTATTGGCGTCGACGAATGTCGGTTGCAGCCAGGCGCGGTTTTCGTCGAACAGCTCTTTGGTCAGCGCGGGGAAAAATCCAAACAGCCCGAAGAAGCCGCCCTCTTGCTCGACGACCGGATGAATGGTGGCGTCCTTAAGCGTGATCGGCCAAGCTGCTGCAGTCGACATCGGGGCGCTTCCTCGGGCTGGGGGCGTTTTGACGAATGTTACCGGTGCGGCGCGCCCAGGCAAGCCCGCGCCGTCAATGACCACGCAATTCGGCTACGGCGCGACTAGGCCGAGCGAGCGGAGATAGCCGGCATTGACGTGAACGTTCCGGAATTCGGCCGCTTCGAGATAAGCATCGAGGATGGCTTGCGCCTGGTCGCGCGGCGGCAGCGAAGGGTGCTCCGCGCCGCCCGCGTTGGCGATCAGGTCCCAACCGACCGGCTTTTGAATCGTGGTCACGGCGAGCGTCGAATCGAGGTTCTTGTACGGCCAGAAAATCCAGCCAAAGCCGAAGCGTTCATTGAGCCGGCGAAATTTCTCATTCCAGCCGTCATTGAACTCACCGGTTTCGCCGATAATGACCGGCACGTTCCAGCGATTGCTGAAATTCACGTAGCTTTGCACTGCGGCACGCGTCGGGTTGGCCCAGAATTTGTGATAGGTGTAGACGGCGTTGGCGTCGAACGGCCGGTCGAACACGGCAAAATTCGTGTCCCATTGCGCGCCGCCGAGCAACACGACGTGGTTCGGATCGACGCTGCGAATAGCCGCCACGATATCGCGATAAAACGGCTCCAGCAGCGGATTGAGGTAGTCGACGTCGGTATAGGGCGAGATCGGCTCGTTCAGGAGATCGTAGCCGAGCACGGCGGTCTGATCGCGATAGCGCGCCGCGAGCTTCTGCCATAACGCGATGGTCAGTTGCCGGTAGCGCGGCACATAGAACGTCAGCGCAAAACCGGAGCCGTCATCGTGATTGACGCCGGTCTGGCCGCCCGGCGCGGCGTGCAGATCGATGATGACATGCAGGCCGGCATCGCGGCACCACGCGACCAGCCGGTCGAGCAGCGACCAGCCCGGGCCGTCGAACCGGTCATCGCCGGCGGCCATGCCGGGCTCGATAAAAAGCCGCCAATTGAGCGGCATGCGCACGGTGTTAAAGCCGGCCGCTTTGAGAAAATCGATGTCGTCTTTGGTGACATAGACGTCGCGGAACCGTGTCCAGAAGCGGTCCGCGGCCGCAGGTCCGAGCAGTGTGTCGATCACCGCAGCGATCTGGGTCGGGCTCTCTGCCCGCTTGAACTCGAACATATAGCCTTCGGGGACCAGCCAATTGCCGAGATTGATTTCCTTAACGGCAAAGTCGGCGCCGCGGCCGTCGACCAGGCGCGTACCTGCGCTGTGAATGAAGCCGACAGGGTCGGCCAGAGCGCTCCCGTTAGCGATCAACAAGGCGGCGGCAAACGCCGGCGCGCAACGCCGAAGCCAGCCTCGGACGCGAGCTAGCCGGCCTGCATCGGGTGCGCGCATCGGCATCCGTCCTTTCCGCCAGCCGCGAAATCCGATGACGGATTTTCGCGATCGTGCTTTAAGTGATAGTGCCGCCAATGGCGCAATGAGTACAGCCGGGCCGCTCTCTTCCGACGGCGAGGTCGATCGTTCATGTACGGCATGCCGTTACCGCAGGCGTTCACCTTTGTTATCGCAGTCATCCTGATCGTCGTAACTATTCAGCGCCGGTATCTTCATCCATTTGTTGCCATCGTGGTTGTCGCGTCGGCGTTCGGCTTTGCCGCCGGATCGACGACCTCCGTTCTCACGCAAGATTTCGGCAGCGGCTTTGCCGCTATGATGTATTCGCCCGGCTTGGTGATCGTTGCCGCCGGCTTGATTTCCGGTCTGGCCGAAACCACGACGGCGTCCGATCGATTGACCCAAACTTTCGAGCTCTGGCGAAGGCGCTGGCCGTGGTTTTCGTCCGGTAGGATCGCAGCCTGCCTCGGCCTCGTAGCCGGCGTCGGCGCATCCCCGGCTTCCGCTTTTGTGCTGCTCACGCCGCTATTGCGGCCGCTGGCGGGGGCATCGGCGCAACAGCACGAAACCGGCACGGTCACACTGGCGCTGGCGATTTCAGGAAGCCACGGCGTGGTGTGGCTGACCCCGGTGCCGATCGCAGCCGCGGCCATTCTCGGCGCCGACTGCCAGCACGTCGCGCTGTTCGGCCTGCCATTGGCGGTTCTCCTCGCCGCATTCGGCGCAATCTTTGCCCGGCGGCAGTCGATGATCGGCGCGGCTTCGCAGCCGTTGCCGCCGCCGTCGGCAAGCGAGCCTACCCTGAAGGAGCGCGGCGGCGGCGCTTCGATCGTGCTCATCCTGGCGATCGCAGTCCCATTGCTGCTGCTGATGCTGCAGTCGCTTGGCGATATGCCAAGCGAGCCGCTCGGCGGCGGGCACACCCGCGATTTGATCCTGGGCATCGGCCGACCGCTCATTCTTTTTCTGGTCGGCGTCGGCATCATGGTCGCCGGAAACCCGCGCACCGGCTTGCGCTGTCTCGGCGATTCCGCCTGGACGGCACGTATCCTCGGCGCCGCCGCAAACATTCTGCTCATCGTTGGCGCGGCCGGCGGCTTGCAGCGCATCTGCCAGGAATCCGGCATGGCGGAAATGATCGGCGAGCGCCTCCTCGGCTGGCATGCGGCGGGATTTGGCGGCGTGCTGGTCGCATTCATGGTCGCCGCCACAATCAAGACACTGCAAGGCTCGTCACTAGTCGCCGCCATTACCGCCGCAGGAATGATGCAGCCCTTGTTGCTGCCGTTGAGTTTAGGCGACCCGGCCGGCAAAGCGCTTGCCGCGCTCGCGATCGGCGCCGGCGCCATGACCGTCAGTCACGTCAACGACGAATTGTTCTGGCTGGCCGCGCATCGCGCCGGGCTACAGCCGTTGCGCGGGCTCGCGACGATCGGACTTGGAACGCTGCTGCAGGGCATTATTGCCGCCGCGGCCTTGGGCCTGCTGGCTTTGCTGACCTCTCACCTCTGAGGCGGAACCGCCAACCAAGCGGTCAGCGGATTATTTTCCGAGGTCGCCCGGCGCAACGCCGTGGCACGGCCGGCCGTCGGCTATTCGGCGGCGATCAATCGATTTTCGAGCAGCGCGGAATTCGCCCTGGCGACGAAGTCCTCTTCGAGTTGCGCCAAGATTACGTAATTGTCGGCGAGTAGCCGGTAGCAGTCGCCAAATTTGGGCGAGACGCTGGTTTTGGCCGCCTGTTGGCATTTGGCCGCTTGCCGGCGCAGCTCACGCGCGCGCGCCAGATGATCCAGCATAGAACGCATACTGACTGACTGACCACTCACTGACTAATACTCGCCCGCAGCTTTGCGCCGATGAGCGCCAGCGTCAAAGCGGCGACGTTTGGCCTGTGGACAACTCGCGGGGGTGATCTGCATGAACGCCACGAACGAGTTGCAATTCACCGCCTGCTCACGGCTTCGCCGCCGGATCGCGGTGGATCGGGTCGACCCACAATACCGCTTCCGGCTTCTCCACCGGCTCGATATCGAGATTGATCGCAATTGCCTCGCCGTCGCTGCGCACCAGCACGCAGTCCAGCACCTCATTCGGGCTGGCGTTGATCTCCTGATGCGGCACATAGGGCGGAATGAAAATGAAATCGCCGGGACCCGCCTCAGCGGTGAATTGCAAATGTTCGCCCCAGCGCATGCGCGCCTTGCCGCGCACCACATAGATAATGCTTTCGACATGGCCGTGATGATGCGCGCCGGTCTTGGCATCCGGCTTGATCGTCACCGTACCGGCCCACAGTTTCTGGGCGCCGACGCGGGCGAAATTGATCGCCGCCTTGCGGTCCATGCCCGGCGTCGACGGCACGTTGGGATCGAGCTCTTTGCCCGGAATGACGCGCACGCCGTCGTGCTTCCAGCGGTCCGCGGCGGAACGATCAGAATGATGATGGTGAATGTCGTTCATGCGGCCTCAATACCACGAAAACAGCTCGCGTGCTGCCGTTCCCGTAACGCAAAGCAGGCGAAAATTTGCCTCAACTCGGCGTGGATTGATTTCTTGACAATCAAATTTATCGGTTCAGAATTCTATCGTACCCTTTCTGACAC
>CAWFLM010000016.1:0-208701 GCA_963816565.1 uncultured Alphaproteobacteria bacterium | reverse complement strand
CATATTGCGAACAGAGAACAGATCGTGTACAGTGCTTGCTATCGCCATTGGCCAGGGGGCCGATGGGGGAGGGCGCGGCGCTTCCGCGTCTATCGAATCCCGGCCATAAGGAGCACGACCAATGAGTGCAGCGCTTCGTCTCGTCGAAGGATCGTCCATGGACAAATCGAAGGCCCTTGATGCCGCGCTCTCGCAGATCGAGCGCTCGTTCGGCAAGGGCTCGATCATGCGGCTTGGCAAGAACGACAAGTCGATGGATATCGACACCGTATCCACCGGCTCGCTCGGGCTCGACATCGCGCTCGGCGTTGGCGGCTTGCCGCGCGGCCGGGTGGTCGAAATCTACGGTCCGGAATCCTCCGGCAAGACGACGCTGGCTTTGCATGTTTTGGCCGAAGCGCAGAAGAATGGCGGCATCTGCGCCTTTATCGATGCCGAGCACGCGCTCGATCCGATCTATGCGCGCAAGCTCGGCGTCATTGTCGACGATCTGTTGATCTCGCAGCCCGACGCCGGCGAGCAGGCGCTGGAAATCGCCGACACGCTGGTGCGCTCCGGCGCGGTCGACGTTCTGGTCATCAATTCGGTGGCGGCGCTGGTGCCGCGCGCCGAGCTCGAAGGCGAGATGGGCGATAGCCAGCCGGGGCTGCAAGCCCGGCTGATGAGCCAGGCGCTGCGCAAACTCACCGCTTCGATCAACCGCTCCAATACGATGGTGATCTTCATCAACCAGATCCGGATGAAGATCGGCGTCATGTACGGCTCGCCGGAAACCACCACCGGCGGCCATGCGCTCAAATTCTACGCCTCCGTCCGGCTCGATATCCGCCGCATCGGCGCGATCAAGGAGCGCGAAGAGGTGGTCGGCAATCAAACCCGCGTCAAGGTCGTCAAGAACAAGCTGGCGCCGCCGTTCAAGCAGGTCGAGTTCGATATCATGTACGGCGAAGGCATCTCCAAGAACGGCGAATTGGTCGATCTCGGCGTCAAGGCCGGCGTCGTCGAAAAATCCGGCGCCTGGTTCTCCTATGACAGCCAGCGCATCGGCCAGGGCCGCGAGAATGCGAAAACCTTCCTCAAGGCCAATCCCGACATCGCCGCCAAAATCGAAGCCGCGGTCCGGCAGAATGCCAGGCCTGATCGCCGAGAAGATTTTAGCCGGTGAAGACGGCGCGGACGCCGCGGACGATGACGACGCGGCGGAAGGCTAGCGCGGAAACTTCTCCCTCTACCCTTGTAAGGATGGAAGGGATGGAAGGAGGTCGGGAGGCGGCGCTGCAAGGTCGACGCCGGCGTGAAACCTCCTGACCCCCACCCCTAACCCCTCCCCGCAAGGGGAGGGGCAAGAAGCTTCAAATTTACAGCGTCAAACTTACGACGAGGAGCGGCGTTCGGCCGTCCACTCACCGGAACAGGCGCCGCCCGTCCACTGTCCGCCGCCTTCATTGCCGGCGAGGCGGCCGAAGCCCGTGGCGCTCTTGCCGCCGGCGCTCACGGTGACGGTGATGGCGCCGGTATCAGCGACCTTGCCGGTGATGGTGAAGGCATTGTCGCCGGCGTTGACGAGTTGACCGTTGGCAATGCGGATCGGATAGCGATAACCGGGATCGCAGTCGCCCTTCTGGGTCATGACCAGCACGCTCCACGTGCCGTCATAACGCGGCATGGCAAAGCTGGCTGTCGAGGCCACGGTGGCGGTCGCGGCAACAAACGCGAACACTGCCTTCCTGATGGGGAGTTGTTGTCATGGCTCGAAGTCCCTGTCATTCGGCGGGATGAAATTCCCGCGCCTATGGTTAATTCGAAGTAGTGGCGAACGCGGTGTCCGCTCTCTTCCGGTTAGTCGCATCGAACTGGGAAAGTGTTCTAACGAGGAAAAGTTCAAATCGAGTTGATAGCCGTCACTAAATTACCGAAATGCCGCCATGATTGCCGTCAATGCGTTAAAATACCTAATTAAATAAATGACTTAGTCGGATCAGAAATTTACTGCTGCGATGGCGCTGTGCGCTCAATTTTGCCGGCAATCGGCCATTTGCGGCCGCGCTGTCGAACCGCGCTCAAGTTCGCAATCGAGGATTTCGGCAATCGACGGCGGCGGTGCAGCGGCTCAACCGGCAACACCGTCGCCGCTATGACGAAAGCCGCAATGGCACAATGTCTCGCCGCAATTGTGTGCTTTAAGGCCTTCGATCCGCGGCGGGAAGGCTTCCACCATCTTCAGCTTCCCCCTGCGGGTTTTTAAGCCCCCGGCGATTTCCCCGCCGGGGGCTTTGTTATTCGAGACGAACGCCGCGTTGCGTTATTTGCTGCGCACCACGTCGCCATATTTCGGCGGCTCTTTGAGGAAGCCGCGGTCGAGCATCCAGTCGACCTTCTCCTGAAATTCGCTCGCCTGGTAGGTTTGCACGCCGACGAGCTCCGGCATCAGCCCTTGGGCGCGCGCCTCGGGGGCGAGGTCGCGCAACACCTCGTCGCGCGAACGGCGCTCGTTCTCGCGCAGCCAGGCGATGGCGCGGTTGAGCGCGCGGCGCAGTTTGGCGGCGGTCTCGTCGTCGACATTGGCGCCGGCGACGATGCCGCCGCGCCAGCGCAGATCGGCGATCTTGCGCGCGCCGGCCGCCAGCGCCCGGCTGACCAGCGGCTCCATCAGCGCCGCGGCTTCGGTGGTGCCGCTAAGGAGCGCGTCGAGCCGGTCATTGGCGTGAACCAGCGTGATGTCCTCGAACGGCACGCCGGCGGCTTCGAGCACTTCGATCGCGGCGTAGAAAGTGCCGGCATGCCAGGTCACCGCGATCGGCACTTTACGCAAGTCGGCCAAGGATTGGATCTTGGATTCCTTGCCCACCATCAGCGCGCCGGTGCGCACCGTGGTGTCGAGCCCGATGATCTTGCCGCCGCCGAGCGCCTGCACGCGCTCGATCGCGCCCCATTCGCACACCGGATAGACTTCGAGCGCGCCGTTTTGCAGCTGCGATTCCTTCCAGCGCTTGGAAAAATCGGCGACGCGTCCGGCAGCGCCGTTGGGATTATCCTCGTGATATTCGACATCGAGACCCTCGGCGGCAAAGAAACCCTGCTCCACGGCCACGCGCCAGGGCCGGTCGTGGGCGTTGCTGTCGCTCTGCAGACGGATGGTCTTTGCCATGTTGTGCTCCGGATGTCGGCTGGTCGAGGAGGGCGAGCGAAAAGCTGGACAAATCGAAAAACTAAACTAGTCACCGTCGGCGTTCAACTCGCGCCGCAGGCAACGCGAGGCGGCTTTCAGCCGCGCTCGCCGTCGTCGGCAGCCTGCTCGGCGCCGGCGCGCTCGTCATAACCATGCCGGCTCGAATAGAACAGCAACGCCATCAGTCCGCATCCGACCAAGAGCGAGAACGCGACGCCGAGCGTCATGGCGACATAGCCGGTCGCCGGCATCGGCGGGCCGTCGACCGAAATCCAGGCCTGCGCGGCATACCACGACGCCACGGCCAAAATGCCGAACAGCGCCACCAGCAGCACGATCGTGCCGAAGTTCATGCGTGCGGCGGGCGGCGCGGCGGTCGGTTTCGCGGTCGGCGTCTTTGTCGGCTTGGTCCATAGCTCCTAGATAGGAGCGCGGCGGCCGATTGTCAGCCGCACTCCGCGATGCGGGCATCCGCATTTTTACGCCACCATGGCGCTTTTCAGATTGGCGTCGACTTTGTCGAGGTAGCCGGTCGTGGTCAGCCACTTCTGATCGGGTCCGACGAGCAAAGCGAGGTCCTTGGTCATGAAGCCCGCTTCCACGGTGTCGACGGTGACCTTCTCCAGGGTGGCGGCGAATTTCGCCAGCTCGGGATTGTTGTCGAGCTTGGCGCGGTGGGCGAGCCCGCGCGTCCAGGCGAAGATCGAGGCGATCGAATTGGTCGAGGTTTCGCGGCCCTTCTGGTACTCGCGATAGTGCCGCGTCACCGTGCCGTGGGCGGCCTCGGCTTCGACCACTTTGCCGTCAGGCGTGGTCAAGACCGAGGTCATCAGGCCGAGCGAGCCGTAGCCCTGCGCCACCGTGTCGGACTGCACGTCGCCGTCGTAATTCTTGCAGGCCCAGACATAGCCGCCCGACCATTTCAGCGCCGCGGCGACCATGTCGTCGATCAGGCGGTGCTCGTAGGTGATCTTCTTCTCGGCGAACTTGTCCTTGAACTCGTTGTCGAAGATGTCCTGGAAAATATCCTTGAATCGCCCGTCATAGATTTTGACGATGGTGTTCTTGGTCGACAGATAGAGCGGATAGCCGCGGTTGAGCGCGAAATTCATCGAGGCGCGGGCGAAATCGCTGATCGACTGGTCGAGATTGTACATCGCCATGGCGACGCCGCGCCCGGGAACTGGAACACCTCGCGCTTGATCTCGTTACCGTCGTCGCCGACGAAGGTGAGATACAGCTTGCCTTTGCCGGGCACCTTGAAATCGGTGGCGCGATACTGGTCGCCATAGGCGTGGCGGCCGATGATGATCGGCTTGGTCCAGCCGGGCACCAGCCGCGGCACGTTCTTGCAGATGATCGGCTCGCGGAAAATGACGCCGCCGAGAATGTTGCGGATGGTGCCGTTCGGCGAGCGGTACATCTCGTGCAGGTTGAATTCCTTCACCCGCGCCTCGTCCGGCGTGATGGTCGCGCATTTGACCGCGACGCCGACCTTCTTGGTGGCTTCGGCGGCGTCGATGGTGACCTGGTCGCGCGTCTCGTCGCGATGCTCCATGCCGAGATCGAAATACATCAGATCGATGTCGAGATAGGGAAAGATCAGCTTGTCCTTGATGTATTTCCAGATGATCCGGGTCATCTCGTCGCCGTCCATCTCGACGATGGGGTTGGTGACCTTGATTTTCGCCATGGAGTTTCGATCCGGTTGGAGCGCGGTCGGTTGCAGGTTCGGATGGGCAGTGATCAGGCGCGCGCTCGGATAACGCCACCCCGGCAGGTGCGGCGAACTCTATAGCATTGACATTCTTGCCGCAAAAGCCGCGTTCGCTTGTCGAACGCCGTCGCGTCAGAGCGCGGCGAGCGCGGCGTTGAGCGTGGCGCTCGGCCGCATCGCGGCCGATGTCTTGGCGGAATCGGGCAGGTAGTAACCGCCGATGTCGACCGGCTTGCCTTGCGCGCCGATCAGTTCGGCATTGATCTTGGCCTCGTTTCTGGCGAGCGTTTCGGCCAGCGGTTTGAACCGGGCTTGCAGCGCCGCGTCCTTGGTCTGCGCGGCCAGCGCCTGCGCCCAGTACAAAGCGAGGTAGAAATGGCTGCCGCGATTGTCGATTTCGCCGACCTTGCGCGCAGGATTGCGGTTGAACTCGAGGAACTTGCCGATGGCCGTGTCGAGCGTCTCGGCGAGAACCTGCGCCTTGGCGTTCTTGTAGGTCTGCGCCAGATGTTCGAGCGACGCGCCAAGCGCGAGAAACTCGCCGAGCGAATCCCAGCGGAGATAACCCTCTTGCTGGAACTGCTCGACGTGCTTGGGCGCCGAGCCGCCGGCGCCGGTCTCGAAAAGACCGCCGCCCGCCAACAGCGGAACGATCGACAGCATCTTGGACGAGGTGCCGAGCTCCATGATCGGAAACAGGTCGGTCAGATAATCACGCAGCACGTTGCCGGTGACGGAGATCGTGTCCTGTCCCTTGCGGATGCGCTCGAGCGAAAACTTGATCGCTTCGACCGGCGGCAGAATACGGATGTCGAGCCCCGCGGTGTCTTGATCCTTTAGGTACTTCTCGACTTTGGCGATCACCTGGGCGTCATGCGCGCGCTTGGCGTCGAGCCAGAACACCGCCGGGGTGCCGGTGAGGCGCGCGCGGCGCACACCGAGCTTGACCCAGTCCTGGATCGGCGCGTCCTTGAGCTGGCACATGCGGAAGATGTCGCCGGTCTCGACCGGACGCTCCAGCAGCACCTTGCCGTCATCGGCGACGACGCGAACCGTTCCGCCCGCGGGAACTTCGAATGTCTTGTCGTGCGAGCCGTATTCCTCGGCCTGCTGCGCCATCAACCCGACGTTCGGAACCGAGCCCATGGTCTTGGGATCGAACGCGCCGTGGGCCTTACAGTCCTCGATGACCGCCTGATACAGTCGTCGCGTAGCTGCGATCCGGGATCGCGGCGATGACGTCGTGCAGCTTGCCGTCGGCGCCCCACATGCGGCCGGATTCGCGGATCATCGCCGGCATCGAAGCGTCGATGATCACGTCGCTGGGCACGTGCAGGCCCGTGATCCCCTTGTCGGAATTGACCATGGCGAGGCCCGGTCGTTTCGCGTATTCGGCCTTGATGTCGGCCTTGATCGCTTCTTTTTCGGCTGCCGGCAGCGTTTCGATCTTCGTCAGCAGATCGCCGAAGCCGTTGTTGAGATTGACGCCGAGACGCTTCAGCGTGGCGGCGTGCTTCTCGATCACATCGGCGAAGAAGACGGAAACGGCATGGCCGAACACGATGGGATCGGCGATCTTCATCATGGTCGCCTTCACTTGCAGTGAGAACAGCACGCCTTCCTTCTTTGCGGCTTCGATCTGCTCGGCAAAGAAGGCGCGCAGCGCCTTGCGGCTCATCACCGCCGCGTCGATGATCTCGCCGGCCTGAAGCGGCGTCTTCGCCTTCAGCACCGTGACGGCGCCGTCGGCGCCGACCAGCTCGATGCGGGCGTTGGTCGCCGCCGCGACGGTGGTCGCGATTTCCGAGCCGTAGTAATCGCCGCCCGACATGTACGCCACATGCGATTTGGAGTTGGAACTCCAGGCGCCCATCTTGTGCGGATTGTTGCGGGCGTATTGCTTGACGGCGCCGGCCGCGCGGCGGTCGGAATTGCCTTCGCGCAAGACCGGGTTGACGACGCTGCCGAACACCTTGGCGTAGCGAGACTTGATGTCCTTCTCGGCTTCCGTCGTCGGGTTGTCCGGATAGTCCGGAACGCCGTAGCCCTTGCCTTGCAGTTCCTTGATCGCGGCCTTGAGCTGCGGGATCGAGGCGGAGATGTTGGGCAGCTTGATGATGTTGGCTTCGGGCCTCGTCGCGAGTTCGCCGAGTTCGGCGAGTTCGTCGTTAATCCGTTGCGCAGGGGTGAGCTTGTCGGAGACACTGGCGAGGATGCGACCGGCCAGCGAGATGTCTTTCAACTTCACGGACACACCCGCCGCGCCCACGAAGGCTTCGACGATCGGCAGCAGGGAATAGGTCGCGAGCGCCGGGGCTTCATCGACCTTTGTCCACATGATTTCGAGATCTGGCATGCTTGCACCTCTGGTCGCCGTGCTTGTTTGGGCCGACCGGAAACTGAACATTGGCGGGCGCGGTGGAATGGTTTCTCCCGCGGGCCCTCAAATGAATTGTTCTCGGCGCGGACATCGCCAACCGGGAATTCGACTGACGGGAGTTCGGCGCGCGCCCTATAGCATCCGCACTCCGTTGGTAAAAGCCTTGTCAGCAGGTGCGAGATAACCGCCGGAACTGAATGCGGCTGGCGGCGCAGGGCGTCGGCCGGATCGGGTGCCGCCGCTTGACGCAGGCGGCCGGCTTGGGCAGGGGCTGCGCCTTTAGGGCATTTGCCCGCCGAGGAGCACTGCATGCCAGGCGCCGGCACCGACAAGACCAAGCGCTGGGTCGAGACGCCGGGGCCGGTCGTCGTCCTGGTCGAGCCGCAGCTTGGCGAGAATATCGGCGCCGCCGCCCGCGCCATGGCCAATTTCGGCCTGTCGCGGCTGCGGCTGGTCAAGCCGCGCCAGGCCTGGCCCAACGACAAGGCGCGCATGATGGCGGCCGGCGCCGACCGCATCCTCGACGACGCCGTGCTGTTCGACACGCTCGAAGCCGCGATCGCCGACTGCACCTTCGTCCTCGCCGACGACCGCGCGCGCCCACGACCAGGCCAAGCCCGTCATCGGTCCGGCCGAAGCGGCGGCCGAGCTTGGGCCGCGCATCGCGGCCGGCGAAACCGTCGCCATCCTGTTCGGCCGCGAGCGCAATGGGCTCGAGAACGACGAAGTCGCGCTTGCCGACCGCATCGTCACTTTGCCGGTCAATCCGGCTTTCGCCTCGCTCAACCTGGCGCAGGCCGTCGTGATCGTCGGCCTATGAATGGTTCAAGCTTGCAACGGCGGCGAGCCTGCCGTTCGCCATGCCGGAAAAATCGCGCGCCGGCGCCGAAACAGCAGCTGCTCGCCTTTTTTGCCTCGCTCGAACGCGAACTGGAAAAGGTCGAATTCTTTCGGCCGCCCGACAAGCGCGAAACCATGCAGATCAACCTGCGCAATATCTTCACCCGCATGCAGCCGACCCAGCAGGATATCCAGACGCTGCACGGCGTCATCATGGCGATCGCCGAAGGCCGCAAAGGGCCGGCGCGCGGCGGCGTGCTCGACGGCGAGGAGGCCGAGATGCTGCGCGCGCTCTTGCCGAGCACGGCGCCGGCCGCGTGCCCAAAGAGCGCGGCCCGGTGCGCGGCCTGGCGCGGCTCCTGCGCCGCAATCCGACCGAGGCCGAGCGGGCGCTGTGGCAGGCGCTGACCAACGACCGGCGCTTTGCCGGCCGCGGCTTTAAGCGCCAGACCCCGGTCGGGCAGCACATCTGCGACTTCGTCTCGTTTCCGCTGCGGCTCGTCATCGATCTCGTGCCGGCGGACGAGAGCGCGGCGGCCGCGGCGGCGCGCGCGCGAAAAGCGCGACTGGCTCAAAGCCCACGACTATAGGGTGGTCGGAATATTTGCCGGCGATGTCGAGTCTGATATGGCAGCGGCGCTCGAACGCATCGCGCAAGCGATCGGTTGATCGATTGCCGGCGGACCGCGGCCAAGATCCTGCACCATAGACCTGCCGAACGAAAATGCAATTGGCGAATTCAACAGCGCGCTACGGCGCGATCCCGCAAGCCCTGCATTGGCTCACTGCGATCTTTGTCATCTGCGGCTGGCTGCTCGGCCAGTTCGGCGACGTGTTGCCGAAGGGGGCGCCGCGCGACTTCGGTCTTCTCGTGCACATGACGCTTGGCCAATGCGTGCTCGCGCTGCTGCTCGTGCGGCTGGTGTGGCGGATCGTCAATCCGCCGCCGCCGCCGGAAGCGACGCCGCTTGGCCGGCTGATCGAGCTTGCCGGCAAAGCTAGCCACTTCACGCTCTATGCTCTGCTGCTCGCGGTGCCGTTCCTTGGGATGGTCGTGCAGCTCAAGCGCGGCAACGCTCTGCCGATTTTCGGCATCTGGGAGTTCCAGTCGCCCTGGCCGGTCGACCGCAATCTGGCGCGCAGCATCCTGTCGGCTGCACGGTACGCTCGCCGACGCGCTCTTGATCCTTGCCGGCATTCATGCCGGCGCCGCGCTGGTGCACCACTGGGTGTGGCGCGACCGCACGCTGTCGCGGATGCTGCCGGGCGCAGCCGGGGACGCGACTGGCGCCGCAACGGGCGACGCGCAGGGGCCGGTAATTTAGCCCTTGAGCACTTTCAGCGCCGCCGCCGCGCCGGCGCGCAGCATCGCAAGATCGCTCGACACCGCGAGGAATTTCACGCCGCGCTTGGCCAGCGCCGCGGCGCGTTCGGCGGAATGGCAATAAGCGCCGGGAATCTTCTTCGCCTTCTGCGCGCCCGCGATCATGCGGTCGAGCTCGGCGTCGACTTCCTTCGACAGCGGATCGACGGTTTTGCCGTCCGATAGCGCGATCGACAGGTCCGACGGACCGAGGAAGAAGCCGTCGATGCCCGGCGTGCCGATGATCGCCTCGAAATTCTGCAGCGCCGTGCGCGTCTCGATCATGGCGAAGGTGACGACATGATCGTTGGCTTCGCGCAGATAGGTGGCCATGTCCGGCACGCCGCCGAGCGTCATCGCGCGATGCGGGCCCCAGCTGCGCTCGCCGATCGGCGGAAACTTGGCCGCCGCGGCAAATGCTCGCGCGTCGGCCGGCGTATTGATCATCGGCGCGATAATGCCTTCGGCGCCGAAATCGAGCGCCCGGCTCACCAGCGCAAAATCGTCGAGCGGAACGCGCACGATCGGCGCGGCGCCGCCTTGGCGGACGGCGGCGATCGCCGGCGAGAATGCCGCCGACGTCCCACAGGCCGTGCTGGCTTTCGATCGTCACCGCGGTAAATCCGTCGCGCGCCAGTGTTTCGGCGACGATCGGATAGGGCAGGCCGCACCAGCCGGAAAACACGGTCTCTCCGGCGCGCAGCCGCTTGGCGAGGGTGAAGGCGGGAATGGCCATGGTGGTCAGCTTTCCAATCGCTAACTTGTGATCGTTCGCGGTGCGGCGGTCGGGCGCCGCGGCTAACGGCCGGCTTTGATGTCGGCGACGGCCTTTGCCATCAAGCTCGTTCATGGTGCGGGCGATCTGGTGATCGGACTGCGCGACGCCTTTGGCGTCGAAATCCTTGCGAATTTTACCGGCGACGTCGTGCTCGCCGTCCTCGAAAGCGGCCATGACCACGGAGAGCGCGTAGCTGTCGGCATCGGCGCCGGAAAGTCCGAGTTTTTCCGCCGCCCATAGCCCGAGCAGCTTGTTGCGCCGCGCGGTCGCCTTGAACTTCAGTTCCTCGTCGTGCGCGAACTGCTTTTCGAAGGCTTCTTCGCGCTTGTCGAATGTCGTCATGTGCTTGCCTTGTGCGTTGGGCTTGGCCGCGCGCGTGGAACACCGCAAATCGTCTGCCGCCTTGCATATCGAGGGTGTCCCGTCAAGGCAACCGCATTCGGCGGCCCACATTGACGTTGCGGTTGGGACCGCGCGGGTCTATGCCGATTGTACTCCGCGTCACCTTCGGCTAGCTTTCGTGGCGCGGACGGGCCGCTGAATTGAGTCGCGCGCAGTACATTGCCGGCCCTCGTCGCCGCCGCGGATCTCGACGTCCGAAAATGGAGCCACGGCATTCCCATGGATTTTACAAAACCCCGGTACACTCCGATGAGCCGCCGTCGCCGCATCTATGAAGGCAAGGCGAAGGTCCTTTATGAAGGGCCCGAGCCCGGAACGCTGATCCAGCATTTCAAGGACGATGCGACCGCGTTTAATGCGAAAAAGCATGAGGTGATCGAAGGCAAGGGGGTCCTCAACAACCGGATCTCCGAATACGTCTTCCAGCACCTCAACGATATCGGCGTTCCGACCCACTTCATCCGCCGGCTCAACATGCGCGAGCAGTTGATCCGCGAAGTCGAGATCATTCCGCTCGAAGTCGTGGTGCGCAATATCGCCGCCGGCTCGCTGTCGCAGCGGCTCGGCATCGAAGAGGGCACGCAACTGCCCCGCTCGATCATCGAGTTCTATTATAAGAACGATCAGCTCAACGACCCGATGGTTTCGGAAGAGCACATCACGGCATTCGGCTGGGCGACGCCGCAGGAGATCGACGACATCATGTCGCTCGCGATCCGCGTCAACGATTTTCTGTCGGGGCTTTTCCTCGGCGTCGGCATCCGTCTGGTCGATTTCAAGATGGAAACCGGCCGGCTGTGGGAAAACGATCTGATGCGGATCGTCGTCGCCGACGAGATTTCCCCGGATTCCTGCCGGCTGTGGGACATCAAGTCGAACGAGAAGCTCGACAAGGATCGCTTCCGCCGCGATCTCGGCGGGCTGTTGGAGGCCTATACCGAAGTCGCCAAGCGGCTCGGCATTATGGGCGAGGGCGAGCGGCCGCAGGGCTCCGGGCCGATCCTGGTCAAGGGCTAAGGCCGAGCTTTCCGGCGATGTCCCGCGACGTCACCATCGGCTTGGTCGTTCCCTTTGCGACGGACGACGTCCCGTTCGAAGGCCCGATCATGTATCCCGGCGTGCGCTTTCATCCCGCGCGGGGTGGGCGTGCGCGCGCTCACGCCCGAGGGCTATGAGGCGGCCTGGAACGGCATTCTGCCGGCGGCCGAGTATCTGGCGCAGCAGGGCGTCGATGCCATCATGGTGATCGGCACCTCGCTGACCTTTTACCGGGGGCCGGCGGCGCATGCGCAATTGCTCAAGGACCTGCGCGAGCGCACCGGGCTGCCGGTAAGCACCATGAGCCAGGCGCTTATCGATGGCTTGCGCGAGGTCGGCGCCAAGCGCGTCGCCGTCGCCACCGCCTATACCGACGTCGTCAATCGCCGGCTCAAGGAGCTTTTGCAGGCGGCAGGCATCGAAGTGCTGTCGCTCGAATGTTTCAATCTGCTCGAATTCAACGCGCCGCAAAAAATGAGCGAGGCCGAGATCATCTCGCTGAGCGATGCCGCCGTCGCCAAGGCGAATGCCGCCAGGCCGCAGGCCGCCGAAGCCATCCTGATCTCCTGCGGCGGCCTGCGTACGCTCGGCGTCGCCGAGCCGCTGGAGGCAAGCCACGGTATCCCGGTCGTGTCCTCCGCCACGGCGGCATTTTGGGCGGCGATGCGGCTGGTCGGCGACAGCGGCCGTATCACCGGCTACGGCAAGCTGTTCGAGCAATCCCGCCAGCCGGCGAACTAAAGCGCAGAGCTTGGTTGCGGGCTTCGCAATTCCTACCTATTGGAATGGCCATGAAAGCCCGCGTCACCGTCACGCTGAAATCCGGCATCCTCGATCCCCAAGGCAAAGCCATCGAGGGCGCCCTGAAATCGCTCGGCGTCGGCGGCGTCGCCAGCGTGCGCCAGGGCAAGGTGTTCGATATCGAGATCGAGGGCACCGACCGTACCGGAGCGGAAGCCGCGCTCAAGAGCGCGGCGGAGAAACTCCTCGCCAATACCGTGATCGAAAATTACCGCATCGAGGTGACGGGATGAAATCGGCCGTCGTCGTCTTCCCCGGCATTAATCGCGAGCGCGACATGGCGCGCGCGCTCAAGCTTATTTCCGGGCGCGAGCCGGCGATGGTGTGGCACGCCGACAGCGCGCTGCCGACCGGCACCGATCTCGTCGTCATTCCCGGCGGCTTTTCCTATGGCGATTATCTGCGCTGCGGCGCCATTGCGGCGCGCGCGCCGATCATGGACGCGGTGCGCGGTTTCGCCGCCAAAGGCGGGCTCGTGCTGGCGGTGTGCAACGGCTTTCAGATCGCCTGCGAGGCCGGGCTACTGCCCGGCGTGCTGATGCGCAACGCGCAACTGCGCTTCATCTGCCGCGACGTCTATCTGCGGGTCGAGCGGTCCGATACGCCGTTTACCCGTGGCTACAATGCCGGCCAGGTGATCCGCGTGCCGGTGGCGCACGGTGAGGGCAACTACATCGCGGACGGGCAGACCATTGCGCGGCTGGAAGGCGAGGGCAGGGTGGCCTTCCGCTATGCGTCGCCGGACGGCATGGTCGACCCGAACTGGAACCATAACGGCGCCATGAATGCCATTGCCGGCATCATCAATGAGCGTGGCAATGTGCTCGGCATGATGCCGCATCCGGAAAACCACGTCGAACCCGCCATGGGCCGGACCGACGGCCGCGGCCTGTTCGCGGGGCTTGTGGATCATTTCGCGAGAGCCGCTTGACGGACGCCGTCATGCCCGGCCTTGTGCCGGGCATCCACGACTTTACATCCCAGACCTAAGACGTGGATGGCCGGGACGAGCCCGGCCATGACGGAAGAAATGTCCCCTGTGATCTCCAACGAACCTGCCATCACGCCGCAGCTGGTCGCCGAGCACGGCCTTACGCCCGAGGAATACGATCGGCTGGTCAAACTGATCGGCCGCGAGCCGAGCTTTACCGAGCTCGGCATTTTCTCGGCGATGTGGAACGAGCACTGCTCGTACAAATCCTCGAAAATCCATCTGCGCACGCTGCCGACCAAGGCGCCCTTGGGTGATCCAAGGGCCGGGCGAGAACGCCGGCGTCATCGATATCGGCGACGGGCTCGCGGTGGTGTTCAAGATGGAGAGCCACAACCATCCGAGCTATATCGAGCCCTATCAGGGGGCGGCGACCGGGGTCGGCGGCATTTTGCGCGACGTCTTCACCATGGGGGCGCGGCCGATCGCCTGCCTTAACGCGCTTTCCTTCGGCGATCCGAAAAACCCGCGGACGCGTTCGCTGGTGTCCGGCGTGGTCGCCGGCATCGGCGGCTATGGCAATTCGTTCGGCGTGCCGACGGTCGGCGGCGAAGTGCGCTTCGACCGCCGCTACGACGGCAATATCTTGGTCAACGCCATGGCGGTCGGCCTCGCCGAGACGGACAAGATTTTCTATTCGGCGGCCTCCGGCGTCGGCATGCCGATCGTCTATCTCGGCTCGAAGACCGGCCGCGACGGCATTCACGGCGCCACTATGGCGTCGGCGGAATTCGGCGCCGATGCCGAAGAAAAGCGCCCGACCGTGCAAGTCGGCGATCCGTTCTCGGAAAAGCTCCTGCTCGAAGCCTGCCTCGAAATCATGGCCAAGGGCTGCGTCATCGCCATCCAGGATATGGGTGCGGCGGGGCTGACCTGTTCGGCGGTCGAGATGGGCGCCAAGGGCGATCTCGGTGTCACCCTCGATCTCGATCACGTGCCGTGCCGCGAGACCGGCATGAGCGCCTACGAAATGATGCTCTCCGAAAGCCAGGAGCGCATGCTCATGGTGCTCAAGCCGGAAAAGGAGAGGGAAGCCGAGGCGGTGTTCCGCAAATGGGGCCTCGATTTCGCGATCGTCGGCGAGACCACGCCGACCAAGCGCTTTATGGTCCGCCACGGCGGCGCCGTCATGGTGGACCTGCCGATCAAGGAGCTCGGCGACGAGGCGCCGGTTTACCATCGCCATTTCATCGAGAGCAGGCGGCAGCCGATCATCGACGCGGGCTCGGTCAAGCCGCCGCTGGCGACCGCCGATGCGCTAGAAAAACTGATCGGCACGCCGGATCTCTGCTCGAAGCGCTGGGTGTGGGAGCAGTACGACCACGTCATCCTCGGCAACACCGTGCAGCGGCCGGGCGGCGATGCCGCGGTCGTCCGTATCAATGACGGGCCCAAGGCGCTGGCGCTCACCGCCGACGTGACTCCGCGCTATTGCGAGGCCGATCCGTTCGTCGGCGGCCAGCAGGCAGTCGCCGAAGCCTGGCGCAATCTCACCGCGGTTGGCGCGCAGCCGCTGGCGCTGACCGACAATCTCAACTTCGGCAATCCGGAGCGGCCGGAAATCATGGGCCAGCTCGTCGGCTGCATTCGCGGCATCGGCGAAGCCTGCCGTGCGCTGGATTTCCCGGTCGTATCCGGCAATGTCTCGCTCTACAACGAAACCAATGGGCGGGCGATCTTGCCGACACCGACGATTGGCGGCGTCGGTCTGCTCGACGACTTCACCAAATCGATGACGGTTGCATTTAAGGCCGAAGGCGAACCGATCCTGCTGATCGGCGAGACTCGCGGCTGGCTCGGTCGCTCGCTCTATCTGCGCGACATTTGCGGCCGCGACGAAGGCGCGCCGCCGCCGGTCGATCTCGCCGCCGAACGCCGCCACGGCGATTTGGTGCGCGATCTGATCCGCGCCGGCTTGGTGACCGCCGTGCACGATATTTCCGACGGCGGGCTTTTGATCGCGCTCGCCGAGATGGCAATGCCGTCCGGCATCGGCGCGGTTTTGGCGGCGCCGTCGGACATTCCGCCCCACGCCTTCTGGTTCGGCGAAGATCAGGCCCGTTACGTCGTCACGGCGAAGGACGCCCACAGTGTCATGCAACGGGCCAAGGTCGCCGGCGTGCCGCTGACCCGGCTCGGCGCGACCGGCGGCGCGGTTCTTGCGATCGACGGCGAGCGGCCGCTGCCGGTCGAGGAGATCAAGCGGTGTTTCGAAGCCTGGCTGCCGGCCTATATGGCCGGACAGACATAGGCCGCGCTCGGAATTGTATCTGCTATGGCCGGCTAACGCGGGCGAGCGCCTCGTAACAGGTGGGGGACAGGTCCGCGGCCTTGACCGCGAGGCAGTCGAGCACGGCGGGACCGATCGGCGGCAGGCCCGAACATAATCTTTCCGCGTCACCCCGGCAGATCGCCGTGATGATGATGCGCCGCCGCGGCAGCATCGGCCGCAACACGAGTGGTTGTACGGTAGGTGCGGTTGGCGCCGCCGCGACCGCAGGAGGCGCCGGCGGCGCGGCTGCAGCCGGCGGCCGGGCCGCCTGCTTCGTAGTCGGCGCCGGCCTTGCGGCCGGTGGCTTGCTGGCGGCCGGGGCCGCGGGCGCCGATGCGACGGGAGCTACCGGCGCCGAGGCGGCGGGAGCCGGCGGCGGGACGGGCGCTGCGGCCGCGGCAGGTGAAGCAGGCGGAGGCGAGATCGCGCTGACTGCTGCCTGACAGCCACCGGAAAGCTTGGCGAGGTTGCGCTTAAGGCATTCCAGCGCATCCTTGCCACCCGGCGTGACGCCCGAGCAATTCGCCATGAAATCGGACCGGCAGTTCGAGCGGATCGCACTGGTCTGCGCCGCCGAGGGTTGCTGCGCCTGCGCCCCGCTCGCCAAAAACAACAGGAGCCAAACCGAGGCCCCCGCCACATAATAGACCGACCGTTGCGCTAAATTCACGTTGTCCCCCCTTCTGTTTTACCTGCATGTTTTCGCCGGAATGCCAGCGTACGGCGATTTGACAAATTGCCGCCGATCACGTTGGCTTTCCCGTCGCTGGGGGCCGATAAACCGCGGCAGCGTGGTAATTGACGGCGTGGAGGCGCGCCATGGCCATGGCGGCGAACGACATCGAGAGATTGATCCGGGCGCACATTCCCGACGCTGCGGTAACCATCCGCGATCTGGCCGGCGACGGCGACCACTACGCCGCGACCGTCATTGCCGAATCGTTCCGCGGCAAATCCCGCGTCCAGCAGCACCAGATCGTCTATGAGGCCCTCAAAGGCGAAATGGGCGGCAAGCTGCACGCTTTGGCGCTGCAGACCGGCATTCCGGAAGGGTGAAGGTTCGCGACGGTTCCAGTTTTCGGTTATTCCGGCATGACAGCGACCGGATGGGCTTTGCCTGCGTTTTGCGGTACATATATTGCAAGGTAGAGGGCGAGATTCGGCGCTGGAGATAGTGCCCGTGGCGCCAGCGATGACCGCAAAGGGTGATTCCATGTCCATCGAGCAATTCATCGACAACCAGGTCAAGGCCAACGACGTTGTCCTGTTCATGAAGGGTACGCCGCAGTTCCCGATGTGCGGCTTCTCCGGCCAACTCGTGCAAATCCTCGACTATCTGGGGGTCGCCTATACCGGATTGAACGTGCTCGAGAACGACGATCTGCGCGGCGGCATCAAGTCGTACTCGAACTGGCCGACCATTCCGCAACTCTACGTCAAAGGCGAATTCGTCGGCGGCTGCGACATCGTGCGCGAAATGTTCCAGGCCGGCGAATTGCAGTCTTTGTTGAAGGACAAAGGCGTCGCCGTGAAGGAAAGCGCGCAAGCCTCCTAAGGCATCCCGGGGCCGAGCGGCAGCGGGGAGCCCGGAGCCCATAACCAGGGTCAGTGCAGAACGCGCACGTTGGCGGTGAGCGATTCCGGGGTCGCCGTTTCACTGCGCCCCGGAATGATGGAGAATCAGCGCGAGTAATATTCGACAACGAGGTGCGGTTCCATCTGCACCGGATAGGGCACATCGGTCATTGCCGGCACGCGCGTGAGCTTTGCCGTCTGCTTCGAATGATCGACATCGATGTAGTCGGGCACGTCGCGTTCGCCGAGCGCATTGGCTTCGAGCACCAAAGCGAGCTGCTTCGACTTTTCCTTGACCTCGATCTCGTCGCCGATCTTCACGCGGTAGCTCGCCACGTTGACGCGCTTGCCGTTCACCTTGATATGGCCATGGCTGATGAACTGCCGCGCGGCAAAAACCGTGGGCACGAATTTGGCGCGATAGATCATGGTGTCGAGCCGGCGCTCGAGGAGCGCAATCATGTGGGCGCCGGTATCGCCCTTGAGCCGCCGCGCCTCGTCATAGATGCCGTGGAAGTGCCGCTCCGACATGTTGGCGTAGTAGCCCTTGAGCTTCTGCTTGGCCCGCAGTTGCACGCCGTAGTCGGACAGCTTGCCCTTGCGGCGCTGGCCGTGCTGGCCGGGTCCGTATTCGCGCTTGTTGATCGGTGATTTCGGCCGGCCCCAGATGTTCTGGCCCATCCGCCGGTCGATCTTATACTTCGCCTCGTGGCGCTTGGTCATCCGCGTCCTCGTGTTGGTTTGGGCATGATCTTTTCCGAAAACCGGAAAGCCACTTTTCGGGATCATACCTTGCTGAGGATCGCGCCCTCCTCCTGTCCCGGCCTGTAACCGGAACCGACAGGTTCGAAGCCGAAGCGCCGGCCTTAAACCGCGGGTCGCGAAACACCGCGCGGGCCGTTAAGGCCCGCGAAGTGCGCGGTTTCTAGGGGGAAAGCCGCCTGCTGTCAAACCTGAGGCGGCAGCGGTTCGGCCCCTAGCCGGTGGCGAGGTGCTTCTTCCGCATGGTTCGCAGCGCCGTGATGGCGAGCAGCGCGGTCACGGCATCGAGCACCGCGACCACCACGAAGACCGCGGTCCAGCTTCCGGTTTGCTGCTTTAAGAACGCCGCCGCGGGTCCGGCCAGGATCGAGCCGACGCCCTGGGCGATATAAAGGAAGCCGTAGTTGGTTGCCGCGTATTTGGGGCCGAAGGTGTCGGTGAGCGTCGAGGGAAACAGCGAAAAAATCTCACCCCAGCCGAAAAAGACCAAGCCGCTTAAGACCACGAACAAGGCCGGTTGGTTGATATAGGCGAACAAGACGACAATAGCGGCGCATTCGAGCGAGAACGCTAGCGCCATCGTGCCTTCGCGGCCGATATGGTCCGAGACCCAGCCGAAGAACGGCCGCGTCAGTCCGTTGGTGACACGCGACAATGTCAACGACAGCGGCAAGGCTGCCATGCCCAGCACAAGCATGTTGGCGACGCCAAAGTCCTTCGCGAAGGGTCCGACATTGAATACGACCATCAAGCCCGAAGTCGACATCATGCTCATCATCAGGAACAGCAGATAGAAGACCGGGCTTTTCAACATCTCGCGCGGTGAATAGCTGCGGTGCGCCTGTTGCACGGCGACCGCGGCGCCAGCGCCGATGTTCGGCGCCTGATAATCCTCCGGCGGCGTGCGCAGCCCTTGTGCAGCAAGGATACCGATGATGCCTTGGATCACGCCCCACACCACAAATGTCTGCGCATAACCGTAACTTTTGATCATGCTGTCGATCGGGAAGCTGGTGAAAAACGCGCCGAAGCCATATCCCGCGGCGGCAAGTCCGGTGGCGAGTCCGCGCCGGTCCGGGAACCAGCGCACCATCAGCCCGATAATGCCGACATAGATGATGCCGGTGCCGAATCCCCCGAGCACGCCGTAAGTGAAGTACAGCACCCAAAGGCTGTTGGCATAGGCAGACAGGATCCAGCTTCCGCCGGAAAGGAGCGCTCCAAGCGAGATCAGCGCGCGCGGCCCGAAACGATCCACCAGATAGGCCTGGAATGGGGAGAACCAGGTTTGCAAGATGACCAAGAGCGAGATGGTCCACTGCAGCTCGGCAAGCGTGGTGCCGAGTTTTTGATTGAGCGGACTAGTGAACAGCGTCCAGACATATTGCGGGCTGGAGATTGCCATCATGGCGATCACGCCGAGGATGAGCTGATTCCAGCGGCTCGGCGTCGAAGCCGCGCGGTCGGTGGGAATGGCGATTGTCATGGTTCGGCCTTTCGATCTGGGCTCCCGACATCAGCCACCAGCCCACAGCGTCGCAAAACTGCGCGCCGAGTAAAGCCGATATTCAATGCAAGAGATGATCTGAAATTGGGCAACTCAGCGCGTCGGCGAGGGTGCCAACGCGGCGTGATCGAAGCCGAAACGAGCGATAACGGCGTGCGGCGCGCGACCGGAAGTGAAGATGGCGCGTGTCGTGCCACGTTCGGCCGCAGCCGCGCCGGGGCCGAGTAGATCGACGACGCGGCGCGCGATTGCCGGCGCCGGATCGATAAAATTCACTGGCCACGCCGCAAGTTTCTGCAAGCGCTCGATCAGCAGTGGATAGTGCGTGCAGGCGAGCACGATGGTGTCGGTGCGCTTGCCGTCATCGACGAAGGCCGGCGCGATTTCGTTCCGCAACGCGGCGTCGCCGACCGGCACGCCGGCAAGGTCGTCTTCGGCATAGCCCGCCAGATTCTTCGAGCCCACCAGCGTGACTTGGCAATCGCCCGCGTAGTCGCGAATGAGCGCACGGGTATATTCGCGCTGCACCGTCGCCTCGGTGCCAAGGACCGAGACGCGCCGTGTCACCGAGCCGGCGCAGGCCGGCTTGATCGCCGGCACCGTGCCGACGAACGGCACCGCGAATTTTCTGCGCAATTCCGCGAGCACGATGGTGGAAGCGGTGTTGCAGGCGATGACGATCAGATCGGGCCGGTGCGCCGCGATGAGCTCGCCCATCAGCCCGGCGACGCGCGCGATCAGCGCCGGCTCCGCTTTTGTCCCATATGGAAACGCTGCATCGTCGGCAACGTAGAGGAAATCAGCGTCCGGCCGCGCGGCTGCGACCTCGCGATAGACGGTGAGGCCGCCGAGGCCGGAATCGAATATCAGGATGGTTTGGCGGTCCACCATCGCGCACAATGACCTCGATAGCGCGATGTTTTAATTCAGGCCGTCAGGCTTTCCACCAGCCGGGGGCCTTCTTTCGGATTGGCGCTCTGCTGCTCTGCCGCAATCGGCTGGTCCGGCGCCGGCGCCACTAAGCCGCTCACGGCGGTGAAGGTCAGGATCAGGATAACCGCCAGATTGCCGTCATGAAAATTGGCGAAGGCGACGGCGCCCATCAAATAGGCCCAAAACGGGAAGGCGATCGTGGAAACGATGGCGTTGGTGATCCAGGCGTCGCCGTTCTCGCGCACATACCAGCAGAACACCGGCGTCATAATCAGTCCGACCAGCAAGGCGCCAAACGCGATGGTGGTGACCGAAAGCCCGGCCATGGCAGCCGTGCCGTTGCCGGCTGCCACCGCCTGCGCGAGAATGGCGTTGATCAGCATCGAGCCGCCGATGATCTCGGCCGGAATATATTTCACCATTCGCGTCAGATAATCGTCGCCGGGTTCGGCGGTCGCCGCCGGCTGCGCGCGCGTTTGAAACATGCCGCCGAAGTCGGAGGCTTGCGCCGGCGCGGCTTCCGGCAATTTCGGCTTGCGTACCAAACGGCCCATAATCTTCTCCTCCGTCGGCTGTGCGAACCTACGTCAGACGGCCGAGTTGGGCAAGGAGAGGAAACCCCTGAAATTTCAGTGGAATGTCGGATATGGTTAACGGCGCTCAGGGCCGGCCGAAGACGCGGGCGAAAATGGCGTCGACCTGGGCCATGTGGAAATCGAGATCGAAATTGGCGGCCAGTTCCGCTTCGCTCAAATGCTTGCGTACGTCCGGATCGGCCTTGAGCAGCTCCAGAAAATCGCCGCCGCCGGCCCACACTTTCATGGCGTTGCGCTGCACCAGCCGATAGGCGTCTTCGCGCGCCACGCCCTTTTGCGCAAGCGCGAGCAGAACGCGTTGCGAGTGCACCAGGCCGCCGAGCCGGTCGAGATTCTTTCGCATCGTATCGGGATAGACGATGAGCTTGTCGATAATCCCGGCGAGGCGGTTGAGCGCGAAATCCAGCGTCACCGTCGCGTCCGGGCCGATCATGCGCTCGACCGAGGAATGCGAAATGTCGCGCTCGTGCCACAGCGCGACATTCTCCAGCGCCGGGATCACATAGGCGCGCGCCATCCGCGCCAGCCCGACAAGGTTTTCCGAGAGCACCGGATTGCGCTTGTGCGGCATCGACGAAGAGCCTTTTTGCCCTTCCGAGAAAAACTCCTCCGCCTCCAGAACTTCGGTGCGCTGCAAGTGGCGGATTTCGGTCGCCAGCCGCTCGATCGAGGCTGCGACCACGCCGAGAGTTGCGAAATACATGGCATGGCGGTCGCGCGGAATGATTTGCGTCGAGATCGGTTCGACGGCGAGCCCCATTTTCTCCGCCACATAGGCTTCGACGCGCGGATCGACCTGGGCAAAGGTGCCGACCGCGCCGGAGATGGCGCAGGTCGCGACTTCTTTGCGCGCCAATTCGAGGCGCGCCCGGGCGCGAGAGAACTCGGCGAAGGCGACGGCGAGCTTGAGCCCGAACGTGGTCGGCTCGGCATGGATGCCGTGCGAGCGGCCGATGGTCGGGGTGAATTTATATTCGCGGGCGCGCCGCTCCAGCGCGGCCAACAGCGCATCGACGTCGGTGATGAGAATATCGGCGGCGCGAACGAGCTGCACGTTCAGGCAGGTGTCGAGCACGTCCGACGAGGTCATGCCGAGATGCACGAAGCGCGCATCGGGGCCGACGATTTCAGCGAGATGGGTGAGAAAAGCGACGACGTCGTGCTTGACCTCGCGCTCGATCTCGTCGATGCGCGCGGTGTCGAAGGCCGCCGCGTTGCCCTTTTCCCAGATGGTCTTTGCCGCCGACTTCGGGATCATGCCGAGTTCGGCCATGGCGCTGGCGGCATGGGCCTCGATCTCGAACCAGATGCGAAACCGCGTCTCCGGCGTCCAAATCGCCGCCATCTGCGGACGGGTGTAGCGAGGGATCATTGGCCAGGCTTCATGTTCACGCCGCAAAACATCACGCCGCAAACCGCGCGCGGTCGTGCGGCTTGCGGTAATCGACCGGCGTGCC
This sequence comes from uncultured Alphaproteobacteria bacterium, assembly GCA_963816565.1. Taxonomy (GTDB): domain Bacteria; phylum Pseudomonadota; class Alphaproteobacteria; order Rhizobiales; family Xanthobacteraceae; genus BOG-931. The sequence goes on along the minus strand of CAWFLM010000016.1, from coordinate 186,120 downwards.
CTTGGGGATGATGCCGGTCGGATTGACGCGCGCGATCGAATAATAGCCGATCACGTAATAGCGCGGTTTGACGGTCTCGGCGACGCCGGGCACCGCATAAAGCTCGCGCATGTAATTGAGCAAGTTTGGAAAGTCGGCGATGCGGTTCCTGTTGCACTTGAACAGCGAGAAATAGGCGACGTCGAACCGCACCAGAGTGGGGAACAGCCGCCAATCCGCCTCGGTGATGCGGTTGCCGACCAGATAGCGCTGGCGGCCGAGCCGCGCCTCGATGTCGTCGAGGGTGGCGAACAGCGCGTCGTAAGCCTCCTCATAGGCGGCCTGCGATTTAGCAAAGCCGCAGCGATAAACGCCGTTATTCACATTGGCATAGACCTGCGCATTGATCCGATCGATGTCTTCGCGCAGCGGCTTTGGATAAAAATCCGTCGCATCGGGGCCGATGCCGGCGAACTCCGAATTGAGCATGCGGATGATCTCGGAGGATTCGTTATTGACGATCCGTTTGGTCTTCTTGTCCCACAGCGTCGGCACCGTCACCTTGCCGGTATAATGCGGATTGCTGGCGGCATAGGCCTCATGCAGATAATGAAAGCCGTTGACGCGGTCGGGCAGGCAGTCCGGGAAGGCGGGATTATCCTCGAACGTCCAGCCTTGCGTCCGCAAGCCCGGCACGGCGATCGACACGCTGATCGCCCCGGTGAGTTTCTTGAGCGCCAAATAGATCTGCGTGCGGTGCGCCCACGGGCAGGTATAGGCGACATAAAGATGATAGCGCCCGGCTTCGGCGGGAAAGCCCGACGAGCCATCCGCGGTGATGCGGTCGCGAAACACGCTGTCGAGGCGCTGGAAATTGCCGGTCTTGCCGGTTTCCGCCGGCAACTCCTCGTCGCGCCATTGGCCGTCGACCAGTATTCCCATTATGCAGCCTCCCCGCGGACCAGCGCCGCCGCTTGGCGGATCGCTGCGATATTGGCGCGATAGCTCTCCGGCGTCTTGTCCTTAAACACCGCCGAGCCGGCGACGAAGGCGTTGGCGCCGGCGCGCGCGGCAAGCGGCGCAACCTCCGGCGTGATGCCGCCGTCGATCTCGATGTCGATCGGGCGCGCGCCGGCCATGGCGCGCAGATTGCGAACCTTGTTGACGGCGTCGGGTATGAATTTCTGGCCGCCGAAGCCCGGATTGACCGACATGACCAGGATCAGATCGACGAGATCGATGACATGCTCGATTGTAGTCTCGGAGGTACCAGGATTAAGCGTGACGCCGGCCTTCTTGCCGAGCGCACGGATCGCCTGCAGCGAGCGGTGGATGTGGGGACCCGCTTCGACATGGACGGTGATGTGATCGGCGCCGGCCTTGGCGAAGGCTTCGAGATAAGGATCGCAGGGCGCGATCATCAGATGCACGTCGAGCGGCTTTTTGGTGTACGGCCGGATCGCTTTGACGAGATCCGGCCCGAACGAAATGTTGGGCACGAAATGACCGTCCATGACGTCGACATGGATCCAATCGGCGCCGGCGGCATCGACCGCGCGCACCTCCTCGCCCAATTTCGCGAAATCGGCGGCGAGGATCGAGGGGGCGATGATGAGCGGCCGCGACACTGGACTCTCCAGGATTACGGGTTCGCCTAACACGCCATCTGCCGCGGAGCAACGCGCCGAAACCGGCCAAATCGCTGCGCCGGTCTCGCACTTGTCCGGCAAGCTCAGGCTCGCCACATTCGCACTTCTTACGGAACGGAGGTTTTGTGGCGCGCACCGATGTCATCGTGCTGGGAGCCGGCATCGTCGGCGCCTCGGTCGCACTGCATCTGGTCAAGCGCGGCCGCTCGGTGGCGCTGGTCGACCGCGGCGGCGCGGGCGAGGGGACCTCTTATGGCAATGCCGGCATTATCGAGGGCAACACCATCTTTCCGGCGGCATTCCCGTCGGATTGGAGAACGCTCCTTCGCATCGCGCTCAAACGCTCGCCGCTCGCCAATTATCATCTCGCGTTCCTGCCGAAGATCGCGCCCTGGCTTTTGGCCTTCCGCGCCGCGTCGCAGCCGGAACGGTTGGCAGAAACCGCGCGATTGATGCGGCCGTTGTTTGCGCACGCGGTCGCCGAGCATGAGGCGCTGAGCCTGGAGTTCGGCGCGGCCAAATATCTGCGCCGCACCGGCTGGCTGAAGCTCTATCGCACCGAGAAGGGGTTTGCCGGCGTTGCGCGCGAGCTCGATCTGGCCGCCAAACTCGGCATCGCCAATATCCCGCTCGAGCGCGAGGCGGCGCGGGCGCTCGAACCCTCGCTTAAGCCGGTATTCCGTCACGCAGTGCACTGGACCGGTGCGGTGAGCCTGAGCAATCCGCTCGCCGTGACGCGCGCTTATGCGGCGCGCTTTGCCGCGCTCGGCGGGTTGTCGTTTAGCGGGGACGCGCGAACGCTGCATCGCGTGCATCCGCATTGGCGCGTCGAGACGGCGTCCGGCCCGCTCGATGCGGACGAGATCGTCATCGCGCTCGGGCCGTGGCTGCCTGATGTGCTCGACCCGCTCGGCATAAAACTGCCGCTCGCGGTCAAGCGCGGCTATCACCGCCATTTTCGTGCCCAAGGCAATGCCGCGCTGGCGCGGCCGGTGCTCGACGCCGAGAACGGCTATGTGCTGACGCCGATGGAGCAGGGCATCCGCTTGACCACCGGCATCGAGTTCGCCGCCCGCGACGCGCCGCCGACGCCGGTGCAGTTCAAGCGCCTGCTGCCGGCGGCACAAGAGCTGTTTCCACTCGGCGATCCAGTCGAGGCGCAGCCATTTGGTGGAAAAACTTGGCTCGGCGCGCGTCCGTGCTTTGCCGATTCCCGGCCGGTGATCGGCCGCGCACCGGGACGAGCCGGATTATGGCTCGCCTGCGGTCATGCGCATTGGGGGCTGACGCTCGGCCCGGCAACCGGCCGGCTGCTCGCCGAGATGATGACCGGCGCGACGCCGTTCTGCGATCCGCAGCCTTATGCGGCGGAACGGTTCACCAAGTAGCCGCCCCGCAATGACGGTTATTCGCTGATCGTCTTGATGACGCTGTTCTCGGGCCGCGTGTTGTTGCTCGACGAGAATTTGTCGTTGGCCTTCACCAGGTCATCGTATTTCGGGATCGTCGTCACCGCGAATTTCGGCACCAAGCCCACGACTTTGTAGCCGGCGAGGTGAAGCTGGTGCAGAACTTCCGGCATGGCTTCCGCCGTCGCGTGCTGGAAGTCGTGCATCAGCAAAATGCCCTTGCCGTTCTTGGCGAGCTTGGTCATCACCGATTTGACCACTTCATCCGGCTTGCGGATCTTGAAGTCGAAGGTGTCGATGTCGGTCGAGAAGGTGGCGATATTGCGCGTGCCGAGATAAGCGATCAGGTCGGGCGGCATTTGCAGATCGGGGAAGCGGAAGAACGGCGCGATCGGGCCGCCGGCGGCCGCCATATGCACGGCGCTGACGCCCATTTCGATCTCTTGCTTGGCCTGCTCGATATCCTTGGCGTACGGATTTTTCGCCAAATCCTTGTGCGACCAAGTATGGCTGCCGACCGTCATGCCGGCATCGACCAGCGCCTTGGTCAATTGCGGGGCCCAGGTGGCGTGCTCGCCGATCTCGAAGAACGTCGCGCGCACGCAATTGTCCTGCAGCGCCTTGAGCACCATCGGCGTATTTTCGGGCCACGGGCCGTCGTCGAAGGTCAGCACCACTTCCTTCTCGTGCAGGAAGTCATATTGCTTGAAATGCTCCGTGCCGAACGCCGGGCCGCCCGTGGTGTCGATCTGAACGATGCGCGACATGCCGAGCGCGTCGGGATTGTTGCACTGAGGCAGGGTGGTCGGCCAAGGCGAGGTGCCGGAGGCGCTGGGCGCGCCGCTTGCGCTCACGGCGGCAGGCGCCGGCGCAGCCGGGGCGGCCGCTGCGGAATTCTGGGCAACGACGAGCGTGGCGGGGGGCGGCCGGCTGCGTCGACGTGGCGGTTTCCGACACTTTGATGACGGGCGACTGGGCCGGAGAGGTCTGAGCATCGGCGTCTGACTGGCTTGCGCTCCGGTCGCGACCGTCGCACTCGTTGCCTGCGCGGGCGAGAAAATGTGCTCGGCGAGAGCGACCAGCGAGCCTGTTCCGGACGATTTTTGCGCCGCGACAACGCCGAACGCCGCGAGACCCAGTGTGAGCAACGCCGCAAAGACAACACCGACGACGCGCATCGAACCCTCCGCCGCAAATCCACAATACCAGCCGTTCACGAAGTGAAGGCGCAATCCTGCGACGAGTCAATAAAAACCAGGGTTCCGCCGGTGGAGAATCTCAGTCGTGGTTTCCGCCGCAAGGTTAAAAATTCACAAGCTCGCTGAAGGCGTTGAGCTAACGGCCGAATTGATCCTGCCAGCTTGGCATCGCGCCGGCCAAGGGCAGCGCGGCGGCCGCATAAACCCCCCGCGCGATGGCGCGGGCCGCGACATTGGCGGCAAGCGCGCCGAGCGCGGTCAGGCCAAGCGTCGGGTCGGCAAGCGGCCGGCGTCCGGTCGAGGCCGCGAACAAGACGTCGCCGTCGAGCGGGCTGTGGACCGGATAGATCGCGCGCGACAGGCCGGATTGCGCCATCACGGCGAGGCGCTTGGCCTGCGCCTTGGTCAATATCGCGTCGGTGGCGACGACGACGAGCGTCGTGTTCTCGCGCGTGCCGCCCTTGGTGCGCGGCTCGAAGCGCTTGCGGCGGGAACGGCTGCGGTAGGCCGCGGCCGCCGTATTCGCCGTTTTGTTCGAATGGCGCCGCCCAGAACCATGGACCGCTGCCGATCGAGACGCTGCCCGCGGCGTTCACCGCCGCGAGCGCGCCGACGGCGAAACCTTCCGGGCTTTGCGCCGATGCCGAGCCGATGCCGCCCTTGCAATTCACCGTGGTCGCGCCGGTGCCGGCGCCGACGCTGCCCAGCGCGAAGTCCACACCGGCACTGGCCGCCGCCGCATAGCCAAATTCGCGATAGGGCGGATAGCGGCCCCAATCCTTGTTCCCGCCGCTGAGCAGGTCGAACAAGATGGCTGCCGGAACGATCGGAACGCGCGCGGTGCGCACCGCAAAGCCGCGGCCCTGTTCGCGCAGCCAGGCCTGCACGCCGGACGCCGCATCGAGCCCGAAGGCCGAGCCGCCGGACAAAGCGATGGCGTCGATGCCCTCTACAGTCTGCGCCGGATCGAGCAGCGCGGTTTCCCGCGTGCCCGGCCCGCCGCCGCGCAGGTCGATCGAGGCGACCGCCGGCTCCTCGAAAATGACTGCGGTCGAGCCGGAGCCAAGACGGATGTCCTCGGCATGGCCGACTTTAAGCCCTGGGACGTCGGTGATCAGGTTGCGCATCTGCGTTCTCGTCATTCCGGGGCGCGCTGAAGGCGCGAGCCCGGAATCCATAATCACAGGTTCTGCAGAACTAGCACTGAAATTTGCCTAGGCGGCAGGGGGTATGGATTCCGGGCTCGGCCCCAATAGGGCCGCCCCGGAATGACGCGGCCGCCTTGCAATCGCCGCTTCGGTCGGTGCATTTGATGCCGCCATGAATGTCACGATCGCTGCCGCGCTCCTCGCCGGGATGCTGAGCTTTCTGTCGCCCTGCGTTTTGCCGCTGGTGCCGCCTTATCTTGTCTACCTTACCGGCACCTCGCTCGAACGCTTCGCCGATGCGGAAGCCGAGCCGCGGGTGCGGCGCGACACCATCGCCGCGGCAATTCTGTTCGTGCTCGGCTTTTCCACCGTGTTCATCGCGCTCGGCGCCAGCGCCAGCGCCATCGGCGGGCTGTTGCGGGTCTATTCAGGACCGCTCGCGACGCTGGCCGGCATCGGCATCATCATCATGGGCCTGCACTTTCTCGGATTGACGCCGATTGCCTGGCTGATGCGCGAGAAGCGTCTCGCCATGGCAAAGCCGGTCGGCCTGTGGGGCGCCTATCTGATGGGCTTTGCCTTTGCGCTCGGCTGGACGCCGTGCATCGGACCGATCCTTGCTGCCATTCTTGCGGTGGCCGCCTCGCGAAGCAACGCTCGCCAAGGGTGCTGGTCTCCTCGCCGTCTATTCGCTCGGCCTCGGCGTGCCGTTTTTGGTCGCGGCGTTCGCGGTCGAGCCGTTCGCGGCCTTTCTCGCCCGCTTCCGCGCCCATCTCGGCCTGGTGGAAAAGGCGATGGGCGGCCTTCTCGTCCTGACCGGTATCGCCTTTCTCACGGGCACGGTCAGCGAGGCGAGTTACTGGCTGCTGGCGACTTTCCCGGCGCTCGGCAAGATTGGCTGATCAGCTGACTCATAAACACCAGCCAATTTCTGCTTTTAAAGCGACATCGCGCCGAGTTGTCGTCATGTCCGCTAATACCCAAGTGCGACGTTAGCTCGCGCGTCGAGCAGCCCTAAATCTCCGCTCCTGTGTTATCCTGCGCGGTGCGTTGTCATAAGCCGGGCGGATTATGAGGCGGCGTGATTTCATCTTATTGACTGGCAGCTCAGCGCTTGTTTGGCCGTTTGCCTCGCGTGCGCAGCAGTCGGCGATGCCAGTGATAGGGTTCCTGAACAGTGGCTCGTCCGGCCCTCCGCCCAACTCGTTGCTGCCTTCCGTCAGAGCTTGATCGAAAGTGGTTATGTCGAGCACCAGAATTTGGCCATCGAGTACCGCTGGCAGAGGGGTCTTATAATCAACTCCCGGGCTAGCGACTGATTTAGTTGACCGTCGCGTCGACGTGATCTTTGCCGGCGGTCCTCCCGCGGCGCTGGCTGCGAAGGCGGCCACGAGGACGATCCCTATCGTCTTCACCAGTGGAGGCAACCCGGTCGAACTTGGTCTTGTATCAAGCCTCAACCAACCAGGCGGCAATATCACGGGAGTAAGCTTCCTGATCAATGAACTTGTGGCGAAGCGGCTGGAGTTGCTGCGTGAGTTGGTGCCGGCAGCCACATCGATCGGCCTTCTAACCAATATGGCCCGACCAAGTTCCGGGGCAGAGGTGCGGGCCGCGCAGGAGGCCGCACAGACACTCGGGGCAAGTCTCTATGTCCAGAGCGCCAGCAGCGCAGGCGAAATCGACGCAGCATTCGCGAATTTCACCCGGCATCGGATTAACGCCGTCCTGATCGGCTCCGATCCTTTTCTTAATGCTCAGCGCGACCAAATCGTTGCGCTGGTATCCCGCCTTGCGATCCCCACAATGTACAATCTACGGGAATACGTCGCAGCGGGCGGCTTGATAAGCTATGCACCCAGCATTGCGGACGTGTATCGCCAAGCTGGCGTCTACACTGCGAAAATCCTCAAAGGTGCGAAGCCAGCTGACTTGCCTGTGGTGCAGCCAACTAAGTTTGAGCTGGTGATCAATCTCAAAACGGCGAAGGCGCTCGGCATCGCGGTGCCGAATACAATTCTGGTCGCTACCGACGAGGTGATCGAATAGCACACCGTTTGCCGCACCGCACTTTGTCACCTATTGGCCCAAAGCGGAGACGCGGACCACCCGCCTTCGTGTCCGCTTTCGGGAGTAAAGCGGACAATTTACTTACCACCCGCCAACCAACCTCGATTTATAAGTACGCGTTCTAGTTCGTCGGCGCGCCGGGCAGCTCGACATAAGTGATTTTGCCGTCGGGCTGCTTCACCCAGCGATAGACGACATAGTCGAGCCGTGTGATATCGCCCTTCTTGTCGTAGGAGATATTGCCGATCACGGTTTTGAAAGTCATGCCGGAATGCATTTTGTCGGCGACCTTCTTCGGATCGAGCGAATTGGCCGCGGTCGCCGCCTGCGCGATGATCTGCACGCGCGGCGTAGCTGTAGAGCGTGTAGGCCTCCGGTTCGAAATTCTTGGCGCGGAATTCCGCCACCACGGCCTTGGCCTCCGGCCGGTTGCGCGGATCGGGGCCGTAGGTCATCAGCGAGCCGACGACGCCCGGGCCGCCGACAGAAGCGAACTCGTCGGAGGTGATGCCGTCGCCGCCCATCAGCGGCGCGGTGACGCCCTGGTCGCGCATCTGCCGCACGATCAGGCCGGCTTCGGTGTAAAGGCCGCCGAAATAAACCAAGATCGGCGCGCGATTGCTTGATCTTGGACACCAGCGCCGAATAATCCTTCTCGCCGGTATTGATGCCCTCGTAGAGCACGGAGTCCATGCCGCCGGCCTTGATCGTCTTTAATGTCTCGTCGGCGAGGCCCTTGCCGTATGTGGTCTTGTCGTTGACGAAGGCGATGCGCTTGCCTTTGAAATGCTTGAGGATGTATTCGCCGGCGACCTTGCCCTGCTGGTCGTCGCGGCCGCAGACGCGGAAAATGTTCCACATGCCGCGCTCGGTGACCGTCGGATTGGTCGAGGCCGGCGTGATCTCCAGAATGCCGTTCTCCTGATAGACCTCCGAGGACGGGATGGTGACGCCGGAATTGTAATTGCCGATCACGAACTTTACACCGTCGGCGGCAAAATCGTTGGCGACCGAGACGCCTTGCTTGGGATCGGAAACGTCGTCGCCGTATTCCACCGTGATCTTCTGGCCGAGAATGCCGCCGGTCTTATTGAGATCGGCGGCGGCCTGGTCGACGCCGTTCTTCATTTGCGCGCCGGTGGCGGCGTTCGGGCCGGTGATCGGGCCGGCGACCCCGATCTTGACCTGGGCGGCGGCGCCTCCCGCCGTCATGGCGGCGACCGCAATGGCAAAGCCCAGACCAAGACCCAGCGTGGTGATCTTTTTCATCGCTCGTTCTCCTTCGGATGGAGCCGGCTCTCGTACCGTGACGGCAACATTACGTCAGCGCGGCTTGCGGCGCCAGCGCAGCGGACCGGCCGGCTCGATGATCCAATGATAATGCTGGACCATCTGGGCGGCCCGGGCGATGCGGAAGCCGAGAAATCCGAACGCCATGCAGAACGCGCTGTCGACCAGGTAATAATGCGGCGACAAGAGCGTGCCGCCGAACAGGCTGAAATGAATGAAGCGGACGGCCACGCCTAAGATCAGCGCATAGGCCACCAATTGCCACCACGGCCGCCAGGTCGCGGCGACGGCCCGGCCCGCCAGCGTTGCGGCGCCGCCGCCAAGGATGACGGTCACCAGCACGAACACGCCGAACGAGCCTTCCTCGAAGAAGAAGCTGCCGAGTGAGGAAGCCGCATCGTCCATGAGCAGTTTCCGATTGTTACCGCCCGCCTTCGAGATAGGCAGATTTGATTTCCGGCCGCTCCAACAGCTCGCGTCCGGAACCCGACAGCGTAATCAAGCCATTGACCATGACGTAGCCGCGGTGCGCCAGGCGGAGCGCGTGAAAAGCATTCTGCTCGACCAGAAATACGGTCAAGCCCTCGTCGCGGTTGAGCGCCCTGATGGCGTCGAAGATTTGCCGCACCATCAACGGCGCCAGCCCGAGCGACGGCTCGTCGAGCAGAAGGAGCCGCGGCCGGCTCATCAGCGCGCGCGCGATCGCCAGCATCTGCTGTTCGCCGCCGGACAGCGTCCCGCCGCGCTGGCCGAGGCGTTGTTTGAGGCGGGGAAACAGCGCGACGACGCGTTCGAGGTCGTCGGCGAAACTCGTAGGTTCGGCGATGGTCGCCCCCATCTGCAGGTTTTCCAGCACCGTCATGCGCGGAAAAATGCGCCGGCCCTCGGGCGCTTGGGCGATGCGTAGCTTGGCGATTTCATGGGTCGGCAGCGCGGTAATGTCGCGGTCGGCAAAGCGAATGAAGCCCTCGCGTGCGCGCGGATTGCCGCAGATCGTCATCATCAGAGTGGACTTGCCGGCGCCGTTGGCGCCGATCAGAGTGACGATCTCGCCGTCATTGACGTCGAGGTCGACGCCTTTGAGCGCCATGACGCGGCCGTAGAACGTCTTGACGCCGCGAACGGAAAGCAGCGGCGCGGTCATAGCCCGGCCTCGGCTTTGGCATCGTCAACGACTTCTTCGGCGACGCCGAGATAGGCGGCGATGACCCTGTCATCGTTGCGCACGGCGTCCGGCGCGCCGTCGGCGATCTTCACGCCGTAGTCGAGCACGACGATATGATCGGAAATCTCCATCACCACCGTCATGTCGTGCTCGATCAGGAGCACGGAGATGGCGAACTCGTCGCGGATGGCGAGCAGCAGGGCGTTGAGCTCGGCGCTCTCGCGCGGATTAAGCCCGGCCGCCGGCTCGTCGAGGCACAGCAGCACCGGCTCGGTGCACATGGCGCGGGCGATTTCGAGCCGCCGCTGCGCGCCATAGGGCAGGTCGCCGGCCGGGTCGTCGGCACGTGCGGTCAACCCGATGCGGTCGAGCCATGAGCGCGCCTTGTCGATCGCCGCGCGCTCGGCCTGCGCGTAAGAGGGAAAGCCGAGCACGCCAAGAAGCGTATAGCCGGAGGCGAGCATCAGCCTGTTGTGTTGCGCGACCAACAGATTTTCCAGCGCCGTCATGCCCGGAAACAGCCGGATGTTCTGGAACGTGCGCGCGACCCGCGCCCGTTGCGCGACCAGATAATCCGGCATGCGCTCGAGCAGATAAAGCGCGCCGTTCTTGTCCGTTACGCTTCTGGCGCCGGAGGCGGTGAGAGTTTCGAGTTCGTTCCACACTGTGCCATCGCCGTGGCGCAGCGCCAGCCGTCCGGTGCTCGGCTTGTAGAAGCCGGTGATGCAGTTGAACACCGTGGTCTTGCCGGCGCCGTTCGGCCCGATCAGCGCGGTGATGGCGCCTTGGCCGACGTCAAAGCTGACATCGTCGACCGCGAGCAGGCCGCCGAACCGCATGGTCAAATGCTCGACGCGAAGCAAAGTGTCGGCCGCGATATTTTGTTGGCTCATGATCTATTCCGAAAACCGGTTCCCACTTTTCGGGATCATTCGCTAACCGTGGCCTTCCTTGACCAGGTCGCCGGCGATGCTCTTGCGTTCTTTAAGGAACACCGAAGGTTGGCGGCTTGAGATCAGCCCGCGAGGCCGCCAGACCATGATCAGCACCATGGCGAAGCCGAAGATGAGCATGCGGTATTGGGTCGGATCGAAAGTCGGGCCAAAAATCGCCTTAAGGAAATCGAGATCGCGCATGATCTCGGTGCCGCCGATCATCACGATGGCGGCGATGGCGACGCCGATCTGGCTGCCCATACCGCCGAGCACCACGATCGACAGGATGGTGGCGGACTCCAGGAACGTGAAGGATTCCGGCGAGATGAAGCCTTGCCGGGTGGCGAAGAACGAGCCGGCAAAGCCGGCGAACATCGCGCCCATGGCAAATGCGGTAAGCTTGGTGTTGGTGGTATTGATGCCGAGCGAACGGCAAGCGATTTCGTCCTCGCGCAAGGCCTCCCAGGCGCGGCCGACCGGCAGTCGCCGCAACCGCACGGTGACGAAAGCGGTCAGCAGCGCCAGCGCCAGGATGACGTAATAGAGAAAGACGACCCGATAGACCGGGCTGAACGGCAGTCCGAACACGGCGGCAAAGCCGTTATCGTCGGCATTGAACGGAATGCCGAAAAACGACGGCCGTGGAATGCCGCCGATGCCGGCATAGCCGTTGGTCAGCGCGGTGAAATTAATGATCACCATGCGGATGATCTCGCCGAAGGCGAGCGTGACGATGGCGAGATAATCGCCGCGCAGCCGCAACACCGGGAAGCCGAGCAGAATGCCCCAGAACGAAGCCAGCATGCCGGCGACCGGCAACAGAACCCAGAATGACAGGCCGAGAGTCTTGGCGAGCAGCGCATAGGAATAGGCGCCGACCGCGTAAAACGCGACATAGCCGAGGTCGAGCAGGCCGGCGAGCCCGACCACGATGTTGAGCCCCCAGCCGAGCATCACATAGATCAGAATCTGGATGCCGAAATTGTCGATCCACTTCACGCTGCGGGATAATCCGGCGGTGGCCAGCACCAGCGCCGGATAGACGACGACAAAACCGATGGCGAAGGGAACGAACCACTTGCCGACGATGCTGCGCCATGCCGGCGGCGCGGTCGCGACCGGTCGCATGGCGCGCGCCCTCAGTCGCGGTTCGAGCAGCAGCGAATAGCCGAGCCGGCCGACGCCGACGGCCGCGACCACGGCGAACAACAGCGGCCAGCGCGTCGTCAGGATCAGCGCATTGTCGCCGTTGACTTGGGTCTCAAAGCCGATCAGCGGCAGGAACAGACCGAACGCGATCGCAGCGGTGATCCCGGCGTCGCGCAGCGCCGCTAGCGGGTCGACGCGGCCCCCGACCGGCGCTTGGCGCGGGCGCAGATCGTCGCCTGCGGACTTGGCGAGCGCCGTCACCTCACACCTTCTCGACGTCCGGACGGCCGAACAGTCCCTGCGGCAGGAAGATCAGCGCGATCGCCAGCACCGAGAACGCGGCGACGTCCTTGTAATCGATGGAGAAGTACGCCGACCACATGGTCTCGATCAGTCCGATCAACAAGCCGCCGATGACCGCGCCCGGCAACGACCCGATGCCGCCGAGCACCGCGGCCGTAAACGCCTTCACGCCGGGCACGAAGCCGTCGGAAAACGTGACCACGCCGTAATACATCAGGTACATCGTGCCGGCGACGGCGGCGAGCGCGGCCGCGATCACGAAGGTGGTGGCGATGGTGCGGTCGACATTGACGCCGACCAGCGCCGCCATCTTCCGATCCTGCTCGCAGGCGCGTTGCGCGCGGCCGAGCTTGGTCCTGGCCACCAGATACCAGAATGCCAACAAGAGCACCGCGGTGACGCCCCAGATGATCAGCTGCTTATACGACAGCGTGACCGGATAATTGTTGTGGGTGAACAGCACGAATTCGCCGCTGATCATCGGCGGGATCGATTTGTTGCGCGGTCCCTGGGTGACCTGAACGAAATTCGACAGGAAGATCGACATGCCGATCGCCGAGATCAGCGGCGCAAGGCGAAACGAGCCGCGCAACGGCCGGTAGGCGATGCGTTCGATCACCCAATTGACCAGCGAGGTGAACAGCATCGCGACGACGAGCACGATCAATAACGCCAGCACGACCGAGGATATGCCAAGCCAGGTGGTCAGGAGGAGGAAGGTGATGAGCGCGATGAAGGCGGAGACCATGAACACGTCGCCATGGGCGAAGTTCACCATGCCGATGATGCCGAACACCATCGTGTAGCCGATCGCGATCAGCCCGTAGATCGAGCCGAGCGTAATGCCGTTGATGAGCTGTTGGAGAAAGACGTCCATGCGTCCTGCGGACCTCCGCATGGCTGCCCGGCCGACAACCGCTTAAGGCTTAACAGGGGTGCCGCGGCGCGGCAACGGCGCGGGCCTCGTGCCGCAGCGCGTCAGGAGTGTGCCGCGGGCCGGTATTGCCGTGACCGCATCCGCGGGCTACGCCAGCACAGCGCGATTTGGCAGCCAAATCAGGGAGAGACCGCGATGGATCGGGTCAAATCCGAGGACGTCATCGCCGGCAAGGGTCGGCCATTCACCGGGGCGGAATATCTCGAAAGCCTGCGTGACGGCCGCGAGGTCTATGTCTATGGCGAGCGCGTAAAGGACGTCACCACGCATCCGGCGTTCCGCAACGCCGCACGCTCGATCGGGCGGCTTTACGACGCGCTGCACGACGAGCGGACCAAGGGCGTGCTGACCGGTCCGACCGATACCGGCTCGTCGGGCTTTACCCATAAATTCTTTCGCGCCGCGCACTCGCGTGAGGAATTGGTGGCGCAACGCGACGCCATCGCGCTGTGGGCGCGCATGTCCTACGGCTGGATGGGCCGCTCGCCGGATTACAAGGCGTCGCTGATGAACACGCTCGGCGCCAATTACGATTTTTACGGCAAGTTCGCCGGCAACGCCAAAGCCTGGTACCGCCGCGCCCAAGAGAACGTGCTGTTCATGAATCACGCCATCGTCAATCCGCCGGTCGACCGCTCGAAGCCGGTCGATCAGGTCAAGGACGTGTTCATCACCATCCAAAAGGACACCGACGCCGGCATCTATATCTCCGGCGCCAAAGTGGTGGCGACCGCGTCGGCGCTGACGCATTATAATTTTCTCGGCCAGAACGCCGCGGTGCCGCTGCACGATACCGATCTCGCGGTGATGTTCATCGCGCCGATGAACGCGCCGGGCGTGAAACTATTCTGCCGAACCTCCTACGAGATGACGGCGAGCGTGATGGGCACGCCGTTCGATTACCCGCTGTCGTCGCGTTTCGACGAGAACGATGCGATCTTTGTGTTCGACAACGTCTTTATTCCCTGGGAAGACGTGCTGCTGCATCGCGATCTGGAAAAGTTGAAGGTCTTTTTTCCGCAGTCCGGTTTTTTGGCCGGCTATCAGTTCCAAGGCTGCACGCGGCTTGCGGTCAAGCTCGACTTTCTCGTCGGCATCCTCGCCAAGGCCTTGCACGCGGCCGGCTCCGATGAGTTTCGCGGCAATCAAGCGATGCTCGGCGAGGTCATCGCCTGGCGCAACCTGTTCTGGGCGCTGACCGACGCCATGGCGATGAATCCGACGCCCTGGGTCAACGGCGCGGTGCTGCCTAACCTGCAATCGGGATCGAGCTATCGGGTGTTCGCCGGCGACGCCTACGGGCGCGTCAAGGAAATCGTCGACAAGATTGTCGCCTCGTCGCTGATTTATCTGCCGTCCTCGACCAAGGATTTCAAAAATCCCGCGATCGACCGTTACCTGGCGCGCTACGTGCGCGGCTCCTACGGCATCGGTTACAAGGAGCGCATCAAGATCATGAAGCTCCTTTGGGACGCCATCGGCACCGAGTTCGGCGGCCGCCACGAGCTCTATGAGCGCAATTATGCCGGCAATCACGAAGACATCCGCATCCAGGCGCTGTGGAACGCGCGCACGTCCGGAACGATGGCGCAGATGACGGCGCTTGCCGAGCAATGCATGGCCGAATACGACGAGAACGGCTGGACCGATCCGGCGTGGCTCAATCCCGACGATGTCGCTTATCCCGGCCTGCCTGAAGTGTTGCGCGCGGCGGAGTGACAGTTGTCATGCTCCGCGACGGCGGAGCATCCAGTATGCGCCGCACTTATTGCTAAAGTCTGCATGCAAGGTGGATACTGGATTGTCCGCCTCCGCGGACGATGACAGAGTATAAAATGAGCTGGATCGACCAACGGCCCGACGATGCGATGGACGGCGCTTTCACCGCGGTGGCGCCGGGACCGATTGCCAGCGTCGAGTCGCTGGTGTTCCGCGAGGCGATGGCGCGGCTCGGCGCCGCCGTGCACGTCGTCACCACCGCCGGCGCCGCGGGCTTAAGCGGCTTCACCGCCACCGCGGTATGCTCGGTGTCCGATACCCCGGCGATGCTTCTGGTTTGTCTCAACCGCCGCAGCAATTCGGCGCCGGTGCTGGCGCAGAACGGCGTGTTCTGCGTCAACACGCTGCCGGCCAGCGAAGAGAAGCTCGCCGATCTGTTTGCGGGACGAAGCGGCGTGCATCTGCACGAGCGATTTTCTGTCGGCGAATGGATCACGCTCAAGACCGGATCGCCGGTGCTCGCGTCCGCCGTGGTCGCGTTCGATTGTCGCACCATCGAAACCAAAGTCATGGCCTCGCATAATGTCGTATTCGGCGCGGTCGAAGCGGTGCGGGTCGGGCCGGCCGGTCCGGCGCTGGTTTATCACGACCGGGCCTATAAGCCGGTGTAAGCCGGGGTCGAGCGCGGGCTTGCCGGGCTTTTGTAGCAATCCCGATAATTCTCTGTGAAATTTCAATCTGTTGGTCACGGTTCCAGGCACAAGTCCGGGGAACCTCCGCCCGGTTCCCTGGTTGTCGGATTGGGCGGGGTTCATGCGGTTCCAAACCCCTCAACATCACGGAGAGCGTCCCGATGGCGAACGAGCAAAACAATCCGCAGCGCGACCAGCAAAGCCAAAGCAATCCGCAACAGGGCGGCCAGAACAAGCCCGGCCAGCAGCAGCAGGGCGGGCAGAATAAGCCCGGCCAGCAACAGCAAGGCACGCAGAACAAGCCCGGTCAGGGCGGCCAGCAGGACGGCGGCCAGGGCGGTTTCAACCGCTAACGGTCTTTGTCGGCAAGGCGGCAGCCCGGTTCGGTCCGGGCTGCCGCTTTTTTTGTGCACGGTTTAGGCCGCGATGCTGCGGCGTCTTCTTCTCGGGCGTAATCGGCCTATGCTGCGGCCATCTCGAACGCTATGCCGAACCTATGTCGAACGCGCTGCCGCTGTTTCATCTGTACGGCGATCCGCCGGACGATGCTGCGTTCGATTTCATTCACATCGAAGCCATCGCCGCGCGCTCGTCGGTCCACGACTGGACCATCCGCGCCCACCGCCATCGCAACCTGTTCCAGATCCTGCTGATCGAACGCGGCGGCGGCGAGATGACGTTCGATCTGGCGAGGCTGACGTTTGCCGCGCCGGTCGCGATTCTCGTTCCCGCGGCGACCGCGCATGGCTTTCGCTTCGAGCCGAACGTCACTGACGGCTGGGTGGTCAGCTTTGGCGAAGACGCCGCCAGCGGGCTCGCCGACCGCAGCGGCGAGGCGATGGCGCGCCTGCGCGCGCTTGGCGCGCATCCTATCGTGCCGATCGACGACGCGGCGGAGCTGGCGCGGCTATCGGCGCTGTGCAGGGAATTGTCCGAGGAGCACGGTCTGGCGCGCGAAGGTTATCGGCTGGCGATGCGCGGGCTCCTCGTGTTGATCGCCGTCGCCGTGGCGCGGCTTGCCGCGAGCCGCGCGCGCGGCGGGGCTGTCACTCTCTATCCGGCCGACGCCACGGTCGCGCAATTGCGGGCGCTGATCGAGGAGTTCTTCCGCAAGGAACATCTGCTTGCCTTCTACGCCGAAAAACTCGGCATGTCCGTCGATCGGCTCAACGACCACGTCAAGCGCGCAACCGGCGTCACCGCGGGCCATCTCATCCGCCAGCGCGTGCTCAGCGAAGCCAAGCGCCAGCTCGTCTTCACCGCGCAGCCGATCCATGACATCGCCGAAGAGCTTGCTTTCGCCGATCCGTCGCACTTCGCGCGTTTCTTCCGCAAGCAGACCGGAACCGCGCCGCACGAATTCCGCGACCGGCGCGGCGGATGAAGCAGTCTGATGAGCGCAGCGAAATCCGGGCGGGCATTCAGCCGTTTGATTGTTCCCGGATGTCGCTTCGCTCATCCAGGCTATTTTTCGAGCGCAAAAACTTCAGCACCGTATCGGCGTAAACCTGCGGCTGCTCCAGATTGGCGATATGCGCCGCGTCGAGCACCGCGATCTGCGCGCCGGGAATGTGCTGTTTGATGAACTCGTTGCCTTCAAGCGGCGTTGCCGGATCGTGCCGCCCCGCGATCACCAAGGTCGGCGCCGTGATCTTGGCCAACAGCGGCCGATGATCCATGTCGCGGATCGCCTCGCCGCAACCGCAATAGCCGTCGACTTTGGTGGCGAGAAACATCTCGCGCATTTTCGCCATGGCTTGCGGGGCGCGTTCGCGAAAACCCTTGGTGAACCAGCGTTCCATATTGGCGTCGACGATGGCTTCGCAGGCCTTTCTCGCGCACCATTTTCAGCCGGCCCTCCCAGATCGATTTATCCGGGAAGTAGCAGGCGGTGTTGGACAGGATGAGCTTGTCGATCCGCGTGGCCGCATTGGCGCCGAGCCATTGCCCGACCATGCCGCCCATCGACAGGCCGCACCAGTTGATCTTGGCAATGCCGAGCGCATCGAGCACGCCGACCACGTCGCGGCCGAGCCGCTCCATGGTGTAAGGCCCCTTGGGTACGCTCGATTTGCCGTGGCCGCGCCGGTCGTAGCGCACCAGGCGGAAGTGCTTCGTCCATGGCGCGACCTGGTCGTCCCACATATGCAGGTTGGTGCCGAGCGAATTCGACAGCATCAGCACCGGCGCGCCGTCCGGGCCTTCCACTTCGACATGGATGATGCAGCCGTCGTCGACTTTGATATCCGGCATTCGTTATCCTCCCGCAGGTTTGGGCGCTTATTAGCACCCTTTCCAGCCGCCGCGCGAGGCGGTAAGCGATAGGCAGGGTGCTGCCAGGGAGTGACGCCAATGGCGATGACGATGAACGGCGAAGTCCAGCTCGCGGCCACGCCGGAAACCGTTTGGGAGAAGCTCAACGATCCGGCGACGCTGAAGGCCTGCATTCCCGGCTGCGAACAGCTCGACAAGCTCTCCGACACCGAAATGCAGGCCGTCGCCACGGTCAAGATCGGGCCGGTGAAGGCCAAGTTCAAAGGCAAGGTGACGCTGTCGGATCTCGATCCGCCGCACGGCTATAAGATTTCCGGCCAGGGCGACGGCGGCGTCGCCGGCTTTGCCAAGGGCGGCGCCACGGTCAAGCTGACGCCGAAGGACGGCGGCACGCTGTTGTCCTACGACGTCGATGCGCAGATCGGCGGCAAGCTGGCGCAACTCGGCCAACGGCTGGTCAACGGCGCCGCCAAGAAAGTCGCCGACGATTTTTTTGCGAACTTTGCGGCGGCGGTCAATCCGAAGAGCGCGTGAAATCAATAGCCCGCGGCCGACGCAGACGGGTTGCCGATAGATATTCGCGATCGCGTCACTGACGTTTGAAACCGCAAACCGCGAGAGCCCGTTCAGACAAACGATGCGGGTCGCGCTCGCCGGCTTTGGTGAGTTTTATAATCCGCGCGGCGATCATCGCCAATACGATTTTATTGGGGCGTCCGAAACAGTGAATGTCTTCGATTGCCTGGTTGTAGGCATCGGACATCACCTTGATGTCTGCGGGCTCAAACACTCCAGAGCCGACGAATGGGACGATCGTATTCATAACGCCCTCGGTTAGCCCGGACGCGCCGTTATCTCTCCCCTTAAGGCGCGGGTTGTCTGGTCAAAATTGAACATGTTCGAACCGGCCCCGCTGATGCCGCCGTCGCCGCATGTCCGCGAAACTCCCTTGACCGCTGCCTAGGCCACGGTTCAGAGTATCAGCCGTTTCGGGTGCGAAATCCGGCAAAATCGCCTCGAATTCGCCCCCGAACCTGGCCGGCTGGCCAGCACGGCCGGCAAATCGTAACGTTTGACCGGAATTTTGCAGGGGAGGTAGTGCCATGGCCGCGACCGACACGGCAGCCGTCTCGATGACGGTAAACGGCAAACCCATCAGCGCCAATGTCGATCCGCGCACGCTGCTCGTGCAATTGCTGCGCGAGAACCTGCGGCTCACCGGCACGCATGTCGGCTGCGACACCTCGCAATGCGGCGCTTGCGTCGTGCACGTCAACGGCAAGGCAATCAAATCCTGCACCGTTCTGGCGCTGCAGCTCGAAGGCGCCGACGTGCTGACCATCGAAGGCCTGGCGCCGGCGGACGGGCCGCTGCACCCGATGCAGGAGGCGTTCCGCGAAAACCACGGGCTGCAATGCGGCTACTGCACGCCTGGAATGATCATGACCGCGGTCGATATAGTGCGGCGCAAGGGCAACGAGCTCGACGACCGCACCATCCGCGAAGAGCTCGAAGGCAATATCTGCCGCTGCACCGGCTATCATAATATCGTCAAAGCGATTGCCGCCGGCGCGCGCGCGATGCGCGGCGGCGGCGCGACGTCGAAAGCCGCCGAATAGGGAAGTGCCGAGGAGGAAATTGCCGGTGGGCAATTTCCTTTCCAAGGAGTGAGTTGCCGGAGGGCAATACCATGAGCGGAACCGGTATCGGCGTCTCGGTGCGCCGCAAGGAAGATCAGCGCTTCATCACCGGCAAGGGCCATTACACCGACGACATCACCCGGCCCGGCCAGGTTTACGCCTATTTCATCCGCTCGCCGCACGCCCATGCCACGATCAAGTCGATCGACGCCAAAGCGGCATCCGCCATGCCGGGCGTGGTTGCGGTGCTGACCGGCGCCGAGCTTGCCAACGACAAGATCGGCAATCTGATCTGCGGCTGGATGATCCATTCCAAGGACGGCTCGCCGATGAAAATGGCGGCGCATCCGGCGCTGGCCAACGGCAAGGCCTGCCATGTCGGCGATGCGATCGCCGTGGTGCTCGCTGAGACGCTGCCGGCCGCGCGCGACGCCGCCGAGAAAGTCAAAGTCGATTACGCGGTGCTGCCCGCCGTCGCCGATCCCGCGGCGGCGCAAAAGCCCGGCGCGCCGCAAATCCACGATATCGCGCCCAACAATACGATCTACCAATGGCATCTCGGCGACGCCAAGGCGGTCGATGCCGCGTTCAAGGCGGCCAAGCACGTCACCAAGCTCGACATCGTCAACAACCGCCTGGTGCCGAACGCCATCGAGCCGCGCGCGGCGATCGGCGATTACGATTCCGGCACCGGCGCGTTTACGCTGTGGAACACCACGCAAAATCCGCACGTCGCGCGCCTCGTCATCGCCGCCTTTGTCGGCATGGCGCCGGAGCATAAGTTGCGCGTCATCGCGCCCGATGTCGGCGGCGGATTCGGCTCGAAGATTTTCATCTATCCCGAGGAAGTCGTGGCGCTGTGGGCGTCCAAGCGCGTCGGCCGGCCGGTGAAATGGGTGTGCGACCGCTCCGAGGCGTTCCTTGCCGACGCGCACGGCCGCGATCACGTCACTCATGCCGAGATGGCGTTCGATGCCGACGGCAAGATTACGGCTTTGCGCGCCAAGACCATCGCCAATCTCGGCGCCTATATGTCGACCTTCTCGTCGTCGGTGCCGACCTATCTCTACGCCACGCTGTTGTCGGGCCAGTACGAAATCCCGCAGATCTATTGCGAGGTCGACGCGGTCTACACCAATACCGGTCCGGTCGATGCCTATCGCGGCGCCGGCCGCCCCGAGGCGACTTTCGTGGTCGAGCGGCTGGTCGAAGTCGGCGCCCGCGAAATGGGCCAGGATCCGGCCGAGCTGCGGCGCAAGAACTTCATCAAAAACTTCCCGCACCAGACGCCGGTGATCATGAGCTATGACACCGGCGACTATAACGCCTCGCTGAAGAAGGCGATGGAGCTTGCCGACTACAAAGGCTTTGCCAAGCGCAAGCGCGAATCCGCGCGCCACGGCAAGCTGCGCGGCATCGGCCTGTCCACTTATATCGAAGCCTGCGGCATCGCGCCGTCGCAGGCCGTCGGCTCGCTCGGCTGCGGCGTCGGTTTATGGGAATCCGCCGAGGTGCGGGTCAATCCGACCGGCTCGGTCGAATTCTCACCGGCACCCACGCCCACGGCCAAGGCCATGAGACCACGTTCGCGCAGGTCGTGTCCGAGCGGCTCGGCATTCCGATCGATACCATCTCGGTCGTGCATGGCGATACCGACAAGGTGCAGTTCGGCATGGGCACCTACGGCTCGCGCTCCGGCGCGGTCGGCATGTCGGCTCTGGTCAAGGCGCTCGACAAGGTCGAGGCCAAGGCGAAAAAAGTCGCGGCCCATCTGCTCGAAGCCGCCGAAGGCGACATCGAGTTCAAGGACGGCAAATTTTCCGTCGCCGGCACCGACAAGTCGGCGGCCTGGGGCGACGTTTCGCTCAACGCCTATATCGCGCACAAATTCTCCGGCGCCGAGCTCGAGCCCGGCCTGAAGGAGGGCGCGTTCTACGATCCGATCAATTTCACCTTCCCGGCCGGCTGCCACATCTGCGAGGTCGAGGTCGACACCGAGACCGGCAATACCGACATCGTGGCCTGGACCGCGGTCGACGATTTCGGCGTGGTGGTCAATCCGATGATCGTCGAAGGCCAGGTTCACGGCGGCATCGCCCAAGGCGTCGGCCAGGCGTTGTGCGAAGGCGCGGTCTACGACAAGGACGGCCAGCTCGTGACCGGCTCGTTCATGGACTACGCCATGCCGCGCGCCGACTACTTCCCGACGTTGAAGGTGGACACTACGATGACCAAGTGCCCGTCGAATCCGCTCGGCATCAAGGGCTGCGGCGAGGCCGGCGCCATCGCCGCGCCGGCCGCCGTCATCAACGCCATCACCGATGCGATCGGCACCGAAAATCTCGCCATGCCCGCCACGCCGGCGACGGTGTGGGCGGCGCTGCAGAAAACAGGCATGCCGCGCGCGGCATAACGGAGGACTACGATGTACGCCTTCACCTTTCATCGTCCGCAAACCGTGCGGCAGGCCGCCGGCCTTTTGACCAAGAACGCGCGACGCCAAATTGCTCGCCGGCGGCCAGACGCTGTTGCCGACCATGAAGCTCCGGCTCGCCGGGCCGCCGCAGATCGTCGACATGACGCTGATCGAGGGCATGTCCGGCATCGAGCAGAGCGGCCGCACGCTCACCATCGGCGCGATGACGACGCATAACGAAGTCAACACTTCGCCCGTGGTGCAGCAAGCCGCGCCGGTGCTGGCGCACCTCGCCGGCCTGATCGGCGATCCGGCGGTGCGCCACCGCGGCACCATCGGCGGCTCGATCGCCAACAACGATCCCAATGCCGATTATCCGGCCGCCTGCCTCGGGCTCGGCGCCACCATCGTCACCAACAAGCGGCGCGTCAAAGCCGACGATTTCTTCACCGGCATGTTCTCGACCGTGCTGGAGCCGTCGGAGATCATCACCAAGGTGATCTTCCCGCTGCCGAAGAAGGCGGCCTATCAGAAATTCCGCAATCAGGCCTCGCGCTTCGCGCTGGTCGGCGTGTTCGTGGCAAAGCGCGGCAGCGAAATCCGCGTCGCCGTCACCGGCGCCGGCTCGAACGGCGTGTTCCGGGTGAAATCGTTCGAGGAGGCGCTCAAGAAGCGCTTCTCGCCGAAATCGCTCGAAGGCCTGACCATCCCGGCCGACGGCATGAACTCGGACATTCACGGCAGCGCCGAATACCGCGCGCATCTCGTCGCCGTGCTGGCGCGGCGCGCGGTGGCCGAGGCGATCGGCAAAGCCGGCAGCGGACACGCTTGTCATGCCCCGCCAGCAGGCATCCGGTATTCACCGGAACGGCGGGTTCACTGAATCGTGCGTTGCGGCGATGACGCATTACATTGGCCATGCGCAACGATGCTCCGACGGCGGCGACAAATCCGGTCATGACGACTACATTGCACTCATGAACAAGCCTTCCCCCGTCCGCTCCCGGCCTCCATCGACGCCACGGTCAACCTCTTGGCCGAGGCCGACTATCTCGCCGACCGCTCGCTCGGCACGGTGCTTTATCTGGCGCTCAAGATGGGCCGGCCGATCTTCCTCGAAGGCGAGGCCGGCGTCGGCAAGACCGAGATCGCCAAGGTGCTGTCCTCGACGCTCGGCCGCCGGCTGATCCGGCTGCAATGCTACGAGGGCCTCGATGTCGCCGCCGCGGTCTATGAGTGGAATTACGCCGCGCAGATGATCGCCATCCGCGTCGCCGAGGCCGAAGGCGAGCGCGACCGCACCGGCTCGAACACGACGTGTTCTCCGAGCGCTTCCTGATCAAGCGGCCGCTGCTGCAGGCGCTGGAGCCCGACACCGCCGGCGCGCCGGTGCTGCTGATCGACGAGATCGACCGCACCGACGAGGCCTTCGAGGCGTTTCTTGCTCGAAGTGCTGGGCGATTTTCAGATCACCATCCCGGAAATGGGCACGGTGAAGGCCGAGCATCCGCCCATCGTGGTCATCACCTCGAACCGCACCCGCGAAGTGCATGATGCGCTCAAGCGCCGCTGCCTCTATCACTGGGTCGGCTATCCGAGTGCCGAGCGCGAGCTCGCCATCGTGCGCACCAAGCTGCCGGGCGTGAGCAAAAAACTATCCGAGCAGGTGGTGAGTTTCGTGCAGGCGCTGCGCAAGCAGGATCTGTTCAAATCGCCCGGCGTCGCCGAGACGCTCGATTGGGCCGCGGCGCTTGTCCGAGCTCGACGTTGTCGCGCTCGATCCCGCCACCGTCTCCGACACGCTCGGCGTGCTGCTCAAATATCAGGACGACATCGCCAAGCTCGAAGGCTCCAAGGTCAAGGAGCTGCTCGACGAGGTGAAGTCGGAGCTGCGGGCGGCGGAATAATTCAACTTGGCTTGCCTTCAAAAGACGCCGGCCAAATATGGTTCATTTCATAGTTGACAATAAGATTATAATTTGCTATATTGAAAATGCCGCCGAATTGCGCGGTAATTAAACCCTAGTAAGGATATTAACATGGCAAATGACATTGAAATACAAGGACAAAAGGCAAAAAGGGGCGAGCGTATGATCGGCGGAAACGGTTGGCGTCTCGTGACGACGAAAGGCAAAAAGAGGGTTTTCGTCGGTACGCTGCTCGGTACCATCAACATGGATAACCGTCGCATCGCCATTTTTAGCGTTCCTAAATAGTTCCGAATATTCTGCTGGTTTGCTGGTGACTTCGGTCACCAGCGGGCCAAATTGAGGTAACCCCTAATACTATTATCATCTCCGGCGAGGGTGTCTGCAGGCGTTCGGGCCCTCGCCCTTCGAGGCTCGCTGCGCTCGCACCTCAGGGTGACGGAGTACAGGACAAAGCTTCGCGATGACCGATAAGCTCGAACCTCCTCACCCCAAGCCACTCCCCTTGGGGAGAGGGAGAAACCGGGCCGCCTCGCCGAAAATATCCTCTACTTCGCCCGCGCGCTGCGCGCGGCCGGCATTCCGGTCGGGCCGGGCGCGGTGCTCGATGCGCTCGAAGCCTTAAAGACCGCCGGCGTCGGCACGCGCGAGGATTTTTACTGGACGCTGCATGCGGTGTTCGTGAAGCGCCACGAGCATACCATCCTGTTCGACCAGGCGTTCCGCATCTTCTTTCGCCGCCGCGGCTATATCGATCAGCTCATGGCGATGATGATGCCGCAGGCGCCGGCGACGGCGCCGCAAGCGCCGCAGGCCGGCGCGACGCGCGTCCATGAGGCGCTTTATTCCGGGCTCGACGACAAGCTGAAAAAAGAGCGCGAGATCGAGCTCGATGCGCGCATGACGGTGTCCGACCGCGAAGTGCTGCAAAAAAAAGATTTTGCGCAAATGACCAGCGCCGAGATCGCCGCGGCAAAAGAGGCGATGAAGCGGCTGGTCATGCCGCTCGCCGAAGTGCGCACGCGGCGTCTGGCGCCGCATGTGCGCGGTCATCTCATCGATATCCGCCGCACCTTGCGCGCCAGCATGAAAGGCGGCGGCGATTTCATCGATCTGCGTTTCATCGGGCCGAAAACCAAGCCGCCGCCGATCGTGGCGCTGCTCGACATCTCCGGCTCGATGAGCCAGTACAGCCGCGTCTTTCTGCATTTTCTCCACGCGCTCACCGATGCGCGAAAGCGCGTCTCGACGTTTTTGTTCGGCACCCGGCTGACCAATGTCACCCGCGCGCTGCGCGAACGCGATCCGGACGATGCGCTGGCGTCTTGCTCGGCGGCGGTGCCGGACTGGTCGGGCGGCACGCGCATCGCCTCGTCGCTGCGCGCCTTCAACAAGCTGTGGGCGCGCCGCGTGCTCACCCAGGGCGCGATCGTCCTTCTCATCACCGACGGGCTCGAGCGCGATGCCGACGATACGCTCGCCTTCGAGATCGACCGGCTGCATCGCTCCTGCCGGCGGCTGATCTGGCTCAATCCGCTGCTTCGCTTCGAAGGCTTCGAGGCGCGCGCCCGCGGCATCAAGACCATGCTGCCCTATGTCGACGAATTCCGGCCGATCCACAATCTGGAATCGATGACCGAGCTGGTCGCCGCGCTGACCAAGGGCGGCGGCTCCGCCGACCCGAAAGCGTGGATGCAAAGGGTGGCGTAAAGACCTATATAATAACGGATAGATACGCTATATTCGACTGGGATATAGCGAATGGAATGGAGAGGCCCATGCTCTCGACCGACAACGACATCCTCAAAGCCGCCGAAGACTGGCGCAAAAAAGGCCGCGACGTCGCGCTCGCCACCGTGGTCGAAACCTGGGGCTCGGCGCCGCGGCCGGTCGGCTCGAACCTCGTGATCGACCAGGAGGGCAACTTCCTCGGCTCGGTGTCCGGCGGCTGCGTCGAAGGCGCCGTGGTCACCGAGGCGCTCGACGTGATCGAGAGCGGCAAGCCGAAAATGCTGGAATTCGGCGTCGCCGACGAGACCGCCTGGAAGGTCGGGCTGTCCTGCGGCGGCACCATCCGGGTGTTTGTCGAGAAGGTGGAGTAAGATCGTCGCGCCAAAAAATGAAACTCGACATCCTCACCGCGCTGAATGCCGAACGCGCCGCGCGCGCGCGCCGCGATCGTCGTCACCAATGTCGAAAGCGGCAAGCAGCGTCTGATCAAAGCCGCCGACATCGCCAAGGATCCGCTGCGGCCGCTGCTCGCCGAGCATCTGCGCACCAGCAAGAGCGGCATGGAAGAGACGGCGGAAGGCAAAGTCTTTCTCACCGTCTATGTGCCGGCGCCGCAGCTCGTCATCATCGGCGCCGTGCATATCAGCCAGGCGCTGGCGCCGATCGGCAAGCTCTCGGCTACGACGTGACCATCGTCGATCCGCGCACCGCCTTTGCTTCGCCCGAGCGCTTTCCCGGACGTCAAAGTGATCGCGGAGTGGCCGGACAAGGCGCTGCCGCCGCTCAATGTCGACCGCTACACCGCCTTCGTCGCGCTCACCCACGATCCGAAGATCGACGATCCGGCGCTGCTGCACGCGCTCGCGCGCGACTGTTTCTATATCGGCGCGCTCGGCTCGCGCAAAACCCACGCGCGCCGCGTCGAGCGGCTCAAGGCGCAAGGCGTCAGCGACGCCGCTATCGCGCGCATCGCCGCGCCGGTCGGGCTCGATATCGGCGCGGTGTCGCCGGCCGAGATCGCCGTCTCCATCATGGCCCAGATCACCGAGCGGCTCCGCGAAGAGGTCGACGCCCTCCCAATCCCTCCCCCGTCAAGCCGGGGAGGGTAGGGTGGGGGCTATAGCCGTGTCATGAAATTCGGTGCGGTGGCGCCCAAGGACGCGCTCGGCGCGACCGCCGTGCATACCATCCGGCAAGACGGCCTCGTGCTCAAAAAGGGCACGCTGATCGGCCCGGCCGAAGTCGCGGCGCTGCAAGGCGCCGGCATCAAGGACGTTGTCGTGGCGCGGCTCGAGCCGGGCGACGTCTCCGAGGATGTTGCGGCGGCGGATATCGCCAAAGCCGTGGCGGGCGAGGGCGTGCATGTCGACCGCGCCTTCACCGGCCGTTCCAATCTGTTCGCGCAAACGTCAGG
Source organism: uncultured Alphaproteobacteria bacterium (assembly GCA_963816565.1). Taxonomy (GTDB): domain Bacteria; phylum Pseudomonadota; class Alphaproteobacteria; order Rhizobiales; family Xanthobacteraceae; genus BOG-931. The sequence goes on along the minus strand of CAWFLM010000016.1, from coordinate 159,073 downwards.
CGTTCTGGTCGTCGACAAGGACGCCATCGACCGGCTCAATCGCGTCGACGAGGCGATCACCTTCGCGACGCTGCCGGCCTACAAGCCGGTCGTTGCCGGCGAAATGATCGCGACGGTTAAAATCATTCCGTTCGCGGTCGCCGGTGCAGCCCGCGATGCCGCGCTTGCCGGCATCAAGAAGCCGCTGCTGTGCGTCGCGCCCTATCGCATCCGCAAAGTGGGCGTGGTGTCGACCGTGTTGCCTGGGCTCGCAACCAAGGTCATCGAAAAAACGCTGAAGATCACCGCCGAGCGGCTCGCTCCCGCCGGCGCAGCGATTATCGCCGAGCGCCGCGTGCCGCATGAGCAGCGCCGCGCTGGCTCGCGCATTGGATGAAGTTCTTAAAGCCGGATCTGAGCTTGTCATCGTATTCGGCGCTTCGGCCATTGCCGACCGCCGCGACGTCATCCCGGCGGCGCTGGAAGAGATCGGCGGCTGCATCGAGCATTTCGGCATGCCGGTCGATCCCGGCAATTTGTTGATGATCGGCACTGCCGGTTCCCGTCCGGTGATCGGCGCGCCCGGCTGCGCCCGAAGCCCCAAGGAAAACGGTTTCGATTGGGTGCTCATGCGGTTATTGGCCGGTCTGCCGGTGCCGCGCGAGGATATCACCGGGCTCGGCGTCGGCGGCCTGCTGATGGAAATCGTCACCCGGCCGCAGCCGCGCGACGAGCCGGTGCAGAGCGGACGGCCGATCGCCGCGATCGTGCTCGGCGCCGGCCGGTCGAGCCGCATGGGCGGCCCGAACAAGCTCCTCGCCGAGATCGGCGGCAAGCCGCTGGTGCGCATCGTCGTCGAGGCGGCGCTGGCGTCGCGGGCGCGGCCGGTCATCGTGGTCACCGGACATCAGCGCGAGCGGGTCGAGGCGGCGCTTGCCGGCCTGCCGGTCAGTTTCGCGCACAATCCGCATTTCGCCGAGGGTCTGGGCACCTCGCTCAAAACCGGCATCGCCGCGCTGCCGCCGGACGTCGACGGCGCCATCGTCTGCCTCGGCGACATGCCGCAAGTCGATGCCGGCCTGATCGACCGCCTGATCGGCGGCATCGACCCCGACAAGGGCGCGCTGGTCGTGGTGCCGACCATCGACGGCAAGCGCGGCAATCCGGTGGTGTGGTCGCGCCGGTTCTTCGCCGATCTGATGACGGTCGAGGGCGATGTCGGCGCGCGCTATCTGATCGGCCGCTATCCCGAGGCCGTCGTCGAAGTGCCGCTCACCGGCAATGCCGCGCTCACCGATGTCGATACGCCGGAAGCGCTTGCCGCCGTGAAAGCGGAGCTGGAACGAACCTAATTGTTGATTTGAGCATGATCTTATCCGAAAACCGGTTTCCACTTTTCGGGATCATGCTCTCAATGCGCCGCCCGCTGTTTCTGCCGACCGCACGCCAGACCAATTGGCTTTTGATCGTCGCCTTCCTGTCGGTCGGCGAGGCGCTCTACATCCGCTACATGGCGATCGAGAATGTGAACACCGAGCTGGCCTGTCAGGCCGGGCTGAACACCTGGCTGTGCACGGCGTTCCGGCTGTCGATCGTCTTCTTTAATCACGACGTGTTCGGCGGCGTCGCCTTGGTCGCCGCGCTTCTCAATTTGATCCGGCCGTCGATCGTGTTGACGTCGCTGTCGCTCGCCGCGGCGGGGTTCGGCATCGTTCTGCACAATCCCGAGCTTTCGGCGCTCGCCGCGGGCCTATTGATCCTCAGCCTGGCGCGTCCCGCGCCCGCAGCAGAATGACGGCGAGGCCGAGAAATCCGGCGCAGAGCCAGATCGCCTGCCAATTGGCGAAAGTCTCGTTGAACGCAATGTAGCCGGCCGACAATGCCAGTACGCCGGCGGCGACGGTTTCCGCCATCGCACGCGGTCCCGACAGGCCGCGGCGTCGACAGCATCAGCAGCAGGAAGGGCAGGGCGGCGCCGCTCTGCGGCGCGAAAGGGAATATCGCGGTAACGCGGATCGAAGACGAGGCCGAGCGCCGCTTGCACAGAAAGCAAAGTCAGCGCGATCAGGGTGAAGCCGACGGCGAGGCTCAATCCGTCGCGCGCGCCACGCCGAACGCGACAGCAACGTCGCGAATGCCGGCGCCCTTCGGCCCGCCGCGCAGGCGGCGGCGCAGGCGATCGGCGCCGCCGCGGCCGTTGCGGCAAAGGCGAGCGCGCGCAGCCAGCCGCCGGCCGTGTAACTGTCGATTGGTATTCTTTCCAGGGTCCAGCCGAACAGCACGGCGGGCACAAAGGTCATTGCCGCGATCCGCGGCCATAACCAGGCTGGCGAAGTTTTGCCACGGCCGGCGACGGCGGCGCCGGCAAAGCCAAAGGCGGCAAGCACAATGCCGGCGAGCGCCTGCATCAGCCAATGCGGATGATCCGACACGCCGTCGTCGAAGCTGAATTTCGGCCCCTGCGTCGCCCGGTCAAAAATCCCCCAGTAACCGCCGGTCGCACCTTCAAGCTGGCGCTTCCAGGACTGGTCGAAGGCTTCGATGACGTTGACGCGAAAATTCTCGCGCTGCGCCAGCGCCACGGTTTCTTCGATGACGCGCGCCTGGTTTGCCGGCGATGGCAGCGCGCCCTCGCGCATTCGGCCCTCGCTCGGCCAGCCGACTTCGCCGATCATGATCTCCTTGTTGGGAATGGCCGCGGCGACCTTCTTGCGGATATCGTCGACATGGGCGGCGGCGAGCGACGCCGGCAGCGGAAAATCCTCCCAATAAGGCAGGATATGAATGGTGACGAAATCGACGAAGTTTTGCAGGTCGCTGTAGCGCAGCCAAAATTCCCAGACATCGGCATAAGTGACCGGCTGCGACACCTGCGCCTTGACCTCGCGGATCGCGGACTCAAGGTCGGTCACCGACATATCGCCGCGCAACAGCACCTCGTTGCCGACGATAATGGCGCGAATGACGTCGGGATATTTCTTGGCGAGCGCAATGACGGTGGCGATCTGCTGCTGGTTTTTCGCCGCGTGGTTGGACAGCCATATGCCCTGCAACACCTTCATGCCATGGCGCTGCGCAATGGCGGCGATCTGGTCCTGGCCGTATTCGACGGAATAAGTGCGGACGCAATCGGTGTAGCGCGACAACAGCGTCAGATCCTCGTCGATCTGTTTGGCGGCGACGTGGATGTTCTCGCTGAGCGGATCCTGCCCGTCGCGAAACGGTCCATAGGACACGCAATAAAGCTTGCCGCCATTGGCGAGCGGGGAGGGCGGCAGCCGAACCGGCGCGCCGAGCCACCACCATGCCGCGCCGATCGCCAGCGCGGTGAGCGCAAAATGCGCCAGCGCTGCACCGGTGAACTTGCCGTCGAGAGGGCGGTCCACCGTTTCGCATTAACCTTGCCGGCGGCCAATGCCAAGCGTGCGGGCTAACCCGGGCCGTGCACGCTGGACAAACGAACGCGAGTTAGGCTGTTCTCTTGCCGGGTAGTGTCGTGACGAGCCATTTCGGAGCGGCCGCCGCAATAGCGGCCAAATCCGGTGGCCAAAAAGGCGTCGAACTAGCATCCGATAAGTGCCGAGTAAACGGCCGAAATTGGTTAAGGGGAACGTCCGTCTCGATCGGCTCAAGTCTGGCCCAACAATCCAAGGGAACCATGTTCCAGCGAGTATCCAGCGTCGTCGGCGGAATATGTCTTGCCGCCTGGCTTATCGTTCCCGTAAGCCCTCTTCATCCATCCGTCCCTGGCCCAGAGCAGTAACCCGAACCCCGCGGAGCAGCAGGCGCCGGCCAGCCAGGATGCCGCAAAAGAAGCCCAGAAAACCGACGAATACGCCGAAACGCAGCACGCGATGAACGGACCGGCCGGCAATCCGGAATGCGTCTGGCTTGGCCGCCGGGTGGTCAGTCTGCTGTGGCGGGACGATCTCGATACCGCATTCCGCCACCTCGATCTTTACGATCGTTTTGGCTGTCCGAGCGGCCATATCCAGGCGGCGTTCCGGTGCCTTGTGCTGCATTCCAACACCATCGATCCGAAGACACCCGACAGCTTGAACGGCCGGGTCCTGGCCTGCTGGGTCAATCCGTCCCTCGAAGTCATGCCCGCGGCGGCGCCAGCGGCAGCCGCTCCGGCGACGACCACGACGCGGTAGGGTTCCGGCGTCAGGTGAAACATCTATTTTTTGCCGAAGTGTTGTTGCTCGCGCTTTGTTGTCTTGAATTTGCCATTGCCGAACGCTAGTTTAGGAATGCCGTTCGCAAGGTTGCCTCATCCTTACGACCATCGTCGAACCTGGGGGCAGGTTCGGGCCCGTGTCGTCCGCCCCGTTTGGTAAGAGTCCATGCGCACCGTCGCTGCCGTGCTCGCGCTCGTAGCGTGCGTGCATGCCGGCATCTGGGCGTTGCTGAGGCCCGAAGGAACGGCTCCGGATTATACCGGTCAGCTCGCCAGTATCTCTTACTCCCCGTTCAAGGATCTCCTCGCATCCGGATTCCGGCGCCCGGCCCACGGCCGAGCAAATCCGCGCCGATCTGGCGGCTATCGCACCATATACGCGGGCAATCCGCACCTATTCGGCCACCGGCGGCGCGGAACTCGTGCCGCCGATCGCGGCCGAGTTTGGCCTTAAGGTCACTGTCGGCGCCTGGATCGACAAGGATCGGGCGCGCAACGAGCGCGAGATCGCCTCGGCCTTAAGCCTCGCCCGCCATTACAGCAATGTCGACGCCATCGTGGTCGGCAACGAGACGACGTTGCGCGCCGAGATGAGCGTTCCGGACCTCATCAATCTCATCCAACAGGTCAAGCGATCGAGCCCGGTCCCGGTGACGACGGGCGAAATCTGGACCGTCTGGATGGATCACCCGGAGCTTGCCTCGGCCGTCGACTTCATCGCCGCGCATATTCTGCCCTATTGGGAAGGCTTTAGCGCCTCGACCGCCGTCGACCACACCATTGAGTTCTACGACAGGCTCCGCCAGATGCACCCCGGCAAGCGGATCGTGGTCGCCGAATTCGGCTGGCCGAGCGCGGGCTACAACTTCCACAACGCCAATCCCGGCCGCATGGAACAAGCCGAGGTTTTGCGCGATTTCGTCACCCGCGCCGAGGCCTACGGCATCGACTACAACGTCGTCGAGGCGATCGATCAGCCGTGGAAGACCATGGAAGGCGGCGTCGGACCCTATTGGGGCCTGTTCGACGCGGCGCGGCAGCCAAAGTTCTCCTGGACCGGAGCCATCACCGATCCCGATTACGCCAAGCGCGCCGGCCTTGCGGTCTTGTTCGGGCTGTTGCTGTCCTTGCCGATCGTGGCCATGGCAGGGGTGAACTTCACACAGGCCCTCGTGCTGGCCATATCGGCGAACGTGGTGGGCGCTTGGTTCTCGGCCATCGTCGCCTTCTGGAAGGGCCACTATTTCGTGCCCGGCGCCGCCTTCGCGCTCGGCCTCGGTATCGTCCTTCTGGTGCCGCTCGTCGCCATCGCGCTCTCGCGCCTGGAAGAGATCGCGGCCATTGCCTTCGGCCGCCCGCCGCGGCGGCTTGCCAATGCGCCGCCGCTGGTGCCCGACGCCGCCGCTCCCAAAGTGTCGATCCACGTGCCCGCGTGCTGCGAGCCGCCGGACATGCTCAACACGACGCTCGATGCCGTGGCGCGGCTCGATTATCCGAACTTCGAATGCGTGGTGGTGGTCAACAATACGCCGGATCCGGCGCTGTGGCGGCCGGTCGAAGAACATTGCCGCGCGCTCGGCGAGCGGTTCAAATTCGTGCGGGTCGAGAACCTCGAGGGCTATAAAGCCGGCGCGCTGCGGGTCGCGCTCACCCACACCGCGGCGGATGCCGAGATCCTCGGCACCATCGATGCCGACTATGTCCTCGATCCGGATTGGCTCAAGCATCTGGCGCCGTTATTCGCCGATCCCCGAGTCGGCTTCGTGCAGTCGCCGCAGGATCATCGCGACGGCGACCGTTCGCTGATGCACGCCGCCATGAACGCCGAATATGCCGGCTTCTTCGACATCGGCATGGTGCAGCGGAACGAATTCAACGGCGTCGTCATGCACGGCACCATGTGCCTCATTCGCCGCGCCGCTATCGCCAGCGCCGGAGGCTGGTCGTCGGAAACCATCGTCGAGGACACCGATCTCGGCTTGAGCATTCTCGAACACGGCTGGCTCGCCCATTACACCAACCGCCGTTACGGCCATGGGCTGCTGCCCGATACGTTCGAGGCCTATAAGCGCCAGCGCCACCGCTGGGCTTTCGGCGGCTTCCAGTTGGTGCGCAAGCATTGGCGGCGGATGTTGCCGTGGGCGGTCGGGCTCACGCGCGAGCAGAAGCGCGAATACGGCATCGGCTGGCTCAATTGGCTCGGCTCCGACGCCATCGGCGTCGTGGTCGCGCTGCTCAACATCCTCTGGGTGCCGTTCGTCGCCTTTGCCAATATCGCGGTGCCCGATCGTATCCTCACCATCCCGATCATCGCCGCCTTTACGGTCTCGGTCGCTCATTTCGTCGCGCTTTACCGGCTGCGGGTGCGCGCCAGCCCCGGCCAGATGCTGGGCGCGGTCTGCGCCGCCATGTCGCTGCAATGGACCGTGGCGCGCTCGGTCGGGCTTGGCTTCATTCATGAACGCATGCCGTTTTTGCGCACCGCCAAGGGCGGTATGTCCCGCAAGGGGCCCGATTTCCCGGCGTTCTGGGAGGCGGTGATCGCCGCGCTCCTCTTGGTCGGCGCGGTGACCCTCGTTCTGACCAATTACAAGCAGGTCCACGAGATCAATATTTTTGCCAGCGTTCTATTGATCCAGAGCCTACCCTTCCTGGCCGCCGTGATCCTCGCCGGCATGGAAGGCACCCGCTTTAACAGTTTTGTTTATTGGCGCGGCCTCGAGGCCAAAATCGGGGCCGCCATCGGTGGCACGATCGTCACCACGATAGGCGCCCAGGCCGCCGATCTATTGCCGCAGCCGCAGGAGGTCATGGCCAACCAAGTCATGACCACGGTGATGGCCGAGCCGCCGAAGGTTTCGACCGATAACGTCGAAACGGCGACGCAATAGCTGTCATGCCGGTGGCCCCCTGCGGGCTCGGACCCGAGGCGCGCGCCCCCCACCGCGTTCACCAACTCGCAACCCTTCCCCGCTAGCCTTAGCCCGTCCTCTGGGGAGGGGCTTTCCATGTTCGCAAATGCGCGAAAGTTTGCGCTCGCGGCGGCGAGCTTCGGATTCCTGGCCGCCGCCATCGGCGCCGCCAATGCCGCGGGCGCACTCGCCGTCGGCGTCTGCGGCGCCTACGGCTACGGCTTCGACTACGGCAACACGGCGGACGCCCGCGTCGCGGCGATGAGCAAATGCTCAGGCGGCCATTGCAAGGTGGTCGGCGTCATCCGCAAAGGCTGCGCGGCGATGGCGGTGGACGCCAAGAACCCTTGCGGCTCCTACGGCTGGGCGCTCAATTCGCACCTCGGCAAGGCCGAGAACATCTCGATGCAGCGCTGCGCCCAATTCGGCGGCCACGACTGCGTGGTGCGCGCCTGGGCCTGCGACGAGAAGGGCTGAGGTCGCCCACCCCGGATTAGAACGGCGACGACATTCGGGACCGAAGCCGCCGACTGTCATAGTCGACCGCCAGATCGACCGCCGGATCACCCGGCGAGTGCAGTCGGCGGGATCGCCGGCGAGACCGGCTCTCCGTTCACGAGCTTTCTATTCAAATAGCGCCGCGCTCCGGCGGTATGACGCTCGAAGCAAAAATAAAACAGCCATGCCGCCGCAAGACATATCCCAATCTTAAGCCCAAAGATCGACACCGAACGCACGCTCAGCGCATCTGCCTTGGAGAAAACTCCCTCGAACGCCGCCAGCACCGGATAGTGTGTCAGATAGAGCGAATACGAGAACGCGGCCAAGCCTTGCGCCGGCCGGCGGATAGGCTCGATCGCAGCGGCGGCCTGCGTGGTGCACAGGAACGGAAACAGCATCGAAATTCCGAGGCAGACCATGATCCGGGTAGCGCTATCCGGCAGCACCACGAAGTTAGTGAAAGACTTGCTCTCGGCGCCGAGTTCGAGAAGCAGGGCGCCGCAAGTGAACACTGCGAGGCCGCCGACGAACGTCGTGCCGGCGCGCTTCGCGCCCAGCATCAGGAAAGTGGCGGCACCTAGCATCCAGCAGAGAAGGTACGACGCGCCGAGGATCGACAGCACGGCTAGGGCGAAAGCAAAAGCGAGGAGCGCGGAAATCGCAAATCCGCGGGCAAACAAATAGGCGGCGGCGCCGCCCGCGACGTAAAACCAGATCTCGTAGGCCAACGACCACAGCGGAACATCGTGCGCAAGGGTTGGCGCGACCACGTCATTCAGGCCGACCATGTTTGCAATCAATTGGATCGCGTGCGGCGGCATTGCGTAGAGAAAATAATCGACGAGGGCCGTGAGAATGCAGGCTGGGATGAGCGGGATGAGGATACGTGTCACGCGGTCGATCGCATAAATTCGCATGTCGAATGTTCCGCGCTGGCACTTGTCGATGAGCTGACCGCCGACCAGAAATCCGCTAAGAACAAAAAATGCCAGCACGGCCTCCTGGCCGAGCCTGGTAAGACCGAACAACACGGCGACGAGATGGGTTCGCTGATCCGGCGGCAGCGCGCCGAACTCGACAAAAGCGTCGCCGCGAGCATGGACCAAGAGAACCATGAGCGCCGCGAGCCCGCGCAGTAGATCGAGGGCGACAAATTGGTGCCGCGCGCTGTCCTTCACCGGCACCTCCCGCATGCTGCGAAGGCTGCAGTAAACCAGCAACGATCGGGCCCTGCAACGGCACGGATGCGGCGGCCTTGAGAGTTTGGTGTCGCGACGAGATCGGCTAGCGCACGCTCTTAATATTCGGCGCTGACCCCGAGCCGCAGATAAGGCCCGCTGCGGCGGTCGGAGTCCATCGACCAGCCGGCGCCGGCCGACCATTCGCTTGCGCCGACATGTAGTCCGGTCAGGTGAGCGCCGACTTCAAGCTCCTGAAAATTGGCACACCACAGCATGGCGGCTTCCGGCCCGACGAACGCCGCGTCGAACACGCGAGTGCCGAGCGCACCGCGAAAATATCCAGTCGGGCCGATCGAGACCAGCGAGCCGTTGACGGCGGCCATGAGATTGGCAGCCGGCTGATACCAGACATCGCTCGCCAATTGCGCGCCGACATACAGACCATGCAGCCGGCTGCCGGGATCGTAGGGTGAAAGCCGATAGTCCTGCACCACCGGACCGGCGAACAGGCCAACGGTGAGCGCGTCGCCCACCAATCGAAAGCCCGGCAGCGCCGCGCCGGACAGCATGTCGCCGTCGATTTTGGTATTGAGCCCGCTTGAATTGTAGTTGTAACGGCCGCCGTTGACGAGGAGCTTCAGCGTGAAGCCGTCGGCGTTGAGCCCCGCGGGCGACCACAATGTTCCGCCATAGAGGAACTCGCCGTAACGCCACAGATCGGCGCCGCCGAAGACAAGAAACGACGGGCCGTTGGGCGTCGCGGTTTCCGCTCTGCCCACAATACTGCACAACAGCATACCCGCGACGGCCACCACCATCGCACCGACAACGCGCAACGCGAACACTGAGGGCTCCTACACCCGGTAACAACCTTAGGTTATGCCAGTCAGTTATTTTGCCAAGATGACGCCGCCATTGCGCTGCCATCGGCCTGTGGAAAACTCGACCGGTCACAACCGTGGGCAGCACGCGCGGCCTGCGCCGGACATCCGTTTCGGCAATAGGCGTGGCGCCAAGTTTGGACGTAGTGCGCCAGGTTAATACAACGGCCGGTCAGCCCTGCAGGAATTGGGTATGTCGCCCCGCATCCCCGGGCTATAGGCTTGCGATCGGGCAGGAATTGAACGATGGCGGTTTCAACGACGATACCATCCGAGGTGCCGGACGATCGCGGGGCGGAGTTGTCGCGGCGGCGGCTTGCCATCGGTTTTATGAATTGGGCCCACGCGCTCGATCATTTCGTCATCCTGATTTATCCGACCGTCGTCATCGAGCTTGAGGTCGTATACGGCCGCTCCTATGCGAGCCTGATTTGGCTGTCGACCGCTTCCTTCGTGGCCTTTGGGCTATTTTCCCTGCCGGCCGGCTGGATTGGCGACCGCTGGAGCCGCCGCAACCTGATGTTCGCGTTCTATCTCGGCTGCGGCGCCTCGCTGATCGCCGCGGCTTTGGCGCCGTCGCTTTACGTGCTCGGCTTCGCGCTGTTTTCGCTCGGCATATTCGCCGCCATCTACCATCCGGTCGGCACCGCGATGATCATCGAGAAGGCCACCCAGCGCGGCCGCACGCTCGCCTTTAACGGCGTCTGCGGCAATCTCGGCGTTTCGTTGGCGGCCGGGATCACGGCGACGCTGACCGCGGTCTTGTCCTGGCGCGGCGCCTTTCTCGTGCCCGGCGTGATCTGCCTCGTCACCGCCGCGGTCTATCTTGGCTGGTGCCGGAGGAAAAGACGGGCCACGCGGCGGCGCGCTCGAAGGCGCCGGACGTTGCCTTGTCGCCGATGCTCGCCGCGACGATTTTTGGACTGTTCGTCGTCGTCGCGCTGAGCGCCGGCCTTGTCTTCAACACCATCTCGGTGTCGCTGCCGAAGATCGTCGACGAGCGCGTCGGCAACGACATTTCGCTGGTCGCGGTCGGCGGCTTGACCACGGCGGTGTTTCTGTGCGGCGCGCTTGCGCAGATCACCGTCGGCCGGCTGGTCGAGCGCTTTCCGCTGCATATTCTGTTCGCGGCGCTGGCCGTCATGCAATTCGGCGGCGTGGTGTGGGCGGCCACTGCCAGCGGCATCACGCTGTTGTTCGCCTTGGCCTTCACCATGGCGGCGATCTACGGCCAGATTACCGTGAACGATCTCGTCATCGCCCGCTACACCGCCGATGCCTGGCGCGGCCGCGTTTATGCGGTGCGCTATTTCCTCACCTTCATGGTGTCGGGCGTCGCGGTGTCGATGATCGCCGTGCTGTACGGCCGCGGCGGCTTGCGCTTGTGCTCGGCGCCACCGCGGTCATCGCGCTCGGCTTCCTCGTCGCCGTGCTGGCGATTGCGCTGATTGCCAACGGCGTGGAAAAAGCCCGCCTGCCGCAGCCGGCGGAGTAAATTCCGCGAGACCCGTAGGGCCGGGTTTCAAACCCGCCCTTCCATATCGAGAATTCTATTGCGGCGTGATGCCGGCGTCGCGAATGACCTTGCCGTAGCGTTCGAAATTGTTGTCGATCTCGGCGCCGAAAACGAGAAGCATCAAGATAATTCGCTTCGAATGCGAGATCGAGCATACGCTTCTTGAAATCGGGATCGGTCGCAACGGCCGCCAGTTCCTTGGCCAGCCGCGCGATGACGGCAGGCGGCGTCTTGGCCGGGCCGGCGACGCCGAACCAATTATTGACCACCACGCCGGGAACGCCCTCTTCGGCGAATGTGGGCACGTTGGGCACGAGCGATAGCCCCTCTTCGGAGGCCGAAGCCCAACAGTTTCACGGTGCCGGCCTGCAGATGTGGCATGACCGCAGTGAGACCGGTCCAGACCATCGGAATTTGGCCGGCCAGCAAGTCGTTGACCGAATGCGGGCGCCGAGCGATAGGGCACATTGACGATGTTGATCTTGGCCATCGCGTTCAACAGCAACAGCGCAAGATGATGCGGCGAGCCGACGCCTGGGGTTCCCGCGCGAAAGCTTTCCCGGTTCGGATTTGGCAAGCGCCACCAGCTCGTGAACGCTGTTGGGCGGAAACGACGCTTGCGCGCATAAGAACAATGTCGATGTCGCCACTCTGGCGATCGGCGCGAAATCCGTATTGACGTCGAACGGCACGCTCTTGTGCAGCCACTTCTGCAGCACCACCAGCGCTTCCATCAGCAGGATTTCCAGCCGTCGGGATTGCTCCGCGCCACCCCAGTCCTCGCCGGTCATGCCGCCCGCGCCGGGGCAGTTCTCGATCACAACGGGCTCCGCCAAGCGTTCGAAAAGCTTTTCGGCGACCATGCGGCCGACAAAATCGACGCCGCTGCCCGGACCGAATGGCACCACCAGCACGATCCGTTGCGGCAACTCATCCTGCGCGGCGGCTGGCTTCGTCAGGAAAGCCAATACCAGCAGCGCCGCGACGTCGCGATTGCGCGCGCGATCGCCGTCAGATCCGGCTCGCGCATCAAGTGCTTTTGACCTCTTTGATCGCGATCATCACGCCGTCCGGATCGGCCAGATAATGCTCGCCGAGGTCCGTCCGCTTGAAAGTGTTCAGCCGCGCCTCGCCTTCCGCGCCGACGCCGGTCAGCTTCGGCGCCATCAACGGATTGACGATTGCTAACTCCTCGACATCCTTCTTGAATGCAGCGATATCCTCGACCTCGAACCCGAGATGATCGAGCGCCGGCCGTTCGATGCCGGTGCCGAGGAAGTGCCAATCCTCCACGGCAGGATGTGCATGGTCATTCGTCCATCGGTCAGAGCGAAGGCGCCGTCGCCCGCGGGCGATTGGTCAGCGGCAGCTCGAATACGCCGGTGTAGAATTCGGCGAGGCGTTCCGGCTCGATGACGCGCATCGCGAAATGGCTAAACCGGCGCTTCTGCTCCCAGTTCCGGCTTCGTAAACTTCCGCGCGGTTTTTGAGACCGACCTGCGACAGGTCGAAATATTGGCCGGCGGGATCGTGAATTCCTAGCGCCGCAAACGGGCGGTTGCTGGGCCGCTTGATGATTTCGATCTTCGGATATTTCTTGGCCACGCGTTCGCGCACCGCTTCGACATCCTCGACCTGGATGCCGAAATGATCGAACCCCGCCTGGCGTCCGGCCATGCGCGGATTGATGTTCATTCCGACATAGCCGTCGCCGATCGACATCGCGGAAGCTTCAAACTTCGCATTCGTCTTGACTTCGAGGCCGAACGCGGCGCGGTACCAGACCGCCAACAGAGCTAGTTTTCGGAAACGACCGCGACATGATTGAGCTTGGCGAACATCCGGGCAGTCCCCCCTTCGCAATTTTGATGTTGCGCAAGGCTACACTATCCCGGCGATGAAGTCCGAGTCTCGCCGCGACCGAAAAGTTGCGCCGAATGTACTACGCAGGGTTGCGCGCTGCGAGCGCCATGCCGATCATCGCGGTGCCGCCGAACAACATGTTGATGCCGACCAATAGCCCGAGCGCCCAGGCCGCAGTGCCGGGCAATCCGGCAAAGATGATGCCGGCGAGAATGAGATCGACGATGCCCGACGCCAGCATCCAGCCCCAACGGCCGGAAAGTTGCGACCTGTGCTCGAAGGCGTACATCAGCGTGGCGATACCTTCGACGGCGAAAAAGGCGATCAGCACCAAAGTGAGCGACAGGACGCCGTTGATCGGCCACAAAATCAGGATGACGCCGGCCGCCAGCGCGATCGCGGCGGACACCAGCGCCCACCAGAAGCCAGGCGCATTGCGCATCCAGAATGTCGTCACCAGGCCGACGCCGCCCGAGATCAGGAACAGCCAGCCGATCACCAGCGTGAACGCCAGCGTCGCGACGACCGGAACGACGATCGCGGCGAAGCCGAGGATGACAAGGACAATGCCCTCGAACAGGAACAGGCCCCAATGGGCCTGGATTGCGCTCGCGACTTCGCGCCGCAAGTCTTCAGTGCCGGTCGGTTGATGCAGTGTCATAATTCTCTCCCTCGAAATGGGCCGCCGGACGGGGCCAGCGGCACTCAGCGGTCGCTGGGCGACAGTCACTTGGCTAACGAACGCTCGGAAGTAAGATCACCTCTGGAGTGTTGCATAAAAGCTGGCCTTGCATAATGACCTTGGGGCGCCTATCTTAGCAATGCGACGTTGAGCTTTGCGGTTCCGTCGCACGACGGCCACAGTTGCGATTTGGACGACGCCGGATGTACGCGCGCCGTTTTGCAGCAGGTGGCCGTTAGTTTTTCAGCCGAAATTATCCGATCGGCTCGTAGGGGCGGTTTGAAACCCGCCCCTACACGCTCAATCGTGCAATCAAAGCCATGGCGCCGGCCGGCGCCCTGACTTTTCCCTTCGTGGATGACATAGGCGAACACGTCGCGCGGCGCAGCCCTTCCTCTTCGCCGGCGGGCCGACGCGCGGCAAGTCGGCGGGCTCTTTGCCTTTCGCCCAGGATTGCAGCCGGCCAGCCCAGGCGGCGATCTCCTTTGGCGGATAGGCCGTCGCTATCGTGTCCTTGCCGCGCTGCAGGCGCGCATAGACGAAGTCGCCGGTAACGTCGGCGATATTCGGATATTTCGCGTGATCGGTAAACACGACCGGTATTGCGAACGTCCGCAAAAGCGCGATGAATTCAGGGGTCCGGAAACTGTCATGGCGGACTTCGATGACGTGGCGCAGCGTATGTCCGTCAAATTTTTTCGGCAGCAATTCAAGAAAGCCGCCGAAATCCGCGGCGTCGAATTTCTTGGTTGGCGCGAATTGCCAGAGCAGGGGACCGAGACGGTCGCCGAGTTCGGTCACGCCGGAATCGAGAAAGCGCTTGATGGAGTCGCCGGCTTCCTGCAGCACGCGCCGGTTGACGGCAAAGCGCGGTCCTTTGAGCGCGAAGATGAAACCTGCAGGCACTTCGCTCGCCCATTTGCGGAACGTCGCGGGCGTCTGCGAGCGGTAGAACGTGCCGTTGACCTCGATCGATGTCAGCCGCTCCCCGGCATAGCTGAGCTCTTTGGCGTGCGGCAGGCCCTTCGGATAAAACACGCCGCGCCAGGGTTCGAAGGTCCAGCCGCCGATGCCGACAAAGATCTTGGCCGCTGCGGCAGTTGTCCCGATGTCCGAGTCATGTCGCTGTCATTGAAGCGTGTTAGAGGTCATTTGCAAGTGGTGGTGGAGATGAGTTGGCTTTCTCCGCCGCCACAACGGCCACGGTGAGATTGGCGACGCCGGATGAACGCGCGCCCTCGCTCGTGGTCGTTTCTGTTTTAACCCCCCACGCGACATTTGTCCTCGGCCCGGCTATAAAGCGCAGGCATCGGCGCCGCGAGCGGCACAGCTCAAAAATTCCGCCGGGCAGTGGGGGAGGTCATGCAGCGCAAGGTCATCATCTCGTGTGCGGTTACCGGCTCGGCCGATACGCCAGGGCGCAACCCGGCGGTGCCGGTGACGCCGGAACAGATCGCCAATTCGGCGCTCGATGCCGCCAAGGCCGGAGCTGCCATCGTGCACATCCATGTGCGCGATCCGAAGACCACCAAGCCCAGCATGGAGATCGCGCATTACCGCGAAGTCATGGAGCGCATCAGGGCGAAGAATAGCGACGTGCTGATCAACCTGACCACCGGCCCGGGCGCGCGCTTCAGCCATGATGAGAACGATCCGTCGAAGCCCGGTCCTGGCAGCTCGCTGAAATCGCCGCAAGACCGCGTGCGCCACGTTGTCGAACTCAAGCCCGACATTTGCAGCCTCGACATGGGCAGCCTCAATATGGGCGACCGCGTCTTCGTCAATACGCCGAGCCATCTGCAGGCGATGGCGGAGGCGATCAAGACAGCCGGCGTGATGCCGGAGCTCGAAGTGTTCGAGACCGGCCATTTGCTGCTGGCCAAGCGCTTTCTCGAATTGGGCTACGTCAAGCCGCCGGGCATGTTCCAGATCTGCCTAGGGATTTCCTGGGGCCAGCCGGCGACGCCGGAGGCAATGACCTATATGCGCAACCTCTTGCCGCCAGGATTCACCGTGGTTTGCCTTCGGCATTTCGCTGCATCAGTTTCCCATGGTGGCGCAGACGCTATTGCTCGGCGGCCACCCGCGCGTCGGGCTCGAAGACAACATCTATCTGGAAAAGGGCAAGCTGGCGCCGAGCAACGCGGCGCTGGTCGAGAAGGCGGGCAAGATCATCGAGATTTTGGGCGATCACGTCGCCACGCCGGGCGAGGCGCGGCAAATTCTCGGCCTGGCTGCGAGCAACGCGTGAGCAAAATCGGCGCGCCGGCGCACGACGCAGCGGAGCGCCACAGAGGACCGCCATGACCATTCGTGTCGCGGCAATAGAGGTCAGCCACTGGCATGCGCTTAACGACGCCGCCTATCTGCGTCATCTGATCGCCATGCCGGACGTGGAGCTGGTCGCCCTGCAGGATTCCGACGCCGCACTTGTCGCCAAACGCGCGGCCGAGGTCGGCAAGCCGCCGACTTTCACCGACTACGGCAACATGCTCAAGGCAACCCGACCCGATTTCGTCGTGGCGCTCGGGCGGCACAGCCGGATGGCCGCGATCGCCAATGATCTCATCGATGCCGGTTATCCGTTCCTGATGGAAAAGCCGATGAGCATCAATGCGGCGGAACTGGAGCCGGTCGCCGACAAGGCGGCGAAACGCAACGCCTATAGTCGCTGTTCCGCTGGCGCAACGCTATGGCGCATTCGCCAAGCGCGCCCGCGAACTCCTCGCCGCAAAAGCCTTCGGCCCTCTGTCGCATATTTATGTGCGGATCAACCGCCCGGCGCCGCCGCGCTATGCGGCCTGGGACTGCCCGTGGATGATGGACCCGGCGCAAGCCGGCGGCGGCGCCTTGCGCAATCTCGGCCCGCATGGGCTCGACATGTTCTGGCACCTGACCGGCGAGGAGGCGGAGGTCACCGGCGCGCAGTTGAGCCGCCGCGCGCATGATTGCGCCGTCGAGGACTACGCCTCGGTCATGCTGCGCTCGGCGAGCGGCATTCTCGGCACCGTCGAGGTCGGCAATACGTTCCCGCGCGACGGCACCGACGGCGAGTGGAAGCTCGCCGGCCGCGACGCCATCCTCACCATGAAAGACAATGTCGTGAAGCTCTCGACCGCCACAGGCGACGAAATCCTGCCCGGCACCGACACCACCGCGCCGTATTTCACCGCGCTGCGCGATGCGCTCGATCATTGGCAGAGCGGCAATGCACCGCCGATCGGCGTGCAGGATTGCTTGCGCGCGGTGCGGCTGATCGATCAGGCTTATGCGTTTGCGTCTGCTCGCCGCCTAAACGGGGCGATGACGAGCGGCTCTTCAATAAATTCCGAACCAATGAACGATTGACGCGCATGCGAAAAGATCGATGGCAACCCGCTCGTGCGCACGACAAGTATCGCCCTAACCTTGACGGTCGAGCGCTTGATCTGGATGAATTCGTGGCAACTGCTTTTTGCGTCCATACCGAGTGATTTCATCACGGCATGCAGCGCCACTCGCCGATGACTAGCCAGCGCGTGCCCGCGGGAGGCGCCAGCCACGCCGGCGCGGAATCCTTCGCCGAGGTCGATCACGCTCCGACGTGCCGGCGAGAGAACTACGGCAATCAGCACTGTGAATGCCGGTCGCCTAGCTCGCCGGACGCTTATCCCGCTCTTCGACAACGCCATCCGATAAAATCGTCATCGGCCAAGATCGAAACGCCGAATTCGGGCAAACCGCGACCGGTCCGGGTCCCGATTACGACCAACGTTCTTGGCGATATCCAATGTGATCTTCTTGGCGTATCCCCCGGCACTTATGGCGATGTCACGCCCCCGATCGAGCTCGCTAGCGTTGCTCGCGGCCCTGCACCCAGGCTACACGGGCAGTGTCCTGTCCCTCTTTCACGGGTTTTCTGCCTCGATCGTTCATGGCACCGGCAGCCTTCTTCGTCGAGATTTTGCGTCACCTCCCGGTTAAGTGGGTCGCCGTCACGTCGGGAGGGTTCAAAGCGTCAAAGCAAAAGGCCCGGGATCGCTCCCGGGCCTCCGCATTTCACGTCGCCTGACGTGTGGATTAGAAGTCCATTCCGCCGCCGCCACCCGGCATCGGGGGCATGTCGTTCTTCTTCTTCGGCAGTTCGGCGACCATCGCCTCGGTGGTGATGAGCAAGACCGGCGACCGAGGACGCGCCTTGGAGAGCCTGGCGCACGACCTTGGTCGGGTCGATGATGCCCTTCTTGACCATGTCGACGTATTCGCCGCCTTGGGCGTCGAAGCCGTAGCCGTAGGTGCGCGTTCTCGAGGATCTTGCCGACGATGACGGAACCGTCCTCACCGGCATTGATGGCGATCTGGCGGGCCGGAGCCGACAAAGCCTTGCGCACGATCTCGACGCCGTGCTTCTGGTCTTCGTTGGCGACGCGGACCTTCTTGAGCGCCTCGCTGGCGCGCAACAGCGCCACGCCGCCGCCCGGCAGAACGCCCTCTTCGACCGCGGCGCGGGTCGCATGCATCGCGTCGTCGACGCGATCCTTACGCTCCTTCACCTCGACCTCGGTGGCGCCGCCGACGCGGATCACCGCGACCCCGCCGGCGAGCTTGGCCAGCCGCTCTTGCAGCTTCTCGCGGTCGTAGTCCGAGGTGGTTTCCTCGATCTGCGCCTTGATCTGGCTGATGCGGTCTTCGATGTCCTTCTTCTTGCCGGAGCCGTTGACGATCGTGGTGTTTTCCTTGTCGATCATCACCTTCTTGGCCTTGCCGAGCATGGCGATCGTGACGTTCTCGAGCTTGATGCCGAGATCTTCAGAGATGGCCGTGCCGCCGGTCAGGACGGCGATATCCTGCAGCATCGCTTTGCGGCGATCGCCGAAGCCCGGAGCCTTCACCGCCGCGACCTTCAGTCCGCCGCGCAGCTTGTTGACCACGAGTGTGGCCAGCGCCTCGCCTTCGACGTCCTCGGCAACGATCAGAAGCGGCTTGCCGGTCTGCACGACGGCTTCCAGGAGCGGAAGGAGTTCGTTCAGCGCCGAGAGCTTCTTCTCGTTGATGAGGATGTAGGGGTCTTCCATCTCAACGCGCATCTTGTCGGCGTTGGTGATGAAGTAGGGCGAGATATAGCCGCGGTCGAACTGCATGCCCTCGACGACGTCGAGCTCGGTCTCGAGGCTTTTGGCCTCTTCCACCGTGATCACGCCCTCGTTGCCGACCTTTTCCATCGCCTTGGCGAGGTAGTCGCCGATTTCCTTGTCGCCGTTGGCGGAGATGGTGCCGACCTGGGCGATTTCGGCGTTCGAGGTGACCTTCTTCGAGTTCTTCTTGAGTTCCTCGACCACGGTCTCGACCGCGAGGTCGATGCCGCGCTTGAGATCCATCGGGTTCATGCCGGCGGCAACCGCCTTCGAACCCTCTTTGACGATCGCGGCGGCGAGCACCGTCGCCGTCGTGGTGCCGTCACCGGCGATGTCGGAGGTCTTCGAAGCGACCTCGCGCACCATCTGCGCGCCCATGTTCTCGAACTTGTCCTCAAGCTCGATTTCCTTGGCGACGGTGACGCCGTCCTTGGTGATGCGGGGAGCGCCGAACGATTTGTCCAGCACGACATTCCGGCCCTTCGGGCCCAATGTCACTTTCACCGCATTGGCGAGAATGTCGACGCCGCGCAACATCTTGTCGCGCGCATCGACGGAGAATTCTAACTTCCTTGGCAGCCATAGAAATTCACTCCGTTTGATCTGGTTGAATCAAAAAGCCGCGTTGAGTTACGCGGCCTTCTTGCGGGCGACCTGCTCGTCGAGCACGCCCATGATGTCGGACTCCTTCATGATCAGGAGATCCTGGCCATCGATCTTGACCTCGGTGCCCGACCATTTGCCGAACAGCACGCGCTCGCCGACCTTGATATCGATCGGGATCAGCTTGCCGGCCTCGTCGCGGCCGCCCGGGCCGACGGCGATGACTTCGCCCTGCGAGGGCTTCTCTTTGGCGGTGTCGGGGATGATGATGCCGCCGGTGGTCTTTTCCTCGGCATCGATGCGCTTGACGACGACGCGATCGTGAAGCGGACGAAACTTCATGGTGTCCTCCTAGGTTATTGAAAACAAAGACGTTTGTGAGTGTGGCAGCGGCCGTTCAAGAGTCCCTCGGCAGACCGCTTGATGCTGAATTGGGGCGTAGTCTTTGCGCCCACAAGAGGTCTCTCGAAATTATTTAGCACTCCATGGAACTGATTGCCAACAGGCGGCGTTTCAGCCCTTCCCAATTGGTTAACCGCCGGCGGTTCCGTAGGGGTCGGCCCAATATTCTGGTTCCGGCGCGAGGAAACTTGTCCCAGGAGGTTCCCCTGAATCGGGACAGGTGTAGTTCCAACCGCGCTGTTAGCACCAGGGAATGGATGCTGCTAGTGCCTTGAAAATACACAACTTATTAATTTTTGAGGCTTGCAATGGCAAAGCGAGTCTCGAAACATTCCCATGCCGGGATTGGAGGGCACCATGGTGTCGAAAGAGTTTCGCAGTCAGCTCGAAGGCTATGGACTGACCACCGCCAACATCCTCTACCGGCGGCCCGACCATCCGTGGCTATTACAGACCTATGTCTGGCAGGATTACGATCTCTGCCCCAACTTCCCCGTGCTCAACAAATTCCTCAATTTCTGGCTGGAGAAGCTCGAAGGCCCGCTGCACTCGGTCACCGTGGCGCATGCCCGGCTGATCAAGCCGGCAGAAATTCGCGCGGTGGACGGCGAATTCCGGCTGCATTGAATGTAATGTCAGCCGACGCAGCGAAGTGGCCTCGAATCGTCGCGGACGCGCAGTCCTCTCCGCCGAGACCGCCTGCGTGCGCGCGCCTCAGGTCCGGGCTACGAGCTACAGCGTCAGCACCCCGACGATCGCGCCGAGCAAACACGTCGTCAGCGTCCCCGACACGATCGACTTCAACCCCAGCGACACCACCTCGTCGCGCTTTTCCGGGCACATCGTGGTGAGCCCGGCGATCATGATGCCGAGCGAGCCGAAATTGGCGAAACCGCATAGCGCGTAGAGCATGATCAGTCTTGAACGAGGATCGAGCGCGCCGTCCGGCAGCGCGGCAAGCTGCAGATAAGCAACGAACTCGTTCAACACGGTCTTGATCCCCATCAAGCCGCCGGCGGTCACCGCTTCGCTCCAGGGAATGCCCATCAGCCAGCACACCGGCGCCATCACCCAGCCGAGCGCCCGCTGCAGCGTCAGCGGAGCGCCCAAAAAATCCGGCAGCAAGCCGAGGATGGCGTTGGCGAGATAAACCAGCGCCACGAATACGATCAGCATGGCGACGATGTTGAGAAGAAGCTCAAGCCCCGAACCGGTGCCCTTGACGATGGCGTCCATGGTCGAGTTGGCCGATTGCGCGACCTCATCGAGCTTGCCGCCGGTATGCTTCTCCGCGGGGTCGGGCACCATGAGGAGGCTGATCAGGATCGCCGCCGGCGCGCCGAGCACGGAGGCGACCACGATGTGGCCGGCGACGTCGGGAATAACGCCCGCGCAGACCAAGTCCCAGGAAGCATGGCCTGAGTTGCGCCAAAGGTGACGTAAGTCCCCTTGGCGAGAGCCGCGGTGGGACGCCGACAGGCGAGCGGGCCCGCTCGAAAGCCTCTCCCGCAAATGGGGGAGGGACAAGAGATCAGGGCACGCGCCGCACCGGCCGGTGCGGAGGTTACGAGACAGCGTCTGTCGGCGTTCCGCTTCCTTTTGCTTTCGGTGGCGAAGGGAAGAAGAGAAAAGGCCCCGCATTCGTCAGGGGCGGATTTTGAAACGGTTGATCTGACGGCTCGGGCGCAGAAATCGCGCCGCGAGAACGGGAGAGCTTTATCACCTCTCCCCGCGTGCGGGGAGAGGTCGACCCCCGACTTGATCGGGGGGAGGGTGAGGGGGCCTCTCCGCGAATCTGAGCGCAGCAAGTCTGCGCCCAGCGGAGAGGCCCCCTCATCCCAACCTTCTCCCCGCGCGCGGGGAGAAGGGGCGCGCCAGCGCATCCTAAAGCTTTCCGTGATGACCAATCTGGAAGGAGACCATCATGCGCCAAATCAAACCCAAGCTGACAACCGTGGCCTATGCGAACCGCTTCGAGGCTGAGATGGCGGCTCAGCAGCAGCGCTTTTGCGACGCCTTCAAAACCTGGCGGGCTTGCGCGGACAAAGCGTGCCGGCGCGACCGCGCCTGCCGTGGCAAGGTGGGGGCCTGTCTCAAGCGCGCGCTCGACACTGTGCCGCGCGAGGTGCAACGGCGGGTGCGGGAGGATATTTTAAACGCGACGCCTAAAAATCTCGGCGGGCCCGAGCGCGCCGTGCGGCTCCTCGTGCCGCGCGATTTTTACGACGGTTCCGCCGACCGGACCGTGACCGCCGAGATGAAACGGCTGCGCCAATACGGAAAAATCGTGCAAGACGGCGACAATGTTCATACGCTGCGGCTTCGGCTGGTCGAGGCTGGACGGTGAAATGAGCGCCGCGGCGCGCTCACGAGCGCAAGCGCGCGTCGCGCCGCCGCCACAACAGATACGACAGCAGAACGAGGCCGGCGCCGAGCACGAGCACGATGGCGATGGTGAGCTTGGGCAGGATCGCTTCCGGCGCGGCGAGCGCGGCAAGCACGATCGCAAGGCCCGACAGCATCGCCGGCCAGCGGGCGAGGCGGTGCGTGCGGTCCCAGACCCGGTCGTCGGCCAGCGTCCACGGCGTGCGGATGCCGATCATGAAATTCGAGCGCAGTCTGCCGAGCTGGCCGCCGGCCAGCGCGATCATCGCGCCGACCAGAATGAACACCAGGCGCGTCGGATCGATCGGCGCGGCGCCGCGCACGGTGGTGACGAGGGTATAGACGATCCACAGATGCACGATCGCGACGATAACGATGCCGCCGATCCAGCGCGTCGCGTAGGGCAGGCGCGACAAAATGAGATTCTCGCGGCGCGGCTCGGCGCGGGCCAGGCCGGCGAAGATGGCCGACAGCAGCAGTGCGGCCAGCGGCATCAGCGCCAGTGGGAGAAGCGGACTGCCATAGGCCGTGGCGACGCCGTGCGCGTTAAAGCGCAGCGGCACGCTGGCGGGGAGGACGGCGGCTGCCGCAAGCGACAGAGCGGCCATGGCGAGAATGATGATGGCGGAGACGATCAGCGGACGGCGGATGTTCACGGCACGGCTCCTCTCGGTTGCCGGCGCTCCGCCGGCTTGTGCGAAAGATCGAACGCACCGGTGAGACAGGCGCGAGCGCCGCGAGGTTCAAAGCCGCGGCACGCCGAAATTCGGACGATTATGGTTTTGGCGGCGCGCCGGCCACCGGCGCCAGCACCCGGACCTCGGGCTTGCGATCGATGAAGCTCACGGCGCGATAGGCATTCACCACACCGGCGCCGTAAGGCGAATCCGGAACCGGCGGCCCGATCGGCTTGACGGTGGCGATCAGGATGCTGCGGATATCGCCCGGCGTGAGCGACGGATTGCGCTCGAGCAACAGCGCGGCGATGCCGCTGACATGCGCGGCGGCAATCGACGTTCCGCTGGTGAGCGCATAGGCGTCGCCCGGCGCCAGCGCGAGAATATCGACCCCGGGCGCGGCGACCGCGATATAGCGGCCGCGATTGGCCAGCGCGAACACATGCTCGGCGCTGTCGGTCGCGGTCACGGCGATGACGTCGGGATCGGCCGCCGGATAAAGCGGCTCGGACTGCGGCCCGCCATTGCCGGCCGCCGCGATCAGTACGATGCCCTTGTCGTAGGCGGCCGCCAGCATCCGCGCCAGCATCGGATCCGCCGGGCCGGCGAAGCTCATATTGACGATGCGCGCATTGTTGTCGGCGGCCCATTGCAGGCCCTTGTCGATGGCGAAAGAGGTGCCTTTGGCTTCGCCCGCACTGTCGTCGAAGGCATGCACCGCCAATATCTGCACGCCCGGCGCGATGCCCATGAGCTTGCCGTGCGCGGCGATGGCGCCGGCGATCGAGGTGCCGTGCGAATGCGGCGTATCGCTGCCGGTAAGCGCGTCAAAGCTTTTCACGACGGCGCCGTCGAGGTCGGGATGCTTGGCGTCGATTTCGGAGTTGATCACGGCAACCGTGATGGATTTTCCGGTCGCGATCTGATGCGCCTGTTCGATTTGCAGCTCGGCCAGAACATATTGGGCGGCATCGCCCGCGCTGGAGCCAGGGATGGCCGCCTGCTGTTGCAGGGCGAACAGATAATTCGGCTGCACGGTGGCGACGATGTTCTCAGTGCCGAGCGCTTGCACGACGCTCGGCACGCTGCGGCCGCCGCCGATGCGCCAGCGATAAAGGCTGGTGCCGATCAGCGGGAAGCTTTGCGATTCCAATTGCGTGAGATCGTAGCGCTGGGCGAACTGGGCGATGGTTTGCGGCGTCGTGCCGGCCGCAAACGACGGTGACGATCTCGTCGGGCACGAAAGGCTGACCGCCTTGCGCGGACGCAGCGCCACCGCCATTGCCGCCGCCGCCAGGCGCAGCAGCGCCGCCGATAATGCCGCCGCCGACGATGCCGCCACCGACGGCGCCGCCGCCCACGATCGGAGGATGCCGCGTCGGCCAACCGCCTCGGCCGGGAGGTGGCGGGCCGACAAATCTGCCGCCGCGTGGCGGCGGTACGCGCCGCCACGACCGGCGGGCCCATCATCGGCCGGCCGAAGCCGCCCATCCGGCCGAAACCGAATGCCGAGGATGGTGTCGATCCGCCGATGCAGCAAGCCAGCAGCAACACGCCGCAGAGGAGTGGCGCCAAGAGGAGCCGGCTCAAGTCTCGCTCATGATCTATCGGCCGCGGATTTGCAAAACTCTTTCGCATGGCACGCTCCCGATGTGGCGCCGCTCGAAGGAAGCGGCGCGGGAGGAAAACCGCTCAGTCGGTCATGGCGATGAAAGCCACGACCTTGTCGCTCTGCAGCGAGGCGACGATGCGCGCGACATCTGTTTTGGCAAGCTTGGTCGAGGCGACGCGCACCTGATAGAGCTGACCGCCGGCCGGGCCGCTGACGATGCTCAGCTTGTTCGTTTCCAGAAAGGCGCTGATATCGGCGGCCGTCGCCTGCGGCTGAAAGCGGATGAGCACATAACTGCCTTCGCTCGGAACGGTCGTCGGCGCCGAGGCCGTCCGGTAGCCGCCATCGCTTTTCACCTGGAACACGAAACCGGCGAGCAGGCCGGCCTGGAGCATAATGACAAGCGCCGCCGCCGCCGCCGACCAGGCGAGCGTGCGCGGCGAAAGGCTCGTCAAAAATTCGGCGAGGCGCGCGCTGAGACCTGCGGACGGGCTCGTCCGCCGCGCCGGCAGCGCGTCGATCTTGGCGAACAGCGTGCGCGCATCGCCGGGCGACGGCGCGCCCGACGCGTCGCCGATCGCGGTTTCCTGCGCGAATTCCGCGCGCACCCATTCGAAGCGGCTCGCCAGCTCGGGGTCGCGGGCGAGCGCAGCTTCGACCTGACGCATTTCGTCCGGGTCGAGCGTTCCCGCCGCGTACCAGGGCAGCAGCAGTTCGATCTCGCTCGGTTCGCGCTGATGCGCCGTGTTGTTCGCCGAAGTCATGGCCAGCCTCGTTCGATGCCTTGCTCGGTAAGGAGCTCCGACAATTTCTTGCGCGCATAGAACATGCGCGTCTTCACGGTCGCCTCCGGGATGCCGACAATTCCCGCAACTTCTTCCACGGACTTATGCTGATAATAGACAAGGTTGACGATTTCGCGGTGCTCCGCCGTAAGCTTAAGCAGGCACTGCCGCAGCACCGCGGCCTTGTCTTTTTTGGCCAGCGCGATTTCCGGATCGTCAGCCTGATCCGCGATCGTGTCGGCCTTCTCCTCATCCAGTTCCTCCGTCGGCCGGCGCTGCAAGGCATTGAGCGCCTTAAAGCGCGCGATAGCGAAAATCCACGTGGAGACCGCCGACCGCCCCTCGAACGTTCCGGCCTGACGCCAGACGTCGAGGAACACGTCGCTGTTCAAATCCTCGGCTGTCGCGTCGTTGCGCACCATGCGCAGCAAGAATCGATAGACCGGGATCCGATAGCGGGCGAACAGCGCCTCCATCGCGAGCCGATCGCCCTTGGCGATCTTTGCGATCAGAACCTCGTCCGAAGTGGTCTGCATCGGCCGGCCTCTGTCGGGCTCTTCAGTAAGGCAGCCGGCGGGCGCGCAGGTTCAAGCCAAAAGAGAAGAAAATTTGCGCGGCTTCTCGGGGCACCGGAGGCTCGCGCAAGTTTCGCCCTTCGAGCGCCATTGGGCAAGCCGCCCGCCGGCGGCCGCGCATTTTGCGGATTTTTCGCAGGTTTCGCCCCATGCCGCCGCAAATCGCACGGAAAACGGCGCGATTTCGATGTCGAAAATCGTTTGAACCTTTCTCCGACGACCTTGTCCCACGGGCATTGGAATTCACTTCGACCCCCAACCAACCCCCAAACTCGGAGAACGACAATGTCACGCAAAATCATCCTCAGTCTCGCCGCGGCGACCCTGGCAGTGGCGACGCTTTCCTCACAGGCCGACGCCCGCGGTTTTGGCGGCGGCGGTTTTGGCGGCGGCCGTGCTTTCGGCGGCGGCCACCCCGCAATGGCCAGCTTCACCGGCCACGGCGGCCGCACTCTGACCCCGATCTTCCCGGGTCACGGTCATCCGGTCATTCCCGGACCGTTCCCGCACGGCCACCCCAACTTCCCCGGCCA
Source organism: uncultured Alphaproteobacteria bacterium (assembly GCA_963816565.1). Lineage (GTDB taxonomy): Bacteria > Pseudomonadota > Alphaproteobacteria > Rhizobiales > Xanthobacteraceae > BOG-931. Next base: position 132,692 of record CAWFLM010000016.1, on the reverse strand, counting down.
TTGGGTCTTCCATCATCACGATCACGGTCACTGGGTGTTCCGTTTCGGCCGCTGGATCGTCGTCGATGATGTGGTCGATGAAGCGCCGGCTCCAGTCGTGGCGGCGCCTGGTCCGTGCACCTGCCTGACCAAGACCTATACGCCGAGCGGTCTTGTGGTGTTCGCCGACGTTTGCACCAAGGAATTCGGCCAGCGCTTCGGTCGACGGCAGCGCCGACGCCACGCAAGTGCCGACCACGCCGGTGGCGGCGAGCGCGGTGCCGATGTCGGTGGTGCCGACCGCGCCGAACTACGCCGGCCGCACTTATGAGGACTATCTCGCGGCCAACCCGCAATCCGCGCAGCCGCAGGCCGCCAACCCGGCGCCTCAGGCCCCGCAAGGAAACTAACCAGGAAACTAAAAAGCGAGATGCACGAACCCACATCTTCGAGACTGTGTCGCCTGCGGCTGCCCCCGCAGGCGACCTTTTCTTGGCGGCGACCGCGGGCAATAATTCGGCGGGACCAGCGTGGAGATGCTCATGCGCATTCGCTTTGAATTTGCCGCCCTCTCGCTCGATGCCGAATTACTCGACACGCCGACCGCGAGGGCGATCGCGAAGGCGTTGCCGCTCACGGCCTCGGCGCTGACCTGGGGCGAGGAGGTCTATTTCGAGATTCCTGTGACAGTGCCGCGCGAAAAGGATGCTCGCGCGGTGGTCACGCCCGGCGAGATCGCCTATTGGCCCGACGGCCATGCCATCGCGCTTGGCTTCGGCCGCACGCCGATTTCGCAAGGTAACGAGACGCGGCTGGCGAGCCCCTGCAATATCTGGGCGAAGGCGCTGGGCGACGTGAAGACGCTCAAGGCGGTCAAGGCGGGCACGAAGATCAAAGTGAGCGCTGCCTCCTGAACGAAGCCGGACGTTCAGCGTGGCTTCACCCGCCGCGCCAGCGAGATCATCAGATCCCAGGCGTTGCGGATATTGGTGACGAGAAGCGCCAGCGCCGCCGCGGCGAGAACATTAAGCCCCGCGGGCTTTTCGCTTGAGGATGAGCCAAGACGATATCAGGCCCGCCGCGTAGCACAGCATCGGCACGGCGCCGTAGCCCAGACGGTCGGAAAGATCGGAGATGGAATTGCGGTGCACGCGCACCATGACAAGGAGCGAATAGCCGAAGCTGCCGATCGAGGCCACGGCGATGACGATGCCGAACGACTCCCAGGTCTGCGTCGGAATGAGCGCGATCAGGCTGAGAAACAAGATATTGGCGTAATGGAACACGACCGGAGTCATATAGGTTGCGGTGTTGCGCCGGCTCTCCGGCTCGGTGGTCAGCACGTCGGTCGCGATCGACACCGCGACGAACAACAACGCCACCAGCGCCGCCGCCGCGGTGCCGAGCAGAGCGTAAAATTCGTGCCATTCGGCCAGCATCGGCAGCGAACGATCAGCCTCGTCCGACGAACGGCATCAGGTTCGCCATCACGGTCATGAACAGCACATTGGTGTCGAGCGGCAGGCTCGCCATGTAGACGACGGCGCGGCCGACGTCGTCGGCGGCCATGCGCGCCTCGATTTTCTTAGTGCCGTCGGGCTGCAGCACGCCGTCGCCCTGCACCATGCGGTCGGTCAGCGGGGTGGCGGCATTGCCGATGTCGATCTGGCCGCAGCAGATGTCGGTGCCGCGGCAGTCGAGCGCGGTCTGTTTGGTCAAGCCGGTCACGGCGTGCTTGGTCGCGGTATAGGGCGGCCGCGCCCGGCCGCGGCGTATGCGCCGAGATCGAGCCGTTATTGATGATGCGGCCGCCGCGCGGGTTTTGCGCCTTCATGATCCTGATCGCTTCCTGGGTGCACAGGAAGACGCCGGTGAAATTGGTGGCGACCACGGCCTGCCATTTGTCGAGCGGGATGTCCTCGATCGGCATGGCCGGGGCGCCGATGCCGGCATTGTTGAACAGCAGGTCGAGCCGGCCGTAGGTTTCCTTGGTCTTGGCGAACAGCGATTTGATCGAGGCCGGATCGGCGACGTCGGTTTGGACCGGCAAGGCTTCGCCCGGCGTCTGCGCGCCTTCCTTGGCGACCGCTTCGAGCATGTCCTTGCGCCGGCCGGCGAGCACCACCGCATAACCCTCCTTCATCAGCGCCAGCGTCACCGCGCGGCCAACGCCGGTGCCGGCCCCCGTCACCAACGCAACTTTTTTCGCGGCCATGTCTGCCTCCCTCGTTCGTCATTCCGGAAGCCGCGAAAGCGGCTGTCCGGAATCCATAACCACGGATCGAGGAGTTGCGGAAGGGCCACGCCGGTCGTTCGAGGGCGGTGGCTATGGTTTCCGGGCTCGCGCTTCGCGCGCCCCGGAATGACGGCAACGCCGTCAGCTCGCCAGCGCGACTTCCTGGTCGGGGCTGCCGACGCGGTAGTCGTCGGGCGAAGCGAGCCGCTGATCGATCTGGCTCGCGGTGCCGGGCCTGCCGAAGCGGAAGCCTTGCATCGAATGCACGCCGGCGGCGCGCAGGAACAGATGCTGCTCGGCGGTCTCGACGCCTTCCGCGGTGACCTTCATGCCGAGACCGCGGCCGAGCGATGACCACGGCATGCACGATTGCCGCGGCGTCGGGCGCCTTCTCGATCGCGCGCACGAAGCTACTGTCGATCTTGAGCTTGTCGAACGGGAAGCGCCGCAGATAAAGCAGGCTCGAATAGCCGGTGCCGAAATCGTCGAGCGCGAAGCGCACGCCGATGGCCTTGAGCCGGAGCATCGACAGTTCGGCGGTCTCGAGATTGCCAAGCAGCGTGCTCTCGGTCAGCTCGAGTTCGAGCCGGTTGGCGTCGAAATCGGTCTCGGTGAGGATGCGCTCGACCAATTCGACGAAGTCGGAGCGGCGGAATTGCAGCGGCGAGACGTTGACCGCAACCGTCAAATTCGGCCAGTTGCGGCCGTCGAGGCAGGCGCGCCGCAGCATCCATTCGCCGAGCTCGATGATGAGCCCGGAATGTTCGGCGATCGGAATGAAGCGCGAGGGCGGAATCTCGCCGTGGGTCGGATGCGTCCAGCGCGCCAGCGCCTCGACGCCGACGACAACGTCGCCCGAAGCATTGACGATCGGCTGGTAAGCGGAGCGCAAGCTGTCGTTCTTGATCGCCTGCAACAGGTCGCCTTCGAGCAATTTTCGGCTCGACAGGTCGGCATCCATCGCCGCATCGTAGATGCAGGCGCGATTGCGGCCCTCGTTCTTGGCGCGGTACAGCGCCATGTCGGCGTAACGCAAAATGTCGGCGGCATCGCCGGCGCGGCGGTCGATGACGGCGATCCCGATCGAGGCGCCGATGATGATGTTGTGGCCCGAGATGGCGTAGGGCGCGCAGACCGCGGCGATGATCCGCCCGGCGATCGCCTGCAGCGAATAGGAATCCGAGGCGCAGGTGGTGATGATGGCGAATTCGTCGCCGCCGAGCCGCGCCACCAGATCGTCGTCGCGCATGATCCGGCTCAAGCGCTGCGTCACGTTGAGGATGAGCTCGTCGCCGATGTGGTGGCCGAGCGTATCGTTGACGTCCTTGAAATGATCGAGATCGATGTAGAACACCGCGGCCGAGAGCCCGCCGCCGCGCACATTGTTGATGGTCTGTTCGAGGCGCTCGCCGAAAAAAATTCGATTGGGCAGGCCGCAGACCGGATCGTGCAGCGCCAGATGGCGCAATTGCCGTTCGCCGGTGGCGATTTCCGCCGCGGAGCGCCGCATAAAGCGAATGCCGAGAAAGACGAACAGCGCGAAGCCGGCCAGCGCCACCGCGATGAACGGCGCCACGCTCGCCACGATGGCGCCGCCGGGCTGCGTCGGCGTCCAGGCAAGCCGGGCGACGGCGGCTGCCCTGCGCGTCGGGCAGGTCCAGCGAGCGATCGCTGCCGGCCTGGGCCGGGCTGTCGATCGCGCGCAGATTGGCGAGTTCGAGATGGCGCGCCGACCTTGGCGAGCAAGCGCGGACCGATATATTTCACGGCCAGCACGATTGGGGCGGCGGCGTTGCCCGCCGCGAGATCGGTGTCGGCGCCGACCGCCACCGCGGCGACATAGGCGGGTTTGCCGAGGAATTGCTGGACGACGACCGCGCTGCGGCCCGGATTGGCCGGGTCCTGGCCGTCGAGCAAGGCGACCGAATGCGCAGGCATTGCGGCAAGCCGCCCGCGCAGTAGATCGATGCTCGGCGCAAGTCCGGCCGCAAAGTCGCCCGCGTCCGGCGCGGCGCCGGCGTCCGGATATCGGTATTCGATGCGGTCGTCGGCGCCGACGATCGTTACGACGTCGAAATGGGATTTCGCGAGCCATTGGCCGATGCGTTGGTCGGCCCATTGCGGATCGTAGGCGTTGCGGATCCTGGCGGTAGCGCTCGGCGTTGCGGCGACGCTTTCGACCAGATGCAGTGCATGCTGACCGTGCTCGGCGAGCGACAGCGCTATCAATCGTTGTTCGTTCTCGAACGCGACTTGATCGGCGCGGCGGGCGGATGTCAGCACCGCTCCGATGACGCACACGATCGCGACAACGACAATGACGCCGATCGGCATGACCAGGCGCACCTGGTCCCACCGCGACCTTTTCCTTTCCCCGGCGATATGCAACCGCGCCGAAGGCAACACGCTTCCACCCTTCGCGTTCACTGGCTCGGTTCGACCTTAAGGAGCAAAGCTTTCCAATGGCTTGCAATAAGCGGTCACAAGCACGCGGAACGGGCGCCGGGGTCGGTTCCACGGACCGTCGTTAATCAGACGTTAATTGTGTCGCTATCGGCCTTACCGGCCGGTGTTTCAGCGCTTGTTGAGATAAGGCGGCCGCGGAATGCCGATATGGGCGGCGCGCAACGCCGCCGACCAGCGTTCGCGCAGGTCGGTGAAATAGGGCTCGCCCGGCTCGATGCGGTAGATCAGTTCCGGATCGCAGGTATCGCGCCGCAACACCACGAGGTCGATCGGCAAACCGACCGACAGGTTGGAACGCATGGTCGAGTCGATGGAAACCAGCCCGACCTTGAGCGCGTCGTAAATATCCATTTCGTAATTGATGGCGCGGTCCAGCACCGGCTTGCCGTATTTGTGCTCGCCGATCTGCAGATAGGGCGTATCGGTCGTGCACTCGATGAAATTGCCGGCCGAGTAGATCATGAACAGCCGCATCCGCTCGCCCATGATCTGGCCGCCGAACAAAAACGACACGTCGAAGTTGACGTCGGACGCTTCCAGCGCTTTGCCTTCGGTGGCGTGGATGGTGCGAATGACATGGCCGACCCGCTGGGCGGCCTGGAACATGGTGGGCGAGTTCATCAGCGTTTCATGTTCGCCGGTTTCCGGGTTGTCGTAGCCTTCGGTGAGGATGCTGACCACCGACTGGCTGATCGACAGATTCCCCGCGGACGCGACGGCCATGACGCGCTTTTTCGGGTCCTTGAACACGTGCAGCTTGCGGAAGGTCGAGATGTTATCGACGCCGGCATTGGTTCGCGTGTCTGCGAACATCACGAGCCCCTCGCGCACGAGAATGCCACAGCAATAGGTCATCGAACTCAAGCTCCCCCGTGCGATCACTATAACATCCCGACCGGCAAAGCGGCAGAAGCGGCGCTTACTGGCCGACCTTAATCGCCACCGCGAGCGTTTCGCTCCCCGCCCCATAGCGCGTGCCGCGCACCGGCGCCGCGCCCAGCGAATCGAGCCCGATGGCGACGCGCACATGCGCATCGGTCGGGCAGAAACCGTGCGCGGGATCGAACGCGATCCAGCCGAGTTCGGGCACCGCCGCTTCGGCCCAAGCATGGCCCGCGGCCGGCGCGGCAGACCCGTCGTTACCGCAATAATAGCCGGCGACGTAGCGAGCCGGAATGCCGAGGCTGTGCGCGGCGGCGACGAAAATGTGGCTCAAATCCCGCGACGGTCCGCGTTTGCGGGCAAAGGCCTCGGCGGCATTGGCGGCGCCGTCGGCGTCATCGGCGTCGTGAACCATGTCCTCGTAGAGACGGTCCAGCACCGCGTGCAATTCCGCGAGTTTGTCGCCGCCTGCGGCGGCGCGGATGCCATGCGTAAAATTGCGGATTGCCGCATCGGCCTGGGTCAACGCGGTGTCGCGCAGAAACAGGCTCGGCGCGAAACGCTCGACCGTGCCGCGCACTATTCCGTTGGTGTTCTGGGTCTCGACCTCGCCGTCGACCTCGACGGAGAGCTCGCTGAAAGGCCCGTCGGCGGAGAACACGTGGGTGATATTGCCGAAAGCGTCCTCATGGGCGGCAAGCCGCGTATCGGCCGAAACGTCGATGCGCCAGCGCACCACGTACTGGCCCTCGTGGTTTCGCGGCGTCAGGCGGAGCACTTGGATGACGCCGGCGGCCGGCGGATCGTAGTGGTAGACGTTCCGATGGGCGATGTGCAGGCGCATGAGAGCGAGGGATCAATAATCGGGGCATCAGTCAGCAGCCGCAGAATAGACAAGGCAACGCCATCTGTCCCGATCCCTGACCCCGGTTTACCCACCCCGCTACAAGAGGTACTGCTGCGTTACCGCGGTGCCGAGCCGATTATTGTCCTCGACGAATTCGTCGATGAATTCGTGCAATCCGCTTTGGAAAATGTCGTCGATTTTGGAGTTTTCCAGCCGCGCCCGCACGGTGCGGGCGTGACGCTGCGCCGGCCCCTGGCGGCCATAGGCGTTGGCGATGCGATCGAGGTTTTGCACCAGGTTCTCGTAGCAGCTGGAGAGCGAGCGCGGCATTTCATCCTTGAGGATGAGCAGATCGGCGACAAGCCACGGCTTGACGTTCTCGCGATAGACCCAGTGATAGGCGGTGAGCGCGGACACCGTGCGCAGAATCGATGACCATTGGAAGTAATCGAGCGGGCCGCCGACCTTCTCGATAGCCGGCAGCAACAGGTGGTACTTGACGTCGAGAATGCGCGCGGTGTTGTCGGCGCGCTCGATATAGACGCCGAGCCGGGAGAACCAGTAGGCGTCGTTGCGCAGCATGGTGCGGTAGGCCGAGCCGTCGAATTGCAGCGAGGAGCCCTGCACCCAGCGCAGGAAGCGCGCGCATTCCTCGCGCGAACTCGGCCCATTGCCCCACCGTCGCAGTTCGAGCCAGGCGGTATTGATGGCGTCCCACATTTCGATGGTCAGTGCGGTGCGCACGGCGCGCGCGTTGAGCCGGGCGTTTTCGAAGCAGTTGCGGATCGAGGACGGATTGACCGTGGAAAAGGCGAGAAATTCGATGACGGTCTCCTCGTTGGCTTCCTTATAAGTCTCGAAGAATGCCGCGGCGCAGCCGGCAGTGGCAACCGCCGATTCCCATTCGTTGGTGGTGCCGACATAGGCGAGCGGCAAGGCGGTCAGCCGCAGCGTGGTGTCGAGAATGCGTGCAATATATTCGGCACGCTCGACATAGCGGGCGAGCCAATAAAGATTATCGGCGGTGCGCGAGAGCATGTGCTTAAGGCGTCGTCCGTCGCCGATCGAATGCTTTTATGGTCGAAGCGCGGTTCGTCATTTATCCAAAACCCACGTATCCTTGGTGCCGCCGCCTTGGCTCGAATTGACGACCAGCGAGCCTTTCTTGAGCGCGACGCGCGTCAGCCCGCCGGGCACGATGCGGATGCGGGTGCGGCCAGTCAGCACGAACGGGCGCAGATCGACATGGCGCGGCGCAATGCCCTCCTCGACGCAGGTCGGACAGGTCGATAGCGCGAGCGTCGGCTGGGCGATGAAACTCTTGGGATCGGATTTGAGCTTGGCGCGGAAGGCGGCGATGGTCGCCTTGTCCGCCTTGGGCCCGATCAGCATGCCATAGCCGCCCGAGCCGTGAACTTCCTTGACGACCAGTTCTTCGAGGCGATCGAGCACATAAGCGAGGTGCTCGGCCTCGCGGCAGCGCCAGGTCGGCACGTTTTTCAAAAGCGGCTCTTCGCCGAGATAGAACTTCACGATTTCCGGCATGTAGCTATAGACCGCTTTGTCGTCGGCAATGCCGGTGCCGACGGCATTGGCGAGCGTGACGCTGCCGGCTTGATAAGCCGACATCAGGCCGGGCACGCCGAGCGCGCTATCGGGCCGGAACACCAAAGGATCGAGAAAATCGTCATCGATGCGGCGATAGATGACGTCGACGCGTTTCAAGCCCTCCGTCGTGCGCATGTAGACGACGTCGCTTTTGACGACGAGATCGCGGCCCTCGACCAATTCGATGCCGAGCTTGTCGGCCAGGAACGAATGTTCGTAATAGGCGGAATTATAGACGCCGGGCGTCAATAGCACGACGTTCGGCTCCGACGACGCCGACGGCGGCGCGACCGATTTGAGCGTCTGCAAAAGCTCGTCCGGATAATTCTCGACCGGCGCGACGCGGTAGCGCGAGAACAGTTCGGGAAACAGCCGCAGCATGATCTCGCGGTTCTCCAGCATATAGGAGACCCCGGACGGCGTGCGCGCATTGTCCTCGAGCACGTAAAAAGTGTCGGCATCGAGCCGCACGATGTCGATGCCGGCGATGTGCACGTAGATATCGTGCGGGACTTTCTGGCCGTTCATCTCCGGCCGGAACACCGGATTCTGATACACCAGGTCTTCAGGGACGATACCGGCCTTTAGGATTTCGCGGCGGCCATAGACGTCCTTGAGGTAGGCATTGATGGCCTTGACGCGCTGTTCGAGGCCGCGCTGCAACTTCTCCCATTCCTTGGCCGCGATGATGCGCGGAATGACGTCAAAGGGGATGAGGCGCTCCTGCGCCTCTGGGTCGCCGTAGACCGCAAACGTGATGCCGATGCGCCGGAACAACAGCTCCGCCTCGCGCCGGCGGAAATCCAGCACGTCGGGTTTGACCTCGGTGAGCCATTGCGACAATTCGGCGTAGGCCGGTCGCACGGCGTCCCCGGTGCCTCGCATTTCGTCAAACATGTTGACCCCGGCCCGCTCCACTGCAAAGGCTTGCGGCACCGTTACTTCTAGCAAGCTTCGCGCCAATTCGAACGCGCGAGAGCGTGGCTTGGTTGCCACCCATTTTCCTATTATTGCTCACGTTTTGGGCGGTTTGACCATCGTGGCGGCTAACCGGGAACCAGGACGCCCCTTGGCCGGTTATATCGGAGGGGAACCTTCCTATGCTTGAACCTATCCTGATTATCGGCATTGTGGTTGCGGTTACTGCCTGGTTCGTGCAGCACAAATGGCGAAAGCGGCTGCGCGCTTTGGCAATGCGGGATGCAGCGCTGCGCAATAGCGTCCAGGATCCGACCGGGCTCGAAGTCCTTGCCCGGCGCTATGCGCGCGGCGAAATCGGCCGCGACGAATACCTCGAAAAACGCGACGATATCCTCGCCACGGCGACGGCCCCTGAAAGCCGCATGTAAGCCGTCCCCGCAGCCAGCTCGCCGCGACCTCCTTGAGCCGTTATCGCGGTCAGGCTAGACGAGGGCGAGCACGGGGATCGAGCGAATGTCGGACGGCTTGGCCAACGGCGCAGGCAAGATCGAAGGCGGCATCGTCACCGCCGCCGTCCTGGTTATCGGCGATGAGATCCTGTCCGGCCGCACCAAGGACAAGAATATCGGCTATATCGCCGAATATCTGACCGGCATCGGCATCGATCTCAAGGAAGTGCGCGTCGTCCCCGACGAGGAGCCGGAAATCGTCGCTGCGGTGAATGCGCTGCGGCCGCGCTATACCTATGTCTTTACCACCGGCGGTATCGGCCCTACCCATGACGACATCACCGCCGAATGCGTGGCCAAGGCGTTCGGCGTCGCCATCGAATATCACCCGCGCGCCGTCGAAATCATGCAGGCGAGGGTGGCCGCTACCGGCGGTGTGATGAACGAGGCGCGCATGCGCATGACACGCGTTCCGGTCGGCGGCGAACTTGTGCTCAACAAGATTTCCGGCGCGCCGGGATTTTGGATCGGCAATGTGATCGTGATGGCGGGCATCCCAAGCGTGATGCAGGCGATGCTCGAAAGCGTCACCCCGAAGCTCAAGACCGGCACGCCAATGCTTTCGGAAACGGTGCGCGCCAACTCTCGCGAAGGCGATATCGGCACCGCGCTCGGCGAGATTGCAAAGAGCAATCCCGACGTGGTGATCGGCTCATATCCGTTCATGGATGAAAACAGCGCCGCCAATACCAATGTCGTGATCCGCTCGCGCGATCCGCAAAAACTCGCCGCCGCGAGAGTGGCAGTCGAGGCGATGCTCGAACGCGTCAAGGCGGCACTTGCCAAAGCGTGATGGCCGCGGCGCAGTCGCGGCCGTGATTCGTTCCTTGTTCCTCAATCGTGGCGCCCGATGAACGCAGCGATGAACCGGCGCCGGATCGCCGTCTTATTTGTAGGCGCGCTGACCGCGCTCGCCGCCGCGATCTTGCCGGCGGGTCCATGCGGCGCGGCGTCCGCTCTACAGCTGGAGGGCTTCGGCATCGTCTATCTGCACGGCAAGGCTGGCTGGCCGGGCGCATTCAACGGCGGCATCTTAAGCTCGCTGCGGGATGAAGGCGCGCTGGTGGCGACGCCGGAAATGCCGTGGTCGTTCCACCGCCGCTACGCCGCCACTTACGATCAGGCGATGACTGAAATCGATGCCGCCGTTGCCGAGCTCAAGGCCAAAGGCGCGCGACGGATCGTCGTCATCGGCCACTCGCTGGGCGCCAATGCGGCGATCGGTTATGCCGCGCGGCGTGCCAATCTTGCCGATCTTGCCGGGGTCGTCGCGCTGTCGCCCGGGCATTTGCCGGAAGTCGGGACCATGCGCGGCTTCGTCGCCGACGCGGTCGCGCGCGCAAAAAAACTGATCGCCGACGGCAAGGGCGATGTGCCGCAAACGTTTCCCGATATGGCGCAGGGCATTCCCTTGATCGCGCACGCAACGCCGACTGTCTATGTCAGCATGTTCGATCCCGACGGCCCGGCGGTGATCCCGAAAAACGCGGCCGCTATCGGGGCTGAGCCGCATCCGCCGCCGCTCCTGTGGGTGGTCGGCAAGCTCGATCCGATCGACCGCCGCGGACCTGAATACGCTTTCGAGGTCGGCGGCGAAAAACCCGAAGAGCAAATATATCGAAGTTTTCGCCGGCCATCTGACGACGCCGCTGGTCGCCCGCAAACAAGTGGTGGCGTGGATCAATTCGCTGTAAGCGACATGCTTGCGGCGCCGTTGCGCGCTATGGCCGGCGAGACCGCCGTTTACGGAATTCCCTGATATAATCGCAGCATGCCGCCGCCCGAACCTGACAAGCCGCAAAACCCGGAAAAGATCTTTCCGGTGTCGTGGGACCAGTTTCATCGCGATTCGCGCGCGCTGGCCTGGCGGCTTTCCGATGCCGGGCCGTTCGCGGCGATCGTCTGCATCACCCGCGGCGGGCTGGTGCCGGCGGCGATCGTGGCGCGCGAGCTCGGCATCCGGCTCATCGAGACGGTATGCGTCGCAAGCTACGACCACACCCGACAGGGCGAACTGAAGGTGCTCAAGGATGTCGCGGCGGCGGTCGTTGGGGCTGGCGGCGGAGAGGGCGCCGGCGTGCTGATCGTCGACGACCTCGTCGATACCGGCCAGACCGCAAAGATGGTGCGGGCGCTATTGCCGCGCGCTCATTTCGCCACGGTCTATGCAAAGCCGATGGGCCGGCCCATGGTCGACACCTTCATCACCGAGGTGTCGCAGGACACCTGGATTTATTTTCCCTGGGATACCGGCCTGGCCTTCCAGCCGCCGATCCGCGACGCCGGGTTATAGTGTTGCGCCCCGGTAATCGGCTATAATCTCGCCAAGCCCAATGCAGGAGGACGCCATGGACGCCGTCACGCCCAAATCAAGGCACGACACGCTCGATACGCATTCGCACGTCGTGCGGCCGGCCGAGATGGAATGGAAAAAAACGCGATTTGCCGGTTGCGAGGTCAAGGGCCTGTTGTTCGACAAAGAGACCGGCCTTGTCACCGCGCTGATGAAATTCGCGCCCGGCGCCACGCTGCCCGACCATGAGCACGTCAAGATCGAGCAGACCTATGTGCTGGAAGGCAAGCTCGTCGATAAAGACGGTCCCGCCAAGGGCTTCACCGTCGGCCCCGGCGAATTCGTCTGGCGCGAGGCCGGCAGCCGCCATGTCGCCTGGACGCCGGAAGGCGGGTTGATGCTCGCTATGTTCCAGGTGCCCAATAAGTTCTTCGAGAACAGACGGCCGCGTCACCGACGTTTCCGGCGCCGATTGGGACGACGTTTGGGGTCACGTATCTCAAGGAATAGGTCGTCAAGGAGTGGAGAATGGTTGTCGGCACACCGATAGAGACGACGAGACGGTGAGTGTGATGGCGATCGCCCAAAAGCACGTGGTTGCGATTGATCTGTGCGGCGGCGGTCACGGCCGTGCTGGCCGGACCTGCTTCCGCACAGTTTCCGACGCCGAGTTTTTCCCTGCAAAACGACAAGCAAAAGTCGCCCGACGAGATCGAACACGACAAGGCGATCGATCGGGCCTACCAATCGGCGACCAAGAAAATTCCCGATAAAAGTACAGTGAACGATCCATGGGCCGACGTTCGCCCGGCGCCCCCGCCGTCGTGCCGCCAAAGAAGAAGCAGCAGGTTTCGCAGGACAAGAAGCACGCCGAATAGGCCGTTATTTCATACGGAAGAGCGATTTCCACTTTTCCGGCACATGCTCTAAAAATGTTATCACGCGGACCCTTTTGAGGGTCCGCTCCGCGGATCTCGTTGGAAGTCCGCGCTGCGGACGTGGCGAAATGGTAGACGCAAGGGACTTAAAATCCCTCGGGAGTAACTTCCCATGCCGGTTCAAGTCCGGCCGTCCGCACCACAATGGAGCGAGCAATGGAGCACTTTCCGGCCGACCAAGTGTCGGCTGTTGGCGCAGCCGATGCGGTTCAGGAAGCGGGAGAAGCCCTGCGATGTTGGTTTGTTCGACACCGAGGGCCGCAAGCAGATGGAATTGTCTAAGTTGGGATAACTCGGCGCGGCATCGGCGGTACCGGGTAGCGGCCGAGCCTCGTGTTCCAATAGGCCCATGAACGCTCATCGATGATGCCGGGCGGCGCGTGTTCAAGCGCCTCCCGGAAATCGTCCAGATCAATATACCGTTGCACCAGTGCGATATCGCGCGCCTTGCCGTAGGTCATCACGTAGGCCAGGAAACGGATTGGATTGGAGAGTGCCTTTTCAGGCGGCTCGAACCAAATCACGCGTGGCGCCAGCGAGAGGAGATCGTCGTTATAAGGAAGGGGCTTCATGATTTTTGTCGCCGCGTCCTGATTGGCTTCAAAGTGGGCAGCTTTGCCGGATCGGTGGCCTGCACGGCCTCACTGAGATAATTGCGCACATTCTTCGGAAGGTCGGCCAGCGCTGCGTCATCGTGATAGGAAATCGCCTTGAGCGACAGCAAAGCGTCGAACTGGTCGCCATAGATAATCGCACCGGCGGCAAGCATTTCGGGCAAGGATACCTCGGATTTAGTCAGCAAGGCGTGAATGTCGAGGTAGTCCTTAACTTCCGCCCGCTGCGTCACCACCGCTGCCTTCATGCCTCCCAAGTCCAAGAGGGAGGCCACCTGGATCTTCGGCCCCTCGGCTAGTTGCGGCTTCGCGACTTGGCCTAGGTTAAAGCTGCCGAAGAACTGAAGTTGAATGGGGCCGCCGCGATCGACCGTCACGGTGAGGTTGTTTGGGGCTGACCTGCGCACTTCCGAGCCCTTCAAGTAGGCGACGGTTTCCAGCAGGGCATTCGGCTCGAAAGTCGCGGGAGAGAAGAAGTCGAAATCAACCGACTGGCGGTGGCCCAGGCGCAGCGCAATGGCCGTTCCGCCATAAAGCACGAAGTGGGAGGGCGTTTGCGCGAGGTCAGGCCAGAGGCTTTTCTGGGCGGGCGGTAGTATGTCGAGGAGCGGACTGAATACTTCAAGCATATTGTATTGTAACTCAGTTGCAGCCCGCACGGGAGTGGATTTACGCCCTTGTTCTGCGCGCGCGGCTTGCTGTGTCCGACAAACAGCGGCAAACCCGCATCCGCGTAGCCATTACATTTTCGGCTTCACGGCGCGAACCGCGTGCGGCGTGCTAAGCAGTCCTTGCCACGATTTTTAGTGCTTCAATTGGTACAACACTAATTTAGGCCTGTGGCGCGGCGCGAAGTTCTTCGCCATATTGCGTGCGTGATCGACCGACCCTGCAAGCCCGGCGAAGACTTAAAGCGGTTGTGGCGGACGCTGCTGCCGGGCACGCCATTTCCCGCCTGCGGCATGCCGCGAGACTTGGATGAAATCGTCGGCGATATCGTCGGATCGGCTGCACCAGACGACAATGCCGAACCAAGCGAAAAGCGCGGCACGGTTGCGCGATAGCCCGAAGCTCTCAACCCCATACTCCCGGAGACATCATTGAGCGAATACCAGCGTTGGGAAGCCCGCTATGCGGTGCCCGACTATGCCTTCGGCAAAGAGCCGAATTATTTTCTGGCGTCCTGCAAGGCGCTGCTGCCGCGGTCCGGCCGGGCCTTGGCGGTCGCCGATGGCGAAGGGCGCAATGGCGTCTGGCTTGCCGAGCAAGGACTTGACGTCGTCTCGATCGATTTTTCACCCTCGGCGCAGAACAAGGCGCGTGCTTTGGCGCGCGAGCGCGGGGTCGCCGTCGATTTCCGGCAGGTCGACGTTCACGCCTTCGACTATCCGGAAGCCGCTTTCGACGTGGTCGTCGAAATTTTTACCCAGTTCAGCTCGCCCGCCGAACGTGCCCTCAAGTGGGCCGGCATGCGGCGCGCGCTCAAATCCGGCGGGCTCTTGATCGTCCACGGCTATACGCCGAAGCAATTGGACTATGGCACCGGCGGGCCGAAGGAGCTCGCAAACCTCTATACCCGGGCGATGCTGGAGAAGGCGTTCTGCGATTTTCGCGACGCGACATTCGTCGAGGAGGAGCGCGAGATCCACGAAGGCACGTCGCACGGCGGCATGTCGGCCATGATCGGCCTCACCGCGCGGAAGCCCTAAGCCGCCGCATTGGCCGCGGAGGCAAATGCCAGATCGGCGCGTCTACGCGCCGCGCTCAAAGCTGTCGATGAAGACAAGCCCGATGCCGCGGGTCAGCGCGCCGGCGGTCACGGCCGCGGCGCCTAAGCCCAGCAGCATGCCGCCCGGCACGATCCACATCAGGGTCGAAGACGTTGCGGTGCCCACGCCCGTCGGCACGGCGCCGCCGATCAAGCCGACGAGCAGCGAGCGCGTGCGGTCGCGCTCGAACGGCACCTGATAAAGTTCGGACAGCTGCTTGACCATGCGCAAGTTGATGGCGGTGATGCCGGCGATGTTGACGATCGGCAACGGCACAAGGCCGCCCATCGCCGCATAGTTCTTGTGCCGGCTGACGATTTTGTGCGCCAGCGCACGGCGTTGTGCCGCGAGTTGTTGCGAAAGCTCCGGCGCCGCCGCGGCGACATCGTTGGCGATGGGCGCGGAGGAGACCGTAAGCGTGGGCTCGGCCTCGACCTTGTCGAACGGCGCCGCGGCGTTTCGCGCGGTCGTCTCATTCGTGGCGGCGCTACTCGGGTCAAAGCCTCGTAGATTGCCGAGCGGTCGGGTGATGGCCTTGGGGAGCGGTTTGCGGGTCATGCGGCGGCCTGTTGTGCGCCAAGCACCATGTCGACCTCGTCGGCGATGGCGGCGATTTCGCGGGCGGCGGGTCCTTTCCAGCTGATGAGGCTTGGTGTTGCGCCCCACAGCGCGGCTTCCGGATAGGCGACCCGGTTTGCCATCTCGTTATTGAGAACCGGCAGCCCGGCGCCGGTCAGTTCCGAGCGAATGTGCTTGGCGACGATGGATTCGCGCGTGGTCTGAGTCAGCACGCAGCGGAACGGCGGCTGGCGCCCATCGCTGCGGTTGGTCAGGATGCTGACCGTATCCAGCATGCGGTCGACGTCGAACGGCGACGGCTTTACGGGAATGAGCAAAAAGTCTGCGATCGCCAGGCAGTCGAGCGTGGTGCGCGAGCGGAAGCCCGGTGTATCGATGATCACCAGCCCATTGCCGGCTTCCAGGCGCCGTGCGGTGTTGGCGGCGTCCTCGCTTGAGTCCTCGACGACACTGACGCCGCCGAGCGCGCGCTCGCGCGCCGCGAGCCGCATGATCGAGCGCTGCGGATCGGCGTCGATCAGGCTCGGATGCCGCCCGCGCAAGTGCCAATACACCGCCAGGCAACTCGCCAAGGTGCTCTTGCCGCTGCCACCCTTCATGGTGGCCACTGTGATGATCATTCCCGCTACCTCCACGGCCGGCCGCATAAACGCGAGGCGCACGAATCAACGCGAAAATGGTAACGGATTCGCGGCGGGCTGCCTATCTTTGTGGCGCGCCGTTAAAATTCGTCAGGAGAAACGCACCGGGATTGCCGCCGGTCGGCGCGTCGCTTTCACAAGCGGCCGGCCGACGCGGTAGCGCGGCAACAGGTGCCTAACCAAGCCGAAGCCGCCGAGCAAGAGGCTCGTCCACACGGCGACGCTGAAATAGAGCGACATCCATGGGATTTCGTGGTGCCAGCTGGCGAAGCTGTGAGTGACGACCCAACGGGTCGCAAGGTCGTACAGGCCGGCGAACAGGCCGAAATAGTGCGCGCCGTCCGCCAGCTGCCCCTGCCATCGCGCAAAATACATCGGCACGTCGAAGCCGCACATGAAAAGGACATAGCCCGCAGTGCCGGCTGCCGCCGTGGCGATGGCGTACTGCGCAAGCCCGCGGAAACTCAACGCCAGCCGCACCAGCGCAATGCCGATCAGCGCGAAGGTTGCGGTCCACAGTGAGTTTTCCAAAACATTACCGAGAAAATTCGTCGAGATCACCGCGTACCAGGAACAGCATTCCGCGAGCGCGATCAGCGGCACGATCAATTTGGCGATATTTTTTGCGGTATCGGAATGCGTGATCTTGGCCAGCTCGCGCAAAACAATGGCCCATTGCAGGGCGAAGCAAAGCTCGGCCACGGTGGCGACGGAACGGCCGATGAGCACGCTCGAAAGCCAGGTGTCGAACAGGCAAATTCTCTGCACGTCGGCGCGCGGCAAAACCGAGCGGAAGGTGCAGCCGAATACGTAGACGGCGCAAAGCAGCGCCAGCGGTTCGGCGGTGAAGGCGCGATTGCCGCCGCCGCCGACATTGCCGCGATAGGCAGCGTGCAAGCCCAGCAAAAGCGCGAGATTAAGCGCGCTAACGGCGAGCAGAAAAATCCACCAGACCGCAACCGGATTCGACAAAGTAACCCAACCAAGGTCCATCGGCTAACTCGCCACCGTCATGCTGCCCTCATCCGAATGTAACACCGTCGACACTTATGGCTAGCGCGAGATGTCGCCGCGGCCGGCACCAAACCCTTACGCCATAAGGGGAATACGCCGGATGGCTCAATTTACTCGCCTTTAATGTGATTTTCCTACGGTCTTCGGATTGTGACACTTGCCGCACAAGCGGGGAGTGGGGGACTTCGATGGTCGTCGTCGGCAATTATCGCAACCGGGCTGAATTGCGTAAGAAGCCGCGACGGCATTTCAACTACAACGCCAAAATCCTCAAAGACAAAGATAGTCCACTATGCGCCTGCTCGATCTCCGACATTTCGGACAGCGGAGCCAGGCTCGCTCTCGAAAAGTGAGGTCGAGCTGCCGGATACTTTCGTCCTGCTGCTGACTCCGAACGGCGATGCGCGTCGGCACTGTCGCGTGATCTGGCGTGATGGCCTGACGCTCGGCGTCAAATTTCCCGATCCCCGCTGATCGCCGACCGCAGGACGCGCCGGTCGCCCGGGGCAGCCTTTGCCATATTTGCGGCGCAGGAAGCTGCCAGCTAAAGCGCGGGGAATTCGATTGTTTTGGGCGGCTGGGCATCATCGATGAGACCTGACGGCGACATCGGCCATGCGCGGCCAAAGGCGGGCGGGCGACGCGGCGCTCCGGTTACGCCGCCTGCGTGCCTGTCTTACCGAGGGTCTTATCGGCTGCTTCACCTGGATTGTCGCCGCCGCGCTTGCCGGCTGCAGCAACGGGGCGGGCTCGCTGTTGATCGATCCGGGGCGCTACAGCACCTATCATTGCAACGATCTCGCCACGCGCTGGAAGGAACTGGTCAAGCGCGAGAAGGAGTTGCGCGACCTGATGGACCGGGCGGATGAGGGCGGCGGCGGCGCCGTGATCGGCTCACTCGCCTACCGGCCCGAATACGAATTCCGTGCGCAGCGAAGAAATACTGCTGCAACGCACCGCGACCGAGAAGAATTGTAACCCCACGACCCAATATCAGAGCGACCAGATTATCCGTTGATCCGCGTCGTCGGGGTTCGGGTTATAGCGGCCATATCGTTATCGCGATGGCCATGGCGACGCCCGCAACGGCGAGCGCCACGAGCGCGGCCGCGCTGGCGGCGGTCGCCTTGCCGCCGGCGAAAGATGCGGCGTAAACCGCCTTAAGAACGTTATTCGACGATGCGGCGATCAGGATCGCAGACGCGAGTTCGGCGGCGCCCACGCCCGTCACACCGCCCTGCGCCAGATTCAAGACGAACGGATCGATATCGGTAACGCCGACGATGGCGGCGAGCCCATAGATGCCCGAAATGCCGAAGTGGGACTTGGCCACGGCGGAGACAACGGAGACCGCGACGAACAATGCGGCAAATACCGCCGCGGCGCCGAGTTCGAGCGGATTGGCGCTTGCCGCCAAATGCATCGCGCTCGGCGCCGGCGCTTCCTGCGGCGGCTTGCCAATTCGATATTGCAGCGCACAGATGGCAAAGCCGACAAGCGAAAGCACGCAGAGCGGCAGCGCCAAAACGCGCGCCAGCTCGAAATTGAAGATCGCAACGACCGCCAGAATGCGCAGATACATGATCGCGGTGGCAAGCGTGATGCCCGCTTGCGCTTGCCGTTTGATCGCCGGATCCGCCTTGGCCTGCCGCGCCAGAACGACCGTCGTCGCGGTCGACGAATACATGCCGCCCAGCGCCGCCATCCAGAGGCCGCCCGCCGCGGCCGCCCAATAGCGCTGTGCCAGATAGCTGGCATAGGAGAACGAGCAGACGACGACCAGTGCGAGCCACACTTGCCGCGGCGTAATCGCAGTCAGGGTGGTTACCGGATGGTTCGGCAACAGCGGCAGGACAATTCCGGTGAGAATCAAAAACTCGCCGGCCGTAACGATTTCCTTGATCTCGACCCGCCGCGCCAGCGCGTGCAGTTGCTCGCGCCCGGTGAGCAGGAGGACGGCCGCTACGGTGATCGCGATCGCCACCCACGGCGGCAGCGCCAAGGCGGCGGCGCCAAGCACATAGGCAAGCACATTGAGCACCGGGACAACGAGGCCGGCATTGCTATCGTTGTTTTCCGCATTGGCGGCCACTTTCTCGTGCTCGCTGACATGCGCGTCGTAATAGACGAACAGCCAGGCGCCCAGGACGAGAAGGCCGCCGGTGAAAGGAACGAAATGCGCGGGATCGAACAGATAGAGCACGCCGCCCGCCAGCGCGAGCAAGGGAAAGGTGCGGATACCGCCCGGCCGCCGCTCGTCGGTGTGGGCGAAGAATTCTTCGAAGGCGAGCCCCAGAAAAAAGCTCAAGCCCAGAAGTAGCGCGACGCTCGTCGGGGAGGGTGCTGTGATCATGGCAGTGGAATCTGCAAAACAGCCGGTAGCAATGGGTGGTGAGGAAGCAGCGACTGCTGGCTACGGAGGCAAACTATAGTAGATGGCGCGGAGAAGGCGAGTCAGTCCGGCAAAGCCAGGCCCAAAGCTGGCGTCGCAACGGGGGCGCGCAACTTCGCGCCGGTTGCGAACAAATCGGGACCGTGATTCAGTCGTCACCCGTTCTCGATTGATTCGTGACCGATGCTCGCGGCGCGCCTGGATAAGCTCAACCCGCAACAGCGCCGCGCTGTCGAATACGGCGGGCTGCCGCTCACCGATGGCGGTCCGCTCCTGATCATTGCCGGTGCCGGATCCGGCAAGACTTCTACCTTGGCCCATCGTGTCGTTTATCTGATCGAAAACGGCGCCGATCTGCGCCGCATCATGCTGTTGACCTTCTCGCGCCGCGCGGCCGCGGAGATGACGCGCCGGGTCGATCGCATTCGCGCCGATGTGACGCGCGGCCACGGATCGAACCTGTCCGATGCCATCGCTTGGGCCGGCACGTTTCATTCGATCGGCGCGCGGTTACTTCGCGAATATGCCGACGACATCGGGCTTGCGCGCGCGTTCACGATTCACGATCGCGAGGATTCCGCCGACTTGATCAATCTCATCCGTCACGAGCTCGGCTATTCCGCAACCAAAGAGACGTTTTCCGGCCAAAGGCACCTGCCTTGCGATCTATTCGCGCACGGTGAATAGCGAGACCGCACTTGATGAAGTCTTAGGCGCGAACTTCCCGTGGTGCGCGACGTGGCAGGACGAGCTGCGCCTCCTATTCGCCCGCTATGTCGAGGCGAAGCAGGCGCAGAACGTGCTCGATTACGACGATCTGTTGCTCTATTGGGCGCACATGATGGCGGAGCCCTCGATCGCCGAGCACGTCGCGGCCCGCTTCGATCATGTTCTGGTTGACGAATATCAGGACACTAACCGGCTGCAAGCCTCGGTGCTGCTGGCGCTCAAACCGAACGGCAAGGGCATGACCGTGGTCGGCGACGACGCCCAGGCGATCTATTCGTTCCGGGCCGCGACCGTGCGCAATATCCTCGACTTTCCAGGCCACTTCTCGCCGCGGGCCGAGGTTGTCACGCTGGAGCAGAATTATCGTTCGACGCAGCCGATCCTTAAGGCGGCGAATGCCGTAATCGGTCTTGCCGAAGAGCGCTTCACCAAAAACCTGTGGTCGGAACGCAAATCCGCCGAACGCCCAAGAATCGTCAGCGTGCGCGATGAAACCGATCAGGCGCGCTACGTGGTCGAAAAGGTTTTGCAAAACCGCGAGGCGGGGCTGTCGCTCAAATCCCAGGCCGTACTGTTTCGCGCCTCGCATCACAGCGGCCCGCTCGAAGTCGAGTTGACGCGCCGCAATATCCCGTTCGTCAAATTCGGCGGCCTGAAATTCCTCGAAGCCGCGCACATCAAGGACATGCTCGCCTTGCTGCGCTTTGCGGAGAATCCGCGCGATCGCGTCGCCGGCTTCCGCGTCATCCAGCTTATGCCCGGCATCGGACCGGCCATCGCCGCCAAGACGCTCGATAGCGTCGGCGCGGTCGCCGATCCGGTCGAGGCGCTCGGCGGCACAAAACCGCCCGCCGCCGCTGTCGAGCACTGGCCGTTATTTGTCGAGGCTGTTGGTTTGCTCCGCTCCGGAGCGGCGGGTTGGCCCGCCGAGCTCGATCTCGCGCGCCGCTGGTACGAGCCGCATCTCGAGCGCATCCACGAAGACGCCAGCTTGCGGCAAGCCGACTTGCACCAGCTCGTACAGATCGCCGCAACCTATCCGAGCCGGGAGCGCTTCCTGACCGAGCTCACGCTCGATCCGCCGGAGGCGACCAGCGACCGCGCCGGCGCGCCGTTGCTCGATGAGGATTATCTCATCCTCTCGACCATTCATTCGGCGAAAGGACAGGAATGGAAGTCGGTGCATATTTTGAACGCGGTCGACGGCTGCTTGCCGTCGGATCTCGCGACCGGAACCAGCGCCGAGATCGAAGAGGAGCGGCGGCTCCTTTACGTCGCCATGACGCGGGCGAGGGATCATCTCGACATCATCGTGCCGCAGCGCTTTTTCGTGCACGGCCAACGCAGTAACGGCGACCGGCACCTTTATGCGTCGCGCACCCGCTTCATTCCGTCCGGATTGCTTGAGCATTTCGAATGTTGCGGTTGGTCGCCTGCGGTGGCGGCGGTCGCGCCGCTGCGGTCCGCGCATGCGCCGGTCGATATTTTGAAGCGGGTGCGCAAGAGCTGGGGATAGGCCTAAAGCGCGGTGGCCCCCGCTATCGTGCTATAGTTTCAGCGTGCGCAAGCGCAGCGCGTTCGCGATGACCGACACGGAGCTCAGCGACATCGCCAGCGCGGCAACGATCGGGCTGAGAAGCAGGCCGAAGGCCGGATAGAGCACGCCTGCGGCAATCGGGATGCCGATCGTGTTGTAGGCGAACGCGAATACCAGATTTTGGCGGATATTACGCATCGTCGCCCGACTCAAGACGATGGCTCGCGCAATGCCGGCAAGATCGCCTTTGACGAGCGTAATCCCGGCACTCTGGATTGCGACTTCGGTGCCCGACCCCATGGCAATGCCGACGGCGGCTTCGGCCAAAGCCGGAGCGTCGTTTACGCCATCGCCGGCCATTGCGACAATGCGTCCCTCGGCCGTGAGTTTTTTGACAATGCGGTTCTTGTCCTGCGGCAGAACATCGGCTTCGACTTCCTTGATGCCAAGCTTGCGAGCGACAGCTTCGGCGGTCGTCTTGTTGTCGCCGGTCAGCATCACGATCCGTATGCCGTAGTTTCGTAGGCTGTCGAGCGCCGCTTGCGTTGTTGACTTGATCGGATCGGCAATGGCGATGACGCCGCCCGGCTTGCCGTCCACCGCGAGAAACAGGGCCGTTGCGCCGTCGCTGCGAAGCTCGTCGGCTTTGCGTTCAAGGTCGCCGAGCGTGACGCCGAGGTCCGCCATCAGCTTCGCATTGCCCAGTGCCACCGACCTGCCGCCGATTTTGCCGGTAACACCCTTGCCCGTGACAGAAGCGAAGTCCGTTGGCTCCTGGATTGAAGCGTCGCGATCTTGCGCGGCGGTGACGATGGCCGCGGCGAGAGGGTGTTCGCTGGACCGCTCAAGACTGGCTGCCAACGGCAGAATCTCGGATTCCGAAAGTCCCGCTGCCGGAACGATGGCCGTCACCTTGGGCTTGCCTTCCGTGAGCGTGCCGGTTTTATCCACGACCAAGATGTCCACCTTCTCCATGCGCTCAAGAGCCTCGGCCGACTTGATCAGGACACCGGCACCAGCGCCTTTGCCGACGCCGACGCCGATCGACATTGGGGTCGCGAGCCCGAGCGCACAGGGGCAGGCGATGATGAGGACGGAGACCGCCGCAATCAGGGCGTAAGAAAGCGCGGGAGCGGGACCCCACACGGCCCACGCGACGAACGCAATGCCGGCCACGCCAAGGACTGCAGGGACGAAGTACCCAGACACGGTGTCCGCCATTCGCTGAATTGGCGCTCGGCTGCGCTGCGCCTCGGCGACCATTGTCACGATGCGCGCGAGCATGGTGTCCGCGCCCACTTTGTCGGCGCGCATGACGAGAGAGCCGGTGCCGTTCACCGTTCCGCCGATGAGCTTATCGCCAGGTTGCTTGGCGGCCGGCATCGAACTCGCCGGTGACCATGGACTCATCGACGGCGCTCTTGCCCTCAAGTACCTCGCCATCAACCGGCACGCCGTCGCCGGGCCGTACGCGCAGGCGATCGCCGACCTGAACCAGTTCCAGCGCCACTTCCTCATCGTCGCCTCCAGCCGTCAGGCGGCGCGCTGTCTTGGGCGCGAGTTTGAGCAAGGCGCGGATCGCGCCGCCGGTCTGCTCGCGGGCGCGCAGTTCCAGGACCTGGCCCAGCAGTACCAGTACGGTGATCACGGCGGCGGCTTCGAAGTAAACGGCAACCGTGCCGCCCATCTCGCGGAAGCCGGCGGGGAACATTCCCGGCGCAAAGGTTGCAAAGACGCTGTAGAGGTAAGCGGCGCCCGTCCCCAGCGCGATCAGGCTGAACATGTTCAGGCTGCGGTGCACGACGGACGCCCAGGCGCGCTCAAAGAACGGCCAGCCAGCCCATAGGACGACTGGCGTCGATAGAGCGAATTGAATCCAGTTGGAGATGCGCGGCGGGACGAGGTCATGCAGGCCAAGAGCGGGGATATGGCCCCCCATTTCTAAGCAAAAAACCGGCAACGCAAGAACCAGCCCGACCCAGAACCGCCGGGTCATGTCGGCGAGTTCGCGGTTCTCGCCAACGTCTGCCGCCGCCTCGACCGGCTCCAGCGTCATGCCGCAAATGGGGCAATTGCCAGGCCCCACCTGGCGAATTTGCGGGTGCATTGGACAGGTGTAGATGGTGCCCGCGTGCGGGTACTCAGGCGTCGCCTGTGCAACGTCTTTTCTCGAATTTTTCTCGGCAGCGTGGTGCCCGCAGACCGGAGCGGCGGCCGAAGCCGACTTACGCGCGTCGACGGAATGTTCCATGTCCGACCTGCTTGCAACGGGTACCCGGTAGGGGTATATAACCGGCATGCGAGCGGTTGCCAAGTCATCGGTGCTCAAGCGCCTTAGTCGGATCGAAGGCCAGGTGCGCGGGCTTGCGCGCATGGTCGGGGACGACCGCTATTGCATCGATATCGTGACGCAACTCTCGGCGGTGCGCGCCGCGCTGCGCCGCGCCGAGGAGGAAATCCTCGCCGACCACGCCGCGCATTGCGTCGAGCATGCCATCGCCTCGGGCAACAAGGCCGAGCAGCGCCGCAAGGTCGCCGAGTTGATCGACGTGCTCTCGCGCAGCGATCGCTAAATGCTTTTGCGGGGTCAGTTCAGCAGAATAATGCTGCCGTCCGGCAAATTGAGCGATTCGGCTTCGCTCGAAGTCGCACGCCGGACTTCCGAAATCGAATAGTTGTAAATCTCTTGGTTGATCAAGCGCCGCTCGAGTTCGCTGCGCGCTTCGCGCTCGCTCTGAGCGGCGACGCCGTATTGCAGACGCACGGTCATTCCATCGCGGTCGGCGAACGAAACGGTGGTGACGAACGGCACTTGCATAGTGCTTCCCTTTTTGACGTTGCTCATATCCAACCGGCCAAACTTTAACAAACCGCTACCGACGGCTGCGGCAGCCGTTCGATCTCGCGATGTTTGGATTTTCGACGCCTGCCGAAGGATCAGCCAAATCTCGCACGCGCCAGCGCCGCGCCCCGGGCGAGTGCATCCAGTTTCATTGCGGCGATTTCGCGGCGCATGGGCGCCATGCCGCAATTCGTGCAGGCGATGATTTTTTGCGCGGGAACGTATTCTGCCGCTTTCGCGATCACGTCGGCGACTTCTTCCGGCGTCTCGATCCTATCGGTGGCGACGTCGATGGCGCCGATCAGCACATCCTTGCCGGCAAGCAGCTTCATGACGCTCATCGGCACGTGCGAATGGATGCATTCGAGCGACACCTGATCGATGCGGCTTTTGGCCAGCGCCGGGAAGAATTTCTCGTATTGCCGCCATTCGACGCCAAGCGTCGCCTTCCACTCGATATTGGCGGCAATGCCGTAGCCGTAGCAGATATGCACGGCGCTTTTGCAGGCGACGCCGTCGATGGCGCGGTGCAGCGCCTCGATGCCCCATCCCGCGGCGGCGTCCATATAGACGTTGAACGCCGGCTCGTCGAACTGGATGACGTCAACGCCATCGGCGGCAAGTCCGCGCGCTTCCTCGTTGAGAAGCTCGGCGAAGGCGAACGCCATTTTCACCCGGTCGCCGTAATGGGCGTCGGCGATGGTGTCGACGATGGTCATCGGCCCCGGCAAAGTGAATTTGAGTGGCCGCTTGGTGTGGGCGCGGGCAAGGCGGGCTTCGCGGGCATGCACGCGCGCGCGCAGCCGCAACGGACCGGTGACGGTCGGACACATCGCCTTGTAGCGATCGTTGCGGATGCCCATCTCGACCCGCCGGTCGAAGTCGATGCCGTCGACCGCTTCGAGAAAACCGTGAACGAAATGCTGGCGCGACTGCTCGCCGTCGCCGACGATATCGATGCCGGCATCCTCCTGCAGCTTGATCGCCAACAGCGTGGCGTCGTCCTTGGCGGTGGCGAGCTCGTCGCCTTCGAGCCGCCACGGCGCCCACAGCTTGTTCGGCACCGCAAGCCATGCGGGTTTCGGCAGACTGCCGGCGATCGTCGTGGGGAACAGCGGTTGGGTGGCTGGCATTGTGGGCGTCGCTCAGTTCAAGGCCGCGGGCGGCCGCCAATCGTAAAGCCAATCGTAATGCCGCAACAGCCGCTCGCCGCCCATCGCCCGCATTGCCGCATTGCGCAGCATCGCCGGCACCGCGCCAAGGTGATAACGCGCACTGTTGTTCGCCGCGTGCCGCTGCACTTTGCGGGTGCGCGGGCGCCGCATTGCCGAATAGGACTTCAGCGCGCCGGCGGCGTCGTCCGGCATGCGGGCGAGGCAGCGCGCCGCGACGACCGCATCCTCGATCGCCATGGCTGCGCCCTGCGCGATGAACGGCAACATCGGATGGGCGGCATCGCCAATGAGCGCCGCTGCGCCGTAGCCGAAGCTGGGTAACGGCTGGTAATCGTAAAGCGCCCATTTCAGCCAAGTTTCGGGCTCGCGAACCAGCGCGCGGGCTTGCGGCGCCCAGCGCCCGGCCGGCAGGCGCGGCAATAGATCGATGCGGCTCGCCGGCGCGCTCCAGCCCGGGGCGTTCCAGTTATCGGTCGTAATGACGACGACATTGATCATGGCGCCGGCCTTGACCGGATAATGCACCAGATGGGCGTCGCGTCCGAGCCAGAGATGGATCAGCGGTTCGCGCAGCTCCGGCGGCACTTGGCCCGCCGGGATGAGCGCCCGCCACGCGGTGCGGCCGGCAAAACGCGGCGGGTCCTTGAACCCGATCCGCGCGCGCGACTCCGACCACAAGCCGTCGGCGGCAAGCAGAGCCTGGCCATGCTCGTGCCAGACGCCGCCGCCACCGCTGGCCGATACGGTGACGCCATGCGCATGCGTGGCGAAATCCTCCACGCGCATGCCGAGCTTGAGTGAAACGTCACGCTCCTGGGTCACCGCGGCAACGAGCGCAGCCTGCAGATCGCCGCGATGGACGATCCAGTACGGCGCGCCGTAGCGCTGTTCGGTCCCGTCGAGCGGCATACGCACGATTTCGCGCCCGGTTCGGCCGACCAGCACGCGCAACGCGCTGGGCGCGATCACGTGCGGCTTTAGCCGCGCGCCGACGCCGAGCTCGATCAGACAGCGCGTGGCATTGGGCGACAGTTGGATGCCGGCGCCGGTTTCCGAAAGTCGTTCGGTCTGCTCCAGCACGGTGACGCGAAAGCCGCTCCGCGCCAGCGCCAGCGCGGCGGTGAGCCCGCCAATGCCGGCGCCCGCAACGATAACGCTGCGCGAGGCCGTCACGGTAAAGGGTTAGGCGGAAGCTTCATTCAGGGCGCATTCCGCCGGCCGCGCTTGGTTGGGTGCGAGCGTCGGATCGTGGCGGTAGAGCGTCGAGCAATACGGGCAAACATATTCGGCGTCGCCGCCCATGTCGCAATAGACGTGCGGATGGTCGAACGGCGGCTTGGCGCCCTCACACATGAATTCCCGGGCGCCAATTGCGATCACCGCGACGCCCGGATCGTTGTGGAAATGCGGAACAATCGTATCCGTCATGCGCTGCCATCCGGCTAACGAACTCGGGCGGCACCATAGCGGGCTCGCGGCGTGATTTCCAGCAAAGCCTCGCGCTGGCGATTTGTTGTGAAAAAGCCGCAAATTGTTGGCATATATTGCGATTCTAAACGGCTCTGCGCAGGAACAGGCACGAAACGATGGGCGAGCGGCGATTCATCCGGGCGGTGCATCATCCGGCCTGTGCGCTCGTCTGCGCGCT
Organism: uncultured Alphaproteobacteria bacterium; assembly: GCA_963816565.1. GTDB lineage: Bacteria > Pseudomonadota > Alphaproteobacteria > Rhizobiales > Xanthobacteraceae > BOG-931. The sequence continues at coordinate 105,073 of CAWFLM010000016.1, read as the reverse complement.
TTCATTCGCGCTGGTTGCCGCGGTGCTCGTGCGCGGCGGCGTTGCGGCGCGTGACCAACTTGCCGCTGCCTACGATCCGGTCAAAATCAGCGATCGGGCGCTCGACCGCACCTTCAATCGCGATGTAGCACAACGCGGCATCAGCGCCGCGCTGGCGTCCGGCGATCTCGATCTGGCGCAAAGTTTCGTCGCGCTTGCCGCCGATCGCAATCTCGCCATCGATCCGGCCTTGGCCGCCAAGGTCGAGGATGCAAGCGCGCAACAATCCTCGCTCGCCAATACGGCCGGACGCTTCGTGCACGGCTTGTGGACCGGCGAGCCCGCCGATCTGGCAAGCCTCGCCGGCACCGCCGTCGGCGATCTCTTCGTCTTCGGCGACATCCGCGATGCCGCCCGCGAAGGCACGCGCTATCTGACGGGCGAGCGCTACGATCCGTGGATTCTCGGCCTTGCCGGGGTCGGCATGGCCATCACGGCCGCGACCTACGCCACGGCCGGCGTGACCGCGCCGGAGCGCGTCGGTCTTTCGCTGGTCAAGGCGGCGCGCCGGGGCGGAAAGCTCAATCCGGTGCTGGCCGTTCGCGCTGCGCGCGAGGCGGTGAAAGTGGAGGAAGCCGGCGGCCTCGTCGCGCTTGCAGAAAATACTGGGCGGATCGAGGCCAAGGCCGGACCGCAGGCGGCGATGGACAGTCTTGCCGTCGCCGAGGAGCCGCAAGACGTGTCGCGGCTGGCCCGGCTTTCCGCCGCCAAGGGCGGCAAGACCCGCGCGATCATAAAACTGCTCGGCCGCGCCGCCATCGTGCTCACGGCGACGACGTTCGATCTGGCAATGTGGCTGATCTGGGCCGCATTCGCCATTTTCGGCTTCTGCGCCTCGTGCAAGACTGCGGTCGAGCGCATGACGGAGCGCGTCTTGCTTCGCAACAAGGCGCGCCGACTGCGCGCGGCGGCATTGCGGATGCTGGCGCTTCCGGCGCGGCCGTGATTATGGTCGGTGCATGCCGCGTTTTTCCAATGGTGGCGTGGAGATTGCCTACCTCGACGAAGGCGAGGGCGAGCCGATCGTGCTCGTGCACGGTTTTGCGTCGAACAAGGAGATCAACTGGGTTGGCCCCGGCTGGGTGACGACACTGACGCGCGCCGGGCGCCGCGTGATCGCGCTCGACAATCGCGGTCATGGCGCTTCGGGGAAGCTTTACGATCCCGCCGCCTATCACAGCGCCATCATGGCGCAGGATGTTCGGGCGTTGCTCGATCACCTCGGCCTGCCGCGCGCCGACGTCATGGGCTATTCCATGGGCGCGCGCATCACCGCGTTCCTGGCGCTGTCGCATCCTGATCGTGTGCGCTCGGCCGTGCTTGGCGGCCTCGGTATTCGCCTGGTCGAGGGCGTCGGATTGCCGGACACGATCGCCGACGCACTCGAAGCGCCGTCGCTCGCGGACGTCTCCGATCCGACGGCTTATATGTTCCGCGCGTTTGCCGAACAGACGAAATCGGATTTGCCGGCTCTTGCCGCATGCTTGCGCGGCTCGCGCCAGACGCTCAGCCGCGAGGAGGTAGCGCGCATGACGATGCCGGTCCTGGTGGCGGTCGGCGGCGCCGATCCGATCGCCGGTTCGCCGCAAGAACTCGCAGCCCTCATCCCAGGGGCGGTGGCTCTCACCATTCCCGGCCGCGATCATATGCTGGCGGTCGGCGACCGGGTTTTTAAGTCGGCGGTGCTGGAATTTCTGTTGAATTGGCCATTGAGCTAGTCCGTTGGCCCATTTTGCTCGGCTTTTGGCTGAGGAACCTTCGCCTCTTGGTTTTGGCCCATCCGCTGCCCAATATGATAGAAGGTCAGCCGCTTCTCCGGGAGACACACCGATGGCGCAGTATCAAGCCAAGCCGGCGCTCGATAAGGTCGATCCAGTCTGGGCGCGGATCCGCCGCGAGGCCGAAGAAATCGTGCGGCGCGAGCCTGAGCTCACGACCTTCATCTATTCGACCGTCCTGCACAACGACACGCTGGAAGGCGCGGTCGTGCACCGGCTGGCCGCCCGCCTCGATCACTCCGCGCTGTCGGCTGAGCTGATCCGCCAAGCCTATGCCGATGCGATCGACGACGCTCCGGCGATCGGGGAAGCGTTCCGCGCCGACCTGATGGCGACCGTCGACCGCGATCCAGCGACGCATCGCCTGATCGAGCCGGTCCTCTACTATAAGGGCTTTCACGCCATACAGACTTATCGGCTGGCGCACTGGCTGTGGCAGAAGGACCGCCGCGATTTCGCGCTCTACCTGCAGAGCCGCGCATCGGCGGTGTTCCAGTGCGACATCCACCCGGCGGCGCGGATCGGCCGCGGCATCTTTCTCGATCATGCCACCGGTCTCGTGGTCGGCGAGACCGCGGCGATCGAGGACGACGTCTCGCTGCTGCACGACGTGACGCTGGGCGGCACCGGCAAGGAACATGAAGATCGTCATCCGAAAATCCGCTACGGCGTCATGATCGGAGCCGGCGCCAAAATCCTCGGCAATATCGAGGTCGGGCATTGCGCGCGGATCGCCGCGGGCTCGGTGGTGGTCAAGCCGGTTCCGAACAATGTGACGGTTGCCGGCGTGCCCGCCAAGGTTATCGGCGTTGCCGGCTGTCCGGAACCGGCGCGCACCATGGATCAGATGTTTCAGGACGAAATTTGATTTCAACAAAACCGGTTAGGCTCTAGATTGCCAATCCCGGTCAAGGAGAGTTGCGTGGACGTTCAGGCAGTCAGGAAGCTCGACGCCTATTTGAAGAAGCTGTTCGGCAACGCGCGCATCCGCGTGGTGCCGCAGTCGAAGAATGACGCTTCGGCCGAGGTCTTTATCGGCGAGGAGCGGTTGGGCGATCTTAACTTGGACGACGAAGACGACGATCTATCCTATAATTTTCGCGTGGAAATAGATTTGGGTGAGGTCGCCGACATTGATCGGCTCAAGCGCCTCGATGCCTATCTCAAGCGCAAATTCGATAACGCGGCCATCCGCGTGGTGCCTCGCGCCAAGAAACGCGACTTGCTGGAAATTTACGTGGGCGAAGAATTCATCGGCGTTTTATTCGTCGACGATGAAAAGCGGCCCGGAGCCTATATTCTTGAAATGCCAATTCTGGATATGGATTTAGCCTGAGCGATCTTCGATCGTAGGGCCGTGGCTCGGGCGCCGCAGCCGAGCCGTCAATTAGGTTGCGGATGCAGCTGGGCAAGGAGCCGGTCGAATTCGCCGGCGATCGTTCGCCAGTCGCCGAACCAATCGCGGGGAAATCGGAACGTCACCTCGGCGTCGCCCAGCATTCGTTGGTGAATGCAGGTCCCCGGCACGATACGGCCTGGGCGCGTGCATAAAGCGAAGAATTGCTCGGGACTGGTGCCGAAATAAGCCAGGTCTTCGCCGTCATAGGGTGTGCCGGAGCGAAACGGCAGAATTGCCAGGCCATCGGGGCCGGCACTGGCTTTCGTCTCGGCATAGCGGGGATAGATGGTGCGCAGCCGATCGAGCGGCGGCAGTTCGCTGCCGATGCCGGTAAGGCTCACAAATAGGCGTTGGTTCTCCGGTGCGGCTGCTGCGGCGGCGGCAGTCTCAGCGCTCAGCGCGGTCTTGTTGGCCAACCTGTCGTCCGCCGCTGGGGTCAGTCCCGGCCATTCGAACGCAAGATCGATACGCTCCTGTTGCCCGGGGTGACGCTGCACCGCTTCGCGAATTGCCGCCGGCGGCACGTCGAACAGCACGCCGGCAACGGTAATCGGAATAGCCGGCGCGTCGAGCGGCGCCGGCAGGCTCGGCCAGGTCGGCCACAAAACATAGGAGACGAAGGCCGCCGCTCCCGCTGCCAAAACGAAGATCACGACAATGGGCAGCGTGAGCCGGCCGCGCGTCCGGCGGCGTGTCTTAGCTTGGGGAACTGCCTGCGCCGTCATCGATTTGGGTCAACTTCGTGCGAATCAATCTGAGTATCGCACGGGCCTGAGCGGCAAAGAGGGCAGGGCCCGATCGAAGAGACGAAGCTGCCCCGACTACGGCTTGGCCGGCGCCGGCTGCAGTACGGCCGCTTGTGGCGGCGCCTGTGGCTTGACCGCGGCTTCGATTTGCGCGGCAAGAACGCCTGCGATTTTGGCGTGAGCGGCGGCGTTAAAATGGATGTGGTCCCACTGATAAAAATCCGCCGGAACCGGATCGGGATCGTAAATGATGACCCGGATGCCGCGGGCGCGCACGCGGGCCGCCATGGCTGCGATATTGGCGGTGCGCGCCGCCTTGGTGCCGAAGAAGCGCAGATCGTTGCCGCCCGGCTGCAAAATCACAATGTCGGTGCCGTTGGGAACGGCGCTATCGATCCGCCGCAGCATTCCGGCAGTGACATCGCCGTTGACGCCGGCATTGGTGACGTTGGCTGCAATGCCCTTCTTGCCTAACAGCGCCTGCAGGACAGCGGGATAGGCGTTTTGCTCGCCGACGCCGAAGCCGGTCGTGTTGCTGGCGCCGATCGCCACGATATTGAGCACCCGCGCCTGCAGCGGTGACGGCTGCGCAAGCGCCAGGACCAGCGCAGCGAGCGTCGCCGCCAGCGCCAATGTGCGCAGCATGGCGTTCATGCGGACAAGTATTCGCATGCGGATAAGCATTTGGCCGACAAGACCGATTTAATGCAGTTAACCTTTCTTTAATCATTTCGTAGCGGTCCGCCGCATCCTCTGCAATGGCTGCACGGAAAGAGCGCCGGGACCATCCATGCTGCCGTCGATTTCGCCAGACACGATCGAATCGTTCTTCTCGCTTGCCATGGGCTTTGCGGTGGCAGGCCTGTGCGCCAGCGGCTATTCGCTGTTCAGCCGGCATGTGCCGAGCTTCCGGCTTCTCGAAGTCGGGCCGGTGCCGGCGCGATTTGCCGCCATCCCGCTGCTGATGTTCTCCGCGCCCTACATCATCATGCGCAACACCATCCGCGGCCGCCGCATCGAAGGCCGCCGCGCCGAGATCGTCATGCTGGCGACCGTGATCGCGGGGCTGTGGAGCCTGATGTCGGGAACTGTGGTGGTGCTGGCGCTTCAAGCGCTGTTCGGCGTCTGATATTCCTTCGCCATGATCTACGAGCTCGATGGCAACCGGCCGGATCTGCCGGAAGAAGGCCGCTATTGGATCGCGCCGACCGCGACGCTGATCGGCAAGGTGCGGCTGAAACTCGACGCCAGCGTCTGGTTCGGCGCGGTGCTGCGCGGCGACAATGAATGGATCGAGCTTGGCGAACGCTCGCAGATCCAGGACAACGCCACGCTGCATACCGATCCGGGATTTCCGATGACCATCGGGCCGAATTGCGTGATCGGCCACAACGTCATCCTCCACGGCTGCACTGTCGGCGCCAATAGCCTGATCGGCATGGGCGCGATCGTGCTCAACGGCGCCAAGATCGGCGACAACTGCCTGGTCGGCGCCGGCGCGCTGATCACCGAGGGCAAGACTTTTCCGGACAAATCGCTGATCGTCGGCGCCCCGGCCCGCGCCATCCGCACGCTCGACGATGCCGCGATCAAAATGATCGCCGGAGGCGCGGATATTTACGTCCGACGCTTCAAGCAATATGCGAAGGGGCTAAAGCCGGTCGGGTCATGAAAAAGGGTGCGGCCGGCTCCTGGGGGAGAGCCGGCCGCCACGAACCCGGTCTGGGGACGGGGAGGGGTGGGGACGTGACCGGGGTCGTGTAGCTCCTTGTCTCTTTCTCTGTTTCGCTTAGCGCGAAGACGCGGTGGCCGGCGCGGTTGCCGTGTCGCCAAGCGCGATCCAAACATTCGGATCGGATTGCGATTGGCGCTTGACGTAGCGGTAGCCGGTCTCCGACCACAGCAGAATGTCGTTCCTCTGGTTGTCGAGGATGAACTCGCCCTTGTCGGTCTTCACCGTGAGCACGGCGTGGCCGTCGCCATTTTGATCGCGCACCACGGTGATGAGCAGCGCCTCGCGCGGCCAGCCTTCCTGCATCAGCATTTTGCGCTTTTGCAGCACATAGTCCTCGCAGTCGCCGTAGCCGTCGTCCGGATAATTCCACCGTTCCACGACGCCCCAATGATCCATGTCGGTCATCGGCTTGACGTGGCTGTTGACCCACAGATTGACGCGTTGCAAATCCTTCCAGGCCTCGGTGGAAAGCACCACGTCGCGCGGCATCGACGGCTTGGTCTTGCATTCCGGATCGTATTCGACGCAGAACTCGACCCAGCCGATCGGCGGGCGGGTCACGCTGCCGAGTGCGATAAACAGCGGACGCTCCTGTGCCGAGCCGCCTTTCGGCGACGCGATCAACGTCAGCGCGATGACGCTCGCAGCCGCGCCGCGCTTGAGGATTGCTTTTGCAACCGTTTTCATTGTGACCCCTTCCCGTCTCGTCGGGGTCACGTTTCGCACAAAGCTTTTGCAGTGCCGCTAAGTTGTATCGTTCAATTTGAAGTAAAAAAGCTTCAAGACACAGCAAAAGTCGCGCGATCTTCTCCGCGAATATTGTATAAAATTATAACTATTCTATCTTGATTCAAATTGTAGCGATGCCGCCGCAAGCCGCATCTGATGCGGGTTTTGCCGCGCGCGGTGCATCGTCCGGCGCGGCGGATAAAATCGCATTCGATAGCATTATTACGGATGGAGCGCGGCCGATGCGCAGCCGGCGAAGGCGGCAAATTGTCGATGCGGCGTTTACCCGCCGGTGACGTTCTCTTCGAGAAAGTCTTCGTGCTGCAGGCGGGTGAACTCGATGGCGAAGCCGTCTTCGAGATGGCGCACCACGCGGCCCTGCACCTTGCCTAAGGTCACTACCGCGCCGATCGGCGGCCGCTCCTGGGACGCGATGCCGGCGCCGGATTGTGAAACGTCGATCACGCGGCAAGTAAGATTGACGCCGTTCGGCAGGATCAGGCGGCCAACCGGGTTGCGGGGTACGATACGGCCATGGCGGCGATCTTCCGGCAGGGCGAGAATACTGGCGGTTGGCGAGCCAGGTGAGCTGCGCCGCGAGCTTGTCGCGTTTGCGCGCCGTGGCCGAGATCGTCATTGCAAAGCCATTCTGGAACACGCGCGCGATCTTGCCCTCGAGCCGGCCCAGGTGATCGACATAAGCGATGACCCGCTCGCCCGGGGCGCCGCCGACGGGCGCGATCAGCGCCATGCCGCCCGGCGACATATTGATGACTTGGCAGGGAAACTCGCGGCGATCCGGCAGCATATAGCGGCCGAGCAAGTTGACCTTGACGCGCTGATGACGGCGGCGGTCTTGGTTCAACGCCTTCAAGCCCGGTATTCGTTCCGCTAATGCCATGAGCTTGCGTCGCCTGACCCGCCAGCGCGCAAGCCTAGGGGGGCGGTATTAATGGCTCGTTAGCTGCTGGCATCGCGGCCGCCTTCATGGACGACCAGATGACTCCCGCGCGGCGCCAAAAAGCGGGGCAAAAGACGGGTTTCTACCGATGCCCCGATGTGCCGGCGGCCGCCCAAAGTCAGAGTCGCCGATCGGACTTGAACCGAGCCATCGCGGCACCTGCAACGGCGCCAATATTCCGATGGTGCGGGCGAGGCTCGGCCGACTGGCGCTGAGCGGCAGCAGCAGCAACTCAAGGTCGATCGGTTCGCCGTCGGCGTTCTGCGCCGTCACGCCGGCAACGGTGCCGACGCGCTCGTCGTCGAGAATGGCGAGCAGATCCGAGATCGTCGGTTGGCTCGCTGCGGCCCACAGGCCGATGAAGGATGCGCCTTTGAGCTCCCGGCCGAACAGCGCGCAAACCCGCGTGCCGGCGAGCCGAAAGGGATGGCCTGCGCCGCTATCGAGCGCCAGGATGAAAGCGTCGCTGAGCACGTGGCGAATGGCCCCCGGCTCAATGTCGGCGCGCTCCGGCGCGGCTCGCTTGCCGCGCCGCTCCTGCCAATACGCATAGAGTTCCCTGCTCGCTGCGTGTTTCATAAACGCTCCCTGCCATCGTGCCGGCCCCGCACACCTGTCCCTGATCGGGACAGCAATTGCGGCAATCGGCTGCCTGGCGAGATGCGGAGCAGGTCGCGTGCCTAGTCGGGGCGACGGACGCGAAACGAGGCGAGCGCGCCCATAATTAAACTTAACGGAACGTCGACATTGGCGCTGCGCGTCAAGCCGCCTAGGGTGAGGCCAGCGAATGGTTTTCAACCCGCCGCGCAAATTCCAAAGCGGCATTTTCCGGTTCAGGGAGGCGAGGGGATGTGACCGACGCCGCATGACGCGAGGGCGCGAGCCTAAGATCATCGGCGTCGACCGCGGAAACCCCGCGCAAGGTGCAAAAGGGAGGACCTCAAAGTCCTCCCTTTTGTTTTTCGGCGCCAGTTAGTTTTGTTGTGATCGCCGCTGACATTGCTCGCATGCGGCTTGTCCCGGCCGCGGCAGGCGCCTATGTCGGCGGGACATGAGGTGTGCGAGCGGTGACGCAGCAGTCCGAGCCCAGTTTTTCCGAGCCAGAGCCTTCCGAGCCAGAACTTCCCGAGCCCGAACTTCGCGAGCCCAAGCTTCGCGAGCCCATGCCTCGCGAGCCCATGTTCAATGTACCGTTAGTCGTTATTGCGACCGTCGCAATTCTCGTCCTCGTTCACGCGTTCCGCATGCTGGTGCTGACCGACGAGCAGGACGTCAATTTTCTTTTGACCTTCGCTTTTATCCCGGCGCGCTATGCCACCAATTCAGGCGTCGCCGGCGCATTCCCCGGCGGTTTTGCCGCCGATCTGTGGACCTTCTTCACTTACGCATTCATTCACGCCGACCTCATGCATCTCGGCCTCAATCTCGCTTGGCTCATACCGTTCGGCAGCGCGCTGGCGCGCCGGTTCGGACCCTGGCGCTACATCGTCTTCATGCTGGTGATGGCGGCGATCGGCGCGCTGACGCATCTTGTCACCCACTTTGGCGAATTGGAGCCGATGATCGGCGCCTCTGCGGCGATCTCGGGCGCCATGGCGGCGGCATTACGCTTTGTCTTTCGCCAGGATGGTCCGGTAGCGCACTGGCGGGAGCGATCCGACGCGGCCTATCGCGTGCCGGCCGCGTCGCTTGCCGCGACGCTGCGCGATCCGCGGTTTTTATTGTTTCTCGTCGCATGGCTCGGGCTGAATGCGTTGTTCGGCTCCGGTGCGATCTCGTTCGGGATGGAGGCAGGACAGGAAATTGCGTGGCAGGCGCATGTTGGCGGTTTTTTTGCCGGTCTCCTCCTGTTCGATGCATTCGATCCGGCCGTCCCGCGTGCCGAACTCGATACCGAGGTCGAGCGGCTGAGCGGGTGGCGGGGCGCGCCACGCCGTCGCCGCATTGATCTGCAACCGTTCGCCGAGAGTTGGCGCTGGTCTTTGGACGATGCCACGCGGAACTCGATGCTGCGTTGCAGCAGACGCGCTGACGCCGTTCGGAACTCTCGCGCCGACCTAAACATTGAACTCATTGCCTTCGCCGCCGCCGCTGCGCAGCCAAGCGGGCGTCAGGTCGGGGAGGGTTAGGGAGGCTACGATGACTGTCAGCATCATTCTCGCAGCCAAGGGCCGCGAGGTCGTCAGTGTCGAACCCAACGCCACGCTTTCCTCGGTCGTTGCGCTTCTCGCCGAGCGGCGGATCGGCGCGGTGCTTATCCTGGGCGTAGACCGCCGCATCGCCGGCATTGTCTCCGAGCGCGATATTGTGCGGGCGCTCGCCGAACGGGGCGCTGCCGTGCTCGATGAACCGGTGAGCCGAATTATGACGCGCCAAGTCTCGACCGCTACCGAGGGCGAGACGATTTCCAGCATCATGGAACGAATGACCGCGGGCAAATTCCGCCATATCCCGGTCGTCGATCAGGGCCGGGTCGTCGGCATCATCTCGATCGGCGACGTGGTCAAGCACCGGCTGCAGGAAATGGAGCGCGATTCGGCGGCAATGCGCGATTACATCCTGACCGCGTAACCGCTGCCTGCAGATCGCTCGACGGAGTCCGAACTGCATTCCCTCGGCGCCGGCCTGGCGCTAAGATGGCGCCGCGGGAGAATTGCGCGGGAGGCGATCATGCGGCGCTGCAGCGTACTGCTCGGCACGTTATGGCTCGGCGTCATATGCGTTGGAACGGCCGGCGTCGCCAATGCGACCGGTAAAATCCGGCTGGCGCAGACGTCGACCGTCACCAATTGCATGATGAGCTGTAATTCGCAGGCCGCCGCCTGCCAGACGACTTGTCTCGTTCCCGGGACGGCGCCGACGGGCGCCGCGACCGCGACCGGCAATGCCAATATGAATACGAGCTGCCAACTCAACTGCACGACCCAGCAAATCGCCTGCCATACGACCTGTGCGCAGAACTCGCCTTCGCCGTGATCTTCAGCTCAATTCGGCGATCAATTCGGTAATCAATTCGATGGCTCTCTCGGTGGCGGCCTGACCGATCGCAATGGATTCGGCGGCGCGATGAAAATCGAGAAAGCCGATATTGCCGATCCGCGGCGTGATGTGCACGTCGGGGGGATCGCCGGCGAGCCGCATGCGGGTGAGCCGATCCTGCATGATGTTGAAGGACTCGATCATCACCGTTGAAAAGCCCGGCCGGGCATCGCCGTCGAGCATGTGACGCTTGAGCGCCCGTTCGGCGCCGAACAGGCCGCGCAAGCGCGCAAAACCGTTGACCGCATGATTGGCCGGCGCCATGGCTTGGGCGTCGCCGGCATCGGCGCCGTGGCTGGCGATGGTGGCGCCGCGGCCGAATCTGTCGGCATCCATGTTGACCGCAATGACGACGCGGGCGCCGAGCGCGCGCGCTGCCGAAACCGGCACCGGATTGACCAGCGCGCCGTCGACCAGCCAGCGGCCGCCGAGATGAACCGGGGCGAAAATTCCCGGCAACGCGTAAGAGGCGCGCAACGCCAGCGCCAGCGAGCCCCGCGTCAGCCAGACTTCGTGGCCGGTCCCGATCTCGGTGGCGATCGCACAGAAACGGATCGGCATATCCTCGATCGCAATATCGCCGATCGCTTCCTCCAGCCGGTTGGCCAGCCGCGCGCCACCGATAATGCCTGAGCCGCCGATGCGGACATCGAGGTAGCCGATAATGCGCCGCCGCGTCAGCGAGCGCGCCCAATCTTCGAGCGTGTCGAGGTGATCGGTGGCGTAGCAACCGCCGACCAGCGCGCCCATCGATGTGCCGACAATAATGTCTGGCCTTATCCCGTGCGCTTGCAGCGCGCGCATCACGCCGATATGGGCAAAGCCGCGCGCGGCGCCGCTGCCGAGCACGAGCCCGATCGCCGGACCGCCGCGCTTGACGGCGAGGTGGCCGGCGTCAACAGTTTTGCCCGGAAAGTCGACGCTACTCACCAAGTCCTCGCACCGTCCTTGTGCAACGCCATTTTGGCCGACAACGCCTCACCGCGGCAATCATCATCGGGGCTTGCAAAAACGGCGACAAGCTGGATGTCAGGATAGGGTGAAAATGGCGCCAAGTCAGCCAGATACCGCGTCCATTTAACGCTGCCCCGGCGGTCGTCGTTTGGCCCCGCGGCATGAAATTGCCGCCTTTATGATCGAGAAAAAACGCGATGTCAGGGTGGGGCTTGGACAATTTTCGGCGGGGCGGCGTGGCGGCAATTTGCGCAGCGGCGGCGCTTGTGTTTTGTCGCCGGTTCGGTCGTTCGCGCAAATCCGCGCACTCGCGCCACCGCAATCCATGGCGCCGGCGCCGGTGCCGGCGGGACCGGATCGCCCGGCGCGAGCATTGTTACGCCCAATCCACTGGCGCCGTCGCCGTTCGCGCAAGCCGAGCCGGTCGTGCCGGCCGGGCGCGTGGCGCTTGCGGTGGCCGCGCGCTACGGCCGCGATGCGCCGCTCATCGGCGCCGGCCTGATCTGGCGGGTCTATGCGGCAAAGCCCGATGCGACCGGGCATGTTTCCTCTGATCAAAGAGGAACACACGGCGGCGCCGACCTTTGTGCTGCCGCCGGGCAATTACGTCGTGCATGCCAGCCTCGGGCTGGCGAGCGCCGCGCGGGCGGTCCAACTGCGCGCGGAGACCGTGCATGAAGTGCTCGAAATTCCCGCCGGCGGCATGCGGCTCGAAGGCCGCGTCGGCGATGTGCGCATTCCCACCGGGCAAATATCGTTCGAAATCTACACCGGCAGCCAGTTCGCCACCGCCGAGCGGCGGCCGCATCGCGCAGAACGTGATGTCAGGCGACGTCGTGCTGTTGCCGGCCGGCACCTACAACATCGTGTCGAACTACGGCGACGGCAATTCGGTGGTGCGCTCCGACGTCAATATCGACGCCGGCAAGCTCACCGATATCGTGGTCACCCATCGCGCCGCGGTGATCACGCTCAAGCTCGTCAACAATCCCGGCGGCGAGGCGCTTGCCAATACGCAATGGACGGTGCTTACCCCCGGCGGCGACGTCATCAAGGAATCGATCGGCGCCTTCCCGCGCATCGTGCTGGCGGAAGGCGACTACCACGTCATCGCCCGCAACGAAGGCAAGACCTACCAGCGCGATTTCAAAGTCATCACCGGCGTCGACGGCGAAGTCGAAGTGCTGGCGCGGTGAGGGCTACGCCGCCTTCTTCATTCGCGCCACGTCCGGCGGCACCGCCTCTTCGGCGAGCGCCGCGAGCGCGGCAGTCGAGCGGCATAATCTCGCTCTTCTCGCCGCCGAGGCGGCGGATCGAGACGGTGCGCTCGACGGCTTCCTTCTTGCCGACGACGAGCATCGCCGGAACTTTCGCCAGCGAGTGCTCGCGGACCTTGTAATTGATCTTTTCATTGCGCAGGTCGCCTTCGACGCGCAGACCCATGCGCCGCGCCGCTACGATCGCCTCGCGCGCGTAATCGTCGGCGTCCGACGTGATGGTCGCGATCACCGCCTGTAACGGCGACAGCCACAGCGGCAGATGCCCCGCATAATGCTCGATCATGATGCCGGTGAAACGCTCGAGCGAGCCGAACATCGCGCGATGCAGCATCACCGGAGTCACTTTGTTGGAATGCTCGTCGATATAGAACGCGCCGAGCCGGCCCGGCATGTTGAGGTCGACCTGCACGGTGCCGCATTGCCAGTCGCGGCCGATGGCATCGCGCAACACGTATTCGAGCTTCGGGCCGTAGAAGGCGCCTTCGCCTTTGTTGAGCGTCCACGGCCGGCCGGAGGCTTCCAGCGCTGCCAACAGCGCCGCCTCGGCCTTATCCCACACCGCGTCCTCGCCGATGCGTTTTTCCGGCCGGTCGGAGAATTTGATGCGCACGTCGTCGAAGCCGAAGTCCGCATAGATCGTCAGAATGAGATCGTTGACCTTGATGACCTCCGCGGCGATCTGCTCCTCGGTGATGAAGATGTGCGCGTCGTCCTGGGTGAAGGCGCGCACCCGCATCAGCCCGTGCAGCGCGCCGGACGGCTCGAAGCGGTGCACCTTGCCGAATTCGGCGATCTTGAACGGCAGGTCGCGATAGGATTTCAAGCCGTTCTTGAAAATCTGAATGTGGCCGGGGCAGTTCATCGGCTTGACCACGTAAGTGCGCTCGTCCTCCTTGCGGGGTTCCACCAAAAACATCGCATCGCGAAACGTCGCCATGTGGCCCGAGGCGACCCATAGCGACGAATCGATGAGCTGCGGCGCGTTGACCTCGGCATAGCCGGCCTCGGTCTGGCGGCGGCGGATGTAATTCTCCAGCGTCTGGAACAGCGTCCAGCCTTTGGGATGCCAGAACACCGAGCCGGGCGCTTCCTCCTGGAAGTGAAACAGATCCATTTCGCGGCCAAGCTTTCTGTGGTCGCGCTTTTCCGCCTCTTCGATCTGCTTGAGATAAGCGTCGAGCTCCTCCTGCTTGGCGAAGGCGGTGCCGTAGATGCGGGACAGCATTTCGCGGCTGGAATCGCCGCGCCAATAGGCGCCGGCGGTTTTCATCAGCTTGAACGCGCTGCCGATCTTGCCGGTCGAGGTCATGTGCGGGCCGCGGCACAGATCGAACCAATCGCCTTGCTTGTAGATCTTGATCTCTTGATCTTCCGGGATGGCGTCGACCAGCTCGACCTTGAACTGTTCGCCCATGTCGGAAAAGACGCGCTTGGCGTCGGCGCGCGACCACACTTCCTTGGTGAAGGGTTTGTCGCGGGCGATGATCTCGCGCATCTTTTTTTCGATTGCCGCGAAATCCTCCGGCGTGAACGGCTCGTTGCGGAAGAAATCGTAATAGAAGCCGTTGTCGATCACCGGCCCGATGGTGACTTGCGTGCCGGGCCACAATGTCTGCACCGCTTCGGCGAGCACATGCGCGGCATCGTGGCGAATAAGTTCGAGCGCGCGCGGGTCGTCACGGGTGAGGAACTCGATTTTGGCGTCGTGGTCGATCGGATCGGCAAGATCGGCGAGCTTGCCGTCGAGCGCCATTGCCACCGTGCGCTTGGCGAGCGACGGCGAAATGCCCTTGGCGATGTCGAGGCCGGTGGTGCGGTTGGGGATAGTCCCGACGTGCGCCGTCGGGAAAGGTCAGCGCGACCATGCTTCACTCCTGTTGCTCACTCCTGCGAACGAGCGCAGGTAAGCGTGGCTGGACGAATTCCCCTCTTATCCTCCCCCGCTTGCGGGGGAGGTTAGGGTGGGGGCCGCCGCGTCCGGTTCGGTCGTGGCGACAGGCGGAGAATCATTCGTCCCGCGCCAGCGTCCGTAGCGCCACGGCATATACCAGCGCGATTTTTCCGGCAACGCTTGCGGTACGAAATCGAGCCCGGACGTGCCCCACGGTTGACACCGCAACAGCCGCGCCAGCGTCATCCAGCCGCCGGCCCACAGCCCGAAACGATCCAGTGCCTGGTCGGCATAATCCGAACAGGTCGGCAGATGCCGGCAGCGAAAGCCGACCAGTGGCGAAAGCGTATAGCGATACGCCCAAATGAGGCCGCGGCCGGCGCGCCGCGGCACATGCGCAAACCCGTCGCGAAGCATCGAATAAATCGTCAAGTTTCATCAGCTACGCGACTTATGCCGTTTCCTGCGGAACTGGCTGCGATGATAGCGCCGATCCTCCTGCAAGAAGTGCTTTTTCTTCTTTGCCGATCCCCATTTCGTTTTGACCTCACCTTTCTCGTGAACGTCTGAATAGCCGCCATCGAGGATCTGGAACGGGCGCTTGACCTTCCTGAGGTAATCGTACTGCGCCTGCTTTGCTCCCTTTTTCAGGCGAAACATGTCGAAATAGGCCGGATAGACAAAATCGCTCATCTGGATGCCGTTAAAATCGATCTTGTCGTCCTCCACGACGTCGCAGACCTCATAGGCCCACACCGTGCCGCGTGGGCCGTCGGTCCACAGCGCGGCGGAAGGATCGACCAGCATTTCGAGAAGCTCGTGACAGGCGGTGACGCTGATCACCTCGCCAGACTTTGTCGCCGGCCTGACGAACACTTTGGCGATCGGCATTCCCTTATACGTAATGTCATGAAAGCTGCTGGTGCCTTCCTGGCCGGCATCATCCAGAAAGACCAAATGCCAGCAACCGGGCTTGGGGTCTTTGGATTTGACCAGCTTTGCCGGCGTGCCCCAGACCGGCACGAAGACCTCATCGAGAAACTGTTGCAGTGCCGGGACCAATTTGTCGAAATCGACCCCGAGATCGAGCGTCGATTTGTTGACGCAGACAACGGTTGGAACGACGTCTCTGTTGAAATCTACAGCGTGCTTGATCGGCATGATGCTCCCCATCCGGGCCGCCCGCCGATCGGGATTCCGATCGCTGTGCCCGCTACAGGGAATTTTGCAGGAAGTCTTTGCGGCTTGCAACCTAGAGTAAATAAAATTAAAAAGAATCAACCTTAAGGGAAGGCGGCTTATTTCGCCGCCGTTTCGGCGCCACGCTTGGCCTCGATCTGGCCGATGGCGTCGACCACGGCATCGAAGGTCAGCAGCGTCGAGGCGTGGCGCGCTTTGTAGTCGCGCACCGGCTCGAGCACGGCGATATCCGCCCACTTGCCGGTCGCCGGCGGCGCGCCGTTCTCCTTGAGCATTTTGCGGACGGTTTCGCGCAGTTCGCGCAACTCGCCCGCCTTGGAGCCAACGATGTTTCTGGCCATGATCGAAGACGACGCTTGGCCGAGCGCGCAGGCTTTCACCTCATGGGCGAAATCGGTCACGGTGTCGCCGTCCATCTTCAGATCGATGGTGACGGTCGAGCCGCACAGCCGCGACAGCGCGTTTGCCGTTGCGTCGGGATTGGACAGGCGCCCGATCCGCGGGATGGTGCCCGCAAGTTCGATGATCCGGCGATTATAGACCTCGTTTAGCATCGTAAATTCGGCACGTTACCCGGGTTTGTTGAGTCTGCCCGGCAATCCACTATATAGGCGCTGCTGCCTTGGAATTGAAGTTCCGGCCAGTTTAAGCCGGCAAATGGAGTGACGATGGACGCTGTCATCAAGAAATGGCCTCGCGAGGCGCATCCGGACCATGTCCGGGCCACGCCGGCGCCCGTCGAAAATCGACCGTCGCGGGAGGAGGCGGAGGCCGCGGTGCGCGCGCTGATCGCCTATCTCGGCGACGATCCGTCGCGCGAGGGGCTCGCCGCGACGCCCAAGCGCGTCGTCGCGGCCTTGGACGAGCTTTACCGCGGCTATCGCGAAGTCCCCGCCGATGCGCTCTCCCGCACGTTCGGCGAGACCGAAGCCTACGACGATTTCGTGCTGATCCGCGACATCGGTTTTACCTCGCATTGCGAGCACCACATGATGGCGTTCCACGGCAAGGCGCATGTCGCCTACCGGCCGGTCGAGCGCGTCGTCGGTTTGTCGAAACTGGCGCGCCTCGTCGACGTCTATGCGCGCCGGCTGCAAACCCAGGAGCATCTGACCTCGCAAATCGCGGCCGCCATCGACGAAGTCTTAAAGCCGCGCGGCGTCGCGGTGCTGCTCGAGGCCGAGCACACCTGCATGTCGATCCGCGGCGTCGCCAAGCCCGGCGTCTCGACCGTGACGACGCGGTTTCTGGGAAGTTTCCGCGACTCAAGCGAAGACCAGATGCGTTTCGTGACGCTCATTCGCGGCGCGGCGGCCGAACGTTGACGCGGCCGAGCGGCGGGGGACTCCATTGGCGGATCAATCACCATTTGCGAAACCCGCAGCCGCCGCAGAACTTGAAGAAGCAGTTGCGCTGACGCCGAAATTCGACGCTGACGGGCTGGTCACCGCCGTCGCCACCGATGCTGTCTCCGGCGATGTGCTGATGGTCGCGCATATGAATGCGCAGGCGCTGGCCAAAACCATCGCCAGCGGCGAAGCCTGGTATTACAGCCGCTCGCGCCGCGCGCTGTGGAAGAAGGGCGAAACCTCCGGCCACACCCAGCGGGTCGTCGAAATGCGCATCGACTGCGACCAGGACGCGGTGTGGATCAAGGTCGAACAAGTCGGCGGCGCCTGCCATACCGGCCGCCGCTCATGCTTTTACCGCGCGGTCCCGGTCGGCAAGGCGGGTGCGGTCAGGCTCGAATTCGTCGGCGAGCCCGTGTTCGACCCGAAGGCGGTCTATCGGGAACCGGACCAGCGCTAGTACCGCCGCGTGCTTAGTGATCGAAGTGAAACAGCACACGGACCCGGCCATCGTTCATGTCGGCCCGGGTTCGATCGGCGTTGCGGCGCAGCAGAAAGCCGGCAAGCAAACGGGCACCGTCGGCGTTGCCGCGGATTTCCGCGAGCGATGGCCGCTGATCGGGAAAATGCAGCTGTTCGCCTTGATAGGAAACACGCACGTCGAGATTGAATTCGTCGAAGCTCGCCTCGACGACGATCGGTCCCTCCCGCCAATAGTCTGCCGCGACCGCATCGACGAGCTGAATCGTTCCGTAGCTTGCCCGCTTGACAATGTCGGACCGCGCGCCCCACGTCGCACCCTGTGATTGAAAGAAGGTCTCGATCTGTCGCGGATCGACATCGCCTGGTTTGAGGGTAAGGACCGCGGTTTTCTTAACGCCGATGCGGAACACCAAATTCAGCACCAGCGCAGTCACCGTCGCCAACACCAGCGAGCTTCCCACCAAATAACTCAGCGGCGGTGGCGCCGAGCTAGCGATTGACGGAAACACCTCGACGGCCATGCCGGCGATAACCGACAACGAAATGATCAGCGTCCGCCGGGCGTCCAGCAGCCGGGAACTCATAATCTGCAGCCCATTGACCATGATAAAGCTCACCGCAAATAACAGCGCGGCGACAATGACCGGCCGCGGCATCAGTCCCAGCACGGCGGGTAATTTGGGCACGAACCCTATCAGGATAAATATCGCGGCTGCCGCATAGGCTACGACGCGACTCGCCACGCCGGTCGCGGAGGCAAGCCCAACCGCCGGCGTCGAGATATTGGTGCCAAGCGCGCCGGCCGCGCCGGCAATGACCGTCGACAATCCGTCGGCAAGGACGCCCGACGTCACCGTCTTCATATCCGGCCGAACCCAATCGGCGTCGTTCATCTTTTGGCACACGGTAATGGTGCCCGCCGCTTTCATCGCCGCGGCGATGCTGCCAATCGCAAACGGCGCAGCCAGGGTCAAATCGAAGCTCCAGGACATATGATCGAATGTCGGCAGGCCCAGCCACGGCCGTGCGCCAATCGCGGCGAAGACGTCGCCACCGATGAGCCCGGCTGCGACAGCGGCCGCGTAACCCGCAACCAACCCGATCAATGTGCAAAACATGCGGGCTGACCCCTTGCCCCATACGTTGAGCGCGATCATCGTACCGAGCGTAAAGGCGCCGACGACCCACTCAGCCGTGAGCACAGGGGCGGCGTTGCTGCCAAACAGCGTGCGCAACCCGGCGATACCGCCGGACAGGCCGATAACGAATATGACCAGTCCCGAAACCTCCGGCGGAAAAATAGCCCGCAGCCGATTCAACAGCGGCGCCAGCGCGGTTTCCAGAACGCCGGCGAACATCGTCATGCCGAACACGAGCGGAAGGCCGCCCATTTTTGCAGCCAGCAACGATGGACTCAAATAGGTTACGCTGAAAGTCATCGGACACATGAAGCCGGAGCCGACCGGACCAACGCGCGACGACTGTAGGATCGTCGTCCCGGCAAGCACGAACATCCCGATCGACAACAGGCTGCTGACAACCTCGATCGGTGCGCCGATGACGCGAAATACAAGCAGCGGATAGACCAGATTGATCGAGACCACGCCCACCTGCTGCAGGCCGGTCATGATGGTGACCAAAACGGGCGGCGATTCGTCGAGCCCGTAGAGGATGTTGGCAGGCTTCTTGAGCATGCCCGGCGACTTGCTATTCATCCGATATCACCGCGCCGCTCAGGTCATTTTCGCCACGGCTTCCGCACGGGAGGGATGAATTGTAAAGGCCTCAAGCAATCCGCCCATCTCGAACAGTTCGCGGACGTGGCCGCCCAAGCTGCAGAGAACGAATTTTGCGGCGTTATGCTCAGCTTCGTCCGTCGCGACGAGCAGCGCGCGAAATGCCGCACTCGTCAGGTACAAGACGGCGGCGAAGTCCACCACGATGAATTTTTCGCCGGACGAGATCAGAGCTTTGAGCCGGCTCATGAGATCATTGGCGTTGGTGCTGTCGATGCGGCCCGACAACGTCACCACGCAGACGCCGCCATCGTGGTTCTGGCCAATTGTCAACGCACTGGTGCTCATCCTCTAATCCTCCCTGGGAGCCGCGCCAACGGCGCAGTTCTTGGTCAAGCGTGTATGGTTGCGTCCGTCGATGCGTTCATAGACCAGGTTATCGACGAGCTTCTTCGTCATATGAATCCCGACCCCACCCGGGCGCGGCCGTTGTCCCTTGCATCAGCGCATTCGGCTCCGGCGCTTCCCGCGGATCGAAGGGCCGCCCATCGTCGAAGATATCGACAGCCATGCCGCCTGCGCTGTACCGTCATCCGCACGAGCAACTCATGCTTGGCGCCATCGGGCCACGAATATTTGACGACATTGCTGACGATCTCGTCGAGCGCCACTTGCAGATGCATCAACGCGCGCGCGGGCACGTCGAACTCGCTGCCCAACCGATCGAGCGCGTCGCGAACGACCGCGATCTCCGACAGATCGTTGTGTATAGCCACATCGACCGAGCGGATCGTGCTCCGATCTTGTTCGAGCTTTTTCTCGGCGGGTCGCCAGCGCAGGGCCAGTGCGGTCACGTCGTCGGCCTTCGGCGCCGAGCCGGTAAAGGCATCGACGGCACTCTTGATGAGACCGACAATTTCAACCGGATCGGCGCCGTTGGCGGCGCTGAGCTCCCGGTTGAGGCGCTCGATCGAAAAAAGATCGCCATTTTCGTTCAAGGCTTCGAACACGCCGTCCGAACACACAAATATCGCGTCGCCTGGCTGTATCGCCAAAGTTCGCTCCTGATATTTCACGTTGCGGCGAACCCCGAGCGGCAGGCCAGGCTTTGCCGCAATCTGCGCCGGCGGCCGCCGCCGATATGCAGCAGATGAGGGGCCGGATGACCGGCATTGACGAATGACAGAATTCCGGTCGTTGTATCGAATAATCCCAGGAACAAGGTGACGAACATCCGCTCGTCGTTGTTCTGGCAAAGTTCGCGATTGACGGCCTCCAACAGTTCAGCAGGCTGCAGCGCGTCGGTACGCCATTGCCGCCACAGTTCCACTGTTATCCGCACCAGGCTGCGCGTGCGCGCCATGAACATCGCCGCGGAGGCGCCTTTGCCGGACACGTCGCCGACCAGGAAACAAAAGGTCCGGTCGCCGGAATAGAAACAGTCGTAAAGATCGCCGCCGACTTCGCGCGCGGGCTGCATGATGGCGTGTACCGCCACCGGCTGCTCCGAGGAGCAGGTCGGGAAATCGCGTGGCAGCATGCTGATTTGCAGCACACGCGCGGCGTCCATCTCTTCTTCCAGCCGCGCGAGGTTTTTTCGCACTTCGTCGCGCAAGCGCTTCTTTTCCAGCAGGGCGCCGACGCGGGCGCGCAGCAGAGTGGGGTTGAAAGGCTTGTTGAGGTAGTCCTCCGCACCGAGCTCGATGCAGCGGATGACGCTTTCGGTCTCGTCGAGCGCCGAGATCATTATAATCGGGACGTCGCGCAGCGAAGCGTTGGCCTTGACGTGCGCCAGCACTTCATAGCCGTTCATATCGGGCATCATGACGTCGAGCAGCACCAGGTCGAATGGTTGCGCGGTCAGGCGTTCGAGCGCCTCCCGACCGTTGGTCGCGGTCGTGAGGTTGTTGTAGCCCTCCCGGTTGAGACGGCGGGTGAGCGTGTAACGATTATCCTCATTGTCGTCGACGACCAGCAGTGCGGCGCTCGAATCCGTCATTACGCCGTGCCTTTCGCGCGCACGCTTTCCATTTTCCTGATCAGACGGTCGAGTTCGATCGGTTTGGTGTCGAAATCGTCGCAACCCGCGGCCAACGCCCTTTCACGATCGCCGGTCATGGCATGGGCCGAGAGCGCAATCACCGGGATGTGTTTGGTCGTCGCGGTCGCCTTGATTTGCCGCGTAGCCTCCCAACCGTCGAGCACGGGCAGGCTCAGATCCATGAGAATCAATTCGGGCTGTTCGGACGCCGCCATTGCGACGCCCTGTGCGCCATCCGTGGCGATGAGGACGGTGAAGCCCTTGCGGCTCAGCCGGTTCTTGAGCATGTAGATGTTGTCTTCGTTATCCTCGACGTACAGGATCTTGGTCATGCCACGACCGCTCTTTCGTGGACCTGGCGGTCGATGCATTTCGCAAGCTCCGAACTTACCTGACGTAACATATCGTCCCGCCCGGCCTTTTGAATGACGCTCTCGACCCGGCCATTCAAGCGTGCGCGGTCTTCCGCCGTGACATCGCGAGCGGTGATCACGATGACGGGAATATTGCGCCATTCTTCGTGACGGCGGACCTCGTCGAGGAATTCGAAGCCATCCATTTCCGGCATCATCAGATCGAGTAGGATGGCGCTCGGACGCGTTTCATTCAGCCGGCTCAGGGCGATATGGCCGTTATCCGCCTCCGCAACCTGCCAGCCGGCCTGTTGCAGCGCGCTACTCAGACCGGCGCGGCTCATTTGATCGTCGTCGACGACCAGGATGCTGCCGCCCGACGGTGTACTGAGCTGCCGCAGCACACGGATGAGCTTGTCGCGATCGATCGGCTTAACCAAGTATTCGCTCGCGCCCAGCGCAAAGCCGCGATTCTTTTCGTCGAGGATCGTCAGAAGAATGACGGGAATATGGGCGAGCGTCGGATCGCCCTTGATGGCGGCGAGCACAGTCCAGCCGTCCAAATCCGGCATGGTGATGTCGAGCGTGATTGCGGCAGGGTTCAATTCCCGCGCCAGCCGCAGTCCTTCACGCCCGCCATCTGCCGCGGCGAACGTAAATCCTTCGCGCTCGAGATAGCGTCCGACAACCTCGCGCACGGTGGCGTCGTCGTCCACGACAAGAATGAGCGGGGCCTGCGTGCGGCGATCCGTTGACGCGCAGCCGTGCCGGCTCGGGTGTCCGTGCCGGTTTCTCGGCGTCGCCGACATGGACCGGCAGCGTGATCACAAACTTCGATCCACGACCGAGTTCACTCTCGACCGAGATGTCCCCGCGCATCATCTGACAGAAGCGGCGGCTGATCGCGAGGCCGAGCCCGGTTCCACCGTATTTGCGCGTGGTGGATGAATTGGCCTGGGAAAACTCCTGGAATATCTTGGCCAGTTGTTCGGGACTCATTCCGATGCCGGTGTCGGAAACGGCAAATTCGAGGTGTTCGCCCTTGGCCGTCTGTTCTCGCACGGCGGAAACCGTGACCGTGCCGTTGGAGGTGAATTTGCTGGCATTGCTCACCAGGTTCATCAGCGCCTGGCGCACGCGAATCTGGTCGGCATACATTGAACCGATCGTGTCCGGACACCGCACCACAATCTCGTTGCCGTTCTTGCTCGCAATGGCCTCGACGGTGTGGACGACGTCGTCGATCAGCGTCGCAACCGGGAAACTTTCGAGGATAAGGTCCATTTTTCCAGCCTCGATCTTGGACAGATCGAGGATGTCGTTGATCAGCGCCAAAAGATGGCGGGCTGCACGCTGGACACGTTCAAGCGGCTCGATCTCATCGTCGCGGTTGAATTCGCGCGCATCCTCCTGCAGCATTTCGGTTACGCCGATGATGGCATTGAGCGGCGTGCGCAATTCGTGCGACATGTTGGCAAGGAAGCTGGATTTCGTGCGGCTTGCCTCCTGCGCGGCGTCGCGCGCAACCTCAAGCTCATGCACCAGCCCGGCAAGTTCCGCTTCGCGCTGCTTGAGCTCGGTAATGTCCGCGTAGGTGGCGACGACGCCGCCGTTTGCGGTCTGGCGCTCGTTGACGTGCACCCAACGGCCATCGGTGCGGCGTTGAACGTGCGTGCTATTGGCTATCTTGTGCTTAGTGAGCCTCTCTGCCACCCAAGCTTCGCCGCTGGCGTCGCCATGATCGATCAGGCCGCGCTCCACGGCGTTCGACATGATCGTTTCGAACGATGTGCCGACCAGTGTCGCGGCATAATCGTATGAAAACATTTCTCTGTAGCGAGTATTGCAAGCGACGATCTTATCTTGCGCATCGTAAAGCGAGAATCCTTCCGATATCGCCTCGATCGCTTCGGTCAGCGTCTGCTCCATCGCATGCCGTTCAATCATGTTTTTCCGAAACACGTCGATGGCGTCGACCATTCGACCGATCTCGTCTCGCCGGTCGCGGTAGCCGATCTCGACGT
This sequence comes from uncultured Alphaproteobacteria bacterium, assembly GCA_963816565.1. GTDB lineage: Bacteria > Pseudomonadota > Alphaproteobacteria > Rhizobiales > Xanthobacteraceae > BOG-931. Next base: position 81,336 of record CAWFLM010000016.1, on the reverse strand, counting down.
TGGTCTCACCGGCCGAAAGGCGTTGCATTACATCGGTAATGGATACTATCGGCTTGACGATCGATCGACCGACTACCATGGCGACAAAGCTACTAACCACAAAAGCGGCAAGCGTTATCAAAATGATGATATTCTCGTTCCGCTCGGCATCGGAATAGAGCTGAGTGCCCATATTGCTTGCGGAGTACGAAATTGCCGTCGACAGATCTGCGAGATCGTTGTCGACGGCCTTGAAGTCGTCGTCCGTTTGGCCGAGCATCATCGTTGCCATGGGTGCGTCGGTTTGACCGATGTCGATCGTGTCCTTCGCGCTGCTTTTGCAAATTTTCCACTTGGCCAGAAGCCCCTCCATGGCGGCGCGTTCCAGGCTGGATAGATCCGGACGTTGGGCAAGAGCGGCAATGCGGTCGGATAACGTATCGAGATCTTGATCGATCTCCGTGTACAGCGGCTTGAGCAGTACATCGCTCACGCCATTGCTGGCCCACGAAACGTAACGGAAGATCTTAATATGCGTGGCTACGACGGCATCGCTGATCTGGGAGAATGCCTGCTGCTTCGGTATGAGGTCGTTGGTGAGTACCTGTAGTCCGGCAGCCGATCGCGTCGAGGTCAAATAAGCGTTCGTTCCCAAAGCCAATAGACAAATCAGTAGCAGGACCGATGCTACCGAGGCTTTGATTTGAACAGACAGATTATTGAAGGTGCCGATAAGTGACTGGACCCCGGAAGAATCCTTCGGACGCATCGCGCTTTCAGGCGGCGTGATGGCCCCCTCGACACCCGTCATTACCGGTAAACTCCGACACCCACAAAATAATCTCCCATCTTTTCGACGTAGCTCGACTTGTCTTCGATCTTGTTATTGACCGGGTTAGGCCACTTGTAGTCGACCCAGCCGCTGCCAGGCCCATTGGCGACATCGGCCAAGGCTTGAATGAGATATTTTCCGTCCTGATCTTTGAGGCCAAGCAGATTTTTGCCGATTAACGCAGGCCGCGCGCCGTGAGCGACACAGAGTCCCTTTTTGTCTCCGTCCCTGAAATAAATGAACGGATATAGGTCGCGATCGTGGAACTCTTTTGCGGACGGGTCCGAGACCGCCTTGAATGTGGCATCGGCGCCGTCTTTTTTGAACATTTCTTGGACGCGATTGACCATCGCGACCGCTTCGTCTTTCGTGCCAAACTCTTGAGCTTTCGCGGACGCGATCATCGCGAATGCGACAAAACAAAAAGTGATGAGATATTTGACCATCGTGCCCCCCCGCGCCATTGCACTGCGTCGCGCAGCGCTTGCTGGCACACGGAGTTTATCGCGCGTATTGCGTTTAATCCACTGCCATTATGAAGCGAAGCGGAACACCCGCGGCAATAATGCCGAGGCCGCTGCTAATGCTTGAAATGCAACAAAAGCGCCGTTTCCCCGCCCGTACTGCTTGCCCTGTCGGCTTGCCGGCGGATCAAATAGCCAGCGAGACGACGCTGACCGTCTTCGGACGTCATCAGTTCTTGGCGGCTGGGGGGCTGATCGGGAAATTCCAATTCGGCTCCCGAATAAGAGACTTGGAGGTCGACATCGAACTCGTCGAAACTTGCGCGAAGCTTGATCGGCCCTCGCGGGGAACAATTTTCGACGACGGCTTCGACGGCCTGGTGGGCGGCGAAACTTGCCCTTGTCATTATATCGCGGCGGGCGCCCCACATGCCGGCGCTCTGATCGATGAAACGTGCAACCGCCGTATAGTCCGCAGCCGCGGGATCGATCGTCATTTCAACGCTGCGGCGAATTCCAAGGCGAAAAATGCCATTGAGCACGAGGGTAACGAGGGTTGCCAAAACCAAAGGCGATGTCACCAGAGGCTGCGCCCAGCCGGGCACGCCGGTGAAGGTTGTGGGTGCGACAGTTACGAAGATGAATGTCAGAAGCCCCATACCGACGACAAGCGTGCGGCGCGCGTCCAGAATTCGCGAGGCGATGATGTTGAAGCCACCGATAATAATGAAGACTGCGGTGAACAACAGCACCGAGGCCATGACCGCGCGCGGCATGATCGTGAAAAACCCGATCACGATGGGCTGGAAAGCGAAAGCCCCGAGGATGGCGGCAATGGCGTAGGAAATAATCCGGCTTGAAACGCCGGTCGCGGCAACCAGGCCGACATTGGCCGTGGAAATTGTCAGGCCGACGGTGCCGAGAAGACCAGCTAGCATATTGGCGATGCCCTCGCCGAGCAGTCCACGCGTCAGCGACGTCGGTTCGGGGCGCACCCAATCTGCGTCATTGAGGCGCTGATAGGTCGTGATGACGGCCGTCGCGCTCATGGCTGCGGCGAGGCCCGATACCGCAAATGGAATAACCATCGACCAGTCGAACGTCCACTTTAGATATTGGACGGTGGGCACCGAAAAGACCGGCCGGCTCAGCACTGTCTGGAAATCGCTGGGCGTGATCTGGCCGATTGCCGCAGCGACGGCGTACCCGACAAGCATCCCGATGAGAATGCACAGCAACCTCAACTTGCCCTTGTTCCAGATATTGAGACCAATCATGACGCCGAGGGATGTGGCCGCCACGATCCCGTCCTGTGAGCTCATAATGCCGTCTGTGCTGTGGTCCAAGATCAGATGCAATGCCGCGAGCCCGATGATGATGCCAACAAGACTGACCACGAGCCCCGCCGCTTCCGGCGGGATGAAGACTCGCAGACGCGACCAAATCCTGGAGAGCAGCACTTCGACGCCGCCGGCGAAAATCGTCATGCCCCAGACCAGCGGCATGCCGCCCACTTTCACCGCCATCATCGTCGGCGCGAGAAACACGCCGGTGAAAATCGACGGCGCCAAAAAGCGGCTGCCGACCGGGCCTTGCGGCAGTCCCTGCAAAAGCACCGCTGCCGCCAGGACCAGCATGCCCATTTGCAGGATGTTGATGACCTCTTCGGCGCCGAGCTTCGCCTGGTTGCTGACGACCAGCGGATAGATCAAGAACATGGCGATCACGCCGACATGCTGAATCGCCGTCACGATGATCAAGCCGACGGGCGGGCGCTCGTCCACGCCATAGACCATCGTTGCTGGTTTTTTCATTTCGCCCCAATCTTTCGGCTAAATGACGCCCGCAGCGGATACCGGATAAACGAAGGCGTTCGGAACAAAGGCAAGCATTTGCCGGCAGTAATGTTAATGGGCCGAGTTACGCCGCATCCCTTGGAAAACCGTGCACAGTTTACCCGCCGTCAAACACGGCGATCAGTTTTTGTCTTCACAGCTTGCGCTAGCACTTGCTCGGCGCGCCTCAGATGCGGACGGTCGTACATCACGCCGCCGATGCCGACCACGCCGGCGCCCGGATTGGCGGCAAAGGCATCGACGATCGCTTGCGCCCGTTCGATCGCCGCCGCTGACGGCGAGAAGACGTCGTTGATGATCGGCACCTGCGCCGGATGGATCGCCATCTTGCCGGTAAAGCCGTCGCGACAGGCCTCCTCGCATTCGCGGCGAAAGCCGTCGGCGTTGCGGAAATCGACATAGACGGTGTCGATCGCCGGCACCGCGGCGGCGGCGGCGCCGGCAAGGCACAGCACGCGCGCCAGGCGATAGGGATCGAGAAAATTGCCCTGCGCGTCGCGGTTGGCCTGCGCGCCGATATCGGCCGACAAATCCTCGGCGCCCCAGGTGAGCCCGATCAGGCGCTCGCTCGCTTCGGCAAAAGTGCCGGCGACGAACAAGCGCGGCGGCGGTCTCGGTGGCGATGGGAAGGATTTTGATGGCGCCGTCCGGCAGGCCGTATTGTGCCTCGCGCACCGCAAGCTTGGCGTCGGCGTGGATGACGGATGCGCCGCCTTCGGCCTTGGGCAGCATGATGGCGTCCGGTTGCGCCGCGGCGACCGCATCGAGATCGGCGTCGGCCAGCCCGGTCTGCAGCCCGTTCACGCGGACCAGGATATACGGCCTCGGCTTGGTCGCGGCCGCGGCTTTAAGAAAGCCTGCCGCGCTGTCGCGGGCGCGCGCCTTGCCGTCAGGCGCGATCGAATCTTCGAGGTCGACGATAATCGCGTCGGCGCCGCTCGTCATCGCTTTATCGAGTTTCTTGGCGCTATCGGCCGGAGCGAACAAGAGCGAGCGCATCGCGAGAGCAGGGCGCGGGGTCACTTCGGCCGCATGCGGATAAAAGCCTGGCGGCGGCATTCGGCGACCAGCTTGTTGTCCTGATTGTAAGCGCGGTGATGAAACTCGACGATGCCGGCGCCGGGCCGCGACTTCGATTCGCGCTTGCCGATCACTTCGGTGGTGCAATGCACGGTATCGTTCTCGAACAGCGGGTGGGGGAATTTGACGTCGGTCATGCCGAGATTGGCAATGGTGGTGCCGACCGTCATGTCGGAGACCTGGATGCCGATCATCAGGCCGAGCGTGAACAGCGAGTTCATCAGCGGCTGGCCCCATTCGGTCTCCTGCTCGCAGAAATGCCGGTCGATATGCAGCGGCTGCGGGTTGAGCGTCATGTTGGAGAACAGCATGTTGTCCATCTGGGTGACGGTGCGCGTATAGCGGTGCTCGACCAGCTCGCCAGGGACGAAATCCTCGAAATAGAGCCCGCCGCGTTTGTGCCTTTTGGCTGTTTCGATCGCCATCTTCGTTTCCTCCGGTGCCGTTAAGGCGACGTTTACCATAATCGTTAATGATCGCTAACGCTCGCAAAGCCGGTGGGAGCCGGCAGGGGAGCAAAAGCCATGCTGGTCGATCCCAGCAATCCGACCGCCGGCATGACGGTGACCGGCGCTATTCGCCAGGCGGCGCAAGCCACCGGGACGAGTTTCCAATACCTGTTGGCGACGGCCCAGGTCGAATCGGGTCTCAATCCGCATGCCGGCGCCGCGACGTCGTCGGCGCGCGGGCTGTTCCAATTCATCGACCAGACCTGGCTTGCCACCGTCAAGCAATCCGGGTCGGCGCTCGGCTATGGGCAATATGCCGCCGCCATCACCAAGAGCGCCTCCGGCCACTACCAGGTGAGCGATCCCGTCATGCGCAGCGAAATTCTCAAGCTGCGCAACGATCCGACCGCGAACGCGATCATGGCCGGCGCGTTCACTCAAGCCAATGCGGCGGTGCTGTCGACGCGACTCGGCCGCTCGCCCAGCGAAGGCGAACTCTACATCGCCCATTTCCTTGGCGCCGGCGGCGCGGCGCGACTGATCTCGTCGGCGGCGGCAAACCCCACCGCCAGCGCCGCGAGCTATTTTCCCATTGCCGCGCACGCCAATGCGTCCATCTTCTACGACCGTTCGACAGGCGCGCCGCGCACGCTCGCGGAAGTGCGTAACATTCTCACTGCGCGCTACGACGTGGCGGCGCGGTCGCGGCCCAGCATGCCGGCGAGCACGGTCGCCCAAGCCGATATCGCGGCGAAGTCTCAAGGCTTGCGGCGAGTCCAAGACTTGCGGCGAATCCTGTCCGCGCTGCGGCTTCCGACACTCCGGCGGCCGCCGACAGCCCGGCAACGCATTACGTACGCACCGTTCCAATCTATCCCGCCCCATCGGCCGCAGTCGCGGACGCTCAGGCTCCGACCGCGGCCGCCGCTTCGGTTCCGGCAACGGCGTCCGCCGTTCCCGATACCGCCGGGATGACCAGCGCCTTCGCCGACGCGGTCCCAGCGCGCGTGGCGCCGGACAACGAGATCTTCCACGGTCTGTTTCAGGATCCCGGCCGCACCGGTCCGGTCGCCGCAGTCGTGAGCCAGTTGTGGGGCCTGCCAAATCCGGCAGGCGCAGGCGCGTCCCCATCGGCCACGATGATGCACGAATTGTTCAAGGACAACGAGCAGGGCACCTGACGGAAGGACGCTCCGGGTCGTGCTATGCCGCGGAGATTGCAAAGATTTATGGTGAACACTTTGTTAAGTGCGGCACCCTAGGATCGGTTCGGGTGCCGATCCGCGTGATGTGAGCGAGCCATGATCGTCCGCGATTTTCTGCAGTGGGTCCGCACCGCGCCGGCCAGCGAACGGGCCGAGGCCACCAGCGCGCTGGCCCGAGCCTACCTTTATTCCGATCTGTCGGCTGACGATCTCGCCGCCGCGGAAGGCGCGATGTTGATGCAGCTCGACGATCCGTCGCCTCTGGTGCGCCGCTCGCTCGCCGACGCGCTGGCGGCAAGTCCCAGCGCGCCGCCGGCCATCGTGATCGCGCTTGCTGCCGATCAGCCGCAGATTGCCGCGCCGGTCTACGCGCTGTCACCGTTATTCGTCGATGCCGATCTGGTCGATGCGGTCGCTACCGGCACCGCCGCCGTGCAGGCCGCGATCGCCAGCCGCGCCGCGTTGCCGTGCTCCGTCGCCGCGGCGATCGCCGAAGTAGGCACGGCGGAATCCTGCCTGCTGCTGTTGGAAAATCCCAGTGCCGACATTGCGCCGCTGTCCTTCGACCGCATCGTCGAGCGCTACGGTCATCTCGCAGCGATCCGCGAGGCGCTCTTGATGCGCGAGGACGTGCCAGCCGCGACACGGCAGATCCTCGTCATCAAGCTGTCCGAAGCGCTGGCCGGCTTTGTCGCCGGCTGCGCCTGGCTCGACGTCGAGCACGCCCAGCGTATTGCCCGCGACGCCTGCGAAAAGGCGACCGTCACGATTGCCGCGGAGACGCCGCAGGGCGAACTTCGCCCGCTGATCCGCCATTTGTGCGCCAGCGGACAGCTTACCGCCGGCCTTATCCTGCGCGCGCTCTTGTCCGGCAACGTCGCGTTGTTCGAGGAAGCGCTGGCGGAACTCACCGACATGCCGGTCGCCCGCGTCACCGCACTCGTTCACGACCGCGGCAGCGCGGGCTTGCGGGCCTTGTTCGAAAAAGCGCAACTGCCGCCATCGACTTATCCGGCGTTTAAGGAAGCGATCGAGGCGCTCCGCGAGGGCGTCCTGCACGAGCCGGGCGGCGCCGCCCGCCTCAAGCGGCGCATGATCGAACGCGTTCTCACCCGGTGCGAGGACGCCGATCTCGGCGAGCTGGCGCCGCTGTTGACGCTGTTGCGCCGCTTCGCGACGGAAGCCGCGCGCGAAGAGGCGCGGATGTTCTGCGACGAGCTGGTCGCCGAGGATTTTGCCGCGGCCGGCCATTCGGCGGCGGCCTAAGCCGCATTAGGTGCCGGCAGCGCCGGGAGCGAGCGGCGGCGAAAAAATGGTTTCGAGGTAATCCGGTCGAAAGTCGTTTTCCCGTTTGAGGAACTCGTCGGTGACATTGCGCAGGCGCAGCGTCAGCGTGCCGGCCATGTCGGCGAGATCGGGGCGGGCATATTCGCGGGTGATGGCGCGAACGGCGTCGACGTGCTGATCGACAAGCGCGATCGGGATACGGCCGATCTCAGGGGTGTGTTCGAGCAGGCGACACAGGCTTTCGGCGACGCCGGCCGCCGCGGGATAGCCGAATGTCGCGGCCTCGCCTTTGATGTCGTGGGCGACACGAAACAGCACTTCGTGAGTCTGCTCGGTGATGCCCCGCCGCTTAACGTCCTGGCGCGCCGTTTCGAGGCGCTCGCATTCGGACCGCATCCATGTGGCGAATTCGGAAGACAACGCGACCAGCGCCGCTTCGGCGCGCGCCACCGGATCGTCGTCGTCTTCGGCGGCCGGCGCGATGACCTTACGCAGCTTGTGGGGCGGCGTGATGACCTCGTGATCGGCGTATGTCGCGACCGAGGGAGTATCGTCCTTGCGCTGGGCCATTGCGAATGATGCTCCCGGTCAGACCACGATTTTGGCTTTATCGAGCAACGGCTGTTGGCGCGTGACTTCCGCCTTGGCGCCTTTGCGCCGTTCCGGCCCGACGTAATTCGGATTGACGTTGCGCCGCCGGTCCGGGCCGAAATAGGTCTTGCTTTTGATGAACGGCCGCGGATTGGCGACGACGTTGAGAATGCGCTCGTACAGCGATTTGGCCGAGATCGGCTTGGCCAGGAATTCGGTGATGCCGGCATCGCGCGCGTTCATGATCCGCTTTTTCTCGGAATGTCCGGTGAGCATGATGATCGGCACATAGGGATTGGCATTGGCGCCCGGCTGGCGGATCATCTGCGCCAATTCTAAACCGTCGAAGATCGGCATCACCCAGTCGGTGATGATGATGTCCGGCATGTAATGGGTGAATGCTTCGAGTCCGGCGGCGCCGTCTTCGGCTTCATAGACTTCGCGCGTGCCGAAGCCATGCAGCAGCGTGCGCAGGATACGCCGCATATGCGCATTGTCGTCGATGACCAGAAAACGCAGGCGATTGAAATCGATGCGAACCATACGACCCCCTGCGCGGCAAACTCGACCGCGTCAGCCTCGCACGTCGATCGTAAAGAATTGTCGTTAATGCTCGGTTAAGGATTGGAGCGTGATCCCGGAAAATGCTCGATCAAAAAGCCGGCGAACGTCAGTAGCCGAACTGCTCGCTCAAAATGCGCTCGTCGAGGCTATGGCCGGGATCGAACAGCATAGGCATGGAGGTGGCGTGATCCAGCCTGATCTCGACTGAGCGGACCGAGCGCACTTCGTCGTGGTCGGCGACGGCGGCGACCGGGCGCTTGCCGGCTTCGAGCACTTCGACCGTGACCTGCGCGCGGTCGGGCAACAGCGCACCGCGCCAGCGCCGCGGCCGGAACGGGCTGATCGGAGTGAGCGCCAAAAGCGGTGCGCCGATCGGGATGATCGGTCCCTGCGCCGAAAGATTGTACGCGGTCGATCCCGCCGGCGTCGCCAGCATGATGCCGTCGGCGACCAGCTCGGCAAGCCGCTCCTTGCCGTCGACCAAAACGCGCAGCCGTGCGGCCTGATAGGTCTGGCGGAACAGCGAGACCTCGTTGATGGCGCGATGCCGGTGCACACGGCCGGCGGCGTCGCGCGCGCGCATCAAGAGCGGGTGGATGACGCTGACATGCGCGGCCGTAAGACGCTCGACCAAGCCGTTTTCGGAGTACTCGTTCATCAGGAAGCCGACGGTGCCGCGGTGCATGCCGTAGATCGGCTTGCCGGAGTTCATGAACCGCTGCAGGGTCGCCAGCATCAGCCCGTCGCCGCCAAGGGCAACGATGACGTCGGCGGTCTCCGGCCGGGCGTCGCCATAGCGCTTGACCAGCCGGCGGCGGGCGCGCTGCGCCTCGGGCGACGTCGCTGGCGACGAAGGCGATGTGCTTGTATTTGGCTGGAGCGTGGCGTTTCGGCATAACAATCGGGCTTTGGCGTAGGGCGGCGCGGCGCCGGACGCATCGATAGGGGACAAACGAGATGGATACAAATCAGCGCGCGGTGTTCGTCTATACGACCTATCCATCCGTTGTCGAGGCGGAGCCTGCCGGACGCACGCTGGTCGAGCGCCGGCTCTGTGCCTGCGTCAATATCCTGCCCGGTATGGTTTCGCTCTATTGGTGGCAGGGCGCGATCGAGCGCGGCGACGAGGTGGTCATGATCATCAAGACCCGCGCCACGCTGGTCGAACAAGTGCGGTTGGCGGTCAGGCAGATGCACTCCTATACGACTCCCGCCATTCTGGTGCTGCCGATCGAGACGATCGATCCGGATTACCATGCCTGGATGATGGCGGAGACGGCCGCGGCGAAAGCGTAACTCTCCGCTCACATCGGCGCTGTTGGTCGTGCGCCGCTCGGCTAACGGCCCCCGGGCGCGGCCGTCTCGAGCCAATGTCCGCCGCTCCAGGCCAAGCCCGCAGCCATCGGATTGTTGGACCGGATCGGGAATCGATCAATAACGCGGCAGTTGTTGGGTCTGCCGTCGACGCGGCCCTTGCCGTCGAGCAGGAGTGTGAGCCATTCGCTCTCCATCGCGTCGGCACCGCTGACGGGATGCTCGCGCAGGAATTGTTCGTCGCCCGTCGCCAGCAGCGCGAGAAACAGCGCCGAGCCATATTGTTCGACGTTAAAGCTCATCTTCTTCGTGTCGCCCGGCAGGAATTTCAAATAGGCGGCGCGCAACGCCTGCCGCGCCGCGTCGTCGGCCTCGCCGATCCGGCAGATCGCCAGCGCCGGATACTCGCCCTGCGGCCAGATATGGGCGTAGCGCACGATCTCGTCCGAATAGAACGGCAGCGCCCGCTTGCCGACGTCGCCCACGCGCTCGTAGAGCCCGCCGTAGCGCCATGCGTCGCTGGCGCGCAGATACTGCAGCAGCGAGGCGAGCGAGTCGTCGGGGATCGCGACCAAGACGGACTTCGGGATGGCACTCAAGCCGCGCTCGACCAGCCCGACCCACGCACTGACCCCGGACACGCCGTGAGCGCGCATCGCGACGAGCTTGGCGATCATCTGATCGCGCAGCGGGCCGAGCCACGCCGGGTCGCTTGCCACCGCCTCCGTCAACTCACGCGACGGATGGTCCGCGCCGTCGACAACGAGCATCGTCCAGGCACCGGCCTTGACCGTCGCATAATCGTCGCTCGCCAGAAAGCCGGCGAAAGCGGTGAAGCGATCGCGATCGTCGGGAGGGACGCCATTGCCTTGTTCAACCGGCCCCAGCTCCGGAATCTTCGGCAGCTTCGCCAGCAAGGCATCGAAATCCTCGGACGGCCGTGGGGCAACATGACTGTCCGTGGGACGCTTGCCGACGCCGAGCATATCGGCGGCAAGCGCGAGCACGAAGTTCTCGCTCTGCATGTCGTCGGTGCGGCCGATCTTTGTCAGCGTTCGACGGAATTCCGCGCCGCACTGCCACGACGAGGGATTGTCGATCAGCACGCAGCCGATGAACAACAATGGGAAGGGGGACAATCGCCAAGCGTTGGCGCCGGCGACGTAGGTCGCAATCGGCTTGCCGGCGAGCGCCACGACAACGGAGGCCTCGACGATCCCGGGCGTCCGCTGCCACACGACGTTGACGCCACGGTCCGAAATATCGACGATCGCATGGGGCGGCCGTTCGGGCGTCGCGAACACGCAGGACGCATCGCCGCGCGGCAAGAGGCGGCTCATGCCGGGCATTGCGCGCGTAGTCCGCACGATCGCGCATTGGTCGGCCGGCAGCAGGCGGTACGCCTCATACCCCTCCGGCTTTACATTGGCGTCGACTTGGTAGGCGACCGGAACGTCGTAATCGGAGACGAACGCCCGCGCGTCCTTCACGACGAGCGACTGCTCGGCGGGATCGAAGCGCAGCGCGACGGCAGGCTCGGCGCTCCGCACAACGTCCGCCTCCTTATGAATCTCCCACCCTTCGTGGAGATAATCCGCGTAATAGGCGCCATAGGCGAGGACGGGGATCGCGGCGAACGCCCTCGGGATGCGGCCGAAGATCGAACTCGAGGAACAAGGATGCAAGCAGTACGTGCAGCTAACAGGCCCGCGAGCAGCGGAGCGCCCAAGATCATCAGATAGATGCCTGGAATCGGCAGAATTTGCAGCGCGATCAGCACCACAAACGCGGCGCCGATCCAGAACGACGCCGAATGGGAAAGCTTGGCGACGCGCATTGGCGTTCACCTTGAGGAACGTTGGCCGGCGACCTTCGTGCGCAAAGGCAGCGCGCGCCGCCGGGCTATCACGGCAGGGTAAAGAAAATGAGATCGGATTAGCGAAGCCGACCCCGAATTCATCGCCGCTTCCTGTCGGAAGCCGTAAATCGCGAATGCCTGCTCACGCCGGCATTCTTATAAATCCGGGCCCTAGTAGGTGACCGTGCCGTCGATCGCGGCCTTGAGCGCGGTGTAGGAGCGGCATTCGGTGCCGCAGATGCTCTTGACCTTTTCCAGGTCGTCCTGCGCTTTAAGGATGTTGCCTTGTTCGGCCTGCCACATGCCGTAATACGACCAGGTCAGGGCGTGGTTGGGGTCGGCGGCCAGCGCCCGGTCGTACCAGACCTTGGCGTCGTCATAGCGGCCGAGCTTGCGGCTGGCATAGCCGATGAGCGTCGCCACGTCGGCATTGTCGTCGTAGCCCATGGAACGCAGCACGGCGATGCCGCCGACATAGTCGGCCTTGTCGTAGATGAGCGCATAGGCCTGGTGCCAGCCTTTGTAGAAGTCCTCGATCGCGCTCGACTTTTTCGACTTCTTGGCAGCCTTTTTCGTCCCGGTGGTGCTCGGCGGCTGCTGCGTGGTCGTTTGCGGCGCGGCGGGGCTGCCGCCTTCGATGGCGGCGGCATGGTTCGGCGCGCCGGTGACGGCGCCCACGAGAATGGCGGCGGCAAGCAATGGAATTTTGCGCATGATCTTCCCTCCGGTTGAGGACGCTCGTAACGGTAAACACCGCAACCTGGCAGTTCATCCCGAGCGCTCTGGGGCCTATCGTTCGGGCCGGCTTATGCCCAGGTTACGGGAATTTCACGTAGGTGAACGATTTCCGCCGATGCGCTTCATGCGCCATTCACCCCGCGAGTTTAAACATGTGTTTGAAAACGGCGCGATGTCGAAATCGCAGCCGCAACAAAAAGGAAAATAACATGTTGAAGAAATTCGCTGCCGCGCTCATCGCGACCACGCTCGTCGCCGGGCCGGCGTTCGCCCAATCCAACGGAAATTCCGGCACGATGCCGTCGGCTCCGTCGGCGCAGACCGTCCCGGCCTCGCCAACGGCGTCCATGCCTGCGGCCAAGCCGACCGTCAAAGCCACCAAAACGGAAGACGGTAAAGCACGCGACAAAGCACGCCCGCAAGCATGCCGCGCGGAGCAAAGAAAGGCGCCGCGATCCATCAGGCGCGTCACGCCAAGCGCAAAGGCGCATCAGGCTGGCCGTCGAATCCGCATGCGCTCCTAAACGATTGCCTGCGATCCGGAATATGCACCCCACAAAGGGCGCGAACCGAGGCCCGGGTCGTACGCACCGGCTTGCGGCTATCGGGCGGTCGATATGCCGTCCGGTCCGCAAGCCGGATTTTAGCCGTCCCGCGTCGAACAAAACGAACAATTGCACGCAGGATCAAGGAGGCCGGCCCAGAAGCCGGCCTCCGATCTGTTCATAACGTCGTCTGCCATTCGATCGGCACATGCTCATAGCCGGTCGCGGTCTTGATCAGGTGGCCGCAAGCCGGGAACGGGAAGTGGTAGCCGGTGATCAGCATGCGGTCGGCGGCGGCACGGTCGAAGATTTTCTTGCGCGTTGCGACCGCCTCGGGACCGTCGACGTCGAAGGCGGCCTGCCAGTTGGGATGCCGCGCGAACACTGCGGGATGCTGCGCGGTGTCGCTGAGCACCAAGAGCGACTGATTGCCGGAATGAATGGCAAACACCGTGTGCCCGGGCGTGTGGCCCGGAGCGGGCAGAGTGACGATGCCGGGCGCCACCTCTTTACCTGGCTGGTACTGCGTCACCTGCTTGCTGATATCGGCGAAAATGCGCCGCTGATTGAGAAAGGTCGGCTTTAAATCCGCGGGCGCGGCGTTCAAGTTGGCATCGTCCATCCAGAATGCCCATTCCGGCGCCGGCACCATGATCTCGGCATTGGGGAAAATCAGTTTGTTGTCCTTGTCCTTGATGCCGTTGATGTGGTCGGGATGAAAATGCGAGATGACGATCGCGTCGACCGCGTTCGGATCGATGCCGGCGGCCATGAGGTTGTCGCGCAGTTCGCCGGCCGAGGGCGAGATCTGGCCGCCGGTGCCGGTGTCGATCAGAACAAGCTTGCTGCCGGTATTGACGACCAGCGCCGTAAACGGCGTCGCCAGTTTGTCGTGCGGCATAAAGGCTGCGTCGAGCGCGTGCTCGACTTCGGCGAACGGCGCGTTGCGGATGAATGTGTCGGTGATCGGCCGGTACCAGATGCCGTCATAGAGCGCGGTGAGCTCGTAGGATCCGATCTTGTAGCGGTAGATCGCCGATGCTTGCTTGTCGGCCGGTGGCGTAACGGCCGCGGCGGTCTCGGCGCCGATTGCCGCCAGCGTCGTGCCTGCAAGGAGCGTGCGTCGCGTCAAGGCCGGCATGACGTTTCTCCTTCGCGCCGGTCGAAATTAGCGCCCGCTCTCGGTCGCTTCCATCCGCACGAAGCCGCCGATCTTCACGCAGGCATCCGTGCCGGCAACCTGAACAAAGCCGGCGCCATAGGCGCTGCACGTCTTGATGCGCTCGCGAACCGGCGTTTTGGCCGGAGCGGACGGTGGCGCCGGCTTGGGATCGGGGTCGGTCAGCGTCTGCGCGGCGGCCGCCGCGACATTGAGTGCGGTCGCCATGGCCAATATCGCGAGCGGCGTGGCGGTGCGCGCCATCACGGCGTCTCGGCGAAAAAGTCGCGCATCAGCATATAGGATTTGCGGCACAGCTTTTCGTCGTACTGCGTCGCCGGGCCTTTGGCAGTCGGATCGCAGAACGAGTGCACCGCCGGCGGCCCGAACATCATCACCTGCCAGTCCACTTTGGCCTTACTCAATTCCTCCTCGAAAGCATCCATCATCGGCTTGGGTGTCACCGGATCGGCACGGCCGTGAATCGCGAGCACGCGGCCCTTGATGTTGCAGGGCGTGCCGGCAACCACGGGATTGGGGTTGGTGACGTGAAAGACGACGAGTGCCTTGAAATCCGCCGCCGCGCGCGCCTGTTCGAGCGCATAGCCGCCGCCGGCGCAATAGCCGACCGCCAAGACCTTTCCGGCATCGGCGACGCCGAGCTTTTGCGCCTCAGCCGACAACGCATCGTAGGCCTTGCCGCCGCAAGCCAGCGTGAACGGCAAATTCTTGTGCACGGCGAGCATGCCGGCGCGCAGATCGTCGACCGTCTTCGACCTGGCGCCATAGCCCAAGCCGAACATGTCGGCGATGAGCACGACATAATCCTTGCCGGCGACGGCACGCGCCTGGCCGATGGTGTCGGGGCACACGCCCTTCCAGTCGGGCTGCATGAAGACGACCGGCCGCTTGGCCCGCCCGGCCTCGTCATAGACGATCACGCCCTCGAATTGCCGGCCGTCGACCGCATAAGGCACCTTCTTCTCAGCCATCGCGCTGCCTCCTGTTTCGCGCCGGGATACTAACCGAAATCGTACCCCAATATTCCAGCGATCTGCCGCGCCGGAACCTGGGGCTGGCCGCCCGGGCCGCGTGGTCGTTGCCGAAGTCCGCAATCGCATGTAGAGCGTAGTCCGGACGCAGGAAAGCAGAGCCCCCGATGTCGAAGCAAGACATGCGCGCCGAGACCGAACGCCTGGTCAAAGAGGCGATGGAGCGCAAATCCGTCACCATCAAGCGCGGCGACACCCGCATCGAGGCGGTCTGCGGCAAATGCGGCGCGCCGAACCGCGTCACGGCCCAGCCGGGACAAAGCCGGGTCACCTATAAGTGCAAGGAATGCGGCGCCGAGCAGCGGACGCTGTAGGCAACCGAGCCGCTGGAAACTGGTGCCGGGTGAGAGAATTGAACTCCCGACCAACGGTTTACAAAACCGCTGCTCTACCGCTGAGCTAACCCGGCTTTATTGGGTTTCTTGCACGCTCTCTATCAAATTGCCACCGGATTGCCACCGGATTTTGCCCCGAGTGGTAAGGTTATGTTCTTATTCTGTGCTGCGCACCTTGGCAAAGCTGGCCTGCATAATGTCCGCCGCGCGAGCGTCCGTGTTAGAAAATAGGTGGCCATACACGCCGAGCGTGATGTTCGGGTTGCGCTGCCCGAGACGCCGACTGATCGTCAACACGTCCATCCCCGCTGCGATCAGTTGGGAAGCGTGGGTATGGCGTAAACCGTGCAGCGTGCAGTCGATCTTTAGGGTCGCCATCGTCAATGCAAGTTTCTGAGTAAGCCAGTGCGGCGAGCGCGTGCCGCCGTTCCAGCGGGCGAACAGCAGATCATCCTTTGTCGCGCGGCCCATGCCGAGGGCGAGGCGGCGCTTTTGTTGCGTCAGAAGATGCGAACGCAGCTCGGCTACGATCCGACGGCGGGATCGAGACGGTGCGCCTGCCATTCTTGGTCTTGGGCTGCTTGAAATTCAGTGCGCCTTTCGTTTGCTCAAGCGAAGCGGTCGATCCGCACATGCCCCGCCGCGAGGTCGATATCCTTCAAGCGCAGCGCCAGTAGCTCGCCGCGCCGTGCGCCCGTTGCCAAGGCGAGCGCAATTCTAGGACGCAGCGTGCGGCCCGCGACGTGATCCAGCAGTTTGCCGATTTGCAGCTCGTTCAAAATCTTGATTTCGGTTGAGGCGACACGCGGCGGACTGACGAGCGCAGCGACATTCTGCGTTACGACACCCCAAGTCGCGGCATGGCCGAGGGCCCGATGCAGCACGCGGTGTACATGTCCGACGGTACGCGCCGACAATGAACGCCCGCTGTGGCCGCCTGAACGGAGCAGGGTGGCATAAAGCTCATTCAAATCTACTGGGCGCAGTTTTTGGATGCGGATCGCACCGACGCGCGGCCGGACGTAGAGCTTTAAAATTTGCCGGTATCGCTCTAGCGATTTGGCGCTTACACTGCCGCGTAGCCCAGTCGCGATCCCAGCGATCAAGAAATTCGGCGAGCGTGGCCTTGGAAGTATCAACGCCTTCGCCTGCGGCGTTTGCTGTTACCAGACGCGCAAGCTCAATTTCAGCGCGGCGTCTGCTGCCCTTGAAGCTAGCGTAACGAATGCGACGCTTGCCGGTGAGCGGATCGGCGCCAGCGTCGAATTTCAGTTCCCATGATTGCTTGCCGCGAAGTCGGACGTGGCCGGTCATTTCGGTTTCTTCGCAGTTTGCCGCATGGAACGCCGCCTGCGTGCAGGGATCACCATGAACTCACGCGAAAAAATGTCAACGCAAGACTGCAACGCGGATTCACGACAAACGGAAAAATCCAACGCAAGATTGGGGCAGACCCGCGCAATCCAACGCGAGGTTGCGAAGTTTTAGTTTGTTGATATTTATTTTCGCGGGCCTAATCGTACATCGATAATTTATAGCTTCAACTCCGATCGTTGAATAAGTGATTTGTTTCGGGAGAATTTTATAAAGCGATAATTTATTATCAGTTTCCAAACATAACCCTGATCGATTTTGATCAAATTATCCGCCTTGCGCGTTCGCTCGTCGGCGCCACATTAAAGCCGACGACGAGGAAATTCATGAATGCCATTGAGACGACCTGGACCATGACGGTGCCGGAAGCTGGTAAACGCTACTTCGGCTTCGTCGCGCACTGCGTCGTACGCTCCGCGAAGCGCGGCGAAATTCCAACGATCCCTGTTGGTGGGCTATTGCGCGTCCCAATTCGAGCGATGGAGCGGATGCTGGATACGCCATTCCAGAAGGCTGCCTCTCGCCCGCGCGCTGGTGGCGGCGACGCAACATGATTGGGCCGGTCGAAAAACTCCGCTATATCGTTTCGCTTGCCGCTGATAGGCGGCTCCACGCGACCAATCTCTGCGTCGCCATCGTTATTACCGATCATTACAACGACAAAATTGGCTACGCCTGGCCGGGGTATGCCCGTCTAACTGAGCATACCGGCTTTAGTCGAGCGAGTGTTGCGCGATCAGTGAAGAAATTGGACCAGCTCGGCCTTATCAAAAAGGATCGCGGCGGCATCCGAGGCGGTAGCGATCAAACAGCTACCGCCCGGCGTTCTGGCTCCACAGAGCCGGTCCCGGAAATCTTGCACAGGACGATAAGTGGAGTTTCTGCCTGACAGCGGGCACGCTATGGCCTGCGAATCAGGAGAGACCATGCCGAGACGACCGCGCCGGAACCATACACCGGCCTTCAAGGCGAAGGTGGCGCTTGCCGCCGTCAAGGGCGATCGAACGTTGCCAGCTTGCCGAGCAGTTCGACGTTCACCCCAATCAGATCACATCGTGGAAGGCGCATCTCGAGGGCGGTGCTGCCGACGCGTTCGGTCTGGGAAGCAGCAACGGAGCGTCGCCGCCCGCCATCGACGTGAAATCGTTGCACGCCAAGATTGGCGAACTGACACTGGAGAACGATTTTTTAGAAGGCGCGCTCACCAAGGCGGGATTGCTGAGCGCAAAGCGATGATCGACCGTAAGCACGATCTGCCGATCACCAGGCAGGCCGAGGTTCTGAGCATCAGCCGCGGCAGCGTCTACTACCTGCCGCGGCCGGTGCCGTCGACCGACCTGGAAGTGATGCGGCGGCTCGACCAGCTGCATCTGGAGTTCCCCTTTGCCGGTTCGCGAATGCTGCGCGGCCTGCTGGTGGCCGAGGGGTGCAAGATCGGCCGCCGTCACGTCAAGACGCTGATGCAGCGGATGGGAATAGAGGCGCTCTATCGCCGTCCGCGTACCACGAAGCCGGAACCGGGCCATAAGATCTACCCGTATCTGTTGCGCGGGATGGCAATCACGCGGCCGAACCAGGTGTGGGCGATGGATATCACTTACATCCCGATGGCGCGGGGCTTCGTCTACCTGGCCGTGGTGCTCGACTGGTTCAGCCGTCGCGTGCTGTCATGGCGGCTGTCGATCACGATGGAGGCGGCATTCTGCGTCGCGACGCTGGAGGATGCATTGGCGCGTCACGGCAAGCCGGATATCTTCAACACCGATCAAGGCTCGCAGTTCACGAGCGAGGCCTTCACTGGCGTGCTCGCCGACAATGGCATTGCCATCAGCATGGACGGCAAAGGGGCTTGGCGGGACAATGTCTTCGTTGAGCGGCTGTGGCGCACCGTCAAATATGAGGAGGTGTATTTGAAGGCCTACGACAGCGTTAGCGAGGCGCGCAGTTCGATCGGCCGCTACCTGGACTTTTACAATGGACGCCGCCCCCATTCGAGCCTTGACGGCACCACGCCCGATCACGCCTACTCCACCCCGCTGCCTCTCCGCTTGGCAGCCTAACCCTGCAAGATTCCACTTACCGACGCGGAAAATCTGTTCAGACAACCGGGACCACCTCACCACCGGGGTGGTGAGAAGTGGAGAACAAGTAGGGGTGGTTGATGGGGCGGTATCGGCAGCCCCTCAAACAGGCGAGACAGTCTCGCTGCTGATACCTCAGCAGTCGCACACGGAGACTTGACCGCGCTCACAGACGCACCCCGTAACGCACCTACTACCCTGCGAAGGTAACGAAGCAGGATAGTAGTGGTGGTGGCCCGGCCATCGGGGGCGCTTGCCTTGCGGCGCGCGCCCCGCTGGCGGGCCACCCGTGGGCATTTCAAGTTTTGAAGAGTGGTGGAGCTATTATCCGAAACAGGTTGGGCGAGCGCCGGCGATTGAGGAATACGCCGCAGCTCTACGTCAGTATGGCGTGACACCCGCCATGTTGCTGGTAGGCGCAAGACAGTACGCCGCCGCGACGCAACACATTAACGATCCGAAATACATCAAGTATCCCGCAAATTGGCTCAAGAAAAAAATGCTGGCTTGAAAATCCGCAAGCGCCGCGACCGCGACCGAGCAGAGCTGATCCCGCGGCGCGACAAAACTCAAAAACGGGAAAGACCGTCAAAATGAAACCGCGCGCGTCCGAAGCAACGCTGGCAAGGCGCGCTGCTGAGGAGAAGCTTGCGGACATCATTGCGCGAGATAAGAACCAGCCTATCCCGGCATTGGGCAAGATTGGCGACGTCGAAATTCTGATCGGGCCGAATTGGCGACATGTTTGCGTTGTTCGCGAGCCGCATCTTAACAACGCGATGCGAATTACCAAAACCGTGAGCAGCCACTTCCGATTCACTACAGCCGCTCGATTGCTGACGTTGTGGAAGATGAGGCTCGCGGCAAGATCGCGCCAGACGTTGCGCTTGCGGAACGGAACGGATTGGCGGCGGTGCATCAATGGACTCCTGAACAACTCCAAACACAACATGACGCCGCGAGGCGCAATTTGATAACGCCAAGCGCGCGGCGACGCCGCAGATAGCTCCCGCTGTGTCCCCGTTAGCATCGGCGGAAGACGAGACTGATCCCGACGAAGATTTTGGGTGAGGACATCCCAAGCCGATACTGATTTACCAATTTTTTCAATCGGTTGGTTCAATCCGAAAAGCTTATTAAATTCATGGACTTAGCAAACCGGGAATGCTGTATTCCGTAAAAGCTAAATGAAATCATGCCCTTAGCTATTTCGTACAAGCCCGACATCGTAAAAACTCAATGAAAACAAATACTTAGCTATCAGAACGAATGCCATCACCTAAGGCCGAAAACATCAATACATTCATAGGCTTATGGTATGCCGCCGACGCCAATTTTAAGGCCCCGTGGTTCGGTGCGCTGGCGCGGCGCAAAGGAACTCGCTCCCTCGGCATGAAGCTACGGGCGGCCCGCGCTGAGTCATGGCGGGGCGTCGGGGCGGATAATTGCCATCGCAGCCGTTTGCGAAGGACTGGACATGAAACTTCCACACTCCCGATAGGCGACAGGTCGGTTGACCTTGAGGATTGGGTTCTGTACGGTTTTCTCAGGAAATCCGAACAAGGAGCGGGGACAGGGCAATGGCAGAAAAAGGGAAAAAGGTTGAGGCAGTCGCCTATCTCCGAACCTCATCGGCTGCAAACGTCGGTTCCGATAAGGACAGCGACAAGCGGCAGCGCGCCGCCATTGAGGGCTACGCCAAGCGGGCGGGGCTCGCTCTGGTCGGCGAGTTCACCGACGCCGCCGTTTCCGGTGCCGATCCGATTGAGACGCGCCGTGGCTTTGCCGAACTGCTCGACCGCATCGAGGGCAACGGTGTCCGCACCGTCATTGTCGAAGATGCCTCCCGCTTCGCGCGCGAACTGATGACGCAAGAGCTTGGTATCCTGGCGCTGATCCGGCGCGACGTTCGCGTTCTCACCGCTCACGGCGATTATCTCACCGATAGCACCGATCCGTCGCGCATAATGATGCGGCAGATTGCCGGCTCGTTTTCCGAGTATGAGAAGGCGCGCCTCGTCGCCAAGCTGCGCGTCGCACGCGAGCGCAAGCGCGCCGCTGCTGGCAAGTGCGAGGGCCGCAAGAGCTGGGCTGAGATCAATCCCGAGCTTGTGCGAGGCGAAGCGTTTGCGCCGACGCTCACCGAAGGGGCATCAACGTTCGTTGCGTGATGTCGCCGCCGAACTTGCTTCCTCGGCCACGTCAACGAGAACGGCACTGTGTTCTCGCCATCGTCGATCCAGTCGATGATCGGGCGTGACGGGCGTGACGGGCGTGACGGGTGCGGCAGCGCCCGCTCGACCACCCCGGGTGGGGTTTCGTGGAGCGACCTTTAGCTGCCGGTGAAGCCGCCCACGCAGCGACGTGTGCCCTTTGGGAAATGGACGACGTAAGTGTTCGTGCCCACTAATGGCTTGCCGTCGTAGTCTTTGGTGCTCGGGTAGATCGCGTCTTTGGTCAAGTTTGCGCCCCAGCCGTAGTTGGCCATGCCCGCGCGCCACAGATAGTTCTTGCCATAATCGCCCGTGCCGCTGGTCAGCAGCCAGCCGTTGACGACCTTATTGCCTGTCTTCTGCACTCCCTCGATCTTCTCGAAAGCTGGTTTTGCAACATCGGCAAGAGCGGTTTGAGCTGCGGGGTGGAAGCTTGCTCAGGTCGAATGGCTCGCCGGGCACAAGACCTATCTTCGCCATCTCGTAGACCATGGCCGCGTCTTCGGAGATATTACCGGCGGGTTGGTGGCCATCGATATGGCTAAGGCATTGAAATAGGTTGTGGTGTCCATCGCGATTATGTCCCGAACCTTTTCCTTCACACTCGGTGCCTTGGGATCAATCGTTCCGGCTGGCGGTGTGTAAGGCTTTCCATAGGAACTCAGCGGGACAAGCTTAAATTCCTTCTGCGCCGCATTCACGGTCGCGTAATCCTCCGGCGTCCCGTCCGCGTAAACACGTCCGATGATGAACACGGAATTGGTCGGAGGACTTGACCTTCTGCGTAATGCCCGACGGCAATGTCCCTTGCCATCCGGGGCCGATGATGGCGATGGTCTGTGCGCCGGTACCCAGCGTTCGCTTGCCCGGCGCGGCGAGTACATTCGTCCACTGAGAGTAGATCGGAAAGAGAAAGTACCGACCGTGCATGTCGGGATAGGAAAGTATGATCGGTTCCTTGGACACGTCGAGGAACGCGCCAGAATAGAGCGTATCCGCGTTAGGAGCAGTGACACCTTTGTAATCCGCCGATGGATACTTTGGGATGCTCACAAATTGATTTAGCGGGGCTTGGAAGGTCTCTACGCTCGGCGCTGTCGTGTTTGTGAAAGCCCTTCCAGTAATATCGCTCGTGATCAACGCATAGCCGTAGATATAGGCGTCAATGCCAATTCTTTTTGCCTCTTGCGGCGACAGATCGTCGGCGCGTGTGGGGACCAAAGTCGTCATCAACAGAGCAGACGCGCAAGCGATAAATGCCAAAAGCTTTTTCATTGGGTGCCTCCACTTTCCGAGATGCAGACTTGCGCCACACTATTGCAATCAGGACGAGTTAACAATGTGTGACGGGTGGCAGCTATTGGCCCGTAATGGTCGCGCGGCTGGGGCTTTTCCTTTGACCGCCTAGTTTAGCGGCCTCATTCATTCCGAAAATGCAGTGTCGCCTTCTGGCCCAAAGGGGACGCGCCGGCCTTCTACCTTCTTGTCCGCTTTCGGGGGAAAAGCGGACATCGCCGCGAGAACAACTTCGGTCGGGCTATTGGGTGACACGCTTATGCCCGGCGTGAACACTACGGCCCTCACGAAATTGAGCGCGGCACTCTGGCGTTAAATTGCTGAGGTTGTGAAGCAGGCAAGACTTTACGCGCGTTTGGTCAGAAATATCGGCGCTGCAAAAACGTAAAGCGTCACCCGCGCAGGTCATATCAGCGCTCGCGACCGAGGTGCGAAGGGTGAAACCCAGCACCACGGTGAGCAGCACTGCGCCCTTGCGGGGTTTGTCGGCATACGGCCTTTTGCGTACCATGGATCACCCCTCTCGTTACTGTTAACCAGCCAAACCGTTGTGGAGTTCCGGAGACGATATGGGCTTCAACCGCCGCAAAATGGAAGACGAGCGCCGCCGCGCCGCCGAAAAGGAGGCCGCCGCCCGTCGCGCGACCGACGCTCAGGTGCTTGAGGACGCCGCGCGCCTGATCGCCGCGTGGAACGAGCGCCAGGCCCGGCGCATGCCCATGCTGTTCTCGCCGACCATCGGGGCCGCCATCACCGCGAAGTATTGGTTCCTGTGGGTGCGCTGTCCGGCGTGCCGCACCGAGAGCGGCATCGACCTACGGATGCTCGACCGGCACCGCGACGCCGCCGTGACCAGTCTCGTCCCGGCCCTGTCATGCCGCTCATGTCGACCGAATGCGCCGTTCGCTGAACTCGTGCGGCTCTCAAGGACCAGCATCGCCGACGAAATGCGCGAGGAGCACCGGCGGCGGGCGCTTGCCGAGTAATCGGCCGTCTCAGCGCCCGCTGCGCTGAAGCTATTAGCCGTGACTTACGCGCGCCCCGTCGTGGCCCCGCCGAGGTAACGTACCCCTACCCACCTCCGGCTCGAACGAACGCGCGGGTGAACTCGCGCTGAAATCAGGGCGGGCGCGCGGGTCGTGAGCGCCGATTGCGAGCGGTCACGGAACCACCGGCATTCGCGAGCCCACCATCAAAAATGGCGCTCCGGGAATTGTAGAGACGTTAAAGCTCGCCCCGTCCTGCGAAAACGGCACGGCGGAAAATGAGAGCTTTGCCGCAGCCAGCGCGTCTCGCAATGTTTGCTTCAGAATTATGGTCCCGCACTCCGGGTTCCCCAATACAGGAAAGCAACTCCGAAAAAAGTAATAAGCGCACCAAACATGGAGGCTCGCCACCCCCATATGTAAAATTCATTCGCTGTGTCGAGGGAGATATTCCAGAACGTCATCCGGCCCTCCCGCGTGACTACTTGCGATGGCGCTTGCATTTATTTGCGGTCTCTTTTTTCAATTAGCTTCGCTCCAACGTCCCCTAATTGCCGTCCCCGTCCCCACTAACGTATCCGCGCGGCGCGGATGACCGAGGGGCGTATTCTTCTACGGGCGTTGCCCGGTCTAGGACGTCTAATTATAGGAAATTCGGCCTGACATAAATTGCCACCGGAATTGCCACCGGACGGGCGACAATTGGCTGGCACGACGCGGGACAGGACGGAGTTGCGAAGCTCGGAAAAGCCAATTAAACAGCGCAGAACGCTACTGGCGCGGACGGGCAGGGATAGCCGAGTTAGAATTACAAAACCGCTGCTCTACCGCTGAGCTAACCCGGCCCGATGCGCGTTCTAAGGCTTTACGATGAAAATTGCCACTGCTTGCTGGGCCGGTGTCGCAGACTTACAATTGTTGCCATGATGAAGCGATCCGGCGTGGTTGCGGCCGCGTGCAGTCTCACTATCGGAGTTTTGGCGCCGCTTTTCGCCGCGGTCCATAGCCCGGCTTACGCGCAATCGGCCGCTGTGGAGCTGTGCGACCGAGTCGCGGCCGATCCCACCGATCCGGACAAGCCGGCCGACGTCAAAGGCGCCGAGCCGATCGCCGCCGACCGATGTCGCGACCGCGATCAAATACTGCAAGGCGGCTGCGGCAACCAAGGGCGCGGTGGAGTCGCGCCGCGTCCTTTACGAGCTCGGCCGGGCCTACGCGGCCAATCAACAACTGCCCGACGCGATCGCGGCCTATCGCAAGGCGGCCGACAAGGGCAGTAGCTCCGCCATGGTCGAACTCGGCGTGCTGCTCGCCAACGGCACTGGCGTCGCCAAGGACGAGGCTCAGGCGCGCACGCTGTTCCAGCGCGCCGCCGAGGCCGGCAACCCGCGCGGCGCCACCAATCTTGCCGCACTTTCGGGCAACGGCGGCACGCCGTCGGATCCGATCGAGGCGAGAGCGTTACTGGAGAAAGCGGCGGCGACCAATTCCGCGGAAGCCGAATTCGAGCTCGGGCTGATGCTGGCGAACGGCACCGGCGGCCCGAAGGACGACGTCGGCGCGCGCGCCATGTTTGCCAAAGCGGCCGCGCAAAATCACGCCGCCGCCTTGGATTGGCTCGGCTCGTTCGAGGAGGCCGGGCGGGGCGGACCGGAGGACAAAGATGCCGCCAAGGCCGATTACGAGCGCGCGGTGGCGCTCGGCGACAACAACGCCAAGGCCGGGCTCGAGCGCCTGAAATGCCCGCTCGTGCTCAGCACCAAGAAGGGCGAGGTGTGGACCCACCTTTGCTTTTAGAGCATGACCCGGAAAAGTGGAAACCGGTTTTCCGAAAAGGTCATGCTCCAAAGTAGAATCTAGACCATGACCATTCAACTTGATCGGATCATGGTCTAGCCGGCGTCGGTCGATAAAAACTCAATTGTCATGCACGTCGTGGACGGCGACCGCACCGTGGCGCCAATAGCCGGCGGCGCGCAGCCATTTCGGATTGGCGCCATGATCGGCGATCAGTTGCTGGCGCAGCGCCTTGGCGGTGAGCGACTTGCAGGCGACCCAGGCGTAGTAATCGCCGGCCGGCAGTTTCAGCTTCGCCAGCGTTTTTGCCAGCACATCGCTATCGCCGGCCGCGACGCCGTTGCGATGCGCCCAGGTCACGGTCGCGTTCGCGGCGGTCGGCAACGCGATTTCGTCATCCGCGCCGTCGACTTCGACAACAACGACAGCGCGCGTTCGGGCCGGAAATTCGGCAAGCCGGCGGCTGATAGCGGGCAGTCCGGTTTCGTCGCCGATCAGCAAATGCCAGTCGAATGTCATCGGGATGATGAAGGAGCCGCGCGGTCCGCCGAGTGGCAACGGGTCGCCTGGCTTGGCCTCCGCCGCCCAGCGCGTCGCCGGCCCGGCATCGTGGATGGCGAAATCAATCTCGAGCGTGCCAGCGGCCGGGTCGTAGCGCCGCGGCGTAAAATCCCGTCCCAGCAAGTTCGCTGTACCGTCGGCGTTGGTCGTGCCATCCGGAAAAAACAGTTTAACGTGGTCGTCGAAGCCGAGACTGGTGAAGCCCTCAAGATCGCCGGAGAGCGTGATGCGAACCATGTGCGCGGCGATCGTCTCGACTTGCTTGACGATGAGCATGCGACGGCGCGGCTCATGACGCACCCGCCGCGGCGTGTGCGGATCGATTGCTGGCGCGGCGGCCGCGACGGAAGCGGACATTAGAAATATTCCAGTGCTTTGATCGGACATGCCGCACAAGCTGGCGCGTGACCGCGGCGATTGCAAGTGCGGCGAGCAATGGGACGCGATGCAAATTTGCCGGTCCGTCGGCTTTCGCCACCGGCAACGAGGGCATACATTGTCGACAACGGCAGCGAATGGATTGTTATTTATGACCTCTGCACGTCAGTTGCGCCTCGGCGCCTTCATGCGGCCGGCGTCGATCCATACCGGCGCCTGGCGTTATCCCGGCGCCTGGCCGGACATGAATTTCAATTACGCGCACATCAAGGAATGCATCCAGAAACTGGAGCGCGCCAAGTTCGACGCGTTTTTCATGGCCGACCACATGGCCGTGCTCAATATGCCGATGGATGCGCTCAAGCGGAGCCACACCTCGACGTCGTTCGAGCCGTTCACGCTGTTGTCGGCGCTGTCGCAGGCGACCGAGCGCATCGGGCTTGTCGCCACCGGCTCGACCACGTTCGACGCGCCCTATCACATCGCGCGGCGCTTCGCCTCGCTCGACTGGATCAGCGGCGGCCGCGCCGGCTGGAATATCGTCACCACCTCCAATCCGGACGCCGCGCTCAATTTCGGGCTCGACGAGCATATGGAGCACGGCGAGCGCTATCGCCGGGCGCGGGAGTTCTACGACGTAGTGACCGGGCTGTGGGACAGCTGGGCCGACGATGCCTTTATCCGCGACGTCGAGGACGGCATTTTCTTCGAGCCGGCGAAAATGCACGTGCTCGATCATAAGGGCAAATATTTCTCGGTGCGCGGCCCGCTCAATATCGCCCGCCCGATCCAAGGCTGGCCGGTGATCGTGCAGGCCGGCGCGTCGGAGTCCGGCCGGCAGCTTGCGGCCGAAACCGCCGAAGCGGTGTTCACCGCGCAGAGCGACCTTAAGGTCGGGCAAAAATTCTATGCCGACGTCAAGGGCCGCATGGAAAAGCTCGGCCGCGCGCGCGAGCACATGAAAATCCTGCCGGCTTGTTTTGTCGTGGTCGGCGAGACGATGGAGGAGGCGAAGGCAAAACGCGCCAAGCTCGACAGCCTGGTCGATTACGCCAATGCCATCGCGTCGCTTTCCATCGCGCTCGGTCACGACGCCTCGAAGTTCGATCCGGACAAGCCGCTGCCCGACAATATTCCGGAAAGCAATGCGTCGAAGAGCGGGCGCGAGCGCGCGATTGCGCTCGGCCAGCGCGAAAACCTGACGGTGCGCCAGCTCGCACAACGGCTCGGCGGCTATTCCGGCCTCGCCATGGTCGGCACGCCGCAAACGATCGCCGACGAGATGGCGGAGTGGCTCGAAACCGAGGGCTCCGACGGTTTCACCGTGATGTTTCCCTATCTGCCGGGTGGGCTCGATGACTTTGTCGAGCGGGTCGTGCCGGAATTGCAGCGACGGGGTCTGTTCCGCCTCGACTACGAGGGCGCGACGCTGCGCGAGCATCTCGGCCTGCCGCGGCCGAAGAACCGGTTCTTCGAGAATTAGACCGCTTAAGACCGACTGAATTGCGGGCTATTCCGACACGCCATAGAGTAGGGCGCGGTTACCCCGGTGGCCGGAGGAAACGCCATGGCGGAGCTAGAGCGGCGCGTCCGCTCGCATGATCGGGCCGATCCGATCGAGACAGCGAGCGTCGACGAATTGCGCGCGTTGCAGCTGCGGCGGCTCAAGGCGGCGGTCGCGCGGGCAGCGCTTGTGCCGCATTACCGAAAGCAGTTTGCTGCGGCCGGCTTCGCACCGGGCGACATCAACAGCCTCGACGATCTCGCCAAGCTTCCGTTCACGACCAAGGAAGATCTTCGCCAGAACTATCCGTTCGGCATGTTCGCGGTGCCGATGAACGAGATCGTGCGCATCCATGCCTCGAGCGGCACCACCGGCAAGCCGACGGTGGTCGGCTATACGCAAGGCGACATCGACACTTGGGCCATGCTCATTGCGCGCGGCATCCGCGCTGCTGGCGGCAAGCCGGGCGACAAAATCCACGTCGCTTACGGTTACGGGCTATTCACCGGCGGCTTGGGCTTTCATTACGGCGCCGAATATCTCGGCTGCGCGGTGATCCCGGTCTCCGGCGGCTTCACCGAGCGCCAGGTCCAGCTGATCTGCGACTTCGAGCCCGACATCATCGCGGTGACGCCGTCTTATCTGCTTGCCATCGCCGACGAGTTCGATCGCCAGGGCCTCGATGCGCGAAAATGCTCGCTGCGCATCGCGCTTCTTGGCGCGGAGCCGTGGAGCGAAGGCATGCGCGCCGAGATCGAGCGCCGCATGGGGCTCGATGCGATCAATGTTTACGGACTTTCGGAAGTGATCGGGCCCGGCGTCGCCCAGGAATATGCCGACACCAAGGATGGGCTGACGGTCTGGGAGGATCATTTCCTGCCGGAGATCGTCGATCCGCAAACCGGCGCGGCGCTGCCGGACGGCGAGGAGGGCGAGCTGGTGTTCACCTCGCTGACCAAGGAAGCGATGCCGGTCATCCGCTACCGCACCCGCGACCTGACGCGGCTCCTGCCCGGCAATGCGCGCGCCATGCGCCGCATCGAGCGCATCAAGGGCCGCAGCGACGACATGCTGATCATCCGCGGCGTCAACGTGTTTCCGAGCCAGATCGAGGCGGCGCTGGCCACGGAGCAAATGTTCGCGCCGCATTATATTCTCGAAGTGACGCGGCCGGACCGGCTCGACGAGCTTGCGGTGATCGTCGAAACGCGCGACGCGCTGCCGCCGGACGCGATGATGGTGCTGGCGGAGCGCGGCGCCCATCTCATCAAGGCGCGTGTCGGCGTGACCACGACGGTGCGCACGGTGGCGCCGGGCTCGATCGAGCGGTCGCAAGGCAAAGCCAAGCGCGTCATCGACAAGCGGCCGCGGAATTAGGCGGGGATTAGGTTATGTCAGTCGTTGAAGACCGCCCGGATGTTTTCGATCGCGCCGGCCTGCCGCACGACGGGATCGCGGCCTGGCAAGTCGGCGACGATACTGTGACCGGCGATTACCGGCGCGATGCCGAGAATTTCTCGCGGCAGTGGCGGATCGGCGCCGAATTACTGGCTAAACTACCGGGCAAGCCCGCGCGCTCTGCGGCGCAAGCATCCGCCGCCGGTGCAATCTTGCAGCGCGACCGGACGGCACGGGAAAATTTTCTGCGCACCCATGCCGAAGCGGTTTATCGGCGCCTGACGCATGATTTGACGAAATTCATCCGCGTCGAGCATCTGGTCCGCGAGGCGGCGGCGCTGTTGCCGGGTCTGGTGCCCGACGACAAGGAACTGGCGCGCGAAGACGGCCTGGAACAGCGCGACAAGGACGGCGCCGAGATCGATCAAGGCCTGTTGCTGTCGCATATCCTCGCCCATCCCGCGGCCGGGATGCATCTGTGTCACGCCATGCTCTTGCCGCGGCCGGAGGCGGCCGAACATGGCCGGCGTTTCGCCGAAAAGGGCGCGCTCGTGCTCGAAGGCGCGACGCTTGATCGTCGCGGCAAGGCGGCGGTCGTGACCATGCGCAATCCGCGGTTTCTCAACGCCGAGGACGAGACCACGCTCGACGGCCTGGAAGTCGCAATCGACGTCGCCACGCTCGATCGCGACACCGATATCGCGGTGCTGCGCGGCGATGTCGTGGAGCACGCCAAATATCGCGGCCGCAACCTGTTCTCGGCCGGCATCAACTTGACGCACCTCTACCGCGGCAAGATTGCCTATGTCTGGTACATCAAGCGCGACATGGGGCTCGTCAACAAGCTGTTTCGCGGCGTCGCGCGGCCGGACCAAAGCCCCGACGAACTGGCCGGTGGTACGGTCGAGAAACCGTGGATCGGCGTCGTCGAGGGCTTTGCCATCGGCGGCGGCTGCCAGCTTCTGCTGGCGCTCGACTACGTGCTGGCTGCGAGCGACGCCTATATGACACTGCCGGCGCGCAAAGAGGGCATCATCCCGGGCGCGGCAAATCTGCGGCTGTGGCGTTTCACCGGCGACCGCATCGCCCGCCAGGCCATCCTTTACGGCCGCCGACTCGATTGCGATACGCCGGAGGGACGGCTGATCTGCGACGAGATCGCGGCGCCGTCGTCGATCGAGGCCGTGCTGGAGCGCGTGATCGACGGCTTTACCAGTTCCGGTGTCGTCAGCGCCGCCGGCAATCGCCGCGCCATTCGCGTCGGCCAGGAGCCGCTGGATTTGTTCCGCCGCTATATGGCGGTCTATGCGCGCGAGCAGGCCTTATGCCATTTCAGTCCGGCATTGATCGCCAATCTCGAGCGCCATTGGAATGCGCAGAGCCGAGCACTCTAGCGCGCGGCAAAATTCATCTGCTCGAAGCGGTCACGCTGGGCATCGTCCAATTTGGTCTCGAAATTGGCCAGCGCCACCTGGGTCGACAGGACCGAACGCCACGTTGCATCGAGCCGCGCCTCGATGGCGTCCAAACGGCCGACCGCAGTCGGCAGCACCGTCGTCGGACAATGCGCTTGCAGATCGTCGTGCGCCTTTGCGAAGGCCTGTCTGACATTGGTCAGGGCCGGCTGCTGCGCCTCGGTCGGCTGCACCGATCTGTCGATCTGATCGATCGTCGAGTCGATTGCGGTGGGCGATCCGGCGCAGGACGGCGCGATCACGGTGGACTGATCTTGGCGATCGGCAGGTGGTGACGGCGCCGGCGGCGATACCGCAACGGCCGCGAACTTCGCTTTCTGGTCGTCGTTGAGCGATTGCTCGAAATCCTGCAGCGGCTGGCGAACGATAGAGATCGCCATTGTCAGCTCCTCGATCTGCAACTCCATCAGTTGCAGGCGCGTCACGGGCTGCGCCGGAATCTCGGCCGGGCACGCTTTGGCCAGGAAGCCGGAGGCCGCGCCGAGCGCGCCGCCGAGCCTCTGTAGCGGCTCTTCCTGCGCCCCGCTCGGCGTGACCTCGGCGCGCACGCGCGTCATGATGGCGTTGGCATCGACCGACGGCTGGCACAGCCGACGGTCCTCGCTCGCCGGCAGTCGGGCGAAGGCGGTCGAAAAAATCCGCTGGTAGTCGAACGGCCAGGGCGACGCATCGTCGGCAAAGAGCACCTCTTGGAGGAGCGCCGGCAGAGCGAGGTTCGGATAAAGCAGCGCCGACGTTACGCCTTGGCCGGCTTCGGAGCGCGCAACGTCGTGTCGGTCGGCCCGCATATAGAGGTGATGACGGTGAAACGGAAAATGAAACGGCAAGCCGATGTGAAACGGCCCGATGCGGATGCCGAAAGCCGCGGCGGGCGGCGCCGAGCACATCACCGCGGCACACGCCGCAACAACGATGAAAACGCCAGCCTTTCGCATGATCGGGCACTCCAAAAATTGAAGCAATGATCTCGAAAAATGACTGCCGATGGTCGGATAAGATCACGCCCGACTGAACGGTTCAACGCGCAACAGGGCCGACCGGTTCCATGCGCTCGGGTAGTTCCACGGGCTCGCCCTGGCGCTTCTTGCCGAGGTGCAAAAGCGGCACCAGCACGAAAGCAAAAGCGGTAAACGCCGCGGAAATCAGAATGAGCGGCGGCAGCGACCTGTGGAAAACATGCGTGTACAGAAACGATCCGACATTGTCGCCGAGCGTGGTCGCCAGATTGATGATCGACATCAGAATGGCGAAAGAAAATCCTTCGGCGCGCCGCGGGCAATAGTCGGCCGCGAGCGTCACGGTCGCCACCGTCGCGAGCATGGCGGCGAATCCGGCGCAGAAGCTGATGACGGCGGCGACAGGCTCGTCCCAAAAAACCAGGAAGGCCAGCGTCGCCGCGGTTCCGATTGCGATGCTGAGATTGAGCAGGTTCTTTAACGTCAGGCCGCCGAAGAACTTCCGATACACCAGCGCGCCGGCGACCCAACCGGCCGATCCGATCGACCCCAATATGCCGATATAGCCTTGCGAGAATTTCAAGTCGTCGGTCATGTGGTAGTAAAGCGGCGTGCTCATGCCGGGACTGAAATAGTAAAGAAACATAAATCCGGCGACGATCCACAGATGCCGCCTCTCGAAAGCGGCCATAAAACCCCGAAATGTATCCTTCATGCCCTGCAGATCGACCCGCGTCTTTTTCTCGGGGATCAGAAACACGGCTCCGCCGATGACGGCGAAAGGCGCGCAAGCGACGATGGCGGCGGCGACGTGCAGCGCAGTGGCGGGAGGCAGGCGTTGCACCAATTGGCCGCCGACGATCGCGGCGGTCATGGCGGCGACGTTATACCAAAGCCATTGCTGATTGACGAAAGTTCCGCTCTTGTTCAACCGTTGCCCGTTTTCCACCAGCACGGCGCCGCATAACGTGCTCGATATCGCCATCGCGTAGGCCGTGAGCATCAGCGCAAACGCGATGTCGGTCGGTGCGGCAAGCCGGGTGACCCAAAAATATCCGGCGATCGCCGCTGCATTGGCGAGGATCAGATAACTTTTGCGCCGATATCCGAACAGCGGCACGAAATCCGACACCATGCCGTAGAGTGGCTTGATGACCCAGGGCAAGTTGAAAATCGTGAAAAAGGCGGTGACTTGCACCGGCGTCCAATTATGCACTTCTTTCAGATAATACGTCAGCGGCTGGGAGATCAGCCCGACGACCTGACCAAGCCCTTCGACGACATACACAAGACCAAAGAAGATCAACAGCTGACTGACATCGGCCTTGCTCTCCGGCATCTCGGCGGCCGGCAAGGCAAGTGGCTGCTCATTCATCTGATCGGCGCCCGAGGGATTCTTGCGTTCCCCAATCTATTATCGCGCCGGCGAATGCGCGTCGATGGCGGACGGGTCCTCAATGCCGAGTTTTTGCACGATCGTCTCGACAATTTCGCGGGGATGGGGAACGACCGAAACCACAATGGGCCGTTCGTCCGCCTGGGGCGGTTCCAGCGTCTCGAACTGGCTGTCGAGCAAGCCGGGCGGCATGAAATGGTCGGCGCGTGCGGCGATCCGCTGCGCGATCAGGTCGCGGTCGCCTTGCAGGAAAACGAGCCGCACATCTTTGCGCTCGCCCACCAGAATGTCGCGATAGGCGCGCTTAAGCGCCGAACAGGCGACGACGCCGTGTTGGCCGGACTTTCGCGTCGCGTCGATCCAATCGGCAATCGCGTGCAGCCACGGCCAGCGGTCCGCATCGTCGAGCGGCTCGCCGTGGTGCATTTTTTCGATGTTGGCTTTGGGATGCAGCCAGTCGCCGTCTTCGTAGGTCCAGTGCAGACGATGCGCCAGCATGGCCGCGATCGTGCTCTTGCCGGAGCCGGAAACGCCCATCACGACCAGGACGGCAACGTCGTCAGGGGGCGTCGTCGCTGCCATGCTTAACGCTCCGGCGCCGCGGCACGGACGACGAGCCAGACCAGGGCGCCGTCGGCATAGGCGCGGCGGGCAGGGAGGTCTTCGCCGGATAATACGCGGTCGAGGATGGCACGCTTGTCGGCGCTGTCGATGACAAACAGCATTTCGCGCGTCGAGGCGAGCGCTGGAAACGTCAAAGTGACCCGCGGCACGAACGGCTCCATGCCGGCCTTGGCGATACCGAGCGCCCAACGCTGCGTCTCGTTCAGCGCCGGCGAGTTCGGAAACAATGACGCGATGTGGCCGTCGACGCCAAGCCCCATCAGCACCATGTCAAAAAGCGGCCGTGCCGGATCGAGGCGCTCGGCGCCGTAAAACGCTTTGAGCTCGTCTTCATAGAGCCGCGCCGCGTCTTGCGGATTGGTGGCATCTGTCACCATCGGATGGATGTTTTGCCGGGGTGCGCGCACGCGGTCGAGAAACAGGCGTCGCGCCGTTCCCATATTGCTCAGCGGATCGGTCTGTGGAACGAAGCGGTCGTCGCCGATGAACCAGTGCACGCGCTGCCACGGCACTTCGCCGCGCCACGGGTCTTCGGCCAGCAGACGGTAAAGTCCGTGCGGACTCGACCCGCCGGTCAGCGCGACCGCTGCACGCTCCTTTCCGCAGACCCGCTTGACGAGGCGGCGGGCAGCGGCTTCCGCTAGCGCCGGCGCATCTTCGACCACGACAATTTCCGCAGACAATTTGGCGTCCATGTCGGCGCCCATGTCGTCGCTCATGGCGTTGCTCATGTCGTCGCTCATGCGATCGGCCGCCAGCGGCGGCCATCGCGAGTGAGAAGCTCATCGGCCTCCTTGGGGCCGTCGCTGCCGGCGCGATAAGTTGCGAGACTTGCTTTAGGCGCGTCGCGCCAGGCATCGAGGAAGGGCTGCACCACGCGCCAGCCGGCCTCGATGCCGTCGGCGCGCGGATAGAGGATCGCGTCGCCGATCATGCAGTCGTAGATCAGAGTTTCATAGCCGGTCGACGGCGCAACATCGAAATAGTCCTCATACTTGAACGTCATCCCGACGCCGCCGATGGCGATCGAAGGGCCCGGAATCTTGGCGTTGAATTCCAGCCCGATGCATTCGTTCGGCTGGATTCCGATCACCAGGAAATTTTCCGCCAGGCGATCGACCGGGGTGTCGCGGAACATGGCGACCGGCGCTTGCTTGAACTTGATCGCCACCTCGGTGTGTTTGGCGCGCAACGCCTTGCCG
The DNA here is from genome assembly GCA_963816565.1 of uncultured Alphaproteobacteria bacterium. Classification (GTDB taxonomy): domain Bacteria; phylum Pseudomonadota; class Alphaproteobacteria; order Rhizobiales; family Xanthobacteraceae; genus BOG-931. The sequence continues at coordinate 46,787 of CAWFLM010000016.1, read as the reverse complement.
GTGCGCAAATAGAACGGCACATTCGCCCAGCGCCAATTGTCGATCGTGAGCTTGAGCGCGACATAGGTTTCCGTGGTGCTGTCCGGTGCGACGCCGGCGGTCTTGGGGTAGGCGTCAACGGCGCGGTTTTCAATAAAGCCATCGTCATATTGCGCGCGCACGGAATTACGCGGCACGTCATCGCGGCCCGGCAATTGAATGGCGTCGAGCACCTGCGCTTTCTCGGCGCGCACCGCGTCAGCGGCAAAGCGCGACGGCGGCTCCATGGCGATAAGCGACAGCAGCTGGAACAGATGGTTCGGCACCATGTCGCGCAATGCGCCGGTCGCGTCGTAATAGCTGCCGCGGCGGCCGATGGTCAGCGATTCCGCGACCGTGATCTGCACGTGGTCGATATGATCGCGATTCCAGATCGGCTCGAACAACCCGTTGGCGAAGCGCAGCACCATGATATTCTGCACGGTCTCCTTGCCGAGATAATGGTCGATGCGAAAGATCTGGTCCTCTTTGAGGACGCCGAGCAGTTTTTGGTTCAATGCGCGCGCGGAAGCAAGGTCGGTGCCGAACGGCTTCTCAATGACCACGCGCCGCCAGGCGCCGTTTTTCTCGGCCGTCAGGCCGGATTCGCCGAGATGGCAGCCGATCGGGGCGAAGCCGGCGGGCGGCGTCGCCAGATAGAACAGCCGATTGCCCTTGGTGCCGCGCTCGCGCTCGATGCGCTCAAGCACTTGCCCGATTTTTCGATAGGTCTCGTTGTCGTCGGGATCGCCTTGGACATACTCGACACAGCCAAGGACGCGCTTGACCGCGCGCTGATCGATATCGCGCGTGGCGAATTTCGGCAGGCTTTGCGGCAAGATCGGCGGCGAAGGCTTCGCTGGACGATGCGCTCCTGGCGACGCCGATCAGGGCGAAGGCCTCCGGCAATAGGCCTTCGACGGCGAGATTATAAAGCGCGGGCACCAGAAGCCGGTGTGTGAGGTCGCCGGAAGCGCCGAAAATGACGAGAGCAGCACGGATCGGCCGGCCGTGCCGTGGTCGCGGCGGTCCGCGCGCCGTCTCTGGCCGTCATGACGCTTTGGCCTTGCGATCTGCGGTCCCCGGTTTTGGCTCAACGTGAGCGCCAAAACCCTTGCGCATCGCCGACAGAATCTTTTCCGCAAAAGTGTGCTCGCGGCGCGAACGAAAGCGGGTGTAGAGCGCAGCCGACAGCACGTCGGCCGGAACCGCTTCTTCGATCGCGGCCATCACCGTCCAGCGGCCTTCGCCGGAATCCTCGACCACGCCTTCGAAGCCGGAAAGTTTTGGATCGGCCGCCAGCGCGCTTGCCGTGAGATCGAGCAGCCACGAGCTGATGACGCTGCCGCGACGCCAGACTTCGGCGATATCGGTGAGATCGAGCTTAAAGCGCATATCTTCCGATAGACTGTCGCTATCGGCATTCTTCAAAATATCGAAGCCCTCGGCGAAGGCTTGCATCAAGCCGTATTCGATGCCGTTGTGCACCATCTTGACGAAATGTCCGGCGCCATTCGGTCCGGCATGGATGTAGCCTTGCTCGGCGCGCGGATCGCGGCCATCGCGGCCTGGCGTGCGCGGCACATCGCCGAGACCCGGCGCCAGCGCCTTGAAGATCGGATCGAGCCGGTCGACGATCTCCTTCGTGCCGCCGATCATCATGCAATAGCCGCGCTCAAGTCCCCAGATGCCGCCGCTCGTTCCGACATCGATATGATGGATGCCGCGCTCTTTGAGCATTTTGGCGCGGCGAATGTCGTCCTTCCAAAAGGTGTTGCCGCCGTCGAGCACGACGTCGCCCGCCTGCAGCAATGTCGCAAGTTCGGCAATCACCTCCTCGGTGATCTTGCCGGCCGGCAGCATCACCCAGACCGCGCGCGGCGGACGCAGTTTTTGTACGAGCTGATCGGGGCCCAATGCGCCGACGGCGCCGGCGCGGCTTACTTCGGCAATCGCCGCGGCGTCATGATCGTAAACGACCGCTTCATGGCCATGGTGCATCAAACGGCGCGTGATATTGCCACCCATCCGTCCGAGACCGATCATCCCGATCTGCATGGCATGTGCTCCCTTTAAGCCAGCGAACGCTGCACCGCGGCCTCCAGCGCGGCGAGGCCCGAATCGAGATCGCCATTGAGATGAACGCGCAATGCGCGCCGGCCACGTTCGACGAGCACGTCGAAATCGCCGCGCGCTTGCGCGGCTTTCACCACGCCAAAACTTGCACGATGGCCTGGAATGGGCAGATCTTTCGCGTCGTCCGAGGTGATCTGCAAAAACACACCGCTATCCGGTCCGCCCTTATAGGCCTGTCCGGTCGAGTGCAGGAAGCGCGGACCGAATTCGAGACACGTCGCAACATGGCGGCGATCGCGCACTGCAAGCCGCCAGGGCTGCAAGCGCGCGACGTTGTCTTCGTCATGACTGAGATAGGCGAGGATCGCCATGTAATCGCCGCTGCCGAGGCGGGCGAAATGCGCTTTAAGCCAGCTTTCAACGCCGCCGTCGGCGCCGGCGCTGCGCAGCGCCTCGGCGTTTTTGCGGTCGGTGAAGAGCGCGATCGAAGCTTCGGAACAGACCGGTGTCTCCCGCGGCAGCGCTCCCGATTTTTCGAAGGCTTCCGTCAACTCGCGCGTTTTGACCTTGCTGGTCTCGACGTCGGGCTGATCGAACGGATTGATGCCGATCACCGCGCCGGCGACGGCGGTAGCGATCTCGAAACGAAAGAATTGCTGGCCGATGTGATCGACCGAGTTTTGCACGATGCGGATGACGGGATGTCCGGCCTTTTCCAGCGCCTTGAGCTTCGTCTCATGGCGCGTCGTCGGCTTCGCCCTTAAGCGCGAGATCGATAAAGCAGCGATCGTCGCCGTAGACTTCCGGTCTGCCAATCGGCTCGTCGTCGACCGGAACAAGTCCCTTGCCTTGCTTGCCGGTCGACTCGGCAAACAGCTGCTCGGCCCAGGCGCCAAAGCTGGACAGGGTAGGCGAGGTGAAGATCGTAATCTTATCGCGGCCGCGCGCCGCGGCGGCGCCAAGCGCGATGCCGAGCGCGACGCCCGGATTTTCCGCCGGCGGCACGTCCGGCCCGCAGGAGCGCATCATCACACGCGTCGTTCGTACCAGCCGCGCAACGTCGATGCCGGCAATGGCGGCCGGTACGAGCCCGAACGGCGAGAGCACCGAATAGCGCCCGCCGATGCTCGGCACACCGTGGAATGTGCGGCGAAATTTCTGCAGTTCGGCTCGTTTTTGCAGCGACGAGCCGGGATCGGTGATCGCAATGAAATGCGCTCCGGCTTTCTCGGCGCCGACAGTGTCGGCGACCCGCTTGAAAAAATAATCCGTCAGAACATTCGGCTCGGTCGTGCTGCCGGACTTGCTGGAAACGAGGAACAAGGTCTTGGCGAGATCGAGCTCTGCATCGACCGCTTCGATCTGCGCCGGCACGGTCGAGTTGAGAATGCGCAGGCGCGGCCAACCGCCTTTGGGTCCGAACGTCCTCGCCAGCACTTCCGGGCCGAGGCTCGAGCCGCCCATGCCGAGGAGCACGGCATCCTTAAATCCATCGCGTTTGATCTCTTGCGCGAAGGCAGTGAAGGTTGCGAGCTCGGCGTCGCCAACGCTGTCCAGCCAGCCAAGCCAGCGATCTTCGTCGCTATTGGTCCATAGCGATTTATCGCGCTGCCAAAGTTTACGGATATTGCCGTGCTTGCGCCATTCTTCCTCGACCTCGCTCACTTTTTTCTCAAGCTGGTGGCCGAGCGCGAGCTGCTGTTCGTCGAGTTGCTGCTTGAGGATTTCAGTTCGCTTCTTGGCGACTGCCGCGAGTAGTTTGTCGGCGGCATCGGCGAATAGCGCCACGCCGTCTTCGACCAGCTGAGTGGTGACGGCGTCGAGTGAAATGCCGGTGCGGGCGAGTGCGTCGAGCGTGCCTTGCGCTTCAGCGGCATTTTCCTCAAGGCTGTTGCGCAGCTTGCCGTGATCGCGGAATGCATCCATCGTCGCCACCGGCATGGTATTGACGGTGTCGGGGCCGATCAGCTCCTCGACGTAAAGCACGTCGCTATAGGCCTTGTTCTTGGTGCCGGTCGACGCCCAAAGCAGCCGCTGCGGCTTGGCGCCTTTGCTTTTGAGCGCCTGCCATCGCGCGCCGGCGAGCTTGCGTAGATAAGTCTGGTAGGCCAATTTGGCATTGGCGATGGCGGTTTTGCCCTTCAGCGCATTGAGCCGGCGTTTTTCATCGGGATCGTTGGCGCGGGCGATTTTTTCGTCGAGCAATTTGTCGACGGCGGTATCGATGCGGCTGACGAAAAAGCTCGCCACGCTTCCGATCTGCGCCACGTCGCCGCCCTTGGCGGCCAGCGCTTCCAGCCCCGCCAGGTAGGCCTCGACGACCTGCTCATAGACGGCTTGCGCGAACAACAGCGTGATGTTGACGTTGATGCCGTCGGCGATCAGTTCCTGGATAGCCGGCAATCCTTCCGGCGTCCCCGGTACCTTGATCATGAGGTTCTTGCGGTCGATCTCGCCCCACAGGCGCCTCGCCTCGGCGATCGTGCCTTTGGTGTCGGTCGCGAGATAGGGCGACACTTCGATGCTGACAAAGCCGTCCGCCCCATGCGTCGCCTCGAATACCGGACGCAGCACGTCGGTTGCCTTCTGAATGTCTTCGCATGGCGAGCTGCTCGAACAGTTCGCCGGCCGGCCGGTCGTGCTCCGCCAGCATGCCGGCGATGGCGTCATCGTATTCGGCGGAATTGCCGATGGCCTGCTCGAAGATCGAGGGGTTCGACGTCACCCCGCGCAAGCCGTCTTCGTCGACAAGCTTTTTCAATCCGCCTTTGGCAAGAAAGCCGCGCGACAGAAAATCGAGCCAAACCGCCTGGCCATGGTCGGGCAGCGCTTTGAGGGCGTTCATTGTCGCTTATTCCTTGTCATCCTTGGTCTTGGCAATCGTGTTCGCGGCGATCTGATTTTTGCGATCTGATTCTTTGCAATCTGATTCTTGACGACCTGCATGATCTTATCCGGAACGAAGCCGAATTTCGCTAGGACATCGCCGATCTTGCCGGAAGCGCCGAAACTGTGCATCCCGATGATGGCGCCGGTCGGACCTGCATAGCGGTCCCAGCCGATCACGGCGCCCATTTCGACAGCCACGCGCGCCTTGATGTGGGGCGGCAGCACGGCATCGCGATAGGACCGGTCCTGTCGCTCGAACAGCTCCCAGCTCGGCATGCTGACGACGCGGGCGGCAATGCCGTCGCGTTTGAGCGTTTCGTAGACGCTCACGCATAACTGCACCTCGCTGCCGCTGGCGATGAGGATCACCTCGGGCTTGCCGGTGTCGGCATCGGCCAGCGCATAGGCGCCGCGAGAAAGCCCCGACGCCGGCGCGTAGCGATTGCGATCGAAGACCGGAAGTTTCTGCCGGCTGAGCACGAGGCATGTCGGCTCCGTCGTCGATCCGAGAATGACCTTATAAGCCTCGCGCACTTCATTGGCATCGGCCGGCCGCAGCACGATCATGTTCGGGATGGCGCGTAACGCGACCAGTTGTTCGACCGGCTGGTGGGTCGGGCCGTCTTCGCCAAGCCCGATGGAATTGTGGGTGAAAACGTGAAAAACCGGCAATTCCATCAGGGCCGCAAGCCGGAGTGCCGGCCGCATGTAGTCGCTGAAGGTGAGAAAAGTGGCGCCGAAGGCACGCAGCTTTGAGAGAACGAGGCCATTGACGATGGCGCCCATGGCGTGTTCGCGCACGCCGAAATGCATGATGCGGCCACCGGGATCGTCCGCTTCGAGCGACTTATCGCCTTCAAGCGTCGTCTTGGTCGACGGCGACAGATCGCCCGACCCGCCGATCAGCCAGGGAATGCTTTGGGCGATCGGATTGAGCATCTTGCCCGAAGCGTCGCGCGTTGCGATGCCTTTTTCGTCGGCAGCGAAGGTCGGCAAGCCGGCATCCCAGCCCGCCGGCAATTCGCCGGCCAGCATCATCGCGATTTCGTTCGCGGCTTGCGGATATTCCTTCTCGTAGGCGAGAAATGTTTTCTTCCATTCGTCGCGCAGCGCGCGGCCGCGGCGGCCGATGCCGTCGCCAAAGCGCTCATAGACGCCGTCGGGCACCAAAAATTGCGCGTCTTCCGGCCAGCCATAGAAGCGCTTGGCCAGCCGCGCTTCCTCTTCGCCGAGCGGATCGGAATGCGCGGCGGCGGTGTTCTGTTTGTGCGGCGCACCGTAGCCGATGATGCTGTCGACGATGATGAGGGTAGGGCGATCCTCGGTGCGACGGAAGAGCCGCAATGCTTGCGCCACCGCCGTGGTGTCATTGGCGTCGCGCACGCGTACGACGTTCCAGCGGTAGCCCTCAAAGCGGGTCTCGACGTCCTCGGTGAACGCAAGATCGGTGTGGCCTTCGATGGTCACCGTATTGCTGTCGTAAATCCAACATAGATTCGCGAGCCGCAGATGACCGGCGAGCGAGGCCGCTTCGCTGGCCACGCCTTCCATGAGATCGCCGTCGCTGCAGACGGTGTAGAGGTCGAAGTCGAAGATCGTGAAATTCTTCCGATTGTAATGGGCGCCGAGCCAGCGCGACGCAATGGCCATGCCGACACTGTTGCCGCAGCCTTGGCCGAGCGGACCGGTCGTGGTCTCGACGCCCGTGGTGCGGCCGTATTCCGGGTGCCCGGGCGTGACGCTGTCGATGTGACGGAAGTTCTTGATGTCGTCGAGGCTGATCGCCGCCGCGCCGGTGACGCGGTTGCCATCCACGCGCTTGACGCCGCTAAGATGGATGAGGGCATAGAGCAGCATGCAGGCGTGGCCGTCGGACAGCACGAAGCGGTCGCGGTTGGCCCACAGCGGATCGGCCGGGTCGTAGCGCAGGGCATTTTGCCACAGCGTATAGGCGACCGGCGCGAAGCCCATCGGCGCGCCGGCGTGCCCGGACTGCGCCTTTTGCACGGCATCGATGGCCAGCGTCCGGATGGTGTCGATGCACAGCCGATCGACGTCCGCCGCCGGTTTGGCGGCGACGGTCGAGCCTGGATGCGTTGATGCGGCTTGCCGTGTCATAATCCGAGCGCGCAGCGGCGCGTGAATAAAAAATGCCCGTAGGGAGAACGGTCCAAGTCGAGAGCCGTTCCATAGCCGTTCCCAGTGGTCTGCTCGGTGCCTGCCAATTGTGGCTCCGCCAAGAATGACGCAATTTTATCGCGCGGCGGCTTGTCCCACCGCAAATCAAATAAAAAAACGGGGCGGCCCGGTGAGCCGCCCCGTCGTGTTGCTGCGCAATCAACCGAGATCGGTGATGTCGCGGTCCTTGGTCTCGGGCAGGAAGATCAGCGCTACGACAAAGCTCATCGCCGCGATGACAATCGGATACCATAGCCCCGAATAGATATTCCCGGTGGCGGCCACGATGGCGAACACGGTCGCCGGCAGGAAGCCGCCGAACCAGCCATTGCCGATGTGGTAGGGCAGCGACAAGCCGCTATAGCGAATGCGGGTCGGGAACATCTCGACCAGCCAGGCGGCGATCGGCCCGTAAACCATGGTCACGTAGACGACCAGGATCACCAGCAGCAGCACCGTCATCGGGTAGTTGATGTCGTTCGGATCGGCGCTCGCCGGGTAGCCGTGGCCCTTCACTGCCGCGGCGATCGTGGCGGCGAGGTTCGGCGTGTCGGACGCGATGGTCTGATCGCCGATCTGCACGCTTGCCTTAGTGCCGGCAGCCGCGCTGACGTTATTGTAGTTCACCGAGAGGTTGACCAGCGCGGTTTTGATCTGGTCGCATCCGGTGGTGAACTTCTCAACGCCGGTCGCCTTGAACTGGAACGAGCACTCGGCGGGATCGGCGGTAACGGTGACCGGCGACGCCGCGAGCGCAGCTTCCAGTTTCGGGTTGGCGAAGTGCGTGATGCCCTGGAAGATCGGGAAATAGGTCACCACCGCGAGCGCGAAGCCCGCGAGCATGATCGGCTTGCGCCCGATCCGGTCCGACAGCGCGCCGAACAAGATAAAGCACGGCGTGCCGATCAGAAGCCCAATCACGATCATGATTTGCGCGGTGGTGGCCGGCACTTTCAGCGTCTGGGTCAGGAAGAACAGCGCGTAGAACTGTCCGCCATACCAGACCACGGCTTCACCGGCCGTGGCGCCAAGAAGCGCCAAAATCGCGATCTTTAAATTCGACCACTGACCGAATGCTTCCGTCAACGGACGCTTGGACTGTTTGCCCTCGTCGACCATGCGCTGGAACAGCGGCGATTTATTGAGCTTGAGCCGGATCCACAGCGAAACGGCGAGAAGGACGGCGGAAAGCAAGAACGGGATGCGCCAGCCCCAATCCGCAAACGCGGCTTCGCCCATCGAGGTGCGGATGCCGAGGATCAGAAGCAGCGCCAGGAACAGGCCGAGCGTCGCGGTTGTCTGAATCCAGGAGGTGTAGTAACCGCGCTTGTTCGGTGGCGCATGTTCGGCGACGTAGATCGCCGCGCCGCCGTATTCGCCGCCAAGCGCGAGCCCCTGCACCAGTCGCAGACCGATCAGCACGATTGGAGCGAGAATGCCCCAAATCGCAAAGCCCGGCAGCACGCCGATAAAGAACGTGCCGATGCCCATCAGGCTCATGGTGATCAGGAACGTATATTTGCGGCCGATCATGTCGCCGAGGCGGCCGAAGATCAGCGCGCCGAACGGTCGCACCGCAAAGCCGGCGGCAAAGGCAAGAAGCGTAAAGATGAATGCGACGTTCGCCGGCACGTTGGAGAAAAAGTATTTTGCCAGGAACACGGCGAGCGTGCCGTAGATGTAAAAGTCGTACCATTCGAAAACGGTGCCGAGCGACGAAGCGAAAATCACGAGACGTTCTTCGCTGGTCATTCCTCCCGAGCGTGGCGCATTCACGGCCATCGTGGTCATAGGCGTAATCCCCCCCTGCTATGTGGTCGTCGGAGCGGCGCCGAGCCGAGCTGCATTGGCGCGGCGTCACCCCGTCTTTAAGGCTAGTCCCAAGCCAGCGCGCTGTCTGTAAGCCGAAAGTCGTGGGTGGGGGTGGATAGCGAAGCATTGCTGCGCCGCAGCAGCGCAACGCCGCCGCCGCGGCGAGGTAGTGTGCAGTTAATGTTACTAAATAATTCAGCAGCAAAAGCACGGCGTTTTAAACGAACTTCTCCTGCGCTTTCCATAGAGTGACCGGCAATTCGCGTTTGCCACGGATCGCTCATGCGTCTTGCCCAAGCGGTTTTGCTGTCTGCTGTCGCGGTTTCGCCGGCGCTGGCGCAACGGGCGCCGGAAATCGTCATTCCCGGCAGACCGGACATACCCGTTTACATCAACGGCATCGATGCATCGTGGGGCGTTGTCGAGGGTGATTTCGGGCTCGATCGGCCGGGCATGGTCACGCCGACCGTGATCTATCGGCCGGTTACAGTTGCACTGCCGTCGCGCGTGCCGGGTTATCATCCCGAAACCGGCAAACGTCCCGGTTATGGACGCCTGGAAATCGTGCCGCCGCCCGACCGCGTGCTGCCGCCGCCGGCGCCGACCTATTATCGCAGCTGGTCGAGCGGCTCCGCGCCGGGTCCCGTCACCGAATATCCACCCTATGCGCCGCCGACGGTCGTGGTTTCGCCGAACGGCAATTGGCGGCGCCATTCGAAATCGAACGGATCGGATTCAGGTCACAAATAAACGTATGGGTCAGTAACCAGTAAGGAGTGTCATGTCTTTCCATCGCGTTGTCCTCGTGGCCGTCGCCACGTTATTCAGTGTCGGTATGACGTCGATTGCGTCAGCCGGCTGCTGTGGCTGGGGCTATTCCAACCAGGTCGGTTATGCCGCAGTGGCGCCGGTCGGTTACGGCGGTTACGGCGGTTATGGCGGTTACGGCGGCTGCGGCGGCTGCGGAGCGCCGACGGCGGCCGCGGTTTATGCGGTAGCGGTCGCGCCAGCCGTGCCGGCGCCGATCATGGTTGCACCGGTGGTGCCTACCGGATTTGGCGGTCCATGCTGCAGTGGGAATGGCTGCGGCAATTGCGGCTGGTCGGACTGGAGCGGCGGACAAGGTTGGAACGGCGGCTGCGGCTGCGGCCAAGCGGCGGCCTATGCGGCGCCACCGCTCTACGTGGTCAATCAAGGTCCGGTCTATGCGGGCCCAGGCATCATGACGCCGTACCAAACCTATTCGCCGGAGACAGCCTACGCGGCGGCCACCGACTACCCTTACGTGCCGGGCTCCGGTTATGGCTACGGCTATGGCGCGGTCCCGCCTTACGCGCCGTATTACAGGCATCCCTACTATCGTCCGCGCTTCGCCTATCGCACGCCGATGGCGATGCACCCCACCATGCATCCGCGCTATTACGGCCCGGCGCCGCGCTGGCGGCACTATCCGTGATGCGGTTTAGCGTCAAATAAAACCGAATGACTCCGAAGGCCTGCATTCGTGCAGGCCTTCGTGCTTTACGCCGTCGCGCGTGCGGCAATGTAAAGCGCAAGCGCCGCGGCGTTTGACACGTTGAGGCTCTTGATGGCGCCGGGCAGATCGAGCCGCGCCAGCCGGTCGCAAGTCGCCCCCGTCAATTGCCGCAAGCCCTTGCCCTCGGCGCCGAGCACCAATGCGAGCGGAGCGCGCAGCTCGATCGCCGCGAGATCGTCCGGCGCATTGCCATCCAAGCCGACGACCAAAAAACCATGCTCCTTCAACGCGGCAAGCCCACGCGCGAGATTTTGGACAATGACGATCGGCACCAGTTCGAGCGCGCCGGACGCGGATTTGGCGAGCACGCCGGTCGCCTCCGGGCTGTGCCGCGCGGTGGTGACGACGGCTGCCACCGCAAACGCCGCGGCGGTGCGCAAAATTGCGCCGACATTGTGCGGGTCGGTAATCTGATCGAGCACCAGCAAAATGCCGGTCGTGGGCAAATCCTCGATGGCGGGCGAGGGCAGGGCATCGGCCTCGGCGAGCAAGCCTTGATGCACGGCGTCCGGCGTGAGCTGCGCCGCAATCGCCTCCGGCCGCACCACTTGCGGCGGCAAGGGCGGGTTGATGCCTTCCTCCGTCAAGCGCCGCAGCGCGTTTTCGGTCGCCAACAACCGGCGGAAGTGCCGCGCCGGATTGGCGAGCGCCGCCGTCACGGTGTGCCAGCCGTAAAGGATGACGGCATCGCTTGGCGCGCGGTGGCGCGCCTGTTGCTGTTTGCGCCAGTGCTGCTTTGGCATGTTCGGGTTCTGTCACGCGCTCAGGACGTTGGCAATTCAAGCCTTTTCGGTTGACTAGCCGGCACGGTCCAACCATATAGCGCCGACGCCCATTGCGACCGCAACATCACTGCGGGGACAGCGTTTTGGGGGAGAGTGTCCCGAGTGGCAAAGGGGGCGGACTGTAAATCCGCTGGCTTACGCCTTCGTAGGTTCGAGTCCTACCTCTCCCACCATCCGCCTTCGCTTCGCTACGGCGTGATTGGCTTGTACCGCAGTGGGGCAAGCGAAGGCGGATGCCACGCCGAAGCGTAGCGGAGGCGGGCCTTCGTATGCACTACGTTTATATGTTGCGAAGCGAATCTCACCCTGACCGATTTTACGTCGGCTTGACTACCGATTGGCAGCGTCGGCTTGAAGAACACAATTCCGGGAAGTCGATTCACACGAATAAGTACAGTCCCTGGAAAGCTGTAACCTACGTTGCGTTTTCTGATCGGCAGAAAGCAGAGAAGTTTGAACTCTACCTGAAGTCGGGATCGGGCAGATCGTTTGCGAAGAAGCACTTTTGAAATTCTTGACCAGTACGGTCTTTCTCGACGGTTTGGTGCGAGACAGTACGGTGAACGGAATCTCAAGATTTCGCCTGCAATTTTAGCGGCAATACGCGGCCACAGAGCGGCGAATAAACAGTATTTTTAGCGTGTTATTTAAACTGATCTTAGACCCTCGACGGTAGTGTCGCGCAATACGGCGGGAGACAGGGCCCGTCGATGAAAACAAAATTTGACTTTGGGAAAGGCGTCACACAATGAAAGCCGTCGCTAAGACGGTCGAGCCCGCCGATCGTGAGGCGCGCTTCGACCATATCCGGCCGCACTATCTCGAGGCGCTGACCTTGGTCGAGCGCCTGCATCGGCGTCTGCTCGACGTCATCAAGGACGAGTTCGACCGCAAGGGCCGCGCCGATATCAACTCGGTGCAGGCGCTCTTGCTTTACAATATCGGCGACAAGGAGCTGACCGCGGGCGAATTGCGCACGCGCGGCTACTATCTCGGCTCCAACGTCTCCTACAATCTCAAGAAGCTCGTCGAGATGGGCTTCCTCGATCATCAGCGTTCGCGGGTCGACCGCCGCTCGGTGCGCATCAAGCTCACCGACAAGGGCCGCGAAGTCCGCGACACCGTCGATGCGCTCTACCAGAAGCATGTGCGCACCGTGGAGCAGGTCGGCGGCATCAATGCCGACGAGTTCTCAGTGCTCAACAAGGCGCTGCACCGGCTCGAGCGGTTCTGGACCGACCAGATTCTCTACCGGTTGTAACGGCTATCGCGATCGCGGGCGTGATCTCGCAATCATGCCCTGACGCGTTTCGCCAGCGGTTTACGTTGTACTGGTGTGCCTTAGGCCCTGGCGGGAATGCCGGGGCCTTTTTTTCGGCCGCCGGTTTGTGCTAGTCGGGTCGGCGGGCGGCTTTGAGCTTTCGGGTGTTGGTTTTTGGCCGAATTGCGCCTTAATGCTCTTGCACACACGCGCTCCATGAGCCGATCGGACGACCGACACGACCCCCGTTGCGACCGCCGCGCCTTCCTGCGCCGCGCTGCCGGCGACCCTCGCCGCCGGCGGGCTTGATAGCCTCGCGCGCCATAGCCGAGCCGCTCGATGATCTCCTTGGCGATACCGACCGTGGCGATTTCGGCCAGGCTTTCGACCAGGCCTCGCGCACCATTCACATGCCGAAGGCGACCGCGCCGACGCTGTCGCCGGCGACCGCGCAATTCACCGAGACCGCGATCAAGAGCTACGACGATATCGTCACCCGCGGCGGTTGGCCGGTGGTGCCCAAGGTCGACGAATTGCGGCTCGGCAACCGGCATCCGAGCGTCGTCGATCTACGGTCGCGGCTCGCGGTTTCCGGCGACCTCGATCCCAATGCGGTCGGCAACGACATCTACGATTCCTATGTCGAGGAGGCGGTGCGAAGGTTTCAGGCGCGCCACGGGCTGACCGTCGACGGCATTTTGCGCGGTCCGACGCTCGAAGCCATGAACGTGCCGGCGGAGACGCGGCGCGACCAACTCAAGATCAATATCGAGCGGCTCAAGACGCTGACCACCAATCTCGGGCCGCGCTACGTCGTCGTGAACATTCCGGCGGCGCGCGTCGAAGCCATCGAAAATAGCGTCACTGTCCAGCGGCACACCGCCGTGGTTGGCCGGCCGGACCGGCCCTCGCCCGACATCAACTCAAAGATCGTCCAGATCAATTTCAATCCGTACTGGACGGTGCCGGTGTCGATCGTGCGCAAGGACCTGATCCCGCTGATGCAGGACAAGCCGGATTATCTGACGCAGAACCACATTCGCGTTTACGATCCGAACCACAAGGAAGTGCCGCCGTCGCAGGTCAACTGGTATTCGGACGATGCCGTGCATTACACGTTCCGGGAGGATCCCGGCGACTCCAATTCGCTCGGCCGCATCCGCATCAATTTCCCGAGCCAGTACGGCGTCTATATGCACGACACGCCGCTGAAGAATCTGTTCGGTGGGGATTTTCGCTACGATTCGTCCGGCTGCTGCCGGGTGCAGAACGTGCAGGAGCTGGTCGCTTGGCTGCTCGACGGCACCAAGGGGTGGGGCCCCGACCACATCGAACAAGCGGTCAAATCCGGCGATCAAGTCAACGTTAATCTGACCAAGCCGGTGCCGTTGCACTGGGTCTATGTCACCGCCTGGTCGGCGTCCGACGGCATCGTGCAATTCCGCGAAGACATTTACAGCCGCGACGGGGTCGGCCCGCCGGCCATTCCGGCGACGGCGAAGCTTTAAGCCGTAGTCAGCATTTCAGCTCGCGGTTTTGCAGCTTAAATCACGGGGCTTACTCTGCCGTACACGTATTTTTTGGGCACGCAGACCGTCTCGCTTTGCCAAGGAATGAAGATCAATTGCATGTCTCCCGAACTCATGATGTGGTTCGTGCTCGCGACGAAGATGGCGGTTACCGCGCTGTTTGTGACCGCGGCGACCATCATCGCCGAACGATTAGGCGCCACGGTTGGAGCGCTCGTGGCAACGCTGCCGGTCTCAGCCGGCCCGGTCTATGTGTTTCTGGCGCTCGATCACGATTCCACTTTCATTTCTTCGAGCGCGGTTGCGAGCCTCGCACTGAACAGCGCTACGGCGATTTATCTCACGGTCTATGTTCTGATCGCCCAACGACGCTCGATGTGGCTCAGCATATCCCTTGCATTTGTAATGTGGCTGGCGGCCGTTTTGGTGCTCAGCCCCCTCCACTGGACCGCATGGTCGGCATCTGCTCTCAACGTCATCGTATTCACCGCTTGTACCTTCATCGTCCAGCCATTTTGCCTCGTACGCATGCCACGAACCACACGACCCTGGTACGACTTCGTGTTACGTGCGGGTTTGGTGGCATCGCTGGTCGGCGTGATCGTAACTCTAAGCTTTCAAATTGGCCCGACGGCAAGCGGCGTGCTGGCTGTGTTCCCGGTCATCTACACCAGCATGATGCTTATTCTGCATCGCCGCGTTGGCGGTCCTGCCACGGCAGCCGTGTTGGCGAACGCCGTTCCCGCTCTTGCCGGATTTGGCTTGGCTTTGCTCACCTTGCATCTCGCCGCAGTGCCGCTTGGATCCGGTGCAGCCCTCATCGTCGCCCTCGGCGTTTCCGTCGCTTGGAATGCCGGTGTTTATGCAATACGTCGCTGCCAAGCTGTCGCTTAATGACCTCCGCCGCAGCACGGCAGCATTTCCGTCGCTCTTTGCAAGAGCCGCTACGGATGGTGTGCGAGTATCTCGCGCTTTTATCGCGGCGCTATAAGGGCAAGCTGGATGCCGACGCCGACGAGTTCATCGCATTCGCACTCGACGGCGCCAGCCGAATGCAAAGGTTGATTAAAGATCTGCTGGCTTATTCCCGAGTTGGAACGACAGGCGTAGAGCTTCATAACACCTCTAGCGAAAAATCACTGCGACAGGCAATCGTCAACCTGCGTGGCGCAATAGAAGCAAGCGGCGCGCTGGTGACGCACGATCCGCTGCCGGTTGTCCTGGCGGATGAGATACAGTTGAGCCAATTATTTCAAAACCTTGTAGGCAATGCCATTAAGTACCAAAAGCTCGGTATTCCCAAAATACATGTTAGCGCCGTCATGAATGGCGAAAATAAATGGAATTTCTCTGTGCAAGACAACGGAATTGGAATTGATTCTGCAGATTTCGAACGGATATTCGGCATGTTCCAGCGCCTGCATAAACGATCGGAGTTCGAAGGCACCGGCATCGGACTGGCGATCTGCAAAAAGATCGTCGAGCGGCACGGCGGCAACATTTCGGTCGAGTCACAACCCGGGCAAGGATCAATCTTTCATTTTGCTTTGGCCGAAGGCATACCAAGCTCGCAAGGTCCACTGGGTCGAGCCGCGATCGATTTCCATTGAAGCGATTGCGCCCTACGGCGTGCCGAAAACCGCGCAGGCCCGCCTGGGCAATAAAACGCACAATCAAGCCCGACGCCTTCGCCTCCTCGACAAATTCCGAAAAGTAGGACAGTAAGCCGGGACGTTGTTTCGCCACCGCGATGCCCGACGCGATTGACGCCGTAACCTTCGTCGAGGACGCGCGAGCCCGGCAGCCTCTCGGAATATTCGACCAGGATCTGGCGCGGCGCCGCGAAGGCTTCGGCCTTGCCATCGCGCAGCGCATTGAATGTCTCATCCGGCAGATCGAAGCCGACGAGCTCGGCATGCTTGACCATGCGCGTGAGCGCCATGGTGGAGGCGTGATTGCGCACCACAACGATGCGAATTCCGGCGCGGTCGACATCGGCGAAGTGGCGCAAGGACGAGCCGGCCGGCACCAGAAAACTGTAATCGAATTGGAACACCGCGGGTGTGAAGTCGATTTCGGCGGCGCGCGACGGCTCGATGCCCAAGAAAGCGAGTTCGCAGCCGCCGGCCTTGATGCAGTCGAGCGCCGCGCGCGGCGTCGGTTGCTCGACGATGCCGAGTGTCACGCCGAGGCGCGCCGCGAGCGCGCGGCCGATCTCGAGCATGACCACGCCCGGGCCGAGCCCCCGCAGTTCACCCGTCGCTGTGTCCTTGGTGTATTGCGGCAGGAAGAGTGCCAGCCGGACTTCGCCGGCTTGGACAATATCGGCGATCCTTTGTTCGGCTGGCATGTGTTGCCGGGTGCGGGAGTGAAGCGACTTAATCTCTTTCACACGAATGGCATCGCCGCTCAATCGGGGTTACGATTTCGCCATGCCGTTCGCCCTGAATTTCTATCACGACCAGGTCGCCGCCGATGGGTCGACCGCCGTGGACTTGGCGCCCGCGCACCGGTTGCTTTACGTGCGGTACGGTCGCGCCGAGATTAACGGTCAAACCATCGGCGCGGACGAGGCCGTCTATTGCGATGCGCCGGTCGCGTTGCGGTCGGCGGCGGAGTGGACGCAAATCTGGCGCTGGGAGCTCGCGCCGCCGAATGCCGCGCCGGCGCTGCACGAAGGTGCAGCGATATTGTCCACCTTGCGCATGTCGCGCGTCATTGCCGGCTTGGCTATGCTCGAAGGAACGCGCTGGCTGTTTCGGCTTGACCGGATCGTGAGCGCGGCCGGCCGCATCGCCGATCGTCATCAGCATCCCGGGCCCGGCATTCGCTGCCTGGTCGAGGGCACATTTAACGTGCAGCAGGACGCCGAGTTGGCGCGCGACTTGGCGCCGGGCGATGCCTGGTGGGAAACCGGATCCGACACGGTGGTGGCCTGGGGATCGCGCCAGATCGCGGCCAAGTTCATGCGCGGCATGGTGCTGCCGGTGGAGTGGGAGGGCAGGGTGACGGGCACCTGGCTTTCCGGCCACACGCCGCCAACAGGAAATTGGAAGCTCTACGTCGATCGCGTGATCGCGGTTTGAAAGGCTCGCGGCCGGACGGCCCCCCCGGAGGAACGGGCCAAGCGGTTCCTAAAGGCCGAACTGGCGCGGGCCGATGTAGGGTATCGCGAGCTAGCCGAACGGCTCAAAAAGCACGGAATGAAAGAGACCGAGGCCAGCATCGCGAATAAGATCAGCCGGGGGACGTTCTCAGCGACATTTTTGCTGGCGTCGCTGATTGCAATTAAATCCGACGTGGTCAGACTGGAAGATATTTGACTGTCGGAATGGCGATAGGTGGCTGTTGAACTGGATAAGCAAGGAATTTCTTGTAGCGCTAGTCGTTGCGCTCGCTGTTGCCGTTGTTGCTCTTTCATGGGGAGGCCCACCCGGACCATATCAAGGGGGTGAAAATTCCCAGAGCAATCAAAGTAGCCCCAATCAGGAGCCAATTTTTCAAATACAGTGTGATCCCAACTGCGCCGCTAAAAATTCCAACAAAATAAGCAGTCCCCGCTCGCCTGTGAGAATCATCAATAAGATCATCGATGACCCTCTCACGAGCGGAATTTTGATTGCTGACTTCTTGCTCGTCTTTGCTGTTCTCAGACAAATCAGAGAGGCCCGGCAATCTACTGAAGCAAGGTTGCGGGCTTACGTCATCAGTAATCCGGGCGTATCGATCAACAGGGGCGCAAGGGGAAATCAATTTCGTCCGGCAATCTATTAATACCGGTCAAACGCCCGCCTATCTCGGTCAACTTGGCCGAAATCGCTTTCATGACCGCCCCAGAAGCCTTGGCGTTCAATTTCGAGGTCGTCGATCCAGGAGCCGCTAGCCGCTGTTACTCTCGGCAGTCGCCAAGACCGCTTCGTTCAGACGATCATGGATCAGAAACTCTCCCGCGCTGAATTGCGGCAATACAAAAAGGGAGAAAAACTCATGTTTGTTTATGGGACTACTTGGTATCTCGATGCCTTTGGTCGGAGAAGGTATACCAACTTTTGTTTCTACATTAGTTGGTGGCTCAGAATGATGCCTCCTATTTGGATTACCGTAATCCGTCACAGCGACAGCAATTAAGCCAACCGCCAACGCCGCGTTGAGCCCCCAGCGGGGCTTTTTCGGCAGAAAGCCACTGCCCAAAAACTGGCAACTTCTGCCGGGGTTCTTGGGCAAAGCCCGACCAATCCCTAAATATAGCGGCGTTATCCGCACAAATATCCCAAGCCCTTGCGGGGCTGCGGCTGGTATGATGCGCGGACGCGGTGTATCTCAGCGGGACGGGACAGCGAGACCAAGGCGAGAGGCCAATGTCGGTCAGTCAAAAAGCCAAAACCACGGACGAGGGCTTCTTCTCCGCTGACGCTCGCCGAGGCCGACCCGGAAATCGCCGAGGCGGTCGGCTCGAGCTCGGCCGCCAGCGCGACGAAATCGAACTGATCGCCTCGGAAAATATCGTCAGCCGCGCCGTGCTCGAAGCGCAGGGCTCGGTGCTGACCAACAAATATGCCGAAGGCCTGCCGGGCAAGCGCTATTACGGCGGCTGCCAATTCGTCGACATCGCCGAGCGGCTCGCCATCGAGCGCGTCACGCGCCTGTTCGGCTGCGCCTTCGCCAATGTGCAGCCGCATTCCGGCGCGTCGGCCAATGCCGAAGTGTTCATGGCGCTGATGCAGCCGGGCGACACGTTTATGGGCCTCAACCTTGCCGCCGGCGGCCATCTTACGCATGGCTCGCCGGTCAATCTGTCCGGCAGCTGGTTCAAGGTGGTGCCCTATGGGGTGCGCCGCGACGACTGTCTGATCGATATGGCCGAGGTCGAGAAGCTTGCCAAAGAACACCGGCCGAAAGTGATCGTTGCCGGCGGTTCGGCCTATCCGCGCATTATCGACTTCCGCGCTTTTCGCGAAATCGCCGACGAGGTCGGCGCCTATCTGATGGTCGACATGGCGCATTTCGCCGGGCTGGTTGCCGGCGGCGCCCATCCGAGCCCGTTGCCGCACGCGCATGTGGTGACGACCACCACGCACAAGACGCTGCGCGGACCGCGCGGCGGCGCCATCCTGACCAATGACGAGGAGCTGGCGAAGAAGCTCAATTCCGCAGTCTTCCCCGGCATGCAGGGCGGCCCGCTGATGCACGTCATTGCCGCCAAGGCCGTCGCCTTCGGCGAGGCGCTGCACCCGTCGTTTAAGCTTTACGCGAAGAACGTCGTCGAAAACGCCAAAGCGCTTGCCGAAACGCTCAAAACCCGCGGCCTCGATATCGTCTCCGGCGGCACCGACACCCACCTCATGCTGGTCGATTTGCGCAAGAAGCGCCTGACCGGCAAGGTGGCGGAGTTAGCGCTCGGCCGCGCCCACATCACCTGCAACAAAAACGGCATTCCGTTCGATCCGGAAAAGCCCACGGTCACATCGGGCGTGCGGCTTGGCACGCCGGCCGGCACCACGCGCGGCTTCGGCATTGCCGAGTTCCGGCAAGTTGGCGACATGATCGCCGAAGTCCTTGATGTGTTGGCGCAAAAGGGCATCGAAGAGGATGCCCCGGCGGAAGCCGCCGTGCGCGAGAAGGTCAAGCGTTTGGTCGACCGGTTCCCGATTTACGAGGGGTGAGGGATGCGGTGCCCGAGCTGTGGAAGCCTCGATACCCAGGTGAAGGATTCGCGGCCGACGGAGGATTCCTCCGTCATCCGCCGCCGCCGCGTCTGCCTGACCTGTAATTTCCGTTTCACGACCTTCGAGCGGGTGCAATTGCGCGAACTGGTGGTGATCAAGCGCAACGGCCGGCGCGTGCCGTTCGACCGCGACAAGCTCCTGCGCTCGGTCGAGATCGCCTGCCGCAAGCGGCCGGTCGAGCCGGAGCGCATCGACCAGATGGTGTCGAAAATCGTCCGCGAGCTGGAAAGCCTGGGCGAAAGCGAAATCTCCTCCGAAGCCATCGGCGAGACGGTGATGGCGCATTTGCGCGACCTCGACGACGTCGCCTATGTGCGCTTTGCCTCGGTCTATCGCAATTTCCGCGAAGCCAAGGATTTTGAGGCCGCGCTTGCCGAATTGTCGGGGGACGAGGCGGCGGAGTGAGCGCGCAGGCGCGCCGTCAAGCGTCGCCGAGCAAAGCTTCGACGGTCAGGTCGATACCGGGCGGATCAAGCCGCAAAGGCCCCTCGCTGAGCAGGTTCGGCGCATGGCCGCGGGTGTAATGCGTCACGGTGCGGCTATCAGGATCGACGATGAGATAGTGCGCGACGCTGGACAGTTTGAAATAGCCGATGAGCTTGGCGCTGGTGTCTGTATGTGCCGTGGTCGGCGACAAGATCTCGACGATAATCATTGGATTCGGGACGATCATGGTGTGTCCCGGAAGCCTGTCGCCGCAGTAGATCAGCGCGTCGGGCTCGTAGGCGGTGTGTTCGTCAATGCGCACCGTAACCCCGTCCGTCATGACTTCACATGGCAATTTGGCGGCCGCGACGGCCGCGCGAAGAGCAATATAAATTGCGCCCTTAATGCGATTGTGGCGGACAAGTTCGGGCGCCATGGCAACAACCTGGCCATTGATAAGTTCGGTGCGGTATTTCTCAGTCTGACGCTCGCTCCAGGCGAGATATTCGTCGACCGTCATGGCGCGTCGAAGTGCGATATTCATGCAGCGCAGTCTATCACGGGGCCCGGCTTTGGCGCAAAACAATGACGCTCGTTTCATGACGCTGGCGCTTGCGGCCTCGGCCGCCGCGGGCTTGGCCGCACCTGGCCCAATCCGGCGGTCGGCGCGGTCATCGTCAAAGATGGCGAGATCATCGGCCGCGGCTGGACCCAACCCGGCGGCCGGCCGCATGCCGAGATCGAGGCTCTGCGGCGGGCAGGCGAGGCGGCGCGCGGTGCGACGATCTACGTCACGCTCGAACCGTGCTCGCATCATGGCAAATCGCCGCCCTGCGCCGATGCGGTCATTGCCGCCGGAATTACGCGGGTGGTGTCGGCGCTGGAAGACCCTAATCCGGAAGTGGCAGGGCAAGGCCACGCGCGGCTTCGCGCGGCGGGCATTGCCGTCGAGTCGGCATTGGAGCGCGATGAGGCGCGGCGCGACCACGCCGGTCACATTCTTCGATTTACCAAAGGCCGTCCGCATGTCCTGCTCAAGCTCGCGATCTCCGCCGACGGCAAAGCCGGCGCGGCCGGGCGTAAGCCGGTCGCTATCACCGGTGAGGCGGTGCGTGAGCGCGTGCATCTGCTGCGGGCGGAGAGCGATGCCATCATGATCGGCATCGGCACGGCGTTCGCCGACGATCCGCTTCTTGACCTGCCGTTTGCCCGGGATGGAGAAATATTCGCCGGTGCGCATCGTGGCCGACAGCATGCTGCGCCTGCCGCTGACCTCGCGGCTGGTGCAGAGCGCGCGCGAGGTTCCGGTGTGGGCTGCTGGCCGGCACTGACGCGCCGCAAGACGCCGAATTCGAACTGCTGGCAAGCGGGGTTGAGGTGTTGCGGTCACCGGAAAGCACCGACCCGCTTAATTTGCAGGACGCTTTGGAATTCCTCGCCGCCAAGGGCATCACCCGGCTGATGGTCGAAGGCGGGCCGACGCTGGCCGCCGCCTTTCTCGCCGCCGATCTCGTCGACGAGGCCATTTTGTTCCATTCTACCAAAGTGGTCGGCGCCGACGGTATCGATGCGCTTGACGGAGCCGCTATGACGGCGCTGCGGCAGCGGCTAAACGGCGTAGGCAGCGAAGCGGTGGGCCCGGATCGGCAACAGGTCTTTGAGCGAAAGTAAGCGATGTTCACCGGCATTATCAGTGACTTGGGCGAAGTTATTGAGGTCTTTGAAAAGGCTGAAGGCCTGCGCCGGATCGCCATTGCCTGCGGCTATGATCCGGATTCGATCGCGATCGGCGCCTCGATCGCCTGCTCCGGCGTTTGCCTGACCGTTGTCGAACGCGGCCGCACCGGAAACCGGTGCTCCTTTGCCGTGGATGCCGCCGCCGAAACGCTACGGGTGACCACCGCCGGAACCTGGCAGCGCGGCACCAAGCTTAATCTCGAGCGGGCGTTGCGGCTTGGCGACGAACTCGGCGGTCACATGGTTTCAGGCCATGTCGACGGCATCGCCGAACTTATGAGCCGCGACGATTTTCTCGACAGCGCGGCGCTGACGTTTCGCGTGCCGGCGGCGCTCGCCCGCTTTATTGCGCCCAAGGGCTCGGTCGCGCTCGACGGCATTTCGCTTACGGTCAACGAGGTTAAAGGCGACAGTTTCTCGGTGCTGATCATTCCGCATACCTTGAAAGTAACCACGATCGGTGCGCTGCAGCCGGGCGACCGCGTCAATCTCGAAGTCGACCAGATGGCGCGCTATGCCGCGCGTCTGTTAGACCATCGGCACAACGATGGAGTGTCGTGATGGCGGGCCCGCGGCGCGGCCGGCGCAACGGCAGTAACGGCAAAGGCGCGCGCATCCTCATCGTCGAGGCGCGCTTTTATGACGATATCGCCGACGCGCTTCTTGCCGGCGCCGCCAAGGCGCTTAAAGCGGCTGGCGCGACGTTCGACTGCATCAGCGTGCCCGGCTCGCTCGAAATCCCGACCGCCATTGCCATTGCGCTCGATGCCGCGCGCGGGCGGCGCGCCTATGACGGCGCCGTCGCGCTCGGCTGCGTGATCCGCGGCGACACCATTCATTTCGAGATCGTCTCGCAGCAATCCGCGCGCGGGCTGATGGAGCTTTCGGTGGCGCGCAAAATCCCGATCGGCAACGGCATCATCACCGTCGATACCGAGGCGCAGGCCTGGGCGCGCGCCCGCGCCGAGGAGCAGGACAAAGGCGGCGATGCCGCCCGCGCCGCATTGGCGCTGATCGCCATCAAGCGGCGGCTCGGGAAACGCTGATGGCCGATCATGCCCAAGAAGCGCCAAAAGAAGCGCAAAAAGAAGCGCGCAAGGCCAATAAGCGCGGTGCCGCACGTCTTGCCGCGGTGCAGGCGCTTTATCAGATGGATCTCGCCGGCACCGGCGTGAACGAGATCATGACCCAATTCGAAAACCATTGGCTTGGTAGCGAGGTTGAGGGCGTGCAATACCGGCCGGCGGAAGCCGCCTATTTTCGCGATATCGTCGACGGCGTTGTGCGCGAGCAGCGGCGCCTCGATCCGCAGATCGACGCGGCGCTGCACGCGGTTGGCCGCTCAAACGCATCGAGGCGATCTTGCGCGCGGTGCTGCGCGCCGGCGCCTACGAACTCGCCTGCCGCCCCGACGTGCCGGCGCGCGTCGTGACCGCCGAATATGTCGACGTTGCCTCTGCCTTCGTCGACAAAGAGGAGACCGGCATGATCAACGCCGTGCTCGACCAGCTGGCGCACGAATTGCGCGCGGCAGAATTCGCCGGCGGTTAGAGCATGCCGGCGCACGACAATAGCTCGGCCGAAGAGCGCCTGATCGCGCGCTATTTTGGTCCGCTTGCCACCGCGCCGGGCGCCTTTGGCCTGCACGACGACGCGGCGATCGTCATCCCGCCGCCCGGTTGCGACCTGGTGCTCACCACCGACGGCGGCATCGCCGGCGTGCATTTTTTCCCCGACGACGCCGCGGAAACGATCGGCCGCAAAGTGCTGCGGATGAATCTGTCCGATCTCGCCGCCAAGGGCGCGGAGCCGATCGGCTTTCTGCTGTCGCTGGCGCTGCCGGCGAGCATCGACGGGCCGTGGCTCGCCGCTTTCGTCAATGGGCTCGGCGATGACGCCAGGCATTACGCCTGTCCGCTCCTTGGCGGCGATACCGATCATACGCCGGGGCCGCTGTCGGTTTCGATTGCGGCGTTCGGCGCGGTGCCGCACGGCGCCATGGTGCGGCGCGCGACCGCAAAACCCGGCGACAGCATCGTGGTCACTGGCACCATTGGCGACGCCGCGCTCGGCGTCATGCTGCGGCGCGACCCGACGCTGGGCGAGCGCTGGCGGCTTTCGCAAACGCAGACCGCGGCGCTCGTCGACCGCTATCTGCTGCCGCAGCCGCGCACCGCGCTTGCCGGCGCGGTACTCCACGACGCGGAAGCGGCGATGGATGTGTCCGATGGGCTTGTCGGCGATCTCGCAAAAATGTGCCGGGCGTCCGGCATCGCGGCGGAAGTCGATGTGGCGTGCGTGCCGCTCTCGGATGCCGCGCGCGCCGCAGTCGCGGCACAGCCGGCTTTGCTGGAGACCGTACTCACCGGCGGCGACGACTACGAGATCCTGCTGACGCTTTCGCCCGACAGGCTTACGGCTTTTCGCGCCGCGGCGGCGGCGACCGGCGTTGCGGTCACCGAGATCGGCCGCGTCAGCCCGGGGCAGGGCGCCCGCTTCATGCGCGACGGCAAAGCGCTGTCCTTCGCGCAGCCGTCGTATTCGCACTTCTGATATCAGCAATTAAGGAGCTTGCCTGATGACCATCATCGATTCCCAGGTGCACGCCTATGAGGCGAACACGCCGAAGCGGCCCTGGCACAGCGTGCCGAACTGGCCCGACCACGTCACCGGCGATGAAATGTGCACGGCGATGGACAAGGTCGGCGTCGACGGCGCGATCTTCATCTCGGCGTTTTCCATGTACCGCTATGACGCAAGCTATGCGGTGGAGGTGCAACGGGCCCATCCGGACCGGTTTGCGATCGTCAAACCGGTCGATCCGGACAACCCTGCGGTGGACGATGTCGTCGCCGAATGGAAGCGGACGCCGGGGGCGGTCGGCATCCGCATCATGTTGACCAAGGAGCCGGGGCGCGACCGCGATCCGACCGACCCGGGCCTTGACCGCATCGCACGCTCCGCCGTCAAGCACGATTTGCCGGTCAACATTCTGTGCTGGGGCAACATCGATGCCGGCACCATCTTGATCGATCGCCACCCCGATACGCGTTTCATCATCGATCATCTGGCGATCCTGCAGCCGCGCACGCCGCCGGCCCCGCCGCAGCCGTGGTCCGACCTGCCGAAGGTGCTGGACCTCGCCAAGCGCAAGAACGTGGTGATCAAAGTGAGCGGCGCCTGCACGCTGTCGCAGAAATCGTATCCGTTTCCGGATATCTGGGATCCGCTAGCGCGCGTCTTCGATGCCTGGGGTTTCGACCGCTGCCTGTGGGGCACGGATTGGACCCGCGCCTTCGCCGTGGTCAACTACGAGCAGGCGGTCGAGCCTTTCTTCAAGACCGACCGACTGAGCGACGGCGAGCGTGCGATGCTGATGGGCGGCGCCTGCGCCAAAGCCTATCGGTGGTCGCCGAAGAAAAAATGACGAATGATCCGCTCAATTGAACGTGCCGATGTCCGGCGGTGAGACAGCGCAAAACGCTATCCGCTATACTGGGCGCCGGGGAGAAACGCTCATGCATGACACGACGGCTCTCAAGCCCGCAGAATCCGCCGCGCCGCAAACCAGCCACTACGTCGGCAAGGGCGCCAATCCGCGCTATGGTGAGCTTTATCGGCATTATCCGACCATCGACTATCTGCGCCGCGCCGCGCGCCGCCGGCTGCCGCATTTCGCCTTCGAATATTCCGACGGCGGCTCCGGCAAGGACGACGCCGGTATTCGGCGCAATTGGGCGGCGCTCGATGCGGTGGAAATGGTGCCGCGCTATGGCGTGATGCCGTCGCTGCCGCCCTGCGAGGTCGAATTGTTCGGCCGCCGCTATGCCGCGCCGATCGGGGTGGCGCCGATGGGCGGCCCGGCGATCGTCTGGCCCGGCGCCGACAAGCATCTCGCCCGCGCCGCGCAGAAGGCGCGCATTCCCTATACGCTCGGGCTTGCCGGCGGCGCCACCATCGAAGAGATCGCGGAAATCGCGCCCGACGTCTGCTGGTTTCAGCTTTACCGCGCCGCCAAGAACGATCACGCCATCGGCTTCGATCTGGTGCGCCGCGCCGCGGCGACCGACTGCAATGCGCTGATCCTCACGCTTGACGTGCCGGTGCGCACCACGCGCGCCCGCGAAGTGGTGGTCGGTCTCGGCGGCAGCGGGTTTCATCCCGACGCCGCGATGCTCACCCAGATGGTGATGTCGCCGCGCTGGACCATGGCGCTGTGGAAATACGGCATCCCGCGCTTCGAAACCTTGCGCGCTTATGCCGGCGACAACGCCTCGATCAACGACGTGATCGCCTTCGCGCGGCGCGAGATGGGCGGCGCCTTCACCTGGGAAGAAGTCGCCAAATATCGCGACCGCTGGAAGAAGACTTTGATCGTCAAGGGCATCCTGCATCCGCAGGATGCCGAGAAGGCGGTCTCGCTCGGCGTCGACGGCATGTTTGTGTCCAACCACGGCGGCCGCCAGATCGACGCGCTGCCGGGCCCGATCGACGCGCTGCCGGCCATCGTCAAGCAAGTCGGCAGCCGCGCGACGGTGATGTACGATTCCGGCATCCGCAGCGGCACCGACGTGGTGCGCGCTTATGCGCTCGGCGCCGCCGCCGCGTTTGCCGGCAAGGCGTTCCTGTGGGGCCTCGGTGCGCTCGGCGAAGAAGGGCCGGGCCATGTCATCGACATTCTCATCGAGGAAACGCGGTCGGCGTTCGGCCAATTGGGCGCGCATCGCCCCGAGGAAGCCCGCTCGGTCGTCATCCGCCACAACGGCGCGCTCCATTTTTGAACAATCGCGAAAGGAAACCAAATGGCCAAGACGAAACCGCTTCAGAAATCGAAAAAGGCGGCAACCCCGGCACGCCGGAATGTCCGGCGCCCGCGACGGCAGAACGGCGGTCGGGCGCACTGCGGCGGCCAAGCGCAAACCGCGCCAAAGCCGGCCCGCGCAAGCAAACCTTCGTCGCCAGCCACCACAGCCCCGATGCGTTCGAGCAGGGCCTGCGCCGCTACGCGCAATATCGCGATCTCGGCATCGCCGCCGCGACCGGGGGCCTCGCCCGCGCGCACGTCATCAAGATGATCCCGCCTTGCGATCCGGCCGAGGTCTCCAAGCGGCATTATCACGACGTCGAATTTCAGATGATTTACGTTTTGAAGGGCTGGATCAAAGGCGAGTATGACGGCGCCGGCGCGGTGACCATGCGCGAAGGCTCATGCTGGCTGCAGCCGCCCAAGATCAAGCACACCGTGCTCGATTATTCCGACGACTGCGAGCTTCTGGAAATCATCCTGCCGGCGGATTTCGAGACCGTCGAACTCGAATGACAGGCGGTTCGTCGACGTTATGAATACAGCCGCGCGCGTGCACGATCTTGCCATCCTCGCCGAACTGGAGCGCAAGACGCTCTGGCTCGCGACCTGGACCATCCATCACGCCAATCATCTGCGCGACAATGCCGACGGCCTGAAGGTCGGCGGCCACCAGGCGTCGTCGGCCTCGCTCGCCACCATCATGACCGCGCTTTATTTCCACACGCTCCGCCCGGCCGACCGCGTCGCGGTCAAGCCGCATGCGGCGCCGAACTTTCACGCCATCCAATATCTGCTCGGCCGGCAGACCCGCGAAAAGCTCGAGCGCTTCCGCGGCTACAAGGGCGCGCAATCCTATCCGTCGCGCACCAAGGACACCGACGACGTCGATTTCTCGACCGGCTCGGTCGGCCTCGGCGTCGCCCAGACGTTGTTCGCTTCGCTCGCCCAGGATTACGTGCGCGCCCACGGCTGGGCCAAGACTTACGGACGCCGCGGCCGGAAGGCCGCATGATCGCGCTCCTTGGCGACGCCGAGCTCGACGAGGGCAATATTTTCGAGGCGATCCTGGAAGGCTGGAAGCAGGGCCTGCGCAATTGCTGGTGGATCGTCGACTATAACCGGCAGAGCCTCGACGCCGTGGTGCGCGAAGGCCTGTGGCAGCGCTACGAAAATCTGTTCCGCAATTTCGGCTGGGACGTCGTCGTGCTCAAATACGGCTCGTTGCAGCAGGCCGCCTTTGCCGAGCCGGGCGGCGAGGTGCTTGCGGCAATGGATCGATAATTGCCCGAACCAGCTTTATTCGGCGCTGGTGTTCCAGGGCGGCGCGGCTTGGCGCAAGCGTCTGCTCGACGAGATCGGCGATCAAGGCGCGGTGACGCGACTGATCGAGGCGCGCAGCGACGACGAACTGGCGCGGCTGATGAACAATCTCGGCGGCCACGATCTCGCCGCGATCATCGAGGCCTTCGACGGCATCGATCACGACCGGCCGGTTTGCTTCATCGCTTACACGATCAAGGGCTACGGCCTGCCGTTCGCCGGGCACAAGGACAATCACGCCGGCCTGATGACGCCGGCGCAGATGGAAACCTTCCGCGAGGCGATGGACATCCGGCCCGGCCACGAATGGGATCGCTTCGAGGGCTTGCGCCAACCCGAAGCCGATATTGCGGCGTTCCTCGATCGCGTGCCGTTCGCGCAACGACACAATCGCAATTTGGCGGCGCCGCGCATCGCGGTGCCCGACCGCCTTGCGGTGACCATCCAGCCGGAAATGTCGACGCAAGCAGGCTTCGGCGCGCTGCTCAACGAAATCGCCCGCGACAAAACCGAGCTCGCCGCGCGCATCGTCACCACCTCGCCGGACGTGACGGTGTCGACCAATCTCGGCCCCTGGGTCAACCGCCGCGGCCTGTTCGCGCGCGCAGGCGCTTGCCGACACCTTCAAGAGCGAGCGCATTCCCTCGACCTTCAATTGGGATTTCTCGCCCAAGGGCCAGCATATCGAGCTCGGCATCGCCGAGAACAATCTGTTCATCGCGCTCTCGGCGCTCGGCCTGTCGCATGCCATCAACGGCGAGCGACTGCTGCCGATCGGCACGCTCTACGATCCGTTCATCGCCCGCGGCCTCGATGCGCTCAATTACGCCTGCTATCAGGACGCCCGCTTCATCCTGGTGGCGACGCCGTCCGGCATTACGCTAGCGCCCGAAGGCGGCGCGCATCAATCGATCGCCGAGCCGCTGATCGGCATGGCGCAGGACGGTCTCGCCGCTTTCGAGCCGGCTTTCGTCGACGAGCTCGCCGTGATCCTCGCTTTCGCGCTCGATTACATCCAGCGCGCCGGTAACGGCGAAATCTCCGAGCGCAATTGGCTGCGCGACGAGACCGGCGGCTCGATCTATCTGCGGCTCTCCACGCGGCCGATCGAGCAGATCGCGCGCGACATGACGCCGGCACTGCGCCAGGCCATCGTCGACGGCGCCTATTGGCTGCGCGAGCCGGGGCCGAATTGCCAGGTGGTGGTTGCCTACAGCGGCGCGGTCGCGCCGGAAGCGATCCAGGCGACAGGCTTGATGGCGGAAGACCGCCGCGACGTCGGCCTCCTTGCGGTCACGTCCGCCGACCGGCTCAATGCCGGCTGGACCGCGGCGTGGCGCGCGCGAGAAAGAGGCTTGGTGCATGCGCGATCGCATATCGAGCGGCTGTTCGCCGGCGTGCCGCGGCATTGCGGCATCGTCAGCGTCGTCGATGCCCATCCGGCGACGCTCGGCTGGCTTGGCGCGGTCAACGGCCATCGCGTGCGCCCGCTCGGCGTCGAGCATTTCGGCCAGACCGGCTCGATCGCCGAGCTCTACCGGCACTATGGCATCGACGCCAACGCCATCATCGCCGCCGCGCAAGCCATCGCGCCGGGGCGGCCGATCCGCTATCTCGGCGCGGCATGATCTTCGCTCCCGTCATTGAGCGGAGCGACGCAATCCAGCTCCGCGGCAGCGCGTAAGATGGGTTGAGCACAGCGAAACCCATCATCTTTCTCGGGATGACAAAACCACCGAGGCGATCAAAAGATCCGTAAGAATACTTAGTTCATCTGATTCCAACGACGT
The DNA here is from genome assembly GCA_963816565.1 of uncultured Alphaproteobacteria bacterium. Classification (GTDB taxonomy): domain Bacteria; phylum Pseudomonadota; class Alphaproteobacteria; order Rhizobiales; family Xanthobacteraceae; genus BOG-931. Next base: position 16,896 of record CAWFLM010000016.1, on the reverse strand, counting down.
GCTGATGCGCTAAATTCTTGTTTGATATTATGCGACTAGGTCGCACATCCAAATTGTCTCCTAAAAAAACCCTGTGCAATTTTGCACAGACGTCGAGTCGCCCATTTGAATAATTTTCTTGAACGATTTGCCGTCGGGCGATCCGGGCTGTCGTTGCGACTTTGCGTAGCAAAAACCCATCCAAGTTTGCGGGGCGACGCACTCGCGTGCGTTGAGCGACGGGACTGCCATGCGGAGATCGCTGCGCAATATTGCCATTTTGGCGATCGCGCTCATTGCATTCGCTTTTATTCCCGTAGCGAGCGTGCGCGCTCAGAACTTAGCGAGCTTCGCTATTCTGGGCGGTTCCGCTATCACCAATACCGGCCCCAGTGTCATCACGGGAAATGTCGGGCTTAGCCCCGGCACCGCGATTACCGGCTTTCCACCCGGAATCGTCGTGCCGCCGAGCGCAATATTCAATAGCGACGCGACCGCAATACAGGCTCAAATCGATCTCTTCAATTTCTACAATAATCTGTCGGCAATGCCCGCGACGCAGGATCTGTCCGGGCAGAATCTCGGCGGCCTTACGCTGACGCCGGGCGTCTACAGCTTCAGTTCGTCGGCTCAATTGACCGGGAGCCTCACGCTTAACGGACTGGGCAATCCTAACGCCGTGTTCGTCTTCAACATCGGAAGTACGCTCACCACTGCCAGCGCTTCGTCTATTTTGCTGATTAATGGCGCTCAAGGCAGCAATGTGTTTTTTAAGGTCGGCAGTTCCGCGACGCTCGGCACGACTACGGCGTTCGTAGGGGACATCGTTGCGCTGACGAGCATCACGCTGGACACCGGTGCCGGGATCGATTGCGGCGCCGCCTTGGCGCACAACGGCGCGGTGACGTTGGACGACAACACCATCACGGTCTGTCTCGCCTCGATCACACCGATAAGCTCGATCTTGGCCGGGCTGTTGTCGGTCAATCAGCTCGCGGTCGCAACTACGCTCGATGACTTTGTTGCCGCGGGCGGCGTGCTGCCGCCGGCGTTTCTGAACTTGCTCACTACGCTTTCGCCGGCGGCGTTGGCCGCGGCGCTGACACAACTTTCCGGGGAGGCGGCTACCGGCGCTCCGCCGGCGGGAATCCAGGCGATGAACTCGTTCCTGTCGCTGGTGCTTAATCCATTCGATGATCGCCAGGTCACGGCAAGTCCGCCCGATCAGACGCCGCTGGTTTACAAGGCGTCACTCTACAAGGCGCCGGTTGGATTTGTCGGCGCCCGATCCGCGGCGCTGGAGCACCTGGGTCGCAGGTTACGGCGGCGCCGGCACGACGCAGGGCGATGTGTTCGCCGGAACCCACGACAGGTCGGTGGACTCCTATGGCGTTGCTTTCGGCCTCGACTACAGCGTCTTGCCGACAACCGTCGGCTTTGCGCTCGCGGGCGGCGGCACCAATTTCGGCCTGTCGGACGGGCTCGGCGGCGGCAGCAGTGATCTGTTCCAGGCGGCCATCTACAGCCGGACCTATTTCAATGCGGCCTATGTGGCGGCCGCGCTCGCCTATGGCTTCGACCGCGTATCGACCTCCCGGTATGTCACGCTGGCGGGGAGCGACAACCTCACCGCCGCCTTTTCCGCCGAGCAGATCGCCGGCCGGATCGAGGGCGGCTATCGGGTCGCTGCGCCGAATGTTGCCGGCTGGCCGGGACGCGGCTGGTTCGTTCCGTATGGCGCATTGCAGATGCAGGCGTTCTACACACCGTCCTACAGCGAAAGCGCCGCGCCGGGGTCGTCATCGGTGTTCGCGCTGAACTACGCCGCGCAAACGACGACCGATACCCGCACCGAGCTCGGCGCCTGGTTCGATCGCATCATCGCACTCGACGACGGCGCGTTCTTGGCGCTACGGACGCGCACCGCTTGGGCGCATGACTACTGGTCGGGAGTGGCTATCAATGCCGCGTTCCAAACCGTCCCGGGGTCGAGCTTCACCGTGCTCGGCGCCGTGCCGGCGGCTAATTCCTTGCTCGCATCGGCCGGAGCGGAGATCGCTTTCAAAAACGGCTTTTCGGTCGACTGCTGGCTGGATAGCGAGTTGGCGCAACGATCGCAGGCCTATAGCGGTAACGCCCGGCTGCGCTATGCGTTTTGAGTGAAAAACCCGCTGAATGTCCGCTATGGCGTGCCCGCGGCGACAGCGCCGGCACGGCCGATCCGATATTAGGGGCGGCGTAAAACATTTTCATGTCATCGTCCGGTCAAGTTATGTCATCGTCCGCGACCCGCCCTGGCTCGCATGAGCGAGCGAAGGCGGGTCGCGGGATTGACAGTTTCTGACCAGCGAGAAAGCCAAACAAACATGCCTATCATCGACGCACAACTGCACGCCTATGAGCGCGATCGCCCGGAGCGGCCGTGGCATAAGGCGCTGACCGGACCGCCCGAGGCGACCGGCGAGCAGACGGTCGCGATTCTCGACGAAGCCAAAGTCGACGGCGCCATCCTGGTGTCGGCGTTCACGATGTACCGCTACGATGCGAGCTACGCGGTCGCGGTGCGCAACCGCTATCCGGACCGCTTCGCACTGGTGCGGCCGGTCGATCCCGCCAATCCCACCGTCGCCGACGTGATCTCCGAGTGGAAGCACACGCCGGGCGCGGTCGGCGTGCGCATGCTCTTGGTGCGCAGCGGGCTTGCCACCGATCCCGCCGATCCGGGGCTCAACCGCGTGCTGGCTGAGGCCGCACGTCAGTCGCTGCCGGTCAACCTGCACATCGCCGGGCGGCTCGACCAGGGCATCGAACTGATCCGCCGCAATCCCGACACCCAGATCGTCGTCGATCACCTCGGGCTGGTGCAGCCGCATGTGCCGCCGAAGCCGGCCGAGCCGTGGGCCGAGCTGCCGAAGGTGCTCACGCTCGCCAAACTGCCGCACGTCGCCATCAAGATCACCGGCGCCTGCACTTTGTCGCTCGAACCGTTTCCCTATAACGACATCTGGGATCCGGTCTGCCGCATGATCGATGCGTTCGGCATCGACCGTTGCCTATGGGGCACCGACTGGACGCGCGCGGTGAAATTCCTCAGTTACGCCCAAGGCGTCGATGCCTTCCGCGTTACGAACCGCATCTCCGAGGGCGACAAGGCCAAATTGATGGGCGGCAACGTCACGCGCATCTACGGCTGGGCGCCGCGGCAAGCGTGAATGACGCGCGGCCTTAGAGCATGATCCGGAAAAGTGGAAACCGGTTTTCCGAAAAGATCATGCGCCAACGTAAAATCTCAGACCGTGATCCGATTCAACTCGATCGGATCACGGTCTAGCGCCACGAATATTTCAACGTGCCGCATAGAGAGCGGCGCGCCGTGCCTAGGACACGTCGCGCCGCCCCCGGAGCATTACCGGGCGTACGCGCGTTACAAAAATGAATCGCCCGGTGCGGCCCCTCCCCCGACGGAGGTGGGCTATCGGACCCTCCCGCTGCGGCGAAAGTTTGCGCAATCGCGGGCGAGTTTCAGGCGCGCTCATGGTCCTTCGCAATCTTTTGTCCGGCGAAATCGGCTCGGCGGGCGAGGTATGATGGCTTAAGTTGCCACAACGGGGTGGGTTGGAATGTTCGGCAGAGCGCTTCTTGGCATTTGGTTCATGTGCATTTGGCTTTTGGGACCTGGCGCCGCGCCCGCACTGGCGATGGACTGCCCGGTGTCGGGCTACGATCAGGTCGAAAACAGCGTGACCGACGCGCCGTCCTGCGACGCTTCGATGCAATTGCTCATGGCGTGCCAGCTCGGCTCGAGCGGCGATGTCGGTGTCGCCCAGATCGTGATCAAGAAATGCGAGGCTGACTTCCTGGCCTCACTGAGCGCCAGCGCCCGCCGCGGCTACGAGCGCAAGGTCGGCGCCTGCGGCGATAATTTTGCCGGCCAAGAGGGCACGCTCTTCCAGTCGACAAGAGCGATTTGCGCCGCCGAGGTTGCGCACACCTATGCGATGCGGGCCGCCAAGGCCAAGAAGCAATAACGGGGCAGCCTTCGCCCGGCATTGTGAGCGGAGCGAAGCAAACGTAGGGTGGGCAAAGGTGCGCAGCACCGTGCCCACGTCAGCGTCGATGCAAACTCCAAATCAGCGCGTGGGTACGCTTCGCTTTGTCGACCCTACACGCTAATCTTGCATCCTCAGAGGCGCGGTGAAGCCGGCCCAGGTCAGATAAAGGCCGAGCGCGAGTGCGGGCAACAGATAAAGAAAGTAATGCTCGCCATAATGCATGCCGCCGAAGAGCTGCTTCATGGTCTCGGGCGTCACCAACAAAAGCACGAGACCTTTGGCGAGCATCAGCCAACCGATCACGGTCACGACCACCGGCAGCGCGCCGCCCGACCAGACATTATGGCCGAGGATCATCGCAAGCCCCGCGGCGAGGCTGACGATGGCGTAGACCAGCATCACCGGCGCATCGGCCACCGCGGTCTCGACCGTCGCGCTGCCGCGTATGAGCAAGCCAATCACCAGCAGAACAGTGAACAGGCCGATGAAGCGCGCAAGGAGAACCGTAAGCCGGGACATGCGAACCTCCGCTGTGGTAAGTCATTCAGCACGCTCCCGCCGCTGACTTCGGGGCGAGCGTAGGGCAAAAAGCGAAGCGCGCCCACCTGTGTTCATTGAGGCGACCCATGGCAATTGATGCTCCTCTCAGTACGGTTGGTCTTGCTCCGGCCCGATCGGAAGTTCGCTTTCGAGGCGAAACAGACATCGAGCGGCAGGCATAACCGGCTGGGTCGGTCGAAAATGACCCTACGCGGACATTACCGGCGTGAAAATGGCCATTTTGTAAGATTGCTTTCATTCAGCCCTAAGTCCCGTCCACATTCTCAAAATCCACATGATGATAAGCCCCGCGTTTAATACTCTTGTCAGCCTCGCGGAGATCGTCCAATTATGCTGCTCAGGCTCCGTAAAGCGATACCCCCTGGTGCCGTTCGGAGCCCCGACTGTCAAATACCACTCAGGACCAACCTGAGGTTGGCGGGATCTTTATATTTCCAGGGACACGATTTTGGTTTGCGTTAAGGTGGTTTTTTGCCGATCAGCCGGCCACGCAACGCGATAGCGACGGCCTGCGTCCTGTTTACGGCGCCGAGCTTGTAAATCGCGTGTTGTGTGTGCTCGTCGACCGTCCGCTTGGCGATATCGAGAATTTTACTGATCTCCCAGGACGACTTTCCTTGCGACGCCCACCACAGGACTTCGCGCTCACGCGGCGTCAGCAAATGGTCTTTTATCTTCGCCGGCACAGGCTCCACAAGCTCCCAATCGCCATTTCGTCGTGCGACTGCAAGCTGATGGGCTCGCGCTATTTCCAGCACCTCCGCAACTCCGCTCGCGACAATCGGATAGGTGCACAATAGTGTCATCGGTTTGCCCTCAAGCGTCATGTTGAGTTGGCGCTCGTAGTCGCAAAAGTCCTTCCAATGTTTGGTATGAAACCAGAACGCGTTGCCGCTCGCTCGCATCCCGTCATAGCCTTTCGCCAGCGCGTCGCGCAGTTTTTCGTCCCAAGAGCTCGTAATTCGCTTTAGGTCGAACCGATCGCCGGCTTTGAGATACCAGTCACGCCCCGGAGCAATTTCCATGCTCCCGGCCGCCAAGTGCCGATCGAAATCCGGGATGCGCCGGCTTAACGCCGCGCGTGCTTCCTCCAGCGTTAAAGGCGCGGAAGGAGCCCACAAGCAGAATTCGTTGTTTTGCAATCCGGCCGTAAAAAAAGGGATCACGGTATCGAGCAGATCATCTTTTGACTCGTAAAATATACAGATATGCGACCCCCAAGGCATGTCGCCCAGGACGTTCACTCCAGTCCTTCTTAAGGCTGTAGACATTGCGGCCAGCTCGCAAAAATTAGCTGGGCAGCGCCGCTCGATTTGTGACCCTAAAAGCGGCTCGCCTTAGGTGTTTGCCTCAACTACAGACAATCTATCTATGTCAGTCGACCCATCGCCAATTTCCGATGGCGACTTAGAATGAATTCATACATCGGGAGCGCCCTCGCCACAAGTTTGGTTGGCCGTGGAGAATGTCTGGAATTGGCCCATCGCGTCGTTTGGTGGCCCCGCGGTAATTCTGTCGTTATTGGATTGAAGCGGACATCGAGCCGAGATTTATGAATACACTGCCTAAGATTACGGTGACAGTGCGCTCAATTCCTTTATCGACGCGGCACGTCAGCATCGATACGCGGGTCAAGCCCGCGTATGACGATTTGAAGCTATCACGGTAACGGAGACGTGATGTGACATTTGTCACTGTAACAGATACATGCGACGAGCTCGCCCATCGAAGGGACGTCGACCGGTGACAGCCGATCGATGGGGCGGGTGCGGTTCCCGGAGGCGGGCTTGTAACCCGCGTCCGGGCGGCTTTGGGCATCGACCGTCCGGCGCGTGACCGGACTGCCAGGTGCTGGCTGCACTGGTGCCGGAGAGGGTCCTCCCGTTTGGATCCGGTGATTCCAGGAAGCGCGGCCCGAAGCCGAGTCGAGGTCAGTCCCTCGGCGTAGTGCCGCGGTGGGGCGCCGAAAGGCGAGGGCGCCGCCGCTTCGATCCCGCGCCGTTCGCGGGAGGACAGCGATGGTGCTCGCCGCATACGCTGGCAGGCTTTCTTCTTCTGCGGCGGGGCGGAACCCGTGGTGCGCCTTTCGGCGCTCCGCCTCCCTTTTTTAAGGGAGGCCATTGGAAGGGCTTTCTTAAAGCGTGCAGCAAAGCTCGGATGCGAAGCCGCATCGCGAGAACGGGGAAGTATTATCCGCCCCCGCGTCCCTCCTCCGCTCGCTCTGCGGGCGACGGCGGGTTCGAGTCGCCGAAGCGCGGAGCGCGTGAGGCGGAAGCGTCGGCGCGGGACCACGCGAAGCGTGGTGGAGGGGGCGCCGGCGGTGACGACATTGCTGCAAATCCGCACCCAGCGGAGCGGCCACCTCACGCCAACCCTCTCCCCGCGCGCGGGGCGCGGGCCCCCTGCCCCGCTATCGCGGGGCAGGATGAAGACAAGGAGAAAACCCATGCACATCGGCAAGCGCAGCTTTCCCGGCCGGCGGACGCTCGAAGAGTGGCTGGCGATTCCGTTCCGCGCGCGCATTCCGTTGGTGTGGCGCGCGCAAGCCGACCTGTTCGGAACGTTCCGGTTCTGCACCGACAAGCGTTGCCGCCGCCACCGCATGTGCTGCGGCCGCGAGGACCCCGAGGCCTGCCGGAAAAAGGGCTGGCGCGGCAGGAGGGTCGGCGGGAAAGGGGTTCCGAAAACGATTTGGAAGGAATTGGCGCGGATCCAGCGGCTGTCGGAATTGCCATACGAACCCCTCACAGACCGTCAGAACGGCCGTGAGCGGACCGGGTAAAACGCCGCAAAAGCCGGCCTGCCGGCGTTGCGTGGCAGGGGCGTTTTGTGCAATCTCCGCGGCACATTTGCACCTCACACCTGTCCATTGTATGCGAGGCGCCCATCCTTCCGGGCCGGCGATGTTCGGCCCTCTAAATAGACCGGGGACTTTCTATGGATACGTTGTGGCTCATCGTTTTTTGCGGCGTATTGGCGATCGCCTACGCCATCTGGGCCACGCGCTCGGTGATGTCGGCCGATGCCGGCAGCGAGAAGATGCAGGAGATCGCCGCGGCGATCCGCGAGGGCGCGCAGGCCTATCTCAAGCGCCAATATTCGACCATCGCCGCCGTCGGCGTCGTGGTCTTCCTCATCGTCGGCTATTTCCTCGGCTGGCTGGTCGCGATCGGCTTTGCGGTCGGCGCCATTCTCTCCGGCTCCGCCGGCTTCATCGGCATGAACGTGTCGGTGCGCGCCAATGTGCGCACCGCGCAAGCGGCGATCTCTTCGCTTGCCGCCGGCCTTGAAATCGCGTTCCGCGCCGGCGCCATCACCGGCCTTCTGGTGGCGGGCCTGGCGCTCCTTGGCGTCACGCTCTATTTCGGCTTCCTGATCGGCACCCTGCATATGGCGCCGAACGATCGTGAAGTGATCGATGCCATGGTCGCGCTCGGTTTCGGCGCCTCGCTGATCTCGATCTTCGCGCGGCTTGGCGGCGGCATTTTCACCAAGGGCGCCGACGTCGGCGGCGATCTGGTCGGTAAAGTCGAGGCCGGAATCCCCGAGGACGATCCACGCAACCCCGCCACCATCGCCGACAACGTCGGCGACAATGTCGGCGATTGCGCCGGCATGGCCGCGGATCTGTTCGAGACCTATGCGGTGACCACGGTCGCCACCATGATTCTCGCCGCGATCTTTTACCGGAGCGCGGGCGCCGACATGCTGCTTGAAAATGATGATGCTGCCGCTGTCGATCGGCGGCATTTGCATCATCGCTTCCATCATCGGCACGTTCTTCGTCAAGCTTGGCCCGAGCCAGTCGATCATGGGCGCGCTCTATAAGGGCATGCTGGCGACCGCGGTGTTTTCTCTGATCGGCATCGCCGGCGTGATCTATGAGCTGATCGGCTTTGGTCCGCTGCCGGGCGTCGCTTACTCCGGGGGGACGTTATACCTCTGCGGCATCGTCGGCCTTGCAGTCACCGGCCTGATCATCTGGATCACCGAATACTTCACCGGCACCGACTACCGTCCGGTGCGCTCGATCGCGCAAGCCTCGGTCACCGGCCACGGCACCAACGTTATTCAGGGTTTGGCGGTATCGATGGAAGCGACCGCCTTGCCGGCGATCGTCATCATTGCCGGCATTCTGGTCAGCTATAACCTCGCCGGCCTGTTCGGCATCGCCATTGCGGTGACCACCATGCTGGCGCTGGCCGGCATCGTGGTCGCGCTCGATGCCTTCGGCCCGGTCACCGACAATGCCGGCGGCATTGCCGAGATGGCGGGCTTGCCGAAAGAAGTGCGCAAATCGACCGACGCGCTCGATGCGGTCGGCAACACCACCAAAGCCGTCACCAAGGGCTACGCCATCGGCTCGGCCGGGCTCGGCGCCTTGGTGCTGTTCGCGGCCTATAACGAAGACCTCAAATTCTTCATCGCCGGCTCGGCCCAGCATCCGTATTTCCAGGGCGTGGCACCGGATTTTTCGCTCAATAACCCTTACGTGGTCGCGGGCCTCCTGTTCGGCGGCATGTTGCCCTATCTGTTCGGCGCCATGGGCATGACCGCGGTCGGCCGCGCGGCGGCCTCGATCGTCGAGGAAGTGCGGCGGCAATTCAAGGAGCGGCCCGGCATCATGGCCGGCACGGACAAACCCGATTACGGCCGCGCCGTCGACATGCTGACCAAGGCGGCGATCAAGGAAATGATCGTGCCGTCGCTGTTGCCGGTGCTCTCCCCGATCTTCGTTTATTTCGTCATCTACTTCGTCGCCGGCGGCGGCGCGGCCGGCAAATCGGCGGCGTTCTCGGCGCTCGGCGCCATGTTGCTCGGCGTCATCGTCACCGGCCTGTTCGTCGCCATCTCGATGACCTCGGGCGGCGGCGCCTGGGACAATGCCAAGAAATATATCGAGGACGGCCATTACGGCGGCAAAGGCTCGGATGCGCACAAAGCGGCGGTGACCGGCGACACGGTCGGCGATCCCTACAAGGATACGGCGGGCCCCGCCGTCAATCCGATGATCAAGATCACCAATATCGTGGCGCTGCTGTTGCTCGCGGTGCTGGCGCATCAGGGCAATGCGCGAGCAAGCTCGGCGAATGGCGGAAGGGGGGCTTGAGCCCTTGCCTTGGAGATTGTGGATGATGGTCGTGATCGACGCTGAGGTCGTTGCCGCCGGTCGGCGTCGTCTGACTGACAAAATCGAAGACATGGCCGTCCTTCATGCCATATTCGGCGATCCGCCGGACTTTTCTGCCCCTGTCGAAATAGACGGCGATGACGCGCTGGTCGGTCACTTCGGTCTGCATGAAGGAGATGGGGCGGTCGGCCTTCTGCGAGATGTAGTAGAACGCTTCGCCGCTGACGGTGGCTACCGTCGACGGCGTGCCGAGAACGAGCAGTACCTGTTCCTGCGAAGCGCCGAGCGGAATTTGCTCGAGCGCGCCGTCGGGCAACACGTAACCGCGCTGGAATGTTTCGCCGGTGCAGCCGGCGAGCGCGAGCGCCAGCACGATGGCGCAACCAGCCCTCAGCGGCCGGCGTCGGCTACGCGCGAAAATACCCCACATCCTCGTCCCTAACTTGCCTCAAACCGCATGCGTGCCGTACCCCCAATGCCCAAGATTGGCAATCGGCCGCCCTGGAGCCGGTCATTGCGGCGTCGGTTAACCATATGATCTGGCGGTTGTTTCGTCCCAGTTCCCAGGATCGCAGCATCGGCGACCTCTATGGCGCGATCGTGGCGCAGGCGCGTTCGCCGGCCTTTTATCGGGACTATGACGTGCCCGATACGGTGGAGGGCCGCTTCGATCTGATTGTGTTGCATCTGGTGCTCGTGATCGAGCGGCTCGGGCGCGGCGCCGACGCGGGGCGGGGGATCGGGCAACGGCTGTTCGACGTGTTTTGCCGCGACCTCGATGCCAACCTGCGCGAAATGGGGGTCGGCGATCTTGCGGTGCCGAAACGGATGCGCGAATTCGGCGAAGCCTTTTATGGCCGGCAAGCGGCCTATGTCGCGGCCTTCGCCGCGGCCGATGGGCGGGAGCTTGAGAAGGCGCTCAGGCGCAATATCTTTCCCGGTATGGACGTCGCGCCGGGTGCGGAGAAGCTGGCCGCGTTATGTCAACGCCGTGCGGCGCCAACTGGAAGGGCAGGAGGACGGTGCGCTATTGCAAGGCGACGTCGCCTTTCCACAACCTCAATCTATCGCCGAAGCTATCGTCATGCCTAAAGTGAACGCCGAAAAATCCCCCGCCCGCGCCCTGGCAGGTTCCCGTTGCGGTGGACGATATCGATGAGACGGGGCGGCATTTCGATCTTGTTGCCGACGCCGCCGTGCGCGCGACGGTCGCGCGGATCGCCGGATTGCGCGACCTGTCGCGGCTCGAAGCGAGCTTTGATGTAAACCGCCGCGGGGCGGGGGGCCTGCATGTCGCCGGCGTGGTATCGGCGACGGTCGGGCAAAACTGCGTTGTCACGCTCGAGCCGCTGACCAATGAAGTCGAGGAGCCAGTCGATCTCGTCTTCGTTCCGCAGCGCACAGCTGCGCCGCACGACGGAGAAGCCAAGCCAAGGGACGTTAAAAGGGACGTCAAATGGGGCGATCCGGAGCCTTTGATCGATGGAATCGTCGATTTGGGCGCGCTCGCCACCGAGTTCCTGATCCTCGGGCTTGAGCCCTATCCGCGAAAGCCGGATGCCGTATTCGAGCCGCCGCAGGACGCCGCACCGGAGCCGGGGCCATTTGCCGCTCTGGCCAAGCTGGCCAAGAATTAGGCTCGGCGCTTCAAATCCGGGCGTCGAACCGCTATTCTCACTCCGGTGTCGCATTCCCACCTATCGGACCTGGGTCGCTAAATGACGGACAAGGTCCGCATTGCTCTCGATGCGATGGGGGGCGATCACGGTTCCGCCGTGGTCGTCGCCGGAGCGGAACTGGCGTTGCAACGCCATCCCGCCTGCGAATTCCTGTTTTTCGGCAATGCCTCGCTGATCGGCCCGCTGGTCGAGACGAGACCACGGCTCAAATCCGTTTCACGGATCGTCCATACCGACATCGCGGTGCGGATGGAGGACAAGCCGAGCCAGGCGTTGCGCTACGGCCGCTGGAAATCGTCGATGTGGCTGGCGATCGACGCGGTCAAAAAGGGCGAGGCGGATATGGCGGTCTCGGCCGGCAATACCGGCGCGCTGATGGCGATGTCGAAGTTCAATCTCAAGACGCTGCCCGGAATCGAGCGGCCGGCGATTGCGGCGCTGTGGCCGACGCTGCGCGGCGAGTCGATCGTGCTCGACGTCGGCGCTTCGATCGGCGCCGACGCCGAGCATCTGGTCGATCTTGCGGTGATGGGCGCCGCTACCGCGCGGATTCTCTTCGGCCTGCCGCGGCCGAGCGTCGGGCTTCTCAATATCGGCGTCGAAGAGGCCAAGGGCCTCGAACCGGTGCGCGAGGCCGGCCGCATCCTGCGCGAAGACGGCCTGCCCGATCTCGACTATCGCGGCTTTATCGAAGGCGACGATATCGGCCGCGGCAAGGTCGACGTCGTGGTCACCGAAGGCTTTGCCGGCAATATTGCGCTCAAGACCGCCGAAGGAACGGCGCGTCAGCTCGGTGAATATCTCAAGGGCGCGATGACCAGTTCGTGGAGCGCCCGCATCGGTTATCTTTTCGCGCGGTCGGCGTTCCGCAGTTTGCGCGAGCGCATGGATCCGCGCCGGGCCAATGGCGGGGTGTTTCTCGGCCTCAACGGCATCGTCATCAAGAGCCACGGCGGCGCCGACGCCGAAGGTTTCGCAGCCGCCATCGAACTCGGCCACGGCGTGGTGCGTGACGAGCTGTTGGCAAAAATCCGGGCCGCGCTCGACCGGACCCACAAGGCTGCGCAGCAGGCCGTCGGCGGAGCCGCCTCGTGACCGTTACGCGCTCGGTCATGCTCGGCTGCGGCAGCTATCTGCCCAGCAAGGTCCTCACCAATGAAGATCTTGCCGCCACGATCGATACCTCGGACGAGTGGATCGTGCAGCGCACCGGCATTCACGAGCGCCGCATCGCCGCGCCGGGCGAACTGACCTCGCAAATGGCTACGCGCGCCGCGCAGGCCGCGCTGACGCATGCGCGTGTCGACGCGCAATCGATTGACCTTATCGTGCTGGCGACCTCGACGCCGGACAATACCTTTCCCGCCAGCGCCGTCTCGGTGCAGGCCGATCTCGGCATCACCCACGGCGCCGCTTTCGATCTGCAGGCGGTGTGTTCCGGCTTCGTCTATGGCCTGGCGACGGCCGATGCGTTGCTCCGCTCCGGGGCGTTTTCGCGGGCGCTGGTGATCGGCTCGGAGACGTTTTCGCGCATCCTCGACTGGACCGACCGCGGCACCTGCGTGCTGTTCGGCGACGGCGCCGGCGCCGTGGTGCTCGACGCGCAGGAGCAGCCCGGAACGCGCGAAGACCGCGGCGTGCTGACCGTGCAGCTGCGCTCCGACGGCCGTTACAAATCGAAGCTCTATGTCGACGGCGGGCCGTCGTCGACCGGAACGGTCGGGCATTTGCGCATGGAAGGCCGCGAAGTGTTCCGCCATGCCGTGGCGATGATCACCGACGTCGTCGAGGATGCCTTCAAGGTCACCGGCTATACGGCGGCCGACGTCGATTGGTTCATCCCGCACCAGGCCAACAAGCGCATTATCGACGGTTCGGCGCACAAACTCGGCATCCCGCCGGGAAAGATCGTCACCACGGTCGACCGCCACGGCAATACGTCGGCGGCCTCGATTCCGCTGGCGCTTGCCGACGCGGTCGCCGACCGGCGCATCAAGCGCGGCGACCTCCTGCTGTTCGAGGCCATGGGCGGCGGCTTCACCTGGGGCGCGGCGCTGGTGCGCTGGTAGCCGCGAAACAACCGCTTAAGCCCGGTTGACACCCGTCACGCCAAGCTAATATCGTTGATAATTCAGCACGATATCTTGATCGACGTTCGATCGATCGCCGTGCTCGGGGCTGGCGATGGCGGGAAAAACGGTCACACGGGCAGATTTGTGTGAGGCGGTCTATCAAAAAGTTGGACTGTCGCGCACGGAATCTGCGACTCTCGTAGAACTTGTGCTCAAGGAAATCACCGACTGCCTTGAGCGTGGCGAAACTGTGAAGTTGTCGTCGTTCGGATCGTTTGTCGTGCGCAAGAAGGGCCAGCGCATCGGCCGCAATCCAAAAACCGGCAAGGAAGTTCCGATCTCGCCGCGCCGGGTCATGGTGTTCAAGCCGTCCGCCATCCTCAAGCAGCGCATCAACACGGCCGATGGCGGCGAAGCGTCCTGAAAGCTGACCGGCGATCGCGAGCGGCCTGCGGTTTGCGCTTTTAATCCATTTGGGGGTCCCGTTGGAAAAAGCGCCGGACGCATTCCGCACCATCAGCGAAGTCGCCGACGAAATCGACGTGCCGCAGCACGTGCTGCGTTTCTGGGAAAGCCGCTTTCCGCAAATCCGTCCGATGAAGCGCGGCGGCGGCCGGCGCTATTACCGGCCCGACGACGTCGATCTGTTACGCGGCGTGCGCCATCTGCTCTACGGCGAGGGCTACACCATTCGCGGCGTGCAGCGCATTTTGCGCGAGCAGGGCGTGACCTTCGTGCAGAACGTCTGGCGGGCCGGCGCGGCAGTTCCGCCGCCGCAAGCGGACGACGATCGGGCCGGCGCGGGGAGCGGGCCGGAACCGGCCGAGGAGCGGTTGGAGCCAAACCTGTTCGATCTCGCCACCGAACCGGGCGGGCCGAAACTTGAAGGCGCGCCGGCACCGGAACTGCCTGCGCCGCTGCCGCGCCGTCTCGCCGAGGACAGTCGGCGCAAGCTGCAATCCGCGCTCGACGAGCTCGTGGCCTGCCGCGGCATCATCGAGAGCGCGCTCAATCGAACTTGAGATCGATCGGCTGGCGATTCGCAACGCAGCCGGACTGCTGACTGCGCAATCGGTGCCGGTGTGCGGCTGCGTCTTCTTGACTGCAACTACAGGATGTGGTGCGCTCCAGTGTTTCTGGGGCAGGCGTCATGAATGTTTCGATCAGTAATACTTCGGCCCGCATCCTCGACGCGAACGAGCGTGACATTTTCGCCGAGGAGATTTCCGATGCGGCATTGGAGGGCGCCGCCGCCATGGCGAAAGACCGGGCGGTAAGCATGACGATCGCGTTCTGCAGCGGCCTCGACGAATGCACGCATCACGGGCCGCGGTCGCACGCCGCGTCGTAGTCTTTCTGATATCGCGGACTGTTGATCTTTCGGCTGGTCGGCTTTTCGTCGGGATTATTGGTCGGAGCGCCGAGATTTGAACTCGGGACCCCCAGTCCCCCAGACTGGTGCGCTAACCGGGCTGCGCTACGCTCCGAAAACGGAAGGACTATAGGGGGCGGTACCTTAGCCCGCAACATCCGCTCGCCATTCGCAAATTCGCAACATACAGTCGGCAGAGTTTCCTGCTGAGTTTCTTGCCGATTGCCCGATTTGCCGGATACCCCTTGAAGCGGCTTTTCAGCGCGACCTTCAATTCGCTGCGCGGGCTTCGCGACGGCTTTGCCACCGAGCCCGCCTTGCGCGATGAATTGGTGCTGCTGGTCGTCGCCGTGCCGGCGGGACTTTTTCTCGCGCCCAGCGCCGCCTGGTACGTCGCGATGATCGGCGCCGTGCTCGTCATTCTGGCCGTCGAATTTCTCAACACGGGAATCGAGAAACTCGCCGATCACGTCACGCGCGAGCAGCACAAGGACATTCGCCGCATCAAGGATTTCGGCTCGGCCGCCGTGTTCTGCGCGCTCAGCCTGGCGGGATTGGTGTGGCTGTTGGCAATCGCCGTGCGTTTCGGATGGCTCTGAAAATTCTGTCGAGCGGCCACGCTGCGCCGGGACCGGCCGCCGCGCGGATCGGTCCGTACACGGCCGCGATCGTCAGCGTCACCGCGCCCGCCGCGTAGACGGCGGCATAGATGGCGAGAAAGCCGACCAAACCAAAGCCGGCCAAGAATGCGAACAGCGTTGCCGCCGCCATGGCGAGCGCGACCGCCGCGCCGTTATAGGCGAGGCTGCGGAAGAAGCCGGTGAATTGCAAAAGCGCTTCCGACACGATTTGCAAGGTGCTGGCAAAGAGGAGCGCAATAAGAATTGGCGTGACGGCGGGCGGAATAGTCGCCGCCGATCGCAGCAGGAACGTAAACAGCGGGCCGGCGGCAAACAGCAGCAACGCGCTCGCAATCGCGGCCGGCACGCAACACAGCGCCGCCGCCAAGGCCGTCGTGCGCGCCAGCGGCCAACGTCGCGCGCGGCCAACGCCCGCGTCTGCTCGGGTATCGCGACATCGCAAATGGCGGCGAAGATGACGCAGGCGCCGCGGAAGATGCGGAACGTTACTTCCAGGATGATTGGCGCGGCGCCGAGACCGAACCAGAGCGGCACGACGAAATAGGGAAAGGTCACAATGAAGACGCCGCTGAGCGCGCCGGTGGCGCTTCGGGCAATCGAACGCCGGTTCAAATTGACGAACGACACCAGTTCGCGCGCAACGCCGTGCAGGCGCGGCGCCAAGGCCCCGCGTTGCACGAGCTTTTTCGCCGCGACGGCAAACAGCACGCCCCAGAGAATGTTGGAGCCGATCAGGAAGACGCCAAGCGGCAGGCCGGCGAGCATCGCCAGCATCATCGCGACGGCGATGACGCGACGAACGAGCTCGAGCCGTTCGTAGAAGACGAACACGTCGACCGCGATGCTGATGTTGCGCAGCGACGTCCAGGCCAGATTGAGCGTAATGTAGAGGAGGAACAACGCCAGCTCGGACGCTCCGGCGATGGTCGCTCCGGGTCGCGTCAGCACGACAGTGAAGCAGAGAAGCGACGCGGCAAGCGCCAGGACCGCATCGAACAAGATGACGGCTGTCACCTGGCGGGCGACTTGCTCGTTCTTGCCGCCGGCAAGGTGCGCGCTCCGCAGATTGACGAACAGAATATTCGAGAAGCCGAGGTCGGCGAGCCACAGCGTGTAACCGATCGCCCCGACCACGATGAAGATCGAGAAGCGCTCCGGCGTGAGAATCCACGCCAGCACGAAGGTCTGGATGAGGCCTGTCGCCACTGCGCCGCCCGCGGTGGCAAAGCGCAGCAGCGAATAGCGGATCGAAATAAGCCGCCGGCGCGGCAATTCGATCGGCGTCGCATCGTCCGGGAGCGGTCCGATGTTCGCGTGCATGAGTTTTGTTCGGCTCTCTCTCTTATATGACCGCGCCGCAGCTCCTATCGCGACGCAACCGCGGCCACCCCGCGCATTTCATGGGCGAG
>CAWFLM010000015.1:0-80771 GCA_963816565.1 uncultured Alphaproteobacteria bacterium | reverse complement strand
ATGGGGGAAGGGTGCGGTCATAATGTTGGCCGGCATTGTGGGCCTGAATAAAAGCACATGTAGCCCGGATGGAGCGAAGTGTAATCCGGGAAGGCCGTCCAGCTTCTCATCGTCCCCGGATTTCGCTCCGCTCCATCCAGGCTACTTGCTGACCCGGACAATCGTCGGCGAGCCCTTGGAGAACGAGGGCATTCCGCGCCTCATGGCGGGTACAGTGCCGAATCATTCATGCGCTGCGGCGCTTTTGCTGTGAGGGAGAACTTACCATGCAAGTCTTGTCGGGATTGAGAGCCGGCCTCCTCGCCCTCGCGGCGCTGGTCGGCGCGGCGTCGGTGGCGCACGCCGAGAGCGGCACGATCAGCATCCGCATCTTCAAGGCCGGATTCATCGTCGGCGGCTCGGCCGGCGAAGGCGTGCTGACGTTCCAGGGCCGCAGCTATCCGCTGTCGATCGGGGGCTTGAGTTACGGCTTCACCTTCGGCGCCTCGGAGACGCGCTTCCATGGCACCGTCAGCAATATCCACCGCCCGTCCGACGTCAACGGCGTCTACGGCCAGGGCGGCGCCGGCGCAGCCATCATCAAGGGCGCGCAGGGCATCGTCCTCGCCAACCAAAGCGGCGCCGTGCTGACGCTCGCCGGCGAGCAGACCGGCCTGATCGTCAGCGCGGATTTGAGCGGACTGGTGTTGTCGCTGAAGTAAGATCGGGCGGCGCGATAGCGGGATTAGGCGACCATTCGTAGGGGGCTGAGCGGTTCGTCCGCCGAAGGATGGCTGAGAAGGCGGAAGCGAAGCCCACGCCGATTATTGGAGCAATCGAGCAACGCGTGGGCATGTCAGTTCGCGCCTTTGCCCACCCTACGCTCGCTGCCCCTCCCCCGTTGCGGGGCCGGATGATCTACCCCTTACGCCCGCTCGATGCGCGCGGCGTAGCAGCCGGGCGCGGCGAAATGCACGTGCAGATAGGCCGTGCGCGGATTGGCGAACTGCCGCTCGATCGCCTCTTCGAGATTGACGCCCTCGATCAATTCCCAGCCGGTCATCATCGCGCCATCGTCGAAGCCGCGCACCGCGAGCGTGCGCTTGCGCAACTGCTCCGGCACCGTGTCGACCGCATCGAAGGTCGCTTCGCCCGCCCGCACGTAAATCGCAAAGCGCATGCGGTAAGGCGAGGCGACGGCGTGATGCTCGTAATTGACCAGGATCAGCTTGTCGCCCGGCGCTCGCGTCGGTGAGGCTGACGCGGCAGGGGCGCGGCCCGTCGGCGATGCTGCGCACCGCGCCGCGTTCCTTCAGCGCGTCATCGGACAGCGCGAACAGCGGGGCGAATTGTTCGGCCGGCAGGCCCTGAATGCGAAAGTGCATGATGTTTCTCCATGTGTTGATGACAGACACATGGGGCAAAACGCGCGCCGCGACACCCGATTTCTGCGTTATCTCCCCCAATTACGGTGACTGTGCATTTAATCTCGTGGCCTAGCAATTAAGCGCACTGTCACCGTAATAGGGCGCAATAGGAATTGTGCCGCGAGGCTTGCCCCCAATAATGACTGGCGACGATTGTTAATATTGTGAACTCGCGCTAAAGTAGCTTCTTCGGGTGGGCATTTTTCGGGCAGAGTGCGATGACACACACTGACGGTATGGACGTGGTAGACGCGGATAGTGGCGGCCCAGGCCAATGGTGGTGGTCGCAAATACCAAAGCCGCTACGACAGATTTTCGCGGTCGTTTCTTGCTTGGCCGTGCTTCTCCCACTGACCGTCTCGGTCATAAATACTGGCGCAACTCTTATGCCCTCGTTCTTGTGGATCAAGAACTGGGTGTGGCCGTAGCCCGCCTCCGCCTCAGCCTCCCAACTGACCGCCCGCACCGGACAACCAGCCACCCGCCCGGCCGATCGTGCCCGGCGTGTTCGAGGGCTATGTCTATTATGAGGTCGGGACCGATGGAAAGCCGACCAATGACGGCCAACTCAAACCGGCGAACGGCGGAACAATGCCGAATTTTGGAGCGATCCACGCCGGCTACAAGCTAAAGGCAATTTCCCCGGTCAACATCCGCGCAAATCCAAATCCATTTAATGGCTGGAGCAACTCCGGCTTCAACGCCGTGCTTGGGATTCTCGACGGCGGCGACTGCGTGCAAGTGGTCGAGGGTGCGCTTCGGGCCTATCCTGTCAAGGTAGCGGCCTCAGGGGGATTTTTGCCGGTGATCCGCGCCACGTGCAATTAGTAAGTAGCCCGGATTGAGCGCTAGAAAAATCCGGGATTGTGCCGCAAGGCTTGCTCCGAATTTCGTTTCACTCAAGCCGAGCCACTTGCTGTGAAAGGTCCTCGCGTTGTTCGATAATTTTTTTGTAAGCTGCCGCGATTAGCGACATATCGAGAAGGACGCCATGACTGTTGTCGACACGAATTCCATCTGCACCGACAAGATTGTCACCCTCCAGCAACACAGCGTGACCGCCGTTGGCCGCTACTATACGACCTATCACCCCGGCTATCAGTTGCTTCGGCAGGAGGCCATCGCCATCACGGGCGCGGGCATCAACTTGTTCGTAGTATTCGAAAATTGCGCAAATCCAGTGCTTGATGCGGATCACGGAACGAGCGATGCCAAACTCGCGCTCGCTCAGGCCGTTGCGTTGGGGCAGCCTCAAAGTAGTGCCATCTACTTTGCCGCCGAGGGCCTGCCGGATGGCTATCATCAAAGCGACGTACAAAACGCGAAAAACTATTTTTCAGCGATTGGGCAGGTGCTCGGGCAACACTACGCGGTCGGCGTCTATAGCAGCGGCCTTATTTGTGAGGCGCTGCGCAAGGCCAACCTTTGCAAGTACTTTTGGCTGTCCGCTTCCACGGCATTCGACGGCAGCGCGGACTTTTACGCGAATGGACAATGGAATATTGCGCAAAAGATTCCTGTTGATCAGAATTGGGACGGCCTTTCGATCGACATCGATGAAACTAAGACAGATTTTGGATCCTTTGGCGCATTGCAAGCGGCAGCCGTCTAGCGCGACATCGACTGTCGGCGCAAGGGCCTACAGGCGGCGAGGCGTGCTCCGGATTTCGTTCCGCTCAATCCGGGCTACGCTTGCTGCGTTGAACCGCCATGCGATCTCACTCGTCGGCCGTGAGTCTGCGGCAGTGCGCCAAAACCGCCCCCAACATTTTTTCAATCTCGTCGAATTCTATTCTCAATTCAGCGCCATATTTCTTCGGCTTAAGAGTGTAACCCGAACCCCGACGCCCAAACTGTCGTTCCGGTTTGAGCACAACCCTCAAGTCGAAATCTGGCTTGTCCTTACTGGAGGCGTGCGGGTCCCGCTCAAGACGAACATCCTTAATTGCGTATGTGCTGGGAGACCTATTGCTATCGTCGCTGATGATTTTCATTGGATGCCCTCGGTCGTTCGATAGGGGCAATCTTGCCAAGTAGCTCGGATTGAGCGAGAGCGAAATCCGGGCTCGTGCGGCGAGGCTTGTCCCGGATTTCGTTTCACTTAATCCGAGCTACGCTTACTGTTTAGGTAGACTTGCGATCAGCATTTCGAGAACCTGTATTGTATCTCGATCCGGAGGACCACCTGCAAATCCTTTTACTGCGTTCAAAGCCTGTTGCGCGATTTCGCGTAGATGCCTTTTATCTTCGGCCGTAACGCAAGTGTTCGCTAAGTTTTGCAGAGCAAGTGCGGCGTGATAGAAAAGGAACGGTTGCTCGGATGAAAAACGGTCTCTTAGCCATTCGAGATCGGCGACGCGCGGGTCCATCTGCATCATCGCGATAGCCGCTAGCCGACTTCCGGCCGATCCCGAGCCTTTGTATATGTCCAAAAAGCCTACCGCGCTGGGTGCGAGGGACCTCATCTTAACAAGAACACGGTTCATTGCCCGAGTTCGACTAACTCCAGGCGGCGATGACCGCCTTAGAAATTGTATTCCAAGCAAAGTTTGTCTAACTCTCTGAGAATAGCTTCCGAGCTGACATCGCGCGTCTCAGCGGCTATTCGAGCAGCAACCTCCTGTTGGCGCGGAGTTATTTTTCCGCTCTTATCGACTCCGCTTTCGACTTCAGCGTCAGCAACGCGGTCAAGCTCCAAAACAATACCACCGGGTAGAGACGCTTTCTTCACCCTGTCAAAAATGTTCGGGACCTTATTAAGAGCTGACCTAATTTCATTTCGGAACATATAAATGACGGCAAAGAAGGTTCCTGGCCATGCCACGGCTCCCAAAAGAGCGGCAATGCTCGTGAGGAGCTTAATTAGCTCTTCCATTGGCCCATCGTCGCCGGTCAATGCTTACTCGACACCTCTAAAGAGCCTTATTACTCTCCTTCACCTCATCCGCCTCCACATAAACCTGCGCCCCCATGTCGATGAACTTCTTCGACATTTCGGCCATGCCGCCTGCCCTCCCCTTCCGCTTCGGCCGCATCCGGATAAAGCGCGGCCTTCTCGTTGTCGGTCAGCCCCGCGGCATATTCCCGAACATCCGCGGTGATCTTCATCGAGCAGAATTTCGGCCCGCACATGGAGCAGAAATGCGCCACTTTGTGCGCGTCCTTGGGCAGCGTCTCGTCGTGGTATTTGAGCGCGGTGTCGGGATCGAGCTCGAGGTGGAACTGGTCGATCCAGCGGAAGTCGAAGCGCGCGCGGCGACAGCGCGTCGTCGCGCAATTGCGCCGCCGGATGGCCCTTGGCGAGATCGGCGGCATGCGCCGCGATCTTGTAGGCGATGACGCCGTCCTTGACGTCGTTGCTGTCCGGCAGGCCGAGATGCTCCTTCGGCGTGACGTAGCAGAGCATGGCGGTGCCGAACCAGCCGATCATGGCGGCGCCGATCGCGGAGGTGATGTGGTCGTAGCCCGGCGCGATGTCGGTGACCAGCGGGCCCAGCGTATAGAACGGCGCCTCGCCGCATTCCTTGAGCTGCTTGTCGACATTGATCTTGATCTTGTGCAGCGGCACGTGGCCGGGGCCTTCGATCATCACCTGGCAGCCCTTCTTCCAGGCGACCTTGGTCAGTTCGCCGAGCGTTTCCAGTTCGGCGAATTGCGCGCGGTCGTTGGCGTCGCGGATCGAGCCGGGGCGCAAGCCGTCGCCCAGCGAGAACGACACGTCGTATTTGCGCATCAGGTCGCAAATCTCGTCGAAGCGCTCGTAGAGGAAGCTTTCCTTGTGATGCGCCAGGCACCACTTCGCCATGATCGAGCCGCCGCGCGAGACGATGCCGGTGACGCGGTTGGCGGTGAGGTGGATGTAGGCGAGCCGCACGCCGGCATGGATGGTGAAATAATCGACGCCCTGCTCGCACTGCTCGATCAGCGTGTCCTTGTAGCACTCCCAGTCGAGCTTGACCGGATCGCCGTCGACCTTCTCCAGCGCCTGATAGATCGGCACGGTGCCGATCGGCACCGGCGAATTGCGCAAAATCCATTCGCGGGTGTTGTGGATGTTGCGCCCGGTGGAGAGGTCCATCACCGTGTCGGCGCCCCAGCGGATCGCCCACACCATTTTCTCCACTTCCTCTTCCACCGAAGAGGTGACGGCGGAGTTGCCGATATTGGCGTTGATCTTGGTGAGGAAGTTGCGCCCGATCGCCATCGGCTCGAGTTCGCCGTGATTGATGTTGGACGGGATGATGGCGCGGCCGCGCGCCACCTCGTCGCGCACGAATTCCGGCGTGACGAAGAGCGGCACCGAGGCGCCGAAGCTCTCGCCGTCGTCATGGCGTTCCTGCGCGACGTCGAGCATTTTCTTGCGGCCGAGATTTTCGCGCTCGGCGACGTAGATCATTTCCTTGGTGATGACGCCGTGCGCGCGCCCATTCGAGCTGGGTGATGGGCGCGTCGCCGACCGCGCGCAGCGGCTTCGGCGTATTCGGGAAATTGCGCGCCAGATGCTTGCCGGTGACGTTGCCGTTGTCGACCGGCTTGATCGGGCGGCCGTCATATTCCTCGACGCCGCCGCGCTCGCGCACCCATTCGATGCGGGCGCGCTTGAGCCCCTTCTCGACGTCGATGGCGGCATCGGCCTCGGTATAGATGCCGGACGGATCGTAAACCCGCACCGGCTCCTCGCCGGAACCCTCCGAAAGCGGAATCTCGCGCAGCGGCACGCGCAGTTCGGGCGCCGCCTCGGGCGCCGAATAAACCTTGCGCGAGCCGGCAATCGGGCCGGTCGTGACCTTCGGCGTGGCGAGATCGGATTCGGAGAGAGGCTTGTTCATCGATGCATTCCTTTCACGTTCGCTCTTGCTTTGGGCATGATCTGATCCGAAAACCGGAAGACCACTTTTCGGGATCATGCCCATCGAGCGATCCGGTGACGGCGAGGCTGGGGCGGGATTTCCTGGAAGTTTCCGTCCCTTCGCCGGCATGACCCGGATCAGGTTCAAAGGGTTTTTCTCAGCCCGCTCCGGGCACCCCTCGGAACACCCTTAATATAGGCCGTGGCGGGGGCGTGTCAACGCGGGGGACTTATTCATCCTCCCCGCACGCAAGCGGGGGAGGGGAGACCGCGCGAAGCGGGGTGGAGGGGGCGTCGGCCTCAACGAGTCTGCGGGTCGCAAACGGAGCGGCGCCTCAGACGCCCCCTCCACCGCCCTTTGGGCGGTCCCCCTCCCCGCTTTCGCGGGGGAGGAAGAAGTACTTCAATAATCCTTCAACAGCCGCTGGATGTAGTCGAGCTCTTCCTGCGGGCGGGCGAAGTCGCCGAAGCGCTTGCGCAATTCCTCGATGATGCGGCGCGCGCGCTGCACGTCGATCTCGCCGGGAACTTTCACCGTGGAATCGTCGCCGTATTCGTGGCCGCGCAGCGGCCGGCCGAGCGGATCGGTGTCGTTGTCGCCGCGCGCCTGGCCGAGCCGGCCGCCGCGGCCGTGCCCGGCCCCTGCCCCATCTGCTGCTGCATCGATTGCGCCAGCCCCTGCGCGCCCTTGCGCAAGGCGTCGAGCGCGCGGCCTTGCGAATCGACCGCGTCGTCGGAATTGCCCTGGCCGAGTTCGCCCTCGGCTTCGCCCATGGCGTCGCCGGCGCGGCCGAGCTGATCGAGCTGATCGCCGCCTTGATTGCCGCTGTCCTTGGCCCTGCCCCGGCGCCGGCTCGCCCTGCTGGCCGTCCTGGTCCTGGCCGAGCCCGTGGTTCTTCAGCTCGTCGAGCAATTGGTTGAGCCGGTCGCGCAGCGCCTGCTGGCTCTGCCGCAACTCGCCCAGCGCATCGCCGGGCTGCTGCGGCTGGCCGGGCTTGCCTTGCTGGCCGCGTTGCGCGCCTGCTGGCGCTGATCCTGGCCCTGCTTGAAGGTGCGGTCGCGCAAATCCTGCTGCTGGCGGATCATGTCGCCGAGCTCGTCGAGCTCCGACATCATCTCGTCGCTGTCGTCGCCGTTCTTGTCCGGCGACGCCATCTGCAGATTTTCCATCATCTGCTGGAGCTGCTGCAGCAACGCCGCGCCGCGTCCTTGGCGCCGCTGCGCGCCAGCTTCTCGAGCCGGTTGAGCATGTTCTGCAGATCGCGCTGGCTCAGCACGCGGGCATTGGGATCGAGCGGGCGGGCGAGCTGCTGGTCGTTCTTCAGCTGCTCGGCCATCGCCTGCATGAAGCGGTCCATCGCCGCGCGCAGCTGATCCATCAGCTCCTTGATCTCGTCGTCGCTGGCGCCGCGGTCGAGCGCCTGCTGCAGCGCGTTCTCGGCGTTGCGCAGCGCGTCCTGCGCGTCGGACATGTTGCCGTCCTCGAGGCCGACCGCCATCTGCCACAGCCGCGCCACCACGTCGCGCAGATCGTCGTCGCTCTTGGCGCGCACCAGCGACCAGAAAATCGAGCGCAGGCCGAGATAGACGCCGGCGTCGGGCGTGTATTTCTCCGGCGCGATGGCGAGCGCATCGAGCGCGGTGATGACGAGCGGCCGCGCATTGGCGTCCATCGCCAGATTGCGCCGCTGTTCGATCAGCGCCCGCGCCAGGGGCTTGGTGAAAACGCGCTGCGGCAGGCGGAACGTGAACGGCTCGCTCTTGCCGGTATTGCCGCCTTCGTCGTGGGCGACGAGCGTCATCGTCACTTCGGCGCCGGCCCACGGATGGTCGGTCAGATCCTTGATGGTCTGGCCGATGCCGTTTCTGGTGCGCGCCTGCGGCAGCACCAGCGCG
This sequence comes from uncultured Alphaproteobacteria bacterium, assembly GCA_963816565.1. GTDB lineage: Bacteria > Pseudomonadota > Alphaproteobacteria > Rhizobiales > Xanthobacteraceae > BOG-931. The sequence goes on along the minus strand of CAWFLM010000015.1, from coordinate 72,620 downwards.
AAATCCGGCGGCGCCGTAGAGCGGATGCGGCGCGCTGTCGGCGGCGCCTCGCCGGGCGCGGCCGGATCGTCCTTGCGCGCGAACGTCGCCTCCGCCTGGCTCACGCCGTAATCGTCTTCGAGCCGGTAGGACAGCAACAGCGAGCCGCGGTTCTGCTTTTGCGGATCCTTGGTCAGCGCGATGGTCGGCGGCTTGTCGGGAATGGCGTTGAACGGCCAGACCAGATCGTCGCCGGCGCCGCGCAGCGTCGCCGTGCCGGTCGCGGTGATCTTGAAGCGATGCTCCTCGGTGCCGGCCGGCGCCTGCACGTCGTCCTTCGCCGGCGTGACGCCGCCGGTGGCGGCGACGTCGAGACTGAGCTTGCCGGTCGAGCGCACGATCAGCGTCGAATTGACCGGCACGGCGATCGGGCCCTCGGCCGAGCCCGGCGCCTGCGCTTGCGCCGTCTCGCCGGGATGAATGCCCGGCAGCACGAGCGGCGGCTTGCCGGTATAAGCCGGCGGCATCACCCAGGCATCGACGCGGAAATTCGCCGGCAGCACCACGCCCTGCCAGTCGAACGCCGCGGCGACGCGCTTCCAGCGTTCGCCGCCGGCGGCAAAAAACGTCGCGATGCAGGCGATCAGCACCAGCGCGCGCAGCGCGTAAGGATCGCGCCAGGCGACGCGCGGCGCCGGCGCGCCGGTTTTAAGCGCGCGCGCCGCCGCCAAGGCGCGCTCGACATGGGCATTCCACAGCGCGAGCGAATAGGGATCTTTCGGCGTGACCGCGAGCTCGTCGGCGATCGCGGTCGCCGGGCGGTGGCGCAAGCCCGCTGCCGCGGTCGAGCCGGCGCAAGCCCTCGCGCGCGCCGGCATGCGCAGCAGCCCGAACGGGACCAGCGCCGCGACGATGGCGACGACAAAACCGAGCAGGCCGACGGCGCGGCCAAGCGGCGGCAGCCACAGCCAAAGCCCGAGCCAGGACAGCGCAAGAAAAAGCCGACCGCGGTCGAGAGCGTCGCCAGCGCCGGCCACAGCCGCTCCCAGAAAATCGTCCAGCGCGCGCGCCGCAGCGCGCCGGCAAGCGAGCGTCCGCGCCGCCGGATCGGCGCGCGCCGTTTTCGGGGGCCGGACTCGGCAGAGGCTGTTCGGTCACAATTCGTCCGTTTTCCGAGGCGCGGCGGCCGGCATTCTGCGCCTGCAGTGGCAGACAACACGTTAACATGAGGGCCGGTTCAAGGCACTCAAAGCCCGGCAAAATTTAGCAAAGCAAGATCAAAGCCAGGCACAGCCGAGCTCACAGCCACGGCGGCAGGCGGTCGAGCGCGATCAGTTCCGCGGCCGTCTGGCGCGGCCGCACCACCGCCCATTCGCCTTGCGGACAAGCACTTCGGGGACCAGCGGGCGGCTGTTATAGGTGCCGGACTGGGTCGCGCCATAGGCGCCGGCGGTCATCACCGCGAGAAGATCGCCGGGCTTCGGCTCGACCAGCGAGCGGTCGAGCGCGAGGATAATCGCCGGATTCGCAAACCGGCCCGACCACGTCGGCCGTGATTCGCGGCGCGCCCGACCGCGCCTCGCGCACCGGCCGATGTCGTGATGCGCCTCATAGAGCGTCGGGCGGATCAGATCGTTCATGCCGGCATCGACGATGATGAAGGTCTTGGCCTCGCCGCGCTTCACGTAGAGCACGCGCGTCACCAGGATGCCGGCATTGCCGACGATGAGCCGGCCCGGCTCGAAGATGAGCTTGCAGCCGAGATTCGCGGTGGCGCGCTTGACGATCGCGGCATAGGCGTCGGGATCGGGCGGCGGCTCGTTGTCCTCGCGATAGGGAATGCCGAGGCCGCCGCCGAGATCGATATGCGAGATGGTGTGGCCGTCGGCGCGCAACACGCCGACGAAATCCGCGAGCAGCGCGAACGCATCGCCGAACGGATCGAGCTCGATGATCTGGCTGCCGATATGCATGTCGACGCCGATGACGCGCACGCCTTCGAGCTTTGCGGCGTGCGCATAGACGTCGCGGGCGCGGCTGATCGGAATGCCGAACTTGTTCTCCGCCTTGCCGGTCGCGATCTTGGCGTGGGTCTTCGGATCGACATCGGGATTGACGCGGATCGAAATGTCCGCGGTGCGGCCCTTGGCGGCGGCGATCGCGGCGAGCAGTTCGAGCTCCGGCTCGGATTCGACATTGACGCAGAGAATGTTCTCGTCGACGGCGAGCGCCAGTTCGCGCGCGGTCTTGCCGACGCCGGAGAACATGATCTTGTCCGGCGGCACGCCGGCGACGCGCGCGCGCAGCAGTTCGCCCTCGGAGACGACGTCGGCGCCGGCGCCGAGCTTCGCCAGCGTCGCGATCACCGCCTGGTTGGAATTCGCCTTCATGGCGTAGCAGACCAGCGCATCGACATCGGCGAAGGCGCCGGCGAAGACCTTATAGTGCCGCTCGATGGTCGCGCTCGAATAGCAATAGAACGGCGTGCCGACGGCGTCCGCCAGCGTTGTGAGATCGACCGCTTCGGCATGCAGCACGCCGTCGCGATAAGCGAAATGATGCATGACACGTGTTTAGAGCATGTTTTCCGTCATTGCGAGGAGCGAGCGACAAGCGAGGCATCCCATGCCTGGACTGCTTCGCTTCGCCGTCGCTGCGCTCGCAATGACGGGCTATTGCAGCAGCGGATCGAGGATGAACGACCGTTTCTGGCCCGGCGTCGCCACCGGATTGCCCTGGGCGTCGAAGCCGTTTTCATCGCGGCATCCTGCGGCGAGCCGGGCGCCGGCGTGCCGTCGGGCGACTGCAATTGCGTGGTCGCGGCCGGCGTGCTGCGCCGGCCCCGGCGGCAATTCGAGCGGCCCGTTGCGGCCGCAGCCGGCGAGCGCCAAAACCCCGGCGAGCGCCGCCGCAAGGGCGACCGATCGAACGAAATGGCGCTCATTCGAACACGCGTCAAAACACGCTCCCCAAACGGCTTCCGGCAGCCAACCTATCAAGACCGCACCGCGGCGGCGACATTGTGTCCGCAAGCATCGCCGAAAGGCGTTGCCAAACACTTATGCCTTTTTTTTCAGCCGCTTGAGCCAGCGTTTGGCCTGGCGGCGGACATTGTTCGGCGCCGTGCCGCCCTAGGCGGCGCGGCTTTTCACCGAATTGCCGACCGAAAGCACGGCGAACACCGCCTTGGTGATGCGCGGCTCGATCGCCTGCATGGTTTGCAGCGGCAGCTTGTCGAGCGGCACGCCGGCCTCGGCCGCCGCGGCGACGATCCGGCCGGTGACGTGATGGCTTCGCGGAACGGCAGTTTGAGTGTCCGCGTCAGCCAGTCGGCGAGATCGGTCGCGGTGGAATAGCCCTCGCCGGCCGCCCCCTCCATCCGCGCAACATCGGGCTCAAGTCGCGCACCATGCCGGTCATCGCCGTGAGCGACAGCGTGAGCGCGCCGATCGCATCGATCGCGCCTTCCTTGTCCTCCTGCAGATCCTTTTGATAGGCGAGCGGCAGGCCCTTGATCACCACCAGGAGCGCCGTCAGCGCGCCGACGATGCGGCCGGTCTTGGCGCGCACCAGTTCGGCGGCGTCCGGATTGCGCTTCTGCGGCATCATCGAGGAGCCGGTGGTGAATTTGTCCGACAGCTGGATCAAGCCGGCGAGCGGCGACGACCAGATCACGATCTCCTCGGCGAAGCGCGACAGATGCACGGCCGTGATCGCGCAGGCCGACAGCGTCTCCAGCACGAAATCGCGGTCGGCGACGGCGTCGAGCGAATTCGCCATCGGCCGCGCAAAGCCGAGCGCCTTCGCGGTCATGGCGCGGTCGATCGGAAACGACGTGCCGGCGAGCGCGCCGGCGCCGAGCGGGCTTTCGTTGAGCCGCGCGCGCGCATCGGCGAAGCGGCCGCGGTCGCGCGCCGCCATCTCGACATAAGCGAGCAGATGATGGCCGAACGTCACCGGCTGCGCCGGCTGCAAATGGGTGAAACCCGGCATCACGGTCGCGGCATGCTCGAGCGCCTTTTCGGCGAGCGCGCGCTGATAGCCGGCAAGCGCCGCATCGATGCCGTCGATCGCGTCGCGCACCCAGAGCCGGAAATCGGTCGCGACCTGATCGTTGCGCGAGCGCGCGGTATGCAGCCGCCCCGCCGCCGGCCCGATCAGTTCGGCGAGCCGGCTCTCGACATTCATATGGATGTCTTCCAGCGCCCGCTTGAAGACGAATTTGCCGCCCTCGATCTCTGACAGGATCGTGTCTAGACCGTGAGCGATCTGCTTTGCATCTTGCGCCGTGATGATGCCTTTTTTGGCGAGCATCGCCGCATGCGCCTTGCTGGCGGCGATGTCCTGCCGGTAAAGGTGCCGGTCGAAATGGATCGAGGCGTTGATGTCCTCCATGATCGGATCGGGCCCCGAGCCGAAGCGTCCGCCCCACATTTTGTTGCTCATGACGATCGCTTGTTAAAGTTTGCCGCTTGTTAAAGGTTGTCTCATGACGCGTATGCCGAGGTTTTGCCGTTAATGACCGAGCACTCCACCGAAACCGACAACCCGCCGGTCCTTCGCAAAATCGGCCGTCATGCGGCTTGTTTCCGCCGCGGCCGCCATCGGCATCCTTATTGTGCTAGCGGGGGTATACGGGATTGCCCGTCTGCGAAGCAATCCGGCCGATGCGGCCTGTCGGCCGGCGGTTAATCCCGCCAGCGGATCGCCCCTCTGGCGCATGGCGAGGTCGCCGCGCTGGCGGTGGCGCAAACGCCGTTCCGCGTGCCCGATCTCGACTTCAAGGACGCCGACGGGCCACGACAAAACGCTCGCCGATTGGCGCGGCCGCACCGTCCTTCTCAATCTCTGGGCCACCTGGTGCGTACCGTGCCGCCGCGAAATGCCGGCGCTCGACGCGCTGCAGGCCAAGCTCGGCGGCCCCGGCTTCGAGGTGGTCGCCGTCAATATCGACACCCGCGATCCGCAAAAGCCGCTCGCCTTCCTCAAAGACGTCGGCATCACCCATCTCGCTTATTATTCCGACCAAAGCGCGCATGTCTTCGAGGACCTCAAAGCCGCCGGCAAAGCGTTCGGCATGCCGACCACGGTGATCGTCGACAAGCGCGGCTGCGAGATCGGCAACATGGCAGGTCCCGCGGAATGGGCGAGCGACGACGGCGTCAAGCTCGTCAGCGCAGCGATTGCCGGCGAAGCAAATAGCGCTACGCAGTAACGTCGACTCGGAAATCCTCGATACTAGCGAGAAGATTATAGCCGCTCGCCTTTGCTGACAGCCTCCCACTGCGGCCAAGTCATCAGCTTGAGCGCAAGCCGGCTGTAATCGACGCGCAGATAATCGTCCAGAGAATCCCGCACGATGGCGTCGGGACGCAGCAAGGCCACTTCCTGAGCTATCACGCCGACATAAACGGTGTCGCTCCAGGCATAACGGTAGCGGTAAATCCCCAGGCCGTCAGCGAGACGTTCGACCAGAACGACATCACGCTTGAGCCGCATATCGGAAGGCGAAACGGAGGAATAGACGGCGTTCGCATCGTTGCCCCAAGCGTCGCCGACTTGGCCGCCGGCGTACACGCCCTGCCATCCGCCGCTAGAACTCGCGCCTGCCGGCGAGAACAGCCAGCTGATGCCGGCAGTGACCACTTGGAATTGGGCGTGCGCGTTCGCGCTTTGAGCCAAGGTGTTCGGACCAAACGTTGTTATCGAGGACGCCAAATTGACCGATCCGAGATCGACGTATTGGTATTGAACGCCGATGATGACATTCCCAGTCCAGCGGTAGTCGAGGCCGCCACCCACGACCCAGCCGGTTCTCACCGACGATGTCTCCGTATTCAGAGAGACCGGGGCAGCGGGCATGTTCATGCTGCTGTTCAAATCGATCCTGCCGTAGGCTAGCCCGCCCGAGCCGTAGAGCAGAACGGGCCCTTGGCTCCAACCGAGACGGCCTCGCACCGTGCCATACCAGTTTACGTCGGCGTTCGTGCTGGCGGTCGTGAGCCCGTCGCTTAATGCAGTGCTCATCGCACTATTGAGATGCAGCGCCGAGATGTCGGCATCGACTCCGTAGACCCACGAATTGCTCTGCCAATTGTAGCCGGCGTGAGCGCCGCCCAGCCAGCTGGTCGCGCTGGCGGAGTTTGAACCGCTTCCAAATACCAGTCCTTGAGCGGACGCAGACGATACAGACATCGCGAGCATCGCAGCGATCGCGATGACGATCTTCATCTTCATGATTGCCCCCTCATCGCCCGATCGATGGATTGACCGAGGCCGATAAATCAGCCGTTTTCGACATGTATGGCGGCAACGGCCGAAGCCGAAATTACTAACTGAATCAACAATCCAATCACTAAACCAATCACCAATAGCATATAATGGCGGACGGCTGATTTGCGCACTATCGGCCTTGCGCCGAAATTCGCCGAATGGCCGGAACAACTATTGGACTAAGCAGTAACGTCGAGATTGGCGCCGACGCCGCTTGCGGCGTTGGCGAGCGCGTTGGCGCTCTGCTGGGCGGCGTCGATCAATTTGACCACCGAACCAGCATTATCCGCGTTCATGCGCTCAAGCCGCGCCGCGATGGCAAGCTGCAGCATGCCGGTCTGGGCGCCGACCAAAGCGGAGATAAGGCTCGCAGGATTCATTGCGGACGATTCAAGACCCTGAGGTTTAACAACGGGTGAATCGCGCCGCCCGGCCCGATTGCTAACGAACCCACAGCTGAAAACCGGCGATCACGATTTCGACGACGATCAACACGACGATGATCAGTTCCAACCGCAACGATCGCTCGGTATCGATGATATCGGCGAATGCCTTTGCCGAGTTGGAGATCACCGTGAGCTTACGGGTCAAGACATCCGCCCGCTCCTTCAATTCATATTCGTCTTCGAGCCGGGCGTAAAAGCGTTCCAGACCGGGCCGTTCCCACAGCACATCCGGCTTTTCCGCCACCGCGACGAGGCCGGAAATGCGATGTTGAACGAGCAGCGCATTACCGATGTGCTTGAGGATTGCACGCCGACCGCCGGGCGTGCGGCCATGCTCCGCCAGTTCCTGGGCAATGGGCTGAATGACGCCGAATACGGTCGCCACTTTTTTTTCGTCGTGCGCCAGCACGACGCTGGTCGCCAGCGCATCGGCGATGAGCAGCGTATGCTCGGTCGTCAGTGCCTTCACCGCGATAACCCCCGATGGCGTCGGCTGATCGTCTTTGTCCGGCGCGACCTCAATTTGAACGGTTTCTTCTTCGCGCGGGTCTATCGGACCGATAATCCGGCCGTCCAGGCGGCGGATGACTTCGTCCTCCTCGAGCGGCGACATGCCGACCATCACCGCAACGCCATAGCGGAATAACGCAACAACGCCTTTCTCGCCGGCGCGGAACGCCAACGGCAACGTCGACAGCACGTCGCTGCGCTCAAGACCCGCGGTCTCAATCCGATCGCCTAGCAGCAGCGCCCTGACGGTAATGCGATGCTCGCGCGCTATGGCCAAATCGTTCATGAAAATCCCGGGTTTCATATGAAGTAAGCGGCGGCATGCCGGCTTTGAAGGAGATGGGTCGGAAAATATCGGGCAGCCTGTGCCCACACTACGCCGGATTTCGCTACGCCACGACGACGGTTGACAAGGTCGCGCCTGGCAGTATACTAAACCTTATGGTTAAGTTTTTAGACATCGCCCTCGACCGCACCTTTGCCGCGCTTGCCGACCCGACGCGCCGCGCGCTGGTGATGCGGCTTGCCGAGACGCCCGATCTTTCGGTGAGCGAGCTTGCCGCGCCGTTTGCGATGTCGCTGCCGGCGGTGATGAAGCATCTCGGCGTGTTGTCCGATGCCGGGCTCGTCTCGCGCGCCAAGACCGGGCGCGTCGTCGCCTGCCGGCTCGACGCCGAGCCGATGCGGGACGCCTTCGAATGGCTCAACCGCTACGAAAAATTCTGGTCCGAGCGGCTATCCAACCTCGCCGCATTCTTGGAACAAGAAGAATCTCCCTCGCAAAAGGAAAAATCATGGCCACCCAAACCGCCGTCAAACCGAGCCTCACCATCGAGCGCCGCCTCAAGGCGGCGCCCGCCAAAGTCTTTGCCGCGTGGACAGAGCCGGAAAAAGATAAAGCGCTGGTTCGGCCCGGCCGGCGCCGAGTGCACGCACGCCGAATTCGACCTGCGCGTCGGCGGCAAGTTCACCATCGTGGCGACCAGGCCAGGCGGCGAGACCCACCAGGTTTTGGGCGTCATGCGCGAAGTCGTTCCCGGCGCAAAGCTCGTCTACACTTGGGCGTGGGCCAGCACGCCGGAACGGGAGTCGCTGGTGACGGTGGAGTTCAAGCCCGAGGGCGACGGCACCCTATTGACGCTGACGCATGCGCAATTCTTCGATGAAGATGCACGCGAGCGCCATGCGCAGGGCTGGACCGGCGCGCTCGACAAACTGGAGAAATTTGTCGCGTGAGCGACACCGAACACGGTAAATCATCGCACGGAACGGATGAGCGCGGAGGCGGAAATGCGCGGAACGCACGGCACGTTTTATTGGAACGAACTGATGACCCGCAACGTCGAGCGCGCCAAGACATTCTATGCCGACACCGTGGGTTGGAGTTTTGACGCCATGCCGATGCCCGGCGGCGGCGCCTATTGGGTCGCCAAGATGGGCGACCAACCGGTGGCCGGCATCTTCGACATCGGTGCACCGGAGTTCGCTCAGGTGCCCGAAGGCTGGATGTCTTATTTGGCGGTCGACGATGTCGATGGGCGCGTGACCAAGGCGGTCAAGGCCGGCGCCAAGCTGATGAAACCCATTTTCGACGTGCCCGGCGTCGGCCGCATCGCCATCCTGATGGAGCCCGGCGGCGCCGGCATCGGCTGGATGACGCCGGTAAACTGATTTTTGGAGGCGTGCCATGGAACCGCACAAAGTCGTTTCTCACGACGAATGGACCGCCGCGCGCAAGGCCCATCTCGCCGAGGAGAAAGCATTCTCGAAAGCACGCGACGAGCTTGCCCGCAAGCGCCGCGCGCTGCCGTGGGAAAAGATCGAAAAGACTTACCTGTTCGATGGTCCGAACGGCAAGGAAACCTTGGCCGACCTGTTCGGCGGCAAGAGCCAGCTCATCGTCTATCACTTCATGCTCGGTCCCGGCTGGGAGCAGGGCTGCCCGAGCTGCTCGTATTTGGCCGACCATTTCGACGGCGCCGCGATTTATCTCGCCCAGCGCGACGTGTCGTTCGTCGTCGTGTCGCGCGCGGCGCTGCCGGAAATCGAGGCGTTCCAAAAACGCATGGGCTGGAAATTCAAATGGGTGTCGTCTTTCGGCAGCGACTTCAATCATGACTATCAGGTCTCGGTTTCGCCGGAGGAGAAAGCCGCGGGCAAGGTGATGTACAACTACGAGATCACGACGTTTCCAAGTGATGAGCGCCCGGGCGCCAGCGTGTTTTTCAAGGATGCGGCGGGCGACCGTCTTCCACACCTATTCGACCTATGGCCGCGGACTTGATATTTTCATCGGCGCTTACAATTTCCTCGATATCGCGCCGAAAGGCCGCGACGAGGGCGGCTTGCGCTATGGCATGGCCTGGGTGCGCCATCATGACCGCTACGAGGGCGCGGTGGTCGATACAAACGCGTCATACCAACAACCGAAATCCGCCTCATGCTGCGATTAGGATCGCGCGCGGCGCGGTCGCGGCTTGGCCAATGAACCCATTATAAATGCGTTTTTGCAAGCGAACCGGGAGCTGCTCACATGTCGACCGATCTCAAATATCTCGCCTTTACGGCGATGCTGACGGCATCGCTGTGGATTCTACGTCGTCGCGCAGATTATGACCAACGGGCCGCTGGCTCCGCAGAACTACGTCGACCCGGCGCCGCGTCCGGTGCCGCTGTGGGGCAAACGCGCCGACCGCGCCTATCTCAATGCCATCGAGACCTTCGCTCCCTTCGCCGCGCTGGTGATCCTGATCCAGCTCACCGGCAAAGCCGATGCGATGACGGCGTTCTGGACGCAGTCGTTCTTCTGGCTGCGCGTCGCACACGCCATCGTCTACTGGGCCGCGATCCCCTTCATCCGCACGATCGTATTCACGCTAGGCTATGTGGCGGTCATCGGCCTTTTTGTCGAACTAATGAAGTAACTGCCCCGAATCTTTCCGCCTTCGCGGATAGAAACTCTCGTCAACCGTAGGAGTAACACATGAAGCTCTATGGCTTTCCCGCCTCGCCGAACACCTGGAAGGTGCGCGCTCTCGCCGCCCACCTGAAAATGCCGCTCGACTTCGAATTCGTCGATCTGACCAAGGGCGCCCAATATGCGCCGGCTTACCTCGCGCTCAATCCGACCGGGCGCACGCCGACGCTCACCGACGGCGATTTCACGCTGTGGGAATCGAATGCGATCTTGCTCTATCTCGCGTCGAAGGCCGCGACGCCGCTTTATCCGAGCGACGCGAAGAGCCGCGCCGACATCGCGCGGTGGCAATCCTGGGATCTGGCGCATTGGGGCGCGCAAGCTTGTGGACCGCTGACCTTCGAGAACCTGGTGAAAAAATTCGTCAATCTCGGCGCCCCGGACGCGACTGCGGTCGCCAAAGCTACCGAGGCCTTTAACAAGGAAGCCAAGGTCCTGGACGCGCATCTCGCCAAGCACAAATATCTGGTCGGCGATACGCTGACGATCGCCGACTTCTCGGCGGCGGCGCCGCTGTTCCACGCCCAAGGGGCCGGCATGCCGGTCGGACCCTATGCCAATATCGGCGCCTGGTTCGGCCGCGTCTCGGCGCTGCCGTGCTGGAGCGAGACCGCGCCGCAAATGGCCGCGGCGGCGTAAGCCATTATCGTCAACGATCGTCATGGCCGGGCTTGTCCCGGCCATCCACGTCTTTTTAAATCAAGGTAATCGTCGATGGCCGGAACGCGTCCGGCCTCGACGGCAAACGCTAGCGCGTCGGCACCGGCTTTTCGCCGCGATAATCGTAGAAGCCGCGCTGCGTCTTGCGGCCAAGCCAGCCGGCCTCGACGTATTTCACAAGGAGCGGACACGGCCGGTATTTGGAATCGGCCAGTCCCTCGTGCAGCACCTGCATCACCGACAGACAGGTGTCGAGCCCGATGAAGTCGGCGAGCTCCAAGGGCCCCATCGGATGGTGCGCGCCAAGCCGCATCGCCTTGTCGATGCCCTCGACATTGCCGACGCCTTCGTAGAGCGTATAGATCGCCTCGTTGATCATCGGCAGCAGGATGCGGTTGACGATAAACGCGGGAAAATCCTCCGCCACCGCGATCTGCTTGCCGAGCTTGCCGATGAATTGCTTGGTCGCTTCGAAGGTGGGGTCGTCGGTGGCGATGCCGCGGATCACCTCGACCAGCTCCATCAACGGTACCGGATTCATGAAGTGAATGCCGATGAAGCGCTCCGGCCGGTCGGTTGCGGCGGCAAGCCGCGTGATCGAGATCGACGAGGTATTGGTGCCGACGATGGTGGCGGGCTTGAGGGACGGGCATAGCGCGGCGAAGATTTTGCGCTTGAGGTCCTCGTGCTCGGTGGCCGCTTCGATCACCAGATCGCAATCGCCGAGGTCGTCGAGCGTGTTGGCGGGCGTGATGCGCTTGATCGCGGCCTGGCGCTCTTCGTCGCTGATGCGCTGGCGGCTGACCTGACGCGCCAAGTTGCCGTTGATGGTGGCAATACCTTCGGCGATGCGGTCGGCGACGACGTCGTTCAACAGCACGTGATAGCCGGACAGCGCGCAGACATGGGCGATGCCGTTGCCCATCTGGCCGGCGCCGACCACGCCGATCTTACGGATGGAATGAGGCATTGCGCTCGCCTGCTCGCCGCGCATTTGCGGCGCTTTGGGCCGTTCCTTGACGTCGACCATTTCGATTCACCTTGTACGCCGATCCACGCCCGGAAGCCAGATTCCGTCAGCGCTTAACCTTATCGAGCTCGGCTGCGAGCTCCGGCAAAGCCTGGTAGAGATCCGCCACCAAGCCGTAGTCCGCGACCTGAAAGATGGGGGCTTCCTCATCCTTATTGATCGCGACGATGACCTTCGAGTCCTTCATGCCGGCGAGATGCTGAATGGCGCCGGAAATGCCGACGGCGATATAGAGATCGGGCGCCACCACTTTTCCGGTCTGCCCGACCTGCCAGTCGTTCGGCGCATAGCCGGCATCGACCGCCGCGCGCGAAGCGCCGATCGCGGCGCCGAGCTTGTCCGCCACCGGCTCTATATACTTGGTGAAGTTCTCGCGGTTTTGCATCGCCCGGCCGCCGGAAATGATGATTTTCGCCGAGGTCAGTTCCGGCCGCTCCGACTTTGACAATTCCTCGCCGACGAAACCCGACAGTGCCGGGATCGGCCGCGGCTGCGACGGGCTCGATCGGCGCTGCCGAGGCGCCCTCGCCGGTCGCCTGGAATGCCGCGGTACGCACGGTGATAACCCGTTTCTTTTCGGTCGAGCGCACGGTCTGGATGGCGTTGCCGGCATAGACCGGCCGCTCGAACGTATCGGGCGCCACCACTTTGATGATGTCGGAGATCTGCATGACATCGAGCAGCGCGGCGACGCGCGGCATGATGTTCTTTCCGGTCGTGGTCGCCGCCGCCATGATGGTTTCGTAAGGCGCCGCGAGCGCGACGATCAGCGCCGCGGTCGGCTCGGCCAGCATGTGCTCGTAAGCGGACGCGTCCGCGAGCAGAACCTTTTTCACGCCGTCGAGCTTGGCCGCGGCCTCAGCGACCGCTTTGCAATCGTGACCGGCGACCAGAATGTGCACGTCGGCGCCGAGCGCCTTGGCCGCGGTCAGCGCCTTGTTGGTCGCATCCTTGAGCGTCTTCATTGTCGTGCTCGGCAAGCAGAAGCGTCGGCATCAGATCGCCCCCGCTTCTTCTGAGCTTCTCGACCAGCTCGGCGACGGTCTTGACCTTGACGCCGGCCTTGCGCACCGGCGGCTCCGTCGTCTTGATCACTTCGAGCCGCGGCTTGATGTCGACGCCGTAATCGGCGGCGGTCTTTTCGTCGATCGGCTTTTTCTTCGCCTTCATGATGTTCGGCAGCGAGGCGTAGCGCGGCTCGTTCAGGCGCAGATCGGTGGTGACGATGGCCGGCAGCTTGAGCTTCACCGTCTGCAAGCCGCCGTCGACTTCGCGCGTCACCGACAGGCGTCGCCGTCGAGCGCCACTTTGGAGGCAAACGTGCCCTGCGGCCAGCCGAGCAGCGCCGCCAGCATCTGGCCGGTTTGATTGCAGTCGTCGTCGATCGCCTGTTTGCCGAGGATGATCAGGCCGGGCTGTTCCGCCGTCGGCAATTGCCTTGAGGATTTTTGCAACTGCCAAAGGCTCGACGACGCCATCGGCCTTGACCAGAATGCCGCGGTCGGCGCCCATGGCGAGCGCGGTGCGGATCGTTTCGGCGGCTTGCTGCGGGCCCGATCGAGACGGCGATGATCTCGGTCGCCTTGCCGGCTTCCTTGAGCCGGATCGCTTCCTCGACGGCGATCTCGTCGAACGGGTTCATCGACATTTTGACGTTGCCGAGCTCGACGCCGGAGCCGTCGGCCTTGACCCGGATTTTCACATCCTTGTCGATCGCCCGTTTTACGGGCACGAGAATTTTCATTGCTCTGTCTGGGCTATTTCTTGGCTATGTCTTGGCTGATTTTCGGCTGCGATGGCTGCTTGTATTGTTCTTTGCCGCTTGCGGCCGACTGTAACAGGGTCGGCGATGCTGCGGTGCGGGAAACCTAACGGCCGGCGCGCGGTCGGTCAACGCCGCTAGCGGTTCTCGCCCGGCTTCCAAAGCACGTCGCCCGCACCGTGGCCGTTGGCGTAACGGCTTGCGACGAAAAGGAAATCGGAGAGGCGGTTGACGTATTTGAGGACCTCGGACGACACGCTTTCGTCCGGCCGGTCCTTGAGCTCGGCGATCAGCCGCTCGGCGCGCCGGCAGACGGTGCGGGCGACATGCAGATGCGCCGCGGCCGCGCTGCCGCCCGGCAGCACGAAGGAGCGCAGCGGCTGCAGCGCCGCATTGAAGCGGTCAATCTCGGCTTCGAGCCAGGCGACCTGTTTGTCGGTCACCGTCAGGCGCGCGCCGCCGGGGCCTTTGCCTTTTCCCGGCGTGCACAGATCGGCGCCGACGTCGAACAGATCGTTCTGGATGCGCGCCAGCGCGGCGTCGAGTTCGGCGTCGTGCGCGGTTTGCAGCCGCGCCACGCCGATCGCGGCGTTGGCCTCGTCGATGGTGCCGTAGGCTGCGATGCGCAGATCGTATTTCTTGCGCCGCTCCCCGGTGCCGAGCGCGGTCGTGCCGTCATCGCCGGTGCGGGTGTAGATCTTGTTGAGGACGACCATGGTGCGGCGCCGCTATTTTCCCATGAACCACAGCGTCAGCATGATAACGCCAATGGCGATGGCCTGCAGCAGGACGCGCAGCCGCATCAGCTTCTGCGACGTGTTGCCCGAGCCGCCCATCATCATGTTGACGAGGCCGAGCAGCAGGACGATCGCGACCGCGCCGATGGCGATCGGGACCGCGACATGCGACATGAAATTAGCCATGGCGATCCTTGTAACGCGTCATTGCGAGAAGCGAAACCGACGAAGCAATACAGGATCTTGAGGCTGGCACTGGATTACTTCGGCTATCTCGCGTGCCTCGATTGCTTGCGGAATTGGCAGGTTAAAAGAGACCCCGCAAGACCGGAGGAACCGCCCCATGATCGTCGATTTCCAGCATCATTTCACGCCGCGCGAACTGATCAAGTCTGATCCGGGCGACCGCCTCGTTCTCAATTACGATGCGCTTGGCGCGCCGAGCTATACGGTGCATTCGCTGCTCTACGATCTCGACGAGCACGTGCGGATGATGGATCTCGCCGGCATCGACGCCGCCTGGCTGACCAGCGCCGCCGGCATGTGCGCCGACCTCGACACCTCGCGGCTGGTCAACGACAAGGCGAAAAAGGCCGAGCGCGACTATCCCGGCCGCTTCATCGGCGCCGCGCATGCCCATCCGCTCGGCGGCGCCGCGGCGCTGAAAGAGCTCAATCGCTGCCGCCACGAGCTCGGCTTCCAGGGCGTCACCATCACCTCGGAGTTCGACGGCAAGTGGATCGACGATCCGGGCCTCGAGCCGTTCTGGGACGAGGTCGGCAGGCTCGGCATGTTCGTGTTCGTGCACCCGGCGTTGAAACTCAATGCCGCGCAGCAATTCGACAGCTACGACACCGCGCGCGCCGTGGGGCGCGAATTCTCGCTGATCATGGCGACGATCCGGCTCATTAATTCCGGCCTATTCGACCGCCACCCCGAGCTCACCGTGCACATGGCGCATCTGTCGGGCGGCATCGCCGGCATGCTGGCGCGCATCCGCTGTTTCCAGGACAAGGAGTTTTGGGGCACCGCCGGCAATGCGCGGCACGGCGCCAAAGGCCAAAAGCCGTTCGACCATTACATCCGCAACAATCTGGTGTTCGACACCGCGGGCTTTGCCGGCGGCATCGGCGCGATCAAAGCCGGGCTTGCCGAAATTCCGGCGTCCCGCATGGTGTTTGCCACCGACTATCCGCAGGAAATCCGCAAGCGCGAAGTGGTGCGCGATTTCGTCCGCGACATCCGTTCGCTCGGCCCCGACGGCGAGCGCATCCTCTCCGGCAATGTCGGGCTGTTGCTCAAGGAGCTGCCGCTCAAAGCTCACGCATAAGCGATGCGCGAGCGGTGGCGCCGAAACAAAAGCCACAGCACGATCGATCCGTTGACCGCGTTCCAAGCCAGCCCGTTGAAAAATGCGGCGCGGTACGATCCGGTCAGATCGAAAATATATCCCGACATCCAGCCGCCGAGCGCCATGCCGAACAGGCTCATCATCAGAATGATGCCGATACGCGCGCCGGCCTCTTTCGCCGGAAAATATTCGCGCACGATGATGGCGTAGCTCGGGACAATGCCGCCCTGGAACAGGCCGAATACCGCCGAGATGACATAGAGCGAAACCAGCCCGTCATAAAGAAGATAGAGCAAGAGCGCGACGCCTTGCAGCGCCGATCCCAGCATCAGCGTGAGCAAGCCGCCGACGCGGTCGGCGATAAATCCCGAACCGATGCGGCCGACGATGCCGAACGCCATCATCAGCGCCAGCATGTCGGCGCCGCGGGCGACGCCGTAACCGAGATCGCCGCAATAAGCGACGATGTGAACCTGCGGCATCGACATCGCCACGCAACAGCAGACCGAAGCCAGCGCCAGCAGCGTTTGCAGCGCGCCGGGCGAAAGGCCGAGATTTGCCGGCGACGCCGTGCGAGTCGCGGCGCTGGCATTGACAAGCCCCGCGGGCGCCTTCCGGCGCAACGCCACCAAACCGATCAAAAGCATCGCCGCGCCGCAGGACAACCCGATGGCGACATGGGTTGCACGCCAGCCGTAGAGCGCGATGGCGTGCTGCACGACCGGCGGCCACACCGTGCCGGCGATATAATTTCCGGCCGAGCACAACGTCACCGCCACGCCGCGGCGGCGGACGAACCAGTATGAAATGTCCGCCATCAGCGGACCGAACGTCACCGAGGTGCCGAACCCGATGACGGCATGCGCCAGCGCGAATACGACAAGGCTGCCGGCGCTCGCCGCGCCGAGATAGCCGAGGCAAAGCGCCAGCGCGCCGACGGTGAGCGGACCCAAAATTCCGGCAGGCATCGAGAAGCCGGCCCATGAGCACGCCGCCAAGGGCAAATCCCAGCATCGCCAGCGTGAACGGCAATGAGGCTTGCGCCCGCGGCACGGCGAATTCCGCCTGCACGGCAGGCAGCGCCACCACGACCGACCACATCCCAACGCCGCCAATGGTCGAGACCAGCATGGTCGCGGCGAGGCGCAGCCATGCCTGTCGCGAATCGGCCACCGGCGTTTTCGCTGAATTCGGCGTTGCGAGCGTTTCCATCGGGCGACATTCACTGACACGAATATCGCCGTCAATCCCGCAGCATTTTCGGACAAGAAAATTCTGTCGAGTTCAAGCCGTGAGATGACGCTCTATTTCGTCGATCGGCATTTTGGTGAGATCCTTGTCGATCTCGGCCACGATCATCTTCCTCACGTCGTTATGAAAGGCTTTGCGCAGATCGGCGAGCGTGCGCGGCGGCGCGATCACGACGAGCGCCACGGCCTTGCGGTCCCGCACGATCTTCTCCAGCGCCGCGGCGACCTCGTGGGCGAATTTATGCTCCTCGAGATCGTGCCAATCGGTCTGGGACACGCTCGATCGTCCGTAGCCAACCGAGGAATGCTCCCGGCCCGGCCGGTCCGTGCCCTGCTCGTGGGTCGGTGGATTATTATCGGTGAATACGCGCTCGGTCTTGAGGTTCAGGTATTTCGCATCGCCTTCGTTGCGCAGCACCAAGGCTTTGCGGCCGTCGCCGACAAAGACATAGCCGTTATGGGGAATGCTCACTTTGGTCATCGATCAACTCTCGGTTCTCATTGAATGCGCGTAGACAATGCTCGCAGCATAGCCGCCGCGCTTTGACATGTGTCAATGGCGGTAGCGGCGCATTCGTTCCGATCGGAGCGATGACCGCTCGTTATCGCCTAAGCGGATCACTGACCGCGATTAGTTGGATCCGTCCAGCAAGCGCCGGGCGATGACTTGCGCCTGAATTTCGGCGGCGCCCTCGAAAATATTGAGAATGCGGGCGTCGCAGAGAATGCGCGAGACCGGAAACTCGATGGCAAAGCCGTTGCCGCCGTGGACCTGCACGGCGTTGTCGGCCGCCGCCCAGGCGACGCGCGCGGCAAGGAGCTTGGCCATGCCGGCTTCCAGATCGCAGCGCCGGCCGGAATCCTTTTGCCGCGCGGCATAATATGTGAGCTGCCGCGCGATCATGATCTCGACCGCCATCATCGCAAGTTTGTCCGACACGCGCGGGAAATTGGCGATCGGCTCGCCGAATTGCACGCGCGCGGTGGTGTAGGTCAGCGCCTGCTCCATCGCCGCCTGCGCCACGCCGATGGCGCGCGCCGCGGTCTGGATGCGGGCCGCCTCGAAGGTCGCCATCAGCTGCTTGAAGCCGAGACCCTCGACGCCGCCGAGCAAATTCTCCGCCTTGACGACAAAGCCATCGAAGGCGATTTCGTATTCCTTCATGCCGCGATAGCCCAACACCTCGATTTCGGTGCCGGACATGCCGGCGGCCGGGAACGGATCGTCGTCGCTGCCGCGCGGCTTTTCGGCGAGCAGCATGGACAGTCCGCGATAACCGGTCTCGGCCGGATTGGTGCGCACCAGGAGCGTCATCAGATCGGCGCGCACCGGATGCGTAATCCAGGTCTTGTTGCCGTAAACCTTGTAGACGTCGCCCTGGCGCACTGCGCGCGCCTTCAACGAAGCGAGATCGGAACCGGTATTCGGCTCGGTAAAAACCGCGGTCGGCAGCACTTCACCGGTGGCGATCTTCGGCAGCCATTTGCGCTTCTGCTCCTCGGTGCCGGAACCCAGGATTAATTCGGCGGCGATCTCGGAGCGTGTGCCGAGCGAGCCGACGCCGATATAGCCGCGCGACAATTCCTCGGAGACGACGCACATCGATTCCTTGCCGAGCCCCATGCCCTCGTAGTCCTCGGGGATCGTGAGCGAGAACACGCCGAGCTCGGACATCTGCGTGATGACGTCGAGCGGGATGTAGTCGTTTTCCAAATGCCATTCTTGGGCATAGGGCACGACCCGGTCGTCGGCGAACTTGCGCATTTCCTCGCGGATCGAGTTCGAGCGTTTCATCGAGCCCGCAGGCGCCGATCGTCGCGTCGTGATGCTGCCGGATCAGTTCGACCAGGCGGGCGCGGCGCGCTGCGGTATTGCCGCTGGCGATGAGATGTTCGACGGCGGGCGTCATGCGCGCCGCGACCGCGGCCGGCGACAGCCCGAGATCGGACAAACGCACGATCTCGCCCTGGCTCATCGGAATACCGCCGATCACCTGGGCGAGATATTCGCCGATGCCGATGCGCACCAGCAATTCCTCGATCTCGCCGAAACTGCCGGCCGCCGCCAGGCGCAGAGAATAGGCCTCAAGCTGGCGGATGGCCTCAACATAAGTCGCCAGCCAGGCAAGGCCGTGCGTGGCGCGCTGTTCGCGATCGAGGATGCGCGAAACCGGGCGACCTTCGATGGTCACCCGGTTGGCGACCGCGCGGCGGGCGTCCTCGAACAGTGCCTCGACGGCCAAAACCGCGTCGCGAAGCGGAGTGACCAGCTCGTGGACCGCGGGCATAAGGGAGTCGGCAAGCGGCATGACAGGCTCCGATGAGCTGAGTTCTTAAGACTTGGTCCGACCCGGCTGGTCGCGAAGCTTACGCGTGCAATGCACAAAAGCAAATGCGGTAACAGGACACCGGCCACGGCGGGCGTTAACCGGCGGAAAGCACCGAGTGCCGGCGATACGCCGTGGTTTTGCTTACGATTCTTGCACAATCTTAACCATTTTACGGTGTGCTGGCGCGGATTGCCGGTTTGCGGCGCACCGCGCGCCACCCGCCGCCAATGCGCCCGAAGGCCGAATAAATCGTCGATTCATCAAGGCTGCATCCGATCGAGTGCCAGGATGTTCATTACCCAGATATTCTCCAGACTATCGGTGCGCGCCCGCATTGTCGTGCTCGGCGTCATTCCGGTTGTCGGCTTTCTCGCCAACGGCATCGCCTACCTGACGGGCGACGTCGAGGTCGGCAGCGCCTTTGAGGCGGTTCACCGCAACACCGAAGTGGCCGACGCCAGCCGCGATCTCAAGACCGGGCTTCTCATCATGCGGGCTGCGATGACCGATTTCGTCGCGCGTCCGTCCGATGACGAAGTCAAAAATTTCAGCAACGGCCAGGCTATGGCGATGGACAGTCTCGACCGCATCCAGGCCTCGCTCGCCGCCATGGACCAGGACTCGGTCACGCCGCTGCGCATCACGGTGCGCGATCTCAAGGCCAGCTTCGACAGCCTGGTCAGCGAGCAGAAAACGCTCGGTTATGACGAAACCGCAGGCGTCACCGCCGATCTCCTCGCGGCGAGCAACGCGGTCGAGAATATCATTCACATCGACCTGTCCTGGGTTGGCGACGTCGACCGCGCCAATCTAACGACGTCGCTTCTGACCATGCGGCGTTACGAGATCGAATATCGTCTGACCCGCAACGAAGATGCCGAACGGCACTTCCTCGGCGAGGTCAAGCATTTCGGCGAACTGTTCGAATCGGTCGACGGCGCGCCGGCAATGAAGGAAGCGCTCACCAAACAAATCCAGACCTACAGCTCCACCTTCGCCCAATGGGTCGCGAGCACCGAGGACATGACGCCGCTGATCTCGCTCATCGACCACGATACCGAGAGTGTGCTGCCGGAGGCCGATCGGATCATCGCCGCCGCCCGCGCCAACGCCAGCAGCGCGGCAGCGGAACTGGCGACGTCGCGAACGCGAACCCGAGACGTCATCATCTGGATAGGCTTGGCGGCGGTGCTGATCGGGCTCGGCTGCAGTTGGCGCATCGGGCGCTCGATCACGCAGCCGCTCGAGGAATTGGCCGCGGTGATGAAGCGGCTCGCCAACGGCGACACCGCCGCGCGCCCCGCCGCCACTCATTGCGACGACGAGATCGGGGAGATGGCGCGCACGGTCGTGGTGTTCCGCGACACCATGATCGAGCGCGAGCGCCTTGCCGGGGTGGCGAGCGAGACCAATGTCGCGCGCGAGCGGCGCGCCGAGGCGATCGCGACCTTGATCCGGGAGTTTCGCGCCTCCATCGAGCAGGCGCTGGACCGCCTGCGCGAATCCGCCGGCCGCCTGGAAAATGCTTCAAGCGGGCTGAACGAAGCCGCCGATGCGGTGTCGTCGGAAGCGCGCACCGCCGAGAACTCGGTCAGCGCCGCCTCCATCAACGTCACGACGGTGGCCGGCTCGATCGAGGAGCTGGCAGTCTCGATCGGCGAGATCGCCGCGCAAGCGACCAAATCGACCGAGGTGGCGGGCCGCGCCGTCGCCGAATCGCAGCGCACCGTCAACACCATGTCGGAACTCGGCAATGCCGCCAATCGCATCGGCGAGGTCATCGGCCTCATCCAGTCGATCGCCGGCCAGACCAATCTTTTGGCGCTCAACGCCACCATCGAGGCGGCGCGCGCCGGCGAGGCCGGCCGCGGCTTCGCCGTGGTCGCAGCCGAAGTGAAATCGCTTGCCGCGCAGACCGCGCGCGCCACCGAAGATATCGCCGCCCAGATCGGCTCGATCCAGTCGGCGACGGCGGATGCCGCGCAGGCGATCGAGCAAGTGTCCTCGATCATCGATGACATGTCGGAAATCGCCACCACCGTCGCCGCAACCGTCGAGGAGCAGAACAACGCGGTGGCCTCGATTGCCGAAGGCGTCAACCGCGCCTCGACCGAGGCGCAATCCGGCGCCGATGCCATGGGCCGCGTCGCCGGCGCCTCGACCGGCGCGCGCGCCACCGCCGTCGACGTCAAGGCGCTGGCCGACGCGCTCGCCGTCGAGGCGGAAAACCTGCAAGGCGAAGTGCGCCGTTTCCTCACCGACGTGCAGGCGGCGTGATTATCTTCGCCGCCGCAAGCCAGCGCTTGAGTCCATCCGATGCTGGCGCGAAGGGTCTTTGATCCACGTCAATTGACTTTAACCCGAGTTATGTAAAGTCAGTTCGGCCCAGCGGGGGCGACTCCCGTGACGCCGGACGGCCAGGATCGCTTCGTGTGCCAAGCGGAGGTCCTGGCCGTTTCGCTTTCTGATCTGCCCGTTATTGCGATGTCACGGACGATTGGCATCGATTGTGCGGCGAAACCGGTTGCGCCCCCTCCCCCCTTTGCGTGCGCCCGGATAGATTAGCTGCGGAGGCCTTTTGCCGTTGAACATGATTCGCCTGTGCTACCGCGTCACGCTCGACGCCTTCTATCGCTTCAATGCCGACGACGGCTGGGCGATCGCGAGCCACATCGCGCTCTCGGTCCTGATGTCGATGTTTCCGTTCCTGATCCTGGTGACGGCGATCGCCGGCTTTGTCGGCTCGAAGAACCTGGCCGACGAGGTGGCGAGCATCATGATTGCGGCTTGGCCGCGTATGGTGTCGAATCAGATCGCCGGCCAGATCCACGAGGTCCTCACCACCGCGCGCGGCGGCATCCTCACCGTCGGCGCGATCTTTGCGATCTACTTCGCCTCGAGCGGCATCGAGAGCCTGCGCATCGGGCTCAACCGCGCCTATGGGCTGACCGAACCGCGGCCGTGGTGGCTGCTGCGATTGGAATCGATCGGCTACGTGCTGGTCAGCGCGATCGGCTTTTTGGCGCTGGCGTTTCTGGTCGTGCTCGGCCCCTTGGCGTTCCGCATGGCGGTATTCCACGCACCCTGGATCGCCGCGCTGGAAAGTCACTTCGACATTGGCCGCTTCGCGGTGGCGAGCGTCTTACTGGTCACGTCGCTCCTCATCCTGCATATGTGGCTGCCGTGCGGCCGCCGGCCGTTTGGCGCGGTGTGGCCCGGCATCGTGGCGACGCTCTTGCTGTGGCTCGCCTGCGGCTACGCCTTCGGCCGCTATCTGTCCGACTTCTCCTATACCTATGTGAACTATTATGCCGGCCTCGCCTCGGCGATGATGGCGCTGGTTTTTCTATATTTCACCGCGATCATTTTCATCTATGGCGGCGAGCTCAATGCCGCGATTGCGCGCGAGCGCGACGACCCGTCGCTGCCGCTCGAGGGCGGCGGCCGCAAACGGCGGCTGTTGGCAGGCCAAAAGCGCCTCTAGGCGGAAATGAACGGCGTTTGCTCGGCGCCGCCGGCCAAGAGCTTGACCTGACGCGCATGGCCGACCGCCGCACGCGCCGATTTGTTGTGCGTGAACAATTCGAAGGTCTGCGTCTCGTCCTCGGTTACCGGCGTCATGGCCTGATCGGTGTAGGGAACGCCCGCGCTTTTGACGACGCGACGATAGATGCGAAAGATGCTCCAGGCTGCCGCCGCGACGCGGGCGTGCTTGATGACGATGTCCCAGGCGAATTGCGGGTAAAACCTCCAGACCGGCTCGACCCCGAGCTCCGGCCGGCGTTCACGGCGATCCTTAAGCCGCACGAAGCCGCCCTGCAGCGGATGGACTTTCTCGATTGCTGAGCGATTGCGCGAACCACAGAATGATCTGCGCCAGACGGAGAATATTGATGCCGTAAGCCTGCGCCCGGCGCAAAATCGTCTCGATATGCTCCGGGGTATAATAGAGTGCCCAGGCGTCGCGGTAGAGCTGCTCCCATTCCGCCTTGCTCATATGGGCGTGCGGGGTGAGCGCGTGTTCGAGATCGTATTTGTTGAGGTCGGGATCGAGCGGCACGCCCTTGTTGAACAGCACCTTATGATCCTCGGACCCCGGTAGCGGCGTCAGGAAGAAGAATTCGAGCACGTCGAGCGGCATTTCCTTTTTGATGATCTCGATGTCGCGCCGCGTTCATTCCGGCGTGTCGTTGGGGAAGCCGAGAATATAGCCGGCATAGGTCCAGATGCCGGCTGCCTTCCAGGCCAGCAGCATGTTGCGGTATTCGGTGATCTTGTTCTGCCGTTTCTTGGCGGCGAGCAGATTGTCGGGATTGATGTTCTCCAGCCCGATGAAGATGCGGGTGACGCCGGCGCGCTTCGCCTTGGCGACGAAATTCGGAATCTTGTGGCACAGCGTGTCAACCTGGATGAGGAAACGGACGTCCATGCCGTCTCGTTCGCGCAACTTGATGATGCGGTCGAAGATCGGCTCCCAGTCCTTATTGCGGGCGAAATTGTCGTCGGTGATGAAGAAGCGGTCGATGCCCTGCGGCAAAATTCTTGCGCAGGATGCGCTCGACGTCGTCGGGGCTGCGGCGCCGCGATTTTCTGCCCTGCACATTGATGATGGTGCAGAACGAGCATTGGAACGGACAGCCGCGCCCGGCGTCGAAGGTGGTGACGTTGCCGATGGTCTTGCGCACCGCATTGCCCGGCAGGAACGGCGTCACCGCGTCTTCCAGCGCCGGCAGATCGTCGATGTAATTGTAAAGAGGCTTGAGCTTACCGGCAGCCCGTTGCCGGATTTGGGTCGGTCGCCGCGGCGGCTGCGGAATAAACCGCCGTCGCGGGAGTTATGAGTATGCAGCACCGGCTCGGAACGGTCGGCGACGCGATGAAACAACACCCAACGAAAATGGCGGACGGACTATTGGTCAAGCTTTGCGCTAAGTCGGCAATGATAGGATTGGGTCTTCTTGGCGCTGCGCTAGGCGGCGGATCGGCCGCGCCGGCGGTCGCCCAAGCAACTTCCTACCCGTGGTGCACCGTCGGCGAGAGCGTAGGCTGCTATTACGCCACCCAACAGCAATGCGAAGAGGAAGTGGATTATCATGGCTTCTGTGAAGCCAATCCGGACTACCATCCGCAGAGCAACGGCGCGCCAGCCCGCCCGCGCCGGCGCTGAAAATCTCAGACGCCGCCCGCCGCCTCGATCACATCCTCGAAATTGCGCAAGCCCGGGCGCGGGGTGTTGACCAGCACCGCCATGTTGCCGGGCTTGTGCTTGTTGGTGCGCATCAATTCGTGGGCGTAGGGAATCTTGTCCCAGGCAAACACGTCGCTCATGCACGGATCGACGCGGCGGTCGATGACGAACTGATTGGCGGCGCTGGCTTGCTTGAGATGCGCGAAGTGCGAGCCTTGAATGCGCTTCTGCCGCATCCAGACATAACGCGCGTCAAAGGTGATGTTGTAGCCCGTGGTGCCGGCGCAAAACACCACCATGCCGCCGCGCTTGACCACCAGGCACGACACCGGGAATGTCGCCTCGCCGGGATGCTCGAACACGATGTCAACGTCCTGCTTGCCGGTGATGTCCCAGATCGCCTTGCCGAAGCGGCGCGCTTCCTTGACCCAGACGTCGTATTCCGGCGTCCCGACCTTGGGCATCTGGCCCCAGCACTTGAAATCGTTACGGTTGATGACGCCCTTGGCGCCGAGATCCATCACGTATTGCACTTTCGACGGATCGGAGACGATGCCGATGGCGTTGGCGCCGGACGCCGCGACGAGCTGCACGCCGAACACGCCGAGCCCGCCCGAGGCGCCCCACACCAGAACATTGTCGCCGGGCTTGAGGATGTGCGGCGCGTGGCCGAACAGCATGCGATACGCCGTGGCCAATGTGAGCGTATAGCAGGCCGATTCTTCCCAGGTCAGATGCGGCGGCTTCGGCATCAGCTGGCGCGATTGCACGCGGCAGAACTGCGCGAAGGAACCGTCCGGCGTCTCATAGCCCCAGATGCGCTGCGACGGAGAGAGCAGTGGGTCGCCGCCATTGCATTCCTCGTCGTCGCCGTCGTCCTGATTGCAATGGATGATGACTTCGTCGCCGACCTTCCAGCGTCTGACCTTGGAGCCGACCGCCCAGACGATGCCCGAAGCGTCGGAGCCGGCGATGTGGAAAGGATGTTTGTGCCCGTCGAGCGGCGAGATCGGCTGGCCCAGCCCAGCCCAGATGCCGTTGTAATTGACGCCGCCGGCCATGACGTAGACCAGCACCTCGTCCTCGGCGATCGGCCAAGTCGGAACGACTTCGAGCTGCATCGCCGTCTCCGGCGGCCCGTGGCGTTCCTTGCGAATCGCCCAGGCGTACATTTTCGCCGGCACATGTCCGAGCGGCGGCACTTCGCCGATCTCGTAAAGATCTTTGAGCGGCGCGGCGGACGGCTTTTTCTGCGCAACGGCCATCAGGGACTCCCGGCATGCACCGGCCTTCGCGACCCGGCGTCGCGAGCAGTGCGCAGTCTGCCGCAGCTTATGTTGCAGCGCAACAATTAGTTGGGGGGCGATTTCTTGGCGCCACCTCGTCAATGCCCGCTGACAGGCGGCGGGCGAAGCCCTAAACTTTTGGCGCGCGATCTGGAATGCGCTCGAAGGTCCCTTCCCTAGCCGGGAAGCAAAACAGGGGGAAAACATGGGCATCATCATTTGGCTGATCGTCGGTGCAATCGCCGGCTGGCTGGCCGGCATGGTCGTCAAGGGCGGCGGCTTTGGCCTGATCGGCGATATCGTCGTCGGCATCGTCGGCGCCCTCATCGCCGGGTGGTTGTTTCCGCAGATCGGGATTCCCCTGTTCGGTGGGGATATTGTCGGCGCAATCATCGATGCCTTTATCGGCGCGGTGATCCTGCTGGTCATCATCAGGCTGATCAAGCGCGCCTGATCGCGCGCTAACACGGCGGAAAGGAATGACGCGCTAAAGCGGGGGCGCGGGGGCATCAGGCTTCCCGCGCCAACGTTTTTGCTTTGGCCGCCGCATGGACGTCGCCGAGAAACTGCCCAGCATCCCCGACGCCCGTTTCCGCGGCGCGAACAATCCGGCTGATCGGGCTTACGCTTTTCCTGTGTTATCTGGTCGTGCTCGGGGGGACATTCCTCAAGGGCGATTTTTTGCTCGATCCGCAAGGCCGGCCGATCGCCAACGATTTCGTCAATGTCGTCGCGGCCGGACGGCTTGCGCTCGATGGCGAGCCGGCCGCCGCCTACGACTGGCCGACGCATAAGCAAGCGGAAGTCCGGGTCATCGGCCACGATTTTGCCGGCTATTACGGCTGGCATTATCCGCCGCCGTTTCTGTTCGTCGCCGCGCTGCTGGCGATGCTGCCCGTTATGGCCGCGGCGATGGTTTCATTGCTGGCGACGCTCGCCGCTTATGTCGCGGCGCTGTGGGGCATTCTCGGCCGCACCGGAATCTTCGTCGCGCTCGGCTTTCCGGCGGCGATCTGGAACGTGACCGCCGGGCAAAACGGCTTCCTCACCGCGGCGCTGATCGGCGGCACGCTCGGATTGCTGGAGCGGCGACCGGCGCTGGCCGGTGTTTGTCTCGGACTGCTGACGTATAAACCGCAATTCGGTTTGCTGTTTCCCTTGGTTCTTGTCGCCGACCGGCGCTGGACGACCATCCTGGTTGCCGCGGTGACGGCGATCGGGCTTGCCGCGCTGTCATGGCTCGCCTTCGGCGGCGCGAGCTGGCAGGCTTTCATCCACTGGATGCCGATCACCGGCCGCGTCGTCCTTGGTGAAGGTCACGCCGACTTCGGCCGGCTGCAAAGCGTGTTCGGTTTTGTCCGTGCGCATGGCGGCGGTGAGCCGCTAGCCTGGAGCGTTCAAGTGGCGCTGAGTCTTACGCTGGCCGCGGCGTTGGTCTGGCTCTGGCGCAGCCGCGCGCCGTTCGATCTCAAAGCCGCGGCACTCGCCGCCGCTACGCTGCTCGTGACGCCTTATGTTTATATGTACGACTTGGTCGTGCTTGCCGTGGCTGTCGCTTTCCTGCTTCGCTTTGCGCTCGAACGTGGATTTATCGCCAGCGAGGTCTTCGGTCTTGGCGCCGCCGGCGCGCTCATTCTGATGTTCCCCTACGTCAAGACGCAAACTGGCCTCGCCGCGGCGGTCATCGTGTTCGCTCTGGCCGCGCAACGCGCATGTTGCATCGCAACAAAATCCGCGCCACATTAGCTGCGCCGGACTGCGGGCAAAGACACTGCGATGGGCGACCTGCCGCGACGCGATAAAGCACCACGCGACAAACCGTGGATCTTCCGCACCTATGCGGGCCATTCGACGGCTGCCGCGTCGAACGAGCTTTATCGGAAAAACCTGAGCAAGGGGCAGACCGGCCTGTCGGTCGCCTTCGATCTGCCGACGCAGACCGGCTACGACAGCGATCACCCTTTGGCCAAAGGCGAGGTCGGCAAGGTCGGCGTGCCGATCTCCCATATCGGCGACATGCGTACGCTGTTCGAGGCCATCCCGCTCGGCGAGATGAACACCTCGATGACCATCAACGCCACCGCGGCGTGGCTCTTGGCGCTCTATGTCGCGCTGGCGGATGAACAGGGCGTCGCGCGCAAAAGTCTGCAAGGCACCACGCAGAACGACATCATCAAGGAATATCTGTCGCGCGGCACCTATGTGTTTCCGCCGGCGCCGTCGATGCGGCTGACCAAGGACGTGATCCTGTTCACGACCAAGGAAATGCCGAAATGGAATCCGATGAATGTTTGCTCCTATCACCTCCAGGAAGCCGGCGCGACGCCGGTGCAGGAGCTCGCTTTCGCGCTCGCCACCGCGATCGGCGTGCTCGATGCGGTCAAGGCGTCGGGCCAATGCGCGCCGGAAGAATTCGGCGACGTGGTCGGGCGCATCTCGTTTTTCGTCAATGCCGGGCTGCGCTTTGTCACCGAGATCTGCAAGCTGCGCGCGTTTACCGAATTGTGGGACGAGATCACGCGCGAGCGCTATGGCGTGACCGACGCCAAGCAGCGCCTGTTCCGCTATGGCGTGCAGGTCAACTCGCTTGGACTGACCGAGCAACAACCGGAAAATAACGTCGCCCGCATTCTGCTTGAAATGCTCGCGGTCACCCTGTCGAAGGATGCCCGCGCGCGCGCGGTGCAACTGCCGGCGTGGAACGAGGCGCTCGGCCTGCCGCGGCCGTGGGACCAGCAATGGTCGCTGCGCATGCAGCAGATTCTCGCCTACGAGACCGATCTGTTGGAATACGGCGATGTGTTTGCCGGTTCGCCGGTCATGGCGACGAAGGTCGCCGAGCTGAAAGCGGCGGCCAAGGACGAGCTCAAACACATCGAAGCGATGGGCGGCACCGTCGCGGCGGTCGAGTCCGGCTATCTCAAGCAGCAGCTGGTCGAATCGAATTGCCGCCGCATCGAGGCGATCGAGCGCGGCGAGCAGACCGTAGTTGGCGTCAACCGCTTTACCGAGACCGAAGCCTCGCCGCTCGCCGACGCCGCCGAGGCTGTCGTCACCGTGTCGGCGGAAGCCGAGTCCGGACAGATCGAGCGGCTGGCCGCCTGGCGCGCCGCGCGCGATGCCAAAGCCGTCGCCGCTGCGCTCGACGCGCTGCGCCGCGCGGCGAAAAACGGCGCCAACATCATGCCGGCCTCGATCGACTGCGCCAAAGTCGGCGTTACCACCGGCGAATGGGGCTTTGCGCTGCGCTCCGCATTCGGCGAATACCGGGCGCCAACCGGCGTCGGCACCGCCATGCGCAACGACGCCGAGGGCCTCGACGAGATCCGCGCCGAGGTCGAGCGCGTATCGAAAAAGCTCGGCCGGCGGCTGAAGGTTCTGGTCGGCAAACCGGGCCTCGACGGCCATTCCAACGGCGCCGAGCAAATCGCCGCGCGGGCCCGCGACGCCGGCATGGAGGTGGTCTATGACGGCATCCGGCTGACCGCGGAGGCGATCGTCGCGGCGGCGGCGGAGAAAGATGTCCACGTCGTCGGCCTGTCGATCCTGTCCGGCTCGCACATGCCGCTGGTAAAAGATGTCGTCGCGCGCATGAAGGATGCCGGCCTCGACGACGTGCCGGTCGTGGTCGGCGGCATCATTCCGCCGGCCGACGCCAGCGCGCTGAAAAGCGCCGGCGTGGCGCAAGTCTATACGCCGAAGGATTTCGAGCTCAATCGCATCATGAGCGATCTCTGCCGGATCGTGGAAGGCTCGGCGGACGCGGCGGAATAATTATCGTGGCACGCTCGCCGCCAGCGCCTCACCGAGGGCGCTCGGGCTTATGGGCTTATGTAAATAAGAATTCATGCCCGCGGCGCGCGCGGCCTCCTCGTCGCCGGTTTCGCTGCGGCCGGAAATGCCGACGATCGGTGTCGCGCCCGCTGCGCCCGAGACCGACCGGATGCGCCGCGTCGCCTCGAGCCCGTCGATGCCCGGCAGCGTGACGTCCATCAGCACCACGTCGTAGCCGCGCGTCACCGCCGCGACGGCTTCCTCGCCGGAGCCGACGAAGTCGGCGCGATGGCCGAGCTCGGTGAGGATGGTGTTGAGGATGACCCGGCCGTAAGGGTTATCCTCGGCGCAGAGAATTTTGAGCTTGCGCGCCCGTGCCGTCGTCCGCTGCGCCTGCGCATTATCCGCGGCCTCGGCGCGCGCCACCGGGAGCACCGCGGCAAAGCGGAAGCGCGAGCCGCGACCCGGCGCGCTGGTCACGGTGAGGTCGCCGCCCATCGCCTTGGCCAAGAGCTTGACCACGGCGAGGCCAAGCCCGGCGCCGCCGTAACGGCGCGCGATCTCGGCGTTGGCTTGCCGAAACGGCTTGAACAACCGTTTGATCTCGGCGGCTTTAAGTCCGATGCCGCTGTCGGTCACGGTGACGACGATCTTGACCCGGCCACGTGCGCCTGCAGCAGCGTGCGCCTCAAGCCGTACCGCGCCAGCCGCGGTGAACTTCACCGCGTTGTCGATGAGATTTTCCAGCGCGGCGCGCAGCCGCACCGGATCGCCCAGCAGAAATTCCGGCATGTCGTCGGCAACTGCCGCCTCCGCGCGCAGGCCCTTGGTCCCAGCCCGCGCGGCGAGCGTTTCGCTCAATGCCTCGATGAGACGCCGCGGCCGGAACATCTCCTGTTGCAACGTGAGCGACCCGATCCCGGCCTGTTTGCTCGCTTTGGCGGCGTCGATGACGAGCGTGGTGAGCGAAGCGAGGTGTTCGGCGCTATCTTTGATGCCCGCGGCCCAGCGCCGTTCGCGCTCGCCGAGATTGGAGCTTGCCAATAACTCGCCGAGCGCCAGGATGCCGGTCAGCGCGGTGCGGATGTCGTGGGCGAACACCGCCAGCACGGCGTCGCCGTTGCGCGCTGCCGACCGCCGCTTGCGGCGGGGTTTTGCGGCGGATTTTTGTTTGGTCCTCGATCGCGCCATCGGCGGTCCCTTCCACCCCGGCAGGCAACATGCCACGGCGGCGGACCGAACAAAACACGCGGCAACGCGATCTGGTGTCCTATTCAGCGTCCCATCCCGACCATGCGCCGAATATCGCGCGGGCTTAGACCGGCGGCGCGTAATTCCCGCAAGCCCGTCGATTTGGTCGATTTCGACAGTTTGCGGCCGTCCTCGTCGAGAATGAGCTTGTGGTGATGATAGACCGGCTCCGGCAGGCCGAGCAGCGCCTGAAGGAGCCGGTGAATGCCGGTCGCCCAGAACAAGTCCTGCCCGCGCACCACGTCGGTGACGCCTTGCAGAGCGTCGTCGAGGACGGCGGCGAGGTGATAGCTGGCCGGCGTTTCCTTGCGGGCCAGCACGACGTCGCCCCACATCTGCGGGGCGGCGATGACGACACCGGTCTGACCGTGCGGGCCGGCGCCGGTCTCGGTAAAGGACAGCGCGCCGGCGCGCGCGACCGCCGCGTCCATGGCAAGCCGCAGCGCGAACGGCTCGCCGGCGGCGCGCCGCCGCATGCGCTCGGCGGCGGACAGCTTACGGGCCCGCCCCGGATAAATCGGCACGCCGTCGGGATCGCGCGGCCAGGGACCGCGCCGGTCGAGTTCCTCGACCATGGCACTGAGCTCGCTGCGGCTCTCGAAGCTCGGATAAAGCAGCCCCTGCGCTTCAAGCTCGGCAATGCCGGCGGCGTAATCGTCGAAATGCCCGCTTTGCCGCCGCACCGGCTCCTGCCATGAAATGCCGAGCCAGAGCAGGTCCTCGAAGATCGCCGCCTCATAGTCCGGACGGCAGCGCTCGACGTCGATGTCCTCGATCCGCAACAACAGGCGTCCGCCGCATTCACGCGCCAGATCGTGATTGAGCAATGCGGAATAGGCATGGCCCAGATGCAGGTAGCCGTTCGGACTCGGTGCGAAACGCAGAATGCGGCTGTACATCGGTGACACGCTTCTCGACACTGCATCAGTCTAACATGCTCACGCATATTCGCACCGAGAACGATCTGGACGCGGCGCTGGCGGCGCTGACGCAAACCGATCCCCGATTCGGCGCGCTGGTGACCGTAGCGGGGCGGCCGCCGCTGCGGCGGCGGCCTGACGGCTTTGCCGGGCTCGTCGCAACGGTGGTATCGCAGCAGCTATCGACGGCAAGCGCGGGCGCGATCTGGGGCCGGCTTGCCGCGGCGTACGATCCATTGGTGCCCGAGGCCATTTTGCAGGCGCGCGCCCCCCGGCTGGCGCGGCTCGGCCTGTCGTCGCCTAAAATCAAAACGCTCAAGGAAATCGCCCGCGCCGTGGCGCGCGGCAATCTCGCGCTCGCTTCGCTTGGCGATATTCCGGCCGACGCGGCGCATGCGGCGCTTACCGCAGTTCACGGCATCGGTCCGTGGACCGCCGACATCTACCTATTGTCCTGCCTCGGCCATGCCGATGCTTGGCCGGCCGGCGACCTGGCGCTGCAGGAGGCGGCGCGCCTTGCTTTTGGCTTACGCGCGCGGCCGACGGCGAAGGAAATGACAGCGCTTGCCGAGGCTTGGCGGCCGCTACGCGCCGTGGCGGCGCGCGTGCTATGGACTTATTATCGCGCCGCCAAAGGACGTGAAGGCGCCCCTAGCCCCACCCGACCCTCCCCGGCAAGCGGAGGAGGGAGAGTGAGGGGGTTGCCGAAAGTCAAAACCAGAAGAACGGCGTCAAAAAGAGGTAGGAATGGCCGCTGAACTCGACGGTCCGCGGCTTGAGCCTCGCTCCGGCGCTGCGCGACAGCTTGTCGTCTTCCTGCATGGCTATGGCGCGGACGGCAACGACCTCATCGATATCGGCCGCGCCTGGCAGCAACTGCTGCCGCAGGCGGCTTTCGTGTCGCCGCATGCCCCGGAGCCGTGCGGGCAGGCACCGGTCGGCCGGCAGTGGTTCGCGTTGACCTTCCGCGACCCGGACGAACGCTGGATCGGCGTCAACAAGGCGGCGCCGCTGTTGGAGCGCTTTCTCGACGCCGAACTGGCGCGCCATAAGCTGCCGCCCTTGGCGCTCGCTTTGGTCGGCTTTAGCCAGGGCACCATGATGGCGCTGCATGTCGGATTGCGCCGTGCGGTGGCGCCCGCGGCGATCGTCGGTTATTCGGGCCTATTGGTCGAACGGTCGGATGGCGACGCCGAGAAATTCGCCGCCGAAATTACATCCCGCCCGCCGGTGCTGCTGGTTCACGGCGACCGCGACGACCTCATCCCGCCGCAGGCTTTGTTTCAGGCGACGCAAGGCCTTGCCGCGATCGGCGTGCCGGTCGAGTGGCATTTATCGGCGGGGGTCGGGCATGGCATCGACGCCGAAGGGTTGCGCCATGGCGGCGAATTTCTGGCGCGGCGATTTGGCGCCCCGCAGGGCGGATTTTAACCGCAAGCCTTTGTATTACGTAACGATTTCCTAGCAATTTGGGCCTAGAAGCGCGCTATTGCTTAAAGGTGCGCGATGGTCATGGCGGCAATGCAAAGGCTGGCCCGGGGCGCCCGATTGGCGCGGCTGCGGTCGCTTATTTCGAACTTTCGGCTGAACAAGCGCGGCAACGTCGCGGTGATCACGGCACTGGCGTTGCTGCCGATGGTCGCCGCCATGGGTTGCGCCGTCGATTATTCGATGGCCTCGATGGTCAAAACCAAGCTGCAGGCCGCCGCCGACGCCGCCAGTTTAGCGACCGTCTCGATCAATTCGTCGGTGATCACCACCGCCAAGAATATGTCCGGCAACGGCACGGTGTCCGGGGGCTCGACCTTCGCAACTAATTATTTCAATGCGAACTTGGCGCAGGCTCCGGAGAGCAACGCCTACACAGCGTCGAGCCTGGCGCCGACGGGGACCGTTACCAAAACCGGCACGACGATCACTGCAACCGTATCGTTCACGGCGCAGGTTCCCACCTATTTCATGGGCATCATGGGCTACCAAAACATTTCGGTGTCGGGCACATCGAGCGCGAGCTATACGCTGCCGACCTATATCGATTTCTATCTGATGGTCGACGTGTCCGGGTCGATGAGCTTCCCGTCGACCACCGCCGAGCAGTCAAGGCTCCTGGCCGTCAATCCCGACAACCTGAACGGTAGCAATGGCTATCCGGGCGGTTGCACCTTCGCTTGTCATTTCACCACGCAAGGCGCTTGCGCACAAACGTCGGCCCAAGGCAATCCATGGCAAGGATCGATCCCGGCCGCGGGCAGTACAACGAATCCCGGATCCGGCGGCTATTGCCAAGGATTTATCATTTCGCGCCTGGGAACGACGCCGGTATCTTTTGCTTCCGGTCACAACGCCCAGAACGGCAACAACGTCAATTGGGCCAATACGCAGGTCACCTCCTGCCCTACCGCCGGAACCACTTCGTGTATTCAATTGCGGGCCGATGCGGTCGGCTATGCCGTGACCCAATTGCTGACGACCGCAGCGAACAACGAGCTGGTCACCAATCAATTCCAGGTCGGCCTCTACCCGTTTATCCGCTACCTGTATTCCTATTTCCCACTGACCACCGACCTGACGGACACGGGCTCCGGCACGATAAACCAAGCCGCCACCAATCTGGCGAGCCTGCTCGATACCGGCAACAATTCGAACCTGGGCTCCGGTGGCACGCATTTCGAGAATGCCTTTCCCAGCATGAACACCATAATTTCTTCGGTCGGCACCGGATCGAGCTCGTCCAGTGCGCTGCCTTACGTCTTTCTCATCACCGACGGCTCGCAGGATTGCCAATGGCAATCGGGCGGCAGCTGGGGTGGCAACGCCGGCTGCAGCCCCAATTCCAATTCGGCGACGACGATTGACGACACGCTGTGCACCACGCTCAAGAACCGTGGCATTACCATTGCCGTTCTTTATATTCCTTATGAGACGATCCAGAACCCCACCACCTTCGCCGGCAGCGAAGATATCTATGCCAACGACAATATCCCCAATATTCCGGCCGCGCTGCAGAGCTGCGCTTCGCCGAACTTCTATTTCACCGCAGACACGCCGACCGACATCAACAACGCGTTGATCGCGATGTTCGATCAGGCCGTCAGCACGGCGCATATATCAAATTAGTTCCCGCCGAAGCGCACAATCCGACCGCTGCGCAAGGGATTCTCCGGTTTCATTTATCTCGCAACGCTCACGCTCATCCGCGACCGGCGGCGGCGGATCGAGCCGAGGTTGCAACGTCCCCTGAAGTTTTGGCACTGGGGCCAGCGAGGTCCCGATTCTGCCGGCTGCCGCGCGGTCGCGCTAACCTGTGATGCAACCCGTGACGCTGGCCGGCGGATAATTGATGCAATTGCTGATGCGCGGGGTAACGTACAGATTGTCGGAAAAGGTCATGGCGGCGGAAGAGAACAGCCCGAACAGCGGGGTGAACGTGTAGCTCACTTCGGCCAGGATCAAATAGGAGCTGTTGATCTGGAGCGCGGTCGCTGGAAGGGTTATCGAAGATCCCTTCGCGCGGGCCGTGCCGCCTTGCGAATAGCTCCAGCTAATCGTCGCCTTGCCTTTGTTGTTGATCGTTATTTGCGAAATCGTGATCACCGGATTGCTTGCCGTGGTCGCATACGGGGCCATCACCGCGGCGGTGGCTCCGACGATGGACGTCATGTCGGACGACTGTATCGTGGAAAATTGATTGGTGATCGACGCCAGCGCGTAGGTCGCCGCGCGCAGTTTCATATAGGCGGCAATGCCCCGGCCGCCGTCGAACGAGGCAAGGAACATGACCGCGAGGACCGGCGCGACCATGGCAAATTCGATCGCGGCGACGCCGCGGGTCGAGGCGGCAAACCGGCGATAGAGGCGCCGCAGGCGGAGTGGCGCTGCCATGATCAATAGGGCTCCACCCGAAACGCGGAAATGCCCATCATCTCCGTCGTGCCGTAGCCGGTATTGGAGAATAGCGAGCCCAGCGGTATACCGATGATCGGCCAAGGATAGACGAGTTGCACGACCATGATCTCGCCCTGGGTGCCGGGGCTGTATGTTCCGCTCGTGATCGGATTGCCGTTAGAGTCATACAGCGAAGGCGCGGACGTGCTCGCGCTGCCGAAAGACGAATAGGCCGCTACGTTGATCTGCAGCTTACTGCAGGTAAACACCGCCGAAATCATCGGACAGACGTCGTTGGCGAATTGAGTTTGGCTCAGCCCAGTGGTCCCGGTAGTCTGCGCCTTTCCGGTCATGAACAGGCGGCCGCCCTCGACGGCGGCGTTTTGCAGGGTCTCCTGCGCAAACAAAAACAGCGTCGATTGGATAACCGCAAACAGCATCGCCAGGAATGCCGGCGCGATCAGCGCGAATTCGACAGCCGTCGTGCCATGCCGGGCGGCCGCGAAACGAGCGACATTCCGCCGGAAATATTTTGTCAGAGTTCGAAACATGCCAAGCGCGTCCCGCTCAACAGCGACCATCTAGAAAACTGGAATTGCACCTCCGCTAATAGTTGAGACACATTGATTATTCGTTGCGCAGTACAAATAAACTCCGTTGTCCACGCAACGCGCAAGGCGACGTTAACGTTACTAGGCGACGTATGAATTGCCTACAATGCGGCGAAATCGATCGGCTTATGGCGGTCGAGCGCGCGATGGATCGGCGGCAGCGGATATTTCAGCCCAGTCGCGCAGTTGAACAGCACAACCCGTTCGTTGCGGGTGACACGGCCGTCGGCGAGGCTTTGCTTATAGGCGGCGTAAGTGGCGGCGCCCTCGGGGCACATCAAAAAACCCTCTTCGCGCGCGGCCTCTTCAAGCGCCGATGAAATGGCCTCGTCGCTGACCGCGATGGCAAAGCCACGGCTGTCGCGCACCGCGCGCAGGATCAGGAAATCGCCGATCGCCTGCGGCACGCGGATGCCCGAGGCGATGGTCTGGGCGTTTTCCCAACGCGGCGCATGTTCGATGCCTTGTTCGTAGGCGCGCACCATCGGCGCACAGCCCGATGCCTGCACCGCGACCATGCGCGGGCGTTTGCCGCCGAGAAAGCCGATCGCCTCCAATTCGGCGAACGCCTTCCACATGCCGATCAGCCCGGTGCCGCCGCCGGTCGGATAAAAGATAACATCCGGCACGCTCCAGCCGAGCTGCTCGGCAAGCTCCAGGCCCATCGTCTTCTTGCCTTCGATCCGGTACGGCTCCTTGAGCGTGGAGGTGTCGAACCAACCAACTTTTGCTCGACCTTCGCCGACGATCTTGCCGCAGTCGTCGATCAGACCGTTGACACGGTAGACGCGTGCGCCTTGCAGACCGATCTCGCTGACGTTGACTTCCGGCGTATCCTCCGGACAGAAGATCGTGGTCTTGATGCCGGCGTGGCTGGCATAGGCCGCGAGCGCCGCGCCGGCATTGCCGTTGGTCGGCATCGCCATGTGCTTGATGCCGAGCGCTTTGGCCATCGATACCGCCATGACCAAGCCGCGCGCCTTGAACGAGCCGGTCGGCAGCCGGCCTTCGTCCTTCACCAACAATTCGCCGCCGCCGATCTTGGCGGCGAGCTTCGGCAGCGGCACGATCGGCGTCATCGCTTCGCCGAGGCTGACGATGTCCTCCTTGCGCCGCACCGGGAGAAGCTCGCGATAGCGCCACAGGTCCGGCGGACGCTGCGCCAGCGTGTCCTTGCTCAGCGCCTGCTTCACGCCGGCAAGGTCGTAACGCACCAGCAAGGGCTTACCGACGCGGGACAGGTTTTGGATTTCGTCGGCGGCATAGTGCTCGCCGGTTTCCGAGCATTCGAGATGCGTGACGAAAGTTTTTCGTTCGGTCGTCAGGTTGTCGTCGTAGCGCAAGGCAACGTCTCCGGCTTGGGGGCGCCAACCTAAAGGGCGTGGCGCGGCCGGTCCAGCGCTCCTCATGCAGGCCGCCGGAATGGCCGGCAGGACCTTGTTCGGGATTGACGCCATCACGGTCGGTTAACCCAGCGCGAATAAACCTAGCTGTCCCTCGGAGCGCGTGATGGCGAGCGTTTCCCTAAGCTTGAGCCGCGGCAAGGATCTGGCGGCCTATAAAACCGTCTGGATCGTCCTGCTGCTGTTTGGGGTGGCGCTGGCGACGCGCGCCGGCCGCATCGGCGATCCCACCATCCAGGTCGACGAGCAGTTCTATCTCTTGGTCGCCGACCGCATGTGGCACGGGGCGCTGCCCTATGTCGACATCTGGGATCGCAAGCCGATCCTCTTGTTCCTGATCTACGCGGCGCTCCGCCCGCTAAGCCCCGACGGCATCGTTGCCTATCAAATCGGCGCGCTGTTGTTTGCCACCGCCACCGCGTTCGTCATCGTTCTGATCGCGCAGCGCGTCGCCAATCTGGGCGGCGCATTGCTCGCCGGCATGGCTTACTTGCTCTACTTGCCGGTGCTCGGCGGCGCCGGAGGCCAGACGCCGGTGTTCTACAACCTGTTGATGGCGATCGGCGCTCTGGAAGTGATCCGCGCCGGCGAAGCGCCCGATGCCGCCGGCCTATGGCGACACGGTCTGCGCAGCATGCTGTGGGCGGGGCTTGCCATTCAGGTGAAATACACCGCCGCCATCGACGGCGTCGCCTTCGGCCTCTGGCTGATCGTCTTGCTGCTGCGCCGCAACGTCGCCTACCCATCCATTGCGGCGCGCGCAGCGCTGTGGGCGGCGGTCGCGCTCACCCCGACGCTGCTCGCCGCCGGCTTCTACGTGCTGATCGGTCACGGCCACGAATTCTTCCAGGCAAACTTCCTGTCGATTCTGCAAAAAGAGCAGCCGGATAATTTTCCGGTTGTCAAATTCTTGCGGATCAGCGGCATGGATCTTGAGGCTCTGCTGCTGATAACGGCTTTTGCGGTCACATTCTTGATTCGCCGCAAGCTGTTCGCGGCGCCGATGCCGTTCATTCTGTTGTGGGGCGCATTCTCGGTCGTCGACTTCTTTGCGATTGGCAGCTACTACGATCATTACGCCCTGCCGTTGCTGGTGCCGGCGACGATTATCTGCGCACCGCTTCTCGGAACGGTGACCGGCGGCGCGGTCGGCATGGCGCTGTTCGCTTGGATCTCGCTCCTCGTGATCGGTCTGCCGCTCGATCGCTTTCGGGACTTCGACCAGCCCCGCGTCGCCGCCATGGTCGATGCGGCGCGGCCTTACACGGCGCACGGCTGCATCTATCTCAATGACGGGCCGCCGATCGTCTACCTCCTCACCCATTCCTGCCTGCCGACGCGTTATCCATTCCCCGCGCATCTCCACGACGCCACCGAGGCGGATGCGGTCGACGCCGCGCCGACCATGGCCAAGCTCCTGGCGTCGCGACCGTCCGTCATCTTCGTTCCGGATAAACCGACGCTGCAGCCGCCGAATCTTGTCACCGCGGCGATGCTCGACGCCGCTCTGGCGAGCGACTACCGGCTCGTCGCCATCCTGCCCGACGTCTATCCGGAGCGCCGGCAATTCTTCTACGTTCGCAAGGATCTGCTGAGTAAGAGCGGCTAGCGCTGAACGTATTGCCATAGACAGCGTAGCGCCCCCCTGGCTAAGCTTTTGGCGCAGGTGCGCGAATGCCCGACAACAAGACCTACGACATCATCATCGTCGGCGCCGGTTCCGCCGGCTGCACCTTGGCCGCGCGGCTGACCGAGGACAAGGGCACCCGCGTGCTGCTGCTCGAGGCGGGCGGCTGGGACCGCGATCCGTGGATCAAGATTCCGCTCGGCTGGCCGCATTTGCTGCTCAACCGCAAGCACGACTGGATGTATTTCGCGGAAGCGGAAGCGACGACCGGCGGCCGCGGACTCGAATGCGCGCGCGGCCGCGTCATCGGCGGCTCGTCGTCGATCAATGCGATGGCCTATGTGCGCGGCCATCCCGGCGATTACGAGCGCTGGGCGGCGTCCGGATTGAGCGGCTGGTCCTATGCCCGCGTGCTGCCCTATTTCCGCCGCCAGGAATCCTGGAAAGGCGGCGCCAGTTTCTATCGCGGCGGCGAGGGTCCGCTGTCGACGCAGACGGCGAGTTTTGACGACCCGCTGGTCGATGCCTTCGCCGCAGCCGGCCGCGCCGCCGGATACAAGGCGACGCCCGACTATAACGGCGCCCAGCAGGAAGGCTTCTGCACCTGGCAGATGACCGTGAAGGACGGACACCGTTGCAGCGCCGCGGATGCCTATCTGCGGCCGGCGCTGCCACGGCCGAATCTCGCGGTCGAGATCGAGGCGCTGGCGACCAAGATCGTTTTCGACGGCCGCCGCGCCGCCGGCGTCGAATATATCCAACGGGGTACGCCAATAACCGCTTACGCGGAACGAGAAGTCATCCTCTGCGGCGGCGTCATCAATTCGCCCCAGCTTTTGATGCTGTCCGGCATCGGCGATCCGGCCGAGCTCGCCGCCCACGGCATCCCGGTCAAGGTGGCATTGTCCGGCGTCGGCGAGAATCTGCAGGACCACATTTCGGCAAGCATCGCCTATGCACGCAAAGAACCGGGCCCGTTCCATCGCGCGATGCGGTTCGACCGCATCGTGCCGGCGCTGGCCCGCGCTTATCTGCGTGGCGAAGGCATCGCCAGCGGACTGCCGACCGGCCGCATGGCGTTTCTGAAAAGTCGCCCCGACGTCGCGTTTCCCGATGTGCAATTCATCTTCAACGCGGCGCCGATGACAGCGGCGCCGTATCTGTGGCCGGTGCGCCGCGCTTACGCCGATGCTTATGCCTGTCGCGCCATAGTGTTGCGGCCGCAGAGCCGCGGCTGGCTCGAACTCGTCTCCGCCGATCCGCGACAAGCGCCGCGCATTCGCCAGAATTTCCTCGCCGCCGACACCGACTGGAAGACGCTGCGCGCCGGGCTACGCATGGCCCGCGAGGTGTGCCGGCAAGGCCCGATGGCACCATTTTCGGCGCGCGAGATCGCGCCGGGCGCCGGCGCGGCGACCGATGCCGAACTCGACGCCCATATCCGCACCGATTCGATCACCGTCCATCATCCGCTCGGTACCTGTAAAATGGGCCTCGCCTCCGACCCGCTGGCCGTGGTCGACGCCGAGCTTCGCGTCTTCGGCGCCGAGGGACTGCGCGTCGTCGATGGCTCGGTCATGCCGGACCTGGTCGGCGGCAACATCAATGCCCCGATCATCATGATCGCGGAGAAGGCCGCGGACCTGATCCGTGGCCGGGAGCCGCTCGAAGCGGTGCGGCTGGCCGGTGCTGCGGAATTGTCCCGCCAGTGACCGTTTCGACGGGCGCGATCGCGCCGAAACGGCGGCTGCCCGGTGCATGGCTCGTAACCCTCGGGGCAGGCTTCACAATCCTGTCACGCCTGCCTATAAACTACCGCCCATCGCCGCGCTGCGGCATTGAGTCGAGGTGGGAGCGTCGCTTTGAACGCTCATGTATCGCCATCGGGCTTTCCGGCCCTGGTCCTCAACGCCGACTTCCGGCCGTTGAGCTATTACCCGCTGTCGCTGTGGTCGTGGCAGGACGCGATCAAAGCGGTCTTTCTCGAACGGGTAAACATCGTCGCCAATTATGATCGCTCGGTGCATAGCCCCAGCTTCGAGATGAAGCTGCCGAGCGTGGTGTCGCTGAAGACCTTCGTAAAGCCCTCGACCCACCCGGCCTTCACGCGATTCAACGTGTTCCTGCGCGACCGCTTCGCCTGCCAATATTGCGGCGCGCGCGACGAGCTGACGTTCGATCACCTGATCCCGCGCTCGCGTGGCGGGCACACGATGTGGAACAACGTCGTCGCCGCCTGCTCGCCGTGCAATCTGCGCAAAGGCAACTTGACGCCGGACGAAGCCAAGATGTTCCCGTCGCAGCGGCCGTTCCAGCCCTCGGTGCAACATCTGCACCGCAACGGGCGGCTATTTCCGCCCAACTACCTGCACGACAGCTGGCTCGATTATCTGTATTGGGACACCGAACTCGATCCGTAAGGGCCAGGGTTGCCTGATCGATTTGTCACAACGCTTATTATTGTCGCCGTAAGCTCTCTCGGCATTTTCGCCTGTTTTCGGGGAGCACCTCTTCAAGCACGCGGCCACGCCGTGCAAAAGCCTACCCTCGGATCGTCCGCATTATCCGGACAGGGCATTACCGATCGTCAGCGGCGATGCACGAAACAGGCGCGCGAACGGTTCGCTCAGATTGCAAGCGGAAAGAAGGGGCGCACTGTTTTTGCCGATTACTACAACGAACGGCTGAACAGATGCATCGTAGAAATCGAGATTATCGAGGCCGTTAACAATGGGGATAAGGTAGCCATCAACAAATCGCTGATGGATACCGCGGGTCGGGAGTACGGTGCGTATCTGTCGTTCGGCGATGGCGAAAAAGACGCCGAAGAAAAGCCGCCGTCCGTTTGCGAATTTTATCTGTCGTCGGGCGAGGCAATAGATTGCCAATCGTCGGCTGAGTTCGACGAACTGGAAAAAGGCTATTTGAAACAGTGAAAGCGGCAGCCCAAGCCGAGGCGGATACAAGCCCAGTGGATACAAGCCCAGTCGGAGATCAAGATGATCGTTGCGCGCGGCTCGCCCACTACGCGACCGTAAATTTTCACGGTCCCCTCGCCGGTGATTTTGCCGAGCGCCAGCCCGCAAGTGCGATGACGCAAATATCCGTCCAATCACGGGGTGACCATGACGCCTCAATGACGAAGACGCGTGAATCGCAGAGCGCGTGCTGGATCAGCCGAAATCGCGGTGAGCGGGCCTCTGTCGAATTACGCCGCGGCCTCTTTGCGTGCGCCGGCGAAAGCGGGCGCCACCTCGGCCATGAAGCGGGCCATCTCGTCCTTGACCTGGCCGTGCGGCTTTTGTCCGACGTTGAAATAAAGGATCACCTCGTCGAAGCCGGCCGCCTCGACCTTCTTCAAGGTGTCGCTGATGCGCGCTGGTGAGCCGAGCAGCACCGAATTTTCCGTCAGATCCTCCGCCTTCACCTTGCTCAGCCGGGCGACCATGTCGACGAAATAGCGATAGCTCGGCGGTGCCGTCTTCGGATCGCCCGGCAAAGCCGGGATGACGCATTCCTGGTAATAGCGGATCTGGCGGGCGCGGGCAGCGTCCTCCTCCGCCTTGTTGTCGGCGAAGTGAATGAAATAGCTGCACATCAGCCGATGGGGCTTCGTGCCACGCTTGGCGCAAGTCTCGTGGTAGAGGTCGGACACCTGCTTTAATCCACCGAAGCTGAGCGCCGCCGCAAACGGCGCCACGATCAATCCGCAGTCCAAGCGTGCCGCGAGCTCGATGGACGGCTTAGAGAACGATCCGACGTAGGCCGGGATCGGCTTTTGCACCGGCTTTGGCGTAATGCGTACATCATCGAACGAATAATTTTTACCGTGATGGGAAATGCGGTCGTCGGCAGCCCACAGCCGCCGCACTACTTCGAGGCCTTCTTCGAAGATGCCCTGGTTATCGTCGAACGAGACGTGGAACGGCTGGTATTC
The DNA here is from genome assembly GCA_963816565.1 of uncultured Alphaproteobacteria bacterium. Classification (GTDB taxonomy): domain Bacteria; phylum Pseudomonadota; class Alphaproteobacteria; order Rhizobiales; family Xanthobacteraceae; genus BOG-931. Next base: position 29,433 of record CAWFLM010000015.1, on the reverse strand, counting down.
GCGCCGGTCGTAGCCCCGGCCACAGGCAAAATCGACGCGGCCGCCGGACAAAAGATCGAGCGTCGCCCATTGCTCGGCGACGCGAATCGGATGGTGCAGCGGAAGCACCGTGACCGCCGGCGCCAGCCGGATGCGCGTGGTATTGGCGGCGACATAGGCCAGCACCATGTCCGGGCACGACAGCACGCCGAGCGAATTGAAATGGTGCTCGCCGATCCAGGCCGAATGCATGCCGAGCTTGTCGGCATAAAGCGCTTCCGCGGTGATGTCGGCGACGAACTGGTTCGAGGAGCGGGTGTTGTTCTCGTAGTGATTGTCGCTCAGCGTGAAGTAGCCGAAATCCATCGCAGCCTCCCATGGCGCGCCATTGTCCCGACGCTATTGACGAATAATAGTTGAAAATGCATCTGTTGTAAATGCATTAGTTTGACGCTATACTCCCGCTTGTGATTCCGCGTTCCACCGCAGCCGGTTAGCCAGATGCTCGCAATAAGCCAGCACAAGCTCGATTTGAGCGATTACCTGCCGTACTTGGTCAATCGCGTCGGCACTATCATTGCCGACCAGTTCGGCGAAGAGGCGCTGGCCGAGCATGGGCTCAGCATCGCGATGTGGCGGGTCATGGCGGTCATGGCGGCGAACGGCAGCCAACGCCAGATCGACCTTGCCGATCACACCAGCATCGACGCCTCGACTTTGTCGCGGCTGGTGTCGCGGCTGGTGAAGCTGGGTTTGGCGACGCGCAGCCGCTCGGCCAACAGTAACCGCGAAGTGACCGTCAGGCTCTCGGGCAAAGGCAACGCGCTTGTGTCGCGCCTCATTCCCATGGCGCGGCAATGCGAAAACGACGCTATCGCCGGTCTATCGCGTGACGAGCTTGTCGTATTGAAACGCTGCCTGCGGCGCGTTTACGACAATATGAAAAGCAGAACCCATCCGTCATTGCAAAGCGCGTAGCGACGGCGTCACTCCACAGGCGTGCCCGGCGCCGCGTCTTCGAACACCGTCACCTCCATCGGCTTGCCGGCAAAGCCGAGCTCGTGCCAGCGCGCCGCGACTTGATCGTACATCGGTTTCGACAGTTTGGTGCGCTTGGAGAATGTCTTGATGTGCCGGTAATCCATGCAGGCGTTGATCAGGGCCTTGGAGCCCCACGGGCGGATTTCCGGCGGATTGAGACTTGGGTCGAGGAAGGTGCTCCAGGTCTCGCGCAAAATATCGATCGATTGCGCCGGGCGCGACCGCGTCGCCATCGCCCACAGCACCTGATGGATATTGCTCGGGTCGACGTCGTCGTCGACGACGATCACATATTTCCCGAAATAGGCGCCGCCGGTGCATTGCGCGGCGAGCGCCATCACCTGCGGCGCATGGCCGGCATACATCTGCTTGATCGACACGACCGTGATGCCCCAGCCGGCGGCCTCCGGGATCGACCAGACGCCCTGGATGCCGGGAATGCCGAGCTTCTGCAGGTCGGACCAGATCGCGGCCGAACGCAGCGCCGCCCAGAACAATCCACATTCGTTGGCCGGACCGTCGGCCATCAGCGCGCAGGTCAGGGTCGGATTGTTGCGGAAGCGCACTTTCTCGACCCGCATATAGGGCGTGGCGCCGACCGGCCGGCCGTAATAGCCGGTGAATTCGCCGAACGGGCCTTCGGCGAAAGTCTCGTCCGGATAGACGAAGCCCTCGATGATGATCTCGGCGCGCGCCGGCAGCGGCAGCCCGGTGAGATCGCTCTTGAATACTTCGATCGGGGCGCCGTTGATGCCGCCGTAATAGTCGTATTCGCATTCGGTCTTGGGAAAGCTCGTCGCCGCGACCAAAAACAACAGCGGATCGATGCCGTAGGCGGCGGCGATCGGCATCGGCTTGCCCATCTTCCACCATTTCTCGCGGTCGAGCGTGGCGTCCTTGCCGGGCGAGGTGTAGATGCCGATTTCGCGCGGCCCCTTGATCATCATGCGATAGGTGCCGACATTGACGCGCCCGGTCTCCGGGCATTGCGTCACCACCGCGTCGCCGGTGCCGAGATAAAGCCCGCCGTCGAGCGGCCACATGCGCTGCGCCGGAAACTTGCGGATGTCGATTGAGTCGCCGGTGGAGACGTTCTGATTGCAAATCGCGGTTTCCGCCGCCACCTCCTTGGCCTTCATGGTGCGGCCCATCTTGCGCTGCAGCGCCTGCACCGCCTTGAGCGGATGATCCACCGGCTCTTCCCCGATCATCAGGCAGAACCGCGACAGGTTGCAGCCGATCATGTTGTAGAGCGCGCGATGTCCGGGATGACCCTTGATGTTCTCGAATAACAGCGCCGGGCCTTTTTCATTGGCGGCGAGATAGGTGATGGTGGCGGCTTCGAGGTCGGGATCGACCTCGGCGCTGATGCGCTTGAGCTCGCCCATGGCTTCGACCTTCGCCAGCCATTCGTCGAGACCGCTGGAATTGGGCCGCGTCTGGCTTGCGTTTCCTGCGTTTAAGGGCGCCTCCTGCTGCGGGGCAACTGACACGCTCATGTCCATGACGATCCTACCCTGACGTATTTGCCTTGAGATTTTTGCCGTGAAAATCTTCGCACCCTGTCGCCGCGACTTTATTGGTTATCGCGAGCGCGGGAAAGCCGCAGCGTGGGGCGATTGCCCAACTCTCGCGAACTGCCTCCGATTGCCGCTTTCCTTTGCCGCCAAGCTGCCCTAGCTTCCACGCCATGGCGCTTGCCGCGAAACACGGCTTGCGCCAAAACGCGACAAAAACTCTTCGGGGGAAACGATGGCCGGCGAGGCAAAAGTTCAAGTTTCGCATTTTTTGGACGAATACGGGCTCGGTTCGTTCCAGATCAAGCTGATCGTCTGGTCCGTTCTTCTGGCGATGATCGACGGCTACGATATCGGCGCCATCGCCTTTGCCGCGCCGCACTTGATCGCCGAATGGCACATCCCGCCGAAGGCGCTCGGCCTGGTTTTGAGCGCCAGCAATATCGGCGTCTTGTTCGGCTCGCAGATCTTCGGCTGGATCGGCGACCGCTACGGCCGCAAGACCGCGCTCATTCTTGCCAACCTTCTGTTCGGCGTGCTGACCTATGCGGCGGCCTATTCAACCGATCTGACCCAGCTGTCCTGGCTGCGTTTCCTTGCCGGGCTCGGCATCGGCGGCGTCATTCCAAACCTCGTCGCCATCAATGTCGAGTTCGGCGCCGCGCCATTTACGCGCGACCTTGGCGATCATCGCCGTCGGCCTAGTGCCGCTCGGCGGCGCCATGGCCGGCTTTGTCGGCGCGGCGCTGGTGCCGCAATACGGCTGGCAAATCTTGTTCGAAATCGGCGGCGTCGTGCCGGTGGTGCTGGCGCTCGCCGCGATCATGACCCTGCCGGAATCGATCAAATTCATGACGCTGCACGAAAGTCAGCGCGCCAAGATGGTGGCGCTGCTCGCCGCAATCCGCCCCGACTTCAAGGTGCCGCCCAATGCGCAGTTCGTGATCGAGGACGAGGAGCAGGCGCCGAGCTCGAACCCGATCTACCTGTTCGGCAACGGGCTTGCCGCCATCACGCCGCTGACCTGGCTGATGTTCGCCTGCAACTTGATGGGTTACTTCTTCCTCATCAGCTGGACGCCGACGCTGATGGGCGCCGCGCATGTGGCGCCGGCAACCGCGGCGCTGGCCGGCGCGGCGCTCCAAGTCGGCGGCACCGTCGGCGCGCTGGTGCTGTGCTGGTGGCTGCAGCGGGCGCGCTTTCTCGCCATTGCGGTCCTGTTCGTCGTCGCGGTGCCGGTCGTCGCCTCGATCGGCTATGCCGGACTGACCTCGACCACGGCGCTGCTCACGGCGACGTTCTTTGCCGGTGCGATCGTGCTCGGCATCCAATCCGGCATCAATGTCGTCGGCGCGCTCATCTATCCGACCATGCTGCGCGCCAACGGCTCCGGCTGGCAGCTCGGTATCGGCCGGCTCGGCGCCATCGTCGGCCCGCTCTTGGGCGCGCTGTTCGTCGGCCTTCCGGTCGAAGAGCTTTACGTGTGGTCGGCGTTGCCTTTCGCCGCCGGCGCGGTGGTGACGTTGCTGATCTACCTGCTCAACAAAGCGCGGTTGGCGGCGCATCCGGACTTGGCCAAGGCGCAGTGATTCACCTCTCCCCGCGCGCGGGGAGAGGTGGTTCTAAAACGGCTCGTAGCCCTTTAGCGCCGGGATCACCTGCTCGCCGAACAGCCGGATCGAGCGCAGCAGTGCATCCTCCGGCAGATCGGCGAAATTGAATTCGCCCATGAAGACATTGAACACGCCCGCTTCGGCAGCGGCGCGGATTTTGCCGGCGACCGTATCCGGCGAGCCGATAAAGACGAGATCGTTCTTATAAAGATAATCACCGTCGAACAGATGCTGCATGATTTCCGAGGCGCCGGGCTCGCCGCGGCCGACGAACATCTTGGCGTGCTCCTTGGCGCGCTCGTCGAAGCTCTCGCCGGGCTTTGCCGGCGCCAGAAAGCCTTCATAAGCGCGGCTCGCCCGAAACAACGCCGTCTCGATCGCCTTGTCGTCGGTGTCGTCGACATAGACCACGGTGCAATAGGCGATGTTGGGCTTTTGCGTCTGGCCCGCCGCCCTCCAATCGCCCAGAAATTTGCGGTAGCGCGGCGCGGCGTCGACGCGCGGATAGACCAGGAAATAGCCCGGATTGATAGCGTTCGTGGCGCAGAATTCGAGCGTCTGCGGATCGCGGCTCATCATCCATAACGGCGGATGCGGGTGCTGCGCCGGCGCAACCGAAATCCGCGCATTGTCGGTATGGAATTCCTGGCCGTGGAACGAGAACGGCTGCACGTCGCCGAACGCAGCGCGTAGGTAATCGACGAATTCCAACGTCGGCGATTTGCGTTGGCTGTAATCCAGCCCGAACGGCCGGAAGTAATCGGCATTGATGCCGGGAACGAGCCCAAGCTCCATGCGCCCGCCAAGCATCTGGTCGACGATGGCGATCTCTTCGGCGAGCCGCAGCGGATGATAGAGCGGCACGATATAGCCCATCGGCCCGATGCGCAGCCGCTTGGTGCGCGCGCCGGCGCCGACGGCGTAAAGCGACGGCGACGACATCCAGCTCTCGTCGGGCCGGAAATGATGCTCGACGCAGAACGAATAATCGAAGCCGAGCGCGTCGCAGGCCTCGAGCTCGCGCCAAAGCTGTTCGTAACGCGCATGCGGCGCCATCCCGGGCTTGGCCCAGATGTGGGAGAAGTGGGCGAATTTCATGAGACGCTTTGTAGAAGTTTGTGCGCTGGCTTGCCAGCCGTAGCTGCGGCGGCTGGCTCGGGCCGCCTTCGCCAAGGCTACGGCGGGCAACCTTCCGCTCCGCGAGCGAAGGTTGGCTTGCCAACCGAAGCTCGCGGCGGTTTGCTCAGCCCACCTTCGCTAAAGCTACGGCGGGCAACCTTCGCTCCGCTCCGCGAGCGAAGGTTGGTGCCGTGGAGGACGCCACACTGTTCCTGTAACATACTGTTCGTTATGCCGGAATTTGGTTTCGGTTTAGACGCCTACCCCAGGCCCCTACCCCAGCAATTTTTTGGGCTCAAACGGGAACCGAAGCACCACTTCCTCGCGCGTCTTATCTCCGCAATGCTCGCCCCTCACCACTCATCCAAGCATCGATTCGTGCGAGCATCTCAGCAAGGGCATCTCGCGCGTCCAAGAGCCCCTTCGCCGCAATGAGGTCTTCTCGACCAGCCAGCCTGAGGATAATTTCGAGTGCCCCATTCGAGTGACTGATAAGAGCGAGCAAGTGCTCTCCGCGAGGGCCCTTCCTCCCTGCAATCCAGTTCTTGGCTGTTCGCTCGCTCGCCCCGGTCCATCGCATGACTGTTTTTGCCGCCTGATGGCTGTCGCCGAGTTCGGCCCGCAGCGCGGCGGAGATTGCCGCCGGGTAACTTAGCTTGCGCTTTCCCTCACCGGTAGCGATTGGAAAATAGTTGCCCTTTTTCGGAAACATCTTTCCGCATCTCCGCAGTTAAAGTGCACCTGAAGCCGCGGAACCCGTGACGTACGGTCGTGCCAAAGCGGTGACGGCTACTCACTTCTCGGTCCCCAATGGCCTTAGGCAACTGTCGGAATGAGCGTTGTGAGTGCCAGTCGAACTGAAGGCGTAGTTGAGGTTAACGGACCGATGCCCTCAGTGTTCGCACGTGCGGCCGAGTACGTCCGCATGTCGACGGATCATCAAAGATATTCGACAGAAAACCAGGCAGAAGCCATCCAGTCATACGCAGCCCGACGTGGGCTGACGGTCGTGCGCACATATGCTGACGAAGGAAAAAGCGGTCTTAGTCTGGGTGGCCGTGACGCACTCACAAAGTTGATCGCTGATGTCCAAGATGGGACAGCCGATTTCACGACTATCCTAGTCTACGATGTTAGTCGCTGGGGCCGCTTTCAGGACGCCGACGAGAGTGCCTATTACGAATATATCTGTAAGCGGGCCGGCATCAGCGTCCAATATTGCGCCGAGCAGTTTGAGAATGATGGTAGCCCAGTCTCTACCATCGTGAAGGGCGTGAAGCGGGCAATGGCCGGCGAATACAGCCGGGAGCTTTCAGTTAAGGTATTCGCAGGGCAATGTAGATTGATCGAACTGGGCTATCGCCAAGGCGGTCCTTCGGGATTTGGGCTGCGCCGCAGCCTGATTGATCAAAGCGGCGAGGTCAAAGGCACACTAGCAAGAGGCGAGCAGAAGAGCATCCAGACGGATCGGGTCGTCCTTGTTCCAGGCCCCCCCGAGGAACAAGAAACTGTTCGGTGGATTTATCGGGCGTTCGTCGAGGGCGGACAACTCGAGCACGAAATCGCTGAGGCCCTAAATGCGCGAGGCATTCCAACCGATCTCGGACGGCCCTGGACCCGCGGCACCGTCCATCAAATTCTAATCAACGAGAAATATATCGGAAATAACGTTTGGAACCGCGCCTCGTTCAAGCTCAAGAGAAAGCGCGTCCATAATAGCCCTGAAATGTGGATCCGCGCCGACGGCGTATTCGACCCCATCGTCGAACGACAACTATTCGATGCAGCGCAGGTCATAATTCGGCAGCGGGCGTATCGTTTTTCGAATGATGAGATGTTGGCCATACTTCGGGGCCTATTGGAGACGAATGGATACCTCTCGGGGCTGATCATTGACGAGTTTGATCGGGGCCCGTCCAGCAGCGCCTACAGCGGTCGATTTGGCAGTCTCTTGCGAGCTTACGAGCTTGTCGGATTCTCGCCTGATCGTGATTACCAATACATCGAGATCAATCGCACCCTCCGACGAATGTTTCCGCACATTGTGGCAGACGCAATTGCCGGCATCGTGAGCTTCGGAGGCCAGGTCAGAAAAGACCCGGCGACCGACCTCCTCACAATCAATGACGAGTTCACGGCCTCAATAACCATTGTTCGATGCAGGGAAACGGCCGCAGGATCGCTCCGTTGGCATATCCGGTTCGATGCGGGACTTCGCCCCGACATCACGATCGCACTGAGGATGGATCAGTCTAATAGGGGCCCACTCGACTACTACCTTCTCCCTCGGATCGACATGACAGAGCCTCGAATTCGGCTTGCCGAACACAATGGCCTTTGGCTCGACGCCTATCGTTTTGAGAGCCTCGAAGCATTGTTCGAATTGGCTGCCCGTTCCAAGCTCATGGAGATCGTATGATGGAAGGCAAGGCCCATCAATCAGTCACGATGATCTCGGTAGACCGGATTACCGTCGTCAATCCGCGAGTCCGAAATAAGAAAATCTTCAAGGACATTGTTACGAGCATTGCACAATTAGGCCTCAAGAGGCCCATCAGCGTCACCAAACACCACGCTCCGGATGGACCACGCTATGAACTGGTTTGCGGCCAAGGCCGGTTAGAAGCTTATCAAGCACTCGGCCAAGCCGAGATTCCTGCTCTCGTGATGATCGCCACGCCCGAAGACTGTGAAGTCATGAGCCTGGTTGAAAATTTCGCTAGGCGCCAGCATCGAGCCATCGACCTGCTTCATGATATCCAGGGCCTTAAGAGCCGCGGCTACGAGGAACCAGATATTGCTCGAAAGACCGGACTCACGGTCGAATACGTAAAGGCCGTCATCGGACTTCTGGAGAATGGCGAGCATAGACTCCTGCGAGCGGTAGAATTGGGCCACGTTCCCGTCAGTATTGCGGTTGAAATTGCACAGTCGGACGACACCGAGGTCCAATCCATCCTGCAGCAGGCCTACGAAAACAAGGTATTGCGCGGGCGAAAGTTGATAATCGCCAAACGCCTAATCGAACAGAGACGCCGTAGGGGAAAGGGGTTTCACACCGGATCGCAAAGGCGCGAGCAATCACTATCCTCGACTGCCTTGATCCGCGTTTATCGGGAGGACGTTGATCGCAAACGCGTTCTCATCCGAAAGGCAAACGCGACACGGGACCGGTTGATTTTCATAACGGAGGCGATGCGAAAACTGTTCACGGAAGAGAATTTCATAACGCTGCTGCGAGCCGAAGGATTGGACACCCTTCCCAAAAACCTCGGCGACCGTATTCAGGCTTGGGCGCAGGCCTGACCGTGCCGAGGAGGGCTCACACAGCAGTCCAGATGGGATTTGAGGAAGCCAGTCGCCGTTTGGCTATTGGTGACATACAGCCACTGAAGATTGTATCTGACGTCATTAAGAAGACTCCAAAATATGCGCAAATCGTAGCGTCCATTGGTGAGATCGGAATTGTAGAGCCACCAGTCGTGGCGCGCGATCGCAACGATCCTGGCAAATATCTGCTGCTCGATGGTCACTTGCGAATAGAGGCCCTGAAGGACCGCGGTGAAACCGAGGTCGTGTGCCTCATATCCATTGAAGACGAGGCCTTTACGTATAACAAACGCGTTAATCGCATCGCGATCATCCAGGAACACCGGATGATCCTGAAGGCAATCGAGCGCGGGGTGTCCGAGGGACGCCTCGCGAAATCACTGAACGTTGATGTCGCAAGCATAAAACGAAAGCGCCGCCTACTGGACGGAATATGCAGTGAAGCGGCAGAGATTCTCAAAGACAAGCACGTCGCGATCTCCGCGTTGGTGGAGTTCAAGAAACTGGCGCCATTGCGCCAGATTGAGGCCGCCGAACTCATGGTCGCGATGAATAAATACACGATTGGCTACGCCAGGTCGCTCGTCGCTGCGACTCCGCAGGCGCAGCTTGCGGAAGGTTACAAGCCGAAATCCGTCAAGGGGCTGTCGAGTGAGCAGGTCGCCCTCATGGAACGGGAATCAGCCAATCTTGATCGAGAATTCCGGATCGCGGAGCAATCCTACGGCACGGATCACCTCGATTTGGTATTGGCGAACGGCTATCTCGGCAAACTCCTCGGCAACGCGCGGGTGGTGCGCTATCTGGCCCAGCACCAGCAGGAAATCCTCCTCGAATTCCAGAAGCTCGTTGAGGTGGAAGGAGTTGCGGCCTGAATACGGAGCTCGGGCTCAGTCAGCTATTGAGTTGGACCGTTAATGGGGACCCGGACCCGACAAGCGCGGGGACCGCGGGAGAAGCCGCACGATGAGGCGGATCAAGCGCGACGGTGGGGATGGCGGCGAACCCGCCCGGAGCCCACTAGGTCGGCGATCATAGACCGACCGTATGGTCGGCCGATTGCGGTCGGCCGTAGAACCGCGCGGCGTGCCGGCGGATAACGATCGGCAAAGAACAAAGGGGGCCGGCACGCCCTGCCCAGTGTGCGAACCAAGTCACCCGCCGATGGTTCGCTATTATGCAGCCTTCCGCGATTATGCCCCATCTCGGTTGCGTCGACGGTGCGTCCCAGAGACTTAACCCCCGGCAATTTTTGTCTCAAACAGGAACCGAATGGCCACCTCCACTCGGGTTTTTGTTCTCTTAGGCCTTCGGTTTAGGAAACCAACGCTCTATCCAGCTGAGCTACGGGACCAAGTTGATGTTGCAAGCCTTTTGCAAAAAGGTTCGAAAAAGTTTCTCAGATTTTGCTCCCTCTTCGGTCGCACTGGGGGGAGTTTAGTCAAAACGTGAGCAGGAGGGAAGCAGGCCACGCCTGCTGGTCCAACCGGGCTGCCTAAGAAGAGCTAAGTCGTGGCGCGTTTGCGTCAAAATACCGTGGAGCGGGCGGTCGCTTGCACTCTCAAGGCGGCCTGGGTCGCTGCGTCGGCAAGGTGAAAGCGAGGCATCAATAGCGGTCGCCTCAGTTGACGGCCTCTTTAGTCAAAGAGGTCGCGCGTTGCGGGCTAGTCGTTTCAGCCACCAGGCAGCCAGCCGCAGCACCATGTAGGCGCAGATCAGACTAAATATGACCGAGGATAAATACTCTCCATCGTTGAAGGTTTGGACCGCTCCAATTCCGCACGCAACGACCGCACAGTGGGCGACTATACGGAAAAATACATTAAGGAGGCGAAAGGCCAATTTCATGGCGGTCTCCGGGAGGCCGCTTCGGTCAAGGGGGGAGATTGTCATCACCTAGCGCGTAGTGCACCACGAAGGCGTCTGTTCTTCTGGTGACCCGTAAGAGGAGCCTCTTGGCCCGAGGCGGACATACAAACGTTGCCGATCGATGGCCGCATATTGGGGGTAGAGCAGACACCATGAATCGTCACGGACCGAAGCAAATGGACTTGAATTTTGCCAAGGGCGCTGCCAAGCCGCCGACGGGGATCGGACTCGGGCTTTTCAATATGCCGTCGGGCGCCGTACCCGCGCTAATTTTGTAGAGGATCGGCCCGGATCCCTGAAGGATCGGAACAAGTTTGGCTGAGATGCCGCTCAAGGCCCTTTTGTCGTCGGCTATTTCGCCAGTGAATGTCGGCAGTTTGCTTATCAGGTCTGGTGCGATATTGCCTGCAACATCGTAGCGCGCATTGCCGTTGCTCATAGTCAGGGTAGCGGGGCCTGAGGGCAGATTGCCGGCAACGCCTTCCGAATAAACCGTCAAATCATCCACGTCGCGCAGGCAGGCGAAGTTGAGGGTCCGTGGCGCGCCGGCGGAAGGCACATAGATCAGGAATACGCGTTTGCGCGGATCGGTCGTTGCCGACCAGCCTATCTTGTCCCCAGTGTCGGCCGCCACCGGCCAAACCTGAGCGACCAGGATGCCGCCCGCCAACAGGATAGACAGCGCGGCGGCACAGGCGTGGCGCCCGCTCGCTCGCCGTGGCGATAACCTGCCGATCATTGAACCTTGGGTCATTGGATCTCCGCCGAACACCGTTGCTGCGTTGCGGACCTTGGGGCGGGCCAAGAGATTGTCAGCGTTGCGACGCTCAAAGGTACACTTCTTTGTTGGTTGAATTCACGATCGATAAATCCTTGTGCGATCGTCCAGTCCATGTAAAATTATTACATACCGCGTCTGCGGATCAAAACGCAGTCTGCGATCCCGGTTCGATGGGATGGTGGCTGCCCGCACAGTTCCGAGGGGTGTCGATGAGTTCGCCCGCGACCGATCCAGCCAATAAAGACCCCCTCGCCAAAGTTTCTCCCACGCCTGCCGCTGCACCCACAATAAAAACAACAAAAGGAAGCGCCGCGCCGGAGTTCATCGGCATCCTTTTCCTCATCGGCACTGTTGTCGCATGGCCCGCAACTTTTGTCATCGGGCTGATTCTCAGCCTGTCGGTGATGCGGCACCAAATATTTCCCCTTCGCTCTCGCGTGGGGCGACAGCAATTCTGGATTATGCTTGGCAGTTTCTACGTGTGTGCTGGATTTCTCGTTTTCGCCATCCTAGCTGGCGTCATCAAGTTGGCCGGTTGGCCTCCGGCCATCGGCTACACGATCTTCGGTGTGGTGGGTGCTCCGTTCGCATTTTCCGCGGTGACGGTCGCGATAGGCCGGTTGCACGACCGGAACATTTCGGGCTGGTGGATCCTTCTCTATTACGGCATCCCCGCGACGGCGATCGCGCTCTATTTCGTCATGCCGTTGGCAGCGGCCCGCGGCCTTATCTCCGGTAATCTATCGGATACTGCTACTGGAATTGCTCTATTCATAGCGTGGCCTTTTATATGCTGGGCCATTTTCGCTCTCGGCTGCGAGCGCGGCACCGTCGGACCGAACCGATTTGGGCCGGAAGTTTCCTGGGGGCGCGCGACGCCGCCGAGGACGCAAGCGCGCCGGTCGCCGGCGCATACGGCAAACTCTCCAACCCCAGTCTCGCATTCCACGCTGTTTCAATCGCCGACGAGCACTGGTGCTCCAGCAGCCACTAATCCGTCTTTATCAGGAGTTCAGCCGGCCGCGAACGCTGCTCCGCCCGCTTCAACCCATACGCCGGCGCCCACCGGCGCCGCACCGGCCACGCGCCCTTCGTCCGCAATCGTAGACACGCATCGCGGAAAAATTCGCAGCGGGCTTGAGATTCTTTTCTCTTTTAATGGCCGCCTCGATCGAAAGAGATATTGGATTTGCGTCGCGATCCAATGCGTCTATGCCGTCGTGGTCTGGACCGTAATCAGCGAGGTGACAACAAATGAAAACATCTCTCCAACGGCTTATTGGACGCTGGTCGGCGCTCTGGCTTTCCTCCCGGCTGGAATTTCGTCGCTGGCTATAGGAGTGAAGCGATGTCATGACCACGATCTTTCAGCCAAGTGGGCGGGTGGTCTTTTCCTGTTCATCCTTGCCGGGATTATTCTTGTCGCGGCACTTTTTGGAGACTCTGCTGAATGGATTGGAAGCTGTGTCGCCGCCTGGGCAACCGCAATTTGGGGCATGGGCGGATTTGCGGGAACGGTCGGATCTAATGCATTTGGGCCGGATCCCTCTCGATCGGTTCGCGGCGACTGACGGGTAACGAGAGAGGGCTACATGAATGCTCCCGGCGAAGCGCGCCTCCGATTGCGATCGACCGATACGGCGATCGCGCGGATTCGGCATCATCAATCGATGCCTATCTCAGGCGCCGCGGTCATAATTCTCGCAATGGTTGTCGCGATGAAGGCAGCCTATGCCGATCCAACCGACAAACAGACTTGCCAATTGGAAACCGACCAGTCTATCGCCGCTTGCACGCGCATCATCGAGGACAAAACAGCATCGGTGCATGACCGGGAGAGAGCGTACGTCAATCGCGGTAATGCGTTGGACGATCTTCAGCATGACCACGATCACGCCATCGCCGACTATACCGCGGCGCTTGCGCTCGATCCCAACGTTTCCAGCACCTATTATAATCGCGGACTTACACTACTACTCACACACGATTTCGATCGCGCTTTGGCTGATTTTAACGACGCCATCCGTCTCGATCCAAAAAACGCAGACGCCTATGCTAGCCGAGGCGACACGTACCGCGACAAGGGCGACATGGATCGCGCGATGGCCGACTATAACCAAGCAATCAGCCTCGACCCCAAGTCCTTCATAACGTACAATGATCGCGGTTCTCTTTGGCACCGTAAGAATGACCTCGACCGCGCCATAGACGATTTCAACCAGGCCATCAGCCTTAATCCCAAGTACGCGGTTGCTTACCAAAACCGGGGCGCGGCCTGGGGGGACAAGCATGATCTCGACCGCGCCATGGCCGATTATAACAGTGCCATCGCGCTCGATCCGAAATATGCAAACGCCTACAACGGCCGCGCGAGTGTTTGGCGAGCCAAGGGCGATATCGATCAGGCCCTAGCGGATTACAGCACCGCAATCAGCCTCGACCCAAAATCATCCTCCTACTTCGCCAATCGCGGTCTGATTTGGGTCATCAAGGCCGATTGGGACCACGCCATCGCCGATTTCAATCAGGCACTTCAACTCAGAGACAAAGATCCGGAGGCGCTCACCTATCGCGGCATCGCATGGCGGAACAAGGGCGATTACGACCGTGCCATCGCCGACCTCGGCGCCGCCATCGCTCTTGATTCCAACAACGCTATTGCTTTTTTGAACCGCGGCCTCGCTTGGCATGAGAAAGGCGACGATGACCGCGCCATCGCCGACTACGACCAGGGCCTCCGTCTCGATCCAAACAACGCCAACGGACATTATCAGCGCGCCATGAGCCGCTACCGGAAAGGCGACCTCGACGGCGCGATCGCCGATTTCACCGACGCCGTGCGTCTCGACCCGAAGAACGCGCATGCCTACATGAATTGCGGCAACGCGCTTGACGACAAAGGCGATCGTGATCGCGCCATTGCCGATTACAACGAAGCCATTCGCATCGCACCCAACGGCGCCGATGTCTATTTCAACCGCGGCGAGGCGTGGCATCACAAGGGCGACGACGATCGTGCCGTCGCCGATTTCGACGCGGCGATTCGCCTCGATCCGAAAAATGCCGGCGCTTATAACGAACGCGGCTTGATCCGATACAGCAAGAAGGATTTCGACGGCGCGTTGTCGGATTTGGGTGACTCCATCCGTCTCGATCCCAACGACCCGACGGCCTACGTCAACCGCGGCAACGTATGGGACGACAAAGGCGACCATGATCGCGCCATTGCCGATTACGACCAGGCGATCCGGCTCGATCCCAAGTCTGGCAAGGCCTATTACAATCGGAGCGTGGCCCGGCGCGCCAAAGGCGATTTGAGCGGCGCCAACGCCGATCTCAGCAAGGCGAAGAGTTCTCGGAGACTAGGAGATCAGTCCGCGATGCCGAACAAGGAAAAATCGCAGCTGCCGGGCGCTCGATTTGGACGGGCGCACGGACCATGCATCGCATCCGTAATCTTTGCGACTCTTTTCATCGCGATGGCCAGTTCCATCGGCGCAGCTTTTGCCGATCCGCCCGATATGCAGAATTGCCAGAAGGACGACGAACAATCCTTCGCCGCCTGCACGAAGATCGTCGAGGACAATACGACCACGCCGTACGATCGAGATCGCGCTTACACCGCGCGCGGCAACGCATGGCTCGATGTCAAACACGATTATGATCGCGCCATCGCCGATTACACTGCCGCAATCGGAACCGATCCCGGCGATCCGACACCTTATTACAATCGCGGTCTTGCCTGGGACGACAAGGGCGATCAAAATCGTGCCATCGCCGATTATAATGAAGCCATCCGCCTAAATCCTAAAGACCCTGACGCCTATGTCAACCGCAGCAATGCCTGGTATCAAAAAGGCAATGACGACCGCTGCATCGCCGATGCCGATGAAGCCATCAGCCTCAATCCCAAGATTGCGAACTCCCACTTGAACCGCGGCCTCTGTTTTTCGCGGAAAGGCGATCAAGACCATGCCATCGCCGACTTTGATACGGCGATTAGTCTCGATCCAAACGACGCGAGGGCCTACGCGAACCGCGGCGGCATCCTCCTGTACCGACAGAACAAGTACGATCTCGCCATTGTCGATTATAGTACGGCCATCCGTCTCGATCCTAAAAACGCAGTTTACTACGTCGATCGCGGCAATGCCCTGGACGATAAAGGCGACCGCGACCACGCCATCGCCGATTACAACGAAGCGATCCGTATCGATCCAAATGACGCCGCGGCCTATATGAACCGGGGCGTCGTCTGGCATGAGAAAGGCGACGATGACCGTGCCATCGCCGACTACAACGACGCCATCCGCCTCGATCCGAATTATGCGCTTGCTTACAACAACCGCGCCGTTGCCTGGCAGGCCAAGGGCGATACCGCGCGTGCCAACGCCGATTTCGACAAAGCAAAGAGCCTCGGTGATTAGGTCGTCACAAGGATGATCGCCCACAATTGCGCGTAGCAGCACTCAATGGAAATCTGCCAGGCGAGCAGCATGGAGTGGCTATGAGGCCGATGATTTATCAATCTCCGCCGTCAACAAGGCTAACAATGAAAAGAGCAGGGTGAAAAATAAGCCGCAATAACGCCGAAGACGGTGAAAAATATGATGAGCATGACCCCAAATAAAATGGCCATTAGAACGGCAAATAGCACCAGACGCGCAAATGCAAATCGCGCCGGTATGCACCGCTGCACGACACTATCGACGTGGCGGCTGCCGAGCCGGCCCAGCGCGAGGATTAGCGCAAACGCCACTGCACCAAGCAGGTAGGAGCCCCAATTCGAAAAACCCGCGTGCGTCACTTATTCAACCCCGAATCCTAAGACGACTCTGCGCTACCGTGAATTTACGCTTTGCCAATTCCCTGTGAAGTGAGTGGACGACGGCATCCGGCCGAGCCTCGGCAACTTATCTCGTGGCGTCGGAAGACATTCCGAAACAAGGCTACAACGTCGTCGCCGTATTGGAAATGAGGTTCTAGGTCGCTCCGTGCGTCGACTGCGACCATGCAGCTACAAGGCAGTCTAGATTTTATGTCCACAGTCGGGCTATTCTGCGCTTGATCGCGCCGGGGCATATGGACACTCAAAGTGGGGATTGATCGGCGATGTCGAGCGGAAGTGGGCCGGGTCAGCCTGGCGGCGTAGGTTCACCCCCCCGAACGCTACGCGGCCCTGGCCGCCCCGACGTGTCGTTGCGGGCGTTCTTATCCGGCGGTTCGGTCACCGGAGTGATCTCACGGGGCAAGGCCGCGATCTTGGCCCTGCTCGCCGGCTGCATCTTCATCCTGGTGCTGACGCTGATCTTTCCGGAAGACAGCTTCGGTGCGGCGCTGCTGCTCGAACACAGCCACGATTCGCCGTTTCCCTACCCGTTCACCATCCAGAACATGATCCATTTGTTGTTTTTCGTCGGCCTCGGCGAGCTGTTCGTGCGTGCGCGCGTCGGGGCCTGGGAAACTGCGCAACTTCACGCCCATTTCCTTCCCGAGGACGAAGCCGACGTGCTCCGCATCGACGACCTCGGCAGTATCCGCCGCAGGGTCGCCAATCGTTTCGACGGCGACAATGGTTTTTTGGCCTCGCTCATCAACATGGCCGTGCTGCAATTGCAGTCGACCCGGTCCATCGACCAGGCGGTGAGCGTGCTCCAGACATCGCTGGGGCTGCTCGAAAGCAAGGTCGAACAGCGCTATGCGATGGTGCGCTATCTAGCCTGGGTGATCCCGACCATGGGCTTCATCGGCACGGTGTCACATCTCGGCAACGCGCTCCGCCTCGTCAATCCGGATCACCTGGACATCAGTGCCGTGACGACGGCGCTGGCGATCGCGTTTAACACCACGCTCGTCGCATTGATCGAAAGCGCCATCCTGGTGCTGATCCAGCACGTGGTGCAAACGCGCGAAGATGCGGCGGTGGGTAGTGCCGGCGAATACTGTCTCAAGAACCTGATCAACCGGCTCTATGTCGGGTGAGCTGCGCACCAGGCTGAACGCAGATGGCTCGGCGCGACCGCGAAATTAATATCTTCAACATCGCCTTCCTCGATGTGATCACTGGGGCGATGGGCGCATTCGTGCTGCTCGTCGTGCTGTTGAGCCCCTATGTGAAGAAGGGCCAGGAGGTGACGCAGCAGAACAATAACGCGCAACAAGTCCAGCAGGCGCAGCAGGATGCGGACGAGGCGCGCAAGGAGCGCGACCAGGCGCAACAGCAGCTCCAGCAGCAGACCGAGCAATCGGCCAAGCAAGCTCTTGATCGCGCCGAGCAGAATATAAAGCAGGCCGATCAGGCGATGCAGACCGACGACGTCGAGGAATTAAAGCGCCTGCTGGCGCAAGCGCGAGCCGACCTCGCCGAGGCCCGTCAGCAGCTCGACGCTTTGAACCAGGAGCTGCAGCAGGCCCAGCAGGAATTGAAAGCGGCGCAGGACGAGAATGCCGAGCTGCAGCAGCGTCTCGACCAAGCCGTGGCGGAAGTCGACGATCTAAGAAAGCAACTGCAAGCGGCTTTGCAGCAGCGCAATCAGGCACTCGCCGAGGCCGATCAGGCGAGGCAGCAAGCCGTTGCCATGCAGGATACGCTGGATCACTCACAGTCGGTTCCGACTTCGTGGGCGTTGGCGGACGTGATGGCGCTACCGACCTGCGGAGCCGTTCAATTCGAGCCTGATAACGATTTACTTGAAACCGATCAATTCAAGGCCCCGCCGGGGTTCGCCAGCCCAAAGGACGAAGGTGGCTATATCGATCGTAGCCACGACGTTAAAGCAATTCTGCCTGCTGCCGGCGCGGGGTCCGCATTCCACTTCCAATATTTCCTGGTGCTTCCATTCAGCGGAACACGCACACTTTTCGGTATGCGGGCGCGTTCGGCGCCGCCACGGGGCTGCCAGTTGAAGCTAGACCTCTCAATCGCCACCCCCAATGGTGATGTGACGAATTTCAGGACTTTTGGGAACCAGACGACAGCCGTCACCGATACCCGACCTGTCCTGCTGTTTGCTTTGCCGGCCGGTCAACAGGGCGTCGCTCCGACTTCGGACGATATCGGTAGCTGGCAGAAGGCCATCGCGCATTTCGGCGGAGCGACCAAATAATGCCGCACTTCGTCCGCTGCATCGACGGGCATGTCTTTGACGCCGGAATGGCAAGAGTTTGCCCGGTCTGCGGTGCGGTTGTTGAATTTACGGAGTCCGTTGATCCAACATCGCCCGGAACTCCGATCGCCGACGGGACCGGAGTTGCGGCAAGCGCAATGTTACGCGCGCCAGTGCTGGGCGCCGTGGCGGCGGGTGTCCTTTGCGTGGGTATCGCCGCACTTTTTTTCGCGCTGCGCGAGACCCGGCCGGCGACCACCAATAACTCAGTCTCGGCGCCTGCGGCAGCGTCGTTGACCACGCAGCAGCTCGGCGATCCATTGCAGATGGCGCTCTTTGTCACGCGCATGCTGACGGCATTCGACCAGAAGCATTATGCCGATGCGTTATCGCAGGCCGAGGCCCTGGCCACCAACAACAACCCCGTTGGAATGCGCGTCAAGGCCGAGATTCTCCTGGACGGTCTTGCCGGCCGGAAAGATCCGGTCCAGGCGCGCGCCCTGTTGACGAGAGCCATCAACCTCGGCGATCCGAGTTCGGCGCTGTCACTCGCCCGTTTGAGCGAGCAAGGAATCGGCGGCCCGCAAAATTCTAGTGACACAAGATTTCTCTATCTTGAGGCCGCGCAGGGCAATGTCCCTGGGGCGGATGCGGAATTGGTCCGCTTGCACCCCGACAACGCCCGTTTCATGACCGTCATGCAAGCCTACCGAACGGTGATGACGTCAGCTCCGACGGCGAAGGAAACGCTCAAGGCCGCGTCCGTTTTAACGGGGCTTTCTCAGGGGGGCAGCACGCCGGCGACCTGCTTATCGGCGTGGCTTATTCCTAAATACCTCGCCAATGGTTGGGTCGTTGCCGATAATTTCAAGGGTTCCCCACAGGGCGAATTTGCCGAGGCGGTGCAATATAGGTCCTTCTCCTATGGCGCGGATCGCGCCGATCCCTGGTGCGAATGGGGCATGGCAATGCTCGCCGCAAAAGGCATTCCTGGACATCCCAAGGACTTGGTGACGGCGAATGTGTTCTATCGGCTTGCCGTGATGAACAGTCAGCTTGGTTCAAGCCTTGACCAGGCGAAGCAAGAGCTTGCCGCAGTGGAAGGCCAGATGACGCCTGCCGAAAAAGCGCAGGCAGATAATTTGCTGAGCGGTGTGGTCGACGACATTTTGGCAGCCGCGCCGGCGAACAGTGCGGCCGCCCCCGCTCCCGCGGCGGCGGCCGTGAATAGTGAGGCGAACAGCAACACCGCGCCGCCGGCCGCTGCGCCCGTCCCGCAAATCGACATCGGCGACGCGATCGCGTCGGCGCTCAAGGTGGCTCAGGTGAACGCACTCTATCGCCAGGGTAATTACGGGCAGACTGCCGACCTTGCACGCGAGCTTGCTGCAGAGAACAACCCGCTCGGCGCCTACGCTCTCGGCGTCATGCTCAAGAGCGGCACGATCGGAACTCAAGACCTCGCTGCGGCGCGCAAGCAGTTCGTCACTTCCGCCCGGCTCGGCGACTCGTTCGGCGCGCTCGAGGCGGCGCGCATGCTCGAGCAGGGCGCCGGCGGACCGCAGGATATCGACGGCGCTAAGGCGTTTTACCTCTTCGCGGCGCGCAGCGGCAATGCGGATGCCGATGCCGCGCTGGCGCGCTTGAATATGAGCGATCAGCGCGGCCTCACGATCTTCCAGGCCAATGATAATCTGATCGCCAGCAAGGATATCGACGAATCCTGGAAGCGCATCAACGAGATGATTGCGGCCCACAGCGCCCCGGCGATGTGCCTGGCCGGCTGGCTCTACGGCGGCGGTCACTCGACGCCGCGCGATTTTCAGCAGGCGCTGGAACTGCTCCACGCCGGATCGAAGACCAACTATCCGACGTGCACCTGGGGCTTGTCGCGAATGGTGTCCAGCGGATTGCCGAACCTGCCAAGAAGTCTGGTCCAGGCAGATGTGCTGCTCCACCTCACCGAGGGTGGTGTTTCGCAGGAAAGGTTACCGACTGTCAAAAGCGAGATCGCAGAGCTGGAAAAACAGATGTCCGACACCGACAAGGCCAAAGCTGAGACAATGCTTCAGAACGGGACCGTCCAGGACGCCGCGAAGAACTAGCGTGGCAATCTCGCGGCGGCGCCGGGAACAATTTCCCGCCCGATAGACGGTGGGGCGGCAACGTAGTATTTCGGTCCCGGAAAGCGACGCGCATGGCTCATTTTGTCCGCTGCATCGAAGGGCATGTGTTCGACGCGGCGACGGCTGCGGTCTGCCCGACCTGCGGTGCGAGGGTTGAAGTTGCGCCCAGTGCCGCAATATCCGGCGAAGCGCTCGCGCCGGGGGCGGTTTTCCAGGCTCGCACGCCGCTGTTTGCGGCCGTCGCGGTGCTTTGCCTGGGCATTGGAATCGGCTCGCTTTATTTCGTGTTGCACGAAACGCGGCCGCCTGCGGCAACGGGTGGGAGCCCGACATCCGCGGCCGCCGCAGCGGCGGCGGCCACGGCACCGGCGGCTCCGGACAACGGCGCGCCGGCGAGTAGCAATGCGGTTGCCCCGTCTGCGCCGGCGTCCGCGCCAACGTCCACCCCAACACCCGCGACTTCAACGCCGGACGAAGCAACCACCGCGGCTGACGCGAACATAAGCCAGACATTGCGCACGGCTCTCGACGTCGTGCGCATGCTGGTGGCATTCGGTCAAAAGGATTATGCGAATGCGTCGTCGCTCTCAGATAATTTGATCAAAGAGGACAATCCGATCGGCATGTTCATAAAGGCGGGCCTCTTTATGGATGGCCTCGGCGGACAACCGAAGGATCTCACGCAGGCTCGAGCTCTCTTAGCGAAGGCTACTCAACTCGGCGATCCAACGTCGGCACTGTTCTATGCCAGGGTGCTGGAGAATGGAATCGGCGGGCCCCGCGACCTGAATGCGGCCAAAGAAAATTATCTGTTCGCGGCACGCGGCCTGACAGCGGGGGCAGATCAGGATATCGCACGTTTGCATCTGAGCGGTGAGGTGGGCATGACCGCATTGCAAGCTTATCAGAACCTAGTGAGCCCGCGAAGAACGAAAGATGCCCTCGCCAGGTTCGACGACCTGATGAAGGCTTACAGCACGAGCGCCGTTTGCCTCTATGGCTGGATGTATTCCCAAGCCGAAGCGCAGCACTGGACCGAGACCAGAGGCAGCGGCGACATCGCCCAACTTCACGGTGTCGATGCCAAAAAGATGGCCGCGCCACCGTCGAACGCTGGCGGTCAACCAATGTCCACAGATGCGCAAGACGTGCAGCGCCAGCAGCTCCAGTATTTTGCTTTCGGTGCGGCGCGCAGCGATCCCTGGTGCGAATGGGGTATGGCGATGCGCGCTGCGAAGGGTTCGACCGCATATCCGAAGAACCTTGTGGAAGCGGACGTGTTTTATCGGCTGGCGATCATAAACGCTAAGCTCGGCTCCGGTGTGGGACAGGCGAAGCAGGAGCTTGCCGCCGCAGAAGGCCAAATGACGCCCCAGGAAAAACAACAGGCGGATAGCCTGTTTCACGGCGCCGTGCCAGTCGGAATGGCGCCATGACGCGGCAGCGAGTACCTCGGTAATGCAACATCTCGTTCGCTGTATTGATGGCCACGTCTTCGACGCACAGGTTTCGTCCCGATGTCCGGTTTGCGGGGCGGAGGTGGATGTCGGGCCATCGGCAAGCGAATTCGCCGAAGCGCCGGGAGTTGGCACGGTGCCTGCCGGGCCGCAAAACCGCGCGGCGATGCTTTGGGTGGTTGCCGGACTCGGATTGGTCTTGATGGCGGCTGCCGCAATCGTTGCGCTGCGTTCGGAATTGGCCCCGTCGCAACCGCCGCCGCCGGGAGCGCCGGCAAAATCCGCTTCAACGGCTTCGCTCACCCAGCCGCAGTCGAGCGCCTCGCCGGCGCCGCCGGCTCAGACAGGCGAGCCGACGCAATCTCCCGACGCAGCGCCGCCAACTGTCGCGCCGGAGCAATCCGCCGACCTGGCGCCGCCTGCCGATCTGCAATCTCCAAACGGTAGGGCGCCAGGCGGGCTCAATTCGCCGCCGCCAGCATCGAGCGGCCCGATCGACGGCGATGCATTCCGGAGGGACTTTGCGGACGCGCTCGGCAAGTTGGGGACGCTCGCGCAGATCGATCCCATCGTCGCCAATATCGCTACCGGCATCGCCGGGCTCAATCTTTTCAATCATGGCGAGGAGCAAGCCGGCCAAGCCATGCTGCAGCAGGCGGCCGCCGCCAATGTGTCGTTTGCGGCCGCGGCGCTTGGGCAGCAATATTTCGGCGGCACGAAGACCTTACGGCAAGACTATGCGCAAGCGCGCCATTGGTTCGAGCTTGCAAGCC
This sequence comes from uncultured Alphaproteobacteria bacterium, assembly GCA_963816565.1. GTDB lineage: Bacteria > Pseudomonadota > Alphaproteobacteria > Rhizobiales > Xanthobacteraceae > BOG-931. The sequence goes on along the minus strand of CAWFLM010000015.1, from coordinate 6,722 downwards.
ACGCAGACGTTCCGGTGGCGAATTACGAGCTGGCGGTCATCTATGCACGCGGGCTCAATGTGAGGCAGGATTTGAAGCTCGCCGGTCACTATTTTCTCGCCGCTTACCACGGCGGTTTCCAGCCGGTCGTCGAAATCGTCACGGCGGCGCGCGCCGGTCAAAAAGCCCAGCGCGAGCTTCTTCATAAGCTGGGCCTCGATCCGACCGGCATGGGAATGACTGTGCTGGAATATTATGACGCGCGGCGAGCGAGCGATCCCGCCGGAGCCCTTACGGCCATTCAACAATTGGCCGACAATTTGCAATGGCCGGCGCCGAATATATTGGCGATGGCGCAATGGGATGGAGATGGGGGCACTCCGGATCGGGTGGCGGCGGTCAAGAATTTCCTGGTCGCGGCAAGCGGCGGCGCCTTCGGCGCGCTGATCCCGGTCGCGGAAGCCTCGCTTGACGGCACGCTTGGCGCGCCTAATCCGACGCAAGGGGCACTCGTGGCGATGCTCGTGCGTCTTTACAGCCAGCAACAATCGGCCGAAAAGATGGACAAATTGAATCGCGTGTTCCAAGATTCACTCGAAAAAGCGTCCGCCGACCAACGCGCGCAATTAAAGCGGCTCGGCGACCTCCTGAGTGAAGTTGCACCCGCCGGATCGGAAGCCGGCACGGCCGCTGCGGAACCGATGTCGTCTAATCCCTAAGTCGACCGAGCACAGCGCCGAGCACTCAGCACGGCACGCGCAGATGTGGGGCAGTATTGCAAAACTCGGCAGAAGGACGCACAGGGCTATAACCTTACGGGAAAAGAGGCTGTGCAATGACACAGGGCGCGGCGCCGCATGTCATAGCCGAGAACCGGGGTCATCGTGGCCTGACCGCTGGTTTTTGGGGCTGTCTCCTTGCCGTTCTAGGCATATTATGTAGCCTCAGTGTGGTATTTGTTCCGATCGCCGTTGTTTGCACGCTGGTCGGACTGGTGAGGGGTGTTTCCGCTCGCGACGCCATCAGTATCGGCACGTCTTTGCTGGCGGCGTGCTTATGCGTTGTCGGAGTTGCATCCTCGCCGGTGCTGTTGGCAATCACCATGCTATTGGCAACAAACACGCTCTCACAGAGCACGGCGCCGGTGCTGCATTCGCAACAACAAAGACAACAAACAGAGGTAATGTCCCCGCCGAATACGCTGCACAGGTGAGGGCCCAACCCGTGCGTAACTCAGTCAGACAATACAAGATGCTCGTGGACCGCTCGTAGGCACGTCAGCCATCGTGCTGAGCGAAACGACCAATCAACAGCGTGCCAAGGGCATTATTCGGGGCGCGCGGACCCAGAGCCCTTCTGCCGCTTTATGCGCGTAATCTTTTGCCGCCGTCCCTCGTCAGTCGCCCGATCCGGTGCTCCGATTGGATTAATAGCAGCGTGAATTTTTTGCTCCGTTTTTGCTCCGCAATCACTTGTGTAGAGGCGGATATCAAGGGAGCGCTATGAGACGATCGAAGGTCACAAGTTGTTGGATTGATTGAAAAAATGCAACGCTATGATACTCCACGCAAAGAGCACAATTCGAATTAGGAAACCGCTGCTCTATCCGGCTGAGCTACGGGACCACAATTGAAATCAATGGGATAATATTTTGAGCCTCGGAATTTTGCTCCGTTTTTGTCCTACGCATCCTTCCGTCGCAAGACCTACGTGGCTCGGGGGCTGAATAGCACGAGGACATTGCGGTAGCATATTGCGGCACCTGTAACGGCTTGGGTTACCTGCCGCGTCGGCCAACCTTACGGGCAGAGTACAGCGATTTGCCGCATCCGTCCTGTCCCATCACATTAGGACACTCGGCTTGTCCCGGTCGGGACAGTTAAAGGCTATCGTCGCCAGTAGATGGTCAAGCCTTGGTGCGCGTCGGACCTTGGACGGGTTTGCTTGCGGGTACACCTAGGGCGTCGCAGGCGGCGAGAAGCTGCGCGCCATAAGCGTCCGCGGGCCGCAGACAGGTCCTATGAATTGGTGACCGCGTGGCTGATGCGACGGGAAACGGCCGAAGCCAATTTGAGTGCGAGAAACAAGAATATTTAAGCGGCACGGGTTTCTTGACCGACTTGCTGCCGCTGCGCCTCCTGCCAGGAGTTGACACCAGGTTGCCGAAGACCTGCATCGACCATTGTTTTCGGGTTTAGCATGTAGATGGCCTCCCGCAGCGCGGAGGGGGCCACATGCGCGTACATCATGGTTGTCGTGATGCTCGAATGTCCCATGAGGTCCTTGATCGCCGCCATCGGTACGCCTCGCATGGCGAGATGAGAAGCGAACGTGTGCCGTAGGGTGTGCCAGCCGATTTTTCGCAGCCCAGCCGACTTGCGGAGTATTCCTATCCTATAGCTCAGCCGCTTCTTATCGAACGGTCGGCCGAACTTGTCGACGAACACGTACCCGGTCCCTTTCTTGCGCCGGCACAGCAGTGCATACACATCGACGTCGAGCGGAATATGCCGTTCTCGGTTGTTTTTGGGCGGGACCAGCACTTTCCGATGATCGTCCCGCGTATGCCTGACTGCAACGTTCTGGTTCAGCCAATCAATAGAGGACCATTGGAGCCCCCTGAGCTCCCCCTGGCGCATGCCTGTGCGAAGCGCCGTCAGGATCATTTCGTAGATGATGCCGTTCGCGTGGGACAGCAGAAGCTCGCACTCTTCGGGCGACAGGTAATCGATCGAGGGGGGCACGCATTTCGGCCACTTAATCTTCGGCGGCGCCCCCTCAAGTCGTAGCCACTCATATGCTGTAGAGACACACTTGTTCAGCACCGTCAGACGATTCCTAATTGTCTTATTGGTAAACCCCCGTTTGACCTGTTGGGCCTTGTACTGCTCGATGTCGTGCGCGCTGATCTTTCCTATTGGCATGTTGCCGAAGAATGGAACGAGGGATGAGGACAGAACGTACTTCTTCGCCAGCTGTTCTGAGTACTTGTTGTTCGGTATTACGTAGTCCTTGAACCATTGCTCTGCGAACGCCGCGAATGTCTGAGTCGCTGGCGGTGCCGGGCTATCTAGCGGCTTTCCGTGTGCCAATCGCTGGCGTAGCGTCACTTCATACGCGAGGGCTCCCGCGCGAGAGTTGTCCGGGCTTCGTCTTCTGTATCGCGTGTGATTGAACTGAAAGTCTATCCACCATGACTTCTTGAATTTTCGTACTGCCATACAATGTTATTGGTCGATCGGGCGGACCTTTCGTTTTTCCAGGTATGCGCTGATATCGTTCACCGCGAAGCGAACGCTTCCTCCGACCTTGATGAATGGAATGTGTCGCCGCTGCTGAAGGTGGCGAACGGTCGGAACGGCGATCTTCAGTAATTTCGCGGTTTCGGCAATCGTGAGCAGCTGGACCTTGGGGTCCGGCTCAATCGACATACTTGTCAGAGAACATGCCAGGACTGGCAACTGAGATTGATAATACCCTCCAATGACACTTGTCGCGAATCGGCATACTGGTCACTTCGGGCTAACGGCCATGTCGCGTAGATAGATCGCACCGACTCTGCGAAGAATGTTCATGCTGATGCCGTTGCTAAACGCAAAATTATTGAGGTGATGGCCGACTATTTCCTCGAAGGTTAGTTCGGCAAGAAGACGAAACGCCCGCCGTTGCATGTCATATGGATCGGACGAAGAGGATGCGTGGAGCGCAGCCAACAACTTGTGCCGCTTTGCATCGATGTATGACTTCAACCCGCTGCGATGGAGTACATGATAGCCGGTCGCGGTGAGAGACACAGGAGCGCTGTTCTTGAAGAGCTTCGCGGTGACGTTTTCGGCGTTTATCGCAAGGTCCGACAGCGTCTCTTTCAACCGGCCAATATCGGTCGCGCTGATTGTGAAGCGACCGTTGGTGTAATAGGCGACCGCAATAAGCAAACCTATTATCCCAAGGAAATATTCCCAGCTGTTGTTTATGAGCAACGTCTCCATGGCGCCATGCTACGGGGCTAGCAAATCGGAACAAGACTCGACAATATGACTGGGTGGCATCGACTATGAGGCGCACGCTTTGAAACAGAGAGCCCGGGCTCAAAGTCGCAGCGTGCAATGAGCCGCGAAACCGGAAGCATCGCGGAACGTCGCAAGAGCAGGATCGTCCGGAGGCTCGTGAGCGTCTCGAAGCGCACGTTTGGAAGTTTTCTACACTTCCAGCCGTCGTCCGATTTCGAGAAACGGTTACGAGTTTTCTACGCAAGACGTTCCAGCCCTCCCGCTCTTACCGAAGCGCACGGTCAAGCCGCCAACGACTTCGAAGCCGCACGCGCTAGGTCTCAGCATCATCAATTTTTCATCGTGGCTTCATGATTTGATCTGCAAAATATTTGCCTAGCTGGCATATTGTTGTGCATATCTTCCGCGTCCGCACGGAAGCAGGATTATCCGCGTGACCGTCAGCAGTTTCGGCGGCACGATCTATGCGCGCACTACGCAACTATTTACGTGTGTACCGTCGGCGATGGCACCTCACCCAAGAGGAGCTTGCTTTTCTATTCGGATACGACGCCGAATCGATCATCTCGCGCTTTGAGAGCGAGGAACGAGCGATCACGCTCGCCGTCGCAATCGCCTGTCAGACGATCTTCGGGGTGGAGCCGAGAGAGGTGTTCCCCGCACTCTTTGCGAACGTTGAGCAAAGCGTCGTGCAGCATATGTACGAGCTGCGCGATCAACTCGCACAAAGTGAGCTGACACAGAGAACGTTGGCGAAACTTGAGCTGCTGCAGGAAGCGCTGAAAAGAATTGACGGGGCTTCAGAGCAACGGGGGATATGACAGGCCGACAATACGAACTCGTTGTCGCCTTCTACCCACATGCCCGTGGCTTCGCGTATGTCGTGTTTGATGGCCCGCTCTCACCCGTCGATTGGGGAATGAGCGACCTGCCGGCCAAGGTAAAAGCTCGAAGGTGTCTCCGGCGATTGTCCCTGCTGCTTGATCAATATCAGCCCGACGCGTTGCTCATACGAGGGGTATCGAGCGCGCATCGAAAGCGACCGATGGCGGCACTGCTGGCGGCTGTCGAGGAAGAGGCGAGAGATCGAGGGCTGTTCACTGCCGTTGTCTCGCGCAAACAAATACGGGAGGCCTTCGCGTATCTTGAATCGCCGACCCGGCGCGCGATCGTGGAAGCGATCGCAAAGCATATCCCGATGTTCGCATCGTACGCCCCGCCGATCAGGAAGATCTGGAACGGGGAGGATCGGCGAATGGGGCTGTTCGATGCGGTAGCGCTTGCGCTGGCCTTCTTCAAGAACCAGAAGGCCACGCGGGACGAGCCGATCTAACCGGATGGTCTCAGTCTAGCGCGCGCTCGGAATTTTTCCGATTCCGTTGCAGCGTCCGCATTTGTCATTTCCGTACGCTTTGCCGGTGCCATTGCAGCGCGGACACGTTTCAAGCTCGCCTTTGCCCTCTCGGCCGCTCGGCAGCTTTTCAATACCCATGCGATCCTCCCGCTGTAAGGGCAGGAAGATACCTAAAGTTGCTGGGGCATGGGAAGTGCTGCCTTGCCCCATTGGAGGAAGCCAAAAACACTCAGGGCTCCGGTTGGACCCGGAGCCCTGTGCCCTTCGATAGAGGTGTGTCGATTACGCTGCGCGTGGTCGCTCAGCGATCCAGGCTTCTACTTCATCCGCGAACCAGGCAACTCTGCAAGCTCCAAGCCGTACCCGCGTGGGGAATTGGCTGGCGGCTTCGAGCCGCGCGATATGTGCGAAGCAGTAGGGTATGCCATAGACGGATTTCAACTCTTTCTTCGAGACCAGTTTTTTCACTTGTTGCATCGACGTGCTCCGTGAAGAGCAGCGTCGACGCTGCAAGGGGACCTACTCGCGAATGCGGGCAGGGCCAACTAGCAGGCAAGCGAGAATATACGTGCGTTTGCGCGCCTATACAACCTGAACATAGGCGCGCATGGCATCTCGGAAGTGATTAATTGCGCGCGTTTTCAGGCCGCCCGGCGATCGGTAACCGCAACGCTCTTGAACTGGTCCAACAAATCTGCCCAGGACTGCAACAGCTTCACGCGCTCTGGCCAATAGGTCGCCCGGTTATACGCTCGGCGGATCACGTTCTTGTCCTGGTGCGCGAGCGCCGCCTCGATCACATCGGGATTGAAGCCGCGCTCGTTTAGGATCGTGCTGGCTGTCGCGCGGAAGCCGTGAGAGGTCATCTCGTCTTTGGTATAGCCCATCCGCCGGAGAGCGCAGTTCATGGCGTTCTCCGACAGCGGCTTCTTGATCGACCGGATCGAGGGCAGGACGAGATCGCCATAGGCCGACAGGCTCCAAATTTCGCGAAGTATTTCTACGGCTTGCCGCGAGAGGGGAACGTCGTGGGGCCGGCGCATTTTCATGCGCTCCGCTGGAATGCGCCACACCGCTTTCTCGAAATTGATCTCCGATCGCCGCATGAACCGTACGTCGCCGGGACGGGTCATGGTAAGCGCTATGAGCTGCAGTGCGGCGCGAAGCGTCGGCCAGCCGTCGTATTCGTCGACCGCCCGCATCAGGACGCCAAGCTCGCGTTCGTCGATGATGGCGGGTCGATGCTGAACTTTAGGCATCAGCAGCGCACCCCGAAGCGGTCCGGTAGGGTCGTTCGTAGCCCGCAGGGTAACGATGGCGTAACGGAACACGCTTCCGATCATGCTGCGGAGCTTGCGCGCCGTTTCGCGCCGGCCGCT
>CAWFLM010000014.1:0-39601 GCA_963816565.1 uncultured Alphaproteobacteria bacterium | reverse complement strand
TTGGCTCCCCGGGCCGGATTCGAACCAGCGACCAACCGGTTAACAGCCGGTTGCTCTACCGCTGAGCTACCGGGGAAAAGCCTGCTCGCGTGCGCGCGCCGCATATAACAAAGCCGCTCCCGCATGGAAAGCGCCAAGAACTCGGTCACTGCCTCAATTGGCTTGCCGAGCCGCCAGTCTCGGCCACTCGCCCGGCCGCCTTCGCAGTGCTTCGAGCGCGGCAGCCTTCACTCACGTCGCGAGCAAAGGCTGGAGGCCACGCCCGGAATTGAACCGGGGTAAACGGTTTTGCAGACCGCTGCGTAACCACTCCGCCACGTGGCCGTCCATACAGAGGGGTAACATCGCGATGGGTAACCGCACCTTACCGATTAAGCAATGCCTACCTCGGGGGCACCGTAAAGGTAGCCAAATGCAGACCACCGGTGCGCAATAGGCTCAAGGGTTCCGGCCATTTTGAGCCGAATATTGCCAAGGAACTTCGGGTTTATAGACGAGTTGGCGTGAGTGGCTTGATGGGTGCGGGCGAACCCCAATAATGTCCGGAGGAATAAGCAATGGTTACTGAAAACGGTGACGCTGGCAGCCGCCCTGATCGCAGGCGCGACTTCGCTGGCGATGGCGCAAAATGGCCAGCCGACCGGCGGCGAGCCTCCAGTGGCCGGCGGCGCTGCGGCAAGCAATCCGTCGTCCGGCGGCGCCGGCAATGGCATGGCGCCGGCGAAGACGGTGCATCACAAGGCGATGAAGAAGCAGCAATTGGAGCCTCAGTAAATCCACTTTAGTGAGTTGAATGAAGCCTACCCCGACGCGCTCGGTTGCGCGCGGTACCGATTGAATTTCAGCCCGGCCGTGGCATGCCATGGCCGGGCTTTTTGTGTGTTGAGGGGGTTCTGGCCTCAACATGGGCTTTATCGACGTTACTGGCAGCGCCCGGATTTGAAGCGTTGGCTCTAAGGTGCCGGCTTGCGTTTTGGTCGACCGCATTGCACAACCGGCCATCCGTTCGTTCGGGAACCACACGCATGTTCGACACCGCTATGGCGCGCCGCATGATGGTGGACGGGCAGGTTCGTACGGCCGACGTCACCAATCTCGATTTGATCGCGGCCATGCTGGCGGTGCCGCGTGAACTGTTCGTGCCACAGCGGCTTGCCGAGCAGGCCTATTCCGACGGCGATATCCCGCTTGGCGGCGGCCGGGCATTGCTTAAACCGATGGTGCTCGCCAAGCTCATCCAAGGCGGCCAGGTGAGCGCAGCCGACCACGTTCTCGATGTTGGCTGCGGCACCGGCTATGCGTCTGCCGTGTTGTCGCACATTGCCGGGTCGGTCGTGGCGCTTGAGGAGGAGGCGGGCTTGGCCAGCCGTGCCGAGCAGGCCCTGGCCGCCGTCGGCGTTGCCGGTGTCACCGTTGCCATCGGGCGCTTAACCGAAGGCTGGCCTGGCGGCCGCGCCATACGATTTCATTCTCATCAACGGCGCCACCGAGATCGTGCCCGAGGCGATTGGTCGTCAATTAAAGCCCGACGGCCGGCTGGCTTGTGTTTTTGGACGAGCTCCGACCGGCAAAGCCATGATATATCGGCTGATTGAGGGCCACCTTGTCGGTCGCCCGATTTTCGACGCCGGAGCCCCGGTATTGCCCGGTTTTGTCGCTGCTCCGGCGTTTGTGTTCTAGGGTCTATAGCATTTAGGGCTCGTTTCGCTGGCTCCCGACGGCAGCCTGGGGCCAAATCGGCCTGTTTTGCGGGGCGCCTTGCGGGCCAGGCTGGTGAGCCCCCCTGTGGCGCAGAAACGCCTATGTCCAGAATTTTGTAATTCATCCCCAGTTGCGGGGTTTCGCTCGCTTCCGCCGCCGCTTAAGGTTGCTAGTTTCGCGTCTCCGACCAAGCTGGCTGGCCGGAGCATGACAACGCGTCTGTGAGGGGGTCCACCGCACAAGGGGCGGGTGGAGATTTGGTGGTTGGGAGCTGTGTCAACGTCATGAGTGGACGGGGACTGCGGGCGTATATCGTGGCCTTTGCATGCCTTGCATTGGGCGGTGCTGCCCTCGTTGGCGGCTGCACAGCGGCTACGGCCGACACCCTCGAATGGGCGCTCGTCCAGGCCTATCAGAACAATCCGGCGCTCAATGCGCAACGCGCGGCATTGCGCGCCACCGATGAGAACGTGCCGCAGGCTTTGTCGGGCTACCGGCCGAAGTTGAGCGTGACCAGCACCGACGGCTTTGGCTATTCCAGCACGCTGTCGAGCACTATCAATCAGCAGGTGTTTCCCAACACCGTCAGCTATTCGAACGTCGGAAAAGACATGGGGCAACGCGGGGTCGGCGCTACCGCGACGGAGACGCTGTTCAACGGCTTTCAAACCGCCAACAAGACGCGCCAGGCGGAAAGCCAGGTGATGGGCTCGCGCGAAACTTTGCGCGTCACCGAGCAACAGGTGCTGCTCGATGCGGCCACCGCCTACATGAATTTGCTCCGCGACCAGGCCATCCTCGATCTCAACCGCCGCAACGTCGAAGTCCTTACCGAACAGCTCAAGCAGACGCGCGATCGCTTCAATGTCGGCGAGGTGACGCGCACTGACGTCGCGCAAGCCGAATCGCGCCTGGCTGCCGGCCGCTCGGCATTGCTCGGCGCGCAGTCGAATTACGTTACCTCCCAGGCCAATTATCGGCGCGTGATCGGTGTCGATCCGGGGCGGCTCGATCCCGGCACGCCGGTCGACCGGCTGTCGCCGCCGACACTGCCGGGCGCGGTCACCGAGGGCGAGAACCAGAGTCCTCGGTGCTCGCCTCGATTTACGGCGTCGATATTGCCGAGCTCGCGGTGAAAATCAGCGAGGGCGCGCTCTATCCGAATTTGTCGCTGACGGCGAGCGCATCAAAGAACTATGCGCCGGTCTATAACGTGATTAAGCAGACACAAGCCGCTGTGCTCGGCACGCTGACCATCCCGATCTACCAGGGCGGCTCCGAATATTCCGCAATCCGCCAATCCAAGGAGACGGTCGGACAGCAGCGTCTCAATCTCGACGTCACGCGGGATCAAGCCCGCGCCACCGTGGTGCAGAGTTGGGGCGAGCTGGATGCCGCCAAGGCGCAGATCGAGGCCACTACCGCGCAGGTCAATGCGGCCGAGATCGCACTCAACGGCGTGCGCGAAGAAGCGCGCGTCGGCCAGCGCACGACGCTCGACGTGCTGAACGCGCAGCAGGAACTGGTCAACGCCCGCGTCGCGCTGGTCACCGCTCAACACGACCGGGTGGTGGCGTCCTATACGCTACTGGCGGCGGTCGGCGGATTGTCGATGCAGCACCTCGGGCTCAATGTGCTGATTTACGATCCGCAAGTGCACTATCAGCAAGTGCGCGACGCATGGATCGGCGTGCGCACGCCGGACGGCAGATAAGCTCGCCGCAACGAATTCGGCCGGTTCCGCCGCACGGGGTGTCCACAGATCGCGCCTCGCACCTCGACTTTCGCCATGACAAACTCGCCGGCTCCATAGCATAGTTGGCGTTGTGTGATTCGGCGGCGTCGCTGGTGGTAGAAGCCGCGGGGACGGACTGTATGGAAGCGCACGCAAGTGAGCGCGCAAGTAGGTGCGCACGTAGTGTAAGCAAAGCTAGGCGAGGGTGTGCATGACGCAACCGGCGAAAGCGCAGGAACCGTCGATGGAGGAGATTCTGGCCTCCATTCGTCGCATTATCGCCGACGACGACGCCACCAAAACTCCGCCGCGGGCGCCGGAACCGCCGAAGTCGGAACCGAGCCGGCGCCGCCTCAGCCGGTTTTCTCGGCGCCGCCGGTCGAGCCGCCGCGGCCGCGCTTTGAAGCCGAGGCAGCTCGGGCGATGGCGCCATCAAGCCCGCCTGAAATTGTGACCGTAGCGGATCAGGCTTCCGATATTCTCGATCTCACCGAATCGATGGCGGCGCCGATGCCGCCGCCCCCACCTCCAGCGAATCCTTCGGCCAGTGCCATGCCAAATCCTGCAGCGTTTCGCACCATCGACGGCAGTTCCGACGTGGGTTTCGACGAATCGAGCGAGCGGCCCGGCGCTGCCGTGTCGAGCGACCGGGAGCGGGGACAGCTTGTTTCGGGCGAAACCAGCGCTGCGGTCGATTCCGCCTTCAATGCGCTTGCCCAGACCGTGCTGGTGCAGAATGCCCGCACGCTGGAGGATTTAGTCCGTGAAATGCTTCGGCCGATGCTGAAAACCTGGCTCGACGACAATTTGCCCGGCATGGTCGAGCGCCTGGTGCGCGCCGAGATCGAGCGGGTGTCGCGCGGCCGTGCACCTTAACAAACGCAACTAGCCCTTGAGCGCGGCAGCGAGCTTGAGCGCCTGAGCGGACAGCACCGCCGGATCTTCCTTAAAGCTAGCCGGCGGCTTTAACGCCATGCCGGTCTTGCGCGGAATGACGTGGACGTGGAGGTGGAACACCACTTGGCCGCCGGCCGGCTCGTTGAATTGCTGGATGGTTAGTCCGTCAGCCGCAAAGACGGCCACGGCTGCGCGCGCAATCCTTTGTGCCGCTTTCATCACCTGGGCGAGGTCGTCCGGCGCGATATCGAGAATGGTGCGGGCAGGGGATTTGGGGATCACCAAAGTGTGGCCGGGCGCGCGGGGCATGATGTCGAGAAACGCGAATGCCTTATCGTCCTCGAAGACCTTGTGCGCCGGCAATTCGCCGCGCAGAATCTTGGCAAAAATGTTGTTGGGGTCGTAGCTCGACATTGCGCTCTCCGCGTTTTGCGCCGGGGACTTAAACCCAGACCTGATCCGATTAAGTTGAATCGGATCAGGTCTAGGTTTTACGTTGGAGCATGATCTTTTCGGAAAACCGGTTTCCACTTTTCCGGATCATGCTCTAAACTCCGGCTATTCCCGCTCGACGACAAAATCCTTGCGGAACGGCGCCAGCGTTGCAAGTTCTTCGCCCGCCGCCGCGATATAAGCGCGTTCGCGCACGAGGTAGTCGGCAATGGCGCGGCGCAACGCCGGATCGGCGATATAATGCGCCGAATAGGTCGTCGTCGGCATGTAGCCGCGCGAAATCTTGTGCTCGCCCTGCGCGCCGGCCTCGACGCGGAGAAGTTTGTGCGCGATCGCGTAATCGATCGCCTGATAATAACACAGCTCGAAATGCAGGAACGGATGATGCTCGATTGCGCCCCAATGGCGTCCGAATAAAGTGTGCGAGCCGATGAAATTGATGGCGCCGGCGATCCAGCGCCCGGCGCGTTTGGCCATCACCAATACGATGCGATCGCGCATTTTCTCTCCGATCAGCGAATAGAACGATCGGGTGAGGTACGGCCGGCCCCACTTGCGCGATCCGGTCTCCATATAAAATTCGAAAAAGGCGTCCCAAACGTCTTCGGTGAGATCGCTGCCCGTGAGCCAATGCACGGTGATGCCGTTTTGCAGCGCGTCCTGCCGCTCGCGCCGGATGGTCTTGCGCTTGCGTGCGGTGAGCGCGGCAAGAAAATCATCGAAGCTGGCAAAACCCGCATTTTCCCAGTGGAATTGTTGGTCGGTGCGTTGCAGGTAGCCAAGCTCGCCCAACAAGCGGAATTCGGGTTCGGTGGCAAAAGTCACATGCGCGCCGGACGCGCCGGAAAGCTCGCACAATTCGATCAGTCCGCTCCCGACCGCGCGGGCGATGGCGGTGGCATCGGGACCTGGCCGCAGCAACAGCCGCGGACCCGTTGCGGGCGTGAACGGCACGGCGATTTGCAGCTTGGGGTAATAGCTGCCGCCGGCGCGCTCATAGGCTTCGGCCCAGCCGCGGTCGAACACGTATTCGCCGCGGGAATGGCTCTTGCGATAGCAGGGCGCGGCGGCCACGAGCTCGCCACTTGGGGTTCTTGCCAGAACGTGCTGGGGCTGCCAGCCGGTGCGGGCGCCGACCGAGTTCGACTCCTCTAACGCCCACAAAAAATCATGTGATACAAAAGGGTTATATACAATATCCTGATGTTGCGCGTGAGTATCCAAAGTTGGATTGGCGCAAGCGTCCCAGGCGGCGGCGTCGAGTTCGTCGATCGCTCCGGCCACGCTGATGTGCAGCTCGGTCATCGTCGTCATTCGCTCCGGCCGCTCGGCGGTATCATTCTGCGGGCGGATCATGGCCGAAAATCCTCGAAAATCATCTGGTCGGCAAAGCGTGCGGCAATTCTTCGCTCGGTCTCGGTGCGCACCGCCCACGTCAAGAGCGGCAAGCCAAAAACGTGCCGCGCCAGCGCCGGCGCAAGCGCCGGCAAATCTACCACCGCATAAGCCACAAATTGCGCTCGGGCCACCAAGGCTGTGAGCCCATAGCCCATCCCGTGACGTAGCCAATACGGCATCTGATCCCAATATGGATGCGGCCGGTATTTGGCGGCGACGACCCCGCACGGTAGCCGCGGCGCTTTATGCCGCAGCCCGGCAATCTGGCCCGGATCGAACGACATCGGCGCTGCGGGGCCGCGGTAGCGGGCGAGCACGGCGGCGATGCGGTCCGGCAGGCGGCCGTCGCCGTCGAAGCGGCTCTTGAGCTCGATCAGCATGGTGACGCGGCCATCGACCAGGTCGCATAGTTCGCCGAGCGTGAGCATGCGCTCGGCGCTGCCGCGGAACGGCACTTTTTTGAGTTCGGCGGCGCTGAGCCGGTCAAGCCGGCCGGAGCCCTCGGTCAATCGGCCGAGCACATCGTCGTGATGCACCATCGCCTCGCCGTCGGCGCTGATCTGGACATCGACCTCGATGCCGTAATTCGCGGCAATTGCCGCGCGCACGGCGCCGGCGGTGTTTTCGATCAGGCCATGCGCCTCGTCATGCAGCCCGCGGTGGGCGATAGGCCGGGCGGTAAGCCAATCAAGTGATGCGGCCACTGTTGACGAAATCCATCAGGACAATTCGAACAGGCCCTCGACTTCCACCGCGGCGTCGGCCGGCAGCGCGGCCACCCCGACGGTGGAGCGCGCATGCTTGCCCTTATCGCCGAAGACCGCGACCATGAGGTCGGATGCTCCATTCATCACTTTCGGGCCCTCGGTGAAACCGGGCGCCGAATTGATGAATCCGCCAAGCCGCACCACCCGCACCACTCTATCGAGATCGCCGAGCGCGGCTTTGACTTGCGCCAGCAGGTTGATCGCGCAAGCGCGCGCCGCTTTCTGGCCGTCTTCGAGGGAAACGCCGTCGCCGAGCCGGCCCTTGGCGGCGAGCTTGCCTTCGCCGTCGAGACAGATTTGGCCGGAGACATTGAGCAGATTGCCGGTGCGCACGAATGGCACGTAATTGGCCATCGGCGCCCGCGGTTCTTGCAGCGTGATCCCAAGCTCCTGCAATTTCTTTTCGACCATTCCGGCCATGGGCTCCTCCGGCTGCAATCTACGGATTTAACAGGCGATATCGCTTTCTTCGCCGATCGACACCCGTCATGCAAGCGCGGACCGGCCGCCGTGACCCTGTTACATTCGGGACCGCAGGCCGGAGCCTTGTTGCGGGCAACGGATAAGGTGGCCTATCTTCGCCGCAATTCCGGCAAAAAGGAAATCACAGCAGGGGGAATACGGCAGGCGGGGGCCATCTCCGAGGCGAGCTGAGCGAGATAGGTTCATGGTCGTAAATGCCGTATTGCGCGCCGCTGCCGTCGCCCTTGGCTTGTTTTTCCTGGCGTCATGCCTGCCGGCGCAGGCACAAGGCGTAGCGCCAGCGGCCAGCACTCCAGACCTCCCGGTCGTTCTGGTACCGCACCGGGCGATCTACGATCTCTCGCTTGGGCAAACGCGCGGCGACTCGCAGATTGCCGCGGTCAGCGGCCGCATCGTTTACGATTTCGGCGGCAATACCTGCCAGGGCTATTCGCTGGATTTCCGTCAGGTCTCCGAACTCGATACCGGCGAAGGCAAAGTGTCGACCAGCGATTTGCGCTCGACGACCTGGGAAGGCGCCGACGCCAAGAGTTTTAAGTTCGCGTCGCAAAATTTCGTCGATCAAAACCTGGTCAATTCCGTCGACGGGCACGCCGAACACGACGCCACCAAGACGGCGGTCGTTCTCGATAAGCCGCAGCAAGAAAGCCTCAATCTCGACGCCGGCGTCGTTTTTCCCACCCAGCACATGATCCGCGCGATCCAGGCCGCGCGCGCCGGCAAGACCATTTTGAATTTTCCCGTCTATGACGGCTCCGATACCGGCGACAAAGTCTTCAACACGCTCACGGTGATCGGCCACGAAATCGCGCCCGACGAGCATAAGCACGACGATGCAGCAGCCGACGAGCCGAAACTGGCAAAAGTCGCGCGCTGGCCGGTCACGATCAGTTATTTCGACAAGGGAAAAGGCGATGATTCCGGCGAGCAAACGCCGGTCTACACGATTGGCTTCGAGCTTTACAAGAACGGCATTTCGCGTGCGCTGACGCTCGACTACAACGACTTCGTCATCGACGGCAAGCTGACGTCGCTGGAAATCAAAGACCAGAAGCCGTGCCCGTAATGGGGTTCGTCGCAGTTTCAGGCTTTTTCCGGACCCTCGAACGCAAGCCCTCTGACCACCGCGCCCTCGCCGAAGCGGGCGCGCACATCATCGACGGCGTGCTCGGCAAGTGCTGCGCGGCCATCGACGAGGTCGGCGGGGTCGGCTTCCTCGGCCGCCGCCAGGGCGCTCACGCCCACCCCTAGAAGGCGAAAGCGGGTGCCGTCGGTCTCGTGTTCGAGGAGACTGCGGGAAGCGGCGAAAATCCGCCGCGCCAGTTGCGTCGGCGTACCCAGCGAGCGCGCCCGGGTGCGGATCTTGAAATCCGCGGTTTTGAGCTTCAGCGTCACGGTGGCGCCGGCTAATTCCTTGGTCTTGAGCCGCGCCGAAACCTCTTCCGCCAAGCTCCAAAGGATCTTCTCCAGCGCACGGAAATCGGCAATGTCGCGCTCGAAGGTGGTTTCCGAGGAGACGCTCTTGGTTTCGCGATCGGCGCTTACCAAGCGGGCGTCGATGCCGAGCGCCAATTGGGCGAGGCGGCGGCCTTCCTCGCCATAGCGGCGCATCAATTCGGCTTCGCTTGCGCGCTGCAAGTCGGCGATGCGGCCAAATCCGTCGCGGGCGTAGCGCGCGGCGCTGACCTTGCCGACGCCGAAGATGAAGCTTACGGGCTTTGGCGCGAGAAAGGCCGGCGCTTCGCCGGCGCCGAGCACGGCGAAGCCGCGCGGCTTGTCGAGGTCGGAGGCGACTTTGGCGAGAAATTTATTGCACGACAGCCCGATCGAAACGGTGATTTTCAGGTGCTTCTCGACGTCGGCCGCAAAGTGCGCAAGCGCCTTCGCAGGTGACATGCCGTGCAGGCGCGCTGTCCCGGACAGATCGAGAAACGCCTCGTCGATCGACACAGGTTCGACGAGCGGCGTCAAGGCGAACATCATTTGACGGACTTCGCGCCCGACTTCGCTGTATTTTTCAAAATTCGGCCGGACGACCTTTGCCTGCGGACACAGCCGCAGAGCCTCGAACATCGGCATCGCCGATTTAACGCCATAGGTCCGCGCGATATAGCAGCACGTCGCGACAACACCGCGTTTGCCGCCGCCGACAATAACCGGCTCGGCGACGAGCGTTGGGTCGTCGCGCTTTTCGATTGACGCATAGAACGCATCGCAGTCGACGTGGGCGATGGCGAGCGTGTCGAGCTCGTCGTGGCGCAGTAGTCGCGGCGAACCGCAGGCGGCGCAGCGCCGGCTCTGCGGCGGCGCATCGGCCAGGCAATCGCGGCAGAAGCTCGTGCTCACGGTAAGCCCTCAGGGCAAATCGCGTTCCCATTCACCGCCGAGCGCGCGCCGCACCCGCGCAATCTCAGCCGGATCGAGGCCGGCGCTGTCGGCAAAAGCCAGCAACAGGCTCTCGTCGGCGAGCATATGCTCCAGGACGCCGGCGAGAAAGCCGGGCGTAGCTGCGGCGTCGCGGATCGCGTCGAGGGCGATGCCGCTCGCGCCAAGAAAACCGGCCATTCGCTCAGGGTCTTCAGCGATGAAGGCAAGCGCCTGAATCGCCAGCAGTTCGGCTGTTTCCTGCGTTTGCCTTGGGCGCTTATTCATCGGCGTCCATTTGCCTTTCCGTAACATATCGGGACTAGCTTTCCCGATGCCGCCCGTTGCGCGGGTGCGGGTGATTCTTTTGCCTGCCGCAAGCATCGGGCCGGGGACCGGCGAAGGGAATGGGGGATGGCGAAAACCGTCCTGATTGTGGAGGACAACGAGCTCAATATGAAGCTCTTCCACGATCTGTTGGAGGCCCACGGCTATGCGACGGTTGGGACGCGCAACGGCATCGAGGCGCTCGACCTTGCCCGCAAGCATCGGCCTGACCTCATTCTCATGGACATCCAGCTGCCTGAAGTCTCGGGCCTCGAAGTCACCAAGTGGCTCAAGGACGATGCGGAGCTCAAGAAGATCCCGGTCGTCGCAGTCACCGCCTTCGCCATGAAGGGCGATGAAGAACGCATTCGGGAGGGCGGCTGCGAGGCTTACCTTTCCAAGCCGATCTCGGTGGGCAAGTTCATCGAGACCATCCGCCATTTTCTCGGCAATCCGTAAAGGTTCGCAATGACTGCCCGCGTACTGGTCGTTGACGATATTCCGGCCAACGTCAAACTGCTCGAGGCGCGGCTGTCGGCGGAGTATTTCGACGTCATCACCGCGATGAGCGGACGGGAGGCGCTGGCGATTTGCGAGCGCGCCGAATGCGACGTCGTCCTGCTCGACGTAATGATGCCGGACATGGACGGCCTTGAAGTCTGCCGTCGGCTCAAAAGCAGTCCGGCGACCCATCACATCCCGGTCGTGATGGTGACCGCACTCGACCAGCCGTCGGACAAGGTCCGGGGCCTGGAAGCCGGCGCCGACGATTTCCTGACCAAGCCAATCGGCGAACTGGCCTTGATCGCGCGCGTGCGCTCGCTGGCGCGGCTGAAGATGGTGACGGACGAGCTGCGCATGCGGGTTTTGACCTCGCATGAGATCGGCATCGAGTCGCCGGAACGCGAGGCGGTCGCCGACACCGGCCGCAGCGGCCGCGTGCTGATCGTCGACGATCGTCCGGCCTCGTACGAGCGGATCGCCGCGACCTTGTCCAAGGAACACGCCATCGAGGTCGAAACCGACCCCAACCAGGCGCTGTTCCATGCCGCCGACGGCAATTTCGATCTCCTCATCGTTTCGCTGGGACTTGAAAATTTCGACGCGCTGCGGCTGTGCAGTCAAATCCGTTCGCTCGACCGCACCCGCAACTTGCCAATTCTCGCCATTACCGAGCCGGACAACAACTCGCGCATGCTGCGCGGGCTCGAAATCGGCGTAAACGATTTTCTGATCCGGCCGATCGACAAGAACGAGCTTTTGGCCCGAGCCCGCAGTCAGGTGCGCAAGCGCCGCTACACCGAACGGCTGCGCGACAATGTGCAAATGTCGATCGAAATGGCGATCACCGACGCGCTGACCGGCCTGTTCAATCGCCGCTACATGGAAAGCCATCTCGGCACGCTCATCGAGCAAGCGGTGTCACGCGGCAAGCCGCTCTCGGCGCTGGTCCTCGACATCGATTATTTCAAGTCGATCAACGACGGCCACGGCCACGATGCCGGCGACGATGTGCTGCGCGATTTCGCGCTGCGCATCAAACGCTCGATCCGCGGCATCGATCTCGCCTGCCGCTACGGCGGCGAGGAATTCGTCATCGTCATGCCGGAAACCGACATGGCGGTGGCGGCGATGGTTGCGGAGCGGCTGCGCCGGCGCATTGCCGCCGAGCCGTTCGCGATCGCGCAAGGCAGCCGCCAGATTCCGGTGACGATTTCGATCGGCATCGCGGGACTGCGCGGCAAGGACGACACCGCCGCGGCCTTGCTCAAGCGCGCCGACCAGGCGCTTTATCGCGCCAAACGCGACGGCCGCAATCGCGTCGTGCCCGACGCTGCTTGATTGCCGTTCCCGCGCACGCCAAGACCGGCATCGCCAAAGCCATCCGGTAACTACAATTTTTGTGGTTGACGGCAATTGCGCCAATGCGCCGAGACTTTGCCGGTTGATTTCACCGCCGGTTCCGTTAGCCTTTAGGAAACGGCATTCCTCGCTGATCTAAAAGTTGCCTCGCAGCGAGCCGGGCGATGCCGCCAGCTATACGAAACCATTGATAACCCTGCGGTATGCTCAGGTCCGCCGCATCTCCTGGGTCCGTGGGGTTCGGCCGGCACGGGAGCGGTGCGAGTGGCCTCCTCGTAACACCGTTTCCGGCCGGCCACCTTATCTAGCGGCCGTTGATGGGGTTTTCGTGAGCGTTTGACGGCAAAAAGGGCGCCGATCGGCGCCCTTTGCGTGAGTCCTATAGCGGAATCATTTTATTTTGGACTCGCGAAATTCGACGTGCTTCTTGGCCACCGGATCGTATTTCTTCTTGACCAATTTGTCGGTCATCGTGCGCGAATTTTTGTACGTCACGTAATAAAAGCCGGTATCGGCGCTGGAGACGAGCTTAACCTTGATCGTGGTGTTCTTGGCCATAACGGGACCTCAGGGGACCTTGGGTTGATCGGTTGGCTGCAACCTAGTCGGCGAGGCCCGAAAGTCAAGAAAACCCGGGACCTTGCGAGACCGGGGTTTTACAGGACTTCCCGCACGAAACGCTTGTGCAGCATGCGGTAGAGCGGCACCGGATGATCGATTTTCATGCCGGCGGCGATGCGGTCCTGTAATTCTTCGAGCACCACCGCGGTGATGCCGGGCATATCGAGCTGGCGCGCTTGCGTGATCGGCAGCCAGACCAGTTCAACCAGTTCCTTGTCCGGTCCGACAAACCCGTCGTCACGCCGTGCGATCGCCGACACATCGGCGGCGAAAAAACGGCTGTCGAAGCGCAGCGGGCGCTTGGGCGGGGTGATGGCGCGGGCGATAAAATGGATCCGGCTCAGATCCGGCACGATGCCGGCGGCGGCGAATGGCTGCCAATGCCCCGCTGGAACTTTTGTGGGGCCGGCTGCGGGAACCCCGAGCATCAGCCCGGTTTCCTCGTAGGTCTCGCGCACCGCAGCCAATGCGAAAGCCGCCGCTTTCGCGGCGCTTGGCCGCTTCACCTGCTGCATCAGTTTGGCGACGGAGTGCGCGTTGAGCGCGGCGGAAATCGCCATCAGGCGATCGGCCGGCTCAATGCGGCCGCCGGGGAAGACGAATTTGCCCGGCAAGAATCGATGCCGGTCATGACGCCGGCCGAGCAGCACCTTGGGGACCGTCTCGGCGCGATCGATCAAAATCAGCGTAGCCGAATCCCGCGGTTTGACGTTGGGAAAAGATTGATCGCGGATGGTGCGGGTCAGCCGCTCGGCACGATCGGCCGCCGTGCCGCCGGCCGTGACGCTCGATTTGTCTTCATCCAGATAGTGAGGCTTCATTGTCACCGTCGGCGGCTATGCGATTTCTGTCGCTGCGCGAATTTCGGACGCGGGCGCGGCGGCTGTCCAGTCCTCTTTTCCGCGGTGCGGTCATGTCCGACAAGCTTGAACCGCAAGGCGCCGGCAACCGGCGCGGCCTCGACCAGCTGCACCGTGACGGGATCGCCAAGCCGGTGCGTTACCGCGTGGCCGACGAAAGCACGGCCGGCCTCATCGAAGCGGAAATATTCGTCACCGATGGTGCGCGCCGGGATAAAACCGTCGGCGCCGGTCTCGTCGAGCTCGACGAACAGTCCGGCGCGCGTGACGCCGGAAATATGTCCGTCAAACGTCGCACCGACGCGGTCGGCCAGAAAATGCGCGATCAACCGGTCGGCTGTCTCGCGCTCGGCCTTCATGGCGCGTCGTTCGCTGGCGGAGATGCTGGCAGCGATTTCGGCCAGCATTCGCGAATCGGTACCGTCCGGCTGGCCGTCGGCGCCGAGCTTCGCGGCGCGGATCAAGGCGCGGTGCACGACTAGATCGGCATAACGGCGGATCGGCGAGGTGAAGTGGGCATAGCGCCGCAGATTGAGACCAAAATGGCCGTAGTTTTCCGATGAATATTCCGCCTGCGCTTGGGTGCGCAACACGACTTCGTTGACCAGCCGTTCGACGTCGCGGCCTTTGACGCGCGACAGAATGCTGTTGAAACCGTCCGGCCGCAGCACGCCGCCCTTCGGCAGCGAAATGTCGAGCGTGCCCAAGAACTCACGCAGCGCATTGAGCTTTTCCACGGACGGCTCGTCGTGCACGCGATAGATCAACGCCACATTGCCGCGCTCGCAAGTCTCGGCGGCCGCGACATTGGCGAGAATCATGAACTCCTCGATCAGCCGATGCGCTTCGAGCCGCTGCGGCATGATCACGCGATCGACGGTGCCGTCGGATTTGAGCACGATCTTGCGTTCTGGGATGTCGAGATCGAGCGGACCGCGCTCGTCGCGCGCTTTCGCCACTGTCCGGTACGCCGCATAGAGCGGCGCCAATACCGTCGTCGCTAGCGGCTCGGTGATCTCATCCGGGCGGCCGGTGACCGCGAGCTGCGCCTGTTCGTAGTGCAGTCGCGCCGCCGACCGGATCAGCACGCGGTGAAAGCTGTGCGAGCGTTTGCGGCCATCGGCGCCGATGACCATGCGCACAGCTAGCGCCGGCCGGTCTTCGCTCGGCCGCAGCGAGCACAGATCGTTGGAAATGCGTTCCGGCAGCATCGGCACGACGCGGTCGGGAAAATACACCGAATTGCCGCGTTTGGCCGCCTCGCGGTCGAGTGCCGAATCCGGCCGCACATAATGCGCGACGTCGGCGATGGCGACGGTGACGATATGGCCGCCGGAATTCTTCGAATCGGGATCGGGTACGGCATGGACCGCATCGTCATGATCCTTGGCGTCGGGCGGATCGATGGTGACAAAGGCAACGCGGCGCCAGTCCTCGCGGCCGGCGGGTGAAGCCGCGCGCGCCGCATCGGCTTCGTCGAGCACGGCGCGGGAAAATGTATGCGGAATATCGTGGGCATGGATGGCGATCAGGCTGACGGCGCGCTCGCTTTTGAGCGAGCCGAGCCGGGCGACGACGGTGCCGGTGGCAAGCCCAAGCCGGCCGTGGCGCGCCACTTCGACCGCGACGAGATCGCCGTCGGTCGCGCCCGCTGTGGCATTGGGCGGAATGCTGAGTTCGCGGCCGAGCTGCTTTTTGTCGACCGGCACCAGCCGGCCGCCGCCGCCGGGAAGGCCGCGAAAAATTCCGAGCGTGCGACTTTTGGCGCGATCGATCAGCTTGATGACGCGCCCGCTCGTCTCCCCGTCGTTTGTACGTTCGATGCGGATCAGCGCGCGGTCACCGACGCCGGCGGTCTCGCCCGGCGGCGCGCGTCGCGGCGTTGCGATATGAATGACGGGCGGTGCGCCATGCGCTTGCTCGTCCCACTCGGTTGGCCGCGCCAATAATTCGCCGTCGCTATCGCGACCAGTGACGTCGGCCAGCACGACCGGCGGCAAGGTGCCGGCGTGATGCAGGCGCTTGCGGCGCCGGTCGATCAGGCCTTCGTCGGCAATTTCGCGCAGCATACGGTTGAGCGCCGCGCGGTCGGAGTTCTTGGCGCCGAATGCGCGCGCAATCTCGCGCGCGCCCACTTTGCCGCTGCGTTCGCGGATGAAGGCGACAAGCTCATCGCGGGTGGGAAGGCGATTCATAGACCACGCACGGTCCCATGGGGCCCAGTTGTGGGCTGCCTGCGCGGGGCCCACGCACTTAACATAGGGTCCATAACATAGTGATTATTCGGCAGCGTGTGTGGTCTTACGCGTTTTGCCGGCTGGTTTACGAGGCCGTGCCGCCGGCTTCTTGCCGGTTGCTTTGACATGGTGCGCCGTGCCCGGGGAAGGGCGCTTCGGCTTGCGTGGGCGCGCATGCGGCGCCGGCGCATTGCGCTCCGCCCGGGCGTCGAGCAGCGCGACCGCCTCTTCGAGCGTGATGGTCTCGGGGGTCTTGTCGGCCGGCAGTGTGGCATTGACGCCGTTGTGGCTGACATAGGGCCCGTAGCGGCCTTTCTTGGCGGCGATGGCGCCGCCTTTGGTGGGGTGGTCGCCAAGCGAGCGGCCCGGATCGGCCCCGAAGCGGCCCTTGCGAGGGCCTTTGGCGATCTTTTCCGCGATCAAGGTCACAGCGCGGTTGAGCCCGACGGAAAAAACCTCTTCCGGGGAATCGAGATTGGCGTAGGTCTTGCCATGGCGGACGTAGGGTCCGAAACGGCCGATGCCGGCGACGATCGGCTCGCCGTCCTCGGGGTTGCGACCGATTTCGCGGGGCAGGGATAAGAGCGCGAGGGCACGCTCGAGATCGATCTCATCGGGCGCAACTCCCTTCGGCAGGCCGGCCCGCTTGGGCTTCTCGCCGTCCTTTACGGTTTCGCCAAGCTGCAAATACGGACCGAAGCGGCCGCTGCGGACCGTAACGTCGAGCCCGGTGACCGGATCGACCCCGAGTTTTTTGGTGCCGATGTCGGGCGAGCCGTCGGCCTGCGACGAGAGGGCGCGCGTATAGCGGCATTCCGGGTAATTCGTGCAGCCGATGAATGCGCCGAATTTGGAGAGTTTCAGCGACAGCCGGCCATTACCGCAGGTCGGACAGACGCGCGGATCGCTGCCGTCCTCGCGCGGCGGAAACAGATGCGGCGCCAGCAGCGCATCGAGTGCGTCGATAACCCCGGAGATTTTCAAATCCTTGGTCTCGTCGATAGCGCCGATAAAATCGCGCCAAAAATCGCGCAATACGTCGCGCCACGCCACCTCGCTGTTGGAAATCAGATCGAGCTGTTCCTCGAGGCCGGCGGTGAAATCGTATTCGACATATTTGGCGAAGAAGCTCTCCAGGAAAGCGACGACGATGCGTCCGCGATCCTCTGGAACGAGACGTCGCTTGTCGAGCCGCACATATTTGCGGTCCTTGAGCACTTGCAGGATCGAGGCGTAGGTTGATGGCCGCCCAATGCCGAGCTCTTCCATGCGCTTGACCAGCGAAGCTTCCGAATAGCGCGGCGGCGGTTCGGTAGAATGCTGGTCGGCGGCGATCGAGCGTTTTTCGAGCCGCTCGCCGGCACTCATCTGCGGCAGTCGGCGCGCTTCCTCGTCCTCCGGATCTTCGTCACGACCCTCTTGGTAAAGCGTTAAGAAGCCGTCGAATTTCACCACCGTCCCGGTGGCGCGCAGTTCAAGGAGCCGGCTTGCAACCTTGGCTTCGATATCGACGGTGGTGCGTTCGAGCTCGGCGGATTCCATCTGGCTTGCGACCGTGCGCAGCCAAATCAGCTCGTAAAGCTTGGCCTGATCGGCATCAAGGAAGCTCTTGGTTTCACGCGGGCGACGCGACAGCTCGGTGGGGCGGATGGCTTCGTGAGCTTCTTGCGCGTTCTTCGCCTTGGTCTCGTAACGGCGCGGCGAGGGCGGCAGGTACTCTCTGCCGTAATCCTGTTCGATGACGCGGCGCACTGCGGGGATCGCTTCTTCGGTGATCTGCACGCCGTCGGTACGCATATAAGTGATCAGGCCGACGGTCTCGCCGCCGATGTCGACGCCTTCATACAGCCGCTGCGCCACGCGCATCGTATGCGCGGGAGCAAAACCGAGCTTGCGACTTGCTTCCTGCTGCAGGGTCGAGGTGGTGAACGGCGGGTAGGGATGCCGCTTGAGCGGCTTGGCTTCGACGGAGGCGACCGAGAAGGCTGCGGTGTCGAGCGCTTGCTTGAAGGCTTCGGCTTCCGCACCCGAACCGATGTCGAGCCGCTGCAGCTTTTTGCCGTCGGCGCCAACCAGCCGGGCCTCGAACGTTTCCTGGCGCGGCGTCGCCAGCGTGGCGACGAGCGACCAATATTCCTGCCGGACGAATTTCTCGATCTCGAGCTCGCGGTCGCAGACGAGCCGTAACGCCACCGACTGCACCCGGCCCGCAGAGCGGGCGCCGGGCAATTTGCGCCACAACACGGGCGACAGGGTGAACCCGACCAGGTAATCGAGCGCCCGGCGCGCCAGATAGGCATCGACCAAGGCTTGGTCGATGGCGCGTGGATGCGCCATCGCCTCGGTCACTGCCTGCTTGGTGATGGCGTTGAATACAACGCGCTCAACCGGCTGGTCCTTGAGCGCCTTCTTTTCCTTGAGAAATTGCAGCACATGCCAAGAGATGGCCTCGCCTTCGCGATCGGGGTCGGTCGCCAGGATGAGCTTGTCGGCATCCTTGACGGCGCGGGCAATGTCGTTGAGCCGCTTCTGGGCCTTGGGATCGATCTCCCAAAGCATGCGGAAATTGGCATCAGGATCCACCGAGCCGCTCTTCGCCGGCAGGTCGCGAACATGACCAAACGAGGCCAGGACTTCGTAGCCCTTGCCCAGATATTTGTTGATCGTCTTCGCCTTGGCGGGCAATTCCACCAGTACAAAATTCATGATAACCCGATGATTTAACGGCCGTTTCGCCTATTTAGCCTATGACTTCCGGCGGGTCGGCCGCCGCGAACATGGGTAATGCAACTCCACCTGTCAAATCGTTACCGGTGGAACGGGGCCTGCGGGTAGCCCTCGAATGCGCATCAATAGCGGCGGAATGCTGACGGATTTCGGCCACTCGTATTAGGGGAATTATATCGTTGACAACACAGCCACCAGATATAGGGTCGGACGACAGGCCGACGACAAAGACGGGGTTTCGTGCTAATCTCTAGGGGATGGCAGAGCGGCAACAGAACCAGCAATTCGGCCCCGAAGAGGCGAGGCGACGATTTGACGCCGCGTTGCGTGGGGCGTTCAATACCCCGCCCAAGCCCATGAAGGACATTCCGCGAAAGCGGGGCAGCAAATCAGTGGTCGCCAAAAAGCCAAAGCCCCGCTAGGCGGGGCTTTGGGTGGTCGTGTGTGGGCCTGATCTGTCCGAACAGGATTAGCGGGCGTGGAGCGTCGCGCCGAAGCTCCGCAGGCGCGTAACCTGCCTCATGACAAATCTGTAGACCACAGTGGTGTGTGTGCGCTGATAATTGGCGCGCAGCTTTGCCACCCGGTCCGCTGAGAGCGGCCGAGTTCCATTGAATACGCGATCGCTCGCGTAGTCTCCAATGTCTGGGCAGTGCTTGCGAGCTACCAACATCGCACCCTCCATGGTGCCTCGGAACGAAACCCTACCACATAGTCTTAGGCACGGGTCAATCCATATTTCGCCGCATCATCCAGTAATGTCTACCGAATGGATCAGTTCCCTCATCGGCCGGCGAATACCCTAGCATTGTAGCCGATACCATTAATAAATGATACTTGCTGAGGGCTTTTTCAGGGAGGTCACGATCTTTTGTCACTATATAGATTAATTCAGGATTTACATGCTTTATCAATGACTTAAGACCAGAACAGACCACATCCATTATCGCCCCTCGAATGTCTGCGGGGATGTAGTTTGCGGCGATATTTCGATCCTGTGTCCTGAACGCCTCAATGGACTCTGTCCAACGCGAACACGTCCAGACTGAATGAAAACTCCCAGCAGGTGCCCTCGCAGATGCCCTCAGTCTCGGCCAACTCGCAAACCATCGAAACGATTCGATTGTCGTCGCTTGCAATGGCGACCGTGACGGAAGTACAGCCCCGCCCATCGTCCTCCACCTGAATGTCATACGGTGGCTGTCTCAGGATTGAATAGAACATGGCCCAATCTAGGTTTTAGGTGGCGCGTCACTTCTCGCGACAATCTGAATCTCACCGTTGCCGGCATAGATGAGATCGAAAATATTAGCGGCGGCCTGTAGCCATTTCGCGCGGCCTTCGACCGCCCAATTTGTATCCGGTTCGGGGAGTGTTTCGAGTAATCCTTGGATGAATGGGTGACGGACGATCGCTTCTGGTTCACGTGGCGCAGCACTTTGCACCGTAGCTTCTGCCCGCAGCGTTCCTTCACCGCGGAGGAGGTCTATATCATCCCCGTTGCTCGCAGCGCGAACCACTCCTCCAATGATTGGCTCAATGAGACGATCTTGCCCGGTCGCAAAAAATCCTGCCTGCGAAGCGGATTTATCAAATGCTAGACGTGCATTCGTTTTTTGGTTTTGTACCACGCCAAATTTGACGAACGCCTGTTCCAAACCGTGGGGTCGAGGAGGAAGCTGTTTATTCCTAAATTCATCATAGGTGCGCCGATACAACGGCACGCTTAGAAAGGCGTCTCTTCGAGCGTTTTTTTGCCGGGTATCATCGGAATTTAGAATATTAAATCCAAGGTCTGTTAGTTCGTACTTTCCGCTATTGAGAGAAACGAGCCCAAACAGACGTGCGGCTGCGACTTTCTGCACAAAATTACCGCCGCTGGCAGATTGATTCATGACCCCCGCGAGTTGATCGCAACTTCACGGCCATGCCGCCACTACGAAGCATCGCGCTTGGAACGGTCATCGCCGTTTCAAGATCCATATAAGGAAATTGGATCGTGCTTTGCTCACGTTCTGGAGGTCGCCCACGTTTGGTCTTGGGCTTACTTCGCCGTCGCGTCGCCGCTGCCTCTTCGGAAGCATTTTCATTCGGATCGTCGGTCATAGCGAAACACATCGTTTGTGAGGTGGATTGATGAGAGGAAAGCCCCGTCGCATCGCGCACACGGAGCTTCCCGGTCGCGATCATGCGATTAGATTAAAAGGTGATAGCGACGCATCACACCCTCCTGTCCAAGCCCTTGGACAGAGGCACGGATTCGTGATAGCGTCCGCAAAGGTCAACGAGCGGCCGCGACACTTATACCAATCCTCAAATTGACTGACCGACGACAGCCCAATCGCGGCGTGCGATGGACATGATTTTCCAGGGCTGATCGATGAGGGTGTTCCAGGCGTAGCAGCAGTGATCGACGATGTCGTCGAAGGATTTGAAGATTCGGTTCGACAGCCAGTTCTGTCGCATGAACTGCCAGATGTTTTCTTGCGGATTGAGCTCTGGTGCACGCGGCGGCAGCGGCAGGAGCGAAAGGTTTCTAGGAATCTTGAGGTCCTTGGCGCCGTGCCAGCCCGCCTGGTCGAGGATCAGGATCGCGTGGGCGCCGGCGGTTACCCTTGCGCTGATCTCATTGAGATGAAGCTGCATGGCTTCGGTGTTGCAGAACGGCAGAACGAGGGCCGCGCCGGTTCCATGTTCGGGGCATACCGCGCCGAACAGATAGGTCGACTGGGTGCGCTGATCATGCGCGGCTCGGGGCCGCGAGCCCTTCCTGGCCCAGCGATAAGTGAGCTTGTTCTTCTGACCGACCCGCATCTCGTCCTGGAACCAGATCTCTACCGGTGTACCTGGCGCGAGCTTGGCACGGACTTCCGCCACGCGGTCGGCAAAGTTTTTTTGAACGCCTCCATGGCGTCAGGATCCTGCTTGTAGGCTTTCGGCCGCGCGCTCACCATGCGAGAAGCCCAAGTCCTTCAAGACGCGGTAGATGGTGTCGTCCGAAACCGAGAGCCTAAACTCCTCGTACAACCGCATGATCAGATCGCACGCCCGCCAGCGCACCACGCCGTGCACCGCCGGGATCGGACCCTCCTCCACGAGCCGGGCCAGAAACGCTCGGTGCTTCTTGCCCAGCTTGGGTGGCACGCCCGGTGAAGGGATGTTGATCAGACCGTTCGGTCCTTGATCGTTGAACCGGATCACCCAGTCCCGCAATGTCTGCCGGTCCATCCCGCCAATCTTGGCCGCACCTTCCCGCGAAGCGCCATCGAGCACTGCCGCGATCGCCAGCAGCCGGCGCGCCTGTGCCGCATCCTTCGCCCGCTTGGCAAGCCGGCGGACCTCGACCGCCGTAAAATCCGCCCGCACCGCAATCGCCTGACCCATGGCAAACGACCCTCCGTTTGCCACCTTAAATCATTCCCCAGGTGATTTGGGAATCCCCCGCGAGAGTTCAGACACTCCGCGGCTTGGTATTACATGTCCGGACCTCTGCCGACAGCGACGGCTAATCGTGTCGGTGGCCTACCAGTCAGTCGGCTCATGCAATGGGGTGGTTCCCTTGCATGAGCCTGCTGGCGACCTCAGCACCACATCTACTATTTTAATGTTCGCGTCAAGACGCAGAGTTGCTGCGCGGCTGCTTTTCAAACTCGCACCTTTATCAGCCGCGCCTTCGTGACATTTCGTGCGCGTCATATTGGCGGACGAGGCCATGAAGTCCACAAACATCACAATTAAATACCTTGTTATATCAGTTGCTTACTATCGTACTTTGGAGAAGTAGACTTGTCTCTCCAAATCAAAAAATATGACGCGCACGAAATGTCACGAAGGCGCGGCTGATATTACGGGCCTAAGCTTTCTTAAAATGATGTCCGCAGTCGGCAATCGCTAAATGCAAATTCAGGCCTAGTCCGACAAATATCAGCGAATCGCCATTTTTCTCCGCCATTTTCTACGCCAGCGAAGGAAGCGAGCGGCTAAGAACCCAAAGCGCTTGGAAGTCAGGTTACCGATACGTGAGACGCCTGCCGTCCGCACCTTTGATTGCAAGCGCCGCACGGTCGCCGTCGTTATAGCCGAGTGCGGTTCGGGTGTTGTATCTGAAATCGTATTCAGCAAGATAGCGATGCAAATGTTTCTCGCCGCAGTGCTGATAAATACCTTTCATGCCGCGTTTGAAGATCGCGAAGTAGCCTTCCACTGTGTTTGTCGTTACATCGCCGCGACCATATTCCTTGGCGGAATGATTGACCGTTTCGTGATCGGCAAATTCCTTGCCGACCGCGTGATAGAGTTTGCTTTCATCAGTATGTAGCCGCGTCTCGCGCGCGATGTTCTTGCGCACGATGCCGACCACGTCATCAAGATAAGCGCCAGGAACGGAGAATGAGCGAACTTCTCCTCCGCGTTCGACCAAGGCGATAACGGTTTGCTTGGTATGACGTGAAGTGCCGCGCCTATCCTTGGAAAAGGGTTTGCCGCTCGTCTTGGCTTTCGGCCGCTTACCCTCCGGAATTTTTCCGATGTATGTTTCGTCGGCCTCGACAACCTTGCCAGCGCCACCGAGCGGAGTGAGACCGCCAGCGCGCATGCACTCGCGGACACGGTGAGCCATGAACCACGCCGATCGATAGGTAATGCCCAAGGTTCGATGAAGCTGATGTGCGCTGATGCCCTTCTTGCTCGCCGTCATCAACGCGAACGCCTGTAGCCACTTGTGCAGAGCAATGTGCGACCGTTCCATGGGGGTATTCACTGTGACGGTGAAATCCTTGCGGCATTCCTTCTCTGCGCAGCGGTAACGGCCAGCGGTAGGCGTCTTATAAGAATGACCGATCACGCCGCAGTGCGGGCAAACTGTGCCAGCAGGCCACCGCAGCTGCTCCAGGTACTGCCGGGCGGCTTCGTCGTCTCGGAAATGGAGGGCTGAAAACGTGTCCATAGGACCAAATCCCTGTCTTTATGGCCCTATACTACCCCTTGGGTTTTGTGTTGTCAACGATATAATTCCCGTATTAGTTGTAAGTAGACATTTATAAACGCTCAGATATATGTTGGTTGCGGTTCTTGCAGAGCCGCCGACCGGCCGATCGCCGCTAGCCAATTCCCGATCTCGTAGAACAAATGCCAGACCGAGACGATAAGAACGGGCTCAATGGGCAGGAGACCCCCGACAGCGCCGCGCAGTACATCGCAACGCTCACGCAAGAACTTGCGCAGTTGGCCCGGCGCAATGGTCTCGATACGTTGAGCTACATTCTCGAAATGGCGCGGCTCGAAGCCGATCAAGCCGCCAAGGAATAGCCAGTTAGCGGAATTCGTCACATCAGCGATATCAGTCCGCCGCCGTGACGTTCCAGCCGCCCGGCGATTTCCAATTCCAACAACACCATTCGCACGATGCGCGGCGAGCTCTGCGATAGCCGGATCAAATCGTCGATAGAGACCGGGGTCGGGCTTAGCAACGCCACGATCCGAGACCGCTCATCCGGCGCAGGCTCCACGTTCCCTACCGGCTGTATCTCCTCTTCTTCCGGCTCGCGCGCCGACAGCTCCAATCCCATAATCGGCCGCAGCACGGTGATGATATCGGCGGCTTCCGTGACCGGCGTTGCGCCCTGCTTGATCAGGCTATTGGTACCTTCGGCGCGCGGGTCGAGCGGTGAGCCGGGTACGGCAAAAACTTCACGGCCCTGTTCGAGCGCGAGCCGTGCAGTGATGAGCGAGCCTGAGCGCTTGGCGGCTTCGACAATGACGACGCCGAGCGAAAGGCCGGATATCAGCCGATTGCGCCGCGGGAAATCGCGCGCCCGCGGTTCCCAACCGAGCGGCATTTCGGTGAGCGCGACGCCGGTCGTCAAAATGGCGTCAAGGAGATCGAGGTGCTCGGGCGGATAGACGCGATCCTGGCCGCCGGCAAGGACGGCAATCGTGCCGGATTGAAGGCTTGAGCGGTGCGCCGCTGCGTCGATGCCGCGGGCTAATCCGGAAACGATGGCAAATCCCGCTTCGACCAACCCATAGGCGATGCGCTGCGTCAGCTTCACGCCGGCGGCCGAGGCATTGCGCGAGCCGACAATGGCGACCTGCGGCATCGCCAGCACCGCAACATGGCCGCGGAGCGCGATCAAAGGCGGCGCGTCGTCGATCATTTGCAGCCGCCGCGGATAGTCGGCCTCGCCGATCGCGACGAAACTAACGCCGAGTTTGCGCGAGCTCTCGATTTCGCGCATCGCCTCTTCGCGCGAATAGATTTGCGGCGGGGCATGGCCGCCGCCGCGGCGCGCCAGGCCGGGAAGGGCCTCGATCGCGGCGCGCGCACCGCCGAAATGGTTGATGAGCGCGCGAAACGTGCGCGGCCCGACATTCTGGCTGCGGATGAGGCGGAGCCAGTCGAGCCGCTGCTCATCCGTCAATCGGATGGGTTCCGGATCCTCGCTCACCTCGCCCCCCCAACGTCCCAAGCAGGTTTGCGGCCTAAAATACAACCATAACTTACATTGCTCGGTGCGGTCGCGGGGGTTCTTGAGCCATGCCCTTTACGGGGATGTATCCTTGACCGGGGAATGCCGCAGTAGGCCAGCAAAACGTGCGCCTTCCGAGTGAATAAATTCGCCGAGCTGCTGCGGTCCCATGTGGAAGATTTCGACTCCCTGCTTGGCGAAGGCATTGCGGACCTCCGGCACGGCGAGAGCTTTGGCGATCTCTTCGTCAAGGCGCGCGATAATCGGCGACGGCGTTCCGCCGGTCCCCATGATGCAAATCCACGAATCGATCTGCATTTTTGGCAATCCCGCTTCCGCCGAAGTCGGTATGTCCGGAGCAAGTGGCGACCGTTGCGGCGACAGTACGGCCAGTGCCTTCAATGCTCCCTTCCGGCGTGAGCGGTAGCAGCGACGACATGGCGCCGACCGCCAAATCCACCCGGCTTGCCATCAGGTCCGGCAGGGACTGCGCGATGCCCTCGTAGGGCACAAAGGTCAGATCGATATTGCCGTATTGCGCCAACATCTCCGCTCCCAGGTTATTTGGCGAGCCGATCGGCTGAATTGCGATGCTGACCGACTTCGGTTTTTGCTTCGCTAGCGCGATGACGTCAGCAATGTTTTGCACCGGAAAAGCCGGCGACGCGACGAGCAGCATTTTCGCCACCACCGCCATCGACACCGGCACGAGGTCGTGCTCGTAGTCGAAGCCGGGATTGGGCAGCAACGTCGGATTGACGGCTACGTTCGTTCCGGTCACCAAAAGGGTGTGGCCGTCCGGCTCGGCCTTGGCCACCAAACCGGCAGCAATATTACCGCCGGCGCCGGGCCAATTCTCCACCACTACCGGCACGCCGATAGATGCAGACAGGTAATTCGACAGCTCGCGTGGCACGATGTCGGGTAGGCCGCCAGCTGCCCCGACCACCTCGAACCTGAGCGGCTTCGTTCCCGGCCAGTTCTCGGCGCCAGATGCCGCCTGCATGGCACAGAGCAAGCTTGCGAGCAGCAGGATCAGCAGTCTCATTCACTGGGCCTCCCAAATCCCGCATCGGGTTTGTAGATGCTCGCTTGACGTGTACACTGCCGTGCGGTCCTCGCCAACTGCGAAAGGTCGAGCAACGTTTGGCGCGGAACGAGATTTGGGGAACTCAAGTCGTCAATGGACCTGCGTCAGCTTCGTTACTTCGTTGGAATCGTTCAGACCGGCAGCCTATCGCGCGCCGCGGATCAGCTGCACGTAGCGCAGTCCGCGATCAGCCATCATCTCGCGAGCCTGGAATCCGAGCTGGATAGGCAACTGGTGACGCGCGGCCCCAAGGGCATCCAACTCACCGAAGCCGGAGGCATTCTCTACCGCCACGCCGAGGCGATCCTGCGGCACGTCGAATTTGCCAAGCAAGACGCGATCAGCGCGCTCGATGTGCCTTCGGGCCGGGTTTCCATCGGATTTCCCGGCGTGTTAGCACCGCTGTTAGCCTACGAGTTATTCGTGCGGGTACGAACCGTGTATCCGCAAATCGTGCTGCATGTCGGCGATGCCAACACCTGGCTCCTGCGCGAACGACTGGTCAATGGCCGACTCGACATCGCCGTCCTCTACGCCGATCAACCCGAGCGCGGCCTTGCGATCGAACCGCTCTTGCTGGAGGAATTGTTCTACGTCACTGCGGAACCGCATAGGTCGCCCATTCGGATCGCCGATGCGGCGCAACGTCCGTTGCTATTGCCTGGTCCTGAAAGTGTCAGTCGACAAGTTGCCGAGGAAGCGTTCAAGAAACACGGGCTGACCATCACCTCGATTGGCGAAATCAACACATTGAACACGCTTCGCCGCGCCGTTGCATCCGGTATCGGCAACGCGATTTTGTCATGGGCTGCGCTTTACGACGGCGAAGGGAAAGTTGCGTTGAATTGCCGGCGCTTTGCCGACGCCAAACTGGTGCGGCCCGTGGCGTTGTGCTTTTCCGAGGTAGGCCAGCGCAGTCCAGCAATCGAAGCCGTCGCTGTGATGCTGAAATCCCTGATCTATGAACTAATCGAGACCGGCACTTGGCAGGGTGCTTCGCTGATCGCGCCTTCCGCCGGGCGATCCGTTTCGGCGGCCACCCAGATACATTCGGAATTGGATGCCCGCCGCGGACGCCGGGAGCCGAATGTTCGAAGATTCGGCAGGGGAGTGGTGACGTAACCAAACCACCTTCACTGCGACGTGCTCTTCACTCGCGAATGCTTGAGCAGGCTGCTGAAACGCGCGGCTTCCGAGTGTAAAAACTTACCGAGCTGCTGCGGACCCATGTGGAAGATTTCGACGCCCTGCTTGGCGAAAGCGTCGTGGACCTCAGGCACGGCCAATGCTTTGGCGACTTCGTCGTTCAGACGCGCGACAATTGGCGCCGGCGTACCGCCCGTGACCATAATGCAAATCCACGCGTCGATCTGCAAGGCTGGCAATCCCGCTTCCGCGGAGGTCGGGATATCCGGGGCAAGCTGAGAACGTTGCGGTGATGCTACCGCCAGCGCTCTAAGCGCTCCGCTTCGAACCTGAGGCAACAATGACGATATTGCGCCGACCGCCAAGTCCACCCGGTTTGCCATCAAATCAGGTATTGCTTTGGCGATACCGTCGTAGGGCACAAAGATGAGATCGACATTGCCGTATTGCGCCAGCATTTCCGCCGCGAGGTGATTGGGCGTGCCGATCGGCGAAATCGCGATGCTCACGGAATTCGGCTTTTGCTTGGCGAGTTCGATAACATCGGCGATGTTTTTGGCTGGAAGGCCCGGCGCTGCGACGAGCAACATTTTCGCCCGAACCAGCATCGATACCGGCACGAGATCGCGTTCATA
The DNA here is from genome assembly GCA_963816565.1 of uncultured Alphaproteobacteria bacterium. Lineage (GTDB taxonomy): Bacteria > Pseudomonadota > Alphaproteobacteria > Rhizobiales > Xanthobacteraceae > BOG-931. The sequence goes on along the minus strand of CAWFLM010000014.1, from coordinate 11,830 downwards.
GTCGAATCCAGGATCGGGCAGCAATGTCGGGTTGACGACCTGGTTCGAGCCGGTGACCAATAGACTATGGCCGTCGGGTTCGGCCTTTGCCACGATACCGGCGGCAATGTTGCCGCCGGCGCCGGGCCGGTCCTCCACCACCACCGGCACGCCAATGGACGCGGCGAGATAGTTCGATAACTCGCGGGGCACGAAGTCGATGAGTCCGCCCGCCGCCGCGGTCACCTCGAATCTGAGCGGCTTTGTCCCTGGCCAGGTCTGCGCCGCAGATGCCGTCTGCGCGGCACATAGCAAGCCTCCGACTAAAGTGGCGTGGAGTATCGCCCGGTGAACCATCTCTCATCCCCCTTGCGCGGCACTGCGCAATGTCGGCAACTCTTCTTCCGTCACTGCGGTCCGGCCCCTATCGCGCGCCTCATTATGCCCATCGACTGGGCCGACCGTTACGCCGGCGGCGCGCTCCATGGGTCGAATAATTCTCGTCACGTCCGCACCGTCGCCCTCCTCGGCTACGGCTGCCCGCAACGAGGCTTTGATCGCCTCGGCCAGCGGAATCGGCACGGCACGAAGCTTGGCTTCGACGTCCCACGCCTCCATGTTTAGGATCGCGAGACCGAGACCGGCGCCATAACCGAATTTGCGCGTCAGGATTTGCGCTGGGATCTTCGTCAGCGTCGCATTGCTTTGTCCGCTGCCGTTATTGATGATTTCCAGCATGGCAACCGGGTCGAGACCGGATTTTCGACCCAACACCATCGCTTCACAGGCGACCGCGAGGTTTCCCGCAGACACCACATTGTTGACCAGCTTCATCACCTGCGCTGCTCCGATACGCTCGCCGAGGAAAACAATCTTCTTGGCATAATGCCTGAGGAATGGCTCGGTACGGTAGAAAGCCTCCCGCGGACCCGACGCCATGACGGTCAGCGTGCCGTTGGTCGCGCCCTCTACTCCGCCCGTCATTGGGGCATCGAGCGTAGCAATGCCATGGGTGCAAAGCTCCGCAGCAAGCCCCTCGACGACTGCGACTTCATTGGTCCCAACATGGACGTAGGTTTTCACGCGGCTACCGCGAACAATTCCAAGCGGCCCGAGCACCACATCGCGATAAGAGTCTGCCGTGGTGACGCACGCAAAAACGATGTCGGCGGCTTCCGCCATCTCCGCGGGCGAAGCGGCGATTTTGGCCCGACCTCGAAACCGCGCGGTTTTACCGATAGTTCGGTTGTAAACGACGACATCCTCGCCGCCCTCAATAAGACGTTCGGCTATCGGGTTGCCAATCGCGCCAAGCCCGATAAATCCAACGACAGATCGACCCTTTGCCATCAGTTTTGGCCTCCAACCGCTCTGCCAGACTAACCAAATCGCCCCGGTCGTAATTTGTCGATGCTCGGCAAACTTGTACTGTGTATATATACTTCCCGCGGGCTTCGACAGGACGAACAGATTCGGAGTACGGGTCGCCAGGCCGGATTGAGGGAACTGAGAGCCTACCGCGGGCAGCTTCCCAAGCGGGACGTTTATGGACCTGCGTCAGCTTCGTTACTTCGTCGGGATCGTCCAGTCCGGCAGTCTCTCGCGCGCCGCCGATCAATTGCACGTGGCGCAGTCCGCGATCAGCCATCATCTCGCTAGCCTTGAGTCCGAGTTGGACCGGCAATTGGTCACGCGCGGTCCCAAGGGCATCCAGCTCACCGAAGCGGGAAGCGTGCTGTATCGGCATGCCGAGGCGATCCTGCGGCATCTCGACTTCGCTAAACAGGATGCAGCAAACGCGCTCAATGTCCCTTCAGGGCGTGTATCGATCGGATTTCCGGTCGCATGGACGGGCATTGTGGGTTACGAACTGCTTGCGCGCGTACGCCGCATACATCCGCAGATCCTGCTTCATGTCACAGACGGCAACAGCGCGCTGCTTCGCGAACGCTTGGTCAATGGCCGTCTCGACATTGCGGTGCTGTTTACCGGCCAAGCGGAGCGCGGCCTTGCCGTCGAACCGCTACTGCTGGAGGAACTGTTCTATGTGACAGCGGATCCAGATAACTCGCCGATCCGAATTGACGATGTCGCGCAGCGGCCACTGCTTGTGCCCGGGACTGGCAGCGGCAGCCAGCGCGTAGCTCAGGAAGTGTTCAACAAACACGGGCTGACCGTTACGCCGATTGCCGAAATCGACTCATTGGCCATGTTTCGGCGCGCCATCGCATCCGGCATCGGCAACGCCATTCTGCCATGGAGTGCGCTTTACGACGGCGATCGGGAAATATCGCTCAATTACCGGCGCTTCGTCGACGAGAAGCTCACCCGGCCTGCGGCACTGTGTTTTTGCGACGTGGGCCAACGCAGTCCCGCTATCGAAGCCGTCGCACTGACGCTGAAATCCTTGGTCCGCGAATTGACCGACAGCGGTACTTGGCAAGGCGTTGCGCTGATCGCTCCTCCCGCCGAGCTATCTGGTTCGGCGGCCCCCCCATAAGAATTCAGAATTGGACGACCTCCGGCGGATGCCTAGGGTCGCACCGGCCGCCCCATAATATCCAAATCGCAGAACGGCATAGGCGGCGCCGCAAGTGCAGGGGTCGTCTTTAATGGCAAAGCGCATCGAACCGGTAGACCGACAGGTCGGACAACGTGTGCGGGCTTATCGCCTGGCGCAAGCTATGTCGCAAACGACCCTGGGCCAGAAAGTCGGCGTAACGTTCCAGCAGATTCAGAAATACGAGATGGGAACCAATCGGATCGGAAGCAGCCGGCTTAAAAGAGTGGCCACCGTTCTCGGCGTCTCGATCGGAGCGCTTTTTGGTGACGGGGAAGACAATCAACCTCGTCACGACCCGTTGACCGGCATGCTTTCCCAGCCCCATGCGGCGAGGCTTCTCAAGGCCTTTGGCGAGATTCCTGACGACAAGCTCCGCTTGGCCCTGGTGCATCTCGCCGAAGGCCTCGAGGTCCACGGCAAATAGTCACCGGCCATTGGGCCGCGGTTGTGGCGAAATAGATCAGACCGTCTAGCGGCTTCCGCCCTATTTACGATGCGCACGGGCGTCGGAACCCCAGGTAATTGTTGCAAAGCGGCGGCCAAACCCGCAAACTCCGGGCTACCGCGAGGCCGTCGGGAACCTTGGTTCCGTCCGGAGGGGGTGCTTTGCACGGTAACTTGGCGCACAACAGCTCGGCACAGCAAGACTTGGCTACTCGTACGTTTCACGTCGCCCTGATCAAGCCGTCGCATTACGACCGCGACGGCTATGTGATCCAGTGGCTGCGCTCGTTGATACCATCGAATAGCTTGGCGAGCGTGCACGGATTGATCGTGGAATGCGCGCAAAACCACGTACTCGGGCCCGACGTCGCGATCGAGGTTGAAGCCTGCGACGAATGCAACTCCATTGTCGACGTCGCCGGCATCGCCGAGCGCATCCGCGTCGCCGGCGCCGGCATGGTCGGCCTGATCGGCGTGCAATCGAACCAATATCCGCGCGCCCTCGATCTTGCCCGACAGTTCCGCGCCCAGGGCCTCACCGTCGTCATGGGCGGCTTCCACGTCTCCGGCTGCATCTCGATGTTGCCGAAGCTGCCTGCGGAATTGCAGGAAGCGCTCGAGCTGGGCGTCCATCTATTCGCCGGCGAGGCCGAGGGCCGCATGACGGAGGTGTTGCGCGACGTCGCCCTTGGCCATGCGAAGCCGATCTACAACTACCTCAACGATATGCCGGAAATGGCGGCTGCGGTTTATCCGATTCTGCCGCGCCACGTGGTGACGCGGGTCGCCGGCCATTATTCGAGCTTCGATGCCGGCCGCGGCTGCCCGTTCCAATGCAGCTTCTGCACCATCATCAACGTGCAAGGCCGCAAGTCGCGCTATCGCACGCCAGACGACGTCGAAGCCATCGTGCGGGCGAATGCGGAACAGAACATTACGCGGTTTTTCATCACCGACGACAATTTCGCCCGCAACCGCAATTGGGAGCCCATTCTCGATCGGCTGATCGAATTGCGCGAGCGCGATAAATTCAACATCCGGCTGTTGCTGCAAGTCGACACGCTGTGCCACCGCATCCCGAATTTCATCGAGAAGGCGGCGCGCGCCGGTTGCACCGCGATCTTCTTGGGGCTGGAAAACATCAATCCCGAATCCCTGATGGGCGCCAAAAAACGCCAGAACAAGATTTGGGAATATCGCGAGATGCTGCTGGCTTGGCGGAAGCAAAAGGTGATGACCTATGCGGGCTATATTTTGGGCTTTCCGACCGATACGCCGGAGACGATCGCGCGCGATATCGAGATCATCAAGCAAGAGTTGCCGGTCGATATTCTCGAATTCTTCTATCTGACGCCGCTGCCGGGCTCGGAGGACCACAAGAATCTGTACATGCGCGGGGTGCCGATGGACCCCGACATGAACAAATACGATCTCGAACACGCCTGCACCGCGCATCCGCTGATGTCGAATGAAACCTGGACGCAGGTTTATGCCGACGCCTGGAAACGGTACTACTCCGACGCCCATGTCGAGACGATCATGCGCCGCTGCATCGCCTCGGGCATCAACCGCACCAAGCTTCTGGATTCGCTGACTATCTTTTCCGGCGCCGCGCGGATCGAAGGCGTGCATCCGCTGCAATTCGGTTTTTTCCGCCGCAAGCTGCGCCAGCAGCGCCGTTCCGGCATGCCGATCGTCAATCCGCTGGTGTTCTACCCGTGGCGTGCGCTGGATCTTCTCAAAACCACATCGCAATGGTTGCGGCTGGTTTGGCGCTATCGCTGCATCATGGCGCGGGTGACCAAGGATCCGGCCGTGAAGAGCTATACCGATGAGGCCTTGCGGCTGCACACCGGTACCGGCGAGACCGATCATTTCGTCGAGGTTTTTGCCGACAAAATTCCGCACACCCACGGCGCGCCGGCGCGCGCACCGGCGGCGGCAGCGGCCGAATAATTACCGTTCCGATTTACTGCCGATCTTGGTCTCGGTACCGGCGAATAGGCGGACGATATTGGCACGGTGCATGATCCATAACAGCACCGCGAGCAGCAGAAATAATTTCGCTTCCGGCAGATTGCCGCTCCACCACAGCACGGCGGGCGTCGTCGCAGTGGCGATGAGCGCGGCAAGCGAGGAATAGCGGGTCACGGCCGCAATTGCGAGCCACAGGACGGCGAAGGAAAGGAGCGCGATCCAGGCGCCAAAGCCGAGCAGAAGCCCGATAAAAGTCGCCACCCCTTTGCCGCCCTTAAAGCGGAGCCAGACTGGAAACAGATGACCGAGAAAGGCGCCGGCTGCCGCGCATATCGCGGCTTGCGGCTCCCAAAGGTAAAGTGCGATGAGCACTGCGGCGGTGCCTTTGAGCATGTCGCAAATGAGCGTCGCTGCGGCGAGATCCTTGCGGCCGGTGCGCAACACATTGGTGGCGCCGATATTGCCGGAGCCGATGCTGCGGACATCCGGCGCGCCGGCAAGCTTGGTGATGATGACGCCAAAAGGAATTGAGCCGCACAGATAGCCGGTCCCGAGGGCCTCGGCATTGTCGATGGTCCAATCGATTGGGGGCAGCATGGCGGCGCGATATTGCCCGAAGCCGGAATGCGAATATAGCGTCTTGCGGCCTAGCCGACGCGGGCCTTTTTGCCGCCGTCGCGCGGCGCGAAGCCGGCCGCGATCGCGTCGGCCTCATTGGCAAAAATTACCAGGTGCTTGACCTTGTCGGCTGCCGCGCCGGCGAGCGCCGTCAAGCCGAGCGTGAAGGATTTCCGCACCGGATCGGCGACGACAAAATGCGCGGCAGCGTCCTCCTCGACGTCGGTCTCGCAATAGACGCAACGCAAGCGGACATGTTGATGCGTCTCATCCGCGACGACAAAGAACTTATTGGCGGCGTATTGCCGTTCGGCGGGATCGCAGGTGATACAGTTGGCATTGCCGCAGCATAGGCCCGTCCCGATGGGCTGCGTATAAACCGGATGCTCGGGCTTGGCGAAACCGCCGGCGAATTTGTGCAGCGACTTGTTCTTGTGCAGGTGCAGCAGCAAAGAAATCAGCGCCATGCGGATCGGAACGCCATAGGCCGCCTGTTGGAAGTAGATGGCGCGCCGGTCGGTATCGAACGAAGCGTCGAGCTCGTTGACGCGCGGCAACGGATGCATGACGCTCGCTTCGGAATATTTCGCATCGCCCAAAAATGCCGCGTCGATTTTCGGATAGGGCCGGTCTTTGTCCGTCCAGCGCTCCTTCTGGAAACGGGTCACATAGACCGCGTCGGTCTTCTTCGCCAGCAGCAGGCCGTAGTCCACCTCGGGTTCGGCATAGAGCGAAAGCTGATGCGGCTGATCCGCGGTGACATAGAGCGCGTCGACCGAGCCGTCGGACAGCCCGGATTCCTTCGACACCATGCGGCTGTGGAATTCCTCGCGCAGCCGGCGATCGACGTGGGCCGGCAACTCCATGCCCGGGGCGGGCAGGGGATCGATAGTGGCGCCGAACCGCGCCAGCGCGTAGACGAAGGAGTGGATGGTGCGGCTGCCTTTGAGGTCGCCGGAGATCGCAACCTTCATATTGCGCAGGCTTTTATTCTTCGCGCGCAGCGTAAAGAGATCGCACAGCGTCTGAGTCGGGTGCTCGTGGCTGCCGTCGCCGCCATTGACCACCGGGATTTGCGCGTATTCGGCGGCCAAGCGCGCGGCGCCGTCGCGGGGATGGCGGATGACAACAATGTCGGCGTAGTTCGAAATGACGCGGATGGTGTCGGCCAGGCTTTCGCCCTTGGCGGCGGAGCTGACCGTCGGATCGGCGCTGGTGATATTGGCGCCGCCGAGGCGGAGCATCGCGCTCTCGAACGACAGCCGTGTTCGCGTCGACGGCTCGTAGAACAGGCTCGCCAGGATGAATTTCGACGCCAGATTGGTGGACCGCCCAATCCGGTAGGACACGTTTCCGTCGGCAAGTTCCTTCAAAAATCCTTGCGCGACCTCGAAGATCGTCTCGATCTCCTTATTGGTGAGGTCATTGATCGAAATAATATGGCGTATCGGCGGCGGGGCTTTTGTCATTAAAGCGTTGCTATAGGCCCAATCGGCGCATTCGAGCAAGCCCGCCGTGCCGGCGCGCGAAGCCGATACACCGGAAATCTCCGCCGGCGACGCTCGTGGTACGATCACAGGCCAAAGACGCGAGTCGCCATGGCCATCTCCCGTTTCGACACCCATGAGGTGTTCAACCAGTCGCCGCCGTACGAAAACGTCGACCTGTTCGCGAGCGATGCGCCCGTCCAAGACGCCATCAAAGCCAATGGCGCGGCTTCGGAACTGTCCGCGCTTTCCGCCTTCGGCAAACAATGGGGCACCGCGGATATGTTCGCGTTGGCGCGGCTGGCCAACGAAAATCCGCCGAAGCTGCGGACCTTCGATGCCAAGGGAAATCGCAGCGACACGGTCGAATTTCATCCGGCCTATCATCGCTTCATGCGCGAAAGCATCGCCGCCGGGTTGCACGCCTCGACCTGGACGCCAGCCGGAAATCGCGCGGCGGCGCCGGCGGAAGTGGTGCGTTCGGCGCATTTCTACATGGCCGCGCAGGTCGAGACCGGACATCTCTGTCCGGTCACCATGACGCGAGCCGCGCTCGCTGCGCTTACCGCCGAGCCGGAACTTGCCGCCAAAGTCGTCCCCAAGGTCGTCACGCGCAACTACGATCCGCTGTTTCGGCCGTGGCGCGATAAATCCGGCATGACGCTCGGCATGGGCATGACGGAAAAGCAGGGCGGCACCGACGTGCGCGCCAACACCACGACCGCCACGGCGACGCCGGACGGGTACGCGATCGTCGGGCATAAATGGTTTCTGTCCGCGCCGATGTGCGACGCATTCCTGATTTTGGCGCAAGCGTCCGGCGGCCTGACCTGTTTTCTGCTGCCGCGCTTTCGCCTCGACGGCTCGGTCAACGAGCTGCGCTTGCAACGCTTGAAGGACAAGCTCGGCAATTGCTCCAATGCATCGAGCGAAGTGGAATTCACCGAGGCATTTGCCTGGCGTGTCGGGGAGGAGGGCGGCGGCGTCCGCACCATCCTGCAGATGGTGCAGCTCACGCGCCTGGATTGCGCGATTGCCTCGGCCGGCCTGATGCGCATGGCGTTGGCGCAGGCCGTGCATCATTGCCGCCACCGCAGCGTTTTCGGCAGGCGCCTCTCCGATCAGCCGATGATGCGCGCGGTGCTCGCCGACATGGCGCTCGAGGTTGAAGCCGCGGTCGCATTTATATTCCGTCTGGCCCGCGCGCTTGACTGCGCCGCCGACCCCGCTGAGGCCGCCTATGCGCGCGTCATGACGCCGGCGGCAAAATATTGGATCTGCAAGCTCGCGCCGGGCTTTATCGTCGAGGCGATGGAATGCCTCGGCGGCAATGGTTACGTCGAAGAGAGCATGTTGCCGTGGCTCTATCGCGAAGCGCCGGTCAATGCGATCTGGGAAGGCTCAGGCAACGTCATGTGCCTCGATGTGCTGCGCGTGCTCAAGCGGGAGGAGGGAGCCGCGTTGGTCATGGACCTGGCGCGCGAGGCCGGCGTCGACGGAGCGAAAATAGATCAGATCCAGGAGACCGACGCGCGCGCTACTGTCGGCAAGCTGGCTGTGCTGGCATGCACAGCGGCGCTCAAAGCGAGCGCCCCGCCCGCCGTGGCCGAGGCATTCATCCGAACGCGGCTCGTGACACCGCACGGCGCGGTGTATGGCGCGGCCACGATCGATGCCGCTACGGTCGAATTGCTGCTGCAGCGGGTCTTGCCACGGGTGTGAAGCGGCTCAAACCGTCTGCCGGCGCGCCAGCCGGTCGAGCGCGCCCTGAAGAATGTAGGCCGCAGCGTGCTGGTCGATCACGGCTTTCCGCTTCGCCCGGCTCGCATTGGCGGCAATGAGCGCGCGCTCGACGGCGGCGGTCGACAGTCGCTCGTCCCAGAGCGCGATGGGAAGTTCGGTCAATTGCGCGAGGTTGCGGGCGAAGGCGCGGGTCGACTGGGCGCGCGGCCCTTCCGTCCCATCCATGTTGATCGGCAGTCCGAGTACGAGGCCGACGCTGCGCCGTTCGGCAGCAAGCTCAAGAATGCGCGCAACGTCGTGGTTGAAACGCCGGCGTGCAATGGTTTCGACCGGGGCCGCGATGCGCCGATCCGGATCGCTCGCGGCGACGCCGATGGTCTTGGTGCCGAGATCGAGACCGATGAGCGCGCCACGTACCGGCAGGAGTGCGGCTGCTTCGTTGAGCATCAATACCGGCATGGCGAACCGCTAGCATGGGGCTCGAGCAAAGGCGACCTCGCCGCCCGACCTTTCCCGCAACCGCGCGGCTGATTATGGTGGACGTCTTCCCCCTGTTCCGGGCGGGGAATTGCCGCCGGAAGGAGACAGCAATGACGTTCAAGGTCGTCAGCAACAGTTTTAGCGACGGCGACTACCTGCCGAAAGATTTCATCCTGTCGGCCGATTTCGGCTTCGGTTGCGCCGGCGGCAACAAGTCGCCGCATTTGAAGTGGTCGGGCGCCCCGGACGGCACCAAAAGCTTCGCCGTGACCTGCTACGATCCCGACGCCCCGACCGGCTCGGGCTTCTGGCACTGGCTGGTGGTCAACATCCCGGCAAATGTGAGTGAGCTTGCCGAAGGCGCCGGCAGCGCGCCCGGCAAACTACCGGCGGGCGCGTTGCAGACGCGCACCGATTTCGGCGTACCCGGCTATGGCGGCCCTTGCCCGCCCGAGGGTGACCATCCGCACCGTTATCTGTTCACCGTGTTCGCGGTGAAGGCCGATAAACTCGAGGTCAAAGCCGACACTTCGGCGGCGGTGGTCGGCTTTAATTTGCATTTCAATACACTGGCAAAAGCGGGGATCATGGGCCTGTTCAAGCGGTGAGGGAGCTCAAATGAAGCTTCTGCCCATCCTCGCCGGCGCGCTCGCGCTCCTTGCCACCCAGCACGACATGTCCCAGCCCGCGCAAGCCGCCGAAATCAAAGTCGTGAGCGGCGGCGCCTTCAAACAGGTGCTCAATGCGCTCGCCGTGCAGTACCGGAAGGAGACCGGGAACACACTCGACATCGCCTACCGCACCGTCGGGCAGCAGCTCGACCTGATCCGCAGCGGTCAGGAACAGTTTGACGTCGCCATCTTGACGCCGGCGGCGATCGACGATCTCACCAAGGAAGGCAAAGTCGTGCCGGGCAGCCGCATCGATCTGGCAAAGACCGGCGTCGGCGTCATGGTGAAGGCCGGCGCGCCGGTGCCGGATATATCGACTGTCGATGCCTTCAGGCGCGCGCTGCTAGCCGCCAAATCGGTTGCCTTTATCGATCCCAAGGCCGGCGGATCGAGCGGCATTTACGTCGAAGGTTTGTTGGCGCGGCTTGGCATCGCCGACCAGATCAACGCCAAGGCCGTTCTGGTCCACGGCGGAGCAGTGGCGGATTACGTTGCCAAGGGCGACGCCGAGATCGGCATCCACCAGGTCAGCGAAATTTTGCCGGTTGCCGGCGTAACGCTGGTCGGTCCATTACCCGCAGAAATTCAGAATTTCACGGTCTATTCTGCCGGTTTAGGTGCGGCAGCAAAGGACAATGCGGCGACGCGCGCTTTCATCGGGTTTCTGGCCGGCCCGCAAGCGCTGCCTATCGTCAAAGCAAAGGGCATGGAGCCGGCTTCGTAATATGGCCCGCCGCCAAAACGGCAGCGCCCGGCCGAAGCCGGGCGCCAATGCCGATACGAGCCGTCATGGGCTCAAGCGAGGTAACGCGACTGCTCCCACGCGATGCGAGAGATGTCGCTGCGGGTAATGCCGATGTCGGCAAGTTCTCGATCGCTCAAGTGCGAAAGCTCATCCACGGCGACGCCGTAGCGCTTCCAGGTGTTAAAGAAGCGAATAATCGATAGCAACATGGCCTTATTCCTTTGTTCGACCCCCAAAGACTGGATTGGCGGCCGGAATCAGGGTTGAGATATAGGAAGCGTTATTGCGGCGCGAAATTAAATTGCTGCAGTGCAGCTAATACTGAAATGCATAACTATAGTAACAATACCCGGAGATTTTCTGAGAATTGGGATGATTGGGGAGAGATTACGCTAACTTGGTAGTTTTGATATGCGAATTACGCGGGCCATCACTAGAGAGAGGCCCTTTAGGATAGCCAGGGCCGACCTGCGCTGGCCGAGCACGTCGCCCAGGCGGAGTCCGGCTTGGCAGGCGAGCCGGCGCAAGACGAAGCGCCCTGAGCTAACGCGCGTGTCCTGCCCGTCCAAGGGGGGGCAGCGGCACCGCAGCCGGCCCATCAGCGCGCTGCTATTGGCCGTGGCTGGCCAAAACCTCTTGGCACGCTTGGCTTATCTTCGTCCGGTTGGTCTTCAGGCAGCCCAAAATGCCAAGAACGTCCTGCGGATTAACCTCAAGTTGGGTCTGGCAGTACCTGGTGACGTCGGGATGGCAGGCGTCACGCTCCTGCGGATTTCCTTGCCCCATAGCGCCGTTGACCGGCGGCGGCTGGGGCGGCAGTTGTTGAGCGTGAGTGACGGTACCCGCGCCAAGCGCCAAAGCGATCGTGAAGACCGATATACGGAGCATGATCCCCCCTTTCGGGCATCCAGCCCGCCCAGTGCTTTGAATCTTATCCCATACTTTTTTGCGGCTCGGCGCACATTAAATTTCTTGTGCAGCGATTGATCTCAGGCCTCGCCCGCTGCGCTTGCGTGCTGCGGGTGGACGGCGATACATGTCGCCGGAGGGCGGTTAGCTCAGTTGGTAGAGCGTCTGCTTTACACGCAGAATGTCGGCGGTTCGAGTCCGTCACCGCCCACCA
>CAWFLM010000013.1:0-98658 GCA_963816565.1 uncultured Alphaproteobacteria bacterium | reverse complement strand
GACCCCCAGTCCCCCAGACTGGTGCGCTAACCGGGCTGCGCTACGCTCCGAAAACGGAAGGACTATAGGGGGCGGTACCTTAGCCCGCAACATCCGCTCGCCATTCGCAAATTCGCAACATACAGTCGGCAGAGTTTCCTGTAGTTTCTTGCCGATTGCCCGATTTGCCGGATACCCCTTGAAGCGGCTTTTCAGCGCGACCTTCAATTCGCTGCGCGGGCTTCGCGACGGCTTTGCCACCGAGCCCGCCTTGCGCGATGAATTGGTGCTGCTGGTCGTCGCCGTGCCGGCGGCATTTTCTCGCGCCCAGCGCCGCCTGGTACGTCGCGATGATCGGCGCCGTGCTCGTCATTCTGGCCGTCGAATTTCTCAACACGGGAATCGAGAAACTCGCCGATCACGTCACGCGCGAGCAGCACAAGGACATTCGCCGCATCAAGGATTTCGGCTCGGCCGCCGTGTTCTGCGCGCTCAGCCTGGCGGCATTGGTGTGGCTGTTGGCAATCGCCGTGCGCTTCGGATGGCTCTGAAAAAATCTGTCGAGCGGCCACGCCGCGCCGGGGCCGGCCGCGGCGCGGATCGGTCCGTACACGGCCGCGATCGTCAGGGTCACCGCGCCCGCCGCGTAGACGGCGGCATAGATGGCGAGAAAGCCGACCAAACCAAAGCCGGCCAAGAATGCGAACAGCGTTGCCGCCGCCATGGCGAGCGCGACCGCCGCGCCGTTATAGGCGAGGCTGCGGAAGAAGCCGGTGAATTGCAAAAGCGCTTCCGACACGATTTGCAAGGTGCTGGCAAAGAGGAGCGCAATAAGAATTGGCGTGACGGCGGGCGGAATAGTCGCCGCCGATCGCAGCAGGAACGTAAACAGCGGGCCGGCGGCAAAACAGCAGCAACGCGCTCGCAATCGCGGCCGGCACGCAACACAGCGCCGCCGCCAAGGCCGTCGTGCGCGCCAGCCGGCCAACGTCGCGCGCGGCCAACGCCCGCGTCTGCTCGGGTATCGCGACATCGCAAATGGCGGCGAAGATGACGCAGGCGCCGCGGAAGATGCGGAACGTCACTTCCAGGATGATTGGCGCGGCGCCGAGACCGAACCAGAGCGGCACGACGAAATAGGGAAAGGTCACAATGAAGACGCCGCTGAGCGCGCCGGTGGCGCTTCGGGCAATCGAACGCCGGTTCAAATTGACGAACGACACCAGTTCGCGCGCAACGCCGTGCAGGCGCGGCGCCAAGGCCCCGCGTTGCACGAGCTTTTTCGCCGCGACGGCAAACGCACGCCCAGAGAATGTTGGAGCCGATCAGGAAGACGCCAAGCGGCAGGCCGGCGAGCATCGCCAGCATCATCGCGACGGCGATGACGCGACGAACGAGCTCGAGCCGTTCGTAGAAGACGAACACGTCGACCGCGATGCTGATGTTGCGCAGCGACGTCCAGGCCAGATTGAGCGTAATGTAGAGGAGGAACAACGCCAGCTCGGACGCTCCGGCGATGGTCGCTCCGGGTCGCGTCAGCACGACAGTGAAGCAGAGAAGCGACGCGGCAAGCGCCAGGACCGCATAGAACAAGATGACGGCTGTCACCTGGCGGGCGACTTGCTCGTTCTTGCCGCCGGCAAGGTGCGCGCTCCGCAGATTGACGAACAGAATATTCGAGAAGCCGAGGTCGGCGAGCCACAGCGTGTAACCGATCGCCCCGACCACGATGAAGATCGAGAAGCGCTCCGGCGTGAGAATCCGCGCCAGCACGAAGGTCTGGATGAGGCCTGTCGCCACTGCGCCGCCCGCGGTGGCAAAGCGCAGCAGCGAATAGCGGATCGAAATAAGCCGCCGGCGCGGCAATTCGGCGATTTGCCTGTTATTGGCAAGCGTTCCGACGGGGCATGCATGACGGTACTCGCTCGCCGCGACCGTGGCAGGCAATGAATAACGAGGAATTAATGGATTTGACGAGTGCGTCTTGATAGGCGCGAGAACAGCGCCGCCGGTCACAGCGTGGCTTATCGGTCTACCCTTTCATTTGCGTAGGCGCGCCAATCAGGGCGTCGCATCGTCGCGGGAGCGGTCCGATGTTACGTCGCGTCTCAAGCTCTTTTGAAACGCACATTGTGTCTCTGTCTCTCGGTACTGACCGCGCCGGAGTTTGCAGCTCCATCGCGACGCAAACCGCGGCCATAACACGATTTTATAGCCCTCGACTACAAAGTTCGGTTGCGGGATGCAGGCGCGGTCGGCGCGCTTTATGACCGCTGCGGGGTTGGCGCTGATGTTAGGCAACACGAAAATTTTGGGTCAAGGCGCTCTTGACGCCATCAAGCGGTCGCGTCCGATTTATCATGCCGGCCGCAGCTTGCGCTTCGCCGTGGGGGCACATCTTGGTGCGCGACGAGTCGAAGGCATCAGCGGTCGCGTCCATTACAACGATTTTATGTTGACATCGACAGATCCCGCCGATGTCGCGCATTATTCTCGAGGCGCGACGGCGTTTGCCGCCATTCTCGAACGTTCTTGTACTGAGGCAGGGCGAGATCAAAATTCAATCACCGACGTGCTGGAAGTCGGCTGCGGCTATGGCCGGATTGTGCGGGAACTGCGGAAGCGGATTCCATCGGCGCGTATCCATGTATGCGACGCAATCGAGCATGCGGCGCGCTTCACGGCCACGGAATTCGGCGCGCGTTGCATACCGCTGCTGGAGCAGGCCGGCGACAAATTCGATGGCCAGTTCGATCTCGTCTATCTGCTTTCGGTTTATACGCATCTACGCCGCGACATGATCGTCGCCAATCTGCGCAAGGTGGCGGCAGTCCTGAAACCGGGCGGCGTTACCGTCATCACTCTGCAAGGTCAGGGTTCTGCGGAAATGGCGGAGCGATACAAATTGTATTGGCTCGACAAAGCAGAGTTGCTGCAATCGCTCGCGCGCGACGGCTACTACTACACCAAGTATCCGTATTATTATTCGGATTACGGCATGACGTGGTTTTCGCGCGCGGCGTTCGAGCAGCTTGTCCGCGAGACTGCACCCGACTTATCGCTGGTCACTCTCACTCCGATGGGCCTCGATGGCCATCAGGACGTGGCTGTGTATCGTAAGGCAGCCTAGGCCGATCGTCGCGCGATCGCGCCCCGCCTGCCATTTCATGGGCGAGCCGGATCGGCCCGCGGATCATCAATGCCACCGTCGCCAGCGCGCCGCAGGTATAGACCGCCGCATAAGCGTTTAAGAATTGCACGATGTCGAGATGCGCCCAGACCGCGAACGCCGCGACGACAGCTGAGCGCCGCGACCAGGCCCAATGAGATACGGGCGACTTCTTTGAAGAAGCCGGTATGCACCAGCACGCTATGCGAGACCATCTGCGCCAGATTGCCGACAAGCAGCATGATGATGATGGGCGTGGTCGCGGGCGGCATGACGGCTGCCGGGCCGAGCAGTATGGCGAAAATCCTGCCGGCGAAAAAAATCAGGACGCCGCAGACCGCGGCCGCCGGAATGCTGCACAAGGCTGCCGCCAGCCAGGTGGCGCGGACCATGGCCGGGCCGTCGCCTTCGGCCAGCGCGCTGGTCTGCCGCGGCACCAGGCTGTCGCAGGCCGCGCTGTAGAACTGGTTGGCGACGCGATAGACCTTGAATGTCGTGTCGAGAATGATGGTCGGCGCGCCGAGGCCATAGGCCCACGGCGCCAGAAAATAGGGAAAGTTGTAGATATAGGTTTCGCTCAGCGCGTAGATGCCGCTGCTGAGGAGTTGTCTGCGGTTGCTGCGCAGGAATGCGACAAAATAAACGAAGTTGCGGCGAAAATCGCCGCCGAAGGCATGACGCTGCCTTAGCTTGATAACGGCCGCGGATATGGCGATGAGCCAGCCGGCGTTGATCACCAGTAGAAAAACGAGCGTGGGCAATCCGAGCAACAGCGCGAACAGTGCGACGGTCGTCGTGCCGCGGCGCAAGGCTTCGAGCATTTCAAAATGGACATACTCGTCGATGGCGATGCTGCAATAACGCAAGGCGACCCATGGCAAATTGATCGCATTGAACGCGAAAAACAGCGTCAATTCGGCGGCATCGACGATCGAATAGTGGAAGCGGCCCGCCAGGATGAGGAAGCATAGGACCGAGGCAAAAGCCGCCAGCGCGACATATAAGACGAAGACCATGGTGGCCTGGCCGGCGATCGCGCCCAACGGCTTTTTTTGCAGGAATTGACGGCGCAGATTGACGAACAGGACCTTCACGATGCCGACATCGGCCAAATAGAGCGAATAGCCGAGCGCGGCAAAAAATATAAACAGCGAAAACCGCTCCGGGGTGAGTACGCGGGCAAACACAAAAGTTTGCAGCAGACCCGTACCTAACGTGCCGGCCGCGGTCGAGGCGCGCAGCACCATATAGCGGTAGGAGATCTGGCGTATGCCGGTCATTGGTGCGGCAAGCGCACGCAACGCGACGAACGGCGTCGAGATCGGCCGCCGGTCGGGGTCACGCCGCTTCTCCAGCGGTGATGAGATTGGCCACGGTACGCGCGACGGATTGCGGCGACAGCTGCCGCGCGATATCGGCGCGTGCGGCATCGCCGAGGCGCTCACGCAGCGCCGGCTCGGCCGCCAAGCGGGCCAGCCAATCGGCGGCATGATCGACACTCGCCTCGGCCCAAAGCTGTCCGTCGGCTAGAAACGCGCCGTCGTACGGATCTTGCACCGGCACCAAGTCGTAGGACACCGGCGCCGAATTGCGCTCATTCATGAAATCCATATTGCCCGACCATCCCGTCGCTACGACCGGCTTGCCGAGTTGCATCGCCTCCGCCGGAACCAGACCGAAGCCTTCCGAGCGGTGCAGCGACAACACGATGTCGACGGCGGCGATTAAGCCCGCCATGTCCGCCGGCGCCAGCATGACGTTGAGAAGGCGGATGTTCGGCGCGCCGGCGATCGCCCGCTCCAGCGCTTCGCGCGCGATGGGCGACGCGCCATGGTCGATCAGCTTGATCGCCAGCAGGCGGTCGGGCGCATCGCCGAAGGCGCGGCGGAAGGCGGCGATGGCGGCAAGCGGATTCTTCCGGGTAAAGGCGGAGCCCATGTGGAACGCCGTGAGCACGATCAGCGCATCCGCCGGCAAGCCAAGACGCGCACGCATATTGGGCGTCGGGGCAACCGGTGGCAGCGGGTGCGGCACCACATGCACAGGCAGATCGGTCGCCGAAGCCACGGCGACGCGGGCAAGTTCGCTCGGCACCCAGACTTCGTGCAGATAACGGAAGCTCGGCCGCCAGGAATTTGGAATTCGCGGAAATTCCCAGGCCCAATAGCCGACGACGCGGCGGCCGCGAACGCGCGCCCGGCCAAGTGCCCACAAGGCATGCGGCAGAAACGGCGCGTTATGATGGACGACGAGCGTGCCGCCGGTTCCTGGAACGATGGGGCGGCGAACGGGACCTTCGAGTTCGGCCTGGCCGAAGGCCCCGCTGATGTCAAAGGCAGCGGGCGCCATGCCGGCCGCGTCGAGCGCGTCGTAGGCAAGGCGGGCGCCTTCGCCGATGCCGCTCATGGTCGAAAACAGGCCGGCGATGGCAATCGGGAATCCACCGCGGGGCGCGCGGTCGGGAAGGGGGGCAACGATCCTGCTGACCTGTCCGATGATCTGCGTCCGGGTATGCTGCGGCAATCGCTGCCACAGCCGACGCAACGGATGGCGGCGCGGTGGCGGACGCCCGCTGTGCTCTTGCACAGGCGGTGCAGCAACGCCGGGCGCGGACCGGGAAAACGGCTGCAACGGCGCGTGCATTGCTCGATCCCTATGGCGGACAAAGAGAAATGACCCAAACTGTAGCGGTCCGGTGCTAACGAAATGGTAAATCGGCCCGGCAGAATGCGGCAGCCGCCGGCAAGCGGGCCGGTCGCGCGTCGGCGGAGGTTTGCGGCGGCTTAAAGTCCGGTCTGGACGGCTTCGCGTACCGCTCGGCGCGGCGGCACATCGGAGCGGTCAAGGAGGCGCAAATATTGCTCCGCCATGACCTCGAAGCCATAGGCCGGCGAAAGCCGCGCCAGCTCATTGCCGATATCGTTCCGCAGCGCTTGATCCGTCAAAATGTCGCCAATACGCGCGACCCAGGCGGCCCGATCGCCCTCCGGCAGCAAGAGCTGCGCGGTCAAGAGCGGCGAGGCGGCGAACAGTTCACGGAACGAAGCAATATCGGTGCACAACGATGTCACACCGGCGTGGATCGCCTCAATGGCGGCGAGGCTCAATCCCTCGTAGCGCGACGGGAATAGCGCCAGATCGATTGCCGAATAGAACAGTCCGATGCGGCCGTGATCGATCGCGGGAACGATGCGGACCCGCTCCGCTATTCCCGCGGCCTCGATTTGCGATCGCAGCGCTGCTTCGTCCGGGCCAATGCCAAGCAGGACCAGGACCGCCTGCGGCAGCTTTTGGATCAGATCGAGGCTGAAGCTTTGGTTCTTCTGATGGCTCAACCGGCCGATCTGGCCGAGGATGAGGCCGTCGGCCGGCAAGCCAAGCGCGGCGCGCGCTTCCGCGCGCGAATACGTCGTCGGAACGTCGTGACCGTTGACGACGACCCCCATGTCGTCGCGGCCATAAGTCTCGGCGACGGTATTGGCGCAGGCAATCATTTGCGTATAGAGGCCAAGCCGGTAAACGCCGTCGTCAAGCGCCATCAGCGAGGGCGTCACGAACGCGCGCGGCCCGTGATAGGTGGGAACCCGGTTGCGGATGCCGACGATGGCGCCCGCCACGCCGACCAACAAGTTCGAGAACGGCTGCAGGCCGAACAAGACGTCCGGCTTCGATTGGCGCAACGCCGCGACGACGCTCAAGAACAGCGAGATCAGCACGACCGGCGAATGCGAGCGCTTGGCCCGCACAAAAACGCGCGCTCCGGGCGGCAGATCGCCGTCCGATCCGAACAGATACCATTCTTCGACGTGGTGGCCGCGCGCCCGCATCGCCCTGGCGAGATTGCTGGCCAGGATCGACGTGCCGCCATTGTCGTGCGCCGTGCCGAGAAAGACGATCGACCGCGGGCGGTGCGATAACTGTGTCGTCACGGAGGGTTCTTTGAGCATTGCGGGAATGGTTGCATGCGGCCGTTAACAGATTGTTCCGATTTAGGCCCGCCGCGCGCCGCGCCAAGCGGCTGTTTTGTTGGCCGCCGCCAGACCCCAAATAAGCCCGACCATCAGAAAAAAATGTCGCCAATGGTCGGTATCGACGACCATGCCTTCGACGAGCTCGCCGACGAAAACCGCATAAGCGGCGAGCAAATAATATTGCCATGGCGTTGTCATGAACACGGCGCGAAGACCGACCATCAGTGTCGCCGCGATCAGC
Source organism: uncultured Alphaproteobacteria bacterium (assembly GCA_963816565.1). GTDB lineage: Bacteria > Pseudomonadota > Alphaproteobacteria > Rhizobiales > Xanthobacteraceae > BOG-931. The sequence goes on along the minus strand of CAWFLM010000013.1, from coordinate 91,298 downwards.
GTCAGATAGGTCGCGCCGCCGAGCCAGCCATAAACCAGAAAGCCCTGCATATAGACGTTGTGCTGCTGCAGTCCGTAGGTGTCGGCGAAGGCAAAGGGTCCCATGCCATTCGGCCGGTCGAGGATGACGCTCAGCGCCAATTTTTGCTCGGTGAAACGGCCGCCCGGCCCGACGTCGTAAGGCTAAATCGCTTTGGCGCGTTCCACGAACAAATCGTGGATGGAATCGATCGACAGAAAAGCGATCACCAGCGCCGCCATCGCGATGGCGGCGGCGAGCCCGAGCAAAATGATCCGCGAACGCATGCGCGGCTCGGGCGTGACCGCGAGCAGGATTATGAAACAAACAGCCGCGGAAACCGCGAAATGGACCCAGGCGCCGCGCGAGAAGCTGAGCAGCAGGCCGCCCAACAGAGCAACCGTGACCGCGAGGTCGAGGAGCTTGATGCCGCGCGTCAGGAGCCCGATCATGAGCAACAGCAGCGGAAAGATCAGAAAAGGCCCGTAGACGTTGGGATCCTTGAATGTCGCGCTGACGCGCACTCCGTCCAAAAAGATGTCGGCGCCCGGCAGCAGATGGAAAAATCCGATATAGCCGGCGACGGTCGCCACCATCGCGGCCAACAGATAGGCGCGTCGCAGGATCGTGAGCCTGACGGGATCGCCGGTGCTAAACAGGCAAGCGAACAGAATGCCGGCACAACCCAAATAGACCGAGGTCCCGAAATACTGGACCGCCTTTTCGTCGTCGCCGACCTGAACCAGCGACATGGCGCCGCCGATCAGCCATACGATCGTCAATATCAGCAAGGGTGCCAGCCTGCGATCGAACGGCACGCGAGCGGTGACGCAGGCGACCAGCAGCACGAACATCATAACGTCGTGCGGCGACGGTTCGATGAAGGCGATCGAGCTCAGCAACACCGTGATGAAGAGCACGAAATTCAGCAGCCGCTCGGCAAAGGCTGCAGAGCTGCCCGGATGTTCGATCGGCAGCGCGGCGGCCGGGCTGCGGGCGGTCATCAATAAGCGCCTTCGCCGCGGATCAGCGCAAATGGCGTCCGCAGCACGATGTAAAGGTCGAACAGGATCGACCAGTTCTCGATGTAATAAAGGTCGTGCTCGACGCGGCGGAGGATCTTTTCGCGGCTGTCGGTTTCGCCGCGCCAGCCGTTGATCTGGGCCCAGCCGGTGATGCCCGGCTTGACGCGGTGCCGGGCGAAATATCCATCGACCGCTTCGTCGTAGAGGTGGTCTGCGGCCTTGGCCTGGATGGCATGCGGCCGCGGCCCGACCAGCGAGAGGTTGCCGGTAAACACCACATTGAACAGCTGCGGCAATTCGTCGAGGCTGGTCTTGCGAATGAAACGGCCGACGCGCGTGACGCGCGGATCGCCCTTGGTCACCAGCTTGCTGGCATTGGCGTCGGTCGCCTCGGCATACATGGAGCGGAATTTGTAGATTTCCACGAATTTGTTGTTGAAGCCGTAGCGCCGCTGTTTGAAGAAGATCGGCCCCTTGCTGTCGAGCTTGATGGCAATGGCGATCAACAGCATGATCGGTGCGACGGCGATCAGCACCAGCGAGCCGATGATCTTGTCGAACAGCCATTTCATCACGACGTCCCAGTCGGCGATCGGCCGGTCGAAAATATCGAGCACCGCGACGTGGCCGATGTAGGAATAGGCGCGGGGACGAAACCGCAGCTTGTTGGCGTGCGCGGCGAGCCGGATGTCGACCGGCAGAACCCACAGCTTCTTGAGCATCTGCAGGATCCGGCTTTCCGCCGAAATCGGCAGCGAGAAAATGACGAGGTCGACACGGGTATGGCGGGCGAACTCGACGAGATCGTCGACCGTGCCGAGTTTGGGAACGCCGTCGCAGCTTGTCGTGCTGCGGTCGTCGCCGCGATCGTCGAATACCCCGATGACGCGAACGTCGGAATCGCGCTGCGCCGCAAGCGCGGCGATCAAGGCGTCGCCGCTGCCGCCGGCGCCGACCACGACGGTGCGGCGGTCGAGGCGGCCTTGGCGCGTCCACCGGCGGACCAGCAGAAATAACGCCCGCCGAAACGCGATGAGCGCGAACAGCCCGACCACGTAATAGCTGCCAAGCCAGGCCCGGGAGAATTGATCGCCCGACTTCAAGAAATACGACGTGGCGACGGTGAGCAGAAACACCACGGACCAGGCCGAAGCAAGCCGCATATATTGCTTCTCATGTCCGCGGAAGGCCTGGACCTGGTAGATGTCGGCAACCTGGAACGCCAGCATCGACAGCACCGAGATGCCGAGGATGCTGGCGATGTAATAGCGGGCCGACTCGGCGACTTCCGCGACCAGCCACAGATACAGGCCGAGACCGATTGTCGCGACCAGGGCGATTTCGATGACGCGGACAATGCCAGCGAGAACGATCGGCGAATACGGTTCTTTGAATCGCTGCGCCGCGATCGCGAGCGCCGCGGAAGACAGCGCCCGAGGCCCCACGGTCTTGCCGGCCGTGCGCGGCAAGGCCTTGACCGCAGACGTTACCGCGGCCGCAGTCTCGAATATCGTGCTTTGTTCCGGACCGGCCATGGTTGTTGAGAAACTCTCCAGTGACGCGGAGCGGCCAGCTCCGGCCCGGTCATTTACCGGCAACATAGTGAACAATCTTCAAAAATTGGTTATGTGAATTGAGCAACTTTTCGTGCTGCGATCGCTTCCCGATAGGCCGCAAGGTTGGATTGGACCATTGCGCACAGCGAGAACTCGTTGCGCACCCGCGCTTTGAGCACCTGCGCGGCCGCACGCATCCCGTCCTGGATCGTCCAGCGCGGCCGCGATTGCGGCAACGAGTGCGCCGATATCGTCAGGTGGAATGAGCCGATCCGCTTGCGGACCGAAAATCTCCGGAACTCCACCGACATTGGAAGCGATGATCGGAACTCCGGCCGCGGCGGCTTCTAGCACCACATAAGGCAAGGATTCGGCACGCGACGGGATGACCAGCATGCGTCCCATAGTAAAGGCGGTGCGCGCCGGACAGTGGCCGATAAAGCGGATTTGATCGGCGAGTCCGATCCGGCTTGCCCGCGCCTGCAGCTTTGCGGCGTCGGGCCCTTCGCCAGCTATGGTCACGCTGACGCGGCGGCCGGATCGCTGCAGGATGGCCAACGCGTCGATCAGCACATCGATCGCCTTTACCGGCCGCAGCTCGCCGACACACACGATGTCGGTGGCATCGGTCCTCGCTACCGCAGGTTCGAACTCGACCTCGGCAATGCCGTTGCGCACGACACGGACGATGCCGTGCGGCGGAGCGACCACCCGGCGATACAGCTCGGCGATGTAGCTGCTTTCGAATAGAAACAGATCGGTGCGCGGATTGAGCATCCGCTCGATCGACCGGTAGAACCCGCCGCTGAGCGTGCCCGGACAATAGACCAGCGACCCGCCGTGGGGCGTATAGGCCCGGATGGCATTCGGCGCGGCGGGCGTGAGGCGGGCGAGAGCGGCGCCCTTGGCGCCGTGGCCATGAAGCACGTCGGGCGCCAGACCATGGAGCCGGCGCGAGATACGCCACAGCGCATAGCCGTCGCGCAGGTTGAGTTCGCGCGTGATCGGAACCCGCTGCACGCCGAGCGCAAGCTGTGGGCGCGAGTTCGGCAAAGATCGTATCGGCGCGCTCGCCCCCGGTCATGGAATCGACAATCAATCCGACCTGATGGCCGCGTTCGATCTGGCCGCGCGTTACATCCACGACGTGCCGGAACAGTCCGCCGAGCGGCGCCCGCAGAATATGCACGATCTTGAGACTGCTGGGAGCGAACGCAGCAGGCCGGGGCGCGAAACTGCCGGCGCGGCCCAAGCCCAGGCGGCCGAATGTCGGGAGGATCGGGCGCGGATCGCCCATACGAGGTCCTTAAACTTGACGCCAAAACGTTAAGCCGGATTGAGGGCCTCGGAGGTTAATAAAATCCTCACGCGAGACCGCGGCCCAATGGGAAATAGCGCTCTTAACCAATCCGAAAGATCGCCCGGCGGCCTTAACCGGATGGCAACCTTAATAGTTTGTGATCGGGCATGGCCCTGCGCTCTGTCGGCAAGTATGTTGCGAGGAGTTTCGGAATGAGTGAGGCGTCGCCGCCGCCGCGCGCCAGAGGACCATCCGACGAGCTTGATTTGTCGGCGCTTGGCGCGACATTGTGGCGCAAGAAATGGACCGTCCTGCGTCCGACAATTCTCGTCGCGCTCGGCACGCTTGTTTTCGTACAATTTATTACGCCGCGATATCAGTCGGAGTCGCGGGTCTTTATCGAAAGCCGCGATAACATCTATTTGCGTCCCGATGCCGACAAGGACACCGCCCCGAACGCGGTCGACGACGAGGCAGTGACCAGCCAAGTCCAGATCATCCTGTCGCGCGATCTCGCCCGCGAGGTGATCAAAAAGCTCAAGCTCGGCGAGAAGCCCGAATTCGATCCTGCGCTCAACGGCGTATCGCCGATCAAGGCCGTGCTAGGTCTGCTTGGTCTCGTCAAAGATCCGTTGAGCATGACCGCGGAAGAGCGCGTGCTCACAGCCTATTACGATCGGCTGACCGTTACGCCGGTCGACAAATCGCGCGTCATTAATATCGACTTCTTGTCCCAGGATCCCGAGCTTGCCGCCCAGGTCGCCAACGCCATCGCCGACGGTTATCTGATGCGGCAGCGCGAGGCCAAGGAGGACCAGGCCAAGACCGCGGCGCAATGGCTGTCCGGCGAAATCGACACCATGCGGCAGAAGGTCGAAGAGTCGGAAGCCAAGGTGGAGGATTTCCGCGCCAAATCCAATCTGCTGGTCGGCAACAACAACACCACGCTGTCGGCGCAGACGCTCGGCGATGCCAATGCCCAGCTCGCCGCTGGGCGCGCGCAGAAGGCCGACGCCGAGGCCAAGGCCAAGATGATCCGCGACATGCTGCGGTCCGGCCAGCCGATCGAATCGTCCGATATCCTCAATTCCGAGCTCATTCGCCGGCTCGCCGAGCAGCGCGTCACCTTGCGCGCCCAGCTCGCCGAGCAATCGGCGACGCTGCTCGACGGGCATCCGCGGATCATCGAGTTGAAGGCCCAGATCGCCGACCTCGACAATCAGATCAGGACCGAGGCGGAGACCATCGCGCGCTCGTTCGAGAACGACGCCAAGCTTGCCAGCGCGCGGGTCGATACGCTCACCGCCAGCCTCGATCAGCTCAAGAACCAGGCGGCCACGACCAACGGGGAGGACGTTCAGTTGCGCGCGCTCGAGCGCGATGCCAAGTCGCAGCGCGATCTCCTGGAATCTTATCTCGCCAAATATCGCGAGGCGACTTCGCGCAACAGCCTGGATTCGACGCCGGCCGATGCGCGGGTGATCTCGCGCGCCACGGTATCGAACGTTCCGGCCTATCCGAAGAAGCTGCCGACGGTGCTGATCGCGGCCTTCGCGACGCTCTTGCTCAGCTCCGGGCTGGTGATGACCAAGGAGATTCTCGGCGCCCCTGTCGGCTCCGCTCCGGTTGCGCGTCGACCCGGGCCTCGCAATGTCCGACCCGCTGACGCCCCGATTTGCGGCGATTGCCAACGAGCCGCCGCGGCCGCCTCCCGCCGCCGGCGTTCCCGCCGGCTCGATTGTGAGTGTTGCCGACAATCTGCGGCATTCCGGCGCCGCCGGCGAGCGGCTCGCCGTGTTCGGCGCCGTGCCGGGAATAAACACCACCCAGACCGCGATCAAGCTCGCGCGCGCGCTGGCGGACAATTCCCGCGTTGTGCTGGTCGGGCTTGCCTCCGGTGACACCGCGATCAGAGGGATATCCAACGAACCGTCCGCCCAGGGACTTGCCGAGCTTGCCCATGGCTCGGCGTCGTTCGGCGGTATCATCACCAAGGACAAGCTTTCACCGCTGCACCTGATCTCGGCCGGACGGGTTCCAGTCGATCGGGTCGGACTTCTCGCTGCGCCCGGCATGGTGACGAATTTCAACGCCTTGGCGCGCAGTTACGATCATGTGGTCGTCGATGCCGGTGAAGCCGCCGGGCCGGAGATCGATCGCATCGCCGAAGTTGCTCCGAACGCGGTGCTCGTCACCGACACGCTGTCGAATGCCGCGACGACTTCGGCGCGGGATCGCCTGCTGGCGTCGGGATTTGGCGATGTGCGGATCCTGGTGGCGGGATATGGAACTCGCGGCGAGACCGCCGTCGCCGCGTAATTTCGCGTCCCACTGCGTGACGGTTGACCGCATTTTCGCCTTGGCAAAAGATCATCAACGCTACGCTTCGATGAGGGAACCTCGGTGGCCGGCCTGAAACAGACGATCATTCGCGGCGGGTTGGAAACGCTGTATTTCACCGGCGCGTATATTGCGTTGCGGCAGTTTGTCGGCGGCGTCGGTGCGATTTTGACCCTCCATCACGTCCGTCCGCCGCGGCCGGATCGGTTCCAGCCCAATCGGCTGCTCGAAGTCACCCCGCGCTTTCTCACACGCGTGATAAGAATTTGCGCCGGTCGGGCCTCGAACTCGTCAGTCTCGACGAGATGCATCGCCGCATGATCGACGGCGATTTTTCGCGCCGGTTCGTCTGCCTCACTTTCGACGATGGCTATCGCGATACGCTGCAATGGGCGTATCCGATCCTCAAGGACGCCGACGTGCCGTTCGCGGTTTACATGCCGACGAGCTTTCCGGATCGTCTCGGCGAATTGTGGTGGCTAGTGCTCGAAGCGGTGATCGCGCGCAACGATCGCATCGGTCTCGTGATCGACGGCCGCGACCGCAAATTCGACTGCCGCACCGTTGCGGAAAAGCAGGCGCTCTACGACGAGCTCTATTGGTGGCTGCGCAGCCGCTCCACCGAGACCGAATTGCGCGAGGTGGTCCGCAATCTTGCCGCGTTTTATCACGTCGATATCGCCGGCGTTCTGCGATGAATTGTGCATGAGCTGGAGCGAACTTGCGCAGCTTGCCAACGATCCGCTCGTCACCATCGGCGCGCATACCGTCAATCATCCGATGCTGGCGAAGCTCGAGAAGGACACGGTGCGCGCGGAAATGGATTTGAGCCGCTCGGTCATCGAGGCGGCGCTGGCGGTGCGGCCGCAGCATCTGTCCTATCCGTTCGGTGACCGCACCTCGGCCGGCGCGCGCGAATTCGAGATTGCCGCCGAGCTCGGCTTCAAGACCGCGGTGACGACGCGGCCCGGGGTGCTGTTTCGCGGACCATGCCAACGCCTGATGGCGCTGCCGCGGATTTCGCTCAACGGCGACTACCAGCGCATCCGCTATGTGCGCGTGCTGCTGTCCGGAGCAGCGACGGCGATGTGGAACGGGTTTCGCCGGCTCGATGCCGCCTAGCGTCGACGCCCGGCTCATCCAGGACACGATCGGCATTGCCGGCAAAACCCAGCCCAGGCCGGCAATGACGTAATAGGCAACCGACAGAGCGGCGTTGTCGTGGATCGCGGGAGCTTGCGCCAGCGCCATAGCCACCAGTGCCCACACGGTCACCAGCACGAGAAGCGCGACGGTGCCGATGAATTTGCGCAGACGGATGGGCATGGCGGCGAAATTGGGGGTGGCCGACGGCGTGTTGCGAGGGTAGGGGGCAGCACTATATGGTCCGCGCGCCCGCGACAAGCGATCGAGTATTACGCGACCGACATGGCGACCAAGTTCCATACCAGACGCGCGCGATCCGGCTCTGGCTCTATGCCGTTGCCGCGATGGTCCTTGCCATGGTTCTGGTCGGCGGCGCGACGCGGCTGACCGAGTCCGGCCTGTCGATCACCGAATGGCAGCCGGTCATGGGCATGGTGCCGCCGCTCGACGATACGCAATGGCAAGCCGAGTTCGAAAAGTATCAGGCCATTCCGCAATACCGCGAGCTCAATCCCGGCATGAGCCTCGACGCCTTCAAGACCATCTATTGGTGGGAATGGACGCACCGGCTGATCGGCCGCGTCATCGGCGCCGTGTTCCTGTTGCCGCTGTTGTGGTTTTTGTGGCGCGGTTGGATCGGCCCGGGATTGCGCACGCGGCTGTGGCTGATTTTCGGGCTGGGTGCGCTGCAAGGCGCGGTCGGCTGGTGGATGGTGGCGTCCGGGCTGGCCGATCGCGTCGAGGTCTCGCAATACCGGCTGGCGACGCATCTCGTGCTGGCCTGCATCATTTACATCGCGATCCTGTGGACCGCGCAGCGGTTCGACGAACAGGACGCCGCGCCGGCGCCCGGCGCCATTCGCGCGACTGCCGCCGGCCTGCTCGTTCTGGTGCTCGGACAGATTTATCTTGGCGCCTTGGTCGCCGGGCTGCGTGCCGGCTACGTCTACAATACTTGGCCGTCGATCGACGGTGCCTTCGTGCCGGATGCGTCGCGGCTGTTTTTTGACGTGCCGCTATGGCGCAATTTTTTCGAAAATACGCTCACGGTGCAGTTCGATCATCGCATGCTCGCTTACACGATCTGGATCGCCGCGCTCATTCATGCCGTCAATGTGGCGCGCACGGTAAAAACCGGGCCGGTGGTCGCCGGCGCCATCGTCTCTTGCCGCGGCGGTGACGCTGCAGGCGGCGCTTGGCATTTTCACGCTTGCTGATGGTCGTGCCGCTTTCGCTCGCTTTGCTGCACCAGGCCATGGCGATGGTGGTGCTGACGGTGGCGACAATGCATGCGGCGATCGCGTCGCCGAGCGACTACCCCGCGCCGCATTGTCATCGTCCGCGAAAGCGGACGATCCAGTTATCGATGACAATTCCGGTGTCGCGCCGAGCAGAAGCTGACAGCGCTGTGTTTATCTGGATGCTCCGCCTTGGGCCCGAGCGGAGCATGACAATCAATCCCCCAGCGCCTGCTCCAGATCGGCGATGATGTCGTCCTTGTCCTCGATGCCGATCGACAGCCGCACCACGTCGGGTCCGGCGCCGGCCTGGACCTTCTGCGCGTCGGAAAGCTGGCGATGCGTGGTCGAAGCCGGGTGAATGATCAGCGAGCGGGTGTCGCCGATATTGGCGAGGTGCGAGAACAGTTTCACGTTCGAGACGAGCTTCACGCCGGCGTCGTAGCCGCCCTTGAGCCCGAACGTGAACACCGCGCCGGCGCCCTTGGGGCAATATTTTTGCGCCAGGTTGTGATAGCGGTCGCCCGCCAGCCCCGGATAGCTCACCCACGCGACCTTGGGATGTCCCGGCGAGCCATTGCGCGACGGCGAGCGCGTTGTCGCAATGCTTCTGCATGCGCAGCGGCAGCGTTTCGATGCCGGTCAGGATGAGAAAAGAATTGAACGGCGAGATCGCCGGTCCGATGTCGCGCAGCGCCAAGACCCGGCAGGCGATGGCGAAAGCGAAATTGCCGAAGGTCTCGTGCAGCACGATGCCGTGATATTCCGGCCGCGGCTCGCACAGCATCGGATAGCGCCGCTCGCGCGACCAGTTGAAGGTGCCGCCGTCGACGATCATGCCGCCGATCGAATTGCCGTGGCCGCCCAGAAATTTGGTCAGCGAATGCACGATAATGTCGGCACCGTACTCGAACGGCTTGCAGAGATAGGGCGTGGCGAGCGTGTTGTCGACGATGTAGGGCACGCCGGCACGCTTGGCGATTTGCGAAACCGCCGCCATGTCGGTGATGACGCCGCCCGGATTGGCAATCGATTCGGTGAAGATCGCCTTGGTCTTCGGTGAGATGGCGCGCTCGAACGAGCCGATGTCGTCGGGATCGGCCCACACCACGTTCCAGCCGAAATTCTTGAATGCGTGATTGAATTGATTGATCGAGCCGCCGTAGAGCTTTTTCGACGCCACGAACTCGTCGCCGGGCTGCAACAGGCAATGGAAAATCAAAACCTGCGCCGCATGGCCGGAGGCCGCCGCAAGCCCCGCGGTGCCGCCTTCGAGCGCGGCGACGCGCTCTTCCAGCACCGCCGTCGTCGGGTTGCCGATCCGCGTATAGATATTGCCGAAGGTTTGCAGGCCGAACAGCGAGGCGGCGTGGTCGACGCTCTCAAACACATAGGATGTGGTCTGATAGATCGGAGTCGCGCGCGCGCCGGTGGTCGGATCGGGTTGTGCACCGGCATGGACGGCAAGCGTGGAGAAGCCCGGGATGCGTTCGCTCATCGGTGTTTCCTCGTTGGCCGCATGTTGGGCCGATCTTCGTGCAAAAAGGCGCGTGTGCTTCGGTTTATAGGACCGGCCAGACCCGTCAAGCCGCGGCAAAGCCTTCCGTTAATGGCACGGAACCGCGGATGATTGCGCTATCAAAAACGGCGACGGCGGAAACCTGTGCTACTCGCCAAAGGCGAAGGCAAGTTCACTTGAAGCGCTTGATCGCCGCGCGGCACGCCGGGGTGATTTTGCTGCGGTTGGCCATCAGGCAATGGGCTACGCGCACACGGTCGGGGATGAATTGCCCGCAATAGACCTGGGCGTCCATCATGCAGGCGCTCTGATCGTCCTGTTGATCTGCCTTGGCGCCGGCCGGCGCGAGGAACAGGCAAAACAGCGCGACCGCCGTGATCAGCAATGATTTCATGACTTTCCCCAAGGACGCCAACGCGCTGCCAACCGAGCGCCACGCTAAGACTCCCTATGTATTAGACGCCGAACTCGTAAAAAAGTTCGATAAGGCAAAATCGAGGTCGATGGCCCGAGGTCAATGGCCGTTAACGGCTGCCGTCTTCGCGCTGCGCGCGGTCGGCAGCCTCGGTCGCGCCGCCCTGGCCGGTGGAACGGTCGAGCGTCATGCGCTGGACGCCGCCGATTGTCGCCTTCTTCGATGACAGCGTGCGCGTGTTCACGCCCATCCAGGCGATCTCCGACGACAGTCGGCCGTATTCGATCTTCGGGCAGCGGTTCATCACCACCTTAAGCCCGGTTGCCTCGGCAAGCGCTGCCGCCTCGTCGTTGCGTACGTTAAGCTGCATCCAGATCACTTGCGGCCGCGGCTTTAACGCCAGCGCCTCTTGCACGATCGCCAGCGCATAGTGCGAGCCGCGAAAAATATCGACCATGTCGATCGGCTCGGGAATATCGGCGAGCCGCGCGTAAATGCGCTGTCCGAGCATGGTCTCTCCGGCGTGTCCGGGATTGACCGGGATCATGCGATAGCCGCGCTCGAGCAGATATTTGAAGGCGAAGTAGCTCGGACGATTTTCTTTCTCCGAGGCGCCGACCATGGCGATCGTCTTTACGGTGTTGAGGATGCCGCGGATATAACTGTCCGGATAAGAATCGTGGTTCATCGCCGAGCGCCCGGAGCCTCACCGGTCTTGCCATTTCGGCTCGCGCTTCTCGATGAAGGCTGCGATGCCCTCTTCGGCATCGCGCGCCAGCATGTTCTCGACCATCACTTCCGAGGCGTATTTGTAGGCGTCGGCGAGCGGCATTTCGGCCTGCCGGTAAAATGCCTCCTTGCCGATCTTCACGGTCAGCGTCGATTTGGCGGCGATCTTGTCGGCGAGCTTAAGCGCCTCGGCGCGCTCGTGACCGGCGGCGACGACGCGGTTGACGAGGCCGATGCGCGCGGCATCTTCGGCCGAGATCAACTCGCCGGTGAGCAGCATTTCCATGGCATGCTTGTGCGAGACGTTGCGCGACAGCGCCACCATGGGCGTGGAACAGAACAGTCCGATATTGACGCCGGGGGTGCCGAACTTGGCGGCGTGCGAAGCCACCGCGAGGTCGCAACTCGCCACCAGCTGGCAACCCGCTGCCGTTGCGGTGGCATGGACCGCGGCGATGATGGGTTGCGGCAGGGTTACGATCTGCTGCATGACGCCGCTGCATAGCCCCATTATGTGCTTGAAATAGGCGCGGCCGCGATCCTCGTCTTTGCGATGCGCATTAAGTTCCTTAAGGTCGTGGCCGGCGGAGAATGCCGGGCCGTTGGCGGTCAGCACCAGAACGCGCACGCTACGGTCGTGCGCGATCGCGGTGAGCGCATCGCTTAAGCCTTCCAGTAACGCCTCGGACAGGCTGTTGCGCGCTTGCGGGCGGTTGAGCGTCAGGATGGCGATGCCGCCCTTGTCTTCGCGCAATAGGATCAGCGACGACGGCGCCGCAGCGGCAGTGGCAGCGGATTGAGCGTTCATGGCACTATCCAGATTTCCGGGCCGGCCGTGATTTTTGCTGTTTTGCCGTGTTGTTACAGCCATTGTATCCGACAGTTGGGGTAGCCGGGGAGTTAAACATGAGCGGCGGCAAAGAAAAGGCGGCGCCGAAATTGACCCGCAACAAGCTCATCGCGCTGTTACGCGCCGAATTCCCGCAAATGTCCAACGCCATGAGCAACTACGAGATAGAGGAGGTTTGGCACGGCGGATGCCGATTACGTCACCCGTTTAGCCGGAATTCGCTCCGACCCGGCGGTACGCTGTCCGGCACGACCATGATGTCGCTTGCCGATTTTGCCATGTATGTGGCGGTGCTGTCCGCAGTCGGCTGGGTGCCGCTTGCCGTGACCACCAATCTGACCATCAATTTCCTCAAAAAGCCGGCGCCCCGCGACCTGATCGCAGAGGCGCACTTGATGAAGCTCGGTAAACGACTTGCCGTGGGCGAGGTCGGCATTCGATCCGATGGCGAGGACGATCTCGTCGCCCATGTCACCTCGACTTATTCGATACCTGCCAATGGCAGTTAGAGGTATTTTTATACCTCTAACACAACCATCTGAAAAATATCCAAAAAATCGAACAAAAGTGATTGACGCGTCGATAGTCCGCGGCTAAATACCCGCACTTCCCAAACGGATGCGGACCACTCCCGTAGCCAGCAACGGATGCGGACTATGAAGACCTTTTCTGCCAAACCCGCCGAAGTCGAGAAGAAGTGGGTGATGATCGATGCCGACGGGCTCGTCGTCGGCCGGCTCGCATCGCTGGTGGCGCTCCGCCTGCGCGGCAAGCACAAACCGACCTTCACGCCGCATGTCGACGACGGCGACAACGTCATCATCATCAATGCCGCCAAGGTGGTGCTGACCGGCCGCAAGGTGCAGCAGAAAATCTACTACAAGCACACCGGCTATATCGGCGGCATCAAGGAGCGCAGCGCCAAGGCTATTCTGGCCGGACGCTTTCCCGAGCGGATCGTCGAAAAAGCGGTCGAGCGCATGCTGCCGCGTGGGCCGCTCGGCCGTCGCCAGCTCGGCAATTTGCGGGTCTACCCGCGCGCCGAGCATCCGCATGCGGCGCAACAGCCGGAACTGCTCGATATTGCCGCCATGAACCGCAAGAATAAGAGGACCGCGTGATGGCCGAGACCATCCAGACGCTCGAGGAACTTTCCACGCTCAAGCCCGCGGCGGCGCCGGCGCCGCCCAAATACGTCCAGAAGCTCGATAAGCAGGGCCGCGCTTATGCCACCGGCAAGCGCAAGGACGCCGTCGCGCGGGTGTGGATCAAGATGGGCGCCGGCAAGATCGTCATCAATACGCGGCCGGTGGAGACTTATTTCGCCAGGCCGGTGTTGCGGATGATGATCCAGCAGCCGCTGGTCGCCGCCAACCGTCAGGGCCAATACGACGTGGTCTGCACGGTCTCGGGTGGCGGACTGTCCGGCCAGGCCGGCGCGGTGCGTCACGGCCTGTCCAAGGCGCTGATGCGACATGAGCCGGACTTGCGTCCGGTGCTCAAGCGCGGCGGCTTTCTTACCCGCGACTCCCGCGTCGTTGAGCGCAAGAAATACGGCCGCGCCAAAGCGCGGCGAAGCTTCCAGTTCTCGAAGCGGTAATTGTCATTCCGGGACGCGGGCGGAAGCCCGCGGGCCAGGAATCCATAGCCACGAATTAAGAGGATTCTTGAAAGCCGTCGCCAAATTCTGCGACGCCCGTGGTTATGGATTCCGGGCTCCTCGCTTTCGCTCGGCCCCGGAATGACGAGGCTCAGAAAAACGCCAGCGTGCGGATTTCGATGCTCTCGCGCGGCCGGGCGTGCGGCGGCGTGGTCGGATCCTCGAATGCGCTATGCGCGGTCCAGCGGGCGCGACCGTCCTTTGCCGAATCGAACACCTTGAAGACGTAGGCTTCTTCCCGACGCATGCGCGGGAACCAATACCATTTGTGCGCCGGATTATACTTGATGGCGTAGGTCTGGCCGATGCGGCCGGGCGAGCGCCGCTCCGAGACGATCATATCGTCCGGCGACAGCGTTCGTGCGTCCGCCATGGCGAGCGGATAGGTCTCGACCGGATAGCGGATCGGCCGCCACACCTGGATGATGGCAAAGCGCCGCTTGAGTAATTCATCCGCTTCGTCCGGCAGGATATCGCGCACGCGCTGCGGCGCCGACCATTCGGTATAATCGTTGTGCACGCGGCGCACGACTTCACGGATTTTCTTTTCTTCGCGCAGTTCGTCGTCGGCGGTGCGCAGCGTGTGGTCGAACACCACGACGCGCTTGGCGCCGCTCTCGGCTTTGATCAGCGCTTCCATCTCCGGATAGTAAACGCGCTTGATTTCGGCCTCGTCGTAAAAATCGGCGACCTTGGTGTCATGGCCGACGAAACGGAAACCGTTGCGATCCAGCACGAACTCGTTGACATGCGGGCGGCCATTGGCAATCGCGACCCGTCGCGGGTCCGGCGTGCCGCCGGAGCGCGTGTCGCTGGCGCCGGGGCTGGCGACGATGGTGAAAACCTTGCTGCCATCGTCGACGATGTAGTTGAGCGTCGCCTCGATCGTCGAAGGTTCCTTGGTTTCGTTCGCGGTGTCGAGTTGTGCGGTCAGCGCCATCGGAGGCTCCTGGGGTTTTCCGTAATGTATGGCGGGAAGGCGGCGGCGTGAAGGGTGCTTAAAATTGCGCGACCGGGGTTTACTAGCCGGCAAGGCTGTTCGCGAGCTTTCCGCCGGTAGTAACGCCTATGGAAGGCGTGGCCATTAGCTTGCCGCCATCAGCGGTTGGTGGTGACGCCCCATGCATATCGATCTGCAAACGCTTTCGGTCGTCACCGTATTCATCGCGGCGCTGCTTGGCGCGCTTCTGGTGTTCGCCGGCCTGCAAAATCACAGCGTTCGCGCCCCGATGTGGTGGGGAGCGGCCCATATCGTCAATGCCAGCGGCTTTGCGCTATTGACCTCGCGCGGTGTCGCGCCGGACTTCGTGACCATCGATCTCGCCAATGCGCTGGTGCTGTTCGGCTACGGATTGACCTGGACCGGAGCGCGGGTTTTCGACGGCCGGCCGATCCGGCCGTTGCACATGCTGCTGGCGCCGGCGGCTTGGCTGCTGGCTTGCCGGATACCGGTGTTCGCCGACAGTGTGGCCGCCAGGATCGTTTTCGCCTCCACCATGCTGGCGCTGCTGGCGCTGCTCGCGGCGCGGGAGTTCTGGCGCGGCCGTGGCGAGCAGCTGATGTCGCGATGGCCGATGGCAATCGTGCTGGTCGTGCACGCCGCAATTCTGCTAGTGCGGGTGCCGGCGGTGCTGCTCAGCTCCACATTCCGCGGCGATTTTGTCTTAAGCACGCTGTCGTTCACGCTGTTGGCGTTCGGCACGCTGTTGTTCACCGTGGTCCTGGCATTTCTGCAGTTGAACATGACCAAGGAGCGTACCGAACTGCGGCATAAGATCAATTCGCTGGTCGATCCGCTCAGCGGCGTCGCCAATCGTCGCGCCTTCTTGGATGGCGCGGCCGGTCTCTTGGCGCGGCAGGAGACGGATCATGAGCCGCTTGCGGTGCTGTTATTCGATCTCGACCATTTCAAGCAAATCAACGACCAATTCGGCCACGCCACCGGCGACACCGTGCTGCAAGCCTTTGCCGCCACGGCGACCAAAACGCTCGGCGCCGACATCCTGTTTGCCCGCATCGGCGGCGAGGAATTCGCGTCCTGCATGCCGGTCGGCGATATCGACGAGGCTTATGCGATTGCCGATCGGGTGCGGCGCAATTTCGCCGCCGAGGCGGCGCGCTTCGGCGACCAAAGCCTGTCGCCGAGCGTGAGCGTCGGCGTGACGCTCGGCTGCGATCCGCATGCCAGCGTTACCGATTTGCTGTGCGTCGTCGACCGCGCGCTGTACCGGGCCAAGGAGCTCGGCCGCAATCGTGTCGAGCTCGAGACGCCGGCTACGACGGAAGTCAGTGCCGCGTCGCCGTCGATCGTGCCGATCATCGGTCCGGATCGCTCGGCGAGCGCGCCGCAGCCGGGCGGGCGGCGCTGGCGCATTGCGTCGTGAGATTGTTCGCCCGGGCGCTTTGTGGTGCTACTGTGGCGCGCCCAAGCCGTTGCGAGTTTTGCAACGAGGACACTGCAATTTTCAAAAGTTTTTTTGAGCAAACCCGCGCGATAGCCGACATACTCGGCAAAGCCTGATTGGCAAACGTTCAACGCAACTCCAAAAACTGTGATAGGTGCTTCTACCTATCGAGGTGAGGAGCTCTGTGTCCATGTTTGCCCGCTTGGCCGAGGCGTCGACGTCGCTCGACGTCGGCACGTTGTTCGTGATTGCAACCTGCGTGACCACCTTGCTCGGTCTCTTCCTGCTGTTTGCCTGGATGCAGGACCGCGTCCAGGCGCTGGCCTGGTGGGGCCTCGCCTATCTGCTCGGCGGATTTTCCGGCACGTTGTGGCAGCTTGGCGGCCTCGTCTCGCCGCCATTGCCGCCGTGGATCGCCGATGTGCTGTTGTTCATCGCGCTCGGCATGATTTGGAGCGCGGCGCGCCTGTTCCATGGCCGAGAGGTGAGGTGGGGCGCGATGTGCTTCGGCGGCACCGTATGGGCCGCCAGCAACATGGCCTCGGCGATGCCGCATTCGCCGGCCGCGCGGATTATGCTCAGTTCGGTCATTGTCGCCACCTATACGTTTTTGATCGCCGCCGAACTGTGGCGCGAACGGCGCAAATCGCTGATCCGGCGCTGGCCGGCGGTGTTCGTTCCGATGCTGCACGGCGCCATCTTTCTGTTTCCGGTGGCGCTGGCGTCACTCGGCGTGCGGAGCCTCGCCACCGGCTGGATCGCCGTTTTCGCGATCGAGGTCGTGCTCTATGTGGTCGGCGCCGCTTTTATCGTGCTGGTCCTGGCCAAAGACCGCGCCGTCAATCGCTACAAGGCGGCGGCCGAGACCGATCCCTTGACCTCGCTCCTCAACCGGCGCGGTTTCTTCGCCGCCGCTGCCGCGCTGTTGGCCGGCAGCAAAGCCCGCAAGACGCCGGTCAGCGTGCTTGCCTTCGACCTCGATCACTTCAAATCGATCAACGACCGTTTCGGGCATAAATCCGGCGATGCCGTGTTGGGGCTGTTCGCCAGAACCGCCCAGACCAGCCTGCGCGCCGAGCGACGTCGTCGGCCGGATCGGCGGCGAGGAATTTGTCGCCGTCATCTCCGGCACGCTCGCCGAAGCCTGTATTGCCGCCGAACGCGTGCGCTCGGCCTTCGAACGCGCAGCCGTGGCGCCCGGCAGCCCGCAAATTCCGGCGACCGTCAGTATCGGCGTTGCCTGCGGTATGCCCGATGTGTCGATCGACGTGCTGATCTCGCGCGCCGATGCCGTGCTTTATCGCGCCAAGGCGAATGGCCGCAATCGCGTCGAGCCGGACGAGATGATGGCGTCGAGCGGCGCGGAGCGCCTGCTCGATTGTCGGTCGCAGATGAAGCTTTCCGCCATGCCCGCGATGTCCACGCTGACGGTGCCGATCCTGGTGCGGTGACGGGGCGGGCGCGTCGATCTCGGATCGATAAATTTCGAAGAAAAGAAAAAGGGCGCCGCAGCGCCCTTGAGGTTGCATCGCGCACTGGCGATGCCGGGAGGATACCAACGCTTACGCCGAGTAATACATTTCGAACTCGACCGGATGCGGGGTGTGCTCGAAGCGGATGATCTCGGTCATCTTCAGATCGACATAGGCATCGATGAAGTCGTCGTCGAACACGCCGCCGGCTTTGAGGAAGCCGCGGTCCTTGTTGAGCTCTTCGAGCGCCTGGCGGAGCGAGCCGCACACGGTCGGAATCTTTTTCAATTCCTTCGGCGGCAGATCGTAGAGGTCCTTGTCGACGGCTTCGCCCGGATCGAGCTTGTTCTTCACCCCGTCGAGGCCGGCCATCAGCATCGCCGCGAAGGCCAGATACGGATTGGCGAGCGGGTCGGGGAAACGCACCTCGACGCGCTTGGCCTTGGGGTTGGTGGTGTAGGGGATGCGGCACGACGCCGAGCGGTTGCGCGCCGAATAGGCGAGCAGCACCGGCGCCTCGAAGCCCGGCACCAGGCGCTTATAGGAATTGGTCGTCGGATTGGTAAACGCGTTGATCGCCTTGGCGTGCTTGATGATGCCGGCGATATAGGACAGGCAGGTCTCCGACAGGTCGGAATATTTGTTGCCGGCGAACACCGGCTTGCCGCCTTTCCAGATCGACTGATGACAGTGCATGCCCGAGCCGTTGTCGCCGTACACCGGCTTCGGCATGAAGGTGGCGGTCTTGCCGTAAACCTGCGCCACCTGCTGGATGCAGTATTTATAGATCTGCAGCTGATCGGCCATCATCGTCAGCGGCGAGAATTTCATGCCGAGCTCGTGCTGGGCGGAGGCGACCTCGTGGTGGTGCTTTTCCACCTTGACGTTCATGCGCGCCATCGCGGCGAGCATTTCCGAGCGCATGTCCTGCACCGAGTCCTGCGGCGGCACCGGGAAATAGCCCTTTTTCGTCCAGATGCGGTGGCCGAGATTGCCACCCTCGTAGTCGGTGTCGGCATTGCTCGGGAATTCCACCGAGTCGAGCTTAAAGCCGGTGTTGTAGGGTTCCGCCTTGTACTTGACGTCGTCGAACACGAAGAATTCGGCTTCCGGTCCGAAATAGACGGTGTCGCCGACGCCCATCGACTTGACCATGCCTTCGGCGCGCTTGGCGATGCCGCGCGGATCGCGATTGTACGGCTCACCGGTCGTCGGCTCGAGCACGTCGCAAACCAGGACCAGCGTGGTTTCGGCAAAGAACGGATCGATGCAGGCGGAGGAGGGGTCCGGCATCAGGCACATGTCGGATTCATTGATCGCTTTCCAGCCGGCGATCGATGAGCCGTCGAACATCTGGCCTTCGGCGAAGGTGTCTTCCTCGATCATGCCGATGTCGAAAGTGACATGCTGCCACTTGCCGCGCGGATCGGTGAAGCGGAAATCAGCGTACTTTACGTCGCTGTCCTTGATCAACTTCATGACATTCTTTGGCGTCGTCATGGCAGGCGTACCTTTCGTGGTGATACTGATGGATGTCCCCGTCGCACTGGCTCAATTCTGCCCACTGCCGGCCGGCGTGAGCAGGCGGACCAGCAATTTCAGATGGCGTCTACTCCGGATTCCCCCGTCCTGATCCGGATGGCTTCTTCGATGTTCGAGACGAAGATTTTTCCGTCGCCGATCCGCCCGGTTTGGGCGGCGCGACGGATCGCCTCGATCGCTTTTTCAACCATGTCATCACCGAGCACAATCTCGATCTTCACCTTGGGGAGAAAATCGACCACGTATTCGGCGCCGCGATAGAGTTCCGTATGCCCCTTCTGGCGCCCGAATCCCTTGGCTTCGGTGACTGTAATTCCCTGCAGACCGACCTCTTGGAGAGCCTCTTTCACCTCGTCGAGTTTGAACGGCTTGATAATCGCCTCGATTTTTTTCATCGCGTCTCTTCTCCCGGCCCCCCGATGAGCGAAATCATCCCTGGAACCGAGCTTTGGTTAGCAGGTCCCGTGCCAAGGCATTTCGTGCGTCAAAACTGCAATGTAATCATAGCGCTAGGGCATCGTCCGACCATGCTTGCATGGCTTCGAAACAGGCCCATGCCGGTTAATTAGTCACGGTGCCTATAATCTCGTCAACGGTTGAACGAGCCAAAGAGGCAAGCACCGCGCGATACTTGTAAGGCGACGCATTCGCTATGGTGCGCCGGCATGATTGAACTCCTCACCAATCTCGAAATGGCTCAGGCCGACCGGCTGACAATCGCCGGCGGCATGACCGGCATTGCACTGATGGAAAATGCCGGCATGGCGGTGGCGGAAGCGGTGGCGGCCCGCCGTGGGCCAGGCAGCCGGGTCGTTGTGGTGGCTGGGCCCGGCAATAACGGCGGCGACGGCTTTGTTGCGGCGCGACTCCTTGCGGCGCGTGGCTACACCGTGGACGTGGTGCTGGTGGGGGAACCCGCCCGCCTTAAGGGCGATGCCGCGCTTGCGGCAGCGAAGTGGAGCGGCGCAATCGGGCCGGCGAAGCCAGACCTGCTCGACGGGGCCGATATCGTCGTCGATGCGCTGTTCGGGGCTGGCCTCGACCGTCCCGTTGACGGGCTGTCGCGCGACATGATCGCGGCCATGAATGCGCGCCACGCCCCGGTGGTTGCCGTCGACCTGCCGAGCGGGATCAATGGCACGTCTGGCGCAGTGATGGGCGCCGCGGTCAACGCCACGCACACCGTGACTTTCTTTCGGAAAAAGCCTGGCCATCTTTTGCTGCCAGGACGGCTCCATTGCGGCGCCATTTCCGTCGCCGCTATCGGGATACCGGCCGCCGTGCTCGAACGCATCGCTCCGCAGACCTTCGAGAATGCACCGGCGTTGTGGCACGAAAGCCTTCCGGTGCCGCGCCATGAGGGAAACAAATACGGCCGCGGCCATGCGGTGGTGGTTTCGGGTCCTTCCTGGTCGACCGGAGCGGCACGGCTCGCAGCCCGGGGTGCGTTACGCGCCGGGGCTGGATTGGTGACCATCGCCAGCCCGCGCGAAGCGATTGCGGTCAATGCGGCGGCAAGCCTCGCCGTCATGGTGCGGCCGGTCGATGGCGCCGCCGAGCTGACGACGTTCCTGGCCGACCGACGTCTCAATGCGCTTGCCATCGGCCCTGGCATCGGCGTGAACGAGGCGACCAGCGAATTGGTGCTGGCCGCTCTGGCTGGCGACCGCGCCGCGGTGCTCGATGCCGACGCAATGACGAGCTTTGTGAAAGCGCCCCACCGGCTGGCCGAGGCGCTGAAAGCGCGGACCGGCAACGCTACAATCCTGACCCCGCACGAAGGAGAATTCTCCAGGTATTTCGGTTCGTTAGACGAGCGAACTAAAGTCGGATCGAAGCTCGAACGAGCGCGCCTTGCAGCCGAGCTCACCGGCGCGATTATCGTGCTCAAGGGCGCCGATACGGTGGTCGCCGCAGCCGACGGCCGCGCCTCGATCGCCGGAAATGCCCCGGCCTATCTTGCCACCGCGGGCGCAGGCGACGTCTTAACCGGCATGGCGACCGGCCTCTTAGCCCAGGGCATGCCGGCATTTGAGGCCGCTTCGGCGGCAGTATGGCTCCACGGCGAGGCCGCCAATGCGTTCGGCCCGGGCCTCATCGCGGAGGATTTGCCGGAAATGCTGCCGCAGCTCTACCGCGCGCTGACCGGCCAAAATGACAGCGCCGGACCGGCGTAAAACCGCGCCAATTTTTGTAGTAGCCTGCGTGCCTTGCATGATATAAGCCGCGCCACCGGGCCGCCCTGCGCGTCGCGGGCGTGGCGGAATTGGTAGACGCGCGGGATTTAGGTTCCCGTGACGCAAGTCGTGGGGGTTCGAGCCCCTCCGCCCGCACCAGCTGGGCGGCTTTTCCAAAACTTGGCCGGGATGCGCTCGATCTCGCGCCGTGAAGAGTAGTGCCGATGCAAGTGACTGAAACTGCTACCGCGGGTCTCAAGCGGGAATACCGCGTCGTCGTTCCCGCAACCGATCTGGAAGCCAAGGTCAAGGAGCGGCTCGACGATCTCAAAGGCCGCGTGCAGCTGCGGGGCTTTCGGCCCGGCAAAGTTCCGGTCGCCCATCTCAAGCGGCTCTACGGCAAATCGGCGATGGCCGAGGTGATCGAAGCGGCGGTCCGCGAGGCGAATTCCAAGATCGTCACCGACTATGGCTTTAAGCTCGCGACCGAGCCCAAAGTGGTGCTGCCGTCGGAAGAGGGCGCCGTCGAGGGCGTCATCGCCGGCAAATCCGACCTCGCCTACACGGTCGAGATGGAGATCGTCCCGCCGATCACGCTTGCGGATTTCAAGACCATCAAGCTCGAAAGACTGACCGCGCCGGTCACCGACGCCGAGATCGATAAGGCGCTCGCGACCGTCGGCGAGCAGAACCGGCCTTTCATCGCCAAGACCGAAGGCGCGGAAAAGGGCGACCGCGTCACGGTAGCGTTTCAAGGCACCATGAACGGAGAAACCTTCGAGGGCGGCTCCGGCGAAGATGTGCCGATCGTGCTTGGCTCGGGCCAGTTCATTCCGGGCTTCGAAGAGCACCTCATGGGCATCAAGGCGGGGGAGAACCGGACCTTCGACGTCAAATTCCCCGAAAACTACCCCTCCACAATTGTGGCCGGCAAAGACGCTACCTTTGCCGTTACGGTAAAGACGGTCGAGGCGCCTGGCACGGTCACGGTGGATGACGCCTTCGCCAAAACGCTCGGACTGGAGTTGCTTGCCAAGCTGCGCGATGCGCTGCGCGAGCGCATCGAGCGCGAGCACACCGCGGCCTCGCGGCAAAAGATCAAGCGCGCGCTCCTCGATCAGCTCGATGCGCAGCATAAGTTCGATCCCCCGCCGACGCTGGTCGAGGAGGAATTCAACAACGTTTGGCAGACGATCGAGAACGATCTCAAGCAGCAGGGCCGTACCTTCGCCGATGAAGGAACCACCGAGGAGAAGGCCCGGGCTGACTATCGCGACATCTCCGAACGCCGCGTACGACTGGGTCTCGTGCTTGCGGAAATCGGCGAGAGAAACAACATCAAGGTCAGTGACGAGCAGCTGAGCCAAGCCGTCGTCGCGCAAGCCAGGATGATCCCCGGCCAAGAGCAGCGGGTGTGGGATTATTATCGGAACAATCCGGGCGCCCTTGCCGCTCTGCGGGCGCCGATATTCGAGGACAAGGTTGTCGATTTCCTGCTTGAACTTGCGGGAATCACGGACAAGCAGGTATCGCGGGAAGAATTGTTCAAGGAAGACGAGGAATAAGGCCCTTTTGGCGCAGCTTTTACTCCTTGCCGGCGGAATTTCCGCGCTTATCTGCGATAGCGGCCTAGACCAATTCATCACATTGCTCGATCGGCAACGTGACCTCCAACAGCCGGCTTCGACAAGCCGGCCGACTCAAGCCACACTAGGCTGCAGGCGATGACGACGTAGCGTGACTGTCTCCGGCGAACCGCGCCCGGTAAGCCGAATCCAGGTGCCCTCCAGGCGTCCACTTCCAGGTGATCAATGCGCGACCCGAGAGAGATCTATATGCAGCACCTCGTCCCCATGGTGGTCGAACAGACCAACCGCGGGGAGCGGGCTTATGACATTTATTCGCGTCTGCTTAAGGAGCGGATCATCTTCATCACCGGTCCAATCGAGGATGGCATGGCCTCGCTTATCGTGGCCCAGCTCCTATTCCTCGAGGCAGAGAATCCGAAAAAAGAAATCTCGATGTACATCAATTCGCCGGGCGGGATCGTGACTTCGGGATTGGCGATCTACGACACGATGCAGTTCGTCCGTCCGCCGGTGTCGACATTGTGCACCGGGCAGGCGGCGTCGATGGGCTCGCTGCTGCTTGCCGCCGGCGCCAAGGACCTGCGCTTTGCGCTGCCCAATGCCCGGATCATGGTGCACCAGCCCTCGGGCGGGTTCCAAGGTCAGGCAACCGACATCATGCTGCACGCGCAAGAGATCCTCAATCTCAAGCGGCGGCTGAACGAAATCTACGTCAAACACACCGGCCAGCCGCTCAAGAGGATCGAGGATGCGCTGGAACGCGATATGTTTCTGACCTCCGAGATGGCCAAGGATTTCGGCCTGATCGACAAGGTGATCGAAAAGCGTGCGGAGGAGCCGGGCCTCAAGACCGAGCCCATCCTCAAGGGGGTGACCTAATTCGGCGGCGCGCTGCCACAAAAGTGGCCGATTCATCGGTCCAAAGCGGGGTCAGGCCCCCGGTCAAGCGTTTTCTCGGCGTGTGATCCAGAAAACACACTGGCGCAAAGTCGCGTTATCGTTAATGGATTCTTGATTGGCACGCCGTTAGCATGTCGGATTGTGTCATATAAGCGACGACTGGCACTGTGGCGGCTGATTGGGGTGCGGGACTGGGTGGTGCCGGGACTGGGGATGCTACGGAATTTTAGCGCAGGGCCGCGTAAGATATAGAGTTGCGGTGCTGCGCTGGCGAAGACGGAGATTGGAATGAGCAAGGTTGGCGGCGGCGATTCGAAGAATACGCTCTATTGCTCGTTCTGCGGCAAGAGCCAGCATGAGGTGCGTAAGCTCATCGCCGGGCCGACCGTCTTCATCTGCGACGAATGCGTCGAATTGTGCATGGACATCATTCGCGAGGAGAACAAGTCCTCGCTGGTGAAATCGCGCGACGGCATTCCGACGCCGCGAGAGATCCGCAAGGTCCTCGATGACTATGTGATCGGCCAGGACCACGCCAAGAAGGTGCTCTCCGTTGCGGTCCACAATCACTACAAGCGGCTCAATCACCAGAGCAAGCACAACGACGTCGAGCTGGCGAAGTCGAATATTCTGCTGATCGGCCCGACCGGCTCCGGCAAGACGCTGCTGGCGCAGACACTGGCTCGCATCCTCGACGTGCCGTTTACGATGGCCGACGCCACCACGCTGACGGAAGCCGGCTATGTCGGCGAGGACGTCGAGAACATCATTTTGAAACTGTTGCAGTCGGCCGACTACAATGTCGAGCGCGCGCAGCGCGGCATCGTCTATATCGACGAGATCGACAAGATTTCGCGCAAGTCCGACAATCCTTCGATTACCCGCGACGTGTCGGGCGAGGGCGTGCAGCAGGCGCTGTTGAAGATCATGGAAGGCACCATCGCCAGCGTGCCGCCGCAAGGCGGCCGCAAGCACCCGCAACAGGAATTCCTCCAGGTCGACACCACGAACATTCTGTTCGTGTGCGGCGGCGCTTTCGCCGGCCTCGAAAAGATCATCTCCTCGCGCGGCCGCTCCACCTCGATCGGGTTCGGCGCCCGCGTCGCGGCACCCGAGGATCGCAAGCAGGGCGAGATTTTCCGCGAGGTGGAACCTGAGGATTTGCTGAAATACGGGCTCATACCGGAATTCGTCGGCCGGCTTCCGGTCGTCGCGACGTTGGAAGATCTCGACGAGCCTTCGCTCAAGCGGATCCTGACCGAGCCGAAAAACGCCCTGGTCAAGCAATACCAGCGCATGTTCGAGATGGAGACGGTGGACCTCACGCTCGCCGACGAGGCGCTTTCGGCCATCGCGCGCAAGGCGATCGACCGCAAGACCGGCGCGCGGGGATTGCGCTCGATCATGGAGAGCATCCTGCTCGACACCATGTTCGATCTGCCGAGTCTCGAAGGCGTCGAAGAGGTCGTGATTTCGAGAGAGGTCGTCGAAGGCAGCGCGCGGCCACTCTATATTTATGCCGATCGCTCGGATCGCGCCGGCGAAACCGGCGGAGCGAGCGCGTAACGGGTGGGCGGAACCCGCACCCGCGATTCGCAGTGCGGCCACTGCTCCGCCTCCGCGGCGCACAGATTTCCTCGAAAAATGGGCCTTTCTTGACAGGCCCGTGGCGCGACGCCACCTATAATGCGCAGTCCGTCGTCACAGCGCATCCTGCGGGTCTCGATGGTCGTGCATAACAATAAGGACATGGGGCCATGACCAGTGCCGCCAAGCCAAAACCGCTCCTGACAGCCGGCGAAAGCCGGGCCTATCCGGTGCTTCCTTTACGGGACATAGTTGTTTTCCCGCATATGATCGTTCCGCTCTTCGTCGGCCGCGAGAAGTCCATCAAGGCGCTCGAGGAGGTCATGCGTTCGGACACATTCATCCTGCTCGCGACCCAGAAGAACGCCTCCGACGACGATCCGGCGACCGACTCCATCTTTGGCATCGGTACGCTGGCCAGCGTGCTGCAACTTTTGAAGCTGCCCGACGGCACCGTGAAAGTGCTGGTCGAGGGCGCCGCGCGCGCGCAGGTCAATCGCTACACCGATCGCGAGGATTATTTCGAGGCGGAAGCCGCGGTGATCGCGGATACCGCGGGCGATCAGGTCGAGGCCGAAGCGCTGGCGCGCTCGGTCGTCAATGAATTCGAAGGCTATGTGAAACTCAACAAGAAAGTGTCGCCGGAAGTCGTCGGCGTGGTCCAGCAGATCGAGGACTACGCCAAGCTCGCCGACACCGTGGCTTCGCATCTTGCCGTCAAGATACCCGACAAGCAGCTGATCCTGGAGACGCCCGTCGTCACCGAGCGGCTGGAAAAAGTCCTCGGGCTGATGGAGAGCGAAATCTCCGTCCTGCAGGTCGAGAAGCGCATCCGCACGCGGGTGAAGCGTCAAATGGAGAAGACGCAGCGCGAGTACTATCTCAACGAGCAGATGAAGGCGATCCAGAAGGAACTGGGCGACGAAGACGGTAAGGACGAACTCGCCGAGCTCGAAGAGAAGATCAAGCGCACCAAGCTGTCGAAAGAGGCCCGCGAGAAGGCCCAGCACGAGATCAAGAAGCTGCGGCAGATGTCGCCGATGTCGGCGGAAGCCACTGTCGTGCGCAACTATCTCGACTGGCTGCTTTCTATCCCGTGGAACAAAAAGTCCAAGATCAAGAAGGATCTTACGCTCGCCGAGCAGATCCTCGACGCCGATCATTTCGGCCTGGAAAAAGTCAAGGAACGCATCGTCGAGTATCTGGCGGTGCAGCAGCGGGCCAACAAGCTGACTGGACCGATCCTCTGTCTGGTCGGCCCGCCCGGCGTCGGCAAGACGTCGCTCGGCAAATCGATCGCGAAAGCGACCGGGCGCGAATTCGTGCGCGTGTCGCTCGGTGGCGTGCGCGACGAGGCCGAGATTCGCGGCCATCGGCGGACCTATATCGGCTCGATGCCGGGCAAGGTCATCCAGTCGATGCGTAAGGCGAAAACCTCCAATCCGCTGTTTCTGCTCGACGAAGTCGACAAGATGGGCGCCGATTTTCGCGGCGATCCGTCATCGGCTTTGCTCGAAGTCTTGGATCCCGAGCAGAATCACGCCTTCAACGACCACTATCTCGAGGTCGATTACGATCTGTCCCACGTGATGTTCATCACCACGGCGAATACGCTCAATATTCCGCCGCCGCTGATGGACCGCATGGAGATCATTCGCATCGCCGGCTACACCGAGGACGAGAAAGTCGAGATCGCGCGCAAGCACTTGATCCCGCACGCGATCGTCAAGCACGGACTCAATCTGAAGGAATGGTCGATCGACGACGAGGCCTTGCTCACGATGATTCGCCGCTACACGCGCGAAGCAGGCGTGCGTAATCTCGAACGCGAATTGTCGACGCTGATCCGCAAGGCGGTGAAGGAACTCACTATCTCCAAAAAGGAATCGGTTGCGATCACCGATAAGGTGATGCCCGATTACCTCGGCGTGCCGAAGTTCCGCTATGGCGAAGTCGAGGACGTCGATCAGATCGGCGTGGTCACCGGGTTGGCTTGGACCGATGTCGGCGGTGAGCTGCTCACGATTGAATCGGCCATGATGCCCGGCAAGGGCAAGATGACGGTCACCGGCAATCTGCGCGACGTGATGAAGGAATCGATCTCGGCTGCGGCCTCTTACGTCCGCATGCGCGCGGTGGCCTTCGGCATCGAGCCGCCGTGGTTCGACAAGCGCGATATCCACGTCCACGTGCCGGAAGGCGCGACGCCGAAGGACGGTCCGTCGGCGGGCGTCGCCATGGTCACCGCGATCGTTTCGGTGATGACCGGTATCCCGGTGCACCGCGATGTCGCGATGACCGGGGAGATCACGTTGCGAGGACGCGTCCTGCCGATCGGGGGCTTGAAGGAAAAGCTCCTGGCCGCACATCGCGGCGGGATCAAGACCGTGCTCATTCCGGAAGAGAACGCCAAGGATCTTGTCGAGATCAACGACAGCATCAAGAGCGGCCTCGATATCATCCCGGTCTCGCGCATGGACGAAGTGTTGGCGCGCGCGCTGACCCGCAAGCCGGAGCCGATCGTCTGGGAGGAATCGACGGCGAAACCCGTCGACGTCCCCGAGGCGGTGGTGGAGGAAGATTCCTCCGGGCTGACCGCGCACTAAAACGGGTCGTTATAATTGCAAACGGCGCCCTTGCGGGCGCCGTTTCTTTGCGTGCAAGTGGCGACATTATCGATTTCTTAGTCATGTCAGTGTCGACTGCGCATGCCGCCATCCGCGCCGATGTATTGTGAAATGCCGCTTGAGGGACGTCCGGAAATGACTC
The DNA here is from genome assembly GCA_963816565.1 of uncultured Alphaproteobacteria bacterium. Classification (GTDB taxonomy): domain Bacteria; phylum Pseudomonadota; class Alphaproteobacteria; order Rhizobiales; family Xanthobacteraceae; genus BOG-931. The sequence continues at coordinate 63,061 of CAWFLM010000013.1, read as the reverse complement.
GGTTTCCTCGCTCTACGAAACAGCATCCATCCGCCGGCCATGGCGCACGCCAGACATTTGTTGTCGTGGTCGCGATCGCGGCCGTGCTCGGCCTCGGTGCGTTTGCGACCGACCAATTTATTGCGACGGCAAAGCGTCAGGCGGGAGGGACATACCAAGCAGCCAAGGGTGACGACATTTATACCGGATCCATTCTCTACATGCCCGATACCAGCAACGTCTGCCATCAATGGTTGTTCGACAACCAGACTGGCCAATTCACCGACAAGGGCAGTGTTGATTGCCAGGAGGCCGCCGACCAGAGCCTCGATGGTCCCAAGAACTGGTCGACGGCCCGCATTCGGGTGATCAGCACCGGCTTCCGCGATCACTAGCGCCTCGCGGCAAAATTGACGGCGTGCGACGAAAAAAGTTTGGCTACGGCTGCGACTTTCGCTACATTTTCTTGACGGGGCAACGGCTGCGGCGTCGGTGGCGGCGTCGGGCATTTGAAAATCGGTCGAGGAACGCGTGTACAAAGCCATTCCTCCGCTTGCCGGATGCGTTGTGCTGGCGTTTGTCGGATTTGTTACATTGGACGTGGCCGTCGCGGCTGACGATTTTCCACTCGCCGGAAATTACACCCAGAATGTCGCCTGCAAAGGCGACGGCAGCGATCCGGCCACGGCCAAAGTGATGATCTCCGCCCAGGAAATCGTCTCCAACGTCGGTGTCTGCGCCATCCTCGATACCAAAAAGGACGGCGACACTTATGCCGCCCATGTCGAATGCAAGTTCCCGAGCGGCCCGCTGATGGGCAACATCAGCTTCACCCCGAAACCCGATAACACCGTCGAATTTGTCGATCGCGACATGACCTACAAGGCGGTGCTGTACCGCTGCCCGAACGCGGCGCCAGCCACGTCGGCGGCAAACAAATAATCTGCATTTCGCGGCTGATCTGGCCGCCGAACAGGAAGGATCCCAAATGAGCTCTTATCAGGGCCTGCAAGCGGAATCGGTGACGTTCCGCGGCCACAACGGCGACCAGGGCGAAGCCTATTACGCGCGGCCGACGCGCACCGGAAAGTTTCCCGGGGTGGTCGTCATCCATCATTTGCCCGGTTGGGACGAATGGATCATGGAAGTGGTGCGCAAGTTCGCCCATTACGGCTACGCGGCGATTTCGCATCATCTTTACTTTCGCGAGGGCGAGGGCAGTCCCGACGATATCGGCGCGCGGGTGCGCGCAGCCGGCGGCGTTGCCGATGCGCAGGTCATCGGCGATACCGCGGGCGCAATGGCCTATCTGCGCGCGCAGTCCAACAGCAACGGCAAGATCGGCGTCATCGGCTTCTGCTCCGGCGGCCGCCATGCTTATCTGGCCGCATGCACGTTGCCCGGCATCGACGCCGTTGTCGATTGTTGGGGTGGCAACGTCATCGTCGACGATCCGAAGCAGCTCAACGACAAGCGTCCGGTTGCGCCGATCGATCTCACGGAAAAATTGAGCTGTCCGTTGCTCGGAATTTTCGGCAACGACGACGCCAATCCGACCGCCGATCAGGTCAACCGCACCGAGGCGGTGCTCAAGAAACTCGGTAAGAACTACGAGTTTCATCGCTATGACGGGGCCGGACATGCCTTCTTCAACACGTCCCGCGATGCCTATCGGCCCGATCAGGCGCTGGACGGGTGGAAGAAGGTCTTTGCCTTCTACAATCGCTATCTGGGCGCCACGGCGACCAGCATCGCGGCCGAGTGACGGGAGAAAGCCATGTGCTCCTATATCGTCGAAAAAGCCGCGCTAGTCGGCAGCGCCAAGGGCCGCAAGGGCTGGATGCGGATCGACACCGCGAATGTCTATTTCGACCATCCCTATTACTCGACGCTCGATCATGTGCTCGCCATCGATTTCACCAATGAAGGCGAAGGCGGCCGCGACCGCGTCGCGGTCGAGCTTTCCGCCGATTCGGCGCGCGCGCTGGTCGAGCGCATTCTTGCCGCGCTGGCGAGCGGCGAAGCCGCACACGCCGCGCCGGTGGCGATCGCAGCGGAATAAAGCGCGCGGCTAGAGCCCAATCGATTTTGACGGTATCAAAATCGGTCTCTAGCATTTTGTTTGAGCATGACCTTTTCCGACCTTGCTTCGCCCGCCGAAGCGGGCTTCGCGAAGGCGGGAAACCGGACCGCCGACTTAGAGCCCGAAGGCGCCTTCGCCTTTGGCCTTGGCGTAGAGATCGTCGAGCGATTGTGCGCGGGCCGGAAGCGCGGCGAACGCAATCGTCCTCCCCCTTATGTTTTGGGAAGGATCATCGACGCGTGCGCTGCGAACACAAGCGGCCAGTGCGTGCATTTAATTCCTGTCTCGCCAAGGCCGGCCGCGGCGTGCTAACGGAGCCATGATAAAGCGCCATTGGGATGGGTTTGCGCACCGCATTGATGAGGATCGGTCCAATGAAAATGATCGCCTATATACTGGCCATTATTTGCGTCATAGCCGCCGTAATGTACTACACCGTGCCGGCCGGCTCATTGCCGACATTCATGCCGGGCTACGCTGATGGCTCGACGCACATTCACCACTTGCATGCCTACGCCGCGCTGGTCGCCGCCGTCGTGTTGTTTGGCTTCGGCTGGTTTTCCGGCCGGCGCTGAGACGTTTCGTTATGAGGCGCCGCGCAGCTTGCGCTGCACTCGTTCGTCGAACCGCGCCACGCTCACGACCACCCGCTGATGACTGCCGCCGCCGATCGATTCGAAATCGTCGCGGGCCTCGACATGGAATGTTACCGTGCGGCCCTCGAGCCGCACCACCTCCGCGGTTGCGGTAACCCGCAAGCCGATCGGAGTCGCTGCGGTGTGGCTGACGTCGAGATGGATACCGAGGCTCTGATGGCCCGACGGGAGCAGGTGCTCGATTGCCGCCAGAGCCGCGGCCTCGATCACGTTGATCATGACCGGCGTCGCCAGCACCGCGATCCGCCCGGAACCGACAAACGGCGCCGTATGCTCGGGTCCAACCAGGATTTCGGAATGGCCGGTCAGGCCCGGTTTTATTCGGGCAAGAACGTCGCTGATACGGACCGGCGAGGTCATGCCCGCCTTATAGCGCCAATTTGCGCCCTGGTATCCCGCCATCCATTCGGTGCTAATATGCGCCCGACAGTCAGGGGAAAACGCCATGCCTAGCCACGCTTATCGCACCATTTTCTTGACCGCCGCGCTGATCGCCATGCTGCCAAGCACGCCGTCATTGGCGGTGACGGCGAAGGAGAAAATGGCGACCTGTAAATTCGGCGCCGACGACCAGAAGCTGGAAGGCGCGGCGAGAGCGAAGTTCTTGAAGAATTGCATGGCCAACCGGAACGATCCCCGCGGCCCCGCGGCGGGAGCTGCAGCCGGCGCGCCGGCCCCGGCTGCGGGCGCAGGCGGCGCTCCGCCACCGAAGCAATAATCCGTCCGCCGAGCCGAAGTCGATCGCGCGGCGTGCCAAGCGCCGTCGCCGCCTAATATAGAAAAGACCATGGGGAGAAGATCATGAGCGTGCAAACCGCCGCGGCGACCACGAGCCATTTCCGACGCGGCTGGGTCTATGGCCTGACGCTGGCGCTGGTCACGATCAATTACATGGATCGCTCGGCGCTCGGCATCGTGGCGCAAGCGGTGCGCGGCGAGTTCAAGCTGTCGCCGGTCGAGATGGGCTATCTGTTCTCGTCGTTCCTGTGGACCTATGTGATTTGCCTGCTTCCTATCGGCATTTTGCTCGACCGCTTTTCCGCGCGAAACATCAACTCCATCGGCATTGCGTTCTGGTCGCTGGCCATGGCGGCGACCGCGGGCGTGTGGAGCTTTGCTAGCCTGATCATCGCCCGCATGGTGATGGGCGCGGGCGAGGCAACGTCGATTCCGTCTTGCGGCCGTATTGTGCGCGAATGGATGCCGGCGCAGGAGCGTGGCGTCGCCAACGCCTTTTGGAGTGCCGGCAGCTTCCTCGGTCCCGCAGCTCGGCGCGGTCGTCACGGCGGCGATTGCCACCAACTGGGGCTGGCGCACAGCCTTTGTCATCCTCGGCGCCCTCGGTTTTGTCTGGCTCGCCTGCAATCTGATCTGGTTTGACCGGCCGGAAAAGGTGAGCTGGCTGTCGGCCGAGGAACGCAAGAAGATACTGACCGAACGCTCTGCCGGTTCGCCCGACGAAGTCGGCATTCATGGCAGTCCGGGCGTGGTACTGGAACTGCTGCGGTCACCGTCGCAGTGGGGCGCGATGATCGCGCAAGCCTCCGGCATCTATACGCTCTACCTCCTGCTGTTCTGGATGCCGAGCTATCTTCAGGACACCAAGCATCTCACCATCATGAAGACCGGCCTTTACACCGCAATTCCATGGGCGATCGCGGTGCCGGTCAGTATTGCCATTGGTCTGCTCAGCGACCGGCTGTTGCAGAACCACTCCCTGCTCGCCGGCGGGCGGCGGACCATGGTCATTATCTGCACCCTGCTGTCCGCCGTGATCGTGTTCGTGCCGTTCACCGATGACACCACGTTGATCCTGGCGCTGTTCGCGTTGTCACTGTCCGGCGTCAACGCGATGATCTCGCTCAACCTGTCGCTTGTGACGGATCTCGTTCATCGCGCCAGTGACGTCGGCAAAGCCATTGGACTTGCGATCTTGAGCGGAAATCTCTGCGGGCTAATGGCGCCGATCGTTACCGGCTATGTCGTCTCCGGGCTTGGCTCGTACGACTGGGCCTTATGGATCTCCTGCATTCTCTTGATGATCGGCGCCATTGCGCTCGGCACCATGACGCGCAGCGTCATTTTGCCGGCCGCCGGCGGCGCCCAGGCGGCGGCTTCGCACGCCGCTTGAACGGCTTCGGTAATATGCCGGCATGAACGTGCCGCCGCTGACGCACGCTGTTCGTCGCTCCAGCTGTCGGAACATTTTGCCGTCGCGCACGCCGGTCGCCGCCCCGGATTTCGCAAAACGCTCGATCCGGGCTACCCTAGCCAAGCCAAGACCTGGAGGCCCCATGTTCGAACGCGACGAAGTTCTCCAAGATTTGCACGGCCGGCTGAAAGCGGCCGGGATAAATCCGCTCGATCCAAACGTGCAAGCTATTTGCGAGGTCGTGAACGCGTTCTACGCCGAGAAGACGCGTGAAGTATTGGAGAAGATGCAGGCCGTTCTGGCCAAGATCGAGACTTAGAGCATGATCCGGAAAAGGCTTGCCCCCGGACAACGATCCGAGGGTGGAAACCGGTTTTCCGAGAAGATCATGCTCCAACGTAGAATCAAGACCATGATCCGATTTCAACTTGATCGGATCATGGTCCAGGAAGGAAGCGCGATGACAACCGCAGTAATGGACGCCCAAACCACCGCATACGATACCAAGGACATCGAGTATCTCCGCCATGGCGACAAGCCGTTATTGGCGCGCGTGTTCACGCCGCGCGGCGAAGGGCCGTTCCCGGCGCTGGTCGAATGCCATGGCGGCGCCTGGTGCCTGTCCGACCGCAAGACCGAGCATCTGCGCCACGAATTCATGGCCTCGCACGGCATCGTCTCAATTGCGCTCGATTTCCGTTCGGGCACCGAGAGCGAAATATCCGGCCTCGGTGCAGGACATCAATTACGCCGTGCGCTGGGCCAAGCTCCATGCCGGCGACCTCAAGACCAGGCCCGACCTCGTCGGCCTGTCCGGCCAGTCGAGCGGCGGGCATTTGGCGATGCTGGTCGCCATGCGCCCGCACGATCCGCGCTACGCGGCAATTGCGCTGCCGGCCGGCTCGCCGCGGCTCGACGCCAGCGTGCCCTGCGTCGTCATGTCGTGGCCGGTGATCAATCCGCTGTCGCGCTACCGGCACGCCAAGCGCGCGCTTGCCGGCGCCAATGCGCCGGAGTGGCCGAAGAACATCATCCCGCGCCACGACGCCTATTGGCCGTCAGAGGCCGAGATGGCCGAGGGCAATCCGATGCTGGCGCTGGAGCGCGGCGAGAAAGTGCAATTGCCGCCGGCGATATGGTTTCAGGCGCGCGGCGATCTGGTGCACGACTACAAGGACGCCGATTCCGAATTTCCCGGCAACGAGCCGCAGCGTTTCGTCGCCAATTATCGCAAGGCCGGCGGCGAAATCGAATTGCGATACATCGAGATGGAACGGCACGCCGGCCACACGCCGGATTTTCGAAAATCGGCGGCGCCTTCGCCGACATGGTCAAGTTCGTCGGCAGCCACATCAAGGTTTAATCGCGTACTCTCGGCGCGGCTGGAATTGGGGGAGGGACGCCAATCACCTCCCCCGCGGCATCGGGCTCACCGAGCTCGAATGAAACCGACGCCGGACTGGTTTGCCCGTCATTGCAGGCGCGAAAGCGGCAAAGCAATCCTGATTCCTCTCCCTAACGCTCGCCCCATTTCGGGGGAGGGAAGGGTGGGGGAATTGTTCGCGGAGCTTGTCATCGGGCCGCGCGAATTCACGCGGCCCGATGGCTTGCAATGACGATGGCTTACGCCGCGGCGCTGACCTTGCCGCTGGCCGGGACCGAAGCGATGGTCTTGAGGATCTGCGAGGTGATCGCATACGGGTCGCCTTGCGAATTCGGCCGGCGATCTTCCAGATAGCCCTTGTAGCCGTTATTCGCGAAGCTGTGCGGCACGCGGATCGACGCGCCGCGATTGGCGATCCCGTAAGTGAACTCGGTAATGGCCGCGGTCTCGTGCTTGCCGGTCAGCCGCATGTGATTGTCCGGACCATAAACCGCAATGTGGTCGGCGCGCGCGGCGTCGAATGCTTTCATCAGCGCCTCGAAATACTCCTTGCCGCCGACTTCGCGCATATAGGTCGTGGAGAAGTTGCAGTGCATGCCGGAGCCGTTCCAGTCGGTATCGCCGAGCGGCTTGCAGTGGAACTCGATGTCGACGCCGTATTTTTCGGTGAGGCGGAGCATCAGATAGCGGGCCATCCACATCTGGTCGGCGGCGGTTTTTGAACCCTTGCCGAATACCTGGAATTCCCACTGGCCCTTGGCGACTTCGGCATTGATGCCTTCGTGATTGATGCCGGCGGCGAGACACAGATCGAGATGCTCGTCGACCATCTTGCGCGCGATATCGCCGACGTTCTTATAGCCGACGCCGGTATAGTACGGCCCCTGCGGCGCCGGATAACCGCTCGACGGAAAGCCGAGCGGACGGCCGTCCTTGTAGAAGAAATATTCCTGCTCGAAGCCGAACCAAGCGCCGGGATCGTCGAGGATGGTGGCGCGCTTGTTCGACGGATGCGGCTCGCCAGTTCGGCAACATGACTTCGCACATCACCAGCGCGCCGTCGGTTCGCGCGGCGTCCGGATAGACGGCGACGGGCTTGAGGATGCAATCCGAATTATGACCTTCGGCCTGCAGGGTCGAGGAGCCGTCAAAGCCCCACAACGGCAGCTGCTCGAGCGTTGGGAACGCGGCAAATTCCTTGATCTGTGTTTTGCCGCGCAAATTCGGTGTCGGCGTGTAGCCGTCGAGCCATATGTATTCGAGCTTATATTTCGTCATTACTGTCTCTCTTGGCTGATGTGAGCTTGTGCTGAAGCGGGCGCAGCCCAAAACTGCGGCTGCCCGCCGCCTCCCGCCCATTTGCAAGCATTTTGTGTGCCAAACGGCGTGTTTTTCGCGCCGGGTGCGATGGCGCTAACAAATCCCGTCGATTCGCGACGTGCGGAGATGCCGCTCAAATATGCAAAGATATGAACGCGGCTTGAATGCACATATTGTAGTCATTTGCTTATTTTCTGCGAGGCACACCGAACAAAAGACGAGCAAAGCATTATATTAACAGAGACTCAGGAGACTCAGATTTCAGGACGCGCGCAGGACGAAGCGCGCACGGCGATGGAGCCGAACAATGACCACAAGTATTTCCGGATCGGCGAAGATCTACGCGTTTCCGCCACGCGGCCGCTTCGCGCTTCGGGTTCAAGGCGACGAGGCGGCCGCGGCCAATGTGCAATTGCCTTATGGCGTGAAGCTCGTGTCCGGCAGCGGCTGGTATCACGAAGAAGCGATCCAAAGCGCGAGCAATAGCGAGCAGGGGCGCAAGAACTACATGTTCGCCGCGTTATTCCGGTTCGTTGGAAATTCCCGGGTCCAATTTGCGGTGCAGCCGCTCGGCGTCGGTCAGGATGTCGACAACCGCGGTGACCGCGTCCGCGATCTTGTGCGGCAGGCTTTCCGGCGGCGCACTCGGTGGTTTCCCGGCCGGCTTTGTCGTCGCCACGGGTTTTTTCTGGGTTTTCCTGACGACGGGCTTTTTGGCGACAAGCTTTTTGGCCGCGACGGCCTTGCGGCCTTTTTTTGCCGCCACGGCTTTCTTTGCGGTTTTCTTCTTGCCGGCTTTCTTCCTCGCCGGGCTTTTTGCTTTCCTTAAAGCCGGTTTCTTGCGCGCTCTTTTTGCCATTCCGGTCCCCCACGGTTTGCCGAGAAATTTGCGCGGAGAGCATAGGCGGCGCGTCGGCGCCGCGCCAGGGCGAACGCTTACAGCCCCGACAGATACTTCGCGATGGCATCGCGATCGCTCTCGCTCAGCGCCTTCATAAATCCCGGCATATCGAGATTGTTGGTGCGTTGCCCGTCGGCGAAACCGTTCATGGTCGAGCGGAGATACTCATAGCTCAAGCCGGCGAGCCGCGGTGCCGGGGCGCCGCCTTCGAAATGCGGCTGATGGCAGGCTTTGCACATTTCGATCTTGCCGGCGATGGCGTCAGGCGGCGGCGCGGCGGCAATGGCGGGCGCGGCCGGCCAGGTCTTGGCCGCGAAGTAATCGGCGAACTGGCGTAGGTCCGGCAACGTGACGCCTTTGGCGATCAGCGTCATGGTCGCGTTGCTGCGCGCGCCGCTGCGGTAGTCGTGCAATTCCTTGTAGAGATAACTGCTCTGCTGCCCCCAGATAATCGGAATGATTTTCGGATCGGTCGGCACGCCGTTGCCGCCGTGGCATAAGGCGCAGCCCTGCGCTTTGGTTTCGATATCGTCGTCGGCGGCGGCCGGCGCGCTAACGGCAGCAACGATGACGACGATGCCGAAAATAGTCGAAACCAGACCCTTGGACTTCTTCACGCTCGTCCTCCCATGCCGAGCGGCTTATTGCGCCGCTTCGGCAGTTTTGTGCCCCTAAGCGCCATTCTACCTGTCACCGCCGGTCTGGCGAGGGGTCGATGTGCGTGCATGCCATGCGAGAACGGCGGATGACGAAATGAGCTTCAGCGTGCCCGTCGATAGGCGGCGAGCGCCGAGCCGAACGCCTCAAACATCGTGCGATTGACCGGATTGCGGTCAGCGACGTGCTCGGCATGCCATTGCACGCCGAGCGCAAAGTTCTTGGCGCCGTCGATTCGGATGGCCTCGATGGTGTCGTCCTCGGCCACGCCTTCGATGACGACGCGGTCGCCGGCCTTCAGGATCCCCTGACCGTGCAGCGAATTGACCCGGATGGCCTCGGCGCCGAGGATTTTTGCGAATAGGCCGCCAGGCGTGAGCCGGACCTCATGGCGCTCCGCATAGATGACCTCGGGATCGGGATTGATCTCGCCGTTGTCGAGCCGCAGCGCGCGGTGGTTCATGCGTCCCGGCAACTCGCGGATCTCCGGATGCAGCGTGCCGCCGAATGCGACATTGATCTCCTGGAAGCCCCGGCAGATGCCGAACAGCGGCACGCCGCGCGCGACGCATGCCTCGATCAGCGGCAAAGCCAGCGCGTCGCGCGGCTCGTCGTAGGGCTCGTGGCGCGGATTGTCGTCATGGCCGAAATTCCGAGGATGGACATTGGCCCGCGCGCCGGTGAGCAGCACGCCGTCAACGGTGTCGAGCAGCGTGCCGATATCGATGATCTCGGGCGAGCCGGCAAAGATCAGCGGCAGCGCACCCGCAACCTCGGCGGCCGCGCGCAAAATGCGCTCGCTGACGCGCTGCGCGGGAAACTTGCCCTCGGCCAAGTGGGCACTGCCGATGACGCCGACGACGGGTTTTTTCGTTGTCATTTCGAAGTCTTAGCCTGCCATTCCGGCACCGGCTTTTAGCACCTCTCCCGGCGGCCGGGGAGGGTTTGGCGTGCAGGCGAGCTTTGCGAAAATCCTCTTGGCTTGCCTTCCCGGCGGCGTAAAGCAGCTTTTTTCCGCTCATTCTCGTGCCCGCGGGAATCTGGGCCGGATAACCGCTAAGGTGGGAACGCGCCGAACGGGCAATTCGGCTACACGACCAGATCGCCGAACTCCGGATGCTTGGCCAGATACGCGCTCACAAACGGGCAGCGCGGCACGATCTTGAGCCCGCGGCGGCGCATCTCATCCAGCACGCCGTTGACGAGCTGCGACGCAAGGCCGCGCCCGCGCGCCGCAATCGGCGTCTCGGTGTGCGCCAGCGTCATGACATTGCCGGCGAGGCGGTAATTCAAGAACGCCGTCACGCCGGCGGCGTCGAGTTCGAAGCGGGACAGCGCGGTGTTGTCGCGGATCGGGGCGGCCATGGGCATAATGTAGGGTGGGTTGAGCGAAGCGAAACCCACCATGGGCTGCGAGGCAAATGATGGCGTGGTTATGGAACCACGGTGCCCGAGGTTTTGTGCCTTGCCGACGATCTCGCCATGAATTTGGCGGATGGTGCCCGCATGAGCGTGGCGGTGCAGGACCGTGGATGGGTGTCGGTCGCGAAAGCTGCCCATCGGCGCTACGCTTGCTATGATCGGGCCGGTTCGTGGAGCCTTGAAAAAAGGATGAGGTCGCCGTGAAGAAAAATGCGTGTTCGTTCGTGTTGCCGACGGTCGCGTTGCTGGCGTTCGCAGTGCTGTGGAGCGATGGGGTGCTTGCTGCCGAACCGCTCGGCACGGCGGTAGAGGCCCGCGCCATGCTCGACCGCGCCGTCGTTGCGCTCAAGGCCGACCGCGGTAAGGCGCTGGCGGCTTTCAACGACGCGCACAACAAGGATTTCCGCGACCGCGACCTGTTCGTCTATTGCTTCGATACCGCCGATGGCAAATTTACCGCCTACGAAATGTCCGCGCTGGTCGGCGCCGATATCCGCCAGTTCAAGCTTTACAACGAGCCGATGGGCCAGCGCAGCTATGACGTCGTCCACGATGCGCCCGAGGGCACCGTCGTCACCATCGACTACCAGATGCCGAAGCCGGGGGAGACCAAGCCGTCGGCCAAGCAAGCCCTCGAAACGCGCATCGGCGATCAGGCCTGCGGGGTGAGTTATTTCAAGTAGGAGAGGCGAGAGAGTGGGGTGGGCAAAGGCGCCAACGGGTCCGCGCGAAGCGCGGCCCGATGACAAGCTCCGCGCCGTGCCCACGCCGGGATACTCGGAAAATCCGCGTGGGCATCGCGGAGCTTGTCATCGGGCCGGCCACTTCGGGCCGGACCCGTTGGCTCAGCCCACCCTACCGCTTCCTGCTCACGACCGCGCGCGAAACTTGTCGAATAGCCAGTACATGAGCCCGCCGACAATCGCGCCGGCAATGACGGCGGTCACCACGGTCTGCAGGTCAATCGACGGCGCCCTCAACACCATGCCGGCCGACCACAGCACGGCGAACAGGATGGCGATCGGGATGCGATTGGACTGCGGGCGTTTCACGATGATTCCCGGGATGAGGTCGGCTCCCTGCGTGCGGTTGGAATGTACGGTGGTTGAACGGTTCTGCACACTAAAGAGGTGGTTGCCCGGTATAAAGCCGGGCATGACGCCTGCTTCAGCGGACCCGCCCGTGCACGGTCAGCGAGCCGTCGCTGTTCTCGGTGACCTCGACGCCCTTGCCGCGCAGCCAGGCGATGGTGTCCTCGCGGCTCATGGGCCGGCGCGGGTCTTCGGCGGGAGCGTCGGCGACCGGCGTCCCGGGCGGCAGCGCCGCGCGCTTGAGATAGCCGTTGAGCTCGCCCCAGCCGTTGCGCTCCTCGTAGCTGTCTTTAACGGACGGCATGGCGCCGTCGCCGCCCTCGAATTCGGTTTCAAGATAGGCGCGCTCGCCGGCATGAAGCTCGCGGGCCGTGCCGTCGGCGTTGACGTAGATATAGGGGTAAGGCTGCATAGCTAGTGGTCGCCCGGGCAAGCCAAAGGTTCAAGGCGGAACACGCGCGATCGGCAAATGAAGGCGTGGGCTTCGCTGGGTTCAGCCGACCTTAAGCTTGCTGGGATGGCGGCGGCTTAATTGGAACGGCGAACTTATCAATTGGAAGCTGTTTGCCGCCACGCAGGGGGATGGCAAACCCGCCATCGTTCGCTTCAACAATATGGATATGCCAATAAGTTTTCTTGCTTGTGGTCGTCGTATTCAGTGCGTCGAGATTCGCGAGAATGACCTTTAGCGGAATTGCAAATGCAACGTCCAAATCCATTCCACCAAGGACAAAATAAGAACTCTCGTCCTTCGCTCAAAAACTGCGCCTCGACCCGCTTCTTCTTCCGCGGCTCCGCGCCACCCGCCTTCGTCCTGCGGGCTACGGCGGACAAGGCGCCGCCTTCACTTCGCGGCCACCGGCGTCAGCTCGAACACGCGGCCGTATTTTGCGGCTTCGGCGATGTCGCCGCGCCGCAAGGCAAGTCGAACAGTATCGAGCTTATGAACCTCTTCCGGCGGAAGGTACGGCGACCATGAGGTGTCATCCTCGATCAATTCGACCGAGACTTCCGCGGCGTATTTGCCTTCGTGGATGAATTCTTTCGACTTCCGCGTCATGGCGGTTTTCGCCTCTTAAAGTCCGTTGACCAACGCTCTGGCGCCGGTCGGTAAGCCGTCACCATCACGGCTGGAGTTCCTGCATCCTTCGGAACGCCCCACATGACATGCAGCGGACCCTTCCGATCGTGCTGCAAGACCAATACTGACGGCTCCTTTCGGGAGTCCGGATAATCCTCAACTAAAACAGCGGTTTCGATGTCGGCCAGCACATCTTCAACCACGATACCATCGGCAGCGAGTTCGCGAAAGGCGTGGCGCGTCACCAGATATTCCCCGCCAAGCACGAGCGCCTGCACGCGGCGCAAAGTCTCGCTCATTGCCCCGACACCCCACTCTGGCGCTGCGCGCCGACCCCCCTCACCAGGGGAGGGCCAAGAAAGTTCACTCCGCCGCCTCAACGCGCTTCTTCTTCCGCGGCTCCGCCCCGCGCCTTGCCATCCGCCTTCGCCCTGCGGGCTACGGCGGACAAGGCACCGGTCCTATTCCGCCGCTTGAATGCGTTTCTTTGGCTTTTCCTGTCTTTTGAGCACCGGCTTCAAAAACGCCCCGGTGTAACTCCGCTTCTCGCGCACCACGTCCTCGGGCGTCCCCGCGGCGACGATTTCGCCGCCGCCGTCGCCGCCTTCGGGGCCGAGGTCGATGATCCAGTCGGCGGTTTTGATGACTTCGAGATTGTGCTCGATGACCACCACGCTGTTGCCCTGGTCGGTCAGTTCGTGCAGCACTTCCAGAAGTTTAGCGACGTCGTGGAAGTGCAGCCCCGTGGTCGGCTCGTCGAGAATGTAGAGCGTGCGGCCGGTCGCGCGCTTTGACAGCTCTTTCGCGAGCTTGACGCGCTGCGCCTCGCCGCCTGACAGCGTCGTGGCCTGCTGGCCGACATGGATGTAATCGAGGCCGACGCGGTGCAGGAGTTTCAGCGGCTCGCGCACCCGCGGCACCGCCTTGAAGAAGTCGAGCGCTTCCTCGACCGTCATATCGAGCACGTCGGCGATGGATTTGCCACGGAACAGCACGTCGAGCGTTTCGCGGTTGTAGCGCTTGCCGTTGCAGACGTCGCAGGTGACGTAGACGTCGGGCAGAAAGTGCATCTCGATCTTGATGACGCCGTCGCCCTGGCAGGCCTCGCAGCGGCCGCCTTTGACGTTGAACGAGAAGCGGCCGGGTTCGTAGCCGCGGGCCTTGGATTCGGGCAGGCCGGCGAACCATTCGCGAATGGGTGTAAACGCGCCGGTATAGGTCGCGGGGTTGCTACGCGGGGTTCGTCCAATGGGCGACTGGTCGATGTCGATGATCTTGTCGAGATGCTCGACGCCCTCGATGCGGTCGTAAGGGGCGGGGGCCTCGCTGGCATTGTTGAGCCGCCGCGCCAGCGCCTTGTACAGCGTGTCGACGAGCAGCGTCGACTTGCCGCCGCCGGACACGCCGGTGACGCAGGTGAACAGCCCCAGCGGGATTTCGGCGGTGATGTTTTTGAGGTTGTTGCCGCGGGCGCCGACGATTTTCAGCACGCGCGCCGGATTCTTCGGCCCGGCGCTCGGGTATTTGCACCATCAGCTCGCCGGACAGATATTTGCCGGTCCAGCTTTGCGGCGCGGCGACCAGATCGGCGACGGTGCCTTGGGCGATGATATGGCCGCCGTGAATGCCGGCGCCGGGGCCGATGTCGAGCACCCAGTCGGCGGTGCGGATGGCGTCCTCGTCGTGCTCGACCACGATCACGGTGTTGCCGAGGTCGCGCAGCCGCTTCAGCGTTTCCAAAAGCCGCGCATTATCGCGCTGGTGCAGTCCGATCGAGGGCTCGTCGAGGACGTAGAGCACGCCGGTCAGCCCGGAGCCGATCTGCGAGGCAAGGCGAATGCGCTGGCTCTCGCCGCCGGACAGCGTGCCGCTTGCTCTCGCCAAAGTCAGATATTCCAGCCCGACATCGACCAAAAATTTCAGCCGCTCGCGAATTTCCTTGAGTACGCGCACGGCGATTTCGTTCTGTTTGGAGGTCAGCCGCTGGGGTAGCTCAGTGAACCATTGCGCTGCGCCTTTGACCGACAGTTCCGACACTTGCCCGATATGCAGGCCGCCGACCTTCACGCACAGCGCTTCGGGCTTGAGCCGATAGCCGGCGCAGGCTGCGCACGGCACGTCGGTGAAATAGCGCGCGATCTCCTCGCGTGCCCAGTCGCTGTCGGTCTCTTTATAGCGGCGCTCGAGATTGGTGATGACGCCTTCGAAGGCGCGCTTGGTGTCGTAAGCGCGCATGCCGTCGTCATAGGAAAAGCGGAGCTCGGTATCGCCAGAGCCGTAGAGAATAGCGTCCTGCGTCTTCTTCGGCAGGTCCTTCCACTTGGTGTCGGGCGTGAACTTGTAGTGCTTGCCCAACGCAGTGAGGGTTTGGGTGTAATACGGCGACGAGGATTTGGCCCACGGCGCGATGGCGCCTTTGCGCAGCGTGCGGTCCTTGTCGGGGATGACGAGATCGGCGTCGATATGCTGCTCGACGCCGAGCCCGCCGCATTTCGGGCAGGCGCCGAACGGATTGTTGAACGAGAACAGCCGCGGCTCGATCTCAGGGATTGTGAAACCCGAGACCGGGCAGGCGAATTTTTCCGAGAAAGTCAGCCGCTCGGCGGCGGTCTGATTGCGCTGCCGGTTAGCTTTGCTGGTGGTCGCGGCGCCTTCGGCCGGCGCGGCGTCGGCAAGCTCGGCGACCGCGAGACCGTCGGCAAGCTTGAGCGCCTGTTCCAGCGAATCCGCCAGCCGCGCGGCAATGTCGGGGCGCACCACGATGCGGTCGACCACGACGTCGATATCGTGGGTGAATTTCTTGTCGAGCGCCGGGGCTTCGGCGATCTCGTAGAACGCGCCGTCGATTTTGACGCGCTGGTAGCCCTTCTTCATGAACTCGGCGAGCTCCTTGCGATACTCGCCTTTGCGCCCGCGCACGACTGGGGCAAGAAGATAAAGACGAGTACCTTCAGGGAGCGCCATGATGCGGTCGACCATCTGCGACACGGTCTGGCTCTCGATCGGCAGACCCGTCGCGGGCGAGTAGGGCACGCCGACGCGGGCCCACAAAAGCCGCATGTAATCGTAGATCTCGGTGACGGTGCCGACCGTGGAGCGCGGATTGCGCGAGGTGGTTTTCTGCTCGATGGAAATCGCCGGCGAGAGGCCGTCGATCTGATCGACGTCCGGCTTCTGCATCATTTCCAGAAATTGCCGCGCATAAGCGGACAGGCTCTCGACATAGCGGCGCTGGCCCTCGGCATAGATGGTGTCGAAGGCCAGCGAGGATTTGCCGGAACCGGATAGCCCGGTGAACACCACAAGCCGGTCGCGCGGAATGTCGAGATCGATGTTTTTGAGATTGTGCTCGCGCGCGCCGCGGATCGAAATCACGCGGCGGTCGGCGCGGCCCTTGTCGAAAAGATCGTTCATTACGGTGTCCGCTCGTGCCCGATGCGGCAGCAATCTGGATTCCCGCTTGCGCGGGCATGAGCGGGAATGGACACCGCCAACTGCTGTCGGTTCTTGGTTAGGAACGTAGTGAGAACGGGGGCGTTTTGCCAGGGCGCAAAGGCGGCCTATTCACGCAAATCACCGCCGGTTTATGCGGATCGATACGCGGGGCACGGCGACAGGCAAACGAGCGATCACGGGTGGTAAAGCCGAGGGGACGCCCCCCGCGCGGGCAGCATCAGCAGGTCGGGCAGTAGGGCTGGCCGCCGGAAGCCCAGTTGAAGCGGTAATTGAGACCGACCGTCAGAGTGTGCAGATCGGAGCGGATCGCGATCGGCGTGGTGGTGAAGGGTTCGGTCTTGGTGCCGAAATCATAGAAGTCGTATTCGAACAGCGCCGACAGGTTCTCAGTCATGGCGTATTCGAGGCCGACTCCGCCGACGAAGCCGGAGCGGGTATCGCTGATGGATTGGCTGCCGGTGTTAATGCCGCCCGCAGCAAGATTGTCCTCGACATGCTCGATATGCATCCAGGCGCCGCCGCCCTTGACGTAGAACAGCAGGGTGTTGGCGGCGTAACCGACGCGTCCGGTCACGCTGGCAAACCATGTCGGCTCCGACGTCAACCGTAGCTGGCTCGCGCCGCCGCCGGCGGTTTCGGTGGTCTGGCCAGTGATGTAGGAATCGCTCAACGATGCTTGAGCGCCAACGACCACGGACGAGAATTGATAGTCGAAACCGGCCTGAGCGCCGCCGACGAGACCGACTGGATTGACGTTGAAAGAGCCGGGAAGAGCGACACCCGGGGCTGCTTGGGTCACGCTGTCGTGCAAGAGGCCGGCGCCGATATTGCCGCCGACGTAGAAGGCGGTCCAGTTATAGGCTGCCGGCGGCACCGGGGTCGACGGGTTGTAGGCCGGCGCGACAGACATGTCCGCAGCGTAAACCGGCGCGGCAACGGCCATTGCCGCCAACGCGAGCGCCACTAATCCGGGACTAACAGACCTCATACGCAACCCCCCCGCGGGCACGAGGCTTACGTTTTCGCGCCACACTACAGTCGTTCCGCGACCCGGTGAATAGTGCAAAAAAACAACAACCCACCGGAATTAGCAGGTCGCGGCGACCGACGAAATCCAGAGGGCGCGCAGATCCGGCTCGCGCCCGTCAGTTAGGCCTAATGCCCTTAGCGGAACTTATAGTCGACGCCGAGACGGACCATGCTGGCGTCGAAAGTGACTGTCGTCGTAGGCGTGCCAAGCGAGGCATTCTCCAGATCGACGAACAGATACTCGATCCGGGCCGTCCAGTTGTCGGCGAACGCGACCTCGACGCCCGCGCCGGCCGTCCAGCCGGCCTTCGACACACTGGCGAAGCTGCTGTTGGTGGCGCCATTGGCGCCTTGTTCGATATTGCCGAAGGCGCCGCCGGCGGTGCCGTAAAACAGCACGCGATCGGCCGCGTAACCGACGCGGGCGCGAATGGTGCTGAGCCAGCTATTCTTCGTCTCGCATTGCGCCAAGACGCCAGCCAGAGCGCAAACCGCCGGTCCGCCGGAGCCCTGCATCCATGAGCCGTCGAAATCGCCCTCGATGCCGAATACAAAGGCGTCGGTCTGGAAATTGGCGCCGATCGTGCCCCCGGTCATAAAGCCGGTGACGCCAAAAGTGCCAGACGTCGTACCGGCAGCGGAGGTTTGTTTGGAGTTGCCAAAACCGTAGCCGCCGTTGGCGCCGAAATAGATGCCGCCCCAGTTATAGACCGGTGCCACGGTGGGAATGTAGGCGACGGGGGCCTGTGGCGGTGGAGCCGGCTGCGGAAGATCTGCTGCGAGCGCTTGTCCCGCGGCGGCGAACGCCAACGCTCCAGCTATCCATAATCGCTTCATTGCGACCCTCCAGGTGCAGCGCGACCGATCGAATTCGTTCGGTCAACGGCTTTCGAAATCGCGTAAACCTTGCCTCGACGGAATCACTTCCGTACCGCCGTCGCTGTCGCAATAAGTAGCTGATCCGCCACGAAAAAGGTGTAACCCAAAAGCAACAGGCGGCGAGATTTCGTTACCCTCGCAAGGGTGGGCGTACGTCGGATGTTCTCCGTTCGGGCGGTATCGCCCGTCCACAATCGGGTTGTCGCGTCGATTTAGTGCCTCTTGCAATTGCCCAGCAGCGAGATTAGAACAAACGAGGAACATTGCGGATGTCCCCTCACAATCGCCGGGGACTGATGTGGATAACGTCGATGGTTCTTGCGGGGACCGGCATCGCACGCGTTATCTGCACCAGGGTTCGACTGCACTTGGCGGGCAAGTCGCCTAACTTGGCGGGCAAGTTGCCGAATTTGGCGGACACGTTACCGAGCGGAGAAGGTTATGGCAGGCAGCGTTAATAAAGTGATCTTGATCGGCAATCTGGGCGCGGATCCGGAAATCCGCCGCACCCAAGATGGCCGGCCGATTGCCAATCTGCGCGTTGCGACCTCGGATTCGTGGAAAGATAAGACGACCGGCGAGCGGCGTGAAAAGACCGAATGGCACCGCGTCGTCATTTTCAACGAAAACCTGTGCCGCATCGCCGAGCAATACCTCAAGAAAGGCTCGAAGGTTTTCATCGAGGGTGCCTTGCAAACGCGAAAATGGCAGGACCAATCCGGCCAGGACCGCTACTCGACCGAAGTGGTGCTGCAAGGCTTTCGCGGTGAGCTGACCTTGCTCGACCGTGCTGGCGGCGCGGGAGCCGGCGGCGGAAGCGATATCGGCGCCGAGGAAAGCGGCGAGTTCGGTTCGCCTGGACCGACCCGCAAGGTCGCGGCTGCCGCCGCGGCCGGATCCCGCGCCGGCGCCGGCGCCGATATGGACGACGAAATTCCGTTCTGAACGACCCTCCTACGCTCGCTCTGCGAGCTTCGGAGGGTTCGAGTCCGCCGCAGCGCGGAGCGCGTAGGCGGAAGCAATCCAGCACCGGGCCAATGCTCGCAATGACGCGCCGCCATGCTCGATCTGATCTTCACCATCAAGTTCGTGCACCTGCTCGCCATCACGGCGATGTTCGGCACCTGGCTCTGCCTTGCCATTTTCATGGTGCTCGCGCATCGCTCCGGCAACACCTCGGTCGTCGCGCTGACGTCGCAATTTGTCGTCAAGGTCGAGCTGACGGTGGTGGCCGCGGCCGTGGCGCTGGCGCCGCTTAGCGGCTTTCCGCTGGCTTACGCCATCGGGCTTTCGCCGCTCAACGAATTCTGGATCGTCGTCTCGAGCGTGCTCTATGTCGTCATCGTGGTGTGCTGGATAGCGGCGGTTCGGGTCGAGATGCGCATCCGTAGCCTTACCCGCGACGCGGCGCTCGAAGGCGTGCCGCTGACCGCCGCCTATTGGCGTTTGTTCCGTGTGTGGTGTGCGCTTGCCGGGCCGATCCTGATTTGCATGCTCGCGATATTCGCCTTCATGATCTGGCAGCCGCGGCTCGATAACTAGACCATGATCCGATCAAATTGAATCGGATCATGGTCTAGTTGACTTTGTTTGAGCATGATCTTTTCCGACCTTGCTTCGCCCGCCGAAGCGGGCTTCGCGAAGGCGGGAAACCGGGTCCCACTTTTCGGGATCATGCTTCAATCGGCCGGCGCAACGGCCTTGTCCTGCGCGGCAAGCGCGGTCAGCGCTGGTCCCGCCAATACGTAAGTCAGACATTGCGGCAGATGCTGAAAGCCGGCGCGCAGATAGAAGCGTTGCGCGGGATTATCGGCTCGCACGGTCAGTTCGACGATCGGGCTGCCGAGTTCGTGGGCATAGGCGGCGACCCGCGCCATCAGTGCGCTGGCGACGCCGCGCGCACGGTGCAGCGGGTCGACGTAAAGATCCTGCAGGAAGATCACCGGGCCGTTCCAGCCGGTGATTTTTCGGCGGCTGCATATCGCCATTCCGATGACGCCATCGCGGCTGTCGCCGCCGTCGCTGCCGGAGTCGACAACAAAGGCGGTGAAACCGGCCTGCGGGCCGAAGCCGTCGCGCAGCCAATCGGCTTCGCTGGCGCGCACGACATGAGCGGAATCTTCGCCTTCCGCCAATAGCCGCTTGAGCCGCATCAGCGCCGGAATGTCGCGCGGCTCGGCGGCGCGCAGGCGAAACGGCGTCATATCCTGATGTCGAGCACGCTGCCGATTCTGCCGGTCGAATTCCCCGGCGGCGTGGGGCGCGAACCTTGCCCATCGACATCGCTGATCGACGGTCCGCTATTGCCGTTTTGCTTGTGGTGACCGGAACTTGGCGACAATTGTTGCAGCGGCAGCGGCGGCGTTGCGGCCGCAGCGATCCCGGGAACCGGCATGGCTTTTCTCCGAAGCGAAAATGCTAAGCGATCATGAAATTTTATGGTTAACGAACGCTTAGCGCCTTATCCGGCGAGAACGCTGCGGATGCCGTCGACCACATATTGCACCGCCAACGCCGCGAGCAGCACGCCGAGCAGCCGCGACAGCACGATATTGCCGGTCTTGCCGAGAAGCCCGCTGATGCGTTCGGCGCAAACGAAGGTAATCCAACACGAAAAAGCGATGAGCAGTACGACGCCGATGAGAATTCCGATCAGGATCATATTGCCGCCGGCGCGGGTGGCGAGCAGCAAAGTGGCGGTGATGGCGCCCGGCCCGGCAAGGAGCGGGATCGCCAGCGGGAAGGCGGCAACGTTGCGGACCCGCTCTTCCAACGCCTGTTCGGCCGCTTCGCCCTCGTGCCGGCTGCGCACCCCGAACACCATCTCGGCCGCGATCCAGAACAGCAGCAGCCCGCCGGCGATGCGGAACGCCGACAGCGAAATTTCAAGCGTGTCGAGAAGCCAATCGCCGATCAGCGCGGTGCCGATCAGGATCACGCCGGCAATAATGCTGGCGCGCACCGCGACGCTCCGCCGCGAGGCGCGCGGCATGCCTTCGGTCACGACCAGAAAGGTCGGCGCCATCGCGATCGGGTCGACCACGACGAACAACGTCAGCATCGCAGAGATCGCGTAATCGAGCCGCATCGCCGCATTCCGTTTTCACGTCGCAACTAGAACCCGGCGACGGCTTCGAGCGTCTTGCCCGCTTGCGCACGGCGGACGGTGTCGAGCTGTTCCGGGGTATGACGGAGCTGCCCGATCTCCTTGGCAATTTCCGGCCGGCCGCGAAGTTTCTCGGCCCAGCCATGGACATGAGGATGCAGCCGCGCGAACGGATAGCCGGCAAGCGACAGGCGGTGCTCGTAGATGAACCAGGCGATATCGAGCACGGTCAAATCCTGGCCCATCAGATAGGGCTGTTTTGCCAGCGTCTTGTCGAGCGCGTCGAACTCGGCGCGAAATTTTTGCGCCGACGCGCGCGCCCGCTCGTCGGTGAAACCTTCGTTGGCGGCGCGCTGCCAGAATTCGATCTGGATTTGCTTTTCGCGATCGGCGAGGCCCTGCACGGTGCCGCTGCCGTTGGCTTTGTAACTCTCCAGCGCTGCCGCGGGCTTTGGCGGACCGGGCGGTGCGAACACGAAGCGGAAGCTGAGCGTCCGCAAATCGAGATGCAGATCGTCTTCGTGCTTGAGCAGCGCCGCGACCTCGTTCTCGTGGCCGGCCGGGATTAGCCGCGGCGTCGGGAATTTCTTTTCGAGATATTGGATGATGTCGTTGCTCTCGATATGGACGGCGCCGTCGTCGATCAAGACCGGCACCAGGCCGCGCGGATTGATGCCGAGAAACCACGGCTGCATGTTCTCGTTGCCGGGCAGATCGATGAGATGCGACTGCCACGCAATGCCCTTGAGGTTGAGGAAGATGCGCAGCTTCTGTGAACACGACGAGCCCATGAAGTGGAGCACATGCACGCCTTTCCAGCCGAGCACTTCGCGGGTTTTGATGTCGCCGTCGGCAAGCTGAACCATAAAAATGTCTCCCTTTGTCCCGGGCATCATAGGGGCTCGGCATGATTGCGCCAGCATGCCAAAGGCAGCTTCTTGCCGCGCTGCGCAAGCGCCGCCGGAGAGACATCCTTTGTTCCCAATAAGGCCTTGAAAATAAACCGTAAAATCCCATCTTCCGATTGCCGATAAAGGTGGCCCTGGGAGGCCTGATCGGCTATAAAAATTCGACGCGATTCGTGAGGATTTTCGCTCTTGTCAGACCAGGATAATCCCCCGCCGACCGACAGCGGGCCGTCCGATATTCGCCCGGTGTCGATCACCGAGGAGATGAAGAAAAGCTACCTCGATTACGCCATGAGCGTGATCGTGGCCCGCGCGCTGCCGGACGTGCGCGACGGGCTCAAGCCGGTGCATCGCCGCATTCTCTATTCGATGCACGAGAACGGCCACACCCCGGACAAGAAATACGTCAAATGCGCCCACGTCGTCGGCGATGTCATGGGCAAATACCATCCCCATGGCGACCAGTCGATCTACGACGCCCTGGTGCGCATGGTGCAAGATTTTTCCATGCGCCTGCCGCTGATCGACGGCCAGGGCAATTTCGGTTCGATCGACGGTGATAACGCCGCGGCCTACCGCTACACCGAATGCCGGCTGGCCAAGCCGGCGATGGAGCTGTTGCGCGACATCGACAAGGACACCGTCGATTTCCAGCCGAACTACGACGAATCCGAGCACGAGCCGCTGGTGCTGCCGGCGCGATTCCCCAATCTGTTGGTCAATGGCGCCGGCGGCATCGCCGTCGGCATGGCGACCAACATCCCGCCGCATAACCTCGGTGAAGTGATCGACGCCTGCCTGGCGCTGATCGATAATCCGGGGCTGTCGATCGACGATTTGATCGCGATCGTGCCGGGACCGGATTTTCCGACCGGCGGCATCATTCTCGGCCGCCAGGGCATCCGCGCCGCCTATCATCTCGGCCGTGGCTCCATCGTCATGCGCGGCAAGGTCGAGTTCGAGACGCTGCGCGGTGAACGCGAGGCGATCGTCGCTACCGAAATTCCCTATCAGGTCAACAAGGCGACGCTCGTCGAACGCATCGGCGAATTGGTGCGCGACAAGAAGATCGAGGGCATTGGCGCGCTGCGCGACGAATCCGATCGCGACGGTTATCGCGTCGTGGTCGAGCTGCGTCGCGACGCCGTGCCGGACGTCGTGCTCAATCAGCTCTATCGCTTCACCGCGCTGCAGTCCTCGTTCGGCGCCAATATGGTGGCGCTCGACGGCGGCCGCCCGCTGGTGATGAATCTGAAGGATATGCTCGTCTCCTTCGTCGTCTTCCGCGAGGAGGTGATCTACCGGCGCACCAAGCATCTGCTCAGCAAGGCGCGCGACCGCGCCCACGTGCTGGTCGGCTTGGCCATTGCGGTCGCCAATATCGACGAGATGATCAAGGTCATTCGCGGCGCCAAAGACGCCAATGAGGCGCGCGAGCAATTGATGGAGCGCGATTGGGCGGCGCGCGACGTCGCCGCCATGGTCACCTTGATCGACGATCCGCGGCACGCCGTGTCGCCGGCCGGCACGACGAAATTGTCGGCCGAGCAGGCCAAGGCGATCCTCGATCTGCGCCTGCAGCGGCTCACCGCGCTCGGCCGCGACGAGATCAAGGCCGAGCTCGACAAGCTCGCCGACGAAATCGCCGATTATCTCGATATCTTGCGCTCGCGCGCGCGGATTCAGGCCATCGTCAAGGAAGAGCTTGTCGCCGTCAAAAACGAGTTCGCCACGCCGCGCCGCACCCTGATCGTCGATCAGGAAGGCGAGATGGAAGACGAGGATTTGATCCAGCGCGAGGACATGGTCGTCACCGTGTCGCATGCCGGCTACGTCAAGCGCGTTCCGCTGTCGACCTACCGCTCACAAAAACGCGGCGGCAAGGGCCGCGCCGGCATGCAGACGCGCGAAGAGGATTTCGTCACCCGGCTGTTCGTCGCCTCGACGCATACCCCGGTGCTGTTCTTCTCGTCGCGCGGCCAGGTTTACAAGGAAAAGGTCTGGCGGCTGCCGCTAGCGGCGCCGCAGGCGCGCGGCAAGGCGCTGATCAACATTCTGCCGCTGGAGCAGGGCGAGAGCATCACCACCATCATGCCGCTGCCGGAGGACGAAAAGAGCTGGGACAAGCTCGACGTCATGTTCGCCACCACGCGCGGCACGGTGCGGCGCAACAAGCTGTCCGATTTCGCCGATGTGCGGCGCTCCGGCATCATCGCCATGAAGCTCGACGAGGGCGACGCCATCGTCGACGTGCAGATCTGCAAAGAGGACGACGATGTTCTTCTCACGTCGGAACAAGGCCAATGCATCCGCTTCGCCGTCGACGACGTGCGGGTGTTCCAGGGCCGCACCTCGATGGGCGTGCGCGGCATCGCGCTTGCGGACGGCGACGAGCTGATTTCGCTGTCGATCCTGCGCCACGTCGACGTCAGCGCCGAGGAGCGTGCCGCCTATCTCAAGCGCGCCAATGCGGTGCGCCGCGGGGGTAACGGCGAAGTTGAGGAGAACGGCGGCAACGGCAATGGCAATGGCGACTTGGAGGAGGCCGAGGGCGCGATCGAGCTCGGCCAGACCCGCTATGTGGAATTGTCGGTGGCCGAGCAATTCGTGCTGACGATTTCCGAAAAGGGCTTCGGCAAGCGCACTTCGTCCTACGAATACCGCACCACCGGCCGCGGCGGCAAAGGCATCGTCGCCATGGCGATCACCGACAAGAACGGCCGGCTGGTCGCCTCATTCCCGATCGAGGAAACGGATCAGATCATGCTGGTCACCGACGGCGGCCAGCTCATCCGCTGCCCGGTCGACGGCATCCGCATCGCCGGCCGCTCGACGCAAGGCGTCATCGTGTTCTCGACCGGCGAGGGCGAGAAGGTCGCGTCGGTGGAGCGGCTTGAGCGAGGAAGGCGGCGAGGAAGAGAACGGCGGGAATGGCGAGGAGTGAACTGCTGCGGGAATGATCGCAGCAAGAAAGCACGCCGGGGGCGACTGAATTGGGGTCTTGCCTGACTGATGCGACCCACAGAGTCGCGCCCGGCGAACCGTTCGTGGACTTGCCGCTATGTTGCGACCCGAACGCGTTACGCAACAATCATTGCGGCCCTTTGACCCGGTGGAAGCATTGAAACCTCCGTGTCGGCATTGCCGCCGAATTCTGGACCGATGCTTTGGATTGTCAAGTTAACACGCTCGCATTTCGGACAACATAAGTTGCATCATTGCCACGGAACTCGGCGCAATGGTTTGCGTTACGCCACCGCGTTGCGCTTGATGACTTCTGCATAATAGGCGGCCGAGAGCTTTGGCGTACGTTTTTGTGTGGCGTAATCGACGTGGATCAATCCGAAGCGCGTCGCGTAACCGTCCGACCATTCGAAATTGTCGAACAGGCTCCACAGAAAATAGCCGCGCACCGGCACGCCTTCGGCGGTCGCGCGCTGCAGCATCGGCGAGATTGCTGCGCAGAAACATGATGCGGTCGCTGTCGTAGACGACGCCGTCGGCCGCAGGCTTGTCGGCGGCGCCGCAGCCGTTCTCGCTGATGTAAATCTCCTTCACGTTCCAGATGCTTTTGCAGGTGCCGCGGCGCCCAATAGAGCGCCTCGGGGCCGAATAACTGCCATGACGATGCCATGCGCGGATGGCGATTTCGAGAACGGCAGCACCTCGTAAGCCAGGTGCCGTGCGCGGCAGCGCGCACGTAGATCGGCGTGTAAACGTTGAGCCCGACGAAATCGAGCGGAGCTGGCGATCGTCTGCAATTCTTCGCTCGTGAATTTTGGCGCGTCGGCGCCGGCCGCGGTCGAGGTAAGCATCGGTGTAGCGGCCTTCGAGAATGACGGTGAGGTAGCCGGCATTGAGTTCGCGCATGGCGCGTTCGGCGGCGGCGATATTTTCCGGCGTCTCGATCACCGGCACGGCGGCGGCGATGTTCTCCGCGAGCCCGACCTTGTTCCCAGGCTTGGCGCTGGCGCGGATCGCCTGGACCGCGAGACCGTGGCCGAGAACGGCATTGTGGCGGACCTGGTTCAAGCGCGCCGGCGGCAATTTCAGTCCGGGCGCGAAGACGCCGGTGCCGTAGCCCAATTCGACGATGGTTGTGAGTTCGTTGATCGGGAAAAAGTATTTGACCCGGTCGCTGAGCTTGCTCGCTGACATAGCCGGCATAATCGGCAAAGGCCTTTGCGGTGTCGCGCGATTCCCAGCCGCCGTGCGTCTTGCAGCGCCTGCGGCAGGTCCCAGTGATAGAGCGTTGCGTATGGCTCGATGCCGTTGGCGAGCAACTCGTCGACGAGCGGTCGTAGAAATCGAGGCCTTTCGGATTTAGCGTTCCGGTGCCTTGCGGAAAAATACGCGGCCAGGAGATCGAGAAGCGGTAGGTCCTGGACGCCCAGCCACTTTATCAGCGCACGTCGTCCTTGTAACGGTGGTAATGATCGAGCGCGACGTCGCCGGTGTCACCGTTCTGGATCTGCCGGGCGTGTGCGCGAAGCGATCCCAGATCGATTTGCCGCTGCCGTCGTCTTGCCAGGCGCCTTCGATCTGATAGGCCGAGGTGGCGGTGCCCCAGCGAAAATCGCGCGGCAGACTTAGCGACGTTTGCAGGCGGGTGTGTCTCGGACGGTGCGGCGGCGCGTTTTGGCGTTCGCCGGCATCGCGGCGTTCGCCGCCATGCGCGCCGGCGCCCGCAAGTTTCATCAGATCGCGGCGCGAGGGCTTGGTTGGTCCGCGCTTTTCGGTGATGCGGATCTGTCGGAAATCATGGGCGTCCCGGATGTCATTGCAACGATACCGCGATTTCACATGCAACTCCGGTGCCATTTGCGGAAATTTTAAGCGTGCGATTTCAAGCATTTTCTGCCGCGTCTGTGACTGCTTGTCAAATTGAGCGGTCACGAGCAATATCGCGACCAGCAAGGCCGCGGCCATAGCCCTTGCAGCAGCGTGCCGCCGGCTGAAGGGCGGCGAGACCGCGCGGCGGCGTCAGCCCGGCGCGATCGGCGACCAGCCAGAAATATTCGTCGTTGACGTGAGAGACCGTCATGGCGCCGGCGCCGATGGCGAGCGCGGCGAGCGCCTTGCCGTGGTAGCGGCTAGTCCGAGCGACAGCAATAGCGGTTGCATCATGCCTGCGGCGGTGATAGCCGCGACCAGCGACGAGCCTTGCAGTGTCTTGATCGCGGCCGCGATCAGGAACGCGACCAGCACGCCAAATGCGCCGAGTGCCAGCCGAGGAAGCGCTCGCCGAACATTTCCGCCATGCCGGTTTCCTGGCAGAGCCGCTGCAAGCCGCCGGCGGCGCACACGATGAGCAGAATGCTTGCGACACGTGCTGATGACGCGCGTCCATTCGGGATCGCCGAGGCGGCTGAAGCTCTGTGCGTGGCTTGCCGATGATCATGATGCCGACACCGGCGAGAAAAAGGATCAGCGGCCGGCCGATGCCGATGATCAATTCGCGCGTCGGCCCGCCGCCGAGCGGTTCGCTTGGCATGTCGCCGAGCGACTGCACCATCAGCAGCAGCAGTGGGACCGCGATCGCCAGAATGAGAACGACGCGGGCCGTCCTTTGCCATGCGGCACCTGCGCGCGTTCGGCTCAGCTTGCCGCGGCACGGCCATCGGCACGCAACGACCATCGCGCAAACAGCGCGCCGAAAGCGCCAAGCAAGACGGCCAGTGGCACGCCGAACAACGCGACGCGGCTCCATGGCGCGCCGAGAATGGCCGCTGCCGCGATCGGCACCGGCGTCAGCCACAGCACCCGTGGCTTGCCGAGATCGCGAGCGCCAAGGTGAAAGTGGCGCTTGGCGCTCGTGCTGCCGTCCGCCGATGGCCGGAAGCAGCGGGGTGAGCAGCGCAAACGCCGAAGCGGGCGACGCGCCGACGCCGGCGAAGAGCCCGACGGCCGCCGCGATCCGGTTGCCAGCGAAAGGCGCCGCCGCGCGATAACAGTCCGAGAGCTGCGCCGACGGCTGCCGTGCTTTCGGCAAGGCCGGCAATAAAGCGGCGGCGACGATCACCAGTCCGGGCGAATAGATCATCTCGGAAAAGCCGCTGCCGAAAACGCTGCCGAGAAACGAGGTCGGGTAAGCCGGCAATGCGCCGAAAGCGGCCGCGACGACCATGAGCACGATAAACGGATGAATGCGCCGCGCCGCGCCGATGATGAGCGATGACGGCGCGACAAAAACGAGCGCCTGCGATAACGGCATGCCGTACATCGAAATTCTGACCTTGCCGTTGGCGCGCCCCGGCGGCTTTGCTCATGGCATGAATTTGGCACGAAGCGGGTCAGAGGATTTGACGATGCGCACCGCAGTCCCGATCGTTGCCGGCCTCGCGGCTCCGAGCCGGATCGCGTTTCTGATCTGCGCGGCCGTTGTCGTCGCCGCGTGTCGGCTTCGGGCCGCCGCCGCTCACCGACTTCATCCATGCCGACGGCACGCGCCTGGTCGACGGCCGCGGCGAGACTTTGCCGTGCAAGGGCATCAATCTCGGCAATTGGCTGGTGCCCGAAGGCTACATGTTCAAGTTCAAGCGGGCGCTGCAGCCCGGCCGAGATCGCGGGCTGTATCGACGCGCTGATCGGGCCCGAGGCGGCGGCGCGCTTCTGGACAAAATTTCGCGACATCTATATCGCCAAAGACGACATCGATTTCATCAAGGCGGCCGGCTTTAACACCATTCGCGTGCCGCTGATTGGCGGCTGTTCGTTACATCGGGGGACGGCCGACGGCGATACGGACGATCGCTTCGAGGGACCGGGCTGGGCGTCTGCTCGACCGGCTGGTGCAGTGGTGCCACGAAGCGGGCCTGCGCGTGATCATCGATCTGCATGCCGCGCCGGGCGGCCAGACCGGCGTCAACCACGATGACGGCCCGGGTTTTCCGCTGACGTTCTATGTGCCGCGCTACCGGCAACTCACCATCGCGCTATGGCAGAAGCTCGCCGCGCATTATCGCGATGAGACCGCCATCCTCGGCTACGACTTCTTGAACGAGCCGATCTCGCCCTACAGCGATGTCGATTATCTCAATCCGCAGCTCGAGCCGCTCTATCGCGACATCGTGGCGGCTATTCGCAGCGTCGATCCAAACCATGCGGTGCTGCTCGGCGGCGGGCAATGGGACACGAATTTCGCCGTGTTCGACCGGCCGTTCGACCGCAATGCGGTCTACACCTATCACAAATTCTGGGCCAACCCGACGCGCGACGCGCATGCAGGAGATATCTGAATTTCAGCAATCGCTGGAACGTGCCGGTCCTTATCGGCGAAACCGGCGAGTTCAACAATGGCTGGAACGACAATTTCGGCGCCTCCATGAACGCTTCGGCATCGGCTGGATTTTCTGGCCGTACAAGAACCTCAACTCCGACTTTCCGTGGTCTCGATTCAAAAGCCGGACGGCTGGGACCTGATCGCCAACGCCGGCAGTGCGGCGGATGCCGTCGTTGCCGCCGCGCCAGCAGGCGCAGGCCATCCTGGATGCTTATCTCGAAGCGGCCAAATTCCAGCACGTTCACGTCAACGCCGGCTATCTCGCTCGCTCGGCCTGGCCGCGCCGTAAAACATTAGCCGGGGTCGCGATCCTCGTGTCTCTGTGTTATCAGGCGTCATGACGCACGATCACGACCACAGCCACGGCGCGGAACGTTGGAAGCACGATGGCGTGCGGGTCATTCCGGCAATCAGTTCGATCCCAACGTGCCGTCGACGCCCGGCATGGACCGCAAGGCGGCGATCAATTTTGCCCGCGCCGGCGCGCAGAAACTGTGGGCCGGCACGGTGACGATCAAGCCGGATGCGAAGACCGGCGCGCATCATCACGGCCACCTGGAAAGCATCATCTATGTGGTGCGCGGCAGGGCGCGCATGCGCTGGGGCGAGCATCTGCAATTCACCGCCGAAGCGGATCCCGGCGATTTCATTTTCATCCCGCCTTATGTGCCGCATCAGGAGATCAACGCCAGTCCGGACCAGATTTTGGAATGCGTGCTGGTGCGCAGCGACGGCGAGGCGATCGCCATCAATCTCGACATTGAGCCGGTGGAGAAGCCGGAGACGGTGCTGTGGGTCGACCCGATCCATCGCGATCCGGCGGCAAAACCGTGAGCCGGCGGTGAATTGCGACTCTTTCGCGGCGTTCACGCAGATTATCCCCGCGAGTTGTCCACAACGTGGAACATCGCCGCTTTGACGCCCGCGCTCATCCTGGCAAAGTTGCGCGCGGAATTAGTCAGTGAGTGGTCAGTTAGTATGCGTTCTATGCTGGATCATCTGGCGCGCGCGCGTGAGCTGCGCCGGCAAGCGGCTAAATGCCAACAGGCCGCCAAGACCAGCGTCTCGCCCAAATTTGGCGACTGCTACCGGCTACTCGCCAACAATTACGTGATCTTGGCGGAACTCGAAGAAGACTTCGTCGCCAGGGCGAATTCCGTGCTTCTCCAAAATCGACTGATCGCCGCGGAATAGGGCATCGCATCGGAAAGTCCGCGGACTGGTCGCGAAATGACGGTAGCCGTTGCCGCGCCGCGCCGGTAACATTCGCCAAAATGCCACCAGCCCGAGGAAGCGCTCCGATGTCGACTGCAGCAGCCTGGCCGATCACGCTTAAGGACGCCACCATTCATCCGGTGGTCGAGCAAGAGGGCGGCTTCTTCGAGCTGTTTGGATTTTTCCCCGCGCTGACCAAAGAGCTGTTCGAGGAGAACCGATCGTGGCTGCAACCGACATTTGTCGACGCCAATAACAACCTCGTTCTTTGCATCCAGAGCTTCGTCATCAAGACCCCCCACCACAATATCCTGATCGATGCCTGCGTCGGCAATCACAAGGCACGGCCGACGCGGCCGTTCTGGAACATGATGAACAGCGACCGTTTCGAGAAGGGCCTTTTCGGCGCCGGGCTCACCGTAAATGACATCGATTATGTGATGTGCACGCACTTGCATGGCGACCACGTCGGCTGGAACACCCGCCTCGACAATGGCCGCTGGGTGCCGACCTTCCCGAAGGCGAAATATATCATGGCCGACCGCGAGCTCGAACATTGGACCGCGCGCGAGAAGGACAATCCACAAAGCGTGCCGTGGATCACCAATTCGGTGCTGCCGATCGTCGCCGCCAAGCGCGCCCAAACCGTCAAAAGCGATTTCGCCTTTAACGAGGCGGTACGGTTTATCCCGACCCCGGGCCACACCATCGACCATTTCTCGGTGCTGGTCGGCCGACCCGGCGCCGACGCGCTGATCACCGGCGACATGATCCATTCGCCAAATTGCGGGCGATCTAACGCGACATCGGAATGATGTCCGATTTCGTTTCCCGCCAGGCCGGAGAAACGCGTCGTAAGGTCTTCGACCAATTCTGCGAGGAACGCACGATCCAGTGCACCAGCCATTTCCCCGGCGCCTTCGACGGCGTGGGTGCGGCGCTGGGGCAACGGCTACAAATTCGTCGCGCTGGACGGTTGATGCGGCGGTTAGGCTGATCAGGCCGGCCGGCACACCGCCGTAGCGCGTTACCGCTATGTTGCGCTCGGGCCTTGAGCGCAGGCGAATGACGGTTTGACTAAAGCCATTGGACGACCTTGCAAAAATAGCGCGCAAAGCGATGGTACAATTCTGCGCGGTGATTTCCCGGTCCTGTGAGACTGCCGCGTTCCCCCAGGGGCTGTCAGTCTTTCCTAGGGTGTCTTTCAAGAGGTGGAGGAACTTATTCGTCCCGATCTGGACTTTTGATAAGTATCGCGCTCGTGTTTTATCAGACGTTCCTTTGCGTTAAGGATGAGCCTTCACAGATGAGCCAGCTCACGCCGTCGGAACGTCGGTCAATAATCACGCGCGGATCGTGCTCAAGCACAAGACGATAGCCACGTGCGCCCGGCGACGAACGGCTGCAAGTGCGTGTCTTGCTACAATCTTGACGGCTCGGTGTTGTTCTTCGGCCTGTTACGCGCTCATCGCTCCGATGCCGAAGTGACGTGAGGCGCGCAAGCGCTTCATAACGTCACGAACGCGTTCCTGTGTACTCGGACATATTGCTGGCGCGCTGGCCCTGCTTGCGCGCCCAGTACGCAGTTTTGTTTGCCGCCTGCGGCATTTTCCACCTCAGCCGGAGGTTCAGCGCGCACGCGTAGTCACCCCTTTTCGGGGCCTCCAGCCCGCGCATGCGACATTAATTCCTGCGACATAAGGCCATAAAGCGCTCCGTTTCAGCGCACCGTGATTGAATTGACCAGTCGGGGGCGGCCAATATGATTGAGCGGTTGTGGAGGACAGCATGGCTGTCGATGTGATGCTCTGGATGATTCTTGCCGGAATGGCCGTGTATCAATCATCTGCGGCTGCGTCCTCACGGCGCCGCGAAGAAAACAAGCAAGCCTTCGCGATAACACGATTGAGCGAGCAGTCCGACCGCGCGGCCTTTTTGGCCGCGCTGCCGATTGCGCCGCGCCTAAATCGCCTCCTCGGATGTAAGGCGGCCGCGATCACCGGCAGGATCAGCATCGAGGCGTGCGCCGCGTCGTTTTTAATGGTTTCGTAACCCATCAGCGACGGATGATAGGGATGCGAGAACACGCCGTAGGTCGCCGGCAAGTCGCCATTGGCGAGTTCCAGGCGAATGCGGTGGCCCTTTTTGAACACGTAGGCGATCGGCAGCACTTCGATGTCGAATTCATAAATCTCGCCGGGGGTGAGCGGCTGCGGGTTGGTGAGGCTATGAAACGGCCGCCGCGACGTCGAGCGCGCCGCGTCCTTCTTCGCGGTGCGAAGCCTTCAGCCAGCCTTTCGAGACCGGCGTAAAGGCCGGCTGCTCGCCATTGGCGCGGGCCGCGGCGACTTGCGGATGCTGATCGGTGAGCTTGACGATGAACTGGGTGTCGATCACCATGGATGATACGGTCCTAAAGCTTGAGTACGATAGGGCCGAACGCTAAGAAATCTACGGCAAGCGGCGCGCTGGTGAAGGTAAGCACGCGCCGCGGCGGATCGATCCGGCCGTCCGCGCCAATCACCGCGACGCCGTTGACCCGCTGCCAATCCGGATAGTTGTAGCTCGTCGAAGTTCGCCTGGCGCCGGATTTTCGGTCGACAGCCCGCCGTCATTGAGCGAGCTGACGCTGCCCGACGGCCCTTTGCGCAAGTAATAGGCAAGCGCGGTCGCGCGTTGCGGCGGCCATTCCTCTTCCGCACGCCAGGCATTGGCGCCGCGTACATAGAGCCGCACCGGCTCGGCATCCATGAAGGCGTTATTGGCGCCCTTCAAATGCAGATCGTAAAACGGCAACAGCTCTTTTTCGTGAAATTCGATCTGATCGAACATCCGGTGCGCTTCGAAAGTATTGCGCGCGCCGGTGACGACGAGCTTCTTCGGCGCTTTGACCTCTTCGTAGCCGAGAATGTTGCCGCGCAGGTGCAGCCCCATCTTGCCCCAATGGCCGATCGACAGCACCGGGCATTTGATTTTGTCGAGCCGCCAATAGGGCGAGCGCAGTCGCCAGAATTCGTCGTCGAGCGAATGTTCGATGATGGCGCCGACGAGATCGAATTTCATCGGCGGCCGACCGTGCCGGCCGGCGAGGCGATGCTGGTTGTCGGCGCGCAGCGACGTGTACCAGACCGAGCGATACGAGCAGTAGATGCCGCCGTGATAATTCGAGCCGCGATACTGATCGACGAGACCGTCATAAGGCGCAATGCAGGCAAGACCGGGCGGGTTGTAAGTCGCCATCAGCCACTGCGCCATGGCGTAATAAGATTGGCCGATACCGCCGACACGACCATTGCACCACGGCTGCTTCACCATCCAATCGATCAGCTCGACATAATCCTGCTGTTCGTTTGGCCCCATGAACTCGAACTCACCTTCGGAGCGGCCGGCGCCGCGCACGTCGGCATGGACATAGGCGTAGCCGTGGCCGACATACCATTCGATCGGGCCGGTCTCGCGCCATAAAAACAGCGGATAGGCCGGCACTTCGTCCATTTCGTATTGGTAGGGCGAGGCCGCAAACAGCGCCGGAAAGCGCCCAGGCGCATCGGGGCGGTACACGCAAAGCGAGATGCGAATGCCGTCGCGCATCTGCACCGTGATGGGTTTTTCGACCTTCATTTGGTAATTCGCCACGCCCGTCGCCTCCCTATGAACCCCCAGCGTGATCGCGCCACGCCAAGTCCGTCTGCGCGCTTAAGCCGCTTGCCCGCAGCCGGCATGGTGCGGCATTCTCACCCGCAACGACAATAATTATTCCGAGGAAATCCCATGCGCCGCCGCCCGATTCTTGCTCTGCTTGCGCTCGCCGTGTTGCCTCTGCCGGCAGTGGCGCAGAATTATCCGACGCGTCCGATCAAGGCGATTGCGTCGCAGGGCCCCGGCGGCTTGAGCGATTTGTTCATGCGTGGGCTCGCCGACCAGCTCGGCCCGGCGCTCGGCACTTCGATCGTGGTCGAGGACCGCGCCGGCGCGGAGGGCACGATCGGCGCGCAAGCCTGCGCCGCGGCGGCGCCGGATGGTTACACTATATGCATCCTGCCCGGCGAGACGGTCACCATCAACCCGATCATCCAGCCGAACTCGGATTTCGACCCGGCCAAAAGCCTGGAGCCGATCACCAGAGCCGATTACCTGACCCAAATGTTTGCGGTGGACGCTTCGCTGAACGTCAAAACTTTTGCCGATCTTGCGAAGCTCGCCAAAGCAAAACCCAACGCGTTCAACTACATGGCCCCTTCGCTGTCGAAGGTCGCTTTCATGCAGGAATTCAACAAAGCCAACGGCACCGACATCGTGCGCGTACCGTTCAAGGGCGGCGGCGACGCCGTCAACAGCATGCTGACCGGCACGACGCAGATCGCGATATTCGGACAGCCCGGGCAACCTGGTGTCGTTCATTGGCGCCGGCAAAATCGTCGGTCTTGCGATCGACGGCGACACGCGCTCGCCGCTCGCGCCGGAGATTCCGACTTTCAAGGAGATCGGCTACACCAAGAATATCGATGCAACCTTCTTCGGCATCTACGCACCGGCGGGTACGCCGACGCCGATTGTGGAGCAAGCCTACAAGGCGATCGCCGAGATCGGGGCGAAGCCGGATTTCCAGCAAAAATTTCTATTAAGCCGTGGGCTGGCGCCGGTGTTCAGTTCGCCGGACCAGTTTGCCAAGGAGCTGGTCGGCGACCGCGCCAACGGCCTCGCCGCGGTGAAAGAATCCGGTCTTTATCCCAACGTAAAATAGTCCCGCGGATTTGCCCGGCGGCCCGGCGCGATTTCGCCGCCGGACCGCGCAATAAAATCTTTGCAACTTTGTCTTATTTTTGAATGGTCGCGGGAAAATACGTAGACCAACGGGTCTTGACCGTTTTGATATGGGCTCACAGCTTCAATACTGCGAGCTAGGCGAGACGGTCGAGCACGCGTTGGCTGAATTTGGCACGTGGATTGCATCGCGGCCCGTCATGACCGATGAAAACTATGTCTCGCTTCTATTGTGGACCATCTGCGTCCTGATGTTCGCCTGTGGCGTTATGGCGATCGCGGAGCACCCGGACTGGTTCGGCACCTGAGAAGCCGGCAAAATTTTGCCGACGCAGGCAAGGCTGGGCTTCGACCCGACCAGGCCCGGTTTTGCCGTCGGGGGCGCGGCCGGCGAACTCAGCGCATTTCTTGACCGGCGTTTGAGCCTGCAAAGCGCGTGCTAACTGGCGAAGCTTACATCCGCCGTCAGATTGCAGTCTTTTCGATATGTCTGGCGGTCACCGCGATGCCGTTCGTTTACAACAGCGGATAAACGGCAGTATTTCTCAGCCGGCGAAAAAGTCGTGATAGCGCAGGCTTCGGTGTGAACGCCGTGGCGGTTCAGGGAGGGCATTATGAGGAAGTTTGCAGCCGCCTTAGCGGCGGGCGCGGCTTTGTTTTTGCTGTCGGGTGCCAACGCCGAAGCAAAGGGAAAAATCGTCGGCGTGTCCTGGTCGAACTTCCAGGAGGAGCGCTGGAAAACCGACGAGGCCGCGATGAAGGCCGCGATCGCCAAGGCCGGCGACAAGTACATTTCCGCCGACGCGCAATCGTCGGCGCAGAAGCAACTGGCCGACATCGAAAGCCTGATCGCGCAGCACGCCAACGTGCTCATCATTTTGGCTCAGGACGCCTCCGCCATCGGCCCGGCAGTCCAGAAGGCGGTCGACGAAGGCATTCCGGTAATCGGCTACGATCGCCTCATCGAAAATCCGAACGCATTTTACATCACCTTCGATAACAAGGAGGTCGGACGCCTGCAGGCGCGCGCCGTGTTCGCGGTCAAGCCCGCAGGCAATTACGCCTTCATCAAAGGTTCATCCACCGATCCGAGGATTCCTGTTCGCCGGTCAGATGGAGGTGCTGCAAAGCGCCATTGATTTCGGCAAGATAAAGAATGTCGGCGAGGTCTATACCTACGGTTGGCTGCCGGCCAACGCGAAGAAAACATGGAGCATATCCTTACCAAAATAACAACAAGATCGATGCGGTGGTCGCCGCCAACGACGGCACCGCGGGCGGCGCCATCGCCGCGCTTGCGGCGCAGGGCATGGCCGGCGCCGTACCGGTTTCCGGCCAGGATGGCGATCACGCCGCGCTCAACCGCATTGCGCTCGGCACCCAGACCGTTTCGGTGTGGAAGGACGCCCGCGAACTTGGCAGGAAGGCGGCCGAAATTGCTCTTCCGCTCGCCGACGGCAAGCAGATGAACGACATTCGTGACGTGGTGAAGTTTGCCGGCGGCCCGAAAAAAGTCGAGATGAATTCAATGCTCCTCACCCCGATTCCAATCGTCAAAAGATCCTCAACCTTGTCATCGATGCGAAGTGGATCACGCGAGCCGAGGCGTGCCAGGGCGTCAAGCCGGGCACGGTCAAGGTCTGCAGCTGATCGCGCCCTCGACCATGATCCGATCGAGGCTTGCGCCGTTTCTGAAAGCCACGGAACTCGACACCCGGATGCTCGGCATGGTGGCCGCGTTGCTGCTGATCTGGGTTGCCTTCGACGTATTCTCGGACGGCCTTTTCCTCACCCCGCGCAACCTGTGGAATTGTCGGTGCAGTCATCCACCGTCGCCATCATGGCGACGGGAGTGGTGCTCGTCATCGTGTCGCGCAATATCGATCTGTCGATCGGATCGATGCTCGGCTTCATCGGCATGGTCATGGGCGTCACCCAGGCCGATCTGCTGCCGAAATTGCTCGGCTTTGAGCATCCGGCGACCTGGGTCGTGACGCTTGTGGTCGGGCTTTTCCTCGGCGTGATGCTGGGCGGCTTTCAAGGCTTCCTGATCGCCTATCTCGGCATTCCGTCCTTCATCGCAACGCTCGGCGGTCTATTGGTGTGGCGTGGCGCGGCGTGGTGGGTGACGAGCGGACAGACCGTTGCGCCGCTCGACACCACCTTCAAGCTCATGGGCGGCGGTCCGCAAGGCTCGATAGGCGCGCTTTGGAGCTGGGCGGCGGGCGCGGCGGCCTGCATGGCGGTCGTCGTGTCGCTGGTGCGTCGCCGCGGCCAGCGCAAAATATTTCGTTTTCCGCTTCGACCGGTGGCGGCGGAGATTTTTCTCGGCGGTGCTGGCTGCGCTCTCATCCTCGCCGGCGTTGGCATCGCCAATGCCTATCCGTGGCCGATCGGTATCGTCCGCCGCTATGCCGAAGCCAACCACATTGCGCTTCCCGAGGGCGGTCTGTTCATCTCCATGGTATCGCTATCCCGGTGCTGATCGCGATCGGCGTCGGCGTGGCGATGAATTTCCTGGCGCGGCGCACACGTTTCGGCCGCTATGTCTATGCAATTGGCGGCAACCCCGAGGCGGCCGAACTCGCCGGGATCGATACCCGCTGGGTGATCGCGAAAGTCTTTATGCTGATGGGGCTGCTCGCCGCCATCGCCAGCGCCGTTTCGATCGCGCGTTTGGATGCCGCCACAAGCTCGGAGGGCACGCTCGCCGAACTCTTGGTCATCGCCGCCGCCGTGATCGGCGGCACGTCGCTCGCAGGCGGCGTCGGTACCATCGCCGGAGCCATGCTTGGCGCCGTTCTCATGCAATCGCTGCAGTCGGGCATGGTGCTGCTAGGCGTCGATACGCCGCTGCAGAGCATCGTCGTCGGCGTCGTGCTGGTGTTCGCGGTCGGGCTCGACACGGTCTATCGGCGCCGCACCCAGTAGAGACGCGCATCATGACGGAGCAAACCACGGCTGCCCCGCGCCACCCGCTGGTGGAGATGCGCGACATTTCGATGTCGTTCGGCGGCATTCAGGCCGTCGACCGCGCCTCGATCGACCTCTACGAAGGCGAGGTGATGGCTCTCGTCGGTCATAACGGCGCGGGCAAGTCGACGCTAATCAAAATTCTGTCCGGCGCCACCAGGCGCGATGCTGGCACCATTCGCATTCGCGGCGAGGAAGCGATCATCGCCACTCCGCGCGACGCCAGGAAATACGGCATCGAAGCGATCTACCAAACGCTGGCGCTCGCCGACAATGTCGACGCCGCAGCCAATCTGTTTTTGGGCCGCGAGCTTAAGACCGGCTGGGGAACGCTGGACGACGCCGCGATGGAGGCCGAGGCGCGGAGAGTCATGGGCCGGCTCAATCCGCAGTTCCGGCGCTTCAAGGATCCGGTCAGAGCGTTGTCCGGCGGCGAGCGGCAGTCGGTGGCGATCGCGCGGGCGATTTTATTCGACGCACGCATTCTGATCATGGATGAACCGACGGCTGCGCTCGGGCCGCAGGAGACAGCGCAGGTCGGCGAACTGGTCAAGCAGCTCAAAGCGGACGGCATCGGCATTTTCCTGATCAGCCATGATATCCATGACGTGTTCGACTTGGCGGACCGGATCTGCGTGATGAAGAACGGGCGCGTCGTCGGCACCGCGCGCGCCGGCGCGGTTACCGAGGACGAAGTCCTCGGTATGATCATCCTCGGCAAGTGCCCGCGAGCGGCAATTCCGGGGCCCGGCGCGACGACGCCATCGGCAGGGGAGTAGCCGTCACTGCGGCGCGCTGGCGCGCCCGAACATGCGGGCTACTGCCCGCGCCGCGCCGCGCTGGCGAAGCGCTTGGCTTCCTCGGCGGCGCGGAACAACGCCTTCGCCTTGTTGATGCATTCCTGCTGCTCGAAGCCGGGATTGCTGTCGGCGACGATGCCGGCGCCGGCCTGCACATACATGGTGCCGTCCTTGATCAGCGCGGTGCGCAGCACGATGCAGGTATCCATTTCCTCGCCGGCGGAGAAATAGCCGACGCAGCCGGCATAGAGCGAGCGTTTCTCCTTCTCCAATTCGTCGATGATCTGCATGGCGCGCACCTTTGGCGCGCCGGACACCGTGCCGGCGGGAAAGCCGGCGGCGAGCGCGTCGATCGCGTCGCGGTCCTTGCGCAGTTTGCCCTCGACATTGGAGACGATGTGCATCACCTGGCTGTAGCGCTCGATGAAGAACTGGTCGGTGACCTTGACGGTGCCGATCTCCGCGACGCGGCCGACGTCGTTGCGGCCGAGATCGAGCAGCATCAAATGCTCGGCGCGTTCCTTCGGGTCGGCGAGAAGCTCGGCCTCGAGCGCCTGATCCTCGTGCGGCGTGGCGCCGCGCGGCCGCGTGCCGGCGATCGGGCGGATGGTGACGACGCCGCGGCTGGTCTTGACCAGAATTTCCGGGCTCGATCCGGCGACGGCGAAGCCGCCGAAATCGAGGAAGTACAGATAAGGCGACGGATTGACGCGCCGCAGCGCGCGGTAAAGCGCAAACGGCGGCAGCGCGAACGGCGCCTCGAAACGCTGCGACAGCACGACCTGGAAAATATCGCCGGCGGCGATGTAGTCCTTGGCGCGCATCACCATGCGCTTGAATTCGTCCGGCGTGGTGTTCGAGCGCGGCTCGACCTCGAGCGGACCGGCATCGATGTCGGCGGTCGATTTGTCGAGCGGCCGGTCGAGCGCATCGACGACGGCCGACAGCCGTTCGATCGGCGCGCGTCAGCGCCGCCTTTGCGGTCGATCGCCGGCCTGCGCCCGCACCGGCGTGACGACGGTGATCGTGTCCTCGACCGCATCGAAGACGATGACCAGCGTCGGGCGAATGAGGACCGCGTCGGGAATGCCGATCGGATCGGTCCCGGCGGCGGCAAATCCTCCATCAGCCGCACCATGTCGTAGCCGAGATAGCCGAAAACGCCGGCGGCCATCGGCGGCAGCGCCGCCGGCAGCGCGATGCGGCTTTCGGCGATCAGAGCGCGCAACGCCGTCAGCGGCGCGTCGTCGGCCGGCACGAAGGCCGCCGGGATCGGTCTGCGGCCGTCGCGGTTGATCTCGGCGTGCTTGCCGTTGACGCGGAATATCAGATCCGGCTCGAGGCCGATGATCGAATAGCGGCCGCGCACCGCGCCGCCTTCGACCAATTCCAGCAAGAAGCTCATCGGCGCGGATGCGCCGGGCCGCGCGCCGGCGACCTTGAGAAAGGCCGAGACCGGCGTTTCCAGGTCGGCGACCAGCGTCGTCCACACGACCTGCGGCTCGCCGGCCGCATAGCGCGCCGCGAATGATTCCGCCGAAGGCTCGATCTGCATTTTTAGTTGGTGTCCGGCGCGCCGTTGCCCATCGCCTGCGCCAGCACCGAGCGGATTGATCGTGGTGCCGAGATCGGTTTCGAGCCACGCCGACGTATTGCCCGATCACGTCGTCGGACAATTGGCTGCTGCACGTCTGCGCGATCTGCTTGGCGTCGGCGAATTGGATCGAGCTTCGGCGTCTTGATATCGGTGACGTCGGAACACGATCCACTGCGTCGGCATTGTCGCCCTCGGCGCTGCCGAAAGCGTCCTTCGCGGTATGGAAGATCACCTCGTCATCTTCGGCGAAATTTCGCCGCTCGGCCGCCGCGCTTGAGGTCGGCCGCGGTCTCGACTTGCAAGCCGTTCGCCGTCGCAAGCGTGTCGAGCGGCGTTGCCGCCCTTGAGCTTGTCGAGCAGATCGGCCGCCTTGGTTTTCAGCCGCGAAGCGATCTCGTCGTCGCGCCAGCGCTGCTCGACCGTGCTCCTTGACCTCGTCGAGCGTGCGGTCGCGCGCCGGCGTGATGCGCGGCGACGTCGTACCAGACATAGCCGCCGTCGGCATCGATCGGATCGTTGTCGACGCCGACGTCGGAGGCGAACGCGCCGCTGACGATCTCGCGGCCGTGCGGCAGGTCGGCGACGGCTTGCCGTCCGGGTCGCGGCCGGAGCGGTCGACGTCGAAGGTGACGACCGGCAGCTTCACCTTTTGCGCCGCCTCTTCGAGCGTGCGCCGCCGGCGCGGTCGTCCTCGATCTTGTCGTGCATGTCCTGCACCTGTGTCTTGGCGCGCTCGAGCGCGATCTCGTTGCGCAACTGCGGCGCCACCTCGGCAAGGGTTTTGTCGTCTCGGCTCGATCTTGAGCGCGGTGACGAGCACCGCGCCGAACTGGCCCTGGACCGGCGCGCTGACTTCGCCCGCCTTGAGCGCGAAAGCGGCATCGGCCACTGCCGGGTCGACCATGCTCGACTTGGCCACGGTGCCGAGATCGATGTCCTGCGGCTTTGAGGCCGCGTTCGGTGGCGATGTCGGCGAAGCTCGTGCCGCTCTTGATGCGGTCGGCGGCGGCTTGCGCGTCCGCCATGTTGCGGGAACACGATCTGCTCGATGTGGCGGCGCTCGGGCGTGACGAAGCTCGCATGCTGCTCATCATAGGCCGTCTTGACGTCGTCGTCGGAAATCTGCATCCATTTCGCCAGTGCCGCCGGCGTCACCGCGACGGTGTCGATCTTGCGGTATTCCGGCGCCCGGAACAAAATTTTACGCTCGTCGAAATATTTGCTCGAGCTCTTCGGCGGTCGGCTGCGGGATGTCGCCGGCCTGCGCCGGGCCGAGCGCCACATACTGGATGCTGCGCTGTTCGTTCTGGAACTGGTTGATGGCGTCGAGCCAGGCCTGCGGCAGCGTGACGTCGCCGGACATGCTGTCGACGATTTGCCGGCGCAGGCAGTCTGCCGCTCGGTCGGCGATGAAAGCGCTTGCTCGGTCAGGCCCATGTTGTGCAGGAACATCTCGAACCGGCGCGGTCGAATTGGCCGTGTGGATCCTGCAGTTGCGGATCGGACGTGATGATGTGCGCGACGATCTCGGCGTCGGACATGCCAAGCCCCATCTGTTGCGCGCGCTGGTCGAGCGCGGCCTGGGCGATCATTTCGCCGAGCACCTGCCGGTCGAGGCCGATCGCGCGCGCCTGGTCGGGCGGCAGCGGATGGCCGAGCTGGCGGCCGATCTGCTGCAGGCGGTCCTGATAGGTCTGGCGGAATTGGTCGATCCGGATTTCGGTCTTGCCGATCGTGGCCAGTGTCGAGCGGCCGAAGCCGCGGAAAATGTCGTTGATGCCCCAGATGGCGAAGCTGACGGCCAGCACCGTCATGACCACGGCCATGATGGCGCGGCCGAGCCAATTTTCGGAGGCTTTGCGGATACCGCGGAGCATGGGTCAGGTTCGGTCCAATGCGGTTGGAATGATCGGGCAAGGCGGCGCACTATAAGGAGCGCGAGCATTCGCCGCAACCGACGGGTTTTACAGCTAAAACGCCTCTTTTCCGCGCGCAACTGGTCTGCTAACGGCTCGTTGTCGCATGCTACTGGCACCAGACTTTTGGCCATTGCGGCCGATATGATGGCGCGCCGTCCGCTGGTCGCTGGCAACTGGAAAATGAACGGGCTTGACGGCCTCGATCGGCGAATTGGAAAAAATCATCGCCGGCGCGCGGTCGCTGCGCTACGGTCAATGTCGATGTGATGGTGTGTCCGCCGGCGACGCTGATCGCAAGCTTTGCCGGGCGGCGCAGGGAACGCCGCGTCGCCATCGGCGGCCAGGATTGCCACGCCGCAGGCCGCGGGCGCGCATACCGGCGACATTGCCGCCGAGATGCTGCGCGACGCCGGCGCGCAGGCGGTCATCGTCGGCCATTCCGAGCGCCGCCACG
This sequence comes from uncultured Alphaproteobacteria bacterium, assembly GCA_963816565.1. Taxonomy (GTDB): domain Bacteria; phylum Pseudomonadota; class Alphaproteobacteria; order Rhizobiales; family Xanthobacteraceae; genus BOG-931. The sequence continues at coordinate 19,953 of CAWFLM010000013.1, read as the reverse complement.
ACCATGGCGAAACCGATGCGCTGGTGCGCGCCAAAGCGACTTGCGGCGCAGCGCGCCGGTCTGATCGCGATCGTCTGCATCGGCGAAACGCGCGCCGAGCGCGAATGCCGGGCAAGCGCGCGATGTCGTCGGCGCGCAGCTCGACGGCTCGCTGCCGGACGACGGCGCGGATACTGTCGTCGCCTATGAGCCGGTCTGGGCGATCGGCACCGGCCTGACGCCGACCGCAGGCGATGTCGCCGACATGCATGGTTTCATCCGCGAACGGCTGTGCGTGCGCGGTTCGGCGAAGCCGGGCACGAGGTGCGCATCCTCTACGGCGGCTCGGTGAAGCCGGCGAACGCCAAGGAATTGCTCGCGGTCGACAATGTCGACGGCGCGCTGGTCGGCGGCGCGAGCCTCGAAGCGGCCGAGTTCCTGGCGATTGCTGGCGTTTATCGCTGAGCGACTCGCCTTTAGTCTGGAACGGGCAGCGGCGGCAAGATCGAGCCATAGAAATGCCGCGCCGGATCGTGTAGAGACCCCGCGACTTCCTATATCAGGACGCGATGAGCGGGCGTGCGTTGGCCCCGCTTGGCCGCGGGCGGATATCGAATGCTGACTGTCATTATTGTCATTCATCTCATGCTGGTCCTCGCCCTGATCGGCGTCGTGCTGCTGCAAAAATCCGAGGGCGGCGGGCTGGTCAGTTCGACCAGCGGCTTTCTGACCGAGCCGCGGCACGGCGAATGTGCTGTCGCGGACGACGGCGCTGCTGGCCGCCGGCTTCTTCGTCACCAGCCTGGCGCTGTCCTGGCTGGCGAGCTTCGAGCGCCATCCGATCGTCGATCATCAATACCTGGGGCGCCGGCGGACCGCGCCGCCAGTCCGGCAGGCGGTCCGCCGCCGCGGCGCCGTTGAACCAAGGCACCGGCGGCCTGCTCAATCAATTGCAAAAGGGCATTCCGGGCTTGCCGGCTGGCCGAGCCCGGCACGTCCGCGCCGCGGCGCCGAGCGGGCCGCAAGTGCCGCAGTCGCAATAGCGGCAAGCCGCAGTCGATGGGCCGGCTACGCAGTCCCCGACCGGTCCGCTAATCACAGGGCCGGGGCTTCGCTAGTCACGCGAGAGTATCGTACGTAAGCTCATGAAAATAAGACGATTTCTTCCGGACATTGCCGTATTGCCTGCAAGGCGCGGCAGATATTCCGGAAAATCGCTCGTCGAATCGAGCGAAGGGGCGCTAAGCGTTAGGTCCCATGGCGCGGTACATTTTCATCACCGGCGGCGTGGTCTCCTCACTTGGCAAGGGTCTGGCTTCCGCGGCGCTCGGCGCGCTGTTGCAGGCGCGCGGCTACAAGGTCCGGCTGCGCAAGCTCGACCCCTATCTCAATGTCGATCCGGGCACGATGTCGCCGTATCAGCACGGCGAGGTTTTCGTCACCGACGACGGCGCCGAGACCGATCTCGATCTCGGCCATTACGAGCGCTTCACCGGCCGTCCGGCGACGCGGCAGGACAACATCACCACCGGCCGCATCTATCAGGAAATCCTCGCCAAGGAGCGGCGCGGCGACTATCTCGGCGCCACCATCCAGGTCATTCCGCACGTCACCAACGCGATCAAGGATTTCATCCGCGACGGCAACGAGGGCTTCGATTTCGTGCTGTGCGAGATCGGCGGCACGGTCGGCGATATCGAGGGCCTGCCGTATTTCGAGGCCATCCGCCAGTTGGGCAACGATCTGCCGCGCGGCCACGCGATCTACATCCATCTGACGCTGATGCCGTTCATCCCGAGCGCCGGCGAGCTGAAGACCAAGCCGACCCAGCATTCGGTGCGCGAATTGCGCGCCATCGGCATCCAGCCCGACATTCTGCTCTGCCGCACCGACCGGCCGATCCCGGAAAGCGAGCGCAAGAAGCTCGCGCTGTTCTGCAATGTGCGCGAAAGCGCGGTGATCGAGGCGCGCGACGTCGACAATATTTACGCGGTGCCGGAGGCCTATCACGCCGGCGGCCTCGACGGCGAAGTGCTCGCCGCCTTCGGCATCGAAAATCCGCCGCCGCCCGATCTCGCCACCTGGCACCTGATCAACGAGCGCATCCGCAATCCGGAAGGCGACGTGACCATCGCCATCGTCGGCAAATATACCGGCATGAAGGACGCCTATAAGTCGCTGATCGAGGCGCTGTCGCACGGCGGCATCGCCAACAAGGTCAAGGTCAAGCTCGACTGGATCGAAAGCGAAGTGTTCGAGAACGAGGATCCGGCGCCGTTCCTCGAACATGTCGACGGCATTCTGGTGCCGGGCGGCTTCGGCCAGCGCGGCGCCGAGGGCAAAATCCGCGCCGCGCAGTTCGCGCGCGAGCGCGACGTGCCGTATTTCGGCATCTGCTTCGGCATGCAGATGGCGGTGATCGAGGCGGCGCGCAACCTGTGCGGCATCGAACAGGCCAATTCGACCGAATTCGTCGCCACGCCGCGAGCCGGTCGTCGGCCTGATGACCGAATGGATGAAGGGCAACGAGCTGCAAAAGCGCGGCATGACCGGCGATCTCGGCGGCACCATGCGGCTCGGCGCCTATCCGGCGGTGCTGCAGCGCGGCTCGCGCGTCGCCGAGATCTACAACGCGACCGAAATTTCCGAGCGCCACCGCCACCGCTACGAGGTCAACACCGCCTACAAGGATCGCCTGGCGCAGCACGGCATGCGCTTTTCCGGCATGTCGCCCGACGGCATCCTGCCGGAGATCATCGAATACGACGACCATCCCTGGTTCATCGGCGTGCAATTTCATCCCGAGCTGAAATCGCGGCCGTTCGCGCCGCATCCGCTGTTCTCGTCCTTCATCGGGGCGGCGGTGGAGCAGAGCCGGCTGGTGTAATATCCTCGTCATTCCGGATTGCCGCGCAGTCGGATCCATACTCCGCCGCGAGAGTCTGGATCGCGGGACTGCCGCTGCGTCCGGCCCCGGAATGACAAGCAGGAGAGGAAACCTCAATGATCTACGAACTGCGCGTTTATCCCTGCATCCCGGGCCGGCTGCCGGCGCTGCTCAAGCGCTTTGAGAACGTCACGCTGAAAATCTGGGAGAAGCACGGCATCAAGCAGGCCGGCTTCTGGACCGTGCTGGTCGGCGACGGCAACCACGATCTGCATTACCTGCTGGCCTGGGACTTGCTCGCCGACCGCGAGAAGAAATGGAACGCGTTCCATGGCCGATCCGGCGTGGCACGGCGCGCGACGACAGCGAGAAGGACGGGCCGATCCTGCCAATATCAGCAGCGCATTCCTGCGGCCGACGGCGTTTTCCTCGGTGAAGTGACGCGGCCGTCATTTCGGACCCGGCGCCGCGTCGCGGCCGGCTCATGGAGTGCATCGTTCGCGAGGCGTTGACGCAGCTTGACCGCGATGTTCATGGTCGTCCGCGAAGACGTCGATGACGCCGAATCCCATCGTCACCGTCGGCAAAGCCCGTTTCGGCAATGCGCTGCCGCTCGCCTTGATCGCGGGCCCGTGCGCGCTGGAAAGCCGCGCGCATGCGTTCGAAATGGCGGCGGCGCTCAAAGAAATCGCGGCGAAGCTCGGCCTCGGCTTCGTCTACAAAACCTCGTTCGACAAGGCGAACCGCACCAGCGCGGCGAGCGCCCGCGGCATCGGCCTCGACAAGGCGCTCGTCGATCTTCGCCGAACTGCGCGAAAAGCTCGGCGTGCCGGTGCTCACCGACGTGCACGAGCCGGAGCAATGCGCGCCGCGTCGCCGAAGTCGCCGACGTGTTGCAGATCCCGGCGTTTCTCTGCCGGCAGACCGATCTTCTCATCGCCGCCGCCAAAACCGGCCGCGCCGTCAACGTCAAGAAGGGCCAGTTCCTGGCGCCGTGGGACATGGCCAATGTCGTCGCCAAGATCACCGGCGCCGGCAATGCCAATGTGCTCGTCACCGAGCGCGGCGTGTCGTTCGGCTACAACACGCTGGTTTCCGACATGCGCGCGCTGCCGGTGCTGGCGAAAATCGGCGCGCCGGTGATTTTCGACGCCACCCATTCGGTGCAGCAGCCGGGCGGGCAGGGCACGTCGTCCGGCGGCGAGCGCGAATACGTCCCGGTGCTGGCGCGCGCGGCAGTGGCGGTCGGCGTCGCCGGCGTCTTCATCGAGACCCATCAGGATCCCGACAAGGCGCCGTCCGACGGGCCGAACATGATTCCGCTCAAGGACTTGGCGCCGCTTCTTGAGCGGTTGATGCAATTCGACACGCTGGCCAAAGAGCGGCTAGCCAGCGTAGCCCGGTGAGCTCTCAGCCAATTCCGCCATCGTCTCTGCGAGTCGCCAGCCTGGTCGTCTTCGCCTCGACGCTGTTCACGCGCGCGGTCGATCCGGTCATGCCGAAAATCGCCGCCGACCTCGGCATCGCCGTGAAGACCGCGGCGCTGCTGTCGACGGCCTTCACGTTTCCCTACGCCATCATGCAGCCCGCGCTCGGCACCATCGGCGATTTCTTCGGCAAGACGCGGCTGATGAATTTCAGCCTGACCATCGTCGTGATGACGACGCTGGTCTGCGCTTTCGCCAGCAACTTCTCGGTGCTGGTCGCGATGCGGGTCATCGCCGGCATGCTGGCCGGCGGCATTTTTCCGGTCGGCATCGCGATCGTCGGCGATCTGGTGCCGGTCGAACAGCGCCAGGTCGCGATCGGCCGGCTGCTTGCGGTCGGGCTCACCGGCAATCTGATCGGCGCCACGATCTCCGGCTTCATCGGCGACCTGCTCGGCTGGCGCGGCGTGTTCCTCACGCTCGGCGGGTTTGGGCTCGTCGTCGCGATCATCGCGTTCTTCGCTTTTCGCGGCCTGCGCACCGGCAGCCAAAGCCCTTCAATCTTGCCGGCGCGTGGCCGCCGGTTTCCGCGGCATCTTTGCCGATCCGCGCGCGAAATTCTGTTTCGGCTCGGTGTTTTTCGAAGGCATCGTCATCCACGGCATGTTTCCCTATGTCGCGCTGCTGTTGCTGGCGGCGGGCACGACCCGCTCGTCCTATGCCGGCATCGTGATCGCCGCGTTCGGGCTCGGCGGCATTTTGTTTTCGCTGTCGCTGCCGCTTCTGTGATCGTCACGTCACCGAGCGGCACATGATGCTGGCCGGCGCGGTCTGCGCCTGCATCGCCTTCGTGCTGATCTCGCTGAATTTGGTCTGGTACATGCTGGTGCCGGTGTTCCTGTTGTTCGGCATTGGCTTTTACATGCTGCACAACTGCATCCAGGTTCACGTCACCGACCTGACGCAGACGGCGCGCGGCACGGCGCTGTCGCTGCATTCCTGCTCGTTCTATTTCGGCCAGGCGCATCGGCCCGATCTATTACGGCTATGCCTTCGCGCATTTCGGCACGGCAGCACCGCCGCTTGTGTGGCGCGGCCGTGATCCTCGTCATCGGGCTCGTCTGCGCGCGGTTCCTGCGGCACCGGCGGGCCGGGCCTGACCCTTGCCGAAGGGCCGTAAAACGCCCATTATTAGCCATCGGCCAGGGGTGCCGCGCCGGACGCGGCTGAGATCAAACCCGTCGAACCTGTCTGGGTCATTCCAGCGAAGGGAGCCGCGTTGAGCGCAACCTATTTCCTCCATTTCGATATCGCCAAGCGGCCGCGCGTCGCCATTATCGGCGCGGGCGTCGTCGGGCTCGGCATTGCCTGGCGGCTCGCCGTCGCGCGCCGAGGTTTCGGTGTTCGACCGCGGCAAAGCCGGATGCCGGCGCGAGCCATGCGGCGGCCGGCATGCTGGCGGCCTGCTGCGAAGCCGAGCCCGGCGAAGAGGCGCTGGTCGCGCTCGGCCGCGACAGCCAGGCGCGCTGGCCGGGTTTTGCCGAAGAGCTGTTGCGCGCAAGCGGCATCGACGTCGAATTGCGGCGCGAAGGCACGCTGGTTCTGGCGCTGACCGCCGACGATCAGGCCGCAGCTCGCGCATCAGCTGGAGTTTCAGCAAAAGCTCGGCCTGCCGCTCGAATGGCTGTCGGCCGCGGCGACGCGCGCGCAAGGAGCCGCATCTGGCCGGCAAAATCGCGGGCGCCGTGTTCAGCCCGCAAGATCATCAGGTCGACAACCGCAAGCTCGCCGCAGGCGCTGCGCGTCGCCGCCGAGGCAGCCGGCGTCAAAATTCACGAGCACCGGCCGGTCAAGGAAATTGCCGTGCAGGCCGGCCGCGCCAATGGCGTCGTGCTTCGAGGACGGCACGCGCGCCGCAGCCGATCGTCGTCGTGCTCGCCGCCGGCGCCTGGTCGCGCGGCATCGCCGGTTTGCCGCCGGACCGGCGGCCGCCGGTGCGCCCCGTCAAGGGCCAGATGCTGGCGCTGCGCATGGATGCGGCGGCGCCGCTGCTCAATCACGTGCTGTGGGCGCCGGGCGCTTATCTGGTGCCGCGCCGCGACGGCCGGCTGATCGTCGGCGCGCACCGTCGAGGAAAAAGGCTTTGACGAGACGATCACCGCCGGCGGCATGCTGACGCTGCTCGAAGCGGCGTGGCGCGCGATCCCGGCGATCGAGGAATTGCCGATCGACGAAATCTGGGTCGGCCACCGGCCGGGCAGCCGCGACGACGCGCCGATCCTCGGCCGCGCGCCGCTGGAGAATCTGTTCTATGCCACCGGCCATCACCGCAACGGCATATTGCTGGCGCCGGTGACCGCGGACGCCATGGCGCGACTCATTCTCGACGATGTCGTCGAGCCGGCGATCAGGCCGTTCGGCCTCGAGCGTTTCTGCCGGCGCGCGCGGCGGAGTAGGGGATGCGCGATGAACGAAGCCACGATCCGCGTCAACGGCGAAAGCGAGCCGCTCGCCGCAGCGACGCTCGACGCGCTGCTTGCGGAAAAAGCCGTCGATACGAGCAGCGCGGCATTGCGGTCGCGCTCAACGGCTCCGTCGTGCCGCGCGCGGCGTGGCGCGAGACGGCGCTCAAGGCCGGCGACAGCGTCGAGATCGTGCGCGCGCGGCAGGGAGGCTGAAGGAGAAACATGTCCGATCCTCTCATCATTGCCGGGCATGAATTCGGCTCGCGGCTGTTTCTCGGCACCGCCGGCTATCCCAATCGCAAGATCATGCTCGACGCCGATCGCCGCGAGCGGCACGCAGATGGTCACCGCCTCGATCCGCCGCATCAGCCTTGCCGGCGACGACGAGAGCCTGATCGATCTGCTCGGCCGGCCGCGTGAAATTTCTGCCCAACACGGCCGGCTGCCAGACCGCGAAGGACGCCGTGCTGACGGCCGAACTGGCGCGCGAGGCGCTCGACACCAATTGGATCAAGCTCGAAGTGATCGGCGACCGCGAACTGCTCTATCCCGACGTCGAGGAACTGTTGCGCGCGACCGGCGAGCTGGTCGCCAAGGGCTTTGTCGTTCTGCCCTATTGCACCGAGGATCCGGTGACCTGCCGCAAGCTCGCCGATGCCGGCGCCGCCGCCGTGATGCCGCTCGGCTCGCCGATCGGCTCCGGGCTCGGCATCTGCAATCCGCATCTGATCGAGCTGATCTGCGCGCGCTCGCCGGTGCCGGTGGTGCTCGATGCCGGCATCGGCACCGCGTCGGATGCGACGCTCGCCATGGAGCTCGGCTGCGCCGCGGTGCTGATCAACACCGCGGTGTCGAAGGCGCAAAATCCGGTGCTGATGGCCAAAAGCATGCGCGCCGCGGTCGAAGCCGGCCGCCTGTCGCGGCTCGCCGGCCGCATCGCGAAGAAAAGCCACGCCGAACCGTCGAGCCCGCAGTTCGGGCTGGTGGGGACGTAACGCAATAATCGATCCGCGACGCCTTACGCCATCATCTCCCGCACCATCGGCATCACCTTCGCCCCGTAAAGCTCGATGCAGCGCATCATCTTGTCGTGCGGCAACGTGCCGGCCGAATATTTCATGTCGAAGCGCGCGGCGCCGAGATCCTTGATCGTCGTGGCGATGCGGCGGGCGACGGTTTCCGGCGAGCCGAGATGCAGCGCGCCGCCGTCGACTTCTTGCTCGAAGGCAGCCTTCGTCGTCGGCGGCCAACCGCGCTCGGCGCCGATGCGATCGCGCGACGCCTTGTAATGCGGCCAAAATTCCTCGCGCGCCTGCGCGTCGGTCTCGGCGACATAGCCATGCGAGTGGACGCCGACTTCGCGCGCCGGCTTGCCGAGCTGCGCATAGGCGCGATGATAGAGATCGACGTAAGGTGCAAAGCGCTTGGGATCGCCGCCGATGATGGCGAGCATCAGCGGCAGATCGTAGCGCGCGGCGCGGACCACCGATTCCGGTGAGCCGCCGACGCCGATCCAGGTTCGCAAGCGTGCCCTTCTCGATCGGCGGATAGACATGCTGATTGGTCAGCGGTGCACGCGTCGAGCCCTTCCAGGTCACGGCTTCGTTGCGCAGCACGGCGACGAATAGATCGAGCTTTTCCTCGAACAGTTTTTCGTAATCGGACAGCTCGAAGCCGAACAGCGGAAAGGATTCGATGAAGGAGCCGCGGCCGAGCGTGACTTCGGCGCGACCGTTCGAGGCGGCGTTGAGCGTCGAAAAGCGCTGAAACACGCGAATCGGATCGTCCGAAGACAGCACCGTGACCGCCGAGCCGAGCCACATCCGTTTGGTGCGCCCGGCCATTGCCGCGAGCACGACGTCGGGCGTCGAGACGGCAAAATCGGGCCGGTGATGTTCACCGACGCCGAAAGCATCGACGCCGACGGCATCGGCCAGCACGCCTTCTTCGATCACGTCGAGAATGACTTGGGCGTGCGATTTGAGGCTGCCGTCTGGGTCAGCGGTGATGTCGCCGAAGGTATCAAGGCCAAGTTCGATGTGTTGAGTCATGTGCCAGTTACGTCGCTTCCTTAAAGTTTTGGTTTGGCCATTGCGGCCATAGCCCATCGTCGATTGATTTTGCCGAACTGGCGCTTGGCAAGCTGGAAATTAACCCGGCTTAAACGCGGATGAAAATCTTGTGACGATACAGGAAGCCGGCCAGCGTGACGGCTAAAATCAGCGTCACGATATTAATAACAAGGCTGCCGGCACCCTGGCTAACGACACGATCGAACAGGCTTGCAAAATCGCCGCCGACGAATCGCGTGGCAACCGACCAGAAATTGACCATGTCATTGAGAAAGTAGAGCGCCAGCGCATTGGCGCCGATCCATATGAACACCGTCGCCCAGCGCCGGTATTGCCAGATGTCGACGATCTGATGCATCAGCGCCAGCATGATCGCCGAGTATCCGGCCGTGACCAACACGAACGATGAGGTCCAGATCGCCTTGATGATTGGAAATTGCAGCGACCACAGATAGCCGGCCAAGCAGGAGAAGGCAACCCGCGCCGATAAGCCACACGATCTTTTGCTGCTCGCTGAGCGCGGCTGTCGCGCAGCAACAGGCCGGCGAAAACGCCGAGCAGACAGGTGCCGACCGCCGGCAGAGTGCTCAGCATGCCTTCGGGATCGCGGGTGACATCCCACAATCGCCCCGGCAAATAATTGCGATCGATCCAGTTGGTGAGATTGGCGTCGGCGGCGTATGAGCCGACGCCAATTCCCGGAACCGGGACAAAGGTCAGCAGCGCCCAGTAGCCGACCAACAGCACGACCGGAACGGCAATCAAACCGCGCAAATTGAGGTTCAGAAACAGCAACGACGTAAAAAAATAGCAGAGCGCGATCCGCTGCAACACGCCCAACAGGCGCATGTCCGCCCAGTGCTCGCTGATGCCGCCGTAGGCGAGGATGCCCAGCAGGTAAAGCAACAGCGACCGGCGCAACACGCGCAGATGGGCCTTGGCTTTGCCCTCGCGTTCGACCAGCCGCGGCAGCGACAGCACGATCGAAACGCCGGTGAGAAATACGAATAAGGGGAAAATCAGATCGTAGAATCTGAGCCCGTCCCAGGCGGTGTGCTGAAATTGGGCGCCGAGAAAGCCGCCGGCGGCGTGAACGAGGCGGCCTTTACCCTCCGACATTTGCGCCAGCGCCACCATGGCGCCGTCAAAGCCCATGATCCAAAACATGTTCAAGCCGCGAAGCGCATCGACCGAAGCGATGCGAGGCGGATTCAGGAGAGATGGCAAATCGACGTAGCGCATTGGCTCTCGTTTCTAGGGCATGATCCCGAAAAGTCGCAACCGGTTTTCCGAGATCTGCTACGACGTCTAGACAAGCAAATTCGGTGCCGCGGCCCGGCCACTCAAATGAGCTTGTTGCAGAAGCGGTAGCTCCGCCTTGTGCTATCTCAACTGGATAGCATCAAGCGATGCGTCGCGCCAATCGGGACCGGAATGGGACGATTTTATGGTTTCGCGGCAACGATGGCAGGCGCGACGCGGCAACGGCCATTAGGCTCGTACGACGCGATAATAGTCACGGCCGACAAAGGATTGATCGTAGTGGCTCCATGCCGTGCTCTGATCGAAAGCGATAACGCCGGCGAGCGTCACGCCGAAGACCGCGCTTGCCATATCACGCTCGTGCGCGCCGAGATTTTCCGGAAGTTTGGAGCTCGCGTAATCGACGTAATAAGCGCGGCGGACGCAGTCCATGTCAGCCGCGGCGTCGAGGGCGGCTTTCGCGGTCATCAAATGGTCGGAATGATCGGCCGGATTGATCTGGGAATCGGGGTCGGCGACGTTGAGCTGAATGAGTGGCGCGTTGCGCGCGCTCGTATTCGACGATTTCGCTTATTGTCGCGACAAGATCGCTCCAGCCATGGTAAGTCGTCGAGCCGTCAACGGCGGTGAGCGTGGCAATGTTGCCGTCGGCGAGGCGCTTGAGCGATTGAAACCTGGTGCCGGCAAAACCTTCGCCCAGTGCGTCGCCGTCGGGCAGACGCAGGAAATAGCCGATCGTGTTGCGGTAAGCGATTCGGTAGATCGGATGGCCGTTGAAGGTCACGGCGCCGACGGAGCCGCTGATCGGCATCCGGTCGGCATCCGCCATGAAGCGGATGGCATTGATCGCGCCGTTTTCGCGCGCCAGATAATACGGAAATTTGCGGCCGCCGGTGCCAGTGCCGAGGCCGTCATCTCCCGCAGTGACATGGACGAACACCGTTTTGGCGGCGCCGCCGAGCACGTCCTCAAACGCGTTCGGCGCCATGAACAGCTGCCAGTCGTCTTCGTGCGCGGCAAAGTAAAACGATACTTTGTTGCGCGTGACGGCATCGGCGGCGCGTGCGGCGAGCGGCGCCAGCAGCGCAAAGATCGCAAGACACTTGAACAGCGTCTGGCAGCGTGTCGCGAATTTTTCAGTGTTTTTGTTGCGGCGATTTGATCGATTCATGACGTGAACGAACGCTCGTCTCCCGGTGACAGATGGTATCTGGCCGATTTTGCGGAGAATGAAAAGCAGATTTCATGATCCGCATGATTTTTTGTTGTTCATTTTGCAACGCACAACGAAGTGCGCTGCACAATAAACGAAGTGATCCGTCACCAAAGGATTAAGGCCAGTTGCTTTTCAATTGATCTTGATCAAGGCGCGCTTCCGGAAAAACAAAGACAGCCATGTGGTCGGCCCTAGGTCCGGCTGGCGGCGTTGCGTGCAAGCACGCACGCAGTAGATTCTATATTTTGGTGATCATCGCACCGGGCGCAGCAAAGTCACTTCGCCGCCGATTTTGCAACGCCGAGCGCGCGCAACAGCGGCGCAAGCTGCGATCTCATAGACGCGCCAGCGGCCGACGGCGCTTTTGTAGATCGGCTGGCGCACCTGCGTTGCGCTGGCGGTGCGCACCGGCCGCTCGGTTTCGTGGAACGACGAGGCAGCGGTCGTCCCAGGGCAGGCCGCAATAGTCGATGATGCGGCGCGCCTGCGTTTCGAGATCGGCGACGACGTCCTCGTAGCGCACGTCGAGGATGCGTTTGCGCCGGCAGCACGCGGCGCCAATGCGCCATCAGGTGCTCATAGCGCTTGTAGTAGCGGCCAAGTTCGGCGAGATCGTAAGTGTGGTTTTGCTCGGCCGTGAAAAGCTTCGAGAAACACGAAATGCAGGTATCGACCGGATTGCGAACGGAATGAATGATCCTTGCGTTCGGCAGCGCCAGATGAATGAGGCCGGCGAAATAATAGTTCGACGGCATCTTGTCGGTGACGCGCTCGCCGCTTGGCGCGAGCTTGCGCACGTCGGCGACGTAACGCGCGCCGATCTGCCGTAACGCCGCGGCATCGAGCGCCGGAACGAATTCGGGATAGGGCAGCGTATTGCCGTCCGGCCCGCGCACGGCGAGAACGACGTCGTTGAATGTCTGCAATTCGCCGGCGCCGTGCACCAGCGGATGGCTGGCGATGATCTGCTCGATCAGCGTGGTGCCCGAGCGCGGCATGCCGATGACGAAAATCGGCATTGGCGAAGGATCGCCGCCGCCGGATTTTTGCGCCGATCAATTCGCGCGTGAACGCCGCCTCGATGCGGTCGAACAGGCCAACGACCGACGCCTCGTCATAGGTAATGGTCGCGCGCTTGGCCGCATTGCCGGCGAGAAGATGCGTGAACGAGCGCTGGTAATCCTTCAGATCGCCGTAGGCCTTGCCGAGCGCGAAATCGAGCTGCATGCGGTCGGTCTTCGACAGGCCTTCGGTTTTTGCCGCCAGCGCCTCCATCGCGGCAAGATGCGGATCGCCGGGCGCGAATTTCTTGGAGTCCGCGAGATTGACGTAGACGCCGGCGATATTCGGATCGAGCCGGATCGCTTGCAGATAGGCGTCGTGGGCTTCCTGCAGCTGGCCGAGCTCTTTGAGCACGTTGCCCATATTGTTGTAGGCGTCGGCAAGGTCGGGCTTGAGCGTAAGCGCGCGCCGGTAGGAAGCGAGCGCGGCGGCGAGATCGCCGCGCTCGAAGGCGATGCGGCCCATCAGATTGACGGCGTCATGATTGTTGGCGTTAAGCGCGAGCGCGCGCTCGTTTGCCTTGGCGGCTTCGTCGATCTTGTGCTGGTCGAGCAGCACGGTGGCATAGTGCACGAACAGCTTTTCGTCGCGCGACTCGATGACGAGCGCGCGGCGCATGAGGTCGGCGGCTTCGTCGAGCCGGTCGAGATCTTTGAGCGCCAGCGCCAGATTGTCGAGCGTGTCCGGGATTGTTGGGCGCGAATTCGAGCGCCTTGCGATAGACCGTCTCCGCCTCTTCGGAGCGCTTGAGTTCGCGCAAGCAGGTGCCGAGATTGTTCCAGGCGTCGGCGAAGCTCGGCTGCAATTCGATGGCGCGGCGGTAATCCTTCTCGGCTTCGGCGAAGCGCTTGAGGCGTTGCAGCGCATTGCCGCGGTTGCTGTAGGCCTGAGCGAAATTGGCGTCGTGCGCGATGGCGCGGTCGTAAAGGCTCGAGCGCCTCCTCGAATTTACCCTGGTCGAACAGCGCGATACCGAGATTGCTTAGTGCGCCGGCATAATTGGGATTGATTGCGATGGCGCGGCGGCCGGCGGCGATCGCCTCGTCGATGCGGCCGGCGAGCCGGCACATTTCGCCGAGATTGGCGTGGTAGAGCGCAACGTCCGGCTTGATGCGCGATGGCGCGGCGCATATGCTCGATCGCCTCGGCGGTCTTGCCCGACTGATGCGCGATGATGCCGAGCATGTGCGCGGCTTCGGCATTGTCCGGCTCGGCCGCCGCGGCGCGGCGGGTCGAGTTCGTCGGCGTCGGCCAGAAAACCGTGGCGGCGCTTTTGCTCGGCGAGAATGAGCGCCTGGCCGGGCGATCGCGGCTTGGGCCAGCGGCGCCACGGGCTTGGCGGCTTGCGCGGCTTCCGCCGCCATGATCGCGGCGGCCTGCGCGGCGCGGCGCTCGCCTTCGGCCTTGAACGGCATCAGCCGCGCGCTGTCGCCCTGCGCGACGGCTTTCAGCTCTTTCGCGACGCGCGCGATCACGTCGGCCCAGTCCTCGCCCTTTTTCTGGCGGAACAGCCGCATGGTCGGATACCAGGGATTGTCCTCGCGGTTGAGCAGCCAGCGCCAGTCGGTCACCCACGGCAGCAACACCCAGACCGGCTTGCCGAGCGCGCCGGCGAGATGCGCGACCGACGTATCGACGGTGATGACGAGATCGAGCGCGTCGATCGGCGGCGGCGGTATCGACGAAGTCCTCGAATTGATGCCGAGATCGTCGATCGCGCGCTTTGCGTTTGAGCTTTTTCAGATCGGCCGCGCGCGGGCCGTATTGCAGGCTCGCGAATGACGTGCCGCGCACGGCAAACAGCGGCGCGAGCATCGGCAATTCGATCGAGCGGCGGGTATCGTTGACGTGGTCGGGATTGCCGGCCCACACCACGCCGACTGCGCAGGCCCTTCATCTTGGCGAGCCGGGTGTTCCAGCGCTGCGCGCGTCCGCCGGCGCGCGCAGATAGGGCACTTCCGCCGGGATGGTTTCGAGCCGCGTCCTGAAAACGCGCGGCAGGCTCAACAGCACGGCGTCGCATTGATAAGGCGCCGGATCGCCGCGGTCGCCGAGCACGACGATGCCGGGCAGGCTCTCGCGCATCAGACGTGACGAGTTGCTGGTGCACGCGCAGCGTGACTTTGGCGCCGCGCGCCGCGAGCATCGGGATGTAGCGCGCGAATTGCAGCGTATCGCCAAAGCCCTGCTCGGCCTGAACATAGATGTGCTTGCCGGCGAGGCTTTCGCCCTGCCAGGGATTTTCCGGGAAATTTGCGGGCCCTTGCGCTCGGTCGAGCGCAACCGCCATTCGTATTCGTCCCAGCCCTCGGCGAGATCGCCGCGCATCAGCAGCAGAATGCCGAGCCCGGATCGGGCATTGGCGTGATGCGGCGCGAGCGCGATGGCGCGGCGCAGCGCCGCGATGCCTTCCTCGAAGCTGCCGCTGTGATGCAGCGTGGTGCCGAAATTGGCCCAGGCGTCGGCATAAGTTCGGGTTGCAGCTCGATGGCGCGGTTATAGGCGACGACCGCCTCGTCGAAGCGCCGCAAGGCATGCAGCGCATTGCCGAGATTGCTGTGCGCCTCGGCGAAATCGGGCTTTGCCGCGATCGCCTTGCGCTGCGCGCGCGCGGCGCCTTCGTAATCCTTCAGCTCATAGAGCGCGACGCCGAGATTGCTCAGCGCCGCCGGCATTTGTCGGCTCGATTTCGAGCGCGCAGCGCGCCGCATCGGCCGCGAGTTTGGGGCGGCCGGCAAGCCGCAGCATTTCGCCGAGATTGGCGTGAAACAGCGCGACCTGCGGCGCCAGCTTGGTCGCCCGCTGCACGTGCTCGATGGCGTCGCCGAGCTTGCCGTTCTGGTGCGCGATGACGCCGAGCAGGTGCTCGGCTTCCGGCACGTTCGGCTGCGTCTGGAGGATCTGGCGGCAGACCGCCTCCGCCTCCATCAGCTGGCCTTCGTTGCGGCAGCGCTCGGCATACATCAGCGCCTCGCCGAGCGGCATGAAGTGTCGGGCTGGCAGTTTGGTTGTCAGGTTGATCGACTTGGCCTTGCGCCATGGTTGTCTCGATTACCATGCGGCTATGCGGCGGGCCAAGTTGCGGCTACCGGGTCGGCTAACTCAATCTATGCGGCTAACTGCTTCTAATGCCACTTTGAGTTAGAGATGGCTCTCCCACGACAGTAATTTCCGGATCATAAGCAGTGATATTTTTGCAACGGCGGGACAAATTCGAGTTTATGACACCGTTATAACCACCCGCATTTATGCCAATACATTGCGGCGTCGCACACCGCCCCGATAACCTTCACTCTAGGACAAAGGGCCGGGTTCCGCCATGGCGGGGACACCGGCCAGGGGCTCTGTTGCATGCAAGCTCCAGGGAGCATCGGCGGCGCCAAGCTGCGCTTGCTGCTGGCATCGAGTTCGGTCGCGGCGCTGCTGATCGGCGGCGGCGTGCCACATGCCTACGCGGCGTGCACCCCGGTTCCCACCGGCGGAGTCAACAATAGTGGCAGCGTTACCGGCTATTGCGTCACCAGCGAAACCGTCAACGGCAACATCGACAATTCGGGAACGATCAGCAATTCGGGTATTTCCTTTTCCAACGGCACGCTGAACGGCCAGATCAACGGTGCCGGCACTATCGTCGGCGGCATCACCCTCAACAGCACGAGCAAGATCGACTACAGCGGCAGTGCCGGCATCGTGCTCCGTGGTCCCACCTTCTCAGGCGGGATCAGCAATGATGGCTCGATTTCGGGCACTGATTTCGGCATCTCGCTCGACGGTAAGACCTTCACCGGCGGCATCACCAACAGCGGCACGATTGCAGGGAACAGAGGCATTGTCCTTGGCGCAGGGGTCGAGCGGTCACGGCGTCTATTATCTGGATTTTCAAGGCGGGATTACCAATACAGGCAAGATAACCGGTGCCACCTACGGCATCTGGTTCACCGGTGCTTCCCAGTTTGGCACCACTGGCGCCAACGGCGGCATCACCAATACCGGCACAATTGTCGCATCGGAGGGTATCTATGTCGCAAACATCGGGAATTTCAACGGCGGCATTGACAACAGCAACACCGGCACGATCTCGGCGAATGGTATTGGCATCTTTGTCGGCGGCAACAACTCAGATTCGGTCTCACTACGATAACCAGCTTCGGCGGCGGCATTACGAACAGCGGCAGGATCGCGATCGCCAATGCCTCCGGCAACGGCATCCTGGTCGGCGGCTATGCCTCCAGCAGCAACCCCGCGACGCTGTTGAGTTTCTCCGGCGGAATCACCAACAGTGGAACAATCACTGGGGCCGGCAACGGTATTGTCGTCGGCGGCATCCCGCTCTCGACTTCGAGCGTTACAATATCGAACTTCTCGAGCGGGATCACCAACAGCGGCCTGATCACGGTGGCCGGTAAGGGCATCTATTTGGGCGTCGTCGGCACCGCCACCGGGTCCCTAACGATATCAACCTTCTCCGGCGGCATCACCAATACAGGCACGATCGTCGCCCATACCGGCATCTTGATCAGTTCGTCCGTCAAAACCTTTACCAACGGCGTGGTCTTCAATTCTGGCGTCATCACCGGCACTGCTGGGGGCGACGCGGTCAGCATTGCCGTGGGCGGCATCGCCTTCGAGCTCGGACCCGGCTACAACATCAACGGCAATGTCGTTGGCAATGGCAGCGACACCTTCGAGCTCGGCGGCTCCGGCAGCGGCGCTTTCGATCTTTCCACGATCGGCTCGGCCGCGCAGTATCGCGGCTTCTCCACCTTCGACGTGGCAAGCGGCACCTGGACGCTTAGCAACAACGGATCGCAAGCCTGGACCGTCACCGGCGGCACGCTCGCCGGCACCGGCACGGTAGCGGGGCTGAGCGTCAACAGCGGCGGCACCTTGGAGCCGGGCACGCCCGGCACGGCAGGCGGGCTGTTCCACGTCAACGGCGCTTTGACCTTCGCGTCCGGCGCGAGCTATCTGGAAACGCTCGGCAGCGCCGTCGCCAGCGAGACCACGATCAGCGGCACGGCGACGCTGGGCGACGCCACCGTCACCATCGCGGCGGGCAGCACGGCCACGTCCGGCCACACCTATGTAATCCTGGACGCCGGCGGCGGGCTGTCCGGCACGTTTAGTAATGCGACGGTCACGGTCGGCGGTGTGGTCGGAACGTTCGTCTATACGGCAGACGATGCAGAGATTGATTTCGCCAGTCCCTGCTATTCAGGGCCGTTCCCCTACAAAAATACCGGCACCGTGTCCGGCATCTGCGCGGCCAACACGGTATTTAGCGGCAACGCCAGCATCGCCGGCATCGTCAATACCGGCCTAGTTTCGTCGAGCGGCATCACGCTGAAAAGCACCACAATCACTGGGTCGATCGTCGACACCGGCACGCTGTTCGGCGGCATTTCGATCGATAGCGCCAGCAAGGTCGAGGCCACCAGCGCGGGCACCGCCGCTATCTCGATCACCGGGCCGAAATTTTCCGGCGGCATATCGAGCGCCGGACTATTGTCGGCGCCCGGCACCGTCGTCTCCATTGTCGGCGTCACCAGTTTCGGTGGCGGCATAACCAATGCCGGAACGATCACCGGCGCCAATGCCGGCATCTTGATCTCCGCAGTTCCGACCTTCAACAGCGGCAATATCAGCAATTCCGGCACGATCAGCGCCAAGACCGGCATCGACATCGCCGGCTCGACTATCACCGGCGCGATCGTCGACAACGGCATTATCCTTGGTACCAGCCACGGCATCTTGATCGACAGCACCGGCAAGATCAGTTCGACCGCCACCGCTATCTCGGTCACGGGCACGACATTCACCGGCGGCATTTCCAACGCCGGCACGATCCTTGGCAAAGCACGCGGCATCTATGTCGACCCGGTCACCAGTTTTTCCGGCGGCATCACCAGTTCTGGCGTAATCTCGGTCACCGGCGCCGCCATCGAGCTCAATGGCGTCACGACCTTCACCGGCAACATCTCGAATTCCGGGACGATCACCGCCAAAACCGGGATCAGCATTGCCGGCAGCACCGTGCATGGACAGATCATCGATCTCGGCATCATCGATGCTGCTACCGGGCACGGCATCGCGATCGACAGTTCGAGCCTGATCGTCGGCGGCAGCCATGCGGTGTTCGTCGACGGCTCGACCTTCACCGGCGGCATCAGCAACGCCGGCGAAATCCAGGTGCTCGGCCACGGCATTCAGATCGGCACTTCGACCACGCCGGTGGTGAGCTACGGCGGCGGCGTCATCAATAGCGGCACGGTGTACGGAGCCGGCACCAAGGCCGCGATCCTCGCCAACAACGTCTCGACCTTCACCGGCGGCATCAGCAATTCCGGGCTTGTCAGCGCCGCCTCGTCCGCCGGCATCAAGCTCGACACCATCGTCACCTTCGCCAGCGGTCTGACCAATTCCGGAACGATCACCGCCTCGACCGCCGCCGGCGTCGGCATCGTGATCACTGCGGTCACCGGCTTCACCGGCAATATCTCGAATTTAGGCACCATCACCGCCAAGACCGGCATCGACATCGCCGGCTCAACGATCACCGGCGCGATCGTCGACAATGGCAAAATCCTTGGTTCAAGCCACGGCATCCTGATCAACAGCGCGAGTACGATTACGTCCACCAAGACTGCCATCGCGATCACCGGCCCGACCTTCACCGGCGGCATTACCAATGCCGGCGCGATCTTCGGCAAAACCCGGGGCATCTATCTCGACCCAATCACCACGTTCGGCGGCGGCATTACCAGTTCCGGAACGGTCTCGGTCACCGGCGCCGCCATCGAGCTCAATGTGGTCTCGACCTTCACCGGCAATATCTCGAACTCCGGGACGATCACCGCCAAGACCGGCATCGACATCCTCGGCAGCACGCTCACCGGGTCAATCGTCGACAGCGGAATCATCACGGCTACCCACGGCATTCTGGTCGACAGTGCGAGCAAGATCGACGCGGCCGCCGGCAACGTCATTTCGATTACGGGAAAGAGCTTCTCCGGCGGCATCAGTAGCGCCGGCCTACTGTCGGCGGCCGCGGGCACCGGCATCTATCTCTCCGGCGGCGTCACCAGTTTTTCGGGCGGCATCACCAATGCCGGTACGATTTCGGCGAGCGGCTACGGCATCCAGAGCTTCCAGGTGCTGACCTTCGCCAATGGCATCACCAATTCCGGCACCATTTCCGCGGGCATCGGTGCCATCGCCGTCTTTAGCGGCTTTACTTTCTCCGGCGGGATCGACAATGCCGCCGGCGGCCTGCTCCATGCCAACGATACCGGCATTGCCGTCTCGCTCAACACCTTCCTCGGCGGCATCACCAATGCCGGCACGATCTCCGCCAATTACGGCATCTTCGCCGACAGCATCGTGACCTTCGGCACCACCGGCAGCCCGGGAGGCATCACCAACACCGGCACGATTTCGGCCGGGTTTGTCGGCATCCAGATCGGTTATCGGACGGGCAGCGGCGTCTACGCGCCAATATCGACCTTTGTCGGCAATGTTTCCAACAACGGCACGATCACGGCGCAAACCGCGATCAGCATTGTCGACGCGACGATCAGGCTTG
>CAWFLM010000012.1:0-15805 GCA_963816565.1 uncultured Alphaproteobacteria bacterium | reverse complement strand
TTCAACAATTGGCGACGAAAAACCGCTCGGCGCACACGGCGCGGTCATGGCCGATACCGTCGGTGTCACGGCAAGGCTAGCACGCCGATCGGCTTTGCGATTATTCCTTTGCCTGTTCGGCGTCCTGTTTAACCGCCGGCTTGCCGTTCCTATCGCCGTCACCGCCTGGTAGGCATCGACCAGTCCGGCGCCAAAGTCCGATCGCTGGCCGGCCGATCCGAGCGGCTTGGCAGTAGACATGATGATCGAGCGGACTTGTTGGGCGTGAGCGAAGGTTTTTCTTTGAGCAGCATTGCCGCGATCCCGCTGACATGCGCCGCGGCGACCGAGGTGCCCGTGGTGATCTGATACGGTTTACCGGGCGCCAGTGCCAGAATCTCCACGCCCGGAGCAGCAACGGCAATGTATGAGCCGCGGTTGGCCATCTTGAACAGACCGTCATTGCTGTCGGTGGCAGTCACCGCGATGACGTCGGGATCGGCCGCCGGATAAAGCGGTGCGGAGTTGGGTCCGGCGTTTCCGGCTGCCGCTACCAGCACGATGCCTTTCTCGTATGCGGCCGCCAGCATCCGGTGCATGTCGGGGTCGGCGGGGCCGGCGAAGCTCATGTTGATGACGCGAGCGCCATTGTCCGCGGCCCACTGCAGGCTTTTGTAGATCGCAAGAGAGGTACCCTTGGTCTCGCCCGCGGTGTTGTCGAAGGCGCGCGCCGCCAACAGATGCGGGCCTAAAGCGATGCCGGAAAGTTTCCCGTGCGCGGCGATGGCGCCTGCCATGGCAGTGCCGTGCGGGTGCGGCTTGGCATCTCCACCGAGCGGATCGAAGCTTTTTGTGATTGCTCCATTCAGGTCCGGATGTTTCACGTCGATCTCGGAGTCGATCAAGGCAATCGGAATGTTTTTCCCGGTCGCGACTTGATGCGCGCGTTCGATGTGCAGCTTGCCGAGGGCGTATTGGGCCGAATCGTCGCCGCGGGTTTTTGTCGCCGGGGTTGTGGCGTCTGCTTGCAGCGTGAAAAGGTAATTGGGCTGTGCTCTGGCGACGACGCGCTGGTCTTCGATCGCACCGATTGTATCCGGACTGAGCGGCGGCCGTTGATGTGCCAGCGGTAAATGATGGTGCCGATCAATGGGAAGCTTTGCGATTCAAGCCGGGTCAAATTGTACCGGCGTGCGAGCTGATCGATCGATTGCGGCGTCGCGGTCGACGAAAACTCAGCGATGACTTCGTCAGGTACGTAGCGCCGCTCGTTTCGCGGTGGGACGCCGCTGCTGGCCACATTGGCTCCGCCACCCGCGCCACCTCCGCCGCCGCCACCGGCACCTCCGCCGCCACCCCCTGCGCCGCCACCG
This sequence comes from uncultured Alphaproteobacteria bacterium, assembly GCA_963816565.1. Taxonomy (GTDB): domain Bacteria; phylum Pseudomonadota; class Alphaproteobacteria; order Rhizobiales; family Xanthobacteraceae; genus BOG-931. The sequence continues at coordinate 14,453 of CAWFLM010000012.1, read as the reverse complement.
CCACCGCCAAGACCAACAGGCCCCGGCGGAATGTTCGGCACTGCAGCCGGGAACGCGGCCGCCACCGCGCGGCGTGTCAGATGTATTCGAGCCGGCATTAGCGACCGTCCCCGGCCCGACCAGTGTCCGAACCGGTAGTGGCGCCCGGCGTATTCGATGTGGAATTGCCGCCGGTCCCCGGCGTGCTTCCCGTCCTCGAGCCGTTGTTGGCGGCTGAGTGTTTCCGGTGGGTGTTGGCCGGCCCCTGTGTGTTTGTTGTCGTCGAGCCGGCATTGGCGTTCGACGTGTTCGATGTCGACGTGTTGCCGGTCGTGGTCGTGGTTCTTGAGCCGGTATTGCTCGCCGACCTGTTCACGGTGGAATTGTTGCCGCTTCCTTGCGTGTCGTTGTTCTCGAGCCGGCAGTCGTCGACGTGTTCGCAGTGGAAGTGTTGCTGCTCCCCTGATGTTGGTTGTTTTCGAACCGGTGTTGATTCGTCAATGTTTTCGAGGTCGAAATGTTGCCGTTCCCCTGATGCGTCGTTTTTGACGGTGCTTGCCGGATGAACTCAAGCTAGAATTGTAGTTGGTTCAGTATTTGTCGTTTTTGTTCCGGAATTGGCGGCCGACGTTCGCGTGATGGCTGGCCGTCCCCGACGTGTTTGTTGTCCTGGTCCGCTCGAATTGCCGACGTCGCGTTTGGTGGATGTACCGCCACTTGTCCTGCCGCTACTCCGCGTCATTCGTGGTGCGATCCGCCGCCGCGCATGCCGCGAACATCCGCGCGCCCCCCCGCCAAAACGCCGCCGCCGAAGCCGCGCGCTGCGGCGGGGCCAGATTTGTCAATGCAGCTACCGCCAAAACAAACCGAAGAGCATAACCCCCAGGATCGATCGGGACGTCATCGCTTGCTTCGCATGGCAACCTCCCGATACGGCGGTGCGCACCGCGCTAGTGTCGGCAACGCCTTCAATGGCAGAACTCTCAAGCCAAACTGTGGCAGGACGATCACTCCGTGGGGGCGATAAAGCCCACAACGCTATTGTCCTGCAGCTTCTTCACGATGCCGGTGAGGTCCGTACCGGAAACCTTGCTCGGCGCGACGCGCACCCGATATAGCCCGCCCGGCGACGGGCCGTCGGCGATAGTGAGTTTGTTGGTTTCCAGGAATTTGCTGATTTCGGCGGCATTGGCCTGCGGCTGGAAACGGATCAGCGCATAGGAACCTTCGCCGCTGGCCGGGCGCGACAGCGAGGCCGTTTGGTAGTTGGCCGCAGTCTGGGCGCCTTGTTCTTTGAACAGAATGCCGGCAATCAATCCGGCCTGCAGCAGAATGGCCAGCATCGCCGCGCTTGCCGACCAGGCAAGCGTGCGCGGCGAAAGGCCGGCAAAAATTCGCGAATGCGCACGCCGACATTGATCGACACCGCCGGGGCTCGCGCCGGCTCGGCGTCGATCTTGGCGAATAGCGCTTCCATGGCGCGCGCCGATGGCGCCCCCAGCGTCTCGTTGAGGTGGATGGTCTCGCCAAGCTCCTCGCGCACCAGCTGGTAGCGGCGCGCAAGCTCCGGGTCGTTGGCGAGCGCGGCTTCCACGCGCTGCTTGTCGCGTTGGCTGAGCGTTCCCGCCGCGTGCCAAGGCAGCAGGAGTTCGATTTCGTTCGGCTCGCTTTCCTTGCGCCGCGGTCATGGCCAACCTCGATCCATTCCTTGCTCCTTGAGGAGCTCCGACAGTTTCCTCCGCGCATAGAACATGCGCGTCTTCACGGTCGCCTCCGGAATGCCGACAATGCCCGCGACCTCCTCCACCGATTTCTCATGGTAGTATACGAGGTCGACGACCTCCCGGTGCTCGGCCGAGAGCTTGCCCAGGCATTGCCGCAACACGGCGGCTTTATCCTTCTTCGCCAGCGAGACCTCCGGATCGTCGGCATGATCCTCGATCGCGCTGGCCGTCTCGTCATCCAGCTCCTCCTCGGTACGCTTGCGCAGCGCCGACAGCGCCTTGAAGCGGGCGATGCTCAACATCCAGGTCGACACCGCTGACCGTCCCTCGAACCTGCCGGCCTGCCGCCAGACGTCGAGGAACACCTCACTGATCAAATCCTCCGCCGTTGCCTCGTTGCGCACCAGCCGCAGCACGAATCGGTAAACCCGGACATGGTGACGCGCGAACAGCACCTGCATGGCGAGCCGGTCGCCATTGGCGATCCTTCCGATCAGAACCTCGTCCGAAGTCGTCTGCATCGGCAGGCTATCGGCTCGTAAAATTGGTCGTTGGGAGCGGCGCCCAGGTTCAATTGAAATCGAAGAAAATTTGCGCGGTTCGGCTACTCGAGTACCGGCAGTTTCCTTATTCATGTGCGGTAGGGCAAGCCGAAGGCCAAAAGCCTTGTTTTATGGGCTTTCAGCGTCAGCTCCGCCAACGCCGACTCAAGCAAACTTAATAGTAGGCGGCTCGCCGCTCGACCCCGGCCGGTCCCGCCCCGCGCCTATCGAGAATTTCACTGTCCCCTTTGAACCTTTCTCCGGGAGCCACCGACCAACGGGTATCGAAACGCCCAACCCTCGCAACCCCTGGAGAACGACCATGTCACGCACCCTGATCCTCACCCTCGCAGCCGCGGCCACGATCACCGTCGCCTCGCTTGCTTCCAGCGCTTCTTACGCCCACGGTTTCGGCGGCGGCGGCGGTCATGCCAGTTTCGGCGGTCATGCCAGCGTCGGCGGTCACGTCAATGTCGGCGGACGTACCGGCGCCGGCCGCGGCGGCCGCGATGGTGGCGGACGTGTAGCCCGCAATGGCGACCGTCCCGGTCACCCGGATCGGCTCCGGCTCCCGGCCGTTGGGCCGGCCATGGTCACGGACACTGGATTTTCCGTGGTGGCCGCTGGATCGTCATCGACCCGGTGGATGGTGACCTCGCGGATGCGGCGCCCGTATCTGCGGCTGCTCCCGGTCCGTGCACCTGCCTGACCAAGACTTACACGCAGGCCGGTCTGGTGGTGTTCGCCGATATGTGCACCAAAGAAGCAGCCAGCGCGGCGATCGGCGGCGCCTCTTCCGACGCTACCCCGGTACCGCCGGCCAACAGCAAGTCCAACGACACAGCGCCCGTGGCGCCGGCTGCCGACGCAACGCAAGCGCCGACCACGCCGAACTACGCGGGCCTCACCTATCAGGACTTCCTGAAGGCCAACGGCCAGGCGGCAGCGCAGGCAGCGGAAAAGAACTGAAGACGCCGGCAAAACGCCCACGCCGGAAATGAGAATGAAGGTCGCCTGCGAAACGTATCGCAGGCGACCTGTCTCTTTTTTGTTAGTGCGAGTGTCTTAAATAGTTTTTTGGCGACGGCATTCCAGCTCGGAACGACGGGCGACGAAATGGGCGCGCTGTTCTACAGTTGAGGCGGCTAAAGGCGCGTCTGCCAAAAGCGAGGTCCGATCTTGAAAGGCTGTTGCGATGAATCACCTGCTCCAAATCAGCCGCTTGTTCCTGGTCGTCGCTTTGGCCGTTCGTGTCGATCAATTTGGCGCAGGCGAGGCGGATGATTCCCGACGACAATTTGGCCTATCCCGTCTTGGTTATCATGAAAAACAGTAGTGGAACGACGTTGGGCTTTGGCTCGGGTTTTTATTTTGGTACCGCCAATGCAGAATATTTGGTGACCGCAAAACACGTCATAGCGTCAGGCCTGCCCAACGAAAAAACCCACAAAGCCGAAGTGCCGGATCTGGTTCTTGAACTGGTGTCATACTCGATGGATCAGCCGACGCCGCAGCGGATTTTGCTGAGGGTCGATTTCAAAATGCTGCTGGATCGGGGCGATGTGAAGCCGCACAAAACGAGAGATGTTGCAGCCATCAAGCTCGGGATTCTGAAGGAAGCCCAGGATCACTCGCTGATGACATTCTTTTCGCCGGGGGTCGCAAAAGTCGAATTTGCGGACAGCGGCCTGGTTAGTGCGGGAATGATTGCGGTCCGAAAGTTCGATCAAGTTCTGGTCGGAAACGATGCTATTTTGTATGGCTACCCGGCGTCGCTGGGTCTTCCTGACACCAACAATTCGATCCGCTGCGGCCGCTGCTGCGAAAGGCTTTTATCGCCGGAAAAGATCCGCAAAGACGTTCTTTGATTATTGATGGCCCGGTGTACAGGGGAAACAGCGGAGGGCCGGTATTTGAAATCGATCCGGAGGGTTCTGAAATATACTTTCATCTTGTCGGCATCATGACTGAGTTTATTCCACTGACCGAAAAAGCGGCGGATTTTACGATGCTTCTTAACTCGGGTTATTCGATTGCCGAGCCGATGGATTTTGTGCTCGAACTGGTCCAATAGACTTTCATTGCAATCCGCCAATCGATCCTATCCGGCATTGATGAGGGCCCGCCAGTTAAGGGCGCCTGCCGGCCCGCTTGCGGCGGCGCGCTCGAGGCCGATCGCGATCTTCACCGGCCCTGAACCTTTCTCCGACAACTCCGACTAACGGGTATCGCAACCCTTTCCCTTACTCGGACCCTGGAGAACAACGATGTCACGCACCCTCATCCTCAGCCTTGCAGCCGCGGCCACGATCACCGTTGCCTCGTTTCATCTAGCGAATCTTATGCCCGTGGTTCCAGCGGCGGCGGTAATGCCAGTCGCGGCAGCGGCGTCAACCACAGTGTCTCGCGGACAAGACCGCCAGCGGTACGCGCCTTCGGCGCCAGCTCAGTTTCCGGTACAGTACAGCACCGTTTCCGCTAACAACTTCGGCAACAGCAGCGCGCCGGCAGCGGTCTCGGCACCGCCGGCAACAATGGTGGCCAGGTCGGTACTGGTACCGGTAACGGTGGCCGCGTCGGCACTGGCACAGGCGGCTACAACGGTGGCGGCGGTCGCACGGTTGGCCTTCCGATCCTCAATCCGGGCCGTCCAGGCTATCCCGGCCGTCCAGGTTTCCCGGGTCAACCCGGCTGGGCATTCAATGGTCACGGGCACTGGATTCTCCGTGATGGTCGCTGTATCTATCGATACGGTTGCTGGTGAACTCGCGGATGCGGCCCCGGTGTCTGTGGCTTCGCCCGGTCCGTGCACCTGCCTGACCAAGGCTTACACGCAGGATGGCCTAGTGGTGTTTGCCGAGTCTTCACCAAAGAAGCGGCCAGCGCGCCGGTCGGTGGGGCCTGTCCGACACGACCCCGGTGTCGCCGGCCGGCAGCAAATCCATCGACGCAGCGCCTGTGGCGCCGGCTGCCGACGCAACGCAAGCGCCGACCACGCCGAACTACGCGGGCCTCACCTATCAGGACTTTCTGAAGGCCAACGGGCAGGCGAAGAACTAAAGACGCCGACATGTCGCCTGCGTCGGATGACAATGAAGGTCGCTTGCGAAAAATATCGCAGGCGACCTCTTCTTTTTGGGCAAGTCTTTTTGGACGTCTTTTTGGGGCGGAGCTTATAAATCTTTTGTCGACAAGTTACTCTTTGTTGGCTCTTCTCCATCACGACGACTGCAGCTTTCGTTCGGAAGCGAATGCGCTGATCTCGATGGATCAGCGCTGCTTTCGCTGAGCGGGATTCGACCGCGCGTCCGCAGGGGGAGCTAACGCGACAGCAGCTTCCGTCGTGAGCAAGAGAAAAGTGAATGTCTCCTGTAGGTAAAGGCGGACGACTGCTTCGGTGTGGCTCAGATAGCCGATCGATACGTCCTGGCCGATGTACAGGCCGAAATCGCCGCCGCGGGTTGTCAGCACGAATGCGCCCGCGATTGCCGGCGCCCATATAATTTCGCCATCCACCAGACGTTTGACGTGGTCAAGTACCGGATAACCGTGATCGCTGGTCTCGCTGAGGCTGGTGTAGGCATCGGCGCTGAGCAGCACGGAATATGGACCGTTGACGCCGACCAGACGCAACTGGCTTACCGCTTTGGCGATGGCGTCCGGGTAGGCGCGCACGTCGGCTGGAAGCGCCGTCACTGGATTGCTGGTCCCTTCCCGGATGCCGCCGATTCCGCCGGCGACATAGCCTTCGAATATGGCGCGATCTTCCGCAAAGGCTATCCTCTGCGCGGCGTCCTTCGCGGGCTGCCAGTCTGAGTCGTTAGCGCCGCGCTCGACATCGTCGATCTGCTGGCGACTAAGCTCGAAGGGTACGCGCAGTTCGACCAGCGCTTTCACCTCGCGCTGGCGCGAGATGATGCCGTCGCCGGACGCTTTAATATCGCGCAAATGGCCGGTGCCGATGGCCGGAAGCGCGACACCGCCCGGACCCTGCATGTCAACGACGCGCCGTCCGGCGAGGTAGCGCTTGAACGTGCGGGAGGTCTCCTCCTCGATCTGAGACCACGCCGCGTCTGAGATCGGAGCAAGCTCGCGGTAAAGATTATTCATGAGGAGGATCTCCTTTGAGGGAACCAATACCGAGCGATCCATCGCGCGCAGATGCCGCCGGTTGCGCCGGCGCCGCAACCGCAGCGCGGCGGCAAAGGCGCCACGGGCTCGTCGTCCGCGACATTCTCCAGGAACGTCGCCGACGGCGCGAAGAACAAGACTGCCGCTTACAGCGCGGCTGAAATCCAGCAACCGGTCATAATTGCCAGGAGGCCGGCCGACGAACATATTCACCAGCATTTGCTCGATCGTTCGGGGCGAACGAGCGTAACCGATGAAATAGGTCCCGAACTCCGCCTTCGCCACCGAGCCGAACGGCATGTTGTCGCGAACGATCTTTACTTCCTTGCCGTCCTCCACGATCGTGGTGAGCGCATTGTGAGCGCATGTTGGTTTGACAGCGTCATCAAGCTCGATGTCTGAAAGCTTGGTGCGGCCGATGATGCGTTCCTGAGCTTCGGTGGATAGCGCGTTCCAGCCGGCCAGATCATGCAAGTATTTTTGCACGATCACGTAGCTGCCGCCGGCAAACGCGGCGTCCTCCAGGCTCGACGAGTGCGGCGTCGAGTGCCGCTTGATCCGTCGGATTTTCCGTTCCGTCGACAAATCCGACCAGATCACGGTCATCGAAATATCTAAAGCCGTGTACCTCGTCGACGGGCGAAACCGCATCTTTGAGCCGCGCCATGATCTGGGTGGCCAGCTCGAAGCAGAGATCCATGCGCTTGGCGCGGATGTGAAACAGCATGTCGCCGGGCGTGGCGACGGCATGGCGGGGACCGGCCTTGATTTCGCGGAACGGATGCAGCTCGGCCGGCCGCGGCGTGCCGAAAAGCCTGTCCCACGCATCCGATCCAAATCCGAGGACGCAGGACAAGCTCGCCTTCGATGTCGCGGAAACCCACGGCGCGAAGGAGCGCCGGCAGGTCTCCGCAGAATGACCGGACGGCCGCACGATTTTCGACGCCAGGATTTATGGTCACGATCAGAAAGATCGCGGCGCGGGTCAGGGGTTGAACCACCGCTTGTGGGACGGGGGCAGCCCATTTTTTGCATCGGATACGGTCAATTGATCGGACCCATCGTTGAATCGCCGCCGAGCACGCGGAAAGCTGGTCGCTAAATCCTTAAAATCACGATGCGACAGACCGTGAGAATGCGCAATACCATGCAAGCTCCCTGTCTCAGGGGAAATAGTGCGGTCGGAGCAACTAAGAGATCGAGAATAGAGTTTCGCTTTGGTGGAAATACACCACGACCGGGGTATATGTCGGCTTTTAGCAGCAAGAAGCTTTCGCAGCGCCTTGAACTAAAATCGAGCAATGGATCAGCCGTTCGACATCGCCATCCGCCGTGCCCGGCTCCGCGGCCGCGATCGGCTTGCCGAGATCGGCATCAAGAACGGCCGCATCGTTGCTATCGGTGAAAATCTCGATCGCCGCGGAACGACGGAGATCGACGCCGGCGGCAATCTGGTGACCGAATCCTTCGTCAATCCGCACCTGCATCTGTGCAAGGTGTGGACGCTTGCCGATGATGGAGGAGGAAGCGCTCAAGTCCTATCAGGGCGAGGCGATGGGCAAAGCGATGGCCGGCATCGAACTCGCCAGCAAGATCAAAGAAAAATACGCGGAAATCCTGGATCGTCGAAAATGCGCGCCGCGCCGTGGCGCTGGCGGCGCTTCACGGCAACTTGCACATTCGTGCTTTTGCCGACGTTGACGGCAAGGCGCGTCTTGAAGGCGTGAAGGCGCTCATTCGCGTTCGCGACGAATTCCGCGGCATTGTCGATCTGCAAATCGTCGCCTTCGCCCAGGACGGCATCGTCCGCGAGCCGGGCGCGCTCGAACTGATGCAGCGAGGCGATGGCGCTCGGCGCCGATGTGGTCGGCGGCATTCCGTGGATCGAGTTTACCGACGGCCGATGCCGCGAAGCACGTGAAAGCCTGTTTCGATCTTGCGCAAAAATTCGACAAGGACGTTTCCATGCTTCTTGACGATGCCGGCGATCCCGGTTTGCGCACGCTGGAAATGATGGCGGTCGAGACCATCGAGCGCGGCTGGCACGGCCGCGCGCTCGCGCACCATTGCCGGGCGATGAGCCTTTATCCGATGCCCTATGTGCAGCGGCTCGCGCGGCTTTTGCGTGCGGCGCGGATCGCTGTCGTGACCGATCCGCACACCGGTCCGTTGCACGCGCGCGTCAAGGAATTGCTGGCCGAGGGCGTCGTCGTCTGCCTCGGCCAGGACGATATTTCCGACGCCTACTACGCGTTCGGCCGCAACAACATGCTGGAAGTCGCGTTCCTCGCCTCGCACCTGTTATGGATGATGACGCGGCAGGATGTCGAAAAGCTCTACGACATGATCACGGTCGACGCGGCCACCGCCATCAACCTTCCGGGCTTCCGGTTGACCGAGGGAGCGGTGGCCGACCTTGTCGTGCTGAACCAACCCGACGTCATCGAGGCGCTGCGCTTTCACGAACCGCCGGCGCATGTCATCAAGCAACGGAGCCTTGGTGGATCAGGCGCGCATGCGCGCGCTCGCAGCGGTCGCCTGAACGGGTCTAGCGCGGACGCGCGTAGTAGGTCCGGCGTTCCTGATTGTGCCCGATATTGGCCGGCGCGCGTTCCGCGGTGAAGCCGGCGGCGCTGAGTTTCTCGATCATGGCGCCTGGGCATAGCGCGTCAGCCCGAGTTGCGAGCGCAGCCGCCAGTAATCCGACAACAGCGTGCGCGCGAGGCCCCACAGCGCGGCAAAGAAAAATCTGTTGGCCATGCCGAACCGCAGCAGCGAAACGCATCGGTCGCGGCAGCGGTCTGCGGCTGGATGACGTCGCTCACCACGAGCAGGCCGTCGGATTTCAAAATGCGGTGAAACAGCGCGAACAGCACGCCGGCGCCGGCCGGCGTCACATACTGCAGCGACCGAGTGCATGACGATCAGGTCGAGCGAGTGCTCGGGCAGCCGCGCGATTTCGTGCGGCGCGATCGACGCGGATTTTCGGGTTGTCCGGCAAAACGCTTTTCGAGGCCCGCGCGCACGCTGGCGGCCGCTTCGCACAGCAAGAGTTCGCCGGCGGCGTCAGCGACGAGGTCGGCGTGCAGCGCCTCGCCCGAGCCGTAATCGAGCACGCGTGCGTCGGGGCCGGGGACCAGCGCCGCGATCTCTTTCGCGATCAGGCGATAGTGGACATCCTTGTGGCGCGCGCTGACGTAAATGAAATGCGGACCGTCCCAGAACGCCAGCCAGTCGGTGATCATGCCCGCCACAGTGCGATCAGCGGGCCTTCGGCGCCGAACACCGGATCGGTCTGCGGCAGCGGCACGCGGGAATCGAGTCGAGCGCCTGCGTGTTCCGCCTTGCTGCCGCGGCAGAGATTGTATTTGCCGACTCGGCGGATAGGCTGCCGATCACGACAAGGTCCGGCGTTTGGCTCAGGCCCTGGTGGCCGGTGCCGGCCGGCAGCACGACGACATCGCCGGGCGCGATATCGATCTCCCGCCCTTGTCGCCGCCGAAGCGGACCCTGGCGCGACCGCGCGCGATCGCCCATCGCCTCGTGAATCATCGAATGATAGTGGACGTAAGGATAAACGCCGTTGCGCCACATCCCGCCCCAGCCGTTCGCGGCGAAGGTCTTCTCGATCGATCTCCTCCGGGTCGGGCGAGCCGGCGAGATCGATGCCCGCCGCGGTACATCACCAACGGCAGCACCGGATTGTTCGGGATCGTTCCGTCGTCGGCGAATTTATGGGTGATCGGCACGGAACGCGGGCTGGGGGTCGGCATGGTATGTTCGTCTCGCCGAGGCGGCTCGGTCATTTTAGCCGATATGGGGTTGAAATTGTCTGACCTCAGGCCCGGATTTTGCCCGCGCTCAAGCTCCGTTTGAACTCCCGCATCAGGTCGACAAACCGCTTGAACAGCCCGTGGCTGTCGCGCGGGCCGGGCGACGCCTCGGGATGGTACTGAACCGAGAATACCGGCCGGTCCTTGAGCGCGAGCCCGCAATTGGAGCCGTCGAACAGCGAGACGTGGGTTTCCACGACGTTCGGCGGCAGGCTGGCGCGGTCGACCGCGAAGCCGTGATTCATCGAGGTGATCTCGACCTTGCCGGTCGCGAGATCCTTCACCGGATGGTTCGCGCCGTGATGGCCCTGATGCATCTTCATGGTCTTGGCCGCCGAGCGCGAGGCCCAGCATCTGGTGGCCGAGGCAGATGCCGAACACCGGCTTTTGCTCGATCAGGGTGCGGATCACCGGCACGGCATATTCGCCGGTCGCGGCCGGATCGCCGGGGCCGTTGGAGAGAAAAATGCCGTCCGGCTTGAGCGCCAGAATGTCGGCGGCCGACGTCTGCGCCGGCACCACCGTCACCCTGCAACGACTGCCGGCGAGCTGGCGCAGAATGTTGCGCTTGATGCCGTAATCGATGGCGACGACGTGAAATTCCGGCGTCGCGCATTTCGCCGTAGCCTTCGCCCCAGACCCACGGCGTCTCCTGCCAGGTGAAGCGCTGGCCGGAAGTCACCATCGGCACGAGGTCCATGCCGACCAGTCCCGGCCATTGCCTCGCTTCGCGCTTGAGCTCATCGAGATCGAAGCGGCCGGACGGCTCGTGGACGATCACCGCGTTCGGCATGCCGTTCTTGCGGATGAAGCGCGGTGAGCGCGCGGGTGTCGATGCCGCGAAAGCCCGATGACGCCGCGGCTCTTGAGCCAGGCATCGAGATGGCGCGTGGCGCGATAATTCGACGGCGCGGTGATCGGCGAGTGCAGAATGACGCCGCGCGCGCCTGGCGTCGCCGCGAGGTTGACGGTCTCGATGTCCTCCTCGTTGGTGCCGACATTGCCGATATGCGGAAAGGTGAAGGTGATGATCTGGCCGGCATAGGACGGATCGGTGAGGATTTCCTCGTAACCGGTCATCGCGGTATTGAAGCAGACTTCGCCGACGGCATGGCCGGTCGCGCCGAAGCCCAAGCCTTCGAGCACGGTGCCGTCGGCCAGCACGAGCAGCGCCGTCGGCGCGGGATCGTCCCAGAGCTGCCGGGTCTGCGGTTGTGTCAACATCGGCAAGCGCCTACATCATCGTGCGCGCGCCGCCCGCCGTGCGGGCGATTTTGCGAATTGCATGAGGCCATAGCCGTGTTGCGCGACGATATCAACAACGCCCTCAAAGACCGCAATGAAGGCAGGCGACAAGCGCCGCATTTCGACGCTGCGCCTGATCAATGCCGAGATATTGAAGCGCGAGACCAGCGCCGCGGAACGCGCTCACGCTCAGCGATGCCGAAATCCTCGACGTTATGGGCAAGATGATCAAGCAGCGGCAGGAATCGCTCGAAATCTACGAGAAAGCCGGACGCGCCGAACTCGCCGACCAGGAGCGCGAGGAGATCGACGATCATCTCCGGATACCTGCCGAAGCAGCTTGTCCGACGTCGAAGCGGGCGAGGCGATCTCGTCGCTGATCAAGGAACTCGAAGCGGCCACGCTCAAGGACATGGGCCGCACCATGACGGCGCTCAAGGAACGCTTCTCCGGACAGATGGATTTCGGCAAGGCCAGCGCGATGGTGAAGAACTGCTCGCCGGGTAATCCGGCCCGCACCTTGTTTGCCTGTGGATAACCGGGACAATCGGCCCGGAGGCGGCCTGACGGGCCGGCCGCCCCCTATTTGGCCCGCTTCCGCGATAAGCTCCCCGAATCACCATGCGATTTTCTCCGCAATTCCTCGATGAACTGCGGGCGCGGCTTCCGGTTTCGGAAGTCGTCGGCCAGCGCATCAAATTGCGCAAAGCCGGCCGCGAGTGGAAAGGGCTGTCGCCCTTCAACAAGGAGAAAACGCCGTCGTTCTTCGTCAATGACCAGAAGGCGATGTGGTTTGACTTCTCCTCCGGCAAGAACGGCAACATTTTCGATTTTGTGATGGCGACCGAAGGGGTGAGCTTCCCCGAGGCGGTCGAGCGGCTGGCCGGGCAGGCCGGCGTGCCCCTGCCGGTGATGACGCGCGAAGCGCAGGCTTACGAGGAGCGCCGCAAGTCGCTGCACGACATCGTCGATCTGGCGGCAAAATTTTTCGAGGCCAATCTCGCGGCGCGCACCGGCGCGCGCGGCCGCGGCTATCTCGCCGACCGCGGCATTTCGCCTCGGCGACGCAGTTGCAGTTTCGGCTCGGCTATGCGTCGGGCGAGCAATACGCGCTCAAGGAGCATCTCGGCGCCGCGAAGATTTCGGTCGAGGACATGGTCGAGGCGGGGCTGCTGGTCGCCGGCGAAGATATCCCGGTGCCGTATGACCGCTTCCGCGACCGCGTGATGTTTCCGATCAGCGACTGGCGCGGACGGGTGATCGCGTTCGGCGGCCGCGCGCTCGACAAGGAAATGTCGGCGAAATATCTGAATTCGCCCGAGACGCCGCTCTTTCACAAAGGCGCCACGCTTTACAACATCGCAACGGCGCGCAAGGCCGCGCATGAAGGCGGGCGCGTCATCGCGGTCGAAGGCTATATCGACGTCATCGCCATGGTGACGGCGGGCTTCGAGGCCACCGTCGCGCCGCTTGGCACCGCGCTCACCGCCGAGCAGCTTGCGCTGATGTGGCGGATGGCCGACGAACCGATGCTGTGCTTCGACGGCGACGATGCCGGCAAACGCGCGGCGTATCGCGCGCTGGATGTCGCGCTGCCGCTGATCAAGCCGGGCAAAAGCCTCAAGCTCGCAGCACTGCCGGACGGACAGGATCCCGACGATCTGGTGCGTTCCGGCGGACGCGAGGCAATCGAGGATGTGCTGGGCGCCGCCCGGCCGCTCGCCGACGTGCTGTGGACGCGCGAGACAGAAGCCGGCACCTTCGCAACCCCCGAGCGGCGTGCCGCGCTCGAAGCGCGGCTGATCGAGGTGACGAACACCATCGCCGACGAAACCGTACGCCGCTATTACCGCTCCGACTTCGCCGCGAGGCTCCGGGCGCTGTTTGCGCCGGTCGAGGTGCCAATACGCGCCGCGGCAGCTGGAACGATCGCGGACGCGGCGGTGAGCGCGGCGACCGCAGGACCGCGATCGCCGAACGCGGGGACGCCGACCTATTCGCCCCGCATGGCCTATGGCCGCGGATACGTGACCGCGAGCCCGCAGCTCGCGGCGAGCCCGCTGCACCGGGGCCACCGCACCGCCATTCCGCTGCGGGAGGCGCTGATCCTGCAGGCGGCGCTCAATCATCCTTCGCTGCTGCACGATCGCCTCGAGGAACTCGCCGAAACCGAGTTCCGCCACGGCGATGCGAACCGGCTCAAAGCCGCGCTGATCGACGTTCTTGCGCATCATTTCGGTGAGGGCCGGGACAGGCCTCCGGACGCGGAATCGGGTCAGTCCCGCGAGCAGGACGTGCGAGGCTCCTTGTGGAACTCACGCGCCGGGGCTTCGCGGACCTTCTCGCGCGGGTTGAGCGGTCGATCACCACGCCCTCGGTCTGGGTCGCGAGGCCTGAAGCGGGTTCCGGCGATGTTTTGCAGACCTGGAAGCAGCTTCTTGCCTTGCATCGGCAGTGGCATTCCCTAACTAGGGAACTTAAGGACGCAGAATTGGCGCTCGGACAGGACAACAGCGAGGCTAATTATTCTCGTCTGCGCGACGTGAAGTCCCGGCTGTCGACCCTCGAGGGTACCGAGGCATTAATTGAGGGTTTCGGCAACGAATCCGGCCGTCCGACGCGCGCGCTCTAGTTTGGCGCTGGCTCTGGACGCCAGGGTGGCCGAATAATAAGGAGACCGCGGGGCGCGGCGAACAGGGTTAGTCGGAGCTTAACGGAGTTCCGCGAAGACTGAAAGCCTCTCGATTCGGGCGGCATCTGCTACGGTCGGCGCTGCCCCTTTTGGCCGTCCGCTCGAGGGCTTTGTGCGTTGGCCTTCGGCACAAGGGAAGGACCCGTCTACCCGGTGTGGCGCATGACCATAGGGTAGGGGCGTAGTTTGGGGCAAAGGCGCGAAGCCCGCTTGGTACGGACAGGCTTGGTGGAGATAGATATGGCAGCAACTAAGAGCGCGGGCGCCAAGACGGTCGCGAAGCAAATAAGGCCGTCCCGCAAAAAGA
>CAWFLM010000011.1:0-31717 GCA_963816565.1 uncultured Alphaproteobacteria bacterium | reverse complement strand
CGAAATCTCGCTCGTATCGGCGACGAAAAATCCCAAGCCGTCATGGCCGGGCAGGGGTCCCCGCGCCAAGACGTAGATGCCGCCGCGTAACGCGGCAACAAGTGCGGGCAGGACGGCCGAGGTTTCTTGACGCGGACCGTGCTATTCCCAATCATGGAGTGACCCATGATTGCCGATATTGCGTCACATCGCGAAGAACTGCGGGATCTGTGCCGCCGCTTCCATGTGCGGCGTCTCGACCTCTTCGGCTCCGCGGCGCGCCGAGCAGATTTCGATCCGGCAAAGAGCGATCTCGATTTTCTCGTCGAGTTCGCCGAGCGCGACGCCGATCTTACACGCTTTTGTCGATTTCAAAGAGGCGCTGGAAGTCTTGCTGGCGCGCCGCGTCGATCTCGTCGACCGTAAGGCGATCGAGGCCGGCCGCAATTACATCCGCAAACACCATATCCTGACTGGCGCGGAACCTGTCTGTGCCGCCTAGACGCGTCACCGCCGGGCTTGACCCGGCGGTCCATGCCGATGTGAGCGCTGGAATTACTTTGCGGGTGAACCGTTTGTGGGCTGGAGGCTGACAGCGACTTTGCGGAAACGTTCGAGCGCCGCTTCGAGGCTCTCGCCGATTTCGACGCTGCGGGCCACCGGTCAGCGCGGCGGAGTGAGGGTGGCGGCGAGCAGCGGCCGAAGGCCTCAGACCTGAAACACTTTTTGCACCTCGTCGCCGAAGGCCTTTGGAAAAAAATGTTCCACTATTTCCAGTTTCGGCGAGACGAATTTCTCAATCACTATCATAAGCGCAGCAACATCAAGTCGACGTTTCAATGATCAAGGCCAAGTTCCGTGATCACGTCCGCAGCAAGACCGACGTGGCAATGATCAATATCCTCAGTGAGAATATGCTGAATAAGCATTTCGCGAATATCATCCGCCGTGACACTCGGATGAATTGTCGCTCGCGCGTGTTTGAGAAATCGTTCCGCGAACTCGTGAAATGTTTTGTTTCTATCGAATGCCACGTCTGTCATCGTCCGCAACGTATCCAAAACGTCCGGAAGATCCGCCTTGAATTGCTCTACGGCTTTTCGGAAGCGCGCTCGTGGGGGTGTTTCGTATTCGAAAAACCGCTGCAGCAGCTCTTCAAGTTTTGGAACCTTCTCGACTTCACAACGTAATACTATTCGTTTGTCCTGGATGAGGACCGCCTCTTCGAATCTTCGAAAATAATATTGTCCTGCGGATAACCGCGCCGGAATTTATGCTGAATCTGTTTGTCGAGGTCGTCGTCGAGGTCCTTGGCTTCCCAATACCCGAAGGGTATCCGAATGGGATCGACAAGGGCGCCGTCGATGTAGCGCCGATCATTAGTAGTGGTCGTCAGTGGGTACTCGGGAATAAATTTTAAATCTTGCGAACGCCCATATCCCTTGAGCAAGCTCTTAAAAGCCTCCCGGACGACAGTCTCCCGGTGCGTGCCGGACAATCGCTGCAAGTCCGAAAGTTCATCCAAATATCGATGAATTCATACCTAACTCACGACCGTACCCCCTCACGCAACAACTGAACGCCCCACCTGCAACCCAGGGAGGTTGACAGAAGGGCGTAAAGCGACCGTTGCGTGTTGGTTAACCAAGGGTTGACGGGCGCACGCGCCCTGTCTGCACAAAAACCCTCGATCCTGCACAATAACCCTCCCCTAGAAGGGGCTTTTTATGCAAAGCCCCCTGCAGGGGAGGGTGAAGAGATAAGGCGGTAGGTGAATTTTTCTCTCGGATTTCGCTTCGCTTCATCCAGGCTACGCGGGTCGGCCCCACCCGGCGCACCTGCGGTGCGTTTCCCTCCCCCTGCAGGGGAGCGTGAACAGGCTGGATTGCTTCGCTTCGCTCGCAATGACGCAGTCAGCGCTTCGCTGGCGCGGCTTGGGATTGCGGCGCCGGTAGTTGCGCCGGGGCTTGCCCTTGCGCCGCCTGCGCCCGCGCCGCTTGCGCCTGCTTCAACGCATCGAGCCACGGCTGCGCCTGTTTCGTGCCCTCCGCCACCGTCGCGGCGTCGAGCTTGGCCATGAAATCGTCGAGCGTGATGTCGGTCTCGCCGCCGGCGCGCGAGACGAGGTGCCATTTCACGGCTTTGACCGGATCGCGCTGGCGCCGAGCCCGCTCGCCATAATGCGCGCGTAGCGGTCTTGCGCGATCGGGCTGCCGCGCTCGGCGGCCTTGTGGAAGATCGCGGCGGCGGCGTCCTCGTCGCGCGTCACGCCGTCGCCGTTATAGAGCGCGATGGCGTATTCGACCTGCGCGTCGGTGTCGTCGGCAAGCGCGGCCGCCGCCCACAGCTTGACCGCTTCGGCCATGTCCTTCGGCACGCCGCGGCCGTCCTTGTAGAAGGTGCCGAGCGCATATTGCGCCTGCGGGCTGCCGGCGTCGGCGGCGATGCGCAGGAGCTCGGCGGCGCGCTTGAAATCCTGCGGGAACAACTGGCCCTCGATGTAGAGGAGCGCGAGATCGTAAGCGGCCTCGGGATGGCCGAGCTTGGCGGCGGCGGCCAGCCATTTGGCGCTTTGCGCGCGGTCGCGCGGGCCGGCGCGGCCTTGGAGCGCGAACATGCCGAGCGCGAACATGGCGTTCCGGTCGCCGCGCGCGGCGGCGAGCTTGTACCAGTCGGCGGCCTTGGCGTCGTCCTGCGGCACGCCGAGGCCGTTGGCGTAGAGCTCGCCGAGCAGCGTCATCGATGGCGCATTGCCGGCCGTGGCGCCGTCGGTGGCGTATTGCAGCGCGGTGAGGAAATAGCCGCGCTGGAAGGCGCCGAAAGCGAGGTCGGGTTTTTGCGCGCCGTTGTCGGGCGGGGGGAGCGTGGTTTGCGGCAGATATTGCACCGGCGGGGCGGTGTTGGGTTGCGCCGTTGCGGGGTGGGCGAGGGCGAAGGCGGCGAGGGCGAGCGCTGCGGCGCATAACCGCGACGTTTCCCGGATGCGGTGCAGCGCGTAGCGGAGCGCAGCGGTGCGCCGCTGATCCGGGATCGTTTCAGCCGCCGCGTTGGGACGATCCCGGGTCTGCAGCGCAGCATTCCGTTGCACTCCATGCTGCGCCGCGCCCGGGAAACGGATTTGGCGAACCGCCCGCCGTCATTGCGCCGGCGCGGCGAGGATGTTTGGCGGCCGCGGCGATGGTGGCGGCGGTGTTTTGCGGCTCGGTCCATATCCACTCACCCAGCGCGATAAAGTCGGCGCCGGTTTGCGCCAGCGCGCCGACTTCGTCGCGGCTTGCCGCATAGCCGACGCAAGCCACTTCGAACAGGTCCGCCCACCAGGTCAGGCGCTCCAGCACCTCGTCGAAGGGCAGCGGTCGCGCACGCTCGCCGAACATCACGTAATCGGCGCCAGTCTCGGCGGCGAGCATGGCATCATGACGGCTCACAAGCCCGCCGGCGCCGGCGATGCGGTCGGGCTTGAGGAACGAAAGCGCCGCGGCAAAGGCGTCGGTGCCGAACAGATGCGCGCCGTCGGCGCCGGCGCGCGCCACGATGCCGGGGCGGCCGTCGACCAGCAGTGCGACATCGCGCCGCTGCACGATCTCGGCCAAAATTTTGGCGCGGTTGATCAGCGTGCGCTCGTCGGCCTCGGCGAGGCGGAGCAGCACCGCGGCGACGTCGCCGGCGGTGAGCGCGGCTTCGAGCTGCGGCGCGAAGGCCGCCGCGTCGGCGACCGGCGGGGTGATGAGATAGAGGCGGGGGGTCGTGTATCCGCCCCCGCGAAGCGGGGGAGGGCGTGTTCATTGTGATCGTTTCCCGGGCGCGGCGCAGCACGAAGTGAAACGCAGTGGTGCGCCGCAGACCCGGGATCGTAATGCACGCGGAGCCTGCGACGATCCCGGAGCAGCGATGCACCGCTGCGCGCTGCACCGCATCCGGGAAACGCCGGTCATTTTGGTCACGCCGCTTTGCGCTCCAGGTCGGCTTGCCATTGGCCCGCGGTGGCAAGGCCGTTCATCATGGCGCGGTGGGCGAAGGCGCGTTGGGCGGCGGCGGTGTTTTCGGATTTGCCCGACCAGGTGGTCTGCGGCGCGTGCTGCAGCGCGCGGCCGTAAGAGAAGGTGACGCGCCACGGCAGCGGGCCCATTTTGTTCATGGCGTCGAGGTGCGCGGTCGCCTCCTCGTCGGACTGGCCGCCGGAAAGGAATGCGATGCCGGGCACGGCGGCGGGCACGCATGCTTTAAGGACGCGCAGCGTCTTGTCGGCGACTTCTTCCACGGTTGCGCGGCTTGGCCGACTTCTTGCCGGGCACCGCCATGTTCGGCTTGAGCACCATGCCTTCGAGCGCGACGCGGTTGAAGAACAAGGCCTGGAAGGTCTCCTTGAGCACCCAGGTGGTGACCTCGACGCAGCGGTCGATGTCGTGATCGCCGTCCATCAGCACTTCCGGCTCGACGATCGGCACGATGCCTTCGTCCTGGCACAGCGCCGCATAGCGGGCGAGCGCATGCACGTTGGCGGCAACGCACGTATAGCTCGGCATTTCGTGGAGGCGGCCGATGTCGATCACCGCGCGCCATTTGGCGAATTTGGCGCCGAGCGTGCGGTATTCGATAAGCCGCTCGCGCAAGCCGTCGAGCCCTTCGGTGACGACTTCGCCGGGGCAGAACGGCAGCGGCTTGGTGCCCTTGTCGACCTTGATGCCGGGCAGCGTGCCGGCTTTCTCGATCAGCTTGACCAGCGGCGTGCCGTCTTTGGCGTTCTGGCGGATGGTCTCGTCATAGAGAATGACGCCGGAGATATATTTCGACATGGCGTCGGTCGAGCGGAACAACATTTCGCGGTAGTCGCGCCGGCTGTCGGCTGTCGATTCCACGCCGAGCGCATCGAAGCGCTTCTTGATGGTGCCGGTCGATTTATCGGCGGCCAGAATGCCCCGGCCCGGGGCGACCATGGCTGTTGCGACTTTGTTCAATTCGGACAGATTCATCGCGCGCTCCAAGTCTTTCGGTTTCGCGATCAGTAGCGTTGCGCTAATCTCAGACCCGACTTTCGCGGCCACAGTTTCGGAAACCAACAACACCTTCACGCCCGGCAGCGTCTTGCCTTCCAGCGATTCCAAAAACGCGCCGCCGCCGGTCGACACATGGGTCAGGCGGTCGCGCACCGAAGCAAGGTTGAGCGCCGCCACCGTATCGCCGCCGCCGGCAAAACTGACAAGCTTGCCGGCCGCCGTAAGTTCCGCCGCGGCTTCGGCCACAGCGATTGTACCACGATCGAACGGTGCGTGCTCGAAGGCGCCGAACGGCCCGTTCCAGACCAGCGTCTTGGTGCGCGCCAAGACCGCGACGACCTGTTCCACGCGTGCGCGGGCCGATGTCGAGGATCATGTCGGCTGGCGCCGACCGCATCCACCGCGACGACGCGCGTCGGCACATGGTCGGCGAGCTTGCCCGCCACCACGGCGTCGACCGGCAGCACGATCTCGCGCCGCATCGCCTTCCCCTTGGCCATGATGTCGCGCGCGGTCGCCACCAGATCGGCTTCGTAGAGCGATTTGCCGACGACTTGCCTTGCGCCACCAAAAACGTATTGGCCATGGCGCCGCCGATGATCAGCGTCTCGACCTTGGCGAGCAGATGGCCGAGGAGCTCGAGCTTGGTCGAGACCTTGGCGCCGCCGACGATCGCGGTGACCGGATGCTGCGGGCGCTCGAAGGCGCGCTCCAGCGCGTCGAGCTCGGCGCGCATGGCGCGGCCCGGATAAGCGGGCAGGCCGGAGACGGTGACGATCGCGGTGTTGGAGGCATGCTGGCGATGCGCCGCCGAAAACGCGTCGTCGACGAAGACTCGCCGAGCGCGGCGAGGCGGCGGGCGAACTCGCTGTCGTTGTTTTCTTCCTCGGGATGAAAGCGGGTGTTTTCCAGGCAAAGAATATCGCCGTTCTGCATCGCGGCGATGGCTTTCTCCGCCGCCGGCCCGATGCAATCCTCGGCAAACGCCACCGGCTTTTTGACGATCCGCGCCACCGCGGCGGCGACGGGTTTGAGCGAATCCTTGGGATCGCGGCCCTTCGGCCGGTTGAGATGCGACAGCAAAATGACCTTGCCGCCCTTGCCGGCGAGTTCGGTAATGGTCGGGGCGATCTCTTCGATGCGGGTTGCGTCGGCGACCTTGCCGTCGGCCATCGGCACGTTGAGGTCGACGCGCACCAGCACGCGTTTTCCTTTGACGTCGGCGTCGTCGAGTGAGCGGAAGGACTGCATAGGGGACGCTGTGCGAGGACTTAAGCCGGGTCAGACGAGCTTGCCCATCGCCACCGCGGTGTCGATCATGCGATTGGAGAAGCCCCACTCATTGTCATACCACGCCATCACCCGCACCAGCGTGCCGTCCATCACCTTGGTCTGGTCCATGTGGAAAACCGCCGAATGCGGGTCGTGGTTGAAGTCGCTCGAGACATTGGGCGCCTCGGTATAGCCGAGGATGCCCTTGAGCTGCTGCTCCGCCGCGCGCTTGACCGCGCCATTGATCTCGTCCTTCGAGGTTGCGCGCTTGGCGACGAACTTGAAATCGATCACCGAGACGTTCGGCGTCGGCACACGGATCGACACGCCGTCGAGCCGGCCGGCGAGCTCGGGTAAAACCAGGCCCACCGCTTTGGCGGCGCCGGTCGAGGTCGGGATGATGTTGAGCGCGGCGGCGCGCGACCGGTAGAGGTCCTTGTGCACCTGATCGAGCGACGGCTGGTCGTTGGTGTAGGAATGCACGGTGGTCATGAAACCCTTGTCGATGCCGACGGCGTCGTTGAGCACCTTGGCGACCGGCGCCAGGCAATTGGTGGTGCAGGAAGCGTTCGAGACCACGGTGTGCGCCTTGGTCAGCTTGTCGTGGTTGACGCCATAGACCACGGTGAGGTCGGCGCCGTCGGCCGGGGCCGAGATCAGGACGCGCTTGGCGCCGGCTTGCAGATGCGCCGAGGCCTTGTCCTTTGAGGTGAATAGGCCGGTGCATTCCAGCGCCACGTCGATGCCGAGCTCTTTCCACGGCAGGGCCGCCGGATCCTTCACCGCGGTGACTTTGATGGCGCCGTTGCCGACGCTGATGGTGTCGCCCTTGACCGTCACCTCGCCGGGAAAGCGGCCGTGCACTGAATTGAAGCGCAACAAATGCGCGTTGGTCTCGACCGGCGCCAGGTCGTTCACCGCAATGACTTCGATGTCGTGGCGGTCGGCCTCGACCACGGCACGCAAGATATTGCGGCCGATGCGCCCGAAGCCGTTGATGGCGACGCGAACCGACATTGCGATCTCCCGGTCTCCCCTGGCCACCGTCCTCATCGGGAGGCAGCACTTATTATTTAGTGACTTTCTATGACTTTCCTAACCGAACCAATGCCGCTGCGGCCACTTTTTCCGCCGTAATGCCGAAGTGACGGTAAAGATCCTTGGCCGGCGCACTGGCGCCAAACCCGGTCATGCCGACAAAAGTTCCGTCCGAGCCGATAATGGCGTCCCAGCCTTGGCGGATGCCGGCCTCGACAGCGACGTTAACTTTGGCGTCGCCGATGATGGCCGTGCGCCGGCCCTCCGGCAGCGCCAGCAACAGCTCGAAGCACGGCACCGACACCACCCGCGCCGAGATTTTGCGCGCGGCGAGAAGCTTTTTGGCCTCGACCGCAATGGCGACTTCCGAGCCGGTGGCGAACAGCGACACCACCGCATCGTCGTCCTCCGCAGTGCGGATTTCATAACCGCCGGCGGCGCAGCGGTTGGCCTCGTCGAAGCCGTCGCGCAATTGCGGCAGGTTCTGCCGGGTCAGCGCCAGCACGCTTGGGCCGTCGTTGCTTTGCAGCGCGAGCTGCCAGCATTCGACGGTCTCGACCACGTCGGCCGGGCGAAACACTTTCAGGTTCGGGATGGCGCGCAACGCCGCCAGTTGCTCGACCGGCTGATGCGTCGGACCGTCCTCGCCGAGCCCGATCGAATCATGCGTCATCACATGGATGACACGCTGGCCCATCAGCGCGGCGAGCCGGATCGCCGGCCGGCAGTAATCCGAGAACACCAGGAACGTCCCGGAATAAGGAATGATGCCGCCGTGCAGCGCCATGCCGTTCATCGCCGCCGCCATGCCGTGCTCGCGCACGCCGTAATGGATGAAGGTGCCGGCGTAGTCCGGCGCCTGCAGCACCTTCATGGCTTTGGCGCGGGTGTTATTCGAGCCGGTGAGGTCGGCCGAGCCGCCGATCATTTCCGGCAGCGCCACCGTGAGCGCATCGAGCGCGAGTTCGGATGCGGCGCGGGTGGCGATCTCCTTCGGCGCAGCGGCAAGCTTTTGCTTTAAGTCCTTGATGGTGGCCGCGAGCTTTCCCGGCAGTTCGCCGCGATTGCGGCGCTCGAATTCGGCGCGCTTGGCGGGCTCGCACGCGGCGAGACGCGTTTCCCAGGCAAGCCGCGCCGGGCGGCCGCGCTCGCCGGCGGCGCGCCACTGTTGCAGGATGCCCGACGGAATTTCGAACGGCGGCGAAGTCCAGCCCAGCTTTTGCCTGGCCGCGGCGACCTCGTCGGCGCCGAGCGCCGAGCCGTGCGCCTTCTCGGTGCCGCCCTTGTTCGGCGCGCCGAAGCCTATGGTGGTGCGGCAGGCGATAAGCGACGGCCGGTCGGATTTTTGCGCCGCCGCAATGGCAGCGGCGATGGCTGCGGGATCGTGGCCGTCGATCCGCGCCGCCGCCCAGCCGGCGGATTCGAAGCGCTCGATCTGATCGACCGAATCCGACAGCGAAGTCGGCCCGTCGATCGAAATGTGATTGTCGTCATAGAGCACGATGAGCTTGTTAAGCCGTAGATGGCCGGCGAGCGCGATCGCTTCCTGGCTGATGCCTTCCATCAGGTCGCCGTCGGAGGCGAGCACATAAGTGGTGTGATCGACGATATCGCCGCCGAACACCGCGGCGAGGTGGCGTTCGGCGATCGCCATGCCGACCGCATTGGCGAGCCCCTGGCCGAGCGGCCCGGTGGTGGTTTCGACGCCGGGCGTGTGAGCGTGCTCGGGATGGCCGGGCGTGAGCGAGCCGAGCTGACGGAAGCGCTTGATCTCCTCGATCGTCATCTTCGGATAGCCGAGGAGATAAAACAGCGCATAGAGCAGCATCGAACCGTGGCCGGCGGACAGCACGAAGCGGTCGCGGTCGGGCCAGGCCGGATCGGCGGCATCAAATTTGAGAAATTGGCTGAACAGCACGGTCGCGACATCGGCTGCGCCCATCGGCAGGCCGGGATGCCCGGACTTGGCCTGCTCTACGGCGTCCATCGCCAATGCGCGGATGGCATTCGCCATGCGATCGTGCTCGGCACGCGACCGCGGTGCAGCGCTCGGATTCGTGACCGCGGGAAAGGGAGATGGGGCGAGAGTGGCGCTCGCCGCGGGGAGACGGTCCGGCTTGGTCATCGGAATCGCCAATCGCGGCGTTCAGTTCGTGCCGCGGTCATGGGGTGCGGTCATGGGGAGCGGTCGTGGGAACAGGCGGGGCACAGATAACATGGGGGGCGCACCAGTCAATTCCGCGGCGGCCGGCGGCGAGCGTCATGCACAGGTCACAACACGCGCCGTTGACGGTTTCCCGCGATACGACGTAAGCTTCCCGCGATAAATAGTTGCCGGCACACAATTTTCGCACAGGGCGCGACGCCATGGCCGCAACCGATGGCCAGCTCAGCGAGACCGAAGCGATCACGGCCGCAGCCGCGCGGCTGTCGCTCGCGCTCGAGGCGCTCGACGCCGCGGCCGAGCGGCGGCGCGAGACCGATCGTGCCGCGCGAGCACTTTCCGAGCGGGTCCACGCGCTCGATGCCGACCGCGCACAGCTGGCGAGCGAACTCGACGAGGCAACCGCGCGTGCAAAAAATCTCGAAACCGCCAATCGCGAGGTCGGCACCCGCATCGACCAGGCGATTGCAACCATCCGCGACGTGCTGAGTTCGGAACAGTGAGAGCCCAACAATGGCGCAAGTGAGCGTCACCATCAACGGCCGGCAGTTCCGCATGACCTGCGAAGACGGTCAGGAGGAACACCTGGAGAAACTGGCGAGCGAGCTCGACAGCCGCATCGGCGGCTTGCGCGCAAAATTCGGCGAGATCGGCGATACGCGCTTGACGGTAATGGCGGCGATTACCGTCGCCGACGAACTCGCCGAAGCCGGCGCTCGCGTCAAGCTCTTGGAAGAGGAACTCGCCGCCCTGCAGGACGCGCGCGTCGCCACCTCCGACCGCAACAAAGCCGCGCAGGCCTCGATCGCCGCGGCGCTGTCGACCGCTGCCGAGCGCATCGAGGGCATCACCAAGAAGCTCAATCAAACCGTGGCGACGAGCGGCGTGGCGCTCGGATAATACGGTTGAGCCAACTCGCTTGCGACTCAAAAGCCGGCAACAATGGCGCGCAGCCCGGTATAGATCGAACCGCCGGCCGCCAGTAGCGCTCCGCTCATCGTGGCGATCGTGCCAAAATTATCTTGAATTTTTTGCGCCCGCCGCCGCAAGGCTTGGTCGCCGACATGGCGCCCGATCAATCTGGCCAGCATCATTGCGAGCGGCCCGGGCGCGCCCGTCGCATCCAAAGTGCGCGGCAACATGCGCCGCACCAATACCGCGACTTCGTTGCCGGTTACGTTGGCAAGCGCAATGCTGATCGAATATTCGATGGTCTCGCGCCAATCGACAAAATTGTCAGGCAGTATCGGCACGTTGTCGGTGTAGGCGACCACAGCGAGCATGCCGGCGACGCCGAGCAGGCCGATCACAATGCCATCCAAAGCCGCCCAGCCCAGTCCGTGATGGGAGAACCACAGCAGCGAAAACCCGAACGGCAACGGAATGACGATCGAGGCAAGACGCAAATAGACCGGCGATATATCCAGAAGGATAGTGACCGCATAATGCGCCGCCAGCAGAAGAATGACGGGAGCGATCACGTAGATGACGCCGTGAATCGACCAGAACGTCAAAGGCGTGTCGGTGCGCGCTAACGCCGCGCGGGCGGCGTTGACCCGCGCCTGCAGCTCTTCGATCCGTGCGACCAGCGCCAGATTTTCCTTAAGCAGCGGCGTCACCAGCCGGAGATCGCGCGCGCACGTCTTGCAAACGAGCGCCCCGTCGTTGAATTCCTCGGCGCAAAATGGGCATTGCATTGAATATTCACCCGCGGCGAAGGCGCCAAATTCTAGAGCCTGGCTTGATAGCTCGAAAACCGGGCTCTAGCTTTTTGTTTGAGCATGATCTTTTCCGAAAACCGGCCCACCCCGGATCGCGTCCGGGGCATGCTTTTCGGATCATGCTTCAGGTCGCGCCGGGCGGCGAGCGGCCGCGACGCGAAGTCTTCTTGCCGTGCAGCTCCGTCAATTCGTGCTGCAAAGTAGCCAGTCGCTTCTTGAGCTCCAAATTTTCGGTCAGCAGCGTTTCCGGAACAGTAAGATAATTGCCGCAATGGCGGCACACGGCGGCGTCGTCGCGGACATCCTCGGCACAAAATGGACAGCGCATGGGCTCGCTCAGGGGTGGTTAGGGCTTGGCCACATTGAGAGTGAACGTTAGCGAGCCGGAGCGCCCGTCGCTGTCCTTGATCTCGGCATGGATCGTATAAATGCCGGGTGGTATTTCGGCCGCGGGTATGTCGATGCCGTCGGCCTTGGTAAAGCTCTTCACGCGATCGGTCAGGTCGACCGCCGGAACAACAACGTCGGTGAGCTTGAACGAGCCTTGATCGATCTTGGCGCCGCCGTGCGCCGCAAATTTGAGTTCAAGATGGACCGGGGATTGCAGTGCTGCCGATGCCGCATCGGGCATCAGTAGATTGATTGCCGGTCCGCGCGAAATTCCGGCGCGAAACGAAAGGTCGGCCGTCGGCTGACGAGGACGTTTGGCTTCGTCAGCGGTGATCAGCACGATCGGCTGTGATTGCGCGGGAGATTGCGCACGACATAGGTTGGCGAAGGACGCCGCGACCGCAAGGCCAAAAAGCAAGACGGCCGTCACTTTGCCAGGCATTGGTCGCTCCGTGAATCTCCGATCGCGACGCAGGATAAGCGAGCCGGCGACCATCGCATAGGGCCGCCAGAGACCGAGCCGCGCTTATCCGCCGTCGCCGATGAGGCTGTACGGCGCCCAGAACAATGGGTGTGCATAAACAAATGCAGTTTGTCCGGCATTATTCTTGAACCCGCCGTCATCGAGCAGCGCCATCATCGCTTGCCGTAGCGCCTCGCTGCGCGGCAGGGTCGGGTCCGCGCTTTGGCGCCGGAACAGATCCGAAATCAATTGTCGCGCCGATTCCGAATGCACCGACCAATTGGTGACCAACAGCGCGCGCGTTCCGGCATAGAAGAATGCGCTGCCGAGTCCGGAAGCGGCCTCTGCGCCTGCGCCGGCGCCGGCGGCGGTGTTGCAGGCCGACAGCACCACCCAATCGGCATCGAGCTTGAGCGCGAGAATCTCGGACATCGTCAACAGGCCGTCGCCTTTAACGCCGGCGATATCGGGCGCTGTCAGCGCCAGCGCCGGCTGTGTCAGCCCGTCGATATCGCCCGGCACCAGCCCATGCGTCGCAAAGTCCACAATGCGGTAGTGCGACAAATCCAGCGTTTCGACATTCTGCTCGTTGGCTTGTTTGCCCAGATAGAGCGCCTTTTCGGGGTCGACCTGTAACGCGCGGGCGACCGAAATCAATTCAAGGCGCGTGTCCGGCAATCGCGGCAACTCGGAAAGCTCAGCCACGTCGACGTCTTCGGTGTGCGGGGCGGCGCGCAGCTTGAGCGGAATGCCGCGCGTCACCGTTGCCGCAGGATCGCGGGCCGACACCACCTGTATCGCAGCCGCGGATTGCTCCGCCTCAGCTTCGGCGGCCTGTTGGGCATTGAAATAAGGGTCGCCGAATCCGATCAATGGTTGGCGGCCCGGCGAACCCGGCGGCAGACGGCGCAGTGTGATCAGCGCGGATGCGGCGGGAATCACGGTCACCGCGTGGCTGCGCGCCAGCCAGGGCACGCTGCGGTAACCGACGAACAGCGGCTCGGCGTGCGCATCGATCTGCGAGGGCGCCGTCGGCAATAGGCCGAGCGGAAGCTCGCCCAGCGCGCCGTTGGTCACCACGATCAGTCTCTCGGCATCGTGCCAGCCCGCTTCGACGGGCTTGAGGAGCGCCGTGTAAAGTTCATAGGCAAGCGTGAGATCGAACGGCGGAATGTCGCTGACGCTGGTCACCTGGGGCTCAAGCGCCTGGCGCAACCGGCGGACTTTTGCCTCAAGCTCGATCGCGGTCAAAGGCACCGCGGCGAAGGCGACGGCGCCGTCCTTGGGCACCGCCCAAACGAAGCTCGCGTCTTGGCCGAAATAAAACGACAGCAGCGCCTCGCCCGGCCGCAGCGCCGCCTTGATCTCATCGGCGGTCGGCGGCTTGGGATCGATCAGATTGGCGTAAGTCGGGAACTGCCGCGTGATCTCTTGCAGTGCCGCGTTGCGATCGGCGCGCAGCTTGACGATCTCGGCATTGACGGCGCGCACGGTTTGATCGCCGCGCTGGTCCGACGGCAGCGCCAACAGATTGTTCAGCGCGCCGAGCTGGGCGCCGAGCTGCTTGGCGGCATCCTGCTCGCGGCGCACCAGATCGGCGAGCGCCGGGTCCTTAGCCACCATGCGCGCGCTGGAATTGGCCAGCGCCTGCTCGACCGCATGGCCGCGCACGGCGTCGGCAAGCGCAAAGGTCTCCACGGCGATGTCGTTCGACGGATTTGGCTCGCGCGCCAAAACGCCGATATAGGCCTCGACCATCCGCTGCAAGCGGGCGCTGTGCGCGGCGACCAGCGTCGGATCCTCGGCATCGGTCTCGCGCGTTCCCGCCATCAGGATCGGAATCGCCGCTTTGAATTCGCGGATCGCGTCGGCGTCACGGCCGGCGCGGGCGTAACCCACGGCCAACGTGCCGCGCGCCGTGGCGGTGTCGTAACTGTCCGCCCCGGTCCGGGTGGTCTGGCGCTTGACGAGGGTCTCGGCGGCGGCAATGCCGGCGTCGACCTGGCCGGTGGCGTAAAGCGCGGCGATGCGCGAGGCATTGAGCTCGAAGGTTTCGCGCTGCTGCGGCGTCCATTGCGCGATGGCTTTTTCCAGTTGCGCGTAAATGCCGGCCGCCTCCTTGGCGCGCCGCTGCGCGATCAGGATGTTGCCGAGGCCGGAGAGAATGGCCACGGTCTGCGGCGCATCGTCGGCGATGCCGAGCGAGCGCTGCACGTCGAGTGCCGAGCGCGCCAGCTTCTCGGCGTCGGCATAGCGGCCTTGATCGACCAGGATGCCGGCAAGGCCGATAATAAATTCAGGTGTCGCCGGCGCATATTTGCCCTGGGTCTTTAGGATATCGAGCAAGGCGCGGCGGGCGTCGGCCTCGGCTTCGCTCAGTCTGTTTTGCCTGGCCTCGTTTCGCGCGATGGCCAAAATCGTCATGTCGACCGCTTGCATGATCTGTTCCGGCGGCGGCGGAAACTCCCATCGCGGCAGATCCTTCAGCGAGGCGCGGCGGAAGGCTTCGGAACGCCGATAGGCCGCCTCGGCTTCGGGATATTGGCCGCGGGCGTCGAATATGATTCCCCGGACCGCATCGGCCTCGGCTTCCCAGGAATGGCCGTAGATCGCGTAAGCCGCGCGCCAGTTCGGGTTCGGACTGCCCCGCGCTTCCTGAACGCGCTGTTCAATGCGGCCAGCATAGGTGCCGGCCTGGCTGATATCGCCCATCGAAATCAACACGCGCACGATATTAGATAAGGCGTTAATCAAGCTGCCGCGGCGTCCCGGCGCGTCGGCCTCGCGCACGATGGAATCGGACATCGCAATGGCGTCCTTGGGATCGCCCAGCGCTCTATATTGCAGCGACACGAATTGCCGGATGCGTGTGAGCTGGCGAGACTCGACTCCGCCCTTGGCAGCCGCCACCGCCTGCAAACCGTCGGCCAGCGCGTCTTTGTTGCGGGCGAGCAGGGCGCGTGCATTGCCGCGGTCATAGTAGAATTGCGCAAGCGCGGAGGCGGACGCCGCCTTTGGCGGCGCCGCCTCGGCGTCGGCTTTGCGTTTGGCGACCTTCGCTGCGTCCGGTTTTTCGGTGTCGAGAATAGCGGTGATATCGGCGATGGTGCGCGGCGGCGCAACGAAGGCCGGCTGCAGCGGCGCCGCGCCGGTGGGCACGGTCGGGACCTCTTCTTTCGGCGCTGCCGGCGCCGCCACACCGACTGCCTGCTTCTGTTCTTCGCGCAAGACGCAAGGGCGCACCAGCGGCGCGCCGCATTGCTGCCGCACCGCTTCGGGATCGCCCTTGAGGCCTTTGGCCAGCGCACAGGCTTGGATTTGCGGGCGCATGGCCTGGCGGCACATGTCCACGATCTGGTCATGGCTGGCGGCGCCGGCCGGCGTAGCGGCTGCCGCGGGGATCAACAGTCCAATAGCCAACAGCGCGGCGCGGATGCGCAAACGGTTCAGGCGGCCGGACATGGGCTTCTCCCCGGACGGGATCGCCGCAGGTTTTAAGGCTCGGGGCCCTTGCCGACAAGCCGCCGCACAGTCCGAGGTTGGTAACTATGGCGCATGAGTGCGTAGCGCCGCCCGTCATCACGCACTACATTGTCTAGGCGGGGCTGCCCGGTGCGTCAGGAGCCAATTCTCGGGGCCTTATCGATCTCTTAGGGAGCTGTCCCTGGCCGAGCTCGTGGGTTCGGTCACACGGTGCCCACCTACATGTGTAGGGAACCCGGGATCGCTGCTCCAACGGCCGGCGCGGCTCCGCACTTATTTTTTCGTTTCGCGGGCGCAGCGCAGCACGTAGCCTATGCGAAGTGATGCGCTGCAGAACCGGGATCGTTTCAGACAGCGACGATCCCGGATCAGCGGTGCACCGTTTCACGCTGCACCGCATCCGGGAAACGAACGTGTCGAGAACTGCGCCGACTATCGAATCTGAGAAAACCGAACTCCGCCGCGTCGCCGCGGCGCGGCGCGATGCCTTGCCGGCTGATGTGCGCAAGGCCGCGGCCGAGGCAATTGCGGCGCGCGCGTTCCCGCTGCCGATTTCGCGCGGCACTATCGTCTCCGGCTTCATGCCGCTCAAGAGCGAGATCAATCCGCTGCCGTTGATGCAGAAGCTAGCGGACGCCGGCGCGCAATTGGCGCTGCCGAAGATTGCCGGGCGCGGCCAGCCGCTCCTCATGCGCGCTTGGCAGTGGGGCGCGGCGCTCGAGGCCGGGCAATGGGGCATTCGCGAGCCGAAAGCCGATGCGCCGGAAGTCGATCCCGACATTCTATTGGTGCCGCTTTTGGCCTTCGACCGTACCGGCCATCGCATCGGCTATGGCGCCGGCTATTACGATATGACGATTGCGCGCTTGCGCTCGCTTAAAACTGTGACCGCCGTGGGCATCGCCTTCGCAATACAGGAAATTCCCGCCGTGCCGGCGAGCGAGCGCGACGCGCCGCTCGATCTCGTTCTGACCGAGAACGAGGTGATCGCGATCAAAGGCCGGGCCGCGATCTAGTTGCCACGCATGCCGCGATCCGATATATGACTACTGTAGTCATATCGAGGATATCATGCGCAAGATCCAATTGAAGGACGCCAAAGCAAGCCTGTCGGCGGTGGTGGATCGGGCCACGCGCGGCAAGCCTTCGGTCATCACCCGGCACGGCAAGCCGGAGGCTGTCGTACTTGGCTTCGCCGATTGGCAGCGGCTGTCGCGCGTGCCGTCGTTCGGGCGGCTTCTGATGTCGGCGCCGCTTGAGCCCGGCGACGTGCCGGAGCGCGACCGCGCGCCGTTGCGCGATGCCGGGCTGTGACGCGATATTTGGTCGATACCAACGTCATCTCGGTTACCGCGCCCACCACGCAAGTGCGCCGCGCCGAGTTGATGGCGTGGATCGATGCTCATTCGACCGAGCTTTTCCTGTCGGCGGTCACCATCGCCGAGATCGCCGACGGCATCGCCAAAGCCAAACGCGAGGGGGCCAGGCGGAAGGCCTCCGATCTGGCAGCCTGGCTGCAAACGGTGCTGCATCTCTATGGCGATCGGGTGCTGCCTTTCGACAGCGCCACGGCCGAAATTGCCGGCGCCCTGTCCGATTTGGCGCGCAGCCGCGGCCATTCGCCGGGTTTTGCCGATATCGCCATTGCCGCCACGGCGCGGCGGCACGACTTGATCGTCCTGTCCCGCAATGAGCGTCATTTCGCGCCGATGCTGGTCGCGGTCCTCGATCCGTTGCAAGAGCTTCCACCGCCAAAATAAACCGGTTTCCCCTTTTCGCGATCATGCTCTAATTGTGCTGCGAAATGGGATTCGACTCTTTGGCTATCAGGTTGTGAGCATGCGCATTCTTTTCGTCGGCGACATTGTCGGACGGAGCGGGCGAACCGTGGTCGTCGAGCGCTTGCCGAAACTGGTGCGCGACTGGAAGCTCGATTTGGTCATCGCCAATGGCGAGAACGCCGCCGGCGGCTTCGGCATCACCGAGGCGATCTATCGCGAATTGATCGAGGCCGGCGTCGATGCGGTCACGCTTGGCAATCACGCCTGGGATCAGAAGGAGGCGCTGGTCTTCATCGAGCGCGCCCCGCGGCTCGTCCGGCCGCTCAATTATCCGGCCGGCACCCCGGGCCGCGGCGCCGCCATGATCGAGGCCAAGGCCGGCGGGCGCGTCCTCGTCATCAACGCCATGGGCCGCATCTATATGGACCCGCTCGACGATCCGTTCGCCGCGGTCGATCGCGAACTCAACGTCTGTCCGTTGGCCAAAGGCGCGGATGCGATCGTCGTCGATTTCCACGGCGAGGCGACCAGCGAAAAGCAGGCCATGGGTTTTTTCTGTGACGGGCGGGCGAGCCTCGTCGTCGGCACGCACACTCACGTGCCGACCGCCGATCTGCGCGTGTTGCCCGGCGGCACCGCGTTTATGAGCGACGTCGGCATGACCGGGGATTTCGATTCGGTAATCGGCATGGCCAAGGACGAGCCGCTGCAGCGCTTCCTGCGGCGGATTTCGGCGGCCCGCTTCGAACCGGCCACCGGCGCGGCGACGCTGTGCGCGGTCGCCGTGGAGACCGATCCGGCAACCGGCCTTGCCGTCCGCACCGGCGCGGTGCGGCTTGGCGGCTGCCTGGAACAGGCGGCGCCGGCGTTTTGGGCGTGACGCTCCGGGTCGATCTTTATTTTCGCCGCGACCGATTCTATTAAAGCGTCATTGCGAGGACCTTGCGACGAAGCAATCCAGTCTTTGTGGCAGCGGACTGGATTGCTTCGCTGCGCTCGCAGTGACGAGCGTTGGCGAAAGACGGAAAGACGAGCACGGAAAACGCGATATGGCCGGACATTCACAGTTCAAGAACATCATGCACCGCAAGGGGCGGCAGGATGCGGCGAAATCGAAATTATTCGGCAAGCTCGCCCGCGAAATCACCGTCTCAGCCAAGCTCGGCGTGCCCGATCCGGCGATGAATCCGCGGCTGCGCGCGGCGATGATGGCGGCGCGGGCCGAGAACATGCCGAAGGACAATATCGAGCGCGCGATTAAGAAGGCGTTGGGCGGCGATGCCGAGACCTATGAGCAGATCCGCTAC
Source organism: uncultured Alphaproteobacteria bacterium (assembly GCA_963816565.1). Taxonomy (GTDB): domain Bacteria; phylum Pseudomonadota; class Alphaproteobacteria; order Rhizobiales; family Xanthobacteraceae; genus BOG-931. Next base: position 13,122 of record CAWFLM010000011.1, on the reverse strand, counting down.
GAGGGCTATGGGCCGGGCGGCGTCGCGGTGATCGTCGAAGTCTTGACCGACAACCGCAATCGCGCCGCCGGCGAGGTCCGCGCCAGCTTCACCAAGTCAGGCGGCAATCTGGCCGAGACCGGCGCGGTGTCGTTCATGTTCGATCATGTCGGCGTCATCGAATACGACGCCAAGCTGGCGAGCGCGGAGGCGGTGTTCGAGGCGGCGCTCGATGCCGGCGCCGACGACGTCGTCTCCAGCGCCGATACCCATGAGATTTACGCGGCGCAGGATCATTTTGGCTCGGTCGCCAAGGCGCTGGAGGCCAAATTCGGCGAGCCGCGCAAGGCGGCGCTCACGTGGCGGCCGCAGAACACCGTGGCGGTCGACGACGAGCAGGGCGAAAAGGTGCTCAAGTTAATCGAGACCTTGAACGATCACGACGATGTGCAGAACGTCTATGCCAATTTTGAGATTTCCGACGCGCTGGTCAGCCGGATGAGCGCGTGAACTATTGCAAAGCATGACGAATGGGTCGGCGCATTTGAACGTTCTGATTTCCGGCGGGTTCGCCGGTGCTTACGAGACGCTGTTGCCGGAATTTATGCGAACAAGCGCCGTCGAAGTCACGACCGGATCCGGTGCGTCGCAGGGAGCGGGCCCGCAGACCATTGCCGCGCAACTTCTCCGCGGCGCGCCCGCCGATGTGGTGATCCTCTCCAGGGAGGGGCTGAACGAACTGATTGCGGCGGAGAAAATTGCCGCCGGAACCGACGTCGATCTTGCGCAAGTCCCTCTTGGCGTTGGCGTGCGCGCGGGAACGCCGAAGCCCGATGTCGGCACCGTCGAGGCCTTCAAACAGGTTCTGCTTGCGGCCAGAACCGTCGCGGTTCCGCAAAGCACGAGCGGCATCTGGCTGATGGCCGAGCTTTTTCCGCGGCTCGGCATCGCCGACAAGATCGGCGTGCGGCCGGCGCCGCGCGGTGCGGATGCGACCCGTATGGTTGCCGCGGGCGAAGCCGACCTTGCGGTCCAGCCGGTCAGCGAAATTCTGGTTGCGCCCGGTGTCGATTTCGCCGGTAGCCTCGCGCCGGAGATCCAGTTTGTGCAGGTGTTTTCCGCAGCCATTGTGGCCGGCTCGCAAGCTCTTGAAAATTCCAGACGGCTGATCGCGTTTCTAGCTTCCGCGCGGGCGGCGGACGCGATCAAAAATAGCGGGATGGAGCCGCTCGCGACGGCGACGGTAAGGGCGTAAGGGTTCGCAACAGCGGCGAACCGCGTTGGCCCGACGTAGCGTCGCCCCAACGTCGCCCGAAAAGTGTAGCCTGATGCGGTCGTGTTGTGCAGTGACGCGTTTATCTACTCTCGCTTGTAACAGAACAAACAGGAGGGTCCGATGCGAAAACTCACGATGTGTTTGCTTGCGGCGGCGGCACTGAGCGCGAGCGCCATGACAGCGCAAGCGCAAACTCTGGCGCCCGGTGCGGCGGGCTTCCACGCGCTTGCGCAGAACGCCACGCCGATCGTCACCAAGGCAGCATGCCAGGGCTGGGGTCCGTATTGCCGGCCGGGCTTTGTCAGGGTCTGCGGTCCCTATCACTGCTGGTGCCGGCCGTGCCGCTGACGATGTGATCGCACCAAGCTAAAATCGCTGGAGGCCGCCTCGGGCGGCCTCTTTGCTGTTTCGTGCCGTAAATCATTCCCCTCGTGTGCGCGTCGAGTCCCGCTGCCTTATTCAGCGCGCATGGGCCTGCGCGATCGGGCTCGCGCTTGGCCGGCGAGCAGGGCTTAAGCGTCGCCGGCATGCTATGAATTGGACGCCATGAACCGCCCGATTCGCATCCTCGGCATCGATCCCGGGCTCCGCCGCACCGGCTGGGGCATGGTCGAGATCGCCGGCAATGCGTTGCGCTTTGTCGGCTGCGGATCGGTAACCACCAACGATCGCGATGCGCTCGCCGCGCGGCTTCTGGTCATTCATGACGGCTTGATGCGCATTCTCGACGAATTCCGGCCCGATGAGGCGGCGGTCGAACAGACCTTCGTGAGCAAGGATGCACGCGCGACGCTCAAGCTCGGCCAAGCCCGCGGCATCGCCATGGTGGTGCCGGCGCGAGCCGGCGTGCCGGTCGCCGAATATGCGCCGAACCTGATCAAGAAAAGCATCGTCGGCGCCGGCCACGGCGACAAGGCGCAAGTGCGGATGATGATCGGGGTGCTCTTGCCCAAGGCCGACCCGGCGTCGGACGATGCCGCCGACGCGCTCGCCATCGCGGTGACGCATGCGCATCACCGCCGCAGCGCGGCGCTGCACGCGGCGCTGAAGGTGGCGGCGCCAAAGGTTGCGGCGCCATGATCGGGCGGCTCAAAGGCATCATCGATTCCTACGGCGAGGATGCCGTCATCCTCGACGTTGGTGGCGTCGGCTATCTGGTGCATTGCTCGGCGCGCACCTTGCAGGAACTGCCGCGGGTCGGCGAGCCGGCGACGCTGTCGATCGAAACGTACGTGCGCGAGGACCAGATCAAGCTGTTCGGCTTTTCGACCGACGTCGAGCGCGAATGGTTCCGGCTGCTCCAAACCGTGCAGGGCGTCGGCGCCAAGGTGGCGCTGTCCGTGCTCGGCACGCTCAAGCCCGCGGATCTCGCTTCCGCCATCGCCATGCGCGATAAGGCTATGGTGGCGCGCACGCCCGGCGTCGGCCCGAAAGTGGCCGAGCGCATCGTCACCGAACTCAAAGACAAGGCGCCGGCCTATACCGATATCGATCCGGCTCTGGTGCGGCTGTCCGGCGCGCTCGACGAGAAACGCGCGCCGCGGCCGGTCACCGACGCGGTCTCGGCGCTGGTCAATCTCGGCTATGCGCAAGCGCAGGCCGCGGCCGCCATCGCCGCCGCGGCGCGCTCGGCCGGCGAGGACGCGGAGGCGACGACGCTGATCCGGCTCGGTTTGAGGGAATTGGCGAAGTGAAGAAGCCGGCGAAACTCGGCAAGGCGGAGAAAGTCCTGATCGCGGCGGCGACCACGGCGATCAAACGGCGTTACCGCGACGACTGGCAGGAGGTCGGCGCGGCGTTACGCACCCGCTCGGGAAAAATTTTTACCGGCGTCAATCTCGACGCCTATCTCGGCCGCATGGCGGTGTGCGCCGAGGCCGTCGCGCTCGGCCGCGCCGTGGTCGATGCCGGCGACGACGGCATCGACCTCATCGTCGCGGTGCGCCATCCGCCGCCGGCCGACAAGGATCGGACCATCGCGGTGGTGTCGCCGTGCGGCGCCTGCCGCGAATTGATTTTCGATTACGACCGCAAGGCGCGCGTGATCGTGCCGAACGGCAAGGCGGCGGCGGTGGTGCCGATCGCCGAACTGTTGCCGAACAAATATACGCGGGGGCCGGAACGGTGACGAGCACGCCGCGCAAACTGGTCACGCCGGAGCGCCGCGACGAAGATGCGGCGGAAGCGAGCCTGCGGCCGCAGCGATTGAGCGAGTTCATCGGTCAGGAGCAGGCGCGGCGCAATCTCGGCGTGTTCATCGCCGCGGCCAAGGCGCGGCGCGAGCCGCTCGATCACGTGCTGTTCGTCGGCCCGCCGGGCTTAGGCAAGACCACGCTGGCGCAGATCGTGGCGCGCGAGCTTGGCGTCAATTTCCGCGCCACCTCGGGCCCGGTGATCGCCAAGGCCGGCGATCTCGCGGCGCTGCTCACCAATCTCGAAGAGCGCGACGTGCTGTTCATCGACGAAATCCATCGTCTCAATCCGGCGGTCGAGGAAATTCTCTATCCGGCGATGGAGGATTTTCAGCTCGATCTCATCATCGGCGAAGGCCCGGCAGCGCGTTCGGTGAAGATCGACCTCGCCAAGTTTACCCTGGTCGGCGCCACCACGCGCGCCGGGCTCCTCACCAATCCGCTGCGCGACCGCTTCGGCATTCCGGTGCGGCTTAATTTCTACAGCGAGGCCGAGTTGGAGCTGATCGTCAATCGCGGCGCGCGCGTCCTTGGCATCGCCATCACCGCGGACGGCGCCAACGAGATCGCGCGCCGCGCGCGCGGCACCCCGCGCATCGCCGGACGGCTCCTTCGCCGCGTGCGCGACTTCGCTTCCGTCGACGGCGCCGCCGCGATCGATCGCGCGGTCGCCGACAAGGCGCTGGCCGCGCTCGAAGTCGATGCTGCGGGATTGGACGCCATGGACCGGCGCTATCTTAACACCATCGCTGTGAATTACGGCGGCGGCCCGGTCGGTGTCGAGACGATGGCCGCGGCCTTGTCGGAGCCACGCGACGCTATTGAGGACATCATCGAGCCTTATCTGATCCAGTGCGGGCTCCTCCAGCGCACGCCGCGCGGGCGGCTGATCACCGGCCACGCCTTTCGCCATCTCGGCCTGCCCGAACCGGCGCGCGATCCGGCGCAGTTCGGGCTGTTCGGGTCAGTCGAGGAAAACTGACCGATGACCCGAACCTACGAAGGCGGTTGCCACTGCGGCCGGGTGCGCTTTCGCGTCACCGCGGATTTGTCGCGCGTCACCGAATGCAATTGTTCGGTCTGCACCAAGAAGGGCTTTTTGCATCTCATCGTGGCGCCGGAGAACTTCGAACTGTTAAGCGGCAAGGATGAGCTGACCACCTACCGTTTCAACACCGGCACCGCGCAACATACCTTCTGCGCCACCTGCGGCATGCATCCGTTCTACGTGCCGCGCTCCGATCCCGACAAGATCGACGTCAATGTGCGCTGCCTCGACGGCGTTGATCTTGCCGCCATCAAAACCCATGTGTTCGACGGCAAGAACTGGGAGCATGCGATGACGGATCGCGTGCCGTGGCGGTAGTCGGCATTGGCGGGACGTGGCTTTCGATGATAGTAGAATTTTATTTTAATTCGTCATGCCCGGCCTCGTGCCGGGCATCCACGTCTTAAGGGCCGGCAAAGACGCGGATGGCCGGAACAAGTCCGGCCATGACGGCGGGGTGGCTGTCAAAATCGTTGGAAATTCTACGATGAATGATCCGCGTTCAGTTTCTCTCGATGGCGAAATTCGCGACGGCCGGCACGTGCTCACCGTGCGCGTCTATTACGAGGACACCGACTTCACCGGCATCGTCTATCACGCCAATTATCTACGCTACATGGAGCGCGGCCGGACCAATTATCTCCGCTTGATCGGCGCCGATCACCGCGCGCTGTTCGAGGCGACCGAAAAGGAAGCGCCGGGCTTTGCCTTCGTGGTGCGCTCGATGAGCATCGATTTCCTCAAGCCCGCGCGCATGGACGACGTGCTCGACATCGTCACCGAGCCGGAAGAGGTCAAAGGCGCCTCGACCACGGTGCGCCAGCGCGTCCTGCGCGGCGACGAGCTTCTGGTCGAGGCCCATGTGCGGGTTGCTTTCGTGTCCGGTGGCCGGGCGCGGCCGATTCCAAAGCCGCTGCGCATCGCCATGAAGGCGGATCGGGACGAACTTAACGGGCAACGCTAGGGCGCGTACTTAGCTCTCCCGCTCATAAATCCGGTTCTGTCGCGGCGCGCTCAATGTCCGCATCGATGCGTGATATAGTCCCAGTATGTCATTGCGCGACCACATGCCAGCAAACGGTTAGTGCCATCACGATCGACCACGAGAGCTGACATGCAACGAATATTCGACTGTATTTATTGGCATCCGACGGTTGCTGCGAATCCTGGTCGCGATAATCTGTATTGCCAGCGCGGTCTGGCTCGTCATGGCGTATTTAAATCCCGCGCCGCCATCGACCATTACAATCGCAACAGGACCCCAAAGGGGAACCTATGAGTTCTTTGCCCAGCAATATCGAAAAATACTCGCCCGGTCCCGCGTCAAACTCAACATCCGCATAACGGATGGCACATCGGAAAACATAAGGCTTCTTGAGGACCCGACATCCGGTGTTCAGGCCGCCTTCGTGGTGGGAGGAGCCTCGAATAGCCGGGAAGCACCGGGCCTGCTGTCATTGGGGCGCGTCAGCTACCAGGTGTTTTGGCTATTTTATCGCGGCACGGAGATTTTGGATCACCTCACGCAACTCAAGGGCAAACGCATTGGCGTAGGTCCGGAAGGCGTCGTCACCAGGCGTGTCCTCGACGCCGCCGGCGTCAATTCTCAAAGCGCAACGCTGTTGCCGTTCACCGGCTCGGCCGCGGTCGAGGCGCTGCTCGACGGTCGGCTCGACGCTATTTTTCTTGCGCTGGCGCCGGAATCCCCAATCGTCCAACCGCTGCTTCGAAACCCCAATGTTCGACTGATGAGTGTTTCTGAGACCGACGCCCTGACCCGGATTTTTCCCGATCTCGTCCGCTTGGTCCTGCCGCAAGGGGTGTTCGATCTTGCGCACGATATTCCGCCCAATGATGTCAATCTGATCGGCACCACCAACGCCGTCGTCGTGCGTGACGATCTTCATCCCGCGATAATAGATCTGTTGGCGAGGACGCTTGTCGAGGTGCATGGCGGAGCGGAAATTTTTCAACGAGCCGGTGAATTTCCCACGCAAACCGATCCGGAATTCGCCGTCGCCGATGGCGCGCGTGAGTACTATAAAAATGGTCCATCCTATTTGAACGAATATCTGTCCTATGAGACGGTCAGCCTCATCAAGAAAATCATCGCGATCATACTGTCCTGCGCCGTGGTGCTTGTGCCGTTTTCAAGAATTGTGCCCAATCTCTCCACATGGCTTGTTCGCGATCGGATGCGCGATTTGTACCGTCGGCTCAGGCTTGTCGAGGCTGGAATACCGGCAGAACCGACCGCCTCACGGCTCGATGTACTTCAGTCCGATCTGGAGAGTATCGAAAAGTCGGCAAACCTTCTGGGCGTGCCAATACGGCACTCCGACCTGTTCTTTGAACTCAAAACCCACATTCATCTCGTACGGCAGCGTCTGGAATCGCTTCGCGCCGTGTCGCAGAACGAGATACGCAAGGTCAGTTAGGCTCAAAGACAAGACGCGGTGGAGTGCAATCGTTTTATTTCACTGCCAGTAATGAATTGTTCGCGTTGACAATCAAGCCCGATTGGATGAGCGGAACCGCCGACACGAAGGCCATAAGCAGAAGTCGCGATCAGTCTCTGAGCAAATCGCCAGCTCGCATCACGCGTGATCGCCGTTAGGCAGAATTACCGCGGATTACGCTTTCAGGGGCATAGCCGACATGGCGGGATCTGTTGCTTGCCTTGTCTCGGTCGAAAATGACCCGCTTCAGACATGAGCGGCAGCTATTCGCCTGAGAGCGGCAGCTATTCGCCTGAGCGGCAAATCGATTGACTGCCTAAAGAACGTCGGCGCGGACAAAGATAACCCCACGACCGATCATTCCGAGAGCGCGCGCCGCTCGGGTGCAAAGATCAATGACGCGCCCGTGTCCAAAAGGCCCACGATCATTTATCGTAACGACTACGCTCCGTCCCGTTTTCGGATCGGTTACGCGAACTCGAGTACCGAATGGCAGGGTTCTATGCGCGGCGGTAAAACCACCGCTCCGACCCGAATAATAAGCGGCCATGCCCGAAAAGCTCTGACCTGCCGTTGCGTGGACTGGCAGCCCAGTTCCGAACAGGACGGCTGAGACAACAATTGCGAGGTAACGCATGGAGTCCCCGACGATCCTCCCGCGAGGAAACTCCGTGTGTCCAAATCGGTTCCCAACTTCAGGCGGGCGGCGCGGCTCTGGTGCAATGCCTCATGTGTGGTCCTGCCCCTTCGCGTCATTTCGCTGCGAAGCAGTCATTCAGCCGCTTTCGGAGCGAACCGGACATTAAACAAGCCGCGCTTATAGAACCGGATTAATGAGTGCGCGTCCTAGATCAAAATTTATTCGCCAATAGTGGAGTTGCCGTTTCCTGTGCGGAAGGTGGCGTTGCTGTTTCCTGCAGGGGAGACGCTATCGTGGATGACCCTGCCTGTTGCCGGCCCAACTCACGCAGTCTTTGGCTGGGACTTAGCGACTGAGCATCGGTTGAGGACGGCTGCGCCGTTTCGAAAACATACCGGTCGATATCTCGACAAGCATTTTCAAGCGCCGTTCCGTCCGCTGTGCTCTCGGTCATGATGTGCATCCCCACTCGCAACGCAGTTGAAGTTTAGCGAAACTGGGACAAAGTGTCGACTGAACCGACTCGAATACGGCGTTCGGGCGGATCACACTTAGATCCACTCCTCCTGCTCCTCGATCCGCGTCGGGAACATATTCACGTATTGCACCAACCGCAGTTTGGTTCCGCAGTTGGGGCTGGCGCCATGCGGCAACGCCTGATGCCAGATGACGAGATCGCCGGCGCGTCCGCCGATCGGCTGCGGATCCAAGGCATAGAGATTCTGCTGCCGCGGATGGGCGCCGGGCGGCAGCGCTTTGAGCCAGTCTTCGCCCCAGCGCTGGAAACCGGGCACCAGCGTAAAGGCGCCCTGCTCGGGCGGCGTATCGGTCAGATAAAGCATGCCGCCGGTGCCGAACGGGATCGGCGTTTTCACGCTGACGTCCCAATGCAAATGCGGTCCCGGAAACTTAAAGCCGTCGCGCTCCGGCGCGTTGAAGCCGACGCGGTCGGTGGTCGCCCATAGATCGGCGGTACCCCACAGCTGGGCGAAGGCCTTGTGAATTTGCGGCGCGCGGCGAATAGCCTCGAAAGCCGGGTGCTGGAAATATTGCACCATGATGCCGTGGTCGCTCCGGCGATACCAGGTCTCGGGATCGTCCGGGCTGGCGCCGAGGCGCCGCCACAGCGCGTCTGCGGCAGCCTGGCATAGCGCGGTGGCAACGGCGTCGTGGAGCACGACGTAACCGTGCTTCTCCCAGAATGCGAGATCGCCGGCCGTCAACACCGGGGCGCTTGCCTCTATCGCGGCAAGCGCCCTTTTGCTGGCCGGCGGCGTATCGGCGCCGCTGACGGCGGCCTTGATGCGCGCGACCCGTTCCGGATCGACGCCGCCGGTGGTGGCGACAATCCAGCGCTCGAACGCCGCGAAGTCCGGCGCCGCACTGCCGAGATAGGCGGCGGTCTGCTCCAAACCGACGCCGACGGCATGGATCACCAGTCTGTCGAGGTGACGCTCATGCATGCTCGTCGGTGGACAATGGCCCGCTCGCGCCGCCATCGCCCGAGACCACATGCGTTTGAGCTGAAAAACGCCGAGCGCGCCGGTCTCGCTCGCCGCCGCCGGTTCCAATGCGAGGCAAGGTTCGGCCAGACCGGAAGCCATGCGCAACCTATACGTGCTGTTTTTCATGACTTAGAGGCTTTGCCGTGGGGCGGTCAACGGGCCATCCCACGGGGCTATAGAGGTCTGCGGCATGCGCTCGCACGGCCCGGTCGCCTGGGCCTTAACGTCGCATTAAGCACAGTCGGGCTTCGTAAGCGGGAACGACCGGTGTTGCGCCCTAGTTTGGACAAGTTTCGCGATTGATTTCCGCTCGCCGGGGACGGGTCCGGCTCGGGTCTTCGCGAAATTTCGGGTCTGGTCGGCGCGCGCGAAGCGGCCGGCGATTACCCTTTGCTCCCGACGCCAGTGCGCCGCGCCGGCATGGACCAGTACTCGGCCCAATATCCGATGGCCCAGTACCCGGTTCAGGTACGATGACGGGGACCTGGCGGCCACAGACTTGGCCGCAGACTTGGCCGCAACTGTCGGACCGCCGAAGGGGACGCTCCATGAATCCAACCGACATTGCCTCGTCGGTCGCGCCGCTGACTTCCGCCAATCTCTCGCTGTTTCACCTGTTCTGGCACGCCCACTGGATCGTCGAGTTGGTGATCGTCGGCCTGTTGCTGTGCTCGGTATGGGTCTGGGCCATCGCCATCGACAAAACGCTGTTATTCTCGCGGCTTCGCCGCGCCGGCGACCATTTCGAGGAAGCGTTCTGGTCAGGCCAGTCGCTGGAGGAACTTTATAAATCTCTGGCCGGTCAGCCGGGCCATTCGACCGGCGTCTTGTTCGTCGCCGCCATGCGCGAATGGAAGCGCAGTCTCGAAGGCCACGCCCGCTCCTTCGCCGGGCTTCAAATGCGCATCGAGAAGGTCATGAACGTCGCCATCGCCCGCGAAGTCGAGACCATGGAGCGGCGCCTTTTGGTGCTGGCGACGGTCGGCTCGGCGGGGCCCTTTATCGGCCTGTTCGGCACGGTGGCCGGAATTATGACAAGTTTCCAATCGATCGCGCAGTCGCAAAGCACCTCGCTGGCGGTGGTCGCCCCCGGAATTGCGGAATCGCTGTTTGCGACCGCAATCGGCCTCGTTGCCGCCATCCCGGCGACGATTTTCTATAATAAGTTCATCACTGAGGTGAACCGGCAGGCGCAGCGCCTGGAAGGCTTCGCCGACGAATTTACGGCGATCCTGTCGCGGCAGATCGACGAACGGGGCTGAGGGCTTTCGGTTATGGCGGCAGGCATCCTGAGCGCGGGCTCGGCTGGTGGCGGAAGGCGCCGCCGGCGCCGCCCGGTCATGAGCGAGATCAACGTCACGCCGTTCGTCGACGTCATGCTGGTGTTGTTGATCGTGTTCATGGTCTCGGCGCCGCTTTTGACGGTCGGCGTGCCGATCGATCTGCCGCAGAGCCAAGCCAAGGCCTTGCCGCAGGACAACGAGCCGCTGACCATTTCGGTGAATGTCGACGGCAAAGTATACCTGCAAGACAAGCAGATCGATCTCGACGATCTGGTGCCGAAGCTCAAAGCCATTATCGATGCCCGCCACGGCGACCTCAACGAACTGATCTATGTGCGCGGCGACCGCAAAGTCGACTACGGCACGATGATGCGGGTGATGGGCCAAATCTCGGGAGCCGGCTATCATCGGGTCGCGCTTGTCACCGATGTCGAGCAGAACGGCCAATGAAGACCGGCATGACCATATCTTGCGTCGGTCATGCGGTCGCGATCGGCTGCGCGTTGGTGGCGATTTCGGCGCAGCCGATGGAGGTGCCGCCGGTCGACTTGCTGCCGGTGCAGATCGTCTCCGAGAAGGACTTCACCCAGCTCACGCAAGGGGTCAAAAACGCCCCGAAGCTGAAGATCGACATGCCGAATTCGCTGGCCGATAAAGTCGACGCGCCGAAGGCGGTCGATCAGCTGGCGCCCAAGGTCGCCGACAAGCCGGAAATCAAGACCGACTCGAGCAAATCGAGCCCGCAGCCGAAGCCCGACCCCAAGCCCGATCCGAAGCAGGCGCAAAAAGCCGACAAGCCGCCGCCGCCGGAATACAAGCCGGATCAGATCGCCGATCTTTTGAAGAAAGACGCCGCGAAGAATCCGTCAAAGCCGGACGATCAGTCGACGCCGCAAAAGGCGGACACGCCGAAGTTCGACGCCAATCAGGTCGCGCAATTGCTCGACAAGCGCGACCCGCAGCGGCAAATTGCGTCGAACGCAACGATCAACGACGTGGCCAATCTCGGCGCCGCGTCAGGCGCACCAGCCGCGCAGATGTCGCAGAGCGAGATCGACGCCTTGCGCGCCCGGATTTCGAGTTGCTGGAGCCCGCCGCCGGGCATCGATGCCAATTCCAAGGTCTATGTCGTGTTGCGCGTTCTGTTCAAGGCGGACGGTACGCTGGGGCACGAGCCGGTCCTGGTCGAAGCCACGGCATCGTCGTTGGGACCGGCGCTGGCCGAGAGCGCCAAACGCGCGCTGCTGTTGTGCCAGCCTTTCACCATGCTCAAACCCGAGCACTATGACCAGTGGAAAGACCTCGAGCTCAAGTTCGACCCTCACGAATTGCTTGGCGGCTGACCGGACGGATTAAGGCAAATGACGTTTCGACGCAGATCCAATCTCGTTATGACGCGACGGCGCGCGCTTGCGCTCGGCGCCGCCGCCGGCGGTTTGGCCGGCGGCTTGACGCTCGTGCCCCGCACCGCCGCCGCGGTGGTGCGGCTTGACATCACCCAAGGCAATTTTCAGCCGATGCCGATCGCGATCAGCAAATTCATCGGCGGCGGCGAAGGCGACGACGACACCGCGACCGGCGTCACGCAAATCATCACCGCCAACCTGCAGCGGAGCGGCCTGTTCGCCCCGATCGATCCCGCCGCGTTTATCGAGCGGATCGCCAGCGTCGACACGGTGCCGCGTTTCCCCGATTGGCGCAGCGTCAATGCCCAGGCGCTGGTGACCGGAGCGATGACGCGCCAGCCCGACGGGCGGCTCAAAGCCGAGTTCCGGCTGTGGGACGTGCTCGCCGGTCAGCAGCTCGCCGGCCAGCAATATTTCACCACGCCGGACAACTGGCGCCGCATCGGCCACATCATCTCGGACGCGATCTACCAGCAGCTCACCGGCAATGGCGGCTATTTCGACAGCCGCGTCGTGTTCGTCGACGAGACCGGTCCGGGCACCGCGCGCGTCAAGCGGCTCGCCATCATGGATCAGGACGGCGCCAATGTCCGCTATCTGACGCGCGGCGACGATCTGGTGCTCACCCCGCGGTTTTCGCCATCGACGCAGGAGATCACCTATATGGCCTACGGCCAGGGCGATCCCCGCGTCTATCTCTACAATATCGACACCGGGCAACGCGAAGTCGTCGGCAACTTTCCCGGCATGAGCTTTTCGCCGCGGTTCTCGCCGGACGGCCAGAGCGTCGTCATGAGTTTGCAGCAAGGCGCGAACTCGAACATTTACGTCATGGATTTGCGCTCGAAGGCGACGACCCGGCTGACCAACACCCAGGCCATCGACACGTCGCCGTCCTATTCGCCGGACGGATCGCATATCTGCTTCGAATCCGATCGCGGCGGCCAGCCGCAGATCTACGTCATGGCGGCGAGCGGCGGGGCGGCGCAGCGCATCAGCTTCGGCGATGGCCAGTACAACACGCCGGTGTGGTCGCCGCGCGGCGACTACATCGCCTTTACCAAGATCGCGAGCAGCACGTTCGCCATCGGGGTGATGAAGCCGGACGGTAGCGGCGAGCGTATCCTCACCGAAAGCTTCCACAACGAAGGCCCGACTTTCGCGCCCAACGGGCAGGTCATCATGTTCTTCCGCGATCCGGGCGGCACGTCGGGGCCGTCGCTGTTCACGGTCGATATTTCCGGCCGTAACGAGCAGCGGGTTCCGACGCTGAACTACGCCTCCGACCCGGCATGGTCGCCGCTGTTGTCGTGACCGCAACGACCGCGGCGGTT
>CAWFLM010000010.1:0-9201 GCA_963816565.1 uncultured Alphaproteobacteria bacterium | reverse complement strand
AACGAACCGGTTGCGGTAGCTAAAGCCCCACCACACCGACCACAACAGTCCGACGGCGCCGCAAATATAGAACACCGGCCGCCAGCCGAATTCGCTCATGATCAGCACCACGATGGGTGGCGCAAGCGCGGCGCCGAGACGGCTGGCGCTGTGGGTGACGCCCTGCACCAGGCCGCGTTCGCGCCGCGGATACCACAGCTGCATGGCGCGGGTCGCTCCGGGAAAGGCGCCGGCCTCGCCGACGCCGAACAGGAAGCGAACGCCGATGAAGGAAGCGCCGCTGAAAGCCGCGGCGGTGGCTGCAGTCATGATCGACCAATAGGTGACCACGCCGGTGAGCACGGTGCGCGGGCCGAAGCGGTCGGACAGCCAGCCGCCGGGGACCTGAAACAGCGCATAGGCCCAAACAAAGGCGCTGAAGATGAAGCCCATCGTCACCTTGTCGAAGCCGAATTCCTTGCTGATTTGCGGCGCCGCGGTAGAAATGTTGACGCGGTCGAGATAGGTGATGAGGTACATCACGCTGATCAGCAGCAAGACATACCAGCGACCGCGACTCGGATGTTCAGAGCCAGCTTCGGCCATTGTTTCACTCCCCATCCCTATGTTTTTGCCAGGCTTGTCGCCCGGCTTTAACGCAACAACTTGCCCGTTTATGGCCGGGTCGGCAAGCGCAGCGGCAGTTGCGGCGCTATAGTGGCCGCTACTGCATCGGGACGATCCAATGATCAAACGCTACAGCGATCACGCCGCCAACGAACGAACCTTTCTCGCCTGGGTCCGCACCGCAATCGCGGTGATGGCCTTCGGCTTTGTCATCGAACGGTTCGATTTGTTCCTCAAGGTCATTGCGCCGCAGACCATGGAAAGGCAGGTCAGCCCGCATGGCCAGATCTTTGCCAACGTGGCCGGGCTTGCTTTCATAGCCATCGGCGTTGCCATGATCGCCATTGCCGGCTGGCGCTTTGCCCGCACCGCCAAGGACATCGACAGCGACACCGAGGTGCCGAGCACCGGCGAGCGGCTCGATGTCGGACTCGCCGTGCTGGTCGGCCTCCTCGGCGTCGCGCTGTTTCTCTATTTGTCGCGCGCGGTGTTGCCGGCGATTTAGCGCCGCTCTCGCGTCGAATGGGCAAACCACTATGGAGGTCGATCCGCCCAAAATTAACCGGCGCGGCGATCGGCCGGCGCTTGCGCACGCCGGCGCTTCACGTTAAAGGCAACGCCGCGCGGCAAGCCGCGCCGTAAGCGTTCACGTCATCCAACGCGCTCCGACTAGCCCTGCGCATCCCGCGCCGGCGCCGTTCGGGCGTTGGGAGTTTCGACGTGAAGCGAATTCTCGATATTTTCACTGCCGGCGTCACCACCTTCGCGCAAGCGCCACGTGCCGCCCGCATCGGCATGTTCCTGTTTTTCGCCGCTGCGGCGGCGGACGGCATCCTGATGCCGTTCTTCGCGCTGTGGGCGCACAAGGACGCCGGCATCAAAATCGAATTCATCGGGCTGTTGCTCGGCTGCTATGCCGGCGGCGAGCTGTTGGCGACGCCGTTTCTCGGCGGCATTGCCGACCGGATCGGCCGGCGGCCGGTATTGCTGGTCTCGACGTCGGGCGTCGGTTTGGGCTTTCTCGGCCTGTTCTTCGTCCACGGCGCGATCGCGGCCGCGGCGGCGCTGCTCGCGATCGGCGTGTTCGAAAGCGTCCTGCATCCGACCGCCGCGACGGTGATCGCCGACGTCGTGCCGGCCGAAACCCGCCGCGCGCATTTTGCGCTGCGGCGGGTGATGTCGAATGCCGGCGGCATGGCGGGACCCGCGTTCGGCGCGCTGTTGGCGCTGCACTCGCTGCGCCTGGTCTTCCTCGGCGCGTCGGCGTCGCTGTTGGTCGGCGCCGTCGTCGTTGCTGTCTGGCTGCACGAAACCCGGCCGAAATCCGCAAACGGCGAGGCGGACGATGACGATGACGATGACGAATCTCTCCTTGTCCTGACTGCGGTTTTTCGCGATTCCCGTCTCGCCGGCCTATTGCTGCCGGTCGCCGTGCTGGAAATCGCGTTGAGCTGGATCCAGGCGGTGATGCCGCTTTATGCCGATGCCGCCGGCACGCTCACAGCATCGGGCATCGGCTTGCTGTTCGCCTATGCCGGCGGGCTCGGTGTGGTGCTGCAATTTCCGCTGACGCAAGCGAGTTCGCGCCTGAGCGGCTTCGCCATCGTGCTGTGGAGCGGCCTCACGCAGGCGGTTGCCTTTGCTCTGCTGTTCGCTTCGCCGGCTCTGGCCTCGCTTGTCGCCGCGGTGACGCTGCTAGCGCTGTCGCAAATGCTGTATGGGCCGCTGGTGCAAACCGTCATTACCGAGCTTGCGCCGAAGGCCGCGCAGGCGACCTACCAGGCGGCCTTCTCGGTGGCGTCCGACCTGCGCGACGCCGCCGGACCCGCGATCGGAACCTGGCTATTTGCGCTCGGCAGCGGACTGCCGTGGGCCAGCGGCGCCGTCATCTCGCTCGTCGCCGCGCTCGGGCTGGCCGCCGCGGCGCGCCGACATGAAACAAGGTAAAACGGTTGCCGGACCTATCGCGGCGCCGCGCCGGTCGGCCTTCGTAATGCCGTTGCCAGCGCGTCCGGCGCGACCTCGTCGGTCATCACCTTGAAGCCCACCATCGTGCACGGCCCGAACGAAGTCACGATGGCGACGTCGGTGGCGTCGCGGCCGCGCGCCATCAGGATACGGCCGATGCGCGGTGTGTTGTGGCGGGCGTCGAAAGTGTACCAGCGGCCGCCGAGATAGACTTCGAACCAGGCGGAAAAGTCCATCGGCGACGGATCGGGCGGCACGCCGATATCGCCGAGATAGCCGGTGCAGTAGCGCGCCGGCACGTTCATGCAGCGGCACAGCGCCACCGCGAGATGGGCGAAGTCGCGGCAGACGCCGCGCCGCTCGGTGTATGCATCCCAAGCGCTTTTGGTCGGCGTTGGCGTGCTCGTAGCCGAATGTGATGCGATCGTGGACGTAATCGCAGATCGCCTGAACCAGCGGCCAGCCCTTCGCAACCTGGCCGAACAGCGACCACGCGGTATTCGACAGCCGATCGGTTTCGCAGTAGCGGCTGCCGAGCAGATAGACCAGAACCTCCACCGGCAGATCCTCGAGCGCATGCTGCTCCGCCTGCGGCGCTGTTTCGTCCGGCGTCCCATTGTCCTTCATCACGAAATCCGCCGACATCGTCAGCCGGCCGGCGGGGGCGCGGATCACGTGGCAGAAATTGCCAAAACTGTCGTGATAGGTGTTGGGTACGATCGGCGGCTCGAGCCGCATGCGATCGAGCGTGAGGAGATCGGCAAAGCGCGACGGATGGACGCTCAGCGTCAGGATCATCGGCGTCGGTTGCGGACAATCGTAGGAGATTTCATAGCCGGCGCGAATCTTCATCGCTGACTGCTTCGGTCTGTGGCGGCGGTTTCCCGTTCGCTGGCCAAGGCGGACGTCCCCACTTGTGCTACGACGCCCATCTGCATGCTATGCCTTGTTATGCATTTCTCGGGCCAAATATCGTGCAGGCTTGGGCGGTGGTGAGCATCGATGAGTGACGTGAAGAAAAAACTATTGGCCGTGGACGAGCCGCGGCCGGTGACGGTTTACAACGCCGATGCGGCATCGCCGTTCCTCCTGGTCGCCGATCATGCCGGCAATTTGATGCCGCGCGCGCTCGGCCGGCTCGGTCTCGTCGAGGCGGAATTGCAGCGCCACATCGCCTGGGATATCGGCATCGCCGGGCTCGGCCGCCTGTTGGCGGATGCGCTCGACGCGATGCTCATCCAGCAGAATTATTCGCGCTTGGTGATCGACTGTAACCGGCCGCTGGATGCGGTGTCGTCGATCCCAGAGCTCAGCGAATTGACGGCAATCCCCGGCAATACCGGCCTGACTGAAACAAACAAAGCCGCGCGCGCGAGCGAAATATTCCGGCCCTACCATGACCGGATCGAAGCCGAGCTGGAGCGGCGGCGGCAGGCCGGCCGTGCCGCGGTGCTGGTCGCGCTGCACAGCTTCACGCCGGTCTTCAAAGGCGAGGCGCGGCCCTGGCATGCCGCCGTGCTGTACAATCGCGATCCACGCTTCGCCCACCGCCTCATCGCGCTCTTGAAGGCGGAAAAGGAATTTACGGTGGGCGAAAATGTACCCTACACCGTGAGCGACGAGACCGACTACACCATCCCGGTGCATGCCGAACGCCGCGGCTTGCATCACGTGTTGATCGAGATCCGTCAGGATCTTATCGCGGACGAGAGCGGCCGGAGTGGATGGGCGGCGCGCTTGGCGCGCTTGTTGCCGCTGGCGTATCGGGAGTTATGAGAGTGAACAATGAGTGGTGCCCAGGGGCGGATCGAAGAAACTCTACCCGCCGGGAGCCTGGCCGGAAACGGAGCTCCGCCCGTCCCATCAGTTGCGTTTTGAAGCCGTGACCGCAGCGGGTTCGATCTTCGGCGCGACGTCGTCCATTCGCACCAAAATGTCCGTGACCGGATTATCAGTCCAGGCATGGGTCACGAAATCCCGGTGCGGGGCATCGCCGGCCGGTAGGAATGTCACCATACCCTGGAGGTGGTTCGGCCGCAGCTCGGAGCCATACTGCACCGAACGCTCGGCGAGCGCATGCTCGAGATCGGCATTGTGATGTGCCGTGTACGGCGTGTAGGAACTGACGAAGAAGGCCGAGCGGTTGGCGGCAATCCAGTCGGCAAACTCATCGATGCCGGCGTAGAGCGAGTTCGAGCAGGACAAGGCCGCGGATGCGTGAGTTTGCACCACCGCGCGCCAGCACCGACAACGTCGGCCCAAAGCCGCCACTGTAGGACACGATCACAATCGGCATGTTGGCGAAGGCCGCGGCACTGTGCGGATCGCCGTAGAGCGTGGCGAGCTTCTGCGCCGTCTCGTCGAGGAAGCGCTTGAAACCATCCGGCTCCCAGAACTTTCCCGCACTGGAATTGGCGGCGTCGTAAGCAAACTGCGGCGCGACCAGCACCGCATTGGTCCCCGCCGCCGTGATCTGATCCGGCAGGCGCTGCCGGTCGCGAACGTCGCGCGCCAGCGTCGCGCCATGGCCATGGAAGAACACCACCATGACCGCCGGCAGCTTCGGATCGAATCCGGCCGGAATGTGGAGGAGTACGTGATCGTCGCCGAACGTTTGCGATTCCCATAGCACGCGACCGCGGAAATCGACGTGGCCGGGCTGCTCTTGCGAGCCGGCAGTGAGGAACGGCCGGTCGGAGCCCGGTACCGTGCCGTGATAAGGGAATGGTGCCGTCGCGAAATCGGCGAGCGTCGTCTTTGGCTCAGTGGTCGCGGGCAGACGAGGTATGGCAATCGGTGCGGTTTGCGGCGTGGCGCGTGCGCTCGGCGCGCTGCGATCGGCTGATGCGATGCGGACCGGCGCTTTGGGCGCGGCGGCCGCGGGTTGCGGCCGTTCAGCTTCACGCGTCGGCTGGAAGAAGCTCCATTCCTTGGCGACGACATTGGCGGCAGATTCGCCGCCGTGAGGTGCCGGCTGAGGCGCCGGGTTGCCGAGGCTTCCTGACATATCATAACGCGCGGCGAAGCTCGCGGCGGCCGGATTGTCGCGCGCGTAGATCGTTGTGCCCATCGAGTCCGCTTTCGCGATATTTGCGTCAGCGTCGCCGGGCGTCGAATAGGCCGATTGTGGACCGAACAGTCCGGAAGAGTGTAGTTGATTGTAGAGCACCAAGCCCCAGCTCAACGAGCCGACGGCAATCAGCATGCTGGAGATCAGCGGCAGGTTCTGCTCGATCAGATGGAGTAGCGCGTTCGTCAGCGTGGCGGGCTTGCGGCTTGTGGCATACCGGCCGCGCCGGAATTCACCGCCGCGCGCGTGAGCGATCGGTAGAGCGGCCGTTTCACCGCGATGGCGCAGCTCCGGATCGACATGGAAATGGCGTGAGCGAGGCGCAGCGCCAGAGCCGATAACCGGCCGGCGCGACACCTGAGGCAGCGTTGGGCTGCGTACCCGGTTTGGCAATTTTTCCCCGTCGCGACGTAACCCCAGCTTCGGCGACAATTTTGTCGCTATTTTGACCGCTCTTGTCAGCTAGCTCAGCGCCGCGGGAACAGGTGACTGCGAGCATCGCGCGATGGCGGCGGCGTTATTGCTGCGCTGGCGACGAACTTCGGATGCACTTTCGCCCAAGCGGGAGTGTCAGGCGAGCCAACCATAATCCCCGGCGCCCCATCCACCGGAATGGTTAACGAAGGGTTAATGCTGGCTTCAGTCACGGCCGGCGCGATCTTCTCGGCGAGCAGCAGATTCGATTCATTGTGCTGCCAGCGATAACCGATGCCAAAGTCGAGCGGGATGGCATTGCCGGTGCGGAACAGCTCCGCCATGCTCGGCTGATAGTCACCCGGGAATATCGGGAGGGGGGCAACATAGTGCCCAAACGGCTGCAGCCGCCATTTCTTGGCATCGAAATAAGCAAGCGGAATGCCGCTGTCGTCTTGCAGGATGGTGGCGCTGCGGTCGAGCAGGAAACTGCGGACCTTGGTGAAGCCGCCGGTATGCAAGAGATACGACGCGCTCTTGATGAAGCTGTCGGCGGCGCCGAGCTTGGCGCAGAACGCGAGGTAGCCGGATCGCCGCACACCGTCGTCGGATAGATCGGTGCTGAAATAATACAGCGTCTGGTTCGGACCGCTCCCGTCGGAAAAGACAATCTTCACCCCGCGGGTGACTTCGCCAACGCTACGTTCGCTTGGGCCCTTCGACGCCGCTTCGTTCGGCGCGATGAATTTTCCCTGCGCGTCGATACTGACGAAACTCGCCTCGTGGATGGTCTTGCCGGTCCGCGCCAAAAAGACATACAGGACCGGCAGCGTACCGAAGACCGGGCCTTCGTTGAGCTGGGACTGCATGTTCTTGGTGATGAAATAACTGAGGTTGAGAATCGTATAGAGCGAGACTTTCAAATTTTGCAGAGTTTGATCGACGCTGCCGCGCGGCAGTTCCATCAATTGCGGGATGTCACCGACCGGCTCAAGGCCGCTGAACACGTAGGTCGAGGCATGCGGGAAAAATGATGTGGCGTAGAGAAAATCGGGGCCGCTGAACATGTACAGCATGGTGTTTTGATACTTATCAAGCCGGGCTGCGGCGAAAGCGCGGACTTTGGACAGGGTGGCCCGATCCTCTTGCGCGAAAATCGAATCGAAGGAGCGCGCGTGCTGCGCCCACTGCGGGTCGTTCGTCAGCGCGGCGAGAGGTGAATTGGGTGCAAGCGGCAGGCCGGCAAGGAAGTGCGCGGTATCGTCGGGGCTCGCCGTCCCGGCGCTTCGAGCCGGCGCCGTGGTCAGGGCCAGGACACCGGCCAAAAGGGCGGCCGCGATCAATTTACGCACGGTCAACGACATCTGCCTTCAGGGGTACTGTTCGGGAAACGTCGGAAGAGGGAACATTCGGTAACAGGCGAGATGCATAATAGATCACAAGGCCGGCCAACATCATAGCGACGCCGCCGAGAGACTGCATCGGCCGGCTGACGATGAGATAATACATCACGAACAAGGTCACAGTGAGGAAAACCAGCGGCGTCAAAGGGTAACCCCAGGCGCGATACGGCCGCAAGAGATTTGGGTGGGTGATACGCATCTTGACGACGCCGAGCACCGTAAAAAATGAGCAGAAGGCGAGGCTGAACTGGATGAAATCCAGCACCGCTTCGAAGCTCTGGGTCAACAGCAACAAGTTCGAGACCAAGAGCTGAAAGACAATGGCTACGGCCGGCACGCCGTACTTCGACTTGCGCGAGAACAGGCGCAGCACGGGCATGTCCTCGCCCATCGTCATGGTGACGCGCGGGCCGATCCACGTCATGGCGCTGATGGAAGATACCAGCCCGAGGCTGATCAGCGCGCCGACGATGCGTCCGCCAAACGGACCGAACACATGTTTGCCGGCTACCACCGCGACGTCGAGTTGGCCGGTCAATTCCTGCATCGGCGTCGTGGCCAAAAAGACCGCGTTGAGTCCGACATAGAGAACGATGACGATTGCGGTGCCCGCCAACAACGCGCGCGGCAAATTGCGGGCGGGCTCGCGCAGTTCGCCGGCGATATAGGTGGCCGCATTCCAGCCGGAATAGGAATACATCACAAACACAAGGCTTATGGCGAACGGCGCGCCGGTGACGACGGCGAGGTCGGCGGAGCTCGGCGCAAATGAAATCGGCTGCGAATTGCCGATTGCGAAACCGGCGATGACGAACGCAACAATGAGGATGAGTTTAAGCGCTGTCCAAACGTTATGGAACGCGCTGCCGAACCGAAAACCGCTCAGGTGCACCAGGGCAGCGAGCCAGGTTATGCCAAGCCCGAGCATCAGCGGCGGCGCCTGCGGCGCGATAGACTTGAAATAGCTGCCAAACGCCATGGCAGCGAGCGCTATCGGCGCTGCGAAGCCGACGGTCGCCGACAGCCAGCCGGCCACAAACCCGAAGGCCGGATGATAAATCCGGCGCAGAAAGTTGTACTCGCCGCTCGATCGCGGCAGCATGGTGGCCAGCTCGGCGTAGCAGAAGGCCCCACAGATCGCCGCGACGCCGCCGACGATCCACAGCATAAGCAGCGAGAAGCCGGACTTGATGGCGGCGACCTGAAATCCGAGGCTGGTAAAGACGCCGACGCCTACCATGTCGGCGATGACGATCGCCGTTGCCGTAATACCTGAAACCGGGCCGCTGGACGCGCGACTTGAACTAAACTCGCTCATGCTTCCTCAGCCCGGGTTCGCCATTACAAATCGCAACAGGCCAAGATTCAACAGGCTTTGGCATGTCCGGACCCACAAGAAGGTCCAGCGATGGAACGGCTCGGCCGTACTCTTGCCCCGTTAGTGATGAGCAACACAAGGG
Organism: uncultured Alphaproteobacteria bacterium; assembly: GCA_963816565.1. Classification (GTDB taxonomy): domain Bacteria; phylum Pseudomonadota; class Alphaproteobacteria; order Rhizobiales; family Xanthobacteraceae; genus BOG-931. Next base: position 280 of record CAWFLM010000010.1, on the reverse strand, counting down.
CCGTGGCTGCAAGCAAAGAATAGCGTCGTTCTTGACCTGAGCAGGCAAAAATTGGCGGATCGACGCCAGTATGCCGGGAGTTGAGAGAGCGACTACACCATCCCGGTGCACGCCGAACGCCGCGGCTTGCATCACGCGTGTTGATCGAGATCCGTCAGGACTTGCTCGCGGACGAGAGCGGGCAGAGTGGATGGGCGTCGCGCTTGGCGCGCTTGTTGCCGCTCGGCTACCGGGATTTATGAGAGTGTATAATAAGTGGTGCCCAGGGGCGGAATTGAAC
>CAWFLM010000009.1:0-253925 GCA_963816565.1 uncultured Alphaproteobacteria bacterium | reverse complement strand
TGGGGAACTAGGATTCGAACCTAGATTGACGGAGTCAGAGTCCGCAGTTCTACCGTTGAACTATTCCCCAATTTGCGCTTGCGGGCCCGTTGCTTAGCCAAAACGCGTTAAGCGCTTTCTCAGGCCGCAACGGACCCGCCGCTGCCTTGGCTCTTGATCTAGGGCAATTCGGCCGGCTTTCCAAGTCTCGGATGATGGCGCCAAAGCGAGGCGAACCCCGCCGCAAAGGCGGCCCGGCGCACCAAGATCGCGTCGCTGGGCAGCCGCGCTTGTCGCCTGCGTCCTTGATCCATGTTGTAAGTAATACTGCGCGGTACGAATTTATACTTCAAGTTATACAGTACAAATACACGTAAGTGCTTATACCTATTCAATATAGATTCACCATTATACATTGCAGTTGTTTACTGCCTGTCCCGATTCACTTATGCATTTTGCGGTGGGGGACTATTCGATGAGCCTAGATATTTTTGCCGATCGGCTGGCCCGGGTGCGCCGCCGGTTTGTGTCGACGCTGCAAGGCCGCATCGACGATACCGAAGCGTCGATCCCGAAGCTTAGCGGCCGCACGCCGGCCGCCGCGGCGGCGGTCGGCGAAACCTATCGGTGCATGCATGGCATCGTCGGTGTCGGCTCGACCGTCGGTTTCCCGTTGACCGGCCGCGCCGCTCACGATGTCGAAGATGTGCTGCGGCCGGCGCAAAACGAACGGCGCGGCCTCACCGACAATGAGATTGCGGCGCTTCGAGAACGGCTTCTCGGTCTTCGCGACGCCAGGGAGCGCGAAATGCAGAACTTTTATCGCGATCTGCAGGTGACGCAGGATTAAGGGGTCGGGGTATGCGTATCTGGTTAGCGTGCGGCTTTGCGATTGTGCTTTGCGTTTCCATCCAGGCGGAGGCGCAGCAGCGCTTGCCGCTACCACTGCCGCGCCCCGGACACGCGCCGCACCTGGTTTCTGCCGAACCGCCGGTCAGTTCGGCGATGCCGGCGTCGGCCATGCCCGCGCCCGCCGCGCCGCGTCCACGCGGTCCGCTCGCCGAAGTCACGCTGGCCGACATCGGTTTCGTCAACGGTGTGCGTTTCGCCAATCTGGGCGGCCACCGCGAACTCTTCGTGCCGCTGCCGCAGCGCAGCGACGTGACGGTGAGCGATTTGGTGCTGGTGCTCGACGATCTCAGCGCGCATGAGGCGCGGCGCAATCTTGAAGTGCAGGTCAACGACCGCACCGTCGCCGCCATCGTCCTCGACGGCAAAAGCAGCGGCCGTGTCGTCCGCATTCCGCTCGGCAACACCATGCCGAAGGACGGTTACCTGAAAATATCGTTTCTCTATTCCGGCGCGGCGACGCTCGATCGCTGCATCGACGTGCGTTATGTCGGCGATAGCCTGACGATCCGGCCGGAGAGCGCGGTCGAGGTCGATCTCGGTCCGAACGCAGCTCGACGTTACGACCACCGCCGCGCTGATGCCGCGCGATGTCGCGGTCGTGCTTCCCGGCCGCCGCGTCGCGGCAAACGAAATTGCAACCGCCGTCACCGTGGCGCGGTCGCTGATCGCCAGTGGCCGGCATGTCACGTTCTATCACGGCTACTCGGCGCTGCCGGAGCTCGCCAAGCGCGACGACGCAGGGCGCTGGACCCGCGGGCTCATTCTGGTCGGCCCGCTGTCCGACACCATTGGCGTCGTCGATACTCCGGTCGCACGGCTGGCGGGCGATCCAGGCTCGGTCGGCACGCTCGCCGCCGTTCGCATCGCGGGTTCGCCGGCGCTTCTGGTGTCCGACGGCAGCGTGGTGCGCGCCGGACGGCTGTTCGCAAATCCCCTGCTGGCCGCCGGCCGCGGCATCGAACAGGCGTCGGTCGGCGACGCCACGCCGGTATCGCTGCCGACCGACCGCGTCAGTTTCGATCAATTGCGGTGCCGCCGGCGGAAGCCGAAGTGTTCGGCCGCGCCGATCTTGCCGCGTCCATCGACATGCGGCGGTTGCCGCCCGGAACGCGGCCGGCGCGCCTTCTGCTCGATGTCATGGTGGCGCCCGACGGCGCCGGCGAGAAGGCTGTTGTCAGTGCGTTCGTCAACGAGCGTCTGCTCGGCAGCACGGTCGCCGCGACCGGCGAGGCCACGCATCTCGATCTGCTGCTGCCCGACGGCCTGGTCGGCACCATTGCCAATGTCCGCGTCGTTATTCAGCGCGATAGCGCGCAGGGCGATTGCCGCTTCGAACCGCAAGGCTATCCGGCGCAAATTCTCGGCTCGTCCGCGCTGGTGCTGGCCGACGCCGATGCTACGCCGCACGATTTCTCCGATCTCACGTCGCGGTTTTCGCAGCGGCTCGAAATTCTGTTGCCCGGGGCGGCCGGCGATCGGCCGGATCGAATGCTCGATATGGTCACCGAAGTGGCCGCGCAACTGTCCCCCGATGCCGCGCCGCTTGCGGTCGACTTCATTCCCGGCGGCAGCGCGCCGCTGCCGGATCGGCCCTTCATTGTGGTCAGCGATACGCCGCCAGAAGGAGCCGCCCCACGGGTGCGCTTCGATCTCGGCCGTGTCGCCGTAACCGACCGTGCCGGCCGCAGGCTCCTCGATCTCGGCGGTTTTGTCGGCGGCGCGGTCGTCCAGATCGTCGCCGCGGGCGACTATCCCGGGCTGTGGATCAAACCGTTGTCGGCGGACCAATCGATGCCGACGCCAAAGGACATTCACCTCGACCACGGCGACGTCGCCTTCGTCGATGGCAACGGCGTGGCGCTGGCGATGTCGACCGAGCGCGATACCGTGGTGCGGATTTCCTATCCGGATCAGGTCTCTTGGCTCTCCGTGGCCGGACGTTTCCGCCCCTGGATCATTGCCGGCCTCTGGCTGTTCGCGACGGCGGCGCTGCTCCTGATATTGCAACGCATGTTCCGCCGCCGGCCGCCACGCCGGTCCGAATAGGCCCAGGTGAGCCATGCCATTGTCGCCATCGGATCGCGCGCTGGGCGATCTCCTGGTCGGGCGGCGCGTCATTACGCTGCCGCAGCTCGACGAGGCTGTCGATCTGGCGGAGCGGTGGAACGTGCGGCTCGGCGACGCGCTATTGTCGCGCAATTGGATGGATCCGCGGCTGTACTACGAAGCCTATGCGCAAAATTTCGATCTGCCGTTTGTCGATCTCATCCGCGATCCGCCGGATCGCAAACTGTTGCGTGCCGCGGAAATCGAGCTTTATGCCAGCCGCTTGACGCTGCCGTGGCGGCATAATGACGGACGGCTGCTCATTGCCACGGCGGAGCCCGGCCCGGAAACGCTGCTGTTCGCGCGTGGCCGCTGGGGTAACGACATCGAATTTGTCGTCGTTTCCAAGTTCGACATTATTGTCACGGTGCAGACCGCCTTCGCTAAGACCTTGTCGCGGCGCGCCGTGCTGGAACTGGCGGAGCTCGATCCGCAAATGTCGGCCCGTACGGTCTTTACGTCGCCGCAGCTGTTCGCCGCTTACGGGCTAGTGAGCGCCGTCCTGGCGGGGCTCGCCTTCGCGCCGCTCGATACGCTCGTTCTGCTCAACGTCGCGGTCAGCATCTTCTATCTCGGCAATTTCGTCTTCAAGGGTGTTTTGGTTTCGGTCGGCGGCGGCCGTTCCGCCGACATTGACGAGGCCATTGCGGTCGAAGCGCGCGCGCTGCGCACCGAGGAATTGCCGGTATTCACCGTGCTGGTACCGATGTTCAAGGAAGCAGCGATGCTGCCGCAGCTCGCGCAGGCCATGCGCAATCTCGATTATCCGCTCGGCAAGCTCGACATCAAAATCGTGCTCGAAGCCGACGATACCGAAACCATCGAAGCCGCGCGCAGCCTCGGCCTTGAAGGCGTGTTCGAGATCATTTTGGTGCCGCGGTCCGAGCCGCAGACCAAGCCGAAGGCTTGCAATTTCGCGCTGCGCTTTGCCCGCGGCGAATATCTGGTCGTCTATGACGCCGAGGATCGGCCGGAACCGGACCAGCTCCGCAAGGTGGTGGCGACGTTCCGCCGCTCGCCGCCGAACACCGCCTGCCTGCAATGCCGCCTCAACTACTACAACGCCGGCGAGAACTGGCTGACCCGCATGTTTACGCTCGACTATGCGCTGTGGTTCGACCAGGTGCTGCCGGGGCTGGAGCGTCTTGGCATACCGATTCCTCTCGGCGGCACGTCGAATCATTTTCGTATCGACGTGTTGCGCGAGCTGCGCGCCTGGGATCCGTTCAACGTCACCGAAGATGCCGATCTCGGCATCCGCATCGGACAGAAAGGCTACCGCGTCGGCATTGTCGATTCGACGACCTACGAAGAGGCGAGTTGCCGCACCGGTCAATGGCTGCGTCAGCGCTCACGCTGGATCAAGGGCTACATGCAGACGCTTCTGGTCCATACCAGAAGGCCGCTCCAGCTCATCCGCACATCCGGCATCCTCGGCTTTTTCGGCTTTATCTTCTTCGTCGGCGGCACGGTACTGACCGGTCTCCTCAATCCGGTCTTCTGGGTGCTGTACCTGATCTGGCTCGCGCTTTCGGCCGCGAGCTTCGATCCGATATTTCCGCAGGCGTTGCTGTTCCTCTGCTTGTTTAATTTGCTTGCCGGCAATGGCGCCTTCACCTACCTGCTGATGTTGGCGCCGATCCGGCGCGGCTGGCTCCAGCTCATCCCGTTTAGCTTCACGCTGTTCGGCTACTGGGTGCTGATCTCGCTGGCCGCCTACCGGGCGCTTTGGCAGCTCATCCGCAATCCATTCTTTTGGGAAAAGACGCAGCACGGCCTGTCCCGCCATGCCACGGCGCAAATGCCGGCGGCCGGCGACGCGTCGGGAATAATGCCATGACGATTGCGGTTAGTCACAGCGCTGCGCGCAGCTCCGTCATGAAAGGGACGATGACGCGTGCGCTCGCGGCCGCGCCGCTCGCTACACTGGCGTTCGTCGCGATCGTGGCGCTCACGGCCGTTGCCGTGAGTAGCGGCTTGATTGCCGACGACGCCTTGCGGCTTTGGGCCGGCGCCAGCACCGCCGCCGACGGCCAGGTTCCACTGGGCCGCATCGTTGCGGCCTACCCGACCCTGCCATTTCTCGCAACGACGCTGGTCGCGTGGCTGACGCCGGCGGATACGCCGGCCCCGGCTTTGGTGGCGGCCGGGCTTCTCGCCGTCATCACTGCCGTCTGTTTCACGGCATTCCGCAAAGCGCGGCTGCCGAAATCGGTGGCCACTATCGCTACGTTGTTGGTGGCATTCCATCCGGCGCTGTTGCGGGCCGTTATTGCCGGCCCCGCCGACATGTTTCTCGCCGCGTTCTTGCTGATGTTATGTCGCGCGCTTTACGATCTGCGCGCCCGGAGCGGTACGTCGGAAGTGATGAGTGTCGGCCTCGCGCTGATGGCGCTCGCTTTCTCCCATCCGCTGGGCGCAGCATTTGCGTTTGCCGCCGTTCCATTCTTGGTGTTCGCGGTCCGTCCGGTTCTCGTCGCACACTCAGCGTTCAATGTGGTGATAGCGCTGATTTTCCCCACCGTGTTTGCGATCGCGGCCTTCAGCTACGTATCGTGGATTTTTCCGGGCGACGGTTGGACGTTTCTGGCGGCGCCGACCCAGGGTTTGTCGCTATGGACGGCAGCTGTGACGCGCGCTTTTGGCGACCGCCTGTCCGGCTTGCTCTGGCTCTATGCCAGTGCGGCGATGGCCGTGGCGCTGGCGATCGGCGCGCCCATCGCGGTGGTTATGGCGCTGTTGGTGCGCCGGCGCCGGCCGCTCGTCGTGCCCACCGAAATCTTTGCCGGCGTCGCGATCGCCGCGACGGCGCTCAGCGTGCTGAGCGGCTTTTTCGGCGATCCGACCGCCATCGTGATTGCAGCGCCGGTTTTGGCTGCGACGACCGTCATGCGCGTCCCGATAGCCCGCGAACGTCCCGGCCTGACTATGGCGCTTTTGCTCTGGGGTTGGTTCGGCGGCCTGGCCGGCCTCGCGCTCGTCGATCCGATCACTGTCAATTATTTGCATGGCGCCGTGGCGCGCGGCGGCGTCGAACGGATTGACGCGCTGACCGCGGGCGGGGCGGTCGTCAACAACGACGGCGTGCTGGTCGACATCGATAATGCGCCGGCGTTCGTGCTCGGGCGCGGCCACGTGCGCGGAATTCTCGGGCCGCAAAGCGAGCCCTTCACGCTCGCCATTCTGTTCGACCGTCTCGATACGCCCTACGTCGCGGTCCCGGATCCGCAAAGCAATAGCGGCGCCAACGATCGCCTCGACAAGGCGTTTCCAAATCTGTTTCGTGAAGGCGCTCCGGGTTATCGCGTCATATACCAAAATAATACGTGGCGATTGTTTGCTCGCACAAACGCGGCGTCGGCCCTCAGGAATTAATATTCACGCGGTACAATGGAGAGCAAGAAAAATATGAGTATAAATACGGAGGTGCCGATGCAGATACTTGTCGTCGACGATTCGGAAGACTCCCGCGATCTCACCGAAGGCGCGTTGTTGTCCGCCGGTTATACCGACATCGTGACCGCGAGCTCCGGCTGGGAAGCGATGAAGATTCTCGACATCGGTCGCGCCACCGAGGAGAAGCCGACCGTCGATGTGGCGCTGCTCGACATCATCATGCCGGAAATGGACGGCGTCGAAGCCTGCGCGCGCATCCGCAACGATTCCCGTTACGGCGATCTGCCCATTATCATGGTCACGTCGCTCGACGACATGAACTCATTGTCGAATGCCTTCGTGGCTGGCGCAACCGATTACGTCACCAAGCCGGTCAACCGCGTCGAGCTGATCGCGCGCGTGCGCGCGGCGTTAAAGCTCAAGCAGGAACTTGACCGCCGTCAGGCGCGCGAGCGGGAGCTTTTGTCGTTTTTGTCGAATTGGGGCGATCGGCGCGCCGGGGTATGGGTTGACGAGACCACCGGCTTGTTCGTCGGAGAGGCCGCCGAGGCCTATCTCTCGGCCGCGTGCGGCTGCCGGTCGGGCGAGGAGATCTCCGTCGTCGCCCTGATGCTCGACCGTTTCGATGTCTACAGCGCGACCAATGGCGCTGCCGCCGCGCGAGGCGTGATCGCCGAGGTATCGCGGGCGGTTCGCCGCCTGGCGGCGACGATCGGCGTCATCGCTGCATCCTATCGCAACGGCATGATCGTTCTCATCGCGCCCGAACTCGGAACCAACGCGGCGCGCGAGCTTGGCGAGACGTTGCGCGCGACGGTCGCGAAGCTGCACGTGGCGAATTCGGAATCGGTCGTATCGGATTACGTCACTGCGAGCGTGGTTGCGGTCACCGGGCAAGTGAAGCGCGCGGTGGATCGCATTCAGCTGCTGACCCAGGCCATTTCGCGGGTGCAAGAGGCCGCCGCTGCCGGCGGTGACCGCGTCTTGGCGCTGACAGCTTAGCAATCAACTGACGAGGTGACTTTTTTTCGGCAGTGATCGAGGGAGTGGGAAGGCCAGAGGCACGCTGCGATCCCATCGCAGTCAACGCGGCGTCACTGGTATCGGATGGGGTAAAGCGTGTTGAAACGTTGCGTTGGTGCCGTGCTGCTGGTCATGGCTGCGCCGGCCGTGGCTTTCGCTGGAGCATGGACTTTACCGGAGGGCACCGGGCAGTGGCTGGCGAGCCTGACCGCCGGCACGGCGACGGACTATTTCGCCAATGGCGGGCTGGCATCGACGCCGCGCTACGACAAGGTCGAAGCGCAGCTGCTCGTAGAATATGGCCTGACCGACCGGCTGACCGCCATCATCAATCCGGGATTGCAGAATATCGATATCGCTGCGCCGACCGATGCCCAGCGCGCCGGTCTTGGTTACACCGAACTCGGCGCGCGTTATGGCTTTTACGAAGACCAAAACTGGGTGCTGTCCGGCCAGGCGACATTGCGTCTACCCGGGACCACCGACACCGCGAACCCGGCCGCAATCGGTTATACCGACGTCGAAGCCGATTTTCGGGCGCTGCTCGGGCATAATCTCATGCTCGGCGACATGCCGGCTTTTTTCGATCTCGAAGCGGCGCAGCGCCAACGCAGCGCCGGCTTGCCGAGTGAGTTCCGCGCCGACGCAACGTTCGGCGTGAAAGTGCTGCCGCAATGGCTGCTGCTGGCGCAGAGCTTCAATGTCATTTCCGAAGGCGCCGGCAATACGCTCTACGACGGCGGCAGCTATGAATATTACAAGCTGCAGCTCAGCGCGGTTTATTCTTTGACTCCGACTTGGGAGCTGCAGGGTGGCGGCTATACCACTTATGCCGGCCGCAATGCATTGCAGGAGAACGGGCTGATCTTCGGCGTCTGGCACCAGTTCTAGAGAAAATCAATTTCTGCCGCGATTGCAGCTTTGCGTCCATGCGCACAACAGCACACGCTCGGCCGGCTTGCCCTGCACGGTAAAATCGGTATCGGTCGGTCCGCCGGCATTGGGATCGGTGAACCAGCGCCAGATCAGGACGCCGCCGATAGTCGGGCGATCGAGCACCGTCAGCCAATCGGCGAGCACGTCGGCCTGAAGCGTCGGATCGGCCACCGCCGCCCGCTCTTCCGCGCTTTCCCAAGGTTTTGCTGCCGCGCCCGCGGCCGAGCGCAAGCCGATTTCGGCGATCACGACCGGCTTTCTGTAGATCACGGCCAGCATATCAAGACGATCCGCGGTCGCCCGCATCGCGGCGCGGCGATAATTGCGGTCGTCGTCGCCGCCGAGCGGCGGATAAAGCGAAACGCCGATGGCGTCGAGCCGATCCCAGAACGGAACCGTCTCGGCTTCGTCGACATTATGCGCCACATAAAGCAAGCGGCCGGAAAAAGCGGCGCGCGTTTTAGCGATCAGATCGTCCCATTGCGGCAGCAGCGTGGATTGCGATAGTTCAGTGCCGATCGTCAGGGCTTCGGCTTTCTCCTCCTCGGCAATCTGTGCGATATGCGTGATCTCGTGCTGATAGTTTGCGAACCATTGCTGCCAGTCCGCTGGCGAATGCATGTCGATAGCGCCGGCCCAGCTTTGCGGCACCCACACATGCGGCTTTACCAGGACGGCGAGGCCGAGCATGTGCGCCTCGCGGATCGCGGCGCGCAGTTCGTCATCGTTCATGTCCTTGCCGCGGACAAGATCGGGACTGGCCGAGCTCGGTTGCCAGAGGAACGGAATGACCGCGACCGCGGAGGCGCCGAGTTCCCTGGCCTTGGCAAGCGCCAGCTTTGCCGACGCGCTGCCAAACGGATCCGCGGCAGTCGCAATGACGTTAAAACCGTCGAGCCGCCGTTCCGGCATCGACTCGGAACGAACATTCATCCACGCGATCGCGGCCAAAATGATGACGCAAGCGAGGATCGGGCTCGTCCATGATGGCGGCCGCGTCGCCTTGCTCGTTGCCCATTGCAGCCATGAACCGATCGCGCGCATGTTCAGGTCCGCTTCGCCGCCTGCAGATGACCTTGCGTCTCCGAGGCGAGCGTCGTCGGATCGAACGGCTTTGAAATCACGCCTTGCGCGTATTTCGCCCATTCGAGTGTTCTGGCGACCGGCGCCGCGGAGCGCGTGCCCATCGCTAGTACTCTGCCGCCATAACCGGAACGGCGGGTTAATAAGAAAGTGAATCAAACAAGAATTCGATACGAGCAAACAGCTACGTAGATTACCTCATACGACCACGCACCGCAGCCGAGCAGCTAACGCCGCGACTTTGCCAGGCGGCTCCTTTTTTGCTGCTTAGGTATCCGGGCCAACGCGGGCGTTCGTTCGGCCGTGACAGATTTGGCCGTCGGCGCAGCCGTTTGCTTGAGCGCCGCGGCATTCGTCCGGTTCGGACTGTGCGACATCGGGCCCCACCAGTTCGACAGCGTATCGTCGCCCCACACTTTCGGCCGTTGCGGCCGGTCTTGATGCCACGGCCGCGGCTCGAAATAGCCGAGTTCTTCATCGTGCATCTGATCCATTTCGCAGAAGAACTCGATCACGACGCCGTCGGGGTTTTGGTGATAGATCGCGATATTATGTCCGATGATGTGGCGCAACGGTCCCCAGCTGAGCTTGATATTGCTTTTGGCGAGAAGATCGCCGGCACGCTTGATGTCCGACCAGTCGCGCACTTCGAAAGCAATGTGATGGATTGCGGACTTGGCGTCGCGCAGGAAATTCACCGTGTGATGATCTCGGCTGCAGCGCAAGAAGGCAAAGAAGTCACCGCGCCAATCCGACACCCGAAAACCCAGGATGTCGCAATAAAACTTCACCATGCCTTCCACGTCCGGACAGGTGTAGGCGATGTGGCCGAATTTCAGCGGCATCACCCCGGTAAAGATGACGTCGTCGTCGGGGACGAAATTGCAATCGGCAAAGACTTCGAGTGTGGTGCCCTTGGGATCCTTAAAGGTTACCGCCTCGCGAATACCGGGCGTGATGTCGCTCCGCCGCTCGCTTTTGATGCCGGCCTTTTTCAGCCGCGCGGCGATTTCGCCTGGATCGCTGCCCGGCGCGACCTGGAACGACAAGCGCGGCGCGTCGACGCCGCCGCCGCGCTCGAGCACGATCGCCTCAAGGCCGGATTTGGTGGCGAGAACGGCACGGCTTTTCTCGCGCGCGACCAGGTCCAGGCCAACGATGCGCGTGAAATAATCGATCATCCGCTCGAGATCGGGAGTGGTCAGCGTCGAATGGCCGGCGCGCTTGATCTGCAACATTGAAATTCTCCAAAAGACTGGCCCGTTAGGCCTCAACGCGCTCGTGTCGTTCGCTCTCGATGGCGCCGGGCTCGTGGGCCCGCACCGCGATCTTGAGTTCGCCGAGAACCGGGCTGGAGCGGCAGACGATGCTGTCGCCCGGCTTCACCGGGCTCACACCGTCCGGTGTGCCGGTGTAAACGAGATCACCCGGATAGAGCGTGTAGAACTGCGAAGCGAATTCGATGAGACGCCGGCAATTGTAGATCAACTGGCTGGTATTGTTTTTTTGCCGGACCTCGCCGTTGACCTCGATCATGATCGGCAGCGAGTCCGGATCCGGGATTTCGTCGGCCGTCACCATCCACGGGCCAAGCACCGCATAGCCGTCGACCGATTTGCGGAAGCTGCGGTCCTCGCGGCCGCGCACCGTCATGTCGAGACCGAGGCAATAGCCCGCCACATGGTCAAGCGCCTTCGCCTGCGGAATATCGCTGCCGGCCTTGCCGATCACCATCACCAGCTCGACCTCGTGATCGTTGCGGCGGTCGGGGAACCGGAGCGGAATGCCTTCGGAGGGGCCGATGAGAGCGGAATTCGCCTTCAAGAACATTCCGGCTTCGATAATCTTCGACGATTGCGCAGACACGATCTGCGAGCCGGGCTGCTGCGAGGCCTTTCGCATCTCTTCGATGTGGGCCTGATAGTTGGTCGGCGCGCAGGACAATTTTGTCGGTCGCGCCACCGGCGCCAGCAGCTTGACTTCCGCGAACGGCCGGCCCGGCGCCTTGTCGGCCAGCCGCTCGATGCGCTCGCGCCATTGCGGCAGGCCCGCAACGACGGCATCGCCCTTCATCGCGTAGGGCGATGACTTGCGAATTTCCGTTTGCGCCTCGGTGACGTCGTGCACCTGATCTTTGCGTACGACGCCCAAGCGGTCGTCGTCGAAGCGGCAAAGCTTCATGTCCTACTCCTTGACCCGTCCCAGCCTGTTGCAGCCGTTCGTTCATGCGAACAGTAGCAAGCAAAAGCTGGGCGGGCAAAGGCGTGCCGGCCAGCGATGTATCAATGCGCGCGTGCGCCGAACCCCGCAACGTTGCCGCCGGCGTAACCCGAGGTCTGTACTTGCGCGTAGCCGTTGCCATTGGTGCTGGCTCCGGCATTCGATGCGGTGAAGGCCGACATCACGGCGCCACCGCCATAGCCGATGCTGCCGCCAAGATTACTGAGACCGAGGCCGCCGGCGGTGGCCATCGATCCGGATTGGCTGGTGGCGAATCCAGTGCCGCTCCCGTAGGAGTTCGACGTGCCCTGAGCGCTCGACCACAGGCTGGTCGAGCCGCCGCCGGAAAATTGCTGAGCCATGGCGGGGGCCGAGATGAGCATCGTTGCGGTCGCGAGGATATAACAAAGCGTCTTCATAAGAGTGTCCTTGTGTTTGTCGTATGCATTCTTGGGGTCAGTTGACGTCTGAGGCTCTGTCGAACCACGCTTGTTCTTGTAGCGAGTAGGGCGCGACCGACGTGAAGGCTACATGCACCGGCGCATTCGAGTTGGCGCGCTTGAGATCGAGAATGTACCCGGTGTGTGCGATGAGGGACGGAGGTTCCAAGGACAGAGGATCGCGAACCGGTGCGTCGGCCTGCACCGAAGACGGTGCCTGACCTGCTGCATCGGCGACATGTTCGCGGCCGTCCACAGGGAAGCTCGGGCAGGGCGAGCCGGCGACCTCCATGGCAGCAGCCACGCGATCGTCCTGGCACATCAGCGCCACCGCCGCCTTGTGCAGTCCGAATGCGAACAGTTGGCGCGATAGCAAACGAACAGTGCAGCCTTCGTCGACCTTGGTCGCGCCGAAGGTGAAGCCGCCGCCCATCAGCGACAGGCCGCCGGATGCCGAGCCAAGACAGGTTTCGATGCCGGCCGCGGCGAGACCGGGAGCCGCCACCGTCGGCGCTGTAATCACATGAGCGGTCGTATTCGCGGGGCTATTGATGTCGACCATCGACGAGGCCCCGGACGTACTTCCGGTGGTCGTCTGGGCGTAGACCGGGGTGGCGATTGTCAGAATGAAGAACGCAATCCACACACGCATGACAGGAGCTTTCCGACTTAAAGTCACTCGATTACTTGTGCTCGACGATTTTCGCTTTTTACGTTTGATTAACTTATCAAAATGCCCACGCGGCTCTATTCGTAGAGTCGCTTAGTAGCCCGTGGAAAAAGCTAACTTAGGATAGTGTTAACTATATTTGGACGCGCCGCAGGTGCGCAGCGCCAGATAATTTCTTCAATTGAGAGAATGGCGCGTGCCATGACGCGGGGCGTTAGCGCGTCTCGCGGCCCGAAAATCCGAACGTTACGGTTGAAACGCATAAAATACTGACGGCGGCCGATACCAGAAAAACCATGCGCGGCTGACCGTTGTCCATCAGCATGCCATAGACGATCGGAGCGATGCTGGCGCCGATGTTAAAACCGGTCGAGACAAATCCGAAGACCAGTCCGTAGGCTGTCGGCGGGGCCACTGCACGCACCAGCATGTCGCGGGAGGGGTAGGTGATACCCAGGCAAAATCCGCTCATCCCCATGATCAAGATGAGCAAGGCAGAAGGAAAATTAAAAATGCCGACCAGCGCGGTGACGATACCTGCGACAGTCAGGCCGGACGCCGCCACCACGGCGTGATGGCTGGTTCGTGCGGCGAGGAACCCGCCGGCCAGCACGCCCGCGGCGTTCATGGCGAGAAGGCTTGTCAACGCAATGTTGGCGACATCAGGCGGCGTCGCGTGCAGTGCGCCCAGCGCTACCACGAGGTAGGTATTGAGGCCGCCGCCCATGATCGACGTCAGAATGAAATAGCCGAGATTGAGCAAAATCGCCGGCGTCAGCAGAAGACGCCATCCGGTATCGACGATATTGTTTTTGCGGGCACGGGCGGCGAGCTTGGCGGCGTGCGCCGGATCGGCGGCGGGCTCGGGCTGCGCGATCAGTGCCAGGAGAACGAGGAAGCCGAATGTGGCGGCGCCGATATAAGCGCCGCGCCAGCCGAACATGCTCTGCATAAACAGCAGCGTAACCGGCGCGATGGCGGAGCCAACCATGCCGGCGAAGGTATGCAGCGAAAAGACGTGGCTCAATCGCTCCGCCGGAGCGTGGTGCGAGAGCAACGAATAGTCCGACGGGTGATAGACCGTATTGCCGAGCCCGGCGACGCCGTACATCGCGATGAAGACCCAATATTTGTCGACCATGCCGGCAACGGCAAAAGCGCCGCTGCTCAATGCCAGGCCGACAATCAGTACGACGCGCGGCCCGATGCGGTCGACCAAAAATCCGACCGGCGTCTGCAGCACGCCGGAGACGACGTTGAACACCGTGACCGCCAGCGCCAGCTCGGTATAGCTCACCTGGAAATCGTTGCGCACGAAGGCCATCAACGGCGCCAGCATGAGCATGTAATAATGGCTCATCATGTGCGCGCCGCAGACAGCGGCAATGAGGCGCGATTTCGGCAGGCCGATTCGAGCGGACGGAAATCGTTTGCGTCATTGCTGGCGGTTTGACTTCGCGGATTGCAAGGCTTGCCAGACGCGAAACGGCGTCAGCGGCATGTCGAGGTGGCGGACGCCCTGGTCGGAGAGCGCGTCAATCACAGCATTGACGGTCGACGGCATTCCGCCGGCGCAGCCGGCTTCGCCGCAGCCTTTGACGCCGAGCGGGTTGGTCTTGGTCGGCACCGGATGCGTCCCGAGTGTGAAGAAAGGGACGTCGGCCGCGCGCGGCATGGCGTAGTCCATGAACGAGCCGGTCAGCAACTGCCCGTTTTCGTCATACACGGTCTTTTCCATCAGCGCCTGGCCGATGCCCTGCACCACGCCGCCGTGGAGTTGGCCCTCGACGATCATCGGGTTGATCACGACGCCGAAATCGTTGACGCAGGAATATTTGACGACATCGACAGTGCCGGTGTCCGGATCAACCTCGACTTCGGCGATGTGACAGCCGTTCGGGAATGTCCACGCGCCCGGGCCATCGCTGACATGGATGACGTCGAGAGTTTGCGGCGTTTCGGGCGGCAGTTTGATCCCGCTGTGTATCCTGCGCGCCAGCTCCATGATCGAAATCGAGCGGTCGGTGCCGACGATGGTGAACTGGCCGCGCTCGAATGTGATGTCAGATGCCGACGCTTCGAGCACATAGCCGGCGAGCTGCTTGCCTTTCTCGATGACTTTTGCCGAGCCTTCGACGATTGCGGTGCCGCTGTGCATGATCGATTTGGAGCCGCCGGAACCGCCGCCCACGACGATGCGGTCGCTGTCGCCCTGCACCAGCTTTATCTTGTCGAAGGGAATGCCGAGCTGCTGGCTCAGCACCTGCGCAAACGGCGTGGCATGCCCCATGCCGAAATCGAGCGTGCCGGTCGTCAGCGTCACGGTGCCGTCAGCGTTGAAGATGATGCCCGCGGATTCCTTGGCCGGCCCGGCGGTGACTTCAAGATAGGTGGTCATGCCGATGCCGCGCAGCTTGCCGCGCTTCCTGCTCTCGCGCTTGCGCTTGGCGAAGCCCTTGCTGTCGGCAAGTTCAAGCGCCTCCTTGGTCAGCGCCGCGAAGTCGCCGGAGTCGTAAGTGGCTGCCGACGCGGTCTTGACCGGAAATTCCGACGTGCGGATCTGGTTGCGCCGCCGCAGCGCCATGCGGTCGATGCCCATCTCGGCGGCAGCGGCGTCGATGAGCCGCTCCATGTAATAGTTGCCCTCGGGCCGGCCCGCGCCGCGATAGGGGGTGATCTGTGTGGTGTTGGTAAATACGCACTTGGTCGAGACTTCCATCAAAGGCGTGCGATACATGCCCTGCGAATTCTTCACCACATTGGCTGAGGCCATGAATGGGCCGAACTGCGAGAGGAACGCTCCGAGATTGGCGAAGCTCGTAAACCGCACCGCGAGGAACGTGCCTTCTGCATCGAGCGCGAGCTCGGCGATCATATCGGCATCACGGCCGTGGCCGTCGGAAACGAAACTACCCGAACGCTCGTCGGTCCATTTCACTGGGCGGCTGAGCGCGCGCGCGGCATGCAGGAGGCAGATGTATTCCGGAAACACCATCGCCTTCATGCCGAACGAACCGCCGACCTGACCAGTCAGCACGCGCAGATCCTTGACCTCGACGCCCAGCGCGTCGGCAAGATTGGCGCGCAAGCCGAATACGCCCTGCGAACAGACATGCAGCGCGAAGCGATTGTCCTTGTATTCACCAACCGCCGCGCGCGGCTCCATCGGATTGATGGCGACGCGGGTATTGACGATGCTGAGCCTTGTTACATGCGCCGCTCTATCGAAAGCGGCTTTGACCGCTTCGCTGTCACCAAAATGAAAATCAAGCGCGACATTGTTCGGTACGTCGTCGTAAATCAGCGGCGCGCCCGGCTGGGCGGCGGCTTCGGGCGAAGTAAGAACCGGTAAAGGCTCGATATCGATTGCGACCGCTTCCGCCGCGTCTTTCGCCTGGACGACGGTTTCGGCAATGACGCAGGCTACTGGATCACCGACAAAACGCACCTTGCCAATCGCGAGCGCTTCGCGGCGCGGTTTGTGCAAGGGCGTGCCGTCGCGATTCATCAGCGCGACAGCGCATTTGAGCGTGCCGTAGCCTTTCATTTCGGCGCTGCTGTAGACGGCGAGCACGCCCGGCATCTTCCGCGCCGCATCCATATCGATGGCGCGGATGGTGCCGTGGGCGACGGAGCTGCGGACCATGACCATATAGGCCTGGCCGGGCAGGCTGACGTCGTCGGTATAACGGCCCATGCCGCGCAACAGCATCGGATCCTCGACGCGCGGCACCGACTGCCCGACGGCAAATTTGGCGGTCGCCAGTTCCTCGGCGGTTAATCCATCCGCGCCGGTTTTGGCAGGCTGTTGCAAATTCATGACAATTCAATCCCGTAGCGCTTTGTCGCGGTGATAATGGACTTGCCAGACCGCGGCAACTGGGCGCGGAACATGGCTCGTAGGCGGCCAAGGCACAGTCAGGGCACGGTATTGCCCTTGGGGCCACCCCTGTTAAACTTTCCAGGATTTAGGCTTGAACAATAGCCGCGGCCGTCGAGCCAGGGGGCTCCGGCGCGGCAGGAAGGCTTTGGATGAACGACGAGGCCTGGCCGCGGGGCGGCCTCGACGCCAATGGGGCCTCGCGCCATAGGTCTGAGCGGGGTGCTCGCTGGGGTCGCCGGACGCCGTATGGCATTCGTCGCGATGGTCATCGCGACGACGGGCGCGCACCCATCCAACCGCAACTCGGCGCCACCTATGCCGCGCTCGACCTCGGCACCAACAATTGCCGGCTTTTGATCGCGCGGCCGACCACCGACGGCTTCCGCGTTGTCGACGCGTTCTCCCGTATCATCCGTCTCGGCGAAGGGGTCGCCGCGTCTCGCCGCATCAGCGAAGCGGCGATCGCGCGCGCGGTCGAGGCGCTCGCGGTCTGTCGCGACAAGATGCGGGCAAGGGGCGTGATGCGCGCGCGGCTTATCGCCACGGCGGCGTGCCGCGCCGCCGAGAACGGCGAGGAATTCCGCAGCCGCGTCGCCAGGGAAGCGGGCCTCGAGCTCGAGATCATCGATTCCGCGACCGAGGCGAGGCTCGCCGCGACCGGCTGCACCGAACTGTTCGATCCGACGGCGTCGAGCATCATCCTGTTCGATATCGGCGGCGGCTCGTCGGAATTGGTGCGGCTTAATCGGCGCCCGGGAAACGGCCGCCGCGGCCCGCCGACACCCGATATCGTCGGCTGGGCCTCGCTGCCGGTCGGCGTCGTCACGCTCGCCGAGCGATATGGCGGCAAAGTCGTATCGCCCGATACCTACGATGCGATGGTTGAGGAGGTCGCCGCTTTCGTCGATAAGTTCGCGGCCGGTCACCGCGACCTCGACGGCTTTCACACGCTCGGCACGTCGGGCACGGTGACGACGATCGCCGGGGTCTTTTTGCGGCTGCGGCGCTACGATCGCCGCCGCGTCGACGGCTGTTGGCTGTCCGACGACGAGATCTCGCGCGTGGTCGCCGAACTGATGGCGATGAGTTTTGACGAGCGCGCGGCTAACCCTTGCATTGGCGCCGAACGCGCCGATCTTGTGCTTGCCGGTTGCGCCATCCTCGACGCCATCCGCCGTGCTTTTCCAAGCCAGCGGCTGCGCGTCGCCGACCGCGGCCTGCGCGAAGGCATGTTGGTCGAAATGATGCGCGAGGATGGCGTCTGGGGAGACACCTGAACGCGAGGTCTAAGTAAGATATGGCGCGGCTCAAGGACGAGAAACGCCGCACGCTGTCGTCGCGCACTTGGCTCGAGCGTCAGCTCAGCGATCCCTATGTGGCGCGCGCCAAGCGCGAGGGCTTGCGCTCGCGCGCGGCCTACAAGCTCGCCGAGATCGACGACAAGTATAAGGTGCTCAAGCCCGGCGCCCGCGTGGTCGATCTCGGCGCCGCGCCGGGCGGCTGGAGCGAGATCGCCGCGCGGCGGATCGGTGACAAAGAGGCAAGCAAGGGGCGCGTGGTTGCGCTCGATATACTCGACATGAAGCCGCTTCCCGGCGTCGAGTTCCTCAAGCTCGATTTTCTCGACGGAGCGGCGCCTGCGCGGCTAAAGGCAGTCCTCGTCGGCAAAGCTGACGTCGTCCTTTCCGATATGGCGGCGAACGCCACCGGGCATCGCAAGACCGATCACCTACGCATCATGGCGCTGGCCGAAGCCGCTGCGGCGTTCGCGCGCGAGGTGCTCGCCCCAGGCGGCGCGTTCCTCTGCAAGGTGCTGCAAGGCGGCACCGAAGCGGCGCTGCTCGCCGAGCTCAAGCGCGATTTCGAAAGCGTCAAGCACGTCAAGCCGCCGGCGAGCCGCGCCGATTCGGCGGAGCTTTATCTGTTGGCGCGGGGGTTTCGCGGCTAAGACGGCTTCGCCTGCCGCGTCTGGGCGGGCGCTAGCGCCTCCCTCCGCCGCCCCGAAAGCTCGGCGCCGGCGTCGGGGGGCAGGCGATAGAAGATCAAAGCGGCGCTGGCCGCAAGCAACGAGACAAAAAGGAAGGCCGGCGGAAAGTCGTTCACCCCCATCGTCGTCGAATGTTTCAGGCGCAGCGTGATCTCGACGGCCAGTGCGCCGACCGCGACGCCGGTCGACAGCGACAATTGCTGCGCGGCGGCCACCATCGCGGTGGCGCGGCTCATCAGCGGCGGATCGATCTCGGCATAAGCGATGGTGTTGATGCTGGTGAATTGCAGCGAGCGGAAGAAACCGCCGGACAAGAGAATCGCGATCATGGCGGCATAGGGCATGCCGTGCACGAAAGTGGCGCAAGCGGCCAGAAAGGCGCTCGAGATGAGCGCGTTGTAAAGCAGCACGTTGCGATAGCCGAAGCGGTTGAGCACGCTGGCGACGGCGGCTTTCATGAACATCGAGCCGAGCGCCGTGGTAAAAGTGATGAGGCCGGATTGAAACGGGCTGAGATCGAAGCCGATCTGCAACAATAGCGGCAGCAGGAACGGCAGCGCGCCGATGCCGAGGCGGAACAGAAACCCGCCGTAGATGCTGGCGCGGAAGCTCGGCAGTTTGAGCAGCGACAGATCGAGGATCGGGGCCGGCGTGTGCTTGGCGTGGATCACGTAGGCCACGGACGACAGCGCGCCGACCGCAAGCAGCGCCGCGACGATGCCGGTCGGCAGGAAATCGAGCCCCATCGCCGAAAGCCCGAAAGCAAGGCCGGCAATGGCAAGGCCGGATAGGACGAAGCCGACATAGTCGAACGGGTCGCGGCGCTCGACATGGACATTGGCGATAAAACGCGACGCCAAGGCGATGCCGAGGAGCCCAATCGGCACGTTGATCAAGAAGATCCAGTGCCAGGACGCATAAGTGGTGATGAAGCCGCCGAGCGGCGGGCCGCAAATCGGGCCGATCAGCGCCGGCATAGTCACCAGCGACATGGCATTGAGCAGGTTCTTCTTGTCGATGCTGCGCACCATGATGAGGCGACCGACCGGCGTCATCATTGCTCCGCCCATGCCCTGGAAGATGCGGGCTGCCACGAATTCTTCCAGCGAATGCGAGGCGGCGCAGCCGATCGAGCCGAGGACGAAGATTCCGATCGCGGCGCGGAACACGTTGCGTGCGCCGAGCCGGTCGGCGGTCCAGCCGCTTGCCGGGATGAAGATCGCAAGCGACAAAAGGTAGGACGTGACCGCGAGCTTCAACGCCAGCGGATTGGTGCCGAGCGCCCGCGCAATCGCCGGCAACGAGGTCGCAATCACCGTGGAGTCCATGTTTTCCATGAACAGTGCGGTAGCGACGATAAGCGGGACGACACGATCGTAGGGCGGCGTTTCTTCCATCGCGGCTATCGGTTGGTGGCGCGCCGGGCTTGCGGTACCCCGGTCGATATCATGCCAACCGCTTGGCCGCTTCCTCGACCATGCTCACGTCGGAATATTTCTTCACATCGATGTCGTCTTTGAGGAATCCAACCTGCTTTTGAAGTTGCAAGTTGCTCTGCAGCGCACTCAAATTCGGCATGCCGTTGGGGTCGCGGTATTGATCCTTGTCGGTAAAGGCCCACTCCATGCGCGCCGGCGGCGCCTTGTTGAGACGCGCAACGATGGCGACCGCCTCTTCGTGATTTTTCGGATCGCTATACCAGCGGATGGCGCGGATCGTGTCTTCGAGAAAATCGACCAGCGCTGCGCGGTTCTGCTGGATAAACGGCGTGCGCGCGGTCCACATCGTAAGTTGCGTGACGCCGAATGCGTCCTTCTGCGTGAACAGGCTGTGCGCCATCGCGTTGAGATCGGGATCGAGCGAGAACGGCGGCACCGCGCTGATCAAGTCGGCTTTTTTCTCGGCCAGCATCGCGCGCATCGCGGGGAAGGGGGCCTCGACGATGGTGTAGTCGCGGTTGGCTTCGAGCCCCGAGCGCCGGCACACTGCACGCATGGCGATATCGACGGCGCTGCCGATGACATTGGTGGCGAGCACCTTGCCCTTGAGGTCGGCCACGGTTTTTACCGGACCGTCCTTGAGCACCATGAATTGATTGGTGCCGTGGCCGGCCACGCCGTCCTCGATCTCGTCACAGATGACACGCAGGTCGTCCATATGGGCGTTTTGGATGGCGAGGCCGAATGACGAAAAGGCAAGCGGCCCGATATCGAGGTCGCCGGAGGCGAGCGCGGTGATCACCGGCGGGGTACCTTCGAACCGGGTGGCCTCGGCGACGTAGGACTGGCCGAAATGCGTGAGGATGTCCTTTTTCTCGAGCACCAGCGGGGCGAGCGAAGCCGGTATCACCACCCAGCCGCAGCGAATCTTGACCGGCGCGGCCCGGGCAATCCTGGGCGCCGCAAGCGCAGCGCCGGCGGCAATGCCGGCGAGGTTGAATTGGCGACGATCTATGCACTGTTTCACGGCGGTTCCTCCAGCTTTCCACCCCTGTTATCGATGGGGGCCTATCAATTGTGGTCAAGTCATGCTATCGACCGCCGCCAACCCAAAAGCGGGTCATCGAGCCGGGCGGCGGACTTTCGTTCCGCTCGCCCGCGAGGCGTTATCCCGATGCGATGGCCTGTCATAGCGGGCCATGCGGAGTTGGCAATGGCAGCGATTTCAAGAGACTTACCGCGCGAAGCATACACCTTCGATGACGTATTGTTGAAGCCGGGCCTGTCGGACGTCTTGCCGTCGGACGTCGATATCCGCTCGCGGATCACGCCCAATATCCTCCTCAATATCCCGATCGTCGCCTCGGCCATGGATACCGTCACCGAAGCGAGCATGGCCATTGCCATGGCCCAGGCTGGCGGCATCGGCGTTCTGCACCGCAACCTCGAACCCGACGCCCAAGCCGCGCAGGTGCGCCAGGTGAAGAAATTCGAATCCGGCATGGTGGTCAATCCCGTCACCATCCATCCCGGAGCGAGCCTCGCCGACGCCTTGGCGCTGATGCAGGAGCATCACATTTCCGGCATCCCGGTGGTCGAGGGCGGCAACGGCCAGCAAGGCAAAGGACCCGGCAAGCTCGTCGGCATTCTCACCAACCGCGACGTGCGCTTTGCCACCGACAAGCGGCAAAAAATCTCCGAGTTGATGACCAAGGATCGGCTCGTCACCGTGCGTGAAAGCGTCGACCAGGAGGAGGCAAAACGGCTCCTGCACCAGCATCGCATCGAAAAGCTTCTGGTCGTCGATGCCGATTATCGCTGCGTCGGCCTCATTACGGTGAAAGACATCGAAAAAGCGGTGGCCAATCCCAATGCCTGCAAGGACGAGCAGGGCCGGCTTCGCGTCGCCGCCGCCACATCGGTCGGCGAGGCCGGCTACGCGCGCACCGAGAGCCTGATCGACGCCGGTGTCGATCTCATCGTGGTCGATACCGCGCACGGCCATTCCAGGCGCGTGCTCGACACCGTCACCCGCATCAAGCGGCTGTCCAACGCGGTGGAAGTGGCCGCCGGCAATATCGCCACCGCCGAAGGCGCCAAGGCTTTGATCGATGCCGGCGCCGATTCGATCAAGGTCGGCATCGGACCCGGCTCGATCTGCACCACGCGGATCGTTGCCGGAGTCGGCGTTCCCCAGCTCACCGCGATCATGGACGCTGTCGAGGCGGCGCGCCGGACCAACACGCCGGTGATCGCCGATGGCGGCATCAAATATTCCGGTGACCTCGCCAAAGCGCTCGCCGCCGGCGCCGACTGCGCCATGATCGGCTCACTGCTCGCCGGCACCGACGAGACCCCCGGCGACGTGTTTCTCTACCAGGGCCGCTCCTACAAGACTTACCGCGGCATGGGCTCGGTCGGCGCCATGGCGCGCGGCTCCGCCGACCGTTATTTCCAGCAGGAGATCAAGGACACGCTGAAACTCGTGCCCGAGGGTGTCGAGGGGCAGGTGGGCTATAAGGGGCCGGTCGCCAATGTGGTGCACCAGCTTGTCGGCGGCTTGCGCGCGGCGATGGGCTATGTGGGCGCCAAGGATCTCGCCGAGTTCCACGACAAGGCCGAGTTCGTGCGTATTTCCGGCGCCGGCCTGCGAGAAAGCCACGTGCACGACGTTACCATCACGCGCGAGAGCCCGAACTATCCGAGCAGGGAGTAGATGCCAGCCGCGATCGACCCGTTCGCGAAAATACGCACCGCGACCAACACTCATCGGGCGCGGCACGGCTGTAATGCCTATCCGTACGACAATGGTCCGCTGTTGGCGGCGCTGGCGGGCGCGGCCAATGCCCGGCGCATTTTGGAACTGGGAACGGCGCTCGGCTATACCGCCTTGTCGTTTGCCTCCGGCGCGCCGGACGCGACGGTCGATACCGTGGAGCGCGATCCCGAGCACGTTCAGATCGCCCGCGACAATATCGCAGCCGCCGGCATGGATCACCGTATCACCGTACATGAGGGCGATTTCGCCGCGGTGTTGCCGACGCTCGATCCCGGCTATGACGTCGCGTTCTTTGACGGCGGCACGCCGGTGCCGGCGCTGCACAAGACGCTGCGTACACTCTTGCGCACCGGCGGCACGCTGATCACCGCCAATCTCAACCACGGCGGCAGCGCCGACGCCGTCCGTAAGGCGCTGTTCGACGCAAAGTCGTGGCGTAGCGCGCTGATCGACGACGATGGCGAGACCGCGATCAGCGTCAAGCTTTGATGGATAGAGATTCTTTGCCGGAGTGAATCGATGACCACGCAAGCCGTCCTGTTGCCGCTCTTCGTCGAGGTGATCCTCACCTTCCTGCTGCTGTTCTGGCTCGCGCCGTTACGCGCCTGGGATTTCAACGCCGGTATTGCCCGGCCGGATAACGTTGCGCTGCGCGAACCGAACTGGTCGCCGCGCGCGTTGCAGGTCGGATACTCATTCAGCAATCAGTTCGAGCTTCCCGTTCTGTTTTACGTTCTCACCATCCTTGCTTATGTCACCCATCTGGCCGGCGTCATCTTCGTGGTGCTGGCCTGGATATTCGTGATCTTCCGTATCCTGCAGGCCTATGTGCATGTGACGAGTAACAAGATTCGCGTACGCGGAGCGTTCTTCGGCATTGCGGCTATCGCGCTCGCGATCAACTGGGCGATCTACATCGTCGAGGTGCTGACGCTGCCGCGGCCGCTCTAAGGACATCAAGCTATGCCGCTCGACCTTTGCCATCCTACGGCTCCGCACAAGAGACTGAGGTTGCCGGAGTGGTATGTCTCCAGCCTGATGATGGATCGCGCGCTGGATGCGATCTGCCGGCGCGTGAAAAAATTCGACCGCAAGCACGATATTCCTTATCTTGCCGGCTATAGCCTCGACGGCAAGACCGTCTATATCGACCGCCACATGCCGCGAAGCTTCAAATTCCGCGGCCGCACTATCGACACCGACCGTTTCCTCGTCCTGCATGAGGAGGTCGAAAAGACCCTGATCGATCAGCTTGGCCTGCATTACCTTCACGCCCACCAGATCGCGACGCGCGCCGAGGAAGCGGCCGTCCGCGCCGCCGGCGTCGAATGGCGCGCTTACGACCGGTTCATGCAAAAGCACGTCAAAAGCATCGGCGACGAACGGCTGAAAAAAGTGCCGAAGGACCTCGATCTCAAACCCTATCGCGACGAGCACGACGACGATTTATTGCGGCGCATGCTGGCGAGCGTCAAAGCCGGAAAATGTCCCAAAGGCATTCATGTCCATGACTTGGCCGAGGCGATCGCGGAATTGCGCAAGGGCATCCGGCGGCACGAGACGCCAGGCGCGCGTCGCGCCGCCGCCATTCAGCGTAAGATGAAATAGTGACTCCCGCGGCACGTCTTTCAGCAGCCATCGAGGTTTTTGCCGATATCGACGCGCGGCGGCGCCCGGCGGCCGATGCGCTCAAGGATTGGGGTCTGGCGCACCGCTTTGCCGGCTCCGGCGACCGCGCCGCGATCGCCGGCCTCGTCTACGATGCGCTGCGCCGGAAATCGTCGTCCGCCTGGCTCATGGCGGAGGCGACGCCCGCGCGCGGTACTGATCGGCATGCTGCATCGCGAGCGCGGGCTCGATGCCGCGGCGATTGCGGCGCTGTTCGACGGGTCGCGCTACGCGCCCGCGCCATTGACGGAAGCGGAGACGGCGGCGCTCCTGGCGTACGCTCGCCGACGCGCCGGCCCATATCGAGGGCGATTATCCGGAATGGCTCGATCCGTATCTGGCGCGGATATTCGGTGACGAACGCGCCGCGGAAGGCGTCGCGCTCGCAAGCCGCGCGCCGCTCGACTTGCGGGTCAATACGCTTCTCGGCACGCGCGAGGACGCGCTGCCGGAGCTCGCGCATCTCGGCGCCGAGGCGACGCGATGGTCGCCCGTCGGACTACGCATTCGTCTCGCGGCGGATGCCAAAAGCCCGGCGATCCACGCCGAACCGCTGTTTCTGAAAGGCCGCATCGAAATCCAGGATGAGGGCTCGCAGCTTGCCGCGCTGCTTGCCGGCGCCAAGCCCGGCGAGCAGGTCGTCGATCTTTGCGCCGGCGCCGGCGGCAAGACGCTGGCGCTGGCCGCGGCGATGGAAAACCGCGGCCAAATCTATGCGACCGACACGGATAAACGCCGGCTTGTGGCGATCCACGACCGCCTCGCCCGGGCCGGCGCGCGCAATGTTCAAGTTCGCACGCCTAAGAGCGTAGGCAACGAGTTGGTCGATCTCGCCGGCCGCGCCGACCTGGTGCTGATCGACGCGCCGTGCACCGGCACCGGCACTTGGCGCCGCAATCCCGACGCCAAATGGCGCATCCGGCCGGGCGCGCTGAACGAACGCGTGAAGCAGCAGGACGCCGCGCTCGAAAGCGCGGTCACGCTGGCCAAGCCGGGCGGCCGCATCGCCTACATCACCTGTTCGGTGCTCGCCGAAGAGAACGGCGACCGGGTCCGCGCCTTTATCGGCCGCCACGGCGATTTTTCCGTGGAAAAGCCGGCCAACGTCATCAACGCGCTGGGCGAGCGCGCCTATCTTTTTGCCCGTGCGGCGCTTATCTCGGACGAAGGTTTGCTGATGACGCCGCGGCGGACCGATACCGATGGATTTTTCGTCAGCATGCTGCGGCATTCCGCATGAGGTGGCCGCCACCAAAGCCGTCATGACACAGCAAGATTTGCAATCCCACGACAAGATTCTCATCGTCGATTTCGGCTCGCAGGTCACGCAGCTGATCGCGCGGCGCGTGCGCGAGGAGAAAGTCTATTGCGAGATCGTGCCGTTCCAGAACGCGGAAAGCGCGTTCCGCGAGATGCGGCCGAAAGGCGTCATCCTGTCCGGCGGTCCTGCTTCGGTGCTCGACAAGGACGCGCCGCTGGCGCCGCCTTCGATCTACCAGGCCGGGCGTGCCGGTGCTCGGCATCTGCTACGGCGAGCAGGCCATGGCGGCGCAGCTCGGCGGCAAAGTCGAGGCCGGCCATCATCGCGAATTCGGCCGCGCCGAGGTCGAGGTGACGACGCCGTCGGCGCTGACCGACGGCGTCTGGGAAGTCGGCCAGAAATATCCGGTGTGGATGAGCCACGGCGACCGCGTCACCGAGCTGCCGGACGGCTTTGTCGCCGCCGGCACCTCGGCCAACGCGCCGATCGCCATGATCGCCGACGACAAGCGCAAATTCTACGCCACGCAATTCCATCTCGAAGTCATGCACACCCCGCACGGCGCCGCGCTCCTGCGCAATTTCGTGCGCAAGGTCGCGGGCTGCACCGGCGACTGGACCATGCGCGCGTTCAAGCTGGAGGCGATCGACAAGATCCGCAAGCAGGTCGGCAAGGGCAAGGTGATCTGCGGACTGTCCGGCGGCGTCGATTCCGCCGTGGCCGCGGTGCTCATCCACGAAGCGATCGGCGAGCAGCTCACTTGCGTCTTCGTCGATCATGGGCTGCTTCGCCTCGCCGAAGCCGAAAATGTCGTGGCGCTGTTCCGCGGCCACTACAATATCCCGCTCGATCCATGTCGACGCCGCCGACACGTTCCTCAAGGCGCTCGAAGGCGTCGACGATCCGGAAGCCAAACGCAAAACCATCGGCAAATTGTTCATCGACGTGTTCGAGGCCGAAGCGAAGAAAATCGGCGGCGCCGAGTTCCTCGCCCAAGGCACGCTCTATCCCGACGTGATCGAAAGCGTCTCGTTCACCGGCGGCCCGTCGGTGACCATCAAATCGCATCACAATGTCGGCGGCCTGCCCGAGCGCATGAACATGAAGCTCGTCGAGCCGTTGCGCGAATTGTTCAAGGACGAAGTCCGCGCGCTCGGCCGCGAGCTCGGCCTGCCGGACGCCTTCGTCGGCCGCCATCCGTTCCCCGGCCCCGGCCTCGCCATCCGCTGCCCCGGCGCCGATCACCCGCGACAAGCTCGATATCCTCCGGCTCGCCGACGACGTCTTCATCGAGGAAATCCGCCGCGCCGGGCTCTACGACGACATCTGGCAGGCCTTCGCCGTGCTGTTGCCGGTGCGCACCGTCGGCGTCATGGGCGACTTCCGCACCTACGATTACGTCGTTGGGCTACGCGCAGTGACCTCGACCGACGGCATGACGGCGGATTTCTATCCGTTCGACATGGCGTTTATCGGCGCGGTGGCGACCCGCATCATCAATGAGGTCAAAGGCGTTAATCGCGTGGTTTACGACGTGACAAGCAAGCCGCCGGGGACGATTGAGTGGGAGTGAGGATCGCGGCACGCCTCAAGACGGCAACGATATCTTGAGACGCTATTCCTCCGCGAAGCGGAACAGGACTTCGATGCAAAGGGTTTCCGTCTCTAAGGTCTTTTTAGCTCGTTCCATGAGGTAATAGTCGAAGGCCATCATCGGTGTCGTTTTTGTGCCGCGTGCCGCGATCATTTCCGCAGCCTGCACAATACGAAGCAATTCGGCAATGTCGAGCAGATGAAGGAAACTGTTCGTAGCCTCCATAAATTTCCTGATGAACGTAAGGCCATAGACCTCACGATCCTGGATCAAATCCAAATCAGGAATAAGAACGATTCCGTGCATAGGCTGTATTCGTTCGACATCGAGCAGTACTCCGGCCTTGCTCGTAACGGGAGTGCCATCTTTCAGCTTCCGGATTCCACCACGAAGTTGATTGACGGCTTTCGTGATGTGAGCGGACATGCCATGCGCCAGCTTCGTACGTCTAGGAAGACTGTCACGAGCAAAGATTGTAAGAACCCTCAACTCTATCAGCACTGAACCGAACTGATGGCTGAGTAGAATGTCGGTGAGTTCGCGAAAGCCATTGCCTTTCGGAACTTGTGGACTGTGATGCACGCCGAGAGGGTGCAGATTATCAGTTAGCCAAATGCCTATTTGCTCTTGCTGGCTTCCTTCGTCCTTATTGAAAAGGTCGATAAGACTACTGGTCGCATGACTGGTAATAAAATGACTTAACACGGGGTTCCAAGCGGTCGTGCGCGGTATATCCGCGACAATCAAGTTTGCGCTGGAAATACTGTGGTTATGGAAGCCGTCAAGAATTAATGACGCTTTACCCCTAAGCGCGGAGTGATCGGCGTGGCCGGTAGCTGCCCCTGAGACGATCGCCGCCAATTGCCGTTCGGCAAATATCGGCAATGCTGCCCATGCCACGTTTACGGCAAGTTCGTTGAACAGGAACGTCTGGCATGTCTCACCGCGCACTAAAGCCGAAATCGCTGCCTTTTCTTCATCACGTTCTAGTATCGACCACAGTATGCCAGCCTTTTCCTCATCGTCATATACCTTCAACGCATAGAGGAGACGGTCGCCCAGCTGCGCGAACGCAAGCTGCATTCGAACCCCCTGCGCGATGTATTTGAGCAAAAGCGTGCTACCCTTAATCAGCAAAGTAGGCTCAAACTCGTCCTGACCTTTGACGTAGTCAAACCGGATTAGCTGCGGCGTCGCAAGAAATTCCGATCTGTTGTGTGCAGCGAGTATGTGCATCGCAGAGGTGCTTGGATACTGGAATGATTATTGGAGATAGTAACACAGGGAGCTTAATTCCGCGGTCTCCTAGTTGTACGGCCCCGTTGCGGGTGCCGCGGCGACGGCCGAAACCAGCGCGTAGAGTGGGTTTGCCCGCCGCGAAGCAGTAATGGTGGGTTAGGGCGCTCCGCGCCCAAATCAGACGGTGGGTTACCTTCGGCGCCAATCCACCCTACCGAATACCTTATGGCGTAGCAGGGCGCGTCCAGCGTGACAGCTTTAGTACGCAATACCTTTTTGCTTTCGTGAAACACAGATCTCACAACTCATAAAACTATCAGTCGAAAAGCGACGCTCGTTGGCGCGCGGAGGTCATTCGCGCATCCGTATTCATTTCACCCCACCCCAACGTTAGAACATAGAGAGAAACATCATGACACAGCTGTTGGATCGTAGCGTGATGCGAATGTTTCGATTGACAAACGAGCGCGGCGGATTGGGACTTAGTTGCACGCCAGCTGGCGTGTCGCTCGCGGGCGTGCCGCTGCTTCGTCGAACCCGAGCGGGATTTGTGGCGCGACCCGCTTCTGAGATCGCCTTGTTGCTCAAGGCGGCGTACGGCGACGCTTCAACCGGGCTGCCGTCAAGACTCGAAGCGATCGCGCAAGCGCTCAATCGAGGCGATTTCGCCGCGGCGATGATTGCTGCCGTCCATACGCGGACGCTGGAGTTGAGCCCGGAGGCTGCCCTGCGGCTCGCCGACGCTGACCAAGAACTGACAAAATACAATTACAATCCTGATGAACCGCGAGATTGGCATGGCCGCTGGACCAGTGACGGAACCGCCGATCGAACAAGCCCGCTGGCGCCGGGACTTGCAAGCGATCAAGCGGCTGACGACAATTCAGGAGCGGTCGATATCGCGGCGAGGGATGACATTATGCGCAGCATCGTCAAGAATGCATGCATCGCTGAATGTTCAGAATCAAGTCTGTCCAATTCGATTATGGTTGGAAGTTCTTCAATTGCCTCAACGATTGCATGAAGAGGCACGGGTACGACCCGTTTTCTGTCCGCCTATAGCGAGGCACGATGAGACGTGAACAGAGTGGAAGGCAACGGAAGGGAGACGAGAGCATGTCACGTGACGCAGCCAAGATTATATTGGAAGCCGTCATAAAAAATGCCGGCGAGCAGGATGCTGCTCTGATAAAAATCCAACCGTTGTGTACCGAGGATGAATTTAATGAATACCGACTGATGATCGGGAAGTCGATGGGAGCCATGCTGTTCGAGGTCATAAATCCGATTGTTGCAAAATATCCCGAACTGAAACCTCCTCAGATGAGCTAGGTCGAAGACGTCGATTGCTGGCGTATGATGTGACCGGCAAGGGACGAATGGAGCGTGAGGAACGGCGCTATGCCCATCACCATCTACGGCATCAAAAACTGCGACACCATGAAGAAGGCGCGCGCCTGGCTCGACACGCGCGGCGTCGATTATGCGTTTCACGATTACAAGATGGCCGGCATCGAACGCGAGCGGCTGGAAAAGTGGGAGAAGAAGGTCGGCTGGGAGACTTTACTCAATCGCGCCGGCACCACATTCCGCAAGCTGCCGGATAAAGACAAAGCGGGGTTGAACGCCAAGAAGGCGATGGCGCTGATGCTGGCGCAGCCGTCGATGATCAAGCGTCCGGTATTGGAACTCGACCGCGGGAAACTCTTAGTCGGGTTCGCACCGGAACTTTATGCCAAATCGGTGAGCAAAAGCGCGTAGCGGTTAATTTGCGTGCACTCGCCGTGGCCGGATGGCCACAGTCCGCGGCAAAAATCCGGCGCGCGGAACCGCCGCATTCCACAATTGTTAAGCGAAGGGTGACAGCCACTTTGCTGCCACCAAACGACCACGCTTTGCCCGGCAACGTGCGGCTCTTTCTACCGCGCGGCAGCGGGCAAAATCTCGCTCGGTTGTCGGGGACTGAATTTGCGACGTGAAATTCGGGGGCGAATTTCTGTGAGGCTGGAGGTTACTATGAAATTGCGTGCTTTCGTTGGCGGCTTGATGCTAGCCGCCGGCACTGTCGCCTGCGCGTGTTCCGTGCAAGCCGCCGATCTGCCGATGCGCCCCGCGCCCGCGCCCGTGGCGCCGGTCGCTTATGCGCCGCCGGTCTATAATTGGAGCGGCTTCTACATCGGCGGCCATATCGGCGGCGGTTTCGAAAATTCGACCTGGACCAATCCGGTCACCGGCGCCAGCGCCAGCTTTAGCGACAGCGGCTTTCTCGGCGGCGCACAGGTCGGTGTGAACACGCAATTCAACTGGCTCGTGGTCGGCCTTGAGGGCGACTTCAGTTGGACGAGTTTGATCAAAGGAACCAGCACCGATACGCTTGGCAACATCATGACCACCAGCCCGCAATGGACCTCGACGGTGACCGGCCGCGCCGGCGTCGCGTTCGACCGCTTGCTGGTCTACGGCAAGGGCGGTCTTGCTGTTGCGGACGATAAGAGCACTTTCACGCCGGTCGGCGGCGGCACCGTGACCGACACGTTGACGCGCGTGGGCTGGACCGCCGGCGCCGGTCTCGAATATGCGCTCACCGACAATTGGGCGCTGCGTGCCGAATACGATTACCTGGGCTTCGGAACGAAACAGCTCAGCTTCGGCGCCGCGGGAACGACCAACGCCGATCTCAACGTCCAGGAAGTGAAAGCCGGTTTCGATTATAAGTTCGGACCGTAAGCGCAATCAGTAAGCAAAAAGGCGGTTGCAAAGTTGCGAGCGGCGAACGGGGATAAAGTGTCCCCGTTCGCCGCTCTCTTCGTTATTGAATCTTGATCTTGGCCGCCGCGATCACCGGCGTCCAGCGTGCGATGTCGGCGTCGATGCGGGCGCGGAATTCCGCCGGCGTATCGGGGATCGGCTCCATCAATTGCGTCGTCAGCTTTTCGCGGATCGCGCGCGTTTCGATCGCTGCGGTGACCAGCGCACGGATGCGCTCGATGGTGTCGCTTGACAGTCCGGCAGGCGCGATAAGCCCCATCCAGGCATCGGCTTCGACGTCGACGCCGGCTTCCTTCAAAGTCGGGATATCGGGCAACAGCGCCGAGCGAGTGGCGGTCGTCACGGCAAGGATTTTCACCTTGCCGGAACCGAGCTGCGGCACGACCGAGATCGCCGGCAGGCACACCATCTGCACGTCATTGCGGATCAGCGCCGTCATCGCCGCCGGCGACGAGGAATACGGGACGTGGACGAGCTGCGTGCCGCTTTTGAGCGCAATCGCCTCCATGGCGAGCTGCGACAGCGAACCGGTGCCGATCGAGCCGTAGGCGTATTTTCCGGGATTGCGCGCGATCAGATCGACCAGGTCCCGCGTCGTGTTCACACCGAGGCTGGTATTGACCGCAAGCGCGCTCGGCTGGGTCACCAGCATGGTGATGAGCGCGAGATCCTTCTTCGGATCGTAGGGCAGATCGCCGAATAACAGCGTGTTGATGGCGAGGGGGCCGCCGATGCTGATGCCGATGGTCGAGCCGTCGGGCGTGGCCTTGGCGACGGCATCGGTGCCGGTATTGCCGCTGGCGCCCGGCTTGTTCTCGACGATGAACGGCATTTGGGTCTTGTCGTGCAGATAATCGGCGATCAAGCGGGCCACGAGGTCGGGCGTCGCTCCGGCCGCAAACGGCACGACGATCCGCACCGGCGTCGTCGGCCATTGCTGTGCGGTTGCCGATAGAGTGCAAAACAGGACGGCCAATGCCGCCAAGACGCCACGCTTCACCACGCCACGCTTCATCGACTTCCCTCTGCGTTTCCTATCCGCTGCGTAAGACGTATCATGCCGGCGAGCGAATTCGAAGCGGAGGGGGATCGTGCGCGCCACGACGAAATTGCGGACATTGCTGACGTCGGGGCGCATCGCGGTCGCGCCGGGCGCGTTCGACGGACTGTCGGCGCGGCTGGTCGAGCAGGCGGGATTTCCGGCAATTTACGCCAGCGGCGGCGCTATCGCGCGCTCGGCCGGCGTGCCGGATCTCGGGCTCCTCTCCATGAGCGCCATCGCCGAGCGGCTGGCTGCGATGGTGGATGTCGTTGCGGCGCCGGTCATCGCCGACGCCGATACCGGTTACGGCAACGCGCTTAATGCCCAGGCTGCCGCGCGCGCCTTCGAGCGGGCCGGCGTCGCCGCCTTTCATCTCGAGGATCAGACCTTCCCGAAGAAGTGCGGTCATTACGACGATAAGAGCCTCGTGCCGGCGGCCGAGATGGTGCAGAAGCTCAAAGCCGTGCGCGATGCATTGCACGACCCCGACTTTGTGGTGATCGCGCGAACCGACGCCATCGCCGTCGAAGGCTTCGCCGCCGCCATCGATCGCGCTTCCGCCTATATCGCGGCCGGCGCCGACATGATTTTCGTCGAAGCGCCAACCTCGGAGAATGAGATCGCCGAGGTCGCCAAGCGTCTGCCGGGTTGGAAGCTCATCAACATGTTCGAAGGCGGCAAGACCCCGCTCGTGCCGGTGCCGCGGCTGGAAGCATTGGGCTATCACGTCGTCATCATCCCGAGCGACACCCAGCGCGCCGCCATCAAGGGCATGCAGCGGGTGCTCGCGGCAATCGCGCGAGACGGCAGCGCGGCGTCGATGCGCAATGATATGGTCTCATTCAAAGAACGCGAAGCCTTGATCGATACTGCGGGTTATCTCGAGCGCGGCAAGCGCTATGGCGCCTAAACGGTGTGGGAGCGCCGACATTGACAATAGGACCGCGCTCGCCATGATCGCGGCCCCGACGTGACTGGCGAGGAGCCGATCATGGGACTTGCCGAAGAAATCCTCGGCCTTGTTATCTTTCTCGGCGCACATGTCTTCGTGACGATGCGCGACCGGCGCGCTGGGCTGGTCGCGAAGATCGGCGAATGGCCGTATCGCGGCCTGTTCTCGGTGGTCGCGATCGTCGGCATTCTCCTCATCGCTTACGGCTTTGCCGCCTATCGCGCGGCGGGCATGATTTACCTGTGGTATCCGCCGGCCTGGACGCGCCACATCGTCGTCGTGCTGATGTGGCCCGCCAGTATTATGGTCGCTGCCGCCTATATCCCCGGCAATATCAAGCGGGTGCTCAAGCACCCGATGCTGGCGGGGGTCAAAACCTGGGCCTTTGCGCATCTGTGCGCCAATGGCGATCTCGGCGGCATCATCCTGTTCGGAGCGGTGTTGGCTTGGGCGGTGTACGACCGCATTACGCTAAAGCACCGCGCCGATCCGGGTGCGCCGCCAATTCCGGTGGGCGGCGCCAAAAACGATATCATCGCCATCGTCGTCGGCACCGTCATCTATCTGGCGCTGGGCTTCGTCTTTCATCCGATCGTCGTCGGCGTGCCGGCATTCGGCACGCCGGCGCTTGGACATTGACGATGTCGGTGCAGGAGCAAATCCGGCGGCTGACCGCGCCCGACATCCGCGCCCGCAAAGGCGGCGATCCGATCGTGTGCCTGACCTCCTATCACGCGCATACCGCGCGTTTGGTGGACGCTCATTGCGACGTCATCCTGGTCGGCGACTCGCTCGGCATGGTGATGCACGGCCTCGAAACGACGATCCCGGTGACGCTCGACATGATGATCCTGCAGGGGCATGCGGTGATGCGCGGCTCCAAGCGGGCGCTGGTCGTCGTCGACATGCCGTTCGGCTCTTACGAAGCCTCGAAGGAACAAGCCTTCGTTTCGGCGGCCCGGGTGATGAAGGAAACCGGCTGTGGCGCCATCAAGCTCGAAGGTGGCCGCCGCATGGAGGACACCATCGCGTTTCTGGTCGAGCGTGGCGTGCCGGTCATGGGCCATGTCGGCTTGACGCCGCAGGCGATCAACACGATCGGCTCGTTCCGCGCGCAAGGGCGGAACGAGAGCGATTGGCCGCCGATCGAAGCGGATGCGCGCGCGGTGGCCGATGCCGGCGCCTTTGCGGTCGTGCTTGAAGCGATCGCCGAGCCGCTGGGGCGGCGCATCACGGCGCAGGTCGCGATCCCGACCGTCGGCATCGGCGCCAGTGTTGCCTGCGACGGCCAAATCCTCGTCTTGGAAGACATGCTCGGACTGTCGCCGCGGGTGCCGAAATTCGTCAAACGCTTCGGCGAACTCGGCCCATCGATCGAGCAGGCGATCAAGAACTATGCGGACGAGGTCCGCTCCCGGACCTTCCCGGGGCCGGACCATGTCTATCCGATGCGGCAGCCCGGCACGGGGTCGGCCGTGACCAAGCTCCCTAAGCGTGGTAGGGACCCATCGCGGGTCTAAGCGTTATACGGCCTGCTCTAAACCATGCGGAACAGTCGCAGGCACGCCGCCGCATTTTGCCTTGCTCGCGCCATAACATTAAACTAGTTGCGACAAAGCTTTAGGGGCGCCAAGTGACCTCAAAACTGGCCTTTAAAGGTGCGGATATTTTTGCTTTCGCGCAAACTGTCTGGGCGCAAACGGTCTGGGCGAATAAGTGGTTGCTGGGGCTTAAGGCCGGGCTGGGCTGGGGACGGGTTACGTGACCGACATATTCAATGAAGTCGATGAGGAAGTCCGTCGCGAACAGCTCAAGAAGCTGTGGGAGCGCTACGGCATCTACCTCATTGCTGTTTGCGTTCTCATTCGTCGTCGGCGTTGGCGCCTGGCGCGGCTATGAGTGGTGGCAGGGCAAGCAGGCCGCGCAATCGGGCGCCGCGTTTGAACAGGCCGTCGAGCTGGCCCAGGCCGGCAAACATCAGGAAGCTGAAGCGGCCTTTGCCAAGCTCGCCGATGGCGGCACGGCCGGCTATCGCGTCCTTGCGCGATTGCGCGAGGCTGCCGAACTCGCATCGACCGACCGCGCCGCTGCCGTCAAGGCTTATGACGAGATCGCCGCCGACAAGAATGCCGGACCGATCATTGCGGATTTGGCGACGGTGCGCGCCGGCTATCTGCTGGTCGACACGGCGCCTTATTCCGAACTTCTGGCGCGGCTCGAGCCGTTGACGGCGAGTGACCGGACATTCCGCCACACCGCGCGTGAGATTTTGGCGTTGTCGGCCTGGAAGGCGGGCGACATGACTGCGGCGCGGAAGTGGACCGACATGATCATGGCCGATCCGCAGACCCCGGCCGGAGTGCGCAGTCGCGCGGACGTTTTGAGCGATCTGATCGCCGCGAGCAACAAGGGCTGAGCGATGTCGATCCGGTGCAACTCGTCGTTCTGCTGCGCCGCCGCCGCGCTCGCGATCGTGCTTGTTCTGGGAGGTTGCACGCCGGGTGGGCAGTTCGACCCGACGACACTCTTCAACAACGACATGTTCGATTCCAAAACGAAGTTAAAGGGTCAACGTGAACCGCTGTTTCCCAATGGCGTTCCCGGTGCGACCACCGGCGTGCCGGCGGACCTGGTAAAGGGTTATCAGCCGCCGCCCGATCAGTCGGACGCGGATGCCGATGCGCAAGGCGCGCCGGCTCCGGCCGAAGCGGCAAAGCCGGAGCAAAGGCCGCAGCAAAAGCCGGAGGAAAAGCCGAAACCCAAACCGAAAGTCGCAGTCGGGCGCCCGCAAACGCGGCCCGCGGCCGTCGAAAAACCGCCGTCCTCGACCCCGACGCGGATCGACATCGGAGCGAAGGGCGCGCCTCCGCAGCCGCCGCCGACCGCGCCATCGCCACAATCGGGACAATTCGCCTGGCCGGCGGCGCCGCAGACGGCCCCCGCCCAGCAAGCCGCGCAGCCGTCGCAATCGGTCTGGCCGGCGCCGCCGTCGACCGCGCCGGCGCAGCCTGCGGCTGCGCCATCGGCCGCACCAAATTCGCAATCGGGACAGTCATTCGATTCGATGTGGCCGAAACCTGCCGCGGGCACCACATCCACTCAATAGGTCCGAAGCTTGGTGCCGCAGGACCGGCCGTGGCGGCGTTCCATTATGCGTCGATGATCTTTGCGAGCTGACCCGCCGCTGCGCTTGGCCAGCATTAAGATGATATACAGCGTCTCTCTTCAAAGCTCGGACCATGTCCTTCACTGTCGCCATTATCGGCCGGCCGAATGTCGGCAAATCGACGCTGTTTAACCGGCTCGTCGGCCGCCGCCTGGCGCTGGTCGATGACCAACCGGGTGTGACACGCGATCGGCGAGAGGGTGCTGCGAAGCTCGGCGATCTTTCCTTCAAGGCGATCGATACCGCCGGCCTCGAAGATGCCAAGCGCGAAAGCCTCTCGGGACGAAGCCAGGCGCAGACGGCGGCGGCGATCGAGCAGGCGGATGCCGTGCTGTTTCTCGTCGATGCGCGGGCCGGCGTCACCGCGGCGGATCGCGCGTTCGCCAATCTGGTGCGAAAGTCGGGCAAGCCCGCGATCCTTGTCGCCAACAAAAGCGAGGGCAGGGCTGCCGCGGCGGGCGCTCTCGAAGCCTATGCGCTTGGCCTCGGCGAACCCGTCGCGATCAGCGCCGAGCATGGCGAGGGCTTGGCTGACCTCTATGACGGGCTATGTGCGGCGCTGCCCGAGGCCACGGCGGAAGGCGACGACGGCACGCCCGATACCGCTCCGGAGCGGCAGCCGATCCGCATCGCCATCGTCGGGCGGCCCAATACCGGCAAATCGACGCTGATCAACCGCCTGCTCGGCGAGGATCGGCTTTTGACCGGTCCCGAGGCGGGCATCACCCGCGATGCGATCGCCGTCGATCTTAACTGGCAAGACCATCATTTCCGTGTTCACGACACGGCCGGCCTGCGCCGCCGCTCCCGGATCGAAGAGAAGCTCGAAAAGCTCTCGGTGGCGGATGCGCTCAACGCCATCCGTTTCGCCGAGGTTGTCATTGTGCTCGTCGACGCGCAGACGCCGTTTGAGGAACAGGACATCCGCATCGCCGACCTGGTCGAGCGGGAGGGGCGCGCGGTCGTCGTCGCGGTCAACAAATGGGACCTGATCGAGGCCGAGACGGGCGCGTTGAGCCGATTGCGCGGCGCTGTCGATCGCATGCTGCCGCAAATCAAAGGCGTTCCGGTTGCCGTTCTATCGGCAAAGAACGGGCAGGGCGTCGATAAATTGATGGAAGCTGTTCTGGCGGCGCACGCGGTGTGGAATCGCCGGGCGCCGACGGCGGCGCTCAATCGTTTCCTGGCGCAGGCGACCGCGGCGAACCCGCCGCCGGCGCTGCGCGGCCGCCGGCTGCGGCTCGACTACATGACTCAGGCGAAAGCCCGGCCGCCGACCTTCGTGCTGTTTTCATCGCGGCCCAGCGAACTGCCCGAGACCTACCGCCGCTATCTGATCAACGGCTTGCGCGAAAGCTTTGATCTGCCAGGCACGCCGATCCGGCTCACTATGCGGGGGAAGGCCAATCCTTTCGCCGGCAAAAAACGCCGGCGCTAATGATCGGACATTCACGCCGGGTCGGCATGAATTCCAAAAGCTTGCCGGCGCGGTAATCGTACAGCTTGCCGGTTGCGGTGAAACTCGGCAGGCACAGATCGACGATTTTTTCCGCCACTTGTTCCGGTGTCGGCAGCGTCATCGGATCTTCGCCCGGCATGACCAAAGCCCGCATTCGGGTTCGCGTCGGTCCGGGATTGAACAGATTGACCCGCACCGGCGTCGAGGTCGTTTCATCGGCGTAAGTTCGCGCCAGCGCGTTCAACGCCGCCTTCGACACCGAATAAGGACCGGCATAGGCGCGGGCGTTGGTGGCGGCGCCGGAAGTGATGAATACGGCACGGCCGGCGGTCGAGCGCTTGAGCAAAGGATTCATCGCTCGAATCAAGTGCCAATTGGCGGTGACATTGACCGCCATGACCTCATCCCAATTCTGCGGATCGACATGATCGAGCGGCGAGCGCTGACCGACCACTGCGGCGTTGCCGACCAGCACGTCGAGACGGCTATAGCGCTCGTTCAGCGAGGCGGCGAGCCGATAAATGCCCGGGTAGTCGCGCATGTCGAGCGGCACCAGCGTCGCCGTACTTCCGGCGGCTTGCACCGCGTCATCGAGCTCTTCGAGTGCGCCTTGCGTGCGTCCGACCGCGACGACATGGGCGCCGCCGCGCGCCAATAACAGCGCAGTCGCGCGGCCAATACCTCGGGTGGCGCCGGTGACAAGCGCGATACGCTCAGCAAGAGGCTGCGTCATTCAGCTCGCCTCAGCGAGCAGCGAGAGCTGGCGCGGCGGGGAGTTCTTCCGCCGTGCGGTCGGTCAGCGCGGTGGGATAATCGCCGGTGAAGCAATGATCGGTGAATTGCGGGCGGGCCGGATCGCGGCCTTTCTCGCCCATGGCGCGGTAGATGCCGTCGACCGAAAGAAAGGCGAGCGAATCGGCGCCGATGAATTTGCGCATGCCTTCGAGATCGTGGGTGGCGGCAAGGAGCTTGTCGCGCTCCGGCGTGTCGATGCCGTAGTAGTCGGGATGCGTGATCGGCGGCGAGGCGATGCGGAAATGCACTTCGCGGGCGCCGGCGTCGCGCATCATCTGCACGATCTTCACCGACGTCGTGCCACGCACGATCGAATCGTCGATCAGAACGATGCGCTTGCCCGCCACCACGGCGCGGTTGGCGCTGTGCTTGAGCCGCACGCCGAGTTGGCGGATATGCTGGGTCGGCTCGATGAAGGTGCGTCCGACATAGTGATTGCGGATGATGCCGAGCTCGTAGGGAATTTGCGATTCCTGGGCATAGCCGATCGCCGCCGGCACCCCGGAATCGGGAACCGGAATAACGACATCGGCGGAGGCGGGCGCTTCGCGGGCAAGTTCGGCGCCGCAAGTCTTGCGCACGTTATAGACGCTGCGGCCGCCGATCACGGAATCGGGCCGCGAGAAATAGATGTATTCGAAGATGCAAGGCCGCGCCTGCATCGCCGGGAACGGCTTGTGCGAATGGGCGCCTTCCTCGTCGAAGATGAGGACTTCGCCGTTTTCCACGTCGCGCACATATTGTGCGCCGATGATGTCGAGCGCGCAGGTTTCGGATGCCAGGATGGGGCAGCCGTCGAGCTTGCCGAGCACCAGCGGCCGGATGCCGAGCGGGTCGCGGGCGCCGACGAGCTTCTTGTTGGTGAGGCCGACGAAGGCATAAGAGCCTTCGAGCATGCGTAGCCCTTCGATGAAGCGATCGACGAAGCGGTTGCGGTGCGAGCGCGCCACCAGATGCAGGATCACCTCGGTGTCGGTGGTCGATTGCATCATGGCGCCTTCGCGCACCAGCTGGCGGCGCAACGTCAAGCCGTTGGTGAGATTGCCGTTATGGCCGACGGCAAAGCCGCCGGCATTCAATTCGGCAAACAGCGGCTGCACATTGCGCAAAATGGTCTCGCCGGTCGTCGAATAGCGCACATGGCCGACCGCGGCGGTACCGGGCAGGCGA
Source organism: uncultured Alphaproteobacteria bacterium (assembly GCA_963816565.1). Taxonomy (GTDB): domain Bacteria; phylum Pseudomonadota; class Alphaproteobacteria; order Rhizobiales; family Xanthobacteraceae; genus BOG-931. The sequence goes on along the minus strand of CAWFLM010000009.1, from coordinate 213,957 downwards.
TCGATCACCTCGCGCCGGGAAAAGGCGTCGCCGACCAGACCGAGGCGGCGCTCGGAGTGAAAACGTTTGCCGTCGAACGAAACGATTCCGGCGGCTTCCTGGCCGCGATGCTGGAGCGCATGCAGGCCGAGCGCGGTAATGGCCGCGGCGTCGGGATGACCGAAGATTCCGAAGACTCCGCATTCCTCGCGGAGCCGATCCGCGTCAAGATCGAGGAGGTCGGGTTCAGTCATGAGTGCCTGGCCTCCAGCCTGTCCAGCTCGCTGTGCTGCTGGTCGGGGGTCGCATCCGGTGATTTGGTATCTTCCGGGTGCGGTTTCTTCAGCTTGTTTAAAATGGTGCTTTCGGGGTCTTCCGGCAACATCGAGATCAACCATTGTCCGGTGCCGGCCAGAACGACCCGCGATTTGGCGCTTTTGACCCAGTCCGGCTGGCTGCGGTCGGGAACGAGCCAGGTGAAGAATTGGAAGGCGACAACCACAATGATCAGCCCGCGGCCGAGCCCGAACAGGAAGCCAAGCGTGCGGTCGAGCGCGCCGACGCGGCTGTCGAGCACCATATCGGAGACTTTTATGGTTAATACCGAGACAACCAGGAGCGTGAGCAGAAATACGCTTCCGACCACGGCGATCGCGGCGACAACGTCGCTGTTGAAGTACTCTTTAGCGTAGGGCAAGCAGCTTGCCGTACGAGTAGAGCGTCGCAGCGGCGGCCAGAATCCAAGCGGTGATAGAGAGCACCTCCCGCATGAAGCCGCGCACCATGGCCAGCAGCCCGGAAATCAGCATGACGACGATCAATACGATATCGAGCAGCGTAATCGGCATTGGTTACCAGTCCGCTCGTCAGCTAATGCTCACCCGCCCGCGTCCGCGGGCTGTATAGCCGGGCTCCGGCACGCCGTCACCCGTCTTCTCGGACGCTCAACAGGATCGGTCAATTCCCGGCTGTCACCGGCATAAACTACTGGCGTGCTGAGCGCTGTTCGAGGCGGGCGGTGGCCGGCATAACGGGCGCCGAATTGTCATTGAACATCCTGCCGGCCGACGCGGCGCAGCGCCGGCGTTCCGTCGCGGGCGATATCGGCGACGAGATTGGCAAGCATGCCGACGGCGGACAAGGCAAAGCCGTCCGGAGCCTCATTATGTACCGCCTCCGGCAGGATTGCCTTGGTAAAACCGAGTTTCTGCGCCTCCTTCAGCCGCGCCGCGGTCTGCGCCACCGGGCGCACCGCGCCCGACAGCGATACCTCGCCGAAATACACGGCGTCGGTGGGGAGCGGCGCCCGCGCCAGCGAAGACACCAGCGCGGCAGCAGCGGCGACGTCAGCCGCCGGTTCCTGAATACGCAGGCCGCCCGCGACGTTGAGATAGACGTCATGGCCCGACAGCCGAACGCCGCAATGCGCCTCGAGCACGGCCAGCACCATCGACAGCCGATTCGGATCCCAACCGACCACGGCGCGGCGCGGGGTGCCGAGCGAGGTCGGGGCCACCAGGGCCTGGATTTCAACCAACAGCGGCCGGGTTCCCTCAACACCGGCGAAGACCGCAGTGCCGGGGCTGCCCAGATCGCGTTCGGAGAGGAATAGCTCTGAAGGGTTTGCGACTTCGCGCAGGCCCACGCCGGTCATCTCGAAGACGCCGATCTCGTCGGTAGGGCCGAACCGGTTCTTGATGGCGCGCAGAATGCGGAATTGTTGCGAGCCTTCGCCTTCGAACGACAGGACGGCATCGACCATGTGCTCGACGACGCGTGGGCCGGCGATCTGACCGTCCTTGGTGACGTGGCCGACCAGGATCACGGCTGCGCCGGTGCGCTTGGCAAAACGGATCAGCTCCGCGGCCGAGCCGCGAACTTGGGTCACGGTGCCGGGCGCGGCTTCCAGGGCCTGCGTCCACATGGTTTGAATGGAATCGATGACCAGAAGTCGCGGGGTCGCGCCTTGCGACATTGTCGCCACGATGTCCTCGACCGCGGTTTCGGCGGCGACCTCGACCGCCGCGTCAGCGAGCCCGAGTCGCTCGGCCCGCAGCCGCACTTGTGCCGTCGCCTCTTCGCCGGAAATATAGACGGCGCGGTGACGGCTGCGCGCATAGGCGCCGGCCACTTCGAGCAGCAGCGTCGATTTGCCGATGCCTGGATCGCCGCCAAGCAGCAGCACCGAACCGCGCACCAGGCCGCCGCCGGTCACGCGGTCGAATTCGGCGATGCCGGAGGCGAGCCGCGGCGCCTCATGCGCTTCCCCTTTAAGGGCCTCGACGGCGAACAGCCGCCCTTTGCGGGACGAGCGGCGCGGTCCCTCGGCGCCTTCCTCGACCAGTGTGTTCCATTCGCCGCACGCCTCGCACTTGCCGGCCCAGCGTGAGAATGCCGCACCGCAATTTTGGCAGATGAAGCTTGGCGCGCGCGCGGCCATGTCATGCGCCTCGATAGACGAGATGAGACCGCGGGCCGAGACGGGTGAGAATTTCATAGCCGATGGTGCCGGCGGCCGCGGCGACCTCGTCCACGGTGATGTCCGCGCCGATCAGCGTCGCTCGGTCGCCGCGATGCACGGCGCCGTCGGCAAGATCGGTTACGTCGATGCAGAGCAGGTCCATGGAAATGCGGCCGACGATGGGACAACGCTTACCGGCAACGATCGCGGCGCCGCCCGAGCGCTCATCGGTGCCGCTGCCGGCACGTAACAGGCCGTCGGCATAGCCGAGCGCCACAATGGCGATTCGCGAGCTGCGCCTTGCGGTCCAGGTGGCGTCATAGCCGACGGTCTCGTCGCTCGCGACGCTGCGTAACTGCAGGATGCGGCCGGTCAACTCGACGACGCTTTTCATCGGATTGGGACGCCCGGGAGTTGGATTGACGCCGTAGAGAGCGGCGCCCGGCCGCGCCAGGTCGAAATGCGCCGAATCGGACAAGTAAATGCCGGAGGAGTTGACGAGCGACGCGGGGACGCCCGCGTAAAGCATATGGAGTTCGCGAAACAGCCGGATTTGCTTGGCATTGAGGGGATGATCGGCAAGCTCGGCGCAGGCGAGATGGCTCAAGAGCAGCGCGATGCCGTGATTTTCAGTCTGGGCGCGCGGAGCAAGCGCCGCCGCTTCGTCCGGCGTGATGCCGAGCCGATGCATGCCGGTGTCGACCTGCAGCGCCGCGCCGCCCTGCCAAGCATGGGCGCCGACGAAGGCGTCCCATTCGGCAAGCTCGGTCGTCGAGTTGATCACCGGCCGCGCATTGATGTCGATAAAGCCTTCGCCCCAATCGGGTGTGAAGCCGTCGAGTACGTAGATGGTGGCGTCGTGCGCCCGCGACCGCACCGCCCGCGCTTCGGCGAGATCGGCGACAAAGAACGTCTTGCAGCCCGCCTGCGCCAGCTTCGTCGTCACCTGCTGCAAGCCGAGACCATAGGCATTGGCCTTGACCACGGCGGCGCATTCGACGGTGAGAAGGCGGTGCACCAGTAAACGCCAATTCGCTTCGATCGCGGCAAGATCGACGGTCAGCGTTCCGCCGGTCTCCGGCGTCGTCGGAACAGGGTCCACTGGGGAAAGCCGTTTTGCGCGCGCCAAGGCCGCCTCCATGGCTGCGTTATGGCTGGCATAACGGCGGCGGTAAAGCGGGGCGCGGGGGTCGCCTAAAAATCGGGCCGGTGCACCGAGTCGAGATTGCTAAACCGGGTAACGGGGCCGTCGAACTGCAATTCCACGGTGCCCGTCGGGCCATGGCGCTGCTTGCCGATGATTACTTCGGCTTTGCCCTCGACCCGGTTGCCTTCGGCCTCCCATTCGGTGAATTTCTCGCGGTTCAATTCCAGTGGCTTACGCATAGCGTGATAGTATTCCTCGCGGAACACGAACAGCACCACGTCGGCGTCCTGCTCGATCGAGCCCGACTCGCGCAAATCGGATAATTGCGGCCGCTTGTCGTCGCGGGATTCGACCTGTCGGGACAATTGCGACAGCGCCAGGATCGGAATGTTGAGCTCCTTGGCGAGCGCCTTGAGCCGGGTTGTGATCTCGGTGATCTCCTGCACGCGATTTTCGCTGGAGCGGCGGCTGGAGCCTTGCAGCAGCTGGAGGTAGTCCACCACCAGAAGATCGAGTCCGCGCTGTCGCTTCAATCGCCGCGCCCGCGCGGCCAACTGACCGATCGACAGTCCGCCGGTCTCGTCCACATAGAATGGCAGGTTTTGCAGCTCGATCGATACGTTCTTGATTTTCTCGAAGTCGCCCTCGTCGATGCCGCCGCGGCGGATTTTGTTCGACGGGATGCCGGTCTGTTCGGAGATGATGCGGGTGGCGAGCTGCTCGGCCGACATTTCGAGCGAGAAGAAGCCGACAATGCCGCCGTTGACGGTCGCCATGTGGCCGTCGGCGCGGACCTCGCCGGCCCAGGCTTTGGCGATGTTGTAGGCGATATTAGTGGCGAGCGCGGACTTGCCCATGCCGGGCCGGCCGGCAAGGATGATCAGATCGGAGGGCTGCAGTCCGCCCATCCTGCTGTCGAGGTCGGCCAGTCCGGTCGCCAGCCCGGACAGGTTGCCGTCGCGCTGATAGGCGCGCGCCGCCATGTCGACCGCCGTGGTGAGCGCTTGGGCGAACCGCTGAAAGCCGGAATCGTAACGTCCGGTCTCGGCGATTTCGTAAAGTCTGCGCTCGGCATCCTCGATGTGGTGTACCGGGGTCGAATCGACCGGCGCGTCATAGGCCAAATTGACCATGTCCTCGCCGATCGCGATCAGATCGCGGCGGATCGAGAGATCGTAAACGGTGCGGCCATAATCCTCGGCATTGATGATGGTCGTCGCCTCGGCGGCAAGCCGAGCCAGATACTGGTTGACCGAGAGCCCGGCAATATCGGCGTCGACAGGTAAGAATGTCTTCAGGGTCACCGGCGTCGCAAGCTTGTTGGCTCGGATCAGCCCGCCGGCGAGCTCGAAGATGCGCTGATGGATGGGCTCGAAGAAATGCTTCGGCTCGAGGAAGTCGGAGATGCGGTAAAACGCCTCGTTATTGACGAGGATAGCGCCAAGCAGCGCCTGCTCGGCCTCGATATTGTGCGGCGCGACGCGGAACGTCGGCTCCGGCGGCGCCTGTTTGCGTGCGGTCGAATCGAATACCGGCATGATCGATCAGAAGAATCGTCGGCTGTGGCCGATTTGCGGCATATGGCCGAAATACGGCGAGTGAAGAATTTGGGTTGTTACTCAACATCGTGGATCATTCAACGACAGCGGCACACTGCACGCCATCGCCTCCGTTACGCAACCACGCACCGTCGATAGTCGAGCGGCGGCGCTATGGGAAATCCTCATTGCGTCTTTCCCCGTTACCCACCGCATGCGTCTGAGCAAAGTCCAAGCCGCTTGACGGCGAGCGCGATGCGCGCCTCGCCGCGGTATTATTCGCCGGCGAGTCGCAGCGGCGTGGAATAGCCAGCTTCGATGCCGCGCAAGCGCGCCTCTTCGCGCGCGATGTAATCGCGCGTCGCCGGCGTCAGACCCTTCGCTTGGCGATCTGAATCTGGAATACCACCATATCGCCCTCGCGGAACGCCATTTCGGAGCAGGCGAGGTAGAATTCCCACATCCGCACGAAGCGCTGGTCGTAGAGTCGCACCACCTCGTCGCGGTGGGCGAGGAAGCGCTCGCGCCACGCCTTGAGCGTCTCGGCATAGTGCAGCTGCAGAATTTCCACGTCGGTGACGATGAGTTTGGCATGCTCGATCGCCGGCAGCACTTCCGAGAGCGCCGGAATATAGCCGCCCGGGAAGATGTATTTAGCGATCCACGGATTGGTGATGCCCGGCGGACTACTGCGCCCGATCGAATGCAGCAGCATGATGCCGTCGTCGGCGAGAAGGCTGGCGCATTTGTCGAAGAAGGTCTCGTAAAAGCCGACGCCGACATGTTCGAACATGCCCACCGACACGACGCGATCGAAGCGGCCGTCGACGTCGCGATAATCCACGAGGCGGAATGCCGTATCCTCGGTGCGGCCGCGTTCCAGCGCGCGATTCTGCGCGCGCTGGAATTGTTCTTGCGACAGCGTGATGCCGGTCACCCGCGCGCGGGCAATCTCGGCGAGATAGAGCGCCAATCCGCCCCAGCCGCAGCCGATATCGAGCACCGTGGCGCCGGGTTTGACGCGCAGCTTGGCCGCGAGATGCCGCTTCTTGGCGAGTTGCGCATCGTCGAGCGACACGTCCGGCGTTTCGAAGTAGCCGCAGCTATATTGCTGATCGCCGTCGAGAAACAGCGAATAAAGCCGGCCGTCGAGATCGTAGTGGTGCGCCACGTTATTGCGGGCGCGGGACCGCAGGTTCAATTGCTGCAGGCGGCGAAATAGATAGCGGACGAGCCGCGACACTGCCCAATTCGGCGCGGCGACCGGCTCTTGACCGAGCAGGACCGCAAGCACGTCAGCGATCGAGCCTCGCTCGACCACAAGACTGCCGTCCATATAGGTTTCGCCGAGCTTAAGCTCTGGGTCTATCAGCACCGCGCGTTGCGCCCGTGCCGTGGTAAAGCGGACCGCGACCGGCGGCCCTCGGCCATCGCCAAAGGCGTAAGTGGCCCCGCCCGCCGTCGTGACCGTCAGAGAGCCGCGGCGGACATAGCGACGTAAGAATATGAACAGCAACCGATCCACGGCCGCCTCCCACGCTTACAAAGCCCTTGCGCAACCCACGAAGATTGGCGCTTCTGCCACCTCGGCGGCCTTTCCGTCGCTCAGTCAGCCTATTGCGCGGGCGAGGTCTTCTTGGTTGCCGTTATTAAAACAAAATCCTCCGTAACCAGCAATGCCGCGAAAGTGTCTTCGAGGGGCCGTCATGCCACGCTCGCATTCGTCCGCCGTTAGAGTAAGGCTACCGGGGTGAGTATGATCATCAGACCACTGAGAATTGAGGGGGGCAGCGTGTATCGGCGACTTTTGCCTGCATTCTGGCTCGTTGCTGGCTTGGCGTCGGTCATGTTTCCGACTTTGGCGCTTGCGCAGGTCAATATCGACCAGGGCAAGTCACCGGCCGAGATCTACTCAGCGGATTGTGCAACGTGCCACAAGACCCCGCGAGGCTTGGCCGCCGGTAAAAATAGCCTGATGCTTTCGGCTTTTTTGCGCGAGCATTATACGGCGAGCAGCGATCGAAGCCACGGCGCTTGCCGCTTATGTCCTCGGCGCCGGCGGCGCCGAACCTGCGCCGAAGCAAAAGCCGGACACAGAGCACGCCAGGGCCGAGGAGCCCAAAGCGGGAGAGCCCAAAACGACCAGCCATCCGATGCGGCCATCGGCGAAACCCGATGATGAGAAGCGGCCGAAAGAGCAAGAAGCCACGCGCCAGGACCATTCGGAAAGTCCAGCGAGCCGGGAAAAACCGTATCAAACGCCGCAAACGGCGAGCCGGGAAGGCAAGCCTGAGCCGGAAAACGCTGCCCCTGTTGCCCCTGAGCCTGCGCGGATCGCGGGCGGCGCCCGCCACGAGCACAGCTCCCAATGCTGCCGAGCCGATAAGCCCCGCGCCTAACCTGACACCAAGTCCTGCCGCAGGCTCCGCGACGAGCGCCACGCCCGCTCCGACGGCAAGTGCGGCGGTGCCGGCAGAGGGGCAATCGGCCGCCGGCGCTAGCGTGCCGCGCGACAATATCCCCGACTGAGAAAGCGCTGGCGACGTCAGGTCAACTGCTTTTTGACGCCGGCGGACTGTCTGCCGCGTCGGCATTCTCATTCTGGAGCGACGCGTCGCCTGCTCCGGGTTCGAAGAATTCCTCAGCCGCGATGACCGCTGCTTCGGCTTCCGTCGCCTCTCGGATCTGCGTCACATCCTCGCCACGCGCGATGCGCGCCGCCTCATCCGCGTTGCGGGCGACAATGACGATGATGGTGCTATCGACCTCGGGATGTAGAGAAACCGGCACTTTGTGCTGACCGATCGTCTTAATCGGCGCATTTATCGCGATCTGATTGCGATTGATCTGGAAACCGGAATCGCCGATCAAAGTGACAAGATCGCGCGGCGACACCGAGCCGAACAGCTGACCCGTTTCCGAAGCCTGCCGGAGAACGGTGAAGCTCTTGCCATCGAGTTTCTCTGCGACTTGCGCTGCTTCTGTCTTGAGCGTGAGCGAGCGCGCTTCGAGGTCGCCCTTCATCGTCTCAAAGCGAGTGCGGTTTTCGGCCGTCGCTCGCAACGCTTTGCCGCGCGGCAACAGGAAGTTTCGCGCAAAGCCGTCCTTGACGCGCACGACTTCGCCCATTTGACCGAGTTGGGCGACACGTTCGAGCAGGATTACTTCCATGTCGGCACCTTCAGCGGATCACGTATGGCAAGAGGCCCAGGAAACGCGCGCGCTTGATCGCCTGAGCCAGTTCGCGCTGCTTTTTCGCGGAGACGGCGGTGATGCGGCTCGGAACGATCTTGCCGCGCTCCGAAACGAAGCGTTGCAACAGCTTGACGTCCTTGTAGTCGATCTTGGGTGCATTGGCGCCCGAGAACGGGCAGCTTTTGCGGCGGCGGAAAAACGGCCGGCGGCCGCCGGCGCCCTGCGGTGACATGGCCATGCTTAAACCTCCACCGGGCTATCGGTATCGTCGGAGCCCTCACGCGGCCGCCGATCACGCGGCCGATCCCCCCGGTCGCCTCGATCAAATCGGTCACCTCGATCGAACCGGTCGCCGCGGCGATCGTCGCGGTCACGATCGCGATCGACGCGACGCATCATGGCGGACGGGCCTTCCTCGTGCGCATCGACCCTGATCGTCAGATAACGCAGAACGTCTTCGTTGAGACGCTCCAACCGCTCGATCTCGTTGATGACAGGCGGCGGACCGTCAATATCTATCAGCGTAAAATGCGCCTTGCGGTTTTTGCGCAGACGGTAAGACAGCGATTTCACGCCCCAGTATTCGGTCTTCTTGATTGATCCGCCGAGGCCTTCGATGACGCCCTTTAATTGTGCGGTCAATTCCTCGACCTGCTGCGCGCTGGCGTCCTGGCGCGCAAGATAGACGTGTTCATAGAGCGGCATAGATGCCCTTTCCTCATTTGTCTTGCTCGCCCAGGCGCGAAGCCCCTCGAACCCTTCGGGAAAGGCTCGAATGCTCTGAAGGCGGGGACACCGGACGCCGGACCACCAAGGATCTCTGCAAGTACCGTTACGGGTACTATTGCCAAGAATTTGAGGGTCTTACCGCGCCGTTAGGATATCGGCACGGCCGTCCGTTCAGCCCCCGGCCGGGGACGAGCGGAAGGCGGCCTTATACGCGGCAGGGCAAAAAAGGCAAGGGATCAAGACACAGATCGAGAAATGCCTCCACGGTGATCCGCGTTCTGGATCAATTCGGCAAGCCGTACCGCGAGTTCAACGCCCTCGCGCAGTTGCCTGGTGCCGGCGCCATTGGGCGCCGACCCGCGGAGCTTCTTCATGCTCGCCAGCAGGGCCTCCAGGCTTTGCTCAAGGAGCCGTTGGCGAAATGCCGGGTCCGACCGCGCGCGGGAGAGGTCGGCATCGGTTACCGGTGAGAAAGGGCTCATAACGAGGCGCTCACGCTCAAATCCGGGGCAATATCGCCGGATTTGCCAGTTTATCGAATTGCTGTTGTCCTTTTATTACCTCATCCACAGCCTTGACATGTCTGGCGTCGCGGTATCTTTCGCCCCTTCCCGGTGCGGTTCAATCGAGTTTTCAGGCGAGCTTTGGACATATGGCGGCCGCGTTTGTGTTTCCCGGCCAGGGCAGCCAGGCCGTCGGTATGGGCAAGGCTTTGGCCGAGGCATTTCCGTCGGCGCGGCTGGTCTTCGAAGAGGTCGATGCCGCATTGGGTGAACGGCTAAGCGAGGTCATCTGGAACGGCCCGGCCGATGCGTTGACGCTCACCGAAAATGCCCAACCGGCCCTGATGACGGTCTCGCTTGCGGCGCTGCGCGCGCTGGAGGCGGAAGCAGGGGTCGATCTCATGCGCGACGCGACCTATGTCGCCGGGCACTCGCTTGGCGAATATTCGGCGCTTGCCGCCGCTCGGGCGCTTTCGATTGCCGATGCCGCGCGACTGCTGCGCGTTCGCGGCCGGGCCATGCAGAAGGCGGTCGCGGTCGGGGCCGGCGCGATGGCGGCGTTGATCGGTCTCGAATTGGCCGACGTCAAGGCGATTGCGGCGGAAGCGTCGAGCGTCGGTGCCTGTGCCGCCGCCAACGACAATGGCGGCGGGCAGGTTGTGTTGTCGGGGGCCAAAGCCGCGGTCGAACGCGCCGTGGAACTGGCAAAGCTGCGTGGCGCCAAGCGGGCCATGATGCTCGCGGTCTCCGCACCGTTCCATTGCCCGCTGATGCAGCCTGCCGCCGACGCCATGGCCGAAGCGCTGGCGAAAGTTTCGGTTCAGCCGCCCATCGTCCCCCTGGTCGCCAATGTGCTGGCGCGGCCGATCACGGAGCCCGCCGAAATCGTGCATTGTCTGGTCGAACAAGTCACCGGCACGGTTCGTTGGCGTGAGTCGATACTCTTTATGGTGCAGTCGGGTGTGACCGATTTCTACGAAATTGGCGCCGGCAAAGTTTTGACGGGCTTGATTAAGCGCATCGCAGAGGCCGCAAGCGTCTCGGCGATCGGCACGCCCGACGACCTCGCCCGTTTCACCGCCGGGCGCGGCTGAGCTATTTCTGGTTGGGCCAGGAGATCAAATGTTCGAGCTTACCGGAAAGACCGCGCTCATTACCGGGGCCACCGGCACGATTGGCGGCACTATCGCGCGCACCCTGCACCGTCAGGGTGCGACGGTCGCCATTTCTGGAACGCGGCGGGAAATCCTCGAGCAACTCGCGGGAGAACTCGGCGAGCGGGTTCACGTCATGGCCTGCAATCTCGCCGATCCGGTCGAGACGGAGGCTCTGGTGCCGCGGGCCGAGGAGGTGATGGGCCAGCTCGATATTCTTGTCGCCAATGCCGGCGTGGCCAGAGACAATCTTCTCGTGCAATTGCGCGACGAGGACTGGGAACAGGTTATCGCCATTAACTTATCCGGCACATTCCGTCTCGCGCGCGCTGCGGTGCGGGGAATGATGCGGCGCCGTTTCGGCCGCGTCATCGCGATCACCTCGGTGGTCGGGACGACCGGCAATCCCGGCCAAGCCAACTATGTCGCGGCCAAAGCTGGAGTTACCGGCCTGATAAAGTCGATGGCGCAGGAATATGCCAAACGGGGCGTGACCGCCAATTGCGTGGCGCCAGGATTCATTGTCACCCCGATGACTGAGAAGCTCAACGACAAGCAGCGCGAAACGATTGTCGCGAAAATTCCGGCAAATCGCGCGGGAACTCCCGAAGAGGTGGCGGCTGCTGTGGTGTTTCTCGCGTCGAATGAGGCCGCCTATGTGACCGGCCAGACGTTACATGTAAACGGCGGAATGGCCATGATTTGAAGGCGATAGGATTGGGGGCGGCGGCACGCAGCCGCGCTGGTCAACGCATTTGAAGTGTGGTAACCGAACCAAAATTGGGCTGGGGAGCCGGGAATGCCGGAGCGCGGGGCGAAACTTCCGCCTCTGATCGGTGTCGACCCAATGGAGTTGTCCGCCCCTGTCGGCAGGTTCGACGAAGAACTTGGATGGGTTCGCAGCTAGGTCGATCGGGTCGCGTTGAAAGATGAGGTTGGAACGATGAGTGATATTGGCGAACGGGTAAAAAAAATCGTCGTGGAACATCTTGGCGTCGAGCCCGACAAGGTGACGGAGAACGCCAGCTTCATCGATGATCTCGGCGCCGACAGCCTCGACACCGTCGAGCTCGTCATGGCCTTCGAGGAGGAATTCGGTTGCGAAATTCCCGACGATGCAGCCGAGACCATTCTGACGGTCGGCGACGCTATCAAATTTCTTGAGAAAAACGCTAAGAGCTGACCGTCGGCACGGCCCGGCAGCTATTGCATGGATTGCGCGAGCTGCAAGAACTGCACATCATCGTGTGCGGGCCGACGATGGTCGAGCAGATTCTTAAGGCGGAACAAGCCGGTTAGCCTTGGTTCCTGCCTTTGCCGGGAGTGTCCTTGATGCGGCGTGTGGTCGTCACAGGTCTTGGATTGGTGACGCCGCTCGCCTGCGGAACCGAGGAAACATGGCGGCGTTTGCTGGCCGGCGACAGCGGCATCAAACGCATCGAAAAATTCGACGTTTCCGATATTACCTGCAAGATCGCGGGCCAAGTGCCGCGCGGCGACGGCTCCGGAGGCAGCTTCCATGCCGACGATTGGATGGAACCCAAAGAGCAGCGCAAGGTCGACGACTTTATCCTGTTTGCGATGGCCGCGGCGACGCAAGCGCTCAATGATGCCGACTGGCATCCGCGGGACTATGACGATCAGGTCGTCAGTGGCGTTCTGATCGGTTCCGGGATCGGCGGCGTCGAAGGCATCGCGGAAACCGCCCTGGTGTTGCGTGACCGCGGTCCACGGCGGGTGTCGCCATTCTTTATCCCGGGCCGGCTCATCAATCTCGCCTCGGGGTACGTTTCGATCGCGCATTCGCTCAAAGGCCCCAACCATGCCGTGGTCACCGCTTGTTCGACAGGGTCTCACGCCATCGGCGACGCCGGCAGACTGATCGCTTTGGGCGACGCCGACGTGATGGTGGCCGGCGGTACCGAGTTGCCGGTCAACCGCATTTCGGTCGCCGGTTTCGCCGCGTGCCGCGCGCTGTCGACCGGTTTCAATGACACGCCCGAACGCGCGTCGCGTCCATACGACCGCGATCGCGACGGATTTGTCATGGGCGAGGGGGCGGGCGCCGTCGTGCTCGAAGAGTACGAGCATGCCAAACGGCGCGGCGCGCGCATTTATGGCGAGCTGATCGGCTACGGCCTGTCCGGCGACGCATTTCATATCACTGCGCCGGCCGAAGATGGCGACGGCGCGTTTCGTTGTATGACCGCCGCCACCCGCCGTGCCGGCATATCGGCCGATGATATCGACTACATCAATGCCCACGGCACTTCGACTCCGCTCGGTGACGAGATCGAGCTTAAGGCCGTCGAGCGTCTCGTCGGCAACGCCGCCGGCCGTATTGCGATGTCTTCGACGAAATCTTCGATTGGGCATCTACTCGGCGCCGCCGGCGCGGTCGAAGCGATTTTCTGCCTGCTCGCGATGCGCGATCAGGTGCTGCCGCCGACCATCAATCTGGACAATCCGTCGGTCGCGACGGCGATCGACCTGGTGCCGCACAAAGCCCAAAAGCGCCCGGTCAATATCGTGCTGTCGAACTCATTCGGATTTGGCGGCACCAACGCTTCCCTCGTCTTCCGCCGGGTGGCGTAATAGTGCGGACCAACCCCGTTTCGCCATATTTGTTCCGCAGTCGCCTGCGATCCACTGCAGTACTCGCTCGTGGCCGCAGCCATGGGCCGAGGCGGCAGATCTCCGAGCGCTCGTTTCGGGCCGAGCATCCTTGCAAAGTCGATCATGCGGTTTGTAGATGCGGACACGCGGCCGTGACAGGTTCTAACACTCCGCCGGGCGGCGGCGAGAAGCCTGCGCCAAAACCACAAACCACCGTTGGTCGCACCGCGGACCAACCTGCCATCCAACCTCCGCAATCGACGGCGCCTGTTTCGCCAAATCCGTCGAAGCCCGTTCCGTCGAAGCCCGCGCCGGTGCCGCCCGCTAGTGCACCGACCGCGGCGCCATCGAGCGGTTCGGCGCCGCGGCCGCAGTCAATCGGCGAAGCTCTGCTCGGTCGCAATCCGTCGGTCACTGCGCCGCAATCGTCGCCAAGCTCGACATCCGTGCCGAACTCGCGCGAGCAGGGTCGAGGCTCGCCAGCCGTTGCCGATCCTTATCCGCCAAGGACGGAGCGGCCCGCGAATGGAATTGGCATGTCGGGCACGGATTCGAATCGCACAAATCCCAAGCGCATCGTGCCGCGCAGCCCGCGAACGGCTATCGAGCCGGACAAGGTCGAATTGCCGTCCCGCCGCTCGGCGACCGCGCGGCATCCGCTCGTTGTTATCGGCAACGCGATTATCAGCATTTTCGTGCTATTGGCCGTCCTGGCCGGCGTCGTGCTCTTCGTCGGCGCGCAGCGCTTCGAGGCGCCCGGTCCGCTGCCGCAGGATCGCGTCGTCAATATTCCGCACGGTTCCGGCATGCGCGACATTGCCGATGTCTTGACCCGCGAAGGCGTAATCGATCAGCCCTGGGTGTTCATCGGCGGCGTGCTCGTGCTTAAGGCGCGTGAGGGTCTTAAGGCCGGAGAGTATGAGTTTAAGGCGCATTCCAGCCTGAGCGACGTCGTGGCGACCATCGTCGAGGGCAAAGTTGTACCGCATCAAGTCAGCATTCCCGAAGGCTTGACGTCCCAGCAGATCGTCGCGCGACTTTTGGCCGACGACGTGCTGACCGGCGACATCAAGGAAATACCGCCCGAAGGCAGTCTGTTGCCCGATACCTACAATTTCACCCGTGGCGTGACGCGCGAGCAAATGATCGGGCGCATGCAGCAGGCGCAGCAGCGCGCGGTGCTGGAGATCTGGGAGCATCGCTCTGCCGACCTGCCGCTCAAGACGCCGGAGCAGCTCGTTACACTGGCTTCCTTGGTCGAGAAAGAGACCGGCAAATCCGACGAACGCTCACGTGTCGCCGCGGTATTCGTCAACCGGCTGAAACAGAACATCCGGCTGCAGTCCGACCCCACCATCATTTATGGACTGGTGGGCGGCAAAGGCACGCTCGGCCGGCCGATCATGAAGAGCGAAATTACGCAGCCCACACCGTACAATACATACGTTATCAATGGACTGCCGCCCGGGCCGATCACCAATCCGGGCCGCGCCTCGCTTGAGGCGGCTGCGAATCCGGCGCGGACGCGCGAACTCTATTTCGTGGCCGACGGCACCGGCGGGCATGTATTCGCCGAGAGTTACGAACAGCAAGAAAAGAATGTCGCGCGCCTGCGGCTGATCGAAACCGATCAGAAGGACCAGGTCCCGATCGACGACCAAATGGGTTCGCCGCCGCCGGCGCAGGGCGCGACGGCCGCCTCCACAAGCACCCCCGTCGCGCCGCCGCCGGCGCCGCCGCCGTTGCGTGGCATGTCGAAGCCTCACGCTCCGGTCGTCCACTGATCGTCGCCGCGGCCGCCAGCAGCTATCAACATGCCCGGCGGCTTGTTCCGGGTGACTTGTTCCCGTGAATTGCCGCCGTTAAGTTCGGCGCGATTTCTATTTGCCTATTTTTGCCGCGGGGATTGCAGCCTATGGCGCTTTCGAGCATGACCGGGTTCGCTCGCGGCCATGGTGTGTCCGGTCCCTATAGCTGGGCGTGGGAAATCAAGTCGGTCAACGGCAAGGGACTCGATCTGCGAGTGCGCCTGCCGCCGGGATGGGATGCTATCGAAGCGCCGGTTCGGGCGCGCGCCGCGGAGGCCCTGACCCGCGGCTCCATTCAAGCCATTCTGACGGTCGACCGCAGCGGAGCGCAACCGATTGTCCAGGTCAACGCGGCGGTACTCGATGCGATCTTGGCGACGATGAAACAGATCGCGCCGAAGATCGAAGCATCGCCGCCGTCGCTTGACGGTTTGCTGGCGCTCAAAGGCGTGATCGAGGTCAGCGATTCGGGGGAACGGGAAGACGAACGGCGCAACGCCGAAGCTGCGGTCACCGCCGGATTTGCCGAGGTGGTCGCTGCGCTCGGCGAGATGCGCCGCCACGAGGGCGCGGCGCTCGGTCGCGTGCTCCTGGCGCGATTGGGCGAGATCGCCGCGCTGGCGGAGCGCGCCGAGCGCGCTCCGGGCCGGCAGCCCGAAGCGATACGGGCGCGGCTGGCCGCGCAGATTGCGACACTGCTTGAGCAGTCCGAACGCTTCGATCCCGACCGGCTGCATCAGGAGGCGATCATGATTGCGACCAAGGCCGACGTGCGCGAGGAGCTCGACCGCCTCGCCGCGCATGTCGCCCAGGCGCGGCATTTGATCGAGCAAGGCGGACCGATCGGCCGCCGCCTCGACTTCCTCGCCCAGGAGCTCAACCGCGAAGCCAATACGCTGTGCGCCAAGGCCAACGACGTCGAGCTCACCAATATCGGGCTCGAGCTCAAGGCCGCGGTCGAACAATTCCGCGAGCAAGTACAGAACGTCGAATAGATCGGGCTGGTTGGCGGCAATGGCAAGCGCCAGGAAAAATCGAAAGCGGATCGCGCGGCGCGGTCTGATGTATGTTCTGTCGTCGCCGTCCGGTGCAGGCAAGACGACGCTGTCGCGGCTCTTGCTGCGGGCGGATCGCACGGTCGATTTATCGGTATCGGTCACGACACGCCCGAAACGGCGCGGCGAGGTCAACGGGCGCGATTACCATTTCATCGACCGCCACCGCTTCGATGCCATGGTCAGAAAGGGCGAACTGTTGGAATGGGCCGAAGTGTTCGGCCATCGCTACGGCACGCCGCGCCGTCCGGTTATCGAGGCGCTCCGCGCCGGCGGCGACGTTCTGTTCGATATCGATTGGCAAGGCACGCAGCAGCTGCGCGAAAAGGCGCGCGACGATCTCGTCAGCGTGTTCATCCTGCCGCCGTCCATTCTCGAATTGGGACGCAGGCTCAAGCGCCGGGCGCAGGACAGCAAATCCGTCATTGGCTCGCGCATGGCGAAAGCCTCCGGCGAAATGAGCCATTGGCCGGAATACGATTACGTCATCGTTAACCGCGATAAAGCCGAGGCCTTCGCCGAAGTGCGGGCGATTCTGGCGGCCGAGCGGCTCAAGCGCGAGCGCCAGATCGGGCTTTCCGACTTCGTGCGCGCGCTGCAGGCGAAACTTAAGTGACGCCCTCGTTCGTTAGCACGGCCCGCCCGACCACGCGTCCGGCGCGCAAGTCGTCGAGCGCGGCTTGTGCTTGATTGAGCGGACGTTCATGCGTCGGGATGGTGGCAAGCTTGCCGCTGCGGGCGAGGTCGATCAGTTCACGCGCTTCGGCAAGCGTGCCGGTCAGCGTACCCTCGATCGTCATCGCCTTGATCACGATCATGGCGGCCGCTATCGAGAAATTACCGCCGAGCAGTCCAGTCACCACGACCTTGCCGCCGCGGCCGAGCACTCCGGTCGCGAATTGCAGCGACTTTTCCGAGCCGACGAAATCGCAAACCGCAAATAAGCCGCCGGTCGCCGTCATAATGGCGCGCCGGACCTGCGGATCGGACGGATCGAACGCCTGAGCCGCGCCGGCGGCAAGAGCGGCGTCACGTTTTGCGGCGTCGATGTCGGCAACCAGCGGCGGTTCGCGAAATAACGCGCGGGCAATGGCGAGGCCCATCATGCCGACCCCGCCGAGTCCGATCAGCAGCACCGGGCCACGCTCGGCCCGACTGCCCAGATGCTTAAGCGCCGAAAAGGCGGTCAGCCCGGAGCACATCAGCATTCCGGCAAAGTCCGGCGACAGCGGTGCGTAGTCGATGAGGTAGCGCGGATGCGGGACCAGAACGTGGGTCGCGTAGCCGCCATCGACGGAGATGCCGATATGGCGGTGCGCGGAGCACAGATTTTCCTCGCCGGCGCGGCACGCGGCGCAGGCGCCGCAGCCGATCCAAGGATAGACTGCGACGCGGCGACCGATCGGCGCGCCCGCCGCCGCCTCGCCCGCGGCCTCGACGACGCCTGCGATCTCATGGCCAAGCGTAAACGGCAGGGTGCGGTCTTTGGTGATGTCCAGCCGCTTGTCGCCGCCCAGCAAAAAATAGCCGTCCTGCAAATGCAGGTCGGAGTGGCAGACGCCGCAACATTCCACGCGCAGCAAAACTTCGGTGCCGCGCGGGGTCGGCAGATCGGCGAGCGTCTCACAGAGCGGTTGACCATAGGCGACGAGCGATTGGCGGTGAAATTTGGTCATAGCGAGTTTGGTCTCCCAAGCATGAAGCCCGCCATCATGCCCGATGATTGGGGGTTGCGGCGAGGGCCCGCGCCAGCGCGACATAGCCGGCGACGGAAATGTCCTCGGCCCGGTCGGTAGGATCGAGACCGGCCGCCGCGATCAAGTTTGGCGCGTCGATCCCGAGCGATCGCAGGCTTTGGCGCAGCATTTTGCGGCGTTGACCGAAAGCGGCCTGGGTAACGCGTTCGAGCAGCATGCGCTCGCAAGCAAGCGGCGCCGCGCGCGGCACGACGGCGATAAGCGAGGACGTGACTTTTGGCGGCGGCACAAAAGCCGCCGCGTTGACGTCGAACAAGATCCGCGCTTGGCAACGCCACTGCACCAGAACGGATAGCCGGCCGTAGCTCTTCGATCCTGGCGCCGCGACGATGCGTTCGGCGACCTCGCGCTGGAACATCAGCACGGCGGAATCGAACCACGGCGGCCATGGCTCGATGCAGAGCCAGTTGATGAGCAGAGCCGTCGCGATGTTGTAGGGCAGGTTGGCGACGATGCGCACCGGGCCGGGCGGAAGGAGCGGCCTCGGATCGAAGTGCAGCGCGTCCGCCGCGACGATATCGAGCCGCTTCGGGTAGAGTGCGGCGATCTCCTGCAGAGCGGCAATCGCCCGTTGGTCGCGCTCGACGGCAATGACTCGCGCGGCGCCGAGCGCCAAGAGCGCGCGCGTCAGCCCGCCCGGCCCGGGGCCGATTTCGACCACGGCAACTCCGGCGAGCGGACCTCCCGCGCGGGCAATTCGGGAAGCAAGGTTGAGGTCGAAAAGGAAGTTCTGCCCCAGCGATTTTTTCGCGACAAGACCGTGTTGGCGGATCACCTCGCGCAACGGCGGTAGGCTGTCGGGAGTATTGCTCACGATGCAGCGAGCGGCACCGCTGGTGCGGCTGCCGATGTGGCTCCGGAAAGCCGCGCCGCCAGCCGTAGTGCGGCGATCAGGCTGGTCGGATCGGCGCTGCCGGTTCCGGCGATGTCGAAAGCGGTGCCGTGATCCGGCGAGGTGCGCACGAATGGCAGTCCGAGCGTAACGTTGACGGCATGATCGAACGCCAGCGTCTTGATCGGGATCAACGCCTGGTCGTGATACATGCACAGCGCCGCGTCATAGCTTGCGCGCGCGCGCTCGTGAAACATCGAATTGGCGGCGAGCGGACCTTTGGCGTCGATACCCTCGGCGACCAGGCGCGCCACCGCCGGCGCGACGATCGTATTATCCTCCTCGCCGAGCATGCCCGCTTCGCCAGCATGGGGATTGAGTTCCGGCAATCGCCAGCCGGGGATGTGCGAGCATAAAGCGCCTGGCAAGGTCATGCGCGACGATGCGTCCGGTTTCGACCACGAGCTCGCTCGAAAGGTGCTTGAAGATGTCGCGGAGCGGCAGGTGGATCGTAACCGGCACGACCGCAAGTTCCGGCGACCACAACATCATCACTGGCCGCAGCGACTCACCGGTCGCTTCCTGGACCAAGGTGGCCAGGAATTCGGTATGACCGGGCTCGGCGAAGCCCCAATTGTAGAGCACGTTCTTGGCCACCGGGTTGGTGACGATGGCTGCCGCGGCGCCCGCCATGACGTCGGCGACCGCACGGCGGATCGAAGCCACCGCGGCGGGTGCGCTCGATCGATCCGGCTGGCCCGGTTCCGCCGTAACCGCGATATCGAGAGGCAGCACCGGCAGCGCCGAATGAAAGGCCGCCGCGGCCGAGGCCGCTGTCACATTGACGACGGGAACGTCGAGTCCGAGCTTGGCAGCCCGCCGCCGGAGAAATCCGGGGTCGGCGACGATATAGAAGGGCGGTAGGTCAAGCTCCGCGCGCCGCTGCCAGATCGCGAGAGCAAGGTCGGGACCAATCCCGGCGGGTTCGCCGAGCGTCAATGCCAAAGGTCGCACGCGCCTGCATCCATGACACAATCCACACTAGGCCTGAACCGGATATGATCCGGGTGGGAAGCGGTTGTCCGAAAGGCTCATGCCTCACGAAACCGCTCTATTTGTATTCGATCATTGCTTGGGCTCGCAAATCGGCCAGATAGCGCTTGGCCCTGGCGCCGAACCTCTTCTCGAAAATCTGATCGCGCAATTGCCGCGCCTCCGGCGTATCGGTCTTTGACTTTTTTTAGAGCAAACCGCAAACATCTGTATGCCCTCGTCGGTCTGCTCGGGCGGCGTCAGATGGCCGACCTCGGTATTGTCGAGGATGTCGCGGAGTTGCTGCGGCAGGTCTGCAGAGGATTTGGGAACGGGGTCGCGGACTGCGACTTCCGGCAGTGCTTGTGCAAAGGCAACGCCGTCGGTGCAGCTGGTAAAGCGCCCGCGCAAGGCGTCGGCGTCGCGTTTGCGCGCTTCGTAGGCGGTCGGCGGAGAGCCATGCGGCACCACGAGGATGATCGGGCGCATGATGTACTCGTAGCCAACTTGTTGTTTTTGGCCGGGCTGGCTCAGCTTAAGCTCGGCTTCGACGTCGGTATCCGGAATTTCCAGACTTGCCTTGTAGCGCCCGCGCACCAAATTGTTCCAGGCGATCTGAGCCTTAAGCTGCAGCTTGAGGGTTGCCGCGCTGGCGCCGGCACTGGTGAGCATTTGCGTCAGCTTCTGCGGGTCGGACCCCATGTGGCTTGCTATGTTGGCGAACGAGGTGTCGACATCGGCATCCGTGGGCGCAATCTCGTAGCGTTTTGCCTCGCGCAATTCGAGGAGTTGGTCGATCAGGCTGTCGATGGCTTGTTGCCGGGTTGGCGCTTTGCGGGTGCTCAACTCGATGAATTTCATGCGTTGCTGGACGTCGAGTGACGTAATCGGCTCGCCGTCGACGAGCACCACGACCTGTTCTTGGGACCGGGCAATCGATGCGGAAGCGAGTACGGTTATCGCGGCGAGCACCACCGCCAAGGCCCTGCACCGGGCGCTGACTGCAAGAAGCGACGTCACTGTTTCCGTCTCCCTCCACGGCAGGGTTCTGCCGGCTAGACCGATCTGCACCGAAACTTGGCCAGAATTTAGAAAGAAGCACCCACCGGTGCCAAGGCATCGGGTCCGAGTGTCCGCAGACTGAATTGCAGCATGACCGTGCTATCCCTCACCGGAGTTGAATTGGCAACGGCGGTATAAGTGTATCCCGTGAGCCAGTTCACAGACAACATGAAGCAGTCGTCGACGTAGCCAAGTCCGATGCGCGATTGGTCGATTTGGTCGTTGCCAATATCGTAGCGGGCGGAGCCGAGGACGATCCAGTTCTCCGTCAACTTGACCGATGCGCCGGCAAGTATTCCCTCACGGCGGGTCAAAAGGCCAAGCAGCGGCTGCGCGGCATAATCGCCGTACAGCACTTGAAACGTCCAGCGGTCGAAGTTGGCGCGGCTTTCGAACTCAAGGCGTTGCGGCGTGAACGTTGCCTCGTCGAAGCGGCCGCGCGCGGTAAACGAATAAACCTGGTTGGGTTGATAACTCACACTACCGACGTAATCGGAGATGCGCTTGTCGAGGCCGCTTTCCAGGCCGGTATTGGTGATATCGGGAACCGCGAACGAGTTCTGGCCGAACAGCTGATAAGATTGTCCAAAAATGACGTTCAGCGATCCTGCCCGGTTCACCTGGGCGGTGTATTGCAAGCCGGCGTTCACCCGGCTGCCGCCCTCGACGCGATCCCAGCCGGAGAATTTATCGATCGAAAACAGGTTCGAAGTGTCGAACACCATGCTCTGGGCGTCTTCGTTCGGAAATTGGCCGATACCGGTTTCGTTCGGACGCAGGATCAATTGGGCGATCGGCTGGATCGTCTGCGTCCCCCACGGTTCCACGTCAACGAACGGATAGCGATATTCGACGCCCGCCGCAGGCATGGCGCGCGCGAGTTCACTTTGGCCGGTGGCGATGAAGTTTGAAACGCCCGGCTCGTTGGTGACGTCGAGCGAAGCTACGTCGCCGCGGAACTGAAAGAACGGCGTGATCATCTGGCCGTTATCAGTCACCACGGTGCGACGCCAATCCAACTCGGTGGAGGCACGCGAGTAATCGCCGGGAATGGCGCGCAGAAGGCAGCTTCCGGGCGCTGCCGAGATCGCGCATGTTCCGTTGGCTGATGCGCCTGAGTGATGGCGTCGAACTCGGCGGCCTGCCGCGACAAGCTGGTCAGGTTGAACTTATAGCTGAACTCTCCGCCCAAGACCGGCTGCGCCAATACGTTCGAATAATCGAGAACGGGATGAATGATCGGAATCTGAGCCTGATTGTCCTGCTGAGAAAAGCCGTAGTAGTAGATCGAACGGATGTCGAAATAGCTGCGCTCCCCGGTGCCACTGAGGTAAAGCTGCGAGACCCCTTGGGATGCGACGCCGGTTTGGAAGGGATCGAAGGCGCCGCTGAATTGTCGGAGCTGATAATCGAACAGGAATTGCGTGTCGGTCACCAACAGACCGGTCCATCCCCACACCCAATTTTGATTGATCGCGAACTGTCCGGCGGTTTGAATAGCGCCACGGAATGTTTGCGCGGTCGGGCTATCCGGCCCAGTCGCGATCTGGCAAAATATCCTGGGTCTTGCTGGAAAATGCCGGCGGCTCTGATCGAATAGGAGCCGTCGAGCAGACGCTGCCGCCATTGGGCTTCGCCGAGCACGCCCTGCTTGGTCGTCAGTAGCGTGCCGACGGTGAGGTCGTAATTGGGCGCCAGCGCCCAGAAATATTTGGGCTCGATGCCATAGCCGTATTGCGATGACTCCGAGAGAGCTCGGAAATAGAAATCCGCTCTTGCGCTTCACGGTCGGATCTGGCGCCGACATGAACGGCACGTAGGCGAGCGGCACCCCGAAAAATTCGATGCGAGCGTCCTCGAAATACAGCATCTTCTCACCCTCGTCATGGATGATCCGCGCTGCCTGGACCTGCCATAGCGGTGGTTTTTTGGGATCGTCCCGGCAGGGTTCGCAAGCGGTGTAGACGCCGTTTTGCAGGACTGTGTAGTTGCCTTTTGCGCGATCGGCGCGCGCCGCGGCAAAGCGGGTGTCATCTGGCGTTTCAAGCCGCAGCGAGTTGACAAAGCCGTCGCGGAAATCGTCGGTCAAATCGATGGTCTGACCGTAGGTGATCTTGCCATCCGGCTCGGTCAGCCGGACGTTGCCCTGGGCAATCAAACGCTTGGTCTTTTGATCGTAGATGACCTGATCTGCCTCAATCGTCGCGCCGCCGTAATAAATCTGAACGTTGCCGACGGCGGCGACCGTATTGTTCGTGTAGTCGTACCTGATCTCGGTCGCCTGCACGAGCATCGGCGCGTTGCTTGGCGGCGCCGGCTTCTTTGGCGGCGCCAGCGGCCGCGACGGAAAATGCATGAGGTTGCCGACCTGCTGGGCGAACAGCGGGGCGGGCAGAAGTGTCGATCCGATAATAAACGCCAACAGCGCAGCAAGCGCCGTCGCACCTACGCCAACGCTACTACGCACGCCGGGACAGAGTGGACTACGCAAACTCGCCACTATCCGTCCTCCTGGAACAGCAACGCGACGAAACCGCTTAGGCCTCCGATGGCGACCGGAATCCAAGCCGCGGCCGCCGGCGCAATGAGCTCGGCCCGGCTCATGTCGTCGGTGACTTTCTGCAAGACGAACAGCAGAAACCCGGCGGCGATGCCGCTCAGCACCATTTTCTGCACCCCGCCGAAATCGGAAAAAGCGCAGACTTACGGAAGCTGCCAGCAAGACCATCGCGGCGAGCAGAAATGGACGCGCCAGGAGCGTCTGGTATTGCAGACGATAACCGGCTGCGCCGAGGCCGGCGCGATCCGCGAGCTCAATGTAGGTGGGTAATTCCCAGAACGGGACCGTCTCCGGCGTGGCGAAGCTCTCGCGCACCTGTTCAAGCGTGAGATTGGTGGCGACGCGGTAGCTGTCTTCGACATCCGGCGCTTTCCCACTGGCATAAATGCGCGCGTCTTGGAGCTGCCAATAGCCCTTCTCCAAAGTGGCGCTTTGGGCCTCGATGCGCTGTTGAAAATGGCCGGCGCCGTCGAAGGTGTAGATGGTGACGCCGCCGAGCTGTGCGCCTTGCTCACGGCTGGTGCTGGCATTGATGATGGCTGCGCCGTCGGCGCTTTTCTGGCGCACCCAAAACCCGCTGGTGCTTTCCTGCAGCGCCGACATGTTCTCACCCAACATGTCGGCTTCGAGACGCTTCGAACGCTCATGCAGCATTGCGGCGACGGGGTTGTAAACGGTGGTGGCAATCGTGCCGAAGATGAAGGCCGCGATCATGGCTGGCGCCACGAACTGCCAGGCGGAAACGCCGGCCGATCGTGCGACCACAAGTTCAAGTCGCCGCGACAGTGTCAGGTAACACGACATCGCGCCGACCAGAACCGAGAACGGCATGATGCGCTCGGTAAGCTGCGGCACGCGGAACATCGAAATCTTGGCGAGCACCCACGCCGTGGCGTTGGGCCAGTCGGCGCCGCGGCGCATCAGCTCGACATAGTCGATCATCGCCGCGAGAGCCACGACGCCGATGAATGAGCCCACGACGGAGGTGAGAAACCGCATGCCGAAATAGCGTGACAACGTGCCGGTGATCATCGGTTGTCTCATCAGCTCGTCGCCCGTGCGAGGCGTTCGCCGATCGTGGTCGCGAGCCTCGACACGGCCGCCGCCGGCTCCACGGCCCGACCGCGCGAGATTTGCCATAAGCCCGCGGCAATCGCGCCGAATATCGCGACATACTGGACGGCCAGCACGCCGGGCACGTTCACGCCGACAATCACGCTGACGAAGCCGACGAGCCGCAACAACGATACCGCTCCAATCATTCCCATCAGCGCCAGCGTGCGGCTCTGGCGCGTGGTCTGCGGCGGGCCGAGAAACGCGAAAGCCAAGATGACGAAGGCGAATGGATATAGCGGAGTCGTCAGCCGATCATGCAGTTCCGAACGATATTGACCCGGCTGCGACGCGTAGAGCGTATCGTCGGCCCGCGGCCACAACAGCTCCCAGAGATACTTCTCGCGTACGGTATAAACGACGTTTTGCGTGGCGCCGGCGAATTGCGACAGATCGAAAGGGTAGCGGTCGAAGGTTACGATGCGCGGATCGCGCTGGCCGGCCTCGAGCCGTTGAATGCTGCCGCCTTGCAGGACCAGGAACGACGCCTTGTCATTCTTCACGATCTCGCCCTGCTCGGCGAGATAGGTGGAGTGCACATTAGGATCGCGCCGGTCGTCGACGAAGATGCCGACGAAAAGACCGTTCGGCCGCCGGTCGGCGATGTGGAAGGTGAGATTGCCGCCCACCGTCGTGAAGCGTCCCGGCTGCACGATATTGGTGAGGATGTCGGCGCGGACCTGCGCGCCCCAGTCGCGCAATTCGCGCAACGCGCGCGGCGAGACGTAGGCGGCAATCGACGGCGACCAAAAGCGAAACGACCAGCGCCGCGGCAAGAAACGGCCGCAGCAACCGCCACGGCGACACGCCCGCCGCATTCATGACGATGATCTCGGAATCCGAAGAGAGTTTGTTGAGAACGTGCGCCGCCGCCATGACCAGCGCGATCGGCGCCAGCATCATGATCAAGAGCGGGACGATCATGCCGGTGATGCCGACGAAGACGAGCAAGGTTTGGCGTTGGCTTGTGATCAGGTCGAAATCGCGCATCGCCTGCGTGAACCAGATCACGACGGTCAGGCTGACGAGGATGATCAGGAACGCGCCCATGGTGGCGCGAAACATGTAGCCGCCGATCGACCCCATCGGACTGAACTTCCCCGCTGCCGGCCCACCCGTTAGCCGCATCGCCCTGCCGACGACGCCGCCCGAGAGCCGCTCTCCCCACCGCGGGTATTTCATGCTTTCACAAAGTGGCTTCGCCAAGGCAAAGCTATTGAACATGCACACTAAAGCGTTAATACGCGCGTTTGATAAAGGCGGGGCGGCGAGCGTCTGGTTTTGGCGCAAAAGGCCGCTTTGCACGGCCGGCCGGTCCGGTTCATAACTTGGCTACCATAACCAACTGCGGCCATCCCGGCCGCCAAGGACCGAGCCAAAGGAACGCTCCATGGCCGCCGTATTTAATTTCCGCTTCGCAACATTCGCCCGCCCGCGCGGTGTTCTTGTTGTGTTCTGCGAAGAAAACCTAAAATTCGGCCCGGCGACGCAACGGGCGCTAGCGCCGCTCCGCGAAGTGTTGCGCCGGGCGGCCGCGGCGGACCGCTTTACCGGCAAGAGCGGCGCGAGCCTCGATATCGTCGCTCCGTCCGGGCTCGATGTTCCACGGCTGGTGGTCGTCGGCATCGGCAAGGAAAGCGAGTTGAAATCGCGCGATATCGTCAAGCTTGGCGGAATCGCCATGGGAAAGGTGCCGACGGCCTCCGCAAGTGCGACGATTTTTGCGGAATTCGGCTCGGGCGCGCTCAAGGCAAGTCAGGTCGCCGATCTGGCGCTAGGCGCGCGGCTGCGCGCCTATACGTTCGATCTCTACAAGACCAAACGCAAGGACGACGAAGAACGGCCGGGCAAAGTCGAGCTGAACTTCGCCTGTGCCAGTCCGGCATCGGCTGAGAAAGCATGGGCGCACCAGACCGCGATTGCCGACGGCGTCGTGCTCGCCCGTGACCTCGTCAACGAACCGGCCAATGTGCTCTATCCGGGCGAGTTCGCGCGGCGGACGTCTGGCTTGAGTAAGCTCGGGGTCGGCGTCGAGGTTCTCGACGTTGCGGCGATGCGCAAGCTCGGCATGGGCGCGTTGCTCGGCGTCGGCCAAGGCTCGGCGCACGAATCAAAGCTCGTCGTCATGCGCTGGAATGGCGGCAAACGCGGCGTCGATCCGGTCGCCTTCATCGGCAAGGGAGTTTGCTTCGACTCCGGCGGCATCTCGATCAAACCGGCGCAGGGCATGGAAGACATGAAGGGCGACATGGCGGGCGCCGCCTGCGTCGTCGGCTTGATGCATGCGCTCGCGGCGCGCAAGGCCAAGGTCAATGCCGTCGGCGCCATCGGATTGGTCGAAAACATGCCCGACGGCAAAGCCCAACGGCCGGGCGACATCGTCAAGACCATGTCCGGGCAGACGATCGAAATCATCAACACCGATGCCGAAGGCCGACTCGTGCTTGCCGATGTGCTGCACTACGTCAACAAACGCTTCAAGCCGAAATTCATGATCAACTTGGCGACGCTGACCGGAGCTATCATCGTGGCCTTGGGCCAGGAATATGCCGGCATGTTCTGCAATGACGACAAGCTGGCCGAACGGCTGACCAAGGCCGGCGAGACGATCGGCGAACGGGTGTGGCGGATGCCGCTCGGACCGGAATACGACAAGATGATCGATTCGAAATTCGCCGACATGAAGAACACCGGCGGCCGCTGGGGCGGCGCGATCACCGCGGCCCAATTGCTGCAGCGGTTCGTCAGCAAGACGCCATGGGCGCATCTCGACATCGCCGGCACGGCAATGGGATCGCCGCAAACCGATATCAACCACAGTTGGGCTTCCGGCTGGGGCGTGCGGCTTCTCGAACGGCTCGTCGAGGATTATTACGAGCGGTAAGAGCGCCCGATGACGGAGATTCTCTTCTACCACCTCAAAGGACAGACGCCGGAGCAGGTTTTACCGGCGTTGCTTGCCAAGTCGCTTGAACGTGGCTGGCGGGTCGTGGTGCAGGCGTCCTCCGATGAGCGTGTCGAGGCGCTCGACGCCCATTTGTGGACGTGGCGCGACGATGCCTTTCTGCCGCACGGCACCTGGCGCGACGCCGAAGCCGCCGACCAGCCGATCGTGCTCACCGCCAACGAAGAGAACCCGAATAAAGCGAGCGTGCGCTTTCTGGTCGACGGCGCGCGCATGGCCGGCGATGCGAGCGATTATGAGCGCATTGTGCTGCTCTTTGACGGCGAGGATCCGGACGCGCTCGAAGCGGCGCGGCAACGCTGGAGCGAGGCCAAAGCCGCCGGCGGCCAGGTCACTTATTGGCAGGCCGACGAGCAAGGCCGCTGGCGCCGCCAAAGCTGATCCGACCAGCTTCGATATCAGGCCAAGTAATTTTCATATCATATTGAAATAATGAAGCTTTCAGGCCCTTAATTATAAGCCATTGCCGGCAGTTTAAACCCGCGTTTTCGTCACTATATTTTTTGCTCGGTTGCTAATTTGGATGCTATAGTTGGCTCTATGAACAAACATTCAGTGAAAAAGAAACGGCCCGCTAAAGCGAGCAACAAAACGAGCCGGAGTACCACGGCGCGCAAGGCGCCGGCGCGCGCCGTTGCCGCCGTCCGTAAGGCTTCCGCCACGCGGCAGTCGGCGCGAAAGCCGGAGTTGCTTAGCGCTGCGAAAATGACCGCTGTCGAAGTGGCGACTGTAACCGTCGCGCAGGTGACCGCGTTAGTTTCGGCGCTGAGGACGCACAAATATCGTGTTGGCCAAACTGTCTTTTATACCTCGAGCCCGATCAGCCGGCCCGGTGCGAGTGGCAGCTATCAGGTCGTGCGGCTATTGCCGTCCGATGGCGACGATTACCAATACCGGATCAAGAATCCCGGCGAAGCCTTCGAACGCGTGGCCAAGGAAAGCCAGCTCGACCTCGAGCACTGACCGATCGGTTACGCGGCTGGCGGGTTAGGCTCCGTCGCGCCATACTCCGGCCGCAGCAAGCGGCATAATTGCGTCTTTTGGGGCAGTTGATGTTCGGCATTGATCCCGACATCGGAAACTCGGCGCTACGCTTGTGGGTCGCGGCTGGATCGGCGGCGTTGCTCGTCTTCATCTGCGCGCTGGCATTCGATTGGACCCGCACGCGAACCTTGGCGCGCGTCGGCGTTGTTGTCCTCGGCGCCGTGCTCGGCGCCACTCTGGCGTGGGCGTTCCTCGATGCCGCTTCGGTCCACGATCGCAGCACCGAGCGCCGCGCTCTGGAGGCGCGTGCGGCGCAGCTGAGCGCCGAAAGCCTTGCGCCGGGGTCACCATTGTCCTGCTTGAATGGTTTGGCGGGCGACGATGTCGAGGCCGCCTGCGAAAAGGCGCTGTTTGCTGCGCCTTCGACCGTGGCGAGCGCCACATCTTATGTTGCTGCGCGCTTTGCCTTACTCGCCGACATGGTCACCTATACCAAACGCGGCGGCGGCGGGATCAACAGCGTGCTGCTGCCGCTGCGCCGCTCGCTCGAGGCCGATCGCTTCGGATTTGTTGCCCATACGCTTGCCGTCGCCGACCGCTGCAGCAGCGATCATTGCGAGGCGCTGGCGCTGTTGGACAACCCGGGCCAAGTGCGGGCAAACCTGAGCGGGCAGACACTAGCGCGCTATCTCGATCATTATCTAACCGTCTGGGCGAAGCCGCCCGAAGTTCCGGTCGCCGACGCGACGTCCGCATCGACCGGCGCGCCAGGCGCGCCGCCGGCGCCGCCGCATAAACTCGTCGACATCGACTTTCCCAGCGCCGCTTCGATCCCGGCGATCAGCATCATGAATCCCGAGCCGCCGGGGCCACCGGGTGCGGCCGCTGTCGCGGCCGCGACGGCCGGCGACCCGAAGGCTCATGAGGCGCCCGCCCGCGCGGCTCCGGCACACGAGGCGTCGGCGCCGCCAGGGCGGCGAGGGCGCAAGCAGGCGGCGCCCCGCCAGCCCCGCCGGTCGCGCCAGCCCAGGCCGCAACCGCGGCGCCGCAACCGCAGCTCAATGTCGATCCGGTCTGGTTGCCGGCAAGCCAGCCGAGCGCGCCGGCCGCTGCCGCAGCGACAGCGGCGAGCGTTACGCCTGTGCCGCGCGGGGCCGGTGCAGCTCAATCCGTTTCAGCCGCCGCCGCAGGCGAACGCCGCAGCGCCGCACGCGCAATGAGTTGAAAGCGGCTGTGTTAGGCGGAAAGGCGGGAAACCGGTGACCGCTTTTCGGGATCATGCTCTATGCTCCCGCCATGTTCCGCTCCGTGCTCATCGCCAACCGCGGCGAGATCGCCTGCCGCATCGCGCGTACCGCCAAACGCCTCGGGCTGCGCACGATTGCGGTCTATTCCACCGCCGATGCCGGCGCGCTGCATGTGCGGTCATGCGACGAGGCCTATTGCATCGGCGGCGCCGAACCGCGTGAAAGCTATCTTGCGATCGAGGGCGTGATCGCGGCCGCCCGCAAGGCTCGCGCCGAATGCATTCATCCGGGCTATGGGTTCCTGTCCGAGAACGCCGACTTCGCGGAGGCCTGCGAAAATGCCGGCATTGTCTTCGTCGGCCCGCCGCCGGCGGCAATCCGCGCCATGGGGCTGAAGGACCGCGCCAAGACGCTCATGGAAAAGGCCGGTGTGCCGGTCGTGCCGGGTTTTCATGGCGAGCGCCAGGACGCCAAATTCCTCAAGGAGAAGGCCTACGAGATCGGTTATCCGGTGCTGATCAAGCCGGCGGCGGGCGGCGGCGGGCGCGGCATGCGCCGGGTCGACAAACATGCCGATTTCGAGACCGCGCTCGAAGGCGCCATCCGCGAGAGCCAGTCGGCGTTCGGCTCGGGCCGGGTCCTGATCGAAAAATACATCGCCGCGCCGCGGCACATCGAAGTCCAGATCTTTGCCGACCGGCATGGCAATGCCATTCATCTCGGCGAGCGCGACTGCTCGCTGCAACGCCGCCATCAGAAAGTGATTGAAGAAGCTCCGGCCCCCGGCATGAGCGCGCAATTGCGCGCGCGGATCGGCGCGGCGGCGGTCGCGGCGGCAAAGCGGTTGATTACCGCGGCGCCGGCACCGTCGAATTCGTCGCCGACGGCAGCAAAGAGCTGCGGGCCGACGCCATCTGGTTCATTGAAATGAATACCCGGCTCCAGGTCGAGCATCCGGTCACCGAGGCGGTCACCGGCCTCGATCTCGTCGAATGGCAATTCCGCATTGCAGCCGGCGAAAAGCTGCCGCTTACCCAAGATGAAGTCCGCATCGACGGCCATGCCGTCGAAGCGCGCGTCTATGCCGAGGATCCGGAGCATGACTTCCTGCCATCGACCGGTCCTATCGTGGCGCTGGAATTGCCGAGCGATATCCGCGTCGACGCCGGCGTCGAAGCCGGCGGGCAAGTCACGCCGTTTTACGACCCGATGATTGCCAAGCTCATCGCGCAAGGGCCGACGCGGGAGGCCGCGCTCGACCGGCTCCTTGGCGCGCTTGAGCGCACGCTCGTTGCGGGCGTGCGCAGCAATATCGCGTTCCTGAGCAACCTGTGCCGTGCCGACGAATTCCGGCGCGGCGCCGTCGATACCGGCTTTATCGACCGCAATCTGCCGCTGCTCGGCGCGGTGCCGCAGCCGCGCGACAACGCAGCCGCCGCACTCGGCGTCGCGCATCTGCTCGCCGCCGCGGCCGCCCACGAGGCCGCAAGCGGCGAGGAGTCGACCGGAACCGGAGTCGCCTTGGGACGAGCACGATGGCTTCCAGC
Organism: uncultured Alphaproteobacteria bacterium; assembly: GCA_963816565.1. Taxonomy (GTDB): domain Bacteria; phylum Pseudomonadota; class Alphaproteobacteria; order Rhizobiales; family Xanthobacteraceae; genus BOG-931. Next base: position 182,673 of record CAWFLM010000009.1, on the reverse strand, counting down.
TCGGCGGCGAGCGGACAAACGCAATCCCGATCGCGATCGACGGCGAGAACGCCGATGCCATCGTGACCTACGCAAGAGGCATCGTGCGCGTCGCCGTCGAGGGCGCAGCGCCGGCACTCGACGGCAGGGTATTCGAGGCGGGAGACGAGGCTTATGTGGTCCGCGGCGGCCGCCAAACCCGCGTTCAGATCCGCGATTTCACCGCGCCAAGCGCGTCGGCGAGCGCCGGCGATGGCGTCATTAAAGCGCCGATGCACGGCAAGGTGCTTGAAATTCTCGCCGCCGTCGGCGACCGCGTCGCGCTCGGTCAACGTCTTGCCGTGATCGAAGCGATGAAGATGGAACACACGCTATGCGCGCCGTTCGCCGGCGTCGTGACACAGGTTCCTGTGCGTAGCGGGGCTCAAGTTGTGGAAAGCGCGCCGATCATGGTGCTAGAGCCGGTCGCCGACAGTCGGGACGATATAAAGTAGGATTATGCCGCTTCACCTCATCAAGCTTTGCGTCGGTTGTGACTCGGTCCGCGATCTCGAGGACTGGATCAAGCAAAAGCTCAAAGCCAAGCGCAAAGCCGGCGAAAAGCCCGAGCACATCCACCGCACGCGCATGGTGCCCAAGCGCGCCGCCGAGCTCACCGAGGGCGGCTCGCTGTTTTGGGTCATCCGCGGCGAGGTGATGTGCCGGCAGCGTATCCGCGACGTGCGGCCGTTCCGCGACAAGGACGGCATCGGCCGCTGCGGCCTGGTGCTCGATCCCAAAGTGGTCCTGGTCGAGCCGCGGCCCTATCGCGCGTTCCAGGGCTGGAGGTACCTAGCGGCGAATGACGCTCCGCGCGACCTCGACAAAGCGGTGAAAGGCGCAGCCGCCATGCCGGAAACGCTGCGCCGCGAGCTGCGGGAACTCGGCCTGATGTAGGCCGCATGCGGGCCCGGTCAGCTATGACGCTCGGCATGACGCTCGCCATGGCGCTCGCCAAATCGATCACGTAAAATCTGTGCAGACCGAGATTTGCGGGTTGGAGCAGGAAGAATGATCATTGGCAGTGAGAAGGACATCACCGAGGCGGTGCTCAAGGAATATGAGCGCATCAAAAATCCGCGGCTACGCGAGGTCGTGGCCGCGCTCGTGCGCCACCTGCACGAATTTGCCCGCGAGGTGAAACTGACCGAGGAAGAATTCCAGGCCGCCATGGCCTATATCGTCGCGCTCGGCAAGAAAACCACCGAGACGCACAACGAAGCGGTGCTGATGTCCGGCTCGCTCGGCTTCTCGACCCTGATCTGCCTTCTCAACAACGGCAATCGCGGCCAGACCGAAACCGACGCCAATTTGCTGGGGCCGTTCTGGCGCATGGATTCGCCGCCGACCAAAAACGGCAGTTCGATCGTGCGCTCGCCGACGCCGGGCCCGGCGCTGTTCGTCGATGCCTGGTTCCGCGACACCGGCGGCAAACCAATCGCCGGCGCCGAGGTCGATGTCTGGCATTCCTCGACCGAAGGATTTTACGAAAACCAGGATCCGGTCCAGGCCGACATGAACCTGCGCGGCAAATTCACCACCGACAAGGACGGCCACATCAGTTTCCGCAGCGTCAAGCCGGCCGGCTATCCGATCCCGATCGACGGTCCGGTCGGCGAACTGTTGCGCGCCGCTGGCCGGCACAATATGCGCCCGGCGCATCTGCACTTCCTCACCTACAAGCCGGGCTTCAAGACGCTGATTTCGCAGATCTACGACCCCGAGGACAAAAACATCGAAACCGACGTGCAGTTCGGCGTTACCCGCCACTTGATCGGCAATTACATCCGCCACGACGAGGCCCGCGCCGGATCACCGGACGTCAAGCCGCCGTGGTATTCGATCGAGCACACTTTCATCATGGAAAGCGGCACGGCGCGCTTGCCGCGGCCGCCGATCACCGGCAAGGCTCAAGGCGAACGGCCGGAGATACCGCATCTCGAAGCGGTGTGAGTTCTACTCCCCACAAGGGGAGGAAAAAAATTGGGGAGGAACATCATGCGACGCCGAACACTGCTTAAAGGCGTGGCCGCCACGGCTGCGAGCGGGTTATTCGCCCGTTCCGCTGCCGCCGACAGCGTTCTTAAGATCGGCATCAGCATGCCGATCACCGGCGCCGGCTTCAATGCGGTCGGCCGGCAATTGCAGGCGGCGCTGAAGCTTTACATGGCGCAGCACGGCGACACCGTCGCCGGCCGCAAGATCGAGCTGATCATCCGCGACGACGGCGGCACCGCCGACACCGCGCACCGACTGATCCAGGAAATGATCGTCAACGACAAGGTTGACGTGCTCGGCATCGGCATCACGCCAACCGCGCTCGCCATCGCGCCGCTCGTGACCGAGGCCAAGAAGGTCACGCTGGTGATGAGTTCCGGCGCCTCGATCACCACCGCCAAATGTCCATACTTCGTGCGCGCCGGCTTCCTGCTCAGTCAGCAATCGTGGATTCTCGCCGAATGGGCGGCCAAGAACGGCTCGAGCCACGTCGTCACTCTGGTCAACGACTGGGCGCCCGGTATCGAGGCGGAAACCGCGTTCAAGACCCGCTTCACCCAGGTCGGCGGTACGATCATCGAGTCCATCCGCCTGCCGCTCGCCAATCCCGACTTCGCGCCGTTCCTGCAGCGCATCGCGGATCTCAAGCCCGACACTGCCTTCATCTATTTCCCCGGCACCCAGGCGCCGATCTTCGCCAGGCAATTCGCCGAACGCGGGCTTGCCAAATCCGGCATCAAGATCATCGGCCCGGGCGACCTCACCGACGATGACGGTCTCAATGCCATGGGCGATCAGATGCTCGGCATGATCACCGCCGGGCCCTATTCCGCTTCGCATAATTCGCCGCTTAACAAGACCTATGTCGCGGGCATCGAGAAGGCGGGCCAGTTCCGCCCGGATTTCGTCTCGCTCGGCGGCTATGACGGCCTGCACGTGCTCTATGAGGCGCTGAAAAAGACCAATGGCGATTCCGACGGCGACGCCTTGATTGCGGCGATGAAAGGCGTGGCCTTCGAAAGCCCGCGCGGCCCGATCTCGATCGACGCCGCAACGCGCGACATCGTCAACAACATCTACATCCGCAGGGTCGAGAAGATCGACGGCCAGCTCTGGAACACCGAATTCCAGACTTTCCCGAACGTGAAAGACCCCATGAAGAGCGGGTGAAGTCGCTAGATCGGTAGATTATCGATCAACCGCGTCTTTCCGATCCGCGCCGCGACCAGAAGCCTGATCGGCTCGACCGCGGGCGCGGCGAGCGGCGCCAGCGTCTCGGCATTGCGGGCTTCGAGGTAATCGAGCGCAAAGCCTGAGCGCGTGATGGCTTCCCGGCCCTCGCCGAGCACGGCTTCGACCGGGCCGCCGGCTGCGATCCGCTCGGCACATCCCTTGAGCACGCTATAAAGCGCCGGCGCCGCTGCACGCTCCTCCGGCGTGAGGTAGCGGTTGCGCGAGGACAGCGCGAGGCCGTCCGTCTCGCGCACGATCGGCGCGCCGACGATCTTGGTCTTAAACCCCAGATCGCGCGCCAGCCTGGTAACCACTTTGAGCTGCTGGTAGTCTTTGTCGCCGAACATGGCGATATCCGGCTCGCATTGAATGAGAAGCTTGGCGACCACGGTCGCGACGCCGGCAAAGAAATGTGGCCGAAAGTCATCTTCAAGACCGACGGTGGCCGGGCCCTCGGGCATAATGCGAGTGGCAAAGCCTTCCGGGTACATGGTCTCGACCGAAGGAGCCCAGACGACGTCGGCGTTCAGCGCCCTGAGCGTGGCGAGATCGGCCGACCAGGTACGCGGATAGCTGCTTAAGTCCTCGTTCGGCGCAAATTGCGTCGGGTTGACGAAGATCGAGACGATGACCCGGTCGGCGCGGCGCTGCGCGATTTTCACCAGCGAAAAATGGCCGGCATGCAACGCGCCCATGGTCGGCACCAGCGCAATTGTGCGGCGTCGCGCGCGCAATTCAGCAATCGCGCGGCGCAAATTCGCCAATGTGCGTATGACGCGCAGGTGACGCTTGGATTTCTTGTGATTCATCTTCGTCAGTTGCAGCGCGGGCACACCCGTTACAGTTTCGGCGGCGCTCGCGCGGTTAATGATTAACTTCGGCAAGCCGATGCTGTATCTTGACCGCACGCGTTGCAACCCGGAGAAACGTGAGTAACCCAAGGGTCGCGTCCGTCATGTTGATGCAGGCTGATGTCGGCAGGCCTTTTTCGGCGCATGTGATCGTTCTTGGTAACGAAAAAGGCGGCTCCGGCAAATCGACCACGGCCATGCATGTGGCCGTCGCGTTGCTGCAGGCCGGCCAGCGGGTCGCCACTATAGACCTCGATTCCCGGCAGAAAAGCTTCACCCATTACATCGACAACCGGCGCGATTGGGCGCGACGCGCGGGCATCCAACTCGAAGTCCCGGCGCATTATTGCGTCGCCCGCGGTTTCGGGATGCGGCTCGACGAAATCGAAGCCCAGGAATTCGCCGCCTTTGCCGAGGCCATTAGCGCGGTCGAGCAAACCCACGACTTTATCGTCATCGATACGCCGGGTAACGATTCCTACCTGATGCGGCTTGCCCATTCGATGGCGGATACGCTGATCACCCCGTTAAACGACAGCTTTGTTGATTTCGACGTGCTCGGCACCATCGATCAGAGCACGTTCGAAGTGGCCGGCGTCAGCCACTATGCCGAGATGGTCCGCGAGGCGCGCCGCCAGCGGCGCCTGGTCGATGGCGGCCTGACCGACTGGATCGTGGTGCGCAATCGCTTGTCCACGCTCGGCTCGCGCAACCGGCGGCTGGTCGGCGAGGGGGTCGAGGGCTTGGCCAAGCAGCTCGGCTTCCGCCCCGTCGATGGCTTTGCCGAGCGGGTCGTCTACCGCGAATTCTTCCCCCGCGGCCTGACTGCGCTCGACGACCTCACCGAGGATACGCTCGGCTCGCGTCCCGGGACTTCGCATGTTACGGCCCGTGACGAGGTAAAGCTCCTGATCGATGCGCTCCGCCTGCCGATCGACGAACGCGGCAAGCGCCGCGCCGCGGCCCGCGCCGAATGGATCGCCGCCGCCGGCAAGCCACTCGAAACCCACGATCTGCTCGCCGATTAACCGCCATTTGCGGTAATGTTCCGGGGTAGCTTGAGCCTTGCCGGCTTGTGTCGTGCCGGTGCTACGGGAGAAGCGCGTCATGGCGGCCGCCGTAACTCGCATCACATCCTTCGCGCCGCAATTATTGGTCGACGACCTCGACCGGGCGATCGGCTTTTATCGTGACCTGCTTGGCTTCTCATTTGGCCCGACCTGGGGCGGATTTTACGCCATCGGCCAACGCGATGGATTCGCGGTTCACTTAAAGTGCGCGCCGAAAACCGCCGAGGATCGCGAGCATCGGCGACAACACGAGCATTTGGATATTTATGCCGGCGTCACCGGCGTACGTGCTTTGTATGAGGAATGCACGGCGAAAAGCGCGACGATTCTCAAGCCGCTCGCTTCCACCCCGTGGGGGACGATCGATTTCTATTTGGAGGACCCCGAAGGGTATATTATCGCTTTTGGCGAGAACGATCCTTCGACCTGAGCCGCCGCCTTCGCCATTGCGTCTGGTGGCGGGGAACGCCACTTTACCCGCCGATGAGCAAAGACCGCTCCGACCGCGCGCCAGCGCCAACGCGTCATCCGGACCAACAGCCGAGCGAGCCTCCGGCGACATCCGCGCGCGCGGAAATCGACCAGTTTCTGCACCGCGTCAAAACGCTCGGCCCGGCGGTCGAGCCCGGCCGGCGCGGCCGGCTGATGTTCGCGCTCGATGCCACCATGAGCCGGCAGCCGACCTGGGACAGCGCCTGCCGGCTGCAGGCCGACATGTTCCGCGAAGCCGCCGCCGTCGGCGGCCTCGATGTTCAGCTCGTCTATTATCGCGGACTGGCGGAATGCCGGGCCTCGCCCTGGGTCGCCGAGGCGGGGCGGCTTGGTGCGTTGATGTCGCGTATCGATTGCCGCGGCGGCCATACCCAGATCGGTAAAGTGCTGGCCCATGCGCGGCGCGAAAACGACGACCGCAAGGTCGCGGTGCTGGTCTTCATCGGCGACGCCATGGAAGAGCCGCTCGACGAATTATGCGCGGCCGCCGGCGAGCTGGGCTTGCGCAACGTCAAGGCATTCATGTTCCAGGAGGGCTATGACAAGGTCTGCGAGCAGGCATTCCGCGAAATCGCCCGCCTCACCGGCGGCGCCTTTTGCCGCTTCGCGCCCGGCGCAGCGCACGAACTCGCCGAGCTTCTGCGCGCGGCGGCGGCCTATGCCGCCGGCGGCATGAAGGCGCTGACCGAGCTGAAGGCGCGGCAAAGTACGGGCGCCGTCAGGTTGCTCGAGCAGCTGAAATAGCCGGGCTACAGCGAAGCCATGCCCGAAATTCTCCTCGGCGTCATCGTCCTGGTGCTCGGTCTTTGGGCGGTCAATTCCTTCTCCAAGGCCGACCCCAAACAGGCGGCGCGGGTGCTGCGCGCGATCGGCGGCGCCGCGGCTTTGATCTTCGCCGGATTTCTGCTGCTGCGCGGCGAGATCGGGGTTGCCGTGCCGGTCGGCCTGTTCGGTCTCGGCTTGCTCGGCTGGGTTTCGCTGTGGCCGGCGACATTCGGCGCACGTACGCAGAAAAGCTCCGGCCAGACTTCGCGGGTAAGTACCGACTATCTCGAAATGGAGCTCGACCACGACAGCGGCGCCATGCATGGCCGCGTTCTCAAGGGGCAGCTAGCCGGCGCCGCGCTCGACGGTCTCGACCGCGCGACGCTCATTAATCTCTGGGGCGGGATCGATCCCGACAGCCGCGATCTACTTGCAGCTTATCTTGACCGCCGGGAGCCCGGCTGGCGTGAACACGCGCAAGGCGATGCGGGTGCGGGCGGCGGGCCGCGGCCGTCGCCCAGCGGCAAAATGACTGAAGAGGAGGCCTATCAGGTCCTTGGCATTCAACCCGGGGCGAGCGCGGAGGACGTCACTCGCGCCTATCGCTCCCTCATGAAGAAACTGCATCCCGACCAAGGGGGGACGACGTATCTTGCGGCCCGCGTCAATGAGGCCAAGGATGTTCTTCTTCGCCGCCATCGCTGAGGTACTCCGAACAACACAACCTCGCGTGGCCTCCCGTCCGTGATCGACGACGCTCCGCCCCGCTCGCTGGGGTCTAGGCGTAATTGAAAAAAGTTAAGACAGTTTTCCCGGCCAGCCGATGCCGGGAACAATCAATCCTTCAACGCCATGCACTGGAAGTCGCTGCGCTTGAGCTCGCGGCAGGCGGCTTCGGCGGATGCCTGCTTCTCGAAGCCGGCGAAGCGGGCGCGGTACAGCGCCTTGTCGCCCTTCTGGACGCGCTCGGTGAAGGGATCCTTGCTGGCAAGCGCGACATGCAGTTTGAGCTGTGCATTGCTCAAATGCTGCTTGGCGTCGTTCTCGTCGTCGAAGGCGCCGATCTGGATCAGCCAACCGCCATGCGCGTGAATCGGCCCGGACGGTATGGCGGTTTCGAGTTTGGCGGGTTGCGCGTCAGCGATCTCGGCGCGGTCGGCTTCTAGCGGCGCCTGGTCAGTTCTGGCGGCGACCGGGGCGAGGGTTTTGGGCCGGCGCGGCCGGTGCGATCGTTATCGGGGTTGGTTTGGCGGCCGCGGCCGGGGCGGCTTGCGGGGCCGGCGCCGAAATCTTGAGATCGTTTGTCGGCGCCGCAGATGCGACCACGGTCGGCCGCTGCTCGGTTGCTGCGGCGGGCGATGGCGACTGTGAGCTTGGCTGGGAGGCAGCGAGCGGCGGCGCAGCAGGCACGACCGGCACCAGCATCGGCATCGGCGCCAGCGAGGCGGTTTGCACCGGCACGGTCCGGTAGGAGATCGTCCGCACCAGAACCGGCTTGATCGGAGCCTCGGAGCCGGCAGCCTGGCCATTGATGCTTGCGGTCGGCGAAGCATCGGAATGCGACGCAAACGACGTCGATGTCAGCTTCGTTGAACTGAGCGGAGAATTGGCGAACGCGATCGGCTCGTTGTGATGGATGGTCGCGTCCGCGATCATCGGCGCGGTGCGATGCAGCGCCGCTTCCTTGATGTGGTCGGCAATCAGTCCACGCATACGGGCGTCGCGCTCGGAAGCGCTCGGACCGCCCATGACCACGGCAACCAGGTAACGACCGTCGCGATGCAGCGAGGTGAGCAGATTGAAGCCCGAGGCGGTGGTAAATCCGGTCTTGATGCCGTCGACGCCTTCGACCTCGCTCAAAAGGTGGTCGTGACCGCGGATGGTTTCGCCGTGAAATTCGAATGCCTGCGTTGAGAAGAACTTGTAATAACGCGGAAAGCTGTCCTGGATGGCGCGCCCAAGCAAGGCCTGGTCGCGCGCGGTGGTGATCTGATCGTCGTCCGGCAGTCCGGATGCGTTGACATAAGTGGTGTGGGCCATGCCGAGCGCGCGGGCCTTTTGCGTCATCAGCTTGGCGAAAGCGTCCTCGCTGCCGCCGAGATATTCGGCGATGACGACGGCGGCATCGTTGGCGGATCGGGTGACGATGCCTTTGATCGCATCCTCGACGGCGATGGTCTGTCCGGGCTTTAACCCGAGCTTGGTCGGGTCTTGCGCGGAGGCATGGTCGGAAACCGGCAGCGGCGTATCGAGTTTGAGCCTGCCGGCATCGAGACGCTCGAACAAGAGATAGAGCGTCATCACTTTGGTCAGGGAGGCCGGGTGGCGCAAAGCGTCGGGATTGGACGCTTGCAGCACCGCGGCGTTATTGCCGTCGACCACGATCGACGCGAATGGCGGGTCGTAGCCTTCGGCAGCGTGACGGTGATGCGTGTAAACGCGATGATGATGGCGCGCGACGGCGGCATCGCTATTGATGGTAAGAGCCGTTGCGATCGCGGCTAAGCTCAACAAGCACCCACGAAGCCTATTACGGGCCCCGACACTTACCCATGCCATTGCGCACCCCGTCCCTGAACGCGCCTAGCCCCCGAAAGGCCGCCCCTTTTTGCACCCTTGGGCGTGTGCTTCTCTCACCGAATAACGGCCGACCTGCGGCCGCTTAAGCCAATGAGAAAGGCATTTTCCCAACGCAAACGTTACCCTCACGACACGGTCAAGCAGGTTAGGCGAACGCCGTTGCGAAAGCGTTAAGTGCCCGCCGCGCCGCTATTTTGTGCATCGTGCCGTAACCCGTTGCAGATTTTTGTGCGCTGCACTATAATATCAAAGATGCCGCAAACGGCCTTTTCAAGGCAACGGGTCCAAGCGGGCTTAACCATAGCGAGCAGAGGCCGGTCGCCCCGGGGAGCCATCATGACAACCGAAGATATGCAGAAATTCGGCAAGGACAGCATGGAGACGATGATGTCGTCGTTCGGCGTGTGGACGAAAAACGCGCAGGCCATTGCCGTCGAGATCACCGACTACTCGAAGAAGTCGATCGAGGGTTCGGCCGCCGCCTGGGAGCGCCTCATGGGCGCCAAGACCATGGAAAAGGCGATGGAAGTGCAAAGCCACTATCTCAAATCCTCGTACGAGGATTTCGTCGCCGAGGCGACCAAGCTCGGCGAGCTCTACGCCGATCTCGCCAAGGAAGCCTACAAGCCGTTCGAAGGCGCGCTTGCCAAAGCCGCGATGAAGTAACGACCGCGCCGTTTCCCGGCGTCGCCGTGGCTAGGCTTTGGGCGGAAGGGCTGACTCGATCGCCGTGGCGATGCGGGCCAGAAGCTGCTCGATCCGGCTGACGCGGAATGCGAGGTGTTCGAGCGCATAGGCGGCGCGCTTGTCGGCCGACGGCATGCTCTGGGCGTCGTAGTCCGGTACGAACTCCTGCTCCATTTCGCGTACGAGTCTCGCCCGCCGGGTGAGGTCGACCATCGTCACCTCCTGTCACAGTTCCTGGTGCGTTTTGCGCGATCAATAGCCGAGTCGGCGGCCCGCACCAATCGGTACGTGCGGGGCCGCAACGGCTCGCCGCCGGCCGGCGGGCTTGTTTTGCCGTGAATCGTTCGCCGCTTCGGGTGATTTGCCCGGATTATCTTGCGCGCGCCGGTAAGGAACATATCTGACGGCATCGGCGAAGCCGCAACAACCCATGAAAGTACCCGGACGCGCGGCGGCGTCTCAGTGGTATTAATGCAGGCCGACAATGCTATCGATTTGGCACGGAAAGCGCATTAGCTTTATCATGGCGTGTCGGGAGTCTCGAAAACCAACGTGCGCTTGGATTGCGCCAACCGAAGGTCCGGAAGTCGAACGAACCAATGCCGCCGCTTGACGTTACCATCACCGTGCTGCCGGCCCGCATGGCCGACGACGATCGCAAGCGCAAAAGCGATGGCGGTCCCGGCACTGCGGTCATTACCAAGACGAAGCCGCAGACCAAGCGGCCGAACCTCTATCGTGTTCTGCTGCTCAACGATGACTACACGCCGATGGAATTCGTGGTGCACGTCCTGGAGCGGTTCTTCAACAAGGATCAGGAGGCCGCGCACCGGATCATGATGCATGTGCATCAACATGGCATCGGCGAATGCGGTATCTTCACCTACGAGGTAGCCGAGACAAAAGTGACGCAGGTTATGGACTTTGCCCGCAAACATCAGCATCCTTTGCAATGCATCATGGAGAAGAAGTGATTCCGGGGGGAAGCTTCCAATACAAACGATGAGAAGTTGAAATGCCCACGTTCTCGCGCAGCCTCGAACAGTCGCTTCACCGGGCGCTGGCTCTCGCCAACGAGCGCCACCACGAATACGCGACGCTGGAGCATCTGCTGCTGGCGCTGATCGAAGATCAGGATGCGGCGGCGGTGATGCGGGCCTGCAACGTGGATTTGGAAAAGCTGCGCCGCAGCCTCATCGCCTATCTCGAATCCGAGTTGGACAATCTGGTCACCGACGGCGCGGAGGATTCCAAGCCCACCGCCGGCTTCCAGCGCGTCATCCAGCGCGCCGTCATTCACGTGCAGTCGTCGGGCCGCGAAGAGGTGACCGGCGCCAATGTGCTGGTCGCGATTTTCGCCGAGCGCGAGAGCCACGCCGCCTATTTCCTGCAAGAGCAGGACATGACGCGCTACGACGCGGTCAATTACATCAGCCACGGCATCGCCAAGCGGCCGGGCATGTCGGAAGCGCGCCCGGTGCGCGGCTCCGACGAGGAGAACGACGGCAAGTCCGGCGACGAGCAGAAGAAGAAGGGCGACGCGCTCGACGCCTATTGCGTCAACCTCAACAAGAAGGCGCGCGAGGGCAAGATCGATCCGCTGATCGGCCGCGAGTCCGAGATCAACCGCACCATCCAGGTGCTGTGCCGCCGCCAGAAGAACAATCCGCTGTTCGTCGGCGAGGCCGGCGTCGGCAAGACCGCGATCGCCGAAGGCCTGGCGCGCCGCATCGTCCACGGCGAAGTGCCGGACGTGCTGCGCAACGCCACCGTGTTCGCGCTCGACATGGGCACGCTGCTTGGCCGGCACGCGCTATCGCGGCGATTTCGAGGAACGGCTCAAGCAGGTCATCAAGGAGCTCGAGGCCTATCCCGGCGCGATCCTGTTCATCGACGAGATCCACACCGTGATCGGCGCCGGCGCCACCTCCGGCGGCGCCATGGACGCCTCGAACCTGCTCAAGCCGGCGCTTGGCGTCGGGCACGGTGCGCTGCATCGGCTCGACCACCTACAAGGAATACCGGCAGTATTTCGAGAAGGACCGCGCGCTGGTGCGCCGCTTCCAGAAGATCGACGTCAACGAGCCGACGATCCCGGACGCCATCGAAATCCTCAAAGGGCTCAAGCCCTATTTCGAGGATTATCACAAGCTCAAATACACCAACGACGCCATCAAGGCGGCGGTCGAACTGTCGTCGCGCTACATCCATGACCGCAAGCTGCCGGACAAGGCGATCGACGTGATCGACGAGTCCGGCGCGGCGCAGATGCTGCTGCCGGAAAGCAAGCGCAAGCGCACCATCGGGCTCAAGGAGATCGAGACCACGATCGCCACCATGGCGCGGATTCCGCCGAAAGCGGTGTCGAAGGACGACGCCGAGGTGCTGCAGAATCTCCAGGAGACGCTCAAGCGCGTGGTCTACGGCCAGGACAAGGCGATCGAAGCGCTATCCGCCTCGATCAAGCTGGCCCGCGCCGGCCTGCGCGAGCCGGAAAAGCCGATCGGCTGCTATCTGTTCTCCGGCCCGACCGGCGTCGGCAAGACCGAAGTGGCCAAGCAGCTTGCCGCGACGCTCGGCGTCGAGCTGATCCGCTTCGACATGTCGGAATATATGGAGCGCCACACCGTTTCGCGGCTCATCGGCGCGCCGCCCGGCTATGTCGGCTTCGACCAGGGCGGGCTCCTCACCGACGGCGTCGACCAGCATCCGCATTGCGTGCTGCTGCTCGACGAGATCGAGAAGGCGCATCCGGATCTGTTCAACGTGCTGTTGCAGATCATGGATCACGGCAAGCTCACCGACCACAACGGCAAGCAGGTCGACTTCCGCAACGTCATCCTGATCATGACCACCAATGCCGGCGCCAGCGACATGGCCAAGGCCGCCTTCGGCTTTACGCGAAGCAAGCGCGAAGGCGACGACATGGAGGCGATCAACACGGCTGTTCGCGCCGGAATTCCGCAACCGGCTCGACGCGATCATCACCTTCGCGCATCTGTCGCCCGCAGTGATCGCCATGGTGGTCGAGAAATTCGTCCTCCAGCTCGAGGCGCAGCTCGCCGACCGCGACGTGACGATCGAGCTGACCGACGAAGCCACGCAATGGCTGATCGCCAACGGCTATGACGAGCTGATGGGCGCGCGGCCGATGGCGCGGGTGATCCAGGAGCACATCAAGAAGCCGCTGGCCGACGAGGTGCTGTTCGGCAAGCTCAAGTACGGCGGCCACGTCCGCGTCGTCGTCGTCACCGACGAGGCCGGCAACAGCAAGCTCGACTTCGAGTATCCGGACGGGCCGATCAAACCGCGGCCGGAGAAGCTGCCCGAGCCGCGCCGCGCCAAGGCCAAACGGCGCTCCTCGCCGCGGAAGAAGCCGCCCGGCTCCGGCGGCCCCGGTGGCGACCAGCCGCCGCGCCGCGGCACGGTGCCGAAGGTGCCGCTGGTCAAGGTGTGACGCGGTTCTGCCGGCGTCGCGTCGATATCGCCAGCGCGGTCCATGTTTTAGCTTGCCGCGCAAACCAGATCGCCAGCACCGGCAACGCCGCCGCCGCGCCGAGAAACAGCGGCACCGCGCCGAGCCGGTCGATGACCAGCGCGCCGGTGGCGACACCCACGGTCTGGCCGACAAAGATCGCCGACGAGAATAACGCCACGGCGGTGCCGCGCGCTTGCGGCGTCATCTGCGTGGCGTTGGTCTGCAAGGTGTTGTGCAGCATGTAGAAGCCCAGTCCGATCGCGACTGTCGCGACCGGCGCCAGCCACCAGGCCGGCGCCAGCGAGAGCACGATATAACCCGCTGCGATGGTGAAGCCGCCGGTGATGGCGAGGCGGGCCTGGCCGAGGCGATAGACGAAGGTCTTGACCATGCCCGCGTAAATGAGCCCGCCGATGCCGAAACAGCCGACGCTCAAGCCGATGACCGTGTAGCTGACGCCGAAATGCGGATGCAGATAAGCGCCGATATAGGCAAAGGCGCCCCACAGCAGCGCGTTCTCGATGAAGGCGGTGACGATGACGATGCGCGCGAACGGCGTGGTCAGCACGGCGGCGTAATCGGCGACGAAGCCGCGCGTGGTCTCGTGCGGATGGCTCGGCGCGCGGGTCAGCGGATTGGTGGCAAGCTCATAGATCAGCCCGGCGGCCGCTATCGCGAAAATTCCGGACAGCACGAAGAACACGTTCCGCCAACCCACCAGATCGCCGAGCACGCCGCCGGCGGCCTGGCCGAACAGCTGGCCGAGAATCTGTCCGGTGAGGTAGCGCCCAAGGATCGGCTGGCGCTGCTCGTAGGGCGTCACGTCGCCGACATAGGCCATCGAAATCGGGATGATCCAGCCGGCGGCGGCGCCGGTCGCAAGCCGCGTCAAAGCGAGCTGCGGCAGCGAGCCCGCCACGCCACACAAGGCCACCAGGACGGTGCCGATCGCGCACATTATGGCGACGGCGCGATATTTACCGAGACGGTCGCCGAACGGGCCGATGACGAGCTGGATCGAGCCATGGGCGAGGGCATAGGCCGTCACCACCATGGCGGCGGCGCCCACGGTGGTATGAAAGTCGCCGGCGATTTGCGGCAACAGCGAATCGGTTACCCGCACCTGGGCTTGGGCGGCGAAGCCGGCGACCGCCAGCAGCATGATCGCGCGCCGCGGCGATTGGCGCTGCAACGACGCGGGCGATGTGATCGAGGCTGGTGCGTCCAATTGAGGAGCCGTTAAGAGGGTGTGGCGTTGACAGTCCGGACAGGCCGGGCTTTCTACCCCGCCAAACAGCGAACGCGAAATGATCGAAAACAGATACCAGCCCAGCGCGGTCGAACCTCGCATCTACGACGCTTGGGAGAAGGCCGGGGCCTTCCGCGCCGGCCGGCCGGAGCGCGCCGCGGCCGAGCCCTATTGCATCGTCATTCCGCCGCCCAATGTCACCGGCTCGCTGCATATGGGCCACGCGCTCAACAATACGCTCCAAGACATCCTCGCCCGCTTCGAGCGCATGCGCGGACGTGACGTGCTGTGGCAGCCAGGCACCGACCACGCCGGCATCGCCACCCAAGCCGTGGTCGAGCGCCAGCTTGCCGAGCGCAAAGAGCCGTCGAGCCGCGAGATGGGGCGCGAAGCCTTCATCAAGCGCGTCTGGGAATGGAAGGCGGAATCCGGCGGCATCATCACCAGCCAGCTCAAGCGGCTCGGCGCCTCCTGCGACTGGTCGCGCGAGCGCTTCACCATGGACGAGGGCCTCTCCCGCGCGGTGATGAAGGTGTTCGTCACGCTCTACCGCGAAGGCCTCATCTACAAGGACAAGCGGCTGGTCAATTGGGACCCGAAGCTCAAAACCGCGATCTCCGACCTGGAAGTGCAGCAGGTCGAGACCAAGGGCCACCTCTGGTTCATCAAATATCCGATCGAGGGCTCAGACGAATTCATCGTCGTGGCGACGACGCGGCCGGAGACCATGCTCGGCGACGTCGCGGTCGCGGTGCATCCGGACAATGAGCGGCTGAAACATTTGATCGGCAAGCACCGCGATCCTGCCGCTGGTCGGCCGGCGCATTCCGATCATCGCCGACGATTACGCCGATCCGGAAAAAGGCTCCGGCGCGGTGAAGATCACGCCGGCGCATGACTTCAACGACTTTGAGGTGGGCCGGCGGCACAACTTGCCTCTTATCAACGTATTCGACGAGGAAGCGCACCTGACGCTCAAAGATAATGAGCCGTTTCTGAAGGGCGCTCACCCCGAACTAGATTTGTCGGAAGCGTTGGAGGGCAAGAGTCGCGAGACCGCGCGAAAACTTATCGTCGATCTGCTTGAATCGCGTAACCTGATCGAAAAGATCGAACCGACCACGCACGTGGTGCCGCACGGCGACCGCTCCGGCGCGGTGCTTGAGCCGTTTCTCACCGATCAATGGTACGTCGACGCCAAAACGCTGGCGCAGGACGCGATCACGGCGGTGCGCGAACGCAAAACCGTGTTCGTGCCGCCGCAGTGGGAAGCGACCTTCTTCAATTGGATGGAGAATATCCAGCCGTGGTGCGTGTCGCGGCAAATCTGGTGGGGCCATCAGATTCCAGCCTGGTACGGCCCGGATGGAAAGGTCTTCGTCGCCGAGATCGGAGGATGACGCGGTCGCCGATGCCGCTCGCGCATTACGGCGAGATCGAAGAGATCACGGTCGAAGAGGGCCACGACATCGCCGCCGATCCGGAGCGGCGCGCCCGCTTCGCGCGCGAATACATCAAGCGCGACGAGGACGTGCTCGACACCTGGTTCTCCTCGGCGCTGTGGCCTTTCTCGACGCTCGGCTGGCCGGACGAGACGCCGGAGCTGAAGCGCTTCTATCCGACCTCAACGCTCGTCACCGGCTTCGACATCATCTTCTTCTGGGTCGCGCGGATGATGATGATGGGCCTGCATTTCATGAAGGACATCCCATTCCACGACGTCTACATCCACCGCCTCGTGCGCGACGCCACCGGCGCCAAAATGTCGAAGTCGAAAGGCAACGTCGTCGATCCACTGGGTGTTATCGATCAATATGGCGCTGATGCCTTGCGCTTCACGCTGGCGCGCGGCGCCGCGCAAGGTCATGACATCCGGCTCGGTCCGCAGGACGTCGAAAGCAACCGCAACTTCGCGACCAAACTGTGGAACGCGGCGCGCTTTGCCGAGATGAACGAGTGTTTCATAGTATCGGACTTTAACCCTGCGTCTGTGAAAGAGCTGATCAATCAATGGATCATCTCGCAACTTGCCGACACGCTGGGCAAAATCGAACTGGCGCTCAGCGATTACCGCTTCAATGACGCGGCCAATGCGATTTATCATTTTGTGTGGGACTTCTACTGCGATTGGTATTTGGAGCTTACGAAGCCAATCTTTGTCACTCCTCAGCTGAACGAAGCAGCAAAACGTGAGACGCGGGCAACCGTTGCCTATGTTCGCGATCAGATATTGAAAGTTCTGCATCCGTTTATGCCATTCATTACTGAAGAACTTTGGGGAGTTACCGAAAACGAGCGCAAGGAACCAATGCTGGCTCTTGCGGCATGGCCGACTCAGCAACCGCGCTTCGCGGATGCGCACGAGGAAGTGGGTTGGCTGTATCGATCTTGTCACCGCCGTTCGCTCGGTGCGCGCGGAAATGAATGTCTCCGGTCTCGTCGCTGATCTCAATCGAATTTGATAAATCCGTCGGACAACGAGGCGAGGAGAGCGCAGCTTTGGGATGCACGTTCAATCGGCTCGCGAGGATTTCGAGGCAGCATCTTTGCTCGACGAAGTGAAGCCGGGTATCGATTCAAATCGTAGTGGGCGGCGAAATTGTCGGCGCTGCCGCTTCGCGGGCGTCATCGATCTCGCCGCCGAGCGCGCGCGGCTCGCCAAGGAAATGGCCAAGGCCGATGCCGATATCGCGCGCGTCGATGCCAAACTCGGCAATGCCAATTTCGTCGCGCTTCGCGCCGGAAGAGGTGGTCGAAGAAGAAAAAGAAAAACGCGAAGAGGCGCAAGCGCGCAAGGCCAAGATCGCCGAGGCGCTGGAGCGGCTCGAAGGGCGCTGCGCTGTATTCGCGGCGCCGCCTGATCTTTGCGGGGCGGCGGAGGCGGCGGCATGAGAATTTTTCTTGCCGGCGCGACCGGCGTCATCGGACGGCGATTGACGCCGCTGCTTGTCGCTGCCGGACATGAGGTGACCGGCACGACGCGCTCGGCCGAAAAGGTCGAGGCGCTGAGAGAGCAGGGCGCGCAGGCCGTCGTCGTCGATGTTTTCGACCGCGACGCAATGCGCGATGCCGTCATGGCGGCCCGCCCCGAAGTCGTCGTCCATCAGCTGACCGATCTGCCGCAGGTGTTCGATCCTGAGCGCCGCGGCGAGGCGCTGCGCCGCAATGCCAGGCTGCGCATCGAGGGCACGGCCAATCTTGTTGCGGCGGCGCAGGCCGCGGGCGCCCGCCGGCTGATCGCGCAAAGCATCGCCTTCATCTATGCCGACGGTCCCGAGCCGCACGCCGAGGGCGATCCGCTCGCCGCCGCCGAAGGCGACGATCTCAATGCGCTGACCTCGCGCGGCGTGCGGACACTCGAAGACGCGACCCTCAATACGCCTGGCATCGACGGCATCGTGCTGCGCTACGGGCGGCTCTACGGGCCCGGCACCTGGTTCGAGGCTGCCCAAGGCCGCGGGCCGCTGCACGTCGATGCGGCGGCACAGGCGGCGTTCCTTGCCGTCACCCGCGGCGCGCCGGGCATCTACAATATCGCCGAAGACGATGGCGCGGTGACGATCGACAAGGCGCGCAAAGAATTGGACTTCGACCCGGCGTTTCGACTTAACTGAAATCCGGTCTATGCGCTGCGCTTGCGTTTTGCTTCCACATAGCTGCGCAGCACTGCGCCCATGCGCGATTGATAACCTTTGCCGGTGCGTTTGAACCAGCCGATGACGTCGGGATCGAGTCGCAGCGTGATCTGCTGCTTGGTCAGCGGCATGCGCAAGGTCGCGTTATCCCAGAAGCCCGGCGGCGTCAGGCTTGCATCCGGATCGGCCGCGGCGCGACGTTCGACCTCTTCGTCGGTCATTGCGATCAGCCTTCGATTGAGCGGCTTTACCGGTATGTCGTCCAGACTTTTATAGCGCACGATCCGCGCTCGCTTTCGCGTAGGCTTCGCGCTCATCCTTTGATGCCTTTCTTGCGGAAATGATCCGCACCTTGTCGGCCCGAAATGTGTAAACGACGCTGAGCACCACGCCGTTACTGTCGTGGCCCAGCGCGATCATGCGTATCTCGCCGTAATCCCGTCGCAGGTCGTGACGGTGAGTCCACACGCCGCGGAAAATCGACGTTGCTTCCTCAAAACTCACGCCGTGCTTGCGTCTGTTGGCAAGCGCTTTGCCAAGGTCCCACTCGAACTCCATGAGTGTAGCTACCAAAAGTAGTTACTGCAACTCTTGGAACAATACAACCTAGAGTATAACAGGGCTGTAACCGCTTAAAACGGCTTACTCAAAAACCGCGATCCTTTCTCCCCATAGCGCCATGGCAGTTTGGCCGCCTTGGTGATGCCGATGCGCGGCCCGGCCACGATCTCGACCTCTCCCTCACGGGCGAACAGCTCGAACGGCGGCCGGTCGAGCGCCAAGCCATAATGGGCGCCGGTAATGCCAAGCGCCTCGCAAAGCCGGCCTGGGCCGGAGCACAGCAGTCGCTCGTCAGCCATGCCGCGCCGCCGCCGCATGGCCGGGAAGCCGGCCGTCGGCTCGATGGCCCGGATCAGGACGGCGCTGGCCGAGCCCTTGGGCTCGCAGACGAAATTGAGGCACCAGTGAATGCCGTAGGACCGATAGACATAGGCAAAGCCGGCCGGGCCGAACATCACCGCATTGCGCTCGGTTTGGCCGCCAAAGCTGTGCGCCGCCGGCTCGGTATGGTGGTAGGCCTCGACTTCGACCAGCCGGCCGCCGACGCCGTTAACGAGGAGCGTCACGCCGATCAGATCGGGCGCAACCTCGAGGACGGAGCGGTTAAAGAAGCTCTTGGTCAGTCGTTTCGCCACGGCGCATCGTGGCAGCCGCGCCACGGTTTGGTAAATCGGTCTTTAACCGCATGGCTCCGCGGGCGGTGAATCTGTGGCTCCGCGGCAACAGCTCTGGAACATTTGCTTATACTGCACTGCACCTACGTCCAGCGCCGCTTTTTAGCCATAGGATTTCTCGACATCCAGCACCGACGGCCGGTCCAAAGGATTCAAGCCGCTTTGGATTTGGGTCGTTGCGTACTTCCGGCTTTTCTTAGTTTGGGCCGGAGGAAAGGGGCGAAGGGGCTTACGTTAGGCCCGCAGAAGTATGGACGCCAAAACCGATCTGAAATCGCGCCTGCCCAGCAGGCACGCGACCGAAGGCCCCGACCGGGCGCCGCATCGCGCTTTCTATTACGCGATGGGGCTGACGCGGGAGCAGATTCATCAGCCTTTCGTCGGGGTCGCTACCTGCTGGAACGAGGCGGCGCCTTGCAATATCGCGCTGATGCGCCAGGCCCAAGCGGTGAAGCTTGGCGTCGCCGCCGGCGGCGCCACCGCGCGCGAATTCTGCACCATCACCGTGACCGATGGCATCGCCATGGGCCATGAGGGCATGAAATCGTCCTTGCCGTCCCGGGAAGTCATTGCCGATTCGGTGGAATTGACAGTGCGCGGCCATTCCTATGACGCCCTGATCGGGGTCGCCGGCTGCGACAAGTCGCAGCCCGGCATGATGATGGCGATGTGCCGGCTCAATGTGCCGTCGATCTACATTTACGGCGGCTCGATCCTGCCCGGCACGTTCAAAGGCCAGCCGGTTACCATTCAGGACGTCTATGAGGCGGTCGGCAAGCACTCGGTCGGCGCAATGAATGACGCCGATCTCGAGACGCTGGAGCAGAACGCCTGTCCGTCGGCCGGCGCTTGCGGCGCGCAATTCACCGCCAACACCATGGCGACGATTTCCGAAGCGATCGGTCTGGCGCTGCCCTATTCGGCCGGCGCCCCGGCGCCCTACGAGATTCGCGACAAGTTCTGCGTGCTGGCCGGCGAGATGATCGTGGATCTGATCGCCAAGAACATTCGCCCGCGCGATATCGTCACCCGCAAGGCGCTGGAAAACGCGGCGGCGGTCGTCGCCGCCACCGGCGGTTCGACCAACGCCGCGCTTGCACCTGCCGGCGATCGCCAATGAATGCGGCATTAAAGTTCGATTTGTTCGACGTCGCCGAAGTCCTGAAAAAGACACCGTATATCGCGGATTTGAAACCGGGCGGCCGCTATGTCGCCAAAGACATGTTCGAAGCTGGCGGCGTTCCGCTGCTGATGAAGACGCTGCTCGACCATGGTTACCTCCATGGCGACTGCCTCACCGTCACCGGCCGGACCATCGCCGAAAATTTGAAGTCGGTGAAATGGAATCCCGATCAGGCCGTCATCTATCCGGCCAACAAGCCGATTTCACCGACCGGCGGCGTCGTCGGGCTGAAAGGTAATCTGGCGCCGGAAGGCGCCATCGTGAAGGTTGCCGGCATGGAGCGCCTGCAGTTCTCCGGTCCGGCGCGCTGCTTCGACGGCGAGGAAGCTTGCTTCGAGGCGGTCAAGCACAAGAAGTACAAGGAAGGCGACGTGCTGGTGATCCGCTATGAAGGTCCGAAGGGCGGTCCCGGCATGCGGGAAATGCTGTCGACCACCGCGGCGCTCTACGGTCAGGGCATGGGCGGCAAGGTGGCGCTGATCACCGACGGCCGCTTCTCCGGCGCGACGCGCGGTTTCTGCGTCGGCCATATCGGCCCGGAAGCGGCAGTCGGCGGCCCGATCGCGCACATTCGCGATGGCGACATCATCCATCTCGATGGCGACAAGGGAACGCTCACCGTCGACGTGACGCCGAGCGAGTTCGACAAGCGGGCGAGAGACTGGAAACCGCGCGAAAGCCAATTCACGTCGGGCTATTTGTGGAAATACACCCAGCAGGTGGGACCGGCCCGCGACGGCGCGGTTACCCATCCGGGGGCTGCGGTTGAGAAAGCGTGTTATGCGGATATCTAGCGCACGCATCGCCACGGGCGGCACGGTCGCGGGCCTTTTCGGGGCGGGCTGCCTCGTGCTGGCGCTCTCGGGCTATGACGGCGGTCTGGCGCCGGAACGGGCGCTTGCCTTCGACGGCACGACGTCGCCGGCGACCGCATCGTTATCGCCGAGCGACGGCTTGCGCGCCGGGGCGCATGCGCCGGAAGCCAAGCCGAATGCCTTGACGGCGCTGCAATATGCCGCCGAGCAGGGCGAGCCGGTGGCGCAATGGAAGCTTGGCCGTATGTACGCCGACGGTGACGGCGTGCCGCGCGACGAACTGCGCGCTTTCAATTATTTCAGTCAGATCGCCAACACCCATCCGGACGAGGTGCCGGGCACGCCGCAGGCGAGCTTTGTCGCCAACGCCTTCGTCGCGTTGGGGCATTACTATCTCGACGGCATCCCGAATTCGAAAATCGAGGCCGATCCGGATCGCGCCCGCGAAATGTTCGACTATGCCGCCAGCTATTTCGGCGACGCCGACGCGCAATATGAGCTGGGCCGGCTTTACCTCACCGGCACGCCTAGCGATCCGCATCAGGCGGCGCGATGGTTCCTTCTTGCTGCGACCAAGGGCCATTGCCGCGCCGAAGTGGCGCTCGGAGATATGCTGTTCCGCGGCCAAGCCGTGCCGCGGCAGGCCGCGCGCGGCCTGATGTGGCTCACGCTCGGCAAGGACTGTGCCGGCAACGACGAATGGGTCAAGCCGCTCTACGATAGCGACTTCCAGCACGCCAACGACGACGATCGCGCCTTGGCCTTGGTTTATCTCGAGGATTGGCTGAAGGGCCGGCGGGACTAGCGGACGTTACTTCGCCGCAATATCCAGATCGATCCACACTGGCACGTGATCGGACGGCTTTTCCCAGGTCCGTACGTGGCGGTCGATGCCGGCGTTGCTGAGCCGGTCGGCGGCGGCGGGCGACAGCAACAGATGATCGATGCGGATGCCGTTGTTCTTTTGCCAGGCGCCGGCCTGGTAATCCCAGAAAGTATAAAGGCCGGCGTCGTCGCTGGTGGCGCGCACGGCATCGGTCAGTCCGAGATTGACCAGAGCGCGGTATTCGTCGCGCGTCTTCGGCAGAAACAATGCATCGCCGGTCCAGGCTTGCGGATTTTTGGCGTCGGCCGTGGTCGGGATGACGTTGTAGTCGCCGGCCATGACCAGCGGTTCCTCCAGTGACAACCGATCGCGCGCGTAAGCGGAGAGCCGTTTCATCCAGCCGATCTTGTAGGTGTATTTCTCGGTGTCCGGCGGATTGCCATTGGGCAGATAAATACTGGCGATCCGCAGCACGCCGTGCGCGGTCGACACCACGCCTTCGATGAAGCGCGCGTGATCGTCATGAGCGTCGCCGGGCAGCCCGTTTTTCACTTCATCGAATGGAAATTTCGACAATAGCGCGACGCCGTTGAATGTTTTTTGCCCATGCACCGCGACGTTATAGCCAAGCGCTCTCGAATTCCATGCGCGGGAAGGCGTCGTCGACGCATTTGGTTTCTTGCAAGCAGACGATGTCGGGCTTGCGCTCGGCAAGCCAAGTGCGCGCCGAATCGATGCGCTGCTTGATCGAATTGACGTTCCAGGTGGCGATGCGCACGGGCTAACGCCCTATTTTTGCGGGCGCATGATCTTATCCGAAAACCGGAAGTCCACTTTTCGGGATCATGCGCTAGAGCGCGAAACTTGTACCGCAGCCGCACGAGGCGGTCGCTTTCGGATTATTGACCTTGAACGACGAGCCGATCAAATCGTCGACAAAATCGATCTCCGAGCCGGCCATGTAATTGAGCGAGACCGGATCGATCAGTACCGTGGCGCCGCTCTTTTCGATGACGATGTCGTCGTCGGCGCGGCTCTTTTCGGTGTCGAACTTGTACTGAAAGCCGGAGCAGCCGCCGCCTTCGACCGAGACGCGCAGCATGGTCCCCGCCGGTTCCCGGCCGAGAATTTCGCCGATCTTTTTGCGCCGCCCGTTCGGTCACGATGACGTTGTCAGGCATTTTGGCTCCGAAAGTGGAATGCGCCGATTGCAACGCTCTTAGCACGATAGTTAAGTGCGAGCGGCAACCAAGGTCAATTGGCGATGGAAGCATGGCCATATCTCGGGCGCCCTATGCCTGCGACCCGGCGCAGAGCCGCGGCCGGCTCCATGCCGAGCCCGCCAGCAAAAGCCGCAGCGCCTTCCGCCGCGATTGCGATCGCATCATCCACTCGACTGCCTTCCGCCGCCTCAAGCACAAGACCCAGGTGTTCGTCTTCGACGAGGGCGACCATTACCGCACGCGGCTCACCCACACCCTCGAAGTGACGCAAGTGGCCCGCTCGCTCGCCCGCCGGCTCCGGCTTGATGAAGATCTCGCCGAGGCACTGGCGCTGGCGCATGATCTCGGCCATCCGCCGTTCGGCCATGCCGGGGAGCGCGCGCTCGACGACTGCCTGGCCGCGTTCGGCGGCTTTGACCATAACGCCCAGACCTTGCGCATCGTCACCGCGCTGGAGCGCCGCTATCCGAATTTCGACGGCTTGAACCTGACCTGGGAGACGCTGGAGGGCCTGGTCAAGCATAATGGGCCGCTGACCGATCCGCCGGCGCGCCGCTCGACCGTTACCGGTTGCACGGCGTACCGCAGACGATCCTTGACTATTCGCGGCTGCAGGATCTCCAATTGTGGAGCTTCGCCGGCGCCGAGGCGCAAATCGCCGCCGTTGCCGACGATATCGCTTACGACGCCCATGATATCGACGACGGCCTGCGCGCCGAGCTTTTCCATATCGACGACATTGCCGCGGCCCCGCTGCCGGGCGAGATCATCGGCGAGATACGGGCGGCCTATCCGGACCTCGACCGCCATCGGCTGGTTCATGAGCTCATCCGGCGCCTGATCGGACTTCTCATCGACGACGTCGTCGCCGAGACCGAACGCCGGATCGCCAGGGTCAGGCCGCAGTCCGCCGACGAGGTGCGCCGGGCGCAAATGCCGGTCGTGGGCTTTTCCGCCGCTATGCGGGTAGGCGATGACGCCATCAAAGCCTTCCTCAAGCCGCACATGTATCGCCATCCGCGCGTCATGGCGCGTGATGGACCAGGCGGCGCGGCGTGGTGCGCGACTTGTTCGCCCGCTACAGCACGCATCCCGGCGATTTGCCGGCGGAGTGGCAGGAGGGTCTCGCCGGCCTCGATGAGGCGCCGCGCGGGCGCGGCACGTCGCCGATTTCATCGCCGGCATGACCGACCGCTATGCGCTCGCCGAGCACGCCCGGCTCTTTGAACTCGACCCCCGAATTGCGTTAGGCGCGCGGCGCGCTCATGGTTACAAAATAACATTCTTCGCCGAGCTTCTCGCGCGCGTTCGCGACGCGGCCGATCAATTGGTGCGCTCTGGCGCATTGCCGGCCGGCATCGATCAGTCGCGCGTCACGGCCGAGCCGCCGCGCGATCCGACTCATGGCGACATCGCCACCAATGCGGCGATGGTGCTGGCCAAGGATGCCGGCAAAAAGCCGCGCGACCTTGCCGAGGCGATCGCGGCGAAACTTCGCGCCGACGCCCTTGTCGCCAGCGCCGACGTAGCGGGGCCGGGCTTTATCAATCTGACGCTGAAAGCCGGCGCCTGGATCGACGCCTTGCGCAGCGCCGTGCGGCTCGGGTCCGATTACGGCAGCAGCGACCTTGGCGGCGGCGTGCCGGTCAACGTCGAATATGTCTCTGCCAATCCGACCGGGCCGATGCATGTCGGCCATGGCCGCGGCGCCGTGTTCGGCGATGCGCTGGCAATCTCTGTCGCCTTCACCGGCTTCAAGGTCACGCGCGAATATTACGTCAACGATGCCGGCGCCCAGGTCGATGTGCTCGCGCGCTCCGCCTATCTGCGTTACCGCGAGGCGCTTGGGCGACGATATCGGCGCCATTCCGGAAGGACTTTATCCGGGCGACTATCTCAAACCGGTCGGCGCGCTCATCGCCAAGACATGGCGGCGCGGCGCTCAAGAACAGCCCGGAGGCGCAGCGGCTTCCGGTCGTTCGCGCCATCGTCCTCGAACAGATGATGACTTCCATTCGCGACGATCTCGCCGCGCTTGAGCGTGAGCCAGGACATTTCTTTTACGAGCGATCGCTGATTCTCCGGAGAGCTTGGCGTATCGATCGATCGTTGCGCGCACCATCGCTTGGCTGCGCGAAGCGCGGCTTACGTCTATCAAGGCCGTTTGCCGCCGCCGAAGGGCGCGCCGATCGAGGACTGGGAGGATCGCGAACAGACGCTGTTCCGCTCGACGGAATTTGGCGATGATGTCGATCGCCCGCTGAAGAAGTCGGATGGCTCCTACACCTATTTTGCCTCCGATATCGCCTATCACGCCGACAAGATCGAGCGCGGCTTTCGCACGCTGATCGACGTCTGGGGCGCCGACCACGCCGGCTACATCAAGCGCATGCAGGCGGCCGTCGCGGCGTTGAGCGACCGCAAAGCCGAACTCGACATCAAGGTCGTGCAGCTGGTGAAGCTGATGCGCGCCGGCGAGCCGGTGAAAATGTCGAAGCGGGCAGGGGAGTTCGTGACGTTACGCGAAGTCGTGGATGAAGTCGGCCGCGACGCCGTCCGCTTCATGATGCTGTTTCGCAAGAACGACGCCGTACTCGAATTCGATCTCGCCAAGGTGCTGGAACAGTCGCGCGACAATCCGGTGTTTTATGTCCAATACGGTCACGCCCGCGCGCAATCGATCTTTCGCAATGCGCGCTCCGCCTTTCCAGACCTGCCGGCCGACATAACGGTCCTGGCCGAGGTCGCGAATCTCGAACGGCTGTCCGACCCGGCGGAACTCGCTTTAATGCGGCGAATTGCGCTTTATCCGCGCATTGTCGAGGCCGCTTCGGCGGCCCACGAGCCGCACCGAATTGCCTTTTATCTTGTATGACTTAGCGAGTGAATTTCATGCGCTTTACACGCAAGGCACTGCCGCGCCTCATTTACGCTTCATTATCCAAGATGATCGACAAGTGACCGAGGCTAGGCTTGTGCTCGTACAAGGCGTGGCCACCGTACTCGCGTCGGGTCTCAGGTTGCTGGGGGTCGCGGCGCCAGATGAGATGCGGTAATTGCTGCGCCATTCGCCGTGACGTCCGTCGTTACGCGAGCGCAGATCGGGACAGAGTTTCGTGACAAGCTTGGTAACGCGTAACGCCTGAATCGGGGCGAATACTATGGCCGACGACGATTTCCGCTCTTACCGCAGCCGCGACGCGATGGCGCCTCGAAGCGCGGCCACGCCGTCGCGCCCGCATTCCGACGATCCGCTTGCCGAATTGGCGCGGCTGATCGGCCAGAGCGAGCCGCCGGGCGATTACGATCGCGAAGCACGAAACGGTCCCTCGCTCGATGTGCCCGCCGAGGGTGTCGATTGGGCGGCCGAGGATCGTTACGCCGATCAAAGCGAGCCGGCCGAAGGCAATTACGATGCGCGCGGCGACGATCGCTACCTGCCGGCGCAACAGGCCGACATCGTTCCGACGTACCGTGCCGGCGCACCCTATGACCACGAGGCCGAACCACAACTCGACACGCCGTTTTCGCCGCCGGCGCGCAGCTTTAATGGCGCCCGCGATTATGCGTTGCCGGAGCGGTCGCGATTTCGGGATGAGCAAGAGCCCGTCGGTTCCTTGGGCCGTCAGCTGCCCGGCTTTGCGCCGCCGTCGCGCGACGAACGCGACTACGATGATCCGGCGCAGCAAGGCGCCGAGGATCAAGATTACGCATTGGAGGACTACGAGGAGGAAGCCCCCGCCGGCCGCCGGCGCAGCGGCTTTGTCGTCATAGCCGCGGTCCTCGGGCTGGCGGTGCTCGGAACTGCCGGCGCGTTTGCCTATCGCGCGATGTTCGGCAGTTCGATGCTGCCCTCGCTGCCGCCGATCATCAAGGCGGACGACGGACCGAACAAGATCATGCCCACCAAGCCGAAATCGAACGCGTCCGATCAAGCGGATGCAAATTCGCCTTCCGGCGAAAAGCTCGTGCTCGCGCGAGGAGCAGCCGGTCGACGTGCCGGCGCCGGCGAACCAGACGCCGCGGGTGGTCTCGACCATTCCGATTTTCCCCGATCCGAATTCCGGCCAAGCCGGAGTTCCGAATTCCGCGCAACGGGCCGGCCTGGCCTCGGGCGCGCCGGCGTTCCCCGCGCCTTCTGCGCCGGCGCCCGCCGCCGCGCCGCCGGCACCGTCTGCGCCGGCACAAGCGAACGTTATGCCGACCTGCGCCGGCGCCGTCGATTTGGCCGCCAGCCGCATCGGTCCAGCCAGGCGCACCCGCTGCGACGATGGGAGCGGCATCTGCGCCGCCGGCTGCATCCTCGACCGCGCCGAAAAAGGTCCACACGGTCATCATCCGGTCCGATCAGGTCGGGCCGGCGACGGCCAATGCGTCGTCCTCCCCGGCGCCTGCGGAGCCGACGACGCCTGCTCCGGCGCCGGTGCGGGCTGCGCCCCCTCGTGCCGCGGCACAGCCTGCGACAAGGCCGATGTCCGCGCCGCGGCCCGAGGCCAATGGCCCGCTCTCTATCGTGCCCGATCAGGACGGCGCCGCTCCGGCTCCGCGCGTCCGTACCGCGCTGGCGCGTCCGACCGAACCCAAGGCATCGGAGCGCGCCGAGGCGCCGCCGTCGGCCGGCGGCGGCTATTCCGTTCAGGTCACCTCCCAGCGTAGCGAGGTGGGGGCGCAGGCCGAGTTCCGTGCGCTGCGAACCAAGTTTCCGACCCAGTTGGGCAGCCGCGAGCCGATAATCCGCCGTGCCGATCTCGGCGCCAAAGGGCGTCTATTATCGCGCGCTGGTCGGTCCCTTTGCTTCGGCGGATCAGGCCGCTGGATTGTGCTCGAGCCTGAAAGCGGCCGGCGGCACTTGCATCGTGCAACGGGATTAAGGCGGGGATTCAGGCTGCTTAACGCTTGACCCTCACGCGCGGCGCAAGCTAAGCGGCGTGCAGCGCAATTGTTGCCAAAACTCGCCCGATTGGCGCTCCGGATCACGCCCTGATGCGCGCTTTTATCACTGGAGTGGCGGGACCTGCGCTGACGGCCGAGGAACGGCAATTCCTCAAAGAGGCCGAGCCGTGGGGTCTTATCGTCTTTAAGCGCAATGTCGTGGACCCGAAGTCTTTGCGGCGCCTGGTTGACGATTTTCGCAGCATTGTCGGCCGTCGGGCGCCTGTCCTGGTCGATCAGGAAGGCGGCCGGGTGCAGCGATTGGGACCGCCGCATTGGCCGAGCTATCCGCCGGGCGCCGCCTATGGCGCCCGCTATGACCGCGATCGGGACAGCGGCCTTGCCGCCGCCAGACTCGGAGCGACTTTGATCGCCGCAGATCTCAACGCCGTGGGTTTCGATGTCGATTGCGCGCCGATTGCCGATGTGCCGGTCGCGGGCGCCGATCCAATCATCGGGGATCGCGCCTATGGCACGACGCCGAGAAGGTTGCCGCGATCGCCGCGGCATTTGCGGCCGGCCTGTTAGAGGGTGGCGTCCTGCCGGTCCTTAAGCACATGCCGGGCCATGGCCGCGCCACGGCCGACAGCCACGCCAAGCTCCCGGTGGTCGGGACTGACCGCGCGAGCCTCGAAGCCACCGATTTCGCGGCCTTCCGGCCGTTGGCGGGCCTGCCGCTCGGCATGACCGCACATGTTGTGTTTAGCGCCATCGACCCGGTCGCGCCGGCCACGACTTCGGCCACTATAGTGCGGCAGGTAATTCGTGATTCGATTGGCTTTTCGGGGCTCTTGATGAGCGACGACGTATCGATGGGCGCGTTGTCGGGCTCGCTTGGCGAACGCGCCAGGGCAGCGCTCGTGGCTGGTTGCGATATCATCCTGCATTGCAATGGCACGATGACGGAAATGCGTGCCGTCGCCGCGGCAGTGCCGCAACTCGCGGGCGATGCCGCGCACCGGGCTGCAGCCGCGCTGGCGCAGCGAAAACCGGCCGCGCCGGTCGACATTGCCGCGCGCCGGGCCGAATTCTTCAAGCTCATGGCAGGCGCCGAGCCTGCACCGGGTTCCGCATGAACGCCCAAGATGTGAACGAAGACCAGTTCGAGGCCGAGCTTTCCGAGCGCGCCGCCGATGAGCCGGCGCTGGTGGTCGACGTCGAAGGCTTTGAAGGCCCGCTCGACTTGCTCTTGACGCTGGCGCGGCAGCAAAAGGTCGACCTCGCCAAGATTTCCATTCTTGCGCTCGCCGACCAATACCTCGCCTTTATCGACGCGGCGCGCAAAATGCGCCTTGAACTCGCCGCCGACTATCTGGTGATGGCGGCGTGGCTCGCTTACCTCAAATCGCGCCTGTTGCTGCCGGAAGCGCATCCGCCCGAAGGCGTGAGCGCCGAAGACATGGCGAATGCGCTGGCGCAGCGCCTGCGGCGTCTCGAGGCGATCCGGAAATTTGCCGAGCAGATGATCAATCGGCCGCAACTCGGCCGCGACGTTTTCCGGCGCGGCCAACCGGAGCCGATCGCCGAGATCAGGCGGCCGCAATGGTCGGCGACGCTCTATGACCTGCTATCGGCCTATGCCGGCCGTCGGCAGACCCAGGCGAGGTCCTTCGTGCGCCTGCCCAAGCGCACGGTGTGGTCGCTTGCCGAAGCGCGCGAAGCGCTCGAACGGCTGGTCGGCCAATCGTTGGACTGGAGCCCGCTCGACCAATACCTCATCGAATACCTGGTCGATCCGTCGCACCGGGCGACGGTGCTGGCTTCGAGCTTTGCCGCGGTGCTCGAATTGGTGCGCGAAGGTCACATGGAAGTGCATCAGCAGGGCTCGTTCACGCCGCTTTATTTGCGCAAGCGGCAGAGCCCGCAAAATGGCAATCCGAGCGAAGATAAGGCTGCCAAAGGATTGGCAGCCGAATCGGGGAATGGGTAAGAGGGGACACGGACCAATGGGGAAGGTCGCGGAAATGCGAGTGATTGTCGGCGACAAGGACGGCGAGGAGCGGCAGGAGCGCGCCGAGGAATTGCGCATCCTCGAAGCTCTGCTGTTTGCCGCCGAAGCGCCGCTCGACGAGAAGGCCTTGGCATCGCGTCTGCCTGCCGGCATCGACGTGCGCGCGCTGCTGACGCAGTTGCAGCGGGAATATGCCCCGCGCGGCGTCAATCTGATCCGCGTCGGCGGCAAATGGACGCTACGCACAGCCAACGATCTCGCCTGGCTGTTGACGCATGAATCGGTCGTCACGCGAAAACTGTCGCGCGCCGCGATCGAAACGCTCGCTATCGTTGCCTATCACCAGCCGGTCACGCGCGCCGAGGTCGAGGAAATTCGCGGCGTCTCCACGTCCAAGGGCACGCTCGATGTGTTGCTGGAAACCGGCTGGGTGCGGCTGCGCGGCCGGCGCAAGTCGCCCGGACGCCCGGTCACCTATGGCACCAGCGAGGCTTTCCTGTCGCATTTCGGGCTCGATGTGCTGACCGATCTTCCCGGTCTCGACGAGCTCAAGGGCGCGGGGCTCGTCGATGCTACGCTGCCGGCCGAGTTTTCCGTGCCGGTTCCCTCCGACGATCCGGCGCTGCGCGACGACGAAGAGCCGCTCGAACCGGAAGATTTGGACCTCGGACTCTGCGCCGCGGAGCGAGAGCAGCGAGGAATAAATCGCCCCAATTGGCGATCTTTCCGTAGCATCGCGCGACACCGTGGCGAATCGCCATTCACCCTGCGGCGTGACGGCACGCTGTTGTGCTTGTTTTTGCCGGCCCCGACGCCTAGTTTCTGGCTAAAATCGGCATCTCGCCGCAGGCGCGCGCCATTGTAAGCGTATGGCGGACGGAGGATTTTATGGGTTCTTTGAGCATCTGGCACTGGTTGGTGGTTGGCGCCGTCCTGCTTTTGGTCTTCGGCGGCCGCGGCAAGATTTCGGATATGATGGGCGATGTCGCCAAAGGCATCAAAGCCTTCAAGAAGGGCATGGCCGACGACGATACGGCCGAAACCGCTAAATCCGACGCGCCGATCAAGACCATCGACCATCAGGCGCCTGCCGACATCAAGCGGCGCGCCGAATCCGAGAGCAAGGTCTAGTCGCGCTGGGCCTGCTGTCGCGCGGATCGCGGCCGCCAATGGTTCCTTGATTTCGCAAGGCTAGAGCGGCGGCTGCGGCGGAAAGGGATGCCGCGGCGGAGAGTCTTTCCATGTTCGACATCAGCTGGACCGAATTTCTGCTCATCGGCGTCATCGCGCTGATCGTGATCGGGCCGAAAGAGCTGCCGACGGTCATGCGCACGCTGGGTCAGTACACACGCAAAATCCGCAGCATGGCGTCGGATTTCCAGAACCAGTTCCAGGAGGCGATGCGCGAAGCCGAGATGACCGACCTGAAAAAGCAGGTCGACGACATGGCGAGCGATATTAAAAACTACGATCCCTTGAAGGGCGTGCGGACCGATCTTGAGACGGTCGGCAAGGATGTCGAGAAATCGCTCAGTGCGCCCGCCGAAGAAAAGCCGGGCGAGCCGGCGTCGGCGGCGCAGCCCCCGGTCGAACTGAAGCCGGATGCCGCTGCCGCGCCGGCCTTGCCGCAGCCTGACGCCGGAATTCCAGTCGATACCGCTCCGGCGCCGGAGCCCGTCGCCGCCGCTGCCGAGCCGGTGAACACCGAGCGAAACTGATGGCTCAAATCAGCCGCGAAGACGAAGAGAAGGAGATCGAGGCCACCAAGGCGCCCTTGATGGACCATCTGATCGAGCTGCGCTCGCGGCTGATCAAGGCGGCCGCGGCTTTCGTGCTGGCGATGGTGGTTTGCTTCTTCTTCGCCCGGCACATCTACAACATCCTCACCTGGCCCTACATCTGGGTGGCCGGCGCGGCGAACTCCAAGTTCATCTACACGGGCCTCCTCGAATATTTCGTCGTGCAGCTCAAGCTGGCGATGTTCGGCGGCGTCTTCATCGCCTTCCCGGTGATCGCCTCGCAGATCTACATGTTCGTCGCGCCCGGCCTCTACCGCAACGAGCGGCAGGCCTTCCTGCCTTATCTGATCGCCACGCCGATCTTCTTCGTGCTCGGCGCGTGCGTCGTCTATTTCGTGGTCTGGCCGATGTTGGCGCGGTTTTCGCTCTCCATGCAGCAGACCGGCGTTCCCGGCGAGGCGACGATAGAGCTGCTGCCGAAGGTCGAGGATTACCTGTCGCTGATGATGAAGCTGATACTGGCTTTCGGCATTGCGTTTCAGCTGCCGGTGATCCTGACGCTGCTCGGCCGCGTCGGCATCATCACCTCCGATCAGCTCAAGGCCAAGCGCCGCTATTTCATCGTCATCGCCTTTGTCATCGCCGCCGTGCTCACCCCGCCCGACGTCTTGAGCCAAATGTCGCTGGCTTTGCCGCTGCTCGCCCTCTACGAGGGCTCGGTCTGGTCGGTGCGGATGGTGGAAAAGCGCGCGGCGGCCGAACGCGCCGCCGCGGCGGCTGCGGCCAAGCCCGCGGAGTGAATGGCGTATTGCTGCGCGTACTATATTCGTCATGCCGGGCTTGACCCGGGCATCACGTCTAGCATCGAAGCGGCAAAGACTGGATGCCGGACAAGTCCGGCCATGACGTTGGAGCACGACCGATGCACGACATCCGCTTCATTCGCGAAAATCCCGACGCTTTCGACGCCGGCTTGGCGCGGCGCGGGCTGCCGCCCGAGGCGAAGCGGCTGATCGCGCTCGACGAGACGCCGCCGGGAGAAAATTCTCGCGCTCGAAACGGCGCAAGCGCGCCGCAACGCGGCGTCGAAGGAAATCGGCGAGGCCAAGAAGAACAAGGACGAGGAGACGGGCCAAGGCCCTGATGGCCGAAGTCGCGGAACTGAAGGACATCAATTCCGCGACTGGAGGCGGAGGAGAAGGCCGCCTCCAAGGCGCTCGACGAGGCGCTGGCGCAAATTCCCAATCTGCCGCTCGACGAAGTGCCGGACGGCAAAAGCGCCGACGACAATGTCGAGCATCACCGCTTCGGCGCCAAGCGCGACTTACGCCTTCGCGCCGAAGCAGCATTTCGATCTCGGCGAAGCGCTGGGCAGATGGATTTCGAGCTTGCGGCGAAACTCTCCGGCGCGCGCTTTGTCGTGTTGAAGAAAGGCCTGGCGCGGCTCGAACGCGCGCTCGGCCAATTCATGCTCGATGTGCATACCAGCGAGCCGCACAATTACACCGAAGTTTCGCCGCCGCTGTTGGTGCGCGACGAAGTGATGTTCGGCACTGCGCAATTGCCGAAATTTGAAGACGATCAATTTTGTGCCTGCGAATTGAAGTGCAGAACGTGCGTGAATGCAACGAGGAAAATTTTTTCAGATTGCGAAAGCGAAGCTGACAGCAAAATTGAGCGATACGACGTCTTGAGTCGGCATGAGAGTCGTGCTACAAGATTTCCTGGATGATTGTCAGCGACTTCAGAAACTGGTCAGGATTCACGTCTCTGGCTCATCCCCACCGCCGAAGTCCCGCTCACCAATCTCGTCCGCGAATCCATCGTCGACGAAGCGCAATTGCCGATGCGGCTCACCGCCTGCACGCCGTGCTTCCGCGCCGAAGCGGGCGCCGCCGGCAAGGATACCCGCGGCATGATCCGGCAGCATCAGTTCACCAAGGTCGAGCTCGTCTCCATCACCACGCCCGAGCAATCCAAGGACGAGCACGAGCGCATGCTGTCCTGCGCCGAGGAAATTTTGCGCCGGCTCGATCTGCATTACCGGGTGATGACGCTGTGCACCGGCGACATGGGCTTTGCGTCACAAAAGACTTACGACATCGAAGTA
Organism: uncultured Alphaproteobacteria bacterium; assembly: GCA_963816565.1. Lineage (GTDB taxonomy): Bacteria > Pseudomonadota > Alphaproteobacteria > Rhizobiales > Xanthobacteraceae > BOG-931. Next base: position 148,603 of record CAWFLM010000009.1, on the reverse strand, counting down.
TGGCTGCCGGGGCAAAACATGTACCGCGAGATTTCGTCGTGCTCGATCTGCGGCGAGTTCCAGGCGCGGCGCATGAATGCGCGCTATCCGCAGCAAAGAGGGCGAATGTCCGCCACGTCCACACGCTCAACGGCTCCGGCGTCGCCGTCGGCCGCGCGCTGATCGCGGTGATGGAGACCTATCAGCAGGCCGACGGATCGATCGCGGTGCCGGAGGCGCTGCAGCCCTATATGGGCGGGATGAAGAAGATCGAGAAATAGCGCGTGCGTATTTTCGTCACCAACGACGACGGCATCCATTCGCACGGGCTCGATGTCTGCGAGAAAATCGCGCGCACGCTGTCGGACGACGTCTGGGTCGTGGCGCCGGAGAACGATCAGTCCGGCGTCGCGCATTCGCTGTCGCTGAACGATCCGCTGCGGCTGCGCGAAGTCGCCGACCGCCGCTTCGCGGTCAGCGGCACGCCGACCGATTGCGTCATCATGGGCGCGCGCCATGTGCTCGACGGCAAGCAGATCGATCTGGTTCTGTCCGGCGTCAATCGCGGCCGCAATGTCGGCGAGGACGTGATCTATTCCGGCACGGTCGCCGGCGCGATGGAGGGCGCCGTGCTCGGCATTCCCTCGATCGCGCTGTCGCAAGCCTATAAATCGCGCAGCCGCCAGCCGCCGTTTTGGGACACGAGCCTGCGTTATGCGCCGGACATCGTCCGCCGCGTCCTCAAGAAGGCGTGCGCGCGCGACGTGCTGATCAATCGTCAATTTTCCCGACTGCCGGCCCGAAGAGGTCAAGGGCATCGCGGTAGCGGCGCTGGGCCGCCGGCGCCAGGAGCGCCTCCATATCGACGAGCGCCACGACGGCCGCGGCAATCCCTATTACTGGATCGCTTATGCGCGCCGGACGATTCAAGTCCGAGCACGGCACCGATCTCGCCGCGCTCGAAGACAATTGCATCGCGCTGACGCCGCTGCGGATCGACATCACCGACGAGCCGATCATGACGGGGCTCGCCAAGCTTTTCGAGAAGGGGGTTTCAGCCGCGCCGCTCTGGCCAGTGCCGTGTCGATGGCTTGGCCAGCGCTTCGAGCTGGAACGGCTTCTGCAGCGTCGGACTTTGCCGATAGGGCTCCGGCACGCCGCGCTGGCCGTAGCCGCTGGCGAAGACGAACGGCACGCCGCGCTGCACAACACCTCGGCCACCGGCGCAATCGACTGGCCGTCGAGATTGACGTCGAGCACGGCGACGTCGAAATCGGCTTGTTTGGCGAGCGCCAAGGCTTCCTCGATGCTGCCGGCCTCCGCCGCGACGGTATGGCCGAGATCGCCCAGCATGCCTTCCAGCAGCATGCGGATCATCAATTCGTCCTCGACGACGAGGACGCGCTTGCCGCCGGCCATACGCGGTGCTCGTGCCAGGCTCGAGTTATTGGCTCAGATGTCATTTGCGCCCCGTGCTCGCCACAACGCCAGCCGGCGCCGTCGGTTCCATCCGTCGGCGCGGTCTGTCGCGCTCAGGCACCGGATCCGCCGTCATCGGCCGGCGGAATCCCAGTATATGCGGATCATCGATATGGTGGTAAAAAGCGGCATGAATCGCTCATAGCCGAGGGCACAGTGGCAGCGGTTCCAGCAGCCGACGACGTCGAACGCATGGAGTTTCAGCTTGCGCTGCGCCGGCGCGGCATCAGCGATCAGGCGGTGCTTCGCGCCATGGACGAGGTGCCGCGCGAATATTTCGTCGCCCCGGGTTTCGCCGACAGCGCCTATATCGACCAGGCGCTGCCGATCGCCTGCGGGCAGACCATCAGCCAGCCTTTCATCGTCGCCTATATGACCGAGAAGCTCGAGGTCGAACCGCAGCACCGCGTGCTCGAAGTCGGCACCGGCTCCGGCTACCAGGCGGCGATCTTGGCCCGGCTTGGCGCGCGAGGTGGTGAGCATCGAGCGGTATCGCACGCTCGCCGATGCGGCGCGCGAGCGGCTCAAAACGCTCGGCTACGCGAACGTCACGGTACGCTCGGGCGACGGCATGGCCGGTGCGCCGGACTTGGCGCCATTCGACCGCATCATGGTGACGGCCGCCGCCGAGGAGGTGCCGGAAGCGCTCGCCGCTCAGCTCGTCCAAGGCGGCAAGATGGTCTTGCCGGTCGGTCCGCGCCACGACGCGCAATACCTCGTCAAGCTTACGAAAGCAGCCAGACGGCGCATTAACCCGCGAAAATCTCATTGCCGTGCGTTTTGTGCCGCTTTTACCGGGTCAGGCGCGCGAACTGTGACCGCGAAAACACTTAACACGCCTGAGTAAGAAATCCCGCCGATACTTAAAGGCCTGTTTACCGCAACGTTGTTTATTCGCTTGTCCTTTGTATTGCGTTCGAGCGAGTAACCATGCGCGCACCGCGTCGGTCGGCCCCTTGGCCGCAACTGGTTGCCATTTCATTAATCGGAATTGCCGTCGCCAGCTGTAGCGCGGATTCCGGCCGCTTCAACGAAGGCTTCGGTTCCTCTTCGCCGGCTTCATCATCCTCGCGCGGCGACGTCACCGGCTCGATCCCGCAGACCGCGCCGGCAAGCCACATCGACAGCCGGCCGCTGCCGAATCTCGCCAGCGCCGATAACGGCTCCTCCGGCGGCGGCCGCGGCATGGGCTCCTATCAGCCCGGCTGGCGAAGTCACCGGCTCGATCCAAGCGCCGCCTCCGCAGCCGGCCTGGACCTGGGACGGCGGCACCGCAGTTATTGTCCGTCCGGGCCAAACCGTCGAAAGCATCGCGCGCGAGCACGGCGTGCCGGTCTCCGCCCTGATGGAAGCCAATCACATCACCAGCGCCGCTCCGGTCTATCCGGGCCAGCACCTCGTCATCCCGCGCTACCGCCCGGCAACGACTGCCGAGACGCCGCCGCAGACGCGGATGGCCTCGACCGCTCCGGCCGTGACCGCCCCCTATGTGCCGCCGCACGGCGGCTTGGTCGCGCCCTCGGGCATGCATGTCGTGGCGCCGGGCGAAACGCTCAACAGCATTGCGCGGCTCTATGGCAAGCCGGTCATGGTCATTGCGCGGGCCAATAACATCCCGCCGGATACAATGGTGCGGGTGGGCGAGCGCATCGTTATTCCGGAGATGGGCGAGCGACCGGCGCCGGTTGCGCCGCGGGCCGAGGCGCCGGTGGCGGCGCCGAGCACCGTTGCGACCGTTGAATCGCCGCATAGCGCGCGCCTCGCGACGCCTGCGCCCACGGCCGAGGATAATCCCGTCAAGGCGACGGATACCGCAAGCGCGATGCCGACCTTCCGCTGGCCGGTGCGCGGCCGCATCATCGCCGCCTTCGGACCCAAGCCGAACGGCCTGCAGAACGACGGCATCAATCTCGCAGTGCCGGAAGGCACGCCGGTCAAGGCGGCCGAGGACGGCGTGGTCGCTTATGCCGGCAGTGAGCTCAAAGGCTACGGCAATCTGGTGCTGGTGCGCCACGCCAATGGCTTCGTTACGGCTTACGCCAATGCCAGCGAAATTCTGGTCAGGCGCGGCGAGACCGTCAAACGCGGCCAGGTGATTGCCAAGTCCGGCGAGACCGGCAACGTGACGTCGCCGCAGCTTCACTTCGAAATCCGCAAGGGCGCGACGCCGGTCGATCCGGCGCAATATCTCAGCGGGGCGTAGCGGGAACTTTCAGTCTCCCCGTCTTCGACGCCAAGCCTGCCGGCGAGATCCTGCACATATTGCCACGCCACGCGGCCGGAGCGCGCGCCGCGCGTCGTTGCCCATTCCAACGCCTCGCGGCGCAGTTCGGCGCCGCCGCACGGCACGCGGTAATGGGCGATGTAGCCCTCGACCATGGCGAGATATTCGTCCTGGCTGCAGCGGTGGAAGCCGAGCCACAGCCCGAAGCGATCGGACAGCGAGACCTTCTCCTCGACCGCCTCGCCGGGATTGATCGCGGTCGCCCGCTCGTTTTCCATCATATCGCGCGCCATGAGGTGACGGCGGTTCGATGTGGCGTAAAAAATGACGTTCTCCGGCCGGCCCTCGATGCCGCCTTCGAGCATGGTCTTGAGCGATTTGTAGGACGTGTCTTCGGCATCGAACGACAGGTCGTCGCAGAACACGATGAAGCGCTCTTTCCTGTTGCGCAAAAGCGTCATCAGCTCCGGCAGCAACTCGATGTCTTCGCGATGAATCTCGATGAGTTTGAGCCCGGCGGCGGCATGCGCGGCGCCAATCGCGGCGTGGGCGGCCTTGACCAGTGACGACTTTCCCATGCCGCGCGCGCCCCATAGCAGCGCGTTGTTCGCTGGCAGGCCGCGGGCAAAGCGCTCGGTATTTTCGACCAGAAGATCGCGCACCCGATCGATGCCCCTTAGGAGCGACATGTCGACACGGTTGACGCGGCGAACCGCCGCGAGCTTGCGGCCTTCTGGGTGCCAGACGAAGGCCTCGGCGGCGGAAAAATCGAGCGGCGAAGGCACAGCCGGAGCGAGCCGTTCCAGCGCACCGGCAATGCGGGTTAGGAGCGCGGCATTGTCGTTTTCGGCAAGCCGGGCGTCGCGACCCGTGCCGGCGGTCTTTTTAACCGGTTTTTTCTTCGAAGGCGGAGGAGATTTGGCCATATTTGCACCGGGTTGCGGCCATCCCCTTAGCGGGGGCGCGGCACGCTCGCAAGCTTGCTCAAGCGCGCCCGCAACATTGCAATTAGGCCAACGGCAGCTATAGTCCGCGCGATTTTGCGCGCAACAGCGGCCCTTCATCCCGGGCGGCGCGCCTCACTGCCCGCCCCCTTGGAGGAACTATGTTCATTACGCCCGCATTTGCGCAAAGCAATCCGCTCAGCGGCCTATTTGGCGGCGGCGGCGATTCGGCCGGCATGATTACGTCGTTCATGCCGCTTATTCTGATCATCGTGATTATGTACTTCCTGATCCTGCGGCCGCAGCAGCGTAAGGTGAAGCAGCACCAGGAATTGATCAAGGCGCTGCGCCGCGGCGACACTGTGATCACCAATGGCGGTCTCATCGGCAAGGTCACCAAGGTGGTGGACGACGACCAGATCGAGGTCGAAGTCGCCGACGGCGTGCGGGTGCGGCAGATGCGCTCCATGGTGAGCGACGTGCGCGCCAAGGGCGAGCCGGTGAAAGACGACAGCGCGAGCTGATCGCCCCTATAGCGAGGAATTTCGAAGTCCATGTTGTTTTTCACGCGGTGGAAGGCGGCGGCTATTCTGGCGACGGCGCTGGTCGTGTGCCTGTTCGCGGTGCCGAATTTCTTCCCCGAAAGCGTGGTCGAGCATTGGCCAAGCTGGGCGCAGCGCCACATCGTGCTCGGTCTCGATCTGCAAGGCGGATCAAGTCTCCTCCTTCAAGTCGATACCAACTCCGTGCGCAAGGAGCGGCTGCAGGCGCTCGACGAAGACGTGCTGCGGGTGCTGCGCGAAGCGCGCATCCCGTTCACCGGCCGCGCCGTGCGCGGCGACCACGTCGAAGTGCACATCACGCGCTCGACCGACGTCGATAACGCGCTGAGCAAGCTGCGCGCCTTGTCGCAACCGATGTCCGGGTTCCTCGGCACCACGGGACAGCGCGACGTTGACGTCAGCGAAAACACCGGCCTGATCACGCTGGCGCCGACCGAGCCGGCGATCACCGAGCGGATCCGCCAAGCCGTCGATCAATCGATCGAGATCATCCAGCGCCGCGTCAACGAGCTCGGTCTCGTCGAACCGAGCATCCAGCGCGAGGGCGTCGACCGCATTTTGGTGCAGGTGCCTGGTCTGCAGGATCCGACGCGGCTGAAGGAGATGTCTGGGCAAGACCGCGAAGCTCGATTTCCGCATGGTCGATCAATCGATGACGGCGGAGCAGGCGGCGGCCTCGCACCCGCCGGAAGATTCGGAAATTCTCGACGGCCAGCAACCCGGCGAGAAATATCTGATCGAGAAACGCGTGCTCGTTTCCGGCTCCGATCTCGTCGACGCGCAAGCGAGCTTCGACCAGCAGACCAGCCAGCCGGTCGTTAACTTCCGCTTCAATTCGTCCGGCGCGCAAAAATTCGCCCAGGCGACGCAAGCCAATGTCGGCAAGCCTTTTGCAATAGTGCTCGATAACAAGGTGATTTCAGCGCCGGTGATCCGCACGCCGATCCTGGGCGGCTCCGGAGAGATCTCCGGCAATTTCACCGTGCAGTCGGCCAACGATCTCGCGATCCTGCTGCGCGCCGGCGCGTTGCCGGCGCCGCTCACCATCGTCGAAGAGCGCACCGTCGGGCCGGGATTGGGACAGGATTCGATCAATGCCGGCGAGCATGCCGCCTATGCCGGCGCGGCGCTGGTCGTCATTTTCATGTTTGCGACCTACGGGCTGTTCGGCCTTTTTGCGAATGTGGCCGTTGCGATCAACGTCGCCATGATCTTCGGCGTGCTGTCGTTTCTCGGCGCGACGCTGACGCTACCGGGTATCGCCGGCATCGTGCTCACCGTCGGCATCGCCGTGGATTCCAACGTCTTGATCTATGAGCGCATCCGCGAGGAGGTGCGCGCCGGACGCAGCGCGATCAATGCCATCGACGCCGGTTTCACCCGCGCGCTCGCCACCATTCTCGACTCCAATATCACCACTTTCATCGCCGCGGCGGTGCTGTTCTATATCGGCTCCGGACCGGTGCGCGGTTTTGCGGTGACGCTTGGCGTCGGCATCCTCACCACGCTGTTCACGGCCTTCACTCTGACCCGGTTGATCGTGGCCTATTGGGTCCGCCTCTGGCGGCCGCGCACGGTGCCGATCTGACGCAAGAGATCATGGTCAAACTGATAAAACTCGTTTGAAAGAAATCCAGTGCGCCTCCTTCGCATCGTTCCCGACGACACCAAATTCGATTTCATGCGCTTTCGGCGCATTAGCTTTCCGATTTCGGCGATGCTGTCGATCGTGGCAATTTTGCTGTTCTTTTATCACGGCCTGAATTTCGGCATCGATTTCGTCGGCGGCACGCTGGTCGAAGTGCAGACCAAGGCGGGGCCGGCGGACCTTGCCAAGATGCGCGCGACCGTCGAATCGCTGCATCTCGGCGATGTTCAGCTGCAGGAATTCGGCGCGCCCAATGACGTGTTGATCCGCATTTCCGAGCAGCCGGGCGGCGACCAGGCGCAGCAGGCGGCGATCCAGAAAGTGCGCGATGCGCTCGGCGACAGCGTGGATTACCGCCGTGTCGAAGTGGTCGGGCCGAGCGTGTCCACCGAGCTGTTGTCGTACGGCACGATCGGGCTGGTGCTCGCGATCGTGGCGATCCTGATCTATCTCTGGTTCCGGTTCGAGTGGCAGTTCGCGCTCGGCGCCATGATCGCCAACGTCCACGATTTGGTGCTCACCGTCGGCTTCATGTCGCTGACGCATATCGATTTCGATCTGACCAGCATCGCGGCGTTGCTCACTATTCTCGGCTATTCGCTCAACGATACGGTGGTGATCTACGACCGCATCCGCGAAATGCTGCGCCGCTATAAGCGGCTGCCGATGCCGGATCTGCTCAACGCCTCGGTCAACGCGACGCTGTCGCGCTCGATCGTTACTCACGTGACGGTGGCGATGTCTTTGTTGGCGCTATTGTTGTTCGGCGGCCAGGCGATTCACAGTTTCACCGCGACCATGATGTTCGGCGTCGTGCTGGTCGGCACCTACACGTCGGTGTTCATTGCCTCGCCGATCCTGATCTATCTCGGCGTCGGAGTCGGGCGCATGGGCGGGGCGGAAGAGCCCGAGCCGCCGGCTGCGGCCGCGACGAGCTCGTCCGCGGTGGCGAGGTCCGTGGCAGCTCCGCGGCGCGCGCGAGCGCGCCGCTAGCGCCGTCATGGAACGGCCCCATCTGCCGCGCCCGGCGCCGATCGATGCGCATGGCGGCGGCGGGTTCCGCTTCGCCGGCATGTCGCATCGCGGCTCGCTGCTGTGCCTTCCGGACGGCATTTGGACGTGGCCGATTGCAGCGCCGGCGGCGCTCACTGACGACTTACTGGAGCTCGTATTCGCGCGCGCCGACGCGCTAGATTTTTTCATTCTCGGCGCCGGCGATGCGCCGTGGCTCATGCCCGAACCGTTACGGCTGCGCTTCCGGGAGGCCCATATTTCGGTCGATGCCATGACGACCGGACCGGCAGTGCGGACCTACAACGTGATGCTCTTGGAAGGCCGCCGCGTCGGCGCGGGACTGATTGCGATCGATTGATGTTAAGCTTCCGCGATGCAGGATGCTTTCGCTTATTGCGCTGAGCTGGTGCGGGACGCCGATCGCGATCGCTACCTCGCCGCGCTATTCGCGCCTGCGGAACGGCGCGAGGCGCTATTTGCGCTCTACGCTTTCAACGTCGAGGTTGGGCGGGTGTGGGAGGCGGCGCGTGAGCCGCTGCCGGGCGAAATCCGCCTGCAATGGTGGCGCGACGTTCTCGGCGGCGAGCGAGCCGGGGAGGCGGGCGCCCATCCGGTCGCCGCCGCGCTGCTTGGCGTCATCGAGCAGCATCGGCTGCCGACGGGCGCGCTCCAAGATCTGATCGACGCCCATCGCTTCGATCTCTACGACGAGCCGATGGCGTGGATTACCGATCTCGAGGACTATGCCAAGAAGACATCTTCCGCAGTGGTTGCGCTTGCCGCGCAAATTCTTGGCGTCGACGCGGGCCCGGTCGCGGACCCTGCTGGACTGGCTTACGGCATGACCAGCCTCGTCCGCGCCTTTCCCTTTCACGTCGCGCGGCATCGGCTTTACCTGCCGACCGAACTGCTCGAACGCCACGGCGTTCGGACCAACGATGTCTTTGCCGGCCAATCCTCCGCTGGGTTGAATGCGGCGCTTGCGGAACTGCGCAACCGCGCACGCCGCCACCTCACGGCGACGGCTGAGCCTTTGTTGGCGCTGCCGCGAACGGTGGACCCGGCGTTCCTGCCCGTTGCTTTGGTGCGGCCGTGGCTGGATCGTCTCGACCGCAGCGATGGCTTCGCAGTGGTGGAGCTTTCGCCGTGGCGGCGGCAATGGCTGATCTGGCGCGCGGCGCGAAACCCGGCCCGGATCGCGGGCATTGTCGAGATCGATCCAGGGTGCGCGGGCCAGCTTGCCGTCGATCAGCACCTGCGGCTGATCCGGCGAATAATGCGCGAGATTGCCGCCGTCCCACATCGAGCCAATGACGTAGCGAAGGCTTTGGCCGGTTGCGGCGTGAAAGCGTTGCGTCAACGCCGCGCCGAGCTTGTCCCCCGGATAGAACACGGCGCGGTAGCGGTCGTCGATCGAAGGCAAAATCGAATAATTGATGATGAAGGCGATCGCTAAGATCGCGAAGCTGCGCCCCATGCTGCGACGCCGCGGCTTACGCGCTCGGCATCGAGCGTGGGAGCAACGAACATCACGAACCAAAGGCCGGTGAACAACCACAGCGGATAACCCCACATCGCAACGGCACCGCGTCCGCTCAAGGCCGTTATGGCGATCGCAGTCAGTCCGGGGCCGAAAGCGATCAACGTTACGATGCGGCGGTCGAAGGCGTCCGCAGCTCCGACCCGACGCCCGTTCGGCCGCGTGGAAGGAAGGGGAGGACAGCCCTAACCGGTGGCAACAGCAGCGCTGCGGCAATAAAAAGCGACGGCACCGCGAAGAACGTCTGGCCCAAGGTAAACATGGCGGGATGCAATAAGTGGTCGAACCATCCGCGCTCCGGAGAGGCGCGCGCCTCGCCGTAGGCGAAGCTCGAGAAATCGTTGTGAACGAGCCACAGAATATTCGGCGCGATGACGATGATCGCGACGCGAGCGCCAGGTAGGGCCCCGCCGCGTCAGCGCGCGTCGCCCGTCGCGATCGAACACCAGAAACAGCGCATAAGGGATGACCAACAATACGACGAAATACTTTGCCCACAACGCTCCGCCGATGGCGATGCCGAGCAACAGCCAGTACACCATCCGGCCGCGTTTGAGCGCGGCGTGAAACGAATAGCCGGCCAACGCCCAGAACGGCAATTGAACCACATCGTGATTGAATTTGACCGCCGTGTACTGGAAATAGTGCAGGCCGTCGATAATGAGCACGGCAAGGAGGCGCCGGCAGCGCCGACCAACGCCGCGCCGTGAAGAAAATGATGGCAAAAGTGGCGATCACGACGATTTGCGCCGTGGCGTAATAAGCCGCGTCCACACCGAAGGTGCGGTACATGATCTCGATGAGCCACCACGGCAATGGCGGCAGCTTGTCGGAGCCTAGCTGCCATTCCCGGCCGTAGTGAGTGCTTCTATAAGATCGAGCGGCAGGTTGAGATAAAGCAATGTCGGCAGAACGGTCCAGACAATAAATGCAGGGCCAGGAAGCTACCGAACGCAGTCTGCGGCCGGTGTTCGATCCAGCCGATCAATCCAGATGCCGGCGCCGCCGTCGTCGGGTGCCGAATTAGCTTCGCATCTTACTCCAGAGTTTGGGACCTGAAGCGTGGTGGGCATCTGAAGCCGCCTGTCTGGTTAATGGATCGCTTGTCGGCTTTCGAATCAAACTGCGGTGCCGCTATTCGTGTCTTGCGCGACGCAGGCTGCCGTCCAACGCACGACGGGTCAGCCGGCAAGAGTAATCTCCTTGGCTTGAGGAATGTGCTTACTGCGCCGGATCAGCCACCACACGCCGGCAGTGTCGAGAATGCCGACCCACATCCGGTTCCACATGCCATAGTTTGACTTCCCATGACGACGTGGCCGTTCGACGACATCGACATAGCTGATATCGAATCCTTCGCGCCGCACCAGAGCTAGCAGAAAACAGTCGAGACCATCGAAATACGGCAACGACAGGAACACTTCGCGCCGGAATACCCTGATGGCGCATCCCGCATCTCGCGCACCATCTTTCAGTAAAGCTTGGCGTACGCCGTTGGCGATGCGTGATTGTAACTTTTTAAAGACCGTCGCCTCGCGTCCGACGCGCTGACCGGCGACGAGGCCGAGCTGAGCGAGCCAGCTTCAAGCGTCGCGATCATGATCGGAATCGCAGCTGGATCGTTCTGGCAATCGCCATCGAGCGTCACGATAATGGGCGCTGAGCCGTTGTGACGCCGGTGCGCAAGGCTGCCGACTTACCGTAGGATTTTTCGTGCCCGATCTGTCGCAACTGGTGACACGTCGCCATCAAGTCCAGCAATTCCGCTTCCGTCTCGTCTTCTGAACCGTCATTGACATAGATGATCTCAAAGGCGCGACCTTGCAGTGCAGCGGTGATCTCCGCCACGAGCGGCGCGATATTGCCTGCCTCGTTCTTCACCGGCACCACCACTGATATTGCAGGAGCAGGATCAGCCGAACCGCGTTCCGACATTTTGAAAGTAAATCTCGGCAAGAATCACGTAGCGCGCCCCCGATCAAATTATGCGTGCTGTTGCCCATCCTGTCGCATTAACTTTTGGACAAATCGGCGAAGCGCGTAACGAGCTACCATGCCAAACTCGGCTTTCTCTGGCACTCTCGTTTGTGTCGAGGCTTGTCTCTTGAAGCGCTAAGTAAGACGTATAATATAAGCGGTAGGGTCTTAAAACGCAAACCGGTCGCGCAGATTGCGCCGCTCGGCGACGATGCGGCCGACGATGGCGCGGTCGGCGTCGGTCTTGAGCAGCGGATCGATCAAATCGAGCTGGTTCATCGCCACTAGTTCGAGGATCTCGCTGCGCACGTCGCCTTGCGCGTCGCGTGGCAGCGCTTCGACGATCTGCAAATGCTCCGGCCTCGCGTCGCCGAGAAAATCGTTGAGCTCGCGTTCGCTCACGCTGCCCTCGACAAAGGCATAGAGCCCAGTGCCGGCGCGGCGGTCGGGGTAGGGGACGATGGCGACGTCGCGCACTTGCGGCTGCGTGCGCAGCCGTGCGGCGATGCGAGGCGCCTCATGCACGAAGCGGACGCCACGGCCCTCGCGGTCGGTGAAATTCAAGCCACGGGTGATGGCGTAATAGATTTTTTTTCCCGTCGCCATCCAGGCGCGGGTGACGACGCTTTTGCGCGCCAGTATCCGGCGCTCGGTTGCGGTGAGTATCGCGGGCGCGTAGCGACGCTTGTGCTTGAGGAGGTGCCGCAGGTCTTCGTAACGTGCGAGGCGGAACAGGGCATTGCCGCGGCGAAAGCAGGCGGCGAGCTGGAAATCGGTGAGAAAGGCGCGGCCACGTCCGTCGTCTTGGCCGTAAAGCCAGTTTTGTTCCTTGGCGAGGTCGTTGTGGGCGATGCCGGCGCGATGCAGTTTGTGCAAGGCCGTCTTGGCCGAGCGGAAATAGGCGGCGTCGCCGTAAGGTTTGGCGATGTGCAGTGGCACGCCGTCGATCCAGCCGCGCACCAGGACGCTACGTCCGGCAAAAAGAAGCGGCGGCGCAATGCCGAGCGGGCCGGCAATGGCAAGCGCGCGGCGTTCGCGGCGGAACAGCGCGAAGGCCAACGGACGGCTCCACCACGGCACGCCGTCGAGCCGTCGCAGCACCGCAGCGACTTCGCCGGTCTCGGTGCGAAAGCGGCCGCGCTCGATCGTCGAAAATACGTCGCGCTTGAGCACGACGCCGGAATGCCAGCGGCCGGCAATTTCATTTGGGCACTCTATTTCCGTCATTGCTGCGTTCTAGCACGATCGCAGGCAGCACCGGCAAATGGCCGTGCCGACCCGGCTTGATGGCCGGGATTGAGTTATGATATACATACGCAAGAGTATATCATAGGAGCGAGCCAATGCAGGTTTCGAAATGGGGCAACAGCCTCGCGGTACGGCTGCCTCGCGCGATTGTCGAAGCGCTAAAGCTCAAGGAGGGCGACGACATCGAGATCACTGTTGCGGGAACGCGCGCGTTTGAGGTTTCCCGCGACCGTAAGCGCGAGGAAGCGCTCAAGCGGCTGCGCGAACTACGCGGCCTGCTACCGGCCGGATTCAAGTTCGACCGGGAAGAGGCGAATGCCCGCCGCTGACGTTTTCTTCGACACCAACGTTTTGCTGTACCTCGTGTCGGGCGATATGGCAAAAGCAAATCGCGCCGAACAGCTTGTTGAGCAAGGCGGTGTTATCAGCGTCCAGGTGCTTAACGAGTTCGCGGCCGTCGCCGCGGGCAAAAAAGGTATCCAATTTGCAAAAATCAGAAAGAGCCTCTCCGCTTTTCGCGCTCTCTTTGCGGTCGTGGCGCTGGATATCGAGACGCACGAACGCGGCTTGGACATAGCCGAACGCTATCGCGTTTCGATCTATGACAGCATGATCGTCGCTGCGGCGCTGCGCGCGGACTGCACGACGCTCTACACCGAGGACCTCCAGCACCAACAGACGATCGAGCGGCTGACCATTCGGAATCCGTTTGCCGATTTGGCATCGCGATAATGACGGCTCGCCGCAAACACCCAGCGCGAAACCATTCTCACTCGGCCGCGCGCGGCAGCTCTGCGCGAATCCAGAGATCGAGATCGCCAAGTGCGCGGGCGCAGAGCGCGCCCTTTTTGGCGATTGTCTTAGCTGGACCGCGCAGGCGATTGCCCTCGGCGTCGGTCGTCGGCATCCGCGACAGCGGCGGGAACAGCCCGAAATTGACGTTCATCGGCTGAAACGAGCTTGGGCCTTCGTCGATGGTCTCGATATGGCCGCCGGTAATATGGCCGAGCAGCGCGCCATGGGCGGTGGTCGGCGGCGGCAACAGAATGCGCTCGCCGAGCTTTTCGGCTGCGGCAAAGCGGCCGGCAAGAAGACCGATCGCCGCCAACTTGACGTAGCCTTCGCAGCCGGTGATTTGTCCGGCAAAGCGCAGCTGCGGCATCGCCTTGAGCCGCAGCGTCGCGTCGAGCAGTTTTGGCGAATTGAGGAACGTATTGCGGTGCAGGCCGCCGAGCCGCGCGAACTCGGCTTTGCCGAGGCCGGGTATGGTCCGAAAAATCCGCACTTGCTCGGCATGCTTGAGCTTGGTCTGGAAACCGACCATGTTGAACAAGCTGCCAAGCTTGTTGTCCTGGCGAAGTTGCACCACAGCGTAGGGTTTAACCTCGCGCCGCTTCGGATCGGTCAAGCCGAATGGCTTCATCGGGCCATGGCGCAGCGTCTCGCGGCCGCGCTCGGCCATCACTTCGATCGGCAGGCAGCCGTCGAAATACGGCGTCGTTGTCTCGAATTCGTGGAACGCGACTTTGTCGCCAGCGTGCAGCGCGTCGACGAAAGCGTCGTATTGTTCGCGCGTCAGCGGGCAATTGATGTAGTCGGCGCCGGAGCCAGCCGGACCGGGTTTGTCATAGCGCGACTGAAACCAGGCGATATCGAAATCGATCGAGTCGCGGTGCACGATCGGCGCGATGGCGTCGAAGAATGACAGCGCCTCCTCTCCGGTGAGGCCGCGGATCGTCTGCGCGAGCGGCGGCGAAGTCAGCGGGCCGGTCGCGACGATGACGCTGTCCCAGTCCGCCTCTGGCGCGGCGATTTCGCTGCGGTCGATCGCGATCAATGGCTCGGCTTCGAGCGCTGCGGTAATCGCGGCGGCGAAGCCATCGCGATCGACGGCGAGCGCACCGCCGGCCGGCAGCTTGTGGCAGTCGGCCGCGCGCAACACCAGCGAACCGAGCCGGCGCATTCGGCATGGAGTAGGCCGATGGCGCTGCCCGCGGCATCGTCGGAGCGAAACGAATTGGAACAGACCAATTCGGCGAATTGCGCGGTCTTATGCACGGGGGTGGCGCGCGCGGGCCGCATTTCGTGCAGCACGACCGGCACGCCGCGGCGCGCGAGCTGCCAAGCGGCTTCCGAACCGGCAAGCCCACCGCCAATCACATGAACCGGCCGCAATGACGACATTGCGGGGCAAATTACGCCTATGGCTCAGATCGTACAATGCGAACGCGCTGGCACTGGAAGACCGTCTCTGTTGGCTCAAATAGGCCGCTCTGCTATAGGCGGAGCGGTCAATTGTGCCTATATCGACGCTACCGTAAGGCAAGCCGCAGATGTCCGTTGACTCCGATACCGTCCGCCGTGTTGCGCACCTGGCGCGGATTGCGGTCGCCGAGGACGAGGTGGAAAGTCTTCGGGGCGAGCTCAACGCCATTCTCGCCTTCGTCGAGCAGCTCGCCGAGGTCGAGGTCGAGGGTGTCGAGCCGATGACCTCGGTCACGCCGATGGCGATGAAGATGCGGGAAGACAAGGTCACCGACGGCGGCATAGCCGATGACATCATCGCCAATGCGCCGGCGCATGAGCATCACTTCTTCGTCGTACCGAAAGTGGTGGAATGAATGTGCCTTGCTTGCGAACAAGACGCCATCTGGCTCGCTTATCTCGACAGTCAGGGATTGTTGAAGCCCGACGATCCGGCGGCCGTCGACGCGCTGTTTTCGGCATTTCCGGTGCAGCCGCTGCCGGTGCAGGCCGAGTGGGATGCAGCCGACGCCTGAGGCGCCTGGCGAGACACCGGCAAAGCCGGCCCGCAAGCCAGTGGCCAGCAATCCGTTCTCCTGCGACGATCCTCAGGGCGAATGACCGATCTCACTGCGCTCACGCTGGCGCAGGCGCGCGACGCGCTGCGTAAAAAAGAATTTTCCGCGCTGGAACTCACCGACGCGCATCTCGATGCGATCGCGAAGGCGCGCGCACTCAACGCCTTCGTGCTGGAAACGCCGGAGCGCGCGCGCGATATGGCGTGCGCCTCGGATGCGCGATTGGCGAAAGGCGAGGGCGGTCCGCTCGAAGGCCTGCCGCTCGGCATCAAGGACTTGTTCTGCACCGAAGGCGTGCGCACCACGGCCTGTTCGCACATCCTGGAGAACTTCATTCCGACCTATAAATCGACCGTCACCGCGAATCTGTGGCGCGACGGCGCGGTGCTGCTCGGCAAGACCAACAATGACGAATTCGCCATGGGTTCGTCGAACGAGACGTCGTGTTTCGGTCCCGTCGTGTCGCCATGGCGGAGGCGTGGCACCGACTTAAAGCTCGTGCCCGGCGGCTCGTCCGGCGGTTCGGCGGCGGCGGTTGCGGCCGGATTGTGTGTTGGCGCCACCGGCACCGATACCGGCGGCTCGATCCGTCAGCCGGCGGCGTTCTGCGGCATCGTCGGTATGAAGCCAACCTACGGCCGCTGCTCGCGTTGGGGCATCGTCGCCTTTGCCTCCTCGCTCGATCAGGCCGGGCCGTTTGCGCGCACCGTGCGCGACTGCGCCATTTTGCTGCGCTCGATGGCGGGGCATGACCCGAAGGATACGACCAGCGTCGATCTGCCGGTGCCCGACTATGAAAAGTCAGTCGGCGGCTCGGTGAAGGGCATGCGCATCGGCGTCCCCAAGGAATACCGCATGCCTGGAATGGCTGCCGGAAATCGAGGCGCTGTGGCAGCAAGGCGCGCAGTGGCTTAAAGACGCCGGCGCGCAACTGGTCGACATTTCGCTGCCGATGACCAAATACGCGCTGCCGGCCTATTACATCGTGGCGCCGGCCGAGGCGTCGTCCAATCTCGCCCGCTATGACGGCGTGCGCTACGGCCTGCGCGTTGGTGGCCGCGATGTCATCGACATGTATGAGCAGACCCGCGCCGCGGGTTTCGGCAAGGAAGTGCGTCGGCGCATCATGATCGGCACCTATGTGCTCTCCGCCGGCTATTACGACGCCTATTATCTGCAGGCGCAGAAAGTGCGCACGCTGATCAAGTGCGACTTTGAAAAATGCTTCGCCGAAGGCGTCGACGCCATCCTGACGCCGGCGACGCCGTCGGCCGCCTTCGCCATCGGTGAAAAGGGCCGCGCCGATCCCACCGAAATGTATCTCAACGATGTGTTCACGGTGACCGTGAATATGGCCGGGCTGCCGGGCATTGCAGTGCCGAGCGGACTTGACGCCCAAGGCCTGCCGCTCGGTCTGCAATTGATCGGGCGGCCATTTGAGGAAGCCACGCTGTTCGCGCTGGGTGCCGTCATCGAGCGGGCGGCCGGACAATTCACGCCCTCGCCGTGGTGGCAATGATCCGGCTCACGCGTCTTCGGATTGCGCCGCTTGGGATGCGGGCGCCGCTTGTGGCGAGGGGCTTACCGTTTCGCTTCGGCTTCGCGGCAGCGCGTCGGGATATTCGCGCTGAATAAAGCCGATGAGCATTTCACGCACATAGGCGCAAAGGTTCGACGTTTCGCCTGCGGTATCGGCGCTGACCAGAACCCGCAGCTCCATTGCCTGCGGGCTGGTATTGGTGACCTGCACGTTGATCACCTTGCCGCCCCAGGACTTGGATTGCGCGACGATCTCGACGGCCTTCTGGCGAATGAGATCGATTGGAGCGGTGTAGTCCAGATAGAGCAACACCGCGCCGAGATTGGCGGCGGCCTGTCGCGTCCAGTTATAGAACGGCTGCTGGATGAAAAAACTGAGCGGCACAATCAGCCGCCGCAGATCCCATAGCCGGATTACGACATAGGTTGCCGTGATCTCCTCGATCCAGCCGTATTCGTTCTGGACCGTGACGGCGTCTTCGAGCCGGATCGGCTGCGTCACCGCGAGCTGGACGCCGGCAATCAGGTTGCTCAGAACGGGCTGCGCGGCGAGCCCAAAGATGATGCCGGCGGCGCCGGCCGAGGCGAACAGGCTCACGCCATATTGGCGGACCGAATCGAAGCTCATCAAAGCCAAGCCCAGCGTGACCATGATGATGACGGTATCGAGCACGCGCACCAAAACCCGGATCTGGGTGACATGCTTGCGCGCCAACAGATTATCGGCGGTATCGATCCGGAAATTGAGAAGGTAGAGGTTGGTCGCGATTTGCAGCGCGGTCAGCGCGATCCAACCGAGCAAGCAAATAGTCGCTAGCCCAAGCATACGCGCCAGCATCGACCTGATATGCGGATCGAGCGGCGCCGTCGGCAAGGCGATGGCGATCGCAAGGATGAGGAGCCCCAACCGGGTCGGATTCTTGGTCGCGGCTAAGATCGTCCGCAGATAGGGCCGCCTGCCGCCAAGCAGCCGACGCAAGATCGCAAGAATTGCGGCGTGGATGAGCCACGCCACAATAACCGCGGTGACCAGGATCACGATGGAGACCGCCCAAGGCGGCGCGAATGACAGCGCGGCGCCCAATTCAGTCAACTTCGATTGAATGTCTTGCGATATCTGTTGCCACATAAAATCTTGTCCGGTGAGCTCAATATACTTGAAAACGCGTGAGAAACTGGCCGGTTTCACGCGGTTTTTGCCGGGTCTGCCTGGACAGTACTGTCACGAGGTGGCATCAAGACCGTGATCGATCGGCGAACGGACGGCCAGCGATGAAGACTTTTCTACTGCGATTGTTTACCTGGTGGAACGGCCAGACCTTCGGCACACAGTGGTGGACTTGGCTGTACGGCGAATTCATCGGCGAGGATGAATTAGGCAATCGCTACTTCCGGACCAAGAGCGGCAAAATCGATCCGGCGCTCGGTATCGAGCGCCGTTGGGTGATTTACCGCGGCATCGCGGAGGCCTCCATGGTGCCCCCGACATGGCACGGTTGGTTGCATCACACCGTGGACGTTCCGCCGACGCAGGAAACCGTGAGAACTTACAGTTGGGAGAAGCCACACCGGCCCAATCTGACCGGTACGCCGGCGGCGTATCGGCCGAGCGGTTCGACGCTCGTGCAAGGCCGTCGCCCCAAAGCGACTGGCGACTACAAGGCGTGGAATCCGGGCGGTTAAGTCATGCCCGATTTCCTGATATCCTGATCCTGCTTTCGCCTTATTCGGCATGTTAACGGGGCGCGGCGGAAAAACGCCTCCAACCAGACCGCGCATAGAATTCATGGTTCGAATCGCCGCACTCATCGTCGTGATCGGCGCGATGCTTGCCGCTTCGCCGGTTGCGGCCCAGTCTGATGGCCCTTTCAGCAATTCGCCGCCGCGGCCGCCGGCAGACGTGCCCAACGGAGGATTTCCGGCGCAGCCGCCTCCGATCCAATATCCCGGCCAATATTCACCCCCGCCGCAGCAATACCCCTCGCAGCAGCAATATCAGCCGCCACCGCCCCGCTATCCGGCGGCCCAGCAATCCCCGGCGCAGCGGCCAGCTGCGCCGAGCTCAAGCACCGGTGGCGCGCGGGCCGTCCAGCATCCAGGCGCAGCCCCTGCCGCCGCCCCCTGGTGCATCGCTTGCGCCCGCTAATGCAAACCGTGGCAACGCGCCGGCGTCGCCTCAGGGCGCCGCGATTTCGCCGGCGCCGGCCAATCCGGCAGCCCCGCAACAGTCCAATGTCTCGCCTGCGCCCAGTTCGCCGGGCCAGGAGGACGATACGACCGTCGTCGATACGCCGACCGAAAAGATCGAAAATGGCCGCGCGGTGTTTGCGGGACTCGACAAAATCACCGGCCGCACCATCAAATTCGATGCGGCAGTCGGAGAAACCGTGCAATTCGGCGCGCTGCAAGTCACGGCTCGCGCCTGCTACACGCGACCGCCGACCGAGCCCACCAATACCGACGCCTTTGTCGAAGTCGACGAAGTGACGCTGCAAGGCGAGATCAAGCGCATCTTCACCGGCTGGATGTTCGCATCGAGCCCCGGGCTGAACGCCGTCGAGCATCCGATCTACGATGTCTGGCTGACAGGATGCGAACAGCCGTTGACCGGTCCGGTCGCGGAATCAACTCCGATGCCACCTCCTCCGGGTACTCCCGGGCCGGAGCCTGTCACCGCACCGGCACCCCCGCCACCGGCGACGTCCGCGCACCAGGCGCAACCGCCGCGGCGGCCTCTCAAGCCGCCGGCCGACGAGGACGTACCTTCAACGGACGATTAAGCCGATCACCCCGTGGCGAGCCGCGCCAGCGCCGTGGCGCCGGAAACCGGCCGATCGAGTGCGAGTGCCCCGAAATTGCCCTCACCGACCAGCGCCGCGTCAAGCAGCTTGTGATAGACCGGCCGCGATACTTCGACAGCGCCAAATGTCCGCAGATGTTCGGTGACGAATTGGGTGTCGAGCAGCCGGTAATGACCGGCCTTGAGTCGCGCCACCAGGTGAACGAGTGCGATTTTGGAGGCGTCGCGCGCGAGGTGGAACATGCTCTCGCCGAAGAAAGCGCGGCCGAGACTGACGCCGTAGAGGCCGCCGACCAATGCTGCGCCGTCATAGACTTCGACGGAATGGCAATCGCCGCGTTCGTAGAGCTTGCGGTAAAGATTGC
The DNA here is from genome assembly GCA_963816565.1 of uncultured Alphaproteobacteria bacterium. Lineage (GTDB taxonomy): Bacteria > Pseudomonadota > Alphaproteobacteria > Rhizobiales > Xanthobacteraceae > BOG-931. The sequence continues at coordinate 128,461 of CAWFLM010000009.1, read as the reverse complement.
GGATGCGGGTATTGATCCAGGTTCGAGCCCGTCCCGCGCTCGGCTCTGCGCAACCGTCGATGACCGCGTCGAAATCGCGATCGACGAACACGGCATATCGGGTGGACCGTACCGTGCGCGCCAGCCGGTCGGGCACATGAAATCGATCCAGCGGAATAATCCCGCGCCGTTCCGGCTCGATCCAGTAAAGCGCCGGATCCTCGGCGCTCTCGGCCATGGGGAAAATACCGCAGGAATAGGCCTTCAGCAGCACCTCGGGCGTGATGTCGATGAACGCGGATTCGCGGCTCGCCATGGGATTCGTTTAACCGGCTCCGGCCTTATGGTTCAAGAGGCCACAGGCGACGCGCTTGAAGACGATGTCGAACCGTCGCCCTGCGCCGTCGCGCGCGGAACAGCGCGAGCCGTTAACGGACCACAAAGCATAATTCGCTACGATTTTCTTTAGCTTGAACACTTCCGCGCAACTGGCGTTAGCGTGCATGGAGACGGGGCTTAGGGATTGGGTGGAATGCTATGGAACCGCTTACGAATGTCAGCGCGCCGATCCACGTTCTTGTTGTTGAGGACGAGTTCCTCATCAGCGAATGGGTTTCGCAGTCTTTGTCGGAGCAGGGATTCGACGTGCAGACAGTGACGAACGCCGCCGATGCCTTGGCGCATCTCGCCGCACTGCCGGTCGATGTTCTGTTCACCGATATCAATTTACCGGGAGGCATGGACGGAGCGGCTCTGGCGCGGCGCGCCCGCGAGATGCAGCCGCAGCTGCCGGTCGTGTACGCCTCTGCGCGGGCGACGCTGCTCAAGCAGGATGCGCGCGTTCCGGGTTCGATCGTGGTGCCGAAGCCTTATGAGCCGGCGCTGGTCGGACGCCTCCTTGTCGCCGCGCACCAAGGCGGCGTCGGCGGCCCTTCCGGTCTAAAGAGCGCCTATTCCTCCACCCCGCCGCGGGCGAGAAAGTCCTCGAGCCAGTGGATGTGATAATCCCCGTCGATAATGTCTTTATCGCGGGCCAGCGCGCGGAATAACGGCAGCGTGGTCTCGATGCCGTCGACGACGAATTCGTCGAGCGCGCGCTTAAGGCGCATCAGGCATTCGCTGCGCGTCTTGCCGTGCACGATCAGCTTGCCGACCAGCGAGTTGTAATAGGGCGGGATCGTGTAGCCGTGATAGACGGCGGAATCGACGCGCACGCCAAGCCCGCCGGGCGAATGGTAGTGCACGATCTTGCCCGGCGAGGGACGAAACGAAACCGGGTTCTCGGCATTGATCCGGCATTCGATGGCATGGCCGTGGAATTTGACGTTGGCTTGCGTCAGCTCGAGATCGCTGCCCGCCGCGACGCGGATCTGCTCAAGGATCAGATCGATGTCGGTGATCATTTCCGTCACCGGATGCTCGACCTGAATCCGCGTATTCATTTCGATGAAATAGAATTTGCCGTCTTCGTATAAAAACTCGACCGTGCCGACGCCGAGATATTGGATCTGGCGCATGGCTTTAGCGACGGTTTCGCCGATTACGTCGCGGGTGTCGGCATTGAGCGCGGGGGAGGGGCCTTCTTCCCAGACCTTCTGGTGGCGCCGCTGCAACGAACAGTCGCGCTCGCCGAGATGGATGGCGCGGCCCTTGCCGTCACCCAGCACCTGGATTTCGATATGGCGCGGCCGTTCCAGATATTTCTCCAGATAGAGCGTATCGTCGCCGAAGGCGGATTTTGCCTCCGCGCGAGCCGACAGCAGCGCGCCGGCAAGCTCGCGCTCCTCACGCACGAGCCGCATGCCCCTTCCGCCGCCGCCGGCCGCCGCCTTGAGCATCAGCGGGTAGCCGACATCGCGGGCGAGATTGGATGCGGCTGCATCGCTGCCGATGTCGCCGTCGGAGCCGGGAACGACCGGAATGCCGAGCTCCTTGGCGGCGCGTTTGGCGGCAATTTTGTCGCCCATCAGCCGGATGTGCTCGGGGCGCGGTCCGATGAAGTGCACATTATGTTCGCCGAGAATCTCGGCAAACCGCGCGTTCTCGGAAAGAAAGCCATAGCCGGGATGCACGGCATCGGCGCCGGTGATTTCGCAGGCCGCGAGCAGTGCCGGGATGTTGAGATAGCTGTCCTTGGCGGCGGGCGGCCCGATGCAGACGCTCTCATCGGCCAGCCGCACATGCATGGCGTCCTCATCCGCCGTGGAGTGCACCGCGACGGTGGCAATGCCGAGCTCCTTGCAAGCCCGCAACACCCGGAGCGCAATCTCTCCGCGGTTGGCGATGAGAATCTTGTCGAACATCAGCGGAACTCAAGAACGCGAATGGCGAGCGGCGAACATTTCCAACATTGTCACTACTCGTTACTCACAATTCGCTATTTGCCATTACTCGATGATCATCAGCGGCTCGCCGTATTCCACCGGTTGGCTGTCTTCGACGAGAATCTGCAGCACGGTGCCAGAGCGCGACGCTGGAATTTGATTCATCGTCTTCATCGCCTCAATGATGAGGAGCGTCTCGCCGGCCTTCACCAGGCTGCCGACTTCGACAAATGGCCTCGCCCCCGGCGCCGCACCGAGATAGGCGGTTCCGACCATCGGCGAAGCGACGAGGCCGGGATGCTGCGTCGGATCGGGTCCGGCCATGGCCGACGCCGGAGCGGCTGACGCGCCGAGCGGCGCTTCCATGGCGCGGGATCGCCCGCCGCCGGCGGTGCCGTGCCGGGCGACGCGAATCGAGACGCCGTCGCGTTCAAACTCGATTTCGGTGAGGCCGGTCTCATCGAGCAGCTTCGCCAAGTCCGCGGATCACGTCGTGATCGACGTTCGGCGCATTTGCTGTCGGCGGATTCCCGGGCTTGCGCGCCACGATCACTCCTTGGCGTCAAGTCATCGCGGCGAGGCCGGTGATGGCGAGCGCGTAGCCGTTGATGCCGAAACCGCAGACCACGGCGCGAGCGGCCTGCGAGACGTAAGAGTGCCGCCGATATTCCTCGCGCTTATGAATGTTGCTGATGTGCACTTCAATCACCGGCGCCGCCATGACCAGGAGCGCGTCCAGAATGGCGATGGATGTCGACGTAAATCCCGCGGGATTGATTACGAGCCCGGCCGCCTTCTCGGCGTGCGCCTCGTTGATCCAATCGACGATGTCGCCTTCATGGTTCGATTGGCGAAGCACGACCTCGAGGCTTAATCGCTGCGCTGTCGCCTGGCACAGCTTCTCGACCTCGGCCAGCGTGGCGCGGCCATAGATTTCCGGCTGGCGCTGGCCCAGCAGATTGAGATTGGGTCCGTTGAGGACGTAGATGGTTCTAGCCATTGGTAGGCGCTGAGCCGGCTCTCATCGGCGCGGGCCAACCGCCCGCGCCGGTTCGTTATAGGGAAGCCTCCCGCAAAGGGGAAGCCGGGGAGGACGGCCAAAACGCCGCCGCGACCGCAGCATCGGCGGACATTCCGCCCGATGTCGAGCGACGCGGTGGAACGAAGGGCGAATGCTATTCCGGCACAGCCTTGAGCCTTGATTTCAGCTCGTCGAGCCCGACTGCCCCCACCACCACCTCATCGCCGACGACATAAGTAGGCGTGCCGCTGACGCCGAGCGAGTCAGCGAGTTTCATGTCCTCGTCGATCGTCGTCTTCACCTCGTCGCTGCTCATGTCCTTCTCGAGGCGGACCATATCGAATCCGACCTCCTTGGCGACGGCGAGAGCGCGCGCTTTGTCAGCCGGGCCGCGACCGCCGAGCAGCTTCTGGTGAAACTCGATGTATTTCTTTCCGCTCGGATCCTGCATGCGCGCGGCAACGGCGACGTTAGCGGCCTCAACCGAGCCAGGGCCGAGAACGGGAAATTCCTTGAGCACGAATTTGAGATTGGGATTGGTCTTCAACAGCGTGAGCATATCGGGCAGCGCGTGCTTACAGAAGGCGCAGTTGTAATCGAAGAACTCGACGACGGTTTGATTGCCTTGCGGATTGCCGAGCACCACCTGATGCGGCGAATTGAACAGAGTAGCATTGTCCTTTTTGATCGTCTCGCGCGCCTTGGCGGCGTCCGCCTGCTTCTGCTGCTTGTCGAGCGCGTCCATCGCCTCCTGCAGCACATCCGGATGCGCAACGAGGTAGCTCTTGATGATGCCCTCGATTTCGAGCCGTTGGTCGGCGGAGAAGGATTGTGGCGCGGCGGGTTGCGTCGCTGCGGCCGGCGGCGCGGTCGCAGGGGCCGGCGTCGACGGAGCCTGCGCCCGTGCGAGAGGCGCCAGCAGCGCGATGGCTAGGATCGGAAATGCTATGCGCAGGCTGCGGATCATGTCGGCGGTCCTTTTTCTGTTCAATTGCCTATGCCAAACAGCGGATTGGTCTTCAAGTTTTTATTGAAGGCGACGATATCGTCGGCCCGCACCCATCCTGGGGTGCCGACCGGAAATCTCTGCTTGGCCCGTTCGGCAAGTTCGCGTGCGGTCTTATTGTCGCCGCGCGCGAAGGCCGCCTGGGCTGAGGCGAGATCGGCGTCGGCATAGTCGTTCTGGCGACCATACGCCATCGCCAGTGTCGTATAGGCGTCGCTATCCTCCGGCTCCTTGATGAGAGCGGTGCGAAGGAGCGGGATTGCCTCGTCGGACAGCTTGGTGTCGTTGGTGGCGACCAGCGCCTGTGCGAGCAAAATCTGAATGAGGGTCGGCGTCGGGGCAAGCGCCACCGCACGGCGCAGCGGCGGGATTGCCTCCGCCGGGTGGCCGCCTTCCAACAGGGCTTGGCCCTTGAGCTCATAGAAGTAAGGATCGTTCGGCATCGATGCGATCAGGCTATCGATCTGCGTAATCGCGCTGCGCAGATCGCCATAGCGATAGGTTGAAATCGCCCGCGCGTAGCGGGCCGGCATGCTGGTGTCGGTCGCCGGATAGCGGCGCAGCACTACGTCCGGACGCTCGGTGAAGCCATAGAGCTTGGCCCGCATCATGTCGTGGCGGAATTGCAGCTCGGGCGGATCTTTCTTGTCCCAGTAAGGCGACGATTTCGCCAGCGTCTCCAGCGCAGCCATGCGTTCTTCCGGCGCCGGATGGTTCTGCAAGTAAGGATTGGCACCGTATGCCGCGAACAAGGACTCATCGGCGAAGCGCTTGAACGTGTCGTACATGCCCATTGCCGACTGATGGGTCGCGGTCAGGAAGCGAACGCCGGCGCGATCAGCCGACTCTTCCTGGGCGCGCTGATAGGCGAGGAGCGTGTTGATCCCGAGCGCTTGAGGAGCGTTAATGAGCGCCCCGCCGAGATTGCCCATATCGATGTTGCCGGAATGCGCGCCGGCCGCAATCGCGCCGGCGCCCAGCAGCATGCCGACGATCATCGCCGTCTGCACATTCGCCAATTCCTGGCGCATTTTGGAGAGGTGGCCGCCGACGATGTGGCCGCATTCGTGGGAGAACACGCCGATCATCTGATTGGGCGTGGTCGATTGCATGAGCGCGCCGGTATTTACGAAAATGCGGTGCGCATCCATGACGAATGCATTGAACTCCGGATCGTTGATGATGACGACCTGGACATTCTGCGTGGCCAGACCCGCGGCCTTGAAGATCGGCGCCGTGTAATCGCGCAGAAGCTGCTCGATCTCGGCGTCGCGAATCATCGGGATGCCGGCATTGGCGCCGGTTTGCGCATGGACTCGGACACCTGCCGGAATATTCGTCAGCGCGATGGCGGCGGCGGCGGCGACCGCGATTGCGCGCGAAGCTGGCTTCGTCGGCCCTGCCTTGCTAGGAGATCGAGCGGCAATCATGTCAGGTAAGGCTTCGGCCCCGCGGTCCCGGAGCGCAAACTATGGTTCGAGTGGGTTAGGGTCAACACGAGGCCGGCGCGTTGCCAGATCACAACTCCGCGGCACGAAACCCGCCGAATGCGGCATCAGCGGGGCGGGTGCGGGCGTTTCCAGGAGTGCGATTTAAGGGCGCGGTGATGCTTGAAAAGGCAAAAGGCCCACTGCAACCGTCGGCGCGCAGCGGCGTGCCGCCGTTTATGGTCATGGATGTCATGGCCGCTGCAGCGCGACTGGAGGCAAAGGGTCGGCGGATCGTCCATATGGAGGTCGGGCAGCCGGCCGCGGGCGCGCCGGCGACCGCGGTCACCGCAGTGCGCGCGGCATTGTCGGGCGGACCCCACGGCTACACCGAGACTTTGGGCATTGCCTCGCTGCGCCGGCGGATCGCGCGCGCCTATCGCGAGTGGCATGGTCTCGATATCGATCCGGAGCGCGTCGTCGTCACGACCGGCTCCTCGGCCGGCTTCATGCTGGCCTTTCTTGCCGCTTTCGAACCGGGCGACCGCGTTGCGGTGGCGTTGCCCGGCTATCCACCCTATCGACACATCCTGACCGCGCTGGGCTGTGAGCCGGTCTTCATCGAGACCGATGCCGCGACGCGGTGGTCCATCACCAGCGAGAGCTTGCTCGCGCAGCATCGGGTGCGGCCGCTCAAAGGCTTGGTGGTCGGCTCACCCGCCAATCCGAGCGGAACCATGATGACCGCGCCGGCGCTCGCCGAATTGATCCACACCGCCGAAGATGCCGGCATCGCCGTCATTTCGGACGAGATCTATCACGGCCTCGATTATGCGTTCGCAGCGGAGAGCGCCGTCAGGCTCTCGCCCAACGCCATCGTCATCAACTCGTTTTCCAAATATTTTTGCATGACCGGATGGCGCATCGGCTGGATGGTGGTGCCGCCGTTATTGCTTCGCGCGATCGAGCGATTGCAGCAAAACCTGGCGATCTCAGTCCCGACCTTGTCCCAGATCGCCGCCGAAGCCGCTTTCGAGGGCCGTGCCGAACTGGAGCTGATAAAGCATGGCTACGAAGAAAATCGCCGCATCCTGCTCGAAGGTTTGCCGCCTGCCGGCCTCGAATTCATTCCTGCCGGTCGACGGAGCGTTTTACCTTTACGCCGACATATCGCATTTCTCGAACGACAGTTACGATTTTGCCAAGCGCATGCTCGAGGAAGTGGGCGTGGCGGCGACGCCGGGCGTCGATTTTGATCCGCTCCGCGGCCGCAAATTCCTGCGGCTGTGCTACGCCGGGGCGCAGGAGGAAATGCGCGAGGCGGTCGAGCGGATCGGCCGCTGGCTTAAGGGATAGGGTGGCGCAAGCGATGACGAGCGGCGAGTCATTGGATAGCGCTCTCGTGCTGTTCTCCGGCGGGCAAGACTCCACGGTATGCCTCGCCTGGGCGCTGGAGCGCTTTGCGCGAGTCGAGACCATCGGTTTCGCGTATGGCCAGCGCCATGCTGTCGAGCTCGAAATGCGTCCGCGCATCCGCGCCGCGCTCGCATCGCATTCGGCGCGATGGCGCGCTCGGCTCGGCGACGATCACGTCGTCCGTATCGATGCGCTGGCGGAGGTTTCGGAGACGGCGCTGACGCGCGAGGTGGCGATCGCGGTTTCCGAATCGGGCCTGCCCACGACATTCGTGCCGGGCCGCAATCTCGTGTTCTTTTGCTTTGCCGGCGCGATCGCCTATCGGCGCGGCATCAAGCACATCGTGGCCGGCATGTGCGAGACCGACTATTCCGGCTATCCGGATTGCCGCGATGACACCATCAAGGCGATGCAATTGGCCCTTTCGCTCGGCATGGACCGCCGCTTAGTCATCCACACACCGCTGATGTGGATCGACAAAGCCGGCACTTTTGCCTTGGCGAGTGAAATCGGCGGTGATGCGCTGATCGAGCTTCTTCTCGCCGAGACCCACACCTGCTATCTCGGCGATCGCGAGCACCGGCACGCCTGGGGCTTCGGCTGCGGCGAGTGCCCTGCCTGCCGGTTGCGCGCGGACGGTTATGCGAAGTGGACGGCTGCATCATGACGACTGAACGACAGCGCCAGCGCGAAGGATTGATATTCCTCGTTCTGTTTGCACTCACTATTCCCGGCGGCCAATTGGCTGATCGGCCACGTCGGCACCGCGTGTATCCCGCACGGCCCATGTGTGCTGCCCGTGGCGCCCGGCTTAATGGCCCCGTCCGGGGTGACAATGGCCGGCATCGCGCTGGTGCTGCGCGACCTTGTGCAGCGCCGACTTGGCACAGTGATGTCGGCGCTGGCGATCGTGGTCGGCAGCGCGCTATCGGCGATGCTGGCGCCGGCCGCGCTGGTTTTTGCCTCCGCCATCGCCTTTCTGCTTTCAGAATTTGCCGATCTCGCGGTCTATACGCCGTTGGCGCGCCGCCGACTGGTTGCCGCCGTCGTGACATCAAGCATGGTTGGCCTCGTGGTGGATTCAATCGTGTTTTTATGGCTGGCGTTCGGCTCGCTCGATTTCCTCGCCGGTCAGGTCGTGGGTAAGGCGTGGATGGTAATATTGTCAATTCCTTTCGTGGCCTGGCTGCGCCGCCGCGACGCGCGGCTCGGCATCATGCCGGCGTGACCTGACCCGATACGAGGCGAACGATGAGCGATGTTTTATTCGATATTCTGCGCAAGGTGACCACGGCGACGATCACGACGATGCTTTTGAAGAAAGGCATCCGCCGCTGCTGGATGAGCGGTGCAAAGCCGCTGGTCGCCGGCGGCGAGCGGCTGGTCGGTCCGGCTTTCACCCTGCGTTTCGTGCCGGTGCGCGAGGATCTGGCGACGCCGGAAAGCTGGGCCAGCCCGATCTCGACCCGCGCCGCGATCGAGGCCATGCCGGGAGGCGTCATTGCCGTCGCCGACGCCATGGGCGTGCCGAGCGCCGGCATATTCGGCGACATCCTTTGCGCGCGCATGAAAAAGCGCGACGTCACGGCGCTGGTCACCGATGGCGTGATGCGCGATCTCGCCGGCGTGCTCGCCAGCAAGCTGCCGGTCTGGTGCGCGGGCGTTGCCGCGCCGGCCTCGGTCAACGGCCTGACCTTCGTCGGATGGCAGGAGCCGATCGCCTGCGGCGGATGCGCGGTTTTTCCCGAAGACGTGATCGTGCTCGACGACGACGGCGCGGTGGTCATCCCAAAGGCCTTGGTGGAATTCGTCGCGCACGAAGGCGCCGAGCATGAGCTGTATGAAAGCTGGGTATTCACCGAGGTCGAAAAGGGCGTCAAGCTGCCGGGTCTCTATCCGCCGAACGACGAGGCCAAAGCGCGCTACACGGAGTGGCGGAAGAGTAAAGTTTAGGTCGGAATTTCGTCTCGGCCCGCGCCGGCTGCACCGCTTTCCATTGCGCGCCGCTCATCCGGACTACGGAGCGTGAATGTTTTTCATCCTCTCCAAAACGCTCGGTTTCTTCGCGCTGCCGTCGAACGTCCTGATGGCGATCGGGCTCGTTGGTCTGGTCTTGCTGTGCACGCGATTTCGGCGGCTCGGCAGCTGGCTGGTCGTGACCAGTCTCGTGCTGATTGCCTTTGTCGGTTATTCGCCGCTCGGCCGGATCCTGATCCTGCCGCTGGAGGACCGTTTTCCGCCGTGGAATCCGGCACAGGGTCCACCGGATGGCATCGTCGTCCTCGGCGGTGCGATCTCACCGGGGTTGTCGTTGGCGCGCGGCGCCATTTCGCTGAACGATTCGGCCGAACGCATCACCGCCGCGGTTGAGCTGGCACGGCGTTACCCCAACGCGCGCATCATCTTTTCCGGCGGTACGGCGTCGCTGTTCAAAGGGGCGCTCGAAGCCCCTCTCGCCGTGAAAGAATGGGAGGCGCTCGGCGTGCCGCACGACCGCATTACCGCCGAAGAGCAATCGCGCAATACGATCGAGAATGCCGTGTTCTCCCGGCTCATCGCCCAGCCGAAGCCCGGCGAACGCTGGCTTCTGGTGACGTCGGCGTTTCATATGCCGCGAGCGATGGCAGCGTTTCGGGCCGCCGGCTTTCCGGTCGAAGCCTATCCGGTCGATTGGCGCACCCGGGGACCGATCGATGCGAAGGCGCCCTTTCTTTCAGTGACCGGTGGCCTCCGGATGACCGATTTCGCCGTGCACGAATGGGTGGGCTTGCTCGCTTATCGCCTCACCGGTCAAACTGCGGAATTGTTTCCAGCCCCATAATCACGGTCGCCGGCATAACCATTCATTTACCGATCCTTCATTGCTGCGGCTCGATACTTTGTTTTTGCACTCAGTCCTTTGGGGAAGGACCTCATGACCTCGACCGATATGCCTGCGACGCTCGACGAGCCGTCGGCACAACCCAGCGCCCAGGTTCAAGCTCCACGCGGCGCTTGGGCGGAAACCGCACTGACGGCGCTTTTTGCCGCCGCCGCCATTCTTTTCGTCTCGTTCGTTGCGGTCGTTACCGGACTCGTTCAAGTCGGCCATCGCGTTTCCGACCGCACTGTAACCCGGGATTTCGCGCAGGCGGAATCGGCGTTACAAGCGGCCATGGCATTGCATCTCATCATCGGCAACAAAAACTATTCGTCGTGGTCGTTCCGGCCCTGGCTAGCGCTCAAAGTCGCCGGGATTGCGTTTGAGGAGACGGTAATCTCGCTTGAAGCGAGTGACTTCAAGGCGCGGGTTACCGCCTTGAGCGGCGCCGGCCGGGTGCCGGTTCTGATCGACGGCGACGTGCGCATTTGGGAATCGCTGGCGATCCTCGAATATCTGGCCGAGAAATTTCCTGGCGCCGGCTTGTGGCCGAAGGACGCCGGCGCCCGCGCGCACGCCCGCGCCGTCGCTTCGGAAATGCATGCCGGTTTTCTGCCGCTGCGGCGGCATCTGCCGATGAACGTGGCGCGGCCGGTCAAACCGCGCGCGCTCGATGACGGCGCGGCGAGCGACGTGGCCCGCATCGAAGCAATCTGGAGCGAATGCCGCGCCAAATTCGGCGGCCCGTTTTTGTTCGGTCGGTTCGGCGCGGCGGACGCGATGTATGCGCCGGTGGTCTGTCGGTTTCACACCTATGCGGTCGAAGTCGCCACCGCCGCCCGCGACTACATGGCGGCGGTCATGAGCCTGCCGGCCTGGGCCGAATGGCGCGCGGCGGCGCGACTGCGAATCCTGGGTGCTGCCGCACGACGAAGTCGATTGGCCGGACGTGTTGCGCGAGTAAATATCCGGGCCTAGACGCCGAGGCGTCGCGCAAGCTCTTCCAGCAGCGGCCGCTGATAGGGGAGGATCTTGGTCATCGCGATCGGCATCGTGAAATAGGCGACACGGTCGATCTCCGGGAAGTTTTGCGGCCGGCCGGACCGCGGCGGCCACTCGATCTGGAATTCGTTACTGGCAAAGCTGGCGAGGTCGAGGTCCGCTTCGAATGCAAAGGCGTGGACGGTCTTTCCGCTCTTTTGGTTAACCGGGGCGAGCGCCATCAGCTCGCCCTTGGCGGGCAGTCCCTCGGCGATCAAATGTGTCTCCTCGGTAAATTCGCGCCTCGCTGCGGCAATCAGGTCATCGCCGGGCTCGACCAAGCCTTTCGGGATAGTCCAAACGCCGTCGTCCTTCTTCACCCAAAACGGACCGCCCGGATGCGCGAGCAGGACTTCGAGTTCGGTTTTGCGTCGGTACACGAGCAGCCCGGCGCTGATTTCTTTGCTGCGGCGCATCGGCGCAGGTCCCGGTTAAAGTGCGGCCGTCTACCGCAGTCCTTGCTAAATAAGCCCCTATCTGCATGATTTTGTCACGATTACGCCGACAATGCCCGTCGCTCGCGCGTGCCTTTTACCGCGCGTTGTGAGAAGGGGTACACGGAACCAATTGCCTGCACGGGAGCCAACGCCAATGCGATATCGATTTATCGCCGCTCATACCGCTTTTGTTGCCGCTTTTCTCGCCGCTTTCACGCTGGCGCCGGCCGTGAGGGCCGACGACGCGCCTAAAGACGTCAAAGGCCTCTATCTGATGAGCGATTATCCGGCGGTGACGCTGCGGCCGGGTGAGACCTCCTCGATCAGCCTGCGATTACAAAATTATGACATGGCGCCGGAACGCCTGGCGCTGTCGGTCTCGGGTGTGCCGACGGGCTGGACGGCGACGCTTCTGGGCGGCGGCCAGCCGGTGGCCGCGGCAATGCCGGCGACCGATTCCAGCGTTTCGCTCTCGTTGCGCCTCGACGTGCCGAAGAACGCAACCATGGGCACGCAAACGCTCACTGTTGCCGCGACTGGAAACTCGACGAATTTGCAGCTGCCGATCGCAGTGACGCTGGCCAAGGACCTGCCGGCGAAGCTTTCCCTCACGCCGCAGCTTCCCGAGTTGCGCGGCAACTCGAAATCCAGCTTCGAATATCAGCTCAGTATCAAGAACGACAGCGGCAAGAAGCTGACAGTGAGCCTGTCGGCGCAAGCGCCGCAGAATTTCGACACGTCGTTCACCGAACAATACGGCGCTCAGGAGCTTAACGCGGTGCCGATCGACGCCGGCCAGAGCAAGGACGTGAAACTCAAAGTCACTCCGCCGAACACGGCCGCGTCCGGCGACTACAAGGTCACCGCCCGGGTTGCTGCGGAGGACGCTTCGGCGACCACCGATCTCGGCCTCAATATCACCGGCCAGCCGCGGCTCGATGTCAGCGGTCGTGAGGGCCTGGTGTCGACCCGCGCCTCGGCCGGGCAGCAGACCTCGGTGCCCGTCGTCATTACCAACATCGGCACCGCGCCGGCGGACGACGTCGAACTGTCCGGCTCGGCGCCGAGCGGCTGGAAAGTCACCTTCGATCCGAAGACCGTCGATCGCATCGCGCCGAATGACAATAAAGAGGTGCAGGCCTTGATCACGCCGACCGACAAGGCGATCGCCGGCGATTATGTGACCACGATCCGCGCCGCCGCGCGCGGCGAGTCGGCCTCGACCAACTTCCGCGTCACGGTGACGACCTCGACGCTATGGGGCATCGCCGGGGTCGGCATCATCGGCGTTGCGCTGTTGGTCATGGTCGGCGCGGTGGCCAGGTTCGGCCGCCGATGAGCCAAATCGCCATGAGCCAAGACACCGTTATCGAGGCTAAAGGCCTGACCAAGACTTATGGATCGGCGGTCGCCGTCGACCACATTTCATTTTCGGTCGGTCGCGGCGAAATTTTCGGTCTGCTCGGTCCCAACGGCGCCGGCAAGACCACAACCATCCTAATGATGCTCGGTCTGACCGACATTTCGGAAGGCGAGGTCAGCGTGCTCGGGTTCAATCCGGCGCGCGAGCCGCTTTCGGTCAAGCGGCGTGTCGGTTATCTGCCCGATACCGTCGGCTTTTACGACAATCTCACCGCGGCCGACAATATGCGCTACACCGCGCGGCTGATCGGCTTTCGCTTCGCCGAGCGCGAAAAGCGCATCGCCGAGGCGCTTGAGCGGGTCGGCCTTGCCGATGTCGCCGACAAACGCGTCGGAACGTTCTCGCGCGGCATGCGGCAGCGGCTCGGCCTGGCCGAGATCCTGATGAAGGGGGCCCAGATCGCGATCCTCGACGAACCGACGTCGGGCCTCGATCCGCACGCCACCACCGAGCTTCTCGGCATCATCCGCGCCTTTAAGACCGAAGGCGTATCGGTGCTGCTGTCCTCGCATCTGCTCGAGCGCGTGCAAAGCGTGTGCGACCGCGTCGCGCTGTTTTCCGCCGGCCGTATCGCGCTGCTGGGGTCGGTGCCGGACCTCGGCCGCCAAGTGCTTGGCGGCGGCTATGTGGTCGATATCGAGGCCGACGGCGCCGGGCTTGTCGAGCGTCTCGCGCTGATCCCCGGCGTCAGCGGGGTGGAGAAAACCGGCATCGGCAAGCTTCGCCTGCATGCCGATCGCGACGTACGGCCGGAAGCCGCAGCCGAAGTCGTCGCGATGCAGGGCCGCCTGAAGTTCCTCGGCGTCCAGGAGCCGAGCCTCGAAGCGATCTATACCCGCTATTTCGAGGCTCAGCCCGAGGGAGCGGTCAAGGAAGGAGAGCGCCATGCAGCGTGAAGGCTCGGCGTTTTCCGGGCTCGGCGTGGTCATGCTCAAGGAGCTGTCGGACCACCTGACCAGCGTACGCATGCGCGTCTTGGAATGGCTGATCGTGCTGGTGGCGCTGGCGGCGCTTTACGGCGCCATCCAGCAGATCAAGGACACCACCGCGGAGGATCCGTTCCTGTTTTTGCGGCTGTTCACCACGTCGCGCGATCCGCTGCCGTCGTTCGTTTCGTTCCTGTCGTTCCTGGTGCCGCTGATGGCGATCGGCCTTGGCTTCGATTCCGTCAACGGCGAGCACAGCCGGCGCACGCTGTCGCGCATCCTGTCGCAGCCGATCTACCGCGACGCTCTATTGTTCGGCAAATTCCTTGCCGGACTGATGACGCTTTCGATCAGCCTGGTCACGCTGTGGCTTCTCGTCATCGGGCTTGGGCTATTGATGATCGGCATTCCGCCGGGCGGCGAGGAGATCGCCCGGAGCTTCGTGTTTCTCCTGGTGACGATCGTTTATGCCGGGGTCTGGCTGGCGCTGGCTTTGCTGTTCTCGATCCTGTTCCGCTCGGCGGCGACCGCGGCGCTGATCACGCTCGGCCTGTGGCTTCTCGTCACCTTCATCTGGCCGGTGCTGGCCGGCGCCTTCGCGCAAATGATCATTCCGCCGGACCCGCGCTATATGGCGCTCGGCCTGCAAACGCCGGGAACGGCCGAACTCGAGCAGATTTTGGCGCGGCTGTCGCCGTCGACGCTTTACGCCGAGGTCGTCGTGGCGTTGCTCGATCCGACCACGCGCGCGCTCGGGCCGATCTATCTGAGCCAGCTCCAGGGCGCCGTGCTCGGCGCGCCGCTGCCGCTCGGCGCCAGCATCTTGATCGCCTGGCCGCAGATCGTCGGCATGATCGCAACCGCGATCCTGCTGTTTGTGATCGGCTATGTGATCTTCCAGCGTCAGGAAGTAGCGCGCTTAGGCCCTGCACTAGGCGTTGCGTTGTCAGCCGGGGCATAGTGAAATCCTCCTTGCCGAGGGGGATTCATGGCCGCCATCACGACGAGCGTCGATACTGCATCAAAGGAGTTCCGCGCCAATGCGGCGGCCATGCGCGCGCTCGTCGCGGAGCTCGACATGCGCCGCGCCAAGGCTGCCGAAGGCGGCCCGCCGCGGGCGCGCGAGCGCCATCTGGCGCGCGGCAAGCTCTTGCCGCGCCAGCGCGTCATGACGCTGGTCGATCCCGGTGCACCGTTTCTGGAGCTGTCGCCGCTTGCCGCGGGCGACATGTACGACGACGCCATCCATGGCGCCGGCCTCATCACCGGCGTCGGCCGCGTCTCGGGGCGCGAATGCGTCATCGTCTGCAACGATTCCACCATCAAGGGCGGCACCTATTATCCGCTGACGGTAAAGAAGCATCTGCGCGCGCAAGAGATCGCGCGCGACAACCGGCTGCCGTGCGTTTACCTGGTCGATTCCGGCGGCGCCAACCTGCCGCATCAGACCGAAGTGTTTCCCGACCGCGAGCATTTCGGCCGCATCTTCTACAATCAGGCGACGCTGTCGGCCGCCGGCATCGCCCAGATCGCCGTAGTGATGGGTTCCTGCACCGCAGGCGGCGCCTATGTGCCGGCGATGTCAGACGAGACCATCATCGTGCGCAATCAGGGCACCATATTTCTCGGCGGCCCGCCGCTGGTCAAAGCTGCGACCGGCGAAGTGGTCAGCGCCGAAGAACTGGGCGGCGCCGAGGTGCACGCCAAGAAATCCGGCGTCGCCGATTATCTGGCCGAAAACGATCGCCATGCGCTGGAATTGTGCCGCCGCATCGTCGGCAATCTGAATACCAAGAAAGCCGTCGACATTCCGCTCGCCAAGCCGGCCGAACCGAAATACGACGCGGCCGATCTCGACGGCATCGTGCCGGCCGATCTGAAAAAACAATACGACGTGCGCGAGGTCATCGCGCGGCTGGTCGACGCGTCCGAGTTCGACGAGTTCAAGGCGCTCTACGGCACCACGCTGGTCACCGGCTTTGCGCACATCCACGGCATTCCGGTCGGCATTCTCGGCAATAACGGCATCTTGTTTTCCGAGAGCGCGTTGAAAGCCGCCCATTTCATCGAACTGTGCTGCCAGCGCCGCGTGCCGCTGCTTTTCCTGCAAAACATTTCCGGCTTCATGGTCGGCCGCGATTACGAAGCCGGCGGCATCGCCAAGGACGGCGCCAAGATGGTGACCGCGGTGGCCTGCGCGCAGGTGCCGAAGATCACCGTCATCATTGGCGGCTCCTACGGCGCCGGCAATTACGGCATGTGCGGCCGCGCCTACGGCCCGCGCTTTCTGTTCACCTGGCCGAACGCGCGCATTTCGGTGATGGGCGGCGAGCAGGCGGCGAGCGTGCTCGCCACCGTGCGCCGCGACAATATCGAGGCCGAGGGCAAAAAATGGTCGCAGGTCGAAGAGGAAGAATTCAAGCAGCCGATCCGCGAGCAATACGAAGCCGAGGGCAATCCCTATTACGCCACCGCGCGGCTGTGGGACGATGGCATCATCACGCCCGCCGAGACGCGCCGCGTGCTGGCGCTGTGCTTCTCGGTGGCGCTCAATGCGCCGATCCCGGAGACGAAGTTCGGGGTGTTTAGGATGTGAGGGTTGGACTTGGACCGGACCATTCTTCGTGGCTAGGTGTCAAATATCGCCCTCGGGACATTGGCTTCATTCGTCTACGCTGAACGGGTGGCCGGCCATTGAACAAAAGAAGCAATCGCAGCCCAAAATCCAAGAATTCTTTGAACTTTTGCTTGCGATTCTTAGAAAATCCATGAGCGACAAGAGTTCGACCATATGTCGCTACTTGAGACCGGGAGTTTTTTACGACGAATGGTCGATAGAATTGGTAGGAGAAGATCAGCCCAGCTAGTTTTTGCTTTTGCTGTCGCAAAATTTAGCACAGTTTCGAGACATGATTTATCGATTAAAGACAGGTCGTCCACTGATAGGTGGCACAACCACCCTGGAATTGTCCTCAATGGGAAGTGCGAAAATTTGTCTAATCGATAGCTAATCCTCGTAAGAGTGCCTTTCTCTTCAACATCAAATTGAACTAAGAATTCGTCGTCGGACCATCCCGGCTGATCAGATACAGTTGCGCGACGGCCAGCCTACATGCCCTGAAGTATGATAATTTTTTCGCTTGGCGAAACGGAGGTAATCATTCTTCCAATACAGAACGGGCAATTCGCTTTAGCCCCAGTCTCCGTGAATTTCACGAGCGCGCGACGAACACGGAGGTTTGAAAAATCGATTTTCATGTCTAGCAAAAGAGCATGAGGCTAGGCTTCCTTCGGCCTGATCGCCTTGAGCTTATCGCCGATCGCACGCTTGCGTTCCATTAGTTCGTAATCGGTCTGCAGGCCGATAAAAAACCCCTCCGACATGTTGAAATAGCGGGCTAGGCGCAGATCGGTGTCGGCGGTGATGGCGCGCTTGCGGAGCACGATCTCATTGATCCGCCGCGGCGGCACATCGATGGCGTGGGCCAACGCCGTCTGCGACAGCTTCATCGGTTTCAGGAACTCCTCCACCAGGATTTTGCTGGGGTGGGGATTTGCGAGTAGGCGGCTTCTGGCTCTCGTCCGCATCATTACGCCTTCTTTCGCTTTTCCACCGGCAGTTTCGCCGCCTTGCGCAGCACGATGTTGATACGGCTCTGCCAGCCACGGCCGCCGCGCCGAAAATGGGCCAGCACATCGGGATCTAGACGTAAGCTCACCGGGCGCTTGGGATTTTTGGATTTTGGCCTGCCGCGCGGACCATGTGGCATGGGCTTGCCACCCTTGTGCCAGACACCGCGTGCGAAATCCTCGTCGGTCAGTTCCGGGATTTCGTCATAGTCCTCCTGGCGCAGCTCGTAGGCGTCAACTGCTTTCAGGTCGCTCTTGATAACGCGCTTTTTCTCGCTCATTCGCCTTCCTCATCGAGATAATGCGACGGTCGCTGCCGCGCGGCGTCCAGCACACGATCACCATTCGGCCGCCGAGATAGCCGACCGTATTGATGCGCGGCTCGCCGTAGTCGCGCCGCAAGTCGGGTATGTCGATCGTCCAGCCGGCGAATACCCCTGCCGCATCGTCGAAATCCAGCTTACGCTTCCGCAACGTCCAGTCGCGCTTTGCGGGATCGTAGGTGATCGCCATCCTGAATTAATGTATATACACTAAATGGCGATAGCCAGCAAGAGGAGCCGCCTATGCCAAAAACCGTCGAACACATCCACTGGCCCAACGCGCCGGACCTGTGGATGCCCTACGCGCCGGCGATCAAGGTCAAAGGCGGCACCACAGTCTATCTCGCTGGGGTCACCGCCGCGCCGGTCTATCATCATCATCCGCATCGGCCGGAGGAGTTCGATGCCATGCCGCGCGACATGGCGGGACAGGCGAGGGCGGCGCTGGAGAATCTCAAGCGCGGTTTGGAAGCGGTGGGCGCGACCTTCGCCGACATTGTCACCGCCGATCGTTTCGTGACCGATCTGACCGATCAGGACGCGCTCAATCGCGTCTGGGGTGAGTATTTCGGCGACGCCAAGCCAACGACGACGACGGTTCAGGTGGTGCGGCTTGCCACCGACCCGCGCTGCCTGGTCGAGATCAACGCCATCGCGGTTATCGATTGACCATCGGTGGCAGAACAGCCACATCGAGACAGGCCGACTATGACGGCCGTTGGCGTGGCGGGAGGAACCGATGACCGAAACTGCCTATAAAACCGCATTGATTGTCGGCGTCGGCTCGGGGCTGTCCGCCTCCCTGGCGCGCCTGTTTGCCAAGACCGGACTGAAGGTCGCGCTTGCGGCGCGCCGCGCCGCCAATCTGGCGACGCTGGCGCAAGAGACCGGCGCCAAGACCTTTGCCTGCGATTCAACCGATCGCGCCCAGGTGGGCAAGCTGTTCTCCGATGTCGAAGCCGCCCTCGGGTCGCCCGATGTGGTCGTCTACAATGCGAGCTACCGCACGCGCGGTCCGATTCGTCGATCTGGTTCCGGACGAAGTCGAAAAGGCGCTGATGGTCACCGCCTTCGGCGGCTTCCTGGTGGCGACAGGAGGCGGCCAAGCGCATGCTGCCGAAACGCCACGGCGCGATCTTTTTCACCGGCGCGTCGGCCAGCGTGAAGGGCTATGCCCAGTCGGCGCCGTTCGCCATGGGAAAATTTGCGCTCCGTGGGCTCGCCCAGAGCATGGCCCGCGAACTCTCGCCGCATGGCATTCATATCGGTCACGTGGTGATCGATGGCGGCATCAAGAGCGAACGCCGCCCCGATCCACCGGACAAACCCGACAGCATGCTCGATCCCGACGCCATCGCGCAAAGTTATTTGCATCTGCTGCAGCAGCCGCGCAGCGCCTGGGCGTGGGAGATCGAGCTGCGGCCATGGGTCGAAAGGTTCTAGTGGCTGGCGTCATGGGAAGAACGTTCGCCAAACTCGCTCTGACCGCGCTTGCGGTCGTCATCGCCGCGACGAGCGCACAGGCGCAATACCGTCGCAGAACCCAGCGCGAGCCGAAGCAGGTCGAGCATCCGGCGCCGCCCGCGCCGGTCGATAAGCGCGACCGGGTCGTCGCGGCGCCGAGTGCCTTCGCCGGCCGGCCCTATTGGCTGGCGCTGGCGCAGTGCGGCGGCATCTATTTCAAGCTCAATGTGCTGTACACCGACATCGCGGTCCACGCACGCGCGGTCAAGCCGGATCCCAGGGTCAACGCCGAATACACCAAGAAGCTCAACGACGCGATCAATACTGCAACCGTGTTTTTTGACGCCGCCGGTCGTTTCCTGATGAACGATCGCGGCATCGAACGCGACGATGCGGTCCTCATCTATGATGGGCAGTCGCGCGCAGCGGGCGATCGGGCCAAGACCGTCGACGAGGCATTAGCCGCGGCGCGATCGTGCCCCGCGTTGTATGCGGCTTGTCAGCAGGCGCATTCCAAGGAATGCAGCCAGGACCTGGCGCCACTGAGTTGAGGCTGTGCAATGAGCATCACCAAGACAGCCATCGTTGGCGCGATAGGTGCGGCGGCGCTGCTTGTCACGCTTGCGGCGCGTGCGCAGGACAGTGCGCCCCCGCCAACGGCGGCGTCGCAAGACGAGCCCTATCAGCCGAGCCTCGCCGACGTCATGGCGCGCCAGCAGGAACGCCACATCAAGGTCTGGTTTGCGGGGCATGCGGCAAACTGGCCGCTCGCCGGTTACGAGGTTGGCGAACTGAGCGACGGTTTTGACGATGTCGGCAAGATGCTCGGCGACGATATCGTCAAGCAGCACGTCGGCGCCCCGCTCGATGCATTGCAAAAGGCGGTTGACGGCAAAAACAGCGCCGCATTCGCCGCTGCCTTCGACAGCCTCAGCGCCGGCTGCAATGCCTGCCACCGCACGCTCGACCATGCCTTCATCGTGATCGCGCGCCCGACGGTGCTACCCTACAGCGACCAAGTCTTCCCGCCGCCGAAATAATCGAAACGCTCAATCGAGCGCCTTATAGAAACGCTCGTCGTAAAGCGCGCCGGCAAGCGGCGAGAGCTTCTCGCGAAAACTGCGCGTGTGCGTGGCCATGGCATGCGCATCGAGCGCCGTTTTACTGCCCCAGGCTTCGAGCACGGTGAAGTGATTGCTCCGGCCGGCCTGCACCAGCACTTGGTAGGCGATGTTGCCGGGGTCCTTGGCGGT
Source organism: uncultured Alphaproteobacteria bacterium (assembly GCA_963816565.1). Lineage (GTDB taxonomy): Bacteria > Pseudomonadota > Alphaproteobacteria > Rhizobiales > Xanthobacteraceae > BOG-931. The sequence goes on along the minus strand of CAWFLM010000009.1, from coordinate 107,931 downwards.
ATCGACGCTCATGGCCTTGAGCGCCGCCATGCAATCGTCCTTGCCGGGCGGTATGACATCGACGTGCGTCGCGACATAAATTGCGGCGGGCTGCGCCGAAGTTTTTGCCGGCGCCATGTAGAGCGGATTGTCGACACGTTCGTCGATGGGCGCATCCTCGATGGACTTGAGCTTGTCGCGAAATTGCCGTGAGGCGGCGGCTTGATCGTGGGCGTCGCGCGCGGCCTTGTCTTTCCAGATTTCGATAATCGCGAAGCGGTTCGGCCGCGCGATTTCATGCAATACGTCGAACCGCATGCTGCCGGGTTCCGTTCTACTGGCGTCGCGATAGTGTTTCAGGAGCGAGGCGCCGCCGGCAATCTCGCTCGGCATCAGTTCGACGTAAGTGACGACATAGGCAGCGCCATCCTGCGCGCTGGCCGGACCCGCAAGGATTGCCGCGACAACAGCCAGTGCAACGGCAAGCAAAAAAAATGGGCGCATGAACGTTCGACCTCCCGACGCGATTTTGGGCAATCGTAGCGGCGGAAGTTCGTGCGTCAACGCGCCGCGGCGATAAACCCTGACACAGACCCGGCGCATTTGGCGCCTATATCCGGGTCGAGATAAGCGGAACAACAGGAGGCCAATATGACCTATCGCGTTTATTCCGGCCCGCGCGGCTCGCAATCAATCTCGCCGTTGGAGAAGGATCGTCATCTGTTCAAGGAGTTGAGTACGCTCGACGAAGCCATGAGCTGGTCGCGGCACATCAACAGCGGCGGCCGCGTCGCATTGCTGATCGAGGGCGACGACGGCACGCGGCTGACCAAGCAACAGATCGTGACCGCTCTGAAAAATCCGGACGCGGAGCCGGCGGCGGAAGACGCGGCTTAGCGTCGTTACGAAATTTTTACAACGACGTTGCCAAGGACCTTGCCCTGTTCGACCGCTTCATGTGCGGCGGCAACGTCGGCGAGCGGGAAAGTCGCTCCGACATTGGTGCGAAGCGTGCCGGCAATGAGCGCGCGTTCGATCCCGGCAAGCGCGGCGGCGCGTTCGGCCGCATCGAGCTCGTAGACGTAAATAAATTTCAGCGTGATGGCGTTGCGCAAAAGGAAGAACAGCGGAACTTCAGCCGCCATGGCGCCCGTTCCATAAACGACGACCACGCCGCGCGGGCGCAGCACCTGGGAAATGAGCTTGGCATTGGCGGCAATGTCCAGTTCGACGATGGCGTCGACGCCTTTACTGCCAATGATGGCCATCACGCGCTCGCCGACGTTTTCGCGTTTGTAGTCGATGGTGTGGTCGGCGCCGGCGGCGCGCGCCGCAGCCGCCTTTTGCGGCGAGCTGACGGTAGTTATGACAGTGGCGCCCGCAGTCTTGGCGAACTGCACGGCATAGTGGCCGACGGCGCCGGCGCCTCCCGCGATCAACAGCGTCATGCCGGGCGCTGCGCCTGAGACCGCGATGGCGTGACAAGCGGTCATCGCGGGAATGCCGAGGCAGGCGCCGATTTCGAAACTGGTATGTGCCGGCAGGCGCACCGCTTGCGGCGATGGCAGCGCGACAAATTCGGCGCAGGTGCCGAAAGCGCGCGCCCATTGCGCATTCCATACCCAGACCCGCTCGCCCAGGCGGGAAGACGATACGCTATCTCCCACCGCGTCGATTTCGCCGGCGCCGTCGCTGTGCGGGATCACGCGCGGATAGGCGATTTTGCGGGTCGCGCCCGAGCGCGCCTTAACGTCGGAGGGATTGACGCCGGATGTCGCAAGTTTGACGCGGACCTCGCCCGGGTCGGGACGCAGCGTGTCAAATTCGCCGAGTTTGAGCACCTCACGAGCGGGACCGTTGTGCTCATAGAACGCGGCGCGCATTTTGCTTCTCTCCCCGGTGGCGGTGACAGCTTGGGTCGAAGACTACCGGAAGCTTCGTCGCGGGTCACATCCGAGCGTAGGAAGCCGCGATAACGCCATGATCCGGCGTTAATTTTCGGCTTCTCGACAGGGTCGGATGGAACCGGCTTTGTCCTTGTATTATCGACCAATACCGCCATACTGCGCGAATTGTGCTTTGCCGGCACGGGGTGGGGTTTCTTGGAACAGCAGCAAAACGTCGTCGCCAGCGCATTGGCAGCCAGCCCGTGCAACGTGCTCATGATCTATCCGCGGTTCATGGCGGATTCGTTCTGGAACTTTTCGGAAGCCTGCGAACTGGTTGGGGCGCGATATCCGGCGATTCCGCTCGGTCTCATCACGGTAGCGGCCCTGTTGCCGAAGTCCTGGAACGTGCGGCTGGTCAACCGTAACACCGAAGAGCTGGCCGAGAGCGATCTCGACTGGGCCGATATGGTGATGACCGGCGGCATGCTGTTCCAGCAGTCGGATTCCTTGGAACTTATTGAAATGTGTCGTGCCCGCGGCCTGCCGGTCGTCGTTGGTGGTCCCGATGCAACGTCCAGTCCGCACCGCTACGACAGCGCAAATTTCCGTGTTCTTGGCGAAGTCGAGGACATCATCGGGCAATTCGTCGCGGCCTGGGAGCAGGGCAGCCGCGAGGGCATGTTTGTGGCCGAGAAATTCCAAGTCGACGTCACCAAGACGCCGGTGCCGCGCTTCGATCTGTTGAAATTCGAGCAGTACCTTTACATCGGGGTGCAGTTCTCGCGCGGCTGCCCGTTCACTTGCGAGTTCTGCGACATCATCGAGCTTTACGGCCGGTCGCCGCGCACCAAGACGCACGACCAGATGCTTGCCGAGCTTGAGGCGCTCTATCGGCTCGGTTATCGAGGCCACGTCGATTTCGTCGACGATAATCTCATCGGCAACAAAAAGGCGATCAAAGCGTTCCTGCCGGTGCTCGAAAAATGGATGGAGCGGTACGATTATCCGTTCGAATTCACCACCGAGGCTTCGCTCAATCTGGCCGACGATGGCGATCTGTTGGCGATGCTCAAGCGGTCCAACTTCTTTGCCATTTTCGTCGGCATCGAAAGTCCGGATACCGAAACGCTGATCGCGATGCGCAAGAAGCAGAATACACGGCGCAGCATTCACGAAAGCGTCCATAAAATTTATCACGCTGGCATGTTCGTCACGGCGGGCTTCATTGTCGGTTTCGACACCGAGCGGGGCTCGGTCGCCGAACCGATGATCGAATTGATCGAGGAGTCCGCGATCCCGATTGCGATGGTGGGCCTCCTCTATGCGCTGCCGAATACGCAACTGACGCGACGATTGGCCCGCGAAGGCCGTTTGCATGTCGACCATGACTCGGCGCCCGCCGGCAAAGGCGATCAGTGCACCGCCGGCGTCAATTACGAGACCAAGCGCTCGCGTCTCGAAATCCTGCGCGATTACCGCCTAATTCTCGATCGGATTTACGATCCCGACGCCTTTTGCGGCCGGCTGGAGCGGCTTTCCGCCATGCTCGATTGCTCGGGCCGTCGCAAGGAATTGCCCGAGGGCGATATCAGACGCCGGCTCTCCACCATCAACATGGTGCACGAACTGCTGTCGCGCCTGCCGGAGGGCCGCGAGCGGTTCTGGAAGGCGTTCACCACCTGCATGTCGAAGAATCCGCAGTCGGTCCGCGCCATCGTCACGCTGATGGCATTCTATCTCCATGTCGGACCGTATTCGCGCTACGTCATGAAGCAGATCGACCGGCAGATCGAGGATCTCGAAGCCGGCCGGTTCGTCGCGCCCAAATTGTTGCCGGCGGTCGCCGTACCTGAGCCAACTGCGCCGCTGCAGGTCGCGGTAAACGCTTAGCGTCAAAATTCCATCGATGTTACGACCGATAGATCGGGCACGGTCCGCAGCGGCGGATGATCGGCATATTCGTCGGGCATGCCGGTGCGATTGACCCAGAGCGCGCGGAAGCCGAATGCCGCCGCACCCATCACGTCCCAACGGTTCGACGATACAAACACGATTTCCTCCGGCCGTAGCGCGAAGCGATCGATGACAAGCCCATAGACTTCGGGCCGCGGCTTATACATGCGCACTGCGTCGACCGAGAGCACAGCGTCGAGCATCGGCGCCATCCCGGACGCCTCCACGGCGGACTTGAGCATGGCAGGCGCACCGTTGGAGAGGATCGCGGTGGAAAGTCCGCGCGCCTTAAGTGCGGCGACCGCGTCGCGCGCGTCGGGATAAGCGTCGAGCTTCTGATAGGCTTCGAGAAGTCGCGGTCGCAACGCACGATCGACCGATGGCACGCGCGCCAATGCGTAATCCAGCGCGCGCTGCGTCAGGGTCCAGAAATCGACGTATTGACCGGCGAGCGTCAGCGTCCAGCTGTATTCGAGCTGCTTGAGCCGCCACAGCTCTGAAAAGCGTTCCGCATCCGGACCGGCCGCCTCGCGGTGCCGGGCCATTGCAGCGTGGACGTCGAACAGCGTTCCGTAGGCGTCGAAAACATAGGCTCGCGGTGTGACGTTGGTCATTGGCTTTTCTCTTGGTTAGCTAATAGTGCGTTTTATCGATGCCCGGGACGGTGAGCAGCGAAGAGATCGAGCTGCCGCGAAGGTCGTACACGCGCGCATAGGCGACGCCGTCGCGCACGATCGCGAACAGCGGCGGCGCATTGAGCTTGGCGCAGTAGAAAACGCCGAGTTGCATGGCGAAATCGGCCCCCTTGGGATCCCAGGTGGTCGTGAACAGCGGCCCGAGCGCGACGGCGGCCGGCGGATGCGGACCGCACACTGCAACGGTCCAGTGTCCATTAGGCGGTGTTTGATGGCTGTCGGCAACATAAGCAAGCAACTGCCGCGACGCCTGGGTGAGCGATAGTCCCCAGTAATCCAGCATGAATTTCGATTTGGCGCCGCGAACGCCGCCGGCGATATGATTGTAATCCGTATACTCGTAAGGATGCAGCTTCACCATATCGACGATGGGGGAGGTAATTCCGGCAACGCATGCGAGGCTGCCTGCGGCCACGGCGGTGGTGCCGTATTGTTGCAGCCGCCGAGCGATCCAAGCGGCGCCGAATCCTCCGAGCACGGCCAAGGGCGGTATCACAAAGAGCAGATGGCGAATGCCGTTGTAGAGATACGGATGCACGACGATTGTGAGCAGAATCGGAATTGTTGCGGCGAGCAGGATCGTGAGTAGCCCGGCACGGCGGCCGAGGGTGCCGCAGTCTCGTCGCCCCACGGCAACGATCCCGGCGACGGTTCCGCAGATGCCGAGCGCAAGCATCAGCTCCGGCAGTTTGAGCGCGATAAGCGTCGGCACATAGCTCCGCGGCATTTGCGTGATGGGGATCAAACGACCGTCGAACAGCTCGCGCCACGGTTTTTCGAAGTCGTGGGAAAAATAGGCGGCCGCGCGAAAGGGGTTAAGCGGCGCAAGCACGCTCCACGGCCAGACCATGCCCATAACGAGATAAGCGAGGATCGCGCCGGGAATGAAAGCGGTCAAAAACGAACCGCATTCGCCCAAGACAGGCTTTAACGCGCTTTCGCGCGATCGCATGAAAATAATAAATATCAGCGCCAACAGCACGTCGACGACGGCAAAACCGCCAAGAACGCGAGCGCCGATCGCAAGACCGACGCCGATGCCGCAAAGCGCGACCGTTGCCGGTGTCGCTCGCGGATATTCGTCGAACGCGCGCACGATCCCGAGTAGCGCAAGCGCCATGACCGCGGCAAACGGTCCGTCCTTGGAATTGATGAACATATCCCCGTAGTAGAGCGGGCAGGTGGCCAGCAGGAGGAGAGCGACAAATCCAGCGAGCGGGCCGCCGACGCGCCGGCCGAGGCGCCAGGTCACAAACAGGCCGACGAGACCGACGGCGGCGCCGATGAGCCGCCGCGTCGCGAACAGGCCGAATGGCAGAACCTTCGCCGCGAGCGCGGCAAGGAGATCGAAGCCGCCGCCATACATGTAGACATTGACGAAGGATAGCGCGCGCTTGTCGGCAAAGCCGGACGAATAAAGCGATACCAACAGGTCGCCATACTGGGATTGGGTATAATCGTCCCAACCGAGACCGTAATCGCGAAACGTGAAGGCGGCGATCGCCGCGATCAGCGCCAATACGACGATCGCCAACGCATCGAGACCGCGCGCGTCGGCAATCGCTTTCGAGCGAAAGGGAAGGGAGTCCACCGCCACGTGTTGCACGATCGGCCCGGCTTCAGATCGGCGCTTTTGCGCGCCAAGTCATGAAACGAGAATCCGGGCCGGGCAATGCGTCAAATGTGCAGCAACACGAAAAAGAGCGGGGCCGAAAGGCCCCGCTCGCGGGCATCGGCGCATCTTGCGCCCTACTTCATGGCCGCTTCGTACATCTCGGCCACATAATCCCAATTGACCAGGTTATCGAAAAACCCCTTGAGGTAATCGGGACGCCGATTGCGATAGTCGATGTAGTAGGAATGCTCCCAGACGTCGCAGCCGAGGATAGGCTTGGCGCCGTGCACCAGCGGATTCTCGCCATTGGGGGTTTTCATGATGGCGATCTTGCCGTCTTTGACCGCAAGCCAGCACCAGCCCGAACCGAACTGCGTGACGCCTGCCTGAACCAAATCTTCCTTCACTTTGGCGATCGGCCCGATGTCCGAGGTGAGCTGCTTTTCGAGCTTGCCGGGAAGCTTATCGCCGCCGCCGCCCTTCTTCATCCACTTCCAGAAATGGATGTGATTGAAATGCTGCGCGGCATTGTTGAAGAGGCCGGGGTTCTTGCCAAAAGTGCCCTTTACGACCTCCTCGACGGGCTTGTTTTCCCACTCCGTGCCCTTGGCCAAGTTGTTGCCGGCGGTCACGTAGGCCTGATGATGCTTGTCGTGATGGAATTCGAGAAGTCTCGCGCGACATATGCGGCGTCAGCGCGTCGTACGGATAGGGAAGCTCGGGCAGGGTGAATGCCATTGGTCTACTCCTCAATGTGAAGCCGAAACGGCCGGTATCTGGCGCAGGTGCAACCGTCGGGGAAAGCGAATAGTTCCTCTAAATAGGACCTTCGCAGGGGGTTGGGCAACGGCGGTGCTAGGTCCGTGAGGGCGGCTCGCCCGGTCAGGCTAGAGACGAATACCGGATAAAAATCCTTGCGCGGCCTCGGCAGCGCCGTCACAATACTGCCTTGATATGGCTCGTGGCGCTCTGCTTTGGCGCCTGTTTTGGTGTGACTTGTTGGAGCCGGGGATAGGCGTATGTACTTGCTTTTATTGGCGTTTGGTGGTGCGTTGAGCGTCGCCGGAATATTATTGGCGGCCTCCGGCGTGTCGCTCCACGACCGTACTTTCGACACCACGATCGTGACGCCGGGCGTGGTGGCGGCGGTCGGTGGGCTGCTTTTGATCGGCCTCGGTCTGGCGCTGCGCGTCCTGCAACGGATCGAACACGCGCTTGCGCAACGGCCAATCGTAACGGCGCGGGTGCCGGATGAACCGGGGCAAATTCCGTTGCCGAAGCCGGCGCTGCGCCCGCTCGCTGCGGCGGCGCCCGTTTCGGCCGGCGCCAAGCATGTTGACGGTCTGCCGGAAAAAACTCCCGTTGTTGCTCGGCTCGAAACTGCACGGGTCGTCGAAGAGACCGATTTTTCGTTGTCGCCGATCGCGGCGACGGATTCGCCGACGAGTGTGGATGTTGCGATTGCCGCGACCGAGAAAACACATCCGGCAAAGCGAAAAAATGGTGAGGCGCCGGCACGGCTCACATCGCGACTTGAGGTAAACTCACGGCCGCCTAGTAAATCCGACCGGTCCGAGGGTCCGTCCTTTGATGCGCTTTGGCCGAAGGGCCCGCGGCCGATGCGAGCTGCGCCGCCGCCGCAAGTGGCCGCTGCGTCCGCGGCCGATGCGGATCCTAACGCCGAAGCGGCTATCGATACAGCTTCGACGCTCGCGCTGGACGCAGCGCCAGAGATGGAGCCGGTGTCGGTACTCAAATCGGGCGTCGTCGAAGGCATGGCCTATACTTTGTATTCCGACGGCTCCATCGAAGCGCAACTGCCGCAGGGCACGCTTCGCTTCGGCTCGATTACTGAACTGCGCACCCACATCGAGCAGAGCGCCTAACCGCATGTAGCGGCAGTTTTCGCCGTGCCGGGCGATTTTGACTGGCGCAGGGGTGCGGTTTTCGAATAGCGCCGCAATATATATTTTCAGTCATAAGCAATCTGCCTTGCCTATAGCGATGTTTTATTGCCTTTACTCTCCGGGACTAGTATATTTCAAGTTGATGTCGAGCGTTTCACGAGTTCCCGAAATGAGATCCGACCATGGCAGAGAACGCGGGTGACACCGTCTACATCGAACTCGCCGCCAACATCGTCTCCGCCTATGTGAGCCATAATTCGGTTCCGAGCGGCGAAATCCCGGGTCTCATCAGCCAAATTTACGCAGCCCTGAAGCGCGTATCGGGTGCTCAGGCGGCGACTGCGGTAGAACCGCCCAAGCCGGCCATAGCGATCAAGCGCTCGGTGACCCCCGAATACATCGTTTGCCTGGAAGACGGATTAAAATTCAAGTCGCTGAAGCGCCATTTGCGCACGCGCTACAATCTGACGCCCGATCAGTACCGCGAAAAGTATGGGTTGCCGCCCGACTATCCGATGGTCGCGCCCAATTATGCGGCCGCGCGTTCCAAGCTTGCCAAGGATATGGGGCTCGGCCAGCAGCGCCGCCGGCGCCGAGAGCGCGGCTGAGGCTGCAATATATTCAACGCTGCAGAACGCCGACGGCGCGATTGGCGAAGCTGAGCCGCTCGGACATGACCGAAACGATATAGCCGAGGAGCGCCTGACCGAGCGCGGGATCTTCGCGTTTGATGCGCTCGTAGTTCTCAGCCGTGAGCTCGTAAAGCACGCTCGCCGCCTCCGCTGCAACGCTGGCGCTGCGCGCCCGGCCGGTGATCAATCCCATTTCCCCGATCGTAGTATGCGGCCCCAGACTGCGTACCCGCATCGTTCGCCCGTCGCCGGTATTGACCACGATACCGACACGTCCCTCGAGGATGAAATGCATGGAAGTGGCAGGGTCGCCTTCCCGGGCGATGATTTGGCCGGCCGGCACTTCGAGACGCCGGCAATATTCGGCCAGGCGATCGGCATTTGCGGTGCCGCCGAGCGCATCCGACCACCAGGTCCGCAATGACCGCTCGTTGTCGGCAGCGGTGCGATGCGCTTCGATGATATTCTGCTCGCAAAATTCGAGCGCGCGGTCGACATCCGATGCAACAACGACGTCGTCGGAAACAAACCGGGCGGTGCGAAAGGCGCGGTCTAGTTCCGGCTTGAGATTGACCAGCACGATCCGCGTGCCGCAGGCGGCGGCCGCTTGCTTGATCTGCGCAAAACTGTGCGTCGCCGACGAATCGATGCCGGTAACGAGGCGAAAATCGAAGATCAAAAAACGGCAATTCGGCTGCGCCGACAACAGCGCCTTGACGTGCTGATAGAGCCGATTGGCTGAGCCAAAAAAGAGATAGCTCTGCAGCGTCATGCCCTGAATCTCGCGGCCATAATCGGCCAGGAGCGACAGTTCATAGGGGCCGCGGTCGAACGAGGAGCGGTATTCCGAGCCGTCGAAATTGAATTTTATGGCGTTGACGCGGCTCGCGCTCAGCGCAAAGGTCGCGCAACCGATCACGATCCCGATCAATACGCCGGCGATAAAGCCCGAATAGATGATCAAGATGGCGATGGCGATCAGCGACAGATACTCGATCAGCAGCAGGCGCCGCGACGAAAGAACAAGCCACTGATAGACCAGATCGGCGCCGAGATAGAACAGAAGGCCGCCGAGAATATATTTCGGCACATAGCCGAGAAACGACGGACCGGCGAACAGCACGGCCGCCGAGATCGCTGCCACGGTGATGCCGCCGATCCGGCCGGTGGCGCCGGCGGTGCGGACCAACATGGAGCGGCTGAACGATGTGCAGCTCACATAGCCGCCAAACGCAGCGATCGCGACATTGGCAAGCCCGAGCACTTTGAGGTCGCGTTCGATATTGGCTTCGCTTCGGGTCGCAATCTCGAGCCCCGTCGTGTTGAGCAGAAAATTCGTAACGGTCACGAAAATGACCGCGAGCACGTCGCCCGCGATCGACGGCAACGACGACCAGGGGAAGCGTTGCAGGGCTGCGAATTTCCACGGCAGCGTCAGGCCGGCCGCCGGCTGCAGCCCGAATAACCAGCCGTTGTCTTGCGCAATGGCGATTGGCGTTCGGGTCGCGAACAACACCAGATGCGTCACCGCGAGCGCAGCCAGCAGCACGCCGGGCAGGATGAACGGGCTTTTGGAGCGCCGCAGCAGCGCATAGAGGATGATTGCGACGGTCACGGCGGCGGCGATCTTGATCCAAATCGCGGCGTCGCCGAAGGCGCCGATATTGGCGAGCGTCGGTTGCTGATCCGCGACAACCTGGACCGCGCCGGTGATCAAGAGCCAACCGGTCGCGCCGAGGAACCCGCCAATGACCGGATAGGGCACAAATCGGATGGCGCGCCCCGCATGCGTGAAGCCAAGGATACAGAGCAATAATCCGGTCAATGCGGTCGCCAACGCCATGGCGATCAGAGCCGGTTCGAGGAGCTCGGTGCCGCCTGCGGCCGCGAGGTGCTGCACCAGCGTTGCGACCAGTGCCGCCAAGACCACCGAGATGGAGCTGTCGGGGCCGGCTACGGCGAAGGGCAGGGAGCTGCGCAGCGCCACGATCGCGCCGCCAAGGGCGGCCGACAGGAATGTCACCGCGATGCCGTAGGACAATAGGTGCTCGAGCGGACCCGTGAAGATGAGTGCCGCATAGGACAGGCAATACGCGATCGACAGGATGCTGCAGACCGCGCCGGCAAATACATCCGTCAGTCCCGCGCGGAGATTGTGATTGCCCAAGGGGAAACCCCTACGCCCGATGCGACTTACAATACGATTGCCGGCGCGGCTTGAATACCCGTCCGGATGTGCAGTCAGCGGACCGGCGATGCGGGCATGTCACGCAGCCAGCGCAGCGCGTGCGTCGGAGCGGATGCGTTCGACCATAGAGCGGAAGCCGTTCGAACGTTGCGGGGTCAAGTGCTCGCGCAGGCCCAGTTCCTCGAACAGCTTGACGGCATCACGGGCGAGAATGTCGCTTGCGCTCTTGCCCGAATACATCGCGAACAGAATCGCGATCAGGCCGCGCACGATATGCGCGTCGCTGTCGCCGGTGAAGATCAGGATCGGACCGCCCGCTCCGTTCGCACGCACCGTCGTGTCGAGCCAGACCTGGCTGGCGCAGCCCTGCACTTTATTGGCCGCGTTGTGTGCCGCTTCCGGCAGTTGCGGCAGCTCGCGGCCAAGCTCGATCAAATAACGATAGCGGTCGTCCCAGTCGTCAAGGACCGAGAAATTACCGATGATATCGTCGATGTCAGCCATTGCGCCGGGGTGCCCAAAATCGGATTTCAGAACTGGAGCGTTGCCCACTATATAAGGCGCTCCGGATGACAGGTCGACGTGTCGGGCGATGGCCGACACCCGGCGCACGAAATTTGCGCGTCCGCCGATCGAATTGGAGGGCCGGGGAGGCCTTAAGCCGAGTGCTTGACGCTCTTGTGCGGCGTTGGAGCCCGCCATGCGGGAACCAAGTCGGCCGGGGTGAGCGTGTTCTGCGAGGCTTGGTCCGCGGCCGATTTGCCGGCAGGCGTCACGCTGCCGCTGAAGAGCGAGTCCGTCACCTTGGGCGTGGTCGGCTCCTTGGACAGCTCCTTCGACCCGTCCTTGGACGCCAGTCTCTCGGTCAAGAAATCATAAAGCATCTTCGCACCGGCCTGAGCCTTGTAGCCCAGTTCGGTCGCCACATGCGAGCCGACGGTGCAGGCATCGGGCTGGCGGGTGCAGAACTGCCGCAGATCGCCAACGGTAGCGGAAGCAGCCGAAATGGCTTGCGACGCATTGACCTCGGTCGCCGGTGCGGCTCGCTCCGAAGAGCCGCTGGGCAACAGGATCAGCACCAGGCTGAGCCAGAACGCCATGCGCAACAGAAAGAACATGAGACCCACATCCCCCGCGACAAAGGTTGCCGCACGTGACGGGAAGCTAGCAGGCAGCATTGAAGGCGGCGTTCGCTCGCCCGGTACGTTTTTGCCCATAATCGAACAGAATACGCCGCAAATTTTCGAACAATTGGAAAAAATATAATTTAGCTAAAATTTTAGCGAACGCGCGAGATTACGCCTCTTGCCGGGATTTCGGAACCGCAAAAGTGCCGCAACGGCGGGCCGGATTCGCCTGCCGCATTAATCGCAAACATTTGGCAACTGTCTGCGGCAACGGGCGATTCACCATGATCGGGACTTAGCGCCGCGCTGAAGCCCGCTCGCCATCGCGCCGCGCCTTATGCCTTAGCTTTCGCTTAAGCGGCCTCTGACACGATCCGCGCCACAGAAAAAGGGGAGCGCGTCTCGCAAAGCGGGCGTGCGTCGGGAACGTGGGCCTGTTCGCGCCAATCCGCGATTACGTCGAAACGCTGGTGCATCCCTCGGCGCAGCATGATGTGCTGACGGCGGCGCGGCATCGCGCCTTTATTGCGCCGCGCTTGCTCGGCAGCATCGTCGCGCTGTCGTCATTCCCGGCTTACCTGCTCGTCCGCGGCGCTCCGAGCGCCCTCGAACTGCTGATCTTTGCCTGGCTGGTCGCGCCTATTCTCATCGCTTATTTTTTGTCGCGCACCGGCCGCTACGAGAGCGCCCATATCTTGTCTTCGCTCGCCCTGACCGGATTGGTGACGGCGCTTGCCGCGGCCACCGGCGGTATCGCGTCGTTTGCCGCCATCTGGCTTGTGATCGTGCCGCTCGATGCGGCGCTTTCGGCGTCGCGCCGTGTCGTCGCCATCGCCTCCACCTTCGCGCTTGCCGCGGCCGGTCTACTGATGCTGCTCGGAGCGCAACATCTTTTGCCGCCGCTTGGCACGAACGCGCCCGAAACCTTGGCGACGCTCGGCATCGTTTCGGCCGGTCTCTATGCGACCGGCCTGGCGCTCGGCGGCGAAGCTTTGGCGCGAACCAGCTTTTGGCTGCTCTACGCGGAGGAGGACCGCTACCGGCTCCTGGCGCGCAATATTGCCGACGTCATTACGCGGCATGACCGCGACGGCGCGGTGCTGTTCGTATCGCCGGCCGCCGAACCCTTGTTTGGATTGCGTACCGGGCAATTGCACGGCCACGGCCTGTTCGAGCGCGTCCACGTTCTTGACCGTCCGGCTTATCTGACTGCATTGGGCGACGCGGCCGCTTTCGGTGAACCGCGTTCGGTCGAGTTCCGCGTCCGGCGAGAAGCCGCCGATACCGACGGCCGGCCCACGACGGAATTCGTCTGGGTTGAGATGCGCTGCCGACCGTTGCAGCAGACCAGCGACGAATCAAACGGTAAAAATCGGCGCGAGGTCGTCGCGGTATTGCGCGACGTGACCGAGCGCAAATTACAGCAGCAGGCGCTTATCGACGCCCATGCTGAGACGGAGCGCGCCAACGCCGCCAAGAGCCGTTTCCTCGCCACCATGAGTCACGAGTTACGCACGCCGCTCAATGCCATTATCGGCTTTTCCGAGATGCTGATGAGGGAAAATGAGCTGGCGCTCGATGCCAGGCGCCGCAGTGAATATGCGGGCGTCATCAATGCATCCGGTCTTCACCTGCTCTCGGTGGTCAACGGCATCCTCGATATGTCAAAGATCGAGACCGGAAATTTTGAGATCACGCCGGAGCCTTTTGCGCCGGCCCATGTGGTCGCCGCCTGCTGCGGCATACTTGCGCTGCGGGCGCGTGAGGCGGGCGTGCACCTTGAGAAAGTGGTCGCCGACGATCTACCCGAGATGGTCGCCGACAAGCGCGCGGTCAATCAGATTCTGCTCAACCTGTTGTCCAATGCAATCCGCTTCACCGATCGCGGCGGTTCGGTGACGATCGGCGTGCGCGCCGAGGCGGCGCATGTCACCTTCGCCGTCGAAGACAATGGCGTCGGCATCAACGATGAAGACTTGGCGCGGGTCGGCGAACCGTACTTTCAGGCCGGCAGCTCCTATGACCGCCGCCACGGCGGCACCGGTCTCGGGCTTTCCATCGTCAAGGGCCTGGTGCAGCTGCACAGCGGCGAATTCGCCATCCGCAGCCGCGTCGGCGAAGGCACGCGCGTCACCGTGCGGCTGCCGCTCGATTGCGAACGGTTGCAGGCCTGGCAGAAGCCCGTTGCGCCGCGGGCCGTCGGCGTCATGAGCTATCTGCCGGCCAGGATTACGCCGGAACCGTCGAGCGCCGCGATCGCGCGCAACGCCATCCACGATAATCCGGTCAAGAAAAGTGCGTAACCGCCGCAACACCCAACGCCGCTTCTGCGCGCGCGCCGCCGGCGCCGCCGCAGCATTGGCCTTCCGGCTGTGGGCCAAAGCCACGCGACGTCCGGTGGATTTTTTCGCCATCCTCGCTGCGGTTGCGGCGAGCGCCGTTATCATTGTCAATGCTGTATTCTTGCAATCGGGTTCGCATCCGGCGCCATTCTTCGCCAATCCGAAGGCTTCGCAGGCCTCCGGCATCGATGCGCGATGGCCGGCGCAGGCGACGATTTCCGCTCATGTCGCGGCGACAGCGCTAGCCCCACAGCCGGTCGCCGAACGTCGCGACGATCCGATCGCCGACCTGATCGGGCCATCGCCCCGGATCGCCGCGGTGCAGCGCGCCTTGTCGGACTATGGCTACGGTCAGATCGAGCCATCCGGCATTCTCGACGACGCAACCAGCGCCGCGATCGGGAAATTCGAGCGCGAGCGCAAGCTTCCCGTCACTGGGGCGGTCTCCGATCGCCTGGTGCGCGCCCTGTCCGCCTTGGTCGGCCATCCGCTGCAATAGCGCTTTGGCTCGGGTTTGCGGGTTAGCGCGGTTGGAGTCATATCTCCTCGACCGTTGTGAGCCGAGCGATGCGCCTCAAATCCGCACTGTGGGTCGCAGCCTATTTGCGCCGTTGCCAGGTCGAGGGCGCGTTCGCGGTGGTGCGCCGCCGCGGCGCGGAAGAGGCCGGCGCGGTATTCGTGCGCATCAGCCGGCTGGACGGCACGTCCGACCTGTTCGGGCCGGCCCCGCAAAGTGCGCTCGATACCAGCCGTGGCGCCGACCGCTCGTTCACGGCAAGCCTCGCCCAGCAGCCGGCGCCGGACGCGGCGGTCGAAGCCAAGCTTGAGCGCGAGATGAAATTCGATCCGGACCTCTGGATTGTCGAGGTCGAGAATTCCACCGGCCGCAACTTTCTCGATATTGTGAGTTAAGAAACGTCGCGACGCTCGCCGCGCCGCTGCGGCGCTGGCGCCCGGCGTACCGCCGCAGTTGCGGTACGAGCACGGATGCGGGCCTCGTCATTCCACGCCAGCGGCAGGTGTTTCGCGGCGGCCTGGTCGTGCCGCTGCAAGGCCTGCCAGATCGCGACCATATGTTCGGCGGCGCCGATCGGCAATTCGTCGTACAGCGCGGCGAGCGCGTGGACCCGCTCCACCGAATGACCGACCGTCGTATTGACGAACAGCAGGATGCGATAAACAACGTCGCGCGGCATCGTGATCGCCTTGGCGGCGATCACGATCGGCTCGCCAAGCAGGTCGGCGGCGATGCGGCGTGCCTGCGCGCGCGGAATTTGCAGTGAATGCGCGAGGTGTTGCGCGAAGCTCTCGCGATCGCGGGCGAGGGCCGCAGTTTCCAGCCGCTGGCCGGCGGTGGCGTCGCGAACGAGCTGGACATCGTCCCCAGGCATCGGGGCCGCGATTTGGAGGTTGAGCAGAATGAGACGCCGCTCGTCTGCGCTGGCAGCAAAAAAGAGCTCGTTGAGTTCGCTCGCAATATCGGCTGCGATCAGACTACGCGCCGGCGGCGTTTCTTGCTCATGGGCTGCGGATTCGGAAAGCTGGCTGTCACGGACTTCGACAACCGGGGCGGGCGGCGTCGCCGGTACGCTTGTTTGCGCTTTGCGCGCCAGCGCCGGATGCGAGCGCACGTGCGCCGCGACGTCGGGCAGGTCGGCCGCCAGCTGCTGGATGACCCGCGCCGGCGGCGAAAGATGGCGCGTCAGCCGGCTCGCCACCGCCGCGCGCGTGGCGACGTCCACGGCATCGAGCAGCCGCAACGCAAGTTCGGTGTAGTGCCGCTCCTCGTCCGGCGTATGCGTAAGCTTCTGCACGTAGAGGTCGGTGAGGACGCGCAACAGTGTCGGCCGCATATCGACCCCGCCGCGCAGTCCGAGCAGGGTAAGGTTGTCGAGGCTCGACGGTCTTCCGCTTTCCATAACGCGTGGCTCGATCGCAACAGGTTTCCTGAGGGCGAATTTCGGCGTCAGCCTAAGTTGTGCGCGTTAGCGGAGCGTTAACCTTGCATGCCGCTTAATCGTGGCGATGCCGATTTCCGCGCATCGGGGCAGAACGCCTCCGTGCCGGCGGCAGAGGAAAGCGGCTGGTGGGCAACGTTATTAAGTTCCCGGACGAGGGACGCATTGTGCGTTTCGGTCGAGATGCGGTCGATGAATCGGCAACGATCATCATTCTGCCCGTCATCCGAATCGAACGCTATGCCGAGCCGCGCGCCGAGGAGGCCGAACCCCATACGCATCCGCCGGCGGACAACGGCGGCCGCCGACGGGTGAGACGCCGCTGATCGGGCTTTCGCCATGTCGCCCCGCGCCCGTTGCCGATGCGATCGAAGGGCGCCTTGCCTCGCCATTCTCGTTCTTTTCATTCTTTCCGGTTGCACCAGCATCGGCGATTTCGGCAGACTGAGCGACCAACTGGCCACCGACGATATCCATGCCTGGGTCGGCGAGGAGGCGGCCGCCAGCGTCGGTGCGCCGATATCCGCCGACAATCTCACCGGCGACGAACAAACCCTCCGCGATCTCGCCTTTCCGCTGATCGAGCCGTCCTATGATCGCATCCGCTGGGATGCGGTGGTTTACGAGTACGGCACCAAGCGGTCGTTCCAGCACGAATTGTGGGCATTCGATCCGAGTGCTTATTACCGGCATCTGCAGGGCGAGATGCTGCGCTCGAGCGCCGCGCGTTACAATCAATTGATCGACGACATCCGCAACGATATCGAGCGTATTGCGCCATTTTTTGTAGTTGCGCGTCGCGTGATCGATCTCGACCGACGACGCGAGGCGAGCATGGCGCAGATCCCCGATCTGACGCCCGCCGAGCGGGTCAACGCGCAGGCCCGCGTCGGCGAGAACAGTTTGACGGTCGCCTGGGTGGACAAATCGCTGGGCCAACGCTGCGCCAGCTATCGCTTCGCGCTCGAGCATCTCGCAGTTGCCGAACCGCAGCCCATTGCGGCGGATGCAGATGTGGTTCTTACCGAATTGCAGCAACAGATTGCGGCGAACCAAGTGGTGGTCGTGGCGCCGCGTTTCGCCGCGGTCCCGACCGCGGTGGCGGTCGCCAAATAATTTCAGGTCGTTTCAAACAGTCGATTACTGCACCGGCTGAATGCCGCAGGTCGCGCCGGCCAGCGCTTGGCGCGCCATCGGCATGAGCCCGGGCTCCGGCGCCAAGGCGCGCAACACGATCAGGCCCATCGCCGACGGCGACTCGATGATCAGGCGGTCGGCGGCGGTTACGTCCTCTTCCTCGGGAAGCGCAGCGTGCTGCTCGGGCGTCATGAGATCGAGTTCGATGGAGTGCCGACCGGCGGCGCGATCGTTGATTGCGTAATAGGCGATGCTCTTTCGCGTATAGAAGGTGACCGACGTATAGGCTTGGCTCACCGGAACAATAAGCTTGAGCGAGCCGCTGGTCAGGTCATAGCGGCATGCCGCGGCGGCAAATGCCGGATCCATGAACGGCATGATCGAGGTCTTGGCGGTCGGCGCCGAAAGCGCCACCACGGCATTGACCGGAGTGAGCGGCGCCAGCCGCGAATAAGCATCTTGCGTAGCGGTCTGCGGCATCGCCAGCACGGTCGATAGATGTACAATGCCGCCAAGCAGGATGGCGGCGAGAATCCACAACAGGGCGCGGGTCATGAGCAGCCCTTTCGGACGATTGCCGGCATCGGGCCTTCCTTTGTGGTCCGCGTCGCCACGCCAATCGGCGTATCGTATAACCGCCACACCAGCACGAATTGCTCGATCCCGCCCGTGGGCAGCCAATTGCCGGGACGCGCCAGCGGCGCCGCCGTAATCGTGAACCGGCCGTCGATGTCGCGCACGATCTCCTCGCTGGTGAAGCCGTGGCGATCGATCGTGCTGGCGACGAGCCGGCCCTCCGGATCGTACAGCGCGACCGTCCAATAGCGCGCCGGCGGCGTCATGCCGCTGATGGTGAATGTACAGCGGCCGTCCAAATTCTCGCCGGCATCGTCGGTATGGGCGTAGAACGCAATGCCATCGCCCATTCCGGTCGGCAATTCGCCGCTACGCGCAATGCTGGCGCGCGCATAGGGGTCGATATCGACCGATCCGCTTTTCGGCCACGCCGTCCAAGCGCCGACGGTCAACGCGCCGAAGGCGACGCCACGCGTCAGCGTGAACCACGTCGCGCCGAGGCCCAAAGCGGCCGCGATCATTAGCGTAAGGCACGAACCGAATAGGAGGCGCATGTGATCTCGGCACGCAGCTAGAGCGAACTTGGTTACGGATTAATCGCCCCGCGGCGCGGCAGCGGCACTGCGATCGGCTGCCGTCGCGAAAGCATCGGTCCGGTTGGCGCCATCGTCTTTGTCGCCATGGAGTGCGCCGAACGGGCCCAGCGTGCCACCCCCTGCCGTACGCTCATGATCGGCGTCATCCAGCATATGCTCGACCTGGACGAGCGCGTCGGTTCCTTTACGTGTCAGCAGCACCGGGTGCGGCACCTCGTTGCCCTTGAACGACGCGTCGGCCACGGTCGGCGCATGCGAGGGCGGCGGCAAGCCGGGGAGCGGTCGCAATTCGACGCCCTGATGCGCATAGGCCATGATGTTGTGCCACGTCATCGCCGGCAGCGTGCCGCCGGTCATGCGTTTGGTCGGCGAAAAATCGTCGTTGCCCATCCAGACCGCGCCGGCGAAATTTCCTGTGTAGCCGACAAACCAGCCGTCCCGCCAATCGTTGGTGGTGCCGGTCTTGCCGCAGGTCGGGACGCCGTCGAGCTGCGCGCGCCGGCCGGTGCCGTTTTCGACCACCGAGTTCATCATCTTGATCATATTGATCGCGACTTCCGGGCTGATCACCTGTCGCGGTTTGGGGCCGTCGCGATCGAAGCGCCACACCAATTGACCGGAATCGGTGCGGACTTCGAGCGCGGCATGCGGCACGACGGCGCGGCCGAGATTGGGGAACGTCGCGTAGGCGACGGCATGTTCGACCGGATAAACTTCATCGGCGCCGATCGGCAGCGAAGGCGTATCCGGCAATGGCGAGTGAATGCCGAAATTACGCGCCGTTTGCACGATCATGGCGCGGCCGAGCTTGGGATTGCCCTTGCCGAGCATGATCGAGAGCTTGACCGGAATGACGTTGATCGAATGCGTGATCGCCTCGAGCAGAGTCACGGGTCCGGAATAGCCGCCGGAATAATTGTGCGGGCACCAGTTGCCGATGCAGACCGGTAAATCATCGACGACCGACGACGGCGTGAAGCCGTTGGCCAGCGCGGTGGCGTAGACATAGGGTTTGAACGAGGAGCCCGGCTGGCGCAGGGCGTCGGTCGCGCGGTTGAACTGGCTTTCGCCGTAATCCCGTCCGCCGATCATGGCGCGTACCCCGCCGTCGAGATCGGCGATTACCGCCGCAACTTGGCTGGCGCCGTAATCGCGCCCGTATTGGCGAAGTTCGGATTCGGTCTCGTGCTCGGCGTAGCGCTGCAGATTGCTGTCGAGCGCGGTGCGCACCACGAAAGACCTGGCGGTGACCGATTTCGGGAATGTCTCGACCAGCCTTCGCATCTCGTCGAACGCCCAGTCGAGGTAATAGTTCGGCGCGTCCTCGGCAGCGCGATCGATCGGCGTCGCCGGGTTGCGCCGCGCCCCATAAACCTGCCCCTCGGTCATAAAGCCATTGTCGACCAGATTATCGAGCACGACATTGGCGCGTGCGCGAGCCGCCGGCAGATTGACGAGCGGGGAGAATTTGGTCGGCGCCTTGAACAGGCCGGCGAGCATTGCGGCCTCGGCCAGCGTCACGTCGCGGACCGATTTGCCGAAATAATAGCGCGCCGCGGCGTCGACGCCGAAGGCGCCGCCGCCGAGATAGGCGCGGTCGAGGTACAGCTTCAGAATTTCATTCTTGCTGAGATGCGCCTCGAGCCACAGCGCCAGGAACGCTTCATTGATCTTGCGCTGATAGGTTCGTTCGTTGGACAGGAACAAATTCTTGGCAAGTTGCTGGGTGATTGTGGAGCCGCCCTGGACGACGCCGCCAGCCTCGGTGTTGGTGACGAAGGCGCGGAAGATGCCCTGCACGTCGATGCCGTAATGGTCGTAGAAGCGGCGATCTTCGGTCGCCAGCGTGGCTTTGATCAGGTTGTCGGGTATTTCGTCGAGCGGCACCAACTCGGTGTGCTTAATGCCGCGGCTGCCGATCGCATTGCCGTAACGGTCGAGAAAAGTGACCGCGAGCTCCGACTTTTTCAGCCAGTCGTCGTCGGACGTCTGGTGGAAGGCGGGCAGGGCAAGCGCCAGCATGAGAAATAGCCCGCCGGTCCCCAGCGTCGCCATTTCCGAAAGCGGTTCGATAAGCAGCCAGCGGCGCCAGCCGCCGATATGGGCGCCGTCCATGAATGCCGTGAAACGTTCGTAGATTTCGCGGGTCCATTTGCCGCTCTGGAACACGGCAAAGTCGATGCGGGCGTCGATATCGAGCAACAGCCGCTTGAATCTCGGCCGCCAGTCGTCGCCCGGATCGGGAAACATGTCGGTCACTTAAGCGCGCTCCGAGATTCGACGACCACGTTTGGGACCCACAGCACATGTCTTTGTAGCCGAGGGCGATTTTGCCGGCCAACGATTAGTTACAGCGCTTGGCGGCCCC
The DNA here is from genome assembly GCA_963816565.1 of uncultured Alphaproteobacteria bacterium. Lineage (GTDB taxonomy): Bacteria > Pseudomonadota > Alphaproteobacteria > Rhizobiales > Xanthobacteraceae > BOG-931. The sequence continues at coordinate 86,969 of CAWFLM010000009.1, read as the reverse complement.
TGGTTTAGTTGACTGTAAGACGGCGGCCAATTCAAACTCGCCGACAGAGTGAATGGAAATGGGGGGTAATTTTGGCATAGGGTCGCGCTGGCGGAGAACACCATGGCAACCAACGACGGTAGCTCGGCAGAAGTTCCATTCTGGCGGCGCAAGTCATTGGACGATATGACGGATTCGGAGTGGGAGAGCCTGTGCGACGGCTGCGGCAAATGCTGCCTCAATAAGCTCGAAGAAGAGGAGGGGGCGGCTGAGACCTTCTATACCGATGTCGGCTGCCGGCTGTTGGACGGCCAAACCTGCCGCTGCGCCGATTACGAGCACCGGCTCGACCTAGTCGACGATTGTGTCCGCCTGACGCCGCAAACCCTCAAAACCATCAATTGGCTCCCGCCGTCATGCGCTTATGTGCTGCTCGCCGAGGGCAAGGATCTTTACTGGTGGCATCCCTTGGTCTCCGGCGATCCAGACACGGTTCACAGCGCGGGGGTCTCGGTGCGCGGTCGCGTGGGCGCATCGGAGGTCGATGTTCCCGACGAAGATCTCGAAGATCACATCGTCAACTGGCCGCTCAAGCTGCCAAAACGGGCGAGGCGGAGATGAATTCCGCACGCAACGACCGGGGCGGATGCACCCCTGGTCTGCGTCGGCGATGGTTGCAAAGGCCTCCGGTGCCAGCCAAGTGGTGCCGGCCGACCCTCAAGCCCGCGACATGACCAGCGAAATCGTCTCAGAGCCTGCGCACGGCATTGGTCCCGAAATGGGCGCCGCAACGCCGGATGTCACGCATGCCCAGCATGCGGCGCCGCTTGATCATGCTACAGTCCGCACCATTGTCGCCGGCATTATGCTGGCAATGTTCTTATCGGCGCTCGAACAGACCATCGTGGCGCCGGCATTGCCGGCAATCGGCAAGAGCCTCGGCGGCATCGACGATCTGTCATGGGTGGTGACGGCCTATCTCCTGGCTGTGACCGCGACGACGCCGCTGTTCGGGAAGCTCTCGGATATTTATGGCCGGCGGCGCGTTTTGCTCTGGGCGATCGGCATATTCATCGCCGGCTCGGTCGCCTGTGCGCTGGCGCAAAATATCTGGATGCTGATTCTGTCGCGTGGGCTGCAAGGCATCGGCGGGGGCGGTCTATTGCCGATTGCGCAGACCATCATCGCCGATCTGCTGTCGCCGCGCGAGCGGCCGATCGTGCAGGGCCGCACCTCGGTCATGTTCATGAGCGCCAGTATTCTCGGCCCGGTGCTCGGCGGGCTGCTCACCGATCACCTGCACTGGTCGCTGATTTTCTGGATCAACCTGCCGCTCGGCGCGGTGGCCCTGTTCATGACCGAGCGCGCGCTGCGCCGCCTGCCGCGCCACGACCGGCCGCATGAGCTCGACGTGATCGGCGCCTTTTTGATGGTCGGCGCCACCATTGCGCTGCTCTTGGCGCTGGCCTGGGGCGGCACCCATTATCCATGGGCGTCGTGGCGGATCATCACGCTGATCGGCTGCTCGGTGGCGCTATGGGGGCTATTCGTGATCCGGCTCCTAACGGCGCGCGAGCCGTTTATTCCGCTCGCGATCCTGCGCGGCCGCGTCACCGCAACGATTACCTGCGCTGCTTTTTTCTCGATCGGCACCATCATCGGCGTGACCATCTACACGCCGCTCTACTGCCAAACGGTGCTCGGCGTCTCGGCGAGCTTCTCGGGATTGGTGCTGATCGCCTACATGGGCGGCGCCACGATTGCTTCGCTGGTTACGGCCCGGCTGATGATCCGCCTGACGCACTATATGCGGGTGCCGATGGTGGGGCTGATCGTTGCGGTGACGGCGCTCGTCACGCTTTCTATCGATCCAGCCGGCCATTCGATCGGCGAAGTCGTGCTGCTCATCTTTGCGATCGGTTGTGGGCTCGGACCGATGTATCCGGTGAGCACCATTGTCATGCAGAACGTGGTCAAGCCGCACCAGCTCGGCACCGCGACCGGCACATTGAATTTTTTTCGCACGCTCGGTGGCGCAATCATCGTTGCGCTGTTCGGCGCGATCGTGCTCGGCGGCATGAGTGACAGTTCGGGCGTGATGACGCTGGAAAAGATCGCGGCGGCGCACGGCGACATGGCGCCGGCTTTTCACTGGGTCTTCATCGCCGCGGCGGCCTGTCTTTCGATTTCTTTCGTTTGTCTTTTTGCCGTCGAAGAGCGGCCGCTGCACGGTCCGACCCGCTTGGCCGACAGCGCGGACTAGGCGTCATCGAGTGGCGTCGGCGGCAACAACCGCGTAAGCTCGCCAAAAATAAAGCCGGGAGGAAATCATGCCGTGCAGTTTTGCGCCGCGCGTCTTTATGCTGCGAAGGGTTGGTTCGGTCGCCGCGATTGCCGTCATTGCCGCGATGCTTGCCGGCGCAACGGCGCACGGCGCCACCATTATCGACGATTGGTATGCGGCAAAATTGCCGGCGCCACCGCAGCTCAAGCCGGTGACGCTGGTGCCGAAGGAGACCGCGCTTCTGGTCATGGACTTTACGGTGCAAACGTGCACGGTCGAGCGCCGCAAGCGCTGCGCCGACTCGGTGCCGAAGGTGAAGGCCTTTGTCGAGGCGGCACGCGCCAAGGGCGCGCTCATCATCTACAGTGTCGCGGTGCCGAAATCCGTGCCGGGCGATATTTTGAAGGAGTCTAACGCCGGCCGCAGGCGAGGAAGTATTGCCGCCGCTCGGACCCGACAAGTTCATCAACAGCGATTTGGAAAAGACGCTGCGCGACAAAGGTATCACGACTGTCGTGGCGATGGGCACCCAGGCACAGACCTCGGTATTGCATACCGGTGCCGATGCGGCATTGCGCGGCTTCAAAGTCGTCGTACCGGTCGATGCGATGTCGGCGGACGATTTGTTTCCCGAACTCTATACCGCCTGGCACCTCGCCAATGCGGCGCGCATCAGCAATCAGGTGACACTGACCAGACTGGATATGATTGGGTTTTAGTTGTTTCTTTCCGGGAGCGGCGAGCCCAGCGTCCGTGCCGTATCTACGATCCAGCCGCGGTAGCGCACCAGCGGCGTGATGCCGGTAAGCCCGCCGCAGCCGGCCGAAAGTTTCGGGCCGGTCGACCAGCTCACCACGCCGATGATTGCGAGCGAGCCACCGGTGTCGCGGAATGCGGGCGCGCCGGAATCGCCGGCGCAGGCGCCGAGACCCGGAGCCTGCCCTTTGGTGTTCGGATCGAACAGGCGGATTTGCAGGGTTCCGGGTATTCCGGTGGCGACTAATGTCGCCGACCGAACCGTGCCGCCGCTGCGGCCGTCGCCGCGAACGGTGACGCCGTAGCCCGCGACTACGAGCGGGTCGCCGACGGCAACACTCGCGTCTGCGCCGGCGAGCGGCACCGTCGGGATGCGCGACGGCAACGGTTCGGCAAGCTTAAGCAGCGCTACGTCCGCGGTCGCCAGATGCGCGAACAGCCGCTGCAGATCGAATTGCGGATCGCGCTCGATGCGGGCGACGTCTTTGAGCACGGGCTGTTGGCCGGGCGCGCTGGCAACGAGCTTGTAGTCGGCGCCGGGTTGCACGCAATGCGCCGCGGTTAGCAACAGATCGCGTGCGATCGCGGTGGCGGTGCAGGCGGTTCCGAACGAGCCGAGGATCATAACGACCGAGCGCCCGGTGCCATCCGCCGCCGCCGGCGCGCCGCCGACCATGGCCAAAGCAGGCCCCAAGCCTAAGATGACGGCACAGGCGGCCGCTTGCAGCGCCGTCGCAAGTCCGAGAAATCGGCGCAGTCGCCTAGGCTTTAACGGGATCATCCAGATCCTCCTCCTGCCGCTCTTTAGCCAGAATAGCCGGATTTTTTGCGCATTTGCGGCGGTTCGCCCTAAAACAGCCGTTCAGGCGGGGTTCACTACCCGGCGTCTACAATACCCCGTATGGTTGCCCCGGAGCGATTTGCCCTTGCCGCCGCTCTCACGCTCGCTCTTGCTGGCGCCCCGGTCCGTGCCGACGACGCCGTTCACCCTGCGGACGCGGCGCATCCAGCTCATACCGACGCCGTTCACCCGCCGCATGCCGAAGCCGAACATGCCTGCCTCAACCAGAAAGACCGCCGGGCCGAGACCGAAAGCGGCAAGCTTATTCATTTGTCGATTGCCATGCGGGCAGCAAAGCACCGGATGCCCGGGACGGTGGTGCGGGCGCGGCTATGCCATGGGCATGATGGGCTCGTCTACGTGCTGACAGTTCTTGCCCACGATGGCAAAGTGGCTCAGATCGCCGTCGACGCCGTACAAGGCACTTTCGTCGGCGACCGCTAAGCGGAGTTTTATTTGCGCCTTCTTGTTGTCGAGGACGATCCCGATCTCAATCGGCAGCTGGCGACCGCGCTGACGGATGCCGGTTATGTCGTCGACCGCGCCTTCGACGGCGAGGAGGGCCATTATCTCGGCGAGAGCGAGCCCTACGACGCCGTTATCCTCGATATCGGGTTGCCGAAGATGGACGGCATTTCGGTGCTGGAGCAATGGCGCCGCGCCGGCCGCGCCATGCCCGTCCTCATCCTCACCGCGCGCGACCGGTGGAGCGACAAGGTGCAAGGTTTCGATGCCGGCGCCGACGACTATGTCGCCAAGCCGTTTCATCTTGAAGAGGTTCTGGCGCGGGTGCGGGCTTTGCTGCGCCGCTCGGCCGGCCACGCCAAGAGCGAATTCACCTGCGGTCCCGTCCGCCTCGATACCCGCACCGGCCGTGTCGCGGTCGAGGGCAATCCGGTCAAGCTCACCTCGCACGAATACCGGCTGTTGTCGTATCTGATGCACCACACCGGCCGTGTCGTTTCGCGCACCGAGCTCGTCGAGCATCTTTACGATCAGGATTTTGACCGCGACTTCAACACCATCGAAGTGTTCGTCGGCCGCATCCGCAAAAAGCTGGGTGTCGATGTGATCCAGACGGTGCGCGGCCTCGGTTATCTGCTGACGCCCCCCGATGCGCGCTAACTCGCTCGCACTGCGCCTGTTCATTTGGGCGACCGGCTGGACGGTGGTCATCCTCATCATCACCGGGGTGGCGCTGTCGACGCTCTATCGTCACGCCGTCGAGCGCGCCTTCGATCGCCGTCTCGACGTCTATTTGCGCACCCTGGTCGCCGATGTCGCCTCGCCCGAAGAGGGCGCCGACAAATATCCGCAATCGATCGGCGAGCCGTTGTTCGAATTGCCGCTGTCTGGCTGGTACTGGCAAGTCACGCGGCTCGACGCTAAGACGCCGGAAGTGCACGCCTCGCGCTCGCTGTGGGACTCCAGTCTGCCGCGGCTGCCCGACGAAAAATCGGCGGCCGATACCGAATATCGGCAGGGTTATGCGAAAGGCCCGGAAGATCAGGAGCTGCGTCTTGTCGAGCGCGACATCGATCTGGGCGCCGACGGCCGTTATTTGATTGCGGTCGCCGGCGACGCCTCGGAAATCGACGACGAAACCGGCAGCTTCGAGCGCACGATCATCATAACCTTTACGGCACTGACGCTGGCGCTGTTGTTGACCACGGCGCTGCAGGTCCGGTTCGGGCTGGCGCCGCTTGCGCGCATCTCCGAGAAGTCTTGCCGCGATCCGCTCCGGCCGCGCCGAGCGGCTGCAAGGCAAATTCCCGGTCGAGATCGCTCCACTCGCCCGCGAGACCAACGCCCTGATCGACGCCAATCGCGAGATCGTCGAGCGCGCACGCACGCATGTCGGCAATCTGGCGCATGCCTTGAAGACGCCATTGTCGGTCCTCGTCAATGAGGCGGCGGCGCGCGGCAACGATCCGCTCGCTTACAAGGTTTTGGAACAGACCGACATCATGCGCGATCAAGTCGCGCGTCAGCTCGAGCGCGCCCGGCTCGCCGCCCGCTCCGCCGTCGTCGGCACCTCGATTGAGGTGCCCCCGGTCGTGACCGCGCTGGCCCGCACCATGGAGAAGCTCTATCGGACGCGCGACATCGCTATCGACGTCGACGTGCCCGAACACGCGCGGTTCCGCGGCGAGCAGCAGGATCTCGAGGAGATGGTCGGCAATCTTGTCGACAACGGCTGCAAGTGGGCGCAGTCGCGGGTCGCCATCGAGGTGATGGCGGATCAGCCGCCATCCGACGGCGCCAAGCCGCGGGTGCGTATCATCGTTGACGATGACGGTCCAGGATTGTCGCCCGCCGAGCGCGAGCAGGTGGCGCTGCGCGGCCAGCGGCTGGACGAGACCAAGCCCGGTTCCGGCCTTGGGCTATCGATCGTCGTCGAGCTCGCCGGGCTCTATGGCGGGGTGCTCACGCTCGGCACCGCCCCGATCGGCGGCTTGCGGGCGGAGCTGGCGCTGCCGGGCGGCTGAGTTGCTAGATCGAGCGGTTGACGCCGCCATCGACGACGATGGTCTGGCCAGTGAGGTACGCGGCTTGCGGAGAACAGAGATAGGCGCAGAGGTCGCCGATTTCGTTCGGCCGTCCCAATCGGCGCACCGGAATGGTTTCGGAGAAACGTTTGAATTGCTCGTCGGGAGTTATGCCCAGACTCTTCGCTCGAGCGGAAAGTATCTCGGTGAGGCGATCAGTCATAATGGGACCCGGCGCGATATTGTTGACGGTGATACCGTACGGCGCGAGATCCGACGCAATGGTTTTGGCCATGACCGTGACGCCGGCGCGAACTGAATCCGAGACGACAAGATCGGTCATCGGCTCTTTCACGCCGTACCCGGTCAGGTTGACGATGCGGCCGCGCCCCGAAGCCTTCAGGGCTGGTAATGCCTCACGTATAAGGCGAACGGCGCTCATCAAATTGAGCTGGTAGGCAATATCCCAGTCGTCATCGCCGGCCTTTTCGAAGGGGGCCGTCGGCGGCCCGCCGGCGTTGGTCACGAGACAATCGAGACCACCCAGTGCGGCAATAGCCTCGGCCACGATGCGTTTTATCTGCGGGGGCCGTGAAACGTCGGCAATAGCATAGCCGGCGGCGTTGACTTCCGCCGCCGCTCGTCTGAGTTCTTCGGTGTTGCGGGAGCAGATGAAAACGCGCGCTCCCTCGTCGGCCAAAGCTTTCGCGCAGGCTTTGCCAAGTCCCTTGCTGGCGCCGGTGACGAAGGCCTTGCAGTCTTTCAAACCGAGATCCATTGGGAAGCCTTTCGACGGCCGGATTTAACAAACGAGTTGCAAAACTCAGCCGGACCCGAAGGGCTGGCGGACTTTATAGAGCGCATGCCTTCGGTTGCGGGTGAACGGCCTCACTTCGTTGGGCCATCGCCCGGCTTCGCCAGCCTTTGCCCATTCGCGGCTCACCAAGACATGAGGACCGTCGATCTCATAGAGCGCGCTATAGCGCGGGCTGGCTTGCTCGATTCGCTTTTCCTCGCCACCAATACTGACGACGAACGGTTCGCCCTCGACGCGCGCGGCGGCGCGCACGCCCGGCACTTTTAAGAGATTGGGTACGTGTTCGGTGTCGTACACCTCGTTGAAGAGCGCCTCTTTATCGGCGTCCACATCCATGCTGACGACGAACAGGTATTTGGAATTGATCGGCATCGAACCTTTTCCTTCTGCCGGGGCCGTGAGCCGTGTTTTGTCCAGTCCATCATGTGTAACGACTGGTGGGCGCCAAATAGGCGTGCTCCAGCCGGAGCGGCAGATCGGCCTCGTTAGTTCTCGCTTCCAGCACGATCGATCCACGCGCCAGCGCGTAGACGCGATCGGCGAGCGCCAGCGCTTTCTCGATCAACTGTTCGACCAGGAGCACTGCGGTCCCGGCCTCGCGCAGCCGTTGAACCACCACGAGCACGCGGTCGACCAGGACCGGAGACAGGCCGGCGGAAGGCTCGTCTAGCATGAGCAGTCGCGGCCGCCGGACCAAACCCTGCGCCACCGCCAGGATCTGTTGCTGGCCCCCGGACAACGACGCCGCGCGTTCGTGCCGCTTGGCGGCGATTTCGGGGAAGAGCCCGAGGACCTCCTCGACGCGCGCGGTGCGTTCGCCGCGCGGCAGGCCGTAGGCCGCCAGTAGCAAGTTGTCGAGCACAGCAAGCTGCGTAAATACGCGGTGTCCCTCGATGACATGCGCCATCCCAGCTTTGACGGTATCGCGCGGAGTAGCCCCGGCGAGATCGCGGCCGGCGAAATGCACGCTTCCCGACCAGGGGAGGAGTCCCGACAAAGCGCGCAATAGCGTGGTTTTGCCGGCGCCGTTTGGGCCAAGCAACGCCACTACCTCGCCGGCCTCTAACTTCAGATCGACGCCGCGCAACACTGAAATCTTGCCATAGCCGGCTGAGAGACCGGCGGCGACGAGCAGCGGTTCAGCCGCCGAGATAGGCATTGACTACCTCCCGATGCGAGCGGATTTGGCTTGGCGTTCCGGCCGCCAACGTCCTGCCGAGATTGAGCACGGTGACGTGGTGGCAGATGTCAAAGATCAGATCAGCATGATGCTCCACGACAAGCACACCGACGCCGGTCCGCGCAATCGCTACCAACAGCACCCCGAGTTGCCCGATTTCCTCGGCCGAGAGGCCCGCCGCCGGCTCGTCGAGCAACAGGAAGGCCGGACGCAGCATCAAAGCACGCGCGATCTCGGTAAAGCGCAACTCGCTGTGTTGAAGCCGATCGGCGCGCACCGGGGCGAGCCGCTCGAGCCCGACCGCCGTCAAGGCCAGCATGGCGGTGTCGTGGAGCATGGCTTCGTCGTGCCGATGGCGCGGCAGCGACAGCAATGATTCGACGAACGTGCCTGCGCCGTCGATGGTGCCGCCGATCATGACGTTCTCCAGCACCGAGGCGGAGCCGACAATGCGCGGGGTCTGGAACGTTCGTGCAATGCGCATGTGGGCGCGCCGGTGGCGCGCGAACAACGGCAGCGCGGTTCCGTTCAACCTGACCGTGCCGCGCTGCGGCGCGTAGTACCCGGAGATCACGTTGAGCGTCGTAGTCTTGCCGCTGCCGTTGGGGCCGATTAGTCCATGCACCTTGCCGCACCGGATTTCGAGATCGAGATCGTCGATCGCCCGCACCCCGCCGAAGCTCAGCGCCACCTGTTCCAACGTGAGGGCGCCGGCATCGCGCGCCGTGCCGAGCAGCCGCTCGAGCAGGTCTGGCCGCGGGACGATCGCGCGGTGGCTCTCGAGCGGGCGGCGGTTCTTGAAATCCAGGACTTCGGCAATTCCGCCCGGCATCGCCAGCACGATGACGAGCAGCAGCACCGCATAGAGAAACGTGGACCACGCGACCAGCGGTGCCGCGAATTCCGGCAATACCGTCAGAAGAATCGTGCCCAGCAACGGTCCCAGAATAGAGCCGCGGCCGCCGATTAGGATGGCGATGAAGAACAGAACCGACAGGTCGAACGTGAACGCGTCCGGTGTGATGTAGGATTGCAGCGAAGCGAACAGGCCGCCGGCGACAGCGGCGACGGCGCCGCTAAACACGAATACTGCTGCCAGCAAGGGGGGCTTTGAGATGCCGCTGGCTTCGGCTGCGACCTCCGCATCGCGGATTGCGGTGAGTGCGCGTCCGAAGCGGCTTGCCGCGACATTCGTCGTCATCCAAGTGCAGATCACCGCCAAGCCGAAGCAGAAATAATAGAAGCCCCATTGCGAGGAGAACGGTGGCGGGAAGATCGGTCCGGCAACGCCGACGCCGCCGCCGGTAACGCTTTGCCAAGCCAACGCCACCTGGGTGACGATCGTGGCGAAGCCAAGCGTCGTGATGGCAAAATAGAAGGTGCGCAGCCGCAGCGCCGGCAGACCGACGATCAAGCCGAAGACGCCGCCGATCGCGGCCGCAATCCCCAGCGCCAGATAGGGCGGGACAGCCGGCATGACATTGCCGGCGGCGAGCACGCTGGTGGCGTAAGCCCCCAACGTGAGCAGCGCCACCCAGCCGATCGCGATCTGGCCGGCAAAGCCGACGACCAGATTGAGGCCGGACACCAGCACCCAATAGACGCAAGCGCGGGTGGCGATCAGACCCCAATAGCCGCCGCCGAACAGCGGGAATGCCACGCCGAGAGCGAGCAGCGCCAGGAAAGGCAGCGCCGCACTCCACGCCCTTGCGGAGCCGAGCACGTTGGCGCGGCTCGGCTGCAACTGTGCGGCTGGCACTTCCATTTAGACCCTGCGTTGCAGGACCGCGCCGGCGAGCCCTTCGGGACGCACCAGCAGGACGAGGATGAATACGGCAAAGACCGCCACCGAGGCGAAGATGCCGCCAACCAGGAAGTTTGCGGCTTGCTGAAACAGCCCGAGCAGGAGACCGGCGACCACGGCGCCGCGGTTGCTGCCCATCCCGCCCAGCGCGACAGGGACAAAGCCATAGAAGGTCAACAGCGGCGCATTGCCGAAGAAGGCAAGGAGCATCTCGCCGCCGGCAAAGCCGGCAAGCGCGCCGATCGCGCCGGCGAGCGCATAGCTCGTCATGCGCAAGCGGCGTTCCGGCAGGCCGAGCGCACGTGCCGCATAGGTGTCCTCTGAAATCGCCAGAAAGGCATGGCCCATCAGCGTGTGTCGATAGAGTAACTCCAGTCCGACGATCACCACGATGCAGGCGAGCATCGGCAGCCAGAGCTGCTGATCGAAACCGCCGCGGGCGATGTCGAACAGCCGCGGAAACGGGCGCGCATCCGTGCCCCACTCGATCGCAGTGAACTGCTGGACCATCAACGCCAACGCAAGCGTGGACAGTACGTAAAGATGCTGGTCGAGGCTGCGCAGCACCGGCCGCACGGCGACGATCTCGGTGACGATGCCGAAAATCGCGCCGGCAGCCAGTACCAAGAGAAGGCCGGCCAAGACGGGCATGCCCATGTGAGCGATGAACAGCGCGCCCAGCACGCCGCCCAGCATGCCAAGCGTGCCAGCGGTGAAGCTGAACACGCGCGAGGCGGAGAACATCACGTTATAAGTGATGCCGATCAGTGCGTAGATGCAGCCGATCGCCAGCCCAGTCGAGACGATCGATTCGACCATCGGATCAGGCGCTATAGCCCGGAGCCAGATTGAACGCGCCGTCCTTGAGCGAATTGGCTTCCACCATCACCACTTCGTCGTCCGGATAGCCGTTGTGCTGCTCGGCGGTGAAGGAGATATCGCCGTAGACGCCGGGGAAGCCCTTGAGGTGGTTGAGATAATCGCGGACCTTGTCCGGCTCGGGGCCAACGGCCTTCATCGCTTCCGCGATCAGCCGTGGGCTGTCATAGCCAAGCGCGATCCACCACAACAGTGTATCGCCCATGTCGACCTTGGCGCTCTTGAGGCGGTCGAGGAAAGCGGCGGTACGGTCGGGAAGCTTGCCGCCCGGCGTGTAGCAAACGGTGCGGAAGTTGTTGGGATAGACCTTCGCCCAATATTCGGGTTTCTCCAGCAAGGCTTTGGTCTGGCCGGAGCCGAGCGTGGTCTGGCCGACGATCGGCACGTCCCAGCCCATATCGCCGCGGGTGTTGATGATGCGGGACAGGAACCCGGCATTCACGCTCCAGGGCATGATCGCTTCGGCGCCCGCGGATTGCATGCGCAAAAGCTCGGGCTTGAGATCCGGATTGGCGGCATCGACGTTGCCTTGATAGACCACCTCGGCGCCCTTGGCCTTGAGCATCGGCACATAGGCGTTCACCGATGCGGTGCCATAGCCAGTGGTATCGCTGATCACCGCGACCTTCTTGTGATTGAGCACTTCGACCACGTAGCGGTTCGCGGCGCCGCCGATCTGCTGGTTGGTGGGCGCGTTGCGGAAGCACATCGGATATTTCTGCGCATCGGCCAGGCTGTCGACCCAGCAGGGATGCATTTGCAGGGTGTTCGAGCGCGCGAGCAGCGGCACGACCGCGAGCGATTTACCGGAATTGAGCGGACCGAATACGACCTTGACCTGCTCCTTGTTCGTGAGTTCGGCGGAGGCGTTGACCGCTTTGGTCGGATCGCTTTGCGTGTCGCGGACGACCAACTCCAGCTGCCGGCCATTGATGCCGCCGGCGGCGTTGATCTCCTGTACCGCCAATTGGGTGCCGCGGCTGATGCCGACGCCGGTGGACGATGAGGGACCGGTGATTGCCGGCAGATAACCGATGCGGATCGGCTCGTTTGCGGCGATCGCCGGCTTGGCTAACCCGGCTGCGACGGCGACCGCGCCGGCGGACGCCAATGCTTGACGACGAGTGAGCGACATTTTGATTTCCTCCCTGAGCTGGTCTTGAATGACTCCAAAAATTTTTTGCGTTTCTTGGCGATTTACGAGGCATTATAGCCTTGGCTTGATGGTCCGGAAAGCGCCCCGGTTCTCTTTTCGAGCGTGGGATTTCTCCCAAGATGCTTCTCCGCAGCGTACGCGCTGCTCGGCGTTTCGGGTCGCGTGAGATTTCGAGGTCTCAAGTGAAGAGCTTGTCTTGAAAGGAACGAAGACGATGGAGCTCGGGCTTGCAGGCAAGACAGCGCTGGTCACCGGCGGCAGCAAGGGAATAGGGCTCGAGACCGCGCGCGCTCTCGCGCGCGAGGGCGTGAAGGTTCTCATCTGCGCGCGCCGGGAAACGGCGCTGGCCGAGGCGGCGCGCGACATCATGCAGGCCACGCAGGCGAAGATCGAAACACAACCGCTCGACGTGACCAAAGTCGAACAGATCGAGACAATGCCGAGCATCGTGCGCGAAAAACTCGGCCGCATCGACATTCTCGTCAACAACGCCGGCACCGGCACCTACAAGCCGTTTCTCGAAGTGACCGACGCCGAGCTCGTCGAAGGCATGGCGATCAATTTTTTCGCGCAATTCCGTATCTGTCAGCGGATCGTGCCGATGATGATCGCGCAAGGTGGCGGCCGCATCGTCAATGTGAGCGGCCAGACCGGAATCATGACGCTTAACCCGCCGTTTTTGTCCTCCTGCACGGGACCGGCGAAATCGGCCGAGATCCGATTCTCAAAAGTGCTCGCCAACGAGCTTGCGCCGCACAACATCCGCGTCAACTGCGTGATACCTGGCTTTATCAACACGCCGGAGCGGTTCGCCAAGTGGGAGCGGGAAATGGCCAAGCGCAAACTCAGTCCCGAGGAAGCCGAGCGCGAGCGAGCATCATGGTCGAGCAATCAGGGCATGCGCGATACGCGCTGGGGAAAGCCGGAGGAGATCGCCAATCTGATCGTTTTTGCCGTTTCCGACGCGGCGAGTTACATCAATGGCGCCGAGCTCGTCGCCGATAACGCCATGGATAAATCCTAGAGCATCGCGTCACCGCCGTTATGACCTGGAAACGCGTAAGTTCGACCATCCTGGCAACTGTTGCCGGCCGGCGCATTTCATCTATCAAGCCGCACGAACAACATTGATGCGCGGCGGTCCGGTGTTCGCCTCCTCAAGGATCATGTCCGCGCCCTTCTCGCCGATCATGATCGTGGCGGCGTTGGTATTGCCGGAAACGACCGCCGGCATGATCGAGGCATCGACCACGCGCAGGCCTGAGAACCCGCGCACACGCAGCCGCTCATCGACCACCGCTTTCGGATCCTGTCCCATGCGGCAGGTGCCCACGGGATGATAGGTGGTGGAGCCGCGGCGGCGGATGAAATCGAGCAACTCGTCGTCGTTGTCGCATTGCACACCCGGCTCGATCTCTTCGACGATGTATTTCGCCATCGCTGGCGCCTGAAAGATGCGGCGCATGACGTTGACGCCCGCGGTGATCGTTTCGCAGTCTTTTTGTGTCGCCAGATAATTCGGATTAATGGCCGGCGCCTGCCGCGGATCGGCGGATTTGATGCGCACATAGCCGCGGCTTTCTGGCCGCAGCAGCACGCAATTGCCGGTCACGCCCGGGAACGGATGCAGGTCGCCGCCGATGGTCCCAGCCGAGAACAGCGAAATCGAGCATTGCGAATCGGGCGTCGCCGAGGTCGGCAGCGCGCGCACAAAAACCGCGGACGAGACCGCGGGCACGGCGAGGTAGCCGCGACGCGTCAGAATGTAGTGGGCGCCGTAGGCAAGCTTGGTGGCCCAGTTGCGCGTCACGTTGTTGACGGTGGTCGTCTCCTTGCAACGCAAAATGATGCGGCCGGAGATATGGTCGTTGAGATCGTTGCCGACTCCGGGCGCGTCGGCGATCACCGGGATGCCATGCGACTGAAGCAGCGCGGCCGGTCCAAGGCCCGAAAGCTGCAACAATTGCGGCGAATTGAACGCCCCCGAAGCGACGATCACCTCGACATTGGCGCGGGCGCTGCGCTTGTCATTGCCGGCTAGATATTCGACGCCGGTCGCGCGCCGGCCATCGAAAACGATGCGCGTGGCGAGCGCTTGCGGCACCACCTTGAGATTGGCGCGGCGGCGCGCCTGCTTCAGATACCCGGTCGCGGCCGACGAGCGCACGCCATCGCGCATCGTGGTCTGGTAATAACCGGCGCCTTCCTGCACCGCGCCGTTGAAATCGTCGTTGCGCGGATAACCGCATTGCACCGCTGCCTCGACGTAAGCCACGGCGAGCGGATGCCGGTCGCGCAAATCTGAGACGGCAAGCGGCCCGCCGGCCCCGTGGAAGCCGTCGGCGCCGCGTTCGTTGTCTTCCGCCTTGCGGAAATAGGGCAGCACGTCGTCAAAACTCCAACCGGCATTGCCGAGCTGCCGCCAATGATTGAAGTCCTCTGCCTGGCCGCGGATATAGATCAGCCCGTTGATCGAGCTTGAGCCGCCGAGAACCTTGCCACGCGGCGCGATGACCTCGCGATCGTGGCAACCGGGTTGCGGCTCGGTGGCGTAGCACCAGTTGTAACGGCGATCGGTGAAAAGCCTGCCGAAGCCGAGTGGAATATGAAGCCACGGGTGCCAGTTGCTGGGGCCCGCTTCCAACAGCAACACGCGGTGCCGGCCGGACGCGGTCAAACGATTGGCCAGAACGCAGCCGGCACTGCCGGCCCCTATTATTATGAAGTCGAACGCCTCTGAATTCGGCACACGCTTTCCTCAGTTGATACGGCCTCCGGGAAATCGCTTCCTCGCCGCTACCGTCGTTTACCGCTCTTGATCGGTGAGTACATCTCGCAGTTACCCCCACAATTCCTTCGATGCGATCCGCGCGCCGTCGCTGAGCGCCTTGAATTTCGCCCAGACGATCGACGGATGGACCTCTTTCGATCCGGCGAAAGTGGCGAACCCGCAATCGGAGCCGGCGATGACATTTTCCCGGCCGACGATGCCGGCGTAGCGGACGATGCGCTCGGCGACGAGCTCGGGATGCTCGACCAGGATGGTCGAGTGCGAGATCACGCCGGGAATCAAAATCTTGCCGTCTGGCAGCTTGACGTTCTTCCACACTTTCCATTCGTGCTCGTGGCGCGGATTTGCCGCTTCGAAGGAATAGGCGCCGGCGCGGATCTTCAAAATAATGTCGACGATGTCTTTGAGCTCCATATCGTGAATGCGCGGGCCCATGTTGATGCCGTAGCAGGTATGGAAGCGAATTTTCTCGGGCGCGATGTCGCGCAGCGCGTGATTGAGCGCCGCGACCCGGATTTCCGCCCATTTGCGGCAGTCGGCGATGCTAGCTTCGGGATGGATGATGTAATAGGTGACGAGCCGCGGATCGTCGATCTGCACCAGGAAGCCGGCGTCGACGATCGCCTGGTATTCCTCGCGCATCGCGTCGGCGATGGCGAAGATGTATTCCTCCTGCGACTTATAATAGGCGTTCCGTTGCCAGTCCTCGATGTTGGACGGCGAAATGGCCGGCATGAAAACTTCCTCGGCCTTCACGCCATTGAGCGCGGCTTTGAGATTGTCGATGTCGCGCTTGAGCTGGGCGTGGCCCTTGTAAGTAATGGGTCCGGTGCAGACCATGTGGGTGTGCGTCGATGCCGGATGGGTCTGCGCATAAAACTCCGGAAACGACCGGCCCTCGCGCGACGTCATCCATTGATTGCGCGGGCCGGTCGTGGTGTCGATCTCGTAGCCGCCGAGCCGCTCGTTGATGTAGCTGACGAAGCTCGGTTTGCCGTATTCGCCGTCGTCGATCACGTCGATGCCGAGTTCTGCCTGCTTATGCACGATTTCGTTGACGGCATTACGCAGGCGCGTGGCGTTATCGGCTTGATCGAAGGCCTTGGCGCCGCCGGTCTGGACGAGATCGAGCAAATCGGGCGGTCGCGGCAGGCTGCCGGCATGGGTGGTGAGGATGCGGTCGGTGCTATGTTTCATGGCTCTGTTCAGTCGAGCGTGACATGCGCGGAGGTGATGACGTTCTTCCAGCGCTCGGTCTCTTCGGCAAAATATTTGGCGGTGTCCTGCGCCGAGCCGCCGACCGCTTCGGCCGAAAGATCGGCGAGGCGCTTTCGAATTTCGGGATCGTGGAGCGCTTCGTTGACGCCGGCATTGATCTTATCGACCACGGCGGCGGGCGTGCCCGCCGGCGCGACGAAGGCGTACCAGGCCACGGCCTCGAAGCCCGGGAGCGTTTCGGCGAGCGCCGGCACGTCGGGCAGACTTGCCATGCGCTTTGCCGACGCAACGGCGATCAGCTTCAGTCTGCCGGCTTTGACGAGCTGCAACGAAACGCCGAGATTGTCGAACATGCAGTCGACGCTGCCGGCGACGAGATCGTTGAGCGCGGGCGCGGAACCGCGGTAGGGCACGTTCTGCAGCTTCACGTGCGCCATCATTTGAAACATCGCGGAAGTGAGCTGCGAGGTGGTGCCGTTGCCTTGCGTGGCATCGGTCAATTTGCCGTCGTTGGCTTGGGCGTAGGCGATGAATTCCTTGACGTTGCTGGCTTTGACCTTGTCGGGGTTGACCACGAGCGCGTTCGGCACGCGCCCCATGACGACAATGGGCACGAATTTGGTCGGGTCAAAGCTAAGGTGCGGATAGAGATTTTGATTGATGACCAAGGGCGGCGGCGGGGACGCCAACAGCGTGTAGCCGTCGGGATCGGATTTGGCGACGACCTCGGCGCCGATATTGCCGCCGGCGCCGGCGCGATCCTCGACGACGACCGGCTGGCCCCATTTGCGCGACAGCCAGTCGGCGAAGATGCGCGGCATGACGTCGGCGGTGCCGCCGGCCGGGAACGGCACCACGATTTTCACCGTGTGCGCCGGATAGTCTTGCGCCAGTGCCGATGGGACCAGATAGATCGCCATCGCGAGCGCCACGCTTGCAAGGAGAAAGCTGCGCCAGGAACCAGCGCGGCATATTTTCAGGACCATCGTTGGGCTCTTGATTGTTGCGAGATCGGCGCCAGGACCTTAGCCAATGCATGACCGAGCCGCCAGCCTGACGGGCTCGAACGTCACCGTCCGGCAATACGCAGCTGCTATTGAGAGCGGTGCCGTGTCGGCGCCGCCGCGGCGCTTGTCATCATGCATCGTCCTTGCGTCTTTGGGCTGAGTTTGATCTTCTATTGCCGGGGCACGGGAGCGGCTTTCTTTTCGGGAACCTGGGAGAATCTGAATATGCGTGCACCGCATTTGGCAATTACGGTGGCGTTGCTTTTGGCTGTGTCCGGTTCATTGGCCGGCTGCGGCAAAGGCCCACAAGGGGATCCCGGTCCGGCGGGTCCGCAGGGTCCCAAGGGCGACACGGGTCCGGCCGGTCCTGCCGGTCCCCCGGGTCCAGCCGGCCCGGCCGGGCCGCAGGGCCAAGCGGGTCCGCCAAGCCCGAGCATCCGGGTCGTTAAATCGGATTGCCTATCGGGCTGCACGGTGCAGTGCCAAGACGACGAAGTTCTGGTGACGGCCTATTGCGGGCCGACCCGCAATCAAGCCCAGTTCCTGGGCGAAAAAGGCGCGTCCTGCGGCCCGGCGGCGTCGGCCTCCAATACCCCGCTGGTGGCGGTCTGCGTTGGCCCGCCGAAGTAACGGGCAATCGCAATAGAGGTGGCGGCACGACTGGCCGCCACCACCTTTACGTCGCTTTCTTCTTGGGTCGCTTCATTGGGGCCCACGCAATGGGACCTGCCGGTCACGGCCAAGGCCGCGGCGGGCTTTATCGCATTGAATTCCTGATGGTTTGCGTAACGCCTTCTTAAGCGCCGCCCTATTAAAACGTTAACGGTAAAGTCAAAGTGCAACGGTCATTCGCCTATGACGAGCGATGGTCCATCCATCGAACGGCTGCGGGAATATCTCCGGACGCTCAAGCCGACGGCGCGGTCGATGCTTGTCCAGGAGCTTGAGCGCAACCTGCTCCGCGGCGAAGAGAGCGCCGGCAATGAAATGGTGCTCCAGGAATTGCGCCGCGCCATCCGCGCCGACGCCCAGCCGGTGCCGCGCATCGGCGACGCCGCCCGATTGTTCTTTGCCCCGATCGAGCCGTTCTTGATCGATACGCGCGCCGATCACAAGCGCATCGGCCGTATCGCACGCGTATCGCTCGAACCGATCTGGTCCTGGATCTGCCGGGATCTCATTCCCGCCGAAGCCAAGGCGCTGAGCGAGGACATCGA
Organism: uncultured Alphaproteobacteria bacterium; assembly: GCA_963816565.1. Taxonomy (GTDB): domain Bacteria; phylum Pseudomonadota; class Alphaproteobacteria; order Rhizobiales; family Xanthobacteraceae; genus BOG-931. The sequence continues at coordinate 68,551 of CAWFLM010000009.1, read as the reverse complement.
TCGCGCCTTACTCGCCGACGACCGCACCAAGGCCGAGCAGTTGGTTCGCGCACTCCAAGGGCGCGCCATTATGCGCATGACGGACGCCATCTCCGGAATCGGGTCCGACGAAAGAGCGCACCGGCGGCTCGCGGTCCAGGTTGGCACGCCGCGAGCGATGGAAGATCTGAGCACGATGATCGCGCTGTTATCGCTGCGCGACGCGCTTGCGGATTTTGCTCGGCGGCTGCCCAATCACATCCGCGCGTTCGATCGCGATGAGATCGATACCGTCACCAAACAAATCGATAGCGTGGTGGCGCAATCGCCAGCCGACGCCGGCGGGATTCGCAAGCCGGAATTTTTCCTGTACAGCCTCATTCTGGTGATGAACCGGCTTGCGGCGCCGTGGCAGCTCATTCGCATCGCCACCCGGGCTGCCGAGAGCGACGATACCGCCCGCGTGGCCGAAACTCCCTTTGCCGCCGCAGTCACACTTGTGCTCGGCGAGGTCGAGAGCATGGTCGGTGAATTGCGCACCGAACTTCGGGCCGGACGCCCGATCGTGTCGATGCTCAAAGCCATTCACGACGCGGCGCGCGGTTTGCGCTCGGAAATGGATTTATCGGTCGAGTCACCCTGGAGCCGGCAGCTGGCGGCGATCCGCGCCGAGGTTTCGAGCCTGCTGAAGGCCGAGATCGAGGCGACGCCCGGCTTCGTCCGCCGTCTGTTGCGGCCGCGTCCCGCCAAGGACATCGTCCCGGGCTCGTTGCTCGAACTCGATCGACGTCAACGAAGCCGAAATGCGGGTCGAATTTGTCGGTGCGTGCCGGCAATACGCGAGCGAACTCGCCGTCAACGAAGTTACGACGCGGGCGCATTCCGAATTGACGCTTTATTTGGAGACCGGCACCAAGGTTTTGCTCGATTCGCTACGCCATGCCGGCGACAGTGATCGGCCGTTCCGGCAATCCCAGGCCGATGCGGCGATCCGGTTTTGCCGAACCGTGTTTGGCTCCGAATATGCGGGTCTCCTCGCTAAAGCAGCCGAGGTCGCAGTGCTGACCGGAACCGCCGAGCGTCGGCCGGTCCGGGCATGAGCGCTCCTGCTGCGTCCGGAAACGACGCGGGCGCAGTGGGCGCATGATCAAGCCGGTGGAGTGCGAAATTGCCGCGCCGCGGTTCCCATTGCAGCCGCATTCGCGCCGTGTTGTAACCGCCCGGCGCGGCGACCGCTTCGTGGCTGCACCGTCGCTGCAAGGGCTCGGTCCGGCGGATAGAGCTGCGCCCCAAGACCCCTGAGTTCGGGCTACAGAGCCAGGTCCGCAGAGAACGACAGCTCGCTATGACGCCGTGAATCAATGGTGCTTTGGCTCATTTTTGCAGCGATGACCGCAGCGGCAGTGATTGCCGTGGTGTGGCCGCTTGGACGGAAAGCCGATGCCGTCGGCGGCGGCAGCGATCGGCTGGTCTATCAGGACCAGCTCCAGGAAATCGACCGCGATCGTGCCGCCGGCCTGATCGGGGAGGCGGAAGCGGAATCGGCGCGTATCGAAATATCGCGTCGGCTGTTGGCCGCGGCGGACGCCGAGGTGCCGGCTGCGGCCTTTCCCGCATCTTCGGCGCCTTGGCATCGCCGCGTCGCGGCGGTTGCCGCAATCGTCGTACTGCCTGCTGTTGCGCTCGGATTTTATCTCAAGCTCGGCTCACCGGACGTTCCCGACCAGCCTGCCTTCGCTCGCAGTGAGGCAGTGCCGGGCCATCAATCGGTCGAAAGTCTCGTCAGCCAAGTCGAGGCGCATCTTGCCAGCAACCCGAACGACGGTCCGGGCTGGGAGGTGTTGGCGCCGGTCTATCTGCGGATGGGCCGGGTTGACGATGCGGTCATGGCCTGGCGCAAAGCGATCGCGCTCAACGGCGCTAGTGCGGCCCGCGAGTCAGCATATGGCGAGGCGCTGGCGGCGGCCGCGAACGGCGTGGTTACCGATGAAGCCAAGCAGGCCTTCCAAAAGGCGATCGCCGGAGATCCAAACGACGCCAAAGCCGGTTATTATCTTGGCTTGGCGGACGAGCAGGACGGCGACACCGCCGCCGCCGCCGCCAAATGGCGCGCTTTGTTGGCGCGTGCGCCGCCGGATGCGCCGTGGGCGGATTTCGTGCGCGCCGCGTTGGCGCGCGTCACGGCCGCGCCGGCCGCCGCGAATGGCCCAACGGCGGATGACGTCGCGGCAGCGGATACGATGAACGGGGCGCAACGCACCGAGATGATCCGCGGTATGGTGCAGCGTCTTGCCGACCGGCTGCGTGCCGACGGCAGCGACGTCGAAGGCTGGCTGCGCCTGGTACGGTCCTATGCCGTGCTCGGCGATCGCGACAAAGCGAAAGATGCCGCGGCCGAGGCCAAACGGGCGCTGTCGGATCATCCCGATGAGGTCAAGCGGATCGATGACCTGGTCAAAGATCTCGGTCTGGCAGGCTAGATAAGGCGGGGACAAAAAGAATGACGCGCAAGCAGCGACGCCTTACTCTGATCGGCGGCAGCCTTGCCGTGCTGGGGATTGCGGTCGCGCTCATGCTCAACGCATTCCGCAATTTAATCGTGTTTTTCAATTCGCCGAGCGACGTGGTGGAAAAGCACGTCGGGCCGGGCACGCGCATACGGCTCGGCGGCCTGGTCAAAGACGGCAGTCTGGTGCGCGGCAGCAATCTCAACGTCCGCTTCGAAGTGACCGACGGCAAGACCGAAGTTCCGGTGACCTATAGCGGCGTCTTGCCCGACCTGTTTCGCGAAGGCCAGGGCGTCGTCGCCGAAGGCGCACTCGATGGCGGCGGCGTGTTCAATGCCGATACGATTCTTGCCAAACATGACGAGACCTATATGCCGAAAGAGGTCGTCGACGCCTTGAAGAAGTCGGGACACTGGAAGGACGATTACGCGCAGCGCGCGGCCATGCCGATCGGCGGAGGCAGCAAATGATCCCGGAACTGGGCCAATATGCGTTGATGCTGGCGCTCGGGCTGGCGCTCATCCAGGGCATCATGCCGGTCGTCGGTACCCGCACCAACGATCCGGTTCTCATGAGCATCGCGGTTCCCGCGGCGCTCGCGCAATTCGCTTTCGTCGCCATCGCCTTTACCGCGCTCGCCGTCAGCTACGTCACGTCCGACTTCTCGGTGCTCAACGTCTACGAGAATTCCAACACGCAAATGCCGCTGATCTACCGGCTGACCAGCATCTGGGGCAATCACGAAGGCTCGATGATGCTGTGGGTTTCGATCCTGACGTTTTTCGGCGCCTTGGTGGCGGCGTTTGGCACCAACCTGCCGGTGATGCTCAAGGCCAACGCGCTCGCGGTCCAGGCCTGGATTGCGGCAGCCTTCGAGCTTTTCATTCTGATGACGTCGAATCCGTTCGTGCGCATCCCGAACGCGCCGTTCGAGGGCCAGGATCTCAATCCGATCCTGCAGGACCCCGGTCTCGCCTTCCACCCGCCGATGCTCTACCTCGGCTATGTCGGCTTCTCGATCGCATTCTCCTTCGCCATCGCCGCCTTGATTGAAGGTCGTATCGACGCCGCCTGGGCGCGCTGGGTGCGGCCCTGGGTGCTCGGCGCCTGGATGTGCCTGACGCTCGGCATCGCCGGCGGCTCGTATTGGGCCTATTACGAATTGGGCTGGGGCGGATTCTGGTTCTGGGATCCGGTCGAGAATGCATCTCTGATGCCCTGGCTTGCCGGTACGGCGCTGTTGCATTCCGCCGTGGTCATGGAAAAGCGTGGCGCGCTCAAAGTCTGGACCATCCTGCTTGCGATCCTGACTTTCTCGTTGTCGCTGATCGGAACCTTCCTGGTGCGCTCTGGCGTACTCACCTCGGTGCATGCTTTTGCGGTCGATCCGCGGCGCGGCATATTTATCCTCGGCATCCTGGTTATCTTCATCGGCGGCGCGCTGGCGCTCTATGCCTGGCGGGCGCCGCTGCTTAAGCAAGGCGGCCTGTTCGCGCCGATCTCGCGCGAAGGCGCGCTGGTATTCAACAATTTGTTTCTGACCACCGCTTGCGCCACCGTGCTGGTCGGGACGCTCTATCCGCTCGCGCTCGACGCGTTGACCGGCGCCAAGATTTCCGTCGGGCCGCCGTTTTTCGATCTGACCTTCGGCCCGCTATTCATCCCGCTGATGGCGGTCATGCCATTCGGACCGCTGATGGGCTGGAAGCGCGGCGATCTGTTGGGCGCCGCGCAGCGGCTCCTTGCAGCGGCAATGCTCGCTGCACTGGCAACTGCGGCGGCATTTGCGCTCGAACATGGCGGCCCGGTGCTGGCGCCATTCGGTGTCGGTGTCGCCGTCTTCGTGATGGCTGGCGCGGTGACCGATATTGCCGAGCGCACGCTTATCTTGCGGGTACCGTTTCGCGCGGCGTTACGGCGCGCCTTAGGTTTGCCGCGCTCAGCCTGGGGCACCGCCTTTGCGCATTTCGGCATCGGCGTGACGCTGATGGGCATTGTCAGCGTCACTGCGTGGGGCAGCGAACGCATCGCCGAAATCAAGCCCGGCGCCAGTCTCGATATCGCCCATTACCGGGTGACGTTCGACGGCACATTCGACCGCTCCGGACCGAACTATCGCGACACTGTCGGCCGCTTTACCGTGCATCGGTTGAACGGCGAATTGATCGGCACCATGCAGCCAAGCCGCCGCGCCTTTCCTGACCGCAACATGGCGACTACCGAAGCCGCGCTGATGGATCGCGGTGCGAGCCAGATCTATATTTCTATCGGCGATCCGAACAAAGACGGCTCGGTACCGGTGCGGCTCTACTTCAAGCCCTTCGTGCTGCTGATCTGGCTCGGCGCCGGCATCATGTTTTTCGGCGGCGCGCTGTCGCTCTCGGATCGGCGCCTGCGGGTTGGCGCGCCGCGCCCGGCTAAGGCGAAGGCCCGCGCCATACCGCAACCGGCGGAGTGACGGCGGTGAAATATTTACACGCGCTGATCCTTGTCGTTGTGCTTGCCTGGTCGTTTCCAGTGCGCGCCGTGCAGCCCGACGAAATGCTGCCGGATCCGAAGCTCGAAGCCCGCGCCCGCGCCATCTCCCAGGAACTGCGTTGTCTGGTCTGTCAGAACGAATTGATCGACGAATTGGAGGCGCCGCTCGCCCACGATCTGCGCGTTCTTGTGCGGCAACGCGTCGAAGCCGGCGACAGCGATGCGCAGGTGATGAACTTCATCGTGGCGCGCTACGGCGAATTCGTGCTGCTCAAACCGCGGCTGGAATGGCGCACCGCGCTGCTATGGGGTACGCCGCCTGGTCTCCTGTTGATCGGAATCGTCATGCTGCTCATTGCAGCGCGCCGCCGCCGGGGCATGCCCGCCGCTGCTGCGACAGCGAATCTGACCGCGGCCGAGGAAGCCCGCATTACCGAGCTATTGCGCGGCGGGGAGTCTCTTTAAGACGTCGACTTAGGCCTTGGCCTGTTTGAGCCTGCGCACGGCGCAGCGTGCCGACCAGCACTTCGCAAAGGCGTCGGCTCCCCCGACATCACGTAAGTCTCTGATTGTTTGACATAAATTATGGGATTCGGAACATTACAAATTTTTAATGCGGCCGACAGAGCGCGGTAAGGCTCGCCGCCCCATGTTGTCGCCAACGCACGCTCCGTCGCGCGACGGGACAAATGTTTCTTGGAGACGCTGAATGAACGGTAGGTCCTTGCACTCATGCCGCCTTCTGTCGCTGCGGCGCGGTGCGCTTCTGGCGACGACAATTGCCGGAATTGGCGCTGCGGCATTGGTGCTGGCGCCGAACGCGGCGAGCCCCTTCGCGACCGCACAAGCTCAGAATTTGAGTGAAAAGGTTCAGCAGCTTCCGCAGAAACCGGTTGGTTTCGCCGACATCGTCGAAAAGGTAAAGCCGGCGGTTATTTCGGTCCGCGTCAAGATCGATCAGCCGGCCAGTTCCAACGACGCCGACGACGCGCTTCCTTTCCCGCCGGGCTCGCCGTTCGAGAAGTTCTTCCGGCAGTTCGGCACGCCGAACATGCCGAACGGCCATGAGATCATCACCGGTCAGGGTTCCGGGTTTTTCATTTCCAGCGACGGCTACGCGGTGACCAATAATCACGTGGTCCAGAACGCCGAGAATGTTCAGGTCACGACCGATGACGGCAAGACTTTCACGGCTAAGGTCATCGGCGCCGATCCGCGTACCGACCTCGCTTTGATCAAGATCGACGGCAACGACTTTCCCTATGTAAAGCTGTCCGATGCCACGCCGCGCGTCGGCGATTGGGTGCTCGCGGTGGGCAATCCGTTCGGGCTCGGCGGCACCGTCACCGCCGGCATCGTCTCGGCTCGCGGCCGCGATATCGGTGCCGGACCCTATGACGATTTCATCCAGATCGACGCTCCGGTGAACAAAGGCAACTCCGGCGGCCCGACGTTCGATGTCGACGGCAACGTCATCGGCGTCAACACCGCGATCTTTTCGCCGTCGGGCGGCTCGGTCGGCATCGCCTTCGCGATTCCCGCCGACACGGTCAAGAGCGTGATCGCGCAGCTTCGCGACAAGGGCAGCGTCAGCCGCGGCTGGATCGGCGTGCAGATCCAATCGGTCACGCCCGACATCGCCGACAGCATGGGACTGAAGCAGGCAACCGGTGCGCTGGTTTCGGAACCGCAGAAAGACAGTCCGGCCGCCAAGGCCGGCATCGCCAGCGGCGACGTCATTACCTCGGTCAACGACGAACCGGTGAAGGACGCCCGCGACTTGGCGCGCAAGATCGGCACCATGTCGCCTGGCACGACGGTCAAGCTCGGCATGGTCCATCAGAACGCGGATAAGACCGTGAGCCTGACGCTTGGCACTTTGCCGGCCGAGAAGCAGGCATCGAATACGCCTACTCACGAGGATTCCGGAAGCGAAATGCCGAAGCTCGGACTGACGCTTGCGCCCAGCAACAAAGTGTCGGGCGCCGGCGGCAACGGCGTCGTGGTTACTGCGGTCCAGGAAGGCGGTGTCGCGGCAGACCACGGCTTCCAGGTCGGCGATGTCATTCTCGACGTCGCGGGCAAGCCGGTGACGACGCCGGCCGACGTTAGCAAAGGCCTCGACGAGGCGCGTTCGTCGGGCAAGCACACCGTATTGTTCCGGGTGAAATCGAGCGACGGCACAAAGTTCGTGGCCCTGCCGCTCGGTAACGCCTAACGCATGATCGCGAACAGGGGTCGCCGGCTTTCGGCACAGATCATGCGCAACAAAACGATCGAGCCCGGTTCCGATTTGACTCGCGGGCTCTCAAGGAAAGGGGCGATCCGCTGGCATCCGTCGCCCCCGCTGGCGGGCGTACCCTGGGGACGGGTCGCAAGACCCGTCCCCGCCGAATACCAACTCTACCTCCCGGCATCCGTCGCCCCCGCCGGGGTGGAGTAGGTAGGAGGGGGTGGCGGGCAACCGCTCGCCACCCCCTCGCTTTATTCGCCGGGCTGCTTGGCGGCGACTTGGCGTGGCGACTCCACAGTCCTCGGTGGTATGACCCGGCTCCCGGCTTCGGCGGCGGGGATTATTATATTAGTATGATAGACAAACGCCTTTTTGAGTGCAGCGACTGAACATGCGCCTTCTCATCATCGAAGACGACCGCGACGCGGCCGATTATCTGGTCAAAGCGTTCCGCGAAGTCGGCCATGTCGCCGACCAGGCCGGCGACGGCGAGGACGGCCTGCAGCTTGCCCTCGACGGCGAATACGACGTTCTGATCGTCGATCGCATGCTGCCGAAGCGCGACGGCCTGTCGGTCGTCGGCGCTCTGCGTGCTAAGGCGGTCGAGACACCGGTCCTGATCCTCTCGGCGCTCGGCCAGGTCGACGATCGGGTCAAAGGTTTACGCACCGGCGGCGACGATTATCTCGCCAAGCCCTACGCCTTCTCCGAGCTTCTGGCGCGCGTCGAAGCATTGTCGCGGCGGCGCGGCAGCCGCGGCGAGGAAACCGTTTACCGTGTCGGCGATCTCGAACTGAACCGGCTTTCGCATGAGGTCAGCCGTGCCGGTCAGGAAGTGCAGCTGCAGCCGCGGGAATTTCGCCTGCTCGAATATCTGATGCGGCACGCCGGGCAGGTGGTCACCCGCACCATGCTTTTGGAAAACGTTTGGGACTATCATTTCGATCCGCAAACCAATGTGATCGACGTGCACATTTCGCGGCTGCGCTCTAAAATCGACAAAGGCTTTGCGCAGCCGCTCCTGCACACGGTGCGCGGTGCGGGTTATATGATCCGCGACGGCGCCCGGTGAGTTTGCGCGTTGCGGACGTGAAGAACCGACGGAGATCGCCATGACGCCGAACAATGCCGCGCCGTTTGTCGCGGCCCGCGATTTTCTGCTGCGCCATCGCGAGGACTACACGGCCGCCTATCGCGATTTCCAATGGCCGAAGCTCGATCGTTTCAATTGGGCGCTTGATTACTTCGACGTCATGGCGCGCGACAATCCGGACCCGGCGCTGTGGCTGGTCGACGAGGACGCGGGCGAGACGAAGCTTTCCTTCGCCGCGCTGAGCGAGCGCTCGGACCAGGTCGCCAATGCGTTGCGCGCCGTCGGCGTCGGCCGCGGCGATCGTATCCTGGTGATGCTTGGTAACGTGGTGGCGCTGTGGGAGTGCATGCTGGCGGCGATGAAGCTCGGTGCGGTCATCGTGCCGGCGACAACGCTGCTCACTCGCAACGATCTCGCCGATCGTTTCGCTCGCGGCCGTGTACGTCACGTCGTCGCCAGCGCCGATGCCGCGGCTAAATTTGCGGAACTGCCGGGCGATTACACGCGCATTGTCGTCGGCGGGGAGTTGCCGGGCTGGATACCCTATGAGACGGCCTATCAAGCGTCTGCGGAATTCACGCCGGACGGCGACACGCTGCCGGACGATCCGGTGCTGCTCTATTTCACCTCCGGCACCACGGCGACGCCCAAACTCGTCCTGCACAGTCACCAGAGCTATCCGGTCGGCCATCTGTCGACGATGTATTGGCTCGGCCTGCGGCCGGGCGACGTGCATCTCAACATTTCGTCGCCGGGCTGGGCCAAACACGCATGGAGCTGCTTCTTTTCGCCGTGGAACGCGCAGGCAGCGGTGTTCATCGTCAATCAGCGCCGTTTCAATGCGCGTGGCCTGCTCGATACCATCGTGCGCTGCGGCGTCACGACGTTCTGTGCGCCGCCGACCGTGTGGCGGATGCTGATCCAGGAAGAGCTTGCCGCCTGGCCGGTGCGCATCAAAGAGCTCATCGGCGCCGGCGAGCCGCTTAATCCCGAGGTGATCGAGCGAGTCAAAGCGGCCTGGGGCGTGACCATCCGCGACGGCTATGGCCAGACCGAGACGACGGCGCTGGTCGGCAATACGCCGGGCCAGAAGGTAAAGGCCGGCTCGATGGGCCGACCACTGCCGGGCTACCGCGTCGCGCTTCTCGACGCGAACGGCGCCGCCGCCAAAGAGGGTGAGATTTGCCTCACGCTCGAGCCGCGGCCGACCGGCTTGATGCGGGGATACCAGGGCGACGATGGCAGCGTGCGCGCCGAGCGCCACAGCGTCTATCGCACCGGGGATGTCGCCGCAGTCGACGACGACGGCTATTTGACCTATGTCGGCCGCGCTGACGACGTGTTCAAGTCTTCCGATTATCGCATCAGTCCGTTCGAGCTTGAGAGCATCTTGATCGAGCACCCGGCGGTCGCCGAGGCCGCCGTGGTGCCGTCGCCTGATCCGTTGCGGCTTGCCGTGCCGAAGGCGTTTTTGGCCCTGGCGCCTGGCCAAAAACCCGATCGCGATACGGCGCTGTCGATCTTTCGCCATTGCCGCACCGCGCTCGCGCCATTCAAACGCGTGCGGCGGCTCGAATTTGCCGAATTGCCAAAGACCATCTCCGGCAAGATCCGCCGCGTCGAGTTGCGGCGCGCCGAGGCGCAAAGCCTCGAAGCGGGAAAACGGGGCGCGCTCGAATTTTGGGAAGATGATTTTTCCGACGCTGAACTGGGCGCTCGGATTGAGAACGCCAAGTGACCGCACTCGGCAAACTTCTGCGCACCACGGCGTTTAAGCTGACGCTGGTCTATCTGGCGATATTCGTTCTGTTCGCGGCGTCGCTACTCGGTTACTTCGCGCTCAATACGCGACGCCTGATCGACGAGCAGATCACCTCGACCGTCGACGGCGAAATCAGCGGACTGTCCGAACAATACGAGCAAGGCGGTATCCGGCGGCTAGTGATCGTGGTCGATCTGCGCTCTCGGCGTCCCGGCTCGAGCCTTTATCTGGTGACGACGCCCACCGGGGAGGGGCTCGCCGGCAATGTCGGCTCGCTCGAGCCCGGCGTGCTTGATCATCCCGGGTGGCTGGAAACCAATTATCGGCGGCTCGAATCCCCGGAAGGCAGCGATCATCGCGCATTGGTCCGCGTCGTCCAGCTGCCCGGCGGCTTTCATCTTTTGGTCGGACGCGATCTCGAGGAACGCGAGCGCCTGTTCGGCATCATCGCGCACGCCGGGCAATGGTCGCTGGCACTGGTCATCGTGCTTGGGCTTGTCGGCGGATTCTTCGTCAGCCGCCGCGTGCTCAAGCGCATCGACGCCATGACCGATACGGCGCAGACCATCATGCGCGGCGATCTTGCCGGACGTCTGCCGGTCGCCGGCACCGGCGACGAGCTCGACCGGCTCGCCGATCACCTCAATGCTATGCTCGAGCGCATCGAGGCCCTGATGCGGGGCCTCAAGGAAGTATCCGACAACATCGCCCATGATCTGAAGACACCGCTGACCCGGCTGCGCAATCGCTGCGAGCAGACCTTGCGACACCCCACCGGCGACGCCGCCTATCGCGAAGCGTTGGAGTCCACCATTGCCGAATCCGACGATCTCATCCGCACCTTCGACGCGCTGCTCATGATCGCGCGTGCCGAATCCGGCCAAGCCCGCGACAACATGATCGAATTCGATGCCGCTGAAATCGCACGCGATGTCGGCGAGCTGTTCGAGCCGCTGGCCGACGAGAAGGGGATATCGCTTACGATCGAAGCCAATGGTGCGGCGCCGGTGCGCGGCAATCGTGAACTGGTCAGCCAGGCGCTGGTCAATCTTGTCGACAACGCCATCAAATATGCCCGGCCGGACGGCAACGCGAATGGCGCGCCCGCCGAGGTGCTGATCAGAGCCGGCAACGACGGCGACCGCATCACGCTCAGCGTGGCGGACCGCGGACCCGGCATTCCGGTCGCCGATCGCGGCCGCGTGGTGGAACGTTTTGTGCGCCTCGAACAGAGCCGCTCGGAGCCGGGCTCGGGATTGGGCTTAAGCCTGGCGTCCGCAGTAGCGCGCCTGCATGGCGGCGAGTTGAAGCTCGAGGACAATCATCCCGGCCTGCGCAGCACCATTGCGCTGCCGCGTGCCGGACCGGCGGGGCCGGGATGAGACGGCCTGCGCGCACGCAGCGGCCGCCGAAGCAACGCCAGAAATCTGACGAAACGGCATTGGTTCGACGGCTTGGCGGCGCATTGCCGTTGCCTGCCGCGCCGGCGTTCCTGCGCGTTGGCGCCTTCATTGCAAGCCTCAAGTCCAATGCTGCCGCGCGCGCGCTCAAATCGTTGCTTGCTACCCGTCCGCCACTGGCCGGTCTCCTCGGCGGCATCGCCGAGGAGGCGCCTTATCTGTGGGATCTCGTGCAAGCGGACCCTGCGCGCCTGGTCCGCCTGCTCGAGGCCGATCCCGGTGCGGCGCTCGCCGCATTGTTGGATGAAACGAAAAATGCAGCCGCCCTGGCGCATGCCCCGGCCGAGGTGATGCGCTTACTGCGCCGCATGAAGGCCGAAGCGGCGCTATTGATCGCGCTTGCCGATATCGGCGGCGTCTGGTCGGTCGCCGGCATCACCGGCGCGTTGACCGACGTTGCCGACGCCGCGCTCGCCGTCGCGGTGTATTTTGTTCTGCGCCAGGCGGTCAAACGCAAAAAGCTCGCGCCGCCGGATCGTAAAGCTCCCGAAGGAGCGAGCGGCTATATCGTGCTGGCGATGGGCAAAATGGGCGCCCGCGAACTTAATTTCTCGAGCGACATCGATCTGATGATTTTCTACGATCCGGCTTCGGCACAGCTCGCCCCCGACGTCGAGCCGGCGCCGTTCTACGTGAACCTCACGCGCGATCTCGTCAAACTTTTGCAGGAGCGCACCGCGGACGGTTACGTCTTTCGTGTCGACCTGCGGCTGCGCCCCGACCCATCATCGACCCAGATCGCGATTTCGACCGACACCGCGCTCGAGTATTACGAAAGCCGGGGCCAGAATTGGGAACGCGCCGCGCTGATCAAGGCGCGTGCCTGCGCCGGGGATCTGGCCGCGGGTGAGAGATTGCTTGCCGATCTCGCGCCGTTCGTCTGGCGAAAATATCTCGACTACGCGACCATCGCCGACGTTCACGAAATGAAGCGGCGGATCCACGCCTATCGCGGTCATGGCGAGATCGCCGTCGAGGGTCATAATATCAAGCTCGGCCGCGGCGGCATTCGCGAGATCGAGTTCTTCGCGCAAACCCAGCAGCTGATCGCCGGTGGGCGCCACGGCGAGCTGCGCGGCCGCGGCACCGTCGCCACGCTTGCCGTGCTCGCGGCCGACGGCTGGATCGACGCGGCGGCGCGCGATGAATTGACGGCGGCCTACGATTTTCTGCGCCGCGTCGAGCATCGTTTGCAGATGATGAACGACGAGCAGACCCATACGCTGCCCGCCGATGCAGCCGCGCTCGACGGTTTTGCCCGGTTCCTTGGTTTTGGCGGCCGCGCCGCATTTGCCGACGCGCTGGTTTTCCACTTGCGCAACGTCGAGCGGCATTATGTGCGACTGTTTGAACGTGCGCCGGAGTTTCTCGCCAGCCAGCAGCAGCTGTCGTTTGCCGAGGAAGGTATCCAAGCCGAAACGCTCGATCGATTGGCGCAGATGGGGTTTCGCCGGCCGCAGGAGGTTGCGGCCGCCGTACAGAATTGGCGCAGTGGCCGCTATCGCGCGCTCCGCGGCGAGCAGGCGCGCGATAATCTCGCGGCGCTTGTCCCCGTCGTCGTCGATCAGTTTTCGCGGGCGGAAAATCCGGATGCGGCGTTTGCGAGTTTCGACCGCTTCCTCGCCGGACTGCGCGCCGGCGGACGCTTTTTTTCCCTGTTGCGGCAGAATCCGGAATTGATCCGGTTCGTTGCGCTCATCCTTGGCACAGCGCCGCGGCTCGCCGATATCCTGGCACAAAATCCACACTTCATCGATCCGCTGGTCGAGCCGCGTTTCTTCGCCGCATTGCCCGATGAGGCGCGGCTCGAAGCGGCGCTCGGGCGGACGTTGGACGAGACTCCGCGGATACGAGGCGGTCCTCGACGCGATCCGGCTGTTCGGTCAGGAGCATATGTTCCTGATCGGCGCCCGGGTCCTTTCCGGGACGATGTCCGCGGAAGCGGCCGGTGAGGCTTTCGCGTGGCTCGCCGACGTTCTTCTGCGCGCCGTGCATAAGAAGGTGAATGAGGATTTCGCCGCGTCGCATGGCCGCGTCCACGACGGCGAGAGCGCCATCGTCGCGCTCGGCCGGCTGGGCGCCTGGGAAATGACCGCGAACTCCGACCTCGATTTGATCGTGATTTACGATTTTGATCCCAAGCACCCGAACTCGGACGGCAAGCACCCGCTCTACGGCGGCCAATATTTTGCCCGCTTCACACAGCGCCTGATCAGCGCATTGACGGTGCAAACCAATTATGGACGCCTCTATGCGGTCGACATGCGGCTGCGGCCATCGGGCCGGTCCGGACCGGTGGCGACACAGATCGACGGCTTTAAAAGCTACCAGGAGCGCGAGGCCTGGACGTGGGAGCATATGGCGCTGACCCGCGCCAGGGTGGTTTCGGCCGCGCCTGATTTTTCGGCAAAGATCGAGGCGGCGATCCGCGACGTGCTGTGCCGCAAGCGCAACGCGCGCACCGTTGCCGCCGACGTCGTCGAAATGCGGGCGGCCATCGCCGGGGAAAAGGGCGACGCCAACGTTTGGGACCTCAAATACGCCGCCGGCGCGTTGATCGATATCGAATTTGTCGCGCAGTATCTGCAGCTGGTCCATGCCGCAGCGATGCCGGAGATTCTCGATACTTCGACGGCGCGAACGCTGGAAAAGGCGGCGCGGCTCGGCCTGCTCAAGCGCGAAGACGCCGAGCTGTTGCGCAAGGCGGTGCGGTTATTTCACGATTTGACGCAAATCCTGCGGCTCTGCCTGCCCACAGCGTTCGATCCGAAAACCGCAAGCGCCGGCGTGCTCGAACTCCTCGCCCGCGCCGCCGACCTGCCGGACTTTCCCGCGCTCGCGGCCCATGTCGAGGAGACCCAACGGCAAGTGCGCGGATGTTTCGTGCGCATTCTGGGAAGGCGGCCGTAACGTCAGGCACCGAGCAATTCAGGCTGAAGCGTAGGGGCAACCTCCGCCCGCTCCGCGCGCGCCGGCGCCGTGGTTTGTACCGGCAGGCGGACCACGACCATGGTGCCCTGGCCGAGCCTTGAGCGGATGCGCATTGAGCCGCCGTGCATTTCCACCAGCGATTTGGCGATGGCGAGCCCGAGGCCGGAGCCCTGATGGCGTTTGGTCAACTGACTCTCGACCTGCTCGAACGGCCGGCCGAGCTTGCGCAGCGCGTCCTTGGGGATACCGATGCCGTTGTCGGCGATGGCGATGGTGACCGTTCCACCGCGGTGCCGCCCGCGCACCGTCACCGCGCCGCCGTCCGGGGTGAACTTCACGGCGTTGGACAAGAGGTTGAGCGCGATCTGCTTTAACGCGCGGCGGTCGGCATTGAGTTCGATATCGGGATCGACCTTGGCATCGAGCGTCAGTTGTTTTTCGCCGGCCCGCGTCGACACCACGCGCAGGCAGTCGGCCAGCACCGGCTCGAGCGCCACGACTTCCGGAGTGAGCCGGATGCCGCCGGCCTCGATCTTCGACATGTCGAGGATGTCATTGATGACGTCGAGCAGATATTCACCGCTTTCGCGGATATCGCGCGAATATTCGGTGTATTTCTCGGCGCCGAGCGGCCCGAACATCCCCGATTCCATGATCTCGGAGAAGCCGATAATGGCATTGAGCGGCGTGCGCAGCTCGTGGCTCATATTGGCCAGAAATTTCGATTTCGCCGCATTGGCGTCCTCGGCGCGGGTCTTCTCCTCGGCATATTTTCCCGCGAGATCGGCCAGTTCGGCGGTTTGCAATTCCAGCGCTCGGCGGGACTTGCGCAGATCGGCGATGGTGGCGATCTGACGCTTTTCGCCCTCGACCAGCTTCTGCTCGTGCTGCTTGATCTTGGTAATGTCGGTTCCGACCGAGACGTAACCGCCGTCCTTGGTGCGGCGTTCGCTGATGTGCATCCAGCGCTCGTCGTCGAGTTGCGCTTCGAAGGTGCGCGCGCCGCGCGGCTCGACGCCGTCATTGGCGACGGCGGTGCGGATGATCGGCTTGCGGCCGGCGGCGACGATCGTCTCGTAGGCGGTGCCTGCCGCCACGGCCTCGTCGGGCAGGTGATGCAGTTCCTGAAAATTCGAGTTGCACAAGACCAGGCGATTATCGGCGTCCCACAGCACGAAGGCTTCGGGAATGGTCTCAATGGCGTCGCGCAGCCGCAAATCGGCCTCCACCGTCCGCTCGACCAGGCACTTCTGCTCGGTGGTGTCGACGGCGATGCCGATGAGGTGCGGGCCGGCTTCGCCGTCCTGACGCGCCAGCTCGCAGCGCACCCTTAGCCACAGCCATTTGCCGTCGGCATGGCGCATGCGAAAGGCGTGGTCGATCGACTGCACCTTGGCGTCGGCGAGCTGCGTCGCCAGTTCGTAAAGATTGATGTCGTCCGGATGAACGAGTGCGCTGACTTCGCCGAAGGTCAGGAGCTCGTCCTTCTGCGGCAGGCCGAGAATGTCGTACATCGAATGCGACCAGAATATGCGGCCGCGCGCCAGGTCCCAATCCCACAGTCCGCAGCGGCCGCGATTGAGCGCGGTATCGACGCGACTGCGCACGGTGTCGTGGATGATGTCGGCTTCGCGCGCCCGCGTCGCCTGCCAGTGGAAGGCAAAGCCGAGGATCAGCACCACAAAGCCGGTCGTGGCCGACAGCGTCGCCGTCAACGCGGTGGTCGAGCGCCAATCGGCCAGCGCCTCTCTGCGACCCTGGATGACGGCGAGGAGACCAACCGGATTCTTCAATGCCCGCACTGTGGCGAAGGCGGATTCGCCGTCGGGCAGCGCGATCTCCATGGTGCCGGCCGCGGCGCCGAACGTCGTCAGCGGTTGCGACGGGCCAAGCACGTCGAGGATTTGACGTCCCAAAAGCTGCGGCTCGTCCGGCACGGCGGCGACGATGGTGCCGTCGCCGTCGGCGACCAGGATACGCCGCCCGGAGCCCGCCGCCCAGACCGGCAGCGCTTGTTGCAGCGCTTCGGAGGTTCGCGGCAGATGCATGCTGTCGCGCAGCGGGCGGTCGAGCATCGTGGCGAAATGATCCGCCAGCGCCTCGATGGTTCGGGTGGCGTCGAACACGACCTGACGGCGGTGCTCGAGCACTTGCACCGCGGCGCCGATGCAGATCGTCACCATGAAGGCAACGATGAGAACCGGAACGGCGCGCCGTAACAGCGGCTCGGCGGTCAATAGGCGGCGATAAGCGGGATTGGCGATTGATTGCGCCAGCCCCTTGATCGAATTGGAACGTAGAGACGCACTCGCCGCATCGGCGCGCGCCATCGCCTGCCTCCGTTCGGATTATTCCGTCCACCCGCGGTCGAAGAGGTGTGCCGCATCTCTCCGAATCGTCGATCAATAGAATTGATGCGCGCTGATTTGTCGAGAGTCCGGAGTCAATATTTTTATAAGAATTATCCCAAGGTTTTATTGCGGTGCGGAAAAATCAAGTGTTGTTGTGAAAGCTGCCAACCGACGCCTATCGCAGCAACAGCGCAAAACAGAGTCAGATCAAACACGTAGAGCGCTTTGCCATGACCACCGAACGCCCCCGTTGTGGCGAGGCGAGGCGGATTGCTCCTGGCGGCGACGGATTGCGGGTCAGCTTTCGGCGAGCGTCCGCGCCACGATGTCGTGGAGGTCGGGCGACAATGCCGGCGCGGCGGCAACGCGGCGGAGCACGGCTTCGGCTTTGGCGCGGCGTTCCCCTTCGAGCGCTCGCCAGGAGCGGAAGGCGCCCATCAAGCGCGCCGCCACTTGCGGGTTTTTCGGGTCGAGCGCCAGCACGAAGTCGGCGACGAAGTCGAAACCCTGGCCGTCGCCGCGGTTGAATTGGGTGTGGTTGGCTTGCGCGAACGAGCCGATCAGCGCCCTGACGCGGTTGGGGTTGGCGATCGAAAATGCCGGATGCTTGGTCAGCGCGCGGACGCGATCGAGCGTTGCCGGCTCCGGGATTGCCGCCTGCAGCGCCAGCCATTTGTCGAGGATCAAGGGATCTGCGGCATAGCGTGTATAGAAGTCGTCGAGCGCGGCTGCGCGCTCCGGCCGGTCGTGCAGCGCCAGCGTTTCCAGCGCGGCCATGCGATCGGTCATATTGTCGGCGCTCTGATATTGGGCGAAGGCGCGTGCGATTGCGGCTGGCGCCTCAGTGATCGCCAGCAGATCGAGGCAGATATTCTTAAGCGCGCGCCGTCCGACGCTTTGCGCGTCCGGCCGATAGGGCCCGGGCGTGATCATCCGCTGATATGTGTCGGCCAGCACCGCGCCGTGCCGGGTGCCGATCGCCGCACGCAGCTTGCGGCGCGCGGTGAAGATGGCGTCCGGATCGACGTCGCCGCCGATTTCTCGGGCGATGTCCGCCTCGCTCGGCGGCGACAATGTCAGCGCGACAAAGGCCGGTTCGAGCTTGGCATCGTCGAGAATGGCGGCCAGCGCCGCCATCAGGCCGTCGTCCTCGCGGACGGTGCCGCCGGCGCGCACCGCCGCGACATTCGTCTTGAGCAAAGTCATGGCCAGGCTCTGCACCGCCTGCCAGCGGTTGAACGGATCGGCATCGTGCGCGGCGAGGAAGCGCAACTCCTCCGGCTCGAGCGGCAGTGCAAGCTTGATCGGCGCGGCAAAGCCGCGATTGAGCGACGGCACCGGGCGCTCCGCGACGTCGGTGAACAGGAAACTGTGGCTCGGCCGCGTCAGTTCGAGCACGCCGCTATCGAGCGGCCGGCCGTCGAGCACCAGCGGCAGATCGCCGCCATTCTTGCCAACGAGCCCCAGCGCGAGCGGGATCACCATCGGCGCTTTGTTCGGCTGATTTGGCGTCGGCGGCACCGTCTGCGTGACATCGAGCCGGTAAGTCTTTCCGCGCGCGTCGTAATGCGGTGCGACTTTGATCTCCGGCGTGCCGGCCTGCGAATACCAGCGCATGAATTGCGGAAAGAAATCGCGTCGGCTCACGTCGGCGAAGCACTGCACGAATTGCTCGACGGTGGCCGCCTGCCCGTCGTGACGCGTGAAATAAAGATCCATGCCCTTGCGGAATGTGGCGGGGCCAAGCAGCGTGCGGATCATCCGCACCACCTCGGAGCCCTTTTCGTAGACCGTCGAGGTGTAAAAGTTGTTGATCTCGCGATAGATCTCGGGCCGCACCGGGTGGGCCAGCGGACCGGCGTCCTCGACGAACTGATGGGCGCGCAGGCTCCGCACGTCGCTGATGCGCTCGACCGCGCGCGAGCGCTGGTCGGCGGTGAATTCCTGGTCGCGGAACACCGTCAGCCCTTCCTTGAGACAGAGCTGAAACCAGTCGCGGCAGGTGATGCGGTCGCCGGTCCAGTTATGAAAATATTCGTGCGCGATCACCGCCTCGATGCCGGCATAATCGGTATCGGTGGCGCTTGACGGCGAGGCCAGCACGTATTTGTCGTTGAAGACGTTGAGCCCTTTGTTTTCCATCGCCCCCATATTGAAGGCGGAGACGGCGACGATCATGAAAATATCGAGATCGTATTCGCGGCCGAACGCCGTTTCGTCCCAGCGCATCGCGCGCTTGAGACTGTCCATGGCGTAAGCACAGCGATCCTCTTTGCCGGGCTCGACATAGATGGCGAGCTTGACCTGCCGTCCGGACATCGTCGTGAATGTATCCTCGACGCAGCCGAGATTGCCGCCGACCAGCGCAAACAGATAGGACGGTTTGGGAAACGGGTCGTGCCAGACCGCAAAATGCCGCGCCGTACCCGGCAGGTCGCCGTGGCCGACGAGATTGCCGTTGGAGAGCAAGACCGGCGTTTCTTTCTTGTCGGCCTCGATGCGCGTGGTATAGACCGCCATTACATCCGGCCGGTCGAGAAAGTAAGTGATGCGCCGGAATCCTTCCGCCTCGCATTGGGTGCAATAGGTCGCTCCGGCGCGGTAGAGCCCCATGAGTTGGGTATTGCCGGTCGGATCGACGACGGTTTCGATCGCAAGCTCGAACGGACGGTTCGGCGCCTGCGCGATGGTCAGCCGATCCGGCGTGGCGACGAAATCCGCCGCCGATAGCGGCTTGCCGTCGAGCGCGAGCGAGCGCAGTTGCAATGCTTCGCCGTCAAGCACCAGCGGCGCCGGCGTTCCGGCCGGGTTGGGCTTGATCTTGAGCTTGGCGCGGACCCTCGTCGCCGTGGGGTGCAGCGACACGTCGAGATCGACGGTCTCGATCAGCCAAGCGGGCGGCCGATAATCTTGCAGACGGACGGGGCGGGGTTCTTCGGTGCGCATGATGCGCAGTGATGTAGAGGCTTTGCGCGCCGATTGAAAGCGTCACGGCTGTGGCTGGTTTCGCCCCGGCTCGGCGTGACCGATGACCCGCCGGATGGCCGGAAAGCGCCGGCGCAGCCGGCGTTCCAGCGCATCGACCAGGTCGTGCACCGCGGCCACCGCAAGCGCCGGATCGACGCGGCAGTGAAAATTGACGATCTCGCCGTCGGGCGTTTCGCGCACGCGCACGTCGTGGATCTCGGCGAGGTCGGGAATCTCCGCCGCCAGCGCCGCCAGCGCTTCGCGCACTTCGGAGACCCGCGCCGTCGCGGCATCGCGCCCGGACAGCACATCGGCCAGGAGGGGTTCGATGTGGGTCTCCACTTCGACTTCCGGGCCGAGCTCGTCGCGCACAGCCTGTTCGAGCCGGCTCGCAATGTCATGGGCCGCGGCAAGCGACTGCATGCCTTCGACTTCGAGATCGGTCGAGACCGACAGACGCCCGGCGATCGTCTGCACCGCGACGTGGTGGATGGCGAGCCCAAGATCGCGCGCGATCACCATGACCCGCTCGCGCACGGTTTCGTCGTTGAGCGCGCGCGCCTCGGTGGTGATGGTGACTTCGGCCGACGGCAATTCGGTGCGGATGGCGGCGGTCAACTCTTGCTTGATGGCGGTGACGCGGTCGAGCGGCAGCGTGCGGCTTACGGCGACGCCAAGCTCGACGAACAGCACCGCGCCGGCCGGCCGCGCCCGCACCCGTTCGACCGCGACGACGCCGGAGATTCTGGCGCGCGATGCTCGCGACCCGCTCGCTCACGCCGGCCGGCGCGGTGTCGGTCAACGTGCCGATGGTGCGGCGGCCTAACCGCCAGCCGGCAATGCAGATAAAGAGCGCAACCACGATCGCCGCCGCGGCATCGGCGAAAGCATAGCCCGCCGCCACGCCGGCAAGTCCGATCAGCACCGCGACCGACGACCACATGTCGGAAGAAAAATGCAGCGCGTCGGCTTGCAGCGCTTCGCTCGACGTCGCCTTGGCGACCCGGTTGAGCGTTCGTGCGCGGAAAAAATCGACCGCGATCGAGCCGCCGATAATGATGAAAGCCGGAGCCGTGGCCTCGACCGCATGCGGCTGCGTGCCGAACAGCCGCTGCATGGCCTCGAAGATCACAACCGCCGTAAGCAGAAACAGCAATGCCGTTTCGGCAAGCGCGGTCACGCTCTCGACCTTGCCGTGGCCAAATTGATGCTCGGCGTCGGCCGGCTTGTCGGAAACGCGGACGGCAAAATAGGTCAGCAGTGTCGCCGAAAGGTCGATCAAGGAGTGACCGGCCTCCGAGAGAATCGCCAGCGAGCCGGTCATGAGCCCGATTGCGGCCTTGGCCGCTGCGAGCCCCGCGGACGCGACAATCGATCCGAGCGCGGCTTTTTCCTTGGCGTTCATGCGGGGCCTCGGCCGCAGGGGTTAACGGTGGGTGAGGGGAGCGTCAATGTGCGTTTTGAGGCCCACCATTAGGTGGTCGATTTTTCGCCGCTGAAACGCTAGATAGACGAGCGAACAAGTTGGAACACCAAAATTGAATCTTAACCGCCGCTTTTCCGTCGCTCCTATGATGGAGAGCTCGAGTTGTCCGCGAATTGCAAGAAATAACAAGTGCTTAGACGGGGTCTTACTTACGCGCTTCGTACTTCTCGTCGTACACTTGGGTGAAAAGCGTTGGCCTCGATAAAAATTAATCGTGCGGGGTCTGGTGAGTTGTTCGATTGGATCGTTCTTCCGCTGTGTTCACACACTGCCGCATTCTCAGAATGACAGGGTTAAAAAACAAAATTTAGTGGCGGCCGACCAATGTCCGTTGTGCTCCACGAAGGAGACAAGACACGACGTTGCGGGCATGTCCGTTAAGGGCCATGAGCCGACATTGTCCATAAAATGAAAGAGGCCGCCAACTGGGCGGTCTATTTCTTGTCGGCCCCAACTACCTTTCCAGTTTTCGGGTTGACCAAGTGCACTCGCGAACAGGCCGTGCAGGTCACAGACTGAAAGACCGTGTCGTCCTTGGCGGGATGGTCCGCGACAAAGCCTTGCACGTTGTAGCCAGTTGCGGGGCAGCGATAGAGGAAGGTTGCCATAACCGGTCATCTGCGAAGCGATCCAGATCATCAACTCCGGAAAGCTACGTAGGTACGCAGTGTTTAAAAAAATGGACAGTTAGCCGCTGTTTACGATTTGTCCTTCACGATCGCACAAAATCTAAAAAACCGGCTCGGCCACGCTGGCGGCGACTAAATCGCGATCACCCAGCTTTCTTGACCCAGAATTGCACCAGCCGGTCGGACAGATCATGCCATCGACCAGTGTGCAGGCGCTCGGCGGCTGGAACAGTGAGCAATTACCGCATTGCTGGTCGCCCTTTGGTGTGGCCTGATAAGCGACGCCTGCCTGAGCCATTTTGGCGGCGGCAGGTCGGAGCGAACCGAGTAAAGCCGCGGCCGCGGAGGTACAGGCGACGCTCCTGAAGAGAACGGTTCGCCGAGAAGGTTCGCTCTTTTGAACTCGCGATGTGTCGGTCACGTTCGTCTCTCTCTTTCTCCCATGATTTGGCGCAGAATAGATCAATGTGCCTTAGTCAGTTTGACCAGGATCAAATTGGGTCTGGCAATTTAAGACCGATGGCTTGAGCGGAAGACAGATCAGGCGACGGGCGCTATACCCATTTGCGTTCTCTGTGCGCCTCGGTATATACGCGCAGGATTCTCACGACGTGATCCTAAGTTCTTGTCGCCGCGCATCGATGCTCCAATTCCGTCTGTCACATCGGCGCATCGGAGAGAGCAGTGTGACCGTTTCCTTCCCACATAGCCTGCGATCCTTGCTGCGAATTTTTGTTGCCATCTTGGCGATAGTTTGGTCCGCGGCGGCTTTTGCCCAGACCGATGAGATTCAAGTCTATGATGCTAATATTGCAGAACCCGGCGTGTTCAATTTAACGGTCCATAACAATTACACGTTCAACGGGCTGACGAGCCCCCGCTTTCCGGGCGGCCTCGTTCCCGATCATACGCTCAACGGCGTGCCGGAATGGGCCTATGGCGTCACGGATTGGTTTGAGCAAGGCTTGTATTTGCCGCTGTACAGCGACTCCAGCAATCTCGGTCCAGTGCTGAGCGGATTCAAGGTGCGCGAGTTGTTCGTCGTGCCGCATGCCGCTCAACAGACCTTTTTCTACGGTATCAATTTCGAATTTAGCTATAACGCCGAACATTGGGATCCGAACCGCTTCACTCAAGAAATGCGGCCGATCATCGGTTGGCATCTGGGAAAGTTCGATCTCATCGTCAATCCGATCTTGGACAACTCGTGGAAAGGATTCAAAAATCTCGACTTCGCTCCATCTGCCCGCGTCGCCTACAATATCTCGGATAAGTGGGCAGTCGCGGTCGAAGAATACGCCGATTTTGGAGTAATCGAACATTTCCTTCCTGGCGATCAGCAGTCCCACCAGGTTTTCGGCGTCATCGATTATAAAGGCGAGCCGTTTGACATCGAAGCCGGGCTGGGCTTCGGGTTGACCCCGGCTTCCGATGGATTGGTCGCGAAGCTAATGCTGTCGCACGATCTCAATCCGGTTGAGAAGCCGCTCGGAGGCGCATTGCGCAGCATCGAGACCAAGTAACGTCGACGTACCAGCGAGACCGCGTCGTCCCGATATTAGCGAATTTTTTTCGGTTCGAATCCGTGAGCGCCCCCGGAACGTGACAACCGAATGCCGTGTTATGAAGTCAAAATGCGAATCGGTGGCTACCGTGCTGTCGGTTCGGTTCCTTCGAGTCGAAGAGGTCGTTGAGTGAAGACGCGGCTACATTACGGTACAACTGCTAAGCTACTGCATTGGGTAATAGTTGTGCTATTGGCATGTCAGTACGCGATTGGCTGGTTCATGCCAGACATTAAACATGACATGGCCCCGGGCATCGGGATGACATGGCACATCTCAATCGGAACGACGATTTTGGCGCTTATCGTATTTCGTTTCGGATGGCGACTGGCGCATCCGGTCGCACCGGAAAGCTCGCTGCCGGCCTATCAACGTATTACTTCGGAAGCGGTGCACTGGCTTCTTTACGTCGTGATACTGGCGACGACGATATCCGGCTGGCTCTTTGCCTCTGCACAAGGTTGGAAAATCGTCTGGTTTTTCATGGCGCCGCTCCCGATGTTGACGGCGAAAAATCCGTCGCTGCTTCACGCAATCGATGGCTGTCATCAAGTTTTCGAATGGACGCTTTTGTGCCTGATTGGCGGACATATCCTCGCAGCCGTTGTGCACCTTGTTTATTATCGCGATGGCGTCATGCGGCGTATCCTGTAAATCCGGACCGATCGACGAACGCGATCGTGCAGGCGTCTAACCGCGTCCGGCGAACCCGGTGCGCGTATTCCATCAAAAGACATTATCGCGACGCGTAAAATCCCCCCGACTATTCAGCTCTCAGAATCCAATCGAACCTGACAAATGGCTGACAAACATGCTTAACGGATGCTTTACCGCCATTGCTTAGCCTGTAGCGGACAACCATCGGGTTCTGAGAAGTGAGGAGCAATGAGCACGATTGTCTCGGGCATTCCCGCCGCCGGCGACCTTCAGGCAATGTCGGGTGCAAGCGGCGGAATGCCTCCACAGCAAAAAATGACATCCCTCTTTAACAATATCGACACCAGCGGGTCGGGTAGTATCACGCAACAGCAATTCAATCAGGCCTTCCAGACCTTCAATCCTCCGCCCGTTTTCCAGAAGCAGGGGGCCGACGCAATCTTTGCCGCCCTTGATCCCAACGGGACGGGCAGCGTCACGAAGCAGGATTTCGTCAGTGGTATGTCAAGCCTTATGGTCTCACTGCGTTCAGAGGGCGCTGCAAGCGGAGCGGCTAGCCCGTCGCCGGTTCAAACCTTGGCATCAAGCCTGCAGTCGCTAAACACGCTCGACCCTTCTTCCGTGCCCAGCAACCCGCAGCCAGGCAGCTACTTCAGCACTACGGCGTAAGATTCGTCGTCATCCCCTCCGTTCCGCCGATGCTGCCCCGGTCGTCCATGACGACGTGGCGAACACCCAGCGACCGGAGCCAATCGGCTCCGTCGTAGCCTCTCAACATCGCCATGGTGGCAAGGCTGCCCGCGACCAGACAGTCGTCACCAATCACGGTTACAGATCGCAGGCCCTGCACCGGCCAGCCCGAGCGAGGATCAAGGATGTGGCAATAGCGGCGCCCGTCCACCTCGATGAATCGTTCGTAGTCCCCGCTCGTGGCTAGTCCTCCTGATGCAAGTTCCACAACAATCATCGACCTTTCTGGGTGGCGAGGGTGGCGAATTCCAATCCTCCACGGTAGTTCGCCTCGGCCGACCACTCGGATGTCCCCGCCGAGATTGACCAACCCGTTCTCAATCCCCGTTAAGCCGGCGATCTGCGCAGCACGATCGGCCGCGTACTCCTTTCCGATGCCGCCGAGGTCGAGCTCCATCCCAGCCGTGCCGAAGGTCAGCCGAGGGTTGGTCCAGTCAGCTTTGCCGAGGCCAATCCGTGGCAGCAGCTCGGCAATCATCTTCTCGGTAGGAAGCGTCCCAACGCGGAAATTCCAGGCCTTTCGCAGGAGGCCCGAGGTGATGTCGAAAAGTCCATCGCTCTTCCGGAAACACGCAAAGGCATACTCGATGAGGCCTGCAGTTTCGGCGTCAACAACCACACTACCTCCGATCGCCGCAACGTCGTTGATGCGAGACAATTCGCTGTCCGGCCGATATCGCGAATAGCGAGCTTCGATGCGCGCCACCTCGCATTCAACTGCGATGGCCGCATCCTGGGCGAGGGATCGTGATGGCGTGATGAATTGCAGCGAGCAATCGCCGCCGAGTGCGTAAAATTCAAAAAGGTGCCCATCCATTCAATCGGCCAGCGGTTTGATTTGGACGACCTCATCATGGGGGTTCGTGATCGCCGATTGTTACTCGTCAGCTTAGCGTCAGGAATCCAGCCGAAGGTGATTGCAACTGCGCTATCAAGCCATGGCAAATCTTATAACAAAGCTACGAGACGTGCACGGCGCTAATTCGGAAGGGCACAGCGTGATGCGAATGGCATTTGGCTTCGGGCTTTCGTCAATGCGCGCATGCGCCATTCTTACGTTGATCTGTATCGTTCCCGCTCCAGCTTTCGCAGATGGCAAAATCACAATTGCGTACAACATCTCCTATCTAGGCGCGACCGTGGGTTCGGCTGATTGGCAACTGTCGCTCCTAGCCGATCGCTACGACATCGAAGCCTCCGCGCAAATAAAGGGATTGATGAGCGTCCTCGTCGATGGCCAGGGTTCGGGACATGCCCATGGTATCGTCGCGAACGGTCGCGCTATTCCTGCGGGGTTCGAGGCCAATGTGGTGACGAGCGATGAGACTGATACCATCCGGATGGCACTCCACAATGGAGTCATCCGACAGCTCGTCGCCTTGCCGCCGTTTCCGCCGACACCCGAGCGTGTTCCTCTGACTGCGGCCCTGCTTCAAGGCGTGATCGATCCGCTGAGCGCCTCCGTCATTCCGAATGACACGATCGGTGACCAAGTTGGCGACCAATGCCGGCGGGTTCTGCCGGTGTTCGACGGCCGACGCCGCTATGACGTGGGCCTTTCCTTTAAGGAGACGCGTGAGGTATCGACCTCGGGCGATGCTGCCGAACCAATCCTTGTCTGCAAGCTGATACTGACGCCACTGGCAGGGCAGCAGGTGAAGTCCCCGATTCTTCATTATCTCGTCAAAGGCCAGGAGATCGAGGTGTTCCTTAAGGAGATAGCGGGAGCCCACATTCTGGTTCCTGTCGGAGCCGTGATCCCCATGCTGGTCGGTACCCTGCACGTCGACCCCGAACACATCAGCATCGAAATGTCCGATCCCGCATCTGGCGCCCGCAACGCGACCCGCCGATAAGTGTCCGGCAACGGCACAACGCCGCATTTTCATCACATTCCGCTTGCTTCGGTCCATAGGGGTCAAGCTCGTTTTTGCGAGTCTGTCAGCTTCTTGTCAGGAAGGCCACGATACTTGGCGGCCGTCGAGCTAACCTCTCACTGTTAAGCGCTTTCATGTGGGCGGTCGAAGCGGCAGGAGCCAGCAAGCCACATGCGCATATTGCTTATTGAAGATCATCAACGGCTTGCCGGATCGGTCGTGGAAGGACTGGCGGGCTTCGGTTTCGGTATCGACGCGTTCGCCACGGCTGCAGAAGGCTTGGCCGCACTCAGAAGCATTTCCTATGACGCCGTCATACTCGATCTCGGACTGCCCGACCGTGATGGTCTGGATTTTCTCGAAGATATCCGCACGACGGCCAATTGGACGCCGGTCATCGTGCTCACGGCGCGCGACGGCATCGACGATCGTGTCGCGGGGCTGGACCGCGGCGCGGACGATTACATGTTGAAGCCATTTGCGATGAAGGAATTGGCGGCGCGATTGCGAGCACTCCTTCGGCGCCCCGGCGGGCCGTTGGGCATGACCATCGACATCGGCAACATCACTTTGGACACGGCGGCGCGCCAGTTGAAGGTCGGCGGCCGCACGGTCGCAATTCCTCCTCGCGAACTAGATGCGCTTGAGCTTTTGATGCGCCGAGCCGATCAAGTGGTCCCGAAACGCTTGTTTGAGGATTCCGTTTACGGGCTTAGCGATGATGTCTCGCCGAATACCATTGAGGCGCTGGTCTCGCGGTTGCGGCGCAGGCTGGAATCCATCGGGGCGGGCGTTTCTATCCACACGCTTCGCGGGATCGGATATCTCCTGCAAGAATAAGGCCCATCGATGTCTCTGTCATCCCGCATCATCATTCGACTTACGATCACGACGGTAATCGCCACCGGGATTTCATACGGCTGGCTTTACGTCAAGCAAAGCCGTGTTGATTCCTATCTACGGCAGCTGACTCTTGTTAAGCAGGCCCGAGAGATTTCTAGCTACATCGAGCTAAGTCCGGATGGCTCGGTCGAACTCGCTCTCCCAGCCAGACTTTCGGAGGCGTACAACAATCCCGGCAGCAGATACCGATACGCGGTGCGCGACAATGCTGGGCGAATCATCGTGACTTCCGGCCGCCTTATGGGCCCACTGCCGAAACTTCTGGACGCGGAAGAACGTGAATTTTATCAATACAAATCAGATGCGGATGACTCCAGCATATTGGGTGCCGCCATTCGCACGAATTTTGGGAACAAATCATACTATACACAGGTGGAGCAGACGCTCCCAATAACGCGGTCGCTCAATGCCGCCGTTTTCAATGAATTCTTCATGGACGGTGGCTGGCTGCAAATTCCGTTTCTTCTCGCCCTTCTGGCAGTAAGCGCATTGACCTTGAGCAGATCGCTTGCCCCTCTGAAGGAGATGGCAACGCTCGCAGCAGAGATCGAGCCGGGAAGCTCGACATTGCGGTTGCCGTCGAAGGGCATTCCGAAGGAAATTCTGCCGCTCGTCAGCTCCTTCAATAAGGCGCTTGATCGCCTCGATGAAGGGTTGACCCGTCAGCGCGAATTCAATGCCAATGCGGCTCATCAATTGCGAACGCCGTTGGCAGTCCTAGCGGCGAACATCGACACGATGGCGGACGGCACCACGGCAGAGAGGCTGCGTCACGACGTTCAACTGATGACAAGGATCGTCCATCAACTGCTTCTCGTCGCCCGGCTCGAGACATTGAACGTTGAACTGGATGAGCCGGTCGACCTGTGCCTCTCCGTCCGTCAAGCGGCGGAGAACTTAGGGCCGATCGCGATTTCCGCCGGCAAGACTCTAGAGGTGGACGAACCGGATGTGCCCGTCGTCATTCTCGGCAACGCATTGGTCGTCAACATAGCCATCAGCAATTTGATCGAGAACGCCGTCAATTACAGCCCGCCCGGCTGCGGCGTCCGTATTCGTGTGACGCCGGAAGCTTCAGTCGAAGTATGCGATTCGGGCCCGGGCATACCGCCGCAACTTCGCGAGAAAGTCTTCCAACGATTTTGGCGGGGAGAATCCACCGCGGAGGGGGCGGGGCTCGGCCTCTCCATTGTTCGACGTATCATGCATGCACTAAAGGGCACCGTGTCCGTGACAGACGCTCCCGAAGGCGGCGCTCAATTTACGTTGCAATTCCCCACCATCGCCTAACCTCGGCGATTAACAAATCGTTAACGTCCGTCCCGTCTGTATCGCTCGCAGGCATCCACGGTAGCGAGTGCAGTTTTGCCTTGCTCGCGCCCTCAATAACGACTGATTGAGCCATTTGCCCTGATATTGCCTTGCGCCCGTCAGGTGGCCGTCAGCGAACCAGCCCACTACTTCGGGGTGCCGGGTTGCACGGGATGGGGATAACCAGATGTTCGCTGTGGTGCCGCGATTTGATCGCCTGCGCTCCGTCGTCGAACTTGAAATCCAAAGGCTCTATTGGAGACGTTATGGAGCAGTTCTCGAATCCTTCGCGCCAATGATGGTTGCGGAGTTGACCCAAGCCGGAACCGTCGAGTGTGTGGCCGGGCTTCGCTTCGGCCACGAGCCGCTGTTTCTGGAATGCTATCTTGATCGTCCCATCGAGCAAGTCCTTGAACATCACTTATGTTCGGAGATCGAGCGCAGCCGGATCGTAGAGGTCTGTCATCTGGCCGGTGCTGGATCCGGGCGCTCATTGTTCGTACGAAAACTGATTGCGATGTTGGAGGCCACGGAAGTCGAGTTGGCGATTTTTACCGCGACCAAGCCGCTACGGCATCTCCTTCGGAGGAGTGGCCTAACCCTGGTCGAGTTGGGAGCAGCGACTATCGATCGGGTCCCTAGGCCCGAGACATGGGGCAGCTATTTCGAGCATGACCCGCGGATAATGGCCGTAGTAGCGCGGACGACGCTAGGCCTACTAAAGCAGCCAATGCCGGCGATCGTCCCACTTCGCGCGATCGATGCACGCTTTTTTTGAAGCGCTGGCAGCTCGCGCAAATATCCGCGGCGCCGAGACGGCACTCCTCTCGGCTGCGGGAACGGTATCATATGCGCAGCTGATCGAGCGCGTGCGCGGCCATGCCCAATGGGCGCGGCCGCTGCCGTCGCGCGTCGGCTTGCTGTTTTCGAAAGGACCCGAGCAAATCCTCGCCGACTTGGCTTTGAGCTTCGCCGGCAAAGAGTTGGTGCCGCTACCTGACTTTTTTTCGGATGCCCAGATCAGGCACATCATCCACGCCACGCAGCTTTCGGAGAT
Source organism: uncultured Alphaproteobacteria bacterium (assembly GCA_963816565.1). Classification (GTDB taxonomy): domain Bacteria; phylum Pseudomonadota; class Alphaproteobacteria; order Rhizobiales; family Xanthobacteraceae; genus BOG-931. The sequence continues at coordinate 38,555 of CAWFLM010000009.1, read as the reverse complement.
TGTTGCCGATCCCCAGAACTTCGAACGCGCCGCGCGCCTCGGTGTCAAAGTCCATACAATGGCCACAACTGCGTTGCCGAGCCACGGACCGGCTGATGACGCGGGCCGTATCATCTTCACATCCGGCACCACCGGAAAACCGAAGGGCGTATGTTTAAGAGGAGCCCAGGTGCTCGCGAACGTAGCGGCCCTGGCCCAGGCGTCGGGCGCGGTCTCGTCGGACAGGTATCTTTCCGTACTGCCAAGCGCGCTGCTTTTGGAGCAAATCGCCGGCACGTATTTGCCTCTCTCTGTTGGAGCCATGATTTGCGTAGCCACAAGCGGAGGGGCGGCGCAATGGGACGTTGGCGCCGCACTTGCAAGGGCTGCGGAACAGACAAAACCCACAGCCACGGTGCTTGTACCGGAACTCCTGGGCGCGTGGCTGAGAGCGCTTCAATTGAGCAGACAGTGTGCCCCTCAATCACTCCGCTTCGTGGCGTTAGGTGGTGCGCCGGTCTCAGGGGCTCTCGCTGACGCGGCGTGGGGACAAGGCCTCCCCATCTATGAAGGCTATGGCCTTTCGGAATGCAGCTCGGTTGTGGCGCTCAACACGCCGGCGGCTCGGCGGCCCGGCACGGTCGGCAAACCTTTGCCTAACGTGCAGCTGACCATCAAGAATGGCGAAATTGTCGTCAACGGTCCAACTCTCATGGACGGCTATCTCGGAGAATTGCCGCGTCAGGGCCCCTGGCACACCGGCGATCTTGGCCGATTCGACGAGGACGGCTTCCTGTGGGTTTCCGGAAGAAAAGACAACGTGATTGTCACCGCTGCTGGCCGGAACATCAATCCGGAATGGGTCGAGGAGCAGCTCACAACGGACACTCGCATCAAGCGCTGCGTTGTTGTCGAACACGAAAGAGAACTTGTCGCTCTGGTCATACCGTACAACTCCTCGCTCTGCCGCGACGCGCCGGCGATGCATGACCTCGTCAAGTGGGCGGCGCGAAAGTTGCCCGAATACGCCAAACCACGCCGTTATCTGCCCATGTCCGATCTCGAGTTCCGCGACCTCGATTTGCTCACCGCAAATGCGCGCCCGCGCCGTCCCGAAACCAAGAGAATTGTGCACGAACGCAGCAAATCTTTCCTGGTCCAGCTCGCATAGAAAAGAGTCCGATGTCCAATTTCCAACGACTGATGCAGGAAACAGCGCCTGCACGACAGCAGTTCATGGAGATACCTCTTATTCAAGAGGTGCTCCGCAAAGGCGCGTCCAAGGACCTGTATCTCGACTTTCTGTCGCAGGCCTATCATCACGTGAAGTGCACGGCGCCGCTCCTGGCGTCAGCGGCAGGCCGCTGCAGCGTGGACGATTACATCTACCAAGCCGCGCTGTTCGAATATATCGAGGAAGAACGCGGCCATGAGCTGTGGATTCTGGAAGACATCCAAGCACTGGGCGGAGACATCGAAGAAGTGCGCCGGAGCGTTCCGCGACTGCCATGCAAGGTCATGGTGGGCCACGCGTATCACCTGATCGACCGCGTTTCACCCTACGGCATGCTCGGCATGATTTACGTTCTGGAGGGCATGGCGGTGGCGCTCGCAAGCAATGCCGTGTCCGCCATCCGCTCGTCGATCGCCGCTACAAGCGACGAGGGGTTCAAATATCTCACGACGCATAGCGACCTAGACGTCGGACACGCCGAATTCTTTCAGGGCCTTATCGAAAAGATCGATCGGCGGCATTTGCCTTTCGTGATCGAGACAGCGACCGATTTCTACAAGTTGTATGGCGACCTCTTTCGCGAGCTGGATCAACGGCGCGCGGTGCTGAACGCTAGCGTCGCATAGGAAGCCCGATGAACTTCTCGCGACAACGAATTTTTCTGACTGGCGGCAACGGCGGGCTCGGGCGCCCGCTGACGGCGGAGCTAATAAGTGCTGGTGCCGATGTGGCTGTGGTGTCGCGCCGGCCAGGGGAGAAACCCCCGGCCGCCCGGCATATCGTGGCCGACCTTTCGACCGCAGAGGGCATAGCAGAAGCCTCTGCCATCCTTGAGCGGGAGGAGCCGGACATCCTGATCAATATGGCGGGCTCGCAGTTTTTCGGTCCGGCCGAAAGTCAGCCGCTCGACGCTATGCTCGCAAGTTACATGGTCAATCTCATGGCTCCGGCAGCACTCTGCCGAGCGGCCTTGGGGACCATGAAGCGCAGAAATTCCGGTCAAATCGTCAATATCGGCTCGATTTTTGGCTCGATCTCATTTGCTCACTTTGCCGCCTACTCAAGCGCCAAGGCTGGGCTGCGGGCGCTGAGCGAAGCGCTTCGGCGTGAGCTTGCCGGGACGGAGGTCGCTGTCACTTATGTCGCTCCACGCGCCATGCAAACCGGCATGCTCAGTTCGGAGATGCAGAAGTATGCGGCGTTGACCGGAATGAGCGTCGATGCTCCGGAGCGCGTCGCCCACAAAGTTCTAAAGGCGATCCTGCAGCGACGGAGGGAAGTCTATATCGGATTTCCCGAGCAGTTCTTCGTTCGTCTGAACGCCTTTATGCCGGGCATCGTCGACGCCGCAGTAGCAAGCGGCGATCGGAAGGCCGCCGCACTTTTCAGCTCGTGACACATCCCTCGACGCTTGAGTAAGGAGACTGACGATGCCAAAAAAATTGACGGAAATTATTGGCGCGCTCGCTTTCGTGGGGTGCCTGCTAGCATGGACAACGTCTTGGTCGGCCGAAGACGCCGGTGTTAATGCCGCTATTCTGCAACTGGCGTTGAATTGGGAGCACGTCAAATTCGAAGTGACCGACAAGGACCTTCAGGAAAAGCAGATGGCGGTCTTGGCGGATCACGCGGACAGCATCGTGCAGCAGTTTCCCGGCCGCCCCGAGGCTGCAATCTGGCAGGCCATTATCATCAGCGAACAAGCGTCGATGGCAAGCGAGAACGGCAGTCCATTCAAGGCGCTCGGCTTCGCCAAGCGCGCGCGGGAGATACTGGAGCCGATCGCGAAGCAATATCCCGCCGTTCTGGACGCGGGCGCTCCTACCAGCCTCGGTGTCCTCTACTCCCGCGTGCCAGGGTTCCCAATCGCTTTCGGTGATAAAGCGAAGGCGAGAGCATTATTGCAAGAGGCGATCAAATACGCACCGGATGGGCTCGACGCCAATTATTTCTATGGCGACTTTCTGTACAACGCGCACGAATACCCCGCCGCGGAGCAGATTTTCAAGCATGCTCTGTCCTTGCCGCCACATCCTGAGCGGCCGATCTGGGATAAATCGCGCCGGCTGGTCATGCAGGAAGATCTGGAAAAAATGCACAGCAATTAGCGCGTGTTCGATGACCTTTTGCGCTGGCGCGTGGATTTCGATTGGGCGGCAATTACGAAAGCCAGACCGGTTCGGCGGTTATCTGCTCGCTCGGGCGATGGGGCTCATCAATGAGCGGTCTAATCGCATTGCCATTGCCGCCCTCGGCATCACGGTAACCGACACTGTTCTTGAGCTTGGCTTCGGCACCGGCCGGGCGATTAGAGCCATGGCCGGCGCTGCTCCGGAAGGGCGGGTATTCGGAATCGACCATTCCCTTGCCATGTCCTTTCAGGCAAGCCACCGCAATCGCCGCGCGATACACGATCGGCGCGTTCGTCTGGTACAAGGCAGCCTGGATGCTCTGCCATGGCAGAGCGGCGCGGTCGATAAATGCCTCGCAGTTCATGTTGCTTATTTTATGGAGGCGAAGGAGGTCCGCGAGGCCCGGCGCGTGTTGCGTTTCGGAGGAAAGCTCGCGCTTCTCGTAACGGATAAGACCGCGATGGCGCACTGGAAATTCGTACATTCTTCTACACATCGACAATTTAGGGCCAGCGGTCTAACTGACCTGCTCCTCGACGGCGGCTTCTTACGCGAGGAAATATTTGTCCAGAGTGTGTCGCTTGGTATGGCCATTCCAGGGCTTCTGGCGCTAGCAACTAAATCGGCGCTGTAAATCAAATTACTAGCGCGGCATCCTAAACGAGGGCAGTTGTGGCCCCGGGGGCGGCGTCGCGTCGATGTCGCTATCGGGTCAATCGCTTCACTTTTCCGATGTCCGAGTTGAGTCGGCCGACACGGTTGCTTCGGCCGCCCCGCGCCTGTAAAATTGGAATATTGACCCAGGCTGGAGGGCTATCTTTCCGTGGCGACCGCGGCGCGGCGCACATAGCAACTCTAAGGCAATCCGCGTTAATGCTCCTGGCATGCGGGAGACGTAGCCAGTGAAAAAACGATCGATCGCTCTTGCCTTATGCTGTTCCATAGTCTGCTCACCGGTCAGTGCGAAGACATTCGTCGGCTTTCTATACCCTTTGTTTGGGCCCGCTGCGGCGATTGGGCTTGTGGAATTGGCTGACGAGCTCAAATCAATTCCGGACGTCGAAGTCGCAACCTATCAGTATCAGTCATGGCCATCGTTGGTAGATGATATAAATCGTCAGCCCAAGGGAACCCATATACTGATCGTCGGCTATAGCCTGGGCGCAAATAATGCAGTTCTGGTTGCGCAACATACCGACCATGTCAATTCAATTATCGCGCTGCAACCCTCAATGTTTACTTCGACGCCGACTGTGCCTGGAAACGTGGCAAGAGTAATCGAAATCTACAACCCAAATCGGTGGATGACGTTTGGCGGAATGGGGTCGCGGAAACTTGAGGGGGCCAATATCCAGTATATCGAGAACAACGACTCGCATCCGGAGGCCCAATTCAATTCGGACTTCCGAAGCCTGGTCAAAAGCGAGATCGCCAGACTGGCTGCCGAAGATACCGTCCGTACTGCGCAAGCCGAAAACCCCAAGCCGCCTCACGCACCGAAGATGCCTGCGTCGACCGAATCTAAATTCGCTAAAGACAAAGCTCCGGGACATCAGCGAAAGGTTTTGGCAGCTTTGCAGCCAAACACCTCAACAGCTTTGCTCGAGGTGGTTTCAAGCTCCGCGAATTCGTCAAATGCGTCTGCTCAGCGACCGCTGACGATTGCAGATATGGCCGATTATGTAAAAAGAACATACCAAAGCCGGCCGAAAGTCGATTTGGCGACCGGCCCCTCAGATTAGACGCGGCGTCACGGCCGGCTCGGCGGGCTCGAAGTACGCCTGGACATCGGCAACCTCATTCGATCACCTCGTCGGCGAGTCGCGAGCAGTCGATATTTGTAGCTTTGATGCGCGTCAAAGGGCGGCGTCTGTTGCGGCCGTTCATCAAGTTGATGCTGGCAATCCAGCCTCGCGCTCCCAGCCACTTGATGCAGTGCGACTTGAAAACCACTGCGAGGACCGCTTTGGGTCATCCGCGTCGATTCCACGATGTCCGCTGCGAGTCCGCTTTCCACCCGATCGCGACCAAATCGCGGACGTCTCGGCACTTCGCTTTTGGGCCAAGAACCGACATGCGGCTACCGGGCACCGTCCCGTTCGGCAAATGACGGGCCGTGAGCAGGGCACCTATGCTCCGCGATCAACGGCCCGTCGCTAAGTTGAACTGATAGTTCAAGCCTAGGCGGACAATGCTGCCGTGAACGTGAGCTGTTGGATTTCCAAGTGATGTGAACGGGCCCGCCACGCAACAATTGAATGTCGGAATAAGGGGGTGGCTGGCATCGCCGAGATCGTAATACAGATATTCAGTCTTGGCCGTCCAATGCTCGGCGAGCGCATATTCGAAGCCAGCGCCAACTACAAATCCCGTCAAGGTGGAGGAACTAGAACCTCCCCAAGTTACAAAAGGAGTGGCCGCGGGCGGGGCGAAGAACGTGTTGACTGAACCAGAGGACGAAACCCTTCCCATCGCGAGTCCGCCAGTGACGAAAAGCAGCCCGCGATTCGACAACACTGGGAGACCTGCCCGTGCACGAACTGTACTCAACCAATGAACTGTTACTTGTTCGGTTGCCGTAGCGGGGCTAGTGAAGGCAATCGGCCCGGCGCCCGGTACGAGAACAAGACTGTTGGCCGCAGCGGTAGCGGTCGAAGCGCCACCTGCCGCGTGAAGCGCATCGATGTCGGCCTCGATGCCAAGGACGGCCCGCGGATTTACTTGCCAGTTGCATCCGATTTCACCGCCGCCGGTCCATGCGCTGCTGCCGGTGTCCGTCGGCGCAGGTATCACGCTGGGCGAAAGGCCATTGATCGGATCGGCTGTGGTATTTGGATCGTGGTAGGAGCTCTTGCCATTGTTCCAAGCGTAGCCGCCGTTTGCACCGAGGTAGCATCCGGTCCAGCTATATACGGGCGCGGGCGGCGCAAGCGGCGCTTTAATGGCCATATCCGCGGCCAGAACAGGTGTCGCCAATAGCGCGGCAACAACGGCAATGCCGTTTAATGTGTGCTTCATGGTGGTCGCCTCCAGCCACAGCGCAGTCTGCCGAATAGTAGCGAGCTGGACCTCTACGTGATGTAGCCGCCGAGCAACAGTATAAGACAAAAGTTGTGTGGAAAGATGGACCTTCGGGACGATCTTGCGGCCGCGAGACCTCAAGCTTCCACGGCCGAAAGTGAATGTCGGTTCTGGGTCAATTTCTACCAAAATCGGATGTCCGCTCAATGTCCACTTCCCTCGGAGGCGGACTTATCGCTACTCCGTCCTAAGTGCCGCTACGGGCCAATCGCGAGCACCACGGCGGCTGGAAGCGGCGGACTGGCATTTGGGAGCCTAGAGGTGCTATAATTTGTCCTATTGGGGAAATGGGGAAATTCACGATGCTTCGATATCGGTTAGTCTTGGCTGCCGCAGGCATCCTCTTATTGACCGCTCCATCCGCATGGGCATTTAGCCTGCAAAGCACCGGCGGCGGAAACGGCGGCTCGTCATTCGCCGATCCGGACGACCAGATGATGAACAATTTCGGGCTCCATTCGAACGCGCAGTCGACGCAGCTCGGAAGTGTCCAGCAGCAGAGTGCATTTGATCCTATTTGGTGGGACCAATCGTTACACGGCTACGGCCCTTATTATCAGGCACCCCGGCCTGGCAAGTGAGCGCGCGTCGTACGACGTCAATCGCGTCATTGCGGCGGGCATGGCGCCTACTCGTCGGGCTGCAGGACCAGCCGTAAGGCAGCCAGAGCGTCCTTGATGTCACCGCCGCGAGCGGCGGCATTAATCGCATCGGCAACGCGGCGCCAAGTTTCCCGCTTGCGGTTTTCGGCCGGCAAATTCTGTGCGATTGGGATATCTGCTAAGGGTCAAAAGCGTCGATTCTGCTATGTCCGCGCAATGTCGGCTTTCCAACTGATCGCGACCAAATCGCGGACATCGCGGCACTTCGGTTTCGGGTCACGCGATGTGGTCGGCCTCATCAGTCATGCTTTCCGTCGGCACCGCGCGTGCCAAGAATTGGCGGCGACGCTTCTCGGTCTGCCGACATCGATCTGAAATAATGCTCGGCGTGCTGGTAGTAATTCTCCGCCCCGACTAAATCGCCGGCCTGAGCCTGAGCTTGGGCCAACGCGAGATAGCGCTCATAGCTTCTTTGCGCGTTTTGAAAGCCTCTCGGCTCGGGGCGGGCACCATTCGATGCCCACTGCTTCGGGCGGTTAGGAAACGGCCTCGCCGGTCTGGGACGGTGCGAATTCATGATCATTCTTTGAGCTATTCTGTATAGCTCACTTCATGGTAATGGCAGATAAGGTTTGCCTCGTGCCGGCTCAAAAAGCATGCCCCGCCAACACTCATTGACGGGGCAAACATTGAGTACGCTGCGTTCGACGGTCAAACGGCCATCTTCAAATCCTTGGCTGCCCGGAATGCGACTTTCTTGCTTGCTTTGATTTGAATTGCTTCGCCGGTTGCAGGATTGCGCCCCATGCGGGCTGCGCGCTTTCTGACTTGTAGGATTCCAAGGCCCGCAATGCGGACTCTTCGCCCTTTTTCAAATGCTTTGTTATCATGCCGACAAGGTCGCCGAGGAGCGCGGCGCCGGCCCGTTTCGTCAAGTGATGTTCATCGGCCAAAGTTGCAGCGAGATGCTTGAGCGTAACGGTCTGGTTGGTTTTGCCCGCGGCGGTTAGTTTCTTTGCTTTTGACGGTGCCATAGTGGTCCTCTTTCGAAGAGCGCGGAATGCGCTCAAGAATCAAGGCCGTGATTCGGACCCAAATGAAAAGCGCTTTGCACGCGACAGTGGCCTCGGCGTCCCGCCGTCCGTGCGCGCGATCACCGGTCCCACTTTGACGGAGAGACACGTCCCAGCGGCGTATTAATGCCGGTCGTATTGGTTGAACGGCAGGATATTCAAACACTCCGCCCAGACCTCGTCGCGCGGTACGTCGAAGCGCTGCTGCGCGTCGTCATCCCAGTAGGCGGTGATGGCGGAATTGAAGCTCGGTCCGCTGCCGCATGCGCGCATACCACTCTGCCACGCGCGCCCGCCGGTTCTCCCATAGACCGGCGAGGCCGAGCATGTCGGCGCGATTGATGTAGGGAATGGCAGCCACATCGGCCAACGTGAAGGAATTGCCCACGAGATAATCGGATTGCGCCAGTGCGCTCTCCATGGCGCCGACGAACGTGTTGTAGCGGCGCATCGCATCCATTGCGTCGGGTGCCGCGAGCCCGTTATCCATGATCCGCTGCAATCGCTCGCGCTTGATCGGGTCGAGTGTGCGGGCGACATAGGCGTCACGGCCGTCCGGAGTCTGACGCATGAAATATCGGCGGAACGCCACCGCAGCGGTGATCGTGCCACAGTGAACGTGCAACTCATCGACGCGCTTGAGCCAGAGGCGAACCTGCGACCGCGCGTAGGGATCGCGCGGCATCAAGGGAATGTCCGGAAAAGTTTCGTCGAGATACTCCAAGATCACCGTCGACTCGATGATCGCCTTGCCGTCATGCACCAGCGTCGGCACGACCGCATTGGGATTGAGCTTGAGATAGTCTGGCCGGTATTGATCGCCGCGTTGCAGCCACAGCACCTCGCCCTGCCATGGCAACGCTTTTTCCGCGAGCGTCAGCCGCACCTTGATGGCGCAGACGGATGTTGTGCCGTGATAGAGGTAAAGCATGGGGAGTGGACTCCAATACGTCGCGCGTACACCTTGATTCGGCTTCCATCGACCTCAGCCAAAATTGATCGGAAATGTCCCAGCCGACAATCCTCAGATTATCGGCACTTTCCGCGCGCGCCTGGAACTACTTAGCGCTCTCAACTCCCCATTGAATCCCGGCGCACCGTCGCTCCACTCCCGACCACGATTTCGTACCTTAGCGCTTTTCTGACGCCGGGCGCCACGAGCGTGCAGAGCCCCGTCATTGCCGGCGTCTGAAAACCTGCACAGAAGTCGAGGCGCGGCCACGGATTGCCCTACGTTTAGACCACCATGCTTTAAATTATTCCGCTGCGACCTGCGCGGCGTCGACCTTGAGTTTGGGATTGAGTTCGCATGCTTCCTCCCAGCTCAGCACGTTAAGCGATTTGACGAACTTGCCGACGCCGTCGACCTCGGCGCAGAATAGGCCAAGCTCAATGGTCTCTTTGTCGTTAAAATGCTTGGCGAGATCGGTGTAGACCTCGTCTTTGTCGATGGCGTGCTCACCCTGTTTGAACAACCCCGCATAACGCAGCGCTGCCTTTTCGCGCTCGGTAAAGTGTTTGCTGCCCGCATAATCGAACAGGTCGTCAATCATGTCCTCGGTCAATCCCTCTTTCTTCGCGACATTCGAGCGTACCGTTGAACAATAGCCGCATTGATGAGCGACTGAAATCTTGATGCGGCACATCTCCTTGAGCTTGTGCGGCAGTATGCCCTGATGGAGCAGCTTGTTCCAATACTCGACCCAGGCGGTGCCGAGTTTGCTGCGCGTCATCAGGCTAACTACGCGCGGATCGGGTGCGCCAGTACGTTTGGCCGATTCGATCAGTTCGCGTGTGTGGGGCGTCTTCTCGCTTTCCTCGATATAGCGCAGCCTAGGCATTGTTTCCTCCGATGCTCGATCTGCACTCAATCCAGAAAAGGCTGCCCACCATTCCTGGATTTGAGGCCGACGACGTTTCGTTAGGAACCTCTGGGTCGTAAGCCAATCGCGCTCATGCCGCGACAGCCTTTCTCGTTAGGACCTTCAGGTCATCACGGGGAATTGCTCTTTCAAGGACATTTCTAACTTCCTGTTTGGTGTATGTCTAAGTAACGATGAAGGTCCGTCAAGCCGCTTTCAGCAACTCTTGCACTTTCGGCCATGGGTCGGGAGCGAGATTCCGGAATGGGGCCCTATCGGCATCGCTCATGCGATCGAAGATCGCAGCCTTGACCGAGCCCCGATCACGCACGCGCGCCCACCAGTCAGCCACGGCCGGTTCGCGCTGCCACATCGCGCCAAGTTTCAGAAGTTCAAGGCGTAGGATGTAGGGGATCACGGCGCAGTCGGCATTGGTGAAGGCGTCGCCGGCGAGGTAGGGACCACGCCTGAGGTCTTCGGCCATCCACGAGATCATCTTCTGGTGCTGGCTGAGCGCATCGACAACGAACTCCGAATCCAGCCCGTGCTCGATGACGCTGCGCTTATACTCGGCGCGCCGCTTCAGCGGTGCCTTGTTGATCTCGGCGAGCCACTGCTCGCGCGACATTTTGAGAAACCGGGGACGGAACGCCGTGGCGAAAGTCATGATCGTACATGCGTTGTGCATGTATTCGTCGATCAGTTTGTTGTAGAGCCGAACGCGATGGCGCGCGGCCGGCGCCTTTGGCATCAGTGGTGGATCAGGAAAGGCTTCGTCGATGTAGTAGAGGATCAGCGACGACTCGATAATGACGTTGCCGTCATGCACCAGCGTCGGCACCACGCCGTTCGGATTGAGTTTCATATAGGCGGGATCATTCTGATCGCCCTGCAGCGTGAGCAAATGCTCCGTGACCGGCTGGCCTTTTTCTCCAAGCGCGATACGCACCTTCTGGGCGCACACCGAATTGATGTTGTGATATAGCTCCAGCACGTCTTCCTCCGTGAATGTTCTTCTATCGTTCCGGGTCTATGCAGCCAACGTGGCGCGGTCGTGCGGTTGGCTGAAGTCCACTGGCGTCCCTTTGGGGATGATCTGGGTCGGGTTCACCTTGGCGATGGAATAGTAATTGATGACGTAATAGCGCGGCTTCACCGTGTCGGCGACGCCGGGTACCCGATAGAGCTCGCGCATGTAGTTCGACAGGTTGGGGTAGTCGGCGATGCGCTGTCTGTTGCATTTGAACAGCGAAAAGTAAGCGACATCGAAGCGCACCAATGTGGGAAACAGACGCCAATCAGCTTCGGTGATCTGGTTGCCAACCAGATATCGCTGCCGCGACAGCCTCTCTTCTAACCAGTCGAGCGTCGCAAACAGCCCGTTAAAGGCCTCCTCATAGGCGGACTGCGATTTAGCGAAGCCGGCCCGGTAAGCGCCATTGTTGACATTGTGGTAGACGCGTTCGTTGACGGCGTCGATCTCGGCGCGCAAGGCGGCCGGATAGAGATCATTACGGTCGCCGGTGATCGCGTTGAACTCACTGTTGAACATCCGGATGATCTCGGATGATTCGTTGTTGACGATCCGCTTTGTCTTCTTGTCCCACAGCGTCGGCACCGTGACCTTGCCGGTATAGGCTGGGTTGCTTGCGACATAGGCCTCATACAGATAGTGGAAGCCGTTGACCTCGTCGGGAATGCAGTCGGGGTAACGGGCGTCGCGCTCGAAGGTCCAGCCGTTCTGCTTGAGGCCCGGGATCGCGTAGGCGACGGAAATCATTCCCTCGAGCTTCTTGATCGCACGGTAGATCAGCGTGCGATGCGCCCAGGGGCAGCCGTGCGCGACATAGAGATGATATCGCCCCGGTTCCGCCTTGAAGCCGGACGAGCCGTCCGCGGTGATGCGATCGTGGAACACGCTGTCGGCGCGGTTGAACTGGCCCGATCGGCCGGTCTCCAGTGGCAGTTCTCCGTCGTGCCATTTGCCGTCGATCAGAACACCCATGACGCTCCTTCCATGCCGCAGCTTCTCTCGAATGCTCCCTAAGCCGTCTTGATTTTGTATCAATCGATATATAATGTCAATTTGCATAATTGATGATGCAGACTGGACTGGTAGGATGCCCCGACCGAGAGAATTCGACGAGAGCGCCGCGTTAGAAGCGGCGATGGAGTGTTTCTGGCGGCGTGGCTACGAGGCGACATCGCTGCGCGACCTGACGGCGTCGATGGGCTTGACGGCGCCGAGCCTCTACAACGCTTTCGGCGGCAAGCAGGAACTGTTCTCGCGCGCCTTGGAACGTTATCTTGATCGCACGACGCGCGACCGACTGCATCGGCTGGAACAGTCGCTGCCTCCCAAAGCTGCGCTGCACCGTTTCTTCGCCGAGATCATCGAGCACTCGATCAGCGATCGCCAGCGCAAGGGCTGTTTCCTGGTGAATTCGGCGCTCGAAATCGCGCCGCATGACGCCGAATGTCGCGCCGTGATCATCGAGCAGTTCAGCGACATCGAGGCGTTCTTCAGACGGTGCATTCTGAAGGCTCAGGCCGACGAGACGGTCTCTTCTGACGTTGACGCCGGCGACGCAGCGCGGCTGTTGCTCGGCGTATTGCTCGGCGTCCGCGTATTGGCGCGCACCAAACCGGAACGCGCGGTGATGGAAGGCGTCGTGCGGCCGGCGCTCGCAATGCTCAAGCCGCCGCGCAAAGGAAAGGCAAAACGATGATCGATCTCTACTATTGGACCACGCCGAACGGGCATAAGATCACGATCTTCCTTGAGGAGACCGGGCTTCCGTATCGGATCGTGCCCATCAATATCAGCAAGGGTGAGCAATTTCGACCGGAATTTCTGGCGATTTCCCCGAACAATCGCATGCCCGCGATCGTCGATCACAGCCCAAAGGATGGGGCCGATCCGCTTTCGGTCTTCGAGTTTGGCGCCATCCTCGTCTATCTCGCCGACAAGACCGGCCGATATCTGCCGAACGGCCTGCGCGACCGCATCGTAGTCATGGAATGGCTGTTCTGGCAGATGGCTGGGCTCGGACCGATGGCGGGCCAAAACCACCATTTCTCGCAATATGCGCCGGAAAAGATCCCTTACGCGATCGAGCGCTACGTCAAAGAGACGAATCGCCTTTATGGCGTGCTCAATAAACGTCTTGCGGATCGTCAATTCGTCGCCGACCGCTATTCGATTGCTGATATGGCGATCTATCCCTGGGTGGTGCCTTACGAGCGGCAAGGCCAAAAGCTCGAAGACTTCCCGCATTTGAAGCGCTGGTTCGAAGCGATGCGCGATCGCGCTGCCGTCAAACGGGCTTATGCCAAGGCTCAAGAGATTAACACCACGCCGACGGTCAGCGAGGAATCGAAAAAGGTTCTTTTCGGCCAAACCGCAGCGGTTCTGGCGCGATGAGTGGAGCAATGGCCGCATGACGCTGCGTCTCTACGATCTCGCCGGCGCTGATCCGAATAGGCGGTTCAGTCCCTATTGCTGGCGTGTCCGGCTTGGCCTGGCGCACAAGAGGCTTCCGATCGAGACCATCCCGTGGCGCTTTACCGAAAAGGCGGAGATCGCGCCGTCAGGCAGCAAAACGGTTCCAGTCCTCGTCGACGGCGATCGCTGGATCGCCGATTCCTGGGCGATCGCGAATTATCTGGAAGACACCTACCCGGACTCGCCGTCTCTGTTCGGCGGCGCCGCAGCGCGGCGCTTGACGCGCCATTATTCGAGCCTCGCTGACGCGCTGGTCACCACGATCTTTCCCTTTATCGCGCTCGATATCCTGCAGCGCATTGCCGACAAGGATCGCGACTATTTTCGCGCCAGTCGCGAACAGCGCGTCGGCAAGACGCTGGAAGCTTTCGTCGCCAACCGCGACGCCGGGCTTGCCGGGTTTCGCGCAAGCCTCGCGCCGCTGCGCACGACGCTGAAGACCCAGCCTTTCTTCAGCGGAGACGAGCCGCTCTATGCCGACTATGCCCTGTTCGGTCAATTCCAATGGGCACGCTGCATTAGCCCGTTCGCGCTGCTTGAGGAGGGCGATCCGGTCAAGCTGTGGCGTGATCGTTTGCTCGACTGCTTCGACGGCCTGGCGCGCAAGGCCGTGGCCTACGATGTCTGATCCCAAAACCCCTCATGCCAACAAACGAGGTCATCATGTCCCTGAAACAAGAGCTCGCCGAATATCGCGCCGGATGGTTCAAGCGCGTTCCTGCGGAACGGCAGGCAATCATGGAGCGGCATATTGCGCAGCTTCGGCACGGGCTAGCAAAGACGGCCCTCAAGGTTGGCGATCGCGCGCCGTCGATCGTGCTCGGCAACGCCAAGGGCGAAACCGTCGACGTCGGTGCGCTCTTAAGGAAAGGACCGGTCATCGTCGCCTTCTACCGCGGCGGCTGGTGCCCGTTCTGTAACCTCGAACTGCGGGCGTTCCAGCGTCTCCTTCCCGAGATCGAAGCGGCGGGTGCGTCGCTGGTCGCGATCAGCCCCGAGAAGCCGGATGATTCGCTATCGACCGCCGAGAAAAACGCGCTCACCTTCGAGGTGCTCAGCGATGTCGGCCAGAAGGTTGGCCGAGCGTTCCGGTTGGTCTACGACTTCAGCGACGAGTTGAAATCCGCCTACAAGGAGTTCGGCCTGGACATTCCCGCCAAGAACGGCGCTGCCGGCGACTGGGCGCTGCCGATCTCGGCGACTTATATTATCGGCCGCGACGGCGTCATCATCTATGCCTATACGGACGCGGATTATCGCGACCGTGCCGATCCGACCGACATCCTCGCGGTTCTGAAACGGACCGCCGCCGCGGCGTGAAGGCGATCGAGGCCGACCATGGGCAAGCTGGGTCTGTTCCGCGAAGAAGTAACCGATACGCACGTGAAAATCAGCGAACTCGCAAACTGAGCCTGACAAGAGGTCAGCGACAGCTCTACAAACAAAAAAGGATAGGATAATGTTTGATCCAATTTGGGAAGGACGCCTCCATTGGGTTAGCACCGTCATTCTACGCTACGGCTTAGCCTTTTTGTTTCTGCGTTTTGGCATATACAAGTTTATACAGCCAAACGTGACGGGTGTGCAGGTTTGGACGGCGCATAGCCTATTGTTGTTCTGGGTTGATCCCCTTTTTGGACCTCGCGGTGGCGCGGCGCTGATTGGTGTGATCGAGATTGTCACAGGGACACTCATCGCGCTTCGGCCTGTGGCGCCCCGTTTATCTATGCTTGGTAGTCTCATGGCAGCGTTTGCGATGTTGAATACGCTTAGTTTTCTTTTTACAACACCCGGCCTAGATGCCCGTGGGAGCGGGTTTTTGATCAAGGATATCATGCTATTGGGGGCAGCTATTTGGTCAGCAGCCGAAGCTTCCTCCGCCTATCGTGATCGGTGCGATGCTGGGTCCCAAAGCGTCCGTGAGTTCAATCCAAGCTGACAGCACGTTGGTCATTCGATTTTCGCACCTGAAAACTTGATGATCTTGGCCCATTTGTCGATTTCTCGCGCGACGAGCCCGCCGAAGTCGGCGGGCGTCATTGGCATTGGCATGTTGCCGAGGGCACCGAGCCGCACATTAATCCGAGGATCGGCGAGGCCTAACCGCCCTCTGATTGTGACGTCTGCTTTACCCCTGAAAGCAGACATTGATCGGCGGCTTTTTTTCGTCGGCTAAGGGTAATTTCGACGTCTCAAGGCCGTCGGAATAGGACAGCAAAAATACCGCCGAGTGCGGAGTTCGAAAATGATAGGAAGAGGTAAAGTGCTAAATTTTCAGATCAAACGCGTCTATGAGCCGCCCGCCCGGAGCGATGGGCAGCGCGTTCTGGTAGACCGGGTCTGGCCACGCGGTATCAGCAAGAAGAAGCTAGGCCATGTAATTTGGCTCAAGGATGTCGCCCCAACCGCCGAATTACGCCAATGGTTTCATCATCGCCCAGAGCGATGGAAGCAATTCTGTACCCGCTACTCGGCAGAGCTTGACCGCAATTCCGATGCAATAGCAAAGCTACGCGCGATGTGCGTGCACGGGCCGGTCACGCTGCTCTACTCCGCTCGCGATATAGAACACAATCAGGCGCTGGCGCTCGCAGAATATCTCGGAACGCATCGGACAGACGTGAAAATGGGTCAAAATGAGCCGGAAACGGTACGACTTGAGATATAACGGAAATTAACGAAGTGACTGCAAAAGCAGAAAAATCGCTGGAAATCTGCCAGTCGCGCTTTTGTGTCGCTCCTATGATGGAATGGACCGACCGGCACTGCCGGTTCCTCCATCGCCTGCTGACGCGCCGCGCGCTGCTTTACACCGAAATGCTCACCACCGGCGCGGTGCTCCACGGCGATCGGACGCGGCTTCTGCGTTACGATGCGGCCGAGCATCCGGTCGCGTTGCAGCTCGGCGGCTCGGACCCGCGCGCGCTCGCCGAATGCGCGCGGATCGGTGCCGACCTCGGCTTTGACGAGATCAATCTCAATGCCGGCTGCCCGTCCGATCGCGTGCAGGATGGCCGCTTCGGCGCTTGCCTGATGGCGGAGCCGCACCTGGTCGGCGATTGCGTCGCCGCGATGAAGGCAGCGGTGACGATCCCGGTCACGGTCAAATGCCGCATCGGCATCGACGAACAAGATCCGGAAGCGGCGCTCGAAAATTTTGCCCAAGCGGTCGAGCGCGCGGGCACCGATGTGCTCATCGTGCACGCGCGCAAAGCCTGGCTCAAAGGTCTTTCGCCAAAGGAAAACCGCGAGATTCCGCCGCTCGATTACGATCGCGTCTATCGGCTCAAACGCGCGCATCCGCGGCTCGCCGTCATTCTCAACGGCGGGATCGGCGGCGTCGAGGCGGCGCTTTCGCATCTGCACCATATCGACGGTGTGATGATGGGCCGCGCCGCCTACCAGGAGCCTTGGCGGCTCCTGGCGGTCGATCCGCTGGTCTTTGGCGAAGCCGCCGGTTTTGCCTCGCCGGCGGCGGCCACCGTGGCGCTGATGCCTTATATCGAACGCGAATTGGTGCAGGGCACACGGCTGCACGCCATCACGCGGCATCTGCACGGCTTGTTCCGCGCCGTTCCGGGCGCGCGCGCGTTCCGCCGGCATCTCGCCGGCGCCGCTGCCGCCCCGCATGCGGGCGCGGAATACCTCGCGGCGGCGCTTGCATTGGTCGCCGACCGGCCGCTGGACAGTGCCGCTGAATTGGCGCACATCGCCGCGTAACTGCCAATTCAGAAAGCACAAAATCGAATATGGTTTTCGGCGTTCCGTTGAGCGAGATCGCCTGGATCACGCTTGCCGTCGTCATCGGCGGCGTCATCACCGGAATTCTCGCCGGCACGTTCGGCATTGGCGGCGGCGCGGTGATCGTGCCGGTGCTCTATGAGGTGTTTCAGTTGCTCGGCGTCGCCGAAGATGTTCGCATGCAGCTCTGCGTCGGCACCTCGATCGCCATCATTCTGCCGACCACGGTGCGTTCTTATCTGACGCACCGGCAGCAGGGCCTCGTGGTGCCGCGCGTGATCCGGCTGTGGGCGCTGCCGGCCGTCGTCGGCGTCGCCTGCGGCGCGGCGATCGCCGCATTTGCACCGGCGGCGGTGTTCAAAATCGCCTTCATCGTGATCGCGACTTTCATCGCCACCAAATTCCTGTTCGCCGGCGACCGCTGGAATCTCGGCACCGAATTGCCCGGGCCGCTGCCGATGACGGCCTACGGTTTTGGCATCGGCTTGGCCGGCTCGCTGATGGGGGTCAGCGGCGGCTCGCTGTCCAACATCGTACTCACGCTCTACGGCAAGTCGATCCATCAGGCGGTTGCGACTTCGGCCGGGCTTGGCGTGCCGATCACCATTGTCGGCACGCTCGGCTATATTCTGGCCGGCCTGCCGCACCAGGCGCTGTTGCCGCCGGCCTCGCTCGGCTTCGTGTCGCTGATCGGCGTGGCGGTGATGGCGCCGGTATCGAGTCTCGCCGCGCCCTACGGCGCGCGGCTCGCCCATCGTCTGTCGCGCCGCACGCTCGAGCTCGCGTTCTCGAGTTTTCTGTTGCTGGTCTCGGCGCGGTTTCTGGTCAGTCTGTTTTGGAACGTCTAAAGCATGATCCCGAAAAGTGGGTACCGATTTTCGGAAAAGATCATGCTCAAATAAAATCCTATTCTCACGGATACCCCTTGAGCACCAGCCGGTCGCCGTTGACTTGCCAGCTTTGCAGCCGGTTGAGAAAGCTCATGCCAAGGAGGCTCGTCTTGAGCTGACCGGGCTGGACCACCAGCGCGTCGACCGATTTTTCTTCGAGGCTGCCGATGGCGATGTGATCGAGCGTTACCGGCGCGGCGCGGGTGCGGCCGTTGGCGGTATCGATGCTCACCGAATAGTCGAGCAGAGCGAGCGGCAGGCCGGCGGTCTTGGCGTCGTCCTGCGTGAGCACGACCGAGCTCGCCCCGGTGTCGAGCACCATGGCAACGCGGGCGCCATTGATCTGTGCGGCAATGGCGAAGTCGCCGGCGCCGGTGCGGGCCACCTCGACGGTGCGTCCGTGTGAAATAACATGGCCGGGAACGAGCTCGGCGACCACCCGGTTGGCGACCTCGGTTATTTCGAAGCGGTACGAATAACCGATCACCAGGACAAGGCCGACCACGACCCATAGCAGCGCCGCGGTGATCGCCTGCGTAAAGCGCTCGCGGAACAGCGTCATCACGGCCGCGGCGAGAAATACCAGAAGCGCAATCTTGTAGGCGAACGAGCCGAACTCGTCGGCGGACAGCGGGCCGACCGTGCCGCGGCCGTTTTGCGCGATAAGGATCAGGATTGCGATTGCAATCCCGGCCAACAGAAACCACAGCAAGCGCCGGCGCACGTCGATTGTCCCTTGCGAATCGCGAGGCACCATAGACGCGAAGCCGGCGAAGGCAAGGCGCTAGCGCCTGATCCCAAAAGCCTGCTCCCGGACTGCGGGTCCGGGTGTGGACGGCGGTTTTCGGAAAGATCATGCGCCAAAGATTTCCTTCATACGCCCGCGCCAAACAGCGCCCGTTTGGCGCGGCTCGTTGAATCGTCGGGCGTGGAAGCGGTCGAGGACGCATCGGCATGCGGCTGGATCGGCGGCGCGTTCTCGGAAATCGGCGCCAGCGCCGACATGACGCGCTCGGGCGGAAAGGTGACGATGACTTCGGTGCCGATGCGCAATTTCGATTTCAGCGTGAAGGTGCCGCCGTGCAGGTCGATGAGGTTCTTGGCGATCGGCAGGCCGAGGCCTGCGCCCTGTTCGGCCGATTTGATCGAGTTCGAGCCCTGGCCGAACGAAGCGAGCACGATCGGAATTTCCTCTTCCGGAATGCCGGGGCCGGTGTCCTTCACGCTCATGTACTGGCCGCCGGACGCGGTCCAGCCGACCTTGAGCCAGATTTCGCCGCCTTGCGGCGTGAACTTGATCGCGTTCGACAGCAGGTTCAAACAGATCTGCCGCACTGCGCGCTCGTCGCCCCATAGCCGCGGCAGGTCCGGCTCGAACATTTCGTGGATGGTGATGCCGCGATTGGTGGCGCGTAATTTCAGCAGATGGTGGCAGTCCTCGACTATGCGATTGAGCGAGACCGCTTCCTCGTTGAGCTCGTAGCGGCCGGCCTCGATGCGCGACAGGTCGAGAATCTCGTTGATAAGATTGAGCAGATGCACGCCGGAGCTATGGATGTCGCCGGCATAGTCCTTGTACATCGGCACGCCGTGCGGCCCGAAAATTTCGCCTTTCATCACTTCGGAGAAGCCGAGGATGGCGTTGAGCGGCGTGCGCAGCTCGTGGCTCATCTGGGCGAGGAAGCGCGATTTCGCGATATTGGCGGTCTCAGCGCGCCGCCGCGCCTCGTCGGAGACCGACTTCGATTGTTCGAGTTCTCCGATCAGGGCGTCCTTTTCGGCGCGCGCTTCGAGCGTGGCCAGCGTGGTGGAGTAGAGCCGGTAGGCGAGCAGCGAGAAGTACCCTTCGGCCGTGAGCGCCATGATGGCGAGGATATAATCGTGCAGCGTGCGCTTGGCGGCGAAATCGAGCGCGATCGCGATCGTGACCGGCAGCGTCAGCGCGAACACCGCGATCGGCAGGCTCGACGCCAGCATGCTCGATATCGCCACAACCAGCAACATGACGAACAGCATGAAGGTGGCGGCCTGATCGTCGATGCCGATCGGATTGATCAGGATGAATGTCCACGCCATGCCGAAAAACAGATCGAGCAGGACAAAGCGCATACGCCAGGGGCGAAGCTGCACGGTCGACGCCGGCTCTTCGAGGAATGCGCGGCAGGCGCGAATGACGACAAGATGGATGATGAGCGCGCCGGCGGTCCATACCCCGCAAACGAATGCTCCGGTCCACAGCCCCGACAGCGCGCCGATGGTGACGACGAGGAGCAGGATGACCGGAGACGCCGAAATGCGGTTTTGCGCGAACTGGCGCAACAGCTCGTAATCGAAGACCGGCCGCGTCCCGCTCGTCGAGGTGAGCCGATCGCGCGCCTCCCGCACGTGCTGGGATGCCAGCCGCCGCTTGGTTGACGGAGCGGCAGCCGGCGAAGCAAGCTCGTGCGTATCGCTGATTGTATTGGGCATCGCGGACCGAGGCTGGCGCACTTTCGACAAAAGTGGCCCAAATTCCTTAAGACCAGGCTTAAGGGCGCGCGTTTGCGGCGCCGTCGGCAAGCATTTGTTTACGCTTGGGACGCGGTCGCTCGGCCGGGCTGGCGGACGCCACCGCCGCGCCGATCGGCACCCTGGCGAAGGCCGGCAGAGCGGGCTAGGTTAGCGCGATAAGTCGATATGCCGCAAAGGGATAAGGAGGCAATCGCGATGAAGCTCTACGACGGCGGCCGCGCCCCCAATCCGCGCCGGGTGCGCATTTTCCTGGCCGAGAAGGGGATCGATATACCGACCGAGCAGGTCGATCTTGGGGCGCTGGCGCAGCGCTCGGAAGCCTATACTGCGATTAATCCGATGCAGCGGGTGCCGGCGTTGGTTCTGGACGACGGCACCGTGATTGCGGAATCAATCGCTATTTGCCGCTACTTCGAGGCGCTTCATCCCGAACCGCCGCTGTTCGGGCGCGGCGCGCTCGGCTGCGCGCTGGTCGAAATGTGGAACCGGCGCGCGGAACTACACCTGCTTTTCCCGGTGGCCAGCGTTTTTCAGCATCAGCATCCGGCCATGAAGCAGATGGTCACCCCGCAGGTGCCGGATTGGGGCGAGGCGAACAAGCCGCGCGTGGCGGCGTTTCTGCAATTCCTCGACGGCGAATTGAAAGCGCGGCCCTATGTGGCCGGCGCGAGTTACACCGTTGCCGACATCACGGCCATGGTCGCGGTCGATTTTATGCGGGTGTCGAAGCTCGCGGTGCCGGAAGAGCTCGGCAATGTGCGGCGCTGGCACCAAGCGGTTTCGACCCGGCCGAGCGCCGCGGCCTAAAGCGGCGATCGCGCGATAGGCAAAGCTGCGTATTATTTCTGCGCGTGGACGCGGATTAAGCCATACCCGTCCGTCGCGCTTGCCAGATTCGGTTGGGCGCTGAGCAGGAAAATGCCGACGACGCCAATCGCGGTATAGACCACGGCGCAAGTCCAAAAGCCAAAATGGACTAGGCCGTGTTGACGGTTTTTGACAGATGAATTCAGTTTTGATTTAAGGCTGCCTTTCTGGAGGAGGCAGCATTGAGTTGCGGCGATCTGACGGACTCGGAATGGCGCATTCTCAATCCATTGCTACCGAACCGCGGCGAGCGCGGTCCACCGATTTTGGACAAGCGGCGAACGGTCAATGGCATTCTCTGGGTGCTGCGCACCGGCGCGCCGTGGCGCGACATGCCCGAGCGATACGGCAATTGGAACTCGGTCTTCGTTCGTTTCACCCGCTGGAGCAAGCTCGGCGTGTGGGATGCAGCGTTCGAAACTCTGGCGAGTCTTGGACCTCCCGCCGACGAGGAGCACGCTATCGATTTCACGATCGTCCGGGCGCACCAGCATGCAGCCGGCGTAAAAGGGGGAATTAAAATCAGGAAGCGCTCGGTCGCTCGCGCGGCGGCTTCTCGACCAAAATCCACCTCCGCACCAACGCCAAAGGCGACCCGCTGACGTTCGATGTCACCGGCGGCGAGGCCCACGAGGTCAAAGGCTACGATGCGCTCATGGAGCTTCATGACGTGCATCCCGACAAACTTCTCGGCGACAAGGGCTATGACAGCGACGATATTCGCAACGACTTGAATGCGCGCGGCATCGAGCCAGTCATCCCACCTCGATCAAATCGAAAGACTCCGATCGAATATGATCGCGAAGTCTACAAACGGCGCAACCTCATCGAGCGGTGCGTCAATCGTCTCAAGCAGTTCCGTCGCATCGCCACGCGCTACGACAAAACCGCCAGAGCCTACCTTTCAATGCTATGCATCGCAGCGGCAAGACTCTGGATCAAAACCGTCAACACGGCCTAGATTGTTCATCGCGCCGTCCTTTCATCGCCGGTCATTTCGCGCCGCTCGCGGGGCATCGATTTTCGCAACGTCCTATTGGCACCGCAGTTCCGGAAAAGTTCGTAAATTCCCGATTTGTCGATGAAAAATCCGTCAAAGGCCTGGTGTCCTGCAGGAACAAATCCCCCGCATATGGATTAGTCGCCTGGGGCTCAGAGGGCGTTCACTTCCATTGGAGGAATTATGGACAAGAGAATAGCCGGACTATTGGGAGCCGCGGCTGCATTGACGGCGGTCACCGCTGCTCAAGCGGCGCCGGCGCCAATCTCAGAACTCGCGCCGGCGACAAACTACCGGGATCTTCTTGATCCTATTCCGAACGCAGTGCCGGTGTTGCAGGCCGAGGATGCGCGGCGCGCCGAGCGGTCAGCCAACGAGGTCGCCCAGATCTCGGTGCAGCTTGGACATCATCACCACCATCATCACCATCATCACGGCGTGGTTGTGCGTTTGGGCGGGCATCATCCGCGCCATCACCACCATCATCACCACCACCATCATCACCACTAAAGTGGCCAGCAAGCGGGCGTCCATTTGGGCGCCCGCTTGCTATTTTCACCGCTTAGCCCGTCTATTTTTCCCGCTCGCGTGCTTTCGCCGCGCGCAGGAGATGCCGGTAGGTGCCGTCGAACACCGTATCGGTGCTCGATGTCCAGGTCGTGTCGGCGGCAAGCGTTGGACGGCTGGCGTGAATGCGCCGTCCGCGCAATTCGCGCTCGGCGGCCTCTTCCTCGTCCATGGCGACCAGCTTGAAATCCGCTGTCACCGGCAGAACCAGGATCTGCAGCATCGGCTCGCCGGGCCGGAAAATGTGCGTGCTGCCTTCGGTCGGCGCCTTGAAAATCACAAACGAGATCATCGGCCACCACTCGGTCCGCAACAGCGCCGGAACGGCGATCGGGACCGTGCCGGTCGGATCGGTGTAAAACCGCGGATGCGGCTCGGTCCGCACCGCCCAGTCCTTGCCGACTTTCAGATCCAGCAGCAGTTGGTGGCTGTAATAGTCCCGGCCGAAACGGCGAAACGGCGGCCACATCAGGTCGCTGCCGTCGGGCGGCGGCCCGAAATCGCCCTCGAAAACAAGCTTACCGTCCGTTTTCGAGACGCGAAACTCGTTGCGGTACGGATAAAAAATCTCGATGCCGTATTGGGCGCCTTCGGTGAACGGCGCGCAGTGCCAGGCCTGTTCCTGCGAGCCGTCAGTACGCGGCTCGGGCAGGCCGGCCCAGCCGGGCATTTCCGGCTTGGTCCGACGCGGCTTGAGGTCGGGATTGACCAGCCTGAACTTGACTTCGTGCATTGTGCCGATCCGGGTGAGACTGCCGGGCCGCCGCGCAATGAATTCCCCTGGGCCCAAGCGTAGAAAGCCATAGCACAGGCAAAGAGTTCCATCCGTCCCGCGAGGACTTGCGGCCGCCGGCGACTGCGCCGATTAGTCGCCCTGTCGGGAAAATGTCAAAACCTGCTATCACTGCCGGCGGTGGCGGGATACTCGGGCAAATGCCGGGCGCCGCCAAATGAAGTCTAGGGAGGTTTACGTGTTGTCACGCCGCGCAATTGCCGGCGCCATTTTTGGCACGGCCTTTATCTCAATACGGGCGGCAGGCGCCGCGGATTCCTACCCGTCGCGGCCAATCCGGGTGATCAGTCCATTTCCGGCCGGAAGCGCTTCGGACACGGTCGGCCGCGTCGTGCTCGATAAGGTCTCGCAAATCCTCGGCCAGGCCATGGTGATCGAAGCCAAGCCCGGGGCGGGAGGCATTGTCGGCTTTGCCGACGTCGCCAAGGCCAACCCGGACGGCTACACCCTTGTCACCAGCTCGACGACGATGGGGACCGGATTGGTGCTGCACCAGCACCTGCCTTACGATCCGGACAAGGATTTCGTTTCGGTCGCCATGTTCGGGGTGCAACCCAACGTGCTGGTCGCTTCGACGGAGAGCGGTTTTAAGACGGTCGCCGACCTGGTTGCGGCGGCGAAGGCAAAGCCCGGCGTCCTTACCTTTGCCTCCGCGGGCGTCGGCTCTTCGTCGCATATGGCCGGCGAAAAACTCCGCCTTGCCGCCAAGATCGACGTCCGCCATGTGCCGTTCAAAGAGAACGGCCTGACCGAAGTGATGGCGGGACGGATCGATTATTATTTCATTCCGCTGGCTGCTGCGGCTTCGGCGCTGCAAAGCGATAAGCTCACCGTACTGGCGGTCAGTTCGCCGAAGCGGGTGGCGTTGCTGCCGAACGTGCCGTCCATCGCCGAAGCCGGCTATCCCGGAGCCGAGTTCAGTTTCTGGGTCGGACTGTCGGCGCCGGCGAAGACGCCGCGCAACATCGTCGACACGCTGCATGCTGCGATCGAAAAGGCGCTGCTCGACCCGGACACCGCCGCCAAATTGGCCAAGCTCGGCGTCGAGCCGGAGCAAATGAGCGTCGATGCATTCGGCAAGTTCGTCAAAGACGACATCGCCGCAACGGTGCAGCTTGCCAAGGACGCCAATATCCAGGCGGTGGATTGAAGTCTGTCATTGCGAGCGTAAGCGAAGCAATCCAGTCAGGCGGTGCCGATCTGGATTGCTTCGTCGCGTTGCTCCTCGCAATGACGGCCAATTATGAGCCGCTTTAGCGGTTGAGCAGCGCGATCAGGCTTGACGTATCCCAGCGCTTGCCGCCCATCGCCTGGATTTCGGAATAGAATTGGTCGATCAGCGCCGCGGCCGGCAGATGCGCGCCGTTCCTTCGCGCCTCGGAGAGACAAATGCCGAGGTCTTTGCGCATCCAGTCGACCGCGAAGCCGAAATCGAATTTGCCGGCGACCATGGTTTTGTAGCGGTTCTCCATCTGCCAGGATTGCGCCGCGCCCTTGGCGATGGTGGCGATCAGCTTTTCGATATCGAGGCCGGCCTTCGTTGCAAAATGAAGCCCTTCGGCGAGCCCCTGTACGGCTCCGGCGATGCAGATCTGATTGACCATTTTGGCAAGCTGGCCGGAGCCCGCGGCACCCAACAGATTGCAGGCGCGCGCGTAAGCGGCGATGACCTTCTCGGCCTTGGCAAACGGCGCTGTATCGCCGCCGCACATCACCGTGAGCACGCCGTTCTCGGCGCCGGCCTGGCCGCCCGAGACCGGGGCGTCGATAAATTCGAAGCCGCGCTTCTTCGCCTCGGCATGAAGCTCCCGCGCGATCTCGGCGGACGCGGTGGTGTGGTCGACGACGATCGCGCCCTTGGCGACGCCTGCGAACACGCCGTCCTTGCCCAGCATCACGTCGCGCAGATCGTTGTCGTTGCCGACGCAGGCCATGACAAAGTCCTGGCCGTCGGCCGCCTGCTTGGGCGTCGGCGCGCTCTTGCCGCCGTACTGCCCGACCCATTTTTCGGCCTTGGCGGCGGTGCGGTTGTAGACCGTGACCTCGTGGCCGCCCTTGGCCGCAAGGTGTCCCGCCATCGGGTAGCCCATCACGCCAAGCCCCACGAACGCGACCTTCGCCATTGTGTCCTCCTTGGATTTGGCACCGGTCATGGCCTGTCCGGCGGCGGCCCGTCAACGGGGCCGTTGACCGCCTCGACATTGGGCCTATGTAGGGCGTCATGACCGATCTCAAGGACGACGTTCTCGCAGCGCTCGGCAAAATTCCGAGCCCCGACGGCTCGGCCCTGCCGGCAACTGGCAAGCTCTCCGAAATCGTCGCCAGCGACGGCAAGGTTTTTTTGTCGATCACCGTCGATGCCGGCGCGGTGCAAGCGTGGGAGGCGGTGCGCGAGCGTGCCGAGGCTGCGATCCGTGCCGTGCCGGGCGTCAAATCCGTGATGGTGGCGTTGACCGCCGAGCGGGCGGCTGGCGCCGGCGCCCCCTCCTTATCCTCCCCCGCAAGCGGGGGAGGGAAGGGAGGGGGTCCACCGCAACGGGGCCAAGCGGCGCCGGGCGCCGCACGGCCGCATAGTCATGGTGCGAGACCCGGTCCGGCTCCCGGCGCCCCCTCGGCGCCGTCGCCGTCCGGCATTCCGGGCGTCGCCGCGATCATCGCGGTTGCCTCGGGCAAAGGCGGCGTCGGCAAATCGACCACCGCGGTCAATCTGGCGCTGGGCCTGCGCGACCTCGGGCTCAAAGTCGGCATTCTCGATGCCGACATCTACGGTCCCTCGATGCCGAAGCTTCTCGCCATCCGCGAAAGGCCAGAGACCATCGGCGGCACCCGGCTCAAGCCGATCGAGCGCCACGGCATGGCGGTGATGTCGATCGGCTTCCTCATCGAGGAGGAAACGCCGATGATCTGGCGCGGTCCGATGGTGATGTCGGCGCTCACGCAAATGCTGCGCGAAGTGGAGTGGGGCACGCTCGACATCATGGTGGTCGACATGCCGCCGGGCACCGGCGACGCGCAGCTCACCATGGCGCAACAGGTGCCGCTCAAAGGCGCGGTCATCGTCTCGACGCCGCAGGATCTGGCTTTGATCGACGCCCGACGCGGCATCGCCATGTTCCGGAGAGTCAACGTGCCGGTGCTCGGCATCGTCGAGAACATGTCGACCTTCATCTGCCCGCACTGCGGGGGGCGCTCGGACATTTTCGGCCATGGCGGCGCGCGCGCCGAGGCCGAACGGCTCGGCGTGCCGTTCTTAGGCGAGGTGCCGCTCGATATGACGATCCGCGAAAAATCCGACGCCGGCCTGCCGGTGGTCGCCACCGCCCCGGATAGTCCGCTGGCGCAGTGCTATCGCGACATTGCCGCGCGCGTGCGCGACGGCTTGCAAGGCGCAACCCGCCAGGCGCCGAAGATCGTCATCGAGGCGTGAACGGCCAACCGTCAAGACTTGCGGAAATAGGCTTTGGCGTTGTCGTGAACGTCCGGTGACGCCAGCAAATCGGCTTTTGTCCACCAGCGCAATTCGCGGTGCTGGTCGTCGGACTCGATCGCGGCGGTATCGTCAATTGTCAGTTCATAACCGAGCACCACGTAATGGGTGCCGTAGCCGGGCTCGCCGAAGCGGTTGTTGGCATAGAAATGCTCGTAGGCGCCAACGAGCCGGGCATCCTCGAGGGCCGCCGTGAAATTGGTCTCGGTCTTCAACAGCCGGGCAAAGGCGTCGCGCAGCCGCTCGTTCTTGAGGATCATGCCGCCGGGAACAAAATAGCTTCCCTTGGCCGGCTCGTTGTTGCGCAAACCGAGCAGGACTTGGTCTTTGCCATTGCGGATGATGAGATCGATGGCAACGAGCGGCGCCAGCCGCACCACCTTGCGCAGCTCGTCATGGGGCAAAAACGCCGGCGGCGGCGATGGCGTCACTTCGGACATGGCGGCTTGATACTCGGCGGCGGGCAATCGAGCTACCGCCATTTGCACCTGTTTTCTTGAGTTTCGCAATTATCCGCGCCGCGTTTCACGCCAAGGTTTCACGCCAAGGTTTCATGCCAAGGTTTCATGCCGGGGATTGACGGTGGCGTCCCGCCGGCTCGTTCCGTTCCTCGGCCTCGGTCAGCGAGACGCCGCATTGCCGGCAGCTGTAGACGCGTAATTCCGCAAGGCCGCCGATTCCCGGAATTGTCCGCACCAAATGCATCGGCCTGCCGCAATTCGGGCAAGGCGGTTTGAACTCTTCGCGGACTGCACCGGTCATCGTCATGCCATGACGGTTTGGCGGCGGCCGCACATTGATTTGGCTCAAACGGAGCGCTGCTAAAGCCGGCCGCGCAAAAAATCGACCGCTCCGATTGCCGGCAAGCGCCGCCGATCGGGGCTACAGCTCCAGGAATGGAATTGAAAAGATCGTCCGGCCGTCGGTGCCTTTCACCACCATGGCGAGGCCCGCGCCGCCGTAACCACCGGCGTCTTGGAGCTCGCCGACGATGCGCGCGGCGTAGCTGCGCGCGGCGCTGTCATTCGACAACAGCGTTCCGCTGCGATCGTTGTCGACGTGGCTATCTCCCTCCAGGTTGAAATAATAGCGCGGCATGGCAACGCGGCCTTTTTTACCCCATGATGCCATCAAAGCCGCAATCGCATGTTGCGGCCTTGATCTAGAACAAAACCCGGCCGCGCGGGGCTTGCGCGCGGGGCTTGGCCGTTCGGGCTGGAAACGGCGTCCGCCGGAGAATTGAAAAGGCCCACCGGGGCGGCGGCCCTTCAGGATGACCCGGCAACGGCCGGCATCAGTAGCCGCGATACGGCTTACAGACGCCGTCCTGGATGGTGTAATTCGGCGGGCATCCGTTCCACGTGTTCCATCCGCCGCCGCCGACCGGCCCTCGGTAATAGTCGTAATAGCGCGGATGATGATGGCCGATCCAGACATGGAAACCCGGCCCGTTGATGTTAAAGGCGGCGGCGGGGGCCGTGCTGCCGATCGCCATCGCGCCGACAAACCCGATCGCCATCGCGGTTTTGGCGACGGTTTTGATGACGGTTTTCAGGTCGGTTTTCAGGTCGGTTTTTTTGGCGGATTTCGCTGTGCTGCGCATGATGCTCCTCTGCGTGCCCAACCCCTGTCCTGGGAGATAACGCAGAGCCGAGCGTCTGGTTTCCGATCGGAACTCGGAGCGCGGCATGTCGCGCGCCGCTTGGACGCGATGATCGGTCGTCGGCCCCCATCGGGCCCATGCGACCTTCCCGGTCTTGGGGCTGAACAGCCGGTTTTGATTCCATCAAAACCGCTGAGACTTCTAGGACGGCTCGGCCTCGCGCGCGGTAAGCTCGAGGGCCAACAGCGTTCGACCTTTGCCACGGGGATCGTCGGTGACCCATAGCCGCAGAGGTTTGTTCCTCCACAGCGAACCCATATCGTCTTCGCGCAATATCGCTGCGATTGTTGCCACAGCCTCATCTCGTATAGCCGCCATATCGGACACGTCGATCCCGTGAGGATCCAACGTGGTAACGCCGTTCTGATGATGAAAATAACGCCGCGGCATCGCTCCGCTCTCCTCTGCTTAGGGGCGAACGGCCCGCGATTTAGCTCACGGCGCTTGATTCGCACTGTTCAATTTTGAACACTTCAACAGGGAAAAATGAGGACAAACCCCTAGGGCATGGATTTCCAACCGAGGCCCCTCAAGCGGCAGGATTTTCGCCGTCATCCGGCGCCGGTCGAAACGGGGCAACCATCCACGGGACATCGCCCTCAAACCGCGCCGCCGCCTTCAGCCAGGTGTGTGCCATCTCGATAAAAATCTCTCGCTCGCGGTCGGTCTTTGCCGTCCGCGCCCATCCCAAGCACTCTTCGGCGTAGGCTCGATAATGGTCTGGCGTGTCCATGATGATTCGGTCCCCCGAGACATGAAATAGCTCGACGTCCGATTCCCGAACGGGCATGGCATTTAAAAGTTCCATGAACGCCGTAAAATCGAATGTGAGATGCATTCCAACTATCGGGGCATTTGGCGACCCTCTGGGATGGAGTTGCCTTGGGGCCGGAAAGAGTGAGAGCCGCAAACCTCTTGCGGAAACCCGGCGCGGTCAAAAGTTTGGTCATAAGAGACCTCCATCGGCTGCAACGGGATGTGATTAGGACAGTCGGAAAAACAAATTAGGACACCCGATGAAAGCGCACGTCAGGCAAAGCATCAAGGAATCGCTGGTTCTCGTTTTCGCTGTGGCGATCGGCGTATTGCTCTTGTGGGTTCTGCACGCAGGATTTGGCCTTTAAAGCGGACCACTCCGAAATTCAAAAGGGGGCCAATGGGGATGGAAAGGGACCGGTACCCATCCCCCGGTCCTGTCCGAATTAGGACAGGCGCGGAGGGAAATTAGGTCAATGAGCAATTATGGCGGCGGGGTGTAGCTTGGCGGCCTTGCAGCGTACGCGCTAAAAGCCAAAGTCGAGTTGTCCGGGCCACGAGCGGAAATGAGAGCGTACATTTTCATTACGCCCGTATCGCCAACGCGTGTACGCATGGACAAACACCGACTTAGGCTTGGTCCCATGATTCGTACTCATGGGAACCTCCT
Source organism: uncultured Alphaproteobacteria bacterium (assembly GCA_963816565.1). Classification (GTDB taxonomy): domain Bacteria; phylum Pseudomonadota; class Alphaproteobacteria; order Rhizobiales; family Xanthobacteraceae; genus BOG-931. The sequence continues at coordinate 8,142 of CAWFLM010000009.1, read as the reverse complement.
TTCTGCTTTGCGGGAACACACCCCACGATTGGCCTCGGGACGCAGAGGCCCCGCTGGTCAGCAGAAAGGAATCACCAGTGACGGCAGATTTTACCGCAGTGTCCTAAGTGGAAGAACGGAGTGTCCTAGTTATCCCGGCGGTCTCAACCGATCGACGCAACACTTTATCTTAGAGGGAAAAGATGGAGTGTGGGATGGAACGGAGATTTCATAGAGGTTTTACCGCGGCAGAAAAGACGGAATTATGGGACCGTTGGAAGCGGGGGGAGTCACTGAAGGCGATCGGACGAGCTTTTGGTAAGCAGTCATCGTCGATCTATTTTCTGGTTGCCCCGCATGGAGGGTTTCGTCCTGCGGAGCGGCGTCGCTCCAGGTTGGCATTGACGCTTGCGGAACGCGAGGTGATTTCCAGAGGCGTTACGGCACGTCGATCGGCCCGTTCCATCGCCAAACAGCTTGGCCGCTCGCCCTCGACGGTGAGCCGGGAAATGAGCCGCAATGGCGGCTGTGATCGCTACCGGGCGACAGTTGCGGACGAGAATGCCTGGGCACGATCGCGTCGTCCAAAATGTTGTAAATTGGCGATCAATTCGCGGCTTCGGCAGGCCGTGGCAGGGAAACTCAGATTGGATTGGTCACCCGAGCAGATAGGCGGTTGGCTGAAGAGAACGCATCCTGAAGACGAGTATAATCGGGTGTCACACGAGACCATCTATCGCAGCCTGTTTGTCCAAGCGCGCGGCGTGCTCAAGAAAGAGCTGCTTTGCCATCTTCGATCGAAGCGCTCGATGCGTCGCTCCAGACCGGTTGATCCAAATGGCGATAGACGGGGACATATGAAGGATGCCGTCTCAATCCGTCAGCGACCGGCGGCGGTTGAAGATAGGGCGGTGCCTGGCCATTGGGAGGGCGATCTGCTGTCCGGACCGAACAACACCTACATCGCGACCTTAGTCGAGCGTCAAACGCGTTACGTGATGTTGGCCAAGGTGGCAGGCAAGGACACCCAGACTGTAGTCAACGCGCTCATCCAGCAGGCGAAGAAGCTACCAAAAGAACTGTATAAGTCGCTGACCTGGGACCGGGGCAAGGAACTGACGGATCATCGGCGCTTTACGATGGCGACCAACATCGATGTCTATTTTTGCGACCCGCAAAGCCCGTGGCAGCGCGGGTCGAACGAGAATACCAATGGCCTGCTGAGACAGTACTTTCCCAAAGGCACCGACTTGTCGGTGCATTCGCAAGCCCATCTAAACAAAGTGGCTCGTCAGCTAAACGAACGACCACGTGAGACCTTGCAATTTGAAACGCCAGCAGAGAGATTTAATGCCTGTGTTGCGTCGACCGGTTGAGCCGGCACCCGGAGTTAGGACAGCACCACCCCCGGTACTGGCCGGCAGGCCAGTACCACCACCCCCCGCATATATCCCCTATAGACATGTAGAACAAAGCCTGATACAGTACCTATATGCTCCAGTCGTCGGGGCTATAGGAGAGTTCCAATGGCCAAGGCCAAAGGTCCGAATATCCGCCAGTTCAATAAGCGGTTCCCGGACGAGGATACCTGTCTAATCCACCTAATGCGGACCCGTTTCGGCGAGCGGCTGATCTGCTTCAAATGCCAGAAGCAGGCGACCTATTACCGGGTCAAAGCGCGCCGCTCGTTCGAATGCGAGCATTGTGGCTATCAGGTCTATCCGACTGCCGGAACGCCGTTCGAGAGTACCCGCACGCCGCTGCGGGACTGGTTCTACGTCATGTTCCTTTTCTGCGCTTCGCGGAACGGCGTGGCCGCCAAGGAAGTGCAGCGCCAGTTGGGTGTGACGTACAAAACCGCTTGGCGCATGTGCAACCTGATCCGCAAATACATGGGCTACGTTGACGGTGATTACCCGCTTGGCGGCCCCGGCAAGACGGTTGAAATCGACGAAAGCTTTTTCGGCGGCAAAGATAAAGCCGGTCACGATGACAAGGCCGTTGTATTCGGCATCGTAGAACGGGGAGGCGATGTGCTAACCCGGCATGTCGCAGATGCGCCGCAAGTCGCACATTCTCCCGCATGTCGTTACGTTCGTGAAGCCGGGAACAAAAATCTACACGGATGAAGGCTCGGCATTCAAATTGCTGACTGAGAAATACGGCTACGAGCATGCAGCCGTCGATCATTCAAGGCACGAATACGTTCGCGGCGACGTTCACACGAACACGATTGAAGGCTTTTGGGCGAACGTGAAGCGCGGCATCAACGGGACTTACGTACACGTCTCGAAGAAGTGGTTGCAGACTTACCTTCGCGAGTTCGAGTATCGCCATAACCTGCGCCACTCGCCTTATCTGATGTTTGATTGTCTTTTGCAGGCTTTTCCGAAGGTTCGGGTCGGGTAGTCATCGCGTGCAAGAGACGATCAAATCTCTGTTTGACTTGATTGGACTTGTTCATTGTCCCGAATAAACCTCTGCCTTTTCGATTTCCGTCCGTTTAGCTTGAAGTGCCGCAGTTGTGTCATTCAGATATTTTTCAAAATCCCTAATCTGAGAAACCGCGCCCAACATTGTTGTGTCACGTAATAAAAACCAATGCATGTCATTTGGAGCCTTAATTCGCAAAGCTTGAAGTTCTTGAATAAGGTTCCCTGCCTCATGAGTGGCAACAACAACGCTGAAGTTATTAGTGGTCGCCGCCTGAGGTGGTCCCGGTTGTCTGAACAGATTTTCCGCTTCGATAAGTGGAGTCTCTGCCGGGGTTAGGCTGCCAAGCGGAATGGCAGTTCGTTGAAGTAGGCTTGATCGGGTGTGGTGCCGTCAAGGCTCGAATGCGGTCTCCGGCCGTTGTAGAAGTCCAGGTAGCGGCCGATCGAACTGCGGGCCTCGCTGACGCTGTCGTAGGCCTTCAGATACACCTCCTCATATTTGACGCTGCGCCACAGCCGCTCGACGAAGACATTGTCCCGCCAAGCCCCTTTGCCGTCCATGCTGATCGCAATGTCGTTGCTGGCGAGCACGCCGGTGAAGGCCTGGCTCGTGAACTGCGAGCCTTGATCGGTGTTGAAGATATCCGGCTTGCCGTGACGCGCCAACGCATCCTCCAGCGTCGCGACGCAGAATGCCGCCTCCATCGTGATCGACAGCCGCCATGACAGCACGCGACGGCTGAACCAGTCGAGCACCACGGCCAGGTAGACGAAGCCCCGCGCCATCGGGATGTAGGTGATGTCCATCGCCCACACCTGGTTCGGCCGCGTGACCGCCATGGTGCGCAACAGATACGGATAGATCTTGTGGCCGGGTTCCGGCTTGGTCGTGCGCGGACGGCGATAGAGCGCCTCGATCCCCATCCGCTGCATCAGCGTCTTCACGTGACGGCGGCCGATCTTGCACCCCTCGGCCACCAGCAGGCCGCGCAACATCCGCGAACCGGCGAATGGGAACTCCAGATGCAGCCGGTCGAGACGCCGCATGATCGCAAGGTCGGCTTCCGGCACCGGACGCGGCAGGTAGTAGACGCTGCCGCGGCTGATGCTCAGAACCTCCGCCTGCCTGGTGATCGGCAGATCGTGCTTACGGTCGATCATCGCTTTGCGCTCAGCAATCCCGCCTTGGTGAGCGCGCCTTCTAAAAAATCGTTCTCCAGCGTCAGTTCGCCGATCTTGGCGTGCAACGACTTCACGTCGATGGCGGGCTGTGACGCTCCGTTGCTGCTTCCCGGACCAAATACATCGGCAGCCCCGCCCTCGAGCTGCGCCTTCCACGATGTGATCTGATTGGGGTGAATGTCGAACTGCTCGGCAAGCTGTGTCAGCGTCCGATCGCCCTTGATGGCGGCAAGCGCCACCTCTCGCCTTGAAAGCCGGTGTGTGGTTCCGGCGCGGTCGTCTCTGCATGGTCGCTCCTGATTCGCAGGCCACAGCGTGCCCGCTGTCAGGCAGAAACTCCACTTATCGTCCTGTGCAGATTTCCGGGGCCGGCTCTGCCTGCACAATGTCAGCAAAGTAGCTGTATTTTTTCAAAAGAGCATTCAAATTATTAAAGGCGTCACGTACTTTGCCAAGATAATCGGTAAGCTGTTGCTCCGCCTGAACATCCACGGAAGGTTTTTGATAGATGTCATAAATAAGCGTTCGGCCCTCGTTGTATGTGGGTTGAAGTTGAGTAGCGATTACGGTGTAAATTTCATCTACCGCGCGTAGCCTCTGTTCCTTTTCATAAGCCGTATATTTAAGGGGAGGGGAAGGGCCGGAAACGATACTATTGGAATTTGTCTGCGGAATATTGGCTACTGTTTTTGATCGTGCGGCATCTGCGAGTTGTCGCTTAAGGGAGTCAATTTGATCTTGTAGTGGTTTGGTGATTGTAGCGATGTCGATCGGTGGTTGTTGGAAAAGCTGCCAGCCTACCCCGACCGCCGCAACCAAAAGCCCAATGGCAATGAAGTGAACTGGCTGAGGCAGTTTGTCAGGTGCCACAAGATGCCAGATGATGGCTCCTATAATTCCTAGACACCCTAATCCGAATAAAGCCTTGTGACCTGCCACTGAACTTTCATCCAGCGGCGATTAGAGCCTCGGCTGTTGATACGCTCTTTGGCGCAGTGTGAGCAACCGGACGGCGCGCGGAGCCATCAGGTAGCGCAGCGCGATGGCCGGTTGCGGTGAGATGATCGGCATAGGCCGCCGGCGTCCTGTAATCGAGCGAGGAATGCGGCCTGGCGGTGTTGTAGTCGGCGATCCAGGCGGCGACGATTTGCCGAGCCTGATCGAGATCGAGGAACAGGCTCTCGTTGAGAAGCTCGTCACGCATGCGGCCGTTGAAGGATTCGATGTAACCGTTCTGCATCGGCTTGCCGGGTGCGATGTAGTGCCATTCCACCTGATGCTCTTTGCTCCAGCGCAAGATCGCATTCGAGGTGAACTCGGTGCCATTGTCGGACACGATCATCCGCGGCTTGCCGCGCCACGCGATGATCGTCGTAAGTTCGCGGGCAACCCGCTTGCCGGAGATCGACGTGTCGGGGATCGCCGCTAGGCACTCCCGCGTCACGTCGTCGACGATGTTGAGAATGCGGAAGCGGCGGCCACAGGCGAGCTGGTCGTGGACAAAGTCGAGTGACCACCGGGCATTGGGCTTGGCCTCGACCAGGATGGGCGCACGTGTTCCCACCGCCTTGCGGCGACTTCTGCGTTTGCGCACGGCCAGTCCCTCCTCGCGATAGAGCCGGTAGATGCGGTTGACACCGGATGGCTCGCCCTGGTCCCGCAACAGGATGAAGAGCCGCCGATAGCCAAACCGGCGCCGCTGGTTGGCGAGATCGCGCAAGCGGGCGCGCAACTCGGTATCAGGCGGCCGGCATGAGCGATAGCGGATCATCTTGCGATCGGCGGCAACGATGCTGCAGGCCCGCCGCTCGCTCATCTCCAGCACGCCACGCAGATGAGCCACAGCCTCGCGCTTGGCGACGGGCCCTACCATTTTTTTGACAACAGCTCCTTCAAGGCGGCGTTGTCGAGCATCGATTCCGCCAACAGCTTCTTCAGCTTGCGGTTCTCGTCCTCCAGTGTCCTCAGCCGCTTGGCCTCCGACACATCCAGACCGCCGTACTTGGCCTTCCAATTGTACAGGGTCGCTTCCGAGACCCCATGCTTGCGCGCCAGGTCGGCTGTCTTTGCCCCAGCCTCGTGCTCGCGTAGCACCGCAATAATCTGCTCCTCAGTGAACCTGACACGCTTCATCGTCCGTCCCTCCTGTCGGGCCGGACTCTAACTCCGCGTGGAGGAAAAACTCAGTGGCAGGTCAGGACAGTCGAAAAATCAAATTAGGACAAAGCCCTCGGAATTAGGACAGCACCACCCCCCAAAAAAGAACATATTGCGAACGAAGAACAGATCGTGTACAGTACCTGCTATCGCCATTGGCCAGGGGGCCGATGGGGGAGGGCGCGGCGCTTCCGCGTCTATCGAATCCCGGCCATAAGGAGCACGACCAATGAGTGCAGCGCTTCGTCTCGTCGAAGGATCGTCCATGGACAAATCGAAGGCCCTTGATGCCGCGCTCTCGCAGATCGAGCGCTCGTTCGGCAAGGGCTCGATCATGCGGCTTGGCAAGAACGACAAGTCGATGGATATCGACACCGTATCCACGGGCTCGCTCGGGCTCGACATCGCGCTCGGCGTTGGCGGGCTGCCGCGCGGCCGGGTGGTCGAAATCTACGGTCCGGAATCTCCGGCAAGACTACGCTCGCTTTGCATGTTCTGGCCGAAGCCCAGAAGAATGGCGGCATCTGCGCCTTCATCGACGCCGAGCACGCGCTCGATCCGATCTATGCGCGCAAGCTAGGCGTCATTGTCGACGATCTGCTGATCTCGCAGCCCGACGCCGGCGAGCAGGCGCTGGAAATCGCCGACACGCTGGTGCGCTCCGGCGCGGTCGACGTTCTGGTCATCAATTCGGTGGCGGCCTTGGTGCCGCGCGCCGAGCTCGAAGGCGAGATGGGCGACAGCCAGCCGGGGCTGCAAGCCCGCCTGATGAGCCAGGCGCTGCGCAAGCTCACCGCCTCGATCAACCGTTCCAATACGATGGTGATCTTCATCAACCAGATCCGCATGAAGATCGGCGTCATGTACGGCTCGCCGGAAACCACCACCGGCGGCCATGCGCTCAAATTCTACGCTTCCGTCCGGCTCGATATCCGCCGCATCGGCGCCATCAAGGAGCGCGAAGAGGTGGTCGGCAATCAAACCCGCGTCAAGGTCGTCAAGAACAAGCTGGCGCCGCCGTTCAAGCAGGTCGAGTTCGATATCATGTACGGCGAAGGCATCTCCAAGAACGGCGAATTGGTCGATCTCGGCGTCAAGGCCGGCGTCGTGGAAAAATCCGGCGCCTGGTTCTCCTATGACAGCCAGCGCATCGGCCAGGGCCGCGAGAATGCGAAAACCTTCCTCAAAGCCAATCCCGACATTGCCGCTAAAATCGAAGCCGCGGTCCGGCAGAATGCCGGGCTGATCGCCGAGAAGATTTTGGCCGGTGAAGACGGCGCGGCCGCCGCGGACGATGACGACGCCGCGGAAGGCTAGCGCGGAAGCTTCTCCCTCTACCCTTGTGAGGGATGGAAGGGATGGAAGGGAGGGGGGTCGGGAGGCGGCGCGCTAAGGTCGACGCCGGCGTGAAACCTCCTGACCCCCACCCCTAACCCCTCCCCGCAAGGGGGAGGGGCAAGAGCTTCGGATTGCCGCTTCAAACTTACGACGAGGCGCGGCGTTCGGCGGTCCACGAGCCGGAGCAGGCGCCGCCCGTCCACTGTCCGCCGCCTTCATTGCCGGCGAGGCGGCCGAAGCCGGTGGCGCTCTTGCCGCCGGCGCTGACGGTGACGGTGATGGCGCCGGTGTCGGCGACCTTGCCGGTGATGGTGAAGGCGTTGTCGCCGGCGTTGACGAGCTGACCGTTGGCAATGCGGATCGGATAGCGATAGCCGGGATCGCAGTCGCCTTTTTGGGTCATGACCAGCACGCTCCACGTGCCGTCATAACGCGGCATGGCAAAGCTGGCTGTCGAGGCCACGGTGGCGGTCGCGGCAACAAACGCGAACACTGCCTTCCTGATGGGGAGTGTTGTCATGGCTGAAGTCCCTGTCATGCGGCAGAATGAAATTCCCGCGCCTATGGTTAATTCGAAGGAGTGGCGGACGCGCTGTCCGCTCTCTTCCGGTTAGTCGCATCGAACTGGGAAAGTGTTCTAACGAGGAAAAGTTCAAATCGAGTTGATAGCCGTCACTAAATTACCGAAATGCCGCCATGATTGCCGTCAATGCGTTAAAATACCTAATTAAATAAATGACTTAGTGGATCAGAAATTTACTGCTGCGATGGCGCTGTGCGCTCAATTTTGCCGGCAATCGGCCATTTGCGGCCGCGCTGTCGAACCGCGCTCGCGTTCGCAATCGAGGTTTCGGCAATCGACGGCGGCGGTGCAGCGGCTCAACCGGCAACACCGTCGCCGCTATGACGAAAGCCGCAATGGCACAATGTCTCGCCGCAATTGTGTGCTTTAAGGCCTTCGATCCCGCGGCGGGAAAGGCTTCCACCATCTTCAGCTTCCCTGCGGGTTTTTAAGCCCCCGGCGATTTCCCCGCCGGGGGCTTTGTTATTC
>CAWFLM010000008.1:0-106857 GCA_963816565.1 uncultured Alphaproteobacteria bacterium | reverse complement strand
GTGTCTGTCCGGGAACATATTGAATCCATTGAATCGTTTGTGATTCAAGAGTGGTGGCCTAATTCGAGGAGGGTCACCGATGTGGACGGCGAAGAACCGCGGACGTTACGACCGCAGCGCATTGCGATATCCGAGCGATCTGACCGACGATGAATGGGAGCATGTTGAACCGTTGATCCCGCCGGCCAGGCGCGGCGGCAACAAGCGTCACGTCGATGTGCGCGAAGTGATGAACGGCATCATGTATGTTTTGAGCACGGGATGTCAGTGGCGTGCGATCCCCAAAGACCTGCCACCACGAAGCACGGTGCATGACTATCTCGATTTGTGGAGCTACGACGGCACCCTCGACCGCATTCATCACGCGCTTTACGTGGCGTGCCGCGAGCAAGGCGAACGCGAGGCCAGCCCGACCGCTGCCATCATCGATAGCCAGAGCGTGAAAAGCGCCGAAAAAGGGGGGCCTGGATCGATCCGCATGGCTATGATGCGGGCAAGAAGATCAAGGGCAAGAAGCGCCATGTTCTCGTAGATACGCTGGGTCTGCTGTTGCACGCGATCGTTCATCCCGCCGACATCCAGGATCGCGACGGCGGCGTCCTGCTGCTTGCAACCCTGTTCGGGATGTATCCGTTCTTGAAGAAGCTGTTTGCCGACGGCGGCTATCAGGGGCCGGAATTCCACAAGGCGCTCGCGAAAATCCTGCCTCACCTCGAAACTGAAATCGTCAGGCGCTCCGATCAGGCCAAAGGATTTGTGGTGCTTCGACGTCGCTGGGTCGTGGAGCGCACCCTTGCTTGGCTCAACCGCTGCCGCAGGCTCGCCAAGGATTGGGAGAACCTCAATCGCAAGGCGCTCGCGTTCTTGCGCCTCGCATCAATCCGCCTCATGCTCCGAAAACTTTGTAATCCTACTTGATGTTCCCGGACGGAACTCTAAGGTGACTCTTTAAACCCGGCTTGCTAACACCTGTCCCCGAGAAGCCGGGCGAAGTTGGGGAGGACCGATGTTCAAGAAACCGCATTGTCCCGTGATCGCTATCGAAGAGCATTATTGGGACGAGGAGCTCGCCAAGACCTATAGCGGCGGCGAGGCCGGCCGCCCCGGCGAGCAATTCACGCGGCTGCACGATTTCGACACGTTGCGCATCAAGGAAATGGACGACACCGGCATCGACGTTCAAGTGATCTCGCACGGCGCGCCGTCGACGCAGAAACTCCCCGCCGAAACTGCAGCCGCCTTAACCAGCCGCGTCAACGATCGGCTGCACAAAATCGTCGCCGGAAATCCGAAGCGCTTCGCCGCTTTTGCCGCGTTGCCGACCGCCGTCCCGGAAGCAGCCGCCGATGAGCTCGAACGCACCGTGAAGCTCGGCTTCAAAGGCGCCATGCTGCATGGCCTTGCCAACGGCACATTCCTCGACAACAAGCGCTTCTGGCCGATCTACGCGCGCGCCGAATCGCTCGACGTGCCGATTTATCTGCATCCGTCGCTGCCCAACGCCGACGTCATGCGGATCTATTACGACGATTACGTCAAAGACTTCCCGACAGTGGCACGTCCGGCTTGGGGCTACACCGTCGAAACCGCGACGCTCGCCATCCGGCTCGTGCTCTCCGGCGTGTTCGAAAAGCACCCGAAGCTGAAAATCATCTTGGGCCATCTCGGCGAGACGCTGCCGTTCCTGGTCTGGCGTGTCGATCATGCGCTATCGCGGCCGGGACAGAAGTCGATGAGCTTCCGCGACATTTTCTGCGGCAATTTCTACGTTACGACGAGCGGCAATTTTTCCAATCCGGCGCTGCTGTGCTGTGTCATGGAAATGGGCATCGACCATATCCTGTTCGCTGTCGATTGGCCGTTCGTGATGAATCCGCCGGCGACGAAATGGATGGAAGGCGTGCCGCTATGCGACGAAGACAAAGCCAAGATTCTCAGCGGCAATGCCAAGCGGCTGTTGCGGATGTGAGCTGATAGCCCCTGGGATTCCCTGGTATCAGGGAAATTTACAGGGAACTCCCTCAGCTTGGCCCTCCCCGGTCCGCTATTTGGATCGAATTGCCGGCGCAAATGCGACCCATTCTGCGGAATTCCCTACTCGATGCTCAGGGAATTTTTTGTACGGATCGGGGAATTTTCCGGTCCGAACAGGGATGTGAATTCGCCTGACCAGGGAACGGTCGGGCGGAGCCTAGCCGCTTCACGCATTCAGCGCCCGATTTTGGTGCGGGCGCTTGATTCACGATCGCAGTGGCTTGGCCGTTCACAGCGGCTTCTGCCGATCGGTATCATGTGTCTGCCCATTCATAAGCTTTGAAAACGTCGATCCGCGGATCGGCACTTGGCGTCACACCATCACACGCGAGCGCACCTGCCTCACTCCAGGGGCAGGTAGCCGAAGCGCCGCATCTGCTCGGCATGATCGTGCACGATGCGATCGACCTGTGCGGGAGTCAGCACGTTCTTCCATTGCCCAGCGCGGCCTTCGCGAAAGAAATTCTGGTCGGCGTTGGGCGGCCGCTCGCGAAAGCCCTTTTCTCTTTCCTGGGCCTGCAGTCGGGCGAACGAGGAGCGCTCGATCGCCCGTGCCAATTGACGGCGGGTCGGATTGAGCAAGAGATGCCGCGCCATTGCGGCGAACGTCTTATTCGGATCGGCAAGCAGGTCCTCGTAACGCACGACGTGCAGTGCGGGATGCGGATTGCGCGTCCAGCTCCACCCGTGCTGGCTCCAGGAGCCGATAACTTCGTATACGGCATCGTCCTTGCCGCGCGACTCTGCATCGGTCAACGCCATCAGCTCGATCGCCCGATCGATAGGCGTGCCGGCGTGATGGGCGTAGGAAATCGCGACGTCGAGCGGATTACGGACAACGTAGATTGCACCGGCGGTTACGGCAAAATTGACTGTCGAATGGCCGCGATCCATGACGAGGCAATTGTGGGTCTTGATGAACACGAGGCCCTGGGCCGAATTCGCGATTTGCTGGTGCACGGCATGCCGGGTCGCCGCGATTTCGCGGCGATGGGTGGCGTTGTCGGGTTCGAATCCGAGAAAATCCGCGTAGCGCTTCTTGTCGAGATCCCAGGTCGAGAACCGCGCCATCTCGTTGATGTCCTGCTCGCCGCTCTCTCCGTTGTGTAGTCTGACGAGGTTATGCAGGAAGGCGCGGACCCAGGTGTTGCCCGACTTGGGATAGGACGCGACCCAGACGATCCCCGACTGCTGGGGGATGGCAGCCGTTGCGCTGCCGCCGCCAAGCTCACCGAGTGCATTGCGATGCATGGTTGCCGCTCTCGAGGTTCCAACCCCGCTAGGTGTTGCTCGCCGGCAACATAAAGCAGGAAACGCCCCCCAATTCGGAAATCCATCATATCTCCCCCGGGAACGGGCGGTCGACGAATTTACACGGTTTCGCCGCGACAATAGAGTGACCGAGCCCGTTGAGAGGTCTCAATGCCTCCAGTCCAACCATCGCTCCGCGGCTCGTTGCTGACGGGGGCTTCGGCGTTTGCGCTCTCGGTGTCGGCCTCCGGCGTCCACGCGCAGGCCGTGGGTTCGCCCAACAGCACTCCTGCGACGTTGACCGTTTGGGCCGAGGGCGCGCTGTTCTCGACCAGCGGCGGCAGCTTCAACGTGCCGGCGCTTCCCGGGCTGGCGGCCCCCTTCATCTCGTTCAATCCAAAGAGCGGGTACGAAGGCGCCGTGGGCTTCGACTATCGCTGGCCCAGCCAACCATGGCATTTCATTTTCGACTTCCGATATGGCAAAACCGGAACCGCCAGTCGCAATTCCTCCACCTTTAGTACTTTCGGCACAATATTCGGTTTCCCGCTGGCCAGCTCGACGTCAAGCCAAGCCACCGAGCGCGAATCGCATCTGGTCGCGGATTTCATGATCGGCCGAGACCTCGGAGTAGGCAGCGGCACTGCCCAGGTCCAATTCGGCATGCGCGTCGCCGACCTCTGGGCCTCTGCCCAAGTCCAAGAATCCGACACGCACACCTTTTACAGCCACAGCACGGTTACCGCGGCGACCGGCGATTGGAACAGCCGTTTTTTCGGTGCCGGTCCGCGTCTGGCAATCACTGGGGCCGTCCCGATTGTCGGTTTGTGGTCATTCGATTATAGCGGCGGCATTGCCGGCCTGATCGGCGAGCGGTTCTTCAACGCCACGGTGTCGAACAGCGCCGGCCCCGGCTTCGTCGCCAACTACAATAACTCCGCGATCGTGTTCAACGCGGACGGCTGGGCCGCGCTGAGCTATTTGTTCACACCGAACTACAAGCTGAGCGGCGGCATTCGCGGCGATTTCTACACCGACGCGCTGATGACCTACAACGTTAATACCGGCGGCCTCGAAAACATCGATCGGCTCTATTGGGGACCATTCATAAGATTGACCGGAGCGTTTTGAGAACGCAGTCTGCGTGCGCCGAGCTTGCCGCGCATCGCCGGTCCCGAGCATGAACATCGTCGAGCCAATCCTGTACCAGGCGCGGCATCAGCCCGAAGCGCCAGCGCTTTGCGCCCAGGGCGTCGACGTCGTCAGCTATGCAAGGCTTGCCGTCCAGATCAACAACGTCGCGCGGCGCGCGATCGGGTGCGGACTCAAGCGCGGCAGCGTTGTGGCCTTGTCGGTTGACCAGCCGCTGCTTCATTCGGCCGTCATTCTCGGACTGAGCCAGGTGGGGATCATTCCGGTGTCGGTTGCTATGCACAAACCGCCGGCAGGATTGAAGTTCGACGCCGTCATCAGCAACACCAATTATCCGTTTGCTCCGGCGGTGCAGCATCTGCCGCTGGATTTTTCCTGGATCATCGGCGACGGCGCGCAGGTCGAGATGTCGCCGAGCGGTCGCCTCGCGAACGAGGAGGTCTGTCGGATCGTCCTGACCTCCGGCACGACCGGCGATCCAAAGGCTGTGGCTCTGACCCACCGGATGGTCACAGCGAGAAATGCGCGGTTTGAATATGTCGTGGGTAACCGGCTTGCACGCTGCTCGCGCGTCTACATGCATATGGGCCTGGCGGCGGCGCTCGGGTATCAGTTCTTGATCTATATTTTGGGCCGTGGCGGCACTGTATTCTTCCGCGGCGAGAGCATCGAGAACACGTTGCGTTCGTTCGAGATCTTTCGGGTCGAAGCCATGCTGGCGACGCCCACCACGCTTGCCAAACTGCTCGCGACTTGCGATCAACATCCCTCGATCGAATTTCATCTCGATACGATCCTGTCGGGCGGAAGCCTGCTGCCGCGAGCGCTGCTGGAGCGCGTCAGGCCGCGGCTATGTTCGCATCTCATCACCGGCTACGGCTCGACTGAAACCGCTATTAGCGCCACCGCGCCGGCGCAGCGAATCGCGCATATCGAGGGCGCGGCGGGTTATGTGACGCCGGGCATCAGGATCGAGATCGTCGATGAGGCGGATCGGCCGGTTCCGGCCGGCGCCGAAGGGATCGTGCGCGTCGCCAGCGAATTCGCCGTCGACCGCTATATTGATGATCCCATCGAGTCGGCGCAGGTCTTTAGGGACGGCTGGTTCTACCCGGGTGATCTCGGCTCGCTTACGGCAGACAGTCTGCTGATCATTTCGGGGCGCCAGAACGCCGTGTTGAACGCCGGCGGCGGCAAGATGGCCGCGGAAAAAGTCGAAGCCGCGCTGACCTCGTTCAAGGGCGTGAGCGAGGCTGCCGTCTTCATGGCGACCAACAAGCTCGGCGTCGAGGAAGTCTGGGCCGGCATCGTTTGCAGCGAAAAGATCGATAGCGAAAGCCTACGGACGCACTGCCGGCCGCGTATGCCGGCGGTGTTTGTCCCAGCCCACATCATGACGCTCGACACGCTACCGATGAACGCGACCGGCAAGCTCGACCGGTCGCGCCTCAAGGAGACGCTCATCGCCGCCGCGGCTTCCCGCTCGTGAGCGGCATCAACCGCTCCCGTTCTACGATGCCCAGGTTAGGTCTGCTTTCAACCCGATCGCGACCACTCAAAGCTAAAGCTTATTTTGGGCGATCTCGGCGAGACAGCCTGGCTCAGGCACCAACGGCATACACGCTGCGCCGGCGGATCAAGGCGCGAAATGCGGCTGACGCGGCATCGACCTGATCGTCGTGGGCGCCGTTGGGAAAGGCGCATAATTCCTCAACGAACGTGTCGTTCCACTTGGCCTCGATCAGTTTGACCATACCATGCTCGCATTGCGCGGCGAACGGATCGGCGCGGCGTTCCTTGGCGGTGCGATCGATGCCGGAGCCGGAATCTTCGCGCTCGACCGTCACCGAATAGCCTTGCAACAGCGACACGTTATGGTGGGCTTCAAACTTGCCAGAGCCACCGGGGTCTTGCGGAATCCGGATCTTGAGCCTGTCACCGTATGACGCTCGGTCCAGCACCGCGGTGGCGAACATTTTCGTTTCGCGGTCGGCCGGCGACAGGCGGGCGCGGATCACGTCGAAAACATAAATTATGCGAGTTTCAGTATCGCGTCCCATCAGTACGCCAACCGTCCAATCCGGATCGTTGGTGGCACCCTCGGTGGCGGCGAAATCCCAGGCGCGGACAAATTCCAGCCGGTTCACGTCGGGTACCAGCTTGACGGGGTTGTCGAACCAAATCCGCTTGATCAGTCCGCCCTCGCGCGCCGTGGGCCGCTGCTGCAACTGACCGGCGGCCATGTGCGAGGACATCGATGGGTCGTTGGTCATCCGCTGCAGCGCCGCGAGCGGAAACTTCTCCGGCCACAGCGCCTCGCCCTCCTCGCGCGGATCGGACCAAACCATTCCGAAAGATTTGCGGACAACCGAGGTGCGGATCGGGAATGGATGATTTTTCTCGTAGACTGCGGGCAAACAGAGGTGGGTCCAGCCAAGTTCGTTTTGCAGAATATGGCCGGTGAGGTCACGTTCGTGGACGCGCTGCATGATGACGACGAACGCGCCATGGTCCTGATCGTTCAGCCGTGACGGCATCGATTCGTCCCAGAACCGCAGTGTCTTTTCGCGGGCGACATTGCTGGCGCCGCCAACGGCGCGCACATTGTGCGGGTCGTCGAAAATGATGATGTCGGCGCCTTCGCCGGTGATGACGCCGCCCTCCGATGTCGAGAGCCGGTGGCCGCCGGATAGATTGTCGAACCGGGTTTTCTGATTTTGATCAGGCTGCATCCGGAAGCGGTCACCCCACAGCCGCTGGTACCATGGTGAGGTAATAACCCGTCGGCACTTCACGCCGTCGCGGGTGGCGAGCTGAGCTTCATACGACAGATGCATGAACTTGACGCCGGGGCCACGCCAGGAGTTGCGTCGGATTGCGAATGAGTATTTGGGATCATCCTCCGGGTTCGGATTCTGCGCCCAGATCCAGGCAGGAAAGAATGCATTGGCGCCGAGCGACTTCATGTGGCGCGGCGGCATATTGATCAGGAGCCGGTTGATCTGCCAATCGGCCACCGCCTCCAAGTGCTCGCAGATCGCGTCGATATGCCAACCAGACTTGAACGCCATCGGCTCGACCGAGCGCCAGAATGCCGCAATGAAATCCGAAAACGAGTCCTCATAGCGCAATGCATCGGCGCGATCGCGTAGCGACAGCGCCGCCGGTCCGTCAGTTTCGATCGAGCTTGCCCCCACACTGCCGGGCATCATGGTGTTTCGTCGCGGCGCGGGGCGTCGCTGGGCGTGATGTCCTTGCCGCGGCCCTTGTTCACAATGTGCTTGAGCCGCTCGAAATCCGCCGTGCTGAGCGCTGTTACATCGCCACCGAGATCGACAAACTCCGCGAGGTGCGACAGCTCGATCATGTCCCGATCGGTAACCAGGTGCCGTTCGATATTCTCAAGCAGCCTGTCGCCTGGACGCGGCTTGTTCGCGGGCAGCGCGGTGCTTTGGTTTGCAATCTTGTCCTCGCGGTCGTCCAGTAGCCCCAACTTCTCGACCAAGTTAAACGCAAGGCCCGACGAGCGGGCGTCGCCTTTGGCACCGGCAACGGCATGGGTCCAAAAGTTGGCGGCGAGCAGCGGCAGCTGACGTTCCTTTTCGCCATCTTGCACCGTGACTTTCGTATTCATGAGTTGCTTGATTATGGTCTTGTTATTCAGTCGGTCTTTGGGGCGGCCCTGCGGATAGCCGGACTGACCGGGTTTGAAACGCGTATGCAGCGGCGGATGACGGAAGCCGACTTGGTGGTCGCCCGGATGAACGCCGCTAGTGTCGGCGTCTGCCTCACTCGGCGTTGCCATCGCCACGATGTTTCGATCTTTAGCGCTATCAGGTGTGGACGGGATGATACTCGACATTCTGTGCTCTCGGTTGGGGGTTAGCGGCGTCGATACGATCGATCGCAGTGGCGAGATTTTTTCGAGCAGGACTTGTGCGTAAGCCACTTCATAAGAGGCGTGTCTGGGAGGAACGCAGTCGTCGTTCGCCCCGAAGATCTTCGCGCTCTGATGCGTCCCGTTATCGCCCTGCGGTCGCTCGCGGCTGTCGGACAAGGACCCGCTTACTGATATATATGTTCCGGAACGATTCCTCGCTACATTTTTGCTCCATTTTTGAAAAACTAATGATACGGACTTCTCTGCCAGCACCGATGGCAGATCACGCGATGGCCTACCAAAGGTAGGAAGTGCAATCGATGAGACGGTCGTTCGGGAGAGTAGCCTTCACCGAACATTGGTTTCGCGCCGGCCCGTCGCTTTGGAACGCATCTTACGCGGTCTTGACGCGCCCGAGGTTTTTCGGACCATTGAGATCGATGCTCCCACGGAGATTCGGATGGCCGGCAACCTGCACGTACGCAATCTGGATGACGATATAATCGCTCGTTTGAAGCGCCGCGCCGCGCGGCATGGCCGCTCGACTGAAGCGGAACATCGGGAAATCCTCCGCCAGGCCCTTAGCGGCGACGTTGGGCCTTCCTTCGAGACGTTAGCTGCCGAGCTGCGGGAGCTGACAAGACGCCGGAGACAGACGCCCTGTGAGATTTTCCTTCGGGAAGGACGTGAGGAGCGGTGAACCCGCTCGTTATCGAGGCCAGCATCGCCGTCAAATGGGTGGTCGAGGAGCACGCTACGCCGGAAGTACTGGCACTTCGTCAAAAAAAGCAAAATTAATCGCGCCCGAATTGCCGGTCGCCGAGTGCGCGAAGGTCAGTTTGTTACAGCGCGCGAACGCTTTCTGCGAAAGCTACAACAGGGTCGACAACATAGGCATCGCGCTAAAGCGATATCGTTGATCGAGGCCGCAGAACTGTAACTCGTTATCGCGTTAGCCGCCAAAGCGATCTAGCCGATTGCAATTTGCGGCGACACACCTGCAGGCTCATGGCTGACCGTGAACGTAAGTCCGATTTCGCATAAATACACATGATTTGCGCATGCGAAGTCGTGCCGGGCTTCACCACGCTTCGGTCCGCCGCACCCGTCATTTGGCCACGGCGATGGGCTCGATCGCAATGAGCGACATCAACGCCTTGGCTCGGCTGCAGCATTGGCGGGAGTTCATAACGTGCCCTGTTTGATCATGGTCGGCCTGGCGCGTTGATTGTCCGAACCGTCTCGGCTCACGCCGGTCCACGCGTTGCTTACACTGTCTGCTTTTCGCGCGTGTTTTAATTCTTGGCTTTGGCGGCTAGCGCAAACTCAATCAACCGGCGAATTGCCTCCGAGCGCGTGGGTTTGTCGCTCTGCTGCCTGGCCCAGCTTTCAATCTTAGACCTTAGCGCGAGCGGAAGCCGGACCGCCAGCACCGGGTCGCGGCCAGTAGCTGGCCGACCGGGCTTTTTCGGTAATACCTTTTCGCTTGACCGCTTGGCCATGTTTTGGTAATACCATAACTCTTGTGAGCCGATGGGAAGCTGCTACTTCCCACCGGCCCTAACCCAAACCGCGGAGGTAACCCATGGCCCAGGCTAAGTATGTGAATAGCGCAATTTGCGCTCAAACCACAGGCGCGAGCGTCCAATCTTCCACAACGCCCCTTTGGAAGGACGATGCTGAGTTGATCACGCACTTCTTGCTGGCTGGCACCATCCGGCACGCCGCCGACTGTATCGCGCGGAGGGCCGGATGAGACCGAAGATTAAACCTGCAGATCGCCGCCACTTCATCGGCGGCTCGGACGTCCGGATCATCATGGGGGAGGATGAGGGGGCTCTGGTCCGGCTGTGGCGGGAGAAGCGGGGGGAGGTCGAGCCGCAGGACCTGTCGGGCAATCTCATCGTCCAGCTTGGGCTGGCGACCGAGGACCTGAACCGGCGCTGGTACGAGGCCAATACCGGACAGGTGATTACCGATGTTCAACAGCGGGTATTCCACCCGGCACTGAAGTGGATGGCGGCCACGCTGGACGGCCGGGTGGCGGGCAGCGACGCGGTGTTCGAGTCGAAGTTCATGCTGCCGTGGTCGTTCTCGGAGGAAGCGGCAGCCACCAAGTACATGCCGCAGCTGCAGCATAATATGTGGGTGGTGGCAGCCCGGACCGCGGTGCTCTCGGTCATTACCGGGGGAGGCAAATGGGTCGAGATCCTCGCCCATGCCGATCCGCTCTATCAGCATCTCATTGTCACCGCTGAGCGGAAGTTCTGGCGCTGTGTCGAGAGCGGCGAGGAACCTAAGCCGTTCGGGGTCGAGCCGCCAAAACCCCGGATCGAGGCGATCCGCATTGTCGACATGAGCACGTCGAATGCCTGGGCGGAGTTCGCCGGCCTCTTTGCCGAGACCCGCTCGGCCCATCTCGACCATGAACGGGCCAAGGCCGAGCTGAAGGGCCTGATGCCGGAGGATGCCAAGGAGGCGATCGGCCATGGCATCCGGGCCAAGCGGTCAAAGTCGGGGGCGGTGAGTTTCGATCTCCTCGACGGCGGCAAGAATAATAATGGCGAGGGAGGCCGTCATGCAGCGCTCCAGTGACTCCATCGCCGCGCTGGCGGCGGCTCTGGCCAAGGCGCAAATCGAACTTTCCAATCCTGAGAAGTCGCTGGTGGGAACGATCGAACCGCGCGCGGGGGAGGGATCCCAGCGGCTGTTTCGTTATGCACCCCTGTCGAGCGGGCTTGAGATCGTGCGCAAGACCTTGGGCCAGCATGAGATCGCCACGGTGCAGACCACGGCGATCGATCAGGCTGCCGGCACCGTCAATCTCACCACGGTGCTCGCCCACGCATCGGGGGAATGGATCGCCTCGGACTGGCCGGTCTGCGCCATCGGCGAAACCGCGACCCCACGTCGGATGGGAGCGGCGCTGACCTACGCCCGGCGCTATGCGTTGTTCACGCTCGTCGGCATTGCCGGGGAAGATGATCTCGATGCGCCGGATCTCGTTGCACCGGCCGGACCCGCCACGGGAACCGATAATCCGGATATCTCGAACCGGAACGGACGCTTGAATGGAAATCAAGGACAGGGCGGTCCACGGACTCCGGTCCGCCGTCATGGCAAGAACTTTTCGATTCCGGCTCGAGCAAGCCTGGAACCCGACAAGTCGGCGGTACTGCGCGACCGACTTGTCGCGGAATTGCAAGCCGTCTCCACACCAGACGCTGCCGCGACTTGGGCGCATCGGATCCTGGGCGCCAAGAACACCCTGACCGCACCCGACGCCCGGCGCGTTGAGGAGGCGTTCCAATCAAGACTAACGGCCCTCGGACGCGGCGATGCCGAGACGATCGAGGCGCCGTTGGCGCCCGCGGAATCTGACCAGACCTCTTTGCTGGAGCGACCGCGCCCGGCAGAGCCAGACGAGAGGCCGCCTTCGCGCGGCGTTGACAAGAGCGCGCTCACCTTGCCGGAGCCGCGCCGGATCCGCGACAAAGAGCACCTCAGATTTGTCGCCCAACAGGCCTGCCTCGTCTGCGGCCGTAAGCCGTCGGACCCGCACCATTTGCGGTTCGCCCAACACCCCGCCCTCGGACGCAAGGTCAGCGACGAATTCACCGTGCCGCTTTGCCGCGGACACCATCGCGAGGTTCATCGCTACGGCGATGAAGCCGCATGGTGGCAAAGGGCAGGTATCGACCCGACAAAAATAGCTCTGAAGCTTTGGCGACAAACCCGTTTGACGGTAACGCCCGATCGGCGCGATCGCCTTGCCGGATCGATGCGCAGACGGGACAAGGTACGTGCAAACAGCGCCGCAAACGGAACAACGGTTCAACCTACTCCAAGCGATGCCGCCGAGGAGGGTCGATAAAATCGCCCAATGCCAATATGCAGGCTTGTCATTCGGTATCCTCCGTAAGTCCTTCCCGACAGAAGGGCGTAGTTACATTTGACGTAATGCGTAATTATTCGATAAGATTCGCCCAATGATCTTGGGCTATCGGGACAGAAAAACCGAGCGTTTTGCCGATGGCAAACACGTCAAGGAATTTTCCGGTTTCGCACGTCAGGCTGAATCGCGACTAGAACGACTGGACGCGGCGACGAGCTTGAAAGATCTCGCCGCCCTGCCCGGCAACAGGCTGGAAGCACTGAAGGGCAATCGGCAGGGCCAACACAGCATCCGCATCAATGACCAATGGCGGATTTGCTTTGAATGGCCCAACGGTGCGTCCGGCCCGATCAATGTCGAAATTGTCGATTACCATTAGGAGGCACCATGGCCCGCACCCCGATTCACCCCGGCGAGCATCTTGCCGAAGAACTCAAGGAGCTCAGCATTTCCGCCGCCGAACTGGCGCGGCAGATCGACGTGCCAGTGAATCGAGTCACTGGGATCATCAACGGTCAGCGCGCGATCACGGCCGATACGGCGCTACGGCTTGGCCATTGGTTCGGCACCAGCCCGGAATTTTGGCTCAATCTGCAAAAGCTTTATGAGTTGCGTTTGGCGCGCGACGAAGTAGGCGACCGTGTGGAAAGGCTTCGCAAGCTCACGGACCGCAAGCGCAAGAAAAAAAATGCCGCTCCTCGTTTGTGCCGGGTGCTTCGTGCCAAATGAGGGAGCCCCAAGCGGAGGCACTCGCCTGGGGCTCGATGAGATCGGCGCAGGGGATGATAATCGGGGACTGGAGTTTGCGCCTCACTCGAGCGATTAGTATACGACGTGCACGCGATATGTAACCTCAGCTTTGAATTAACGTAAACTTGCCCCGACGACAGTCGTCAGCAGGCCAACGATCGCTTGCACTGTGACTTTCGTTACTGCAATCGTGCTGCGAGGATGCAAAGTTCAGCGTATCACTATTATGTGCCGGTTCTATTGTCCATTTTCTCGCTCAATTTGCTCCAAACGAGAGTTCATTTTTTGCAAGCTAGATACGAGCACGCGAAGAACCTCGGTCATTCTTTGCTCGAAGCTGTGAATAAGTTGGCCGACGTCGTCCAATTTTATGACACCAACGGGCGCCTTGCATCCAGAGCATTGTACAATTTTGTATTTTATTCCGCTCATTTCAACTTCCTCGATTTCAAAAGTTGTGCGATTGCAATGCGGGCAGTTCGACATGTTTCTCTCCCATCCGGGCTTCGAGATTATACGTCGCGCGTCCGACAGGAAATCCGCCGGAGTTGGAAGTGACGCGCTATTTTGTTGTGGTTTTCGTCATTTTTGAGCCACAACGCCCCGCCGGGAGCAGTTTGCGGCGTGGTTCAAAGTCAGCGTCGGCCGGGATCGCGAATGACAAAGAAGCTCCGGCCTTGCGACCGGAGCTCCCCAATATGACCGGGGCTCAGACTTATCCCGGCTACCGCATTCGTAGCGCCGCATTGTTAATCGACGGGTTACAGCGACGGTCAGCTCGATGCCTCGGGAGGTGCAAGTTTGGCGCGACGACGGCCAGCATAATTAATAAATCCTGTGTAACTCGCGAGCCGGACCCTTTGCAGGATTTTTACACATTGCAATGTATCTTCGTCTTGCCGCTCAGACCATCGACACTCGCTTATGAACAAACTCCAATATTGCCGCGAACGGATTGACGTGCTTCTGATCGCAGCAGGAGTTACGGCTTTGGCATGGGCTTTGTACGGTTTGCTCATGTGAGCGCGGACGATGGCGTCAATCGCAGAGCACGCACTTGCCTGACATGGCCCGATCTAGCTCACTGTGAATTGCAGTGGTGAGGGCTCGACCTTCATCGACGGTTTGCTGCCAAACGGCTTGGCTATAACGGCCGTCAAATTTGTAGGCATCAAATGCCCAAACCGCGCCCAAAGCGGCGACGGTGATGAGGATGTAATCGCGCATACGGTTCCGTAAAGCCTAACGTTTTCCCGGAGCGGCGGCACTTGGCGCGTGATTGGATCTGCGGTCCACGCCTGATCGCCGCTCGTTGTTCGAGCGCCGTTCGCCGCTTCGCCGTCGCTCCTCGTCAGATCGCCTATCCGTGCCGCTGCGCCGTTCCTTGCCTGATCGTCGTCCGGCGCTCGATCGTCGTTCATCATCGGCCATTGGCGCGTCTCCATGAACCACGCAAGATCCCAACAGTGGCGCAGGATATGCCTGGTTGTTCAATGGTTCGTAAACAACCGGTGTGACGGGCCATGGCACACTTGCTAGTATGAACGGACGGAATTCGTAAACTGTGCTTTCTGAAGCTGCGAGATTGCGGGGATCGATAGTCTGATGCGAACAATCCTGATCATTGCGGCCGCTATTGCGGCCATCGCCCGTCCGGCCTACGCCCAGGAGCGGACTTACAGCGGCAATGATTTGATTGAGGCCTGTCGCGTTGTTGCCAAGGGAACAATTACGGACACGCATGACCCGCTTCACGTTGGCGTCTGCCTGGGCGAAATCGAAGCGCTCAATTGGACTGCACCCGGCGTCCACGACGAGAATTTTCGTTCGTGTCCTCCAGACGAGGTTACAAGGCAGCAGCTGGCGAAGGTTGTCGTCGACTACCTTGACCGGAACCATGACCAGCTAACTGAGCCCTTCGAGGGACTGGCACTTGAAGCGTTCGCTCACACTTGGCCGTGTTCCGCGGAATAGTTTGGCCGGTGGCGTGGAAAGTGACGCTTGACGTGAAGTGTTGATCTGTATCGGGATCGCGATAGGACTAGGGCATGACGAGCGAAAGGCAATCGGCGGCTATCTTTGTTGGGCGGGATTTTCGCTTCGTTGCCCTGTGGCTATTGCTGCTGGTCATGCCGGTCCGAGCTTTGGCGCAGAGCATGGCAAAAGCAGAGCCCGCAGGCGATCAACCGATATGCCAGTTGATCGACGCGGCGGCGCAGGCAAATGGCTTGCCGACGGATTTTTTTACGCGGGTCATCTGGCAGGAAAGCCGCTTTCAGCCCGACGTGGTTGGGCCATTGACCCGCAGCGGCGAGCACGCCGAGGGCATCGCCCAATTCATGCCAGGCACCGCTGCGGAAAAGGGCCTCTACGAACCGTTCAACCCGGTCGTGGCGCTGCCAAAATCGGGCGAGCTATTGGCCGAGCTGCGCGCTGAGTTCGGCAATCTTGGGCTTGCTGCCGCCGCCTACAATGCCGGTCCGGAACGCGTGCGCGAATTCCTCGCCCACTCACGCGAGCTGCCAGCGGAGACCCGCAACTATGTGCTGGCGATCACCGGACGTCCGGTCGAGGACTGGGCGATGCCGATCAAGGAAGTACCCGGTGCGGGAAATGGCGGCGAGCCGCAGGCCACAGCGGCGAACTGTCGTGATCTCGTGGCGTTGCTCGAGCGGGCGCCCAGTCCCTTCATCACCGAATGGGAGGGGCATAAGATTCCCAGCTGGTGCCGAGCTCTGCACCATCCGAATGTCGATGAGTGCGGGCCGGTCCGCTTAATGGGACCGGCAATAGGAACGATGGGTGCGGTGAGACTGCCGCGCAGTCATGTGCATCTGGCGCGGGCGTCAGCGCGCTGACAGGAAAGCCAGGACTTTGAGATTGCGGGATTTTTCGATTTGAGTTCGTTCTGCCAAACTGCAATTTAAAATTGTTCATACGCGTTCAACAATCTGTCGTGGATTCGCATTGGCACTGGGTCCAATCCGATTTGGATTGTGAGGCGCGTTGTCAGTCGGCAAAGCGCTCCACCGCTAATGTCCCCTCCCCCGGGCCGCTGCAGTGATGCGCGATCGGTCACGCGTGACGCGTCACGGTCTAATGGGTGACGCGTCTCGCCTGGACGGTAGACGGCGTCTACCGTGGTTGTAGACGGCGTCTCGCCTCGATGGAGACGCGTCACGAATGGATGGAGACGCCGTCTCGGCTGGATGGAGATGCCGTCTCGGCTGGATGGAGACGCCGTCTCGGCTGGATGGAGACGCCGTCTCGGCTGGATGGAGACGCCGTCTCGGCTGGATGGAGACGCCGTCTCGGCTGGATGGTAGACGCGTCACCGATCGGGCCCGCCGCCATGCCGATCGGCGTCCTTAGCGGAAATTTAAACTCAATAGGCTAAATTCCTCATGAGAATATTGCGCCGATCCATCCGCTTGGAGCGCGCTTTTGCCGCCGCTGCAGACTGACTGATTGGGCTGTTTGGCGGCTACATTATGAGGCGGCAGCCGGACCCCGGCGGCTAACGACCAAGGGGGCTGCCGAAGCAGCAATGACGGCACGGCTTAGCCTCGTCCCCGAACTCGACGATACGATTGCGCATGCCTCGCCGGAGCGGCGCGCGCAAATCCTGCTGCAGGTCACCAATCTTTTTGTCCGTGACGCTTCGCGGTTTTCAGAGGACGAGATCAGCCTGTTCGATGATGTCATCACGCGTCTTGCCGCGGAGATCGAAGCGTCGGTGCGGGCATTGCTGGCACACCGCCTGGCGCCGCTGCCGCAGGCGCCGCTCAACATCATCCGGGCGTTGGCAAGCGACGATGATATCCGAGTGGCCGGCCCGGTTTTGGTCCACTCCGAGCGACTCGATGTGGCCACCCTTGTGGCGAGCGCCCGCGCCAAGAGCCAAGCGCATTTGCTGGCGATCTCGCAGCGGACATTGATCGCCGAGGAGGTCACCGACGTGCTGGTCGAGCGCGGCAATCGGGAGGTCGCACTCAGTGTTGCGAAAAATCTTGGCGCCAAATTTTCAAAACTCGGCTTCTCGTTCCTGGTCAAACGTGCGCACGATGACGACCAGCTCGCCACCTGCGTCGGCTTTCGACCTGACGTTCCTCATGATGTTTTTGTGGCCTTGCTGGCTGAAGCCTCGGCAAGGGTTCGCGCCAAGCTCATTGCCGAACATCCACTCTTTGCCCATGAAATCGATCACGCGGTGACTGTGGTGGCTGACGGGATTCGCAATGATCCGGCTGACCGAGCGGTCGACTACGTGCCGGCGCAAAAACTAATTCAATCGCTCAGCGATGCCGGGCAACTTGACGAAGCGACGGTTCGGGCGTTCGCCGAGGATGGCAGACTTGGCGAGACGATCGTCGCCGTCGCGCATATTTGTGACGTGCCTGTCGCCGTCGTCGAACGCGCCTTTTTCCAAGATCAATCGGAGACGATCCTGATCCTCGCCAAGGCGCTGCGGCTGTCGTGGCCGACGGCGAAGGCGCTGTTGACGTTTCGCGCCAGGCAGCGCGGCGTTTCACCCGCCCATATCGACCGGAGCATGGCAACCTTCGATCGGCTCAATTTCGAAACGGCGCGGCGCATCGTCGAGTTCTATAGAAGCCAGCGGTCGGGCGTTCCGAATTAACGTCGAACCGCGGGCTTCTTCCCCGAACGACCCGGTCGGTAAAGAGTGTGGACCGGCTCCTCCAGGCTGCGCCGCGCAAACCGCCCTGCCCGCGGCGGATCGCGATCGTTAATGGCCAGAGCGGACCTAGCGATCCGCGGACCTAGCGATCCCACGTCCAATCCGGGCTGCCGCGCGGCGCCCGCGGGGATGGGGGGAGGACAGGCACAATACGGCCGCTAACAATAATGCAACCACGCGCTTGAATGAGTGGCGCCGGCCAGGGTATCGAGGGGTATGAGACGGGTACGCAAAGCCATTTTTCCGGTCGCCGGCCTCGGCACACGATTCCTCCCAGCAACAAAAGCCATGCCGAAGGAGATGCTGCCGGTGGTCGACCGGCCGCTGATCCAGCATGTCGTCGACGAGGCGCGCGAGGCCGGCATCGAGCATTTCATTTTTGTCACCGGACGCAACAAGCACATTATCGAGGATCATTTCGACCGCCAGATCGAGCTTGAGAATACGCTTCGCGATCGCGACCGGCACGCGGTCATCGATGTCCTGGCGCGCGAGCTGCCGCCGCCGGGCACGACGAGCTTTACCCGGCAGCAGGAGCCGCTCGGCCTTGGCCATGCGGTGTGGTGCGCCCGGGAACTGGTCGGCGCGGAGCCTTTTGCGCTGCTGCTGCCCGACGTCCTGGTGCAACACCACCCCGGTTGCCTGGCGCAAATGATCGCGGCGGCAGAACGGCTCGACGATCCGGCCAACCTCGTCGCCATTGAAGAAGTGCCGCGCGATCGGGTGCATATGTACGGCGTGGTCGGCGTCGGGGCGCGGCATGGCAAGCTCGTGGAACTCACCGGCATGGTCGAAAAGCCGACGCCCGACCTGGCGCCTTCGAATCTCATCCTGACCGGGCGCTACATTCTGCAGCCGCAGATCTTCGATTTATTGGCGGTCCAGCAACGCGGCGCCGGCGAGGAAATTCAACTGACCGACGCCATGGTTGCGCTCGGCAACACCCAGCCATTCTATGGATTGCAATTTGCCGGCCGGAGCTTTGACTGTGGCTCGAAGATCGGCTTCCTGACGGCGAACATTGCCTACGCGCTGGCCCGCACCGATCTGGCGCCGGCGGTTCGAGCGACGCTGCGCGAGCTGCTCGAAAGCGAACCGTCGCAACGGCAACGCACTGCGGCGGAGGCGCCGTTAGAAATCGCGCGCAACGGCGCGCCGGCGATGCCGGTCTAACTCGGAAAACTATCCGGGATCGGTCTCATCCCCAGCCATCGCCGCGGACGCTGTCCGGGGGGGCGACGATGCTGCGACCGCCGCCTCCGCAGAATTGCCAGGGCTCAGACCTATTCCCGACCGATCAACTTTTGCCGGCCGATCGTGATCGAGAGCTTACCGCAGCGTCCTTCGCCGGCCACCGCGGTCGTCCGTGACCGGTCGCCACGGTGCGCGATGCGTCGCGCATGAGGTGTAACGCGTCGCGCAGGATCCGCAAAGCGTGTGTTGTGCGACGCTGAATTGGCGCTGCGCGTTGATCGCGCCGGCACCAATGGACGCCGATAAAAATGATTTCATTCAAAACTCATTAAAGAAGAATCAGCGATAAGTATGATCGTGGGTATCGCGTCGGCTGAAGCGTTTACGCTCGGCGGCGGCAAGCCCAAACCGGATGCAGATCGCATCGAGCGCGGTCGGGCACCAAGCGAAAAGCAGAATCAGTCTTCGGCGTTCGAACGGGACAGTGTCCCGACGACGCCATAGTCGTGCTGAGAGCAGCACCAAACCGCTTGCCGGGTTCGGCGAGCACAAGCCCATCGACCATAAAGGAGAACACACCGATGGATCGACAAGACCAGAAACCTCTTTCCGATGCAGAGCTTGCCGAATTCGGCGCTCTGTTCGGTCCGCCGCCTGTCTTGAGCACCGAAGACCCCAAGCTGTTCCAGGCCATCCTCGACCAGGTGCTGGCGGCGCTGCATTGCTACGACGGGGTCGATATGCTCCTGATCCGGCATTTCGTTTATGCCAGCTGGAAGATCGAGCGCTACATCCGTCACGACACCATCGCCATCGAGCGGCGCTACCGCCAGCAGCTCGAATTCCAGGCCCAGCGGATCAGCGACCAGCACGCCCACAACGAAGCCGCCAAGCGCGCAATCGCTGAAGAGCTCACCAATAGTCCTGCGGATATCGCACGATTGGCCGCGCTCGAGAAAAAAATGTGGAAACTGCCGAAGGAAGTCGCCAGGATTCTGCAACAGACTGCGAGCGAAATCGATCATAACGTTGCCCTCGAAAGGAGCTGCGAATTTCGCGAGCATCTTGATCGCCTGATCGACAGTGAAACGAAGCGGCGCAACGATGCGCTCAAGCAGTTGGACCTCTATCGCGCCGGGCTCGGCCAGCGCGTCAGCGCGGTGACCAAGGCAATCATCGACGCCGAATTCAAGGAGGTCGGCGACAAGCCTGCGGTTGCCAAAAGCCAGCCCAAGACGGTCGAACCGCCCACTTATACCTTGGACGACTTCCAGGAGTTTCTCGATGACCCGCCGAAACCTACGACCCACGCGCGCCAATAGGCGCCGCGGCGGCGGGCCGAAGACCGCGGAGGGCAAGAAAAGCTCGAGCCGCAATGCGCCGCGGCACGGATTGGCGGCGATGACGCACCGCCAATCCGCCGCGTCCGATGAGACCGAGCGTTTGGCAAAGCTTCTGTGCGGCGATGACGACGATCCGCGGCTTGTTTCCGCCGCCCGGGTGATCGTCGAAAACGAAATGCTGATGCGCGCCATTCGCGAGCAGGAGCTCGCCGTCATCGAGCGGCTGCGCGAACCAACGGCCCAGGCCCTGGCGAAAGGCGATAACGGTATGATGCTGGCAACCGCCAAATTCATGCAGGCGTGGCTCGGCAACAGGGAGATCGAAGCAACCGCGCCGAAGCTTTTGGAAAAGTACAAGGATCAGATTGCGGTTGTTTGGGTACGTCCGGACGACTGGCCGGATGATCTCGACTGGGAGCGCGATGACGGCATCGTTCCGGATCGGTTGATGATGCTGCTGGAGGAAAGCGAGTCAGACGAAGACCACGAACGCGCCCGCGACGTCGCCGACAAGCGGCTCAAGGCGCAAGCGCGCGATGAACACGATGCCTTGGCGGCCGCGAGCCTCGACCTCGTCCGGCTCGAGCGCTACTACCGGCGCGCCTGGTCGCGGCAGGGGCGGGCGATCCGTCATTTCGCGGCGCTAAAATCGATGCGGGGCACGGAGCAGCGGCGCGAGCCAAGCGCTTCAGACGCGAACGATGTCCACGTGTAGCGCGAAGGCCCCGGCGCGGCGCGACCGGTTTATACCCCGGAATTCCGGGGGCGTTGCCGGGGGGTGATGCCCCGGGTCGGATCCCGGGGAGGTTGAATGAGATTGGTATTTCAACCGTGACCGCGACGTGTCTTTCAACCGTCATCGCGATATGATAGTCTGTTGACTGGACGTGATGGGTAGTCGCGTCCTCTTCAACTCCACTCGAGTTCCCCTCTGCCCCTGGCGTCCGGACCCCCCGGCCCCGCCAGGGGTTTTACTTTAGGGGGCGCAAGGGGGCACCCCGACTTGATCGTGAAGAATGATCACGCGCAGCGGACAGGCGTCCTTTGCGTGTGTTGGGTTGCTGATTCCTGCCCAAGCCGCCCATCATAACGA
Organism: uncultured Alphaproteobacteria bacterium; assembly: GCA_963816565.1. GTDB lineage: Bacteria > Pseudomonadota > Alphaproteobacteria > Rhizobiales > Xanthobacteraceae > BOG-931. The sequence continues at coordinate 85,566 of CAWFLM010000008.1, read as the reverse complement.
GATGATGTCGCCCGCCGTAACGGAATGATGTCGCCCACCATTACGAGATGATGCCGCCCACCGTAACGGGATAATGCCGCCCGGGGTATGGAACGGGGACGAGCGCCTCCGCTGGCCTGTTTAGGGTCCCTCCTTTGGAAATCCATGGGAGCGATCGATGCCAGCGGAAAGAGTTGCGATGCGCCAGGCGCGCGAGATCATTCGTTTGAAGTTTTCCGCCGGCCTTCCAACGCGAGAAATCGCGCGTCGTCTGGGCGTGGCCGCCTCGACGGTGCGCGAGACGTTGAGGCGTTTCGAGGGCGGCGGGCTGGGTTGGCCGTTGCCGAACGGCATGAGCGACGGCGACCTGGAGGCGGCGCTTTACGCCAATCACGGGACCAAACGAGGCCATCGCCGGCACGCCGAGCCGGATTGGCCGACGGTTCATCGGGAGCTGAAGCGCAAGCACGTCACCCTGGTGATCGTCTGGGATGAATATATCGCGGCCAATCCCGGCGGTTACAGCTATTCGCGGTTTTGCGAGCTCTATCGCGGCTTTGAATCGAAGTTGTCGCCGACGATGCGGCAGACGCATGCGGCCGGCGAGCGGCTGTTCGTCGATTATGCCGGCGATGGGGTTGCGGTCGTCATCGACCGGCTGACCGGCGAAATCCGCAAGGCGCAAATCTTTGTCGCCGTGCTCGGCGCGTCGAGCTTCACTTTTGCGCATGCGAGCTGGACGCAGGCGCTGCCCGACTGGATCGCACGCCCATGTCCGCGCCTTCGAGGCGATCGGTGGCGTTCCGCATTTGCTCGTGCCGGACAATACCAAGACCGCTGTGATCAAGGCTTGTCTCTACGATCCTCAGGTCAATCGAACCTACGCTGAGATGGCGGCGCATTACGACACCGCCATTTTGCCAGCGAGGCCGAGACGTCCGCGGGATAAAGCAAAAGTCGAGCAAGCGGTGCTCATCGTTGAGCGATGGCTTCTCGGGCGGCTGCGCCATCGAACTTTTTACAGCCTGGCGGAGGTCAACGCGGCGATCGGTGAGTTGATGACGCATCTGAACGAAGAGCGCCCGATCCGGCGGCTCGGCGTGACGCGCCGGCAATTGCTCGAACAGATCGATCGCCCGGCGCTGAAGTCCCTTCCGATCGAACCTTACGAGTTCTCCGAATGGCGGACATGCCGCGTTGGCATCGATTATCACATCGAGGTCGTCGCCCATTATTACAGCGTTCCCCATCGCTTCGCCCGCGCCGAGGTCGATGCGCGGCTGACCGCGCAGACGGTCGAAATCTTCCTCAAGGGCGAGCGGATCGCCGCGCACATGCGTATGAGCGGCAATCACAAACACACGACGGTGGCGGAACACATGCCGTCCAGCCATCGGCGATACGCCGGCTGGACGATCGAGCGCATCCGCGCCGACGCGCGCCTGATCGGACCGGCGACGGCGGCGCTCTGCGAACTGATCCTCGAACAACGTCCGCATCCCGAACAGGGCTTTCGCGCCTGTCTCGGCATTGTTCGGCTGGCCGGTCCCCATGGCGCCAAGCGTCTGGAAGCCGCAGCGGAGCGCGCCATCGACATCGGCGCGCGCACCTACGGCTCGGTCAAATCCATCCTCGACAACCACCTTGATCGGCGTCCCGCGCAAAAGCGCGCCACGGACGGAACGCCGATTCTGCATTCCAACATCCGTGGTCCGCGCTACTACAATTAGGAGAGACGAACTTGCTCAAACATCCATCCCTCGACCAACTTCACGGCCTTGGCCTGCATGGCATGGCCAAGGCCTTCGCCGAGATCGCGGCCGGCGGTGAAGCCGACGGCCTCGGCCATCACGAATGGCTGGGGCTCCTGCTTGATCGCGAAGCATCATGGCGACAGGACAAGCGCCTCGCGGCGCGGCTGCGCGTCGCCAAATTGCGCCAGCAGGCCTGCGTCGAAGACGTCGACTATCGCAATCCCCGCGGTCTTGACCGCGCCCTGTTCCAAAAGCTGGTCGAGGGCGAATGGATCAACGCTCACGATAATCTGGCGCTCATCGGCCCAACCGGCGTCGGCAAGAGCTGGCTGGCCTCGGCGCTCGGCCACAAGGCGTGTCGCGACAACCGCTCGGTCCTCTATCAACGCGTGCCCCGGCTCTTCGAGGCCCTTGCCCTGGCGCGTGGCGACGGACGCCATCCGCGTCTTTTGCGCAATCTGGGCCGCGCCGATCTGCTCATTCTCGATGATTGGGGCTTGGAGCCGCTCGACGCCGCCGCCCGGCATGATCTCCTGGAAATCCTCGAGGAACGCTACGGACGCCGCTCCACGATGATTACCTCCCAGCTTCCAGTAGACCGATGGCACCAAATAATCGGCGATCCGACCTATGCCGACGCCATCCTGGACCGTCTCGTTCACAACGCCCACCGCATCGAACTCGTCGGCGAAAGCATGCGTCGCACCCGAGGTAAACAAAACCAGAAGGCTTGACCAAACGTCATCGCCGGTGACACAAAACCTTCGGCCAGCGAGGCTCGCGACCCGGGCGGCATCATTCCGTTACGGTGGGCGGCATCATTCAGGAATCCCGGGCGCCATTATCCCGTTATACCCGGGCGACTTCGTCGGAATCCGCAGGCTAACATCGCCAAACTGCCGGAGCTGCTACGCAAAAGCGGCTCAGCGACCTGACAAGGCTCTATTTATCTGATGCTGTCCTTGATCCGAAAAATATTGACCTTCTGCGGCCACCTGCTGCCAAAGGTCACGGCTATAGCGGCCGTCGTATTCGTAGGCATCAAATGCCCAGAATGCTCCTGAAGACAAAACGGCAAGCACGACGAAACCGCGCATGGCAAACTCGCACGTTCGCCAGCCCGACGGCAATTATACCTGTTTGGCCCCAAAAGGTTGAGCCCCCTGCCTGTCCGTCCTGTTATCGAATAACAGGATAAATTCCCCATACCAGCGCCGCACATCCCAAAGCGATCAGGATCAGGTCGAAGTTTTTCCAGCAGAACCGCAGCTTGCTCATCATAGCTGTCCTCGCACGCCCTCATTGAGGCCACGCAAGTGCGGCCCTTTAAACGAGACCGAGCGTGCGGAGCGCGGCCGTACATCCGGGCTCGCGCCCCGCTCCCCGACACACCAACACGATGTTGTACCCGCTCCCTAAAGGCCGCATTAACGCCGATCGTCGGCTGAGGGATGGCCAAGAAAAAAGCCCGGTGAGCATTTTGCCGAGCCGGGCTAGTCTGGGGAGGAATGCCCCAAGGAGCGGGACACGGTTCAATTTGACATGATCGATGCGACGCGTCTGTGACCTAAGTCACAGAGAGCGAGGACGGAGGCGCCATCCACAGCTCAGGCGCGGGCCTGTAGATGGTCGCGACGCGCGCACCTATCTTAGCTGACCATCAAGGGAGACAGGTGCCAACATGCATTCAGTGATTTTGATTGTGGCTGTACAGGCCGCCCTCGCGATAGGAGGCGATGCGCTCGCGCAAAGCGAGAGCCCTTTCGACGGAAAGTGGACGACCGTAGTGTCATGCCCGGCGGCGGAGGGAGCCGGGAGTTTTACCCTTCTGGTTGATGCGGATGTCAAAGCTGGAGTTTTCAGCGGTGAGAAAGGCGAGAAGGGTAAGCCGGGGTGGTATTCGCTGAATGGGAAAGTCCAACCGGATGGGGACAGTGGAGATATTCGCCAGAGGCATCGTCCCTTCTTCGAGATTGGCGGCGGGAAACGTTCCCGTGGGCACGGCGTACGGCTATCCCATTACCGGCCGATTGCAAGGCGCGACGGGAACCGGCGCTCGGCAGGGGGGTCGTCCCTGCAATGTAACTTTCACCAAACAGTAACGTCGCGGTAGAGCGAGAACCCTTGCGAGTGCCGAAGCCAAAGAGCTGGCTCATTTCGGCCCGGCGTCGTTCACGAACGACCCGATCCCTGCTCGGACACCCCGCGACCGCAACCCGCAGACAGCCGATAAATGGTTTCGCGACCTTCGGGTCCGGCGCATTTTCAAGCAGCCCGGCTACTGCCGATCAAGTCAAAGAGCTGAGAGCGCCGGGGGCAGTGATTGTTCCTTGTGGTGGGGGACTGACAAAGTTGCTCGGGTATCACTAGATACCCTTGAAAAGGCAACAACTCCGATGCGGCGCCTTCTTCTCATCGCGGTATCAATTGCCGCCATTTCTTCATCTGTCGAAGCTCAACGGGGACCCGCTTTTCCGGCACCGGGTTCCGATCGAGGACCCGCCTTCCCAGGATCAGTTGCCGCCACGGCGTCGAATCAAACAAACTGGTTCGTTCCAGAGCGTCAGTACACCGATCCGGACGGGCCCAATGCGAGGTGGAATCGCCGGTACGGCAGATCAGGCTGGCACAGGGGATGGCGATGGTAAGAGCAACCCGGGAGCGCCCGACGCCACGGTCCAAGTCGCCCATTAAGGTTCATGAAAGTGCAGTGGCCGGTTTCACTTGATCAGCGTTAGCCCACTTGCGCCGGGTCAGCGTTGCGCCGTGGCACAGTCTTCACGATGCCAAAATTGCGAATGGTGTCGTCTAGCGACTAGCGGAGTCGAAACCGCCCCCTGGGTATCATGGACCTGCTGGCGCAGGCGATCCGAGTATGATCACTAAACCCTAGCGATATTGAGTTCACGGATCGCCGCCTTTGCTAGCACCGACTGGCTCGGCAGGCGACCTGCCGACGAATTCCTGCTGGCAGCCATTGAACAAAACGTTTGAAAACTTGTCCCGTTGAATGTAGTCGCGCCAAAAAGGCGTTGCACGCGTGCGCTTTTAGGATTATCTCATTTTGCCTAAGCGAGGCGCGTTAAACAGATAATTGCACAGACTGGGCACTTCGGATGCCTGTTGGGAGATCAGGGCGAATTAAAACGTTCAAAGACGCGGCGGGGTCGGAGGCGATGCAGAGGGTCACGGAGCCGGGGAAATGGTATTTCGTCGTTAAGTGCGCAGCTTGCCAGAATCCTGTTCCGCTCGCGGAAGCCCCTTCGCCGAACGAAAAGCCCGGATCCGCTCCGTTATCGAATAATGCCAGGCGTGTCATGTCCGTTTTGTGGCCATATAGGCGTCTATACTCCCGACCAAATATCTCGTCGGCCCGTTTACTGATGGAATTCGATCCTGGTCGTCGGCTAAATTTGCCTTCCAAATTTTAAGCGCGAACAGTAAAGACTCGCGGCTGTCCCGTCCGAGAATTCAAGCAGCAGGTTCGATTAGGCGACCTTCTTCCGCGCCTCACAAGCAGACTTACCACGCCGAGACCATCGTAACTGCTGGGTGCTGCCTCGGGCAGTAATGCGCCTCAAACCGGCGGGATCTGGCAGGCGGAGCGCCTTGGCTAATGAAATGCCACGCCTTCCGCCATCCTGATAATCATTCGTTAACCATTGTGCATTCACGCTGCATTGCATGCAGCGTAGTGACTCGCAATACGCTGATGCGGCGCAACGGCACGGCTGGCGGGCCCAAGCCAACCGCCTCGCTGTTTTCACACAATGGTGGGCAAAGCGGCCATGATCGTGGCGGAGAAGGTGCGACGGTTATCATCGTTACAGCGGGCTACAGCCCAGAGTCTAACTCCCAACACAACATTTGAATGTGGATTGGACGCGGATGGAAGCGAGTTTGCAAACGAACTTGCCCAGACGCGCGCAGAGCTCATTGAGCGCGATAAGGCCCTGATCCATGCCAACCGGTGGATCGAATATCTAGCCGAGCGGGGCGCTGAACTCGAGCGGCAGGTTGCTCAAGAGACCCCTGTTCCGCGAGTGCCTGAGGAGGATATGAACGCGCCGAACGATCAGTCCGCAGCTACGAACAAGCGGGCCACCGAACTCGAAAGTGAGCTCGCTACGGCACGGGAGGGGTTCGTTCTCTGCAAGAACGAAAATCATGTGCTTCAGACGTCGCTCAATTGGATTGCCAGCGAGAACGCGCGCCTATCCCGCCGGGTCACAGAACTTGTAACCGCAGTCGATGAAGCTAATGAAAAGCGTCAGACCGAAACCAACGCGCTGAACACTCTTCTCGAAGCCATGTCGACACGCGCTCTGGCCGCGGAGAAACTGCTCGAGGAGATCCGGCAGAGCTTGCTGGGGGGAACCAAGGAGAAGCATGCTGCTGAGCACTGGGTTGTTGATAGAACTTCCGCTCCTGACATAGTCGACAATAAACTTCGGCCGATCCAGAACTCACTTATGATCAAATTGCCGGTTGCGCTGGTCACTCCGCCTGACCCGAAAGTGGACCTAGCTAAGATCTGGGAAAAGCTCACCTCGCTCGATTCTCGCTTGCAATACGAGCTCGAGAGACACGCTCTCGCCGCAGCTACCCGCGAGAGACTACGAAGGAATTGCGCTGAACCGCCCGGCGAACTGACCAACGTCAAGCACAACGGCAACCATCCAGAACGATCCGAGGTACGCCATACTCAAATGCTTCTCGCTAGCATTCTCGCTTCCTGAAACTCGACCCGCCTAATTGATTGGATCAAAAGGCGATCGGCGCCGCAGATCATGCATTGCCGGTCTGTTCGACTCTTCGGTTCCCGTCGGTATTCGAGAAAGTGACCCTGATTGGGGCGTTGCTGGAGGACCAAACAATAAAGTCAGTGTCGTTGTTGTAGTCGGCTGTGTAGACTGCGGTATTCGAAAGGGTGCCGGTTGCCCCCGTCGGTTCATTGAAGCTGAAGGTGGCGATTATGGTTCTCATGGCCGTATCGCCAGTGCATGGCCAGCTGGTCCCTGCTGGCGAGGCGGTGAAGAATTGCAATTTGATGTTGGGGTGCCAACGGTGAGGGTTTCCGAGAACGAGCTACTCAGCGTTGCTCCACCCTGGGGATCCACATTACCATCCTGTCAGTGAAAGATGGTTCCATTTCCATTTGGTTGCCTAGGATAGAGTATAGCATTAATTCTTCTATGATAAAGCATGTGTTCCATATTTGACTGTCTTCATAAACAAAAACCCCGAGGCAGTTCCTCGGGGCTTTGTTTAAATTAGAAGGTAACTGGTCAGGCGACGGCAGTGGTCGCTTTGCGCTTCCGGCGCGCCCCGAGGAAACCGAATATGCCCAAGCCGCCGGCAAAAAGGGACAGTGCAGGAGGCAGCGGCGTTGCGGTTGGCCCGTCGAGAGATTAAAGCTGATTTCCGTCGTAATGTCCCAGTCCTCAGCATTGTACAATGTTATGAGGAGGGAATCGCCGCTGCTGAAGTCGATCGTATCAGTGATGCTTTGCGTGCCGAGAGTCGTGTTGCCCCAGAGGACACAGTCAGTATTGCCGGTAAGGCCAGTACAGGCAAGCTTTGTGTTGCCGTAGTTCTCGTACTGAGCTTCGTAGGTCGCAGTTTCGCTGGTGGCTCCCGACACGACTGTTCCCAAGCCAGTGAATGTGAACTGAAGGGTGAGCGTAGCCGTCGCCTCGCAAACATTGCGCGGCAGGAACTACCTGCTGGGTCTGTGGTAAAGAAGCTTTCTTTCGAAATCGGGGTACCCACGGTGAGCTCGATAAAGGGGTCGTTAGATCGTCATGAATCGTTGGTGAACTCCAGGAGGGCGAGGCCCCGGAGGGCGTAACGGTATAACTGACTGTCGGACTCACGGTGATAGCGTATGCGGCGCCCGCGCTCATCAGTAGCATAGTGACGGCTGCAGTAAGTAGCATTTGGATTTTCATAATGAGGCCCCTCCAGGTTGAAGACAGCTCGCGCTGTGGCACCACGAATTCTGACGCTTCACTTTGAAGACCGATACAGCAAGCCATCCGCTTAGCCCGTGATCGACCGACCCCTCGTGAATTCGACGTTTATGAAGACGACTAAAGAAGCCTTATAAGTCAAGCAGATCGAAGATATATATCATTCGATAGATACGCTTACCCCACATGGTATTGAAGGGATTGGCAAATTAGTCGCGGTAGCTTCTATTATCACTCTGTGCACCGACGCTCGCCTGGAGATTGCCTCCGGCGCTGTGATCCGTGGAGCGGTCGGGATGTCGGTAACTAACGCTCGGGTCCGGCCGGAAGCTCGGGCTGTTCCGGCACTTCCCGATTTCCAGCTGCCAGCGTTTGCGAAGTTCGTTGAGCGGAGGCTCGGGCAACGTGTAGCGCTGATTCTGCGACAATCCAGGCGAAGTGGTATCCAGACGTCGACGCGGGCAGGTCGGGAGGCGGAGCATACTCTGTACCGAAGGCGGCGCGATCTCCTGTGCGTGAGCCTGTGAAATAATTGCCGCTACCGCTCCCGCAACGATCAGGCTACGTCTCAGATCTGCTGGATACGGTTGATAGATCCTTTGGAGTTCACACGGCCATAGTCAATGGCGCTTATATCGCGATAGTGTGCCAGTTCGTGTAAGGGCCCGCGTGGAGTCGCCGGAAAGTTTACCCAGTTTCGCCACTTACGTTCTTCAATTCGACGGGGTCTTTCGTTCACAAAGTGCACCATGCCAGCTGTCCTTGACGACGCTTGCAGGTTGAAAAAAGGGCGAAACCCATGGTCCGGCTCAGCACTAACGATTACGCCCATTCGCTAAGAGCGCCACTTGGCAGGACAGTCGAGCGTGCACGGCGCGCAATTGAGCGGGAACTGAATACGGCGTCACAAATGGGTCATTTCGGAAATACAGTTCAACGGGCCGTGGACAGATTCAATCGGGAATTCGACGCGGGCATATTCTTTGTTCTAGCGAGACTGAAGCGTGCGCGACGGTGGACAGGCTTAGATCATTCCGGGCTATGGCAGGCCACCGTGCAAGAACTGCAAAACTTTAAGCTGGACATGATTTCGATCATGAATGTTGAGGGAGTTGCCAAGCTCCGGCTGTCTCAAATGTCGTTGGTTCACAGCGAACTATCCAAACTCGACGAACGTGTTGGTTCGGCATTGCGACAATTTCAGCAGAGCTCGATAAATGATCGCACGGCGACGCCACTCGAAGGCGAGGAGGTAGCGGTGGCCCCCAGCGATCTCAATGTGCCACCTACCGAACTCTCAGGCAATCACGCTGCATGTGGTTCCATAGATCACGCAGTCCAACATTCGGCGTGGCAGGGGCAAGTTGCATCCGCGCCAGAAGCAATTTCAGCCTCCATTCCGTCGGTTGACGCCTCCAATCCGTCCAATCCGGACTGAACATTTAGCGATCACTTCTTTTATTTTTTAGCAACTCAGCTACAATGTATTTCCGTTGTGATGAAATGGGCCATCTAATTTTCTAGCACCCGGCACCTGATCTCTACAATTGCTTCGCAATGTGAGGTATAATGCCCAGGTCGTGGGATGATTTGACCTATCATCAAAAGTTCGAAATTCTGCGAGCTGACATTTCGAGCCTTCACACTGCACTAAATGCACTCACATCTGAGCTCGATGCAACATGGGACGCGATGAGAGAAACTAGATTGGCGCTTGGAAAAATTGACAAGGAAGTTGCAACTATCAGATCTCTATCGCCGCATCTCTCACCAAGGAAGTATTCCAAGACCGCCTGATAACCGTTCTAAAAGTTTCTTTTGGCGACGATTCTTACGCCGACAGGTGTTGGTATCGGCCACGTGATGCCGGATGAGCCGCCAAATTATTTGTGTGATTAGAGGACGCTGGCGGATCCGGTGGGGGTTGTATTTACGACTTCCGTCATTCCGAGCGTCAGCTTGCTCAAGAAGTCGGTGATCGGTCAGGTTTCCACAGCGATCAATCGCTCAAGGCGCGGCTTTTCCGAACCTGCGCCGCGATGTGCCGCGGAACATATAAAGCACGCCACGGGCGCGGGCCTATTTGCTCAAACAGTTTCTATGGGGAGCATTCGACGGAACGTACTCGTTAAGACCGGTCATGTGACATCCATACGTACCATCCCCGTTAAATGCCCACGAATTCACAGGCTGATTGTGCCAGCGAGAACGGTTTCAGTGGAGTTCTCGATTGGCTTCAGACCCAAGTGTTGGAGTTCACGGATATAACGGTCTTTCCCCAAGACCGAGTTATGAAGAAACTCAAGTTTTTCGTTGCCCGCAGAAATCGCGGCAGCCAGATTCTCGATCTCAAGCTCCGCCGCCCTCAGAACCTTTTTCATCTGATCGATCCGAGAGTGTGCTTTATTGACCGCGGCGTCACTTTCAACGAGCCGGTAGGCTAGACGCGAATTCTCCTTGACAATCAGATCGAAAGACGTCCGGAGCGAATAATTCAGGTTTTCCAGTATAACCAGGCGCTCTCGGGCCAAACCGAGCTGCTCGTCAAGCTGGGCGATCCGCTTGTCCGCAGCTGCGGCTTGCGCGGCTTTGGTTTCGGTGCGCTCGTTAGGTAACTGTGCCATCATGCGTAGCCGTTACTGATTCGGCGTCACGTAGTATGATCTATTGCTGCTTTTTGAAGGCGCTGGTGAGGGCGCTATCCACAGCATGATTGGTCTCAGCGTCGCCGTACAAGCCTATGCTCACCTTGAAGACGGCAAAGACCGGTCGCACCGGAGCGGCCTTTCTGCGTCCATCCAGTCGCTCGCTATGCTGCGCGGGTGATATCGCCCGTCAGGAAATCGTTCTGGCGTTGGATAGTGAGATTGGCGATAAGTCCGAAGTGGAGGAAAGCTGACTTGGAGCAATCAGATGCAGCATCCGCGAACTAACGTGTCTTGGCTATCATCACCGAAATTTGGCGCTGTTCGCGCGTCTGCACGGCGCATTGGCGCTGAACCTTCATGAACCAGACGGCGCGCAGACGTTTCAGTAATCTCAATTACGGTACAATCTACTGAAGACTGTCCATGATCGCGATAAATTGTTGCAGGAAGCGCCACCGGCCTCGTCCGTTTGATCGGCGGTTCCATATGATACGTCCCTTCATAGGAGTTGTTCTCGCGAGCTCCAACAAGATATCAGCATAGCATTTCGCGGCACGTAAAGACCACCTGGGTGGCCTCCCCCGCGTCCGACGCTTAAGGGCTCAATTTCTGTAGGATCGACCTTGAGTTGATCGAAGCGCGGATTGGTGGCTATTTTGGCAACGACGATAACGTCTATGTTGAAGATAGTTCAATTTCTTTGACCGAACCGACGATAACGTCAACCGGCGTGTGATGGATCGCGGCGTGCGTCAGATAAAAGCCATGTTTCTTGATGGCGGCTAATGTGACCCTAGTACATTCGTCGACAGAGTTGCCCTTGCTCAAATGTACAGCTACAGACCTGACGCAGTGCCAACCCGAAAGACCACACAACTGCGACGGCAGTACCCGACCTGTAGGATCAGTCGTTAACGCATAAAGTGCAGTTGTTCCGCAACGGAAAACGTAAATCTTTTTTGAGCGCGGCAATTTCCTTCCCCACAAAGAGCTGTCTCGTGCTTTTGTTTGATAGCACCCATAAAGATTAAAATGAGCTCGAAATTAAATTAACGTTAGCGATGATATCACGACGGCATTTAACTCGCAAAAGTGCAACGGCGACCTGTTCAAATAAATCGTAACATGCCAAACGAAAATCAACTGCGCCTTTCGCAGAATTGATAACGAGCTGGACAGGTTTGACGATTGACCTTAGTTTTCGGATTGAACAGGGTTCATGCTTGTGTCAAAAAATGGGGAACGAAGTCGTGCAGTCTATGTTTGCAAGCCGACTTTCGGAGCAACGAAAATAATGGGGCGTGCGATTGTTTTGTTGGCCCTGCTTACCTTGGGAGGTTGCTTGGCGGATCGAGACAAAGATTTGATGGCCTGCCGAATAGATGCCAATCGCTTTTTTCGATCATATATCGCCGATGATCCGGATAACGTAAAAAGTCAATTTATAATAGGATGCATGACCGCGAAGGGTTATGATTTTACCGTGACGCCAGCGGATTGTGATAATCGATACCCGTTTCCAACTCAAGCCACATGCTACGTACCCAATAACTGGCTGGACTGGATGGTTGACGAATTGCGTCGCAAACTAAGGCCGGCGGGCGGGGGCAGCCATGAGTAAGTCGATGATTGTTGGATGGATCATAATGTTGGCGGGAACCGCCCTGTGGCTGTATGGCTATTTTGTATCCGGCCATCCGTCGCTGATTGATTGGAGTGCCGACGCTCCCTGGTGGATTGCTAAGTTCTTGCCAAACATCGAATCCGAAATCGGACTATCTCTAACGTTCATCGGCATGGTGCCAATATATTGGCCGGCTCAACGCTAACGACCATCATCGCAATTTTCGGGCCGCTGGTCTACGCCATCGAGGTGGCGATCGGCCTTTCGCTGATGCCAAGAAGCAGCAATCCACAACAATCTCAATGTGATGGTACCTTCGCCACAAGAAAGAGCCCCAAGAAGTCCACGCTCTTGGGGTAGTGTGGAGTTCTATTGCCTCAATTAGGCTTCTAGGCTGGGGCGGCAGGGGGAGAGGGTGCCGCGCGGTTTGGGCCTGATAAACCCTATCAAACGATGCGCCGCGCCGATTCAATGCGCGCTGGCTCCGCGACGATACACCTTTACGCCGCCCGCCAGTGATCCGGTCTTTTCCTGTCATTCACGTGTCGGACACGAGCGACAAGAGGGGCATGGCCTTGCTTTTTCGCCCAGTCGATCGCTTCCCGCTGCGTCTTGAAGGTAGCGAGCACGTGGTTCGCGTGATCTTCGACAGCGTAATCGTCGATGGGACTCCCCTCCGGGCGGCCCTTCGGCCGCGCTTCAATGTAGACGTTCGCCATGATCTTCTCTCCCTGACAGAGCGGCCAAGACCAGAGCCGAATGGAGGAAAACAATTCGGTTCGATCGAGGCCGCCTGTCCGTCGGTGGTTCCCGCCGGACCGGCTATTTGTACGCCAATAGCATCAGCCCGCTTTGATCTGGATCAACGGGCGCGATCAGCGGGTGGGTAGGTTCTGGCTCGCTCAGAGGGTTTTTTGCGGCTTTATTGCCTCGGCACAGTAAGTCCGGTAGCTTGGCGAAGTTAACCGCCAACCATCGTACCTCGTCCTTGGTGAGTAGCTTAGCGCCGGACCGACGCCCCGCCTCCTCCTCGAAATAGACATAGGCCAGTGACTGACCGTCGGCGGCCGCGGACGATAAAGCAGGCGCATTTATTCGACGGACCAGGGCGGCGGGAAGCCACGTCTGATTTTACTCTGCCGGCTTAAGCAATCGCTATTAGTTGGCGCGACTCGGCCCATTAGAGATTATCGCGGCGAGATGAGGTGCGGGAAAAATGCTCTGATATGCGCGACCCCTCCGCGGCTCGTTCCCTAACCGATCTTCTTGCTTTCATAACATCCCTCATTGCCTTTAGGTCGGATATGAGCGCGTCTAGTGCAGCGTGGAGTTGGAACATTTCTTCCCGCAGGGCTTCAACTCTGTCGTGATCGGTCGTATCATCCCAGGATTGCATGCTGCGTCCGAGGGAGGTGTTGGCCTGTCGAAACGACAATATTAACCTCCTTCAAAGAGCTGAACGGAATGGGATACGCGATGACCCCACGTTTATATTCTACCTAGTCGGTCGATGCGGCCCAAGGGCTTCCGCTTTGCAGAATCCAGGACTGGCCTGCACCCGGTTCGGTTGACACCCGCCTAAGCGAATCCCGCCTGCATTTCGAACTCCACGGGACTTAGATATCCGATCGTCGAGTGCCGGCGTTTCGGATTATAGAAGCATTCGATGTAGTCGAACACATCGGCCTTGGCTTGGTCGCGCGTCCGATACGTTTTGCGTGCTGTGCGCTCGGTCTTCAGCGAGGAGAAGAAGCTCTCCATCGCGGCATTGTCCCAGACGTTGCCTGAGCGGCTCATCGAGCAGACGACACCGTGATCTGTCATCAGCTTCTGGAACTGCTCGCTGGTGTATTGGCTGCCGCGGTCCGAGTGATGCAGCAGCGCGTCGGGCTTGCCCCGCCGCCAGATCGCCATCACCAGCGCGTCGGTCACGAGTTGCGCCGTCATCGTCGCGCTCATCGACCAACCGACCACACGCCGAGAGAACAGGTCGACGACGGCCGCCACATAGAGCCAGCCCTCCGCTGTCCACACATAGGTGAAGTCAGCGATCCATTTGCGGTTGGGAGCAGGCGCTTCGAAGCTGCGGTCGAGCACGTTGGCAGCGACTGAGGCGACTTGTCCGTCCAGCGTACCGAACTCTGACCCGAAGACAATCTCAACTCTTTAGGAATTGCTAAATAAGTACTGAGTAGATTGTTAATCGTATTGACACCCCGACACCGCTAATGCCTCTGGGGCCACTTGGTGCGTTCAACTCGTCGCGGGTGTCGGAGGGCAAGCTAAATCCAACTCCCAAGGTCCAACCAGATCATACGTTGTCACCATGTCGGACCGCCTCGCGCTCATCATCGCTCTCGAGCTCTCTATCGCACGCGCGTCCGCTCAACGGCGCGCGGAAATGGCATTGCAAATTGCGGATTTATTTGTTCGCGGGGCGTTCAGATTTCCTGACGACTGCGTTAGCCTATTCGACGAGATCATGACGCGGCTGGCAACAGAAGTTGACGATGCCGCTTTAGCGCAGCTTGCGCAACGGCTCGCGCCAATCACCAACGCCCCAGTCAAGCTTTCGCACCTGTTGGCAAGCGACGACGAAATTAAAATCGCTTATCCAATTCTAGCCCATTCTGCGCGGCTTGACGACGCCACGCTCATGCAGCACGCACAAACAAAAAGTCAAAAGCACCTGCTCGCGATTTCATGGCGAAGGTGTTTAAATGAGGCAATCACGGATGTGCTTATCGAGCGGGGCAATAAACATACGTTGCTAAGCATAGCGAAGAATCCTGGAGCGAGGTTCTCCCAAAAAGGCTTCCAACTACTCGTAAGCCGTTCCGAGGGCGATGAGGTGCTTGCCGGCTTGCTTGGCTCACGGCCCGACATTCTGACCCTGCTCATCACGGCTGCCGAACCGATCCGGATAAAGCTTATTGCCGACAATCAGCATGTTAGGCACGAGATTGATCGCATCTTTGTAATGATCGCAGATTTGCTTCGAAAGGATGCTCACTCCAGATTGGCAAACGGAAACGAAGCCCAAAATGACCTACGTCAGCAATCGGGCCAACTCACTGACGACACAATACTGGCATTTGTCGGCGATGACAGCTTCTCGGAGGTCCGCTCGACAAGTGAGAATACTGGCACTGTGATTGGAGAAAGCTCGGCTAACACGAGCAACGAAGAGGAGCGTCGCGAAAATGCAAGACAAAAAAGTTTTCTGCGTGGCTATATTTATTTCAACAACCGTCGGACCTCGATCGAGTGTCACATTCGAGATTATTCGCACGAGGGCGCGCGAATCCTGATCTCCGCAAGCGTGAACATCCCGGACATTATCGAACTTTATATTCCGCAAAAGGATCAGACGTTCCGCGCCAGCGTGAGGTGGCGCCACAAAGAAGAAGTAGGTCTCTCGTTTTCCCAAGCAGCTACGAATTCCGCTGCGCAGCAATCCAGCGAGTTGACGCAACGGGTCACGCAGCTGGAAAGTGAAATCGCCTCACTCCGAGGACTGCTCAAGCGTCCGAAAGCGAAAGTCGGGAGCGGCCGCGATTTCGATGCGGCGTAGTGGTGATCCTAAAATCCGCCACAGGCATTGTTGCATTTATACGCTCCGAGATAACTAACCTCCGGCAAGAGAACTTCACTGCCCATCGGGCTCACGAGTCCCTTATTGCCCATCACTCGGCCGGCTAATACGACGAGTTCGCGATTCTCAAAGTGCATCGGAGAAACGCCAGTCACAAATATCTTTGCGCCCGATCGCTCGAAAACCGCATTATCCTCTGACAGCATTTGATCAAACTGAACGATCATTCCTACAACCGAGCCCTTAAAAAAATAGGGGTTTCTCGCCAGTTGACTAGGGTCAATCCATGTCTGAATTCCCAAATCTGCTTTTACGGTCTTTCGCGCCTTAGGTTGATTGGTCCGAAGCGTCCACGCAGTAGCTAAGCCGACTCCGTAGGCCATGAATAGTCCTTGAGGCGAATAGGCTTCGAATGCATCATCAACTGCGCTTATGGGGTCATTCGCACTATTCCTCAACCTTCCCGATTTCAACGCGCTGGTACATGCGGAGTAGGCGGCACTCCTGAGGCCATCCAAGAAAGGACCCCAGGTGTCATTTTCATACATGTGATAGCTATTTGCGTCATCGTCGATTGCTATTTTGACGATCGACTTTCCGCTTAACGGCGTGATTGCAGCCGGATCATTTGCGTCATAAAGGGGTGGAACGCTGCACTCAATTGTCCCCGCGATTCCATTCGTGGGTGCAGAAAAGCGCAATTTCTGGAAAGTCGGCAATTCGCTAGATTCTGAACTTCCGCGGTCTGCCGGAATGGAAGGTTGAAGGTCGGGAGTTATAATTACATTTAGGCTGGCCAACGGCGGGGCCGTCGAAGGAATTGAGTTGGTTTGCGTCCCATCTTGCAACTCGGCTATTCGATCGTTGATCGTATCCTCCAGACATTGCTTAGCTGATCGAAGTTGGTTAATTGGCACGTAGATCTTTCCAATCAGGCCGCATTTTTGGTCTCGTTCCCGAGTCCAATCAAGCTGGTCTTTGACCAACGACTTTTGGTCATCAGGGGTTGCGACCTTTTTGGCGTCTTGAAGGGCAATAATGAAGAATGGATTCAACGGCCGCTAAGTTGGGATCGGAACAAATAAGCCGGACAGCCGCACTTCTTGCCGATGTGCAAGTTGTGATCGCATGACTGGCCGGGAAACTTTGTTGCGCGTTAATGGTGTGGGGAGATGCTGCCATGAGCAGGGTCGCGCAAACAAGAACGCGCAGTACGCATCCGCTGCTCAAGGCCCGACTTGCCTTGGTGGGGGACTGCACGGCGGCGCCATCGTCTTCAATCGGCAAGGCTCGCATGCCGGTCCCCTTTCCGTTCACGAGCGCAAAGTGGCGTGCCGCGATGGCGGCTCCCGAAAATACTTTTGGACAAAGCGATACAATCAATATTGGCGTGTAGTTAACAAAATATAAATCCCGTTCCACTCGGGAGGCGAACTAGCGAAATCTTAAAGGGCGAAAACCCATTTTTTTGGTGCGGCTAGCGCCGTGGTTATAGTGGGTCCGCGTTCGCTCTGCGATGCCGATGCCGTACAATGAGACGGTCAATGCACATTGCTCCGATGACAGGTCGGGAGTATTAGGCCGTGTATTCCGCTATATCCCCGTCGGAAACCCTAGCAGAGAGATTTGCGGCTGGTTCGGTTGGCGGCGGCGAAGGCTTTTCGATGCGAGCCTGATTAAGGCGGACGTGGACAAGAAAAAGCGGCTGCCAGGCAATCAGCCAATTCCATGGCCGCGGGCCGAGGATGCGTCACGCGCGGTTCGCAGTACCTCGCTGCTCTTGATGGCGCGGAAGCTTTTGCGGGCTTGACGACTACCGCCCACTAGACGACTCCGCTCTCGGCAGAGCATTTACTAAAATTTACTGCAACCTAATAGACGATTTCAAAACTTTTTGTGCTTTTCTCTCTGGGTCCTGTGATGGGTATCCTTCTGTTACTTGCAAATTGGCGGCTTCTAATCTCCTGCGGTCAAAGCCGCCCCGTTATCGGGCAGAGACCTTTCCTTGTGGCGACGGTCGCACACAAATTCGAAAAGCAGGGATGTATGAGCGATTTCGTAATTTTTGAAAATGGCAACGGTACCTACACCATTGACGGCCCGGATAGAGTTGGACCGGAACTGTTTAACACCACTGCCGACGCTGAAGATCGCCGAATACACCGACTGGTCGAATTTATAAGTCCAGTTCAAAGTACGTTAATGTATGACGATTTGTATCACTATTAGTTTCGATCAGCCTTTATTTCTCGAAGTTGGCCTCTACAAATCCCTAGGCTCCTCCTCAGCTAAACACGTCTGCGCTCCCAATTATTCCTCAAGCAGCGAGCTGGGCAGCTTGAAGTGTTGGTGTTCGTGTGGGCGAGGATCGAACTGCGTCGGGTCTCCCGAACCGAGGCACTTACTCTTTGCGGCATAGTGCACAGAAAACCGAGACCCCTCGAATAATGCGCGAGCGTGCGCAACCGCGTGTCGGCGACCGGCTTTGTTGACGTGGAGCCGAACCATTTGACCGCAGATGGGACATTCCGTCCGAAGAGGGTGAAGCCGCCGCCTTCCAAAGAGTTTGAAGAGCTCAATAACCCATATGGACCAATGCCGCATGTTTGCCCCCTCAAAGACCTCTGCTCTCTCACAGATTCAGACCTCGACAGCATACTTCTGTGTCAGAAAATTGACCCGCGCCGCACATCAGTAGTCCCGAGACCCTTTTTAGTCGCCCCCGGAACGAACACCCGCCGCAACTCGTTTGAGTCACCGCACGCCCTCCAACCTTCCAAAATCCGTGACGTATACGTGCTCTAAGCGCAACTGTGAGTCTCAACCGTCCAACTCGACAATTGCTGCCAAATCCTTCTGCGGCGCCGGCAAAAATTGGACGCCGAGCTCGAGTTCATCGTGCCATAAAATATGACAACATCGGTGCACGCCGCCATTGGTCGTCAAGAGAAGCACGAATCTTCTCGGCAGTTTCGCGCCAGTTGCGAGCGTCATCCGCGCGCCAAACTCTGAAACGTCGTCAATAATACAGTTGAGCAGCCGCGAACCGTGCCCCGCATCGATTTGTGCCGGAAGGCGCATTGACCGCCTCTCTGGATTCCTGCGTATCTCGATACGCCGCTGACGAGACCTAATAATGATCATCGCAATCCCCACCGCCCCCCAATAGGACGTTCCCCTTACTGGACTGTAAATTGTCTTAGGCTGCCAATGGCCTTCAGAGCACAAAGAATAGTCACAAAATGACAAAAAGATCAGCTTTTCCTGAATACCGTTTGCATGCACCCGTGCGTGCGACGGCGGCGATCTGCCGCTCACCCAGATCGGGCGGTAGTCGACGCCGTCGCGGACGGGCTTTTAGAGCCTGTAAGGAAGCTTGAGCGAACCATCCCGCCGAGCTCTTCATCACTCCGGCTGCGCCGGCTGCGCGGCCGCCTCGGCCGGGCATAGAAGCCACTTCGCGAGACACCGAGCGCCTCGCATAACCAATCCGCCGGCCAGATCCCCCGGTGCTTCGCAACGAATCCGAACTTCACGTCAATTCCTTCGCGAAGTAGGCCGCGGCTTTTTTTAGGATGTCTCGTTCCGCCTTCCGCTTGATCACCTCGCGCTTGAGCTGGGCGATCCCGAGCTGCTCGGGCTTCATCTGACCTTGGGCGGGGAACGCATGCTGCGGATCGTCCGCCTGCGCCTTCACCCAACTGCGCAACTGTGACTGATGCACACTGAGATCGTGCGAGGCCTGGGCATACGACACGCCCCGCTCTTTGATCAGCCGCGCAGCCTCAAGCTTGAACTCTCGTGTAAACTGCCGTCGCTCCATGATCCACCTCCAGTTCCATTAAAACACCTAACTCGGTGTCTTCGGAACCGGCTGCAGGCCAGTTGTGACGAGCAACACGAGAGAACGTTTCTCTTCGAGCCAGTGAAATATCCGAGGAGTCCGAAAAGTTATAATTTGTGACAGGTCGACTCCACGCCGCTGCTACGAAGATCAAATTGTTTCGATGCCTCCCACAGAGGAAGATCAATTTCCCAGCGTCTAATGTCGGAGAAGGGGTAGTGTCCAAAGTTTTTCTTACATTTGATTTGAGCTTAAGGGGCGCCCAGCGCTGGCTCAAGCAGTGATGGCACCTCATCATTTGCTTGGATCAGCCAAACCAGCAGCAGAATCGAAAACCCGGTCAGGGCGGACAGCAACAGGTTTCGTTTCGGCGTCCGGCCGCGGAGCAGCCGGGCGAGGCGTAATCTAGAAAGCGACTTTCGGTGAGTGCGTCGATCTGGTGTTGGACGAAAGCCGGATAACTGGGTTTACGTTAATTTGCAGGCTAAACTCGTCATCGCGATTATCCGCAGCTGTTGGTGATGATCGATATCCGGTTGCCGGCGGCAGGGTCGCCTACGACCTTGACGTTCGATCGTTGGCGATCTGTGCACAGCCCTCTGAGTGATTAAGGTTGATCGCAAGCCTGACAGTCGAATTAACCGCGGTGCCAATTTCGTTTGATTGTAACTTGCACGTTCGCCATGACTCGGCATAAGAGGCATCTGTCTCGCCGTGAGCGAAAACAAACATAAGAGGAGTTAAAATTATGAAAGTTATAGCGTCGCGTTTTTTGAAAGATCAATCGGGTGCGACGGCCATCGAATACGGCCTTATCGCCGCTTGCATTTCCGTTGTGATCATTGGGACGATTCAGGGTCTCGGCACCAAGCTGAACACCACGTTTACCAGCGTTTCCACTGCGCTCAAGTAGGCGTTTTATCGTGCGCGGCGAGACGACCCCGGTCGCAATCGGAGTCGTTTCGCTCTACTTAATTTTCTTTACGTCGTGGCTTTCAGCTCTCTGAACTCCGTCCGATGATGAATGTCCTTCGCTTGGTCCGCGGCGCGCTGCGCCAAGTGCATCGTTTCCGCTGCGACGATGGCGGCAGCATGGCGATAATGATGGGCCTGACGGCGATCCCGCTCATCTTCGCCGTCGGCGCCGGGGTCGATTACGGCACCGCCAACATGGCCAAGGCCAAGCTCGATGCCGTGGCCGATACCGCCGCGCTGTCCGCGGTCGACCATCAGGCCATAACCGGCACGCCGGCCGCCGCGCAGGCCATCGCGCAAAACACCTTTAATGCCGAAGCCGTGAATATCCCCAATGTCACGGTGAGCAACGTGTCCGCGACTGTGACCGACTCGACTACGGGACGGACCGCCGTGGTCAATTACACGGCGACAAAGTCCAACATGTTCATGGGCATTTTCGGCTATCCGACGACGACGGTTACCGGCTCGTCGACCGCGCAAGCCGGCCTGACGACGAATATCGACTTCTATTTGCTGCTCGACAATTCGCCGTCGATGAACATCGCCGCGACCAGCGCCGGCATCACGACCATGGTCGCCGCCACGGCGGCGCAGGGCGGTTGCGCCTTCGCCTGTCATGAGTCCGATCCTGCCGCGGATAACCTGGGCAATCCGGGCGGCGAGGACAATTATACGCTGGCAAAGAATCTGGGCGTGGTGACGCGGATGCAGAATTTGGCGAGCGCGACCCAGTCGCTGATGAGCTCGGCATCGTCGATGGAGGGATCGAACCAGCAATATCAAATGGCGATCTATACGTTCAACAGCTCCGGGCTGAGCCCAATCCAGCTGTTGACGTCGAATCTGACGAATGCGCAAGCGGCGGCCGCCAACATCAATGTCGAGGAAGTTTACTCCAACAATTGGCTGACGAAAACGAACCAGAATAACGATACCGACACCAACTTCGAGACCGCCATGTCGGCCATCAATACGCTGATGCCGCTGCCGGGCACCGGCACGCCCGCCAGCACGCCGCAAGAGGTGCTGTTCATTGTCACTGACGGCGTCGACGACGAAGTCTCGTCGTCCTGTTCGCAGTCGCTCGACGGCAACCGCTGCCAGCAACCGTTCAGCACCACCTGGTGCACGACGATCAAGAATCGCGGCATCCAGATCGCGGTGCTGTACACCGACTATCTGCCGCTGCCGACCAATTCCTGGTACAATAGCTGGATCGCGCCGTTTCAGAGCCAGATCGCTCCCAACATGGAAAGTTGTGCATCGCCGGGAATGTTTTTCTCGGTGACCACCGACGGCGATATCACCGCGGCGATGCAGACGCTGTTTCAGCAAGCGGTGGCGGCGGCGCGATTGACGCATTAGACCGAACTACGAGCGTTGAGCCGTCGCGAGTGACTGGGTGGGCTGCAACCGAGGCCGGGCGCAATTGCCGTTCGAACCATGCGTGCCGATACGCCGAGAGGGCTTCACCATGACGCGTCGGCGCCGGGCAGGTCGACGGCGCGTTGATCACGCTGACGATGGGCACGCCTTGCTAACGACCGACTGGGAATTTTGAGTCGGCGCTTTTCCCTCGGTGCGCTATGACGACGGTCGTCCGCGACGTCGATTGCGCCTGTCGCTGGTCTAACACCAGTAATCAGCGGAGGTAAGCGGTGCGGGAATCGCCGTGCTTGCTCGCCGCATGCTGCCGCATCCGTTAGCTGCAGCGGGTTCGCGGCGTGCGTGCCATCATCGGAAGATTTTGATTGCCTCGTTCGCAACGGGCTAATGCGGCGCGAATGGACAAACTCCATAATCGCGCTCAACACTGTCTCTCCGGGGTCGCCACTCGACATCACATGCCAGCGACAGGAGTTGCTTGGATCGGGTAAACCCGATAGCGTTGTGCTCGCAAATTCCTGAAGGGGCGTGGTGCGACAATGTCTCGATGGCTCAGTCTTGTCCTGGCCTTTTTCGCGGTGACGACCGCGGCGATGGCGCAATCGCAGTTTCCTTCCGATAGTCGCCTCAAAGCCATCACCGAAACCAAAGCCATTCGCATTGCCTATCGTACCGATGCGACACCATTTTCATTCGCCAACGACAACCATGAAGCGGTCGGGTTCTCGATCGATCTATGCCAACTGGTGACCAAATCGATTGCGCAGCAATTTGGCCTCCAAGACCTCGCCATCCAATGGGTGCCGGTGGATGTCCACACGCGTCTGACCGCAGTGGCCGGCGGACAAGCCGATCTTGAGTGTGGCTCAACTAGCGTCACGCTGGGGCGCATGAAACAGGTCGATTTCTCGAACGTCATTTTCGTCGAATCTACCGGTATACTGGTGACGCGCGCCTCGAACATTGACAGCTTCGCCGGGATGGCCGGAAAGAAGATCGCTGTCGTCTCCGGCACGACCAATGGCGCCGCGGTGATGGCGCAAGGGCGCCGTGACAATATCGATGTGACGCTGGTCAATGTGAACACGCGCGACGACGGTATGGCCGCGCTGCAGTCCGGCCAGGTCGATGGCTATGCCGCTGATAAGCTGCTCTTGGTCGGGACTGAGATCAAAGATCCGCAGACAGTGATCATGCTGCCGGACGATCTGTCGATCGAGGCCTACGCCATCGTCTTGCCGCGCGGCGACTGGGCGCTGCGTTTGGCCGTCAATAGCGGACTGGCGCAGATCTTCCGCAGCGGAATGATCGCGACGGTATTTAAGAAGTGGTTTGCCCAGCTCGGTCTGGAGCCCGGCGTTCTGACCCGCGCCGCCTACGCGCTGGGCGGCCTATCGGAGTAATCCCGCTGGCTACAGTGTAGGAAACTGATGTGCGAATGAGTCGAGCAAATCACGCAGGCTTTCACCAAAGGCCGCGTCCATCTCGTCGGCTATGTTCGGCAGGCGCTGGCGAAGCACCACCGACAATATCGCCATTGTGCGCTCGGCAATTTCCTCGAACACGATGCGAAGATCGAAGTTCGCAAGCCATTGATTGTCGATCTGGCCGCCGCGAATCGCTACCGCCGCGCCGATTTCGTCGATCAGCGATGCCTTGAGTTCGGGCCGAAAGCTCATAGCGAGAAGCTTCATCGCCGCTCGATTGATTGTCTCAGCGTAGGTGAATTCGACAGGTTTCGGCATGAAGCAGGCGCACCGGTATAAATCCGTATCCGAAGTAGAAGGCGTGTATGGTTAACGATGTGTTAACACAATCAACAAAGCGGCGGTCGCCGCAGCCGGTCCATTGCGCTGAGCGAACCCGCACTAATCGCGCAGCGCCGAAACGAATTTCATCAAGATCCAGAGCCCGGTAAAGCCCGCTGCGATATAGGCCATCAGCTGCGGGCTCTGACAGGCAAACGGAGCGGCCAAACAAACGTCGTTGGCCCAGTTCTGGCCATAGCCGGCCGCGGCAATGTCTTGAGCGGTGTAAGACACAAAGCTCGCAGTGGCGAGAAGAACCACAATCAGCAGCACGAAATTTGCCATTTTGCTTCCTCTCTCATTGAGTAAGTCGCCATGGCTGCTCATGCGAACAGTCGTCTCGTCATTCCCTCGCGAAAGTCACCCCGATCGTGTTGGCATTGCGCCACACCGTGCGGCAGGCAAAGTGCGGCTGCCCGTATCGGGTCAACCTCAGACTGAAAACTTCCGGAATTTCATCGCTGGCATCGAGCGCGAGCTTGGCGCCGCTTGCGGAAATATCGACCAATGTGCAGGCCAACAATGGGCCGTCCCCGCCGGTGTCGAGCCAGGCGCGATGACCCTTTTCCTCACGGTTCTCTCGCCGCATTGTGAAAGTCATGTTCAGATCATATCCGGCGCTCAAACTCGGCGGGCGCTGCCCCGCTGACCCCGCCCGTGTAAGTAAAAGTACCGCTATTACGAAGTCGTGCCCCAACAAGGGCGATTTTGATCTGAATTTGATTCCGTTTTCACGAAACAGTGGCGGCAATCCAGCTGGGTCACTTGCACTCGCTGATCCACAGCGCAGCTAATTTACGGGAAACCCGCGCGAAGAGCCTTTGATTGAGGGCTGTCCAGCGGTGTGTCAACGGCCAGTATTTCTCGTCAACCCGGTCCAGCCGGTCCGGTTTGATGACGCGCCAATGCTGCCGTAATCAATCTTCTTGCGTCTAGCCAATCTGCCGATTTACTCGCTCGACCGGCTCAGCCGCTATGAGCGCACCGCATAGAACAAGTAACTCTGGGAGAGCATGCGATAGCATCTATTGTATCGAACATTTGCCGCGTCATTGCTTCTCATCGCATTTTACTCCAACGGCGCAGCATTATGCGGAGGTAGAAACATCTCGAAGGTCGTTCCATGTCCCGCTCTCGATTGGCAAATGATATGACCATTGAGACCCCTGACAGTGTGCTGCACTTTCGCTAAGCCGAATCCATGGCCCCAGCCTTTGGTCGTCGCAAATGGTTCGAACAGCCGGCACATAATTTCCTCCGGTATCCCGATACCCTCATCAGTCACCTCAACAAGTACGTAATCTGCGGCAAAGGCCGCGCTCTTTAACTGTGCTTGACATTGAGCCTTCGTGACGTTGCGCGCTCGAATGCAGAGCGTCCCGCCCCCAGGCATGGCTTCACGAGCATTTGCCACAAGCGAAAGCAGTATTTCGCCAATCGTCATCTCATCTACTTGAACAGGCCAAAGGCCGTCATCGAGCGATGTTTGTAGTCGATTATTTTCACCCAAAAGACGCTCGATCAGATGGGTCAGTTGTAAAATCGTATCCCTTAGATCGATTGTGAGTATCTCATCTTGAGTACCCGTAATTACCAAAAATTGCCAAGCAAGCTGCGAAACACTTCCAGCCATCATCTTAATCATTGTGATCTTGTCACGAACATCTACAGAGATACGCTCATCGCCGATTACAGTCTGCATGACACTCTGAAGAAAAGTGATTTCATTGCGGACGCTGCGCGCAGTTCGAGGCGCAAGACGAATCATTTCTTGCTCGTTAACTTCCTGCATTGTTCTGACTCCGCCGAATCATCGCACGCCATTTCGAACGTGAACGTCGCAAAAATCAATGGATCATCGGTGCCCTAGCAACATTAGCTGCTTTCGCGGCGCTTTGGCATATGAGCGGCCTCGCGCATGGTCTGAATTGGGTTCACGACCAAGCTCCAAGCAGACGTGACGCACACAGCCGTTAACGCCCAGATAGCACCGAACTCGCTTGTGTTCGGCAGCCGTTGAGTGCGTTCGATGCAACTCTGGAGCGCCCTTTTGATCACGGGCCAAGTCGGTCGAGTTCGTCAACGATAACACCACGGTGAATTTGATAAACGCGGAGAAGCTCCAGACGATTGCTGACGGGCGACTGAGCCTATGGCTCGTCGTCAACATTGGAGAGCGATAAATCCATCACGACGGCATGATTGCCGTGGTCCAGAAGGAGTTCCGCCAGCCCGGTTGGTAACACGGCGTTCTGACGCGAGCGGCCAACGGCTCGGCGGCTTGAGGACTAATTCGCCGGTGGCGGCCCCGGCCTGCTCCGGGGCTAGAAGCTTTAGCAATTCTGCCGCCATGAACAGCGTCGGAAAAATGCCGCGAGTTGCTTGGTAGCGTGACAACAGTGACGGTTTGCGACATTGATATTTAGTTTTTT
Organism: uncultured Alphaproteobacteria bacterium; assembly: GCA_963816565.1. Classification (GTDB taxonomy): domain Bacteria; phylum Pseudomonadota; class Alphaproteobacteria; order Rhizobiales; family Xanthobacteraceae; genus BOG-931. The sequence continues at coordinate 59,546 of CAWFLM010000008.1, read as the reverse complement.
GTCATCGTTGGAAGCAGCGGAACTCAGCAGCAAGTCTCAAGGGAACCGAAGTTGGACTGATCGGGTTTTAATGCGGCACAGGTATCTTCCTGCGAAGAACAATGGCCATCCTAACCGGACCTTATCGTGAACTTTTATTGGCCGAAATTTGCGGCTGACAAAAAAGTGAAGCGTCGCCGCATGATGTCTCCTTGATTAAAAGCAACTAATCGCCCATGTAGAAGGCGATTAAGAAGCAATTTATTGAGCCACCACTGGCGGTGTTCCCGCCGAAAGACTTGTTACATCAATCAGATGTTGCATTGCACTAGCTTTTAATGAAACACTATTCATGCAGCAATTCCAACAGAGCAGCCACGGCTGCGGAGGTAATATTATGTCGAAAACCGATACTTTGATGACTTCTGATTCACCACCGATTTCGCCGCTGTCGGGGTTCCGGCCTCCGAGGCCATCACAATCGCAGAAATCCAAAACGTCCAAGTCTTCGCCGGCTCCCTTGCTCATTACTAAATCGCGGCAAGAATATAAACAGGTGCGCCGCGCCTTAAAGAAAGAGATCTGTCCGCAGGGGCCGATCGAGCGGATGTACTTCACCGACATCAGTCACCAGCAATGGGAAATCCGGCGGCTGCGGCGGGCCAAGGTGGCGCTGCTCAATACAGCTTTCCGTGAAGTGCTAGAGTACTTCCTTCCCGACCTCATGTGCCGTCCCGACCGCGAGTCATGGGAGGTCAGGGACAAAGCGAGGGAACTGTCCTTTGCTTGGTTTTCGGAACCGGAGGTGCAGAGAGCGCGTCGCCAAACGGCTTGCTGGCTACGGGCTTGACGCGACCGCGATTGAGGCCAAGGTTGTGGAACACTGTCGTTCACAGCTTGCCGACTTCGACCGTCTTCTCGCCTCTGCGAAATCGCGCTGGCTGAGGGCAGTTCGCGCATTGGCAGAATATCGGGGCTCGCTTCGTCGCCACATCGCGAGCGACAGTCGCGCCGACGCGAAAGGTCAAATCGCGAGCGACAGGTGCGCGGAGGCAAAAAAGTGACCAACGTGAGATCCCCGTGGTCACAGGTGACATGGACGTGCTTTCGCTCGAGCTGTGGCGGGGTACCGAACAACAAGAGCGCCACTTACCATGGCTAGCGCCCGCAAAATCGCTGCCAATCGCCGCAATGCGGCCATGAGCACCGGTCCACGTGGCGTAGCTGCAAAACGTCGAACGCGGCGCAACGCCGAGCGGCACGGTCTCGCCACCCGGATAGCTTTTGATGCGGGCCAACTGGCGCGCGTTGAGGCGCTGGCGCGCGAGCTCGTCGGTGCGACCAGCGATTTCACCACCATCGAGCTCGCCCGCGCAATCGCGCGGGCCGAGCTTGACCTCGACCACATACGCCGGCTGAAGGCCGGGCTGATCAACGCTGCCGCGGCAGCAATGGCCATGGCCAAAACGCCAGGCGAGGTACCCCCAGACCCGCTGACTGCGGCGATTGCGCAGGTCTTGCCTGACCTTACCAAGATCGACCGCTACGAGCGTCAGGCTGCGGCGCGCCGGGACCGGGCGCTTCGCGGTTTAACGAAGTCGTCTTCGGTGACGGTGATGGTTCAGGGCTTGGGGTGACAAAACGAAGCCAAAAAAGTTATGTTTTTCAACACGATGGCTACGCCGCCGGGCTTTTTTCTGCTCATTCGAACGCAAAATCAGGGAAGGCGCCGTCAGCGCCGCCTTATGTTATTCAAACATGCAATATCTGCATGTCGCTAACATTTTTGATCTTAGCGCACTGTGGCGCGGCGGCGGATTTCCTCGATGACAATGCGTTGTCCTGCTCGCTGTCGCCATGACGGACGCAGGCCTGCAGCACGTCGGCGTGAACTTCGAGAAGCGGCAGTTGCTGGCCGGCCTTGCGCGCCTGATCGAGCATCAGATGCGTGTCCTTGAGCGTCTGGCGCACGCGGCCTTCCGGCACGAAATTTCTCGCCACCATTTTCGGCCCCTTGGTGTCCATCACTTGTGACGCCGCGGCCGATACCCGCGCCACGTCGAGCAGCGCCGCCGGATCGAGACCGAGGCGGGAGGCAAACACCAGGCCTTCGGCGAGCGCGAGACGGTTGAGGCCGAGGATCAGATTGATGGCGAGCTTGGCGCGGCCGCCGTCTCCGATCTGGCCGATATGAAAACGTCTCGGGAACAGTGCGTCGAGCGCCGGCGCGGCAGCCGCCGCGATCTCCGCGTCGCCGCCAATGAGGCCTACTCCGTCGCCCTGGCGCACCTGCTCGCTGGTGCCGGACACCGGCACTTCGAGGAAGCGCAAGCGATCGGCCACCCGCGCGCCGAGTGCGGCGATGCGATCGGGATCGCAGGTCGAGGTGCAAATGACGATCTTGCCGGCGGCCGCCGGCAGCAATGCGCGTTCGACCACCTCCTCGACCTGATCGGTATTGAAGACTGCAAGCACGATCGGTTCGCAGTCGCGCGCCATCTCGGCGAGCGATCCGGCGCGGGCGCCCATGGCCGCAAGCCGGGCATTTTTCTCTGCGTCGATGTCGAAGCCGATCACCGGCAGCCCCGCTGCGACGAGGCGGCGGGCATAAACTTCGCCCATCAGGCCCAAGCCGACGAGGCCGACCGGAGTACCGCGCGTCTTGGCGCTGCTCATTGCTAGCCCAGCAGCTCAACGTTGAGATCGCGGGCCAGCGCATCGAGGCTGTCACGCAGCGCTTTCGGCACCGGTACGCCGTGCGCACGGCGGTCCAAAAGCTTGGTGTGGCTCTGTTCGCCCGGCAGCCAGATGCGCTCGACGCCCGGCAGCCGCGGCGAATTGCGAATATCGCGGATCAGGCGGTCGACGCCGCGCTTGAATTCCGCCGGCGGCAAGAACGCCTCGATCGAGATCGCCGCGATCGCCTGGCCGGTATTGGTCGGCGTGCCGGCTTCCTTGACGAAATCGACCACATCGCGCCCGACCGCGGCGCGATTGAGTGCGCCGGCCAGAAGCCCGATGATCAGGCTCAAGCCCGAGCCCTTGTAGTCGCCGATGGGGAGCAGGTGACCTTCGTCGGCGCGCTTCGGGTCGGTCAGCGGCTTGCCCTCGCGATCGATCATCCAGCCGACCGGCATCGGTTCGCCGCGCTGCGCTTTGAGCCGGACCTTGCCGTAGGCGGCAACCGTCGGCGACATGTCGAGCACGATCGGCGGCTCTCGCTCCGCCGGAACGGCCACCGCCATGGGATTGGTGCCGAGTAGGCTTTCGCTGCCGCCCCACGGCGGCAGGTGGTTGCTGCTGCCGACGGCGAAATAGAGCCCGATCATGTCGTGCTTGAGCGGCATCGTCACGTAAAGCGCCGCCGGCCCGGCATGATTGCTCATGCGCGCACCGACCCAGCCGATGCCGGTCGCTTTGGCCTTTTCGATGGCAAGTTCGGCGGCGCGCCGCATCACCAGATGCCCCATGCCGTTGTCGCCGTCGATCAAGGCCGCGGACGGCCGGTCGCTGACGACGCGGATATCGGGCTTGGGATTGATGCCGCCGGCGCGGATGCGGCGCACGTAAAGCGGCAGCCGGATCACGCCATGAGTGTCGCTGCCGCGCAGATCGGCCTCGACCATGAGATTCGCAAGCGTTTGCGCGTCGTCCGCCGGCAAGCCGGCCGCGGTGAAGACGCGGACGACGAAGCCGGCGAGCCTTTCGGCTGGAATGCGAGGAACGTCATTGGGCATAAGGGTCATGCTCCGCAGGGCGGGTTGAGGACTAGTCTCAGGTCGTCTCAAATCATAGGATTAAATCAATTCGGGAGGTAAGCCGACATGAGCGCAATGACCGCGGAAAAAGTCGAGACGCTGGACGCCTGCTTCGGGACCTACCCGCATACCCAGCCGCTCAAGAACGGCGAGATCAAATCCGACCGCGTGGTGCTGCGCCTGACCGAAGTCAGTCCGGTCTATAAGGCGTTCTTCATGATGGCGCGCGAGCAGAAATTCGACGTCAGCGAAATGGCACTGGTTACCTATTTGCAGGCGAAGGCCTATGGCAAGCCTATCATGCTAATGCCGGCGACGATGTATGGCCGCTTTCAGCATGGCACCATGCTGCACAATTCCGAGCGCGGCACCCTGACACCGGACATGCTGCCTGGCCGCCGTGTCGGCGTTCGCTCCTTCGCGCAAACCACAGGGTGCTGGCTGCGCGGCATCCTGTGGAAGGATTACGGTCTCGATCTCTCCAAGGTGAAATGGGTGACGTTCGAAGATGCGCATTTGGCCGAATTTCGCGATCCGCCTGGTGTCGAGCGCGCCGCCGCGGGGAAGGACATGACCAAAATGGTGCTCGACGGCGAACTGGATGCCGCGATCTTCGGCAGCAATGTGCCGCCCGACCCGCGGCTCAAGAGCGTCATCCCCGATCCCGACGGTGCGGCCCGGGAATGGTACCGGAAGCACGCCACCGTGCCGATCAACCATATGGTCGTGGTCAAGAGCACGCTGTCGAAGTCCGATCCCGGCGCGGTGCGCGAAGTCTATCGCATGCTGAGGGCGAGCAAGACAGGCCGCCGGCCTGCCGAAGCCCGGCGCCATCGACACCATTCCGTTCGGCTTTGAAGCGGTCAAGCCGGCGCTCGAGCTGATGTCGAGCTATGCGCTGGAAATGAAGATCATCCCGCGACGCTATTCGGTCGAGGAATTGTTCGACGATACCACGCGCGCGCTGTAGGGCTTGGCCGCCCGAACGGCGGCAGTTATCCGCCCGTGTTCTGCGGATGCGGGTGTTGCTGGCTCCATTGCAGAAATTCGCGGAACAGCGCGTCGCGTTGCTGCGGCGTGCTCAGGTCCGGCATGCCGCCGGCGCGCTGCGCGAGGAACTGGTCGAAATCGGCCTGCTGCGCCGAGACCTGCGGTGACGCGTTGCGATGGCTGTCGAGCCAGTCCTGCGCCTCCGGGAAGCGTTTCCAGCCGGGCAAATCCGCCGCCAGATTCACCTCGCGCCAGGTCGGGTGGCGCGGCGGCTTCCGAAACTCGGAAAAGTGCGAGAAGAAGTGATCGACGAAATTGGCGATGCGCTGATAGCGATCCGTGCCTTTCGGCCAATTATAGCAGATCATCACCGCGCCATAGGCGATGGTGTCGACGCTCTGGCCGTCGGCGATGATTCCCGGATAGTCCTTGCTGGTCAGCGTCGCCGGCAAATAGTCCTGCTGCAATTTTCGATCATAGGGCACCGCCAGCAACCGAATGCCGTCGCTGGAATGCAGCTTGGCGATCGCCGGCGCCGGCTTGGCGCCGAATTGAATCGTCGCGGCGATTTCGCCGGTCTTCATTTTCTCGTAGGCGTCGGCCTGGCCCATATTGACCTCGACAGGCTTGATGCCGAGCCGGTCGAACACGTCGCCGGCGGACACTTCCGTGGCGCTGCCCATGTCGCTGAAATTGACCTTTTTGCCGTTTAATTGATCGAGCGACGTGATGCTGGAATTGGCACGCACCATCACGTGCATGTCGTCGTCGGACAGCTTGGTGATGTAGTCGATCTTGTCGGCAACATCGCCGAGTTCGCCCGAGCGGCGGAATTTTCCGAGCACGCTCGTCACCGTAATGCCGAGATCGATGCCCTTGAGGTAGCGAACGTCGCGCACGTTCTGCGCACCGCCCTTGCCGATCACCGGCAAGACGCGGAAATCATTGCCGTCGTCGAGAACCGCCGACAGATCGTAGGCCAGCGTCAGCCAGGCGGCGTTGATGTTGCCCGACACGATGGCAATGGTGTTGGCGTTGATTTGCGCGCCGAGCGAGCCCAGATCCGGCTTGTCCGGAATCGGCGCGTTGCCGTCGAACGCACGGCGCTTTTGCGCCAGGCCGGGACTGACGGCGACGACTGCGGCCAATGCCCCGATTAAAACGACCCAACCCAGTTGTTTGGATGAAAGACGCGTTGAACCGAATGACCGCCGCAGAAACGCCCGCATGTTCACCCCCGCGCGGCAGGCTTACTCTACGCAACCGACACACACAAACAAACGTAGCAGCAACACCTCAACCGCAAGCCATTGGCCGATCGCTCACGCTCAATGCCGGCGTTGCCTTCGCCGCATCGCGCAACGAACAACACGAGTCATTGCAATGGATTCCGGCAACCGCATGATCGAACTGTGATCATTTGCGACTCGCCTGGGCCGCGAAGCCGTCACATTTTCATGCGGCCATGCGCGGTGGTGGAGCCACCGCAAACGGGTGGACGTATAGAGTAGGGGTGCGTCATGAATTTTGCCAAGCCATTTGGGTCCGCCGAAATCGATAAATCGGGCGAGGCGGAAGTCGAAGGAAATATTCGCGAACTGACACGCGGCAGCACGGTTCTTCGTCAAGGCGACAGCGGTGACGGCGAAATGACTGCGACCAATCTCAGTACCCTGCTGCGCCGGGTCTCGGGAAGCTCGACGCGTCAAATCGACAATCTGATCGGCGAATTGCGGACGTTGCGCGAGAAGCTGCAATCCGACGGCGATCGCGTTCAGCGCGACATCGTCGAATATGCCGCGCTTAGCCAATCGGTGATGCAACTGACGAAAATCGTCGCCGAAAGCGTGAAGAATCTTCCCGACGAGCCCGCCGGCGGCGCATAGGCCCGCCGGTCAGCGCACGGAACCGATTCCCAAAGCGGCGGCGTTTCGCTAAAGATTGGGGGTCAGTCGTCGAATTTGATTCTCCAGACCGGTTGGCCGGTCCGGCGGAAGTCGCGTCATGTTCGCCTGGCGTGCAGTCGGAGGCGCGCAAATGCGCCGGAAATGCCGCTGTAACCATTCGTTAACCATTCTTACCGCAGCATTGCCGAGACAAGTGATCGGGAGATCACGCATGAACATCATCACGATGGCGTCGCGAAAGGGTGGGGCGGGCAAGAGCACCTTGACGGCTCACCTCGCCGCATTTTCCCGACAGGCCGGCCACCGTTGCGTCGTTATCGATGCCGATCCGCAGGGCTCGCTCACGCTCTGGCATTCGCTTCGCGCCGACGGCGATCCGCCATTGCGCAACGCCGCTCGCGGCATCGACCGTGCGCTCGCTACGGCAATGGTCGAGGGTTACGAGTGGGCCTTCATCGACACCGCCGCCAGCATGTGGGTGGTGGCGCTGGAGGCGATCCGCGCAGCGACCTTCGTGCTCATTCCGGCCCGCCCGGGCTTCTTCGATCTCAACGCCGTGCGCGAAACGGTGGCCACTGCGCGCGAACGCGACAAGCCCTACGCGGTCGTACTCAATGCCGCGCCGGTGAAGCGCGAAGACAAAGAAGCTCCGGCGGTCACGCAGTCGAGGATGTTCTTTGACAAACTCGGCATCCCGGTTTGGTCGGGCCAGATCAGCCAACGCACCGGCTACGTGCTTACGCTCGCCGCCGGCTCGAGCGTATGCGAGGTGGCGCCCGAATCCATGGCCAGTTCGGAGATCGCGCGGCTGTGGTCGGCAGTCGAGCGCTCCGTCGCTGCGATCAACGAAGCCCGCCCCGGCGCAGGCCTCACGCGCGGCCAAGCGGCTTAATGCGGCTTAATCCGGTCAATTCGCCGTCGAGTCAGCAGTTGCGGCCTCGGCCCGCGCCATCAGTGCCTGCCTGAAGGCGGCGTTCAATCTTTTGGTCTCCGCCTCGGCAAGCTTCCGCAAGGCCGGCGACATGTCGTGCACGCGATCCGGATGGTTCTGCTTGACGAGCCGCTTATACGCCTCTTTGGCCTGTTCGACAGTGGCCGCGGATGAAAGACCGAGGACGGCGAACCACGCTTTGCCCATGTCGGTCTCCGTCGTCTCCGCCGACCGCGCGATGTCTTCCTCGGCGTCGTCGATATTAATTCGATCGACGGGCTGGGCGGGATCGCTGCGTGCCAGCTCCCTGAACCAGCAAAACTCGCATCCATATTCGCGGCGTAGCCCGATCCATCGCGCCAGATAGAACAACGGTAGTGCCGCGGCCGCAAATCCCGTAGCGACGGCATTGGCGTAGAAAATGCGCTGGTCGATCGGATACCACGCCAGGACGATATTCGCGCCGGTCGTCAATTCGTCGGCCCAAGCCGGCTGCTCGGGCCCGTGGAATACGACGACCATCAGCAAGAAGCCTGCGACATACGCGGCCACGCCGCGGCCCAGGGCGGATTTCGAGCTGATCAGGTGAGCCCAGGATGTTAGCCGCTTGAGCGGACGGCGTTTGAGGCGGACAATGGTTTCCCGCAAAAGCTGCGCATGGACTTGGAGATCTTCGATTTCATCGTCGTTGCGATCGCTCCATCTTTCGCGACGAAACAAACCCTGCCAGAAGCCGGACGAGCTTCCGTTCTGTTTTTCGAGCGATTTGAGCTGGCGGCACACCTTCTCGTATAACTGCACCGCTCGATCCAATTCGAGCGTTTCGGATTTGCGCAGCGCGAATTGCGGCCGAATATGGCGCGCCGCCAATGCCTGCCGGGCGTAGCCAATCAACAATCCCGGAAACACCGGCCATAATAGGAGCAATGCGGCGTTGACCAGCGCCAGTGAAAATTCTTCGCTGCTTCCCGGCTCAACCATGGCACGCGGCGCCGACTAAACTACGCAAACGCTGACGGTCGCGGGCGTTCATCTCGCCCTTCGCGAAGGGGACGCTAATTTTGCATCCTGTCAGAACACGGGCGGCATGCCGTCAAAAATGTGCCAGCGCGTGCGATCATGGAGGAGCGCCGTTTCGCGCGGCCATATTTAAGATTTAAACTCGACCGTATCGTCCCGACGATGGCCAGCGAGTAGCGAGTACTGACGCCATGCGAGAACGATTTATTGCCTATGTGGTCTGTCCGAAGTGCGGACAGAAAGGGGCGGCGGTTTGGGAAGAGAATGAGGATCCGGTTTATCAACGCGGCGACTGGGGCACGACTTTGACACGCGTCTCGGACGGCTTCCGCGCGGCTCCCGGTGGAAAAATTTTCTGCGCCATTTGCAATGTCGAGGCGGTGGTGGGCCCGAATCGAACGGGTTAGTTTCTCGAAGGTCCCCAAGGCGCGCCGTCTAGCCGATAGTGTGGCGGTTCAGAAGTCCGCACCAATCTCTCGGCTGGGCTCGTCGTGCGGACTTCTGAACCAAAGCCACACTAGATCAATACGTTGCTAGGGTCTGGACTTACAATTTGATCCAGTAGAGTGCGGCAACGAGGGCGGCGGCGGCAAGGAAGTTTCGGGCGAGTTTGTCATAGCGAGTGGCGATCCGGCGCCAATCTTTGATGCGGCAGAAGTAGTTTTCGATTTTGTGGCGTCGACGGTAAAAGCGCTTCGGACAATAGGCTTTCTTGGTTGCATTGCTGCGGCTGGGGATGATCGGTAGAGCGCCCTCATCCTTGATCTGCTGACGCACTCTGTCGCTGTCGTAAGCCTTGTCGGCGGTGACGGCCAGTGGCGGTCTGGGAGTGTCGAGAACGTCGCCAACGACCTGACTGTCGTGCACCTGGCCGCCCGTCACCGTGAAGTTCAGTGGGCGACCTTTGCTGTCGACGAGAGCGTGGATTTTCGTGGTACGGCCGCCGCGGCTAATGCCGATCGCCTGATTTTGCTCCCCCCTTTTGCCCCGCTGGCCGCACGATGGGCTTTCACGATCGTGCTGTCGATCAGATACAGACTGTCGCGCGATTTCGATGCCAGGGCGTCGAAAATCCGCTTCCAGATACCGCGACCGGACCAGCGATTGAAGCGATTGTACGCCGTCGTGTAGGGCCCATAGCGGTCCGGCAAATCACGCCATGGCATCCCAGTGCGCAGCACATAAAAGATCGCGTTCATGATCTTGCGATCGTCAGCGCGGGCGCTCTTTCGGCTTTTCGGCATCAGGGGCTCGAAAAGAGCCCATTCGTCGTCGCTCAAATCAAACCGCATGATGCACCTCCGACCACGGGTGAATCATGTTCGCTGTTGATTTTCAATGGGCTATCTGAGTACAGACCCTAGTGTCCTTTCGATTCCGAAGTTCGCAACCGAGCGTGCCGCATAATCATGCGAACTTCGGAATCGGGACACTAGTGGCGCATTGCGCCTAGCGACGGATATCACGTAGTCTGGCCGCCTGTGGGGAAACACGTTCCATGCCGTGGGGATAAGATATGCAGTTGCCGCGCCGACGATTTTTGTATCTGGCGGCAGTTGCTGCCGTTGCGCCTTTATTTCCACCGCTCGCTTTCGCGCTCGATTACCCCACCCGGCCGCTGCACCTGGTCGTCGGTTTCGCACCCGGTCTGGCGCCCGATATCGTCGCGCGCATCCTGCAACAACCGTTGTCGGAGCGGCTCGGGCAGAATGTCATCATCGACAACCGCCCGGGCGCCGGCAGCAATATCGCCGCCGATACTGTCGTCCACGCGCCGGCCGACGGCTATACGCTGCTTTACATGACGCTCGGCAACGCCATCAATGCAAGTTTCTTTCAGCATCTCGATTTTGACATCACCAAAGATATCGCGCCCGTGGCCGGCATGGTGCGCTCGCCTAGCGTGCTCGTCGTCAGTCTCTCGGTCCCGGCGCAGACGCTCCCGGAGTTCATCGCCTATGCCAAAGCCAATCCCGGCAAGATCAATTTCGCCTCGGGCGGCGTCGGGACGGCGCCGCATCTGGCGGGTGAGTTGTTCAAGCAGATGGCCGGCGTCAATCTGGTGCATGTTCCTTACACCAGCAGTTACATGCCGGATCTGCTTGCCGGACGCGTGCAAGTCACGTTCGCTCCGATCGCTACCTCGATCGCCAATATCAAAGCCGGCAAGCTCCGCGCTCTCGCGGTGACCGGCGCGACGCGGTCGGATGTGCTGCCCGATATCCCAACGGTCGGTGAATTTGTCCGCGGTTACGAGGCAAGCGTTTGGCACGGCGTCGGCGCGCCGAGCGGCACGGCCGGAGACATCATCAGCAAGCTTAACCGCGACATCGATGCAGTCCTGGCCGATTCTAGCGTCAAAGCGCGGCTGGGCGACCTCGGCGCCGAGCCAATGCCGATGACGCCCGGTGAATTCGGAAAATTCGTCGCCGACGAAGTCAAGAAATGGGCGAACGTAGTCAAGCTCGCCGGCCTCAAGCCGGAGTGACTGGCTCAACGGGCGGTACCGTTGATGATGCGGTTGCGGGCGCGCCCGAACGCGACTATTCGGCCCAAGTGGTAAACGGCACAGCGCTTGGCGTGGCGGCTAGCGCCGACAAAAACCCCTTGCGCGTAAACCTTTGTGGCAACCGCCCCAACAATACCTCACATTTCGACACAATCCGTCACGCTCCCGCCGCGGCGTTTTGTTGAGATTTTCCCGACCGATGGGGTCGGGGAGCCGCGCGTCATGCGTTGCTTGGGGATTGCCGTCATCTTCGCGGGGTTTTTCGCGATTGCCGCACCGGCGCATGCCGCGGCCGCAGGCGCCCTCGATGCCAAGGGCGCGGCTTCGCCAATCACGGTATCCGGCAATCGGCACATCGACGCCGGCATGATCCGCTCTTATTTTCATCCGGCGCCTGACGGAGGGCTCGATGCGACGGCGCTCGATGCCGGGCTCAAGCGGCTTTATGCGACCGGCCTGTTTAAGGACGTGAAGATCTCGCGCCGCGGCGCCGGCATCGTGGTCAACGTCGTTGAAAATCCGACCATCGGCATCGTCAGTTTCGAGGGCAATAAAAAGATCAAGGACGCCGACCTGACGAAGGCGATTTAATCCAGGGCGAACGGTCCGCTGTCGCGCGCATTGGTGCAGAGTGACGTCGTAAACATCCTCTCGCTTTATCGTCAGCGCGGCTATTACGACGTCCATGTCGTTCCGGAAACAATCGCCGCCAAAAGATCCGGCGGCGATGCCGGCCGAAATTCCGCGGCGCTCGCCCGCGTCAATCTGGTCTTCGAGATCAAGGAAGGCGACAAGCTCGCGGTGCGGCAAATCCGGTTCGTCGGCAATACGGCATTTTCGACAACCAAGCTCAAAGCCGTGGTCAAGACCGGTACGAGCAACGTTTTGAGCTTTCTGCTCGACAACGACGTTTACGATGCCGACCGCATCGAGTCCGATCGCGATCTCGTCCGCCGTTTCTACCTCGACCACGGCTACGCCGACGCGAAGATGACGTCCACGGCGGACTACGACGCGGCCCGGAACGGCATCGTCCTGACATTCCAGCTCGACGAAGGTCCGCAATACCGGCTCGGCAACGTCAAGGTCGAATTGATCGTCAGCTCCGTCGATGTGGCGGCTGTGCGCCAGGTCCTGCAGACGCGGGTTGGCGATGTCTACGACGCCGATGCCGTCGCCAAGAGCGTCGAGGATATGACGATGGCGCTGGCCAAGGCCGGCGAGCTGTTCGCGACCGTCGTTGCCGGCAGCGAGCGGCAGCCCGGCCATGTGATCGATATCGTTTACACCGTCGAACAGGGCAAACGGCTCTATGTCGAGCGCATCGATATCCACGGCAATACCAAAACCCACGACGAGGTGATCCGCCGCGAATTCGATTTCGGCGAGGGCGACCCCTACAACCGCGCGCTGGTCGATCGCGGTGAGCGCCGTCTCAAGGGGCTCGGCTATTTCAAATCGGTGAAGATCGTCACCGAGCCGGGATCGACGCCCGACCGCGTCGTGCTCGATGTCGATCTCGAGGAGCGGCAGACCGGTAATTTCTTCATTTCGGGCGGCTATTCCACGACCGACGGCATGCTGGCCCAGGTCTCGATCAGCGATACGAATTTCTTCGGTACCGGCGATACCGCCAAGGCGTCGGTGACCTACGGTCAATATGCCAGGGGTTTCGACCTCGCTTTCTCCGATCCTTGGTTCCTCGGCCAGCGGGTTGGCGTCGGCGCCGACGTGTTCGCCCGGCAGACCTTTGCCAACAGCAACCAGGCCTTCAACACGCTCATGTACGGCGCGAAATTTTCCGTTGCCACGCCGCTGAACGAAAATCTCGGTATGAGCTGGAACTACTCGATCTACAATCAGGGCCTCACACTCGATCCGTCGCTTGGCACCGTGTCGCTGCCAATTCAGCAAGCGGCGCAGGCCGGCTCGTATTGGGTGTCCTCGATCGGCAACGGCCTGACCTACTCGACGCTCGACAATCCCAGAGATCCGACGACCGGAATCCGCGCGCAAACCAATAACGAATTCGCAGGACTGGGCGGAGCGGCGAATTTCGCCAAGACCACCGAAGACGTGCGCCTCTATCACCCGATCGCCGGCGATCTGGTCGGCATGGTGCGAGCGCAAAGCGGCTACGTCACGCCGTGGGGCGGCCAGCAATTGCCGCTGCTTGACGGTTTCTTCGGCGGCCCGCAACTGGTGCGCGGCTTCGCGCCCTATGGCTTCGGACCGCGCGACATCACGCCCGGCACCACCATGGATAACCTCGGCGGCAATGCCTATTGGACCACGACGGCGGAGTTGCAGTCGCCGATGCCGTTCGTGACGCCGGACGCGCAACTGAAAGTGGCGCTGTTCTCCGATACCGGCAGCTTGTGGGCGACGAATGCATCGAGTGTATCGAGCATGGCGACCTCGCTGTCGCCGTCGCAGCAGATCGCCAATTCGCGTGCGGTGCGCTCCTCGGTCGGCGCCAGCCTGATCTGGGACTCGCCGTTCGGTGCGCTTCGTGTCGATTACGCTTACCCAATCGCCAAACAGCCCTACGACGTCACCCAGCGCCTGCAATTTACTGCCGGCGGGTTTTGATGCCAGTAAGCGATGGCGGCTGGCGCATTCGACCGCCGAAGGAGACCACCCAATAAGCCAGCAGTTCGTGTGAGACGACGCGCCAATCAGGTGAAGTGCAGATTGGCGGACTTGATCACGTCTTTGTACTTGGTGATCTCGCTTTCGATCTGCTGCTTAAACTCCTCGGGTGTCGCTACGCCCGGACCGACTGCCAGCGCTTGGAGTTTCACCGCGACCCCAGGGTCGCCGATGGCCATGGTAAGCTTTCTTTGCAGCAGGGTGACGATCGCCGGCGGGGTCGCAATGGGCGCGAAGACGCCGCTCCACAAATGCGTGTCGACGCTCGGAAAGCCGGCCTCCGCCATGCTAGGCACGTCAGGGAGCTCAGGCATGCGTTGATTGCCGCTCACTGCAAGCGCCTTGAGCTTTTTGGCTTTGACCTGCGGCAATGTCGGCGGCGGATCGATCATCGCCATCATTGACTGGCCCTCGATGACGCTCAAAACCATTTCCCCGCTGCTCTTGTACGGCACCATCACCCCGGGCATGCCGGACGCTAATTTCAACTCTTCCATCGGAATGGTGAAAGCCGGTGATGTGCTCGGATAATTGGCTTTATCGGGGTGTTGACTTGCGAACTGGACCAACTCTTTAACGCTTTTGACCGGAGTATCCGACGCTACCACGAAGATCTCCGGAAATTGCCCAATCATGCCGAGTGGAACAAACGATTTGATCGGATCGTATTTGAGATCGGGAAAAATGGCGGCCGCCATCGACATCGGTCCAACCGGACTGGCCAGCAGTGTGTAGCCGTCGGCTGGCTGATTGGCGACGTATTCCGCCGCCAGCCGTGCCGATGCTCCTGGCCGGTTCTCCACCACCAGTGATTGACCGAGGATTTCCGAAAGCTTGGCACCGACCAAGCGGGCCAGTATGTCCGTGCCGCCGCCGGGTCCGAACCCGACGACGAGCCGGATCGGCCTGGTCGGGTAATCGGTCTGGGCGCGGACCCTCGTTATTGCCGAGGCGAAAACCAGCGGCGTGGCCAATGCGGATTTCAGGAATCTGCGTCTAACGATACTCATTGGCTTTCTCCTCCCTTGTGCGCTCTATGGCCCTGCGCTTTGTTTGACCCCGCAGGTTCGATCAAATTCTAGCACGGGCCGTTTCCTTGCGCCCGCCCTGCGGCAATGACGCTGCTTTTGGCCGGGCGATGATTTTGTTCAATTCGCCGAGTGCGTTGGTTAAAGGATGCGCCGTTCGATGAACGACCGCAGTGCCCCGCACGGCAAATCATTTCAGATGCGATGAGTTGAAGAGTTGAGGTGAATCTAATTCTTCCAGAGCGCTGCAAACTGCGTCGCCACGGCTTGCTCGTAGGCTAGTTCGCCGTCGAGTAGGCGTTGCCGCCGTGAAAATTCCGACATGCCGGCGACAAACTCGGGCGAGAGCGTAGCATCGTAATAGGGCAAATCGCGGCGAATAAGGTCCGTGATTAGCGCGGCCTCAGGCCGAGGAAATAGCTTGTTGCCGACAGCGGCGGCGCGAGTCACGTCCGCTTTGAGCGCGCTTTGCGTTTTGACAATGGCGCGCACGGCGGCCGCGGCCGTGCCGGGGGCGCGCGCGATCAATGCATCGGTCGCGGCAATTGTCGCCGCAGTATAGTTGAAGCACGGCTTCGGGCCGTCGCCACGGCGCACGTCGAGCACCACCGTGCCGACACCGCGGCGTACGGCGACTTCGGCGCCCATGCCGTTCGCCCAGAAGCCGTCGATCTTGCGCGCCTCCAAGGCTTTCGCCGCGGTAACGCCGAAATTGACGCCGGCATCGAGTGCGCCCGGCACCGGCGCAATCTTGACCCGGTCGCGTTCAAGATCGATGCCGGCCTCGACCAAAAGGCCGCGCAATCCCTTGTCGACCCACGGCGCGGCGCCGATGCTGCGGCCCTTGACGACGGAAACCTCGCCGCGCCGCGCGTGCAAATCGGCGTGCATCACCAGAAACCAGTACATGCCCTGGGCCTGGGCGCAGATCAGTTTGACGCCGCGAAAGCCCGGAAACGCCGCCAGCGCCGAATGGGCCGAGCCGCCGACGAAATCCACCGCGCCGTCGCGTAGCGCCGCGTAGGCTTTATCGACCGGAAAGATGAGTTCGAGCTCGATATCGAGGCCTTCGGCCTTGAAAAAACCGAGCTCGACCGCGGCCTCGGCCGGAAAATACGAGTTCGAGATCATGTCCGGCACGGCGAGCTTCATCGGCAAGCGCCGTTACTTCTTGCCGTCCAAGAGCCAGCCGAATTTTTCCCGGGCCTTGCGCGTGACTTCGGCGCTCGGCGTGTTGGTCGGCGGAAACTTGTCGCGCCAGTGGAACGGCCGGCAAGCGTCGATCACGGCGACCGAATGCGTCATGTCGCCCGCGGCGCGCTTCCACGGCGGCAGCACCGGGTCGGCCGGCGAATCCCACGAACCATTGATGAACTGGATCGACTGCGCCGGATCGGTGCGTGTGAACAGCGCCCACAACAGATGGTCGAGGTTGGTCACGTCGACGTCGTCGTCGACCACCACGATATATTTCGAGGCATAGGCCGACGCGCCGCATTGCGCGGCGATGTGGCCGGCCTGCACGGCGTGACCGGGGTAACGCTGCGTAATCGAAACGGCGTGGAACAGGCGCGCGCCGCCGATTTCGTGGCACCACACCTGGGCAACGCCCGGCACCCCGGCATTGGTCATGTTCTGTTTGATCGTCGCCGAGCGCAGCACGGCGCGATAACGCGCCATCTCGTCGGGTCCGCCGCCCATCGGCGGCACCCCGAGCAGAATCGGATCGTTGCGATGATAGATTGCCTTGACGTCGAGGACAGTCGTCGGCTTGGCGCCGCCGGCATAATGGCCGGTCCATTCGCCGAACGGGCCCTCGATCTCGCGGCGATCCGGCGTGACAAAACCTTCCAGCACGATCTCGGCGGCGGCCGGGAACGGCAGGCCGGTGACTTTGCCGCGCACCATTTTCATCGGCCGGCCGCGTAAGCCGCCGACGATGTCCAGCTCGAACGTGCCGTACGGCGCTTCGAGCCCACCATAGAAGAAGCTCAACGGATCGCCGCCGAGCACCATCGCCACCGGCATCGGCTCGCCACGCTTGAAATATTTGGCGCGATGAATGTCGCCGTGATGTCCCGCCGCGATCAGGAGCCCGACGGAATTTTTGTCGTGCAGCTGGGCGCGGTAAGCGCCGGCATTGAGCCAGTCTTCCTCCGGATCGCGGGTAATACTGTAGGTGCCGGTGCCGATGTAGCGGCCGCCGTCCTTTTCGTGCCAGATCGGCGCCGGAAATCGCGTGACATCGACGTCGTCGCCGATCAGCACGTTTTCCAGCACCGGACCGTCCTCGACGATCTCGTGCGGAATGATCTTCTGCTCCTTGAGATAAGCCTCGCGATAGCAATCGCTCAGCTCCCATTTGGATAGATGATCGGGAAAACCGAGCGTCATGTTGCGGCGGGTGCCGGCGAATATGTTCATGAGCAGGCGAAAGCCCTTGGGGCAGCCGGGAATATCGTCGAACACTACGCACGGGCCGTTCTCGGCGCGCAACACCGCCTCGGCGGCAAGGCCAATATCCTCCTGCCAGCTTGCGCCTGAAACATTGCGGACTTCGCCGAGCGCTTCGGCGGCCGACAGCCATTCGCGCAAATCGTCATAGGCAATGGCGGCTTTGACGTTGCTGTGTTGATCCATCGGCTCCTCCTCAACGGCAGTCAGGATGGCCGGTGCCGCCGCCCAGCGCAAGACGACTATCGCGCATAACAGCAAGACCCCCGGATCGAGCCTGGGGGAGGCGGCTCGGCGGCGGGAGCGCCGCTTTCGCCGCCGAGATGCGTTGACAAGATGGCATCGGTTTTGCCGATAATGCCCGCCACAAGGCGCGCAATTTTACTGCTTGCGCCGTTTGCCGTCAGGGAGCGTTACGCCATGAATCGCCCACAACAAGGTTTCCCGCCGATTCTCGACCATCGCGGCTCGCCCCAGGTGCGCCGTTTCGATGAGCAGCGCTGGCTTATCGACAATATCATCCGCGCCAACGGCATCGATTGGGATCAGCCGCGCTCGCTCTATATCCATTTGCCGTGCGGCATCGAGGCCAACGCCGATTTTGCCGGGATCCGCGAGCGAGT
Organism: uncultured Alphaproteobacteria bacterium; assembly: GCA_963816565.1. Classification (GTDB taxonomy): domain Bacteria; phylum Pseudomonadota; class Alphaproteobacteria; order Rhizobiales; family Xanthobacteraceae; genus BOG-931. Next base: position 41,695 of record CAWFLM010000008.1, on the reverse strand, counting down.
GAAGAAAATGGCGGATATCGGCCCCGCCTTCGCCGCAGTGGCGCGCCGCCGCGAGGCCAAGGCCAATGCGGCGGCGCTTGCCGACCGCAAGGTCACCGCGCGCGACAACTTCTTCATGGCCGCGGTGCATTGGGGCGCCGCGCAATGGCCCTATGACGAGAACGACGAAACCAACATCGCCTACAACAACAAAAAGCGGGAGTGCTACGCCAAATATGCGACGCTTGCGGATCATCATGTCGAGGCGGTTTGGGTGCCGTTTGCGGACAAGGCGATCCCGGCCTGGCTGCATCTGCCGCCGGGCTATTCGAGCGGCAAGCTTCCGGTGGTGATCGCGATCCCGGGCATGGACAGCTACAAGGAGATTCAGGTCGCGCTGTACGGCGACAAGTACCTCAATCGCGGCATGGCGGTGCTGGCGATCGACGGCCCGGGACAATATGAGGCGCCGATGATCGGGCTTTACTTCACGATGGAGAATTGGATGGCGACCGGACCGGTATTGGTCGACTGGATCGCGGCGCGGCCGGAGCTCGATGCGACGCGCATCGGCGTTGCCGGAACGAGCTTCGGATCGCTGTTCGGCACCGTGCTGACGGCGAACGAGCCGCGCATCAAAGCCTGCGCGGTGATGTCGGTGTGCCACGAGCCGGGCTGCCACACCATCTTCCAGGAAGCCTCGCCGACCTTCAAGAAGCGATTCATGTACATGTCGGGCATCACCGATGAAGACGAGTTCGACGCTTTCCGCAAGAAAATTACCTGGCAGGGCCACGCCGACAAAATCCGCGTGCCCTATCTTTGCGTCGCGGGCGAAGCGGAGGAACTTAGTCCGCTGCAACATTCGGAAGCGCTGATGGCGGCGCTGCAAGGCCCGAAACAGATGGTAGTGTATCAGGAATCGCGCCACTCGGTCGGCAATGTGCCGGCTGCCAATCTCGGCCCGTTTCCGCCAATTCTGCTCGCCGACTGGCTGGCAGATCGGCTTGCCGGGAAATCTTTTGTCAGCGAACGCTGGTACGTCGCCGGCTCAGGCGAGATCAACAAGACGGCGTATTGATTGCGGATCGCTTGCTGTGGGCGGTAATTTATATCTTTCGGCACATCACGGTGCCGGGAGGACATGAGCCCGACGCCGAAGCAACCTCATAGCGCTGCATTGCGTCAGATTTCTCGCGGTGTCCAGACCCGCCGTCGAGGTCATCGAGCAATGTTGCCGCCAGTTGCGCTACGAAATTGCCTGATATACGAAAGGGCTGCTTATGCTGTGATGCTTCGTCTCGCGTAAGAACGCGAGCAACTATTTCGACTTCTGAGTTGTCGCCGATCATATCTATGGCGATGGATAATTTCATTATACAATCCGGCGCGGCATTATCACCAGTGCCCTAGCACGGACGGCGGTCGTCAACATCCATAAATCTACCTAATGGAAACTACGTAACGCGCCGCGCAGTCGCAAACGCTTTTCCGCTCTGCTTCGGACTGTCACGCGACTGCCTACGGGCTTATACGGAGGCGAAAATTAGGTGAAAGACAACGGTTGCAACTTATCCTGCCCGGCTGTGAGTCGGCGTAAAGTGGCAACGAACGAGCGGCACCGGGTAAGGCCCTTCTGTGCAAGTTGACGACTATCGAGCCCGGTGCCGCTCACCCTTCCCGCAAGCACTGAAAACTCACTCGCAATCGCAAAATACGGCGTACGGTCATGTTACGTGAAATCGCCTTGCCGTGGGATTTGCTGAACGCGCCCGGCATCACGCCCGCTGTACCGAATCCGCCGTGCACCAGTTGTCAGTATCGCGCGCAGAATTTCTGCGGCAAACTGTTCGGTAGAACCGGCCAGTCGATGGCGATCGCCGGCAAACACCGGCAAATCGCGGCGCGGCAGAATATTTATCGCGCCGGCGAGATCACTGAAGGTGTGCTGGTGATCTGCGACGGCTGGGCGGTTCGCTTCGTTCAATTGCCCAACGGCAAGCGGCAAATCCTCTCGGTGCTGATGCCGGGCGACTTGGTCAGTCCGACCTCCATGCTCGAAGGTCAGCTGGGTTTTTCGATCCAGGCGGTGACCCACGTTCGCTACTGCTACCTTTCCTTCGCCGAAGTCCGCACCCGGATTCGCAACAATCCCTCATTGTTTGACGCTTGGCTGTGCTTGACGGCTGCCGAGCAGCGCGATGCCGACAAACGTCTCGTCGACCTCGGCCAGCGCACCGCGCAGGAAAGGATCGTCGCGCTGATCGTGCATGTGATGATGCGCTGCGAACAGCGCGGCGAATTGCTCGGTGACGAATTTCCGTTCCCGTTAAGCCAGCAACGGATCGCCGATTTCACCGGCCTCACGCCGGTGCACACCTGCCGTGTGCTCAACTCGCTGCGCAAGAACGCCGTCTGCGACGTTGGGCACAGTCTCGTCAAAATCATGGACCGCGGCGAGTTGCAGCGGCTCGGGTCGCTCAAATAGTCGCTCACGCGCAATTGCGCCGGCGCGATATTTGCCACGGCAACTCGACGACGACAAAGGTTGCGGCCGCGAGCGCGACCACGATGACGGCGCGCGCCGGCCAGGGACCCAGCGCGGCGACGAACGGCGGAATTTGCTCCGGCGGCAGGTCTCCCAAGTAACCGTAATCCGCGTTGAGCCAAAGGTCCAAAGGCACCACGACCGCCAGATAGGCGGCGCCTGTCGCGCCGGCGCGGCCGCAATCCTGCCACTGCGGCCGAAAGCCGAGAACGGCGAGATCGAAGACGGCGTAGCCGAGGATGATGGTGTGCTGCGCCCAGAACCACCAGAACAGTGGGTCGGCGGGGCCGGCCTGCAACGCCGGCTGGATGAAGGCCTGGGTGGTGAGCGCAAAAGCCCAGAAATAAAGCGTGGCACGGAGCCAGCGGTTGAGCGTGAGCAGCGCTAGCGGCGCGATCACGCCGTTGATGTCGCAAATCTGCAGCGGTAGCCCGGTCGCGACGTCGATGCCGTGACTGTTCCACCAGATGTTATAAGACAGCCAATAGGCGATGCCGAACAGGCCGAGCATGCGCCGCAAGCTCGGCTGCCGCGCCCGACCCAGGCTGTGTCCGGCCGCGACCAGGCCGGCGATGATGACAAGGCAGCCCCCGACCGTGAAGAGATGCAGCCAGCCATAAGGAGCGAATCTGTCCCAGCCGTCGGCGGGCATGTTTTGCGCAAATGTGACGATGTCGGCAGCCACCCGACGATTTTTAAGGGCGGCCGCCGACATTAATGTGTCAGGCCGCGATCGCCTCCAGCCGGCGCTTGGTGACCGCGGGACCGAAGCCGCCGATGACGACGAACACCACCGCCATGGCGCCGGCGATGAAGCTGAACACGCCAATGGTGCCGTAGTTGCCGAGGAAGAAGGCGATGATGAAGCCGGAGAAGATGGCAGAGAACCGGCTCCACGAATAGACGAAACCCACCGCCTGGGCGCGGATGCGGGTCGGATAGAGTTCGGCCTGATAGGCGTGGAACGAGAACGACATCCAGTTGTTGCACAGCGTGATGAGCAGCCCGAAAATAATCACTCCCAGCGCGCCGGTCTGCTGCGCGAACAACAGCCCGAACACCGCGATGCCGACCGCCGCCCCGGCGATCTGCCATTTGCGCTCGAAATGGTCGGCAAACCACACGCCGACGAGCGGCCCGATCGGCGCCGCCACGGCGATGATGAAGGTGTAGGTGAGCGACTTGGTCACGCCGATGCCTTGCGCGATCAACAGCGTCGGCACCCAGCTGGAGAAGCCGTAATAGCCGATGGTCTGGAACAGATTGTAGATCACCAGCATGAGCGTGCGGCCGCGATAGGTCTCGTCCCACATCTCCATCCAGGTGCCGGTTTTGTGCTCGGCTTCGCCGGCGATCGGTTCCGGCGGCGGCAGCTCGACGCCGTCGGCGCGAATCTTGTTTTCCAGATTCGCAACCAGCGCCTCGGCTTCCGCGGTGCGGCCGTGCTGCTCCAGCCAGCGCGGCAATTCCGGCAGGCGGCGGCGGATCCACCAGATCACCGCCGCGCCGATCGAGCCGATGATCACCACCCAGCGCCAGCCGTCGAGCCCGAAAATCGTCTGCGGCACCAATTGCCAGGAAAGGAAGGCGACGATCGGCACGGCGGTGAACATGACGAACTGGTTATAGGCGAAGGCCGGGCCGCGCTGGCTCTTCGGCACCAATTCCGACACGTAGGTGTCGACGTTGACCAGCTCGACGCCGAGCCCGATGCTGGCGATGAGCCGCCACAGATCGATGCTTTCCGGCGAATTCTGAAACGCCATGATGAAAGCGCCGACCGAGTACCACAACAGCGCGAAGGTGAAGATCGAGCGGCGGCCAAAGCGGTCGGACAGCCAGGAGAAGGCGATGGTGCCGATGAACAGGCCGAGGAACAGCGCGGCGACGAAACTGGCAAAGCCCTGCAGGTCGAACAGGCCCGCCGTGGTCGGCTTGAACAGGCCGGCCTTGAACAGGCCGATGGCGATATAGGCGGTGAAGAACAGGTCGTAGAATTCGAACCAGCCGCCGAGCGATATCAGCGTGATGAGCCGGCGCGTATGGCGTGACGGCGGCAGCCGGTCGAGCCGCGCCGCAACCGTAATTGTCCCATCCATTGCCATGGTTTTCTCCCCCATTTAAGCCGCTGTTGAGCCGCGGCATTCGCCTTTGCCTGCCGAGATAGTATACGACCTTGGCGTTAAGTCAGCCCTTGGATGGTCACAACCGGGTTCGTATCCATGGATGTTTTCGCAGCCGTCGATTCCCGCATCTCCTGCCGCTGGTTCCTCGACAAGCCGGTCGACGCCCCGATCGTGCGCGACTTGATCGCGCGGGCGGCGCGCGCCGCCTCCGGCGGCAATTTGCAGCCCTGGCAGGTTTATGCGCTCACCGCCGCGCCGCTTGCCGAGCTCAAGCGGCAGGTCGCGGCCTTCATCGCCGGCCGCGACGCCCGCCATATCGCCGCCGAATATCCGATCTACCCGGAAACGATGTGGGAGCCCTATAAGGGGCGCCGCGATTATCACGGAGTGCAGCTTTACGGCGCGCTCGGCATCGACCGCGGCGACGCCGCGGCGCGGCTCGAGCAATACAACCGCAATCTCGAATTCTTCAACGCGCCGGTCGCTTTGTTCATCGGCATCGACCGCCGGCTCGGCCCCGGCCAATGGGCCGATCTCGGCGGCTATATCCATGCGCTGATGTATCTGGCCCGCGGTTACGGGCTCGACACCTGCCCGCAGGAATCCTGGGCGCGCCTGCACGACGTGGTGCGGCCGTTCGTCGGCATGCCGCCGGAGCAGATGCTGTTCTGCGCGGTCGCCATCGGCTACGGCGATCATGCCCATGCGGCCAACAGCTTCCGCGCGCCGCGCGCGGCGCTTTCCGAGTTCTGCAAGTTCTTCGGGTTTGAGTGAGCCTTAAAAACCGCACTCGCTCCCATGGCCCAACTAGTCTCCGGGCCATGGCCTTTACCGAGCGAGATTTGATTCGCGGCATGTAACGGATATAGGGACAAACGTCAAGTGAGGTCTCCGAAATAGATACAAGATATCGCACTTGGATGCCCGCAACGAGTGCGGGCATGACGCGCGTAATCTTTGTCGCACCCGGAATACGCGATGCGTGCCCGCAATAGGCTCGCCTCAAAAGCCGTTCGCGCTTATGCTCTGCATTCAAAGAAACGCGCAAATCCACATCGGGGGATATCATCATGAAGTTTCACCGTCGCCGCGCGCTGCAGCTCGCCGCCGGCGCTGCCGCGCTTCCCTTCGCGCCGCGTATCGCCTCGGCGCTCGATTATCCCAATCGTCCGGTGCGCGTCATCGTCGGCTATACCCCGGGCAGCGCGCCCGATGTCGAGGGCCGGCTGATGGGGCAATGGCTTTCGGACCGGCTCGGCCAGCAGTTCGTGGTCGAGAACAAGCCCGGCGCCGGCACCAATCTGTCGACGGAAGCCGTCGCCCGCGCCACGCCTGACGGCTACACGCTGCTCGTGATCGCGACCCCGAACGAGATCAGCGGGCTATTGCACGACAATCTCACCTTCAACATCCAGCGCGACATCGTGCCGGTCGCCTATTTCGGGGCCACGCCCTTTGTCATGGTGGTGACGCCGTCGTTGCCGGCGCAAACAGTTCCCGAATTCATCGCTTACGCCAAAGCCAATCCGGGCAAGATCAACATGGCCTCGAACGGCACCGGCAATCTCACCCATATCGCCGGCGAGTATTTCAAGATGATGGCCGGCGTCGATCTCTACCACGTGCCGTATCGCGGCGAGATGGAGGCGCAGGCCGATCTGCAATCCGGGCGCGCTCAAGTCATGTTCGATCCGATCATCTCATCGCTCGGCTTCATCAAATCCGGCAAGCTGCGCGTGCTCGGCGTGACGACGCCGGCGCGCGTCGCGTCGCTGCCCGATACGCCGACCGTGAGCGAAACCGTGCCGGGTTATGAAGTTACTGGAGGCTTGGGCCTCGGCGCCACCAACGGCACGCCGGCCGAGATCGTCGACAAGCTCAATGTCGCGGTCAATGCCGGGCTAGCGGACCCGACATTGCGCGCGCGCCTTGTCGATCTCGGCAGCATCGTGATGCCGATGAGCGCCGCGGATTATCGCAAGCTGATCGCCGGCGAAATCGACAAATGGGGCAAGGTGATCAAATTCGCCGGCATCAAGCTGACGTGATGCAGAACTCATGACGGTTGAAAGACTTGGTCCTTACTTCGTCATGGCCGGACTTGTTCCGGCCATCCACGACTTTCTTTGTTGAACGGGACTCAAGACGTGGATGCCCGCAACGAGTGCGGGCATGACGGCCTCAAGGCGCGGTCTTGTGGCCGTCAATTTACGTATTGCTCCTAATATGATATGACTGCGCCGGAACAATGAGTGAGCCGCAATAAATCTCAACGCGCTGGGCTATGTCGGCATCCGCACCAAAAGCCTCGAAGACTGGGCGGCTTACGGCACCCGTTTCCTCGGCATGCAGCTGGTCGACAAAAGCCGCGGCACGCTCGCTTTGCGCATGGACGATAGAAAGCAGCGCGTCATCGTGCATACCGACGAGAATGAGGGGCCGTCGTTCTACGGCTGGGAAGTCGCCGATGCCGGCGCGCTCGATGCGCTGGCCGCGCATCTGGAGAAATCCGGGGTGAAAATCGCGCGCGGCTCGCGTGCGCTGGCGGATGAACGCCGGGTCAAAGACCTGATCGTATTTTCCGATCCGATCGGCAACCGGCTGGAAGTCTTCCACGGCGCCGAAGTCACCACCGAGCCGTTCAAGCCGGGCCGTTCGATCTCCGGCTTCCGCACCGGCGTGCTCGGCATGGGCCATGCCGTGCTCACCGCCGAGCGGCTCGAGGACGTGCTGCCGTTCTACACCGAGATCCTCAACTTCAAGCCGACCGACTATCTGCTCAAGCCGTTCAAGGCCTATTTCTTCCACCTCAATGCGCGCCACCATTCGCTGGCCTTCATCGACACCGGCAAGAACGGCATCCATCACATGATGTTCGAGGTCTGCTATCTCGACGACGTCGGGCAGGCCTACGATCTCGCGCTGCGCCAGCCGGAGACGATCGGCACCACGCTCGGCCGCCACGCCAACGATCAGGTCACCTCGTTCTATTCCTATTCGCCGTCGAAATTTCTGGTCGAATACGGCTGGGGCGGCCGCTCGATCGACACCGCGAACTGGACGCCGCATGAGCGCACCGAGGGCCCGAGCCTGTGGGGCCACGACCGCATGTGGCTCACCCCGGAAAAGCGCGAAGAGGCGCGGAGCATCCGCGTCGCGGTTGCCGAAGCGGATGGCCGTGCGCCGCTCAACGTCATGGACGGTAATTATTTGCGCGCCGCCGACGTCTGTCCGTGGTGGAACGCCAACGTGCCGGCACGCAAAACCGGGTAATCCCACCGCTCGTCCCCGTGGAAGCGGGTACCCGTCTTTCCGTCTCGAACTGGATACCCGCTTACGCGGGTATGAGCGGAAAATCAGTTGGCGCAAAAACGGCTAGCGTCTACCAGCCGTCCGGTTTACAGCGCACCGGCGACGATGGATTGCGCGGATCGCATTGGATATAGGCGCCGCCCGGCGCGTTGACCAAAGTGACCCTGGCGTCGAATGGCTGACCGCCGCCCGCGCCGTAGGGCGCATGGCTGTTCGAGGCCCATGCCGCCGCGGTCGCGGCCACGACGAAGGCCACCGCAATCGCAAATCTGCTCATAATACCTCTCCATCGTCTCGTTGCGCCGGCTGCAATGGCGCGCCGGCTATCGTTTCGCTGTCCCGGGTCGCGTTTTTTGACCGACCTGACGTATGTCGCGAAAAGCCGATGTGCTACGCTTGAACCAATCGCATTTTCGCGATTGCGCGGTGATCAGCGCCCGGTAAAGAGGAGATTGCTGCCATGAACGGAGAACCCAACGATCCGGATCGGGATCAAGCCGACGCCGCGATTCTCAATGTCGATATCGACGACGTGGCGATCGAAATCGCAGCGTCGGGGATCGGGACGATCCCGACCGCGTCGGTCAATATGGTGCCGCCGAACTGCTGCGTGAACCAGCCGGCGCGCAAACCGGAGTAGGGCGGGCAAAATCGTCGCCCGAACCCAGACGCATTGCTGACAAGCGATTTTGCCCACGCGGCGTGAGGCACGCGTGGGCATTGCGCGCCGGCACACAAATAAAATCGGCGCCGCAGAGCGGGCGCAATGCCCACCCTACATTTTTGCTCAGTTCGACGCGCGGCGCATGGCGCTCCAGGTGCCGTAGCACTGATTGCCGGACGTGCTCCAGCGGCCGTAGCCGCTGCCGCCGTGCAACCGGCCATAGCCGGTGGCGCTGCCGATGCCCTTGCTTACGGTGACCGCGATGGCGCCGCTCGACACCACCGCGCCGGAAATCTGATAGCTGAAATTATTGTCGGCCTGGAGGATCTGCCCGCCGACGATGCGCGCCGGATAGCGGTAGGCGGCGTCGCAGGGACCGAATTTGGTGCGGATCGATACGCTCCACAGCCCGTCATAGGCGCGTGATCGGACATGCGTCTTCGCCCCGGCATCCGACGGCGTCGCCGCGATGGCCACGAGCGCACACGCAACTGCTATTGCCGAAACTAACCCTCCGAGCTTTGTCATTTGGTCGCTCCCGGTTGTGCACTGTCGTTGGTCTGCGGTTTGGCAGTGTCGTTCGGGTCGGTTGTCGGCGGCCCAGGATAGGGCGGCGGCGCGGCGGCGAAAGCGGCAGGGCCTTTGCCTTGCGCGTAGCCGACGTCGAACAATGCTTTCATATAATTCGGATCGAACGGACCGCGGCTCGGCGCGTGGAAATCCGCCGGGATGGCGGCGACATTGAAGCCGACGCCGGCGTTTTTCGCCGCGATGAAGGCGCGGTCGAGCATCATTCTCAGGTCAACCTTGACCGCCATGCCGACGGTCTGCGCCAAAATCACCGGCGTCGACCGATCGATCACGGAAAATTCCGGCTGCAGCGCGCTATCGACCACGATGAAAAGCTGGCTCGCCGGTATCCGGTAGCCGCTGTTGCTCGCCAGCAAAGCCGGCGGGGCGACGAAAAACTGTCCGCCGACGCCGCCGTCGACATGCATCTCGGCAAAATGCTTGCCGTTTCCTTCGACGTCGATCAGCACCGGCGGAAAGGCGCCGGGAATGCTGCCGGAGGCAAGCAATACGCTGCGGAACAAGTTGACCGCGGCGGCGCCGCCGGTCTGGTCGGCGGCGCGTGCGGCGATGGCGCCCATGTTCCAGACCACGGAGCGCTCGGCATCGAGATCGGTCGTGAGCACGAAGAGCCGCCGCCCGGCCCGGTAACCGGCGGCGATATCGGCGAGCAATTGCGGCGTGATCTGCTTGGCGATCAGATCCTTCAGCGGCCAGGAATCGAGGAAGCTCTCGCCGGTCGAGCCGACTTCGAAAACGTCGGCCGAGGTGATCTTGGTATAGGCGTCCTTCAAGGCGGCGTCGTATTTCGCGCCGGCGAAGGCGAACGGCGCCATCAGCGCGCCGGTGCTGACCCCGGTGACGACCGAATAATCTGGCCGGTTGCCGGCGGCGCTCAAGCCGTTGAGGAGACCGGCGCCGAACGCGCCGTCGGTGCCGCCGGTCGAGAGGATGAGCCATGGTCCCGGCTGCGGCGGCAGCGCCTTCTCGAAGTCGGCTTCGGAGTCGGCCCAGAACCGGGCGTCCGGCATGCCGGGAATGGTGGCTGCGGCTTCGTCGGCGGCGGTGAACGGCGTGCGTGGCGGAAATTTTGGCTGCTGTGCGGCGGGACCTGGAGCTTGGCCGGTTGTTTGGCTGGGCGGCGTGCCGGGCGCTTTAGTGGCGTGGGCGCTGGCGTGGTGCCGGACGCTTTGCGCTTGCGCCGTCGTGGCAGCACCAGATATGGCGGCGAATGGACTTTGCGGCGGAATCGCGAAGGCCGCAGCCAGCACGGCCACGGCGGCGCATGTCGCGATTGTCCAGCGCGCGATCGGGTTCATTATAGACTGAGTGTTCCGACGCCGGCGAAAGGTTCGCGTGGGGTTGGTTTTTTCTGCGAGAACGATCGGCATCGCAATTTCACCTCAAAGTCTTCAATTGCCAAATGTCTTCAATTCCCCAAACCTTCGAATTCCTAAAGCCTTCAATTGCCACGAAACTGTTACGACGCTGCGACGTATCGGCTCAGTGCTTTTGCGGCTTAAGCATGCCGGTCGGCGACAAATCTTGCCCCTTCGATAAGGATCGCCGCCGCTTGGCCGAACGGCGCCAGCGCCGTTTCGGCTTCGGCAACGAGCTCGCGCAATCGCGTTTTGGCGCCGGCAACGCCGAGGACGCTGACGAAAGTGGCCTTGCCGGCGGCGGCGTCCTTGCCGGTCTGTTTGCCGACCAGCGCCGGATCGCCTTCGATGTCGAGAAGGTCGTCGGCGATCTGGAAGGCTTCGCCGACCGCCGCGCCGTAACGGTCGAGCGCCGCGCGCTGCGGCTTGCCCGCCGCGGCGAGAATGCCGCCGGCCTGGCAGCCGAAGCGCAATAGCGCGCCGGTCTTCATCGCCTGCAGCATGCGCACGTCGCCCGAGCCGTGCTTTTGCGCGCCAAAGCGCCCCTCGGCGGCGAGATCGAGCATCTGGCCGCCCGCCATGCCGCCGACGCCGGCCGCCCGCGACAGCGCCGTGACCAGCTCGATGCGCACGCCCGCATCGCCATGCGTTTCCGGGCGCGATAAAATATCGAAGGCGAAGGTGAGGAGCCCGTCGCCGGCGAGGATGGCGGTCGCCTCGTCGAATTTCTTGTGCGCGGTCGGCTGCCCGCGGCGTAGTGCGTCATTGTCCATGGCCGGCAGATCGTCGTGCACCAGCGAATAGCAATGCACGCATTCCAGCGCCGCGCCCGCCATCAGGGCGTTCGCCCGCGGCACCTTGAACAGGTTGGCCGATTCGACGACGAGAAACGGCCGGAAGCGCTTCCCGCCGCCGAGGCTCGAATAGCGCATGGCCTCGATCAGACGAGCTGGGCGGCTTAATTCACCGTCCGCCGGCGTTGTCGCGAGGAGCCGGTCGAGGAGCGCCTCGGTATCGGCTGCAACCGCATCGAGGCGCGCGAGAAAAGGGCTGTTTTTGGCATCCATCGGGTCGTTACCTAGCCAGACTCGCCCCTGACTTGCCCCTGGAACGGTGGGGGGAGCGGGATCCTATATCAGGCCCTACATTTAGGGGATAACGAGGCGGCAAACAGAGCGCCGACCTTACGTCTGCCCCCGATGGAGAATGTGTGGCTAACGACCTTATAGCGTCAATGGCGCTGGCGATCTGGCTCTACCTCATCGCGGCGCGCGGCGGCTTCTGGCGCGCGGCCGAGCGCGATGACAGCAGTCCGTCGTGGGCCGGCCCGAAGGGTGAGCCATGGCCTGCCGTCACGGCTGTCATTCCGGCGCGCGACGAGGCCCCATCCGTCGGCCAGACGGTCACTTCGCTGTTGCGCCAGAATTATCCGGGCGAGCTCACCTTGATCGTGGTGGACGATCAGAGCCGCGACGGCACCGCCGAGGTCGCGCACGGCGCCGCGGTCTTGATCGGAGCGAAGCGACCGCCTGATCGTAGTGCCGGGCCGGCCGCTGCCGGCGGGCTGGACCGGCAAGCTCTGGGCGCAGCAGCAGGGTGTCGAATGTGCCGTCACCGCGGCGCCGCCGCCGGCCTATCTGCTGTTGACCGATGCGGACATCGTCTACGCCGAGGACGCGGTCGCGACCCTGGTGGCGCGGGCGGAAGAGGGCGGTTTCGCGCTCACCTCGCTGATGGTGAAGCTGCGCTGCAACAGCCTTGCCGAACGCATGCTGGTGCCGGCGTTCATATTCTTCTTTCAGATGCTTTATCCGTTCGCCTGGGCCAACAATCCGCGGCGCTCCACCGCGGCCGCGGCCGGCGGCTGCATGCTGGTGCGCGCCGATGCGCTGCAGCGGGCCGGCGGCATGGCGGCGATCCGCGCCGCCTTGATCGACGACTGCGCGCTCGCCAAAGCGCTCAAACGCCAAGGCCCGATCTCGATTGCCTTGACCGAGCGCGCGCGCTCGATCCGCGCCTACCCGGCGATCGCGGACATCGGCCGCATGGTGTCGCGCACCGCCTATGCGCAGCTCAACTATTCGCCGGTCTTGCTGCTCGGCACTGTTCTCGGACTGGCGCTGACCTATCTGGCGCCGGTTGCGCTGGCGCTGTTCGCCGGCGGCGTGGCGCAGTTCATCGGCATCTTCGTCTGGCTGTTGATGGCGTTCGCGTTCCGGCCGACGCTGCGCTTTTACGGCCGCTCGATGCTGTGGGCGCCGCTGCTGCCGGCGATCGCGGCGATGTATATGGCTTTCACCGTGGATTCCGCCTATCAGCATGCGCGCGGCCGCGGCGGCATGTGGAAAGGCCGCGCGCAAGCCGATCTGTCGGAAGCCCGATGAACGAGGTAAGCGCATTACGGTCGGGCAAGGGACACCGGGATGAGAATTTCCCGGTGGCGTCGTTTCTCATTCAGCCGCGGCACCGCGGCGCGATCCTGGCGTTCTACAATTTCGTGCGCACTGCCGACGACATCGCCGATCATCCGAGCCTGCCGGCGCACGAGAAGCTGCGCTTGCTCGACCGGCTCGAAGCCGGATTGACCGGCGCCAATGCCGACGACGCGGTTGCGATGCGGCTGCGCAGCGTGCTCGCCGAGCGCGCGCTGTCGCCGAAGCATGCCCAGGATCTGATCGCCGCGTTCAAGCTCGACGTCACCAAGCTGCGTTATCGCGACTGGGACGATCTGCTCTCTTATTGTTCGCTCTCGGCGATGCCGGTCGGCCGCTTCGTCTGCGACGTCCATGGCGAAAGCCGCAGCGTTTGGCCGCTAAACGACGCGCTGTGCGCCGCGCTGCAAATCATCAATCATCTGCAGGACTGCAAGGACGATTATCGCACTCTCGATCGCGTCTATATCCCGCAGGACGCGCTCGCGGCGAGCGGCGCGAGCACCGAGGAGCTTGGGGCCGCGCGCGCCTCGCCGGCCTTGCTCGACTGCCTGCACCGGCTTGCGGCGCGCACCGAGCGCCTGCTCGGCGACAGCGACGGTTTCGCAGCAGCCATCGCCGATACGCGGCTCGGTCTCGAAGTCGCGGTCATCAACACATTGGCGCACCGCCTGACGCGCCTTCTGCAACTGCGCGATCCGCTTTGCGAAAAAACTCATCTCGCGCTGCCCGCGGTCGCTGCCGGCACGTTGCTTGGCGTCGTGCGCGGCGCCTCGCGCCGCTTCGGCCGGCGCTTCCTCGCCGCTTCGCATAAGCCGCGGGGTGCCTGAAGTGAACCAGCCCAGTCCGGCGGCCGAGCGCGCCGCGCGTAGTTCGTTCTATACCGGGATGCGCATTCTGCCGCGCGCCCAGCGCGAGGCGATGTTCGAAATCTACGCGTTCTGCCGCGCCGTCGACGACATCGCCGACGACCCCGGGCCGCGCGAAGGCACGCCGCGCCGCGCTCGAACAGTGGCGCAGCGACATCGCGGCGCTCTATGCCGGCCTGGCCGCGCCGCATTTATTGGGACTGGCTGACGCCATCCGCAATTTCGACCTCGCGCACGGCGACTTCCTCGCGGTGATCGCCGGCATGGAGATGGACGTCGCTGGCGATATCCGCGCCCCCGATAGCGCGATGCTCGATCTGTACTGCGACCGCGTCGCCTGCGCGGTCGGCCGGCTATCGGTGCGCGTGTTCGGCTTGGAGCGCGATACGGGTCTCGCGCTTGCCCATCATCTCGGCCGCGCGCTGCAGCTCACCAATATCCTGCGCGACCTCGACGAGGACGCGGCGATCGGGCGGCTTTATCTGCCGCGCGAGGCGCTGCGCGACGCCGGCATCATCAGCACCGATCCCGCGGTGGTGCTGGCCAATCCGATGCTCGGCGAAGCCTGCAACGCCGTGGTCGCGCTGGCCAAAGACGAATTCGAGCAGGCCCGCGCCATCATGGCGCAAAGCCCGCGGCGCGCGGTACGGGCGCCGCGCCTCATGGCCGAGGCCTATCGCCTCATTCTCGCGCAATTGATCGCACGCGGCTTTGCGCCGCCGCGCGCGCCGGTGCATTTGCCGCGCGCCAAGATTTTGTTGCTCGTATTGCGCAACCTGTTCTGATGCCGTTTTTGCGATGAGCCGCACCATCCACATTATCGGCGCCGGTCTGGCCGGCTTGTCGGCGGCGTTGAAGCTTTCCGGCCGCGGCGAAGCCGTGACCGTGCATGAAGCGACCGCCTTCGCCGGCGGCCGCTGCCGGTCCTATCACGACGCTTCGGTCGGCATGACCATCGACAACGGCAATCATCTGTTGCTCTCCGGCAATCGCGCCGCGCTCGATTATTTGCGCGAGGTCGGCGCTGCGGATCGCTTGATCGGCCCGGCGGCGGCGGAGTTTCAATTTATCGATCTGGCGAGCCGGCAACGCTGGACGCTGCGCTTTAACGGCGGCCGCGTGCCGTGGTGGATATTCGATCCGGCGCGGCGCGTGCCCGGCACGCAGGCGCGCGATTACCTGAGGTTCCTGCGATTGCTGTGGCCGCCGGCCGGCAAGACGGTCGGCGAGATCATCGCGTGCAACGGTGCGCTCTATTCGCGGCTGGTCGAGCCGCTCCTCCTCGCCGCGCTCAATATCGATCCGCCGCACGGTTCGGCGAAGCTCGCATCCGCCGTGATCCGCGAGACGCTCGCGGCCGGCGGCCGCGCCTGCCGGCCGCTCCTTGCCCGCGACGGCTTGAGCGCGACGCTGATCGAGCCGACGCTTGCCTTACTGCAACGGCGCGGCGCGCGCGTGCTTCTCGAGCATCAGCTTCGCGCGCTCCGCTTCGGCGCGCAGCGCGTCGACGCGCTCGATTTCGGCGGCGACACGATCGCGCTCGCCGGCGACGACGCCGTCATCCTTGCGGTGCCGCCTTATGCCGCCGCGTCGCTGATCCGCGGGCTAAAAGCGCCGAACGAGTTCCGCGCCATCGTCAATGCGCATTTCCGGGTCGCACCGCCGCCGGATCAACCGCCGATCCTCGGCGTGCTCAACGGCGCGGTCGAATGGATTTTCGCCTTTCCCGGCCGTTTGTCGGTCACTATTAGCGCAGGAGATCGTTTGATCGATACCGCGAGGGAGGAGCTCGCCAAGACGATCTGGGCGGAGGTGGCGAGCGTGACCGGGTCGCCACCGGAACTGCCACCTTGGCAGATCGTGCGCGAGCGCCGCGCTACTTTTGCCGCGACGCCGGAGCAAGATTTAAAGCGGCCGAGCGCGCAAACCGCGTGGCGCAATCTCGCGCTCGCGGGCGATTGGACCGATACTGGTTTGCCAGCCACCATCGAAGGCGCAATACGCTCCGGCAACCGCGCCGCCGAGCTCATTGCTGGCCGCCAAGTTAATCTTCAATGAGCGACATGATCCAAATGAGCCAGATGGATCTCGAACGCCCGATCGAAGCGGCGACGGCCGCGCTCTTGGCGACGCAACGCGCCGACGGACATTTTCTGTTCGAGCTGGAAGCCGACGCCACCATTCCGGCCGAATATGTGCTGCTGCGCCACTACCTTGGTGAACCCGTCGACGCCGCGCTGGAGCAAAAAATCGCCGCCTATCTGCGCCGCATTCAGGGCGCCCACGGCGGTTGGCCGCTGTTCCACGACGGCGACTTCGACATGAGCGCGACGGTGAAAGCCTATTTCGCGCTCAAGATGATCGGCGATAAGCCGCAGGCGCCGCATATGCACCGCGCCCGCGAGGCGATCCGCCTGCGCGGCGGCGCCGAGCGGGCCAATGTGTTCACCCGCTGCCTTCTCGCGCTCTACGGCATCGTGCCGTGGCACGCGGTGCCGGAAATGCCGGTCGAGATCGTGCTGCTGCCGAAATGGTTTCCGTTCCATCTCGACAAGATCTCGTATTGGAGCCGCACTGTGATCGTGCCGCTCCTGGTGCTGATGGCGAAGAAGCCGCGGGCGATGAACGCCAAGGGCGTCGGCATCGGCGAATTGTTTCTCGAACCGCCGGCCTCGCTCGGGCCGACGCCGAAGGCGCCGCAGCAGAAGGCATCGTGGTTCTGGTTCTTCCGCGCCGTCGACAATGTGCTGCGCGCGGCGGAGCCGCTGTTGCCCAAACGCACGCGGGCGCGCGCCGTCGATCGCGCGGTGGCCTGGGTCGGCGAGCGGCTCAACGGCGAGGACGGGCTCGGCGCGATTTTTCCGGCGATGGCCAACAGCGTGATGATGTACGCCGCACTCGGCTATGCGGAGGATCATCCGCAGCGCGCCATCGCGCGCCGATCGATCGAGAAGCTTCTGGTCGTGCATGACGACGAGGCCTATTGCCAGCCCTGCGTGTCGCCGATCTGGGATACCGGGCTTGCCTGCCATGCGCTGTTGGAGGCCGGCGGCGAGCGCCCCGCGGCGGCGGTCAAGCGCGGTCTCGATTGGCTCAAACCGATGCAGGTGCTCGACCTGCGCGGCGACTGGATCGCGCGGCCGCCCGAGCTGCGGCCCGGCGGCTGGGCCTTTCAATATGCCAATCCGCATTATCCCGACGTCGACGACACCGCGGTGGTGGCGATGGCGATGGACCGCATGCAACATCTTGGCGATGCGGACTATCAAACCGCGATCGCGCGCGCGAAGGAGTGGATCGTCGGCATGCAAAGCGGCAACGGCGCCTGGGGAGCGTTCGACGCCGACAACGACTATTATTATCTCAACAATATCCCGTTCGCCGATCACGGCGCGCTGCTCGACCCGCCGACCGAGGACGTCACCGCGCGCTGCCTGTCGATGCTGGCGCAATTGGGCGACACGCAAAGCCCGGCGGTGACGCGCGCGGTGGATTATCTGCGCCGCACGCAACTTGCCGACGGCTCCTGGTACGGCCGCTGGGGCATGAATTACATCTATGGCACCTGGTCGGTCTTAAGCGCGCTCAACGCCGCGGGGTTGTCGCGCGACGCGCCGGAAGTTCGCAAGGCGGTCGCTTGGCTCGCCGCGATTCAAAACGACGACGGCGGCTGGGGCGAGGACGGCTCAAGCTACAGGCTCGACTATAAAGGCTACGAAAAAGCGCCGTCGACCGCCTCGCAGACCGCCTGGGCGCTGCTTGGCCTGATGGCGGCCGGCGACGTCAATCATCCGGCAGTGGCGCGCGGCATCAAATATCTCGCCGACAACCAAGGCGCCGACGGCTTCTGGAACGAAGCGCGCTACACCGCGACCGGTTTCCCGCGCGTGTTTTATCTGCGCTACCATGGCTATGCGAAATTCTTCCCGCTGTGGGCGCTGGCGCGCTACCGCAATCTCAAAAGCGGCAATGCGCGCGCGGTGGCGTGGGGGATGTAACTGATCGAGGTTATGTCACGCCGCTAAATGCGGTGGAGGCGACGCCAACGTCCCGGACTATAACCTTCGCTCCTTGAAAAAACGCGGGTGAGGTGGCTTTGGTCGACAAAGCCGCAGGCTGGGCGATATCCGCGAGCCCCAACTGCCTCCTGCAACAGTTCTTTGGCGCGCTCGACGCGCCGCTTGGTCAGCCACCGGTGCGGCGATATGCCTGTCGCCTCTTTGAACGCGCGCGCGAAGTAGCTGCTGGACAGTCCGCATTCGCTCGCGACCTGGAGATCGACGGATCGCCTGCCAGATTGGCGTTGATGAATTCACGCGCCCGCCGCAGCTGCCATGACGTGAGGCCGCCGCGCACGTTCTTCCCTCCGCAGGACGCCGCCATAAGCGCGCGTGATGTGAGAGAAAAAAGCCAGCGCGATACAGTCGGTAAATAGGGCGGTGCCGTCGCCGGGATGCTCCATCGCGCCGGCGAGCGCTTGCGCCAAACCGAACAGGACCAAATCGCGGGCACCGAAATTCGGCGCGTAAAGCCCTTTCACCCGGCGAATGCCGGCTTCATTGGCCATCTCATCGAGCGCAATTTGCGTGATGTAAAAGCGAAGCGAATCGAAAGGGATATCCAAACTGACGACTGGATTGTCGCCGAGGTCAACCAGCTGTGCATAGCCGAGACGCATATCGGGCACTTCTCTGCGCTGTCCTGACGTCCACAGGTCCGAGAAAAACGGCAGCGACAACGGAACGTGAAATGCAAAAGCCTCTTCCGGTGGAACGGCCAGCGAACGGCCAGGCATCGGACGACTGCTCCGCATCCGCGAAAATCCGATTCGTGCCCTTGAAGACCTTCGCGCCAGGAGTGTCGGCGGACGATCTATCCGGAAGCGTCTGGCAAGGTCGTCCTCGATCGCATCCGCACCCATCATTGCCTCCATAACACCAAGCTAAAGCGGCAACAGATTCTCGTGAGCGACAAACGCTCCCGCGCTCTCAAGCGAGCACCCACCGTCCCGGACGGAACAGGATAAACGCCGCACAATCATAAAAACAGCGGCAAATCGCCAGTGACGTTGTCTGTCGCGGCGATTTTTCAGGCGAATCCTACAAGGTGGGCAAGTTCGTACAATTTTGCGCGCGCTTTGAACGGTAGCGTGCGCGCAAACCCCGGCGGCCGCTCAGCGGGATGGTTCATTGCAACTGCTAACTGGAGAGATGTTCATGAAAAAAACTTTGCGTTGTCGCCATGCTCACCGCCGCGCTGGCGGGTGGCGCGCCGGACTCTGCCTCGGCACAATCCACATCGAAGACCGGCATCAAGAATGTGGTTTTGGTGCATGGTGCATTCGCCGATGGCTCCGGCTGGGAAGCGGTCGCCAAGATCCTCGAGAAGGATGGCTACACGGTATCGGTGGCGCAGCCCCCCGAAACCTCCTACGCCGAGGACGTCAAGTCGGCGACGGCGGCCATCGACGCTATGGACGGGCCGGTGGTTCTGGTGGGCCACAGCTATGGCGGGTCCATCATCACCGAGGCCGGCAACGATCCGAAGGTTTCGGCACTGGTCTACATCGCCGCCTTTGCGCTCGATGACGGTGAGAGCTGTGCGTCGATCGAACAGGCCCTGCCGCAAGCCTCTAAGGCGTTCAAGCCGGACAGTAACGGCAACTGGTGGATAGAGCAGGCGCATTTCGCGGCCGA
Source organism: uncultured Alphaproteobacteria bacterium (assembly GCA_963816565.1). Taxonomy (GTDB): domain Bacteria; phylum Pseudomonadota; class Alphaproteobacteria; order Rhizobiales; family Xanthobacteraceae; genus BOG-931. The sequence goes on along the minus strand of CAWFLM010000008.1, from coordinate 22,120 downwards.
CTTCGCGGCTGACGTTCCGCCGGCAGTGTCCCATTTCATGGCCATATCGCAGGTGCCGATCTCCACCGACGCGTTCACCCACAAGGCCACGAACCCCGCCTGGAAGACCAAGCCCACCTGGTACATGGTCGCCACCGCAGACCGGTCGATCAATCCGGAGCAGGAGCGCATGATGGCAAAGCGCGCCCATGCCACGACGGTCGAAGTGAATTCCAGCCACGTGGCCTACCTGTCTCACCCGAAGGAAGCAGCCAAGCTCATCGAACAGGCTGCCGCCCACGCGCCGGCCGGTCATTGAAATGACGGCGCGGCAACTCATGGAAAATCAAATTGTCATCCGGTCTCCCGATGCGACGTTCCGTGCCTACATTTCGCGGCCGGCCAAGTTACCCGCGCCGGCAGTGGTCGTTCTCCAGGAATTGTTCGGCGTTAACGCCGATGTCCGAGCGACCTGCGATGAGTTGGCAGCCCAGGGGTTCATCGCAATCGCGCCGGACCTATTCTGGCGGCAAGAGCCTGGCGTCGATCTCAACGTAAGGTCTGAAGCTGACTGGCAACACGGCCTGCGACTTTACGCGGCGTATGATCGCGATGCGGGCGTGAAAGATATCATAGAAACGGTCCGCGCTGCTGCTGAGTTGCCGGAGTCGACCGGAAAGGTTGCCCTGCAGGGGTACTGCCTCGGTGCATTGATGGCCTTTATCACGGCAGCCCGCTATGAGGTCGATGCCGCCGTTGCTTATCATGGCGGCGACACCGAAAAATACCTCGGCGAGGTTGGCGGGTTGGACGCCCCCCTGCTGATGCACCTCGGCGAGGAGGACGAATTCATTTCCAAGCCCGCGCAAGCTGAGATCAAAGCGGCGCTGGCAAAAAAGCGGAACGCGATCGTTTACAGCTATCCGGGTCAGCGTCATGCCTTCTCCCGGCACGATGGGGCGCACTACAACGCCGCGGCGGCAGCGCTAGCGAACGGGCGAACAAGCGAATTTCTGCATCATCACCTGCGATGAGCTTCGATCGCCCAAACCTTTCCGGGCGCGCTATCGCAATCTCAAAAGCGGCAATGCGCGCGCGTGGCATGGGGGATGTGACCGCCTACCAACAGGTCGCTTGACCGGTGTTTGACTGCGCCAGCCCGGGACCGTTGACGATGTAGACTTCCACATTGACGGGAGCTTGCAGCGTCGTGCGGCAGCTGTATTCGAACGTGCCGTTGATGGAGCCGCCTGAATTCGGATTGAACGGAGCCGATGATCCGGGGGGCGCCGTTCGTAAAAATTAAGCCGACATTGTATTTGGTGAAGCTTTGATTATGCCGCCGTTCAATCCGTGGCGCGGCCCGTCTGATATGCGGCCGCCCCGCGTATACCTTGATGTACGGAATGTTTAATGGGCCGCAGCCGGCCATGCCCGCGACGACGAATCGGCCGCGCACAGCGTTTTCCATTTCGCCATTTGCCCTCCCCTTGGCCCAATGCTACTACTAGTTGCAATAATGATCTGCGACACGTCGCTGTGTCAAGCGGCGAGGGGCTTTAGCGCGTCCGCAATCTCAAAAGCGGCGCTGCGGACACGGTGCATGCGGATGGTCCGTCATCCTGAGGTGGCCGCACAGCGGCCCACGAAGGATGTGGCCGAGGAACTCTACGGGCCGTCGCCCTTCGAGGCGCGCTTCGCTTGCGCCTCAGGTGACGGGGATGATGCTGAAAGTTACGCCGCGCTCGCCGAAGTCTGCGCCGCAGACTTGTTTGCTTCTTTGGCGGCTTCCTTCGCCGCCTTCTCGCGCGCCTCGTTGGCGCGCATCGGCGACAGCGTCTGCTGCACCTGGCCGTCGAAGACGTATTGCGCGGGGCGCTGGTGCTCGAGCGAGATTTCCGGCGCCAGCGGGCCTTCGGTCCTGATGCCCTTCCAGGCGATCATTGCCGCCTGCAGAGGGTGGTCCATCATCGCCTGCGCCGCTGTCGGCTCGTAGCCGCAATGGGCCATGCAGTTGGCGCATTTTTCGTAGGCGCCGGTGCCGTAAAGATCCCAATCCGTGGTGTCCATCAGCTCGGCGAACGTCTTGGCGTAGCCTTCGCCGAGCAGATAGCAGGGCTTCTGCCAACCGAAGATGTTGCGGGTCGGCATGCCCCATGGCGTGCAGTGGAATTCCTGATTGCCGGCGAGGAAGTCGAGGAACATGCCGGAATGGGTGAGATTCCAATTCTTGGTCCTTGCCGAGCGCGAAGACCTTGCGGAACAGCTCCTTGGTCTTGCGCCGATTGAGGAAATGCTCCTGATCGGGCGCGCGCTCATAGGCATAGCCCGGCGAGATCGAGACGCCGACGCCGAGCTCGGTGGTAAGGTCGAGGAACTTGGCGATGTCTTCCGCCGGATGGCCGTCGAACACCGTGCAATTGACGTTGACGGCGAAGCCTTTGGCTTGCGCCGCCTTGATCGCGGACACGGCCTTGTCGTAGCCGCCGTCCATGCACACCGATTTGTCGTGGTGCTCCTTGATGCCGTCGAGATGCACCGAGAAGAACAGATAGGGCGACGGCTCGAACAGATGCAGCTTCTTTTCCAGCAGCAGCGCATTGGTGCACAGCGAGACGAATTTCTTGCGCGCGACGATGCCTTTGACGATCTCGCCGATCTCCTTGTGGATCAGCGGCTCGCCGCCCGGAATGGCGACCATCGGCGCGCCGCACTCGTCGACGGCGTCGAGGCATTCCTGCACCGACAGGCGCTTGTTGAGGATAGCGTCCGGATAATCGATCTTGCCGCAACCGGTGCAGGCGAGATTGCAGCGGAACAGCGGCTCGAGCATCAGCACCAGCGGATAGCGCTTACGCCCCGCCAGACGCTGACGCATGACATAGGCGCCGACTTTTACTTTCTGTCGCAGAGATACACCCAAGGCTACGATCCTCTTTGTTCTTTCTGTCTGTGCTGTCGCCGGCGAAAACCGTTCAATCCAGACTTTCGCTCAATCTATACTTTCGCGGTCGACGCGGCCCGCGGTGGCGCCGTCGGTCAATTCCGGCGGCAGGCGGAACTCTATGGTCTCGTGCCGGCCATGCAGTTGGCTGACGTCCACCGGACCGAGCCGCCGCAGCGCGCTGATGACGTCCTCCACCAGCACTTCCGGCGCCGAAGCGCCGGCCGTGATACCGACGGTCTTGGCAGTGTCAAACCAGACCGGATCGAGCTCACTGCCGTCGGCGATCAGGTAGCTCGGCGTGCCGGCCTCTTCGCCGATCTCGCGCAGCCGGTTGGAGTTGGAACTGTTCTTGGCGCCAACCACCAGGATAACGTCGACGAGATCGGAGAGTTCACGCACCGCGGTCTGCCGATTCTGCGTCGCATAGCAGATGTCGCGGGTCTCCGGGCCGACGATGTCGGTGAAGCGCCGATGCAGCGCGGCGATGATGCCGCGGGTGTCGTCGACCGATAGCGTAGTCTGCGTGACATAGGCGACCGGGGTGTCGACCGGAATGTCGAGCGCGGCGACGTCGGTCTCGGTCTGCACCAGCGTCACCGGCTCGGCGATCTGGCCCATTGTGCCCTCGACCTCCGGATGTCCGGCATGACCGATCAGGATAAGCCGGCGCCCCTGGCCGACATAGCGCTTGCCCTGGTTGTGCACCTTGGTGACCAGCGGGCAGGTCGCGTTCAATACCGGCAGATTGCGCGAAGCGGCCTCTTCCTCGACGCTCTTGGCGACGCCATGGGCGCTGAAGATGGTGACCGCATTGGCGGGAACTTCGGAGAGGTCCTCGACAAAGCGGGCGCCCTTGGCCTTGAGGCTTTCCACCACGTGCTTGTTGTGGACGATTTCGTGACGCACATACACCGGCGGGCCGAATTTCTGCAGCGCCCGTTCGACAATCTCGATGGCGCGCACCACTCCGGCGCAGAAGCCGCGGGGTTGAGCGAGTATCACTTTCATCAAGACCTCCCGGTCAATCGCCGGTACATCACGGTTAATGTCTACGCTGCGGCCTTGCGTCGCAATAATCGGCTGCCGCGGTTACTCAGTTGCTTGCTCAGTTACTTGGCCGCGAATGCGCTGCAATCAAGCCCGGATTTCCTTGCTTAAGGTAGGTTCCGCCGCAGCGGCCGAGGAATGACCCCATAAACCGGCTCATTGAGCGGAAATGCGGGCCTCTTGTCCAGCGGGGCCGCCGCGCCGGCCCATTCCAGCCGTTGAACCAGGCTTTGCCCCCCACCGTCCAATGACAACGCGATTTCGTGCAACCGGTTCGGGTTTTCACGCGTTGTGGGCCGAATTGACGCAAAAATCGAGATTTCCCCATGGCAGCCAGGCCAGCGGCGGCAAAACACGGCAAATGGAATAGGAAAATATCCAGGATTTCACTTTTCGAGCCATTCGGGGCATCTAAGCTCCTCAGCCGCGATTCATCGCGTCACCATTTCGCCTTTCTCTTGACGCCTCAAACCCGTTCGCCGATCTACCCTTCCCGTTGATCATCCCATTCCGCTGACCAGCCCATGAAAACGATCACTGCCTTCGTAGTCCGCGCAATCGATCTTTGCGTGCAATATGCCTGGCCGGTGATCGCTGCGGCGATTCTGCTCACGGTCGTTTCGTCGTGGTATGCCGCCACGCATTTTGCGATGACGACGGACGTCAACCAGCTCATTTCGCCGAACATTCCGTGGCGGCAGCGCGAGGCCGCCTTGGAAAAGGCGTTCCCGCAATTCGAGACCATCGTCGCGGTGATCGATGCGCCGACGCCGGAACTGGTCGACGAAGCGACCAATGCGCTGGTGGCGCAGCTGTCGCAGCAGAAGGCCTTGTTTCAATCCATCGAGCAGCTGAAGGGCGGCAGCTTCTTCGCGCAGAACGGATTTCTGTTCGAGAAGACCGTCGGATCTTGCGCCGCAATTGAAGGCGCTCACGCAGGCGCAACGCCTGATCCAGGTGCTGGCCGGCGACCCGTCGCTGCGCGGCGTCATTCAAGCTTTGCAATTCGGCCTGCTCGGCGTGCAGGGCGGCCAGCTCACGCTCGACAATATGACTTGGCCGCTGACGCTCGCTGCCAACACGCTCGACAAGGTCAATGCCGGACAGCCGGCGAGCTTCTCATGGCATGAGCTGGTGCAAGGCCGCACCGTCGACGCCCGATGAGCTGCTGCGCTTCCTGCAGATCCGCGCTTCGCTCGACTATTCCGAGCTCGAACCCGGCAAGCATGCCACCGATGCGATCCGGCAGGCGGCCAACAGACCTCGATTTCTCCTCCAAGTATCAGGCGCGCCTGCGCCTGACCGGCCCGGTGCCGATGGCGGACGAGGAATTCGCCACCATCAAAGAGAATGCGGCGCTCAACGCCACAGTGACCATCGCCGTCGTGCTCGTCATCTTGTGGCTGGCGCTGCGCTGGGTCCGCATCATTTTCGCGGTGTTCGCCTGCCTCGCGGTCGGGCTTTCCATCACCGCCGCGGCCGGCCTGCTGATGGTCGGCACGCTCAATCTGATATCGGTCTATTTCGCTGTGCTGTTCGTCGGCCTTGGCGTCGACTTCGGCTTGCAATTTTCCGTCCGCTATCGGGCGGAACGGCACGAGGTCGACAATGTGCGCGAGGCGCTGTTGCAAGCCGGCCGGCGCGCCGGCGCGCCGCTGACGCTCGCGGCCTTGGCGACGGCCGCCGGCTTTCTGTCGTTCCTGCCGACGGTCTACAAGGGCGTTTCCGAATTGGGCCTCATCGCCGGCGTCGGCATGCTGATCGCGTTTACCACCAGCATTACGCTGCTGCCGGCTTTGCTGAGCGTGCTCAAGCCGCCGAGCGAACCGGCGCAACTCGGCTACAAGGCGCTGGCGCCGGTCGATCGTTTTTTGGCGCGGCATCGCATACCGATCCTGATCATCACGCTTGCCGTCGTCGCGGCGGGATTGCCGCTGTTGTATTGGCTGCGCTTCGATTTCAATCCGATCAATCTGCGCAGCCCCAAGACCGAGGCGGTCGCGACCTATCTCGCGCTCAAGAACGATCCGGAGGCCGGCGCCAACGATATTCAGGTGCTGGAGCCGTCATTGACGGTGGCGGATCAAGTCGCGGAAAATTTGCGCGCGCTGCCGCAAGTGGCGCGCGTTACGACTTTGTCGAGCTTCATTCCAAGCGACCAGCAGACGAAATTGCCGCTGATCCAGGATGCGGCGAAGACGCTCGATCCGGCGCTCAATCCGACGGCCTCGACTCCGCCGCCGACCGACGCGCAGAACGTCAGCATGATGGGCTCCACCATCGATTTTCTTAACCGGCTGGCCGGCACCGGCACCGGCTCAGGCGCAGTGGCGGCGCGGCGCCTCGCTACCGCGATGTCGGCGCTCGCCAAAGCCGATCCGGCGGTGCGGCAGCGCGCCGAGACGATGTTCGTGCAGCCGCTGCATACGGCGCTCGACGATCTGCGCAATCTGTTCAAGGCCCAGGAGGTCACGCTCGCCAATCTGCCGCCCGACCTCAAAGGCCAGTGGTTGACGCCGGACGGCCAGGCCCGCATCGATGTCGCGCCGACGGGCGATTCGAACGACAACACGGTGTTGCGGAATTTCGCGCGCGCGGTGCAGACCGTTGCGCCGAACGCGACCGAGGGACCGATTTCGATCCTCGAAGCACGTCGCGCGGTGGTCAGCGCCTTCATCGAGGCCGGCGCCTGCGCGCTGTTGTCGATCGCCATTTTGCTGTGGATCACGCTGCGCCGCTTCAGCGATGTGCTGCTGACGCTGGTGCCGCTGTTGCTGGCCTGCGTGGTCACGCTGGAGATTTGCGTGCTGGTCGATCTGCCGCTGAACTTCGCCAACATCATTGCCTTGCCGTTGTTGCTCGGCGTCGGCGTCGCGTTCAAGATCTACTACATCATGGCGTGGCGCGAAGGGCAGACCAACCTATTGCAATCGGTGCTCACGCGGGCGGTGTCGTTTTCTGCCTGCACCACGGCGACGGCCTTCGGCAGCCTGTGGTTTTCCAGCCATCCCGGAACGTCCAGCATGGGGAAATTGCTGGCGATTTCGCTGTTGACGACGATGGCGGCGGCGGCCGTGTTCCAGCCGGTGCTGATGGGCAAGCCGCGCGAGCAGAGCAGCCCGAAGCCTGAATGAGATTACTGTATAGATTACTGTCGCGCGGCTTGCGGCGGCATGTTTTGCGGCGGCGCCATGTTTTGCGGCGGCGCCATGAGCTGCGAGCGATGCGCCGGCGGTGTTTCGGCGCCACCAGATTGGGATTGACCGCTGGATTGGGATTGATCGACGGATCGAGCATGCTGTAGGCGGCGTCGGGCAGCCGCGCCCAATATTGATTCTCGCCCAAAAGCTCGATGCCGACATAGCCGCGCACAACGAGCGTTTGGCCGTCGGGCGTCACCTTCATGGTGGCGTGATAGATCTTGCCGTCGCGCGGATCGAGGATCGTTCCGCCGCTGTATTTCTCGGCGTCTTCCTGCTTCATGCCGCGGATGATTTCGAGCCCGAGCCAGCGCTGATCGTGACGATCGTCCTTGCACGCATCGCACACCACGTTGGGGTCTTCGCCCGGCTTGAGGAACATTTTCGCGATAATGCCGTCATAGACGCCGGCGTGATCGGTAATCAGGAACCAGCCGGTGGGCTGCTTGGTATCGCCGTCGACGGCTTGCCATAGTCCCGCCGGATTGGGCACGGCAGCGGGTGCGCCGGCCGGCGCCGCCGGCTGCGCGCCCGCGGGGCGGCTTAGCGCGATCAGCGGCAATAGCAGCGCTGCGGCCATTGTTGTGGCCATGGCAAGTCTTGTTGCTATGACAAGTCTTGCTCGCATCGTCCGTTCTCCTGGCACATCTGGCGTCTTGCGGCGCAACACGCTGGCTCCGCAGCGATCGCGGAAGCTCAGTTATGCTCATCGCCGACCCCACGCAATGGCCGCCTCCGGCTTGTCGCCATTGCGCCCATGCCGCTACAATTCGCCGCTTTCACAATCGCCGCCTGGGTGCGGCCGACTTTGAATGTGAGGCATGTCGAGCGAGGTTGGCGTGAAGATCAAAGCGATCGAGCCCATCGCAGTCAGTCTGCCGATGAAGAAGCCGGTGCAGATGGCCGGCGAGACCGTCACGCGGGCGGATAATGTCCTCGTCCGCATCGAATCCGACGACGGTGTCGTCGGTTGGGGCGAAGCGGCGTCGGCGCCGACCATGACCGGCGAAACCGTCGCCGGCATGATGGCCGCGGTGGAGCTGATGGCGCCGGGCCTGCTCAAGCGCGCCGCCGACGATTTCGCCGGCGCCGCGGCGGCGATGGCGGCGCGGCTCTACGGCAATACCGGCGCCAAGGCGGCCATCGAGATCGCGCTGCACGATCTGGTCGGCCGCGCCACCGGCCGGCCGGTCCATGCGCTGCTCGGCGGCAGACAGCGTAGCCGCATGCCGGTTCTCGCCGTGATCGGGTCGGAAGATATCGTGGCGGATTTGCGCGACGCGAAAGAGCGCTGGGCCGCTGGCTATCGCGCTTTCAAGATCAAAGTGGGCTTAGGTTCGCCGCAGGCCGACGCTGAACGCACGCGAAGTGTTTGCATGGCGCTAAAAAGCGCGGGCGAGCCTTGTCTCGTCTCCGCCGACGCCAATCAGGGTTTTGGCGTCGACGACGCGTTGATCTACGTGCGCACGCTTGGCGATTGCGGACTGGATTTTTTCGAGCAGCCGGTCGAGGCTCACGACCTCGATGGGATGGCGCGCGTTGCCGCGGCGAGCCGCGTGCCGATCGGCGCCGACGAGGGTCTTCATTCGCGCGACGATATCGTGCGCCATCACGAGCGCCACGCCGCACGCGGCGGCAGCCTCAAGGCGATCAAGCTCGGCGGCCTGCGCGCGGTGCTCGAAGCGAGCCGGCTGTGCGCGCGGCTCGGCATGAAGGTCAACATTTCCTGCAAGACCGGCGAATTGAGCATTGCCTCGGCGGCGGCCGCGCACGTCGCCGCTGCGGCGCCGGCGATCGATTGGGGATTGACCGTGACCAATCCCGGCCTCGCCGAGGACGTCGCGGTCGAGCCGCTCGCCGTCGTGCGCGGTCATGTCGAGGTGCCGGAGCGCCCCGGCCTCGGCATCGAGGTCGACGAGCGCCGGGTGCGGCGCAGCGCGCAGAATTTTAAACGCGTAGCGTGAAAACTAGTTGTTTCATTGGAGCATGATCTTTTCCGAAGACCGGCCTCCGGATCAAGTCCGAGGGCAAGCTTTTTCGGGATCATGCTCTGGCGGGGAAACGCGCGTGCAAGCGAAGCAACTCGGCATTGCAGTGGTCGGCTCGGGCCGCATCGGCACGCTGCGGGCGCGGCTGGCCGCCAAGCATCCGGCGGTGCGCTTCCTCGCCGTTTCCGACCAGGACCCGGCCCAGGCGCAAAAACTCGCCGAGCTTGCCGGCGCCGACTTTTATTCGGCCGACAACGACGCGGTGATCGCGCACCCGCAGGTCAATGCGGTGTTCGTCTCGACGCCCGAAGGCGAGCATGCCGCGCCGGTGTGCAAGGCGCTCGAACTCGGCAAGCCGGTGCTGGTCGAAAAGCCGCTGGCTCTGTCGCTCAACGATGCCGAGGCCATCCTCAAGACGTTGCAAGCGACGTCCGGCATGCTGCGCGTCGGCTATAGCCGCCGCTTCAAAGAATGCTTTCTGCGCGCCAAGGAGCAGATGCGGCTCGGCCGGCTCGGCAAAGTGAGTGGCGGACTGGCGCGGGTCTATAATTCCCGCGCCCAGACCTTCGCCATTCTCAAGCGCGACCCGCATGCGACGCCGGTGCTCGACGTGCTCACTTATTACGTCGACCTGATGTGCTGGCTGCTCGAAGGCAACCGGCCGGTCGAGGTGGTGGCGCGCGGCCAATCCGGCATTTTTCGCGACGCCGGCTATAGCGCGCACGACGTGACCTGGGCGATCGTCACTTTCGCCGACGGCGCGGTGGTCAATTTCGGCATCAGCTATGCGCTGCCGGCGAATTATCCGACGCAAGGTCAATCGGATCGCGTCGAGCTTCTCGGCACCGAAGGCACCATGATGATCGATGACGACCATATGGAGCACCTGATCTTTTCCGAGAAAGGCATCCCGCATCCTTATGTGCCCGGCCACTCAGTCGAGATGGCGTTCCTCGGCAGCAATTCGGCGGGCGATTGGGCGATGGGCGATTTCTGGGGCCCGCTCGGCAACGAAACCCGCGCCTGGCTCGATTTTCTCGCCACCGGCCGGCCCAGCATCCACTGCACGCCGGAACAGGCGATGCTGAACCTGAAAACCACCTATGCCATCGAGCGCGCTGCTGCGACCGGGCAGACGGTGCGGCTCGATTAGTCATTTTCGGCAGTGAAACTGGTGTCCGGCTTTGGCAATTCCCGAAGGCTTTATAAAAAGCCGGGATATAATCCCCTCTGACGAGCTTTGGGGGCATGATCATGAAACTTCGCCGCCGCAACTTATTCCGCTTGGCCGCGGGCGGGGCCGCGATTGCGGCCATGCCGCGGATCGCCACGGCGGAAGCCTATCCGACGCGTCCCGTGCGCCTGATCGTCGGCGGTACGCCGGGCAGCGCGCCCGACGTGATCGCGCGCCTTGTCGCGCAATGGCTGTCGCAGCGGCTCGGCCAAACCATGTTCGTCGAGAACAGAAACGGCGCCAGCGACAATCTCGCAACCCAAGCCGTAGTGGAGGCGGCGCCGGACGGCTACACCTTGCTGTTGGCGTCCGCCAGCAATGCGATCAACGCCACGTTGTTCGCCGATCTCAAATTTAATTTCATCCGCGACATCGCACCGGTCGCCGGCGTCGTTACGTTTCCCATGGTCATCACGGTGAACGCGTCCTTTCCGGCGAAAAGCCTTGCCGAGCTACTGGCCGACGCCAAGGCGCATTCCGGACAAATCAACATTGGCACACCGCCGCTCGGCTCGCCGCAGCATGTCGCCGGCGAGTTGCTCAAAATGATGACCGGCGCCGACATTGTCTTTGTTGCTTACCGCGGCGGCCCGGCGGCGGTCAGCGACGCGCTCAGCGGACAAATTCAGGGCGCCATCGGCACCGTGCTGCTGACGCTGCCGCAAATCAAGTCCGGGGGTTTGCGCGCCTTGGCGGTAACCAGCACGACGCGTTCCGCGCTGTTCCCGAAATCCCGACGGTCGATCAGTTCGTGCCGGGCTTCGAGGCCGGGCAATGGGTCGGTATCGGCGCGCCGAAGAACACCCCCGCAGACATTGTCGAGCGGCTCAACCGGGAGATCAACGCCGGATTGGCCGACACCGCGTTCAAGGCGCGCATTGCCGAGCTTGGCGGCATGGCCATGCCGGGCTCGCCCGCCGATTTCGGCAAATTTGTCGCCGCCGAAACCAAGAAGTGGGGTGACGTCATCAAGTTCGCCAACATCAAGCCGGAGTGATCCGGAAAATCCGGTCCGACAATCCATAATCTTCGTTTGCTGACGATCTGTCGCATTTGAATGGCAGACCGTGTATATTGCACCGGTGTCGCGCACATTCTCCACATCGCGTGCAATTCTCTTATCGCTGCTGCCGGCCATTGCGCTCGCGGCGCCCACTCACAAACGGCACATCTATCACTGGCATGGCTACGGCTTCCTGCCCGGCTATCATCAACCGCCCAACAACAGCGTTCCGGTTTATGGATCGAAAGGATCCATCCGCGGCGATCCGGACTATGCGCCAAGCTACTGGTACTATGGCGGGCGGTACTATTTCGGCGCGCCCGGGTTTTTCCAGGGCCGCTACAACGGCGGCAGTTTCGGCCCGTGCTGGACTTGGACACCCATCGGGGCAATGTGGAATTGCGGCTAGATGTCCCGGTTATCGAGGGATTAACGTCACCGCGCTGCGCAGAACGATAAGCCATACGGTCCGGAATTTGGAGTGCGCCATGATCAAGGCCAAGCGCTTCGGCCACGTCACCTTTGAAACATCCGACCTCGAGCGCCAGATTGCCTATTTCACCGAAGTTGCCGGCCTGGTCCTGGCGGAGCGCGAGAACGGACGCGCTTATCTGGCGACCAAACTCGGCGATCTGGTGGTTCAGCTCGAAAGCGGCGAGCACGCGCGCTGCTGCCGATTGGCATTCCAGGTGGCGCCCGAGAGCGACTTCAACGACATCCGCAGCGGCATCGAGGCGGAAGGTCTGCGCTGTCAGTCACGCAACGATCCGGCCCCGGGCATTGCGCAAATGCTGTCATTCGAGGATCCCAAAGGCACGGTCTGCGAAGTTTTCGCTGCGCAAACGCCGATTTGCAAACCGCAGGCTGTCGCCGGCATCGGACCGATCAAGCTCGGCCATCTGGCTTTCGTCGTTCCGGAGCCGAGGCAATATGCCGACTTCTACGGCCGGGTTCTCGGCTTTCGCGTCTCGGACTGGATCGAGGACTGGTTCGTCTTCATGCGCTGCGGTCCGGACCACCACACCATCAACTTCGTGCGCGGCAAGCGCACGCAGATGCACCATGTTGCTTTTGAACTGAAGGACTGGCCGCAGGTGCAGGCGGCCTGCGATTTTCTCGGCAGCCGAAAATTGCCGATTATCTGGGGCCCGGGCCGCCACGGTCCCGGGCACAATATTTACACCTATCACCGCAATCCCGACGACCAGATCGTCGAAATGTTCACCGAGCTCGACAAGATGCTGGATGAAAACCTCGGCTATTTCGAGCCGCGGCCGTGGCATCGCGATCATCCGCAGGTGCCCAAGGTCTGGGGACCGCTGCCCACCGATATCTGGGGTCCGCCGCCCACGGCGGACTATGTGCGGCAGCGCGAGTGACAGCCGAGCGATGATTGGCTGCGATCGGGCGGTTGCTGGGACGGCGCGAATCGCGCCGAGGATGTTGTCTTAATTCCGGCTCAAATGGGCCTGACGCTGGACGGGTCGGTGGCGTTCAGGGGGGTGTTACGATGATGGCCCGTTGTCGGATCGCGGCTTGCCATCTTTCGCCTGAACGCGCCGGCTTTCCGAAGGCTTTCCCGCTGTTGCGAAAAGGGCGCTGCTTGATGCGGGGTTAGCGCCACTGAGTATCATGTTGCGTATTACGGTCTCACGTATCCGTATTTTTATCGCCGTGCTGGGTTGCGCGATCTTGAGCGCATCGCTGTTCGATTGGGCGCAAAACCTGCGAGCCGCCGAATCGGGATACACCTGGGTGAAGGCCGCGGCGCCGATCGCGTCCGCCGCCGAGACCGCAGAAATCTGGCAGATTTCGGCAAGCTGCGTGCGCCCGTTTTTCGTCAATGCGGTGCTGCAATCGAAACTGCGGCTCGCCAGTCATTACGCTCTGGCTCCGGATGCCGTTCGCGCCTGGGGCACTCGCCCGCTCGGCGAAGGCCCCCAGCCGGCTACGGATCAAAGCGGCGGCCTTTACCGCCTCGCCAGCGCCGAGCAAGCGAACCGCGCGCAAAATTCCGCGCAAAGCGAACGCGGTGCGATGCTGCATGTGCGATATGCCGAATGGTATGCCAACCTCTTCAAGCTCAAGGTTGCGGAACACGAGTGGGAACGACGATTGGCGAGCGTTGCCGATCAAAGCGTAACGGTCAGCGAAGCCACGCGCAGGAATTTCGGCGCTTATGGCGATCGCGGTGTCGAACGGGTCGGCGGCCAAGGCGATTTCGATCATTACCTGCTGGTTCTGTTGGGTCTCGGCGGATTTTCCGACGATCAAGAGCAGGCGCTGCGAGTGGATTGCATGCAGTTCATTCCGGTCAAAAGGATCTTTAGAAACGCCAACTATCTCGACGAAATTTGGCGCTGGCCGGTCGATCATGCCGCGGCGTTCTCCTTCGGCTTGGAGCTGGTGCTGATCGGCATCTTTTTCATTCCCATCGACCTGTGGATCGCCAGCGGCGACTTCAACGCCGTCAGGCGGCATGTCGAGGTGGAGGTAAGCCGCTTCGTGGCAAAGCTTTTGGCTGAGCTCCGCAGTCTGCCGCGCAGCAAGTTCGCGCTGGCATTTCGGCGCGTCGTTCGGGCGGTGGCCGCCGGCGGCCGCGCCATCCTGACCGCCCGCACTTTTCCCGGCCCGGCGGTCGGCGAAATCCCATTCGTGTCGAAACTTGCGGCGATGCGGCTGCCGCGCCACGTCCCCGATGCCCCCGCGCTCATCGCCTACAAAAAAATCATCGACAACGGCTTGGAATTGTCCAAGCGGGCAATGACGGCCGTGACAATGGCCGAGATGCGTTGAACGCCGGCGCTTTGTTGCCGAAAAATCGCGATTGCGATATGTCGCAGCCGGTCACGGATATTTTTCAGACCAAAGGGGGGAACATGCCGAGCGAGTTCGCCAATAAAGTTGCGGTCATCACCGGCGCCAGCCGCGGTATCGGCCGCGAGATCGCAGTCGAATTCGCCCGCGCCGGCGCGCAGACCGTCATCGTGTCGTCCTCGGCTGCGAACCTTGCCGCCGCCACCGAGACCGTCGCCGCGGCCGACGGACCGGCGCCGCTCGCGATCGCGGCGGACCTGCGCCAACTCGGCGGTTGCCGGCAGGTGTTCGAGGAGGTGAAGGCGAAGTTCAACCGCTGCGACATCCTGGTGTGCTCGGCGGGCGCCACCCGCGCCGGCAATTTCGTCGATCTGCCGGACGAGGCCTGGCTCGACGGTTATGCGCTGAAATTGTTCGGCTGCGTGCGCATGTGCCGGTTGTTCTGGCCGCTGCTCACGGCCGCGCAAGGCTTCGTCGTCAATATCGGCGGCGGCGCAGCGCGCTCGCCGGGCGCCGATTTCTCGATCGGCGCTTCGGTGAACGCCGCCATGGGCAATTTCTCCAAGGCGCTGTCGCAGCTCGGCAAGCGCGACGGCGTCAACGTCAATGTCATCCATCCCGGCGCCACCGAGACCGAACGCTTCTATCAGCTGATCGAGCAGCGCTCGAAGGCGTCGGGAAAATCGGTCGAGCAGTTGAAAGCGGAAGCCACCGCAAAAGACGGCTTGCGCCGGCTGGGCAAGGCCGAAGACGTCGCCGCGCTCACGCTGTTTCTTTGCTCCGAGAAGGCGCGCCATATCCAGGGTACCGCCATCGCCGTCGATGGCGGCGCAACCGTGGGCTATTACTGAAGCAGGAAGCGCGGCAGCGAGGACCGATGGACGATAAAACAAGACCGGACGAAACCGGCTACCGCTTCATCGGCAAGCCGATGCCGCGCCAGGAGGATGCGCGGCTGGTTACCGGCCACGGCCGCTTTACCGACGATTTCGCTATCGACGGAGAGGCCTATGCGGCGATGGTGCGCTCGCCTTTTCCGCATGCGCGCATCGTCGCGATCGATGCAGAGCGCGCCAAAGCGATGCCGGGCGTGCTCGGCGTGTTCACCGGCGCCGATTGCGCGGCGGATAATCTCAAGCCGATTCCGCACGATCCGCTGCCGAAGACCAAATTCGACATGAAGCTCACTGCGCCCGGCGGCGGCGCGGTGTTCATCGGTCCGCATCTGCTATTGCCCGCGGACAAGGCGCGCCATGTCGGCGAAGCGGTCGCCATGGTTGTGGCCGCGACCAAGGCGCAGGCGCTGGACGCCGCCGAGGCGGTGGAGGTGCGTTACGAGGAACTGCCCTTCGTGCTGCATTCCGAGGACGCGATGCGGCCCGGCGCGCCGGCGATTTGGGATCGAAGTTCCGGGCAATGTGCCGATCGATACGCGGTTCGGCGATGCCGACGCGACCGATCGGGCCTTTGCCGGCGCGGCGCATGTCGTGAAGCGGAAATTTCACGTCGGCCGCGTCACCGGGGTGCCGATGGAGCCGCGCGCGGCGCTGGCGCATTATGACGCCGCGACCGGGCGCTACACGCTCTATGCCGGCTCCGGCGGCGCGGTGCGCCAGAAGCACGAGCTTGCCACGGTGCTCGGCGTCGCGCCCGAGCGGCTGCGCGTCCTGGCGCACGACATCGGCGGCAATTTCGGCACCCGCAACCGCGTCTTCGTCGAGTTCGGCCTGGTGCTGTGGGCGTCGCAAAAGCTCGGCCGTCCGGTCAAATATACTGCGACGCGCTCGGAAGCGTTCTTGAGCGATTATCAGGGCCGCGATCTCGTCACCGAAGTCGAACTGGCGCTCGACGCCCGTGGCCGCTTTCTCGCCATGCGCGCCACCAATATCAGCAATGTCGGCGCGCGCTGCGTGTCGCTGTCGCCGTTGAGCAAGGGCGCGGGCCTTATTCCGGGCTCCTACGCCATTCCGGCGGCAAGCCTGCGCGCCGTTGCGGTCTATACCAACACCATGCCGACCAACGCCTATCGCAGCTCCGGCCGGCCGGAAGTGACCTACGCGATCGAGCGGCTGATCGATGCCGCCGCCGAACAACTCGGCATCGACCGCGTGGCGCTGCGGCGCAAGAACCTGGTGCGGCCCGAGGCGATGCCGTACCGCAATGCGGTCGGCATGCTCTACGATTCCGGCCGCTACGAAGAAAATATGGATTGGGCGATGGCGCTTGCCGACTGGAAAGGATTTCCGGCGCGCCGCCGCGCAGCGAAAAAACGCGGCAAGCTGCTTGGCATTGGGTTGGCCAATTACGTCGAATCCTCGATCGGCGCGCCGCGCGAACAGGCGCGCATCACGGTGCAGCCGCAGATTCGTCGGGTCCGGCCCGCGTCGACGTCGTCATCGGCACGCAGCCGGCGGGGCAGGGCCATGAAACAAGCTTTGCCCAGGTCGTTTCCGATCTCCTGCACGTGCCGGCCGAAAGTGTGCGCATCATCATGGGCGACACCGATGTCGTGCACGCGGGCGGCGGCACGCATTCCGGCCGCTCCATGCGGCATGCCGCGACCGTGTTTGCCAAGGCCGCGGTGGAGTTGATCGACAAAGGCAAACAGATTGCAGCAATCGTGATGGGCGTGGCGGCCGACAGCGTCTCGTTCGACGACGGCCGCTTCGCCTCGCGCGACACCAACCGCACGTTCGATTTTCTCGAACTGGCGCGCGAGGCGGCGCAGCACAGCTTGCCGGAGGCGCTCAAAGACGGCATCGCGGTCGTTACCGACAATGAGATGCACGAGCCGGTGTTTCCCAACGGCACCGCGATCTGCGAAGTCGAAATCGATCCCGACAGCGGCGCCATGACCATCACGCGCTATGCCTCTATCGACGACGTCGGCCGCGCCATCAATCCGCTGATCGTCCACGGCCAGACCCACGGCGCCATCGCCCAAGGCGTCGGCCAGGCGATGTCCGAGCAGGTCTATCTCGATCCCGATTCCGGCCAGCCGCTGACCGGCTCGCTGATGGATTACGCCATGCCGCACGCCGACATGCTGCCGTCCTTCGCCACCGGGATCGCCGAGGTGCTCTCGCCGACCAATCCGCTCGGCATCAAGGCCGGCGGCGAAGGCGGCACCACGGCGGCGCCCGCCGCGGTGGTCTCGGCCGTGCTCGATGCGTTGCGCGGAATTGGCGTGCGCGACTTGGCCATGCCGGTCACGCCCTACGTGATCTGGGCCGCGATCCAGCAAGCCAAGAGCCGCCAAGACCTAGCGGTCGTCACGTCCTTGACGAAGCAGCCGCGGCGAATGACTGTACCGCCCAACAACCAGCGCCAGGCCGAGGGAGAAACGAACCAATGGCGAACAAGATCATCATCAGCTGCGCGATCACCGGCTCGATCCATACGCCGACCATGTCGGACGCGCTGCCGATCACGCCCGATCAGATCGCCACCCAGGCGATCGACGCCGCCAAGGCCGGCGCCGCGATCCTGCATCTGCATGCGCGCGACCCCAAGGACGGCCGGCCGTCGTCGGAAGCCTCGCGTGTTCATGCAGTTTTTGCCGCGCATCAAGCAGGCGACCGACGCGGTGGTCAACATCACCACCGGTGGCGCCGTCACCATGACGGTCGACCAGCGCATCTCGGCGGCCAACACGCTGTCTCCGGAAATGTGCTCGATGAATATGGGTTCGATGAATTTCGCGCTCTATCCGATGGCCAAGCGCTACAAAAACTGGAAGTACGATTGGGAGGAGAGCTATCTGCTTAACTCGGACGGCTATATTTTTCCCAACACGTTCCGCGATATCGAGAAGGTCTATAAAACGCTCGGCGAAGGCCACGGCGTGAAATTTGAGCATGAGTGCTACGACACCGGGCACTTGTACAATCTCGCCCATCTGGTCGACCGCGGCATGTTCAAGCCGCCGATCTTCCTGCAGCTCATCTTTGGTATTCTCGGCGGCATCGGTCGCCGATCTCGACAATCTGTTTTTCATGAAGCGCACCGCCGACCGGCTGTTCGGCAAGGACTATCTGTGGTCGGTGCTGGCCGGCGGCCGCCATCAGATGAATTTCTGCACCGCCGCCGCGATGATCGGCGGCAATGTGCGGGTCGGGCTGGAGGACTCGCTCTATATCGGGCCGGGCAAGCTCGCCAAAAGCAATGCCGAGCAGGTGGCCAAGATTCGCCGCATCGTCGAGGATCTCGGCTTCGAGATCGCCACACCAACCGAGGCGCGGGCCATGCTCGGGCTTAAAGGCGGCGACCGCGTGAAATTTTAGAACGTCGTTGCGGGACGCCCATACCCCGCGCGCCGAGATATGGGCGAGCCCGGAATCCATATTCGCTGACTTGTGATTATGGATTCCGGACTGGCCGCTGCGCGGCCATCCGGAATGACTGCCGAGGGAAATTGGCATGAACACCATCGATCTGAAAGGCCGTACTGCGATCGTCACCGGCGCGGCGCGCGGCATCGGCCTGGCGACGGCGCAGCGGCTTTTGACTTCGGGCGCGGCGGTTGCGCTGTGGGATGTCGACGCGAACGCACTGGATCAGAGCCGTTGCCGGGCTCAAGCAACATGGCCACGCGTCACGCTGCCGTCGTTGACGTGACCGACGAGGCCTCGGTCGGCGACGGCGTCGACGCACTTGATCCGCGACGCCGGCAGAATCGACATTCTCGTCAACAATGCGGGCATCACCGGCGGCAATGCGCCGTCGTGGCAGCTTGCGCCGGCGGTGTGGCGGCGCGTGATCGAGGTCAATCTGATCGGCCCCTATCTCGTCTGCCGCGCGGTGGTGCCGCATATGATCGCGGCCGGTTATGGGCGGATCGTCAACATCGCCTCGATCGCCGGCAAGGACGGCAATCCGAACGCTTCGCACTACTCGGCGTCGAAAGCGGGCCTGATCGGCCTGACCAAATCGCTCGGCAAGGAATTGGCGACGACCGGCGTGTTGGCCAACTGCATCGCGCCGGCGGCTGCCAAAACCGAAATGTTCGGCCAGATGAGCAAAGAGCATATCGACTATATGCTGGCGAAAATCCCGATGAACCGTTTCGTCACCGTCGATGAGATCGCGGCCATGGTCGCCTGGCTTGCGTCGGAGGATTGTTCGTTCTCGACCGGCGCGGTGTTCGATATTTCCGGCGGCCGGGCGGTGTATTAGCGGCATGATCGGGAAAAGTGGAAACCGGTTCGGGACGATCATGGCCACGAACCGAGCCGATCATTCAACTTGATCGGATCATGGTCTAGGCGCGCCCGGCGTGTCGGCGCGGGCTTGACCCGGCGGGCGCGGCAAAGCTAAACCCTCGTTTCTGACACACCGAATGCGCGGTTAGCTCAGCGGAAGAGCACTTCCTTGACATGGAAGGGGTCAGAGGTTCGATCTCGCGCACCGCTATCGCTCGCGAAGCAGCGAAGCTGCCGCGCCGCAGCTTTAGCGAAAGCGGGCAAGTCCTTGCGGCCAGCTTAGCTTCCGCCTCCTGCTGGCAGCTACGCTGGCAGGATTACACCTCACGCGTTGTGCGAAGCGCTCAGGCCTTGGTCGCGTCGGAAACGCACTTCTTGGTGAAGCTCGTTGCGGCCGCGCCTTTGAGCTTCGCGCTTTGGCGGCGTCCTTGCAGCACTTGGTCGCCGAGCTGGTCAGCGCCGCGCCCTTGAGCTTCTTGGCGGCCACTTGCGTTTGGCAGGTGGCCCCTGCGGCGTCGGCCGGGCCGCCTGCGGCTGCCGGCGCCATCGGGCGCCATCGGAGCCATCGGAGCGGCCGGAGCCGGGCGGCAGGCGCCGGTGCGGCCGCAGCCGGTGCGGCGGCGCCGGAGCGGCAGGCGGCAGGGCCATTTTGCGCCATTGCGGCGCCCACCACGCAGAACGAGGCGACAATAATTGCGATCGTCTTCATCAAAATCTCCATCGACGGTTTGCTGCCCGGACAAGGCAACAAGCCTCTCGCATCAGGCCGGCTTTTGCAACACTCCGTTCGGGCTCGCCTTGTCGACGATCTCCGGCAAATATTTGGCTAAGGCCGCAAGCGTCTGGTCGACGGGGAGGCCGAGATGGCGGGCGAAGTCTTGCACCTGCGCATTGCCAAGAACCGCTTTGAGCTGATCTTCGGTGATCGGGATGTTTTGGCCGTTGCCGAGCCAGGATTGCACCTGCGGGCCGAGCCCGCCCTTCTCCAGCGCCGCCACCAGGCCGGGCAGGTCGTGATATTGCGTCTGCGCCAACACGGTATTGATCACGACCGGCAAAGCTTCGCTTTCCAACGCGCCCTTAAGACTGTCGAATAGACCCATGATCGTCCTCCATTGCTAAAAAACGGACGCTACGCCGGCGCCGTGTCACAAAGACGACCGAAGCTTAGTTGAAGGCCGTGCACGGTACCAGAGCATGATCCCGAAAAGTGGATGCCGGTTTTCGGAAAAGGTCATGCTCAATCAAAAAGCTAGGCCGTTTTTACATCAAAACCATTAGCGGGCCAGCCGCCGGCCATCGCCACGCGCCGATTATGCCGGCTTGCGCACCAATAAGCCAAATCCGGCGATGACGGCGAGCAGAAGCGAGATCAAGGCGTTGTAGCCGGCAAGCGAAATGCCGAGAAAGCGCCACGCCGCCTCGTCGCAGCGCACCACATGGATCGATTGCAGTTGACTGAGCAGCGAGCCACCGGCGCGCAGATCGGTCAGCGGGCCGCTGCAATCGGTCGGCCCCGCCCACCAATGCCATTCGACGCCGGCATGGTAGGTGCCGAGCACGACATTGCACGCGACCGCGATCGATGATCGCGACAAAGCCGACCGTCAGCAGCTTTGGCGGCGCGCGCACCAGCGCCGCGATCGCCATCAACAGCGAAAGCGGGATGACGATGTGATAGGCGATGCGCTCCTCGAGGCAGAGCGGGCAGGGCGGCAGGCCGACCACCAGCTGGAAATACCAGGCGCCGGCGAGCGTGCCCGCGCTGATGACGAAGATCGCCAGCGCGGCGGCGGCGGCGGGCTCGGCGCGGGCCCGATCGATCCAGCTTTGCTTCGCCATTTTCGCCGGCCCTTCGCGTCACGCCCGTCCGCGGGGCAATTTGCCGATCCTGAGGGCGGAAGCAAGGCCGCTGCGTTGGCGCCGCTCATTCCCGCGAAAGCGGCTCCACACCCACTACCCAACGATAGACGTCGTGCACCCGGCCGAATATATAGAGAGCGCCGGATGCCCGTGTGGCGGAACTGGTAGACGCGCACGACTCAAAATCGTGTTCCGCAAGGAGTGGGGGTTCGATTCCCTCCACGGGCACCAATAGGTTGTATCACTGCATCGTATACCATCGCATAGAGTACGTGAAATATCGATTTTTACGGCATGATTCGATCGAAAGGTACGCATACTATAACGTGTACCTCTCTTGCATCTCCGCGCAATTTGGGGTATTTTTGGGGGTATCCTGAAGGCACCTCGAAAGCGATACCCCACGTGCTGAGCGACCGAGCGATACGTTTGTCAAAGCCGCGCGAGAAGCCGTACAAGCTCTACGACGCCAGCGGATTGCACGTGCTTGTGCAGCCAAACGGCAGCAAGCTGTGGCGGTTCAAATATCGCTTTGCCGAAAAAGAAAAACTGATTTCGTTCGGCTCGTATCCGGACGTCTCGCTCGCGAGCGCGCGCGAGAACCGCGACGACGCCAGGAAGCAACTGGCTTCCGGTCGCGACCCGTCGGCACAGAGAAAACTCGTCAGGATCGTCGAGGAGAAGGCGGCGCAGAACACCTTCGGTGCCGTCGCGGCCGAACACCTCGATAACATGGCGGCGAACGGGCTCGCGGAAACTGACGCTGGTCAAGAACCGCTGGATGCTGCAGGTCCTTGCGGCGCCGCTCGCTCATCGGCCCATTGCCGAGATCATGCCGATT
>CAWFLM010000007.1:0-192663 GCA_963816565.1 uncultured Alphaproteobacteria bacterium | reverse complement strand
GGGAGTGTCTGCCGAACCCTTGTTTCTACAGGTCCGCGCTGGTCTATCTAAGTCACGAAAACCCCAATAAACAGGGGCAATTGTCTACCAAGGAATTTGACGGCCATCCTTGCCGATCCAAATCTCGCCCTCATTTGTGGGTAGATTTGTGGAGCGAAAAGGGAGGGTCGGAAATGGCCAAATCTGTCCAATTACTGTCTCCAACGGCGTTAGCGAGCAAACCTGATGGGCTTCACCACGACGGTGCAGGCCTCTACCTCCAAGTCAAAAACGGGGGCCGCTCATGGGTTTTCCGGTACATGCGGGATGCCAAGGCCCACCACATGGGGTTAGGGCCAATCGCGGGCGTATCACTAGCCAAAGCCCGCCGTAAGGCCACAGAATATCGATCCCTCCTTCACGATGGCGTTGACCCCATCGAAGTTCGCAAGGCAAGCAAGGAAGCGGCGCGCGTTTCGGCTGCAAAAAACGTCACGTTCAAGCAGTGCGCGGAACGGTACGTCGAAGCGCACAAGTCCGGCTGGCGTAATGCCAAACATTCCAAGCAATGGCTCAGGACACTTGAGACGTACGCTTTTCCCCTCCTAGGGGGACTTCCGGTTCACGCGATTGATACCGGGCTAGTAATGAAGGTGCTTCAACCGATTTGGGCCGAAAAGACCGAAACCGCGACGCGGGTCCGACAACGGATCGAGGCCGTTTTGAATTGGGCCACAACGCGCGGCTTTCGCAGGGGCGACAATCCCGCAAGTTGGCGCGGTCATCTGGACAGCCTCTCCCGAAAGCGAGCAAGGTTCACAAGGCTACGCATTTTGAAGCGATGCCATACGATGACCTGCCCGCGTTCTTCGCCGCTCTTTCAAAGCGCAAAACGGTCTCGGCCAAGGCCCTCGTATTCACGATCCTGACCGCAGCGCGGAGCGGCGAGACGCGAAACGTAACGTTACAGGAAATAGATTTCAAAAAGACGGTGTGGACTGTGCCGCGAACGCACAAAGAGCGGGCGAGAACACCGGGTCCCTTTGGCCAAGGAAGCGTTGATGGTTTTGCGTGGCCTTCCACACCTTCGGGACGATAATCGCGGGGCCTTGTTGTTTCCGAACGCCGACGAACGTTGCCCTCAGCGACACGGCTATGAGGAAGTACCTTCAAGACGATATGAAACGGCCGGGCCTGACCGTGCATGGTTTCCGTTCGACCTTCCGAGTTTGGGCCGCCGAACGGACCAATGTTCCAAGGGAAATTGCCGAGGCCGCATTGGGCCACGTTATCGGAGACAGGACGGAGGCGGCGTACTTGCGCAGCGACTTTTTCGATCGCAGACGAAAACTCATGGAAATGTGGGGAAAGTTCTGCGCGTCGGGCGCGGCGATTGCCGGAAAGAAGGTCGTTCCATTTCGCAAAACGACAGCGCGGTAACAATCGCGTGAGCGCGCTTCGAGATCGGCGCAATTTGGTCCCACGTTTGAGCCCATATGCGGTGAGCATGGCATGACACCCGAAGGACCCCTCAGGGTCATATGTCATGTGTGGTTCCACCATGCTACTGGGCGATCACAATTTTCGTGAACTAGGTCAGCGCTTTCAGGTTCCGCGTTAAGTTGGCCAGTCTTGATTTCTGATAGACCGGAACACAGGCTCCCCGGTAGCCGAGTAGAACTTCAGATTTCGCTGAAACGATGCGCGCCCGCACCGGGTGCGGAGCCGTGTTGCCGAGCTCAGGAGGAACTGAAAGTCGATGCAAACCAAGTCCATATCGCCCGATGTAGTATCCGTTAAGCCGATCTATTCGGTCAGAGAAGTCTGCGGCCTGTTCGGAATATCTCGCGCTCTTTTCTATAAACTGCGGCAAGAAGGCCGCGGCCCGCTGTAATCAAGCTGGGAAAGCGCACGCTGATTAGCAACGAAGCCCTCCAAGCGTGGTGGCGGAGCTTGGAGAAGGCAGCGTGATCGGCGCGTCAATCAAGCCGGACGTAAGCAGCCATCGACCGAAATCCCATAACAAGGTTCACCCAACACCGAATGATCTTGCGACGCGCATCATCGCCAATGCGGTGTCGGAATTGACACGCTATGGCAGACGGCTCCGCGATGAGGACCTAAACAGTCTTGGTGCCGTGGCCAGTTTGATAGAAGCTATGACATATGGAAGGGAAGCGCCAAACTGTACCTTTCAACGCAACCAACAGGTTGGGGCAAAACAGCAATTCTCGTGGCAACCGTCAGGGCAATCCTCGATGACCCGGCCCTTGCTCATGTCGGGATCGTGGTCATGGTCAACGCTCTCGACCAAATTGATGCGCTTATAGAGCGCATGAAGCTTCAAGATCATCAATATGCGGTACGCGTTGGAACCGAAACAGAGCTGAAAAAAACAACATGGGACTAACTAGCTTATGTAGGACGGAGGAGCTAAGAAGATTGCTCACCGATATGCTCCGGTGTTGTTCACGACACAACAGAAGATTTCCAAAGGACTGATGCTGTATCAGAACGACTTCGAGGATATGTCGTTCTTCGACTATTGTGGCCCCGCTACACCAGGGAAATTGAACTGCGTAAGAAGGAAAAATCGTGCGGTCGTAAACGGCAAGTCAGACTGTGGGATGAAGCATTTTTGCCGACTGATCCTGTTACTATCGGATTTGACGAAATCACGGCGTTTGCGGACCGACTTATATTATTCGGGCAAGCGATAGCGGCTGCGGCAATAAGAGACTGGTTCAATGCATTCGAACGAGCCAGCCCAGATACGATACATTGCCTAATTGGCTTCTTGCTTTGAAATGCTCAGACGAGGGTACCGACGACCTGTTCGAGGACATTGCAGAAGGCGACGAGAAATGGAAATCGTATTCGAGGCAATGTTCTATCTTCTGGGCAAAACCGTCAAATCCTTCGACAGGATTACAACAAAGTACGTCGCCGATTAGCTATCGGCGCTGGATCCCAGACAATATCGAACCACTGCTTATATTCGACGCAAGTGGCAACGACGCATTGGAATATAATTTCCTAGCCAAGAACAAAGGCAATGTGGAGAAGTTGCCTTCTGCAAGCAAAGCGTATCACAATCTGAAACGTCCGCCATTTTGATCATAGGTCTGGGCAGGCTGCGTACCGCTCGAAAGACAATATCGAGGTATTGGCAACTGCCGTTGCCGAGGCGGTGCTGGATAAGCCGTTGGCCGACGACGTGTTGATCGTTGTTCGGAAAGGTGACAAGGCACCGGCTACGACGTTGCCCGCTTCAATCCTGGCTAAGGTCAGGGCGAGGGGAGGCGATGCAGAATAAGGTTCACTTTATTACCTGGGGCAATCACAAAGCGACGAACGAATTTCAGGACATCAAACACCTCGTACTTGTAGGGGTGCACCAAGCCCCACCAAGCACCATTATCGCGATGATCTATGGAACGAGGAGCAAGCCCATGCATGCACTCGTCAGTCGGATCGACACGGAGCTTATGCGCATGTCGAGGATCATCGGCGATCTTAGCCAGGCAATAGGACGTGGCGCCGTCAGGCAAATGACACTCAATGGGGATGTGCCGAGCGGGTGCACCGTTGACCTAATCGCATCCTCAGTAGGACCCATGGGCTTTAAGAACCCGTTGAATACATTGCAGACAATGTTCCCAGGGGCGACGGTCAAACCTTGGTATCCTAGAATTCCCACGGCTAAGCCGAGCATGGACCTGCTCGTTGTTAATGCTGCGCTCTCACTCCTGGGGGATCGGTGTGAAGTCCTGGTTACATCCAGTGAATGGGCCAACCAAGCTGGCTACACCACCCGCACTTTGCAACGGAGCGCAAATAAGGGTGTGATTTTCACGCTACTCAATGAGCACGGCGTCACCGCGCGAAAGCAGGGGCAAAAGTGGCTATTGAGCAAGAACGTTGCAGCCGAACAGCAAAAGGCGGCATAAAAGCGACAACTCTTATATCTCTTTATTGAGGCGTGTCGCGTTTCCACGAGTAGGCCGACCCGGATGCAAAGGATGCAAGATGACCTAGGATGCAACATTGCTAGCGTGCAATGTTGCAAGGGTTATCTAGGCGGCCAAGTTGCCAAGAATGCCAACCAGGCGCATTGCCACAAACCCTGATTTTATTTCCGCTTTCGGGAGCCTAGCCGACATGGCGAGACCCGCTGATGGCTTTGGCTCGGTCGCGATTGACCCGAACTCGATATTGGACTTCGAGCATTGCTGCGGCGCAACGCGACATCTCAACCCATTTCGCTGGTCGTAAATCCTTGCTGTTATCGTGTCGTGGCGGTGGCCCCGAGCCTTTTGGGGGAGGCAATCGACGACGCATTTCATCTCCTTGCTTGGCGGCACGGCCGCCGCATGTTCGGGAGCTTGGCCGCTTCGGCACAGGCCCAGCAAAGCGCTGCCCCCTGTCGTTGGCGTGCTCGCGGCCGGGTCGCCCAGCGGGTTTTGGGCGGAGAATTTCACCGCCTTTCGTCAAGGCCTCGGCGATGCGGGCTACAGCGAAGGACGCAACATGACGATTGAGGCGCGCTGGGCCGAGGACCACTACGAGCGGCTTCCGGCGCTGGCGGCCGACCTGATCGGGCGTCGGCCAGCCGTAATTGGTGCTTTCGCCACGCCTGCGGCAAAAGCAGCAAAGGCGGCAACAACGACCATCCCGGTTGTTTTCGTGACCATTGCCGATCCGGTGCAGATTGGGCTGGTCGCCAGCCTCGACCGCCCCGGTGGCAATATGACCGGCGTAACTCTGTTAAGCGTCGAGGTTGGGCCAAAACTTTTGCAGTTGCTGCATGAGGTGGTACCTGCAGCCACCGTCATGGCACTGTTGGTCAATCCGACCAATCCTAATGCGTCAACTCAAGCCAAAACGGTGCAGGCGGCGGCGCAGGTCCTTGGTTTGCAACTACATGTGCTGAATGCCGCCAGTCCAAGCGATTTCGATCTGGCATTTGCCAAATTGCACGAATTGCAAGTCGCCGCACTGATGATTGGACAGGATGTACTCTTTGGTGCTGAACAAGAGCAACTTGCCAAACTTTCGATGCGTTACAAAATTCCGGCGATCATGGCGCAACACGAATTTGTCGCTGCCGGAGGTCTGATGTTTTACGGCGCCAATCAGCGCGACGAGTACCGCCAAGTGGGCATATATGCTGGACGGATTCTCAAGGGCGAGAGACCGAGCGACTTGCCAGTGATGCAGGCAACAAAGTTTGAACTGGCGATCAATCTAAAAACTGCCAAGGCTTTCGGCCTTAGCATGCCGCTGCCGCTACTCGGCCGCGCTGATGAGGTGATCGAATAAGACGCATTTTGTTGCGGTGCCGTTTGGCGGCTAATGGCCCATCGCGTTATTTCGCAGCACCGCGCCATTCGGTCGCTTTCGAGGCGAAGCGGACATTGTACACGGCCTACTCACTCAGCAGCTTCGTCAAATGAACTCCAAGCGCCTTTGCAATTCGAACCATTACGAGCAAGCTCGGATTGCGTTTACCCCGCTCAATTCCGCCCTCATAGGTCAAATCAATCTCCGCCTCAAATGCAAGCTGCTCTTGGGTCAGCTTCTTTTGCTGACGTAGGCGCTTCACGTTCCTGCCTAATATGAGCCGCCAATCCTGCATTGCAGGATGGGGCACCATCTGGCATATAGTCTCTAGGGAATATAGTCCCTATTCGTCAGCATGGCCTGATGCTTTGGAGACTGGCATGGAAAGCCGCCCGGCGACATTGCTCGTCTCGCTGCTGATCTGGATCGCGCCTCTCTCCGTTCAGGTATTTGCGCAACCGGCAACCGCCAATGGTGATGCTAATTGCAAGGGCAGCGGCATCAATCCTCTTAGCAATTTCTTTGGCCGTATCGCTGCGTCTCAAGGCTCCCAAACAGTCCAGGCCCCGCTTGTGGCTCAGGGCATGTGTCAGCTTTCTAAGATCATGCAACAGAACGGCGGCGACCCCCAGCGAGCTATGATGACATTTGTTCAAACGCCGGACGGACAAGCTCTTATGTGGGTCCCTGGCGCATATCAGGAGTTGCTCGAAGATTTCCACAAGGTCGTGTCGTTACCGACGAGTTTACCGCCCAAAGCCGGCGCGCAATAGCGGAGAAGCAGGAGCCGCACCGCCTTGAAGGACAGCAAGCTGGATCATCGATTATTCACGAGGACCGATGCCCTTCATTTCCATAATCGTTGTCTTGCTTTTTATGTTGTTGCTGGCGGGCATGTGCAAGCGGCTGCTGCGTAGCGAGATTGGTGAAGGTCTTATGGAATTGGGGTTGGGCCTCGCCCTATTGGCCTTTGTGTTTTGGTTTTAACGCAAGCACCCATGGGGGCGCTGTAGTGGCATCCAGGCAGGGTCCATTTGATTGCCGAGCGCGCGAAGAAGTAGAGCGCACGATATTAGCGTGCTTTGATGAGGTAGAGCGACAGTGGGGAGGCGAGGATTGCAAAAAGATACTGCGCGATTGGTTTCCGCGTCTGCTAGAGCGAACAAGCAAGCGCAAAGGCGCTGACGCAGATGTTTCAGATTATAAGTGGGAAATTGAGGATGCCTTCCCGATCTTAGAAGGGCTGCGTGACGCATTTTCTCGAAATGAGCGCTGTGATTCTGCTCGGAACGGCATTTGGGCGTGGCCGACTGAGAGGGAATTGCAATTCCCGCCAAAGGAATGGCTCTCGGATGGGACAAGCCCGGCTGATACCGAACAACTCACCAGGGCGGTAGAATACTACATCGAATGTCCGTGGCTCCAACACAACACCATAGACGGCGCGGCGATCAATGCTTTTTTATTTTCCGCTCTTTCATCCGCGGTACGTCTGTACAGACTGGGTGCTTTTGGTCGGACCGATTGGGCTTATGTGCTTAGGGGCACTGGCTCGAATTTACACCCAGTTTTGGACCAGCTCGTTGGGCTCTTTCTTGCGTGGATTTTCTTTCCCGTTCTCAAATGGATCATGTTGCCCGCCATTTCAGTGATCCTAGTTGTGGAAGGTTACAACACGGCCGCAGAAGTGACATTCGCCGTGTGGATCAGTTTTTTACTCTACGGGCTTGTGACACTCAAAGGACGCAGTAGGCGGAAAAAGGATGCTGACAGAACCACGGGCGCGATGAGGTTGGCGTGGGAGCATTCCTGCGGCTGTGTGATTAATCCTGCGAGGCTTCGGGAATTAGTCGTGGATGCTGAGCAGAAGGGGGCCATAAATTACCCTCCTGTTTTGCATACGCTCATTGATCGCGCGATCCAGCGCGATCCCACAGCACTTCGCACTGGCGCAGCCTAGCAGACCAAATTCCGAACGCGCGTGGCTTTTTATCCCCGGCTCTAGCGAGAGGGTCTAGTCCCCCAAAGGCCTGCAAAGACCCGGAAATATGGCGCAATATGCCCCTTCGCCGTGCTCATTCCCTGTCCGTAGTTCACGGCGGCGTTGCCTAGATTGCAACCCACAAATCGACTTTTGCATTCTTTGCATTCTTGCCCGAATGACCTGAAACAGGCGTCTTTTTCGGCCAAAGCTAAAGGGCACATGCGGCTGGCTCGAAATTCCTGATAGCCCACATGCCGGAAAGAATGTCACAGAAATACTTGCTCCGGTGGACACTCTCGTCCGGCGACGCCATCACCGACTATAATGGCGCGCGACCTAAGTCGGTGACACGCCGAGAAAGTGCAATGCCAGTCAAACCACTTAGAAGCCCGACGCTCATTTTGCGTGCATGGCAACGCTATCAAGAGAGATACGAGCGGGCGCAAGAGGACCCGAACATGGATGGTGCTGCGCGCCTTCGTGCGGCGTGGCGCTATACATGGTTTGACCGGCTACTGCTTGATAGCGCCCCGCTCGGCTCCGGTGCTTTCAACGATTGATGATTGGAGTGCGAAAACGCTTTCACATGAAACACTTGAGCATTACCAGCGATATTTGCTCGGGGAACTCCCGAAGTGGGAAAGCCCCGAAAGTCTGCCGTCACGTCGCCGACGTGCGCTCAATCGACGGCGCGCACCGGATCATAAGTCGGCGGGTCAATCCAAAACCTGAGATAGTTTTCAACGGCCCCAAGTCTCGGGAATATTCGCTTCGCCTCGTCATGAGCGTCAAGCGTTAATTTGCGTTGAGGCCCATCTCGCGGCTCTGCAATTTCTCTTTCCAACGCGACTCCAACGCGTTCAATTCGTCATCGGTCACAGCGTTGCCAACAGTCTCAAGGATTGACACCTGATAATCGCTTACTCGGTTGCGGAGCCGAATGTTTCCGGCGTGCCCATCGCGGAGGTAGTCTTGCCATCGTCCCCAAAATCCTTCGACACCGGAAGCCTTGCCTACATACTGCTCTTTCGTGTTCGGGCACGTTAGCAGGTATATGCCTTTCTGCTCTCGAAGCACGGCGACCCACCCGCTCGGAAGTGATCCAATTTCCGACAATCGCTTGATGAATTTTGAGGAACCCGGAAATTCAGCTTCCTTAAATTTCGCGATACAACTCGGTGATGGCTTTATCGGTTCGGCGTTGAACCCATTGAGCGCGGACTGGCACCCCAATTCACGAACAGCACTCCGCTGTATTCTTTCAACGCATTTAACAAAGTCAGCTCATATAGATCGTAGTGCCCCGCTCGGTCGATTTTACCTTCCCGATGGGGTTGCGGCACGTCGCTGTCGCCAACTCCAACGTACCGACTGGCATAGAGTTCCGCAGAATAAAGTCCTCATGTCAGGTGTTCCGACAAATGAAGCCCAATGATGCGCCTTCAAGTGCGGGCGTCGTTTGCTGCTTTGGTGAGATTGGTAAAGCTCGAATTTCGCTCGATCATTCCTGAACAACTCGTAGGGCGTCTTGCCGTAATCGGCTTTGGAGTCTTTATGGCGAAGCAGCCGAACTGTTTTAGGGTCAATATCAGCATCAACGAGAGCGCTCTTAAAAGTCAGTGGCATGGTGATCGGTCCTCGCGCTCAAAACAATCCGATGATTGAACCCAACGCGCTTAGAATGGCCGCCGCGCCTGTCCATTTGGCGGCCGTTGGCATTGAGTACACCCGCCTTGCCTATCGACGCTTGCACGTTGAGAATGTGAAGCGCGGGAGCGTCGCCAATCGACTGTTGCAGTTCGGAGGGATACTCGCGACTGCCAAGAAGCCAATATCTAGCTGCGACAATTGCGCTCGCCAGTCCCGCTAATAGCGAAAACGAATGCAGCAATCTTGACCGGAGCCATGACAGGTAGTCCCTATCTCGCGCCGTGATCGCGCTGTCGTTCGATTTCTTGGATGCTGGCATAGACCTTGTTGCGCATCAAGCTTGAGCCTGTTGTTCCGGTCAGTTCGCCGCGATCTATCTTCGCAGCTAATTCAAGCCGCTTCGCAGCAAAAAATTCGATCAGGTCCATATACCTATAATGCGCTTCGTTGAATGCCGCGAGCATCGGCGCGTTGGCGCATTGCACCGATGCGGCGTGTGTCGCCAGGTCGCCGCGCAATCGCTTCGCCTTGCATTCGTTGGCCGCTTGCACGGTCACTTGCGCCGCCCATTGCATCGGGTCTTGTGCGGTCACGGGGGCCGGTTGCGAAGTCGGTCGTGTCGATTGTCGAGAGGCTTGCGCAGTGTTCGGAACCGGCGTGCTTGGATTGTTCGTCAAAATGGCGAGGCAACGGCCGGGCGATAGCGCGCCGTATTGTCCGGCGAGCGCAAGGTCAACGATGCTGTCGGGCAGCACGGCCGCCAAGCCGTCGTGACGCCGGACGCTCTCGCGGCGGCATTCGGCGCGAAGGCGATAGCGTCCCGAAATTCGCGATCGACGGCAACGGCAATGAGTTGCCGCGTCCCCGCCAAGCGTTCGGATGGTGCGCACGGCACAGGCCTCTTCTTCCGTCCTTAAGTCCATCACCCACCAAGGGTGCAGGGAGTCGAAGCGCGAGTTTGGAATGGCCGGTTTCGTCAGCGCGCGGCTCCGCGCTAGAGACCAACGGTTCGAATTCAGCGATGAGGCGAACGCGGCGCATGCGTCGGCGGGTCCCGCTCCTCGCATAAGCGTCGCACCGGTGACCAAACGCATTTGTTTTGGTTTTTTTTTATTTTTGCGAACGCGCCGACAGGATCAGGCCGATAAGGGGGAACATTCTGCTGGCAACATTCGGCTCGCTCGCGGAGGACCAAATCGGCCAGCTTTGCACGACCAAAATGCTGGGACCCAAACGCCAACGCAAGGGGACCCTAGGGCTTGGGGGGAAAGCGATCTGAGAGCGGCGCTGGGCGGGGCGGATCACGACCGAGGCGAAGTCTGCGCAACATTTGAAGATCGCTTTCGAGCGGGCACATATGATTTGGCTCCGGCGCGCCGCAAGTGGCTTGTAGGTAGCCTTGTAGGCAGGCTAAACCGAGTTATAAAAAATAAGCTTTCACAATAACTTAGATTGACAGTTGGCGGAGGGAGTGGGATTCGAACCCACGATACGGTTTCCCGTATACACGCTTTCCAAGCGAGCGCCTTCAGCCACTCGGCCACCCCTCCGGTCACGGAAACGAGCGCAATATAGCGGCCGGGCCTTGAGTTACAACCCGCGCGCAAAGGCGCCGCTGCCGCGGCGAAAACCGCGCCGGATGCGTATGATTCGCGATACCGCAGCGTGGGAACTTTCGTTCCGCCACACGTTATCCGGCAGTCCTGACGAGGCGACACAGGAGGAAGTCATGGGACGTGGGCTTTTGCTATGGCTCCTCGGCATTCCACTGCCGATCATTCTGCTGATTTGGGTGCTTGGCGGCCTTCACGGCTGATATTGCCAGGCCAAAGACAGGTGACGTTGAGTTGAGTGTGCGGAGGCCCGGTGCAAGCCGGGCCTCTTGCTGTGCGCTGCCTATCGCTTCCGCCGGCGCAGGCATTACCTTACATTAGAGGCATGAATTCGCCCAAAGACGATTATCTCGTCCGCCCCGATCCGCTCGACCCGCGCTTGACCGAGCGCGTCAAAGGCATCGACCAGACCGGCGCGCCGATCGAGACCGCGGTGGTGGTCGAGCGCGCGCTCACGATCTTCCTCAATGCGCAGGAGATCGTAACCGCGATGACCATCAACGACCATCCCGAATATCTGGCGGTCGGCTATCTGCTCAACCAGAACATGCTGCTGCCCGACGACACCGTCACCGGCGTCGATTACGACGAGGAATTGTCGGTCGTCGTGGTGCGCACCAAGCGCAAGACCAACTACGAGAAGAAATTGAAGAAAAGGGTGCAGACCTCGGGCTGCGCGCAGGGCACGGTATTCGGCGATCTCATGGAGGCGCTGGACAATGTCACTTTGCCGGCGGCGGAATTGCGCACGTCATGGCTCTATACGCTCGCCAATAAGATCAACACCACGCCGTCGCTTTATCTCGAGGCCGGCGCGATCCACGGCTGCGTGCTGGCGGTCAGGGATCGCCCGATCGTCTATATGGAAGACGTCGGCCGCCACAATGCCGTCGACAAGATCGCCGGCTGGATGTTCAAGAACGACGTCGGCTCGGCCGACAAGATTTTCTATACCACCGGGCGGCTGACCTCCGAGATGGTGATCAAGACGGTGCGCATGGGCATACCGATCCTGATCTCGCGCTCCGGATTTACCGCTTGGGGCGTCGAGCTTGCGCGCAAGGCCAACTTGACGCTGATCGGCCGCGCCCGCGGCAAGCGCTTCATCGCGCTCTCCGGCGCGGATCGCATCGTGTTCGATCAGGACCTCGCTTATGTCGAGGAAGAAAGCGCCAAGCACCGCCGCAAGGCCGCGGTGCACGACGATTAAGCCGAAACGCGCGTGACGACCCCTCCTACTCTCGGTTTGGTGCTTGCCGGCGGCTTGGCGCGGCGCATGGGCGGCGGCGACAAGGCGCGGCTTCGCATCGGCGGCGCGACCATCCTGCAACGCGTGCTCGCCTGCATCGGCCCGCAATGCGACCGCGTCATTGTCAATGCCAACGGCGATCCGGCGCGATTTGCCGATGCCGGCCTGCCGGTGGTCGCCGACAGCGTGCCGGATTTTGCCGGTCCGCTCGCCGGCATCCTTGCCGGCCTCGATTGGGCCGCCGCGCATGCGCGAGATTGCGGATGGCTCTTGAGCGTGCCGGGCGATTGTCCGTTCCTGCCGAAAAATCTGGTGGCGCGACTGCATGAAGCGCGCGTGGCGGCCGGGACACCGTTGGCCTGCGCGCGGTCGGGGCAATGGCGGCATCCCGTCGTCGCGGTCTGGCCGGTTGCGCTGCGCGAGGATCTGCGCCGGGCGCTCCTCGACGACGGCTTGCGCAAGATCGAGATCTGGACCGCACGTCACGGCGTCGCCATTGCCGATTGGCCGGCCGAGCCGGTCGATCCGTTCTTCAACGTCAACACGCCGGAGGACGCTGCCCGAGCCACAGCTATCGCCGCGCAATATCCCGACATCTAGCCGACCAGCGATGCGTAAGAAAGAAAACCCACTGTCGCGCCGGGCTCGATCGTGGTGACATCCTCGCCGAGCTCGGCAAGTCCGTCGGTTTCGGTGAGCGAGGTCAGCACTCCGGCGCCGTCCTGCTCGTATTTGATCGCTTCGATGACGCCGTCGGCGGCCGCGCGCAGCGCGACGCGGACATATTCGCGGCGGCCCTTGCGTTTCTTGTAAGAGAACGTCGCCCGCGCCGGCATGGCAAGGAGCGGCTCGGGCAAAGCGCCGGACAGCCGCAGCAGCAAGGGCCGCACCACGCGCACGAAGGTGACGAACACCGCCACCGGATTTCCCGGCAGACCGACGAAGGCCGCGCTGTGGCCGTCATGGCTGCTCGGTATGACACGGCCATCGCCACCGGCCGGCCGGGTTTTATCGCCACCCGCCAAAACACCAGCCGGCCGATGCTTCCGATCGCGTTGCGCACGTGGTCGGCTTCGCCGGCCGAGACGCCGCCTGAGGTCAGCACCAGGTCGTGATCGGCGGCGGCCGCGGCGAGCGCGCGCTTTAGCTCTTCCGGATCGTCGTTCAGAATGCCGAGATCGGTGATCGCGGCGTTAAAGCGCGCCAGCAATCCCGACAGCAGATAACGGTTGGAATCGTACAGCGCGGCGCGCGGCAGTGCGGCGCCCGGCTCGACGATCTCGTCGCCGGTCGAGAACAACGCGATCCGCACCCGCCGGCGCACCTCAAGCTTGGTCAGACCGAGCGCGGCGGCGAGCGCCACGTGCGCCACGCCAAGTCGCCGCCCGGCCGGCAAAGCCACCGCCCCTGCCCGCACATCCTCGCCGGCAAGCCGGCGATTGGCGCCGCGTTGCAAGCCCGGCGGCACGACGACACAGCCGCCGTCGAGGTGGCAATCCTCCTGCATGAACACCGTATCGGCGCCTACCGGCATCGGCGCGCCGGTAAAGATGCGGATCGCCTCGCCCGGCTTGACCGCTTGCGTTGCGGCATGCCCGGCGGCGACCCGATCGACAATCGTGAGGCGCTTCTCGGCCGCCGCGTCGAGGTCGTCGCCGCGCACCGCGTAGCCGTCGACCGCGGAATTATCGAACGGCGGCACATTGACCGGCGCGACGACATCGTGCGCCAGCACCCGGCCTAGCGCTTGCCGCAACGGCACGGTCTCGGCGCCATCGACCGGCGCCACCCGTTCGGCAATCAGCCGCTCGGCTTCGGCGACCGGGAGCAGCGGACCGTCAAAGGCGAAGCAATCGTCGCGAAGCTGCGCCATCACGCTTGCTTCCGCGTTAGGTCGATCTGCTCGCGCGGCAACGCCTCGGCCTGCAGGACATTGGCGATCGATTCGATATCGTCGAGCATCACGACCGGCAGCGCTGCCCCCTGGAGCGGCGCATCGGTCGCGATGGCGACGATGCAATCGTCGTCGGGATGCAACAGCGGCTTGCCGACGGCGGCGCGATAAACCTCAAGCTTGGGGTGCGCGTGCCGCTTAAAGCCCTCGACAATGACGAGATCCACCGGGCTCAGCTTGCCCAGCATGTCGGCGAGCGGCGGCTCGGCCTCGCCGCTTAATTCGTGGACGATCGCCCAGCGGCGGCTCGACACGATGGCGACCTCGCTGGCGCCGGCTTGCCGGTGCAGCCACGAATCCTTGCCGGGCTGATCGGTATCAAAGTCATGATGCGCATGCTTGACGGTCGCGATTTTGAGGCCGCGTTTCACCAGCACCGGGATCACCTTGGTGACCAGCGTGGTTTTGCCGGAGCCGCTCCAGCCGGCGAGACCGATGATACGCATGGCTGTCATTATATATGGCTCATGGGTCAGCCGGTTCCATGCCCAGCGCCCGGATACGGTCGCGGGTTGCTTCGTCGCGCAGCGCGGCGAGGAAGGCTCGCACCGCCGGCCGTTGGCGACGCGCCTCGACCAGCAGAAAATCGTAATGCTCCGGCGCGATCGGCAGAAAGGCGAGCCCATACATCCGCGCCACCGGCTCGATGGCGACGCCCCAATCGGCGCGGTTTTGCGCGATCGCCGCGGCGACGGCGTTGTGCGAGCGCGGCTGATTGGCGTAGCCGGCCGGCCGCGCGCCGCGCAGCAAGCCGTCGATCAGCACGCGCGTGCCGGACCCGGCATTGCGGTTGACCATCAGGATCGCCGGATCGGCGAGTGCGGCTTTCAGGGCGGCGTCGGCGGTGCCGCCGGCGAACCGCGCGTCGCCTAAGCGAAACACGAAGCCCTGCATGCGCCGCCAGCCGGGCACCAGCGATAGCCCGGGCGCGACGAGATGCTTGTTGTAGATACCGGTCGCTGGATCGACGAGATGGACCGGCGCGATATCGCATTCGCCGCGGCTTGCCGCATTGACGCCGCCGAGGCTGCCGACGGCGATGGTGCGCGCGCTAAAGCCGCGCTCGGAAAGCGCGCCGACCACGACATCGAGCGCGACATCGTGGCTGCCCATGATGACCAGATCGGGCGCATGCTCGTTTTCGCCGATCAGCGTCACGTCGGCGCGGGCGTCGGCATCGAGTGCCGAGGCCAGCGCGTCGATCGCCAGGAAACCGTCGGCCTGCGAAAACGCGGTGACGGCGCCGGAGCCTTTGCCGGTGGGAAATGCGATCGGCCCGTCTTCGCCCGCGACCAGCGAGACCAGCACGAATTCCTCGCGGCCGAGTTCGGAAGCAATCCGCACCGGCACGCGCGCAGTGACGGTTTTGGCCGCTTCCGGCGGCAGTCCGGCGCGGGCGCGGACGAGCGGCGCGACGAAGGCGTGGAAGGTGAAAATCGCCGAAGTCGGAAAGCCCGGCAGCACGACGAGCGGCTTGTCGCCGATCACCGCGAGGCACAGCGGTTTGCCGGGTTTGAGCGCCACGCCGTGAACGAGAATGCCGGGCGGACCGAGCTTCGACACGATGCGATGCGACAGATCGCCCGCGCCTTTCGAGGTGCCGCCGGAGAGCACCACGATGTCGCACGATTCGAGCGCCTTGCGCATGGCCGCTTCGAGCGCGGCTTCTTCGTCCGGAAACGCGCCGAACGGCACCGGCTCGCCGCCGGCTTCGACAATCGCCGCGGCGAGGATGGCGCCATTGCTGTCATAGACGCCGCCGGGCCGCAGCGGCCGGCCCGGCTCGACCAGTTCGTCGCCGGTAGAGAGCACCGCGACGCGCGGCCGGCGCACAACGTCGACCGCCGCCAAACCGCAGGCCGCCAGCATGCCGATCTCGCGCGAGCCGATTTGGCCGCCGCGGCGAAGCAAAGTCTCGCCGCGCGCGATGTCGGAGCCGGCATAGGAAATGAACTGGCCGCTTGCCGCGGCGCGGCGCAGATCGATCGCCGGCGCCGCGGCGTGCTCGATCAATTCGGTTTGCTCGATCATCACCACCGCATCGGCGCCGCGCGGGATGACCCCGCCGGTGGCGATCGCGGTCGCGGTGCCCGGCATCACTTCGAGCGCCGGCACAACCCCGCAGGCGATCACTTCGGCGTTGAGTGAAAACCGCTTCGGCGCGCCGTCGCTCGCGCCGACCGTATCGGCCGCGCGCACGGCAAAGCCGTCGACATTGGCGCGATCGAACGGCGGCGCATCGACCGGCGCGACGACGTCGGCTGCAAGCACGCGACCGAGCGCCGCGGCGAGCGGCAGGTTTCGCCCGGCAGCGGCGAACGATCGGTGCTCGCTTCAAACCGCCGGCGGGCTTCCGCCGCGGACACCACTTCGAGGAATTGCTCCTGCCGCGCGGCGCGGCGCACCGCATCGATGATTGCCGGACCGCGGCTAGTCTGCTCGGGCTTCATGGCCATGGCATTACGGCGACTTGCGCGCCCGCTGGAAAACCTTCGCTGTCGGCGGGAACGACGATCCAGCCGTCGCTGCGCGCCAGCGCTGCCAACGACAGATAACCGGCGGCAAGCGGCTCCGCCATGACATCGGCCGAACCTTCTTGGGTCACACCTCACCGGGATCAGTTCCGTCATGCCGATGGTCGATGTCACTTTGCGCGCGCAGCGGCATGACCGCCGGCGCATCTGTCACGGCGCCGCCGGAAAGTTTCGCAACGAGATGACGGCCGATCAGAAGCCAAAGCGCGAGAGCGGCGTCGATCCGGCCGGGGATGAGCAGCACCGGCCGCTCGCCGGCAAAGCCGAAACCCGCCGTCTCGCCGGGCGCAACCGCAATGCCGTGCGCCTCGACGCGGCCGAGCCGCGCCAAGGTCCGCACGCTGTCGTCGTCGCGGCCGCCGCCGGTGCCGCCGATGGCGATCACCGCGTCGGCTTCGTCGCGCGCCAGCGCTTCGTGCAGGTCGGTCAATTCGCCGTGGATGGCGCCGCCGGATTTGCCGACGCAGCGCGACAGCAGCGCAAGCCCGGCAACGATCACCGGCTCCGCCGCGGCGCGGCCGCGCGCGATCCAGATCCGAGGTTCGCGCACGCTCAACTCGGCAAAGCCGACGGCCGCAGCGACTGCGCAGTCGATGTCGCGCAATCGTTCGCCGCCGCGCCGCAATACCGTCTGCGCCGCGGCATCGCCGCCGGCGCACAATACGCCTTGGCCCGGCATGACCGGCGCGACGGCCTCGACGCGCTCGACGCGCTGCGTCATGGCGTCAAGCGGCGCCACGGCGTCGGTTCCGCCCGGCATGGCCTGGCCGGCGTCGACCCATTGCGGCAGCGAGGCTAGCTGCGCCGGAGCATAGGGCCCGGCGTCGGCGATCGCCGCCGCCTCGACCGCGAAGCCGTCGGCAAGCGCGATCGCCTGTATGGGGCGCGCGGCTGTGACGACGTCGTCGGCGAGCGTCAAACCCGCCGCCGCGGCGGTCGCGCATTTGCGCGCTTTGACGGGAGCGACGCGCGATTCAATAAGGGCAAGGATAGCGCGCAACGGGGTGAGCCGCGAAATGCGCTGGATGCTGGAATGCTGATTGCTGGAATCTAGTGCCATCGCCGCTATGATAAGTATGTTTTGGCGGTTCTACGACTCGCATGAAATGACCGAAAAGACGCTCAATTTGCGCGGCCTCAAATGCCCGCTGCCGGCGCTGCGCACCCGAAAGGCGCTCGGCCAGGCGCAGCGCGGCGACATTCTCATCGTCGAATGCA
This sequence comes from uncultured Alphaproteobacteria bacterium, assembly GCA_963816565.1. Lineage (GTDB taxonomy): Bacteria > Pseudomonadota > Alphaproteobacteria > Rhizobiales > Xanthobacteraceae > BOG-931. The sequence continues at coordinate 175,139 of CAWFLM010000007.1, read as the reverse complement.
CCGATCCCCTCGCCGGCATCGACATCCCGAACCTCCTCAATCAGACCGGCGACTTGCTGGAAGAGACGCGCAAGGACAAGAAGCTCCTGACGTTCCGGATCAGGAAGAAGTAATCCACGCGGGCAAGTTTTGTGTCTTCCGCGACGCTCGCCCCTCCTTCTCCCCGCGTGCGGGGAGAAGGAGGGGATGAGGGGGCCTCTCCGCTGGGCGTAGAACTGCGGCGCTCAGACTCGCTGAGAGGCCCCCTCATCCTCGTCGCTTCGCTCCTCGACTTCTCCCCGCGTGCGGGGAGAAGTGAAGACGAATGATCCCGTTCCCGCGCGCGGACTTCGCGCGCGAGCGATGTCAAACAGCGATGCATTCATCTCGTCACCACCGGGCTTGACCCGGTGGTCCATGCTGATTTGCAGCGATTGAGGCCGAGCGGAAAGTCTTAACCAGCCTCTTCGCCGCATGGATTGCCGGGTCAAGCCCGGCAATGACGAAGTAAGAAAATAAGAAAAAGGGAAAGCGGAACGCCGGCAGTCGCACTGTCGTCAGTCCCGCACCGAACGGGCGCGGTCGCGCCACGGATAGAGCGGCTTACGCCGCCCTTTCCGCTCTCGGGCGCGCTCGCCTGCCGGCGTTCCACCTCGGCTCTCGCCAAGGGGACTTACGTCACCCAAGGCGCAACCCAGGCCATGCTTCCTGGGACGCGGTCTGAGCGGGTGTTGCCCGCCTTCGCCTGTCCCAGTCCAGTGAGCACCTCACGCGCCGATCATAGTGCCGGCAGGCATGATGCCCGGGCCGCCCGGGAGCAAAGCTGATGAGGCTAAAGCCCGCGGGCACCGCACCCGCCCCTTTCCGCCCGGCATCACCCGGACGGCGTCCCATAGGGCGGGATGATTCGCTGAAATGTAACGTTAACGGTGACGAATGTCAAGCGCAGGTCGCTTTATTTGTGACATCGCCGGGGGCCCCTGTGAGTGCCCCAAGACGCCAGGGCAGCCGTGACAGCCGACCACAGCCGGCGGCGCGAAGGCGATGCCATTAACGAATGTTGAGCTCCCTTTGCCGTTTGGCGACACGCCATCCCAAATAAGAGAAACGCAGCGCGGCCGGGAAGCCCGCAAGGAATAATATTGCACCGAAAATATCCGCCGGCGATTTTGAGTTGGTCCAAATCACGAACGCACCGAACAGAACGAAGAGGGCGGCCGCAAAGTTGCCAAAAATCAACTGATTCACGAATGACGTTGATCTGGTCCGCGCCGCGCGTTCGACATACCTCTTTTCAATCCCTAACATTATATCAAGTCAGCCGTAGCACGCTTCGCTCCGCCCCTACTCCGCCGCCACACGATGCGCCGCCACGCCCCTCGCCTTGACCACCACCTTGATGGCGTCGTCGATGCGGTCCTTGGCGTAGCGGATCGCGGTCGGCAGGTCGTCGAGCGCGAAAGTGTGGGTGTGGATCTTGGTGGCGTCGAAGCGCTTTTGCGACATGAAAGCTTCGGCGCGATGCGTGGCGCTCTTGCCTTCGCCGCGGATGCCGTAGAGATAAATGTTGTTGCGCACGATGTGAGCGACGTCGACCGGCGTCTCGGCGTGCGGAAACGCCGCGAGACAGACTTTGCCGCCGCGATTGACCATGCGGATCGCCTCGTTGACCGCGTTGGGCGCGCCGGAGCACTCGACGACGTAATCGACGCCCTTGCCGCCATTGAGCCGCTTGACCGCCGCGACGACATCCTTGTCGTTGCGGATATTGACGACGGCATCGGCGCCGAGCTCGAGCCCGATCTTGAGACGATTGTCGCGGGTGCCGGTGAGAATGACGGGTTGGGCGCCCATCGCCTTCGCTACCGCGACGCCAAGGAGCCCGATCGGGCCGGGGCCGGTGACCACCACGCTTTCGCCGGCGACGAGACCGCCGAGCTCGGTCAGCCCGTACATCGCCGTGCCGGCGGTGACGACGAGCGTCGCTTCCTCGTCCGACATCGCGTCGGGAATCGGGATGACGGTGTTGATGTTGTTGATCTGATATTCGCAAAAGCCGCCGTCGGTGGTGAAGCCGTTGGCGCGGTGGCCCTTGTCGACGTCGCCGTAATTGAGCCCATAGTTGTGGCACGACGTATACATGCCCTCGCGGCAGCGCTTGCACTGGCCGCAGCCGGCGTGGATCTCGACGGTGACGCGCTGGCCGATCGGCAATTCGTCGACACCGGGGCCGAGCGCCACCACGGTGCCCATATATTCGTGGCCTGGCGTGAAATTCTTGTTGAACGGCATGCCGCCCAGGAACAGCGCCGGCGGCCCGTGATCGATGATTTCCAGATCGGTGGCGCAGATCGCGACCGCGTCGATGCGGACCAGCACTTCCGCGCGCTTGGGCACCGGCACCGGCTTTTCGGTCAGCTTGAGTTCGTTGGGATCGCCGAGCACCCAGGCTTTCATGGTGTCCGGGATCGGAAAATCCGGGCTCGTTTTCACTCCGGGGCCTTGGTACATCGACGTTTCCTTCTGGTCGCCACTTTCGACCAAGTTCGTCTGCTTACACGCGTGCTTATAGTGCGTTTCGTTTCCGAGTGAAACTGGCGGTCGCCGACGGCTGGCCGCGCATTCGCCGTTGTGCTACATATGACCAGTTTTCTGACCACTGGAGAGGTTCATGCTCACGGTCACCCTCGTCGAGGCTAAGACGCGCCTGAGCGAACTGCTGGACAAGGTCGCGGCCGGCGAAGAAATCGTGATCACGCGGCACGGCCGTCCGGCCGCGCGCATTGCGGCGGTCGACACACCGAAACAGCCGTTTCCCAATCTATCCGAGCTCCGCGCGAAAATGCCGCGGTGGCGTAAGCCAAGCAACATTCTTCTTCGCGAAATGCGTGATGAAGAAATTTAATGCTGTATTTCGATACGAGTTTTCTAACTCCAGCCTTCCGCAAGGAGGCGACCAGCAGCAGTATTGAGCTATTTCTTCAACGGCAGAACGTCGGCGACCTCGCAATCAGCCATTGGGTGCGTATTGAATTCACCTCCATTCTGGCGCGCGATGTCCGCATGGGGCTTATGGAAACTGAAACGGCGATCGATCTCGATAGGCAGTTCGAAATAGCCGTTGAAAAAACGTTTAATGTCATCCTGCCGGACGTCAATGACTTCGATCTCTGCAAGCGTTACCTCCAATACTTCCAGACAGGGCTACGCGCTGGCGACGCTATGCACCTTGCCGTCGCCGCAAATCACGGCGCCGAGAAATTCTATACGCTCGACAAGAAACTTCTTCGCGCCGGGAAATTGCTCGGGTTGCCGGTCGCCGCCGGGATACATGGAAGAGAGTAGCTTGGGCCCGGCCGGAAGTTGCCAGGACGTTCAGGCCGGTTCGCCGGCGGCGTTGCGGTCGAGATCGACACAGATGTCGTCGCCCTGCAGCACCACTTTATAGGTGCGAAGCGCCACCGAACACGGCGGCGATTTCACCTCTCCGGTCTTCACGTCGAAGGCGCCGAAATGCACGCAGCACTCGATGACGTCACCGTCCAGCACGCCGTCGGAAAAACTCGCCGAGGCATGGGTGCATTCGTCGTCGGTGACGTAGAACGCGCCGCCGATATTATAGACTGCGAGCCGGCTGTCGCCGACCTCGAACGCTTTCACCGTCTCCGGCGCGATGTCGGCTTGCGCGCAAACCCGGACGATATTTTCCGCCATATTGTCAGCCATGTTTCTAATCATGGCCCTCCCCTTTTCGCGCCTGTTATATAGTCGTTTCCTGTAACCGGGAAAACATAAGGGCGGAAGCGTCATGCAGGTTCTGGTGATCGGCGCCGGCGTGGTCGGGCTCGCCATCGCGCGCACCGCGGCGCTCGGCGGCCACGACGTGACCGTGGCCGAGGCGACCGGCGGCATCGCCAATGGCGTGTCGTCGCGCAACTCCGAGGTGATCCACGGCGGCCTTTATTACCCGACCGGCACGCTGCGCGCGATCCACTGCGTGCGCGGCCGGCGCATGCTCTACGACTTCTGCGCCACACACGGCGTGCCGCACCGCAAATGCGGCAAGCTGGTCGTCGCCACCAATGAGGCGGAACTGGCCAAGGTGGAGACCATCCTGGCGCAGGCGCAGAAAAACGGCGTCGAAGGCGTCGAGATGGTCGGCGGCAATGCCGCGCGCGCCATGGAAGCGGAACTGTCCTGCATCGGCGCGTTGCACTCGCCGGAAACCGGCATCGTCGACAGCCACGCTTATATGCGGTCGCTGTGGGGCGAATTGGAAGACTGCGGCGGCATGATCGCGTTCCAGACCCCGGTCGAGCGCATGAGCTTCACGTCGGGGCAGTGGCAGGTGCAATTCGGCGGCCGCGACCCGGGTGTTGTTCAATTCGACGCGGTGGTCAACGCGGCCGGCCTTGGCGCGCAAAGCCTGGCGCGCCGCATCGACGGCTACCCGGCCGAAAAAGTGCCGCGGCTTGTGCTCGGCAAGGGTAATTATTTCGCCTTCGCCGGGCGGCCGGTGTTCTCGCGGCTGATTTATCCGACGCCGATCGACGGCGGGCTCGGCGTGCATGTCACGCTCGACCTTGCCGGGCGCATGCGGTTCGGCCCGGACGTCGAGTGGGTCAGCGACGAAAACTATGCCGTCGATCCGCGCCGTGCCGAAAGTTTTTACACCCGCATCCGCACCTATTGGCCGGGCCTGCCGGACGATTCGCTGGTGCCGGATTATGCCGGCATCCGGCCGAAGCTCTCCGGGCCGGGCGAAGGCCAGGCCGACTTTTTGCTTGCCGGCCCGGCCGACCACGGCCTGCCGCGGCTGGTCAATCTGTTCGGCATCGAATCGCCGGGCCTGACGTCGTCGCTGTCGCTGGCCGGAGCGGTGGTCAAAGATTTGGCCTGACGCCTGCGTTCGACGCCGACAGTCGAGATGTACTAAGCTGAGCAGTGCGATAGCGCGAGCGCTTTATTGGAGCATCAAAAGCAACCTTTGGGCAATCTGGCCATGGACGGTGAAGCCGTGTGGAGCACCAGCTGGGCGTGGAGCATACCGTTGATCGTACTGACGGTGATCATTCACGTCATAGGGCTGGGTTTGTTCAATGTGAAAATGGTTCAAATCCTGACTGAGGCCAGAGGCCGCCCTCATTTCATGTTGGTATTTGCGCTTGGCATCGGAGGTACGGCCATCTGGGCGACTTTGTTACACGCAACCGAGGCCGGAATCTGGGCAGCGGCGTATTGGCTCTTGGGAGCACTGCCTGATGGCGAAACAGCGATACTTTATTCGCTAAGCGCCATTACAACCTACGGCCATTCGCAGCTCTTCCTGGCCGATCATTGGCGGCTGATGGGCGCGTTGGAGGCTCTTAACGGCGTCATATTAATCGGACTGACCACGGCTCTTTTGTACGGCCTGATACAAAGGGTCTGGCCGGTCGAAGCCAGAGCATTGCCTCATACGCCTTGGTCAAAACCACAGAACGCCGCGGAATAAGCCCACGCGTCGAAGCTCGGCGCAGCGCAGGCCTCGCACCTTATATCCGGTTCGGATCATTCGCGACTTGGTCGACCTTGCCGCCCGTTAGCGGGCGATCTGACCGCGCATATTGGCGCCGAGGTTGATCGGCGGCGGGGCCGGCGTGCGGCGGCGCGAGAAGGCCGGAATTTTCATCGGCGCGCGCTTCGCGTTCGATCCGCTTGCCGGAAGCGAGCGGCTTGCCGGATGCACCTTGAGTGGTGACGGAATTGAGTTCGGTGGCGATGCTCGCCGGATCGACCGGCGTGAACGCGTCGGCCTGATTGTTCTTGCCGCTATAGGCGACAAAGCCGTCTTTGGTCGCAACGATGTCGCCGGGGCGAAGCGTCGGATCGCTCGACAGATCGAACGGCGCCAGCCCGCGCGCGTTGCGGCCGTTGCAGGTGCAATTGGCGACCAATTGCTGGCGGTAGACGAAGGCGGTGTCGAGGTCGGCATAATGCGCGCCGTCCTTGGCGACGGCGCTGCCGATGTCGCTGCCGAAGAACACCTTGGTCTTGCTGGCCGGGCACATCGCCCGGCAAGCCTCCACCGGCGTCGCATTGGCCAGGCGTTCGAGCGGAAAGTGCTCGCCGTCGCACAATCGCACGCAATAGGCTACGGCGCGGCCGCTACTGCCGCCGCCTTGGCGCACGCTTTCGGGGCCGAGCGGCGCCGGCGCCACGCGGCCGAGCGCCGGTGACGGCGGCTCGGCATAGGATTGCGGCTGCGGCGCCTGCTGATCCTGGGAATTACCGAACAGAAAATCGAAAAATCCGGCCTGCGCCGGGCCGGGCGTGAAGGCGGCAACCGCCAATGCGCCGGCGAGCACGGCTGCGTGTCCGATCGAGTGCTGGCGGCAACGCAGACGCACCACGGCGAGACCCCTTTGGAAGCCGAAAGCCCGCCCAGCTCACTAACGGTGTGATCGGCGGATCGGTTCCCCGCTTTATCCGGCGGCGAGCATGGCGGAAAAAGTTCACGATCGTGTGGCCGGGCCCCGGCGCGGCGCCTGGTTCTGCGGGTATGGCAAAGAAATCCTGAATCCTGCGCCGCGTGGGGCCGGTCAGAAATACCGCAGCCAGACATAGAGCTGACAGATGAGGATCGCGACGATCGTCATCGGCAGCGCATAGAGCGTGTATTTGACGAAGCCGAAGGCGACGCCGTTGCGCTCGGCGACGCCGGCGACGGTGAGGTTGGCGCTGGCGCCGATCAGCGTGCCGTTGCCGCCGAGGCAGGCGCCGAGCGAGAGGCACCACCACAGCGGCGCGATATGCGCCTCGCCGCCAAACGCCGGCGCCATGCTCTTGATCACCGGGATCATCACCGCGACGAACGGGATATTGTCGATGATCGCGGCGAGAAACGCCGACAGCCACAGAATAACGACGCCGCCGACAGCGATGTTGTCGCCGGTGACGGCGACGAGCTTGCCGGCGAACAGCTGCAGCAATCCGCTGACCTCGACGGCGTGCACGACAATAAACAGCCCGACGAAAAAGAAGATCGTGATCCATTCGACTTCGGTCAGCGTTTGCGTCACGTTGACGGTCTGCTTGGCGCCGCGGTGCTCCCAATTGTCGAGCAGCATCAGCGCCGCGGCGCCGCCCATCGCAATCGTCGCCGGCTCAAGATGCAGCCGATCCTCGAAGATCAAGGCGCCGATCACCGCGGCAAGCACCGCCATGGATTGCAGCAAGAGCGGCAGATCGACGATGGCCGCGCTCGCGTCCATGGTCATGACGCGCAGCCGGTTCTCCACCGTGGCGTGGGTGGCGCGGCCCCAGATCAGATGCAGCATCAGCGCCTGAACCGCCTGGATGGCGACGACGACCGGCGCCAGATGAGCGAGGAAGCTGTTAAAGCTTAAGCCGGCCTGCGAGCCGATCATGATGTTGGGCGGATCGCCGATCAGCGTCGCGGTACCGCCGATATTGGAAGCCAGCACTTCGGCGATCAGGAACGGAAACGGCGCGATCTGCAATTCGCGGGTCACGGCAAGCGTCACCGGCGCGACCAGAAGCACCGTGCTGACATTGTTGAGGATCGCGGAGACAAAGAACGTCACCAGCTGAACCAGAAGCAACAACGCTCCCGGATGCGCGCGCGCCAGCTGCGCCGACCGCACGGCGGCGTATTGGAACACCCCGGAACGCTGGGCGATCGAGGTGATGATCATCAGCCCGGTCAGCGTGCCGATGGTGTTCCAGTCGATGCCCTTGAGCGCTTCGGCCTGATCGAGCGCGCCGGACAATATGGCGATGCCCGCCGCGACCAGCGCGATGATGGCGCGGTTGACCCGGTCCCAGATGATGACCGCATAGGTCACACACAGCAGGACCGTGGCGAACCAGATCGGGTCGATGCCGAAAACGATGTGCGGTATGAATAAGTCGGTCACGGCGCCTCAGCCTGTCCATTCGCCTAACCGGGGCCGAACGGGAAGGCAACCGTAATCGGGCGCCGCGGACCGGCCGCGCCGGCGGCAGGCTTTATAGCGGCGCGACGAAAAAGTAGGTCAAGGCGACGAACACCGGCACCAAGACGACGATCGACCAGATCATATAGCCGAAAAAGCTCGGCATTTTGACGCCGCGCTCGGTGGCGATGGCGTAGATCATGAAATTCGGCGCGTTGCCGATATAAGACAGCGCGCCCATATAGACGGCGCCCATCGACATCGCCATGAGCGCCGGCTTGAGCGTCGTCATCAAGTCGGCCGCATTGCCGCCGGCGAGCTTGAAGAACACCAGATAAGTCGGCGCATTGTCGAGGATGCCTGAGAGAATGCCGGTGAGCCAGAAGTAGGCGACCGGGTGCGGGCTGCCGTCATGGCGCGTCACCGCGGTCAGGAGCCAGGCGAAGGCGCCGTCATGGCCGGCATCGAGCATGGCCTGCACCGGCACGGCGCAAACGAATATTCCGGCGAACAAACAGGCGACTTCGAGGATCGGCTCGAACGAAAAACCGTTGGCGGCGCGCTGCTCACCGGGCGTCAGCCACAGCGAAGCGAGCGCGGCAAGGATGACAAGGCCGTCGCGGGCGAGATCCTGCAGCGGCAATACCGTGCCGAACACCGTAAAGCTAATCCCTGGCTGCCATAGCGCGGAATCGACTACCGCGGCGATGATCAGCGCCAGCAGAAGGAGGTTGACGATGCCTTGGACGCGCAGCGGCGCGGGCGCCGCGGCCGGCTCGCCGACCGGCGCGGCGCGGCGATCGCGAAAGTAGTACAGCCAGACATCCATGACCACGAAGACGGCCAGCACGGCGCCGGCGGCGAACGCCGTGGGCTGCCACAGGTTGCGCAGCGGCCAGAAAAAATCGACGCCGTTGAGAAAGCCGATGAACAGCGGCGGGTCGCCGAGCGGCGAGAGCGCGCCGCCGATATTGCCGACCAGAAAGATGAAGAAGACGACGACATGGACGTTGTAGAGCCGCGCCGCATTGGCGCGCAACAGCGGCCGGATCAAGATCATCGCGGCGCCGGTGGTGCCGACCACGCTCGCGATCAGCGTTCCGAACAACAGCAAGAGCGCATTGACCAGCGGCGTGCCGCGCAGCGTACCGGTGAGCATAATGCCGCCGGCGACGACATAGAGCGCGAACAACAGCGCGATGAAGCCGAGATAATCGCCGAGGATGGCGTGCGTCAGCGACGCCAGCGCGGCATCGGCGCCGCGCAGCGCCGCCAGCGGCGCCAGCATCAGCACCGCCCAGACGAAGGCGAATTTGCCGTAGTGATGGTGCCACAGGCTGCGCAAACAGCAGCGGCCCGAGCGCGATCGTGAGCAGAATGCCGGCGAACGGCAACAGCCAGGGCCACGCCAGGCTCGCGCCGTCGAGATCGGCGGCGTGGGCCGCGCTCGGCAGCAGGGTCGCGGCTAGGAGCAAAGCGATAAAGCGGGCGGCCATCGCAGGCAGTTTGCCATGAGGCTTCGAGCTTTGCATTATGGGAGATAAGGGACAGCCGTAACATTGACACCGGGAGGGACTTAGACGTGGCCAGCCATCGCTTTCAAAATCCGCCGACCATGCCGCCGACGCGCGGCTATACGCACGTCGTCGAGACCAAAAGCCCAAGCCGGACCATTTATATCGCCGGACAGCTCGGCATGACGGCGGATGGAAAATTCGCCGGCGCAGCCGGCGATTTTCGGGCCCAGGCGACGCAATGCTTCGAGAATCTCAAGCTTGCGCTCGCCGCGGCGGGAGCCAATTTCGAGCATGTGGTGAAGGTCACCGCCTTCTTCATCGACATCGCCAACATCCACAGCTACCTCGAAGTGCGCAACCGCTACGTCAACACCAAGGCGCCCCCGGCCTCGACCGCCATTCAGATCGCCAAGCTCGCGCATGACGGCGCGCTGTTCGAGATCGAAGCCATCGCGGTGGTGCCGGAGGATTAAGCCGGCGCGGCGGTATCCGCGGCGAGACATTTAATTTATCAAGGTAAGCGGGAGAAAATTGTGGGCAAGAAAATAGCGTTTGTCGGAGCCGGCGCGGTCGGCGGCTATGCCGGCGCGCATATGGTGGCCGCCGGCGAGGACGTGACGTTTATCGATCCGTGGCCGGCGCATGTCGAGCACATGCGCCAGCACGGCTTGCGCGTGACGCATGCGATGAAGGAGCCGGAATTCACCGTGCCAGTGCGCGCGCTGCACGTCACCGACGCGCAGCAGCTGGCCAAGGAACCCCCGGTCGACATCGCCTTCGTCTGCATGAAGTCCTACGACACCGCCTGGGCGACGATGCTGATCCGGCAATATCTGGCGCCCGACGGTTACGTGGTCTCGCTGCAGAACTGCATGAACGAGGAGACCATCGCCGGCGTCGTCGGCTGGGGCAAGACGCTCGGCTGCATCGCCTCGAGCATCACCGTCAATCTGCCGGAGCCGGGCCACGTGCATCGCGGCGCCGCCAAGCACGGCGCGGCGCATACCGTGTTTCGCGCCGGCGAGGTGCACGGCCGGATCACGGCGCGCGCCGAGGAGATCTGCCGGCTGGTCGCTTACTCCGACAGCGCCAAGGTCACCAACAATCTGTGGGGCGAGCGCTGGTCGAAGCTCGTCGCCAATGCCATGCAAAACGGGCTTTCCGCCTGCACGGGCTTAGGCGGCGGCGCCATGCTCAAGAACGATCCGATCCGCCGCTTCTCGACGCGGCTGGGCTCCGAGGCGATCCGCGTCGGCCAGGCGGCCGGCTATCAGCTCGAGGACATTTTACATCTGCCGCCCGAGACCATCGCGCGCGCCGGCGAAGGCGACGCGGCGGCCGAGCAGACCTGCGACGCGCAGCGCTTTAAGGATTCCGCCCACACCGCCGCCGGACAACGGCCGTCGATGGGCCAGGACATGGACAAGGGTCGCCGCACCGAGATCGAATTTCTCAACGGCCTCGTCGTGCGCGAGGGCGAGAAAGTCGGGCTTGCCTGCCGCGCCAACGCGGTGCTGGTCGATCTCGTCAAGCGCGTCGAGAAGGGCGAACTCAAGCCCGATCCGCGGCACATCACCGAGCTGCGGCTGAACTGAGCAAGTCTCGGCGCAGCCGAAACAATCGATCAGCGTGCCGCCTCACCGCGATGGGTTAATTATGCGGGAAAAATTACGACCGTGAAACTGTGGCGCGAGCGTGCTTGACGCGCGCATAACTTACTAATTGCTCCGCCGCCGTCTAAGATGACTGCCGATAAACCTGGGGGGACAACATGACCATCGTGAAACGAATTTTCATCGCGCGGGCCGTCGCGGCTGCCGGCGCAATTCTCTTGTCGTCGGCGCTGTCGCTCACTGCGGCGCACGCGCAAGACAAAACCTACACCATGAAGATGACGCTGCCGACGCTGAACGATCCAAGCTATTTCTACGCCAAGGCCTATGCCGCGGCGCTGGAGAAGGATTCCGGCGGCCGCATCAAGACCGAGATTTATCCGGCTAGCCAGCTCGGCTCGATCCCGCGGCAGATCGAAGGCACGCAATTCGGCGCCATTCAATGCGCGCTCATTCCGCCGGAGTTTTTCGTCGGCGTCGACGAGCGCTTCGAGGTGATGGCGGCGCCCGGCCTGGTCGATTCCATGGAACATGGGCAACGGCTCGCCGCCGATCCGGCGGTCAAGAAACTGATGTTCGGGCTCGGCGCCGACAAGGGACTGCACGGGGTTGGGCTGTTCATGAACTCGCCGTCCTCGGTGATCTCAAAGAATCCGATCCGCCACCTCGCCGACTTCAAGGGTAAGAAAATCCGCGTGCTCGCCTCGCCGTTCCAGACCCAGGCCATCGGACGGCTGGGCGCGACGCCGGTGGCGATGACCCTCGGCGACGTCGTGCCGGCGATCCAGCAGGGCGCCATCGACGGCGCCGTCGGCGGCATCGTGGTGTGGACGCCGATGCATTTTAACGACGCGGCGAAATTCGTGACCGAAACCGGCCAGCCCGCCGTCTATGCGATCGTCGAGGTCAACAAGGCCTGGTACGAATCGCTGCCCGCCGACCTGCAGAAAATCGTCGATGACGACGCCGCCAAGGAGCAGGCCGCGATCGGTCCGCTGGCAAGCGACATCGTCAACAAGGCGCGCAACAGGCTGGACCGCCACCGGCGGCGAATTGATCAGCCTGCCGGCCGACGAGCAGGCAAGCATGATGCAGACGTTTTCCAGCGTCGGCGCCGACGTCTCCAAGACCAAGCCGCTGCTCAACGACGCCTATCAGATCGTGACCGCCGCGGCGGCGCGAACGAAATAGGGTCTTCTTTCGTTGTTCGCGCGGGTAAGGCAGCGTTGCCGTGGCCGGTCGGTTGTGATTCAATCCGGCCAAAGATCCGCGCCGGGAGGCAACGACCATGGCCATCACCGTCTGTCCGGTCACGCCGAACTTTGCCGCCGAAATCGGCGACGTCGATTTGTCGGCGCCGCTGGCGCCGTCCGATGTTGCGGACATTAAAGCTGCGTTCGCGGCCTACGCAGTCCTGATCTTTCCCGATCAGCATTTGTCGCAGGATCAGCATCTCGACTTCGCGCGGCACTTCGGGCCGCTGGAAACCACGATCGCGCTGCATCGCAAGGACGCGCAATTGCGCGTGCGCAAGGAATTCGCCGACGTTTCCAACCTCGATCCCGAAAATAAAGTGTGGGGCAAGGATTCGCGGCAGCGCATGTTCCAGCTCGGCAACCGGCTGTGGCACACCAATTCATCGTTCAAGCGGCTGCCGGCGCTGGCGTCGCTCCTTTATGCGCGCTCGATTCCGCCGGTCGGCGGCCACACCGAATTTGCCGACGAGCGGGCGGCCTATGACGCGCTGCCCGAAGCGACCAAGCGCCGCCTCGACGCGCTGGTGGTTGAGCATTCGATCTTCACCTCGCGCGCCAAGCTCGGCTTTTCCGATTTCAGCGACGAAGAGCGGGCCGGCCTGCCGCCGGTGCCGCAGGTGCTGGTCCGCACGCTGCCCAACTCCGGCCGCAAATCGCTTTATCTCGCCTCGCACGCCGGCCGCATTTTCGGCATGCCGGACAAGGACGGCCGCGCGCTGATCGACGAACTGGTCGCCCACGCCACACAGCGTCAATTCATCTATACCCATCGCTGGCGCGTCCACGATCTGGTGATCTGGGATAATCGCTGCACCATGCATCGCGGCACCGATTTCGACGATCTGCGCTGGAAGCGCGACATGCAGCGCGCCACGGTCTGCGACGTCGCCAATTCCTGCGAGCAGGCCGGCATCCGCATCGAAGCGGCCTAACTTCATATGATGCCTGAACGTCCGCTCCCGTGACGCGGCTCAAAGACAAGATCGTACTGGTGACCGGCGCCGCCGGCGCGATCGGGTCGGCGGTTGCCGATGCTGTGCAAGAACAAGGTGGCGTCGCCATCAGAAGCGACCTTGCCGGGCGCGGGCGCATCGATCACGCGCTCGACGTTACCTCGGAAGCCGACTGGCGCGCCGCGATCGCCGCCATCGCAGCAGAGCGCCGGACGGCTCGATGGCCTGGTCAACGCCGCCGGCATCGTCGCCGTCGGCAGCGTCGAGGACACCGACTTCGCCACCTGGCGCCGGGTCATGGCGGTCAATCTCGACGGCACGTTTCTCGGCTGCAAATACGCCATGCCGCTGCTGCGGCGGAACGGCGGCTCGATCGTCAATCTGTCGTCGGTCTCAGGCCTCGTCGGCGGCCACAATCTCGCGGCCTATAACGCGTCGAAGGGCGGCGTGCGGCTCCTCACCAAATCGGTGGCGCTGCACGGCGCGCGGCGCAAACCGCCGGTGCGCGCCAATTCGGTGCACCCGGCCTTCATCGAAGGCCCGCTGGTCGACGGCCTGATCGCGCAAGTCCGCGATCCGGCGAGCGCGCGCGAGCGCATGGCGGCGATGGTGCCGCTCGGCCGCTTCGGCACGCCCGCCGAGGTCGCCGCGCTGTGCGTTTATCTGCTGTCGGATGAATCCGGCTTTGTCACCGGGGCGGAGCTGACGCTCGACGGCGGGTTCACCGCGCAATAGGCAGGGTTGGGTGTCGACCCTTTGAACCTCCCGCTGGGTAGCGGCGACCAAGATTTCGACCCTTGTCAATTGCCCGAGCCGGAGCCGCTATGAGACGACGTGATTTCATCTTGTTTCTCGGTGGCGCATTCCTCGCCTGGCCGATTGCCGCCCGCGCACAACAGTCCGATTACAGCCATTACGTCGGAGCGCTCGACAAGGCCAAGCGCGATTACGCGAAAATTTCTCATCCGAGCGAAGCGGACCGGTCGAATTACATCACCCGCCTTGTTCGCTTGCGCGAAAAAGCCACCGCCGGAAAGACCTACGACTGGCCGGCGATCAACGACGAGATCAAAGGCCATCCCGCGCCGAACGATTCCGACAGCAAAGCTTTGTCCAGCCTTCTGCTCGGTCAATGGGAATCACCCCGGCACGATTATCTCTACAAAGCCGACGGCACATGGACGATGTTGCCGATTGAACAGGATATGACCCATGGGACGTGGCGTATCGAAGGCAATCAATACTTTGACACCGCCGCCACCGACCCGCCGCTAAAGAGCCAATACACCATCATCTTGATCAGCAAACAGGATTTCGTCTTTACCGACCAAACAAATGTCTTTTACGAGACGCGCGAAAAATAGATTTCTCGATCCCATAGTCGGATTATGTCAGTTCAATGCGCCGCGTCCCAATTATCCGCCGCCTTGGCCTCAACATGTAGCGGCACCGAAAGCGACACCGCCGGCATCGGCGCATCGACCATCACCGCGGTGACCACCGGCAGCGTCTTTTCGACCTCGGCGTCCGGCGCTTCGAACACCAGCTCGTCGTGCACCTGCAACAGCATGCGCGCTGAAAGTTTCTGCTTCGCCAGCGTGGCGTCCATGCGGACCATGGCGCGGCGGATGATGTCGGCGGCGGTACCTTGCAGCCGCGCATTGACCGCGGCGCGCTCGTTAAAGGCGCGGATCGAGGCGTTCGACGCCTTGATATCCGGATAGTGGCACTTGCGGCCGAACAGCGTCGTCACATAGCCCTTGTCGCGCGCGGAGACCTTAGTCTCCTCGATGAAATCGCGAATGCCGGGGAAGCGCTCGAAATATTTCCTGATGTAAGCGCCGGCTTCCTCGCGCTCGATGCCGAGCTGATTGGCGAGCCCGAAGGCCGAGATGCCGTAGATGATGCCGAAATTGATCGCCTTGGCGCGGCGGCGCACCTCGACCGGCATATCCTTCACCGGCACGCCGAACATTTCCGACGCGGTCATGGCGTGGATGTCGAGCCCGTCGCGGAACGCCTTGCGCAATGGCTCGATGCCGGCGATCTCGGCAAGGAGCCGCAGCTCGATCTGCGAATAATCGGCGGAGACCAGCTTGTGGCCGGGGTCGGCAATAAACGCGCGGCGGATCTTGCGGCCGTCCTCGGTGCGGATCGGGATGTTCTGCAGGTTGGGCTCCGACGACGACAGCCGCCCGGTCGTGGTCGAAGCCAGCGCGTAGCTGGTGTGGACGCGATGCGTGGTCGGATTGACGAAGCCCGGCAGCGCGTCGGTATAGGTCGATTTCAGCTTGGAGACTTGGCGCCAGTCGAGAATCTTTTGCGGCAGCGTATGGCCCTGCTCGGCGAGCTCTTCGAGCAGCCGCGCGCCGGTCGCCCATTGCCCGGTCTTGGTCTTGGTGCCGCCCTCAAGGCCGAGCTTGCCGAACAGAATGTCGCCGATCTGCTTCGGCGAGCCGACATTGACCGTCTCGCCGGCAAGCGTGTTGATCTCGGCTTGCAGGCCGCCGCATTCCTGGGCGAATTCGCCGGACAGCCGTGACAGAATTTGCCGATCGATCGAGATGCCGCGGCGCTCCATATCGGCGAGCACGCGCAGTAACGGCCGCTCCAGCGTCTCATAGACGTCGAGCACATGCTCGGCGGCAAGCCGCGGCTTGAGCACCAGCCATAGCCGCAAGGTCGCATCGGCGTCCTCGGCGGCGTATTCGGTCGCCTTGGCGATGTCGATATTGTCGAAGGTCAGCCTGCTTTTGCCGACTTTGGTCACCTCGTTGAAATCGATTGTCTCGTGATCGAAATAGCGCCG
This sequence comes from uncultured Alphaproteobacteria bacterium, assembly GCA_963816565.1. Taxonomy (GTDB): domain Bacteria; phylum Pseudomonadota; class Alphaproteobacteria; order Rhizobiales; family Xanthobacteraceae; genus BOG-931. Next base: position 159,075 of record CAWFLM010000007.1, on the reverse strand, counting down.
CGCCAAAGGATCGAGGCCGTGGTCGGAGCGGCCGGCATCGACCACGTAAGACATCAGCATGGTGTCGTCGTAAGACTTTATCTCGATGCCGCGCACGGCGAAAATCTGCCAGTCGAATTTCAGGTTCTGGCCGATCTTGAGCACGCCGGCATCTTCCAGGAGCGGCTTGATGGTTTCGAGCGCGGCAGTTTCGGCAAGCTGATCGGCCGTGATCTCGCCAGGGAACAGGCTGTCCTTGCCGCCTTCGCCGCCGTGGCGATGACTGAGCGGCACATAGCAGGCTTCGTTCGGCGCCACCGCCAGCGAGAAACCGCACAGCTCGGCCTGCATCGGGTCGAGGCTCGATGTCTCGGTGTCGATGGCGAGAAAACCGACGTCGCGGGCGCGCTCGACCCAGGCCTTGAGCCGGTCGAGCGTGCGCACGGTTTCGTATTTGGAGCGGTCGAATTTCTGGCTGTGCGCGATTTCGAGGCGGGCCGCGGCGAGCGCCTGCGGGGTCAATGCGCTTGTCTGCCCCTCTCCCGTTCCGGGAGAGGTCGGCCGGCTGTGCCGGCCGGGTGAGGGGAAGTTCCCCGGCGCTCGGACCCTCACCCGGCGTGGCCCTTCGGGCCGCGCCGTCCTCTCCCGGAACGGGAGAGGGTGAGGTCGTGCCGCCGTGCACGGCGAGCTTGGCGTCGGGCGCGATATCGCTTGGATCGATCGAGGCAAATTCGGCGACGCGCCGGGTCAGCGACGAAAACTCCATGGCGCGCAGAAACGCGACCAGCCGCTTATAGTCGGGCTCGTGCACGGCGAGATCGCCGATCGGCACGTCGAGCTTCACTTTGTCGTCGAGCGTGACGAGCTTCTTCGACAGCCGCGCCTGCTCGGCGTTCTCGATCAGCGACTGGCGGCGCTTGTCCTGCTTGATCTCCGGGGCGCGCTCGAGCAGCGTTTCGAGATCGCCGTATTCGCCGATCAGCTGGGCCGCGGTCTTGACGCCGATGCCGGGCACGCCCGGCACGTTATCGGTCGAATCGCCGATCAGCGCCTGCACCTCGATGACCTTGTCCGGCGGCACGCCGAATTTCTCGATCACCTCGGCGCGGCCGATCTTCTTGTCCTTCATGGTGTCGAACAGAACGATGCTGTCGTTGACGAGCTGCATCAAATCCTTGTCCGACGAGACGATGGTGGCGGTGGCGCCGGCCGCGCAGGCCTGCCGCGCATAGGTCGCGATCAGGTCGTCGGCCTCAAAGCCCTTCTGCTCCAGGCACGGAATATCGAAAGCGTGCACCGCCTCGCGGATCAGCGGAAATTGCGGGCGCAAATCGTCGGGCGGATCGGGCCGGTGCGCCTTGTAGTCGGGATACATCTCGGTGCGGAAGGTGCGCTCGGAGAGGTCGAACACCACGGCAAGGTGGGTGGGCTTCTCCTCGGCTTTCATGTCGCGCAAGAGCTTCCACAGCATGTTGCAGAAGCCGAATACGGCATTGAGCTGCAGCCCGTCCGACTTGCGGTTGATCGGCGGCAGCGCGTGGTAGGCGCGGAAAATGTAGCCTGAGCCGTCGACCAGGAAGACGTGGTCGCCTTTCTGCAACGGCTTCGCCGAAAGTTGCGGTTTTGCGGCTTGCGGCGGGGCTTTTTGTGCTGCGGGCATGTTGGCCAATATATAGGAGTTTAGCGTCATTCCGGAAACCGCGAAGCGGTTGTCCGGAATCCATAACCACAGCCTGTGCAGAACTCGTGCTGCGAGCCAATTTCAGATGGTAGTGACTATGGATTCCGGGCTCGCGCCTTTGGCGCGTCCCGGAATGACGGGATGACTAATGGACTATTCTCCGCCGCTTCCGATTGACGCCGCGCTGCCGGGCCTGACCGCGGCCTTGCGCGCGCATAATACGGCTGTTCTGGTGGCGCCGCCGGGCGCCGGCAAGACCACGCGGGCGCCGCTGGTGCTGGCCGGCGAGGACTGGGCGAAAGGCCGCCGCATCCTGGTGCTCGAGCCGCGCCGGCTGGCGGCGCGCGCCGCCGCCGAGCGCATGGCGGCGACACTCGGCGAGCGCGTCGGCGACACGGTAGGCTTGCGGGTGCGCTTCGGCTCCAAAGTGTCGCGTAAAACCCGCATCGAAATCATCACCGAGGGAATTTTCACCCGGCTTATCCTCGACGATCCGATGCTCGACGGCGTCGCCGCCGTGCTGTTCGACGAGTTTCATGAACGCTCGCTCGATGCCGATCTCGGTCTCGCGCTCGCGCGCGACGTGCAGCAGGGCTTGCGCGAGGATCTCAAGCTCCTCGTCATGTCGGCGACCATCGATGCGGCGCGCATAGCTGGACTGCTCGGCGATGCGCCGGTGATCGAAAGCGCAGGCCGCGCCTTTGCGGTCGAGACGCGCTATGTCGGCCGCGACGCGCGCCCGATCGAGCCGCAGATCGCCGACACCATCGTCCGCGCCATGCGCAGCGATGCAGGCTCGCTGCTTGCCTTCCTGCCCGGCGCCGCGGAAATCCGCCGCACCCAAACTCAGCTTGAAAACCGCGTGGAGGCCTTAACCGAGGTGGTTGCGCTTTACGGCGCGCTCGGCGGCGAGGAGCAGGACCGCGCCATCGCGCCGGCCCCGCCCGGCCGGCGCAAGATCGTGCTGGCGACCTCGATCGCCGAAACCTCGATCACCATCGAGGGCGTGCGTATCGTCGTCGATTGCGGTCTGGCACGGGTGCCGCGCTACGAGCCCGACGTCGGGGTCACGCGGCTTGAAACCGTGCGCGTGTCGCGCGCGGCGGCGGATCAGCGCCGCGGCCGCGCCGGGCGCACCGAGCCGGGCATCTGCTACCGGCTGTGGGACGAGCCGCAGACCGCCGCGCTCGAACCCTATGCGCGGCCGGAAATCCTTGCCGCCGATCTGTCTTCCTTCGCGCTCGATCTCGCTGCCTGGGGCAGCGCGCCGGAAGCGCTCGCCTTCCTCGATCCGCCGCCGCGACCGGCGCTGACCGAGGCAAAAGCGCTGCTTGCCGAACTCGGCGCCATCGACGGCGACGGCCGCATTACCGATGAAGGCCGGCAGTTGCGGCGGCTGCCGCTGCCGCCGCGGCTTGCCCGCATGGTGGTCGATGCCGCGCGAGAAGGTGCGGCGCTGCAGGGCGCCGAGATCGCCGCGATCGTCGGCGAGCGCGGGCTCGGCGGCGACGACGTCGATTTGCGCGAAAGGCTTGGCGCGCTGCGCCGCGACCGCTCGCGCCGCGGCCGCGACGCCAGCGCCATGGCCGAGCGTTGGGCGGAGATTGCGTCTGCTCCCTCCCTCCCAGAACGAGGGGAAGCGTTATCCGTCGGCGTACTCATTGCGCTGGCCTATCCCGAGCGCATCGCCAAAAACCGCGGCGGCGGCGGCGGTGGATTTTTGCTGGCGAATGGCCGCGGCGCGACTATCGACGCGGCGTCGGCGCTGGCGCGCGAGTCGTTTCTCGCCGTGGCGGAGCTCGCCGGCAGCGCCGCAGCCGGCCGTATCCTGTCCGCGGCGCCGATTACGCTTGCCGAGATTGAAACGCGGTTTGCCGCCCGCATCGAAGCGCGCGAGGAGATCGCATTCGACGCGGCAAGCGGAAGCTTGCGCGGCCGCAACAGCCGCCGCCTCGGCGCGATTGCGCTTGCTGATCGGCAGATGCGGGTCGAGCCGGACGAAGCGACGGCAAAACTGCTCGCCGAAAATATCGCCAAGGTCGGGATCGAGCGGCTGCCGTGGACCATGGCACACCGCCAATGGCGCGACCGCATTATGTTCTTGCGGGCGAGCGAAGGCGAGGCGTGGCCGGATTTGTCCGACGCAACGTTGGCCAACGGCGTGAACAATTGGCTCGCGCCGATACTCTTGTCCAAGACAGGTATCGAGCAAATCACGGTGGATGAGTTCGATACCGCTTTGCGCGCGCTGTTGCCATGGCCGCTGCCGCGCCGGCTCGACGCCGAGGCGCCGACTTACTTTCGAGGCGCCGACCGGCTCGCGCGTGCCGATCGATTATGCCGCCGAAGGCGGACCGAAAATCGCCATCCGGCTGCAGGAACTGTTCGGGCTCGACCGCCATCCCACGATCGCCGGCGGCAAAATCCCGCTCGTCATCGAGCTCTTGTCGCCGGCGCACCGGCCGGTGCAGACGACGCGCGACCTGCCCGGCTTCTGGCGCGGCAGCTACGCCGCGGTGCGCGCCGACATGCGCGGCCGCTATCCGCGGCATCCGTGGCCCGACGATCCGGTGGCGGCCAGCGCGACCAAGCGGGCGAAGCCCAGGAAGAGTTAGATTAAGAGCTAGATCGTTTCCGAGTGAGCTATTCTATACAGATTTACAGATACGCCCGGATCAATTTAGCAACATCGGACGCAATCTTTGGCACCCAATTCCAGACGTCCGAGTTTTTAGTGCGTACTAAGACCTCAGCCGTGCCCACACCGCTGGGGTCTTTTTTACGCAAACCCGTTCCAGCCGGTCCGGGCCGGCTGGCAATTGTTTAGGCACCTCGTTCAGCGACGCTCACGATTGCGGAAAAAACACGCACCCTATCTGGCCCAAGAAATGCCTATCTGGCCCAAGAAATGCATATTGTCATGCATGTTGTGGAGATGATTGCGGTCGCAATGGATGTCGATGGCGTATCCATTATCATGGCGCGGTAATGCCGATTCTCAGCATCAGACACGTCACGACATATCACTATAATCGTGCGGTCGCATTCGGCGAGCACCGGATGATGTTGCGTCCGCGCGACGACGACGATCAAAGGATCATCGAATCGGAACTCGAAATCACGCCCAGTCCGAGGCAACTGGCCTGGACCAAGGATAGTTTCGGCAATCACGTGGCGATCGCTCATTTTAGCGATCGCGCCCGCGAACTTCGCTTCGCCAGCACTATTCGCCTCGACCATGCGCCGGCCGAATTTCACGCAGCCGATATAAAGGATTTTGCCCGCAGCTACCCTTTTGCCTACGGGCCGGAAGATTGGCCCGCCCTCCAGCCCTTCATCCAGCCGCTATCCCCGCATCCCGCGGTTGACCTGTGGAGCGCCGCGTTCTTCCGTAAAGATGGCTCTGCCGACACTTACGATCTGCTCGGCGCCATGACGCGGAGCATCAGGCAGAGCTTCAAGCACGTCGCGCGGCACGAGAAGGGAATTCAGGCTCCGGCCTGGACGCTCCAACTCGGGAGCGGCAGTTGCCGTGACCTCGCGGTGCTTATGATAGCGGCGCTCCGCACGCGCGGAATTGCCGCCCGGTTCGTGTCCGGCTATCTGCATTTGCCCGATGATGACGACGACGGTGCTGTCGGCGGCAACACCCATGCCTGGGTCCAGGTCTACGTGCCCGGTCCGGGCTGGGTCGACTTCGATCCATCGGGTGGCGTCGTGGGAAATAAAAACCTCATCCGCGTCGCGGTCGCGCCTGACGCGCGCGAGGCAATCCCTCTGCAAGGCACCTGGTTCGGTACGGCGGCGGATCATCGGGCCATGAAAGTCGCGGTGAAGGTCACGACGGCGGCGACTACCGGTCCCTGGGATTGCGGCGACCTCGGGATGGTGAATAAGCCCGCTGAAGATGGCACGGCGGAGCTTTCCTTCGCGGCCGCTACGGGCCGCTCGAGCGGGTAGCGGCCGTTTGACGAAAGCGGTGGACTTGATCGCGATACCGGTTCGTCGGCAGCCGCAGGCTTATTCTGAGGCCACTTCATCCGCCCAGACGCGGAACCCGGACAAGATCCCCGGGCCGAAGGTATGGGTCAGCGGCACATCCGCGGCGTCGCGGCCCTGGGCGATGAGGATGCGGCCGATCCGTGGCGCATTGTTGCGCGGGTCGAACATGTGCCAACGGCCGCCGAGATAGACCTCAATCCACGCCGCGAAATCATTGGGCGGATACGGCGGCGGCAGGCCGACATCGGTAATGTAACCGGTGCAATAGCGAGCCGGAATGTTCAAGCAGCGACAAAAGGTAATCGCAAGATGAGCGTAGTCGCGGCATACCCCTCGACGCTCGGCGTAAGTTTCAGACGCCGTCCTGGTGGCACGAGAATGCTCGTAACCGAAGGTTATATGCTTATGGACGAAGTCGCAGACCGCCTGCACCCGCGGCCAACCAGGCGGCGTGTTGCCGAACAGACGCCAAGTCTCGTCGGCTAGACGATCGGTCTCACAGTAACGACTGCCCAGCAAAAACAGCACAACTTCCGCCGGCAAGTCCTGAACCTGGTGCTGCTGCGCGTTCAGATCGACCGGGTCCCACATGCCCCGGTCACGAATAACGGCGTCGGTGCCGAGGCTGAAATGGCCGCCGGGTGCAACGAGACGACTACACCAATTTCCGAAGCTGTCGCGGTAGCCTTCAATGGGAACCGGGGGGTTCGTTATCAGATAATCCGGACGCTCCAGGTCGGACGCGCGCGAGAAGTGCACGTTCAACGTCAAAATCATAGGCGTTGTTTGCGGAAATTCGAAATTGAGTTCGCAACCGAGATGGATACGCATAAGATCACGCCACCCGCTAATCTTCCCTAGTGTCCACCGCCTTGCAGGAAGGGCAGACGAAGATGAACTGTTGCGGACGCACGCCAAGTTTTTCGATCGTGCGGACGTGTTTCATAGTGTCGCCGCACGAAACACACAGCATGGTCGGCGTCCGCTCGGGCACAACTGGCAAGCGTTCGGCGGTGCGAGCCGAGGGTGCGTAAGTGTAATGCAACACGCGCGACTCCCCTGAACAGGCGGGAGCGCTACCGAACTCTCAGCCACCAACGCCTGGCACGGGGCCGCTGTCGATGGTGAATCACATGTAAGACTAATTGGAGCAATTGCGAGGTTAAGTTTTAGGCATAAGTCGGTCTCGCCACGATCTCGAAAGGCCACACGCAGTTCCATTTCAAGGAAATGTCTTAGCGCCCCGCTTACCAATGCCGGCCAAATACGGCACGCGAACGTGCGGCATTAGCTCCTTGTTCGCCGTGGCATGATGACATGCTCGCGACCAACGGGATTGCCGTCATGCGTTCTGTCCTGACTTTTGCGGCTTTCGCGATTGCCGCCGGCATCGTCGTGCCGAAATATGCCGCGCAAATGCATGCCGGCTCCCCCGCGCCGACTATGATGGCGGCGCATTCCGAGACGCCGGCCGCATCGAGCGCCTCGGATTCGCGCTCGGTCGTCATCTCGCCCGGCCGCAACGGACATTTCGAAGTTGCCGGCAGCATCGACGGCCGCCGCATGGAATTCATGGTCGATACCGGCGCCTCGGTGATTGCCCTGACGGCGCGCGACGCCGCGATGCTCGGTATTCATCCGGCGGACAGCGAATACCGCGCCATGGTGCGGACCGCCAACGGCACCGTGCGCGCCGCGCCGATCATGCTGGACCGGGTCGAGATCGACGATATCGTCGTCTACGACGTCGCCGCCATGGTGATGCCGGACGGCGCGCTTGCCGACAATCTGCTCGGGCTCACCTTCCTGTCGAAGCTGCACCGGTTCGAATATTCCGACGGCAAGCTCGTTCTCGAACAGTAGTGACCCTGTCATCATCCGCGAAGGCGGATGATCCAGTACCTCCGACGGTTCACGAATCTTATTGAGGCGCATCGAATTACCGGATGCCCGCCGGAGCTTGTCATCGGGCCGGCCACTTCGGGCCGGACCCGTTGGCGGGCATGACAGAGGACGCAACCATTCCCGCCCCGCCTCGTTTACGCTATTGCTGCGCGGCTTTTCCGATTCGGACCGATTGTTCAATGTTTCCCAAGCCAAAACCTTCGCTCAAGCCGAATACTTATGCCTACGAATCCGAGCCGATGGTCAAAGCCACCGGCTTTCGCGAATATGATGCGCGCTGGCTGTTCGGAAGCGAAATCAATCTGATGGGGGTGGAGGCGCTGGGGCTCGGCTTAGGCACGCTGATCCATGAGCTTGGCGTCAAGCCTCGCATCGTCACCGGCCACGATTTCCGCTCCTATTCGGCGTCGATCAAGATGGCGCTGACCAACGGGCTCATTGCCGCCGGCGCCAGCGTGTACGACATCGGCCTGGCGGTGACGCCCATGGCCTATTTCGCGCAATTCGATCTCGACCTGCCGTGCGTCGCCATGGTCACCGCCTCGCACAATGACAATGGCTGGACCGGCGTGAAGATGGGCGCCAACCGGCCGCTCACCTTCGGTCCCGACGAGATGATCCGGCTCAAAGACATCGTGCTCAACGGCCGGTTCGAAGCGCGCGCCGGCGGCGGCTACCAATTCGTCGAGAACTTTCCGGCGCGCTATATCGCCGACCTCACCAAGCGGCCGAAGCTCAAGCGGCATCTGAAAGTCGTCTGCGCCTGCGGCAACGGCACCGCCGGGGCGTTTGCGCCGCAAGTTTTGGAGAGAATTGGCTGCGAGGTGGTGCCGCTCGACTGCGAGCTCGACCACACCTTCCCGAACTACAATCCGAACACCGAAGACATGAAAATGCTGCACGCCATGCGCGACGCGGTGTTGGCGAACAAGGCCGATGTGGCCTTGGGCTTCGACGGCGACGGCGACCGTTGCGGCGTGGTCGACAACGAAGGCGAGGAGATTTTCGCCGACAAGGTCGGCGTCATGCTCGCGCGTGACATTTCCGCCTCACACAAGAATGCGCTGTTCGTCGCCGACGTCAAATCGACCGGCCTGTTTGCGACCGATCCGGTGCTGATCAAGAATGGCGCCAAGACCGATTACTGGAAAACCGGACATTCCTACATGAAGCGCCGCGTCAACGAGATCGGCGCCATCGCCGGCTTCGAAAAGTCCGGCCACTTCTTCTTCAACAAGCCGTTCGGCCGCGGCTATGACGATGGGCTGATCTTCGCCTTCGCCGTTCTCGACATGCTCGACCGCAATCCGGGAAAGACCATGGCGGATCTGAAAAACGCGCTGCCGAAAACCTGGGGCTCGCCGACCATGTCGCCGCATTGCGCCGACGAGACCAAATATGCCGTGGTCGACGAGGTGGTGAAGCATTTCGAGAGCGAGCGGAAAAACGGCGGCAAGGTCGCCGGCCAGCCGATCCGCGATCTGGTCACCGTCAACGGCGTGCGCGTCACGGTCGAGGACGGCACCTGGGGCCTCGTTCGCGCCTCCTCCAACAAGCCGGAACTGGTCGTCGTCGTCGAAAGCCCGGTGTCGGAGCAGCGCATGCGCGACATGTTCAAGTCGGTGGACGCCGTGCTGCGCACGCACAAGGAAGTCGGCGACTACAATCAGATGATATGAACGTCCTGCCCCGCTTCGCGGGGGCGGAAAGACTACACTTCCTCAAACACGTCGATCTCCAGCACGCCGGGGAACATCGTGCGCCAGGTTTGCAGATAGGTTTGCATCCGCGCGTCACTGGCGAGGCGCTGCCGGTTAAGCTCCCAGCCCTCATCCGCCTCGTATTCGATCTCCTGGATGAATTTGGCCGGGTCGTCGACATTCTGCAGCAGGCGGACCTCGGCCTTGCCGAACATCTGGTAGAACGGCGTTGCCGCCTTGATCATGGCGACGAGCTGCGTGGTATCGGTCGCCGGCATGGTAAATCGCAATTGCAATGTACGCCGGACTTTCGGTTGCTCGTCGTTTGCCATCGGCTGCATTCCCTGGAACTTCCGAACATAAACCTTTCGGGCCGACCTCTATTCCCCGAAATCGGCGCCGGGCCGCCGTTTCGGGATCATGCGCTATTTAAAGGTCTCGCGGAACCGGTGCGCCGGATAGACGCCGAGAATCCGCAACGACTTGGGCACTGAGACAAATTCCAGTTCCTCGAGCGCGAGTTCGAGCGCGCGGTGCTTGGGATGGCCGTCGACGTCGGCGTAGAATTGCGTCGCGGTGAAGCTGCCGTCGACCATATAGCTTTCCAGCTTGGTCATATTCACGCCGTTGGTGGCGAAACCGCCCAGCGCCTTGTACAGCGCCGCCGGGATGTTGCGCACCTGGAACACGAAGGTGGTGATCAGGCGCTTGTCCTTGCGGCCCGCCCATTTCGGCTCGCGCGCCAGAACGACGAACCGCGTCGTGTTATGCTTGGCGTCGGCGACGTCCTTTTTGAGGATGCGCAGGCGATAGATTTTGGCCGCGAGCTTGGTCGCCAGCACCGCGCGCGAAATGTCGCCCGATTCGGCGACTTCCCGCGCCGCTCCCGCGGTGTCGGCGGCGACCACCGCCTTGAGGCGGAGCTTCCGAATGATATTGCGGCATTGCCCGAGCGCATGAACGTGGCTCTCGACTGTCTTGATGGTTTTCAAGGTCGCGCCCTTGGCCGCCATCAGTTGATGCTGCACCGGCAGGAACCACTCCGCCACGATGTGCAGCCGCAACTCCGGCATCAGATGATGGATATCCGCCACCCGGCCGGCCACCGAATTGTCGATCGGAATCATCGCCAGCGCCGCCCGTCCGCCGCGGACGGCGGCGAAGGCATCCTCGAATGTCGGACAGGGCAGCGGCTCCATGTCGCGATAGGCCTCGCGGCAGGCGAGGTCCGAATTTGCTCCCGGCTCGCCCTGATACGCGATCTTGCGGCGGTTATTCTTGCTGCGTTTGGTCATGCGAATGCCGATCCTCGATGTCCCGTTAGCATGGCGCGCGCCTTTTCCAAATCCTCCGGCGTGTCGACGCCAAGCGGCACGGTATCGACGATCTCGACGTCGATGCGCATGCCGGCCTCGAGCGCCCGCAATTGTTCGAGCTTCTCACGACGCTCGAGCAGCGACGGCGGCAGCGCGACGAAGCGTTCCAGCGCGGCGCGGCGAAAAGCATAAAGGCCGATGTGATGGTAAAGCGGGCCTTCGCCGGCCGGCGCCGGCGCGCGGGTGAAATAAAGCGCGCGCAACCGCGTCGGCGCAACCGGCGTTCCCACCACTTTGACGACATTGGGATTGACCCGCTCCGCCGCCACTTTGATCTCGGCCGCAAGCGTAGCGATATCGACGGCAGGGTCGGCGAGCGGCGAAAGCGCGGCGCGGATTGTCGCCGGCGCGATCGTCGGCAAATCGCCCTGCATGTTGACGACGATGCCGGCGCGGCGGCCGGAATCGATCTTGCCGAGCGCCTCGAAGATGCGGTCGGAGCCGGAAGCGTGATCCGCCCTCGTCATCACCGCCCGGCCGCCGGCTTTATCCACAGCCGCGGCGACTTCCGTCGAGTCGGTGGCGACTACCACCGGGCCGATATCGGCGGCCTGCGCGCGCCGCAGAACGTGCACGATCATCGGCTCGCCGGCGATCTCGGCAAGCGGCTTGCCCGGCAGCCGGGTCGCGGCCACACGGGCGGGAATGAGGATCAGGACGTCGGCCATCGCGCTGGAGGGTGCTTATACGGGTTGCAAGAGGGGCGGCAAACTGGCTAATTGTGCACCGCCCACATGTCTTCCTCGGCGGAGCCTTCCTGCAATGGATTCGTTCGAAATCAACAAGATTCTCGGCGCTTTGCTGGGAACCTGCTTGGTCCTTGTCGCCACGCATATCGCCTCCGGCGCGATCTTCACCCCGGAGCCGCCGGCGAAGCCGGGTTACATCATCGAGGTCAAGCAGGAACAGCCCGCCGGCGGCGCCACGGCGGCACCGGTGGAAGTGCCGATCGAGACGCTGCTCGCCAGCGCGTCGCCGGAGCGCGGGGCGCAAGTCGCCAGGCAATGCCAAGCCTGCCACAATTTCCAGGAAGGCCAAGGTCCCAAGGTCGGCCCCGACCTTTACGCCGTCGTCGGGCGCCCGGTCGCTTCGGCGCCGGGCTTCAACTATACGGCAGCGATCAAGAAGCTCGGCGGCGCCTGGACGTTCGATGCCCTGAACAAATGGCTGACCAAGCCCAGCGCCGACGCTCCGGGCACGGCCATGACCTTTGCCGGCCTGCCGAACGGCAAACAGCGCGCCGACGTCATCGCCTATCTCAACACGCTGTCGCCGCATCCGATGCCGCTGCCGACGGCGCAAGGGGCAGCCGCTCCGGCTGCGAACGCCGCGGCGCCGGCGCCCGCCCCGGCTCCCCCGGCGGCTGCCAATCCATCATCCCCGGCCCCTGCCCCGGCGGCCCCTGGCGGTGCAGCTCCGGCCCAGCACTAGCAGCCTTTTCGTCGGCGCCGCGCTGTCGTTGCCATGTCGCACGGGGGTGTGCAGTCTATTTCGTCGCGGCCCACGCCTGCCCGCTGGCGCCGCAGTCGAAAAGGCCGATAATGAGTGACAACGAAAGCAATAAGCAAACTCTAGGGAGGATCAGGTGGACCGCCGATCCCTGCTGAAATCCGCGCTGCTTGCCACCGCAGCGTCGCGCATGCCGTTGGGTTGGACCACCGCCGCCCAGGCGCAGGCGCAACCCGCGGCGCAACCTTCCGCGCCGCAGCCTGGCAAAACCTGGCGTCACGGCACGTCGCTATTCGGCGAGCTCAGATATCCTGCAGGCTTTAAGCAGTTCGACTACGTCAATGCCGCGGCCCCGAAGACCGGCACCGCACGGCAGGTCGCGTACGGCACGTTCGACAATTTCAATGCGGTCGTTGCCGGGGTCAAAGGCACGATGGCCGCCGGCATCAATCTGATCTACGACACGCTTGCGGTCGCCTCGCTCGACGAAGTATCGAGCGAATACGGGCTGATCGCCGAGGCGGTGAGCTATCCGGACGATTTTTCCTGGGTGAGTTACCGGCTGCGCCCGCAGGCGAAATGGCACGACGGCATGCCGGTGACGCCGGACGACGTCATCTTCTCCTTCGAATCCTACAAGAAGCACAGCCCGCAATCGTCCGCCTATTACCGCCACGTCGCCAAAGCGGAACAGACCGGCGATCATGAAGTCACCTTCACCTTCGACAGCGCCGGCAATCACGAATTGCCGCAGATCGTCGGCCAGCTGACCATCCTACCGAAGCACTGGTGGGTGGGCACCGACGCCAACGGCAAGACCCGCGACATCGCCGAGACCACGCTCGAGCCGCCGCTCGGCTCCGGTCCCTACCGCATCAAGGATTTCTCGGCCGGCCGCAACATCGTCTACGAGCGGGTCAAGGACAATTGGGGCAGCGGCGTCAGCGTCAATATCGGCCGCGACAATTTCGACGAACTGCACTTCGAATATTTCCGCGACACCACCGTGGCGCTCGAGGCCTTCAAGGCCGATGCGGTGGACTGGCGCGTCGAGAACCTCGCCAAGAACTGGGCCACCGCCTACGACTTCCCGGCGGTGACCGATAAACGCGTCCTGCTCGAGGAATTTCCCATCAGGAATTTCGGCCTGATGCAGGCTTTCGCCTTCAACGTTCGGAAGCCGAAATTCCAGGACCCGCGGGTGCGGCTGGCCTTCAATTATGCGTTCGATTTCGAGGAAATGAACAAGCAGATTTTCTTCGGCGCCTATAAGCGCATCGACAGCTATTTCGACGGCACCGACCTTGCCGCCACCGGCCTGCCGACCGGCCGCGAGCTCGAACTGCTCGAAACCGTGCGCGCCGAGGTTCCGCCCGAGCTGTTCAAGAAGCCCTATAGCAACCCGATCAACGGCAATCCCGGCGCGGTGCGCAACAATCTGCGCGAGGCGCTGCGCCTGCTCAAAGAGGCGGGTTACGAAGTCAAGGATCAGCAACTCGTCAACACCAAGACCAACGAACCCTTCACCGTCGAATTGCTGTCCGCGGGCCCGAGCTTCGAGCGCATCTTCCTGTTCTACAAGCCTTCACTCGAGCGCCTCGGCATGACGATCTCGGTGCGCACCGTCGACGAGGCGCAGTTCGAGAACCGGCTGCGCGGCTGGGATTTCGACATCATCACCAATTCGTGGCCGGAATCGCTGTCGCCCGGCAACGAGCAGCGCGGCTATTGGGGCTCGCAGGCGGCCGATGAGCCCGGTTCCGACAATCTGATCGGCATCAAAAACCCGGCGGTCGATGCGATGATCGACAAGGTCGTCTTTGCCAAGAACCGCGCCGACCTCGAAGCCGCCGCCAAAGCCCTCGACCGCATCCTGCTGTGGAACTATTACGTCGTGCCGCAGTGGTCTTACTTTAAAGCCCGTACCGCGCGATGGGATCGTTTCAGCCACCCCGAACCGATGCCGAAATACGGCGTGTCGGGTTTCCCGGCGGTGTGGTGGTGGGACGCGCAAAAAGCCGCAAAGACGGGCTAGCCTCCGGGGCATGAACCGGCCCACGCGTCGGCGTATCCTCAAACTTGGCGCCGGCGCGCTGTCGGGCGCTACCGCCGTCGGCTTTGGACGCTCGGGCGCGCGCGCCGACGCGGCGATCGAATCGCACGGCCTCTCGGCCTTCGGCGACCTCGCCTACCCGCCCGACTTTGCCCATTTCAGCTACGTCAATCCGCAGGCGCCGAAAGGCGGCATTTTCTCGCAGATCGGGCCGGATCAGATCTACAACCAGAATTTCCTCACCTTCAACTCGCTCAATACTTTCATCCTCAAGGGCGACGCCGCGCAGGGCATGGAGCTGACTTTCGCTTCGCTCATGGTCCGCTCGGGCGACGAGCCGGACGCCATGTATGGGCTCGCCGCGGCCAAAGTCCGACGCTCGACCGACGGCCTGACCTATCAATTCGTCATCCGGCCAGAGGCAAAATTTCACGACGGCTCGCCGCTCACCGCGCACGATGTCGCCTTCTCGCTGGCGACGCTCAAGGAAAAAGGTCATCCCTTGATCGGCCAGTCGCTGCGCGATTTCGCCGGCGCCACGGCGGACGACGACGCAACCGTCACCGTGCGCTTTGCGCCGAAACGGGCGCGCGACGTGCCGCTGTTCGTCGCCGGCCTGCCGATTTTTTCGCGCGCCTACTACGCAACGCGGCCGTTCGATGAATCCAGCCTCGACATCCCGCTCGGCTCCGGCGCCTACCAGGTCGGCCGCTTCGAGCCCGGCCGCTTCATCGAATATAATCGGGTCAAGGATTGGTGGGGCGCCGATCTGCCGGTCGGGCGCGGCCAGAGCAATTTCGACGTCGTGCGCTTCGAATATTATCGCGACCGCGACGTCGGCTTTGAAGGCTTTTCGGCCGGCACCTATCTGTTCCGCGAGGAATTCACCTCGCGCTTCTGGGCGACGCGCTACGATTTTCCGGCAGCCAAGGACGGCCGCGTCAAGCGCGACGAGATACCCGATGACACGCCGTCGGGCGCGCAAGGCTGGTTCATCAATACGCGGCGGCCGCAATTCGCCGATGTTCGGTTGCGCGATGCGCTCAACGACGCGTTCGATTTCGAGTGGACCAACAAGACGATCATGTACAACGCGTATCTGCGAACGGTTTCGGTATTTCAAAATTCGGATATGATGGCGACAGGCGTGCCGAGCGCCGCCGAACTTGAGCTGCTCGAGCCGTTCCGCAACCGCCTGCCGGCCGACGTGTTCGGCGAGCCCTACACGCCGCCGGTCTCGGACGGCTCGGGCGAGGACCGGCCGCTGCTGCGCAGGGCGGCGCAAACCTTGGCCGATGCCGGCTGCGACATCCGCGATGGCAAGCGCTTGCTGCCGAGCGGCGCGCCCATCACCGTCGAATTTTTGATCGACGAGCCGGCGTTCGAGCCGCACCATATGCCGTTCATCAGAAATCTCGGCACACTCGGCATCGAAGCCACGCTACGCGTCGTCGATCCGGTGCAATACCGGGCGCGCCTCGACAATTTCGACTTCGATATTACCATTGACCGGTTCAGCTTTTCGGCGACGCCGGGCGACTCGCTGCGTTCATATTTTTCCTCGCAGTCAGCGACGCTGCACGGTTCGAACAATCTTGCCGGCATCGCCGACCCGGTGGTCGACGCGCTGATCGAGGCCATTATTGCCGCCGATTCGCGGCCCGCGCTGGTGACGGCCGCCCGCGCGCTCGACCGGGTCATCCGCGCCGGCCGCTACTGGATTCCGAACTGGTACAAGGCGTCGCACTGGATCGCCTACTGGGACGTGTTCGGCCGGCCGCCGGCGCAACCGCGCTATTTTCGCGGTATTCCCGACACTTGGTGGTATGACCAAGCCGCGGCCGGCAAAATCCGGCCCGCTCGATAGGACGATGGACTCGCAGGCGGAACGCCAGTATGTCGCATGCCGTAATGTCGCTGCCACATTTTTTCGTCGTGATTCCGTCATGCCCGGATGCGACGCCGCGGCCGCATCCGGGGCATCAAGAGTAGTGGCGCATCGCGCCAATGGCATTAAGATAGCGGCCCAAAGTTAAGACCTACCGGGACTCCATGGCTGCCTACATCGTCCGCCGCATCCTGTTCATGATCCCCACGATTTTCGGCATCATGCTGGTGTCGTTCTCCGTGGTTCAATTCGCCCCGGGCGGACCGGTCGAGCGCGTCATCGCCCAGCTTCGCGGCAGCGATACCGGCGCCACCTCGCGCATTTCCGGCTCGACCAGCGGCGATTTTGCGCACGGCGCCGTGCAAAGCGGTTCGCAATTCGACGTCAGCTCCAAATATCGCGGCGCGCAAGGGCTCGACCCCGCATTCATCAAAAGCCTGGAGAAGCAATTCGGTTTCGACAAGCCGGCCTACGAGCGCTTCTCCCTGATGATGTGGAACTATTTGCGGTTCGATTTCGGCAAGAGCTATTTCCGCGACGTCAGCGTGCTCGAGCTCATCAAGGAGAAGCTTCCGGTATCGATTTCGCTCGGCATCTGGATGACGCTCTTGAGCTACCTGATCTCGATTCCGCTCGGCATCCGCAAGGCGGTGCGCGACGGCTCGCAGTTCGACGTCTGGACCTCAGGCGTCATCATCGTCGGCTACGCGATTCCCGGCTTTCTGTTCGCGATCCTGCTTATCGTCCTGTTCGCCGGCGGCTCGTTTTGGCAAATCTTCCCGTTGCGTGGGCTCACGTCGGAAGGCTGGTCGCAATTTCCCTGGTGGGAAAAAATTCTCGACTACTTCTGGCACCTCGTACTGCCGATCGTCTCCATGGGGCTTGCCGCTTTCGCCACCATGACGCTGCTCACCAAGAACTCGTTTCTTGAGGAGCTGCGCAAGCAATACGTCTTAACCGCGCGCGCCAAGGGCTGCTCCGAGCACCAGGTGCTATACGGCCACATTTTCCGCAACGCCATGCTCCTGGTCATCGCCGGCTTCCCGGCTGCCTTCGTCTCCGCTTTTTTCGCCGGCTCGCTCTTGATCGAGACCATCTTCTCGCTCGACGGTCTCGGCCTGTTGAGCTTCGAAAGCGTGCTCAACCGCGATTATCCCGTGGTGTTCGCCAATCTCTACATTTTCGCCCTGGTCGGCCTTGTCGTAAATCTGATTTCAGACCTCACCTATACCTGGATCGATCCGCGCATCGATTTCGAGACGCGGGAGGTGTGAGTTGGACGACAAGACTCTCGCCGAAAATATCGGGACCGAGATCGAACCGGGCATCCCGTCGGACCTCAAGCCGGATCTCGAGCCGACCGGCCCGCTCGGTCTTGCGGGCTTGCCGCGCTTCGAATTCTCGCCGCTCAACGCGCGGCGCTGGCGGAATTTCAAGGCCAACCGCCGCGGTTATTGGTCGTTGTGGCTGTTTCTCGTGCTGTTCGTCGTCACCATGTTCGCCGAATTCATCGCCAACGATAAGCCGCTGTTCATTCATTTCGACGGCAAGAGCTTCTTCCCGGCCCTGGTGACTTATCCGGATACCGAATTCGGCGACGACCTTGGCACCGCGGCGGATTATCGCGACCCGCATCTGCAGAAATTTCTCGACGAGCACAGCGCCATCGAGATCTGGCCGCCGATCCACTTCTCCTACAACACCATCAACGATAATCCGCCATCGGCCTTTCCCTCCAAGCCGACCTGGATGTTAAACGCGGCCGATTGCGAATTCGCCGCCAAGAACGGCTATGCCAAATGCGGCACGCTGGAATATAACTGGCTCGGCACCGACGATCAGGGCCGCGACGTGCTGGCGCGGCTTATCTACGGCTTTCGCATTTCGGTGCTGTTCGGACTGGTGCTGACCATCGTCTCGTCGGTCATCGGCGTCGCCGCCGGCGCGGTGCAGGGCTACTTCGGCGGCTGGACGGACCTTTTGTTTCAACGCTTCATCGAAATCTGGACGTCGGTGCCCGAGCTCTATCTGCTGTTGATCATTTCCTCGGTGCTGGTGCCCGGCTTCTTCGTGCTGCTCGGAATTCTGCTGCTGTTCTCCTGGGTGCGGCTCGTCGGCCTGGTGCGCGCCGAATTTCTGCGCGGCCGCAATTTCGAATATATCCAAGCCGCCCGCGCGCTCGGCGTTTCCAACAAGGTCATCATGTTCCGGCATTTGTTGCCGAACGCGATGGTGGCGACCATGACGTTTCTGCCGTTCGTCATGTCGTCGTCGGTGATGACGCTCACGGCGTTGGATTTTCTCGGTTTCGGCCTGCCGCCCGGCTCGCCGTCGCTCGGCGAATTATTGTCGCAAGCCAAGGCCAATGTGCAGGCGCCGTGGCTCGGGCTCACCGGCTTTTTCACCGTGGCGCTGATGCTGTCGCTTCTGATCTTCGTCGGCGAAGCCGTGCGCGACGCCTTCGATCCGCGGAAGACCTTCGCATGAGCGAAGACCTTTGCCTCTGCGTCCGCGATCTGTCGATCGCCTTCCGCTCCGGCGGGCGCGAAACGCTCGCTGTCGACCGCATCTCGTTCGACATCGTCAAAGGCGAGTGCGTGGCGCTGGTCGGCGAATCCGGCTCCGGCAAATCGGTCACGGCTTTGTCGATCTTAAGGCTGCTGCCCTATCCGTCGGCGCACCATCCGTCGGGCAGCATCGAGTTTCACGGCCGCGATTTGTTGAAACTGTCCGAGCGCGACATGCGCAAGGTGCGTGGCGACGACATCACCATCGTGTTTCAGGAGCCGATGACGTCGCTCAATCCGCTGCATACGATCGAGAAGCAGATCGGTGAAATCCTGCTGCTGCACCGCGGCTTGACCGGCGCGGCGGCCCGCGCGCGGACCCTCGAAGTTCTCACTCAGGTCGGCATTCCCGACCCGCAAACCCGGTTGAAGAGCTATCCGCACCAGCTGTCCGGCGGTCAGCGCCAGCGCGTGATGATCGCGATGGCGCTCGCCAACGAGCCCGATCTGCTCATCGCCGACGAGCCGACCACCGCGCTCGACGTCACCGTGCAGGCGCAAATCATCGCGCTGCTCAAGGACATCCAGTCGCGCCTCCACATGTCGCTTTTGTTCATCACCCACGATCTCGGCATTGTGCGCAAAATCGCGCAACGCGTCTGCGTGATGAAGGATGGCAAAATCGTCGAGCACGGCACCGTCGAGAAGGTGTTCTCTACGCCCGAGCACCCGTATACGCGCGCGCTACTTGACGCCGAGCCGAGGCCCGACCCGGCGCCGCCTCGGCCCGACGCACCGATGCTCCTGAGAACGGACGAGCTCAAAGTCTGGTTTCCGATCACGCGAGGCCTGATGCGCAAGACCATCGGGCACGTCAAGGCCTGCGACGGCTTAAGCATCGAGTTGCGCCAGGGCGAAACGCTCGGCGTCGTTGGCGAATCCGGCTCGGGCAAGTCGACGCTGGGGCGCGCCATCCTGCGGCTGATTTCGTCGGACGGATTGATCGCCTTCATGGGCCACGATCTGCAGGGGCTGAAATTCAAGGAAATGCTTCCGTTCCGTCGCGACATGCAGATCGTGTTTCAGGATCCCTACGGGTCGCTGTCACCGCGCATGTCGGTCGCTGACATCATCAAAGAGGGTCTTAAGGTCCACCAGCCGGACATGACGGATCGCCAACGCGACGAGCGCGTCGTTCAGGCGTTGCGCGACGTCGGCCTCGATCCGGAGCTGCGCTTTCGCTTTCCCCATGAATTTTCCGGCGGTCAGCGCCAGCGCATCGCGGTGGCGCGCGCGCTGGTGCTGGAGCCGAGCTTCATCGTGCTCGATGAGCCGACCAGCGCGCTTGACATGGTCATCCAGGCGCAGATGGTCGACCTGTTGCGCGACCTGCAGAAGCGGCACAATCTCACTTATCTGTTCATCTCGCACGACCTGCGCGTCGTCGCGGCGCTGGCGAGCCGCCTGGTGGTGATGCGGCATGGCCTGGTCGTCGAGGCCGGCGACGCCGCCGAGCTGTTCCGCAACCCAAAGACCGACTATACGCGCGCGCTGTTCGCCGCTGCATTCAAACTCGAAACCGCACCCGAGGGCGTGGTCGAGCAATAAATCGCCTCGTGGCGAGACAACATGCGGGATGCGTTCGCGAGCTGGCTTTTCGGGTTGTGCTGCGCCGCGGTATTGCTGCCGGCGACGCCGGCGCTTGCCGACACCATCAAGATCGTCGTTCCGTTCGCCGCCGGCGGCCCGGTCGATCAATTGGCGCGCATTCTCGCCAACGGGCTGGGCCCCAAGCTCAACGCCAATGTGATCGTCGACGATCACAGGCGGCGCCGGCGGCGCGATCGGCTGCGAATTTGTCGCGCACGCCACGCCCGACGGCAACACGGTCCTGCTGGCAAGCCTCGGATCGTTCGTGCTCAGCCCGATCCTCAAGCCGCCGACGGCGTATGATCCGGTCAAATCGTTCGAGCCGGTGATGCTGGTCGGCGCGTGCCGTCCTTGCTCGTGGTCAACAAGGATCTCGGCGTCGCCTCCTTGACCGCAACTCATCAACAAGGCGAAGGCGCAGAAGCTGACCTACGGCTCGGCGGGACCGGGCACGACCATGAACATCGCGGTCGAAATGCTCAACGCCGCGGCCGACGTTAAAATCACCCACGTGCCCTACCGCGGCGCCGCACCGGCGATCAACGATCTGCTCGGCGGCCATGTCGACATGCTCAATGCGGATTTGCCGATCCTGCTGCCGCTGGTCAAGGCCGGCTCGGTCAAGGCGCTTGCGTTGTTCGCCGAACGAGCGTTCGCCGCTATTGCCCGATTTGCCGACGACCGATGGAGCTCGGCCTGCCGAGCGTGGTGATGGAAAACTGGTACGGCGTCTTGCTGCCCGCCGGAACGCCCCGCGACGTGCGCGACAGATTAGAGCAAGCGCTGTTCGCCGTGATCGAAGAGCCCGAGATCAAGCAGCGCTTCGCCGCCAACGGCATTCACGGCATGCTCGGTCATGACGCTTTCGCCGCGCGGCTCACCAAAGAATTCGCCACCTGGCCGGACACCATCAAGAAACTCGGCATTACCGGCGAATAGCGGCGTTATCTCGCCTTGCCGACGAGTTCGGCGACCGGGACGCCGGAGGCGATCTTTGCTTCGCGCAACTTTCTCCGCTGCGACGTTGCGCTGCGCCCGGGCCAGCACCTCCGCCGCGCGCTGGCGGGGGACAAAGCAGACGCCGGTTTCGTCGGCGAGCACCAGATCGCCGGGATCGACCGTCACGCCGGCGATCGTCACCGGCTTATTGATGGCAACGGTTTCGACCCGCCATTTACCCGTGATCGGGCTGACGCTCCTCGACCAGACCGGCAGCCCGATGGCGCGGGAATGATCGACGTCGCGCGCGCCGCCGTCGACAATCGCGCCGATCTCGCCCTGCCGGTGTCCGATGGTGGCGGACATGCCGCCGAGATTGGAGACCCGATCGACCCCTTGCACCACAAGGACATCGCCGGGCTCGGCAAGATTGTGCGCCTCGATCTCGCCGAGGCCGGATACGCCGGCCTTGACCATTTCCGGCACCGGCGCGCTGGCGGGAATGTTGCGCACCGTCAACGCCCGGCCGACGATGCGCGCCGACGGATCGCTCGGCCGCAGCATGGCGGCCGGCACGGCGCCGACTAATGCCAAGCTCGTCCATCGCATCCGAGACGATGCCGGTGAGATCGGGCAGCGCGCGGTAGCCATCGACGATGCCGGGCGGCAGCACCGGCAATTCCAGCATGCCGAAAGCATCGGGCGAGAGTTTGCCGAGAATCTTCTTCGCCAATGCCGTTCACCCCCTGCCGTTCACTCAAAATCCGAACAGCTTCGCCGGATTGTCGACCAGCATCAACCGGCGTGCGCGCTCGCCCGGCGCGATCTCGGGAATGAGATCGACGAGCTCGCCGTCATTGGGCACGGCGCTGTGGTTCGGATGCGGCCAGTCGGTGCCCCACACCACACGCTCGGGCGCGTGCGCGGCAAGGTCGCGTGCGAACGGCACGGCGTCGGCATACGGGTACGGTTGCTTGCTGATGCGGTCGGTGCCGGAAAGCTTGACCCAGACATTGCCGCGGTCGAGCAATCGCCGCAGCACCGAGAACGTCTTGCCGTGCAGCCCTTCGGCGACGTCGATGCGTCCGATGTGATCGATCACAACCGGCGCCTCGATCGCGGTGATGAAATCATAGTAGTCGAGCACGCCGTGACCGCCGAGATGCATGGCGATATGCCAGCCGTTCGGCGCCACCTTCTCGATCACCTGGAGCATGTCGTCGCGCCGCATCGGCGCGCCAAGATGCGGAAAATAAAAATGCAGCCGGACGCCGCGCACGCCGGCGTCGTCCAAGCGATCGACCTCCGCCTGCGGCGTCCACGGATCGAGCAAAGCGACGCCGCGATAGCGGCCTTGCCCGGCGGCCAAAAGATCGACCAGCGCCGCGTGATCGCTGCCGTGGCAGGTCGATTGCACGAACACGCCGCGCTCGAAACCGAGAAACCCATGCAGGCGGAACAGCTCCTCCTTCGAAGCGTCGGTCGGCGTGAACGGCCGGTTCGCCGCATAAGGAAATTTGCTGTGCGGCCCGAACACATGGAAATGCGAATCGCAGGCGAGCGGCGGCGGCTTAAACCGCGGCTTTTTCGGATTCGGATCCGGCGGCGCAATGGTCGGGGTGAGGTCGTCGGCGCGGATGGCCATGGGACATTCCAATCCTAGGATGATCAGTCGCAGCGCGCGGTCATGCCGCCATCGACCACGATTTCGGTGCCGGTGATGAAGCGCGCTTCGTCGGAGGCGAGAAACAGCACGGCATTGGCGGTGTCGCGGCCGTCGCCCATGAAGCCGAGCGGGATACGCGCGACGCGCGATTGCAGCAGCGCCTCGATGTCGCCGCCGCTGCGCTGCTTGGCGAGCCGGGCCTCGACCATCGGGGTATGCATCTGGCCCGGCACCACCGTGTTCACGCGGATGCCGTGCTTGGCGTATTGCACGGCGGTCACCCGCGAGAACTGGATGACGGCGGCTTTGGCCGAAGCGTAACCGATCTGCGGCGAACCGGTATAGCGGATGCCGGAAGTCGACGAGGTATTGACGATGGCGCCGCCGCCGGACTTCTCGATCATCACCGGGATAACGTGGCGGCAGGTGAGAAACACGCTTTTGAGATTATAGTCGATCTGCTTGTCGAAATTTTCTTCCGACATTTCGGCGGCGCCGCCGGCCGCCGAACCGCCGACATTGTTGACCAGGATATCGATCGGGCCGAATTTCTTGCAGCACGCCGCCACCATGGCGCCGACTTGCGCATCGTCGAGCACATCGCAGACATGGGTGGCGATTTCGCCGTCATTGCCGACGCGCGCGACAGTCTCGGTCATTGCTTCGGCATTCTTGTCGACGGCAAAGACTTTGGCGCCTTCGCGGGCGAACAAGACTGCGGCGGCCCGGCCGTTGCCCCAGCCCGGCCCAATGCAGCCGGCCCCGGTAATGAGCGCGACTTTTCCCTCAACCCGTCCCGGCATAGGCCCTTCCGACCCCGCTGATGAGCCCCGAATGGTAATGGAGCCTCGCTCGATGCGCCAGCGCGGCCAAATCGGGCCTCCGTGAACCCGGTCGCCCCCGCCTGCGACAAATGCGTTGCATTATTGCAGTGCCGCCGTTCGGATAATTGCCATGATCAAGGTTCTGCTCGCGGTCATTGTGCTGATCGCCGCCGTCATGATTGGGGGCGTGCATTTCCAATTCAATCCGGTCATCCCGATCTTTGCCATTCTCGGCTTCGGCCTTTACATGGTTGGGCGCATCGGTGGGCCGCCATTGCCGAAGGGCAGCTACGTTCCGTGGGGTGCAAGTCGCGGCATTTATTTGCGCGGCCGCGACTACGTCCAAGACGACGATGCGGCCAGCGGCGAAGATCAGCACGAAGGCGACGGCTTTCGCTAGGGGCGATATACGAAATTTTGCCATGCCGCGGTAAATCGCCGATGGGCTCCTCATCGGGCATTTTCTGCTATTGTCACAGCCAAAAGCACGGGAGGCCATCGATGCTACGACTCATCGCTGCGGCCGCGATCGCGACCGCATTGCAATTCACCGGCGGCGCACAGGCGCAGCAGACTTATCCGACGCGCACGGTGCGGCTCATTCTACCGTTCGGGCCCGCCAGCGCGACCGATATCACGGCGCGGCTTTTGGCGGACCGGTTAAGCGCGCGCTGGGGCAAGTCCGTGGTGGTCGAGAACCGGCCCGGTGGCGACGGCCTGGTTTCGATCAAAGCCTTCATCGATGCCCATGACGACCATACGCTGTATTTCGGGCCGGCCGGCGCATTCCTGGTTCATCTCTACGACCCGGACCAGTCCGCGCCGCCGTACGATCTCAGCGACATCGTCCCGATCGCCCAGGTCTATGTCACCGTGCTGGCGATCTCGGTGCCGACATCGCTGCACATCGACACCATGGACCAGCTGGTGGCACTGGCGCGCGCCGAGCCCGGTAAGCTCAATGTCGCGGCCGCCACCGGCAACTCCGACTTTCTGATCTACGGCTTCTTCAGACAAATGGGCCTGCAAATCGTCAAAGTGCCGTATCGCGACATTATGCAGGCGCCGAACGATCTGGCCGAGAACCGCATCCAGGTGATGTCGACTTCGCTTGCCGTGGCACAGCCGATGATGCAGGCCGACCGCATCAAGGTTTTGCTGGTCACCAGCAAGCAGCGCGCGCTCGGCGCGCCGGACATCCCGACTGCCACCGAGGCCGGCTATCCGTCGCTGACCATGGAGACCGCCGGCGGCGTGTACGGACCGAAAGGCATGCCGGAAGCGTTGCGCGAACGCATCGCCGCCGATTTCCGCGACGTCGCCGCCAACGATCCGGTCATTGGCAAGCGGCTGGCCGACACCGGCCAGATCATGACACTGCGCGGCCCGGCGGACTTTGCCAAAAACATCAAAGAGCAGAACGAGCAGCTCGCCGGGATCGCCAAGATACTCGGCCTCAAAACGGCGCAATGAACCTCAAAAGGTGAGGAGAATTGCCGTGTACCAGTTGTAGCGATCGGTTGCCTCGGCGTTTTGAAGGCCGCGCCCCAGATAACCGAGCAGGTGGAAATTATAGCTCAGATCATATTTGACGCCAGCGCCGACCGATGTGGTGGCTTCGCCCCCTTGCGTATCCGGCGTCTGATGGAATAATTCCAGCCCGACTTGTAAATTGGTAGAGATTTGACGGGTAACGACCGCGCCAGCGAGACAAAAATCTTGCGAGCCGTTTCCGCGATTGATTTCGCAGCCACCGCCGCCGAAAGCAGACCATTTGTCCCAGTCTTTTTCAATCCAGATCGGCAACAGATAGGATGCGTGCTGGTCGCCGACATTGGGCGACGCGCTTGGCAGGAACACGCGCGGAAACACCGCGACATCCAGCCCGAAATTGTTCTGAGTCAGGAAGCGATATTTTGCCGCGAGCTCGATATTGCCGGGCCCGGCCGCCGACGATCCGGAGGTAGGAAAGGTATAGGCCGCCGGTACTGTCGCCGTGAGCTGCAGATTGGGCGCGCCGCCATAATTGAAGTCGATGCCGCCTTCTCCGGCGACGCCGTTTTGCGTCGCCGTGCCTTGCGAGAACGTGTAATTCTCGAAGTGCTTATAATCGGTCGGTTCGGGATCGTCGGTCAGATAAGGCGGCCCTGCCAGCGCCGAAATGGAAAATCCCGATAGGACGGCGCAGCAGAGTGTCAATAGTGCCGCAGCGCGTAACACGTTCTCCCTCCACTGGTGAGGTCGACATCCACCATAGACAGGAAACGCTGCGAATAATATTCCCGTCTCGCCGCGTCGGAATGCATCGGAGGCCGATTGATGAACCTTGTCGAACGAACCGCGAGTAAGGTTCCCGAAGTCACGCTGGTGTTCTGGATCATCAAAATCGCGGCGACGACGCTGGGCGAGACCGGCGGCGATACGGTCACCATGACGCTGAATTGGGGCTATTTCCTCGGCACTGCGCTATTCTTGTCGCTGCTCGTCGTTTTCGTGATCCTGCAGATCGCCGCGAACAAATTCCATCCCTACCTGTACTGGGCCACGATCGTCACGTCCACGACTGCCGGCACGACCATGGCCGACTTCGCCGACCGTTCGCTCGGCATCGGCTATGCCGGCGGTTCGTCGCTGCTGCTCGTCTGTCTGACGGCGACGCTCGCCTTGTGGTATTGGACGCTCGGTTCCATTTCAGTCGAGACGGTGAACACGCCGAAGGTCGAGGCGTTCTATTGGATAGCGATCACTTTTTCGCAGACCCTGGGGACCGCGCTCGGCGATTGGACCGCGGACGACGCCGGGCTTGGCTATGACGGCGGCGCACTCCTCTTTGCCGCCGGGCTGGTGGTGTTGGCCGCGCTTTATTTCCGGACCAACGTGTCGCGCGTCTTCCTGTTCTGGGCGGCGTTCATTCTGACGCGGCCGCTCGGCGCCACCGTCGGCGATTTTCTCGACAAGCCGCGAAGCGACGGCGGCATGGCACTGAGCCGGCCGATCGCTTCCGCGGTCATCGCCGTTTTCATCATCGCTTGTCTTCTCGTCCTGCCGCAGCGGGCAGGCCGGCATCCGGGGCAAACCGACGCGGCGTCATGATGCCGGCTGGCGCGTCCGGCTCTCGTGGATGCGCCACCAGAACACCGCGACGATGGCGACGACCACGCCGACGACCAGCACGACAAGCAAAGCGGAGTTTTCGATCCAGGCAATTGCCGGAATGCCGAGCGCCATGATCAGGCCGAGCAGACAGATTTGCCAGGACAGCACATGCACGCCCGCGGTAAAGGTGCCGAGCGCCAGCAAGGTGAACATCGCGAGCCCGGTGGCACTGGCGCTGAAATCGCGCTGCACACTGGCGAGCAGCAGCATGTTCATGACCACGATGAAGGCGATCCAATGCAGCGCCTGCGTCGCGATCAATCGCAGCCGCTTGGAATTGTCGTCGGCGCCTTCCCATCCGGCGCCGACGCAGACCAGCGCGATCAGCGGCGCCAGAATTTCCCAGTAGCCGGTGATCGGCTTTTTCGAGAAGCTCGTATAAGCGACGCCGATCGTGGTCAGGATCAGAACCAGCGCGAACGGCAGTTCCCTGATCCAGAAGCTGGGGCGCAGCAAATGGTGATAAGAAGCCTGCGGACTGACTGACGGGACGGCCAGATGTGGTTCTGCCTCGTTCATCGTAGCGCTCCAGCTCTGCTACTTTCGGCTCTTGCTTAGATAGGTTTCGTTGACGAACTTCCCGCGGTCGTAGCTCGCCGCCGGCCCTACCAGACCTGCCGCCTTCACATTATCGAAGACGCGGCGCAGGCTCGCGTCGGTCAAAGACAAATCCTTCGGCATGATATCCATGCGTGCGGTATCGTCGATTGCTCGCCGCGCCAAGGCGACCGTGGTCTGCAATTCCGTGGCGCCGATCTCGGCCGCTTCGTCGGGGTGAGCAAACATATAGGCGGTTCCGGCGCGCAGCGCGCGCAAATAGGCGACCAAGACCGCCTGGTTCGCGCGCGCCCAATCTAGGTCGACGATCACGGCGCTGAATTGATAGTCCGGCACAATGTCCGCAACCGGACCGAGATTGCTGAAGCCCTGCGCATCGGCCTCGTAGCTCAGCGGATAGGGTTGCATCCCGGCGTCGATCTTGCGCTCCTTGAGAAGCCGCATGCGGGTCGGCGAACCGCCGACCGCTTCGATCCTGATATCGCCGGGACCAAGACCGGCCTTCTTGGCGATATCGGGAACGAAGAACGTCGTGCCTTCGTGCATCGACACCACGCCCATCAGCTTACCCTTGAGGTCCGCCAGCGTCTTGATTTCGGGCTGGGCGATGATGAAATGCGGCGGTCGCTGCGAATTGCCGGCGACGAGCCGAAACACTCCGCCGTTGTAGGCGTCGGCGATGACGCTTTCGGTCGAGGCCACGGCAACCTGCTGCGTATTGGCGCGCAGGTCTTTGTAGATTTGATCGGAGCCGTCATAGACCTTCATGGTGACGTCGAGGCCCGCGGCTTTGAAAAAGCCCTGTTTCTGGGCGACCCAGGCCGGCAGGTAAAAGACCGTTCGCGACACCACCGCCATGTTAAGCGCCGTTTCGGCCTGTGCGGCGACTGGCGCCGCCGCTATAGCGATGGCGGCCGCGGCGAGGATCGAGTGGAGCGGAGCGGTCAACGGTGCCTCCCGGTTGTTCTGTAACAGCGCGCCGACAGTGTCGATGAATATCGGCTAGCGCGCAATGCGCCGCACGCTGGTGACTTCGCTGCCCGCGGCACGGATGCGGGCGACGGCCTCGGCAATCGGTTCGCTCGCCACCGCCATGTGGAAGGCGTTGGCATGAAGCAAATTCGCGGCGTCGCGCACGATGGCGACGTGGCCCTGCCAAAATATCAGATCGCCGCGCTTGAATTGCGAATAGCTCGTATCGCCGACAGCCATCCCCAATGCGCTCTCCTGCATATCGCTATCGCGCGGGCACGCCACGCCGCAGGCCGCAAGCGCAATCTGCACCAGGCCCGAGCAGTCGAGCCCAAGCGCGGTCTTGCCACCCCAGAGATAGGGCGCGCCGAGAAAGCGTTCGGCCACCGCGACGAACTCGGTTTCGTTGTCGCCGACCGGCTGGAGATGAACCGCCGGCACATAAAATCCGGATTGGGTCACCGCCATACGATCTTCGACGCGCGCGATGGCAAGCTGTGCGCCGAACGGAAAGGCCTCGATGGGCGGTAATTTTATCGACGGTCCGGGAAACGCGAATGTGCGCAAGCTTGCGACCTTGTGCGTCGGCGGAGCGCTGGGCGGCGCCAGCGACGCCGACGGCAGCCAGCCGACATAACCGTCGGCGGCGAGCTGGCCCCAGGCCCAGCCTTCATCGTTCTCGTCGTAGATCGTGACGCGTTCGCCCTTGAGCGCTTCGGTTAGAAGCGGCGCATCGGGGCGCGATTCGTGTCGCAACGGCGCCTGCGGCGCGACCACTTCGAAGTCGCGGCCGTCGACGTAACGCTGAGCCGGCACCTTGCCTTCGAGAAATTTAGCGGCGAGATCGGCGCGGAACGGCGTGACGCGAGGGTCGAAGTCGCGCATCTTTGTTGGCTCAGCCGTAGCGCGCCGCGAGCATGGCGTAGAGCGCGCGCGCTGCCTGCAATTCGCCGCCCTCGGGCCGGCCGGCTTTGGCGGCCCCCGTCCACGCAAACAAATCGACATGCAGCCAGGATTTTGCCGTCACGAACCGCCGCATGAACAAGGCCGCGGTGATGGCGCCGCCTTGGCTGCCGCCGACATTATTGATATCGGCCACTTTGGATTCCAGCATCGCCTCGTAGGGCCGCCACAACGGCAGCCGCCACAGCGGATCGTTCTCGGCAAGGCCATGCCGCATCAGCTCGGCGGCGAGTGCATCGTCGTCGGTGAAAAAGGCCGGCAAATCGGGGCCGAGCGCGACGCGCGCGGCGCCGGTCAGCGTCGCGAAGTCGGCAACGAGCTCGGGCTTGTCCTCGTCGGCGAGCGCCAGCGCATCGGCGAGCACGAGGCGGCCCTCGGCGTCGGTATTGCCGATCTCGACGGTGATGCCCTTGCGCGAGGTATAAATATCGCGCGGGCGAAAGCTCGCGCCGGCGATCGAGTTCTCCACCGCCGGAATGAGCACGCGCAGCCGAATTTTCAGTCCCCGCGCCATGATCATGGACGCCAGCGCCAGCGCGGTGGCCGCGCCGCCCATGTCCTTCTTCATATTGAGCATGCCGGTGTCGGGCTTGATATCGAGGCCTCCGGTATCGAAGCAGACGCCCTTGCCGACCAGCGTCACGCGCGGATGATTGGCATCGCCCCATGTCATGTCGATCAGCCGCGGCGCGGCGGTGGCGGCGCGGCCGACGGC
This sequence comes from uncultured Alphaproteobacteria bacterium, assembly GCA_963816565.1. Classification (GTDB taxonomy): domain Bacteria; phylum Pseudomonadota; class Alphaproteobacteria; order Rhizobiales; family Xanthobacteraceae; genus BOG-931. The sequence goes on along the minus strand of CAWFLM010000007.1, from coordinate 129,092 downwards.
GTGAATGAGCGGAAAATTCCGTTCCAACAGCTCTTCGCCGACGACAGCGTTGATGGTGGCGGCGTGGCGCGCGGCGAGCTTGCGCGCCGCCTGTTCGAGCTGCGCCGGACCCATGTCGTTTGCCGGCGTATTGATCAGATCGCGCGCCAGCGTCACCGCGTCGACGATGCGGGCAAGATCGTCGCGATCGAGGCTTTGCGGCAGATCGAGCTTGATCGCCCGCGCCTCAGCCTTGCGGTAGCGGGTAAAGCGATAAAGCCCGAGCGCGACCGCAAGCGCGGCGAGCCGCGCGTCGTGCGGTTCATTGGCGAAACGGTAGGTGCCATCCGGCAGATGCTGCGCCAGCCGGCCGGGAAGAAACGGGTCCGGCGTTTCGTCCAGCCCTTCGAGCCCGAACAGCACGCCGCCAAGCGCGCTCTTGCCGTTCTTTCCCGGCAACAAAAGGGTGCGGCCCGCTTTCGGCTCAAATCCCGCCGCGTCGGCGAATGCCGAATGCTCGGCGCCAATAGATTTGCGTACCTCGGATAGTTCGCGGCGGTGGCGAACCAGATCGGGACCGCGTCCGCAGCGCCACGGGTGACGAAGATGGTGTCCATGCGTCCGGCCTGTCGTGAATTGCCGTCGTGCTAGCACGACGCTTACCGGTCCGGTAGGGGCGCGATTCACCAGAGGTCAAGGTGGAAATGCACTTCCCAGGCGCTGGCTGCGTCGTTCCGGCGCTGTGGAGCCTCTTCCGTGGGCGTCGGCAACTGGTGTAGCTTCATTTCGAGAACCGCAGGCGGGACATGCCAATGTGTCCGCCAAATCAAAGGCGGCGACCTGCGTCCGCCGGGCGAACAATCCGAAAAATAAATCAAACTCACTCGCCGTATTTGCTGTGGGAAGTAACTCAAGTCTGGGGGGAATGTCGTGATACTTCCGCGTCGCAAATTCCTGCATTTGGCGGCGGGTGCAGCCACGCTGCCGTCCCTGCCTCGCCTCGCCGCTGCGGACGACGCTTATCCGTCGCGGCCGATCCATGTCGTCATCGGTTTTACTCCGGGAGCGGCCGCCGATGTCGTCGCCCGCGTGTACAGCCAGGCCACAGCCCCGATCCTCGGCCAGCAGCTCGTGGTCGAGAACAAGCCGGGCGCCGGGTCGAGCATCGCCGCCGAATATGTCGCCCGCTCGGCCAAGGACGGCTACACGGTATTTCTGGGAACGTTGTCCATCATTACCAATCAGATCATCAATCCCAATGCATCGCTTGATCTGATCAGGGATTTCGAGCCCGTCGCGCTTATCCAAGACGCGCCGATTATTCTGGTCGTCAATCCGGAGAGCAACATCCACAGCGTCAAAGAGCTCATCGCTCTTTGCAAGGCGAAGCCGGACCAGGCGCTCGATTCGAACGTCATCGGCAGCATGCCGCATTTTGCCAGCGAGCTGTTCGCGCAGCAGGCCGGCATCAAACTGACGCAAGTGCCCTATCAGGGCAGCCCGCAGGCGGTCGAGGACGTCGTCGCCGGGCGCACGCTGATGACCTTCTCGCCGGTCTCGACCGTCGTCGGTTTGATTGCGGCCGGCAAGCTTCGGGCGCTGGCGACGACGACAAGTAAACGCGCCGGCGCGCTGCCGGACGTGCCCACCATGGCAGAATCCGGACTGCCCGGCGTCAGTACCAGCCTGTGGTTCGGCCTGTTCGTGCCCACCGGCACGCCGCGGCCGATTATGGACAAACTCGCCACAGCCGCCCATCAGGCGATGCATACGCCGGCCGCCATGGAAGCCCTGCGTAAGCAGGGCGACGATCCACTCGATGCCGGCCCCGACGAGTTCGCCGCCTTCATGAAGAGTGAAATCACCCGTTGGACGCAAGTCGCGCATGCCGCAGGAATGAAAAGCAAAGGGTGATAGCAAAAACAGATAACACCACCCCATCGCAAGCCACGGGGCAAAACGCAGCAACGTCTGATTTATTCCCACCCGCGTCGCTCTCACGCCGCGGTGCCCACCCTGCGCGTGAAACGGTCGCGATCGTGCGGTCGCGCATAATCGATCGTGGGGCCGGCGGGAATGATACCGTTGGCGCCGACCGGGCCGGCCTTGCTGAAGACGCCGCGCTTCATGCCGGCGATGTCGCAGACTGCGGCGATGCCCGGCGTCTGGTACAGATCGCGAAGATAGTTCGAGAGATTGCGGTACTCGTCGAGCCGGCGCAGGTTGCACTTGTAGCCGACGTAATAGCAGGATCGAAGCGCACCAGGCTCGGGAACAGCCGCCAGTCCGCTTCGGTCTCGACCTCGCCGCACAGATAACGTTGCCGGACAGCCGCACGTCCAGGCCGTCCAGTGTGTCGAACAATCTTTGACCGAGCTGTCGTAGGCCTCCTGCGAAACCGAGTAGCCGCAGCCGTTGACGGCGTTGTTGACGCCTTTGAGCACCAGCGTGTTGGTCGCGTCGATCTCGGGGCGCAGCGCGTCGGGTAGTAATCCGGCGTCGGCTCAGCGAGGCCGGAGAACGCGGTGTTGAATATCCGGATGATTTCGGAGGAATCGTTATTGACGACGCGGCGCGTCTTGGCGTCCCACAGCGTGGGAACGGTGACACGGGTCGTGCAAGCCGGATCGGCGATCGTATAAAGCTCGTGCAGCCATCGCACCCGCCGGTCGGTCCCGGGCACGACGTGGCCGGCTTCGCCGAACGACCAGCCCTGGCCGTCGGGCTCCTGAAAGGTGTTGGTCAGCGTCACGAACGGTTCGAGCTTCTTGAGCGTGCGCATCAGCGTGGCGCGATGCGCCCATGGGCAGGCAACGGCGCAATAAAGATGATAGCGATCCGGCTCGGCGGGAAACGCGGACCGGGCTTTGCTGTCGATGCGATCACGGAAAATAGAGGGGCGCTTGAAGTAGAGCCCTTTGTCGTCGTGATTAAACAGAATATTCTCGGTGCGCCATTTGCCGTCGACGAGTTGTCCCATTCATCCGCTCCTAATCCACTTTTTCCCGTTGTCGATGCAGCCCGGATGTCGCTTCGCTCATCCAAGGCTACATTTGTTGCTGCGTCCGGCTATGCCGGATCCGTGAAGAAGTAAACGCCAGCCCCGATGACGAACCACGCGAGGCGCAGCCAGGTGTCGAGCGGCAGTCCGCACATCAGGAAAACCGCCGACACGCGCCGAGCGGCGCGACGACGTAGACGGCCGGTGTCTTGAACGGGCGCGGAAATCCGGCTGGTTGATGCGCAGCACCAGCACGCCGAGGCAGACGATGGCGAAGGCGAACAAAGTGCCGATGCTCACCAGTTCGCCGACCAGCCGATCGGCAAAATCCCGGCGAGAAGGGTCGACGACGATGCCGGTGACGATGGTCGTCACATAAGGCGTGCGGAAGCGCGGATGGACCTTGGCGGCGACCGGCGGCAGCAGACCGTCATGCGCCATCGAATAGAAGATGCGCGGCTGACCGAGCAGCAGCGACCAGGATGACCGAAGTCAGCCCGAGGATGATGCCGAGCTTGAGCACGGCGCGAGCCAGTCGAGCCCGATGGCGTCGATGCCGACCGCGATCGGATCGGCGACGTTGAGCTTGTCGTAGGCGACGATGCCGGTGAGCACGAAGCCGACCGCGATATAGAGAACGGTGCAGATGACGAGCGAGCCGAGAATGCCGAGCGGCATGTCGCGCTGCGGATTCTTGGCTTCCTGCGCCGCGGTCGAGACGGCGTCAAAGCCGATATAGGCGAAGAAGACCACGGCCGCGCCGCGCAATACGCCGCTCCAGCCGAACTGGCCGGGACCGGTTGGGCGGAATGAAATCGCCCGCCGGATTGCTTGGCGTCACCCAATTCGCGGTGCTGAAGAATGCGGCGCGGCGACGCGATGAACAGCACGATGATGGACGAGCTTGATCGCGACGATGACATTGTTGACGCGCGCGGATTCGCTGGACGCCGACGACCAGCAGCGCGGTCATCACGACGATCACCACCATGGCCGGCACATTGATGACCGCGCCGGTACGTGCCAGGCCTGCTGCGCGGCTCATAGACCAGCGGCGCAGCCGGCATAAGCCGGCCGGCATGACGATGCCGAAATCCGAGGAAGCTCACGACATAGCCCGACCAGCCGATCGCGACCGTGGTCGCGCCGACCGCATATTCGAGGATCAGATCCCAGCCGATGATCCAGGCGACGAACTCGCCCAGCGTCGCATAGGCGTAGGTGTAGGCGCTGCCGGCGACCGGAACGGTCGAAGCCATTTCGGCGTAGCAAAGCCCGGCGAAGCGCGCAGACGACGGCGGCGAGCACGAAGGACAGGGTGATCGCCGGCCCGGCATTGGCCGCGGCGGCGTGGCCGGTGAGAACGAAAATGCCGGCGCCGATGATGGCGCCGATGCCGAGCGCGACGAGGTTGATGGCCGTGAGGCTGCGCTTGAGCGGCACGCCGTCATGCGCGGTCAGCCCCTGAATTTCCGGCTCGGCGGCTTCCGCCTGCAATGCGGCGATGGATTTGCGGCGCAAAGATCTTCGTCATGAGCCGCCTAGAGTAAACGACGAACGGGTCAGGGTTTCAGCCGCGCCAGACGCGCAATGTTTACGGATCGTCCGCCTTCCGGAATTCCGCGCTTTGCGAGTCCCATAGTCCACGGCATCAGCGAGGCGTGGATCACGTCCGGCACGCCCTCGCCGCCGACCGAACGGATGGCGAGGTCGACGTCCTTGAGCCCGAAGCGATGGGTGGTGACCAGCTCCAGCGGAAAGCGCTTTGAGGCAAGCTGCGCCAGCGCCAGCTCGCAGGCCTTGTAGCTGTGGCCGCGCGCGCTCTTCATGGTGATGAATTTCACCGTGAATTTTTCCAGCGGGAAATTCGGGAACTGCGCCATTTCGCCTTGCGCGACGATCACGCCGGCCTTGCGCTTGAGCGCCTCGATGCCGAGCAGCATCGGAATGGTGCCGGCGCCGGCGGTGCAGTCGAGCGCGACATCGACGCCCTTGCCGCCGGTGATCTCCATGATGCGGGCGAGCGGATCTTCCTTCTGCACGTCGATGACGTAGTCGGCGCCGAGTTTCTTGGCGACGTCCATGCGCGCTTTGTCCTTGGACGTGCCGGTGACGATGATCAGCGAGGCGCCGGCCTGCTTGCAGATCACGGTCTGCGACAGGCCCTGCTGGCCCGGGCCCTGGATCAGCACCGTCGAGTTGTAGCCGACGCCGCCGTCGAACAGCGACCATTCGACGCCGTTCGCCATCGGCGTCACCAGGCCGGCAAGTTCGGCCGACACGCCCTTCGGCACGTGATGCACCACGGCGTTCCACGGCAGATAGACGTATTGCGCAAAGCCGCCCCACAGATGCGGCGCCTTCTCGGCCGAGGTATAGCCGTAGCGGATGGCGTCGGGATTGGTGCGCCAGTTGGTGTTCTCGCAATGGCGGTACTGCCCGGCATGGCACCATTCGCACTTGCCGCAACTGACATAGTGCTCGACAAAGACGAGGTCGCCTTCCTTGAATCCTTTGCGGCGCGTGAATTCGCGGCCGGCCTTGGCGATGGTGCCGATATTCTCGTGGCCCATGATGACCGGCGCGCTCGTCGGCGGATGCTTGTAGAGCTTGACGTCGGTGCCGCAGATGCCGCCGACCTCCATCTTCATCAGCGCGGCGTCCTCCGGGATGTCCGGCATCGGATATTCGCGGATTTCGGTCTTGCTCGGCCCGGTGCGCACCGCCGCCAGTACTTTCTCGGCCACGAAGATCATCCCTCTCGATCGTCATGGCCGGCCTTGTGCCGGGCATCCACGACTTAATACCATAGCAAGCGAATCGAAGACGTGGATGGCCGGGACAAGCCCGGCCATGACGGTACAGTTGCCATGCTTGGCTTCACCAAGAAAGCCCCGCCAGGACGCCGCGTTCGATCGCGTGCGGGACTGGACGCGCGCGCGCTTCGCGCTGGCCGACGAAGAAACCGTCATGGTGTCGGAAGTCGCCTGCACGGTGCCCGGCTGCCCGCCGATCGAGACCCACGTCGTGTTCTGGACCGCCGCCGGACGGCACCACTTCAAGATCTTCAAGCCGCTTGCCGATGTGACCGAAGACGACCTGCCGCCGGCCTTCATGAAGAATGCGCTGCTGGCGCTTGAAGGCGTCGACTGCGACTGCTGCTAAGTCTCAGCCACCCGCCCGCGTCAGCGCCGCGGCCTGGCGCTTGGCGACGCGATCGAGCGAGAATTGCTCGATCGCCTCGTTGAACAGGCGATAGTAATTCAGCTCCGCGCGCAGATGCAGGAACACCGCGCCAAGCCCGATCGCGGCGCGATCCATGAACACGAATTCGCGCGGCACCTTCACCGGGCCTTTCTTCTTGAGCGCCTGGTGGACGCGGAACGCTTCGCGCCGGCCGTATTCCGACGGCGCGACGCCGTCGGCGACGGTGCGCACGCGGTCGTCGAGCAGCGGCGCGTAGATGAAGCGCGCCCAGATATTGAGCGTGTCGATGAGCTCGCGCGACAGCTTGCGAAAACCCCAGGTCTCGTAGGCGTTGACGATCAGATCGTCCTTGCCGCGCAGCAGCCCGTGATAGAGGTCGACGACGCCGCCGACGAATTTCGGCGCGAAAATGCGGATGCAGCCGTAATCGAGGAGATTGATGCCGGCGGGTCGCCGTCGTGCGCGAAGACCGTGTAATTGCCGAGATGCGGATCGCCGTGGATGACGCCGAAGCGGCTGAACGGAAACCACCAGGCGGTGAACATGGCGGTCGCCAGCGCGTTGCGTGCCTCGAGCGGATCGTTCTTGTGCGCGAGCATCTTGGTGCCGTCGAGCCAATCGAGCGTCAGCAGCCGTCCGGTCGACAATTCGGGCCAGGCGCGCGGCACGCGCACGATATCGACGCCGTCGAGCATCTCGCGGTACAGCGCGACGTGCTTGGCTTCGCGCCGGTAGTCGAGCTCCTCGCGCACCCGCGCGCCGATCTCCTTGCCGATCTCGCTGGTATCGATGGCGGAATCGAGCCGCCGGCGAATCGCGAGCAGCCATTGCAGCTGCTGCAGGTCGGCTTCGACCGCGGACTGCATGTCGGGATATTGCAGCTTGCAGGCAAGCTGCGCGCCGTCGAGCGAGCGCGCGCGATGCACCTGGCCGAGCGATGCGGCCGCGGCCGGATGATGCTCGAAGCTTGCAAATTTCTTCTCCCAGTCGGGGCCAAGCTCGGCCATCATGCGGCGCTTGACGAAGGCCCAGCCCATCGGCGGCGCTTCGCTCTGCAGCTTCTGCAATTCGGCGGCATATTCCGGCGGCAACAGATCGGGAATGGTCGCCATCAATTGCGCGACCTTCATCAGCGGGCCCTTGAGCCGGCCGAGCGCCGAAGCCAGCGCGCTCGCCTCGCTAGCGCGATCGGGCCCGCCGCCGACAAGCCGCCGCCCGGCATAGCGCGCCGCCACGCCGCCGACATTGGCGCCCACCCGCGCATAGCGCGCGGCGCGGGCGGAGAAGCGGTTCTTTTCGCGGTCGGGTTTTTCGCGGTTCGCCATCATGCTTTCGGCCAGTTGTCGCGAATCCACCGCGCGAGACCCGTCTTCGTTAATCTCGCCCGCCGCTACGCCGAGAATACATTGCTGCCGCTTCGGTCGGGTCTGGTGAAGTCAATCCCGTTCAACAGCAGAAAGCCTAAGCATGGCCACGAAGCCGGCACGTTTGTTGCCATCCACGAACGGATGATTGCGAACGATGCCAAAGGCATATGCGGCGGCGAGTTCTGGAAATTCCGCATTTTCATATTGCCATTTGTTCAAAGGGCGTCCGAGAGCGGATTCGAGCGGCCCATCATCACGAACGCCGGCGAACCGCCGAGAGATTTGAAGTTCTCGGCTGTGGCTCTCAGCACATCTTCCTTGGTGAGCCACTCAGGCTCTTGTTCACTTCGCAAGCTCTTCCAGAGTCGTGCGATAGCGAACCATGATGTCTTCAATGATGGCATCGAAGCGTTCACGATGCCCGCTTTCGCGTCTGCAGGCCGTTCCCAGATTGTGCCCGACTTTACGAAACGCGCCTTGCGCACGCGCCCCCGCTTTTTCTCGCCGCGGCGGCCTCGCGCGATACGAAATCCGCGCTTCGTCAGAATGTCCCCATCGAGCTCCGGTTGATTGGATGGCGTGATTTCTCGTTGCCTCGTCGAAGCCTTCAAGTATTGGCTCGATATCCCACACCACTGCCTGCACGGCCGGCATTTCAACCGGCTGAGAAGCTCATACTGCGGGATCAGTTCCGGCGCATGAGGATCTCTTCAATAGCCTTCGCTTCGGGACGTTCGAAGAAAGCCGCATGGCTACGGTTCATAGTCTCCTCCCTCAGGAGTTCAGGAGATTATAGGAAAAGAGCCATGTTTGTCAACGTAGCGGATTGCTACGTTGCGTTCAAAGCAATTCCAACTCTTCAATCAGCCGCTCGATCACCCCCAGACCGCCCTGCCAGAAGCCGGGATCGCGGGCGTCGAGGCCGAACGGGGCGAGCAGCTCGGAATGGTGCTTGGTGCCGCCGGCCGAGAGCATGGCGAGATAGCGCTCGGCGAAGCCGTCCGCGGCATGCTCGTAAACGGCGTAGAGCGAATTCACCAGGCAATCGCCGAACGCATAGGCATAGACATAGAACGGCGAATGAACGAAATGCGGGATGTAAGCCCAGAACGTCTCGTAGCCGGGTTTCAGCTCGATAGCAGGCCCTAAGCTTTCGCGCTGCACGTCGAGCCACAATTCGCCGATGCGCGCGGCGGTGAATTCGCCGCTGCGGCGCTCGGTATGGACGGCGCGCTCGAAGCTGTAGAACGCGATCTGCCGCACCACGGTGTTGATCATGTCCTCGACCTTGGCGGCGAGCATCGCCTTGCGCTCTTTGCTGTCGCGGGTGTTGGCCAGCAATTTGCGGAACGTCAGCATTTCGCCGAACACGCTCGCGGTCTCGGCAAGCGTCAGCGGGGTCGGCGCCATCAAGGCGCCGTTCGGCGCGGCGAGCACCTGATGCACGCCGTGACCGAGCTCGTGCGCGAGCGTCATCACGTCGCGCGGCTTGCCCTGATAATTAAGCAGCACATAGGGATGCGCCGATGGCGTGGTCGGATGCGCGAACGCGCCCGGCGCTTTGCCCGGACGCACCGGCGCATCGATCCAGCGCTCGGCGAAAAATCGCTCGGCGATCGCGGCCATTTGCGGCGAGAACGCGCCGTAAGCGGTCAGCACCGTATCCATCGCTTCGGTCCAGCCAACGGTGCGCGTGGCCACCTCGGCAACGGCGCGTTGCGATCCCAATGCGGCAATTTCTTTTTGCCGAACCATTTGGCTTTGAGCGCATAGTAGCGATGTGACAGCCGCGGATAGGCGGCGCGCACGGCGGAAACCAGCGCATCGACCACTTCGCGCTCGACCCGGTTATCGAGATGCCGCGCATCGGCGATGTCGGCGAAGCCGCGCCAGCGGTCGGAGATTTCCTTGTCCTTGGCGAGCGTATTGGTGATCAGCGCGAAGTCTTGCACGTTTTCCGCAAACGTCTTCGCCAACGCCTGCGCGGCGGCCTTGCGCTTCGTCCCGGAGCGATCCTGCATCAGATTGAGCGTCGGCTCGATGGCGAGCGATTTGCCCAAGACCTTGAAACGCAGCTTAGCGATAGTGGCGTCAAATTGCCGGTTCCAGGCCGCATAGCCGGTCACCGATTTTTCGTGAAACAATTGCTCGACGCGATCCTCGAGCTGATACGGCCGGTAGCGCCGCACGTCTTCGAGCCACGGCCGGTAATGGCCGAGCGCCGGATCGCCCATCGCCGCATCGAGAACCGCGTCGTCGATGCGGTTGAGCTCGAGCGTGAAGAACAGCAGATGCGTGGAGGCCGCCGTCATCCGCTCCTGCATGTCGCCGTAAAATTTGGTGCGCGCCGGATCGACCGTGTCGCCGGCATGAACGAGCCCGGCATAGGAGCCGAGCCGGCCCATCAGATCGTCGATCGCCTCGTAGCGGCGCACCGTCGCGGCGAGCGCTGAGCCGCCGTCTGCCCCGGTCGCCATGGCGGAAAGCTTGCCTTTATAAGCCGTCTCGAAGTCGACGCATTTGGCGTCGATGCGGTCGAGATCGCGCTTGATGGCCGGATCGTCGAGGCCGGAATACAAGTCGTTGAGATTCCACTCCGGCAATTTGCCGAGCGCAGTTTTACGACCGACCGCGCTACGCGCCGCCGGCCGTTTGACGGCATTGTTTTTTGCGATTTTTGGCATGTGCTGAGCTGTGCTGACCCCGACCTCGCCGCTGTTCATGTGGCGCAGCGATGCGGCTCCCGCAAGGCAAAGGCAGGCGCAAATTGCCGCTATTGCGGCCAGGCCGGTGCGTCGGTACCGAGCGGAACGCTCGGCCGCATCCAATGCGGTGGCGTCTCCGACATGACGGCGGCGTGACGCACCGCGGTGAGCCGGCCGAAACCGCTTGCCGTTTCGTCCAGACGATCCCGCACATCGTCGAATTTGGGATCGGGACAGCTCATGCCGTCGATGCGGCCGAGCTGGCGCAACCAAGCGCCGGTCTGCGCCAGCGAGGCCCGCACGTGCCACGAACCGCCCTCCTCCGCTTGGCGCTTGAGCGCGGTCATCACTGCGAAAGCAAGCAAATAGCCGGTGGCGTGGTCGAGCTCCTGCGCCGGTAATTCTTTCGGCTTTGGCGCGCCGAACGCTTCGGCTTCGGCGATATTAAAACCGCTCGCGGTCTGCACCAGCGAGTCAAAACCGCGTCGCCCCGCCCACGGGCCTTCCTGGCCGTAAGCGCACAGCGAGGCATAAACGATGCCGGGGCGGCGCCGCGCGACGTCTTGCGGCGAAAAACCGTGCGCGGCAATCGCGCCCGGCCGGTAGCCCTGCACGAAAATGTCGGCGTCGGGCACGAGCGCCGCCAGCATCGAGCGCCCACTTGTCTCGCGCAAATCGATCGACGTCGATAATTTGCCGCGGCCGGTGTCGATCACCAGCGGCAGCATCGACGCCAAATGTTTGGCGGTGACAAGCAGCACGTCGGCGCCATGCGCCGCGAGCGTGCGGCCGCAGACTGGACCGGCGATGATGCGCGTGAGGTCGAGCACTTTCACGCCGGACAACGGCCGATCTCCGGCGGGAAGCCGCTTTACGGGCGCTTCGCCGATCTTCTCGATGCTGAACAAAGGAAGCTTCGCCACCGCTTGCCCTTGCGGATGCGCGTCCCACTCCGCGAACGAGCGGCATGCGGTAATGACGAGCCCGGCTTCGGCGGCCGCGGTCTCGAGCCCCTCGGCTGTCATACCGTCTAGCGCGCGCTGCACCGCTGCCTTGTCGTGCGGCACGCCAAGAAGCTTAAGGAGCCCGCTGCAATGATGCGGAAGATTGGTGTGCAGCCGCGCGAAGCGGCCGTCGCCACAGCGATAAAGCCCGGCGAGGTCGTCGTGATATTCGGCCGGCCGTTTGCCGTCGATGCGCAGGTAACGCTCGCCGCGGAATTCGATTGCCGCAGGACGCATATCGACCGCGACGCTCTGGCGGCGGCCGGTGCGCAATCGCCACAGCTCCGCGGCAGCGAGCGCCGCCGCGCCGATGGTCGCCTGCGCCGCAGTCCCGACAGCAAACGACGACGGCAGCACCGGCTCGGCGCCGGTGAACCGGACTTGGCTTAATGCCGTGTCGTCGTGACCGGCGCTGCGCCAGAGTTCGGCGAGCACGGTATTGGCATCGGGTGCGGGCATTTATTTACAGACTCACATGCACGGCCGCGGCATTCAACGGGGCCGACGGTCTCGAATCAAGCCGAGTGAAGGGCGACGGCCCCGCGATCTTGCCCGCCGCTGCGAGCTATGCTCTTTACCGCGCAACAAAACCAGCGATTGGGCGGAACGCGCCATCCGAATAACGTGAGGGACCGATCATGACCAAACATGCCCATACTCTCTTAGGCCTCGCGCTTGCCGTTGCGCTTGCCGCTCCTGCTGCGGCGCAGCAGTCGGGCGGCACCAAAATCGGCCTGCTCACCTGCAAGACATCCGCGAGCCTTGGCCTCATCATCGGCTCGCATCAAAAAATCCGCTGCAGCTTCACGCCCGACAACGGCCCGCCGGAGAATTACGAAGGCCATATCGGCCGCCTCGGCCTCGATCTCGGCGTCAAGGGCGGCGGCGTCATGACCTGGGCCGTCTTCGCGCCGGTCAACGGCTATCACCACGGCGCCTTGGCCGGCACCTATGTCGGCGGCTCCGGCAGCGCGTCGCTCGGCGTCGGCGTCGGCGCCAATGCGCTCCTCGGCGGTTCGCATAAATCGGTCGCGCTGCAGCCGCTCTCGGTGGAAGGCAATGTCGGCGTCAATCTGGCGCTCGGCGTCGCCGGGCTGACGCTGCGCAGCGTGCAGTAACGCTCCGACGGACACAACATTCGCAACGGCGCACCGCCGCGGCGATCCGGGTTAACACCCCCTTAAACCTCCTGCCGCAGAGTGCCCCGAAACGGGACAGCGTGCCGCTGTCCGCGGACCGGGGAACGCATGGCCATCCTCATTGTCGATGACGACCCGGTGCAGTGCCGGCTCCTTGAAGCCGTGCTGCACAAGTTCGAATACGAGACGATCGTGCGGGACTCCGGCGACGCCGCGCTGTCGCTCCTTGCCGGCCCGGACGGCGCGCGGATCGATTGCGTGATCCTCGATCTCGTCATGCCCAATCTCGACGGCATGGGCGTGCTCGCCAAAATGCGCCAGTCGGCGATCAACGTGCCGGTGATCGTGCAGACCGCGCATGGCGGCATCGACAATGTGGTGTCGGCGATGCGCGCCGGCGCCGTCGATTTCGTGGTCAAGCCAGTCGGCGCCGAGCGGCTGCATGTCAGCCTGCGCAACGCACTCAATACCAGCGCGCTCGAAGGCGAATTGGCGCGGATCAAGAAGAGCCAGTCCGGCACGCTCGGCTTTGCCGACATCATCACCAAGAGCGCCACCATGCATGCCGTCATCCGCGTCGCGGAGAAGGCGGCGGCGTCGGCCATCCCGGTGTTGATCTCCGGCGAATCCGGCGTCGGCAAGGAGTTGGTCGCGCGCGCCGTCCACGGCTCCGGCGAGCGGCGGGCCAAGCCGTTCGTCGCGGTCAATTGCGGCGCCATGCCGGAAAATCTCGTCGAGTCGATTTTGTTCGGCCACGAGAAAGGCTCGTTCACCGGCGCCACCGAACGCCATGTCGGCAAATTCGTCGAGGCCTCCGGCGGCACGCTGTTTCTCGACGAGGTCGGCGAATTGCCAGCGGCGGCGCAAGTGAAACTCCTGCGCGCCATCCAGGAGGGCGAAGTCGAGCCGGTCGGCGCGCGCAAGCCGGTGAAAGTCGACGTGCGGCTTGTCTCCGCCACCAATCGCGATCTGATCGCCGACGTCAAAGCCGGCCGCTTTCGCGAGGACCTGTTCTACCGGCTGCACGTGTTTCCGATTCTCGTGCCGCCGCTGCGCGAGCGCGCGGCGGATATCCCGGCGCTGGTCCGGCATTTTCTGGCGCGCTTTGCCGCCGAAGAAGGCAAACGCATCCGCATGGTGACCCCCGAGGCGCTGCGCGTGCTCAGCGCCCACCACTGGCCCGGCAATATCCGGCAGTTGGAAAACGCCGTGTTCCGCGCCGTGGTGCTGGCCGAGACCGACGCCATCGGGCTCGACGAGTTCCCGCAAATCGCCGCCCAAATCGGCATCGCGGTCGCGGTAGCGTCTGAGGCAGCGGTTGCGGAGACGACGCCATGGCGCCGGCGGACGATTTCGAGCCCGCGCTGGTGGCAATGCCCTATGGCGAAGCGGCCACCACACAATTAGCCCGCGCCGATGCCCGGCGACGCCCTGCCGCTGCTCGACGCCGAGGGCGAAGTGCGGCCGCTCGACGACGTCGAAGCCGATCTTATTCGCTACGCCATTACCCATTACCGCGGGCAAATGTCGGAAGTCGCGCGGCGGCTGCAAATCGGCCGCTCCACGCTCTACCGCAAGCTGGAGGCGCTCGGCCTCTCCACCGCCGCTGCCCCCCCCGCCAGCGGGGAAGGAAAAAGTGCGGGCTGCGAAGGGGATAGCGAAACCGTGGCCGCGGAGCGACAGGCCCCGAAATTCGCCTGATTTATTCCCGCTGATCACAGGACAAAGTTCGACCTGTAACGTAAGGTGCCGCCGCCGCGACGCAGTGAAAGCGGCCAATGCCATGTTTGGGGGCGATTTATCCCAAAGCGTATGCGTTTTCCGGCCGCACGGCCGTGAGGGAGACTACGTAATGCCCGGGATTCGTCTCGATCGGTTGCTGGCTTCGACCGCTGTCGCACTCCTGCTCGCCGCCTCCGCCGGCGGCGCCCTAGCCGATCCCTCAAGCATGCCGGGCGACAAGCCCGTCAGCGCCGCGCCGGCCAGCGCCGCACCGGCCAGTGCGGCACCGGCGGCCGCGACCCCGACCGCAACCGAGGCGAAGCCTGAATCGACGCAAGGCGCCGCGCCTGCACCGGCAGCGCCAAAATCCGATGTTTCCGGCAATGCAACGCCGAGCCCCGCTGCAGCGGCGCCGCCCGCCGCCCAGGCCACTCCGGCGCCGGCCACCCCTTCGGCGGCGACGGCCAGCACGCCCGCGGGTTCCGGCACCGAGACCGCCGCGGCGCCACCTGCCGCGCCGCCCGGCCCCGATGCGGCGATCTCCGACCAGTTGCGCGAACTCGCCAACGGCAAATTCGACCATCTTATCGCCAACAAGAAAGACCGGATGCAGATCGACGCGTTCTACTCCGGCCGCAACTACAAGCCGCTGTGGATCGCCGACGGCAAGGCCGATGACAGCGCCAAAGCGGCGATCGCTTACCTCGGCCACGTCGATGCCGACGGGCTGTTTCCGTCCGACTATCCGGTGCCGAATTTCGCCGCGCTTTCAACGCCGGCCGATCTCGCCAATGCCGAGATCCAACTGACCATGTCGGTCATTACCTATGCGCATCATGCCAGCATCGGGCGCGTCGCCTGGTCGCGCGTGACGGCGGATGCCGCCTACGACAGAGCGGCGCCGGAGCCAGCCGATGTGCTTGCCACCGTCGCCGACGCCAAGGACATGGCGACCGCGCTCGATTCTTTCGAGCCGCATACGCCGGGCTATCTGGCGCTCAAGGCCAAGCTTGCCGAAATCCGCGCCGGCCAGACTCGACAAAGCCAAGGCGGCGATCGCGGGCGGACCGGTGCTCAAGGTCGGCATGCAGGACAATCGCGTGCCGGAATTGCGCGAGCGGCTCGGCGTTCTCGGCGACGGCGGCACCACTTACGACAAGGCGCTCGCCGAAGCGGTGAAGAAATTCCAGAAAGATCACCAGCTCGCGGTGACCGGCACGCTCACCGCGCCGACCGTCGATGCGATCAACGGACCGCGGCCCGATCACGTCGAGGACACCATCGTCGCCAATATGGAACGCTGGCGCTGGGCGCCGCACGATTTCCCCGACACTTATGTCATCGTCAATTTGCCCGACTTCACGCTGCGCGTCATGCATGACGACAAGCTGGTCTGGAAGACAAATATCGTCATCGGCAAGCCGGAAATGCCGACGCCGATCATGACCGCGGACATGAAGTTCATCACCGTCAATCCGACCTGGAACGTGCCGCCGTCGATCGTCAACAACGAATATCTGCCGGCGTTGCAACAGGATCCGACGGCGCTCGACCGCATCGGGCTGAAGATCAGCCGCAATCCCGACGGCTCCGTCCACATTTATCAACCGCCGGGCGACGGTAACGCGCTCGGCCGCATCCGGTTTAATTTCCCAAACAAGTTCCTGGTCTACCAGCACGACACGCCGGACAAGTATTTGTTCGCTTATGCCAAGCGCGCCTATAGCCACGGCTGCATGCGGGTGCAGGATCCGGCGCATTACGCCGAAGTTCTGCTGTCGCTGGTGCGGCCGAATGACGGCTATAGCGAAGAGCGCATCAAGAAAATGTTCGGCCCGAACGAAGTCAATATCGACTTCCCGAAATTCGTGCCGGTCAACCTGACCTACCAGACCGCCTTCGTCGACAGCGAGGGCAAGCTCGAATTCCGCGACGACGTCTACGGCCGCGACAAAACGCTGATCGCCATCCTCAAGGGCGACCGCAAGGACGCCGACATCCCGGTCGAGCACAAAGAGGACATTTCGCACCGCGAAGTCCTGGCGATGCCGGACCAGCCGTCTTTGTTCGGCCGTGGCGGCCTGTTTAGCGGCGGCGCCAACTATTATCCGAACGGCAGGAATGACACCGGCGGTAGCGGCGGCAATTTCTTCTCGCGGCTGTTCGGCGGCTTTAACCCGCCCCCGCAGCCGGTGCCGGCCGCGAAGCACAATGCGGCGGCCCATGCCAAGAAATTGAGCAGGGCCGGGCAAACCGTCGAGCGTTAATGGCAGCCTGCCCCGGCCGGGGGTCGGGGTACCGGAATTAACCACTTTTTCCCCGATCGGACAGCCGGCCGCCTCAAATGCGGCCCGCCGGCCAGATTTTGCCACAGTAGGACGATAGCCCTAATTCCGGGTCGGGGATGGGGTGACGGCAAGTTTTCGTTAACCCTTCCCAAATTAGCAATGCGTTAGCGTTACCGCCCGGTGAAAGCCGTGGCGGATGACGCTCTCAACGCGTCAAGGCGAGATTGCCAGTGCACGTTGCCAACGCGCGCCTGAATGCTGGTCGATTGCTCGCCGCGCGCGCCGGCTTATCGTGCGGTCTTGCGCTTATGTTTTTTCTGTTCGGTTCGCGCGGGCTGCAAAACGCCGTCGCCGAGGGCGAGACGCGCACCATCACCTTGCACCACATCCATACCGGCGAAGACATCACCATCACCTATAAGCGCGACGGGCGCTACGACGAGGCCGCGCTGAAAAAACTCGACTGGTTCTTGCGCGACTGGCGGCGCGGCGAAGCGACCGACATGGATCCGCGGCTGATCGATCTGGTCTGGGAGGTGCAGCGCGAGAGCGGAACGAAAGAGCCGGTCCAGGTCGTGTGCGGCTACCGCTCGCCGACCACCAACGCCATGCTGCGCCGCCGCAGCGAGGGCGTCGCGCGTTACAGCCAGCATATTCTCGGCCGCGCCATGGATTTCTTCATTCCGGGCGTCCCGCTCGAAGCGGTCCGCGAGATCGGCCTGCGCTTGGCGCGCGGCGGCGTCGGCTTCTATCCCGAGTCCGGATCGCCCTTTGTCCACATGGACGTCGGCGGCATCCGCATGTGGCCGCGCATGACGCATGAGCAATTGGTGCACGTATTCCCGGATGGACGCACGGTGCAGATTCCGATCGACGGCAAGCCGTTGGCGGGCTACGCGCTGGCGCTAGTCGACGTCACCAAGCACGGCGCGATGCCGTCGGAGAATTCGCTCGCAGCCGCCCGTACCGCCGGCATCAATATCGACACGGTGTTGGCGAGCAACGCGCCCCTGCCCGCAAATTCCGGCGCCAATCCCTTTGCCAAACTGTTGGGCCTGGCGAAGGATGGTGAGGAAGAAGAGGCGGACGCGGAGGCGACGCCGGTCGCCTGGCACCCGAATGCTGTCGCGCTTGCCGGGCTCGATCCGAAAACCGAGAAGAAGCCGGCGGTGGCGAGCGCAGTGAAGGCCAAGGTCGCAAGCGCCATAGAAAAGTTGAAACTTGTCCACGTCGCGACACTGCTGCCTACCGCTGCTCCCTCTTCCGCACCGCCGCGGTCCCCCGCCCCGCCGATCCAGCCGATTTCTGCCGCCACGACGGCGAACCAGGTCATCCTCGCCCGCGGCTACTGGGAAGGACCGCCTGACGGAATGAGCGTCGCCAATCCGCTGGCCGAGATTGCCTATCGCCGCAGCGAAGCGGCCAACGCCGATACCGACAGCACCGGTGCGATCGATCATGGCGACGCCAGCGCAGCAGCGCTCGCTTACGCCGGCGGCGACGCGTCACGCAACAGCGCCGCCGCCATGGGGATCGCGGCATTGCGCGCCGCGGCGCTGGCGGCGCGGCAGGACATCCCAGCCACGACGACGATCGCGGTCGAACGCGCCGCCGATCAGGTCGCCTCAGCGGTCATGACAGCCAGCGCCTCGTCGATGACCGTGGTCAAGGACGGTGCGCACCTCACCAATCCCTGGCTGCGCGCCATCGTATTGTCGCCGAGCGTCAAGCGCTTCCTCACCACCGTGGCGCTGGGCGACCGCGATTTCCGCGCTTTGGCGTCGTTGATGGTCAAGCCGAAGAATGCGGTCAAGATGACCTTCTCGGCCGATCCCAATCCGGGCCTCGCGCCGGATCATTTCAGCGGCGCGGCGATCGTGTTCGTCTCGACGGTGAATTACACGACGCCGACGCATACGGCGTCGCTGCACTGACCGGCAAAGCTCACCGGGTACGGGCTGATCCGGTCAGAACGGCAGCGAGCCGCGCACCTGATAGGTCCAGATTTTGGTGTCGTTAGTGCTACCGACACCGCCGAGTTCGCCGCCGAAACTGAGCTGCCCGCCGCCTGAAAACCTGATGTCGAGGCCCGAGGTAAAGCGCGCCGCCCAACCTTGCAGCAGTATGATCGGAGCCGCGGCGGCACCGGGGACCGCGGCATTGCTGCTGGTGAAGTAGTAATCGCCGTAAACTCCGGCATAGGGCGCAAGGCTCAGGCGCGACGTCGGCTCGAAGGTATAGGCCACTTTGGCGCCGCCACTGGCCCGGCCGGTGGAGAAGTCGTTGTCGGGCTGCACGGTGCCAAGGCTGTCGGTATAGCCGCTGTCATGCTCCCACAGGCCGTAGACGCGCGCCGACGGTTGCAGCTCCAGTCCTCGCCAGCGATAGGTGCCCGTCAATCCGCCAGAGGCGAGCCAGCGGCCACCGGTGAATGCGCCCGCCGCCGTGCCGGCCGTGCCATTGTAGTCGATGCCCGAGCGCGCGAACGCCGCGTCGAAGCGCAGAGTCGACGCCAGCCGCCAGCCAAGATAGGCGCCGGCCGTCCAGCCGCCGCCGGTCAGTCGGCCGGACAGTGCCTCGTCGGTATAGTCGAAATATTCATAACCGCCGAGCACGCCAACCAAGAAGTCCGGGGTGAACCTGTGGGTGAGCCCGACAAGGGCGTTGCCTTGGATGCCCGTCATGTCGTTGCCGGCGGCGTAGCTGTTGAAGCTGGTGCCGCGCACATCGATCCAGCCCAGCCAGTCGCGCGGCGCAATCGGTTGCGGCGGCGTCTTGTTGGAATTGCCGGTGTCGGTGAATTCCGAGAACGCATCGTCGATCCGGCTTGTACTCTGGTCGGGCGTGGCGGCGAAGCTGCGCACGCCGCCGTCTGACGGGGTGACGCTGCGTTGCGCCTGCGGATCGGCGTCGAAATAGAAGGTGAAGCCGCTGCCGTTGGGCGTGAGCGGCTGCGGGTTGCCGGAAAAACCGACAGCGATTGCGTCAGCAGCGGCACTGCTGATCGCCGCGCCGGATGCCTGCGCAATCACGGGAGTAAGAGAAACCTCCAGCGAGTTCAGCTTCACGCTGTCGGCCGGCACCGGTCCGAGGTAATTGAAAAGAATCGGATCGGTGCCGCCCGGCGTCGTCACCGACACATCGACCGCGCCCGCTGCATGCGCCGGTGTGGTCGCCGTAATGGTCGTGGCGCTGACGACCGTATAGGCCGCCGCGACGCCACCGAATGTTACCGCAGTCACGCCGATGAAGTTGGTGCCGGTAATGGTGATGAGGGTGCCCCCGGCAATGGGACCGCTGGTGGGGGAGATCGCCGTCACGGTCGGCGCCCCTTGGTAGGTGAAGCCGTTCGCCAGCGTGAAAGTGCCGCCCGGCGTCGTCACCGCCACGTTCACTGCGCCGGCCGCATGCGCCGGTGTGGTCGCAACGATCGTGCCGCTGCCATTGACGCTGAACGAAGTCGCGGCGATGCCGCCGAACGTCACCGCCGTCGCGCCGGTGAAGTTGCTGCCGGTGATGGAGACGGACGTGCCGCCGGCAAGCGGACCGCTGCTGGGAGTGATCGCCGTCACGGTCGGGGTCGGCGTCACCGGCGGCGGCGGCGATGTCGGCGCTATATAGGTGAAGAGACCAATTCCCGTGCCGGTGCCGGCCGGCGTGGTCACCGCCACATTCGCGGCGCCCGCGCTGCCCGTCGGCGTCGTCGCCGTAATAGTCGTGTCGTTGACGACCGTCACACCGGTCACTGCGTAGCCGCCGATCGTCACCAAGGCCGCGCCGGTGAAATTGCTGCCGGTGATGGTGACGACGGTGCCGCCCGCCGTCGGGCCGCTATTGGGGGTAATCGCTGTCACCGTGGGCGGCGGCGGCGTGTACGTGTACAGGTCAATTCCCGTACCGGTGCCGATCGGCGTCGTCACCGTCACATTCACTGGGCCCAGCGCATGCGCCGGCGTAACCGCCGTAATGGTCGTGTCGTTGACGAAGGTGAACGCGACCGAGCTACCGCCGATCGTCACCGCGGTCGCACCGGTGAAGGCGGCGCCCGTGATGGTGATGGGGGTGCCGCCCGCAAGAGAGCCGTTTGGCGGGGTAACCGCCGTTACGGTCGGGGGCGGTGTCCCGTAGGTGTACAACGTGTTGGCAGGATTTGCGCCGTTCGGCGTCGTAACCAGAACGCTCGCCGGGCCGGCGCTCCCCGCTGACGTGGTCGCCGTAATGGTCGTGGCACTGACCACCGTCACAGAGGTCGCCGGGCTGCCGCCGATCGTCACCGCGGTCGCGCCGGTGAATCCGGTACCGATGATCGTAACAAAGGTGCCGCCCGCAACGGGCCCGTTGCTGGGGCTAATCGCTGCCACGGTGGGCGGCGGCGTCACGTAGGTGAACAATGTGTTGGCCGCGTTAGTGCCGCCCGGCGTGGTGACCAGGACGCTTGCCGTGCCCGCTGTGCCCGGCGGCGTCGACGCATTGATGGAGGTCGCGCTGAGGACAGTGAATGATGTCGCGGTGCCGCCGATCGTTACCGCTGTCGCCCCGGCCAAATTTGTGCCGGTGATGGTGACGGCGGTGCCACCCGTCGTTGAGCCGCTGTTGGGACTGATCGCCGTCACGGTCGGCGGCGGCGGCAACACGTAAGTATAGACGCCAACCCCGGTGCCGGTTCCTCCCGCCGTCGTGACGGCGACATTGGCGGCGCCCAGCGTGCCGGCCGGCGTCGTTGCCTGAATGGTGGTGTCGTTGATGACGGTGAATAATGTCGCCGCATTGCCGCCGAACGTCAACGCGGTCGCGCCGGTAAAGGCCGAGCCGATGATGAAGACGGAGGCGCCGCCGGTCGAGGGACCGCTATTAGGGCTGACCGAGCTCACTGTGGGCACCGACAGATAGGTGAAGGTGCCAGGTTGCGATACGACGCCACCAAGGATGGTGCACACCAACACATTTGCCGCGCCCGCGCTGCCCGCCGGCACCTTTGCCGTAATGGTCTGGGAGTCCACGACCGTCACGTTGGTCGCCGGGGTGCCGCCCAAGCAGGCGCCAAGGACATCAACCCCGCCGACCTGCACCACGTCCCCGTTAGAGAAGCCGTTGCCCGAGATGGTGACGGAGGTGCCGCCCGCAGTGGGGCCGCTGCTGGGAATGACCTGGGCGTATGCCGCCCCGCCGACCGCGACCAGCGCGGCGAGCGCCGCGGCGATCAGGCCGGCAATGCGGATGATGCGCGAGCCCGCTCACCATGACACGCGCACCGTTGCTGTGCCGGCGTAGGTCTGCGAGGAGCCGGCGAACTCGCTGTCGAGCTTGGCGAGAAGCGACAGCCAGCGTGTCACGCGCAGCTCGGCGCTCGCCGACGCCAGCGCGGAATTAGCCGGCAGCCCGGCGCCGTTGACCTGGAAGGCAACGGGCGCGCCGGGCGGTGCGCCCGGCAACTGTGCGGCCTGGAAGGTCGCCGCGAGCGCAGCGTTATTCGTCCAATCGTGCTCCCAGGCGACCCGGGCACGCAGCATCAACGGCATGCCGTCGAAAATCTTCAGAGTGTCGAAGCGCGCGCCGAGCTCGCTGCTTATGTCGGTCGTCGTCGCCGCGTTGTAGGACAGCCCGAAGCCGCCGCCGCTCAGGTCGGTCTCGCTGTAGTTCGGCGCGTGAAAGCCTTGGGCGGTGCCGGCCACATAAGGCGTCACGCCGATCGTCGACAGCACCGCATAACGGTAACCGGCCTCGATCCGCGCGCCATAATCCTGGGCGTCGAAGCTCGCATCGAGCTGGTCGCCGCCAAATGCGGTGCGCGAAGTTGACATCCAGTGATTGGCAAACGCGAGCGCGGCCGAGAAATAGGTCGGACCAAAATGCGTCGTGGCGTAGAGGCCGGCCTGGAACGCATCGCTGCGGCCGGAGCCGAGCCCTTGGGCCAAGCCCCAGTTGGTACCGCCGCCGGCGAGCGCGAAGCCGGCTAAGGAGTTGGGCGTGAAGTGATAGTCCATGCCGGCGGCGAAGCCGTAGGCACTTGCGGTGACACTGGTCGTGCCCGTCGATGGATCGCTGTTGGTGTTATTGTATTCGCCAAAGCCCGAGCCCCATGCGCTCCAGCGTTGATTGAACGCGGCCGGCGGCGGCGCCTTGAGCGCCGTATTATAGGCGAGCGCGACATTGGCCGGCAGCAGATCCTGGTCATCGGAAATATAGTTGAGAGCGTCGTCGGAAGCGTAGCCGATCGGGGATATTCCCCCTCCGACGCCGGCCCGGCCATTCACACTTGGATCGACCATGAGGCCGAGGAAACTCGTCATCATCCGAAACGCACCCCACGGTGCATCGGCGTTGACCTCGCCCGAGAGCGTGCTGAAGATGCCGGGGAGCGCCTGCGGCTGTTGCGGAAACAGGTTGCCGAAGTCCCAGGTCGCCTCGGTGTTGTTTTTCACACCGGCCGCGCCGCGCAGGGCATTGAGCGCGCCCGCGACTTGGCTCTGGTTCTGCATTGAGCGCGACGTTCCAATACGAAAGATTTTGGTAGTTCGCCGGCGTCACCCACAGATTGATCGCCGTCGGATTGCTCGCATAGGGCACGGCGCCCAGGTTCAACGCCGAGGCGGCGTTGAAATAGAGAGCGTCGAACCTTGTTCCCGGCGCCAGACCGCCTGATATTCCTACGACGCCCGCCGCCGGCTGGGTGAGGCCGCTGAAGCTGCCGAGCACGCCGGCCGGCGCATAAACCACGGTGAAGCCAGTTCCTGCGGGCGGGATGTAGGTGTTGTTGGCCGGGGCGGTGATGCCGGTCAGCATCGGCGCGATGGTGCCGGCCGCGGTGTAGGTGTTGCCGGCTCCGGTCACGACGGTGCTGCTGTATTGTCCCGCACAGCCGTTGGTATTGGGCGGGTTGGGACAATTGCTCGCGCTGGCCAGCGGACCGTCGATCGCGATGGTGTAGGTCGACCCGGCGAGGTCGGTCACCGGCGCGGTGAAGATAAGTGTGCCGGCGCCGTCGCCGGGCGCATTGGCGCCGCCGCCTTGGATGACCACGGGGAGGTTGACGCTGCCCACGCCTTCCAAAGTGTCGCCCGGCAGAATGATCAGTTCGGGGGTTGCGCCGTCCACCACATCGAGCGGCCCGACCACGTGCGCCGTTCCGGTGAACAAGTCGGTGGCGCCGCTCGCCGACACCACGACGATCGGCCCGGCATTAATGCCGGCGGACGCCGTCCCACTCGCGGTGAGCGAGGTGCCGGGGGCGAGGACCGTGCCGCCGGTATAGCTGACGGTTCCCGTCAGATTGACCGTGCCGCCGGTGCCGGGGCCGAGGATGACGAGCGTGCCGGGAGGCGTTCCGGAAGGCCCGGCGGTTCCGTCGCCGACATTGCCGGAAATCGCAACCGTGAAGCCGTTGGTATTGATCATGTCGATGCCGGTCAGCGTCACCGGCTGGGTGATCGTCAAACCGGCCAGCGCCGACAGGGTGCCGTTGTTGAGCGCCAGCGCGCCGGTGCCGAGCGCCGCCCCGTTATTGATGCCGAGCGTCGCTTGATTCACCGACGTGCCGCCGGTGTAAGTGTTGGCTCCCGTCAAATTCAACGTGCCGGTAAAGCCGCCGCCGCCGATGGAGAGTGTGCCCGGCGCGGAATTGCTGGAAATCACGCCGGACATCGTCGCCATGGAGCCGGCCGCATTGCCGTTATTCGCCACCAGAATGCTGGCGGTGCCGCCGGAAATATCGATGGGGTTGGTGAAAGTGACGGTGTTGGTCGAATTGGCCGAGCCGAACATCAGCGAGAAGCCGAACGGCACGAAACCGGACGCGTTCCAGGTCAGCGGTTCGCCGGCGTCGAGGGTGACGGTCAGCGGGGCGTTGATCGCCGCGAAGCCGCCCGAGCCGAGCCATTGCACGCCGCCGGGATTGCCGTTGCCGTACGGGTTGGGATTGGGGTTGAGCCAGCGATTGAACGTGCCGCTGGTCTGCAACACGCCGCCGACGAATTGGCTCGGTCCGGCGAAGTTGAGATTGCTGGTGGTCGGCAAACCGATGCCGTCCGCCGCCTGCAGCGTCCCGTCGGTGGTGGCGTAGGTCGGCGGGCCGTGGTGTTGGTGGCGGTGTTAGGCGTGCCATCGAGCGCGCCGCCATTGATGACGGTCTGGCCGGAATAGGTGTCTTGGCCGTTGAACACCGTCAGGCCGGCATAGATCGTCGGGCCCGCGCCGGCGCCGATCGGGTAGCCTGCCGTTTCCGCGGCGGTCGACGTGCCGATCGAGGCGCTGCTGTTGTCGGCGATCGAGCCGTTGAAGGTGATGACGTTGGGGACGTTACCCGTGGCACCGGGCGCGATGGTCACGGTCGCGCCGGTCATCATGAACAGGTCGGTGCCAGCGGCGCCGCCGGCGAGGCCGCCGTTGAGGCTGGCGCCGCCGATCGCGTTGTCGCCGGCAAAGGTGCCGGTGCCGGTGATGGTCAGCGCGCCGCCGGCGTTGACAAAGATCGCGCCGCCATAGCCGCTGCCGCCACCGCCGCCGAAGGCGGGGTTGCCGGCAGGGCCGGGGATGCTGCTGCATTGAGGCGCCTCTACACCCGCGCAACCGGAGGCCAACTGGCCGCCGACGACACCGCCGGTGCTGCCGACACCGCCGCCGAAGCCGGCGGCTCCGCCGGCTCCACCGACACCTGCGATGCCTGCATTGCTGTCGCCGGAGGCGCCCGCGCCGAAGCCACCGGCGCCGCCGCCGCCACCGAAGCCGCCCGCGCCGCCCACGCCGCCATTGCCGCTATTGCCTTCCAACGCCCCAATAGTGCCGGCGTCGGCACCGACGACGCCGTTACCACCCGCGCCGCCGCCGAAGCCGGAGCTGCCGGCGCCGCCGGGGCCGCCGTTGCCGCCGTTGCCGCCAAAGCAAAGGGTGCCGTTGGCACACGCGGCATTCCAGTCGGCCAGGATAGTGGAGGCCTGGACTAAAGCCTGGGTAGAGATGGTCACTCCAAGAGCGGCCGAGACGGCCAGCGCAAGGTAGGTGGCGTCATCACCAACTGCGCCGATGTCCGTTGCCGCAAAACCAGGCACGAGATTAATCGTAGTCGGGCCGCCGGCATTAGCGCCGGCGGCCGCAGAGGCAGTGAGTGCGTCAAAGGCAGCTACAAATGTTGCAGCTTGTAAGATACCTAAACCCGCGACCGCGGTGTTGTCCGCCGCAAGGGCTTCCCCTTCCACCGCGAGCTCATAGTTGTTGATGGCGATCGGGTTCGAGCTCCAGCCCGGAATGCCGGACTGGCCAGTGCCGCCGGCGCCGCCGAAGCCCCGGGTCGCGCTGCCGCCCGGGGTACCGCTGACGCCATTAATGCCGCTGCCAAAGCCGTTGCCGAAAACGACGGAATTGTCCTGGGGCGCGGGCGGCGTCGTGCCGGCGATGCCGTTGGAGGTGGGGCTGAAATAGCCGTTGACGACGCCGTTATTAAGAGAGTGCCGCCGGTGGGAGAATTAGTCCCGCCGACACCGCCGATCGCAGTATCATGTGAAAAGGAAACGCCATTGAGGACCGCCGCGGCGCCGTTGTCGATGAAGATGGCGCCGCCGAAACCCGCGCCGCCGCCGCTGCCGGAACCGCCCGTCGTGGTGAAATTCTGCAGGCTGGCGTTATTGACCGTCAACGTGGCCCCGCCGGTGACATAGTAGCCGGGTCCGTTGCCGCCATTGATCGTGCCGGTGAGAGTCGTATTGGTGTTGACCAGAACTCTGCGCCGAAGCGGGCACGACAGACGCCATCGCCGCGCAACCAAATACGCTCCAGCGCGCCAGCACTACGAACC
Organism: uncultured Alphaproteobacteria bacterium; assembly: GCA_963816565.1. Lineage (GTDB taxonomy): Bacteria > Pseudomonadota > Alphaproteobacteria > Rhizobiales > Xanthobacteraceae > BOG-931. The sequence continues at coordinate 102,893 of CAWFLM010000007.1, read as the reverse complement.
TGCCGGCGCTGCACCGACTAGACCGCACCGCCGCACGCGGCAGGCCGTCATCATACGTTCGCTTACCTTTCCACCTGCGCCTGGCCGCCAGAGCCACGATTGCCTTCCCCTGCCCGCGCTTTCGAATCCACGCAGACGCAGCCGCAACAGCAGCCGCAAGCTCAACTGATAAACGGTGTGAAACTGATAGAAGGTTGAAGCGGAGTAGAAAATCACGCAGCGCCAAAGGATGACCGAACGCCAACTACTTGATGCGACGGGCATCACAGGCACGCGGAGCAGCGCAGCACGCCGCGCGTGGCGAACTCGTACGGCCTACGGCGCGACATCGACAGACTCAGCGCTGTTCTGTCTCCTGTCGAACACATTTTATGCTTTCGACAATTCGCAAGTAAGAGGCAACGCTTATCCCCCGGATAAACCGTCACCCGACACTATCGTTTTGCACCTGTTGCCAATTTGTCACGATGGCGGTTTGGGACGAGCAAAACCGAGTGTGATTGCGCCACGGGTTATTTCGGCGCTGCGCCGATTGCAGGCCCGCCAAAGGCGAGCCCGCGATCCGTTTTCACAAATTTCGCGGATCGAGGGTGAGCATCCCCTCACCGGCGCCCATTATGAATCCGGTTTCCACGCGGAGCCTGCTATCGGGCCACGCTTTGCGCGGACCCGTTAGCCTGGCACCGGGAATGATGACTTGTTACAGCATGCCGAGCGCGTGCAAATAGGTCTCCAGAATGGCCTCCTGCTCCTTGCGCTCGTTGAGGTCCTGCTTACGCAAGCGCACCACGACGCGCAGCGTCTTGACGTCGAAGCCGTTGCCTTTGGCTTCGGCGTAGACGTCGCGGATGTCGTCGGCGATCGTCTTCTTCTCTTCCTCGAGCCGCTCGACGCGTTCGACGAAGGCCTTGAGCTGATCCTTGGCGAAGCGGTGAGCGGGCTGGTCGTCTTTGGCGGCGGCGGCGGTGGCCATGCTGGAACTCCATAACGATGGGCCCGCAGGTTTCGAAAGTGCAACGCCTGGCGTCAAGCCACGACCGCACTCATCCACGCTCTGCACAGGACATTACTGGCGGCAACGCCGCGTCAGTGCTTTTGGCTTGCTTTTTCGAATGCCGCCTTTTGCTCGGGCGAGGCGTCCTTCTGGTGCTTGGCGCGCCATTGGTCGAAAGGCATGCCGTAGACAATCTCGCGGCTCTCGTCCTTGGTCATCGCCACGCCCTTGGCGTCGGCGGCGTCTTTCATCCAATTGGACAGGCAGTTGCGGCAGAAGCCGGCTAAATTCATCATGTCGATATTCTGCACGTCGGTCCGCGAGCGCAAATGCTCGACCAGGCGACGATAGACGGCGGCTTCGAGTTCCGTGCGGGTATTCGGGTCGGTAGCCATGATCTTCTCCGCGGGTTAGCTATGGAAAAGATAAAGATGCGGCCGGACACTTTCCAGAGTTCCCAAGTCCATGGTTCCCAAGTCCGTTCATCCATGGTTCCCAGGTCGGGGTCCATAGCCCGCGTCGGCGCTGAAGGTTCGAATTGGCGACGCAATCGCGCGAATTGCTGGAATCCCTGTTCCGCGCGGCGGTCGGCGCCGCGCACCCGTCGCGCTGCCTGCCGCCAAACCTGCCGGAACCGCCGCCGCACGGGCGGCTCATTGTCCTGGCCGCCGGCAAAGGCGCAGGCTCGCTCACCGAAGTGGCGGAACAGCATTATCTGGCGCGCATCGCCCCGGAGCGGCTCGACGGCATTGCCGTCACCCGTCACGGTTATGGCCGGCCGACCCGAAGGATCGCCATGGTCGAGGCCGGACATCCGGTCCCCGACGAAGCCGGGCTAAAGGGCACCGAACGCGCGCTCGCATTTGCCGACGCGGCGGTAAAGGACGATCTCGTGCTGGTGCTGCTGTCCGGCGGCGCCTCGGCGAATTGGATCGCGCCTGTGCCCGGCATCGGATTCGCCGACAAGCAGGCGACAACCCGGGCGCTGTTGCGCAGCGGCGCCAATATCGGGGAGATCAACTGCGTGCGCAAACATCTCTCCCGCATCAAAGGCGGTCGCCTCGCCCGGCGTGCTTTTCCGGCCCGCGTCGTCACGCTCGCGATTTCCGACGTGCCGGGCGACGATCCCGCGGTGATCGGCTCGGGGCCGACGGTGCCGGATCCGACGACGCTCGCCGATGCCCGGGCGATCGTCGCCAAATACCGCCTCGACCTGCCCAAAACCGTCACCCGGGCGCTGGACGACCCCGACAACGAATCCCCTAAGCCCGGCGATCGCATTTTTGCCGAGACCGACTATCGGATCGTCGCCCGGCCGGCGGATGCACTGGCCGCCGCGCAAGTCAGGGTCAGAGAAGCGGGCTACGACTGCGTCGTGCTCGGCGACCGGTTGCAAGGCGAGGCCCGCGAGGTCGCCGCCGAACACGCGCGGCTGGCGCGCGACTTCGCCGCGACGCACCGCCGCATGGCGATCCTGTCCGGCGGCGAACTGACGGTCACGCTCAAAGGCGGCGGCCACGGCGGGCCGAACCAGGAATATGCCCTGGCGCTCGCCATCCATCTTGCCGGCGCCAAGGCAATTGCGGCACTGGCGGCAGACACCGACGGCACCGACGGCGGCCGCGGCCGGCCGGACGACCCTGCCGGCGCCTTTATCGACGACACCACCCTGGCGCGGGCCGCCGCCGCCGGCCTCGATCCCGCCGCGTTTCTCGCCGACAACGATTCCACGGGGTTTTTCAACGGCATCGGCGATTTGTTCACGCCCGGCCCGACGTTCACCAACGTCACCGACTTCCGCGCCATCGTCGTTGACAGACCGGCGTTTTGACACCGAATCTGGCCTGGGGGGTCTTGGTGAAAGCGTATCACTTTTGGGATCATGTGTAGGGACGCGGATCTGAACCAAAAATGAGATCAGCGGGTTTTACCAAGACGGCGGCTGGCGCGCTGGTGCTGTGCGCGGTGACGGCGGCTGCGCTGTTTGCCTCTGCGAGCCCCGCTGCGGCGGATTTCCGGCTGTGCAACAACACATCGAGCCGGATCGGCCTCGCGGTCGGTTACAAGGACGCGCAAGGCTGGACCACGGAAGGCTGGTGGAACTTGCCGGCGCGCAGCTGCGAAACGGTGCTCAAGGGCAATCTTGTCGCCCGTTATTATTATGTCTACGCCATCGACTATGATCGCGGCGGCGAATGGATGGGCCAAGCCTATATGTGCACCCGCGACAGGGAATTCACGATCCGCGGCATCGGCGACTGTCTGGCGCGGGGCTACGACCGCACCGGCTTTTTCGAAGTCGACACCGGCGAGCAGCGCGCCTGGACCGTGCAACTGACTGAATTCGAGCGAGCAGCCGGTGCAAAAGCCGCCCGCGGTTAGCGGCGGCCCGCCCGGCGCGGCGTCGCCCGGAACTACGGTCGGGGCATCGTCGAGCCCGGTGGCGCCGCCGTCGAGCGCTCCAGTCCCGGGGCCCTCGCCGCTGCTGCCGAGCGGCAGCAAAACCCCATGATCACACCATGAGAGCGCGATGAGACGGCAGCGGCGCACCAAGCTCGTCGCCACGCTCGGTCCGGCGTCGGGAGATCGCGCCGTCATCGGCCGGCTGTTCCAGGCCGGCGCCGACGTGTTCCGCATCAATATGAGCCACACCACTCACGAGCGGATGCGCGAACTGGTGGCGAACATCCGCGAAGTCGAGGCCGAGAACGGCCGGCCGATCGGCATTCTGGTCGACTTGCAAGGGCCGAAGCTGCGGCTCGGCATCTTCAAGGACGGCGCGGCGGAAATCGACAAGGGCCAGGATTTCACGCTCGATACCGATCCGGCGCCCGGCGACGCCAAGCGCGTGCAGCTGCCGCATCCGGAAATTTTCGCCGCCATCAAGCCGGGCGACGCGCTGTTGATCGACGACGGCAAGCTGCGCCTGGTGGCGACAGAAGTGTCCCCGGCGCGCATCGTGGCGCAAGTCGAAGTCGGCGGCAAAGTGTCGAATAGGAAGGGCGTCAGCCTGCCGGATACCGTCGTGCCGCTGGCGGCGCTGGCGCCGAAGGACATCGCCGATCTTGAAGCCGCGCTCGACGCCGGGGTGGATTGGATCGCGCTGTCGTTCATCCAACGCCCCGAGGATATTGCCGAAGCCAAGAAGATCACGCGCGGCCGCGCCGCGGTGATGGCCAAGATCGAGAAGCCGCAAGCGGTGGCGCGGCTGTCCGACATTCTCGAACTCGCCGATGCGCTGATGGTGGCGCGCGGCGATCTCGGCGTCGAAATGCCACTGGAGAAAGTCCCCGGCGTGCAAAAGGAGATGACGCGGGCCTGCCGCCGCGCCGGCAAGCCGGTGGTCGTCGCCACCCAAATGCTGGAATCGATGATCTCCAGCCCGGTGCCGACGCGCGCCGAAGTTTCCGACGTCGCTACCGCGATTTTCGACGGCGCCGACGCGGTGATGCTGTCGGCGGAATCGGCGTCAGGGCAATATCCGGTCGAGGCGGTGGCGACCATGAACCGCATCGCCGAGGAAGTCGAAGACGATTCGATGTATCTGCCGTCGGTCCACATGCTGCAGACGCCGCCGGAACGGACCGGCGCCGACGCCATCGCCGTGGCCGCGCGGCAGGTCGGCGAGACGCTCGACCTCTCGGCCATCGTCTGCTGGACGGTGTCCGGCTCGACCGGCTTGCGGGTGTCGCGCGAGCGGCCGAAATGCCCGATCGTCGCCATTTCGCCGATCGAGGGCTCCGGGCGGAAATTATCGTTGGTCTGGGGCATCCACTGCGTGATCGACGAAGACGCCAAAGACCAGGACGACATGGTCGAGCGCGCTTGCCGCATCGCGTTCAAGGAGCGGTTCGCCAAAGCCGGCGAGCGCATCATCATCGTCGCCGGCGTCCCGCTCGGCACGCCGGGCGCAACGAATTTCATGCGCATTGCTTATGTCGGCGACGGCACGGGCGGCGACTAGCTGCGCGCGTACAATTCCTCGATCTCCTCAATCACCCGCTCCGCCGCCGCGTGATGCAGCATGTGGCCGATGCCGGGCAGCACCACGAGCTTGGCGTGCGGCACCGCTGCGGCAAAAACGAGAGCGTGACGCCGCGGCGCAACCACCAGGTCGCGGTCGCCGGTGATGATGACGGTCGGCGCCGCGAGCGTGGCATAGCGGCCGCTCTCCCTGGCATGGAAGGCGCGCAGATCGGCGACGTCGCGCGCATTGGCGAGGAACGTGGCCGGCCGCAGCAACAACAACGCGGCGGTGCGCCTGATGTAGTGGGCCGGCGGCAGTTGCGGCAAGAATGCCGAGCCCAGACCGATGCCGATGAAGGGCAAGCCCAGCGGCAGCGCCAGCGTGCGCGCATAGAGCCAGCCGAAGATTGGCGTCGCGAACAGCGCGTAGAGCCAGGTCATGCTGCGCGGAAACGGATAAAGCGGCGGCGCCAGCAGCACCAGGCCGGCGACGCGTTGCGGATGATCGAGCGCGAAAGCCGCCGCCAGCGCGCCGCCCCAGGAATGGCCGACGATGACGGCGCGCGCCGCTCCAAGCCGATCCAGCACATCGCGCAGCATCGCTGCTTGATAGGCCGGCGAACTGCCGCGCCGGCCTTTGCGCTCACTCCAGCCGAGGCCGGCGCGATCGACCAATATGACGCGGTGCCGGCCGGCAAGGCGCTCGCCGAGCGCAAGCCCCATGTCTTCGAGATTGCAGCCGGCGCCGTGGACAAGAACGATCGGCACGCCGGCATCGGCGCCAAGCTCGACCACATGCTGACGCAAGCCGCCGATGTCGATCAAACGGCCGCGCGGCGGATGCGCCCGCTCGATCAGCCGCGTGCCGATAACGGTGACGACCGCACCGGCGACGAGGACTTCGGCGACGGCGGCCAGTATGTGCATTTAAGTTTGGATGGATTCGCCCTTGAGCCAGCGCGCGCCCTGCGCATAAAGCGCGTCGAGGTCGGACCCTTCGAGCCCGGGCATGTCCATCTTTACCTTGTAGCCGATCTTGGTCTGCAGATAAGCGAGGTGCCGGTAGCCTTCCGGAAATTGCTCGAGCAGATCCTGATCGAGCGCGAGCTTGGCCGAAGGATCGACCGGGTCGAGCCGGTCCTTCTCATAGACCAGCCGGCGCAGCACAAAACCCCAGCGGCCGTCGCGCTTCTCGAAGAAATCGTAGAAGCGCCCGGTGCAGACCACGTCGCAAACGACGCCGTCGACCGGCGCGCGCTGCGAAATCGTCATTTTGGTCTGCGCCACCGCGCGATTGCCGGCAATGTCGATGGCGCTGCCGCCGAGAAAATGCAGGATGCGCACGCCGCGCTTCCAGCCCTCGTCGTTACCCTTGATGAATTCCTCGAAGGTGCCCTGAAACCAGGTCGCCCACATACGGCCTTCCGGGTGCCACACGGTGCGGAAGCGGTCCCACAGCCGCGCGTCGCGCCACACCGCCCAATGTTCCACGAGCTCGCGAATGGTGCGCTTGTCGTCGTCGATGGTCATTTTCATTTTCTCCAGTCATTGCGAGCGTAGCGAAGCAATCCAGCGCAGTGAAGTCTGGATTGCTTCGTCGCCTTGCTCCTCGCAATGACGGGGAGGTCAACCGTCTCAGATGTCGCGACCCTCGACCTTCTCGGTCAGCGTTTTGACGGCGTCGGGGATGCTTTCGAGGTGAGGATCGATGGCGAGCGCCTTGCGATAGGCATCGAGCGCGTCCTTGTCATCGCCGATGTCTTGCAACATCAGGCCGAGCCCGGCCAAGGCGCCGAATTGGCGCGGCTCGCGCGCCAGCACCTCGGCAATATCGGCGATGGCGCGGGCGTAATCGTCTTTGAGATAATAGACCGTGGCGCGCTGGTTCCAGGCTTCGACATAGCCCGGCCGAATGGCGATAACGGAATCGAGGAGCCGGATGGCGAGATCGTAATCCTTTTCCTCGATCGCGTTCTTCACGCGCGTCATCAACAGATCGCAAGTGTCGCTGCCGGATTCGACCCACAGCGACCAGATGCGGTTTTCGATTGCTTTGGCGCTTGCCTCGTCGGGCGCGATCTTCAACGCGCTGAACAGGGTATCGAGGCTATAGGTCTCTTCGCCGTGGCCGGGGCGCGGCAAGTCGCTCGGCGGCGACAGCAAATCCTGCGGGCTTTGCGCGGACGCCGGCTGCGCAGTCGTCGCCGCCAGCATGGCGGCAGCAAGAAGAATTGGGAATCGCAGCGTCATGGCCAAAGAGTTTATTCGCCTGCCGCGCGGCGGCAAGCCGGAAAAGTGCTCAATTGGCCCCGAGGAATGCGGCGGAAATGGGCAGCAGACTTGCAGCGCGTGTCGCTGGCCCAAATTCGCTAGCCTTGACGCGCCTTGAAGCGGCGGTGCGTCTTGTTGATGACGTAGACGCGGCCCTTGCGGCGCACGATGCGGTTGTCGCGGTGGCGGCCGCGCAAGGATTTCAACGAGTTGCGGACTTTCATGGCACTTGACCCTTTTGCCGGTTGATTAAGGACGCGGCTTGCGGTTGTCAATGTCGGGCATTGGGTCGAGAGGCGAATAGAATGAACGTGGGTTCGGGCTGCCTGCGGCTGATATCGGGCGTCGGCAAAAAGGGGCCGGCCTGTTTCCTTTTGGCAGCGGCCGGCAAGCGGCTCGTGCTCGACCTCGGCGAAGGGCCGCCACCGGGTGCGCTGCCGGACGTTGCCGCCATCGGCCCCGTCGATGCGCTGCTTTTGAGCCACGGCCACAGAGACCATGTCGGCGGCCTGCCGCTCTTGCCGGCACTCGGCCATCCGCCGGTCTATGCGACCGAGATCGTCGCGCGCGGTCTGCCCGAGGCCATTGCCACGCGGCCGCTGCCGGTCGCCGGCCAAGCCGACGTGCTCGGCATCGCCGTTACCACCGGCCGCAACGGGCACGCGCCGGGCGGCGTCTGGCTGCACTTCGGCATTGGCGACGGCTTTCTTTACACCGGCGATTATTCGACGGAATCCGCACTCTATGCCTACGACCCGCCGAGATTGAAAGCAGCGACCGCGCTGATCGATTGCTCCTATGCCGACTATCAAAAACCGCTCGCGGAATGTTGGGACAGCCTTGCCCGTTATGTCGAAGCGCGGCCCGCTATTACTGCCGGTGCCGGCCAACGGCCGCGGTCCGGAGATCGCGCTCGAACTGATGCGCCACGGCGTCGACAACATTTTCGTCGACGAGGCGATGCGAAAATCGCTGCTGCGGCTCGGCGACGGCGATGCCGCTTCGCTGCGTCCCGGCGTCGGCGAAGACATCAAGCGCCTCGCCACCATCGTCAAACCGATCGAACGCGCGCGCGGCGTGATGCTCGCCGCCTCCGCCGACGGCACGTCGGGGGCGACGGCGCGGCTCATTGCCCAATTCGAAAATTCGCCCGAGGTGACGATCCTGTTCACCGGCTACGTCAATCCGACCACGCCGGCGGAGCGACTGACCAAGAGCGGCCGCGCCCAGACTATGCGCTGGAACGTGCATCCGCTGTTGTCCGATACCGTCGCGCTGGTGCGAGCGACGCAGGCAACAACGGTGATCCCGGCGTTCTGCGACCGCGCCAAGCTTGCCGCGCTCGCTAAGGCGCTGACGTCGGCGCGCGTGACCATGGATGAAACCGTCGAAATCTAGGCGGTGTAGCCACAAAACTGGCAGTCACGAAAACTGGGCTATTGTCTGGCTTGCCCCCCGAAAGCAGACATGAGGCGGACATCGCGCCATGTGCGCTGTGGGCCTAGGTTGCGACGATGCTGCGACGCTTTGTCAATTGTCATTACCAATTTGTAATTCGCTCCAGTGAGCGCGGAGAGAGTATACTCGCGTCTGTTGATTGGGCATCCGTCGCCCCCGCTCGATCAATGAACCCCAGCCTCGTTCGCGAGCTGGGGTTTCTTATTTCCGACACATCTGTCTCATCCCGCCGCAGCATCCACGGCAGATTGACGTCCGCGGTTCGATAAAGTCGCGGAATACGCACGTGCTCTCCAAAACCGTCCCGCACCGCGCAATTTTCGTGGCTGGCAAGAAACTCAGATTGTTTTTGACGAAAAAATTATGCGCAGGAGCAGAAAATTTATGAATATTAAAAAATGGCAACGTCACGGCCTCGTGACTGGTGGAGGACAGCGAACAGGTGAATCTTCCCGTCGGATCGCGAGAGACCTCATGGATTATTCTAGCTTGCAACTTATCCAGACGATGCGTGACGCATGAACGCTGCGGTGAAATTCGTTCCGGCCGTGGGCCGCTTCCTCGCCATTGTCCTTGAGCTCGGCGGCGGCGGCTGCAGAATCAAAAATCGAGAATTGCTGTGATCAGGCAGCAATTGCGCGGCATCGTCATCGCGCTATTGCTGCTGGCGGCGACGACGGCCGTCGCGGTGCTGTTGCGCGAATATCTAGGCATCCTGCGCGGCTCAGTGCTGTATCTGGTCCCGGTGATGATCGCCGGCTATCAGCTCGGCGTCATCCCGGCGCTGCTCACCGCCGTCGGCGGCGTTATCCTGTCCGGTTATCTGTTTTTCGCCGAGCTTTACAGCTTCCGCGTCGCCTCGCCGCAGGAAGCGCTCAACCTGGTGCTCTACATGGTGGTCGCCGTGGTGGTATCGCACCTCGCCACCCAGGCGAAGCGCCATACCACGATCGCCCGCAAGCGAGAGCGGGAAATGAGCGATCTCTACGCGTTTTCCCGCCGCCTCGCGGCGGCGCCGAGCGCGGCGGAGATTTTCGTCGCCATCCAGAATCACCTGGCCAATCTTTTTCAGCGCAAAGTGGTGTTGCTCGGCGCGGCCGACGCCGGCAATGCCGACAGCGTGCCGGAACGGCTGCGCGCCGAAGTCGTCCGCGTCGAACAGGACGAAGTGCTCGAACGCACGATTCACGATGGCAAGGGCAATACCTGGCTTATTCGCCGGGTCTCGCCAAAAACTCCGGATTTCGGCAGCGTCGCTATCGATCTCGGCAGCGTATCCGGCGAGGCGCTGGCCGGCATGCGCCAGCGGATCGACGAGGCGCTTGCAGACGCGGTGGCGACGCTCGAGCGGCTCGATGTCGCGCGCGCGCTGAACGAGGCGAAAATGCGCTCGGAGACCGAGCTGCTACGCGAAGCGCTGATCGGCTCCGTCTCCCATGAGCTGCGCACGCCGCTCGCCTCCATCCTGGGCGCCGCCACCATCTTGTCCAGTGCGCCGGCGCTCGTCGCCGACCCGCGCTTGCACGCGCTCACCGGCGTGGTGCGTGACGAAGCCGAGCGCCTTAATAACGACATCCAAAACCTGCTCGATGCCACCACCATATCGCGCCAGCAAGTGCGACCGAAATTGCAGTGGATTGAACCGGTCGATATCGTCAATGCCGCGGTCGAGCACCGCCGCCGGCGGCTTGTCGGGCATCCCGTCACGCTCGATCTGAATTCTAATTTGCCCATCGTACGTGCCGACCCGGCGCAGGTCGAGCAGGCGCTGGTGCAGATTCTCGACAATGCGGCAAAATATTCGGCCGATGGCGCGCCGATCCGCGTCGCCGCGCGGCCCAACGGCCGGGCCGTCGTGTTCTCGGTCAATGATTGTGGCGCCGGGCTCAGCAGCGATGAAAAACGCCAGGTCGGCGAGAGATTTTACCGCGGACCGCGCCACGCCGCCATGACCTCGGGCTCGGGCCTCGGCCTGTGGATCGCAAACGCCTTCATCTCGGCCAACGGCGGCAAGGTGCAAATCGAGAGCGACGGCGTCGGCCACGGCACGACGGTATCGATCCATTTGCCGCTGCCGGATGGAGCTGCGCCATTGGAGACCGCAGTCGATGAGTGAAATACCTCTCAGCGTGCTCGTCGTTGACGACGAAATCCAAATCCGGCGCTTTTTGCGCACCGGCTTCGAGTTCGACAACTTCACGGTGCAGGAAGCCGAAACCGGCACCGAGGCGTTGCATACGGCGACGCTCAAGCCCTCCGATCTCGTGATCCTCGATCTCGGCCTGCCGGATATGGACGGCGCCGAGGTGCTGGAACGGTTGCGGTCGTGGTCGAGCGTGCCGCTGATCGTGCTTTCGGTGCGGGCCAACGAAGCCGAGAAGGTCCGCTTGCTCGAGCTCGGCGCCGATGACTACGTGGTAAAGCCGTTCGGCATGGCCGAGTTACTGGCGCGCGCGCATTCGGCGCTCCGGCGGCAGTTGCGCGCCGCGCGTGGCGAACCGGTGGTGAAATTCGGACCGCTCTCGATCGATTTTGCCGCGCGCGCCGTATTCGTCAGCGAACAGCGCGTCGCGCTCACGCCGAAGGAATACCGGCTCCTGCAAATCCTGGCGCAGCATTCCGGCAATGTCGTCACCCATCAGTTTCTGTTGCGCGAGGTCTGGGGCAGCCAACACATCGACAATACCCATTATCTGCGCATCTTCGTGCGCAAGCTGCGCTGCAAGATCGAAGCCGATCCGACCCAGCCTCGTGTCCTGCTCACCGAGCTGGGAGTCGGTTATCGCTTGGTGATGTCCGATCCGCCGGCAATTCCGCTTGCAGTCCACACAGCGCCGGTCGCGGCTGCAGGCGGTCGCCCGCAATAACATTCGGCGGCCGGCAAAAACCACAAACTAGTTCAGGGCACGGATTTATTTTCTGCTTGCTCGAACAGAGTGCGCCCGGCGGTTCGTGAACACGACACCGCACGTCATGGATTCTCCTCATCGCGCAGTCAGCACCGGCGCTAAATATAAAATATGAGCGCGTTCGTATATATTCTTCGTATATTTTATGGAAAGTTTATGTTTTTCAGCCGCTTATCTACGGGCTCAGTCGTATACTTTCTGCTTTACACGCAATTACTCTGCGGCACCGGGGTCAGATGCTCCGGCAGCTGTAAGAGGAAATAATGAATACCAAAAATCTCCAGATAGCCATCGTCGCGGTCGGCCTTAGCGTTGCTCTTGCAGCCCCGGCCTTCGCGCAAAATGGTCCTGGCGGACAGAATTACGGAGCTGGATCAAGTCCGCAGAGCGGCGGGACGAACTACCAGGCGGCGCCTAGCACGCAGATCGGCCGAGGCATCTATAACACTCAACAGCCGCAGCAAAACATCGGGTCTACGGGGCCCGCGGGGCCTGCCGGAGCAAACTACGGCGCCGGTACAAGTCCGCAGACCGGCCGATAATCGGCCGGCGCGCGCTGACAAACTAAAAGATTGACGTCATCAAGGCCCCGGCCGCGCTCTTGGCCGGGGCACTTTTTAAATAGCGCCCCAACGCTCAGCGAGCACCCGATAACGCGCTAGCAGCGACATTTCCGATAAATTGTCACGGTCGGCATTGACGTTCGGCATCACGCGCCGAGCTTCAGCGCGCCTGCTGGCCGCGCAGCCGCGGATGGCCGATGCCGAGCGGCTTGGCGTCCATGAGGACGATGGCCAGGCGCGCGGGCGCGGTGCCGCGATTGACCCAGGCGTGATTGGTGCCGCGCTGAACCATGATATCGCCGGCGCGCAATTTGACGCTGCCTTCGTCCATGTCCATGTCGATCTCGCCCGCCAGCATCACGATGTAATCGATCGTTTCGGTGCGATGCATTTCGGAAACGACGCCGGGGGCGAATTCCATGACGATGAAGCGGCTGCCGTTTTCCGGCGGCGCCGTGCCGAGGATGCGCGCGCCCATATCCTCGACGCTTCGCCGACGGCAATGTCGGCGGGCATTTGATCGGTGCACCACATCAGCGTCGAGGCGACGCCGTCGCGCGGCGTCTTGGTGTTGGTCGCCGGACCGTCGAGGATGACCTTGGCGATGTTGGTCTTCGTCACCATGACCGGTAATGACGCGGCGGATCGGCGTGCGGGCCATGATCGGATCGCGCCTTCTGTTTTAAGACGCCGTAACGCGCTCTCGATCGGCAACCATATTGAGCCCGCTTTGCAGCGGATCGGCCGCTTCCGCCGGACCGCCCAATAGGGCGGCGAGCTTGTTCCAGACGCGCAAGGCAACGCCCAGCGGGCGCGGCATGCTGTGCCGGCACACGGCAAGTTTTCTGACCTCTTCGGTCACGTGCCAGTCGCTGACGCTGCCGGCGGGAAAAAACACCATGTCGCCGGGACCAAGCCGGCGCTGCCGGCCATTTTCGTCAGTGACAAAAATCTCGCCGGAGATGATGTGAATGATTTCATCGACGGTGTAACGCCACGTGAAGCGGCCCGGCGTGCACGACCACGCCATGATCGATGCAGTGCCGTCGGCGCTGGTGCCCAGTCGCTTCGATCTCGCCTGCGGGCTGCCCTCGGTGATCCAATGTGCGGGAATCGGCGCGGGATGAAGTTCGACGTCGGCGGGAACGGCAAAAACGACGGGATGAGGCACAGCAGTCTCCGGGATCAATCCGAGGCCATTAAACCGTGACACTGGCGAAGAAAGCGTAAATTTCAAAGGTTTGGCCGGCAGGCTTTGGCAACTTCGGCGGCTTACCGTACCGACTCGTCGGCCGCCTGGGGCGTGCCGCGCGGCCAATCGCGCCAAGTCCGGCGTAGCCGCAGCCCCGGCAACGACACGGCCATGGTTCGCCGTTCCGCCTTTCGCGCGCTCAAATAAGCGCACCATTTTTCGTAAGTGCCGAGCGCCGCCGCACGCCAGGGGCATTGCAGTCCGGCTTCGAGAGCCGATTTCGGGAATTCGGCGTTCAGGTCGCTGCGCCGGTTGCGCAGCGCGCGGCGGCGGAATGCCTCGGCAAACGCCGCCGCGTCGTCACTGAAATATCCGAGCGGCATTGCCGGATAATCCTCGCGTTCGCCGCTCAGGAAACGAACTGCGTCGCGGCGGTATTCCCGCAACAGCGTATCTGCCTCGTATTCCGGATGGCCTTGGAAGAACAAAAAGAAGCTGCCGTCCTGCTTGGCGAAAGTATCGACGCCGGCGGTCGTCGAACGGGCGAGAATTCTTGTAGCCGCACGACGCCAGCGCCGCTTCCGGCAGGTCGTTGTAGCGCGAATGCGGCACCCATAGCGGCTGCGGAAAATGCTCCGTCATCGGGTGATCGGCGACCAGCCGGCAATCGAACACGCCGAACCGCTTCTGTTTGAGCGCGCGCCGCTCGATGCCGTCGCTGTGCAGCACCGCCGCATGCGCGGCAAGGCAGGACCAGATCGCGGAAGCGGTATGGTCTTTGGCCCAGTCGACGATCGTGCTCAAGGTTTCCCAGTACGGCTCGTCCTTCAGATTTTTGGCGCGCGGCTCGGTGCCGGTGACGATCAGGCCGTCGAGCGGCGTCTGCCAAAGCTCGGCAATGTCGCGATAGCGTTCGGCCATCGCGGTGCGTGCGGCCTCCCCGCGCGGCACTTCCGGGATGGCGAACAATTTCAGGAGCACGACGGTGTTCGGCGTCGCCGCCCGAAGCAGCTCGGTGAACTGCCGCTCGGTCGCCTCGAGCGCCGCATCGGGCATGTTGTTGACGAGGCCGATGGTAATGCAGTTCGCGGAGTGAAGCTCGGCTGCCGATCCGGAACGGCCGGTGTCCAAAATGAGCGGCATCGGCGGCGCCCTCCGCGGCCCTATTCGGCCGCGATCAAGGCCGAACGGCGCGACTGCGACGCCGCCAGCGCCTGCTCGAGGTCGGCGATGATGTCGTCGATATGCTCGATGCCGACGGAAAGCCGGATCATTTCCGGCCGCACGCCGGCCTGGCGCTGCTCTTCGGCCGACATCTGACGATGCGTGGTCGAGGCCGGATGGCAGGCGAGCGATTTGGCGTCGCCCATATTGACCAGCCTCTTGAACAAGCGCAGCGCATCGTAAAATGACTTGCCGGCGTCGAGCCCGCCGACGATGCCGAAAGTGAGCAGCGAACAGGCCCGGCCGCCGAGATATTTGTTCGCCAGCGCGTGATACGGATTGTCGGCAAAGCCCGCATAGTTCACCCACTCGACCCGCGGATGCTGCCGCAAATATTCGGCGACGCGGCGGCCGTTCTCGATGTGGCGCTCGACCCGCAGCGCCACCGTTTCGATGCCTTGCAGCAGCAGGAAGGCGGACAGCGGCGCCAACACCGCGCCGGTGGCGCGCTGATAGACGCTGCGGCAGCGGGCGATATAGGCGGCGTCGCCGAAGTGATCGGTATAGATGAGCCCGTGGTAGGAGGCATCGCGCTCGTTGAATTGCGGAAAGCGCCGCGCGTGTTTTTTCCACGGAAACTTGCCGCTGTCGACGATGGCGCCGCCGAGCGTGGTGCCATGGCCGCCGAGAAACTTGGTCAGCGAATGCACCACGATATCGGCGCCATAGTCGATCGGGCGCAGCAGGATCGGCGTGGCGACGGTATTGTCGACGATCAGCGGAATGCCGTGGCGCGCGGCCACGCCGGCCAGCGCCTCGATGTCGCAAATATTGCCCGCCGGATTGCCGATGCTCTCGCAGAAGATGCCGCGCGTGTTGTCGTCAATGAGTTTTTCGATCGCTTCGGGCCGGTCGGATTGCGCAAACCGCACGGTGACGCCCTGACTCGGCAAGACGTGCCCGAACAGCGTGTAGGTCGTGCCGTAAAGCTGCGGCACCGAGACGATATTGGCGCCCATCGCGGTGAGATTGAGCACTGCATAGTTCAATGCCGCCTGGCCGGTGCTGACGCACAACGCGTCGATGCCGCCTTCGAGCAGCGCAACGCGGCGCTCGAGCACCGCCACCGTCGGGTTGCTGATGCGGCTGTAGCGATGGCCTTCGACTTCGAGATTGAACAGAGCGGCGCCGTGATCGGCGCTGTCGAACTCGTAGGCCACGGTTTGATAGATCGGCACCGCGACAGCCTTGGTCGTCGGGTCGGATTCGTAGCCGCCGTGAACGGCCAGCGTTTCGTTTTTCATGCTTCCCGCCACAACCAGAAAACACGCCTTTTATAGGCCAGTTGCGTTTCTTATCCGTCGCTGAAAAGCCGGACAACGCAACCGCGGCGAATTCGAGGGAATAACCTTAATTGTTTGCCACCCCCATGGGGCGTTTCGTTCAAATTTTATCCATTGTTGAAGCGAAAGATTCACTTTGTTGGGCGATGCTAAAGCATGACCTTGGCCGAGATCGATCGCCCGACACGCGCCGGCCGCAGCAACGACGGCACGCTGCGCGACTGGCTGCGCGCGCTCGAGGCGACCGCGCCGATTGCCGGCCAGCCGCAGCGCCTCTTGCTCGACGCCGTCGAGGACATCGCGCAACACCAAGGCGACGCCGCGGCGCTGATCTGGGAGCGCGGCACGCTGACCTATCGCGCGCTGGTCGAGCGCAGCCGCCGCTATGCGCGCTGGGCGCTCGACCAGAAGCTCGCCAAGGGTCAAGTGGTCTGCCTGCTGATGCCGAACCGGCCGGACTATATGGCGATCTGGCTCGGCATCACCGCGGTCGGCGGCGTCGTCTCGCTCATCAACACGCAACTGCGTGGGCCGGCTCTTGCGCATTGCATCGACGCCGTGGCGCCGAGCCACGCGATCGTCGCCGCCGAATGCATCGAGCAGTTCCGCTCGGCACAACTTTCCACGCCGGCCGAAAATCTGGTCGCACGGCGGCCGCGATTATTCGCGTATCGATCGCGAGATCGAGCGCCATGCGACAACGCCGCTGACAAAAGCGGAGCGTCGCTCGACGACGATCGCCGACCGCGCGCTGACCATCTACACATCCGGCACCACCGGCCTGCCCAAGGCGGCCAATGTCAGTCACCGGCGGCTGATGCAATGGAGCCTGTGGTTCGCCGGCCTGATGAATACCGGGCCGAGCGATCGCATCTACAATTGCCTGCCGATGTATCATTCGATCGGCGGCGTGACGGCGACCGGCGCGCTCTTGGTTCGCGGCGGATCGGTCGTGATCGGCGAGAAATTTTCCGCGAGCACGTTCTGGGACGACGTGGTCAACTGGGACTGTACGCTGTTTCAGTATATCGGCGAACTTTGCCGCTACCTCGTCAATGCGCCGCAACACCCGCGCGAGCGCCAGCATCGCTTGAGGCTGTGTTGCGGCAACGGGCTGCGCGCCGACATCTGGGAAAAATTTCAATCGCGCTTCGAAATTCCGCGAATCCTGGAATTTTATGCGGCGACCGAGGGCAACGTCTCGCTCTACAATGTCGAAGGCAAAGTCGGCGCCATCGGCCGTGTACCGCCGTTCCTCGCGCATCGCTTTCCGCTGGCGCTGGTACAATTCGACGCCGCAACCGGCGAGCCGGCGCGCGATCAAGGCGGACGCGCGATCCGCTGCACGACCGATGAGGTCGGCGAGGCGATCG
The DNA here is from genome assembly GCA_963816565.1 of uncultured Alphaproteobacteria bacterium. GTDB lineage: Bacteria > Pseudomonadota > Alphaproteobacteria > Rhizobiales > Xanthobacteraceae > BOG-931. Next base: position 85,660 of record CAWFLM010000007.1, on the reverse strand, counting down.
GCCGGATCGGCCGCGGCACGGCGGAGGCCGGCGGCGGCGAATTCGAGGGCTATACCAGCGCCGCGGATTCCGAGCGGAAAATTCTGCGCGATGTGTTCGAGCCCGGCGATGCCTGGTACCGCACCGGCGATCTGATGCGCATCGACGGAGGCGGCTTCTATTATTTCGTCGATCGGATCGGCGACACCTTTCGCTGGAAGGGCGAAAACGTGGCGACATCGGAAGTCGCTGCCGCGCTGATGGATTTTCCCGGCATCGCCGAAGCGACCGTCTACGGCGTTGCAGTTCCCGGAACCGAAGGCGCCGCCGGCATGGCAGCCCTGGTCGCCGACGCCGCCTTGGATTTCGCGCAACTGCGGGCGCATCTCGCGCGACTGTTGCCCGCTTATGCGCGGCCACTGTTTTTGCGGATCAAGGACGACCTCGCGACGACGGCGACGTTCAAGCCCAAGACCAGCGAGCTTAAGCGCGAGGGCTTCGATCTCACCGTGGTCCGCGACAAAATCTACTTCGACGACCCGCAGAGCCAGGCCTATGTGCCGCTCGACGCCGCGCTGTACCAGCGCATCGACGCCGGAAAAATCCGGCTTTAGGCGCGATCCTCGCAAAGATCGCACGCACCCCTGTCTGTGGCCTTGGTTAGCTACGCCGTCGCGCCGGCATCGATGGTCAGCGCCGTGCCGGAAATGCTCGCCGCCTTGTCGCTGAGCAAAAACTCGACGGCGTCGGCCACATCGTCGACGCCGGCAAGGCGGCGCAGCGCGCTACGCCGCACCACCTGCTCGCGTTGCGCGCCGGCGAGGCCGTGCAGTCATGTCGGTGTCGAGGAAGCCTGGCGCCACGGCGTTCACGGTAATGCCGAGCCGGCCGACTTCGCGGGCGAGCGAGCGGGTGAAGCCGAGCATCGATGCCTTGGTCGCGGCATAGACCGATAGTCCGCTATAGCCGGTGAAGCCGACGATCGAGGCGACATTGACGATGCGGCCGGCACGCTCCGACATCATCGTCCGCACCACATATTTGCTCAGCACGATGGGCGAGAGCGTGTTGACGCGGATGAGTTCCTCGATCTGCGAGTTGTGCATCAGCGACAGCGCGCCATCGAGCCCGAGCGCCGCATTATTGACGAGCCCGAACAGCGGCCCGAATTCCCGGCGCAGGTTTCGCACCAGCGCCGGAATTTCGTCGATGTTGCCGAGGTCGAAAGCGACAAAGTGCAGTGCGCCGGCCTTGCCGCGCTTGGCTTGGGTCTTGGCTTGGGCGATGGCTGCGGTCAATTCCTTGGTCGGCTTGCGCGCCACCGCGATGACGCGATAGCCGGCCGCGGCGAGCTTGCGGGCGATACCGAGACCGAGGCCGCGGCTGCCGCCGGTGACCAGCACGGTGCGTAAGGCTAGGCGCGGCGTCTTAGCCATAGCGCCGCGCCAACTTGCCGGTCGCCGCGACGTCGAGCGCCAGCACGAAGCTGATGGCCGCGGGAACCTTATGGCGCGGCAGCGCGTCGCGGCAGAGCTTCAAGATATCGCCCTTGACTTGACCGAGCTCGCCCGCCGCGCCGTCGGCCGCGGATTTTAAGACGACGTCGGCAATCACGACCGAGCCGGTGATCGGGCTTGCTTTCCGGCGCACCAGCGACATGCGCACCTGCGGATGCCGGTTGATCACCGCTTCGACTTCCTCGGGATGAACCTTCAAGCCGCCGATATTGATGATGCCGCCGCGGCGGCCGGCAAAGCCATAGCGATCGCCGTGCAATTCCACCATGTCGCCGGTATCGACGAAGCCGTCCCGGTCGGTGAGCACGGCCTCGGCGCCGATATAGCGGCCGGCGGCGCGCGGCGAGCGAATGCGCAGCGAGCCGTGCAGCACTTTCATCTCCACGCCGTCGCGGGCGCGCTCGACGAATTCGGCGGGGAATCCGGCGAGGCCATCGCGGACTTCGAACGCCACGCCGGCTTCGGTCGAGGCATAAGCGTGACTGACGACCGCCGACGGAAAGGCATGGCGCAGATTGTCGAGAATGGCCTGGTCGGCGATTTCCCCGGACAGCCGGACATAACGCGGCGAAATATTGCGGATTGCAGGCGACATCAGCGCGCGGCGCCAATGCGTCGGCGTGCCCAACACATGAGTGACGCCGTGGCGGCCGAGGCGGTCGAGATGATCGCCCATCGGCTCGCCGGCGCTGGACAAGGCGAGCGACACCCCGCCAAGAACGGCGCGCAAAAAAATCTGCAACCCGCCATAGCGGCGGATGTCGTAGAACGTGCCCCAGACCACAGAATCGTCGATCGGCCTGCCGCGAAACGCCTCGGTCAGGCCGGAGAGCGTATGCACCACCATTTTCGGCACGCCGGTCGTGCCCGATGTGAGCATCACCCACTCGGTCTGGCGCGACGGCGCCGGAAGCCGTTCGGTTGCCGCGATTGTCGCTGTGCATACGACGCGGACCGGGAGATCGAAAGCATCGCTCGCCGCCGAACTCGGATCGACGACGACGGCGTCGATATCCGCTCCGGCGACGATCGCCGCGAAGTGATCGGGATCGGCATCGGGCGGCAGGATGGCAACGCGGCGCGCGACACCGTCGAGCTCGATCAGAGCGAGCGCCGTCGCCAGCTGGCCGCCGGTGGCGAGCAGAACGGATTTGCCGGCCAACGCCTCGAGCCGGCCGCCGAGCGCCGTTCCGCCGGCAAGATCCCCGATGCGGACGCACGCGTTACGATCGAACAGGAATCGCTCTGCCGCCCCGACATACTGCCGCAGCGGTTGCGCCTCAGTGCGCGCCATTTTCATAGACTTTCACGAAATCGCCGAAAGTCACGGGAAACAGCGCGTCTTCCGACGCCGTGAACGGATCGATGCCGAGCTTGTCTTCGAGGCGCGCGACCAGGACGGCAAAGCCGAGCGAGTCGAGGCCGGAATCCAACAGCACCAGATCGTCGCGCAGCGGCGTCAGAATCTTGCCGTGCTCGCGCGCAATCTCTTCCATCTGGCCCATTATGGTTAATTTTACCGACATGTTTACCGGCATGGCGCTGACACCTACGGTTTGTTCATTTCGCGCCGATATATTCCAGCAACGATTACGATCAAGTTCACGAACGGGACGTGGTCAACGCGAATGGTTTCCGTTTTGCCGGCAATTCGCTGCCGACAGATCGACGAGAGCGATCTTCCCGCCCTCACCGAACTGCTGCGGCGCGGATTTCCGAACCGCAATCGTCAGTTTTGGCACCGCGCGCTCAACGAGCTGACGCGGCGCGAGCCGCCGTCCGGATTGCCGAAATATGGTTACTTATTGGAAACCGGCGGCACGCTCGTCGGCGCGATCCTGATGATTTGCTCGGCAATGCGCGCCGGCGACCGGCTGGTGCCGCGTTGCAATCTCTCCAGCTGGTACGTCGAACCGGCATTTAGGACGTATGCGCCGCTTCTGGTATCGCAAGCGATGCGGCACAAGGACGTCACCTATATGAACGTCTCGGCCGCGCCGCACACTTGGCCGATCATCGAAGCCCAGGGCTTCGCGCGCTACAGCGAAGGCATTTTCGTCTGTGTGCCGGCATTGCAACGGACACCCGAGGCGGTCGAGGTCCTGGGCGCGAATTCGCCGCCGGCAACCGCCGTCGATGCGTTCGAGCGGGAAATCCTGCTGCAGCATGCCGAACACGGCTGCACCGGCGTGTGGGTCGTGAGCGCCGGGCGCGCCTATCCGTTTGTCTTCCGCCCCCGCCTGGTCAAGGGCTTCTTACCCTGCGCGCAACTGATCTACTGCCGCGATATCGCCGACTTCGCGCGCTTCGCTGGACCGCTCGGTCGCTATCTGGCGCGACGCGGCCGCGTCATCTGCATCGTCGATGTCAATGAGCCGATACCGGGGCTCCTCGGAATTTTCCGCCGCGGCAGCAAGCCGAAATACTTCAAAGGTCCGCAACGCCCGCGGCTCGGCGATCTCGCTTATACCGAATACGCCATTATGGGCGTTTAGCTCAGACCATCACCGCCTGACGCACCCGCGTCGGCCATTGCGCAAGCTCGACGCCGTGCGTGGCGAACAAGGCCAAGGCCAGACGATCGACGCCGAAGGCGACGCAACCGGTATGCGCCGTCGCGCCGGACGCGGTGCGTAAATTCCAGGTCGCGCCGAAATGATCGCGGTGATAATTAAAGCTCATGCACGCGGTCGGCTGTTCGTCCGAATGCACCGGGATGAGCAGCTCGAACTTCAATTCCTGCTCGACCTGGCTTATCGCCATCAACTTGCCGCCGCGGCCGAAGAACGGATCGCTGGCCTGTTCGATGCGATAGGGCAAAGCCAATTGCCCGGCAAAACCTTCGGCCCGCTTCATCCACCGCGCACGGAAATCCTGGATTCGCTCCGGCTCGCCGATGCAGACATATTCGCGCATGCGGAAGGATTGCAGCCGGTCGAGCATTTTCGACGGCTCGCGGCGGAAACAGTCGCAGGCGACATCGAAGACCAGTCCGCCGGCCGGCACGCTGCCGCGGCTCGCCGCCAACGGATAGACCGGGTAGCACGCGGCCGGGCTGAGCACGAGATCGGCGGCGGTCAATCCGGAAGTCCAATCCGCGCCGGTTTCGTAGCGATCGACGCTCGAGCGGATCTCGTCTTCGGCGCCGGCGAGGCAGCTGACGCAGCCGAGGAAATGCGGAAAGCTTTTCAGATAACCCGATTTCTCCAACTGCCGGCGGCTCATCACCGGGGGAAACCGCAGCACTTCGGTGTCGGCTTCGCGATAGCGCGAGATCAGCGTGCCAAGCCCGTCGACGACCTGCTCGAATACCGCGGTGCGCGCGTAAACGCCGTCGATGCCGGTCGGCAGCAACAGCGCCTCGGCGATGGAATTGAGCGAATGCGTCGGCCGGCTCGGTTGCTTGAATGCAACATTCATTTTGTTCACGCCTCTAATTTCCAACTTCCAGGCCGCGACGCCTCAGGCTCCGAGCGAATCCGGCGCGCTCGTCAGCAGCGAAGCCGCCGCGATATTGGCAAGGATGCGGTCGTTGCTGATCATGATCGGCGACGACAGGATGTCGCGCAGATGGCGGCCGATGCTGAACTCGCCGTCGTTGCGGTAGCCGGCAAGGCCGCAGGTCTGCATCGCGCTCATCACGGTGGCGACGGCAAGCTCCGACGCATTGACCTTGAGGAGATTCATGCCGGTCTGAAAGTCGATGGTTTCGAGCTGCGCCGGATCGGCCGCGGCGATGTCGAACCGTTGCTGGGCGCCGGCGATCAGGCTGCGCAGCGTGCGCAGCGAAGCGTTGGCGCGCGTCAAATGGGCGGCGGCCGGCGGCAAGGTTCCGCCGGCGCGTTGCGCGGCGCTGCGGACGAAGCCGCGGGCCCGATCGACCGCGGCGGTGGCGATACCGGTCCAAGCCGCGCTCCACAACAGGTGCGCGACCGGCATCATGGTCTGGGCGTGGATCTTGTCGTAACTCACCGGCACGATCTGTTCGCTCGAGCCGGACGCGACGAGCCTGAAAGCCTTCGCTGCAGGTGCCGCGCATGCCGAACGCGTCCCAGCCGACCAGAGCTTCGAGCGAATAATCCTGCCTGAGAAAGGTCACCAAAACCTGGTCGGAGCCGGCGCTGTCGGCGCTGCGGCGCGCGGTGGTGACGATGGCGTCGGCCGCCTTGCCGTAGGAGATGACGGTGGCTTGCCGTTCCAGGCCGATGCGCGAACCGTTGCGGACGATGGGCGCTGAGCTGTTGCGGACGTCGCCGCCGTTCTGCCCTTCGGTGGTGGAAGACGCCAACAGCAGTTGTTCGTTGGCGAGCCGGCGCAGCAGAAGCTGATACCAGGCGCTGGTGCGCCCGTGACGGACGAGGCACGCGACCTTGGTCTGGTGCATCGCATAGATCATCGCCGTCGATGCGCAGGCGCGGCCGAGCGCGTAGCAGATGTCGATAACCTCGGCGATGCCGGCGCCTTCGCCGCCGAGTTCGCGCGGCACCGCGATGCCAAGCAGGCGCTCGGCGCGCGCGGCGGCAATGGCCTCGTCGGGAAACCGCGAGTCGCGGTCGACCGCCGCGGCATGCTCGCCCGCAACGGCGGCGACCTTGTTGGCGCGCGCCATCGCATCGGCGGCGCCGGCAACGCGCAGGCTGCTTGCCGCGGCGAGAATGCCGCGCGCGGCGCTGCGCGCCGTTTTGACGTCTTGATCGACTTCTAGAACCGTCGCGGTTCGCACGTTCATCAATAAGCTCGCGTTGGAAGTGCCGCCTCTCGCATTCGACGCGATTGTTGCGCCACAGCTAGCGCAAAACTCATAAATCATCGCGGCTTTTATCGGGAATTAGCGCGGTTCTTTGGCGTAAAGGTTACCAATCGAAAACCGATGTCGTGCTAACCATCCGGTGAGCCAGCCGTGGGATGATGGTTTCGGAAAGCCGCCAATTTTCGCGTTTAGATTTGGGAAAAATTCACCGTGCTGGATCGCACTCATTCGTCGACGCCGGACCGCATCGCCAGCGCTGGTGCGCCAAATCCTCGCCAAGCGGGGGCTCGAGCGCGCGCTGGACCGCGATACGGATTTGAGCGAGGCCGGATTGTCGTCGCTCGACACCGTCAATCTTATGCTCGCGGTCGAAGCCGAGTTCGCGATAAAAATTCCGGACCGGGACATGACGCCGGCCAACTTTCGCACCATCGCCCGGATCGACGCGCTGGTCGGTCGATTGCTGAATCGAGCGCACGCGTAGATTTTCGCGCGTGCCATAGTTCGCCAAACTCCTGTCAATTTGCCGGACATTTTACGGCGCGGTATGTTTGCCGCGCCATCTTTTGCCGCGTCAAAAGCCCCGTCGCGAAAGTTCAATCGGCCATGCCTAAGACCGTCTATTACGCCAGCGTCGGACCGGTGCTGACGCGCTACGATCTCGACGTCGACGGTGCCGGCCTGACCGCGCGCGAGATGGTGACGCTGCCGGCCAATATCCAATATGCCTGGCCGCATCCGTCGCGGCGTTTTTTGTATGTCGTCTCGAGTAGCGGCGGACCCGGGATTGCCGGCGACAAGCACTACGCCAGCGCGCTCGCCATCGATGCCGCGACGGGAGCGTTGCGGCCGCATGGCGAGCCGGCGGCATTGCCGTCGCGTCCGATCCACGCCAGCGTCGACGGCAGCGGCCGATTTCTGCTGACGGCCTACAACACGCCGAGCAACCTCACCGTTCATCGGATCGAAGCCGACGGGCGGATCGGCGCGCCGGTGGCGCAGCCCGGCAATCTCGACACCGGCATCTACGCCCATCAAATCCTCGCCGCGCCGGGCAACCGCACCGTGATGCTGGTCACGCGCGGCAACAATGCCGGCGACGGGCGACCTGAAGACCCCGGCGCGATCAAAACATTCCGTTTCGCGGACGGCGTGCTGACCAATCTCGCGTCCATCGCGCCCGGCAACGGACCTGACAAGGGTTTTGGCTTCGGACCGCGGCATCTCGATTTTCATCCGGCAAAGCCGTGGGCCTTCGTCTCGGTCGAGCGGCAGAACAAGCTCTACGTCTATGCGCTCGACGGCGAGACCGGCCTTTCGCGCAGCGCCGCTCTTTGTCAAAGAGACGCTGTCGGATCCGAAAACAACCGTCCCGCAAGGCACCGGACCGATCCACGTTCATCCCAACGGCAAATTCGTCTATCTGACCAACCGCATGTTTCCCGCTTCGGGACCCGGCGCGAGAAAACTCGCGCCCGGCGGCGAGAACAGCGTTGCCGTGTTTACGATCGATCAAACCACCGGCGAGCCGACGCTCGTTCAAAACCTCGACGGCCGCGGCATTCAGCTGCGCACCTTCGGCATCGAGCCGAGCGGCCGCGTCCTGGTGGTGGCCAGTATTCTTTCGGCGGCGGACGGTTCGCTGCCGGCCGGCATCACGGTCATGCGCGTCGGCGCCGACGGCAGGCTCACCTTCGCGCGCAAATACGACGTCGAGGTCGGCAACGCGCAACAATTCTGGAGCGGCATGGTCACGCTGGGATGATCGCCGGGTGGTCATTAGTATCAAGCATGTGCCTTCTTGTTGCGGTCTGCCGGCGACCCATCTTGGGTGCAGCAAATCCATTCGGGATAAGGTCATAACGCGTCATGTCCATCCGGCCCGTGAAAAGCATCGTCACCGCCAAGCCGACCATCGAAGGCGCCGGCGTCAAGCTCAACCGCGCCTTCGGCTTCGGCGCTACATCCGAATTCGATCCGTTCCTCCTGCTCGACGATTTCCGCAACGACCGGCCCGACGATTATCGGGCGGGCTTTCCGTGGCACCCGCATCGCGGCATCGAGACGATTACTTATGTGCTGGCGGGCACCGTCGAGCACGGCGACAGCCTCGGCAACCGCGGCAATCTCGAAGCCGGCGACGTGCAATGGATGACGGCGGGCCGCGGCATTCTGCATCAGGAAATGCCGCAGGGCGACGCCAAGGGCCGCATGCACGGCTTTCAGCTCTGGGCCAATCTGCCGTCGTCGCTGAAAATGACGGCGCCGCGCTACCAGGACGTCAAAGCCGCGGCAATTCCGGAGATCGTCGATGACGACGGCACCCGCGTGCGCGTCGTGTGCGGCGATTTTTGGGGCAAGCGCGGCCCGATCGAGGGCGTCGCCGCCGATCCGCGCTATCTCGATATTTCCGTGCCGGCGGGCAAGCGCAAAACGCTGCCGGTGGAAGTCGAGCGGCATGCGTTTGCCTATGTGTTCGAGGGCTCGGGCGATTTCCGCGGCTCTTCGGCGCCGTTCGGCGTGCTCACCGAAAAGACCGAGGGCGGCAGCGAGATCGTGACGCGCGAGCAGACCGGCAACCGTTCGCTGGTTCTGTTCGACCGTGGCGACGAGGTCACGGTGCAGGCCGGCGAACAAGGCATCCGCTTTCTCCTCGTCTCCGGCAAGCCGATCGAGGAGCCGGTCGCCTGGTATGGCCCGATCGTGATGAACACGCAGGCCGAATTGCAGCAGGCCTTTACCGAGCTGCGCGGCGGCACGTTCATCAAGTAACCCCCGTTTCCGGCGTCCGCAGGGGCGGGTTTCAAACCCGCCCCTCCATTCCATGCCGCAAATCGACGCAACCCCTGCGCCATTAAATCTGCTATCCTCCCCCGCCGGAAAGCGCGTGCGCCACCGCAAGGCCGACACGCCAGCAACCAAAAATTTGCGCCATCAGGGAGGGAAGCCATGAAAAAGCTCTTAGCCGTTCTCATCACCGCCGCCGTGGCCGTATGTCTCAGCGGCATCGTACGCGCGCAGGATTATCCGACCCGGCCGATCACTATGATTTCCGTATTCGGGCCCGGCAGCGCCAGCGATACGCTCTGCCGCATCCTTGCCGATCCGCTGAGCAAGGCGCTCGGCCAGCCGATCGTCGTCGAAGACCGTCCTGGCGCCGATGGCGCGGTCGCCGCGGCCTACGTCCATCACCAGCCGGCCGACGGCTATACGCTGTTGATGGCGACCAATTCGCCGCTGTCCGCCGATCCGTTCCTGCACAAGGTCGACTATGACGTGATGAGGGATTTCGCGCCGGTCACCCGCGTCGGCAGTTTCACGCTGATGCTGGTGATCAATCCCAAGCTGCCGTTCCATTCGGTCAAGGACCTGGTCGACTATGCCAAGGCGAACCCCGGCCAGCTGTCGTTTGCCAGCGGCAATACCGCCGGCATCGTCGGCGGCGACACGCTCGCCAACTGGGCCGGCATCAAATTGATCCACGTGCCCTACACCTCGACGCCGCCGGCGCTCGAAGACATCATCGCCGGCCGCGTCTCGATGATGTTCGCCGACCTCACCACCGCCATGCCGCATGTCTCGGCCGGCACGCTGCGTGCGCTCGCGGTATCGCGCATCAAGCGCTCGGCGCTGTACCCCGATCTGCCAACCATGGACGAAGCCGGTCTCAAGGGCTTTAACCTCGACGCCTGGGCGGGCCTCGTCGCGCCGGCCGGCACGCCGCCCGACGTCGTCGCCAAGCTCAACGGCGCGCTGCGCAAGATCATCGACAGCCCCGAGGTGCAGCAGAAATTCAAGAACGTCGGCTTCGAAGGCTTCTCCTCGACGCCGCCGGAGCTCGGCGACTTCATGAAAGTCCAGCTCGGCGAGTGGCAGAAGATGGTCAAGGACGCCAACATCCAATCGGATTGATTGTCTTTCCCGCCCCGCGGGGCACCCCGCCGCGCGAGCGCGGTGGGGACCCCGTTGCGGGGCGGATGCAATACGATCCCGGTCTCGCGGCGCGTATTTGCGCGCGAGTGATGTCAAACAGCGATGTCAAGAACGCCGTAGTCCTCCCGTAGCCCGGATTGAGCGGAGCGTAATCCGGGTACGGCCGAGAAGCTTCACTGTCCATCCCGGGTTTCGCTTCGTTCATCCCGGGCTACGACGAAATAAAAGAAGGGAAATGGAACGCCGGCAAACGCAGTATTACACCACCCACACGCATACGGCGTGCGGGACGCGCCACGGAGAAGGCGGCTTACGCCGCCCTTCCGCTTACGGGCGCGCTCGCCTGCCGGCGTTCCACCTCGGCTCTCGCCAGGGACTTACGTCACCGCGCAACCCAGGCCATGCTTCCTGGGACGCTGGTCTGGACGGGCGTTACCCGCCTTCGGCTGTCCCAGTCCAGTGAGCCCTCAGGCCGGTCCTAGTGCCGGCAGGCGTTGCTTCCCGGAGCCGCCCGGGAGCGGAGCTGATAGGCCCCGCCCGCGGGCACCGCACCCGCCCCTCTCCGCCGGCATCACCCGGCGGCGTCCCTTCAGGGCGGGATGATGGCCATATGTAACTGTAATGGGGACACTTGTCAATAGTCGTTACTCTATGTTGACAAAGGTCCCTATTTATGGGACACCGCAGCGATGATTCGGATGTGGCGCTTAAGCGAAGCCGGCGAGCACAATCTCGGTCTCGCCTGCACCAATGACGGCCTTATTCTGGGCCGCACGCCGCTGATCGAGCGGCGCGATCATCGTTTCGTGGTTCGCGAACGGGGAGAGATCGAAGCTTTGCTGAGCCGCGCCTATCGGAAAAATATTACGGCAGGCCGGCTGATGCCTGGGCTCGCGACCGTGGCGGCCGCATTGAACGCGAACGACGCTTGCTTGGCGCGGATCGCCGCGGTGCATTTGCGAATTCCCGATCTGCCCGATCAATCCGCGCGCGACGGGTTGGAGGCGGAGGACATCCACATTAAATGCATCGATGCTGATCCGCGCGACATTCACAAAGCAAGCCCGGACGATCCCAAACATCCCGGCTGGCCTGCTGGAACGCCAGGAGGCCTCGGCGGAGAATTTCGTCCAAAGGACGGTTCGGGAGACGCAGATCACGCAGGAGATCAAAGATCGCATCAACCGACAGCAGTTGCGGCTCAGCCTTGTCGCGGCTTTGCACCTCGGGCTTGAGGCATTGGCCAATCTTATCCCAGGCCTTGACGTCGCGGCTAACGTGGCGATGGTGGCCAACGTCGCTCGAACGCTCTCCGAATATAGGAAGCTCGCAATCGATGCTGCCGCCGCTCTCGATTTTCTAAAAGACGGGCCCCACAGCCTTGAGGATCTTAAAGTTTCATCGAACGATTACGAGGAGTTTTCGAGTTACGATCAGTTCGTCAAGGTCGGGTTAAGCCCAGACCAGATGGTCAAGCGGTTCGGCGGCGCAGGCGCCGGAAATCAATACCATCACATCGTCACGCAAGGTGGCGCCAACCCGGACAACATCCCACCCGAGCAGTTGCAGAATACCGAAAATATAATCATTCTCCCTACGCTGTTACACGAGGCGGTCAATGATGAGTATTTAAAGCCCGCGCCAGACGGTTCAAAGATGACGCTTTACGAATGGCCGCAGACCCAGCCCGATGATGTTCAACGTGAAGTCGGGCTCGAGATTTTGAGGGAATTGCATATTCTAAAGTAGACGGCCCGCGTAGAGCGGCTGGAGGCTGCCATGGAAACAGATGATTCGATCGTGCAGCTGGGAGCAAAGTTGGACGCCTGGTGGGCCAGGTTTTCCACGATGCTCCATTCCGAAGACCGCGCGGCACAAGGCAAAGCACTGCTTCAAGGATTCGACATCGCGAAGGAATTCGATCGCCTTAAAGCTGACGGATTGGCAGCCCTCGCGGCGCTGCTCAATCCACAAGATACCGGCGCCGTCCCTCAAGCAGAACGCGCAGCACCTCTTCTCCAGGGTTTCGTATTTGGCGCCAAACTGGCGTCGACCCTGCATGACGAATTTCGCGACACGAAAACCGAGACTGAAGTGGTGCAGCTCATGTCGCAGATCGTCAATGCGTTGGACGCCGTCGACCCCGAGCGGGCCGCGCTCGCCAAGTTACTCGACGACAGCGACCCGAGGGTGCAAGTATTTGCCGGTGCTCACATGATAAAATCGATGCCCGAACGCGTCATTCCCATCCTGCGCGAGATCAAGGAGAAGGAGGATGCCAACAGCGCACATTTCAACGCCTATTTTGCTCTCCTGATGTGGGAGCACGAGGGCAAGCACGCCGCGGCGAACAAATAAACTGGATGTTATCACCCAGTAGGATGGGTCGTGCAAAGCGAAACCCATCAAATCGCGCCAGCCACGAGCTTGTAAGACGTAAGACGGTAAGCCATGTTGCCGTCCATGAACCGTCAAACCGGCAAACCCGCCGCATTCTCGAAAGTCTCGGTCAAAAGCCAGACCGTGATCCCGCGCGCGGTGCGCGAACGGCTGGCGCTCAAGCCCGGCGACACCTTGCGCTATCGCGTGACCGACGACGGCGTGTTGCTCGACAAGGCGCCGGCGAACGAGACCGACGATCCGTTCGCGACTTTCTCCGAATGGTCGAGCGAGGCCGACGACAAGGCCTATGGCGGCCTTTGATCCCTTCGACATTGTCGTCGTTCCGTTTCCCTGTGCCGACCGTCTCGCCGAGAAGCGCCGCCCTGCTTTGGTGATCTCCAATCGCAGGCTTGCCGCGCACGATCTTGTTTGGGTCGCCATGATCACCAGCGCCGACAATGCGCCGTGGGGCAGCGACGTCGCGATCGCCGATCTCGACCGCACCGGATTGCCGGCGCCGTCGGTGGTGCGGCCCGCCAAGATCGCCTGCATCGAGTCCGCCCGGATCGACCGCCGCATCGGGCGGCTCGATAAGGCTGAAGCGCGGAAGGTGGCGCAAAAGGTGCGCGGGTTTTTGGGGTGACGAATGCCGTTTTCGTCAAGGCCATGTGACTGTCGCCGACTTGAATGGGGTTATCGGCAATCGATGCCTCCGCGAGGTTGGCCCTTGCCGGCGTTTGGTGCGATCCGGGCCACGCTTTGTGGAGCAGCGCGTAGGATGGATAGGGCGAAGCGTTACCCATCATAGGCCGGCGAGGATGAATGATGGGTTTCGCAAGAGATCAACTCATCCTACGAAATACGTTTTCTCGGTGGCTTGAGCGGCAGCGAACCCCTCGCCTTCGAGCAAGCCGTGGTGGGTTTCGCTTCGCTCAACCCACCCTACGACGCACCCCTTAACGGCGCCGGCTGCTCGTCGAGCATCGCCTGGATCGCCGCCCGCGTCGCGCCGCGGTCGAGGCCGTGGCGCTCCACCAGGTCCTCGCAATCGGCGAGGATCAGGTCGGCGTCCTGCATCAGCTTGAGCCGCTTGAAGCTGTCTTCGTAGTAGAGGCCCATGCTCAGGCCGACGATCTCGTACAGGTTCAAAATCTGGAACGGCCGGTCGCGCTCGTGGGCGCACAGTTCGCGGTGATCGGAATGATAGACCGCGACCAGCGCATCGATGCGGGCGGCTTCCGCCGCGTCGAGCTCGGCCTCCTGCATGGCGCGGCGGTAGGCCGGGTTGATGCGCAGACTGTTGGACTGCAAGCCGACCGCGGGCTGCGCAGATCGACGAGTTCGACGCCCGGCACCGCCGCCAAAATTTCCTCCGCCGCCGCGACCACGCCGCGGATGCCGGGATGCTTGTGCAGCGCGACGCGAAGCCGCACCGGCTGGCGCAACAGCGGGCGGAGCCGGTCGAGATGGTTGCGAATGAACAGCGTGAACGGCGTCATCTCGAACGGTTTTGCGCCGCGCGTCTTTTCGACGGCCGGCAGCGTCTGTTCGGTGAAATTGACGTGGCAGGCCGGGCACCACGACACCACCTGTTTGGTCTTGCTCGCCGCCATCTTGTCGAGCGTGCTTTCGGCGACGCGGCCGAAGGTGGCGGTGTCGCCGGCGCGCATCGGCTGCACGCCGCAGCAATGGGTCGGGCCGCCCATCACCTCATAGCGGGCGCCGAGCGCATCCATGATGTCGAGCGCAAGGAGCGCGATGTGCGGCGTCTTGAGCACGTTGCAGCCGGTGTAGAAGACGAAATCGGGCGGCGTGTCCGCGCGCGGGCCGCTGTGCGCCCTGCCCGAGCCGCGCCAACAGCGCGTCATCGAGCTGCAGGCGCGAAATATGTTTGACGTCGGTCGCCACTTTGCGGAAGCCTTCGACGCCGTTCTTGCGCTGCGTCGCGGCGTCGTCTTGGCCGCGCACCAGCGCGACGCGCGCCATGTGCAACAAAAAGCGCGGATTGACGCCGTAGTCGCAGGCCTCGATGCAGTCGCCCGACAGCATGCAGCCTGACGCCCATTTGCGCGCGGCATCGTTGCCGGCTTCGGCGCTTTGGCCGCGCAAAATGTCGATGACGCCGCCGATCACGGCGACCGGATTGCGCCGTTCGTCCGCGGTCAGCCCGGCCGCCACCGTGGTCGGGCAGGCCTCGACGCATTTGCCGCAACGGGTGCAGGCGTCGATCATAGTGTCGACGCGGGCGTGCCAGGGCGGATTCGAAGGTCTCGGGCGCCAGCTGATTCATGGCGGGTAGCCTACTGCCGGCCGTGCCCCGATTGAAGGGCCCCCCCGGCCGTTGTAAAACCTCGTCTTCCTGCGATGCCCGGCCATCCGCCGGGCATGTCCATGAATGACGGCCGTTGCAGCGGCGTGGATCGACGGACCCGCGCCGCGTTCAGAGAAATGTGAGGATTGCGATGGGTGAATACGCGATCGGCCAGCCCGTTCCCCGGTTCGAGGATCCGCGGCTGGTCAAGGGCGGCGGCCGTTATATCGCCGACATGACGTTTCCCGGCATGGCGCATCGGCTTTGTGCTGCGCTCGCCGCATGCCCATGCCCGCATCCGCAGGATCGACACGGCGAAGGCCAAAGCCGCGCCCGGCGTGCTCGCGGTGTTCACCGGCGCCGACTACAAGGCCGCGGGCTTCGGCGATCTGCCGGTGCCCGGCGGCTTGAAGCGCCGCAACGATGCTCCCGGCTACCGGCCGCGCTATCCGGCGCTGGTCGAGGATCGAGTGCGCATGATCGGCGACTATGTCGCCTTCGTCGTCGCCGAGACTTATTTCCAGGCGGTCGACGCCTCCGAACTGATCGAGGTCGATTACGAGCCGCTGCCGGCCGCGGTCGCGACCGGCGATGCGGTCAATCCCGGCATGCCGCTGGTGTGGGACGATTGCCCGAACAATATCGGCTTCATCCAGGTCGAGGGCAACAAGGAGGCGACCGACGCGGCGTTTGCGCGCGCCGCGCATGTGGTCAAGCACAAGTTCGTCATCAACCGCGTCACCGCGGCGACCATGGAGCCGCGCGGCGCCATCGGCCTCTACGAGCCGACCGAGGGCCGCTACACCATCTATACGACGCTGCAGCGGACCAATGTGTTCCAGACCGAGCTGTCGCAATACGTCCTGAAAGTCCCGGACAACAAGATCCGCGTGGTCTGCGGCGACATCGGCGGCAGCTTCGGCATGAAGTCCGCGGTCTATAACGAGGTCGCTTTGGTGCTGCTCGGCGCCAAGCTCGTCGGCCGGCCGGTGAAATGGATCGCGACGCGTTCGGAATCCTTCCTGTGCGACGCGCAGGCGCGCGACAATGTCACCGAAGCCGAGCTGGCGCTCGACAAGGACGGCATGTTCTTCGGCTTCCGCGCCAAGATCATCGCCGCTATCGGCGCCTATCTGCAGGTCGGCATGCCGGCCTTTACCGGCAATCTCGGCACGCTCGCCGGCGTCTATCGCACGCCGGCCTCGCATATCGACGTCACCGCCGTGTACACCCACACCCAGCCGGTGCGGCCCTATCGCGGCAACGGCCGCCCCGAAGCCGGCTATGTCATCGAGCGCATGGTCGATCTTGCCGCCGACCAGCTCGGCATCGATCCGGCCGACATCCGCCAGCGCAACAGCATTCCGCCGAGCGCGATGCCGTTCAAGACCAGCGTCACCTTCACCTACGACTGCGGCGAGTTCGAAAAGAATTTGGACATGGCGCTTAACGCCGCCGACAAGAAAGGCTTCGAGGCGCGGCGCGCGAAGGCGAAGAAGAACGGCAAGCTGCGCGGCTTCGGTTTCTCCAACACCATCGAGCGCTCGGCCGCGGCGGGGCTCGAAGGCGCCGAAATCCGCTTCGACCGCACCGGCTCGGTGTCGATCTTTTCCGGCAGCATCAATCAGGGCCAGGGCCACGAGACCGCGTTCAAACAAGTCGTCTGCGACCGGCTCGGGCTCGATCCCAACGAAGTGACTTATATCCAGGGCGACACCGACCAGGTGTTTTTCGCCGAAGGCACCGGCGGCTCGCGCTCGGCGGCCATGTCGGGATCGGCCTTTACGCTCGCCGCCGAAAAGGTCGAGGCCAAGGCCAAGGCGATCGCCGCCAAAATGCTCAAGCTCGACGTCGCCGACGTCAATTTCCATGAGGGGCTGTTTTCGAGCAAAAAAACCAATCAGACGATGACGATCAAGGAGGTCGCCAAAGCCTCGCTCGATCCCAAGAACCTGCCGGACGGCATGGAGCCGGGCCTGATCGAAAAAGCCATCTATTACCGGCAAAGTCGCGGCTTATCCGAACGGCGTTCACGTCTGCGAGCTTGAGATCGACGAGGAAACCGGCACCGTCGAGATCGTGAATTATAACGTTGTCGACGACGTCGGCACCGTGATCAATCCGCTGTTGCTGCACGGCCAGATCGACGGCGGCATTGCCCAAGGCGTCGGCCAGATTTTGATGGAAGACATCAAATTCGACGCCGAGGGCCAGATCCTCACCGGCTCGTTCATGGACTACGCCATGCCGCGCGCCACCGATCTCGACCGCGTTCCACGTCGACTCAAATCCGGTGCCGACCAAGGCCAATCCGCTCGGCGTCAAAGGCGCCGGCGAAGCCGGCTGCGTCGGCGCCATGCCGGCGGTGGCGAACGCTCTGGTCGACGCGCTCTCGCCGCTCGGCATCAAGCACGTCGCCATGCCGGCAACGCCGGAAGTGTTGTGGCGGGCGATCCACGAGGCGCGGGGCAAGAGCGCGTAGGCTGCCGTCATTCCGGATTGCCGCAAAGCGGAAGTCCGGAATCCATATTCGCTGACCATGGTTATGGATTCCGGGCCCGCGCCCGCGTCCCGGAATGACGGGTCAGGTCGAGCGAAGCCGGCGGCCTCACGCCGCCAGCGTAGTGTCGATGCGTCCCATGGCGCTGCGCAGAGCGGCAAAACAGTCGGGATCGATCGCCGTGCCGACCATCTCCGCCATCAGCGCCAGGGCTTTGGTGACCGGCATGGCGGGGCGGTAGGGTCGGTCGGCGGTCAAAGCATCGAAAATATCGGCTGTCGTAATCATCCGGGTTTCGCGCGCGATCTGATCGCCGCTGAGCCCGCGCGGATATCCCTTGCCGTCGAGCCGCTCATGATGGGCGCCGGCGATGGCGGCAAGATCGCGGAACGCGGCGATGCGCGACAATATCGTTTCGCTGTAAGCGGCGTGCATCTGCATCGCCGCCCATTCGTCGGCGTCGAGTTTTCCCGGCTTGTCGAGAATGGAGTTGCTGACGCCGAGCTTGCCGATGTCGTGCAGCAAAGCCGCGCGCTTGAGCCAGCGCCGCTTTCGTTCGAGTAAGCCCATTTGCTCGGCGATCAGATCGGTGAACAGCGTGACGCGTTCGCTGTGCCCGCTGGTGTAAGGGCTCTTCGAGTCGATGACTTGCGCGAAAGCGGCGGCAATATCGTCGAGATAGTCTTCGTCAACGGCGATGCGCTCTTGCGCCGGTTCCAAGGCGTAGAGCGCCGCCTGCAATTTGTCCGAGCGCAAAGTCTCCCAGAACTCCGCGCGCGCGGCGACCCGCTCGAAGGCGTCGACCAGTTGCGGATCGAACCAGGTTCCGGAGCGATGCCGCACTTCCTTGCGCGCGGCGTCGATGCCGGCGCCGATCTGAAACACGTCGACGACCTGCGCCAACAAAGCGATCCGCGAATACACCGGAATGTCGTGCGCAGCGGCGCCCGTCGGCAGGCCGCTGCCGTCCCAATGCTCATCCAGATTCTGGATGCCTTGCGCGACGGCTTCCGAAAACCGCATTTTTCGCGCGATCTCCGCGCCGCGGTGACAGCGCGTCTCGACCAGCTCTTTGGGCGCCGTCCCGGCGGTCTGGAACGCGGCGATCAGCGCGCGGATGCGTTCCGCGAGCCCGGCTTTCAATCCGGTATGCGCCAGAACAAAGCGAAGCGCCTGCGGCAAGCTGCCATCGATCAATTTGGCGTCGCGTTTGAAGCTCAGGTCGTCGGTCATGTAAAGCTGGCAGATGCGCGCCGCGTTGCTGCTGCAGCCGAGGTCCTTCAACAGCAGCGTGTAATAGAGCTCCCATATTTCGGGTTCGCTCAAACCGATCTCGCGGCCGACATGGATGCCGATCCAGCAACAGCGGACGCAATGTCCGGCCGGCTGGCCCTCGACCATATCCAATGCGTGGCTGAGCGCGCCGAGCAGCTCGGACAGGACGATTTGCTGATTTGCAGCCGGGCCCGGCGTGGCGCTCATCGCGGCGTAATCCGAAAATCGACAGTATGCGCCTCGTCACGGCGACGGAACACGCTCCGCCACCAATTGACCCGCCAACCCATCACATGCGGCTTAACGTGGGGTTTCACCGCTCTAGGAAATCCACGCCTATCGGGAACTGCGGCGGCCTCTGCCGCCGGCCCAGACCTACTGCCGGCAGATCAGATCACCGCCACGGCCTGGATCTCGATCATCATCTCCGGCCGCGCGAAGCCGGCGACCGTGATCGCGGCGCTCGCCGGAAAATCCTTGGCGAAAATCTCGCTGCGCAGCTCGGTCATGCGCGTGGTGTGGCGCGCGTCGATGAGGAACACCGTCATGGTGACGAGGTCGGCAAGTTTTGCGCCGGCCTCGGCCAGCGTCTTTTCGATATTGCGGAACGTCTGCCGGCATTGCGCGTCGAAATCGCCGGCGAGCGATTTGCCGGCATCGTCCACCGCGCCGGTATGGCCGGCAAGCCAGATGGTCTTGCCGCCCTCGGTGATGACGGCCGGCGAATAAGCGCGCGTCTGCGCCCGCGGCCCGCTCACGAATGATTTTTGCATGGCTTCCTCCCCTCGCTTTCCGTCATTATAGAGCATGGCAATGACCGAGCCGGGACCAAATTCGACGCGCCAGCCTGCCGCTTGCCGGCATTCGCGTGCTCGAGTTCTGCCATACCATCATGGGCCCGACGGCGGGGCTCATCCTCGCCGATCTCGGCGCCGACGTGATCAAGATCGAGCCCGTGGCCGGCGATCACACCCGCCGGCTCTACGGCTTTGCCGCCGGATTCTTTCCGACCTTCAATCGCAACAAGCGCAGCCTGGCGATCGATTTGAAGTCCGACGAAGGACGCGCGCTGCTCCATCGCCTGGCGCAAACCGCCGACGTCGTTTTGGAAAACTACGCGCCCGGCACCATGGAGCGGCTCGGCTGCGGCTATGCCGATCTGGCGGCGAAAAATCCGCGCCTCATCTATTGCGCGCTGAAGGGATTTCTGAGCGGCCCCTACGAGCATCGCCCGGCGCTCGACGAAGTGGTGCAGTTCATGGCCGGGCTTGGCCTATATGACCGGACCGCCCGGCCAGCCGCTGCGCGCCGGCGCCTCGGTGGTCGACATCATGGGCGGCATGTTCGCCGTGATCGGCATCCAGGCGGCGTTGCGCGAGCGCGAGCACACCGGCCGCGGCCAGGCGATCAAATCCGCTTTGTTCGAATCCACCGCATTTCTGATGATGTCGCACATGGCCGGCGAGGTGGTCACCGGCAGGCCGATGCCGCCGATGCCGTCGCGCGAAGGCGCCTGGGCGATCTACGAGCCGTTCGCCACCGCCGACGGCGAGCAGATTTTTGTCGGCATCACCAGCGACGGCCAATGGCGCCGTTTCTGCGAGCATTTCGCGCGGCAGGATTTGTTGGCCGATCCCGGCCTACAAGACCAACGAGGACCGCGTGCGCGCGCGGCCGGTGCTGCTGCCGCTGGTCGCCGCAATCGTCGCCAAGCATAAGCTCGCCGAACTTGCCGAACTGTTCGACCGCATCGATATTCCGTTTGCGCCGGTCGCCAAGCCCGGCGACCTGTTCGACGATCCGCAGCTCAATGCCGGCGGCCGCATGCTCGACATCGCCTTCCAGAACGGCAAGCACGCCAAACTGCCGCGCCTGCCGATCGAGATGGGCGAGCACGATTTCGGCGCTGCGCCGGCAGGCGCCGGCAATCGGCGAGCACACCGAGCGAAATTCTCGCCGAGCTCGGCCTGGCCGCAGAGACGAGAGTCGGCGCGCTTGATCGAGCGCGGCGTCGTGAGCAAGCCGGAGGAAACCCATGAGCGATTTGCCGGCAGCCGTGCACATCACCGAAGAAGGCCCGCGCGAGGGCTTTCAGATCGAGAAAGGCCCGATCCCCACCGCGCGCAAGATCGAACTGATCGATGCGCTGTCGCAGACCGGCCTCGATCGCATCCAGATCGTGTCTTTCGTCAATCCGAAGAACGTGCCGGGCATGGCCGACGCCGAAGAGGTGGTGGACGGCATCACGCCGAAACCGGGCGTCGCCTACACGGCGCTGTGGCTCAACGAAAAAGGCTTTGAGCGCGCGCTCAATTGTCACAACCGGCTCACCAATACCGGCACCATCCAGCTCTGCGCCTCGGAGAAATTTTCCATCCGCAATCAGAACCGCACCGCGGCGCAGCAGCTCGCCGGGCAGCATGCCATCGTCGAGATGTACAAGGCGGCCGGCATTCCGGTCGAGCGCGGCAGCATCATGGCGGCGTTCGGCTGCAATTTCGAAGGCGATATTCCGGTCTCGCGCGTGGTGGCGCTGACGCAGCAAATCCTCGACGTGGCGGCGGAGCATGGCGTCACGCTCAAATACATCACGCTCGCCGACACCATGGCCTGGGCGACGCCGCTTGCCATCAAGCGCACGGTCGGCGCCTTGCGCGAGCGCTGGCCCGATCTCGACGTCGCGCTGCATCTGCACGACACGCGCGGCCTCGCCATCGCCGATGCTTATGCCGGGCTCGAAATGGGCGTGACGCGCTTCGACGCGGCGGTCGCGGGGCTCGGCGGCTGTCCGTTCGCCGGCCACGCCGGCGCCGCCGGCAATGTCTGCACCGAGGATCTGGTTTTCCTCTGCGAGGAAATGGGCATCAAGACCGGCATCGATCTCGACGCGCTGATCGAATGCGCGAAGCTCGCCGAGGACATCGTCGGCCACCCGCTGCCCGGCGCGGTGATGAAGGGCGGGACGCTGGAGAGTTTCGGGGCTAATTTGCTGTCATCATCCGCGAAGGCGGATGATCCAGTACACTTGGCCTGCGATTACTGGATGCCCGCCTTCGCGGGCATCCGGGGGGATGACAATTACTTCTCCCCCAAAATCTTCCAAATCCCGCTCGCCGAGGCGACGATGCGGGCGCCGACTTTCAGCTTGCCCTCGATGAACAGCACCGAGCGGGTCGCGCGCACGACGTCGCAATGCGCCTCGACGAAATCGCCGATCTTCACGCCGGCGATGAACTGGATGTTCATCTCGATGGTGGCGTGGGGCTTGTCGCCGGTTGAGCGCGCGGCCGGTCATGCCCATGGCCTGATCGGCGAAGCGTCATCAGCATGCCGCCGTGCAGCATGCCGCGATGGTTCCGGTGCTTGTCCGCGGTCGATGAAGCCGAACAGGCCGTCGCCTTTGCGCCAGACGGGCCCGACCAACTCGCCGAAATTTTGCGCCTTGACCCGTTCCCAGCCGTGCGCGGCCGGGTCGAACGTCGGCCGTCGGTCACCGCCTTGTCGTTCATGCGCGCACCTTGCCGGCGCTCGCCGTGCGCGCGACAAGCCGCCGGGCGATATCGGGAATGAGCTTTTCGGCATTGACGCCGGCGGCCAGCGCGCGGCCATTGCCGCCGAGCGCGCGCACCGCCTCGACGTAGCCGGCGACCTCGCCCGGCTCGCGCACGGCTTGCGGATAATCGGAGGCGAAGACGAGCTGCGAGAACGCAAGCTCGTCGAGGCCGAACGCACCCAGTCGGCGCCCCATTCCGCGGCATGATCAGGGCCGGCCCAGCCGGCGATGTCGTAAAACAGCCGATGATCGAGATAATGGTCGAACGGCTTGGCGCGGCTGCCGGCCGTGGCGCGGCATCGCCGCGGTGCCCCATTTGTTGCGCTGCTGAAAGCCGCGGATGCGGCCGAGATAGCGGCCGATGCCGCCGGCGAAATGCGAGAACTGGATGCGCAGCGTCGGCAGTTCGTCGAGCAGGCCCGCAATTGATCAGCCGCACCGCCGCCGTCATCAGCGAGAATTCCCAGCCGAGCATGCGGCCGAGATCGTCGGCATCCATGCGGCCCAGCGGATGACGCGCGGCAGCGGATGGATGAAGACATAGAGATCGAGATCGGCGCAGGCTTTCCAGAACGGCCGCAAGGCCTCGGCGTCGAGCGGCTGATCCTGAAATTCCGAGCCGATGACGACGCCGGGAAAGCCGAGCTCGACGGCGCAGCGCTTCAACTCGGCGGCGGCTTCCGCGGCGCTTGAGCGCCGGCACATGCGCAAGCCCGATGAAGCGGCCGGGATGCGCCTTCTCCGCCTCGCGCATGCGATCGTTGATCGTGCCGGCAGATCGCGAGATCGGGCTGATCGAAGCCCGAGCCGCAGGTAAGCACGCCGGCATCGATGCCGGCTTCATCCATCATGCGGACATGGGCGGCGAGATCGGCGAGCAGCGGATTGAGCAGATAATTCGGATTGCCGTCGCGGTCGAGATCGACGGTGACCTTGCTCGGATCGCCCTTGAGCAGTTCGGGCGGCGTGTAGTGTTGCTGGAAGTCGATGAGCATGGGTCCTTATGTGTCATTCCGCGGCCGAGCGAAGCGAGTAGTCCGGAATCCATAGCCACGAATTCGGATTATGGATTCCGGACTTCGCCACTCGCGGCAATCCGCTATGATCGCTGGTCACATGATTGCGAATTCGGTGTTGCGGCGGTCGGTCACCAGCATGGCGCCGGGATAATGGGTGATACAGAATTCCGGCCGCACCGCCATGATCACCGATTGCGGCGTCACCCCGCAGGCCCAGAACACCGGAATCTCGTCGTCGTGGATCGGCACCGCGTCGCCCCAATCGGGCTTGGCGATGTCTTTGATGCCGATCATTTCCGGCTTGCCGAGATGCACCGGCGCGCCGTGCACCGACGGAAACCGCGTAGTGATCTGAACGGCGCGGATGGCGTCGGCCGGCTTCATCGGCCGCATCGAAACCACCAGCGGGCCGTGGAACGGCCCGGCCGGCGTCGTTTCAACCGATGTGCGGTACATCGGCACCGTGCAATCGCAGGTCAAATGGCGCAGTTCGATGCCGTCTTCGAGCAGCGCCTGCTCGAAGGAGAACGAGCAGCCGATGGCGAAGGTGACCAGATCGTCGCGCCACCAGCGCATCAATGTCCTCGGCTCGTCGACGAGGGCGCCGTTGCGCCAAACCCGGTAGCGCGGCAGGTCGGTGCGGATATCGAGGTCCTCAGCCAACGCGGGCACGCGCCAATCGCCCGGCGCGACGACGCCGATCAGCGGACACGGCTTGGGATTGAGTTGGCAAAACCGCAAAAAATCCTCGGCCAGGCCTGCGGCAGGATCGCGAGATTGGCCTGCACGAATCCGGGCGCCAGCCCCGAGGTCGGTCCGGCATGCGCTCGCGCCGGATCGCGTGCCGCGCCGCACGCCCGGTCTGAGCAAGCGCCTCGGGATCTTCCCGTCGTACCGTCGCCGTTGCCATCCCGTGCTCCTCCATTCCGATCCTGCCGCAAAGCCTTTATGCCCACTTTATCATCAGCCGGCCGCGGAAAAAGACGGCCGCGGCGCGACGATGTTACGCGCGGCGCGGCAGTCGCCGCCAGGGGCCGGCTATGCGAATTCGGTTGAAACTCACCTCAAGATCGCGTTTGCTAACGCCGAAATCGCTCGCCAAGAGCCCGCTCAAGGGCCGGCAGCATGGGGACTTCAATGGCAGGAAATCCAGAGGAGGGACATCCGATGACTGAAAAGTGGAAAGAAGAGAAATGGGCAGAAGACATCTGGTACAGCGGCAAAGTCACCCGCCGCCGCCTCGTCGGCTGGGGCGGCGGCGCGATCGGCGCCATGATGCTGCTCCCGGCGCCGTGGCGCGCCGCTTTCGGCGCTGCCAAGGCTTACAAGATCGGTTCCGAGCAGCCCCTCTCCGGCGCCGGCGCCGACGGCGGCAAGACCGCGGTGGTCGGACTGCAGATGGCGGCCGACCGCATCAACGCCAACGGCGGCATCAACGGCCGTCCGGTCGAGCTGGACATCGTGGATGATGGCAGTTCGCCGGCCATCGGACGGCAAAAGACCGAGAAGCTGGCGCAGGAGGACAATATCGACGCCCATGTCGGCGGCTTCCTGTCCAACATCTGTCTCGCCTGCATGCCGGTCTGGGAAGAGGCCAAGATCGTCAACATGATCAGTGTGTGCCTCGACACCACGCTGACCACCAGCAAGTGCAACCGCTACAGCTTCCGTATCCACGACTACGCGCCGGCGCAGGCAGTCGCCTTCGGGCCGATGCTCGCCAAGATGGGCAAGAAGTGGCACATCGTCTACGCCGATTATTCCTGGGGCCAGTCGACCCGCGATGCCTATATCGCCGCAGATCAAAAACAACGGCGGCGAGGTGGTCGGCACCACCGGCATCCCGCTCGGCACCCCCGACATGACGCCGTTCCTATCGAAAATTTCCGGCGATTTCGACGGGTTGTTCGGCATCTTCTTCGGCAAGGATGGCGTGACCATCGGCAATCAGGCCTACGACCTCGGCCTCACCAAGAAGTACAAATGGGCCGGCGATGGCGCCATTTCGGAATTGATCAACCTGCCCGCGCTCGGCAACAAGATTGACGGCTTCGTCGCCATCAACCGTTACATTCCGATCTTTGAGGGCCCGCTGGATACGCCTTACCAGCACGCCTTCTTCGACGAGGCCAAAAAGCGGCTTGCGAAGGTCGATCCGTCCGGCCCGCTGCCCGACCGCTATGTGCAGTCGAACTTCGAGGCCATCAACGCGCTCAAGGTCGGCATGGAAATGTCGAAGTTCGACAGCCGCGCCGACACGATGAAGCTGATCGAAGCGCTTGAAGGCCTCGAAATGAAGGAAGGGGCCGACTTCCCGCAGGGCGACAAGACGCTGCGCAAGGCCGATCACCAAGCCTTCCTGCGCGAGTTCCTCTATAGGGTCAAAGGCGGCACGTTCAACTTCTTGAGACGGTGGAGAAAGACAAGACCATCGTCCCGCCGGCCTGCACGTTCACTGCCTAAGTGCGTGCGGACTAAGTGCGTGCGGAAGCCTCGATCGACGTCGGCTCCCCGGTAGTTGGCCGGGGAGCCGCGTCGGAACCTATGCTCAAGACCGAACTGTTGTCCGTCCGTTTCGGCGGGCTGTCGGCGTTGTCCGACGTCAATTTCGAAGTGTGGCGCGATGAGGTGCGCGCCATTATCGGGCCGAACGGCGCCGGCAAGAGCACGTTCTTCAATTGCCTGACCGGCGTGTTGCGGCCGACCAGTGGCCGTATCATCTTCAACGGCGACGAGATTACCGGGCTGCCCTCGAACGCGATCTCGCAAAAGGGCATCGCGCGCTCCTACCAGATCACCAACATCCTGCCCAACGCGACGGCGCTGGAAAACGTACGCATCGCCGCGCAATCGCGCCGGCACGGCTGGAACATGTTGCGCATCACGCCGCGCTGACCGATATCAATCAAAAGGCGGAAGCGGCGCTGCATTCCGTCGGCTTGCTCGGCAAGGCCGACGTACTGGCCGGCGACTCTTCGCATGGCGAGCAGCGCAATCTCGAAATCGGCATCGCGCTCGCCACCGACCGAAACTGCTGTGCCTCGACGAGCCGACCGCCGGCATGAGCCAGGCCGAAACCGACGAGACCAAGGCGCTGATGCGGCGCATCGCCAAGAATTCTCACCATCCTGATCGTCGAGCACGACATGCAGGTGGTGATGGAGCTGTGCGACCGCATCACCGTGCTTAACTACGGCGCAATTCTCGCCGAAGGTACGCCCGAGGAAATCCAGGCGAACCCCAAAGTGCTGGAGGTCTATCTCAAGACATGAGCGCCTGGACAATTGCCGATAATTTCGAACCATTCGCCGGGCGTCGCGCCGCTCGTCGCGTCGACGACGTGCACACGTATTACGGCAAGAGCCATATCCTGCATGGCGTCTCGCTCAAGTCGGCCTGGGCGAGGTGGTCGGCTCCTTGGCCGCAACGGCGTCGGCAAGAGCACGACGTTGAAGACCATCATGGGCCTGGTGCAGCCGAGCCAAGGCACGGTGCGGCTCGACGGCCATGCCATCACCGGGTTGCCGCCGCACAAGCTGGCGCGGCTTGGCATCGGCTACGTGCCGGAGGACCGCCGCATCTTCCGTCTGCTCACGGTGATGGAGAACCTGCGCACCGGCCTCGACCGCGATGGCGTCACTGAAGACAAGCGCCGGACGCTGCTCGACAAAGTGTTCGCCTTCTTCCCGGTGCTGGCGGAGCGGCGCGGCCAGGCCGGCGGCACGCTCTCGGGCGGCGAGCAGCAGATGCTGGCGATCGCGCGCGCCATGATGCTGGAGCCGAAGATCATCCTGCTCGACGAGCCGACCGAAGGCCTGATGCCGCGCATGGTCTCGCAGATCCGCAACATCATCGAGTTTCTGCACAACGAAGGCGTCGCCATCTTGTTAGTCGAGCAGAACGTGCCGCTGACGCTTGCGGCGAGCCAACGCGTCTACATCATGGAGAAAGGCTGCGTGCGCCATCATTGCGCGGCCTCGAAATCGACGTGAACGACGCCGTCATCAAGCAATATCTTGGGGTGTGAGCGATGGACGCGGTGGGTCATTTCTTTCAAGCCATTCCCATCGACCTGCTGATCATCCAGACGGTCAACGGCATCGTTACCGGCATGATCCTGGCACTGATCGCCTCCGGTCTGACGCTGATTTTCGGCATCATGGACGTGGTGAACTTCGCGCATGGCGAATTGTTCATGCTCGGCGCCTATATCGGCTTCGTCATCTTCACGACCACCGGGAGCTTCTGGCTGGCTTTGATCGGCTCGGCGCTGATCGTCGCCATCCTCGGCGCGGCACTCAAATCGTGACGCTGCGGCCGCTGATCGGCGCGATCCGCTGAACACGATCCTCGTCACATTCGGCATTTCGCTGGTCTTGCAGAATTACGCGCTGTGGCAATTCGGGCCGGTGGTGCGCAAGATTCCGGAGCCGATCGGCGCCGAATTCACATTGTTTTATCTGCAATATCCCTGGTATCGCATTCTGATCGCGGCGTTGTCGGCCGCCATCATCGGCGGCTTCTGGCTGTTCCTGAAATACGGCAAGTTCGGGGTCTGGA
Organism: uncultured Alphaproteobacteria bacterium; assembly: GCA_963816565.1. Taxonomy (GTDB): domain Bacteria; phylum Pseudomonadota; class Alphaproteobacteria; order Rhizobiales; family Xanthobacteraceae; genus BOG-931. The sequence continues at coordinate 57,881 of CAWFLM010000007.1, read as the reverse complement.
TCAGGGCCACCGCGCAGGACCGCGTCATGGCGCAAGCCATGGGCATCCCGGTGCCGCTGGTCTACACCGGCGTATTCGCCATCGGCGCCGCGATGGCGGCGGCGAGCGGCGTGTTGTTCGCCCCGATGGCCGGCGTCAACCACACCATGGGCTCGATTGGGTGCTTAAGGCCTTCATCGTCGTGGTGGTTGGCGGCATGGGCAATCTTGTCGGCTCGATCGTCGCCGCCATCTTCATCAGCCTGCTTGAGGCCTACGCCGCGATCTGGGTCGATCCGTCGCAGGCGGTCATCGTCTCCTTTGTCGTACTGATCCTGACGCTGCTGTTTCGTCCCACCGGCTTGTTCGTGCGACCCCGAAATGACCACCGCGCCGCTCGATAAAACCGACTCGCTCAAGAGATGCCGTTCGGCAAAGCCTTGAGCCACACCGCCGTTTTCTGGATCGGCTTCTGCGTGGTGATGGCGGTGCTGATCGTGGCGCCGCTCGTGCTGCCGGAATTCTGGCGGCGCTTTCTCACCGAAGTTCTGATCTGGGGCCTGCTGGCGATGTCGTCCGATCTTTTGATCGGCTACACCGGCATGATCTCGTTCGGCCATTCGGCGTTTTTCGGGCTGGGCATGTATGGCGCCGCCGGCGCGCTGTTGTTGGTGAGCCCGCCCAATCTATGGCTCGCGATTCTGTTCGGGCTCGCCGGCGCCGCCGGCGCCGCCTTGTTCGTCGCCTTCTTCTCGACCCGGCTGCGCGACATTTATTTCGCCATCACCACGCTGATCTTCAGCCAGATCTTTTATGTCATCATCTTCACCTGGACGGCGGTGACCGGCGGCGAGAACGGGCTGATCTTCACCCGCCCGCATCTGTACGATCCCGTTCCTCTACGATTCCGCTTCTCGCCGACGACCATGCACTGGTTCGTGCTCGCGGTGGTGACGGCGTCCTATCTGATCCTGCGGCGGGTCACCCAATCGCCGTTCGGCATGGTGCTGCAATCGATCCGCGAGAACGAGCCGCGCACCCGCGCCATCGGCTACCCGGTCGAGCGCTACAAGATCGTTTCGGTGATGCTGTCCGGGCTGTTCGCCGGACTTGCCGGCGTGCTCTACGCCGTACAGAACGAATTCGCCGCGCCCGATTTCGTCTACTTTCTCACCTCGGGCGACACCGTGATCTACAACGTCATGGGCGGCATTGGCACGCTGGTCGGGCCGATCGTCGGCGCCGGTTTCTTCCAGCTGATGCGCGAATTGCTGTCCCAATTGTTCGGCGACCAGTTCCCCTATCTGATCCCGCTCGGCATCGTTTTTATCGCCATGATCATCTTCCTGCCGCAGGGGCTGCTCGGCTTCGCGCGGCGGTGGCTTAACAAGTTAGATCCGGCAAGTTCGCAGGACGAGCTCTTTCCCAAAAACGCCGCGAGCGCCGCGGCGTCTTTTTTGTCGCCGCTCGAAATCCTCGGCGAAGCGCTCGTAGAATTGCGCGGCGCCTTCGTAGAGTTCGCGCGCCGCAGGATCGTCGCCGACGAAGCCGGCGATCTCCTGCATCTCGGCGACCCAGCGATAGGCTTTTGGCGGCATCAGCGCCAATTGCCGCTTGAACCAGGCGAACATTTCCTTCTGGCTGACTTGCAGTTCGGCGAACAGAGTCATCGGCGGAGCCGGCGCGCGTCGCCGCGAGCATCATCGCCGCACCGATCGCCTGGGTGCCCTTGGTGATGCCGGCATAGGACATTTTCAGCGCCGAGGCGGCGCTCATCGCGCCGTCGAGCACGCGGATGTCAAGGCCGTAGTCGCGCAAGCGTAGCGAACCGCGGCGCCGCGGGCCCCGACGCGTAGAAGCGCGGGCCCCGCATTCCCCCCGGCTTCGGCTGGCGGCGAGCCGATGATGCCCGGCATCGACGAATGGGCACTCGGTCGGCGCAATCGCTGCCGCAACGCGTTCGACCGTCTTCGGATTGATGGCGTTGCAATCGACATAGACCGGCTTTGCGTTGCTGGCCTTGCAGCGCCGGCACGAAACGCTCGGCCAGCGCCAGCGCGTCGCCCGGCGGCAGAATGGAGAGGATGAAATCGGCGGCCGCGATCTCCTCGTCGTTCGCGTCGGCCATGCCGGCGGCCTTGGCGCGCGCCGCGGTTTCCTCGCTGCGCCCTTGCAGCGAGGTGAGCACTTTGACCGCCGTTATCGACGAGCCTTTTCCCGACCGCGGCGCCCATCGCGCCGGGCGCAATCAATGCAACGACAGGAGTCATGATGTCCTCGAATGGCAAAATGAGCGCTCATTTATAGGGGAATTTCCGCCCTCTGTCGCGGGCGTGGCGCAGCAACGCGCGCGGTCCTGCCGTTTCGGGACCTCGGCTGAAGAAGGGCGCCGGGTTGGGATACCGCTTACGCACTTTCGCCCAGACCGGGCCGCACGCTTGCTTGCGGCCGGAAACTTTTTGACAATGCGGCCGCAAACCCACCAGGGCTGCTATGAGCGTCACGCCGCGCGATACCGCCGATCCGGCAGCCGCCACCGCGCCGGGCGGCAGCGTCGCCGAAGTCTTTGCCGTGTTTTTGCGGCTAGGGCTCACTTGCTTCGGCGGCCCGATCGCGCATCTCGGCTATTTCCACGATGAATTCATCGTCCGCCGCAAATGGCTCGACGAGCAGGCCTATGTCGACCTCGTGGCGCTATGTCAGTTTCTGCCGGGCCCCGCTTCGAGCCAGGTCGGATTTTCCATCGGCTTGATGCGAGCCGGCTATGGCGGCGCGCTCGCCGCGTGGACCGGCTTTACGCTACCATCGGCGATCGCGCTCGTTCTGTTCGCCTATGGCGCCGGCGCGCTGATCGGCCCGGTCGGCACCGGCTTGCTGCATGGGCTCAAGCTCGTCGCTGTCGCCATCGTGGCGCAGGCCGTCTGGGGTATGGTACGCACGCTGTGTCCGGACAAAGAGCGCGCCTCGATCGCGGTGGTTGCCGCGCTCGTCATTCTGTTTCAGCACCTCCTCGGTGGCGCAGATCCTGGCGATCGCGCTGGGTGGCCTTGCCGGGCTGTGGCTGTTGTCGCGGCGCGCAGCCGATCGCGGGAGCGCATATGCCGATCCCGGTCGGCCGCGCGACGGGACTGGCGGCATTGACGCTGTTCTTCGCTTCTGCTTCTGGGACTGCCGCTCATCCAGAGCATCGAAGCCGCGCCGGGTATTGCGCTGTTCGATGCCTTCTATCGCACCGGCGCGCTTGTCTTCGGCGGCGGCCATGTCGTGCTGCCACTGTTACGCCAAGCCTTTGTCGGCCCGGGCTGGATCAGCGATGACACTTTCCTCGCCGGCTATGGCGCCGCGCAGGCGGTTCCCGGCCCGCTGTTCACGTTCGCGGCCTATCTCGGCACTGTGGTGAAACCATCGCCGCACGGCATCGCCGGCGCGGCGCTCGGCCTGATCGGCATCTTTCTTCCCGGCATTTTGATTTTGCTCGGCACTTTGCCGTTCTGGGAGACGTTCGCGTAAGCGCGCCGGCGCGCAGGCCGTCATGCGCGGCATCAATGCCGCCGTGGTCGGCCTGCTCGGCGCGGCGCTGTACAATCCGGTCTGGACCAGCTCGGTCAACACGCCCGGTGATTTCGGCGTCGCGCTTGTCGGCTTCGTGCTCCTGACCGTCTGGCGCGCGCCGCCGCTCCTGGTGGTCATTGTCGGCGCACTCGGCGGGATGGCGCTGACGATCGCCAAACTCTGACTTCCGCGCGCCAGCCGGTGACCGTCAGAAAGCCGGCGAGAAGTGTCCCGTCGCAACGGCTGCGACATGTGCCGCATCCTCCGGCGCCGCATTGCCGCGCCAGACCACGTGCATGTCCGGCCGCACCAAAATCAGATCGTAGCCATAGACGTCGCGGGGCGCGCGATCGGGAATGTCGAGCACCGCAACCGGCGCGCCGTGTGAACGAATGGCGCGCTCGAGCCCGCTCGCATCGGCCGCGGTGCCGCCGAGCTTGAGAATCGTGAAGCCGTCGCCGATGCGGTCCTGCATCGGCGTGCCGTCGTCGAGCCAGACATGCGGCAGCCGCGCGCCGGGCCATGTGGTCGGCTGATAGTCGCGAAACAGATGCTCGGGCCCGCCGGGTATGTTGCAGATGATGGGGGAATTGACATAGCGATAGCCGAGCTCGGCGCCGATCATCTCGTTGCTCTTGCGCTGCTCGACGTCGGCGACCGCGGCAAGCTCGCGGCGCGTGGCGGCGCCGGCCGGCGAATCCTCGGCGATGTTCGGCCGCCACATCGCGCGCCATTTGCGCCGCCCGATCGGTGGCATAGCGCGAGGCGCCGACATTGCGATCGCCGATCTGGCGGCGCTCGATCTCGTAGGATTTAAGCAGGGCCGGTCCGCCCCAGCCATCAAGCGTAGCGGCAAGCTTCCACGATAGATCGATGGCGTCGCCGACGCCGGAATTCATGCCGAGCCCGCCGGTCGGAATCACGAGATGCACGGCGTCGCCGGCAAGAAACACCCGGTCCTTGCCGTAGCGGTCGGCGAGCAGCAAATTCTGCCGCCACGGCGCGCACGACAGCATCTCATATTTCACCGGCAACGCCGACGACTCGCTCGAATGCCGCCTTCATCTCGTCATCGCTGTCGACGACGGAATGCAGGGTCCAATGTTTGGTCGAATCCTGCATGATCAGGAACGTCGATTTGGCGTCAGCCACGTGATAGTGCCGGCCGTGGCCGGGCCCCGAATGCGCACCGTTACCGATCGGCATGCGATCGAACAGTTCGTCGCAGCGGAACAGCGCCTGACGCAGCCCCAGCAAATTGCCTTCGCCGGACAGCCCGATGCCAAGCTCCTGGCGCACCGCGCTGGCGCCGCCGTCGCAGCCGACGAGGTACGCGGCGCGGATTTCCTGCGTGCCGCCGTCGTGCGGCTGCACCCGCGCCGTGACGCCGCCTTCGTCCTGGCGCAGCGAGATGAATTCGCAGCCATAGCGCACGGTCACCGCGGGAAGCGTTTCGGCCACCGCTTTGAGAAACGGCTCGAGCGTGTATTGCGAGATCAGCTGATAAGGTTCGAGCGGCAGCGTGCCGTCATTGCTGGCGCGCGTCTTCGCCCGTGCCTCCTCGACCGACGGATAGGGCAAGTGCAACAGCGGCGGCTCGGTCAGCTCGAGGATGATGTAGACGTCCATTGGGCAATCGGACCGCAAGCCGGCGGCACGAATTTTTTCCGCCATGCCCATGCGGCGGTAGATTTCCATCGAGCGCGCATTGATGCGCTCCATCTTCGGCAAAAATGCCGGGCGCTCCTTTTGCTCGATCAGCGTGCACCGCACCCCGCGCCTGCCGAGGTCGATGGCGAGCGTCAGGCCGGTGGGTCCCGCGCCGACGATCAGAACGTCGCTGTCCAGATTGGGCATTGCGGAAACGCTGCCGGTCATGCCGGCGGCATTGCGGCGGCGAGCTCATTGAACGGCGCATAGGCCGCCGTGCCGCATTGCTCGGGTGTGGCATCGATAAATTGCGAGATCATGCCGGCGAAATAGATCGCGACCTTGGTCTTGACTTGACTACTACCGTGGAGCTGCACGCAGACGATGTAACGCTGGCTATCGCCGAGCGGCATCAACGTCGGCTGCGAGATCAGCGCGCCGCGGAAGTCGGCCCGGTTGGTCAACGATTGTCGCAGAAATGCTGCGATCTGGGTGCGGTAGCTGGCCGGATAGGTATTGGGATCGATCGGGGCGGTGTCCTTTTTCAGCCCGCTGCAGCCGGCTAGCGCCACAGCAATCAGCGCTACCGCCAGCCCGGCGCGAATTTGTCCCGTCATCTTAGGCACTGGCACTCACCGTTCCGTCATTGTCGCGCGCAATATAGCAGAGACGCTTCCGCCATTCATGGCCACTTCACCGCAGACTTGCTCCTGGAAAATCCCCGGGGTCACGACCGATCCGATCCTCCGGCGACGGGCCGCACCAGCCGGGCAGGTAACCGGCGTCGTCAGTCCTGGCGAGAGCGAGCGCCTTCTCGATGGCGCGCCCGAAGTCGCCCTCGACCAGCTTGCGTTTCATCCGCCGGCGCAGGAAATCGGCCCACAGAAATTCCGAAAACGGCGTGGTGTCCTTGGCAAAACCGCCGGCCCGGCGCAATTCGCCGGCCAGCGAGCGGAACGGGTCGTCGACCAGTCTCGGTGATGGATTTGGGAATATCCCTGTAGTGCCGGCGCTGGCCCTTGGCATCGAAAGGATGCATCCAGGACCGATTGTCCATCACCGTCCAGAACGCGTCGAGATCGAGCTTGCTCAAATTGGCAATGACCGTGACCGCGACCTGCTTGACCCCCTCCTCGTGCAGCGCCAGCGCGAGATGATGATGATCGATGACATAGTTGCGCTGTTTTGGGCCGAGGATCACCGGAATCATATGCGTGCCGAGGAATTTTTCGCTCTTTTTTGCGCCGGTCTCGCGCCAGTGTTTACGCTTGGCCATGACCTCGCGCATGCCGACGGTGATCTGGGTCGGACGAAGACCGGTAACGTCGACCGTTGTCAGAACGGGCTCGCGAACCATGTTTCGCTCCTCAAGCAAATGCCACGCAACAACAATACCGGCAGAGGTCGGCTGGAAAAGCAAGCCGCCCGGCGCCGTGCCGCGCCGGGCGGTATTTGGTTGATGGCTGCTGCCGAACGTTCAATCCGCCAGCGGATTGGGCCGGATCTGGATATGCACGGCCATCGGCGTCATGCCTTTGCCGCCTTCCTTGAGCCACGGCGTGCGATCGCCTTCGGACGACCACAGGCCCCTGCCCTTCCAGCCGGCTTTCGGGTCGTCGATGCGGGCATCGAGGCCCTTGGCGTAATAGCTGAGCGGATAAGGAATGCGCAGCATCACCATCTTGCCGTCGACCAGGGCGGCGAAGCCGTCATTCTCGTCCGCCGTCGAGATCGGCACGTCCTTGCCGAGCCCGACCGCGTTGTGCTGGTCGACCCAGGTGTAGTAGCTCGCCTCGGCGCTGTTATCGCCGATGCCCTGGAAGCCAGGACCCGGATATTTGTAGAAGCTCCAGCCTTCCGGGCATTGATCGCCGGTCGCCTTCGGGCCGTTGAGCGGGCCTTTGCACTTCGAGCGGTCGAAGCTGCCGAGGTGGCCGCTGGCGAGCGACACCCAGACGACGCCCTTGGAATCGATGTCGCCGCCGCGCGGGCCGAAGCCCGGCATCGGGATATTGTAGACCTCCGACAGCTTGGTCTTCGGATCGAAGCGCAGGACGCCGCTTCTGCCGGCGAACACATTCCTGGTGTACCAGATCGAACCGTCGACCGGATTCGGCATCACCGCGTAAGTGCCGGAGCCGGCGATCCGCATGTCCTTGTTCGGATCCGTCGGCTTGCCCGGCTCGGTGTAATCGTCGAGCTTGCCGTTGCCGTTGGTGTCGAGCACGAACGGCGCCCAGCCTTGCGCCTTCTCGGCGCTGCCGGTCTCGTCGAACACTTTGGTGTCGAGCCAGCCGGCGACCGGCCCGCCGCCGCTGGTCCACAAGGTATTGTCCTTGTCGAAGCCGAATTGCAGATGATGGGTGCCGAAGCAGGTGTCGATGAAGGTGAACTTCTTCGCCTTCGGATCGTACATCGCCAATTGCCGTTCGTTGGTGTCGATCGGGAACGCCTTGGCGTAAGGATTGTCCGAGCCCTTGCGGCAGAAGGCCGGCGTGCCGGGCGCGTGATTGGTCCCGGTCATCCAGACCTTGCCCTTGCCGTCGAACATGTCGTTGTGATTGTCGAACTTGGTATCCCAGATCTGCTGCATGCCCCAATAGGCCGACGCCGCCAGCGGCTTCTCGATGGCGGCGTGACCCGGACCGAAGGCTTCCGGCACGTCGGCGCCTTCCGGCGGCGTGATGTAGGAGACCTTCTGCGTCTTCGGATCGAGCACCGGCACGTGGTCGGTGGCGTATTCGGTGGAGCCGTAGAGCGGGCCGTAGGCGTTGACGGTCGGATTGCGCTTGTCGCTCGAAATCAGATCGTGCAGATATTTATCGGGGCTGCCCCAATCCCATTCCGTGATCACGATATTGCGCTCGACGCCTTGCGGCCGCGGCGGCTTGGCGAACGGCAGTGCGCCATTGGCGATGCTGTCGGTCCACTCGCCGAAATATTTAAACGGCACGCCGCCGAATTTTCCGGCAAGCACGTTCACCATCAGCGGCGAGGCCTGACCGGCCTGCACGCGCCGCTCCCAAGCCTCTTCGCCGTTCTTGAACTCGCCCAATCCCGCCGGGATGGTCCGCGTCGAGAGCTGGCCGAGCTGATGGCAGCCGACGCAGGCCTGGTTCTTGATCGCGGTCAGCCAATCGACTTGCGTGACGTTGTCCGGGATGTCGCTCTTGCCGCCGAACTGATCCTTGCCCGGGATTTTCAGCATCGCGAACCAATAGATCGCCGGATAATATTTTGCCGCCTCGGCGTCGTTTGGCGCGGGCACGGCAGTCAGATTGAGTGCTTGCCGGGGACGGCGTCGACCTTCGCCGAATCGACGAGGCCATAGCCGCGCACCCAGACCTGATATTTGGCTTTAGGCAGGTCGGGCACGACGTAGCGGCCTTGATCGTCGGTCACCACGATCTTGGCGTAACGGGTGGGAAAATCGTGGGTCTCCGCGATCACCCAGACGCCGGCTTCCGGACCGTGCGGCCCCGCGACCACGCCGCCGATATCGTCGGCTTTGATGCTAACGGCGCTCTGAGCGTTGAGCCGTGCCGGTGATGCTACCAGGAATGCGGCGAAAGCGATTGCCGCGGCGCTCCATGCGCGCTTCATGCGGATCCTCCCGTTGCGGGCGAAGCTCGGTCAACCGCGCCGGCCCGACGCCCGTTCTTATTGACGGAGAATTTGCCTCAGCGCCTGCCTGCCTGCAAGCGGAAACCTGCAATCGCGAACCTGACCCGCGGCAAAGTCATGCGGACAAACTCGCATGGCGCGCGCCGATCAGTTCGCGTCCGCAGCGCTCGATAATTTGTCGAACAGGCCGGCGATGTCGTTGCGGATGCTCGCCAGCTTGGAAAAATGCTCGTTGACGGTCGAAACGCGCTTTTCAAGTTCCTGCTTGGTTTCGAGAAACGCATTGACCCGCGTGGCCAGATCGCCGTTCTCGTCGGCCTCGATACGTTCGATTTTGGCGGCGAGACGGTCGCGGACCTCCGCCACCCGGGCGATCAGATCCGCCACGCCGCCGTCGCTGGATTCGAGCGGGACGAGGCGGGATTGCAGGTCGTTGAGCCGCGCCTGTAATTGGCCCACGGTGGCCATGTTGCGTTCGATCTCGTCGAGCCGCGCTTGCGTCGCTTTGACGAATTGCGAAAGTTCCGCCACGCGGCCGTCGGCATTGCCTGCGCCGGACGCCGAAACCAGGTCGAGCGCCCGATCGAAATTGACAGACACGCCTTCGACGTCGTTGCGCAGCGTCGTCAGCCTGGACAATTGCATTTCGAGGTCCCCAACGCCGTCTTCGAGCTTCTTCTTGTCGTCGGCAAACGCCGCCACGCGCGCGGCCAAGCTGCCTTGCGGCGTCTGCTGCAACGCATCGATATTCGCCGCCAGCTTCTCTTGCGCTTCGCCGAGATCCCTGACCCGGCGTTTGATGCCATCTTGCTCCGCGGCAAGCGGCTCGAGCCGCGTCCGCAATTCGATGAAATCGTTCTTCAGACCGCCGATCGTCTTTGCCGCATGATCGAACTCGTCGCAACGCTCATGGCTGCGGCGGACAAATTCCATCAAATTATTAAGACGCATTTCGATCGCGGTCGCATCGTCGCCGCTGGCAATCTCGGCAAGCGACCGTTCGATGTCGTTCTCGCGGCTCTCGAGGTCGGCGAAAAGCCGTTCGATGGATCGTCTTTTCTCCAATACCGGAACGAGCCGCTCGCGCAGAACCTGCTGGCGGCCGCGCAGTTCGTCGACTTGCGACTGCAAGTCGCCGATCTCGTTGCGGCTTTCCTGAACCTGCGCCGCGCTTTCGGCCTCGGCCAGGCGCTGCGTGACCGCACCGAGGGCGGCCTCCGGATCGGTGCGGGCGAGATGATGCACCGCCGCGTCGGCGTCGATCTGCAACTTCGTCAGTTCGCGCACGCCGTCGCGCACGCCGCCGAGCCGCAGTTCAAGCGCGGCGTTTGCGCGTTGCTGGCGCAGCAAGGCCTCGACCAGCCAAAGCGCCGAGGGAATGAGCAGGAGCGGAATGAGGACGACCAGGAACCAGGCAAGTTTTTGCGCCAGCGGCTCGGAGCGGAACGCCCCGAATAAAGCGGCCATATCCTGCGGCTGGTTCACGACAACAAGCCCGACCGCAAGGACAAACAGAACGACGCAAATTCCGACGAATTTCGCCATTAAATACCCAGCCCCACCCAACAAATGCACTGCTCGTTTTGGTACGACAGGACCGCGCCGTGCACAAGCGCAAGCTTGGGTATAAAGTGGGTCCCGCGATTAGGTCTGCGGCCCGGCGCAGTGGTAACCACGCACGGAAGGCGCCTTCATGATCGGTTTACGGCACGCCGGACTGACGCTCGGCGCCTTGCTTGCAGCAGCCTGCCTCTTCGCCGCCCCGCCGGCGTCGCGAGGCGAGGAGCCGGCCCCTGTCGCGGCCAAGCCGGACAATTGCCAGCGGGCGAAATTCCGCGTCGCGGTCGATGTCGGCCATACCGTCGATGTGCCCGGCGCCATGAGCGCGCGGGGGATTCCGGAATACGCCTTCAATCTTCAGCTTGCCCAACAGATCAAAGCAGTCGCTCGCCGACGCCGGCTTCGGCGAGGCTACGCTCCTGATAACCGCGACGGCGCCGTGGCGCGGCCTGTTCGAGCGGGCGGCGCGCGCCAATGCCATGCATGCCGACCTGTTTATCGCCATCCACCACGATTCGGTGCCGGACAATCTGTTGCAGACCTGGCAATACGCCGGTCAAGAGCAGCATTACAACGACGACTATCCCGGCTATGCCATTTTCATCTCCAACGATAATCCGGATCGCGCCGGCAGCCTGCTGTTCGGCAAATTTCTGGGCACGGAGATGCAAGCGCGCGGCCTACAATACACGCCGCATTACACGCTGCCGCTGATGGGACACCGCCGCCGCGAGCTCGTCGACGCCAAAGCCGGCGTCTATCGCTACGACCAGCTCATCGTGTTGCGCGCAACGCGGATGCCGGCGGTGCTGCTCGAGGCCGGCTCGATCGTCAACCGCCAGGAGGAATTGCAACTGGCGAGCCCGGAGCGCCGCACGCTGACCAGCGCGGCCATCGTCGCGGCCGTCGAAGATTTTTGCGCGGCGCGCGCCAAACCTGCCGAAGCGAGAGCCGCCGCGCCGATCAAGCGCGTCGATTTGCGCCCGGCAGCGCACTAATGCTTCATGCCGGCGCGGTCTCGCGCTGGCGCAAGGCCAGCGTGCCGATGATCATGAAATTGAGAATATTGACGCCAAGCCCGGTGGCGAAAGCCGGCGCGTAAAAGCCGAAATAGTCGTAGATCACGCCGGCGATCCAGCCGCCGGTCGCCATGCCGAAGCCGCTGCACAGAAGCAGCGTCGGCATCCGCCAATAGGCGTCGTTGACCGGAAACAGTTCGCGCGAGGCCAGCACGTTGGCGGGAACCAGGCCGGAAAAGCCCATCCCGAACAGCGCCGCGACCGTGAACAAGTCCGACTTCGTTTTGCGTCAACAGAAACGCCAGCATACCGAGCGCCTGGCAGGCCGAGCCGGCGAGCATCGTATACAGACCGCCAATCCGATCGGAAATCGCGCCCCAAACCTGGCGGCTGAAAAACGCCGCGCCGAGCAGAACCGACACCATCGCCGCGCCGCTGGCGGCGCTGATGCCGTGATCGGTGCAAAACGCCACCAGATGGCCTTGCGGCATCGACATCGGAATACAGCAGGTGAAGATCGCGGCCATCTGCAGCCCAAACACGAGATTTGGCGGCCAGCCCATCACCGACTTTGGTTTGCCTCCTCTGTCCGCATGCAGAACGTGATGCGGCGTATCCGGCGGCTGCTCCAAAAATAGCGCCGCGGCCGGCGCGATGATCGACGAGCTCGAAGGCGGCGTAATACAGCATGGTATGCCGCCAGCCGGCATATTCGATCGCGCGGGCGAATATCGGCGGCCAGATCGCGCCGGCGAGATAGGCGCCGCTTGAAATCAAAGCCAGCGCCGAACCGCGCCGGCGATCGAACCAGCGGCTGACATAGACGTAGCAGGGAGCGTTGATGCCGCCGATGCCGATCAGGCCGATGAACAGGCCGTGGCCGATATAAAGCGGCCACGACGGACCCAAGGTCGACAGCGCCAAGCCGAGCGCGATCATTGCGGCGCCGAACATCACCGTCCAGCGCACGCCGACCCGCTCGGCAATGCGGCCCATGAGGATGCCGCCGACGCCGGAGCCGATCCACATCAGGGCGATGGCAAAGGCCGGAACCGAGCGCTCGCCGTCGACCTCGGCGGCGATGTCCTTGAGCGCGACGACGGTGATCCACGGCGCGCCGAACGCAATCGCCATGACCACCAGGATCATGCTGGCGACGACCCAAGAGGCCCGCGTCTCGACCGATGCGATTGTCGATTGCAGCATGAATTTCGCGTTGCTGGCGCGCCCGGCACAGTTCGTTGGCCGGGAGGGTATAGCAGCGGGCCGCGATCGCCACCCATCGAAATTCGCACTCCTCCCGGGAATAAACTGCGGGCCTACCCAATCATCTCCTCGGAAGCCGCAAAAGCCGCCACGGCCATCGTGGTTTGGTGGCCATCGGCCTTTCCGAGGAGGAGATCGGCAATGAGCTTTACCAATCGCGACGACGGCGTCAGCCGGCGCAAAGTGCTGGAATGCATGACCTGGGTCGGCACCGGCGTGTTGTGGACCGTATCCGGCGGCGTACCGCACGCGCTCGGCATCATGGGCGAAGCCGCCGCGGCGGAAGCCAAAGGCCTCACCTTCCTGCAGATCAGCGACAGTCATGTTGGTTTCCATCTGCCGCCCAACTCAAACGCGCTCGGCACGCTCGAAGAGGCCATCGCCAAGGTCAATGCGCTGACACTGCCGCAGAAGCCGGCCTTCATGATTCACACCGGCGACATCAGCCATTTGTCGCTGGAAGCGCAGTTCGACGACGCCGATAAGGTCATCTCGCAGGCGCGTCTCGATGTGCATTACGTTCCCGGCGAGCACGATTTCCTCGACCCGGACCGGAAGTTTTATCTCGATCGCTACGGAAGCGGCACCAAAGGCGCCGGCTGGTACTCATTCGACGCCAACGGCGTGCATTTCATCGGTCTCGTCAACGTCTTTAATCTCAAAGGCGGCGGCATGGGCGACCTCGGCGCCGAGCAGCTTGAATGGCTCGAGGACGACCTGAAAGGCCGCTCCGCTTCGACCCCGATCGTCGTGTTCGCGCACATTCCGCTGTGGACGATCTATCCGGAATGGGGATGGGGCACCGACGACTCGGCCCAGGCGCTGACGTATCTCAAGCGCTTCGGCTCGGTGACCGTGCTCAACGGGCATATCCACCAGATCATGCAGAAAGTGGAAGGCAACGTCACGTTCCACACCGCCCGCTCGACGGCGTTTCCGCAACCGGCACCGGGCACCGCTCCCTCGCCAGGGCCGATCAAGGACTTCCCGGTCGATAAGCTGGGCACCGTGCTCGGCATCGCCAACGTCACATTCAAACAAAACGAGCAGCGCCTCGCCATCATCGACAGCCCGTTGCAAGGCTGAAGGAGCCCGCCAATGTCGCTCACAAAATCCGTATCAAACACTATGCGCAGCGCGCTCGTCGCGGCCGGCCTCGGCGCCGCAACCGCGACGATGCTGGCCGCGGTCGTGCTGCCGGGCTGGGCGCAAAATGCGCCGCAGCCGGCCGCCGGCGCGATATCCATCGACAACTTCACCTTCACGCCGCAAACGCTGACGGTGAAGGCCGGCACCACAGTCACCTGGACGAACCGCGACGACATCCCGCACGGCATCGCCTCGGAAGACAACGGCTTCGCCAGATCGAAGGCGCTGGACACCGATGACAGCTATTCGTTCACGTTTACCACGCCCGGCACCTACAAATATTTCTGCTACGTGCATCCGCACATGACTGGCACGATCGTGGTAGAACCCAACAACGGCTGACGATGCGCCGCACCGATGCTCGATCGGTTGCGGAGCGAAGTACCGAAGGTAATTTGGACGGCCGAGCGCGCCACGATGACTGCCGACGCGAATGCCGAACAAGACAAGGCGCGGCGTTTTCGCGACGCCGCGCTGCCGCATCTCGACGACGTCTATGCGCTGGCACGTTATCTCATGCGCGGCACGGCGGAAGCTGAAGACGCGGTGCAGGAGTGCTATTTGCGGGCGTTGCGTCATTTTGACAGCTATCGCGGTCCGGCAATGAAACCGTGGCTCTTGGCAATATTGCGAAACGTCTGCAACGCCGAGTTCGCGCGTCGCGGCCGCCAGGAAGTCTTGACGGAAACCGGCGAGGACGATGCCGCGCCGGAGCAGCCGCCGCTGTGGCAGGAGCCGCCGGGGTCCCCGGAAACCGTGCTGCTGCGCAGCCAGGACGACGAGGCGATCCGCCGCCTCGTCGCCGCACTGCCGCAGCCGTTCCGCGAAGCCATCGTGCTGCGCGAGGTCAACGAATTGTCATATCAGGATATTGCCGAGGTGGCCGGCGTGCCGGTCGGAACGGTGATGTCGCGGCTTGCCCGCGCGCGCTCGATGCTGCGTTCGGCTTGGAATGCCACGCAAGGCGCGATGCCGGAAGCGAAGCCGGCAGCAACCTCGGGATCAGTGCCATGAACTGCGCCGAATGCGAAATCCTGCTGCACGCGCTGATCGACGGCGAACTCGACGCCGGGCATGCCCGTGAGGTCGAGGCGCACGTGGCGAGTTGCGCCGGCTGCGCCGAAAAGCTCAAAGCGTTCCGCGCCATGCGCGAGGCGATGGCAAGAGCCGATCTCAAAGCGACGGCGCCGGCGCATTTGCGCAGCCGCATCGAAGCGGCGCTGCCGTTGCCGGCGACGCCGGCCGCGGCGGAACTCATCAGGCCGCGCCAATTCTTTCGGCCGTCGCGGCGGTCTTTCTTCGGCGGCGTTGCCGTCGGTACGGCGCTTTCCGCGGCGGTTGCCGCAACGCTCGTGCTCACCGTCTTCAACAACGATCGGGAGCAGACGATCGCCGACGAGGTGGTCTCGGCGCACATTCGCTCGCTGCAACCCGGCCACCTGATGGACGTGGAAACGAGCGACCAGCACACCGTCAAGCCGTGGTTCGACGGCAAAGTCGACGTCGCGCCGCCGGTGGTCGACCTCACCGCCGAAGGATTTACGCTGCTCGGCGGCCGCCTCGATTACATCGATGGCGAGCCGGTCGCCTCGGTCGTGTACAAACGGCGCCAGCACGTGATCAATCTGTTTGTCGCACAGCGTTTGGGCGCCGCGCACGCCAATGTGACCGACCGGACGGTCCAAGGCTATAATGTGCGCCATTGGTCGGCTGGCGGCCTCGACTTCTGGGCCGTCAGCGATCTCGATTCGACCGAACTCGACGAGTTCGTGCAGAAAATCTCAGCAGCGTTCCGCGGCAGCCCGTCCTGACTGGCCTGCGCCGCCATTACCGGGTAAAAGCCAAGCCGACATACGGGCGTTTGAAAAATCGCCGCCGGCAACCCATTTGGCATGGCAAACGTTTAAGTCGGTCATCAACGGGTCGATATGGATCAACGGGTCGATAACGAGCGTCGCGGCGATTCGGCACCCCGCCAAGAGGCGAAACCCGCTTCGGGCGCGGTGAAGAAAAAACGTTCGCTATTCGAGAAAATCCGTCAGCGGCGGGGCTTGGCTATCGCCATTATCCTCGGCTCCGCCATCGTGATCCTCGCTATCGTCATGTGGTGGCTGCATGCCAGGAACTACGAATTGACCGACGACGCCTTTATCGATACCCGCACGGTGCTGATCAGCCCCCAAGTCGCCGCCGCCATCGTCGATGTGCCGGTGACCGACAACCAGCTGGTCGAAGCCGGCGCCGAACTGGTCCGGCTGGACGACCGCGACTATATCGCGCAGCGCGACCAGGCGAAGGCGAGCGTCGACAATTTCATCGCGCAAATTGCCGCGCAGCAGGCCAAGATCAATGAAGCCGAAAAGCAGGCGGCGCAGTCGCACGCCGCACTGACCTTCGCGCAACAGCAAGCCGATCGCTACGAGCGGCTGGCGAAGCAGGACGCCGCCTCCGTCGAGCAGGCGCAGCAATACTCCTCGAACCTCCTGCAAGCCCAGGCGTCATTCGCCGCCGCCGAGGCCAATGCAGCGGCCACCGAGAAACAGGATCCGGTGCTCAGGGCGCAGCTCGAATCCGCCAAGGCGCAGTTGGCGCAGGCAGAGGCCAATCTGTCGCGCACCATCATCACCGCGCCGGTCGCCGGTCGCGTCACCCAACTCACCGCCGCCAAGGGCGCTTACGCCGCGGTCGGTCAGGCGCTGATGATGTTCGTGCCACGCGACGTCTGGATCACCGCCAATTTCAAAGAGACCCAGCTTGACCTCATGCACCCCGGAGAGCCCGTCGATATCGAGATCGACGCCTTTCCGGACCGCACCTTCGAGGGTCACGTCGATAGCATTCAAGCCGGCAGCGGCACCGCGTTCAGCCTGTTGCCGGCGGAAAACGCCACCGGCAATTACGTCAAGATCGTGCAGCGCATACCGGTCAAGATCGTCTTCAACAAGCCGCCCGACGTCCTGCTCGGTCCGGGCATGTCGGTCGTCCCGACGGTAAAAGTGCGATGAGCGATCAGTCGCGGCCGAAAGGCTGGGATTCCAGCCGATCGGCGGCCGGCGATCGCAACCCTTGGCTGGTCGCGGTCATCGTCTCGATCGCCACCTTCATGGTGGTGCTCGATACGGCCATCGCCAACGTATCGCTCCGCTACATTGCCGGAAGTCTCGCCGCCAGCGTCGACGAAAGCACCTGGGTGGTCACGACCTATCTCATCGCCAACGCCGTGGTGCTGCCGGCGAGCGGCTGGCTGTCCAACGTCGTCGGCCGCAAACGCTTCTACATGATCTGTGTGGGACTGTTCACGATCAGCTCGCTGTTCTGCGGGCTGGCGACCAATCTTCCCGAGCTCATTTTCTTTCGGATCCTGCAAGGCCTCGGTGGCGGCGGCATGCCGACCAGCGAGCAGGCCATCCTCGCCGATACCTTTCCGCCGCAACGGCGCGGCCAGGCCTTCGCGCTGTACGGGGTCGCCGTAATCGTCGCGCCGACGGTCGGCCCGACGGTCGGCGGTTGGATCACTGACAATTTTTCCTGGCATTGGATCTTCTTCATCAATGTGCCGATCGGGCTTGGCTCGCTGGCGCTGGTGCATTGGTTCGTCGACGAGCCCGAAGTGCTCGAACGCGAACGGGAAGAGCGTCTGGCCGGCGGACTGAAAGTCGATTGGATCGGCTTTGCATTGATCGCGGCAACGCTGGGCTGTCTCGAAGTCGTGCTCGACCGCGGCCAGATCGACGATTGGTTCCGATCCGGCACGATCGTGACGTTCACGATCCTCGCCGCCGTCTCGTTCCTCGCTTTCATTCCGTGGGAACTCAGCCAGGACGATCCGATCATCGAAATTCGACTGTTGTTTCACCGCCAATTCGGCATGGCGTTTTTTACCATGCTGATGATCGGCGCGATCCTGTTCGGCTCGAACCAGATCATGCCGCAGCTGCTGCAGACGACGTTCCCGTATACCGCCATGCTTTCCGGCCTCGCCATGATGCCGGGCGGCTTGGCCATGCTGATCGTCATGCCGATCGCCGGCCAGGTCACCGGCCGTTTTCAGCCGAAATACCTGATGGTCTTGGGACTGACCGGTATTGCGCTGTCGATGTGGTACTCGACCTCGCTCACGCCCGACGCCAGCTTCGATTATTTCGCCTGGGTGCGCGTTTATCAGACGATCGGGCTGCCGTTTCTGTTTATTCCCATCAATACCGTCGCCTATGACGGGCTGCCGGCGAACAAGACCAATCAGGCTTCGGCGCTGATGAATGTCGCCCGCAATCTGGGCGGCAGCATCGGCATCTCGCTCGCCAACGTCGTGCTGACGCAGCGTACTCAGTTCCATCAATCGCGGCTTGCCGAAGATACCAATCCTACCTCGCCGGTATTTCAATCAACGCTCAAAGCGGTGACGAACTATTTCGTGCACCATGGCGCCTCCCCCGCCGCGGCGCACGGCGAAGCGATCGGATTGTTCGGCCAAATCATTCAAACTCAGGCAGCGATTTTGGCTTATATTGACGTTTTCTATGTTTGCGCCGTCACTGCTGCGGTGATGATTCCGCTGGTGCTGCTGATGGTCCGGCGGGTGCAAAATCAAGCGCAGATGACGGTCGGACACTGATGGTGGGCATTCGTGAGAAACCGGCGGAATTTTCCGCGCCGAAATGTGTTAGTCCACTGCCGCAAGCACCGCGGCGGCGTTGTGTTTGCAGTACGTCCGAATAATGAGGGAACGTCGATGGCCTTGCCTGGGAAGGCAGTCATAATTCGCTCGGCCGCGCAGCTGGGTTTGCTGGCGACGCTCGCATTGGGTCTTTGCGCCGCCGCGCCGGACCTTGTGACGTTGAATGTGACGATGACCGAATACCAGTTCGTACCCGACCATCTGACCTTCAAGCATGGCGTTCACTATCGGCTGCATCTGGAAAATCACGGCAAGGAGACCCACGAGTTCACCGCGCCGGTGTTCTTCGCCACCGCCAAGATCGACAATCCGGGCGCGCTCAACCGCGAGCGCACCGAGGTGGTGATGCAGCCTGGCGACGTCAAAGATGTTTTCCTCACCCCGGGCAAGCCCGGCACCTACGATCTGCGCTGCGCCGACCACGATTGGAACGGCATGACCGGCGGCATCACCGTCGAATAAGTGCGCGCGACGCGGCCGGTGCGACCGTGCCGTCGTCGTGCCGCGCAATCGCCTCCATCGCAGGCACGCTGCCGAAAAAGTGCTCGCTTTGGGCGGCATTGGCGCTTGGTCGCGCTCGCTGCTTCGCCTCCCGAGCACACCGTGGGCGGACCCTCCGCGGCGGCATGGCGCGCCGAAAGCCCAAATCTCGGCAGCCGGCCACTACACGTCCGCGTGTGTGCACTGAAATGTCCTGAGACCGCCAAAGTGCGGCACCAATCTTGCTTAGAATTGTTGTCGAGGGGGTTGTGGGGCTGACTAGCGCGCGATCTAGCGCAAGATCTGGGAAGAAAGGAGTTGCCAATGTGTGACTTTAGCCTTCAAAGCGTGCGATCGAGACCGGCCAAGGTCGGTGACAAGCTCGTGACGCGTGACTTCGGAACCGGTACCCGCGGGTTCTCGGCTTCCGATGACCCCGGAATGGCGGTCTGCATTCTACCCGGCACCGAGCTGGCCTTTGCCGGCGAAGTCGCCTGCCTACCGGCCGGCCTGCTCGGCTGGAAGACCAAGACGATCAACTACCAAACGGCCATCTTCCGGCAAGTCAACAAGGATAAGATGGCCGCGCATCACGATGCGCTGGAATTTCCTGACGGGCGTACCGTGCTGCTGACGCTTTTGTGCGAAGGCCAAGCGGCAACGGTTCTGCAATTGCCAGCACAGCCGAAGAGCGACGAAGAGGCGCGCGAGCAGGAACGCGTCAGCTACGTCGGCTGACACCTCGCCGAATAAGACAGCCGGCCGCTCCACGGCGGCCGGCACGTTGCAGCGAGCAACGCTTTAATTCCCAACGACCGCGAGCCCTATTGCGGCGGCCGGGTTGGGTGTTCCGCGGGAACGCTGCCCGCGCGCAGGCGTTTGACCACACGTCGCTTGACCCGGGCGGGTGACAAACCGCCCGGTTTTCGTCGTGACTCAATGCCTGAAGAAGTAGAAAATCGCCCTCCTTGAGTCCTCGATGGCCAATGCTTTGCTGGCCGCTCCCCGTGCCTGCATCGTCGCCAAACGTCCGCCAATACACAAATTTTGCCCGCCATCCATGCAATGACCGAATCGCTCGACCAACCGGCAGCTGCAGATCGCTCCACTGTCGAGCCGCCGGCCGCGCCGGTCTCGTCAGCCACGCCCGCCGCGCCAGCGGATGGGCCGAGGGCGGAGGTCAAGGGACCCTCGACCGGCGCGCAGTTTTTGACCGTCTTTCCGCCGATCATGCTGCCGATGTTTATGGCGGTCGCGGATCAGACCATCGTCGCCACCGCGCTGCCGGCCATTGCCTCGAGCCTAGGCGAAATCGAGCGCGTCTCTTGGGTGGTGGTTTCCTACCTGGTCGCCAATACCATCGCCGCGCCGGTTTACGGCCGGCTTGGCGATACGTTCGGCCGCCGGCTGATGATGGTGCTGGCGCTGGCGTTGTTCATGGTGGGCTCCGTGCTTTGCGCCCTGGCGCCCAATATCGAGTTCCTCACCGCGTTTCGTGTGCTGCAAGGATTCGGCGGCGGCGGCCTGATGACTTTGTCGCAAGCTCTGATCGGCGAAGCGATCCCGCCGCGCGAACGCGGCCGCTATCAGGGTTATCTTGCCGGTATCGCGGTCAGCTCCAACACTTTCGGCCCCGTCGCCGGCGGCTATCTGACACAGGCATTCGGCTGGCAGTCGATCTTCCTCATCAACATTCCACTCGGGCTGCTCGCGATGCTGTTCGTATTTCGCATTCCGCCGCGCCAGGGCGACCGCCGCCGCACCACGTTCGATGCGCCGGGACTGGTGTTGTTCATCTTCTTCGTCGGCCCGGTCATCCTGGCGCTCGAACAGGTGCAGCGCATGCAGCTCAACGCGCTGCCGATGGCGCTGGCCATGCTCGCCGTCGGCCTGGTGTCGCTCGGTCTGCTGACCTGGCAGGAACGGCTCACGGCAGCGCCGCTCATTCCGCCGAAACTGTTCAGGCAGCCCTCGATCTGGCGCGCCGACGCCATGGCGGCACTTCACGGTGCGGCACTGGTTTCGCTGATCACATTTCTGCCGATCTATCTGCGCGCGGCGCGCGGGGCCTCGCCAGGCGAAACCGGCCTGATCCTGTTGCCGCTCACTGCCGGTATCGGCATCGGCTCGATGATCACCGGACAGATGGTGACCCGAACGGGCTATACGGCGGTATTTCCGACCTACGGATTAATGGCGGCGACGGTGAGCATGCTGCTCATCGCTTTTTGGATTCCGCACCTCAGCACCGGTGAGATGGCTTTTGCCTTCTGCGCGGTCGCCCTGTTCATGGGCACCGTGATGGGCGTTGTCCAGGTCACGGTGCAGGCGGTGTCGGGGCCGCGATTGCTCGGCACCGGCGCGGCCATGGTGCAGTTCTCCCGCTCGGTCGGCGCCGCTTTCGGCACCGCCGCGGTCGCCGCCATCTTGTTTTCTATTCTCACCGTGACGGACCGCGACACCGCAGTTCTGTTCGGCTCCATTATCGAACAGGGGCCGGAGGCGATTGCGACGCTCGATCCGGCGCGGCAGGCGATCGTGCATGGCGAGATCGCCGAGGCCTTCCGCGCCGCCTTCCTCACCATTGCCACCTTTACCGGTTGCGCCTGCTTGCTGGCCTGGTCGCTACCGCTGCGCCGTCTTTAACCGGTCGTGCATGACGAAGATCCTGCTGACCCGGCACGGCCACGTCGAGGGCATCACGCCCGAGCGGTTCCGCGGCCGCGAACCGCTCGATCTGACGGCGCGCGGCCGCGCCCAGGCCGCAGCGCTCGCACAACGGATCGCCGGCGCGTGGCGGCCGAGTTATATTTATATGAGCCCGATGGGCCGCTGCATCGAAACCGCGGCAGCCATCGCCAAAGCCTGCGGCACCGCCGCCAAAACCTGCAACGAGCTAAACGACATCGATTACGGCGCCTGGCAGTTTAAGACTTTCGTCGAGGCCAAGGCGCTCGATCCGAAGCTGTTTGCCGCCTGGTTCGCCACGCCGCATCTTGTCCGCTTTCCCGACGGCGAAGCGCTCCAAGACGTTGCGGCGCGGCTCGCGGATGCGGTGCGCATAGTGCTCGCCCGCCATGCCGAGGAGACGATCGCGCTGGTCGGTCATGACAGCGTGAATCGCGTGCTTTTGCTCGGGTTCCTCGATTTGCCGCTGTCGGCCTATTGGCGCATCGCGCAGGACCCCTGTTGCCTCAATGAGATCGATATCGACTGCGGAAAAGCTTATATCCGGCGCATCAACGAGACCGCGCATCTCGACGCGATCGCGCACGAGCACGACACTCAATGACCTCGCCACACCGATCGGTCCGAGCGCCATGACTTATGTCGGCCGCTCGTTGCCGCGTCTTGAGGACCGGCCGCTCGTCACCGGACAGGGCCGCTTCGCCGCCGACATCTCGTTTGCGCATCAATTGCATATGCGTGTGGTCCGTTCCGCCCATGCGCATGGCCGCATCGTCGCCATCGATGCCGCGGCGGCGCGCGCGCTGCCCGGCGTGACCGCCGTCTGGACGGCAGCCGACGTCGCCGGCATTCCGCCGATCGATTTTCGCCTCACCCGCATCGAAGGATTAGAACCCTACCGCCAGCCGATCCTCGCCGGCGAGCGCGTTCGCTATGTCGGCGAACCGGTCGCGGTGGTATTCGCGGCCGACCCCTATGCGGCGGAAGACGCCGCCGACGCGGTGACAGTTGAGATCGAACCGTTGCCCGAATTGCTCGCCGCCGATGCGCCGCCCGGCGAGTTCGCCGCCGGCCATTCGACCGAAGCCGCCATCGTGCGTAAGGGCTACGGCGACGTCGCTTCGGCCTTTGCCAAAGCGCATGCGATCGTCGCGCTCGAGCTCAAGATCGGCCGGCATAGCGGCGTGCCGCTGGAGACGCGCGGCGCCGTCGCGCGCTGCGACGCGGCGCGCAACGTGCTTGAGCTTTATGGCGCCGCCAAAGTCCCGCATTGGAACCGCGACGCCCTGGCGCGCATGCTCGGCCTGCCATCCTCCGCCGTGCATCTGCATGAGGGCCATACCGGCGGCGGTTTCGGCGTGCGCGGCGAGCTCTATCCGGAGGACGTGCTCGCCTGCCTCGGCGCCTTGCGGCTGCACCGCGCGGTGAAATGGATCGAAGACCGCCGCGAGCATCTCATCGCCGCCAATCACTCGCGCCAGCAGCATTACCGGGTCCGCGCCGCCGTCGACGAGGCCGGCCGGCTCCTTGCCATCGACGGCGAGTTCTTTCACGACCAAGGCGCTTACGTGCGCACCCATGCCGCGACCGTCCCCGATCTCGCCGCCACCATGATGCTCGGTCCCTATCGCGTTGCCGCCTACTGCATGGTCGGGCGCATCCGCCTTACCAACAAGACGCCCTGTGGCACCTATCGCGCGCCGGGACGCTACGAGAGCACTTTCGTGCGCGAGCGATTGTTGGACGTGATCGCCGCGCGCCTGCACCTCGACCCGGTCGAAATCCGACGCCGTAATCTCATCGCCACAGGCGAGATGCCCTACGCCCGGCATCTCGACACGCTGGGCACTGAAATGACTTACAACTCCGGAGATTATGCCGGGCTCCTCGACAAATCGCTTGCGGCGATCGGCTGGGACCGGCTGCAGCACGATCTAAAGCGCCGGCGCACCGCCGGCGAGGCGGTCGGCGTAGGCCTTGCGATGTTCGTCGAAAAAAGCGGGCTCGGACCCTACGACACGGTACGCGCCTCGATCGATACTTCCGGAACCGTCGAAATCGTAACCGGGGCGACCTCGGTCGGTCAGGGCATGGAGACCGTCATCGCGCAAATCTGCGCCGATGCGCTCGGCGTCGACTACCGCCGCGTGCGCGTCGTGCACGGCCAGACCGACCGCATCGCCTATGGCGTGGGCACGTTCGCCTCGCGGGTCACGGTGATGACCGGCGAAGCCACGCGCATCGCGGCGGCGAAGTTGCGCGCCAAGGCGCTGGCCGCCGCGGCCGGCCTGTTGCAAACCCCCGCCGAAACGCTCGACGTGATCGACGGCATGGTGGTGCGCAAAAACGCCGGCAATGGACAAGGCCCATCGATCGCGCTCGGCGAGGTCGCGCGCGCGCTCAATCCCGGCTCGAAGCTCCTCGGCGACGCGCCGCCCGGGCTGACCGCCGACGGTCTGTTCGAGCAGCAGCACATGAATTACCCCTACGGCATTCATTTCGCGGTGGTGCGCGTCGACCGCGGCACCGGAGCGGTGGCGGTGGAACGCTTTTTCGTCGGCTATGACGTCGGCAAGGCGGTCAATCCGATGTTGATCGACGGTCAGATCGCCGGCGGCGTTGCGCAGGGCATCGGCGGCGCGCTGTTCGAGGAGTTTCTCTACGATCCGCGCGGCGAACCGCTGTGCGTCAGTTTTGCCGATTACCTCATGCCGACGGCGCGCGAAATTGCGCCCATCGAGGTGCTCATTACCGAGGACGCGCCGAGCCCGCTCAATTCGCTCGGCGTCAAAGGCGCCGGCGAAGGCGGCGCCAACGCCGTCGGCGCGGCAATCGCCGCGGCCATCGACGACGCGCTCGGCCGCCCCGGCGCGGTGACCGAGCTTCCGGTCACGCCGGCGCGGCTGCGCAACATTTTGCAGGCCGCAGCGGCGGCCCGCTGATCCATCATTTGTTCTTTGCCGCCGACGCCATGACGATCTTGATCGCGGCGTTCAGATCGGGCTTCGACGCCGACAAATCGAGGCCGATGCTGGAAATCTTCGACATGAACGCGGCCTGATCGGCGGCCGGCAGACTGACCAAGCTGCCGCCGGAATCCGTCCACACCTTGCGCTGCGCGTCGAAGAATTGATTGATGAACGGAACAATGTCGGTAGACACTTTTAGCGCATCGTCACGAACGATTTTTTGCAGGTCGGGCGGCAATCCCTCGACCCATTTCTTGCTCAACACCGCAATCGAGCTGACGTAGGGCTGGCCGGTTTCAACGACGTATTTGGCCGCGTCGATATAGTGCAGCGTCGTATATTGCGTGATGGTGGTGAGCGAACCGTCGATGGCGCCCTGTTGCAATGCCGGCAAGACGTCGGCCAAGGTCATCGCCACCGGCGAACCGCCCATCCGCTTGATCAGCTCGAGCTGGAATGGCGAAGCCAAGACGCGAATTTTCAGCCCGGCATAATCGGCAAGACCGTGAATCGGTTTTTTGGTGATGATCGAAGACGGGCCGATTGGGAAAATGCCGGCGCCGATCAATCCCTTGTTCGCGCCCAGCCCCAAAACAAGGTCGCGAACGGCGGGATCGTTGATGACGCGCAGATACTGATCGCGGCTCGCAAACAGGCCGGGGGCGCTCAGCACTTCGTACCGCTCGTCAACGCCGACCAGAAATTCCGGCGGCCCAACCCATCCCTGAATCGATCCGAATTGCGTGCCCTCGATCTGCCGGGGAATGGAGCCGAGTTGGCTCGCCGGATAGACCTCACCCTTGATGCGGCCGCCCGAATCCTTCTCCACCGCGGCGGCAAATTGCTTGAGCCATTCGTGCTGCGTATCGTTGAGCGTCGCCGTGGAGAGCTTCATGACGATCGGATTGGCTTGAGCGGCAGCCGGTGACTGAAAGCCGATCATCGCGAATGCCGCCGCCACAAAGAACGCTGCGACGGTTATGCGGTTGTTGCTTTTTATTACGCTCATGAGTTCCTCCCTAGCCCTCGCCAATACGCCAACCCGCCGCGGACGGCGGAAAGCCTTGCAGACTGCCATAGCACTTGCAGCCGGTACAGAAGTCGATTTGCCGCGCCGAAGGCGCTATCGTGCAGCCGGGTGATCGATGAGCGAACTGTCGATGGCAGACGTGCGGCTAACGGTGCGGATCGATTTCGGGTCGGCCGGAGCGCTTGGCCCCGGCAAGATCAGGCTTTTGGAGGCAATCCACCGAACCGGCTCGATCTCGCAAGCCGGCCGTTCGCTCGGCATGTCGTATCGCCGCGCCTGGCTCCTGGTCGACGATTTGAACCGCTCCTTCCGCGAACCGGTGGTCACCACCCAACCCGGCGGCAGCCGCGGCGGCGGCGCCGCGCTCACCCGATTCGGCCGCGACCTGATCAAAAAATATCGTGCGGTCGAAGCGCAGGCGACGAAGGCGGCCAAGCGTCAGTTGCACGATCTCAAGGACGCCCTCCGCGCGCGTACAGGACGCGTGCCGAAGCGGCTGAAAACTTCGATCCAGGCAGTTGGTCGCGCCGAAGACGCGTGACCGTGTGGCGCGACGGCCACAGCCTGTCGGCTTTTCGCTTTATGCGCGGACCGACCGTTTCCTTTCGCAATGCCTTCTTGCACAGTAAGTGGGCGCATTTGGCGAAAGCTCATGAAATTGCGAGCGCTATCCCTAGCCCTCTGGACCGCCATTACCGGCGTCGCCCTCATCCCC
Source organism: uncultured Alphaproteobacteria bacterium (assembly GCA_963816565.1). Taxonomy (GTDB): domain Bacteria; phylum Pseudomonadota; class Alphaproteobacteria; order Rhizobiales; family Xanthobacteraceae; genus BOG-931. The sequence goes on along the minus strand of CAWFLM010000007.1, from coordinate 31,523 downwards.
AACGCGGCACGCAGCGCCGACATGGCTACCAAAGCGCCGCCGTCACAAAGCTGTGCGCAAGCCGTCGATGGGGTGAATGGCAAGCTTGGCGGTTTTGGCGGCTCATTCGGCAACAAGACTTATTACGAAGGCGAAGGGGCGCTCGCTGTCCCCCTTGGTTGCGAGTTCGGCGCACAGGTCGATCTCAACGGCGGAAGTTTCGACGGACGTTTCATCGGCACGGTTGCCGGCCACTTGTTCTGGCGAAACCCGGCGCAGGGTCTGCTCGGCGTCTATGGCGACTTCACCAAATGGGATGAATTCGGCGGAGTCCGCGCCGGTCACGTCGGCCCCGAAGCTGAAGGCTACTTCGGACGGTGGACGGTGCAGGGCGTGGCCGGAGCTGAATTCGGCAATAGCGCGTCCGGCACCGTCGGGACGGTCATCCAGACTTTCAATGTCAGGACGCGCTTCTTCGACGAGGCCAATCTCAGCTACTACCCGATTGATAATCTGGAACTCTATGTCGGCCATCGCTACCTCGGCGGCAAGAATGCCGCGGCCTTCGGCGGCGAGTGGGGCATTCCCATGAGCCATGGCGTGATGGCGGCGTTGTTCGCGGAAGTGCGCGTCGGCGAAAATTCCGATCACGGCGCCTGGGGCGGCGTGCGGTTCTATTTCGGCGAGAAGGACAAGACCCTGATCCGCCGTCACCGCGAGGACGATCCGACCAACTGGAACAATGGCTCCGATTCGACCTTCAATAATGCCGGCCAAACGACTCCATCATCGGGACCCATTACTTGTCCTGTCGACCATCATCTTCATAACGGCGTTTGTGTGCTGAATGGCTGACAGCGTATATTTCACAGGCTGACTTAACCAATTGCCGCTCATGCGCGTACGCGCGCATCACACCAAGTAACGACATCTTCCTGCCAAAGCCACGCCGCTCGTTGATTGCTAGATCTCCGCGGCGATGTAATGCGTCACTTTGGGCGCGCCGCTTAAGGTGAACCGGTGCACGGCATCTTGCACCAGGCGATCGGCATTGGTGACCCGCTCATGCTGGCGCAGGTGCTCCATCCACGATTCGACGAGGAAGGTTTCGACCATGCGGCCCTCCTCGGCGGCGTCCTCGAAGACGCCCCAGGCATAGGCGCCGTCGCGGCGCCGTTCGTGTTCGAGTTTCGCCAGCGCTTCGAGAAACTCTTCGCGATCCGCGGGCCGGATGCGATATTCGACGGTCACCAGCACCGGTCCGCGGTCCCGTTCGATGGCCTGCGCGGTGATCGGCGCCGGCCAGTGCATCGACGGCGTCAAATCGATCCCGGCGCCGGTCTGCAGTTTCCACCGCCATGTCAGCGCTATCGCCGCGACCGTGCCGGCTGCGGCAAGGAAGTGCGCGGCCGGCAGTCCCACCCTGACGGCGATCTCGCCCCAGGCGGCGCTGCCAAGCGTCAGGCAGCCGAAGAACACCGTCGTGTAGAGGGCAAGACCGCGCGCGCGCACCCAATCCGGCAACGCCACCTGTGCAGAGACGCCAAGTGTCGCCAGCGCAGCGATCCATGATGCCCCGGCAATGAAGCTCGCCAGGAGCGCCGTGAACGGCTCGCGGGCGAGACCGTAAAGCACCATCGCCACGGCTTGTCCGAGCGCGCCGAGCGCCATCAGCCGGTCGGCGCCGAGTTTGACTTTCAGCCAAGGCAGGACAAACACGCCGGCCACGGCGCCGACGCCGATGACGCCAAGCAGCACGCCGTAAAATTCCGGCCCTTCGGCGAGTTGCTGCCGGCTGACCAGCGGCAGCAAGGCCCAATAAGCGCTGGTGAACAGGAAAAATCCGGCCGCCCGCACCATGGTGGCGCGCAGATGCTGGTTATGCCGGGCATAGCGCAGGCCGGCCAGGATGGCTTGGCCGAAGCGCTCGGCTGGCAACAGCGTCCGCAACCCTTGTCGCGGCCGCCACCACAACAGCGAACCGACGATCGCCAGATTGGCGAATGCGTTCACCCAGAACGGCGCGACAACGCCGTAAGCCGATATCATCAAACCGCCGAGCGCCGGTCCGATGGCGCGCGACACATTCACGCCGGCGCTGTTGGCGGCAACCGCCGGCGGCAGATCGGCCTTGGGAACCAGTTGCGGTACGACCGCCTGCCAGGCCGGCACCGTCAGCGCTCCGGTGGCGCCGATCAGGAAGGTGAACAGCAAGAGATTGCCCGGTGTCGCCAGACCTAGACCGACAATCGCGGCATAAACCGCCGAGACCGCGGTCGTCAGCGATTCAACGATGAGCAAGAATTTCCGCTTGTCGAAAATGTCGGCGAGCGCGCCGGCGGGAATCGCGAACAGGAAAATCGGCAACGAGCTCGCCGCCTGCACCAAAGCGACGATCAACGGATCGGGATTGAGGCTGGTCATCAGCCAGCCCGATGCGGCGCTGTACATCCACCAGCCAACATTGGAGATCAACGTCGCCGTCCAGATGACGGCAAAGGCGGGACGGCGAAACGGCGCCCCAAAAGACGGCGCCCGATCCGCAGCGCCTTGGGCGGTGCTCATGCCGCCGGCGACCGGTGCCGATGCGAGCGCGCCAAGCGGCGCATCCGGGGTTCCCAGGTCCCGTAGTCGCCGGAAAATTCATGGCCGAAAACGACGGCAGTGCCGGCGCCCGGCTCTGGGTAGGAGAGACTGACGTCGTCGGCTGTCTCGATCTTGGGCATCGTCGGAACCTTACGCGCCACCATGTAATGACTATGCTACGGGAATAGGCGCACCGCCTGCAAACAAACTCCGCCGCGATTCTACAAATGCGAAAGGGCCGCCTTCGCCAGGCGGCCCTCGCATGCCGGATAGAAACTGCGTTGAAGAGGTTCTCGCGGTCAAGCCATCCAGAACGGCTTATGGGCTTCGCGGTGCGCGTCGCAGCGGGTGACGCCGATGTCGCGCAACGTTGCGTCGCTCAATCCCTCCAACTCGTAGCGCGAGCGCGACCGACGCTGCCACTCGCCAACGCGGCGGACGATCTGATTCCAACTAAAGGAGCGGTGGGTCCGGAAGTTGTTCATCGTGGTGGTTGTCATGGCTATCTCCATATCCGGCAGGCTAAGCGTTAATTGCACTCTAAGCGTAGTTTGCAGTGCGAAATGTGATCGCAAGCACAGTTTGGTGCTTTCCTGTTAAGTCATTGATATTGAATATATTTTAAAGGCGATAAGACGGCGGTTGCAGTGCTTTATGCACCGGTTTCAGGCGGCCTGCGGCGGCAACGGCGCTGCAATCTCGCAAATTGCGGTGACCGGCTCCGGCAGTAACGCCTCCGACCGGTCATAACCGCGCACGCGCAGCAGGCCTTCGGCCGGACACATGGCGACGGCAAGCCGCGTATAGGGGTTGAGAACCGGTTCGCGCACCCAATCGAAACCCGGCGCCGAGGCCGCGCCGATCCATCCGTTCAGCGATTCGCGGCGCGCGCGGCTATAGCCCGCCGCATCGGCAAACGAGCTGGTCAAGAAGCGGCGTGTGCCGATCCGGCCTTCCCAACCGTCCCGGCACGGCACCCAGTCGTTGGCGGCGCTGGTTTCGTCCTCGCGAGTGACGAAATCGGTCTCGGTGCGTTCGATCACGCAACGCTCGTTCGCAATGCAGCCGGCCAGCACGTAGATCACCGGGCGCGCCACCGGCGTCGTCTCCAGCATCCGGCGGGCGGCGGCGAAATCCCGGCAAAGCTCGAACGTCCGGCGCAGCAACTGGTCCGGCGGCATCAGATCCGCAGATCGCCAGATCGCATGCGCATTGGCGGCGAAATCGTACGGCCGCAGCCAGCGATGCGCGGTGCGCCGGCGCATCGGCGCCTGGTTGACGCAAGCGGCGAAGCGAAACGGCGCCATGGCGGTCAGCGCGCCGACATAGCCGGGCCAGGTCACGCTGTAGAACTCGCCGCAGTCGCCATGCATGTGGGCCACTTCGGCGTAGCGGCCGAGACCGAGAAACGGCCAGTCGAGCGTGCGGAGAATCCATGGCGCGCCGTCGTGCTCGATGGCGAGCGACGTGCAGGCCCACTGATAGGACGCATTGAGAAGCCACACGCCGGAGAAATCGAGCGCCGCCGCGATTGTCCCGATCTCGTCGACATAGGGCGAACGCGAGCGCTCGAGCCAGCGCCGCGACGCGAAGTCGAGCGCCGGCACCAGCGGCATCGACGCGCGCGGCAGAAAGCCGAGACAGGCGTCGCGCAGCGCGCGTGCCCGCGGCGCGCTTTTTTGCGCATGCTGCGGCGGTCCGCCGTCACGCAGATCGACTACCGGAATTTCGTTTAACACTGCAGCATCTCGCCAACGACTATCGCTTGGCCGAATTAGCAGATCGGCGTTCACTCCGCGATAATCGGCAGCAGCAAATGCGAGGGATGTTGCAGGTCGTGGTAGACCTTGTGCAGCACGGTTTTACTCGAGCAAATGTGGTACGGCACGTATTCGGCATTGGTGGCGCCGGCGACGCCGGTCGGCAAATCGAGGCTGGTTATGTCGAGGCAGATGCGGTGACCTTTGCGGAACAAGTTCGCCGTCGCCATGATCTCGATCTGATATTCCTCGACGGCGCCCGGCGTGACCGGTTTTTGCGCCTCCCGGGTCAGCGGATGCCACGGCCACCACGGCTTTGAGCGTTTGGCGTCGATCGCCCGGTGCGAGGCTTTCAGCCAGCCGCGGGTCACTTCGCGCTCGGGAAGATCGTCGGGGACTTCGCGCTCGCCTTCGCGCACGCTCAACACCGACACATCAGGACCGACGTCTTTGAGGATGACGATCCAGTTGGTGTCGTCCTGATCGATCGACGCGTACAACGTCAACGCAATCGGACCGGCCACCAGCACGTCATGCGGCAGCGGATCGGTCATATAGCGCAGGCGGGCGATCGATTTGGTTTGCGACGGCGGCATCTGCACGAAGGCGTCGGGCGGCTGGGTCTCGGTGGCGCTCGACGGCGCGATCGTGTCGGTCGTCAGCCGCTCCCAGCTCTTGAGATAAAGCTTGGTCCATTGCGTTTCCGGCAACGGCCAGTCGCCGGCGCTGCGCCATTGGTTCGCCCCCATGACCCAAAATCGCACCGGCGCCTCGTCCATGATGCCGGTGTCGATGCCTTTGAGCCAATGATCGTGCCAGCGCAGAACCTCGCTGTGGAACGTGTGATACGGCCGCTCGAGATGCGCCGGCCCGGCGAGCAACAGCTTCTTCGGCGCCTTGATATTGCTGTACCAGTGCTGGCAGCCGTTGAGATGCGTCTTGTAGCTGTAGCCATACCAGCCGGAGCCGGTATAGGTCGGCACTTTGATCTGCTCGAATTCCGCCTCGCTTTTTTGCACTGCCGCCTCGGAGTCGAACGGATCGACCAGCACATTATAGTAGGGCGGCATGTGCTGGCCCTTTTGCGCGATCAGATTGTAGACGTGCGGATACATTTTATAGTCGGGATTGTTCATGGCGGCGCGCCACAGCGCCTCACGCTCCGCCGGCAAGGCGCCGGGCGGCCCCTTGTGCTGATGCATCGCCGAGAAATGGCCGACGAGGTAGCGGAACAGGTGAATGACGCCGCCGGGATATTCGTCGCGGAAGCCGCCAAACTCGCCATAGGCGCCGCGCGAACCGAACGGGAAGATCGCTTTGAGATGCGGCGGCTGTTTCTTGGCGACCGCAAGCTGCTCGGCGCCGAAGCCGGAAATGCCGACCATGCCGACATTGCCGTCGCACCAGTCCTGGGCCGCGATCCATTCGATGAGATCGTAGCAGTCCCATTCGCGCGAGCCGCCGGTTTCCGATTTACCGACGCCGCGCGGCGAGCCGATGACGTGAACATAGCCGCGCGACACCAGAAACTTGGTATCGCCGGCCTCCAGCGGGCCGGTCCATAGCGGCGACCAGGCCGGTTGCGGCGGCAGCGCCGCCGCCATATCGGGACCCTGAAAGTCCTTGTTGTAGATGGCAAAGGCCAATAGCGCAGGAAATTTTCCGCCCGCTTCCGGGCGATAAATATCGACGCAGATTTTGACGCCGTCGCGCATCGGCACCATGACGTCCATGCCGCGGGCGATCGAGGCAAATGTCGGCGCGCGGTCGTAATTCGGTCCCGGATTTTCCGCCGATTGCAATAATTGAGACGAACCCGACGTCTCGGCACTCACGCAAGCCTCCCCGGCGCGTTGTCCGCGCATTTAGTTGCAATCGCGCCCGTTGCATCTAACGAGCGCCGGCATAATCGACAATGCGCCACGGCTTGGCAAGCAAGCCGCGGCGGCGCGATGTTACTACAATGAAAGGAGGCGATCGCGGCTAGAACTCGGCGTCTTCCTTGATCGCCGTAGCGCCTGCCGTAGGCATGCGCACGACCGGGCGCGTTTAGCTAGGCTGTCGCCAGGCCTTCGATTTCGTGTACCGACAAAAGATGATCGAGATTGATCAGGGCGATTGCGGTCGTATCGACCGTCACTAACCCGGACAGAAAATCGGCGCGCATAGAGTGGGAAACCTGCGGCACGGGCTGGAGCTGCGATGCCTCCGCCGAAACGATGTCGAGCACCCGGTCGGCAAGGAGGCCGACAGTCTTGATGCCGATCTGAACGACGACGACGACATGCATCGGCGTGGCCTCGGTCAGGCCCTGGCCGAAGCGGCAGCGCAGATCGACGATCGGCACTATGACGCCGCGCAGATTGAGCACGCCGCGCATGTAATCGGGCTGGTTCGGCAGTTGGGTGACGCTCGACCAGCTTTTGATCTCGCGCACCGCCATGATGTCGACGCCGTACTGCTCGTCGCCGATGGCGAAACTGATGAACTCGGTCGCCATGACGCTCGGGCCGGTATTGTCGCGCTCCGTCGGCGAAGGAGCGCCGGCCGGCGCGGTTTCGGGCGAAGAATCGCTGGCGGGACTTATATCGAGCAACCTCTGGGTACCGTTAGCTGCAAGTGCGGCGACAAAAACCCGGCCGGCTCAATAGCCGGCCGGCATCGTATCAGCGGTACGCTTTGGGCTGTCTCGATCTTGTAAATTTGCTACTAAGTGAGATCACATATCGGTACGAAATACGCGGGAGGACCTGACGATGGAGTTGAAATCGACGCGCCGGATCGTGACCGGGCACGATGCCCAAGGCAAAGCGGTTGTGCTGTTCGACAGTGCGCTGCCGCCCAAGCAACGCAGCGCCGGCGGCAACGGCATGACGCTGTTATGGGTCACGAGCGAATCGCCGGTCGACGTCGCCGGTTCCGCCGACCGCGCACAAACCCAAGTCGGCGTGCCGCCGCCGGCGAACGGCACGGTGTTCCGCATCGTCGATTTCGCGCCGATGCCGGCGAACGCGGCGCCGGTCGATCATCACCAAATCCTGATCTCGATGGGCATCGATCCGGCGACGCAAGGCTATGCGCGGCACGGCAACACGCACCGCACCCGGACCGTCGACTACGCCATCGTGCTCGACGGCGAAATCGACATGCTGCTCGACGACGCTGAAATTCACGTCAAAGCCGGCGACGTTTTGGTGCAGCAAGCCACCAATCATGCCTGGGTCAACAACGGCACGAAACCATGCCGCATCGCCTTCATCCTGATCGACGGCAAGACGCCGCCGGCCTGGAGGCAGGGCTGGAAGCCGTAAGGCGGCGGCGGGGGCTACTCCGCCGCTTCCCGGTGACGGTGGAACAACGGCACGATGTGTGCCCGCTCGCCAGCGCAGGCCACCACGACACTATTCTCCGGCACCGCGATCCAATTCTTGTCGCGGTCGAGCGGCTCGGAGACAATGACAATGCCTGGGTCCGACTCCCGGTAGAACCTAGTCAAGTTCCTCCGTTCCGACGTTGCAGCCACACTTATGCAGAAGGCGCAACGACTTACCGCGACGATTTCATGCGCATCTTGTCATTTCACGCGAGCAAGCGGCCGACCGCTGCGGTCCAGGCCGCCAATTTTCGTTGCCGCACCGCGGCATCCATTTGCGGCTTGAACTGACGCTCTAAGCGCCAGTGCGGCAAAAACCGATCCGGCTCGGGATAAAAGCCGATCTGCAACCCGGCGAGATAAGCCGCGCCAAGCGCGGTGGTTTCCTTGATGTGCGGGCGGTCCACCGTGTTGCCGATGATGTCGGCGAGGCGCTGCATGAACCAGTCGGAATTCGCCATGCCGCCGTCGACGCGCAGCGTCTTGAGCGCTGGCATCGCCGGCGCGCCAGTCGGCCGCCATCGCGGCAAGAAGATCGGCGGTCTGAAAACAGACGCTGTCGAGCGCAGCCTGCGCCAGTTCCCGCGGCCCGGTCGCCCGCGTCAGGCCAAACAGCGCGCCGCGCACATCCGGCCGCCAATAAGGCGCGCCGAGGCCGACAAAAGCCGGAACGAAGATGATCTCCTGCGTCGGGTCCGCGGCCGCCGCGAGCTCGCCCGTCTCGGCGGCGGTCTGCACGATATGCAAGCCGTCGCGCAGCCATTGCACCGCGGCGCCGGCGATGAAAATCGAGCCCTCGAGCGCGTAGCTGCGCTTGCCGTCGAGCTGATAGGCGACGGTAGTCAGGAGCTTGTTGTCGGATTTGACCGGCGTATCGCCGGTATTGAGCAGCGCGAAGCAGCCGGTGCCATAAGTGGCTTTGAGCATGCCGGGCGAAAAACAAGCCTGTCCGATCAGGGCGGCCTGTTGATCGCCGGCAATGCCGCAGATCGGAATCGCGGCGCCGAAAATCTCCGGATCGGTCGTGCCGAACGCCGCCGACGAGTCGCGGACTTGCGGCAGCACGGAGACGGGCACATTCAAAATCTGCAAGAGCCGCTCGTCCCAGCGGCCGTCATGGATATCGAACAGCAGCGTGCGCGATGCATTGGTCGCATCGGTGGCGTGGACTTTGCCGCCGGTAAGCCGCCACAGCAGATAGCTATCCACCGTGCCGAAGGCGAGTTCGCCACGCGCCGCTCGGTCGGCGGCGCCGGCAACGTTGCTCAACAGCCAAGCAAGCTTGGTGCCGGAAAAATACGGATCGAGCAAAAGTCCGGTCTTGGCCGCGAACAGTTTTTCATGGCCGGCGGCTTTGAGCCGCTGCGCATAAATCGGCGGTGCGCCGATCCTGCCAGACGATGGCCCGATGCACGGCACGCCCGGTCGAACGCTCCCACAACAATGTGGTCTCGCGCTGATTGGTGATGCCGATGGCGACGATGTCCTGGGCGCTGGCGCCGGCCTCGCGCATCGCGCCGCGGCAGGTCTCGACGGTTGTCCGCCACAGATCCTCGGGCGCGTGCTCGACCTCGCCGTCGGCCGGGAAATACTGCGGGAATTCCTGTTGCGCGATGGCGGCAACCGAGGTGTCGGCGCGGAACAGAATGGCCCGCGTCGACGTGGTGCCCTGGTCGATCGCGAGGACGTAGCGTGGCACCCGCCCCTCCATGGCCCGAAGCCCCGGGTCCCCGGAGGTTTCGGAGTCGACCCGCCAGTTGCGGCCGCGAGAACCTCACCGGAATGGCCGACAATAACATCGGCCTGCGCAAAACGCGCAACGATTTGGCCGGAAAAATTTAACGTCGCGGCGCCGCGCTGCGCTACTGCGGCTGCTCCAGTTTCGCCAGCTGCCCCATGGCGGCCGCCGAGCCGAGAGCTGCCGCCCGCTGGTACCATTGCCGCGCTTGCGCGATGTCGGGCGTCATGCCGACGGCGCCCAGACGCCGAATGACGACCGGGTCGAATGTCGCGCCGAGTGCCAGCGCGGCGTCGGCACTGCCGGCATCGGCCGCACGACGCAACAGCAGGCGGGCGGAAATGATGTCGCCACTCATCAGCGAATCCTTGCCGCGTTTGATCAGCGCGGTCATTTCCGCGTCGTCGATATGCAGCGTGCTCGCCGTGCCGGTCAGTGCCGGCGCGGCGCCGGCGGCGGCGCGGCTGCCGGCAGAGACGGCATCGACAAAGACTGGGAAGGAACGGTTGCCGGTTGCGAAGCCGCGATTGCAGGCGCCGCTGCGAGCGCGGCGACCGAGGGGCTTGGCGATGCCACGGGCGGCGCGGGATGGTTCATCGCCACCATTCCCTGATTCACAGGCGGCGCGGCGTCGGTCAATTGCGCTTGAACAAGATCGACAGGCTTGACGGCATTGACCGCCAGCGCCGGCGTTGTCACGTCGGCTGGCACGATTTCGCCGGCCCGCTTCATGCCGGGGAGCGATACGACGACCCAGGCGATGAGCGCCGCAAGTCCCATCACCGCCGAGAAGCGCAGCACCATCGGCCGTAGCGCGCCGGGGTCGTCTGCCAACGGTTCGGGGATGGCGTCGGGATCAAGTATCAGCTGGCGCTGCAGCTCGACCATGGCGCGGTCGCCGCTGAATTCAGGCCTCGCTCTTCGTGCCGGCCTTGCCGCCGGCGGCGGAAGGGGTCGTCCTGGCAACGGCGAGACGCGATCTCGCGCCCACCGCGGGGCGTATCGCAATGCCGGGTCCAGATCTTCGGCTTGATGGATCGGAGAACTCATGATCGCCTCCCATTGCTTTCAAGCTCCGACGGTACAAAACGAGTGTGTGTCTCCTTTAAGTCATTGGTCCGGCGCGCTTAGAGGATTGTTGACGTCGACAGGTTTTGCGACGCGCCGGTCGTGGCCGATAAACAGCAGTGTTGAGATCGCTGATGTGATCAAGTTGGCGTTCAGACGTCCACCGAGCGCAACTGAATTAATCCTAGCCGGCAATGGTCGCGGACCGGCGCACTCACTGGGATCGAATTGTCGGGAAATTGCTGCAGACAGCAAAACCACGGCCAATACGCATGTTACCGGATTTGGCCGATCGGGCCGCCGCAGTGCCCCCATAGCTAACCCCCGAGCGGCGGATCTACGCGCGACGCAACACACACACACTCGCATTGCAGATCCGCAACGTCTGACACCCACCAAGCCGCGCTTGAAAACCAGACGCGCTTTTTGCGATACGCGATCCCACGCGGTCGAGACGTTGATGGTCGGCGGCTAATTGGGCGGCGGTATGATCTTGCCTGGATGATTCCGAGGCGCGCTTGCCGCAATCCGGAGCCTCAATCCAAAAAACACACGAACGTCGCGCTGAATTATGGCAGACGCAAATTCACGATGGACGCAGATTCACGGCGGACGCATTTTTAATGTTGCCCATGCGGCGACTCAGCTAATCTTTCGCGCGCCGGAATGTGGGACCGTCCGGCCTTACCCTGAAACGATCTCGCGGCCATGGCTCACAAGTTATGGTTCACAACTCATGGCGCTTGGGCCGATAACGGCCGTGGTGTTTGGCGGATCGCGCGGGGCGTTCGCGAGGTCGAATGTTTCCGAATGTACGCTTGATGATCGTGGCGGTGCTGGCCTCGATCCTGGGCATCAGCTGTGCTTTGGGCCTGTTCGCTGAATTCCGCGTCAGCCACGATTCGTTTTTGCGCGAGTCGAACGCCAACGCCCCCATGCAGCTCGGCACCAATGACGCGGCTCCGGCACGGGTCATGAATACGGCAGTGCCGTTTGAATTTCGCTTCCAAGCTCCGCCGGCCGTGGCCGAAACTGCCGGAAGAATCATCATGTCCGAGCACGCAGCTGCCGTCGAACCGGCGCCGGTTGCTCCCGCGGTAACGCCAATGGTCGTGGCGGCGCCCGAGACGGCGGCGCCTCAGAACTCCCAACAGGACGGCAAGCCAGGCACTGCTGACGATGTGGCGGCGCGGACACCAGCGGCCGCGGTGCCGCTCGGCGACCCGGATGCCGTGTCGAAGACCAAAATCCTGCCCGAGCGCGCGAATCCCGCCGCGCCGAGCAGAAGCGCGCACACGACGCATCGTCATCGACCGCTGATCGTCCGTCGCTCGCAGAGATCGCGGACAGCTGTTTCGGGTCAGGCGGCCAGGCAAAGTCTCACTGGAACGCAGCTGGGTTATCAATGGGCCGCGCCAGCCGGATCGGGAGCGCCGCAAACGGTGCATCGCCGCGTCATTGTCAGGCGGGCCCGCCCGGCAAAACAACAGGCAAAAGAGCCAGTTGCCGCAAGCACCACGCCGCAGACGGCAGCCTCCAATACTTCGCCGGTCAAACCACCCGAGTGACCGTCTTAAAGACAGCTGCCGACGCCGGTCACCGCTTGGCGGGCGCTCTGCCGGCGAGCGGCTTATGTTTCGCCGCTCGAACTTTGTCCGCATCGTCGTCGAGAAACCGAACGAGTTCCTGCTCCATGGCCCGGTACTGGGCGACCTTGATGCGCAGCGAGAGGAGCTGGAAGCGTCGCGCTTCGTGCTTGCGGCCAGGATGCGCGTTGATGCGGGCTTCGGTCGCCTCCAGGTAAGCGCACTCGTGACGTATGCGCTGCAGGTAAGAATCCAGCTCACGCTTGATGATCTTCTTGCTGGCGAAGTTGCCGAAGAAAATGCGTAGCAAAACCTCATCGCGGGTCACCGAGGCGTGGATCGGCTCGCTCATGAAGTCCTCGAGCCGCGCCAGCCCTGTGGCGGTGATGGTATGGATTTGCTTGTCCGGCTTACCGTCCTGCGCCAACGACTGGCTGGTGATGCAGCCTTCCTCGCGGAGCTTATGCAGCGTGTTGTAGATTTGCGGGCCGGTGGCGTTCCAGATGAAATAAGTCGAGCGATTGATGGCGCGCTTGAGGTCGTAGCCCGATGCCGGCTCGACCGCAAGCAGACCGAGGAGCGCGAAGCGAAGCGACATGTCAGCCGCGCTCCGTTCGCGTCATGTCCACTCGCGTCATCGCGCGCCGCCTAGTCATAGGCGTCCGCTCCCTTGCGCAAGCCGTCCCACTGGCGCGCGTCGTGGCTGCACAGGATGGTCGCGCCCGACGTTTCGATATGGCGCACTTCGGCCAGCGATTTCGTCAGCGCCTCGCCGTTCCAGGTGTTGCGCGGGATAATCCCGGTATCGAGCGTCTCGCGCAGGCTCACGGTATCGCCGGCAAGCAAAAATACGCCGCTGCGATCGAGCCGCGTCAGAGCGCCGAGCGAGCCCGGCGTATGGCCAGGCAGCGGCAGCAGCACGATCCGGCCATCGGCAAAGACGTCGCGCTGGCCCGCGATCTCGTCAATCGGCATTGGCTGATCCCAATCGGCGGCGAGATAGCCGGCGGCGTCGCTGCCGGGCGCGCGGGCGGCAGCGAGCTCATCGCTGTGAATGAGGAAAGTCGCCTTGCGGAAAAACGCGTTGCAGCCGCAGTGGTCGGGATGCAGGTGCGAATTGATCACCACGTCGATGTCGTCGGGAAGAAGTCCGAGCTCGGCAAGTCCGGCCAGCACGTGGACGCCGGGCTGCATGATCGGGGTCATCAGTTTGGCGAGCCCGCCCCAGCGGCGCTCCGGATCCTCGGCAACCGCGGGGTGGCAGCCGGTATCGAACAGTACATTGGCCTGGCTATGCCGCAACAGCGCGCTCGACACCGGAAGCTCGATGGTTTCGCTACGCTCTGCCGCGGGCAGGAAAATGCTCTTGCGCATGCGCAGCCGGCCGCCAGACAGAAGATGCATTTTCATGGCTTGTGCCTAATCGTGCGCCGTCGGCGTCCCAAGCGGTTAGACATCGCCGCGGCTCACACCATGCAATAGCCGCCGCTGACGCTGATCACCTGGCCGGTGATCCAGCCGCTGCGCGGCGAGGCCAATAATGTGACAGTCGGCGCGACGTCGTCGGGGCGGCCGAGCCGGCGCACCGGATAGAGCCGGACCAGCTTGTCGCGATTGGCATTGAGCCATTCCGGATCGTGGCCGGTCTCGACAAGACCGAGCGAGACGGTATTGGCGGTGACACCGGCACGGCCCATTTCGCGCGCCAGCGATTTCATCAACACGATGACGCCGGCGCGCGCGGCGCCGACGATGGCAAGCCCCAACTCGCCGACGCGCGAGGAGTCGCCGACAATCGCGATGATCCGTCCGTCGCCGCCTTTTTCCAGATGCGGAGCGGCGGCGTGGCACAGGTGGATGGCGCCCATGAGATTGACATCGATCTGGCGGCGCCAGTCTTCGGGCGTCGTGTCCTTGAACGGTTTGCGGATTGCCAGCCCGGCATTGTTCACCAGAATATTGAGGCCGCCGAGGTTGGCGGCGATTTTTTCAACCATCGCCCGCACCGAGGCGTGGTCGGCGAGATCAGCTTGATAGGGCTCGGCCTTGCCGCCCTGGGCGCGGATTTCGGCAACGACGGAGCCCGCCTCGTCGGCGGCATCCCGGTAATTGACCGCGACCGTAGCGCCTTCGGCCGCAAGGGTGAGCGCGATCTGCCGGCCGACGTCCCGGGTGCCGCCGGTGACGAGCGCCACGCGATCCTTCAATTGCATGTCCATGGCTGTGCCCTATTGGCTTCGAGTCTCGCGTTGACACCCTAGCGGCGGCGGCCTCATATAGTAAAGGTCTTACCTATGAAAGTCCTGACCTATGCGATGGCCTGCCGCGCGCCCGCAGGCCAGCGCGATGAAATAGAGGCGTCCGCTCCGGCTCCCTTGGAAAAGATTTGAGACGCTCGTGAAACCGGCATGGTTCGACTATTACGCGCCGCGCAGCCTCGACGAGGCGCTGCGCATCTTGGCCGATGCCGGCCGCGACGGCAGGATTCTGGCGGGCGGCCAAAGCCTGATGCCCATGCTCAACTGCCGCCTGCTCAAGCCCGATGTCTTGGTCGACATCAATCGTATCGAAGCGCTCAATCGCCTGGACGTCGCCACCGACAGCCTGACCGTCGGCGCATTGATCCGTCACGCCGATCTGTTGCACGACGACAAAGTGTGCGCCGGCTGGCCGTTGCTGTTCGAGGCAACCAAACAAGTCGCGCATCCCGCGATCAGAAACCGCGGCACCGTCTGCGGCAGCGTCGCTCATAACGATCCGGCCGCCGAGCATCCGAGCGTGCTGGTGACCCTCGACGGCACTGTGGTGATTGCGAGCGCGGCCGGCCGCCGCGAGCTTCCCGCGGAGCAGTTCTTCACCGGCATTCTGTCGACCGCGCTGGCGCCCGGCGAGATGGTGGTCGCGCTTCGCTATCCGCGGCCGCCGGTGGGCAGCGGCACCGGATTTGCGGAATTTGCCCGCCGCCTCGGCGATTTCGCCATGGCTGGAGCCGCCGCCACGCTGACCATGCGCCACGGCGTGTGCGAACGCGCCCGGCTGACCATTGTCGGCATGGGCGACGGACCATTGCGGGCGCGTGCCGCGGAAGAATTTCTCACGTCGCGGCGTCTGGACGCCGATAATGGCCATGAGGCCTTCGCGCAAGCGGCGGAAAAAGTCATGGCCGCGGTCGATCCGTCCGACGACGTTCACGCTTCCGCCCCCTATCGCCGGCATCTTGCGGGCGTCATGACCCAGCACGCCCTGGAGATGGCGCTGGCGCGTACCGGAGCGCATTAGCAATGGCCAAAGAGCAAGCCATCCGGCTGACCGTCAACGGCAGGGTTTATCAACGCACCGTGCCGGTGCGGCTGTCGCTGGCGGATTTCATCCGGGATCATTTGCATCTCACCGGCACGCATCTCGGTTGCGAGCATGGCGTGTGCGGCGCTTGCACCATCGAGATCGACGGCCGCACGGCGCGCTCCTGTCTGACGCTCGCCGTCCAGGCAGACGGCGCCGAGGTCGTCACCATCGAAGGACTGCGCGGAGCGGACGGAAGGCGGCATCCGATGCAGCAGGCTTTTCTCGAAAACTTCGGGTTGCAATGCGGCTATTGCACGCCCGGCATGCTGATGACTGCCATCGAACTGTTGCGGGAAAATCCGCATCCTTCGGAGCAAGACGTGCGCGAAGCCTTGTCGGGCAACATCTGCCGCTGCACCGGCTACCAGGCGATCGTGGATTCCGTGCTGGCGGTGGCGCGGCAAGCCAAGACCATCGAAGAGTGAGTGTCGGCGCCATGTCGGATGCACGCTTCGTCAATCAGAGAGCGGTCGGTTCGCCGGTGGTGCCGGACGAAGCGATCCCGCTGGTCGAAGGCGATGGCCGCTTCCTCAACGACATCCGCCTGCCGGGCATGTACCACGTGACTTTTCTGCGCAGCCAACACGCGCATGCGCGTATCCGCTCGGTCGACACCGCGAAGGCCCGCGCCTTGCCCGGCGTGATCACGGTGCTGACCGGTAAGGAGCTGCTGGGAAAAGTCGAGCCGTTCCGCAGCATGCCCAACCGCTTCTCCGGCGGCGAGTTGGTCCAGCACTGGCTCGCCGTCGACAAGGTCCGGTTCTGCGGCGAGGCAGTCTGCGCGGTGGTGGCGGAAGACCGCGCCACCGCCGAAGACGCGGCCGAGCTGATCGAGGTCGACTACGAAGTCTTGCCGGTCGTGACCGATCCGCGGCGTGGCGAAGAAGACGGCGCGGCGCTGGTCCACGATAGCTGCCCGAACAATCACCTGATCAAGCGCGAGTTCGAGCGCGGCAATATGGACGAAGCGCTTGCCGCCGCGCATCTCGTGGTCAAGCGCAAGTTCAAGATCGGCCGCAAGCAGGCGCTTTGCCTGGAAAGCCGCGGCTGCGTTGCCGGCTATCGGGAAAGCACGTTTGGCCTGACGGTGTGGATCAGCCACCAGCTGCCCTATGTCGTGCGCCATTACCTCGCCAATCATTTGCACATAGCGGAGAACGACATTCGTGTCGTCGTCCCGCATACCGGAGGCGGCTTCGGCCAGAAAGCCTCGATCTATCCGGAGGAATTTGTCTGCGCCTTTCTCGCGCTGTCGCTGCGCCGGCCGGTGAAGTGGGTCGAAGACCGGCTCGAAAACATGGTCGCCTCGACGCATGCCCGCGACCAGTCGATCGAGGTCGCGGTGGCGGTCGACCGCGACGGCCATATCCTGGCGCTGAGCTCCGACGTCTGCGTCGATGTCGGCGCCTACTCGACCTATTTGTGGTCGGCCGGCATGGAGCCCTTGCAAACCGCGGGCCTGATGCCGGGTCCCTACAAAGTCCCGGCCATGCGCTATCGGACCCGCGGCGTCGCCACCAACAAAACGCCGGTCGGCCCCTATCGCGCCGTCGGCCGTCCCTCGGCGTCAGCCTCGCTTGAACTGCTGTTGGACGAAGTCGCGCGCCGGCTCGATCTCGACCCCGTGGAACTGCGTCAACGCAACCTGATCCCGATCGAGGCGATGCCCTATCGCAACGCCAACAATTTGGTCCACGACAACGTCAACTACCTGGCCTGTCTGAAGCTTGCCGCCGTCAAAGCGCAGTACGAGCGGCTGCGCGCCGAGCAGCGCCAAGCTGGCGCCAATGGCAAACTGCGCGGCATCGGTGTCGCCTGCTATGCGGAACTCACCGGGCTCGGCACCAGCACGGCGGTCGGTCCGGGGACGCTGCTGCAGCCCGGGCGCGACGCGGTGACGCTGCGCTTGGAGACGACGGGCGTCCTTTCCATCGCCGCGGCGCTACCGTCGCAGGGCCAGCGCATCATGACGGCGATGCGCCAAGTGGCGTGCGACGAGCTCGGCATCGCGCTCGACGATATCAGCTGCGCGAACAACGACACCGCCATGGCGCCGTATGGCTTCGGCACCTTCGCGTCGCGCACCGCGGTGTTCGGCAGCGGCGCCGTCATCCAGGCCGCCAAGGAGCTGCGCCGGCGCATCCTCGCCTTGGGCGCGCACCTTCTGGAAGTACCCGTCGGCGAACTCACCATCGTCAACAGCGTTATCCAAACCATCGACCGATCCAAAACGCTGCCGATCCGCGAGATGGCGCAGAAGAGCTATTTCTTCGCCAAGACCATCCCGCCCGAACTCAATCCGGGCTTCGAAGTCACCTCGTTCTACGATCCGAAATTCGGCAGCTTCGCCGGCGGCGCCCACATCGCGGTGGTCGACGTCGATGCGCAGACCGGCGAAGTCAAGATCGTGCGCTATGTCGCGGTCGAGGACGTCGGCACCATCATCAATCCGGCGGTGGTCGAAGGCCAGATCATCGGCGGCATCGCGCAGGGCATCGGCGAGGCGCTGCTCGAGGAACTCGTCTATGACGAAACCGGCCAGCCGCGCACCGTGACGCTGGCCGATTATCTGGTGCCCTCGGCGCTCGAAATTCCACGCATCGAGCTGCATCACGCCAATACGCCGTCCGCGGCGCTGGGCGGCTTCAAAGGCTGCGGCGAGGGCTCGATCATCGGCGCGCTTGGCGCCGTGGCCTGCGCGGTGGCCGATGCGCTTAATCGCCGCGGCGGCGACATTCACGAATTTCCGGCGACGCCGGAGCGGGTACTGAAGGGATTGGGCGTGCTGCCGAGCGAGGCGTGAGCGGATCGGAGGGAATACGCATGCACGCGGATAGCCGAGGACTGGCGCTGACGACGCCGAGCGAAGCAGCGGCCAGCCACATCGATGCGGCGGTGACGGACTACCTCGATTACCGCACCACCGCTTTCGGCCACGTCCGCTCCGCGCTGGAACAGGATCCCGCTTTTGTGCTGGCGCTGTGTTTTCGCGGCTATTTCCTCTTGATGCTGGAAAACAAAGCGATCCTGCCGAAAGTCCGCCAGACGCTCGATGAAATCCGGCCCAACCTTTCCGCGGCGACCTCCCGCGAGCGCGGCCACGTGCGCGCGCTGGAAGCCTGGGCCACCGGCGACATCATGCTGGCTTGCGCGCGTTGGGAAGAGATACTTACGGAATGTCCGCTCGATCTGATGGCGCTCAAGCTCCACCACACGATGAGCTTCTACGCCGGGCGCAGCCAGGTCATGCGCGCGGTCATCGCCGGCGTACTGGGCGAATGGGACGACAGCGTGCCCGGCTACGGCTGCGTGCAAGGCATGTACGCCTATGCGCTTGAAGAATGCGGCGCCTATGCTGATGCCGAGCGGTGGGGACGCCAGGCCGTCGAACGAAATCCCGGCGACCTCTGGGCCATTCATTCCGTCGCCCATGTTTTGGAGATGCAAGGCCGTTCGGCCGAAGGCGTGAAATGGCTCGACTATACGCCGCAGCAATGGGCCGATAAGAATCCGTTCAAAGCCCACGTCTGGTGGCACGGCGCATTGTTCTTGCTGGCCCGGGGCGACTACGACCGCGCGCTCGACCTTTACGATCGCGCGCTGTGCTCGGTGAATTCGGAGACTTACGTCGACGTGTCCAATCAGGCGGCGCTGCTCAAGCGGCTGCAGTTGAGCGGCGTCGACATCGGCGATCGCTGGGACGCGCTTGCCGAGCACGCGCGGACGCGCATCCACGATCACATGCTGCCGTTTCGAGACGCGCACTTCTGTCTTGCATTGGCGGCACACGGAGATTTCGACATTGCCCGCCGCCACCTCCAGTCGATGACGGATTTTGCGAAACAGAACGAAGGCTGGCGCGCGGAGGCGACCGGGAATGTCTTGATCCCGCTGTGCGAAGGCATCATCGCCTACGAGCAGGGCCACTATGACAAAGCATGCGACCTGCTTATGGACGCTGCGCAACGAGATCGTTGCCATCGGCGGCAGTCACGCCCAGCGCGACTTGTTCGCGCAGATTATCTGCGATGCCGCGGTGCGGGCGCGCAACCTGCCGGTGGCCCGCAGCCTGCTTTCAGAGCGAGTGCGCAGCCGCGGGACCCGAAAGGGAAATTGGCGCTCCTACGCGGAAGTTTTGGCCGCCTTAGGCGAGACCGAACGCGCCGAGGCGGCGCGCAAACAGGCCGAAACTGTACCCGAATTCGGCGCGTAATAGGCTAAGACACCCGCTTAAGCCGCGCCGACACGCCGGCGGGCGGAATCATCGCCGGATTCGATGCGCACTCCTGATCCAGCGTTTTCAACTGACGGCGCATGATCTTTCCGGACGACGTCGTCGGCAAAGCGGGCACGAACTGCACCTCGCGCGGCATTTTGTAAGCCGCGAGATGCCCGCGGCAATGATCGAGGATGCTTTGAGCATCCGCGCTGCCGCCGGGCTTGAGCACGACATAGGCCTTGGCGATCTCGCCTTTGGTCGCGTCAGGCTTGGCGCCAACGCCGACCATGGCAACCGCCGGATGCCCGGCGATGACGCGCTCGATCTCGGCCGGATAGACGTTGTAGCCCGCGGTGAGGATCATATCCTTCTTGCGGTCGACGATATAAAAATAGCCGTCGGCATCCATCTTGCAGAGATCGCCGGAATGCAGCCAGCCGTCCGGCTCGATGGTTTCTCGGGTGGCGGCTTCGTTGCCGTAATAGCCGAGCATGTTGAACGGGCCCTTGACCATCAATTCGCCGACTTCGCCGTCCGGCAGCGTCTTCGAGCGCATCCAGCGGATCGGCGATACGGCCCTGCATGAAGGGCATCATGATGCCGACCGAGCCCAGCCTGTTCTCGCAATAGGAATGCTGCATGATGCCGGGACCGGCCAGCTCCGTCATGCCCCATAGCTCCAGTATGGGCGCGCCGCTGCGGCTCCTGCCATTCGATGGATTTTGCCGCCGGCATGGCTTGGCCGCCGACCACGGCGACACGTAACGACGACAAGTCGAATTTGCCGAAGTCGGGATGCGCCAACATGTAAAGATACATCGTCGGCACGCCGTCGATAATGCTGACCTTGTGACGCTCGATCGCTTGCAGCGCGCGCTGGGCATCGAATTTTTCCAGCATCACGAAAGTAAGGCCGAGAAGAAAGCTCAGGTTCATGACCACCGTGCCGTAGACATGCGGCAGCGGCAGTCCGGTGAACTGGATGTCGCGCTCGGTCCGGATGTTCATGGCCGCGGTCATCGCCGCGTTGAGCACCACGCTGCGGTGATCGAGCATCGCGCCCTTGGGAAAGCCGGTGGTGCCGGAGGTGTAGCAGATCGTCGACAGCTCTTCGGGGACGTTGCCCGGCGGCTCGACGGCCTCGGCCTGCCCTGACAAGAGATCGGCGAACGAGATCGTGCCGGCGATTGCCGAACCGCCAAGGACGACGATTTCCTTCAAATCGCCACCGCTCTTGAGATAGAGCGCGGCGCCGGCGCGCTCCGCGGTCGTGATCAAAACCTTGGCGCTGCAATCCTTGACGACATAAGCGAGCTCTTCCGCGGTCAGCATGGCATTGACCGGATTGATGACGCCGCCGGCCTTGGCAATGCCGAAATAGCAGACCACCCACTCCACGCTATTCGGCGCAAACAGCGTAACCCGGTCGCCCTTTTTGATACCGAGCGCCTTTAGTCCATTGGCTGCCTGATTGGTCAGCCGCTCAAGCTGGTCATAGGTAAGAGTCCGCTCGCCAAAGATCAGCGCGGTCTTGCCGGGCAGGCGTTTGGCGGTTTCCGGCAAAATCTGGTCGATGGTCTTGTTCAGCATGATCGCGCAATCCCCCCAGTCCAATTCTTTTACGCTGCGTTGAGCGCAACATTATCATCTGGATTTGGCGGCTTAAAGCGGACTTACATTCGCCAGCGCCGGCGCGCGACGCCTTCGCTTCGCCGGGGACGTCGCGGTGACGACGTTGCCAAAATGGCCGCTCCCGCCAGCGTTGTTCGGCACGGTAATAGGTCTGCCGCTCGACCAGGTAGGCGGCGTATTTACCGTCGAGGTCGGCCTGCAATTGCTCCAGCGAATCATGATCCCCTGAATGGGCCGCGATCAATGCGGCGGCCGCGTTATTGCCGCCGAGGATTGCCGCCATGATGCCTTGCGAGGACAGCGGGTCGAATGCCTGCGCGGCATCGCCGGCCGCGATCCATCGCTCGCCGTAGGCGCGCACCAATCTGGTGCTGGCCGCGTTGACGCGGAAAGGACCGGCAACGATGCGATCCGCAAGGCCGTCGGTGACCGCATTGAGATGACAAGATCCGGCAACGTAGTCGGCGAAATTTGCGGGCGATCTC
This sequence comes from uncultured Alphaproteobacteria bacterium, assembly GCA_963816565.1. GTDB lineage: Bacteria > Pseudomonadota > Alphaproteobacteria > Rhizobiales > Xanthobacteraceae > BOG-931. The sequence goes on along the minus strand of CAWFLM010000007.1, from coordinate 9,752 downwards.
AAGCCCGTCGAGTCGCAAAGGTCGCCGTCGGTGAAAAACGCCACGAACTCGGCGCCGGTTCGGTATTTGCGCGCTATAGAGCCAGCCGTCCGGCGCCGACTTCGATGTAAATGCGTCGGTCGGCATCTCTCCCGGCCCTCCTCCGCGACGCCCCAAATCGCAATGAGCTTATCGTGAATTATTCGCCGGGCGCCGGCTTCGACCGCCAACCGCGCCGATCGCCCAGTGCAATCCACGGCGTAATTCGACGTCACGCCGATCCGCCGCCCGGCGCGCTCGATCTGGAATCGCCATCCGGTCGGCGTCGCTTCGGTTTCGATCTGGGCGCAGTTGTCGAGCAAGGCTGCGCCGTTTTTGACCGCAGCGGCAAGCAATTGCCGCTCGAATAATCGGCGATCGAGGTGCCAACCGCAGCCATAGGGATCGAGGATCGCCTCGCGACAATAGGCGGCATCCGAGCCCCAGCGCGCCATGGTGCCGGCGCTCGGCAAATGCAGGTCGGCGTTGAGGCAATCGAGCCCCAGGCGCTTAAGCAGCGGCCGTATCTGCGCCGGAACCGTTTCTCCGACGGCGAAGGCCGAACCGGGCCGATCGCGTACGATCAATGCAACGCGGGCTCCGGCGCCAGCCAAGACCTGAGCGGCAATGGCGCCGGCCGGTCCACCGCCAACGACGCAGATGTCGAAGCGGCTGTTGCCGACGCACCCGGTCATCGCGCTCAGTGGACGTAGCCGATCCCGAATTCCTGCACCAAGCTGCGAACGCGGCGGCGCAGCGCCAGCGGCTCGGAGCGAATTCTCGAAACCGGCGCCGGCTCGTGGGGCATCGGACATCCGGCATTGATCCAACGCACGATGACCAAACGGCCGACCTGATTGCCCAGCGCGGGGAACCGTACGTCCAAGGCCTGCGCCATCCGATTGCCGCCGGCGGCGAAATCACGGATCAACGGGCTGTTCTCCGCATCCCAAGGCACCACCCAGGGATTATCCGGCCGGCCGAGTGCGCGCATGAATTCGAGAAGATCGCCGGAGAACCATTCATGCAGCGGCTTGCCTTCGAGTTTGTAACGGAAATGGCCTTCCGTTCCGATCACCGAACCGCGCAGTTCCCGCAGCAACAGCAGCATCGATTCCGCCTTGGTCTGATAGTGCTTGACGGGCGCGGTATCTCTGGTGTGGCCCAGCCACAGAATCCAGTCGCGCCATAAGGCGACGTCGTCGGCGTCGAACACCTCGTACATCGGCCCGTCGAACGTCGTCAGATAATTTAAGAGCCGGCTTGCCTTCGGATTGCCGGGCACGACAAAAGCCGAATGGGCGAGTTCGTCGACGAAGCCGTCCGGATCGTCGAACCAGTCGTTGATGCGGTTGACGCCGAGCTTTCTATTGGCGTGGTTCAGACTCCCGTAATGCTGCTTGCGCGCCATCAGGCTTTTGATCTTGTCTGTCATCGTCGGCGGGCGGCGATGGGCGACCACGTCGTCGATGCCGAGATAATTCATCCCGGCGGTCGCAAAGGCGACAAACCCGGTCCAGATGCGCTTCCATTCCCGCTGCATCGCTGCCCGGCCGCTCTCCTTCAAGACATTGTCGAGGTAGACATTGACCGCATTGCGCGCCTTGGCGCCGTGTCCGTCGACGGCGTTGTCGATGCCGACATGCATGCGCCAGAACTGGGAATCGATGCCGTGGTAATCGAGCTTCTTGATCGTCTGGGCGAGTTCCAGGACCTCCCATTCGAGGAACAGCGTCATGCCGATGATCTCGGGAAAATATCGATCGGAATTCTGCGATATCGCCATTTGGAAGACCGGGCTACAGAAGTCGCCATCATTGAATTTGGGATGGTCGGCGTACGCCCGCGTCGCCACGCCGGGCAACGTGATATTGAGGCCGCGAAGAAACGTCGTGAAAAGATTGCCGTGGTGCAGCGCCGGATTGCCGTTGCCGAATTCGTCGCTCCACACGTCGAACAGGAATCCTCTCACGTCGTCCAGCGTTCCGGTATTGGCGACGAAGCGCAGCCATGCGCCGTCGTTCTGGTTGTACGGTCCGGAGTGGACCCGATCGTTGACGATATCGGCCCGCGCCTCGTCGAGCTCCCAGGGCTTCATGTGGGCCGCCTGATCGCGGTAGAAGTCGTAAATCTCCTCCAACTTCGCTTCGAAGGTGTTTCTGTCGTAGTCGAAGTACTTTTCAAGGATGACCGCGCCGGAGTCGGTGTAAGTGTGATGCTCGATCGCATGGCGCGCCACGCCGAGGAACTGATTGACGATCTTGGAGCTGAACTCGTACATTTCCGGAAACTGATCGATATTGCACAGCATGTAGTAAAAATCGCGGTATTGCAGACCTTCGAGTGAGTTGCGCTCGCTTTCGACGTAGGCCACCGAAGGCTTGGCGTCGGGATCTTCGGGTGAAACGAACGTGCGGCGAACGACAAACCCCAGATCCGACCAATGTCGGACCATGCCGTTGTCGCCGCTGCACTCGGACCAGTCGAGATAAACGATGTCGCCGGCGCACTGACCGAGTTCGATCATTCGCAGGTTATGATAGTGGCTCGAGTTGGTGTCGAAATCCTCCCGGACCAGGCTCTCATAATCGCCAACCCCGCTGGTAAAACCGCCGACCGCATCGGAAAGCTGTGAAATGCGGTCGTGATATTGCGCCGCCGTTTCACCGGAGACCGAGATGGCTTCGAGAATCGTCCGGCAATAATCCGTGCACCGGCTCTTGATAAATTCGGCGTAATCGGCGTCCACGCGCCGCGAAGGCAGCCTGTCGGCCCGCTGCGCTTGCGCCGAGACCGCGCGCTTTCTTTTGGCCGTTTTTTTGTTCGCCGGTTTTTTCGGCGGATGCTCCGTTCGGATTTCGCTGCCCTGGAATTCCTCCGGCGCGGGAACGACGAAATGAAAGTACCTGCCGCCGAAGCGGTCGAACTGCTCCTGCACGACAAACTGTAAGCGGTCGAGGCTCGGAAGCCGCTCGGCGGGCGCGTCATCGCTTGGCTTCACATTGTCGACAAGCTCGGCAAAGACCGTTCTGAGGTTATCGCAGAGCGTGTCGATATAGTCGGACTGGGCGTCGGATTCTTCCGGGGTCCGGGAACAAAAACTCTTCGACGCTCGCCGTATCGGGCCGCCGGAATTCGACGCCCCGCGCCCACGGCTGCCGCACCAGCATGAGGCGACTCAACTCGCCATGCGTACCCTCATAGGGAAAGGACTTCTGCAGCTCCTCCGCCGACCGGTCGGTAATGACGCTGTCCGGACGTTGCGCCGGCCACCAGTGCGTGTTGCATTCGAAAAAATCGGCTTGCCAGGGCACGGCCATGAACTTGGTGATATCGCCCGCCTCAAGATGGTCGGCCAGCCGATAAGCCTCCGCATAAGCGAGCGGCGAATGCGAGATCGCGGTCATTTCAATTCCGGGATAGAACGGTCCGCCGGTGCAGGCATCGAGCGCCGTGCGGGTCAGAATTCCCGGTTGATGCGCCGGATCCGATCGGCTTGCGGTATGGTGAGTGCCCGGCTTGAAGCGATGCTGCGCCCAGGCCTCCAGCCGCTTGTACTGCAGGGTCGTGACCGTCAGCCACGTCGTCGGGTCGCCCGTTGTCGCATCGCCTTCGTTTCCGGACAGCGCCGGCATGTAATAGCCGTTCGCCTGCGCGACCTGCTCCTCCTCGCTGGCAAGCTCGCGCGGCTTGCGAATGCGCTTGAATATGGCTTCGCGCGACAGACGGCCGCTCTCGTGGTGCGGATCGCTTAACAGCTGAAGAGTTTTTTCGTCGGTAAAGTCGCCGGCTTTTCCTCTGGCGTGTCCGCGCAAGGCCAAATCGCTGACCCAGCTGATGGCCGACGCCCGGAACAGAATGGGATAAATATCGCGCCAGAATTCGACTTCGTCGGCGCCGATCGGCGCCGGCAGCCCAGGATGAGGAAGGCCGTGGGTGAAAGCAACGTCCTCCATGACATCGAACAGTGTAACCACGTTGCCGATATCGGGCGCGAAATCGGGCGGCGTGACCAGCACCCAGGCGCGGCCCTTGACCGCTACCTCGCTGCCGTCGAGTTTGACTTTGCACTCTATCGGACCATCGCTGGTATCGTCGTGCCAGAAATCGTTGTTGGCGTAATTGGTAATCCACTTCTTTTCGGAAACCTCGGCGCCGGCCTCATCGACAGCCGCGGAATGTCCGCGCCCGCCGAGCACCAGCAGACGCCCTTCTTCGTCGGTGCGAAGCTCGCCAAGATAAACATCCCTTGTGTCCTGAAATTTTCCGGTAAAGGCGTATTCCGCGGCGGCGGAACTGCAGGTGTTCTTGCCTGTTATCGTGACCGGTGCGCCCGGATCGATAATCAACCTGCGCTTTCGCTCGGCGCCTTTGATCGAGACATTGCGGCGATCCCATGAGTTCTTCTCCGGCGTCTCGAATTGGGAGAGCGCGTCCGGCCCGCCGGTGAATTCAAACCATTCCGGCTTCTTGTTTGCGAGCGATACGCTCCAGGTCAGCTCGGCGTCTTGCGCCGTCAGTTCGCCGATCACGGCGTCTTTGCTGTCAAACGCATAGACCCGGAACCGCGCCGCTTGGCGCAACACCGCGCCGACCGCATCAGTGAAACGGCGCTCATCGGACAGTACCGGCGGCTCGATGCCTTCTGGAGCGATGAAGAAGCCGTCCCTCTCCTGGCTGTTGCCGACGCGAGCAATGCCGATAGTCGGAAAAATCATGCAATAGGCGATCTCGTTACTCATCTGACGCTCCCCATCGCTGGCCACGATCCGTTGCAGTGTGCGCAAAATTTCCGGCGGCTGACCCGGCGCGGACCGCATCCCGATGCCCGTGAACGGGCCAAGGCCTGCAACTTAGGGTAGGATATATTTACGATAAACGCTATAGTTTTATGACTGGGCAAGCCGGAGGGGGGTCAAAAGGACGCTTCCGGTTTTCCCTAAAAGCGGCGGCCGATTGCCGGGGGCCGGCGATGCCCGTACGGAACGGGCTGCATGGTGGGCCCGGGAGGACTTGAACCTCCAACAAAGCGGTTATGAGCGCGCTACCTTACCCGAGAAAGTCAGTGTTTATTGGCATATTCGCATAGGTTCGGTGACGAATGTTCGCGTTTGGTTGCGGCGTTCTATTGGTCATCTATTGGTCAAGCGCGTAAGCCGACGATCGGGAGTTGCGCGTAAAAATTAGACGTAGGTGCCTGAGGCCGTAGTCTGTATCGGACCGGTCTCTGCCTTAAAATTCGCTGCCAACAGGGAAATAAACAGGGAATTTTGTAAAATCCCGCCCTCCCCGGCGACTCTTGCGCCTGATCACCGCGCGATATCAATTAATTTCGGGCAGATTTGCAAGTCAACTAAAATGCCGCGACGACATTCGAGTCCTCTTAATTCGCTTGCACGAAGACCCCCGCCATAATCGTGCGAATTAGGCGTTCATCGAGCGTTGGCCAGTCACTCAACAAATGCGTGGTAGTGGATCATCCTCAAGTTCCTCCAACAGCCGTTCGCCTCCGATTTCGGTTTGCAATATAACCTGGGAAATAGTTCCGTTCAGTCGCCCAATGATCGCCGCAGCTTCGCCGCCAGGTAAAGTGCGCCAAATGTCCAACGCGCGTGGCGCGTCTTCGGCTGACCAACACTGCGACCACGCGGCCCTCGCAGGCAAGATAAAGCGGATCATAGCCCAGCATATCGCAGACCGCGCGAACAGGCGGGTGGATAGGAATGGTAGTTTCCTCCAAATGCACCGTCATTTCAGTCACGCGCGCGATATCGTGCATCACCGTGACAAGTCCGCCGCGAGTTGGATCTCGCATGAAGCGCAAGCCCGGCAAGTCCCACAGCGCTTGTGCCAGAGGAAGGACACTGGCCGCATCGGAGGCCAGATCGCCCCTCAAACCGAAATCCTCGCGTGCGAGCAACACTGCCGTCCCATGGTCGCCAACCGGGCCGCTCACCATCACCGCGTCGCTGCCACGGATTTGATCGAGGCCAAGCCGAAGCCTGGGCGCCGGACGCCGATCCCTGTGGTCGCAAGGTAGAGACCGCCGCCCTCGCCCCGGCGCAGGACTTTGGTGTCACCTGCCGCGACCCGCACGCCGCAATTCCTTGCGGCGCGTGCCATGCTGCCAATCAGACGATCGAGCGGCGAAAATTCCATTCCCTCCTCGATGAATGCATTCAAGCTCAGAAAAATCGGCGTAGCGCCCGCGACTGCGAGATCATTCACGGTTCCGTGCACGGCAAGCGAGCCGATTTCTCCACCTGGAAATTCGAGCGGGTGCACCGTGAAGCCGTCCGTGGTGATCAGCACCTCTCCCGGCGGTAGCGGCAAATAGGCCGCGTCGACCGTGATATTGAGCTGCGGATTGGACAGATGGCGCGCAAAAATTTCGTCGATGATCGCCCGCATAAAGCGGCCGCCATTGCCGTAGGAATGACGACGAACGGCTTTTGCCAATAGAGAATTCGCCTTCTCGTCATCACAATCAAGCAAAATTTCGCGCTTAGCCCTTACATTTACTGAGAGAAGTTCTCAGTGACCCGATTCAATTGCGGTATAGCTTACATGGCGCGTGCGATCACCGCTGCGCGCCGGAGTCATGGATTTTGTTCAACCTGCGGACCCGTTAAATAGCGTCCTGAAGCCAAAGCCGACGCCAAAGGCCAGCGCGGCGGCGCTCATGCCGATGACGAAAGTCCCAAATCCCGATCGCCACCAGCTTGTCAGCGACCATCGGCTCTTGATTGCTCCGATAGCGAAAAAAACTACTCCGGTCGCGACCCCGCACGGGACAAGTCCACCTGCCCCGAGAAACGTCACAAGTGGTACCAGGCCGCATAATATGAACGCGACAAAGGTGTTTAGCGCGGCCAATAAGGGCGATTTTGGTGTTGGAGCGACTCCATATTCCTCCACCACCATCGTCTTTGCCCAACGGGAATCATCCGCCGTGATCACGTTGACTATCCGCTCAAGCTCGTCGCCCGAGAAACCCTTGCCACCAAAGATCTGCCTGATTTCTTCTCGCTCGCCATCCGGGACAACGGCAATGTGCTTGCGCTCGACAGCGAGCAGACGATCGTAATCGTCCCGATCTGCCTGAGTGCCAGTAGAATTCCCCGCGGCCATGGCGAAGCCGTCGGCAACGAGATTGGCAAGGCCAAGCACAAGCACAATCCTTGCCGGCAAGTCGGCGCCGACCACACCCGCGACCACCGCCAAAGTGGTAACGACTCCGTCGATGCCCCCGTAAATCCAGTCACGCAGATAACTTATCCGCGGGTCTCGCGCTAGCCGAGCGTGGATGGCTTCTTTGGTATGGCTGTGTTCGAGTTTGGCCTCCACGATCGCCTCCTGTGCCAATTTCGGCACGCTGTCGTCGCGAAAGAATGCGCGGATTTCTTACGCCAGTCCGGATGGTTGTGGGAAGCGTATCACTCGCTAAGCCCGAGGTAATCGAAATACCGGCTACGGCTCAATCGCTTCACTTCTGCGATGTCTGCTGCGAATCCGCTTATCCCGATTTCGGACATCACGGTCGCCTGTCGAAATGAGCAAAGGGAGACTCGTGCGGTGCAACAAAGTTGAGGGAATTCGACTGGGAGAAATCTCTCCGCCATTTCCAGCGGATCGACCTCTCGTCAATGCGCTCCATGCACCACGTGCATTAGGCCTTCGCAGAAGAGTACCAGTCCGAGAACAAAGAGAAGAATGTGAGTGATGCGGTAAAACTGCGCCGTCGGCACGATCCTGACGATCCAGATGCCGGCGAAGTTGGCCGCGACCGCAATCGGCAAAAGTGCGAGCGAGGTGGCGAGATTTTTGGCCGAGAATTGCCCGAGCATGAAGTAAGGCACGATCTTGAGCGCGTTGACGGCGGCAAAAAAGATCGTTGTGGTGCCGACAAAGGTCATTTTCGGCAGTTGCTGCGGCAGCGTGTATACCTGAAATGGCGGTCCACCGCCCTGGCTGGCGAAGGACATGAAACCGGAGACCGCGCCCCAGAACAGGCCGCCGAGGATTGTGCTGTGACGCGACCGCGCCGGCGCCGCACGCAGCCAGATGGTTGCGACGAAAACCAGTGCCGTGATGCCTATAAGTATGCGGATGGCGTCGTCGGACACATAGGACACGAAAATCCACCCGAGTGCCAAGCCGAAACCGGCGCCCGGCAGAAGCACTTTCAAATTCCAGGCGCTCCAATCGCGCCGATAGACCTGGATTGAAATCACGTCCTGGCAAATGACGACCGGCAGCAGAAGTGCCGCAGCTTCTAGCGGCGGCAGATAGAGCGCTAGTAGCGGCGTTGCGCCCGTCGCCACGCCAGAAAAGCCGCCCTTTGCGAGGCCAAGAAAGATCACCGCGGGAATAGCCACTGCATAGAACAACGGCGCGGTGATGATCGGAGCCAGCATGCGTCTTTCGCTACCACTCGCGCCGCGACGCCCAGGGCAGCACGTCCAGTGCCATCAGCGTTTGGGCGTTCGGACAATAGTCTTGCCATTCCGGCGCCGCAGAATCGTGGGCAAGATCGCGCACGCAGCGTCTTTTGCTTTCGCACAGCGAACATGTCCGTTGTAGATCGCGAAAAGTTTGCGGCCCGACCTGGGCAACCTCTGCCGGATCGAGATCGAGCGCGGCCAGACGACGGAGCAAAAGGTTGGCTGCCTCAGGGCCGCGCTTAGCAACGGCACGGAGATCGGCCGGGGTCATGCGCACGTCGCGGGCGATACGCTCAATTTCGAGTTCACCGCAGCATAACACCCCGGGTACAGAAGGCCCCTTGAGCCAATTGCTCAGCACGCGCCAAGCAGCCTCGAAGTGTATCGTTTTTTGTCTCCACCGGACTGGTCTGTCATTTGACCCTCCTGTCGTCGGCTAGCATCACTTTCCAGCCGATCGGAGCGAGCCCATTGATTTAGGTCAATTCGGGCGCCTGCTCAGCGACATGGCAGACCCCCTAGATTCGCTGAGGCGGAGCCGTTCAGTTACTTCCGGTGTTCAGCCGAACTCTGCACATACTGCACGGTCGCCCTCGCCGCTTCGAGCCAGGAACAGACATGTTTGCCTTCCAGGAAATTTCAGGTCACAGCCCCCCGTACTTGGTGATGCGCGCCTCGATGAAGCTAGCGATAGACGAGCACCGGAATGGTACTATGCGTGAGCACCTTGACGGTTTCGCTGCCGAGCATCAATGCGGAAACGCCGCGTCGACCGTGGGAGGCCATCACGATCAGGTCGCATTCATTCCTTTTCGTCGCGTCGATAATGGCCTGATAAGGTTGTTCGTGCTCGGCGTGAATGAGCTGCAACTCACACCGGCCGCCGTGGCGGCATCCCTGATTTGACCGAGGTATTTTTCGGCGGTCCATTCGTTTGATTCGTATCCGCAAAAATCTGGGAAGGAACTGTTACCGTTATCCCGGTCACCTTGGCGCCTACTGACTTTGCTAAAGCGATACCACTTTGAATAGCTTTGCTGGTCAACTCCGAGCCGTCGGTAGGAATGAGAATGTGCTTGAACATTACAGCGTCCCTCCGGTCGGGGAGAGCAAAGGTCAATTAGGCTGAAAAGCCGCGCAGCCCACCTCGAAGTAACGCAATAGATCGCGCCGCTCTCCCGGCTCCCCAGCCTCCGTAATCGACTCGCCGCATGGGTCGCAGTAGTAGGAGTAGAGTTCCGGCAGCGCGCCGATGGCCGGGATAAGTCGCGTGAAACGCATCGGCTTGGC
>CAWFLM010000006.1:0-231090 GCA_963816565.1 uncultured Alphaproteobacteria bacterium | reverse complement strand
TGGCTATATCGCTCTGCCGGAAGGACCCGGCTTGGGCCTTGACGTGAATGAAGCGGAGGTGCGCGCCAACAAGGGCAAACAATTCCCCGGCGCGGACATTCCGCGCGCCGCAGGACGAAGGGCCCTGAGGCATAGGCGCGAAGAGGCCAGGATGAAATTGCGGCGCGGCCTCGCGCAGACAACAAAAGATCCGGGAGAGCGTCCGATGAAACGCCACATTTCGATTGCCGGCCCAATGCGGGCAGCCGGGACTTGTTATTTTCGCACTTATCGCACTTTTCCACAGTGCGGACAACCAAGTAGCGGCGGTAAAGTATCCGACCCACACTGTAAAACTGTTGTGCTGGAGCAGCAGCGCACGCTCAATGTCATGATGCCCCCAGCTGGGACGGCAGTTCAACGCGATATTCGGGCAGCCCTTTATCGTGGAGAACAGGCCGGGCGGTGAGGGTGCGGTTGCGATGGCCGCTGTGTATGAATCAGCCGGCCGATAACTATACAATCCTCTCGACCACATCGAGCATGTCGTTCGCGATGGCAACCGGCGAGATCCAGTATGGGCCGGACGATTTTACCGTGTTGCCGGCGCTGCAAGCGGAGCCGTCGGCAATTGCCGTCCGCGCCGACAGCCCACTGAAGACGATGAAGCAGTTCATGGACTACATCCATGACCATCCCTACAAAATGTCAGTCGGAGGTTTTTCGTGGGCCGGTTTCCACCAATACGTCTTCTATCGGCTTCAGCAAGTCGGTCAATTCAAAGCGATTTGGGTTCCATTCCGCGGCGGTCAGGATGCTGCACTGGCGCTAATCAGTGGGGTCATCAACGCGGCCGTCATGACGCCGAGCTCCGCGATCGGCCAAATCCAGCACGGCGACATCCGTCTTCTCGGCATCAGCTCGGCGAAACGCAGCGAATACTTTCCGGAGGTCCCCACGTTCAAGGAGCAGGGTTACGACATCGTCCAGATCGATCTGGCGCGGGAGCGATGGTCAAGAAGGGCACGTCACGCGAGATCGTCGATACGCTCATGGCGGCTATCGAGAAGATGAAACAGAGCAAGGACTGGCAGGATTATTCGCGTCTGACGCTGCAATCACCGGCCGATATTTCTCTCGATGATATGCAGAAGCAGGTCCGCAGCGAAGTTGTCGCCGACCGCGCTTTTTTGGAAACGAGCGGTCTGAGGAAAAATATTCCCAATGACAAGAATTAAGACACAGAGTGACCTCGCAACGGCTTAAGTGGCGCTCGATTGGAGTGCTTGCGAGCGTCTTGACACTCGTCGCACCGTATCAGGCCGGGGCGCAGACAGCCCCCATGGGCACCGACCCAAAATGTCGAGTTCATTGTGCCGACGGCGGCGGGCAGCACGATGGATTTGTTGGCGCGGCTGATTCAAAATATATTGCAGAAAGACCATCTTGTCGACGCGTCGATGACGGTGCAGGCCAAACCAGGCGCTGGCGGCGCGGTGGCCTGGACTTATGTCAGTCGCAAAACGGGCGATGGAAACTACATCGCGATCAGCGGTCCGACTTTGCTGAGCAACGACATCATGCATGTCGGCGACCTTCGTTATACCGAAGTCACTCCGCTTGCGCAGTTGTTCACCGAATACGAGGTGTTCGCCGTGAAGGCGGACGGTCCGATCAAGACCGGCGGCAATCTGGTCACGGCGCTGAAGGCGGCGACACCGCCCGCGGTGGGCGTCGCGCCCGGCATCGGCGGATCGAGCCATGTGGCGTTGCTCAAGCTCGCCAAGGCCGCCAGCATTGATGCCAAGCATCTGACTGTCGTGCCGTTCAAGGGCGCCAATGAATCGGTGAACGCATTGCTCGGCGGCAATATCGACGTCGCGATCGGGACGATGTCTGTGCTCGCACCCTTTGTGACTTCAGGAAAGCTGCGCGCCATCGCCTTGGCCGCGCCAAAGCGACTGGAAGATTCGAAGATCCCGACTTGGGCCGAGCAGGGTTTCGACGTGGTAGAGGGCAATTGGCGCGGCATTGTCGGACCGAAGGACATGACACCGGCGCAAATCGCGTTCTGGCAAGACAAGCTCGCCGCCATGGTCAAGGACGAGGCGTGGGGCACTAATCTGCAGCGCAATAACTGGAATGCGGATTTCGCAGATAGTGCCGGTTCCAAGCGTTTCCTCGATCAACGCTATCAGGAACTCGTCTCTACGCTTGCGACGCTGCATGTCGCGAAATGAGGCGACGATGCGCGTGGAGGCCGGCGTGAGCGATCAGCATAGCCACTCGAATGCTGAAACGAACCATGGCGCGGCCGGCGCCAACGTCACGCGGCGATTAGCGGAATTCAGTGCGGCGCTGACATTCGATGATCTCCCTCGGGAAGTCGTAAGCAAGGCCAAGCTGTGCATTCTCGACACGCTTGGCTGTTGTATCTTCGGCGCCTCGCTTGAGCCGTTGCGAAAGCTGACGGAAATGGCCGTCACGGAAGGTTGTGCCGGACGCGCGACTATCTTCGGCAACGTGCTGCGAACCAGCCCCGGTTTGGCGGCCTTGGTCAATGGCACCGCCGCGCATGCTTTCCAGCTTGATGAAATTCATCTCGAGTCGACTCTGCATCCCGGCTCGCTCGCGCTGCCGGCGGGTTTTGCCGTCGTCGAAGCGCTACCATCGGCCAGCGGCCGGGACCTGCTCGCCGCCATTGTTGCGAGCTACGAAGTCGGCATCCGGATCGGATTGGCGGCGAAAGGAGGCATGTTTAAGAGCGGCTTTCACAATCAGGGCACGACGGAAGTCTTTATCGCGGCCGCCGCTGCCGCGCACGTCCTTGGCTTGAACGCCGGGCGTACACAGCAGGCTTTCGGAATTGCCGGCTCGCAGGCCGCCGGCCTGATGGCGGTGCAGGACGGCGCGATGACCAAGTCGTTCCACTCCGGCCGCGCCGCGCAAAGCGGCGTCTATGCCGCCCAGCTTGCGCAACGCGACTACACCGGCATTCCGAACGTGCTCGATGGCGGCTACGGCACGTTTTTCAGCGCCTTCCTTGACGATTGGAGCGTACCGCCGTTGACGGACGGCCTCGGCACGCTCTGGCATATCCTGCGCGTCGGCTTTAAACCGGCGCCGGCGTCGAACGGCAGTATCACCGCGATGATCGCCATCGACGCCGTCATGCGCGAGCATGGCTTGCAGGCGGCCGATATCGCCAAAGTGACCGCTCACGTGAGCGATAACACGCTGCATCATTGCGGCTGGCCCTATGAGGGTAATCGCATCCAAAGCGTGTTGTCGGCGCAGATGAACCTCCGCTATGGCGTCGCCGTGACTGCTTTGGAGCGCAGCTCAGGCGTCGCGCAATTCCAGGACGGCAAGATTCGCGATCCGCGAATTTTGCAATTCATCGAACGTATTCACGTAACCCATGAACCGAAATTCGACGGCGACGGCGGGCGCTATCGCGTCGCCTGTCGTCTCGTGGTCGAGCGCAAAAGCGGGGCTACCTACGAAAAGACGGTGCTCTACCGGAAGGGCAGCCCGGAAGATCCGATGAGCGAAGATGATTTGCGCGGGAAGTTCGAACGATTGACGGAAAGGATCGGGCCGCAAAAGTCCGGGCAACTTATCGCAATGGTGTCCGATCTGGAGAACATCAAAAACGTAAAAAAACTGGCCCGATTGGCGCGCAGTTCGGAATGATAAGCGCCATCGGCCGCTAACAGCGAAACGCGCAGACTGGATTCGCAGAACGGGCGGTGCCGCCGACAGCTGTTGCGAGACCTGGAGCGTCATAACGAATCTCCCGGTTCGCGCGCGCGAGGCTGGGCGGCGCGATGCTGCCGACCTGCTCGGGCCGCGCAGCGGCTGCTGGCCGCACGAATTCGATGGTGAGGTCGCCGGCGGCGCCGTCGCCGATTCCACTTTAGTGATTTCCGGTTCGGGGCGACGATGGAGCTCGGGCGGTCGGGGTGATCGATGATGATGACGTCGGCTTCGGCGAGCGGCGGCGATGGTGGCGTCGCCGCGTCGCTCAGCTACGGGGTCATCGACAGGGATCGCCAAATTCTCCAGCAATTACGGTAGGGTCAGCCGTGCTCTCGCTCTGACATTTCGGACTGGCGAGATGCTGCTCTTTATCCCTTGGCGGCGCCGCGCGCCGCGCCGACAGACAGACCCGCTTAAGCTGCCGATTTCCTTTTTAGTTGAATCCCGATCGGGCCGACGATGGCGCCGGCGCCGGTCGAGCTGACGGAGCTACGGGGTCGTCGACCAAGGCCCGACCGCATCCGCGGCACCGTAATGGTGGCTCAGCCGTGCTCTCGCTCTGACATTTCGGACTGGCGAGATGCTGCTCTTTATCCCTTGGCGGCGCCGCGCGCCGCGCCGACAGACAGACCCGCTTAAGCTGCCGATTTCCTTTTTAGTTGAATCCCGATCGGGCCGACGATGGCGCCGGCGCCGGTCGAGCTGACGGAGCTACGGGGTCGTCGACCAAGGCCCGACCGCATCCGCGGCACCGTAATGGTGGCTCAGCCGTGCTCTCGCTCTGACATTTCGGACTGGCGAGATGCTGCTCTTTATCCCTTGGCGGCGCCGCGCGCCGCGCCGACAGACAGACCCGCTTAAGCTGCCGATTTCCTTTTTAGTCGAATCCCGATCGGGCCGACGATGGCGCCGGCGCCGGTCGAGCTGACGGAGCTACGGGGTCGTCGACCAAGGCCCGACCGCATCCGCGGCACCGTAATGGTGGCTCAGCCGTGCTCTCGCTCTGACATTTCGGACTGGCGAGATGCTGCTCTTTATCCCTTGGCGGCGCCGCGCGCCGCGCCGACAGACAGACCCGCTTAAGCTGCCGATTTCCTTTTTAGTTGAATCCCGATCGGGCCGACGATGGCGCCGGCGCCGGTCGAGCTGACGGAGCTACGGGGTCGTCGACCAAGGCCCGACCGCATCCGCGGCACCGTAATGGTGGCTCAGCCGTGCTCTCGCTCTGACATTTCGGACTGGCGAGATGCTGCTCTTTATCCCTTGGCGGCGCCGCGCGCCGCGCCGACAGACAGACCCGCTTAAGCTGCCGATTTCCTTTTTAGTTGAATCCCGATCGGGCCGACGATGGCGCCGGCGCCGGTCGAGCTGACGGAGCTACGGGGTCGTCGACCAAGGCCCGACCGCATCCGCGGCACCGTAATGGTGGCTCAGCCGTGCTCTCGCTCTGACATTTCGGACTGGCGAGATGCTGCTCTTTATCCCTTGGCGGCGCCGCGCGCCGCGCCGACAGACAGACCCGCTTAAGCTGCCGATTTCCTTTTTAGTTGAATCCCGATCGGGCCGACGATGGCGCCGGCGCCGGTCGAGCTGACGGAGCTACGGGGTCGTCGACCAAGGCCCGACCGCATCCGCGGCACCGTAATGGTGGCTCAGCCGTGCTCTCGCTCTGACATTTCGGACTGGCGAGATGCTGCTCTTTATCCCTTGGCGGCGCCGCGCGCCGCGCCGACAGACAGACCCGCTTAAGCTGCCGATTTCCTTTTTAGTTGAATCCCGATCGGGCCGACGATGGCGCCGGCGCCGGTCGAGCTGACGGAGCTACGGGGTCGTCGACCAAGGCCCGACCGCATCCGCGGCACCGTAATGGTGGCTCAGCCGTGCTCTCGCTCTGACATTTCGGACTGGCGAGATGCTGCTCTTTATCCCTTGGCGGCGCCGCGCGCCGCGCCGACAGACAGACCCGCTTAAGCTGCCGATTTCCTTTTTAGTTGAATCCCGATCGGGCCGACGATGGCGCCGGCGCCGGTCGAGCTGACGGAGCTACGGGGTCGTCGACCAAGGCCCGACCGCATCCGCGGCACCGTAATGGTGGCTCAGCCGTGCTCTCGCTCTGACATTTCGGACTGGCGAGATGCTGCTCTTTATCCCTTGGCGGCGCCGCGCGCCGCGCCGACAGACAGACCCGCTTAAGCTGCCGATTTCCTTTTTAGTTGAATCCCGATCGGGCCGACGATGGCGCCGGCGCCGGTCGAGCTGACGGAGCTACGGGGTCGTCGACCAAGGCCCGACCGCATCCGCGGCACCGTAATGGTGGCTCAGCCGTGCTCTCGCTCTGACATTTCGGACTGGCGAGATGCTGCTCTTTATCCCTTGGCGGCGCCGCGCGCCGCGCCGACAGACAGACCCGCTTAAGCTGCCGATTTCCTTTTTAGTTGAATCCCGATCGGGCCGACGATGGCGCCGGCGCCGGTCGAGCTGACGGAGCTACGGGGTCGTCGACCAAGGCCCGACCGCATCCGCGGCACCGTAATGGTGGCTCAGCCGTGCTCTCGCTCTGACATTTCGGACTGGCGAGATGCTGCTCTTTATCCCTTGGCGGCGCCGCGCGCCGCGCCGACAGACAGACCCGCTTAAGCTGCCGATTTCCTTTTTAGTTGAATCCCGATCGGGCCGACGATGGCGCCGGCGCCGGTCGAGCTGACGGAGCTACGGGGTCGTCGACCAAGGCCCGACCGCATCCGCGGCACCGTAATGGTGGCTCAGCCGTGCTCTCGCTCTGACATTTCGGACTGGCGAGATGCTGCTCTTTATCCCTTGGCGGCGCCGCGCGCCGCGCCGACAGACAGACCCGCTTAAGCTGCCGATTTCCTTTTTAGTTCACTCCCGATCGGGCCGACGATGGCGCCGGCGCCGGTCGAGCTGACGGAGCTACGGGGTCGTCGACCAAGGCCCGACCGCATCCGCGGCACCGTAATGGTGGCTCAGCCGTGCTCTCGCTCTGACATTTCGGACTGGCGAGATGCTGCTCTTTATCCCTTGGCGGCGCCGCGCGCCGCGCCGACAGACAATAATAGGAAACAGGGCGACTGCTAACCAATCGCCCTTGCTTAGGCTTTGTCTATGAAGAGTCCCATTCCAAAAGAACGTCTACGCGTCAGCAATTGGATTATGCAAAGACTCTATAATTATGCAGTCAACGAAACCATCGAACTCTGCTTTCTGGCGGTCTTTCAGCATGTAGTTGACCCAACCCGCGTTGGCACCGTCGCGGACAAGAATTCGGCCATGACCCCACTCGACCTTCGCCCAACAGTCGCGGATTAGCCTTTCAAGGGCAATACCGTCGAAGTGCGAGGGCAATTCGATTGCGCAATGAATGTGCCATCGACCTGACGTGCCACGGTCCCATGAGCGTGAGGCGCGGGCGCGAACCTCGCCTTTTTCAAGTACGGGTAATACACGAAGGCTTTTGCCGTATCGACGAAATGCCGCTCCATAGACTGCCCTGTTGAGTAAGTTCATGAAGTGCCGAAAAGCTTGTCGGCACCGATAGTCGTCGATCTTTACCCAACCGCCGCTGTCGGGCTGACGGGCTTGCTTCAGGGTTAGGGTGACGTCGCAAAATGCACCCCAGCCGCTCGTATCGAAGAAGTGTGATTTGGCGGATTTAAAAGGATCAATCTAACTGCCATCGAATAGCTATCGCGTGCATTAAGAGTGGTTTCAGGAAGTGAAAATTCTTTCGGGATTTATCATCTTCGGAGGCGGCATGCGGCACCCTTACTCCATCGCGTCGGAGAGCGTAAATGGAGGTTCGTGCCGCTTGACATGTTGGCGGTGTCTTTGGTGAAGCGGTCGATACCCGTCTCGCCGTTCTGGCGACTCCGGGTGCATCGCGATCGCCTTACGAGGTTCTATCGGTTGGCGCTCGATCTCAGGCCGCTTTGTGACAACCTCTTAGCGGCCTTAGACGCAGCTCGCTCTGCCAGTATGTCACACTCAGCGGCAAGATCGTTCTTGAGGCTGGCGGCTTGACAAGCGGTGACGGTTTAGCAATTTGCAGACGTCACCGACTCGATAGTGTCATTTGAGATTTCCGGACGACTGACGGTGCCGTCCGGAATGCGGTTGGAATTCGGTGTGGCGCACTCTCCGGTAACATGAAGGTATCGTTTCAGGCTGCAAGGTCAATCGGCTGATCGATGGGCTTTGCGGCGAGCGTCTGCCAACCATCAACCTTGCGCATGTTGATTTGTCCTGAGGCGAGCAGCGCCCAGAACAGCATCGCAGCGGTGTCGGCAGATGGCAGAACAGTTTGAGTCTTGATCCGCCGCTTGAATTCCTCGTGCAATCGCTCGATGGCATTTGTGGTGCGTAAGCTGCGCCATTGGCTTGGCGGCAGGCGGGTGAAGGTGAACAAGCGTTCTCCGGCCTCCTCCAGGCTGTCGGCGACAGCGCGATGCTTGAGCCTCCATTTGCGGATGAAAGCCTTGCGGCGGATCTCTATCTCCTCAGGTGTCGCCGCGTAGATCATGTCGTTGTAATCCGCGGTGATCTCGTCATGCAGTCGCTCGGGGGCATGCGCGAACAGGTTTCTGTGCTTATGAACCGTGCAGCGCTGGACGGCACGCCATCCCAGACAGAGGCAATGGCCTTGTCGAGTCCGCGCCGTCGACAATGAGGAACTCGGGTCGCCGCAGCCCGCGCTTGATCAGATCGTCGAGGACAGTGCGCCAGGCCTCGGCGCTCTCGCCGCCCATGCTCTTGATCGCGAGCAGCACCTTTTGGCCGTCCGCGCGCACTCCGAGAACGACCAGCAGCGAGATGGCAGTCGCTTTGCGATCGAGCCGCACACGAACGACGGTGCCGTCGAGGATCAGGCGCACAATCGGCTCCTCGGCCAGCGAGCGGGTGTTCCAGGCATCCCAGTCGCTCTTTACCTTGCGCCATGTCCGGCTCACCGTGTCCTTGCCGACCGTTCCGCCGAACAAGGCCGCCAGCGCGCGACGCACCCGCCTTGTATTGGTGCCGGCGAGATACGTGCTCGCGATCAGGGCGTCGGCGGCAAGCGTGCGCCGCTGATAGGCCCGTAGCGCCTGGCTCTTCCATTCCGCTGTTTTGCCCTCGGAAGTGGTCAGCCGGGCGCGCGGCACCGCAATCTCGATCGGCCCGAACGTGCCTGTCAGCGACCGCGTCCGGCTGCCGTGACGGTGGCCCGCAACACCGGCTCTTCCTTCGTTGCCGGCCATCCGGCTTCGTCCGTAACGCGGCCGTGCCAGCACAGCGTCGAGCTCGCCGCGGATCAACTCTTCGACGAACTCACGCGCTCGAGCCCGCACCTCGGTCTCGATCGGATCAATCCAATTGTCGAAAAGATCAACAGCCATTTCGGCCGCAGGCTGCAAAGAATCAGGCTTCGTGGTATTGCTCGTCATGGCGTGGTCTCCAGTCCGACGCTTCAACGCCGGATGATTTGAGGTTGAACACCCCGGAGACTACGCCACCCTCAATTCCTACCAACTCCGCGACGGCACCCGACTGACTGCTAGCCTTTTGTCTTCTAAATCATCCTCCACCCCGCCTTCCACTGCCTGGCTTTGATACTTGCTGCCGTATCATTGTCGACCTTGTTTGGGGTGTCGTGACGGATATCGCCGACGACAAGCACGCCAGTATTATGCGGAATGTCGATCTTCCGATGCTTGCCGTACGTTTCGGGACGCGCCCACTCCAAGAGAAACCGGAGCATTTTCCCTCTTTGTTTCCAACTGGCTTTTGGAACGGGCTTTCCGTCCTCATCCTTAAGGTCGGTGCCCATCGCAATATGCCACGCCGGCTCGAGGACTTTATCATCGCCCTCCTCAATCGCTGTCTGACAATGTTCGTGAAATTTCCATTCAAAGCCTTGCCACTCGACCTCGTATCCGGCGTCGCTGGCCTGGCTGCGCTTGATCCAATACTGAAGTGTTTTGCGGTGGATGCCCGCTTTGCTAGCTGCGTGGGATAGGATGGGATATTCCCTAAGGTTGTCGAGGACAATCCGCATGCGCTCCCATTCGCCACCTTTCGCACCCCACCTGCGGGCTCTTGGCGACTTCCCCTGGCCGTTTTCTGCTTCTTAGATTCTCGGCCTCACCGCCGCTGCGCCCTCACGTTTGCGGCGCATCACGCCGTATGATCACCGGTGTGGGTAGCGATGTCGGCTCATGCGGAGGCCAGCGGTCTCCCGCCGAAGTATCGACCAAAGCGACGTCATTTTCAGTGTCGTCGTCTTTCGCAACGTCATCGGATGACGTCTGACCGTTCAGCTCAGCTAGTGCAGCTTCGACATTATTTTCGTTTTCTCCGGACGCTCCCAGTTGAGCGGATTTTTCTCAACATCCTCAAGGGGTCGGAATCTGCCAGGGTTTGCTTCTAACCAATGCCGCCGTTCCCTAATCGACTTGCCGAGATACAAACATCGATCGCGGTGGCTGGCGAACAGATACCCGTCGGCGACGAAAGAGTAATCAATCACCAGCTTTCGGTTCATCGGGGTGTTTTCGGTACGCATGGCAGCTCCTCCTCGAAAGAGGCGCGCCGTCATCATGTGTATGTGCGGCGGCAGCCCTGAAACGTTGATCGTGAGACACGCGCCATAGATCTCGCGCTATGCGGGATTTCAGGTCGCCGATGTCTCGGTTCAGGACTTGCCGGACCCCATGGACCGGTTGCGGGCCATCCCGCTATTCACTGAGCTGAAGGACTTGGACCTTCGAACCACACGGTATGGCCATGCGTCATGCGGCTCAGCGCGTTAAAGTCTGTATGAATATATAGCAATTTGGCCGTTTCCCCGCAAGCCTGGGCACGGCGCCGCGCGATCAGACCGAACGTGCTTCTGCGCGTCATTCGGTCGTCTTGGTGGCGGTCGATCAGAAGCCGTGACGCTGCTTTGGCCGACCCTTGGAGGCTACTGGATATCATCGCCTGGCCCGACACGAAGCGATTCTGGCAATGCAACATTTGCTGGAAGCCAGCCCACCTCTCCAGTAGGCCATTTTGCCCAGCGCCATCCTGTAATGGGGCTCTTCACCCAGGCACCTGGGCGACAATGCGAAAGTCGTAACCTGGCGCCGTGGGCATCGATCATGGCCGTTGCTCCGCGTGGGCGATCCTCGTGCGAACAAGGAAGAGTGAACAGCACGGCAGGCATAGGGACTTGATCAATAGACGGCAGAGGCTCCCTTGCAGGGCCGTGCCGTCCGTCGATCCACTCCGCCTTGGTAAGAGCAAAGTCAGGCACCTCCGACCAAGGTATCCCAGACGAGGTTACGTCACCTGAACTCGTCGCTGCGCCATTCGTTTTTCGCTCGGACATATTCTCCACCCGAGCCGCGCTCCGCCTCCAGACCAACTCGGATCTGGAGACGGTCGCAATCGAGCGCGAAATCCCTGCGTGGAATCAGCCGGTTTTTTTCTGCCGGACGCTTGGTGGTTCCGCCGGCTTTGCCGCCGTCTCCTTGCCCTTCTTGCCCGAAATGGGAAGCAGCATCTCGCCCTGTCCCTCAACGCGCTTGCGCCCCTTCTTCGGGGGAGCGGATGCGGCTTTCTCCTCGGCAATGCTGCGGCGGAGGGCGTCCATGAGGTTCACAACGTTCTGCGGCCCCGGTAGGACATGCTTGCGCGGGACCGGCAGACCGGCCTGCTTCTTCTTGAGCATCTTGAGGACGGCTTCCTCGTAATGATCCACGAACTGTGACGGGTCGAAGTCGGCTGTTTTGCTCTGGAGAATGTGCTCGGCCAGCTTGAGCATATCGGGCTCGACTTTCACACTCGGGATGTCGTCGAAATATTCCTTGAGTCCCGGAGCTCGTACGGGTAGCGGAGCGTAGTACCCATCAGCCCATTATCCCAGGGTTCGAGCATGATGACCCGCTCGCGCTTGGCCAACACGACTTCGCGCCAGGGCGACCATGCCCTTGCCGCGCATCGCCTCGCGGATTACCGCAAATGCGTCCTGCCCGACCTGATCGTTCGGGGTGATGTAGTAGGGGCTGTCCAGATAACGCTCGTCGATCTGCTCGCGCGGAACGAACGAGTCGATTTCTATGGTGTGATTGCTCTCGATCGCGATGGCGTCGAGTTCGTCGTCGTCCACCGGGATGTAGGCGTTCTTGGCGTATTCGTAGCCGCGGCCCTTATCGTGGGCCTCGACCGGCTTGCGTGTGATGTCGTCGACCAGCTGCTGCCGGAGCCGATTGCCGGTCTTCTTGTTGATCTGACGAAAGGACACTCGCTCGGTCGATGACGAGGCGCTGTAGAGGGCGATCGGACACGAAACGAGCGAAAGCTTGAGGTAGCCTTTCCAATACGGACGCGCGGGAGCATCGATATCCCCTTGGTTTGCGGGTGCCACTCGGACACCGGCCGCGTTTACGGACCACCTCGCGAGGAGAAACGCAGGTTGGTGCGGGCCAATCCGTCGATGCCCGGCTCTTGTACGCTGATGTTTATGTAGGGTGCGGATTCTGATCAGCGAATCGTATCGCTTAGGATGGTTAATTGATTCCATACGCAATCGGCATTGGAATATCTGGCTCTTGTGATCCGGTATGGCGCCCCTTTTACTAGGGGGAAACGGGTCAATCCCCGGAGCAGGGCGGGAGCCTGCGGCCCCGAGCCGTGCTGAAGCACTGTCGAGAGGAAATTACCGGCGACATGAAGAAGGTCGACAAAGTGCTGCATGACAGTCAAGAGGGCGACGCCTAGTCGCATTACAGCATGATCACAAGCCTCGGCAGAGACACGCCGCTGTTCAACAGCCGATTTCATCGATCCATCGCTTGAGCAACCGCACGGGGAAGCCCTCGCCGTAGCCAGCGGCAACAGTCGGTTCCTCATGGCCTAGGATTGCCCAACGTTTATCTTCGGGGCATCCGGCGGCGCGCAATCGATCTTGCGCACGATGACGCAGTGAATGGATGACCTTGCGCGGGTCTTTGATGCCACAGTCGTCAAGGAACCGATTGAGCCGTTTCGACGCGGCGTCCACAGGGTCCTTATATTTGCTTGTGAACAATGGCCCCTTGATGGTCTTGGGCAGATATTCCAGTACGGCCGTCGGCAGCGGCACGCGGCGCAAGCTCTGTTTGGTTTTGCGACCAACAATGACATACCGGCAACCCTTTTCGGTGGCCTCACTGTCAATCTCGAATGCCTCGCTAAGCCGCATCCCCGTTGTTGCGAGCAAGCGGAGCAACAATTGATTGCTCTTATCGAGTTGTTTCAAGTTCGCTCAAATCACCTTCATGTCGGCGTCGTCGAGCGGCAGTCGGCGTTCGCTATCTTCCATATCGGGCACGACGCCAGAGAACGGATTGAACTTTAGCTTGCCGTCTTTAATCGCCAAATGCACGGCGGCATTCAACCATCCGATTTTCTTTTCTATGGTTGCGCTCTTACGCTTCTGGTCAATGAAGTGCAGTGCCAGCTTGCGTCCATCGTCCCGCGTGGCGTCCTTCAACGGCTTGCCGATTAGTTCCTTGTACAGTTGCCACACCGCACGCGCCTCGCTCGCATAATAGCCGCCGACACGCCTGTGCTCCAAATAGGTTTCGATGATCGCATCATCGCCGTTCTTTGTCGGGACTTTCGGCCGCCGGTCAATCACGCCCTCTATGGCGGCCCCGCTGTAGGCGGCATCAAAGGCCGTGAATTCGTCGCGGGCGGACACCGCGCCGTTGCCAATAATCACGAACGCTGCGCCGCCGTTCGGCTCAGTCCGTATAATCGAGCCGTTGTGGCTGATGTAGAAAAGCTCTTTGTCCGTGGCGAGAATTCGGCCGCCATCTGGCGCGGTGTGTTCGCGACCCGGCTCAAGCTTGTGTTGCCATGTCTGTTCCATGCGGGGTCGTGCGGCCAAGAGCTTCTCTTTGTGCGCCGTGATCTTCGGACCCGCTTCGATTTCCGCTTTCGTGCGGTTCGCCGTGCGCAGCGACTTGACAATGGTTTTATCGGGCGACCGTAGCCGAACGTACCAATTCGATGAACCGGGACGCTGAAAGAGATAGCTTCCGTGCCGCGCCCGGTCCTTCGCCTTTGCCGTCGCCTTGGGTTTGGCTATTGCCTTGGGCTTGGCCTCAGCAGCCCCGTTGTATCCTTTGGCGCCCGCAAGCTGTTCGGCGTGCTTGACGCGGGCGATCACGTCGGCATCCGACATGCCGGACGTATCGACGCCAAGCCGGGCGAGCATGACCCGTTGGCGTTCAATGGGGATACCAGTGAAGTCAAAAACCTTGCGCTCCGCTGTTGCCTTACTCATGGTGTCACCGGCTTTCCGTCCACGGTCACAAGTCGGATCAATTCGCGCAAACGCTCGCGCCGTTCTCTTGCCCGTTGCCGTTCCGCATCATCTTCGGCGGCAAACCTTTCGTCTAACTCGGCTTCGAATTGTGCTTACGCATCCAGAATTCCAAGCGCCAGATGTATCCGGAACGCCGTCGCGGGCGTTGCCAATCTTGAAAAGCTCTGTGCCTACATCGTACGCAAAGCCGCACCAGTCATAGCGCGGGGGGTTTTTTTACGTGCAATGCGTGCGCGGCCTTTAGGGCAACCGCCTTCGGGCCTTGGCTTACTCATGGCCTTGTCACTCCTACTGACTGCCCCGAATATAGCTGGCAACAGTCATCGGCAACAGCCAGTGGCAACAGTAATTGGCAACATAGTAAACTATTGATTTTATTAACGGAAGGCCCGGATTTGACCAGTCATATTTCCCTCTTCCCGGGACCGCCAATCGTTCACTGCACACAGGGGCCGGAGTCTAACCAAGAAGCCATTGAAATTCTGGCGGTTTCACGATTCATAAATCGGCCCATTCTTGAACTGGCTTATCCCGCCCTGTAGTGTCCCTGGCCCCGGCGTCATGCCTTCCCGCAACCCTCACCGCGTATCCCCATGAACAAGCCAGTCCCGGTCATCGACGAAGCCGGCGCGTCGCGCCAAGCAGCCGACGCCCCGCAATTTGTGAATTTGCACGAAATCATCGCCAAAGCCCGCGCCAATCTCAATCAGAACGATTGGGACTACATCGTCGGCGGCACCGAGACCGAGACGACGCTGCGGCGGAATCGCATGGCGCTCGACGCGATTGCGTTCCGGCCGCGCGTGTTGCGTGACGTGAGCAAGGTCGATCCGTCGGTCGAAGTGCTCGGCAAGAAGCTCCGCCTGCCGATAGTGCTTTGCCCGGTTGGGTCGCTGGAGAGCTTTCATCCCGGCGGTGCCGAGCCGGTGGTCAAGGCGGCGGGCGAATTCGGCGTCGCTCATATGCTGTCTTCGGTTTGCGACCCAGGTCTCGAAGAGGTCGCCAAAGCGGCGCCGCCGGCGCTGCGCATGTTCCAGCTCTATGTGCGCGGCGACGCGGCCTGGGCCGACGATCACGTCGAACGCGCGATCAAAAACGGCTATTCGGCGTTCTGCATCACCGTCGATACCGCCCATTACAGCCGGCGCGAGCGCGATCTCGCCAAGCGTCACGTCACCGCCGGGCGGCGCCGCGTGCAGGGCCGCGACTTCCAGATGGCGCTCGATTGGAAAACCGTCGAGCGCATGAAGTCGAAGTTCAAGATCCCGCTCGCCATCAAGGGCATCGGCACCGCCGAAGACGCCAAGATCGCGCTCGATCACGGCGTCGAGATCATTTACGTCTCCAATCACGGCGGCCGCCAGCTCGACCACGGCCGCGGCTCGACCGACGTGCTGCCGGAAGTCGTCGAGGCTGTGGCCGGCCGCGCGCTCATCATCGTCGACGGCGGCTATTATCGCGGCACCGACATCGTCAAGGCGATCGCGCTCGGCGCCAATCTGGTCGGGCTCGGCCGCATGCAATGTTATGGGCTGGCGGCGGGCGGGCAGGCCGGCATCGTGCGCATGCTCGAAATCCTCGAGGACGAGGTGACTCGCGCGCTCGGCCTCCTCGGCGTCACCAGCTTTGGCAAGCTCGATCACTCCTATTTGCACGCCGCGGCGCCGGCCAATGCGCCGCACGTGTTCTCGGCGTTCCCTTTGTGGGAGCATGCGCCGTATCGGTACTAATCGACGTCATTGCGGGGCAGCGTAGCGACGAAGCCAATCCATAATTCGCCGCATCAAACTGGATTGCTTCGCTTCGCTCGCAATGACGTTCGGAACTGGCGAACTGGTGTCAATCTCATGAATCTCCAGCTCAGCATCGGCATCACCATACAATCCGCGGACCTGGCCGATCCTCGACGGCACGGTGAAGGCCGACGGCATCGATCTTGTTCCCACCGTCCTGCACCCGTCCGAACTGTTCTGGCGGCAATTGCATTTCGCCGAGTTTGCCGTGTCGGAAATGTCGTGCTCGTCGTTTTTGATCGTGATCGGGCAAGGCGATGCGCGCTTCGTCGGCCTGCCGATTTTCACCACGCGGCGGTTTTTTCACACCGGCATCCTGGTCGCCCGCAAATCCGGCATCGAGACGCCGGCCGATCTCAAGGGTAAGCGCGTCGGGGTGCCGGAATATCAGCAGACCGCGGCGCTGTGGGCGCGCGGCGTATTGCAGCACGAATTCGGCGTCGCGCCGAAGGACATGGAATTCTGGATGGAACGCACGCCGGATCGGAGCCATGGCGGCGCCACCGGCTTTAAGCCGCCGCCCGGCGTCGTCGTCCACCAAATTCCCGCCGACAAAAGCATCGGCTCGATGATGCTTGCTGGCGAGCTCGACGCCGTGCTGCACTATCTGTCAGGCCGCAACCTGGTCGACCGTAGCCGGGCCGACCTGACCAACCACCCCGATTTCAAATATTTGTTTGCCGATCCGATCGCCGAAGGCATCCGCTTTTACCGCAAGACCGGGTTGTTGCCGATCAATCATCAGACAGTGGTGCGGCGCGAGGTGTTCGAAAAAGAACCGTGGGTCGCGCTCAATTTGATCAAGGCCTTCAATAAAGCCAACGAGATTGCCAATGAACGCCGCGTGGAGCATGTCGCCGATCACCTCGCCGCGGGTCTGCTGTCGGGCGACGCCAAGACGGCGCTGATCCATCACGGCATCAAAGCCAACCGCAAGGTGATCGAGACCATCGCGCAATATTCGCTGGAACAGGCGCTCACGCCGCGGCTTATCAAGATCGAGGAGCTGTACGCTCCGAGCGCGCTGGAGACATAACCGCGCATCGCTTTTGCCAGGCCCTTTGTCCGGCCGAGTTGTGGCGGTATGACGTCTGTTGTCGTCCCCGGGACAGTCGGCATGACGCGCATTACAGGTCTTTGGCAGCGGCTCCGCGCTGCGGTGGGTCATCATCGCGGGCAGGTCGCACTTTCGATCAGGACGACGATCGCCGCCTTGGCGGCGCTCGTGCTGGCGCAATTGCTGCAACTCCCGCTGCCGTTGTGGGCGGTATTGACCGCGGTCATCGTGACGCAGCTGAGCGTCGGACGGTCGCTGAAAGCCACGTTCGATTATCTCGTCGGCACGATTGGCGGCGCGATCTACGGCGGTGCCATCGGCGTGCTAATTCCCTATTCGAGTGAAATGGCGCTGTTATTGGGTCTCGCTATCGCCGTGGCCCCGCTGGCGCTGATCGCCGCGATCAATCCTCGCTTTTCCGTCGCGCCGATTACCGCCATCATCGTGGTCTTGATTCCGACGATGACGCACGCGACCGCGCTCTCTTCGGCGGTGGACCGCATTATCGAGGTCGCGCTGGGGGGCTTCACCGGCTTCTTCGTTTCATTCCTGCTGTTGCCCGCAAACGCCCACCCTTTGATCGCGGCCGCGGCCGCCCGCACGCTCGAACGGATGGCGCAGGCGCTGAGCGAGCTGCTCGCGGGCTTGCGGCAAGGGCTCGATGTCGATGCGCTGCACCGCATTCAGGACGGCATCGGCCAGGCGTTGGGGCAATTGAACGTGGTCGGAGACGAGGCCGAGCGCGAGCGCTCGGCGCGTCTTGCCGTCGGCCCCGACACGGGGCCGCTGCTGCGCACGCTGCTGCGCTTGCGCCACGACCTGGTGATGATCGGCAGGGCGGCCGCCAGTCCGTTGCCCGACCTCGTCAAGGCGCGGCTCGAAACGCCCCTGGCGCGCGCCGGCGCTGCCTTTGCCGATTACTTGCGCGGCAGCGCAGCCGCCCTCCAGGCCGGTCGCGATCCGCCGTCGCTGGATGCCGTGGAATCGGCGCTCGAAGCCTATGCCGCCGAAATCGCCGCGCTGCGTCGCGATGGTGTGACGAGAACCCTCACCGATGACGCCGCTGAGCGGTTTTTCGCGCTGGGATTTGCGCTCGAGCAGATGCACAACAACTTTAACGATCTCGGTCGGTGCGTGGCCGAATGGGCCGAACCGGTCATGAAAACCGGGCGTGCCGACAGTCGGTCCGATTGACGGCGGCTAAGCCTTATTTCCGGCCGCCTATTGTGCTTTCCGTCCAGTCCTGCCACATAAGTCTGTAATCCAGATATCGACGGTGGCAAAAGCGACGCAAGAACCTTGCCGCCGGTACCGTCGGCACCGCGATGGTGCCCATCCGTAAGCCAGTGGCCGGGCGCCTTGGCTATCGGGCCGTTCACCGCTCGACCGAAGAGGTATGCCGCGTGCAGGTTCTCGTCCGTGACAACAATGTCGACCAAGCCCTCAAGGTGCTGAAGAAGAAGATGCAGCGCGAGGGCGTTTTCCGCGAGATGAAGCTCCGCGGTCATTACGAAAAGCCCTCCGAGAGGAAAGTTCGGGAACGCGCGGAGGCCATTCGCCGCGCCCGCAAGCTCGCCCGCAAGAAACTGCAGCGCGAGGGCCTGTTGCCGATGAAGCCACGAGTCGTGCCCGGCGCTGCCGCCGGAAGAGGCGGCCCGCCGCGTTCGCCGCGCTTCTGATCGCCGAACAACGACGACCGGGGGTTGTAGGTATAAACCCTCCCGTTAGCGCAAGCGCGTCGGCGACGTCGCCGTCGCCTTTCCGTCAGTTGTGTGATAAGAGTAGTGCAACACGGCAGGAATAAAATGCCATTTAAGTTTCTGGTCGGCCAAGCTGTCGAATACACGCCGCTCGGCGAGAAAAAAGCCGGTCTCTATAAGGTCGTGCGACAGATGCCCTTGGAGGAGCAGGCGTTCGATCTGCGCTACCGGATCAAGAGCGACACCGAAGCCTACGAGCGCAACGTGCTGGAATGCCAGTTGAGCGCCGACGTGGCTGACGAAAGCGACTATACCGCGCTCAAGTCGCCGCACTCCCGAGGCTCGCGCGCCTAGTTCCCCGCTCTAGTGTCGCGCGTCGGACGCCGCCGTCCCCATTTCCTCTTGCTGCCGATATTCGGCGTCGAATTTCATGATCTCGCGCATCAGCTGTTCGACCAGTTTTTGCCGGTCGGCGGCGCTCTGGTTGTAGGTCAGTTCCGCGACTGTTTTCGCCACAGCGTTAACGACTTCATCGGTATCGAGCGTGTCGGGCTCCGCGTCCGACACGGGATATTCGGCGAAGAAATTGTCGATCAATTCGACCATCAGGCAATGCAGGCAGGGCCGTTCCTCGTCGTCATTTTGGTCGTCTGAACTTGGATGATCTGACATGGCGGTCCTTTTGGCTGAGATGGTGGCGGATCCGGCATTTTACAATGACAGTCTGGTCTTGCGCCGTCACTCCGCCGCCTGCTTTTTCGGCGGGCCTGCGATCGTGGCCCCCGAGGCGATCAGGGCCTCGATCTCGCCCTCGGCAAGGCCGGCCTCGCGCAGCACTTCGAGGCTATGCTCGCCAAGCCGCGGCTGCAGCCGCTCGGGAGATATCGCAGTGTCGCTGAAGCGCACCGGCAGATCCGTATAAAGGATCTCGCCTTCGGTCGGATGGGTGGCCCGCTTGAAGAAGCCCGAGGCCTCAAGCTGAGGATCGGTCAAGACCTCGTCGAGGCTCGACATGCGCGCCGCGGGGATTTCGAGCGCGCGCAACACAGCCAGCCATTCATCCGTGGTCTTGCCGGCGATGCAGGCGCCGGCCAACTCGTAAACCGCGACGATGTTGCGGGCGCGCGATGCGATCGAGTTGAATCGCGGATCGCTGTGCATCTCGGGCTTGCCGACCATGGTCCAGAATTTGCGCCAGTGCGCTTGCGTATAGGCCATCATGCAAAGATAGCCGTCCTTGGTCCGATAGGGACGGCGCCAGCTCGCCAGCACGCGCGTGTAACCGAGTTCGCCGACCGGCGGCACGAAATTGTGGCCGAACAGATGCTCGCCGAGAACGAACGACACCATCTGCTCGAACATCGGAATTTCCACAAATTGGCCGCGGCCGGTGCGTTCGCGGGCAAACAGAGCAGCGCAGACGGCGCCGACGATGGCGAGTGCGCAAGTCTTGTCGGCGATGATCATCGGCGCATAGCGCGGCTCGCCGGCGACTTTCGCCATCAGCGCGGCAATGCCGGACTGGCCCTGGATCACATCGTCATAGGCCGGCTGGCCGCTATAGGGTCCGCCGTCGCGATAGCCGTGCAGCGCCGCATAGACAATGCGGGAATTTTTTGCGCACACCGCTTGATGGCCGAACCCCAGCCTTTCGATCTTCTGCGGCCGCATCGAATGGACGAAAACGTCGGCGCCGGCGATCAGGCGCCACAGCGCGTCTGCGGCAGCGGCCTGCTTCAGATCGAGCACCAGCGAGCGCTTGCTGCGGTTTAGTCCCATGAACAGCGCCGCCATGTCAGGCGAGCGCGCCGGACCGGTATGGCGCGGCGCATCGCCCTCCGGCGTCTCGATCTTGATGACGTCGGCGCCCATATCGCCGAGCATCTGCGTGGCGAACGGACCCGCGACCACGGAGGTGAGATCGAGAATGCGGATGCCCGACAGAGGTCCGGCCATTGAGCGGTCCAAAATTGGTCACGAGAAACTCCGGCATCACTTCGCGGGCGAACAGCCGCATCGATTTTTGCGCCTCGGCAAAATCCAGCGTGCCGAAATTGATCTGCAGCGAAGCATGCTCGAATTTGCCGACGGTGGCTTGGAAGCGCCGGATGATGTCCTTGATCTCGTCCGGCGTGCCGACAAAGGCATTGCCGGTTTCGATCTGGCCTTCGAGCGAGAAGCCCTTCATGCGGCCGATCGATTTGTCGTAGCCCTGGTAATCCTTGGACGCGGTGCCTTGCGTCCACTCGCCGGCCGATTCGACGAGCGCCTCGAAATAAAGGTCGAACGCGCGCCGCGGGATGTCGCGGGCGGCGCGCGCGTCCTCGTGGCAGAACATGTGAAAGGCGATCATCACTTCGCCGTCGCCGGGATGGCCGGCCTCGCGCCAGGCGTTGCGATAAAGATCGAGCAGCGGCTTGATGGGCCCGATCGGGATCGCCATCAGCGAATGACCGGAGCGCCCGGCAAATTCGAAGGAGTCCGGCGTGCGCGTCGAGGCGATGTAGAATTTCGGCCGCGGCTTCTGCGTCGGGCGCGGCAGTGAGGTGACGTCCTCGAAGGAATGAAATTGCCCGCGATGCGTGGCGTGCTCCGTGGTCAGCAATAGCCCGATCTGCTCCAACCCTTCGCGGAACCGCGCGATCGATTCATCCGGCGAAATCGCAAAACGGCGGAATTCGTGCGGCAGGAAGGCGCGGGCGAAACCGACGTCGAGGCGGCCCTGCGAAATGCCGTCGAGCATGGCGATCTCGCCGGCAAGCTTCAGCGGATTGTTGAACGCGGGCACCACGGCGCCGGTGACGAGCCGCATCTTTTTCGTGCGCTGCGACGCAGCGGCGAGAAACAACAGCGGGTTCGGGCTATAGCCGCCGTAACGCCGAAAATAGTGCTCCACCGTGCGGGCGTGGCTGTAGCCCAGCGTCTCGGCCTCCTCGGCGATCGCCAGGCATTGCTCGAAATAATCTGCCGCGCTCTTGTCTTCGGGCGAGACGCAGGGAAAGAACTGAACGCCGAACTGCATGCACCCTAGCTCCGCTTCGCCGCGTGCGCGGGCTTTCTTCCGATATATTTCGTCAGGCTCGCCAAGTTGCCGCGCAGCGCCGCTTCGTCGACCACTTGCGGATCGAAATCGGGCGCGTCGAATTCCAGCATGTCTTGGTGATTGATGCTCGCCGGATCGGCGATCGTGCGCAGATAGGTTTCGTAGCCCACCGGGCCGCCGATGTCTGCCGGCGGGCAGCGGCCCTGCGCACTCACCAGATGCGGATAGCGTACGCCGCCCGCCGCGGCGGCGCGCGACAGAAGCGTAACCGTGTGTTCCCAATCTTCGCCCAGCACGTAGTCGTATTTGAAGGTATCGCCGACTGCCAACAGGTCGGCGAGCGTCGCCTGCTCGGCCGGCATCGGATTGGTCTCGGCTTCGCGATCCGGCAAGCCCCAAGTCTGCTCGCCGATGCGGAACTCGAACGGATGGCCGTTCTGCCAGCCGATGGCGATTTGCAGCACGAAATGCAGGTCGTCGAGACGGATATCGACCGGCACTTCGACGCAGCGCATGACGCGCGGCGTCACGTCGTCGATTTCGACGGCGAGCTGCGCGATCTCACCGGCTGCCGTCGGCGGCGCCGTCATTCCGCCGCCTGTTGGAAAACCAGCATCTCGTCGCGCGGATAAAGATCGACGACACTGGCCGTCCTTGACGAGAGAGGCGAGGTTTTTGTTGTCCTGCAGAATGGCGATATCGGCGATCGGGTCCTTGTTCCATACCGCGATGTCGGCGAGCTTGATCCGGCGCGATTTGTCCGACTTTGCCGTCCAGCCCGACCGCGAGCGCGTTGTCGCGTGTCGCCGCCACGATCGCCTCCATCGGCGAGTAGCCGCCATGCTTGCACGAAGATCTCCAGCTCCTTGGCGTGCAGCTCGCCGTGCCGCGTGAACGAATTGTTGCCGGTGTCGGTGCCGACCAACAGCCGGATGCCGAGCTTACGCGCCTTATGCATCAATTCGCCGAGCAGATCGTAGTGCCGCTGCATGCGGTTGAAATCGAGCTGCACCTGCGCGGCGCCGACCTTTTGCTGCTTGCCGAGTTCGACCACGACGGCGAGGAACGTTGCCGTTGGCAGGATCGGCATGCCGGCTTTGGCGACCGCTTCGAGATCGCGGTCGGTGGCAAGATCGGCATGAACGATCCAGTCGACGCCGGCTTCGGCGGCCGCGCGCGTCGATCCGGCGCCGCGGGAATGGATGGCGACCTTCAGATTACGCCGGTGCGCCTCGCCGACCACGGCGGCGATCTCCTCGCGTGCCAGCATCTGCGATTCGCCGGAGCGGCTGTCGGCCATCTTGATGAAGTTGACGCCGTGCTTGCCTTGGCGGCGCACTTCCGTGACCATCTCGTCCTTGGTGTTGCACAATTTGCCGATCGAATGGTCGGGCGTGCCCTCCCATGACGGCTCGTCGTCTTCGATGCAGCCATAGGTGACGATCATGCGGCCGG
Source organism: uncultured Alphaproteobacteria bacterium (assembly GCA_963816565.1). GTDB lineage: Bacteria > Pseudomonadota > Alphaproteobacteria > Rhizobiales > Xanthobacteraceae > BOG-931. Next base: position 207,953 of record CAWFLM010000006.1, on the reverse strand, counting down.
CGACGAACATGCGCGGGCCGTCCATCAGGCCGAGCTTGATCGCGTCACGGACGCCGACATCGGTGAACCAGGTGCCGCCGGGCACCGAAATGCTGGTGACGCCGGAGCGCAGGACTTTCTGCGCGCTGCGCGCCGATTTGAGCGTGGAGAATTCCGGCCGGGTCGTGCCCTTGCCTTTGCCCTCGCCCTTGATCAGCGGGTAGCCGTAGGACATGTGGCAGTGGGCGTCGATCAGGCCGGGCATCACCCATTTGCCGGCGGCGTCGATGACGTCGACGGTCTTGCGGTCTTCCAGATGGATGTCGGGCGGCAACGCGCCGATACTTTTGATCTTGTTGCCCTCGATGACGATGGCATCGTTGCGGCTTGACGGCTTGCCGGAGCCGTCGATCAGCGTGCCGTTGCGGATCACCAGGGTCTTCTGGGTGGCGCTCATTGCGCTCATTGGGGCTCCTCCGGAGAGTTCCTTGCTTTGCCTACACTATACAACGTCGCGGTTATTAGGCGAGGGGCGGGGAGGGATGAAAAATGCAAACGCTCCCGTTCTCGCGATGCATCGGCATCCGAGTCGTCGTTCAGGTAACGGGCCGTCGTCTACGCCACGCTACGCCAAGCGAAACCAAGCCAAGCCACAAGCACGGAAATGGAGCGCCGGGAGGCGCCAAAGTGTGGCCGCGCCACGCGGACGGATGTTGCCACCCGCTCGCGCTCCGGGCGCGGCGCGCGCCACAGAACGTCCCCTTGCGGGAATCGTCTGCTTCGGGCGCGCTGCGCCTCCCGGCGCTCCACCGCGATCCGCCGCCCCGGCTGTCGACCGCCGTAGCTTTAAGGACCGCACCCGCTCCGCCGGATCGCTGTTCGCGTCCGGCGCCTTGTAAGAGAGCGAGATGATCGCCTAAAGCGCCGCTCGATGGCAGGTGTCAAGGACGAACCAAATTGCGGTTCCGATTTTTCCAAGTCCTTGCCGCACGCGTGTTTTTTTCGGCGCGCCACACCAAAATGACGGCGGCCGCCGATGTCGTGGCGCGTCGAGCGGCGTTCACTCGGGAATGATTCGATGGCGGCAGGTGGAGTGCGAATTGAGCGCCTTTTGATTTCACGATAGGGGCAGCAATCCTGAGCCAATCAGGCCCCCGATGACTGCTCCGGCCAAGAAGCCACTCACTTCTAGAGCCAGACCCAAAATCACCAAGGCAAGTCTTGCGCACCCTTGTCCCCAGAATGACTTTAACCGTGTGGCGCGCCGCATGGGTTCACCCAAGACGAGGTAGAAAAGAAAGACGAAACCTATTGCCGCTCCAATAATAAATCCTTGCGATCCGCCAGGCTGAGGCTTTGTCCAAAAATCCGGTGGTACTACTACCTGTCCCAATAGAACGGGCAGAATTAAAGAGACGGCGGCAGCGACACACGCAGCACCGGCGACTGCCATCAGCACAAGAAAAACATGCGGCTTGAATAAGCTACCGTGCCTTTTCTTCTGCCAGAGCACTATAGCGAAGACAGCCAACACGAGCCCCATTCTGAAACTGAAACCAAATAAGAAACGTTCGACAGTTTCAAATGTTGGCATCTGCCAATCTCCAAGGCCGCTTCAGCCGATGCGCCATTTCCATATTTGCCGCGCCAAGGCAAATTATTTAAGGGTACGTTCATTGGCGACCCTTGCTGGTGTCCATCTCGTGGGCACCAGCCTCGGCAATAAGGTAGTTAAGCGAGCTAGCTGGGCGAGTAATAACCCGTTTTGCCCTTCAGGGCATTCCCACGGGCTGTCGCGATTCGCCCAATAGGGAATATTTCGGCGCGTCCGCTTCATGCACGCTGCTTGCTGTCATCATCCGCGAAAGCGGATGATCCAGTAATCACTGGGTAGGACCGCGTCTACTGGATGGTCCGCCGGAGCTTGTCATCGTGCCGGCCACTTCGGGCCGGGCCCGTTGGCGGACCAGGACAGGTCGATGAGGCGCGGTTCATATCATGCATCTTCGAGGCAAGGCGTGGATGGCCGGGACAAGCCCGGCCATGACGTGGACAGGCAATCGCGACGGTCCGGAAGGCCGCTCAATAAAGCCCGGCCAAGCCGTGGCTGGCGACGATCTCGCCCATCTGGTCGCTGCGCGCGATGTGGGCGTGCAGCACTTCGCCGATGTTGCGATGCAGTTCCGCGGCGGTGCGTTCGGCTTTCGGCTTGATCTGCGCGGAGAGATAGGCGCCTTCGTCCCGGTTGAGCGCAACCATGGCCTTGCCGAACGGCAGTTGCATGCGCTCGTAACGCGCGAGCGCGGCGGCAAGGTCGCCGCCGGCTGCGGCGATGCTGTCGGCGAGGCAAGCGGCATCGAGCGCGGCCTTGGTGGTGCCGGCGCCGGCGTGGGGGCGGGCGACAAAGGCTGCATCGCCGGCCAGCGCCACGCGGCCGAACACCATGCGCGGCGAATCGAGATCGTAGATCGGCTGGAAGAACGGCGTCGTTCGTTCGAGAATGGCGGCAATCTGCGGCGCGATCAGGCGTTTGGCGTCGGCTTTGATCCGCGCGATCACCTCGGGCCGGATCAGCGGCGGCGGGATGCCGGCGGCATGCGTGCGGCCCGCGGCGTCGGTCGAGATATCGATGAGCGTCGCGGCATCGGTTGGCCGGTACCAGATGATGTTATAGGCGCGGCGGCCGACGGCCGTGTCGTTGTCGCGGCCGGGCACCGGGTAGCTGATTAATTGCTCGCCGTCCGGCAGGCAGAAGGCGTAAAGGTCGACGACGTCGCGCCAAAGTTCGGGCGGCAGATCGGCTTCGTCGAGCACCGCGCGCCAGGCGACATAGCCGGCATAGACCGGCTCCACGTCGGGCGAGAATTGCCCGCGCACCGTCGAGCGCAAACCGTCGGCGCCGACCAGGAGGTCGCCGCGTTCGCTGGCGCCGTCGGCAAAAATCGCGGTGACGCCGGATGCATCCTGTTCGATGCGGGTGAGCCGTTTGCCGAACCGATAGGTCGCCGCCGGCAGCGCATCCAGCAAGGCCCGGTAGAGCCGCGACCAGCCGCTGAGCGTGCGCGTCATCGGCTGTTCGAGGATGATGCCGCCGTCGCGGTCGAGGCAGACGCCGCGCGGCGGCGTGATGCCCATCGAGCCGTCGAAATCGATACCGGCGCGCTTGAGAATGGCGATGAGCTGCGGATGCGTGCCGAGCCCGACGCCGCGGCTCGCCAGTTCCTCCGTGTTGCGCTCGAACACGGCGGTGTCCCAGCCGATCGAGCGCAACAGATGCGCGACCATCAGGCCGCCAAGCGAACCGCCGATGACGAGAGCGCGGGGCGATGTCATGCGCGCCGCCTCGCACTGTCATCATCCGCCAACGGGCCCGGCCCGAAGTGGCCGGCCCGATGACAAGCTCCGGCGGATGATCCAGTAATCGCAAAACCAACCGGTCGAACCGCGGCCATCGTGACTACTGGATGCCCCGCCTTCGCGGGGCATGACAACGTCACGGCAGCGCCCACGCCATTTTGTCATGCCCGGGCTTGTAATCCATGTTGGTGGCCGCCGGATTGCGGTTGATCAACGGCCGGCCATACATCGGATTGGTGGCGCTGCGCGTCTCGTGCTCGACCGTGAACAGCACTTCCTTGGTGTCGAGATCGATCACGTCCTTGAAGCGGTACTGGTAGTCATTGTCTTCGATAGTGATCAGGCCGAGATCGAGCAGCTTGCGATACGGCTTGGAGAAATTGGTCAGGTAGATCTGCACGTGATGGCGGTCGTAGACCGCTTCCGGCGCATCGGTCTCGCGGAAATAGAAATATTGGTTATCACCGACCTGGACCTTCGCCTCGGGTCCGGCGCCGTTCTTCTTCACCTCGGCCGGCGCGTCCATCACCTCGCGATAGAAGCGGGCGATGCGCTCGGCGGTGCCGGGGCGCACGTCGAACCGGACATAGGGCATGCCGAGCTGAACGCGGCCAAAGCGCTCGACGTCCGGGGTGTGCACGGTGATGCGGTTGCCCCAAGGACACACGGTTTCGACGCCGTCGTTGCTTTCACGGAACTGGAACTTGGTGCCTTCGAGCGCCTTCTTCACCCTATTGAGCCGCTTCAACAATGCCTCGCGGTCAGGCATCACCAGCCCCGTGGTGCCGCGCAGCACGTCGGGCCTGCCCATCGGCAGGTGGAACTGGCTCATGCCGACATTCACCCACATATTGCCGGCGCCGGTATTGAGAAACGGATCGCGCGTATAGCCAAGGCCACTGATGTAGAAATGCGTCGCCTTGTGCTGGTCGTCGATGCAGACATTGACGTGGCCAATACCGACGATGTTGCCGATATCCTGCGCGGCGCGGTCGTAGTGCTTTTCCAGCATGGCGTTATCCTTCCTAGGCGAATATTAGGCGCGGGTCGGGTTAAGCTCAACTGGACTCTTTAGCGTTGGAGTGTGGATGGGTCCGGTGCGACTCGACATGGCTCACCAGCAACACTCTCACTGCATTTCGATGTGGGCGGCGTGGATGATCGCGACCCATTTCTTCGTCTGTGCGATGATGAAAGCACGAAATTCTTCCGGTGTGTCCCATTGCGCGACGATGCCGAGCGCCTTGAAACGCGCCGCAGTTTCCGGCCGCTTGAGGTCGGCGACCAAAGCCGTATTGATCTTGTTGACGATCTCTTTGGGTGTTCCGGCGCGGGCGAAGACGCCCTGCCAACTGCTGCCCTCGTAACCTGGCACGGTCTCGGACAGCGCCGGGACGTTCGGCATGTCCGGGTCGCGCTTGCCGGAGAGCACCGCAAGAAGCTTCAGCTTGCCGGCCTGGATCAGCGGCAGCGCCGGCGTGAGATCCGAAAACTCCATGGCGACATTGCCGCTGGCGACGTCGGTCAGTCCCGGCATCGCGCCTTTGTAGGGGATATGGCGGATATCGGTTCCGGTGGCGAGCTTGAATTGCTCGGCGAAAATCTGATGCGGCGTGGCGATCCCGGCCGACGCATAAGTCAGCGTGCCGGGCTTTTCCTTGGCGAGCGCGATGAGATCGGCCACGGAGCTTACCGGCAGCGACGGCGAAACGACCAAACAGAATTGGGTGAGGCCGACAAGCACCACGGGATCGAAGTCCCTGCCGAGGTCATACGAAACCGATTTCATCACGAACGGCAGGATGGTGATCGCCGATGGCGCATGGAGCAGGGTGTAGCCGTCGGGCTCGGTTTTCGCGGCGAAGGAGATGCCGATCTCGCCGCCGGCGCCGGCCTTGTTCTCCACGACGAAACTGCCGTGCAGCGCGCGCCCCAGCACATCGGCTTCGTACCTGGCGAGAAGGTCGTTCGAAGCACCGGGCGGAAACGGCACCACGATCGTTACGGGACGGCTGGGATAATCGTCGGCGGCGTGGGCCAGCGCGCCGAGCAAGCCGGCCGCCATACAAGCCGCCAGCGCCATGCCGGCCGACCTGCGCGTGAGTGCTTTCATTCTCGTCTCCCGGTGCATGAAGGCTTTTATACCAAATCGGCGTGTCCGCGAAGGCGCAAGGAGTGTTAGAGATGGAGCGAAAATCGCAAGGGCATGGGGCGCGGTGTCAAGTTTTTGGGAAAAGTTTCAGCCGGGCGCGCGCGGCGAAACTGCCGCGCGGCGGGGCGACGTCGATTATCGGCTCCTCGTTCCATTGCTATTTAACGTCGCGATCATCCAGGCGGTCTATGCCATCGTCCGGGTGACGACCTCTTACCGCGCGATCGAGCTGAAACTGCCGGTAATCTGGCTCGGCATCATCTCGGCGACGTTCGCGATCCTGCCGATTATTTTCGCCGTTCAAGTCGGCCGCTACCTGGATCGCGGCAAGGATGCCCAAGCCGCCTGGATCGGCGCCAGCCTGCTGGTCATCGCCTGCGCCGGCTTTCGTTACGCCTCCGGCTCGTTGCTGGCGCTCCTTCTGCTGACGGCGCTGCTCGGCATCTCGCATATCCTGATCATGGCCAGCCAGCAGATGCTGTGCGTCCGTTGCACCGGGCCGCGCGGCCGCGATGCCGCGTTCGGCAATTATGTCATCGCCAGCGCGGTCGGGCAGGGGCTCGGCCCTTATCTGGTCGCCTGGGTTGGTGGGTCGGCGACGCTGCCGCCGACCGGCCGCCTTTTCATGATCGGACTGATGGTCTCTTTTGCGTCTTTGGCGACCGCCGCTTTCATCCGGCCGGCGCCGGAGCATCTGATACGCGCGAAGAGCAAAGAGGTCGTGCCGCTGCGCGCTTTGTTACGTCAGCGCGGGCTGATGGCGTATCTCGTCGCCAGCGTCATCACCATGGCCGCGCAGGATCTGGTGACGATCTATCTGCCGCTGCTCGGTGCCGAAAAGAATATCAATGTGCGCGACATCGGCAGCCTACTGACAGTACGCTCGGTCGCCGCATTGGTCTCACGCATGGGCTATGTGCGGATCATCGCGCTGGTCGGGCGGCGGCCACTGACGCTCGCCAGCATGGTGGGATCCGCAATCGGCTTTGCCTGTCTCGCTCTGCCGGTTCAGCTTCCGGCGCTGTTTGCGGCGATGACGCTGACCGGCGTTGCGCTCGGGATTGCGACGACGTTGAGTCTGACCAACGTCGTCGATCTCGCTTCGCCGGCCTCGATGGGCACGGTGATGTCGCTCCGCAACACCGGAAACCGGATCGGTCAGATGGCGGTGCCGTTCGCCGCCAGCCTGATCGCCGCGGCCAGCGGGGTCGGCGGCATTTTCGTCATCATCGCGCTCAGCCTCGTCGTGTCAGGCGCGGCGGTGCATTTCAGCGCGGAGGATCGGTGAACGCCGGCGCGTCTTTACCAGTGCCGATGCCAGCCGCCGTAATAGCCGCGGTGCCGCCAATACGGGCCGGGGCCGTAATAGCCGTAGGGGTACGGTCCATAATAGGGCGGCGGATATAACGGGGGCGGTGGTGGCGGCGGCGGGTAACCCGGCGGATAGGGCCTCGGCGGCGGGGCACCCAGACTTGTCGCGATGATGTAGCCGTTCTGACCTTGAAACGTGACTTGGCACCACTGGCCGCTGCAGCCGCTGACGCCGACGGGCGCGCCGGCAGGAATGGTGAGCATAACCGGGAAATTTGTACCCGGTCCCTGCCGCAGATTGACATTGGTATTGACGGCGGCAGGGGGCGGCGGTCCGCCCGCTTGCGGCGGTGGGCCGCCGGGCGGCGGTCCTGGTTGATCTGGGGCGGCTTGCCCGGGCGGGGGCGGCGGCGGCGGTTGGTCCGGCGGGGGTGGCGGAAGAGACTGCGCCGGAGCCGGTTGATCCGGAGGTGGCGGTGGTGCGGGCTGCGCCGCGGCGACTTGCGCCGCAAGCACGGTAAGTATCGCAGTACCGGCTGCGATCTGCGTCAATGTCATCGGCAATCTCGCGCGTTTCAAGACTTTGGATTCCAAGATTTTGTGTTCCAAGACTTCGTGTTCCAAGACTTTACACTCCGCCATCGCACCCCGGCCCATTTTAAGGCCAATACCCCGCTCACTTTCAACAGCTTCGCGGCGACATCACGGCGGCAGCTTCTGCAGCTCCGGGAACGGCGTGTATGCCACCCCGGCGCATAGGTCTTTCGACGTGTCGGACGGATCCTTCGGCAAGTCCATAAAGTGATCGAAGCGCCCGACCAGAAAGACCGCAGGGAGCTCCCTGCTGCCGGCATAGTCGGTATTGTTCTTCTTCGGATTGAATTTCACGCAGGCTACGTAGCGGGTCTCGCCGGCCGCCTGTTCTAGGACCGGCGCGGAAACCGCGGCGTCGCGAATTCCGGTCGGATCGTTCAGATAGACATGCATGGCGGCGAGAAGGTCGGCCTTGTAATTCGTCGGATAGGCATTGATGCCGCTGTCGTCGTCGCTATTTGTCGTGAGCCCATTATGTCCGCAGGCGCCGAGCAAAAGCGCCACGCCGAGAATCGGGCTTGCGCGCCGCGCCGCATTGCCGTTCATCGACTGTATGCCCGCTCCCCGTCGACGCCACGCCGGGTGTAACCAGAAATCGCGCCGAGCGCCACCGCCGATGACGACGCGTTATTCCGCCGCCACATGGGCGGTCACATGCGCGTGCGTCTGCACCTGCAAATCCACGAGCTGCAGCGGCGAAGCGGTTTCTTCCAGCATGCCCCAGCTCTTGAGCCAGGCATAGGTGCGTTGCAATTCGTCGAGCGGGATCGGCGCCGGATCGCAGACGACGAGCCGGCTGTCGCGCAAATCCTCGACTTTCAGCGCGGCGATCTCCGGATCCTTGTTGGCGTAATAGTCGATGAAGTAATGCATATAGGCTTTTTTATTCGCGTTGATGCGGCGCACCGCTTCGCGCACGGCGCGATTAAACGCGGCATAGGTCTCCGCGTCGACCCGGTCGGAGGCGACCTCGGTGCCGTGGAAGAAGGCCGAGCAAATGATGCGGCAGCCTTTCTTCTCGGCAAGCGTAATATGCGGCTCGGTGAGCGTGGTGGCCTCGATCTCGCCTCGCAGCAGCGCGTCGAGGCGATAACGCGAGCCGTTCGGTGCGCGGCATAGTCTGATCATGTCGCGCGGCACGAAACCTTCGAGCATGTGCAGCGCGATGTAATGGGTGCCGAAATAAAACGGCACGCCGATGGTGCGGTTGGCGAGCTGTTGCGGCGTATAGACCGGGGAGTCAGGCGCCACCACGATTGCCGAATAAGCGACGATGGCGCGGCGGCCGAGTTGCCGGCTGCCTTGGCCGGTGTCCTGCACGCGGCAGTAATTGCCCCATTCGCAGGCGTTGTACATGTCGGCCTTGCCCTGTTCGAAGAGCTTGCCGTGGCTGGCGAAAGGATTGACGCCTTTCGGCGTCGTCACATCGGTTTCGACCCTTTTCTCGACGCCGGCTTCACGATCGGCCCATTCGATCGCGAGGCCTTCTTTGGCGAACAGGCCTTCGTCGTAAGCGACCAGTTCCGGCAGGCCTTGGAACGGCGCCGTGGTTTCGAGAACGAGCTTTTTCATTTTCGCGCTCCATAACGCTTAGCCGCGTGGGTGCCGATGGACGAACTGCGCGCATAACGAGTGTCGATTGCCATGGCACGCCGCCGGCGGGGCGATAGTCTCACACTATGGGACAATTCCGCTCAAATTTCATTGACTAGTTTTGACGCGAGCCGCAGGTTTTTTTAGCGGGGACAAATTGGCAATGAGTATCGAACAAGTCGACTTTATCGTCGTCGGAGCCGGATCGGCGGGATGCGTTCTCGCCAATCGGTTGAGCGCCGACGCCCGCAATAGTGTTGCGCTGATCGAGGCCGGTCCGCCGCGACCGCAATTTCTGGATTCACCTTCCCATCGGCTATGGCCGCACGATGTGGGACTCCAGGATCAACTGGAAATTTTACACCGAGCCCGAGCCGCATATGGACGGCCGCCGGATTTACTGGCCGCGCGGCCGCGTGCTGGGCGGCTCGAGCTCCATTAATGGCCTGATTGTGATTCGCGGCCAGCCCGAGGATTACGATCACTGGGCGCAGCTCGGTAATCGCGGCTGGTCGTGGCACGACGTGCTGCCGTATTTCATCAAGTTGGAGCACAATGACGATTTAGCCGGCGACCAGTTGCACGGCGCGAGCGGCCCGCTGCAGGTCACGAGCATTCACGATCGCCACGAGCTGATTGAAGCTTTCATCACCGCCGCTGATCGCTATGGCATTCCCCGGACTTCCGATTTCAACGGGCGCGCACAGGAAGGCGTCGGCTATTTTCAGTTGACGACGCGCAACGGCTGGCGCGACTCGGCAGCCGACGCCTATTTGCGTCCCGCCGCAAAGCGCCGCAACCTGCGAATTCTCACCGATACCCAGGTCGGCGAAATCTTGTTCGCCGGCCGCCGCGCGGTCGGCGTCACCTGCCGCAGCGGCGGCTCGAGCCGCACCATAACCGCCAGGCGCGGCGTCGTGCTTGCCGCCGGCGCGATCCAGTCGCCGCAATTATTGATGCTGTCCGGTATCGGTCCTGCCGAACGCTGCAGCGGCACGGCATTGCCGTCAAGCTTGACCGGCCGGCAGTCGGACAGAATCTGCAAGACCATCTGCAATTTCGCCTGATCTACCGCATCGCTAAACCGATCACGACCAACGACGCGCTACGCTCGCTATGGGGGCGCATCAAGCTTGGCAGTGAGTGGCTGCTGCACCGCCGCGGCGCGCTTGCGGTCGGCATCAATCAGGGCGGCTTGTTTGCGCGCTTGCAGCCGGAAGCGAAGACGCCGGACATCCAATTTCACGTGGCGACTCTGAGCGCGGACATGGCCGGCGGCCAGGTCCACGATTTTTCGGGCATGACGTTCTCGGTCTGCCAATTGCGGCCGCAAAGCCGCGGCTCCATTGCGCTGGCATCGGCCGATCCGTTCGACCGGCCGCTCATCCACGCCAATTATCTTGCCGCGGAAAGCGACCGGCAGTTCGCCGTCGCGAGCATCGGCTTCGCGCGCAAGCTCGCGCATACGCCCCCGTTGTCCGACTATATCGCCGCCGAAGTGACGCCCGGTCCGGAGATCGCGAGCGACGATGACATCCTGCATTTCGCGCAAGCCAACGGCGCGACGATCTTTCATCCGGCCGGCACCTGCCGCATGGGGCCGGACGAGGACGCCGTCGTCGATCGCACGATTGCGCGTGCACGGCGCCGACCGGCTGTGGGTGGCCGACTGCTCGATCATGCCGACGCTGGTGTCGGGCAATACCAACGTGCCGGCGATGATGATCGCGGAAAAAGCAGCCGATCTGATCCTGCAAGACGGCGCGACGGGCGCCGTCTAATCCTCGGGCAATTGCCGAAGGCAGTTCACGCAACCGCCTCCGGTCCGGCGCCCAGCGGCTACGGCGAAACCTCTTCGAGCACGCGGCGCCGCGTCTCGATCATGTAGGTTGCGGCGCCGCAGCCGATGATCGCGAAGATCGAGAAGGCGAGGAACACGCCGCCGATGCCGTATCGCGGCAGCGTGAAGCCGACGATCAACGGACCGACGGTCGCGGCGAGGCGCAGCCAGAAGCTCGCCCAGCTGACGCCGAGCGCGCGCATGCGCGTCGGATAGATTTCCGCGGTGTAGAGGAAGATGCTCATGTTCATCGAGCCGAGCCAAATCTGGCTGAAGCCATAACCGAGCAGCATGCCGAAAGCGGTATCGGAGCCGAATGCCCACAGCTCGATCAGCGCGGCGGCGGTGAAAAAGAACGCGACGACGAACCAGATGCGCCGGCCCGTCCAGTCGATCAGCAACGCGCAGATTGCCGAACCGAGCAAGCTGCCCGCCGGCCCGGCGATCGAATAATTGAGCGCCTGCTGCAGCGGCAGGTGATAAACCTCGCGATACAGCGTCGGGATCCAGCCCGACAAGCCGTAAGTGATGATGTAAGACGTCGCCCACAGGATCCAGACCAGGAACGTGCGCGACAAATAGCGACCTTGGAACAGTTCCTGCCAGCGGGTCTGGTTGCCAAGCGGTTGAATGGCGAGGTCCGGCACCGGCGGCAACGGCTTTGTGCCGTTGCGCGACACGATGCGCTCGATGTCGGTCATGATGGCGTCGGCCTCCGCCAGGCGCCCTTTCGACGCCAGCCAGCGCGGCGATTCCGGGACAATAGCGCTGCAGGAACAGCGCGATGAAGGCCGGCACGGCGCCGATAATGAACATCCACTGCCAGCCGAACTTCGGCACCACGATCGCGCCGGCGATGCCCGACGCGAGCAGACCGGCCGGGAAGATCATTTGATAAGCGAGGAATCGCCCGCCGCGCCGCTCGGCGCGCAAAATCTCGCTGATATAGGTCGACGCAACCGGAATCTCGCCGCCCAGCCCGATGCCTTCGAGAAACCGCAGGACGAAAAGCTGCTCGTAATTTTGCGTGAACGCGCAAGCAAGACTCATGACCGCGAACAACGCGATCGCGAGGCGCGCCGTCGCCACGCGGCCGATGCGCTCGGCGGCCCAGCCGAAGGTCAAGGCGCCGAGCGCCTGGCCGAAATTGGCGATGCTGATCAAGCCGCCGATGCTCGAGGGCGGGATATGCCAGGCCGGCACGATCGCCGGCAGCACATAGGCGATCGCCAGCGAATCGAATGAATCGAAGAAGATGGCGACGCCGAGGATGACCGTCACCGTGACGTGCCAGCGCGAGTTCGGCAGGCGCTCAAGCCGCGCGGCGATGGTCTGCTCGGTCAACGGCACCGCGGTTTGCATTGTGTTCCCCTCCCCAAAATCGGCGGCGCGAGATGTTACTCGCGCGGCCGCGCTGACTTCACCGCGGCGGCCGCAGCCGCTGAATTTGCAACTGAGCCAGAAACGGCACCAGCGGATGCGCGCCCATTTTCACCATCGACGGCAGGTCGAGCTTGATCAGCGCCTCGCGCTGCTCCGCCGGCAATTGAAAGCGGTCGGCGAATGCGCCGGCGTCGGCGACGTATTGCGCGCGCAGCTCCGCGTCATGGGCGAGGCCATGCAGCGCGGACGTGAGCTCCACCAATTCCGGCTTGATCGACGGATAATGCGCGGCGGACTGCAGCTCGGCATTGCCGCCGATCCAGGCGAGCGACGCATAATTGTGATGCCAGCTCGGATCCATCGACACCACGTCGGGCTTGCGCTCGCCGAGCGCGCCGGCGGCACAGGCCCAGCATCGCAACTCGATATTGCCGGTGTCGTCGAGTTCCGTTTCGTCGAACCCGATCAGCGATTTCAGGTTGCCGGCGGCAAGCTTTTCCAAGACGCGCCGGTCCCAGGCTAGCTCCGGATTGGAGTAGCGGTCGGTGCCGGGAAAATGCGACATGCCGCCACTCGACAGAATCACGGTCTTCAGGCCGAGCGCGGTGACGGTGCGCGCCACCGCCTGGCCGAATTGGTAGCAGCGTTCCATGGTCGGCTGCGGCGGCAGGTAAGCGTTCACATAGATCGGCAGCACCGGTCCGGTATGGCCAAGATGGGTGAGCGGAATGCCGATGGCGTAGTCGATCTTGGCCGTCGAGGTAAACGCCGGATCGAAATTCTGGCGATAAAGCTGCCGCACCAGCTCGAAACCGATTTCGCTCGGGATCTTCCAGTGGAATTTCCGCCCGGCGAATTCTCCGGTCGCCTCGCCGCCTACATGGACGGTGAACGGAGGCGCGGTGGTGTGAAAGAACTGCTCGGCGTGGTCGTTGGAGAAAATGATCCAGAGATCGGGGCCAAGCGCCCGCAGCCGCTTGCCGACGTCAGCGGCGACTTCGCGGACATGCGCAACCAGCGCCTTGTCCTCGGTGTCCGGCATGGTGAAGAACTGCGGCGCGTGCGGCAACATGGCGCCGCCGATCACGGTGGACATCATGGGGGCGCTCTCTCCTTCGCCGCAAGGCTATCGCGGGCGGCGAAGAACAACAAGCGCGGCGCCGCGGCAGCCATGGGCGCGCTTCACATCCGATAGTGAAGTCGCTACCGTTAGTCCCACTCATTGCGGCAAAAAGGGGCAATTCAGTTCGCTTTGTTGTCTCGCTGGCGCGGGCTCGAGCAGTCCGGATTTGGAGGAACGATGGCTGATGTGCCGGTGACGATCGCGTGTGGCAATTACGACCGCACCCGCGCGATCCGGGACGGGACCGTGAAAGTCGAAGGCTGCGAGGTCACCTATCTGCCGCTCTACCCGGAGGAGATTTTCCACCGCGCCTTCAAGTTTCAGGAATTCGATATTTCGGAACTGTCGTTCTCGAGTTACATCCGCACGGTGGCGGCGGGCACCTCGGCCTATATCGGCATTCCGGCTTTCGTGTCGCGGATCTTCCGCCATTCCGGCATCTATATCCGCCAGGGCGCCGGCATCGAAAAGCCACAAGACCTGCGCGGCAAGCGCATCGGCGTGCCGGAATATCAGATCACCGCGGTGGTCTGGATGCGCGGGCTGATGCAGCACGAATACGGCGTTGCGCCGTCCGAAATCCATTGGCGCAGCGGCGGCCAGGAACAGCCGGGCCGGCACGAGCGCACGCCGCTTAAGGCCATTCCCGGCCTCGATCTGCAACCGATCGGCGATGACCGTACGCTGGTCGGCATGCTCAAGGACGGCGAGCTTGACGCGTTGTTCACGGCGCGGGCGCCGTCGTCGTTTCTTGCCGGCGAACCGCATATTGCGCGGTTGTTTGCCGATACGCGCGCGGCGGAGCAGGCCTATTACAAAAAGACCGGACTGTTTCCGATCATGCACCTCGTCGGTATCCGCAAAACGCTCGCGCAGAAATATCCATGGCTTGAGACCAGCGTGTATAAGGCATTCTGCGAAGCCAAGGCGCGCGCGATGATCGATTTGCGTGATGTCAATGCGCTGATGGTGACCTTGCCTTGGCTCGAAGCCGAGACCAATGAGACCAGCGCTCTCATGGGCGAGGATTTCTGGAAGTACGGAATTGCGGGGAATCTTCCCGAGATCGAGGCGCTGACGCAGTATATTACGAACAAGGTCTCGCCGACCGGAAAGTAAAGGTCGAAGAATTATTTCACCCCTCGATGTTCGAAATCGCCAAGGTGTGACCGTCATGGCCCGTAGCGAGCAACGCGTTATCATCGTCGGCGCCGGCCCGGTCGGCGCCGTCATGACGCTCGCTTTGGTGCGCAAAGGCATTCCGGTGCTGCTTTTGGAAGCCGAGCCCGAGCCGGTCGAGGATCAGCGCGCCGCGACGATCCACGCGCCGACCCTGGAAATGCTGGCCGATCTCGGTCTCAAACAGCAGGCTTTCGCCGAAGATGCCTCGGGCGGCTTTCAAGCGCCGATCTTTCACTTTCGCGATCGCGCCAGCAACGAACTTGTCGCTGCCTTCGATATCCGGCTCCTTGAAGACGAGGTGCCGTATCCGTTCGTGTTGCAGTGGGAACAATACAAGCTCGTTCGCGCCGCACTGCCGTTGCTGGCGGAGAGCGGGCTCGCCGAGGTGAGGTTTGACGCCAAACTCATCGGGCTGGCTCAACACGCGGATTACGTCGACGTCACCGTTGAGGCGAGCGGGGCGGCCGAACAATTGCGCGGCGCTTACGTCATCGGCACCGACGGCGGCCGCAGCACCGTGCGCCGCCTCGCTCAGATCGCTTTCGAGGGCTTCACCTGGGAAGAACGCTTTATCAAGATCGCCACCAGCTTCGATTTCGTCGGCACCGGCAAGGGCTATTGCACCCGCAATTATTTCTCCGATCCCGACGAATGGCTCAATCTGTTCAAGGTCAAGGGCGCCGGTCCGCCCGGCATCTGGCGCGGCATCATGCCGGTGCCGGCCGATGAATCCGACGAGCAGGCGCTCGGCATGGCAAGCATCCAGCGCCGGCTGCACGGCATCCATGACAAGAGCGGCGATTTCGACATTCCCTATTACGCGCTCTATACCGTGCATCAACGCGTCGCCGCCACGTTCAACAAGGGCCGCGTGCTGCTCGCCGGCGATGCCGCCCATGTCAATAATCCGATCGGCGGCATGGGCATGAACGGCGGCATTCACGACGCCGTCAATCTGGTGGGCAAACTCGCCGACGTCTGGTTCGGCCGCGCCGACGATAGCGTGTTCGACCGCTATACGCGCCAGCGCCGCAAGGCTCAGATCGACTTCGTGCAGGCGCAGTCAATCCAAAACAAAAAGACGCTCGGAGAAAAGGATCCTGCTATCCGCCGCAAGCATTTGGACGAGTTGCGGCGGACCTCCGAGGACGTCGCGCGCCACAAGGCGTTTCTCTACCGCTCGTCGCTGATCGACAGCTTGAACGCCGCGAATGCGGTGGAGTGACTGGATCGATGCTTGCTAAGCCCGTTTCGGCAATCCTTGGTCAGGCCGCGGCGTGGACCGACACCGAAACGGCTTGGCCGAGCGCCGCGAAAGCGGCCTCGATCTGCTCCAAACGTGAGGCATGGTCGAGACGGAACAGCCGGTCTACCGATTCGCGCTTCCACCCGAGTCGGCGTGCGAGTTCGGCGCGCGTCATGCCGGCTTCGCGGAGCTGTCGGTAAAGCTCGACCTTCAGCACCGTCAAAGCAGGCAACCGCACAAGACGAGGTCCGCGCTGGTGACCCTCGGGGACATCCTCACCGGCCGCCATGCGCGCCGCAATTGCCTCCTCGATTGCGCCGACCGCGTGGTGGATCGCGTCGGCCTCGTTCTCGCCGAACGTGGTCACCTCGGGCAGCGCCGGACAGGTGACCAGCAACGTGCCGTTATCGTCCGGTTCGAGCTTGATCCGATAGCCGAGCATTATTTCAGTCCTAAATCCTTGAGAATTTTGTTCACCAAACCTTTGCCCAATTCCTTGCGGCTGCCGTGCATGGGCAATTGCGATTTCCGGTCACCGCGCCGCACCGTCAGATGCCCGCTGCCGCCCTTGTGGGTTTCGAAAGCGCAACCCTTGGACGCGAGAAAACGTCTGAGTTCCTGCGCGTTCATGATATAAACTATTCCACAGAACTGTTGAAGTCAACATAAGTGTGTAAAAGGTCTCCAGAACATCCACAGTCTCTCTACACTCCCCGTGGGCGGATAAGGTTTCCCCACTTCTTCTCGATCTCCCGCGCTTCCTCCACCGACAGCGCCGAGGTCTGCGGAAACTTGTCGATCCAGGCGAACGGCCGGCAGGCCTCGACGATCGCCTTCGAATGCGAAGTGACGCCGCGTTCTTTGTCCTGCGGTGGGATGCGCGGATCGAGCGCCGAGCTCCAGGCGTTGCGCAAGATGTCGATGCCGTCCGCCGGCTCGCAGCGCGTCGCCACCGCCCACATCACGTCGGCGAGATTGGACGGGTCCACATCCTCGTCCACCACCACGACGATGCGCGCCATGTAACTATGCGCCGCCGCGACCAAGGCGGCGCGCTTGGCGTGGCCGTCATAGCGCTGGCGCAAGGCAACCACCGTCATCAGCTGCGACACATGCTGCCAGACGCCGGCGATATCGGTGACGCCTTCGGCTTCGAGGTTGCTCCAGATCGTCGCGGCGCGAAACGGCAGCCCGAAATGAAAGCGCGGCGGTTTGAGCGGCGGCGAGCCGAGCAGGATCGGATCGTTGCGGTGATGGATGGCGGTGACGTCCATCACCGGCCCGGGGCGCGCAGCGGCGGCGTAGTAGCCGGTGAACTCGCCAAAGGGACCCTCCGGCAAGCTCGTTTGGTTTATCGGCAACAGCCGGCCTTCGAAGACGATTTCGGCATGGGCCGGGATCGGCAGCGCCGTCACCGGTCCGGCAAAAACCTCGATCGGCGCGCCTTTAATCGCGCCGGCGAATTCATATTCCGAGCGGCCGTCGGGCAGATATTCAAAGCCGGCGATGAACAAAGCGGGATCTTCGCCATGCACGATCGCGAGCGGGCAGCTCTCGCCGCGATCCCAATATTTCTTGGCGATGATCGCGCCATGCCGACCGCCGTGATCGAACTGCACCGTGACTTTGTTGGCGCCGTGAACCTGAACGCGATAGATCGACGCGTTGATCCAGCCGGTATCGGGATCGCGCATGACGACCAGCGAGCCCGAGCCGATGAACGGTCCGCCGTCGTGGCGGTGCCAGACCGGCGCCGGCAATTGCGCGATGTTCACATCTGCGCCGGTAAAGGAATTGTCCAAGAACGCCGCAGTCGTTACAGTAACCGGCGGCTGTGCGCGCAGGTCTTTGCGCTTTTCCATCCAGGCTTTGAGTGCGTCCAGCGGCCGCAGCGCGGGATCGAGGCCCAAGGCCAGCGCCGCGCGTTGCACATTGGTCGTTGCATTGGTGAAGATACGAAAACCGCGCCGATGCCCCTTGATATCGTCGAACAACAGAGCCGGACATTCCGGCAGACCGGCGGCGACTTCCGTGATGCCGCCGATCTCGAATTGCGGGTCGGCGCCTATGATGCGCCGCAACACGCCGAGCTTGTCGACGAGTGCAATGAATTCGCGCAAGTCCTTATACATGCATCAAGTCTTTATCCATGCCCGCACTCTTTAGACATGCAACAAGTCGCATCCAGGCAATCATCCCGCGTTATGCGCCGGGCCGGCAAAGTCAAGTCATTATCTTTGCATCGGACTATGTATAAGTAAGTCATGTTCGAGTACACGGCATTCATGCATTTCATCGGCCAACTCATCCACGCCTACGGCCTCCTGACGGTCGCCGTGGTTATCGGCTTGGAATGCATCGGCGTGCCGTTACCGGGGGAAACCGCGCTTCTCGCCGCGGCGATTTACGCGGGGACCAAACACGATCTCAACATCGTCGCCGTCATTTTGACGGCTGCCGGTGCGGCATTCGGCGGTCGCATGATCGGCTATGTGATCGGCCATGAATTCGGCTATTGGCTGTTGCTGCGTTACGGCAATTATGTGCGCATGACGACGACCAGGATCAAACTCGGCCAATACCTGTTTTTGCGCCATGGCGGCAAAATCGTCTTTATTGCGCAGTTCGTGCCGGTGCTGCGCACTTTCGCCGGAATTTTCGCCGGCGCGAATATGATGCCGTGGCGCGATTTTCTGATCGCTAATGCCGCCGGCGCCTTCATCTGGGCGGCAGTGTACGGTTATGCCGCCTACGAATTGGGACGCGAATTCGAGCGCCTGGAAGGCCCCATCGTGATCGTATTGGCGCTTATCACCGTGATCAGTTTCATCGTTGGCGGTATTTTCGTCAAGCACCACGAGGCGCAGCTCACTGCGGAAGCCGAACGCGCCATGCCGGGGCCGCTTACGTGGCGTTAGCGGTTCCACTTCGCGGCTTCTGAGGGAATAGCGGAATGGCGCGGGGACAATTGCGGCTCGCTGCGGATATCGGCGGCACTTTTACCGATATTGCGGCGTTCGACGAAAAAACCGGCGTGTTGACGTTCGGCAAGGCGTTGTCGACGCCGGCGCATCTGGTCGAGGGCATTTCAGCCGGCGTCGCCAAGGCCGGCAGCGATTACCGTTCGGCCGCGCTGTTTCTGCACGGCTCGACCATCGCCATCAATACGATGCTGGAGCGCACCGGCGCCAAGGCCGCTTTGCTCATCACCGAAGGCTTTCGCGACATTTATGAAATCGGCCGCATCAACCGGCCGGACGCCTATAACCTGTTCTTTCAGAAGCACGTGCCGCTGATCGAGCGGGCGCTGCGTTTCGAAGTGAAGGAACGCATGCTGGCGGACGGCGAGATCGATACGCCGCTCGACGACGCCGAAATCGCGGCACTCGGCAAACAGCTTGAGCGGCTTGGCGTCGAAGCGATCGCCGTTCTCTTCCTCAATTGCTATGCCAACGCCGATCACGAGCGGCGCGCCAAGGCAATTCTGGAAAAAAATCACCCGACGCTGTTTGTGTCCGCCTCGCACGAACTATCGCAGGAATATCGCGAGTTCGAACGCTGCGCGACGGTCGCCGCCAATGCCTATATCGGGCCGAAGGTGCGCCGCTACATCGGCGAGATCGATGCCCATATGCGCGCGGCCGGCTTTGCCGGCTCGTTCCTGGTCGTGCAATCGACCGGCGGGCTCTACGACGCCGGCCAAGCGCAGGGCCAATGCGTGCGCATGCTGGAATCCGGGCCGGCCGCGGGCGTCATCGGCACGCAGGCGCTGTGTCGCGCGCTGAAAATAGGCAACGCGATCGCTTTCGACATGGGCGGCACCACGGCGAAGGCCGGCGTCATTCATCGCGGCGAAGCTCTGACGACGGGCGCGGCGCTGATCGGCGGTTATGAGCGAGCGCTGCCGGTGCAGATCGCGATGATGGATATTTTCGAAGTGTCGGCCGGCGGCGGCTCGATCGCGCGCGTCGACGACGGTGCGTTGCGGCTTGGTCCGCAGAGCGCGGGGGCTTCGCCGGGGCCCGCTTGCTACGGGCTTGGCGGCGTCGAGCCGACGGTGACGGACGCCAATCTGATGCTCGGCCGGCTTGGCGCGGATCGCTTCCTCGGCGGCGAAATGAAACTCGATATTGCCGCCGCCGAGCGCGCGCTCAAGAACAAGGTCGGCGATCCGCTCGGCATGAACGCAGTCGAGGCTGCCGACGGCATTTTGCGCATTGCCGCCACCGCGATGTCCTACGCCGTCAAAGGCGTCACCACCGAACGCGGTTTCGATGCCGGCGATTTCGTGCTGTTCGCCTATGGCGGCGCCGGTCCCCTGCATGCCGTCGAGGTGGCGCGCGAGATCGGCATGCGCAAGGTGATCGTGCCGCCGGCGCCGGGCGTGTTTTCCGCATTCGGCATGCTGTTCTCCGATTTGCGCTACGATTTCGTGCGGACCTGGTTCACGTCGCTCGACGATGCTCCGTTTGATGAAATGGAAAACGTCTATCGCGCGTTGGAGAGCCAGGGCCGCGACGCGATCGCCGGAACTTCGGTCAAGCCGCAACGGGTCGCGGTCAAGCGGGCAGCCGACATGCGCTATGTCGGGCAGGAGCATGCGGTGACAGTTGACTTGCCGATGGCGGTGTTCGGGCGCAAAGACCGCAAGGCGATCAAACGCCATTTCGACGCCATGCATGCCCAACGCTACGGTACATCGGCACCCGAGGAACGTGCCGAGATCGTCAGCTTGCGCTCGACCGTGACCGGGTTGATGCGCAAGCCGCCGCAAACCAAGATCGCCCGCGGCCAAAGAACGCCGCCGCAAGCCGCTTTCGGCGGCAAGCGGCCGGTCTATTACGCCGGACGCTTCCACACGACGCCGACCTACCGGCGCGCGGCGTTGCTGGCCGGCAATCGCGTCAAGGGACCGGCACTGATCGAGGAATACGCCTCGACCACGGTGCTGATGCCGGGCGATGCGCTCGAGGTCGATCAACTCGGCAATCTGGTGATCGCCGTAGCGGGAGGCCGCTAATTTTCGCCCCTGGCGGTGGGGGAGAGCTAGAGTGGGTTTGTGAGGCGAGCGCCAGCCTGATTTACTTGACCGAGATCGAGCTGAAATAAATCGCCAGCGGGGAGGACTATGCCATGAGAATTCGCCGCCGCAGTTTCCTGCATCTCGCGGTGGGCGCCGCCGCGCTGCCGGCCGCCTCACGCCTGGCTTGGGCGGAAACCTATCCGACGCACCCGGTGCGCATCATCGTCGGTTTCGCCGCCGGCAGCACGACCGATACTCTTGCCCGCTTGATTGGGCAGTGGCTGTCGCAACGGCTTGGCCAGCAATTCATCATCGAGAACCGACCGGGCGCCGGCGGCAATGTCGGGGCCGAGGCGGTGGTCAGGTCGACGCCGGACGGCTATACGCTGCTCATGGTGCCGCCTGCGGTCGCCGCCAATGCCGCGCTCTATCCGCATCTCGACTTCGATTTCATTCGCGATACCGACCCGGTCGCCGGCGTGGTGCGGGTTCCCAACGTCGTCGAAGTCAATCCGTCGGTACCGGTGAAATCCATTCCGGAACTGATCGCATACGCCAAGGCCAATCCGGGCACGCTCAGTTTCGCCTCGGCCGGGATCGGGACTGCCAGCCACCTGGCCGGCCAATTATTCAACAAGATGACCGAAGCCAATCTGACGCACGTGCCATATCGGGGCGACGGACCGGCGATGGCGGATCTCGTCGCCGGCCATGTGCAAGTCGGCTTTGCCACGATGACGGCCTCGATCGGCTTCATCCGCGCCGAAAAATTGCGACCGCTCGCTGTCACGACGACTACGCCCTCGCCGGCTCTGCCAGAGGTGCCCACCGTGGCCGAATTCGTGCCGGGCTTTGAGGCGAGCTCGTGGTTCGGCGTTGCCGCGCCGAAAGGCACGCCGGCGGACATCGTCAATGTGCTGAACCAGCAAATCAATGCCGGTCTCGCCGACCCGACGATCAAAGCACGGCTTGCCGATATGGGCGGCATGTTGCTCACCGGCTCGCCGGCCGATTTCGCCAAGCTCATCGCCGCCGAAACCGACAAATGGGGCAAGGTCATTCGCGAGGCCGGCATCAAGGCGGAGTAGAATTGCGCAATGAAACTTTCCCGCCGAATATTCCTTCCTGTAGCGGCAGCTGCGGGGCTCGCCGCGGCTTCGCGGGCCGCTTGGGCGGATAACTATCCAACGCGCCCGGTGCGCCTTGTCGTCGGCTTTCCCGCCGGCACCTCCTCCGACATCACCGCCAGGCTGATCGCGCAATGGCTGTCGACACGGCTCGGCCAACAAATCATCGTGGAAAACAGAACGGGTGCGGGCACTAATGTCGCCGCCGACTCGGTCGTGCACGCGTCGCCTGACGGTTACTCGCTTCTCTGGGTCACTCAGACCAATACGATCAACGCGACGCTTTACGACAATCTGGATTTCAATTTCAGCAAAGACATCGAGCCCGTCGCCTGCATTATTCGCGTTCCGGCCGTGATGATGGTCAATCCGGCAGTTCCGGCCAAATCGGTTCCGGAGTTCATTGCCTACGCCAAGGCCAATCCGGGTAAAATCAACATGTCATCGCCCGGCATTGGCAGCGTGAACCATATTCTTGGCGAGCTGTTCACGATGATGACCGGCACCAAGCTTGTTCATGTCCCCTACCGTAGCAGCCAGTTTCCCGATCTGCTCGCCGGTCAGGTGCAAATTACGTTTAATCCAACCCCGGCCTCGCTCGATTTCATAAGAGCCGGCAAGCTGCGTGCTCTGGCGGTCACCAGCGCGACCCGCCAGGACGTGTTGCCGGGCGTTCCGACGGTGGGCGAATTCGTGCCGGGCTACGAAGGCTATGCTTGGTTCGGGATCGGTGCGCCGAGAAATACGCCAAGTGAAATCGTCGACAAGCTGAACCGGGAAATCAACGCGGGACTCGCCGACCCGCAGTTGAAAGGCCGGCTGGTCGATCTCGGCGGTGTCCCAACGCCGATGTCGCGCGACGAATTCAGTGAATTCATCGCATCGGAGACGAAGAAGTGGGCCAAGGTGGTCCAGTTCTCGGGGGCAAAGCCGGAGTGATCCGGCGCGCCGGGATGAGCAATCGAGAGGACTGATAATTGAGATGAAGCGCAAGGTGAAGATAAAGCGCTCGCGCAAGACCACGGCCGATCCGGTCATCACCGAGATCGTGCGCAATGGCGTCATCGCGGTGACCGAGGAAATGAAGACCAACCTCATGCGCACCGCCTACAATATCATCATCTATGAGGCGCTCGACTTCACCACCGGCTTGTTCACCGCCGAAGGCGAGACGGTTTCCATCGGCATCGGGCTGCCGATGTTCATCCGCGGCATGGCGGAGACGGTGAAGGCCAAGATCAAGCATTTCGGCCGCAAGAATATCCGGCCGGGCGATATCTACGTCACCAACGATTCCTATCTCACCGGCAGCCATCTCAACCACGTCACGCTGACGCTGCCGATCTTCCACAAGGGTGTGCTGGTCGGTTTTTCCTGTTGCATGGCGCATTGGCTCGATATCGGCGGCACGCTCGGCGGCATGACGACGGATATTTTTTCGGAAGGCCTGCAAATCCCGATTTTAAAATTGCACGATCGCGGCAAAGTCGACGAAACGCTGATCGACGTCATCAAGCAGAATATGCGGCTGCCGAGCCGCGCCATGGGCGATCTGCGCGCGCAAATCACGGCGGTGAAGACCGGCGAGCGGCGCTTCCTCGAACTGGTCGACCGCTATGGTCGCGACAAGGTCTTGGCCGCCATCAAAGCCATCATGGATCATTCCGAGGCGATGGCGCGAGCGCGCACGCGCTCGATTCCGGACGGCGTCTACGAGGCGGAGTCCTTTATGGACGACGACGGCATCGACGTCGGCAAGAAGGTGCCGATCAAAGTGCGTGTCATCGTCAAGGGCGACGAGATGACGGTCGATCTCTCCGAAGTCTCGCGCCAAGTGCGCGGCTTCTACAATTCCGGCATCACCACCGGCTATGCCTGCTCGCAGGTGGCGTATAAGTGCCTCACCTCGCCGACCGACTATCCGATCAATGACGGCTCGTTCCGCAGCCTCAAGGCCATCGTGCCGCCCGGGCGCATCATCAGCGCGGTGCGGCCGGCGCCGATGCGCTGGTGGATGACCTATCCGATGACCATCGTCGATACGGTGTTCAAGGCGCTCGCTCCGGTGATTCCGGATCGCGTCATCGCCGGCCATCACGCCGATCTTCTGATCGCGGCGTTGCACGGCATCAATACCAAGACGTCGGAATTTTTTCTCGCCAATTTCGGTCCGCTCGGCGGCGGCTGGGGCGCCAAACGCAGCGAGGACGGCGTGTCCGCGACCGTTTGCATCAACGACGGCGATACCCACAACGGTCCGAGCGAGCAGTCCGAGGTCAAATTCCCGATCGTGGTCGAGCGCTATGCGCTGGTTCCGGATTCCGGCGGCGCCGGCCGCCATCGCGGTGGGCTTGGCGTCGAGCGCGTGGTGCGCGCGCGCGTGCCGATGACGTTCAATACCCAGGTCGAACGCGCGCATTGCAAGCCGTGGGGCTTGGACGGCGGCGGCGATGCGACCGGCAACGAAGTGGCGCTGCGGATCGACGGACGCTGGAAGACCGATTTTCCCAACGCCAAGGTGTTGGTGGCGATGCTCAAAACTGGCGACGCTTTCCGGCTGCGCTCGGGCGGTGGCGGCGGTTATGGCTCGCCGCTCGACCGGCCGGCGGTCGACGTCGCGGCGGACGCCAAGCAGGGCTATATCTCGCTCGCGGCGGCCAAGGAACTCTACGGCGTCGTGCTCGACGCAGAAAGCTTCGCGGTGGATATCGCGGCCACGGAGCAGTTGCGGGAATCGCTGCGCAAAGTCGCCCTGCGCCGGCTGGCTTGAAACGGGGCTGTAACGGCGCTGCCGCTGGGTCTTTTGCACGCTTCTTGCGCGCTCAATTTTGCATCGCCATATTAACGTGTGGTCGAGCGGACGCGTTCCGTGCGACCGCGGGGTGCCGTAAGGGCCCCACAAAGTCGCTTAATAAGGACTTTGACTATGTCCAGGGTTTCCTCGCTTTCGAGTCCCTTCCTGCTTGGCTTCGACGAGATAGAGCGCGTGCTCGATCGGGTCGGCAAGGCGGCAGACGGCTATCCTCCCTACAATATCGAGCGTGTTCCGGGCGACGGGAACAGTCCCGAGCGCTTGCGAATTACCCTTGCGGTCGCCGGCTTCACCCGCGACCAGCTCGATATCACCGTAGAGGAGAGCCAGCTCGTCATTCGCGGTCGCCAACAGGACGACAAAAGCCGCCAATACATCCACCGCGGCATCGCCGCACGCCAATTCCAGCGCACTTTTGTGCTGGCGGACGGCATGGAAGTCCTGGGCGCGGACTTGAAGAACGGATTGCTGTCGATCGACTTGGTGCGCCCCCAGCCGGAGCGCACCGTTAAATCGATCTCAATCAAAGAGTGCGATTAAGGAAGCCATAAGGACTCGACCAAAGCCATGGAAAGGAGTCGAGTGCCATGAACGATATGAATCGCGACGCTATGAACCATAACGAGCCGAAATTCGATATCTCGCCCGAGGCGCTTGCGCATCTTGGCGACGGCCGCATTGCCTATGTGAAGACCGTCCGTTCCGAGGACGTCCGCGCGCTGTTCCCGCAGGCCGAGATGCCGCAGATGCCGGCAGGCCGTACGCTGTTTGCCCTACACGCTGCCGATGGCACGCCGATCATGCTCACCGACAGCCGCGAGGCGGCCGTCGCCAACGCCTGGAGCCAGGAACTGGAGACGGTAAGCGTGCATTGATCGAGATCACTCGAAGATGCGGAAGCAAAACGGGGCCATTGCGGCCCCGTTTTCTTTTGCGTTGTTAATTACTGAATTCTGATACGCGATCGCTTGCTTATGCTGCTACGCAGCAGAAGCAGACGGCATGGCGAGCACCGCGTAAAGCGATTCGGCATCATGCGAGCCGCGCAATTTGTGCGCCACAGTGGGATCGCGCAACAGCCGCGCGATCCGTGCCAGCGCCTTGAGATGATCGGCGCCGGCGCCTTCGGGTGCGAGCAGGAGGAAAACCAGGTCCACCGGCTGATTGTCGAGCGCTTCGAAATCGATTGGCCGGTCGAGCCGGGCGAACAGACCAAACAACCGAGTGAGACCCGCCATCTTGCCGTGCGGAATGGCGATGCCGTTACCGACCGCGGTCGAGCCGAGCTTTTCGCGCTGCATCAGGATATCGAAGATGGCCCGCTCGTTTTGTCCGCTCAACAGCGCGGCGCGTGCGGCAAGCTCGTGCAGCACCTGTTTCTTGCTGTTGACTTTCAGCGCCGGGAGGATCGCGTTTGGCGCGACCAGGTCGATAAGCGGCATGAACGGAACCTAAAGCTGAGGGCTTAGTGTCCTAATGCTTATTGTCTGCTGGGGCATTGTCGGTTTTGAGCATGATCTCTATGCAAAAAACCGGAACCCGTTGCTTCCGGATCAGGCTCAAAGGCGGCGGAACATAGGGAGCCACGGCAACCGCGTCAATGGGAATCGGCAGCCGCCGGCGGCGGCGGATCGATCCAGCCGAAATGCCCGTCGGCGCGGCGATACACGATGTTGATTCCGCCATGCGCGGCATGTCGAAAGACAAGCACCGGCACTCCGGTCATGTCGAGTTCCGTCACCGCATCGCTGACCGAGAGCCGTTTCAAGGTCGTGGTGGATTCGGCGATGACGACCGGAGTGAACGCATCGATGTCGACATCGTTGCCCTCTTCCGGCGCCGCGATGATATAGCTCGCGGCATCGATTGAGGTTCCGTCGCCGCGCTCGACGCGGTGATCCTTCAGCCGGCGATGATAGCGGCGCAGCCGTTTTTCGATCCGCAACGCCGCTTGATCGGCGCTGGCATAAGCATCGGGAGCGGTTCCGTCGGCGTGCAGGGTAACCTTCGAATCGAGATGGATCGCGCATTCGGTGCGAAAACCGTAACCGTCCTTGGCCAGCGTGACGTGTCCGGAATAGCCTCCGTCAAAATACTTGCCCACGGTTTCGGCGATTCGATCGTTAATCCGGCCGCGCAACGCATCGCCGAGGTCGAGATTTTTGCCTGAGACGCGAAATGGCATGACGGCCTCTCCGGCGGCCTCTTGGTCAAAGCTGTTTTAGCCGCTTACCTCGACCTAAGTATCGACGAGCGTTACGTCAACGCGGCGCTAGCTCGCCGCCGCCTGCTTCTCGCGTCGCCGCTGCACCGACGAGGGAATCCGCATCGCTTCGCGATATTTCGCCACTGTGCGCCGCGCAATATCGATCCCGGCTTCACGCAGCTTCTCGACCAGAGTGTCGTCGGACAGGATATCGGCGCAGCTTTCGCCCTCGATCAACTGTTTGATGCGGTGACGCACCGCTTCGGCGGAATGCGCCTCGCCGCCATGCGATGCCGCGATCGCCGAAGTGAAGAAGTATTTCAGCTCGAATATGCCGCGGGTCGTTGCCATGTATTTATTGGCGGTGACGCGCGAGACGGTCGATTCGTGCATGCCGATGGCCTCGGCGACGGTCTTGAGATTGAGCGGGCGAAGATGCTCTACGCCGCGAGCGAAGAACGCATCCTGTTGGCGCACGATCTCGTTTGAGACCTTAAGGATGGTGCGGGCGCGCTGATCGAGCGCGCGAACGAGCCAAGTGGCGCTTTGCAGGCATTCGGCGAGATAGGATTTCTCGGTATCGCGGCGCGCGGTGGTGGAGACCTCGGAGTAGTAGCGCTGGTTGACCAGCACTTTCGGCAAGGTGTCGGTATTGAGTTCGACGATCCAGGCTCCGTTTGGCGCAGGCCGCACGAAAACGTCCGGCACGATCGGCTGCACCGGCGCCGAGCCGAACGCCAGCCCGGGCTTCGGATTAAGCCGCCGCACCTCGGCGATCATGTCGGCAAGGTCCTCGTCGCCGACGCCGCAGATTTTCTTCAAGCCGGCGAAATCGCGCCGGGCAACCAAATCGAGCCGCGCCACCAGTGCCTGCATCGCCGGATCGTAGCGGTCGAGTTCCTTGAGCTGGATCGCCAGGCATTCGGCGAGGTCGCGGGCGCAAATACCGGGCGGGTCGAAGGTTTGCAGGATGGCGAGAACGGCCTCGACTTCGGCGGTCGAGGTGCCGAGTTTTTCCGCCGCCGCGGCGGCGTCGCCGGACAGATAGCCGGACTCGTCGACCAGATCGATCAGATATTGCCCGATTATGCGCCGCACCGGGTCGGCGATGGCAAGCGTCATTTGCTCGCGCAGCCAGTCGGCCAGCGTGGTCTCGGCTGATACGAAAGCCTCGAGATTGTAATCGCCGTCGTCGCGGCCTGCCGAGCCGGCGCCAGTCCATTCTGAATAGCCTGCCGGCATGTCCGAACTGCGCGGCCGGAGCGGCTCGTTATCGTCTGGCGAAGTATCGTCGAGCGGACTCTCGCGGCGCTCTTCGCCGCCGGCGCCGTTGACTGCGCTGTCGTGGCCGTTCAACGCCTCTCCGCTCACGGCAGGGGCGTCATCCGGGGATTGTTCGCTGGCACGCTCGCCCGGCGCCGCTTCAGTCTCCGCGCCGTTGTCGAGCAGGGGATTGCGCTCGAGTTCGGCCTCGACATAGGCCACCAGATCGAGATTTGAGAGTTGCAGCAGCTTGATGGCCTGCATCAACTGCGGCGTCATCACCAGCGCTTGGCTCTGCCGAATCTGGAGTCTTTGCGTAAGCGCCATGGGTGAGGGCTAAATTGGTCCGATTCTTGCTTCTTTCTCCTTGTACAGCAGTTCCCCTACCCTGTCGTCAACCCATTTTCGTCAGGCTTAAAGCCGGAACTCCTCGCCCAGATAGAGCCGCCGCACGTCAGGGTTGTTGACGATGTCGTCGGCGCGGCCCTCCATCAGCACTTCGCCCGAATAGATGATGTAGGCGCGGTCGGTGAGCCCGAGCGTCTCGCGTACATTATGATCGGTGATCAGCACGCCGATGCCGCGATTGGTCAGGTGCCGCACCAGCGCCTGGATGTCGCCTACCGCGATCGGATCGATGCCGGCGAACGGTTCGTCGAGCAGCATATAACTCGGCCGCGTCGCCAGCGCGCGGGCGATTTCGACCCGGCGGCGCTCGCCGCCGGAAAGCGCGATCGCCGGCGTCTTGCGCAAGCGCGCGATGTTGAATTCTTCGAGCAGCGAATCGAGGTCCTGCTGGCGCCGCCGCGGATCGGGCTCGACCACTTCGAGCACGGCGCGGATATTGTCCTCGACCGAAAGCCCGCGGAAAATCGAGGCTTCTTGCGGCAGATAACCGATGCCGAGCCGCGCGCGCTGGTACATCGGCAAGCCCGTGACATCGGCGCCGTCGAGCTCGATGCGGCCCTGGTCGGCCTTGATCAGTCCGGTGATCATATAGAACACCGTGGTCTTGCCGGCGCCGTTGGGGCCGAGCAGGCCGACTGCCTCGCCTTTGCGCACGTAGAGGCTCACGCTCTTGACCACCTTGCGGCCGACGAAGCTTTTCTCCACGGCATGGACGGCAAGCAGGCCCTTGCGTTCGATCGGCGCCGCACCATTGCCGTCGGATCGCCGGCGCGGCCGAGGGGCGGCGCGCTGTCCGTTCTGGGTCGGCCCATTCTGCGGGTTCGGCTGGCGCTGCGGCCGCGATGGCGCTGGCGGCGGGACTGGGGTTGGGATCGGGACCGGCGAGGGCTGCGGCGGAGCCTTGCCGCGCGCTTTTGCCGCCGGCGGCGGCAAGCTCGCGATGTCGACGTAGATATTGCTGATGGCCCCGCCCATGGTTTCGAGGCCGATCCGTTCGAGACCGTTTGCCCCATCGCCAGACGGCGGCGCCCGGCGCGCAGACGGCGCGCCACGACGAAAATATGCAAATAGGTCTGTCACGCCGATCTCGAAAATCCCGCCTGACGAAGCTTCACGAATGCGGCCCAGGCTGCCGAGTTTAGCCGAAATTCTTCACCAATGGTGCGGTCGGCGCGTCAATTCGTCCGGCCGGGCCCGATCGTCATGAAATTGGTCGGGGCGCCATTCTGGTTCTTGCCCGGCTGGATCAGCGCCCGAACGCGGCCCGGCCCGGGCGCGCCGGCGCCGGCGCCGCCATTGCTGCTGCCCGATTCGACGCGGGCGTTCCCGGTGACCATATCGACCACGACCTTTTCGCCGTGGATGACGTTCTGGCCCTGACTGACCACGACGTTGCCGCTCAAGGTGATCGTCTTGGTCTTGAGGTCGTAGATGCCGAGATCGCCGCTGGCGTTCTGATCCTTGGTGATCACGGTGACCCCGCCGCGCGCTTCGATGCGGCGGATATTCTGCGCGCTTTGCGGCATGCCGGGCGTCGATTTCGTGGTCGTCACCGGCGTGCTGTCGCCGCCGATGCCGACTTCCTGCCCGTAAAACACGACCAGGCTTTGGCACTTCATCGTGGTGTCGCCTTGCACCACCTGCACATTGCCGGAAAATGTCGCGGTCTTGGACTTGTCGCGGACCTCGAGCGTCGCCGCCTCGATCTGCACCGGCTGGTCCTTGTTATGATCCTGCGCGAGCCCCGGAAATGCCCCGGGCGCGGCCGACGGCCCCTGCGCCTCGGCCGACGTTGCAATGCCTAGCAGCATCAACGCGGCGCTCAGTAACGCGGCGCACGGTCCAAGACAGCGCATCATTGATCGCTCGGATTCGCGGCGGTGGCGGCGGCTTCGCCGGCTTGGCCGGTGGTTTCTTTGCCGGGCTGCAGCGTCATCGCCACGCCGCTGAAGCGGACAACGCTGCCATTGTCGCCGATATCGAGGCTTTGGGCATTGAGGAAGCCATTGAGCATTTTCACCGAGACCGGTTGGTCCGAAGTCACGTTGCCCTTGCGCACATCGATCACCGCTTCGCTGAGCCGCCCTTCGTAGCCGGTCGATGAGACGAGGTGGATGTCGTCTTTGAGCGTCAGCATTTCCGACTTCACGTCGTAGACGCCGGACGCGGCCGACATTTCCACGCTGCTCTTGTCTTGCATTTCCATCTTGGCGTGGAGCTTCTCGAGTTCGACGAGATTGGGCTTGGTGATGTCTTGCGCCGCCGCCTCCGCGGAAAATTCATAGGCGCGGGAATCGAGCGTGAACCCGGTCAACCGCGGCTGTTCCATGGTGATCTTGGTGCCGTGAATGACGAGCTTGCCAAGGTCGCCGGGCAGCCGGAAGCCGCCGATCGGCGGCAGGTAATCGAAGACGACGACCGTCAAGAGCAGCGCCGCGATCCCGATCGGTACGCCGATACGCAGCAGCCGTACCCGCCGGCTGTGCCGCAGCGCCGCCCGGTAGGCCCGTTCGAAATCGCCGCGAGAACCGGCGGAAAAAGCCTTTGCCGCGTTCTCGGGATAGACAATGGCCAAGCGATCATCCCTTCACGCGCCGCCCCAATTCCGAGCCTTAGACCATGGTTTGAGCGGTCTTGTCTCGCAAAACTTGCCCCGAAAATTGCCGGCGAATGTGGCTCCGGCCGGGTTCCGCCTCAACGGCAAGCGTTAACGAGCGCCGGCTCAGGAATGCGCGAAAATATCGTCGGCGGCAAAGCCGGCGAGGTCGAGCCGCACCCGGTCCGGTAGAAAGCGGAAGCAGGCGGCCGCGAGCGCTTCGCGGCCCTCGCGCGCCAGCATGCCATCGAGCTTGTCCTTGAGCGCATGCAGGTGGGTGACGTCGGCTGCGGCATAGGATACCTGCGCCTCGGTGAGCTCCGGGGCGCCCCAGTCGGAGGACTGCTGCTGCTTGGAAAGATCTTGGCCCAGCACTTCGCGCACCAGATCTTTCAGTCCGTGCTTGTCGGTATAAGTCCGTGACAAACGTGACGCGATCTTGGTGCAATAGACCGGCTCCGGCATCACGCCGAACGCCTTGCACAGCATGCCGAGATCGAACCGCGCAAAATGAAAAATCTTGAGGAGATTCTTGTCTGTCAGAAGCCGTTTCAAATTCGGCGCGCGATCGGGCGCATCTCGGCCGTGCGGCGGAATCTGCACCACGTCGGCGGAGCCGTCGCCGGGCGACAGCTGAACCACGCAGAGCCGGTCGCGGTCGAGATCGAGCCCCATGGTTTCGGTATCGATCGCGACCGCGCGCGACGCGGCGGCCAAGTAGCGCGAAACGTCGGGCAGGTCGCCGCGATGAAGTCGAATGGTCGCCATGGGCGCGTGTTATCGCGCGCGTTGCCGGCAATTCCAAGGGCTTGGCGCGTCTGCCGTGAAAACTCCCGCAAGTCAGAAAACAGCCTCCGCTGCGAAGCCTAAAAGATCGGAAACGATTGTATCGCGCTGGGGCGTCCTAGAGCAATTTTATTCTTATTTTGCCACACTTCTTGCGGCTTCATAGAATAAGCTTCTATTTAGGGGTTCTGCTTTGTGTCCCGGAGCCTCGCATGTCGCGTGCGGTCGCCATTCCCGCTACTGCGCCGTTTTCGGAAGAAGACGTCGAACTGCTCAACCGCGTCGTCGGCCCGGCGAGCGCGGTCCAGCGGGCATGGCTGGCGGGCTTCCTGGCCGGCGTGGAGCAGGCGGCTGGCGCGGCGCGGCCCGCGGCCGGAACGGCGGTGGAGCCGCTCACCATCGTCTTTGCCAGCGAATCCGGAAATTCCGAGAAGCTCGCCAACGACATGGCGCGGCAGTCGCGCAAGCTCGGCTTTAGGCCGACATTGATCGATATGGCTGAACTCGATTTGGCGGCGCTCAAGGCGGCGTCACGCCTCGTCGTCATTGCCGCGACTTGGGGCGAGGGCGAACCGCCCGGGCGGGCGGCGCGCGTTTATGCCGAACTGATGAAGGACAGCGCGCCGCGGCTCGACGGCGTCGAGTACGGCGTCCTGGCGCTCGGCGATACTGCCTATGCCGAGTTCTGCGCCGTTGGCAAAAAAATCGACGAACGACTGGCCGAGCTTGGCGCAAAGCGTGTCGTCGAACGCATCGATTGCGATCTCGACTTTGCCGAACCGGCCGGCAATTGGATCGGCGCCGCGCTGAAAACGCTGACGCCGCCGGACGCGGCGCGCAGCCGCGTGATCGAAGTCGATTTTGCCGGCAACGCCGCGGCCAAGTCCAATGCCGGCATCGTCGAGGCCGAAATCGTCGAGCATTTGAATCTGAATTCGTCGCGCTCCGACAAGGAGACGATTCACTTGGCGCTCGCATTCGATGGCGCCGTGCCGGCCTACGAGCCGGGCGATTCGCTCGATCTTTATCCGGAAAACGATCCGGCCTATGTCGATGAATTGCTGGCGCGGGCGGGCTTGACGAAAGACGATGCGTTACGCGGCGAACTTCTCGCCAGCCGCGATGTGACGACGCTGTCGCCGAAGACGCTTGAAACCTACGCGGCGCTGACCGGGCAACCGGACGTCAAGTCGCTGGTCGCCGCAGGACAAGCCCGTGAATGGGTCGCCGGGCGGCAGCTCATCGACCTGATCGCGGGCTTTCCGGTTGCGCTCGGCGCCGAGCAATTGCGCGCCCTGACGCGCCCGCTCAGTCCTCGCGCCTATTCGGTCGCATCGTCGCGCCGCGAATTCGCCGACGAGGCGCATCTTCTAGTCTCCCCGGTGCGCTACGATTCCCATGGCCGGCCGCGCAAAGGCGTCGCCTCCAACTATGTCGCCGAACGCCTCAAGCGGGGCGGCCGGGTGCGGGTCAAGCTCAAGCCCAACCGGCATTTTGCGCTCCCCGACCCCGGTCGCGACATCATCATGGTCGGCCCCGGCACCGGCATCGCGCCGTTTCGCGCCTTCGTCCAGGAACGCCGCGCGGAAGGAGCGAAAGGCAAGAGCTGGCTGTTCTTCGGCGACCGGCGTTTCACCCACGATTTTCTCTATCAGCTCGAGTGGCAGGAGGCGTTGCAGGACGGCTCGCTCACCCGCATGGACGTCGCTTTCTCGCGCGACCGCCCCGAGAAAACTTATGTCCAGCACAAGATGTGGGACCGCCGCCGCGAGCTGATCGATTGGCTGGACGGCGGCGCGCACTTCTACGTCTGCGGCGACGCCAAGGCGATGGCGAAGGATGTGCGGACGACATTGACGCGAGCCTATGCCGACGTGAAAGCGCTCACGCCAGAGGCAGCCGATGCGTGCATCGCAAGCCTGGAGCGCGAGAAGCGCTATCTGCAGGACGTTTACTAAGTCCGGCGCCGTCCCCGGGATCGGGATTGAAAATCATGACCGACGACGTATCGCGCAACGAGCGCATCAAGGAAGCCAGCGACTATCTGCGCGGCACGCTGGCGCAAGGGCTTACCGAGGAAATCACCGGGGCGATCGTCGAGGACGATCAGCAGCTGGTCAAATTCCACGGCATGTATCTGCAGGACGACCGCGATTTGCGGCCCGAGCGCACGCGCAAGAAAATGGAGAAGGCCTTCGCCTTCATGATCCGCGTTCGCGTTCCCGGCGGCGTGCTCGCGCCGCGGCAGTGGCTGGCGCTCGACCAGGTCGCCCGCGATTACGGCAACGGCACCATGCGGCTGACCACGCGGCAGACGGTGCAATTGCACGGCGTGATCAAGTCGAACCTGAAATCGACGATGCGGGCCATCGACGCCGCGGTGCTCAATTCCATCGCCGCCTGCGGCGACGTCAATCGCAACGTCATGTGCGCCGTGATGCCGGAGCAGTCGCCGAGCGCATGCCGGCGCACTGGCGCTGGCGCGGGCCATATCCGAGCATCTGACGCCGCAGACGCCGGCCTACCGCGAAATCTGGCTCGACGGCGAGAAGATCGCCGGCGGCGAGGACGAGGTGGTCGAGCCGATCTACGGCCGGACTTATCTGCCGCGCAAATTCAAGATCGTCGTCGCGGTGCCGCCGTCGAACGACGTCGACGTTTTTGCCCACGATCTCGGCTTTATCGCCATCGTCGACGCAAGCCGGAGAGATCGCGGGCTGGAACGTCACGGTCGGCGGCGGCATGGGCATGACCCACGGCGAGCCGGAAACCTATCCGCGCACCGCCGATCTCTTGGGCTTTTGCGCGACGAAGAATGCGCTGGCGATCGCCGAGGCGGTCGTCACCGTGCAGCGCGATTGGGGCGACCGCAAGAACCGCAAACATGCCCGGCTCAAATACACCATCGAGGATCGCGGACTCGATGCCTTCCGCGATGAGGTCGAACGGCGCACCAATGTGACGTTCGCGCCCGCTAGGCGGTTCCGGTTTACCTCGACCGGCGACCGCTACGGCTGGAGCGACGCCGGCGCCGGCAAGGCGCATCTCACTTTGTTCGTGCAGAACGGACGGCTCCTCGATCACGGTGCCGCAGCGCAGCTCTCGGCGGTGCGCCGCATCGCGCAAATCCACGACGGCGATTTCCGCCTGACCCCGAACCAGAATCTGATCGTCGCCAATGTGCCCACGGAACGGCAGGCGCAGATTGAGGCGATAGCGCGCGAGGCGCACTTGCTGGCGCCGTGGTCGGGTCTGCGCCGCAACGCCATGGCCTGTGTCGCGCTGCCGACCTGCGGCCTCGCGCTGGCCGAGAGCGAGCGTTATCTGCCGGAGCTTCTTGACGCGCTCGATGCCCGGCTCGCCGCGCACGGTCTTTCCGCCGATGACATCGTCATCCGCATGACCGGATGTCCGAACGGCTGCGCCCGGCCCTATCTCGCGGAGATCGGCTTGGTGGGAAAGGGTCCGGGCCGCTACAATCTCTATCTCGGCGCCGCTTTCGACGGCGCCAGGCTCAACAAGCTCTATCGCGAAGATCTCGACCACGCCGGCATCGTTGCCGCGCTCGATCCGGTGTTCGCGGCCTATGCTGGCGAGCGGCAACCGGGCGAGCGGTTCGGCGCGTTCGCCATCCGCGCCGGTTTTGTTGCGGCGACCGGCAACGGCCGCGATTTCCACGCCAACACCGGTCGGCAGCGCGCAGCATGAGCGCCGAGCGCACGCGGAGGAAGACCAAGCCGGAGCGGTTCGGCGCCCTGGCGCGCTTGCCGTTGTTCTTTTCCCTTAAGGACAAGCGCGCGGTGATCGCCGGCGGCAGCCCGGCGGCGGCGTGGAAAGCAGAGTTGGTGTCGGCAACCGGCGCCAGGGTCGATGTCTATGCTGGCGACGCCTGCAACCAACTATCGCAATTTGCGACCGACTCTTCTGCCGGCAAGGTCGTATTGCATCGGCGCGAATGGACTGCGGCGGACTTGTCCGGCGCGGCGCTCGCCATCGGCGATTTTCGCGATGACGACGAGGCCGCGGCGTTTGCCGCCGCTGCGCGCGCCGCCGGCGTGCCGGTCAATGTCATCGACAAGCCCGCCTATTGCGATTTTTCCTTCGGCGCCATCGTCAACCGCTCGCCGCTGGTGATCGGCATTTCGACCGACGGCGCCGCGCCGGCCTTTGCCCGGGTGATCCGCGGCAAGATCGAAGCGCTGTTGCCGCAGGGGTTTGCGCGCTGGACCGCCGCGGCCGCCCGCTGGCGCGCCGCCCTGCGGGCGTCGGCGCTATCCTTTGCTGACCGGCGCAGCTTTTGGGAGCTGTTCGCGAGCCACGCCGTGGCGCATGCGGACGACGAACCCGGCCACGGCGATTTCGAGCGCTTCGTCGCCAAAGCGAAGGGCGCCACAAGTGGCATCGACTATGACGCAGTGACCGTGGTCGATGTCGACGGCAACGATCCCGATTTGCTGACGCTGCGCGCAGTCCGCGCGCTGCACGCCGCCGATGTCATCGTGTTCGATGAGCGAGTCTCGCACGCAGATTCTCGACTTTGCACGCCGCGAAGCGAGGAAAATCTGCATCGGCAAGACCAGGCGCGACGGAGAAATCGAAGCGTTGCTGGCTGAATTCCGAAAGCAAGGCGCGCGCGTGGTGCAACTCACGTCCCGCGACTGCCGCGATGTTGCTCACGTTCTCAAGCAGACGTCTCGCCGCACCGCTCCGCGCTTGGTTCCTGATGACGAGATCATGACGGTGAATTGAAAGCCTTCATGAAAGCTGTTAGCCGGTCTGAACCGTGCTGGAGCGAAAACGCAAGATGGCGAGGACGAAGAACAGGCCGCCGATCACCGCCACCACGAGGAATTGCGGCCACACGACGTCGATGCCGGCGCCGCGATAAAGAATCGATTGCGCGAACGACACGAAATGCGTCGACGGCGACGCCTGCATCGCGGTCGCCAGCCACGGCGGCATGCTTTCCAGCGGCGTGTTGCTGCCGGACAGCATGTTCATCGGCATGAAGACCAGCATGAACAGCAAGCCGAGCTGCGGCATCGAGCGCGCGACGGTCCCGATAAATATGCCGATGGCGCAGGCGAAGAACAGATAGATCATCACGCCCACCATGAACAACGGAATCGAGCCGCGCGATCGGAACGCCGAGCAGCCACGCGGACGACGAAATAGAGCGACAGGCCGGCGGCGATGGTGATGACCAGGCCGTTGGCCCAGACCTTGGACATTGCGATCTCGAACGGCGTCAGCGGCATGACCAGGAGATGATCCATGGTGCCGTGCTCGCGCTCGCGCACGATCGCGGCGCCGGCCAGGATGATCGCAAGCATGGTGACGTTGTTGATGATGCCCATGACGCTGGTGAACCAGGCCGTCGTGACATTCGGATTGAAGGCGATGCGGACGTCGAGATTGACCGGCGACAGCGGCGGCGCCCTCGGCGTGCGACAGAAAGTCCGCGATCTCGGTGGCTGATGATCTGCTGCGCGTAGTCCGGAGCCGAGGCCGGCCTGGACCATCGCGGTAGCGTCGACATTGACTTGGAGCTCGGGCTGCGGCCGCCCAGCACGTCGCGTTCGAAATTCGGCGGGATGTCGATCACGAAGGTGATATTGTCCCGGCAGTTCATCGAGCGGAACGATGTCGCGCTCGGCAATCGGCTGCGGCGGCTGAAAGTAGGGCGGCAGGAACGCGTGCGCGATCCGCCGCGACAGTTCGGAGTGGTCCTCGTCGACGATGGCGATCGAGGCGTTGTGCACTTCCTGCGAATTGCTTCTGCGCCTGCGCGATGATCGCGAGCGAGAACGCGTAGACGACGAAGCCAGCAGCACGAAATCGTGCAAGAAGCTGCGCAGTTCCTTGGTGCCGAGCCAGAAGATATTGCTGAGGCGTCCGCATCGCGGCGGCTCCTAGCGTTCCTGCTTGCGCAGCAGCAGAAGGCTGATCAGCGTCAGGACCGGGATGAAGAGCGCGAGCGCCACGAGGTCGCCGCCGAGATCGGCAAATCCCAATCCCTTGGTGAAGGTGCCGACGCTGATCGGCACGAAATAGGTCATCGGGAAGGCCCGGCCCATGATCTGGGCCGTGCCGGAGAGCGAGGAGACCGGCACCATCATGCCGGAGAACTGCGTCGCCGGCAGAACGGTCAGGATGGCGGTGCCGAACAGGGCCGCGATCTGCGTTCGCGCGAAGGCCGAAATCACCATGCCGTAGGCCGTCGTCGCCGTGACGTAGATCAGCACGCCGAGCAGCAGCGCGAGAAAGCTTCCCTTTGAGCGGCACCTGAAAAACGAACAGCGCCATCAGGAACATCAGCGCGAAATTCACCATGGCGACGCCGATATAGGGAAGCTGCTTGCCGAGCAGAAATTCGATGCGCGTGACCGGCGTGACGTAGAGATTGGTGATCGAGCCGAGTTCCTTCTCGCGCACGATGGCGAGCGCCATCAGGATCGCCGGAAACAGCGCCAGCAAGCAGCGACATGCTCGACGGCACCATCGCGTAGACGCTTTCGAAATCCTGGTTGTATTTGAACCTGATCTCGATGTCGGCGGGCGGCGGCGGCGCTGGCAGTCGTCGTCTTGACCGCCGGATCGGTCAGATAAAGCTGATGCATGGCCTGCAGATAGCCGCGGATCGTCTGCGCGCGGAACGGCATGGCGCCGTCGACCCAGGCGCCGACCCAGGCAGGGCGGCCGCGCTCGATGTCGCGGCCGAAGCCGGGCGGAATCTCGATGCGCGGCCTCGATGTCGCCGCTTTGCAGGCGCTTTTCGAGATCGGCATAATCGGCGAGCGGCGGCTTTTCCGACGAAATAGGTCGAGCCCTCGCAGCTCCTCGAGATAGGCGCGGCTTTCGTGGCTCTGGTCGTGGTCGAGCACCGCGAATGTCAGATTGTTGACGTCGGTCGAAATGCCGAAGCCGAACACCAGCATCAGGAAAGCCGTGCCGAACAGCGCGAAGCCCAGCCGGATCGGGATCGCGCAAGAGTTCGATCGTCTCGCGGATGGTGTAGGCGAATAGGCGTTGCAGGCTGAACGAACGCAGCGGCGGCCGCGGCAGTCGCAGCTTGATCGGGTGCCGCGGGCCGGCAGGACCAGGTCGGCGCCATCGGCCGCGTGTCGCTCCGGCGGCCTCCTCGAGATAGCTGATGAAGGCGTCTTCGAGCGTGGCGGCGCCGCGCGCCTTGACCAGTTCCGCCGGCGTATCGGTCGCCAGCACGCGGCCGGAATCCATCAGCGAGATGCGGTCGCAGCGCTCGGCTTCGTTCATGAAATGGGTCGAGACGAAGATCGTCACGCCTTGATTGCGCGACAGATCGATCAGCAATTCCCAGAACCGATCGCGCGCCAACGGATCGACGCCCGAGGTCGGCTCGTCGAGGATGAGCATTTCCGGCTCGTGCACGACCGCGACCGCCAGCGACAGCCGCTGGCGAATGCCGAGCGGCAGGTCCGACGTCGCGCTGATCGAGATAGTCGGCGAGGCCGAATTGCGTCGATCAGCTCGGCGATGCGCGCTTGCGCTCTTGCGCGCGGGCAGATGGAACAGCCGCGCGTGCAGCTCGAGATTCTGCCGCACCGTCAGCTCGGTGTAGAGCGAGAACGATTGCGACATATAGCCGACGCGGCCGCGCGCGCCGATGTCGCGGGCATCGAGCGGCTTGCCGAACAGCAGCGCCTCGCCTTCGCTCGGCGGCAAGCAGGCCGGTCAGCATCTTCATGGTCGTGGTCTTGCCGCAGCCGTTGGAGCCGACGAAGCCGAATATCTCGCCGCGTTCGATGGTGAAGTTCACCTGATCGACGGCGGTGAAATCGCCGAAGCGGCAGGTCAGGTCGCGCGCCACGATCACCGGCTCGGCGTCGGCGACGCGCGCGCGGCGGAATTGTCGAGCTGGTGGTGGCCGGCGCGCCGCTCCTCCGGCAGCAGCGCGATGAACGCCTCCTCGACCGTGGCGGCGTCCGGTCTGCGCCTTGAGATCGGCCGGCGAGCCGGCCGCCAGAACCCGTCCGGCGTTCATCGCAATGAGCCAATCGAAACGCTCGGCCTCTTCCATGTAGGCCGTGGCGACCATCACGCTCATGCCCGGCACGGCGCGACGCGCATGCGATCGATCAATTCCCAGAACTGACGCCGCGACAGCGGATCGACGCCGGTCGTCGGCTCGTCGAGGATCAGCAAGATCGGGATCGTGGATCAGCGAACAGCACAGACCGAGCTTCTGCCGCATGCCGCCGGACAATTTCTTCGCCGGCCGATCGGCGAACGGCGCAAGTCCGGTGCTGTCCAGCAGTTCGGCGATCCGCCATTCGCCGCTCGGCGCGCGACTGGCCGAACAGGCGGGCGAAGAACTCGATATTTTCGCGGACGCTGAGATCGGGATAGAGGTTCTTGCCCAGTCCTTGCGGCATATAGGCGATGCGCGGAGCAGACGCGCGTCGCGATGCGCGGCGTCCGCCATGTCGCCGCCGAGCACGACGACGCGGCCGGACTGGATCTGCCGCGCGCCGGCGACGATGCTCAGCAGCGTCGATTTGCCGACGCCGTCCGGGCCGATCAGGCCGACCATGCAGCCGGCGGGCAATTCGCGACGTGACGTCGTCGAGCGCGACGGCTCGCGCCGTAACGCTGGGTGACGTCGTCAAGGCGCGCGACGGGCATGGCCGGCATCGCTCATTGCGGCGGCAACCTCTGCAGCGCAGCCGGCCATGGGACGGCTGGATCGGTGCGGACGTAGGCCACGCCGGGCAGCCCGCTGCGCACGGCATCCGCGCGCCGCGCGCAGCCGCTCCGGATCGATGCTGCACCCGGACGCGGAACATCAGCTTGTCGCGCTCGCTCTGGGTCTCGACCGTCTTGGGCGTGAATTGCGCCTGGGTGGCGATGAACGACACCTTGGCCGGGATCGCGACATTCGGGATAGGCGTCGAGCACGATGCGGGCGTCGGCGCCGAATTTGACCTTTCCCGCCTCTGCGGTCGGCAGATAGATGTCCATGTAGACGTAGGAGGTGTCGAGCATCGCGAAGACCTTGCCGCCGGCCGGCAAGCACCTCGCCGACATTGGCGATGCGGTATTGGATGCGGCCGTCGCGCGGCGCGACCAGCGTGTTGTCGGCGATCTCGACGTTATAGAGTTCCACGTCGTGGGTCGCGGCATCGAGCGCGTGCTCGGCCTCGATCACCCGATATTGCGCCGCCTGCAGCGCCGCATTGCGCGCCATCCAGTTGCTGTTGCCGCTGATCCAAGAGTTCCTTGGTCTCGACGCCCTTTCTGCACCAGTGTAAGCGGCGCGGTCGCATTCCTGCTGGGCAAGCAGCACCTGCGTCTTCTGCTGCGCGACATTGGCATTCGCTTCGTCGACGGCTCGCTGGGCCTGGTCGACCTGTGGCTTGCGATCTTCTTCAGCGAAGCCTCGAGATCGCGCGTATCCATGCGCGCGACGACTTGCCCGGCCTTGACCATATCGCCTTCGTCGGCCAGGATCTCGGCGATGCGGCCGGCGATATTTGGTGTCGATGTTGATCTCGTCGGCTTCGAGCCGGCCATTGCCGAAGAAAATGCCGGCCGGCAAGGCGGGGTGAAGCCTCTGCCACCAATAATAGGCGCCGCCGGCGCCGCCGATCAGCATGACCACCAAAAGCGCGGCCTCGATCCAGCGGTCGCGCGCGCGCCGTTTGGCGACGACCGCCGGAAGTCCGACCTCCATCCGCACCGGCAAAGTTTCGCGGTGATCCGCACTCGGCCCGGTCTGCTTGCGGGGTTGCGGCGGGCCATGCCGCGGGCGTGGCCTTTCCGGGTTCGTCTTTGCTGCTCTTGGTCCATGTCGCGTCCAATTTCCGCGCCCATTCGATCATGGCGAACGATAGGCGATGTGGATTAGCCGCAAAATTCAGGGCTCGGCCCTAAGGGATTTTACGGAGCCGCTCGCCGCGATGCGAATTGACCGGGATCAATTTGCTTTGCGGAACGTTGTGTATTGATGCCGAAATCTGCTCGGTATTCCGTTGCTTCCGGACCACCTTGAGGAAGGGTTGGCGCAGTTCGGTATGTCTTGCGATCAGTGAGGCTTACGCGCAGTAAGGGATTTTGTGCTCGTCACGTCCGTTCGCGATGTTTCACTTGGCCCTGGGCGCGGCGAACCTGATCCTGCAACTGCCGGTGGGCATGTTTGAACGCATCGTCGATGGCGAAGGTGAGATCGGCATGGCGCTCGTCAGCCGTCGGCGTTCTCTCCACGTTTACTTCGCGACCGTCCGGCAACTCCAGCCGCACATGAACTTCATATAGTCCGCCCTTGTGGTGATGCTGACTGGGCGCTTTCACCGCCACCCGGCACGCAGTGATGCGGCCATAGCGCTGGTCCAACTCGGCCACATGCATGTCGATGGCACCGCGAATTGCGGGAGTGGCGGTCAGGCCTTGAAACTGGATTTCTGGCTTCGTCTCCATGATTTTGCTCCGATTTAAATTCAAGAAAATCTATCGCGGCCCGGCGCGGACCTTCTTTGATGCATATCGACGCTGACCGGCATTTCCGCAAGCTTCGCCAGCACCCGGCAACGGCGGCGGATTGGAACCCATTCGTAAAGAAAAATCTCCGGGCCGCCACATCGCGACCTACCCTATGATATGCGAAATGGCGTATCGTGCCGGAAGAAAGCCAGCTCCCGTCTTTATTCCGATCTTCAGCCTGTTGCTGGCCCAATGATCAATTTTCGTGAATTGTGCCGCGGCAGCGCGACGGGTAATTTGCCGCCTGGATTTGGGTGAAAGCCGGGAGCGACGTCATGGCGAAATTTCTGATCGATCCGCACTTCCGCCTGCAGGAATGGGTGGCCGAGGAAAAGGGCTATTTCCGGGACGAAGGCCTCGACTACGATTTCCGCGAACAGGTACGCTCAACCGGCGGCAACATTCACAACAAGGGCGACAAGGTCGGCGCCTTCCAGTCGTTCGAGGAAGGCCGCAAGTCGAACGTGAGCTGCGCCTGCCACTGGACCGTCAATGTCGCGGCTTCGAACGGCCACGGCCGCATGTACACCGAAGTCTATTCGGTGGCGCCGGCGGGAATCTTCGTCGCCGCGAATTCGAAGATCAAAACGCCGACCGACCTCGCCGGCGTGCCGATCTCGGTCGGCTACCAGTCCGGCAGCCATTACGCCACGGTGCAGGCGCTCGAAGCCTATCTCAAGCCGGACGAGATCAAGCTCAATTACGCCGACGGCATGCTGTTCGCGCCGCATGGAGAAGCTGATCGACGGTACGGCGCCGGCGGTGAACCTGTTCAGCGGCCCTTATTATTTCGCCGAGCAGCTCGGCTTCCGCAAAGTGATCGACACCACGTTCATGATCGGCACCATGATCCACGGCGATCCCGATCCGGAGGACTTGCGCAAGTTTTTCCGCGCCTTGCGCAAGGCGCAGCGCGACATCGACCTGCGGCCGGAGCTATACACGCACTATTACAAAAACGAGTTCCCCGACCGCTTCCACGCGCTGATGGACACGCGGCGCTGGGGTCCGGGCGAGCGGCTGGTGTTCGAGC
Organism: uncultured Alphaproteobacteria bacterium; assembly: GCA_963816565.1. Lineage (GTDB taxonomy): Bacteria > Pseudomonadota > Alphaproteobacteria > Rhizobiales > Xanthobacteraceae > BOG-931. Next base: position 164,421 of record CAWFLM010000006.1, on the reverse strand, counting down.
CCTATACCAAGGAGGTGTATGAGGAATCCTTCGAATGGATTGCCGACCACCACATCTTCGCCGACGGCACGATGGGCGCCGGGCGCTACGAGCAGGCGACGCTGTCGCTCGTCGGTTAAGTTCTAAATGGCGTGGTGCCAGGAGAGGACTAACACAGAACTGCTAACCGCTTATTATTAAACGCGAATTTTAAGTGTGGGAATGCTACGTACTCGCGTTCGTATTCTCGGATCGATCTTGCGGGGTTGTTCGGGCCGGAAGCGGACTTACACTGAAGAGCCAACCTATTATCATTACGAGCGAAGTTGCAGTGTGGGAATGCTACGTACTCGCGTTCGTATTCTGGGACCGATCTCGAGTGGTGGTTCGTGCACGGAATCTTCTCCGGTTTACAAAACCGCTGCTCTACCGCTGAGCTAACCCGGCTTGATTGCGAAATCAGTCACTTAGTTTTTCGGCCCGGAGATTTTGCTCCGATTTTGCTCCGGGCTGACGAACCTTGTAGCGCACGAGTGCCCTCACGGTGAAGTAGGCACGTGCTCCCGAATAACCAATATTCCATTCCGAAGCGTGAAGCGCTGGTCCGGGTAGTTGGCGACCGCTGCTGTCCGGCATCAGCGCCTGTGAGACAGATTTAGCGGCTTGAGGAACGGAGGATTTCTGGCTCATCGTAACCATCAAGGAGTGGAGATGAGACAGAAATCCGTGCACGCTAAATCGACGTCTGAACGGCTGGTAAAGACCATCCGCCGGGTCACCCGCAAACGCCATTCGGCCGAAGAGAAGATCCGCATCGTTTTGGACGGCCTGCGCGGCGAGTCCAGCATCGCCGAGCTTTGCCGCCGCGAAGGTATTGCCGAGAGCCTTTATTACGCTTGGTCCAAGGAGTTCCTGGAGGCCGGCAAGCGCCGTCTGGCGGGTGATACGGCGCGGGCGGCGACCAATGGGGAGGTCAAGGACCTTCGACGTGAGGCGCAGGAGCTCAAGGCGGTCGTGGCCGAGCAGGCGCTCGAACTGCGCCTGCTTAAAAAAAGCATGATCGCGGATGGGGGAGACGAGGAATGAGATACCCCGCCTCCGAGAAGCTGGAGATCATTCGCCTGGTCGAACAATCCCACCTGCCAGTGCGCCGGACGCTGGAGAAGCTCGGGATCCAGCCTGCCAGGTTCTACCGCTGGTATGATCGGCTGCAGGCCGGCGGCCTCGAAGCGTTGGAAGATAAATCGCCAAGGTCGAAGCGCGTCTGGAACCGCATCCCTGACGCAATACGCGAGCGGATCGTTCAACTGGCGTTGGATGAGCCCGATTTATCGCCACGGGAACTGGCCACGCGCTTCACCGACAAGGCAAACTATTTTGTATCAGAAGCTTCGGTCTACCGGCTGCTCAAGGCGCATGATCTGATTACCAGCCCGGCCTACATCGTCATGAAGGCAGCCGATGAGTTCAAGGATAAGACGATAGCGCCCAATCAGCTCTGGCAGACGGACTTTACCTATCTGAAGGTGACCGGCTGGGGCTGGTTCTATCTCAGCACGGTCCTCGATGACTTCTCGCGCTATATCATCGCCTGGAAGCTGTGCACGACGATGAAGGCGCAGGACGTGACCGCCACGCTGGATCTTGCTCTCGCGGCCTCAGGCTGTGATCAGGCACGGATCGTCCATAAACCGCGCCTGCTCAGCGATAATGGTTCCAGTTACGTCTCGGCCGATCTGGCGGATTGGCTGGATGCACAGAACATTGGACACGTTCGCGGTGCCCCCTACCATCCCCAGACACAGGGCAAAATCGAACGTTGGCATCAGACGCTCAAGAACCGCATTCTCCTGGAAAACTACTACCTGCCGGGTGACCTTGAGGCTAGCATTGGCCGGTTCGTCGATCACTACAACCATCGGCGCTATCATGAGAGCCTGAGCAATCTGACACCGGCCGACGTGTACTTCGGGCGTGGTCAAACAATCCTGCTGGAAAGAGAAAGGATCAAACGCAACACAATCCAAAAACGACGCTTGCAGCACCAAAAGAAAGTCGCATAAACTAAAATCAGATGAGCCGGATCGTCCTCTAAATCACCCCGCCATCTGTCTCAAATTATCTGACGACGGACAGTGGCAGTCACAGTCGTCGTTGCGGTCACCTGGCCGTTGTTGGGGAGAGCGACTGCGGTCGAGCTTCCTCCGCCTCCTCCACCACCTCCTCCGCCTACAGGAGGGCCGTTGGAAGGACAGGGACTCGTGGTGAAAGTGATATCGCTGCCGTAGCCGGTGCCTCCTGCATTGGTGGCGTAGGCGTTGTAGTGGTAGGTGGTGTCGCAGGTGAGTGACGACAGAGCGGATGTGAATGAACTCACGCCGAAACTTCCGGAAGATGTGGTGGTGGCTCCGTACGAAGAACTTGAGCCCCAGACGAAGCCTTCGGTGGTTGCGTTCTGATTGCCGGTTGCGGTCATGCTGCCGTTGAGCGTGGCGCCGGTCATGGAGAGCGAGGAAGCTTCCGAGGTGGTGAGGGTGGGTGCGGAGATGAGGACGCCGGACCAGATGTCGCCGTCAGTGGGAGCTGCCGCTGCAATTTTAGTACCGTCGGCAGAAGAAATAATGCTCCACCAACGCTGACCGGTCTCGGGGGTTCCGGCAGTATCGTTGGTCCAGGTGAGACCCCCGTCGAGGGAGGAGTAAATGTCACCCGGTTCCGTCGTCGCGAAGATCTTCGTGCCGTCGGAGGATGTAGTGATGGATTGCCAATCTTGGCCGCTCAAGCTTGTGCCAGTGGTTACGTCGGTCCACGTACTGCCATTGTTGGTAGAGATGTAGATGTCGCCATCGCCTCCCCCACCGATAAATACGCCCGCTATCAGCTTTGTGCCGTCTGCGGAGTACGCGATGGGCCAGAACCCTTGACCGCTTAGGCTCGTACTGGCGGTCACGTCGGTCCATGTAGCGCCGGAGGTAGTGGAAACCCAGATGTCGCCAGTAGTACCATTCACAGCAGCAAACTTGGTGCCGTCGGCGGAGGAGGTTATGTCGTGCCAGCCAAGGTCGTGGGCACCGGTGTTTGCGGTTTCATCCATCCAGGTAGCGCCGGAGCTAGTGGAAACCCAGATGTCGCCGCCAAATGCAGCCGCAGCCAAGTCGGTGCCATTCGAAGATGACGTGATGGAACTCCATACCTGATTATGTGCGCTGCCGCTTGGCGTCTCATCGGTCCACGTCAGGCCGGAGTTGCTCGAGACATAGATGTCGCCGGTGCCACCGGAAGTGGCTGTCTCGACAGCCGCCAGCTTCGTGCCGTCGGCGGAAGAGGAAATTCCATTCCAAAAAAGACCGCTCGCGGAAGTGCCTACGGTTACGTCGGTCCAGGTAGCGCCGGAAGTGGTGGATACCCAGATATCGCCAAGACCAAAGAAGTGAGACGAACCGGCGGCAAGGATGGTGCCGTCGGAGGACGAGGTGATTGCCCACCATTGTTGTCCGCTCGCTGACGTTCCGGCAGTCGCGTCGGTCAAAACGACAGTTGATGCAAATGCAGTTGAATACGCGAGAACAAAAAAGGCGGAGACAATTAGGAAGGCAGAGATGAGCTCGCGGAAGGCTTTCATATAAGGCGGATGCGATCATCATAGCATTTGCTAAGTGGTGGCATTCGAGGCTTGGGGATATTCGTATATGGAACCGCTTTCTAGCTATCTTCACACGGCGATTGGCTATGTTCAGCCGGTGCTGAATTGGACTGAACGTCATCCAGGATTGGGCGGCTGGGTTGGCGCGGTAGGTGTCGTCATTGCGATTTTCGTGACATGGGGGCTTTCACGAGCCGAATATTTCCGGACGAAACGACAAGAGCGCGCTCGAAGGCTAGCAGAGATTGATCTTCTCAGGAAGATAATCACCGTCTTTGAATCTCAAGTGCAGCGCTATAAAGAGTTGGGACCGGACAATCCGGAAGCCGCCGGTTTCCATAGCATTCATATGAATGATGCTGAATGGCAGAGTATGCGCGATTTGGCATTCATGCCGGTGATAAATTGGCCGACGCTAGAAACATATGCCGAGTTCAAACGGTATTGGTACGCATCAACGCAGTTCATGCAAATGACTGGAATATCGAACGTGAACAAACGGGAACTTTACGCGCAATGGCAAGAGATGCATGATGAATTATTTCGTACATTGATGAAGCTACTTGAGATCGCTCGAAGCAGCTGAGAACTGTTGCGCACTATTTGCTCAATCGTCGCCCGCGGCGAGGATGGGGATGAGGTGGAGGTGCCGGGCAGATGCAGATTTGACAAATAAGGAAAGTGTGGCGCGGTGTTTCGACGTCTGTTCAGAAGCGCATTCGTTGTTAACGATCGATGACGCCGCGCGATCGGCCGAACCGTGGCGAGGGTAATGGCGCTGCTCTCCCCGCGCGGCGATTGCCTAGCTGAACAGTAAGGCTCACACTTACCGCATGGCCACCGCGGACGAAATTGTAATTCTTCGCATTGAGCTTCAGGGTATCGAACCACTGATTTGGAGGCGTGTTGCCGTGAGGGCGGGGACGAGCCTGATGGGAGTGCACCACGTCATTCAAGCCACGATGGGATGGCTGGATTGTCACCTTTGGGATTTTGAAGTGAATGGACGCAAGTACGGAATGCGGCTGCCGGATGATCCTGATTGGAATGAGCGGGTCGAAAACGCAGACACGATTAGCCTGGGCACGCTTCTGCATGCCGGCGAACGGCAAATGCAATACGTGTACGACATGGGTGACTTCTGGGACCACTCGATCATTTTTGAGAGGGTGACGGCTCCCCTTCCGGAGGTGAGTTATCCGCAATTTCTCGGAGGCGAGAGGCGGTGTCCGCCTGAGGATTGTGGCGGCCCCTTTGGATACGGCGAATTCCTGCGCAAGATTTCAAGCAAAAACCGCAAGACACGTGAGGGCGCGCTCGATTGGTACGGCGGGCCGTATGATCCGGACGATATTAGCGAGCGGAACGTCATCGCTGGCCTCGGCAGGTTCGCCAGCGGCCGCGCGAAGCGCTGAACTCGGGTCACGGATTTTGGGGTCGTCAGTTCCCCTTTTGTGGCGCCGTATAGCGGTGATGGGCTCTGCGTTGTCGAGCGGCAATCGAGGTGGGACTTGCTGTCGGGCAGTAATCGAAGCGGGATTGCTGGGTCGGTGGACGCGTGAGCGCGCAAAGACTTGCCTACTTCAGTAATCGCACACTGCAATTCACAGCACGAATTCGGAATTGGAACCGATCCCGCGAGAAATGACGGCAGACACATCTTCAAGCCGATTGACTCTTTTCGATGATGGGTAACATGGTTGTGCGGGAAGTGGCGTCGACCTTGCCGAGGCCGGCAACTTTTTGGGGGACTGAGTTCAATGCGCAAGATTTGCAGACTTGGCCTCACGGCCGCTCTCATGTTATCTGCTGCCGCGTACTCGGCGTCAGCGGCGTCCGCAGCGACCGTCACGTACACTTTTGTGGACGCATCGGCGACGTTCGGCAGCGAGGGCACCTCTGATTTTTCGGGGACATTTGGCTGGGATAGTGATCCCGGTGCCGAGTACATTACCTTCGCGAATATTACAGTGACTGGCTTCGACGCTGGTACGTACACCTACCTCGCCAACAGTGGCGGTGTCCACGCCTCGGGATTCGAGTTTGCGGTCAGCTCGACAACTTCCTCCAATGCCTTCGACCTTTATTTCAACTATTTCGATGGGGTTTCTAACGACCCTATAAACAATGCTTATTATGGAACCGAAGGCAATGTTCCCGCGAGCAACATTGATTCCAGCGTTGCCGGTTACGCCACCCCTAACCTAACGCCTCTTCCAGGGACGCTCCCGCTTTTTGCCGGCGGCCTTGGCTTCGTCGGCTATCTCACGAAGCGGCGTAAGCGGGACGGAAAGCAGCCAATCGCCGCCGCATAATCAAAACACCTGATCGGATTTCAGAGGGCTGCCGCGAGGCGGCTTTTCTGTTTGTGCTCGGGAGATCGGGCGTAGGTCGCGGACTTTTGGGAGGTTCGCCGGGGTGTGGTGGCTTGGTTGAGCCGCGGCTAGCAGTCTGCTCCTACCCGGGCATTGAGGGTTCCGGCTGTGGATAATGGTGATTTCGACCGTGTCAGCCTTGCAGCACCCAGAAAAGCCATATCGATTCGTCATGCTTGCGACAAAATCAGTTTTGGGAGCGCGACCCATGAGCACCACCGGAATTATTCGAGATTGGAAGAGTGGCGACCAAATCGCGTGGATCGAAGATGACCGCGATGTGTTCAGCGTCGCGACCAAGCACAGGTTTGCGACGGTGCGGGGCGTTAATCTTTACTCGCTGACTGGCCAGTTCCTCGGTATCCACCTTCAAGGCGATCCTATGGAAATTGCGATCCAGTCGGAGGCTGTTGCACGCTTGAAAAAGCTCGCGGACGAAAGCTAACCAAGACCCGCGAGTCCCCTAATCCGGCGACTGCTATAGGGTCCAGCATTGCGGTTATTGAGCTGCGGATTTTAGGTCGGCTGGTGCGTCCTTTCGCGATGGGCAGAATGAGCCGCACTTGGGACATTCGGCGCCGCGAAACCCGAATAGCTCTTCGAGAAAATCCTGTTCCTCTGGCTTGGGTTTGAATTCTTGGCGGCAGCCTTCGCAGTAGAACATCGGAGCCTCTCTGCTCAGAATAGCAGAGAGGACGGGCATGACAAAAGAGCACCCGCCGAAGCGCTCAATTCGGGTCACGGAAATTGGGAAAGACGCGCTCGGAAATCGCGGCGAGTGTGGATCACGGATTTTGGGGCTGCCTGTTCCGGAGCAATTGGAGTTACCGTTGTCATAGTGGCTGTGGCCCTATGAAAACGTAAAAGCTCCAGCTTTTAAGGTCTGGATTCGCCTCGATAACCTTTGGCCTAAATCCAGTACTGGTAAGTATCTCTAATATTTTTTTGGCTGCAGGAGAGGGATTGTTCAAATCTTGAAGGGCTACCATAACGCCAGTCTGATCGGGTCCGTGTATTGCGTCATCGCCCGTTGGAGTAGGTACCTGCGCGCGATCAAAAAGGGGCATTAAAGCATTACGATACGCACGTGCCTCATTGTGTGCGCCAGCCGCGATTAAAGGAACTGGCCCAAGCACATCTTTAGCGGTCACCAATTCATCCACCAGCGCCCGCTCCCTCGCGAGGGTTAAGGGCGGATATGCGTTAGGATCATCGGGCGGCTGTGGAGGCTGCCCGCCAGATGGCGTTGCTGCCCTAGTTGGCGAATTTACTGTACCTCGGGATTGTACGCGCACCGCGGCATCTCGCTCTTGCCGCGCAGCATCCCGTTCTCGGGTCATCGCAGTCAGTTGGGATTGAAGATTGGCAGCCACCGCATTGGGCGTATCGATTGTATAATACCCATAAGCAGTGATGCCCGCCCAAATCACAATAAGCAGCGTCATTGAGACCGGAAAATACTTCCGGTTCTTAAAATTCAGCCAATTCTGATTCTCGAAGATAACATAAGCGATCACGGCGATTACGCCCGAGGCGATCCATACGCTTGTAGGTGCTTTATCAATGAACTTTAGAGAACCCCATTCGAGCATGGCTATAATCCACGCTCGAATGCCGGTGAGAATGAGCGGCTTAAACGTAGGAGTTTTATTAGTAAATTCCGTAACGTATGGCACTGGCAGGAACGGGTCAGAATCCACTCCGATAATCTGCTGCTGAGGTTCGCCGCCCTGATCTTCGCCCATGGTTGTTCCCCCGTAGGGATTCGTCCTACGGAAGCTCGCATGGATGGCGAAATCCGCCAAGTACGGGATCATTGCCGGAATTAGGACAGCAGCAGGGTTAGCCAATCATGCGTGATCATCCCGTCCCAATCATGTGAGCGTAGGTTCTTCGGCGACATTTTCAGAAGCGCATTTGGCGCTGGCGCTCGATGACGCCGCGCGAGCGGCCGAACCGCTGCCGGCTCTGCTCGCGGATGAGCGCGGCCGTGCCGACGCGGCTCATAGAGCTTCGGCTCGGCAAATATACGGTCACGGCCGATGCCGCGGCGAAGCCACGCGGTGAAGGGCTCCTGATCGGCAAGGCCGCCGGGATCCATCGGCCGAAATTCCGGCGCAAGCAATTCGGCGTCGCGGCTGCCGACGCGGAACACGACGAGCGTGCCCGCGTTGCCGATCACCGCCGCGCGCACGGCATTCGACAGCTGATCGGTGTACTGGTTTGCGAGGCAAAAATGCGTTGCGAATTTGCGGGCCTCCGAAAGCAAGGACGCGAACGCATCCGAGCTGAAGGTTTGGAATTCGTCGACGTGCACGAAGAACGGCACGCGCTCTTGCGGCGGCAAGCGCGCCGCGCTCCATCGCGACCAATTGCAGATGCGAGACGAGCAGCGAGCCGAGGAGGTTTGCCGCCTGCTCCCCTATCGCCCCCTTCGCCAGGTTCGCGATCAAGATGCGGCGATCGTTCATCGCGAACGCGAGGTCGAAGCGCGGAGCGACTTGACCGAGGATCAGCCGCAGGTGCGGCGAGGCTGCGATCTGCCCCACCTTGTTCAGGATCGGCGCAATCGCTTCGGAGCGAAGCGACTTTCGTGTAGCTCGGAAACTCTTCGTGCCAAAATCGCAGCGTTTCGGGATCGGTCACGCGGCCGACGACCCGATCGCGGAAGCGATCGTCGGTATAGAGCCGCGCGCAGATCGATGAGCGTCGCGTGCTGGCGCGAGATGAGCGCGGCGACGCCGTGAAAGAGGAAATGCTCAAGGCGCGGTCCCCAGCTGTCGGACCAGAGGTGCTTGAACGCGGACGACAATGCCGGAGGCGGCGAGCGCGCGCCGCGCGGGCGCGATCTTGGTCGCGGGATTGAAGCCGACCGGATATTCAGTCTCGCCGGCGTCGAGGTAGCAGACCTCGTTGATGCGCGAGCGCGGAATGGCGTCGAGAATGTCCTCGGCCAGGTCGCCGTGCGGATCGATCACCGCGACTCCTTCGCCTGCGCAAATGTCGGCCATGGCGAGATTGAAGAGGAACGGTGCTTTTGCCCGAGCCGGATTTTCCGACGATCCACACGTGCCGCTCGCGCTCCTCGCGCGAAAACACGACGCCGCCGCCATGCGCGGTCGTTGCAATTGGAAAATGCTTGGGCTCCATAACGTCGCGCCAGCCTCCGGTGAAAACGCGTGCTGCTTCAACTCAGCCCGCATTTGCCGTCATGCGCTCTTCCCTACCTTGTGGAGGTCGGGATCAGCGCGGCACGCCGAGCGACCTGTGTTGGGGTGTAGTCGGCGAACTACAAGAGACCGGCGCCACGCCGTGAGAGCGTGGATGACTTCAGTTTACTCTCGTGCGTCCTGCATGAATGTTCTCGCGAGTGTGGAAGCACATGGTGGATATGAATCCGCGGGTCTGTCCTCTGCCCCATTCTCCGGGTGAGACAGGAGCGGCATTCCCGCCGGAGCCGACGCTGTGGGCGTGCGCGCCGGCAGAGCGTGTCAAAGGTCGGCCGGCTTGGCCGCCTCGTAGAGGGTTGCCTTGACGCGCGCGTGATCCGGCGCGCTATCGAACATTTCGCTGAAGTCGCTGCGAGCCGGTTTGTGAGTGCCGGCTTGGTGAAGATAGCCGGTGAGAACCGCGCCCGCGGGAGCGCGCGTCGATGACGGCATGTGACGTGTTGAGGACCTGGGTCGTGCTCGTCTTTTCGCCCCCGCTTTGTCGGAGCCCAAAGCAAGGAGCCGCGCCCCAGCGCGGCGACTATGCGACGGCGTCCGGCACAGCCGGCCGACTTCGTGCCGCCAGCCCGAGCACCACAGTCACCAGACGAGGAGCGCAGCGGCCGCCAGCTTTGCCAGATGCATAATTGAGGACATCTATTAGAGGCAAAGTGGCGGCGCGAAGTCGGGCGGTTAAGCCCGACAAAGCGGGGGCGAATTGTGAGGAATGAAAAGAACTGTTTGGTTCGATGAGGGTACAAATCAGTCGTACCCTTGTTGTACCCCTTGTTTGGTCAAAATCGATTGTGTTGATCGACGAGCTTTCGTAGCGCACTTTAAGTGCCGTTCTTTTATTTTAGAGATGCATTCCCCTACTGGGTATTATTAATATGAGTATTCTTAGATGCGTATTCTTATATAGTGCCGGCTCAACCGGTCGACGCAACACAGGCATTAAATCTCTCTGCTGGCGTTTCAAATTGCAAGGTCTCACGTGGTCGTTCGTTTAGCTGACGAGCCACTTTGTTTAGATGGGCTTGCGAATGCACCGACAAGTCGGTGCCTTTGGGAAAGTACTGTCTCAGCAGGCCATTGGTATTCTCGTTCGACCCGCGCTGCCACGGGCTTTGCGGGTCGCAAAAATAGACATCGATGTTGGTCGCCATCGTAAAGCGCCGATGATCCGTCAGTTCCTTGCCCCGGTCCCAGGTCAGCGACTTATACAGTTCTTTTGGTAGCTTCTTCGCCTGCTGGATGAGCGCGTTGACTACAGTCTGGGTGTCCTTGCCTGCCACCTTGGCCAACATCACGTAACGCGTTTGACGCTCGACTAAGGTCGCGATGTAGGTGTTGTTCGGTCCGGACAGCAGATCGCCCTCCCAATGGCCAGGCACCGCCCTATCTTCAACCGCCGCCGGTCGCTGACGGATTGAGACGGCATCCTTCATATGTCCCCGTCTATCGCCATTTGGATCAACCGGTCTGGAGCGACGCATCGAGCGCTTCGATCGAAGATGGCAAAGCAGCTCTTTCTTGAGCACGCCGCGCGCTTGGACAAACAGGCTGCGATAGATGGTCTCGTGTGACACCCGATTATACTCGTCTTCAGGATGCGTTCTCTTCAGCCAACCGCCTATCTGCTCGGGTGACCAATCCAATCTGAGTTTCCCTGCCACGGCCTGCCGAAGCCGCGAATTGATCGCCAATTTACAACATTTTGGACGACGCGATCGTGCCCAGGCATTCTCGTCCGCAACTGTCGCCCGGTAGCGATCACAGCCGCCATTGCGGCTCATTTCCCGGCTCACCGTCGAGGGCGAGCGGCCAAGCTGTTTGGCGATGGAACGGGCCGATCGACGTGCCGTAACGCCTCTGGAAATCACCTCGCGTTCCGCAAGCGTCAATGCCAACCTGGAGCGACGCCGCTCCGCAGGACGAAACCCTCCATGCGGGGCAACCAGAAAATAGATCGACGATGACTGCTTACCAAAAGCTCGTCCGATCGCCTTCAGTGACTTCCCCCGCTTCCAACGGTCCCATTATTCCGTCTTTTCTGCCGCGGTAAAACCTCTATGAAATCTCCGTTCCATCCCACACTCCATCTTTTCCCTCTAAGATAAAGTGTTGCGTCGATCGGTTGAGACCGCCTAGAGAGAACGGCCAGATTTGCCGTTCCGGACCGGCAAGTATGGCCGATCAAGACCGGCCAAATTGGCCGGTCAGGGCCGGCCGCCGCGTTTTGATTGCTTCCGTATGGTGAGGAATAACCGGTAAAGGTTGGTCTTACCAAGGCCGCGCTGGACGATCTCTAAGAGGCCGGCTTTTTCGAGCTCTTCAAGATAGCGGCGAACGCTGCGTTCGCCTGATCCCATGTCTACCGCAAGCTTTGTTTTGGCCTGGAAAGCAGGCGTCATCACCCCATGCATATTTCAGAAGCATGGCATAAGCGAGCTTCGCGCCGACGGAAATGTCATTCTTGGTGAGAATAAAATTCGGAACTTGGGTGAAGCCATGACGCGTCGCAAGATCGGCTCCGATGATTTCAATGTTGCGCTCCTTGAGGATGTCGCCGATCGGTCGCGCCGACTGATATTCCATACACTGTCATTATACGTGGCGCGCAACGTGGCTCCCGCTGCTTATCCCCTTTTCGTTGAATGGATTTCGTCGAACCGGTCCGGCGAACTGAGTTGATAACCCGACGGTGGCGGTCGCGGCTTGCCGCGACAGGTCGCGACCGTGACACACGTCTGCTTTCGGAGTAGAGCAGCCATCAGCGGACTTAGCGCAGCGGGCGGCTGCGACGTGAATGACCCATCTCGGTCATCGGCAGGCAAATTTGCTGTGATGCACAACACAGCCACTCACTGAGTGGTCCGCCTTTGCCCGGTGAAGAAACCAATCACAGCCCAGATCAAAGCCCAGGGGAGGATGGTGATCAACACTCGTGCCGAGGACCACGACGCCCCCAGGCCAGTAAGAAATAATAGGCTAACCAATCCGATGCCCGCGCCAATCGCTGCACCTACGAGCATTTTGAATGTTTTGCTCATCGCGATAGCCCAGAAGAAACCAATTGCCGCTCCGAGCAGCGCCCGGGAACTAATTCCATGAAGTACATAACGACCACGTCTGCCATGGTCTGCGGCACGTATAGGCTGGGAGTTCGGCCGATGACTAAAATAGAGTAGATCAACCCGAAGCCTGCACCAATGGCTGCACCAATCAGCGTTTTGGTGCGCTTTCGCCAAGGCAGCCGCTTTTCTGCCAGTCGCCTTGCCATGGCTTGCACTGCATTCGACCAGTAGGTGTCACCGGTCTGAGATGTGATAATTGTCGAAGACGTGCTGTTCCCCGGATCGACCAGGATGGTCCGCGAATTGTAGGTGAAGTGACTGCTCGTCGGTTTGAACGTGACTTCGACTGCGCCAACGCCAACCTTCACGTCGTAGTCGGCTTCGTTTGGCTCTTTCATCATTGGTGTTTGTTCTCCCGCTTCGGCCTGAACGCCGTCTTGTCTCCAGCAATACCGCACGTCAATAGGCAGGCAGAACGCATGCGCATTCCTTTGCGAGTTCGGCAGCCAATTGTATCATTCGGAGTTTAGCGCATACAGGGGACAGTGAAATGAGCGGTCATAAAGCACGAATACGAGCTGAGTTGTTCAAAAGCGCCATTGCAGGGGAATTTCCTACCTACGGCGATTTTAGAGATCGGCTGTGGCCCGGCCTGCAAGGATGGCGCAAGGAATGGAGCGATGATCTGAATAGCATAGCGATTGAGGAAACGAAAAACGGCTATCCTGATATCACTTACATGCTTCGGAGAAGTGATCCTAAATCGCCCTATCCAAGTCAGATTGATTTCCGCGACGCGCACAATCCTGATGCCCAGCAGCTTGACATCCTTCGGAAGGGCACCGACAAAATTATTTCGCTTTACTGTCCTCTGGGGACCAAAAATCCTTATTGAAAATAACTCGGTGACTCACGGTAACGCATAAACGAGACGAACTCCTGTAGATTGTTGCTGGCGCTGCATGAGTTTGAAACTGGCCCTTCTCGGAAGTGCTGCCCCGCCGTTTGGAATGCCTGGTTTTGGGCAACAGCGGACCTCGGTTAACGGGGATCGGCCTGCGATTCCTGGGTGTGGCCGAGGAGTGGCGTGAGCATTTTCTGCAATCCGGCGATGAGGTGGTTGGTCTCGCGGGCGCGCTCGGTCAGGTCTTTGATCTGATCGTTCTTGATGGAGACCTCGCTGCGCAGGAACGTGATCTCCCCGTCCTTCTCGTCCAGGCGTTTTTCGAGTTGCTGCACGTACTCTGTCGCGACCGGTCGCGACAGGTCGGGGCTTGTCGCTGCCTCCTGTCGCGGCTCGTCGTGGCTTTCTTCCGGGACGACAGTTGTCGCGACTTGTCGCGGCACGTCGCGACCTGTCGCGACAGGTCGCACCTCCTCGATGTAGGCAATGTGCTTATCCACCGATGCCGGCGAGATCAGATATTTCTCGCCGAACTGTGTTTCGATCCGGCGGCAGTCCAGGTGGCCTTTGGCGCAATAGCGCTGGATGCTGCGCGGCGTGCGGGGAAGTCCGGCGCGGGCATAGCGCTCCAGGGCCTCATCGATCGTCAGCGTGAATTCGCTGTCGGGGCTTGTCGCGACAGGTCGCGACTGGTCGTCGGTCATAGGTGCAATGATAACCGGCTCGTTCCACGCCTCGCCGGTTATCCCCAAACCGAAAGCGCGAGGGGATCGTCACCGGAGGGCCGAGACCGCGTCTGCGGGCTCGGGGAGCGACGCGAGTAGAGCCCGGCCCGCAGGGCGCGCCCAATCTACTGGCATACGCCAGCATATCGTCGATGGCGTAGAGCGTAAGCACGCGGAAGGTCTTTTCCGGATCGGCCGGATCGGGGGAAACGCCGGTGCCGTCCTTGCCGCGGTATTCGATGCGCCACTCGAACGAGAAGCCGGCGAAAATAAAGACGCCCCAATCGTGCTCGCTGTCGGGATCGAAACTTGTTGTATCGCGCCAGCACCGAAAGGGCGCGGCCGCGCAACCGGTCGTCCAGTTCATAGACGCTGCGGCGTCATCTGCACGCGACCGCCTTTGAAGGTGGTGCGGAGCTGGTCGTTGAGCGCGATGATCTTGGCGCGCCGGTCCATGGCACGTCAGCGATCGAGCGAAAGCGGCGGGAAGCCGACCCGCTGCCACGGCTCGGTGAGCATGTGGCCGCTCGGCGCCGGCGGCTTCTCCGGCGACGTGAAGCTCGGGAAGGTCTTGAACAGAAACATCTTCGAGCCGCGGCCGCCGGTCAGGCGATCGAGCAGCTCCATCATGGATGCAGCCGTGCGGCGCTCGGTGGTGCGATGAAGGGGACAAAGAAATTGGGAAAGCCGAAATGCGAGCGGTGAATGCCTTGCTCGGCGATGGCCATGTAGGCGGCGAATTTCTTGGCGATCGACGAGCGCTCGGTGTCGCCGGCGTCGATCGGCTCGGTGCCGCAGTCGGCCTCGATGCCGGGGAAGAACAGGTAGCTGCGCTTGCCGTCGATCGTCCGCTCCAGGCCGAACGGCCGGGCGTCGGCGGTGATCTCGTCGGCAGCGTCGTTCGCCGCGCAGCGAATAGGTGACGCGGATCGATGCCGGCGTTGCGGACTGCGCGCGTTGCGATCGGGCGTTTGGTCGCTGCGCCAAGAATCTCCGGCCAGGTGATGAGCCGGACGTTGGCATTCGCCCGTGACGCCGAGCTCGATCGACGCCATGATCTGCGCGACCATCAGCTCGTGGGTGAAATTGCGGTGATAGCTCTTGGGCAGAAAGGACAGGCCGCGCTCGCGCAGCACGCGCGAGCCGCGCTCGTCCAGCTCGTAGATCAGAGGGCGATAATTGGCGTCGGCGCATCTGCGCGTTGCTGGATGCGGCCGCGCGAGATAGAGATTCGGCTTGCGCGATAGGAGATTGAGCCGGTGGGTGAGCGCCTTCACGCTGCCGCCGACAAAGGCGTGGATGTAATCGCTCGGCAGATAGCGGAAGCGAACGAGGAGCTTGAATATCTCGATGTCGCGCTCGGTCGGATACACGACGACGGCGCCGCCGTCGCGGCCGACGACCGGTCGCGGGACCAGCGCGAATTGCGCGCTTGCGTTGTCGGGTATTGCGTCCATGCGGACCGCAATAGATCGAAAGACAAGTCCGAGTAAACGGAAGCCATGGGGCAGGGCGAGGAGCGGTGGTGCACCACGTGCGCACGACCGCACACAAGAATTATTTTTGTCTAAGCCCAGTCGGTCGCCGGCTCGCCGGGGTCGTGCCTGGCGGGGCGGCTGAGCTGGCTGTTCGCGGCAGCGGGCGGAGCAGCAGGTGTTGCGGTCGGCGGCTGCAGTCTTCGGCTGCCGGAGGAGAGTGAAGAGAAATCCGCTCCGCATGCGCTCGCGGATGGCCGTCAGTTCCGCGTCGGTCATTTTCGGCAGCGCGTCCAGGTCGATCTTGGGATCTGAGCTGAATACCGCTGGGGGTCAGATCGCGGACGAATGTGCCGAACGTGCCGCGCGGCAGCGAGCGCAGCGTGTCGGCGTCCATGCGCAGCTTGTCGGCAAGGATACTTCGCCTCGTCGTCGCTGTTGGCCATGCGGATGGCGCAGTTGGCGACGGCATCGAGGACCGGCGCGCGTGAGCTGGGCGGTTCGTTGGTGGCGCGAGTATCAGGGCTATTTTCTGGGAGCGGCACTCGTCGAGCAGGATCGGGAATTCGGGTGTCCTTGGCAATGACGGATCTGGCACTCGTCGATATAGACGTAGCACGGCTTCTTCGAAGCTGGCGGCTTGCCGGCGCGCTGCTGCGCGGCTCGGGCAATGAGCGCGATGAAGAAGCGGCCGAAGAATTCCGCGCCCTCGTCGCCAAGAATGGCTTTCGAATTGTTGATGATGATGACCTTGCCGGCGTCCATCTCCTTGCCGATGTCGAGCTTGGTGTGGGTGGCGGAGAACATCGAACGCAGGACGGGATTGGTCATCAGGTAGTCGAGGCGCCAGACGATTTCCTTGCGGGTGCTTTCGTAGGTTTTGGAATGAAAGCCGGTTTCGCGGTTCTCGAAGAACTGCCGGGCGTGGGGATTGAGCTTGTCGAGGCTCGGGCAGCCCTTTGACCATCACCTCTTTGAAGGTGTCGAGGGTGGGATTGGGGATGGCTTCGATGATGGCGGGGACGACGTTTCGGAACAGGGTCGATTGCAGCGCGGTAAACTTCGCGTCGAGCAACCCGGCCATGATGTATTCGATGAGGCTGACGGCCTGCGTGACGTTCGTGTGCGAAACGTCGAGCGGATTGAGGGCGAACGCGGAATCGGGGTTCGGTTCGATGAGGATCAGGCGGTCTTTGATGGCAGCGAGCTGTTTTGACCGGCTCGATGAGGTCGCCTTTGCTGTCCATGAGGACGATTGCGGCGTCCTTCGGCCAAATCGTCATTGACCATCGCATGCAGCAGTGTGGTCTTGCCGCGGCCCGGTGGCGCGATGATCCAATGTCCAGCGAAACGCGTTTCCTCGGGAAGGGTAAACGGGACGTTCGCTAAGAAGATATCAGACAGGGATGTGTCTTTAAGAAATGTAGCGACGATTTCTTGAGGGGTAGCCTTATATTGGCTGGGAGTTACAGACTTTTTCGCGCCCGCAGTGGCTGCGTCGGTATTTTCTTTGATATGCTCGCGAAGCCAGCGAAATAACCCGGCTTCCTTAACCTCAGGCACCTCGAACGGGGCGAGAGCGTCTTCAATTATCTGTCCGACGTTAGGCAGTAGGTCTATGAGAGGGATCATTATTGCCTCGTCAGTCTCGTTCTCTCTCTCATGTGCGAGTGGAGGCAGGCGGGCGGTAATGATGAGGAGGCAATCAACAATTGCATTTTCAAGGAGGTCGAGAGTCTTGTCCGGAATGGCAAGCTTGCGCTGGGCATTAAGGAGCAAGTCGCGCATCTGGCCGATTACGGCCGTGTCGCCAAAGTTGGAGTACGCAGCGGGGTTCGGGGGCAGGTCTGTGAGGCGCTCTGCGGCGTATAAGGCAGCAGCCGCACCGAACATTTGAAACCCAAGGTCATGGTGCGGGAGCGCTATGCCGCGCTCATCGCACCGTTGAATAAATCTTCTGCCAACGCGCTTGCAGAATGTCGTGGGGTCGGGCAGCTGTGCGGCTTCTAAGAGGGCCTTTGTGTTCGAATAAAGTGTTGCGTTGTCCCCGAAGGGTCCTTGGAGGGCTTTGTTAACGGCTTCGAGCCGTTCCTTTTCGCGCTGTGCGAAGAAGTTGAGTTGAGAGGAAGGTTTGGAAAACCAGCCCATCAGAATTCAATCGTGTCGGTCTTATTGAAGGACTGATAGCGTTGAATGGTGTCCCGAATTTGGGGAAGTATTTTTGTCTTTAATTTATCGGCGTAGTTGTTGGCTTCAGGCGCTGTTACGAACTCTCTACTGAATGGAGCAACGAGGTAATCACCGAGGAACGTTTGCTTGCGCTCTGCCCGCTGATTGCTGAGCGCCAATTCGGTTGACGCGGAAACCGCCTCCTTGAGGTAACGGTCTTTGGCGGCGTCCACCTCATTTCGGTATTGCTTTTCGATCTGCCGAAGCTCCTGCGGTGTATATCGAGGCTCGTCCTCAATGAGTATGCCGTCTAAAGAGTGCTCGTTGATTATTGCGCGGTCGTACTCGGGGAGCTGCAATATCATATCGACTGTGTAGCGAATGTGCTCTCCGGTTTCGATGTAGTCGAACGTGTCCTCTCGGAAGAACCGTCGGGTACGACGCTGCTCGATAACCGGGACGCGGATGGTGTTGATTTGAATAGTAGCCCGCATTCGCTCCGGGGCACCCTTAGGTGCGGCCTCTGCGAGTGCGGCGAGCTGTTGCGCTCTGGCTTCCACACGCTGCTCTTTGGAGGTCATCGAATCCCCTAAGCATAAGGTGAGGGCGCTCAGTGGCCACCGAGCGCCCTCGGTAGAAGGTCTTCCGTCAGGAAAACGCGATGTTCTCCGGAACGGGCAGCCCATGCCGCTTGAAGTAGTCGAGGACCGCAGGCGTGTACCAGACCGGATGGCTGTTCCGATGCGCGCCGAGCTTCCGGCAAGCCGGGAAAGCATCGTGCGCGTAATCGGGATCAAACATCAATCGGCCTGTGTGCGTCCTGCTGAAAGGCCATCCGACGACATCCTTCAACTGTCGCCAAGAAAGGTACAGCGGTAGCTTCACCGTGGTTTGCATCGATATCTCCTTTGGGGAGACACCGGTGCTCCATGTGGGTTAGCCACTAGCAGCGGTTGAGTGTAGAAGTCGAAAGGCCTGCAATTTCAAGATGTACATGGTGCCGCATGGTGCACCATCAGGCGGCGGACTTTGCGGCTGACAGTTTTCTGAATTCGTCGAGCAGGTCCGCCCAATCCTGCAGAAGTTTGACCCGTTCCGGCCAATACCGGGCCCTGTTATAGGCCCGCCGCGTCTCGTCTTCGTCTTGATGTGCAAGGGCGGTCTCGATCACGTCGGGGCTATAGCCTCGCTCATTGAGGATCGTGCTGGCGGAGGCTCTGAAGCCGTGGGCGCACATTTCGTCTCTGGAATATCCCATCCGGCGGAGAGCGGAATTCATTGCGTTTTCGGACAGCGGGCGTGTGACCGAGCGGATCGATGGGAACACGAGGCCGTCGCCCTCGCTCAGGTCCCACAGGTCGCGCAAGATCGCGGTCGCCTGTCGGGAGAGGGGTACGTCATGGGGGCGACGCATCTTCATCCGTTCGGCGGGAATGCGCCACGTCGACTTTGGCCAGATGACCTCGCTGCGGTGCATAAAGCGAACTTCGCCCGGGCGCACCATGGTCAAGGCGAGAAAGTGCAGCGCTGCCTTGAGCGTCGGCCAGCCGTCGTAGTCGTCCATCGCTGTCATGAGGCCGCCAAGCGCGCGCTCGTCGGTGATGGCAGGACGAGGAGTGACGATCGGTTTGAGTAGCGCGCCGCGGAGGGGATAGGTCGGGTCGTTGGTGGCCCGCAGTGTGGTGATCGCCAGGCGGAAGATACTGCCGATGGCGCCGCGGACTTTCTTGGCGGTTTCCCGGCGCCCGCTCTTTTCGATCTTCTTGAGCAGGGCGAGAATTTCCGCCGGGGTGATCTCGGTAACCGGCAGGTTCGCGAGCGGCGCGGCCAATTTGAGAAGATACCAACGATTCTTGATCAGCGTCGAGGCGGCGGTGCCGCTTTCCTCCTGGTTTGCTAAATGTTCTTCGGCGATTGCGCGGAAGGTGTTGTTGGACGCGGTAGCGGCGGCCAACTTGTCGAGCCGCCTTTGTCTGGACGGATCAATGCCGGAAGCAAGCAGTCTGCGGGCTTCGTCCCGCTTGGTTCGCGCGACGGCGATCGACACGTCGGGATAGCCGCCGAGACTCAGCATGTTTTGCTTACCGGCAAAGCGGTAGCGTAAGCGCCACAGCTTGTGTCCGCTCGGTTTGACCAACAGGTGCAAGCCGTGTCCGTCGCGAAGCAGATAAAGCTTGGGACGTGGCTTCGCGTTTTGCACGGCGAGCGCGGAGAGGAGCATGAGTATACGCCTCCATAGAGTGATACGGCCGTATACTCAATCCTATACTCATATACTCACGCTGTCACGCTGTACCACGTAGGGCTGTGGAGCTAAAATAAGGCTTAAGATACTGATTTTACGATAAAATATGGTAACTATGGAGAACAGTGAACAACCTTGGAATACAACCTCTGGTGCCCAGGAGAGGACTCGAACCTCCACGCCTCGCGGCGCTAGTACCTGAAACTAGTGCGTCTACCAATTCCGCCACCTGGGCATTGGCCGTGCCGGGAGCAATGGCCGTGCCGGGATAGGTACGAAAGCGGTCGTCCCCTTGTCAATGAATGGGGTATCGCCTGCTATGTCATGCGAATGACCGCGTAATCCCCTATACAGCGGGAAACCGATCATGTATTTCGCGGCACATGGCCATCAAGAGCAAGGCTGAAACGCTGGTCACCGTGTTCGGCGGCTCGGGTTTTCTCGGCCGCCACGTGGTGCGGGCGCTGGCCAACCGCGGCTACCGCATCCGCGTCGCGGTGCGCCGGCCGGAACTCGCCGGCTATTTGCGGCCGATGGGCCGGGTCGGCCAGATCCAAGCGGTGCAGGCCAATCTGCGCTACCCGGATTCGGTTGCCGCCGCGGTACGCAATGCCGATAGCGTCGTCAATCTGGTCGGCATCCTGTTCGAGCGCGGCAACCAGCGCTTCGACGCCGTGATGTCTGCGGGCGCGGAGACGGTGGCGAAAGCCGCTGCCGCTGTTGGCGCGCCGCTGGTTCATGTTTCGGCTATCGGCGCGGATCCCGATGCCGCCTCGCATTACGCGCGGGCGAAGGGACAGGCCGAAGCGCGCGTGCTGGCCGCACAGAGTGAAACGGTCATCATGCGGCCGTCGATCGTGTTCGGGCCGGAGGATGACTTCTTCAACCGCTTCGCCGCACTGGCCCGGCTGTCGCCGGCATTGCCGCTGCCGGGCGGCGGCCACAGCCGCATGCAGCCGGTGTTTGCCGGTGACGTCGGGGAGGCCATCGCCAAAGCGGTCGATGGCGATGTCAAGCCGGGCGCGGTTTACGAGTTGGGCGGGCCGGCCGTGCGCACGTTCAAGCAATTGATGGAATTCGTGCTCGCCACCACGCAGCGCCGCCGCTTGCTGGTGCCGGTGCCGTTCGCGCTGTTGAAGCTGCAGGCGGCGCTCTTGCAGTTCGCGCCGAAGCCGCCGATCACCCCCGATCAAGTCGACCTGCTCAAGGCCGACAACGTCGTGTCCGATGCGGCCAAGCACGACGGCCGTACGCTCGAAGGCCTCGGCATCATCCCGGAATCGATCGAGGCGATCGTGCCGACTTATCTGTGGCGCTTCCGCAAGACCGGCCAGTTCAATCCGCATACGGCGTAAGCCGTCAGATCATGCCGTTATCTCGGCCCGCGCAGACCCCGCAATTTGCAAAGACGACGTGATCAATGTCCCAAGCTTGCACCAATGGCGTCGATACCGGTTTCGTAGCGCTGGGTTATTTCAAGGTCGCCATTCTCGGGGTGGTGCAGGGCATCACCGAATTAATGCCGATCTCGTCGACCGCGCATATGCGCCTGGTGCCCGCCGTGCTCGGCTGGCAGGATCCAGGTTCGGCCTTCTCCGCCGCCATGCAGCTTGCCGCGCTGGGTGCGGTGGTGAGCTATTTCTGGACCGACGTCAGCGGCTTGGCGGTCAACTCGATCTCCGCCGCCGTGCGAGGCAATTTCCGCGACCGCTCGTTCCAGTTCGTGATGTGGATTGTCCTTGCCACGGTGCCGATCGGCATTGCCGGGCTGGCGCTGGCAAAAGTCCTTAACGCCTGCAATTCGCCGCTGCGCGCCATCAGCGTCATCGGCTGGGCCTGTATCGCGATGGCTCTGCTGCTCGCGATGGCCGAGATCTGGGCCCGGCACCGGCGCACGATCGCCAACGCGACGATCGTCGACGCGCTTGTCGTGGGACTGGCACAGACCGGCGCGCTCATTCCCGGCGTTTCGCGCTCGGGCTCGACGCTGACGGCGGCACTGATGCTGGGTTTCAAGCGCGACGAAGCGGCGCGGCTGTCCTTTCTGCTCGGCCTGCCGGCAATCGCTTTGGCCGGGTTCAAGGAATTGTGGGAGCTCCACAAAATTCATCTCGATTGGTACGCCTGGTCGGTGCTGATCGTCGGGATTGGCGTCGCCGCCGTCTCGGCATTTTTTGCGATATGGGGCCTGATGAAAATACTGGAGAATTTTTCAAGCTGGCCGTTCGTCGTCTATCGGTTTTTGCTCGGCGTCGTGATCCTTGTTGGCGTGGCGACGGGGTGGTTGGCTTGATGATCGCCGGCCGCGCGATTTCGCAAGTGAGCGTGAAGCGTTGTCCAATCTCATCAACCTTTTGGCGCTAGCATAGGATTCGGCCAAGGTTCGAAGCGACAAGGCTCGCAGGCTCATGCTGACGCTGTTCCATCATCCGATTTGCCCGCATTCGCGCTTTGTGCGGCTGGCACTCGAAGAGTACGGCTTGCCGCCGCGGCTGGTCGAGGAGCGGGTATGGGAGCGGCGCGAGGAATTCTTGGCTCTCAACCCGGCGGCAACCACACCGGTCCTGGTGGAGGAAGGTGTGCCGCCGGTGCCGGGCGCGCCCGTCATCGCCGAATATCTCGACGAGACCCGCGGCCTGACGCTGGGCGAGTTCCGGCTGTTGCCGACCGATCTTGGTGGACGCATCGAGGTGCGCCGGCTGATGAGCTGGTTCAACGACAAGTTCTTCGAGGAAGTCTCGGGCGCGCTGGCGCGGGAGCGGGTCTATAAGCGCTATATGCCGGCCGGCAACGGCGGCGGCTCCCCCGACATGGAAACGCTGCGTGCGGCAAAGAGCAACATCAGGTACCATTTAGCCTATATCGGCTGGCTCGTCCGCACGCGCGATTGGCTGGCGGGCGATATTTTGACCTATGCCGATCTGGCCGCGGCGGCGCATTTGTCCGCCGCCGATTATCTGGGCGATGTGCCGTGGGACGAAGACGAGACCGCCAAGAACTGGTACGCGCGGATCAAATCGCGGCCGTCGTTTCGCACGCTGCTCGAAGAGGCGCTGCCCGGCCTGCCGCCGTCGCCAAGCTACGCCAATCTCGATTTCTGACTCCGGCGGCCGTCAAGACGGCGCTGATCGAGGCCGCGCGTGCACAAGGCTTCGACGCCGTCGGCGTCGCCCGGCCGGATGCAATCCCGTTTGCCGCGGGGCGGTTGCGCGAATTCTTAAGCCTCGGCGCGCATGGCGACATGGACTGGATGGCCGCCAAAGCCGGCCGCCGCGCCGATCCGCAGGCGCTGTGGCCGCAGGCGCGCTCGCTCATCATGCTCGGACTCAATTACGGGCCAGATGACGACCCGCTGGCAATCCTCAAGGACCGCGGACGCGGCGACATTTCGGTCTATGCCCGCGGCGACGACTATCACGACGTGATCAAGCCGCGGCTGAAAAATCTCGGACGCTGGTTGATCGATCATGCCGGCGGCGACATCAAAGTCTTTGTCGACACGGCGCCGCTGATGGAGAAGCCGCTCGCCGCCGCAGCCGGTCTCGGCTGGCAGGGCAAGCACACCAATCTGGTGTCGCGGCAGCTCGGCTCGTGGCTGTTTCTTGGCGCCATCTTCACCACGCTTGAACTGCCGGCGGACGCGGCGGAGCACGACCATTGCGGCAATTGCCGCGCCTGCCTCGATATCTGCCCAACGGCGGCTTTCCCGGCGCCGTACCGTCTCGATGCCCGACGCTGCATTTCCTACCTCACCATCGAGCACAAAGGGCCGATTCCGCGTGAATTCCGGCAATCGATGGGCAACCGCATTTACGGCTGCGACGATTGTCTCGCGGTTTGTCCATGGAACAAATTCGCCCAACAGGGTCGCGAAGCGAAGCTTGCAGCGCGTGACGCGTTGCGCGCCCCGCTGCTGTCCGACCTTGTCCGGCTCGACGACGCTGCGTTCCGCGCGCTGTTCGCAAAAAGCCCGATCAAGCGCGTCGGCCGCGCGCGCTTCATCCGTAATGTGTTGATTGCGATCGGCAATTCGGCGGATCTATCGTTCGCGGCTGAGACCGAGCGGCTGCTCGACGACGAATCGCCGCTGGTGCGCGGCGCTGCGGTTTGGGCGCTTGGCCGGCTCGACCGCGATCGGCTGGAACGGCGTGCGGCGAAACGCACATCGGCCGAATCAGATCCGGGCGTGATCGCGGAATGGACGGCGGTACGAGACCGCACAGTTTAATGTCCCAGCTCATTTGCCTCGGATTGGGCTATTCGGCGGAGCATTACGTCGCCGCGTTTGGCCAAAAGTTCGATCGCGTCGTCGGCACTATGCGCAGTAAAGAACGCGCCGCGGTGTTGAATGCGTATGACGATGGGCGATTGCAGGCGCTGGTTTTCGAGGGCCAGTTGGCGTCGCCCGAGTTGCAACGGACTATTGTTGCGGCCGATGCGGCGCTGATCTCGATCCCGCAAGACGCCGACGGCGATCCGGTATTGCGCGCTTGCGGCGACGCCTTCGCACAGGCGCGGCATCTGCGCTCGATCGTTTATCTCTCCACGGTCGGCGTCTATGGCGACCGCGGCGGCAATTGGGTCGACGAGGAGACATTGCCGCAGCCGGAATCGACGCGCGGCCGCGAGCGGCTTGCGGCGGAGCTGGCTTGGCAGGATTTTGGCGCGCGCCACGGCGTGGCGGTCGCCATCCTGCGTCTCGCCGGAATTTATGGGCCGGGTCGCAACGCGCTGCTTCAGGTCGCGCGCGGCAATGCGCGTCGTATCGTCAAGCCCGGACAGATCTTCAACCGCATCCATGTCGCCGACATTGCGCAGGCGATCGATGCCGCGTTCGCGCGCCAAGCATCCGGGATTTTTAACGTCGCCGACGACGAACCGTCGCCGCCCGGCGATCCGCTCGCGCTCGCGGCAGAGCTTTTGCGCGTGCCGCCGCCGCCGGAAATCTCTTTTGCCGAGGCCGCGCCGTCGATGTCGCCGCTGGCTTTGAGTTTCTGGCAGGAATGCCGGCGCGTGCGTAACGACAAGCTCAAGCGCGAGCTTGGCGTCACTTTGCGCTATCCAACGTATCGCGAAGGGTTAAGGGCGTTGCACGAGGACGAATTCAATGCAGGCTCGGCCCTTTGAGAAACCGATTGCGCTCGCTCGATTTGACGCGCAGCTCGATGGTCTCGCCGTCGCGGTAGATCGCGATCGGCATCTCGACGCCGGCCGGGCCTTGCGCCCAGATGCGGCGGAAGAAGCTGGCGAGGTCGCGCACGTCCTTGCCGGCGACCGACAAGATAATATCGCCGGTTCGCAAGTCCGCTTTCTTGGCCGGCCCGCGATCCGCCAGCCCGACGACGACCAACCGGTTCTCGACCTCGGTCGCGTACAGTCCAAGCCATGGCCGCGGCGCGGCGTTGCGGCGGCCGAATTTCATCAGGTCGTCGGCGATCGGCTTTAACAGATCGATCGGGATCATCATGTTGATGTTCTGGGTCTGACCCTTCTCCGCGGCGTGCTGAAGCTGCAGCGAGCCGATGCCGAGGAGATCGCCGGCCGGACCGATCAGCGCGGTGCCGCCCCAATTCGGATGCGCCGGTCCGGTGAAGATCGCTTCGTCGAGCACATATTCCCAGTAGCCGGCGAATTCCTGCTTGGCGACGATGCGCGCGGCCACTGAACGCTGCCGGCCGCCGAAGCCGCCGACCACGACGCGCTCGCCGATCGACGCCGCCGTTGAGTCGCCGATTTCGAGCGCCGGTACGTCGAGCTTGGCCAGCGCCTGCACCAATCCGAAGCCGGTCTCCTGATCGTAACCCAGCACGTGGCCGGGCACGGAGCGGCCGTCGTTTAGCGTGATCCACAGCGTCTCGGCTTCGGTAATCAAATAGCCGACGGTGAGAACGAGACCGTTACCGCGAATGAAAACGCCGTTGCCGGCGCGTTCGGTGCCCAGCGTCTCCGCGGTGAACGCATCCGGCGGGACAATGGTGCGCAGTCCGACCACGCACGACAAAGCCCGCTCGAGATCGTAGCTATAGTCGTCCGCTTTCGGTTGTGCGGAGGACGGCACCTTCCAGTCGCTCACGGATGGCATCGCATATTCCTTCGCTCACAGCGGTCGACTGCAGGAGCGTGTAGCCGAATTGGAGCGGCCGCAACATCCGGACAAATCCGGTTGCCGCATTCCGCGTCGTTCTACGCAATTTGTCCACTGTACGGCCGCGGATCAAGCCCTTGCGCGGCCCCGCCAGTCAGCGTCACGACAGCCCGGCATTGAGGAATTCCTTGGACCACTTGGCATGGTCGGCTTGGTGTGTGACCTGTTTCATCAATTCGGCTGACGCTAGGCCCTTGAGCTCGCCCGGTGGCGTGCCGTTGCGCAGCGCCTTGAGCGTTTCGTGCACGGCGTTGACCGCCGCCATGAACGGCATGTGGCCTTGCAGGCAAACGCGGACGTTGCGCGCCGAAAGATAGTCGAGGTCGTAGAGCTCGGCGCCGGCGCCGCCGAGAAACAGCGGCAGTTTCACCGTGGCGGCGACCGCGTCGAGTTGCGCGCGCGTCTTCACGCCCACCAGGAACAGCATATCGACGCCGGCGTCTTCATAGGCTTTGACCCGCGCGATGGTGTCCTCGACACCGGTCATCGCCATGGCGCTGGTGCGGCCGACGATGACCAGCCGCTTATCCTGGCGGCCGGCCAGCGCGGCCTTCATCTTGCCGACGCCTTCGGCAATCGGAATCAGCGTCGCTGCGGTCGCGCCGTAGGGCGTCGGCAGCGCGGTGTCCTCGATGGTCAAGGCGGCGACGCCGGCAGTCTCGAGTTCTTCGACCGTGCGCTTGACGTTGAGCGCATTGCCGTAACCGTGATCGGCGTCGACCAGCAGCGGCAGCTTGCCGGCGCGATTGATACGGTACGCCTGCTGCGCGAATTCGGTCAGCGTGAGCACGATGATGTCGGGCGCACCGAGCACCGCGAACGAGGCAATCGAGCCGGCGAACATCCCGGCCTCGAAACCGAGATCTTCGGCAATGCGCGCCGAGATCGGGTCGAAGACCGACCCCGGATAGATGCACCGCGATCCGGCGATGACGGAACGCAACCGCTCGCGTCGGTCAGTCCAATCCATGGTGGCGCCTCTCATCCCTGTGTGTTGAGGGTTCCGCGCCTCGTTCTAGCATGGGCAATCTCGGATGGCTCAATGCCGTCGCAGCGGCGCCATCACGCCGTCGCGAATGCTGGCAGGAGGGACGGCCGGCGCGGCTACTTGCTTCCGGGAGCTTGCGTTGCTGTCGCTTGCTGCTGCGAGGCTTGGAGCTTTTTTTGCAGATCGGGCAGGCTCGCCACGAGTTCGCAATTGGCTTTGCCTTGCAGGGCCTGGTTCTGAGCTTGCGCCCAGCGTGCATCGGCGTCCTGATTATTCCAGGGCCGCTTGGTTTCGGGGTTGAAGCTCCCCTGCAGCGCCAGGCTCGCCAACGACCGGTGATAGTCTTCAAGACTAAGAACGCGATCGCGCGATTCGAAATAGAAGTTCTTGCCGTCCAACTCACTGCAATGCAGCAGGCCGCGGGCAAAACTCTGCTGCACACTTTGGGCAGCCGAAATCTTCGCTTTTAAGTCCATGACGACCGCGTCTTGGGCTCGCGCCGGCGTCGCCAAAAACGCAGCGAGAAAAGCGGCTCCAAGGACGCTCCCCAGAGCCGTACCAAAGTTGTTTCGCGCCATGACTTCATCCCCCAATGAAATGCCCGGCAGTCTCTTCAGATCCCCGCATAATCCATAGCACAGAAGGGCTTTCCCTCCACAACCGTTACCGAATTATTCACCATCCCGGCGGAACTGCTGCTGCGGCGGCAAAGGAGGGCCGGCGCAAGGCATCTGTGCCTTGTTCCCGCCAAATGTTGTCGGCAAAAACGTTCTGGAAATTAGGCTTGCCGGGGGTTGGTCTTGCGTAACAGCATCAGTCTTGTCGCGGTGGCGTTCGCCCTTGCCGCCTCACTCGGCACTGCCGCCGCCCAATCTTACCCGCCGCCCCCCGCCGGTGCGCCGGTCTATCGCGATGCCAATGGCGCGCCGCTCGATCCCCGCTACGTCCAGCCGGCGCCGAATGAGGATGGCTATTCGGGCGGGCCGGCGAGCGGACCCTATTTCGCGCCGCAGCCGCTGCCGGCGCCCGATGGACGCCCGCCGGCCGCGGTCGCTGGCGCCGCGCCGTCCGCCGACGTGACCGGCTCGATCAAGAGCCCGTCGATGGCGGCCGCGCCGGTCGGATCGGCTGCTGCTTCGCAGCCCTCGCCGCCGACCGTGGTTGCTGCGCTGCCGGGGCAATCGCAGCCGGATCAGAATTCGGCGGCACAACTGCCGCCGCAGTTTCAGCGGCAAATCGTCAATTTCCCGACTCCGGAACCGGCCGGCACCATCATCGTCGATACGCCGAACACCTACCTCTATCTCGTGCTGGGCCGTGGCCAGGCGCTACGCTACGGCATCGGCGTCGGCCGCGACGGCTTCACTTGGTCGGGCACCGAGCGCATCAGCCGCATGAAGGAATGGCCGGACTGGTTTCCGCCGAAAGAGATGATCGACCGTCAGCCTTATCTGCCGCGCTTCATGGCCGGCGGCGAGACCAATCCGCTCGGCGCCCGCGCCATGTATCTCGGCAATTCGCTGTACCGGATCCACGGCACCAACGATCCGACGACGATCGGCAAATATATTTCGTCCGGCTGTATCAGGCTGACCAACGAGGACGTCGAGGATCTGTATAGCCGGGTCGGCGTCGGCACGCATGTCGTGGTGCTGCCGGCTACCATGCCGACCGCGTTATCCGACGTTCCGCAGGCTCCGCAAGATTCGGCGCCCCAGCAATATTCGGCGCCGCCGCAATATTCGGCAGCCCCACCGATCCCGCCGGCGCCGATAACGCGCTGACGATTGGCGGGCAGTTACTGGCGGGCAGGTTACTGGCGGACGGGTTCGGTGGCCGGCGCTGCAACACCGGCCATTTTCATATCGTCGTGCGCCGGCTCGCGACGGGATTGACGGCGCCGTTGCCAACGGGCTCATAGAGTTGTCCCCATAAGAGTCCGTTTCGCGTGATCCCGCTTTCAGTCCTCGATCTGTCGCCTGTGACCACCGCGACGCCGGGCTCGGCGGCCTTGCGCAATTCGCTCGATCTGGCGCGGCTTGCCGATCGGCTCGGTTACAAGCGCTATTGGGTCGCCGAGCACCATAATCTGGCGAACATCGCCAGTTCCTCGCCGGAAATCATGATCGGACAAATCGCGGCGGCAACGTCGCGTATCCGCGTCGGCTCGGGCGGCGTGATGCTGCCGAACCACGCACCGCTGATGGTGGCGGAACGTTTCAAAGTGCTGGAGGCGCTGTTTCCCGGCCGCATCGATCTCGGGCTCGGCCGCGCGCCGGGCACCGATCAGGTCACGAGTTATGCTTTGCGGGCTCGGCAGGACCCACGGCAAGGCGACGACTTCCTCGAGCGCTTTCAGGAACTCCTGTTGTTCGAGCGCGGCGGCTTCCCGGAAGGTCATCCGTTCCGCAACGTGCATGCGGTTCCTGCCGACGTGGCGTTGCCGCCGATCTGGCTCTTAGGCTCGAGCGGCTATAGCGCGGAATTGGCCGCGGCGGTCGGCATGGGCTTCGCCTTCGCGCATCATTTCGCCGACTACGACGCGGCCAGCGCCATGCTGACTTACCGCGAGCACTTTAAGCCGTCGGCGAGCCTGGCGGAGCCCTGCGCCATTCTCGGCACATCGGTGATCGCCGCCGACAGCGATGCCGAAGCCGAGCGACTCGCATCGAGCGCCGATTTGCATTATGCGCGGCGCGCCAAGGGCGAATATCTGCCGCTTGCTTCGCCCGAGGAGGCCGCCGTCTATCCCTATGCGCCCATCGATCGTGAGCGCATCGCTCGCCATCGCGCGCGCCTGATCGTCGGCGGTATAGACCGCGTGACGGAACGATTGGGCGCCTTGATCGAGGCGACCCGCGCCGACGAAGTCATGATCACGACCATGGTCTACGATCACGGGGCGCGCCGCCATTCCTACGAGCTCCTGGCGCAAGCCTATGGGCTAACGTCGTCGTCTATCGTCGGCGATGGAGGAAGGGTGTAGCCGGGAGGTAAGGACTCGAGCTCCGCCTTGTCATAATCGCGATGTGTTCCGGCCTCTAGACCATGATCCGATCAAGTTGAATTGGATCATGGTCTAGGTTTTACGTTGGAGCATGATCTTTTCGGAAAACCGGTTTCCACTTTTCCGGATCATGCTCTAGCATCGACGTCATGAATTGGCCGCCATCGTGCCGCGAGGTGGGGGTGGTATTCGCGTCCATTAGGACTCTTGTTAAGATTCTTCGCCAGAATTACGAATTCCCGCAGGCCTGGGGGCGGAATTGAGCATTCAAGGCGCGCGTTGCGGCGCACTGTTTCACGCCAGAAGCGGCGTCGGTTGCCTTTGCACGCTCGCTCTCTGCACGGCGCTTAATCTGGCGCTGAGCGCGGCGCCGGCTTCCGCCCAGTACTACTACGGAATCGACTCCGGATTTCGGCAGCGGCCCAAACACCGGGTGGTGAAGCACGTCAGCAAGGAAAAGGACGTCAGCAAGGACTCGTTCGGCGATATTCCGAAGGGGCCGTTGCAGATCTTCATCTCGATCGATCAGCAAAAGTTGCATCTCTATAGCGACGGCATGCATGTTGCGGATACCTCCGTCGCAACCGGGGTGCCGAGCCTGCCGACGCCGCTCGGCGTCTTCAGCGTCATCCAGAAGCAGGTGTTTCACCGCTCCAACCTTTACAGCAATGCGCCGATGCCGTTCATGCAGCGCATCACCTGGTCCGGGGTGGCGCTGCACGAGGGCGAAAGCATCGGCCATCGGGCCTCGCATGGCTGCATCCGCATGCCGCATGATTTTGCGGTGCGGCTTTATCGTCTGACCAAACTCGGCGTGCCCGTGGTCATCGCGCAGCCCGAATTAAAGCCGGCCGCATTCGCCGACCCGCATCTGTTCGTGCATCGGGACAAGCCGCCGGAACCGAGCCCGGCCGCGGCGCCGGCAGTTTCGGCCGCGGCACCGGCCGCCGGCGTGGCGCTCGACCCTGCGCCGCCCGTTACGGCGGTTGCGGCCGGTCCCTCCGTACTGGGGTTGCGGGTGAATAGCGATGGCAATGGCGCGCCGTCGGTCGCGCTTACCCCAGTCGCCGATGCCGCTAAATCCAACTCGCCAATAGACGATGGCCCCAAGCCCGGCGAAGCGGCGAAGCCGGACGCGCCCGTGCCCGCGGCGGTCAGCAGCGTGCCAACGCCGCCGGCCGAGCCCGCGGCTTTGGTCAAGGCCGCACCGGCAAGCCGGTCGCCGATTTCGATTTTCATCAGCCGCAAGGAAAAGAAGATTTACGTGCGCCAGGATTTTGCGCCCTTGTTCCAGGCGCCGGTCACTATCGCCGACCCCGACAACCCGCTCGGCACCCTCGTATTCACGGCGCTCGGATTTATCGGCGATGGCCGCACGACGCTGCGCTGGGACGTTGTCTCGCTGCCCAACGAGCCGCCGCCGCAACAAAAGCGCAAGACTGACCGCGAAACGCGATCCGATCGATACGACCGTGGCCGACGGCACAGCGAGGAACGCGAAAAACCGGCCGACCTGCCGCCGCCGCAGACGCCCGCCGAGGCTCTTGCCCGCATCGATATCCCGCCGGCGGCGATCGACTATGTTTCCCAACTGATCGTGCCCGGCTCGTCGCTGATCGTGTCCGACCACGGTCTCGGCGACGAAACCGGCGAAGGCACGAACTTTATCGTCGTCTTGCGCTGATCTCCAGGTGGGTTGAGCGCGGCAGATTGCGCCGCTAGGCTGGTCCCGGTTTTATACGTGGCCGGCATGGGCGAGGCCGGCCGTCAATCGCACAGGAGGATCACCTTGGGTAAGCATTTCACGTTGACAGCGTCGGACAATTTCAAGCTCGGCGCCTATCGCGCCGACCCGGCCGGCAAGTCGAAGGGCGGCATCGTCGTTATTCAGGAAATCTTCGGCGTCAATCATCACATCCGCGCGATATGCGACCGGTTGGCCGCGCAAGGTTATACGGCGGTGGCGCCCGCGGTGTTCGATCGCCAGCAGCCCGATTTTGAATGCGGCTACACGCCCGACGAGATCGCCAACGCCCGCAAATTCGTCGCCAATCCCGACTGGGGCGCGATGATGCGCGACGTGCAGGCCTCGATCGACGAGCTCAAGAAGGAAGGACCGGTCGCGATTGCCGGTTTCTGCATGGGCGGCAGCATCGCCTTTCTGGCGGCCTGCAAGCTCAACGGCCTGTCTTGCGCGGTGGCGTTCTACGGCGGCAACATCGCTAAGAACGCCGATGAGAAACCGAAGGTGCCGACGCAAATGCATTTCGGCGAGAAAGATGCCTCGATCCCGATGAGCGACCTCGAAATGATCAAGCAGAAGCGCGGCGGCGATTGCGAGATCTACGTCTATCCCGACGCGCAGCATGGCTTTAACTGCGAAGAGCGCGGCAGCTACAACGAAGCTGCGGCCATGACCGCCCGCAAGCGCGCACACGACTTCATCGCCAAGCACCTGAAATAACGCCACTCGCGTTTCGCTCACGGCCTCTCCCCGCCCCGCGGGGGGAGGCGTTTCATTGGGAGCCGCAATGTTGCGCCGTGTCGTCATCGGGCATCTTTGCCTTGCCGTTCTGCTTGTCTTCGCGCCGTTTATTGCGCGCGCGGACGATTATCCGTCGCGCCCGATCCACTTGATCGTCACCTCGCCCGCGGGCTCGCTGGTCGACGTCATCGGGCGTCTGGTCGGCCAGGGCTTGAGCGAGCGGCTGGGGCAGCCGGTCGTCGTCGACAATCGTCCCGGCGCCATGACGCAGCTCGGCACCGATGTACTGGTTCACGCCGACCCGGACGGTTACACGCTGATGATCGGGCCGGCCGAACTGACGATCCTGCCGTTCGAGAAGAAGGGCTATCCGTACGATCCGACCAAGGACATCACGCCGATTGCCTTGATGACCACGTCGTGGACGGTGTTCGCCATCTACCCGAAATTGCCGCCGCAGACGCTGCCCGAATTCATCGCTTACGCGAAAGCCAGGCCAGGCAAACTGCATTACGGCACCAATGGCGTCGGCGGCGCGCTGCATCTGGCCGTCGAAATGCTCAAGCTCAAGACCGGCATCGATATCGTCCACGTGCCCTATCGCGGCGGCGAGCAGGCCGCGACCGACGCCATGGCCGGGCAGATCGAGATGGTGTCGATGGGTCTTGCCAGCGCCCGCGTTGCCCAAGGCGGCAAGCTCCGCCTGCTGGCGCAGACCGGCCCGAGCCGGCACCCGCTGTTTCCCGACGTGCCCACCACCGCCGAATACGGGTTGCCCGACGTGCGCATGGACACCTGGTTCGGCCTGGTGGCGCCGCCGAAGACGCCGGATGCAATCGTCGCCCGGCTCGACCGTGCCGCTGCCGAGCTTGAACAGCAGCCGAGCTTTCGCGATGCCTTGGACAAGATCGGGTGCGCGCCGGCCTACCTGCCGCACGATCAGTTCGCCGCCTACATCGCCGCCGACCTAAAGAAATGGCAAAAATTGATTCCCGCTTTGGGCATTCCGCAGATCGAGTGAAGGAGTAGCTTGCAATGGTGACCCAACCGGCTTGGCCGAACGGCAAGAAAATTGCCGTGTCCGTGACGGTGATGTTCGAAACCTGGTCGGAAAATGCGGCGCCGAATTATTCGGTGCAGACCACCCATCTCAAAGCCGGCACCGTTGATCACGCCAGCAAGGCTTGGTCCACTTACGGCGGCCGCGTCGGCGTCTGGCGTTTGATCCGGATGCTCGATCGCTTGCAGATTCCCGGCACCTTTTTCACCAATGGGCGTTGCGCCGAGGAATATCCCGACGCCGTCAAGCAGGTCGTGAAATCCGGTCACGACATCGCCGGTCACGCTTATGTCCAGGATAAATTGCTGGCCTATATGCCGCTCGAGGACCAGCAAAAGACGATCCGCCACAGCATCGACCTGTTGGAAAGCTGCGGCGGCAAGAAAGTCACCGGCTGGGGCAGCCCGGTGATCGCGTTCACGCCGGAAACCGCCGGCTTTCTAAAGCAGGCCGGACTGCAATGGACTTGCGACGTAACCTATGCCGACTTGCCGATCCGCATTCACACGCCGCACGGCGTCATCGCCGGCGTGCCGACGACCGACTTTTCGGACAATCGGGTCATGCGCGCGAGCCCGCGCGATCTCTACGACGCCTATAAGGGAACGTTCGACTACCTGTCGGAGAACGAGCCGATGGCGCTCCTGGTGCTGGTCATCCACGCGCAGTTCGGCGGCCGGCCGTTGATGACGGCGGTGCTGCAGGAGATCTTGAAGTACATCGCCAAATCGCCCGATGTCTGGTTCGCGCGCCACGAGGAGCTCGCCAATTGGGCGCTCGCCTCGGGTGTCGACGAGCACAGCTACCGCGCCCGGTATTTCAGTGATCAGTAATCGGGGATCAAGGATCGTGGTCTGATCCCCGATGACCGATCCCCGGTCAGAACCACCGCTCCTGCACCTGAATGGTGTCGCCAGGTTGTACTTGAGCGGTGATCGGCGTCTTGAAGCGATAGACTTCGCCGCCGTAATTGCGGCTGATGACGACGGAGTCCTTGTAGCCGCGCGCCGTGAAGCCGCCGGCGATCGCCACTGCCGTCTCCACCGTCATGTTGGCGACGTAAGGATATTGGCCCGGCTGCGTGACTTCGCCGAGAATGAAGAACGGCCGGTAGGCTTCGACTTCGACCGCAACATGCGGGTCGCGCACATAGCCTTGGCGCAACAGATCGGCGATCCGGGCGGACAACTGATCGGTCGTCAAACCGCGCGCCGCTGCCGAGCCGATCAGCGGCATGGCGATGTCGCCGCTGGCGTCGACCACGTAGGAGTTGGTCAGGCCGTCCTGACCGAACACGACGACGCGCAGCCGGTCGCCCGAATCGAGCGTGTAGGGAAACTGCTGCGCAGGTGGGCTATAGGCGGCAGGCGAAGCCGCCACCATTCCGGGATAGGCGCCGGCCATGGCGTACGATCCGGTCGTCGCGAAGCCGCCGTAAGGTGACGCGGCGACCGTCCCGTAAGCCGGAGCGTAGCCAGGCGTGGCGACCGCGTAAGACGGCGCAGCCGCCGTTGCATAGGTCGGCGCGGCGACACTCGCATAGGCCGGCGCGGCTGCCGCATAGGCGGGCGCAGCCATGGTCTGATAGGGCGAAGCCGCGACCGCCCCATAGGCGGCCGGGGCCGAGCCATAGACCACATTGTCGATGCCATAGGGCGCCGGCCCGGCCGCCATCTGGACGCCCATCATGGGCTGCCGTGCGCACCCCGCCACCGCGATTGCCAGGACAATCAACGCCAAAAGAGGGCGGGCGACCCGCATAGGCACAATCCGACCCCGTTTCGAGCCAAAGCCGAGGTCCGATTAACGCCCGGTATGGTTAACAAACCCTCACCGCGCCGGGTCGGCGGGCGGCGCCGACGTTCACTCCACGTCCTTTTTTCGGGTCGCGGTCAGCCAGTCGGCCAGCGCCAGGAGCACCATAACGATGGCAAAGGTCACCGGGAAAGCCAGCACCCAAACGAGCCGCGACGTATCGGTGATCTTCTCGATATCGAAGTACCACGCCAGCGCGTCGACCGCGGCAATGCCGACGATCGAGCCGAGCAGCTTCTGCTTGAGCGCGCCGAAATCGACCTGGGTGAGGCCGTGCGGCCAGTCCGGGTGGGCGGTGGCGTCGATGCGGCGGATGAAATTCTCATAGCTGGAGAAGATCACGATGAGGACGAGATTCGCCGTCAACGTCAGATCGACTAGATTGAGCACGTTGGTCACGAGGTCGTGCCAGTTCATGCCCCGCATTTGCAGCGTCAGCTCGAACAGATCGCCGAAGAAGCGATAGATCAGCAACAGCAGGCAGAGCAGCAGGCCGAGCAGGAATGGCGCCAAAAGCCAGCGGCTGAAAAATACCGACGCTTGAATATAGCGTCCGTCGGGCCATGACATGCCGTTTCTCCGCGATGCTGCTTACGCCAGCATACGCGCCGCGATCTTAGGCTGCCACTCCCGTGCCGATCGGACAGCTCACGCCGGTGCCGCCGAGGCCGCAATAGCCGTGCGGGTTCTTGGCGAGATATTGCTGATGATAATCCTCGGCAAAATAGAACGGCGGCGCGTCGATGATTTCGGTGGTGATCGGACCGATGCGCCGGGCTTCGAGCGCCTTGGTATAGGCGGCCTTCGAGGCTTCCGCGGCGGCGCGTTGCGCCGGCGAGAACACGTAGATGCCGGAGCGGTACTGGGTGCCGACGTCGTTGCCCTGGCGCATGCCCTGCGTTGGATCGTGGCTCTCCCAAAAGGTCTTGAGCAGCTGCTCGTAGGAAATTTTCTTCGGGTCGTAGACCACCAGCACGACTTCGTTGTGGCCGGTGCGGCCCGAGCAGACTTCCTCATAGGTCGGATTTGGCGTCATCCCGCCAGCATAGCCCACCGCGGTCACATAGACGCCGTTGCCGAGCTCCCAGAACTTGCGCTCCGCGCCCCAGAAGCAGCCGAAGCCGAACAGCGCCATCTCCAGGCCTTCCGGATAGGGGCCCTTGAGCGGATTGCCGTTGACGAAATGCCGCGCCGCGGTCGGGATCGGCGCGGAACGCCCCGGCAAAGCGTCGTCGGCGGTCGGCATTTCCAGCTTTTTGCGGAATGAAAACATGGCGGAGCCTCCCATTCGGTCATTGCGGACGGCGAAGGAAATATAGCCTGCGAGGCGCAATACCGCACCGGGCGCGGCGATCACGTTTTCTGGGATCGGACCGGCTTTCGTCCGCCGCTTTTGCCCCTTATTGTGCGGCCAGATTCG
Source organism: uncultured Alphaproteobacteria bacterium (assembly GCA_963816565.1). GTDB lineage: Bacteria > Pseudomonadota > Alphaproteobacteria > Rhizobiales > Xanthobacteraceae > BOG-931. The sequence continues at coordinate 127,700 of CAWFLM010000006.1, read as the reverse complement.
GCATGATCGATCCACGCCGGTGGGAGGCCTTCCAGATGTTTCGCAGTTTCGCACTCGCCGGCGCGGTTGCCGCCGGCTTGGCCCTGGCTTTGGCCGCCGGCGCGGCGGTCGTACCGGCAACGGCGCAACAGCTGCAGCCGGTGCCGACCGGCGCGACGCCGCCCTACGGGCCGCCGATCACGCTCGATCAGGCCAAGCGCGTCATGGCCGCCGCCGAGCTCGAAGCGGCCAAGAATTCCTGGCAGGTCGGCGTCACCATTCTCGATTCCGGCGGCAATATGGTGATGTTCCACAAGGTCGATAACGCCCAGCTCTCCGCCATCACCACCTCCGAGGGCAAGGCGCGCACCGCGCTCGAATTCAAGTTGCCGTCGAAGGCGCTCGACGACGCCATCGCCAATGGCGGGGCCGGCATGCGGCTTTTGGCGCTCAAGGACATCACGCCGCTGCAAGGCGGCATACTGGTCATGGTCGACGGCAAGATCGTCGGCGCCATCGGCGTCTCCGGCGCGCTGTCGTCGCAGGACGAGCAGGTCGCCAAAGCCGGCGCCGACGCGCTGGCCAAACCGGGCCTGTAAGCCTTCCGTCATTCCGGGGCGACGCGAAGCGTTGAGCCCCATAATCACAGGTCAGCGACTATGGATTCCGGACTTCCCGCTTTGCGGCAATCCGGAATGACGATCGATTTTGCGGCAGCTTAGCTCGCCGCCAATCCCGCTTTCATCGCGCTCGCCGCGGCGGCGTAGCCGCCCTGCGCGCCGTCGATGAAATGCACATGATCGCTCCTCGTCGGCGACGGCGTGAAGCAGGTCATCATCGCGGCGCTCTGCCGGTGCAGGCCGTAATGCGCCGTTCCTGGAGCCGCGGCGAGCCGGCGCTCCAGCGCGTCGGCGAGTTCGGGTGCGCAGTCGATGATCATGCGCAGCCCGTCGTCGTATTTGCGGAAATCAGAATTCTCCATCACCTGGCGCAGATAGGTGGCCGGCACGAAACCGCCGACACGCAGGCCGGAACGCATGACCAGGAAATAGAGGAGCGTCCGCGCCAGCACGCGCAGCCGCTTGAAACCGCCGGCGGGCAGCGTGTGGGCTTCGAGCGCCATGCCCTGCGGCGGCCAGCCAAGCTTCGGTCCGCCGGCCGGCAGCGGCCGCCCGCCCTCGGGGCTATTCTCGACCAGCGCCACGATGTCCTCGGTCAGCGCGCGGAACGCGGCCGGGTCGCCGCCGGGCGCCGGCATCACCAGCACCGCCAGGATAAGCCCGCGTGCCGCGCGGAATTCCTCGAACCGGCACGACAGGCCGGTTAGATCGGGCCAACTGCCCGGCGCCGCCGGCGTCACGGCGAATTCGCCGCGCTTGACCGCGGCGTCGGCCCAGGCGAGGCCGCCGCCGGCGAACATCGCGTAGGACAGGTTCTCCGAGGGGCCGTAGCGCGCCACGCGCACGTCGAGTCCCTGGCGGCGGATATGGGCGACCGGGACCAAGGCGACCCGCAAACTGAGCCCGAGCTCGCCGTCGGCCCAGGCCGCGGTCGCCGCCAACGCCGCGCGCGCCGTGGCGGCATCGCCCGGCGACACCGCGAAGCCCGCGCCGTCGCCGCCGAACACGAAGGGAAATTCGTGGCCGCCGAGCGCATTGGTCAGCGCCGCGATCACCGCCGCGCCGGCCATGTTGACCGCCTTGTAGCGCTTCTCGGCGATCGCCTTGGTCGAGGCCACCACGTCGGCGATGCCGACGCTCCAATCGTCCGGCAGCGGCGTATAGCGGCCGCCGTCCATCAGGCCGCGAAAGCCGCCCCGCACCGGGACGGACGCGTAGAAAGCTTCGCTGGCGCTCGCTGCGATCATGGTTTGGCCACTGACAAGGTACGTAGCAGGGGTTATTTAGTTTCCGGAGCAGCACTTTACCCTCTCCCTTTGCGGGAGAGGACACCCGAGCGGAGCGAGGGTGGGTGGGTGAGGGGCTGTGGTGCTACAGCTCAGTGAGAACGGATCGGAACCGGTATGGCGAAGAACGAGGACGAGACGCCGCGACGACCAAATCCTCGCCAGCAATCTGACGCTGCACGACCTGTTTCAGAAGCAGACTTCCGCCATGCTGGAGCGCGCCGACCTCTCCGACGAGCAGAAGCAATCGATCCTGATCGCCATGAGCTGCCCGTGCTGCGGTACCGGCGGGTTTTCGTTCACGGCGAAGCTGAGGCGGTGACGGCGCTCGCAGAAGCGGACTGGACATGGGCGCGTTCTTGTGTATGTTCACTATATGTTCACACAAGAAATGTAGTCTTTCCCGATGCTTTCTGACTCTATCGACGGCGTGGGTCTTGATCTTCTCGGATTTGCCGGAGAGCGAAGGTTTGCGACGATTCTCGCAGACCCGCCGTGGCAATTCGCCAATAAGACCGGGAAAATAGCGCCTGAGCATAAGCGGCTTTCACGCTACCGCACGCTGACCCTCGAAGAAATCAAGGCGCTTCCCGTGCCCCACATCGCTGCGCAAAAGGCGCACCTCTATCTATGGTGCCCAAATGCTCTGCTGCCGGAAGGTCTTGCAGTAATGAAGGCATGGGGCTTCAACTACAAATCCAACCTTGTTTGGCACAAGGTACGCAAGGACGGCGGTTCGGATGGCCGGGGTGTCGGATTTTATTTCCGCAATGTTACCGAACTCATCTTATTTGGCGTGCGCGGAAAAAATGCCCGAACACTTGAACCCGGACGGCGTCAGGTGAATTTGCTGGCGACTCGTAAGCGCGAGCATTCGCGCAAACCTGACGAACAATATGAGATTATCGAAGCGTGTAGCGCGGGGCCGTTCCTTGAGTTGTTTGCGCGAGGGACGCGAAAGAATTGGGCGGTGTGGGGCAATCAGGCAGACGGAAATTATCGGCCAACATGGAAGACATATGCGCATCATTCCCAAGTTATCGCGGTTCCCGCTGAATAGTCAGATTTCATCACCGTCATCTTCATCTTTGAGTACTTCGTCGAGCGCCGTTTTTCCTTCGTGAAAGGTTACGGTTCCGTCGGGCAGACCAACTAATACAAGCGGGCAAGGATTACCTACGCCGCGGCTAACGCGGTCATTCAGCTTCCGCCAATGCGTTGTAGCTTCGCCAAATTTATCCGACACGAACTTGTCAACGAATGCTTCTCGAAATGTGAGTGGATTCTTTTTCCTATTAATTCGCGTTTCGATCGCGCGTCTTTGCTTTGCCGTTGGCTCATAACCCCAACACCTCAACTGATCAAAGGACTGGATTTGTCGCTCATCTACGAATTTTCGCACGAGCGCTCGCATGTTTTCCTGAAGCGAGCTGCCACGCGTTACGATAATTCCAACCGATATAGCGCCGTCGGAGTGCAATCGTTTGAAGTTTTCGAGGTCGCGATCGAAGAAAGGGTCTTTATTATTCCATTCAATTTCAAGCGCAACAGCGCCGGCCGAGAATTCCCTGACGTGATCGATTTCATGTGAGATGGATTCACGCTCACGGCCATTTATGATCTTTTTGATATCAAATTTGGTCTTTAGCCAACCTGCCCCAGTCAAGGCCTTCCTCAAGCGTTGGGTCCCTTTCGCCTCACCCCCTCCTCCAGCAATAATTTCCTCGACCGGAATTGTTAGGCCGGTCAGGGCTGATTGAAGTTCCGTTAGGGCTTCAGGGAAATCAACTGAAAGAATGGCTTGTGCATGGGAATGAAATTCAATCTGAAAGCCCTTGGCGGATAAGGCTGAAAAATCTGCAGATAGACCGCTCACAATACGCTGCCCAGTCAGTTTGGAGCCGCTATGGGGTAGCGGTAGCAAATTGCTGTGCACGGATCTACCGGAAGTTGCCCCAAGGAAACTCCAAAACTCTTCGATCGGATCGCTGGCAAACGAGCCCGCGGGCCGCTTTGGATTGAGCCGCTATGACTGCGACCCCGCGCCACACCACATGAACCCGATGTAACGAAACGTCCCGCCGGGCGGCGCGTTTCCGCTGCGGGGACGATCGTCCCGCAAGCAGGAGATCGCCAATGAAATCGCAAACCGCACTTGCAATGGCCGCCGCGGTGCTGCTGGCCGGCGCTTGGCTGGCCGTCATTCCGGCTTCGGCGGCGCTGTTTTCGTCGTCGCTGCCGAAGGCCAGCGACAGCCTGACTTTGTCGACCCAGGATCAGAAGACGGCGTGGAACGATTTGAACAGCGCCGCGGCGTCGAGCGCGCCGTCGAGCTTCCAGCCCACCACCAGCTCGGCGGTGCCGAGCACGCTGAAGGTTAGCGCCATCCCAAGCAAGACTGCGAGCGACGTTCCCGCGCTGCGGCCTTATGACTTCGCCAAGGTCAACGGCAAGCTTCTGATCGTTAATCCGCACGACATGATGATCGCCGAGGTGATCACCGGCTAGCCGCCGCAAGCCATGCCGCGAAAAGTCGTGTCGCGAAAAGCCATGCCGCGAAAAGCCGTGCCGCAAACTTGGGCGTGGCTAATTTTTAGCGCAGCGACTGCGGGTCGCGGACCATGAATGCGATGTAACGAAACATTCGTCTCGGGCGCCGCGTTTTGTCCCATGAGGGCGATTGTCAAAATTCAAACGTCAGGAGAAAATTCATGAAACCACAGACAGCAATCGCATTAGCCGCAGCCGTTCTGCTATGCGGCGCGACGGCGGCTTCGGCCGAGGTGGCATCGTCGCATTCAGGTGCGGTGAAGCCCGACAGCATGCTCAGTCTGACCAGTACGCAGCAAAAGAAAGCGTGGAACGACATGAGCAGCGCGTCCGCGCAGAACGCGCCGTCCGGTTTTAACGCCGCGACCGGCGCAGCGGTACCGAACGCGCTGAAGGTCAGCGCGGTTCCGTCCAAAGCCACGCGGGACCTTCCCGTGCTGCGGTCGTACGACTTCGCGAAGATTTAGGGCAAGCTTCTGATCGTCAATCCGCACGATCGGACGATCGCCGAGGTGATCACGGGTTAGCGGCGCGTTGTCCCACTTCCCCATCCGGGTGCGCGTAAGCGCGGCCGGATGGGGAAGATGTTTAGCGCCGTTGCGCCCTGAGGCCGGCGTGCGGCGGCCCGGTTAGTTCTTCTTGCCGTAGGGGTTGGCCGGCTGCGATTGGCTGTGCATGCCAGCGAAGGGCGAGGGAGCGGCGTCGCCTTTCTTCTTGTTCTTGTCCTGTTTCGGCTTTTTCTTTTCCTTGTTGCTTCGCATCTGACCTTTCGCCATGGCGGCCTCCGGGTTCGCGGTGGGTGATTCGTTGCGGCACGGCACAAATTAGACCGATCGGCCTGGCAAAGCGATATCGAGCGCCTCGCCGCCCGACGGATTATTGCCATCTTGCTTGCGGTGTTGATTGCCGCCCTATCTTTCGTCTCGGCATTCGTCCGGGCCGGGTGAACCGGCCGACGGGATTCCGCGTCGAATCGAGTCCGGGGCTCGCGCCTTTGCCAGGCTGCGGCGGGCGTCGGCATGCGAGCAGAAGCGGGCCAGGGCGATGCGGCAGAGAAAAATCCGGTTCGGCGCGACGGTTGCCGCCGCGGCGGTTTGCATCTATTCGCTCGGCCTTGCCGCCATTGCCGGCAAAGCCGATGCCGCAACGCCGGCACAACCGGTGGCCGGCAAGCAGGTGCATTTTCCGCAAGGCAATTCTCAACAAGGTCCCTGGAGCGCAGTGCCGCAGATCGGTCCGGACGGCAAGGTCAGGCAATGCGTAATGGTGGCGATGCGCTCGCGCGCCAGCCCGGCCGGAACGGTCGATACCCGTTTGAGCGCGGACATCAGCGCCGGCGCCGGACTGGCCTTTGCCGTGCTCGACGACAAACTGACGCCCGGGGACGTTTTGGACGAGCAGGCGGAGGTCATCATTGACGGTGTATCGTTTCCGGCCGTCGCTTTTACCATCGCCGGCTCGAACAGCCTTGCCGTGCACCCAGGCGATGCGGTTGGCGCGCTGGCCGCGCTGTCGACCGCCGCCTCGTTGCATTTGCGCTCCGGCGGCGCCGGCATCGATACCGGGCCGATCGCGCTTGATCTGCCGGGCGACGCGCTCGCCTGGCTCATCCAATGCGGCAAGCAATTTCATATCGCGATCGACCGACCGACCGATGCGAACGCGCCGCCGCTGCCGACGCCGCGGCCGCGCTCGCCGGAGATTGCGCCGGCGATCGCCACGCCAGCCGGGCCGTCCGGCATCGAGATCAAATGGAAAATCGCCGGCTGGGATGCTTCCGAGCTGCGCGGCAATGACGGCAAGATCCTCGCCTGCATGATCCGGCAGCATTACGGCGCGGCGTCGCGATTGCTCGGCGCTTTCCTGATCGCCAGCCGCAGCAAGGGCCTGACTATGATGCTCAAGGATTTCGAGCCTCGACTTGCCGGGCAATGCGCCGGTCGAGTTGACGCTGGCGATCGACAACGCGCCGTTCGCCGACTTCGAGTTCTCACGTGCTCGGCAACGACGAGATCGGAATTTTCCCGCAGCACGGCAATGCTCTGGCCGCGGCGCTCGGCGACGGCGTCACCTTCAATTTCAAATCGAAAGTCGAAGGCATGGAATTCCCGATTCCGGCCGGCGTGGTGCCCTGGCTGCGCGCGTGCTCGCGGCGTAACGGGTTTGGCTTCGAGGCGGCCGAGGCGGGGCGCTAACTTATCCCTCCCCACAAGGGGGGAACCGAGTCTCACCGCCCGCGGGGCTTAAAGCCGCCGCGCATGCCGGGCCGGCCGAGCGTCGAGCGCGGGCCGGGGCGGTCTTTCGCCGGCACCGATTCCACGCCCGGTCCCATCTCGTTGAGATTGGGCTTGCGCGGCGCGTTCCGGCCGCCGGGCCGATGCGGCGCGACTTCGTGATAGAGCGCGATGCCCATTTCATCGAGCGCGGGTTTGTGGGCTCGACTAACGGTCCCCACCCCCGCGCGCGTTGCGCGCGGACCTTCCCCTTGTAGGGGAGGGTGAAATGAATTTTGCCGTCGGGTCGTCGGTGACGGCGAGCTCGGTGGTGCGCAGGCGTTTGATCTCGTCGCGCAGCCTCGCCGCTTCCTCGAAATCGAGATCGGCGGCCGCGGCGCGCATGCGGGTTTCGAGATCGCCGATCACCGCCTGGAAATTATGGCCGATGGTGGCGGCCTCTTCGAACTCACCCGCTTCGCCGGTGCCGGCGGCGATCAGCACATGGTCGCGCTCGTACACGCTGTTGAGAATATCGCCGATGCCCTTGCGCACGCTTTCCGGTGTGATGCCGTTTTCGGTGTTGAATTGCTTCCTGCTTCTCGCGCCGGCGGCTGGTTTCCGCCATGGCGCGCTCCATCGAGCCGGTGATCTGGTCGGCATACAAAATGACGCGGCCGTCGATATTGCGCGCGGCGCGGCCGATGGTTTGCACCAGACTGGTTTCGCTGCGCAAAAACCCTTCCTTGTCGGCGTCGAGAATGGCGACCAACGCGCATTCCGGAATATCGAGACCCTCGCGCAACAGATTGATGCCGACCAGCGCGTCGAAGGCGCCCAAGCGGAGGTCTCGAATAATTTCGATTCGTTCAATGGTGTCGATGTCGGAATGCATGTAGCGGACGCGAATGCCCTGCTCGTGCAGATACTCGGTCAAATCCTCGGCCATGCGCTTGGTCAGCACCGTGACCAACGCGCGGTAGCCGGCCTGCCGCCACCTGCCGCACTTCGCCGACCAGATCGTCGACCTGGGTGCGCGCTGGCCGTATGTCGACCGGCGGATCGATCAGCCCGGTCGGGCGGATGACCTGCTCGGTGAAGACGCCGCCGGATTCGTTGATCTCCCACGGGCCGGGCGTCGCCGACACGGCAAGCGTCTGCGGCCGCATCGCATCCCACTCCTCGAAACGCAGCGGCCTATTGTCCATGCATGACGGCAAGCGAAAGCCGTATTCGGCCAGCGTCGCCTTCCTGCGGAAGTCGCCGCGATACATGCCGCCGAGCTGCGGCACGGTGACATGGCTCTCGTCGACGAAGACCAGCGCGTTGTCGGGCACGTATTCGAACAAGGTCGGCGGCGGCTCGCCGGGCTTCCTCCCGGTAAGATAGCGCGAATAGTTCTCGATGCCGGCGCAGGCGCCGGTCGCTTCCATCATTTCGAGATCGTAGAGCGTGCGCTGTTCGAGCCGCTGCGCTTCCAAGCAGCCGGCCGGCGGCATTGAGCTGGTCGAGCCGCTGCCGCAGCTCGAGCTTGATGCCGGAAATGGCCTGCAGCAGCGTCGGCCGCGGCGTCACATAATGCGAATTGGCGTAGATTTTGACGAATTCCAGCTCGTCGGTCTTGGTACCCGTCAGCGGATCGAATTCGTGGATCGATTCCACCTCGTCGCCGAACAGCGACACCCGCCAGGCGCGGTCTTCGTAGTGCGCCGGGAAAATCTCGATGGCGTCTCCGCGCACGCGGAACGAGCCGCGGAAGAAATCACCGCCCGAGCGCTTGTATTGCAGCGCCACCAGGTCGGCGAGCAATTGCCTCTGATCCAGCTTTTCGCCGCGCTTGATGGTGAAGGTCATCGCCGAATAGGTCTCGACCGAGCCGATGCCGTAGATGCACGACACCGAGGCGACGATGATGACGTCGTCGCGCTCCAACAGCGCCCGCGTCGCTGAGTGACGCATGCGGTCGATTTGCTCGTTAATCGAGGAATCTTTCTCGATATAGGTGTCGGTGCGCGGGATATAGGCTTCCGGCTGGTAGTAGTCGTAATAACTGACGAAATATTCGACGGCGTTGTCGGGAAAGAAATTCCTGAACTCGCCGTAGAGCTGCGCCGCCAATGTCTTGTTCGGCGCGAGGATCAAAGCCGGGCGCTGCGTCTCTTCGATCACCTTGGCCATCGTGAAGGTCTTGCCCGAGCCGGTGACGCCGAGCAGCACCTGGGTGCGATCGTTGCGCCTCGCACGCCTTCGACCAGGTCCTTGATCGCCGTCGGCTGATCGCCCTTGGGATCGAAGTCGGATTTGATGACGAAGCGGCGGCCGCCTTCGGATTTGTCCGGCCGCGGCGGCCGGTGCGGCGTCCATAACGGCTGACCGCGGAATTCGTCGCGGCCCTCGCGCAGCAGGCGATCGAGCGATTGCTGGCTCGCGGCGCTGCCGAAAGCGCCGATGCCGCCTTCCATGGGCGCGGTACGCGCGCGGCTTGCGATCGATTTTCGTCGCCATATTTGATCATGCCGGCGCGCTCGCTCGCGTCGGTCCCGCTCCTCGATGCCCAAGGCCTTGGCCAGATCGGGATCGAGCTCGCCGAGCCGCGACTCTATTTGGGCTTTTGCCGATATAGCCTTGCTGCGGCGCCTCGCAGAACCCGCGCGCCACCGAGGCGCGGGCGCGATGCGCATTGGCGAAATCGGCGCGGCGGTCCCACGAGTTGTCGGGCGGTTGCTGCAGCCCGGTCTGCGAGCCCAGTCCGGCGGTGCCCTGGCCGATGCCGGGATTGAGCAGGTCCGCCAGCGAATCGTCGAGCAGCGGCGCATCCGGCCGCGCCGCTTTGGCGCGGGTCGGCTTGGCCGGGTCCTTCGGCTTTTTCGGATGCTGGTTTCGGGGCCATCGCCTGCAATATGGGTTGAGTCCCTGGAGAGGAAAGTGACGCGTTTACGCGTCATGGCCGGGCTTGACCCGGCCATCCACGTCTTCTTCGGGCCCCTAAGACATGGATGCCCGGCACATAGGCGAGCGAAGCGACGCCGTTCTTCGAACGGCTATGGCCGGGCATGACAACTTCACTCGAACTTGATTCCGGCGCGTTCGATCACCTCGCCCCATTTCTTGGAATCCGATGCGATCAGCGCGGCGAATTCCTCGGGCGTGCCGCCGGCCGGCTCCTCGCCGATGGCGGCGAAACGCGCCTTGAACTCCCCCGATTGGATCGCCCTGTTGATCGCGGCATTGAGCTTGTCGACGATCGGTTTCGGCATGCCGGCCGGCGCGATGACGCCGGCCCAGGTCGGCGCCGAATAGCCGGGCACGCCAGCCTCGGCCACGGTCGGCAGCAACGGAAATGCCGGCGAGCGGTGATCGCCAGTCACCGCCAGCGCGCGCACCGCGCCCGAGCGCGCGAACGGCGCAATCGAGTTGAGGCTCTCGAACATCAGCTGCACGCGCCCGGCGATGAGATCGTTGATGGCTGGCGCGCCGCCTTTATAGGGCACGTGCACGATGTCGGTACCGGTCATGAACTTGAACAGCTCGCCGCCGACATGGCCGGGCGAGCCATTGCTCGACGACGCATTGAGAGCTTGCCCGGATTCTGCTTGGCATAGGCGATCAGCTCTTGGACGGACTGAAACGGCGTGGTCGGCGACACCGCCAACAAGAGTTGTCCGCGCAGCACCAGCGCAATCGGCTGAAAATCGCGCGCCACGTCGTAAGGCAGGTCTTTGACCAGATGCGGGCTGATGGCGAGCGCGCCGATCGGTCCAAGGCACATCGTGTAGCCGTCGGGCGGCGCCTTGGCGGTGAGGTCGAGGCCGACGGTCAGCGCACCGCCCGGGCGGTCGTCGACGATGATCTGCTGGCCGATCTCCTGCGACAGCGGCGCGGCAAGAATGCGCGCCACTGTATCGGTGGCGCTGCCGGCGGCTTGCGGCACGATCGAGATGAATCGGCCGATCCGGATATTGCGCTGCCGCCGGCGTGGCCAAGGCGCACACGACGAAAGCGGCGACGAGGCACAGACGAAGCATCATTGCGGGTCCCGGCTGTCGCGTTTGCGGCTACTTCGCGAAGTGTATTAGTCTCGCGGCAAGGGAGAAAGCGTCCTATGAGCCCGTTTCGATTTCACGCCGCTATTGGCGCCGGGATTGCCGCCGCCGGCGGCAAAATTCACCGGCATTCCCAAAATATAACTTCGTCGGCGGTCACAACGACGCGGACCATGTTCCGCTCGATGCGCTGATCAAAGCGGCGAACGACGTGCTCACGCGCGAGGGCCGGACGCTGTCGACCTATGGTCTCGCCAGCGGGCCGCAGGGCTATCGGCGCTTGCGTGAATTTCTGGCGCAGAAGCTCAAGCGCACCGCCGGTGTCGCCTGCAGCGCCGACGAAATCCTCATCACCTCCGGTTCGCTGCAGGCGCTCGATCTGGTCAACGGCATTCTGCTCCACCGCGGCGACACCATCATCACCGAGGCCGCGACCTATCAGGGTGCGCTGAACCGGTGGACCCGGCTCGGCGTTCATGCCGTCGGCATCCCGCTCGACGGCGACGGCATGCGCATGGATGCGCTCGCCGCGGCGCTCGACGACCTCAAGCGCCGCGGCGTGCGGCCGAAATACATCTACACCATCCCGACGGTGCAGAATCCGACCGGCACCATTTTGAGCGAGGCCCGCCGGCACGAATTGCTGCATCTCGCCAGCGTGTACGGCGTGCCGATTTTCGAAGACGATTGCTATGCCGATCTGATTTGGGACGGCAAGCGGCCGCCTGCGCTGTATTCAATGAGTCAGACCGGCGGCGTCATCCATATCGGCTCGTTCTCCAAGTCGATTGCGCCGGCGTTGCGCGTCGGCTACATCGTCGCCGAATGGGACCTTCTCGCGCGCATGCTGGCGATCAAGAGCGACGCCGGCTCCGGCGCGCTCGAACAAATGGTGCTCGGCGAATTTTGTCCCGCGCATTTCGACGCCCACGTGCCGGAACTCACGCGCGGCTTGCGCAAAAAGCTCGAGACTCTGATGGACGCGCTTAACGAGCAATTCGGCACCGCAGCCGAATTCGACGATCCGAAGGGCGGCATTTTCCTGTGGGTCAAATTCCCCGACCAGGTCGATACCCTGAAGCTGTTCCAGCCGGCGCTTGCCGCCGGCGTCGCCATCAATCCCGGCCCGGAATGGTCGACCGACAAAACTTACGGCAAAAGCCGCACCCGGCTGTGCTTCGCCAATCCCTCGCATGAGGCGATACGCGCCGGCGTTGCCGCGCTCGCGGAGGTCTGCAGGCGCGAATTCGGCGTGCCGGCGCGTATCGCGAATGTGGAAAGGCTGGGACCATAAATTCGTGGGGGCGCCCGTTGTGGGCGCCCGCGGCGGCGAGGGCGGCCACGACGACCGCCCCTGCGGGTTCAAAACCCGCGCAGCACCTGCGTGACGTGCTCGACCTCGGGCGGCGAGGCGAAGCAATGGCTGACCAGCTTGCGCCACTCCTGGAAGTCAGCCGATTCGCGGAAATCGACGGTGTGGTTCTCGATGGTTTCCCAGGCGACGAACAGCCGGTAGCGGTTCGGCTTTTCCGCCGAGCGGCGCAGTTCCATGGCCCGGCAGCCCTTGGCGCGCTTGAAGATCGGGGCGGCCTGCTTCACGCCGGCCTCGAATTCGCTCTCCATGCCCGGCTTGATTTCAATCTGGGCGATTTCGGTGATCATAGGCGCTCCCGGCTGTTGCAGCGATGTGGGCTGAGAGTCTAGCACGATTGGCGCCCCGGGATCAGCGCCCCGGGATCATGGGTTAGAGATCGGGGGCGCCTCTATCGGTCTTGGTCGGGGGACAGCCGGCACCGACTTCCTGGGTGTCGGCGAAGGTTTTTTCGAATTCCGGCAAGTAATGCGTCAGCACCTCGTTCTTGTGCAGGAAGCCGGAGAGCAGCGCCCGGCGCACGAACTCGTCGATCCGGCGATCGGCCGGCGTCGACCACTCTTTCTCGATCGCCGCGGCGGCGCGCGGACCGCGCAGCGAGAAACTGTGCTTCTCGGCGGCCGCGCGCGTCGTAATAGTCATGCAGCGCCGTCATCAGCCGCGTATGCGCGGCGGGCTCGCAGAGCGCGCCGTCAACCGGTCCGATCTTTGCGCCATCGCATCGCGGGCGTGGTCGGTGCCCCATTTGCTCGATCTCGATGCGTCGCTCGAATTCCCGCGGATCGTCGGGGTCGGGCCGCGGCGTTTCGCCGAAAGCGCCGAGCAGCGGACTTGTGTCGTAGATGGTGCGAGCCTTGCCGGCGAGCATCGAGCCGTCGGCGGCGATCGGCTCGTCGGGATCGAGCGCACGATGCGCCGCGCGCGGGGCGAAGACCACTTCGAAGGCAATGGCCGCCAGCACCGCGACCAGCATCGCTCGCAGCGCCCACATCGCGCCACTACTGCGCGCCCGCGCCGGCGGCAGACGTCGGGATGGCGGAACGCGGCCGCCATGCGCTGTTGCGCAGCGACCTGTTGCTCAGTCGCGGAGCGCGGATCGACTTTCGGTTCCGGTCTGATTGCGGGATCGCCGGCCATCTCGGCCACCAGGTTCACGGTATCGTCGGGAAAGTCGCCCCGCCTGAACACCCCTTTGGCGTGAACTTCCTGCATCGCTTCATGCACCCGATGATCCAACGGCGTGCCGAAGGCCTGGCCGGCGAGTTCGAGCCTTGGCCAATCCGTCTTGCCGCAAGTTTGCGTGCGCCAGGCACGGCACGACGCTGGTCAATGCACGGGCATAATTGTTAGCCGCTTCGACGTAGTGTTGTTTGAGCGCGTTATTGCACGGATCGTCGTTGAGCGCCTTGGCATCGTCGAGCACGGCGTGGCGCAGCTTGTCGCGCGTTGTGTCGTTATCGCTCATCGACGATGCCTCGAATTGCGCGCGCGGACTGTCGGGCTCGATACGCTGGAAGGTCGGAATCCGCGCATCAGGCTGTAACGACTGCGGCGTCAACAGCCATCGCATGCCGAAGAACACAGCCACGAACATACTCAAGGCCAGACCGAAAAAGCGCAGATTATCCATGGCAAAACCGCCCCGTTGCTCCGCTTTAATACGCGTGCGCGAGTTAAGGCGCCGCCAGCAAGCCCGGCGCGCGCGTTGCGGATCGTAAGGCGTGGTTTCCGGACCGTTGCCGCAACAGCTAAAATCCGTATGCAACGCGGCGAGGTTTCGTCAGCCCAACGGCGCACCGAACAGGCGGAATAGGACAGGCCCGGCGATGAGAAAAGCCAACAGCGCGTTGCGCCAGCGCGGCGTCTCCAGGCCCGCCAGCAGCGACAGGCAAGCGAGCGGTACGATTGCGATGAGCGGCAGGTAATAGCGCGGGTAGGCATCCATCAGCCATCCAGTCGCGACATAGCGGCCGTAGCTATAGGTGACATGGATTGCGAAGGTCGCGCCGATCGCCAAAGTGCCGGCGACTACGATCGCATCGAGCGCGGTCTCTTGCCGCCGCCACAGCCGGCGGACCGATAGTCCGATACCGAGGAGAGCGCAGCCCAGCGCCTCCACCGGGATGACAAGCGCCGCGTAATTCAGGTCGCTGCGGGCGACCGAGCGTCGGCATCCAGTCGGCGACGAACGCGCCGATGAAATAGGCGAGATAGCGCGGAAATGATTGGCGCGGCAGATCGGACCAGCCGGCGGCGCGGGCGCCGTCGGTGAGAAGCGCAATCTGCGCCGGCGTTTCCGGCGTCGGGCTGCCGTAGCGCAGGATGAATTCGATGTATGGCGCTGCCGCGATGGCAAAGACCAACACTACGGCGACGAGGCAGGTCCAAGTGGTCGTCGAGGTGCGCGTCCACGGCAATTGTTTCCGCCAAACCATATAAGCGATCACGCCGCTCACCAATCCGGCGGTGAGCAAGAACCCGGTCAGCTTGGCCCAGCTCGCGAGGACGACGCCGACGAGCGCCAGCGCCAGCCAGCTCTCGCGGCCGCTTGCCAACAACTGCCAGACGCCAAGCAAGGCGATGGCGCCGCCACAGAATGCGAGATTATCGTTGTTCACGGCGCCGGCGAGCGGCACCAAAACGGGAATGCAGCCCAGCGGGACGGCATAGGCGTAAAACTTAAGCCGCAGCCAGCGCGCGGCAATTCCGAGGCCGAGCAAGGCAGCCAAGCCCAAGGCGGCGATGGCAATATTGATCAGGCGATACGCCAACAGCGCAGGCGGATCGCCCTCCAGCTTCGGGCCCAGATGCGCGAGCAGCGCATAATAGAGCGGCGGGTGGTTGAGATAATTGGCCGCGCCGGTGAATTGAAACGTGCGCGGGTCGAGCAGCCGCATCGTCGGCAATGCCGGCGCCGCCTCGCCGTCGTGCTGGATTTGCGCGACGTAAGATACGTGCGCCACTTCGTCAAAACCTTGGCTGACGTCCTTGCGCGCCGCGCTGACGACCGCGGCGAGCACGAACAGGCCGAGGATCGCTGCGGCGATGAGCGTGTTACCCGGCGCCCGCGCCGCCAATCCAGCCGAGCTGGCGCCCGATTGGGTATATGTACCGGTGCTGGCCACGAGGGAGAGACATGCGCCGGGAGGGGTTAAATATTCGCTAGGCGATGGTTAAAATGGGGTGAGTAGCTCGGATGGAGCAAAGCGCAATCCGGGATCGCAATCGCGGCGTTGCCCGCCCCGGATTTCGCTGCGCTTCATCCGGGCTACATAAAAAGGCTTGTCATGATCGACGTACATTACTGGACCACGCCGAACGGGCACAAAGTCACGATTTTTCTCGAAGAAGCCGGACTGCAGTACAAGATCATTCCGGTCAATATCGGCAAGGGCGAGCAATTCAAGGCGGAATTTCTGGCGGTATCGCCGAACAACCGCATTCCCGCCATCGTCGATCACGCGCCGGCCGACGGCGGCAAGCCGCTCTCGGTGTTCGAGTCCGGCGCCATCCTGCTCTATCTCGCCGACAAGACCGGCAAGTTCATCGCCAAGGATTTGCGCGGCCGCACCGCCGCGCTCGAATGGCTGTTCTGGCAGATGGGCGGCCTTGGTCCGATGTCAGGCCAGAACAATCACTTCAGCAATTATGCCGCCGACAAGATCCAATACGCCATGGATCGCTATCGCAACGAGGTCAACAGGCTCTACGGCGTGATGAACAAACGGCTCGCCGACCATCCGTACCTTGCCGGCGACTATTCGATTGCCGACATGGCTTGCTACCCGTGGGTCGTGCCGTGGGAGCGACAGGGCCAGAACATCGCCGACTTTCCGCACCTCAAGCGCTGGTTCGAGGCGATCAAGGCGCGGCCGGCTGTGGTCAAGGCCTATGAATGGACGCCGAAAATCAATCCCGGCCAGGGCGGTATCCGCACCGCGGAGGAGCGCGCGATTTTGTTTGGACAGACCGCGCAGTCGGTCACTCGCGGCGGGAACGCGGGCGGTAGAACAAGACCCACCGAACCTGTCACGCCAGTTCTCTCGCCGGCCATTCGGCGACCAACGCAACATTCTAATCCTGCCGGACGATGACCTTGGTGCCGACCGGCACGCGGTCGTAAAGATCCGACACGTCGTCGTTGACCAGCCGGAAGCAGCCGGACGAAACCGCTTGGCCGATGGTCTCCGGCGCATTGGTGCCGTGGATACGATAGACGGTATTGCCGAGATACATCGCGCGCGCGCCCAGCGGATTGCCCGGGCCGCCGGCCATGAAGCGCGGCAAATAAGGCTGGCGCTCGATCATTTCCGGCGGCGGCCGCCAGTCCGGCCACTCCGCCTTCTTGCTGACCCGCAACAGGCCCTGCCACGTGAAACCGTCGCGACCGACGCCGATGCCGTAGCGGATGGCGTGGGTCGAATCCTGGATCAGATAAAGGTGCCGCTCCTGAGTGTCGATGACGATGGTGCCCGGCGGCTCCAGCGAACGATAGAACACCATCTGCTTCTTGAATTCTTCCGGCAGATTGGCGTCGGAATTGCCGTGATCGATGCCGGGATCGACGTCCGGCGCGGTGACCGGGTATTGAAACACCGGCGGCTGGTTTTGTCCGAACAGTTGCTGGGCCGGTACTTGGGCCGAAACCGTGCACAGAATGGCCGCGCCGAATGCGGTCGCCAAGCCGCGCCAACTGCCCATTCGTCCAACCCTCGTCATCGCGGCATTGTCGTCCCAACGATGCGTTGGTTCAAGAGCCCCGCCGACACCCTTCGGCAAACATGGAGCCGGTCATTTACTGCGAGACGCCGCCGATATAGCCGCCGATCTTCCAGCCGCCGGCGTCCTTGGCGTAGCACATTTCGTCGCCGCCGAGCGGCGACAACTGCTGGGCATCGACATAGCCGGATTTGCCGGACGGCGTTGCGACATGAAGCACCGGCGGCTGATCGGAATTGCTCGTCGCGCCCGAATCCGGCAGCACGCGGATCAGAACCATGCCGAGTTTCTCGATTACCGGCGAGCTCGACTGCGCCGCGGCATGCACGTCGACGCGGTCGTTGGTCGGATAGCCCCACTCGGAAGGATCCGTGCCGGTCGCCTGGCCGAGCGCTTGGAAAGCCTTCGCATCGATGCCCGGTTCGGCCGGCGCGCAAAGGATGCCCTTCTGCTGCGGTAGCTCGGCCGCCGTCGGCTCATTGGCATAGCCGTCGAGCGCGTCCCAGCCCGAACCGTCCTTGGCGTCGAGATCGATCGCCTTGGCGAGATTGTCGATGCCGGCTTTGCGCTTGTCGGCAAGATCGTGGTCCTGCACCCAGAAAAAATCCTGCGCCACGATCATGCGGGCGAGCGCGGCGCGATCTTTTTTGGCGACGACGTCGGCGAGTTGCTTGCGAAAGGCGACGAAACTCGGATCGTTGTACGCCGTGGGCGGCGTCACCGCGACGGACTGGTAGGGCTTGATCGGCGGCGGTGGCGGCGGCTGCAATCCGCCGCCGGGCAGATTCAAGCCCTGCTGGGCAAAGCTTGGCGCCGCCGCCAGCACAAAGACGAGGGCGGTGAGGCTCAACGCGGCGGCAAAAAGCGGACGGCTCATTGCAAAAATCTCCGGTTCGAAATCGGCCCAATAGCGCCGTCAATAATGACGAATTGCGACGGTGCTGCGGCGGTCCGTCGCACCCGCCACTAAATTCAGCCGCCGTCAAGACGGGTCGACGCCGGAGCGCGGAATTGGCGGGGATGGGAACGTCGAAACGGCTGAACCGTTGGCTGGCTGCGGTCATAATGCGCGCCCGAGTTCATTGTCTCAAGCGATTAGCAAGCAGGTGCTCATGCCAGCGCTGACGGTATCTCCTTACGTACTCCCCATCCTGTTGTTGATCGGCTCCAACGCCTTCATGACGACCGCCTGGTACTGGTATTTGCGGTTCAAGGAGGTGCCGCTCTGGCAGGTCATCCTGATCAGCTGGGGCCTTGCCTTCTTCGAATACTGTCTATCGGTGCCGGCCAACCGGTACGGCAATGCCGTTTATAGCGCGGCCCAGCTCAAGACCATCCAAGAGGTGATCACGCTGTCGATGTTCGGCCTGTTCTCGGTATTTTATCTGAACCAGGCCGTCACCTGGAACCAGATGATCGGCTTTGCCTTCATCGCGCTCGGGGCATTCTTCGTGTTCCGCGCGCCGATCTGATGCCGCTCGTCATGTCGCGTTGGTTCGAGACGATGCCGGCAAAGCGGCGCTCGCTTTTCGCACTCAACGCGCTGAACTTTTTTATGGCCGACGTGCAGGGCGGGCTTGGGCCGTTCCTCGGCGTCTTTCTGCAGGGACGGCATTGGACCCCGGCGGAGATCGGCGTCGTCATGACCGTCGGCGGCATTGCCGGGATGGCGGTCACAACGCCAATCGGCGCGCTGGTCGATCGCACCTATTGGAAGCGCGCGCTGGTCGTCCTGAGCGCACTGGCTATCACGGCGGCATCGATCGCCACGCTCATCTGGCCGGACATGATCCTGGTCGGCGCCGCGCAAGTCGCGACCGGCATCGCCGGCGCAGCAGCCGGCGCCGCAATCGCTGCGATCACCTTGGGACTGGTGCGCCAACGCGGCTTCGCGCATCAACTCGGTCGCAACCAGGCCTACAATCATTCCGGCAATGTGGTGGCGGCAGCTTTGGCCGGGTTGACCGGATATTTCTTCGGTCTCGGCGCGGTTTTTGTCGTGCTGTCGATCATGGCTTTGTTTTCGGTTGCCGCGGCGAGCGCCATCGATGCCGCGCGCGATCGATCACCGGGCGGCGCGCGGCGCGGCGGCGCACGACGGCGAAGACGTTGCGGCATTTACCGTGCTGCTGCACTCGCGCCCGCTGCTCGTGCTCGGCGCGACGCTGACATTGTTTCATCTCGGCAATGCCGCGATGCTGCCGCTCCTCGGCCAGGCGGTGGTGGCGCACGGCGCCGGCAATCCGAGTGCCTTTACCGGCGCGACCATCGTCGTTGCGCAGATCACCATGATCCCGGCCTCGCTCCTGGCGGCGCGGTTGGCCGAGACGCGGGGCTACTGGCTCGTCTTTCTGATCGCGCTCGTCGCCCTGCCGGTGCGCGGCGTCACCGCGTCGCTGGTGAGCGGTCCATGGGGATTGGGCCCGGTGCAGATTCTTGACGGCGTCGGCGCCGGCGTCTTGGGCGTAGCGGTGCCTGGCTTGGTGGCGCGTATCCTCTCCGGGACCGGGCGAGTCAATGCCGGACTTGGCGCGGTGATGACACTGCAAGGCGTCGGCGCGGCGCTGAGCCCGACCGTTGGTGGCATCGTCGCCGAACGCTTTGGTTATGCCGCGGCCTTTTTGACGCTCGGCGCCATCGCGTCGGCGGCGCTGGCGCTCTGGCTCGTGGCGCGGCCGGTGATGGCCGCGCCATGCGCCAACGCGGTGGAGAGCGAAGAAAAACTTGCCGCCTGAATGCCGGACTACGGCGCCGCGGACGCGATGTCGAAATGGATCTCAAGGCTCCGCTGCAATTGATCGACCGTATAAGGCTTCGGCAGTAAAGCCGAAGCCTTGACGAACATCGCCATCATGCCGTCGGTCACGCTTTGGCCGGTGGTGTACAGCACCTTGAGTTCGGGCCGGCGCACGACTACCTGCTTCGCCCGTTCGAGATCGGCATGAAGATCGCCGTGCAGGCCGATGTCGGTGAACAAGAGGTCGACGTGCTCGGTCACGTCAAGCGCGGCCAAGGCTTCTTCGGCGGTCGCTGCCGAGACCGTTTGGTGGCCCTGCTCTTGGAGATACGACTCCGCCAGGACGCGGACCTGCTCCTCGTCCTCCACGATCAATACGACTGCCATTGCCGGCCCGCCCACTACCCTGAATGCGCCAAATGACATAGGGCGGTTTTTGTTCCCAGATCATTCGCAAAAGGATCGCCGGTTTGCCCGACACGGCGAGTGGTAACCCGCCACGCTCGGTCAATATGACTTTGGCAGCCCGAGCACCCTTTCGGCGATGAAGCAGAGAATGAGCTGGGGCGACACCGGCGCCAGCTTGGGGATCATCATCTCGCGGAAATAGCGCTCGACGTGATATTCCTTGGCGTAGCCGTAGCCGCCATGGGTCGCGATCGCGGTCTGGCAGGCTTTGAAGCCGGCCTCGGCGGCGAGGAATTTTGCCGCATTGGCGGCCGGCGCGCAGGGCAGGCCGTGGTCGTATTGCCAGGCGGCCTTCAGCATCATCAGATCGGCCGCTTCGAGCTCCATCCAGCATTGCGCCAGCGGATGCTGGATCGCCTGGTTTTGTCCGATCGGCCGGCCGAACACGACGCGGTCTTTGGCATAGGCAGTGGCGCGGGCCAGCGCGGCGCGGCCGAGCCCGATCGCTTCCGCGGCGACCAGGATGCGCTCGGGGTTGAGTCCATGCAGGATGTATTCGAAGCCGCGGCCCTCTTCGCCGATGCGGTCCGCAACCGGCACTTCCAGGCCGTCGATGAACAGCGAATTCGAGTCGACCGCCTTGCGGCCCATCTTTTCGATCTCGCGCACTTCGACGTGACGGCGGTCGAGCGCCGTGTAGAACAGGCTTAAGCCGTCGGTCGGCTTGCGGCCTTCGCCGAACGGTGCGGTGCGCGCGAGAATCAGCATGCGGTCGGCGACCTGCGCCGTGGAAATCCAGATCTTGGCGCCGTTGACGACATAAATGTCGCCGTGGCGCTTCGCGGTGGTATTGAGCTTTGCGGTTTCCAGGCCTGCGTCCGGCTCGGTCACCGCAAAGCAGGCTTTTTCCTTGCCCGCGACGATCGGCGGCAGCATGCGGCGTTTCTGCTCCGCGGTACCGTAAAGCACGACGGGATGGAGCCCGAAGATATTCATGTGTACGGCGGAGGCGCCGGACAGCCCGGCGCCGGAGGCGGTGATGGCGTGCATCATCGCGGCCGCTTCGGTGACGCCAAGGCCCGAGCCGCCGAACTCCTGCGGGATGCAGATGCCGAGCCAGCCGTCGTCGGCGATCGCGCGATAGAATTCCTCGGGAAAGTTTCCGTCGCCGTCGCGCTTCAGCCAATAATCGTCGCCAAAGCGCGCGCAGATTTTTTCGACTGCGGCACGCACGGATTGCTGAAGCTCTGTGAAGGCAAAGTCGATGGCGGTCGCTCCAGGGCGGACTCTATTCTTTCTTTTTGCCTTTGTCGGGCTGTTGCGGTCGAGCGGGCTTGCCGCTGCCCCAAAATCGCGGATCGGAATGGGCCTTGGCTGTCTCCAGCGCGTCGGCTTCATTGCTGAATTGCGCCGCCTCGGCGAGCAGGCTTTCGGCATTGGCAAATTGGCCGGCCTCGCGGGCTTTCAGCGCCATGGCCAGCAAAGCTTCGGCCCGTTGCCGCAATTCGTCGGCTTCGCTCATTGATCGCCTCCCGGGATCGTCGTCACAGATCGAGGCTGCCGTTACGTCGATCAGCAAGCGTAGCGCGGATTGGGCGGGAGCGAAATCAGCTTGCCCCCCACCGGGAGACGCAACCCTACTCCGCCGCCTGCATGTCGCCGGCGTCGATAAAGCCGCCGGCCTGGCGCCGCCACAGGGCCGCGTAATGGCCATTTTGCGCGATCAGTTCGCGGTGGCTGCCTTGCTCGACGATGCGGCCGTGCTCGAGCACGACGAGGCGGTCCATCTGCGCGATGGTCGAGAGCCGATGCGCGATGGCGATCACGGTCTTGCCGTCCATCAGCGTGCCGAGGCTCGACTGGATCGCGGCTTCGACCTCGCTGTCGAGCGCGGAAGTCGCCTCGTCGAACACCAGGATCGGCGCGTTTTTGAGGATCACGCGGGCGATGGCGACGCGCTGGCGCTGGCCGCCGGACAGCTTGACGCCGCGCTCGCCGACATGGGCGTCGTAGCCGCGCCGGCCGTTCCAGTCTTCCAGATCGAGGATGAAGTCGTGGGCGTGGGCGAGCTTTGCCGCGCGCACGATGTCTTCCTCGCCCGCCGTCGGCCGGCCGTAGCGGATATTGGCGCGGATCGAGCGATGCAGGAGCGACGTGTCCTGCGTCACGACGGAAATTTGCGAGCGCAGCGATTCCTGGGTCAGGTCCGGAAATATCCTGGCCATCGATGAGGATCGCGCCGTCTTCGAGATGGAAAAAGCGCAGCAGCAGATTGACCACGGTCGATTTGCCGGCGCCGGAGCGGCCGACCAGTCCGATCTTCTCGCCGGGCTGGATTGTCAGATTGAAATTCTGCAGCACGCCGGTCTCGCGGCCGTAGCCGAAGCTGACGTTCTTGAAATCGATACGGCCGGCGCGGACCGTCAGCGGCTTGGCGCCGGCCGGGTCGGGCAGTTGCAGCGGCTGCGCGATGGTCAGCATGCCCTCCTGCACCACGCCGACATCCTCGAAGATCTCGGTGATGCGCATGGCGATCTGCCGCGACATATTGGTGAGCTGCAGCGTCAGCGGCAGCACCATGGCGATGGCGCCGACCTCGACCGCGCCGTAGCGCCACAGCACGAGCGCCAGCGCGCCCGATCCGGCGATCAGCAGCGCATTGAGCACGTCGAGCATGCTGCCGAAGACGGTGAGCAGGCGCTGCGAGGCAATAAACAGATCGACGTGGCGGTCGACCGCGTTGCGCACGTATTGGTCCTCTTCGCGGGCGCGGGCGAACAGCTTTACCGTGAGGATATTGGTGTAGCTGTCGACGATGCGCCCCATCAGCGTCGAGCGCGCGATGGAGCTGACCTTCGAGCGCTCGCGCATGCGCGGCACGAAATAATACAAGCAGCGCGGCGTAGCCGGCAAACCACAGCAGGATCGGCACGGCGAGCCAGCGGTCGGCGGCTGGCGGTCAGCACGATGGCGGAGAGCCATAGACGATGATGTACCAGACCGTGGTGATGGTCGCGGTCAGCGTCGAGCGCACCGACGGCCCGGTCTGCATGACGCGATTGGAAATGCGGCCGGCGAAATCGTTCTGAAAGAACGCCCAGCTCTGGCGCACCACGTGCCAATGCGACTGCCAGCGGATCAGGCCGGTGAACGGCGCGGCGATGGCCTGATTGGTGATGAGATAGCGCGTGAGCGTCACCGCCGGGCGCACGATCAGCACCACGACGGCCATGCCGACGAGCCACGGCCAGCCCTCGGCGAGGAAGCGGTCAGGCGGCGTCTTGGTCACCATGGTGACGACGCGGCCCATGAACCACGGCACCGCGCTGTCGCTGAGTGCGACCAACAGTTCCACCACGAACAAGGCCGCGAACAGCCACTTCGCCTGGCGGGCAAAGTGCCACAGGAAGGCGATCAGTCCCGGCGGCGGCTCGGGATTTTCCGGCGCCGCCGTCGGCGTCAAGAATCGTTCGAAAAGTGCAAACATTTTCGGATGGTTACAGGTCGACCGTAGATGGCGTCAATCGCCATGCCGATCAAGCCGCGCGCCGCTGTCGCAAGGCCGTCACGACAGCCTTCCTGACCTTTTAGCGGCATCGCCCGTGGCATCGTCACGGCGGGGAAACGCCAAGGGGAAACACCATGACACGAAGCCCGTTTTGTCGGCGCGCTCGTCGCGCTGGTTGCGTTGTCGGCAGCGCGCTCGCGGCGCTGGCCGACGATTATCCGTCGCACCCGATCACCATGCTGGTCGGCTTTCCGCCCGGCGGTCCGACCGACACGCTGGCGCGCATCCTTGCCGACGCGATGGGGCGCACGCTCGGCCAGACCGTCGTGGTCGAAACCGTCAGCGGCGCCAGCGGCACGATCGCAACCGGCCGCGTCGTCCACGCCAGCCCGGACGGCTATACGATCGGCATCGGCAATTGGACGAGCCATGTCGGCTCGCCGGCGATCTACTCGCTCGATTACGACGTGCTGAAGGATCTGCAGCCGATCTCGCTGTTGGCGACTTCGCCGCTGTGGATCCTCGGCAAGAACGCCTTGCCGCCGAAGACTGCGACCGAGCTGATCGCCTGGGTGAAGTCGAATCCCAATCCGATCACATTCGGCACGGTCGGCGCCGGCAGCGCGGCGCATCTGTGCGGCCTCTATTTTGCGCAGAAGACCGGCGCGCATTTTCAATATGTGCCGTATCGCGGCGCCGCGCCGGCGATGCAGGATCTGATCGGCGGCCAAATCGATTTGTCCTGCCTCGAAGCGTCGCAGACGCTCGCCAATGTGCAGGCGGGCCGGTTCAAGGCCTTTGCGGTCATGGGCGAACAGCGCTGGCCGAAATCGCCGGACACGCCGACCATGATCGAAGCCGGCGTGCCGGGTCTGAGGATCTCGTTCTGGCATGGCCTGTGGGCGACCAAGGGCACGCCGAAACCCATCGTCGATCGTCTCGACAAAGCCGTCATGGCCGCGCTGGCCGATCCGGCCGTGCGGGAGCGGATCGAAGCTCTCGGCCAAGTCATCTTCCCGCCCGATCAGCAGAACCCGGCGGCGCTTGCGGCCTATCACAAGGCCGAGATCGACAAGTGGTGGCCGATCATCAAAGCGGCCGACATCAAGATCGATTAAAGCGCGCGACGAACGGCGGCGGCAGCCAGGCATCATGCTCTAAAGCCGAACGATGACGGCGTGGAGCGCTTGCGCGCGCGCCATGCCGATCGACACCGCGGTCGCGGCAACGACCAGCGAAATCGCGAGCGCGAGCGTCGCAAACAGTTCGACGCCGACGCGGCGTCGCTTGGCAATTGCCTTTTCGGCAATCGGGGAAGCGAAACCGACCTTCCCGGTCAGCCCAGTCATGGTCGTCATCCTTCGCGAATCAATTCGTGGGTTGCCGGAAGATCGCGTCGGACTTGGGCGATGCGATTGAAGAATAAAGGCGATTTGGTGGTTTTTGGTTAATGGATGGTTAACGCCGCGATCCGGGCAGACGATAAACCGCAGCTGTGGCTTTGCGGAAACGCCGCCTTACAGCGCCGGCATGGCGGCGGCCGGCTGAAATTCCATCGGCACATGGCCCGGCTGACGGGCGACGCGATCGAGCCAGGCGCGGATCGCCGGAAACGTCGCCAGATCGTAGTCGCATTGATGCGCGACGTGGGTATAGGCGTAGAGCGCGATGTCGGCGATGGTGTAGCGGTCGGCGGCGAAGAAGTCGTGCAGCGCGAGATGTTTCTCCATCACGCCGAGCGCGCGATTGCCTTCTTCCATCCAATCTTCGAGCGCGTGCTGCTGCAATTCGCGCCCGCCTTTGACCAGAGCCAGCCAGAAATAGGCCGCGCCGAGATTGGGTTCGAGGCTGTGCTGCTCGAAGAACATCCATTGCAGGATTTCGGCGCGGTCGATGCGATCGTCGGGCGCCAGCGGCGTGCCGCCGGCGATGTACCAGAGGATGGCGTTCGACTCGGCGAGATAGCGGCCCGGCGCGACTTCAAGAAGCGGTACCTGGCCGTTCGGATTCTTGGCGAGGAATTCGGGCGTATGACTCTCGCCCTTGAGAATGTCGATCTCGACCAGCCGATAGGGAATGCCCAGCTGCGCCAGCGCGAGCCGCGCCTTGTAGCTGTTGCCGGATCGTTGCATCGAATAGAGCGTAAACATTGCCGCTTCCTGATTTCCGTGCGGCAGTATCGCGCGAGTGTTGCGGTGTTACGACTTCAACGCGGCGATGTCGTGGCGCTGCGGCCGTCATTTTAGCTGAAGCGGCGGAGAACGCCATCGGCGCGGCAAAAACTTCGCTGCGCCGCAATATCAGCACGAACATAGCGAGCATCGCCGGCACGCCGAGCGGAACCAGACTCACATGCGCGACGCTGCGGGCGATCAATGGCACCAGCCAAAGCGCCGCGAGCAAAGTCTTCTCCCACGGCCCAAATCCGCGAACGAAACCGTCTACGGCCAAAAACGCGATCGCCGGCGCCAGCACCATCATGTCGTAGTCGAAGCTGTAGGGCGTGGCGAGAATCGTGGCGAGGCACAGCGCCGCCGCTTTGAGCGGATAAGGCGCCGCGCTGCGCCATAGCCAGGCCAGCGCAGCGGCGAGAGCGACGGTCGCAATGCCCTGCACCGCATAAGCCAGCGGGATCGGCGCGCCCCACATCCGCGCCCAGGCAAAGACGCTTTGGATCTTGTACCAGCCGGTATTGCCCTGTTCGAGCACGACGGTGCGGGTGAAATGGGTCGAATCGAGAAAGGCGCTCCACACCGATGCGCCGAAAGTGAGCGTAGTCGCGATCGTCAACACCGCGACGGTCGCCGCGGCGGCGGCGAAACATTTCCAGCGGCCGCTGACGCCCAGCACGATCGGCAGCAACAGTCCATATTGCGGCTTATAGACCAGAAGCCCGAACAGAATGCCGGCCAACAGCGGACGGCGGTCGAGCGCGACAAGCGCGCCGCCAAGCAGCGCCGCGGTGAGAAATCCGTTCTGGCCGTGGCCGATATTGATCAGCACGGCCGGGAAGGCGAGGGCGAGAAGGAGCCACGTCCAGTCGCCGGTTACTATTCCTCCCGTTTCAGGGGAAGAGGCTTTCACGATCGCCCACATCATCAACAAATAAAGCCCCAGCGTCACCCCCTGCCACACCGCAAGCGCCAGTCCGTAGGGCATCAACGCCAGCGGCGCGGCGACGAACAGAAAGTAGGGCGGATAATGCCAGCCGTAGAATTGCGTCGCTGCGCCGAAGATCGCCTGCTCGCGGGCGAATTGCTGCGGCGGATCGAAGGCCGCATTGGCGTCGCCGCCGAGGACGTAAGTGCCGGCGGCATAGACGTTGGAGAAATCGGTGCCGAGCGGCCGGCCTTGCAGGTCGACCGCGCCGTGCGAGGTCGCGACCAGGAACAGAAAGCCCGCCGCCGAGGCGATCAACAACGCGATGGCGACCAGGCGCACGCGCTCGCGCGTGAGCCAATCGCCGCTCCGCAACATCGCGCAGGCCCGGTGCATGGCGGTTCCCAGATGGCTTAAGCCCGCCATTAGGCCAGTCGGGCTTAATGGAGTGTTGCCGGGACCGTTGCTTTTGCGCGCACGCCCCGCGGCAAATGCCGCAGATGTGAGGAAATTTTGAGGGTTTTGCGCTTGCCTGTGCGCCGGGGCGGCTTTAACAAGCACCCGCTTTTGACAAGCTGGAGATCGGAGACTGCAAAATGGCCTTCATCGCGGACCAGATCATGCGCATCAAGCCGTCGGCGACCATCGCCGTGACGGATAAAGCGCGTGCGCTGAAAGCGGCGGGCCGCGACGTCATCGGGCTCGGCGCCGGCGAGCCGGATTTCGATACGCCCGACAACATCAAGCTGGCGGCGATCCGCGCCATCAGCGAGGGCAAGACGTCGAAATACACCGCCGTCGACGGCATGGCCGAGTTGAAGGCCGCGGTGGCGCGCAAGTTCAAGCGCGAGAACGCGCTCGACTACAAGCCGTCGCAGATCATCGTCGGCACCGGCGGCAAGCAGGTGCTGTACAATGCGCTGGTGGCGACGCTCAATCCGGGCGACGAAGTGATCATTCCGGCGCCTTATTGGGTGAGCTATCCGGACATGGTGCTGCTTGGCCGGCGGCACGCCGGTCGAGGTCGTCACCTCCATGGCGACCGGCTACAAGATGAAGCCGCAAGACCTGGAGAAGGCGATCACGCCGAAGACCAAGTGGATCATCTTCAACTCGCCGTCGAACCCGACCGGCGCCGCCTATACCAAAGCCGAGCTCAAGGCGGTGACCGACGTGCTGGTGCGGCATCCGCACGTCCACGTCATGGCCGACGACATGTATGAGCATCTGGTCTACGACGACTTCGTGTTCTACTCGCCGGCGCAGCTCGAGCCGCGGCTCTATGAGCGCACGCTGACGGTCAACGGCTGCTCGAAGGCTTATTGCATGACCGGCTGGCGCATCGGCTATGCCGGCGGCCCGGAGAAATTGATCAAGACCATGGCGATGATCCAGTCGCAGTCGACGTCGAATCCGACGGCGGTGGCGCAATATGCCGCGCTCGAGGCGCTCGACGGGCCGCAGGACTTCATCCCCAAGCACAACAAAATCTTCAAGGAGCGCCGCGACCTCTGCGTGTCGATGCTCAACCAGGCCAACGGCCTGCAGTGCCCGAAGCCGGAAGGCGCGTTCTACGTCTATCCGTCCTGCGCCGGCACCATGGGCAAGACGGCGCCGACCGGCAAGAAGCTCGCGACCGACGAGGATTTCGTCACCGAGCTTCTCGAAGCCGAAGGCGTAGCGGTGGTGCAGGGCACGCCGTTCGGCGTCGGCCCTGCGTTCCGCATCTCCTACGCGACGGCGACCTCGGCGCTGGAAGAAGCCTGCACCCGCATCCAGCGCTTCTGCGGCAATTTGCAGTAAATGGAAAGAAGCGCGGCCGCGCTATTCGCGGCCGCTTCATTGCCGTCATGGCCGGGCATAGCCGTTCAAAGAACGGCGTCGCTTCGCTCGCCTATGACCCGGGCATGACGTTATTTGATCGCCGCGGCTACCCCGTCGGCGGCGCGATCTCGTCGAGGCTCTTCTGCCGCGCCTCGGGTCCCAACTGGGTCACCGACACGGCCGCGATCAAAAGCAAGATCGCCAGCGACACGAACACCGTCGTCAGGCCGTAGCCGTTCTGCACCCACAGAATTGTCGGCATGATGAAGGCCGTCGCCAGCCGGCCGACGCCCGCCGCCCAGCCAAAGCCGGAGGTGCGCGCATTGGTCGGGAAGACCTCGGAGGCGAAAATCTGCATGGAATTGCCGGCGACCTGGACGAAGAAGATCATGATGAAGCCGGCCACCATGAGCTCGACCGCGGTCTCGGCATTGGCGAACACGATCGCCATCAGCCCGGCGGCAACGAAAGCGCAGACCGAGGTGATCTTGCGGCCGTATTTGTCGAGGGCGTACATCATGAAGAGGCTGGCGCACGGCACCGCGAAGTTCATCGCCAACACATATTGCAGCGACTTGGTGATCGAGAAGCCCTTGGCGTTCATGATGTTCGGCAGCCAGGCGCCGAGCCCGATGGCGACGCCGAAGAATGCCGTGAAGCAGATCATGCCGGCGATGACGCGGGTCGGGAACTGGCTGAAGACCACTGCGAACGGGTCGCTCTTGGTGTTGCTCGCGGCATCGGTCGACAGCGGCTGCGTCGGCCCGGCAATGCCGAGCCGGCCGAGCACGTCGATTGCTTCCTTGCCGCGGCCGTGCGTCGCCAGATAACGCGGCGATTCCGGCAGCGAAAAGCGCAGCACCCAGACGATCAGCGCGCCGATGCCGACGATGACCCAGACGCCGCGCCAGACGTTTTCGGGTACCGATAGCGAGCTGCCGAGCAGGAGCACAAGCGCGGTGCCGATCGGCCACACGCAGGCGCCGCCGATGAAATGAATGATCGCCAGGATGCGGCCGCGGATGCGCTTGGGCGAATATTCGCCGGCATAGACGAAGCAGAGCGGTTGCTCGGCGCCCAGCCCGACGCCGGCGATAAAGCGGCAGATGATCAGTACGGTGACGCTCGGCGCGAACGCGCCGAGCAGGGTAAAGATGCCGAATAAGAGCAGATTGAACTGGTAGATGAAGCGGCGCCCGAACCGGTCCGAGAACTCGCCCTGGCCCGCGGTGCCGATGAACAGGCCGAACACGGTGGCGCTGCCGATGGCTGCAACTTCGGGTCCGGTCGCAAACTTGGACTGCAGGATGAACGGAACCAGCGAGCCGAACACGGTGAAATCGATGACGTCGAAGAAATAGCCCGCGGCGATGAGCCCGATGACGCGCCGATGCAGCGGCGATATTTTCGCGTCGTCGAGTGCGTTGCCGACGAAGCCTTCGATGGTCTGGGCGCCACCGCCCATTTGCGCTGCCGTTACAGTCGCCGCCATATGATCCTCCCCATGATCCGACGAAATCGAGATTTGTCCGGATTGACATTATTCGGCCGCTGGCGCGGCCTTGTTTCGCGTGAGTGTGGAAGGGCGCACGCCCACTGTCAATGCGGCAACATGTAGGGTGGGTTAGCCGCGAGAGTGGCGTAACCCACCGCAGGCGGCGAGGCTGCACGGTGGGTTTCGCTCTGCTCAACCCACCCTATATTTCTACGGTTACTCGCCCTCGAATTGCAGAATGTAAAGTCCGGCGTTGGAATCGGTGACATACATTCGCGCCTCGGCGTCGACGTAGCAATCGCAGGACTGGATCACCTGCGGCCGGTTCGGCCGCGGGTCGAACATTCTCTCCGGAGCCGGCGGCACGAAATATCCAACCTCGCGCGGCGCGAACGGATTGGCGATGTCGTAGGCGCGCACGCCGGCATTGTGCAGCGTCGCAAAAATAAAGCGCGAGCTGACGAACGCGCCGGGCCGGTTCTCCCACAGATTATGCGGCCCGAAATTGCCGCCCTTCTTGCAATAGTCGGCCTCGTCGGGAATCGGCATGGTGGCGATGCTGACCGGGTTCGACGGCTCGCGCACATCGAACACCCAGATATAGCGAAGCCCCTTGCTGCAATCGGCGAAATTCGCCTCGTCGGCGACGACCAAGAGATTGCGGTCCGGCAGCGGCAGCGGCGAATGGGTGCCGCCGCCGAACGGCGGATCCCAGTTGCGGTGCGCCAGCATTTTGGGCTTGGCCGGATCGCCGACGTCGACGATGGCAAGGCCGCCGTCGCGCCAGGCGCTATAGGCAAGATTGCCGGCGACCAGCGCGTGATGCAGCGCATAGCGCCGGCCCTTGGGCCAGCTCGGCGTCTCGCCACCGCCGGTCCACATGCCCGGCAGCCAGAATTTTCCGACCACTTCCGGCTTGGTCGGCTCCTTCATGTCGACGATGACCAGCATATGGTCGGAAAATTCCGGCAGGTGAACCGAGACATAAGCGTAGCGCTCGCCGACATACCAGATGCGGTGCGGGCCGAGCCCGCCAAGCGGCAGAAACGCGATTTCGCGCGGCGCTTGCGGTTTCGCCAGGTCGTAAACGCGTAGCCCGCTGGTGAATTTCTGGCCGAGGAGCGCGTCGCCGGAGGTGCCGGCAAAATAAGCCTCCTGGCTCACCTGCATGGTCCACACGCTCGGCCCGTTGACAGCTAGCAATAGATCACCGTGGGTTTGCAGATGATGCGCCCGCGTGTTCGGCGGGCAGGGCAGGAAATTGACCGTCTTCGGGCTTTTCGCATCGCGCACGTCGATGACGGTGATGCCGTTGGAAAAGCCGTGCCCGATATAGGCGAAGCCGTTATTGACCATAACCTGCACGCCGTCGCCGCGGCCGCCCTGGTCGCTGTGGCTTAAGAATTTGATGTTACGTGCTGCGACGGCGGTCATTGATTGCTCTCCCGATGAGCTATTATCGTAACCGCCATGCCCGCGCTTGTCGCGGGCATCCACGTCTTTGCCGCCGCAGTGCCCCCAAGAGCAGTGCCCTAAGACATGGGTGGCTGGGACAAGCACAGCCGCGACGCGGTAGAATGTGAAGGTGAGCAAGGGAAGAAACGATGGCCAACGCGGAACACGGCATGATCGCGGTCGACAAGATGGGAACGAAGGTCCTGTTCCTCAATCCGGACACCTTCGCCACCGAGGTTGTGATCGACGGCTTTGCTAAGACCGTGCATGAATTGCTGATCGTGCCGGAGACCGGCAGCCAGCCTGCGATGGCCTATGTGCCGATCTTTGGCGACGGCATCCACGGCCGCAATCCGCATCCGCAGCATCACCTCTGCGTCTTCGATCTGCATAAGCGCGCGCTTGTCACCACCATCGATCTGTCGCCCTATATCGCGCCGCATACGCTCAAACTCGGGCCGGACGGTTTCATCTACATCACCTGCGAGAACTCGGCGAAGGTCGCGGTGATCGACCGGGCGGCCAACAAAGTGGTCGACGCCATCGATTCCGGCTCGACCAACGGCCATCGCCTGATCATCGCGCCGGACGGCGCGCGGCTCTACACCGAGAACGAGGAGGACGCGACCGTCTCCGTCATCGATCTGCCGAAGCGCAAACTCCTCGGCAAGGTCGCGACGCCGCGGCCGCTTGCCGGCATCGCCATCACACCGGATGGCCGCACCGTGGTGGCGGTCGACGATGCCCAGCCGACATTATTCTTGATCGACACCGCGGCCGGAAAAGTGCGCGAGGAGCTCGTCCTTCAGGACGTGCCGAAAGCGGCGCAGATCGCGCGCTTTGCGCCGGACAACTCGCTCCTTGCCGTATCAAGCCTCAACAGCGATACCGTCAGTCTCATCGATCCGTCGTTCCGCGAGCAGACCGCGATCAAGGTCGGCTCGCAGCCGATGGACATGGCGTTCCGCAACGGCGAATTGTTTGTCGCCTGCCAGGGCGACGGCTCGGTGCATGTCATCGATATTCCGGGCAAGCGCCACAAGGCGCAATTTCAAGCCGGCACCGGCTGCGAGTTGCTCGGGTTTTTTTAAGGGGGACACTAGATGGCGAAAATGACGCGATCGGCCACAGGCAGACATCGCAGCCCGTTCAATTGCTACCCGGACGCCCCTGCAGCCGTCGTGTTCCAGAGTGAGCAATTTTGCTCAGACTCCCATTCAGCCTAGCCATATTTTTCGTCCGGCCGAGTGTATTTTTGACGGGCCATTTACGTGGCCCCGTCCGACGGAACTCTCCGTGAAACCGTCGCGGAGGAAATGTGCAAAAAACCAATTTCAGAGAGCAGTTTACCAATGTCGCAGACGCCTGCGCATTGGCTCAGAGCATTGTCGATACGGTCCGGGAACCTGTCATTGTGCTCGACAAAGCGTTGCGCGTTATTGCCGCGAGCCGCTCTTTCTATTCGGCATTCGAGGTGAGCCCCGAGGAGACACAGGGAAAACTCCTTTACGCATTAGGCGATGGACAATGGGATATTCCGAAACTTCGGTTGCTGCTCGAGAAAATCATCCCAGAACATGGTGTGATGGAGGATTATGAAGTCGAGCACGAATTTCCGCATCTTGGCACCCGCATCATGCGCTTGAACGCTTGTCAGGTTTTCTACAAGGAAGGCGCCGAGACGACCATTCTCCTCGGAATTGAAGATGTCACCGTGCGGCGCAAATTGGAGCAGGAAAAGGACGATCTGTTGCAACAGAAAGACGTGTTGCTGGAAGAAATTCAGCACCGGATCGCCAATAGTCTGCAGATCATCGCCGGCATCATTTTGATGAAAGCAAATACGGTCAGTTCCGAAGAGACGCGCCCGCTTTTGCAGGACATTCATGATCGCGTCATATCGATAGCAGCCGTACAACGGCAACTCCATGCATCGGGAACAATAGGGCCTATTGAAATGGTTGCTTACCTCAGGAGGCTGAGTGAGGCACTCGCAACCTCGATGATTGGGGACGCTCGGCCGGTAACGGTGAGAGTGGTTGGCGACGGGGGTACTTTGAGCTCACGTCAGGCCGAAAGTATTGGTCTGATCACAACTGAACTCGTCATGAATTCTTTGAAACACGCATTTCCCAAAGCAGACACAACGGGACAAATTATCATCACCTATGAAATCAATGGGACAGACTGGGAGCTTTCGGTCGCCGACAACGGGGCCGGCAAGCAAGATGGCGTCTTTGCGCAACCGAAAACCGGCCTTGGCACCGGCATCGTCAAGGCGCTTGCGCAAGGTCTCAACGCCACCGTCAAAACTGTGTCGGGAGTTGGGGGTACGACTGTATCGGTCACTCATACGACGTTCTCAAAAGCCGGTAGTCGAGTGGCATAAATGGCAGCGGACGGGGCAAGTTAGCGACGCGCTTGGAATGTTCCGCGTTCGCCGTTTCAGCGATGCACACTCCGTGTCCGAGATCGGTCAGATTCCGACCTTTGACGATGTCCGCGTCATGTCCATTTTGCCCCCGCTATTCACTTCTCCCTGTGTGCGGGAGGAAGGAGCGCGCAGGCGTTCCAGCAAACGGGCGCTTTAACGCTGCACAAAACGACGCGAGACGTGGCCTTCATTCTCGCTTACAATCCAGGCAGGAGGGCCCAGACGCGGGCCGGGTGAGGGAGTAAGACTATGGTTTCTAAGGGTTTTGCACTCGCGTTCGTCGCCGCGGCGGCGTTTGCAGCGACCACGGCACTGCCGGCCCATGCGCAGGCAAGCCGCGTGCAAGTTGGCCAGCTCGCCTGCTCGGTTTCGGCCGGCGTAGGCCTGATCGTCGGGTCGCAACGCAACGTGAATTGCACCTTCCAGCCTGATGGCGGGCCGCCCGAAGCCTATACGGGCACGATGACCAAGATCGGCCTTGACGTCGGTTTCACCACCGGCAGCGCCATCGTCTGGGCGGTGTTTGCGGGCACCAACCGCTATGTCGGCATGCTGTCCGGCACTTATGCCGGAGCGCAGGCGGAAGCGACCGTCGGCGCTGGCGTCGGCGCCAATGCGCTGATCGGCGGTTCGAACCGTTCGGTGGCGTTGCAACCGCTCTCGGTCCAGGGTCAAGTCGGGCTCAATGCCGCGGCCGGCATCGGCGCGTTGGAACTGCATCTCGCGCAATAGCCGTCAGCCGAACCTGCGGAACGGACGGGCTGGCGCGGCCGGCCTGGGAAGAGCTTGCGCCGTCCACTCCCAATGCGAGGCGCGATGTCACACCTCTTGACCCACCCCGGCGACGCCTGAAACGATGCTTTCTCGCTCCCCTCCCTTCCCCGCAAGCGGGGCAGGATCGAGAGGGGCAACGACGGGTCCGGTTTCAGGAGGCGATTGCGGGAGGCGGTCATGGCCACCAGTCCGGCGACGAACGGTAACGGCAAAACGGCAATGGCAATGGCGCGCGGGCGACCGGCCCACGCTGCGTCGCGCTCGTCGGTCCGTTCCAGAGCGGCAAGACCACGCTGCTTGAAGGCATCCTCGCCCGCACCGGCGCCATTGCGCGCCAAGGCAATATCGAGGCCGGCAATACCGTCGGCGACGCCAGCAAAGAGGCGCGCCATCACAAGATGAGCGTCGAGCTGACGGCGGCCACCACCAATTTCATGGGCGATGCCTACACTTTCCTCGATTGTCCAGGCTCGGTCGAATTCGTTCACGACATGCGCGCGGTGCTGCCGGCGATCGACGCGGCGGTGGTGGTGTGCGAATTGGACGAGAAGAAAATCCCGCAGCTCCAGCTCATCCTGCGCGAGTTGGAAGACCGGAAAATTCCCCGCATCCTGTTCGTCAACAAAATCGACAAGGCCGATGCCGGCGTCCACGACGTGCTGAAATTGTTGCAGCCCGCCTCGCGCACCAAGCTGATCCTGCGACAGATACCGACTTTCAAGGGCGACATCATCTCCGGTTTCGTCGATCTCGCGCTCGAGCGCGCTTTTGTCTACAAGGAGCACGCCGCGTCCGAGGTCGTGCCGCTCGAGGGCGATGCCGCCGATCTGGAAAAGACCGCGCGCTTCTCCATGCTGGAGACGCTCGCCGATCATGACGACGAGCTGATGGAGCAATTGCTCGAGGACATCCAGCCGCCGCGCGACAAGGTGTTCGACGATCTGCGCCGCGAATTGCGCGAAGGCCTGGTTTGTCCGGTGCTGATGGGCACAGCGACGCGTGCCAACGGCGTGCTGCGGCTCTTGAAGGCGCTGCGCCATGAATCGCCGGGCATTGCCGAGACCGCCAAGCGGCTCGGCGTCAAACCCGGTAACGATGCGGTCGCTTATGTGCTCAAGACGCTCAATACCGCCCATGGCGGCAAAATGTCGGTGGTGCGCATGCTGGCGGGGCAGGCCGGCGACGGGATCACGTTCCTCACCGAAGACGACGAAGCCGGTCGCGTCGCCGGCGTCTTCAAGCTGATCGGCCAGACCACCGAGAAGCGCGGGCCGGCGCTGCTCGGCGAAACGGTCGCCTTCGCCAAGCTCGACAAAGCCAAGACCGGCGACACGCTCACGGCCGGCAAGCAAGCCCATTCGGCGCTCGCCAGAATTGCGCCCTATCCGCCGGTATTGGCGATCGCGATCTCGGCCAAGGAGCGCAAAGACGACGTGAAACTCGGCCAGGCGCTCTCCAAGCTGGTCGAGGAGGATCCCTCGATCACCATCGTGCATAATCCGGAGACCCACGAGGTGGTGCTGTGGGGCCAGGGCGAAATGCACCTGCGCGTCGCCACCGAGCGATTGAGCGATCGTTTCGGCGTCGCCATCGAACGGCGCACGCCGAGCGTCGGCTATCGCGAAACTATCCGCAAGGGAATCGTGCAACGCGGCCGCCACAAAAAGCAATCCGGCGGCCACGGCCAGTACGGCGATGTCGTGCTCGATATCAAACCGATGCCGCGCAGT
Source organism: uncultured Alphaproteobacteria bacterium (assembly GCA_963816565.1). Lineage (GTDB taxonomy): Bacteria > Pseudomonadota > Alphaproteobacteria > Rhizobiales > Xanthobacteraceae > BOG-931. The sequence continues at coordinate 91,454 of CAWFLM010000006.1, read as the reverse complement.
TCCGGATTTTCCTTCGAAGACAAGATCAGCGGCGGCGTCGTGCCGCGCAACTATATTCCGTCGGTCGAGGAAGGCGTCGTCGACGCGCTCAAGCACGGCCCGCTCGGCTTTCCGGTGGTCGATCTGCATGTGGCGCTGGTCGACGGCTCGTATCACACCGTCGATTCCTCCGACATGGCCTTCCGCACCGCCGGCCGCATCGGCGTCGTCGAGGGCCTGCCGCAGTGCCAGCCGGTCCTGCTCGAGCCGATCCACCTGGTCGAGATCTTCTGCCCGACCGAGGCCACCGCGAAGATCAATGCGCTGATGTCGGGGCGGCGCGGCCAAATCCTCGGCTTCGACACGCGTGAAGGCTGGGATGGCTGGGACGTGGTCCGCGCCAAAATGCCGGAAGCCGAAATCGGCGATCTTATCGTCGAAATCCGCTCGGCGACCGCGGGCGCCGGCACGTTCACTTTCAAGTTCGATCACATGGCGGAATTGACCGGCCGCACCGCCGATCAGATCATCGCCGCGCGCCGCGCCGCGGAGTGACCTGCGGCATCTAAATATTTCTCGAAATCGCTTACCGGCCGCAAACCACGCCGCATCGGTAGTTCTCCGCATTAACGGTGCCGCTGCTCCTCGTCCGGCAAACTCGGTGCCGTCGAGGAAAGTTCGCCGTGTTCAAGGGATTGCGCAGACTGATCGCCACAAAGCCGGTCGAACCCGATCGCGATCCCGCGCCGGCCGACGGGAAGATCACGCTCGGCGACGTGCTGCGGCGAAATTGGTACGAACTGTGGTACCAGCCCAAGATCGATCTGCGCTCGAAACGACTGGTCGGCGCCGAGGGCCTGGTGCGCGCGCGCCGGCCCGACGGCAGCGTGATCCCGCCGGCGCTGTTTTTGCCCGGCGCCAAGGAAGACGACATGCTCGCGCTGACCGAGCGCGTCATCCTCAGCGCGCTGCGCGACTTCGAGGATTGCGCGGCGCTCGGCGCTTCGGTGAAGCTCTCCGTCAATGTGCCGGTGTCGGCTTTCGTCAAGCTGCCGATCGCGCAGATCTTGCGCGAAGAGCGGCCAAGCGCGCCGAGCTGGCCGGGGCTTATCCTCGAAGTCACCGAAGACGAAGCGCTCAACGATCTCAAGATCGCCAATGACGTCGCCGACGAGTTGCGCGCGCTCGATTGCACGCTGGCGCTCGACGATTTCGGCGCCGGCTATTCGTCGCTGGCGCGGTTGCGGCAATTGCCGTTCAGCGAATTGAAGATCGACCGCAGCTACGTCACCAATTGCCATAGCGACCGCGTCAATGCCGGGCTGTGCGAGACCATCGTCGAACTGGCCAAGCGCTTCGAGCTCAAGACGGTGGCCGAAGGCATCGAGACGATGCACGAGAGCCACAAATTGCAGGGCATCGGCTGCGATACCGGACAAGGCTATTTGTTCGCCAAGCCGATGCCGAAGGCCGATTTTCTCGGCGCGCTCGGCCGGCGCATGATCGGCGGCCCACGGCCAGCCGCCGCGCCGCTGTCGGCGTCGGCCAAATTGCTGCGCGGCCTGTTTGCCGGGACCTAATCGCCCCTTCCACCATCCTCGTCATGGCCGGGCTTGTCCCGGCCATCCACGTCTTTTATTCCGTGGCCTGGATCATGACGGGGAAAGGAACGTAAATGCCAGCCTATTGGGTCGCGCGCTCGAAGATCAACGATCCGATCGAGTACAAGAAATACACCGATCGCGTACCGGCCATCATTGCCAAATATGGCGGCAAGGTCTTGGCCCGCGGCGGCCGCTTCCAGGTCATGGAAGGTCCGCACAAATTTCAGCGCTTCGTGGTGATCGAGTTTCCGACTTTCGAGCAGGGCGTCGCCTGCTTCACCTCGAAGGACTATGACGAGGCGGCGGCGTTCCGGCGTGCCAACGGCGCCGGCGAGGTCGAGACCATCATGGTCGACGGCGGCGACGCGACGAAATAACGGCGAAGTCGAATCTCTCTATTCGCTACTCGCCATTCGGTACTCGCCGCTATCCGGTCTTGATATTCGCGAACTTGATCACCTTGCCCCACTTGTCGACCTCGCTGGCAATGAGCTGGCCGAAGGCTGGGGGCGTCAGCGGCATCGGCACGCCGCCGAGGTCGGTCAGCCGCGACGAAATCTTGGGATCGGCCAGCGCCGTATTGATCTCGCTGTTGAGCTTGGCGACGATGTCGGGCGGCGTGTCCTTTGGCGCGGCAACGCCTTGCCAGGCGAAGGCTTCGTAGCCCGGCACGAAATCCGCAACCGGCGCCAAGTCGGGCAGCGCCGGCAGCCGTTTGGCGCTGGTGACGGCAAGCCCGCGCAGCGCGCCGCTGCGGATGTGGGAAAGCGACAACAGGATCAGGTCGAACATGACCTGATCCTGGCCCGCAAGCAGGTCGGTGATCGCCGGCGCATCGCCGCGGTAGGGCACATGCAACATGCTGATGCCGGTCATCATCTTGAACAGCTCGCCGGCGAGATGCGGCGTCGAACCGACGCCGCCGGACGCCATATTGAGCTTGTCCGGATGTGCCTTGGCATAGGCGATGAGCTCGGGAACGCTGTGTACCGGCAGCGACGGATTGACCTCGAGGATGAGCGGATTGAGATCGACGCCGCCGACCGGCGCGAGATCGTGGGTGAAATTGAAGCTGAGATTTGGGTTCAGCATCGCATTGATGACGTTCGGATTTGCCATCAGCAACAGCGTGTAGCCGTCCGGGTCAGCCTTCACCACGGCCTCGGCGGCGATTTGCTGCCCCGCCGAGCCGCGGTTCTCGACCACGAAGGGTTGACCGAGCCGTTCCGACAGCATTTGCCCGGTGAGCCGGGCGATAATGTCGGCGGCGCCGCCCGGCGGAAAGCCGACGAGCAGGTGCACCGGCCGCGACGGATAAGTGTCGGCGCGCGCGGTTCGCGCCACCGCCGGCAAGGCGACGGCGCTCGCGGCGAGTTGGAGTAATCGTCGGCGCGGGAGCTGCATGGTGTTCTCTAAAAATGCGGGGTTTTCCGAACATAGGATAGGCGGGACAACCATAGCATCTCAACCCGAAATATGGCCGGTTTTCGGGCGAGATCGCGATCAAGCGATGGTCGCTATGCGGCGACGCGCGGCTCGCCGCCGCCGGGCGGCGGCACCGGCAAGCCGTCGGCGGCATATTCGTTGAGCTTGTTGCGCAGCGTGCGGATCGAAATGCCGAGCACGTTGGCGGCATGTGTGCGATTGCCGAGGCAATGCTTGAGCGTCTGAAGAATAAGGTCGCGCTCGACCTCGGCGACGGTGCGGCCGACCAGTCCGCGCGATACCTGCTCGGCGGCGAGCGCCGCATGCGCCACCGCAGGCGCGCTCTTCTGCTGGTCGAGCCGGGTGCCGTCGGGCGTGAGGATAGCCTCGGGGCCGATCTCGCTGCCGGTCGCCATCAGCACGGCGCGATGCATGGTGTTTTCCAGCTCGCGCACATTGCCGGGCCAGTAGTTTAACGTCAGCGTACGGCGCGATTCGGCCGACAGCGGCCGTGCCGCCACGCCGTTGGCCGCGGCGTATTTCCTGACGAAATATTCGGCAAGCTCGATCACGTCGGCGAGCCGTTCGCGTAAGGGGGGGATTTTCAAGTTCACGACGTTAAGCCGGAACAGCAGGTCTTCGCGGAAGCTGCCGTCGCGCACCGCCTCCGCGAGATTGCGGTTCGAAGTGGCGACGATGCGGATATCGATCGGCACCGGCCTGGTGCCGCCGACGCGGTCGATGACGCGTTCCTGAATGGCGCGAAGGAGTTTCGCCTGCAGCCGCACGTCGATCTCGGAAATCTCGTCGAGCAGTAGCGTGCCGCCGTTGGCCTCTTCGAATTTGCCGACGCGGCGGGCCACGGCGCCGGTGAAGGCGCCCTTTTCGTGGCCGAACAATTCGGATTCCAGAAGCGTTTCCGGGATCGCCGCGCAATTGACGCAGATCAGCGGCTTTTTGGCGCGGTTCGACCGGGCGTGCACGTAACGCGCCAGGACTTCCTTGCCGGTTCCGGAATTGCCGGTGATCAGTATCGAGGCCTCGCTGGTCGCGACCTGCTGCGCCAGCTTGACGACGCGCGCCATGGCGCCGTCGCGGTAGATCAGCTCGCGCCGGTCGTCGGCGACGGCGGCCAGCACCGCGGCAATCAATTCAGCGTCGGGCGGCAACGGGATATATTCCTTGGCGCCGGCTTGAATGGCCGCGACCGCGGCGCGCGCATCGGTGGCGATGCCGCAGGCGACGATCGGCGCATGAATGTGTTCGGCCTCGAGGCCTCTGACCAGATCGCGGATGCTGACCGCGACATCGACCATCAGGAGGTCGGCGCCGCGTCCGGAGCGCAGCACCGCGAGCGCCTGGGCAATATCCGCGGCATGGGTGACCAGCGCGCCCTTGTCCATCGCGAGCTTGGTCGCGGTGCTGAGCTGGCCGTTCAGCGTGCCGACGATTAAAAGGCGCATCTTGTTATTCCTTCTTCGCTAAGCGGAGCGAATTACGATCTCTCTGCCTTAATGATTTCCGTCATGGTCACACCGAGCTTGTCTTCCACCAGAACGACTTCGCCGCGGGCCACCAGGCGGTTGTTGACATAAATGTCGATCGCTTCGCCGACTTTGCGGTCGAGCTCGAGCACGGTGCCGGGCCCGATCTTGAGAAGTTCGCCGATGTCCATCCGCGCGCGACCGAGCACCGCGGAGACCTGCACCGGCACATCGAACACCGCTTCGAGGTCGGAAGCGATCCGGGTGGCGGGCCCGTCCGGCTCGGCCGCCAGCGGCGGGGACTCCACGGCCGTTGCGCTGTCGTCGAGGTTGGGTAGCGGGATCTTGCTGTCCTCACTCATGCTCGGCTCTCCTCAGCATTTCGTGTGGCGCTGCGCTATTGCGGCGTGCGCCGATGTAACCGTCGACCGCCGCGCTGATCGCCGCGTCGGCGGCGGCGCTGTCGCGGTTGATGCCGCCGTCGGCCCATTCGATTCGGCAGTCGCCGAGCGCGATATCGGGTTCGGCGAGCACAACGAGCCGGCCCTCGAAGCTGCGCGCCCGCACGATGTCGTCGAGTTTTTCCTTGGCGACGGCGTAGAGCGCATCGTTGACGCGCACCGCGATGTGCGGCGCGGCGATGAGTTGGCGGAAGCATTCGCCTGCCAGCGCCGCGATTTCCGCAAACGGCTCGCCCGCGATCAAGGCCGGCGCGAGCTTGCGCGCCACCGCGACTGCAACCTCGACTGCCTCGCATTCGAGCCGGGTTTCGATCGCCGCCAGCGCGCGGTTGGCCACGGCGAGAGCCGCCGCGATGTGCTCGAGCGCGTCGGCCACGCGCTGGCCGGACTCGACGGCGGCATCGTTCTGCGCGTCGGCATAGCCTCGGTGATGCGCGGCGGCTTCCGCGTCGGCGACTTTGAGCGCATGCTCGGTCAGCGTGATCGCCGCGCCCGTCGATTTGCCTTCGGCGATGCCGGCAAAATCGGTGTCGAACAGGAATTTTTTCGTCGCTGCGTTCATATCCGCGTTCTTGCCACCGCCCTAAAAGATTGGCGCATCAATAGATCAGCTCTTCTTCGCCGCGGGTCTTGGAGATCACGATCTCGCCTTTGGCGGCGAGATCCTTGGCGAGATTGACCAGCATCCCCTGCGCTTCGTCGACCTCGCGCAACCGCACCGGACCCATCGCCTGCATGTCGTCCATCAGCATCTTGGCGGCGCGCGTCGACATGTTGGACAGGAAGAACTGGCGCACCGGCTCGGTGGCGCCCTTGAGCGCGACGCCGAGCTTGTCCTTTTCGACATGGCGCATCAGCGTCTGCGTTGAAGCGACGTCGAGCTTGGTCAGATCGTCGAAGGTGAACATCAGGGTCTTGATGCGCTCGGCGCTTTCGCGATTGTCTTCTTCGAGCGCGGTCAGGAAGCGCGTCTCGGTTTGCCGGTCGAAATTGTTGAAGATCTCGGCCATGACTTCGTGCGCGTCGCGCCGGCGGGTTTGCGACAAGTTGGACATGAATTCGGTGCGCAGCGTCTGTTCGACGCGCTCCAGGACTTCCTTTTGCACCGCTTCCATGCGCAGCATGCGGTTGACGACGTCGAGCGCCAGATCCTCCGGCAGAATGGCAAGCACCCGCGCGGCGTGTTCCGGGCCGATCTTGGACAGCACTACGGCGACGGTCTGCGGGTATTCGTTCTTGAGATAGTTGGCGAGCACCTCCTCCTGAACATTGGAGAGCTTCTCCCACATATTGCGGCCAGCCGGTCCGCGGATTTCTTCCATGATGATGCCGACGCGCTCCGGCGGCAGATAAGATTGCAGCAAGCGCTCGGTTGCCTCGTAGGTGCCCATGATCGCGCCCGAGGCCGACATGCGCGAGACGAATTCCAGCAGCAGGTTCTCGACCTGTTCGGCCTCGATCGTGCCGATCGTCGACATCAACATGGAAATCTGACGCAGCTCGTCGTCGTCGAGCAGGCTCCAAATCTTGGCGCCGTGGTGTTCGCCGAGCGCGAGCAGCAGAACCGCCGCGCGCTCCGGTCCGCGCAGCGGGCGTTTGAGCGGGGCTGCATGCGTCGCCTTGCCGGCAAGACTCGCCAAGGCGCTGGCGATCTCGCTTTGCGCCGTCTCGTGCTGCTTGGCGTCGAGCTTGGCGTCTTGTTTTGCCGGTGCGGGTGCGGGCATGGTTGATCAGGCGGCGGCGCTGTCGTTCAGCCATGAACGGATGATGGAAACGGTTTCGCGGGGGTTTTTGTCGGCGAGCTCGCCGACCTTCTGCACGGACTGGGCGTGGACCTGGCCCTGGATCTGGGCAATGTCGATCATCTTCGCCGTCTGGCTCGATTCGGCGGCCTTGGCGGCCTTGGCGGCATCGGCGCCTTCGCTGGCGATGGCCGTTGTCGGCAGCAAGCCTCCGCCGGCGCTGGACGGCAATGCCGCCAGGGTGCGCTCGTCCGGGGTGATGATGCGGCGGACGAGCGGGCGCACCACCAGGAGCAGCACGATGAGACCGAGGACGCTCATCACCAGCATTTCGATCATGCTCATGATGTCGTCTTTGGTGAAATGCAGCATCGACAGCCAGCCGGTCGGCTCGACGATCGGATTGGCCGGAGTCTCGGCGAAGCGCAGGTTGACCACCTGAACCTGGTCGCCGCGTTTCTGTTCGAAGCCGATCGCCGAGCGAACCAAAGCCCCGATCTGATCGAGCTCCTCCTTGCTGCGTGGTTGATAGGTCGCGTTGCCCTTGTCGTCCTTGGCATAGGTGCCGTCGACCAGGACGGCGACGGAGAGGTGGTTGAGCCTTCCACCTTCGATCACTTCCGTCTTGGTGGTCTTGGATATCTCGTAGTTGACGATCTCTTCGGTCTTGCGGCTCTGATCGGCCTGGCCGCCGCTGGCCCCGGCGGCGGGCTGCCGTTGATTGGTCCCGGGCAACTCGTTGCCGACCGTAACCTCGTTGGGGTTGCCCTGGTTCGAGGCGGAGGTTTCCTCGCGGCTTTGGCTGGAACGCACGACGCGACCGTCGGGATCGAATTTGTCCGAGGTTTCGGTAACGCGGTTGAAATCGAAATCGGCGGCGACCTGCACCCGCGAATGCCCCGGCCCGACCACCGAGGTGACGATTGACTCCACCTGTTCGCGTAAATGCTTCTCGTACGCTGCCTGGCGCTCATCGGCGGCGACGTCGTTGCCCGCCTCGTCGTCGCCGGCGCCATCCGCCAGCAATTGGCCCTGCTCGTCGACGATCGAGATGCGTTGGGGGCGCAGACCGGAGACTGCGGTGGCGACGAGGTGGCGGATCGCGCGGACCTGTGACGGTTCGAGCCTGCCGCGCAGCTTGAGAACGATAGAGGCGGAAGGTTCGATCTTATCGCGAGAAAATAGCGGCCGATCCGGCAGAACCAGATGGACGCGGGCGTCCTGGACTTGATCGAGTGTGCGGATGGTGCGCGCCAGCTCGCCTTCCAGCGCCCGCAGGTTGTCGATGTTCTGGACGAAGCTCGTAGTGCCGAGCGCATCCGATTTGTCGAAAATCTCGTAGCCGACGCCGCCGCCCTTGGGCAGGCCATTCTCGGCCAGCGTCATGCGCAGCCGCGCCACCTTATCGCGCGGCACCATGATGACATTGCCGTCGTTGCGCAGCTCGTAGGTGATGCCTTCGCGGTCGAGCTCCTTGGCGATCGAGGCGGAATCTTCCAGCGATAATTCGGTGAATAGCGGCGTCATCTGCGGCGTCGTTACCCGCAGGATGAGAAAGGCGAAGAAGCCGATGAGCGCGATGGTGACGGCGCCCATCGCCGCAATGCGCGGCGCGCCGAGCGTTTTGGCGAACTCCACCAGACTTTGCACCGAGCATTCCCCCGCGGAGCGACGCGCAAGCGTCTCACCCGGCAAGATTTGCCCGGTTGATGGTTAGCGTCCGGTTAATAAAAGCAGAAAATGCGCATAACGTGCGTTCGAGCCGTTGTCTCAGTCGCGAGCGAAGCGATCCAGAATCAGAACGCCGGCCGCGGCGGCCGGCGTTGGCAATTCGGTAAGATCGATTAAGCGCGCGTTACTGGCGATATTGCTGGATGCGCGTCGTGCGCAAGCCGGCAAGCCCGTGCTGGTCGATCGAATATTGCCAGGACAGGAATTCTTCGACCGTCAGCGTGTAGCGGCTGCATGCTTCTTCGAGCGACAGCAAACCGCCGCGTACGGCGGCAACCACTTCCGCCTTGCGGCGAATGACCCAACGCTTCGTCCCTGGCGCCGGTAAATCGGCGATAGTCAGGGGGGAACCGTCCGGCCCGATGACATATTTGACCCTCGGGCGATGGGGTTCGGTCATATCCACTCTCACAAACTCGACAACTACAGTGGGCGACCTTACGCACGGCCGCTTAAAATTTACCTAAGCGGCGCACGCAATTGGCCGTAATTCGTCCGGCGCTCGGCGAAAGGCCGCGGTTTCGCCATGCTGGCGCTTCGGGTCATGGCGACTTAGGGGGCCGTCAGCCAGGGGGTACGGGAGAGCCGCTAGAGCAGGTTTGTCAGATTGGTGAGACTGGTGTTGAGGTTGCCGAGCGTGCCGTTGAGACCGCTCAATGCGCTGAGACTGCCGTTATTGATCGATTGGACCGCGCTGATCGGATAGCTCTGCCCGTTGACGGTGATCTGCGGCGGGCTTTGGCTGAGATTGACCCCGCTGACGGTGCCTTGGATCTGCGTGGTGACGGTGACCGTTTGGCCGTTGGCGCCGGTGGCGTTGATCGCGAGCGTGTACTGCCCGGCGGGCCAGGTCACGCCATTGTTGCCTTGGCCATTCCAGCTGTAGGTCTGGGTGCCTGCGTTGAGGGAAGTGGTTCCGGTGAAAGCCGTCTGGCCGGTCGAGTTTGTGATCGTAATGTTGGCGGTCGCCGGCGACGGCGAATTCAAGGACCAGGTCGCCGGCGAGCCGGCCGCCAGGGCCGCGGACGTGCCGTTGAGCGTCACGCTGGAGCCGAGGAACTGCATCGCCGAGGTCGCTTCCGAAGTCTGCTGCAGCGAGATCAGCGTCTGCATGTTGGTATTCATATCGACCTGCTGTTGGACCGAAGTGAACTCGACAAGTTGCTGAGTGAACTGATTGGTGTCGAGCGGGTCGAGCGGATCCTGGTTCTGCAATTGCGTGGTCAGCAAGGTCAGGAACGAATTGAAATTGTCGGCGAGCTGCGCCAACCCGGTATTGCCCGTGCTGGCACTGCTGTTGGTGGTTGATCCTGTGGTGCTCGTCGAAGGAATTGCCGTGCTGGTCGTCATGGTCGATCCTCAGGCCGAATTACCGTTCACACGCGAATGTCGATGCCGCCGCCGAGATTGACGCGGGAGTAGATTTGCGTCGTCTCCACCGGCGCCAGACTGGCGTCGGGAACGACAAGCTGCTGCGTCGGATTTGGCTGTGTGTCGCCGCCGCCGGCGCCGTTCTGTCCGGCGAACGACTGATCGCGCAGCGAAAATTGCAGGCCGTTATCCGCGGTCTTCAATCCGGCCTGTTCGAGCGCGCGTTCGAGCTGCGGCTGCTGGCTTTGCAACAGCGTCAGCGTCTCCGGACGATCGGCGGTGATGTGCGAAGTCACCTGACCGCTTGAGTCAACGTCGAGCCGTACATCGATGCGGCCGAGCTCGGGCGGATCGAGTTTGATGTCGAACTGATTGGAACCGGCCTGCGCGCGTGCTGCAATGGCGATTGGAAGGCCGGCGATCGAAACCGATGACCCCGGCGCCGTGGCGGAGGCCGCCGTCGCGCCTGGCATCGTTCCCGAATTCGTCGCGAGAATGCCGAAATTCGGCAGATTCGCGGCCGCGGCTTTGACGGCATTGGTTGCGCTCTGCGCATTCGGAGCGGCGTTCGAGGCGCCGGCTGCGGCAGTGTCGAGATGTGTCGCGATGAGATTCGCGGCCGGCGAAGCGCCAGCATCGCCGGGCGACGGTGTGGCAGCCGCGGTCACCGGCTGTTGGGTCGAAGAGCTGCCGGATGATGGTGCGTTAGCGGGGGCATTGGCTGAAGGGCCCGGCTTTGCCGTCTGGGCGTCCGTAGCCAATGTCTGGCCGTTCCCCTCTGGCTGGGTGCTCGGCTGAGCGGTTTGGGCAGGCTGCGCAGACTGACCGGCCTGCGCCGCGTGAGAGCTTTGGCCATCGATGCGTGCCAGGCCTGTCCGCACCGGTACCTGCGAACTCACCGCTGCGGTCGCCGTCGAGCCATCGGTTGCCGCCGGTGTCGATGCAAAGTCGGTATTTGCAACAATGACGGCGGCGACCGGCGCCGCGGGATTGGCGGCTGCCGCCGGCGCGTTTGGTGCGGTTGGCGCGGTATTGCCGCTCGTGGCCGTAGCGTCGGTATCGCTCTGATCGCCGCTGCCGGACTTCGCAGCTTTCTTGGTCACCGGCGCCGGCGGGTCGGGCGTGATCGGGGTCGCGCCCTGTGCATTCGCCCCCGCCGTCGCCGCCGCCACTGCTGCAGTCGCTGCTGCTGCCGCGGCATTGGCCGTTGGCGCCGATCCCGTTGCTGCCGCTGCGCCGCTGCCGCCGATCCGGTCGCGGTGGCCGGTGTAGTGCCCGGTGCTGGCGCCGTCGTTGCGGGGTCGGTGTCGCTATTGCCCGACGCGTCCGACTGCGCAGCCGTCGTCACGCCCGTAGTGGTGGCCGTGTTAGCGTGCACGGCCGCGATTGCCTGCGCCGCGACGGCGGTCGGCTTTACGGCGGTCAGCTTTATGCCGGGCGCGGCCACGGCATTCGCGTTCGCACTGCCATTGTTCGCGGCCACGCCGCCGCTGCCGACAGTGTTCGAACTTCCAGCATTCGACGTGTTCGGGGTTGGGCCGGAACCCAAATCGGAATTGCCGTTATTTCCGGCCGAGCCGCTTGATGGCGCCGATGTCTGTGGCGCCGCTTGCGGGGAGCTGCCGGGTTGGTTCGTCGCTGCCGGAGGCGGGCTCGGCGGGTGAGGACGTGCTGGCGTCGAGCAAGGCCGCGAACGGTTGTGAGGCAGTGTCCTGGCTGGACGTGGATGGCTGCATCCGCGACGCGGCGTGAGCGAAACCGCGGCGGACATGATCCGGCGCTATACTCGACATACTCGACACACGAGAACTCCTGAAAAGCGGCGTAGACCCCGCTGGTCTGCCTGCAACCGGCGGGCCAGTGGAGGACAATTGCCAAACCCCATGGAATCAAAGACTTATGTAGCTCTGCGGGAAGTTACCGACGGCAGCCTTTTCGTGGTGCCGGCAAATTTTGCCGGGTGTCGGCCGCAGCGGCCGATGCAGCGGCCGTGGCGGAGCGCGGCGGCGACCCATATAATGAAGGATAGTAAAGGCGGCGCATCGGCCGCCGGCCGGGAAAGCCCGCATGACTTCGAACATACTCGATATCGAGGGACCGCCGTCGGCGACGCGTGTCGTTGTCGCCATGTCGGGCGGCGTCGATTCCTCGGTCACCGCGGCGCTTTTGGCGGATGCCGGCTATGACGTCGTCGGCATCACGCTGCAGCTTTACGATCACGGCGCGGCGACCCATCGCAAGGGCGCCTGCTGTGCCGGCCGCGATATTCATGATGCCCGTGCGGTCGCCGAGCGGATCGGCATTGCGCACTACGTCCTCGACTACGAGGAGCGCTTCAAGGAAGCGGTGATCGACCGTTTTGCCGAGAGCTATGTCGCCGGCGAGACGCCGGTGCCGTGCGTCGAATGCAATCAGTCGATCAAGTTCCACGACCTGCTTGCACACCGCCCGCGACCTCGGCGCGGCCGTGCTCGCCACCGGCCATTACGTCGCGTCGCGCGCGTTGCCCGGCGGCGGCCGCGCGCTCTATCGCGCCCGCGAAGCCGAACGCGATCAGAGCTATTTCCTGTTTGCCACGACGCGCGCGCAGCTCGATCTGCTGCGCTTTCCGCTCGGCGACCGCACCAAAGCCGAAACGCGCGAGCTGGCGCGCCGCTTTGGCCTCTCGGTCGCCGACAAGCAGGACAGCCAGGACATCTGTTTCGTGCCGACCGGACATTATGCCGACATCATCGAGCGGTTGCGGCCGGGCGCCGCCGGTCCGGGCGAAATCGTCGATCTCGACGGCCGCGTGCTCGGCCATCATGACGGCATCATTCATTTCACCGTCGGCCAGCGGCGCGGGCTGGGCATCGCTACCGGCTCGCCGCTTTATGTGGTGCGGCTCGACGCCGCCTCGCGTCGCGTCGTGGTCGGCCCGCGCGAAGCGCTGCGCACGAGCCGCATCACGCTGCGCGACGTCAACTGGCTCGGCGACGGCACGATCGACGAAGCGTTGGCGCGGCGTCGCGAAGTCTTCGTGAAAGTCCGTTCGACGCGACCGCCGCAGCCGGCTTGGCTGTGCGGCGGCAGCGGCGGCATCGAGGTCGAACTGATCGCCGGCGAGGACGGCGTCTCGCCGGGCCAGGCTTGCGTGTTCTACGACGCGGCCGAAGGCCAGGCCCGCGTGCTCGGCGGCGGCGTCATTGCCGCCACCATGGCTGCGATGCGCGACGATAAGACATTCGGCGTCGACATGGCCGCCGCGCGCTGACGCGACGCGATGACCGAGCAACTCGACAAAGCCGGCATCGCCAAAGCCTATGCGCGCTGGGCGCCGATTTACGATCTGGTGTTCGGCGCGGTGTTCGATCGCGGCCGCAAAGCGTCGATCGCGGCGGCCGAGCGCATCGGCGGCCGCATTCTTGAAGTCGGCGTCGGCACCGGCCTGTCGCTGCCGGATTACGCGCGCGTCGAACCGGCTGATCGGCGTCGATTTATCGGCGCCGATGTTGCGCAAAGCCAAGGCGCGCGTCGCCGAGCGCCGGCTCACCAATGTCGACGGGCTTGCGGTGATGGACGCGCAGCATCTCGGCTTTAAGGATGCGGCGTTCGACGTCGTCGTCGCGCAATATGTCATCACCACGGTGCCGGATGCGGAGCGCACGCTCGACGAATTCGCGCGCGTCGTAAAGCCCGGCGGCGAGATCGTTCTGGTGAATCATCTCGGCGCCGAGAGCGGCTTGCGCGCGGTCTGCGAACGCGGCTTCGCGCCGCTGGCACAGCGGCTCGGCTGGCAGCCGGAATTCCGCTGGGAACGGCTGGCGCGATGGGCGGCGCGGCACGGCGGCGTGCAGGTCATCGAGCGCCGGCCGATGCCGCCGCTCGGACATTTTTCGCTGATCCGTTTCGCGCGCACCGGCGGCACTGCGGCTGATTGGTGACGGCGGCGCTCAGCCGCGGCGCTCGGCTTCCCAGTGGCCGGAGCATGCCGACGTCGAGGAATGTCCCGTCCACAGGCCGCCGCCCGGAATCGCCGGACAACTCGCCGGTGCCGCTGGCGCGCTCGCCGCCGGCGCTGACACTGACCCTGACATGGCCGCGCGCGTCGACGTGACCGGATATGTTGAACGACGGGTCGTCGTAGGTGATCCTGCCGTTGACGATGTTGAGCGCGTAGCGATAGGCGCGGTCACAGGTGCCGGCGTCGGTCACGATCAAGACGCTCCATCGCCCGTCGAACGACATGCGCGCAATGGCGGCCGGCGCGGTCCACAGCGCCGCCGCCAGCGTCAACGCAATGACCATGGCCACGCTACCGGCATAACGCCGCGCTTTGGCATGATGAAAACTCCTCAATCTGCGCGCTGACGACGAAAAATGCCGCTCTCGGCTATGTATGGTGCGGTTTTCGCTTTTCATAGGTCGCGGCGGCGGTCGTGCTGCCGCCCGCGACGACACCCGCGGAACAACCATTCCGTGACGATGCGCCGCGCTTATGCGGCCATGATTTCACCATGGCTCCGAACGCGTCCGCACCTTCGGGCTGCCGTCGCGCCTTATTGCTATTTAAAATAGTATATCTTATTATTACAATCTAAGAGGGTGTTTCAGGATTGGGGGGTATTCGATGTCTGGGAACAATCTGGCGGCGCTGCAGTTGTCGCTTTTTGGCGTAAGCCGCTGCTGATCGCCGTCGCGCTGGGTGCGTTCATCGTGCCGCTGCTTCCGATCGCCTTGGCCGGCCCTGCGGCCGCCCAGCAAAACTGCAACACGCCGCTCGGCTGGTGGGAATTGAAAAATCCTCGATCCGTTCTCCTTAATCCCAACGGTCCCTCGCCGACGACGGCTTGCGATTTTCGAACTGTGGTCGTGGAGCGCCTTCGTGCACTGGATGCAGCGCGATCCCAGACTGGACTGCCGATGTTTCTCTTGCTGCCGACCTACAACGACCTTATGCCGGACGGGCACCGCCGGACATTGCAAGCGGCCGCCTCCCTGGTGCATCAGCGGCCGTTGATATTGTTGCCGCGCAACGCCCAGCCACAATCGCTCGGCTCGTTCGAACAGGCCGGGCCCGGCGGTGTGCTGGTCGACCAGGCTGGCCGCGCCGTCGATACACCACCCATATGGATCCGATCTATTTCGCCTTCACGCAGAAATATTTCGGGCCGAAGAACTATCAGAAGGCGTCACCGACGCTGGACTATCCGATCGGCGCCACGGTCATGAAGCTCATGGCGCATCGTGCGTGCCGGCGAGGACACGAGCAAGCTCTACACCACCACCGCCATCGTGCCGAAACTGGTCAATGCCGGCGACGGCAAGCTCAAGACCAGCGACCAGACCGAAACCGTCACCGTGGCGCTGATCGGCGTCCACATGGTCGGCATCATTAAGGATCATCCGGAGTTCGTCTGGGGCACCTTCGAGCTCCCGGGCAGCGCACCCGACTTGCCGGCCGGCACGGGCATCCCGGACTTCCTCGCCGAACCTAGTGAGCGCGCAGGACTTCCCGCTCTACAAGGGCGGAACGGCGGCTGATCAGTGCAATTACCTGCCAAAGAAGATGAGCATCGACGAGGCCACGCAGTTGATCACCCCGATCACCAATGTGTTCCAAGAGTTCGCGAACGGCGGCGCCACGCCGCAAACGACTGTCGACGCAATCGCCTTGTCGAATACCAACTTCCAGAGCTCCATCCCGGCCATAAGGACAAGCTCGATCCGGTGTTCGCCAATTTCCGGCTCACCGGATCGACGTGGCTCCTGGCCAATACGCTCGAGCCGGGCGACGGCCAGATGGACACTGAAGCCATCGGCTCGATCGACCTCGACAACGCGACGATAGAGACATTCGTGCAGGGCGAGGGCACCAACTGTTTTACCTGCCACCGCACCTCGGGCGGCAGCAATTATCCGGGCAAGAACATCAACACCAGCCACATCATAACGAGCAAGAATCCAATTGCTAGCGGCCATCCTGCAGGCAAGATGAGCGTCGCGTGATGCCCGCGGACATTTGTCGCCTCTGCCGGGCCGAGCGGAGCGAATGGGAATGGACGTCGAGACAGCGCCGCATTTCCCGGACCGCCTTCGCCTCAAGCTCGCTTTCGATCCCGACTGGCTTGCAGCCGATCTCGATCGTCTGCGCAGAGGTCGTCTGGACCGAGCACTTCGTGCGGCAGAATTACGATGGCGAATGGAGCGCGTTATCGCGCTGCGCGCGCCGGCGAACGCGACCCATCCGGTCATGATGATCTATTCCGATCCCGCGGCGACGGACTTTGCCGATACGGCGCTCCTCGCCCGCACGCCTTATTTCCGCAACGTGCTCGCCGCCTTCCAATGCCCCTTGCAGGCGGTCCGGGCCAATGCGGCTCGCACCCGGCTCCGTCATCAAGGAACACCGCGACGGCAATCTCTCCTTCGAACGCGGTGCCGTGCGGCTGCACGTCCCCGGTCATGACCAATCCGCAAGTCGAGTTTCGGCTCAACCGCACCCGCGTCGTCATGGAGGCTGGTAGCACCTGGTATCTGCGACTGTCCGATCCGCATAGTGTGGCGAACCGGGGCGAGACCGACCGCGTGCACCTCGTCATCGATGCTGCCGCCAATGGCTGGCTGGCGGCGCAAATTGAAGCCGCGGCGCGATTTTAGCGCGCCGCCGGGCTGCAATGAATTTTGCCCGCCGCTTTTTCAAGCGGCTCCTTTCGGATCTTCGCCAGTGAGATATTGCACAAACTGGCCGACATATGAAGACTAGTATATCTAACAATAAACAACTATAGCTTGTTAACGAGATCCGCCGTGGGAATGGGCACTTACGAAGGCTTCGCGCGCCATCTTAACGAGACGTTCCAGGTCGGGCTCGGCCGGGTGTTGGTGGAAATGACCCTCGTCCAGGCGAGCAAGGGCCAACCGCGCGACTGGGAAGGCCTGCGCAAGGAGCCTTTTTCGCTCCTGTTCAAATGTGCCAAGCCTGTCGCGTTTCCGCAGCGCCTCGGATCCGTTTCAGAACCCAGGCTTCGGCACGATGGATATATTCATCGTGCCGATCGCGCGGGACAAGGACGGTATCGTCTATCAGGCCGTGTTCAATTGAACAATCATGCCGCCTCTGCCGCACCTGTCCGCCAGATCATCGCCAGCGCCGGAATGCATTCCTGCTCGACAGTGAACCCCAACCGCTCATAAAAGCGCCGCGCAGGGTTTTGCATGTCCACGGTGAGCCGGACGCAAGCTGCCGATGCCGCTCGTGCTGCCGCTTGAATGGACTGTAAAAGCAGAGTGCCGACGCCGCTACCGCGCCACGCCGGTAACAATGCAATATCGACCAGCCACCATTCTTCAGGCTTACGCGACAAGATCACCCTGCCGATCGGTCGGCTCGCAGCAAGCACAAGCCAGCGGTCTGCCTCGGGGTAGGCGCGCGCGTAATGCACCGTCTGAAAGTGGAATTGCTGATCGAGAAAGGGACGGCGCGCCTCATCGGCCACGCCGCCAATATCCGGGCGTCGGGCAGGGCAGTCTCGAACAATTCGCGCAGGAACGGCCGATCGTCGTCTCCTGGCGAACGAAAACTCAAGCCGCGCGTATGCGAGCACCGGGTCTTCGAACACATCAGTTGCGCGACGAGAAATCCCCCATTGTCGCGATGCAGTAGTTCATGCCGAGATAGGGCTGTTCGTTTGTATGCGGCAGTGAACCGCCGGCGATGGAAATAGTAGCTTGCGCAAAGTTCACGCCCCCTCCTGGAGAAGGTGCAAAGCAAATAGGCATTGCCGGTCTCGGACTGGCCCATCCATGACCCATTCGCCACTGTAAGCCCGTAGGCGCTCCCTTCAGTACCGTTCGCAACATGCGTGTGGGTCGGCATTTGCTGGCTGGTCAGGGTCACATCGGTTATGCCTGCGGTCTCGCCGATCACGTAGCTCGAAAGGCCTGGGCCCTGGCCTTGATTGACGACACCGGAATTGCCGATATTGGGCACGGCGAATGTCGTGCGCCCGTCGCCGCCGTAATAGGTGCCGATGATCGCAAAAAATGCTTGGTTTTGGGCAATCGATAACAGCGCGCCATTGCAGAACACCCAATTCAGCGGCGCAAAATTAAAGCCGAAGATCGCGATCTGCCCGATATAAGGTTCCGCCATTGCAAGCTCCTATCGACAAAGCGTCGTTTTGATCTGATTTCCGGTCAATTGCGGCTCGGGAAGATTCCACTGAGCGCTATGATGAAAGTGATTGTGAAAATCGGCATCCGGTTCTCGTGCGCTTGCGACACCGCCCGCTGGCGTGAGCGCGGTCGGATTCATTCCGATCGGGTTGCCCGTGTTGGCGCCCGAGGCAACCCGAAAATCCTTTCGCAGGAGCAGATCTGCGGAACACGCCATGTTGCCGCCCGGCGTAGGCAGCGATGCATTGGCGGAATTCGCCAACATCATGTGATTGTGACTGGGCATCTGATTGGTCTGGAGAGTGACCGATTCAGGATCCGCCAGTTTGGCCGATATTGTACGGGCTCAGCCCAAGTCCAGTGCCCATGCAAACCGGGACCCTGCCGCGCAGATCGGGCAACCCAAAAGTGGTCTGGCCGTTACCGCCGTAATAGGTGCCGAGCGTAATAGGTGCCGAGCAGGGAAAATAGCGCGGAATTTTGCGCGATGTTCATCACCTGTCCGACGCACATCGCATTCTGCGACGGAGCGAAATTGCCCCCGAACATCCGGATTTCGCCTAAATATTTCGAAGTCATGACCTATCCCTTCGTCCTTTAAGCAGGTTGGATCTTGTCGGAGCCTAAGTTGCGCGACGGATAGATGCCGCTGGTTGCAATGCAATAATTGATTGCCTGATAGGGCTGGATGTTGGTGTGCGGGGCGGTGCTGCCGGCAAACGAGATCGTCTGCGGGGCGGAGAAAGTTCACATTCGGCGCTGCCGGAGCGTAAGAGGAAAAGCCGGTAGGGGCGGTCGGCATGGACGCCGGCGGCAAACACATTGCCGGCGATCGATTTCTCCTTTGGTCGCTAACGCGTTGTTGACCTGCATCAAATGGTTGTGCGCGGAAATCTCAGTCGTCAGCAGGGTGACATTCTCCACGCCCGCCATTTCGCCGATCGTGGTCTGGCTTCCCATTCCCATGGGGGTGCGCGATTGGAGATTCGGTAGATTGAAAGTGGTCTGGCCGTTGCCGCCATAAATCGTGCCGATCAGCGAATACAAGGCGGTATTTTGGCTGATCGGCAGCGTCGCGCCGTTGCACAGTGCCCAGGACACCGGGGCAAAATTGAAACCGAAAATGCCGATTTGTCCGAGATAGAATTCCATGGCAGCCCCTCAGAAGTTCGGTGAAAACCTGGAGGTGGGAATAATGCAGGCCGAATGATGCAACCTATAATAGATCTTATTAAATAACGCAACCAATTAAAAGTCAAAATAGCTCGTGATTGCGCCTACCGATTTCGACCGGCCGAGGCTAATTGACCGGAGGCTCAATTGACCGGGCGCTCATCCACGGGTTAGAGACTACAACCCATGAGCAAAATGTTGGGGTACTGCACCTTGACGGCGAGCCGGTCGCGCAGCGCGACCTCGACCGGCAAATGACGCGGCTTGCCCATCTCGGACGCGATCGGGTCAGCGGGCATGGTGTGCGGGACCGATCGGTCTTGGCCATCTGATGACGCACATCAACAGGGAGGAGCTCTTCGATGCGCAGCCGCTGCACGATGCCGAAATTTCGCTCGTCGCCGATCTGCGGCTCGACAATCGCGAGGCACTGGCTGCGGCGCTGTCGATCAGCGCCGCCGACGTCTGCGGAGATGCCTGACAGCGCACTACTGTTCGCGGCTTACAAAAAGTGGGGTCCGATTGCGTCGATCATTTGCTCGGCGATTTTGCCTTCGCGGTATGGGACGCGCGCGACGAGACGCTGACGCTTGCGCGCGACCATATGGGACAGCGCCATGTGTTCTATCACCAGGGCGACGGATTTTTCGCCTTCGCCACCGAGATCAAGGGGCTGTGGGCGCTGCCGCACGTGCCGCGCACGCTTGCTGGAAGACAGCGCGTCGTGCACTCGCTGCCGCCCGATGCGCTGGTGGGAGCTCGGGACGACGATCTACGAAGGCATTCGCGTTGTCCCCGGTGGCACCGTGCTGACCGTCGGCGCCGACGGTGCCATCGCCTCGCGCCGATACTGGGAGCCGCACGCCGACCCGGCGCATGAGGGCCGCGACGAGGCCTATTACATCGAGACCTATCGCGAAGTGCTCGGCGAAGCGGTGGCTTGCCGGCTGCGCCGCACCATCGCGCCGGCCGGACTGCTGATGGGCGGCGGCTTCAATTCCGGCGCCATCTGTGCGCTGGCCGGCCCGGTGGTGAACGCGCAGGGGCGCAAGCTCATCGCCGTTTCGTCGGTCATGCCGGAAGACTATCGCGGCAGCATCCACCATGCGCGCCAGTGGGTGGAGATCTGCCGCCGCCACATGCCCCATCTCGACGTGCGCTATATTACGCGGGAAGGCCTCGACATATTCACCGGCATGGAACAGGGCTTTCTGGCGGCCGACAGACCGGCACAGCCCCAAACCGTTACGTCACCCACGCCATGTTTGCCGAGATCGCCGCCGCCGGGGCGCGCACCGTGATGGATGGCTTCGGCGGCGATTACACGCTCAATCCGCGCGGCAGCCACGCCTTGGCCGAACTTCTGCGCACCGGACAATTCCGCCGTTTCTGTTACCGAGTTCGTCGCCGACGCGGCGGCATCTGCGCCAGAGCGTAAAACAGACTCTCGTTCGTAACGTTATCTTGCCTCTCGCGCCTCTGTCCTGGAAGAAAGCATTGGAATTACTACCGCAAGGGCCTGCCCTTGTTCGGGCCGACCGTGCCGGTTTTGCGCGAGGCCATTCAGGGCGAGAGGAAGGATACGCGCCCGCTCGGGCGCGTACGCGCCTACGACAGCCGGCGCGTGGGCATTGAACATACGCTTCGCTGGCAGCAAGATACTGCGGCGCGGTCTGCCTCGGTTGCTAGTGCCGCGCTCGGCCTTGAGCGCACGCAGCCGTTTCACGATAAACGCGTCATTGAGTTTGGCCTCGCCATTCCCGAGGCGCTTTACGTCAAGAACGGGCGCGCGCGCCATCTGGCGCGTACGGCGCTGAGGGATTTGTATCCGCCCGAATTTCAGGACCGTCTGCCCGGCAACGATGATATGGGACCGGATCTTTTTGCTCATGGCCAAGCGAATCGAGCCGCACGTGCTGGCCGAGATCGACCGCATGGAGAAGGCTGGCCGGCTGTCGCGTTATTTCGATTTTGCCCGCATGCGCGCGATGCTGACCCGCCGAAAGATTGAACAGCATGCCTCAGGGAACGAATTCGATACGCGCCAAGCGTTGAGCACCTTCATCGCCGCGCGCTACATCGAATGGTTCCGAGGCGATAACAATTAAGAGGAAAAGATCGTCGAAGTGGCCGATTTATGAGCCTCGTTGGTTGTATTCGAGGATTTGGCGGTATCGCGGAGCAACCGAGGAAGGATAACACGGGGTGATCGCCACGGCCGTTTACCCGAACACTGTTGCTGCGGGATCTTGGAGGGGGCAACAGCAACGAACTCGGTTTCAGCATCGACCATCGTAACTCCCTCCTCACTAACGGTCGCAAACGCGCCTCACATGCACGCTGGCGCGTGTCATCCAGTATAGGTTGTAAGCCAGGCGGGTGTCAAGTCCTACCAGCCCTTTTTTGGGGCTGATACCTCACACAAAACACGCGATCTCGGCGAAATTCTTCGCCACCGGATAGCCGGTCACCTCGACGCCCGCGGCGTCGAGCCAGGCATGGGCGTCGAGCGGCTTTTCGGTGCCCTTGGCCGCGCCGAAATGCATGACGCTTTTGACGCCGCGGCGCTTGAGCATCACGCGCGCCGCCATGGCCTGCGGCAGGCACACCGCCTTGAACGGCACATAGCGCGCCGCGCGGGTCACCGCCCAGCCGATGTCCTCGGCGAGCCGCGCCTGTCCGGCGCGGTCTCTGTCGCGGCCGCGCGGCCCGCGGATCGGTCGGCGGCACGAATGTGCCGAGCCGCCGCGCCAGGCGCGGAAACGGAATGAAGATCAATGCGAGCCGCGCCGCGAGCAGATCACGCCACCGCCTCGAGCCAGCATAGCGCGCGGCGGTGGTGAGTTCGAGTCGACCTGGCCGAGCCTAACGCGCAGGCGGCGGATCGAGCGCAATCGCGCCATGTTTCACCAGCTCGTCGAGGAAGCTCTCGACCTCGGCGCGGCAGACTTCGGGCGCGACTTCAAACTCGTCCTGCAATTGCGCGCAGACGGCATCGACGTCTTGCGGCGTCTCGATCAGCTCCCAGATGCGGGCGCCGACTTCGCTCAAGCCGATGTAATTGCCCTTTTCGGCGCTCATCATCACCAGCTCGTCACCGACCTTCGCGGCCAGCCAGTCACCTTGTTTGCGGACCATCATGTTTGTTCCCTATGACCACACTGCTTTTATCATGTCCCGCGAATGGCGAGTAGCGAATAGTGATGGGGGCCCTATGCCGTGCGCGCCAGCGGCATTGCGCCTGCCAGTTCATAGCCCAGCCGCCGCATCATCGGCGCATGCGCGGCTTCGATCCGCGCGACCTGCTCGGGCGTCAGTTCGTCGCGCCAGGCGCCCGCCTCGCCGCGGCGGAAGAACAGCCCGCCCGGCCGGCGCGGCGTTTCGGCGAAAGCCCTTGTCCTGTTCCTGCCGCCGCAATTCGGCAAAATCGGCGTAACGCCACCGCGCGCACGGATGTCCTCGTCGCTTGCCGGGCGGCCGGCAAAATCCAGCGCGCGGCGGAATGTGCCGCGGCATCGGCCTGCATGTCCTCGTAGCGGATCAGATGCACCGGAATGTCGGTCTGGTCGAGCCAGCTCGCGATATGGCCGCTCCAGCCGGGCACCTTTTGGCGAAGCTGTTTGTCCAGCCGCCCCGGCTTGGCGCAGTAGCCGGCTCGCGGTCGTTCATCAACGTGATCGCGTCGTCGATGCTCGACGCGATTGTGATTGGCGATCGACGGCGCGACGTCGCGCGGATCGCGCACGATGACGATCGCGCCGTCGGCGCCGCGCCGGCCGGCGAGCAAAGGCTCGCCCTTCGGCGTCAGCGTATAGGCGTCATGCACCTTGACGAAGCGCACCGGCGGCGACGTCTTCCGGCTTGTCGTATTCGTCGTCCTGCGCGCCGCGCGCCAACTCCTCGTAGACGCGCGGCCGCAAGCAATCGATCTCGTCATGGGTGAGCAGGCCGGAATCGATCAGCGTCAGATAATCGAACGGGCCGCGCGCGCTGGCGATGCCGCCGCGTTCCGGCAAATCGTTGATGTCGACCGGCTTGCCGTCCTTGGCGGACAGGTTCGCCACCAGCATCCGGAACCAGGTGTTGCCGGACTTCGGATAGGAGGCGAGCCAGATGGTGCGGGTCATGCCGCTTTCTCCATCAGGCGCAGCTCCAGCCAATGCGCCTCCAGCGACAGCGATGACCTCCGGCATTTTGGCGAAATCGAGCGCGCGGGTCAGATGGAAAATCCCGGCGACATTGGCGATCGTCGTGGCGGCATGAAAATAATTCGCCTTCTGGTCCATGCGCCGCACCAGCAAGGGCCGATAGGCATTGCGCCGCAACAACAGCGCGGCGTCGACCACGTTCGGCCGTTCGATCCCCGGCGCGTGCGGCGGCCGCGCCTCGCGCAACGCATAGACCGCGCCGAGCGCGAGCGGCTCGGTGAAAACTTCGCCCGGCTCGACGTAGAATTTCTCCAGGCTCGCGCGCACGCGCTCGCCGCGCTGCTGCGCCAGATCGAGCCGCTCGATGGCCTGCGCCCAGAGCTTTAATCTGGCGCCCGTCGGGATGCACCAGCGGCGCGCCCGAGCCGTCCGCGGTCAGCGTGCAGAAATCGTCGGTGACCAGCGGATAGCCGCGCTGCGCCAATGCCGCGGCCAGCGTCGATTTTCCCGCGCCCGAGGCGCCGCAGAACAGCACCGCCTTGCCGTTCACCCGCACCGCGCTGGCATGCAGCACGATCTGCTCGCGCTGATGCAGCAGAATGCCGAACACGGTGCCGAGAATGAAGATCGGGATATCGGCGGCGGTCGCCTCCGATTCCGGCGCCACCACGATCTCGCTGCCGTCGTTGAGGAGGAACCGGGCGATGTCGGGGATGCGCATGCAGGAACTGCTTGCCGGCGATCTGCCAGGTCGGCCCGGACGCGGTCGTTGCCGGCAGGCTCTCCGGCACCGGCCCGCGCCGGATCGTGACCTGCGGCGCGCGCTCGGGCGCGCCCGCGATCAGCCCCGGCAGGTCGATCTCGCTCGCCACCGAAAGCCCGGAAACCCGATAGAATTGCACCCGCCCGCCTCGCAAAAGTTAACGTCGACGGAGGTCTATTACCTCCGGCCGCATCAATAGCATAAAAGCAACTTCCGGTCGGTAGGCAAGCGGGGTCTTGGCGGCGAAATCCCGCTTGGAAAGGCGGCTTGAGTGGCATAAATGTGCGCTCCTCAGCGCAGACACCGACGGTTCCGCCCCGCGCTTTAGCCGTAGCGGACCAGGTGCCTAAGTGTCTGACGAGGTTGGCGGAGTAGCTCAGTTGGTTAGAGCAGCGGAATCATAATCCGCGTGTCGGCGGTTCAAATCCGTCCTCCGCTACCAATTTTTGAAGCCCTGGCAGCCTTGGCCGCAGACCCGTCACAACCAAGGCGGAGATTAGCCGAATGAAGTCGCTTGTTCTCGCGGCAGTGCCGGTCGTGGCTATCCTTCGGTTCGGCACACGCCACCGACCTGAGCTGCGTCAGCACCACGTTTAATGTGCTTTCGCCCAACGACAAAGTGTGCGTCAGCGCCTTTGACGATCCGAAAGTACCCGGCATCGTGTGCCACATTTCGCAGGCGAGAAAAGGCGGCTGGGGCCAGCCGTTTGGGCTGAACGAAGACCCATCCAATTTTTCCGTCTCATGCCGACAAAACGGACCTATCGACGTTGACCTTTCGAAGCTCGGTCAAAACGAAGAGGTGTTCAGCCAGAAGACCAGCATTTTTTTCAAGACGACCCGCATTTATCGCATGGTCGACCAGCCTCACAACACGATCGTCTACCTCGCGATCAGTACCAAGATCGTCAATGGCTCGCCGGCCAATGCGATCAGCACCGTTCCGATCATGCCGTGGCCGACACTAATGGCCGCACTAACTGTGACGCGGCTCCGACCGCGCAATCGCGCAAGATTTCCGGCTTGAACGCGAGCCCGTGGCCGGGCCGTTCCGGCGCAGTGATCGTGCCGTTCTTCACCGGCACCGGTCGACCCACAGATCCTCCGCCAGCCCCATGTCCTCGATCCACATCCCGTTCGGGATCGAAGCAAGAAGCTGCACGTTCAATTCGGGAAACAGATGCGGCGCGATCGTCATGCCCCAGGTGTCGGCGACGGTCGCGATCTTGCGCAGTTCGGTTAAGCCGCCGCGCATCGGGTCGGGCTGCAGGATCGGCAGCTTCGGATTCTCGAAGAACGGCTTGAGATCGAAGCGGGTGAAATGCGTCTCGCCGCCGACGATGCGCAGATCGAGCGCCTCGGCGATGCGGAAGTAGCCGGCGAAATCGTCCGGCACCACCGGCTCCTCGAGCCAATAGACATCGTAGTCCTGAAATTTGCGGCCCATCTGGATGGCGACGTCGGCGGTCCAGCCCATGTTCACATCGATCATGATCTCGATGTCCGGACCCACCGCCTCGCGCATGCGCCGCACATTATCGAGATCGGTGGCGAGATTGGCGGTGTGCGCGACCTGCATCTTGATCGCCTTGTAGCCGCGCTCCTTGTAATGCAGCGCCTTGGCGATCATGCCGTCGCCGCCGGAGCCGCGGAAGCAGCCCGAGCCGTAAGCCGGCAGTTCGGCGCGATAATGCCCCCACAGCCGATGCAGCGGCAGCTTGGCCGCTTTGCCGAGCGCGTCCCACAGCGCGATGTCGAGCGCCGATTGCGCCATGGTGGCGATGCCGCCGCGGCCGATAATGACGGTGGTCTTCCACAGATCCTGCCAGATCTGCTCCACCGCGCTCGCGTCCTTGCCGATGACGCGCGGGATGATGATCTCCTCCAGGCAGGCGACGATCGTCTTGATGCCCGGCCGGAACAGAAGAGATAACCCATGCCGGTGATGCCGCCTTTGGTCTCGACCTCGAGCACCAGGAAATTGCGGGTGTCGCCGAAGGCATGGCCCTTGAGCCACGGCGTGTCGGGCCACGGCACGCGCAGCATGTGGGCGGATGGCGGTGATGGTCAGGTCGGAAACATCGGTCATGCAAATACTACGCTCCAGGCTGGCGAAATTACCGGCCGAGCGGAGACTATCAATACCGGTCAGATCGTCGAGGGCCTGGTAGGGGATCACCAGGCGTAGCGCAATGTCCCGGTGCCGGCATAAGTCTGTGAGCCTGAGGCAAATTCGCCGTCGAATTTGGCGTCGAAAGACCAGGCCGGCGTGATGTAGAGCTTGACGCCGGCCGAAGCGAGTGCGGAATTCGGCGGCGGCGCCGCGCCGTTCACCGTGAAGCTTGCGCCCGGCAGCGACTTCGAAGGTCGCGCCGAGCGCGGGATTGCTGACCCAGTCATGCGCCCAGGCGACGCGGCTGGCCAGACGACGGGCATATTGCCAAGGACCTGGAGGCTGTCGAAGCGCGCGCCGAGTTCGCTGCGGGTGTCAGTCGCGTTCATGGCGTTGTAGCTCAGCGCGAAGCCACCACCGGTAGAGATCGGTTTCGCTGTAGCTTGGCGTGTGGAACGCTTGCGCCTGCACCGCTGCATAGGGCGTGATGCCGCTCGCGGACATGACCGCGAAGCGATAGCCGCCCTCAAAACGGCCGCCATAGCTCTGGCCTTGGAAGCTGGCACTGAGCTGATCGCCGGCTAACGCCGTTCGATTGGTGGTGAACCCGTTATTGGCGAACGCGAAGGCGGCGGCGAGATAGGCTGGCCCAAAATTGGCTTCGCCGTAGACGCCGGCCTGGAACGCCGTACTGCGCCCGCCGCCGAGGCTTTGCGCTAATCCCCATTGGTACCGGCGCCGGCAAACGCAACGCCCACGACCGATCGGGCGTGAATGATAATCCATGCCGGCGGCGGTGCCGTAGTGTCGGCGGCGACATTGTTCGAGCCGACCACTGCATTGCCGTTGGCGCCGCTCGTGCCGCCGAAGCCCGAGCCCCAGGCGCTCCAGCGTTGTGCAAGGGCTGCGGGCGGCGGCGCCGGCATCAGCCGAGTCGTAGGCGAGCGCAATATTGGGGGGCAAGCCCGCCTGCCGTTCCGGCGCAAAGCCGCTTGCTGTGCCGGCGCCGCCGATGCCGCCGGTGTCCCGTCCGGCGACGAACGGATCGAGCATCAGGTCGAGGAATTCGGTCATCAGCTGGGTCGAGACTTGCTGTGTGCCGGTAGCGGCCTCGCCCGATAGTTGCGTTAGCGCGTTCGCCAGCGTCGTGCCGCTAAGCCCGAAGACGGTGCTGAAGCCCGGAGTTAACATACCTCCGGAATTGAAATAGTTGGTCAGGCTCGTCGAGACGTTCTGCTGATTGATGTTGAAGCCGCCGGGCGGCGCAGCCATCGCCAGGTTGGCCGCGATGTCCAAGTCCACGTCGGTGGCATTGGGGTTGGGCAGGTAGACCAGGCTCGCCGTTATTCCGCCGAACACGTCGAGCGCACTGAAGGTCGTGCCGCCGAGGCCTGCGGAATGCAAGATTGTGTATTGGTGCGCGATGGTTGCACCCGGCAGGAGAACCGCCGAAACAGTTCCGGCAAGGGTCGCGGTGCCGCTCACATTGACGAGCGACGCGCCGCCAGGCCCAATCTGCACCAGGTAGGTCGCGCCGGATAGAAACACCAGATTGCCGTTGATTGTCATGGTGCCCGGCGTACCGATGCCGCCTGGCGCGAGCGTGCCGCCGGAATGGATCGTCACGGCGAGAGGGTCGAGCGTGCCGGTGCCGAACAGCGCGCCGCCGTTGACGTCGATGTTGGTCGCATTGTCGTTGCCGTTAAGCACGACGAAGCCGGAATTGATGTTGACCTGGTTGATGCCGGTGAACCCGTACGGCGCCGCGTAGGTGAAGGTGCCGAGAAAGCCGCTCGGCGCGAAATTGATGGTGTCGCTCGATCCCTGGCCGACGATGTTGCCGTTGATGGCGCCGCCGGTGATGTTGAGCACGTCGGCGTTGGCCGACAGCTTGATCGCGCCGGTGATCGTGCCGCCGCTCTGGTCGATGGTCACCGGCTGGTGGCGGCGCTGGCGTCGATCGCCGCGGTCGTCCCGGTGATGTTGCCTGTGTTAACGATGGCGCCACCTGCCGCAAACGTCACGCCGCCCAGGACCTCGATGCCGACCCCGGCGCTGATCGTCCCGGAATTACTGACGTTGCCGCCGAATGTCGTAATGCTGGAGAGCTGAATTCCGCTGCCCCGGCCGAAAGGTTGCCGCCGTTGGTGATGCCGCCGCTAAAGGCTGAGACCGAATTGGCGACGATACCTTGCCCACCCACCAAGAGGGCGCCGCTATTGCTGATGCCGCCGGCAAAGGTCGAGATGGTGCTTATGGCAATACCGGAACCGGCCGGCGAGGTGATCGTGCCGCCGTTGCTGATGCCACCGCTGAAAGTCGAAGTGTTGCCCACGCCGATGCCGGCCCCGGCCGAAATCATGCCACTGTTGGTGATGCCTCCCGAAAAGGTCGACAGGCTGTCGATCAACATGCCGCGTGCGGTCGCTTCGATAGTGCCGGCGTTACTGATGCCGCCGGTGAAGGTCAGGTTCGAGCCTTGGACAAGCACGGCCGTCTGGGACGAGTTTATCGTGCTCGCGTGATCGATGAATATTCCGCGATCGGTTGCCAGAATATTTCCTTTGTTGAGAATTGAACCATCGATGTTGCTGTCGACGATGGCGATGCCGGTGTGTGTCGCCGTGATCTGGCCGCCATTGGAGATATTGCCGGAGAACTTCGCAACGTCATCGACGTAAATTGCGCTTTGCGCTGTGATGGCATTGTTGTTTATGACGGTGCCGCCGAAGCTCGTTATTGCCGAAATAAGGATGCCGTACTGGGCGCTGGAGAGCAGACCGGTGCCCGCGCCGCCGTTGACGACATTGCCCTGAAACGTGCCGATTCCACTGACTTCAATGGCGGCTACAACTCTTTGCGGCAATGGAGTGGCGGTGCTGCTAATCGTGCCGCTGTTGCTAATGTTGCCCGTAAAAGTCGAGATTTCACTCACGAGGAGGCCGACGAGGGCTCCGCCGATCGTACCGCTGTTGGTGATGCCGCCGCCGAAGCTGTTATTGATGCCAAATACGCTAAGGCCAACACTAGACACTCCCGATGAGGAGATCGTGCCGGTGTTGGTGACCCCGCCGGTAAACGTGCGGAGATTTGCTATGTCCACCCCGCTCGCGACGCCGGAAATCTTGCCGGTGTTGGTGACCCCGCCCGAGAAATTAAAGTAAGAATTAGCGATCTGGAGCGCGGCGGAGTTGCCGTTGGAAATAAGGGTGCCGCCGTTGGAGACGCCGCCCGTGAATGTGGCGCCGATGTTGATGGCCGGGGCGCCCGCGGCGGAAATCGTGCTGGTGTTGTCGACCCTGATCCCGCCGGCAATTGTGCCTGTGTCGTCAATCCCTCCGGTAATGGTGCTGTTGGTTTGTACGATAATACCGTTGGGGCTGATGGTGCCGGTGTTATTGATCGAACTGGAGACGTTAGCGCTGTGAACGTTGATGCCGGTGATCGTAGTGCTATTGGTGCAGCCGGCCACGTTGCCGGTAATATTGGTGGAGCAAGCCGCGAGTGCGGGCGAAGGTGCGTCTGCGATCAGCGCCGCGCCCGCGAGCGCGACAAGGGAAGTCGTGGTCAAGAGACCGCGCCGCCACGCCGCTCGTGGATAAGCAGGCCTATTTGAAGCCAGCGCGGCTAAGCGGGCTGAACGTGCTCGCAAAACGGTTCCCCCATCGTGGTGACGGAGAACCTAGCGGCAGCGCGCTATTTGTCTTGAGCTATTGTGAAATCGCTATGCCCAGGCTGAAATAATCGGCATTTTAGTTCCGATGTGGCGAGACGGCCACATGAGAGACATGGTTAATCGTGCCTAGAGTGAAATTGACTATGCCCAGAGTGAATTGCCGCTCGACTGAAATCTGCTATTTTGTTGAAATGTGAACGCCGGTCCGTGCAATCGCGACCAAAAGTCATGGATAGCAGTGCGACTGACCGAATTTACTTCAACACCGACCTATTGCCCGAACGCGATCGTTTCCCCGCGTTTTGTGGGGGATGAAATGCCGTAATCGCAGGATTGCCGACATCGCGGTCCAGTCGGTCGTCGCCGACCTGCCCCAGTTAAACCGCGCCTTCCGGCGCTATGGCGCGGCGCCGTCGCTTCTGCGGGCCCCGGCGGCGTCGTCATGAACACCAAGATGCTTCGTTTCTCGACGGACGACTTTCCGGAACACAAACGGATCGCGGCGTATCGCGAAATCTACAGTCGCACCATCGTAAAGCACGATGTGGAGCCGCTTGGCGACCAGCCGTTTCGATTCGAGGCCGATCTGCGCAGCTTGCCCGGGCTCGGCCTGGCGTTGTCGCACTTCTCGCCGTGTCATCGGTGGCACAGAGCCGAGCATGTTAGCAGCGACGATCTCCTATTGGGTGTGTCGCTGCGCGGCGGCTGTGTCCTCCATCAACGTGGCCGTGAAGCGGCGGTCGGGCAGGGCGAGGCTGTGCTGACGAGCGCCGCGGATCCTATCGACGTGATGATCGGGGCTACCTCGCGGCACATCGCCCTGCGGCTGCCCCGCGCGATTCTTGAAGCAAGGATTGCCGACCTCGATGCCAGCATGACACGGCGGATTCCGAGCAACATCGACGCTCTGCCCCTGCTGATCGGCTATGTCGACGCATTCCTGCTTACCGAACCGGCGAATCCGGCGCTTTGCGATCTCGTCGTCTCGCACGTCTACGATCTCGTTGCCCTGATCCTCGGCGCGAAAGGCGAAGCGCGTCATTTGGCGCAGCAGCGTGGCGCTCGCGCCGCGCGCCTTGCCGCCGTTCTGCGCGAGATCGAGCACCGCAGCACTGATCCAAGCCTGAGTGCAGCCACAATCGCGCTCTTGCTTGGCGTTACTTCGCGCTACGTGCATCTGCTCCTCGAGGAAACCGGCAAGAGCTTCACTCATCACGTGCTGGAGCGGCGCCTCGAAAAGGCCGCC
This sequence comes from uncultured Alphaproteobacteria bacterium, assembly GCA_963816565.1. Taxonomy (GTDB): domain Bacteria; phylum Pseudomonadota; class Alphaproteobacteria; order Rhizobiales; family Xanthobacteraceae; genus BOG-931. The sequence goes on along the minus strand of CAWFLM010000006.1, from coordinate 60,381 downwards.
GCACTGTTACGCGACCCGCAATGGCGCCATCGCAAGATCGCCGACATCGCCGCCGAGGCGGGGTTCACCGATCTATCCTATTTCAACCGCGCCTTCCGCCGATACTATAGCGCGACGCCCTCGGATATCCGCCAGCCAGCGGAACCGGAACTGTAAGGATTGGCATCTCGTGGATCCAGTTTCGGTCAACATGATGCGGATTTCGACCCGGGACTTGCCGGAACACAACCGCATCGCGACGATCTGCGAACTGTACGGCCGAACCATCCTCAAGCATGACATCGAACCGATCGGCGATCGGCCCTTTGAGTTCGAAGCTAGCCTTTACAGCCTGCCGGGTCTCGGGCTGGCATCTACCGTCATTGATCCTTGCCGCGCGCCGCGCGGACCGCAACATATCGATAGCGACGACCTGGTGTTCAGCGTGATGCTTGGCGGCGGCCGTGTCGCGCGGCAACGCGAGCGCGAAGCGGTGGTCGAGGAGGGTCAAGGCATCTTGACCGCAGCGGCGGAGCCCGGCGTAGTTAGGATTCTTCGCACATCGAAGCTTTACAGCTTGCGCCTGCCGCGGACCGCGCTCGGTTCGGCGCTTGCGGATTTTGACGCCTGCTTGCTGCGGCCGGTTCCGCGCGACAATCCGGCGTTACGGCTGCTCACGTCCTATGTCGGTGCGCTGCTGAGCAACGACACTTTCCCGACACCGCCGCTTCTCGATCGCGTTGTTGCGCATATCCACGATCTAGTTTCCTTGACGCTTGGTGCAAAGCGCGACCCGAGCCAGATTGCGAAGGGCCGCGGCGTGCGTGCCGCGCGCCTGCAGGTCATCGAAAGCGAGATAGCGAAGAATGTCGGCCGCGGCGATTTGTCGGTCGGCTTTGTCGCTGCCAAGCTCGGTGTCACTTCTCGCTACGTGCACCTGCTTCTCGAAGAAACCGGCAAGAGCTTCACCCATCACGTGCTGGAACGGCGCCTCGAAAAGGCCGCCGCGCTGTTGCGCGACCCGCAATGGCGCCATCGCAAAATCGCGGACATCGCCGCCGAAACAGGTTTCACCGACCTGTCCTATTTCAACCGCTCCTTCCGCCGGCATTTTGCGGCTACTCCATCGGATATTCGCGCGGCGGTCGACCCCGAAGCTTGCTAGTTGCAGACAGCATTAACTGTTTTGTTTGTTGGGCGGCTCTTCGTCCGCCATTCATTTCCGGTCTGCGCAGAGTGAATAACGGTTTCGCTTGAGTCCGCTATTTGCTGCAAAATGAACGCTGCATGTCGCTGGCGCGACAAAACGGCATGAAACGTAGGATCCGTTGCGCCGCCGTTCTTAGCGCCATCGATAGCCACGGCGGCGATCCAAATCTGAGTGCGATCAAGGTCGCGAAATTACTCGGCATCACGCCACGCTACGTCCATCTTCTTCTTGAAGAGACCGGCAAAAGCTTCACGCATCACGTGCTGGATCGGCGCCTCGAACGGGCGGCGGCATTGCTGCGCGATCCGCGCTGGCGTCATCGCAAGATCGCCGAGATTGCCGGGGAAGCCGGGTTCACCGATCTATCCTACTTCAACCGCGCCTTTCGCCGGCGCTACGGCGCGACGCCATCGGTCGTCCGCGAGGCCGCTATACGAGGAAGCGCGTAGCCCTAGCCGCGGGTCGCCGCCGCATTGAGCGCTCTCGCGTTAAAATTCAAACCCCTAGCCGCCTCGGTGTGGCTGACGTTAGTGCATAGCGCGTCCGAACTCGTCATAGTCTCGGCGCCTCGTTCGCCGCGCCGGAGGGATCTGTGGCCTCGACGATCAATGTCGCCGCCTATAGTGACGCGCTGGTGGTGCTCGGCACCGCGGGCATCGTGGTGCCGATCGTCAGCCGGCTCGGCTTTTCTCCGGTGCTTGGCTATCTCGGCGCCGGCGCGCTGTTGGGGCCGCTGGGCCTCGGCTCGCTGATCGGCTCGTTTCCGCTGCTGTACTGGTTCACGGTCGGCGACGCCAAAGACGTCGCCGGTATCGCCGAGCTCGGTGTCGTATTCCTCTTGTTCCTGATCGGGCTTGAATTGTCGCTGCAGCGGCTCCTGACCATGCGGCGGCTGGTGTTTGGCATGGGCGGACTGCAGGTGCTGGTCACCACGACGCTCCTTGCCGGCATCGCGACCTACGCCGGCGGCAATCCGTCCGAGGCGATCATCCTCGGTGCGAGCCTGTCGCTATCCTCGACCGCGATCGTGCTCGAACTGTTATCGAACCAGGGCCGGCTGAAGACGGGTGTCGGCCGTGCGAGCTTCGCCGTTTTGCTGCTACAAGACCTCGCGGTCATTCCGATTCTGATGTTCATTTCGCTGCTCGCGGCCGGCTCGGCGGCTCGGTGCTTGCCAGCCTGGGCCGGGCGCTCCTGCAAGCCGCGCTGGCGCTCGCCGTCATCGTCGTATTCGGGCGCGTCTTGCTGCAGCCGCTGTTCCGACTGGTGGCGGGGACGCGCTCGCGCGATCTGTTCATCGCCACCGTCCTGTTCGTGATCATCGCCGCCGGCGTCATCGCCAATCAGGCCGGCCTGTCGATGGCGCTCGGCGCCTTCGTAGCGGGACTGCTTCTTGCCGAAACCGAATATCGCAAGGCGATCGAAGCCACCGTCGAGCCGTTCAAGGGGCTGCTGCTCGGTATTTTCTTCTTCACCGTCGGCATGGATATCGACGTGCGCGAATTGCTGCGCGAGCCCCTGCTGCTCGCCGCCGGCGTCGTCGCGCTGATCGCCGTCAAATCGCTGGTGATCGCCGGCCTGGCCAAGCTGTTCCGCCTATCATGGCCGGTCGCCGTCGAAATGGGCCTCCTGCTCGGCCCCGGCGGCGAATTCGCCTTCGTCGGCATCGGCATGGCGCAGGATTTCCGCTTGGTCGACGCGCGGCTTGCGAGCTACGCGCTGGTCGTGACCTCGATCACCATGGCGCTGACGCCGCTGTTATCGTTCGCCGGGCGTCGCGTCGCCGCACGGCTGCGGACCGCCGGACCTGTCGCGTCCGAACTGAGTGCGCGGCCGAGCGCCGGCCAGCAACACGCGATCGTCGTCGGCTACGGCCGCGTCGGCAAGATGGTGTGCGCACTCCTCAAACAGCACGGCATTTCCTACCTCGCCGTCGATTTGAATCCCGCGACCGTGACGCACGACCGCCGGGAGGGCCAGGACGTCTATTACGGCGACGCCGCGGACGAGAAATTTCTCGAAGCCTGCGGCTTGGCAGATGCCGCCGGCGTCGTCATCACCATTCACGACCACGAGTTGATCGACGACATCGTCGCCCATGTGCGCGCCATGCGCCCCGATGTGCTTATCGTTTCGCGCGCCCGCGACGCCGATCATGCGCGCCATCTTTACCGGCTCGGCGCCACCGACGCGGTTCCGGAGACAGTCGAAGCGAGCTTGCAGCTTTCCGAAGCCGCGCTGCTCGGCTTGGGAATTCCGGCCGGTCCGGTGATTGCCTCGATCCACGGCAAACGCGATGAGATTCGCCACGACTTGCAGGAAGCAGCCCGCGCCGCGGGCCTCGACAAGATTCATTCGGTGCGGGCCAAGGCGATGAAGCGGCTGCGGCGAAATAGGATCGCTATATCTTCGCCAGATACGGCTCCAGCGCCGCGAGGCTTTGCAGATTATGTGCCGGCGCGAACAGATCGACATAGGGTAGTGCCGCCTGCATGCCGCGCGCCTGCGGAGAATAGTCGCGCCAGCCGAGCAGCGGATTGAGCCAGATGATCCTTTTGCTGCGGCGGCGCAGCCGGCGCATTTCCGCGGCCAATTGTCCGGGCTCGCCGGTGTCGTAGCCGTCGGAGACGATCATCACCGCGGTACGCGAATTGATGACGCGGCGCGCGTGCCAGCGATTGAACGTGGCGAGGCTTTCGCCGATGCGCGTGCCGCCGCCGATGCCTTGGGCCATCAGGGACAGTTTATCGACGGCGCGGGTGACGTCGCGGTCGCGCAGCGACGGCGAAACGTGCGCGAGGCGGGTGTGGAAGACGAAGGCCTCGGCCTCGCGGAAAGCATCGACGACGCCGTGCAGGAAGCGCACGAAAAACGCGGTGTAAAGGCTCATCGAGCCGGAAGCATCGAGCAGCACGACAAGCCGCAGCGGTTTGATCTTGCGCCGCCGCCAGGCGAGTTCGAGCAGTACGCCGCCATGCGAGACATTGCGGTGAATGGTACGGCGCAGGTCGAGGCGTCGCCCGCGGCGGCGGATTTGCTCACGGCGAATAAGGCGCGCGCGCATGACGCGGGCGAGCCGCGCGGCGAGCGCGTGTGTCGCCGCGACATCTTCGGGATCGACGATGTGGCGCAGGTCGGCGCTGGACAGCGCTTCGGCGCGCGAAGCGCCTTCGCGGCGGCCGCGGCCGTCGGCGGAGCTGGCTTCGTCGCCATCGGTTCGCCGTTCCACGCGATCCGGTAGACCAAGCGCCTCGCTTGGCACATGCGCTTCGGCGAGTTTCCGCGCAGCTTGGCTTGCGCCTGGAGCGCCCGACAGCACCTGACGCCGTCGCATATGGCGGCCCTGCCAATAGGCGTCAAAAATCTCGTCAAAGCGCTGCCAATCGGAATGCGTCGCGCAGAACAGTGCGCGCAGCGCCGGCTTGAGCGACGTCGCGCGGCGTGCCGCGGGCGAGGCGACCAAAGACAGCGCGTCACGCGTCTCGGCAATGCCGACGCGGAAACCGTTGTCGCGCAGGGTACGGGCAAAGCCCGAAAGCCGGCGCGCCGCCGATTGCATCACGCCACCTTGCCGAGGAGGCGCTGGCTCACTTCACGCGTGATGCGCGCGCGATCCTCGTGGGTTTTGAGCAAGCAAATCATGGTTTCGTAAACGGCCTCGGGTTCCTGCCGCAGATCGTGGACTTCGAGGCCGGCAAGCGTCGCCGCCCAGTCGAGCGTCTCGGCGACGCCCGGCACCTTGCGCAAATCCTCCTTGCGCACCGCCGCCACCATGCGCGCGATCTGCAACGCCAGCGCGGTTTCGATGCCGGGGGTGCGGGTGAGGATTATTTTTGCCTCGCGGTCGACGTCCGGGAAATCGATATAGTGATAAAGGCAGCGCCGCCGCAGCGCGTCGGACAATTCGCGGGTGCCGTTCGAGGTGAGCACGACGCGCGGGATCGAAACGGCCTTGACGGTGCCGAGCTCCGGTATGCTGACCTGGAAGTCGGAGAGCAGTTCCAGCAAAAAGGCCTCGAACTCCTCGTCGGCGCGGTCCACTTCGTCGATCAGCAGCACCGGCGGGCTCGCGCGGCGGATGGCGGCAAGCAGTGGACGTTCGAGAAGATACTTCTCCGAGAAAATGTGCTCTTCGATGGCGTCGGCGTTTTCACCGGCGCCTTCGCGCGTCTTTATCGCCAACAGCTGGCGCTGATAATTCCATTCGTAAAGCGCGGCGTTCTGATCGAGCCCCTCATAACATTGCAGCCGGATCAATTCGGCGCCATGCACGGCGGCAAGCGCCTTGCCGACCTCGGTCTTGCCGACCCCGGCCTCGCCTTCAAGCAGCAGCGGCCGTTTGAGGAAATCCATCAGCCACAGCGCGGTGGCGATGTCGTGGTCGGCGACATAGCCGACGGCGGCGAGCTTGTCCGAGATTTCTTCGCGTTTCAGCGTCATCGCGCGCGCAATGCACTTTTCATTGTCATGCCCCGCGAAGGCGGGGCATCCAGTGCCCGTTGCATCGAAAACCCTGCACTGGCGGAGTTTACTGGATCGTCCGGTCGAGCCGGACGATGACAATCACATATTGCGCGCCGGCGCCGGCCGCTACCCATGCAGCCCAAGCTTTTCCGCGGCCGTCCAGACCCGCCAGTGATCGTGCGGCATCTGGATGTGGGTCGATCCGAGGAAGGCGAAGGCGTCGTTCACTGCGTTCGAGAAACACGGCACGCCGCCGACATTCGGGCTTTCGCCGACGCCCTTGGCGCCGATCGGATGGTGCGGCGACGGCGTCGTGGTCCAGTCGGTTTCCCAGTGCGGCGTCTCGACTGCGGTGGGCACGAAATAATCCAGAAACGACGCCGTGGTGACGTTGCCTTCGTCGTCGTAATGGATCTCCTGGCCCATGGCGATGCCGAAGGCCTCGGTCAGGCCGCCATGAATCTGGCCCTCGATGATCATCGGATTGATGCGCGTGCCGCAATCGTCGAGCGCGTAGAAGCGGCGCACCTTGATCGCGCCGGTGTCGACGTCGACATCGACGACGCAGATATAGGCGCCGAACGGGAAGGTGAAATTCGGCGGGTCGTAATAATCGACCGCTTCCAGGCCGGGCTCCATGCCGGGCGGCACTTCGTGATAGGCCGCCCAGGCGAGTTCGGTCATGGTCTTGAAGCGTTCGGGATTGCCCTTGACGCGGAACCGATCGACGTCCCATTCCAGATCGTCGTCGTGCACTTCCAGCATATAGGCGGCGATCATCTGCGCCTTGGCCTTGATCTTGCGGCAGGCCATGGCGGTCGCGGCGCCGGACACCGGCGTCGAACGCGAGCCGTAGGTGCCGAGGCCATACGGCGCGGTGTCGGTATTGCCTTCCTCCACGGCGATGTTGTCGGCGGCAAGCCCGAGCTCGCTGGCGATGATCTGCGCGTAGGTCGTCTCGTGGCCCTGGCCCTGCGATTTGGTGCCGAGCCGGCAAATGCCGGAGCCGGTCGGATGGATGCGGATTTCAGCGGAATCGAACATGGCTATGCCGAGAATGTCGCAATTGCGCGACGGCCCGGCGCCGACGATCTCGGTGAAGTGGATGACGCCGATGCCCATCAGCTCGCGCGTCTCGCCGCGCTTGAACGCCTCGCGCTTTTGTTTCTGCTCCTCACGCAGCTTTTTGTAGTTCACGGTCTCCAGCGCTTTGGTCAGCGCGGTTTGATAATCGCCGGAATCGTATTGCCAGCCGAACGCCGAGGTGTACGGGAATTGCTCGCGGCGGATCAGGTTCTTCATGCGGAAGTCGGCCGGATCCATGCCGAGCTTTTGCGCCATGATGTCCATGGCGCGCTCGATGCAATAGGCCGCCTCGGTGACGCGGAACGAGCAGCGATAGGCGACGCCGCCCGGCGCTTTGTTGGTATAGACGCCATCGACCAGACAATATGCGGCGGGGATGTCGTAGGAGCCCGAGATGATGGAGAACAAGCCGGCCGGCCATTTGGTGGCGTTGGCGCAGGCGTCGAACGCGCCGTGGTCGGCGATAGTGTAACAGCGAAGCCCGAGCAGCTTGCCGTCCTTGGTGCAGGCGAGCTCCATATCCATGTGGAAGTCGCGCGCAAAGGCGGTGGTGGACAGATTATCGATGCGGCTCTCGGTCCATTTCACCGGCACCCCGGTCACGATCGAAGCGACGATCGAGCAGATATAGCCCGGATAGGCGCCGACCTTGTTGCCGAAACCGCCGCCGATGTCGGGCGAGATGACATGAATCTTGTGCTCGGGAATCTTCGAGATCAACGAGCCGACGGTGCGGATGACATGCGGCGCCTGGAACGTGCCGTACAGCGTCAACTCGCCCTTGATCTTGTCGAACGAGGCGACGCATTGGCAGGTCTCGAGCGGGCAGGGATGGACGCGCGGATAGACGATGAATTCCCTCATCGTCACGTCGGCTTTGGCGAAGGCTGTGTCGGCGGCCGCCTTGTCGCCGGCCTGCCAGGAGAAGATGTGATTATAATGTTTGCGCTTGCCGTGAGCGCCTTCGGTCTTGCCCTTCAAGTCCTCGCGGATCACCGGCGCGTTCGGCGCCATCGCCTTGAGCGGATCGACATTGACCGGCAGCTGCTCGTATTCGACCTCGACCAGATCGGCGGCGTCGGCGGCGGCCTCGCGGCTATCCGCGATGACGAAAGCCACTTCCTGATTCTGGAACACCACGTAGCCGTCGGCGAGCACCATCTGCACGTCGCCGGCGAGCGTCGGCATCCAGGCGAGATTGACGGTTTTCAGCGTTTCCGCAGTGAGCACCGCGACGACGCCGGGCACCGCCGCGGCTTTGGTCGTATCGATTTTCTTGACGCGGGCGTGGCCGTAGGGCGAGCGGTTGAATTCGCCATAGAGCATGTTGGGCAATTTGATATCGTCGACGTAATTGCCCTTGCCTTGCGTGAAGCGGATGTCCTCGACGCGCTTACGCCTGCAGCCCATGCCTTCGAGCTTTTCGGCGCGTTCGGCGGAGGTGGGGGTCATGTCGTTCATTCTGCGGCCTCCTGGAACGGCACGCCGTTGAGCTTGGCGGCGGCGTATTGAATGGCTTTGACGATGTTCTGATAGCCGGTACAGCGGCACAAATTGCCGGAAATGCCGTAGCGGATTTCTTCCTCGGTCGGATTCTTGTTCTCCTGCAGGAGGCGATAGGCGCGCGTGATCATGCCCGGCGTGCAGAAGCCGCATTGCAGCCCGTGCATCTGGCGGAAGCCTTCTTGCAGCGCGTGCAGCGTGCCGTCGGGATTGGCGATGCCTTCGATGGTGATGATGTTGGCGCCGTCGGCCTGCACCGCGAATACGGTGCAGGATTTCACCGATTTGCCGTCGAGATCGACGGTGCAGGCGCCGCAGTGGCTGGTATCGCAACCGATATGCGGGCCGGTGATGCTGAGCTGATCGCGCAGAAAATAGATCAAGAGCGTGCGCGGCTCGACCAATGCTTCGACATTCTTGCCGTTGATCTTCATCGCGACTTGGGATTTGGCCATGGCCATTCTCCTCAACCCTTCGCGAGCGATTTGGCGCGCGCCAGCGCGCGGGTCAGCATCACGCCGGCCATTTTGGTGCGGTAGACCGCCGGTCCGCGCGGATCCTCGGCGGGCGAGGTGATCGCTTCGGCGGCAGTGACGGCGCGCTTGACCGTCGCAACGTCCAGCGCCGAGCCGGTCAGGATTTTCGCCGCCTCTTCGGCCAACAGCGGCTTATCGGCGACATTGGTCAGCGCAATCGCAGCAGCTATCGACTTTGCCGCCTTTCATCGTCAGCATCACGGCGGCGGCCGCGGTGGCGAAATCGCCGATCTTGCGTTTGAGTTTCTCGTAGGCGTAGCCGTGGCCGGCGGCCGGCACCGGGATGCGGATCGCGGTCAAGACTTCGCCGCTTTGCAGCGCGGTGGAATAAATGCCCTGGTAAAATCCGCCGGGCGGCGATCTTGCGTTCGCCGCTTTTGCCGGAGGCGTGGAAGGTTGCGTTCAGGCACATCATCAGTGCCGGCATGTCGTTGGCCGGATCGCCGTTGGCGACATTGCCGCCGAGCGTGCCGAGATAGCGTACCTGCGGATCGGCGATTTGCGCCGACGTCTCGCGCAGGACTGGAATCTTGCCGGCGAGCAATTCGGAAGCGATCAGGTCGTGCTGTGTCGTCATCGCGCCGATGACGATGTCGTTGCCATCCGCACGGATGCCTTTGAGATCGGCAATACCGCCAAGATCGATCAGATTGCCCGGCGCAGCGAGACGCAGTTTCATTGTCGGAATGAGGCTGTGACCGCCGGCCAGCAGACGGCCGTCGTCGCCGAGCTTGGCGAGCAGGCCAACCGCTTCTTGGACGGATTTCGGGCGGTGATAATTGAACGATCCAGGAATCACGGGCACCTCCCTGGCGCATGCCGGCGATCCGGGTCGTCACCGCGGTCGATCCTGACTGCGCTATGAGTCCTACTATACAGGAATTTTGCGGCCGGCGGATACGGCTTGCCGTTGCCGTCGGGCGGTGCGCCGGACTGTGTCGTCGGTGTGACGTTCAGCCGGCGAGGCCAGGCCGCAGCACCGGCGAGGCGGATCGGACCGGCGCGCTGACTTTTGGCGCGGCGATCGTCGGCGATTTGGGCGCTTCCCGCGGCTGCGCGACAATCGGGCCGGCGCCGGCCGGCCGGCAGGTTTGCGCATGCGCGGTTTCCAGCACATAGCGCAGCGCCTCGGCCTGCACCCGCGGCGATTTGTCGATCGTCAAATGATCGATGCCGGGATCGCCGGAGAAATCGACATTGTCGAGCATGCCGCGGAAGCCGGCGCCGGGCCGCATATAGGCGTAGCGGCGCTGCGTCAGATTGATCACGCAGGCGACGTTGCGCGGCGCGACGGAGGAGCCGGTGCCGTCGACCGGAACGACCAGCGCCACCGGCACGCCTTGCGCGTTCAGCTCTTGCGCCATGCCCATCACCGCGTCGGCGCCGAGCGAATGGCCGACCAGCATATAGGGACCGTGATCGCCGGCGCGGTACATCTGCACGATGCGGTCGACGACGGCATCGGCGAAGGTGTGGTTATAAACGCTGGCGTCGATGCCATGGCTTTCGATCTGCGCGGCCAGCTGATCCATGCCGAGCGAGAAAATATTCAATAGTCCGCGCATCAGATAGACATGCGGCCGCGACACGACCTCATCGCGATGCGACCCGAGTCCGGTACAGCCCGATGAGCGAGGCGTCGCGTCGCGCTGTGCGCGCCGGCCGGCACCAGCAGCGCCGCTGCCAGGACCGCTGCACTGGCGCCGAAGCGGCGCGGCAGCGACGATTTTGCCGGGGAATTTGGCAGGAAATTTGCCGGGTAACTTGCCAGGAAATTACGCGTGCCCGACATCGCACCACTCCACCCTACGCCACACGAACCATGGCGGCGACTATGGCGAAACAGGGTAAAAATTTCCTTGTGCTCAGCGGCTATTCGCCGCTTTGCGGCTGGCGAGTTCGAGCACGATCGGCCGCGTCGCCGCCCGCAGCGGCGTGCGCCGCACGCCGGTCAGCGTATGCAGGAAGTCGGCGAACCAGTTCTGCACCGACGCCGCTTTCAGCTTGCGCACCATGGCCTGCCAGCGCTCGCGCCGCTCCTCGAGGCTCATGGCCAGCGCCACCGCGATTTGCCGCGCCATGCCGTCGATGTCGTGCGGATTGATCAAGAGCGCCGCATCGAGTTCCTTGGCCGCGCCGGCGAACGACGACAGCACCAGCACGCCCGGATCGAACGGATTTTGCGCGGCGACATATTCCTTGGCGACGAGATTCATGCCGTCATGCAGCGGCGTCACCAGGCCGACGCGCGCCAGGCGATAGAAGCCCGCCAAAGTGAGCTGCGAAAAGCCCTTGTTGAGATAGCGGATCGGCGTCCAGTCGACTTCGCCGTGGCGGCCGTTGACCTCGCCGACCAGCGCCGCCAGCTCGGCCTTCAGTTCCCGGTAGGCTTTGATATTGCCGCGCGACGGCACCGCGACCTGCAGCAGCGCCACTTCGCGTTTGAGGCCCGGTTCGATCTCCAGCATGCGATCGAAGGCGCGAACGCGATTGGCCAGACCTTTGGAATAATCCAGCCGGTCGACGCCGAGCACCAGCTTGGCGCCATGCAGGCTGTCGCGCAGCCGCGTGACTTCGAGGCGGCCGACCGCCTTGTTGGCGCGCGCCGAGAAATCGTCGACGTCGATGCCGATCGGGAAGGTCGCGAGCTGGGTCAGTCCCCAATCCGACGCCACCGTGCCGTCAACTGCGTTGTGCCCAAGCTCGGCCTGCAGATAGTCCTCGAAATTCTGCCGGTCCTCGACGGTCTGGAAGCCGATCAGGTCGTAGGCCAGCATGGCCTCGGCCAATTCGGCGTGATTGCGGCACCGCAGTCATGGTGCGGCGATCCGCCCACGGCGTGTGCAAGAAGAAACCGAGCGGCCGCTCGATGCCGAGCCGGCGCATGTCCGCGCCGAGGCTGAGGAAGTGATAGTCCTGGATCCAGAATACCGCTTCGGGCGTGTTGAAGCGAACCAGCGCGCGGGCCATGAACGCGTTGATCTCGCGATACGAGGCGTAGTCGTCGGCGGTGACATGAATGAGATCGGGCCGCGAATGCAGCGCCGGCCACAGCGCCGAATTGGCGAAGCCCTCGTAATAGCCGCGATAATGTTTCGCCGGCATGTCGACGGTGGCGAGCGCGCCGGTGCCGAGCGGCTCGATGCGCGCGAACGAATCGCGTGTTCCGTCGCTCGATTGCCCGCTGGAGCCGACCCAGATGGCGCCGGAATCCCGGACCATCGGCAATAATGCCGCCGCCAGACCGCCCGCCAAAGGCTCATCGGGTTTGGCCCGCGCCACGCGATTGGAAACGACGACGACAGTCACGAAACCACCTCCAGTCAGCGTTCGATTAACTGGCGTGAAGGCGCTTAGTTCCGCATTTGTGATGCAGTGCAGCGAAGCTGCTCAAAAATCGGGCAAATTCCCCGGCCGGGGCTGAAAGCTTCGCCGCGTTTTGCGGCAAGCCGCTGTTTTATGGCCTTGCCTGCGCTATGCCGAGCTCTTACGCTTCTGCATAGGCGATGGTCGAAAGCAGGCTCACTTCGGCACGCCGCGAGTCGAGCCGCGTGTGCTGCACAACGATCGGCACGTCGGATTCGAACACCGACGAATAAGCGGTGTCGCGCGGGATCGGCTCGGGATCTTTGAGATCGTTGAAGCGCAGATGCAGCGTGCGCCGCGGCGCAATCGTCACGGCATAAACGACCGGCTCGCGATCGGCATAGAAAACGGTGATGCGCACATGCGCCGTCGCGTCGCCGGCGTTCAGGATGCACGCGGTCTCATGCGACATCAGCGCCGGATCGGAAAACGAGCTTTGCGAAGGAATCCATCCTTCGGCAATAGCCCAGCGGCGGTGTCCGAGAGCGTCCATGATGTCCATAGAATCGTGCTTATCGGCGACTGCCGCGGCTGAATCGTGCGCGGACTAATCTAACGGCGCCGATAGCCGATCGGTTCCATCGATGGAACTTTTTCTCTTGTCGCTCGTTTTCACTGAGGCGCGCGGGCGTGCGCCGTCGCTTGGCCATTGCGCAACCATTCATCGCGGAACTCAACAATGCGCGCCCTCACCGTTGCGCCCGGCACCGCCAATTCAGCCAAAGTCGAAGATGTGCCCGAGCCGCCGGCGTCGGACGGCGCGGTGCTGGTGCGCACCTTGGCGCTCGGCGTTTGCGGCACCGACCGCGAGATCGTCGCCGGGTCTATGGCTGGGCGCCGCCCGGCCAGAAGCGTCTGGTGATCGGCCACGAGTTGCTCGGCAAAGTGCAGGAGGCGCCGGCGGATAGCGGCTTCAAAGCAGGCGATCTCGTCGTCGGCATCGTGCGGCGGCCCGATCCGGTGCCGTGCCCGTATTGCGCCGTCGGCGAGTGGGATATGTGCCGCAATGGCCGCTACACCGAGCGCGGCATCAAGGAGCGCAACGGCTACGGCTCGGATTTTTTCCGCATCGAGCCGGACTTTCTGGTCAAGCTCGATCCCTCGCTCGGCATGAACGGCGTTTTGGTCGAGCCGACCAGCGTCGTCGCCAAGGCCTGGGATCAAACCGAGCGCATCGGCGCCCGCTCGCGCGGCTTCGCGCCGAAGCGGCTTCTCGTCACGGGCGCCGGTCCGATCGGTCTGCTCGCCGCCTTGATCGGCGCGCAGCGCGGCCTCGATGTGCACGTGCTCGACCATCATGATCGCGGCCGAAAAAGCGAGATCGTGCGCGAACTCGGCGGCACTTTCCATCTCGGTAGCCTTGCCGATCTCGACGCGCTCAAGCCCGATATTTTGATGGAATGCACCGGCGCGCCGAGCGTGGTGCGCGATGCTTTCGGCCGCACCGCGGCCGGCGGCATCGTCTGCCTGGTCGGCGTCTCGGCGCCCGGCCACGAGCTCGATCTCGACATCGGCGCACTCAATCGCACCATGGTGCTCGACAACGATACCGTGTTCGGCAGCGTCAACGCCAATCGCAAGCATTACCAGGACGCCGTCGACGTCCTGCAGCGCGCCGACAAGCACTGGCTCGCCAAGCTGATCACGCGGCGCGTGCCGGTCGAGCAGTGGACGCAATCGCTGCAGCACCAGCCGGACGACATCAAAGTCGTCGTCGATTTTTCCTGAACAGACCATGCAGCCGCAACCGCCATGGCCTCGCTTATCGAAGACTATGCGCTGATCGGCGACTGCAAGAGCGCCGCGCTGGTGGCGCGCGACGGCTCGATCGACTGGCTGTGCTGGCCGCGCTTCGATTCGGAGGCCTGTTTTGCCGCGCTGCTTGGCACGCGCGAGCACGGCCGCTGGCTGGTCGCGCCGCGGCAAGCGGCCAAGATCACGCGGCGCTACCGGCCCAACACGCTCATTCTCGAAACGCATTTCGAGACCAAGGACGGCGCGGCGACGCTGGTCGATTTCATGCCGTTGCGCGCCGACAATTCGACGATCGTGCGCCTTGTCATCGGCAAGCGCGGCAAGCTTGCGATGCGCACCGAGCTCATTCTGCGCTTCGGCTATGGCGGCATCGTGCCGTGGGTGACGCGCGTCGAAAGCGGGGCGCTGCGCGCCATCGCCGGGCCGGACATGGTGCTGCTGCACACTCCGGTCCATGTCAGCGGCAAGGATATGACCACGGTCGGCGAGTTCACCATCGGCTCGCGGCGAGACCATCCCGTTCGTGTTGATCTATTCGCCCTCGCACCTGCCGCCGCCGCAAGCGGTCGATCCGACCGGGGCGCTCGCCGAAACTGAAACCTATTGGCGCGAATGGTCGGCCAAATGCCGGCCCGCCGGGCGTTGGACCGAGGCGGTCAAGCGCTCGGTGATGACGCTCAAGGCGCTCACTTATGCGCCGACCGGCGGCATCGTCGCCGCTCCGACCACATCGTTACCGGAGCGGCTCGGCGGCGAGCGCAATTGGGATTACCGCTATTGCTGGCTGCGCGACGCCACCCTGACGCTGCTCGGCGCCATGCACGCCGGCTATTACGAAGAGGCGCGGGCTTGGCGCGAATGGCTGTTGCGCGCGATTGCCGGCACCCCCGATCAGTTGCAGATCATGTACGGCATCGGCGGCGAGCGGCGGCTCGCCGAATGGGAAGTCGACTGCCTGCCCGGTTATGAGAATTCGGCGCCGGTGCGCATCGGCAATGCCGCGCACACGCAATTGCAGCTCGACGTGTTCGGCGAAATCATGGACACCTATCATCAGGCGCGGCGCGGCGGGCTGACCTCCGACGAATCCGGATGGGCGCATCCAGATCGAGTTTCTCAAGCATCTGAAAAATATCTGGCGCCAGCCGGACCAGGGCATTTGGGAAATGCGCGGCCCGGCGCAGCATTTCACCTATTCCAAGGTGATGGCATGGGTGGCGTTCGATCGTGCGATCAAAAGCGCGGAAACGTTTGGACTGGAAGGACCGATCGACGACTGGCAAAAGCTGCGCGACGAGATTTTCGAGGAGGTGTGCGAACGAGGCTTCGACAAGAAGCTCAATAGCTTCGTGCAGGCCTACGAATCCGACCAGCTCGACGCCAGCCTGTTGCTCATTCCCTGCGTCGGCTTTCTGCCGGCGAGCGACCCGCGCGTGGCGGCCACCATTGCGGCGATCGAGAAGCGTCTCGTTGCGCGACGGCTTCGTCATGCGTTACCCGACCGAGGAGGTCGAGGACGCGCTGCCGCCGGGAGAGGGCGCGTTCCTGGCCTGCAGCTTCTGGCTGGTCGACGCCTACATTCTGCAAGAACGATTCGACGAGGCCGAGCGGCTGTTCCGGCGCCTGGTCGCGCTTGCGCAACGATGTCGGCCTCTTGAGCGAGCAATACGACCCGCAGCTCAAACGCCTGGTCGGCAACTTTCCGCAAGCCTTCTCGCATCTCGCGTTGATCAACAGCGCCTATAATCTGACGCAGGCGCGCAAACCGGTGCATCAGCGCGCCCACGACGAGCACGCCCCGCCGGAGCCGGCGGAGGCGCCGGCAAAGTGACCCCGATCTAGCTCAAAAGCTCCACGCGTCCGGATTTAAGCGCGTAAGTGCCGCCGACGACGCGGATTTTCTTGTCGTCGACGAAGGATTTCAAAATCGGCGCGGCCGCTTTCAGCTTGTCGACATTAAGCGCGACATTGCGATGGATCGCGTTGACCAACAGGTCGCCGGGCTGGCCTTGCACCGCCTCGACCGCCGGCCGGATGGCGTCGACCAGCGACGGCAGATGGCCGGGCAGCGTGGTGCCGTCCTTGATCGATTTGATGGTGGCGTCGACCGCGCCGCAGGCCTCATGGCCGAGCACCAGAATGAGCGGCGTGTTGAGCACCTGCACCGCATATTCGAGGCTGGCGACCATCTCGTCGCTGGCGAAATTGCCGGCGATGCGGCAGACGAACAGATCGCCGCGCGCGGTATCGAAGCAATATTCCGGCGCGATGCGGGAATCGGCGCAGCTGAGAACGGCGGCGAACGGATTTTGCCCTTTGCTGAGCGCTTCGCGCTCGTGGCGGAAATCGTGCCGCCGGCTTTCACCCTTCACGTAGCGGTCGTTGCCTTCCATCAGCCGGTGCAGCGCGGCGTCGGGCGAGATGACGTTCTCGGGTTTCGGCGGCGTCTTGGGGCCGGCGGCGAAGGCCTGCGGCGCGACCGCAAACCCGGCGGCGGCGCCGGCAGCGAGCTTGAACAGGCTCCGCCGCGCGAAATGCAGATGCTGGGCAGTGGCGTCGGCACAGCGTGCGCACATGATGGTCTCCTGCGTTGGGGCACGGATTGCCGGGTAAGAATGAACCTCAGGGGATTTTCGGGCGACACAAATGACGGTCGCCAGCCAAGGAATATCGCATGCGGCGCCAACTTGTCATTCGGCACTGTTATGCCCACGCTGTTGCTGCTCGCAGCGATGCTGCTCGCCGCCGGCGCGGCCAGGGCGGACGATTGGCTGACCTACCAGAACGACCGCTACGGCACCACGATCGACTATCCGGACCTGTTCAAGATGCAGCCGCCGCCGGACGCCGACGACGGCCGCGAATTCAAGGCCGCGGACGGCGCGGATTTCACGGTGTCCGCTTCTGCTTCGGCTACTTACTTTGCGCCCGATCTCACGGTCGCGAAATACCACGACTTCATCGTCAAGAATCTCGACCACGGCGCGGCGATCACCTACGAGACGCGCGGCAAGAATTGGTTCGTCATTTCCGGAACGATGGGCGACAAGATTTTTTATGAAAAGCATCGATTGTCGCACGGCGCGCAATGAACGAGGACTTTGTGATGTCCTATCCGGCGTCGGTGAAGCAAACCTACGATCCGATCGTGGCCCGCATGGCGAAGTCGTTTCGGCCGGGGAAGGGTTTTCAGTCGCCGTAATCTGCGAACTCACCCGCGCCAGTAGCGGTCTTCCCAGCTGCGCGACAGCCGCATCGCCGAGAGAATGAGCCCGGCCATCGAATAGGTCTGCGGAAAGTTGCCCCACAGCGCGCCGGTCTGCGGGTCGACGTCTTCGGAGAGGAGCCCATAGCGGTTGCGGTGCTCCAGCGCGTCGGTGAACAGATCGCGCGCCGCTTCGCGCCGGCCGAGCGACCATAGCGCGTCGATCAGCCAGAACCGGCAGATCAGAAATGCCGTCACCGGCATGCCGAAATCGTCGGCATTGGCATAGCGCATGACGTGCTTTTCGCGCACCAGCTCGCGTTCCATGGCGGCGACAGTGGAGACGAAACGCGGGTCGTCGACCTCGACGACGCCGAGATCGGGCAACAGCAGCACGCTGGCGTCGAGATCGTCCGAACCGAAAGCGGCGGTGAACGCACCACGCTTTTGATTCCAGGCGCCATCGAGCAGCGCGGCATGGATCGGCTCCGCAAGGCGAGTTCCAATATTTGGCGCGGCCGTCCAAGCCGATCCGGGTGGCGATCGCGGCGAGCCGCTGGCAACCGGCCCAGCACATCGCGACCGAATGGGTGTGGATGCGCTGGCGGCCGCGATATTCCCAAATGCCCGCATCCGGCTCGAGCGCCTTGGCGGCGGCGCGGTGGCCGAGCGATTCCAGCAAATGAAACAGACCCTCGTCGCCCGGCCGCGGCAGCCGGCGATCGAAGAACATCGGCATGGCGGCGAGGATGACGCTGCCATAGGTGTCGTTCTGCACCTGATCGGCCGCGGCATTGCCGATCCGCACCGGACCGTCGCCGCGATAGCCTTCGAGATCGGGCGCGGTGCGCTCGTCGATGATCGTCGTCGGCACTACGCTGTAGAGCGGACGCAGTTCCTGATCCGGCTTGGCCGCGATCGACAGCGTGAACGAGATGAACTCTTCCATGGTGCGGGTGGCGCCGATGCGGTTAAGCGCCTGGACGACGAAATAAGCGTCGCGCAGCCAGCAATAGCGGTAATCCCAGGTGCGGCCGGTGGACGGCGCCTCCGGGATCGACGTCGTATGCGCCGCGATGATGCCGCCGGTTTCGTCGAAATTGGAGAGTTTCAGCGTAATGGCGGCGCGGATGATCGCCTCCTGCCAATCGTAGGAGATCGACAGCCGGCGCACCCATTCCATCCAGTAGTCGTGCGTGCGTTCGAGGAAATCGCGGCAGGTTTTCTGCAAGTCGCCGGTGAAAGGCTCGTCGGGACCGAACACCAGATGCAGCGGCCGGGTCACCACGAACGGCGCCTCGCTGTCGATCATCGACAGCGGCGCATCGGTGGTCAGGCGGATGGCGGTGCCGTCGGCGGCGTAGCGGATGTGGTTGCTGCCGAGCGAACGATTCGGAATTGGCTTGCCGTAATCGTAGGCCGGCCGCATCCGAATGGCGACGCGCGGCAGGCCGGCAATCGGCTCGACGATGCGAAAAATCTGCGGCGGCCGAAACACGCGGCCGAACTGGCGAAATCGGGGAGCGAAATCGGTGATCTTGATCTTGCCGCCGTGACGGTCGGTGAGCACGGTGCATATGATCGCGCTGTTGCGGACATATTCGGAAGTGTATTCCACCATGTCCTCGAGCACGACGTCGGAGAATCCTTTCTCCTGTTGTCCCGACACCAGCCGGCAGAAGATCGGATCGCCGTCGAAGCGCGGATAGCACCACCATACGATCCGCGAGCACGGATCGATCAAGGCGGCCAGCCGGCCGTTGCCGATGATCCCCAGATCGAGCCCATGATCGATCGAGCCGCGGGGCTCCGGCAGCTGACCGCGTTGCGTGGCGGCCATCCGGTTTTGGCCGATGACCGCCAAATCGAGTTTATGTTCAGTCATTGCCCGTGCTCTGGGCCTTATTTGCAATGCGCGCAAGCCATGCGCGAACCGATTCCGGCTTATCGAAATGGCCGTTGGCGTCGACTGCCACCCGGCCGACGGAGAACCCCAGGCCGCCGAATTGCGCGACGACGCCGAACACCGGCTCGTCGGTGGTATCGTCGCCGATGAAGATCGGATTGCGCTCCGCGAAAGGTGCGCACTGCATCAGTTCGCAGACGGCATTGGCCTTGCTGACGCCGCTCGGCTTGATCTCGACGACGAGTTTGCCGGGCAATATCTCGACGGTGCCCGGCGGCAGCTCGGCGCAAATCTTGTCGACGGCGGCGCGCACCGCGTCGCCCTTTTCGGGCGCCAGCCGATAATGCAGCGCCAGCGAATAGCCTTTGTCCTCGGCGAGAATGCCCGGCCCGAGTTCGGCAATGCCGGCGAGCTGGCGCTTCAAGGCGGCGTTCAACGGCTTTGCCCGCATCACCGGCTCGGCATTTGGCAGAGCGCGCAGTTCCGCGCCGTGACCGCCGATGGCGGCAAGCTCCAGCGGCGAAAAAATCAGATCGATGTCACGAAGCGAGCGGCCGGAGACCAGCGCCAAGGCGCCGCCGGTCAGAGTGTCGAGCCGTGCCAGCGTCTGCCGCAGCCCGGTCGGCACCCAGACCTGCTGCGGCGAGGGCGCGAGATCGAGAATGGTGCCGTCGATATCGAGCAGAATCGCGCATTTGCGCAAATCGGGAACGAGCGTCGTGTCGGCGAGCTCCATGTCGAGATCCGAGATTTCCAAACCCGTCTGCCCAAAGTCCATCTGCGCAAAGCCCATCGTTGTCCAGGTCCGATATCTGTTTCTCAATCGACGAATGCAAGCGGCCGCGCCACTGTTTCCAGCGGTTTACGCTCGGCAGCGACGCCCCACAGCGCTTCGACCGCCGCGGCGCCGATCATCAAGGCTGAGCCGATGGCGTAACCGGTGGCGACGGCCGTGCGCGAACCGCTATCGATCAGCATGCCGAACAGGAGCGGGCCGGCAATGCCGCCGGCGGCAGTGCCGATGGCGTAGAAGAAGGCGATCGCGAGCGCGCGAATCTCGATCGGGAAAATCTCGCTCACCGTGAGATAGGCGGAGCTCGCCGCCGCCGAGGCGAAGAAGAACACGATCATCCAGGCGATCGTCAGCGTCTGGGCCGTTAACAGACCGCGGCTGAACAGAGCGGCGGTGACGGCGAGCAAAATCCCCGACAGTGCATAGGTCGATGCGATCATGATCTTGCGTCCGACCGTATCGAACAGCCGGCCGAGCAGAATGGGCCCCAGCACATTGCCCGCGGCGAACGGCAGGATGTACCAGCCGACGCGATCGGCCGGCATGCCATAGAAGTCGGTCAGGACGAGCGCGTAGGTGAAGAAGATCGCGTTATAGAAGAACGCCTGGGCCGCCATCAGGCTCAAACCGACCAGCGTGCGCTGACGATAGGTTTGGAACAGCGCGCGGGCGACCTCGGCAAGCGGCGTGTGGTCGCGCATGCGCAGCCGGATTCTTTGTTCGGGCATGGGAGTTCCGTGGCGGGGGAATTGCGCTTCGATGCCGCGCACGGCGGCGTCGGCCGCGCGCGGCTTGCCGTGCGTCACCAGCCAGCGCGGACTTTCCGGAATCCAGAATCGCATCGCGAGAATCATAAGTCCGATTATAGCCCCGATCAGGAAAGCGAGCCGCCAGCCGATCGCCGGATCGATGAGCGCGGGGTTAAGCAATACGAGGGAACCACCCGCACCAAGAGCTGCGCCGACCCAGAAGCTGCCGTTGATCAGAAGGTCGGTCCAGCCGCGGAACCGCGCCGGGATAAGCTCCTGGATTGTCGAATTGATGGCGGTGTACTCGCCGCCGATGCCGGCCCCGGTGACGAGTCCGGAACAAGATGAAACTTGAGGCATCCCAGGACAAAGCCGTAGCCGCGGTCGCCAGCAGATAGATCGCAAGCGTGACGGTGAACAATTTTTTGCGGCCGAGGCGGTCGGTGAGCCAGCCGAAAAACAGCGCCCCCGCGACCGCGCCGCCAGATAGCAGCTGCCCGCAAGGCCGACCTGCACATTGCTCAATCCTAGCGCGGCTGGTTCCTTCAGCTCGCCGGCAAGCGCGCCGAAGAGCGTCACTTCGAGGCCGTCGAGTATCCAGGTGATGCCGAGAGCGACGATGACGAGGAGGTGGAAGCGCCCGAACGGCAAGGCATCGAGCCGTGCGGGAATGTCGGTCTCAATGATGTCGCGCGAGGCGGGGCAGCAGCCGGCGTGCCGTCCGGCGCCGGGCTGCGTGACGGCAGAGCCCAAGTATTGTGCAGATTGAAATATCGCCGCCGAAATACGTCGCCTGCGTATGAAATCATATCGCAATGCCGCTGCTCGCGGGACCAACGCATTGATCGGTCGGGTGTTCCGGTCCGCGGTTCCGGCCGGGACTTGCGGGGTCAGCGGGGCTTGCGCGGCTTTGCCCGTATAAGTAATGCGCCAGATGGTGCCGCTCGCGTCCTCGGAGATGAGGAGCGCGCCGTCCTTGTCCACGGTCACGCCTACCGGCCGGCCCCAGACTTCCGAATCGTTAATCACGAATCCGGTGGCGAAATCCTCGTATTCGCCGGTCGGCACGCCGTCTCGCACGATAGCGCGGATGATTTTGTAGCCGGTGCGTTTGGATCTATTCCACGAACCGTGTTCTGCGGCGAATATGTCACCGCGGTAATCCGCCGGAAATTGCCCGCCGTCATAAAATATCATGCCGAGCGATGCCGAATGGGCTTGCAGCAGGACGTCTGGAACAGTGACTTTGTCTTTGAGGTCCGGACGTTCACCCTTGTGCCGCGGGTCCTCGTGGCTGCCGATATAGAACCAAGGCCAGCCGTAGAACGCGCCTTCGCGCACGCGTGTGATGTAGTCGGGCGGCACGTCATCGCCTAAGCCATCGCGCTCGTTGGTCGAGCACCATACCGTACCCGTCGCTGCCGCAATCGCCATGCCGACGCAATTGCGAATGCCGGTCGCTAAAACGCGCTCGTTCTTTCCCTCGCGGATCGAATGCCAGAACGTCGGCGCGGCCGGCTTCGCGACCCCAGGTAGCACCCAGCGGATGACTGGAGGCGAAGCGTTGCAGCTCGTCCCCCGTCAGTTTTTCCATGTCCTCGGCAACGTTGGAGCCGGAGCCGACCGACACGTACATCGTTTTCCCATCCGGCGAGAATACGACGTCGCGGGTGTGATGGCCGCCGACCGGCAAATGCGGAACGACGGTCTCGGCGGCGCCGCGGGCGGAAAGGTCGCCGTTGCGGTAGGGGAAACGCAGCACGGCATCGGTATCGCCGACATAGACCCATTGTGGATCGGGTCCCGGCGGATAAAACGCGATGCCGAAAGGATAAGTCAGCCCGGACGCGAATACTGACGGCTGCGCCGCTGCGGCGCCGCCGCCCGCAACACGCGGATGCGGCCCGCCTCGCTTTCGGCGACGAACACATCGCCGTTCGGCGCGGTGCGGATAATGCGCGGTCCCGACAGACCGGAAGCAAATAGGTTGACTTCAAAGCCGTTTGGGACGATTGGCTTTTGGTCGGTCCGCTGCACCGTTCTGACGACATTCCGCACGGATTTGGCAAGGTCGGGTGCCGGTAAATCTTGCGGCTTGATCAACCGCTGCGTGCCCGGGCGGTCGACATGCCAGTCGCCAAATGCGGCCGTGCCTTCGAGAAGACCGCCTGTTTGCGCGAGCAACGGGATGGCGGTGAGTGAACTTATTGCTGCGACGGAAATGGCGATGATCGCGGAAAACGGGCGACGCATGATGTCCTCCCGGCAAAACCCGAATGATGAACAAGTCGCGGCTGCAGCAGTTCCAATGCTAATTGATCTGGCTACGGCGCCGCGCGAAGGCAAGGACCGTGCGCGTGCGATCCGTTCGTGCTTTGCCGCGCTGGCGGGACAAAGAGTCCCGAGCGCTCCCTGCCATGGAAATTAACCCGCCGCTTCGACTGTGCTCGTCCGGCGTTCCGCCAGTTCACGATTCCACTCGTTCGGCCGGTGAGCATCTTGTTCGCTAGAATCGCGACCCAGCTCGAAATTCCGCGACGGCTACGCGCCGTCGTCCGAGCGCGGGAATTGAGTCTGGTCGCACTGGCGGCGTTGGTCGGCGTTATTGCCGGTATCGTCGTGGCCGGCATGGGCATGGCCGTCGAGCTCCTTCACGAATTGTTTTTCAATCTCGAGCACGGCGAACGGCTGTCGGCGCGGCTTACGCTCAATCCCTACCTGGCGCTGTCGGTGCCGTTGGTCGGCGGCATGATCATGGGAGCGGCCAGCGAGATCATCAGGCGCTGGCGGCCGGAACGGGAAATCGATCCGATCGAAGCCAATGCGTTGCACGGCGGCCGGATGTCGCTTCTTGGCAGCATCATCGTCGCGGCGCAGACGGTGTGGTCGAGCGGGGTCGGCGCCTCGGTCGGCCTTGAGGCCGGCTACACGCAATTTGCCAGCGGCATCGCCTCGCGTATCGGCAACGCCTTCCGGCTGCGCCGCGGCGACCTGCGCATTCTGGTCGGTTGCGGCGCCGCCGCCGGCATTGCCGGCGCCTTCGGCGCGCCGCTCGCCGGCGCCTTTTACGGCTTCGAACTGATCATCGGCAGCTATTCGCCGAATGGGCTGGCCCCGGTCGGCATATCGGCGCTGATGGGCTATTTGGTTGCGCGGCAGCTCGAACCGGCCGAGCTCGGCGTCGTCGGTCCCGAGAAGATGACGATCGTGGGTCACGATCTCGTGCTCGCCGCCACGCTTGGCCTGCTCGCCGCGGTGCTCGGCATCATTCTGATGCGCGGCGTGGCGATCAGCGAGAACATGTTCGCGCGGATCAAGTTGCGGCCGTTCCTGCGCACCATGATCGGCGGTCTCGTCGTCGGATCGATGGCGATCATATCGCCGCAGATCATGTCGTCGGGCCATGGCGCGCTCCGCGTTGCCGGCATGCTCGATCTGCCGCTTCGCACCGTGGCGCTGCTCTTCCTGCTCAAAATTCTGGCGTCGATCGCGTCATTGGGTTCCGGCTTTCGCGGCGGCTTGTTCTTCTCGTCGCTGCTGATCGGCGCGCTCGGCGGGCATCTGCTCGCCGTGGCGCTGACCATGTTCTGGCCGACGGTCTATTTCGATCCCAACGCCTATGCCGTGATCGGCATGAGCGCGCTGTCTGCCTCGGTGATCGGTGGGCCTTTGACGATGACCTTCATCGCGCTGGAGACCACCGGCGACCTCTGGCTGACCACCGCGGTGCTCATCGCGGTGATCATTGCGGCGCAGGTGACCCGCGAAGTGTTCGGCTATTCGTTCGCGACCTGGCGCTTCCATCTGCGCGGCGAGACCATCCGCAGCGCCGCCGATGTCGGCTGGATGCGCGAGCTCACGGTCGAGAAAATGATGCGTCAGGACGTGCAGACGGTGAACGCGTCCTCGACCGTCGCGGCGTTCCGCGAGACTTTTCCGCTGAGCTCGACGGCCTATGTGATCGCCGTCGATGACGCCGACCGCTATGTCGGCCTGGTTTTGGTGGCGGACGCCCATGCCGCCGAATCCGCCGACAAGGCGATCAAGGAGCTGCTGGCGCACCCCGACGACATGCTGCTTCCCGGCATGGCGGTGAAGGAGGCGGTGCTTGCCTTCGACCGCGCCGAATCCGAGGCGCTGGCGGTGGTCGATTCCTATCTCGACCGCCGTGTCGTCGGCATCCTCACCGAGGCCTATGTGCTGCGCCGCTACTCGGCGGCGCTGGAAGGCCGCCGCCGCGACCTGGTCGGCGAGGAGTAGGGGCAAATTCTGCGGCCTTGACCTGTGCAACCGGCCGCGAAATGCGATAAAACTAGAACCTCCGAGGCCGCCAGCGCGACGAATGGCGGCAAGGGAGCGGCAGGGGAGGGCGGAAATGAGTAAGGGCACAGGACGGCAAGCGACTGTCTTGGTGGTGCTGTCTTTCTTGATTGGCGGCGTCTGCGCCGCGGCGGCGCAGACCTTGAGCTATGCCGACGCCGTCGATCAGCTCGCCGTCGCTTGCCGCGCCGATCTGGCGAAATATTGCAAAGGCGTCGAGCTCGGCAACGGCCGGCTGCGCGCCTGCCTCGATGCGCATCAGAACGTGGTCTCGCCGCGCTGCCAGCAAACCCGCGTCATGGTCTATGGGTCGATCGCCCGGCGCGCCGCGGCGCAGCGCGACATCGGCCGCATCTGCGACGCGGATATTGAACGAATGTGCGGCACCTCGCACGCCGACGCGCACCTCGTGGAATGCCTGCTTAGCGTGTCTCCCGCCGCGATGAGCCCGGCGTGCAACCAGACATTCACCGACACCGGCTGGCGCACAGAAAGGGCTCAGCAATGATCAGGCAGCAAATCTACGCCATCGCCGCGCTGGTTCTGGCGGTTGCGGCGACAGTGGCCGTCGCCGATACGCGGCTCGATTCGGGCCAGATTGCCACCAGTCTGGCCGCCGTCAGCGGCGATACCAGGCTCGACCTCACGGCCGCGCAGATGCGGCAGGCAGTGCTGGATAATATCCGCAATTATCCGGGGGCGCTGCCGCCCCGCGCGCTGACCTTTCCGCAGCTTGCCAATCTCGCTCAGTTCGTCGTCGAGATTAATTTCGATTTTAATTCCGCGGCCATTCGGCCGGAGTCCTATCGCAACGTCGGCGCCATCGCCGACGCGCTGCATAATCCGATTCTGCTCGGTTACGGCTTTCTGGTCGTCGGCCATACCGACTCGGTCGGCGGCCGCACGTATAATGTGGGCTTGAGCCAACGGCGCGCGGAGGCGATCGTCGCCGCGCTGGTCAATCCGTTTGGGGTCAATCCCGCGGTGCTGCAGCCGGTCGGCATGGGCGAAGAGCAATTGCGCGATCCGGCGCACCCGACGTCCGGCGTCAACCGCCGCGTTCAGCTCATCAATGTCGGCAAGAAATTCTGCTTCGGCCGCTCCGGCGAGCAGTTCGTCTGTCAATAAGCCGCGGGTAACGCCAATCGGCCTCGAATTTACGGCCGCAAATAGGCGTAACCCTGCGCCTGCAATTCCGCGAGTTTCACCACGCCGCCTTTTTCGGCGACGGCAAAGCCCGGCAGCAAATCTTTGAGCGTGACGTGCTGGCCTGCCATGGTGTGGATGCAGGCATTGAGCCCGAGTCCGGATTGGCGCAAGGCTTCGATGTCCTGCGCCGTCGCGGGCGTGGCGCCCTCGCTATGGAAGGCTTTCAGCGCCGGGCCGTGAACGACGAGCGCGATCGTCACGTGCTCCGGCCCGCGCATGCCGTCGAAGTGATTGCGGATGTTGCCGAGCACGAAGCCGACTTTGTCGAGGTCGGCCAGATGATAGACCACCTTGGCTGCATCCGGCGTCGCCGCGTCGGCCGGCGCAATGAAAGCTGAGACCGGCAAGGCGGCGCCAGCCAGCTTAAGGAGATTGCGTCGGCGCATGGGATTCTCCCGGTTATGTCATTCCGGATAGCCGCTAAGCGGCAAGTTAGGAATCTACGTTTGTCATTTATGCCGCATCGCCGCCAGTTCCTTGCGGTCGGCGACGAGCGAGGCGCACTCGTTGAGGCCGGTGCGGTCGAGCCGGAACACCTTGTCATCGGCGCCGGCCTGTAATGCGCCGGCCTCTTTGGCGTCGGGGCTATTGCCTTTCCAGATACGGATGTGATCGAGTTTGATGATCACCGAATTGTCATTGTCGGCAAGCGTCACAGTGACGCCGCCGCCGTCGCAATCGACGTCGCAGTCGAAGTCGATACCGGCAGGCCGCGTCACCCGGTCCTCGGGCGGGATATCGGAATTGTCCGGATCTTTGATCGTCGGCGCGTGGCCGCAATTGCCGCTGGAATCGAAATTGCCGGGGCGATCGCGAAAATTGACGCCGAGCCGAAACGAATATTGGAAATTCGGAAAATCCGGATCTTTCTCGGTGCTGATCAGGAGCTTCATTACGCTGACCTTTTGCAACGGATGTTGCGCCAGGTGCTCGGCATCGTAGCGGCGCACGAAGCAGGCATAGGCTTTCGGCGTCGGAGTGCTTCCGGCGAACATGCGCTTGGCGAAATCGGCGTCGAGCTGGCGGTCGTCGGCAACGGCCCGCTGCGGGGCCAAGGCCAGCAGGACGGCTGCCGCCGCGGTCCCCAGCGTGACGCCTAGCGACATCGCGCGCGGCAAGCCGAGCACCCCCATCTCATCCTCTTCGGTCGACCACGGCATACATGATACTTGGTCGGTTCCGCCGCCGCCGGCGTTCAAACCGCCGTCCTGCGCAATCGGACCCCGGTGGACCGCCTCGGCGGCCGGGTTAAGATGGGCGCGGCCCGGCGGGAGAAAAGTCGCGATGGATGAGCGGACAACGGTCGATTGTGTCGCCAACGCGCGCGCTTTGGCGCCGGTTCTTGCCGCAGCGGCGCCGCGCATCGAGAGCGGCCGCGAATTGCCGCCGGACCTCGTGACCGCGCTGCACGAAGCGCGCATGTTCCGCATGCTGGTGCCGCGCTCGCTCGGCGGCGAGGAAATTTCCCCGGTCGCCTTTGTGCAGGCCATCGAAGAGCTCGCCAAAGCCGATGCCTCGACCGCCTGGTGCATCGCGCAGACCTCGGTGTGCTCGACGATAGCCAAGAGCATGGCGCGGGAAACCGCCGAGGAAATATTCCAGAAAAATCCGCGCGGCGTGCTGGCCTGGGGCGCCTCGACCCACAACGACGCCAAGGCCATCGCCGAAAAGGGCGGCTACCGCGTCACCGGCGTTTGGCCGTTTGCCAGCGGCAGCCGGCACGCGAGCTTCCTTGCCGCGCATTGCTTCATCGTCGAGCCCGACGGTCAGCCGCGCCGCGACGCCGCCGGCAACCCGGTGCAAAAGACCTTGGTCGTGCCGCGCGAACGGGCGACGATCCGCGACGTCTGGCAGGTGATCGGGCTCAAGGGGACGGGCAGCGACAGTTATGCCTTCACCGACGAGTTCGTGCCGCAGACGCGCGCCATCGCCTATCACGCGATGGATCCCGCCGAATGGGCTGAGCACGGCCCGCTCTATTCCTTCAGCATTTACCAGCTGTTCGGATCGACCTTTCCGGCAATCGCGCTCGGCATCGCGCGCGCCATGCTCGATGCCTTCGTCGAACTGGCGCGCACCAAGGTTGCCGGCAGCGGCTCCGCGCCGCTGCGCGACAATGCCGTGGTGCAATCGCAGGTCGGGCTCGCGCAGGCGCAGCTCGCCGCCGCACGGACATTTTTCCTCGCCGCGTGGGAAGAAATCTGGCAAGCGGCGCAGAGCGGAACGGTGACGCTCGACCAGCGCGTGCGGTTGCGCATGGCCGCGATCCACGCCAGCCAACAGGCGAGGCAAGTGGCCGAAACCGCATACCTCGCTGCCGGCGCCACCGCCGTTTTCGCCAGCAATCCGTTCGAACGCCGGTTCCGCGATATGCATGCGGTGTCGCAGCAGGCCCAATCGCAATTCGCGATTTTCGAGGCGATCGGCCGCTACTTCCTTGGCCTCGGCGCGCACCCGCGGCTGTTCTGATCGCGTTGCGAGCCCGCTGGCGCGCGCCGCCTTACGATAGCGACCTTCAAACCCAGGACTTCACAAACCAAAGGACCTCAGCCATGTTTTTTGAAGAGCGTGTTGCAGAATTAATGCGCAAAATGCTGCGCAAGAAGCTTTATGTGGTGCTCTCGAGCCCGGCCGTGCCGCCGGAAAAGTTAAAGCCGTTCCTGATGGCGCATCTGGAGTACATGATCGGGCTTGAAAAACGCGGTCTCGTCTTCGCCTCCGGTCCGCTGGCCGATGGCGAAGGGCCGCCAAGCGGCCATGGCCTCACCGTGCTGCGGACAAAGAGCGCCGACGAAGCCCGCGCCATCGCCCAAGGCGACCCGTTTTTTGTCAACGGATTGCGCACTTTTGAGTTGAAGGAATGGACAATCATGGAGGGCGCACTCGGCCTGCGTGTCAATTTCTCCGATCAATCGATCGAGGTGACATGACAATCCAAGCAATGTCGCGGTAACATAACCAAGAAACACAGAAACAGAAGAAGAATTGAGGACACGTTCATGGAGACCATTGGCTTTGTCGGCGTTGGCAAGATCGGCATGCCGATCTCGCAGAATTTGATCAAAAGCGGCTATCGCGTGGTCGGCTATCGCCGCCATTCGCTCGCCGAATTCGAGAAAATCGGCGGCGTGCCGGCGCGCTCATCGGCCGACGTCGGCGCCCAGGCCGATATCGTGCTGTCGTGTCTGCCGTCGACGGCGGCGCTCGACGAGGTGGTGCACGGCCCGCACGGGCTTATCCATTCGGCGCGGCCGGGGCAGATCGTCGTCGAGCTCGGCTCGCATCCGGTGCCGGACAAGAGGCGCCAGATCGCCCAGTTGGCGGAAAAGGGCGCCGTTTTCATCGACGGCGAAGTGTCCGGCACGCCGGGCATGGTGTCGGCGCGCAAGGGCGTGGTCTATCTCGCCGGCGACGCCGCGGCGTGCAAGAAGGTCGAGCCCGTGGTCGCGGGTTTTGCCGATTCCTGTCTCTATTTCGGCGAGTTCGGCGCCGCGAGCCGCGTCAAGCTCGTCAACAATCTTCTGGTCGCGATCAACATCGCCGCCACGGCGGAAGCGATGACGCTGGGCTTGAAAGCCGGCGTCGACGTGCCGCTGATGATCAAGGCGATCGCCACCGGCTCAGGCGGCTCTACCCAATTCGGCATTCGCGCGCCATGGATGGCGGACCGCCGTTTTCAGCCGGTGCAGGGCGATGTGCCCGGCTTGCAGCACTATTTCGGCATGATCAAGGATTTCGCCGACCATGTCGGCGTAGCGACGCCGCTGCTCGATGCCGTCGTGCCGCTCTATCAGCGTTTCATGGACATGGGGCTTGGCGGTAACGACGTCGCCGCCATGGTCGACGTCGTCGGCTCGCTGCCGCCCGCCAAAACAACATAACAGCAGGAGAGTTCGTATGATCCGCGTCAGCAAGATCGCCCATGCCAGCTACGAGACGCCCGATCTCGACCGGCAGGCCGAGTATTACACCGAGATTTTGGGATTGACGCTCGCCGCCAAGGAGAGGGACGCCGTCTTTCTCGCCTCGACCGTCGACCATCACTCGGTGGTGCTGCGCAACGGTCCGCAGGCGCAATGCATGCGCGTCGGATTTCAGATCGCGCCCGACGCCGATCTCGGCGATTTCGAAAAGCAAGTGGCGAGCCACGGCGTCAAGACCGAGCGCCGCAAAGATCCCGAACCGTCGATCTCCGACATGCTGGTGTTCGCCGATCCCAAAGGCACGGTGATGGAAGTGTTCAAGCGCGACGCTTTCTCGCATCAAAAATTCCAGGCGAAAGGCATCGTTCCGTTTAAGCTCGGCCACGTCGCATTCCATGTCACCGACGTCAAGCATGTCACCCAGTTCTATGTCGACGTGCTGGGCTTTCGCGAATCCGACTGGATGGGCGACTTCTTCTCGTTCCTGCGCTGCGGGCCCGACCACCACACCATCAACCTGATGCAGACCGGCTCGAACCGGCACTTCCACACCGCCTTCGAGCTGCGCGACTGGGGCCACATGCAGACGGCGTGCGATTTCCTCAGCACCAAAGGCTACAAGCTATTGTGGGGGCCGGGCCGGCACGGCATCGGCCATAATCTGTTCGCCTATCACCGCGCGCCGAACGGCTTGATCACCGAGACTTTCGCCGAGCTCGATCGCATGAACGAGGAGCTCGGTTATTTCGAGCCGCGGCCCTGGCACCGCGACAATCCGCAGCGGCCGAAAGTATGGGCCAAGGACCCGTCGGCCTCGAATTTGTGGGGTATCATGCCGACCGACGAGATGCATCATTAGCGCCGCGCGATAACGACGGCGCAATCGGGAGGGAACAATGAATAGCTGGTTTCGCGCGGCGGCGGTGCTCGCCGGTCTTGTCGCGGCGCTAACCGCAAACGGCGCGGCGCGGGCGGACAATTATCCGTCGCGCCCGATCACCATCATCGTGCCGGCCTCGCCAGGCGGCGTCACCGACATGCTCGGGCGCATTCTGGCGCAGCATTTCATCGCCGACTGGGGCGCCCAGGCCGTGGTCGAGAACAAGCCCGGCGCCAACAACCAGATCGCCGCGGAATATGTCACGCATCAGCCCGGCGACGGCTACACGCTGTTCGTCGGTCCGGAAACCACGTTCATCGTCAACCCCACGCTGTACCCGAACCTCGCCTACGATCCGGTGAAAGGCTTTACCCCGATCGTCGGGCTGGTGCAGATTTTTCACTCGCTGATCCTCAACCCAGTCGGTGCCGGCCAACAGCGTCAAGGAATTGATCGCGCTCGATAAGGCCAAGCCTGGCCAGCTCAATTACGGCACGTTCGGCGTCGGCTCGAGCGGTCATCTCAATATGGAAATGTTCAAATCCATGACCGGGACGAAATTCGTCGCCGTGCACTACAAGGGCGCGGCGCCGGCGATGCAGGACGTTCTCGCCGATCACATCCAGCTGATGTTTGTGTCCGTCGGCACCGCCTTGCCGCAGGCCAAGGCCGGCGGCGTCAAACTGATCGGCATCGGTGCGCCGAAGCGGATGGCGCTGTTGCCGGATGTTCCGGCTATCGCCGAGACGGTGCCAGGCTTTACCGCGGTGTCGTGGTTCGCGTTGTACGGTCCGCCCAACATGCCGAGCGAGGTCGTCGCCAAGATCAACAGCGAAGTGCGCAAGACCTTCGCCGATCCGGACGTACAGAAAAACTTCCTCGACAAGCAATATTTCGAATCGATCGCCGGCTCGCCCAAGGAGCTGAGCCAGCGGTTGCGGACGGAAGAGCCCAGATGGCGCAAGCTCATCACTGACGCGAACATTAAAGTGGAGTGAGAATTTGATTGCAGCACGATCCGGCCTGCCGGTTCGCGCTGCCGGTGTTTTGCTTGCCTTGCAGCAGCCGGCAAAAGAAGCCAATATCGATTTCAGGTCCCGGCGCGTTGTCGGTTCCGTTATGACCTTCACTCGCGGCCCGGCGCTTCGATCGGGCATTTCGGCAGCCAATCGATGTCGTTCAGGCGTTTGGTAGATTTTCCGTGGGTGCAGAGATCGATCGGCGTGGCGGCCGCCGAATATCTGCGGTTTGTTTGGCAGACCAGCGAATTCGGCATCGATCCGGCGGATATTTACACGCGCGTGCGCCCGGATTTGCCGGCCATCATCGCGATGTGGCACGGCCAGCACTTCATGATGCCGTTCTTCAAGCGCAAGGAACATCTGGTCAAGGTGCTCATTTCGCGCCATCGCGACGGCGAGATCAACGCGGTGGTCGCCGAGCGCCTCGGCGTCGAGCCGATCCGCGGCTCGGGAACCAGCGGCCGCGATTTTCTGCGCAAAGGCGGCGTCGCCGGCTTCAAGCAGATGCTCGAGGCGCTCGGCCGCGGTTACAACGTCGCGCTGACCGCCGATATCCCGAAAATCTCGCGGATCGCCGGACGCGGCATCGTGCAACTGGCGCGCGTGTCGGGGCGGCCGATCTATCCGGTCGCGGTGGCGACCAGCCGCTATATCGAGCTCAAATCTTGGGACCGCTCGGTGCTCAATCTGCCGTTCGGCCGTTTCGCCATCGCCGTCGGCGAGCCGGTCCGGGTTGCGGCGGCCGCAAGCGACGCGGCGCTCGAAGAAGCGCGGCGCCTCGTCCAATCGCGATTGAACGCCACGACCGATCGCGCCTATGCCATCGCCGAAGGCCGCGCCAAGGATTTCGTCTGGGGCCGCAGGCCGGTCGGCAGCACGCAGCTCGCTTAAGCTAAAATCGACGCGTCACATGCGTCACCTCTTCCGAACGGGGGAGAGGAAATCGACGGATGCCGGAGGAAACAACAACCATGCGAATTATCACCCTTGAAGAACACTTTGCCACGCCGGG
Source organism: uncultured Alphaproteobacteria bacterium (assembly GCA_963816565.1). Taxonomy (GTDB): domain Bacteria; phylum Pseudomonadota; class Alphaproteobacteria; order Rhizobiales; family Xanthobacteraceae; genus BOG-931. The sequence continues at coordinate 27,463 of CAWFLM010000006.1, read as the reverse complement.
CTTTCTCGATGGGCCCGGCCAGGACCTGAAAAACGCCGCGCTGAAATTCGAGGGCCGCGCCACGCGGCTGATCGAGCAGCTCACCGACATCGCCGACAAGCGCATCGCGGCGATGGATGCCGCCGGCATCGACATGCAGGTGCTGTCGCTCACTTCGCCGGGCACCGAGCAGCTCGACGCGCCCGACGCGGTCGCGCTGTCCCGCGAAGTCAACGATTTCCTCGCCGCCGGCGTGAAGAAAAACCCGAAGCGCTTCGCCGGCTTTGCCACGCTGCCGACCGCGGCGCCGGACAAGGCCGCCGCCGAGCTCGAAAGCCGCATGAAGTCCGGCGGCTTCGTCGGCGCCGTCATCAACGGCCACAATCGCGGCCGCTATCTCGACGACAAATTCTTCTGGCCGATTTTGGAATGCGCCGAGAAGCTCAACGCCCCGATCCACATCCATCCGACGCGGCCGCCGCAGGCGGTGGTCGACGCCTATTACTCCGGCTTCTCGCCGCTGCTCGACGACATGTTCGCGAGCCCCGGCTGGGGCTGGCACATCGAGACCGCGGTCCATGTCATTCGCCTTATCCTTGGCGGTGCCTTCGACCGTTTCCCGAAGCTGCAGCTCGTGATCGGTCACCTCGGCGAGGGACTGATGTCGATGTTCCAGCGGCTCGACAACATGACCCCGGCGATGACGAAATTGAAAAAGCCGGTCACCTCTTATCTGCGCGAGAACGTGCATTACACCTTCAGCGGCTTTAATTTCCCGGCGACCTTCCTCGATCTGTTGCTGGAAGTCGGCGTCGACCGCATCATGTTCTCGGTCGATCATCCCTATCAGCCGATGGCGCCGGGCAAGGCGTTTCTCGAGCAAATCCCGGTGTCGGCCGCCGACCGCGAGCGCATCGCGCACGGCAATGCCGAGAAGCTTCTTGGACTATAAAAATGTAGGATGGGTTGAGCAACGCGAAACCCATCATTGGCAGCCAAGGCATCGCGCGATGGGTTTCGCTACGCTCAACCCATCCTACAAAAACAAATAGGACAAAGACCGCCATGCGAACTATCACGCTCGAAGAGCATTTCACCACGCCGAAATTTCTCGAAGGCCCCGGCCGCGCCCGCAAGGAAAAGGCGCAAAAAGACGGCGGCCGCTTCGTCAAGATATTCGACCAGCTCGCCGACGTCGGCGCCGGACGATTGGCGGAGATGGATGCCGCCGGCATCGACATGCAAGTGCTGTCTTTGACTTCGCCCGGCACCGAACAATCGGATGCCGCCGAGGCGCTGGCGCTCACCCAGGAAGCCAATGACTTTCTCGCCGACCTGGTCAAGCGGCAGCCCAAGCGCTTTGCCGGGCTCGCCGTGCTGCCGACCGCGGCGCCGGACAAGGCGGCGGCGGAATTGGAGCTAAGGATAAGCCGCGACAAATTCGTCGGCGCCGTCATCCACGGCCATATCCGCGGCCGCTATCTCGACAACAAGGTGTTCTGGCCGATCCTGGAATGCGCCGAGAAGCTCAATGCGCCGATCTATCTGCATCCGACGCCGCCGCCGCAAGGCGTCATCGACGTCTCCTACGGCGGGTTTGCGCCGGCGGTGACCGACATGTTCGCCGCCTCCGGCTGGGGCTGGCACATCGAAACCGCGGTCCATATCGTGCGCATCGTGCTCGGCGGCGTGTTCGATGCGTTTCCGAAATTGCAGTTCGTCATCGGCCATCTCGGCGAGGCGCTGCCCTTCATGCTGCCGCGGCTCGACAGCATGTCTCCGGCGGTGACCAAGCTCAAGCACCCGATCAGCTTCTACCTGCGCAACAACGTCCACTACACCATTTCCGGCTTCAACTTCCCGGCCGGTTCCTCGATCTCCTGCTCGAAGTCGGCGTCGACCGCATCATGTTCTCGGCCGATCATCCCTATGCCTCGATGGCGGCGGCGCGCGCCTTCCTCGAGCAAATTCCGGTATCCGCCGCCGACCGCGAGCGCATCGCCCATGGCAATGCCGAGAAGCTGTTTAATCTGTAGGATGGGTGGAGCGACCCGCCTGCGCTCGCTAGGCGAGCTTCGGCGGGTTTGAGTCCGCCGAAGCGCGGCGCGCGAAGGCGGAAGCGATACCCATCAACAATCCGGGAGGCTGCAGGATGGGTATCGCAAGGGCTCAACCCATCCTACGATTTTTTCCCAGCGCAAGCCGCGCAGCGGCAGCCGACCGGCTTGATGTAAAGCTTAAAATACTCCTCGCCGTAGTCGAGCGTGATCTCCTCGCCCAGCGCGATGGCGCGGCGCGCCACAAACACGATGCGGCCGGCGCGCAGCACGGCTTCCGCATTGGGCTCGCAGGAATGATTGAGATAGCGCCCCAGATTGCGCCGCGACGAGCCGTCGATGCTCCAGCGCCGGTTGACTTCGAACATGTATTTGGCGCGAAAGCGCCGCTCGCGCCGGTGCGCCTCCGCGGTCGCGATCCGCTTGCCGCGATAGGTGACGATAGTGGCTTTGCGCGCGATGAGCCGCGCCGCGAACAGGCCGAGCCCGGTCGCCGAACGGCCGACGCGCACGATGCGTGGCGACATGCCGGCGAATTAGCAGAATTCGGCGCGCGGCCGCAGCCTGGCGGCGCGCCGCCATCCCTCGCGATCCCCCGCTACGCATGCCGCCCAACGGATGCTAAACTAGCCCGACTGTTGGGCCCGGTGCGGCGAGCGAATGGATCATCGACATGATTGACGCGAGCGAAGAGTGCGAGGCGGCGACGCCGATATCCTTACTTTCGAAGTGTCCGACGCGGCGCTGGAAGCGGCGGCCAGCGCGATTATTCCCGGCGCGGCCATGTCGTTCCCCAACTCGCCGACCGTGAGCATTTTGTTTCAGTGCTGCGGCTAGAGCACGGCCCGGTTTAAGCGGACGATGCGCTCGGCGCCCGCGCCGCGGCGACGGTGATCCGCCCCGTTCCGGCGCAGGCCTTGCAGATGATCCGGTCGCCGCGCTCGCGGATCCGCCCGGTGCCGCAGCAGCGCACGCAGGTCTCCTGGACGATCGTGGCAGGGCGGTTGTTGTGCTGCGAAAAGCGCTTGCCGAACTCCACCCGAATATCCTTGTTTTGCGGAATGTCTCGAAGCCGGAGCGGACCCTAGCGGCGTTTCGCTAACGCCCCGGCGTGAGATTGCGTAAAATTGGAAATGTTCGGTCGAAAGGGCAGTGTGCGCGGCACGGCGCGGAAATCGCGCTGACCCGTTAAGCCGATCAACCTGGAGGTTATCGTGACAGAGTCGAATAGCGATGCGCCGGTGCTTTGCGAGGTCGACGGCCGCGGCGTGGCGCAGGTCGTTCTCAACCGCCCGGAGCGCAACAATGCCTATGACGGCGCGTTGATCCAGGCGCTGTTGGCAACGCTCGATGGGCTGGAAAAAACGCCTGGGCTACGCGCCGTCGTCATCGGCGGCCGCGGCCGCCATTTCCAGGCCGGCGCCGATCTCAAATGGATCGCTGCGGTGCGCGCCGCCTCGCGCGAGGAGAATGTCGCCATCTCGCGCGCCACCGCGCAGGCGATCTGGCGGCTCAATGCCGCGCCGGTGCCGACCGTGGCGCTGGTGCAGGGCGCCTGCTTCGGCGGCGGCACCGGGCTCATTGCCGCCTGCGACGTGGTGATCGCCGCCGACGACGCCAGTTTCTCTATTGCCGAAGTGCGCTGGGGCCTGACCGCGGCGATCATCATCCCGCAGCTCAATGACGCCATCGGCGTCCGCCAGGTGCGCCGCTACGCGCTCACCGGCGAGCGATTCGGCGCCGCCGAAGCCCGCCGCATCGGCCTCGTCCACGACATCGTCCCGGCGGCCGAGCTGGCCGCGGCCGGCGCGCGCATCGTCGATGCGCTGTTGCAAAACGGCCCGCAGGCGGTGGCGGAGACCAAGGCGCTGGCGCTGCAATCGGCCTGGGCCAATTTCGGCGAAGCAGCCGCCAGCCGCCTCAAATCCCATGCGGAGAAGCGGATCCGCCGAAGCCGCCGAGGGCCTCGGCTCGTTCGCCGAAAAGCGCCCGGCGGTATGGGGATAGCTCGTAGTAGTTCGTCATCCTGAGGTGCCCGCCGCGGCGGGCCTCGAAGGATGCTGCTCCGCCCGGCCTCGAGGCTCGGTCCGCTCGCGCCTCAGGGTGACGGAAAAGAAGACATCGCTGTGACTCACTCGCGCGCAAATCGCGCGTGGGGGTCGAGCATCCGCCCCCGCGAAGCGGGGGAGGGGGACCATTCGAAGCTCACACAGCAGCGGGATAGTGGAGGAGGCCTCTGACTCCGCGCTTCGTTGTCGTTGCGGGAGGAGCGTCGCGGCACGCGCCCCCCCCACCGCCTTCGGCGGTCCCCCTCCCCGCTATCGCGGGGAGGGATGGGCTAGCGCCGGTCCCGCCACCGACTAGACTGCTGCGCCCAGAGGAACGCCCGCACCATGAATGCGCTGACCGCAAGCTTTATCGTCATTGTTATCGGCGTGGCCGCTTTCATTGTCGCCGCATTGGCTCACGGCGCGCTCGCGGATCGGCGTGCTGCCGGCGAAGACGGATCCGTCCTCGCCTTGGGCCGGTCTGCCGGAGCAGGCCAAGCAATATCGTGTCCTCGGCTGGATCCTGGTGGTGCTGCTTTATCTCCTCGCCGTGTTTTGCCTGCTGCAAGGCGGCAACGCGCTTCGCATCGTCCACCATTGGCAAGAGTGGCAAGCCTCGTTCGGCAATGTCCTGACGCCCAAGCGCAAATTGCGCTCTATTCCCGAATTCTGGATCGCGCGGCGATCGTGCTTTGTCGTCATCGGGTATTGGGCGCAGCGGAGCTTGAGGCGGCGGTCTAAGGTGCGCTCCAAAGACACAAACGCGGGAAGGAAATAGCGTGAATCATCGTCATGGCCGGACTTGTTCCGGCCATCCACGTCTTTCTCTGACCGCAGTGAAGTAAGACGTGGATGCCCGCGACAAGCGCGGGCATGACGATGAGGTTGGCAGCCCGAATAAAACGCAGCGAAAATGCATTGGAAAGCCCAGGACGCGAAAGGTAGAAGAGCTTAAACACCGGACTAGTTTTTCGGCGTAAGGAGATTGGATTCCCCCATGAACGCCCCCCTCTCCACCCACCCCACGCCCCCCTACAAGCACACCCCGCTCTTCCCGCTCGGCAAAGACACAACGCCCTACCGCAAAATCTCCGCCGACGGCCTGCGCGTCGAGCGCGTCTGGGCGAAGACGTGCTGGTGGTGCCGCGCGAGGCGCTCCGCGCGCTCGCCGAAGCCGCGTTCACCGATATCAATCATCTCTTGCGCCCCGCGCATCTGGCTTCGCTCAAATCCATCGTCGAGGACCCGGAAGCGTCGGATAACGACAAGTTCGTCGCGTTCGATTTTCTCAAGAACGCCAATATCGCTGCCGGCGGCGTGTTGCCGATGTGCCAGGACACCGGCACCGCAATCATCATGGGCAAGAAGGGCCGGCTCATCTGGACGCAAGGCGACGACGAGGCGGCGCTCGCCGAGGGCGCGCGCGATGCGTATCTCAAGCGCAACTTGCGCTATTCGCAGCTCGCGCCGGTATCGATGTTCGAGGAGAAGAACACCAAGAACAACATGCCGGCGCAGGTCGAGCTTTATGCCGAAGGCGCGGGCGACGCGGACGCCGCCTACAAGTTTCTGTTCATCGCCAAAGGCGGCGGCTCGGCCAACAAGGCGTTTCTGTTCCAGGCGACGCCGTCGATCCTGACCCGCGAGCGCATGCTGGCGTTTCTGAAAGAAAAAGTGCTCACGCTCGGCACCGCGGCCTGCCCGCCGTACCATCTCGCCATCGTCATCGGCGGCACCTCGGCCGAATTGACCATGAAGACGGTCAAGCTCGCTTCCACCAAATATTACGACACGCTGCCCGACCACGGCTCGGAGGACGGCCACGCCTTCCGCGACAAGGAGATGGAGCGCGAAATCCAGAAGATGACGCAGTCGCTCGGCGTCGGCGCGCAATTCGGCGGCAAATATTTCTGCCACGACGTGCGCGTGATCCGGCTGCCGCGCCACGGCGCCTCGCTGCCGATCGGGCTTGGCGTGTCGTGCTCGGCCGACCGCCAGGCGCTGGGCAAGATCACCAAGGACGGCGTGTTTCTCGAAGAGCTCGAGCACAATCCGGCGAAATATCTGCCCGAGGTCGACACCACGCATCTCGGCGGCGAGGTGGTGCAGATCGATCTCAACAAGCCGATGAAGGAGATATTGGCGCAGCTGTCGAAGCATCCGATCAAGACGCGGCTGTCGCTTTCTGGCCCGATGATCGTGGCGCGCGATCTGGCGCATGCCAAGCTGCGCGAGCGGCTGGAAGCGGGGCAGGGGCTGCCGGATTATTTCAAGAACCATCCGGTCTATTACGCGGGACCGGCGAAGACGCCGGCCGGCTATGCGTCGGGCGCGTTTCGGCCCGACCACGGCCGGCCGCATGGACAGTTTCGTCGAGGATTTCCAGTCGGCCGGCGGCTCGATGGTGATGCTGGCGAAGGGCAATCGCGCCGTCCGTCGTGCGCGACGCCTGCAAGAAGCACGGCGGCTTCTATCTCGCCTCGATCGGCGGCGCCGCGGCAAATCTTGCGGAGCACTGCATCAAGAAGGTCGAGACGCTGGAATATCCCGAGCTCGGCATGGAAGCGATCTGGCGCATCGAAGTGGTCGACTTCCCGGCCTTCATCGTCATCGACGACAAGGGCAATGATTTCTTCAAGGAATTAAACCTCGGCTAACAGTGTTTTCGTTTTGCCTGTGCAGTCGAAAAAAGCCCCGGCCAAGGGCCGGGGCTTTTAGCGAGAGCGGACGCGATGGGCTTATTTGAGCGAGCCGGAAACCGTCGAGAACGTCGTATTCAGGTTGGTGCCGAGCGTTTGCACGGCAACGATGATCGCGACCGCAATACCGGCCGCGATCAGGCCGTATTCGATCGCGGTGGCGCCGCCGTCGTCTTGCAGAAAACGCAGAATGAGCGTCGTCATGAGTGGGGTCCTCCGTGTGCCGACATCCGTATTTCTACGGAGCGCCCGTTTTCCGGCCGTTTAAGCAAGTCGTTCCAAGTTTCACAGTCAAATCCCGTAGAATTTTATGTGACCTGCAATGACCGGCGTCGGCGCCTGCAGAATCGGCAAAATCGGTCGTCGACTGGCTCATCGACGGCGCGCGCGGCGCGCCTCTGGCGCACGAGGTACTCACCGAATTGTGCGAGCGGCTCACCGCCATCGGCCTGCCGCTCTGGCGCGCCATGGTATTCGTGCGCACGCTGCATCCGGAAGTCGTCGGCCGCCGCTTTCATTTGGCGGCCCGACACCGGAACGGTCATCACCGACGGCGGCTTCGATTTGCTCGAGCGCGATGTGTTTCGCAACAGCCCGATGGTCCATGTCAGCGAGACCGGAAACGCGATACGCCGCCGCATTGCCGATCCCGATTGTCCGATGGATTTTCCGGTGCTGTACGATCTGCGCGACGAGGGCGTGACCGATTACGTCGTCTCGCCGCTGCACTTTACCAATGGCGAGTTTGATAGCGCCTCGTGGGCGACGCGGCAGCCTGGCGGCTTTTCCGATGCGGACATCGCGCTCATCGATGCCATCATCGCGCCGTTGACGCGGGTCGCTGAAATCCGCGCCTATTACCGCGCCGCCGGCAATCTGCTGGCGACCTATGTCGGCAAGAACGCCGGCGAGCGCGTGCTTGCCGGCCGCATCCGCCGCGGCGACACCGAAGACATTCATGCCGCGATCTGGCTGTCCGATATGCGCGGCTTCACCCGGCTCGCCGACCGGCTGCCGCCGCAAGCTTTGGTCGGTCTGCTCAATCGCTATTTCGATTGCCAGGTGCCGGCAATCGTCGAACAAGGCGGCGAGGTACTCAAATTCATGGGCGACGGGCTGTTGGCGATATTTCCCATCGGGCAAGGCGCGGACACCGCGGCCGTGTGCACCGCCGCGCTGAAGGCCGCGCATGTGACGCGCGCGGAGGTCGCGGCGTTGCGGGCCGCAGGCGGCGACGGCGCCGCGATACGCTTTGGCCTCGCGCTGCACCTGGGTGATGTGCTCTACGGCAATATCGGCAGCGGCAACCGGCTGGACTTTACCTGCATCGGGCCCGCGGTAAATTTGGCGGCGCGCCTCGAAAAGCTCGCCGGCCGCTTGGGACGCACCGTTCTGGCATCGCAGGAATTTGCCAAATATTGTCCGGACCACCTGCGGCCGATCGGCAAGTTCGCCGTCGCCGGCTTTGCCGAGAAGCAGGCCGCCTTCGGGCTTGCCGACGAAGATTTGGGTGACGAAAGGAAGAACGACGCATGAATACCATCACGGCGGCCGCCGCGCCCGCCAAGGCCAAAGGCCCGATCGTCTGGCTCGACATGGACCAGCAGCAGCTCGACGATGCCTACGATCAGGGCGTCTATGCCAAGAATCGCGATCGCGTCGTCGCGCGCCGCGTTGCGGCGAGCGAACGGGCGCGCGCCATCCTCGGAGCGCCGCAACGCGTCGCTTATGGACCGAGCGAGCACGAGCAGCTCGACATTTTCCGCAGCTCCGCGCCGAACGCGCCCATCAATCTGTTCGTCCATGGCGGCGCCTGGCGCCGCAACCAGGCGGCCGATTACGCGCTCCAGGCCGAGCCGCTCACGCGCGCCGGGGCGCATGCCGTCTTCATCGATTTCATCAATGTCGATCAAGCCGGCGGCGATCTGCTGCCGATGTATGAGCAGGTTTGCCGCGCCATCGCCTGGACCTGGCGCAACGCGGATCAATTCGGCGGCGACCGCGAGCGATTCTACATTTCGGCGCATTCGTCGGGTTCGCATCTTGCCGGCTGTGCGCTGACCCTGGGCTGGCGCGAACATGGTTTGCCGCAAGACTTCTGCAAAGGCGCGCTATTGGCGAGCGGCATGTACGATCTGGCGCCGGTGCGGCTGTCCAAGCGCTCGTCCTATGTGAGCTTCACGGACGCGATAGTGGAGAAGCTGAGCACGCGGCGGCATCTCGACGGCCTGCATACGCCGCTTGTTGTCGCGCACGGCACCTACGAGACCCCGGAATTTCAGCGGCAGACTCGCGATTTCGCCGCCGCGGTTAAAGCGGCCGGCAAACCGATCGAGCTCCTCGTCGGCGAAGGCTACAATCATTTTGAAATGCTGGAGACGCTGGCAAACCCTTACGGCTTGTTGGGCCGCGCGATGCTGGCGCAGATGCGACTGAGCGCAGCCTGACCGTTACGCCGCTTCGGAGGTCTTATCGGTATCCGGCTTCGCCGCCTTGCGCATCGAGGTGCGGATCAGCTCGGCGCCGCAGCGGCGGCAGGCATAAACGGTATCTTCGAGTTCGGTGGAGATCGGATGGCGGGCAGTGAAGACCATGCGTCCTGCGCAGACCGGGCAAGGCATCATCAGAGAAGGTAGACTTGACGCGGGTTGAGCCGCTTGATGGCGCATTCATTCACCGAGCCTCGGCCCTACCGAGGATGACCGTTTTGTGAATTACTCGTCCCTTTTGTGGCAGAGTCAAGATAAATTGTGCATTGCACACAGACGCGTTGCGCTGCGGTATCTATCGGCAGGCATAAGTTATTCCAGGCTCGACGGAATCTTGGTGAATCCGACCAACGCCGCATCGGGGTCATGGCGCCAAGGCCGCGGCCGAAATGCACGGGGTAGGTAACGCGTCAAGACTGGCACGGATTCCTGCGACCGAGCCATCGACGTCGATGCCGCGGCAGGCGTCTTCGACCACGAACACGGTAAAGTTCTCGCGGCAGGCGTCCTCGGCCGAATAGCGCACGCAAAAATCAAATGCCAAACCGGCGAGCAAGATCGCCGTCGCCGATTGTCATGCGCGCCGTCATGACACAGCGCCGTGTTCCTGCAAGCGGCGGTCGACCGCTGCGGCAAGCTCGATCAGATCGTCCGCAACCTCCACCGGATAATCGGCGCCGGGCGTAAGCCGCGACAAGGCTTCCGGCAGGCGTTCAAGCTCGCGCTTGGCGTGGCGGCGAATTGCATCGAGCGACGGCGACGGCGCCACGCGGCGGCCGTCCTTCATCACCAGTTGGACCAGCGGCTCCCTGGTTCTATCGGGGCCTTCGAGTGAAAGAATATCGCCGGCCATGCGTCCGCTCGCGTCGTAGCGCCGCCATACTTGTTTGCGGCCGGGCCAGGTCGCCTTGTGTTCGGAGCGTTTGCGCCGCGGCAGACCGGCATATTCCTGCATCTTGTAGACGCAATCGGCGGACGGTGCGTCCGACGATGTCGTCAGGCTGGTGCCGATGCCGATGCCGTCGATCGGCGCCTTGGCTCTGGCGAAGGCCAGCAGCGAATCCTCGTCGAGCCCGCCGCTGGCAAAAATCGTGGTGTCGGCGAGGCCGCCGGCATCGAGAATCGCGCGCACGCTTCTCGACAGCGCGACGAGATCGCCGGAATCGAGGCGGACGCCGCGGATCGCGATGCCCGCGGCTTTGAGCCGCGGCGCCAACGCCACGACTTTCCGCGCCGCGGCTTCGCTGTCATAGGTGTCGAGCAGCAACACGACGTTGTCGGGCCGGGCGCGTGCGAAGCTCTCGAATGCCGCCGCCTCGTCATCGAACGCCTCGATGAACGAATGCGCCATGGTGCCGTAGAGCGGAATGCCGAATCTCTCGCCGGCCAGCACCGTTGCGGTGCCGGCGAAGCCCGCGACATAGCTCGCCCGCGCCGCCATCAATCCTGCTTCGGCGCCGTGCGCGCGCCGCATGCCGAAATCGACCAAGAGCTTGTTCGGCGCGGCAAGCACGCAGCGCGCCGCTTTGGCGGCGATCAGCGACTGAAAGTGCAGGATATTGATCAGGCGCGATTTGACGAACTGCGCCTGCGGCAGCGGCGCGGTTACGCGCAGGATCGGCTCGGCGGCAAAGAATGCGGTGCCTTCCGGCATGGCGTGCACGTCGCCGGTGAAGCGGAACGCGGCAAGATAGTCGAGAAGGTTTTGGCCAAAGTGGCCGGTACCCTTGAGCCACGACAGGTCGGCGTCGGAAAAGCGCAGCGTCTCCAGATAATCGAGCGCCTGCTCAAGACCGGCGGCCAGCAAAAATCCGCGCCTTGCAGGCAGAGTGCGGGCGAAGAATTCGAATACCGCGGTCTCGGTATCGCCATGATCCAGATAGGCCTGGACCATGTTGATCTGATAGAGATCTGTCAGCAGCGCACTGTTCGCCGATACCATTGCAGCGGCCTTATTGGCTTGTACTTAGCAAACGATGACTTTGCTAACAACTGTCCGTAGTGGCTTTATCAGCCAAATGTTTCCGCGATTTCGCAAAAAAGTATGCGGCACAATTGGCGCGCGGTGTAGACGTCTGGAGAGATTGATTTGTCCGCAATGATGTCCCACGGCTGTCGGGTACACGGAATTTGCAAAGTCGAAGTGCGGCCATCGGCTCAAGTTAATTCTACTTTACCTCAGCGTAAGACTGAACGCCTAATGCAGTCCATAGCGAACGAATTCGCCTTCAATATTCCGGTCGATGGTCTTTGCCGCCGCAATATCGGCGTTGCCGCTTGCGAGTTCGCCTTTTTTTACTTTGGCGAGTCCTCGCCCGTAGAGCGCGCTTGGCAATTTGGGTTGCAGCCGCAGTGCTGAATTATAATCGGCGACTGCAAATTGCCATTGGCCCAATTTAAGATATGTCAGCCCGCGCAAATCGAACGCTGCGGCGAAGTTGGGCTCCAGGCGGATCGCTTCATTGCAATCAGTCAATGCTGCCTGCAAGTCGCCACTCATGGCGTGGGTCCAACAGCGCTCATTCCATACAACCTTCAACGTAGGCTGAAGCCGGATGGCTTCATCGAAATCCTTCAAGGCGGTGGGATAGTCACCCTTTTTTTGGTACAGCTCAGCGCGGTTGGCGAAGGCGTCAGCGTAGTTTGGATCGATTTTAATTGCCGCGTCAAAATCCTCAATCGCGTGATCATACTCGCCGGCTTTTTGATAAGCCACACCTCGGTTGTTGAGCGGTTTAGCGTCATTGGGATTGAGTTTGATCGATTCAGCATAGTCATGGATGGCCAGTTGGTATTCGCCCGTGCCAACTAGGGTCTGGACTCACAATTTGATCCAGTAGAGTGCGGCAACGAGGGCGGCGGCGGCAAGGAAGTTTCGGGCGAGTTTGTCATAGCGAGTGGCGATCCGGCGCCAATCTTTGATGCGGCAGAAGTAGTTTTCGATTTTGTGGCGTCGACGGTAAAAGCGCTTCGGACAATAGGCTTTCTTGGTTGCATTGCTGCGGCTGGGGATGATCGGTAGAGCGCCCTCATCCTTGATCTGCTGACGCACTCTGTCGCTGTCGTAAGCCTTGTCGGCGGTGACGGCCAGTGGCGGTCTGGGAGTGTCGAGAACGTCGCCAACGACCTGACTGTCGTGCACCTGGCCGCCCGTCACCGTGAAGTTCAGTGGGCGACCTTTGCTGTCGACGAGAGCGTGGATTTTCGTGGTACGGCCGCCGCGGCTAATGCCGATCGCCTGATTTTGCTCCCCCCTTTTGCCCCGCTGGCCGCACGATGGGCTTTCACGATCGTGCTGTCGATCAGATACAGACTGTCGCGCGATTTCGATGCCAGGGCGTCGAAAATCCGCTTCCAGATACCGCGACCGGACCAGCGATTGAAGCGATTGTACGCCGTCGTGTAGGGCCCATAGCGGTCCGGCAAATCACGCCATGGCATCCCAGTGCGCAGCACATAAAAGATCGCGTTCATGATCTTGCGATCGTCAGCGCGGGCGCTCTTTCGGCTTTTCGGCATCAGGGGCTCGAAAAGAGCCCATTCGTCGTCGCTCAAATCAAACCGCATGATGCACCTCCGACCACGGGTAAATCATGTTCGCTGTTGATTTTCAATGGGCTATCTGAGTACAGACCCTAATGCGTTTCCTCTATTGTTGTAAGCGATCGCCAATACTTTCGGATTGTTAACATCGGACTTTATTAGTGCCGTACAGCCAGCGATCTGCGTCTCACCTGTTCTGACATCTCTACCATTGCACAAGGCGACGTTGTCCAATTTTTGACCTTGTGCTGCTGCCGATGACACAAATAACATCAGCATTAGGGTGGATACTGCGCCGCATGCGGTGCGTCGGCTTTCATTACATCTCATGTTCATATCCTGACGTACCAGGTTACATCGAGACGTCTTGATCCGCTGAACAATGCCGGAGCTGCACCGTGTAAACAGGCCGCGGCTGCAATGCACGCCTGTCCAAACGGCTTTATGCTCTTCCGTGTGGCTCTACTTTTCGATAAGTGTTGAGAACTTGACCGTGCCGTCATCCAAGATTTCAATGCGCGGAGCGGTCCCTCGAATTCCCAGCGTTCCTACCGGCGTATCTACCTTCAGGTCGCCTGTATGCGCGATATCGCCTGCGATGAAAGTGAACGTTCCTTTGGTCAGACTAAGCAGGGTTGAATTCGAATGCCCTTTCGGATCATAGACAAACTCAGTCAATTCCATTCGAGCATTGCTGGAAATGTTGAACGATGTACCATCAGCGAAAGTGATGTTGAGTGCACCATCCGCTCCGGTCCGGATCACGTCACCCCGATAGACCAAGTCCCCGGTCTTCACCTCTTCAGCTCCGCTTGTTGGCAATTTGGCCTGAACGATGATGGCAGCCGGATGTTCGATTCTGACAGCTCCGGTCACTGTTATGACCTTCCCAATGGCGCTTGCGTCAAACTCAGCGGGAGGCTGCGTGGAGCTGCCCTGGGCCCTGGCCAAAGCTGGTAACAAGCAAAGGCCGACAAATAACAGATACCTTGCGCGCTTATTCATGGCTTTTAACCGCAAAGGACGGAGGGAAATCATGCATAACAATTTGTAGCTCGACATTGTTTTTAGTTCAATGCCAAAAAGTGCCAAAAGTCGAAAGGCTCCCGCTCTTACCTCAATCATGTGCGAGAAATGCGTGTCCTCGGCCTGCGGAAAAACATAAGGCGGCGCGAATTGCTTGGTCTGCTTGGCGTCGCGGCCTGTTGGATGCTCGCCGCGCGAGCGCAGCAACAACCAAGGCCGTTGATTGGCTTTCTTCACACTGCGTCATTTACTGATACGCGGTCAGAGCTTCTCGCATTTTGGACGGCTATGGAACAGTCCGGATTTCGTGGAGCGTCGTAATATCGTGGTCGAGTACCGTTGGGCTGAAGGACGCGACGAAATCCTGCCAACTCTGGCGATGGATTTGGTGCATCAGGACGTGGCGGTTATAGTTGCCGGCGGCGGCGACGATTCTATTACGGCAGCGAAGCGAGCAACTGGAAGAATTCCCATCGTTTTCGTTTCCGGCACTGATCCAGTTCGTAGCGGGTTCGTTGCGAGCCTGGGCCATCCCGGCGGCAATATTACGGGCGTCAGTTTTGCCTCTACAGAGCTCTTGGCAAAGCGATTTGAGGTCTTGAACGAGCTCGCTCCACACTTGAATGTTACGGCGCTTGTGAATCCAGGGAACCCGAATTTCGCAGTTCAGTTGCAATATTTGACTGAAGCTGGGCGACGAATTGGCATTCCGATCCAGATAGTGAATTCGACCGGGGCACTAGACTTCGGCCCCGCTCTTGACGAAGTCACCCAGCGCCGAGACGCTGCCTTGCTAGTAGCAAACGATGGCTTTTTGAACAGTCAGCGGGATCGACTCGTCGCATTGACGAAGCGTTACGCCATTCCGGCAGCATTTGGAAATCGAGAATTTGTCGAGGCGGGCGGTCTCATGAGTTATGGTCCGAGCTTGCTCGAGGCGTATCAACAAGCAAGCCTATATGTCGGACGCATTCTGAAAGGTGAAAAGCCTGCAGATTTGCCGGTTCAGCATCCGATCGAATTTGAGCTAGTGATCAATCGCAAAACTGCCAAATCGCTCGGCCTCAAAATCCCAACAGCGCTCCTTGCGATCACCGACGAGGTCATCGAATGAAGCGACGAATTTTGGCATTTCATACACTGAGGAAGGTGCTCTCGGGATCGTCGCTTACTGGACTGGAATTGCTTGACGCCCATCGCAGACGTCGAAAATGGTTCCTCTTGGATAATGAGCAGCGCTGCCCGGCTGGATGACGGGCAACACAGTTCTCATTATGTAGTATGACCGAGCATACCGGGCGTTGTGAGGAAATCTATTGAGGCGGCGTGAATTTACCGCTCTGCTTGGCAGTGCCGCAATTGCCGGGCCGCTCAGCGCGCGCGCGCAGCAGGCGGCCATGCCGGTGATCGGGTTCCTCGACAGCTCTGCTGCAACTGCAGCAAAACTCACTGCGTTTTATGAAGGTCTCAAGATAGAAGGTTTTGTCAGGAACCAAAACGTGGCGGTCGAATATCACTCGGCGGAAGGCAATTACGATCGGTTGCCGGGACTGGCGGCTGATTTGGTCAACCGCAAGGTGGCGGTAATAGCTTCATCCGGCATGCCTGCAGCGCTGGCGGCCAAGGCCGCGACCACGACGATTTCAATCATATTTGCACTAACGTCCGACCCTGTTCAGAGTGGACTTATCGGCAGCCTGTACCGGCCTAGCGGAAACATTTCGGGCGTGGCCAACATGGCCGACGCGCGAGAGCAAAAACGATTGGAACTTCTGCACGAGTTGATACCCTCGGCGTCTGTTTTGGCGCTCCTTATCAACCCCGCTAATCCCAATGCTGAGATCCAAATGCAAGATGCACTGGTGTCGGCCCGCAAGATGGGAATACAAGTCGATGTCCTCCACGCGAGTGCCGAAAGCGACTTCGCTGCGGCATTTGCGACATTGACTGAATTGCGCGCCGGCGGACTGGCGATTAGCGACGATGAATTATTTATCAACCGAAGTGCCCGGCTCGCCGAGCTGGCGGTCCGCCGCGCGGTGCCAGCTATCTTTGAGCATCGCGAGTTCGTCGCGGCTGGCGGTTTGATGAGCTACTGCAGCGATCTTACGGAAACTTACCATCAGGCCGGTGTATTCAGCGGCTTGATTCTCAAGGGCGGTAACACCGCTGACTTACCCGTTTATCAATCCACGAAAGTCGAATTCCTCATCAATCTTAGGACCGCGAAGTCGCTCGGTCTCACCATGCCGCCCGCACTGCTTAGCCGCGCCAACGAAGTTATCCAATGACTTGGCGAATGCCACCGGGCATCACCGCAGTAATTGGCGCCCCCCTACCGCCGTCAGCACCCACCCGGGGCGACGGGGTCGGGGGGGGGCAAGCGCATTACTCGTTTTAGTTGCTGGCTAAAACCGTTGATTGTGGCATTGCGCCGCCCTTTTATGACAGGCGAAATAGGCCTTTCGTCAGAAATCTCCATGGCTGTTGGGGAAAATTGAGCCGGGGAGAGGTTCACCTTTTATTTACATTATTGTTGCCGGTGCAGCCAGAATATCGCATCCTTTCTACACGTCGCAGCCGCTGGGGGCCTTTCGGTAGGGTGGTTGCGGACTGTCGGGCAGTACGGGGACTATTTTGTCACGCTCTGAGGGGGAGCGGGGGAATGGCTTCTGCGTTCGCGAGGGAGGGTGGTTACGGGGGTGCTGTCTCCGTAATCAATAACGATTCGCCTCATGACGATCGCATCATCGTTCCCGACGAGCAACTGCTGTTCGCGGCGGATTTCAGCCGTACGGGACCCGACCTTATTTTGACCAGCGACGATGGTCGGCACTACATTATTCCTGGTTATTTCGCGAGCGCGAATCGACCGACCCTAGTCGCGCCGAACGGCGCGAGCCTGCCGCCCGATCTTGTCGCTCTCCGCGCCGAATCCCCCATACCAGGCGCATATCCTAAAGCGCAGCCGATCATCGCGCCCGATTCTATCGGAAGGGTGACAAGAGTTGACGGCAACGCCGTCGTCATCCGCAACGGCGTCGCCGTCGCGCTCAAGGTCGGCGATGAGATGTTCAAGAGCGACGTAATCGAGACCGGCATCGATGGCCTTGTCGCCCTTGTGTTCGTGGATGGAACGACATTTTATCTTTCCGCCAGCGGGCGCATGGTGCTGGACGAGTTCGTTTGCAGTGCGGAGAAATCGTCTAATTCAGCCCAGTTTCGCGTTGTAAAAGGGTTGTTCGGCTTTATAGCCGGTAAAGTGGCGACCACTGGGCGCCTGATCATCGACACCCCTCTGTCGCAAATTCAATGCACCACACGGGCGGCGGGCTTTGGCAGCCTGGCTTTCAGCATTTTCACCTTGGGTCTGATTCGCGAATTAAAAGCCGCGAGCGCCGACATCGCTCTGCTTGATAATGGCACGATCGACTACAAAGATCTCAAGCACGGGGTTTTCGAGATCATCACCAAGGAGGCACATCCGCGGCACATCGTCGTTGATGACCCCGGAGAAACGATTGAATTGCGGCTCAATGGATCCGGGACTGTCAGCGTAACACAAGTCGCGAACACTCCGGTGGTAATGGCGCAATATCAGAGCGCCTATCAGAGCACGCACGACAACCTTCAAGAGGCACAGCCGTTTATTAATAATTATCTACAAGAGCATGCCAACGCCACGCCGACAAACAACCCTGGTAACAACACCAACACTGCCAGCACCACCACTGCCAGCACCACCGCCGCCAGTCCCGCCAGCACAGGCAGTACCGGCAGCTCGACGCCTGATTCAGTTATCTCGCCAGCAACATCAACTCCGCTGATTGCGCCAGTCCAAAACAACAATGCGACGCCGAGCATCGTCCCCGTTCCGGCCGCTGCTCCAGTGAACGAATTAGCCAACAATTCTCCTACGACTACTACGCAGCAGCTCGTGATTCCGCCGCCGCTCGCGCCTGCGGTTACTGCTACTAATACGCTATCGGTGAAGGAGGACGGCACTTTAGCACTGGGGGTTAGCGAGACGCCGTCTAATCCGAGCGATACGGTGATAGTAACCATCGCCGGCGTTCCGAGTGATGCGACGCTATCGGCGGGTACCAACAATAATGATGGCAGCTGGACGCTGACGCCGGCGCAACTTACCGGGTTGAACTTCACGGCCGGCGAAGTGATGCCTGTGACGCTGACCGTCACAGCCACTACCACCAATCCTGAAGGTACAACGGCTTCGACCAGCCAAAGCATCCCGCTGATCATCAACCCGGTGGCGCCGACGCTGACGGCGCCGACCACGCTGACCGTGAATGAGGACGGCACGGTCGCACTGGGGATTAGTGAGACACCGTTTGATGCGCGCGACACAGTGTCGGTAACGATTACCGGCGTTCCGAGCGATGCGACGCTATCGGCCGGCACCAAGAACAGTGATGGCAGCTGGACGCTGACGCCGGCGCAACTTACCGGATTGAACTTCACGGCCGGCGAGGTAACGCATGCGACGCTGACCGTCACGGCAACCAATACCGAAGGCGCCGCGGCTTCGACCAGCCAGACCATCCCGCTGACCGTCAATCCGGTGGCGCCAACGCTGGCGGTGCCGGCTACGCTGACTGTGGCGGAGGATGGCACGGTCGCCCTGGGAATTACCGAGGCGCCGTTTGATGCGCGCGACACAGTGTCGGTAACGATCACCGGCGTTCCGAGCGATGCGGCGCTATCGGCCGGCACCAAGAACAATGATGGCAGCTGGACGGTAACGCCGGCGCAACTTACCGGGTTGAACCTCACAGCCGGCGAGGTAACGCATGCGACGCTGACCGTCACGGCAACCAATACCGAAGGCGCCACGGCTTCGACCAGCCAGACCATCCCGCTGACCGTCAATCCGGTGGCGCCAACGCTGGCGGTGCCGACCACGCTGACTGTGACGGATTACGGCGCGGTCGCACTGGGGATTAGTGAGACACCGTTTGATGCGCGCGACACAGTGTCGGTAACGATCACCGGCGTTCCAAGCGATGCGACGCTATCGGCCGGCATCAAGAACAATGATGGCAGCTGGACGCTGACGCCGGCACAACTTGCCGGGTTAAACCTCACAGCCGGCGAAGTGACGCATGCGACACTGACCATCACAGCAACCAATACCGAAGGCACCACGGCTTCAACCAGCCAGGACATCGCGCTAACCGTCAATCCGGTGGCGCCGGCGGTTGCGATCACCGGCACGGGGGGGCCGACCAACCAGACGAGCCAGCTGATCAGCGGGACGGTGACGGAAACCAACGAGGCGCTGGTCAGCGGCACCACGGTTGATCTGTACGACAACGGCAGCAGCACGGCGCTGGGCACGGCGACGGTGCAATCCAACGGCTCGTGGAGCACGACGGTCACGCTGGCGGCCGGCGCCAACAGCATTGTTGCGAAGGACACCGACTTGGCCGGCAACAGCGGCTCGAGCGCGGCGGTCGTCTACACGCTCGACACCACGGCGCCGGCGGTTGCGATCACCGGCACGGGGGGGTCGACCAACCAGGCGAGCCAGCTGATCAGCGGGACGGTGACGGAAACCAACGAGGCGCTGGTCAGCGGCACCACGGTTGATCTGTACGACAACGGCAGCAGCACGGCGCTGGGCACGGCGACGGTGCAATCCAACGGCTCGTGGAGCACGACGGTCACGCTGGCGGCCGGCGCCAACAGCATTGTTGCGAAGGACACCGACTTGGCCGGCAACAGCGGCTCGAGCGCGGCGGTCGTCTACACGCTCGACACCACGGCGCCGGCGGTTGCGATCACCGGCACGGGGGGGCCGACCAACCAGGCGAGCCAGCTGATCAGCGGGACGGTGACGGAAACCAACGAGGCGCTGGTCAGCGGCACCACGGTTGATCTGTACGACAACGGCAGCAGCACGGCGCTGGGCACGGCGACGGTGCAATCCAACGGCTCGTGGAGCACGACGGTCACGCTGGCGGCCGGCGCCAACAGCATTGTTGCGAAGGACACCGACTTGGCCGGCAACAGCGGCTCGAGCGCGGCGGTCGTCTACACGCTCGACACCACGGCGCCGGCGGTTGCGATCACCGGCACGGGGGGGCCGACCAACCAGGCGAGCCAGCTGATCAGCGGGACGGTGACGGAAACCAACGAGGCGCTGGTCAGCGGCACCACGGTTGATCTGTACGACAACGGCAGCAGCACGGCGCTGGGCACGGCGACGGTGCAATCCAACGGCTCGTGGAGCACGACGGTCACGCTGGCGGCCGGCGCCAACAGCATTGTTGCGAAGGACACCGACTTGGCCGGCAACAGCGGCTCGAGCGTGGCGGTCGTCTACACGCTCGACACCACGGCGCCGGCGGTTGCGATCACCGGCACGGGGGGGCCGACCAACCAGGCGAGCCAGCTGATCAGCGGGACGGTGACGGAAACCAACGAGGCGCTGGTCAGCGGCACCACGGTTGATCTGTACGACAACGGCAGCAGCACGGCGCTGGGCACGGCGACGGTGCAATCCAACGGCTCGTGGAGCACGACGGTCACGCTGGCGGCCGGCGCCAACAGCATTGTTGCGAAGGACACCGACTTGGCCGGCAACAGCGGCTCGAGCGCGGCGGTCGTCTACACGCTCGACACCACGGCGCCGGCGGTTGCGATCACCGGCACGGGGGGGTCGACCAACCAGGCGAGCCAGCTGATCAGCGGGACGGTGACGGAAACCAACGAGGCGCTGGTCAGCGGCACCACGGTTGATCTGTACGACAACGGCAGCAGCACGGCGCTGGGCACGGCGACGGTGCAATCCAACGGCTCGTGGAGCACGACGGTCACGCTGGCGGCCGGCGCCAACAGCATTGTTGCGAAGGACACCGACTTGGCCGGCAACAGCGGCTCGAGCGCGGCGGTCGTCTACACCGGCGTCGAGCATTGGGTGGGCATGTCTGCCGATTGGTCGACTCCATCCTCATCGGATTGGAATTTCACGTCGCCTCCGAATATCAATGTCGACACCGTGATCGACGCCCCCGCCGGAACTTACACGGTCACGATTACAAGCGCAGATACGGCGAAATCGCTCACGGTGAATGATGTCAACGCCACCGTTCTGGACGAGAACGGCGGCTCATTAACACTTAATGGCTCGCTCACGATCGATGCAGGCACGTTCGAGCTTTCTGGATCTGGCGCGCTCAGCGGAGAGACTTCGATCACGAATGCCGGCATCTTCGAGATCGCCGGCGCGGATACTCTCGCGACCTCAATCACCAACACCAACGGAACCGTTCAAGTCGAAGCCGGCGACACGTTGACGCTCAGCGGCGCCTCGATCAGCGGCGGCACGATCGAGCTAGCGCAGGGAACAGAGCCCTCCCAATCGGTCGCGGAAATTTCAGCGCCCCTGACGACTTATGTTGGCACTCGCAGTTTCGATGGGGCAACCGTCCAGCTGTCGATTACCACCGATGACGTTGATGGTGCTGTCGCTGGGAGTAACATCATATCCTGGAACATTGTCGTCACCGATGCGGCTGGCAGTATCGACATGACACCTGCCAATAGCCAAGTCTATATCTCGGGTAACGATCTGACCGCGACGCCGTCCGCACTGTCGTTCAACTTTTCCGGTGGAGCTGGTGGGCTCGCGTTTCAATTGGGTACCTTCGGCTGGGGCGAGGCCTTCTACGGCGTAGAATCAGATTTGGCTCTGTTCGACAGTGGCGAAAATGCTGAAGGTGCCAGCACCCAGAGTGCTAATCCTTCATCGATTGAATCCGTCTTGCAATCTGGCAACCAGGTACTCGCGACTGCGACCGCAACTCCGCTCATGGGCTTCGACAGTGTTGCGCCTGCCGTGAGCGACAACGGCGAATTCACTGCCTTTCTTATCGCCACCAACTCGCCCGAAAACATCAACAACATAAACATCGTTGGTGTCGGGCTCTATGACAGCGCCGACGACCAGCTGACGGACATTTCGGCTCTCGTCTCCAGTCAGCTTCCCAACGATCTGCACCCAGGGGAGAACTTCGGCAGTATTCCTTCCATCAGCGCGGATGGCCAATACGTCGTCTTCGAGGGCCAATATCAGGTCGAGAATTTCAATAACGGCAATGGACCGACCGCCGGACCGTACTCGCAATCCAAAGCGGACATCTTTCTCTACAACATCCAGTCGCAGACCGTCACGTTGGTGTATTCGGCGACTCCAGACAACGGCAATCCCGTCATCAGCGGCAACGGCCAATTCATCGCCGCGACGATCATGACGCAAAACTCCCAGGATCAACCGTCCCAGGATAATGTGGTGGTGACGAACGACAGCGGTGCCGTTCTGACGCAAATCTCTGGCGATCCGAATTTCAATTTTCAATCGGGCAATACTTTTGGCGATCCCGGAGCAGTCGAAGAGCCGGACATCAGCAGCAACGGTCAGTTCGTCAGCTTCTGGAGTACGGCGTCCGAGATTGCCGTTACCCAAAACGGCGTGACAAGCGATTTCTTCACCGGCAACACGGCCGAGACCACCGCCCAGGTTTACGTCTACGACCGCGTGAACAACACGCTGCAAGAAGTCTCGGTCAGTAACGCGGGCGTGCCAGGCAACGCCAATAGTGGCGGGTTGTCGCTCGACGATAACGGGAGCGATCCGTCCTCGATCAGCGTCAACGGCACCTATGTGGTGTTCCAGAGCAGCGCGACCAATCTGGTTCCGGGCTCTGGCGCGGGCGATCAGAACGGAGTGCCCAGCGTTTTTAACGTCAGTGCGTCTAACGTTTACCTTTACGACACGCAGACGAACACGATCCAGCTTGTCTCCGCCGGATTGAACGGTGCGGCGGCGAATGGCGCCAGTTATTCTCCGGAGATCAGCGCCGACGGCGACTACGTCGTTTTCGAGAGCACCGCGAGCAACCTCGTTGCCGGCGGCTCGGGCGGCCAGGCGCAAACCTACATCTACAATACGCAGACCGGCACGATCGAGCTCGTTTCCGCCGCTGCCGATGGACTGCCGGCCGATAGCGAAAGCGACTACCTCTCGTCGATCAGCGCCGATGGCTCGGTCGTTGCGTTCGGCAGCAGCGCCGACAATCTTGCACCGACCGACACCGACGGCACCGCCAATATCTACCTCGTTGATCTAAACCAAACGACCTCGTCATCCGCGCCTTCCGGTGCCATCGACGTCACCGCCGACGCTGCGATCTCGGACGCGACCCTCGACGGCGGCACGGTGACCGTCGTCAGCGGCGTGACGCTGACGCTCAATGACACTACGGTCAGCGGTACCACGATCGCCGTCAATGGTACGCTCGATTTCACCGGTTCTGGCACGCTCGACAATGTCAGCCTCACCGGCGGCCAGATTACGGTGGCAAGCGGGCAGCTTGTCACGCTCGACGACGTCACTCTCAACAACACCGCGCTTACCGTCGACGGCGGCACAACCCCGAGCATCCAAATCGACGCCGGCCAATGGCTGGTTTGGGCGGGTACTGTCACAGTCGGCGGCCCCGATGCCATCATCATCGATGACAACGGCCAGATCTTGCATACCGGCACGCTAGACGTCACGTTCCCGATGCAAACGTTCGATGGGTCCGGCACCGATACCTTCAATGGAAACGTGGGGTCGGGGTCCGCCACCATCGTCAACGACGGTATTACGTTCGACGGCTATGGCGGCTTTGGCGGCTCGATTACGCTGATCAACAACGTCGCCGGCACCATCGACGCCGATGTCAGCGCGGATCCATTCATCCTAGACACCAGCCAAACCATCACCAACGCCGGCACCTTCGAAGCCACTAATGGCGCCACGCTGCTGATTGAAAACGGCAGCGTCACGAACACCGGCATGCTCCAGGCCGAGGCGGAATTGCAGGTCGACCTGTCGAATGAGACAATTAGCGGCGGCACGCTCACCGGCAGCGGCTTGTTCGACATCACCGGCTCAAGCACGATAAACGGCAATGCCGCCCTAAGCGACGGTGTGGTTGAGGTCGAGAGCGGGCAGACACTCGCGTTCGGCAACGCCACGGTCAGCGGCAGCACGATCGAGGCCATAACCGCTTATTCGTTCGCGACTGTGAACGATCCATCGGCTGCGACCAGCAATTATAATTTTAATACCCAGAATATCGCCATCAACAATACCGATGAGGTCGTTGGCAATTACGGCGATGCTAATAGGAATTTTTACGGCTTCATCTACAGCGTCACTAACGGTACTTACACGACTGTCAGCGATCCTTTCGCTAGCCAAGGCGACTCGTTGAATAATCTCGGCACCACCGTCACCAGCATAAACGATTCCGGCGAGGTCGCCGGCTATTACAACAACGGCAGCGGCGATTCCGCTTTCGTGGAAAGTGGCGGCGAGTACACAACCCTCAGCCAAGGCGGGTTTGCCCTCGGCATAAACAATTCCGGCGAGATCGTCGGCGTCAATTATGTGGGCAACAACGATTCCGAAGGTTTTCTATACAATAACGGCGTCTACACCAATTTGAACGATGGGTTGGCTGGACAGGAAGGCACATATTCTTTCGCCATCAACAATTCCGATCAGGTTCTCGGCGACTATTATGATGCCAACGACGATGTTCACGGCTTCATCTACAACATTATCACCCAAATCTTTACCGATATCAGCGACCCGTCGGCCGCCGAGGTGGCTTCCGGCGGCGGCGTTCACGGCACCCATGCTGAAGGCTTCAATGATGCCGGCCAAGTTGTCGGGTATTATGTCGATGCCAGTGGCGCTATTCATGGCTTCCTCTACAACGCTGGCACCTACACCACGTTAGACGACCCAGCAGCGGTCAACGGCACCGTCGGCGAAGGGATTAACGATGCCGGCGAGGTCGTCGGCTATTATTTGGATGCCGAGGGCAATACGCAAGTCTTCACATACAGCAACGGCGTCTACACTGATGTCAACGATCCCTCGATTGACGGGGGCGGTATTCAGGACCTGTCAATCAATGACGCCGGCCAGATCGTCGGCACTTATGACAATGGCGAGCTGCAAGGCTTCCTCGCCAATCCGCTGACCGCCGCAGCCATGCTGCAGATCGCCACCGGCGGCACGCTGACGCTCTCCGGCGCCACGATCATCGGCGTTACCATCACCAACAACGGCGAAATCGACGTCATCGGATCGAGCGCGATTGAGGGTGCCGATCCGATGATCAACGACGGCACCCTTCTGGTGAACGGCGGCATTTTTGATATTGCCGTTCCCCTGATCGGCAATGGTGCGGACACGATCGAGGACGACAGTACTCTCGAGCTCGCGGCTGCGAATGGGCAAAGCGTGACATACGCCGGCACAGGCGGGACGTTGCTCGCGAACGGGCCCATCACCGGAGGATCGCAGCCTGGTATCAGCGCGACGACGTCTACCGGAGCCGCACTGACGATTACGATTAATGGCGTCGGTGCGGTCACCAGCACTGGCGCCGACGCCATTGATGCGACCAACTCTGGCGGGGGTGGCAATATTTCTATTACGGCTAGCGGCGCGGTCACGGGCGCAAACGACGGCATTAACGCGATTGAGAATGGAAGCGGCAGTACAGCCCAAGGCGAAATAACCATAGGCGGGTCCGGCAAAATCACTGGACAATCCGGCTATGGCATCTTGGCCGAGCAAAATGCGAGCGGTCTCGGTGATTTGTTGATCGACGGCACTGGCAGCGTGACGGGCACTGGCTCGACCTTCGACGGCATCCTCGCGGAAATTCTAAATACGGCTGACGTTGCCAACGTAACTGTCGACCAAACGGGCAACGTCACTGGTGGATTATCGGGGATCAATGCTTTTACTGATGGCACTGGCAATGTGTCGGTTACGACGGGCTCCAACGCCACCATTACCGGCACAACTCTCTACGGAATTCAGGCTAGGTCGTTTGGAACGGGTAGCATCCTTGTGGCGACCGCGCCGGGCGACAGTATCAACTCGGCCAGTGCCGGCATCGTTGCGATCAACCGGGCTGCGGTGATTCCGCAAGTAGACGGCAGCACCGCTAGCACTGTTACGGTGAATGCATACGGCAACATTAATTCTGGCGCGACTCTAACTGATAGCGGTAGTCGCCCGGACGGCATTTTGGCCGGATATGCCGGAGAAACTACGGGTTCGGGTGCAGCAGCCCCAGGCGTTTTCGGTAACGTCTTTGTTAACAACTTTGCAAACATCACATCAGCTGCCGGAGATGGAATTGCGGCAGGCGATTACGGAAACGGCAACGTTACGGTGAATGACGGCACGTTGAACGATGTGATGGACGGTCCCGGAACGACGATCGATGCCACTGTGCAGTATGGAATTTTTGCATTCACCCCCTTTGCCGGCGATATATTAGTTTCCACATCTGCAGGCGATTCCATTATTTCCGGCGGCACCGGGATCCTCGCCGTTAGCCAGGCGACGGCAATCTCCGCTTCGGCCGACAGCACGATTACTGTAGAAACCAATGGCACAATTGTCTCCGGTTCGAATCTCGACACTGGCGGACAAACGCCTGGTGGAATTAAAGCCGGATATACTGGCGGTGCAACCGCCGCCGCCAATCTGAGTGTGACCGGCGACGTGATCATCGACAACAGTGCTAACATCACCGCGGCTGCGGGTTGGGGTCTCTATGCCTTCAACTACGGCAACGGAAACGTGACGGTGAACGACTCAGCACAGACGACTGTCAGCGGACCAATTGGCATTGCGGCATATCAGGAGAGTGGGGGTACTGGTGACGTAGACGTAACACTGGCAGCGGGCGTAAGCGCCAACACTGGCGCGGTCGTCACGAGCACAGCAAGCTACGGCATAGAAGCGTATTCGAATGGCACAGGCAACGTCTCTGTAATCACCGGCGCCAATGACGTCATTAACTCAAGTAGTTCCGGTATCGAAGCACTCAACGGTGCCACGGCGATCCCGGAAACGGGCGGTGCAATTACCAGTACGATAACGGTGACCGCTTACGGAACGATCAATTCCGGGTCTACCCTGGAGGGAGGCAGTTCCCCACCCGCCGGCATCGGTGCGGCGTATAAAGGGGCTTCGTCAGCGAACACGCCGAACCTAAGCGTTTTCGGCGACATTACCATTGATGATTACGCCAATATCACCGCGAGCGCCGGCTACGGCATCAAAGCCTTCGACTATGGCCAAGGAAACATAACGGTCCAGGAATTTGCGGGTACGATCAAGCCCGCATCGGGTGACAGCCTACAAGATGGGATCTTGGCGGAGCAAGAAAGTGCCGGCAGTGGGAATATAACGATTTTAATTGATTCCGGTGCGACGGTGACAGGTAATACCGGCACTTCTGCAACAGTAACGGGTACCGGTACGATCACGATCACGAACTACGGCACCATTACCGGAACGACAGGCCAGGCGATCGCACTAAGCGTGGCTGCGAGTGATACTGCGACAATCGAGAACTATGGCACGATAAACGGCACTATCAGTCTGATATCCGGTGCCACCGTTTATAATAACGCGGGGGCTACTCTGGAATGCATCATCTCTCGCCGATAGCGGCAGCGTCGTTGATGGCGGAATTTTGAAATGGCATTTTACATCCGGGCGAATATTAACC
>CAWFLM010000005.1:0-19216 GCA_963816565.1 uncultured Alphaproteobacteria bacterium | reverse complement strand
GCCAGATGCTTTTCCGCATCCTTACGAGGACGCTTGTCGTGAATTGCGGCCTTCACCGGAGGAGTAGAGCGGACGGATTTCATATCGTTTGCCTTGGGTCGCATGCAGTCTGTCTTCATCCGCTTTGTGCGGAGGGCAGCCGCGGCGACGTCGCACTTTCAGTCAGTCCGACAGACGTATCGCGCGATATTTCCTTCGTGGCGCCGAACGTCGGCGACGCCGCGCCTTATAATTCTTCCGTTTTTTGGTCGCCATCTTTCCGTAGATGCTTTATTGCTTTCTTCAGCTCGACAATTTCTTCCTTAAGTCGATCCACGCGCCTGTCGACGCCAGTATCGTCCGCTTTTGTTTTTGTGGCTGCGCGGAAGGTGACGCCTATCTGATCGCCGTCGCACCACCGCTTCTCGGCATGAAAACTTTGCCCCTTGATTGGGATGTGCAAATCCAAAAGCTCGGTCAAAACCAGCGGCTTATCGAATTGCAGCCGCGCACCGATATCGGAAATATCGCGCACAACGCAGTCGATAGCGGTGCCGCGGCCTTCAAAATATACGAAGGCTCGCAAAAAACATTTGTGTCGCGGCGATTCTCGTTTTTCAATTACTGGCACTGGTCGCTCGCAAGGTCATCGGCTGCCGTGTCAACTCGCGGGGCAGCTTGGCGGTCTTAGGTAGTTGTGCGTACGACGAGCTGTATCTTCGTTGTTCTGGTTATTTTGTGGTGACCGGCCTTCGCGATTATCTGTGCTTCGGGCAAGGATTTGAGCCGCGAGATCTTGAGGACGGACGAAATTGATTGTTTGCATCACGGAGCGTGGTGGGTTGCCGACGGCGGCAGGTAGCTGCGCACCGACGCGGCGAGCGTCATCGGATCGAATGGCTTGGACAATACGCCTTGGGCTCCAAGCGAGGTGTATTGGTCGATCTCGTCGGCCCGCGTACGAGCGGTCAGGAACACAACCGGGATGTGGGCGGTCCGCGGATTCTTGCGCAGATTGGCAAGCGTTGCTGGGCCGTCCATGAGCGGCATCATGACATCCAACAGGATGAGTGAAGGCGACCACTCGGCGGCCGCCACCAGCGCATCCGCGCCCGACGCGCAGGCCCGCGTCTTAATTTCACGATCTAGGCCGAGCGATACGTCCACGACCTCGCGGATATCCGGCTCGTCGTCCACGAGCAGAATGCGAATATCGGTCATACGACCTCCTTGGATAAATTCGTTGCCCGGGATGCCAGGCGATCGCGCACCGTGGCCATAAGGCTATCGATTGATGTATGCGACTTGGCCAGTGCGGACGACACCTGTGCATCAGATGTCACGTTCGCGCCGTCGGCGGAAAATACGACCACGGGAATTACATTGCCCTTGCTGTCGCGCAGCTCGGGCAACAGATCGGGGCCGGCGCCTTTAGCGAGCGCCACGTCAAGCACCGCGAGGTCGAAGTCGCCGGTCTTCAGCGCTTGCCGCGCCTCCTCGATCGAATTGACCGTAACGACATCGCCAATTTCGCCGAGCGCGCGCGCCACGCGATTGTCTTCGTCAACGTGAAGGATTCGCGGACGTCTGTTCGCCTCGTGCCCGACGGGCTTCGCGAGCGCCCGCACCAGGCGGTCGAGGTCCACCGGCTTGTTCAGCCAGTCCAGCACATTGAGCTTGGCCGATCGCACGTCGTCGCGTCCGCGGCCGGGATCGCCGGATACGACAACGATCGGCGTGTCGCGATATTGCGGCAAGTCGCGCAGGCGCACGATTAGGCTAACGCCGTCGCCATCCGGCAGTTGGATATCGACCAGAATAGCGTGATATTGAGTTGCCGCCGCGCGCGTCAGCGCTTCGCCTACCGAATAAGCGAAGTCGGTGGCAAATCCGACTTGCTTCAGCTGCTCGCGCAGCGTGACCGCCGTATCGAGATCGTCTTCACAAAGCAACAGGCGCGCCGCATCCGGCTTCGCCTCGCGATCGATTGCGAGGTTGGCCACGTGATCCCAGCAGGGAAGCTGGACGTGAAAGACCGTTCCGCCGCCGGGAGCATCGGCAAAGCCCACCTCGCCGCTGAGCCGGTCGACGATCTCCTTGACGATACTGAGGCCGAGACCGGTGCCACCCTTCTGCCGCGCGTCCCCGGCATCGGCTTGGGCGAATCTCTCGAAGATGAGCGGCTTGAAGTCGACCGGAATGCCCGGGCCATGGTCGCGCACCGTAAGCCGGACCATGTCGGTTCCTTTCTCGACCGCAACCACCACTTCACTGTCTTTCGGGGAAAACTTGATTGCATTCGAAAGCAGATTGGTGACGACCTGGAGCAGCCGGTCCGGATCGGCTCGCACGTCCGCGGCGCTATGCGCCGCCTCGAGCCGGACGCGCACGCCATAACCTTCGGCAAATCCCCGATTGGCTTCGATCGCTTGCGCCACCAACGGCCGCACTTCGACGCGACTGAAATTGAAGATCATACGCCCGGCCTGAATCTTCTCGATATCAAGAATGTCGTCGACGAGTCGCACCAGGCGTTTGCTGTTGGTGTGCGCGATCGCAAGCAAGCGCGCCATCGGCTGAGGCAGATTTCCGGCTGCATTGCCCATAAGCAGGCCGAGCGAGCCGGATATCGAAGTCAGCGGCGTGCGCAGCTCATGGCTCACCGTCGAGACGAATTCGTCCTTCAATTGCTCCAGGCGCTTGCGCTCGGTGGCATAGCGCAACGCGCGCAAAATCCCGCGCACCTCGATTTGGCCTTTGATGAGGTAGTCTTGGGCGCCTTCTTGCAGGGCTTGCTCGGCTACCGATTCGTCGTCCAAGCACGTCAGCACCACGAGGGGGAGACGGGGCGCGGCGGCATGGACGCGGCGTATCGCACCCAGTCCCTGCGCATCGGGCAGTCCCGGGTCGAGCAGAATGATGTCGACCACATGCTCGCCAAGGTACTTCTCGGCCGCGCTCATGCAATCCACGTGCGTCATTTCGGTGTTATGCGCGCCGTGATCGCTGAACATTTCGCGGAGCAATCGGACGTCTCCGGGATTATCTTCGATCAGGAGAATTGCTTTGATCAATTTGGTGCTCGCTTGCTGAACGCCTGCGCTGACAACTGAATATTTTTGCACCGGAAGCAGTGATGCTCGTCATGCCGCGCCACGCGCGATCGGTCGGGAATGCATTGTCGCGAAAGAACCTTCATCGCCACTATTGGCGTCGGCGACACTGCCGTATCACAATATAATTTTGCGATAAAACTGGTGTCAGGCGAACCTGAAATTTTCTAGGTAAAAATACTAAACACGCGAGTCTGGATGAACCAAACGACATTTCAATCTGATGTAAGTACAAATACGGCTTTACGTTTTACCACTGCCGCGAGGCATCAGCCGGCCGAGACGGCTATTGAAATTTTACCCTGACCTCGCCAGCAGGTGTTTGTACGGATGCAAACTTCGGCGAGAACAAAATATAGCGCTGCCGGAATGCATCTAAGGAGTACGGAATGGGGCGCAATTTAAAAGCAGAAATTATTGCACTGCTCAATGAATGCCGGATAATGACCATCGCGACCATCCGTGGCGATGGTTGGCCACAAGCCACCGTGATGTGTTACGCAAATAAAGAGCTCGCCATCTACGGCCTGCTCGGGCTCAACACGCAAAAGCACCTCAACATCGTGCGCGACCCGCGCGTGTCCGTGGCAATCAGCGGCGATTGCGAGCAACCGCTGCAATACAAAGGCCTATCGCTGGCCGGCCGCGCAACCATCTCCGAGAACAAAGCCGAGATCGATCGGGTATCGGGGATCGTGTTGAACCGTCATCCCAATTTCAAGAAAATGCAGGCATCGGATCCGGCTAGGATAGGAGTTTTGCGGCTGATGCCCGAGGTCGTGTCGATCGTCGACTATTCCAAAGGCTTCGGCCATTCCGACTTGGTGCGGGTTTCGCCGAACCAACAGGTTGAACACGTCGAGGAGCTGCATCATCACTGGGCTGGACTTCAGGCTGCGTGAGGGATAACGCGCGGCGCCATTCGCACGATTACACAGCCAATACAGCCCTCGCGACGAGCCTGCTCGCAATCGGGGCGAGGGCAGCAGATAATTTCGAGATGGCCGCGGTTACATCGAACGCAATAACGCGGGTAGCCATCGCGTGGCATTCGCGGCCATCCATTCACCTATTGATGACCAAAGGCAATTTTTAATCTATCGAGCAAAGCCTAATTCGGACGGAAAGGGCCATTAGGTCGGCGGCGCTGCCGCGCTTGAAACGCTGCGGCTTCGCGCATGCGATGCGCTGTTCATGACAATCCGCATGAGATCGACCGAGTTTTTCGCGCCGAGCTTATGCATGATCCGACCGCGATGAATTTCCACCGTCCGCGGGCTTATGTCGAGATTTCTCGCGGTTTCCTTGTTGGAGGCCGCGCCGACGATCTGCACCAAGACCTCGCGCTCGCGGCGCGTGAGTTGATAGTAGCCCCGGATCGAAGGCGATATCGGCGCCGGCAATTCGTCGCGCTCGCGAAGCTGCTTCCACAATTCGATGGCGTCGACGACGCGGGTCACGATGGCATTGGCATCGAGCCGTTTTTCCAGATAGTCGAAGGCGCCATTGCGCATCGCCTGGACGACGTTCAAGACGTCTTCCTGTGCGGAGATCATCAGAATCGGCGCCGGATAGTTCCTGGCGTCGATCTCTTTGAGCACCTCGAGCCCCGACAAGTCGGGCATGCACAAATCGAGGAGAACACAGGCGGGCGTCTGATCGCGCGCCAGCCGTACAAAGGATATGCCATCGGCAAAGGCGGCGGTGCGGTAGCCCTCCTTGCGAAGAATTGAGGAAAGCGCCTCGCGCATGTCGTAGTCGTCGTCGACGATAAAGATCTCGTCGATCCCAGCTGTTTTGTCCAATTGACCCATCGTGTCGGCCTCTCGCGCGTTTGCCGCGAGTCCTGCTTGATGGAGCGCCATCGGTTAGCCTGCTCGCTGCGACGCAGATCTCCCCGCTGGGCATTGCTCGGCCGCCCATTATGGAGACATGGAACCTCGCGCAATTCTCTTTGTGCGAAGCGCCAGCGACCCATGCGCCAAATCAGTCAGTCGCAAACCTGACATAACAACGACTAAGTCGCTGTTCAAAATTGCACAACTTCTACGGAATCTGCGTACGTACTAACACGAGGAAGTGTTGCTAATAGTTTGTTTGTATGTCTGGCTTGGAGGTTTGAACGCGCATTATCCGGCGAGCGGACGCGTTCTCGCTCACAGATTTTAACTCGGGTCTTCGGGATTGCCGAATTCGGCAGCCAGCACATGCGACAAGGAACGATGCACCGCGATGTTGCCGTCGTAATCGATGTAACCCAGGTTACGGAATTTGTTCATGAAATGATTGATGCGGGCGCGCGTGGTGCCGACCATCTGGGCCAGATCCTCCTGATCGAGGTTCTCGACGATTGTCTCGTCCCGGTCGCCACCGCCATTCGCCAACATGAGGAGTATTCGCGCCAAACGTTGCTCGCTGCTCTCGAAAAGCTGACTGATCAGCCGCGCCCGCAATCGCCGGGCCCGGTGCATAACCCGCATCAGGAGGAACCCGGCGAACTGCGGATCGCTTTGCAGCGCTCGAATTGCGTTGGCCTTCGCCATGCGCACGAGGACACAATCGGTCAGGCATACCGCGGTCGCCACGCGTACGCTTTCTCCCAGCAAGCAGGTTTCGCCAAAGAAGGCGTCGTATTCGAGGGTGGCCATTATGGCCATTTTGCCCTGCGGCGATACGAGTTTGATCCGCACCTCTCCTTCGCAGATGTAGAACAGGCTGTCGGCGGGATCGCCCTGCGCATAGATCGCGATCCCCGCTTTCGTCTTGGAAATCGTCGTACCGCCGTACGCCGCGGCGAGCGTTTCAAAATCCGCCGCCTTCCAGGGTCCGAACGCTCGTTCAGCGCCAGCTCCGTCTCTTGCGATAGACATCCGTTCCCCATCTCGCCGTTGGCCGGCGCAGCAACGTCGTCTCTGCCTCACGCATCCTGCGCTTGGCGAAACCGTTGCCGCTCCGGATTTCGGCGGCCATTAACGGAGCGGCAATCCGGCTGCATTGATTCAGATCAACCGCCGGAGTGCCGCCAGCAGCTGGATTTGCTCGACAGCACGGCCTAACAGGCCATTGCCATGCCGTCGTCGGATTCGCCAAAGCTGTCATCGTTGAGTACGGCGTTGGACAGCGCACGGTGCACGACGATGACATTGCCATCGTAGTCGATGTAACCCAGCCTACGAAACTTGTTCATGAAAAGATTGACGCGCGAACGTGTCGTGCCGATCATCTGCGCCAATGCTTCCTGGTCGACGTTGCGTACGGCATTCGGCGCGCCATCGTCCCTGGCTTGATTGGCCAAGAGGAGCAGTGCGCGCGCGAGCCGCTTCTCGCTCGAATCGAAAAGCTGGCTGATTTGACCTTCCCGCAATCGCGAGACCTTCTTCAGGACGACGAGGAGGAAAAGCTCGGCAATCTTTGGATCCTGGCGAACGGCGCGGATGACACTGGCGGCTTCCAATCGCGCCACCAGGCTGTCCTGCCTGCAGACGGCGGTGGCCACGCGGCGTCGGTTGCCGAGCAGACAACCCTCGCCGCAAAAGCCGCCGGGGCCGAGAACGTTAAGGATGCCTCCCTTGCCTTGGCTCGACACCACGGTGATTTGGATTTGTCCTTGCTGAAGGTAGTACACGGCATCGGCGGGTTCACCCTGGCTGTAGAGCAAGGTGCCGGACCTGAGCCCTGAAACGGTGGCGCCGCCATAGTTTGCGGCGAACGCGTCAACGTCGAACGATGTCTCGGAGTCGAGCCCGCCGCCAAGGAATAGATTGCCAGCGTTCCTGCGCTTCATGGCCTGCCCACCAAGCCAGCCGGAATGTGCGTTTTCGCTTTCACGTCGACTCCGTCGTCGCCCGCTGAAACTTGTCTTCTGTCGCCTCCACGACCCAGATGTCAGGAAGTACCTGATCAAAGGTCCTAATTTCTCTCGACAGCCAACACTACGCACGGTCACAAGACTATTCGATATTGGCAATTGTGACGGGTCTATAGGTAGAATCTCTTATATCTTGATGATGCCATCGCACAGCGCCAGCGCGACCGCGTGGGTGCGATTCACTGCGCCCAGTTTCCGCACCGCGGTCTGCACGTGCTCGTCGACTGTTCGTTTGGTGATGTGGAGAATCTCGCCGATCTCCCAAGCCGACTTGCCATTCGCAACCCAACGGAGAACTTCGCTCTCCCGAGCCGTCAGCTTGCTTTTCATCGTTTGTGGTCGACGCAATACGGTCTCCCGTGTTCGATGGCATATCCATCGGAGGACGGGTCGAAGCAGGCCGTAACTAATTCGCCCCCGTAATTACAACTACTTATGGAGCAAGGTTTTACGGTGAGGAATTGTGATATTTACGGGTATCGCGCTCTAGTTGAGATCAAAATTGAATCAGGTATTACGGGTATCGCCTTCTGGTTGTATAAAAAACACCCAAAATCCGCCAATAGCAGCAATTCGATAAATGCATTGCTGGCCCATCACAAACGCTGCGGTCTGCCCGCGGGCGGTCGCGGAGGATTTACGTGTCGTGGGCGCGCGCCCCGGCGGCCAATCGGACCGGGGCACGCACCTGCCAAGACAACGTCGCTCAACGCCGAGGGGCGAGGGCTTCAGCGCGGAATCGACTGCACCGCAACGCCCGAGGCGGGATCGATGACCAGGATTCGGTCGGGCTCATAGACGTAGCGATAGATGTAGGGCTCGGTGGCAAAAACCGCCCCCGGAGCAACGGCCGGGGCCGCTACGGAGTCGTAGAGCGGCTGCGGGCTGTCCGCGATCGGCGCCGTCACCACCTCGTCATAGAGCGGTTGCTGCGTTGCCGTCACGGTGCGCGCCACTACGGTCGGCGCCGGCCCGATGCGTCGCGTGATGGTGCGCGTCGTCACGACTTGGCGGCGGGTGGCGCGCGCCGCTGATTGTGCGGGTGGTCTCGGTCGTCTGCACCGTCTCGGTCGGTTGCCCACGACGGTCGTAGCCGGAGCCATGACGAGCGGCCCTTGGGTGATGACCGTTTGCGCCTGCGCAACCGTCGCCGCGCTTGCGGCCAGCGCTAGGCCGATCACTGTTGCGGGAATGACAACTCTCATCGCTTACTCCATGTGCTTAAAGCCGTCCGGGCGCATCGCCCGAGCACGACCTCAACGCCCTGACGTGCCAACCGTTCCGGCCGCGGCGCCGTCGCGAGCCATTGCAGCGTGTAAAGGGAACCGCGCCGCGAGCACTCCGAGTTCCGCAGCCGTAAATTCGACGCGCCGCCGCCGTCGCGCAACCTTATCCGCGCGCCAATGCGCCGCGCAGCAAGGCGGACAACGGCAGCGTCAGCAGCACGAACGCGGCGACCAGCGTCAAAGCGTGCCACACGCCGAGCTCGTCGCCGACGCGGCCGAACAGGATCGGCGCGACCGCGCCGGAGCCGATCACGCCGGTGTAGAAAATACTCAGCGCGCGGCTCCGCCATTGCGCGGGGACCAGATCGGGCACCGAACCGTACAGCACCGACGACGTGCCATTGAGTGCGATACCGAGCAGCGGCAGCACCAAAAGTGCGGCCTCGAGCGACAGCGGATAGAGCGCGAGAATTGCGGCCGCGGTCGAGCCTTCGGTCAGCCACACCGTTCCGACCGCACCGATCCGCGCGCCGATAAAAGTGCAAGCGAGCTTTCCGGCCGCGCCGCCAGTGAAGACCAGCGTCAGCGCCAGGCCGATGGTTTGCTCGCTGGCGCCCTTATTTCTCAGTACGAACGGTAGAAATAATAAAAACGCCATGCGGGTCGCGGTGTCGACGACACCGATCGCGACCAAGACGGGAAAGGCATAGCGTGGCCGCTTACGCTCTGGCGCCGCCCCCGTAATGCTTTGCAGATGGACGATCTCGCCATGCTCGAAGCGCGGCGTGGCGATAAAGATCAACACCGCGACGGCAATGCCGACACTGCCCAAAATTGCAAGCGCGGGACGCCAGGCCATGACCAGCAGCATCAGCGACAGCGTCGCCGGCAGCGTCATTTTGCCGAGGTCGCCGGTGAAATTGTAAGTACCGAGCGCCTTGAGCGAGCGCGGCCCGGCGAAGGCGCGCGCGACCAGCGCGGAGGCGATCGGGTGTTGCGTGCTCGAACCGATGCCGCAGATCAAGAGCGCGACGAGCAGCGTGGCGAAGCCGGCGCTGGCGCCGGCGAAGCAAAATCCAAGACCGGCGAGCGCGGTGCCGATTGCCAAAATAGCGCCGGCGCCGAACCGCTCCGCCGCGAGGCCTGCCGGAATTTGCAGGCTCGCCATGGCGCCGACCAGCACGCTGCGCAACAGGCCGAGCGCCGCGTAACTGAGCGCAAATTCCGTCTGCCACAGCGGCAGCATGATGTAGACGAGATCGGTGTAGCCGTCATGCAGCGCATGCGCGACACCGGCGACCGAGACGACACGCCGCTGGTCGGCGGACATTTGCGGCGCCAGCGCCGTGATATCCTCCCAATGGAGCTTGCGCATTAAAACTCTGCGGCTGTTTGCTTCCACCTCCTAAACAGCTGCCGACAAGCGGTCAAATTGCGGAGTGGACCGGCCTCGATTGACCGCTGCAATCGCGCGGTGCAGTGTGCCGCCCGCGGCGGGAATCAGGCAATTTTGCCAGGAGGAATCATGTTCGGCCTCGGCGATCTGTTCCAGTGGGAGCGGTTCGTGACGCCCACCGTGATCAAGGTCTTCTATTGGCTTGCGGTCGTGATTTCCATCTTGCTCGGTTGTGCCGGCGCAGTGAGTTCGCTGACGACGATGGCGTATAATCCGTTCGTCGGCATGATCCTCTTGATCGTAAGTGTGCTTGGCGCCTTCATGGGCGTGATCTTGGCGCGCATCATCGCCGAATTCGTGCTCATCGTGTTTCGCATCAACGAGCATCTCGGCGCGATCAGGAACCAGGGATCCGGCCTGAGAGGTCCCTAATCAGTTGGCGAAGCGGAAGTGCATGATGTCGCCGTCCTGCACGACATAATCCTTGCCTTCGAGCCGCATCTTGCCAACATCGCGCGCGCCGGCTTCGCCGCCGCATGCAACATAGTCGTCGTAGGCGATGGTTTCGGCGCGGATAAAACCGCGCTCGAAGTCGGAATGGATCACGCCCGCCGCCTGCGGCGCTTTGCTGCCGCGCGTCACCGTCCAGGCGCGCGCCTCCTTCGGGCCGGCGGTAAAAAAAGTCACCAGCGCAAGAAGCGCGTAACCGGCGGCGATCAAGCGGTCGAGACCGGCCTCCTTGAGCCCGATCGCGGCGAGGTACTCTGCCCGCTCGTCGCGCGACAGCACGGCAATCTCCGCTTCGATTTTGGCGGAAATGACGACGGCGGCGGCGCCGTCCGCCTTTGCTCTGGCCTCGACTTTTTGCGAGAATGCGTTGCCGCGCGCGGCGGCGGCTTCCTCGACATTACAGACGTACAACACCGGCAGCGCGGTGAGCAGGCCGAGCATATGAAAGGCCTTTTCTTCCTCGGGCTTGCGCTCGGTCAAGCGCGCCGGCTTGCCGTCGCGCAATAGCGCAAGCGCGCGGTTGATGAGATCGAGCGCCTCCTTGGCTTCCTTATCGCTGCCCTTGGCTTTTTTGCTCAAGCCGTCGACGCGCCGCTCCAGGCTGTCGAGATCGGCCAGCATCAATTCGGTCTCGACGGTTTCGATGTCGGCTACCGGATCGATACGGCCTTCGACATGCGTCACATCAGTGTCCTCGAAGCAGCGCACGACGTGCGCGATGGCATCGACCTCGCGGATATTGGCGAGAAACTGGTTGCCGAGCCCCTCGCCTTTCGAGGCACCGCGAACGAGACCGGCGATATCGACGAAGGTGAGCCGCGTCGGCACGATCTGCGCGGACTTGGCGAGCTTGGCCAGTGTTTCCAGCCGCCGGTCGGGCACCGCGACTTCGCCGACATTCGGCTCGATGGTGCAGAACGGATAATTCGCCGCCTGCGCCGCCGCGGTTTCGGTCAGCGCATTGAACAGGGTCGACTTGCCGACGTTCGGCAGGCCGACGATGCCGCATTTGAAGCCCATGGTATGCTATTTCACCTGGAGAATTCGAAATCCGGAGCGAGTTTGAACGGATTCAATATAGTCATGCTTTCAATTGCTCGTTCGTGCTGCATGTCTTCGCTCAAAAACAGATTGCAGCCCGCCAGAAGTGCGGAAGCCAATAGCGTGCAATCCCACCAGCCGAAGTCATTGCGCTCCTGAATTTGCCATGCCTTCCGGGTGACTTCGAAGTCGTAGGGAGCGGAGCAGAACTTGGTTAGGGCAAATAGGAACAGTTGCGCGTCATTTCTTGGCATCAGGCCGCGCTTTTCGGTTACGACGCGATAGCACTCGTTGAGGCTTTGCGGACTGAGCACCAGCGTATGCCGATTGATGATTTGATTCAGAAAATCCTTGGAGCGCTGGCGCTTTTCTGGTTCGTTTGGATCGACCGTGTAAACGATGAGATTCGTATCGGCGAAGCAATTCATCTTCCCGTTCGGCATAAAGCGCCTCCCGCCCACGCCAAGCCTTACTAATTCCAGGATAGCCGGGGCCGTCAAAGAACTCGCGAAGCAGCGCGATTTTGTCGGGCTGCTCGATTTTGCAGCGCTCTTGGAGCAAATCCGCCACGAACCGCGACAGGCTTTTGTCCTGCTTGGCAGCCTCGATCCGCGCGCGGCGCGCCAAGTCTTCCGACAGAGTAATGGTCACATTCTTCATGCCACAGATATCGTGTTTACGTGTTTTCGTGTCAAGTCGGCTCTCAGTCGCGTTCCGGTGGATTTTCCTCCACCCCCGCCGCAGCAAAACCCTTCGCCACCATTGCGAGGTGGACCTTGTTCTGAAAGCTCGCGTCATCGCCGCGGGCGATCAGCTCGGCATTATCGGCGATGATGCCGACCAGCGTCTCAAGCCAGCCCTGCTCGCTCTTGGCGAAATCGCTCAGCACATAGTGCTGCACCATATCCTTGTTGCCGGGATGGCCGACGCCGATGCGTACCCGCCGATAGTCGTTGCCGATATGCGCGGAGATCGAGCGTAAGCCGTTGTGACCGGCAATGCCGCCGCCGATTTTGACCCGGACCTTGCCCGGCGGCAGGTCGATCTCGTCGTGGAACACCGTGACATCGGGCAGCGGCAGCTTGTAGAAGTGCGCGGCCTCGGCAACGGCGCGTCCGGATTCATTCATAAAAGTACCGGGCAATAGCAACAGCACCCGCTCGCCGCCGATCGGGCCTTCGCAGGCCACACCCTGAAAACGCCGGCGCCACGGTCCAATGCCGTGGCGCTTGGCGATTTCCTGGGCGGCCATGAAGCCGACATTGTGCCGGTTGCCGACATAGCGGGCTCCCGGATTTCCAAGTCCGACCAGGAGCCGCATCAGCGCCGCCCAAAAGAGGCAACCTCACTTCTTCTCTGGCGCGGCGCCGGCGGCCGGCGCGGCACCCGGAGCGGCGCCGGGTGCAGCACCCGGAGCGGCGCCGGGGGCGCCTTCGGCTGGCGTGCCGGCGGCAGCGGCGGCTGCGGCTGCAGCCGCGGCAGCGGCGGCGGCTTCGGCCGCGGCCTTCATTTCTTCCGCATAGCCCGACGGCGGCACCACCGTGACCAAAGTAACATCGCGGCCGGCGACCGAGCGCACGCCTTCGGGCAGCGTGATATCGCTCAGGTGCCTGGAATGGTTGATCTCGAGATCGGAGACATCGACCTCGATGCCGCTCGGGATGGCATCGGCGCGGCAGCGCACCGCGAGACTGTGCGTGACAATGCTCACCGTACCGCCGCGTTTGACGCCGGGCGACTGGTCAGCATTGCGGACATGGATCGGAATGTTGACGCGGATGGTGGCGCCCTCGCCGAGCCGCATGAAATCGACGTGCAGCGGCAGGTCGCGGACGGCGTCGAGCTGGAAGTCGCGCGGGATCACGCGGTGCTTCACGCCGTCAACCTCGACGTCATGGATGGTCGTGAGAAAATGACCCGCATAGATGCGGTGGCGCAAATCGGCGTAATCGAGCGAGATCGGCAGCGGCGGCTTGCCGTCGCCGTAGATGATTCCGGGAACGCGGCCAGAGCGACGCTCGGACCGGGCGGCCCCCTTGCCTGCCCGCGAGCGCGCCGCCGCCTTGATCAGATTGACGGTCGCCATGATGGTATCCTCGTCTTAGGCCTTGTTATCCAATGGAAATTCCGCGCCGGGCCTCCAGGGGTGCTGTAGCAGGCGTGGAAGCGGCGCTTATAGCGGCGCAAGTCTTGAAAAACAAGGAACCCGAGCGGCGAAAGGAGGGCTTTAGAATGTGGCCGGACCGGCCGGTTCGTCCGACGGCGGACTGGCCTGGGTCGCACTGGACGCGGTCTTGCCGGCAACGGCCACTTCGAGCGCGCCAATACGCGCCTTGAGCGCCTCGTTCTCCTCACGCGCGATGCGCGCCATATCCTTGACCGCCTCGAATTCCTCGCGCTTGACCAGATCGAGATCGCGCATCCAGCGCTCGGCTTGCGTCTTAAACAGCGTCTCGAATTCGCGCCGTACGCCTTGGGCGACGCCGGCGGCGTCGTTCATCAACCGGGCGACCTCGTCGAAAAACCGGTTCGTCGTCTGCACCATGACCGCCTCCGCGCGCGGTGGGACTCTGCGGTGGGAATCTATCTGAGTCCCTTGAGCGTGCCCGCTTGCTATACCCAAAGACAATGGCAATGGTGCGGCGCAGCCGCAAGGGGGCTAGGCCGCACCAGCCGCGCAAGCGC
Source organism: uncultured Alphaproteobacteria bacterium (assembly GCA_963816565.1). Taxonomy (GTDB): domain Bacteria; phylum Pseudomonadota; class Alphaproteobacteria; order Rhizobiales; family Xanthobacteraceae; genus BOG-931. The sequence goes on along the minus strand of CAWFLM010000005.1, from coordinate 5,398 downwards.
CGCGATGCCACGACGGCGACGTCGCGTTTAAGGAAAGCCCACCGATGTACGTCGTCCTGCCGCTCATCCCCTATCCCGCGATCAATCCGATCCTGATTTCCATCGGGCCGTTCGCGGTGCGTTGGTATGCCTTGGCTTACATCGTCGGAATCATCGCCGGCTGGTTTTACGCGCGCGCGATCGTCGCCTCGGAGCGGCTGTGGGGCGGGCCGGCGCCGTTGAGCGTGCTCGACTTCGACGATTTCGTGGTCTGGATCACGCTCGGCATTATCCTCGGCGGCCGCACCGGCTATGTGCTGTTTTACAATCTGCCGCTATTCGCCGCACACCCGATCCAGATTTTCGAATTATGGACCGGCGGCATGTCGTTCCACGGCGGCGTCATCGGCTGCGCGGTCGCCATCGTGCTGTTCGCGTGGCGGCGGCGCATTCCGATGCTGTCGCTCGCCGACGTCACCGCCGGCGTCGCGCCGATCGGACTATTTCTCGGCCGCCTGGCCAATTTCATCAATGGCGAATTATGGGGCCGGCCGACCGATGTGCCGTGGGCCATGATATTTCCAAACGGCGGCCCGATCCCGCGCCATCCGAGCCAGCTTTACGAAGCGGCGCTGGAAGGCGTCGTCCTGTTTATCGTGCTCGGCGTACTGATGCGCGCCGGCGCGCTCAAGCGGCCGGGCATCGTCACCGGCGCGTTCTTGCTCGGCTACGGCATCGCGCGCACGATCTGCGAATTCTTTCGCGAGCCGGACGCGCAAGTCGGCTTTCTGTGGGGCTCGCAATGGCTGACAATGGGAATGCTGCTCTGCGTTCCGCTGATCCTGGCCGGGCTCGCCATTCTCGCTTTGGCATCAAGCCGCCCAACCACAGCGAAACATGGCTGACGAGCTGTCGCCGCTGGACAATGAGATCCGCCGGCTGATCGGCCTCGCTGGGCCGATGCCAGTCGCCGAATATATGCGGCTGTGCCTGACGCACCCGCAATATGGCTATTACATCAGCCGCGATCCGTTGGGCGCCGGCGGCGATTTCATCACCTCGCCCGAGATCAGTCAGATGTTCGGCGAGTTGATCGGCTTGTGGATGGCGGCGGTGTGGCGGCAAATGGGCGAACCGGAAGACCTGCGCATCGTCGAATTGGGTCCCGGTCGCGGGACCTTGATGCATGACGCGCTGCGGGCGGCGAAAGTCGTGAGCGGTTTCCGCGAGGCCATTGTCGTGCATCTGGTCGAGATCAGCCCGGCCTTGCAACAAGTCCAAGAGCGGCGGTTGGGAAACCTCGACGTGCCGGTGCTGTGGCACACTGCGCTCGATGAGGTTCCCGGCGGCGTCAGCATTGTCATTGCCAACGAATTCGTCGATGCGCTGCCGATTCACCAAGCGGTCAAACAGGCCGACGGCTGGCACGAGCGCGTCATCGACGTCGCCCCGGAAGGTCACCTGTTGTTCGCCACGGCCCGCGATCCGCTGCGCCATTTCGAAACCTCGATGCCGCGTGGATTGCGCCAAGCGCCGGCCGGTGCGATCTACGAATGGCGGGCGGACGATTTTGCGCTCGAACTGGGACGCCGCATGCGCAGCGAAGGCGCGGCCTTGATCGTCGATTACGGTCACGACCATTACGGCCTGGGCGATACGCTGCAGGCGGTTGCCGGCCATTCCTTCACCGATCCGTTGCGTGCCCCGGGCAAAGCCGATTTGACCGCACATGTCGATTTCGAAGCGCTGGCGCAATGCGCTGAAAGCATGGGCGCGCGCATTCACGGCCCGATCCGGCAGCGCGAATTGTTCCTCCGCCTCGGCATCGAAAAACGCGCAGCCGCTCTCAAAGCGAGCGCGCCGGACAAGGCGGCCGACATCGAGATCGCGTTCTCGCGGCTGATCGCGAGCGGCGCGCATGGCATGGGCGAATTGTTCAAGGCCGTCGCCATCGCCGCTCCCGAGCTCGGCCCGCTGCCCGGATTCGATACGCCGTCATGATCATCGAAGCTCCCTCTCTGGCGCTGACCGGCATCCGCCACGGCTTCTTCACCCGCGAAGGCGGCGTCTCCGGCGGCTGCTACGAGAGCCTCAACGGCGGCATCGGATCGCGCGACGCCGCCGCCAATGTCGCGCAAAATCGCGCCCGCATGGCGGCGGCGCTCGGCGTCGAGCCGAGCCGTTTTCTCACCGCCTATCAGGTCCACTCGCCGGAGGTCGCGATCGCGGAGACGCCGTGGACGAGCGAAACCCGCCCGCATGCCGACGCCATCGTCACCCGCATGCGCGCGCTTGCCGTCGGCGTGACCACCGCGGATTGCGGGCCTGTGCTTTTTGCCGATCCGCATGCCCGCGTCGTCGGCGCCGCGCATGCCGGCTGGCGCGGTGCGTTGTCGGGCGTGATCGAGGCGACCGTCGCGGCGATGGAGCGGCTTGGCGCCGCGCGCGGCCAAATTCGCGCCGCCATCGGACCGATGATCCGCCGCTCCAATTACGAGGTCGGCCCCGATCTGATCGCGCGCTTTGCCGCCGATGACCGCGCCTCGAGCCGATTCTTCTCGCCGGCCCCGCGCGACGGCCATGCGCTGTTCGATCTCGGCGGCTATGTCGCGGCCCGGCTCGAGCGGGCCGGCGTCGGACATATCGAAGATCTCGGGCACTGCACCTATGCCGATCCGGCGCGCTTTTTCAGCTATCGCCGCACCACCCATCGCGCCGAGCCCGACTACGGCCGCCACGTCAACGCGATTGCGCTAATATGAGCACTTAAACGAGATGCAACCATTCGCCAATTTGCTCGAGCCCTTTCCGCTAACAAGCCTTCATCACTCGGGCGTCGATAGCGGGCGTCGGGCGCTATGGCGAACGCCGTGAATCACAATCTCGTCCTCCGTCGCCTGGTAATAAATCAGATAAGGATAGGGAGAGGCGACCATACGTCGTAAGGGGCCTTTGCTCGTAAGCTGACCGGCATGGGGGTGCTGCAACAGGAGGTCGATAATGACCTGCATGCGTAACTGCACGCGACGAGCACCCTGCGGTGATCGCGTCGCGATATAAGTTAATACCTCATCGAGTTCGGCAGCAGCCTGCAGCGTATAGCGTAGTCTCACAGGCCGTGTTTCGCCCAGATGGCGCGCACCTGCTCGTCGGTCGCAAATTCACCGCGTTCCGCCTGCGCAAGAGATTTGTCGAACGAGGCTTCGTCTTCGGCACTCAATCCAAGCACGGGCTGATCTTCGCCCGCCAATTGCAGGAGCATTCGGGCAAGCTCGTCCTGCATTTCAGGGGAAAGGCCGCGCACGGTCGCGAAAGCTCGTTCCAGCAGTTTGGTCATGGGCAAAAGATAGACCTTTGTTCGGCCTCGCGGAAGGAAAATCCAGCGGGGACAAGGCCTTGATTCATATTGCCAGCCCGATGACCGGCTTGTATCAGGTTCTTGCTTTTGTCGGAGCGCGAGCTTTCTAACTCCCCCTCGGCTTTTGGTCCGGGGACGGCAGCTTTGAGGAACGCGCGCCAGGGCTGGAGAGTGCAATGGCGGGCAACAACGGCGCGATCAAGCTCGTCGCCGGCAATTCCAACCCTGCGCTCGCCGGAGCCATCGGCGGCTATCTCGGCACGCCGCTGACCAAAGCTGTGGTGCGACGCTTCGCCGACATGGAAGTGTTCGTCGAAATCCAGGAAAACGTGCGCGGCGCCGACGTCTTCGTCATCCAGTCGACGTCGTTTCCCGCCAACGACCACCTGATGGAATTGCTGATCATCATCGACGCGCTGCGGCGCGCTTCGGCGCGGCGCATCACCGCGGTGATCCCGTATTACGGCTACGCCCGGCAGGATCGCAAAGTCGGGCCGCGAACGCCGATTTCGGCCAAGCTCGTCGCCAATCTGATCACCCGCGCCGGTGTCGATCGCGTGCTCACGCTCGACCTGCACGCCGGCCAGATCCAGGGCTTTTTCGATATTCCCGACCGACAATCTGTTCGCCGCCCCGGTGATCATGCGCGACATCAAGGAGCGCTTCGATCTCGCCAAGGTGATCGTGGTCTCCCCCGACGTCGGCGGCGTGGTGCGCGCGCGTGGCCTCGCCAAGCGCATCGATGCGCCGCTCGCCATCATCGACAAGCGGCGCGAGCAACCCGGCGAATCCGAAGTGGCCAACGTCATCGGCGAGGTGGCCGGCGGCGTCTGCATTCTGGTCGACGACATCGTCGATTCCGGCGGCACGCTGGTCAACGCCGCCGACGCGCTTCTCGAGAAAGGCGCCAAAGAAGTCTACGGCTACATCACCCACGGCGTGCTGTCCGGCGGCGCGATTCCCCGCGTCGAGAATTCCCGCCTCAAGGAACTGGTGATCACGGACTCGATCCAGCCCACCAAGGCCATCAACGAGTTCAAAAACATCCGCGTGCTGTCGATCGCGAGCCTGATCGGCGAAGCCATCAACCGCACCGCCGCCGAAGAATTGGTGTCGAGCCTGTTCGATTAGAGCCTCCATGTTCGCCCTGCCCCACCAAAGTTGGGGTCATGAAGCATTCCCGTTTCGAGCACGCTTGCGCGCTCCTTCTCCCCGCGCGCGGGGAGAAGGTTGGGATGAGGGGGCCTCTCCGCTGGGCGCGGAATTGCGGCGGCGTCTGCAACGCTGTCGCCTGGTCCGCGACGCTCAGAATCGCGGAGAGGCCCCCTCACCCTCGTTCCCCCCGATCAAGTCGGGGGTCACTCGACCTCTCCCCGCACGCGGGGAGAGGTGAACATACTTCCCCGTTCTCGCGATGCGCCTTCGCATCCGAGTTTTGCCACGCCACTGTAAGAAAGCCCGTCGTGCCTCCCTTCAAAGAAGGGAGGCGGAGCGCCGAAAGGCGCACCACGGGTTCCGCCCCGCCGCAGAAGCAGAAAGCCTGCCAGCGTATGCGGCGAGCGCTATTCGCCCCTGCCCGCATTGGCGCGGAGCGAAAGGCGGCACCCTCGCCTTTCGGCGCCCCACCGCGGCATGCGCCGAGGGTCTTACCTCGACTCGGCTTCGGGCCGCGCTTCCTGGAATTACCGGATCCAAACGGGAGGACCCTCTCCGGCACCAGTGCAGCCAGCACCTGGCAGTCCGGTCACGCGCCGGACGGTCGATGCCCAAAGCCGCCCGGACGCAGGTTACAAGCCCGCCTTCGGGAACCGCACCCGCCCATCGCTCGGCTGTCACCGGTCGACGTCCCTTCGATGGGCGAGCCTGCCCGATGTAACGATAACGGAGACGGATGTCAAGAGTTGTCTCGTTAATAGAGACACCCCTGTGCCTGTCATGCCCGCGCAGTCGGGCATCTGGTAATCACCTTCATTTTGGCGACTACTGCGGCATCCGCCTTCGCCCTTCACCGATGACAATAGGACGGTGAAGACGACAGGACGGCGCAAAGCAGCGAAATCA
>CAWFLM010000004.1:0-1048045 GCA_963816565.1 uncultured Alphaproteobacteria bacterium | reverse complement strand
TTGCCATCGGCGAAGCAATCGCCCGCAAGGGAATTCGTAAGAAATATTATATGGAAACGCGAGGCGACGTTCTTATTCTCAACAAGGAAGTGTTCAAGTTCTGGAGACAACTCGGCGTCAAGTACCTCTTTCTCGGGATCGAGGCCATCGACGAAGAGGGCCTGAAAGAGATTTCGCAAACGCGTTCCACTAGGCCGTAACTTCGAGGCGCTGGAAGTAGCTCGTGCGCTGGGATTTTCTACGATCATCAACATCATCGCCGACCCGGACTGGGACGAGGAGCGGTTCCGCATTGTGCGCGACTGGGGCACTGCTGTCCCCGAGATTGTGAACATTAGCATCAACACGCCCTATCCTGGCACCGAGACTTGGCTTACCGAACAGCGCCGGCTGCAGACCCGCGATTACCGCTCGTTCGATATCCAGCATTCTGTGCTGCCGACGAAACTGCCGCTTGAGACTTTCTATCGCGAGCTGTTGACCGCCCAGCGGGCTATCTACCGCAAGCATACTAGCTGGTGGATGATGCCGAAGCTGGCACGCACCCTTCCGGAGAATTTACTTCGAGGCCAAGCCAATCTCATCCGCGGCATCATGAAATATCGCAGGATGTTCAATGTTGAAATGATGCTGGCCGATCATGCGCGGCCAGTCCATTACGAGTTGCCGTTGCCGCCGCGGCCGCAAGCCAACGCTCCGAAAGTGCGAGCGACCGATCTTTATATCCATGCACATCGCGGCCGGAGAAGTCGCAGCATCGACGATTTTACCGAAGGGTTTGTCGAGGCGACGCGCATGGGGAGCTCTGGCTGACTGCCAAATCACTAGCCGTGGACGCCTGCGGGAACCGCGAGCGACGTCGCCGGGGTCGGGGTGGCCTTCTGCCGCCACCTGCGGCTTCGCCAGGACCCCTAGCAGGATCCCTAGGGTATTAGACGAAAATGCCCTAAATTCCGCTGCCTTTTAGGAGGCTGGGCCTTCGGCACCCCTGCCTTTCGGAGCCGGGAGTTGTGGCCTTCTTGCTACATAACTTCGCTGCGCGGCTCGTTATGCTGTTGTGACAGCTTTTTAAATCGTATTGTGGTGTAGTAACTGCGGCAGAATGGAAGCAGTTCGGCGGGGCGAATGGCGCGGCACCTAGCTTATGGGCTTTTCGTCGTGGCGGTGGCAGCCCTGCTCACCAGTTGCGGGCTGCCGGCAGCCGGGCCACAGGCCTCCGATATCGTCGCCGATGAAAGCCCGCAGGGCGCGCTTGGCGGTTACGTGCTCGTCGACGTCGATGAGCGTGTTGCCAGCATCACCTCATCGCAGCCGCGGGAATCGTTCAAGCGCGTATTTACCACCGGCAGGCCGCCGCCCGATCTGAGGATTGGCGTGGGCGATTTGGTCGTTGTCACCATTTGGGAGGCGGCCGCGGGCGGACTGTTCTCAGCGGCGCCTGGCGACCATTCGTTGTCGGCAGGATCGCGGACCGCTACGATTCCGGCGCAGGTGGTCGACCGGGATGGGACGATTGAAATTCCTTATGCGGGCCGCCTGCGGGTCACGGGCCTCACTCCGGCCGAAGTCGAACAGAAGATCGTGGAGGCGCTTAACCACAAAGCAATCCAGCCTCAAGCCGTCGTCACCATTGCAAAGAACGTGAGCAACACCGTCTCGGTGGGCGGGGAGGTGACCACCGCCGGTCGCATCCCCCTGACCACTAAGGGCGATCGGATCTTGGACGTTATCGCATCGGCCGGAGGTATCCACGTTCCGGCTAGCGACGCCTTTATTCAACTGACGCGCGGGCGACGCACGGTCTCCGTCGCGTATAATGCCATTTTGGCGCATCCTGAAGAAAACATCTATGTGATGCCCGGCGACGACATCACGGTGGTCCGTGACCCGCAGACCTTCACCGCGTTCGGCGGCACCGGAAAGAACGCCCAGGTGCCGTTCGATGCCGCAGGCATTACACTGGAGGAGGCCATCGCCAAAGCCGGCGGACTGCTCGATTATCGCGCCGACCCCGGCGGCATCTTTCTCCTTCGCTTCGAGCCTACCGGTCTCGTGCAACAATTGGTGCCAGGGCGGCAATTACCGTCGCAGGGCGATCTCGTGCCGGTAGTTTATCGTTTGAATTTGAAGGATGCCAATTCGTTCTTCTTGGCGCGCTCGTTCCCCATGCGGGACAAGGACATCCTGTATGTGGCAAACTCGCCCTCGGATCCGGTGCAGAAATTCCTCGGCATGGTTGGCACCATCACCGCACCGGTGGTGACAGGCGCTGCGGTTTACGGAGCGGTCAAATGAAACACATTTTGATCCATGCCGGCACGCTCTGCGTCGTGACAGCGGCGATCGTCCTTGCGCATATCACGCCAGGAGTGGCCGACGGCTGGGCGCACCGCCGTCACTACAAGCACCATGTTGCTTACATCGAATACGCCCCCGAATACGACGCCTGCCGTACCGGCTGGTGGCAGACTTTGCGTTACGGACGTGTCAGACCGCGCTGGGGCACCTGGTGTCGGTGATCCGGCGGCCAAGCGTGTCAATTGATGAAAGCGGCCCCGTTGGCGGTCGTTGAGCGCGTCGATCCCCGCAAGGTAGTCCGGGCGGTCTTGCCGCTTTGTCGTCTTATTGTTGATTATGACGCAAGTGTTGATCGCTGTGATGCGAGGGGACGATGAAGGGCATCATCCTAGCTGGCGGCACCGGGAGCCGCCTCTTCCCGGTCACGGCAGTGGTTTCGAAGCAGCTGCTTCCTGTGTTCGATAAGCCGATGATCTACTATCCGCTGTCGACCTTGATGTTCGCTGGGATTCGCGAAATTCTGGTTATAACCACCCCTCAAGACCGTCCGTTATTCGAGCGATTGCTCGGCGACGGCACGGATTTCGGATTGCAGTTCTGCTACGCGGTTCAGGATAGGCCACGCGGTTTGGCTGATGCCTTTATCGTCGGCCGCGAATTCGTCGGGACTGACCGCGTTGCCTTGATTCTCGGCGACAACATTTTCCACGGTAACGGCCTGCCAGAGCAGCTGCAGAAAGCCGTCGCCCGGACCAAAGGCGCGACGGTGTTCGGATACGTCGTGAACTCGCCGCAGAATTTGGGCGTGGTCGAGCTGGACGGTTACGGACGTCCGTTATCCATCGAAGAAAAACCCGCGCGGCCAAAATCGAACGTGGCGGTTACCGGCCTCTACTTCTACGACAATGATGTTCTGGACATCGCGGCGGCGATCAACCCTTCGCCGCGAGGCGAGCTTGAGATTACTGAGTCAACCGTTTCTATCTCGCAAAGGGAGATCTGCACGTGGAGATTTTAGGGCGCGGCTATGCTTGGCTTGATACCGGTACCCACGCCTCATTGGTCGAAGCCAGCCATTTCGTGCAGATCCTCGAGCAACGTCAAGGATTGCGCATTGCTTGCCCGGAAGAAATTGCGCTGCGTCTGGGCTATATATCGCTTGATCAATTTCATAAACTTGCGCAAAGGGCGGCGCAGAGCAGCTATGGCGAATATCTGCTATCGGTGTTCCAGTCTTTTGTGAATTAGCAGGCGAGACATGCGCTTCCGCGGTCGGACAATATTTGTAACCGGTGGCGCCGGCTTCATCGGAGCTGCGGTCGTACGACATTTGCTCGACGACACCGAAGCGCTCGTTGTCAACATCATAAGCTCACCTACGCGTCAAACCTGAATTCGATTACGCAGTCTGCCGGACACGCGCGCTATGCCTTCGCTAAGGTCGATATCTGACGGGCCGACGCTGCGCGGCTTGTTTGACAAATACCGACCGCACGGGGTCATAAATCTTGCGGCCGAAAGCCATGTCGACCGCTCAATTGACGATCCGGCCGAGTTTATCCGCACGAATATCGTTGGCACGTTCGCGCTGCTGCAGGAGGCCCTGCACTGGCGCGGCCAGGAAGCGCAGTCGCGCGCCGGCATTCCGGTTCCTTCACGTTTCGACCGACGAAGTCTTCGGATCGCTTGGCGTTGAAGGCTATTTTGCCGAACTGACGGCCTATCGGCCGAATTCGCCTTATTCAGCAAGCAAGGCCTCGTCCGACCACTTGGTGCGTGCTTGGCGCGAAACTTATGATCTACCGACGCTTGTTACTAATTGCTCCAACAATTACGGCCCCTATCAGTTTCTGGAAAAATTGATCCCCCACATGATCATCCGCGGGCTCGGGGAAAAGGAGCTGCCGGTCTATGGCGACGGTCAAAACGTCCGCGACTGGCTCTACGTGGAGGATCACGCCCAAGCATTGACATGCGTTCTGCAACACGGCCGCGTGGGCGAAACCTACAATATCGGGGGCCGCAACGAGCGGACCAATCTCGATGTCGTCCACGCCGTCACCGACATCCTCGATAATATCAGACCCCGCAACAACGGGCCGCGGCGCGCATTGATCAAATTCGTCGACGATCGGCCCGGTCACGATCGCCGATACGCGATCGACGCCTCAAAACTCGAAAGCGAGCTTGGTTGGAGCGCCCAAGAGAATTTCGAGACGGGACTTGAAAAGACCGTGAAATGGTACCTGGCAGAACAGCAATGGTGGAAGGCAATTTTGGCACGCGGCTATAAAGCGCAAAGGCTCGGAATTGCGTCACCGGCGCAATGAAGCCGTGAGCTTCGCGTTTAGCCGCCCGTTTTACCCGCAGGCACATCAAGTTCGACGCTCAACGCTTGATCCCACGCCGGGGGGTCGATCCCGAACACTTGCCGCAGCCGCGTCAGATCGAGACGAGAATTTACCGGCCGCTTGGCCTGGGTCGGATAGTCCTTGGTCGCGATCGGTACGATTCTCTCGACGGCCAGTGCAGCGCCGCGCGACTTCAAGCCTCGCACGATTGCAACGGCAAACCCGTACCAGCTCGTCTCGCCCGACGCCGCCACGTTGATCGTACTCTTCGCCGCGGCGAAACGCTCCGCGAGCGACGGACCGCTTCCGTCAATGATCCCGGCGATGGTTTCGGCGATTACCCGCGCCGAGGTCGGCGCGCCGACCTGATCGGCAACGATACGCAATTCGCTACGTTCTTTGGCCTGATGCGCAATGCTTCGCAGGAAGTTTTTTCCATGCGCGGCGTAGACCCATGACGTGCGAACGATCAGATGCGGACCGGCCGCAGCGCGGACCGCCTCGTCGCCCGCATGCTTGCTGGCGCCATAAACGGACAGAGGATTTGGCAGATCGTCTTCGCGCCAGGGACAATTGCCGCTGCCGTCGAACACGTAATCGGTGGAGAAGTGGATGAGCGGCACCCGGCGGCCCGCCGCCCACCGGGCAATGATGCCAGGGGCCTCGGCATTGACGCGAAACGCCAGGTCTCTTTCGTCTTCGGCGCGATCGACCGCCGTATAGGCGGCCGCATTCACGATTAAATCCGGGCCGACGCGATCGAGTGTCGGAGCGATCTGTTCGAGTTGCGCAAGATCGAGTTCGTTTCGGCCGGCGGCGATGACGGATCCGATTGGCTCGAAAGCTTTGCGCAGCGCCCCGCCAACCTGCCCGGTTATGCCAGTTACTACCGCACGCATCGCCGTCACTTCTCATAGACCGGCAGCGTCGGCACGTCGGCAAGCAAGGGTGCCGTGGCGTCGCGCGCCGACAACGAAGGGTCGGCGATGCCCCAATTGATGCCGATCGCCGGATCGTTCCAGCGCACAGCGATTTCGTCGGTTGGGCTGTAATATTCGTCGCACTTGTAGAAGAAGTCCGCCGATTCCGAAAGGACGTGAAAGCCATGCGCAAACCCGCGCGGCACCCACATCTGACGCCGATTTTCGTCATTTAGTTCAACGGCGATATGTTGCGCAAATGTTGGGCTACTCAAGCGAACGTCGACCACGACGTCGAGCACTTTGCCGCGCAAGACGCTAACGAGCTTACCCTGGCACCTCGGGTTCTGAAGGTGAAGGCCGCGCAGCACCCCCTGAGGAGAGCGCGAGAGGTTGTCCTGCACGAATGGACCGGTGATGCCGTGCGATGCGTATCGCTCTTCTTGGTAGATTTCGCAAAAATAGCCGCGCCGGTCGGCTAGAACCGTAGGTTCGATGATCAAGACCTCAGGGATTTGGGCGTGAAGAACGTTCATGTCTGACCGACCTTTTGCCTGTGCCGACCGCATTGGGCCATCCTCTGCCAGGCTGGTATTCGCACCTGCGCTCTCTACTGCACCACGGCGTGAATGCGCTGGGCAAGAACGAGAGAGCTAAAGAGGCGCTCGTAGTTCTCGCCCTTCGGAAGGCACCGGTTCTCCTACGATACATTCTGGCCTTCGCCAAGGCGAAATTCCAGCGCGAAATTCTCACGAAAATCCCCGCTCAAAAACGAGTTATCGCGCTTCTGTTGCTCGGAACCTCTGACGCACTTGTCGAGCGCGGCGTCGATACCTATGCGCATGCGTAGGTCGCGCTCATGTTGCGTCCGGCCAAGATTACATGTGCTGGCTTCGTCACGCTTGACGTTCGATCAAGCGATCGCGCCCATATTTTCGATACGCTAGTGCCCTGAACCTCGATCTCCGCAAGGCCAACGCGGCGGAGACATCGGCGTAGCTCTCGCTGCAGCTCTCATCGTCGTGCCGGAACAAGCGCGCTAATGACTGCTACTAATGCCGCTAAAGAGTTCCCAACTGATTTTGTTGAGTGGGGCGCCCGAAGAGATTCGAACTCCTGACCCCCAGATTCGTCTTGTTATCCGGTACAAGCCGACCCGTCAGCCACATCACCTCAACATTACGCGCAGCTTCACGTTCGAGCCGTCGAACTCGACTGAACCCGTAAATGTAGAGTTTCAGCAGCACTGACGGAGGATACGAAGGCCGACCGGTTGCTTCCGGATCGACCCCGCCAAAGCCAAGCTCGCCCAGATTGACTTCCTCAACAAAAATGTCAATCACGCGAACGGAATTGTCCTCATCGATCCAGTCCTCCGGGCATTCCGGAAACGGCGTGCTCTGTCCGCGATGCTTGCCCTCAATGAAGCGCTTCATCGAATCCCTCCGCAAATCGCGCAGGAATCCTGATCGCGAGAATCAGATGAGCCGCCGCGTTTTTTGCTCAGCCAGGGTCATTCGCGTCCGGGACGGCGCAGCAGCACGTCCAGCAATTTGCGCTACATAACCCCCCGATGATGACCTGTTGCCAATGACTGTTGCCACTGTCGCCAGAGAGTCAGCTAAGTAATTGATTTTATTATTTGGCGGTCCCGGGAAGACTCGAACTTCCGACCTTCGGTTTAGGAAACCGCTGCTCTATCCTGCTGAGCTACGGGACCGGGTTGGGGTGTCACATGTCCATGCGCGGACACATTTCCTTTAGCACGGCCGCGCTCATTATCACATGCGCCGGCTCGGTGGTGCTGGCACAAGAGCAGCCTCCGCCGTGCGGCGGCGATGAGATCGCACGCGCTACGGTGAGCCAAGTGAGCGACGGCCGCACGTTCACGCTCGCCGACGGGCGCGAAGTGCGTCTGGCCGCAATCGAAGTGCCGCCCCAGCCACTGCCGCAACGATCCAACCCTGCGTCCGCTGCCGCCCCGGCGCCGGCGCGGCCAAGGCAGCGAAGGCGGCGCTCGATGCCTTGGCCGGCGGCGACGTCGTCGTGCTGCGGCGCGCGCAAGCTGCGACCGACCGCTATGGGCGCATCGTCGCCTATGCCTATACCGAGCGCGACGGCGACGAATTGTTCGTGCAGGGCGAACTGATTACGGCCGGCTTTGCCCGGGTCGGCGATCAGGTCGGCAGTGCCGCCTGCGCCGCGGCGCTGTTGGCCCGCGAAACTGCCGCCCGCAAGGCCCGGCTTGGCCTATGGGCCGATCCGTATTATGACCTCATTGACGCCGAGACCCCTGCGGATGTGCTGGCGCATAAGGGTCAATTTGCGCTGGTCGAGGGCCATGTGGTGTCCGTGCGTCAAAGCGGAGCCACGATCTACGTGAATTTCGGACCGCATTGGTCCGAAGATTTTGCGGTTACGGTCCGGAAACGAAACGAGCGCAGTTTCGCCGCGGCGGGGATAGATTTGCCAAGCCTCGCCGGGCGACGCGTCATTGTCCGCGGCTTTATCGAAGCGCGCGGCAATATTGGGGCAGACTCGCGGCAGTCCCTTGATCGAGGCGACGCATCCGGAGCAGATCGAGACCGCGGATCGCGATTAATCTCTGCCCGGCCGGATGCGCGGCCGATTTGGGTGAAGTGGTGACACGGGGACAAGCGGGCATCGCCAGCCACCGACTATGCCAAGCGGGCGTCGCGCTCGCGGCCGTCCTGCTGGCGGCCTGCACCGCCGCGCCATCGGGCGATGTGCCGCTGTCGGGGATTACGGCTCCAACCAAGCAGGCCGATACCGGGATGTCGCCGGCGGTGCTGCACGAACATCAGCGCATCCTGGCGACCTATGGCGGCGTCTATAACGACCCGCGGCTGCAAAGCATGATCGAGCAGATGGTGGAACGTCTGGTGGCGGCGTCGGAAAAGCCCGATCTGCATTACAAGGTCACGATCCTCAATTCGCAATCGATCAACGCTTTTGCGCTGCCGACCGGCCAGCTTTATGTGACGCGCGGATTGATCGCGCTTGCCGACGACGACTTCGAGCTTGCCTCGGTGATTGCGCATGAGATGGGCCATGTCATCGCCCATCATGCCGAGCTTCGCGAGAAGGAGGAACAGCAAGTCGAGCTGGTCAGCCGCGTCATCAACGACGTGGTCAGCGATCCGGAAGCCGGCGCGTTGGCGCTCGCCAAGTCGAAGCTGGAATTGGCAAGTTTTTCGCAAAAGCAGGAGTTCGAAGCGGACGCGATCGGCATCGGCATCGCCGCCCACGCCGGCTACGACCCCTACGGAGCGGCTCGCTTTCTCACCGCGCTGGAACGCAATTCCGAGCTCAAGCCCGAGCAGAGCAACGCCATCAATCCGGCGGCGCCGGATTTCCTGTCGTCGCACCCGTCGACCCCGGAGCGGGTCACCCAGGCGATTGCCAATGCGCGCCAATACAAACCGCCGGCCAGCGTCAGCGCGGCCGAGCGCGAGCAATCGAGAGACGCCTATTTCGGCGACATCGACGGCATCGTCTATGGCGAGGATCCGAGCGAAGGCTTTGTGCGCGGCCGGCGCTTCCTGCATCCGAAGCTCGGCTTCACTTTCACCGCGCCGGAGGGGTTCGCCCTCGACAACACCGCGCAGGCCGTTTTGGGCGTCAAGCACGGCGGCGGCGAGGCGCTCCGGCTCGACGTCGTGCACGTGCCCGCCGAGCAGACGCTCGCGCAATACCTCACGTCGGGCTGGATCGAAAACATCGACCCGGCGACCGTCGAAGACGTCACCGTCAACGGCTTTCCCGGCGCGACCGCGGTGGCCAAGGGCGATCAATGGGACTTCCGGCTATATGCCATCCGCTTCGGCAGCGACGTCTACCGCTTCATCTTTGCCGCCAAACATCGCACGTCCGACACTGACCGCGCGTTTCGCGACTCCGTCGATACCTTCCGCCGCATGAGTCTCGCCGAAATCGAACAGGCCAAGCCGCTGCGGCTGAAAATCGTGAAAGTCGCGCCCGGCGATACGGTGGAGAAAATGGCGGCGCGGATGGCCGTTGCGGATCGCGCCGCCGACCGCTTCCGCGTGCTCAACGGGATCGAGCCGGGCGACCGGCTAAAGCCGGGCAGCGAGGCGAAAATCGTCGTTGAGTGACCGCCTGCCCCTGTTTACTCTACCGCTTTTCACCTATTTTCACTGCGTTTTACCTCGGCTATGATTGCTTAACGAGCCGGAAAGGCCGGGGGAACTGCTTGAGGGGGGAGTCATGCAGGTCGTGAAAGCGGCGCGTGCCCTTTGCCGTAGCGATGGCGATCATATCCGCGGTCACCGCGGTCCTGTGCACGGTCAGAGCCGAGCTGGTCGGACCGCAGCACCTTGTGTTCTTTTATTTGCTGCCGACGGCGCTGGTGGCGGTGCTGTATGGCAGGCTGCCGGCCATGCTCTGCGCGATCGTTTCAACGATCTGCGCCGCCTATTTCCTTTACGCCCCGCTCTACAGCTTCTCCGTCGCCAAGCCGCTGGAACTGGGCGAATTATTCTGTTTTGCCGGCTTGGCTTTGATCGGCGCTAAGTGCACGGCCGATCTGTTGCGACCGCGGGCGGCGACTGTTTCCGAGGAAACCGCCGCGACTGAAAATTAATCCGGTTTGTCGGCGTTCGCGGATTCAGAACTCCGACGCGAGCTGATCGAGCCCCATGACGTGGGCGAGGTTACGGACTTCTTGCTTTTGCTCGTCGTCAAAACTCATGATCAGCGGAACGGCTGCGGATTTGAGACCTTCCACGCTCTCCGGATCGATGGCGGCCACCTGCACAGTATCGCCGGAAAAGCCGCGCCGGCGTGCCTGTTGCGCGCGCGTATAGGCGATGTTGCGGAGCGCCGCTTCGACCGCCGGCCACATTTGCTGCTGATCCGGCGTCAGATGCAGCCGCTCCTTGATGCTCACGATCTGCGCATCGTCGAGCATGAAGCCCGGACGGTTCATGGCGACGCGGCTGGTGGCGACGGCGGGCGCGCGATTGGCTCGCAGCGGGGCGGCGGCAATGGCCGGCGTCTTGGGCGAGTGCACCGGCGCCGCCGGGATAACCGACGATGGCGCCGTCTCAGTCGCGTTGAGTGGTGGGAGAGAACCGGCATCGACCGTGGCCAGTTGCACAGCCGCCGGCGCTTGTGAAACGGCCTGATGGAATGGCTGCGGCACCATTGGCTCGGGGTCGAACATGGCAGGATCGTCCGCGCTGTTTGCCGCGGCCGGCGTTGTCGCCGATGCATCGACTAGCACCGGGGCCGGCGCAAGGTCGGCGGTGTCCGCCGCTGGCGGCGTGGCGCGCCATTGTTGCGGGAATCGCAGAGCGACCGACTGGGCCGCCGACAGGATTTGAGTCTGCGTAGTGGCCGGGTGCCAGCCACCGATCAGATAGCCGATCAGGCCGGCGACAAGCGCCAGATAAACTCGGCCGCGCGTGAACGCCTTGTTTCGCCCCATTCTCGGCCCCCCGATGCCTCGCGCTGCGCCTCCTATGTCCTTTCAAATGAAGCTTAATTTATGACTAACCATAGGTGTTTTGCCGGCATCGCCCGGGTCATTCTGGGCATCGTTAACGGCCGCAATCAAAACAAAAGGCCCGGCATTTCTGCCGGGCCCCTGTAACCTGGAATATCCGCAAGCCTACGCCGCCTCTTCCTCGACAACGGCATCCTCATCCGTCTCGGGCTTCGGGCCGCGACGTGGGCCCTTGGCGAGCGCCGCTTCGATCTCCTTGATCGCTTCGGTCTCGGTAATCCGCTGCACGGCGGACACTTCGCGTGACAGCCGATCGAGCGCCGCTTCGTAAAGCTGCCGCTCGGAATAAGACTGTTCCGGCTGAGTTTCCGACCGGAAAAGATCGCGAACGACCTCAGCGATGGCGACGATATCGCCGGAATTGATCTTGGCCTCGTATTCCTGGGCACGTCGCGACCACATGGTGCGCTTGATCCGCGCGCGACCCTTGAGCGTCTCGAGAGCCCGTTTGACCATCGGCGTCTCGGCAAGCTTACGCATGCCAACGGAGGCTACCTTCGAAGTCGGCACCCGCAGCGTCATCTTGTCCTTGACGAAATTGATGACGAACAGTTCGAGGCGTGCGCCGGCGACCTCCTGCTCTTCGATTGCGACGATCTGGCCCACGCCGTGAGCCGGATAGACGATGAATTCCTGAGTTTTGAAGCCTTGTCGTTGAGTCGTCTTCTTCGCATTCATTCCCAAAGTTGCTCCTTCCGGCTCCGGCTTGCGCCTTTGCACGGGCTTTGCCACGCTGACCCGGCTCCGAGCCGCAGCCCGCGTGGACTGTGAGGGCCTCCGGCTCGCGCGGGAGGAGGTTTTCGTTGCCTTCCGGCTCATGCCGGTCGCACTCTTCTTAGGACGACGACGAGTTTTCTCTGCCACTGCTCTCGCGTGGAATTCACGCCTCTATTGACGGTTCCTCGAAAATGCCCCGAAAAAATATGCTCCCGGACGGGGAGCAGCGTTTTGGGGGGTCTTTTTCATTATGTAACGACTGTATATCACATTTCCAGCCAAAATCAAAGCGTTATGGCGTTGCGAAACCGTCGCAGCAGCCATCGCCCGGTGGAATTGTTAATAACGGTTAACGTCTACAACCTTAAATTGTTCCTAGTCACCGGTGCCAGGATTGGCGGAAAAATGCTCATCGAACTTGTTGGCGACGCCCTCCCATTCCTTGGCGTCGGCCGGAGGAGCCTTCTTGGCCGTGATATTGGGCCATGTTTTTGCGAATTCGGCGTTGACTCCGAGCCACTTTTCAACGCCGGGCTCGGTGTCGGGCTTGATCGCGTCGACTGGGCATTCAGGCTCGCAAACACCGCAATCGATGCATTCATCCGGATGGATGACCAGCATATTTTCGCCCTCGTAAAAACAGTCCACAGGGCAGACCTCGACGCAATCCATGTATTTACATTTGATGCAATTGTCGTTGACGATATAGGTCATTTGCACACTCTGAACGGGCTTTTTTGCAACTTTGCTCCTAACGCATGGGTCAGGGGCGCGCAAGGCTGGCCGGGCCAAGCCACCCGGGACTTACCCCAAATCATCATATAGCTCTGCAACGCTGACGGCGGGACCCCGCCGCTCGACAAAACCCCTCACTCTCAAGACCCGGACGCGGCGGTCGAGTGCGACCGTGATCACATCGCCGGTCCGCACCATGCGACCGGGCGCATCGATACGCGCGCCATTGATGCGGACGTAACCTGCGCCCGCAAGCGCTGCCGCAGCGCCACGCGTGCGCACCAGGCGAGCATGCCATAGCCATCGGTCGATGCGTTGCCGATCGAGCTCGGCTGGCACTCAACGTCGCTCCTTGGCGTCGGCCTCGAGCTGCGCCTTCAAGGCCGCGAGCTTGGCAAACGGCGAATTTGGATCGGGCGCTTTTTCGCGCCGCTCGAAGCGCTTGACCGGCGGCCGGTCACGCTCACGTTGTGGCCGGTCACGGTCGCGTTGTGGCCGGTCGGGTCGATGCTCGCCGGCATGCCGACGGCGGTGGCGCGGATAGTGGTCTTGCTTTGGCGCCACGGCGCCGGCTGGCGGCGTCTGTTCAGCCGTCGGCGAAGCTGCCGCCTCACCGGCCGGAGCCGCCGCCACAGTCGGCTCCGCGGCGCGCTGCGAAGATGCCGGGCCGGCGTGTTTTGGCCTGCGCCTTTCGCGATGCCGCGGCCGATGACTGCCCTCGGTCCGTCCGGGCCGCCAGACCTCGATCAAGACCGGCTCGGCGGCAGACCCATCCTGTGTCGCCGTCGCCTGCACAACATCGGCCGCGACCTCAATCGCCGGGGCAGAGCTGGCCGCTTCACTCGGTTGAGGCTCCGCAAGGATTTCCGTCGCCGGCAACGCGCTTGGTTCGGCGTCTGCGGCGGCGTTTTCGGATTGGACCGCCGGAACTGCTTCGTCCGTTGCCAATTCTGCGGCGTCAATTGCGGGAGCAACAATTTGATCGATGCTCTCCGCGGGAGCCTCAGCATCGGTCCGCGTAGTGCCGGCTTGGCCATCGCTCATGGCGGCGGCCTCTAGGATCGGCGCAACCGACGACGGCTCCGCTGCCGGCTCGGTCACGGCAGTCACGGGTTCCGGCGGCTTCGAGCGGCGCTCCATGCGATAGCCGAGCGAACGCAGGATCGAGGCAAAATCTTCGCCCGACGCACCGGTCAGCGATGTCATGCCGTTGACGACGGTAAAGCCGCCGCCGACGACCGCGCCCGGCGGCTTCGGCCCGCCGCCGCCGCGCCAGGAAAGCGCAGGCCGGATCAGATCGGCCAGCCGTTCCAGAATATCGACGCGCACGGCGCGCTCGCCACAAACGCGATAGCCGGCCGTACGATAAAGCGCCGGATCGATCTCGCGATTGGCCGGCATCGAGGTGCGGCCGCTGCCCGCGAGATGTAACAGATCGTCGAGGCCCTTACTCTGCGGCCCCTCGTGCCGGAGCGCCCACAGTTGGGCGGCGAGTGTGCGCGGCGCCGGTTTGAGCAGAATCGGCAGATAGATGTGATAGGCACCGAACCGCACGCCGTATTTGCGCAACGTGGCACGCGCCGGCTGCTCCAGACCTTTGACGTCCTCGGCGACGCGTTGGCGATCGAGCACGCCGAGCGCCTCGATCAATTGGAAGGCGACGCCGCGGGCGATACCGGTCACGTCCTCAGCCGCCGCCAATTGGGACAGCGGCCCGAGCAATTTGTCGATATGGGATTTAAGCCAGGCGTTGAGCCGGGCCTCGACCGCGTCGCGCGGCGCGCCGGTCAGATGCTCGTCGGCAATGAGACGCACGCGGGGATGCAAAACCTCCTCGCCGGCCTGCAGCTTGCCGACCGCGGCGCCGGTCCAGCGCAACGCGCCATCGGTCGCGAGCACGAATTGCGCGTCCGGCGCCTCGGCGAGCCGCGTGGCCCGCGCGGCGATCTCGCCGGCGAGCGCTTTTTGCGCGGCATTTTGCAACGCTTTCGCCTCCGAGCCGCCCGATGACGCGTCCGGCACGAAAACAAATCCGTCGAGCCGGCCGATGACGTGGCCTTCGACGGCGACTTCGCCGGTCTTGTTGAACTCGGGCTCGAAGGTCGCGTTCTCGCGCAGCCGCCGCATCAAGACGCTGGTGCGGCGATCGACGAAACGCTCAGTCAGCCGCTCATGCAGGGCGTCGGAGAGCCGATCCTCCACGCCGCGCGTGACGCCCTGCCAGTGCTCGGGATCGGCGAGCCAATTCGGCCGATTGGCTGCAAAGGTCCAGGTCCGGATATGGGCAATGCGATTGGACAGGGTATCGATATCGCCATCGGTGCGGTCGGCCTGCGCCACCTGATGGGCAAACCAGTCCGTCTTGATTGCACCGTCACGCTGCAGAAAGCCGTAGACGGTGACCGCCAGCTCGGCGTGGTTGGCCGGCGCGATCTTTCGATAATCGGGCAGCTGGCAGACGTCCCAAAGCCGTTCGACGTCGGCGGCCGTCCGCGTCATGCCGCGCACCTCGTCGTCGCGCGCCGCATGATCGAGCACCAATATGTCTTCGGCGACCGGCGCGCGCGCCAACGCGCTTTCGCTCGGCGCCGCAGCGAGCGTCGCCTGCAAGGCGCCGACCGAAGAGAAGTCGAGATCGGTATTGCGCCATTGCACCAATTTCACCGACTCGAAAGTGTGCGATTCGAGCGCCTGCACCAGCTCGGTATCGAACGGCGGACAACGGCCGCTGGTGCCGAACGTCCCGTCGCGGGTGGCGCGGCCGGCACGGCCGGCGATCTGGGCGAGTTCGGAGGGACTGAGCTTGCGAAACTGGTAGCCGTCGAATTTACGGTCCGAAGCAAAGGCGATGTGATCAACGTCCAGGTTGAGGCCCATGCCAATCGCGTCGGTCGCCACCAAGTAGTCGACCTGACCCGACTGATAGAGCTCGACTTGGGCATTGCGCGTACGCGGCGACAGCGCGCCGAGCACCACCGCGGCGCCGCCGCGCTGGCGGCGGATCAATTCCGCAATGGCGTAGACCTCCTCGGCCGAAAACGCGACGACGGCGGAACGGCGGGGCAACCGCGTCAGTTTCTTTTCGCCCGAGAAAGTGAGCTGCGACAGCCGCGGCCGGCTGACGATGCTGGCGCCGGGCAAAAGCCGCTCGATGATCGGTTTCATGGTGGCGGCGCCGAGCACCAGCGTTTCCTCGCGGCCGCGCCGGTTCAGCATCCGGTCGGTGAAGACATGGCCGCGCTCGAAGTCGGCGGCGAGCTGGATCTCATCGATGGCGAGGAAAGCCACATCGAGATCGCGCGGCATCGCCTCGACGGTGGCGACCCAAAAGCGCGGGTTCGGCGGCTTGATCTTCTCTTCGCCGGTGATCAGCGCCACCGCGTCGGCGCCGACCCGCTCCACCGCCCGGTTATAGACTTCGCGCGCCAGTAGCCGCAGCGGCAGACCGATCAGGCCCGACGAATGCGCCAGCATCCGCTCGATCGCGAGATGCGTCTTGCCGGTATTGGTCGGCCCCAGCACGGCGGTAACGCCGGCACCACGGGCACGCAAACTACGATCGGCGGGAGGCGAGAACGAAATCGGCATCAAAAGCCCGGCATTGACGCCCCTCCTTAGCTCTTCCGCAGGCACGGGAGGAAGGTGGGGAACGCTCTTCTGTACCACAACGTGACGCTGGAAAGCCCTGTGCTTAACGTGTGGAACGAGTCTGGAACGAATCGCGGCCGAATCGGCGACTCGGAGTGAGTTCAGGTTCGTTCACTGCGATATATGGCGCAGCGGCCGGCCTAGAATACCAGATCGGGTGGAATCCGCGTTTTTGGCCGGCGGCGCCGAGGCCAAAACTGTTAACGGGTGCAACATTCACGATTCCGCGCCGAGTCAAGGGTCACCATCCTGTGGATAGCGGGGACGAAAGCAGCCGCAGCGAACGGGCCAGATCGCGCCGGCAGCGATCATTCCGTCTTTGCCGCCGTACGCGGCGTGGGCTGCGCGACCGAAAGGAATTCAGTCGCCTGCAACAGCCCCGTGCCGAGCGGCGTCGGCATCGAGAAGCGAAACGGCACCAGCACGCGGGTGCCGGCGATCGGCGCCAGCCAGACTTCGGCGTCGCGCAACGTCACGAGATATTTGATCGCCGGGCGATCCGGGACATATCCAGAGATCGGCGTGAAAAACACTGCGCAAACCACTACCGGCCCGGCATAGCCGCGGTCCGCTTTGACAGTTTCCATACGCCGATATTCGCTGCGCAAATCGTAACGCACCCGGCCGTCGAATACTGGGACGCTGCGATTGCAGGCCTGCGGCGTCACCAGATCGCCGGTGCCGGCGACGCGGTTGAGCATCGACGTCATAGGATCGAAGACGCCGCGGCGGTCCGCATCGGTCACCGGAACGCGGTCCGGCGCCGGCGGCAGCGGCGGCTCGACCGCATAGTCCGTCACATTGCCGCCGGTGAGCGCCATGCGTACGTCGTCGACCTTGTGATCGTAGACGATGGTCTCGCCATAGCTCGTCGGCATCGGCTGACCGGCGGCCATGGTGCCGTGCGCGGCGCCGGTGCCGTGGGCGCCGGTGAAGAACTTGATGAGGCCCGTCGTCGTGCCGCTCGCCGCGGCGGTATACTGATCGTTGGCAATGTCGATGATCCAGTTGCCGCGGCCGATCGGGATTCCGGAAATGCTGACGGTATATTGGGCCTCGAGCCGTCCCTGGGCGGCGGCGCGATGGCCGGCGTCGGCCGCCACGACGGCGAACAGCGCCAACATGAAAAACGCCGCGGATGCGGCGCGGCATTTACGGCGGGCAATTGACAGACCTATGACAAAGGCGGGCAAGAGCTTCTCTCAAATTCCCCGGCTGGACGGCATTGTTTTGTCTGAGAATGCGTCGTTTCTGTGGTTTCGCGCCGCTGCCGGCCAATACCTGATTCTATCCGCGTTAGACCTACTATTGGCGCGCGCTTGACGCTCAAGGACGCCCCGCTTATAGCTCCGCGCCATCTCCCAAAATCGTCTCAGGCGGCCGCGGGAACGAGGTATAGGTATTAGGGTTTCAAGGATATTGCATCATGGCATGGCGTTGTGAACTCACCGGCAAGACGCGCCAGATCGGGCACCGCGTCAGCCATTCCAACCGCAAGACCAAGCGCCGGTTTCTGCCCAATCTCCTCAATGTCACGCTATTGTCGGACGCGCTCGGCCGCTCATTCCGCTTGCGGATTTGCGCCAATGCGCTGAAAACCGTCGACCATCGCGGCGGATTCGACGCATTCCTGCTCAAGGCCAAGGATGCCGAATTGTCGCCGCGCGTCCTCGAACTCAAGCGCCAAGTCGTCAAAAAGCGCGCTACCGCCAAGGCGGCGTAGCATTTCCGACTAAAATTCCTCAAGAATTCGTCCGTAGCCCGCGACGCGATCGTCGATGCCGCAGCGGCGCAACGCGTCCCAATAGGTCACCGCATTGATCGCCAGCACCGGTTTGCCGAGCCAGCGCTCGGCTTCCGCCGCAATCGCCACAGTCGGCAGTGCGGTGCCGACCTGAAGCAGCGCATCGACATCGGGACCGTCGAGATCTTTGAATGCATTTCGGATATCTGCCGCGGCTACCTGGGCGATGGCGCGCGGGGTGGCGCATTTCAATCCGACAAGGCGCACGATTTCGAACCCCGCTTCGCACAGGTAGAGCCGCACCATGTCGTCGCCGCGCGGCTGATGCGGCGTCAAAACCGCGATCCGCCTGGCGCCAAAGGCCCGCAACGCAGCGACCGCCGCGGTCGAACCCATGGATATGCCGACGCCGGCGCGCTGGGTCAGTTCGTCCTGCAGCTTGGCCGCCGCCGCAACGCCGCCCCAGAAGGTCTCGAGCGCGATGCCGATGATGAGATGATCCAACCCTGCCGTCATGACCTGATCGATCGCGGTGGCGATGCCCTCGCGCATGTCGGCCATGTGCTCGAAGAAAGCTTGTTCGGTGTTGAGCGGCCGCTCTTTGATGGTCGAGCGCGCGGTATGATTGGTGACGCCGCGCGGCCTTAAGCCCTCGCATTCCGGCTGCACCGTGGTGTTGGTCGAGGGCACCACGATGCCGATGCGTTTGCGAAATCCCAAAGTGTCGGGCACTGTGATGTCCTCGGCTTGCGCAATGGAACAATGACATTACGCAATATAACCGCGGTGTGACCATGCCTCACGTGACGGCCGACGACGGCGTCAAATTGTACTACGAGGAAACGGGAGCCGGCCTGCCGGTCGTCTTCGTGCATGAATTTGCCGGCGATTGCCGCTCTTACGAGAGCCAGATTCGCCATTTCAGCCGGCTCTACCGCTGCATCGCCTATAATGCGCGCGGCTATCCGCCCTCCGACGTTCCCGACGACGTCGAACGCTATTCGCAGGATCGCGCGCGCGACGACATCCGCGCCGTGCTCGATGCGCTAAAGATCGACAAGGCGCATATCGTCGGCCTGTCGATGGGCGGCTTCGCCACGCTGCATTTCGGCTTCACCTATCCGCAACGCGCCCGCTCGCTCGTGGTCGCGGGCTGCGGCTACGGCGCGTCGCCCGACAAGCGGGCGCAGTTCGCCGCCGAGACCGAAGCCGCCGCGGCAAAGTTCGAGAGCGCGAACATGACGGATGCGGCGCAGAGTTACGCGCAGGCGCCGGCGCGGGTGCAATTGCAGAACAAAGACCCGCGGGGTTTTCGGGAGTTCGTCGAACAGCTGGCGCAGCATTCCGGCAAGGGCGCGGCGCTAACCATGCGCGGCGTCCAAAAACGGCGGCCGTCGCTATTCGAGCTTGTCGACAAAATCAAAACGATCGTGGCGCCAACCTTGATCATGACCGGGGATGAGGATTTTCCCTGCCTCGAACCGGCGCTGCTGCTCAAGCGCACCATCCAAACGTCGGCGCTGGTGGTGCTGCCCAATAGCGGGCACGCGATCAACCTTGAGGAGCCGGAACTGTTCAATCGCCATGTCGGCGATTTCCTGCACAGCGTCGACATCGGCGCTTGGCGACCGCGCGACCCGCGCGCGATGGCGGCCTCGATCCTCGGCGGCACCCGGACTTAGCCTCCCGGTCTTGCGTCGATAAGACCTGGGCAGGCCCCAGCCGAAGCCGCTATCGCGCCGGGATCGATTTCAGCACCGGGAACCAGGTGTCCTGCTGCTTGTCGACATAGGCGAGCGTTTGCTCCGGCGTCATGGGGATCGTGTAGCTGCCGGTCGCCAGAAGCTTTTTCTTCACGTCCGGATCCTTGAGCACCGTGGTGAGGTCGGCGCTCACTTTGTTGATGATCGGGCCCGGTGTGCCGACCGGGGCCGCCACGATAAGCCAGCCCGCCGCGGCAAACCCCGGTATCGTTTCGGCAACGGTCGGCAGATCGGGAAATTCCGGCAGTCGCTGCGGCGAAGCGACCGCGACGAGCTTCACCTGTCCGGCATTGACCGCGCCGATGATGCCCGGATAGCCCTCGATGATCATGTTCACCCGGCCGGAAGCGACGTCGCTTAGCGCCGCAGACGGACCGCCGTTATAGGGCACCGGGATGAGCTTGATGCCAGCCCTCTGCTGCATCAGCAAACCTGTCAGATGCGTCATGCGGCCGATGCCGGATACCGCGATCGAAAGCGTTCCCGGCGCCTTCTTGGCGCGATCGATGAACTCCGGCAGCGTGGTGATGCCGCTCTTCGGATCGACGGCAATAAACATCGGCTGGTTGGCGATGAAACCGATCGGCAGGAAATCGCGCGGCAGCTTGACCGGCAGATTGGGCGCCACCGTCGGCAGCGCCAAGAACGTCGATAATGCGGGCGAATAGAGCGTATAGCCGTCGGGAGCGGCCTCGCTCGCCGCGCGTGCGGCGATGCTGCCGTTGGCGCCGGGGTGATTGACCACCACGGCCTGCTGTCCCCAGATTGCGCTGAGCCCCGCGGCAACGATACGCATGGCGACATCCGGGCTGGCGCCGGCCCCCGCGTCCGAAATAATCGTCACGGACTTGTCGGGATAATTCGCGGCCTGGGCGTCAGCCAGCGATGTGCCAGCCAATATCAGCAAGCCGCTTGCGGCAAGGCGCAGCCAATTTTGGCGTCGAGTCATGTCGTCCTCCCCATCGTTCTGCGCGCGCTTCTGTGGATACGGCGTGCGGCGGTATTAAAGCGAAAAATCTACCAGCGGCTCCGGGCTTACCGCCTTACGCATTGAGACGGCGCGGTGCCCGCGCCGGGCGCACCGGCTGTTCCCCCGGATTTTCCTCGAACAATTCGGCGAGTTTTTCGGTCATCACGCCGCCAAGTTCCTCGGCGTCGACGATGGTCACCGCGCGCCGGTAATAGCGCGTGACGTCGTGACCGATGCCGATGGCGATCAGCTCGACCGGCGAGCGGGTCTCGATGTCTTCGATCACCCAGCGCAAATGCCGCTCCAGATAATTGCCGGGATTGACCGACAGCGTCGAGTCGTCGACCGGCGCGCCATCGGAAATCATCATGAGGATCTTGCGCGACTCCGCCCGCGCCAACAGCCGCTTATGCGCCCAATCGAGCGCCTCGCCATCGATGTTCTCCTTGAGCAGGCCTTCGCGCATCATCAGGCCGAGATTTTTGCGCGCGCGGCGCCACGGCGCGTCGGCCGCCTTGTAGATGATGTGGCGCAGATCGTTGAGCCGGCCGGGATTGGGCGGCTTGCCCGCGGCGAGCCAGGCTTCGCGCGACTGGCCGCCTTTCCAGGCCCGGGTGGTGAAGCCCAGAATTTCCACCTTGACGCCGCAGCGTTCCAGCGTCCGCGCCAGAATGTCGGCGCAGGTGGCTGCCACCGTAATCGGGCGGCCGCGCATCGAACCGGAATTATCAAGCAGTAGCGTCACCACAGTGTCGCGGAAATCGGTGTCCTTCTCGCGCTTGAACGACAGCGGATGCATCGGATCGACGATGACCCGCGACAGCCGCGCCGGATCGAGCAGGCCCTCCTCGAGATCGAATTCCCAGGCGCGATTTTGCTGCGCCAGAAGCAGACGCTGGAGACGATTGGCCAGGCGCGCGACGACGCCCTGCAAATGCGAAAGCTGCTTGTCGAGATAGCCGCGCAGCCGGTCGAGCTCCTCCGGCTCGCATAATTCCTCGGCGCCCACCGTCTCGTCGAACTTGGCCGTGAACGGCCGATAATCCGGCCCGCGCGGCTCGTTGCGCTGGTGCCGCGGCCGCCACGGCTCGGCGGCGGTTTCCGAATCGCCCATCTCGGCGTCGTCGGCCATTTCCGCGGACGGCGCATCGACCGCTTCCGACGCGCTGTCCGGCAATTCGTCGGCCGACGCCTCGGCCTCGGCGCTCATCTGATCGCTTTCGGCGGCATCGGACGCGTCGCCGTCCTGGCCGGTCTCGTCCTTCTGGTTCTGCTCCTCACCCTCCTCGCCTTCTTCGTCGTCGGATTCGCTCGAACGATCTTCGCCCATGTCCAGGCAATCGAGCAGGTCGTGAACGACGTCGCCGAAGCGGCGCTGATCGTTGAGCACGCGTTCGAGGCGGTCGAGATCGCGGCCGGCGCGCTCCTCAATCAGCGGACGCCACAGCTCGACGAGCTTACGCGCCGTGGGCGGCGGGGCATCGCCGGTCAACCGCTCGCGCACGATCAAAGCCAGCGCGTCTTCGATCGGCGCGTCGGCGCGGTCGGTGATTTCGTCGAATTTGCCGCGATGAAACTTGTCGTCGAGCATGGCGGTGAGATTTTTGGCGACCCCGCCCATGCGCCGCGAGCCGATTGCCTCCACCCTCGCCTGCTCGACGGCCTCGAACACGGCGCGCGCCTGCTGGCCGCCGGGGGCGAGCTTGCGATGCACCGCCGGATCGTGGCAGGCGAGGCGGAGCGCGATGGAATCGGCGTGGCCGCGCACGATCGCCGCTTCGCGCTCGTTGAGCCGGCGCGGCGGTTCCGGCAGCCGCACCTTGCCGCCGGTCAGCCCGGGACGCTCGGAGGCAAACGACACCTCCAGATCGCCCTTGCCGGCAATGGCGCGCGTGCACACGCCGACGGCGCGTTTGAACGGCTCGGTCGGCGCCTCTTTTGCGTTGCTCTTGGGCTTGATGTTGGAGTTCATTGCGGCGCCTTTGGCGCGGACAGCATCAGCTCAGCGCCACGTTGACCGCGCTCTCCGGCAGCTCCTGACCGAAACAGCGCTGATAAAATTCCGCCACCAGCGGCCGTTCCAACTCGTCGCATTTGTTGACGAAGGTGAGCCGGAAAGCAAAGCCGATGTCGCCGAAGATTTCGGAGTTCTCGGACCAGATGATGACCGTGCGCGGGCTCATCACCGTCGAGATATCGCCGTTCATGAAGGCGTTGCGGGTGAGGTCGGCGACGCGCACCATCTTGGAGACGATGTCGCGGCCTTCCGCCGTGCGATAGTGCTTGGCCTTGGCGAGCACGATATCGACCTCGTTGTCGTGCGGCAGGTAATTGAGCGTGGTGACGATCGACCAGCGGTCCATCTGGCCCTGGTTGATCTGCTGGGTGCCGTGGTAGAGGCCGGACGTGTCGCCGAGACCGACCGTATTGGCGGTCGCGAACAGGCGGAACGCCGGGTGCGGCTTGATCACCTTGTTCTGGTCGAGCAGCGTGAGCCGGCCCGAGGATTCCAGCACCCGCTGGATGACGAACATGACGTCGGGCCGCCCGGCGTCGTATTCGTCGAAACAGAGCGCGACGTTGTTCTGCAGCGCCCACGGCAAGATGCCGTCGCGGAATTCGGTAACCTGCATACCCTCGCGGATCACGATGGCGTCCTTGCCGATCAGATCGACCCGGCTGATGTGGCTGTCGAGATTGACGCGCACGCAGGGCCAGTTCAGCCGTGCCGCGACCTGCTCGATATGGGTCGATTTGCCGGTGCCGTGGTAGCCGGTGACGATGACGCGGCGGTTTCTGGCAAAACCGGCCAGGATGGCGAGCGTGGTCGGTTTGTCGAAGCGATAGTCCGCATCGACTTCCGGCACATGCTCGTCCGGCTCGGAATAGGCCGGCACTTCCAAATCGCTGTCGATGCCGAACAGTTGTCGGATCGAAACCTTCATATCCGGCAAGCCGGGTACATTGTCAGTTGTGAGGCTCATTGTTCCTCCATGCCCTCGGTACCTCCGAGGCGCAAATCGGCTATCACCGGCGGTCGGATGTCGCGATAGATGTAGCAGAAAGGCTCGAAGCGATAAAAGCCCGGCCAACGGGCGCGACAACTACCCACAGGATCAGCAAAAACCCGCTGACTTCAGGTAGTTATAGGCCTGGATAATTTCTCGCAACTGCGCTTCCGAACCACGGTCGCCGCCATTGGCGTCAGGGTGGTGCCGTTTCACCAACGCCTTGAACTTGCTCTTGATATCGGCCCGCTTGGCATCGGCTTCAAGTCCGAGCGTGTCGAGCGCGCGGCGCTGCGCATTGAATATCTTGCGGCCCTCGGACGCGGCCCGCGCATGGCCGGCGCCCTGAGCGCCAGCTTCGCCGAATAGCGAGAACGGATCGTCGGCCGGCCCTTCGAAGCCGCGAAATGGGCCGCGGCTGCGCTTTGCCGCACGCTTGCCGCCGAGCGAGCCCATCTTCCACGTTGGGCGGTGTCCGGTGACCGCGTCCTTTTGATATTGCATGATCGCGTCATCGCTCATGCCGGCGAAAAAATTGTACGAATTATTGTATTCGCGCACGTGTTCGAGGCAGAACTGCCAATATTCGGAGGCGCGCAACCGGCCTTTCGGAGCGCGGTGGGTCGCCGGCGCCTTGCAGCGCGGCCATTGGCAAGGCGGAAGCTCCGCGTGCAGGCGGCGGTCCCGATCGGGCTTGACCCGGATGCGATCGAACAGTGGAGAATTAGCGCTCATCGTTGTGATTATGCGGGTGGGTCGCTGACAGCTTCAAGACTTGACAGAATCAAAACCGGGCATCGCGGGACTTTGGCGGACATTGACCTTAACGCTCCGTTGTCGCTAAGCCAGCCCGATGGGAATGGCCGACATCATCACGACAAAACTCCTGGCGGCTTTCGTGCCCGAGAGCCTGCATGTCGAAGACGAGTCCCATTTGCACCAAGGACATGCCGGACACCGGCCGGGCGGCGAGAGCCATTACCGGCTCTATATCGTGTCGGAAGCCTTCCGCGGGAAGAGCCGGCTCGAACGCCACCGCATGATCAACGCGGCGCTGGCCAACGAGCTCAAGAGCCGCGTCCACGCGCTCGCCATCCATGCCCAGGCGCCGGGCGAGAGCGGCTAACGGCCCGAATTCGCCGCTGCTCGATCCGGCTCCTGATCGGCGACTTGCGGCTGCGGCACGTTCTCGGCCTCGCGCAACAGCCCCGCCAGATCGAGCCGGTGGGTGAACATTGCAAGCTTGCCGTCGGCGTCGAGCGGCCACTGTTCCTTCGGCCGGTCCCAATAAAGCTCGACGCCGTTGTCGTCGGGATCGCGCAGATAGAGCGCCTCGCTCACCCCGTGGTCGGAGGCGCCTTCGAGCGGAATATTGGCCTCGATCAGGCGGCGCAGCGCGTCGGCAAGTTGCGCCCGGGCCGGATAAACGATGGCGAGGTGGTAGAGGCCGGTCGAGCCGAGCGGCGGCGGTGAACCGCCATGGCTCTCCCAGGTGTTGAGCCCGATATGATGATGATAGCCGCCGGCGGAAATGAACGCCGCGCCGCGCACCCGCTGCATCTGCTCGAAACCGAGCACGCCGCAATAGAAGTCTAGCGCGCGATCGAGATCGGCGACTTTGAGATGCACATGGCCGATGCGAACGCCGGGATTGATCGGAGGGTTGGTCATGTCGGCTGCCCCTTCAACTCGCTTTGGCCGTGACTTTGCGCGCCAGCGGCGCGACGCGAAGCGCAGTGATGCGGTTTCGGTTCTTGCGCAAGACCTGGAAGCGGAAACCGTGAAAGGTAAAGCTCTGGCCAGGCTCGGGGATCGAGCGCGCCTCGTGAATGACGACGCCGGCGATGGTGGTGGCTTCGTCGTCGGGAATGTTCCAGTCCATCGCCCGGTTGAGATCGCGCACCGGCACCGCGCCGTCGACATTGACTGAGCCGTCCGGCAGCGCCCGCACGCCGGGCACCGCGACGTCGTGCTCGTCGCTGATGTCGCCGACGATCTCTTCGACGATGTCTTCGAGCGTCACGAGGCCTTCGAGCTCGCCGTATTCGTCGACGACGAGCGCGAACGGCGTCTTGCGATTGCGGAACGCCTTGAGCTGCTCGTAGAGCGGCGTGGTGTCGGGCACGAACCAGGCCGGCTTGAGCAAGGCGGGGATGTCGATCTTTTCCGGATCGCCGTGGGCCGCGTGCAGCGCCCGCAAAAATTCCTTGGCGTGCAGCACCCCGATCACGTTGTCCGGCGAGCCGCGCCACAGCGGCAGGCGGGTGATGCCGGTCGCAAGCACCGCCTCGACAATGTCCCGCGGCGGCTCGTCGGCGTCGAGCATCACCATTTTGGTGCGGTGGACCATCACGTCGGACACGGTGAGCTCGCGCAGATCGAGAAGCCCGCCCATCATGTCGCGGTCGAGCTTCTCCACGACCCCGGCGCGGTGCATGAGATCGACGGTGCCGCGCAATTCCTCGCGCGGCGACAGAATCGACTGGATCTTGCCGACCGGCATGCCCAGCCCGTGCAGGATGACCTTCACCATCCACTCGACGGCCCGCAGCATCGGCGCAAACAAACGCACGGTGTCTTCGATCGGCTGCGCCACCAAGAGCGCCATACGGTCGGGCGCGTTGAAGGCGGCGGTTTTCGGCAGCACCTCGGCGACGACGAAAATAAGAATGGTCATGACGACGGTGGCGTAAATCTCGCCGGTCTTGCCGAAGAACGCGAGCAACAAGCCGGTCGCCAAGGTCGAGGCGGCAATATTGGTGAAATTGTTGGCGAACAAAACCGCACCGAGCAGCCGCTCGCGCGTCGCCATCAGCCGGTTGACGATGCCGGCGTCGCGATTGCCCCCCTTTTCCAGCCGGTTCATGGCGGCGCGCGATGAAGCGGTCAGCGCCGTCTCGCTGGCCGAGTAGAAGGCCGACACTACCAGGCAGATCGCGACCGCCGCGACCGTGAGCCAATCCATGAACGTCATCGTTCGTCGAGCTTCTCGCTAAGGAACGCACGAACCTCGCGCTCAGCGACGCCGGCCTCGACGAAGGCCGCGCCGATGCCGCGCACCAGGATAAATGTAAGCATGCCGCGCTTCACTTTCTTGTCCTGCGCGATCAGAGCCAACAATTGGTCAACGGTGGGTCGTTCGCCCGGAATATCCCCAATCCTGGTCGGTAAGCCGACCTCGGCCAGGTGGCGGATGGCGCGCGCGGCCGCCGCCTTCGAAACCAGCCCCTGCCGGCGTGCCGAGAATTCGAAGGCCAGAGCCATGCCGATCGCGATCGCTTCGCCATGCAGGAGCCGGTCGGAAAAGCCGCAGGCCGCCTCCAGTGCGTGACCGAACGTGTGGCCGAGATTAAGGAGCGCGCGGTCGCCGGTTTCGCGCTCGTCGCGGGCGACGATCGCGGCCTTTGCCCGACAGCATACCGCGACGGCCTGCTCACGCGCGACGCTACCTGATGCATGGCCGCCGGAAAAATGTCACGCCAGTTGGCTTCGAGCCAGGCGAAGAAGCCGGCATCGCCGAGCAGGCCGTATTTGGCGACCTCTGCATAACCGGCGCGGAATTCCCGATCCGGCAGGGTATCGAGGAGCGCGGTATCGGCCAGCACCAGAATCGGCTGATGGAAGGCGCCGATGAGATTTTTGCCGTGCGCGGAATTGATCGCGGTCTTGCCGCCGACCGAGGAATTCGACTTGCGCCAATAGCGTGGTCGGCACTTGCACATAATCGAGCCCGCGCCGCACCACCGCCGCGGCGAAACCGGCAAGATCGCCGACGACGCCGCCGCCGAGCGCAATGACAAGGTCGCCACGCTCCATCCGCGACGCGACGATCGCCTCGCAGACTTGCTCGAACACGGCAAAGCTTTTCGAGGCTTCGCCGGCTGGCACGATGGCGCGATGCGCCGCTACGCCTGCTTTGACCAGCGCCGCTTCGGCGCTCGCCAACACATAACGCGCCACATTGTCGTCGGTAACGATAAAAACCTTGGCGCCGGGCCGCAGCGCCGCGATCCGCGCGCCGAGCGAATCGATGACGCCGCGCCCGATGACGATGTCGTAGCTGCGCGCGCCGAGCGCGACTTCGACGACAGTGGGATCGCTGCCAAGCGTTGCCGTCATTTGCCGTCCTTTGCGCCGTCCTTTGCCGCCGGCGGGGCGCGCGTGTTGAGGAAGTCGGCTAGCGCACGGATGATCTCGGCGACGATCGCATCGTGCGGCACTTCGCGCGATTGCACGGTGATATCGGCCTGCGCATAGACCGGCTCACGCTCGGCCAGCAACTGGCGCAAGGTCGCGGCCGGATCGGCGGTCAGCAACATCGGCCGATCGTTCTTACGCTTGTTGATCCGGCGCACCAGCAGCTCCAATTCGGCAGATAGCCAGATCGAGACGCCCTTCGTCTTGATCGCGGCGCGGGTATCGGCATTCATGACGGCGCCGCCGCCGGTCGCCAGCACTTGCGGCCCGCCGTCAAGCAGCCGTGCAATCACGCGCGCCTCGCCGCTGCGGAAATAGGCCTCGCCATGACGTTCAAAAATATCCGCAATGCTCATGCCGGCGGCCTTCTCGATCTCGGCGTCGGCATCGACAAAGGGCACGCCCAGCCGGCCGCCGAGCCGGCGGCCGATCGAGGATTTACCGACCCCCATCATGCCGACCAGCACGACCGAACGGCGGCCCAGCGCGGCCGTAATCGCGGTTGTAGAAACCGCCGCATTTTCACTATTTTGTACTGTAATATCAGACATTTAACGCATATCCCGACTGACCGCCATGCTGCCTCGACAATGCCTATGACGAGATCCGGACGGCGCGCCGAATAACACAATCGAGGTCACTTGCCAGTCCGATCCGAACATGATCGTACTCGGTCCGGTTCGCCGGCACCAATGGGATGAGCGCGGGCATGCGAGCTTCGGAATCGGGACGCTAGAGCATGATCCCGAAAAGTGGAAACCGGTTTCCCGCCTTCGCGAAGCCCGCTTCGGCGGGCGAAGCAAGGTCGGAAAAGATCATGCTCCAACAAACACATCTGGACCATGATCTGATTAAACTTGATCGGATCATGGTCTAGACAATGCCGAGCCTGCTGCGGCTACTTTCAGTCATCGCGTTAATCTGCGCGGCCGTCTATGGCGGTATTTACGCGCTCGCGCATTTCGTCCAGCCGCACCCGCGCGACATGTCGGTGTCGATCCCACCCGACAGATTCTTCAAGGATCGCTGAGGGCTTGCCCATGTTACGTGCAAAGGCTCGTGCAACGGTTCGCGCCGAAGCCCGCAGCGCCGCTGGCGTCACGCGGCATACCGACGCGCGGCTCGTGGCGTTGTATCTCGACATGCTGGCGGCGGAACGCGGCGCAGGAAAGAATACGCTCGCCGCCTATAGCCGCGACCTGGAAGACTTTTCGATCTATCTCAACAGTGCCGGCCGCTCCGTCGCCAAAGCGAACACCGCCGATTTGCGCGCCTATCTTGGCGAGCTTTCCCGGCGTGGCTTGCGCGTAACGACCGTGGCGCGACGGCTGTCCG
Organism: uncultured Alphaproteobacteria bacterium; assembly: GCA_963816565.1. GTDB lineage: Bacteria > Pseudomonadota > Alphaproteobacteria > Rhizobiales > Xanthobacteraceae > BOG-931. The sequence goes on along the minus strand of CAWFLM010000004.1, from coordinate 1,018,811 downwards.
CGGTCCGTCAGCTCTACCGGTTCCTTTACGCGGAAGGGCAACGCGGTGACGATCCTGCCGCCGTCCTCGAAGGCCCCAAGCGCGAGCGCGCTTTGCCTAAGACGCTGACGCTCGCCGAAGTCGACCGCTTGCTTTCCGCCGCCGGCAAAAATGATCCGGCGGCGCCGTCGCTGGCGCGACTGCGCGCGGCGCGGCTCACTTGCCTGCTCGAAGTTCTTTATGCGACGGGATTGCGCGTGTCCGAGCTCGTGGCGCTGCCGCTATCGGCAGCCCGCAAGGATACGCGTGTGATTGTGGTGCGCGGCAAAGGCAACAAGGAACGCCTGGTGCCGCTCAATGAGGCGGCCAAGCGCGCGATGGTCGCCTATCTCAATCTGCTTGCGGAAACAGGCGGCGGGGCTTCATCGAAATGGTTGTTCCCGTCGTTCGGCGAAAGCGGCCACCTCACCCGCCAGCATTTTGCCCGCGAATTGAAAGCGCTGGCGGGCGGCGCGGGGTTAAGCGCCGCACAGCTCAGCCCGCATGTGCTGCGCCACGCCTTTGCCAGTCATCTGCTGCACAATGGCGCCGACCTGCGCGTGGTGCAGACGCTGCTCGGCCACGCCGACATTTCGACCACGCAGATTTATACCCATGTGCTGGAAGAACGGCTGAAAAGCCTGGTGCGCGATCTGCATCCGCTGGCGCAGGGTTAATACCGGACGTAGCCGTTATCTTGACTTGGAGGCGATGTGCAGGCGAGTTAGCCGCGCTTTTGCACAAACCGGCACAAGCCTCGGTCCAAGGCTTGGTACAAGGCTGGCTTGGTCCAAGCCCCGACGCAAACCGTTCAAACTTTTTTGCAAGTTCCCCGTGATGCGTAGCTATCTCGACTTCGAAAAACCGGTGGCCGAACTTGAGGCCAAGATCGACGAACTGCGCGCGCTCAACAGCGACGGCGAAGCCATCGCTGACGAGATCACCCGCATCGAAGGCAAGGCGGCACAGTCGCTCAAGGAACTCTACGCCGGACTGACGCCGTGGCAGAAAACGCAAGTGGCGCGGCATCCGCAGCGGCCGCATTGCCTCGACTACATCGCGGCGCTGATTGCCGATTTCGTGCCGCTGGCCGGCGACCGCAAGCACGGCGAAGACGCCGCCATCGTCGGCGGCTTCGGTCGCTTCCGCGGCGAAGCCGTCTGCCTCATCGGCCATGAAAAAGGCTCCGATACCGAGAGCCGGCTGGCGCACAATTTCGGCATGGCGCGGCCCGAGGGGTATCGCAAGGCGGCGCGGCTGATGGGCATGGCCGACCACTTCGATATCCCGGTCATTGCGCTCATCGACACCGCCGGCGCCTATCCCGGCATCGGCGCCGAGGAACGCGGCCAGGCCGAGGCCATCGCCCGATCCACCGCAGCCTGCCTCGAAATCGGCGTCCCGAATGTTGCGGCGATCATCGGCGAAGGCGGCTCGGGGGGCGCCATCGCGATCGCCACCGCCAACCGTGTGTTGATGTTGGAGCATTCCATCTACAGCGTGATCTCGCCCGAGGGCGCGGCTTCGATCCTGTGGCGCGACACTGCCAAGGCTCAGGAGGCGGCATCCAGTATGAAAATCACCGCGCAGGATCTGGTGCGCTTTGGCGTCGTCGACATGGTCGTCGGCGAGCCGACCGGCGGCGCGCATCGCGACCCCGGCGCCGCTGTCGCCGCAGTCGGCGAAGCGATCGCCGACGCGCTCGGCGAATTGCGCGGCCTCGACCGCGCGACGATCGTGCGGCTGCGCCGTGAAAAGTTCTCGGCGCTCGGGCGGACGCTCGTCTGACAGGGCCCTATCTCCGGCGGGCTACCTCCGGAAATAGGCCTTGCCACAATCCCGCCCAGATTGGTCCCCGCTTGCGGGAATGGCTGTTAATGCCTTGGATTCAGCCGTCAAATTCGACGATAATTTACCATTCATTTAAGCGGCGCATGTTGAGAGCGAGCGCCGGCGGCCTGCTGCCTTGCGAAAGCCATTGCTTATGGATAACGATTAACAAGTGATGGCAAGGGGATGGCCCATCTGTCGGGGAATATTGCCTTGATCCGCGCCTGTGTTGTTCGCGCGCTTTCGTCATGCGCCTTGAGCCTGCGCCTGTTCGTGACCGCAGCGCTGCTCGGCGCCGCCGCGCTGGCGCTTGCCGGCTGTTATGGCGAAGAAGGCTATCAGCTGCCGACCCGTGCGATGAAGGAGCTGTCGCCGGAAATGCTGGCGCTCCTGCAGCAGAAAAATATGCCGAAGGATTTGCCGATCCTGGTCCGCATCTTCAAGGAGGAATCGGAACTCGAGGTCTGGAAACAGGACACCACCGGGCAGTTTCAGTTGCTCAAGGTGTATCCGATCTGCCGCTGGTCGGGCGAACTCGGGCCGAAGAAAACCGAAGGCGACCGCCAGGCGCCGGAGGGCTTCTATGCGATCACGCCGGGATTGATGAATCCCAATTCCAACTACTATCTCGCCATCAACATCGGTTTCCCCAACGCTTTCGACAAAGCGAACAACTATAGCGGCGCGTTCCTGATGATCCACGGCGACTGCTCATCGCGCGGCTGCTACGCCATGACCGACGAGCAGATCGGCGAAATCTACTCGTTGGCGCGGGACTCCTTCCTGGCCGGACAAAAGCAATTCCAGATCCAGGCCTATCCGTTCCGGCTGACAGCGGCGAATTTGGCCAAGCACCGTAATAATCCGAACATGCCGTTCTGGACGATGCTCAAAGAAGGCAACGACCATTTCGAGGTGACCCATCTCGAACCCAAGGTCGACGTCTGCGACCGTCATTATGTGTTCGACGCGCAGCCGCCGGATGGTTCGACCAAGCCGCTGGTCTTCAATCCGACCGGCCGCTGCCCGGCTTATCAAGTGCCGCAGGATATCGCCGGACCGGCGTTGGAAAAGCAGCGCAACGACGAATATCAACTCGCCCAGCTGGTCAAGGAAAACGTGCCGACCGAGCCGATCGTCTGGGGCACCGACGGCGGCATGAATCGCGTCTTTGCCTCGAAGCTGGCGGAGACTCAGCCGCTCTATGACAACGAAGGCCGGCTGCATGCGCCGCCGATCCATCCCGGCATGCCGGCGCCGATGCTGAGCGGCCCGCGCGAAAATCCGCAGGATGGTTTTGCTCAAACCCAGGTGGCCAGTTCCTCCTCTGGATTGTTTGGCGGCCTGTTCAACGCCACAGCGAACAACCAGCAAAGCGCGGCTGCGGCCCCTGCTTCGCCTGCTGTTGCATCAGCGGCCGACAGCGGCGCCGCCACCACCAACTCGAATTCGCAAAGCCATTCGAACTTCTTCGCCAGCCTGTTCGAACCGAAGAAGCCGCAGACGCCGCCTGCCGTCGATGCCCAAGGCGCCGTCCTCGCCGGGCTAAATCCCAATCCTCACAGGAACGAGCCGCCGAAGAGCGAAACGGCTCGAGCCGAGCCGCAGAGCGCTGCGCCGCAGATGGCGCAAGCGCCAAAGCCGAGAACCAAATCGCAGGACGCGTCAGCGCAGAGCGCCACGGCCGCACCACCATCGACCGGCAGTACCGGCCTGATGCGCGGCGCGCAGCCTGTGGTTCCGGCGGGCTCGTTCGACGGCCGCTGGGCGGGACTTCAGTAATCGGGTGCCAGATGCCAAGTATCAGGCATTACTGCCTGATGACCGATCCCCGATGACTGACGCCTGATCCCGCTACGCGTATTTTCCGTGACAGTGCTTGAATTTCTTCCCTGAGCCGCACGGGCAGGCCTCATTGCGGCCGACTTTGCCCCAGCTTTGCGGGTCACTGGGATTACGCACCGAGGCTACGGGGGCTTGTGCGCCCGCTGCCATCGCACCGCCCGGAGCCGGAGCCGCGCCGCCGGGCTTGCCGCCGCGGCTGCCCCGAAGGCGCGACCGAACCCTTGACCGATGCCGTGACGCGCCAAGGTTTCGGCGCCCGCCATCGCCAGGGCCATCTCGTCCTCGCCGGTGGTCGGATCGATCTTGTGCGCCGCCATGACCGGCAATTGCGCGGGCGGCTGCTCCGGCGGCGGCGCTGCCTGGATTTCGACCCGCATCAGTTGCGCCGTCACCGCCTCGCGCAAGCTCTGACTTATGGCTTCGAACAGGCTGAAGGATTCCGCCTTATATTCGTTGAGCGGATCGCGCTGGCCGTAACCGCGCAGCCCGATCACGTTGCGCAGATGGTCGAGCATGACGAGGTGCTCGCGCCAGAGGTGGTCGAGCGACTGCAGCAGGACCGACTTCTCGACGTAGCGGATGACGTCGGGGCCCCATTGCGCGACCTTCGCCGCCATATGCTCGTCGGCGCGCCGCTCGACGCGGGCGAAGATTTCCTCGTCGGCGATGCCTTCTTCCTTGGCCCATTCGACCACCGGCAGATCGAGGCCGAGCACGCGCGTGAGTTCCTCGCGCAAGCCCGCGACGTCCCATTGCTCAGGATAGGCGTGTTCCGGCACATGCTTGGCGACCAAATCGTCGATCACGGTATGCCGCATGTCGGCTACCACCTCGCCGACCGTTTGATCTTCCATCCATTCGACGCGCTGATCGAAGATGACCTTGCGCTGATCGTTCATCACGTTGTCGTACTTCAGGATGTTCTTGCGGATATCGAAATTGCGCGCTTCGACCTTCTGCTGCGCTTTTTCCAGCGCCTTGTTGATCCAGGGATGGATGATCGCCTCGTTCTCGCGCAGCCCGAGCTTTTGCAACATGCCATCGAGCTTATCGGTGCCGAAGATGCGCATCAGGTCGTCTTCGAGCGATAAGAAGAATTTCGAGTGGCCGGGATCGCCCTGACGGCCGGAACGGCCGCGCAACTGATTATCGATGCGGCGGCTCTCGTGCCGTTCGGTGCCGAGCACGCAAAGCCCGCCGGCGCCGAGCGCCTTCTCCTTCAAGCGTGCGACCTGGGCGCGAATCTCGGCGGCGCGCGGACCCTTCTCGCGTTCGCGCGGATCCTCGATGTCGGTCAACTCCTGGCGGATGCGCATGTCGGCATTGCCGCCGAGCTGGATGTCGGTGCCGCGGCCGGCCATGTTGGTCGCAATGGTGATGGCGCCGGGCACGCCGGCCTGGGAGACAATATAGGCTTCCTGCTCGTGATAGCGCGCATTGAGGATGGCGAAGACCTTGGCCTTCGACGCGCCCTCGTCGCCGGAATACAGCGCGGCAAACGCATTCGGATCGGAGAAATCGTGCTGCTCCCAGCCCTGCTGGCGCAGCATTTCCGCAAGCTTTTCGGATTTCTCGATCGAGGTGGTGCCGACCAGCACCGGCTGGCCGCGCGCCTTGCAGTCCTCGATCAGCGCCAGGATCGCCCGGAATTTCTCGACCGCGGTGCGATAGACCTCGTCGTCGTCGTCGAGGCGGATCATCGGCATGTTGGTGGGAATTTCCAGAACTTCGAGATTGTAGATGTCCTGGAACTCGTCGGCCTCGGTCGCCGCGGTGCCGGTCATGCCGGCGAGTTTCTCGTACATGCGGAAGTAATTCTGAAAAGTGATCGAGGCGAGCGTCTGGTTCTCGGGCTGGATCGGTTGACGCTCCTTGGCCTCGAGCGCCTGATGCAGGCCTTCCGAATAGCGGCGGCCCGGCATCATGCGGCCGGTGAACTCGTCGATGATGACGACCTCGCCGTTGCGCACGATGTAGTCCTTGTCGCGCTGGAATAGCTTGTGCGCGCGCAACGCCTGATTGACGTGATGCACCACCGAGACGTTCTCGACGTCATAGAGCGAATCGGACTTGAGCTGGCCGGCATCGCGCAGCCAGGTCTCCATCTTCTCCATGCCGGTTTCGGTGAGATTGACGGAGCGCTGCTTTTCGTCGAGCTCGTAGTCTTCCTTGTCGAGCCTCGGCATATAGGCGTCGATGGTGTTGTAGAACTCCGAGCGATCGTCGAGCGGACCGGAAATGATCAGTGGCGTACGCGCCTCGTCGACCAAGATCGAATCCACTTCGTCGACGATGGCGTAGACGTGGCCGCGCTGCACCATGTCTTCGAGCCGGTACTTCATATTATCGCGCAGATAATCGAAGCCGAGCTCGTTATTGGTGCCGTAGGTGACGTCGCAGTCGTATTGCTTCTTGCGCTCGTTATCGTCGAGCCCGTGCACGATGACGCCGACGGTGAGGCCCAAAAACTTGTAGATCTGGCCCATCCATTCGGCGTCGCGCTTGGCCAGATAGTCGTTCACGGTGACGACATGGACGCCGCGGCCGGCAAGGGCATTGAGATAGACCGGCAGCGTGGCGACCAAGGTCTTGCCCTCGCCGGTCTTCATCTCGGCGATCTTGCCATCGTGCAGCACCATGCCGCCGATCAGCTGGACGTCGAAATGGCGCTGACCGAGCGTGCGCTTGCCGGCTTCGCGGACGGTGGCGAAGGCCGGCACCAGGATATCGTCGAGGGTCGCCCCCTCGGCCAACTGCTTCTTGAAGTCGTCGCTGCGTGCGCGCAACGCCTCGTCGGACAGCGCTTCAAGCTCCTGTTCCAAAGCGTTGATGGCTTCGACGCGAGGCCGGTACGAACGGATGCGACGCTCGTTGGAGGAACCGAACAGCTTGCGGGCGACAGCGCCGATCATCGCATCATCCTTCTCGATTTCGGGCTGGCCGGCCAAGCGGCCTGATTGCGCACGATCGTTTCGGAAATCCGCTTCCCAATACTGCGATCATGCTTTCGTCTTTTCTGCCGGCGGCGGCGCCCAACCGACGGAAAATGCGGGGCTATTCGGGCTTCTGCAAGGCGACTGAAGGTCCCAATGTCTGTTCGAGAGATAGGAGGGGGTCGATTTTTTGTCAATGCGACGCGGCTTATTCGGCGCTGCCAGACGCCGCCCGGATTCTGCCATTGCCAAGACCTGAGGATTCGGCGAGTGTCCGCCCGACCCCGGATCGCCCGCCGGCGTCCGACAAACCCACAATAGCCCGGCGCAGCACCGCTTCGCCAAAGGATCGTGTTCATGGCTTCCATCCGCCCGCTCGGCCGCGCACTCGGCGCATTCGCGCTCGCGGCATTCCTCATCGCACCCGCCGTTGCAAAAGCGCAGGATTCCGACCCGGTTCTCGCCCGCGTCAACGGCGTCGATATCCACCAGAGCGACCTCGCGCTGGCCGAGGATGAGGTCGGCGGCAACATGCCGCAAATGGCGCCCGAGCAGAAACGCGAATACCTGATCACTTATCTCTCGGACATCGTCATTTTGGCGCAGGCGGCCGACAAGCAGAAGATCGGCGACCGCGACGACGTCAAGCGCCATCTCGCCTTCGAGCGCAATAAAGTGCTGATGGAAACGCTGCTGCAGGATACCGGCAAAGCGGCCTTGACCGACGACGCCATGCACAAGGTCTATGACGAGGCGGTCAAGCAGATGCCGCCGGAGGAAGAAGTCCACGCACGGCATATCCTGGTGCCGACCGAACAAGAAGCCAAGGACATCGAAGCCGAGCTGAAGAAAGGCGCGGACTTCGCCACGCTCGCCAAGGAAAAGTCCAAGGACCCGGGCGCCGCCGATGGCGGCGATCTCGGCTACTTCACCAAGGACCAGATGGTGCCGGAATTTTCCGACGTCGCGTTCAAGCTCGAGAAAGGCCAGATTTCCGATCCGGTCCATACCCAGTTTGGCTGGCACATCATCAAGGTCGAGGATAAGCGCACCAAGCCGACGCCGACCTTCGACCAGGTGCGCGGCCAGATCGAGAATTTCGTCACCCATAAAGCAGCAAGCCGAACTGGTCGAGAATTTGCGCAAATCGGCGACCATCGAGCGCCTCGACCAGCCGGCGCCGCCGCCGGACCCCTCGACGCTTAATCCCGCCGCGCCGGCGAAGAAGTAGCCAGCGGGAAGCCGGCATCGGACGTTTTACCGTCATCCTGAGGTGGCCGCGAAGCGGCCCTCGCAGGATGCACGGCCCGCGAGGCCGTCGCACTTCGAGGCTCGCTGCGCTCGCGCCCAGTGTAACGGGAGAACTTGACGATGTCTACTCCGATCTCCCCCCTCGCCCCGAAATCGATCCCCGACATGCCGGCCGTCGCCGGCGTGCGGCTGGCGACCGGCGCCGCCGGCATCCGCTATCGCGATCGCACCGACGTCATGCTGGCTGTCTTTGACGAAGGCGCCAGCGTCGCCGGCGTGTTCACGCGCTCGAAATGTCCGTCGGCGCCGGTGGAATGGTGCCGCGCCAGGCTTAAGGGTGGGCGCGCCCGCGCGCTGGTCGTCAATTCCGGCAATGCCAATGCCTTCACCGGCAAAAGCGGACGCGAGGCTTGCGCCTTTACCGCAAAGCTCGCGGCCGCCGCAGTCGGCTGCAAGACCGCAGAAGTATTTCTGGCTTCGACGGGTGTCATCGGCGAGCCGCTGCCGGCGCAGGCTTTCGACGGCGTCTTGTCCAAGCTCGCTATAGAGGCCACCGCCAGTGGCTATGCCGACGCCGCCGGCGCCATCATGACGACGGACACGTTTCCGAAACTCGCCACCGCACAGGCGCGGCTTGGCGGCGCGAGCGTGACCATCAATGGTTTCGCCAAGGGCGCCGGCATGATCGCGCCGGACATGGCGACCATGCTCGCTTTCGTCTTCACCGACGCGCCGATCGCGGCGCCGGCGTTGCAGACCCTGCTGCGCGAAGGCGTCGTCGACACCTTCAACGCCGTCACCATCGACGGCGACACCTCGACCTCGGACACGCTGCTCGCCTTCGCCACCGGCGCCGCGCGCGGGGCGCCGCGCATCGCGCGGGCGAGCGATCCGCGTCTCCTGCCGTTCCGCAAGGCGCTCAACGGCGTGCTCGCCAATCTTGCCGAACAAGTGGCGCGCGACGGCGAGGGCGCACGCAAGCTGGTCGAGATCGTGGTCGAAGGCGCGGTATCCAAATCTTCGGCGCGCCGCATTGCGCTATCGATCGCCAATTCGCCGCTGGTCAAGACCGCGATCGCGGGCGAGGACGCCAATTGGGGCCGCGTGGTGATGGCGGTCGGCAAGGCCGGCGAGCCCGCCGACCGCGACCGGCTGTCGATCTGGTTCAATGGCATCCGCGTCGCGCATGATGGCGCGCGCGATCCGGCCTATGACGAGACGGCCGTCTCGGCGGCGATGAAGAAGCCCGAGATCGCGCTCAAAGTCGCGCTCGGCCTCGGCAAAGGCCGCGACCGCGTGCTGACTTGCGATCTCACCAAAGAGTATGTCGCGATCAACGGCGATTACCGCAGCTAGCGCCCAAAACGACCCAGATGCCCGCCGCGATCAAACACATCCGTACCTCGACGCTCGACATCGCCTATGAAGAGAGCGGCGCGGCGGACGGCAAGCCGGTGTTCTTGCTGCACGGCTGGCCGTACGATCCGCGCTGCTACGATGAGGTCGTCCCGGCGCTCACCGCCGCCGGCTGCCGCGCGATCGTGCCTTATCTGCGCGGCTTTGGGCCGACGCGCTTTCTGTCCGCGCAAACGCCGCGCTCGGGCCAGCAGGCCGCGCTCGGCAACGATTTGCGCGAGTTGATGGATGCGCTCGCCATCGAACGCGCCGTGCTGGCGGGATACGATTGGGGCGGCCGCGCCGCCTGTATCGTTGCGGCGCTGTGGCCGAGCGCGTGCGCGGCCTCGTCACCGGCAACGGTTACAATCTGCAGAATATCCCCGCCGCCGGAAAACCGCTCGATCCGGCGTCGGAGCACCGGCTTTGGTACCAATATTATTTCCACAGCGAGCGCGGCCGCGCCGGGCTCGACTGCCAACCGCCGGGCCTTGGCCCGCTTGCTGTGGCAATTGTGGTCGCCGCCGTGGAACTTCGACGACGCGACCTTCGAGCGCAGCGCGGTTTCCTTCGACAATCCGGATTTTGTCGCGGTCACCATCCAATCCTATCGCCATCGCTTCGGCTACGCGCCCGGCGATCCGGCGCTGGAGGAGATCGAAGCGCTTCTCACCGCTCAGCCCAAGATCGCGGTGCCGACGATCGCGCTGCAGGGCGCGGCCGACGGCGTCCAGCCTCCGGAGGCCACGACGACCCATGGCGCCTATTTCACCGGAAGTTTTTCGCGCCGTGTGCTGCCGGGGGTCGGTCACAATCCGCCGCAGGAAGCGCCGCGGGCCTTTGCCGATGCGGTCTTGGAATTGATCGAGCCGGCGAAAGCCTGAGCGGACCTGATACCTTTCGTTAACCAGTGCGCCGAATGCGGTAATGTAGAGGTTCGGGTTGAATATGCGTTTACCGTCCACTCCGTAGATTGAGGCAGGCCGTGAGCGCCAGACTTGTTCTCGTTGCCGCCTGCGCGCTGATCGATCCCGATGGCCGCGTGCTCATCGCACAACGTCCGCCGGGCAAGTCGATGGCGGGCTTGTGGGAGTTTCCCGGCGGCAAGGTCGAGCCCGGCGAACGGCCGGAGCAGAGCTTGATCCGCGAGCTGAAGGAGGAACTGGGTATCGCCGTCAAGGAGGACTGCCTCGCACCGTTGACCTTCGCGAGTCACCTTTATCCCGACTTCTACCTGCTCATGCCACTTTACGTTTGCCGGCGGTGGGAAGGGTTCGTCGAGGCGCGGGAAGGGCAACAGCTCAAATGGGTGCGACCGCAAGAGCTGCGTAATTTTCCGATGCCGCCGGCCGACGAACCGCTGATCTCGCATCTCACGACGCTGCTATGATCCGAACGCCAGAAGGGCTAAAGACCATGTCGAAGCTCGAAAGACTGCCGGCGATCTCCCTTGTCTGGCGCTTTATGCGCGACGACGGCGGCGCCACCGCTATCGAATATGCGATGATAGCATCGGGTATCGCGGTCGCCATCGCCACCACGATCGTGACGCTAGGCTCGAGCGTCAACGGCATGTATTCGAGCGTGCTCACGGCGATGAAATAAACCGCTCGCTTAGCCGCGATCGATCAGGCTATCGCCTTGAGCGTGGGATTGATGGAGGCCAGTAGCCCTCTGACTTCCGCCGCCGGCCGCGGCGGGCTGAATAGATAGCCCTGGACTTCGGTGCAGCCTTCCAATTTCAGTTGCTTGAATTGCTCGGCTGTCTCTACCCCCTCCGCAGTCGTGGCGATGCCGAGGCCGCTGCCCATGGCGATCACGGCGCGAACGATCGCAAGGCTGTCATTATGATCCGACATGTCGAATATGAACGATTGATCGATTTTGATCTTGTCGAATGGAAACTTGCGCAGATAACTGAGCGAGGAATACCCAGTTCCGAAGTCGTCCATCGATATTCTCACTCCGAGTTCGCGCAATTCGTTGAGGATGGCCAGAGTCGCATCGCCGTCCTGTAACAGGACGGATTCGGTAATTTCCAGTTCCAACCGGTTCGGCGATAATCCGGATGCCGCGAGTGCCGATACGACGGACAGCAATAGACCCTTGCTCTTGAATTGAATCGGCGACAGATTTACGGCGATCTTCACATCGCTCGGCCAAGTAGCAGCTTCCGCGCAAGCTTGGCGCAATACCCAGTCTCCTATTGGCACGATGAGACCGGTCTCTTCCGCAACGGCGATGAAATCGAGCGGCGCGATCATGCCGCGCTCTGGACGGTGCCAGCGGATGAGCGCTTCAAAACCCGTAACGCGCTCTGTCTTCATATCGACCAAAGGCTGGTAGAACAGCTCGAATTCGCCATTCGCGACGGCTTTGCGCAGATCGATCTCAAGCTTCCGCCGAGCCTGCATCCGTGCGTCCATTTCCGGCTCAAAAAAACGGTAGAGGCCGTGACCGTCTGACTTGGCGCGATATAACGCCATGTCGGCGTTCTTTAGAAGCTGGTCCGGATCGAGCCCGTCGCCCGGCGCGAGCGCAATCCCAATGCTCAATTCGACCCTAACCTGACCGCCGCCAAGCTCATAAGGGGCGCCGATCACCTCGATAAGACGTGACGCCAGCGAGGTCGCATCTGTCGGTTGGGACGTGCCGGCTTGCATGATGGCGAACTCGTCCCCGCCAAGGCGCGCGACCATGTCGGTATCTCGAACGCATTGGCGCAGCCGGCCTGCAACCGCCTTGAGGAGAAGATCGCCGACCGGATGGCCGTGTGCATCGTTGACGTCTTTGAAGCGATCGAGATCGAGACAGAGCACGGCCACATGCATGGCTTGCCGGGTCTTCGCTAGTGTTTGCCGCAAATGCTCGAAAAGCAGCACCCGGTTAGGCAAATCGGTCAGCGCATCGTAGTGCGCCATATACGCAATCTTCGCCTCCGCTCTCCGCCGCTCGGTGATGTCATTATGGGTGGCAACCCTGCCACCGGCGCTCATGGGCGAATTAGTCACCAAAATCTCACGCCCGTCCGCCGTTTCGAGGATTGAAGTCATGACCTGACCCTGCGCCATCGTCGCCGCGAGATTCGCGCGATAGCGTTCAAGGTCGGGATGCACGAGTTCGCCAGCTTCGGCCCGATAGCGAAGCAGTTCGGAAAATGAGCAACCCGGTTTCACGATCTCGCGCGATAGTCCATACATCTTGATGTAGAGATCATTGCAAACGACGACATGGTCCGTCGAATCAAACATTATGAGGCCTTGCGACATATTGTTGAGTGCCGTATCGAGCCGCTGCCTTTCCAGCGCCAAACTTTGCATGGACAAACTATTTGCTCGGGCCTGCTGTCGCACGATCAGAAAAATCATGAGCGCGACCGTCAAGGCTGCAAGACCTCCCGCGCCGAGAAGTATGTCCGTTTGTTTTTGCCATATGGCGAGCGCGGCATTGGTATCCACGCCGACCGATATGAACATTGGGAAATCCGCGAGGCGGTGAATTGCCAGCAGGCGATCCCTGCCGCCAATTTGGCCGACGATGCGAGTTGTGGCGCTGTCGCCGCCGCCTAGAGCGTTGAAGGGAGATAGAAAAGTCTTTCCGATGAAAGATTCGACCTGCGGAAACCGCGTCAGCAGGACGCCGTCACCGCGATACAAAGCAATCGAGCTGCCTTCGCCAAGCGAAACGGAGCTGAAGACCTTATCGAAGTAGGACAGCTCGACAACTCCCAAAACAAGACCTAAAAACTCGCCGTTCGCGGCCGTGACCTTGCGGGCGAGAAACAGCGTCCACGCGCCGTCGGTGCGATTGTGCCCAGGTAGGCTGATGAACGACGTCAGCCCCGGAGCGGACTTAAGTGCTAGAAAGAATTCGCGATCGGCGACGCTGATATCCGGAGCCGGCCAAAAGCGCGAGAAATTGAGCATCTGCCCATCGGCATTTATGAGCGAAATGGCATAGGCTTGGGCCAGGCCGCTGGTGCTGGCCTTGAGCATCTGCTGCACATCTTTACTCGACATTTGGCGCGCATAGTCCCCGCTTGAAGCAATCTCAAGCGACTGTATCTTCTCGATGACGCTGCTTTGAACCAGATCGATTGCCTGAAACGTTCGATCGAGCTGTTCGGCAAGTATCAACGCGGTGTTCTTGAGCTCGCGCTCACTTTCGGACAATGCGCGATCGCGAAGATTGCCGACCATGATCGCGGTGGCTGCCACGATCGCCGCAATGATCAGCACGCCGCAGAGGATGAGATAGCGGATAGGACGATTGTGCCAGGCTGCCAGACCGGAAATGGCGCCAAGACGAATTCGGCTTAGTTCTTGTTGCGACACACTACTACTCCCGTATCGGCGGGACGCGGTCGCATCTGGCAGCCACTGCTTGTAACCGATTGTGACGGATATCTAGATGCGCACGTTGCCGAGTAACCAGTCCCGGCCCCTCGCCCGTTCACTGCATAGTCGAAGGTCACTAACTCGCGACGTTATCTGACAACGCAAAATGTCCGTATTCGGCTGGTTACGAACAGAGTTTCCGTCAACGTGGTTAGGTGTGATGAAACGGCATGCGTAACATTACCTAGACCGCGGCTGTGTGCGCATTGAGAACGGCTGCAACCACAGTCTGATTCCATTGGAACGGCGCTAACGACTAGGTTTCTCGCCCGTTGGAATTTCGCGCGTGCCCAATGCATCGGCGAGCCGCGCTTGCGCCGCACCCGGCCTGAGCGGCTGCTGCTGGCTGGGATGCGGCGCCCAGCCCGACAACCAGACGATCTCGAACGTCGCGCGCACGCGCCCGTCAGCATCGGCGAAGCGCTGCGCGTAGATTTCGGCCATTCGCATGAGCGTCGCCCGTTTGAGCGGCGCACGACGGCGGGCATTAAGCGCGTTGGTCGCGCCCATGCGCCGCAGATCGCGCATCAGGCCGAATGCGGAATCGTAGCGCACCGTCAGCCGGTCGACGTCGGTCACCGGCAAGGCAAAGCCCGCGCGCTGCAACAAGGCGCCGAGCTCACGCAGGTCGGCAAAGGGTGCCACGCGGGGCGAAGCCCCGCCTTCTATCTCGCTCTCCGCCACGGCGAACGCTTGACGCAGCTCGGTCAGGGTCTCGCCGCCGATCAGCGCGGCAAGAAACAAGCCGTCGGGCTTGAGCGCACGGCGAATTTGCACGAGCGTTCCGGGCAGATCGTTGACGAATTGCAGCGCCAATGCCGACACGACGAGATCGAGTGTGCCGTTGCCGAATGGCAGCGCCTCTTCGTCGGCGCCGACAAGTTTTTCGGCGCGCGCCACGCCAGCCGGCAGGACCGTTTCGGTCCGAACGATTGTGCCTATCGAGCCGAGACGGGACAGCGCCGCACGCACCGCCTCGCCAGGCGTGCCGAGATCGAGCGCAACGTCGAAACGGCGCAGCACCGCGGCAAGCCGGTCGGCAAAATCGGCCGCCGCGCGGTCGAGCAAAAACGTCGCCGGACCCAATGCCAGGGCGCGGCGGCGGCGCCGGCGAATTAGCGCGCGGTCGAAAATCACCGGGTCTTCGGTCATAATTTTGCTTGCGACGATGACATTTCCATCATAGCGCGATAGCGTGGCGTCATGACGCCCTCGGCCGGCATGACCTTGCCTGCGCAGCTCAAACGAGCCGCCGATGCTGTGCGCGCCGTGCTGGGCACGGCTCTCGATCTCGCTCTGCCGCCGTTGTGCCCGGCCTGCCGCGAACCCGTCGAGGGCCGCGCGCTGTGTCCGGCGTGCTGGTCAAAACTTTCCTTCATCACCCGCCCCTATTGCGAGCGGCTCGGCATTCCGTTCGTGTATGACCCGGGACCGGGCATATTGTCCATGGAGGCGATAGCCGACCCGCCCGCCTACCGGCGCGCCCGCGCCGCGGTTCGCTTCGATGAAATAGCGCGGGCGCTGGTGCATGCCCTCAAATATGGCGACCGGCTCGACCTCGCGCCGATGATGGGGCGGTGGGTCAGCCATGCCGGGCGCGAGCTGCTGGCCGAAGCGGACGCGCTCGTGCCGGTGCCGCTGCACTGGCGCCGCTTGTGGGCGCGGCGCTTCAACCAATCCGCCATGCTCGCCGCCGCGATCTCGGCCGAAAGCTCCGTGCCGATCGCAGCCGGCGTGCTCAAGCGCGTCAAGCCGACCGCGCAGCAAGTCGGGTTGTCGCGAACTGAGCGCGCGGCCAATGTCCAAGGCGCCTTCCGGGTGCCGCCGGAGGCAAGAGCTGCGGTCGCCGGCCGCCGCCTGGTTCTGGTCGATGACGTACTCACCTCCGGCGCCACGGTCGACGGCTGCGCCCGAGCGCTGCTTCGCGCCGGTGCCGCCAATGTCGACGTGCTGATTTTTGCCAGGGTTGCCGACCCGGCGCGAACGTCCATATAAGCAATTCGCCGGAACTTACGCCGCATTGGCGGAAATCGTACGTACTAACATGGCCGCAATCGATATCTATACTATTGCCTACTGCCCTTATTGCTTCGACGCGAAGGAACTGCTCTCGCGTAAGGGTGTAAGCTTTCATGAGATCGACGTCAGCGCCAACCGGGACAAACGCAAAGAGATGATCGCGCGCGCCAACGGCCGCAGTACTTTTCCGCAGATTTTCATCGGCTCGACTCATGTCGGCGGCTGCGACGATCTGTATGCGCTCGAAGACGCCGGCAAGCTCGATCCGCTGTTGGCGCAAGCCAATGAAGCGCCGGCCAAAGAGCCCACCAAGGAGCCGCGGGCATGAGCGGAGGCACCGCATCCACTTTCAAGGTCGGCCTCGTTCAGATGCGGTCGGGGCTCGACCCGCAGCACAATCTTGGCGTCGCTTTTGACGGCTGTCGACGAGGCCAAGCGCGGCGGCGCCGATTATGTTTGACGCCCGAGATGACCAATATCCTGGCGCTCAAGCGCGAGCCAGCTGTTCGACAAAATCGTCAGCGAGGAGCATGATCCGACGCTGGCGACGCTGCGGGAGCTTGCCCGCAAGCTTGGCATCTTCATCCATATCGGTTCGCTTGCCGTCAAGGCGTCGCCGGAGAAAGCCGCGAACCGTTCCTTCTTGATCGACCGCAAGGGCGAGGTGGCCGCCCGCTATGACAAGATTCATATGTTCGACGTCGATCTTGCCGGCGGCGAGAGCTATCGCGAATCCAACAATTATCGCGCCGGCGAACTGGCCGTCGTCGCCGATCTGCCGTGGGGCCGGCTCGGATTGACCGTGTGCTACGACCTGCGCTTCCCGGCGCTGTATCGCGCGCTGGCCGAAGCCGGGGCGTCGTTCCTGGCGATCCCCTCGGCTTTCACCCGGCAAACCGGCGAGGCGCATTGGCACGTCTTGATGCGCGCGCGCGCCATCGAGAACGGCTGTTTCGTATTCGCCGCGGCGCAAGGCGGCAAGCACGAGAACGGGCGCGAGACGTTCGGCCATTCGCTGATCGTCGATCCGTGGGGCCGCATCCTTGCCGAGGGCGGCATCGAACCTGGCGTGCTGATCGCGGAGATCGATCCGGCCAACGTCGCGGCAGCGCGGGCGCGGATTCCGTCGCTGCGTCATGGTCGGCGGTTCGAACTGGTCGAGCCGATGGCCGAGCCGACCTATCTGCACGCCGTGCGGGAGCCGCTATGATCCGCTACGCGCTCGCCTGCGAGAAAGGCCACAGCTTCGAAAGCTGGTTCCAGAATTCGGCCGCTTACGACAAGCAGGCGAAGCGCGCGCTGGTGACTTGTCCGGTTTGCGGCTCGGCGAAAGTCGAGAAGGCTATCATGGCGCCGAGCCTCGCTTCGGGATCGGCGCTCGTGGAGCCGACGATGCCGCAATCGCCCGGCTCCGTCGCCCGCACCGCCGGCTCCGACGCCGCCGCTGCTCCAGCCGCGCGCGCGAGTGGCCGCCGATCCCGCCGAAGAGCCCGGTCGCCATGATGTCGCCGCCGGAGCGCGAATTGCGACAGAAGCTGAAAGAGCTGCGCGACCACATCACGAAGAATGCAAGTTATGTGGGGCCGCGATTCCCGGAAGAAGCGCGCAAAATCCATTACGGCGAGACCGAGCATCGCTCGATCTACGGTGAGGCGTCACCGGAACAGGCAAAAGAATTGCACGACGAGGGCATCGAATTTCATTCGCTGCCGATCTTGCCGGACGACAAGAACTAAGCCGTCACGCCGCCTTCCCGGCAACGACCATGTAATTGACGTCCATATCGGCGGACAGCTGCCAGCGGTCGGCAAGCAGATTATAGATCACCCCGGTTTGGTTGACGATCTGCAGGCCGCTTTGTTCGACGGCGATTTCAAGCTCGTTTGGCGTGACGAACTTGTCCCATTGATGGGTGCCGCGCGGCAGCCAGCGCAAAATGTATTCGGCGCCGACGATCGCCAGCGCGAAGCTTTTCACGGTGCGATTGAGGGTCGCGACAAAGAGGAGTCCGCCCGGCTTGACCATGTTGGCAGTGACAGCGATGAACTCTCCGACGTCGGTCACGTGCTCGACCACTTCCATGGCGAGCACCGCGTCAAAGCGTTCCCCGGCCGAAGCAAGCGCCTCGGCGCTGGTGTTGCGGTAATCGATAGCCAGCCCCGAGCGCGCCGCGTGCTGCTGCGCCACCGCGATATTGCGCTCCGACAGGATCGGCCCCGACGACCGCAGCGCCAAGCCGCGCCATTGGCTCGGACAAAATGCCGCCGCCGCAGCCGATATCGAGCACGCGCAGACCGGCAAGACTGTCGAGCCGTTTCGCATCGCGGCCGAAATGCGCGGCCAGGCGGTCGCGGATATAGGCGAGGCGGACGGGATTGAATTTATGCAGCGCCGCCATCGGGCCGCGCGGATCCCACCATTGCCCGGCGAGGCGCGAAAATCGCGCGACTTCGTCCTCGTCGATTGTGCCTGCGGCGCGATCCGCGTTGCCGTCCATATTGCAATCCACGGCTGTTCCGCAACTGTCGGCGGCATTCTGGACCACGCCTGGCCGACCCATGCAAGCGCGCCGTTGGGGCGGCGGCCCACTCCGGCACGCCGCGCCATAAATACGCGTTGCACTCGCGCTCAACCTGGAAGAGGATATGCCCGAGAGATCGCTTAAGCATTACGCGAACTGGGAGGAAGCAATGCAAAAGACCTTATGTGTACTTGCCGGACTCGCTGCTGGCGATTTTCGGCCCGGCCCGGCCAGCGCGCAGGATGCGGTCAATATCGGGATGATCAACGAGTATTCCGGTCAATTCGCCGATACTGGCGCCCAGATCGATCACGGCGTTACCCTGTATATGAAGCAGCACGGCGACACCGTCGCCGGCAAGAAGATCGTGCTCATCCGCAAGGACACCGGCGGCATCGCGCCGGACCTCGCCAAACGGCTGGCGCAGGAGGCCATCGTGCGCGACCACGCCGATATTCTGGGCGGCTTCTCGCTCACGCCCAATGCGCTGGCGGCCGCCGACGTCTCCGCCGAAGCCAAGAAGTTCATGGTGGTCATGAACGCGGCGACCTCGATCATCACCACCAAGTCGCCCTACATCGCGCGCACTTCATCGACGACGCCGCAGCTCAACTACACGCTCGGCACCTGGGCGGCCAAGAACGGCATCAAGACGGTCTATACCATGGTGTCCGACTACGGCCCGGGCATCGACGCGGAGAACTGGTTCCAAACCGGCTTCAAGGACGGCGGCGGCCAGATCGTCGGCTCGGTGCGCTTCCCGGTGGCGAATCCGGATTTCTCCGCCTTCATCCAAGCCGCCAAGGACGCCGACCCCGACGCCATCTACATCTGGATTCCTGGCGGCGCGCAGCCGGGCGCGGTCGGCAAGGCGCTCGCCGAGCGCGGCGTCGACACTCGAAAGATAAAGGTACTGGGACAGGACGCGCTCGGCTCGGAAACCGCGCTGAAAAGCATGGGCGACGCCGCGCTCGGCATCATCACCGTCGCCGACTACGACTACAATCATCAATCGCCGATGAACCAGGAATTCGTAAAGGCCTATAACGACGAATTCCATCGCAATCCCGGATTTCTTCGCCGTCGGCGGTTACGACGGCACGCATCTGATCTACGAGGCGCTGCAGAAGACCGGCGGCCAGGCCGACGGCGACTGCCTGATCGCGGCCGCCAAGGGCATGAGCTGGGAAAGCCCGCGCGGCCCGATCATGATCGATCCGGAGACGCGCGACATCGTCCAGACCGTCTATATCCGCCGGGTCGAGAAAGTCGGCAACGAATTGCGCAACGTCGAGTTCGACAGCTTGCCCGAACGTCAAGGATCCGGGCAATGCGCGAATGATCGCGGACCACGTAACGCCGTAACGCCAAGCACGCCGTAGGCCGCCGGCCATGCTTTCCGTCTTCGGCATGCTGTTCGACGGCGTCGGCTTACGGGATGCTGCTGTTCCTGATGTCGGTCGGGCTGTCGGTGACGCTCGGCATGATGAATTTCGTCAACCTGGCGCATTGCAGCTTCGCCATGCTCGGCGGCTATGTCACCGTCACCTTGATGAACGCGCTCGGCTGGCCGTTCTTGGCGACGCTGCCGGCGGCGTTCATCGCCGCCGCCGCGGCGAGCGTCGTGCTCGAACGGCTGTTCTTCCGGCGCTTCTACAATGCCGGCGAGCTCGATCAGTGCCTGCTCACCATCGGCATTGTCTTCGTGTCGATCGCGGCTGCCGCCTACATCTACGGAACCGACCAGCAGCCGGTGCAATTGCCGCCCTATCTGCACGGCTCGATCACCTTCGCCGGTTTGAATTTCGCCGTCTATCGGCTGTTCCTGATCGGCGTCGGCGTTGGCGATCACGCTCGTGCTCGTGGTCACGGTGGAAGCGACCCGGTTCGGCGCGCAGGTGCGCGCGGCGGTGAACAATCAGCGCATGGCGCGCGGGCTCGGCATCGACGTCGACCGGCTTGTTCGCGATCACCTTCGCGCTCGGCAGCGGGCTCGCCGGCCTCGGCGGCGCGCTGGCCATCGACATGCTCGGCCTCGATCCGTCGTTCGCGCTGACCTACCTGGTCTATGTCCTGATCGTCGTTTCGGTCGGCGGTCTCGGCTCGATTGCCGGCTCGTTCGTCGCCGCGATGCTGCTCGGCGTCAGCGACATCGCCGGCAAGTATTACGTGCCGGCGCATCGGCTCCTTGCTCATCTATCCGGTCATGATGGTCTGTTCATGTGGCGGCCGACGGCCTGTTCGGGAGGCGCTAGTCGTGACGTGCGCAGACGCATGACCGCCGCTGGCCCGCATGATTTTCTGCAAGCTCAGCTGCGCTGGCGCTGGGGCGAGATCGCGTTTCTGGCTGCCGACGCTGCTGCCGTTCGTGCTGTCGCCGAATTATCTGATGCTGGCGAGCCAGATCGCGATCACGGCGCTGTTCGCGCTGTCGCTCGATCTGATCCTGGGTTTCGCCGGCATCGTCTCGCTCGGCCACGCCGCGTTCTTCGGCGTCGGCGCCTATGCCGCCGGCCTGCTCTCGGTCTGGGGCTGGGGCGAGCCGCTGACCGGCCTTGTTGATCGCGGGCCGTCGCCGCCGGCCTGTTCGGCTATGCTCACGAGCTTCGTCATCGCGCGGTTCCGGCATCTGGCGCTGATCATGATCACGCTCGGCATCGGCCTGTTGCTGCAGGAGGCTGCCAACAGCGCCAGCTGGCTCACCGGCGGCTTCGACGGCCTGCAAGGCATCGATACCTGGCCGATCCTCGGCAAGCTTCGATTTCGATCTCTACGGCTACGCCGCCTACAGCTATTCGCTCGCCGTGCTGTTCGTGCTGTTTCTCGTCGCGCGGCGGCTCATTCATTCGCCGTTCGGGCTGGCGCTGCGCGGCATCCGCGAGAACGGCGGCGCATGCCGGCGATCGGCGCGCCGAGCCGCGCCCATATCCGCACCATCTACACCATCGCCGCCGCTATCGCCGGCATCGCCGGCGCGCTGCTGGCGCAGACCACGGAAACGCTGTCGCTCGAATTCGCTCGGCTTCCAGCGCTCGGCCGAAGTGCTGGTCATGCTCGATCCTCGGCGGCACCGGCCGGCTGTATGGCGGGCTGGTCGGCGCCGTCGTCTACATGGTCGCGCGGGACCAGTTCTCCGGGTATCGAACCCGCAATACTGGTATTTCTGGATCGGCCTGCTCTTGATGCCGTCGTCATGTTCCTGCCGAACGGCATCCTCGGCGGGCTGTGCGCTGCTCGACGTACGCGCTGGGAGCCGCGCGTGAGCGCCGGCGCTCTCCACGCGCGGCCTCGCCAAGAAGCTTCGGCTCGCTGGTGGTCGCCGCCGACGTCGACATCGACCTGCCGCCGGGCGTGCGCTACGCGCTGATCGGCCCCAACGGCGCCGGCAAGACCACGCTGATCAATCTGATGACCGGCATGCTGCGCCCCGACGCCGGCGCATCTTTCTCGGCGATGACGACATCACCGCGCTGCCGCCGGACGAGCGGGTGCGGCGCGGGCTGGTTCGCACCTTCCAGATCAATTCGCTGTTCCCGCATCTCACGGCGCTGGAATCGGTGACGCTTGCGGTGTGCGAGCGGCGCCGCGTCGCGCGCACCTGGTGGCGGCAGCTTGCCGCCTACAGCCACGAGATCGACGAGGCCTACGAGATTCTCAACGCCCTGACGCTGGCGACCGGCCTGCCATCGCGCGACCCGCGAATTGCCGTATGGCCAGCAACGGCTGCTCGAAATCGCGCTGGCGCTGGCGACGCAGGCCGAAAGTGCTGCTGCTCGACGAACCGGCGGCGGGCGTGCCGCGCGAGGAAAGCAAAGACCTGTTCGCCGCCATCGCCGGTCTGTCGCGCGACATCACCGTGCTGTTCATCGAGCACGACATGGATCTGGTGTTTCGCTTCGCCTAGCGCATCATCGTGCTGGTCGGCGGCCGCGTGCTGGTCGAAGGCACGCCGGCCGAGATCGCCGCCGATCCGCGCGTGCGCGCGGTCTATCTCGGCAAGGCGCGGCATGACGGCGCCTTGCAAAAAAGCCTGGCGGGCGGCGCTTCATGACCGCGCCGCTGTTGTCGCTTTCCGACGTCCGCGCCGGCTACGGCTCCGCCGTCGTGCTCGACGGCGTGTCGTTCGAGGTGCCGGAGCGCGGCGGCCTTGCCGTGCTCGGGCGCAACGGCGTCGGCAAGTCGACGCTCCTTCTCACCATCATGGGTTACACCCAAATCGGCCGCGGCCGCATTGTGTGGCGCGGCGAGGACATCACGGCGCGGCCGCCGCACCGCCGCGCGCAGGCCGGCATCGGCTGGGTGGCGCAGGAGCGCGAGATTTTCTCCTCGCTGACGGTCGAGGAAAACCTCACCGTCGCCGCGCGCGCCGGGCGCTGGGATTTGCCGGCGGTCTACGATCTGTTTCCCCGCCTCGCCGAGCGTCGGCGCAATTTCGGCAATCAGCTCTCCGGTGGCGAGCAGCAAATGCTGGCGATCGCGCGCGCGCTGATGACCAATCCGGCGCTGTTGTTGCTCGACGAGCCGCTCGAAGGCCTGGCGCCGATCATCGTCGACGAGCTCGCCGCCGCGATCGCGCGCATGACCAAGGAAGGCACATGCGCCTTCATTCTGGTCGAGCAGCACGTCGAGATCGCGCTGCCGCTGACGCAACACGCGCTCGTCCTCGAACGGGGCCGGATCGCCCATAGCGGCCTCTCGGCAGAACTCCTCGCCGACCACGCCACGCTCGACCGGCTGATCGGCCTGCGGCTGGCGGAGGGGTAGTAGGGGCACCCCTTGTGGGCGCCCCCTGGCGAGGCCAACTTATCTCCCACCGCGTGTGTCCATGAAAAAAATCGGTTTCCTGTCATTCGGCCATTGGACTGCTTCGCCCCAATCGCAGACGCGATCGGCGTCCGATGCTCTCCTGCAATCGATCGACTTGGCTGTGGCCGCCGAGGCAATCGGCGCGGACGGAGCTTACTTCCGCGTGCATCATTTCGCCCGTCAGCTCGGCTCGCCCTTCCCGCTGCTGGCTGCCGCCGGCGCCAAGACCAAGCGCATTGAGATCGGCACGGCGGTCATCGATATGCGGTATGAGAATCCTCTGTACATGGCGGAGGACGCAGGTTCAGCCGACCTCATCGCCGGCGGCCGCCTGCAACTGGGCATCAGCCGCGGTTCGCCCGAACAGGTGATCGAAGGTTGGCGCTATTTCGGTTACGCCCCGGCCGAGGGCAAGACCGATGCCGACATGGCCAGACGCCACACCGAGGTGTTGCTCGAAGTGCTGCGCGGCGAGGGATTCGCGCGGCCAAATCCACAACCGATGTTCCCCAATCCTCCCGGCCTGCTGCGCGTCGAGCCGTACGCGGAGGGCTTGCGCGATCGCATCTGGTGGGGCGCCGGTACGAACGCCACGGCGGAGTGGGCGGCCAAGCTCGGCCTGAATTTGCAGAGTTCGACGCTCAAAATGGACGAGAGCGGACGCCCGTTCCACGTCCAGCAGGCCGAGCAGATCAGAGATCTTCCGTGAGGCGTGGAAGGCGGCCGGTCATGGGCGCGAGCCGCGGGTGTCGGTGAGCCGCAGCATTTTTGCACTCGTCGACGACCGCGACCGCGCCTTTTTCGGGCGAGGCAACGAGAACGACGACACGATCGGCTTCCTCGGCGACAACACGCGCGCCATTTTCGGCCGCAGTTACGCCGCCGAACCGGACGTCCTCATCGAGCAACTTAAGAAAGACGAAGCCATCGCCGAGGCCGATACATTGCTCTTGACCGTGCCTAATCAACTCGGGGTCGATTATAACGCTCACGTCATCGAGACAATCCTGAAACATGTCGCCCCTGGCCTCGGCTGGCGATAATCTTGATTGATGCCGGGCGGCGAGAGCCGGTCCGATGCGCGCATAAATCTGAACGGGGGAGACGACGCCTATGAAAACGATCGTGCGATTTTTGCTGGCGGCGGCGATCGGACTGGGTCTTCCGGTCTTGTGCCAGGCGCAAACTTATCCGGCGCGAACGATCAAGATCATCGTGCCGTCGCCGGCGGGCGCCACGACCGATACGCTGGTGCGCCTGACGGCGCAGAAGCTGTCCGAGAAATGGGGCCAGCCCGTGATCGTCGACAACAAGCCCGGCGCCGGCGGCAATATCGGCGCCGAAGAAGTGGCCAAAGCCGCGCCGGACGGCTACACTTTGCTGTTCACCTATCCGGCGCCGCTGGTCGTCAACAAGACGCTTTTCAAACAGCTTGCCTACGATCCGGACAGTTTCGTTCCGATCTCGCTCGAAGCCACCGTGCCGCTGGTGCTGGCGGTGCCGCCGAAGGAGGAGGCGACCAGCGTCCGCGAGCTAATCGCCTTTGCCAAAGCGCATCCGAACCAGCTGAATTTTGCCTCGCAGGGCTATGGCACCAGCGCGCACCTGGCCGGCGAACTGTTCAAAGCGATGGCGGGCATCGACATCGTCCACGTGCCGTACAAAGGCAGCGCGCCGGCGCTGACTGACCTCCTTGGCGGCCGGATCGACATGATGTTCATCGAGCTCTCGACGGTGCTGCCCCAGATCAAAGCGGGCAAGCTCCGCGCGCTCGCCGTCGGCAGCGAACAGCGCAACCAATTCCTGCCCGACGTACCGGCGATGGCCGAAGTGCTGCCGGGATATCAGGCGTCGACCTGGTTCGCGATGGTCGCGCCGCCGGGAACGCCGCCGGAGATCGCCGAAAAGCTGTCGTCGGCCGTCGCCGAGGCGCTCCACCAACCGGACATGGCCAAGCGGCTCGTCGACATGAGCGCCACCGCGGTCGGCGACACGCCGGCGCAGATGGCGGTCTTTCTCAAGGATGAGCGCGAACGATGGGGCGGCGTGATCCGCGCCGCCGGGGTCAAGGCGGAATAGGCGCAGGGTGGGTAAAATCGCTGCACCTGCGCCACCGCGTGGGCCATAAGGGCGTTTACGCCCGTCTTCGACGGCTATGGCATTCGCACGATTTTGCCCACGCGGCTTGGCGCTCACGCCGCGGCGCCCACCCTGCGAAACTCGCCCTACGAAGCTAAGCGCGCCGGCAATTTGACCGCCTGCGCCTTGGCAATCCCTTCCAGCTCCGCCCAAAGCCTGCTCGGAATCGGAATGCCCGACTTGCGGCGGGCGGCTTCAGTGCGGGCGGAGCGCTCGCCGGGCAGAGTGATCTCGTCGAAGCCCGCCTGCCGCGGCAGCGCTTTGAGGATCCCGGTGAGCACATCGGCATCGCGGGTGTAATCGGCGAGCGGCCGGAAGCTTGCGATATCGATGACGAACATCGCGGTATTGCCGGTGTTGCGATCGCGCTTCTCGGCACCGAGCGCGCGGGCCTGGATCGGCGCGGCGGCGAGTACGCTGGCGAGGAGCTCGAACATCAAGCCGAGGCCTGAGCCTTTCGGCCCGCCGAGCGGCAGCAAAATCTCGGCTTGGTTCGGATCGGTGGTCGGCTCGCCCGCCGCGCTGAGCACCGTGTTCGGCGGCAGCGGCGTGCCGGTGGCGCGCGCCTGCAAAATCTTGCCGTTGGAGATGGTCGAGGTCGCCATGTCGAGCACGATCGGGCCGTTGCCGCTCGGCACCGCAATGGCGATCGGGCTCGTCGCCATGCTTGCCACCCGCGCGCCGTGATAGGCCATCAGAGCGGGCCCGGCGCCCATCAGCACGGCGGCAAAACCTCGCTCGGCGATCCATTGCGCATAGCGGCCGATGGCGCCGGTATGCGTGGTTTCGCGCACCAAGCCGAAGCAGATGCCGGTTTGCTTGGCCCGCTCGACCGCGAGCGCGGCGGCTTGCATCACCGCGACCGGGCCGAAGCCGTGGCCGCAGTCGAGCACGAAAGTCGCGGCGCGGTCGTGGATCAGCCGCGGCTTGACCGTCATATCGATCTCGCCGTTGTCGATCAGTTTCAGGTAGCGCGGCAGCCGCGACACGCCGTGACCGTCGCCGCCGCGCAGATTGGCCCAGACCAGGCCTTCGGCGACGACGGCGGCATCATCGGCACGCGCGCCTTTGGCGACCAGCACGTCGCGGATGAAGCGGCCGAGCTCGTCGTGGCCGACCAGAGATCTTTTCGCTCACTCTGTCTCTCCAGTCATTTCAACGTTTCCCGGGCGCGGCGCAGCACGTAGCGTAAGCGAAGTGGTGCGCTGCAGACCCGGGATCGTTACGAACTCCAATCTGCGACGATCCCGGATCAGCGGCGCACGGTTTCACGCTGCACCGCATCCGGGAAACGAGCACAATGGGGCAAAGGCGAATTTCAATTCATGCCCAACCGGATTATTGCGCCGCCGGGAAATAGAGGTCGAGCCAACTGCGCAACAGCGACCACACCCGCGTCGAATTTTCCGCGAACAGGAAATGATCGAGCCCGCTGAACAGATGCAGCTCCGCGGGCTGGCCGGCGCGCTTGAACATCTCGATCGACTGCTCGGTCGGCGTCACCGAATCGTTGGCGGCGTGGATCAACAGCAGCGGCCGCGGCGCGATCTTACCCACCACCTCCTCGGCGCGGAAGTCGAACATGCTTTGCGCCGTCTCGGCCGGAAACATCTCGACGGAATTCGGCGCCAGCATGCCGACTTTCTGCCGCTCCAGATTTTCGCGCACGTGATTGGGGATCGGCACGATGTCGTAGCGCGGCACCATCAGCGATTGCCCGGTGCGGGCGCGATGGGCGCGGCCTTCTTCGAGCATTTTTGTGAATTTCGCCCAGGCCTCCGGGCTCGGATGCTGGCCGCGGAATTTACGCTCGCCGTGGCCCCAGCCGCCGTTGGAGACGACCGCGGCGAGGCGCGGATTGACGCCGCCGGCATAGACCGCGACCGCGCCGCCGAAGCTCGAGCCGATGGCGCCGATGCGGCCGGGATCGACGGCGGGATGATGGCTGAGAAAGTCGAGCGCATTGCCCAAATCCTCGACTTGCTCGAGACAGATGACGCGGCCGAACTCGCCTTCGCTCTTGCCGCAGCCGCGCATGTCGAAGCGCAGCGTCACGTAGCCGAACTCGCTCAACACCCGCGTCGGCGCCAGCACGTTGGAGCTTTCGCTGTTGGAGCCGAAGCCGTGCAGCACCAGAAACGCGGCGCGCCGCTCGGACGGCCGCAAGCCCTCCGGCACGCCCAACACGCCGTGCAGGCGCAAGCCCGCGGATTGAAAACTGACAACTTGTTCTTTCATGATGCGCGAGAACTCATCCCCTCCAGGTAATCGCTGTAGATTAATGGTTGGAGCATGATCTTATCCGCAAGCCGGCGTCCAGCCCGGATCGCATCCAGGACAGATTGTTTCCCGGATTTTGTTCTAAGGCCGGCGATCTGCGCCGAGGTCAAATGTGCGGACGCCGTCCTGACGGTCGGGAAGCTGCAACACCTCCGGGTCCGCCAGCGTATGCCGGGCATTGTGGTATCCGGTCATCCAGTGCTCCTCCATGGTGCGGCGGGAAAACTCAAAGTCCTTGGCAATGCCTTCATAGGCTTGGGAGCGGTAGATCAGGTGCACGATATTGCACACTTTGTCGTCGGCTTCTCGCGCCAATAGCTTGGCATCGGCGCCCTCGCGAAGCGCCTCCGGAAGCCGCTTGAGCAGATTCGCCGCCGCAATCCGGAGTTTCTGCTCGTGCTTGTACCGATCCGTCGCCGCGCGGGTCCGGCTTGAATACACGATTTCCTTGTGGCGCACTTCCACTTCAACCAGGTCCTTTGGCAACGCGCCGCGCGCATTCCACAGATCGACCTGGAACGCCAGCGTGTCGCGCCGGGGCCGGAAGTCGAGCACCCATTGCAGCGGGGTGTTGGAGATCAACCCGCCGTCCCAGAAATACTGGCCGTCAATCTCGGTCGCCGGAAAGCCGGGCGGCAACGAGCCGCTGGCGACGACGTGCTCAACACCGATCCGGTGCGTCGTGGTGTCGAAATAGGTGAAATTGCCGCTGCAGACATCGACCGCGCCAACGCTAAAGCGCATGGCGCCGGCGTTGATGCGGTCGAAATCGACCAGCCGCTCGAGCGTCGCCCACAGCGGCGTATTGTCGTAGTAGCTCGCTTTTTCGGTGCGGCCGCCCGGCCACAGCATCGCCGGCGGCATACGCGGCACGAAAAAATTCGGCGCGCCGAACAGCAGGATGCCCATGGCGCGGACTTGATTGACGAATTGGTGGTTCACCTCGTCGCGCAATTCGATCGATTTGAAATAGGGAATTCCCAACGGAGAGGCGCTGACGGTCTCCCAGAATTCGCGCAGGCAATCGACCCGCCGCTCGGGCGCATTGCCGGCAATGATCGCCGAATTGATCGCCCCGATCGAGATGCCCGCCACCCAATCAGGATGCAGATCCGCCTCGGCGAGCGCCTGATAGACCCCGGCTTGATACGAGCCGAGCGCGCCGCCGCCCTGCAGCAATAACGCGATCTGTTCGAATGGCGTGCGTCTTGGCGGCAAGCCGGCGACTCCGTGGGATTTTGCCGCCAGCCTACGGTGCCTACGACCGCTGCGGCAAGTCATTGTTGGTGACGGCGGCTGGCGACGGCCAGCGCTCATGCGTCAGCGGCACGACGAGCTTCACGCTGAGCCCTTTGCGCGAGAAGGTGCGGCTCACTTCGCCGTTGAGCTGCCGTTCGATGACGAGATCGATCAGACGCGAGCCGAAGCCGACTTTCCGCGGCCGCCGCGCCGGTGGGCCGTTCTTCTCCACCCAGTCGAGGGTGAGCGTCATGCCGCGCTGCGTGCGCTCGACCGACCAGCGCAGATCGAGCTGGCCCTTGGAGCGCGACAGGCTGCCATGCTTGATCGCGTTGGCGGCAAGCTCGTGCAGCGCCGCGCTGAGATTGAAAACCGGATCCGGTTCGAGATCGATATTCGGCCCGTCGAGCGACGCCCGGTCGATGTAAGGACCGAGCACGACATAGATCAGTTCCATGATCGGGATCGATTGCCAGCCGCCCTCGGTGATCAGCCGGTGGGCGTTGGCCATGGCCAGCACGCGCGCCTGATACTTGCTGGCGAGATCGGCAATGCTTTTCGAGGTCCGCGCCGTCTGCGAGAACAAGGCTAACAGCTGCGAGAACAGATTGCCGGAGCGATGGCGCATGTCGCGGATCATCAGCTCGTGGCGCTGTTCGAGCTGGCGGCGCTGGATGGCGCCGGCGAGCAGGTTGCCGGCGGCGGCGAGGAAGGCAGTCTCCTGCGCGCTGAACGGCCGCTTTTTCGCGACGCAGACGCCGAGGATGCCATAGGCGCGGCCGTCGCGGCCGGCGATGGTCACGTTCATGCCGCTCACGCAGGCGTGGTCCTTCATGTATTGGGGGACTTCGAACCTGCGCTCGCCGGCAAAGTCGGCGATGACGACCGGGACGGAACTATCCAACGTGAAGCGCGCGTAGCCGTTCGGCACGCTGGTCGTCAAAATCGTGCCGACCAGGTCGCTGTTCCAGCCGAGGCCGGCGCGCAGCATCAGTTCGCCATTGCCGGGCAAGAGCTCCAGGATTTTGACGAAGTCGACCGCCAACGTCAGCGCGACCGTGCTGACGGCATCGTTGAGGAGCCGCTCGAGATCGGGCTCGACGAGCGCCCGCTCGCCGAGCTGGGCGAGAGCTTCCTGCTGCCTGGCGCGGCTACGCAGTTCATTTTCGAGATTGGCGATATTTTCCCGCACCGGATGGTTGGGCGTGATCTGCTCAAGCGCAGCAGACTCCGGTTCGATTGTGTCGGACTTATTTTGATCAGGCATGCCCATGCCTTGACGCTTTCACTATTGTCGCCAATGCATAAAGATCGTGATTGGTTGCAATAAAGAGAAGAGGCTGGAACCCGATTATGCCGGATTCCAGCCCCGCTGGGAAAGCCTCTTGGCTTGGCGCTAGGCTAGCTCAATAGATGCCGGCCGCGCGGAAACCGGGCGGCGGCGCGCCGCGCGACTGCTGCGGTATGTCTTCGCTGGCAACGCGACGGCTGTCGTCGATTGCGGCCTGCCTTTGGTCGTTCGGCAGCACCACGACCTTAGTGCCGATGCCGACGCGGCTATAAAGATCGATCACGTCGGCATTGAGCAGGCGAATGCAGCCGCTCGACATGTGCTTGCCGATCGAGGACGGATCGTTGGTGCCGTGGATGCGGTAATCGGTATTGCCGAGATACATGGCGCGGGCGCCGAGCGGATTGCCGGGGCCGCCGGCGACGAAACGCGGCAGATAGGGCTGCCGGGCGACCATCTCGGCCGGCGGAAACCAATCCGGCCATTCGGCCTTGCGCATGATGGTTTCGGTCCCGGACCAGGTAAATCCCTGCCGGCCGACGCCGATGCCATAGCGCAGCGCCTGGCCGCGGCCGAGCGTCAGATAAAGGTAGGCGTGCGCGGTATCGATGACGATGGTGCCGGCCGGCTCGTTGGTCGGGTAGGGCACCACTTGCCGCTGCAGCGCGGCCGAAAGATCGCCGTCGTCGCCGGGCTGCTCGGCCGCCGGCGCATATTGCGGCTGCGCCGGGAAAGTCTGCGCCGCAGCGGGCGCGGCCGGGAGCGCCATCGCGCTCGCGATCAGCGCCGCACAGAAAATCGTCGTTCGTTGCTTGGCCGGATTTGCCCACATGGCAGGCTCCCGTGTCGAAATGCCGTTCTCGATCGCAACAAGTGTTTGGCGAAGTAGAAAGTTCCATGAGCTGCATCAAACAAGTACCAAACAAACAAAACAAACGCTTACGAGCGCCTGCTGACTTGCGCGGCATTGTGCAAACCGGCGTAACTGTGTTTTTTTATGAGACGCGCGTCGCGCGCAATTGGTTCAGCGCGATACCGCGGCGGCGACAAAGCTCCGGCTCATCGGCAATCGATGGATAAGGAATTCCCCTGACCGTTTACGGCTACGACAGACAGCGGCCGTAGATATAGGCCAGTCGCGGCGCCGAAACCGGCGAGAAGGCGGGATCGCAGCCGAACGGGATTTCGCCCGGCGCCGGCGCATGAGCCGGGGATGCGAATATTTGGGATGCGAATTCCGTTTGCCACGCCGACGCATTGAGCGTGGCATGAACCGGCAGCCGATCGCCCTTGAGCTCGCGGTTCACGGTGAAGCCGGGCGAAGTGGCAACGTAACCCGCCCCGGCGGTCGGAACCGCACTGAGAAACGGCAGGAGACCGAGGAAGAACAGCGCCAGCGCCGTCGCTCCTAAAGCGCCCACCAGGCGAACAAATAACCGGGCCATAGGACTTCTCCGCTCCGCCGATCCAGTCGTGCTGACGACCGATCAGGCACACGAAAAGCCCCCCACGCCGATCACACCAACCGGCAATACAACGGCCCAGTGCCACAACGGGTTCCGTCGGCCTGCCGCAGTCACTGCGTCGTGATTGAGCGCGGAATAGTTCACGCGCCGGGACCACGGCCGCAAATCTTCATAGGCGGAATTTTCGCGCCCGGCATTTTCACGGGCGGGATTTTCACGGGTCTGTGACAAGCGTACCGCGAGGAACAAACCTGCCGATCCATGCTTGTTATGGCGGACGGCCATTCTTCCCCCCTCCCCCCGTGCTTGGCCGGCCATGTTGGGCGCAGCCGATATGCCGATCGGCTGCGCCCTAAACTTTTTCCCCGCACATTTTTGACGCAGCAACGCCACTTGGCGGCGCGATCCGTCTTCGCGATCCAAAAAGAAAAATGGCCGGGACACGGCCCGGCCACTTTGCACCGCGTGCGAGGATTCGAAAATTACAGCGTCGCTTGCCGCTCGGCCGGCTTACGTTCGCGCTGCCGCGCCTTACGGCCGAAGAACAGCGCTTGACTGACCACCGCGGAAACGACCGCCACTTGGAACGGCTTGGCGATCAGGAATGCTGGCTCCGGGCGCTGTCCGGTCAGGAAGCGTTCCGGATAGGCGGTAATGAAGATGACCGGTACCTCGAACGAGCCGAGCAGTTCGTTCACGGCGTCGAGCCCCGAACTGCCGTCGGCCAGTTGGATGTCGGCGAGAATGAGTCCCGGCCGTTTCTGCTTGGCCAGCGCCAGCGCCTCGCTGTGGGTGCGGGCGATGCCGATCACATTATGACCGAGGCTTTCAACCAGGGCCTCGATATCCATGGCGATAAATGTCTCGTCCTCGATGATCAGCACATCGGTCGCGATCTCGGCGGCGAGTTCGCGGCCCGATTCTTCGACCAGCTCCCGTAGCGTCGGCAGGTCGCAATCGAGAACCTCGGCGGCGTCTTCCTCCGAAAAGCCTTCGAGCGCCACCAAGAGAAAGGCTTGGCGCGGCCGCGGCGTAATCTGGGTCAGGTGCTGCTCCGGCGGCAGCACCACCTCCCCGGCTTCGGCCTTGCCGTTGACCGCCACGGAGTTCCAGATTTTGGTGAACAGACGATAGAGCGCCACCCGCGAATTGGAGCCCGATTCCAGGATTTTCGGGCTGGCAATCAGCGATTCCACGGTAGCGACGACATAGGCGTCGCCTGAGGCCTGACTGCCGGTCAAGGCGCGCGCGTAGCGGCGCAGCGACGGCAGGTGCTGGAGTACGGCTTGCGAAGTCGACAATACACCCTCCCCTTCCATAGTGCTGAGGTTACTGGGAAAAACGCTGCCGCGCAAAAAAAGTTCCAATTCGGTTTGGATAGCGGAACTATGGGGCCTGTCAGTGCGTTAGCGCAAAGTTGATGGGGTCCCAGGGATCGGTCGGCAATGGGCGAGTGGGGGAAAGACGACACGATGAAGCACCGCAAAACCAACCTTGAGCCGTTGGAGCCGGTCGCGGAGAAGCCGGAGAATCAGGATCCCATGGCCAGGCCAGCCGCCACGACCCACAAACCCGAAGCCCGTCTGGGCCGGGAAGTTCAAGCGCGGATCGGCCAGCAGCTGCGCGCCATGTACAACGACGTCGTCAGTCAGGGTGTGCCGCAGCACCTCGCCGATTTGGTTCGCCGGCTAGGCGACCAAGACCAGGATTGATGGTGGACCAGTCAGCAATGAAGCTCGACCCTGCGATACGCGATCAAGTCCTCGGCACTGTGCCGAGCCTGCGCGCCTTTGCCATCTCGCTGTGCGGCAATATCGACCGCGCCGACGATCTGGTTCAGGAAACGCTGTTACGGGCGCTGGCGCATATCGACTCGTTTCAGCCCGGCACCAACATGCCGGCATGGCTGTTCACCATTCTGCGCAACCTGTTCCGCTCCGAATACCGCAAACGGCGGCGCGAGGTGGAAGACGCCGACGGCCGCTATGCCGAAACGCTGAAATCGCAACCGGAGCAGACCGGCCGGGTCGAATTCGAAGAGTTCCGCGCGGCGCTGGCGAAGCTGCCATCCGATCAGCGCGAGGCGCTGATCCTGGTCGGCGCATCCGGCTTCTCCTACGATGACGCCGCAGCGATCTGCGGCTGCGCGGTCGGCACCATCAAGAGCCGCGTCAACCGCGCGCGCACGCGCCTTGCCGACCTGTTGGCGATCGACAGCGTCGACGATTTCGGCCCCGACCGCGCCACCCGCGCGGTGCTCGCCGGCGGCGGCCGGAATTAAGCGTCACCGCTCACATATGTGACGGCAACCACAGCGCCAAAATCGGAAATGCGATCAGAATCACCAGCCGAATGAGGTCGGTGACGATAAACGGCAGCACGCCGATAAAGATCGTCGAAAAGCTCACGTCCTGCACCACGGTCTTGATCACGAAGACATTCATGCCGACCGGCGGATGAATGAGGCCGAGTTCGACCGTCATCACGATGATCACGCCGAACCAGATCGGATCGAAGCCGAGCTGCGTGACCACCGGAAATATGATCGGGATCGTCAGGATGATCATGGCGAGCGAATCCATGAGGCAGCCGAGCACGATGTACATCAGCATGATCAGCGCCAGCACGCCGTAGCGGCCAAGCCCCAGGCCGGTGAGAAATTCGGTCACCTTTTGCGGCGTCTGCGTCACGGTGAGGAAATAGCCGAACAACAGCGCTCCGATCAGCACCGTCAATACGGCGGCGGCGGTGCGCACCGCCTGCAACAGCGAGCGGCGGATTTCCGTGCGCGATAGTTTACCCCGCGCCACACCGATGATGAACGCACCCGAGGCGCCGACGCCGCCGGCCTCGGTCGGCGTGAACAGCCCGCCATAGAGGCCGCCGATGACCAGGAGGAAGAGCAGCAGCGTCGCCCAGATGTCGCGCAGTCCGGCGCGGCGCTCGGCCCAGCTGTGCCGCGGCGCCGACGGCAGAAAGTTCGGCCGCAGCTTGCCGATCAGCACCACCGTCATCATGTCCATGGCCGCGGCCAGGAGCCCCGGGATAATGCCGGCGATGAACAGCTTGCCGATGTCCTGTTCGGTGATGATGCCGTAGACGGCAAGCACGGTCGACGGCGGCAGCATGGCGCCGAGCGTGCCGCCGGCGGCAATCACGCCGGTGGCGAAGCTCTGCGGATAATCGTAACGCCGCATCTCCGGGTAGGCGACGGTGGCAAAGGTCGCCGCGGTGGCGACCGAGGAGCCCGAGATCGCGGCAAAGCCGGCGCAAGCGGCGATGGTGGCGATGCCGAGCCCGCCCTTAAAGTGGCCGACAAAGGAATTGGCGGCACGAAACAGTTCGCGGCTCATCCCCGAATTGGACACGAAGGCGCCCATCAACAGGAACATCGGGATGACGCCGAAGGTGTAATCGGTCACCGTGCGCATCGAGGTCAGCCCGACGCTTTTCAGCGCCGGCGTGCCGCCGACCAGATAAGCGAAGCCGGAGACGCCGACCAGGCCCATCGCCATGCCGACCGGCACGCGCAGCAGCATCAGCGCGAACAGGCTGACGAAGCCGATGATCCGCGACGGCGTCGGGACTCACGGATGCCTCATGCGATGACGTCTCACTCGACCGGCTTGTACTGGTATTTGCCGCCGAGCAATTCGGGATGGAAGATCAACCGGTAGGTCCGCACCGCAATCAGCAGGACCGCGGACACGTCGCCGATCCAGGCGACCAGGAAAAACGGCCATACCGGCAGCCGCAGATCGAAGGTCAGCACGTTGTCGGCATAGGTACCGCGGACCTTGTCGAACAAAGTGTAGGTCTGGACCGACACCACGAACAACAATACCAATGTCGCGAAGACATCGATGACGCGCTGCATGCGCTCACCGACATTGGCATAAACCAGGTCGACGGTGATGTGATTGCCGCGGTACGAGGTCGCGGCGATGCCCCAGAAGATGACGATGCCGAGCAGCAGCCGGCCGAAATCGTAACCGTCGGGAATCTGCACGCTGAAGAAGTAACGCAGCATCACCGAAACGAAGATGTCGAGCGCGACGAGACCGATGAAGAACGCGGCAATCAGTTCGATGCCGTCGATGAAACGATCCATCGCATTGGGCTTGCGTGCCGGCGTGGGCGCAACGACTTCGGCGGCGTCAACGTCGGCTTCCGACATCGGCACTGGTCCCGTATGGCGGCGGCGGCGGGAAGTCCGCCGCCAGCCTCATTGCCTTCGCGTCGGTCAGAAGCCCGCGTTGTATTGGGTCAGTGACGCTTCCAAGCCTTTGTAGATCGCGTCGGGATCGCCGCCCACCTTCTTCACGCCGTCCGCCCACTTCTGCTTGAGCGGTTCGGCCGATTTCTTCCACTCGCCAAGCTGTTCGTCGGAGATCTTGTAGACCTCGTGGCCCGGCGTCTGCTGCATCTTGGCGAGGCCGGCGTGCTCGAAGTCGGCCCACGGGTCGGCGAACCTGGCGGCCCATTCGGACGTACAGTGATCGTCGATCACCTTCTGCTGCGACGGTGACATGGCCGCGTAAGTGTCCTTGTTCATGATCCACGCGAACATCACCGAGCCGAGCGGCTCGTCCATGTCGTATTTGGTCACCTTGTCGATGCCGAACAGGAACATCGAGCCCCACGGGAAGGTGACGGCGTCGGCGACGCCCTTGGCGAGAACATCCCGCACCTCCGGCGCGCTGGCCTCGACATTGGTGCCGCCGAGCTGCGTCACCCAGGCCGCGATGGTGCCTTGGGCCGGGCGCACCTTCATGCCTTTGATGTCGTCCGGCACCACGATCTTCTTATTGGTGGAATGCCACACCAGCGGATCGAGCACGAAGGCGAAGCAGTAATGGACGTCCTTCATCTCGGTCGCGGCGTATTGCCGGTACCAGGCGTCGACCGCGCGATTGCCGCCCTTGGCCTTGCCGACCAGGAACGGCAGCTCGCCCGCGGCGATGATCGGGAAGCGGCCCGGCTGATAGCCCGGATTGACGTAAGCGAAGTCGGCAATGCCGTCGCGCGCCATGTCGTAATGGTCGAACGCCTTGCCGAGCTGCTGCGAGGGATAGATCTGGTATTTGATGGTTCCGTTCGAGGCCTTCTCGATGTCGTCGGCCCAATCCTGAATCGCCTTCTGCAATGGATGCGACGGCGGCACCCAGTGCGAGAGTTTCAGCGTGAAAGTCTTGTCCTGCGCCGAGGCGGCGCGAACGCCGAGACCGAACGCGAGGCCGCAGACGGCAAGAACGCATATTTTTATGAGGCGCATCCGAACTCCCCCTGTGTCGCCGCATTGCAAAGCGACGTTAGTTTCAAAGCGGACTGTCGCATTTAATCGCAGAAACGGCTCGCTGTAAAAGCAATTTCAACTCGATCGCTAAAATTGTCGGCAACCGTTTGGCGGTTGCTACACGCTGATTTCGTTCCGCCGGCCGCGCGGCGCGCCTTTTAACCGGGCGGCAGCAGCGGCGGGGTTATGGCGTCCCCGAACACAGAGCCGGGAGAGAGCGCATCAGCGCCGGACCCGGGAGTTCAGGGACGTCAAAATGTTGCGTCGTGGAGCGGCATTCGCATTTGCCGCATGCATCCTGGTGTGGCCGGCAGCCGCCGGCAGCGATACCGACACGTTCTGGAGCACGCCATCGGCGGCGGTGCTCGCTTCGGCGACAGCGCCTGCTTTCGCGCCGGCGCAACAACCGGTCGCTGCCGTCGCCGCCAATAGCCTGGCGGAAAATTCCGGCGGCAAAGACCAAGCGCCACTGCAAAACACTTTGCGCGCCGAGGTGCCTACGCAGGCAGCAGCGGCCGACATGTCGGAAACGATTATCCTGCGCCCGCGCCCCTCGCCGCCGGCGTCGACGCCCGCGCAACGGCAAGTCGCCGCCGCCGGGCCGGCCGATAAATCCGACAGCAAAGACCAAGTGCAAGCGGAGAATAATCCGCGCACCGAGGGATCTACGCGGATGGCGGCACTCGATCCGGCGCAACCGGAGAGCCCGCTGTCACCGCCGCGGCCGCGGATATCGGAGCCGTTCGACCTCGCCGCCACACCCGTCTCGTTCGGGGGGGTCTGTGGCCAAGTGGCAGGGCGTCGAATCGAGAATTCGCGCCGACAATGAAATCTTCGCGGATTGCGCCAGCAGCAACGATCGCTGCCCGCAAGCGGCGCGGAATTTTCTCGCCATCGTTGCGCAAGGCCGGGCGCTAAGCGGGCTGGCCCGCATCGGCGTCATCAATCGCGCCGTCAACATGGCGATCGAGCCGATGAGCGACATGGCGCAATGGGGGGTGCCCGATCGCTGGAGCCCGCCGCTTGAGACATTCACCACCGGCCGCGGCGACTGCGAGGATTACGCCATCGCCAAATACGTCGCGCTGACCGCGGCGGGCGTGCCCGCAGCGGACGTCAGGCTGGTGATCGTCCGCAATATCGCCGCCAACGAAGACCACGCCATCGTCGCCGTACGCAATGGCGGCGATTGGATCATGCTCGACAATCGCTGGCTGACGCTGGTCAAAGACGTCGAGATGCCCAGGATCGCTCCGCTGTTCGTGCTCGACGACGCCGGGGTGCGGGAGTTCGTGTCGCCGGCCATCGCCGTCGCCCAGCGGACACCGACGCCGGCCTCGGTGAACTTCTAAGGTCGCGCTATTTCGACTCGGCTTCGTAGACGCCGTCCCAATCCGGGCCGGGCGGCTCGGCGCGATAGGTGGCGATGCGCTCCTCATACATCTCGTAGAGACCGGCGACGTCGAATTCGTCGGCGATCTTGCGGCAGCGCGCGATCAGATTTTGCGCCTCATCCCATTGTTGCTTGCGGAACGCAGCCAGCATCTGGGCGTTCAGCTCGCGCAATTCGCGGCAGTGTGGATTCTGCTCGACCTCGGCACGGCCAAGCACCGCGAATACCGCCTCGGGCTGCGTTTTGCCCTTCACCTGGATCAGATCGATTTCCATCGTGGCGAATTTCTGCTTGGCTCCTTCGGCGGTACGCGAGCCGACCACCAGCCGAAGGCGATAATCCTTGGTCCGCGCTTCGAGCCGCGACGCAAAGTTGACGGTGTCGCCGAGCACCGAATAATTGAAGCGGAAATCCGATCCCATATTGCCGACGACGCAAGGCCCGGTGTTGAGCCCGACGCCGATGCGCAGCGGCATATAGACCCCGCCATTGGCCTCGGCCTCGCGCTTGAGCTCGACGTTGAGCGCCGCGGCGCGGGCCTGCATTTCCAGCGCCGCATCGCAGGCATTGGCTTCCTGTTCGGCGTCATCGACCGGAGCGTTCCAGAACGCCATGATGGCATCGCCGATATATTTGTCGATGGTGCCTTTGCGCTCGATGATGGCGTTGGTCAGCGGCGTGAGGAAGCGGTTCATCAGCCGCGTCAGGCCTTGCGGATCGTCCTTGTAGTGCTCGGAGATGGTGGTAAAGCCACGCACGTCGGAAAACAGGATGGTCATGCGCCGCTCCTCGCCGCCGAGCACGAGCTTTTCCGGCGAGCGGGCCAGTTGCTCGACCATGTGCGGCGAAAGGTAATAGCCGAAGGCGGAACGGATCTGCTGGCGCTGCTTCTGCTCGCGGAAATAATTGACGAAGGTCAGCACCAGATAGATCAGCCAGCTCGAGATCAACGGGTAGGTGAAATCGATGAGCAGATTGTCCGCCTCGAACAAATAGAGCGACAGGCCGATCAGCCCGGCGATGATACCGACGCCAAGGATCACGACGACGGTCGCCGACAACATCGGCGCCGCAACGATGATCGCCAGACCGATCAACACCGCGGCCGTCAGCTCGGCGCCGATGGCGTAGTCCGGATGGACCAGTAGCGACTTGTTCAAGACGCTTTCGAGGATTTGAGCATGCACTTCGACCCCGGGCATCGCCGCCTCGACCGGCGTCGTCTTGAGGTCGAGCAGGCCGATCGCCGAGGTGCCGATGAGGACGAGCCTGCCGCGAAAGCGATCCGCGGGCACGGTGCCTTGCAGCACATCCTTGGCCGAGACGAACCGGGCCGGATCGTGCTTGTTGAAATGCACCCAGAATTGACCGTTCTGATCGGTCGGCACTTCGAGGCCCGGTACCGCCACGGACTGCACGCCGGCATCGTTGACGCGCACCAGGATGGCGCCCGATTGGGTGACGACCCGCAGCATCTCCATGGTGAGCGAGGGCACCAACGCGCCTTGCGCCTCCATGATCACCGGTACGAGGCGGATGATGCCGTCGCGCTCGGGATTGATCGAGAACAGGCCGCGGCCGGCTGCGGCCATCTCGATCGCTGGAACGTTGCGCAGGATTCCGGGAAAGGTCACCAGATAAGGCGCCGGATTGGGTCCGCGAACGGCGAAGCCGGTCTGCAGCGCCGCCTCGCCCGGCGGCGTCGGGGTCGGCGTCGCGGCGCCGGCCTCACCGA
This sequence comes from uncultured Alphaproteobacteria bacterium, assembly GCA_963816565.1. Lineage (GTDB taxonomy): Bacteria > Pseudomonadota > Alphaproteobacteria > Rhizobiales > Xanthobacteraceae > BOG-931. The sequence continues at coordinate 978,957 of CAWFLM010000004.1, read as the reverse complement.
CCACGACACGCGAGTGCTTGATCGCATCGGCCAGAACTTCGTCGTTGCTCGGCAGGCTGTCGAGCTTGGCGCGGGTGTCCGCGTCGATACCGCGGAAACTCTGTTCGGCGATCGCCGGCGACATGCGGTCCGGTTCCGCAAAGATGATGTCGAAGCCGATGACGACCGCCCCCGAGCTGGGTGATGCGGGTGACGAGATCGGCCACGGTGGTGCGCGGCCATGGCCATTGCCCGATCGCCTTGAGGCTTGCCTCGTCGATATCGACGATGACGACCGGATAGCCGTCTTGCACGCGCGGGCGCAGGACCTGGTAGAAATCGAAGGTGCGCAGCCGCAGTTCCTCAAGCGGCCGCGGGTCGGCGAGCCGCAGCGGAATGAGCGCGAACAACAGCACGAGGCAAACCGCGCGCGCCACCCCGAACTGGCGCGCCCAGCCGGCTATCCTGGTCATGATCCTGAGAGTCCCTGCAACACGGCTGTCATTCTATCCCACTTGGCGCAGCGCGGCAGGATGGAAAGACGATTATTTTTCCCGGAACGACCGCATCAGCTGGTCGTGCAAGGGTTTGAGCAGATAGGACAGCATAGTGCGCTCGCCGGTCTCGATATAGGCCTCGACCGGCATGCCCGGAGTGAGCTTGACGTCGCCAAGCCGCTTGATCTCGTCGTTGGTCATGCCGATGCGGACCGTATAATAGGTGCGGCCGGTGCGCTGATCGGTGGTGGTATCGGCGCCGATCCGCACCACCTTGGCGTTGATCTCCGGCGTCGTGCGCGCGTTGAATGAGGTGAAGCGCAGCACCACGGGCTGATCGACCTGCACGTCGTCGATGTCCTTGGGATCGACTTTGACCTCGACCTGCAGCTTGTCGTCCTCGGGCACGATCATCATGGTCGGATCGCCGGCGGTGATGACGCCGCCGACGGTATTTGCGGTCATCTGGAACACGATGCCGTCTTGCGGCGCACGGATGTCGGTGCGTTTGAGCTGATCTTCCGCGGTGATTTTGCGTTCGACGAATTCACCGATCTTGCTGTCGGTCTCGCGCAGCTCCTTGGCGACGTCGCTGGCGAGATCCGCATCGACCTGGATGATTTGCAGCTGCGTCTCGGCGATCTTGCCCTTGGCCTCCGCGGCTTGAGCGACGAGCTGGCCGCGCGCGCCCTCAAGCTGCGCTTCGTCGCGCTCGAGCGAGGTGAGCCGGTTAAGCTGCACCAAATTCTTCGCATACAGATCGCGGACGCCTTTGAGCTCCTGCTCGATCAGCGCGACTTCCTTGTCCTTGGCGTCCTGTTGGGCGGTGAGCCCGGCGATCTCCTGCTGCAACTGGGTGACCCGCTCCTGGAGCTGCTTTTTCTGGCCGGCGCGGTCTTGCCGCCGCAAGTCGAACAGCCGGCGCTCGCTGGCCAGCGCGTCGGCCACGCCCGGATCGTCGAGATGGCCGGCGAGCTCTTCCGGCACGGCGACCGAATCGGTGCCGTCGCGTTCGGCGGCAAGCCGCGCTTTGCGCGCATAAAGTTCGGTAAGGCCCTTGGTGACGATGGCCAGATTGGCCTGCGTGACGGTCTCATCGAGTTGAATGAGAATTTGTCCCGCCTTGACGTGGTCGCCGTCGTGCACGAACAATTTGCCGACCACGCCGCCGGTAGGGTGCTGCACCTTCTGGATATTGGAGTCGACGACGACATCGCCCGGCGCAATCAGCGCGCCGGCAATTTCCGCGGTCGAGGCCCAGCCGCCGAGGCCGAATGCCAGGACTCCGACCAGGACACTGCCGGCGATGATGTGCCGGCGGATCAATTCGTTGACGCTGTGCGCCGGGCCGGTTTCGCCGAACGCCCAGTGCAGCCCGGCTTTGGCGACGTCGATCGCCCCGACGACCTGCCGGGTCAGCCAAGCCAGCGTGGCGTTGCGGCTGCGCTTTCTGGCGCCGCTCATCCTGCGCCTCCTTGCTCGGCTACTTTCAAGGCCCGCGGCGGCGCGCTCGGCGGCGTCAGGCGCGAGAGGATTTCCTCCTTCGGCCCGAATTGCTGCTGGCGGCCCTTTCCCATGATAAGAATATAGTCGACGCCGGCGATTGCGCTCGGGCGGTGCGCCACCACGATGGCGATGGCGCCGCGGGCGCGCAGGCCGAGGATGGCTCGGGTCAGCGCTTCGTCGCCTTCGGCATCGAGATTGGAATTCGGCTCGTCGAGAACGACGAGGAACGGATCGCGATACAGCGCCCGCGCCAACGCAATGCGCTGCGCCTGGCCGGCGGACAGCGCGCTGCCCTGTTCGCCGACCATGGTTTCGTAACCTTCGGGGAGATTGATGACCAGATCGTGGACGCCGGCGGCCTGCGCCGCGGCGATGACCGCGTCCGGATCCGGCGGATCTTCGAACCGGGCGATATTCTGCGCCACCGTGCCGTTGAACAATTCGACGTCCTGCGGCACGTAACCGACGTGCCGGCCCAATGCCTCCGGCGACCATTGATCGAGCGTCGCACCATCGAGCCGGACAGTGCCGCGGACCGGCGCCCAGACCCCAACCAGCATGCGCGCCAACGAGGATTTTCCCGACGCCGTCGGCCCGATCACGCCGAGCGCTTTGCCCGCGGCAAGCGTGAAATTGACGTCCTGGCAGACAATGCGTTGATGACCGGGCGGGACAACGGCTGCGTTTTGTACCACGAGCGTGCGCGCCGGCGGCTTGAGCGGCATCGGTTCGCTGTTAGGCGGCAGATGGCCGAGCAATCTCGACAGCCGTTGCCAGCTTTGTCGCGCCCCGACGAAACCGCGCCAGTTGGCGATCGCCAAATCGATCGGAGCGAGCGCGCGGGAGCCAAGGATTGAGGCGGCGATCATGATGCCCGGCGTCGATTCCTGATCGATCACGAGCCAAGCGCCGACCGCCAGAATTGCGGATTGCAGCAACATCCGCAACACCCGCGAAAATGCGCCGAGTCCGCCGCCGACGTCGCTGGCGCGGCCGCTCAATTCCACGAAGTTGCGGTTGAGGTCGTGCCAGTGTTTGGAGATGCGGCCGGCCATGCCCATCGCCGTGATCGCCTCGGCGTTGCGCCGGCTCGCTTCCAAAAGCGCGTTGCGCGCCACGGCGAATTGGGCGGCGCTGCGGGTCGGACGGCGGGTCTTTATCTCGGTCGCCACTGTCAGCGTGACAAGGACGATGGCGCCAAAGAGCGCGGTGAGGCCAAGATAGGTGTGGAACAGGAAACATATGGCGAGGTAGATCGGCATCCACGGCAGATCGAAGAAGGCAACGGGCCCGCTGCCGGACAGAAAGCTGCGCACCGCATCGAGATCGCGGATCGGCTGGGTGCCGTCACCTTTGGCGCCGATTTTGAGCGGCAGCCGCACGATCGCGTCATAGACCCGCAAACTCATGGTTTCGTCGAGGCTGCGCCCGACGCGCACCAGGATGCGGCTCCTGATCATATCGATCACGCCCTGCGCGCCGTATAGCCCGGCCACCAGGATCAACAGCCCGACCAGGGTCGGTATGCTGCGGCTGGGCAGCACCCGGTCGTAAATTTCGAGCATGAATAGCGCGCCGGAGAGCATGAGGATATTGCTCATGCCGGAAAACAGCGCGATGGCGACGAAAGCCCGCCGGCAGGCGGCGAGCGCGGCGGCAAGTTCGGAACTGGCGGGCTGCTGCCGCAGCGGGCCGAGACTGTGGTTCATGGAACGTGCGTACCATCGTAGCGGGCGGCAAACCTCACCCGCGCTTGGGAACGACCGGCAGCGACCAGCGTATGCCGGAACTTGCAATCCCCCGACCAGACAGGATCAGTATACTCTTGTTTCCATATAGTTACACCCGCTTTACGGCGGGTTCACGGCCGTTAGTTAATACGCGGGCCGGCCGGCAACCATCGGCACCTGGCACGCGCGAAGGGTGCCGGCCAACGCCGACATCATTAGTGCAGCGGCCGCGATGGCGTACCCCGTTACCACAACGGGACGCCGCCGCGCTAGTGCCAGCGGCAAAGCACGGGCCGCGCATCACCAAACAAATATCCACGTCCCCGCGCGCCGACCCCTGAAATCTAGAGGCCGGCGCCGCGCAACGCGTATCAAGCAGATGTGCTGCTAAAAATCAGGAACGGGAGTCGAGCGAGAGCCCGATGCTGAAGGCCTTCTGGCGGGTGGCGCCTTCGGTCCTTTTCAGCTTCTTGGCAATTTGCGACGCCGAAGTTTTCTTGCGCGCCATCGTCTTCAGCTCACGGACCTCGCTTGAAGTCCACGAGCGCCGCTTTTTCTTCCTCTTGGCCATGATGCCTCCCTTTCAAAGAAAGCCAGCTTGTATCCCTTACGAATGTAAAAGAAAAGCCGTTTGGTTGGATGGAGATTACCTTCGAGCGAGCCGAGAGCCGCCACATATGCGATCACGGAACTCACCGCAATAGCGGTGATCGCAGATACGGCAGGCGAGTTAACAAATGCTTTTGTTGGATTGTTTTAGCGCGCCCGCGCACAGGATGCAAATCGAACGACCGCAAATATGCCGTTCCGGCAGCTTGAAATTCAATCAAACACCCGGTTACGCTCGCCGGCTCGATCTTTGAGCCGGCGAGTGCCCCGATGCGTGTCGCGTTAGTTTCAGCGCTCAGCGCCATGGTGTTTGCTGTTGCCGGAAATGCCGGGCGCGCCCAGGTTCCGGGACTGCCTTGTCATGGCGCGCAGCAGCCGAAACAGGTCGCCGAACTTTTGTTCGGCCGCGATGTCGGGCACCGCATCGGCGTCAGCGAAGGCGCCTTCGCGCATTTCGTCGCCGGCGAGCTGACGCCACGCTTTCCCGACGGCTTGACGATCACCGACGCGATCGGGCAATGGCGCGTTTCCGCGGGCGGCGCGCCGGTCCGCGAAGCGACAAAACGGGTCGAAATCGTGCTGCCCGGCAACGCCGACGATCAAGCCAAGCTCGACGCCGTCGTGATGGCCTACAAGCGTGAATTCCATCAGCACTCGGTCGGCGTCATTGTGCGGCCGGCCTGCGTATCGTTTTGATGCGGTCCGCGAGGCCACAATGCGCAGGGGCTTGCGGCGTGCGGAGGTTGTTCTTAGCTTTGTCGGTAGCGATGGGAAAGCGCGGCAAACAGGGCGGTCAATGAATTCGTGCACGGACGATCTCAAGCTCGTCGCCCTCGACAAAGATGACATCGAGGTGGTGTCGGCGCATCTGCAGGACGCCATGGTCAAGGTTGCCGATATCTTTTGGCAGCCGCGCGAGCATCGCTTCATGATGGCGCTCAATCGTTTCGACTGGATGAGCGCGGTCGACGGCAAGACGGACTTCAAAGCGGACAAGGCCGATTACCGGCGCTGCCGGACTGTACTGCGCTTCGAGCGCGTCAACGCCTGCAAGTGCCGTAATCTCGCCCAGTCCAATAAAGCGGCGCTGCTCAATCTGCTCGCCGTCGAGTTTTCCGAGAACGATGCTCCGGCCGGCGTGGTGTCGCTGATCTTCTCCGGCGGCGCCGTTATCCGTCTCGAGGTCGAATGCCTGGAAGCGGAACTGGCGGATCTCGGCGAAGTTTCGGTGGCGGCGCTGTGCCCGGACCATTTCACCGCCGGCTCGGCGGCCACCTGATCTAAGCGGCGCGCGGTCGCTGCGCCGCCGGCGCGGCAAACAGTTTCATCAGCACGGCGATGGTGGCGAGCGTCGCCACATAGACGACCAACTGCATGGCGGTCGGCTGATCGACATAGCCGATCAGCGTGTGCAGCGCCCGGCCCAAGAAGCTGGAATCGCTCAAAATCCAGGACGTGTTCCACACCGTCTGGTCGAGCGCGGTGACGATATTGGCCTGTTCGAGAAAAGCGATGGCCTGCGCCGCCATGCCCGCGGCAAGCAGCGCGATCAAGGCGCTGGTCACGCTGAACAGATAGCGCGTTGGGATGGTGATGAGGCCGAGATAGGTCAACAGGCAGACCGACGAGCCGAGCAATAAGCCGATGAACCCGCCGGCGACCATGGCCCAGCTGGCGCCGCCTTGCGCCGCGGCGACGCCATAGAGAAACAGCACGACCTCGGAGCCTTCCCGCAGCACCGCGATCGCCACCACGACGGCGAGGGCGAAAAGCGATTTCGATCCGGCCACCACCGCCTCGCCGGCGGCGCGCAGCTCGGCGACAAGCTCGCGGCCATGGTGCGCCATCCACACATTGTGCCAGGTCAGCATCAGCACCGCGAAACCGAGAATGCCGGCGTTGAACACTTCCTGGCCGCTGCCGCCGAACAGTTCCGACAGTCCGGTCGTGAACAGCGCCACGACGCAGGCGCCGAGCACGCCGGCGGCGACGCCGCCGGCGATCCACAGCGAGCGGCCGGCGACGCCCGCCGTCACGGCCATGACGATGCCGACGATGAGGCCGGCCTCGAAAACTTCACGAAACACGATCAGCAACGCGGCAAGCACGGCGACCTCACGGTAAGATTTTCATTCGACGTTTCAGTTTCACGGCACCACCAAATAGCCCTGGGTTGCGTGGTGGAAGTCGTCGTAGAAATTATAACGGCCCGGCTGCAGCGGCCGCACGTAGACTGCGGCTTGACTGCCGGCCGGAACGATCTTCTCGAAGTGAAGATCGGAGCTTTCGAACTCCGATACGATCGGATTGAGATTGCGAACCTCGATTTCGATGGCCTGGCCGGGTGGCGCATGCAACTCGGCGGGATCGAATTTTTGATCTTTGATCGTGAGCGAAAGCTTGACGACGTCGTCGGCGCGCGCCGCGCCTGCCGTCAAAACCAGCGCCGCGGCGACAGCGAGCGATGGCGACAGGCGTCGGGCGAGACCTGGGAGCGCGCATAGATTCATCGCCGGCAAAGCACCTTTCGAGGGCCCGTGAATGGATCAATGAAGGAGTTGGGCACCAGCGGACTTTTTGTCAATCTAAAAGCGGAATATTAGAATTGTTATAATATCAGAGTGCTGCTACTGAGCGCTGCAACGCCGGCAAAATCGGCATTAAACCAGCGCCGGCCGAAATCCAGTTCAACATCATGGCAATTCACCTCGACAGTCGCGCCGGCGATTTTGCCCGAAAATTCCGGGCCTTTCTCGACACCAAGCGCGAGGCGGCGGCCGATGTTGAAGACACCGTCCGCGCCATCGTTGCCGACGTCGCCGCCCGGGGCGATCGCGCGCTCAGCGACTACACGGCGAAGTTCGACAGGCTCGATCTCGAACGCGTCGGGCTTCGCGTAACCGCGGCCGAAATCGCGGCCGCCGCGGCGGCATGCAGCCGCGAGGCGCTCGATGCGCTCGAATTCGCCCGCAGTCGCATCGAGGCTTACCACCGCCGGCAAGTGCCGCAGGACGATCGCTTCACCGACGCGCTTGGCGTCGAACTCGGCTCGCGCTGGACCGCGATCGAGGCCGTCGGCCTTTATGTGCCCGGTGGCACCGCCGCTTATCCGTCCTCGGTCCTGATGAACGCGGTGCCGGCCAAGGTCGCCGGCGTGCCGCGGATCGCGATGGTGGTGCCGGCGCCCGGCGGCAAGCTCAACCCGCTGGTGCTCGCGGCGGCGAAGCTTGCCGGTGTCGACGAAATCTTCCGCATCGGCGGCGCGCAGGCGATCGCGGCTTTGGCTTACGGCACTGCGACTGTCGCGCCGGTCGCCAAGATCGTTGGGCCGGGCAACGCCTATGTGGCGGCCGCCAAGCGCATCGTGTTCGGCAAAGTCGGCATCGACATGATCGCCGGCCCGTCCGAAGTGCTGATCATCGCCGACAAGACCGGCAATCCCGACTGGCTCGCCGCCGATTTGTTGGCGCAGGCCGAGCATGACGAGAGCGCGCAGTCGATACTGATTACCGACGACGATGCGCTCGCCGCGGCGACCGAGCGCGCCATCGAAGGCCAACTGGAGGGGCTCCCGCGCGGCAAGATCGCCGGCGCGTCGTGGCGGGATTTCGGCGCCATCATCCTGGTCCGCGATCTCGATGATGCGGTCGCGCTCACCGACGCCATCGCCCCCGAGCACCTCGAAATCGCCGCCGCCGATGCCGAGCGGCTCGCCGGGCGTATCCGCAATGCCGGCGCGATTTTCATCGGCGCGTATACCCCGGAAGCGATCGGCGATTACGTGGCCGGCTCCAACCACGTGCTGCCGACGGCGCGGTCGGCGCGGTTTTCCTCCGGCCTTGGCGTGCTCGATTTCATGAAGCGCACCTCGATCCTCAAATGCGGTCCCGAGCAATTGCGCGCGCTCGGCGGCGCGGCGATCGCGCTCGGCGACGCCGAAGGATTGCAGGCCCATGCCCGCTCGGTCGCCATCCGGCTCAATCGGTGATGGCGCGAAAAGGCTCAGTGAAGGAAGACGCCGGCCGCCTCACTGCGGTCACGCTCGACGAAACTTCGCTCGGCAGCTCCAATGACGACATCGAGCACGAGCGGCGCGTCGCCATCTACGACCTCATCGAGGACAACAAATTCCGTCCCGCCGGCCACGACGGCGGACCCTACACGCTGCAACTCGGTATCAGCGGCAGCCGCCTGGTGTTCGACATCCGGCTGGCAGACGGCGCGCCGTTGATCGCCCACATGCTGTCGCTGGCGCCGTTCCGCCGTATCGCCAAAGATTACTTCGTCATCTGCGACAGCTATTACGCGGCGATCCGCACGGCGACGCCGGACCGCATCGAGGCTCTCGACATGGCGCGGCGCGGCTTGCACGACGAGGGCTCGCACTTAGTGTTGGAGCGGCTCAAGCGTAAGGTCGATCTCGATTTCGCCACGGCGCGGCGGCTGTTCACGCTGATCGCGGTCCTGCACTGGAAGGGCTGATACCTCGATGCCGCCTGCAGCGAGGCCGCCACTGGCCGTCCTGTTCGCCTGCAGCCGCAATGCGGTGCGCTCGCCGATCGCGGCGGCTCTGTTCGGCCAGATATTCGGGCGCGCGGTCTATGTCGGATCGGCCGGCGTGCGCGAAGGCGAGCTCGATCCGTTTGCGGTCACCGCCATGGCCGAGATCGGGATCGATATTTCGCGGCACAAGCCGACCACCTTCGAGGAGCTCGACGAGTGGGAAGGACTTAATTTCGATCTCATCGTCACGCTGGCGCCGGAAGCCCATCATCGCGCGCTCGAACTGACCCGTACCAGCGCCGTCGACGTCGAATACTGGCCGACCGCAGACCCGAGCGCGGTCGAAGGCAGCCGCGAGCAAAGGCTCGACGCCTATCGCGCGGTGCGCGACCAGCTCTTGGCGCACATTCAGGCCCGCTTCGTCGCGCGCGGTACGGGGAATGAATGATATCATAAGCTCGTTTCCCCGATGCGGTGCAGCGTGAAACGGTGCACCGCTGATCCGGGATCGCCCCAAGCTCGGCGTCTGGAAGTTCCGGATCCGCAGCGCACCACTCCGCTCCGCTGCGTGCTGCGCTGCGCCCGGGAAACCGGCTGCCGTCAAGCTGTTGTGAAGCGGCCCGTCATCCGCTAGGTTCCGCGCGAATTTTGGCCGGGACATCGCAAAATCTCTCCGTAAAATATCCCCTTAGGTGGTCGCGGCCAGACAGCAGCACTTTCCGGGAATCGAATGGCGAAGGAAGAGCTTTTGGAGTTTCCCGGTGTCGTGACGGAACTGCTCCCGAACGCCACCTTTCGCGTCAAGCTCGAGAACGAGCATGAAATCATCGCTCATACCGCGGGACGCATGCGCAAGAATCGCATCCGCGTCCTGGCCGGCGACAAGGTGCTCGTGGAAATGACGCCTTACGATTTGACCAAAGGCCGCATTACTTACCGGTTCAAATGATTGGCCGCCAAAAACTCGTACTCGCTTCGGGCTCGCCGCGCCGGCTCTCGCTGATCAATCAGGTCGGCATCGAGCCGGATGCGCTGCGCCCGACCGACATCGACGAGACGCCGAAGCGGGGCGAACTGCCGCGCGCCTGCGCCACGCGGCTGGCGCGCGAGAAGGCGGAAGCCGCGCTTGCCATGGTGCGCATCGACGACGAACTCAAAGGCGCCTACATCCTGGCCGCCGACACCATCGTCGCCGTCGGCCGCCGCATCCTGCCCAAGGCCGAGCTGCTCGACGAGGCGGCGCAGTGCCTGCGGCTCCTGTCCGGCCGCAATCACCGCGTCCACACCGCCGTCTGCCTGGTGACGCCGAAGGAGACGTTCCGGCAGCGCTATGTCGAGACCCGCGTGCGCTTCAAACGGCTCTCGGACCAGGACATCGAGGCCTATCTCGCGTCCGGCGAATGGCGCGGCAAGGCCGGCGGCTACGCGGCGCAGGGCATCGCGGGAAGTTTCATGGTCAAGATCGTCGGCTCCTATTCCAACGTGGTCGGCTTGCCGCTTTATGAGACCACGACGCTGCTCGATGGCGAGGGTTTCCCAATTCATTTCGGCTGGCTCAATACGCTGTGACCGTTGGCGCCTGGGCGTGCGCGCCCCATATTGCCGTCATGGCCGACGGCAAAAATCGCGGAAAATGCCCGATCTGCGGCAAGCCGGCCGAAGAATGTGTTCCGGCCGTTCTGCTCCAAACGCTGCGCCGACGTCGATCTGCACCGCTGGTTCTCCGGCGTCTATGCCGTGCCGGTAACGGAGGACGAAGAAGAGGACGAGCGGCGCGAGGAAAGACGACGGGACGAGCTAAATCCCGCCTCGTCATTGCTTCGCTCGCAATGATGGGTTTGCGGGCCTATTCTGGACAGCGCGAAATCGAGCCTCTATAAGCGCGGCCCGTGGGCCCAGGTAGCTCAGTTGGTAGAGCACTGCACTGAAAATGCAGGTGTCGGTGGTTCAATTCCGCCCCTGGGCACCACTCATTATACACTCTCATAACTCCCGATAAGCCAGCGGCAACAAGCGCGCCAAGCGCGCCGCCCATTCACGCTGCCCGCTCTCGTCCGCGATCAGATCCTGACGGATCTCGATCAACACGTGATGCAAGCCGCGGCGCTCGGCGTGCACCGGGATGGTGTAGTCGGTCGCGTCGCTCACGGTGTAGGGCACGTTTTCGCCGACTGTGAATTCTTTTTCCATGTTCAAGAGCGCGATCAGTCGGTGGGCGAAACGCGGATCGCGATTGTACAGCACGGCGGCGTGCCAGGGCCGCGCCACGTCTTTGAATACTGGCGTAAAGCTGTGCAGCGAGACCAGCGCACCGGCGCGCCCGGCCTGCCGCCGGCGCTCCAGCTCGGCTTCGATGCGTTCGTGATAGGGGCGGAATATCCTGGCCGCCCGCGCGGCCTTGTCGGTTTCGTCCAACCCGACATTGCCGGGGATTGCCGTCGATTCGCTGATCGGGGAATCGACGACGCCGCATCCAGCGGGCGATTGCAATCGATGACGAGGCGCGAATAGTTTTGCTGGATGAGCGTCGCGTCGAGCGCATCCGCCAACAGGCGGCCGAGCCCGGCGATGCCGATGTCCCAGGCGATGTGGCGCTGCAATTCCGCCTCGACCAGACCGAGGCGGCCGAGCGCACGCGGGATCAAACTGCCGGCATGATCGGCGACCAAGAGGAACGGCGATGTCGCATCGGCGTTGTAAACCGTCACCGGCCCGGGCTCGTCCGCGGCCAATAGCTTGTTCGTCACTTCATCTCATCGATGCTCACGACCGCCCAAATACTGCACGATATTTGGCCCGAGAAATGCATAAGGAGGCATAGCATGTCGATCGACGTCGTAGCACAAGTGTGGACGTCCGCCCTGGCCATCGAACGGCAAACCGCCGCCACAGACCGAAGCAGTCAGCGATGAAGATTCGCGCCGGCTACGAGATTTCCTACGATTGTCCGCAGCCGACGCCGATGATCCTGACGCTGAGCGTCCATCCGTCGCGCTTTGCCGATCTCATCACGCTCGACCGCATGCGGCTCGATCCGGCGATCGTGCCCAACACCTATCACGACAGTTTTGGCAATTTCTGCCACGTGATCCGCGCTCCGACCGGCCGGCTGACGATGTCCGCGGATTTCGTTATCGAGGACGATGGGACGCCGGACGAAACGGCGCCGCAGGCGGAGCAGCATGCGCTGGAAGACCTGCCGGTGAATGTTCTGATCTATCTGCTCGGCAGCCGCTATTGCGAGACCGATCGCCTGTTGAATACGGCGTGGTCGTTGTTCGGCCAAGTTCCGAAGGGCTGGCCGCTGGTTCAGGCGATCTGCGATTACGTCCACGATCGCATCACATTCGGCTACGAGCACGCCAGCCCAAGCAAAGACGCCTGGGACGCCTATGTCGAGCAGCGCGGCGTCTGCCGCGACTTCGCCCATCTCGCGGTCGCGCTGTGCCGCTGCATGAACGTGCCGGCGCGCTATTGCACCGGCTATCTCGGCGACATCGGCGTGCCGCCCGACCCGTCACCGATGGATTTTTCCGCCTGGTTCGAAGCCTATCTCGGCGGCCGCTGGTACACCTTCGATGCCCGCCACAACACACCGCGCATCGGCCGCATCCTGATGGCGCGCGGCCGCGACGCCACCGACGTCGCCATCGTCACCTCGTTCGGCCCGTGCACGATGGTGGGCTTCAAGGTGATGACCGACGAGGTCGCGCCGGACGCGCTGGCAACGGCCTAACGAATGCCGACTGGCGCGGCGCCGCGATAGGTCCGGGAAACGTTTCACATTGTTTCATGGCGGTGCGCGGCCGCGGCCAGCCCGATCGCGGCGACGAACGAGATCACGGCGCCGCTGGCCCACGGCAGTCCGCTGCCGAGCGCAAACAACCAGGTTCCGATTGCCGGCCCGGCGGCATCGCGCAGGTCGGACGCCACCGAGAAGGCCGCCTGGTAGGTCGCTTGTGCGGCCTTCGGCGCGAGCTCGGTAATGACGGTTTGCACCAGCGGCCCATACAGCATTTGCGACAACGCCAGGAGCGTCACCGCGGCGATAAGCGACGCCAAAGCCGGCGAAGCGAACAGCAGTGCAAAGGCAACCGCCTGCATGAGACCGCTCCACAGCACAATGGCAAAGCCGCTCAGCCGCGAACTCGCTTGCGTCAACGGGAATTGCAGCACCACACCGAGCGCGCCGGCATAGGCGAACAGTAAGCCGATGCCCGATGCTGTGAGCGTGCCAGCAGCATCGGCATAAAGCGGCGTCACCGCCTGGATCCAGCTCAGCGCGATTTCCAGCACGGCGACCGGCAGTAATAGACCGGCGAGACGGAAATCGCGAAAAACCGCGGTCAGGACGAAGAGAAATTCGTCGTCGTCATCGTCCGCCTCGCCGTTGGCGGATTTCGGCTGGGTTTCGTGCAGCCAGACGGCAACGACGGCGGCGCCGACCAACAGCGACGCGGACGCGCCGAGGAAGACCAGGCGCAGCGAGTGCAGCGCCAACAGCGCGCCGAACGCGGGTCCCGCCATGCTGCCGGCATTCGACATCACCCGCCGCAGGGCAAAATGCGCGCGGCGGGTTTCGGCCGGCACGGTGTCAGCGATCACCGTCGCGGCGGTCGGATGCAGAACGCTTTCGAATACGCCGATTGCCAGCAGCGCCGCGGCGGCCGCGATGGCGCCGTGGACGAAGAACAGGCCGAGAAAGCCCAGACCGACGCCAGACGTCGACACCAGCAATACCGGCCGCCGACCGATCCGGTCGGCAATGCCGCCGAGAAACGGCGTCGCCAACAGTTCGCCGCCGGCATAGCAGCCGAGCAACAGCCCGATGAATTCGATTCTGATGCCGGCGTCCTTATGCGCCCACAGCGCGAAGAACGGCATCAAGATGCCATCCGCCGCCGCCGCGGCGAAAAACAGGAACATGCCGATGCGGGCGGCGCGTGGCGCTTGCGCGAAGGTGGTGACGCCGGCGGTAAAAATATCGAGAATTCGCTTCACGTCGAAACTCCCAGCGTCCGAACCGCGCCGGCGCGGGATGCGCAGGGCTAGTCGGATCGCGTTGGGTGACGTGAACGCTTACGGCGCGGCAGGCCGCGCGACGTTGCCTTTAACGTGAAGCGCCGACCTGCGCAAGCGCCGGCCGATCGCCACGCCGATTATTTTTGGATGGATCGGCCTCCATACCGAACTGCCCATTCGACGCGAAAGCGGCGCTAAATCGCCGGCAACACGGCGCGCGACAAATACAGAAACAGCGCGACGCCGAGGAGGCCTAACAGCACGGCTACTCCGACATCGAAGCGCTCGCCGGTGCTCGGCACCTCGTCGTCGCTTTCGATGTCCTTGGCGGTGCGGGCGAAGCGCCAGCCGGCAATGGCGATCATAGCGACGCCGATGGCGATAAAAGCAAGACCCGCCACATTGGCGAAGTCTCTGGCCATGTGGACTGAGCTGCCGTAGCGCCACCTGTGGCGCAATGACCTGGAGAAAAAGATCGAACCGCTCGATGACAAAGCCGAAGGCCATCACCGCGATGGCGGTGCGGACCCAGGCGAGAAAGGTCCGCTCGTTGGCGGCGTGGTCGCTGTAGCGCTTGATCATTGGGTGGCCCGGTGCGTTAGCGGGCCACTACTATGCTCCGCAATATTACCGATGCAAATCCGGTTCGTTAACGAAACGTAAATTGCTGTTGGTTAGATAATGGGCACAGTGGACAATCGCAGGGCAGAAACGCGCGATGCTTGTTGTTGTGGCCGCATGCCTCGTCGTTTTGCTGGCAGGCGCGATCGTCCTGCTTTATCGGCGAAGTAACGGCAAAGCCCATTTGGCGACCTTGGCACTGAACAACATGACCCAGGGCGTGGTCATGTTCGATGTCGCCGGCCGCCTCGTCGTCAGCAATGAGCGATATCTGACGATGTACGGATTGTCGCCGAACATCGTGAAGCCCGGCGCCCAGCTCATCGACATCGTCCGTCATCGCTTCGAATCCGGCAGCCTGCAACGCGATCCCGCGCAGTATTCCGCCGAGCTCTTGGACAGCATGACCGCCGGCAAAGTTTTGAGCTTCGTCACCGAGGCGCCGGACGGGCGGGCCATTTCCGTCGTCAATCGTGCAATTCCAGGAGACCGGTATTGGGTCGGCACTCATGACGACATCACCGAGCGGCGTTCCGCCGAGCAAAAAAGCGCGCTGTTGAGCGAGCAGGAAGCGCGGCGCGCCGTCATCGACGACGCCATCGCCTGGTTTCGCGGCAGCGTCGAAGGCGTGCTGCAAACCGTCACCGACAGCGTTGCGGCGATGAAATCGACGGCTGCCGCGCTGTCGATGACGTCAAGCGATACGACCGCGCATACCGCCGGCGCCGTGCGCACCTCGAACGACGCATTCGGCGGCGTCGAGAGCGCCGCAGCGGCGGCAGACGAAATGTCGAAATCGATCGGCGAGATCAATCGCCAGATCGTCAGCGCCGGCGAAGTGGTGCGCGCGGCGACGATTGAGGCGCAATCGACCAACGAGATCATTGTCGGACTGGCGCAAGCGGCGCAAAAGATCGACGACGTCGTCAAGCTTATTCAAAGCGTAGCCGGGCAGACCAATTTGCTGGCGCTCAATGCCACGATCGAAGCGGCGCGCGCCGGGGCGGCCGGCAAAGGCTTTGCCGTGGTCGCCTCCGAGGTGAAGGCGCTCGCCGTGCAGACGGCGAAGGCGACCGACGACATCGCCGCGCAGATCGCGGCGGTGCAATCCTCGACGCAGAATGCGGTACGCGCCATCGGCAATATCACAGGCCGCATGGAGCAGATCCGGCACTTCACGACCGCGATCGCGGGTTCGATCGAGCAGCAAAACGCGGCCACCGGCGAAATTTCGAATAACGTCACGGCGGCGGCGGTCGGCGCGCGATCGGTGGTTGCGGTGCTGCAGCGCGTGTCCGGCGCCATTACCGACATGCAGAGCTCCGCGGATACGGTGTTGACGGCGTCTGCCGCCGTCGAAAAGGCAGCGGAGAGTTTGCGCGGCAGCGTCGACAGCTTCCTGCGCAAAGTGGCGATATAGCCCGCCTAAGGCGCGCCCTGCCGCATCGGCTCGATCGCCACGCGCGCGAAAGTCGATATGATTTTCAGCGCCGGCGCGCAGCGAGCCGTGCAACGAGCCCGCGACCTTCGATTCGCCGCCGAGACGGCGCCGGTAGGCGACCGGCAGTTCGAACACGCGAAGGCCTGAGCGCGCCACCCGCATCTGCATTTCGAGGTTCCAGCCGTAGGTCATTTCGCGCATGCCCAGCGTCAGCAAAGTATCGCGGCGGATGGCGCGGAACGCGCACATGTCGGTGTAGCGCACGCCATAGAGCCATTTGGTCAGCCAACCGGCGATAAGGCCGGCGAGGAGCTGATGGGAAGCCATGCTGCCTGCTTCGCGCTCGCCGCGCGCCCGCGAGGCAATGACGAAATCGAAGTCCCCGGCGGAGAGCGGCGCGACCAGCGCGGCGATGGCGGCGGGATCGTCGGCGCCGTCGCCGTCCATGAAGACGATGATATCGGCGTCTGCGGCCGCTTGCGCGCCGGCGAGGCAGGCTCGGCCGTAGCCGCGCCCGATCTCGACGACCTCGGCACCGGCGCCGCGCGCGCACGCTTGCGTGCCGTCGCCGCTGCCGCCGTCGGCCACGATCGTTCGGCCGACGATATCGCGCGGCAATTCGGCGACGACGGCGGCGATGGACTCCGCCTCGTTGAAGGTCGGAATGACCACGGCCACACGCGCCGCCTGCGGCGGCATCGCTACAGGCTCCAGCGCAATCCGCAGCTGGCGCAAGCCTCCGGCGGCGTGTTCGATTTGAGCGCCTTGCGAAAATCGGCGTAGGCCGGACCGGTCCAGATCTCGCGCAAGGTCTGCTGGGTGGCGTCGCCGAGCGTGTAATTCTCGTAACCGCGCTGCGAGAACGGCGCGATGCAGCACGGCAGGGCGCGGCCGTTGGCGGTGAAATACATCACCGTCCACGGCCGCCGGCACAGCGACCAGGGCGATCCCGAACCGGCCGAGCCATTGTCGCTGCGCTTGAGGCTGACGCCGGGTTCCGAGGCGCCGCCCGAGGCGCTGAATTCGATGCCGAGCGTGCGGGCGAGCGCGGCGGCGCGATCGATATGGCCGGCGTCCGCGGCCGTCAGCTGCTCGTAGAGCGCCTGGTCCGGCCGCGCCAAACCGATGGCGTTGTCGGTGAAAAACACCAGCCGCTGCAAATGGACTTCCTTGACGCCGGTCTCGGCCGCGACCCGGACGAAGTCCGCCAACTCCTCGACGGTTTCGCGCAAACCGGTGAGCCAGGCCGAGACCCGCGGCTTGAGGTGGCCCTCGCGCTCCTGCAGCTCGCGGAAGGCGCGGACGTTTTTCAAAATGCGATTGAAGTAGTTCTTGCCGCGAATGGCGAGATAGGACTTCGCATTCGCCGCGTCGAAGGATACGCGCAACTCGTCGAGCCCCGCGGCGATCAGCGCGCGGCCGTTTTTCTCATTGAGCACCGTGCCGTTGGTATTGAACAGAACATAGGTGCCGCGATCCTTCAGGTACCGCACCATGCGCGGCAAATGCTTGACCAGCATCGGCTCGCCGACGCCATGCAGCACGGCGCGCTGCAACTGCGGAATCTGATCGACGATCGAGGTGAACAGTTCCCAGCTCATGTCTGCAGGCGGCTCGAGCTCCTCATAGGTGCGCGGGCAAGTCGTGCACAGGAGATTGCAGCGGTTGGTCGTCTCCAGATAAAGGCAGACCGGCTCGTGCTCGGGGATTTCGCTGTCCGCCGTCACGCTTTCGAAATAGCGCTGGGGATCGATCGCCCGTTTTGTCGCCGCCCGCTGCATGGTCTCTCGCTGGTGGAAGAATGACGCTTTAGTGTCGTAGCCGCCTTAGGCGCGCGCTTCGTCGATCGGCATGAGGCGGCCGATCCGGCCGCCGAAGTCGTGAGCGCGCACCAGCCGCTGCATCAATTTTGCCGTCTGCACGGCATAATGCGGAGCATACGCGTCGCGCCGGCGTTCGTCCTCGCCGCTCAGTTCGGCATTGAGCCGGCGCAAGCCGTCGGCATCATCGACGTCGTACCACACCGGCAGGGTATGAACCTCGAGACCGATGTCACGGGCGCGTTGCAAAGTCTGTTCGGCGACGCGCTCCGTACTCCAATCGATGTCTTCGAACATCCGTCGATGCGCGGCCTTGAGCCCAAGCAGATAATAGCCGCCGTCGCTGGACGGACCAAGCACGGCGCGGTCGCCCGGTCGGGCCAGGGCCGCGGCGGTCTCGAGCAGCAGTGCGGTCGGCAAAGTCGGACTGTCGGAGTTGAGAACTACAGCCGAAGCGTGCTTTCTTGAAAAAAGCTCGTTTACGGTGTGAAGGAGACAATCGCCGAAATTGGGCAGCCAAGCGCCGATCAAGCCGATCGCTCCCGGCAAGGTGTGGCGGAAGAAATCCTCCGCCCCGGTCGGTCCGAAAGCCGCGTAGCCGGCAATTCCGCCATGCGGCGCGGCGTGTCGGGCGGCGAGCAGCAGGTTATCGGCGACGTCGCAGAGGAATGCGGTATTGAGCGCAGCCGCTTCATCGAAGGTCAGCGGCGGCACCAGACGGGTCTTGGCGCGCCCTGGCGCCGACGCCTTTGCCATGAAAGCAATGCCGCAAGACGCCGTGGCTGCGGCGCCGATCGAATCGGAAGTGCCGTCAAATGGACGCACGCCATCCATGCGAAGCCCCCCTTAATCAATTCAGCAACGCAATATGATCTGCTTGCCAAAGCGGCCGGCTCAGCGCCAATCACTTCCGCCTCAGACCTACCAAGTGTCGAAACACCAAAAAGTTATCGCACTCACAAAGTCGTGATCGGACGGCCGTCGCTTAGCGGCGCGCCAGCGCGATGCGGATGCTGTCGTCGTTCGGGATGGCCGTATCGCCGGTGTCCCGCCACGTCGGCGCGGCGGCGTAGTCCTTCGGCGGCATATCGAGCGAGGCGAGCTGACGGCCTAAAATTCCCACCACCTCGATCGGCACGGCGACCGGTCGCGTGCCGAAGCCAAGGAAGCCGCCATAGGCAACGATCAGTTTGATTTTGCCCGCCGGCGTGCGCACCACTTGCCGGACATGGCCGAGAGTGCGGCTGTCGTCGTCAAGCACCGGCAGACCGATCAGATCGCCGACGCGCACGGCTTGCGGAAATCGCCGGCGCATGCGGTCCTCCTCGGCCATATCCTGCGCCGCCATAATCATGTCTCCCGCACCCATGCCGGTTGGCGGAATCATCGCTTGCGCCACGACGAATGGCCGATCGAGCGGCGCCGAACGTGCCGGTGCGGCCGGTCCTGCGAGACCGCTTGCGCAGACAATCGCCAACCCGAGCGCATTCATTTGCAATCGCATCTGCCTACCTCCCGATCAAACATTCCACGCGATTTTGTGAACCGGTCCGCCTTGCGTACCAAATACCGTAACCGTAGGGTCCCAACGTCGCCATCCCGGATTTCCGATGTCAACATTGTCGGTTACTTCAGACGCACCGCCGCCGCGCCTTCACCCGCTGCCGCTGCGCATCATGCACTGGATCAATGCCGCCGCCATTTTCATCATGATCGGCAGCGGATGGAAGATTTATAACGACGATGTGATCTTCGGCTTTCTGCATTTCCCCGACTGGATCGTCATCGGCAAGTGGGCGCAATACGGACTGCAATGGCATTTCTTCGGCATGTGGATTTTCGTGCTCAATGGTCTCGCTTATCTCGCCTACGGAATCTCAAGCGGCCGCTTCCGGCGAAAGCTATTTCCCGTTTCCGTGCGCGAACTTTTTGTGACGATCGGCGAGGCGTTGCGCTTTCGCCTGCGTCACGACGACCTGACGCATTACAATGCGGTGCAGAAGGTCCTCTATCTCGGCGTCATGCTGGTCGGCGTTCTGATCGTGATTTCCGGTCTGGCGTTATGGAAACCGATCCAATTCTCCGAGCTGGCAGGGCTGTTCGGCAGCTTTCAGACCATTCGGCTGGTGCACTTCCTTTGCATGTCGGCCATCGTTGCGTTCATCGTCGTCCATGTGTCGCTGGCATTGCTGGTGCCGCAGAGCCTCGTCGCCATGGTGACCGGCGGGCCGGTCGTCGATGACGGCGAGCGCCGCGCCGCTGCCGTCGACCCTAAGCTCCAAGCCACGCCGTGAATCAAGCGATTAATCAAGCAATGATGCGGTGAAACGATGCCGATTCGATTTCCGACGCCGCCAATCTTGCGATCCCGGAGCGTGCCGGCAACGGCGCGGCCTTTGGCCGGCGAGGTCGATCGTCGCGGCCTTATTCGCGGCGCGGCCAGTCTTGTTCGCGGCGCGGTCAGTCTTGGCGCGCTCGGCCTGCTGACGGGCTGCGACGTCAGCGAGGAACCTCCCGTGCAATCGTTCCTGCGCACCGTGTCGGCATGGAACGACGGCGTACAGGAGACGATATTCCGGCCGAACCATCTGGCGCCGACCTTCTCGCCGGCGCAGGTGGTCAAGCCGCCGCGCTTTAACGCCTACTACGACATCGAGGACGTCAAACCGGTCGACGGCGCGACCTGGCAGCTGGAACTCCTCGGCCGCATCGCCAACAAACAGCCGTGGACGGCGCAGCAGATTTATCAATTGCCGGAGCAGGACATCATCATCCGGCATGTTTGCGTCGAGGGCTGGGACTACATCGGACAATGGTCGGGTCCGAACCTGCGCGATTTTCTTCAGCGCGTCGGCGCCGACCTGACGGCCAAATACGTCTATTTCATCTGCGCCGACAACTATACCGAAAGCATCGACATGGCCTGCGCGCTGCATCCGCAGACCATCCTCGCGACCAAATATGCCGGCGACGTCATCACCGATCCGTTCGGCTTTCCGCTGCGGTTACGCACGTCGACCAAGCTCGGCTACAAGAACGCAAAATGGATCAAGGCGATCGAAGTCACCAACGATTTCCGCGAGACATTCTGGAGCAAGCAGGGCTTTAACTGGTTTGCCGGGATTTAGTGAGCAACCCGCACGTAAATCCGCCATCGGCCGGCGCGCGTTTCCGCCAAACGATAATTGGAGCCCGCGGCGAACGGATCCTTGGTCCAGGCGCCGTCTTGCGGCACGACGACCACCACATCGCAGGCAAATTTTGTCGCCATGGCGTCGACGTCGGCGGCACTGCCCTGCCCGGCGAAGACGCGGATGAATTGTGCGTTGATGGCCTCGCGGCGATCCGGCGGCAACGGCGCAAAGGCGAGCGCCATTTCGCGGCCGGCAAAGCACGAACTGCGATTGGCCAACAACGCCCATGACATATTCGCCGGCCATGGCGTCAAGTCTTGCAGGTAAAGCGGGTTGTTGGCGACGCGCGCGGTCGGCGCGGCATAGCGGCGGACCGCGGCCCATAATTCGGGCGTCTGCGCAAAAGTTTGCGCATCCGCAGCCGGCGACCCGACAACGTTATACCGGGTCATCGCCACGGTGTCGGGCAGGCTGAGGACGAGCCCGCCGAGCGCCGCGGCGGCGATCAGCGAACGTCGCGGGTCGCGCATCGCCCCCGCAGCCGCGCCAACGATCAGCACCATGGCGGCTGGCAAGACCGCGCGCAGGCCAAGATCGTTGTTGTCGCCCACGGTGCTGACCAGGAGCCACGACACCGCGAGGCCGGCGCCGACGAGCGCGATAAAGATTGCAACGACGGTTTTTTCCAGCCCCGGCGCCAATGTCCGCTGCGTCACGACGAGCGCAATCAAGCCGGCGATATAGGTCGCCGGAAATTCGATGGGCAGCAAAACGAGCCAATAAGCCGGCAGGTCGAGTACGCGGCGCAGCGTGCGCGGAAACAAATCGCCGAGTACGGCGAACTGGCCGATCACGATCGGGCTGCCGTCGCCGCGCGCGGCAAGCGCGGCCGCTTGGTCGCGGATGAATGGCGCGGCAATCAAGGCGCAGAGTGCTGCGGCGGCGGCCAAGCCGGCGAAAACCGTCATGCGCCGCTCCCGTCTTAAGCTGGCGAAGAGAATTGGCGCCGCAATCAAGGCGGCGACGACGGCCGTCACCCCACCGACGAAGGCCGAGCATTCAAAGCCCGCAACGACGACCAGGACCAGGGTTAAAAACCGCGCGGCACTGGGCCGATAGGCGTAATGAGCGATGAGCACCATCGCCGCGACCACGCATGACGCCGACATCAGATGTTGCGGTACCCAGGCGGACTGGAATAGCCAGCCGGCAAAGCCATTGGGCGATGCCATGAACGGTTCAAGCGAAAAGCTGCCGAAGAAAAAGCTCAGCGTGGTGCGCAGCGACGCCGCTGCGGCGAGAGCGACGACCAGGATCGCGGCGCCCGCTCGCTCGCTGAGCCAGACGGCGACGCCCATCATCAAGGTCAGCGACGCGAAAGCGGTGAACCAGGTCAGGCCGATATCGGCTTCCCATCCGCTGATGCGCAGCGGCAGCGCCAGCTCCGCGGCGCTGAAATGCCAGAGGTAATAATAGGCGAGCCGACCCGGTGCGCCGATGGCGCCGAACACCGGGTCGATCGGCGGCAAGCCCTGCCGCGTCATGGCGTCGATGACGGCGATTTTGGCGTGATCGAATATCGGGTCCGCAAGATGCGCGCCACCTTCGGAAAATTTCGGCACGATCGCACTCGCCGGCACCAGAGCGAGAACCGCGGCAAGCGCGTAGGTCCATAATGGGATGCTTGGCTTTTGCCCCGCATCGGCGGTTGCGCTTGGCGTTATCAGTGCGCCGCCGGCGACGATAAGAAAAAGCGCTGCCATGCCCGCGACCGCAGGCGCCGTAAGCCCGATGAACGTCAGGACCGGCAGTGTCACCGCGCTAAACAGCGCCCACCCGACGACCGGCGCCGCGCCGAGCGCGAGCACGCGCGGCAGGATGTGGCGGCCAATCGCATAGCCGAAAGCGGTAAAGAACGCGGTCGCCACCAGCGCGCCAAGGGCAGCATTGACGACCGATGCCATCACAGAGCCAAGCCCCGACGCTCCTGGGACGGACTGCGTGCGCCGCCTGCGGCGCTTAGGCCGCCGCCTGCAACAGCAGCTCCACCTTCGGCCATGGATCGGGCGCGAGATTGCGGAATGGCGCCCAGTCGCTCTCCGACATGCGGTCGAAAATCGCGGCTTTGACCGAGGCGCGCTCGCGCATCCTCGCCCACCAATCGCCGATCGCCGGATAGCGGTCCCACATGCCGGTGAGCTTGAGAAGTTCGAGGCGCAGGATATAGGGCACGACCGCGCAATCGGCATTGGAAAAGCCCGCGCCGGCAAGATACGGGCCGCTTTGCAGCGACTCGCTCATCCACGCCAACAATTTTTTATGCTGGTTGATCGCATCGACGACGAATTCGGAATCCAGCCCGTGCTCGATGACGCTGCGCTTGTATTCGGCGCGGCGCTTGAGCGGCGATTTATTGACTTCGGCAAGCCAGGCCTCGCGCGGCAGCTTGAGAAAGTTCGGCCGGAACGCCGTCGCAAAGGTGAGGATCATGCACGAATTGTGCAGATATTCGTCGACCAGTTTATTGAACAGCCGCACGCGATGCCGAAGCTTCGGCTCCTTCGGCATCAGCGGCGGATCCGGAAAGGCATCATCGAGATAATACAGGATCAGCGACGATTCGATGATCGTGTTGCCGTCGTGCACCAGCGTCGGCACGACGCCATTCGGATTGAGCTTAAGATAGGCCGGCTCGAACTGGTCGCCGCGCAAAGTGAGAAGGTGCTCCCGGGGCTGGAGGCCTTTCTCGTTAAGCGCGATGCGCACCTTCTGGGCACAGACCGAATTGATATTGTGATAATGTTCGAGCACGCCATCCTCCCGCCGCGTTCGTGTTCGGGCGGATCATGGTCTGGTTCACGGCTCAAGTCTAGGCGGCGCCTCGTCGCTCGTGCGGCCTGTCGGCGCATCGCACCGGTCGACGAAGCATTGCACGAGGCGTGAGCGATTGCCGCGCCGCGATCCGTTGGCGCGCCGCACTTAGCGAGCACCTGTTAGCTCGTTCCGCCGCTAATTTGATTGACGATATCGGTCCACTGCTCGACCACTTGCCGCGCGCCGCGCACCGCCTCGGCGAATGCCTCTTCTTTTTTGTAGTAGTGACGCCATTGACCGGTATCGTACATTTCGACGAGATGAGCCAACGCCCGGCGGGCGCCGAACAGTTGCCGTTCGGCATGCTGGCGTTGCACTTCCACGGTCGCACTTTTGGTCATGGAGCGGACTCTGCCAACCAGACGTAAAAATAAGATCAAAATCATCGGGTTACCGATAAACTGCGCATTTACCGGTGCCGGCGCGGTTCGTTCGCTCGCCAGCTTGGTGAACAAGAGGTAAATCCCGATATCGGTGCCGGGCAGGCGGCAATGCTGAGACCGCTCTGGAACTCGTAGCTTGAACCGGCCTATTCTGCAGTCCGGAGAGGCAGACATGAGCGCTCCTGACCGGCAGAGCAGCGGATTCCACGATACCGTCGCGCGCGGCCTGATTTTTTGCATCGCGATCTTCGCATTGCTTGCCGGCGCCGGCGTCGCCCATAGCGGTCCATGCACCGCACAGATCGCTGCGGTCGAGCAGCAAGTCCGCGCCAGCCCGCCAGGCCCGAAGAGCGGACCGACCTTTTCGCAAACGCTCGGTGCGCAGCTGCATCACCAGCCGACGCCGGAGGACGTCGGGCACGCCGAGCACATTGCGCGCAAAGACGCGGACGCAGCCCTCGAAGCTGCGCGCCAAGCAGATGCCGCCGGCAACGCGTCGGCTTGCGCCGCGGCGCTGACCGAGGCAAAGCGGCTCTACGACATCGATCAGTGATTTGAGCGAATTCGGAAAGCGGGCGTGCTTCCTCAATACGCCTCTTCGGTGTAGATCGGATCGACCGAGCCGCCCCATGGGCCGTGGAATTTTTCCAGCAGCTCCTGGGCCGGCGTGGTGCCGCGCGCCAGCCGGTCTTCCAGGACTTCGAGATAGCGCGTCTCGTCCTGACCGCCGGCATCGAGACATTTGCGGCGCGTGAGCCCGGCGCGCGCCAGCTTGACGACTTCGTTTGCGATCTCAAACAGGGTGCGGCCGCGGACCCTCGCCGCGAGGCCTTGTTTTGGCACGGCATCGCGCAGCTTTTGCCGTTCTTCGGCGGTCCAGTCTTTGACCAGGTCCCACGCCGCATCGAGGCTGACATCGTCATAGAGAATGCCGACCCACAAGGCCGGCAGCGCCAACAGATTCGGCAGCGAGCCGGAATCGGCGCCGCGCATTTCCAGATAGCGCTTGAGCCGCACCTCCGGGAAGATCGTGCTGAGATGGTTCGCCCAGTCGGAGATCGTGGCGCGCGCTCCCGGCATCGCCGGCAGCTTGCCCGCCAACAGGTCGCGGAACGATTGCCCGGAGGCGTCCACATACGCCTCGCCGTGCTTGACGAAGTACATCGGCACGTCGAGCGCATAGTCGACCCAGCGCTCGAATCCCATGCCTGGTTCGAAAGCCCAAGGCAACATGCCGGCGCGGGCATTGTCGGTATGGCGCCAGATTTCCGAGCGAAACGACAGATAGCCGTTCGGCTTGCCCTCGGTGAACGGCGAGTTGGCGAACAGCGCCGTCGCCACCGGTTGCAGCGCGATCGAGACGCGGAGCTTCTTGACCATGTCGGCTTCGGATCCGAAGTCGAGATTGGTCTGCACCGTGCAGGTGCGGTACATCATGTCGAGGCCGAGCGTGCCGACTTTCGGCATGTAGGCCGTCATGATCTTGTAGCGGCCCTTCGGCATCTTCGGCATTTCGGCGCGCGTCCAGCTCGGCGTCATGCCCATGCCGAGAAAGCCGATGTGCAGCGGCTGCGCCACTTCGCGGACCTGCGCCAGATGCGCCATCAGTTCGCTGGAGGTCTGGTGCACGCATTCGACCTGCGCTCCGGACAGTTCGAATTGGCCGCCGGGCTCGAGCGAGATCGCGCCGCCGCCGGTGACGTCGAACAGGCCGATGACGTCCGCTCCCTCCACGATCGGCTGCCAGCCGAGCAGATGCTGCATGCCTTCCAGCAATGCGCGAACGCCGCGGCGGCCCTCGTACGGCACCGGCCGGTGGCCTTCGAGCGTAAAGGCGAACTTCTCGTGCTCGGTGCCGATGCGGAATTGCGATTTGGGTCTGGCGCCCTGTGCTAGCCAATGCACGAGATCGTCGCGCCGCTCGATCGGCGTCAGGTCGACTTGATCACGCGCCATGCAGGATCCCGGGAAAAATCGGCCGCGACCTTATACGCGGTACGCGAGGGAGGGCAATGCGGCGCTCATGACGTTTAGGCGACCGCCAGGCGTTGCTGCGGCGGAAAGCGGCGGTAGAAAGTGTCGCCCTTCTTCGCCATGTCGTTGAGCAGCCTGCACGGCTTGAAGCGTTCGCCATAATCATTGGCGAGACCGTTGCAGAGAGCGACAAAGGCTTGGGCGCCCATGCCGTCGATATAGGAAATCGTGCCGCCGGTGAAAGGCGCAAAACCGAAACCGAGGATCGAGCCAACGTCAGCCTCGCGCACGTCGGTCACGACCTTCTCCTCGATGCAACGGGCGGATTCGAGCGCCTGAATCGCCAAGAGCCGGTGCTCCAGAACGGCAATATCGATGGTGTCGGGATCGAGCTGTTTCGGCTGCAGATCGGCAAGCCCCTTCCACAGCCGTTTCGGCCCGCTCTGCGGATAATCATAAAAACCTTTGCCGTTCTTGCGGCCGTAGCGTCCGCGCTTGTCCACCATCTCCTCGAGCAGCGCCTTCTGCTTGAGATCGATCATCTTGGCGCCGAGATCGGCCTCGGTGGCTTTGAGGATCTTCCAGGCCAGATCGACGGCGACCTCGTCGGTGAGCGCCAACGGCCCGACCGGCATGCCGGCCATGCGGCCGACATTCTCGATCATCGCCGCCGGCATGCCCTCGGTCAGCATCAAATGACCTTCGCGGATGTAGGTCCCGACCACCCGTGACGTATAGAAGCCGCGCGAATCGTTGACGACGATCGGCGTCTTGCGGATGGCGCGCACGTAATCGAGCGCGACGGCGAGCGCCGGGTCACCGGTGTCCTTGCCCATGATGATCTCGACCAGCATCATGCGTTCGACCGGCGAGAAAAAATGGATGCCGATGAAACGGGCGCGATCCTTAAACGCCGCGGCCAGCGAGGAGATCGGCAGTGTCGAGGTGTTGGAGCCGAAGATCGCCTGGTCGCCGAGCACGTTCTGCGTTCGGGAAATGACTTCTTCTTTGACCTTGCGATCCTCGAACACGGCTTCGACGACCAGATCGCAGTCCTTCAACTCGACGAAATCGGCGGTCGGATGAATGCGCGCGAGCACCGTTTCACGGTCAGCGGCGGTGGCGCGGCCGCGATTGACCTGATCGGTCATCAGCTTCTGCGAATGCGCTTTGCCTTTTTCCGCCATTTCCGGATCGCGATCGATCAGCACGACGTCGAGCCCGGCGAGCGCGCTGACGTAAGCGATGCCGCCACCCATGAACCCGGCGCCGAGCACGCCGATCTTTTTGAGCGGTTTCGCCGGAACGGCCGGACGCCGCGCCCCCTTGTTCAGCTCCTGCATCGAGACGAACAGCGAGCGAATCATCGCCGCCGCTTCCGGCGAGCGGAGAATTTTCGCGAACCAGCGCGAACTCGACCCGTAGCGCCTGATCGATCGGCAGCTGCAAGCCCTCATAGACGACCTGCAAGATGGCGCGCGCGGCCGGATAATTGTCGTAAGTCTCGCGCCGGTAGATGGCGTTCGCCGGCGGGAACACCATCATGCCGGCCTTGGAATAGACCGGTCCGCCCGGCAATTTGAAGCCGTCGACGTCCCACGGCGCTTTGGCCGTGCCGCCCGATCGAATCCAGTCTTTCGCCGCTTTGATCAGATCGCCTTGCGGCACCACCGCGTCGATGAGCTTCATCGCCTTGGCGCGATTGAGCTGCAACTGATCGCCCTTGAGCAAAAATTGCAGCGCGTCGGATGGCGGCAGCATGCGCGCGATGCGTTGCGTGCCGCCGGCGCCCGGGAACAGACCGATCTTGATCTCGGGCAGGCCGAGCCGGGCGCGGCCGTTGTCGGCGGCGATGCGGTGATGGCAGGCGAGCGTCAGCTCGAAACCGCCGCCCACCGCGGTGCCGTTGATCGCCGCGACCCACGGCTTGCCGCAGGTCTCGATCCGGCGGCACAACAGCGACCATTTGCGGCTCTCCTCAAACAAGCGCGCGCTGGCCGCTTCCTCGCCTTGCGACGCGGCGAGATCGGCAAATGTGCGGCTCAAGCTTTCCAAGAGCGTGAGATCGGCGCCGGCGCAGAAGGTGTCCTTGCTCGAGGTGATGACAACGCCCTTGATGGCGCCATCGGTCGCCAGTTCCTCGACGATCGACGACAGCTCCTCGGTAGCCGCGGCATCGATGACATTCATCGTGCGCCCCGGCGCATTCCAGGTGACGAGCGCAATGCCGTCGCCGTCGACGTCGAGCGTGAAATTGCTGAAGGTCGTCTTGCTCTCAGCCATAGGGTTCGCCGTTCTTATGGGTGTAACGCATGCCCTGATCGTCGCGCACCACCATCAGGTCCACGTCCGGATATTCGACGCATTCATGCTTCGAGCGCGTGCCGATTTCCAGATAGACCGCGTCGCGGTTGCTGCGGTTGACCAGCTGATGGCCATTGCGGCTGTTGGCCTTGAAGCCGGCGGCGTCGCCCGGTTTGAGCAGGCACTCGCCGTCATTCTCGATCAGCACGACTTCGCCTTCGAGGATGTAGACGAACTCATCTTCCTTCTCGTGCCAGTGCCGCTGCGCCGATGCTGCGCCGGGCTTCAGTCTGGTGAGATTGACGCCGAACTGGTCGAGACCGGCGGCGTTACCGAGCCGCTGGCGTTCGCGGCCGACCACCGCGCGATCGAACGGCTTCGGGTAACCCGTCCGCACGTCGATCGAAAGCATGGCGACGTCGATCTTGGGCATCCGTTCACACCCGTTCGATGATGGTGGCGGTGCCCATGCCGGCGCCGATGCACAGCGTGACCAGCCCGGTCGAGGCGTTGCGCCGCTCCATTTCGTCGACCAGGGTGCCGAGGATCATCGCGCCTGTGGCGCCGAGTGGATGGCCAAGGGCGATGGCGCCGCCGTTGACGTTGACTTTGGCGGCATCGAGATCGAAGGCCTGCAGATAGCGTAACACCACCGACGCAAAGGCCTCGTTGATCTCGATGAGATCGATATCGGCCAGCGTCATGCCGGCGGCTTTGAGCACTTTTTTGGTGACGTCGATCGGACCGGTCAGCATCAGCGCCGGATCGGAGCCGATATTGGCGAAGGCGCGCACGCGCGCCCGCGGCTTCAGACCGGTTTTCTGCCCGGCCGCTTTGTTGCCGACCAGGACTGCCGCGGCGCCGTCGACGATGCCTGAGGAATTGCCGGCGTGATGGACGTGATTGACGTATTCCACCTCCGGGTGCGCCTGGATGGCCACCGCGTCAAAGCCGCCCAGTTCACCCATCTGCACGAAGGAGGGCTTTAACGCGGCCAGCGACTGCATCGTCGTCTCCGGCCGCATGTGCTCGTCCTTCGCGAGAATGGTCAGCCCATTGACGTCCTTCACCGCCACGACCGAGCGGGCAAAGCGGCCGTCGTCCCACGCCATGGCAGCGCGTTTCTGGCTCTCGACCGCGTAGGCGTCGACGTCATCGCGTGAAAAGCCATATTTGGTGGCAATCAGATCGGCGGAAATGCCTTGCGGCAGGAAATAATGCGCGACCGCAATCGACGGATCGACCGCCCAGGCGCCGCCGGCCGAGCCGATGCCGACCCGGCTCATCGATTCGACGCCGCCGCCGATGGCCAGTTCCTGCTGCCCGGACATGATCTGCGCCGCGGCGAAGTTCACGGCATCGAGACCCGAGGCGCAGAACCGGTTGATCTGCACACCGGGAACGCTGTCGCCAAAGCCGGCGACCAGCGCCGCGGTGCGCGCGATATCGGCGGCCGCCTCGCCGACCGGATCGACCACCCCCAGAACGACGTCATCGACCAGAGCGGTATCGAGGTTATTGCGACTCTTGATGGCGCCAAGCGCTTGGCTCGCAAGATTGAGCGCGGTCACTTCGTGCAGCGAGCCGTCGACCTTGCCGCGGCCGCGCGGCGTGCGCACGTGATCGTAAATGAAGGCTTCGGGCATGAATTCCTCTCAAACTTCACCGCAGACGGAAAACACACTCAACGAATAGCTAGAAGGCCTCGGCCGGCAATTCCATGGTCGACGCCGCGCCGGCCTTGATGCGCGCCAGATGCGTCGCCGACGCCGGCAGCAGCCGCTCCATGAAAAAGCGGCCGGTCGTCAGCCGCTCCGCCATCCGTCCCGCCGCGCCGTCTCCTCCATTTGCCGGTTGGCTTTTGGCCGCCTCGGCGATCAGGCACCACATATAGCCGAGTACGACCAGACCGAAGAGGTGCATATAGTCAGTCGCGCCGGCGCCCGCATTATCGGGATTGCCCAGCGCATTCTGCAAGAACCACATGGTCGCCTGCTGCAATTCGCCAAGCGCCTGACCGAGCGGCGTCACAAAAGGCGCCATGCCTGCATCCGCACTGCGCTCCTTAATGTAGGCGGTCACTTCGGCGAAGAAAGCCTGCAAAGCGCGGCCGCCGTCTTTCGGCAACTTGCGGCCGACGAGGTCGAGCGCCTGGATGCCGTTGGCGCCTTCGTACAGCATGGCGATGCGGGCATCGCGCACGAACTGCTCCATGCCATGCTCGGCAATGTAACCGTGGCCGCCGAATATCTGCTGCGCCGAGACCGTATTGGCAAAGCCCTGATCGGTAAGCACGCCTTTGATCACCGGCGTCATCAGGCCCAAACGATCCTCGGCGGCCTGCCGCTCCTTGGCGTCTTCGGAGCGGCGCGCAACGTCACTTGCGAGCGCAATCCACAGCACCAGCGCGCGCGCCGCCTCGTTGAAGGCGCGGATCGTCATCAGCATGCGGCGCACGTCCGGGTGCACGATGATCGGATCGGCGGGCTGTTGCGGAAATTTCGCGCCGGTCAAGGCGCGGCCGGCAAGCCGCTCTTTGGCGTAAGCGGCGGCGTTCTGATAAGCGACTTCCGACAGCGCCAAGCCCTGCACGCCGACGCCGAGCCGCGCCTCGTTCATCATCGTGAACATCGCCGCCAAGCCGCGGTTGGCTTCGCCCATCAGCCAGCCGGTGGCGCCGTCGTAATTCATCACGCAGGTGGCGTTGCCGTGAATGCCCATCTTCTCCTCGATCGAGCCGCACGACACCGCGTTGCGCGCGCCGAGATTGCCGCCGGCATCGGGCAGGAATTTCGGCACGATGAACAGTGAAATTCCGCGCGTGCCGGCCGGCGCGCCGTCGATACGGGCCAGCACGAGATGAACGATGTTATCGGCCAGATCGTGCTCGCCGGCGGAGATGAAAATCTTGGTGCCGGAAATCTTGTAGCTGCCGTCGGCTTGCGGCGTGGCGCGGGTGCGCACCAGACCGAGATCGGTGCCGCATTGCGGCTCGGTCAGGTTCATGGTGCCGGACCATTGCCCGGCGATGAGCTTGGGCAAATAAAGCGCCTTCTGCTCCGCCGACGCGTGCATGTGCAGCGCCGCGATCGCGCCCTCGGTGAGACCCGGATACATGGCGAACGCCATGTTCGCCGAGCAGAGAAACTCGTTGGCGGCCTGCGCCAACACCATCGGCAGGCCCTGGCCGCCGAATTCGGCGGGCGCCGAGATGCCGATCCAGCCGCCGGCGGTGAGCTTCTGATAAGCGTCCTTGAACCCCGTCGGCGTCGTCACCGAACCGTCGGCATGACGGCGGCAGCCCTCCTTGTCGCCGACGCGGTTGAGCGGGGTAAGCACCTGTTCGGCGAATTTTGCCGCCTCTGCGAGCACTGCTTCGACGAGATCGGGCGTGGCGTCGGCAAAGCCCGGCAGATTGTTGTAGCGATCGATATGGAACACGTCGCTCAACAGGAACATCACGTCGTCGACGGGAGCCTTGTAGCTCGGCATGACGTCCCTCCCCGCGTCCGCCGCCGGCGGATCGACGGCTAAAGTAGCTGATTCACGAGGCCATCACGACCGCCATTTAGCGGTTTCTGGGTTGCGCAACGGACCCCTGGAACCCCGGCGGATTCCCCGCTGCCGGCGCATTAACGGGTTGTTTACGCTAATCCGAAAGAGTTGGCGCCGAGGACACAAGACCGCGCCCTCCGCTTCGGCTGTTAACGAGCGATAGCTCACAACAGGGCCATCTCGTTTTCCTCCCGGAGTGGCTTGGCGCGCACATGAAATCTGGCGGTCCGTGGAACCTGAGAGGCCTCCGACCAGAAACGCGCGAAGCCGCCCGCGACGCCGCGCGCCGCTCCGGCATGTCGGTCGGGGAATGGCTGAACAGCGTCATCCGCCAGAGCGACGACGATTATGGCGAGCCGATGCGCTCCGCTGATTACGATGACGATGAGGACGACTGGCGGGACGATATCCGCCACGGGTCGCGTCGTGACGACCGCCGCGAGCCCCGCCGCAGATCCCGCTATGACGAGCCCGAGCCGCCGCCGCGCCGCCGGCCCGAACGCGACGTCGAGAGCGAACGCGAAGCCGCACTCGCCCGCGAAGAATTTGGCGAAGTCCACGCCCGCCTCGATCGGCTGACGCAGCAGCTCGAACGCATGGCGCAAACCGGTGCGCCGCGGCTCACCGGGGCGCCCATACACGAGCGGCGCGGCTATCAGCAGGCGCCGCGCCCGCGTCAAGCCAACCGTCCCCCGAGCCATAAACCGCTGGTATCCGTCGACAACGCCGTCGCCGAGATCGCCGAACGCCAACGCCAGCTTTACGGCGACGACGCGGTCGCTCCAGGCGCCCCTGTTGCGGCGTCCTCGGACCCGGCGGCAACTCCGGCGCCGCCGCCGTTGCCTGACGGCCAATATATGTCGGAGCCGCCCATCGATATCAGCAATCTGGAGGACCACCTGCGCTACCTCACGACGCAGATCGAATCGCTGCGGCCTTCGGGCGATCTCGAAAGGGTCATCAAATCGTTTCGCCGGGATCTCACGGACATCCGGGAGCAGATCACGGGAGCGCTGCCGCGCCGCGCCGTGGAATCGCTCGAAATTGAGGTGCAGGCGCTGGTCAAGCGGCTCGATCGTTCCCGCGAATCCGGCGTCGATTTGGGCGTGCTGGCCGGACTCGAGAGCGGCTTGAGAGAGGTGCGCGAAGCGCTGCGCAACTTGACGCCCGCCGAGAAGCTGGTCGGGTTCGACGATGCGGTGAAGTCGCTGTCGCAAAAGCTCGACTTGATCATCGCCAAGGAAGACCCGGCTGCGCTGCAGCAGCTCGAAACGGCGATCGGCGCGCTGCGCGGTATCGTGTCCCACGTCGCCTCCAACGACACGCTGACGAAGGTGGCGGAGGACGTGCGTTTACTGGCCGCCAAAGTCGACGGCGTCGCCAATACCGCGGCCAGCGGACAGGCGGTGTCCGCGCTGGAGAGCCGCCTCGATACCCTGGCCAACGCGCTCAGCGCTTCGAGCGAAGCCGGCCATGCCGTGCCGCACGAGCTGGAGAAGCTTCTCTCCGGGCTGATCGAAAAGCTTGAATGGGTCCAGCTCACCCACACCGATCACGCCGCGCTCGGCGCACTGGAAGATCGCATCGCCCAATTGATCAAACGGCTCGACGCATCCGACGCGCGGCTCGGCAATCTCGAAGCGGTCGAGCGCGGCATTGCCGATTTGCTGGTGCATATCGACCAGATCCGCGGCAGCGGCGGCGCCGCGACGGTCGGCGCAACGCGCAAACCGGCCGACGCGATCGAGCGCGATGTCGCCGAAATCAAGCGAAGCGAGCGGCGCACCCAAGACTCGCTCGAAGCGGTCCACGGCGCGGTCGAGCACGTGGTCGACCGTTTGGCCATGATCGAAAGCGGCATGCATGAGGGTGTAACCAGAGCGGAGGCGTCAACCGACGCCGAGCCGGCGCCCGAACCGGCGCCGCCTCATCCAGCCAAGCTTGCGGCCGTGGCGGCAGTTGCGCCGGAGACGCCGGCAACGTCCGGCGACGGCAAATGCGGAAATTCCTGGACGGCGCGGCGCCACACCGCGGACGCCGATCGATCCAAATCTGCCTCCCGACCACCCGCTCGAGCCCGGCTCCGCCGGCGGTCCGCGAGCGACGCCGTCGGCCGCCGAACGCATCGCGGCATCGGAGGCCGTCGCCGATTTCGCCAAGCCTTCCGTTTCGTCCGAGCAGGGCGCCAAGCCGAATTTCATCGCTGCCGCGCGCCGCGCGGCGCAAGCCGCCGCTGCGGCGCCGCCCGAGCGCCAGGCGCGCGGCGAAAGCGCCACGATCCATGTCGCGCAATCGGCGAAACCGTCGCGTTTGCGCAAGCTGATCGTTGCCGGAGCCGCGGTGCTGATTGCCGGCGCCTTCCTGCACGTCGCATTGCGCATGTTCCAGGACCGTGCAACTCCAAGCGACAATCCGGCGGCATCGCCGGCCGCGCCAATACAGCAGCCGGCGCCGCCGAAAGTTTTGCCGGAGGCGGATTCATCCAAGACGGAACCGCAATCGGGGCCGCTGGTTCTGCCGGTTCCGGGCGCTCCGGGCCAATCTGCGCCGACCGCCGTGCCCGGCACGCCAACCGCCCCGCCGCCTGGCGCATCGTCCGACCCGATGCCGACTGCACCGCCAAGCACGATACCCAGCGCACCAGCGGCAACGCCGCCCGTAACGCAACGTCAATCGTCGCTGCCGAACTGGGGCGATATAACCGGCGCCTTGCCGCGCCGTGTACCGCCGCCGCCACAAGCGCAGCCGCCGGCGAGCATCGCGGCCGGTCAAGTTCCGGCGGCGTCAGCGCCGGCAATGGTCGTTGAAAAGCTGCCGGCTACGATCGGCGGACCGAAATTGCGCGCGGCCGCGATTGCCGGAGACGCCGCGGCCGAATTCGAGGTCGCGACGCGTTTTGCCGAAGGCCATGGCGTGCCTGCAGAGCAACGAGCAGGCGGTACATTGGCTGGAGCTCGCCGCCAAACAAGGCCTGGCGCCGGCGCAATTCCGCCTCGGCGGCTTTTACGAGAAAGGCATCGGCGTAAAGAAGGACCTCGCCGCGGCGCGCGACCTCTATCGCCGCCGCGGCCGCGAAGGGCAACGGCAAGGCGATGCACAATCTCGCGGTGCTCTATGCCGAAGGCATCGACGGCCCGGCGGATTACCGCACCGCCGCGCATTGGTTCCGCAAGGCCGCCGACCACGGCATTACCGACAGCCAATACAATCTCGCCATTCTCTATGCGCGCGGCATCGGCGTCGAGCAGAATTACGCGGAGTCCTACAAGTGGTTCGCGTTGGCGGCCAAGCAAGGGCGACGACGACGCCGCCAAGAAGCGCGACGAAATCGCCACCCATCTCGACCCGCAATCGCTCGCGGCAGCGAAGCTGCGGTGCAGAAATGGACCGCCGAGCCGCAGCCGGACGACGCCATCAACGTCAAGGCGCCGCCGGGCGGCTGGGATCCGTCCGCCGCAAGCCGCGAAAGCGAAACCGCGGCCGATCGCCGGCAAACCGCCCACGCTCGAATCCAAACTGAACTGAAACTCAATCCGACGAGACAGCGCGCGGCGGGGACGGCGTAAAGCCGGCCCGCGCCCAGCATATGCGCGGTAAATGACAGCGCGCCGAACAACGACACGATGGCGCGGTCGCGCACATTGAGGCCGCCGGCATAAGCGCCGAAAGCCGGCATGACGAGGCGCCGGCCATCGCTGGCAAAGCAGCGCCGGCTCACCGCGCGCCCGCGCCGGGCGACGCGCGCCACCGGATGCAGATGGCCGGCGATTTCGCCGGCGCTTCGCTTGCGGCGACGGTTCATGCCGGAACGTCAACGCGCCGAACGCCAAAACATCGGCGAAGCGGCCGCCGATATTGTCGCACCGGATCGGGATCGTGATTGCCGGCGATCCAGAGCCAATCGCGGCCGTGCTGCAACGCTTTGAGCGCGACGCGGCTGGTATCGCCCATTCGCGCCGGGCCGCCGCCATCGTGAAAGCTGTCGCCGAGCGCGATGACAAGACGCGGCGCGTAGCGCTCGACGAGCCCGGCGAGCCGCGCCAAGGTCGTCGCCGTGTCGTAAGGCGGCAGCAGCACGCCGCGCGCGGCGAAGGCCGAACCTTTTTCCAGATGCAGATCGGCGACCGCGAGCAGCTTTTCGTCGGGCCAATACAGCGCGCCGGCCGGATCGGCGACGAGCGTGACGCCGGCGAGCGTGATGCCGCATCAGCCGCTCGCTGTTCCCCGCGCAAGCGGGGACCCGGCGACTGGATTCCCGCTTGCGCGGGAATGAGCGGGAAAAGCTCCAGCCCTCACTGCATCGCCTCCTTCACCAATTCGGCCTCCGTCTCGGCGAGAAGCGCGTCGGCCGCCTCGCCATAGACCGCCTCGCGCCCGATCTCCAGCATCACCGGCACCGCGAGCGGCGAAACGTGGTCGAGCGCCTTATGGACGATTCGGCCCTTGATGCGCGAGAGCATTTCGCCGAGCCGGCGCACGTCGAGAAGCCCGGTGGCGGCATCGGCGCGCGCGGCGCGCAACAGCACATGGTCGGGCTGATGGCTGCGCAGCACGTCGTAAACGAGATCGGTCGAGATGGTGACCTGCCGGCGCGATTTTTCCTGGCCCGGAAAGCGCCGCTCGATCAGGCCGGCGATGATCGCGCAATTGCGAAAGGTGCGCTTCATCAGCGCCGATTCGGCAAGCCAGGCCTCGAGATCGTCGCCGAGCATGTCCTCGTCGAACAATGCGGCGAGCGAGAGTTCGCCGCGCGCGATGCGCGCGCGACATCGCCGAGGCCCCAGACCGCCAGCGCATATTCGTTGGCGACGAAGCCCAGCGGCTTTAACCGCGCGCGCTCGAGCCGGCGCGTCAGCAGCATGCCGAGCGTCTGGTGCGCGAGCCGCCCTTCGAACGGATAGCAGACCAGATAGTGCTTGTTGGCGCGCGGGAAGGTCTCGACCAGCAGTTCGCGGCGGCCCGGCATTTGCGAGCGCCACTGCTGGATTTCGAGCCATTCGCAGACTTGCGTCGGCAGTTGCCGCCAGGCGCGCGGATCGGAAATGATGCCGCGCACCCGATCGGCGAGATAAGTCGAGAGCGGGAATTTGCCGCCCTCATAGGCCGGCACTTTCGGATCCTCGGACGTCGAGCGCGAGACGTAGACCTCGTCCTCGACGATCGCCTCGTATTTGAGGATTTCGCCGGCGAACACGAAAGTGTCGCCCGGCACCATGGTCTCGACGAAATATTCCTCGACCTCGCCGAGGAGCCGGCCGCCGCGCGGAATCATTTTCGCGGCGCGCGAGCGAACCAGCCGCACCTTGAGCATGTCGGCCTCGACGATGGTGCCGACATTGAGGCGGTAGCGCTGCGCCACGTTGGGATTTGCGATGCGCCAGCGGCCGTCCTTGCCCTGGTCTGATCCGGGCGAAACGCTCATAGGCCTTGAGCGCATAGCCGCCGGTGGCGACGAAATCGACCACCGCGTCGAAATCCGCGCGCGGCGAGCGCCGCGTAGGGCGCGGCGAGCGTCACTTCGGCATAGAGATCGTCGCCCAAGAACGGCTCGCCGCAGGCGCAGCCGAGGACGTGCTGCGCCAGCACGTCGAGCGCGCCGATGCGCGGCGCCGGCGTGTCCTGCGCGTTCACCGCGATGGCGTCGAGCGCGGCGCGGCATTCCAGCACCTCGAAGCGGTTGGCCGGAATGAGCACGCCCTTCGACGGCTCGTCCATGCGGTGATTGGCGCGGCCGATGCGCTGCAACAGCCGCGACGCGCCCTTCGGCGCGCCGACATTGACGACGAGATCGACGTCGCCCCAGTCGACGCCGAGATCGAGCGAGGAGGTGCACACGACCGCGCGCAGCCGCCCGCTCGCCATCGCGGCTTCGACCTTGCGCCGCTGCGCCACGTCGAGCGAGCCGTGATGCAGCGCGATGGCGAGATTGTCGTCGTTGAGATGCCAGAGATCCTGGAAAATGCCTTCGGCCTGGCTGCGCGTATTGACGAAAACGAGCGTGGTGCGGTGCGCCTTGATCAGCTCATAGAGTTCGCCGAGCGCATAGCGCGCGGAATGGCCGGCCCAGGGCAGCCGCTCGTCGCTGTCGAGCATGGCGACGTCCGGTGCGGCGCCGGCTCCGCGACAATCAGATCGGCGCGCGCTGCGCCGTCGCGCTGCGGCACCATGAAACGGCAAAGATCGTCGGGTTCGGCGACGGTCGCCGAAAGCCCGATGCTGGTCAGACCGGGCGCGAGGCGGAACAGCCGCGCCAGACCGAGCGAGAGCAGATCGCCGCGCTTCGATGTCACCAGCGCATGCAACTCGTCGAGAATGACGCGCTTGAGCGAGCCGAACAGATAGGGCGCATCGGCGGAAGCGAGCAGCAGCGCCAGCTGCTCCGGCGTCGTCAGCAGAATATCCGGCGGATCGCGGCGCTGGCGCTGGCGCTTTGAGGTCGGCGTATCGCCGGTGCGGGTCTCGATGCGGATCGGCAGCCGCATTTCGGCAACCGGCGTTTCGAGATTGCGCGCGATATCGACCGCGAGCGCCTTGAGCGGCGAAATGTAGAGCGTGTGCAGCCCGCCGGCGCGGCGCACGTCGCGGCCGACCGAGATGAGCCTCTTGCCTCCAGTTCGGCCGGCAGTCGCGGCGGAAAGCGCGCCAAGGCCGCTCAACTCCACCAGGCTCGGCAGAAAGCCGGCCAGCGTCTTGCCGCCGCCGGTCGGCGCGATCAGCAACACCGAGCGGCCGGCCTGCGCCTTGGCCAGAAGTTCCAGCTGATGCGCGCGCGGCATCCAGCCGCGGCTGGCGAACCAGCGCGCGAAATGGTCCGGAAGCGGTG
The DNA here is from genome assembly GCA_963816565.1 of uncultured Alphaproteobacteria bacterium. Lineage (GTDB taxonomy): Bacteria > Pseudomonadota > Alphaproteobacteria > Rhizobiales > Xanthobacteraceae > BOG-931. Next base: position 940,182 of record CAWFLM010000004.1, on the reverse strand, counting down.
TGATTTTCTCAAGCAAAGCCACGTTCCACGTTAGCCGCGGTGGCACTTTCGGTCGAGCGCGACGTGGCGGTGGACGTGCCGGCTGATGCACGCTAAGGACCCGGCATCATGTCCTTGCCAACGCCCGATCCCGCACCGGAACAGCAACGCGGGCTCGTTTTCCTGTCATGTCTCGCGCTGATCACCGGGCTCATCACCGGGTTCGGCGCCATATTCTTTCGCGGGCTGATCGCCGCAATCCATAACCTGTTTTTCCTTGGTACTTTTTCGGTCCATTACGACGCCAATATTTTTACGCCGCCCGGGCCATGGGGTCCTTTCATTATCCTCGCGCCGATCATCGGCGGCATGGTGGTCACCGCGCTGGTCACCAATTTCGCGCCGGAAGCGCGCGGCCACGGCGTGCCCGAGGTCATGGACGCCATCTACTACAAAGAAGGCATCATCCGGCCGATCGTCGCCGTGGTGAAATCGATCGCATCGGCGTTTTCCATCGGCAGCGGCGCCGCCGTGGGCCGCGAGGGTCCGATCATTCAGATCGGCGCCTCGCTCGGCTCCAGCATCGGCCAGCTTTTGAAGCTCGAGCCTTGGCAGCGCATCACGCTGGTCGGCGCCGGCGCCGGCGCCGGCATCGCGGCGACCTTCAACACGCCGATCGGCGGCGTCATGTTCGCGATCGAGCTGATGATGCCGGAAGTGAGCGTGCGCACCTTTCTTCCCGTGGCGCTCGCCACCGGCACCGCCACCTTCGTCGGCAACTGGTTTCTCGGCCCGCAGCCGGCCTTTGCCGTTCCGATCCTGCCGGCGCTCGGCCATGAGCCGTCGTCGATGATCGCGCTCGGCCTTTATGCGCTCCTTGGCGCGGTCATGGGCGTCGCCGCGGCGGCCTTCGTGCGCGGGCTGTCGGCCGCCGAGGACGTGTTCGAGTGGATCGAAAACCCTTATTTGCGCCACGCCATCGGCATGCTGTTCGTCGGCGTGCTGATCTATGCGCTGTTTCATTTCTACGGGCACTATTACGTCGAGGGCGTCGGCTACGCGACGATCCAGGCCTTGATGACGAACCAGCTGGCGCCGCTTGCCATCCTGCCGCTGCTCTATGTCGCCAAGCTCGCAGCGACGTCGATCAGCCTCGGCTCCGGTGCGTCGGGCGGCATTTTCTCGCCGTCGCTTTATATGGGCGCGACGCTCGGCGGCGCATTCGGCCTGTTGGTCAACATGATCCATCCATTGCCGGAAGCCGGCATCGCCAATTTCGCCATCGTCGGCATGGCGGCGATGGTCGCCGGCGGCACCGGCGCGGCGATGACCGCGGTCACCATGATCTTCGAGATGACCCGCGATTACGCGCTGGTCATGCCGATGATTCTTGCCGTGGCGCTCGCCATCGGCGTGCGGCGCGTGCTGTCGCGGGAAAACATCTACACCATCAAGCTGGTCGGGCGCGGCCATCTGATCCCGAAGGCGTTGCACGCCAATATGTTCCTGGTACGCCACGCCAACGAAATCATGGACAAGGACGTCGTGATATTGCCGGCCACGGCCGATTTCGATGCTTTTCTGCGCCAGCAAGAACATCAAGGCGCGATGAAGCACGTCGTCGTCATCCGCAATAATCGGATTTTCGGTGTATTGCGCGTCAACACCGCGCTGCGGCGCGGCCTGGAAGAAGCCTATACCGGCATCACGCTCGGCGACGTGGCGCAGCGCGATTTCACCATCGCGCGCGAGGACGACATCGCCTTCGAAGTGATCAAGCGGATGTGGCGGCGCGGCGGCGCCATGGCGGTCGTGGTCGCCGGCAAGGGCGTGCCGACCGAGGCCGACGTCAAAGGCATCATCACCAAGGAACACGTCGCCGATTCGGTAGCCGACAGCATCAAGAGCTACGCCTGAGGCATCGCGACCGCGACGAGGCCATCGACCGGGACGCCGTTCTCGGTGCGAATGGCCGCCGCAGCGAGAGTGAGCAGACTTAGTCCTGCTGCCGCGATCGCCGCGCGTAGGTAATCCGCGCCGTAAGCGAAGCGCAGCGTCGGCAATAGCTTGACGCCGCCTCCGGCATGGGTTTCGACCGTGAAGGCCAAAACACCGTCCGGCGCCAGGACGCCGGCGGTCGCCGCCACGATCGGCGCGAGATCGTTGATGTAAACGAAAACGTCGGCGGCGGTGACGAGATGATATTGTCCGCCGTTGGCGCTTTCCTCGGCGACAAAGCCGGCGAGATCGGCGGTCGCCAGGCGATCGTACAGTCCCTTGGCCGCGGCCTGCGCGACCATCGCCGGCGACAGATCGACCCCGACCAGCCAATCGACGAACGGACGGAACGCGGCGCCGGCGAGCCCGGTGCCGCAGCCGAGATCGAGCATCGTGCCGAAGCGCATCGGCCGCGAACTGCTCGGCAGATTTGCGCCCGCATCGCCGCTTCGACCGCATCGCGCAGCAGCGCCGGACCGCGATAATGCAGATGCTCCGTGAGCGCGGTGTCGTAGCGGCCGGCATATTGGTCGAACAGCCGGCGGACATAGGTTTCGGTCATCGCCGGAGCGGCTTCGCCGGCGCCAAGGCGGGCGAGCTGCAACCGGGCGCCGTGATAGTCCTCGGGATCGGCATCGCGGGTCCGCTCGAAGGCGGCGACGGCGCCGGCGCGGTCGCCAAGCCGGTCGCGGATGGCGCCGAGCGCAAACCAGGCGGTGGCGAAGTTCGGCGTCAGCTCGACCGTCTGCGCCAGGATATCGGCCGCGGCAGGAAAATCGCCGCGCGAAGCCGAGCTCGATCGCCGCCTTGTAGCGCCGGTCGGCGAGCAGATCGCCGGAAGAGACAAAGAGCGGGCCGGTATCGGTCATGCTGCGCGGCTTCCGGAATGACATTCCGGGTTTATCTAATAGCAAATGCGTCCCGAAGACATCCTGGTGCCGACGCCGGCCGGCGTGTGCTGCAAGCCCGGCGGCTTCCACATCGACCCGACTCGTCCGGTCGAGCGGGCGCTGATCACGCACGCGCATTCCGACCACGCCCGCGCCGGCCACGGCGCCGTGCTGGCGACGCAAGAGACGCTCGATCTGATGCGGCTGCGCTACGGCGACGAATTTCGCCGGCACGACGCAGGCCATCGCTTATGGCGAGAGCGTCACGCTCGACGGCGCCACCGTCACGTTCCACCCCGCCGGCCATGTGCTCGGCTCGGCGCAGATCGCGGTCGCGGCGAACGGGCTGCGCGTGGTCGCCTCCGGCGACTACAAGAACGTCGCCGATCCGACTTGCGCGCCGTTCGAACTCGTGCCCTGCGACGTCTTCATCACCGAGGCGACCTTCGCGCTGCCGGTGTTCCGGCACGGCAACCCCGACGGCGAAATCGCAAAGCTTCTGCATTCGGTCGCGCTGTTTCCGGAGCGCGCGCATCTGGTCGGCGCCTATTCGCTCGGCAAGGCGCAGCGCGTGATCGCGCTTGCTGCGCCAAGCCGGCTATCGCGCGCCGATCTATCTGCACGGCGCGATGGAAAGCATCACGCATTATTACGCGAGCCGCGGCATCGACTTGGGCGAGCTGCGTCCGGTGCGCGGCACCGGCAAAGCCGAGCTCGCCGGCACGATCACGCTCTGCCCGCCGTCGGCGCTCAAAGACGTGTGGACGCGGCGCTTCCCCGACCCGCTCGCCGCTTTCGCCTCCGGCTGGATGCGCGTGCGCGCCCGCGCCCGGCAATACGGCGTCGAGCTGCCGCTGGTCATTTCCGATCACGCCGACTGGAACGGGCTGACCGCGACCATCGCCGCGACCGGCGCCGGCGAAATCTGGGTGACGCACGGCCAGGAGGACGCGCTGGTGCACTGGTGCGGCACGCGCGGGCTGAAAGCGCGGCCGCTCGACATCGTCGGCTATGGCGATGAAGACGAAGCCGGCGGCGCCGAAGATGGCGGCGGAGATTCATGAACCGCTTCGCCGAACTTCTCGACCGTCTCGCCTATGAGCCCGGCCGCAACGCCAAGCTGCGGCTGATGACGGACTATTTCCGCACCACGCCGGATCCCGAGCGCGGCTGGGCGCTCGCCGCGCTGACCGGGGCGCTGAGCTTTCCGCATGCCAAAGCGGGCCTGATCCGCAGCCTGATCGCCGAACGCACCGATCCGGTGCTGTTCGCATTGTCCTACGATTATGTCGGCGACCTGTCCGAAACCGTCGCGCTGATGTGGCCCACTCCTTCCTCTCCCGAGCGTGGGAGCGGAGAACTGAGCCTCACCACCGTCGTCGAAACGCTCAGCACGCTCGGCAAGGCGCAATTGCCGCAACAGCTGGCGCGCTGGCTCGATGCGCTCGACGAGACCGGCCGCTGGGCGCTGATCAAGCTCGTCACCGGCGGCCTGCGCATCGGCGTTTCGGCGCGGCTCGCCAAAGCCGCCGTCGGCGCGCTGGCCGACAAGGATGCGCAAGAGATCGAGCTGATCTGGCCCGGCCTCGCGCCGCCCTATCGCGAGCTGTTCGCCTGGCTCGAAGGCCGCGCCGACAAGCCGGCGAGCGGCGATCCGGCGCCGTTCCGGCCGCCGATGCTGGCGCATGCGCTCGACGACGCCGATCTTGCCAAGCCTCGATGCATCGGAGTTCGCAGCGGAATGGAAATGGGACGGCATTCGCGTGCAAGCCGTCGCCGGGCACCGCGACGACAGACAAGCAACTGGCGCCATCTGATCGCCCGCCTTTACTCGCGCACCGGCGAGGACATTTCCAAAAGCTTTCCCGACCTGCTCGAGGCGCTGCGCCTGCCCGGCGCCATCGACGGCGAGCTTTTGGTCATGCGCGATCGCCGCGTGCAGTCGTTCAACGTGCTGCAACAGCGGCTCAATCGCAAAACCGTCACGCCGAAGCTGCTCGCCGAATTTCCCGCCCATTTGCGCGCCTACGATCTGCTTGCCGACGGCGACGAGGATTTGCGCGAGCGTCCCTTTGTCGAGCGCCGCGCGCGGCTCGAAGATTTCGTCGCGCGGCTTGGCGACGAGCGGATCGATCTATCGCCGATGATCGGCTTCGCAACCTGGGAGGAGCTCACGACAGCGCGGCAAGATCCGGCGGCCGCCGGCGCCGGCGCCGATGCCGCAGCGGTCGAAGGCGTCATGCTCAAGCGGCGCGACGCGCTCTATTTGCCTGGGCGGCCGAAAGGCCCATGGTGGAAATGGAAGCGCGATCCGTTCATCATCGACGCGGTCTTGATGTATGCCCAACGCGGCCACGGCAAGCGCTCGTCGTATTATTCCGACTACACGTTCGGCGTCTGGAAGAATGGCGAAACAGGCGACGAGCTCGTGCCCGTCGGCAAAGCCTATTTCGGCTTCACCGACGAGGAACTCCTGCAGATCGACCGCTTCGTGCGTCGCAACACCACCGAGCGGTTCGGTCCGGTGCGCGAGGTCGTGCATGAGCGCGATCAGGGGCTGGTGCTCGAAGTCGCCTTCGAGGGCTGCAGCGCTCGACCCGGCACAAATCGGGTCTGGCGATGCGATTTCCCCGCATCAACCGGCTGCGCTGGGACAAGCCGCCCGGCGAAGCCGACCGCCTGGAGCGGCTGGAAACGATGATCGCGCGGATCGAACAGGACCAAGGGCGCGCGCCGTGAGGAAAAACGTCACGCCCGCCGGCGGCAAAATTTCGCCGCGGCCGGCTGAACGATCTCGACGCGCTGCTCGCCTTCGAAAGGGAATTCTTCGGGCGGGATCATCAGATTTCACGGCGCAGCTTTCGCCGCTTCATCGGATCGCCCAATTGCACGCTCATTGTTGCCGAGGCTGACGCGGCAGGTGGCCGGCTGTGCGTTGGTGCTATATCGGCGGGATTCCAAGCTTGCTCGTCTCTATACGATTGCCGTCGGCAGCGCCTTCCAGCGGCGGGGCTACGCAAGGCGGCTATTGGCAGCGGCCGAGGCCAGCGCCAAGCGACGCGGCTGCCGGCGCATGCGGCTTGAAGTCCGCGCGGATGATGCCGGGGCGATCGCGCTCTATGAAACTTCGGGCTATCGCCTGTTCGGCCGGCGGCGGCGCTATTATGACGGCCGTATCGACGCGCTCCGCTTCGAAAAGCCGCTCGTTGCCGAAACCCGCCACCGACCCGCCTGACTTCGCGCCGCGAATCGGCTTTCATGGTGGACATCGCGTCCGGCGCTGTCGCCAATCGTTTCGATTCCGGCTATGACGAATCGCGCCGTGCCTGATTTCGAAAGCATGATCGGCCAAGTCTTGATCGGCCAAGTCTTGCATAGTGGCATCGACTGGAAAGGGACCCGCCCATGACCGGCTGGGTCATCCTGGTCGATCAGCCACGCGACCTGCCGAATGCGGAGACCCCGCACAAGGTCATCACCACGAGCGAATATCTGGCGCGACCCCGCCTGTTCGACATGGCGCGCCCGAAGCTCGTCAATCTCGCCCGCTCTTACGCCTACCAGTCGAAGGGCTATTACGCGTCGCTGTTCGCCGAGGCGCGCGGCCACCGCGTGGTGCCGACCGTCGAAACCATGCTCGAACTGCGCGAGCAGAAGCTTTACGAATACGCGCTGCCCGACCTCGAAGACGAGCTGAACCGCTGCGCCCGGCGCGCCGATTTCCAGCCGGAGGGCGAATTCAAGCTGCTGGTTTGTTTCGGCCTGGCGCGCGACGAGCGCTTCGAGCCGTTTGGCCGTCTGTTGTTCGATATGTTCCGCTGCCCGGCGCTCGAAGTGACCGTCGAGCCGGGAACTTGGCTGTCGATCGACCGTATCCGACCGCGCATCATCACCAGGCTCGCCAACGGCGAGGCCGAATTCTTCCGCGAGTCGCTGAACAACCACACCAAGCGGGAGTGGCGCGACCCCAAGGCGCGTTCGGTCGCCAAATACGATCTGGCGGTACTTTATGACCCGAACGAAAAGACGGCGCCGTCTTCGCCGGATTCGATCAAGCATTTTCGTCGCATCGCCGAGAAAAACTCAGTCGATGTCGAGTTGATTACTAAGCGGCAGCTTGCCGAGCTCGCGGAATATGACGGGCTGTTCATCCGCGAAACCACGTCGATCGACAATCACACTTACCGATTCGCCCGCCGCGCCTGGCAGGAAGGCATGCCGGTCATCGACGATCCGATGTCGATGATCCGCTGTACCAATAAAGTATTCCTGATGGAGCTTTTGCAGCAGAACCAGGTGCCGACGCCGCCCACCGTCATCGTCGCCGAAGACACCGACCTTTCCAGAGTGATCGACGAGCTCGGCCTGCCGATGGTGGTCAAAATCCCGGACGGCTCGTTCTCGCGCGGCGTACACAAGATCGAATCCGCGGCCCAGTTCAAGCAGATCGCGGATGAGTTGTTCGAGGAGACCGATCTGGTCCTGGCGCAAAAATTCCTGCCGACCGATTTCGACTGGCGGGTCGGCGTTCTTGCCGGCGAGCCGCTGTTCGTCTGCCAGTACCGCATGGCGCGCGGCCATTGGCAGGTGGTGAAATACCGGCCCGACGGCTCCTCGCACGAGGGCGGCTTCCGCGCCTTCGGTCTGGACCAGGCGCCTGCCGAGGTGATCGACATCGCGGTTCGCGCGGCGCGGCCGATCGGCGACGGTTTTTACGGCGTCGACCTCAAACAGACCGCCCATGGCATCGTGGTCATGGAGGTCAACGATAATCCCAGCCTCGAACACGGCATCGAGGATACCGTCGGCAAGGACGAAATCTGGACGCGGCTGTTGCGCTGGTTCATCGACCGCTTCGAGCAGTAACCGCCACCTCATCCAGCGGCCAGCGCGCGCGCGGCGCGACGTCGAGCGGGTCGGTCAGGCCCAGCGCCAGCCGCTCGGCGCCGGCCCAGGCGATCATGGCGCCGTTGTCGGTGCACAGCGCCGGCGGCGGCGCCACGAGCTCCGCGCCGATTTCGAAGGCGACCCGGTGCAGCACTTTGCGGATCGCTTGATTGGCGGCGACGCCGCCGGCGCAAACCAGCGCGGTCGGATTGCCGACGCGCAGCCGGAACATGCGCAAGCCCGAGCGCAGCCGGTCTTTGACGACGTCGACCACGGCCTGCTGGAACGAGGCGCACAGGTCGGCGACGTCTTGGTCCGTCAGCGGCGCAATCTTCTCCGCTTCGAGCCGCAATGCGGTCTTGAGCCCCGACAACGAGAAATCGGCATCGCGCCGTCCGGTCATCGGCCGCGGCAGCGCAAAGCGCGTGGCGTCGCCCCGCGCGGCTTCCCTCTCGACCAGCGGCCCGCCCGGATAGCCGAGCCCGAGCAATTTTGCCGTCTTGTCGAAGGCCTCGCCGATCGCATCGTCGAGCGTGCCGCCAAGCCGCAAATAGTTGCCGACCCCGCGCACGCCGAGAATCTGGGTATGGCCGCCGGAGGCGAGAAACAGGCAAAACGGAAACGGCGTCGCGTCGGTGAGCCGCGCCGTGAGCGCATGCGCCTCGAGATGATTGACGGCGATCAGCGGCTTGTCGTGGGCGAGCGCAATGGCCTTCGCCGTCGTCAGCCCGACGATGACGCCGCCGATCAGGCCCGGACCGGCGGCGGCGGCAACGCCGTCCAGGCTCGCGAAGGAGACCTTCGCCTCATCCATTGCCTTGGCGATGATGTGCATCGAGCGCCTCGACATGGGCGCGGGCGGCGATCTCGGGCACCACGCCGCCGAATTCGGCGTGCTCGCTGATTTGCGACAGCACGATATTGGACAGGATCTGGCCGTGACCGTCCGCGGTCCGGCTGACCACGGCGGCGGCGGTCTCGTCGCAGGTTGTCTCGATGCCGAGGATGATCATCGGTGTATTATATGTCCCCTGATGGCCCAATCTTCGACCGCAACGTCGCTTTTGCGTATCGGCTCGCGCGGCTCACCGCTGGCGCTGGCCCAGGCGCGCGAGGTGGCAAAGCCGCCTCGCCAAGGCCTGCGGCTTGGCACTTGAGCGGATCGACATCAAGACCATCCGCACCACGGGCGACACGATCCAGGACCGGCCGCTCGCCGAGGCCGGCGGCAAAGGCCTCTTTACCAAGGAAATCGAGGAGGCGCTGCTCGCCGGCGATATCGATCTTGCCGTGCACTCGTCGAAAGACATGCCGACGGTGCTGCCGGGGGGCCTAGTGCTGTCGGCGTTTCTGCCGCGCGAGGACGCACGCGACGCCTTTATCAGCCGCAAAGCCAAAAGCTGGCGCGAACTGCCGCATGGCGCCGTGGTCGGCACCGCGTCGCTGCGCCGGCAGGCTCTCCTCAAGCGCTTGCGGGGCGATCTCGCCATCGTGCCGCTGCGCGGCAATGTCGAGACGCGGCTGCGCAAGATCGAAGCCGGCGATGCCGACGCCACCGTGCTGGCGCTGGCCGGACTGAAGCGGCTCGGGCTTGCCGCCGTGGCCACGGCCGTATTCGAACTCGACGAGTTCTTGCCGGCGGTCGGCCAGGGCGCCATCGGCATCGAGACGCGCGCGGACGATACCAGGACCCGGGCGCTGGTCGCCGCCGTGGACGATCCCGATACGGCGACGGCGCTTGCCGCCGAACGCGCCTTCCTTGCCGTGCTCGACGGCTCCTGCCGCACGCCGATCGCCGGCCATGCCCGCGTGCGCGACGGGACGTTGCATTTTCGCGGTCTGATCGCCAAGACCGACGGCAGCGAGGCGGTGGAAGTCTCGCGCGAAGGGCCGCGCGCCGATGCCGCGGCGCTGGGCGCCGATGCCGGCCGCGAGCTCAAAGCGCGGGCCGGTCCCGGCTTTTTTGAGCGGACGTAAGCGGTGCGAATTCTCATCACGCGGCCCGCGGCCGACGCCGAGCGCACCGCCGCCGGGTTATGGGCCCGCGGTCATGACGCCGTCGTCGCGCCGCTCCTGACCGTCGAATTTTTATCCAATGCCGAACTTGGCGACGGGCCCTGGTCGGCGATTTTGCTCACCAGCGCCAACGCCGCGCGTGCGATCGCCGGGCATCAGCGCCGGGACGAGCTCCGCCGCATTCCTGTTTTCGCGGTCGGCAAGCAAAGCGCGCAACGAGCTGCGCGCCGAAGGTTTCGCCGATGTCACCTCCGCCGACGGCGATGGCGACGACCTCGCCGCGCTGGTCGCCGCGCGATTAGAACCGCCGGCGCGCCTGCTTTATCTCGCCGGCGAGGACCGCGCCGGCGATCTCGCCGGGGCGCTGCGCGCGAAAAATTTCGTCGTGGATACGGTCGTGGTCTATCGCGTGGTCGCGGCGGCAAAGCTCCCGGCTGAAGCGGTGGCGGCGCTGGCCGGCAAGCTCGACGGCGTGCTGCATTATTCGCAGCGTAGCGCCCAAGCGTTTCTCGCCGCCGCGCGCCAGTCCGGGCTGCTCGAAGCCGCGCTGGGAAAGCCGGTGCATTATTGTCTGTCGGCGAGGGTGGCCGAGCCGCTTACGGCGGCGGGGGCCTCGAATGTGCGCATCGCGGCGCGGCCCGACGAGGCCGCACTCATGGCATTATGCGGCTGAACCAACGTGATTATGCCGACTTGTTAGGGCTTATTCGGCATGTTGCCGCTGCCGCCGCCCCGTACTATGCCGTCCCCTGGGGCTGGCTGAGGATCCTTTATTCGATAACCGCTTCGAACTCGCTTTGAGGACAGCATGACGAGCGAGCCTGACAGCAAACCAGGCCGGCGGCCGCCGACCATCGAACTGAAGGCGACGGAAGTCGAGCAGCCGGATGCACCGGCGCCATCCGGCGGGGATTCCGCCGGCACGCCGCCACCGGAATCCTCCAGCGCAAACATCTGCGGGCCCGCAGCCGAGTGCCGCTCCCAGCTCCGCCTCCACCGGCCGCCTCAAGACCGCTCATGCCGTAAGCGCAATCGTCGGCGCTGTGGCCTTGGCCGCGATCGTTGCCGGACTTTGGGCCGCCGGTTTTGTCCCTTCGCGTGAGGTCGCGGCGCCGTCTCCCGCCACGGCGCCGGAAACATCTGCGGCGACGCAGCCCGCGCCGAATAATGGGGCCGACCTCGCGGCGCGGCTCGACAAACTCGAACGCACCGTCCAGGCACAGCGAAACCAACCGTCGGCGCCCGATCGCGTCGCCGCGGCGCAAACGCAAACGAAAGCGCTGTCCGATTCGCTGGTCGCTTTGAGCCGCCGTGTCGATGACATCGCGGCAACCAGTCAAAGCGCGGCGAAGACGGCCGACGCCGCGCAGGCCGCCGCGGAGGCGGCGAAGAGCGCAAGCGCCAATGCCAGCCAGAACGCAAGTCAAGCCGCGAATGAAGCGGTCAGCAAGGCGGCAAGTGAAGCCGCGAGCCAGGCCGCCAGCCAGGTGGCCACCCAAGTCGCAAGCCAGGCAAGCGGGCAGAAGAGCGATCTCGATGCGCTGGCGAGCCGGATCGCGGCGTTGGAAAGCGCGGTGAAAGCGCTCTCCGAAAATGCCGCCCATCCTGCCGAGGGCGCCAACGACCAGGCGGCGCGCCTGACCATCGCCGCCGAGGCGCTGCGCGCCGCGGTCGAACGCGGCGCGCCGTATCAGGCCGGAGCTGGCGGCGGTGCAATCGCTCGGCGTCGCGCCAAGACGCCACTGCGCCGCTCGAACCGTTCGCCGCAACCGGCGTGCCGACACCCGCCGCGCTCGCGCACGAATTGGCGGCCCTGACGCCGGACTTGCGGCGCGCTGCCGAAACATCGTCCGGCGGATCGACATTTCTTGAACGCCTGGAAGCCCACGCCCAGCATCTCGTGAGCATCACACCGGTCGATGCGCCGGCCGGCAATGAGCCTTCGGCCGTCATTGCGCGGATCGAAGTCGACGCCGCACACGCCGATATCGCGGCGGCGCTGACCGACATCGCCGCATTGCCGGACGCGGCAAAGCCGCTCGCCGCCGATTGGGTCGGCAAAGCCAAAGCGCGCGAGGCGGCGATTGCGGCGGCACGCCAGATTTCCGCCGGCGCGCTTGCCGACCTTAAGCAAGCCGGCGTCGCAATGATCCGCATCGTTCTCTTTCTCATTATTGTCGGCGCGCTGGCGCTCGGCGTGGTGTGGCTCGCCGACCGGCCGGGCGATGTCGTCATCGTCTGGCAGGGATTGCGGATCAAAACCTCGGTGATGGTGCTCGGCGCGGGCCTACTTACGGCGCTCGCGGTGCTGCTTCTGATCTGGAGCCTGATCCGCCTGATCCTGCGCTCGCCCGGCCTCTTGTCGCGGCACCTGCAGCATCGCCGCGGCGTGCGCGCCTATGAGGCGATTTCCAATGGGCTGATCGCGGTCGGCTCAGGCGACATCGCGGCCGCGCAAAAGCACGCCGCCGCGGTCAACCGGCTGGCGCCGCACGAGCCGCTGGCGCTTTTGCTCAACGCGCAATCGGCGCAGCTCTCGGGCGACCGCGAAGGCGCCGAGCGCACCTTCCGCGCCATGGCGAGCCGCGCCGACACCAAACCGCTCGGCCTGCATGGATTGTTCGTCGAAGCGCATCGCCGCAACGATCACGAGAGCGCGCGGGCTTTTGCCGAGGAAGCCGCGCGCACCGCGCCGTCGCTCGGCTGGGCCAGCCGCGCGGTGCTCGAGGCGCGCTGCAAGGATGGCGATTGGGCCGGCGCGCTGGCTTTGCTCGAAGCCAATGCGCGCACGCTCGCCAAAGACGTTTACCGCCGGCAGCGCGCGGTGCTGCTCACCGCCCATGCCTACGCCATCGAAGACACCGATCGCGGCCGCGCCAAGGAGCTGGCGCTCGAAGCACAGAAGCTCGCGCCGACTTTTGTGCCGGCGGCTTCGCTCGCGGCGCGGCTCCTGGCCGAAGGCGGCCAGCAGCGCAAAGCGTCCCGCATCATCGACAAGGCTTGGCGCGCCAATCCGCATCCCGAACTGGCGCAAGCCTATAGCGAGCTGCGCTCCGGCGAATCCGCGCGCGATAAGCTCAAACGCATCGAAGCGCTGGCGGCGAAAATGCCCGGCCATGTCGAAGGCGCGCTGGCGACCGCGCGCGCCGCGCTCAACGCGCAGGAATTCGCCAAGGCGCGCGCCGCGCTCGAACCCTATCTCGCCGCGCCGACCAAGCGGATTGCGCTGTTGATGGCGGAGCTTGAGCGCGTCGAGCGCAACGATGTCGGCCGCGCCCGCGAATGGCTGGCGCGCGCGGTGCACGCCCCGCCCGATCCGGCCTGGACCGCCGACGGCCATGTCTCCGATCGCTGGCTACCCGCGTCGCCGGTGACCGGGCGGCTCGACGCCCTGGAATGGCGCGTGCCAGTGACCGGGGTAACAAGTGCGCCGGCAATCGAGCCGGAGCCGCCGACGCCGGCACCCGCGGAAATCTCTGCTCCGCCGGCGCCGCAAACCCCTGACTCGCCGGACGCCGAAGTTCTTTCAGATCGCCGCAGCGACGAGCCCCCGGCCAAGCCGGAGCGCAAAGTCGAGGCTAAGCCCGAGCTCAAACCCGAGCCGATCATCCCGCTCATCCTCGTGCCCGACGATCCCGGCCCCGAGGCCGTCGACGAGAACGAGCCGCACACCGAACCGGACAGCGGCGGCTGGCGGAAGATTTTCGGGTAAGGGGCAGCGTCGCAGTCGCTGCTTGCTTGTTCTTAGGGAGTATTCGATGCATTATAGAACATGAACTATACTGCATGAGACTCCACCCGCCATGCCGACCGCAAAGTCCAAGACCCGCCAAAGGCTTGCCCCTGTCGCGCCGGAAAGCGCCGCCGACGATCGCCGCCTTCCTCGCCGCCATCGGCCGCGAAGTGCGGCGGCATCGCGCCAAGCGCGGCATGACGCGGCGGCAATTGGCGCAAGCGTCCGCAACCTCCGAACGGTATCTGGCGCAGATCGAAAGCGGCGCCGGCAATCCGTCGGCGAGCGTGCTTCGCGCCATCGCGCAGGCGCTCGATCTGCCGGCCGCCGCGCTGCTGCCGGCAAGCGGCGCGCGCACCGCGGCGCTCGACGCGGTGCTCGATCTCGTCGCCCAGGCGCCGGCAGCCGAGCTTGCCCGAGCTCGCCAAGCTGATCGAGGCGCGCGTTGCGCGTGCCGCCGGCGCCGACCGGGCGCGGCGCATCGCGCTCATTGGCCTGCGCGGCGCCGGCAAGTCGACGCTCGGCCGCATGCTGGCCGGCCTCTCGGCTGGCCGTTCATCGAGCTCGACCGCGTCGTCGAGGAGGATTACGGCGCCAGCGTTCCCGACCTGATCGAGATGGCCGGCACCGCCACGTTCCGCCGTCATGAGCGCGGCGCGCTCGAGCGCGTCGTCGCCACGAACGACGCCGCGGTCATCACCACCGCCGGCGGCATCGTGTCCGACGCCGAGACCTACGCGCTGCTGCTTCGCCGCAGCCACACCATCTGGATCAAGGCGCGGCCGGAAGATCACATGAGCCGGGTGATGGCGCAGGGCGATTTCCGCCCGATGGCGGCGAACCGAGCGGCGATGGCCGACCTAGTCGCGATCCTCGAAGCGCGCCGCGCCGATTATGCCCGCGCCGAAGCCGAGGTCGACACCTCCGGCGCGGCGCTGGAGCAGAGCTTTGCCGAGCTGTTGCGGGTCGTGACCGCCCTGCTCGGGCCGCAAGTGCGAGCGCCATGACGCTTGCCGATTCGGGCTTTCTCGATCTGCCACCGCAGCGGCTCGAATACCGCATGATCGGACCGCGGCCCGATGCGGCGCCGACCGTGGTGATGCTGCACGAAGGTCTCGGCAGCGCCGCGGCGTGGGGCGCGTTTCCCGATCAGATTGCCGCGGCGACCGGCGCCGGCGTCTTGGTCTATTCGCGCGCCGGTTACGGCCGATCGAGCCCCGGCGCGCTGCCGCGCTCGACGTCTTTCATGGAGGAAGAGGCGATCGAAGTGCTGCCGCGCGTGCTCGCGGCCATCGGCTTCCGGCGCGGGCTTCTCCTCGGCCACAGCGACGGCGCATCGATCGCCACCATCTATGCCGGCGGCGTGCAGGACCATCGCGTGCGCGGCCTGGTTTTGATCGCGCCGCATTTTTTCACCGAGGAGATCGGACTCGCCGAGATCCGCCGCGCGCGCAAGTCTTACGAATCCGGCGGCCTTGCGCGAACGGCTCAAGCCCTGGCACGCCGACGTCGATGGCGCCTTCCGCTCCTGGAATGAGCCGTGGCTGCAGCCGGGCATGCGCAAGTGGGATATCACCGAAGCGCTCGGCTATATCCGCGTGCCGATCCTGATCGTTCAGGGCGAGGACGACCAGTTCGGCACGCGCAAGCAAATCGAGGTGGCGCAGCAGGAATGTTTCTGTCCGGTCGAAACTTTGCTGCTGCCCGGCGTGCGCCACGTGCCGCAGCGCGAAGCCCCGGAACGCACGCTCGACGCCGTCGACCGACTTCATCAATCGGCTGTTGCGCGACCACCGCGAAGGCGAGCGGGCGGCCGATTCCGGGGTTGCCGTCTCATGAATTATAATGCATATAAGCGGCCGCCGTATTACAGGCATGCATTATAATACATTATCGCGACCGAGCCGGGACGAGCGCTATGGGCGATGCCGATCTTGCGACGCCGCATCCTTTGGCGAACGGCCAAAAACGGATCGATTTCCAGACCGAGCCGTCGCGCTATCGCCATTGGAAGCTCGCGGTCGATGGCGACGTCGCGACGCTCACCATGGACGTCGACGAAAAGGCCGGGCTGTTCGAAGGCTACGATCTGAAACTGAATTCCTACGATCTCGGCGTCGACATCGAACTGGCCGACGCCATCGACCGGCTGCGTTTCGAATATCCGCAAGCGCGCGTCGTGGTGCTGCGCTCGGGGAAGCCGCGGGTGTTTTGCGCCGGCGCCAATATCCGCATGCTCGCCGGCGCGAGCCACGCCCATAAGGTCAACTTCTGCAAATTCACCAACGAGACCCGCAACGGCATCGAGGACTTAAGCGCGAACTCCGGCGTCAAATCGATCTGCGCCATCAACGGCACCGCGGCCGGCGGCGGCTACGAACTGGCGCTCGCCACCGATTACATCATGCTGATCGACGACGGTTCAGCGGCGGTGTCGCTGCCGGAATTGCCGCTGCTCGCGGTGCTGCCCGGCACCGGCGGGCTGACGCGCGGTGTCCGACAAGCGCAAAGTGCGCCGCGACCATGCCGACGTGTTCTGCACCACCGAGGAAGGCGTCAAAGGCAAGCGCGCGGCCGAGTGGCGGCTGGTCGACGACGTGGTGCCGGGTTCTAAATTCGACGACGCAGATCGCCGCGCGCGCCAAGGAGTTGGCCGCCGAATCCTCGCGCAACGGCGCCAGCTGCGGGAATCAAACTGACGCCGCTGACGCGGACCTTCGCGCCGGACAGCGTCACGTACAGCGCAGCCGCGGTCGAATTTGGCCGCGCTCGAACGCATCGCCACCGTGACCGTGCGCGGCCCCGCCGCGCCGCCGCCGGCTTCGGCCGACGCCATGCTGGCGCTCGGCGCCGATTTCTGGCCGCTCGATGCTGGCGCGCGAACTCGACGACGCCATCCTGCATATCCGGCTCAACGAGCTCGATGTCGCCGCGATCGTCTTCAAGTCGTCCGGCGACCCGGCGCAAGTGCTGGCCTACGACCATTTCCTCGACGCCAACAAGGACCACTGGCTGGCGCGCGAAATCCGACTGTTGTGGAAGCGCGTGCTCAAGCGCGTCGATCTCACCTCGCGCTCGCTGGTGACGCTGATCGAGCCCGGCTCGTGTTTTGCCGGCACGCTCGCCGAGCTGCCGTTCGCGAGTCGACCGCTCGTACATGCTCACCCCCACCCTTCCCTCCCCCGCAAGCGGGGGAGGGTCAGGGAGGGGGTCTGGCGACAACAAGCCGGCCGCCACGTTGACGCTCGACGACGTGAATTTCGGCGCCTATCCGATGGCGAACGGACTGACGCGACTTGCATCCCGCTTCCTGGCAAATCCCGCCGATGTCGATGCGGCCAAAGCCGAGCGCGGCAAGCTGCTCGACGCCGAACGCGCGCAAAAGCTCGGCCTCGTCACTTTCGCGCCCGACGACATCGACTGGGACGATGAGGTGCGCCTGTTCCTCGAAGAGCGCGCAAGCTTCTCGCCCGACGCGCTCACCGGTCTCGAAGCCAATCTGCGCTTCGCCGGCCCGGAGACGATGGAATCGAAAATCTTCGCGCGGCTGACCGCGTGGCAGAACTGGATCTTCCAGCGCCCTAACGCCATCGGCGAGGACGGCGCGCTCAAGCGCTACGGCACCGGCCAGAAGCCGGTGTTCGACACGCAGCAAGGTGTAGTAACAGGAGGCCGCACATGGACATCGAGCGAACGTCGAGCCGTACACTCCACCAAAATCCCGAACAACGTCAATCTCGCCGAAGATCGCCAGGTGCTGCGCGCGCTGGAAAGCTGGCATCCCGGCTATATCGACTGGTGGAAGGATATGGGGCCGGAAGGATTCCAGGAGGCGCTGGTCTATCTGCGCACCGCGGTCTCGGTCGATCCCAAGGGCTGGGCGAAATTCGATTACGTCAAAATGCCCGATTACCGCTGGGGCATTCTGCTGGCGCCGCAAGAGGACAGGCCGCAAAATCCCGTTCGGCCGCCATTACGGCGAGCCGGCCTGGCAGGATGTGCCGGGCGAATACCGCGCCATGCTGCGCCGCCTGATCGTCATCCAGGGCGACACCGAGCCGGCTTCGGTCGAGCAGCAGCGCCATCTCGGCAAGACCGCGCCGTCGCTCTACGACTTGCGCAACGTGTTCCAGGTCAATGTCGAGGAAGGCCGCCATTTGTGGGCGATGGTTTATCTGCTGCAGAAATATTTCGGCCGCGACGGCCGCGAGGAAGCCGCCGAACTGTTGCAGCGCCGCTCCGGCGACGCCGACAAGCCGCGCATGCTCGGCGCGTTTAACGAAACGACGCCGGACTGGCTGTCGTTCCACATGTTCACCTTCTTCACCGACCGTGACGGCAAGATGCAATTGGAGAGCCTGGCGCAATCCGGTTTCGATCCGCTGTCGCGCACCTGCCGCTTCATGCTGACCGAGGAAGCGCACCACATGTTCGTCGGCGAGACCGGCGTCGGCCGCACCATCCAGCGCACCTGCGAGGCGATGCAAGCGACCGGCATCGACGACCCCAACGCCATCGAGCAAAGTGCGCGCACTCGGCGTCATCGACCTGCCGACGATGCAGAAGAAGCTCAATCTGCATTACACGCTGTCGCTCGACCTGTTCGGCTCCGAGGTCTCCACCAACGCCGCCAACACTTTCACCGCCGGAATCAAAGGCCGCTTCCAGGAGACCAAGATCGACGACGATCATCGGCTCGAGCACGCGACCTATCCGGTGCTCAAATTCGTCGACGGCGAAATCAAGCGCGTCGACGAGCCGGCGCTGACCGCGATCAATATGCGGCTGCGCGACGATTACACCGCCGACTGCCAGCGCGGGCTCGACCGCTGGAACAAGATCATCGACAAGACCGGCGTGGCTTTCAAATTCGAACTGCCGCATGTCGGCTTTCACCGCCAGATCGGCGAGTTCAAGGACGTCCATGTCTCGCCGGCGGGGCTTGATCGTCGACGAGGCGACCTGGAAGCGCGACAGAGAGCCAATGGCTGCCGTCGAAGGACGACGGCGATTTCATCGGCAGCCTGATGAAGCCGGTCACCGAGCCGGGCCAATTCGCCGACTTGGATCGCCCCACCCCGCATCGGCATCGACAATAAGCCGGGCGATTTCGAATACGTGAAGATCGCGGCGTAGCGTCGTTCCGGGGCGGCCCGCAGGGCAGAGCCCCGGAATGACCGCCCGCGACCACGATGGTTAATCGGGTCTTAACCTGCGCCCTCCTATGCTATGCCACCGGTGATGCGGCGGGCGGTCCCGCTGTTGACTGATGTACAGGATGACCCGCGAGTCTGCCCCTATCCGTAATGGCGCCGAAGCTTGCGTCGCGTCGGTACGTGCGCCTAACGGCCGCTCGCCCTTCGTGCGCACACGCGAGCTCATCGGCGATACGCCGCCCGGCAAGCCGCCGATCAGTCTCGCCGTCGGCGAGCCGCAGCATCCAATTCCGGCTTTCGTCGGATCGGTGATCGCCGCCCATCTCGCCGAATTCGGCCGCTATCCGGCGAATAAGGGCCTCGACGAATTCGGCGTCGCCGTCGCCGGTTGGCTCGGCCGCCGCTATCGGCTGGCGCGGCCGATCGATCCGGCAAGCGAAGTGCTGGTGCTCAACGGCACCCGCGAGGGACTGTTTCTCGCAGCGCTCGCCGCCAAGAACTGGGTCGCCCCGCGCTGGGCCGGCCGGCGATGCTCGTTCCCAATCCGTTTTATGCCGCTTATGCCGCCGGCGCGATCGGCGCCGATTGCGAGCCGGTCTATCTGCCGACCACGCGCGAGACCGGATTCCTGCCGGACCTCGATGCGCTCGATGAGCAGCTGTCTAGCGCGCACGGTGGCGTTCTATATCGCCTCGCCGTCCAACCCGCAGGGCGCGGTCGCCGATCTCGCTTATCTCGAAAAGCTGACCGCGCTGGCGCGGCGTTTCGGCTTTTTGATTTTCTCCGACGAATGCTATTGCGAGATTTACAGCGATCGCCCGCCGCACGGCATGCTCGAAGCGGCGGGTGACGATTTCGCCAATGTCGCCGTCTTTCACTCGCTGTCCAAACGCTCGAGCCTGCCCGGCTTGCGTATCGGCTTTGCCGCGGGCGACCGCACGCTTCATGCGGACCTATCTGGAACTGCGCAACGTCGCGGCGCCGATGGTGCCGACGCCGATGCAGCATGTCGCCATCGCCGCCTACAACGACGAAAAGCATGTCGAGGAGAACCGGCGGCTCTACCGCGAGAAGTTCGATCTGGCCGACCAGATCGTCGGCGACCGTTACGGCTATCGCCGTCCCGCCGGCGGATTTTTCCTTTGGCTCGACGTGTCGGCGCAGGGCGGCAGCGAAGCGGCGACGCTGCGGCTGTGGCGCGAGGCGGGACTTGCGTGTCGTGCCCGGGCGCTATCTGGCGCGCGAACAGGCCGACGGCTCCAATCCCGGCGCCGATTATATCCGCGTCGCCATGGTGCATAACAACGAGATCACCGCCGAGGCGATGCATCGCCTGGTGGCGGTGCTCGGCTGATCAAGAGATGGATCGATCGCAGCAATGTCGATGATCGACCGCAGCCTTGACGGAATGGCCCATCTGTCCGGCCAGCTCGGCGTCATTTTGCAGCGCCGGCTGCGCGAGCTCGGCGGCGTGGCGCTGATCAGCCTCACCATGATGGCGGCGCTGGCGCTCGGCACCTGGTCGGTGCAGGATCCGTCGCTGAGCCACGCCACCGACGCGCCGGTGCACAATCTGCTCGGCATGCCCGGCGCGATCGCCGCCGACTTGATGATGCAGCTGTTGGGCCTCGGCTCGCTGGCTTTGTTGTTGCCGATCGCGGTGTGGGGCTATCGGCTGCTCGGCCACCGGCAGCTCAGCCACGAGCGGCTCCGCGTGCTGCTTTGGCTCGCCGGCGCGGTGCTGACCGCCGGTTTCGCATCCTGCCTGCCGAACAGCGCGCACTGGCCGCTGCCGTGCGGGCTCGGCGGCGTCATCGGCGACGCGATACTGCGCCTGCCGGCTTATGTGCTGCACGCGCCGCTGTCCGGAACGCAAAGGCTCGCCGCCGCCATCGTGCTCGGCGTCGCCGCGCTTTTCACCTTCGCCGGCGCCGCCGGCATTCTCTGGCACGATGCCGACGACGCGGAAGAGGAGGACGAAGAAGCCGACGAACCGGCCGAGGACGATGAGAGCGGCTGGATATCGCTCGGCTATTTGGCGCATTCCCTGTTGAGCTTCCGCGCCCGGCTGGCGCGGCTGTTCCGCGGCCGGCAGCGGACGCCGCTGCCGTCGCGCGACGATATCGCGATGCCGCGCCGGCGCGTCGAGCCGCGCTTCGACAATGCCGCAGCGCCCGACGTCGATGACAACGAGACGGAAGACGACGCGATAGAAGCCGCCCCGCGCGCGCGCAAGCCGCGCGCGCCGCGGGCGCCGCGCCGCTCGGGCAGCGGCTATAGCCTGCCGCCGCTCGAATTGCTCACGCCGCCGAGCAAAGTCGGGCGCGCCACCGTCAGCTCCGAAGTCTTGCAGGAGAACGCCACCGCGCTCGAAGGCGTGCTCGGCGATTTCGGCGTGCGCGGCGAGATCATCAATGCGCGGCCCGGCCCGGTGGTCACGCTGTACGAGCTCGAACCGGCGCCCGGCATCAAATCGTCGCGCGTCATCAGCCTCGCCGACGACATCGCCCGCTCGATGAGCGCGCTGTCGGCGCGCGTCGCCGTGGTCTCGGGACGCAACGCCATCGGCATCGAACTGCCAAACCCGACGCGCGAGAAGGTCTATTTGCGCGAACTGCTCGCCTCGCGCGATTATGCCGAGAGCGCGGCGCGGCTGCCGTTGTGCCTCGGCAAGGCAATCGGCGGCGAAGCGGTGCTGGTCGATCTGCAACGCATGCCGCATCTGTTGATTGCCGGCACCACCGGCTCCGGCAAATCGGTCGCCATCAACACCATGATTCTTCAGCCTGGTCTATCGGCTGCAGCCCGATCAATGCCGGCTGATCATGGTCGATCCGAAAATGCTGGAACTGTCCGTCTATGACGGCATCCCGCATCTGCTCACGCCCGTCGTCACCGATCCGAAAAAGGCGGTAGTGGCGCTGAAATGGGCGGTGCGCGAGATGGAGGAGCGCTACAAGAAGATGTCGAAGCTCGGCGTGCGCAATATCGACGGCTACAATGCGCGCGTCGCCGAGGCCAAGAACAAGGGCGAGAAACTCAGCCGCACCGTGCACACCGGCTACAACCGCGACACCGGCGAGGCGATCTACGAGAACGAGGAGCTCGATCTCGAGCCGCTGCCGTACATCGTCGTCATCGTCGACGAGATGGCCGACCTGATGATGGTCGCCGGCAAGGACATCGAAGGCGCGGTGCAGCGGCTGGCGCAGATGGCGCGCGCCGCCGGCCTGCACGTCATCCTGGCGACGCAACGGCCGTCGGTCGACGTCATCACCGGCACGATCAAGGCCAATTTCCCGACCCGCATCTCGTTTCAGGTCACCTCGAAAATCGACAGCCGCACCATATTGGGCGAACAAGGCGCCGAGCAACTGCTCGGCCAGGGCGACATGCTCTATATGGCCGGCGGCGGCCGCATCAGCCGCGTCCACGGACCGTTCGTCTCCGACGAAGAAGTCGAGAAGGTGGTGCGCCACCTCAAGGCGCAAGGCGCTCCGGAATATCTCGAAGCGGTCACCGCCGAGGAGCCGCACGACGAGGATGGCAATCCGATCTTCGACTCAACCGCGATGGGCGGCGCCGAGGGCGGCGACCTCTACCAGCAGGCGGTGCAAATCGTCACACGCGACCGCAAGGCTTCCACGAGCTACATTCAGCGCCGGCTGCAAATCGGCTACAACCGCGCCGCCTCGCTGATGGAGCGCATGGAGCAAGAAGGCATCGTCGGCCAGCCCAACCACGCCGGCAAGCGAGAAATTCTGGTCGAGGGCGCCGACGATGACCGCTATTGAGAATTGCGCGTTCGGGCCTTAAGCCAAGAAGAGTAGCCGCGAATTCGCCATACCGGGCGTCTAGCGGATAGTCGCGGGCGTCTATTTAGCCGCGCGGGTGCTTAAAGATGCATCATTCGGGTGCATCGACTGGGGCGCAATGGCGGGAGAGGGATATGGCGGCAAGCGGCTTGGCTAAACTCGGCCCGGCGATCGTGATCGCGGCGTTGCTGTGCGGGCTCAGCACGGTCAGGCCGGCGACCGCATATGCCGAGGACGTGCCGCTGCCGACGCCGGCGCCGTTGCCGAAAACCGGCGTCGCTCCGTCACCTGCCGCAACCGACAGCATTCCGCTGCCGCCCGCGCCGATACCGCAGGCGCCGCAATCGCCCCAAGCATCGCAAGGCGTCCACGCCCCGGGTTTCTTCCCGTTTTCCAATAACGGCTCGTCGAACCAGGCGACCGCGTTCGACAACAAGCAGCGCGCGCTGCTCGACCGCGTCAGCCTGTATCTGTCCAGCCTGCAGACCGTGGTCGGGAATTTCGTCCAGATCGGACCCGACGGCGGACGAACGCAAGGGACATTCTATCTGCAAAAGCCCGGCCGCGTGCGTTTCGAGTACAATCCGCCGAGCCCGATCGACATCATCGCCGACGGCTCCTCGGTCGTGGTGCGCGACCGCAAGCTCGCGACGCAGGATCTCTATCCGCTGTCGGAGACCCCGCTGCGTTATCTGCTCGCCGACCGCATCGACCTGCTTAGCGACACCGACGTCGTCAGCGTCACGTCCGACGATACCTTCGACACCGTCACCATCGAGCAGAAGCAATTGATGATCGGCACCGACAAGCTGATGATCATGTTCGACGCCAAGGATATCACGCTCAAGCAGTGGACGGTCACCGACCCGCAAGGCTTCGACACCACGGTCGCGGTCTACAATCTCGACACCACGAAAAAGCCCGATCCGGACCTGTTCGTGATCAACTATCACGGCAACCAGGGCAGCATCAGCAATCAGTAGCCGGTAATCAGCGGTCAGTAATCGGAAAGCGTTGGCTGTACGCCGGTCAACGTTTATCTGCTGCGCGAACTGATTACCGATTGCAACATGAAGCTCAAGACTGACAACCTGGAACATCAATTCGGTGCGGCTGCGCATCGATCTGGTCGCCAAATTCATCAAGGCGGTCCGTCCCGACGTACTTTGCCTGCAAGAGACCAAATGCCCGGACGACGCTTTTCCGCTCAAGCGCTTCAAGCGGCTCGGCTACGATCACGTGGCGCTCAACGGCCAGAAGGGCTATCACGGCGTCGTCGTGCTCTCGCGACTGCCGTTCGAAAGCTTCAATATCCAAAGCTTCTGCGGCAAGACCGACTGCCGCCATATCTCCGCGGTGTTCGGCGAGCGCGCCGGACTGCGCGACCCCATCACGCGTGCATAATTTCTACGTTCCCGCCGGCGGCGACATTCCCGACCCGGCGGTCAATCCGAAATTCGCCCACAAGCTCGCCTTTCTCGACGAGATGCGCGATGCCCCGGCGTTGCGGCCGGCGCCGTCCGCAGCGCGCCATCCTGGTCGGCGACCTCAACGTGGCGCCGCTCGAACACGACGTCTGGAGCCACAAGCAGATGCTGCGCGTGGTGTCGCACACGCCGATCGAATGCGAGAAATTCAACGCCGCGCGCTGGGCGCCGGCGGCTGGATCGACAGCATGCGCGTGCTCACGCCCGAGCCGGCGAAGCTTTACACATGGTGGAGCTATCGCGCGCGCCGACTGGCGCGCCGCCGACCGCGGCCGGCGGCTCGATCATGTCTGGACCTCCGATGCGCTCGCCGACCGCGTCTCGGCCATCAAGATCGCCAAGGATTATCGCGGCGCGGCGCGGCCGTCCGACCACGTCCCGGTGACGGCGACCATGGAGCTCTAGATCAGGATTGCGGTCCGGTATCGCGGCCAGCACGGCGCGCACGTTCTCCATCTCGCGGGCCCATTGATCGGCGCGCGCCGCGATCAGCTCGCGCAGCCGCTGCGCGGCCTCCGGATAGCCGTCCAGCATGCGCAGAAACATGGCGCGCGAGATGCGCAGCACGATGGAATCTTCGCGCGCGACCGCGGTCGCCGGCCGCTGCGTTTGCGACAACAGCGCGGCTTCGCCGAGCAACGCGCCCGGCTCGGCGACGAGCTCGGCGTCGGCGGCGCGTTCCGGCTTGAGCGCAAACGAGCCGTCGTTGGACGACGTAGGCGCAGTCGGCGGCCTCGCCGGTCGCGAACAGCATTTGGCCGGCTTCGACCGAATAGGCCTCGGCGCCGATGGCGAGGATGCGCAACGCCGGAGCGCCGAGGCGGCGCAGAACCGGCACCTGGCTCAGAAACGCAATGTCATCCTCGATGGTCATGACCGTTCCGCGGTCAGGGCGCAAAATCATGACTGCCAACTCATGGTACCGAGTCATGGCACCAGCTTATAGCCGCCGGCTTCGGTGACCAGGATAGCGGGCGTAGCGGCGTCCTTTTCGATCTTCTGCCGCAAGCGATAAATGTGCGTCTCCAGCGTGTGCGTGGTGACGCCGGAATTGTAGCCCCAGACTTCCTGCAGCAGCGTCTCGCGCGACACCGGGCGCTGACCGGCGCGATAGAGATAGCGCAGGATCGAGGTTTCCTTTTCGGTCAGCCGCACCTTGTTGCCCTTGGGATTGAGCAAGAGCTTGGAGCTTGGCCGGAACGTATAGGGGCCGATGGTGAAGACGGCGTCCTCGCTCGCTTCGTGCTGGCGCAGCTGAGCGCGAATGCGCGCCAGCAGCACGGCGAAGCGGAACGGCTTGGTCACGTAATCGTTGGCGCCCGACTCGAGGCCGAGGATCGTGTCGGAATCGGTGTCATGGCCGGTCAGCATGATGATCGGCGCCTTAAAGCCGTTCTTGCGCAGGATGCGCACCGCTTCGCGGCCGTCGATATCCGGCAGCCCCACATCCATGAGCACGAGGTCGATCTGCCCGGTCTTGGCCGCCTGCACGCCTTTGCTGCCGGTGTCGACGGCTTCGGCCTCGAACTCCTCATGCAGCGACAGCTGCTCGGTCAGCGCGTCGCGCAGCTCGGCATCGTCGTCGACAATCAAAATCTTCCGCGTATTCGGCATGAAATCCCGGCCCCGCCGCCGCTTTGCCGCACCCATGGCGCGAAGTACAAGAACTCAGGATATAGGAGCAGGCGGGGCTTGGGAATCCAAGGGGTTGGGATGCGACGAATCACGTTTCGCTTCATTCGCATCAAGCCGCGGCCCGGCCGGCGCTCGCAGGGTTGGCTGTTTCCCGGCCCGGGACGCTCAAGCCGTTGCGGGTCGCGCTCGGCCGCGAGCGGGATCAAGGCGAATAAGCGCGAGGGCGACGGCGGCACCCCCGCGGGCCGCTTCCACCCCATGCGCCTGTGGTGGCGGCCCGATCGACTGTCGCGGCCACGGACCTCGCTTCCCGTCCGGCGGATTGGCCGTAATGACGCTTGGTGCGAGGACCCCTCGGACCGCCGCTACAACCGTCCGTTCCGGCGGTCGGCCAATGAACCAGGCGACCGGCTTTGCCGGGATGACGCGCTCTACGACCTGATCGTCGAAATCGACCACAATACCAGGCCGCGCGTCGCCGGCCGGGGCAGCGCGGTATTCATCCATGTTGCACGGGATGAATTTGCGCCAACCGCGGGCTGTGTCGGCCTGCGGCAGAACGAGTTGCGGCAACTGCTTCGGTTTTTGTCGCCGAAGACACAAATCATGGTTCACTTCTAATCGGCGCGCGTGCGCCAAAGATCGCGGTGCCGACACGCACGTGGGTGGCGCCGAACGCGATCGCCGTCGGAAAATCGGCGCTCATGCCCATCGAAAGAAATTGCAGCCCATTGCGGCGGGCAATTTTGGCCGTGAGCGCAAAATGCGGCGCCGGCGCTTCATCGTGCGGCGGTATGCACATCAAGCCGGAAATGACCAGCCCGTAACGATCGCGACAAGCCGCGAGGAAGGCATCAGCCTCCTCCGGAAGCACCCCGGACTTCTGCGCTTCGGCGCCGCTATTGATTTCCGCGAAAAGGCGCGGATGGCGATCCTGTTTGGCGATTTCCTTGGCCAGCGCTTCGGCCAGGCTTGCCCGATCGACCGAATGGATGGCGTCGAACAGCGCCACGGCGTCCTTGGCTTTGTTCGATTGCAGCGACCCGACCAAGTGCAGTTCGATCGTTGGATGGCGCGCGATCAGTGACGGCCATTTGGTTTTAGCCTCCTGGACGCGGTTTTCGCCAAAGACCCGCTGCCCGGCGGCGATGACAGGCAAAATCGCCTCGGTTCCGAATGTCTTCGACACCGCCACCAGTGTAACGCCGGCGGGATCGCGTCCGGCCTCGCGGCAGGCTCGCGCGATTTCCCCGCGCACCGACGTAATGGCGTCCTGCCTGTCCATGGTTTCCATATGGTCAACGATGGCGTGAAGAGTTTAGCGATCGCGCGAGGCTCATTTTTACGCGTATCCGCTAGTTTTTGGAACCGGGGCGGGAACAGCATCATGCCGGGCGACCAAGCAAAAACGCAGACCGCATCGCGACGGAACAAGTCGTTTCTGAGCATTCGTGCCCGGCTGCTCGTGCTTGCCCTCCTGGCAATCGCACCGCTGATGGTCGAGCGCGTCCACGGACTTGAATCGGCGCGCGTCGCGCGCACCGAGCGCGCCAACGCCGATGTGATCGACCTAGCCCGACGCGGCGTCGAGTCACAACGCGACATCATTTCCTCGATCCGCGCGGTCCTGCAGATCGTCTCGCGGGTCTTTGCCGAAGTCCCGATCGATCGGTCCAACTGCAAGAAATATATGGCGGACCTGACGAGCAAGGTTCCCTGGATCCGCGACCTCTCCGTGGCCTCGCCCGACGGGCGCATCACGTGCTCGACCGACCCGGCCGGAATCGGTTTGAACGTTTCAGATCGTCCGCACTTTCAAAACGCTCTGCATTCGCACGAATTTGCACTCAGCAATTATCTGATCAATCGGCTCAATCAGGTGCCAAGCCTGGTCGCCACCCTTCCCGTCATCGCCGACGACGGCACCGTCAAAGGGGTCGTGCTCGCGGTGATCAACCTGCAATGGATCGGCGACCTGGCGTCGAGCGCCGCGCAGCAGTCCGGCGCCTCGGTAATGCTGCTCGACGGCAAAGGCACGCTGGTTGCGAGCTCCGCCGACCAGCAGCGCTTCATCGGCAAGCAGTTCGCCGGGCATGCCCTGGCGCAGGAGATGCTCGCCAACGACGAAGGCACGGTGACGGCGACCGGATTCGACGGCGTGCGTCGCATCTTCGCCTATGTCCGCGTGCCATGGACGAACGCGCGGCTGGCGGTCGGCCTCGACGAAAATGCGGTGCATAGCGGCATCGACAGCAAGATCGATTTCGCCTACCTGCAGCTTTTCCTGTTCGGCATGTTCGTCGTCCTGTTGGCCTGGTTCGGCGGCGAACAGCTGGTGGTGAAGCCGATCCGATCCTTGGTGCGCACCGCGGCGCGGTTCGGGCGCGGCGACCTGCACGTGCGCGCGTCGCAAGAGCCCTGGGTCGCCGAATTTGCGCCGCTGGCGGCCGCGCTCGACGACATGGCGGCCAAGCTCGCGGCGCGCGAAGAGGAACTGCAGATCGCCAATCAGCACCTCGAGGAGCTGGCGAGCCTCGATGGTTTGAGCGGGCTCGCCAATCGGCGCGGCTTCGACCGCGAGATCGAGCGGGAATGGCATCGCGCCGGCGAGAAGTGCGCACCGCTGGCGCTGATGATGGTCGACATCGACCACTTCAAGCTGTTCAACGATCGTTATGGCCATGTTGCCGGCGACACCTGTCTGCGCGCGGTCGGCGAGACGCTGTCGCTGGTGACGCTCGACGAGGCGGTGCTGGTCGCCCGCTACGGCGGCGAGGAGTTTGCGCTGTTACTGCCCGGCCTTGACCTCGAACGGGCCGGCGCGATTGCCGAAGAGGCGCGGAAAGCCGTCGAAGACCTGCAGATCAATCATTCGGAATCGCCCTGCGGCTATGTCACCGTCAGCATCGGGGTCGAATCCGTCATTCCCGACAAGTTTCAATCTACCGCCGATCTCATCGAGGCGGCCGACACCGCGCTCTATGCCGCGAAGCGCCGCGGCCGCAATAACGTCGTGGCGCATGTTCGCCAGCTGTTGCGTGCGGCGTCCTGAAGCGGCGCCGGCACGTCAGCTTTTGCGCCTTGCGTTCTTTGGCGACTTTCTCCGTGACGCGGCCTTGTGCTTTTTCTCGGGCGGCGCCCAGATCATGCCCTCGAGCTTCATGCCGTCGGGATCGGTGAAATAGACGGCGTAATAATTGCGGCCGTAATACTCGCCGGGCGGATCGACGACCGTCATGTCGTTTTCTTCAAGGAAGGCGCCCAGCGCATCGACGGCCTTGCGGCTCGAAAGCTCGAACGCATAGTGATGAAATCCGATGTCGCCCTTGCGATATTTATGCTTCTTGCCTTGCGCGTCCGCAGCCGCGATCCAAAACAGCGTCTTGCCGTTGCTCCAGCCGGCCATGTCGGCATAGTCGTGCTTGAGCTTGAAGCCGAGGAACTTTAGCAGCTTGCCGTAAAACGCCTTGGAGCGGGCGAAGTCGCCGACGCTTAAGACCAGATGGTCGATCCCGACGACGCGCGGCATGGCAGTGTCCTCCTGCGGGCGGGTTGCCCTAGGCCGGGCTGCGGCGGTAGATAGCAGCGGCCATGTCAAACATCATATCAACCGCCGTGCCAGCCACTCTGTTCGACAAAATCTGGGACTTCCACTGCGTCGGCCAGCGCGCCGACGGCCGCGATCTCGTCTATATCGATCGCCACGTGCTGCACGAATTGCACGCCCATCATGCCTTTGCGCAGCTGCAAAAGCAGCAACGCAAAGTGCACCGGCCCGACCTGACCTTCGCGGTGCAGGATCACACCGTGGCGACCAGGCCCGGCCGCGACGACGATACCAACCCCTCGGGCACCGCGTTCATCAAGGCGATGCGCGAGGGCTGCCGCAATAACGGCATCAGGCTGTTCGATATCGACGATCCCGAGCAGGGCATTTCGCACGTGGTGGCGCCGGAGCTCGGCGTCGTACTGCCGGGCGCGACGCACGCGGTGCCCGACAGCCACGCCAGCACCGTCGGCGGGCTCGGCGCGCTCGCTTTCGGCTGCGGCACCAGCGAGCTTGCGCACATCCTGGTCACCCAGGTGATGGCGCTCAAACGCCCCAAGCGCATGCGCGTGCGGCTCGACGGCGCTCTCGGTTCTCATATCAACGCGAAAGACATCGCCTTGCGGCTCATCGCGGAACTCGGCGTGGCCGGGCGCGCGCGGTTATGTCGTGGAATATGCCGGCGCAGCGGTGCGCGCCATGCCGATCGAACAGCGCATGACGCTGTGCAACCTCAATATCGAAATGGGCGGCCGCTCCGGCTTCGTCGCGCCCGACGAGGCGACCTTCGCCTGGCTTGCAGGCCGCCCCTACGCGCCGGCAGGGCGCGCTTTGGGATCGCGCGCTTGCCTATTGGCGCACGCTGCAAACCGACGACGACGCCGCGTTCGACCGCGAGGTCATGCTCGATTGCACCGGTCTCGAGCCGCAGATCACCTGGGGCACCGATCCGAGCCAAGTCGTCGGCATTTCCGGTCGCGTGCCCGAGCCGGCGGCGGTCGATCCAAGCCGGCGGGCCGCGGCGGAAAGCGCATTTGCCTATATGGGCCTTGCGCCGGGAACGCCGCTTGCCGGCCTGCCTGTCAATCGCGTCTTTATCGGTTCCTGCACCAACAGCCGGCTGCCGGATTTGCAGACTGCCGCCGCCATAGTGCGCGGCCGGCGCGTCGCCGACGGCGTCGTCGCCATGGTCGTGCCCGGCTCGTCGAGCGTAAAGCGGCAAGCCGAAGCGGCCGGGCTCGACCGCGTGTTCCGCGACGCCGGCTTCTTCTGGGGCGAGTCGGGGTGCTCGATGTGCGCCGGCGGCAATGGCGATCGCGGAGAGCCCGGCGAGCGCTGCGTGTCGACCACCAACCGCAACTTCGAAAACCGGCAAGGACCGAAAGTGCGCACCCATCTCGCCAGTCCGGCGACCGCGGCGGCCACCGCGATCGCCGGCCGCATCGCCGATGTCCGGCAATTGCTGGCCGGAGCGGCATGATGCAGCCCTTCACCATGCATACCGGCATCGCCGCGCCGCTTCTCAAAGACGACATCAATACCGACCAGATCGCGCCGATCATGCATTCGCGCAGCCTCAAGGAGGACTACAAGGCGATGCTGTTTCACCGCGCCCGCCACCGCGAGGACGGCAGCGAAGATCCGGATTTCGTGCTCAACAAGCCGCAGTTTCGCGCCGCCGGCATTCTGGTGACCGGGCACAATTTCGGCGCCGGCTCGTCGCGCGAATCCGCGGTCTGGAGCATGCTGGCGAACGACATTCGTGTCATCGTGGCGAAGAGCTTCGCCGATATCTACCGCGAGAATTGCCTGCAGAACGGCGTGTTGCCGGTGGTGCTCGGCCCGCAAGACGCCGATGCCTTCATCGCCCGCGTCGTCGCCGCCGATGGCGCCGCGCCGTTCACGGTCGATTTGGTGACGCAGCGCATCAGCGGCCCCGGCGGGTCGGACATTGCTTTCGAAATCGCCGCGGCGGATCGTACGCGGCTGCTCGAAGGCCTCGACGATATCGGCATGACGCTCAAGCACATCGACGACATTGTCGGCTGGGAGCGCCGCGCCGCCGCGGCACAGCCGTGGCTGCAGACGGCACAGGACGGCCGGTAATCGGCACAGCGTGAAAAGGGAGACCGCGCGATGAGCGTGCGCAAGAAATTCCGGGCGATCATGGCGGGCAAACGGCTGGTGCTGATGCCCGGCGCCTATGATGCGCTGTCGGCGCGTATCATGGCAGCCGAAGGTTTCGAGGCGCTGTGCGCCGGCGGCTACGCCGCCATCGGCTCGATGTTGGCGCAACCCGATACCGGCCAGTCGAACATGCGCGATTACGCCGATCATTACGGGCGCATCGCCGCCGCCGTCGATGTGCCGGTCTATGTCGACGCCGATACCGGATTCGGCGGCGTCAACAATGTGCGGCAGATGGTGCGCGCCTTCGAGGCCGCTGGCGTCGCCGGCATCTTCATCAGCGACCAGGTCTTTCCCAATCGCTGTGGCTACCTGCCCGGAAAGCAGGTGATCCCGGTCGAGCAGATGCTGGCCAAGATCAAAGCGGCGCTCGATGCCCGCCGCGATCCCGACTTCTTCATCGCCGGCCGGACCGATGCCGCGGGCGTCGAAGGCCTCAACGCCGCAATCGGGCGCTGCCAGTTGTTCATGGATGCCGGCGCCGACATGGCAAAGCCGATGGGCGTCGACACGGTCGACGATATCAAGCGCGTCATGCGCGAAGTCGGCGGACCGCATATGGCGACGCTGTCGCAAGCGGCGGGATTAAAGCAGCGCAGCCTGGCGGATCTCGAAGCCGCCGGCGTCGTGGCAGCCACGTTTCCGTCACTCGCCTTGTTCGCGGCGGCACAAGCGGTACGCAACGTGTTGCGCATCCTCAAGCGAGAAAACTCGCTGACCGCGACGTTCGAGCACCTGCTGCCGCTTGAGGATTATTACGATTTGGTCGGGCTCAAGGAGCAGCTGGCGCGCGAGGAAAGCTATGACAAAGCCGCTGCCGCGCTGGTGCATAAGCGGGCGGCGGAATAGCCGTCCACCCGCGGGCCCAGCCGGGGTCGAACCGGGACCCCAAAAAGAAAGGGGCCGGCGCGAAGCCGGCCCTTCCCCCATACAATGCCGTGAGGCATTACCCCTTGGTAACTACCGGCGGCGGAGCCTTGCCCTTGCCGGTCTGAGCGCAGCCGGCGATGCTCAGGAGAGCTAGCACCGCAGCCGTTGCTAAAACGATCTTCTTCATAGGGTACTCCCCCTTGTCATGACAGGGTTAACCATACAGAGGGGCCTCTCAGTCCTCTAGTGCTGAAAAGCCACACTCATCATCTGAATGCACCGCATTTGCGGTTCCAATCGTGCGGGTTCGCGTTTGGGGCGCAAAATGGTCCGCAAACTGGGCCATTGGCTTACAAATTTCACTCGGAGCGGATTAAAGCCGATGGCCGGCGGCCGAATTGCGCGTCGCTGCCAGCCGGAGGGCTAGCGTTGCAAATTTGGCGCACTGCCGAAAATCCATAATGGCTGCCGAACATTTGCCATCGGGCAAAGCGCAATTACTGTACGATTAAGGCACCGGACGCGATGAACCGTAGCGAATCGCGCCGCGCCGGCGACAATGTGGGGACATTCGGTCATCGGGAAGTGACCCCGATGGGTCGGGTATGGACCCGTGTCATGGTCTCGGAGGGCATCATGCGGCATTGGCTGAGTGACCGTCGACGGCCCGCAAAGTTGGCGATCGCCGTTATTTTGGCGCTCGTGACGGGCCTTGGGATTTCAGCCGCGAATGCGCAAAGCTCGCCAACAATCCTGCGCACCGGCAATCCGACGCCGGGCGTGGTCACCACCGGATCGGGCGACTATTACATCGAGTTCCGCGCCCGCTACGCCTGGGACTATGGCCATACCTATCTGGTGCATGGCCGGGTCGGCGTACCGCCGACCAAAGCCGACGTCGCGGGACTGTCTCCGGTCGGCGACGACTCGACGGCCTGGGTGATCGGCCATTATGTCCCTGTGCCCGCCGAAACCGGATGGACCGACGGCGATCTCGAGAACAAATACGTGACGGCGCGCTATCGCGTGCTGATGAACAAGGAAGAATACGACCGCGTTACGGATTATATCAAAGGTCTGCAAGGCCGCTCGCATGCATGGAGCGCGGAATTGTATAACTGCAACGCGTTTGTCGGCGACGTCGCGAATTTCATGGGGTTGAAAGTGCCGGCCTCGTCGCTGATCTATCCGAAAGTGTTCGTGACCCATCTTCGCCTGCTCAACACCGGGCATCCGGACGCGGCGGAAACGCTGGTCAGCGACAACGTCAAGGAAATGAACAACCCGACGCGCGACGGCCGGGCGATGATCAATAACCACGTTTACACGATCGGCCCGAACGGCGAACCGGAGTCGAGGGTCGCGCGGGCAACGCCGACACCGACACCAACACCGAAAGTTACGATTGGCCAGGTCCGGGTATCGAGCCGAGCTGGAAACTAGGCCGCCATCTCCAAACCTCCCTTTAACCACGGACCAAACGTGCAAGTAGCAAGATTCAGCGTGATAGCCGCGTTGGCGGTCAGCCTTGGGCTTTCCGGTTGCGCCACCAATGGGACAGACGGCGCCGCCGCGACTGCAGCCGCCGTGCCGACTTCCGCCGACAATGGCGCCGCCTCCGGCGGTCCGATGCGGGATCTCACGCCGGCGGAAAAAAAGGCCATCGTCGAAGCGGTCGCACCGTCGCTGCGCAATCCCGCATCGGCAAAATATCGCTGGGCTAAAATCCCCACGATCGTGAACGACCAGTCCATCAATTATTGCGCCATGGTCGACGCCCAAAGCCCGTACCCCGCCTATAACGGCGAACAGGCCTATATCGTGGAAGCGCAGATGGCGGGCAACAAAGTGAAATCCGCCGTCATGGGTCTCATTGCCGGCGGCAAAGATCGGGCCATCGTCGGAACGATGTGCGCGAAATACGGTCTCGATCCCAATAAATCCAGCTGATTTGCCGTATCCCGGGCGCGGCGAGGCACGCCGCGGCGCTGCAAATCGGGATCGTTAAAAACGCCGAGCTTGCGGCGGTCCCGGATCTGCCGTGCAGATCGTGCTCTAAGCCCGCGGCGACCATTCCTCGACGCTGGCGCCGGCCAGCGACCGCACGCGCTCTTCGTCCTTGGCGAACTCGGCGGCCGGACCGGAATAGACGACGTGGCCGTCGTCGAGCACATAGGCGCGGTCCGCGACTTCCACCGCGGCGCGTACATTCTGCTCCACCAGCAGCACCGAAATGCCCTGCTCCCGCGCCGAGACGACCACCTTGAACACGTCCTGCACGATCAGCGGCGCGAGGCCCTGGCTGGGTTCGTCGAGCAGCAAAAGCCTTGGGTTCAACAACAGCGCACGTGCGATCGCCAGCATTTCCTGTTCGCCGCCGGACAATTGCCGGCCCTTGTTGTTCTTGCGTTCGGCGAGCCGTGGAAACAGCTCGTAGATGCGCGGGATCGTCCACGGCCCGGGTCTCTCGATCGGCACCTTGAGGTTTTCCTCGACCGTCAAATTAGGAAAGATGCGGCGGCCTTCCGGAACATAGCCGACGCCGAGATTGGCGATCCGGTACGGCGGCCAATCGGTCGTGGCATGGCCGAAAATGCGCACCGCGCCATCGCGCGCATGGGTCAGACCGACCAGGCTGCGCAGCGTCGTCGTTTTGCCGGCGCCGTTGCGGCCGAGCAGTGCGACGATCTCGCCTTCCCGCACCTCCAGGCCGACGCCGTGCAGGATGTGGCTCTTGCCGTAATAGGTGTGGAGGCCTTCCGCCTCGAGCACAACGCCACTCACGCTGCCACCTTCCCCAAATACGCCGCTTGCACCGCCTCGTTGGCGGCAATCTCCGGCGGCGTGCCCTCGGCGAGAAATTTGCCCTGATCGAGCACCATGATGCGGTCGGCAAGATGGAAGACGACGCGCATGTCGTGCTCGATCAGCACGATCGTAAGCTTCTGCTCGCGATGCAGCTTACGGATCAGTTGAGTAATGTCGTAGGTCTCCTGGTCGCCCATGCCGGCGGTCGGTTCGTCGAGCAACAACAGCCGCGGCTTGAGCGCCAGCGCCATCATGATCTCGGTGGCGCGCTGGTCGCCGTGAGCCAGCTCGCCGACCAGCCGGTCGGCCTTCTCCGTCAAGCCGCTTATCTCCAGCAAGTCGACCACGCGCGCCCTAACCTCGCCGTCGGCATCCGGCGACTGCCAGAGCCGCAAGCGATAGCCGCTCGCCACCTCGACCGCGATGCGGAGATTTTCGCGGATCGTCAGTTCCGGAAAGACTTCGGTGATCTGGAAGGTGCGGGAGATGCCGCGCCACACGCGGCTGCGCCGGAAGAGATGGGTGACATCGTCGCCGTCGAAAACGACGCGGCCCGAGGTCGGCATGAGAAAACCGCTGATTAGATTGAAGAACGTGGTCTTGCCGGCGCCATTGGGACCGATCACGGCGCGCAACTCGCCCGGCTCGACCGTCATCGATACATCGTTGACGGCGACCAGACTGCCGAAGTGCTTCGAGACTTTTTCAACACGCAACAGGGTCACGATGTCGCCTTTCGTCGAATGATGCCAAGCACGCCGCGCGGGAAGAACAGCACGATGAGTACGAAAAACAGGCCGATGAAGGACATCCAGTTCTCGGTATGGCTGGAAATGTAGTCCTGCAGACACCAGGAAGATCGCCGAGCCGATCAACGGTCCCCAGAACGAGCGCATCCCGCCCAGCACGGCCATGATGACGAAGTTGCCCGACTGATCCCAGCGGATCGCGCGCGGATCGATGAAATTGTTCATCAGCGCGAACAGCGTGCCGGCGATGCTGACGAAAAAGCAGGAAATCACCCAGGACATCCAGATGTGGCGGTCGACCGGAATGCCGAGAAAGCGGGCGCGCCGCTCATTCTCGCGGATCGCCAACAGCGTGCGGCCGAACGGCGAACGCAGCAGAAACGCCATCGCCGCCGCGCAGACGGCAAATATCGCCACCACGAAGTAATAGAAAGCCTGCGGATTGTTGAGGATGTCGATTTTGGCGAAGCCGAAATCGAGCGGCACGCGAGTCCAGGCGCTCACCCCGTCGTCGCCGCCGGTCGCGGAGCGCCACTGAAACGCGATGTAATAGAACACCTGGCCGAAGGCGATGGTGCACATCGCGAAATAGACGCCGCGCAGCCGCACGATCAAAGGCCCGATGATCGCCGCCGCGGCGGTGCCGACGATGGTGCCGACCAGCATGCCGAGTGGCGTACTGGGAAACACGTATTTGATCGTCATCGCGGTGCCGTAGGCGCCGAGGCCGAAATAGGCGGCGTGGCCGAACGACAACACGCCGGTGTAGCCGAGCAGAAAATTCAGCGCCATGGCGGCCAGCGCGTAGACCACGACGTGGCTGCCGAGTTCGATATAGCTGCCGACCGCCGGCATCCAGAACGGCGCGGTCAAGAGCAGAGCCCACACCAGGATATCGCCGGCGCGCTTGTCGAATCTCGGCATCAGAAGCGCCCCTCTTCACCGAACAGCCCGCGCGGCCGCACGATCAGAACCGCCGCCATCATCACATACATCACCGCTTCGCTCGCCGAGGGAAAGTAGACGCTGGTGACGCCGGAGGCGACCCCGATCAACAATCCTCCGACCAGCGTGCCGGGCAGGCTGCCCAGGCCGCCGACGATGATGGCGATGAAGCTCGGCATGATGAGATTGTCGCCGACCGTCGGCTGCAGCCCGAGCATGCCGATCGCCAGCACGCCGGCAAGGCCGGCGAGATAAATGCCGAGACCGAAATTAAGATTGCGCAACACGCGTACATTGACGCCGAGCACCGACACCGTCTCGAGATCGAGCGTGCCGGCGCGGATGCGCAAGCCCAGCCGGGTGTAGTTGAGGATCGCAAACAGCCCCGCGACGGCGGCGGCGACCAACGCGACCATGAACACGCGATAGCCGGTTAGAAAAAAGTATTCGTTACTCAACGGCGCCGCGAGCCAGCTCGGTATCTGGTAGGGCAGGCTTTGCGCGCCCCAGATGAAGCGGGTGCCGTCCTCGATCATGAAGGCCAGGCCGAAAGTCAACAACAGGCTATAGAGCGGATCGCGCCCATAAAGCCTGCGCACCAAGACGCGCTCGACCAGGATGCCGATGAAAGCCACCAGAAAGGGCGAAGCGACCAGCGCGCCCCAGAAGCCCACATAGGGCAGGAGCGTGTAGGCGAGATAGCCGCCGATCGCCAAAAAACCGCCGTGTGCAAAATTGATCACGCCCGACAGATTGAGGATCAGCGACAGTCCCAGCGCCATAAGCGCGTAAAACGCACCGATGATCAGTCCGTTAAAGACGTTGAACAGTAACAGCTGCGACATGCGACGATTTCAGATCCCCCAAACACGACGCCCGGCAAAAATCGGCCCGCCCTCGCGATGGGGCGGGCCTGACCAATTCCGGCTATGGCCCGGCGAACAAGCTCTCCTCCGTACTAAAACAAACCGGGGACTGCAATGTCGCGGTCCCCGGCCCGAAAAGCGTTATGACGGCCACACCATCTTGCAGCCGGTCTGATCGACCGGCAGCGCAGCCTGATCGCCTTTCACCAGTTGCGTTACCGCAAACAGGTCTTCCGGATCGCCGCCCTTCGGGGCGGGCTGCGATTGACCGACGAACAGCGTCGGCATCAGCTGATTGTCGCCCTGCCGGTAATACGGATTGTTCGGCATCAGCGCGATCTCGGGCGGCAAAACCAGGCCCTGCATCGCCTTGGCGAGCTTCAATGGCTCAAGCGACTTCGCCTTCTCGGCGGCGAGCTTGCAGGTATGGATCGCCGTGTAACCGAACCAGGTGCGAGCGGTCGGCACATTGCCGCCGGTGCGCTTGCGGATGTCGGCGACGAACTCTTCGACATGCGGCACGCCGGGCTGTTTCCAGTACCATTCGAACACCCAGTCGCCGAACAGCGCCTCCGGCGGCAAGCCCTTGTTCACTTCGAGCTCCTGCTGCGCGCCGGCGATGTGGGTTTTCTTGTCGAGGCCGAACTGCACTGCTTGCTTGAGACAGTTGATCATGTCGTCGCCCGCCAGCAACAAGATGATGGCGTCCGGGTTGGTCGACTGCGCCTTGATCAGATTAGCCGAGAAATCGGTGGTGCCGAGCGGGGTGAAGTCGGCTCCGAGTTCAGTGCCGTTGGCCTCCTTGAGGCTCGCCTCAAAGCCCTGCTGCAGCGAGTGGCCGAAGGCATAGTCGGTGGTGATGAAGTACCACTTTTTGCCGTATTTGGTGAGCAGCAGCTTGGAGACCGAATTGGTCTCCATGCGCGTCGTATTACAGACGCGGAAGACGTTCCAATGGCACTGCGTGCCGGTGACGCTGTCGGTGTGGCCGCCGGGCACGATGTGGAACACGCCCTTCTGGAAGCTGGTGTTCGCCATCGCCTGAGCCAGCGCCGAATTGATATTGCCGATGAGAAAGTTGACTTGATCGCGGTCGATCAGCTTGAGCGCCTTCTGCACCGCGGTCGCGGTGTCGCCGCTGGTGGAAATCCTCGACCACCATCTCGACTTTGCGGCCGAGAATGCCGTTCTTGGCGTTGATCTGCTCGATGGCAAGTTGCGCCCCGATCAGTTCGTTTTTGCCAAGCGCGGCGAAGGTGCCGGTTAGCGGATTGTCGAGGCCGATCTTGACCGGCTCGTCGGCAAGCGACTTCACTACGAAGGGGCTGGCCAGTTGCATGGCGCCGATCGCAAGACCGGCTTGAAGTATCGTCCGCCGCTTCACGGGGACGCCAATTAAATCCTTAGACATCGCTATTCCCTCCCGAGGGCTGTTCTTGGATCGCGTTAATGCCGGCATTTAGGTCTAAATGACCGGTGCGTTTCAATTACACGAATGTCGCATAACAGCGCGGAATGCAACGCGAATAGACGCTTGCGCCTAAGCCAGCATGGCGGTGACGCCCATTTTTTAGCCATTGACCACGTGTGAATCCGCGCCGACCAGAAGATTCAACAAGAAAATCTCGATTACAGCGCGGTTGGACGACTGCCGCTGCAATCGGTGAGACAAAGCGCCGCTCCCCGGCAGGCGGCAAGCGGCCGCTCTTTAGGGCGAGCCGGCCGCCTCACCCAACCGCCGCAAAATCATGGTTAACAGGCGCAATCGAAGGCGTTCGTTTTCCGACGGCTTTGGTTGGCATCAGCTTGGTTGTCTTGGGCAACCATCACGGCGAAATGTACATCGTCCGGGCATCGGCGGTGAACGCCTTGCGCGAGTCGGGATCGAGATAAAACATGTGGCCGCCGCGGTAGAGCTTTAGTTCGGTGCGCTCTTCGCCGTCGAACGGCGGCAGGTGCTGCAGCAGATAGCGCGTCACCGCATAGGGCGTGACCATATCGCTATAGCCGTGCCCGATCATGAGCCGAAACGACGGTGTCAGCGCCAACAGCACGCGCAAATCGTCCATGACGCTCGGCTGGCCGTGGCCTTGTTGCCAATCCCATTTGTTCGAGATGCCGCCGTCCAGCAGGTTGTAAGTCATCTCGGTCTTAAAGCCGAGCTCGTCGCGCGCGTAGCCGACAAAGGCGCTGCCATAGCCGCGGATCATGCCGTCGAGGATCGGATCCGGGCCGCGCGCGACCGGCGTTTCGGGATAGGGATCGTCCGACGCGAAGGTCGCATCGTAATGGCTGACGATCTTGTGATCGCCTGCGAGGTTCTTGACATAATCGTCGTCGATGAAGCCGCGCGACTGCGTGATCGCGTCCACCGACAGGCCGGTCGTTTTTGCGACGCGCGCATAAAAATTCTTGGCGGCATCGCCCTGCGGCGGCGGACCGGCCAGCGTGGTGAGATAATCGGTCAGCGCGAAATGCTCGGCCGCCGCCAGCGCCTCTTGAGTGAACGCGTGTTTGCGCTCGAGCTCGGCTGCCGCCAGCGACGGCAGTTGCAGCGCGGCGCCGAGCGCGAAGCGGTCGCCGCCAAACTGGAATGCGCCCTCGAGCATCGGCGATACCATCAGGATGCCGGAAACGACGATGCCCTGATCGCTCTGCAATGTGCGCGCGACCTTGGCGGCGCGAAAGCCGCCGTAACTCTCGCCGAGGATGAATTTCGGCGAGCTGGCGCGGCTGTTTTTGGCAACGTAAAGCGCGATGACCTTAGCCATGGTTTCGGCGTCGCCGTGCACGCTCCAAAAATTTCGGCTATCGTCGGGGTTGGCCGCACGGCTCCAGCCGGTGCCGACCGGATCGATCAGCACCAGATCGGTGAAGGCCAGCCACGTTGCGGGATTATCCACGAGGCGGACCTGCGAGCCGTCGCGGCCGTTATCGCCGAACTCAGCGATGCGCGGCCCGACCAGTCCGAGATTGAGGAACGCCGATGCCGCGCCGGGGCCGCCGTTGAAGACAAAAGTCACCGGCCGCGCCGACGGCTTGTCGGTCTTGACGACAAAGGCCGTGTAGAAGATTTCCGCCGAGCGCGCGCCCGATTGATCGAACAGCGGGAATGTTCCGGCGGTCGCGGTATAAGCAAGCTTGCCGGAGTTTAGATCGATTGCGTGCTCGGTAACGGCATCGCCCGGCAACAGCGACAGCACACCCGGGCCGCTCTCCTGCCCGGCGCCGCTTTGCCGGTTTTCCTGCTGGCTCTCGCTTGCGCGATCGGAGCGCGCAGCGCCGCCGTGAGGCGGATGATCCTGCGCGAGCGCCGTTGCAGCGGCGGCGACGAGCATAAACGCGATAAGCGGACAACGCAGGTCGAACATGATGTCATCCCGGAATTCGGTGCGACTGGCGCACTTTTCATTCAAGCTCGACGGCGCCCTCGATCTCGACCGACAGGCCGAGGCCTTCAACGCTGAGCAGTACCTTGGCCGGCAGCGCTTCGTTGCCTTTGAGCCGGCCGGCAGCGATGGCCCCACGCACCGCTTGCTCGATCTCGCGCTGCGAGGTGATGCCGACCTTCTTCAGAAATTTGCGCACGCTGATATTAAAAGCTTCCTCGTTCATGATCGCCTCGCGAAAGTGCCGGAAAGATGGCGTTGGCGGCGCCAGTGTATCGCTTCTTCACGGCAGTAACGACCGGCGGCACGCTGCGCCGAGCCGGTGGACAATGCCGATGAGATCGGGGAAGTTCTGCCCCTTCCAACCGGCGCCAAGTGGATTTGCCGCCGGCAAATTGAAGCCGGCCTAGACCGGCATCGGAGACGCCAGCAATGCCCTTTCCACGCGCTTCGAAGGCTCTTGCCCGCTTCACGGTGCTCGATCTCACCCGGGTACGCTCGGGACCGACCTGCGTGCGCCAGCTCGCCGATTGGGGCGCCAATGTCATCAAGATCGAATCGCCGCCGGGACCGGAAGAGCCGATGGGCGGGCCGCGCGAGGGTTCGGACTTTCAGAACCTGCACCGCAACAAGCGCAGCATGACGCTCAATCTCAAGTCGCCGGCGGGACTGGCCGCGTTCAAGCGCATGGTCAAGAAGGCCGATGTCGTGGTGGAGAATTTCCGCCCCGACGTGAAAAAGCGGCTCGGCATCGACTATAAGACCCTCGCCAAGATCAATCCGCGCCTGGTCTATGCCAGCATTTCCGGCTTCGGCCAGGACGGTCCCTACGCCAACCGCCCCGGCTTCGATCAGATCGCCCAAGGCATGGGCGGGTTGATGTCGATTACCGGCCTGCCGGGGCAGGGGCCGGTGCGCGTCGGCATTCCGATCGCCGATCTTTCCGCAGGACTGTTCGCGGCGCTCGGCATTCTCGTCGCGTTATTGGAGCGCGAGAAATCGCACAAGGGCCAGCACATCGAGACCTCGCTGCTGCAGGCGCAGATCTTCATGCTCGATTTTCAGGCCGCGCGCTATCTGGTCAGTGGCGAGGTCGCCAAGCAGGCCGGCAACAACCATCCGACCAGCATCCCGACCGGCGTGTTCAAGACCAAGGACGGCCACATCAACCTTGCCGCCACCGGGCAGAAAATCTGGGAACGGTTCTGCGAGGCGGCCGAGGCGCCGGCGCTCCTGCAAAATCCGAATTATCAGACCGGCGCGGCACGCTCGAAAAACCGCGACGCGCTCAATGCCGAGATCGACACCTATATGGCCGGCCGCACCAGCGCCGAGTGGATCGAGCGCTTGAACAAGGCCGGCGTGCCGTGCGGCCCGAT
Organism: uncultured Alphaproteobacteria bacterium; assembly: GCA_963816565.1. GTDB lineage: Bacteria > Pseudomonadota > Alphaproteobacteria > Rhizobiales > Xanthobacteraceae > BOG-931. The sequence continues at coordinate 897,846 of CAWFLM010000004.1, read as the reverse complement.
CTATGCGATCGACCAGGTGTTCGCCGATCCGCAGGTCGAGCATCTCGGCATGGCGCAGAGCGTCACCATGAAGGACAAGAGCAAGATGCGGCTGGTCGCTCAGCCCGTTGAAGCTGTCGCGCACGCCGTCGCGGCTCGCGGCGCGGCCGCCGGAGCTCGGCGAGCACACCGATGCGGTGCTCAAGGAATTCGGTTTTTCCAAACGCGACATCGCCGCGCTGCATAAGGCCAATGCGGTGTGAATTCCACTGTCGTCATGCCCGGCCACCCGGGCCGCGCTTGCGCGCGCCCGAGTGCAAGCTTAAGCCGGGCATCCACGACTTAGAGTGACAAAGACGTGGATGGCCGGGACATAGGCGAGCGAAGCGACGCCGTTCTATCGACCGGCTATGCCCGGCCATGACGAACTGAGAGGATCAGGAGTACGCAATGACGCAGACCGACAAGATGCTCGCGCGCAAGGAAGGCAGCGTCGGCATCGTGACCTTCAACAATCCGGAGCGGCACAATGCGGTGTCGTTGGAAATGTGGGAAGCGACCACGGAAATCCTCAACGGCTTTGCCGCCGACAACGATATCCGCGTCGTGGTGCTGACCGGCGCCGGCGGCAAGGCCTTCGTGTCCGGCGCCGACATTTCGAAATTCGGCAGCGAGCGCGCCACGATCGAAGCGGTGCGTTCCTACAACAAGAAGACCGACGCGACCTATGCCAGCATCGCCGATTTTCCGAAGCCGACCATCGCCATGATCCGCGGCTATTGCATCGGCGGCGGGCTTGGCCTTGCCACCTGCTGCGACCTGCGCATCGCTTCCGACAATTCGCGCTTCGCGGTGCCGGCGGCAAAACTCGGCCTGGGCTACGGCTATAGCGGCTTAAAGCGGCTGGTCGATATCGTCGGCCCGGCCTTCGCCAAGGAAATTTTCTACACCGCGCGCCAGTTCGACGCCGAGGAAGCGCGCATCATGGGATTGGTCAACCGCGTAGTGCCGTCGGCCGAGCTTGAAATCTTCCGTCAAAAGCATCACCGACATGATCTCGCCAACGCGCCGCTCACCATCAAGGCGGTGAAATTCACGGTCGGCGAAGTCGTCAAGGAAGATTCGAAGCGCAATCTGGCGCGCTCGGCCGAGTTGGTCGAGGCAGTGCTTTGCCAGCCGCGACTATACCGAAGGCCGCACCGCATTCATGGAAAAGCGCAAGCCGGTGTTCACCGGGACCTGATCGCGTCAACGCGACCGGCCGCTACTGCAGCATTCGCTGCCCACCGTTGCCCATCGCTCCGCGGTGGGCGGACCCAAAGTCATGAGCAAGCTCCTTATCAACAGCCGCCGCGGCTTGCTAAGCTAGGCGGCAAAGCCGGCGGGCGGGATCGTCACCCGCTCCGGATCATGGGGGGCGTTCAAAAATGTACCGGGGCACCAAGGACATCAAATTGCCGACGACCATCACCGGCTCGCTGCCGCGGCCGACCTGGTACACCGAAAATCTCGGCACCCGTCATTTTCTCGAAGCCATGGTCAGCCGCCGCTTTCGCGAACAGTACGAAGACGCGCTGACCTGTTATCTGCGCGATCAGGAGCTTGCCGGGCTCGATATCGTCACCGACGGCGACTGCCGCTTCGACGACGACGTCGGCGGCCAGAGCTGGACCGCCTATCCGCCCAACCATATGAGCGGGCTCGATGCGGCCCATCCCGAGCCGACGCCGGCCGGCCGCGGCGGCATCCTGTTTCCGCGCGGACACATTCTGCACGATTATCTGGAATCGCGCGTCATGCCGGTCATCACCGGCCCGATCGGGCGCGGCAATCTGCAATACACCGCGATGTGGAAGGCAGCGCAGCGCTTCACCGAGAAGCCGGTCAAATTTGGCGCCGTGTCGGCGGAGATCGTCGCCTTCGCGCTGCAGGATCGCCACTACAAAAGCGTGCCCGACCGCATGTTCGCCATCGCCGACGCCTTCAACGAGGAATATCACGAACTGGCCGACGCCGGCTGTCCGGTGATCCAGATCGAGGAGCCGCAGATCCATCTGATCGCGGTGCGCAAGATCCAGGACAAGGTCATTACGCCGCAATTGATGGTCGAGGTGTTCAATCGCACCGTGAAGGGGCTTCGCGCCAAGACCGAAGTGTGGGCGCATTCCTGCTGGGGCAACCCTTCGCAGCAGCGCATGTTCGCGGCCGTGCAGAGCTACAAGCCGGCGCTCGAGACCTACAACACGGTCGACGCCGACGTGATTACGTTTGAAGTCGTCAAGCTCCGGCGGCATCGACCTCGAAGCCATCGGCAAGACCATCACCGACAAGAAGATCGCCATCGGCGTCATCGATCATCACACGCTGCAGGTCGAGAGCCCCGACGAAGTGGCGGAAAAAATCCGCGCCGCGCTCAAATACATTCCGCCCGAGCGCCTGGTGATCTCGACCGATTGCGGCATGGGCCGCGAGGGCATGAGCCGCCGCCACGCTTTCTATAAGATCGTTTCGCTGGTGCTCGGCACCAACATCGTGCGCAAGGAGCTCGGCTTGCCACTGGCGCAATGCCGGGCGGCGGACGAGCGTTACTCGCTGGTGATGGCGCCGAAATAAGATCGTCCGCGCGCGGTGTTCGATTGAACAATAACTTTCGCGCCGGGCGAAAACCAATGAGGAATATCATGACGGCAGCAAGCCGAAACCGAAACTGCTGCTCCCGTTCCTGCAGCCGTTCTACGACGCCTGTCTTCCGCTGTCCTGGCTGATCATCCGCGTCGCCGTCGGCTGGAACCTGTTGGTGCACGGCTAGAGCAAGATCATGATCGGGCCGACGATGGCCACTTCCTGAAGGGATTTGCCGATCTCGGCTTTGTGCCGCCGGCCTTGTTCTGGCTGGTGATCGCTTTCGTCTCGAAATGCTCGGCGGCATCTTGCATCATTCTTGGCCTGTTCACGCGCTTCGTTCGCGGCGGCAGCCGCGATCGAGATGCTGTGCATCTTCGTCGCTTTACTGCGGCAACGGCTTTGGCTGGATGAAGCGCGGCTACGAATATGTGCTGCTGTGGGGATTGATCGCTTCGCCATCGCGCTGCGCGGCGGCGGACCCTATTCGCTCGACCGCAAGATCGGCCGGGAGCTCTAGACGCACCGCCGCCCTTGTTTCGCCCGCGCGCCGCCGCTACATAGTGCGCCGCGACGCTCAGGCTTTTGCCCTCCCGGAGAGGTGGCTGAGTGGTTGAAAGCACCGCACTCGAAATGCGGCATACGGGCAACCGTATCGGGGGTTCGAATCCCTCCCTCTCCGCCACTCCTGCTTCGCCGGCCCTCAGAACTTCAGTGACGGAGGCGCTCGATAAAATCCAACTTTCCGGCGGCACTTGGCGCATTGGGCGCGGGCCCGCAGTGCGCAACGGATCATACCGCCGCCTCGCGCGTTATCTGCTGTGGTGAGGTTTATCCCTGGATCCTCGATGCGAGCTTTAGGTCACGGACCTGCCCGCAAACACAGCCGGACCCGTGCATTGCCGCTTTGGGCCGGCCGTTTGATCGCAGTTAGTCTTGTCTTAACCGCACCACCGCGACAGCCGCCGCGGCGGCGGCGGCAACCAATGGCGCATCGGCCGGCGCTTCCGAAGCGCTGTTCATTGCCGAAGTCGGCCTGCTGCTCCTGGTCGGCCGGCTGATGGGCGAGGCCGCGCAGCGCCTCGGCCAGCCGCCGGTGATGGGCCAGCTCATTGCCGGGGTGATGCTGGGGCCGTCGCTGTTCGGCCTCGTCTGGCCGTCGGCGCAGCACGCGCTGTTTCCGGCCGACGCCGCGCAGCAGAGCATGCTCGACGCCGTTTCTCAGCTCGGCATCCTGATGCTGCTGCTGCTGACCGGCATGGAGACCGACCTGCAGCTGGTGCGCCGCGTCGGCCGCGCCGCCGTGACCGTCGCCATCGCCGGCGTAACGCTGCCTTTTGTCTGCGGTTTCGCGCTCGGCGAATTCCTGCCGGCCGCGCTGTTGCCAAACCCGGAAGCGCGGCTGGTCACGGCGATCTTTCTCGGCACCGCGCTGTCGATCTCGTCGGTGAAGATCGTCGCCATGGTGGTGCGCGAGATGAATTTCATGCGCCGCGATCTCGGCCAGATCATCGTCGCTTCGGCGATCCTCGAGGACACCATCGGCTGGGTCATCATCGCCGTCGCGCTGGGCCTGGCGTCGGCGGGCAGCATCGACCTGTGGACGGTCGGCCGCGCCGTGCTCGGCACGGCGCTGTTCATGGTCGCCAGCCTCACCGTCGGCCGGCGCATCGTGTTCAATCTGATCCGCTGGGCCAACGACAATTTCGCCAGCGACTTTCCGGTCATCACCATGATCCTTCTCATCATGATCGGGATGGCGCTGATAACGCAGCTGATCGGCGTCAGTACGGTGCTGGGCGCTTTCGTCGCCGGCATCCTGATCGGCGAATTGCCGATCCTGACCCGCCACATCGACGAACAGCTGCGCGGGCTTATCGCCGCTTTGTTCATGCCGGTGTTTTTCGGGCTGTCCGGGTTGCACGCCGATCTCACGGTGCTGCGCCATGGCGATCTGGCGCTGCTCACGGTCGCCATCATCCTCATCGCCAGCATCGGAAAATTCCTCGGCGCCTTTCTCGGCGGCAAGCTCGGCGGGCTCACGCCGCGCCGAATTGCTGGCGCTCGGCTGCGGCATGAACGCGCGCGGCTCGACCGAGGTGATCGTCGCCTCGATCGGGCTGTCGATGGGCGTGCTCAATCAAAATCTTTTCACGCCGATCGTCACCATGGCGGTGGTCACCACGACGGCGATGCCGCCGATGTTGCGCTGGGCGCTCAAGCGCCTGCCGCTGCGCAAGAAGGAGCGGCTGCGGCTCGAGCGCGAGGCGCTCGACGCCAAGGGCTTTGTCACCAATCTGGAACGGCTGCTGCTCGCCGCCGACGACAGCGCCAACGGCAAATTGGCGGCGCGGCTGGTCGGCGCCATCGCCGGCTCCGGCGGCAAGCCGACCACGATCCTCGATCTGAGCGAGGGCGGGCGCGACAAGAAAGCGGGGAAGCGGAACAGCGAGCAGGAAAAACCTGCGGCCAAGCCGGACAAGAGTTCTTCCGACCAGAAAACCGCTGCCGAAAAATCGAACGGCGGACGACTCGAAACAGCAGGTCGAACAGGCCGCCGAGGCCGCGACGACGCTCGAAGCGCATCCGGACGAGGAGAAGCCCGGCCGCGTCGAGGTCACCACCCGGCAACAGGAATCGAACGATTCCGAAGCGGTCGCCAGCGAGGCGCGCAAGGGCTATGACCTTCTGGTCATCGGCGTCGCCAAAGCCCGCGATCCCAATGGCGGATTCAGCAAGGACGTCTCCCGCATCGCCGACGGCTTCGACGGCCCGCTCGCCGTCGTCGATTCGCATCGCCATAAAGATCGTCCGTCGGGCCGGCTTAGCCGGATTCTGATCCCGGTGAACGGCACCGAGGTATCTCGCCGTGGCGTGGAAGTCGGGCTTGCTTTGGCGCGGGCTACCGGCGCGAATGTGACGGCGCTCTATGTCACGCGCGCGAGCGCCAACGCCGGGGACGGGCAAGGCCGGGCGGCGTCGGCAGGCCACCCGGCGCAATGAACGGGCCGTCTTCAAGGATATCCGTGCTTTAGCCGAGCGTTACGAAGTCGACTTCCGCATGAAGACCCACGCCAATGTGGCGCCCGACAAGGCGATCCTCGATGAATTGAAGCACGGCTATGAACTGATCGTGCTTGGCGTCAGCCGGCGGCCCGGTGATACGCTGCACTTCGGCAACACCGCGGGCGCGGTGCTCGACCGCTCAAATGTATCGAATCTCTTCGTCGCCAGTTGATAGAATGAATTGCAAACACGGAACCGTGTCATGTCGATAATTCCCCTTTTGGCGCAATCGGCGTTCGAGCCGGAAACGGTTGAATTCCTGGTTTCGGTTTTCGAAACCGCCTGGAAGAAGGTCGAGCTGTCGGGCAGCAAGCTCGCTTCGCCAGCCTATCAGCGGGCGGCGCAGGAACTCCTCGCCAAGCGCATCATTGAAATGGCGCAGCGCGGCGAACGCGACCCAAGGATCTCGCCGACGATGCGGTCAGTTTTTTGGAGCGTTCTTACGCGTAATCGAATGACGCGTCGCCGATCAATCGTCGAAATGCAGGAAACGGGTCTCGAAGCTCGAACGCTCCCGATAGGCCAGTTGCTTGGCGCGTTCCTTTTCGGCGAGCCGGCGGAAATGGGCTGGCGTGAACAGCGGCTTTTGCCGGGCGTCAATGGCGATTCGGCGGCGGGACGGCTTTCGCTTCCGCGGCGGCAGCGGCAACTTGCTTCGTCGGATCGGCTGACCTTGGCGATCGTCTTGACGGACGGCGACGTCAGCGCCGTCTTGGTGGGACGCTGCGGCGGCCACCATCGCAATCGTCTGAGCGGGCGGCGCCGAGAATTTGGCCGGGAGCGGAAAAGAAGACCACGAATGACATCACCAGCCCGGCGACGAGCCCGGTGATGCAAACGAGGTAGGCGAACATGGCGGCCAGAATATCCATCGACGACCGGCACTTCCCATCCCCGCCACGGTCATAATTCACTCGTGCTTTCGTTCCTGTAAACTTGTTCTCAGTGAAAATGCACAGTGCGGCCATGCGGCCAACACATTCGCGTTCGAAACATGGCGCGATCGCGACGCCGGAGGATCGCGTATTATCGGATTCTCATTTTTATCAGATTCAAATACGTTTTATTGGATTCAAATAAAAAAGCCGCCGGCATTCGCGGTCGGCGGCTCCGAGTCGCTTGCGAATTATTCTCAGCCCTGCGAGATGAACTTGGTGACGAGATAGGCGCCCAAGCCCTCGACGCCGCCCTCGCTGCCGTGACCGCTCTCTTTGACGCCGCCGAACGGCGTCTCCGGCGTCGAGATCGCGACCGAGTTGACGCCGACCATGCCGGACTCCAGCGCGTCGCCGATCGCGGCGGCGGTTGCGTTCGACGTGGTGAAGGCGTAAGCGGCAAGTCCGAATTCCAGCGAGTTGGCGCGCTCGACCACCTCGTCGAAAGTCTTGAACGTGACGACCGGCGCGACCGGGCCGAACGGCTCCTGCGTCATGATCTTGGAGTCGTCCGGCACTTCGGTGATCACCGTCGGCTCGAAGAAGTAGCCCTGGTTGCCGCGCCGCTTGCCGCCGGTCTCGATCTTGCCGCCGCGGTTCTTGGCGTCGTTGACGAAGCTTTCCATGGCGTCGATGCGGCGCGCATTCGCCATCGGCCCCATGGTGATGCCCTTTTCCATGCCGTCGCCGAGCTTGATGCCGTTGGCGTATTCGGTGAAGCGCTTGAGGAAGCGCGGATAGACGTCTTCCTGAATGTAGAAGCGCGTCGGCGAGATGCACACCTGCCCGGCGTTGCGATATTTGAAAGCGGCGATGGTGTCGGCCGCCTTTTCCGGATCGGCGTCGGCGAACACCACGACCGGCGAATGGCCGCCGAGCTCCATGGTGGTGCGCTTCATGCCCTTGGCCGCGAGCGCGGCGAGATGCTTGCCGACCGGAATCGAGCCGGTGAAGGAAATTTTGCGGACCGCATCCTTGCCGAGCAGATATTCGGAGACTTCCGCCGGCACGCCGAACACCAGGTTCAATACGCCGGCCGGCACGCCGGCATCGGCAAAGCAACGCACCAGCTCGATGCACGAGCCCGGCGTTTCCTCGGACGCCTTGAGGATGAGCGAGCAGCCGGCGGCGAGCGCGCCGCCGATTTTCCGCGCCGGAGTGAGCACCGGGAAGTTCCACGGCGTAAACGCCGCGACAATGCCGATCGGCTCCTGCACCACGAGCTGACGCACGCCTTTGCCGCGGCCCGGCACGATGCGGCCGTAAGAGCGGCGGCCTTCTTCGGCATACCAATCGATGATGTCGGCCGAGCCGATCACTTCGGCGCGGGCCTCCGGATAAGTTTTGCCTTGCTCGAGCACCATGATCTTGGCCATGGCGTCGTGGCGCTCGCGCATCAGGTCGGCGGCCTTGTGCATGATCTTGCAGCGGTCGTAGGCCGAGGTGGCGCGCCACACCGCGAAAGCCTTTCTTGGCCGCTTCCAGCGCCTGGTCGAGGTCGGCTTTGCTCGCATGCGGCAGATGCGCCAGCGGCTTTTCCGTCGCCGGATTGAGCACATCCTCGCCCTTGCGGCCGTCGCCGCCGTGCCACTTGCCGTCGATGAAAAGTTCAAGATTGGGATACATGGCGTCCTCGCTGGGCTTTCGTTCGGGTTATCGTTGGCGAGGGGAATAGCAGCTTTTTGCGGGCCGTTCATCCCCACCCTGGCCGCAGGAGCGGAACTCTTTGGATTTATATTGAAGGCGAACATCGCCGCGAAGTTGAGCGGCAATCTTGCATGGTTCCGGTCTTGGTGCGGCGCTAGTTGCCCGAATGGGCAACTAAGGCGAGCCCCACGATTCCAATTGCCGAAATGATCGAGAGACAGACAAATAACCGGAACGTCGGCCGCGGAATTCTGTCGAGAAGCCTCTGAGTATAGCTCATGCCTATAAACGTTCGGCGGGTGAACAACGTTCCGGTTCGGAAATAGTAGTCAAGAAAATGGATGGCCCTGCCGCAAGACAAGCGCCGGACCACGCGCCAGACTTCACCAGGAAGGTGCTAGGCCGAATTGCATCGAGGCCTGATTTCTGTCGGCGGATTGTGAGCCGGGTCCAGCTCGGCGCCGGCAGGAAATGAACCGGCGAAAGCAAGCTTGGCGGCCGCGGCTGTTGCCTGAAGGCGCATTGCGTGCGAACGGAGCGCGCAGAGGCTCAGCGGACGGGATACGGTTGGCGCTGCATTGGACGCTGGCGTTGCCGGCGCTGCGGCCGCTCCGGGATCTGATTGCCATTGACGAACAAGCGATAGCCTTTGCCGCCGCACTCGCGGCATTCACTTCCATCGCGCAACCCCGAGCCATGACAAGCCTGGCACGGTGCGGGCAGTTTTTCATTCATGAATTAGCCTTTCCTTTGTGGGGCGGGTCACCAATGACTTCGCCCCGCATCGTGGCGACAGTTCACGGCGTGAGCTGCAGCAACGCGCCCTTGATGAAACACGCAGAATCCCGCTCGCCTTATTTGGCGACGGAGAGAATGTATTCGGCGATTGTCGTGCGCGCGTCGTTGCCGTCTACATCGTCCGGTCAACGCGATCCCAGGGAACTGCATTGGCAACTCTGACGGAGAATAAGTCTGTATAGAATTGCTCACTTTTGACGGATCGCAGTGTAGCTCCACCAGTATCGCGCGGCGCCGATAGGCCTGTACAAACGCGTCGACGAGGTGGCTTATGGCGTATCTTTCCTCTTCATCCTGAAAGCGGAATTTTCATGACGAGCAGAATGCCCCCCGTGCCACCAGGCAACCAAAGCAACAAAGGCACGGCAAGCCGGCCAATCGCCTCATCAAACGACAAATTGGTGCGGCACGACCATCATCCCGATGCCGCCGAGGAGGGAGACACCGCCAACATCAAACAAAATACAACTAACAAAGGGTTCTTCCGCGGCCGCCGTTTCGATAAATGACACCCAATCGCCCGCCATCCCCATAAAAAAAGCCCCGGCCGGGGGTCGGGGGCTTTGATGGCCGAGGCTTCCATCCCGGGGCGGTGACGCGACGCATACGTACAAGCCCGTCCCGAGGTCGTTAGAAGAAAATTGTTTTTAAGTCTTGGTCTATTTATTGCCGGACCAAGTTAGCACCACAGACAGTCGCAATGGCCTCATGGATGTCTCCGCTGGACAGTCCGCAAGCTGTCTAATTTTGTGGATGCGTGGAGCGACAACGTCGGCTTGCCGCGATCGTTCCAAATAGCAGCTGAAATAGAGTCTGAGAAAAGACTTATCCCCTGTCGGCGCGCGGATAGCGATTTTCGGATGACAATCCGAAGCGCGATCACTTTTGCATTAATTTTAACGAACCATATTGCATTACGGGATTTAATGACGATGTGGAAATAATGAGCCGGTGCGATTTTCCGAAAATCGGAGAGCCATTGGCAAATCAACGACATTGGAGCTGCGCTCAGGGCGTCGCGTCCGAGGAAATAAATCGCCCTGAGGAGGAGTGCCACAATGGATATGAATAAAGCGGTAGCGCAGGGTAAAGAGGCCTCTGACAAGATAAGCGCCGCGACGGCGGAAGCAGCCAATCTCATCCAATCCAGTTGCAAGACTGCCTTTGAAGGCGCGCAGGCCTACAATAAAAAGCTCGTGGAATTTACGCGGGCAAATACCACCGCCACCTTTGACTTCGTGCAGAAATTGTACGGCATAAAGTCGCCTTCCGAGTTCATAGAGCTTTCAACTGACCACGTGCGCACGCTATCCGAGGCGCTCAGCGGGCAGACCGAACAGCTTACGGCGCTCGCTCAGGAGATTGCGTTCGCCTCCACCAAGCCACTGAAATCAGGCGCCGCAAACACCACCAGGCACACCACCTAACCTTTGCGGTTTTCTAACTTGAGTATTGTTCAAGGCTCGGAGATAGAAAATCTCCGGGCCGGCGCGGCGCGCGACGCGCGATGCTGCACAATGGTAAACGCAATGAGTGGTGCCCACTACATCAATGAAAATCAATCCGATATACGTGGCATCAAACCCGGCTGGTACACGGCAGACAGTGACGGCAATCTGTCTTCAGGGCCGTTCCTCAGCCAGGAGGAATGCCATGGTCGAGAGGCTCAGCCAGATATTTCCAGATCCGGCAAGTTCGTCGGCCACACCGCCTGACTTCCATCCGCTGCCAATTGCAGCTTTGGGGCAATTGCAGGGCCTGGCATATCGACCCTAGTCGACCCGTGTCGGATCGATGACGAAATTGGTGAAGCCGCCGTCGCGATCGTCCATGCCGGCGAGCACCTCGTTGACTTTGGACAGCGGCGACACGCGGTGTTCGAGCGCCGACAAATCGAGCGTGCCGGCGCCGGCCATCGCCGCCATCTCCTCGCCCTCGCCGGTGGTGAACCACACCGAGCCTTGCAGGCCGATGCGGTTGGTCATCAGCCAGAAGGCATTGAGCGGCAGCGTCTCCATCACCGCGCCGACATTGACCGCGCGGCCGCCGCGGCGCAGGCAGTAGAGCGCACGCATCATCGCGCTTGCTGGCGCGCCGGGCGGCAGGCAATCGATCATGCCGTCGACACCATGGCCTTCGGTCGCCGCTTTGGCCCACGCGACCAGCGGATCGGGCTGGGACGCGGCATCGGGGGGGGGCAACGGCGAGTACGTCGATGCGGCCCGGCGCCAGCGCTTTGACTCGATCGAGCAGCGCGGCATTGCGGCCGGTGCCGAAGATTTTGGTCGCGCCCATCGCCAGCGCCAATTGCGCGGCATTGAGCCCGAGCTGGCCGCTGATGCCGTTGATCAAGAGCGTCTGCCCGGGACCGACACCGATCTTTTTCATCGCCGCATAAGCGGTGCCGAGATAGCCAAGCCTTGCCGCCGCCTCGAAGCTCATCGTATCCGGCAGCTTGACCAGCGCGCTCGCCGGCGCGGTGATGAACTGCGCGAGCCCGCCGTAAGGATAGGCCCGCATGATGTCCTGCGAGCGACCGAAATAACCTTGCAGCGTCCAGCTCGGACAATCCTGCGTCTGGCCGCTGCGGCACATCCGGCACGAGCCGCAAGACCGCGCCGGATTGACATAGACCCGCTCGCCGGGGCGCACCGCCCAAACCTGCTCGCCGACCTTGGCGACGACGCCCGCCGGATCGAGGCCGAAAATCGCCGGCAGCGGCGGCATCATCTTGTTGTCGGGCGTGAGCTTGCCGAAGAAATTGCTGACGACGCGCGCGAGGTTCGGCACGACGCCGCAGGCCTTGACCTCCACCAGCACGTCGGTCGGACGCGGCTCCGGCACGTCGATCCGGTCGAGCGTCATCGGCGCGCCATAAGCGTGCAGCCGCGCGGCGATCATCGTGGTCATTGCGCTTCCTTCCCGCGGCGGACGCTCGCGATTGCCGTCCGCCGGGGAGGAATTGCATCAAAATTGTCGGGTGAGCGCGAGTCCAAAAAGCGCAGCGCTGTTTAGCGGCGCATGTCCTTATCGCAAAACCGGCTTCCACCCCCGGATCAAGTCCGAGGGCAAGCTTTTTGCGGGATATGCGCTACAGCGCGGCGGCGTCGGTTTCGCCGGTGCGGATGCGCACCGCGTGGTCGAGACCGAACACGAAAATCTTGCCGTCGCCGATCTGTCCGGTTTTCGCCGCCGCCGTGATCGTGTCGATGACTTTGTCGACCTGGCTGGACGGGCAGGCGATCTCGATTTTGATCTTGGGCAGAAAGCTCACCGCATATTCGGCGCCGCGGTAGATCTCGGTATGGCCCTTCTGCCGCCCGTAGCCCTTCACTTCCGTTACCGTCAGACCCTGAACGCCGACCTTGGTCAGAGCGTCGCGGACGTCGTCGAGTTTGAAGGGCTTTATGATGGCCATCACCACTTTCATTGCTGTCTCCCCCTTGGCTGTTCGTTGCCTCGATACGCTGGACGCCGCCAAGCGACGAGCGAGCAAGACGTGACCGCGCAGCGTCATCGCCGGACCTGCCGCAATCAAGCCCCGTGCCAAGTCTCACAGACCACTCACAGACCTGGCCCAAGCCTCTGTTAAACAGGCGCAATTGGTTCGACGCAGCTCTCGCTCGGGCGTTATCGACCATAGCCGCGCGGATTGCGCACGTGGCCGACCCTCATTGTGCCCAAAAATTAGGCTAGTGTTTGGCGCTGCACCTTACCGGGTGCTTCAAGCGGAGCGGCGTGGATCAGGCGCTGGTGCCGCGGCGTTGCCGCAGCAGACCTTCCTGGGCGACGGAGGCGACCAGAGTGCCGTCTTCGGCAAAGATCAGGCCGCGCGAGAAGCCGCGGGAGCCGGCGAGGTTCGGGCTGTCCTGCGCATAAAGCAGCCACGTGTCGGCGCGGAACGGCCGGTGGAACCACAGCGCATGATCGAGGCTCGCCGCCATGATGTCCTCGCTGAACACTGAGCGCCGGTGCGGAATCAGCGCCGCATCGAGCAGCATCATGTCGGAGGCATAGGCCAGCACGCATTGATGGATCGCCGGTTCGTCGGGCAGCCGGCCGGTGGCGCGCATCCAGACGTGAAAGCGGCCATCTTGCAGAGTTTCGCCGAGATAGCGGTTGTATTCGACCGGCCGCAGCTCGATCGGCCGTTCGCGCTCGTAATAGCGCCGCACCGGCTCGGGCATTCTCGGCCATACGCTTTTTTTCAATTCGGCTTCGTCCGGCAACTCGTCGGGCTTCGGCACGTCGGGCATCGCGAACTGATGCGACAAGCCTTCCTCGTGCACATGAAACGACACCGACATCGAAAAGATCGCATGGCCGTGCTGGATCGCCTTGACGTTGCGCGTGGTGAAGCTTTTGCCGTCGCGGATGCGGTCGACGTCGTAGATGATCGGCACTTTGGGATCGCCGCCGAGCAGGAAATAAGCGTGCAGCGAATGCGGCGGCCGGGTCGCCACGTCGTCGACGGTGCGGCAGGCCGCGACCAGCGCCTGGCCGATGACCTGGCCGCCGAACACCCGTTGCCAGCGCGATTGCGGCGAACGGCCGCGAAACAGATTCACTTCGAGCGGTTCGAGATTGAGAATATCAACCAGTTCCTGGACGGCGGAGGCCATGCTGTCTTCCCTCGCGCCGGGGCAGTTCCGGCCGCGCACTTCCTTGCATATAGGTTCGGCGGGTGGGTCAAGTCCGGTCCCAATCCATTCCACGCCAAGCGTGCTAGGATAGGGTATGACGCGTAGCAATGTTGACGTGCTGATCGCCGGCGGCGGATTTGCCGGGCTGACGCTGGCCATTGCCTTGCGGCAGGGGCTTGGGACCGTCCTTCGCGGTTACGGTCGCCGACCCGGCGCTTGGGTCCAGCCGCGGCGACGACGAGCGCGCCTCGGCCATCGTCGCGGCGGTGCGGCGCTTGTTCGCGACCATCGGCGTTTGGCCGGCGATCGAGGCCGATGCGCAGCCGATCCTCGACATGGTCGTGACCGACAGCCGGCTTGGCGATGCGGTGCGGCCGACCTTCCTGACTTTCGCGCGGCGAGATCGAGCCGGGCGAGCCGTTCGCCCACATGATCGAGAACCGGCTTCTGGTCGACGCGCTGGCCGCGAAGGCGCGCGAGATCGGCGTCGCGCTGCAGCCATGCGCCGTCGCCAAATTTGCGGGGGAAGACGACCGCGTGACCGCATCGCTGACTGACGGCCCTGACGTAAGCGCCCGGCTGCTCGTCGCCGCCGACGGCGCGCGCTCGAATATTCGCAGCGCGGCCGGCATCGCGACGCATGGCTGGAACTACGGCCAGTCCGCCATCGTCATCAATGTCGCGCATGAGCGCGACCATGACGGGCGCGCCGAGGAGCATTTTCTCCCCGCCGGTCCGTTCGCGATCCTGCCGCTCAAAGGCCGCCGCTCCTCGATCGTGTGGACCGAGACGACAGCGGAGGCGGCGCGCATCGTGGCGCTGCCCGACGAGGCGTTCCATGCCGAGCTGGAGCAGCGCTTCAAGCTGCATCTCGGCGAGATCAAAGTGATCGGCGCGCGGCGCGTGCATCCGCTCGGCTTCTTCGTCGCCCGCGCCTTCGTCGCCGACCGCATCGCGCTGGTCGGTGACGCCGCGCATATCATCCATCCGATCGCCGGCCAGGGACTCAATATGGGATTGAAGGACGTCGCCGCGCTCGCCGAGGTGATCGTCGATGCGGCGCGGCTCGGACTCGATCCGGGCGCGGCGAGCGTGCTCGAGCGCTATCAGCGCTGGCGGCGCTTCGATACCGTGACCATGGGGCTCGCCACCGACGGGCTGAACCGGCTGTTCTCCAACGGCTCCGACGTGTTGCGCGCCGTGCGCGATGTCGGCCTCGGCCTGGTCGACCGGCTGCCCGGATTGAAGCGCCTGTTCATCCGCGAGGCGGCGGGTCTGGTCGGCGAAGTCCCGAAATTGCTGCGCGGCGAAGCTCTGTAACGACGATGGCTTTCAGTCACATCGCGGTCATCGGAGCGGGTGCCTGGGGCACGGCTTTGGCGCTGACCTGCGCGCGGGCCGGCCGCAAGGTCACGCTGTGGGAACAGGACGCCGCCAATGCGGCAGCGCTGAAGGCCAAGCGCGAAAGCCGGTTCCTGCCGGGCGTGCGCATCGACGACAGTGTCATCATTGCCGGCGATCTCGCCGCTGCCGTCGCCGCCGAGGCGATCCTCCTGGTCGTTCCCGCCCAAGCCGTGCGCGCCGTCGCAACGACGCTCGCGCCATTGCTTGCGGCACGCACGCCGCTGATCGTCTGCGCCAAAGGCATCGAGCGCGGCAGCAACAAATTCATGAGCGAGGTGATCGCGCAATGCACCCCCGGCGCCGTGCCGGCGATCCTGTCCGGGCCGAGCTTTGCCGCCGACGTCGCCCGCGGCCTGCCGACCGCCGTGACCTTGGCGGCGAGCGACGGCAAGCTCGCCGGCGAATTGGCGCAAGCGGTCGGCTCGGCGACGTTCCGGCCCTATCATTCGAGCGACGTGCGCGGCGTCGAGATCGGCGGCGCGGCCAAAAACGTGCTCGCCATCGCCGCCGGCGTCGTGACCGGGCGCGGGCTCGGCGCCAGCGCGCTTGCGGCGCTGACCACGCGCGGCTTTGCCGAGCTGGTCCGTTTCGGCAAAGCCTACGGCGCCAAGCCGGAAACCATGATGGGCCTGTCCGGGCTCGGCGATCTCCTGCTCACCTGCTCGTCGCCGCAGTCGCGCAACTTCACCTTCGGCGTCAATCTCGGCCGCG
Organism: uncultured Alphaproteobacteria bacterium; assembly: GCA_963816565.1. GTDB lineage: Bacteria > Pseudomonadota > Alphaproteobacteria > Rhizobiales > Xanthobacteraceae > BOG-931. The sequence goes on along the minus strand of CAWFLM010000004.1, from coordinate 882,041 downwards.
GCCATGATCCCGATACGATCCAGAAAACCACTGGCCTCGCCGAAGGCGCGTTCACCGCGTCGGTGCTGGTCGATATGGCGCGCGAGCGTAATGTCGACATGCCGATCTCGACGGCCGTCGTCGCTCTGCTCGACAAGACGATGAGCGTCGATGCGGCAATCGGATCGCTGTTGGCGCGGCCACTCAAGGCGGAGGGATAATCATGGCGTATTGGCTTCTGAAGACCGAACCCGAGGAATTTTCCTGGGACGATCAGGTCAAGCGCGGCAAGAAGGGCGAGGCTTGGAGCGGCGTGCGCAATTTCACCGCGCGGCGGCATCTCCAAGAGATGAAGAAGGGCGAGAAGTTTTTCTTCTATCATACCGGCGACCAGAAGCAGGTGGTCGGCATCGGCGAGATCATCCGCGAAGCCTATGCGGATCCGACGGCGAAGAAGGGCGAGCCCTGGGTGGCCGTGCAGACCGGCGCACTCGAGCCGCTGCCGAAGCCGGTGACGCTGGCGGCAATCAAGGCGGAACCTAAGCTCAAGGACATGGCGCTGGTGAAATATTCCCGGCTCTCGGTGCAGCCGGTGGGCGCCGAGGAATGGAAGATCGTCTGCAAGATGGGCGGGGCGAAGGGGTGAGCGATGCCGCGCGGCTTGGGGACCGCGCCCTTGTCGCTCGTCGGGCCGCCGTCGCATAATGGGTTTAAGGAAACGCCCATAATCCGGCGGTACCAGCCGCGTGCGCGTGGAGGATGACGAAATGTCGGACAAGATCTACGAAGTGCCCGCCGAGTGGAAGACGCGCGCCTTCATCGACGACGCCAAATACCAGGACATGTACCGGCGTTCGCTCGCCGACCCCGACGCGTTCTGGGGCGAAGCGGCCAAGCGCATTCACTGGACCAGGCATTTCAGCAAGGTCAAGAACACCTCTTTCGTAAAGCCCGACGTCTCGATCAAATGGTTCGAGGATGGCTCCACCAACGTCGCTTACAACTGCATCGACCGCCATCTGCACGGCCGCGCCCACCAGACCGCGATCATCTGGGAAGGCGACGATCCGAAAGACTCAAAGCACATCACCTATAAGGAGCTGCACGACGAGGTCTGCCGCTTCGCCAACATTCTGCGCAACCGCAATGTCAAGAAGGGCGACCGCGTCACCATCTACATGCCGATGATTCCGGAAGCGGCTTACGCCATGCTGGCCTGCGCGCGCATCGGCGCCATCCATTCCGTGGTGTTCGGCGGCTTCTCGCCGGATTCACTCGCCGGCCGCATCGAAGACTGCAAATCCAACATCGTCATCACCGCCGACGAAGGCATCCGCGGCGGCCGCAAAATCCCGCTCAAGGCCAATACCGATGCGGCGATCGCCAAATGCGGCGGCGTCGATTTCGTCATCGTCGTCAAGCGCACCGGCGGCGCGGTCGACATGGATCCGGTGCGCGACGTCTGGTACCACGAGGCCAAGGACGTCGTGACCGCCGAGTGCCCGTGCACCGACATGAACGCGGAAGATCCGCTGTTCATCCTCTACACCTCGGGCTCGACCGGCAAACCGAAGGGCGTCCTGCACACCACCGCCGGCTATCTGGTCTATACCTCGATGACGCACCAATACGTCTTCGACTATCACGACGGCGACATCTATTGGTGCACCGCCGACGTCGGCTGGGTCACCGGCCACAGCTACATCGTCTATGGGCCGCTCGCCAACGGCGCCACCACGCTGATGTTCGAAGGCGTGCCGAACTATCCGTCGATGTCGCGGTTCTGGGAGGTCATCGACAAGCACAAGGTCAATATCTTCTACACCGCGCCGACCGCGATCCGCGCGCTGATGCAGGCCGGCGACGCGCCGGTGAAGAAGACCTCGCGCGCCTCGTTGCGGCTTCTCGGCTCTGTCGGCGAGCCGATCAATCCGGAAGCCTGGGAATGGTATTATCGCGTCGTCGGCGACAACCGCTGCCCGATCGTCGACACCTGGTGGCAGACCGAGACCGGCGGCATTCTGATCACGCCGCTGCCCGGCGCCACGCGCCTGAAGCCCGGTTCGGCAACGACGCCGTTTTTCGGCATCGTGCCGCAGATCGTCGACGCCGAAGGCAAGGTGCAGGAGGGCGCCACCAGCGGCAACCTTTGCATTGCCGATTCCTGGCCCGGCCAGATGCGCACGGTCTATGGCGATCATCAGCGCTTCATCGACACTTACTTCAGCGCCTATCCCGGCAAATACTTCACCGGCGACGGCTGCCGCCGCGACGCCGACGGCTATTACTGGATCACCGGCCGGGTCGATGACGTCATCAACGTCGCCGGCCATCGGCTCGGCACCGCGGAAGTGGAATCGGCGCTGGTGGCGCATCCCAAAGTGTCGGAAGCCGCCGTGGTCGGCTATCCGCACGACATCAAGGGCCAGGGCATCTATGCCTATGTCACGCTGATGGCCGGCGAACAGCCGACCGAGGCGTTGCGCAAGGAACTGGTGGCCTGGGTGCGCACCGAAATCTCGCCGATCGCCTCGCCCGACCTCATCCAGTTCGCGCCAAGCCTGCCGAAGACGCGCTCCGGCAAGATCATGCGCCGCATCTTGCGCAAGATCGCCGAGGACGAATTCGGCAATCTCGGCGACACCTCGACGCTGGCCGATCCGGCGGTGGTCGACGATCTCGTCAACAACCGGCAGAACAAGAGCAAGGAAAGCGCGTAAAACTCCCTCTCCCCTTGCGGGAGAGGTGAAAGTTGCCCGCTATTGCAGCCACACCACACTCCGCCGAAAAATTAGCGAAAACCTTACCCTGTTGCCGCCGCGCTGCTGAGGAGAGCCGGAGTTTGGGCTAGGGTAGGGACCTGGATTGAGTGGGGCGAGTTCGTAAGTCGGGGAATGTGACAATGCGAGCGAAATTCCTGTTTTCGGCCGCGCTGGCCGCGGTCGTCGGCGTGTTCGCCTTTGCGCCGAATGCGGCGCAGGCCCGCGGCGATGTAGTGACGGTGCGGGACAGCTATCTGCCGGGCACCATCGTGATCCGCACCAACGAGCGGGCGCTGTATTACTTCGTCGGCATGGGCGAAGCGATCCGCTATCCGGTCGGCGTCGGCCGTCTCGGCATGCAGTGGACCGGCACCGCTTTCATCGACGGCAAATACATCAAGCCGGCCTGGGAAGCGCCGGAATCGATCCGCAAAGACTATTCGCGGCTGCCGGCGGTCGTCCCCGGCGGCTCGCCGCAAAATCCGATGGGCGTCGCCGCGATGACGCTGTCCGGCGGCGGCCAATACGCCATCCATGGCACCAACAATGAAGGCTCGATCGGCAAGTTCGTGTCGCACGGCTGCATTCGCATGCACAACGCCGACATCACCGACCTATACAATCGCGTCAGTGTCGGCACGCGGGTCGTCGTAACCAGATAACCGGCTATCCGCACCAACTGCCGCGCTTGCCGCCGTCGTAAGCGCGCGCAAAGCCGCCGGTGAGCAGCGCCGCCGACACGTCGGCGGTGGAACGCGTGGCGATGGTGGCGTCGACCCGCCCGCCATATTTGTCGACGCCGACGCGCGAAATCGTCACGCCGCCTTCGGCCAATATTTTCTCCAGCGCCGCGCGGGCGGCTTGCGCTTGCTCGAGTTCGCTGGCGCAGCGCGCATGCAGTTCGGCGGCATCGACACCGCGCAGCCGCACCTTGGTATCGACGTCGAGCCCCGGCCACACCCGCACCCGCGCCTCGAAGGTGTCGCCGTCGATGATGCGGATGACGTCGATCGGATAGACGATCGATGGATCAAGCCGGTGCGCGATCGGAATTTCGACAGGCGCGGGTTCGCTGGCGCTTGCTGCGGCAAAGGCCGTTCCGACCGAAGCTGCACCCTGCGTCGTCAGTGACGGTCTGATCGCCGCCCCCGCCGCGAGCCCGAGCGCGAAGATCGCCGCCGCGAGCAGCAACGGATTGGCGCGGCGCGGCTGCGAGAATATTGCAAAGGAAAAATAAGGCCTCACCGCAGCAACCCTCAAAGATTGTATAATGCCAAAGAAACAATCGAAGCGGGAAGGATTATATTCACATATATAGGAAAACTTGTCAATATAGGCTCGAATGCCGCTTCGGCCAGAAACGGACCTTTTTCAGAAATCCGCGATTAAGCCGTTGATTTCCCAGTCACCGTAGCGGGTCGGATCGAGACCGCCGCGGCCGGAAAGCTCCTGCGGCGCGCCGGCCGGCTGACCCGCCTGCTTGGCGCGCCGAGCTGCGGCCTCGGCCAAGGCGCGTTCGGCCGCTGGCGAGACCGGCGGCTTGCCGGCCTGCCCGGTTTGGTTCGCATCTGTCGCCGGCGCGTCCGGCTGTTTGCGATCGGTTGGCATCGCACGAGACTTGGCGTAGCCCTGCCGCTCCTGCAAGGAGGATTTTGGCGTGGCCAAAAGCGCGCGAAGACCGCGACCGCGTCCCGGCCGCGATGACGACGTGCCCGGCCTCGCCGTGCGCCGCGTCGCCGCCGACATCATCGAAGGCGTGCAGCGCCGCCGCCGCGCCCTCGACGAGCTGCTCGACATCGACGAGCGAGCTTGCCGCGCTGGAGGAGCGCGACCGCGCGCTCGCGCGCGCGTTGGTCGCTACCGTGCTGCGCCGGCTCGGCACCTTGCGCCATCTGCTTTGGCCGCTGCTCGAGCGTGGCCTGCCGCCGCAAGCGCCACGGGTCGAGACCGCGCTCCTTCTCGGCGCCGCGCAAATCTCTGTTTCTCGACGTGCCCGACCATGCCGCGGTCGATCTTGCGGTGCGGCTGGCGCAAGCCGACCGTTACGCGGCGCGCTTTGCCGGCCTGGTCAATGCGGTGCTGCGGCGGCTCGCCCGCGACGGCAAAGCCGCGCTTGCCGCGCTCGACCTGCCGGCGCTCGACACGCCCGACTGGCTGTTGGCGCGCTGGACCGCGACCTACGGCGCGGCGACCGCGCACGCCATCGCCGCGGCGAACGGCAACGAAGGCGGCGCTCGATCTGACCGTCAAAAGCGATCCGGAATTCTGGGCGGCCAAGCTCGGCGGCCGTGTCCTGCCGACAGGATCGGTGCGCACCATCGCGCATGGCGCGGTAACGGCGCTGCCCGGCTTTGCCGAAGGCGCCTGGTGGGTGCAGGACGCCGCCGCCGCGCTGCCGGCCCGCCTGTTTGGCGACATTCGCTGGCCGCCGCGTCGCCGATCTGTGCGCGGCGCCGGGCGGCAAGACGGCGCAGCTTGCCGCCGCCGGCGCGCTTGTCACCGCGGTCGACCGCGCGCCGGCGCGGATGACGCGGCTTGCCGACAATCTGGCGCGGCTGTCGCTTGCCGCCGAGCTCGTCTGCGCCGATGCCGCGGCATGGGCGCCGGAGCAACAATTCGACGCCGTGCTGCTCGATGCGCCGTGCTCCGCGACCGGAACCATCCGCCGCCATCCGGATATTCCGTGGCTCAAGAGCGAAGCCGACATCGTCAAGCTCGCCGGCCTGCAACGCCGTTTGATCGAGCGCGCCGCGGCGCTGATCAAGCCCGGCGGCACGCTGGTCTATTGCACCTGTTCGCTGGAGCCCGAGGAGAACGAAACCATCGTCGCCGATGTTCTGGCGCGCGACCCAAGCCTGCGGCGCGCGCCGATCGCCGCGGCGGAGGTTTTCGGCCATGCTGACCATGGCGAGTTCATCACCACAGACGGCGACCTGCGCACGCTGCCATGTCAGCTTCCCGATGCCGATTCGCGGCTGTCCGGCCTCGACGGCTTCTATGCCGCGCGGCTGGTAAAAGGGTAGCGATATCAAATCGCTATGCGGGCGTTGGCCGTTCTGTCATCGTTTCGTTATGGTCGCCGCCGCGGGATGCCGCTGCATCCGCGGGCGGGCTTTTTATTGTTGAGGGGCGAGCGGGCCGATGTCGCGCGTTGCCGTCGCGAACCATGCGAAGCTGTCTTGGCTCCTCATTCGCGGCGCCATGCGGCGGCTCGCCGGCCGCATCAACGGCCATCCGTTCCTGCGCTGGCCGATCCACTTGCCGCTCAAGGCCGACCGGCTCCTGATCGCGCCGCAAGATCTGCGCACCGCCGACGCCACGCGCGCCAGCGAAATCTATGCCGGCCGGTTCGCCTTCGCCGGCAAGGTCGTGGTCGGCGACGGCCGCTCGATTTTCGAGATGGAGCCGCCGTCGGACGACTGGGCGGCGGCGTTGCTCGGCTTCGGCTGGCTGCGCCATCTGCGCGCGGCGGACTCCGGCATCACCCGCGCCAATGCCCGCGCGCTGGTCGACGAATGGATCACGCTGCAAGGCTCGTGGCATGCGCTGGCGCTGGCGTCCGGATGTGCTGTCGCGCCGCATCATCTCCTGGCTCAGCCAGTCGACGCTCATTTTGCAGGACGCCGACCTGCGCTTCTACCGGCGCTTCCTGCGCAGCCTGGTGCGGCAGGTGCGCTATCTGCGCCATACCGCGGGCGATGCGCACCGCGGCGTCGCGCGCATGCAGGCGGCCATCGCGCTCGCCTATGCCGCGCTGTGCATTGCCGGCCAGGCGCGCCACATCAAGTCCGCCACCGAGCGCCTGCAGCACGAGATCGAGCGGCAAATCCTCCCCGACGGCGGCCATATCAGCCGCGATCCCGGCGCGATCATCGAAATATTGCTGGAATTCTTGCCGCTGCGGCAGGCTTTCACGGCGCGCAACATCGCGCCGCCGCAGGCGCTGTCGAACGCCATCGACCGCATGATGCCGATGCTGCGCTTCTTCCGGCACTCCGACGGAACCTTCGCGCATTTCAACGGCATGGGCGCGACACCGGCGGATCTGATCCTGACGCTGCTCGCCTATGACGAAACCCGCGGCGCGCCGCTCTCCAGCGCGCCCTATTCGGCTTTTCAGCGCGTCGAAGCCAATGGCGGCGTCTTGATCATGGATACCGGGCGCGCACCGCCGATCGAAATGAGCCTCGATGCGCATGCCGGTTGCCTGTCGTTCGAATTCTCCACGCCGAAGCAAAGTCTGATCGTCGTGAATTGCGGCATGCCGGCCGCCGGCCGCGAGAACTGGCGGCAGCTGGCGCGGGCGACCGCGGCGCATTCGACGGTGACGTTCAACGACACGTCGTCGGCGCGCTTCGTCGAATTGGCGATGTTCCGCCGCGTGCTCGGCGGCGCGCCGATGCTGGACGGGCCGAGCACCGTGTCGGTGACGCGCGAGGACGCGCCCGAGGTCATCGCCTTGCGCGCCGCGCACGACGGCTATGCCGACCGCTTCGGCATCATCCACGAGCGCACGCTGATGCTGGCGGCCGACGGCAGCAGGATCGACGGCGAGGACACCTTCCTCGCCGCCGACGGCGGCACGCAGATCCGCACGGCGCGCGACCAATTCGCCATCCGCTTCCATCTGCATCCCATGGTGAAGGCCACCCGGCTCACCGACGCCCATGGCGTGATGCTGATGACGCCGAACAAGGAAGTGTGGACCTTTACCGCGCACGAGGACCGCGTCGAGCTGGAGGACAGCGTTTACCTCGCCGGCAGCGAAGGCCCGCGGCGCACCACCCAGATCGTCATCCACGGCCACGCCCGCACCGCCTCGCGCGTGCAGTGGAGCTTGCAGCACGCCGTCGCCGTTGCCGCCGCGGCGCGCCGCGTCCGCGAGGAGGAAGAGCCGCGGCTGCCGCTGTAGTGTCATTCCGGGGCCGAGCCAACGGGCCCGCGCGAAGTCGCGCGGCCCGATGACAGGCTCCGCGAGGAGCCCGGAATCCATAATCTCTGTTCGTGGTTATGGATTCCGGACTCGCCGCTGCGCGGCGATCCGGAATGACGAAATCGGATTGTGAGTGTAAATACAGGCCATGACCGAACAGCTTCGCCGCGCCACGCGCGCTCTCATCTCCGTCTCCGACAAGACCGGCGTCGTCGACTTTGCGCGCACGCTATCCGGGTTCGGCATCGAGCTCGTCTCGACCGGCGGCACCCGCAAGGCGCTGAGCGATGCCGGCCTGACGGTCATCGAGGTGAGCGAACTGACCGGATTTCCGGAAATGATGGACGGCCGCGTCAAGACGCTGCATCCGGCAGTGCATGGCGGGCTGTTGGCGATCCGCGGCAATCCCGAGCATGCCGAGGCGATGCGCGCGCACCGCATCCGCCCGATCGATATTCTGGTCGTCAACCTCTATCCGTTCGAAGCCACCGTCGCGCGCGGCGGCGATTTTGCCGACAGCATCGAGAACATCGATATCGGCGGCCCGGCCATGATCCGCGCCGCGGCGAAAAACCACGACGACGTCGCCGTCTTGGTCGAGCCGAGCGACTACGCGATGCTGCTCGACGAACTCACCGTGCATAACGGCATGACGACGCTCGCGCTGCGCCGCAAACTCGCCGCCAAGGCGTTTGCCCGCACCGCGGCCTATGACGCGGCGATTGCCAACTGGTTCGCGCAAGCGCTCGACGACATCGCGCCGGACTACCGCGCCTTCGGCGGCCGGCTGATCGAGACATTGCGCTACGGCGAGAACCCGCACCAGGCGGCCGCGTTCTATCGCGCCCCTACTGCGCGTTTCGGCGTCGCCACCGCGCGCCAGGCCCAGGGCAAGCAGCTGTCCTACAACAATATCAACGACACCGACGCGGCTTACGAATGCGTTGCCGAGTTCGATCCGGCGCGCACCGCCGCTTGCGCCATCGTCAAGCACGCCAATCCGTGCGGCGTCGCCGAGGGCGAAACCCTCGTGGCGGCCTACCGCAAGGCCTTTGCCTGCGACAAGACTTCGGCCTTCGGCGGCATTGTCGCGCTCAACCGCACGCTGGATGCGCAAGCGGCGCGCGCCATCACCGAAATCTTCACCGAAGTCATCATCGCGCCGGACGCCAGCGAGGAGGCCATCGCCATTGTCGGCGCCAAGAAAAATTTGCGGCTGCTGCTTGCCGGCGGCGTGCCCGATCCGCGCGCGGCGGGGCTCACCGCCAAGACCGTCGCCGGCGGATTGCTGGTGCAGACGCGCGACAATGCCGTGGTCGACGACATGGAGTTAAAGCCGGTGACCAAGCGCGTGCCGAGCAATGCCGAACTGCGCGACCTGCGTTTTGCCTTCCGCGTCGCCAAGCACGTCAAATCGAACGCCATCGTCTATGCCAAGGATCTCGCCACCGTCGGCATCGGCGCCGGCCAGATGAGCCGCGTCGATGCCGCGCGCATCGCCGCGCGGAAAGCGGAAGACGCAGCGCAAGGAGGCCGGCCTCAAGGAGCCTTTGACCACAGGCTCGGTGGTGGCGTCCGACGCGTTCTTTCCGTTCGCCGACGGTTTGCTCGTCGCCATCGAGGCCGGCGCCACCGCGGTGATCCAGCCCGGCGGCTCGGTGCGCGACGACGAGGTGATCAAAGCCGCCGACGAGCATGACATTGCGATGGTGTTCACCGGTACGCGGCATTTCCGGCATTAGGACTTTTATTGAACTTTTTTACCGCCACCCGACACACACGATCACGCCTCTTGGCCTTGAGGGATAACCGCGAGATCGGGAGCGTATTCGGTGAAATTTTCCCCGTAACGGGCTGAAGAGGGAGATTCTGATGAAGCGTATCGTTTTTGCGCTGGGCGCAATCGCGCTCGGTCTTGCCGCGGCCACACCGGCGAGCGCGGATTTTGCGGTGGTCAAATTCAAGGACACCGGCGCTTGCCGCGCCTGGTACGACCATACCGCCAAGCCGTGGGGCACCACGCAGGTGCTGTGGGCCTCGACCCCATCCTGGGACGTGGCCCAGACCAAGGGCGGTTATGCGATGAAGCACCACTGGTGCAAGGCTTGGTATTACTGAGCCAAACGACAGCCGACCGCCGATTGCCGCCCGTCGGATACCCGGCGGGCGGCATTTCCGTGATTCATAGCGGCTTGTAGCCGCGCTCCATGTCGACGTCGATCAGCATCGCCTTGTTGTCCTTGAGCGCCTTGGCAATGAGATCGGTCGCATCATGCACCGTCGCGGCGCGCGCGCCGTCGATGCCGAGCGAACGGGCCAGGCCGACGAAATCGATCGCCGGATCGTTGAGCTCCATGCCGACGAACGTGTCGGCCTGTTCGGCCAATCCGCGCAGCATCACCAGGCGCTGCTTAAGGATGCGATAGCTGGTGTTGTTGAAGATCACCCAGACGATCGGGAGCCGATAGCGCGCCGCGGTCCACAGCCCCTGCACCGTGTACATGGCGCTGCCGTCGCCAATGAGCGCCACCACCGGGCGCTCCGGCAGCGCAAGCTTGATGCCGATCGCCGCCGGCAGGCCCCAGCCGATGCCGCCGCCGCGCAGGCCGAAATAGCTCTGTTCGTCGTCGCTCTCGATCAGCCCGCGGATGCCCGGCGCCGAAGACAGAATCTCCTCGATCACCACGGCGTCTTTCGGCAGCATCGAACCGATGGCTTCGAGCAAAGCCAGCGGCGCCACCGGCGTCTTGCCGGCAAGCGCGCGCGCCTTGGCGCGAAACGCGTCGCGGTCTTTCTTGATCGTCTCGGTGATCGATTTCAGCCGCGCCGCCGCGGCGCTTTTGGCCCCCGCGCTCATGCGCGCGGCGACACCCGCGGTGATGTCCGGCAGCGTCGCCTTCGGATCGCCGAGGATCGCGACCTGCGCCGGATAGTTCTTGCCGATCTGCCACGGATCGGTGTCGAGATGAATGAGCGGCAGTCCCGGCGGCCACGGATCGACGGGCGACGGCAGCGACCAGGTGAACAGATCGCCGCCGACCGATAACAACAGATCGTGCTTGTCGAGCACCTCGCGCACGCCGGCCTGCGAGCGGGTCATCATGCCGCGATAGAGCGGATGCGACGCCGGAAACGAGGCGCTGTTGGGAATGAACTCGACATAGACCGGCGCGGCGACGGCTTCGGCGAGCGCCACGAGCTCCTTATGGGCGCGGCTCTGCGCCACCGCGTCGCCGGCGATGATGACCGGCCGCTCCGCCTTGGCGAGGAGTTCGGCGGCGGCTGCGACCGCGGCCGCGTCGCCGCGAACGCGCGGCGCCACCCGCGTCGGCTCCAGCAAATCCATGTCGGCGTCGTTCTTCAAAATATCGCCGGGCAGCGCCAGAAACACCGGGCCGGTCGGCGGCGCCAGCGCGGTCTTCACCGCGCGGTGCACGTAGCGCGGCAAGTCTTCCGCGCGATGCACTTCGGCCGCCCATTTGACGAACGGCCGCGCCAGCGTTGGCAAGTCGGCGCTCAAGACCGGCTCGGTGACGAGATATTCGAGGTCCTGCTGGCCGGCAGTGACCAGCACCGGCGAATTCGCCTTCATCGCGTCGTAGAGCATGCCCATGGCATTGCCGAGCCCGGGGGCAACGTGAAGGTTGAGCACCGCGAGCCCGGCGGAGGCTTGCGCATAGCCGTCGGCCATCGCCATCAGCGCGGCCTCCTGCAGTCCGAGGATATATTTGATGTCGTGCTCGACCGCGAAGGCGTCCATCAGCGGCAATTCGGTGGTGCCGGGATTGCCGAACATCACCGTCACGCCCTCCTGCTTGAGCAGATCGAGGAAGGCGCGCTTTCCACTCATTACGGGCAAGGGTGTTTCCTCCATTCGTCATTCCGGGGCGCGCGAAAGCGCGAGCCCGGAATCCATAATCACGATATTTGCAGGTTTGCGATGAGGAGACTACGGCACGAAGGTTTGTGATTGTGCATGCCCGGCTTGCCAAGCCGTAGCAAGCGGCAGAAGTCCGCCTTCGCCCAAGATGGGCTTCGGCGCGACAGCCTTCGCCGCGCTTCGCTTGCGAAGGCTGGTGCCGCGGAAGGGATTCGAACCCCTGACCCCCGCATTACGAATGCGGTGCTCTACCGGCTGAGCTACCGCGGCAATAACCAAATCTTCGCATATCGAGGTGAAAATTTCCAGCCGAATGCGGGCGTGCCGGGCGGCACTTGCATCGACAAGCCGAGCAAAGTCAAATTGCCCCGATGAGCGAGACAACCCAAGCCGCACCGCGCAGTTCCGGCTTGCTGGCCGGGGCGCCGGCCGGCCTGCGGCTGGCGCCGGGGCTCCTCGCACTGTTGCCGATAGCCGCTGTTTTGCTCGCGATGGTGGCGCTGCGCTGCCTTGTCGCCAGCCACGTCGACCTCGAGACCGACGAAGCCTATTACTGGCTGTGGTCGCGGCACCTGGCGGTCAGCTATTTCGACCATCCGCCGATGATCGCCTATTTGATCCGGCTCGGCACCGCGCTGTTCGGCAACACCGTTTTCGGCGTGCGCAGCATGGCGATCGCGACGATGATCGCCGCGTCGGCGCTGGTTTATGCCCTCACCGTCATCCTGTTCGACGACCGCCGCGTCGGCATCACGGCGACGCTGTGGTTCACCATGATGCCGCACACCGCGTTCTTTTCGATCGTCATGTATCCGGACACGCCGGCGATCCTGTTCTGGGTGCTGTGCTGCGTCGCTCTGGCGCTGGTCTGGAAGAGCGGTCGCGGCGAATGGTGGTACCTCGCCGGCGTTGCCATGGGGCTCTTGCTGCTCAGCAAATATACCGGCGTCTTCCTCCTGGCCGGCATCGCGATCTGGCTTTTGGCGTCGGCGCAGATGCGGGTTTGGCTCAAGCGGCGCGAGCCCTATCTGGCTGGATCGATCGCGCTTTTTCTGTTCAGCCCGGTCATTCTCTGGAATGCCCAGCATCACTGGGCGTCGTTTGCCAAGCAATTCGGCCATGCGCTGGATTCCTTTCCCGACGGCGGCCTCGGCAATGTCGGCGCTTTCGTCGGCATCCAGACGCTGTTTGTGTCGCCGCTGATTTTTGCCTTCGCCATCGCCGGTCTTGTGGTCGCGAGCCTGCGCGGATTTTTCCGGCAAGAGGCGAACTGGCTGTTGCTGGCCGCCGCCGCGGCGCCGATGCTGGCCTATTTCCTCCTCCACGCGCTGTCGGCGGAAGTCCTGCCGCAATGGCCGAGTGCGGCTTATGCGATCGCCGTCGTCGCCGCCGTCGCCGCGTTCGCGCCGCGCCAAGACGCGCGCCAACACGGGGCAAGACGCGCGGCAACACGCGCCGGAGCGCGGGCCGCTCGTGCGCTACGCTTTTGCCGCGGCGCCATGGACCGGCCTTGTCTTCACCATCGCCCTGTTCGCGCAGATGAGTTTTTGGCCGGCGCCGATTTCGGCGGCGCAGGATCCGCTCGATATATTCGACGGCTGGGCGCAGTGGGCGGCGGACACGCGCGCGGTGGCGAGCGCGCACGATGCCGGCTATATCGCCAGCGCCGAATACGACACCAACGCCGAGCTGGCGTTTTACCTGCGCGGCATGCCGGTGTTTCAGGCTTCGGAGCACATCCGCTACGAGTTTCTGCCGCCGATCGATCAATCGCTGCTGGCGCGCAGCACCGGCATTTACGTCGCCTCGGAGCCGTTCGAGGATCTGCCGGAACTGCAAAAGCATTTTAAATCGGTGGAGCCGATCGCGACGGTTTGGCGCACGCGCAAGGGCGACCCGATCAAGGCGTACCGCATCTACGCGTTGAAGGGATATCGCGGCGGCGTACCGTACTAGCCGGCAAGCTCGCCGCGCGGCCGTAACGCGACTGTGACAAACAATTCAGCATGTTTTGCCGTCGCGGCTTCCGTAATCCCATCATTCGTGCTTTTTGGATGGCGCTGGGCTGGATGGGGTAACGGGTGCGTCTGGCGTCGTTGGTATGTGGTGTTGCGATCGGACTGTTGGGTATGGCGTTGCCCGGCTTCGCCGACGCCGCCGATTTGCCGGCGCAAGCGTCGGCCCCAGCCAACGCCGCAGCGGCAGTGGCGGCACCAAATTGGATCGTCACCGTGGGGATCGAAGGCCGGGTTGTCCCGGCCTGGCCGGGCGCCGCCGAGAGCGCGCCCGCCGTCACCGGCTTCCCGCTGTTTTCGGTCCGCAACGAGGGCTCGCCGCCGGACTTTCCCGGCCCGCGCGACAGCATCGGCTTTAGCCTCATCGATCTCGGCCAGATCAAGCTCGGTCCGGCCTTCAAGCTGGTCTGGCAACGCAAGGCGTCGGATTACGCGGCGCTCAATGGGCTCGGCGACGTCGATTACGCCGTGCAGGCCGGCGCGTTCGCCGAATATTGGCCGGCGCCATGGCTGCGGCTGCGCGGCGAAGCCCGTCAGGGCTTCGGCGGCGAGACCGGCGTCACCGGCGATGTTTTTCTCGATGCCATCGCCCCGCTTGGGGCCTGGACGCTGTCAGCCGGCCCTCGCATGACGTTGCAATCCGCCGCTGCAACGAGCCCGTATTTCTCGATCACGCAAGCCCAGTCGATCGGCTCGACGGTGTCGGGCCTGCCGGCGTTGCCGGTCTACCGCGCCGGCGGCGGGCTCTATTCCTACGGCGCCGGCACGATGGCCCAATACGCCTTCAATCGGCAATGGACCGCGCATGCTTTATTCGAATACGAGCGGCTGACCGGCGCCGCCGCCAACTCGCCGCTCGTCACGCAGCGCGGCTCGCCGGATCAGCTCACCTTCGGCCTGGGCGCGACCTATTCCTTCGCCATGCAGCCGTGGTGGTGACGATCGTCAGCATCGTCAACATCGTCAACGTGGCGCAGCCTCGGCGCGCAGCTTGAAGCGCTGGATCTTGCCGGTCGCGGTTTTCGGCAGCTCGGTGCGGAACTCGATCCAGCGTGGATATTTGTAGACCGCAAGCTTTTTCCGGCACTCGTCCTGCAGCTTTTGCGCCAAGGATTCGCTGGCTTTTTCCGGGGCCTTGAGCACCACGAAGGCCTTGGGCTTGATCAGCTCATCGGTGTCCGGCCAGCCGACGACGGCGGCCTCGAGCACGTCGGGATGGCTTTGCAGAGCGCCCTCGACCTCGAACGGCGAGACATACATGCCGGACACCTTGAGCATATCGTCGCGCCGGCCGCAGTAAACGAAGTAGCCGTCGTCGTCCTCGATATATTTGTCGCCCGAGCGCGTCCATTCGCCCAGGAACGTCGCGCGCGATTGCTCGCGGTTGTTCCAATACATGATCGCGCTGGTCGGTCCGCGCACCTGCAGCTCGCCCATGTCGCCGCGCCTGGTGACGATGTTGCCGTCGTCGTCGACCAGCCGGATATCGTAGCCCGGCAATGGCGTGCCGGAGGTGCCGTATTTCACCGCGCCGGAGCGGTTCGACAGGAAGATATGCAGCATCTCGGTCGAGCCGAGGCCGTCGAGAATGTCGACGCCATAGCGCTCGCTCCAGCGCCGACCGATCTCGGCCGGCAGCGCTTCGCCGGCGGAGACGCAGCGGCGAATTTTCAGCTCGGAGCGCGCCGGCGCCGCCGGGCTCGCCAGAAATGCGGCATAGAAAGTCGGCACCGCATAGAACACGGTGACGCTGTGCTGCTTGAGCAGATCGGCGACAAGGTCCGGCGTCGGCCGCGCCGCCAATAGCACGGTGGTGGCGCCAGCCGACAGCGGAAAAGTGAGTGCATTGCCGAGCCCGTAGGCGAAGAACAGCTTCGCCACCGAATAGCAGACGTCGTTTTCGCTAATGCCGATCACCGGCGCCGCATAAAGCGCGTCGGTGAGTTTCAGATCGGCGTGCGTATGCACCGCGCCCTTCGGCCGTCCGGTCGAGCCCGACGTGTAGAGCCAGAAGCACATGTCGTCGCGCGTCGTCGCCGCGGTGACCGGCTCGGTTTTGGCTCTCGCCAGCACGTCGTCGAACGACAGATGGGAATGGGCGTCGTCGCCGGAGACGATGACATGCTCGAGGTCGTCACTGTCTCCGATCGCATCGGCGAATTTGGCATAGAGCGCTTCGGAAACCACGAGCAGCCGCGCCCGCGAATCTTGCAGCATGAAGCGGTAATCGGCCTCGGTCATCAGCGTATTGACCGGAACGGCGACGACGCCAGCCTTGATCGCGCCGAGAAACGCGGTCGGCCAATCGATGGTGTCGAGGAGACAGATCAGAATGCGCTCCTCGCGGCGGATGCCGAGCGTGCGCAGCACATGGCCGAAGCGCTCGACCCGCTCGGCAAGCTCGGCATAAGTGTACCGGCCGCTGTGATCGATATAGGCGAGTTTGTTGCCGCGGCCCGCGTCGAGATTGCGCTTGAGGATATCGGCGGCGAAATTGTAGTCGCGGGGAATGGTCGATTCCGGGGGCGGCCCCATGTGCGGCGGCGCATCGTTCATCGCTGCGTTTCCTCATCGGCACGGGCTTTTGCCCACCCGTTGCCCACAAGAAACCATTATGACGACGTGAAAATTCGGCGGCAATGGCAAAGCCAGCCGGCGCTGTCTTTGCCGTGAAATTGCGCTATGACAGGGCCTGCAAAATCCCCCGCCGGAGCCCCCTAATGCTGTCGAGCCGCGAGCGCATTCTCACCACCCATGTCGGCAGCCTGCCGCGCAACGAGACGCTGAGCGACCTGTTGATCAAGCAGGAGGACGGCGAAAAACTCGACCCGGCAATGCTGGCCGGCGAAATGGACAAGGCGGTGCGCCATGTCGTCGGCAAGCAAGTGGAAGCCGGCATCGACGTCGGCAATGACGGCGAGCAGCGCCGTATCGGCTTTCAGACCTACGTGCCGCAGCGCATGTCGGGCTTTGCCGGCATCTCGAAGCGCCGCCGCGGCCGCGAATTCGAGGAGTTTCCCGAGCTGGTCGGCTATCTGATGCGGCGCTTTCCCAATCCGCCGAAGAGCCAGCACGGTGCCCCGGAAGCGCAGGCCGACATCAAATACCGCGATCTCAAGCCGATCACCGACGAGATCGCCGGCTTCAAGCGCATCGCCGACGAGCTGCACGCATTTTCCGAGCGGTTCATGACCGCGGCGTCGCCCGGCATCATCTCGACCACCATGCTCAACGCCTACTACCCGTCGCATGACGATTATCTCGACGCCATCGCCCGCGAAATGAAGAACGAATACCAGGCCATCCATAAAGCCGGCCTGGTCTTGCAGATCGACGCGCCCGACCTCGCCATGGATAGGACGATGATGTACCGCGATCTGTCGGATGCCGATTTCGTCAAGCGCTGCGAGCGCCATGTCGCGGCGATCAACAAAGGCATCGAAGGCATTCCGCGCGATCGCGTGCGGCTGCATGTGTGTTACGGCAACTGGGAGGGCCCGCACATCCACGACATCGCGCTGGAAAAGATTTTGCCGGCGCTTTACCAGGCCAAGGTCGGCGCACTGTCGATCGAGTTCTCCAATCCGCGCCATGCCCACGAATACGCAGCGCTCAAGCGCGTGCCGTTCCCGAAAGACATGATCCTCATTCCCGGCGTGGTCGAGACCACCTCGAACTTCGTCGAGCACCCCGAAGTAGTGGCGCGCCGCATCGAGGAAGCCGTCGCGACCATCGGCGACCGCGAGCGTGTCATCGCCGGCAGCGATTGCGGCTTCGGCACCTTCACCCGGCGCGAATGGGTGATCGAGCCGGTGGTCTGGCTCAAGCTCAAGGCGATCCGCCAGGGCGCGGATATCGCTTCGGCGCGGTTATGGGGTAAAAGAACCGCGGCATAAAAACCAGCACCGTCATTACCCGCGCAGGCGGATGATCCAGTATTCGCCGCCGCCTTGACTTAGCGTTGCGTGCAGTAAAACTCTTACAACACAGGACCAACACCGTGATCGATCTTTACACCTGGACGACGCCGAACGGCCGCAAGATTTCCATCGCGCTCGAGGAAATGGGGCTGCCCTATACCGCGCATGCGGTCGACATCGGCAAGGACGAGCAGTTCAAGCCGGAATTTCTCAAGATCTCGCCGAACAACCGCATCCCGGCGATCGTCGACCGCGACAACAATCTGAGCCTGATGGAGTCCGGCGCGATCCTGATCTATCTCGCCGACAAGACCGGTAAGCTGATGCCGAAATCGGGCGACGGCCGCTACAAGGTCATCGAATGGCTGATGTGGCAGATGGGCGGTCCCGGCCCGATGTTCGGCCAGGTCCATCACTTCACCAAATACAATCCGGGCAAGGCGCCCTATGCCGAGGAGCGCTATCTGAAGGAAGCGCACCGGCTTTACGGCGTGCTCGACAAGCGGCTCGCCGACCATGAATACGTCGCCGACGCCTATTCGATCGCCGACATCGCGATCTGGCCGTGGGTGTCGCGCTACGAGTGGCAGACCGTCGATCTCAACAAGTATCCGAACGTCAAGCGCTGGTACACGGCCATCGCCAAGCGCCCGGCCACCCAGAAGGGCTACAAAGTCCCGAAGGACGTCGGCGAAGTGCCGATGCCGTATACATCGCGTCACCCTGAGGGGCGAGCGTCGAAGCCGCTCGCCTCGACAGGGCGACAGCCCGGGTACCGACAAACGCCCCGGATGTTGGTTACAATACGCAGCGACAATCGCCGTGCCCGCTCATCCTTCGAGGCTCGCTGCGCTCGCACCTCAGGATGACGGCTAACGCCAGGGAGTACGCCATGGACGACATCACCAAGCGCGATCCGATCAAGATCACCGCCGAGGACATCAACCCGCGCTACAATTGGGGCCGCCATCTGCCGGTGCTCGGCACCATGGGGGTCGATTTCGAGGAGCGCGTCGATTACCGGCGCATGCACCGCTACCGGCTCGCCCGCGCCCAGGCCGCGCTCGAAGCGTCCGATCTCGGCGCGCTTTTGCTGTTCGACGACAACAATATCCGCTACGTCACCTCGACCAAGATCGGCGAATGGGCGCGCGACAAGCTTTCGCGCTTTGCGCTGCTGGTGCGCGGCGGCGATCCGATCCTGTGGGACTTCGGCTCGGCCGCCGTCCACCACAAGCTCTATGCGCCGTGGCTCAAGCCGGAGAACTGCAAGGCCGGCCTCGTCGGCCTGCGCGGCACGGTCGATCCCGCCTTCGGCCTGATGAAGCGCCATGCCGAGGAAATGGCCTCGATCCTGCGCGACGCCGGCGTCGCCAAGATGCCGATCGGCGTCGATATCATCGAGCCGCCGATGATGTTCGAATTGGAAAAGGCCGGGCTCAAGATCAAGGACGGCCAGCAGGTGATGCTCAGCGCCCGCGAGGTGAAATCGGCGGACGAGATCGCGCTCCTCAATCGCGCCGCGGCCATGGTCGACGGCGCCTATGACGTGGTCAACCAGATGCTGCGCCCCGGCATCCGCGAAAACGACATCGTCGCCGAGGTCAACAAGTTCCTCTACACCCACGGCTCCGACGACGTCGAAGCGGTCAACGCCATTTCCGGCGAACGCTGCAATCCGCATCCGCACAACTTCACCGACCGCATGATCCGCCCCGGCGACCAGGCGTTCTTCGACATCCTGCAGAGCTTCATGGGCTATCGCACCTGCTACTACCGCACCTTCAACGTCGTTCGCGCCACGCCGGCGCAGCACGACGCCTACCGGATGGCGCGCGAATGGCTCGACAACGCCATCGAACGCATCAAGCCCGGCGCTTCGACCGCGCATATCTGCGAAGTGTTCCCGAAGGCGTCGGAGTTCGGCTTCCCGGACGAGATGGCGGCCTTCGGCCTGCAATTCGCCCACGGCCTCGGCCTTAATCTGCACGAGCGGCCGATCATCTCGCGCGTGGTGTCGATGGATCACCCGACCGAGATCGTCGAGGGCATGGTGTTCGCGATCGAAACCTATTGCCCGGCGACCGACGGCTATTCCGCCGCGCGCATCGAGGAAGAGGTCGTGGTCACCGACAAAGGCTGCCGCCTGATTTCGCTGTTCCCGGCGGAGGAATTGCCAATCTCGGCGAAATATTAATATCGATCACGTTCCCCGGACGCGGTGCAGCACGAAGCGGTGCACCGCAGATCCGGGGTCTTCACAAGCTCGGCTGTGTGCGTAACGATCCCGGGTCAGCAGCGCACCACTGCGTGCTGCGCTGCGCCCCGGAAATGCAACGCCTATGGCAAAGCCTTCGCGCTCATGCCGCGCAGCGCCGCGAGGCGTAATTCCATCTCGCGCTTGAGATTATATTGCGGGCTGCCGAACGACCTGTTGCGCTGGATGAGAAAGCCGCGCTGATCGTGCTGGAGCTGCGCGGCCGCCTTGGCGTCGCGTGGCGCCATCGCCGCCTTGTACGCAGCGTCGATTTCGCGATCAAGCCGCGCCAGGTCGGGATCGGAGCAGATCGCTTTTTCGACCGCGCGCCGGGCCGCGCCGCAGTCAAACGTCGGCAGCAGATCGTCCGACGTCGCGCTGCCGCGCCGGTCGCGCTCCTGCCGTGCGTCGGCCAGATTCTCGGCGGCCTTGTCGAATTGAGGATTGATGCGCAGCGCCTGTTCGTAATCGGCGATAGCGTGGTCGAGATTGCCCTTCTCGTCATAGGCAGCGCCGCGATTGTTGTAGGCGAGATAGAAGCCGGGATTGAGCGCGATGGCGCGGTCGTAATCGGCGATGGCGCGGTCATAGTTGCGCTGGTGATTGTAGGCGTCGCCGCGATTGGTCAGGAAATTCGCCTGCGGCCGCAGCCGAATGGCCTCGTTGAAGTCGATGAGCGCGCGGTCGTAGTCGCCGTTCTCGGCATAGGACAGGCCGCGATTGTCGTAATATTCCGGCTCGAGCGGATCGAGCTTGATCGCCTCGCTCTCGTCGGCGATCGCCGCATCGGTGCGGCCGAGCTTCTTATAGGCGGCGCCGCGGTTGGTATAAGCGCGCGATTTCTTCGGATCGAGCTTGATCGCCTGGTCGTAGTCGCCGATCGCGGACTGATAGTCCGCTTTGAAATAATAGGCGACGCCGCGATCCATGTAGGTCTGCGAGTCGTCCGGCTTGAGCCGTAAGGCTTCATTGTAGTCGGCGATGGCCCGATCGTATTGGCCGTTGTTGTTGAAGACGTTGGCCCGATTGTCGAAAGCGGCCGGATCGTTGGGATCGAGCTCGACCGCCTTGTTGGCGTCGATAAGCGCCTGATCGAGCTTGCCGATGCTGCGATAGGCGTTGGAGCGCTCGCGGAACGCCCGCTTGTTGTTCGGATCGAGTGCGATGGCGCGATTGAAATCGGCCAGCGCAAGGTCGGTCTTGTCGACGGACCAATAGGTTGCGCCGCGATTGACTAGCGCCGCGGCCAGCGCCGCCGGCTGGTCTTTCAGCGCATCGATCAGCGCGCCGCAAGCGGCGATGCGCTGTTCCGGCGAATAGGCCGCGTCGTCGGTCGAGGCGCAGATATCGGCATTGGGGCCGGCGTCCGCCCGCGCGGCAGGTGCGGCAAGCAGGCTCAGCAGGCAGGCAGCGGCGAAAACGGGAATGGCGCGGCGCATGAAGATACCCATCGGCGATAGAATGAATGGCGGCCCGAAAGGCCGTTGCCGATTAGTCGCCGCCGGCGCGGACCTGGTTCTGACCTTGCGGCGCGGCGAGGAGTGAGCCGCGCCGGGAGCGGATTTTGCCGGTTCAACAAGGGCTTGACGGCACAGCGATTTCCGGTGACATGCCGTGCCCGCTTTTCGATCGCCAGCGAGATTTGCCCATGGTTCCGACGCGCTGCCCAAAACCGCCATTGCCGAGCATCTGGCGCAAAAGATCTGCGCGCTCGATGCAGGCCATTTACCCGCGGCCGTGCGGGAGAAATGCGTCGAGCTTTTGATCGACGTCGTCGGTCTCGCCGTCACCGCGCGCAACGAGGATTACGTCAAGATCACGCTCGCCGGCTGTGACGACGAGGGGCCGTGCACGGCGATCGGCCACGCCGCCACATTTTCCGCGGCGGCCGCCGCGCTCATTAACGGCACGGCGATTCACGGCGAGGATTTCGACGATACGTTCGAAGGCGGCCCGGTCCATGCCGGCGCCGTCATCGTGCCGGCGCTGCTCGCCGTCTGCGAGCGGCAAAAGCTCGATGGCCGCGCGATGCTGCTCGGTATTGCCGTCGGCGTCGAGACCATGTGCCGGCTGAGCCTCGTCGCGCCGACGCTGACCCACAAAGCGGGCTTTCATCCGACCGCCGTGTTCGGCGCCATGGGTGCGGCGGCCGGCGTCGGCGCCGCGCTCAAACTCGACGCCCGCCAGATGGTCGACGCGCTCGGCACCGTCGCGTCGATGGCCGGCGGCATCATCGAATATCTCGCCGAGGGCGCCTGGACCAAGCGGCTGCACGCCGGCTGGGCGGCGCAATCGGGCATGCGCGCGGCGCTGCTTGGCCGCGCCGGTTTTTCCGGACCGCGCACCGTGTTCGAAGGCGTGCATGGCTTCTTCCACGGCTTCGCGCGCACCACCGCCGGCGACTACGACGCGCTGATCGGCGACTTCGGTACGCGCTGGGTGACGCAAACGCTGGCGTTCAAACCCTATCCGTGCGGGACCATGACGCATCCCTACATCGACTGTTCACGGCGCCTTGCGGCGCGAGGGGTGAAACCCGACCAGGTCGTCGACATGGTCTGCGAGGTCGGCGAAGGCACGGTGCACCGGCTGTGGGAGCCGCTGGCGGCGAAGCAGCATCCCGCCAACGGCTATTCCGGAAAATTCTCCACGCCCTATTGCATCGCCGCGGGCTTTATTCGCGGCAATGTGGGTTTAAGCGATTTCACCGACGCCGCGGTGCACGATCCGGCGGTGCTCGCGCTCGCCGCCAAGGTGCGCTATGCGATCGATCCGAAAAATCCCTATCCGAAAAATTTCACCGGCCACATCCGCGCCACGCTGCGCGACGGCACGATCGTCGAAGAGCGCCAGCCCTACATGCGCGGCGGCGCGCAAGAGCCGCTCACGCGCGCCGATATCGAGGACAAATTCCGGCTCAACGCCAAGCACGGCGGCTGGAACGACGCGCGCGCCGCCGAGGCGCTGAAGCTGATCGGCGGGCTGTTCGACGGGCCGGTGAATCTCGCGGCGCTGCGGGGCTGACTTCGCAGCCGTTCCCCGGACGCGGTGCAGCGCGCCCGGGAAACGCGATCCGGGTCTCGCGGCATAAATGCGGAGCCGCGATCCTTGCAGCGCACCACTGCGTGCTGCGCCGCGCTCGGGTACCTAGTTACATGAACGGACGTCTTGACGATCTACATATCGAGCGAATCAAATCTCGCTGGAAGGACGCCGCCGGCAGACTTAAGCCGACGGATGGAGCGAGTGCGGTTTCCAAGCCGAGGCGGGCCGGCCGCCCGGGCGAAGAAACCGCGGTGGAGCGCCGGGAGGCGCAGCGCGCCCGAAGCAGGCGGTTCGCGCAAGCGGATTGTCCTGTGGCGCGCGCCGCGCCCGAAGCGCGAGCGAGTGGCAACATTTGCCCGCGTGGCGCGGCCACGACTTTGGCGCCTCCCGGCGCTCCATTCCTCCCCCGGGGAGGTCGTTCGTAAATGCTTGCAGCAAAGCTCGGACGCGAAGTCGCGCCGCGAGAACGAGATTGCTTGTCCACCTCTCCCCGCGCGCGGGGAGAGGTCGAGCGAAGCGAGGGTGGAGGGGGCCTCTCCGCGATTCTGAGCGTTGCGGATCAGTGCGACAACGCTCCAGACGCCGCCGCAAATCCGCACCCAGCGGAGAGGCCCCCTCACCCCACCCTCTCCCCGCGCGCGGGGAGAGGGAGCGCGCTTGCGTCGCAAAAAATTCTTAGCGTCGCTGTTTGACATTCGAATTAGAGAGGATCGTTACGCGCGATCGAGCGGCCCGTCGCGCAGCCGCGCAAGATCGAAGCGGTCGATCTCGCGCAAGAGTTCGACGAAGCCTTCGGCGCCATGCTGGAGCGCCGCATCGCCCTTCCCCGCAGTCGCCAGCGTCGCGTCGCCGACCGCGCCGGAGGGATGCAGATCCTGCGTCATCCAGGCGAAGCCGGCCGGCCGGTAGGCGCCGAGCCATTTGAATTCGGCCGCCATCGCCACCGTCTCCGGCGTCGCTTTCGGCGCCTCGGCCATGCGCACCGTGTCGGGCTTGGCCGCCAGCATCAGCGAGGTCTCGATGTCGCCGCCGTGGATGCCGTGCTTTTTCTCTTCGCTCGAAAACACGCCGTCGGCATAGCCGAAGCGATGCCAGCCGACGGTGACCGCGAACATGCCAAGCCGCGTGCGCAGATCGCGCGCCACCGTTTCCATGGCCGCGACATTGCCGCCGTGGCTGGTGACGAGGACGAGCTTGCGCAGGCCGGCGCGCGCCAAGCTGTCGCCGAGCTCGGTCCAGGCCGCGATCGCCGTCGTTGCCGACAGCGTCAAGGTGCCGGGGTAGGCCAGGTGCTCGGCGGAGACGCCGACACGCTGCACCGGCAGGAACGTCACCGGCAGTTCGTCCGGCAGAAGATCGCGGACGCGCGCCAGATAGGCCTCGGCGATGAAGGTGTCGACGCCGAGCGGCAGATGCGGGCCGTGCTGCTCCACCGCGGCGAGCGGCAGCACCGCGATCCAGCGCGCGGTATCGCCGCCGGCGATGTCCGCCCAGGTCATCTCCATCCAGTCGCGCTTGGGCAACGCATGTTCTCCGGCTCACTCGCAAATTTCTTCCGCCTCTCCTATTCTCGCGTCCGAGCCGAAGGGGCAACCGATGTCGTTGAATATGGTTTTTCGCGCCGGATTTATGGCCGCCGCCGCTGTCGTGCCGCAGGCGCCTTGACCGGCCCGGCCGCGGCCCAGGCGCTCGACAAGGTCACCTTCGGCACCAACTGGGTGGCGGAGGCCGAGCACGGCGGCTTCTACCAGGCGCTGGCCGACGGCACCTATCGCAAATACGGCCTCGACGTCACCATCCGGCAGGGCGGCCCGAACGCCAACAACCGCATTCTGCTGCCGGTCGGCAAGATCGACTTCTTCCTGTCCGCCAACAATCTGGAAGGCTTCGACGCGGTCGCCCAGAACATCCCGACCGTCGAAGTCGCGGCCTATTTTCAGAAGGACCCGCAGGTGCTGATCGCGCATCCCGATCAGGGCATCGAGAAGCTGCAGGATCTAAAGAACCTGACGCTGTTCGTGTCGCAGGAAGGCGTCGCGACCTATTACCAATGGCTCAAGGCCACATACGGCTTCAAGGATTCCCAGGTGAAGCCCTACACCTTCAATCCGCAGCCGTTTCTGGTGAACAAAAAGAGCGCGATGCAGGGTTACGTGACCTCGGAGCCGTTCGCCATCGAGAAGGCGGCGCATTTTACGCCGAAGGTGTTTTTGCTCGCCGACGAGGGCTTGGCCGGCTATTCGACCCTGATCGAGACGCGGCGCGATCTCGTCGACAAAAAGCCCGATCTGGTGGCCCGCTTCATCGATGCCTCGACCATCGGCTGGTACAACTATCTCTATCACGACAACAGCGCCGCCAATGCGCTGATCAAGGCGCAGAACCCGGAAATGACCGACGATCTGCTCGCCTATTCGGTGAATGCGATGAAGAAATACGGCATCGTCGATTCCGGCGACGCTTTGACGCTCGGGATCGGCGCCATGACCGATGCGCGGATGAAGAGCTTTTTTCGACGAAATGGTGCGCGCCGGCGTCACCAAGCCGAACGTCGATTATCGCAACGCCTACACGCTGCAATTCGTCGACAAGAAAGTCGGGCTCGACTTGCGGCCGAAGAATTGACGCAACAATGAATGCTGCTGGCGAGCGCAGCCGCCTCATCCACTGGTCGCGCTGCGCGGCGTCGATAAGCGCTTTCCCTCCGGCACGGTGGCGCTCAAGGGTTTCGATCTTGCGGTCGTGACGGCGAATTCGTTTCGCTGCTTGGCCCGTCCGGCTGCGGCAAATCGACGGCGTTGCGCATCATCGCCGGCTTGAGCGAGCCGAGCGCGGGCGCCGTCGAATGGCAGGCTCCGCCGACGGCGTCGGATAGCGAAAGCCGGATCGGCTTCGTATTCCAGGAGCCGACGCTGATGCCATGGACGAGCGTGTTCAACAACGTGCTCCTGCCGCTCAAGCTCAAAGGCATTCCGATCGAGAAAGCGCGGGCGCGGGTCGTGGCGGCGCTCGACCGGGTCGGGCTCAAGGAATTCGGTCGTGCTTATCCGCGCGAATTATCGGGCGGCATGCGCATGCGCGTCTCCATCGCCCGCGCGCTGGTCACCGAGCCGGCGCTGCTGCTCATGGACGAGCCGTTCGCCGCGCTCGACGAGATCACGCGGTTTAAGCTCAACAACGATCTGTTGCAGGTGTGGCAGGCGCTGCGCACCACGGTGGTGTTCGTCACCCATTCGGTGTTCGAATTGGTCTATCTGTCGAGCCGCATCGTGGTGATGGCGGCGCGTCCGGGCCGCGTCTTCACCGAGCTTGCGATCGACGCGCCCTATCCGCGCGACCAGGATTTCCGCACCTCGGCCGACTATGCCGCATTCTGCCGCCGCACGTCGGAGGCGTTGGCGCAGGCCATGGCTTCGCCGATATGGCTGTACAAGATACGGCTGCCGGAGGCGCGCCATGAATACGCAAAACTCCGCGCGCGAACGCCGCGACCGCGCCTTGCGCATCGCGCTGCCGATTGTCGTGCTGGCGCTCGGGCTTTCGCTTTGGGAAGCGGTCGTGCGGATCGAAAACATTCCGCCCTATGTGCTGCCCGACCCCGGATTGATCCTGCAAACCTTGGTCTCGGATTGGGCTCTGCTGTTCCAGTCGCTTCTCGTCACCCTCACAACCACCTTCGAAGGCTTTCTGCTCGCGGCGATTGGCGGCGTCGGTTTGGCTGTTCTCTTCAACCAATCGCGGCTGGTCGAATATTCGCTCTATCCCTATGCGGTGATCCTGCAAGTGACGCCGATCGTCGCCGTTGCACCGCTGCTCTTGATTTATCTGCCGCAACCGCTCGCCGTATTGGCCTGCGCCTGGATCGTCGCCTTCTTCCCGGTGCTCGCCAACACCACGCTCGGCCTGCATTCCGTCGACCGCAATCTCGCCGACCTATTCGCGCTTTATGGCGCTAGGCGCGGCCAGATTTTATGGAATCTGAAGCTGCCGGCGGCGCTGCCTTATATCCTTGGCGGCTTGCGCATCGCCGGCGGGTTGGCGCTGATTGGCGCCGTGGTCGCCGAGATCGCGGCCGGCTCGGCGGGCGCCGGATCGGGCCTCGCCTACCGGATCGCCGAATCCGGCTATCGCCTCAACATCCCGCGCATGTTCGCGGCGCTGTTGCTGCTCTCGGTCGCCGGCGTCGTGATCTTTTATCTGTTAGTCGGCGATCAATTACCTGGCGCTGCGCCGCTGGCACGAGAGTGCGCTGGAGGCGGAACGCTAGAAATCACTATTTCGGCAGGCTCATCGCCAAGACGCGCGCAACATGGATCGCTTCGCGCCCGGCGCCGTCATGGACTTGATGCCGGCACGAGGTGCCGTCAGCGACAATGATCGCGTCGTCCGGGGCCTTGCGCACGGCAGGCAGCAGCGACAGCTCGCCCATGGCGCGCGACACCTCGATCGTGTCGGCATGGAAACCGAAAGCGCCGGCCATGCCGCAGCAGCTTGATTCGATGGTTTGGACGTCGAGATCGGGAATGAGTTTTAGCGCCGCTTCGACCGAAGACATCGTATCGAAGGACTTTTGATGACAATGGCCATGCAACAAGCGCGCCTTTTTGTCGGCGCGAGATTGAGAGCGAGCGTCCCGGCCTTTGCTTCGCGTGCCAGGAATTCCTCGAACAGCAGCGCGTTCTCGGCGACGCGCCGTGCTGCATCGCTCTTCACCAGCGCCGGGATTTCGTCGCGGAAGCTGAACAGGCAACTCGGCTCGAGACCGATGACCGGGATGTTCCGTTCGACATAGGGCGCGAGCGCGGCCAGCGTGCGCTCCGCTTCGGCCCGCGCCTCGTCGACCTTGCCGACAGAGAGAAAGGTCCGGCCGCAACACAGCGGACGGCCGCCGCCGGGCGGCCTCGCGACATTGACCCGGTAGCCGGCCGCGGTGAGCACCGCGACCGCGGCATCGATATTTTCGCGCTCGAAATAACGATTGAAGGTGTCGGCGAACAGAACGACTTCACCGCCAGTTCCTTTCGCGCTGTCTGCATCTTTGTAATAATCCGCCCGCCATTTCGGCAAGCTGCGCTGCGCGGAAAAGCCGGCGATGGCTTCCGACAGTTTCGCCACGCCGGGAACGACGTCGCGCAGATTGAGGAGCCAATGCAGCCGCGCCACGTAAGGCGCATAGCGCGGCAAATATCCGACCAGGCGGTCGTGCAGCGACAGGCCGAGTTTTTCGCTCCGCGCCCGCAACACTTCGATCTTCATGCGCGCCATGTCGACGCCGGTTGGGCATTCGCGCCGGCATGCCTTGCAGGAGACGCAGAGCTTCAGCGTCTCGGCCATAGCGTCGGAGGTCAGCGCGTCCGGGCCGAGCTGGCCGGTGATGGCAAGGCGCAGCGTATTGGCGCGGCCGCGCGTCACGTCGCGCTCGTCAAGGGTGACGCGGTAGCTCGGACACATGACGCCGCCGGCGAGCGCGCGGCAGGCGCCGTTGTTGTTGCACATTTCGACCGCGCCCTGAAATCCGCCGCCCTTGCCCGGATAGGCCGACCAGTCGAGCGCAGTCGTCATGTCCTCGGCGCGGTAATCCGGGCCGTAACGGAAATTGCCGCGATCGTCGAATTTCGGCGCGCGCACGATCTTGCCGGGATTGAACAGATGCTGCGGATCGAAGCGATCCTTGACCTGTTCGAAAGCCTGCACCAGTTCGGCGCCGAACATGAATTCGTGGAATTCCGAGCGCACGATGCCGTCGCCGTGCTCGCCGGAATGCGAGCCTTTATAGTCGCGCACCATGGCGAAGGCTTCCTCGGCGATGGCGCGCATCGCGCGGACGTCCTTGTCGAGCCGCAAATTGAGTACCGGGCGCACATGCAGGCAGCCGACTGCGGCATGCGCATACCAGGTGCCGCGCGTGCCGTTTCTCTCGAAGATTTCGCTGAGCCGCGCAGTGTAATCGGGCAAGTGCTCGAGCGGCACCGCGCAGTCCTCGACGAAGGAGATCGGTTTGCCCTCCTCCTTCATCGACATCATGATGTTGAGGCCGCCGGTGCGCACTTCGGTGATGCCGGCCTGCAATTTCGGATCGAGCACCTCGACGACACCGCCCCATTTGGCGCCGTTTTTGTCCCAGGCGATGCCGAGATCGCCGACGAGCGCGCCGAGCCGTTTCAAGCGGCGCAAGTTCTCGTCGTCATCCTCGGCAAATTCGACGAACAGGATCGCTTCGGGGTCGCCGCGCAGGAAGGCATCGACGGTCGGCTTGTACATCGCGATGTCGCGGGCCAAGCCGAGCATGGTGCGATCGATCAGTTCGACGGCAATGGGATTGAGCTTGACGATGTGCTGCGCCGCCAGCATCGCCTCGTGGAAGCTGCCGAAATGACAAGCGCCGACCGCGCGGCGGCCAAGCAGCGGCGAAAGCTTCAGCTCGACCTTGGTCGAGAATGCGAGCGTGCCCTCCGAGCCGACGAGGAGATGCGCGAGATTGATGTCGTTGCGGCCGGGGACGAGCGCGTCGAGATTATAGCCGCCGACGCGGCGCTGCACCTTCGGGAAGCGCCGCTCGATCTCGCCGGCCTCGCGCGCGGCGATGGCGAGGAGATCGCGCACCAGAGCTTGCGGCACATCAACTCCGGGCTCGCCGATCCGTCCGAAATGCGCAGCTGTGCCGTCGGCGAGAACCGCATCGATCGACAGCACGTTTTCCCGCGTATTGCCGTAGCGCAACGAGCGCGCGCCACAGGAATTGTTGCCGACCATGCCGCCGATGGTGGCGCGCGACGCCGTCGATATGTCGACCGGAAACCACAGGCCGGAAGGTTTGAGCTTGCGATTGAGTTCGTCGAGCACGACGCCCGGCTCGACGACGCAGCGCCGGCGGGCGGCATCGAGTTCGACGATGCCGTTGAGATGCGGCGAGCAATCGAGAATGAGCGCTTCGTTGATCGTCTGCCCGGCCTGCGACGTGCCGCCGCCGCGCGCCGTCACCGCGACGCCCTCGGCGCGGCAAACCGCGATCGCCCGGGCGGCTTCTTCGATCGTGCGCGGCGTCGCCACGCCGAGCGGCGTGATTTGATAATGCGATGCATCGGTGGAATAGCGCCCACGCGTAAAAGCGTCGAAGCGCACGCCGCCCACCATTTCCGCTTTGAGGCGGCGCTCAAGTCCCGGCACAAGCCGCGCTGGCACGTTCTTCTCCACGTCCAAAAGTGACGCGATAACAATGCAATACGGTTCACGTCAATTAGACTTGACCCGAATGTCGCATTCGCTATTCAACGCCACAAGCCGCGTGCGCTCTCGGACATGCGCCGCCGGGGCAAATCAAACCGTCCGATGGAGTGCCGAAAATGCCGCAGAATGCTTCGCGCGCCGCCGGGCGTCACTTCCTGCAAATCCCAGGGCCGACGCCGCTGCCGGACCGCGTGCTCCGCGCGATGGATACGCCGATCATCGACCATCGCGGCCCGGAATTCGCCAAGCTCGCCAAGCGCTGCCTCGACGGCATCAAGACCATTTTTAAGACCACCAATCCGGTGATCATCTACACCGCGACCGGGACCGGCGCCTGGGAAGCGGCGCTGGTCAATACGCTGTCTCCCGGCGACCGCGTGCTGATGGTCGAGACCGGCCAGTTCGCCACGCAATGGAAGGACATGGCGCGCAAGCTGGGCTTAAAGCCCGAGTTCATCGCGGGTGACTGGCGCACCGGCGCCGACGCCGCCACCATCGAGGAGCACCTGAAGAAGGACAAGGCACACGAGATCAAGGCGGTCTGCGTGCTGCACAATGAGACCGCGACCGGCTGCCTGTCGCCGATCGAGCCGATCCGCAAAGCCATCAATGCCGCCGGCCATCCGGCGCTGCTCATGGTCGACACCATCTCCTCGCTCGCCTCGGCCGATTATCGGCACGACGAATGGGGCGTCGACGTCACCGTCGGCGGCGCGCAGAAGGGCCTGATGCTGCCGCCGGGCATGTCGTTTAATGCCGTGAGCGACAAGGCGCTCGACGCGGCAAAGACCTCGAAAATGACCAAGTCGTTCTGGGCCTGGGACGACATGCTCACCATGAACAAGATCGGCTTCTTTCCCTATACGCCGGCGACGCAGATGCTGCAGGGGCTCGCGGTGTCGATCGAGATGCTGCACGAAGAAGGGCCTCGACAATGTCTTCGCCCGCCACGCCCGGCTCGCCGAGGCAACGCGGCGCGCGGTGCGCACCTGGGGCCTCGAAATCCTGTGCCGCGATCCGAAATATTACTCGCCGACCGTCACGGCGGTACTGTTGCCGGACGGCCATGACGCCGACGCCTTCCGTGCGCTGGCGCTCGATACCTTCAACATTTCCTACGGCGCCAGCTTCGGCCCTTACGCTAAGAAATATTTCCGCATCGGCCATCTCGGCGACGTCAATGACGGCTGGATGATGGGCGTGTTGGCGATGACCGAGATGGCGCTGTCGCTCGCCGGCATTCCGCACAAGAAAGGCGGCGTGCAGGCGGCGATGGATTACATCGTGTCGGCGCAATCGGCCGGCACACGCGCAGCGGCGGAGTAGTGTCATTCCGGGGCCGGCCGAAGGCCGGAGCCCGGAATGACGGGCTTACGTCAACGGCACCGCGGCGACGTGATCCTTGAACGCTTTGCGTTCGGCGAGTGCCGCGTACCAGCGCTCGAAATTCGGCAAGGGCGGACGATCCGGCACCAGCTGGCGATAGCGATAGGCCATGATGCCGACCGGAATATCGCCGTAGGAAAAACCGTCGCCGGAGAGATAAACGGTTTTGCCGAGCTGCGCCTCCATCATCTGCATCGCCGCCGTCGTATTCTTCTTGCCGGCCTCGATGGCCGCGTGATCGCGCTTTTCCGGCGGCGTGCGAATCAACCCCCAAAACACCGGCGTGATCGCGGGCCCGCAGACCGAGAGCTGCCAGTCCATCCATTTTTGGGCAAGCGCGCGTGTTTTTAGATCGGCCGGCTCGAGGATGGTCGACTTATACTTGGCCGCCAGATAGCGAACGATCGAGTTCGACTCCCACAGCAGGAAGCCGTCCTCTTCTTCGAGCGTGGGCACCAGACCGTTCGGATTCATGGCCAGATAAGCCGCCTCGCGGTTCTTGCCGAACGAACCGCCGACATCGATGCGCTCATGCGGTAGCCCGATCTCGCCGACGGCCCACATGACCTTCTGCACGTTCGACGAGGTTTTCCGCCCCCAGATTTTGATCATGATTGCTTCCCCCATTTAAACGCGCGTCATGGCCGGACCTGTTCCGGCTATCCACGTCTTTGGCGGTCACTATCCTGTAAGACGTGGATGCCCGGGACAAGCCCGGGCATGACGGATGAGCTATGCCCGGCCCTCAATCGATGCGGCGCGCTTCCTCGGGCAGCATGATCGGGATGCCGTCGCGGATCGGGTAGGCGAGCTTGGCGGCGCGCGAGATCAGCTCCTGCTTTTCCGCATCGTATTCGAGCGGCGTCTTGGTCAACGGACAGACCAGGATTTCCAGGAGTTTCGGATCGACGCTGTCGGCGGGACGGTCTGACGACGATGAAGACATCGGGCGCTCCTGTTCGAGGCCGTCTATTACTGCAACGGTGTTTCGCCCGGCGTCTTGCTCTTGGCAAGCTCGATCTCGGTGACGGCGACCAAAATCTCGGCGCGGGTCTTCAAATCCGGCGCTTCCAGCATGGCTTGCTTCTCGGCGGCGTCGTAAGGCGACATCATCGCCAGCGCGTTCACCAAGGCTTCGTTGGGGGCGCTCTCGATGCCGTCCCAGTCCGCCTTGAGATTGTTGGCCTTCAGAAACGCGGTGAGTGCGCGCAGCAGCGCCTTGCGGTCGACCTCATCTTCGCCCTTGCGCGCGGTGAAGTCGTCGACGAAAGGCGCATAGGCGACCCGGCACTGCCGATACGGCGTGCCGACCGGCAGTTCCTCCTCGACGCGAAAGCGCGCGACGCCGGTGAGCTGAATGAGATAGCGGCCGTCGCCGCTCTCGGCGAATTGGGTCATGCGGCCGACGCAGCCGACACGGAACAGATGCGGCTTATTCTCATCCGGTCCCGGATGCGCCGGATCGGGCTGGATCATGCCGATAAGACGGTGCTCGGAGCGCAGCGCGTCATCGATCATCGCCAGGTAGCGCGGTTCGAATATGTTGAGCGGCATCTGCCCGCGCGGCAACAGCAAGGCTCCCGGCAGCGGGAAAACCGGAATTACCGCGGGAAGCGCATCCGGGCCGTTAAAGATGGCGTTCATCGGCATGTCGCACTCCATCAGCGACGGCACCGAATTTCATTTGAGTGTTGTTCTTCAGGCAAACAAAATCGAAGACAGCCGCTTGCGGCCCTCGATCGTGGCTTCGTCAGTCGGACCCCAGGCCTCGAAAAATTGAACGAGCTGCTTGCGCGCGCCGTCATCGTTCCATTTGCGGTCGCGCTTGACGATGGCGATCAGATGCTCAAGCGCATCATGCCGCTGGCCCTTGCCGTTGAGAGCCAGCGCGAGATCGAAGCGGGCCTGATGGTCGAGCGGATTGGCGGCGACCTTCTGTTCGAGCTCGGCAACCGGGCTGAGCGTCTTGACCTGTTCGGCGAGTTCGAGCGCGGCGCGCGCGGCGGCAACCGCGGCGTCGTAGCGTTTGGCCTCCGGCACCATGGCGAGCGTCTGCCGCGCCTGATCGAGCGCGCCGGTGGCGACGTAAGAGCGCGCCAACCCGGCGAGCGCCGGCACATTGGCGGCGTCTTCGGCGAGAAGATGGGCGTAAATCTCGGCCGCGCCGGCGGCATCGCCTTCGGCGAGCGCGGCCTCGGCGGATTTCAGCAGATCTTGAGCCTCGTCGCCGATGCGATCCTTGGTGAGCCGTTCGAGAAAGGCCGTGACCTGATTCTCCGGCAGCGCCCCCATGAAACCGTCGGCGGGTTGACCGTTGACGAAGGCGATCACGGCGGGGATCGATTGGATGCCCATCTGACCGGGGATGGCGGGATGCTCGTCGATGTTCATCTTGACGAGTTTGACCTTGCCCTTGGCCGCCTTCACCACCTTTTCGAGCACCGGGGTGAGCTGCTTGCATGGCCCGCACCACGGCGCCCAGAAATCGACCAGCACCGGCTGACGCTTGGATTCCTCGATGACGTCCTTGACGAAACTTTGCGTCGTTGTGTCCTTGATCGACGCTTCCGCAGGAGCGGTTCCGACTTGCTGCAACATTGACATCGACTTGCCCGATCGCCCTTTCCCTCGGCCCCTCCCGGGGCGAAATTCTCTTCTTTCGCCTGATTAAATGGGAATAAAGCCGCCAAATGCAATCAGGACATTTCAGGCGCCGGCGCCGACACCGGCTCGATCCGCGGCAGGTGCCCGGTGGCCTCCAGGAATTTAAGCAGTCCCTCGCGGGAAATCGTGGTCGTCCCGGTATTCTTAAGGGGGTGAAAGTTGAGCACCGGCTGCGCCATCATGCCGGCATCGAGCACGACGGCGACGCGGCAGGCGGTGTCGTTGACCGCGGCAAAGGGGGTCACCGAACCAGGCTCGACGCCGAGGAGTTCGCGCAGGAGCTCGGCGGAGCCGAATGAGAACCGCCCGGAGGCGCCCAGGAGCCGATGCAGCGATTTGAGCTCAATGGCGGCGTCCTCGCTCGCCACGACCAGGTACGGCGCGCCCTTTTTGTCGCGCAAGAACAGGTTCTTGGTATGGCCGCCCGGGATCGAGCCGCGCAGCTCGCGGCCTTCCTCGACGGTGAACACCGCCGGATGGGTGACGGTCTTGTGGGCGATGCCGAGCCGATCCAAATAGGCGAAAAGCTCATCGGGCGAGGCCGGCATGCGCGCTATTTAGGCCGGGGCGCTTGCGGTTGCAAAGCGGCAAGCTCTTTGGCATAGCTTGGCCGTGGCCGGGCGCTTGGCTTGGCCGCCTTACCCTTCTCGGATGCGGGTGTAGCTCAGGGGTAGAGCACAACCTTGCCAAGGTTGGGGTCGAGGGTTCGAATCCCTTCGCCCGCTCCAAAAATCAAGTGATCTAGGCTGCGCTCTTGCGCGAGCTTGGCTTCGGCAGGCGTACTACAACATGGGTCACGATACCGTGCCGAACGGATTGTCGATCGTATGCAAGGTCGTCTGCTCCAGGTCGATATCGCCGATATCGTCGTGCATGAAGCTGATCGAGCCAATGCCATCAATGACTTCCCTGATGCCGAGCTTCTGACCGGCGAGCACGGTCGAGATATTGCTCTTTTTCCTGTGCAAGCAGATGCGGCCGCAGGCGGTGACCAGCATGTCGCGATCGTGCCAGGGATATTCAGTTCGGGCAGCCCGGCATAGGACCGCGGTGAGGCGACATAGGCTTGGCGGGGGAGCCTGGCGGCGCCTCGTGCGGGCGTTCACCACCATCGTGGCGATGACGCTGCTGCTGCCGTTTTTGCCGATTTATGTCGAGCAGCTTGGCGTCTCGGATCGCGCCGCGATCGCGCAATGGTCCGGCGTCGCCTATGGCGCGACGTTCTTTGCCGCCGCGCTGGTCGCGCCGCTGTGGGGCCGCCTCGCCGACCGCTACGGCCGCAAGCTGATGCTGATCCGCGCCAGCCTCGGCATGGCAGTGGCGATGTCGCTGATCGGCATGGCCCACAATGTGTGGGAACTGGTGGGCTTGCGCTTGTTTGCCGGCTTTGCCGGCGGCTATGCCTCCGGTTCGACGATCCTGGTGGCGACGCAAACGCCGAAGGCGCGCTCCGGATGGGCGCTCGGCATGCTGACGTCGGGCATCATGGCCGGCAATCTGGTCGGTCCGCTGATCGGCGGCGCGCTGCCGCCGCTGATCGGCATCAGGGGAACGTTCTGGCTCGCCGGCGGCGTCATCTTCCTGACCTTCATCGCGACCACCGCGTTCATCAGGGAAGACAAGCGGCCGGCGCCGACCAAGAAAGCATTGGCACAAGCCGGCTGGTCGCAAATTCCCGATAAGCGGCCGGTCGTCGCCATGCTGGTCATGGGGCTGCTCCTGATGCTCGCCAACATGTCGATCGAACCGATCATCACGATCTATGTGGGGCAACTCGTCGAGGCGTCGCGGGTGACCATCGTTTCGGGCATCGCCATGTCGGCGGCAGCCCTCGGCAGCATCCTGTCCGCGTCGCGGCTCGGCCGGCTCGCCGACCGCATCGGGCATTGGCCGGTTCTGGTCGGAGCGCTGGCGGCCTCCGCGCTGCTGTTGATCCCGCAGGCCTTGGTCACGACGGGCTGGCAGCTCGTGGGCTTGCGATTTCTGATGGGACTGGCGCTCGGCGGCTTATTGCCATGTGTCACCAGCATCATCCGCCATAACGTGCCGGACGCCATCATTGGCCGCGTGCTCGGCTATTCGACATCCTCGCAATATGCCGGCCAGGTCGTCGGCCCGGTGCTTGGCGGCTTCATCGGCGGCCATATCGGCATGCGCGCGGTATTTCTTGGAACTTCGCTTCTCATGGGACTCGGCGCGATCTATGCGTCGGTGGTAAGAACCGACCGCAACTGAAGCCGGGACCAGCGTGGAAAGCCAGATCGAGGACACCGCCGGCCAGCGCGCCATTGCGCTTGCGCTGCTCTGGCTGTCCGGCGCCTGCCTGCGCCTGACCGTCTTGGCGGTGCCGCCGGTCGTGCCGCTGCTGCACGCCGACTTGCACCTATCGGAAACGGATATCGGCTGGCTGTCGAGCCTGCCGCCGATGCTGTTTGCGATCGCGGCGGTGCCGGGCGCGGTGCTGATCGCCCGCTTCGGTATCGTGCCGGCGCTGATCGTGGGCTTGCTGCTCAATGCCGCCGGTTCCGCGGCGCGCGCGGCGTTTGCCGATCCTGCTTTCCTCTATGCGTCGACCATCGTGATGGCGGCGGGCGTCTCGATCATGCAGCCGGCGCTGCCGCCCTTGGTGCGCGCCTGGTTTCCGCAGCGCATCGGCTTTGCCACCGCGGTCTATACGACCGGGCTCCTGATCGGCGAAATATTCGCCGCCGCGCTCACCATCCCGCTGATCCTGCCGCTCGTCCACAACAGCTGGCGGCTCAATTTCGTCGTTTGGTCGATCCCGGTTCTGGTCACCGCCTTGCTTGTTGCGCTTTATGCGCCGCGCCGCGGCGGCGCCAAGAGTGCCGCGCCGGCCGCCGGGCGCCGCTGGTGGCCGGATTGGCGCCGGCCGCTGATCTGGAAGCTCGGCCTCATTCTCGGCAGCGTCAATGCGACGTATTTTGTGACCAACGCTTTTCTGCCCGACTACATGACCGCCGACGGGCGTCCCGATCTCATCGGCAGCGCGCTCACCGCCATCAATCTCGGCCAGCTGCCGGCGGCGTTTTTGATGCTTGGCATTGCCGGCC
The DNA here is from genome assembly GCA_963816565.1 of uncultured Alphaproteobacteria bacterium. Lineage (GTDB taxonomy): Bacteria > Pseudomonadota > Alphaproteobacteria > Rhizobiales > Xanthobacteraceae > BOG-931. The sequence continues at coordinate 844,902 of CAWFLM010000004.1, read as the reverse complement.
GTTTGGTGACACGGCCGTGGGCTTACGCCGCGACCGGAACGCTGGCGTTGATTTGCCTCATCGGCATGCTGACGATGCACGGACCATGGATCGTGTTCTGGGTGGCCATCCTCGGCTTCACCGGCGCGGTGACGCTGATCCTGGCCTTGGCGCTGCCGTCGGTGCTCAGCGCGCCCGACGACGTGCATCGCACCTCTGCCGGGATGTTCACCATCAGCTATAGCCTGGCCATGGTGCTTTCGGTTGTCGGCGGCTGGCTGTGGGATTTCACCCACTCGCCGATTGCGGGCTTTGCTCCGGTGGCGGTATGCGCGCTGTTGATTATCGTGCTGGCGTCGACGGTGAAGCAGGCGAGCCACGAGACGGTCCACTGCACCTAATAACCCAAGGCCAGCGCGCCGTGCGAGCGCGGATCGGCAGCGCCGACAAATCCCTCAGGCGTGATCAAGATCGATTGGCCGAGGTGAAGGGCCGCTGCGGCACGACCGTGTCGCCGCGGGCTTGCAGCGCCGCGACGACAGCGGGAGGAACCGCAGGCTCGGCGAAGACCTGATCGGGCACCCATTGATTGTGCACGCGCGGCGCGGCCACGGCGTCCGCGATAGTCATGCCGCGGTCGATCACATTGACGATCACTTGCAGCACGGTGGTGATGATGCGGCTGCCGCCCGGCGAACCGGTGACCAGGAACGGCTTGCCGTCTTTCAGGACGACAGTCGGTGTCATCGACGACACCGGCCGCTTGCCGGGCCCCGGCTCGTTGGCCCCGAAACCGATCAAGCCGTAGGCATTCGGCGACTCCGGCTTGGCGGCGAAATCGTCGAGCTCGTTGTTAAGAAGGACACCGGTGCCGTCCGCGACCAGGCCCACGCCATAGCTGAAATTGAGCGTGTAAGTGTTTGACACCGCATTACCGAAACGGTCGACGATCGAAAAATGTGTCGTGTTGTGACCTTCGGGATCGCTGTTGCCGCCGGGGCGGATGGCGCTCGCCGGCGTTGCGTGGTCGGGATCGATGCCGGCGCGGAGCGTGGCGGCATAGCTCTTGGAAATGAGTTTTCCCACCGGAACCTTTACCGTTTCAGGATCGCCGAAGAATAGCGCACGATCGGCATAGGCGCGCTTCATTGCCTCGATCATCAGAAAGAACGTCTGCGTCTCGTCGTCGTGCGCGAGGTCGTAGCCTTCCAGGATATTGAGCATTTCGACGAGCTCGACGCCACCCGACGACGGCGGCGGCATCGATACGATGTCGTAGCCGCGATAGCTGCCGCGCACCGGGGCGCGCTCGATGGCGTGGTAATCTTTGAGATCGTCGACAGTCATCACGCCGCCCGCAGCCTGCACGGCGGCGGCGATTTTCCAGGCGATCGGCCCTTGGTAAAACGCGTCCGGGCCGTCGCGCGCAATGGTTTCCAATGTGTCCGCAAGGTCGCTCTGCACCAATCGATCGCCGGCCGACAGGCCGCTGCCGTCGGCTTTCAAGAATATCTTGGCGGACGACGGCCAATGCGCGAGCCGCGCCAGAATATTGGTCTGCTCGTCGGTTATGTCGTCGTCGAGGGTGATACCGTCGCGCGCCATGGCGATGGCGGGCGCGAACAGATCCGCGAGCGTGAAATGGCCGGAGCCGTATTTCTTCTCGGCCAGCGTCAAACCCGCCACGGTGCCCGGCACCCCGATGGCGAGCGCCGACGTGCGCGACTTCTGCGGATCGGCGTTGCCGGCCGCGTCGAGAAAGCTCTTGGCATTGATCGCCGCCGGGGCGGTCTCGCGATAGTCGATCGTGGTGTCCTCGCCGGTGGCGAGGTGAATCACCATGAAACCGCCGCCGCCGATATTGCCGGCGCGCGGATAGCTCACCGCCAGCGCCACACCGACCGCGACCGCCGCGTCCACCGCATTGCCGCCCTTTCGCAGAATATCGATGCCGACGCGCGCCGCGCGCGCCTCCTGCGTCACGACCATGCCGTTATGCGCAACGATCCCTTGGGCGGGCGCGATCGCGACATCGGGACTGCGATCTTCGGCACGGGCGATGAACGAAAATGCCAGCGTGACGGCGAGCGCCAAGCACGCCAGACGGCGCGACCAACACATGCGCAGGTTCACCATCGCGCGGGCTGACGTATTTCCATTACAGCATCGACGGCAGAACGCGATCCGGCGGGCGATGGCCGTCGAGGAAGGTCTTGATGTTGACGATGACCTTCTCGCCCATGTCGATGCGGCCTTCGACCGTGGCCGATGCGAGATGCGGCAGCAGCACGACTTTGCCGGCGCGCGCCAGCTTGACGAGCTTCGGGCTCACCGCCGGTTCGTGCTCGAATACGTCCAGTCCGGCGCCGGCGATTTCCTCCGCCTCGATAAGGCGGGCGAGCGCGTTCTCGTCGATCACCTCGCCGCGCGCGGTGTTGACAACATAGGCTTCCGGCCGGATGAGCTTGAGGCGGCGCGCCGACAGCAAATGATACGTCGCCGGCGTGTGCGGGCAATGGATCGACAGAATATCCATGCGGGCGAGCATCTGATCGAGGCTCTCCCAATAGGTCGCGTGCAGTTCCTCCTCAAGCTCCGCCGGAACCCGGCGCCGGTCGTGATAGTGAATCTTCAGCCCGAAGGCGTGCGCGCGGCGCGCCACCGCCTGGCCGATGCGGCCCATGCCGACAATACCGAGGCGCTTGCCCCAGATGCGGTGACCCAGCATCCAGGTCGGACTCCAGCCGGTCCACTCGCGGTCGCCGGTGAGCACTTGCGCACCCTCGGCGAGGCGCCGTGGCACCGCAAGGATCAGCGCCAGGGTCATGTCGGCGGTATCCTCGGTGAGCACGCCCGGCGTATTAGTCACGGTGATGCCGCGCTGCACGGCGGTCGCCACATCGATGTTGTCGACGCCGTTGCCGAAATTGGCGATGAGCTTTAATCGTTCGCCGGATTGACTGAGGACGGACCGGTCGATGTGGTCGGTCACCGTCGGCACGATGACATCGGCGGTCTTTGCTGCCTCGACCAGTTGGGCCTGACTCATCGGCCTGTCGTCGGCATTAAGGCGCGCGTCGAACAACTCGCGCATGCGCATTTCGACGCTATCCGGCAGCCTGCGGGTGACCACGATCAGCGGCTTTTTGCCCGTCGCCATTCGCTGCCTCTTGCGCCGCTTGCATGAAACGGGTTGCAGCAATTCAGCCTGCAAATTCAGCGAATTGCAACGGTTGTTTGCCGCATCCGCCCGTTCAGTTCTCGTTAACCCCGCTCGCCGACATTACCGGCGGGAGGTGGTTTTCATAAATTCTCTCTACCAGATGGCTGCGCGGCCACAAAGCGCGCCGGCGCTAGCCGGCGTCGTGGCGCATGAACGAACGATGGAGCACGGGACAGTCGCGATGACATTTCGCCCCAGCAAGCCGCTTGCTTTGCTACCGGCTGCGATTGCGGCCGCGATCCTCTTGATTTGCGCCGGTGGCTTGGCGCGCGCGGCCGATCCTGCGCCGAGCGGGCTGCCGGTCCCGCGCTTTGTCAGCGTCAAGGCGGATCGCGTCGCGGTGCGCGATGGCCCGGACAAGGACCACGACGTCTCCTGGATCTATACCCGTGTCGGCTGGCCGGTCGAAATCACCGCCGAATTCGAAGACTGGCGCCGCATCCGGGATTCCGACGGCTCGGAGGGCTGGGTCTATCATTCGTTGCTTTCGGGCAAGCGCATGGCGGCCGTGCAACTCAAGTCGAAGACCGACTTGGCGCCGCTCTATGAAAAGCCGGATGGCGCGAGCGAAGTCAGCGCGCGATTGCAGGTCGGTGTGCTGGGTACGGTCAAAAGCTGCACCGGAGCCTGGTGCCAGATCAGCGGCAAGGGCTTTGACGGCTGGCATCCCGCAAAACGAGCTGTGGGGTGTCTATCCGGGCGAAAAGATCGACTGAGGCGCGCCGGGCGACGGGCCTCGGCTAGGCACGCTTGCCCGCTTGCGAGTCCAGCAGCGCGATCAAGCCCTTGAGGATTTCGATCGGCGGCGGCGGGCAGCCGCGAATGTGCAGATCGACCGGCACGACCTTGGACACGCCACCGGTAACAGCGTAACTGCCCGAGAAAATTCCGCCGTCGAATGCGCAGTCGCCGAGCGCCACCACCCATTTGGGGTCCGGCGTCGCCGCATAGGTTCGCTCCAGCGCCTGACGCATGTTCTTGGTGACCGGTCCGGTCACCAGCAACACGTCGGCATGGCGCGGCGAGGCGACAAAGCGCAGGCCGAAGCGCTCAAGGTCGTAGAAGGCATTGTTGAGCGCGTGGATTTCGAGCTCGCAGCCGTTGCAGGAGCCGGCGTCCACTTGACGGATGGCGAGGCTGCGGCCGAGCCGGCGACGCGCCGCGCGCTCGACGCCCGCCGCCAGTTCGGCGAGCGCGGCATCATCGGGCGCCGGCGGCGCTTCGGTCAGCGGCCGACGCGTGAGGCTCTCGAATAACGTTCTGCGCATAACGTCATGTCCTCAAATGCGCACTAGAGATCGTGTCCGGAATACGAGCAGTTGAACGATTTGTTGCAGAGCGGGAAGTCGGCGACGATATTGCCTTCGATCGCCGCTTCAAGCAGCGGCCACTGGAACCACGACGGATCGCGCAAATGGCAGCGCGCGACATTGAGCCCGTCGAGGCGCACCCAGGCCAGCACGTCGCCGCGGAAGCTCTCGGCGAGGCCCAGGCCTTCGCCGGCGGCGCCGCCGCCATGAAGCGCCACGGCGGTCGCGCCATCCGGCAGGCGGTCGAGAATCTGTTCGATGAGCGCGATGCTTTGCTCGACTTCGCGGATACGGATCCAAACGCGCGCGTTGACGTCGCCGGCGGTTAGCACCGGCACGACGAAGGCAAGCCGGTCGTAAGGCGCATAGCCCGGCACCTTGCGCGCATCGGCATTGCGTCCGCTCGCCCGCCCGACATAACCGGACGCGCCGAATTGTCGGGCCAGGTCGGCGCGCAGGATGCCGGTGGCTGCGGTGCGGTCCTGCAGCGACGCGGTATTGTCGTAAAGCTCGATCAAGCGCGGAAACCGCTGCTGGATCTCCCACAATAATTCGCGAATGCGAGGCACGCCGTCGTGATCGAGATCGGCGGTGACGCCGCCGGGCACCACCCGATCCATCATCAGGCGATGACCGAACGCGTCATTTGCCGCCCGCAGCGCGTGCTCGCGCAAAATCCCGCAATGCGCGTGCATTAGCGAAAACGACGCGTCGTTGCAGATCGCGCCGATATCGCCGAGATGATTTGCCAGCCGCTCCAGTTCCGCCATTAGCGCGCGCAAGAATTGCGCGCGCGGCGGCGCTTCGATGCCAAGCGCCGCCTCGACGGCATGCGCGAAGGCGATGCCGTAAGCAACAGTGCTGTCTCCAGAGGTGCGAGCGGAGAGCCGCGCGGCTTGCTCGATCGGCGCGCCGGCCATCAACGACTCGATTCCTTTGTGCACGTAGCCGAGCCGCTCTTCGAGCCGTACCACGGTCTCGCCGCCGGCGGTGAAGCGGAAATGTCCCGGCTCGATGATTCCGGCGTGCACCGGGCCGACCGGAATCTGGTGCAGGCTCTCGCCTTCGACGGGAAGGAACTGATAGGCGTCACGAACTGTCGGCGCTTCTTCGCGCGCGCCGAGTGGATGCTGCACGTCCCAGAAGCCGAGATCGAGCCAGGGCCGCGAATCCGGCGTGCCGACGGCGACGTAACCGTAAAGACTCTGAATAGCGCGTTCGAGACGGATGGCCGGCGGATGCAACGCGCCGATGGAGGGAAAGCTTCCATCCGGGCAGGCGAGACTTGCCACCGCGATGCCGCCGTCGGCGTCGTCCATGATTGCCATGTGAATCACGGGAGGTGCTGCCTGGTCGGGCCACAGCCCGAGAAGCGTGGACTGGCCCGCGGCGATTTCGCGCGCTACTTGGCGCCAGGCGTCCGCCGTCACGTTGAAACGCGGCCAGGGCCGATGGTTCTCGGCGCGTTCGCCCTGACTGATGATATCAAGAGGCGTCGGCATCCGATTACCCCAGCAATCCGGCGACGTTCTGAAACCACGCCACCAAGGCCGGCGGCATATAAATGCCGGCAGCGAACACGATCGAAAGATGCGCGAACATCGGCACGTAGGAAGCTTGCGCCTTGGCGCTCGGCCCGCGCGGCTCGCCGAAGGCGATGCCGTTGATCCGTAGGAACAGTCCGGCCAGCCCGACCAGCAAGCCGAAGACGAGAATGATCGCGAGCGCGGGCGCGCGGGCGAAGGTCGAACTCACCACCAAAAATTCGCTCATGAAAATGCCGAGCGGCGGTAGGCCGGCGATCGCGACGACGCCGAGGATCAGGCCCCAGCCCAGCGTTGGATGCGTCTCGGTAAGGCCGCCGATGTCGGCGATCCGCTGTGTGCCCTTGACCTGCGCGACATGGCCGACGGCAAAGAAGATCGCCGACTTGGTGAGCGAATGCATGGTCATGTGCAACAGCCCGGCGAAATTGGCGATCGGGCCGCCCATGCCGAAGGCGAAGGTGATGATGCCCATGTGCTCGATCGACGAGTAGGCGAACATGCGCTTGATGTCGCGCCGGCGGTAGAGCATGAACGCAGCGAACACCAGCGAGATCAAGCCGAGCGTCACCATCAGCGGTCCTGGCGCCAGCGCACCGGCATTGACCGCCAGCAGCATCTTGAACCGCAACAGCGCGTAGAGCGCGACGTTGAGCAGCAATCCCGACAGCACCGCCGAGATCGGCGTCGGTCCTTCGGCATGGGCGTCCGGCAGCCATGCGTGAAGCGGCGCGAGGCCCACTTTGGTGCCGTAGCCGAGCAACAGGAAGACGAAGGCGAGGTTGAGCAGCGCCGGATCGAAAGCGCCGGCGCGCTTGACCAGCACGGTCCACACCATGGCGTCGAGGCCCTCGCCGACCACCGGCCGCGCCGCCATGTAGACCAGGATGGTGCCGAACAGAGCGAGCGCGATACCGACGCTGCCGAGAATGAAATACTTCCACGCCGCTTCGAGCGCTTCATGGGTGCGATAGATACCGACCATCAGCACCGTGGTCAGCGTCGCCATCTCGATCGCCACCCACATCAGGCCGATATTGTTGGCAATGAGCGCGAGATTCATCGCGAACATCAGCACCTGATACATGGCGTGATAGAAGCGCACGAACGGCGGCGTCAACCGTCCGGTTTCAAGCTCGTGGGCGATATAGCTCGCGCTGAACACGCTGGTGGTGAAGCCGACGAACGTCGTGAGCACGATGAAGGTAGCATTGAGATCGTCGACCAGGAGATAAGGGCCGGTCGGCGGCCGCCGCCAAAACAGCGACAGTGCGCAGAGAAGCGTGGCCGTCGTCGCTGCGACGTTGAGCCGCGCCGTCATGCGGTAGCCGGGCAGCACCGCTAACAAAGCGGCGGCAATCGCCGGGATCAAAAGAACGCCGGTCAGCGCATCGACCCTCATCGGCGCTCTCCGCGGAATTGGTCGAGCGCCTGCACGTCCACGGTGTCGAATCGCTCGCGGATGCGGAACAGGAAAATTCCGATCACGATGAAGGCGATCAGGATCGAGAAGGCGACGCTGATCTCGACCACGAGCGGCATGCCCTTGGCGCCGGTCGCCGCCAGAACGAGGCCGTTCTCCAGCGACATGAAGCCGATCACCTGGCTGACGGCGTTGAGCCGCGTCACCATCATCAGCAGGCCGAGCAGCACTACCGCCAGCGCAAACGCGAGATCCTCCTGCGCCAGCGGATCGGAGTTGTGCGTCACCCGCAGCATGACCACCATGGACAGCGCGACCAGTCCCATGCCGGCAAGCATGGTGAAGCCGACGCCGACCACTTTCTCGATCTCGCGATGAATGCCGAGCCTGATGATCATGCGGTGCAACGTCTACCGGGATGACGATCGCCTTGAACACCAGCGCGATCCCGGCGGTGACGTAAAGATGCGGCGCATCCTGGATCAAAGCCTGCCAGGCGACGGAGGCCGCCAGCACCAAGGCATGCAGCGCATAGACATTGAGCAGCGAATATATGCGGTCCTGATAGAGCTCGAGAAAGCTGATCAGCACCAGCGTGCCGGCGAGCAGATGCGCGACGTCGAAATCGATCCGGCTCATCAGAAGCTCCCCGACACGAAGCGCAGCAGCGTCGCCAAAAGCCCGAGCATCAGCGCGGCGCCTAAATATTCCGGCACGCGGAACACGCGCATCTTGGCGATCGAGGTTTCGAACAGCGCCAATAAAAAGCCAGCGACGGCGAGCTTGCAGATGTAGGCGGTGGCGCCGAGCGCCAGCGTCGGCACGCGCCGCGGCGGCCGATTCGATTCCCCACGGCGCGAACAGGCAGGCGATCAGCGAAACGTAGAGAACGAGCTTGAGCGCGCTGGCGAATTCGATCAGCGCCAGATGGCGGCCGGAATATTCCAGCACCATCGCCTCATGCACCATGGTCAATTCGAGATGCGTCGCCGGATTGTCGATCGGGATGCGGCCGTTCTCGGCGATCGCCACCATGATCAGCGCGACGAGTCCCATTCCGAGCGACACCCGCAGCCCGACCGCCGGCGATGCCATGAATGCGGCCATGGTGGAGAGCTGCGTTGAGCCGGCGATCAGCGCCAGCGTGAACACGATCATGAGCATCGCCGGCTCGGCGAGCGAGGCGATCATCACCTCGCGGCTCGAGCCGATGCCGCCGAAGCTGGTGCCGACGTCGAGGCCGGCGAGCGCCAGGAAGAAGCGGGCGCTGCCGAGCAGCGCAATGATGGCGATGAAATCGGCCGACCAGGAGAACGTGAGATCGGTGCGGAAGGTCGGCACCAGCGAGGCGGCAACCCAGGTGGCGGCGAAGATGAGATAGGGCGTGACGCGGAACAGCCACGACGCGTTCTCCGCCAACACCACCTCTTTGCGCGTCAGTCGCGACCAGGTCGAGATAGGGCTGGACCAGCGGCGGACCTTGGCGGCGCAGCAGCCGCGCTTTCATCTTGCGCACGAAGCCGACGAACAGCGGCGCCACCAGCAGCACCAGCAGCATCTGCGCGCCTTGGATGGCCAAATCGCGGATCAGGACCATATCGCGAGCACCAAGAGGAGGAAGACCAGCGCGCCGAAGACGAAACTGAGAAACTGGCGGATGGTCAGGAATTGCAAGCGATTGAGCCGATCGGCGACAATGCCGATGCCGATCGCGATCGGCGCATAGATCGTGTCCCAGATCAAATCGCGCATCTCGACCGTCAGCCGCGCCGGCCGCATGTCGCCCGGCGGCGGCATTTCGACCGTCTCGCGGGCGTGGAACACCGACGTGCCGAAGACGCGGCGGATCGGTTGCGCGAAGCTCATCGCCGTGTATTGCGTGGCCGGGCTGGCGTCGGGATAGCCGCAGTCCCAAGCCGGCGCGCGGCGAAGCCTGACCCGAGGCCAGGCGGTGGATCGCCGAGGCCGCGAGCGTGCCCGACATGACCATGAACAAGAACACCAAGAGGCCGTCATAGGAGCTGCGGCTCGCGGTGATCGGGATGATGGCGAGCCAGGGCGCGCCGATTTGCGGCGGCATGTGCGCGCCGATCAGCGCCGTATTGACCGGAGCCGAGCGCGTCGATGAACAGGCCGGGCAGGATTCCGGCAATGAGACACAGCGCCGCCAGCAGCATCATTGCGGCGAGCGAAAAGAAGTCGGTCTCTTTCGCAGTCGCCGCGGCCGGAGTCCGCGGCCGTCCGAGAAACGTCACGCCATAGGCCTTGACGAAACAGGCCGCCGCGAGCGCCGCCGACAGCGCAAGGAGAGCGCCGACGGCCGGCACCATAATTTTCAGTCCCCAGGAGGGTAGCGCCGGACTGAGCAGGATCGCCTGGAAGGTCAGCCACTCGGAGGCAAAGCCATTGAGCGGCGGCAGCGCCGAGATGGCGGCGCAGCCGACCAGAAAGACGAACGCGGTCTGCGGCATGCGGTGGATGAGGCCGCCGAGATGCTCCATGTCGCGTTCGCCGGTCGCCGTGAGCACCGCGCCGGCGCCGAAGAACAACAGGCTCTTGAACACCGAATGATTGAAGACGTGAAACAGCGCCGCGGTGAGCGCCAGCGCCGCGGCGAACGGCAACCCGTAAGTCTGGAACGCCAGCGCCAGGCCGAGCCCGATGAAGATGATGCCGATATTTTCGACGGTGTGATAGGCGAGCAGCCGCTTGAGGTCGTGCTGCATCAGCGCATAGAGCACGCCCATCACCGCGGTGACGCCGCCTGCCGCCAGAACGACGATGCTCCACCACCAGGCCGGCGCGCCGCAAAGCTCGAACACGATGCGCACGAAGGCGTAGACGGCGATCTTGGTCATGACGCCGCTCATCAGCGCGGAGACGTGGCTCGGCGCCGCCGGGTGCGCCAGCGGCAGCCAGACATGCAGCGGCACGATGCCGGCTTTCGATCCGGCGCCGATCAGCGCCAAGATCAACGCGAAGGCGCCGATCGTCGCCGACGGATGCGCGGCGCGCATCGCGTCGAAGGTGTAAAGCCCGGTGGGGCCGGCGAGCAGGCCGAAGCCGAGCAGCAAAGCGAGCGTGCCGAAGCTCGCCATGATCAGATAAACGTAGCCGGCGTAGACGTTCTCCGGCACGCGATGATGCGACATCACCAGCGCCCACGACGTCAGCGACATGAATTCCCAGCACAGCAAAAACGTGAAAGCATCGTCGGCCAGCACCACGAGCGTCATGCCGGCGAGAAAGGCCGCATAGAACGGCAGCACGCGTTGCGGCGCCGTCTCGTGCTCGCCATAGCCGAGCGCGAACAGGCTTGCGCCGAAGGCGCCGAGATCGACCACGATCAGGAAGAAAGCCGACAGCGCATCGAGGCGGAAATGCGCGCCGAGCCATGGCACGCCGAGCGGCAGCGTCACGGTCAGCGGCGGCGCGTCGCCGAGCAGATGAGCCGCTGCGGCGATCAACGAAATCGCCGTCACGATCATGCACGCGCCATAGACGATGCGCGTCGCCGCGGCGAAGCGGCAGAGTGCGACCGCGACAACGGCGAGCGCCAGCAAAGCCGCGGCACAGGCGAGCGCGATCGTCAGCGTCACGGCGGTGTCCTCTTCAGCCGCACGCCGCGGCCGCCGCTGGGACTGGCCGCATTGTCGGAAATCAGTTCGATGCCGAGTTCGTCGAGCGCCGCGACAAGCTTCATCAGCGAATTGACGTTGCCGCGCACGACGCCTTCGCTCGCTTCCATGCGCTGAATGGTCGGCAGCGACAGTCCGGCCGACTTCGGCGAGCGTGCGCTGGTCGATGCCAAGGATGGCGCGGGACGCCCGCAATTGACCGGCAGTGATCATGAATGCTCAGGACTGATGTATTTTACATCAATAATAATGACTGGCACATGATTTTCGATAATTCAACTATAATTTTCGAGCTCAAAAAGTACCGATGGAATTGGTTTTTGGCCGCAGGCGCAAAGGCACCTTCCGCGCCAATATGCCCGCGCTTGCCGCAGGGCGGCCGCGGACAATTCTACCAGTGTTGCGATCGGGAAAACGCCGCGCAAAAGCGCGGCCGACTGGCGCTTTAGCGCTTGCGCCGCAGGCGCACGACGACGTCGATACGTGCGATCTCGTATCCCTCGGGCGCCACCGGCGCCTTGCCGACGACCACGTCGTTCGACGGGATGTCCATCAGATCGTTCTGGTCTTCGATGAAGAAGTGGTGGTGCTCGGAATTATTGGTGTCGAAATAAGCCTTCGAGCCGTCCACCGCGACTTGGCGCAACAGGCCCACTTCGGTGAACTGGTGCAGCGTATTATAGACGGTGGCGAGCGACACCGGCACCTTGGCGCGGGTGGCTTCCTCGTAGAGCATTTCCGCCGTCACGTGGCGGTCGCCTTTGCCGAACAAAATCCAGCCGAGCGCCATGCGTTGCCGCGTCGGCCGCAAGCCGACGTCGCGCAGCTTGGCCTTGACGTCGTGCCAGGGACACCCCGTAAGGTCGCCACGGACCGGCTCAAACTGCTGGTTCGTCGGCGCGGCAGGCCCGAAAGCAAATGAACTAGCGACTGTGACATAGCGGCATCCGGCGGCAGTCAGGCCGCAAAGATCGTTGCAAGTGAAATTACTATACGCCACCCTGCGCCCGCTGCAACTCCCTCGCTGTTGAGCCGTCAGAGCGGCTTTTCCCACCGCGCGCGATCTTGCGGGGGGATGCACTTTGCCGCATTGCCCCAATATGTTAGGTATTCGACCATGGGCCGGAAACGGCGGAGCTCGATTTAGCCATGCAGGAACGCCGTTCAAACTTCGAATATGAGGACCTGCTGGCCTGCGGGCGGGGCGAGCTGTTTGGCGAAGGCCCGCAACTGCCGTTGCCGCCGATGCTGATGTTCGATCGCATTTCCGAAATCGCGGAAGTGGGCGGCGAGTATGGCAAGGGCTTGGTGCGCGCGGTGCTCGAGCTTAAGCCGGACCTCTGGTTCTTCCCCTGTCACTTCAAGGGCGATCCGGTCATGCCCGGCTGCCTCGGCCTCGATGCGCTTGTGGCAGTTGCTCGGCTTCTTCCTCGGCTGGCTCGGTTCGCCGGGCAAGGGACGCGCGCTCGGCATGGGCGAGATCAAGTTCTCGGGGCAGGTGCTGCCGACGATGAAAAACATCGTCTATGGCATCGACATCAAGCGCGTGATGCGCTCGAAGCTCGTTCTCGGCGTCGCCGACGGCTGGCTCTCGGCGGACGGTTCGATTATTTATCGCGCGCTTGATCTCAAGGTTGGCCTGTTCCGCAACACCGAGCCGCAAGCGAACGAAGCCTGATACGTCAGCGGGCTGGGCCGGACGAGGCAAACATGAAACGCGTGGTCGTCACGGGGATGGGCATCGTCTCGTCCATCGGCAACAACACGCAGGAAGTGCTGGCGTCGCTGCGCGAGGCGAAATCGGGCATCGTCCGCGCCGACAAATATGCCGAGCTTGGTTTCCGCTGCCAGGTGCATGGCGCGCCGACGCTGGATCCGAGCGAATCGGTCGATCGCCGCGCCATGCGTTTTCTCGGCGGCGGCGCGGCGTGGAATCACGTCGCCATGGAGCAGGCGATCCGCGACGCCGGCCTCGACGAGACCGAAGTGTCGAACGAACGCACCGGCATCATCATGGGTTCGGGCGGTCCGTCGACGCGGACCATCGTCGAAAGCGCCGACATCACCCGCAGCAAGGGCCCCAAGCGCGTCGGTCCGTTCGCGGTGCCGAAAGCCATGTCGTCGACCGCTTCGGCGACGCTGGCGACCTGGTTCAAGATCAAGGGCGTCAACTATTCGATTTCGTCGGCCTGCGCGACCTCGAACCATTGCATCGGCAACGCGTACGAGACCATCCAAATCGGCAAGCAGGACATGATTTTCGCCGGCGGCTGCGAGGAGCTGGATTGGACGCTGTCGGTGCTGTTCGACGCCATGGGCGCGATGTCGTCGAGCTTCAATCAGACGCCCGACAAAGCCTCGCGCGCCTATGATGCCGACCGCGACGGCTTTGTCATCGCCGGCGGCGCCGGCGTGCTGGTGCTGGAAGAACTCGACCACGCCAAGGCGCGCGGCGCGAAGATTTATGCCGAGGTTGCCGGCTATGGCGCGACATCCGACGGCGCCGACATGGTGGCGCCCTCCGGCGAAGGCGCGATGCGCTGCATGAAGATGGCGCTGGCGAGCGTGGCAGCGCCGGTCGACTACATCAACCCGCACGCCACATCGACGCCGATCGGCGATCTCAAGGAAATCGAGGCGATCCGCGAGGTGTTCGGCGCCAAATGCCCGCCGATCTCGGCGACCAAATCGCTGACCGGCCATTCGCTCGGCGCCGCCGGCGCGCAGGAAGCGATCTATTCGCTGCTGATGATGAATTCGGGCTTCATCTGCGAGAGCGCCAATATCGAGACGCTCGATCCGGCGTTTGCCGACATGCCGATCGTGCGCGAGCGCCGAGACGACGTGAAGCTCGGCTGCGTGCTGTCGAACTCGTTCGGCTTTGGCGGCACCAACGCCTCCATCGTGCTCAAGCATCCGGATGCCTGACGCATGCCGGGGTTGATGCACGGCAAGCGCGGCCTGGTCATGGGGGTCGCCAACGACCACTCCATTGCCTGGGGCATCGCGCGCACGCTCGCCGCGCACGACGCCAAGCTTGCCTTCACCTATCAGGGCGACGCGCTCGGCAAGCGCGTCAAGCCGTTGGCGGCGTCGGTCGGCGCCGATCTGGTGCTGCCGTGCGACGTCGAGGACATCGCCTCGCTCGATGCGGTGTTCGCCGAGCTTGGCCGCATGTGGGGCACGATCGATTTCCTGGTCCACGCCATCGCCTTTTCCGACAAGGCGCAGCTGACCGGCCGCTATGCCGACACCACGCGCGAGAATTTCGTGCGCACCATGCTGATCTCGTGCTTTTCCTTCACCGAAGCCGCCAAGCGCGCCGCGGCGCTGATGCCGAACGGCGGCGCCATGCTGACGCTCACCTATAACGGCGGCCAGCGCACCATGCCGAACTACAACGCCATGGGCGTCGCCAAGGCGGCGCTCGAAGCCTCGGTGCGCTATCTCGCCGTCGATTTCGGCGGCAGCCGCGATCCGCGTCAACGCCATCTCGGCGGGACCGATCCGCACGCTCGCCGGCGCCGGCATCGGCGACGCGCGGGCGATGTTCGCGTTCCAGCAGCGGCATTCGCCGCTGCATCGCGGCGTGACGCTCGACGACCTCGGCGGCGCGGGGCTTTATCTGCTTTCGGATCTCTCGACCGGCGTCACCGGCGAAATCCATTTCGTCGATTCCGGCTACAACGTCATCGCCATGCCGCACCCCGACGCGCTGCGAGCGGATCACAAGCCGGCAGCGGACGACGCGGAGAAATAGTCAATTGAACGCTCGTCCCCGCGAAAGCGGGAACCAGTCCTTGGTCAAGCTGGATTTCCGGCTCCTCGCGCGCACGGCCGGAATCATCGCGATTACAGCTTCGCCAGATGCGGCATGACCTCGTCGCGGAACAATTCCAGCGACCGCATTGCGTCCTTAAACGACATCGCACCGAGGAAAAGGTAGGTCAGCAGATAATTGAAGCCCAATTCCTTGAACTGCTTTTCGATTTCGGCGCGGACCGTTTGCGGTGAGCCGGCGATCGCCGTCCCGTCGGCAAGACAGGCCTCGAAATTGGCGCCGCGCTCGACGTTCAAACGGCTGGTCAATCCGGTCTGGCCGTGTTTGGCGCGCAGCCAGTTGATGTGCTCGAGGTGCCGATCCATGGCCGGCTTGCCGAAGCGGTGCGCTTCCGCATCGGTGTCGGCGACAAAAATATGCCGTTGCACGCCGATCGCCGCGCCGCCGGGAAATTCGGCTTTCGGCTGTACCGGCGCGCCGCGCTTGGCGAGAGCTTTCTTGTAGGCGGCGATGTTGGCCTTGGCGAGCGCCATCGGACCGAGCGTCACATAGTGCAGGCCTTGCTCGCCGCCCCAGGTCGAGCCGATTTCGTTCGATGAGGCATACCAGAACGGCGGGTGCGGCTGCTGCAGCGGGCGCAGCGCGATCGGCACGTTCTCGTAAACATAGTGCTCGCCTTTGTAGGTCAGCGAGTCCGTCTTCAGCCCGGCACTGACACAGTCGAACGCATCGAAAAAAATCTCGCGCGACTGGTCGTGCTCGACCTTGTGATATTTCAATTCGTAGGGCGACACGCCGCGCCCGACGCCGACATCGAGCCGGCCATGGCTCAGATGGTCGAGCATGCAGATTTCCTCAATGAGCCGCAGCGGCGAATAAAGCGGCAACAGATAAACCAGCGGCCCGAGCCGCATGCGCTTGGTGGCGCGCGCCACCGCGCCGAGATAGACGCCCGGCACCGGCACCAGATTGAGCGGCGTCGCGTGATGCTCGGCGATCTGCAGGCAATAGATGCCGGCCTTGGTCGGCCGCTTCCGCATAGTGCAGCCGTTCGTCCAAGAGCTGCGCCATCGGCCGGTCGCCGAATTCGACGTGATCGAAAAGTCCGATTTCCATGTTGCCTCTGTCTTCAACTGCTTTTCGGCAAGCCGACTTCCCGGCCCATACCGGCGCAATCCGCATCGGTCTTCAATCCCGCGGCGTGGATGCCGTGGATCGCCAGCTCCTCGTCGCGATCCTCGGTATCGCCGGTCACGCCGACGGCGCCGATGACCTCGCCGTTATGGTCGCGGATCAGCATGCCGCCGCCCTCGGGAAAGATCTGCTCGCCGCTGGCCGCGATCAGATAGCGCATGAAGATCGGCTTCTCCTGCGCCCGCTCGCGCACCAGTTTCGAGCTGCGGCCGAGCGACAAAGCCGCATAGGCTTTGCCGTAAGCCATTTCGAAGCGGATCATCGAGGAGCCGTCTTCCTTCTTGAACGCCTTCACCTTGCAGCCCGGCTCGACCACGATCACGCTCAACGGCCGGCAATTGAGCGCGGCGCCGCGTTCGATCGCGGCATCGATGATGCGCTCGGCCTGTGCCAGCGAAACTAGTCGCCACTCCGCCCTCCCCCGCTTTTCGATTGCGCCTGTTTTGCCATCTTCCTCGCGTCGGCGACCACCCGCATCGCTGCATGGTTGGCCTCTTGCCAGCGCCTGTTGGCCTCTTGCCTCGGCCGCGGCGGAGCGCGCCACATGTGGCCGCGATGCCGGGTCCCCCTCCCATAGCCGTCGAACGCCTCGTCAAAATCTACAAAACCATCCCGGCGGTCGACGGCATTTCCTTCACGCTGACGCCGGGCTCCATCACTGGACTGCTCGGCGGCAACGGCGCCGGCAAAACCACGACCATCGCCACCATCATGGGCCTGACCACCCCGACCTCCGGCCGCGTCACCGTGCTTGGCGCGGAAATGCCGCGGCAGCGCTATCGCGTCCTGCACCGCATGAATTTCGAAAGCCCTTACGTCGAAGTGCCGATGCGCCTGACGGTGCGGCAGAACTTGATCGTGTTCGGCAAGCTGTATGGCGTCGCGAACTTGCGCGAGCGCATCGCCGAACTCGGCCGGCAGCTCGACCTCACCGATCTGCTCGACCGTCCGACCGGGCGTTTGTCGGCCGGGCAAAAAACCCGCGTCTCGCTCGCCAAGGCGCTCATCAACAACCCGGATGTGCTGCTGCTCGACGAACCGACCGCTTCCCTCGATCCCGACACCGCCGACTGGGTGCGCGCGCATCTCGCGCGCTACTGCCGCGAGCGGCAAGCCACCGTGCTGCTCGCCTCGCACAACATGGCCGAGGTCGAGCGGCTGTGCGAGCGGGTCATCATCATGAAGCGCG
Organism: uncultured Alphaproteobacteria bacterium; assembly: GCA_963816565.1. Classification (GTDB taxonomy): domain Bacteria; phylum Pseudomonadota; class Alphaproteobacteria; order Rhizobiales; family Xanthobacteraceae; genus BOG-931. The sequence continues at coordinate 827,621 of CAWFLM010000004.1, read as the reverse complement.
GCCGTATCGAGGACGACGATACGCCGGCCAAGCTGTTGGCGCGCTATGGCCGGCGAACCTTGGAAGAAGTCTTCCTCGACGTCGTGCGCGGCGTCACCAGTGAGGCCGCACAATGATGTCCCGAACGGACAGTGCCCTCTCCCCGCCTTCCCCGGCTTGCGGGAAAGGGTGGGCTGGCGGCTCGCTGCAGCGGATCGGCGCCATGATGCTGCGCTACTGGTACCTCTTGCGCTCGTCCTGGCCGCGGCTCCTTGACCTCGTCTATTGGCCGGCGGTGCAAATGGTGACCTGGGGTTTCCTGCAATATTACATCGCGAGCAACGCCGGCTTCTTCGCGCGCGCCGGCGGCACCTTCATCGGCGCGGTGCTGTTGTGGGACATCCTGTTCCGCGGCCAGCTCGGCTTTTCGCTTTCGTTTCTCGAGGAGATGTGGTCGCGCAACATCGGCAACCTGATGATGAGCCCGCTGCGGCCGATCGAGTTCGTCGCCGCGCTGATGGTCATGAGCCTGGTCCGGCTGTCGATCGGCGCGGTGCCGGTGACGTTTCTCGCCATCGGCTTTTTCGGCTTCAATCTCTTCGGCCTGGGCCTCGCGCTGGTCGCGTTCTTTTTCAACCTGATGCTGACCAGCTGGGCGATTGGAATTTTCGTGTCGGGTCTGATCCTGCGCAATGGCATGGGTGCGGAGAGCTTCGCCTGGTCGATCATGTTTCTGTTCATGCCGTTGACCTGCGTTTACTACCCGGTCACCACGCTGCCGGTCTGGCTGCAGCCGATCGCGTGGGTGTTGCCACCTACTTACGTGTTCGAGGGCATGCGCACACTTCTGATCCAGAAGGTCTTTCGCGGCGACCTGATGCTCGACGCGCTGGCGCTCAATGTCGTGCTGTTTGCCGCCGGACTATTCGGCTTTTTCAAATTGCTGCAAAGCGCACGCCGCCATGGTTCGCTGATACAGAGCGGCGAATAGGCTGCGGCGCCGGTTGCGGACCGTGGGCGAATGGACGCTATGTGCGCTGCGAATAGGTACCAAGCGTTGACCTTGATCGTGGAAGTGTACCGGCCCTGCCGATTGCAGGAAAATCGAAACAAATTGCATTTATGTTGGTAGTATGACATATCCCAAAGTCGATGCTGCACTGCAGCAAGAAGCCGGGCAAGGTTCCGTCAATGGCCATCGGAGAGTTCGGCGGCGCGCCTGCCTTGCCAGGCGACAACGGTATTCTCTTGGCGACGCCGTTGTACTGGTTCTACGAAATGAGCCATGCGGCGCTCAATCCGTCGCGAGCCTGGGCGGACGCCACGCGATTGTTTTTCAAGAATCCGGTCAATCCGCTGTCCTTCACCACGTTCGGCAAGTCGGTCGCTGCGGCTTGCGAATTGTTCGAGCGCTCGACGCGGCGTTACGGCCGCCCCGAATGGCGCATCGATTCGACGCTGGTCGGCGGCGCGCGGGTGCCGATCCACATCTCCACCGTCTGGGAGCGACCGTTCTGCAAGCTCATCCATTTCGAGCGTGTGTTCGAACACCCGCCGAAGCGGCCGCAGCCGCGCCTTCTGATCGTGGCGCCGATGTCGGGCCACTTTGCATCGCTGTTGCGCGGCACCGTCGAGGCGTTTCTGCCCAATCACGATGTCTATGTCACCGACTGGGTCGATGCCCGCATGGTGCCGCTGTCGGAAGGGCGATTCGATCTCGACGATTACATCGATTACGTGATTTCGATCCTGCATGCGCTCGGCGGCGATACCCATGTGGTCGCGGTGTGCCAGCCGTCGGTGCCGGTCATGGCCGCGGTCGCGATCATGGAGGCGGACAACGATCCTTACGTTCCGACTTCGATGGTGCTGATGGGCGGCCCGATCGACACGCGGGTCAACCCGACCGCGGTGAATAAGCTCGCCGAAAAGCGCGGCATCGACTGGTTTCGCGGCCACGTCATCACCAAAGTGCCGTTTCCGAATCCCGGCTTCATGCGCGACGTCTATCCCGGCTTTCTCCAGCTCAACGGCTTCATGAGCATGAATCTCGACCGCCACATCGAGGCCCATAAGCAACTGTTCATGCATCTGGTGCGCGGCGACGGCGACTCGGCGCACAAGCACAAAGAATTCTACGACGAATATCTCGCCGTGATGGATCTCGCGGCCGAATTCTATTTGCAGACGGTCGATACCGTTTTCGTGCGCCACGCACTGCCGAAAGGCGAAATGACCCACCGCGGCCGCCCGATCGAACTCGGCCGGATCAAGCGCGTGGCGCTGCTGACGGTCGAGGGCGAGCACGACGATATTTCCGGCGTCGGCCAGACCGAAGCGGCGCAAGGATTGTGCAGCGGCATTCCGCCCGACCGCAAAGCACATTGGCTGCAGCCCGGCGTCGGCCATTACGGCGTGTTCAACGGCTCGCGTTTCCGCTCGGAGATTGCGCCGCGCATTTCCGACTTCGTGCTGTCGATGAGCCAGTCGAACAGCGCCGCGCACGCCCGCATTCGTTCGGGCAATGGCGTCGCGCTCCATACCGCATAATCGACCGATCGCCGCATAACGTAAATCTCGCCATCGGCATCGGCGATGTGGCATTATCCCACCTGCGATTGGATTCGGGGTGTTCCGCCATGCCGCTGCATGCGCTGCTCTATCGTCGCACCATCGAGCCGCAGCTAATCGAAGTCGTATTCGACGACGCGGTCTATGCGGTGCGATTGCGGCGGCACCGACAAGCGCGCCGTTATACGCTGCGCATCCAGGCAGCGACGCGCGAAGTCATATTGACGATGCCGCCGCGCGGTACGCTGAAGGAAGCCCGCGCGTTTGCGCAAAAGCATGGCGGCTGGATCGCGGCGCGGCTCGGCCGGCTGCCGGAAGCGGTGCCGTTTGCGCCTGACGTCGTGGTGCCGGTGCGCGGCGTGCCGCACCGGATTGCGCACCGCAACGGCGCGCGCGGGACGGTATGGACCGAGATCGACGCCAACGGCGACCGGCTGTTATGCGTCGCCGGCTATGCTCCCCACATCGACCGCCGCGTCGGCGATTTCCTGCGTCGCGAGGCTAGGCGCGAGCTGGAAGCCGCCAGCCTGCGCTACGCCCAGCGCTCTCGGGCTGACCGTGCGGCGCGTCACCGTGCGCGATCAGTCGAGCCGCTGGGGCTCCTGCTCGACGACCGGCATGCTGTCGTTTTCCTGGCGGCTCATTCTGGCGCCGAGCCAGGTGCTCGATTATCTCGCCGCCCACGAAGTGGCGCATCTCGTCGAAATGAATCACTCCGCAAAATTCTGGCGCGTGGTGCAGCGCATCTGCCCCGATCATGAAAGCGCCAAGGCCTGGCTCGATACCCACGGCGCCGACTTGCATCGCTACGGCCTGCCTGAACCTGGCGGCGACGCGCATTGATGCGCGGCATGCGGGAATCAATTGGCTGATCTGCAGCGACGCATTGCTAGGGCGGCAAAGGCGGCAGTGCGTGTTGTTGCAGCAGCCGATCACACTAATGCGTGAAGTGAGTTGCAGACGCAGGGTGCGTTCCTATCTGTACCCACATGAAGGCCGGCCGAGCGGTTCCCCATCCCCCGACACCCCCACCGTTCGGTCAGATAAGCCTGAGTTGAGGCAACAACTTAAGGACCCCAAGCGGCGTAACTGCTTGGGGTTCTTTTTTATGCCGATTCGAGCAGCGTCGCGGCCGAACTTAGTGTTTCACCAGATCGCCAAGCAGGCTCGCGGCGACGGATAGCTTTGACAGCGTCAACCCGGAATTGGCGATCTCCTGGATCGCGGCGCGGATTCGCTCGACTTCGACCTTGCGCGGTTCCACCCAAGCTTCGACGGCGCCAACGCCGACCGAACCGTTGCCCACCATGGCGGCCGTGAGCCGGCGCTCGGCATCGCCGATGGTATCCCGCGCGCGATCGAGCGCCAGCCGGTCGAAATAATCGGCGATCGGAATGGTGTTGGCGGCGCTGGCGATGCGGTCGAGACGAAAAAACGTGCCGGCGGCAAAATAGGTTGTCGCGACCTCGCCGACCGGCTTGCCGGTGCGATCCGCAACAAGGACGATATCGGGCGCGGCGGCGAGCGCGCGCAGATCGGCAATGCGGCCGGCGAGCGCGTCCGGCACCCCCGCGGCGCCCAGTTCCCGCCGCCGCGCCGCGCGCGTATCGCGCAAGTCCTGCGACAACGCGCCGTCGAGGACGGCCGCGACCGCGGCGATGCCGTCGCGGTAATGCGCCACCACATCGGCGAGGCCCCTGGAAAGATCGACGTTGCGCAGAAACCAGACGATGCGATCGAGCAGCAGATCCTGCACCGCCGCATAGAGATCGAGCTGGAGCTTGCCGGGAACCTTATTGTCGAGGCTGTCGATTTCACCGTTCAGGGCCGTCATGCCGTAACCGTCGCGCACGGCGGCAAAGGCCGCGGCGATCGAGGCCGGGACGGCGCCGGTCTGATCGGAGATGCGCACGATCAATGACGGGCCGCCGCGGTTGATCATCGAATTGCCGAGATGAGTGGCGATGATTTCGCGGCGCAGCCGATGATGCTCGAGCGCATCGGGGAAACGCGCACCGATCGCCTTGGGAAAATAGCGGCCAAGCTCGCGGGCGAGATAGGGATCGTCCGGCACCGCGGATTCAAGCAAATCCTCGTAAAGCGTCAACTTGGCGTAGGCGAGCAGCACCGAGAGCTCCGGCCGCGTAAACGGCTCCGACCGGCGGCGCCGCTCGGCAAGCTGCATATCGTCAGGCAGAAATTCCACGGCGCGGTCGAGCAAGCCGCGCGCTTCCAGCGTCTGGATGAGGCGCTGCAGGAAACCGAAATCCTCCAGGCCGCGGCGCTGCGCGAGCGAAAGCGCCAGCGTCTGCAGGTAATTATTGCGCAGCACGAGTTGCGCGACTTCGCCGGTCATCTCGGCCAGAAGTGCGTTGCGCGCTTCCATCGTCAGGCGGCCGTCGCGCAACGGGATGCTCAGCGCGATTTTGATATTGACCTCCATGTCGGAGGTGTTCACGCCAGCTGAATTGTCGATGGCGTCGGTATTGAGCCGCACGCTGTGAAACGCCGCCTCGATGCGGCCGCGCTGGGTCATACCGAGATTGGCGCCTTCGCCGATCACCTTGCAGTTCAAATCGTTGCCGGCGACCCGGACGGTATCGTTGGCGCGGTCGCCGACCGCCTCGTCAGTCTCGCCCGAGGCGCGAACGTAAGTCCCAATGCCGCCGAAGAAAATCAGATCGACCGGGGTTTTGAGCACGGCTCGGATCAATTCCTGCGGCGTCAGGCGTTCGCCGACGCCGAACAGCTTCTGCGCTTGCGGCGAAAGCCTGATTTCCTTCGCGGTGCGCGGATAAACCCCGCCGCCTTCGGAGATCAGCGTCTTGTCGTAGTCCTGCCAGCTCGAGCGCGGCAGATCGAACAGGCGCCGCCGCTCGGCAAAGCTGCCTTCCGGATCGGGATTGGATCGATGAAAATGTCGCGATGATCGAAGGCGGCGATGAGCTTGGTCGTCTTCTCGCGCAACAAGCCATTGCCGAACACGTCGCCCGACATGTCGCCGACGCCGACCACGGTAAACGGCGCGGTCGCGATGTCGACGTCCATTTCCTGAAAATGGCGTTTCACCGATTCCCAGGCGCCTCGGGCGGTGATGCCCATTTTCTTGTGGTCGTAGCCGGCCGAGCCGCCCGAGGCGAAGGCGTCGCCGAGCCAGAAATCGTGCGCCATCGCCAGTTCGTTGGCGATGTCGGAAAATGTCGCCGTGCCCTTATCGGCGGCCACCACGAGATAAGGATCGTCGCCGTCGTGGCGCACCACGTCGGGCGGCGGGATCACGCCGATCGTTCCAGTTCCGATATTGTCGGTGATGTCGAGCAGCGTCGAGATGAACATTTTGTAGGTGGCGATGCCTTCCGCCTGGATAGCCTCGCGCGGCCCGCCGGCGGGCAGAAATTTCGGCACAAAGCCGCCCTTGGCGCCGACCGGCACGATCACCGCGTTCTTGACGTTCTGCGCCTTGACCAGACCGAGGACTTCGGTGCGGAAGTCCTGCGGCCGGTCCGACCAGCGAATGCCGCCGCGCGCCACTTTGCCGAAGCGCAAATGCACGGCTTCGACCCGCGGCGAATAGACGAAAATTTCATAGAGCGGCCGCGGCAGCGGCATCGCGTCGACTTTGCGGCTGGCGAACTTGATCGCGATCAGCTCTTTGACACGCCCATCGCGGCCGAGCTGATAAAAATTGGTGCGGATCGCCGCCGCTGACCGCGTTGACGAAATGACGAAGGATACGGTCTTCGTCGAGGCTCTCGACCGACTGCAGCGCGGTTTCGATTGCCACTGCGGCCGCAGCCTCGCGCGCCGCGCGCTTCAGCTGCGCTGCGCGCCAAATGCGGATCGAAACGGGTTTGAAAGAGGCTCACGATCGCCGCGGCAATGCTGGGTATTTGCGCAGCGTCGCCCACATGTAATCTTGCGAATATGGCACGCGGATCTGGCGCAGGAAGCGCGAGAAAGTGCGGATCAAGGCGACGTCGCGCCAGCCCAATCCGGCTGTCAGCACCAGCGCGTTGTAGCCGTCGCTCTCGGCCTTTTTTCCCATGACGACGAGAAAGCAGGCTTCCAGCCGTCGTTCGAGTGCAGCGAGGTCGATCGGCTGGCCGGATGCACTTTCGAGTTCCATGTCGTGAAACCAAACCTCCGCGGCGTCAGCCGGCCGGATGTGGTAGGTGCGTTCGTCGAGGACCCGGAAACCCATGTTTTCCAGCACCGGCACACGCTCCGAGAGCGAGATCGCCCGATTGTGGCTGAACACTTTGAGTCCCACACGCGACGGCGCCGCGCCGCCCTGCCGGTAAAAATCGACGCCGAAAGGCTGTTCCGGCGTAAGACCTTCGATGACGCGAATATCGCCGACCGCAACCGCCGGCGAATAGACTTCGCGGTAATCGATCGGGAACGCGTCGCGATAGCGCCCGAACAGCGCACGCCCGAGCACCGGCTCGTGACCCACCGCGAGCGCCTCGCGCAGCGCATCGGTCCAACTGCGGACAATGGCCTCGACCCCGCGGTCGAGCGCCGCGCGATCCGGATTTGCCGTCTCGCCGCCTGATCGAACAATAATATAGTGCACCCGCACCAGCGGACCTTCGGAGAAGAAGGGGTAATAGGCGCTCAGCCGCCCGTTAAACGCCGCCGCCAGATAATTGCCGATCGTCGCCCTGATCTGGCCGCCATAGCGATCGCGCGGAATGTAGACAAGAACCGATACGAAGCGGTCGAACCGATCGCGCCGCGGCAGGACACGCACGCGCGGCCGTTCATCGAGCTGCAAGACGGCAAGCGCGAATTGATAGAGCGTGTCTTCGTCGATCTGGAACAGCTCGTCGCGCGGATAAGTTTCCAGCACATTGACCAGGGCTTTGCCGGAATGGCTCGACGGATCGAAGCCGGCGCGACGAACGATGCTGTCGGTCTTGCGACGCAGAAAAGGAATGGTGCGCGCCGGCCGCGTATAGGCGGTCGAGGTGAAGAGGCCGCAGAAGCGGTGTTCGCCGACGAGCCTGCCGGAGCGGTCGAACCGCTTGACGCCGATGTAATCGAGCGGGACGCGCCGGTGCACGGGAGAGCGCACGGTCGACTTGGTGATGACGAGAAGCTTCGGCTCCTCCAGGAAAGCGCGAATTTCGGGCGTCATGGCCAGCGGTTCGTTCCAGCGCTGCAGCGAGCCCGCCTCGCGCGACCGCAAGAGGCCGAGCCCGGTAGCGAAGTCCGGCTCGAGCACATCCCCGGCGGCGGTGAAGGTGAAGTCGCGCGCACCGAGGAAGGTGAAATTTTCCTCCACGATCCATTCCAGAAACTGAATAGCCTCGGCGATTTCGTCGACCGGAAGCGGCGGCGGCGTCTCTCTGAGCTCGGCGATGACGATGCGAATCCGCGCCAGCATGGGCTGCCAGTCGTGCACGCAGACACGCACGTCGGCGAGCACGCCCTCAAGCGCCCGAACGATTTCAGTACGCTGCGCCGTATCGTCCGCGCCCTCGATATGCAGATGGATGAAGCTTTCGCGCGACCCCCCGGCGGCGGGGGGCGCGGGCATAAATCCGGTCAACCGGCCGGTGGAATCGCGCTCGACCACAAACACCGGATGGACGAATAAACGGATATCGAGGCCGCGCTGATTGAGTTCGCCGACCACGGAATCGACCAGGAACGGCATATCGTCGTTGACGATCTCAAGCACGGCAAGGCCGGGTGGCGAAGCGGCCGGCTCGAAGCGTATTTTGGGCACGCCGGCTGTGCGCTCGGCGAGGAACGCCCACGATTGCTCGGCGATGCCTGCAAGCACCTCCGCGCTATAGCGATCGAGATCGTCCGGCACCGCGAGGCCGAACAGCATGGCGACAAAGTCAGCGGGGATGTCGGGCCTGCGCTTCGCCAGCAAAGCCGCGGCCGCGTCGAGCAACGCCGCGCCGGCATGGCTGTCGTTGCTGCGGGGAATATCCTGGGCGTCCATACTTCCCCTATCTCGCTCCAATCTGTGGGATATTACCGACCAGCCGGACGTGCCGGCTATGGCCCGGCGGCGCTATTTTGTGCACCTGATATAATTACCATTGTCGGGGCGGGAGCGGCTCTACGGGAAACATCCTCATGGCCAAGCGCAGCAGCAAGACGGCGAATTCCTCCACCAAAGCCCAACCCAGCGCCGCGGCGAGCGATGACACGACGATTACCGCGCTAAAGCTTCCGCCGGTCCCGCTTTCGCCCGATATGGCGGCCTATTTCGCCAAATGCGAGGAGAAACTGGGCTTTGTGCCGAACGTGCTCAAGGCCTACGCCTTCGACATGGCCAAGCTATCCGCCTTTGTCGCCATGTATAACGATTTGATGCTGGCGCCGTCCGGCTTGAGCAAGCTCGAACGCGAGATGATCGCGGTCGCGGTCTCGGCGCATAACCGCTGCTATTATTGCTTGGTCGCCCATGGCGCCGCCGTGCGCCAGCTTTCCGGCGACCCGCCGCTCGGCGAATTGATGGCGATGAATTACCGCGCCGCGCGACTGTCGAAGCGGCATCGCGCCATGCTCGATTTTGCCGTCAAGCTCACCGCCGAACCCTGGCTCGTCGAAGAGGAGGATCGCGAGCGCGTACGCCGCGCCGGCTTTTCCGATCGCGACCTTTGGGACATCGCTGCGGTCGCCGGCTTTTTCAACATGACGAACCGCGTGGCATCAGCAACCGACATGCGGCCGAACAGCGTCTATCACAAGCAAAGCCGGTGATGGGCTTTAGGCGTGAATTGACAGATCGCGGATCGAAGGTTGCTCGCCCGACAGCGGGTTCGCCGGGTCCCAGCCATAGCGCAGCGTCTCAAACCGCATCGCGCGGGCATCGAGCATGACGAGGCGGCCGACCAGGTTTTCGCCGAAGCCGACAATCTCGCGGATCACTTCAAGCGCCATCATCGAGCCGATCACGCCGGCGAGCGCGCCAAGGATGCCGGCCTCGGCGCAGGCCGGCACAGTGCCGGGCGGCGGCGGCTCGGGAAACAGGCAGCGGTAGGTTGGATTCGGCGTGCCATCGGCGCCGCGCTCATGAGCGCGGATCGTGGTGAGCGTGCCGTCGAAAGTGCCGAGCGCCGCCGTCACCAAGGGCTTCTTGGCAAAATAGCAAGCATCCGAAACGAGATACCGCGTGGCGAAATTGTCGGAGCCGTCGGCGATGATGTCATAGCCGCCGATCAATTCGAGCGCGTTCTTTGCGGTCAGCCTGGTATTGTACTGTTTCACGGCGACATGCGGGTTGAGCCGCCCGATCATCGCCGCGGCGCTATCGACCTTCGGCGCGCCGATGTCCGGCGTCGTGTGGATGACCTGCCGCTGTAAATTCGACAGCGCCACGACGTCGTCGTCGACCACGCCGAGCGTGCCGACGCCGGCGGCGGCCAGATAAAGCAGCACTGGCGCGCCGAGCCCGCCGGCGCCGACGACCAGGACGCGAGCGCGGCCGAGCGCGGCCTGGCCCGGCCCACCTACTTCGCGCAACACGATATGGCGCGCATAGCGCTCAAGCTCGTCGGCAGTCAGCATGCGAGCAATATAGTGGGTTCGAGCGGACCGCGCCGCGGCTATTTGTGCTCGAACTTCGGCGGCCGCTTTTCGATGAAAGCCGCCATGCCTTCCTTCTGGTCGCGCGTTGCGAACAGCGAATGGAAGACGCGGCGCTCGAAGCGCATCGCCCTCGGCGAGCGAGGTCTCGAAGGCGCGGTTGACCGCCTCTTTCGCCGCCAGCACCGATGGCAGCGACATCGACGCGATCGTGTCGGCAATCTTGAGCGCCTCATCGAGCAGGCTTTGCAGCGGCACGATGCGCGCGACCAAGCCGGAGCGCTCGGCTTCCTGGGCGTCCATCATGCGCCCGGTGAGGATCAGGTCCATCGCCTTGGCCTTGCCGACCGCGTGCGTCAGCCGCTGCGTGCCGCCGATGCCGGGGATGACGCCGAGCTTGATTTCCGGCTGGCCGAACTTGGCATTGTCGGCGGCGATGATGAGATCGCATTGCAAGGCAAGCTCGCAGCCGCCGCCGAGCGCAAAGCCGGCGACCGCGGCGATCACCGGCTTGCGCACTTCGCGCAACGCGGTGCCAGCTCGCGGCGAAGTCGCCGAGGAATACTTCGGTGAAGCCCTTGTCCGCCATTTCCTTGATGTCGGCGCCGGCCGCAAACGCCTTGTCCGAACCGGTGATGACGATACAGCCGATAGCGCCGTCGGCATCGAAGCCGGCTACGGCATCGGCGAGCTCGCGCATCAGCGCGGCATTGAGCGCATTGAGCACCTGCGGACGATTGAGCCGGACCAAGCCGACCCGGCCACGGGTTTCGACGATGATGGTGTCGTTGCTCATGGGTGATTGCCTCCCGGCTATTTCTGGCACAGCGGACAATAAAACGTCGAGCGGCCGTTCTGCACGATGCGCTTGACTGTGCCGCTGCTCGCCCTCCCTATCCTCCCCCGTTCGCGGGGGAGGATAGGGAGCGGGACACGGCTCGCCCTCGCGATCGTAAACGCGGAAATTATGCTGGAACATGCCGAGCTCGCCGTCGGTGCGCCGATGATCGCGCAGCGACGAGCCGCCGCTCTCGATCGCCTCGTTGAGCACCGCCTTGATGGCCTCGACCAGCCGTTCGGCGCGCTCGTTCGGCTCGCCTTTCCTGCCGGCGATCGTCGACGCCATTCGCTTGGGTGAAAGTTGCGCGCGATACAGCGCTTCGCAGACATAGATGTTGCCAAGCCCGGCGACGATGCGCTGGTCCAAGAGCGCCGCCTTCAGACTGGTCTTCTTGCCTCGGCAGGCCCGCGCCAGCATGGCGGCATCGAATGCGTTGCCGAGCGGCTCGGGGCCAAGCCTTTTCAACAGCGGCTCGTCGTCAAGCTTGGCGCGCGGCACGAGCTTCATCGAGCCGAAGCGGCGCGGATCGTTGAAGGTCACGGTGGCGCCGGACGACATGTGAAACACGACGTGGTCGTGCGCGATGTGCTTGTCGCGCTGACGATGATAGCGGCCGAGCCGACGGTCTTTTTCCTGGAAGATATGAAACGAGCCGGACATGCCGAGATGCATGACCAGCACATCGCCCGACGACAGATCGGCGAGCAGGTATTTGGCGCGCCGGCCGATGCCGGTGACGGTCTTGCCCGTAAGCCGGCGCGCAAAATTCTTCGGCAACGGCCAGCGCAGATCGCCGCGCCGGACCTCGACCTTGATGAAGCGCTGGCCTTCCATGGCCGGCTGGAGGCCTCGGCGCACGGTCTCGACTTCGGGAAGTTCAGGCATGACATTCCGGCATCGGCGCGGCAATGTGGTTAATTTCAAACACATAGCGTCACTGAGCGCACCGCGCTATGGTTATGCGCTTAAGGGATCAACGATGACAGAGACCGTTCATTTCGGCGCCCGAGAGGTCCCTCTTGAGGACAAGCAGGGCCTCGTTGACGATGTATTTCACAGCGTGGCCCGCCGTTACGACCTGATGAACGATTTGATGTCGTTCGGGCTGCATCGGGCCTGGAAGGATGCGCTGGTTACCGCGGTCGATCCGCCGAAGACCCTGCCCTTCGCGCTGCTCGACATCGCCGGCGGCACCGGCGACGTCGCCTTCCGCGTGGTCGAGCGCGGCGGCCCGCAAGCTCGGGCGACGGTCTGCGATATCAATGCCGATATGTTAGAGGTCGGCCGCGAGCGCGCGGCGGCGCGCAACCTCGACGCTGTCATCAATTTCACCGAAGCCAATGCCGAAGCCTTGCCGTTTGCCGACAAGAGCTTCGATGCAGTCACTATTGCATTCGGCATCCGCAATGTGCCGCGCATCGAACAGGCTCTGGCCGAGACCTATCGCGTGCTCAAGATCGGCGGCAAATTCGTCTGCCTGGAATTCTCCAGAGTCGATATGCCGGGCCTCGACCGGCTTTACGACCTTTATTCGTTCAACGTCATCCCGATGCTCGGCCGCATCGTTACCGGCGATGCCGAATCTTATCGTTATCTCGTGGAATTGATCCGCCGCTTTCCCGATCCACAGCGCTTCGCCGCCATGCTGAGGGCGGCAGGCTTTGCGCGGGTATCGTTCCAATCGATGAGCGGCGGCATCGTGGCGCTGCATTCCGGCTGGCGTTTGTGATTTCCGCTCCTGCGCATCTGATCCGTCTTGGCCGCGCCGGCTTCGTGTTTGCCCGCGAGGGCGTGTTCGCCGTTGTCGATCCGGCGATGGTGCCGGTGCCAGCGCGTCCACTGTTGCGGATCGCGCGATTGTTCGAGCGCCGCTCGACCGGGGCAGCGGAAACTCGCTTGTCAACGGCGCTCAGCCGGCTCGGGCCAGGCTACGTAAAGCTCGGCCAGTTCCTGGCGACGCGGCCGGACGTGGTCGGCGCGGCCTTGGCGCGCGATCTCGAACGCTTGCAGGATCAAATGCCGCCGTTCCCGCAAGCCGAAGCCGAAGCCGTTGTGGCCGCCTCGTTCGGACAGCCGGTCGCTACGGTATTCACAAGTTTTGGACCGCCGGTCGCAGCCGCCTCGATCGCACAGGTGCATAGGGCGACGGTGGCCGCGGCGGGCGAGCCGCGCGCCGTTGCCGTGAAGCTGTTACGGCCGGGCGTCGAGCGGCGTTTTCACGCCGACCTCGCCGCTTTCACTTTTGCCGCGCAACACGCCGAAAATCTCTCCGCCGAGGCGCGCCGGCTGCGGCTCGTCGAAGTGGTCGATACCTTGCGCCGGTCGGTCATGGTCGAAATGGATTTCCGCCTGGAGGCGGCGGCGCTTTCTGAAATGGCCGAAAACACCAGGGACGATCCGGATTTCCGCGTGCCGGCTGTCGATTGGGACCGCACCGCCAAGGACGTGCTGACGCTGGAATGGATCGACGCCACGCCGCTGTCGGACCGGGCGCGACTTTTGGCCAAGGGCTTCGACCTGCCGCAACTCGCACGCGCCCTGATCCAGACCTTTCTCCGCCACGCGTTGCGCGACGGCTTTTTCCACGCCGACATGCATCCCGGCAATCTGTTCGTCGACGATGCCGGCCAGCTGATCGCGGTCGACTTCGGCATCATGGGCCGGCTCGGCGCCAAGGAGCGGTTGTTCCTGGCGGAAATCCTGCACGGCTTCATCACCCGGGATTATTACCGCACCGCTCAGGTTCATTTCGAGGCCGGCTACGTGCCGCCAAGCCATTCGATCGAGGAATTTGCCCAGGCCATCCGCGCCATCGGCGAGCCGATCCACAACCGCACCGCCGAAGATATTTCAATGGCGAAACTGCTCACGCTGTTGTTCGAGGTGACCGGGCTGTTCGACATGCGCACGCGGCCGGAACTGCTGCTGTTGCAGAAGACCATGGTCGTGGTCGAGGGCGTGGCGCGCTCGCTGGATCCCAAGCTCGACATGTGGAGCACGGCCGAGTCGGTGGTGCGCGAATGGATGGAACGCAATCTTGGTCCTGCCGGCAAGCTCGAAGGCGCCGCCCAAGGGATCGGCGAAATCGGACGCTTCCTCGGCAATATACCTGAGCTGTTGACGCACGGCGCCCGGGTGCTCGAACGGCTGGACGAGATCACCCGCGACGGCCTCCTACTGCTGTCGCCGCAAACCGTCGCCGAGATCAAGCGGGATGAAAGGCGCCTCACGCGGTGGACCGTCGGCGCGCTCTGGGTCATCGCCGCCCTCCTGCTGTGGCTCGCGCTGACCCATTGATTGCAGTGATTGCATTGCAATCACTGGGGCGGTAATGTGCTGATGTTACGTTGGGAAAAGCCAATGGCCAGCCTCACCGTCCGTCAACTCGACGACAAGCTCAAGACGCTGTTGCGCCTGCGCGCCGCGCGCCACGGCCGCTCGATGGAAGACGAGGTGCGCGTCATTTTGCGGGGGCAGCCGAAGACACCGGCCACGATATGCTCGAACATTTCGAACCTCGCCCGCGGCCGGCGCGGAAAAAGTCGACGCCTGCTGCCGGCGGCCCACGCGTCTTGCTCATAATCGGCGGCGGCATTGCCGCTTATAAGTCGCTCGATCTCATTCGCCGCCTGCACGACCGCAACGCCAGCGTGCGTTGCGTTCTAACGACGGCCGCGCAGCACTTCGTCACGCCGCTCGCGGTCGGCGCGCTTGCCGGCGAACGCGCCTATACCGACTTGTTCGATCCGCAGAGCGAATTCGACGTCGGCCACATTCGCCTCGCCCGCCATGCCGATCTGGTCGTTGTCGCGCCGGCGACCGCCGACTTGATCGCGAAAATGGCGGGCGGCCATGCCGACGATCTCGCCACCGCGGTGTTGCTGGCAACCGATCAGCCGATCCTGATCGCGCCGGCGATGAACCCGCACATGTGGGCGGCCAAGGCGACGCAGCGCAATCTGGCGCAGCTCGCCGCCGACGGCGTTCGCGTCGTCGGGCCGAATGCCGGCGCGATGGCGGAGCGCGATGAGACCGGGTTGGGCCGCATGGCCGAGCCGCTGGAAATCGTCGCCGCCGTCGAGGCGCTGCTGCACGGCGCCGGACCGCTGTCCGGCCGGCGCGTTCTGGTCACGTCCGGGCCGACCAGCGAGCCGATCGATCCGGTGCGCTTCATCGCCAATCGCTCGTCCGGCAAGCAGGGGCACGCCATCGCCGCGGCTGCAGCCGCCGCCGGCGCCGACGTGGTGCTGGTGAGCGGCCCGGTCAATGTGCCCGATCCGGCCGGCGTCGCCGTCGTCAAGGTCGAGACGGCGCGGCAAATGCTCGATGCGGTGGAGAAATCGCTGCCCGCCGACGCCGCTATATTCGCAGCTGCCGTCGCCGACTGGCGCAGTGCCGAGCCGAGCGCGACCAAGATCAAGAAACAGCAAGGCCGCGCGCCAGTGCTCAAGCTGGTCGAAAACCCCGACATCCTGTCGACGATCGCGCATCGCAAATCCGGCCGGCCGCGGCTCGTCATTGGTTTCGCGGCCGAGACCGACCACATCATCGCCAATGCCAAGACCAAGCTCGCCAAAAAGGGTTGCGACTGGATCCTCGCCAATGATGTGTCGCCGGCGACCGGCGTGATGGGCGGTGACAGCAACACCATCCATTTGATCACGCTGTCTGGTGTCGAATCCTGGCCGCCGCAGACCAAAGATGACGTGGCGCGCATGCTCGTCGCGCGAATTGCAGCCGAGCTTGCAGGAGACAAAAGGTGAGCACGGAACTGCGCATCATGCGCTTGCCGCACGGCGCAGACATGCCGTTACCGGCCTATCAAAGCGCGCACGCCGCCGGCCTCGATCTCCTCGCCGCGGTGGCGGCTGACGCCCCGATCGAGATCGCACCCGGCGGCCGGGCCATGATCCCGACCGGCATCGCCATCGCCTTGCCGCCCGGCACCGAAGGCCAGATTCGGCCGCGCTCGGGATTGGCCATCCATCACGGCGTCACTGTGCTCAATGCGCCGGGAACTGTCGACGCCGACTACCGCGGGGAACTACAAGTTATCCTTGTCAATCACGGCACCGAATCCATCGTAATAAAACGGGGAATGCGGATCGCGCAGCTGGTAATCGCTCCGATACAACATGTAATTCTTGTTGAATTGACCGATTTAGACGTAACAGATCGTCAAACGCGAGGATTTGGCTCGACAGGAATAACGACAAATCTTGTGAGCGAGCACGACTAAACAGAAGATCAACTAAGGCGCGGGCGATTTTTAGGATATTGGCCCGGTGGGCGAACAATCTCCCCGCACGCGCGTTTGTTCCTCTCGATGCCTCTGTTGCCTCGCAAAGGAGTTCTCGCTGTCGCCGCGGTTATCGATGTCGCGATGCAGCAGCATGGGCAGCCGGTTTCCGCAAAGACCCTTGCCGCGCGTCATGGCCTGCCGCCACGGCACCTGGAACCCGTTCTACAAGCACTCGTCCGCTGCGGAATCTTGCGCGGCGTTCGCGGACCGCGCGGCGGTTACGAGCTTGCCCGCGACCGTAAACGCGTTACCGCCAATGACATTCTGCGCGCCGCCGGAACCGTCGAAGATAATGAGCTGCCCGATGCCGGCTCCGATCTTCTGCTCAAGGTCGTCCTGCCAGCCATGGCCAATGCCGAATCCGCGTTCGGCGTCGCGCTGTCCCGTATCAATGTGGACGATATGGCGCGTAATGCCCATGCTCTGAACAAGCCAGATCGAGGCTCCGCGCGGCCCTGACGGCAAGCGCTCCCACGTTCACGATCTGGACTCTTTCGGCGCGATTCCGCTTGAGAGTAAAGTCGTCCGATTCGCGGGGTCTCCCCCGAGCTTGCTTGCCCCGCTTGCGGGCGAGGAAAGCGCGGGGGCTGGCGAGATGGCGGCAGCCAGCAGAGGCGAAGGGGTATGCCGGACACGATCCGGACCGGCCGGAGCTATGCGCATCGGCGGCGTTCGCAGGGGATCGGCGGATCCCTGGCGGCGGTCGCCTCCATTGCGTCATTGCCGGCGGCTGCGGCAGAGCAACCGACGCTGGCGCTGCAGGAGCTCGTGCTCACCGCGCATCGCAGCATCGACCAGCACCAGATCGCATTTCTCGCATTGGTCTTTGGCGTGGTGCTGTTTGCCGTCGTCACTGCGGTCATGCTGGTGCGTGCACGCACGCGCATGGCGCGGTTGGAAGCTTGGTCGCGCGATGAGATCACTCGGCTGCGCGGCGAGCTCGATCGCGCCAACGCGGTCATTCTTTCCGAACCGCAAGTGGTCGTGGATTGGCCGGCGGGTTCCGACGCGCCCGGCATCGAAGGCGATCTGGCGCCGTTGGGCGTATCCGCCTCGCATCGGGTGCTGGCCTTCGGCAGCTGGCTGGGCGCCGCCAAGGCGAGCGCCATGGAGCGCGCGGTGGAGGCGCTACGCGCGCGCGGCGAAGCGTTTTCGATGACGCTCACGACGCTCGCCGGTCACCCGGTCGAAGCCCAAGGCCGCGTCATCGCCGGCCGCGCGGTGCTGCGGCTGAAGGACGCCAACGGCATCAAGCGCGAGCTGGTCGATCTGGTCGGCCGTTACGAAAAGCAGTCGATCGAGCTCGCCGCGCTGCGCGCGCTCGCCGAAAAACTACCGTCGCCGGTGTGGACGCGCGACACCGCGGGACATCTCACCTTCGTCAACGCCGCTTACACGCGCGCCGTTGAAGGAAAGAGCCCGGCCGACGCCGTCGCACGGCGGCTGGAATTGCTTGATAGCGCCGCGCGCGAAAGCATCGCCCAGACGCGGACGACCGGCGGCTATTATGCGGGCCGGCTGCGCGCCGTCGCCGCCGGCGAGCGGCGCAGCTTCGACGTGCTCGATATTCACACCGAGACCGGCAGCGCCGGCATCGGCATGGATGCCACCGAAGTGGAAACGCTGCACGGCGCGCTCAGCCGCCTCGCCGATGCGCATCGCCGGACACTTGACCAACTTTCGACCGGGGTCGCCATGTTCGGCGCCGACCACCGGCTGAACTTTTATAACGCCGCCTATCGCGCTCTGTGGGACCTCGACAGCGGCTTCCTCGATCAAGGCCCCACCGATTCGGCGGTGATCGAGGTGTTACGCGCGGCCCGCAAGCTTCCGGAGGAACAGGACTTTCGGCAGTGGAAGACGCAGCTGCATGAGGCCTATCGCGCGCTCGAAGCCACCGAACATACCTGGCATTTGCCCGGCGGACGCACTTTGCGCGTCGTTACCACGCCCAATCCGGACGGGGGCGTCACCTATCTGTTCCACGACGTCACCGAGCGGCTCGATCTCGAGCGGCGTTTCGAGGAGCTGATCCGCGTTCAGGGCGAGACACTCGACAATCTCGCCGAAGGCGTTGCGGTGTTCGGGAGCGACGGCCGGGTGCGGCTGCACAACGCCGCCTTCGCCCGGATGTGGCGACTGTCGCCGCAGGTGCTCGCCGAGCGTCCGCATATCGAAAGGATTACGGCGTTATGCCAGCCGCTGCACGGCGACGCGCCGGCCTGGCAGGCATTGCGCGACGTCATCACCGCGATTGACAGCCGCGAAACGATTCCCGGCCGGATCGAACGGCGTGATGGCAGCGTGGTCGACTGCACCACCGCGCCGCTGCCTGACGGCGCCACATTGGTCACGTTCCATGACGTGACCGATTTCGTCAACGTCGAGCGCGCGCTGCGCGAACGCAACGAAGCACTCGAAGACGCCGACAAGATCAAGATCGATTTCGTTCATCACGTGTCCTACGAGTTGCGCTCGCCGCTGACCAATATTATCGGTTTCGTCCACCTGCTCGGCGACCCGGCGACCGGATCGCTGGCGCAAAAGCAGCGCGAATATCTCGATTACATCACGGTATCGACTAATACCTTGCTGGCGCTGATCAACAACATTCTCGATCTGGCGACCATCGATGCGGGACGCATGCAGCTCAATCTCGGACCGGTCGATATCCTCGAAGCCATGGCGGCCGCCGCCGAAGGCGTACAGGATCGGCTGGTCGGCGCCGGCCTCGCATTGGACATCAGTGCGCCCGCCGACATCGGCAGCTTTATCGCCGACAAACTGCGCCTGCGGCAGATCCTCTTCAATCTGTTGGCCAATGCCGTTAGCTTTTCTCCCGGCGGCGCCACCGTCACATTGTCGGCCGCGCGCGGCGCCGGCACGGTGGTCTTTTCGGTCACCGACGAGGGGCCGGGCATTCCGCCCGATGTGCTGGAAAAAGTATTCGACTGGTTCGAGACCAACTCGCTCGGTTCGGAGCATCGCGGGCCGGGAATTGGGCTTTCCCTGGTCCGCTCCTTCGTTGAACTGCACGGTGGCACGGTGACGATCATTTCAGCTGTGGGACAAGGCACCACCGTGACATGTACATTCCCGCTTACGGAAACCGCCACGCTGACGGCAGCGGAGTAGCAATGGTTCTGACCACCCCCGGTGGTGCAAGCTTTACCGTGACATTGGCGAATGAAGAGGCGACGCGGCGGCTGGCGATCGACATCGCCGCCGCGC
The DNA here is from genome assembly GCA_963816565.1 of uncultured Alphaproteobacteria bacterium. Classification (GTDB taxonomy): domain Bacteria; phylum Pseudomonadota; class Alphaproteobacteria; order Rhizobiales; family Xanthobacteraceae; genus BOG-931. Next base: position 808,146 of record CAWFLM010000004.1, on the reverse strand, counting down.
TCGAACCCGGCGACCTTGTCACCTTGTCGGGCGATCTGGGCGCCGGCAAAACCGCTTTTGCGCGCGCGTTGATCCGCTACCTCGCCGGCGACGACCGGATCGAGGTACCGAGCCCGACCTTCACCTTTATGCAGAGCTACGAGCTGCCGCGCTTCGCCCTCGTTCACGCCGATCTCTACCGGGTGTCCGGAACGGCCGAACTTGCCGAACTGGGCTTCGACGATCTGCCCGAAGGCGCCGTGGTGCTGATGGAGTGGCCCGACCGCGCCGCGGGCTTTCTGCCGCCGGACCGCCTCGACATCGCGTTTACGCTGGTAGCCGCCGGCGGCCCCGAGATGCGCAACGCCCGCTGTGTCGGCTATGGCGGTTTCGCACCACGCGTCGAGCGCATCGCCCGGATCCGCGCCTTTCTCGACGAATCCGGATTCGGCGAAGCCCATCGCCTGCGCATGCAGGGCGACGCCTCGACGCGGATCTTCGAGCGGCTGACGCTGGACGATCGAAGCTTCGTCCTGATGAACGCGCCGCGGCGTCCCGACGGCCCGCCGGTACGCGACGGCAAACCCTATAGCGCCATCGCCCATCTCGCCGAGGACGTCGTGCCTTATATCGCGGTCGCAGCCGGTGTGCGCGAACTCGGTCTGTCGGCGCCGGCCATACTGCACGCCGATCTCGATCATGGCCTCATCGTCATGGACGATTTCGGCAACGAGCGTATCGCCGACGGCGATCCGCCGGCGCCAATCGAGGAGCGCTACGCCGTAGCCGTCGATCTTCTGGCCGCGCTGCATCGCCGCGAATTGCCGGACACGCTGCCGGTCACATCGGAGCTCGTCTATCGCCTGCCCGCCTACGACATGGAGGCGTTCCTGATCGAGGCCGAGCTCCTGCTCGACTGGTACTTGATTGCCGCCGGAGCGCCCGCGGCAACGGCTGCGCGCGCCGCTTTCGTTAGGCTGTGGCGCGAGGCGCTATTGCCGGCGATCGCCGCGCCGCCGACCTGGGTATTGCGCGATTATCATTCGCCCAACCTGCTATGGCTGGCGCAGCGAGACGGGATCGCCCGGATCGGCCTTCTCGATTTCCAGGATGCCCTGATCGGTCCCGCCGCCTATGACGTCGCCTCGCTATTGCAAGACGCGCGCGTCGATATCCCGGAAGCGATGGAAATGGCGTTGCTCGGCCGCTATGTGCGTTCCCGCCTCGGCGACGACCGGGAATTCGACACCGCCGGCTTCACGCGCGTCTATGCGACGCTGGCGGCGCAGCGCGCGACAAAAATCCTCGGCATATTTGCCCGACTGCACCGCCGCGACGGCAAGCCGCAATACCTGCATCACATGCCCCGCTTATGGGGCTACCTGCAGCGCTCGCTGGCGCATCCGGCCTTGACTGCGCTCAAGACCTGGTACGCCACAAATGTGCCCATTCCGGATGGGTTATGATATCGCGATTCGTGTGATGGCGGTCGCTGGGTGGGCAATGCGATGATGCCGAAAAGCGCGATAGTGCTGGCTGCGGGGCTCGGTACGCGCATGCGGCCGTATAACGGCCAAATCCCCAAGCCGCTGGTCACGGTCGGCGGCAAATCTCTGATCGATTATGGGCTCGACCGTCTTGCCGATGCGGGCGTCGAGCGCGCGGTGGTGAACGTCCACCACCTCGCCGAGGCGGTGGAGCGGCATCTCGCGCCGCGCCGGAAACCGCGCATCGTCATTTCCGACGAGCGCGGGGAACTGCTCGGCACCGGCGGCGGCATCGCCAAGGCGCTGCCGCAACTGGGCGACGCGCCGTTCTTTCTGGTCAATTCGGACACGCTTTGGCTGGATGGCGTCAAACCCAATTTTGCGCGGCTCGCCGAAAGCTTCGACGCGACGGCGATGGATGCGCTCCTCCTCTTGGCGCCGACCGCCGGCAGCCTGGGCTATGACGGCCGCGGTGACTACGCCATGCTGGCTGACAGCCGGCTGCGCCGCCGCGGCGAGCAGGAGGTGGTGCCGTTCATCTACGCCGGAGCGGCAATCCTGGCGCCCGCGCTGTTCGCTGCGGCGCCCGCCGGCGCTTTTCCGCTGACGCTGCTGTTCGACCGCGCCGGCGAACAAGGCCGGCTGTTCGGGCTGCGCCTCGAAGGCACCTGGATGCATGTCGGCACGCCCGAAGCCGTCGCCGCGGCCGAAGCGGCGCTCGCCGCCATGGTTTAGAAGCGATAGCTTAGAATTCTGGTATTCGAACCGGATCGTTGTCCCCGCGACAGCGGCGATTAGATCACCGCCATGAACCCGCATGTCTTCACCATACCGGCGTCGGCGCCATTTTTGCCGACGCTGATCGAGGCGTTGAACGCCGGCAGGCTCGGCTTCGCCGTTGCCGACGATCCGCTGGCGCTGGCCGCGGCAACGATTTACCTGCCGACGCGCCGCGCCTGCCGACTGATGCGCGATGCTTTTCTCGGCGCGCCCGGCGGCGACGCCGCCATCCTGCCGCGCATCGTCGCCCTCGGCGATATCGACGAGGACGAAATCGCGTTTGCCGAAGCAGCCGTGGGGGAAATTGCCTCCGAAGCCCTGGCGCTGCCGCCAGCACTTGGCGCGCTCGAAAGACGACTGCTGCTCACGCGGCTCATCACCCAATGGGCTCAATCCCCCGAGCTTCACGGCGCGAGCGGCACGCCGCTGATCGCCCAGACGCCGGCCGCAGCCTGCACGCTCGCCGATGATCTGGCGCGGTTGATCGATGACATGAATACGCGCGGCGTATCCTGGGATCGTCTCGACAATCTCGTGCCGGAGACGTTCGATGAATATTGGCAGCTTACGTTGCGGTTCCTGCAGATCGCGCGGCAGATGTGGCCCGCAATCTTGGAGGATCAAAATCGTATCGAGCCGACCAAGCGCCGCGACGCATTGATCAAGGCGGAAGCGCAGCGCCTTGCACGCAAGACCGACGCGCCGGTGATCGTTGCCGGCTCAACCGGTTCAATTCCATCGACTGCAGAACTCATCGCCACCATCGCGCGGCTACCGCATGGCGCCGTGGTGCTGCCCGGACTCGACACCCATCTCGACGAGGACTCGTGGCGGCTGATCGCCGGCGACGAGAAAAAGAATATCGCGGCAGCGCCCGGCCATCCACAATTCGCCATGCAGGCCTTACTCGCGCGGATCGGCGTAACGCGCGACGCCGTCGTGACCTTGGCGGAGCCGCGTGGGCGCGAGTGGCTCATCTCGGAAGCGCTTCGTCCCGCGGCCGCGACTGATCTGTGGCGTGCTAAGGCCGCCGATCGAGATTTTGAAGCTCACACCGGCGCGGCGCTCGAAACCATGGCGATGATCGAAGCCGCGAATCCCGAGGACGAGGCTCTTGCCATCGCGGTGGCGCTGCGTGAAGCCCTGCACGATGACAAGACTGCGGCGCTGGTCACGCCGGATCGCGCACTCGGCCGCCGCGTGCTCGCCGCCCTGCGACGCTGGAACATCACGGCGGAGGATTCCGGCGGCGATGCGCTTGCCGACACCCCGGCGGGAATTTTCGCCCGGCTTGCGGCCGCGGCGGCGCTCGACGGCACGCCGCCGGTAACGCTGCTCGCCTTGCTCAAGCATCCGCTGCTGCGGCTTGGCGAGCACAAAGCCGTCGCCACGCTGGAGCGCGCGATCCTGCGCGGCCCACGGCCGCGCGCAGGCAGTGCTGGACTTGCCCTGGCGCTTACGAATTTTCGCGAACAGCTCGGCAAATATCGTCGCAAGGAGCCGGTCGATCTGCATCATTCCGATCCGCGCACCGATCTGACCGACAGCGAACTTGCCGCCGCCGCCGATCTCGTTACGCGGCTCCGCGAGGCGGCGGCGCCGCTCGAAAATCTGGAAAGGAAAGCGCAGCCGTTGAGCGAACTGGCCAAGCGCCATCGCGACGTAATCGCTGCACTGTCTCTACACGGCGGCACAGCAGTGGCGCTAACCGGCCGCGACGGCCAAAAGCTTGCCGAGGCACTCGACGAACTCGCGAGCAGCAGGGCCGCTGCCGGTCTTTCCGTCGAGACATCAGACTATGTCGAATTGTTTTCGGCGGCACTTGCCGGCCGTGTGGTGCGTCGCGAGCCGCAGCCCGGATTGAGCGTCCGAATCCTGGGCCCGCTCGAAGCCCGCCTGACTGAGAGCGATCGCGTCGTGCTCGGCGGCCTCGTCGAGGGATCGTGGCCGCCGGAAAGCAACAATGACGCTTGGCTGAGCCGGCCGATGCGGCTTGCGCTCGGGCTCGATCTGCCGGAGCGCCGCATCGGACTCTCCGCTCACGATTTCGCGCAACTCCTCGGCACGCGCGAGGCGATCTTGAGCCATGCCGCCAAGATCGACGGCGCGCCAACAGTACCGTCGCGCTTCATCCAGCGGCTCGCCGCGATCGCGGGAGTGCGCTGGAAAGAGGCTGTCAAGCGCGGCGAAACCTATCTCGCCTTCGCCCGCGAGCTCGACCGGCCAGAGCGCGTAACTCCGGCGGCGCAACCAGCGCCGACGCCGCCGCGCGCGGCGCGGCCAAAAGGCCTTTCGGTGACCGAGATCGAGGACTGGCTGCGCGATCCCTATACGATCTACGCGCGGCATGTTCTGCGTCTGCGCCCACTCGATGCGGTCGATACCGAACCTGGCGCCGCGGAGCGCGGCACCATCATTCACGCCGCCGTCGGCGCCTTTACGCAGAATTTCGCGGGCGGTCTTCCCGCCGATCCGGTGCGCGAACTGATCGCGCTCGGCGAACCGCACTTCGCCGCGCTTGAGGATTTTCCGGAGGCGCGAGCGTTCTGGTGGCCGCGTTTCCTGCGCATCGCGCATTGGTTCGCGCGCTGGGACGCCGAGCGGCGTGGCGCGATTGCCTCGCTCGCCGCCGAAATCCGGGGTGAGACCGAGATCGCGCTTACCGATGGCGTGTTCCGCCTGCGCGGCATCGCCGACCGCATCGAACGCGACGCCGCCGGACGTTGCGTCATTCTGGATTATAAGACTGGCTCCGTGCGCAGCGAAAAGCAGGTGCGCACCGGCCTGGCGCCGCAACTCACGCTGGAAGCCGCGATTTTGCGCCGGGGTGGATTTGCCGGAATTTCCGCCGGCACATCTGTCAGCGAGATTGCCTATGTGAAGCTCAAAGGCGGTGAACCAGCCGGCGAATATGAGCCGATCAGGTTCAAGGATGGCACGCCGGACAGCCAGGCCGATCGCGCGTTGGAACGGCTGACCAGAATTGCCCAGATCTTCGATACCGACACCGAACCTTACCGCTCGCTCGTGCACCCGATGTGGCGGACGCGTTACGGCGACTACGACCATCTCGCGCGCGTCAAGGAATGGTCGAGTAACGGCGGCGAAATCGACGACATCGGCAGCGGGGGCGGCCAATGAGAACGCCAGACGCCATTCCCGAAGACGTGCGCCGGCGACAAAGAGCGGCGGCCGATCCGAAAGTGTCGTCGTGGCTCGCCGCCAATGCCGGCTCGGGGAAAACCCATGTGCTGGCGCAGCGCGTGATCAACCTGCTGCTTGAAGATGTCGAACCGGAGAAAATCCTCTGTATTACCTTCACCAAGGCGGCAGCCGCGAATATGGCCAAGCGCGTGTTCGACACGCTCGCGGCCTGGACCACGCTCGACGACGACGCGCTTGATAATGTGATCCGCGACCAAACCGGCATGATGCCCGGCGCAGCGCGGCGGGCTCTGGCGCGGCGGCTATTCGCGCGCGCGCTGGAGACGCCCGGCGGACTCAAGGTGCAGACCATCCATGCCTTCTGCACGCGGCTCCTCCACCAATTCCCGTTCGAAGCCAATGTCGCCGCCCGGTTTGCGGTGCTCGATGAAGCGGAGCAAACGCAGCTTCTGGAGCGATTGACGCTCGGCGTTCTGCTCGACGGCGCGAAGGATCCAGACGGCCCGCTGGGCCGCGCACTCGCGACCGCCATGACCGTCGCCGCGGATCAGACGTTTCGCGACGTCGTGCGCGAGGCCATCGGGCGCCGGGACGCGATTACGCGCTGGATTTTGGATGCCGGCGACGTCGATGCCGCGATTGCGCGCGCTATCGCGCGGTCTCGGCCTCGATCCGCACGAGAGACGCGCCAGCATCGAAGAAGAGTTCTTTGCCGGCGCGGCGATCGCGCCGGACGAATGGACCGCGGTCGCCGCTGCGCTGACGCAGGGCGGCAAGAGCGACGCGGACCAAGTGCGGCGGTTCAGCTTACTCGCCGCGTTGCCGCTGTCCGATCGGGTCGAGACTTATCTCGACATTTTCTGCACGGCGAGTGATCGCACGCCACGCAAATCGATCGTGAGCAAAGCTATCAAGAATACGAACTTGGTTGAGCGGCTAGCCGCGGAACAAATCCGCGTTTGCGCATTGCTGGATCGCCTGCGCGCCGTGATCTGCCGCGATCGTTCGGCGGCGTTGGTCACCGTCGCCTACGCGGTTCTGAGGCGCTACCGGGAGGAGAAGGCGCGGCGTGGCCTGCTCGATTACGACGATCTGATCGACAAGACGCTGGCGCTGCTCACCAGCACCGACGCCGCCTGGGTTCACTACAAGCTCGATCTCGGCATCGATCATCTCTTGATCGACGAAGCGCAAGATACCAGCAGCAAGCAGTGGCAGATCGTCCTCCGGCTCGTCGCTGAATTCACCGCCGGCGCCGGCGCACGCGACGTGGTTCGCACCATTTTCGCGGTTGGCGACGAGAAGCAGTCGATCTATTCATTCCAGAACGCTGCGCCAAAAGAATTTGCCGAGATGCGCCGCTACTTCGAGCGCGCATATTTGGCCGCCGGCCTCGGTTTCGTGCCCGGCCGGCTCGATCATTCGTTTCGCTCCGGCGAAAGCATCCTCGCGGCGGTGGACCTCGTGTTCCGAAACATCGCCGGCAGCGTCACGTCGGATCGGGACGGCTTTCCCCCGCATATCGCATTGCCCGATGCGCCGCCCGGCATGGTGGAAATTTGGCAGCCGACCGAACCGGATGAGCGCCCGGAAATCGAAGGATGGGATGCGCCGTTCGACACCGTGAGCGAGACCAGCCCGCGGGTGAAGCTCGCGCAACGCATTGCACGCACGGTACGGCGCCTGGTCGAAGAGCGCGAGCCGGTCGGCGTCGAGCGCCGTGCCGCACGTTACGGAGACGTTTTGATTCTGGTGCGTCAACGCGGCGAACTGTTCGAGTCGATCATTCGCGCGCTGAAGAATGAGAAAGTCGAGGTCGCGGGCGCCGACCGTCTGGCTCTGACCGAACACATCGCGGTCATGGACCTTATCGCGCTCGCCGATGCGCTGCTTCTGCCGGAAGACGATCTCGCGCTGGCAACTGTCTTGCGCAGTCCGCTGTTCGGTTTCACCGACGATGAGCTGTTTGCCATCGCGTGGGATCGCGGCGGGTCGTCGCTGCGCACGGCGCTCAAGCGCAAGGTGGGTGAGCGCACAGCATTCGCTGATGCCGACGCACGGATCGACAAAATGGCTCAAGAAGCCAGACGCGCGACGCCGTTTACGTTTTACGCCGAAATCCTCGGCGCGGGCGGCGCACGCCGGGACTTTCTGGCGCGGCTTGGCATGGAAGCCAATGACGCGCTCGACGAGTTTCTTAATCTCGCGCTCGACTACGAACGGCGCGAGACCCCGTCGCTGCAAGGCTTTCTCGCCTGGCTGCGGCAGGCGCGCGCCGAAGTTAAACGCGACATGGAGATCGCGCGCGACGAGGTACGGGTGATGACCGTGCACGGCGCCAAGGGGCTCGAAGCGCCGATCGTCGTTCTCGCCGACACCATGACGCCGCCCGCCGGGCCGCGGCATCCGCGGCTGCTGACGCTCTCGGCAGGCGCGATGGTTTGGGCAGGCCGTAAAGCCGACGATGTGGCTACCGTTTCCACCGCCCGGCAAGGCTTCCTCAGCGAAGCGGAGCACGAATACCGCCGGCTCCTTTATGTCGCCATGACGCGCGCCGCCGATCTGTTGATCGTCTGCGGCGCGGAGGGCCAAGAAAGCGGCCCGCTGGGTGTTGGTATGACCTCATATGCGAGCCGCTAGCCCCGTTTCTGAGCAAAGAGACAACCGGGACAGACAAAGTGTTGCGCTATCGCAGCAAGACTGTGAGCGCGACTGCGTCGCCCACGAAGTCCATTGTTGGCGATGAACAAAAGCCCGAGCAGCGAAAGCTGCCGCCCTGGCTGCGGCAGCCCGTGCCCGCTGTCGCGCCGGACGTTGCACCGCTATCGCCGTCCTCCGCCTTTGCGGACGAGATCGCCCGCGCCACCGGTTCCGGCGTTAACGCCGTCGAACGGCAAAAGGCGCTTGAACGCGGCCGGATCGTGCATCGGCTGATGCAGTCGTTGCCGGATATCCCGCCGCCCAGACGCATGGATGCCGCCAAGCATTATCTTGCCGGCGCTACGAAGGATTTTTCATCCGCGGAGCAGACCGAACTCGCGCAGCAAGTAGCGGGCCATTCTCGATGCGCCGGACTTTGCCGAGCTGTTCGCCCCGGGCAGCCGCGCCGAGGTGGCTATCGTCGGCCGCATCGCGCGCCCCGACGGGCGCGTGGAGCGCGTCCCCGGTCAGGTGGACCGCCTGGCCGTTACCGGCGATGCCGTCCTGATCGGCGACTATAAGACCGACCGGCTTGTGCCGAGCGGGCTCGCCGAGGTGCCGGCGGCGTATATTGCTCAGCTCGCGCTCTACCGCACGGTGCTGGCGCAGCTTTATCCCGATAAAGCGGTGCGGGCGGCATTGATTTTCACCGCCGCTCCTGTGCTGATCGAAATACCGATCGACGCGCTGGAAGCGGAACTTGGCAAAATCCTAACGAACCGGCGGTAATCGTGGGCGTCACGCTGCGGTGAAGCTATCTTGACGCCCGAATGACCGGTTCATAGGTTCATCGCCCTGGGCCGCCGATTCCCCCGAAAAGACGAGGTATGTCATGGTCGAGAAGACAACTGACGCAACGTTCGACATGGACGTGCTCAAGGCGAGCGGACCCGTGGTCGTCGATTTCTGGGCCGAATGGTGCGGCCCCTGCCGGATGATCGCACCGGCGCTCGAGGAAATTTCCAATTCGCTGAACGGCAAGGTCAAGATCGTCAAACTCAACGTCGACGAAAATCCAGGCACCGCGGCGAAATACGGCATCATGTCGATCCCGACACTGATGCTGTTCAAGGACGGCCAGCTTGCCTCGCGCCAAGTCGGTGCGCAGCCGAAGCAAAAGCTCGAGCAGTGGATCACCGCTTCGGTATGACGGCCTGACGCCATTCCGAATGTCGGAATGACGGCTTGGTAACGTTCCGTCGTGCGCGAGCTAGCTCGCGCGCCGCGCCGGGCGACCCGTCTGCCACATCTTTTCGAGATTGTAGAAGTCCCGCACTTCGGGACGAAAGACGTGGACGATGACGTCGCCGGCGTCGATCAGCACCCAGTCGCAATGCGGCGTGCCTTCGACGTGGGCGCGAACACCTGCCTTGTGCAAATCCTCCACGACCCTGTCGGCCACCGATCCGACATGGCGCTGCGACCGGCCGGAGGACACGACCATATAGTCGCCGATTGAAGATTTATCCCGAAGATCGATGGTGAGGGTGTCCTCCGCCTTCATATCGTCGAGGCGGGCGAGGACCATGCGGAGGATCTCCTCGGCGTCAAGACGCATTCTGGAGACCGCTTCGGGCGCGCGACGTTCGGCCCGAGAGATTACAACTGTGGACAGGGTTGCTTATCCTTTCACTCCGAGTTTTTCGATCGCAGTTTTCTCGATCGCAGTTTTTCGATTGCGCCTTACCGGCCCCAGCCACCGAATCCGGAGCCCACGCTCCCTAAGATAGTCACGGCCAGTTAACAGTTTCAACTACCTTGCTTTCAACGAACTGTCATTTACCCGGCTTCTTGGCCGGCTTGCGCAACCCGCGGGCTGCGCGCAGCGCCGTCGACGATAGCGGTGATTTGAGGCCGTGCAAGTAAATCCAGACCGGCGGCTTTCGGTCCGGCAGCGTCCTTGCCGCCGATTTCGGGATTCGCGCCCAACCCAGCGCCAGACCGGCGACTCCCGCCGTCGAGTAAAGGCTTGGACCGAGCCGATCGATCACCGCGACGGGAACCAGCGCAGCGATGTCGCGCCAGCGCTGCCAGCGATGAAAGTGGCGTAAATTATCGGCCCCCATGATCCAGACGAAGCGCACCCCCGGACAGCTCCGCACCAGATAACTGATAGTCCCATAGGTGTAGTTGGTGCCGAGATCGGCTTCGAAATCGCTGACGTCGATGCGCGGATGATGGGCAAGAGCGCGGGCCGCGGCAACGCGCTCGGCGAGCGGCGCCAGTCCGCGAATGTCCTTGAGCGGATTGCCGGGCGTGACCAGCCACCACAGCCGATCGAGACCGAGGCGATGCATCACCAGCAACGATGCCGCGCGGTGCGCCGCGTGTGGGGGATCGAATGTGCCGCCGAACAGGCCGATGCGCATGCCTCGCGCATGGGGCGGCAGAACAATGCTGCCGCGGCGGCCGGGCGTTACGGCAACCTGGCGCGCAGGAACAAGCTCCCAATTCATGGCTTTCAGAAACAGTCCCCCTCCCTACGCATCGCCCGCCATCCTTGCCGCACCGCTTCGCGGCGAAGGCGACGAATGATCATGGCCGCGTCTGTCCGCTGCCGCGTATGCGGTACTTGAAAGTCGTCAGCTGTTCGACGCCGACCGGACCGCGGGCGTGCAGTCGGCCGGTGGCGATGCCGATTTCGGCGCCAAAGCCAAACTCGCCGCCATCGGCGAATTGCGTCGACGCATTATGCAGCACGATTGCCGAATCCACTTCGCGCAAAAATTTCTCCGCCGCGCTCTTGTCTTCGGTGACGATCGCGTCGGTGTGATGCGAGCCGTACCGCTCGATATGCGCGATCGCGGCATCGACGCCCTCGACCACACCGGCGGTCAGAATGGCGTCGAGATATTCGGTGCTCCAATCGGCCTTGCTGGCCGGTTTCACCCGGGTGTCGACGGCCTGAACCGCAGCGTCGCCGCGAATCTCGCAACCGGCGTCCAGCAGCATAGTCAGGAGCGGCTTGAGGAGTTTTGCGGCACCGGCGCGATCGACGAGCAAGGTCTCAGCCGCACCGCATACGCCGGTGCGGCGCATCTTGGCATTGAGCACGATCGATTTGGCCATGCCGAGCTTGGCCTTGCCGTCGACATAGACGTGGCACACCCCTTCGAGGTGAGCGAACACCGGCACGCGCGCCTCGGTCTGTACGCGGCTGACCAGATTTTTGCCGCCGCGCGGCACGATCACGTCGATGGCGCCGTCGAGTCCAGCCAGCATCATGCCGACCGCTTCGCGGTCGCGGGTCGGAACGAGGGTGATGGTCGCCGCGGGCAGCCCGGCTGCGACCAATCCTTCGACCAGCGCCGCGTGGATCGCGCGGCATGACCGGAAGCTCTCGGAGCCGCCGCGGAGGATCGCGGCATTGCCCGCTTTGAGGCAAAGCGCGCCGGCATCCGCGGTGACATTGGGCCGGCTTTCATAGATGACGCCGACGACGCCAAGCGGAACCCGTACGCGTTCGATGCGCATGCCGTTCGGACGGCGCCATGACGCCATAACGGTGCCGACCGGATCCTTGAGCTTGCGGATCACATCGAGTCCGGCCGCCATCGCATCGACGCGTGCGGCATCGAGCGAAAGCCTATCGAGGAACGCCGCCGTCGCGCCGCCGGACTTCGCCTCTGCCCGATCTTCCGCATTGGCGGCGAGGATCTCAGCCTGCGAGCCGCGGATGGCCTTGGCCATTGCCGCCAATGCCTGGGTCCGTTGCGCCGCCGGAGCAAGCGCCACCACACGCGCCGCTTTGCGCGTCTCGCGGCCGATCTCACGCATCGTGACCGCTAACGCGGCTTCGGCCTTCGCCGACCCTGCGACCGCCTTGAGCGGGGCGTTCATTGCGCCCTCATGGCATTGATCCGTCTTGCATTCGGGAACCTCCTACCATGTTCGGCCAAGTCCGGCGAGGCAGTCGGCAGGTGGCCGTTACGGCGACCCGCCTTGGGGGCCCGGGGGTGAATACCCACAGCAATCCACAGCATTCGTGGGCACGTCACAAATTTCGAGGAACCTGCACGAAATTGTCGGCGTTCCCCATTCCTATTCGGCAACTGAGAGGGTGTCATGCATTTGTCAGCTGGTCCTCAGCCGAACCGCTTGCCCAAGCGGTTCCCCGTCGGAACCACCTATGTGCTCGAGGGACGCGGCGGGGAACATGGCGATTTGCGCGTGTACTCGCGTTATGTGGTCCTGCCGGGCGGCCAGCGCTTCAATCTTGCCAGCGATTCCGGCGGCGATTTCGCCGGTCCGGCGTCGCCTTGGGTGCGCAGCCGTAGGCGTAGCGGCAATGGAACTTCCCATAGGGGGAAGGCTGCCGCCAGAGCGAAGAAAATTATGGTCCAGGCCGGAACCCACCGCCAGCACCGCCGTTGACAGTCAAGCGCCGGGCGAAGCCCCCCAGCCCCTCACCCTCAATCACCCGGCGTCGAACCCCGGCCGCTAAAGCGGCCGGGGTTCATCTTTTCGCAATGCCCTCACCTGCCCCTATTCCCGGCCGACGACCAGATTGTCGCGATGAACCATCTCGGCTCGGCCGGAAAAGCCGAGGATCGTATCGATATCCGCGGACGAGCGGCCTCTGATCTTTTGCGCATCCTCAGCGTCATAGGCGCATAGTCCGCGGCCGATTTCCGCGCCGTCCGGCCCGCGAATGATGACCGCGTCGCCGCGCGCAAAATCGCCTTCGATCCGCACCACTCCGACCGGGAGCAGGCTGTTGCCGCGGCGAAGCGCGGCAACAGCACCAGCATCGATGACGAGCGTACCCTTGGGCTCAAGCGAGCCGGCGATCCATTTCTTGCGCGCAGTCACCGGATTTCCCGCGGCAAGAAACCAGGTGCACCTCGCACCTTTGGCGATGGCGTCGAGCGGATGTTCGATGTGTCCCGAGGCGATCACCATGTGGGTGCCGGCGCCGGTGGCGATCTTGGCAGCTTCGAGCTTTGTCTGCATGCCGCCCCGCGACAAATCTGAGCCCGCGGCGCCGGCCATCGCTTCGATTTCGGGCGTAATGCGCTCGACGCGCGGTATATGTCGCGCCGACGAGGTCGTGCCGGGCGGCGCATCATACAGGCCGTCGACATCGGACAGCAGAACGACCAGATCCGCGCTCACCATGGTAGCGACCCGCGCGGCCAGCCGGTCGTTGTCGCCGTAACGAATCTCGCTCGTTGCGACGGTATCGTTCTCGTTGATGACCGGCACCGCGCGCCATTCCAAGAGCCGGTCTATGGTCGAGCGGGCGTTGAGATAGCGCCGCCGCTCTTCGGTATCCCCCAAAGTCACCAGGATCTGGCCGGCCGTGATGGCGTGGCGCGACAGCGCCTCGGTCCAAGTGCGCGCCAGCGCGATCTGGCCGACCGCAGCAGCGGCCTGGCTGTCCTCAAGTTCAAGCGGTCCTGCCGGCAATTTGAGCACCGTGCGCCCGAGCGCGATGGCGCCGGAAGAGACCACCAGCAGGTCCCGTTTGCCGCCATGCAGCACGGCGAGATCGGCGGCCAGCGAAGCGAGCCACAATTCGTTGAGCTTGCCGGCCTTGGCGTCGACCAAAAGCGAGGAGCCGACCTTCACAACGATGCGGCGAAAGTCGGCAAGCTGCGGGGTTTCCGTGGCCGTGTTCATGACAAGGCTTTTAGCGGGGGTTTTGCCGAGGCGGTAGCTGGGGCCCAGCAAGGTTCAGAAAGGCAAGCTCCGGCAAGGCTATAGTTCAGCTTCGCTCTGCAGCTGCGCCTTGTTCTCAAGGCAATAATAACCGGACAGGCGACTGACCAATTTGCGCCGCTTCCAGTCATTGAGAATTCGGCTGACGTTCTCGCGAGCGATACCGGCCATGGCGGCGAGGTCGCTCTGACCGATCTTCTGGCGAATGACGATGCGGCCCGCGCCGACGTCCTGGCCGAATTCCTGCGCCAGTTCAAGAAGCGTGCAAGCAACGCGGCCACGCAGCGGCAAAAAGCTGCCGGCCGCCAGCGCCGCGTCGGTCTCACGCAGCCGCGCGGCGATCAAGGTCACCAGCGATTTGTAAATTTCGGGATGTTTTTTGGCGAAGTCCTCGAAGGCGGCCCGGCTCAGGAAACTCAAAATGGCGGCGCGCACGGCCACGACCGTGGCCGAGCGTGGCAGCCCGTCGATGATCGAAAGCTCGCCGACAATGGCGCCCGGACCGAGAAAAGCGAGAATCCGCTCCGTGCCGCCGCGCGACACCATGATGACCTTGAGAAGACCATCTTCGACGCGATAACAGCCGTCACCGGCATCGCCGGCCAGGAACAACACCTCGTCGGCGTTGAGCTTTACCGGTGTCGCGCTGGTGAAAAGGTTGGCCGAAAGATGTTCCGGCAAACCTGTCAGCAGACTCGGAGTGGAACGAGCAGGTGGCATGACGCCTGACGCCGCGCAGTGTTCGGGGCCAATTCTCGACCGGCCAGGGAAACTGGCAAGGGAACATGGGACATATTTCGGATAAGGAAAAGCCCGCCCGGACTGCTTTGTTCGGGCGGGCCAGGCTGACCCTTTCCAGGGTCATCGGGGTGTATGGGGGACTAACCTCACCCCTTGGACGTCATGGTCATTGGGGGGTGGTTGGGGACCGAGATAATGACCGATGACGACCGAGTGTTTGCTACCCTAACGGCCCGTGCGGGGCGCGAAGTGACCGCGATCACAGAACGGCGCATTCCAATAAGCCATTGACAATTAATGTATTATGGCCCGGTTTGTGCAATCCGGCGAGCTTTTTCGGCGACAACTCGGTCTTTAAGACTTCGGCGCCCGCACTTCGACCCCGGCACGGTGCTCGATCGGCTGCACGATGGTGGTGATATCTTTTTCCGGACCGATTTCGTCACAGGTGAGCTTGAGCAACGCGGCGACCGCCTCGCACACTTCGATCGGCACGCCGAGCGCTTTGGCCTCGGACACGAATAAGTTCACGTCCTTCATCATCAGGCCCGCCGTGAATCCCTGATTGAATTTGCGCGGAATCACCACGTCGGGGAATTTTTGCTCGGTCGCCGTTGAGCGGCCGGAGCTGGCGTTGATGACGTCCACCATGACGCGTGGATCGAGACCGGCCTTGACGCCCACCACCATCGATTCCGACGTCGCGGCCATCGCGGCAGCCGACAGCACGTTGTTGCAAAGCTTCATCGTCTGCCCCGCGCCGGGCCGCTCGCCAATGTAGAAGAACTTGCCGATCACTTTGAGCGCCGGCTCGACCGCTTCGACCTCGGCGCGCGGGCCCGACGCCATCACCGCGACCGTGCCCTTTTCCGCGCCCTTGACGCCGCCCGACACCGGCGCATCGATCTGCACGATGTTTTTGTCCGCAAGCAATTTGAAAATCCGCTGCGCCATCACCGATCCGGTGGTCGAGAGATCGACGAAGCGGCGCACTCGCTTGCCTTCGATGACACCGTCGGGACCGGTTGCGACCTTGAGCACGATGTCGGGGGTCGGCAGACTGACCATCACCGTCTCGGCGGCGTCGGCAACCTCCTTCGGCGAACGCGCGGCCACGCCGCCGATCGCGGCGAGATTGCCGATCGCTTCCTGACGCGTGTCATAAACGATGACCTTGTGGCCGGCTTCGACCAGGCGGCGCGCCATATGCGCACCCATATTGCCGAGACCGATAAAGCCGATGTCCATGGACGTCTCCTCTGTCACTTTGCGTTCATAGTAGCCGCCGTGAATTCGGCGCGCACCTTCTCGGTATGCTCGCCCAGCCCCGGCACCGGGCCGTAGCGTCGCGACGCCGAGCCATGTTCGGCCGGCGCCGGATAAGAGACCGGCCCGCTCGGCGTGCCAACGGTGATGCGCCGCAAGTGCGGATGGCGCGCCAGCTCGGCCGGTCCGTTGACGCGGGCGAAGGCGATATCGGCGGCGGCAAGCTCTTGCTCGAGCGCTTCCGCGTCGAGCGCGCCGAAGATTTTGGCGACTTTGCCGTCGGTTGCGGCGCGGCGTTTGACGCGTTCGACATTGGTGGCAAAGGCCGGATCGGCCGCGAGTGCGGCGTCATTCAAGACCTTTTCCGCCAGCACCCGCCATTCGCGGTCGCTTTGGATGGAAATGAGAATATCGACGCCGTCACGGCTCTTGAACGCGCCGTAGGGCGAGATCGATGTATGAGCCAGACCCATGCGTTGCGGCGGCGCGCCGGCCTCCTGCTGTAACAGCGGCACGGTCATCCAATCCGCCATGGCGTCGAACATCGATATCGACAGCGCGGCGCCTTCGCCGGTGCGTTGCCGCGCGATCAGGGCTTCGAGGATCGCCTGGTAGGCATTCATGCCCGAAGCGATGTCCACGACCGAAACGCCGACGCGCGACGGCTCCACCGTACCGGTGATCGAGGCAAGGCCGGATTCGGCCTGGATCAGCATATCGTAGGCCTTGCGCCCGGCATGCGGCCCACTCTCGCCGAAGCCGGAAATCGAGCAACAAATGAGGCGCGGATGCCGGCGCCGTAATTCGGCGATGTCGAAGCCGAGCTTGCCGACCGCGCCGGGCTTTAGATTCTGCACGAACACATCGGCACGCGCGATCATCGCAGCAAGCAGCGCTTTATCCTCGTGCTTGCCGAGGTCGAGCACGACGGATTCCTTGCCGCGGTTGAGCCAGACGAAATAGCTGCACTCGCCATGCACCAGATCGTCGTAGCCGCGCGCGAAGTCGCCATCCGGCCGCTCGACCTTGATGACACGCGCGCCGGCATCGGCGAGCCGGCACGTGCACATCGGCGCGGCAACCGCCTGCTCGAGCGAGACGACGAGAACCCCGGACAGCGGCAGCGAACTACTCAATACGACCTCGGCAGGCCGAGCACATGCTCGGCAATGTAGGACAGCACCATATTCGTCGAGATCGGCGCCACGGTATAAAGCCTGGTCTCGCGGAATTTGCGCTCGATATCGAATTCTTCGGCGAAGCCGAAACCGCCGTGGGTCTGCACGCACATGTCGGCTGCCGCCCACGATGCCTCGGCGGCAAGGTGCTTGGCCATGTTCGCCTCGGCGCCGCAGTCCTTGGCGGCTTCGTAGAGCTCTGCCGCCTCGCGCACCATCAATTCGGCGGCCCGCATGGCGATGTAAGCGCGCGCGATGGGAAACTGAACGCCCTGGTTCTGGCCGATCGGCCGGCCGAACACGACCCGCTCGCCGGCATAGGCCGTAGCCTTGCCGATAAACCATTTGGCGTCGCCGATACATTCGGCGGCGATCAGGATGCGTTCGGCATTCATGCCGGAGAGGATGTAGCGGAAGCCTTCGCCCTCCACGCCGATGAGATTGTCCGCCGGCACCCGCATATTCTCGAAGAACACTTCGGTCGTGGCGTGATTCATCATGGTGCGGATCGGACGGATGGTCAGGCCTTTGCCTTTGACGTTCCGCATATCGACGAGAAAAACGGACAGGCCGTCGGTGCGTTTCTTGGCCTGCTCGCGCGGCGTCGTTCGCGCCAGAAGAAGCATGAGATCCGAATGCTCCGCACGAGACGTCCAAATCTTCTGGCCGTTGACGACATAGCTTTCGTTGCCGTCACGCACGGCCGTAGTGCGCAAGCTCAATGTGTCGGTGCCCGACGTCGGCTCGGTGACGCCGAATGCTTGCAGCCGCAGCTCGCCGCGGGCAATTCCGGGCAGATAACGCCTTTTCTGTTCGGCGCTACCGTGGCGGAGCAGCGTCCCCATCGTGTACATCTGCGCATGGCAAGCGGCGCCGTTGCAGCCGGAAGCCTGAATCTCCTCCATGATCGCGGCGGCGGCACTCATATTGAGCCCGCTGCCGCCGAACTCTTCGGGGATGAGCGCGGCGAGAAAGCCGGCTTTAGTCAAGGCGGCGACAAATCTCTCCGGATAGGCGCGCTCGCGATCGAGCGTGCGCCAATACTCGCCGGGAAAATCGGCGCACAAGGCGCGGACGGCCTGGCGGATTGGCGCGAGATCCGCGTTTTCCGTCACGGCCGCACCTCGGCACGGCCGTTATTGACGGCGATGACGTCGCGCTCCACCACCCGGGAGCGAAAGCTCACGACTGCGCCGTCGCGCCACATCTCGGTGCGCAACGTCTCACCGGGATATACCGGCGCCGAAAACCGTGCGGCAAACGCCACGAGCTTCTTCGGATCGTAGCCGCAAAAGGTTTTCAGAACCGCGCGCGCCGCGGTGCCAAAGCTGCCGAGACCGTGCATGATCGGACGCGGATATCCGGCTTGTTTGGCAACGGCGGGGTCGGAGTGGATCGGATTGAGATCGCCGCTCAGCCGGTAGATCAGCGCCGCTTCCGGCCGCGTGGCGAGATCGCAGACCGCATCGGGCGCACGCGCCGGCAGCTCATGCGGCGCCGGCGCTTGGCGCGGCGGACCGCCGAAGCCGCCGTCGCCCCTGCAAAACATCGTATGCGTCACCGTCGCGATCGGTTCGCCGGTCGCCTTGTCGGCAATCTTACGCTCGGAAAGCACAAGCGCTCCCTTGCCGGCGCCCTTGTCGATCACCTCGACGATGCGTTGCCGGCCGATCACGATTCCCGCTCCGGCGAGCGGCCGGTGCAAGGTGATACCCTGCTCGCCGTTGACGACCTTGACCCAGTCGATGCCGGTGTCGCGGTTACGCGCCCAAAAGCCGGGGTGGCCGAGCACGGTTCCCATGGTCGGCGGCACTTTGAGATTTTTTTCATAAACGAACGGCAGCTCGTCCTCGTTCATCGGATCGTGACCGAAGCCGATACCGAGCGCGTAGAGGATGCAGTCTTTCGCGTCGTAAGTTTGCTCCCTGGGCGGAATGTCGAGCGCCATCAGTCTGTCGTAGACGATCGCCATCACACCGGGTCCCAGGAAAACACGTCGCTCGAACGGTCGAGCGGGGTGAACGAGGCGGCGAACGCGCCCTTGAGCTGCGCATCGAGCTTTTCCGGCGTCCAGCCGTCGGAGCGGTGCAGCGTACGGATCGGACGCGTCTGATTGAACAGATAAATCTCGTTGTTGCGCACCGAAAAAATCTGGCCGCTGATGCCGTCAGCCCGATCGGAGCCGAGATAGACGGCGAGCGGAGCGATTTTCTCCGGCGTCATCTGACGGAAGGCCGCGACGCGCGCTTTTTCCGCCTCGGTCTCGGCCGGGATCGAATCGATCATCCGCGTCCAGGCAAACGGCGCGATGCAGTTCGAGCGCACGTCAAAGCGCGCCATGTCGAGCGCAATGCCGCGCGACAGGCCGACGATACCCATCTTCGCCGCCATGTAATTGGCCTGCCCGAAATTGCCGATCAGCCCGGAGGTCGAGGTCATGTGCACGAAACTGCCGGAATTCTGTTCGCGGAAATGGGTGGCGCAGGCGCGGCTCATGGCGAAGCTGCCGTGCAGATGCACGTCGATCACGTCCGACCAGTCCGACCAGCTCATGCGGTGGAAAATGCGGTCACGCAAAATGCCGGCGTTATTGACGAGAATATCGACGCGGCCGAACGCGTCGAGCGCCGCCTGGACGATTTTTTCCGCGTTGCCGGGCGAGCTGATCGAGAGCGTCGAGGCGATCGCTTCGCCGCCGGCATGCTTGATCTCATCGACCACGGCCTGCGCCGGCCCGGCGTCGGCGCCGCCGCCGTCGAGGCCCGCGCCGATATCGCAGACCACGACGCGGGCGCCCTCTTGCGCCATCAGAAGCGCGATGCCGCGGCCGATGCCGCGGCCCGCCCCGGTGACGATGGCGACCTTGCCGGCAACGATATTCGGCATCCGCCTATGTCCCCCAGACTTCGCGCGCGACCTTGCCGATCATCGTCAGCTTGGCCCATTGTTCGTCTTCGGCAAGGATATTGCCTTCCTCGGTCGAGGCAAATCCGCATTGCGGCGACAGGCAGAGCTGCTCAATGCTGGTGAACTTGGCGGCTTCTTCGATGCGGCGTTTGAGTGTATCGGCGGATTCGAGCTTGCCGGTTTTTGTCGTCACCAGGCCGAGCACGGCCAGGCGATCCTTGTGCAGGCGCCGCAGCGGTTCGAAGCCGCCCGCGCGCGCGGTGTCGTATTCCATGAAATAGCCATGCACCTTGATGCGGTCGAACAGCACTTCCTGCATCGCGTCATAGCCGCCCGAGCCCATGAAGGTCGATTTGTAGTTGCCGCGGCACAGATGCATCGTCACCGTCATATCGGGCGGAATATCGGAAATCGCGGTGTTGATGAGGTCGCCGTAGATGGTACCGAGCGCATCGGGATCGTCGCCGCGGTCCTTCATCTGCTGACGGTAGTGCGGATCGCACAGCATGGCGATAAAGACCTCGTCGAGCTGCAGATAACGGCAGCCGGCGTCGGCGAAAGCGCGCACCGCTTTCTTGTAAGCCTGGCCGAGATCGGCAAAGAACGCATCGAGCGTCGGATAAATCGACTTGTCGATCGGCGTCGGGCTGGGGCGGCCGTAAAGCGCCGACGGCGCCGGAATGGTCATTTTCGGCGTTCGCGTCGTGTTGGCCTTGAGGAATTTGAAATGGTCGATCATCGGATGACCGGTAAACCCGATCTTGCCGGTGACCTTCACGCCTTCGTTTCGCGTGGTGACGGCGGCGAACGCGATGCCGGTGTCCATGACGTGCTTTTCGACGCCGTCGAGACCCCATAAGAAATCGAGATGCCACCATGAGCGGCGGAATTCGCCGTCGGTAATGGATTGCAACCCGACCGCTTCCTGTTTGCCGATGACGTCCGCGATCGCGCGATCCTCGACCGCCCTGAGCGCTGCGGCGTCAATGTCGCCTTTGGCGAATTTCTCGCGTGCGGCTTTGAGCTCGGCCGGCCGTAACAGGCTGCCGACGTGATCGGCGCGGAACGGCGGCTTGGTTCGTTGACTCATCGCTTATCCCCAAATCTCGCTGGCGATTTCGACAATCATCCGCAATTTCGCCCATTCCTCGTCCTCGGCCAACACATTGCCCTCCTCGGTCGAGGCAAAGCCGCATTGCGGCGACAGGCAAAGCTGATCGAGGTCGACGAATTTCGCCGCCTCCTCGATGCGGCGCTTGATGGCGTCCTTCTTTTCCAGGGTGCCGGTTTTGCTGGTGACAAGCCCAAGCACCACGGTCTTGCCCTTCGGCACAAAGCGCAACGGCTCAAACCCGCCGGCGCGTTCGGAGTCGTATTCCATGAAATAGCCGTGAACGTTGATTGTGTTGAAGAGAATTTCCGCCACCGGCTCGTAACCGCCCGACGCCACGAAGTTCGAGCGAAAATTGCCGCGGCATAGATGCATGGTGATGGCCATGTCGGGCGGGATGTCGGAAATCGCGGCGTTGATCATGTCGGCATAAGTGGCGGGCAGCGTATCCGGGTTCTCGCCGCGGTCGACGATCAATTTGCGCAGCGACGGATCGCATAAGTAGGTCAGGTTGACTTCGTCGAGCTGCAGATAGCGGCAGCCGGCGTCGGCAAAGCCGCGGACGATTTTGCGATAGGACTGCCCGAGGTCGCGATAAAACTCGTCCATTGCCGGATAGATCGATTCCGGCACCGCGTCGCGGCCGTAGCGGAAATGCAGCGATGACGGCGACGGGATCGTCATCTTCGGCGTCTGTTTGGTGTGCGCCTGCAAAAACTTGAAATGCTCGATCATCGGATGAGGCTTGTAGCCTCCGAGCTTGCCGACGACGCGCAACAGCAGCGGCCGGGGCTGTGGACCGCTGGTCGAAAACTTGATTTTGCGCTCGCCGATATAGGACTCGACGTTATCGAGCTGTTCGAGAAAATCCGTGTTCCAGGAAATGCGCCGGTATTCGCCATCGGTGATCGATTTGAGGCCCACGCCTTCCTGCTTCTTGATCACGCCTTCGACTTCGCGATCTTCGATCTCCTTGAACGCCTCAGCGCCGATTTCGCCGCGCACCCGCTTCTCCCGCGCCGCCTTGAGCGCTGCCGTGCGCAACAGGCTGCCGACGTGATCGGCGCGGAACGGCGGCTTGGCTCGTTGCATGTTCAACCCCACACGTCGTTGGCGATTTCCACGATCATCTTGAGCTTGGCCCATTGCTCGCCCTCGGACAGAACGTTGCCCTCTTCGGTCGAAGCAAAGCCGCATTGCGGCGACAGGCAAAGCTGATCGAGCGCGACATATTTTGCCGCTTCGTCGATGCGGCGCCTGATATCGTCTTTTCGCTCCAGCACGCCGCTTTTCGAGGTGACGAGGCCGAGCACGATCTGTTTCTTGTCCTTGGGGAAGAAGCGAAGCGGCTCGAACCCGCCGGCTCGCTCGGAATCGTATTCGAGAAAATAACCGTCGAGGCCGGTATTGCCGAGAAGTTGTTCGGCGACGAACTCGTAGCCGCCCGAAGCAATAAAGGTCGAGCGGAAATTGCCGCGGCACGAATGCATGGTGATCGCCATATCGGCGGGCTTACCTTCGAGCGCGGCATTGGTGAGACGCGCATAGCGCTTCGGCAGCGTGTCCGGATCGTCGCCGCGGGTTTTCGATTGGGCGCGTTCGTTCGGGTCGCACACCATGGACCAGGCCGTATCGTCGAGCTGCAGGTAGCGGCACCCGGCATCGTAAAACGCGCGGATGGCGCCGCGATAGGCCTTGGCGAGGTCGTCGAAAAACGGCTCCAACTCGGGATAGACCTCGCTACTGATCGCGGCGCGGCCCTGCCTGAAATGGAATGTGGACGGCGCCGGAATTGTCATCTTTGGCACGACGCGCGTATGCGCCTTTAGAAATTTGAAGTGCTCGAGCATCGGATGCCCGGAAAAGCCGATCTTGCCGTCAATCTTGATGGCTTCCGACTTGGTCTGCACGCCGCGAAACTGGATGCCGTGGTCGGTTGTGTAAAATGTCACCCCGTCAAGGCCGCGGAAAAAATCGAAATGCCACCAAGAGCGGCGAAATTCGCCGTCGGTGGCGAGCTTCAGCCCGATCTCTTCCTGCTTCTTGATCACCTTTTCAATCTCGCGATCTTCGACCGCCCGCAATTCGTCCGCGGAAATCTCGTTGCGTTCGCGTTTGACGCGCGCTTCCTTCAGCGCAGCCGGTCGCAGCAGGCTGCCGACATGGTCGGCGCGAAATGGCGGCGTGGTTCGTTGCATCGAGCTCCTCCCCGATTTGTTTTATAGCGGAAGCGCTCGGTGTCGCTTCCGGCTATGGCTGCCTCCCAACGCGCGTTACAGTGGGCAAACGCAGGGTGGGCAGCGCCAAAATCGATTTAGCAATGCCGGCGCGCGAGTGTAAATGCCGTTGCGCGCGTAACGATCGGCACAGACACTCGCCGGGCGCATGACGCCTCAAGGAGACGGAAAAATGTATCCCACGCTGCGGCTGTACGAAGACGTGCTGGCGAACGATGCCGAGGCATGCTGGCCGGCCCTGCCGCGCATGATTTTTGTCGTCCATGGCACGGTCGCCGCCGCGGATCGTACGCTGCGCGACGAAGAAACGCTCGGCGGTGAAGGAGCGGTCACGGTCAAGGCGGGGGGCACCGGCGCGACGCTGTGGCGCTGGGAGCTTGTGCCGGACGCCGGTCCCGGCGGCGGCAATGCGGCCCGCGGCGTCGTCTCCAGGGAAAAGCTGGCGGCGCGCCTTGAGACGGCGCCGAAAGGCGCGCTTCTGCTGCGCGGCGACAGCGTTGCCTTTCCGCCGGGCGGCTGCGCGTATCTGCATCGGCACCAAGGACCGGGCATTCGCTGCGTGATCGAAGGCGGCATCCGTATCGACACCCATGGCCGTTCCACGTCATACGGTCCCGGCGGGGCATGGTACGAGACCGGGCCGGACGGCGTCTTCGCGCAAGCCGCGGACCGTCCAACGCGGTTCATTCGCGTGATGATTTTGCCGCGCGCTTATTTGGGGAAAAGCTCGATCGAATATCTCAATGAAGCGGACAAGACCAAACCGAGGTCGCAATCCTATAAGATCTACGTCGACATGCCGCTGACAGCGGACGCGGTACCTTGAAATCTCGGCCGTCATAAGAAAGCTCATGCGTATTGTCATCGCCGCCGTCGGTCGGCTGAAACAAGGCTCCGAGCGCGACCTCGCTGCAGCCTATCGCAAGCGCGCCGAAGCGATCGGTCGCGCTTTCGGCCTTCGTGAAATCGAAGTCGTCGAGATTCGCGAAAGCCGCGCGCACGATGCCGAACGCAGACGCGTCGAGGAATCGATCGCGATCGCCAATGTCATCCCTGAGCAGGCAATCGTTGTCATCCTCGACGAGCGAGGCGACAACCTCGACAGCGCGACGCTGTCGACCACGTTGCGCAAGTGGCGCGAGGAGGGCCGTTCCGCCGTTTGTTTCGTGATCGGCGGCGCCGACGGGCTGGCGCAAGCCTTGCGCGATCGCGCCAAGCTCAAGCTGGCATTCGGCGCGGCGACCTGGCCACACCAGCTGGTGCGCATCATGCTGCTTGAGCAGCTTTACCGCGTCGGCACGATCCTTGCCGGACACCCTTATCACCGGGCTTGAACCCGACCGGAAATTCGCCATGGAAGCGCCTCGTGTTCGCGCCTCACCGAATTGTGACGGCCTGAAGCTGCCAATGTCTTATTCCGGTCTCACGCCGGCCCGTTTTGTGCTGTTTCTCTTGCGTTTCCGAGGTCGCCGCCTACCCTTGAACCCGATGATTCTCCGACGGTCGAGCCGCACCGATCCGCGCTTTGTGCTCGGCTCGGCTTTGGCATTGGTGCTCCCGCTAGGCGCGGACCTAAGCGCGCAGCGCCGCATTGGCCCAGACGCCGGCAAGCGTGGCTCCTGCGGACACACCCGCGGCGCAAAACCCGCCGGTTCCGCCCATGGCTCCTGAGGGCGCTGCGTCCCAGGCGGGCGCCGTGGATGCACTCAAGCAGCATGACAAGGACCTCGACGCGGCGCTCGCCCGCCAACGCAATTCGGTGGCGAGCCAGGCCAAGCTGCAGATGGAGATCGAGGCGTTGGGCCTGGACCGGCGCAAATTTAATCAGGACCTCATCGGCACCGCTGCCAGGGTCCGGGACGTCGAAGCCAATATTGACGCCACGCGCACGCGCCTTGCGCCGCTCGATGAGCAGGAAAAACTGCTGCGTCAATCGCTTAATGAGCGCCGTGACGTGATTGTCGAAATTCTCGTGGCTTTGCAGCGTATTGGTCGGCAGCCGCCGCCTGCGCTCATGGTGCGGCCGGAGGACGCGCTCAAAGCGGTGCGCACGGCCATCACGCTCGGCGCCGTGCTGCCCGAAATGCGTGCGCAGGCGGACGCGTTGGCCGGCGATTTGTCGGATCTGGTGCGCGTGCGCCAACAAATCGTGGACGAAAGCAACCGCCTGTCCGGGGACCTCGATCTGCTCGGACACGAGCAGCTTCGGCTGACGCTTCTGATCGACCAACGGCAGAAGAATGAGGCCTCCGCGGAGCAGGCGCTCAACGCCGAGCGGCAACGTGCGGCGGGCCTCGCGCGCCAGGTCGATTCAATCAAGGATTTGCTTGCCAAGCTTGAAGCCGGTCTCGATCCGGCCACCCGGGCGGCGCGCGACGCCGCCCGCACCATCGCCAACGATGCGATACAGCCGCAACTCGCAGCCTTAAGCGACCCCGGCCGCTTGGCCCCGGCGGTTGCCTTCGCCGCTATGCGCGGGCACCTGCATTTGCCGGTCAATGGCGTGCCAATCCGTGCATTCGGCGGATCCGACGGTGTTGGCGGCACCCAAAAAGGCCTTTCCATCGGCGCCCAGCCCGGAGCCGAGATTACCGCCCCATGCGACGGTTGGGTTGTTTACGCCGGACCGTTTCGAAGCTATGGGCAACTCTTGATCCTCAATGCCGGCGGCGGGTATCATGTCCTGTTAGCGGGGATGGATCGGATTTCTGTCGATCTCGGACAGTTCGTGTTAACCGGCGAGCCGGTAGCGATGATGGGCGACGCATCGCAAGCAGCGGCAGCCGTCACGACCGGGCCCAAGCAGCCCGTACTCTATGTGGAGTTCCGCAAGGACGGCACTCCCATCGACCCCAGCCCCTGGTGGGCGACAAACGAAGGCGAAAAGGTTCGCGGATGATGCGCAAAACTTATCTGGTTATCCTCGGTGCAGTGGCCGGCGCCGCGGTAGCGCTGCTGGTCACTCAGCCACACGCAATGTTGTTCGGCTCGGCCGCAAGCGCGGCCGCCTCAAGCACCTATCAGCAGCTTGACCTGTTCGGCGACGTTTTTGAGCGCGTCCGCGCCGACTACGTTGAGAAACCCGATGACAAGCAGCTCGTCGAATCGGCGATCAACGGCATGTTGTCGGGGCTCGATCCGCATTCGAGCTACATGGATCCGAAAAGCTTCCGCGACATGCAAGTGCAGACCCGCGGCGAGTTCGGCGGCCTCGGCATCGAGGTCACCATGGAGGACGGCCTGGTGAAGGTGGTGGCGCCAATCGACGATACGCCCGCGGCCAAGGCCGGCGTTATGGCCAATGACATCATCACCAAGCTCGACGACGAGGCGGTGCAGGGCCTCACTCTCAATCAAGCCGTCGACAAAATGCGCGGCCCGGTGAATTCCAAGATCAAGCTCACCATCATGCGCAAGGGCGCCGACAAGCCGATCGATTTGACGATCGTGCGCGACATCATCCGCGTGAAATCGGTGCGCTCGCACGCCGAAGGCGATGACGTCGGCTATATCCGCATCACGCAGTTCAACGAGCAGACCACCGATGGGCTGAAGCAGGCGATCAACGATCTCAACAGCCAGCTCGGCGCCGATAAGATCAAGGGCTACATCGTCGATCTGCGGAACAATCCCGGCGGCCTCCTCGATCAGGCGATTTCGGTGTCCGATACTTTCCTCGACAAGGGCGAGATCGTATCGACGCGCGGTCGCAATCCCGAGGAGACGCAGCGCTTTAATGCGCGTCCGGGCGACATGACCAAGGGCAAGCCGGTGATTGTGCTGATCAACGGCGGCTCGGCTTCGGCGTCGGAGATCGTCGCCGGCGCGCTGCAGGACCATAAACGCGCGACGCTGATCGGCACGCGCTCATTCGGCAAGGGATCGGTGCAGACCATCATCCCGCTCGGCGCCGGCAATGGCGCGCTTCGGCTGACCACCGCACGTTACTACACGCCGTCGGGCCGTTCGATCCAAGCGCAGGGCATCAAGCCTGATATCGAGGTGACGCAGGACGTGCCGGCCAGCTTAAAGGGCGAAACCGATTCCGAGGGTGAAGCCTCGTTACGCGGTCACCTTGCGGCGACGGGCGCCGAAAAGTCGGGGTCGCAGTCCTACGTGCCGCCGGACGAGAAAGACGACAAGGCGATCCACATGGCACTCGATCTGCTGCGCGGCACGGCAAGCAACGCCGCTTTCCCGCCGAATCCGAAGGCTTCGGTCCCCAATTAAGGGGAAGCACTTAGGCTGGATTGAAGTTCGGGGCGGTCGCAAACCGCCCCGAATTTTTTACCGAGCCTCGTGTAGCTTCCCGGCCGGAGCCTCTAGCGCGACCATTGGGGCCGATCCGGCGCCTTTACCGGCCGTGATAAACTCTCCGCCATGATTCGCCAGGGCATGATTTGCGCACGAATGGCCCGAGGATTCATCGATGGCCGTCGATGATTTGACTGCGCCGCTTGGCCGCGAGCCGAAGAAGCGCCGGCGCGCCGTCAAGATTCCGGTGCCCCAACTCGTAGCCGGAGCGCTCGCCGCGTTCCTCGGCCTATTCGTGCTTTGGGCGGTGGTGGCGGACGATCCTTATGGCGGCGAGCCGATCGCCGTCGTGCCGGCAAATCTGCGCGTTGCCGCCAAACCCGCTGATCTTCCGCCAAGCCCGCAGCCAGCAGCACCGGTCTCCGGCGGCGTCCAACCGCGCCAAGCGCAGGTCACCGAGCCGGCAGCGCCGTCCACGCCCGTTACACCACCCAATACCACGACGGTCACCATTATCGACGGCAAGACTGGAGCGAAGCAGGACGTCGTGGTTCCGGCGCCGGCAAGTGGGGCCGCGGCAACCCAGGCTGTCCCGATTGACCAGAAATTCATCGAAATGACGCCGCATGGCGCCATTCCCAAAATCGCCGCCGATGGGACCCGGGTATCGGAGGCGTTTGCGCGCCCGGTGCAGCCCTTGCCCGGGAAACCCGACGCCCCGCGGATTGCATTGATCGTCGAAGGCCTTGGGGTGAGCGCCAATGCGACGTCCGACGCGATTGCCAAGCTACCGGGTCCGGTGACGCTCGGCTTTGTGCCTTATGGCTCGGAGGTCGCCTCGCTGGCCGCCAGGGCGCGCGCCGCCGGTCACGAGATTCTGCTGCAGGTGCCGATGGAGCCGTTTGAATATCCCGACAACGATCCCGGTCCGCAGACGCTGCTCACCTCGCTCACGCCGGAGCAGAATATCGATCGCCTGCACTGGGTGATGAATCAGTTCCAAGGCTATGTCGGTCTCGCCAACTCGATGGGCGCGCGATTCACCGCCTCCGAGACATCATTCGCGCCGATCCTGCGCGAGACCGCAAAACGTGGGCTGATCTTCGTCGACGACGGCTCGAATCCGAGGAGTGTGGCCGGTCAGATCGCCGGCGCCAACAATCTGCCATTCGCCCGGGCCGACGTCATCATCGATGCAGTGCCGACGCCGGCCGAAATCGACCGCGCACTGGGTCGCCTGGAAATGGCCGCCCGCGAGCGCAACGTTGCGGTCGGTATCGCGTCCGCGCTGCCGGTATCGATCGGGCAAATCGCCAAATGGGCGAAGTCAGCGGCAAGCCGCGGCTTGCTCCTCGTACCGATCACCGCGGTCCCGATGAAGGGCAAGCAGTCGACGGCAAGCGAATAGGAAAGCCGCTCAATAGCGAATAGACTAATTCTCGCTGCTCGCCCCTCGCTATTCGCCCTTTCCCGAATAGTTTTTGCCAATGCGCTTGCAAGATCTGCCCTATCGTCCCTGTGTCGGCTGCGCCCTGTTTAATCGCGACGGCTTGGTGTTTATCGGCCGGCGCATCGAGGGACCCGAACACATCGACCTCACGCATTCCTGGCAGATGCCGCAGGGTGGCATCGATCAAGGCGAAGAGCCGTGGCCCGCGGCGGTGCGGGAGCTGCGCGAAGAGACCAATATCCGCTCGGTGGAATGCCTGGGCGAGATTGCGGAATGGCTCAAATACGATATCCCGCGCGAAATCGTTGGCCAGGCGTGGAACGGCAAATACCGCGGTCAAACGCAAAAGTGGTTCGCCATGCGCTTTGCCGGCAATGACGACGAGATCGACGTGGCATCGCCCGCCGGGCATGAGCCGGAGTTTAACGCCTGGCGCTGGGAGCCGCTGCAAAACGTTCCGGACCTCGTGGTGCCGTTCAAGCGCGCGGTCTACGACCGCATCGTCCGCGAATTCCGGCCCTTGGCGAAAACGTAAGACGGCTACTTCGGCTCGACGGCGAACGGGCCGATAGCGATGACACGGCAGGAGCGGTCCTGTTTCCCACAATCGGCCACGGCGCTGTCAACCGCTGCCTGTTCGTTCGCGGCGCCAAGCGCAAGACCGGCCTTTCCGCCGGCGCCGGCGGCGACCGCAGTCCAGCCGGTGCCATTGCCCAGGCGGCGCGCGACATCGTCCCGCAATTCCGAAGCGATCAATGTGGCGCTTGCAGCGCGAAAAAAGCCGACCGCTTTCATCGTCATCGGCACCGGCACGATAAAATCGTCATTCACGGCAACGATCATGCAGGGAACACCGGCATTGTTGCCGCAAAGCTCGAGCACCCGCCGCACCGCCTCGTCGGTCAATTCCTGACCGAACAGGAAAAGGAACCCGCCCAACGGGCCAATCGCGAGCGCTTTGGGCGCGCGCGCCGGCACGTAATTTCGCTCGATAGTGGTCTTGCCGGCATCGCGAACGAGCGGGATGTCGTCGGCGATCAACGGCCGTTCGACCGAAGGATCGTGCGCAACCCACGGCGTCGGCGGCAGCGGCGGACGAGCATGCATATAAACGACCGCATTGCCGACCGCATAAAGCTCGCATTTGCGCGGCGGCGCCAACGCGTCCGCGCGCTTCTGGCACATGTCGAGCGCCGCGGATTCAGCAGTGGCATCATCGGCCTGGCCGGTGCTGAAGCCTATTGGAGCGGTCGATATCGCCAGCGCCTTGTGATCTGCCGCGGGCACATAGGCGTCGCGAACCGCGGCACGGGCGCGGTCGGGAATGAATGGAATCGTCTTCGGCACCAGCGCTTCAGCCTGGTGCGAGGCCGGAGGAGGCGTCTTGGCTTCAATCGCAACCGGTGGCGGCGGCGCTTGCGAAGCAGCCGGTTGGCTCGCCGCTTGCGGCGCATTGGTCCGGCTAAGCGTCAGATAGGCGAAAGCCGCAATGCCAAGAAGGACGACGCCAGCCACAGCAACGGCGGTCGGTGCAATCCAGGCCGAGTGTATTACCGCTGCTTTTGCCGAACGTCCCTCGGTCCGCGCGTCGTCCGGCCGCATCTCGATGTGATATGCATGGACCGGGGTCGGAATGTTCTTGATCTGCTGCTCGCCGATATCGGCGAAGTGCACGGACAATTTGTTCGCCACCTGCTCATGCACGGTGCGCGAAATGCAGATGCCGCCGACCGGCGCGATACCCTCCAGCCGCGCAGCGATATTCACGCCGTCGCCCAGCAGATCGCCGTCGCGTTCGACCACGTCGCCGACTGTGATGCCGATGCGAAAGCACATCTGGCGGCTCGGCGGATAGGCCATGTTGCGCGTGCGTAGGCTTTCCTGGATGTCGATCGCGCAGCGCACCGCTTCGACGGCGCTGGAAAATTCCGCCAGCACCGCATCGCCCGCAGTGTTGAAAATCCGGCCCCCCGCCCGTGCGATGAAATCGTCCATTACCGCGCGGTACGATGCCAGCCGGCGCAGCGTTTCTTCTTCGTCTTCGGCCACGAGCCTGCTGTAGCCGGCGACGTCGGCGGCAAAGATCGCCGCGATTTTTCGCTTCATCGGAAGCCTGCCGGAGCGGTTCGGACGCAATCGAGAATGCCCAGCGACGCGGCGTTGCGCAACAGGGCTACCCCCGAAATAGCCCCACCCGCACCCGGAAATTGTGGCGGAATATCCTTGCCCGTCACGACGCCAAAGCGGCCTGCAGCGCTTTCAGGTGCTCAAGGTGGCGCCCAAGCTTGTCGCAGAGCGCGTCGTCCTTGCAGTCGCCGACGTCTTCCTCGGCGTCTTTGATCTCGGTAGCGAGCGTCGTCATATCGAAATCGCCGCGCGCCACGGCTTTATCGGCGAGCACCGTCAGCCCGGCCGGACTGACTTCGGCAAAGCCGCCGGTGACGACGACCGGCTCGCGTTGGCCACCACGGAAAATGGTCACGATGCCCGGCCGCAACGTCGTCACCAAGGGCGCATGACCGGGGAGAATGCCCATGTCGCCTTCGCTGCCGGGCAAATCCACCTGATCGACGTCGCCCGAGAACAGCACGCTTTCGGGAGACACAAATTCGAAATGAAGCGCGGCCATGCGGGTTAGGCCTCAGCCGCCAGTTTTTTGCCCTTCTCGACCGCCTCCTCGATGGCGCCGACCATATAGAAGGCCGCCTCAGGCAGGTGGTCGTATTTGCCGTCGACCAGGTCCTTGAAGCCCTTGATGGTATCCTGCAGGTCGACGAGCTTGCCGGGCGAGCCGGTGAACACTTCGGCGACGAAGAACGGTTGCGACAGGAAGCGCTCGATCTTGCGCGCGCGCGCCACCGTGAGCTTGTCCTCTTCCGACAGCTCGTCCATGCCGAGAATAGCGATAATGTCCTGCAACGACTTGTAGCGCTGCAGGATTTGCTGCACCCGGCGCGCGACGGCGTAGTGTTCCTCGCCGACGATCAGCGGAGACAGCATGCGCGAGGTCGAATTCGAGCGGATCGACCGCCGGATAGATGCCCTTGGCGGCGATATCGCGCGACAGCACGGTCGTGGCGTCGAGATGGGCGAACGAGGTCGCCGGCGCCGGATCGGTGAGGTCGTCGGCCGGGACGTAGATCGCCTGCACCGACGTCACCGAGCCCTTGTTGGTCGTTGTGATGCGCTCCTGCAACGCGCCCATGTCGGTCGCCAGCGTCGGCTGATAGCCGACCGCCGAAGGAATGCGACCGAGCAGCGCCGACACTTCCGAGCCCGCTTGTGTGAAGCGAAAGATGTTGTCGACGAAGAACAGCACATCCTGGCCCTGGTCGCGGAAATGCTCGGCGACCGTCAACCCGGTCAGCCCGACGCGGGCGCGGGCGCCCGGCGGCTCATTCATCTGGCCATAGACCAGCGCGCATTTGGAGCCCTCGACCGAGCCCTTGTGCGGGTCCTTGTTGACGCCGGACTCGATCATCTCGTGATAAAGGTCGTTGCCCTCGCGGGTGCGCTCGCCGACGCCGGCGAACACCGAATAGCCACCATGCGCCTTGGCGACGTTGTTGATCAATTCCATGATCAGCACCGTCTTGCCGACACCGGCGCCACCGAACAAGCCGATCTTGCCGCCCTTGGCATAGGGCGCCAGCAGATCGACGACTTTGATGCCGGTCACCAGGATCGCCGCTTCGGTCGATTGATCCGTGTAGGCCGGCGCCTCCTGGTGGATAGCCCGCAGCGCCTCGCCCTTGACCGGGCCGGCTTCGTCGACCGGATCGCCGATCACGTTGATGATGCGGCCGAGCAGCCCCTGGCCGACCGGAACCGAGATCGGAGCCCCGGTATCAGTCACCTCCTGCCCGCGCACCAGTCCCTCGCTGGTATCCATGGCGACCGTGCGCACCGTGTTCTCGCCAAGCTGCTGCGCGACCTCGAGCACCAGGCGGTGACCCTGGTTTTGCGTCTCCAGCGCGTTGAGGATCGGCGGCAAATCGTCATCGAAATGCACGTCGACCACGGGGCCGATGACTTGAGTGATACGTCCGACGGATTTAGCCATGAGCTCGTCCTTACTTATTTTTGCCGCGCGCCATTGGTTACAGCGCTTCGGCCCCGGAGATAATTTCGATCAGTTCCTTGGTGATCATCGCCTGGCGCGTGCGATTGTATCTCAGTGTCTGCCTGCGGATCATGTCGCCGGCGTTGCGCGTCGCGTTGTCCATCGCCGACATTTGCGCGCCATAGAACGATGCGGAATTTTCCAGCAAAGCGCGCAAAATCTGCACGGCGAGGTTCCGCGGCAAAAGCTCATGCAGGATGTCTTCGGCGTCGGGCTCGAACTCGTAGACCGCGCCGCCCAAGGCGTCGGCTGCATTCTTGTCGAAGACCGGCGGGATGATTTGCCGCGCGGTCGGAATCTGGGCAATCACCGAGCGGAAGCGCGAATAGAACAGCGTGCAGACGTCGAACTCAAACTTGTCGAATTGCGCGACGATCTTTCCCGCGATCATCTTCGCGTTTTCGAAACGCAGGGTGCGCACGGAGCGCAGATCGACCAGTTCGACAATCTGCCGGGCATATAGCCTGCGCAACTGATCGTAGCCTTTGCGGCCGACACAAAAGAATTTGACTTCCTTGCCCTCCGCGGCCAGCGCCGCCGCGCGCTCGCGCGCCAGCCGCACGATTGCGGTATTGAACGGGCCGCAGAGCCCGCGCTCGGCGGTGCAGACGAGAAGGAGATGTTTCTGGTCGCTGCCGGTGCCGCGCAGCAGGCGCGGCGCGGTATCGACTCCCCCGACCGATGCGCCGATGTTGCCGAGCACGTTATCCATGTGACTCGCATAGGGGCGCGCCGCTTCGGCCGCGGCCTGAGCGCGGCGCAATTTCGATGCCGCGACCATTTGCATGGCCTTGGTGATCTTCTGCGTCGCCTTGGTGGCGGCGATACGATTGCGCAGGTCTTTAAGCGAAGGCATGCGAAGCTCGATCTATTCCCGTGCACTTAAGCAAACGTCTTCGCGTAATCGGTGACGACGCCCTTGAGCTTTTCCGCAGTGGCGTCGTCGAGGTCGCGCGATTCCCGGATCGTCTTGAGAATGTCGCCATGCTGGGTGTGCAGCGCGCCGAGGAGACCGTCCTCGAAGGCGCGGATGCGATCGACCGGCAGCGGATCGAGATAGCCGTTGACGCCGGCATAGATGACGCAGACCTGCTCTTCCATGGCGAGCGGCGAGAATTGCGGCTGCTTGAGCAGTTCGGTCAACCGGGAGCCGCGATTGAGCAGCCGCTGCGTGGTGGCGTCGAGGTCGGAACCGAACTGGGCGAACGCGGCCATCTCGCGGTATTGCGCGAGCTCGCCCTTGATGCGGCCGGCGACTTTTTTCATCGCTTTGGTCTGCGCCGCCGAGCCGACGCGCGACACCGAAAGGCCGACGTTCACGGCCGGGCGGATGCCCTGATAGAACAGATCGGTTTCGAGGAAGATCTGGCCGTCGGTGATGGAAATGACGTTGGTCGGAATATAAGCCGACACGTCGTTGGCCTGCGTTTCGATGATCGGCAGCGCGGTGAGTGAGCCTCCCCTGTGGTCGTCGTTCATCTTCGCCGCGCGTTCGAGCAGCCGCGAATGCAGATAAAACACGTCGCCCGGATAGGCCTCGCGCCCCGGCGGCCGCCGCAGCAGCAGCGACATCTGCCGATAGGCGACCGCCTGTTTGGACAGATCGTCGTAAATAATCACCGCGTGCATGCCGTTGTCGCGGAAATATTCGCCCATGGCGCAGCCGGCAAACGGCGCCAAAAATTGCATCGGCGCCGGATCCGACGCCGTCGCGGCGACCACGATCGTATAATCGAGCGCGCCGTTTTCTTCCAAGACCTTGACGAATTGCGCCACGGTGGAGCGCTTTTGCCCGATCGCGACATAGACGCAATACAGCTTGATCTTCTCGTCGGTGGATTGATTGAGCGATTTCTGGTTCAGAATCGTATCGAGTGCGATCGCGGTCTTGCCGGTCTGGCGGTCGCCGATGATCAGTTCGCGCTGGCCGCGGCCGATCGGAATCAGCGCGTCGATCGCCTTCAATCCGGTCGCCATCGGCTCGTGCACCGATTTGCGCGGAATGATGCCCGGTGCTTTGACGTCGACGCGCGATTTATGGTCCGCCTTGATCGGCCCCTTGCCGTCGATCGGCTCGCCGAGCGCATCGACGACGCGGCCAAGCAAGCCTTTGCCGACCGGCACCTCGACGATGGCGCGGGTGCGCTTGACGGTCTGGCCTTCCGCGATCTGGCGGTCGGAACCGAAGATCACGATGCCGACATTGTCGGTTTCGAGATTGAGCGCCATACCTTTGACGCCGCTCTCGAATTCGACCATCTCGCCGGATTGGACGTTGTCGAGGCCGTAGACGCGGGCGATGCCGTCGCCGACCGATAACACTTGGCCGACTTCCGAGACTTCGGCCTCTTGGCCGAAATTCTTGATCTGCTCTTTGAGGATTGCGGAGATTTCCGCGGCGCGGATGTCCATTAGCGAGCCTCTTTCATGGCGTGCTTGATCGCGTTGAGCTTGGTGCGCAGCGAGGTGTCGACCATGCGGCTACCGAGCTTGACCACAAGCCCGCCGATAATGGCGGGATCGACTTTGATGTCGAGGTCGACGTCCTTGCCGCTGACGGATTTGAGCGCGGCGCGCAGCGCCTCGACATGGTCGTCCTTGAGCTTTTCGGCGACCGTGACCTCGGCCACCGCCTCGCCCTTATGCCGGGCGACAAGCTCGCGGAACCCTCTGATCATATCGCGCACCGCGAACAGCCGACGGTTCGACGTTACGAGCTTGAGGAAATTTGCCGCAATCCCGCCGATCCCGGCTCGCTCCAGCACCGCCGATAAGGCCTGCAACTGCTCAGCGGAGGAAAACACCGGGCTGCGCACCAGCCGCGTGAGATCGGGACTTTCCGCAAGCAGCGCGTCAAACCGGTCGAGATCGGCCTTCACCGCATCGATCGCGTTTGCCTCCTGGGCGAGATCGAACAAGGCGGTTGCGTAGCGGGCCGCCATGCCGGAGACGATGGGTTCTTCGCTTGCCACTTCGCGTACTCGCCTGGCGTTCTTTTGAGCTTTTCCGCAACACTCGCGCCCGGCGCAACGGTCGGTGCAAGCCCTTGGGATTTAAGCGGGACTTGGATAGCGCGGGCGCAGCGGAAAAAAGCCCGCGAACCCGCGTAAATCGCGGGTTTGCTAACATAGAGCGGATTGCGGTGCAACAACGGGTAACCACCCCCGAAAGCGGCCCTTAAAAGCGGGTTTGCCGCTCCTCCATGTTACGCGGCTTGCGCGGCGTGATAGCGAACGACTTCCAGGAAAATGGCGCCATACTGCCGAAGCTTGCTCTCACCCACGCCGTGCACCGTGGCCATTTCGGCGCTGGTCGCCGGCTTGCGCCGCGCCATGTCGATCAAGGTCTTGTCGGCGAAGATCACGTAGGCCGCGACGCCTTGCTGTTTGGCAAGCTCCGAGCGGCGCTTGCGCAGCGCCTCGAACAGCGCCGTGTCGTCCGCCCCGTCTGCAGTCAGGGCGGCGGCATTGGCCGCCGCGCGGGCCACCTTGCGGGTCGCGGGCTTGAGCGTGTCTTTGCGCAACGTAACCTTGTCGATGCCCTTGAGCACCCGGCGGCCTGCATCGGTCACTGACCAGGTGCCGTGACCGGTGATATCGAGCGCCACGATGCCGGCGCCATGAAGCTGCCGGAAGATCGAACGCCATTCCTGCTTACCGAACTCCTTGCCAACGCCGAAGGTCGGCAGGCGATCGTGTTCGAATTTTTCCACGGCCTCGGTAGTTTCGCCGATCAGCACGTTGGTCAGATGCTCGGTGCCGAAACGCTGACCGGTGCGCACGATGGCCGAGAGTGCTTTCTGCGCCGCGACGGTGCCGTCGATCACCACGGCGCCGTCGCAGCAGAAATCGCAATGGCCGCAGGGCTCCGTTGTTTCACCGAAATAGGCGAGCAGCGTCTGCCGCCGGCAGCGCGGCGACTCGCAAAGCGAGACGAGGGCGTTGAGCCGTTGCCGGTCGACCCGCTTCTGGGCGTCGGTTGCGTCGGTTTCGTCGATCTGCATGCGGCGCAAGCGGATATCGCCCATGCCGTATAGCGTCAGCGTATCGGCGGGCAGGCCGTCACGGCCGGCACGGCCGATTTCCTGGTAATAGCTTTCGATAGTGGCCGGCATGTCGGCGTGCAGAACGAAGCGAACATCCGGTTTGTCGATGCCCATGCCGAACGCCACGGTCGCCACGACGACGACGCCGTCTTCCTGCAGGAAAATGTCCTGATGGCGCGAACGATCCGCGGGCTCCATGCCGGCATGATAGGCCAGCGCCTTGGTGCCGGTGTCGCGCAGAAATTCCGCCAGGGCTTCGGTCTTGCGCCGCGAGCTGCAATAGACGATGCCGCTCTGCCCGCGGTGCGCCACGACGAAATCCGCAACTTGCTTGCGGCCGCCGGCTTTCGCTGCCATCGCCAGCCGCAGATTGGGCCGATCGAAGCCGTGGACGAAAACAACGGGCTCTCGGCCGAAGAGTTTCGCCAAAATGTCGCTTCGCGTCGCGGCATCGGCGGTCGCAGTGAAGGCGACGGTTTGCACACCGCCAAGTGCCGCCTGCACGGTGCCGAGCGCCGCATATTCCGGGCGAAAATCGTGGCCCCACTGCGAAATGCAATGCGCCTCGTCGACTGCCAGCAGCGTGACCTTGGCGCGCTTGAGGAGATCGAGTGTGTCCGGTCTGACCAGCCGTTCCGGCGCGATATAAACAAGCCGAAGATCGCCGCGCGCGAGGTGATCGAGCACCGCGCGGTTTTCGTTTGCATCGTTGGCGGAGTTCAGCGCGGCGGCGGCGATACCGTAGCCGCGTAATTGCGCGACCTGATTGCGCATCAGCGCGATCAACGGCGATACCACGATCGTGAGACTATCGCGAAGCAGCGCCGGAAGCTGGTAGCACAACGACTTCCCGCTACCGGTTGGCATGACTGCCAGCACATCTCGGCCGTCGAGGACGGCGCTAACAATCTCGGCCTGCCCCGGTCGAAACGCCTCGAAGCCGAAAGTCGTACGGAGTGTGCGCTGAGCCGCAGCGAGGTCCGACATGCTCTCACCCCTCTCGGCCTTGTTCTATATTTGTTCCCGGCTAGGCGCAAGCGGCTGGCTGGGGGCCCGGTACCCGGCTTCCTTGCGCCACGCCAGCCACTCATGCACGCTGCCGGGCCACGCCGGGTTTTCCTTCCATGACCTCCGCCGCAAGCCGGGACGGCCTCCCGGTGGGTCGTCTCATCGAGCTCATGTCGTTGCTCTGGCTCGCCGGAGTGGCCATGCGCATGACCATCCTCGCCATGCCGCCGGTGATCCCGCTGGTGCACCGCGAATTGCACATGACCGAGACCCAGGTGGGGCTCCTGATCGGATTGCCGCTGGCGCTGTTCGCCATTGCCGCCATTCCCGGATCGCTGCTTATCGCGCGGGTTGGCACCCGCACGGCGGCGGTCCTCGGCATGGTCATCGCGGCTTTTGCCGGCGCCGCGCGCAGCGCCGCAATCGACGTGTGGACGCTTTACGCCGCCGCCATCGCGACCGGCTTTGGCGTTGCCATCATGCAACCGGGCATGCCGACATTGGTTCGCCAATGGCTGCCGCACCGCATCGCGCTCGGCACCATCGCCTATACCAGCGGCATGCTGATGGGCACGTTGTTTGCGACCGGCCTGACCATTCCCTTCGTCTTGCCTCTGGTCGGCGGCTCGTGGCGGCTCGATCTCCTGGTGTGGGCCGTGCCTGCACTGCTCATCGCGCCGGTGTTCTACATCTTCAGCCCGAAAGGCGACGATCCATCTGCGAGCGGAAAGATCGGCGCGCTGTGGTGGCCGGATTTCAAGAACCCGCTGGTCTGGCTATTGGGTCTGACCTTCGGCAGCAATAACAGCCCGTTCTTTGGCACCAACGCCTTTCTCGGCGACTATCTCGCCAGCCAGGGCAAGGCGGAACTCCTTGGCGCGGCGCTGGGGTGGCTCAACGGCGCGCAGATCGTCGCTCCCATCATCCTTCTTCTGCTGGCCAATCGCCTGCAGGGGCGCGCCTGGCCGTTCTTGCTGTTCGGCCCCGTTCTCCTGGCGGCATTTCTCGGGCTGATCCTCGGGCATTCCACCGGGGTAATCCTGACTTGCGCCGCGCTGATCGGTTTCACGACGGCGATTACGCTGACGGCGACGCTCGCTTTGCCGCCGCTTCTGAGTTCGCCCGCCGATCTGGCGCGGGTGTCCGCCGGCATGTTCACCATCAGCTACACCACGGCGATTATCATCCCGACCATCAGCGGCGCGCTGTGGGACGCAACCGGCAGGCCGTGGACGGCGTTTGTGCCGCTGTGCGTCTGTGCCGTGGCGCTGACCGCGCTCGGCACGGCGGCGACGCGCTACCCATCCGCCACCGACGGTTGAGTGGACCAACGATCGGACCGTGCTATCGCTGCGCCCGAAAGGGGTGATTCCGCAAAATGACCGCACGACCGAAAAAAATCGTTCGACAAAAGACTGCCGCGAAGCGGCCGATGCTGCCGGCCGAC
This sequence comes from uncultured Alphaproteobacteria bacterium, assembly GCA_963816565.1. GTDB lineage: Bacteria > Pseudomonadota > Alphaproteobacteria > Rhizobiales > Xanthobacteraceae > BOG-931. The sequence goes on along the minus strand of CAWFLM010000004.1, from coordinate 768,607 downwards.
CGCATTCCCTATTCGGCCATCACCGAGCGCGCACCGCTGAAATTGCCGAATAACGCCCGCATGGCGGTATGGGCGGTCATCAATGTCGAGGACTGGGACCCGACGCAGCCGATGCCGCGCACGGTGCTGACGCCGCCGGCCGGCGGCTCGCCGATGCCCGACGTGCCCAATTGGGCTTGGCATGAGTACGGCAACCGGGTCGGATTTTGGCGGTTCGTCAAGGTTTTCGATGAGTTCGCCATACCGGGCGTGATCGCCATCAATGGCTCGGCGCTGGCCGCCTATCCGGCGATCGTGCAGGCGGCGGTCGAACGCAAATGGGAGTTCATCGGCCACGGCTATACCCAGCGCAATTTGCAGAAGGTGGAGAACGAGCGCGCCGATATCCGCAAGGTCCGCGACGCCATCGCCAAGGCGACCGGCAAGCCGCCGCGCGGCTGGCTTGGCCCCGGCCTTACCGAAACCTGGCAGACGCCGGACGTGCTCGTCGAGGAAGGCTACGACTACGTCGCCGATTGGATTCTTGACGATCAGCCGGTGTGGCTGAAGACCCGCGGCAAGCCGATCCTCAATCTGCCTTACACGCAAGAGTGCAACGACGTCGCCATGATGCTGATCCAGCACCACAAGGCATCGGAATACTACGACCGCGCCCTCGATCAGTTCGAACAGATTTACGCGGATGCGGCCCATTCGGCGCGCATCATGGCGCTGTCCGTACACCCCTACATCATGGGCGCGCCGCATCGCGTGAAATATCTGCGCCGCGTCTTCGAGGTTATCCGCAAGAAGCCCGACGTGCTATTCTGGACCGGCGCGCAGATCGCCGACTGGTATCTCGGCGCCGGACCCAAAGCGCCTTAACGCCGCCGTGACCCATCAGTGAGAAATCCCGACCTCGCGCATGATGCTTCGGGCCGCGCCGACGTCGGCGCGCGAGTCATGCTCGTCGTCCTGTGTTTCCTTTGGGGCGTCACTTGGCCGATCATGCGGATTGCGCTCTACGAAATTCCGCCACTGAGCATGCGGACGCTGACTGCGGCACTCGGCGCGCTGACGCTCTATCTGGCGTGCCGTTTGCAGGGCCGCAGCTTGCGCCTGCCGAACGCGAAGTCGTGGGCGCATGTCACGATCGCGTCGCTTCTCAACATCGTTGCCTTTACCGTATTCGGGTCTTTCGCCCAGCTCACCGCGGCGACGTCGCGGGTCACGATCCTTGCTTACACCATGCCGATCTGGGCCGTTCTGTTGGCATGGCTGTTTCTCGGCGAGCGTCCGAACCGCACGCAATCGTTTGCGCTCGCGCTGTGCGCCAGCGGTCTCGCCATCCTGATCTATCCGTTGGCCGAAACGAAGATTGCGCCTGGCATCTGGCTGGCGCTCGTCACCGGTCTGAGCTGGGCGGGCGGCACGGTTTACCTCAAATGGGCGCAGATCGAGGCCGACCCGATGAGCGTCGCCAGCTGGCAGGTGACGATCGCTTTCGTCGTCACCGCAGCCCTCATGCTGATTTTCGAGGGTCATCTGCATGTCGCCGGCGCGAGCGGCGTGGCGCTGCTTTGCACCGCGTCGACCGGCTTCTTCGCCAACGGCGTCGCCTATGGACTGTGGTTCGTGATCATTCGCCGTCTGCCCGCCGCGACCGCTTCGCTCGGCGTTCTCGGCAGTCCGGTGATCGGCGTTGTCGCCTCGATCCTGATCTTGGGCGAGCGCCCGACGGCAGCCGATCTTGTCGGTTTCGCCTTGATCTTTGCCGCGTCCACCTGCGTTCTGGCTGCGCGGCCGGCAATCGCTAAGCCTTGACCTGTTGCGCCAATTCGGCCACCCGCGCGGTCATCGCGCTTTGCGGGTCGGCGAGCAATTCGATGACGGTGAAGTGATTGGTGCCGGCAATCTCCTGGTAGCGGGTCTGCGCGCCGGCCTGTTGCCAGGTCTGCGCGATCATCAGGCTTTGGCGCTTGAATTCGTTTGATTCAAGCCCGCCGACAACGGCATCGAAGATACGGCCGGACTGGACCGGCCAGAATACTGGCGAGACATCGCGTGCCGTGGCGGCATCGAGCCGCAAATCCTGGTTTACGCTGATACCGACGAGGGGAGTAAGATCGAATACGCCGGAGATCGAATAGCCGGACGGGATCAAATCGGTCGGCAGCTTCGGATAGAGCGAAGCCCAGTCGGTGGCGACCAGTGCGGCTGCGAGATGGCCGCCGGCTGAATGTCCGTAGACCGACATGTGCCGGCCGAACCGCTGCCACAACAACGCGCAGGCGCGCTGCATTTGCACGATGATTTCAGCGATGCCGACGTTCGGGCAAAGATCGTAGCCTACGACCGCCACCGCGATGCCCCGCGCATTCGGACCGCGTGCAACGTGGCTGCAAAAGGACGGATCGAGCGACCGCCACCAGCCGCCATGGATAAAAATCGCAAGCGGCGCGGCTTCGCCGGCCGTGGGCAGAAACAGGTCGAAGTATTGGCGCGGGGTGTCGCCGTAACTAAGGCCGAGTTCGGCGCGACCGCTCTTGAGCGCCTCGGCGCGAAACAATTCCGCATCGCGGGTCCAGCGGGCGAAAATCTCGGGATGTTCCGGGACGCGGGCGCGGTTGTTGTATTCGGCTTCGTAGTCGATGTCGGCCACCGGCGTCTCCTGCGCAGAGGCCGCGAATTTGCGGCATGCGGCGCGCGCTGGCAAGTTGCCGCGGCTTTACGCCATCGACAGTCTGCGGAAATCTGCTAGTTGAACCACATGAAAGTCGACGGCAAACCGATGCGCACCATCTGGCTCGAACCGGATGGCTGGTCCGTGGGCGTGATCGATCAGACGGCGCTGCCGCACCGCTTTGCCACCGCCCGTCTTACCTCGCTCGACGAGGCCGCGCACGCCATCCGCGCCATGCAAATCCGCGGCGCGCCATTGATCGGCGCGGCCGCGGCCTATGGAATGTGCTTGGCGCTGCGCGCCGACGCGTCCGACGACGCGCTCGATCGCGCCCATGCGACGCTCCTCGCGACGCGTCCGACCGCGATCAATCTGCGATGGGCGCTCGACGAGATGATGGCGGCGGTGCGCAACCGGCCGCGCGACGAGCGAACCGCCGCCGCCTACCGCCGCGCCGCTGAAATCTGCGAGCAAGACATTGCCATCAATGCCGCGATCGGCCGCAACGGCTTGCCGCTGATCGAGGCCATCGCGGCGCACAAGAAGGCAGGTGAACCCGTAAACGTACTGACCCATTGCAATGCCGGCTGGCTGGCGGCGGTCGACGTCGGCACCGCGACGGCGCCCATCTATTTGGCGCACGACAAAGGCATCGATGTGCATGTCTTCGCCGACGAAACGCGGCCACGCAATCAAGGCGCTGCGCTGACCGCCTGGGAGCTCGGCCAGCACGGCGTGCCACACACGGTGATCGCCGACAATACCGGCGGCCACCTGATGCAGCACGGCCTCGTCGATATCGTCATCGTCGGTACCGATCGCGTGACGGCCAATGGCGACGTCTGCAATAAGATCGGCACCTATTTGAAGGCGCTCGCGGCGCACGACAATAATGTCCCGTTCTATGTCGCGTTGCCGTCGCCGACGATCGACTTCACCGTGGCCGACGGCGTCGCCGAAATTCCGATCGAGGAGCGCGGGGCTGAGGAAGTTGCGACCATGACCGGTCGTGCCGCGGACGGCCGCATCGAGACCGTGCGCGTCGTTCCGGAGCATTCGCCGGTGGCGAATTACGCTTTCGACGTGACGCCGGCCCGGTTGGTGACGGGTCTGATCACCGAACGCGGCGTGATCGCGGCATCGCGCGCCGCCTTGGCGGGGGCTTTCCCGGACCGCGCCGACGCGGCAGAATGAGGCGGTTTCAGTCGGAGTGCGTGGCGTGGGTAAGCTTGCTTGCCGTCCGCTGTCGAACCTGCCGCTGCCCGGAATTCTGGCCATGAGTCTCGCCTCGCTCGCGTCCTCGGTGCCGGCCGACGGGCGGCAATCGCAGACCGCCTTGGCCGTTGCCCGCGGCACGGCGCGCTATCTGCATGCGCTCGGCTATTGTGTGGTTTCTGAATTGCCGCTGCCGTCCGGCCGGCGCGCCGATCTGGTCGCACTCGGCGGCGACGGTGAAATCGTCATTATCGAAATAAAATCCTCGGTGGCGGATTTTCGCGCCGACCAGAAATGGATGGAGTACCGGCTGCATTGCGACCGGCTGTTCTTTGCCACGATCGTGGACGTGCCATGCGAGATTTTCCCACCTGACGCCGGGCTGATCGTGGCGGATGCGTTCGGCGCGGCGATCCTGTGCGAAGCGCCCGAGCACCGGCTGTCTGCCGCGACCCGCAAGGCGATGATGCTGCGCTTCGCCCACGCCGCGGCACTGCGGCTGCAGGCGCTGGTCGATCCGCAGGGACCGTTTGTCCGGGACATCTAATCGGGTGCGTTAGGCGGCAAGCCGTGTCGCTCGAAGACGCTCGAGAAAATTACGCAGCATCGCCAGATCGACGGGTTTTGGGATGCATTCCCAAACGTCCAGGCTGAGCGATCCGGCCACTCTTACGGCCTCTTTGCAGGTCGCCGCGTCGCAGCCGCTGACGACGACGATTGGCGCCGTGCAGCCGAGAGAAGACAGATGAAGCAGCAGGTCGCTGCCGGCGTGCTGGCCGAGCGACAGATCGAGCGTGATGCAGTCGAACGCGGTCTCGCGCGTCAGCTTTGCGGCTTCGTCGTAGGTCGCCGCGCCGGCCGGCAGGTAGCCGGCTTTCGCCGCGGCGCGGCAGATAACCATTCGGTGCAGACTGTCGTCATCGATGACCAGAAGCCGAGGCGCGCCATTTGCGCCAGCCGAGGCCAACCGTTCTCGATCCAAAGCGGGCGAATTCGACTCTTCAAGCATCTAATGGTGCTCGCTATGCCGGTTCAGGCGCGTTTCCGAGTGGTAGTCCGCCGGCGCAAAATTTGACCTAATAAATTGCGTAAAATTGTCCATTCGCCGATTGCAACGAGGCAAGCCGAGCGATGCGGTTATCCGCGGGTAAACGGCATTGAATAATCGGCAGCGCCCACTATTTCGGCGCGCGCTTGGCAAGAATGCGCTGCAGGGTACGGCGATGCATGTTAAGCCGGCGCGCGGTTTCCGAGACGTTGCGGCCGCACAATTCGTAAATGCGCTGAATGTGCTCCCAACGAACGCGATCGGCCGACATCGGATTTTCCGGTGGGTCGATTTTCTTGTTGTCGAGCGCAAGCAGCGCCGCGGCGACATCGTCGGCATCGACCGGCTTGGCAAGATAATCAACGGCGCCGAGTTTGACCGCGTTGACCGCGGTTGCGATGTTGCCATAGCCGGTCAGAATGATGGCGCGCGCTTCGGGCCGGCGTTTCTTCATCGCCGAAACGACATCGAGCCCGTTGCCGTCGCCGAGCCGCATGTCGACGACGGCGAAGGCGGGGGCTGCCTTTTCGACCTGCAACAAGCCGTCGGCGACCGATTCGGCGGTCGTTACCGCAAAGCCGCGCCCTTCCATGGCGCGGGCAAGACGTTGCAGGAACGATTTGTCGTCCTCGACGATCAGAAGCGTCCGCTCTATCGGAAGCGGTCCGGCCGTTGCGTTAATCATGGCAATTGTACTCCGTCAAAGCGAATGCGAGGCGCTTGATGACGATCGCTCAAACCCGCTCTTCCACCACACCGCTATAACCGATGCCCGGTGCAATTTGGAGGGCCTGAAATCGTATGTCACGCCGAATCAACAAGCAGCGTCAATTGGGCCAGTTGCCGCCTAACAACTAAGAAGCCCGCGGCGCTGGCTCAAGAGGAGGCGACACGATCGGCCGCTCGAAATCGGCACGACTCCAGGTCACCGCCACCGTGGCGCCGTGCAGCGGCGGTGCCTGGTTAATGAGCGCGAGCCTGGCGCCGGAGCGTTCCAGCAACGTCTTGGCGATGAAAAAGCCCAGGCCCAGGCCGAATACTGCGTCTTCATCGCCGTCGGGGCCGCGGCCGCCGGGACGCCGATGCGTCACGTAGGGCGCGCCGATGCGGTCGACCACCTCGGGCGCAAAACCCGGTCCGTCGTCGCCGATCGCGATGCTGACCTCATCGGCGGTCCATTTTGCAGATATCTCAACCCGGCTGTGCGCAAAATCGACGGCATTCTCGATCAGATTGCCGAGACCGTAGCGGATCGCCGGATTACGCGCGCCGGCAGGTTCGGTGGTGCGATTGGCCGGATAGGTAACGCCGATCAAGATGCCAAAATTGCGGTGTGGCGCGACCGCCTCTTCGACGAGAGCGGACAGCGGGAGGCGATCGAACGGTTCGCCGGTGGGAAGTTCGGTGATCTTCGCCAAAATCTCGCGGCAGCGCTGCGCCTGCTCGCGCAACAGTTTCACGTCATCGGCGTAAGGAGAATTGGCTTCCAGCGCGCGTTCGATTTCGCGCACCACCACCGTGATGGTCGAGAGCGGCGTGCCAAGCTCATGCGCCGCGGCGGCCGCCAGGCCGTCGAGCTGGGACAGATGCTGCTCGCGCGCCAGTACAAGCTCGGTCGCCGCCAGTGCATCGGAGAGCTGGCGCGCCTCTTCGGCGACTTGCCATGTATAAACGCCGATATATCCGATCGCGAGCAGGATCGAGAGCCACACGCCGACCATATAGATTTCCGGCAGTTCCAGCGGATTTTCCGCATCCCACGGTAGATCGTAGTGCAGAAACACCAGCGCCGTGGCGCAGAACATGGCGAACGTGCCGATCAACAGAGTCATTCGTGGCGGCAACGCCGTCGCCGAGATCAGCACCGGGCCAAGAAGCAGGAAGGCAAACGGATTTTCCAGGCCGCCGGTGAGATAAAGCAACGCCGCAAGTTCGGCGATGTCGAAAGCCAAAAGCCATGCCGCCCGGTCCGGCTCAAGCCATTGCGTCTGATGGAAACTGACGCGCAACGCCACATTCAGCAAAGCCGCCAGTGCGATCACCGCGAGGCAGGGCCAGATCGGAACCTCGAACTCGAGGCCGAAATGCACGACCAGCACCGCGGCCAGCTGGCCGGAAACGGCAAGCCACCGCAAGCGGATCAGAGTATCGAGCCGTACGTTGCGCGGACGCTCGTAAGTCCGAGGCAGACCGAACATGGCGCCTAATGTAACGGCTGTGAGAGCCATATCCAAACCCCCGTCAACAAGCCGCTGGCGCCGGCCGCAAGGATGAGCGAAATTAGCGGTAACGATCTTGCCTTGGGAGTGAAAGCAATGGCCTATCAGCTCGAACAATTCATCTCGGATTGTCGCTCCATCCTATCCCGCGATTCCGGCCCGCAAGGTCGCGAGGAGGTGCGCACGCGCCTCGAGCAACTGCTGCAAAATCCCGCCTTTGTCCGCGAGCATTGCGAACAGGCGCCGCGCGGCTTGCACGTGCTCTACGAGGATCCCGCGCTTGGCTTTCAGATCCTTGCCCATATCAACGACAAAGCGCGCGTCTCCCCGCCACACGATCACGGCGAGTCGTGGGCGATCTATGGCCAGGCCACCCATTATACCGACATGACCGAATGGGAGCGCGAAGACGACGGTGGCAATCCGGATCACGCCAAGCTCACGCCGGTGAAGAAGTACCGCCTGACCCCAGGCCACGCCGGGATCTATCAGGACGGCAAAATCCATTCGATCGACTATCCGGATTACGCCCGCTTCATCCGGGTGACCGGAACCAATCTCGATCAGATTCATCGCGTGCGCTTCGATTTGAAGACCGGCGAAGTCAAGCGCATGTCGCCGCAGCAGGCGACGTGACGGCGCGCGTCAGCGCCGCCGAGCTGCGGGGAATGCTCGGCGGCGGCGAGCTCGCGCTCGTCGATGTGCGCGAGGAACTGATCTTTTCGCAAAGACATCTGCTGCTGGCGCGTTCGGTGCCATTAAGCCGTTTCGAACTGAAATTCGCACAATTGGTGCCGCGCCGCGCGACGCGCATCGTGCTGTGCGACGACGGCGATGGCGTGGCCGAGCGGGCCGCGGCGATCCTGTCGCGCAACGGCTATACCGATGTAGCGCATTCTCGCCGGCGGCGTCGATGCTTGGGCGGCGGCAGGCTTTGAGCTGTTCTCCGGCGTCAACGTCCCCAGCAAGGCATTCGGCGAATATGTCGAACACGCCAAGGGCACGCCGAGTATCGCGGCCGACGAACTCGAAAGACTATTGCGTGGCGGCGCCGACTTGGTGGTGCTCGACAGCCGGCCGTTCGACGAATATGCGCGGGTGTCGATACCGACCGCGACCAATGTGCCCGGCGCGGAACTGGTGCTTCGCGCGCGCGAGATCGCGCCGGCCCCGCAGACGACGGTGGTCGTCAATTGCGCCGGGCGCACGCGGAGCATCATCGGCGCGCAGTCGCTGATCGATGCCGGCCTGCCGAACAAGGTCGTCGCGCTGCGCAACGGAACGATGGGCTGGAGCCTCGCGGGCTTCGCTTGCGACAGCGGCAAGAACCGACGTGCGCCGGCAGTTTCGCCAAAGACCCTCGAGTGGGCGCGGAGCGCGGCGCGGAGCGCGGCGCATCGTTACGGCGTCGAGCGGATCGATCGTGCAGCGCTCGCTGCCTGGCGCGCCGACGCCGAACGCACGCTTTACATCTTCGACGTGCGCGATCCCGCCGAATACGAAGCGGGCCATTGGCCGGGGGCGGTTTCGGCGCCTGGCGGCCAGCTTGTCCAGGCGACGGATCAATATGTCGGGACGCTCGGAGCGCGAACTCGTTCTGGTCGACGACGCGGAAGTGCGCGCCGCGATGACGGCGTCCTGGCTGCGGCAAATGGGGTGGCGGGACGTTTTCATACTGGTGGAGAACGGCACCGAGACCGGCTGGCCCGCTCCGCCAATGCTAGAAACCGACACACCATCCGGTGCTGGTATCGATTGTGCGGCGCTCAGTGCGCTTCTGTCGCGCAATGCCGCGACGGTCGTCGACCTTTCGCTCAGCCGGAATTATCTCGCGCGGCACATTCCGGGCGCCTGGTTCGCGATCAGAAGCCGGCTTGCCGGCGCGTTCGAGAAAATACCGCCGCGCGGCACCCTGGTGCTCACCTCGGAGGACGGTGTGCTGGCCAGGCTGGCGGTCGCCGAAGCGGCAAGCGTGCTCGACCGCCCCGTGCGCTTTCTCGACGGCGGCAACGCGGCATGGCAATCGGCCGGGCATGCATTCTCCACCGAAGCCCGGATGGCAGACGACATCGTCGATCAGTGGCGTAAACCCTACGAGCGCGGCGACGACGCCAAGGCGGCGATGGTCGAATATCTGGCCTGGGAAATCGATCTTCTGCCGCGCATCGGGCGCGACGGCTCGTTACCGTTTGGTATCGGCGTCTGACACCAGCACGATCAAGGATGCCAGGCGGCGCCGGGGATGCTTGGCGCGTCACCGCCATGGCGCGCCTGGTCGATCACCTTGAGCAGCGCGCGCAAAACATCCACTACACCGTCGCCGCTGACCGCGGAAATCACCAACGGGTTCTTTTTGATGACGCGCCGCAAGGCCGTCACTTGCCGCTTGATCTCGTCCGGGCTGAGCGCGTCGGCCTTGTTGAGCGCGACGATCTCAGGCTTTTCGGTAAGGCCCTGGCCGTAAGCCGAGAGTTCGCCGCGGACGGTCTGGTAGGCGGCACCGGCGTCGCCGGCCGTACCGTCGACCAAATGTAGGAGCACGCGGCAACGCTCGACGTGGCCGAGAAAGCGGTCGCCCAGACCGACGCCTTGGTGGGCGCCTTCAATCAAGCCGGGGATATCGGCGAGTACGAATTCGCGGCCATCGACGTTCACCACACCAAGCTGAGGATGCAGCGTGGTGAAGGGATAATCGGCGATTTTCGGCTTGGCGGCGCTCACTGCGGCGAGCAATGTGGACTTGCCGGCATTCGGCAATCCAATAATGCCGGCATCGGCAATCAGCTTGAGCCGAAGCCGGATCGTGAGCTCGCTGCCTGGCTGGCCGGGATTGGCGTGGCGCGGTGCGCGGTTGGTCGACGACTTGAAATGCGCATTGCCAAAGCCGCCATTGCCGCCGCGGGTGAGCACAGTGCGCTGCCCGGATTCGGTGAGATCGGCGAGCAGCGTCTCGCCATCCTCTTCATAAATTTGCGTGCCGACCGGCACTTTGAGGACAACGTCGGGACCGTTGGCGCCATGGCGATCCTTGCCCATGCCGGCCCTGCCGTTCTTGGCGGTAAAATGCTGCTGGTAGCGGTAGTCGATCAGCGTATTGAGGCCTTCGACGACCTCGGCGACCACGTCACCGCCTTTGCCGCCGTCGCCGCCGTTCGGTCCGCCGAACTCGATGAATTTTTCACGACGGAACGACACGCAGCCGTTGCCGCCGTCGCCGGAACGAATATAGACCTTGGCTTCGTCGAGAAATTTCATCGATCTACTTCGTAAGGGGCAAACGGCTGATGGACAATGCAGCACTGCCGCATTGGCCGCTATCGTGGACCTGATATAGGGTGAAACGCGGCAGAGCGGCACTCGGTTTTGTCGGCATTCTTCGGAGAGTGTTAAGCGTGTGGCGTGTTCTGAACTTTGCGGCGCGGGCGGCAGTGTGGCGGACCACGCCCGAACCGCCCCTTATCGGGCTGCCGGTCCTCCTCAGTTTTGCCGTCGTAACGGCCATCGTCCGGATCGCCTTGCAACTGGCCGCGGCCGGCTCCTGGCACGGTTTCAATCCTTACGGCCTCAATGCGGTCGTGGCATGGCTCGCGCTTGAGCTTGCCGTCGCGGCATTCTTCGTGCGCCCGAACGGTCGCGCAACCGCGCTTTCGGCGATGCTCATGCTCACGATCCCGGCCGAGGTCGTGACCACGGCTCTCACGCGTGCCGTGTCGCTTTTCACGCCCGCTGCCGCGCAGGGCGCGTTGTGGACCGGCCCGACCGCGAATTCCGCGATCTATGTCGCCGCCGTCGCTTGGTGGGTCGGCGCCATGGCGAGCGTCATCGGCAGTCTCGAACCGCAGTCGCGGCTGCGGCTGATCGGACGAACTACCGCCTTATGGGCGGCGTTATTCGTCGCCAATGCGCTGGTGCCTCAGGCCCCGGTATTTCTGCCACCGGACTTCGACGCCCGCAGCGCCAATTGGTGGGAATTCCTCTACGCGCTTTATCGCGACAAAAACGGTGCCGCACCGGTCTTAGTCTCGGAAATCAGGCGGATCGAAAATGCACAGCCGGCATTGCTTCAGGCTGAAGTCGCTCGCCTTGCCCCGCCGCACAAGGGCGCCACCGACATTTACGCGCTCGGCGTCGCCGGCTGGGCCGACCAGGATGTTTTCGTCAAAGAGCTCGACGGCGGGCTGCAAGCGATCGCTAGCGTGCTGCCAATCAAGGACCGCATCATCCGCCTTATCAACGATCGCGACACGCTGAAAACGATTCCGCTCGCCAATTTGCAGAATTTTCAGGCGGCCGTGCAGCGCCATCGGCAACGCGATGGACAGGGACAATGACATCCTTGTGCTGTTTATGACTTCGCACGGCGAGAAAGCCGGCTTTGCAGTGCAATTGCCCGGCGGCGTCGCCGAGCTGACGCCGCAACAGGTCGCGGCGGCGCTTGACGACGCCGGCATCAAAAACCGGATCGTGATCGTTTCAGCCTGTTATTCGGGAATTTTCGTGCCGCCGCTCAAGAACGCCAACACCATCGTGCTGACGGCTTCCGACGCGCAAAACACGTCGTTCGGCTGCGCTCCCGAACGCGACTGGACCTATTTCGGCGACGCCTTCTTTCGCCAGAGCCTGCATCCGGGGATGGATTTCAATAGCGCGTTCGATCATGCCCGTATTCTTATCCAGGGTTGGGAGCTGATGGACCACGCGCCGCCATCGAACCCGCAAGGCGAGTTCGGGCGGGCGTTGGTCGACAAGCTTGCGCCGTTTTTTGCCGCCGCTCAAAGCGTGGCGCAGTAGATACAATTCGAAAAGCGCCGATTACGCTACTTCGCGAGCGCGTCCCCATGCCTTGAGCGAGGCCCATAAGCCGCGATCGAGACGGAAGCGGTCGAGCGGCGCTGACGAGTTGATGGCGCGGATGCGGTAGAGACCGACGCTGGTCCATTGGAACCCGCACTTTTCCAGCACCCGCCGCGAGGCCGGATTGCCGACCCGGGCGCCCGCTTGCAGCGTGCCATGGCCGACCGTGCCGAAGGCATGATCGATCACCGCGCGGACCGCCTCGGTCGCGTAACCGCGGCCCCAATAAGGCGCACCGAGCCAATAGCCGATCTCGGGCGCGTTATCGCGCGGCTCGACGCCGCAGACGCCGATCAGATCGCCGCCACGGATAACCGCGAAAGTTGCTTCGCCGTCCTGGCGGTTGACCGCTGCAATGAAGCGTTCCGCATCGTCGATGCCGTAAGGATGCGGAATGCGCGCGGTATTCTCCGCGACGCGGCGGTCACTGACGAGACGCACGATGGCTTTGACGTCGCCGCGCTGCGGCGCGCGCAGCACGAGCCGCTCGGTTTCGAGCACGGCTACGCCGTGCTCTTCTGATTGCTGCGCGAGGACTGGCTTTGCTGTTTGGGTTGCTAGAGTCATCGCCTGGGCTCCTGCAGAAAAACCGAAAGGGGAGCCGGCATCCCGGTCTCCCCCTTTTCGGAACCCATTCGGGACCGCCGGTTCGACTGGATGCCGGCGGACCTCGTATGATCCACCGTATTACTGCGCCGCTGCCTCCGACGGACGTACCGAGACGAACACGCGGCCTTTGGTTTTGGTACGGAACTCGACTTTGCCGTTAGTCAACGCAAACAACGTATGGTCTTTGCCAACGCCAACATTGCGGCCGGCATGCCATTTGGTGCCGCGCTGCCGCGCGATGATATTACCGGCGAGCACGTCTGCGCCGCCGAAAATTTTCAGGCCCAATCGCTGACCGGCCGAATCGCGGCCGTTGCGTGAGGAGCCGCCTGCTTTCTTGTGCGCCACTATTGGCCTCCGAACCTGCTAGTTAGAAACATCTATACCGGATTCGTGACAAAACGATCACTTGCCGGCATCACTTCTTTTTGCCTTTTCTTGCCGGCTTTTTCGCCTTGACCGGCGCCTTGGCTTTCGGCTTTGCGGACTTCTTTGCCGAGGCTTTGCGCGATTTTGCCGCGGCGCCTTCGGCAACGTCCGGCTCGCCTTCCGGGACCGCCGTTGCGGCATCGGCATCCGGGGCCGCTGCACGCTTTGGACTGGGCTTGGTCCTCGGCTTTGCCTCTTTGCTCGGCTTCTGGCCGTCAGTGAGAATTTCGGTAATTCGAAGGAGCGTAAATTCCTGACGGTGGCCGATCTTGCGTCGCGAGTTCTTTCGCCGGCGCTTCTTGAATGCGATGATCTTGCCGCCGCGGCCCTGCTCAAGGACCTCGGCCGCGACCATGGCGCCTGCGATCGTCGGGGCGCCCAAAGTCACGCTGTCGCCACCCACGACCAAAACCTCGCCGAACTCGACGATCTGGCCCGGTTCGCCCTTGACCTTGTCGACCTTGAGCACATCCTCGGCGGCTACCCGGTACTGCTTGCCGCCCGTCTTAATCACCGCGAACATCTCAGTTCCTCGTAATCCCGTTGCTCGGATTGGCGTCCGGACCGGCCTCTTTCAGGCGATTCTGCTGATGGTAGCGGACGACGGGCTTAATGCCGCATCGGACGCGCGCCGACCGGCGTCCTTATGGCGTTACGGTAAGTGCCTGTCAAGAAATGCAAAGCGCCAAGCGTTTGCCGGGTCCCGTATGTTCGGCATTCACGTCAAATTGGTGACGTTCGCGCCGCGGGCGTGTTAAAGCGCCAAGTTAAGGCGGCAAGTTAAGGCGCCAAGTTAAGGCGCCAAGCCTGGGTAATAGCCAACCCTGGATAATAACCAAGGGGCCGAGCCACAGGGAGGAACCCGGCCGATGACCACGAAGCTGGCTATAACGGTGTCGCGCCGTGCGTTGCTGGCGGCCACGCTTCCGGCAATGGTCGTCAACATCGCCTGGGCGCAAAACGGGGCTGACAGCACGGCCGATTATCCAAACCACCAGGTCACATTCATCGTGCCCTTCGCGCCGGCCGGAGGCACCGACGTGCTGGCGCGGCTTCTTGCTCAGAAGCTCGAACAAGAGCTGGGCGAACCATTTGTCGTCGAAAATCGGCCGGGGGCCGGAACCGTTATCGCCACCAACTTTGTCGCCAAATCGCCGCCCGACGGCTACACGATCATGATGGACGTCTCATCACTCGCGATCGACGTCACGCTCTACAAATCGCTCCCTTACAACGCGGCCGAGGACCTGGCGCTGGTTGCGCTCATCGCCAGGGTGCCGTTTGTGCTGGTTGTCAGTCCTTCGCTGCCGGTGGAGAGCGTCGAGGACCTCATCAAGCTCGCCAAAGAGCGGCCGCTCAGCTACGGCTCCGGCGGCATCGGCGCGTTTCATCATTTGGCCGCGGCGCTGTTCTGCAGCATGGCCGGCATCAAGATGACTTACGTGCCCTACCACGGCACGGCGCCTGCGCTCAACGATCTGCTCGGCGGCTATATCCAGCTGATGTTCAGCGATCTCGGTCCGGCGCTGCCGCTCATCGATGCGGGAAAAATACGTCCGTTGGCGGTGACGACCAAAGAACGGCTTGCCGCACTGCCGAATGTTCCGCCGCTTGCCGACGTCGGCGTACCAGGCTTCGATGCTGCGGCGTGGCAGGGTGTCGTCGCGCCGGCAAAAACGCCGCAACCGATCCTCGCCAAGCTCAATTCAAAGCTCAATGCCATCATGTCAATGGACGACGTGCGCGCGCGCATAACGGATTTCGGCATGATCCCGGCCGGCACCGGCTCGCTCGATGATCTCCGTCAATTTCTGCAGTCCGAAATCACGCACTGGGCCAAAGTGGTCGAGGAAGCCGGCATTGCGCATTCTGAATGAACACTTGCCGAGTGACCGATTTGTCAGCCAAAACCGCACCTGACGTCGATCGCCGGCTTCCCGCCGGCGACGAAATCTTTCTCGATCATGTCGGGCATTTCGTGCGCGACGGCGAGGCCGCCAGCCGGGCATTGACGCATTGCGGCTTTGCGCCGACGCCGATTTCGATTCAAGTCAATCCCGATCCGGCGAGCGCCCCGCGCCCGACCGGAACCGGCAACGTCACCGCCATGCTGTCGCGCGGTTATCTCGAAATCCTGTTCAAGACCTCGGACACGCCGCTCAGCCGCGAACTCGACGCGGCGCTTGGCCGTCACGCGGGACTGCACGTTGCAGCCTTCGCCGTTGCCGACGCAGCAAAGGCGCATCGGCGGCTGGCGACGGATGGTTTCGCGATCCGCGACTTGGTGCGCATGCAACGGCCGGTCGAGACAGCATCTGGCGCGGCGACGGCGGCTTTCACCATTGCGCGCGTCGAGCCCGCTGCCATGCCGGAGGGGCGAATTCAGATGTTGACGCATCACACCGAGCCGGCGGTGTGGCAGGAGCGATGGCTGGAGCATCCGAACAGCGCTATCGGTCTCATCGACGTGGTCATCGCGGTCGCCGATGTCGAAGAAGCCGCGCAGCGCTTTGCCCGTTTCACCGGCCGCGGGATGACGCGGACGCCCGGCGGCGCCCTCATCGGCCTGGACCGCGGCGGCGTCTATCTTCTCACTCACGAGCGGGCCATGGAGAAGTTGCCGGAAGTGGCGTTCGGCGCGCCGCCGTTCATGGTCGGTTATGCGTTGCGGGTGCGATCTCTCGCCGCGGCGGAGGCAGCCGTCGATAACGCGGGGCTTGAATGGCACGCCTTCGAGGAAGGCATCGCCGCCGCTTTTCCCACCGAACTCGGTGAAGGTGCCTGGCTGTTTGTCGAGCAGACCTCAGCGCTGCCGTGGCGAAGGTGAAGATTATCGCGCCGGACTTTTTCGCTCGCGGCCGGCACCACTTCCTTGACTGCGCCACGCCAGCCGGTGTGGGTGAGGTCGAACACGACGCCATCGGGGTCGCGATATTTCGCTTCGTAGAACGATAAGTCTGAAGTCGGCCGACCGGCGAGATAGGTGCCGCCGGCCCGCTTAACCTTGTTCTCCGCCTCGTCCAGGTCGTCGACCCACATGCCGAAATGGTACAGGCCCGGCTTCTCGTCGCCCTCGGTTTTCAACAAGGCGACGTTCATCACACCGTCGGACATATACACGCCGCGGCGCGCAGTGCCGGCACGCGTCATGCCGAAGGCTTGTTCGAAAAACGTGGCGGCTTTCTCAGGATCCGGGACAATGATTGCGATGTGGCGAAGTCTGGTTGCCATCGGTCATCTCCAATCTCGTGCATCTGGGGGGATGGCGCAGCTTAATCGGCAGTGCGATATTTGCAAACCCGATTTGGCGCCCGATGGCTTGGCGCATTCTGATGGCTGCCGACGGATTGAGAGCCTAACTTGCACACACCGGTGAACATCGAAACGTCCTGGCCCGACTCCATTTACGCCCAATTCCGTCGCGTTGGGATTCGTCAAGTCGGCTACGTCCCTGACGCCGGCCACAGCCGCCTCATCGCGCTTTGCCGGGACGATCCTGATATCGCCGACGTAGTCCTGACGACGGAAGAGGAAGGCGTCGGTCTCGTCGCCGGCGCCGCGCTCGGCGGCCAGCGTGCGGCGCTGCTCATGCAGTCGAGCGGCGTCGGCAACTGCGTCAATATGTTTTCGCTGTTGCGCAATTGCGGCTTCGGCTGCGTCGTGCTCGTCACCATGCGCGGCGAGTTCGGCGAATTCAATCCGTGGCAGGTGCCGATGGGCGCCATCACCGAGGATGTGTTGCGGCTGGCGGGCTTTCTCACCTACCGCATCGACAGTGCCGACGCCGTCGACGAGATCGTCGGCGCCGGCTGCGACATGGCGTTCAACGGCAATCTGCAGGTCGCTTTCTGTCTGTCGCAGCGGTTGATCGGCGCTAAAATATGGACGCGATGATGCAAAGGACCCAATGATGCTCGACCGGCGCGACCTTGTGCGTCAGCTCCTGATCGACCGCGGCGACCTTCTGGTCGTTCCAGGGCTGGGCTCGGCGACCTACGATGTCGCCGCCGCCGGCGATCATCCGCTCAACTTCTATCTCTGGGGCGCCATGGGCGGCACCGCCATGATCGGACTAGGACTTGCCTTGGCCCGGCCGGACCGTCGTGTCGCCGTGCTCACCGGCGACGGTGACATGCTCATGGGTCTCGGCAGCCTCGCCACCATCGGCGTCAAGCAGCCGAATAATCTCGTCATCGTGGTGCTCGATAACGCCCATTATGGCGAAACCGGCATGCAGCCGAGCGCCACCAAAGCCGGCATCGATCTCGCCGCCATGGCGCTGGCCTGCCGCTTCAAGCACGCGCGCGCGATTTCCCGCATCGAAGAGGCGGCGGATGCGCGCGCTCTATTGCACTCAGGCGTCGGTCCGATCCTCGTCAGTGCGCGCATTGAGGAGGAAGACGTGCCGCGCGTACTGCCGCTACGCGACGGTCACGCGATCAAGCAGCGTTTTATCGAAGCGTTGAATTCCGCCTGATGCTTCGGCCGACATTACGCGACCCTGCGGCGACCGATGAGACGGCGTGGCGATCCCTGTGGTCGCAGTACAATGCATTTTATGAAACCAGCATTGCGGAAGCGGTCACCGCGCGAACCTGGCAACGTATTCTCGATCCGGCGGCGCCGATATTTTCACGCCTCGCAACCGTGGATGATGCAGTGATCGGATTTAGCACCAGCGTTCTGCACGAAATCACCTGGGCAATCGCGCCAGTTTGCTATCTCGAAGATCTGTTTGTCGCGCCCGCCTTCCGCGGCCGCGGCATCGGGCGCATGCTGATCGCCGATCTGATCGAGCACGCCAAGTCGAACGGCTGGTCGCGGCTTTATTGGCACACGAGGGCCGGCAACCCGGCGCGGCGGCTGTACGACGAATTCGATAAAGCCGACGATTTCGTGCGCTACCGGCTGTTTTTCCCGGACGTCACGTAGTTTTCGCCGCGCGCTTCACCGCTTCGATGATCTCCGGATAGGCAGCGCAACGACAAAGATTGCCCGAGAAATAATGCCGGATGTCGTCGTCGCTGGGATCGGGATTCTCTTTAAGCAATTGATGCGCCATCAGCACAAAGCCGGGTGTGCAAAAGCCGCATTGGAAAGCGCCAGCGGCGATGAAAGCCTGCTGCACATTGGACAGCGCCCCGCCGGCGTCGAGATGCTCGACGGTCGTGATGCTCTTGCCGTCGGCCCAGACCGCGAAATAAAGGCAGCCGGACACCGCCTTGTCGTCGACCAGCACGGTGCAACAGCCACACAGGCCCTGGCCGCAGCTTTCGCGGGCGCCGAACAGATCGAACCGCTGCAACAGCTCGACCAGGTTGCGGTGCGGCTCGATGGCGGTCGAAACCGCCTCGCCGTTGAGCGTGAAATTGATGGTGCGCGCGCTCATCATTCGTCCAGTCATTCCTCGTCCAGCGGGCGGCCGTCCTTGACGCGCAACGCGCGCAACACCGCCTCGGCCGTGATCGGCAACTCCATGATGCGCACGCCGACCGCGTCGTGAATGGCGTTGGCAATCGCCGGCGACACGCCGAACGTGCCCGACTCGCCGAGCCCCTTGGCGCCGAACGGCCCCGAATGCTGCTCGGCCGCAACAAGCTCATTCTCCATCGGCGGAATATCGCCGATGCCGGGAATCTTGTAATCGGCGAGCGATGCATTGGTGACCTGGCCGCCGTCGAGCTGCATGGCTTCGGACATCGTGAAGCCGAGCTGCATAATTGCGGCGCCCGAAAGCTGCGTGCGCGCAATCCCCGGATTGATCGGCTTGCCGCAATCGGCGGCGTTGATGAGCCGCAAAATACGCACGTGGCCCGTCTCGGTATCGACCTCGACCTCGGCGGCGGCGCCGCCAACCATCCAGAACGGCGTGACGTTATTCGACAGCCCGGTCTGCGGATCGGGCGACTCGTAGCTTGGCACATAACTGGCGGTGCCGACGACGTTGCCGGCCTGCATGCCGTAACGTTTCTTGAAGATCTCGGCCGGCGGATAATTGGTGCCTTCGGGTAGCCCGGCCTCGGTGGCGAGCGCGCGCAATTTGGCGCGGGCGTCTTCCGCCGCAAGACGCACCGCGGTGCCCATGTGAAACAGCGACCGCGAGCCGAGCGTGCCCATGTCGTACGGCGTGATATCGGTGTCCGGCGCGACGACGCGCACGTCTTCCGCCTTCACGTCGAGCACTTCGCCGACGATCTGCGCAAAGGCGGTGTCCGAGCCCTGCCCCATATCGACCGTGCTCTTGTAGAGATAAATGCTGCCGTCGGCGGAGACGTTGACGATGGCGACCGACGTGGTCGGCGAGATCGAGGCCTTGAAGCCGATGGCGACGCCGCGGCCGCGGCGCAGCGTCCCGGAGCCGCGGTCGAACGGCTTATTCCAGCCGACGCGGGCGACCAGCGCATCGAGCACCTCGGCCAAAGCTGTGTCCTGCAACACGGTGCCGCTCGCCTGCGGCCGGCCGTCGCGCAACAGGTTCTTGCGGCGAAATTCCACCGGATCGATGCCGAGCTCGCGGGCGATCAGGTCGGTGTGGCTCTCGTAGGCCCAGACCAGTTGCGGCACGCCAAACCCCCGCAATGCACCCGCCGGCGTGCGGTTGGTGTAGAGCGCGTAGGAATCGATGCTGACGTTGTCGATGTCGTAGGGGCCCGCCGCGGTGAAGCCGGATTTCTGCGTCACCCGCGGGCCGATATCGGCATAGGCGCCGCCATTCCAATACACCTCGCAGGAGCGCGCCACCACGCGCCCTGCTTTGTCGACGCCGCTTTTGATGCGAAACGTCGTCGGGTGCTTGGTAATCATGTAGAATTGTTCTTCCATCGTCAGCGCGATTTTGACCGGACGGCGGACGAGCATGGCCAGCGCGGAAACGAGCGCTTCCAGTTTGACGTAGACTTTTGAGCCGTACCCGCCGCCCAGATACGGCACCTTGACGCGTACGCGGTTTTCCGGCCAGCCGAACAGCCGGGCGATTTCGATGCGCACAAAGGACGGCGTCTGGTTCGAGGTATAGATCGTCAATCTATCGTCACCCGGCTCGGCGATCGCCACATGCGACTCGAACGGCAAGTGCAGGCACTGCTGGGTCTTGAAGGTGTGCTCGATCACGCGATCGGCGGCCGCGAAGGCCTTGTCGGCATCGCCGCGCCGCAAATGATAGTCGAGCGCGACATTCGTCCCCTTGCGGCCTTGCAGGTGCTTGAGATCGGCGAAGGTGCCGGCGGGCCGCAGCACATCGTGAACAAGGGTCGCGGGCTGCATGGCCTGCGACTTCGTCATAGACCGCGGGCAATTCGTCATATTCGGCGGCGATCAGCTGCGCTGCTTGGTCGGCGACATGAGGATCGCTCGCCAGTACGGCCGCGACCGGCTCCCCGACATAACGCACTTTGTCGAGCGCCAGGATCGGCTGGTCGTGGAACGCCGGGCCGTAATAGGGATCCGGGATCAGCTTGCGGATATCTTCGCCGGTGACGACGCGATGCACCCCGGGCAGCTCCCGCGCCGCTTGCGTGTCGATGCTGCGGATACGCCCATGCGGTACCGTTGCGCGAAACACTTTGCCGTACAGCATGCCTGGCACACGCAGATTGTGCGTATAGTCTGCGCGTCCGGTGACTTTGGCGCGCACTTCAAGCCGCGGAATATCTCGTCCGACCTGATTCACGACTGACCCCGCTCCGCGTTTTCGGCCAGAGCCTGGCGCACAGCGCGCCCCACATAGACGCGCAGCAGTTCGCGCTTGTAAGCCGCCGAGCCGTGAGCATCGGCGAGGATCGAAGCTTCGGCAGCCGCGGCGTCGCCGGCTCGCTTGAGCGCGGCATCCTCCGGCGCCGCGCCGTGCAGCACTTTCTCCGTTTCTGCCATGCGCGTGAGTTTTTCGGTCGCCGCGCTGACCACGACGATCGGGTCGCGGATCGCGCCGTTTTGCAGCTTGAACGACACCGCAACGCCGAGTGCCGGCCAGTCGTCCGCCGAGCGCGACGTGACTTTCATGTAAGCCGTCTTGCGCGCATCGAGCGGTGGCACCGTCGCTCCAGTAATGAGCTCGTTTTTATCCAACACGGTCTCGTAGTAGCCGGTGTAAAGCCGTTCGAGCGGCAATACGCGCTCCCCCTTTGGACCGTTGATGGTCACGCGGGCACCGAGCATGGCAAGCACCGGCGGCAAATCCATGTGCGGATCGCCATGCGCCAGCGCGCCGCCGACGCGGGCGACGTTGCGCACCCGCGGATTCGACAAGCGGCGCAGCGCTCGCTTGAGCACTGGTAGTCGTGAGGCGACATTGGCGTCATGTTCGAGCTCGCTCAATGTCGCCATGGCGCCGATCTGCAATTCGCCGCCGTCGTTAAACGCGATGCGGGAATACTGCGGCTCGATGCGATGCAGGCAGACCAGCCGGCTTGGCGCAAATACGCCAGCCTTCATCATCAGCATCAGCGCGGTGCCGCCTGAAACCGGACGTATCGTCGGCTGTTGCGGATCGAGCAGCCCCACCGCCTCCTGCAGCGACGTCGGCTCGACCATTTCGAACGGAATCACGGAATGCTTCTCCCGGCGGGTTTCTTGTTAGTTCAGGCGGCGGCTACGCGCAGCACGTGATCGGCGATTTGGGCGCGGGTGCCGACCCAGATATCCGGCGACGAGGCCGCCTGCTCGATGATCTTCTCGTAGAAATAGGCGCCGCGATGGTGGCCGAAGATATGGGCATGACTGGTAATATCGATGATGCGAAGCTCGTCGTCGCGGGCGCGGGCGATCTCGATCACCTCATTGTATGATTCAAGCATCATTCGCGGCGGGTGGCCGTATTTCATCGAAGGCATGTCGTTAACGTCGTAGGACAGCGGAATGGCGACGATGCGTTTGTTGCCGTGACTGACGACGTAGGGCAGGTCGGCGTTGAACACGTCGCCGTACCAGCGGTAGCCGGCCTCGGCGAGGAGTTTTGGCGTGGACAGCTTCGAAGTGCCGCGCGGCGACAGCCAGCCGATGATTTTCCCGCCCGACGCCTGTTCGAGGAGCTTGGTGCAGCGCGCGATATTGGCGCGCTCGTCTTCGTCGGACAGCAGCGCCGGGATCACGTCCATGGCGTAGGAATGCGACAGGACTTCGTGGCCGTTCTCGGCAATCGCCTTGACCGTCGACGGCGAGCGCTCGGCAATGATCGCGTTGGTCATGACGCTTGATTTGGCGCCGTGGCGCGCGAAGGCCTCCATCAGCCGGTGGATGCCGACTTCGACGCCATAGGCAGCCCAGGAAATCGCCATCGTATCGAGCACGCCGGCCGGCAGCGGATTGCCCATAGGGCTGATACCGGGCGCCTTGCCGTCCGACCAGGCCTCGAGACAAACATTGAACACCACGGCAATGCGTTTGCCGTTCGGCCACTCCCAGTTCGGCTTGTTCTTCATTCACGGCCCCGGACGCGGAACTCGGTCGGAGCGTCTGTTAAATCACAGGAGGGTTCGCCGCGTCGAGAGCATGATCAGGCTTGCTGCGGGCGCGGGCTCATGAACCACGTACCCGCCACCACGCAGAGCGCCAGCAACGCCGGTGCGATAGCAAGCGTGAGGCTGGCGGCGGCGACCGCCGCCGTGGCGGCCCAGCCGATCGAGGAGAACGCCTCGGCGAAAGTGGCCAAACGCGAGGAAACCTGCCGGCGGCGAAATTGGTTGCGCTTGGACTGGCTCCGAAACCAGAGTTGGATCGAGGTCGCAGCCGCCGCTGCGATGACAATCCCAACCGCCGTGACCAGCGCGTGCCACAGCGAGGCAATGGCGAGCGCCGCGACCAGCGGGGCGAAAATCACGGCGATGACGGCCAGCACGGCTTCGATCTTGGCGCGCACGATAAAGCCGCTCGGTACCGGTGCGGAGGCGACCAGGTCGGGTGCATCCTCGCCCGAAATCGCCAGCCAGGCGAGGCCGCCGGCCAGTTGACCCGCCGCCATGACCAATACCGGCACCAAGAGCTGGTAGGCGCCGTTGCCGTCATTGAAGCTACGCCACAACAGAACGGCGGGAGGGACGAGATAGAGCATCTGCATGAGCGTCTGCGAGACCAGCCAGGGATCGCGCCGCAACAGCGTCCATTCTTTTGATCGCAATGCGTGCTGCGGCGACGTCGCTCGGAATGCCGTCGCGCGACGAACCTGAACAACCGGTGATCCATCCACGCTGGCGGCGGAGATGGCGTAGGCGCCGAAGCGCGGCGCGACGACGGCGATCACCGCGGCCAGCATGGTCAGACTTACGACAAGCACGACGAAGAGCGCCACGCCGTCGCCCAAGACGGCGCGCGCCGGCCACCAAATTACGCTCTCGGAATCGGGCATGTGCGCGAGCACAGCTTGCGACTGCAGCACGGAGACCCGCGAGATAGTGCCGTAGGACAGGATCGCCGCGATTTGCAGGCCGATGACAAAGGCCGCCCCGATGACGGCCGCGACAACCTGCGCAACGAACCGCGTGCGTTTCGCACCGATGACGCGAAACAGCGTGACGGAAAGACCGACCGCCAACGCCGTCGCGGTAGCGCCCATGGCGACGATCAACCCATAGGCTCCCAGCCAGCGCCAACCGCCGCGCGCGACCAATATGTCGATGAACGGCGCCGCCAGCGGCAGCGCCATCAGCGCCATCGACAACGCCACCGTGGCGATACGCACGGCAAAGAGTTTTTCCGCGGCTGCCGGCGAAGCGAGGATGAGATCGAGATCGGAGCGTGCGTAGAAGGCGCGCGTCGTCGAATTCCATGGCCTGCGAAATCATCAACAGCCAGGACAGCAATATGCTTGCGGTGATCGCGACAAAAGTCGCCCTATCGGCGGCGGCATCGGCGTAACGGCCGACCATCCAATAGGCGACGAAATGCATGAACAGGACGAAGATCGCGATGGCGATGACGGCGCGGCGCAGGCGCTTGCGACGGCCGCCGCTCATCATGGCAAGCCAGTCGCGCCAGGCGAGACGCCATTCATGCCGGGCAAACCACAGCGTCGTTCCAGGCGCCGCGCTCATGCCGCTTCCGCCGGCTCGGCGACCAGCGCGAGGAAGGTATCTTCAAGGCTAGCGCCGCCGCTTTGGGCTGCGGCCGGCGATTCGTTTTTGGCAGCCTGGAGCCGCAACTCTTCGAGGGTACCTTCGGCGATGAGCCTGCCGTGAGCGATGACGCCGATGCGATCGGCCATCCGTTCGGCGACTTCAAGAATGTGCGTCGTCATGATGACGGTGCCGCCGGCGCGCACCCGTTCGCGCAAAACGCTCTTGACCTGGCGCGCGGAGCCGGCGTCAAGCCCGGTCAGCGGTTCGTCAAGAATGATCAGCCGCGGCTCGTGGATGAGCGCGCCGGCAAGCGCCACTTTCTGCCGCATGCCCTTGGAAAAGCCTTCGCAGCGTTCCTGCGCATGCGGCGCAAGCTCGAGCCATGCGAGAAGCTCTTCCGCGCGCGACTCGGCATGCGCAGGCGCCAGGCCCCACAATCCGGCGACGAATTCGAGGTACTCTCGCGGCGTCAGCTTGTCGTAGATCATCGGCTCATCGGACAGCCACGCCATCAGCCGCTTGGCCGCAACCGGATCGGCGAGTGCATCGATGCCGCAAACGCGGATGCTGCCGGCGTCGGGCCGCAGCAGGCCGGCGATCATGCGCAAGGTCGTGGTCTTGCCGGCGCCGTTGGGGCCGAGCAGCGCGTAAAACTCGCCGGTACGGACATTCAAATTCAACCCGTCAACCGCGGGTCGATCGAAGCGCTTGACCAGACCGGCAATCTCGAGGGCGAAAGGCGGCGCGAAAGGCGGCATGATTTGGCAAGCTAATCGAGAGAGGTTTCGGCCTCGTGAATCGGACATCTCGAATTTCGCAAGCCGATTCAGCCGGTAATACGGTCGATCTCGGCGAGCTCTGACAGCGACAAAGCCCAGCCGACAGCGGCGACATTCTGCTCGACCTGCTCCGGCTTGGTGGCCCCGGCAATGATGCTGGAAATAAACGGCCGGCTACGCGAGCCAGCTCATGGCCAGTTCAAGGAGCGAATGACCCCGCTGCGCGGCGAATGCGCGCAAGTTCTCGACGATGCGCCAATTGTGCGCATTGAGGAGGCCGTCGGCATGGTGCGCGCTGATGGCCAGACGCGATCCCGCCGGCATCGGCGCGTCGCTTTTGTACTTGCCGGTCAACAAGCCGCTCGCCAGGGGAAAATACGGCAGCAGACCGAGACCGTGTTTGCGCATGACGGCGACGCGGTCTTTTTCAATGCCGCGGTCGAGCAGATTGTATTCGTCCTGACACGTCACGAAGGACGACAAGCCATGCGCCGCCGACACCGCCTGCGCTTGTTCAAGCTGCGCCGCCGACAGGTTGGAACAGCCGATAAAACGGATCTTGCCCGCTCTCACCAGATCGTCGAGCGCACGCAGCGTTTCCTCGATCGGCGTTTTCGGATCGGCACGGTGCAGCTGGTAAAGGTCGATCCAATCGGTTTTGAGCCGGCGCAGGCTCGCTTCGACCGCCTGCACGATGTAGCGGCGCGAGGCCCCGCCTCGCAATGCGCCGGCGCCGCCCATCGGCAGGCCGAATTTGGTCGCCAACACGATGTTCTTACGCCGGGCGCCGAGAACCTTCCCTAGAATTTCCTCGGAGCCGCCCTTGTTGCCATAGACATCGGCGGTATCGATCAGCGTGATGCCACGTTCGAGCGCTTTCTCGATCACCAGCCGCGAAACATCCGGGCCGGTGCGGCCGCCAAAATTATTGGTGCCGAGGCCGACGAGAGAAACCTCCGGACCCGACGTACCGAGCCTGCGCGTCTGCATGCGTTGAACCGCGCGCGGCGGCCTCAGCCGCTGACGTAATAGGCCGCGAGCGCCGCCATGTTGACCAGCTGGGCGTCATTCGCCGACAGCGACACGATCTGCACCGAACGATCGAGGCCGACCAGCATCGGGCCGATGACGTTGGCGCCGCCGAGCTCCATCAACATTTTCGTCGAGATCGAAGCGGAATGAAATGCCGGCATGATCAACACATTGGCGGGACCGGACAGCCGGCAGAACGGATAGGCTTCGCGCAGCCCCATGTTCAACGCCACGTCGGCGGCCATGTCGCCGTCATATTCGAAATCGACATGGCGCTGGTCGAGGAGCCGCACCGCCTCCTGCACGCGCTCCGAGCGCTCGCCCGCGGGATGCCCGAACGTAGAAAAAGCCAGCAGAGCGAGCTTTGGATCGTAACCGAGAGAGCGCGCAACGCGCGCGGCTTCGACCGAAATGTCGGCAAGGTCGTGTGCAGTAGGCATCTCGGTCACCGCGGTGTCGGCGACCAGGACCGTGCGACCCCGCGCCAGCACCAGCGAGATGCCCATGACGCGATGGCCGGGTTTCGGATCGATGCACCGCCGCACGTCTTCGAGAGCGACCGAGAAGTTGCGGGTAACGCCGGTCACCAGAGCGTCGGCGTCGCCCAGCGCCACCATGCAGGACGCGAAATGGTTGCGGTCCTGGTTCACCAGGCGCTGACAATCGCGCTGCAGGAAGCCGTGGCGCTGCAGCCGCTCGTACAAATAGGCCGCATAGGCGGCATTGCGCGACGAGATCGCCGCATTGATGATCTCGATATTGCCGCCGAGTTCGACGCCGAGCGCCTGCGCGGTCTCGCGCACCGCCCGTTCGCGGCCGACCAGAAGCGCCGAGCCCAGTCCCTGTTGCACGAAGGTAGCCGCGGCGCGGATCACCTGCTCCTCTTCGCCCTCGGCAAAGACCACGCGCCGCGGGCGGCGGCGCAGCCGCTCGTAAACCCCCTGCAGCACGCCGGCGATCGGATCGAGCCGCGTGCGCAATTGCTGTCGATAGGCTTCCATGTCGGCGATTGGCTTTCGCGCGACTTTTGTATCCATCGCCGCCTTCGCCACCGCTGGCGGGATGTCGGAAATCAGCCGCGGATCGAACGGCACCGGAATGATGTAATCGGGGCCATATTTCGGCCGTGTGCCATAGGCGACGGCGACTTCGTCGGGAACGTCCTCGCGGGCGAGCGCGGCGAGCGCATGCGCTGCCGCGATTTTCATCTCCATATTGATCGCCCGCGCACGCACGTCGAGCGCGCCGCGGAAAATGTAGGGAAAGCCGAGCACGTTATTGATCTGGTTCGGATAGTCGGAGCGGCCGGTGGCCATGATCGCGTCGGTGCGCACTTCGGCAACCTCCTCCACTGTGATCTCGGGATCGGGATTGGCCATGGCGAAGATGATCGGCTTCTCCGCCATCGACTTCACCATTTCTTTGGTCACCGCGCCCTTGGCCGAAAGACCGAAAAACACATCGGCGCCGGCCAACGCTTCGGCCAGCGTGCGCGCCTTGGTCTTGACCGCGAAACCCGACTTCCACTGGTTCATGCCGTCGGTGCGGCCCTCATAGATGACGCCCTTGGTGTCGCAGAGGATGAGATTTTCGGGCCGGAAGCCGATGGCGCGAAACAGTTCGAGACAGGCGATGCCGGCGGCGCCGGCGCCGTTACAGACGAGCTTGGTGGTCGCGACTTCGCGGCCGGTAAGCTCGAGGGCGTTGATCAGACCTGCGGCGGCGATGATCGCGGTGCCGTGTTGATCGTCATGGAAGACCGGAATGTCGAGAAGCTCGCGCAGCCTTTGCTCGATGATGAAGCATTCCGGCGCCTTGATATCCTCAAGATTGATGCCGCCCCAGCCCTTGCCGAGGAATTTCACGCAATTGATGAACTCGTCGGGATCTTCGGTCGACACTTCGAGATCGATGGAATCGATATCGGCGAAGCGTTTGAACAGCACCGCTTTGCCTTCCATCACCGGCTTCGCCGCCAGCGCACCACGATTGCCGAGTCCGAGAATGGCGGTGCCGTTGGTGATCACCGCGACGAAATTGCCCTTGGTCGTGTAGTCGAAGGCTTTGGACTCGTCTTCGGCGATAGCCAGAACCGGAACGGCGACGCCGGGCGAATAAGCGAGCGAGAGGTCGCGCTGTGTCGCCATCGGCTTGGTGGCGACGACTTCGAGTTTTCCTGGCCGGCCCTGGCTGTGAAACAGCAGGGCTTCCTGGTCGGTAAAGGTCGGCCGGTTCGAATGGCCGCCGTTTTTGCCGCCGTTTTTCAAAGCCATTTCAATTCCCTGCTGATGCGTTCGAGGCGCTTAGTGCGGATGGAACCTTAGCGAACCCGGCGGCCTATGCTCAAGGCAGCCAAGCCGCCGGGCCGCAGGCCGCATTGAACTAGCCGGCCGGTAAGGGTAATGCCTGCTCAGGAACCCTCCTGACCAGCCGCGCGTCTCAGCCGCAACCCGCCCGTCTCATGATCAAATTTCTGCTTCGATTTGTCGGCCTTTGCCTGCTCGCTACCGGCTTTGTGTTCTTGGTCTATGACGGGACCAAATCCATCGCCAATCACGACGTTCTCTACACCAAGGTCGTCGACGTGTGGGCGATAATCGACCAGAACAGCCTCAATGCCGTTCAGGGCTGGCTTAAGCTAAAGGCCGCCTGGGCGTGGGATCCCGTACCTGCAGCGCGTTTTCGACCTTCCGGCCTGGGTCGTCATCGGAATTGTCGCTGTCGTCCTGATCGTGCTCGGCCGCAAAAAAACGCCGCTCATTGGTTACGCACGCGACTAAAATCTGCCAAGCGCCGCGTCAGGATCCGGGAGTGAAATGCCAGGCTACGACTACATCATTGTCGGCGCCGGTTCGGCCGGCTGTGTTCTTGCCAACCGGTTGAGCGAGGATGCCGCGGCGCGCGTTCTGCTCATCGAGGCCGGCGGTCGCGATTGGCATCCCTATATCCACATCCCGCTGGGCCTGGGTCGCCTGCACGATCGCCGCATGTTCGATTGGGGCTACCACACCGATCCTGAGCCGAACCTCGGCAACCGGCGCATCGAGGCGATGCGCGGCAAAGTTTTGGGCGGTTCGTCCTCAATCAATGTCATGGCCTATACCCGCGGCAATCCCGGCGACTACGACCGCTGGGCGCAAAAGGGCGCACGCGGCTGGTCCTACGCCGACGTGCTGCCTTATTTTCGGCGCTGCGAGACGTGGCAGGGCGGCGAGAACAGCTGGCGCGGCGGCGCCGGACCGCTCGGCACCGAATTCGCACGAACCCAGGACCCGCTCTACGAGGCGTGGCTCGAAGCCGCCAAAGCCTGCGGTTATCCGTTGACCCCGGATTATAACGGCGCGCAGCAGGAGGGTTTCGGCCGCGGCCAATTCACCATTCGCGACGGTCGCCGCTCGTCGTCCGCCAAAGCGTTCCTTAAGCCGGCACTGGGGCGGAAAATCTCACGGTCGCGACCAACGCACATACCACCCGCGTCACGCTCGACGGCACGCGGGCGACGGGTGTCGAATACGTCCAGGCGGGTTCAACCTTGCGGGCCGGCGCGACCCGAGAGGTGATCCTTGCAGCCGGCACTTTCAACACCCCGCAAATCTTGATGCTGTCCGGCATCGGGCCGGCCGGACATCTGCGTAGTTTCGGTATCGACGTCGTCGCCGACTTGCCGGTCGGCAAAAATCTGCAAGACCATCTCGGCGCCTACATGACCTACAGCCGCAGGCAGCCGGGCAGCTTCCATCGCGAAATGCGCTTCGACCGCATGGCGGTGAGCATGGTCCGCGCCTATTTGCTCGGCCGCGGGCCGGGCACCGTCGTGCCAGGCGGGCTGCATGCCTTCATCAAGACGCGGCCGGAGCTTGCCGTACCCGACATCGAGTTCATGTTCCGTGGCACTTCGCACGCCCCGCATCTGTGGTTCCCGCTCATCCGTCCGGCTTTTCTGGACGGCTACGGCATTCGGCCGACGCTGTTGCACCCCGATAGCCGCGGCCAACTGCTGCTCGGTTCGTCCGATCCATTCGTGCCGCCGCGTATCGTCTATCGTTTTTTTACCGCGCCGAACGATCTGCCGACGCTGCGCGAAGGATTTAAGCGGGCGCGCGAGCTTGCCTTCCACAAATCGCTCGAGCCCTATCGCGGCGAGGAAGTCGGTCCGGGGCTGCGCGTCAAGACCGACGCCGAGATCGACGACTGGCTGAAACAGGCCGTCATCACCGCGCATCATCCCGCCAGCACCTGCGCGATGGGCCAGGACGGCGTCCTCGATTTCGATCTGAAGGTGCACGGCGTTGAAAACTTGCGCGTCTGCGATGCCTCGGCGATGCCCGATCTGGTCTCCGCGCATATCAACGCCTGTGTGTTGATGATGGCAGAAAAGGGCGCCGATCTGGTTCGCGGCCAGCCGCCGCTGCCGCAAATGGAGGCGGCCTGACCGTAGCCGCGCAAAGAGCATGCCGTTCCGACGCATCGCTGTCATTTTGGCAATCGTCGCCGGCGCTCTGGTGCTCATCCCCTACGCGATCGCGCCGTTTTACCAATTCATCGACCCGGTCTCGATGCCGATGTTGTGGCGCTACGCGACCGGTGCGCGCGTCGAGCAAATCGATGTTCCGCTGAGCCGCATCTCACCGGCGCTGCGGCTCGCCGTCATTGTCGCCGAGGACGGCAGTTTCTGCCGCAATCCCGGCATCGACCTCGGTGAGATCCGCGCCGCCTTGGAGCAATCCAAT
This sequence comes from uncultured Alphaproteobacteria bacterium, assembly GCA_963816565.1. GTDB lineage: Bacteria > Pseudomonadota > Alphaproteobacteria > Rhizobiales > Xanthobacteraceae > BOG-931. Next base: position 737,982 of record CAWFLM010000004.1, on the reverse strand, counting down.
GATAACCTGGACGAATCTCGCGGGGCTTCCACCATTACCCAGCAGACCGCCAAAAACCTTTTCCTGTGGCAGGGGCGCAGTTTTGTCCGCAAAGCGCTTGAGGTCCCGCTTGCGCTATGGATGACCTTGGTGCTGCCGAAGCGCCGGATACTCGAAATCTATCTCAACATCGCCGAATGGGGCCCCAACGGCGAGTTCGGCGCCGAAGCCGGCGCGCGCTCGGCGTTTGGCAAGTCGGCCTACAATCTCTCCGCCTACCAGGCGGCGGAACTTGCCGCGACCCTGCCGAATCCGGTGCTGCGCAGCGCCCGCACACCCAGTGTCCTGGTGCGCAGGCTGGCCGGCCTATACGACCGGCGCGCGGCCGATTTCAGCGGCCTCGACGCTTGCGTAAGAGGCCCCTAGCCTGGCAGCGTTCATTCTTCTATAAGCCCGGCATTCCGAGCAAGACGAGCCAACCGAGAGGAGAGCGATCCCATGGCCGTGCCGAAACGAAAAACATCGCCGTCCAGGCGCGGCATGCGCCGGTCGGCCGACGCGCTGAAGGCTCCGACTTACGTCGAAGACAAGGATTCCGGCGAATTGCGCCGTCCGCACCACATCGATCTCAAGACCGGGATGTACCGGGGCCGCCAAGTCCTGAGCAAGAAGGCGGAAGCTTAAGTTTCCGGCCGCGGCCGCGCCGGCTGCTTTTGGATTCGGTTTCGGACGAGCGAGCTGTGTGACGAAAGATTTGCGTCATGTTCGTGCTTGGCTTTCCGCTGCTGCTGGTGCCCTTCGCCATCTACAATATGATCGCGTTTCTCACTCCGGGCGTGGGGTGGACCTCGCCGGTGACGACCGTGCACATGATGTCCGGGCAGGACTGGGTGCTGACCTGGGAAGACATCCTGATTGCGTTCGCCATTTTTTTGCTTTGGGTCGAAATCATCAAGTCGACGCGGCTTGGGACGCGAAACGTCATGGATCATATCCTGGCGATAGCGCTGTTGGTCGTCATGCTGGTGGAATTCCTGCTGGTGCCGCGGGCCGCGACATCGACGTTCTTTTTGCTGATGGCCATCGCTTTGGTTGACGTGCTCGCCGGCTTCATCGTCGGCATGCGCAGCGCGCAGCGCCAGATCGAGCTCGAGGGGCCGGAGCAAATCTGAGCCGCTAGAGCCGTACCGGTTGGCTACAGCGCGCGCGAAACTGCGGCTCCCGCGGTCGGCCATTGGCCGAGCGCTCGATAGGCTGCTGCCGCCTCTTCGGGTTCGGCCCGGCGGCGGGCGCGGGTCTGCGGCGCCTGCGCCGCGGTGGCGATCAGGTGGGCGATAAAATTCGCATTGGGACGCCGCGAATGGCCTCTGTCGCGATCTGTCGCTAGCGGCGCCACGAGAGCGTTGCTCACCTGCGTCTCCTGTCCCGAAATGGAACGTCGATGGCCTTTAGCCATGAGATCGCAAGCGCCGTGCCGCAGGAGCGCGGCGCAATTCTTCGTGCCGGCTTACCGAATCGTTTAAAGTCTCGCCGATAAGGTGGCGACGAACCCGCCGTCTGCCGTTCCATCCGCGGACAGCGTGCATTTCTTATGAGGCGACCGTGACCGAGAGCGGTCCGCGCAATTCATTTCCTTCCGGCAGTTCCGGCGCGGCCATGGCGAGCGCTACCCCGCCCGGCGGCGGCGCTCATTTCGATGCCGCCCAAATTCTCGCCTCCGTCGGCGAAGCCGCCTATGACTGGCGCATCGACAGTGACGAACTGCTGTGGAGCGGCAATGCCGGCGAGGTTCTGCTGATCGGCGACATCGCGGCGGTTTCGAGCGGCCGCGCCTATGCGCAACTCCTCGAAGCGGAAAACGCGCAGGCCCGCTTCGACATCGTCGCCAAATCCGACAAGCGCGACGACGGCCACGGCGTCGCCTATCAAATTCAATACTGCCTCTGTCCCGATCCCACCTCCGACACCAAGCTATGGGTCGAGGACACCGGCCGCTGGTTTGCCGGCCCCGACGGACGTCCGGCGCGGGCGCAGGGCGTGCTGCGCGTCGTCAATGAGCGCTATGAGCATGAGCGCCAGCTCACCTTTCTCGCCCGCCATGATGGCCTGACCGGCGAATTGAACCGCCACTGCTTGAGCGAGGTCCTGGAAGATACGATCGATGAAGCGCTGCGCTTCCGCTCCTCCTGCGGGTTTCTGCTCATCGGCATCGACCATCTGGCACGCATCAATGAGTTCATACGGCTTCGACATTGCCGATCAGGTGATCAGCGCGGTCGCCAAGCGGCTGCGCAGCCGGATGCGCGGCAAGGACACGCTCGGCCGCTACTCCGGCAACAAATTCGGTCTCGTGCTGCGCGATTGCACGCCCGACGACATGGCGATCGCGGCAGAACGCATGCTGGCCGGCGTTCGCGATGAGATGGTGCCAACCAGCGCCGGCCAGATTTCGGCCACCGTCACCATCGGCGGCGTGACCGCTCCACGTCATGCCCGCAGCGTCGCCGAAGTGCTCGCCCGCGCGCAAGAGAGCCTCGATACCGCCAAGGCCCGTCGCCGCGGCTCGTTCCAAGCCTACCGGCCCAATATAGAGCGCGAAGCCATGCGCCGCGACAACGTGCGCGCGACCGATGAAATCGTTGCCGCGCTCAATGAGCGGCGGATTTTCCTCGCCTATGAGACGGTGGTCGAAGCGATCGGCCGGCAGCCGGCTTTCTACGAATGCCTCATGCGCATTCGGCGCGGCGACGGCAGCCTCATTGCAGCCAATGAAATCGTCCCGGTCGCGGAACGGCTCGGTCTGGTGCGCTTGCTCGATTTCCGCGTCCTCGAACTCGTCGTCGATGAAATGGCGGCGGCGCCGACCCTGCAAACGAGTTTCAATGTCTCGCCGGCTTCGACGACCGATCCTGACTGGTGGGCGGGACTGGCTTCGCTGCTGCGCGGCCATGCCGGCGTCGCCGAGCGTCTCATCGTCGAAATCACGGAAAGCGCGGCGATCCAGGACATCGACGAAACCCGCGGCTTCGTCGCCCGCGTAAAAGATCTCGGCTGCCGGATCGCCATCGACGATTTCGGCGCCGGTTACACCTCGTTCCGCAACTTGCGCAAACTCGGGGTGGACATCGTCAAAATCGACGGCGCCTTCGTGCAACACATTATGCGCTCCGATGACGATCGCGCTTTCGTGCGCACGCTCATCGACCTCGCCAAACGACTTAAACTCAAGACCGTTGCCGAATGGGTGCAGGACGAAGCGGCCGCCGGGACCTTGGCGGCATGGGGCTGCGATTATCTGCAAGGCGCGCTGATCGGCCTCGCCGCAACCGATCGACCTTGGCTCACAAAGCTTGCCGAGGCGCTCGAAACGGCCACCCTCTGACTTATTCGCCGTCCTTCTCGGTCAGCCGATCGACTTTGCGCTTCATCTCATCAAGCTGACGCTTGAGGTCGTCAATGTCGCCCGATGATTTCGGCGGCGATTTTCCCGACTCCGCGGCAGCCTCGGCGGCCGCAGTCTCGCGGCGCGCGAAGGGCGCAAACATGGCGAAAGCACGTTCGAACATTTCCATGTTTCGCCGCACCTGCTCCTCAAGCGAGGTGAAGGCGCCGACCCCAAAAGCCTGCGCCAGCTGGTTACGGAACTTTTCCTGTTCGCGGGTCAGCGACTCGATGGAGACTTCGAGGTAGCGCGGCACCAGCATTTGCATGCTGTCGCCGTAGAAACGGATGAGCTGGCGCAGGAAAGCGATTGGCAGCAGATTCTGCCCTTCCTTGTTCTCCTGCTCGAAAATGATCTGAGCGAGCACCGACCGGGTAATCTCCTCGCCGGTCTTGGCGTCATAGACGACGAAATCCTCGCCTTTCTTGACCATGGCGGCGAGATCTTCGAGCGTCACATAGGTGCTCGTCCCGGTGTTGTAGAGCCGCCGGTTGGCGTATTTCTTGATTGTGACCGGCTCTGCGGCCTTGGTCGTCGTGTCGGTCATGAATGGAGCCATGTAATTTTGCCGCCAAAATAGGCGCTTTCGCGGGGCAGGGCTACCTTTTTGTGATGGCCCGGCGCGCTCGCGGCACCGGCGGTTTCGGCACGCCAGCAATGCCGGTCACATTTGCCGCCTTGCACCCTCCCTGCGTGCCCTTACGTCCCCTTGCGCCTTGTCGACGGCCTGTCGCGTCCTTATGACTTAGGGCAAGGATCCCGCGGCTAGTCCCGCACATGAATTCGCCCAGCAGCCCGGAAGGAATTCCTCATGAAAGACGATGTCGTCATTGTCAGCGCGACGCGCACACCGGTCGGAGCATTCAACGGCGCTTTTGCAACACTGCCCGCCCACGAGCTCGGCAAGACAGCGATCAAAGCGGCGCTCGACCGCGCCGGCGTTGAAGCGGCGCAGGTTTCGGAAGTCATCATGGGCCAAATCCTGACCGCCGGAGAGGGTCAGAACCCCGCCCGCCAAGCCTCGATTGCGGCCGGCATTCCGGTCGAAACCCCGGGCTGGGCCGTCAATATGTTGTGCGGGTCCGGACTGCGTTCTGTGGCCCTTGGCTATCAGGCCATCGTCAACGGCGACAGCGAGATCGTGGTCGCTGGCGGCCAAGAGTCCATGAGCATGGCTCCGCACTGCGCCCACCTGCGCGGCGGCGTGAAGATGGGCAATTTCGAGATGATCGATACGATGATCAAGGACGGCCTGTGGGATGCCTTCAACGGCTATCACATGGGCAACACCGCGGAGAACGTCGCGCGGCAGTGGCAGATTACACGGGCGCAACAGGATGAGTTCGCGGTAAAGTCACAGAACAAGGCCGAAGCGGCCCAAAAGGCCGGCAAGTTCAAGGACGAGATCACGCCGGTCACCATCAAGAGCCGCAAGGGCGACATCGTGGTCGATGCCGACGAGTACCCCAAACATGGCACCACACTGGAATCGATCGGCAAATTGCGGCCGGCTTTCGATAAGGACGGCACGGTCACCGCCGGCAACGCTTCCGGCATCAATGACGGCGCGGGAGCCGTGGTTTTGATGAAAGCGAGCGAGGCAGCCAAGCTCGGCAAGACGCCGCTCGCCCGCATCGTCTCCTGGGCGCAAGCCGGCGTCGACCCGAAGATCATGGGAACCGGCCCGATCCCGGCCTCGCGCGCGGCCCTGAAAAAGGCCGGCTGGAACGTCGGCGATCTCGACCTGATCGAAGCCAACGAGGCCTTCGCCGCCCAGGCCTGCGCGGTGAACAAGGATCTCGGCTGGGATACCGGGAAGGTCAACGTCAATGGCGGCGCGATCGCCATCGGCCACCCGATCGGCGCCTCCGGCACCCGCGTACTGGTGACGCTGCTTTACGAGATGCAAAAACGCAATGCGAAGAAGGGGCTCGCCACGCTGTGCATCGGCGGCGGCATGGGCATCGCGATGTGCGTGGAACGCTAGGGCGGCGTTGGCAATTTAATTCACGTCATGGCCGGGCCTTGTCCCGGCCATCGACGTCTTTAAGCTGGCGGCAAAATAAGACGTGGATGCCCGGCACACGGCTCGAATCGGAAGCTACCGGGGATATAAAGGGAGGACATCATGCCCCGCGTTGCGTTGGTCACTGGGGGTACGCGCGGCATTGGCGCCGCCATTTGCAAGGCGCTCAACGCCGCCGGCTATACGGTTGCCGCCAATTACGGCGGTAACGACGAGGCGGCGCAAAAATTCAAGGCCGAAACCGGCATCAACGTCTACAAATGGGACGTCTCGTCCTTCGACGCCTGTGCCGCCGGCGTCAAAGAGGTCGGCGCCGAACTCGGACCGATCGACGTGTTGGTCAATAATGCCGGTATCACCCGCGACGCTCAGCTTCATCGCATGAATCCGGAGCAGTGGACGGCGGTGATCAACACCAATCTCGGCTCGCTGTTCAACATGTGCCGCAACGTGATCGAGGGCATGCGCGAACGAAAATTCGGCCGCATCATCAATATTTCCTCGATCAACGGCCAAAAGGGGCAATTCGGACAGGTGAACTATTCGGCCTCCAAGGCCGGCGAAATCGGCTTCAGCAAGGCGCTGGCGCAAGAGGGCGCGCGCGTCGGCATCACCGTCAACGTCATCTGTCCCGGCTACATCGCAACCGACATGGTCAAAGCGATGCCGCAGGAGATACTGCAAAAGAACGTGCTGCCGCAAATTCCGATTGGCCGGCTGGGCGAGCCGGAAGAGGTCGCGCGTTGCGTCGTGTTCCTTGCCTCCGACGATGCCGGCTTGATCACCGGTTCGACCTTGACGGCCAACGGCGGGCAATATTTCGCCTAGCCAAAATCCACCTATATAATCCGAAAGCGTTGCGAAGCTTCGGAACAACATGGCGCTAGCACCCCAGCCGCTCATCGAACGGCGGCGCGAACAGATGTTCCCCGATCTCGATCCGTTGGAGATCGAGCGCATGCGCCGATTCGGCGAATGTCGCACCTTCGCGCCGGGAGAGAAGCTCCTCACCGCTGGAGAAGTCGGACCCGGCCTCGTCGTCATCATCGCCGGCAAGGTCGACGTAACCCAGAACGATCAGGGAGGTCGTCGCACGCTGATCGTCTCGCACGGCCCCGGCCAATTTATCGGCGAACTCGCCCAATTGGCCGGGCGGCCCTCGCTTGCGGACGCCACCGCGCAAGAGCCGGTGGGCGCGTTGATCATTCCGACCGACCGGCTGCGCGCGCTGCTGATCGCCGAAGCCGAGTTGGGCGAACGGATCATGCGTGCGCTGATCCTTCGCCGGGTCGGTATCTTGGAGGTAGGCCGCGGCGGGCCAGTCATCGTTGGCCGCGCGGAAAACAGCGACGTGCTTCGCCTGCAGGGTTTTCTGCGCCGCAACGGTCACCCATTCCAATTGCTCAATCCGGAAGCGGACACCGAGGCTAAAGCCCTCATCGAGCGCTTTCATGTCGATCCCGGACAACTGCCCATCGTGCTCTGTCCGGGTGGACAGTTGCTGCGCAATCCTAGTGAGGACGAGCTGGCACGCTGCATCGGTCTGGTGCGGGCAATCGATCCGGATCGCCTTTATGACGTTGCCGTGGTCGGCGCCGGCCCGGCAGGCCTCGCCACCGCGGTTTATGCGGCGTCGGAGGGGCTGTCCGTCCTCGTGCTCGATTGCCGTGCATTCGGCGGTCAGGCCGGAGCGTCGGCGCGGATCGAGAATTACCTCGGCTTTCCAACCGGAATCACCGGCATCGCGCTGATGGCGCGTGCCTACAATCAGGCGCAAAAATTCGGAGCCGAAATGGCGATTCCGGATGAGGTCAGCGCCCTTTCGGGACAAAACGGCTCCCCCGGCGACTTCGTTCTGGATCTGCACAATGGCGAGAAGGTCAGAACGCGCTCGGTGGTCATTGCCAGCGGTGCGCGCTATCGGCGGCTCAACGTGGAGAATCTCGACGCCTTCGAGGGATCGAGCGTGCACTATTGGGCGACGCCGCTCGAAGCCAGGCTATGCGCCAATCAGGAGGTCGCGCTGGTCGGCGCCGGCAATTCGGCAGGCCAGGCCGCCGTCTTTCTTGCCGGCCAAGGCGTCAAGGTGCGGATGCTGGTGCGCCGGCCGGATCTCACCGAGACCATGTCGCGCTATCTCGTCGACCGCATCGAGAGCCTCGCCAATGTCCAGGTCGAGGCCGGCTGTGCGGTGAGCGGACTTGAGGGCAGCAACGGCATGCTGGCCGCGGTGCGCTGGCGCGATGCCACCAGCGGCCAGGAGGTGCGGCGGCCGATCAGCCACTTATTTCTATTCATTGGTGCGGAGCCGAATACCGATTGGCTCGCCAGCTCCGGCGTCAAGCTCGACGGCAAGGGCTTTGTGCTGACCGGCGAAGACGCCGGCGGCGATCGTCACGCGCTGGAGACGAGCCGCCGCGGCGTGTTCGCGATCGGCGACGTGCGCGCGAAATCGATCAAACGCGTCGCCGCCGCGGTCGGCGAAGGAGCCCAGGTCGTGGCGGCGCTGCATTCCTACTTGGCTGCGACGACCGACCATGCCGCTATGGCGACCATCCCGGTGGCGCCAGCTCAAATCGCTTGAAATCGAAACCCGGCGCGACGGTGCAACCGCAGAGCGTCCAGTCGCCGAGCGATTGCGCCGCCTGCCAGGCGTGAGCGGGAACGACCGCCTGCGGCCGTTCGCCCGCCTCGAGATCGCTGCCGAGCGTTAGCCGCCCGGTCCGTCCCGTTTCGTCAGCAATTTCAAGCGCCAGCGGCGCGCCGGCGTACCAATGCCAGACTTCGACCGCATCGATGCGATGCCAGTGCGAGCGTTCGCCGCTTGCCAGCAAGAAATAGATCGCGGTTGATGCCGCATCGCGAAAGGTTTCGCGGAAGTGCCCGCCTTCCGGGTGGGGCGCAAGATCGAGAAGCCTGATCATTGCTTCGGCGGTCAGGCGCTGCACAGCAAGAAGCGTCGTCAAAAGCGGTTCTTGCGCTCGCGGATCTCCGCGAACACTTTCCAGGCCGGGCTGCCGGCAAGCCCAACCGATTTCGCCACGTCAGGCACATCGGCGCGCAAGAATGGATTCTCCGCCTTTTCCGCCCCGATTGTCGCCGGAATCGTCGGCTTGCCCGCAGCCAGGAGTTTCGTCACTTCCTCGGCGCGTGCGGCAAGCGCCTTGTTGTTGGGCTCGATGGTCTTGGCGAAGCGGATATTGGCCCCGGTATATTCATGGCCGCAATAAAACCGCGTGTCGTCGGGCAGCGCGCGCAACTTTAAGAGCGAATGCCACATCATCTCCGCGTTGCCTTCGATGACTCGGCCGCAGCCGATCGAGAACAGCGTGTCGCCGACAAAGGCGAGCTGGTCCGCCGGGAAGAAATAGGAAATGTGGCCGGCGGTATGACCTGGCGTTTCGAGGACGCGGCCTTCGAGCGCGCCGACGCGCACGGTGTCGCCCTCGCCCACCGTTTCGTCGACATGGGCGATGCGCTGCGCCTCGGCGCGGGGCGCGACCACGCGGCATTTGTGCACCGCTTTAAGCTCGCCGATGCCGGCGGTGTGATCGCCGTGATGATGGGTCACCAGGATCTCGGAAAGCCGCCATCCGGTCTTCTTCAACGCGGCCTCGACTGGAGCAGCCTCAGGAGCATCGATGGACGCGGTGGCGCCGCTCGCAGGGTCGTGAATGAGCACGCCGAAATTATCGGTCAAGCAGGGGAACAGATAGGTTTCAGCCGGCATGTCTTTTTCCAATCGTGATAGCGCCCTGGGGATCATCCGCTTTCGCGAATGATGACGCAATAAGGCATGGTTAATGCCGATGAGCGGTACGGAACAACAACTCAATCCATGCTATTTTGACACCATGGACGTCGTTGACCTGCGAAATTTCTATGGCCAGCAACTGGGCGTCGTGGCGCGCCGCTACGTCGGCCGGGGCATTCGCACGCGCTGGAACGATACCCGCTCGTTGCGCGTGTTGGGGGTTGGCTACGCCACACCCTATCTCGGCCTATTCCGCGAGGAAGCCGAGCGCTGCCTGGCTTTGATGCCGGCGGCCCAAGGCGTGGTGCGCTGGCCCTCGACGCGGCCGGCTTTGGCAGCCTTGGTCGAGGAAGACGAATTGCCGCTGACGGATTCCGCAGTGGATCGCGTTCTGCTGATCCATGCACTGGAAATGTCGTCCGACCCGGCCGAATTGTTGCGCGAAGCATGGCGGGTACTGGCCGCCGGCGGCCGGCTTCTGGCCGTGGTGCCCAATCGGCGCGGGCTGTGGGCGCGGATGGATACGACGCCGTTCGGGCAAGGCCGGCCCTATTCGCGGACCCAGATCACGCAGCTGTTGCGCGACACCTGGTTCACCCCGACCGGCTGGGGCGAGGCGCTCTATGTGCCGCCGATTCCGCGCGGCTGGTTTTTGCGCTCGGCTGTCGCCTGGGAGCGCACCGGCGCCACGCTGTCGGCGCCGTTTGCCGGCGTGCATATCGTCGAGGCGACCAAGCAAGTCTATCGCGCCATCCCGGCGCGGCGCGAAAAGCGAAAGCTGGTGCCCTCGCTGCAGCCGGTTCTCGCGCCGTCACCGGGCGCCGCCGCGATGCGGTGACGACCGCAGTTCGGCTCTCTACGCCGGGAATGGTCCCCAGGCCCGCTGCACAGCCGGACGCGCCGCGATGGCATCGTGCCAGCGCTTTACATTGGGATAATTTTGCAGGCCGATGTCGTTGACGCCGTGAAGGTGCACGTCGGAATACATCGTCATATCGGCGATCGAATAGTCACCGCCGAAATATTCGTTCGCGGCAAGATGCCGGTCGAGGATACCGAGCATATCGCGCAAGTTTGCGTCATAGTGCTCCTGCGCAGGCGGCGCTTTCACCGGCGAGCGTATCGTCCAGTGCCCGAACTGTTGCGCCAGCGTCGTAAACGTCGCCGAGCCGTAGAACAGCCATTGGTCGACTTTGGCGCGGGCGACGGCATCGCTCGGGTAGAACTTGCCGGACTTCTCCGCGAGATATTTGAGGATCGCTCCGGACTCGCAGATCGTTACGCTGCGCGCCGCCGGGACCATCATGATCGACAATCGCCGGTATTTTGTGGCCGGGGCTGATCTTCATGAATTCCGGCGACATCTGCGCCTTCTCGCGCAGATTGACCGGAACGATGCGATGCGGAAGCCCGGTTTCCTCCAACATCACGCGCGGCTTGTAGCCGTTATCGGTCGTCCACGTGTAGCAATCGATCATTCCACCCTCCTGAACGCGGCAGCCCTTTTCGATCCGCGTGCCGTTTTAGGACGGCAGCGACCCTGTTGAGAAGCAGGCAGCAATTGAAATCGTCTCGCAGCGCTTGCGCCAGTCACTGCGGCCACGGCTCGGCGGTAACGGACGCCGCATCGGCGCCGACATAATCGACCAGGCTCGTTTGCCGGTCGCGTTCGAGCGTCGCGAGCAGCGTATCTTTGATTTCGGCGACCAGACCCAAGCCGCGGAAAACCAAACCCGAATAGACTTGAATGAGGCTGGCGCCGGCGCGGATCTTGCCAAGCGCGCTCCCTTCCAGAATCGATGCCGCCGGCGCCGACCAGCGGGAAAACGCCTTCGACCCGTACATAGGTCTCCGCCAGCATACGATTGGCAAGCGGCAGCAGCGGCCGGCCGGATAACCCGCCCGTTTCTTTCGCCTTCTCGACGTCGTGCAGGCTTTTCGGCCGGGTCACCGTGGTATTGCCGACGACCATACCGTCGACGCGGCGCGAGCGCGCGATACCGACGATATCGTCGAGATCGGGCAGCGAAAGATCGGGCGCGATCTTGAGCAGCACCGGCGTCGGCCCGGCATTGCGCGCCACGCGCTCGCGCGCGTCGATGACGCGCGCCAAAAGCTCGTCGAGCACGACGGCCTGCTGCATATTGCGCAAGCCCGGCGTATTCGGCGATGAGATGTTGACCGTGACGTAGCTCGCGACCGCAGCGAAGCGTTCGATCAGCCCCACGTAGTCGGCAATACGGTCGGCTGTTTCCTTGTTGGCGCCGACATTGATGCCGACAATACCCCAGCCTGCCCCGCTTGCGGGCGAGGAAACAGAGGGCGCGGCGCGGGCGGCGAGCCGGCGCAGCACGGCATCGGCGCCTTGCGAATTAAAGCCGAGCCGATTGATGACGCCCGTATCGGTGTCGAGCCGAAACAGCCGCGGCCGTGGATTGCCGGCCTGCGGCTTTGGCGTGATGGTGCCGACTTCGACGAAGCCGAAGCCGAGCCGCAGCAGCGCATCCGGCACCTCGGCGTTCTTATCGAAGCCGGCGGCGATGCCGACCGGGTTGGGAAAATTAAGTCCGAACGCCCGCATCGCCAGCCGCTTGTCGTCGGCAGCCGCCCGCGGCAGCGGCGCGAATTTCAACATCCTGATCGCGAGCCCATGCGCGTCTTCCGGTTCGAGCGCATGCAAAAAAGGGCGTGCCAGGCGGTCGAATAGGCCGATCACGGTTCTAGCCCCGGCAATGTACGCTGCCCATTGACCTCATCCGGCAACGGCCGGGCCCAGCGCACTGCGTTGACCGAAAGCGCGGCATAAAGATGCGGAAACAGATCGCCGCCGCGCGAGCGTTCCCATTTGAGCGCCGCGCCAAGCGCGTCGCCGTCGATCGCAACCAGCATCAAATCCGTTTGCCCCGCAAAATGCTTTGCCGCCGTCGCGGCGAGTTGCGCGGCGGTCGAGAAGTGGACGAAACCATCGCGCCTATCGGCCTCCGATCCACGATAAATCCCTACCCGCTCCGCGTCCCGCCACGCGGCACGCTCGCAGATCTTGTAAATTGTTGTCACGCGCGACTCGTTCGCACTCTCATTACGCGCAGGACCCTACCGGCCCTTGAGCATTCAGGCAATAATTCCTATCATGGGTGTCCTCCGTAGAGGTCGGTATGCTCACCCACGCGCAGGTCTGGTCGGCCATCGATCGCCTCGCCGCGCGCGCAGGCCTATCCGCTTCGGGGCTCGCCCGTCGCGCCGGGCTCGATCCGACGACATTTAACAAATCGAAGCGCATCACGCCGGCCGGCCGCGCACGCTGGCCCTCGACCGAATCCATCGCCAAGGCCCTGGCTGCCACCGGCACGACGTTCGACACCTTCGTCACCCTGATCGAGCCCGGCACCGCTGCGCGGGCGGTGCCACTGCTCGGTTTTGCCGAGGCCGGCGCCGGCGGCTATTTCGATGACGGCGGCTTTCCAGCCGGCGAAGGCTGGGACGAGATTGCCTTCCCGGCGGTGACCGACGAGCATGCCTATGCGCTCGAAGTCTCCGGCCAGTCGATGGAGCCGGCCTACCGCGACGGCGACGTCATCCTGGTGTCGCCGTCGGCGCCGATCCGCCGCGGCGACCGCGTCGTGGTCCGGACCAAAGACGGCGAGGTGCTGGCCAAGGAGCTCAAGCGGCGGACGACAAAATCGATCGAGCTGAAATCGCTCAACGTCCAGCATCCCGACCGTACGCTTTCGACCTCCGACGTGCTGTGGATCGCCCGGATTTTATGGGCGAGCCAGTGATCAGGCTGAACGCGCCAGCGCGCCGTCGATCATGTCGATGGTATTTTTGCTGCCATAAGCGGCGACGAAGGAGCCAAAACGCGGGCCGCGCTCCTGACCGAGCAGCACTTGGTAGAGCATGTTGAACCAATCGAGCGAAACGCCCGGCTTGCCGTCCTTGCCCTTCTTCTTGGCATCGAGAAACGGCTCGCGGCGCCCGACCTCGTAAACCACCTCTTGGATTGCCTCCGCCGCGGCGTCCGCCGGCAATTGCGACAAGGCATCGCGCAGATCGATCAGCGCCGCACGCTCCGGCGCGCTGGGCTCACGGTACTTTTTTGTCGGCGCGACAAAATCGCGATAATAATTGATCGCGTAGTCGACCAGCGCCGCCAGCCGCGGATGGCTTTGCTGCGTCACGCCCGGCCGGTAGCGGCCGACAAAACCCCATAGCGTCTCGGCATTGGCGGCGTTCGACGCGGTGACCAGCGACAGCAGCATGGCGAACGGCACCGGATTGTCGGGCGGCGGCGGCGCGCCGCCGTGAATATGCCAGACCGGATTGCCGAGCTGTTCCTTGGCGGCTTGCCGCGGATAGGCATCGAGAAATTGCAAGTACTCGTCGACGTTGCGCGGAATGACGTCGAAATAGAGCCGCTTCGCCGCCTTCGGCTCGCGATACATGAACAGCGACAGGCTCTCCGGACTGGCATAGCGCAGCCATTCGTCGATCGTGAGCCCGTTGCCCTTGGACTTTGAGATCTTTTGCCCATTCTCGTCCAAGAAAAGCTCGTAGTTGAAGCCCTCCGGCGGCGTACCGCCGAGGACGCGGCAGATTTGGCCGGAAAGCTTGACTGAATCGATCAAATCCTTGCCCGCCATTTCGTAGTCGACGCCGAGCGCCACCCACCGCATCGCCCAATCCGGCTTCCATTGCAGCTTGCAGCGGCCGCCGGTGACCAGCGTCGTCACCCGCTCGCCGTTATTTTCGAAAGTGATCGTACCCGCCGCGGCATCGTGCGCGACGACCGGCACCTGCAAGACGATGCCGGTTGTTTCGTCGATCGGCAGGAACGGCGAATAGGTTTGCGCGCGCTCCTCGCGCAGCGACGGCAGCATGACCGCCATCACTTCTTCGAAATGCCGCAGGACGTTCAGAAGCGCCTCGTCGAACCGCCCTGAGGTGTAACAGACGGTCGACGACATGAACTCGTAGTCGAAGCCGAATTGATCGAGAAAAGCGCGCAGCCGTGCATTGTTGTGCGCGGCGAAACTGTCATGCGTGCCGAACGGATCGGGCACTTGTGTCAGCGGCTTGCCGAGATGCTGCTCCAGCATTTCCTTGTTGGGCACGTTGTCGGGGACTTTGCGCAGCCCGTCCGTGTCGTCGGAGAACGCGATCAGCCGGGTCTTGACCTTGTCGTCGGTCAGCACGCGAAAGGCGTGGCGCACCATCGAGGTCCGCGCGACCTCGCCGAAGGTGCCGATATGCGGCAAGCCGGACGGGCCATAGCCAGTCTCGAAAATGACCTCGTCTTTCGGCTTCCGCTTTAACCGCGCGACGATCTTGCGCGCCTCCTCGAACGGCCAGGCGTGCGACAATTCAGCCAATTCGCGAAGTGAAGCGATCGGTGCTTCGACACTCGTCATCAATCATGCCTTCGTCGTCGGAACCGCGCGATATAGCCTCAAACGCATCGAGATCAAAACGGACTGATCGGAAAATAGCGCAGCCACAGATCGGTATAGCTGCCCTTCTCCCACTGCCGGAACAGCGCCCAGTTCAAGGCTTGCCGCAGCAAGTCGTTGCCGCGTTTGACCGCGATGCCGACCCCTTCGCCGAAAAAGCGGCTTTCGAGATATGGCCCGCCGCGGAACGCGCAGCAGCCGGCCGAATCGGTGCCGTTGAGCCAGAACGCCAATGAAATGCCGTCGCCGAACAGCAGGTCGACGTCCTTGTTGCGCAGTGCCGCGCGCGCCGCTTCGTCATTGGCGTAGGGCTTGATCTCGGCTTCCGTGAACATTTCCTTCAGAAACGCCTCGTGCGCCGTGCCGGCGACGACCGCGATTTTCTTGCCCTCGACGAGCTCCGGCTCGACGTCGCGGATCGGGCTATTGGCAAGCGCCACGAAACGCGCCGGGGTGCGATAATAGGGATCGGTAAAATCGGCGCGTTGGCGGGCCTCCGCGGTCGGCGCAATCGACGCAATCACCGCGTCGCCCTGATTGGCGTTGAGCGCGCCGAGCAGCAGATCGAAGCGGCGCGCTTGAATGGTGCAAGTAGCCCCAATTTCGTCGCACAGCAGCCGCGATAGGTCGACGTTGAAGCCCGCCGGGTTGCCGTCGGCGCCGGCATAGTCAAACGGCGGATAATCGAGGTCGGTCAGGAACCGGATCGATTGGATGCGGGACAGATCGGGCCGCTCCGGGCGACGGCGCGGATCCCAGAAGCCGGGCACGGCGGCGCCCCGGGGCAACGCCACGCCATCTTGTCCCCGCGCCGGGCGCGCGCCGGGACCGGCGGCAACCACCGCGCAAATCAGCGCCGCCTGCGCCAACGGCCGCAGGAAATGCGTGAAGTTTTTTGATATTGCCATTTTAGGTGGTATGAGCCACGATTTTGTCGCTTGCATGTCTCGTTAGGTCTCCTGGCCCGCTTAGCGGGGGCGTGAGGAAAAGTCGAGGCAGGCGACGCTGCGTGTTGCATGAGGGCCGAAAGTGGCGGTCGGTGGCAGAGGGGGAGCGGCCGTTCGCCGCGCCAAAGCCGAAAATTGGCTGACAGACGTCGCTTTGCCGACGAGGCTGCCGCGCGGCCATCGGCATGCCTCGGTGATCAAGCAAGCGGGCGGCTGCCCGGAACTCGACTGTATCCGCCATCTGCTCCCCGGCAGGATCGTCGCGGCGGCGGAACGCCGGGCAAAAGCCATCGGCGTCGGTGCGGAACGCGTGCTGGTTTGTGCGGACGCCATCACCGAAGAGGCCTACCTTATGGCCCTGGCGACCTCGCTTGATTCCTCGTACGAGCGTCTCGATGGCATCGCACGCGAAGATTGCCCGCTTGACGACGATCGAATGGTCGAAGCCGCAGCGGCCGGATTGCTGCCCGTTCGCAACGGCCGAGGCTTGGTCTGGATCATCGCTCCCCGCGATCTCACCGCGCGCCGCCTTGCCGATCCCCGCGAGCAACGTCCGAAATGGCTGCAATCGTTCCGCTTCACCTCGTCGGATCGGCTGCGGAACTTTGTTGCCCTGCATACCCAGCACGCCCTCGGCCGGCGCGCGGCCGAAAGCCTTCGCTTGAATCGACCGCTGCTCTCGAATGCGCCGGCCGAACACGGTGCGGCAACCCTGAGGACTCTCGGGCTTGTGATCGTCGCACTCGCTTTCCTTGCTCTCGCGCCGCTTCCCGTGATCGAAGGATTGAGCGGTCTATGTTGCGCGCTGTTTTTGGCGGCGGCGATGCTACGGCTGTTGAGTGCTTGCTTCGCCGAGACGGCCGCCCCAAGTCCCGCTTCCAACGACGACTCCAAACTGCCGATCTATACCATCATCTGCCCACTTTCGCGGGAGGCGGCGGTCGTCGAGCAACTCGTCGGCGCCATCCGCGCGCTTGACTACCCTCCGGAAAAGCTCGACGTGAAATTCGTGCTCGAAATCGACGATCAAGCGACGCAGCGCGCACTGCTCGATCTCAATCTCGGACCGCCCTTCGAAATTATCATCGCGCCGCCGATTGGTCCGCGCACCAAGCCTAAGGCGCTCAACGTTGCGCTGCCGTTCGCGCGCGGCGCTTACACGGTCGTCTACGACGCCGAGGACAAGCCCGAGCCCGATCAGCTTCGCCGCGCGATCGATGGGTTTCGCAAAGGCGGCAATCGGCTCGCTTGCGTGCAGGCAAGTCTGACCATCGACAATTCTGCGGATAATTGGCTCGCCGGCATGTTCACCGCTAATTATGCGGGCCAGTTCGACGTTTTTCTTCGTGGCCTCGCGGCGCTGCAGCTGCCATTTCCGCTCGGCGGCTCATCGAATCATTTTCGCACCGCCGTGTTGCGCAAAGCCGGCGGCTGGGATTCGTACAATGTCACCGAAGATGCCGACCTCGGCATCCGTCTTTACCGCCTGGGTTATCGCGCCACTACGATAGCTTCGGCGACCTATGAGGAAGCGCCGGCGCACTTTGTGCCTTGGCTGAAGCAGCGCAGCCGCTGGTACAAGGGCTGGATGCAGACTTGGTTCGTGCATATGCGCCGCCCCGGCCGGCTATTTCGGGAGCTAACGCCTGCCGGCGCGATTGCCTTTCAAATATTCTTTGCCGCCAACGTGCTCGCCGCGCTGATCCATCCGCTATTCATGGCCGGACTCGGCTTTACCCTCTACGCACTGCCGACACCGTGGGCGAACACGGTGATGGACAACGCCGCGCCGATCTTTGCCACCAGCCTGTTCTCCGGCTACGCCTCGACGATCGTGCTCGACCTGATCGGCTTGCGGCGGCGGCGATTGCTTGGCCAGGCTTGGGTGCTGATGCTGACGCCGCTGCACTGGCTGCTGCTCTCGGCCGCCGCGTGGCGCGCACTGTTTCAGCTGATTTACGATCCGCAGCGTTGGGAAAAGACCGAACATGGCGTGGCACGAACGTCGCGCGCCGCGCGATCGCACCGCCAGAGGTCACGGAAATCGCCCGACCCATCGCGTCAAAATCCGGCAAACGAACCACGCCGGGAATTGGCCTTCGACCAGTCGCGCCATCCTCGCATCGTAGCGATCGGCCCCGGGGTGCCCATAGCACCGATCAAGATCATGCAGACCGCACGCGGGACGCTGCTTACCCGCTAGATTCTATATTGGAGCATGATCTTTTCGGAAAACCGGTTTCCACTTTTCCGGATCATGCTCTAATCGGCCAAACCCGTCACAAGTAGCGCCGCAGATCGGCGGCTTCCGCCTCGGGCGTCCGGGTCATGTTGAACGGCGCAACGAAACGGCCGTCCTTGTCCATCAGATAGACGATGGCGGTGTGGTCCATGGTGTAGTCGCCGTTTTCGAGCGGGACCTTTTTGGCATAGACCCGGTATTCCTTGATCGCGGCATCGATCTGGGCCTGGTTGCCGGTCAGCCCGCGCAGATGCGAATCGAAATTCGACAGATAGTCCTTGAGCACTTGCGGCGTATCGCGGTCCGGATCGACGGTGATGAACAAAGCGCCGACGCGACCGGCGTCCGGACCGAGCGCCTTCATCATCTGCGACATGTCGAACAAGGTGGTCGGGCAAATGTCCGGGCAATGGGTGAAGCCGAAGAACACCAGGAACGGACGCCCCTTCATCTGGGTGTCGGTGAAGGGCTTGCCGTTCTGGTCTTCGAGATTGAACGGACCGCCGATGGCGGCGACCGCCTGTCCGATCGGCGAGAACGAACGCCCGGTGACGAAAAGAACGACGCCGAAGATCAGGAAAAGGCCGCACAGGAATGCGGCGAGCAATAACGTCAGGCGTGAGGCTTGGGCATTCAGTTTCGCGTTCATCGGGAAAGTCCAGTCAGCCGAAACACGCCGAAAATCCGACGCGGATGGTCTCGAAGAAGACCGTCGTCCCGTAATGCGCCCACAGCAAGACGGTGCCGATCAGCGCCAGCGCGACGGCGCTGCCGGTCGCAAGCACCGGTACGGACAGGCGGGGGCGGGTAGCGAGATCGGACATCGCTCTATCGGACATGGCTCAATCGGATATGGCTCAAGTTCCGCCGCCTTAGATAGGCCGGAACTCGGTTGTCGACAACGGCGTCAGTCCGACGGGAGCCGCCTCGGCGGGCCGGCTTACTGACAGGTGCGATAGAGCCTCGACAGCTCCCGCCCGCGCAGCGTTATGAGCTGCGGGGTGAGGCCGCCATGCCGATTGATCCAGGACCGGATTGCCGGCGGGTAAAGCTGCATCACCAAGCGGCTGCCGCGGCGCGTTGGCACCAGCGACCGCGACACGTCGTCGTAGTACGACGCTGCATGGAAGCCCAACACCGCGCGCTGGGTGACGCAGATGCGATTTTGCGGAATAATGCCAGTCAGCAAGGTGCAGGCCGAAAGGCAGGGCCCGTCGATGACCACCTGCTCGCCGGAATCGCGCACTGCATGGAACTTTTGGATATAAGAGGACACCTCGCCGCCCGGATCGCCGACGATACGAACGTCGGCCGATGCCGCACACGTCACCAAGGCCGACGCCAGCGCGCCGGCCAAACCTGCCTGCCACTTCATGGATTAACCTCTCCCCGCTCAATCGCCCGTGATATCTCCCGTCATTGTGGCAAGAGTTCGGGGATTTCCCGTCCTTATGCCAAAAATGATGCCCCACGCGGCGCGTACCGCACGCGCCGCGGAATGCTATAAGGACAGGACGCCCGGAGAGGGTAATAAACTTAAGCCCAGTCGGCAAAAACACCGCGAAAAGAGTGCTTACACATGGAAACGTCAGTCGCGCGCAAGACAGCCCAGCAGTCCAATGTTCCCGATTTCGCCACGGCCTATTATCTGCTCGAAGGTTTGAAAGAGATCGGCGTCGATTATCTGTTCTGTAATTTTGGAACCGATCATGCCCCGATCATCGATGAGATGGCGCACCGGAAGAAACGCGGCGATGCGATGCCCGGCATCGTGCGTTGCCCGCATGAGAATACCGCCGCCCACATGGCCGGCGGTTACGCGCTCGTCACCGGGCGCGGCCAGGGCGTCCTGGTCCATGTCGATGTCGGCACCGCCAATACCGCAAACGGCATGCACAATTTGTTCCGCAGCCGCCTGCCGGTCCTGCTGATGGCCGGCAAAGCGCCTTATACGGCAAATGACGAACTCGTCGGCTCGCGCGACACTTATGTGCATTTCGTTCAGGAGCCGTTCGACCAGGCGAGCTTGGTGCGGCCCTATCTGAAATGGGAATGGACGCTGCCTTCGGGCGTGGTCGTGAAGGAAGCGCTGCGGCGGGCGTCCTCGATCATGCAAAGCGAGCCGCGCGGCCCGGTTTATCTGATGATGCAGCGCGAGACGCTGACGCAGCATTGGAAGGCGGACGAGATCCGCCGTTATACCGCCGATCAATTTGCGGCGACCTCGGGCGGGAGCGCCGATCCCAAGCTGGTCGCAGCGCTCGCCGATAAGCTGTTGACGGCGCAAAATCCGATCCTGATCACCGGCTATGCCGGCCGCCATGCGCACGGGTCACGCGCGATCGACGCGCTGGCGCAATTTGCCGGCATCGCCGTCTACGAAGCGAACATGACCAACAATATATCGCACGACAGCCCGTGCTTTGTCGGCTTCTCGCCCGATAAGGCGATCCCGGAGGCCGATGTTGGACTTCTTGTCGACGTCGACGTGCCGTGGTTCCCGAGCGCCGTGCATGCCGACGACAAGACGTTCTGGGCGCATATCGACATCGATATTCTCAAGCCCGGCTCGCCGATGTGGACCTTCCCCGGCAATATCCGCATGCAAGGCGACAGCGGCCACATCCTTGACCAGGTGCTGGCGGAGCTGAAAGCGAAAGCAACGCCGCGGTTTAAGGAAGCGGCGGCGGCGCGGATGACGCGCATTAAGGCCGCCCGCGACGAACGCATCGCGCGCGCCGCCAAGCTCGCGGCCGATAAAGGCAAAGCCGGCGCGATCAACCCGCACTACCTGATGGCGGAACTCGGCAAGCTGCTCGACGACGAGGACATGATTTTCAACGAGGGCGTCACCAATGCCGCCGCGGTGCTCATGCAGATCCCGCGACGCATACCCAATACGACAGTTCGCGCCGGTGGCGGCGGACTGGGATGGTCCGGCGGCGCGGCACTCGGTGCAAAGCTTGCCGCGCCCGACCGCCTTGCGGTGCAGATCTGCGGCGACGGCGGCTTCTATTTCGGCAACCCGGCGTCGGTACTCGCGGTCTCACAGCAATATAATCTGCCGATTCTGACCATTGTGATGGACAATTCCGGCTGGAACGCAGTGAAACAATCGACGCTGCGGGTGTTTCCCGAAGGCGAAGCCAAGACCGCCAACTCCTTCGAGGCCGAACTTGCGCCGAATGTCCACTTCGCCAAGATCGGCGAAGCGTTCGGCGCCCACTCCGAAGAGGTCGGCGATCCGGCCGATGTGCCGGCCGCGCTGGCGCGCTGCGTCAAGGAAGTCCGCGGCGGCCGCGCGGCGCTGCTGCACGCGCGCGTGACGCACATGTAATGCTGCGCGGGCCGCGATCCGGCCGACCATTCCCACCGACGCACGGAATAAGCGGGATGGACGTCCGCGTCAGGGGCTGGCGTGATTGATGAATTTTTCCGGCGGCCGTTCGCCCCATTGCGACCGCAGCGCTTCGTCGGCCGGAATGAGATGCGAACCATTGGCGAGATTGAGGCGATCGCTGTCGGCCCAATGCTCGTGCACGCG
Organism: uncultured Alphaproteobacteria bacterium; assembly: GCA_963816565.1. Lineage (GTDB taxonomy): Bacteria > Pseudomonadota > Alphaproteobacteria > Rhizobiales > Xanthobacteraceae > BOG-931. The sequence goes on along the minus strand of CAWFLM010000004.1, from coordinate 716,601 downwards.
GCCCCACGGATCGGCCCAGTAATCGTAGACCTGGCTGCCAAGCACGTGGCGGCCGATGCCCCACATGTGCTCGTAGGTGCCGAACGATTTGAGGAAGTCGTGGCCCATGCACACGTCGTCGATGTCGGGCACCTCGAATGAAAGATGATTCAATCCGGTCTTTTCGTGACGCAGGCAGAAGAAGACATGATGGTCGACGAAAGTGTCGCCGCGATCGCAGCGATTGAACGATCCGATCAGATTGTCCTGATTCTCGACATAGACATCGTCGGAGCAGATCATTCCCAGTGTGTCGCGGAACCAATCGACGGTTTCGCGGAAGCGCGGCGTCATCAGAACGCCATGGCCAACGCGTTTGACGTGCGCCGGCCCTTTGGGTAACCGCATCAACTCGCCGGCGCGCGCAGTCGGCGCCTCACCGGTGTTGAGCTTTTGCCGCTTGACCGGAATGGGATCGACCGGCGCAATGCCGCAAACAATCTCGACCTGATAGCCATTCGGCTCGGTCAGCCGCACGCGCTTACCGCCGCCGGGTTCGTCGATAGTCTCGACCCCGGTGGCGCCGGGCGCCTTGGCCAGCCGCTTTAGGTCGTCTTCGCTGTCGACGTAATAGGCAAGACCGACGAATTTCGAGTCGCTGCCTTTCTCGGTGACATGGATGTGGTGATAGGGATCGGTACCGCGCATGTAGAGCGCGCTGTTGGTCCGCTCGGTCCGGCGCATTCCGAACCGCGTCAGAAACTCCTCCATGACATCAAGATCGGGAGCCCGCAGGCGCCCATAGGCGATGTCGGTCACTTTGACCCAGGACATAACATTCTCCCTCGCATTTCATTCGACGCGGGATCGATGCCCGCGCGGCTGCCGGAGTCTGCCACGTTCAATGCCACGACGGCAATGATCGGCTCAGGCGCGATAATCGCTCGGCACGGTTGCGTCGCTCTGCTGACCGCCCATGGCGTTGAACAACGGCGTCAGCACGATTGCCACGACAAGGTTGAGTATGACCGTGTAAAGCGCCGTATACCCTGGGAAGGTGTGGCCGGCGAAGGCAAGCGGATAGTTCGGCGTCAGATTCGCCGCAACGAACATCCAGATGCCGGTCAGAGTTCCCACCGCCCAGCCGACGAGCAGCGCCCAGTCGTTGAACCAGCGCGTGTAGACTCCGAGCATGATCGACGGCAGCGTCTGGATGATCAGGATGCCGCCGAGGAGCTGGAGGTAGATGGCAAATTGCGTCGGTATCGCGATGATGATTATAAGCGCGCCCAATTTCACGATCAGCGATACCCATTTCGCCATCTGCGCTTCCTGCTTATCGGTCGGATTCCGGTTGATGAACTCGCGATGGATGTTGCGGGTATAAAGATTGGCGGCCGCGATCGACATGATCGCGGCCGGCACCAGCGCACCGATGCCGACTGCCGCGAAAGCGATACCGGCGAACCACGATGGGAAACTGTGCAGGATCAGCGCCGGCACCGCGAAGTTGTTGCCGAATTGCTTAAAGCCGGCAGCATATTCCGGCATGGCGCTCACCCCGGCGGCGATGGCGAAGAAGCCGACCAGGGCCAACAGACCGAGCATGAAGGAATAGCCCGGCAGCATCGCTGCGTTGCGGCGGATGGCGTGGCCGCTCGACGCCGCCAATATGCCGGTGATCGAATGCGGGTAGAGGAACAGCGCCAGCGCCGATCCAAGCGCGAGCGTGGCATAGACGCCGTACACGCCCGTGGTATTGGCGCCCGGAACCGCCAGCAACATTTTCGCCGGAGGCAGCGCGGCGAAGATTTTGCCAAATCCGCCCAGCTCTATCGGCACGACGATCACCGCGGCGAAGGCCGTCACATAGATCAGAATGTCCTTGACGATGGCGATCGACGCCGGCGCCCGCAGGCCACTGGTATAGGTGAACGCCGCAAGGACGATAAAGGCGAGGATCAACGGCAGATCGGCGGCATAACCGGTCCCCGACACGCCCATGGCGCCGATGACGACCTGCAGGCCGACGAGTTGCAGCGCGATGTACGGCATGGTTGCGACGATGCCGGTGATGGTCACCGCCAAGGCGAGCCAGCGGTTGCCGAAGCGGCCGTGCACGAAATCGGCCGGCGTGATGTAGTTGTGTTTGCGGCAGACATGCCAGAGCCGCGGGAAGACCAGGAACAGGATCGGGTAGATCATAATCGTATACGGCACCGCAAAGAAGGCGATGGCGCCGGCGCCAAAGGCGAGCGCGGGAACCGCAATGAAGGTATAGGCGGTGTAGAGGTCGCCACCGATCAGAAACCAGGTAACGACGGTGCCGAATCGCCGGCCGCCCAAGCCCCATTCGTGCAGCTGATCGAGGTCGCCCTTGCGCCATTGCGCAGCCGCGAACCCGAGCCACGTAATGAAGCCGAACAACAGCACGAAAATGATGAGAGCGGTCCAGTTTATGTCGGCCACGGCATGCCTCCCCAGAGCCTTGCTTTTTTGCCTATGGGCCCGCGCCATCACGCGGGCTTCGCGCCGCCTTTAAGGCTTCAGGCTTCGGTCGCGAAGTAAACGATCGCGGTCAGGACCGCGCCGATGATGACCCAGAGCATCTGATACCAATAGAAGAACGGTATGCCGGCCCAAGACGGCTCAGCCGAATTGTAAAACGGCGGCCACAGCACCGCGACGAACTGAACGATAAGGAGCAGGTACCACCAGCTCCAGCCACGCCTTTCGGTTTGCGGATCCATGGTTTTCCTCTTCCCAAGACGAGCCATTCGAGGCTCTTGCTGCGCACGATAGTCCCTGCGTCACGCCGATCAAGGAAAAAAATATCGGCCCGCATGCGAGCAAACTAAGCCGGCACGTCCGTTCGCAACCGCACTGCACTGCAATATCGGAAGGTTGGAGCGGGCGATGGGAATCGAACCCACGACATACAGCTTGGGAAGCTGTCGTTCTACCACTGAACTACGCCCGCGCCCGCGGCAGCATAGCCAAGCGCGGCGGCGGGCGGCAAGGGTTCAGCCGACGGCGGCTATGGCGCCGCATGGCAAGATGACATTAAAATTCGTCCCATGCCTGCGGATAGAATCGAGTTTCTTGCTCCAGCCGGAGCCATCAAGCCGACCGGCGCCTGGAGTCTCGCGGTGCGCGCAGGCGATTTTGTTTTCGTGGCCGGCATGCGCGGCATCGATCCCGCGACGAACATGCTGGTCGAAGACGCCGAGGCCCGCATTCGCCAAGCCTTCTTGAACATGAAAACAATCATAGAGGGAGCCGGCGGCACGTTGCATCATGCCGTGCGGCTCGTGGTCTATGTCACCGATATGCACCGCTATCGGCCCGTCGTGAACAAAATTCAGGAAGAGCTTTGGGGCGGCCAGCCCTTTCCGCCGCGCACCATCGTCGAGGTGGCCCGGCTCAGTCAGGACGATATCGCGGAGGTGGAGGGCACGTTCTTTTGCCCGGCACAGCAGGGTGAGGTGTAGTCGCGCCGTAACCCGCCGCGCTGCGGAATTCTGCATTGCATGTCGCTGAGAATAACTTTTTGCCCGGCCCGCAGGTGCCGATCGCAACGACTTGGCAAACCCTGCGATCGCCGTAATCAGACCACAGGTGACGTGTCGCGCGCGCTCGAGCGCTTCCTTTTCTCGGCGCACCGACTTTGCTTCAAGGTCGCCCATAATCGCCACTGTGGTTTTTCGTGTGCGGTGACTTTCGAATATCATGGCGCCCTTCGCGTACCCGCCGACTTGGGCAGTCCCGGTATTGAAGCCGATGCCTTTTGCCGGCGCCATTTCGATGGTCACAGACAACGTATCGGCAACGGTTCGAGCTTCTGCAGCTGCGCCCGGTCGGCGAGTGCGTCGCTTAAAGCGATCGCTGTCTTGATTTGCTTTGCCGCTCGCCGCGGCATCGGCGCAAGCGGCGGTCGAGCGCATGGTCGACCTCGCTTGGCGCGATAGCGAGGCGCATCTCGCGCAATTCAAGCCGCATATTACCCAGATTCTTTGTCGTCGCACGCAGCGCTTCGACCGCGGTGAGCTGCTCGCTGTCGGCGAGTTGGCGCAGGCGGGCCGCGGAACGATCCCCGATCTGCTGTTCGGCGAGCATTCCGGCGACCAGAAGCACGCCGAGCGCCGCCCAGATCGCGAGCTTCGTGCGGATGGAAAACTTGAAGCTCGGCATCGTTGGGGTCATCTGAAACGGCAACAGGATTAAACCAGCCGGTTAACACGCGGTAAATCTCGGCGGCGATGGCGTTGCGGGGGTCCCCAAGTGATGCCCAACGCGTGCGGTTTCGCTGTCTGCAACCACCCAGAAAATGCTCATTTGCGCCAATGAGCATAGGTCTCTGTTGCCGTCGCCAGCGGACCGGACCTATTCAGCGGCTAAGGCATGGGCCGGCAATGAGGCCACATCGGCGAGGCATTTTGCCAGCGCTTCGCCCTCAGGATCGAGCAGCGCCGCGGTCCGGACGCTGGCGACGGCATCGACGGCCTGTCGCGGCGGCATCGCACCGGCAAGCGCCGGCGCGATCACTTGCGTAGCGATCAGACGGTAATTATCGCTGCCGCGTTTATGGGTGTCGCCATAGCCTTTGATGAGGCGGGCACATTCGGCGACCTCGATCGCAAGCTCGGCGGAAAGCGGCGCGGCTCGCGCGACAAGAGAAAGCCACGACTCGATCGCGCGTTGTTCCTCCCGGAAGCGATGCGTACGGCGGCGAAACCAACGCAGCTTGGCGAGCAGGTGGAAACGCAGATAACCGGAAACCGACGCGGTATTAACCGCCATCGCCCAATGCGCCCCGCCAAACCCGGGATGCCGCTCGGCAAAGTTGAGAACCGCACGCGCGAACATCGGCGGCAAGATCGAGCAAAATTCGTCGATGCCCGGCTTGAGGAATTCGGTCACCGTAAAAGTCTGCTGCGGCTTGATGCCGAGTTCGCGGGCTATACGCTCGAAACGCGCCGGATCAACCTTGGCCTGCGCCACGCGGATCACGTCCTCGTACGACATCCGCACCGCGAGATGCCGCGCCGTCGCGGCGAGCAACCGCCCGGCGGCGGCAGCGCTTACGTCGGCGTCGCGGATCGGCTTCAGACGATCGATATAAAGACGCGCGTAATCGACATCCTGATAGGCAGCGAGCCGCCGAACGCCTTCCGTCATGAACGCGCGCGCTGCTTCGGGCATGCCCGCGATCTCGCGTTCAAGATCGGCGAGCGAAGCTTGCGGCGCGCCCAAACGCTTGAGCGGTTCCGCCTGCCGCTGCGAACCGCGGCGCGCGGCGTCGTAGCCGGCCCGGAAGCCGCGCAAATTGGCGGCGACCGCCTTGCCGTCGGCGCGGATCGCCGCCTCGAACGCTTCGGCGGGAATCGGCAGCGCTTCGGCGCCGGCGATCGTGCCCAGCATCACCGCATTGATCATGGCGCCGGCATCGCGGGCGATCGATTCGAGATCGAGCAACAGGGTCTTTTGCGAATTTTTCTCGATCGCTTCGACCAGACGATCGTGATCGTAGCGGCCGTCGGCCATCGCCATCTTCTCGACCACAAGGTACGAGCGGCTCATCGAGGCAATCGTGGTGGTGCGCGCGGGCGTGACAAAGCCGCCGGCGATGGTGCGGCCGGCTTCCATCAGTTCGCTCGCCACCACAAGATCGACGTCGCCGACGCCCGGCGCTAGCGCCAGGATCGGGCGTGGGTCGGATGCGGTTCTCGATCTCGGCACCAGCTCGATGTGATAGGTGGTCGCGCCGGTCCGTTGCGCGACGCCCGGGATCGATGTCGACTGCACAGGGAAGTTTTGACTCGCCGCCGCAGCGACGATCCAGTCGGTCAGCACGCCGCCGCCTTCGCCGCCCAGCGCGGCGATCAGGATCGTGAGGGGACGGATCGTCTGGTGCGGCGCGCCGATGCGCGCGCCCTGTTCCCGCAGCGGCGCGGGCTGGGGCGAGGGCATTCGGGACTCGACCGAACGATGCCAGCCCGCCACCTTCTCCCGCCTGAGGGGTGGGAGCGATTTTGCCGGCACCGCGGAGCCATCCGATCACAGTACCGCGCACGCGGTTGAGCGTGCGGTCCCACCAATTCGGGTTGCTGATGACGTCGGCGCGATAGAACGAGGCGCAAAGCACCGCGGCGTGAGCGACTTCACCGCATAGCCCGCAACCGACGCAGCTCTCGATCACCGTCGCCACCGGATCCGAGCGCAGCGGATCGGGATTGGGCTTGACGGTCAACGACGGGCATCCGGAGAGGCGGATGCAGGAGTGATCTCCGGTGCAGATCTCGTCATCGACGCCGTAACGCGTCTTCACCACGCGCACGCCGCGATTGAGCTTTTCGGCGTCCTCGGCGCGAATGCGGCGCTGGCGCGCCAACATGCATTCGCCGTCGGCGATGATCACTTTGAGGCCGCGATCGGCCGTGCGCATCGCCTCCTTCAAGGTTTCCGCCATCTTCGCCACGCTGTAGCTGCGCACCGTGCGCAGCCAAGTGACGCCGAGCGAGCGCAGCGTTTTCTCGATGGTGATGCCGGTCGGAGTGCCGCTGCGGTTCGCCGTGCTTGACGGCAGATATTGCTGGCCGGTGGCTGAGGCATAGCCGTTTTGCATCACGATCAGAACGCCGTCGCCCTTGTTGAACATGTTCGAGGCGACGCCGGTGATGAGCCCGTTATGCCAGAAACCGCCGTCGCCCATGATCGAGATCGGCCGCTTTTTCATGTTCGGACCGACCGCGGCGGCGCTCGCCAGCGACATGCCGTAGCCGAGAATGGAATTGCCGAGCGAAAATGGCGCGAAAGTCGCGAACGAATGGCAGCCGATGTCGGCGCTGATATGGGTCGGCCCGATCTCGCGTTGGGCAAGCTTTATCGCGGCAAAGACCGGCCGCTCCGGACAACCGGTACAGAAATTCGGCGGCCGCGGCGGAATATCGCCGACGGCAGCGGCGGCGGCCGCTTTATGTCCGAGCATTGACGTGACTTGCGCCGCCGTGGCGTCGGCGTCGACGCCGGCCGGACGCGTCTCCGACAGGAAAGCAGCGATGCCGCGCAGAAATATCTCCGACGTATAGTCGCCGCTGCGCGGCAGACAGCCCTTGCCGAGCACGCGGGTCTGAATATCGGCGCCGCGCAAAATGACGTTGACTTGTTGCTCGACAAAGTCGGGGGAGCCTTCCTCGACCACTAGCACCGCGCGTTTGCCGGCGCAGAACTCCTTTACCTCCTCCGGCACCAGGGGATAGGCGATATTGAGTACATAGATTGGAACGCGTGAGGCGCCGTAAAGATCGGCGAGATCGAGCCGCACCAGCGCGCGAAGAAGCCCGTTAGTAAGACCGCCGAGAACGACGATGCCGATCTCGCCGATTTCGCCGGGGATCACCTCGTTAAGTTTTTGCTCGCGAATGAATTTTTGCGCAGCCGGTAGCCGCTGTTCGATTTTCAGCCGCTCCTGGGTGAAGATGACCGGCGGATGCGCGAGCCGGCCGTATTCGAAGCGGGGCGGCCCTTCGATCCGATGCTGACCGCTAAAGACGCCGCGCTTGTTGTCCTTGGCGAGGAATTCGCCGGTGACATGGCAGGCGCGGACCCGCAAATCCAGCATCACCGGCGCATGGCTTGCCTCGGAAAGCTCAAATCCTTTCTCGACCATGCGAACGATGCTCGGCAGATCGGGGCGCGGGTCGAGCAGCCAGAGCGAGGATTTCAAGGCATAGGCATAGGAGCGTTCTTGAATGACGCTCGCGCCCTCGCCGTAATCTTCGCCGAGCACGATGAGGGCACCACCGATCACGCCGGGCGAAGCCAAATTCGACAGCGCGTCGGCCGCGACATTGGTGCCGACGATCGATTTCCACGTCACCGCGCCGCGCAGCGGATAGTTGATGGAGGCGCCGAGCATAGCCGCCGCGGCGGCTTCGTTGGTGCAGGTCTCCACGTGCACGCCGAGATCGGCTAACAGATCTTCGGCATCGACCATGACGTCGAGCAGGTGCGAAACCGGCGCGCCCTGATAGCCGCCGACATAGCTCACGCCCGATTGCAGCAACGCCTTGGTGACGGCGAGGATTCCCTCGCCGCGAAAGGTCTCGCCGGCGCCGAGCCGCAGCGCATCCACTTCTTTCTTGAACGAGCGTTCCATCCGTGCTTCCAGACCGTCGCTTTAAGGCTCACATATATCCGGTTTTGCGGAAACCTACCAAACGCGCGGTCCTGCCGCGGCCGGCAGATTGCGGCAGCCCTTGGTGCCGCAGGCCGGCCCGGTTAGGGTGTGGCCAGACGGCGCCTGCGGGGCGGCGCCCGGGATGCGTAGGCGTTTATGGACGGCAAAGGCCAGATCGTCATCGAGCGGGTGAACCACACCTATCGCCCGCCGCGCGGGCGAAGCGTACTCGCGCTCTCGGACATATCGCTCGACGTGCGGCCGCGCGAGTTCCTGGCAATTCTCGGCCCTTCGGGCTGCGGAAAATCGACGCTGCTCTACCTGGTAGGTGGGTTCCTGCCGATCGAGGCCGGCCGCATCATGGTCGAGGGCAAACCGGTCACCGCGCCGGGGCCCGATCGCGGCATCGTGTTCCAGCATTTCGCGCTGTTTCCGTGGAAGACGGTGCGCACCAATATTCTTTACGGTCTGGAACGCCAGAGTCTGCCGCGCCCTGAGCGGGAAAAGCGGGCCCAAGCCTTCATCGATCTCGTTGGCCTGAGGGGATTTGAGGATAGCTACCCCTCGCAACTGTCCGGCGGCATGCGGCAGCGCACCGCAATCGCGCGCACGCTTGCCTTCGATCCCAGCATTTTATTGATGGACGAGCCATTCGGTGCGCTCGACGCGCAGACACGCTCGCTGATGCAGACCGAGCTCCTCAGCATTTGGAAACGTACCCCGAAGACCGTGATCTTCGTCACCCACGACGTGCAGGAGGCGGTCTATCTCGCCGAGCGCGTGGCCGTGATGTCGGCGCGGCCGGGATGCATTAAGAAAATCGTCGAAACCAAATTCGCCGAGCGCGATCCCAGTATCCTGCGCAGCAAGGAATTCGTGGAAAAGGTCGACGAAATCTGGAATCTTGTGCGCGACGAGGCGATCAAGGCCCAAGAAACGAAAGCAAATTAGGCAAGGCAAGTTGAGCAACGCGAGTCCACCGAGGCCGGTTCGATGCAGGCGATAACGCAAGCGAGTTTCCGCTACTTGCCGCTGGTGCTGCTCGCGCTCGGCTGGGAGATAACGGCGCGGCTCAATCTCATCGACAGCCAGGCGCTGCCGCCGCTCACGCACATAGCGTCCGCCTGGGTTGATCTCGTTCGCGATGGCGAACTCGTCGACAACGGGGCGGCTTCGCTTTATCGGGCGGCAATGGGACTGCTTCTGGCCGTGGCGGTAGGCGGCGGCCTGGGAATATTGATGGCGCGCTGGCGGCTTTTGGAGGTATTCGTCAATCCGCTGGTGGAGCTGTTCTATCCACTGCCGAAATCGGCCCTTATTCCGGTGACGGTGCTGTGGCTCGGCTTCGGCGACGGCTCCAAAATCCTCCTCATCTTTCTCGGCTGCATGATTCCGGTGACCATCGGCGCCTATAACGGTGCGCGCGGCAGCGATCAGGCGCTGATCTGGTCGGCGCGCAGCATGGGCGCGGGACGGCTGCGGCTGTTGTGGGACGTCGTGGTGCCGAGCGCGCTGCCGGAACTGCTCAACGGCATCCGCACTGCGCTTGCTCTCGCCTTCATTCTGTTGGTGAGCTCCGAATTGATCGTAGCGCAGAGCGGTTTCGGCTATCTGATCGGCTACCTCGGCTCCACCGGCGCTTACGAAGGCATGTATGCCGTGGTGCTCACCGTCGCATTCCTCGGATTTGCCGCTGACCGGCTCTATCAGCTGCTGATGCAATGGTTGCTGCAATGGCGGGAATAGAAGATACGGCCTCGTTGGCGGCCGCCGAAGCCGACATAGCGCACGACGCGGCGCGGCGTCTCGACGTTGTCTTTCGCAGCGGCGCCGGCGTTTTTTCGATTCTGGTGGTGCTCATCGCCTGGGAGCTTTTCGCCCGCAGCGGCAGGGTGACCGCATTCATGCTGCCGCCGTTTTCCGCCGTCGTCGAGCGGATCTATAGCGACGCCGTTGGCGGCGACCTGTGGATCAATCTGGGACTTACGGTCGCTCGCGCAATGACCGGCTTTGTCATCGCCGCGGTGCTCGGCATCACGCTCGGCGCGATGATGTCGCGGAATCGGCTCATACGGTGGTTCTTCGACCCGATCATCTCGGTCGGCTTTCCGATGCCGAAAATCGCGTTTCTGCCGATCATCATTCTGTGGCTCGGCGTCTATGACGTCTCAAAAATCTCCATCGTCGTGTTCGATGCGATCTTCCCGGTGGTGACCGCGACGCTCGGCGGCATCGCCAGCGTCGACAAGGAGCTGATCTGGTCGGCGCTCAATATGGGCGCTAGCGAGCGCGAGGTGATGTGGCAGGTCAAGCTGCCGGCGGCGTTGCCGCAAATCCTGACCGGGCTGCAGGTGGCGCTGCCGATTTCGCTCATCGTCGCTATCATCGGCGAGATGGTGATGGGCGGCTATGGGCTGGGCGGCGCCATGATGAGCGCCTCGCGTTTTGCCGATTCGCGCGGCGTTTTCGCCGGCATCGTCGAGATCGCTGTAGTCGGTTACGCGCTGATCAAGGCGATGGCAGTCGTCCGCCGCCACCTTTTGGTGTGGCATCAGGAGACGGCGGAGCACTCGTAAGCGTCGCGCCGGTGCGGCAAGGCGAACAAGCGGAAGCCTTGCGCCGCGTCGCGCTTTGCGCCCACAATCGCCCCAACCGGCGAGCCCGCCGATTTTGCACAAAACTGCGTCTTGGGAGAAGGAAGAGAATGCGGGGAATATTGTTGGTATCCTTTGAGTTCTGTCGTTGCTCGAGCGCCAGTCGGCGCAAGCCGATCCGCTGCAAATTCGCGGCGCCTGGGTCGCGCCGGTCGCCAACTGGTTTTCCATGTGGCTGCAAAAGAAGGACCTCGCCCGCCATCTCGGACAGTCCTACGCGTTCGAGGCCGACCCATTTTGCCGGCACGCCGCCGATGATCACGGCCATCGCCAATAACGAGTTGGAGATCGCCGATCTGGCTTATTCCACCCTTCCGATCGCCATCGAGAATGCGGGTATGGACGACATTCGGGTGATTGCCGACGAGTTCCAGGACGGCGTTCCCGGCTATCGCGACGACGAATTCGAGGTGCTCGCCGACGGCCCGATCAAGAAGGTGGAAGATCTCAAGGGCAAAGTGGTCGCGACCAACGCAGCCGGCAGCGGCGTTGATGTGGCGATGCGCGCCATGCTGCGCAAACACGGGCTGGAAGCCAACCGCGACTACACGATCATCGAAGCGCCGTTTCCGGCGATGAAATCGATGCTGGCGGAGAAAAAAGTCGATCTGATCCCGACCGTTCTGCCGTTTGCATTCGATCCCGAGCTGAAGAAGATCGCGCGCCCTCTGTTCACGGTTCATGATGCGATCGGCGTTTCCCAGTTCATTGTCTGGACCGCCAGGAAGCCGTTCATTGACGCGCACCGCGCCGCGCTGGTCGACTTTCTCGAAGATACGATGCGCATCGAGCGCTGGTATCTCGACCCGAAGAACCACGACGCGGCCGCGCAGATCGCCTCGCAGCTCACCAAGCAACCGCCGGAACGCTTCGGCTGGCTGTTCACCAAAACCGACTATTACCGCGATCCAGATATGATGCCGAACCTCGACGCGCTGCAGAAGAACGTCGACATGACCAAGGATCTCGGCTTCGTCAAAGCGAGCTTCGACGTCAAGGCGCATTCCGATTTACCAAAACCGACTATTACCGCGATCCAAATATGAAGCCGAACCTCGATGCGCTGCAAAAGAACGTCGACATGACCAAGGATCTCGGCTTCGTCAAAGCAACCTTCGACGTCAAGGCGCATTCCGATTTGAGCCTGATCGACGAAGCGGCCAAGCGGCTGCAGTAAAACTCATAGAATGAGGCGCCGGCTAAACGGCGCCCACATCATCTTGGGAGGGAATAATGCGTGCCACCACACGTGCAATGGCGCTGGCGTGGGCCGGGCTATGCAGCCTGGCCATTGTACCGAATTTCACCGGACCGGCCAAAGCCGAGCCTATCCACATCCGCGAAGCCTGGGTTGCGCCGGGCAACTGGGCGTCGATCTGGCTGCAGAAGAAGGACCTCGCCAAGCATTTTGGTCAGTCCTACGTGATGGACCCGGTGCACTACGTCGGCACCCCGCCGATGATCACGGCGCTCGCCAACAATCAGGTCGAAGTTACCAATCTCGCTTATTCGACGCTCGGCATCGCCATCGAGAATGCCGGGCTCGACGACCTGCGCATCGTTAGCGACGAGTTCCAGGACGGCGTGCCCGGCTACTATTCGCAAGAATACATGGTGCTCAACGATGGGCCGATCCACAAAGTGGAGGACCTCAAGGGCAAGGTTGTTGCGACCAATGCCGAGGGCAGCGCGGTCGACGTCGCCATGAAGGCGATGCTGCATAAGCACGGACTGGAGCCCAATCGCGACTACACTGTCGTCGAAGCGCCGTTCCCCGCGATGAAATCGATGCTGGCGGAGAAGAAGGTCGACCTTATCCCCGCGGTGCTGCCGTTCTCCTACGATCCCGAATTGCAGAAGATTGCGCGCGATCTGTTCGTGCAGAAAGACGCCATTGGCGTCGCCGACATGATCGTGTGGACCGCACGCAAGCCGTTTATCGACGCGCACCGTGCCGCGCTGGTCGATTTCTTCGAGGATACGCTACGCATCGCGCATTGGTACGAGGATCCGGCGAACCACGAGGCGGCGATGCAAATCCTCGGCGATTTGGTCAAGCGGCCGCCGGCGATTTTCGGTTGGGCGTTCACCCATAAGGACGCCTATCACGATCCCAATCTGATGCCGAACCTCGAGGCGTTGCAGCAGAACGTCGACATGACCAAAGAGCTCGGCTTCATCAAGTCGAGCTTTGACGTGAAAAAATATTCCGATCTCAGCATGATCGAGGAGGCGGCGAAGCGCCTGCAGTGAATTTGCGCGGAGATTTGGAACGGGCGCGCCACGGGGCGCCCGTTGCATTTATCCGACCAGCACGTTGCTGAACTGCCAGGGATCGCGCTTGTCGATGTCTTCCGGAAACAAGCCGGGGCGATCCGTGATCGGCGTCCAGTCGGTGTAGGCGCCGATCACCGGCCCGAGATAGGGCGTCTGCACTTCCAGGCAGCGGCGGAAATCCATCTCGTCGGCCTCGACGATGCCGGCCTTCGGATTCTCGATCGCCCACACCATGCCGGCGAGCACGGCGGAGGTGACTTGGAGACCGGTGGCATTCTGATAGGGCGCGATGTCGCGGGTTTCGTCGATCGAAAGCTGCGAACCGTACCAGTAGGCGTTCTTCTTGTGGCCGTAGAGCAGGACGCCGAGTTCGTCGATGCCGTCGGCGATCTCGTGCTCGTCCAGAATGTGGATGGCCGGCTGCCGCTTGCCGGCCTGGCCGAACAGCTCATGCAGCGACAGCACGGCGTCGTTGCAGGGGTGGTAGGCGTAGTGACAGGTCGGGCGGTAGACGGTCTTGCGGCCGTCTCGCAGCGTGAAGATAGTCCGCGATCGAGATCGACTCGTTATGCGTGACCAGGAAGCCGTATTGCGCCTTGGCCGTCGGCGTCCACGAGCGCACCCGCGTATTGGCGCCGGGCTGGGTCAGGTAGATCGCCGCCTGACAGCCGGTCTTATGCTTAAAGCCGTTCTTCGGCAGCTTCTTCTCATGGGTGCCCCAGCCGAGCTCGGCCGGCTGCATGCCCTCTGATAGGAAACCTTCGACCGACCAGGTATTGACGAAGACCTCGATCGGCTTCGGCTTGACGGCGCGCTGGGTATCGCGCTCGGCGATGTGGATGCCCTTGACGCCGGCCTTCTTGGCGAGCCTGCCCCATTCCTCGCGCGTCTTCGGCTCCTTGAACTTCAGCTTGAGATCGCCGGCGATATTGAGAAGCGCCTGCTTGACGAACCACGACACCATGCCGGGATTGGCGCCGCAGCACGATACCGCCGTGGTGCCGCCGGGGCTCTTGCGGCGCGCCGCCAGTACGGTTTCGCGCAGCGCATAGTTCGAGCGCGCTTCCGGACCGAGCTTGGAATCAAAGTAGAACCCAGGCCAGGGCTCGACCACGGTGTCGATGTAAAGCACGCCGATCTCGCGGCAGAATTCCATGATCTCGAGCGAGGAGGTGTCGACCGACAGGTTGACGCAAAAACCCTGGCCGCCGCCCTCGGTGAGCAGCGGGCCTAAGGAGCTTGCGATAATTGTCGCGCGTGACGGCCTGGTGGATGAAACGGATGCCGCGGTCGTCCAAGAGCTTGCGGTCCTTGTCCTCGGGGTCGATGACCACGAAACGCGATTTGTCATAATCGAAATGACGCTCGATCAAAGGCAGCGTGCCTTTGCCGATCGAGCCGAAGCCGATCATGACAACCGGGCCGGTGATGCGGGCGTGAACAGGCCATTCGGTCATAGTGCAAGCCTCCAACGGCAATAGCGGGGTGATATCCGCGGCAATGCGGAAACGGAAGAGACGCCGCGGATTTTTGTCCGTGGCGTCCCCGATTTTTTATGTTTCGCGGCTAGGCCGCGCGAACGCGCCGGACGCGAGCGTTTTCGGCGCGCCGATCTTCCGCCACCAGGGCAGCCAGATTGGGCGCCGGCGCAAGCGGCCCGGCGGCGCCGATCAGGCCGCGCGCCCCATCGAGAGCGCCGGGCTTGAGTTCGAGCGCGAGAAGCCGGCTCGCGATCGTAACGGCCGGGCATCCATAGACCGCCGGTCGACGAAGCGGAAAAACCGAAGCGGCCGTAATACGGCGCATCGCCGACCAGAAGAATAGCGCCATGGCCGGCAATGCGCGCCCGCGCGATCGCGCGACGGACGAGCGTCGTGCCGATGCCGCGATTGCGATGGGCCGGATGGACAGCCAGTGGCCCGAGCAGCACCGCAGCCCGCCCCGGCCCGGCGCTGATATTCCACAGCCGGACCGTACCGACGAGCCGGCCGTGTTCGACCGCGACCAGCGACAAGCCGTTCGCCGGCAGGCGGCCTTCGCGCAGCCGTTCGGACGCCTTGGCAAAACGGGCGGCGCCATAGGCTTCGTCGAGCAAAGCCTCGCGCGCGGCAATGTCAGCGATCTTCTCTTCCCGGATGGTCACCATGGTCCGCTCCCGTTGAACCGTTGCGCTGCGGTCCCCCTCCCTTCCCTCCCCCGCGAGCGGGGGAGGGTTCATCAGTCTTCCCTCCCCCGCTCGCGGGGGAGGGTGGGGTGGGGGCCCGGAGCAAGAGGGGTCAGATGTGGAAGGTGCGCAGCGGGTGAAAGCCGTTGAAGGCCACCGCTGCGTAGGTCGCGGTATAAGCGCCGGTGCCTTCGATCAGCACCTTGTCGCCGATCTCAAGGCTGATCGGCAGATCGTAAGGCCGCTTCTCGTACAGCACGTCGGCACTGTCGCAGGTCGGGCCGGCGAGCACGCAGGGACCGACCTCGCCGCCGTCGCGGGGCGTCTTGATCGGGTAGCGGATCGACTCGTCCATGGTTTCGGCCAAGCCGCCGAATTTACCGATGTCGAGATAGACCCAACGCACATGATCGTGCTCGCTCTTGTTGGAGACCAGCACGACCTCGGCTTCGATGACGCCGGCATTGCCGACCATGCCGCGGCCCGGCTCGATGATGGTCTCCGGGATGGCATTGCCGAAATGCTTGCGCAGAGCGCGGAAGATCGAACGGCCATAGGCCTCGACCGCCGGCACTTCGCGCAGGTACTTGGTCGGAAAGCCGCCGCCGAGATTGACCATCGACAGGTTGATGCCGCGGTCGGCGCAGGCGCGAAAGATCGCCACCGCCGACTTCAAGGCTTCGTCCCACGCCGCGGTGCGCCGCTGCTGCGAGCCGACGTGAAACGACACGCCATAGGGCTCCAGCCCCAGCTTTTGCGCATGGTCGAGAACCTCGACCGCCATCTCCGGATCGCAACCGAACTTCCGCGACAGCGGCCATTCGGCGCCGGCACAGCCGAACAGAAAGCGGCAGAAGACCTTGGCGCCGGGGGCGGCGCGGCCGATCTTTTCCACCTCGGCCTTGCAGTCGACCGCGAACAGACGGACGCCGAGCGCGAAAGCGCGCGCGATGTCACGCTCCTTCTTGATCGTATTGCCGAAGGAGATGCGCTCGGCCGTGGCGCCGGCGGCGAGCACCATCTCGATCTCGGCGACCGAGGCGGTGTCGAAGCAGGAGCCAAGCGAGACCAAAAGCGACAGCAGTTCCGGCGCCGGGTTCGCCTTGACGGCATAAAACACCCGGCTGTCCGGCAGCGCCTTGGCAAAGGCACCATAGTTGTCGCGGACGACGTCGAGATCGACGACGAGGCAAGGACCATCGTCCAGGCCGTCTTCGCGGCGGCGGCGCAGGAAGTCGTGGATGCGCTCGGTCATTGGAGTCGCTCCTTCATCCAGGTTCAAGGGGCCGAGCGTAACCGGCCCAGCGTTGAAGTTCGGCCGCACGCGTTGTTGCGCGCACGACCGGCGTCAGCGGCTGCAGCGCTTTGGCGGCCGACCGTGCGTTGGGGACACGGTGCGGACGCGCGGCGCTTGCGCCGAGATGCTGCCTTGGATTGGAGCGGGAGAACCCGTTCCGCACGGCCGGCAAGACAAGATGGACAAGCCTCTTCGGTGCTGACCTTTGGACGGCCAACGAGACCAAAAAAGCCCGCTCCGTCGTTGCTTTAAGCCGCGTCCCCCGTTGAGCGCGGGGTGCGCCGGTTTCGCCTCCGGCTGCCGATCATGGAGTGAGGCTCTTAACTTTGCGAACCTCAGGCGACTGTCCGGCCTCTTGTCCGGATGCCTACCGATCGACACACGGCCACAGGCACGTGCGAATTTGGGCGAGCGGCACATAGGCGCATCGCAAATGCATTGCAAGAAAAATCGTCACGCGCCGCGAATTTTTTCCGACGGCGTCGATCGCGCGCGAGCCGCGCTCGCCGCTTTCACTCCTCGCGCGGTGTGCGATAGTGCGCGCGTCTCGTCCTAAAGCTTCATCGAGAGGTGCGCGATGCCTGCCCTGCCGATCACTTTCGCCTGCGGCCTCTACGACCGCATGCTGGCGCTGCAAACCGGCGACATCAAACCTGACGGCATCGACCTCAACTTCATCGCCATCGACAATCCGCGGGAGATTTTCGACCGCATGTCGAACCGGCTGGAATTCGACGCCTGCGAAATGTCGAGCTCGGAATTCGTCAGCCGCTACGCGGCCAAGAAGCTGCCTTTCGTGGCGCTGCCGGTGTTCGCCTCGCGCGTATTTCGCCACGGCTTTATCGTCGTTAACCGAAAATTCATCACGTCGGCGAAGGACCTCGCCGGCAAGCGCATCGGCGTGCCGCTCTACACCCAGACCGCGGCGATCTTCGTCCGCGGCCTGATGCAGCACGATCTCGGCGTCGACCTTTCGACCATCGAATGGGTCCAGGGCGCGGTCAACGAGCCCGGCGCCTACGGCAATCCCTCGGTCATGCCGCTCCTTAAGCCGGTCAAGATCACGCCGAACCAGAGCGGCAAGTCCTTGAGCGATCTCCTCGCCGCCGGCGAAATTCACGCCATCATCGGCTCGAACCTGCCGCGGGCGCTCAAGCGCCATCCCGACGTGGTGCGGCTGTTTCCGGACTACCGGGCGCGCGAGAAGGACTATTTCCGCCGCACCAAGATTTTCCCGATCATGCACCTGGTCGTGATCCGCAACGACATCTACGAGCGCCATCCCTTCGTCGCGACCAGCCTGTACAACGCCTTCGGCGCCGCCAAGGACTGGGCGCGCGAGAAAATGCGCTTCCCCGGCACGCTCCGCTACATGCTGCCGTGGCTGCCCGACGACATCGAAGAGATCGACGAATTGTTCGGCGGCGATTGCTGGCCCTATGGCGTCGAGCCGAACCGGCCGACGCTCGAAGCCCTGGTCAGTTACATGGTCGAGCAGGGCCTGATCGCGGAGCCCATTCCGATCGAGAAGCTGTTCGTGCCGACCTTCGGCTAAAGAGGCCGCGGTGAAGCGCTCGCTGATGGCGGCAACCGGTTTCTGGATTCTGGGCCATGCTTGGCCGGCTATCGCCGCCGATTATGCACCGCTCGTCTGCACCAAAGCGAAGTCGGCTGCCGAGATCACGATCTGCAAGACTTACGCGCTGGGTCAGGCTGAGGCGCGTATGGCAACGCTCTACAGCATTGCAACGTCATTGGTGGCTATGGGCCAGCGCGGCGACATCGGCGACGCGCAGACCGAATTTCTCAAAGCCCGCGACGCCTGCGGACGCGACGTCGCCTGCCTGACCAAGGCCTACAGCAGGCGCATCGACCAGTTGAACAAGTCATCGCCGCGATCGCTTCGCGCGGCCCTTACTGACGCGCTTCTTCGATCTCGGCCGGATGTCCGCGATTTCGCCGCGGCGGCAACCCGCCGGCCTTCTGCAATCGCGTCGTCCAATATTCCCACGCCCGGGCCATCGGCCGCGGCTGCAGCTGGCGCGGCTCGGCGCGCTGCCGCTCGGTGGCGTTCAAAGCGCCGATCTTGCCGATCGCCATCGCGCGCAACTGGATTTCCGCATTGGCGTGCGAATAGACGGTGCGAAAGACCAGCTCGCGCAACGTCCGGCCCGCGACCGTCGCGCCGTGGCGCGCCATCAGCACCATCCAATTCGGGCCGAGCGCCCGCGCCAGCGAACGGCCCTCCTCCGGCTTGACCACCATGAGATCGGTGTCGCCGAACTCATCGCGGCTGTCCCACATCGGCACCACCTGACCCATGACCGGGCCCATGTGAAACACCGGCTCGAGCGCAATGCCGGTGACGCAGAACGGCAGCACGGCATGCGAATGGTGATGGCAAACGGCGTTCACGTCCGGCCGCGCCTGGTAAATGCAGCCGTGGATCACGCGTTCGCCGTACATCTCCCCCTTGGGCGGCGTCACCGGTTCGGAATCGAGGGTGAATTCGAGCAGGTCTGCCGGCTCGATCAGTTCGGGGCTGCGCGACCGCGCCAAAAGATAGCGGCCCGGATCGTCGGATGGCGCACGCTGACGTGGCCGAAACCGTCGAGCACGCCCTCATGGGCGATGATGCGATTGGCGAGCGCAAGCTCGTAGCGTAGGTCGTCGAGTGACATGGTCATTTATACCGCCTTCAGATGCGCATCCTTGCGCTTGTAGAGTTCGTCGTCGGCATAACCCATGGTCTCCGGCTTGCCGCGGCCGAGCATCACCTGGAAATAGACCGGGCCGAGCGAGTTGTTCTGATAGCCGTGAATGACGCCGGCCGGGCAACAGATGCATTCCCACGGACCGAGCCGGGTGGTCAGCCGCTTGCCGCTTTCGTCCTCGACGAAGACGTCGAGATAGCCGTCGAGCACGAAAAAGCATTCCTCGACCTCGTGGGTATGCGCGGCGTTGCCCTGGCCGGGCTCGACATACATGATCGAAAGCGTGAAGTTGCCGGCCGGGATCACCGTCGGGTCGCCGTGCTTGCCGGAGCCGCCGGCGCCGATGAAGCGGTGCTGGGCGCGCTTGAAGCCTTCGATCTTGGCATCCTCGAAGGCGGCCCAATCCGGCTTCTTGTCTTTGAAGCGGCCGACATATTTCTTCATGATCTCTTCGAGGGGAACGCCTTCGAGCTCCTTCGGGCCGCGGATGTCGGGCGACACTCATGAGGTCAGCTCCTGTCGAATCTTGGAATTACAAAATCAGCCAGCGAACTGCGCAAAGCGCGCTCGACCATGACGCCGATCAGCGCTTTGCGATAAGCCCCCGTGGCGTGAATATCGTCGGGCGGATCGACGGCCGTCAGACGCGGCGGCTTCGGCTTTGGCGATCGCCGCGTCATTGATCGGGATTGCCGTTGAGCGCATTTTCCACGGCGCTAAGACGCAGCGGCCGATCGGCGACGCCGATAGCGCCGACATGGACATTGGCAGCCTTGCCGCCGTCTTCATCGTAAAACAACGCCGCGCCGGCCAACGCAAAGTCGCCGCGCCGGCGAGCGAATTCGCAGAAGCCGAAACGGCGCTGCCGCGGCCACGCCGGAAAGCGTATCTCGGTGATGATCTCGTCGGGGCCAGCGCGGTCGTCAAAGGTCCGCGAAAGAAATCCTTAGCCTCGATGACGCGGTCGCCGTTTTTGCCGACGACGGCGATCTTCGCCTCGCAGGTCAGGGCGATACCCGGCAGCTCGGCGGCCGGATCCGCATGCGCCAGACTGCCGCCGACGGTGCCGCGATTACGGATTTGATAATGTGCGACGTGCTCGACGGCCTGCACCAGGAGCGGATGAACGATGGCAAGCTCAGGGTGTTCGAGAATATCGCGCCAGCGCACCATAGCGCCGAGCGCCACGGCATTGCCGGCGATCTTGATCTGGCGCAGTTCCGCGAGTTTGCGCAGATCGACAAGCAAAGCCGGCGCGGCGAGGCGAAACGCCAGCATCGGCACCAGCGACTGGCCGCCGGCGAGCGGCTTGGCTTCGCCATCATGCGACGCCAATAACGCGATCGCTTCGGGGATGCTCGTTGGGCAGGCGTATGCGAAGGGCGGAAGTTTCATGATTATCACGCTCCGCTTCGCGCGCTTCGAACCGTAAAAAACAACCGCCAATTCAGGCATTTCGTAGCATTCGCCTCGTCGGCGGGTCAACTACATGTCGCTTCGACAAAATTGCTGATAGCATCCGCGTAAAGCGGCGTCCGCGATTGCCGGCCGCCCCAACAACGCTCCACGAGTGGAGGAAACCGATGCTGAACAAGACGCCGCGCCAAGGGAAAAACGGGAAAGACGGGAAAAACGGCAAGAACGGACGTAAGGGCCCCCGCATCAGCGAGTTGCCGAAAATCACCGTTCAAACCGACACGCGCGAAATCCTCGCTCATGCCACCAAGGAGGCGCGCACCGAGGACTATTTCATCGTCGACGTCGATGCCCATGTCACCGAAACCGCGTTCTGGTCGGAAGTCGTCGACCGCATGGACAGCGACGTCTACCGGCAGATGGCGCGCGCATTCAAGGATCGCGGCGCGGCGCCGGGGCTCATCAACGCGACGCCGGGATTTCTCCACCAGGACGTTTTCGGTCGTATTCCGCATCAGCAGCGTTTGGCCGAAGCGGTCCCGGGCGGGCGCACCCATGCGCAGGTGACGCTGGTTCAGCGCGCCATGGATTCGATGGGCATCGATTACATGGTGGTGTTCCCCACGCCGATGCTGGTGCTCGGCATGCATCCGCAAATCGAAATGGAGGTGGTGATCGGCAATGCCTTCAACAAATGGCTGGCCGAGGAAATTCTTCCTCAGGATCAGCGCATCAAGGCAATGCTGTACTTGCCGTTCAATCACCCAGAGGAAAGCTTAAAGGCGGTCGAGAGATATGCCGACAATCCGAGCGTCATCGGCTTTTCAGTGACCTCGACACGCTTCCGCGCCGTCAATCACGACAGCTACATGCCGCTTTATTCCGCCATCCAGGCAACCGGCAAGCCGCTGGCGTTCCATTCCGGCTTCCACTGGGGCGACCAGTCGATGCAGCAATGCAATCGCTTCATCTCGATGCACTCGATCTCGTTCGTCTATTACAACATCATTCATCTGACCAACTGGATCATCAATGGCCTGCCGGAGCGCTTCCCGAGGCTCAAAGTGCTGTGGATCGAGAGCGGGCTTGCCTGGGTGCCGTTCCTCATGCAGCGGCTCGATTCCGAATACATGATGCGATCCTCGGAAGCGCCGCTGCTCAAGCGGCGGCCGAGCGAATACATCCAAGACATGTATTTCACCAGCCAGCCGCTGGAGCGCTCGAACATGGATCTCACCGAAGCGACCTTCAAAGCGATCAAGGCGGAAAGCCAGCTGCTGTTCGCGTCGGATTGGCCGCATTGGGATTTCGATCTACCGAGCTCGATCACGACGCTGCCGTTCCTCGACGAAGCGGCCAAGCGCAACATATCTGGGCTTCAACGCAGCGCGGCTGTTCAAGCTCGATGTGCCGAAGCATAAGCAGATCAAACCGAGGACGAAGAAGACGCCGGCGGTTCGCGTGCCGGTTACGGCCTGACTGCGGTGCATAAAGTGAAATCCGCCACGCGCGCCGGCAAGCCGAGGGGCGAATCTGCGCGCCGCCGCGGCGAGCCGGCTGATTTCTGCGCCGCCGCGCGCGACGCGCTCAAGCGCGGCCAGCCCGACGCCATTTCAGACCACGCGTTGCAGCGGATTCTCACGGCCGCGGTCAAGATTTACGCGGCCAAGGTGGAACGGCGCGGCCACGACGTGGCGCCGTTTGCGCCGGGCGCGGTGACGGCGACCGAAACGGTCGTTGCCGCCTGCGGGCTGATTCGCGCCGCCGACCTCAACATGTTCGACGTGGCGATCTGGTTTCATCGCCCGCCGGGAATTGAGTGAAAGGGGTATCGAGCAATGGACGAAATCGCAGTGAGCAAGCTGACCGATATCGCCGATGGCGACTACCGGGTCTTTGCCTTGGACGAGATCGAAGTCGGCATCTTTCGCACCGGCAGCAAGGTGTTGGCCTATGAGAACGTCTGCCCGCATGCCGGCGGGCCGGTCTGCCAGGGCAAGATCTTTCATCAGGTCGAGGAAATCATCACGCCCGACAAGAAGAGCGCGGGCTTGCGGTTCGGCAAGCAGCGCCACATCGTCTGCCCTTGGCACGGTTACGAATTCGATCTGGCGACCGGATGCCATCCCGGAGACCCCTCCGTGCGGCTCACACCGGTGCCGGTCGCCGTTCGCGACGGCCAGATTTACATCAGTGTGCCGCGCGATGAAGCCCGCCCTCCGGAAACCGGCTTACATCCCGCTTAACATCGCGTCGGCAAGCTTTTCCGCCACCATGATGGTCGGAATATTGGTATTGCCGCGCGGTATGGTCGGCATGATCGAGGCGTCGATGACCCGCAAGCCCTCGATGCCGTGAACGCGGCCCGCCAGATCGGTGACGGCGTTACGATCCTCCGCCGCACCCATGCGGCAGGTCCCGACTGGATGGAATGTGCCGGCGACATTTTCACGAATGTGATCCGCCAGCGCCGCATCGTCTTCAACCAGCGCGGCAAGATCGACACGGCGGTCGGCCAAGGTCGCAAAGATCGGCGCGGCGAGCTGCGGCACGGTATCGATCAAGGCGGCGATGGCCGCGCTTCTGATCTTGTTGGCCGGCGTAATGCGGTTGAGCCGCCGCAGCCGATCGTTGAATTTCACCGGGAATGTCAGGGTCGTCATCGCGCGTACGGCGTCATGGGCCAAAATCTCGATGCAGCGGCGGAAGCCCAGCATGAAGCGCTTCAAATCGAGCTCGTGGCCGGTGAAATTGAATTCGACGCGTGGATAGGATCGCCGGATCGGCGGCGACCAGCGACACGCGCCCGCGCGCCATCGGCTTGAGCAGCGACGGCGCCAGATTGGCGACCTGGTGTCCGAGCGGGCTCCATGACGTTTTGCACTGCACATTAAGATACATGTCGGCCGCCGGCGCGCCCGGCAAGCCGGAGGAATAGCGAAACGCCGTCATCGGATGCGGCCGGATGTTCTCGGATTGACGCGCGCCGGGCTTTTGCAAAAGTCCGATGAAGATGATGGCGTGATTGGAAAGGTTTTCGCCGACGCCCGGCAGATCGGCGCACACGTCGATGCCGATGTCGCGCAGCGCCGCTGCCGGGCCCAATCCGTCGCGCATGAGAAATGCCGGCGAGTGGATGCCGCCCAGCGAGACGATAATTTCCCGGCCGCGAAATTCCTTGGTCTCGCCGCCGATTTTCGCGGTGACGCCGGCCGCCCGACGGCCCTCGAACAACAGCCCGGTCACCAGAGCCTCGGTGACGATGCGCAGATTGTTGCGGCGCCGCACTGCGGCCGTGAGGTAGCAGATGGCAGCGGAGGCGCGCTTTTGCGGCCAATTGCTCATCGGCACGCCGCCGTAGCCATCGCGAAAATCGGCATTCATGTCTGCGACGAACGGAATTTGACGTTCCTCGGCAAACGAACGCACTGCCTTGGCCAGCGGCGCCCAATCCGCCGCTTTGGTGCGGCGGATCGGCACCGGCCCATCTTTGCCGTGCAGCGCGCCGTCGAAATCGAGGTCGTTTTCAAGCTTGCGGTAATAAGGCAGCACGTCGTCCCAGCCCCAGCCGGCGGCGCCGAGCGATTGCCATTCGGCATAATCGTCCGGCGTGCCGCGATAGGCGACCATTCCCATCACCGACGAACCGCCGCCCATAACGCGGCCTTGGGAAAAGCCGACCGCAGGCGAGTTATCCCGGCGTCGCCAGTGCACTTTAAGCCCGGGCCAGAAGTAGGCATCGTTGTAATAGGAGCGCGGATAGGAATCGAGGATGTCCGCCGGCTCGGCTCCCGGCGCTGTGTCGCGCCCGGCTTCGAGCAGCAGGACGCGGCTCGCCGAACGCGCCGACAGCCGGTTCGCCAGCACGCAGCCCGCCGCGCCGGCGCCGACAATGATGACATCGAAGTCTTCCGTCATTTCAATTCCCGAATTGCCACGAACGAGCGGTGGATCGCGCTCGATTGAACATTGCCGCGGCATGCTTTACTGGATCGGCGGCCGGCGCAAGCCGCGCGGCCCCAGTCCGTCCGGCAAGGGCATCGACCATGACCAAGACACTTCACGGCGTGATTGCCGCGGTCGCAACGGCGGTTGACGACAAGGGCGAACCTGACTGCGAACGCTCGACCGCCTTGGCGCGCTTCCTCCTCGATACCGGTTGCGATGGGCTCAATGTGCTGGGCACCACCGGCGAAGCGACCTCGTTCTCGCTCGACCAGCGCCGGCGGGTCATGAACGCCTATGCCAAAGCCGGACTGCCGCTTGATCGGATGATGGTCGGCACCGGCGCCGCCGCTTTAGCCGACGCCATTGCGCTGACCAAGCATGCCGCCGAGCTTGG
Organism: uncultured Alphaproteobacteria bacterium; assembly: GCA_963816565.1. Lineage (GTDB taxonomy): Bacteria > Pseudomonadota > Alphaproteobacteria > Rhizobiales > Xanthobacteraceae > BOG-931. The sequence goes on along the minus strand of CAWFLM010000004.1, from coordinate 691,579 downwards.
CTTTGCCGGCGCGCTGGTCCTGCCGCCGTTCTATTACAAGGGCGTTCCCGATGACGGGCTCGTCGCCTATATCGACGCGATCTTGGCAGCGACCACGGCGCGACCGATACCGATTTATCTCTACCATTTCCCGGCGCAATCGGGCCTGCACTGGCATGTCGCGCTGATCCGCCGTCTCCTCGATACGTTCGGCGACCGCATCGTCGGCCTCAAAGACTCCTCCGGCGACATGGCCTATGCACGCGAAGCCGCCAGCATCCTGCCGCGCTTTAAGGTCTTTCCCTCAACGGAAGCCGCGCTGCCGGAAGCCCGATCCGGTCCCTTTGCCGGCTGCATTTCGGCAACCGCCAATCTCAATGCCGACCTCTGCGCCCGCGCCTATCGCTCGGGCGATGCGGCCGCGCTTGGCGAGGCGGTGGCGATCCGCAAGCTGTTCGACGGCAAGCCACTGGTTCCGGGCGTGAAGGCGCTTCTGGCGCACATTCATCGTGAGCCGCAATGGGCGCGGGTCGAACCGCCGCTTGCGGCCTTTCCGGCAGCCGACCGCACCGCCGTGATCGCGGGCTACGATGCTGTTCGGGCGAAACGGGTCGCCTAGCCGGCGAGGGCGCTAACGGCAAACTTCGTCCCTCAACGTCGGTATAGCGCCGCCGCTATGGCAACTTGCGACGTTGACGCTGCGGCCGCATCCCCCTATAAGCCCCGCTCTCGTTCATAATAGTGTACGTCCGAAGGTCCATGGCCAATACCAAGTCCGCCAAAAAAGCCACCCGCCAAATTGCGCGGCGTACCGTCGTCAATAAATCGCGGCGCGCGCACGTCCGTTCGGCCATGCGCAAAGTCGAAGAGGCGTTAACGGCGGGCGACAGCTCCCGGGCGCTCGCAGCCATGGCGGAAGCCGAGCCGGCGCTTATTCGCGCCGCGCAGAAAGGCATCGTGCATCGCAATGCTGCGCGCCGGAAAGTCTCCAGGCTCGCGCATCGCATCGCCAAGCTCGCAAAAAAATAATTTTTCGCAGCTTCGCTCGATAATTTTTGACCTTCCCTGCAGTTCGTTTGTGGACTGCCATCAAGCTGTTGCATTATTGTCACGGCAGATCATAAAGATCACGGCCGGATGGCTTCGGCGGTTCGCGGTGCGGCTAACGCATTGCTTTTGTTTGTTCGGATGGTGTCGATCGCGGGTTACCCCAAAAAACTGTCCAGAAGAATTGATGGCCTGTGAATGACTTATTGCACACGCAGGCAATAGGACTTCGAGTCCGCGTGTTTCCGACCGTGCCGGATTCTATTTGGTCCGGTCGACAATTTGGAATGTGACAGGCCGATAACGCGTTGGCGCGAACCCCAAATCATCTCATTGAGTCAATGATTTGTCTGCACCGTCGGGGCACAAGCGGCGCGGATTGTTGCCGTCGCACCTAAAAGTCCAATATTGACGAGGCTTTTTTGCTGTTGCGGGCCGCAAAACGCGTGCTACCTTTTAATTCCCTTCGGTTTCGAGGGTCTTCAAAAAGTCGGTCTAGGCGATAACTCATCGAAGAATGGGTGTGGGTGAGGTGTGTCCGGTCGCGTGCGTTCCGACCAGTCGCGGCCCTTAAGTAGTGGTAGTGAGCGGCGAGCGTTGCGTTTAGGCGCCGTATTTGTGGAAATACGTAGATAGAACTCTAGCAGCCGCGCTGCACAAAGAGCCAGTGATAACCATCGAGCTTGGGAGCGATGGAGGTGGGGGCATGATAATGACAATCCGCAATCCGCGTCTCGCTGCGACCGTTAGTTGGTATTGGCCTAGAGCCGCGTCCAGTAGCTGAGCACAGCTCGGCATCGCGCAGGCTGCGGCATTTGTCGCTCAAAGCCTGCCTCCCTCGATAAGTGAGTTGCGTCTCGGCAATGTCGGGTTTCGTGGGATCATCTTCCCTGCGCACCCGATGAATCCTTCTTCATGAAAAGCGAACCGATATGACGAGCATGGGCACGGATCAGGAGCGCTGGCGGCGGGTCAAGGAGCGATTGCGTTCCGAACTCGGTGACGATGTCTTCACCAGTTGGTTCGGGCGTATGGACCTCGAAACTGCGGACAGTGGCGTATTGCGACTGTCGGTACCGACGCGTTTCTTGCGAAACTGGATTCAATCGCACTACGGCGAGCGGGTGCTGAGCAAATGGCAGGAAGAAGAACCCGACGTCACCCGCCTGGAATTGAGCGTTCGCTCGGCAACCATCAAGCTGCCCACAGTTAAGCCCAAGGCGCCGGAGCCGGTGACGCCGTCGCGCGAGACGCGCGACGGCGTGGCGGTCAACGGCGACATGCGCGGAGGCGTGCCGCTCATGACCGTTCATGAGGCGCTCGGCGGCTCTCCGCTCGATCCGCGTCTCACGTTCGAATCGTTCATTGTCGGCCGCTCAAACACGCTCGCGCACGCCGCGGCGAAACAGGTCGCTACCAGCCGGCGCGGCGAGCCGCTGATGTTCAATCCGCTTTACACTCACGCTGCGGTCGGGCTCGGCAAAACCCATCTGCTGCAGGCGGTCACCTGGGCCGGCAACAATGGCGGCGACCGCAAAATGCTCTATCTGACGGCCGAAAGATTCATGTACGGCTTCGTCTCGGCGCTGCGCAGTCAGACCACGCTGGCGTTCAAGGAGGCGGTGCGCGCCATCGACGTGCTGGTTATCGACGACTTGCAGTTTCTGCAGGGCCGTTCGACCCAGGCCGAGTTCTGCCACACGCTCAACGCGCTGATCGATGCCGGCCGCCAGGTCGTGATCGCCAGCGACCGTCCACCGGCCGATCTCGAAAGCCTGGACGATCGCGTGCGGTCGCGGCTCGCCGGCGGTCTGGTCGTGGAGATCGGCTCGCTCGGCGAGGAATTGCGGCTCGAAATCCTCAAGAGCCGGGTCACCGCCGCGCGCATGCATCATCCCGGCTTCGAAGTGCCGGCGCCGGTATTGGCCTTCATCGCCAAATCGGTAACGCATAACGGCCGCGACCTCGAAGGCGCCGTCAACCGGCTGTTGGCGCACAGCAAACTCACCGGCCAGCCGGTGACGCTGGAAATGGCCGAGCGCGAAATGCGCGACTTGATCCGGCCGGCCGAGCCGAAACGGGTGCGGATCGAGGACATCCAGCGCATCGTAGCGCGCCAGTACAATGTCAGCCGCGCCGATCTGTTGTCGTCACGGCGAACGGCCAATGTGGTGCGGCCGCGGCAGGTAGCGATGTACCTGGCGAAAGTCTTGACGCTACGCTCGCTGCCCGAAATCGGCCGTCGCTTTGGCGGCCGCGACCACACCACGGTCCTGCACGCGGTGCGCAAAATTGAGAACCTGGCCGGCAACGACAGCGCCTTCGCGGAGGAGATCGAGTCGCTCAAACGCCAGCTTCAGGATTGATCGCCCGCCTCCGGGCGGTTCCCGAAAGCTGTGAAAAGACGGGAAAAGACCGGATCGAGGGCGACCCGGCCTTGCCGAAACCGCCGCACCACGCCACTTTTGGTACCCGCCAATGTCGGCGGACACGCATTTGTTCGCCCCTGCCACGGATTTTGCGATGAAGGTCACGGTCGAGCGTTCGGAGTTGCTCAAATCGCTGGGCCACGTTCACCGTGTGGTCGAGCGCCGCAATACCATTCCCATTCTCGCCAACGTGCTGTTGCACGCCGACCGCGCCAAGCTGGCGCTCAAGGCCACCGACCTCGACGTCGAGGTCACCGACTCGATCGCCGCAGAAGTCGGCCCCGGCGGTTCCACGACGGTGCCGGCGCACATGTTCTTCGACATCGTCCGCAAGCTGCCCGAGGGCGCGCAGATCGTTCTCGAATCTTCCGGCGACCGCGCCGCGCTTTCGATCCGCGCCGGCCGCTCGCGCTTCACGCTACAAACCCTTCCGGAAAGCGACTTTCCCGATCTCGCTCCCGGCGAAATGACGCACAAGTTCGCGCTCAAGGCCGCCGACCTCAAGCGGCTGATCGACAAGACCCAATTCGCTATCTCGACCGAGGAGACGCGCTATTATCTCAACGGTATCTATCTGCACGCCGCCGGCACGGCTAAGGCGCAGACCCTGCGCGCGGTAGCGACCGACGGCCATCGCCTGGCGCAGATGGAGCTTGAACTGCCCAAAGGCGCCGCCGGCATGCCCGGCGTCATCGTGCCGCGCAAGACGGTCGGCGAGGTGCAACGCCTGATGGAAGACGGCGACACTGAAGTGGCAATCGAGCTCTCGCCGGGAAAGATTCGCTTCACCATCGGCCAGACCATCCTGACCTCAAAACTGATCGACGGGACGTTCCCCGATTACAGTCGGGTCATTCCGCTCGCCAACGACAAGGAGCTGGTGGTCGACAAGAAGGAATTCGAGGCGGCGGTCGATCGCGTTTCGACGGTTTCAAGCGAGCGCGGTCGCGCCGTCAAATTGTCGATCAGCGGCGGCAAATTGCTGTTGTCGGTGACCAATCCCGATTCCGGCAGCGCCAACGAAGAACTCGAGGTGGAATACGAAGCCGATCCGATCGATATCGGGTTTAACTCGCGCTATCTTCTCGACATTGCTGCACAGATCGAGAGCGAGGCAGCGGTGCTGAAACTTGCGGATCCGGGCTCGCCGACCCTGATCCAGGACAAGGAGCCTCGCGGCGCCCTCTATGTGCTGATGCCGATGCGGGTTTGACGGGGATCGGGTATCAGGGAACAGGGATCGAATTTCGATGCCTGATTGCTGAAAACCTGATGATCCGGAAACTGACGCTCACCAATTTCCGCAATTACCATGCGGCCTCGCTCGAAGCCGGCGCGAAAACGATCGTACTGATCGGACCGAACGGCGCCGGCAAAACCAACCTGATCGAAGGGATTTCCTTTTTTGCGCCCGGCCGCGGACTGCGGCGAGCGATGCTCGACGAGGTCGCGTTTAGCGAAGGCGACGGCTCGTGGGCCGTTGCCGCCGAAATCGAGGGAACGCTGGGGCTGGCCACGCTTGGCACCGGCATCGAGCGCCCCATTGAGGATGACGCGACGAGCCAACGCAAATACCGGATCGACCGGGAGCCGGTCGCGTCAGCCGCGGCTTTTGCCGACCATATGCGCGTGGTCTGGCTCGTTCCCGCGATGGACGCGTTGTTTACCGGCGCGCCATCCGAACGCCGGCGCTTCCTTGACCGGCTGGCCCTTGCGGTCGATGCCGAGCATGGCAGCCGCGTCAATGCGCTGGAACGGTCGTTGCGCTCGCGCAACCGCCTATTGGAGGAACCGCGGCCCGATGCGCACTGGCTCGATGCCGTCGAACATGAAACCGCCGAACTTGCCGTCGCCGTCGCCGGCCTGCGGGTGGAAACCGTGCAGCGGCTCGCCGCCGGGCTGGCGAACCGCAAGGCCTCCGCCTTCCCGGCCGCGGCGATCGCGCTCGACGGCTGGATGGAGCAGCTCCTGCCCGATCATCCCGCCGCCGAAATCGAAGAGCGCTACCGTGCCGTGCTGCGCGGCAACCGCGCCCAGGATGCGGCCGCCGGCCGCACGCTCGATGGCCCCCATTTGACCGATCTGAGGGTCGATTATGTCGACAAGGGCATCGCCGCTGCCGACGCCTCGACGGGCGAACAGAAGGCCCTGCTGATCGGCCTCGTCCTCGCACACGCGCGGTTGATCGCGGATATGACCGGTTATTCCCCAATTCTGCTGCTCGATGAGGTTGTCGCGCATCTCGACCCGGCGCGCCGCGGCGCACTGCACGCGGAACTCGCCCAACTCGGCAGTCAGACGTGGATGACCGGTGCCGATCCGGCGCTATTCGCCGAGATCGATGACAGCGCCGCGATTGTCGAAGTCAGGTCCGGGCGACTGCACCCCACATCGAGGAAGCCCTAAAAGAGCTTCAGTCTGAACGGGTTCCAAATTGTCGCTGAAATCTGCGCCAATCGCTTGCCTGGCGGACGGGGAACGACACTGCGAGAAAACTCTTAACCCCTAGAGCAGGAAATGTCCGATGCGTGACAGAGGCTAAAAACAATGCCGGAACCGGCAGAAGAGTTGATTGTTCGGAACCTGATCGAAGCTCTCGAAAGGCTGCGCGGGGATTTGGATCGCATGGAACTTTGGGCGGCCGCGCTTGGCTCCTTCCGGCATCCAGTTCCCGACTATTGGCCCGCCGACCAGCACCTTCTCAAGCCGCAAGCGCGGCGTCCCGAACTCTGATCGTCATGGCGAGCGACAGGTCCGCCCGCCACGATGCCAAATCGATGGTTCCAAAACGTTGACCGGTGCGGCCGTTCGGAGGCCCAATCGCGGCTCGATTTGGCGCCCGGCAAAACCTTGAAAAATTACGATCTGACAATATCTTAATGCTGTCCTTTTTGCCGTGTACGCGACTCTGTTTTCGTGTACAAGATTCACCGATTCACCCGCGCATTTTTGCCCCCAATTCGAGAGCTTTCCGCATGGCCGAACCCGTCCGTAAGCCGATCCCCGCACCTTCCGATTATGACGCGGAATCGATCAAGGTGCTCAAGGGGCTCGATGCCGTGCGCAAGCGGCCGGGCATGTATATCGGCGACACCGATGACGGCTCGGGACTGCATCACATGGTCTACGAGGTCGTCGACAATGCCATCGACGAGGCGCTCGCCGGCTACGCCAAGGACGTCGTCGTGACGCTCAATCCCGACGGTTCCTGTACCGTGCGCGACGATGGCCGCGGCATTCCGACCGACATCCACAAGGGCGAAGGGGTCTCCGCCGCCGAGGTCATCATGACCCAGCTGCATGCCGGCGGAAAATTCGACCAGAACTCCTACAAGGTCTCCGGCGGCCTGCACGGCGTCGGCGTCTCGGTAGTCAATGCGCTATCGAGCTGGCTCAAGCTGACGATCTGGCGCGACGGCCAGGAGCATTTCATGGAATTCGCCGATGGCGAGGCGGTAGCCCCGCTCGCCGTCGTCGGCGCCGCGCGCGACAAGCGCGGCACCGAGGTGACGTTCCTGCCCTCGAAGAAGACCTTCACCATGACGGAATTCGATTTCGCCACGCTGGAGCACCGGCTGCGCGAACTCGCCTTCCTCAATTCCGGCGTCACCATCGTGCTTTCCGACATGCGGCACGCCGTCGAGAAACGCGAGGAGATGCGCTACGAAGGCGGCGTCGAAGCCTTCGTCAAATATCTCGATCGCAACAAGACGCCGCTGGTGCCGGAACCGATCGTGATCAAGGCCGAGCGCGAGGGCGTCGCCGTCGAATCTGCACTGTGGTGGAACGACGGCTATCACGAGACCGTGCTGTGCTTTACCAATAACATCCCGCAGCGCGACGGCGGCACGCACCTCGCCGGCTTCCGCGGCGCGCTGACGCGCCAGGTCACCGGCTATGCCGAATCCGGCGGCGTGGCGCGCAAGGAAAAGGTCGCGCTCACCGGCGACGACTGCCGCGAGGGCTTGACCGCCGTGCTTTCGATCAAAGTGGCGGATCCGAAATTTTCATCGCAGACCAAGGACAAGCTGGTGTCCTCGGAAGTGCGCCCGGCGGTCGAGGGCGCCGTCAACGACATGCTCAAGGCCTGGTTCGAGGAACATCCCTCGGAAGCCAAGATCATCGTCGGCAAGGTGATCCAGGCGGCGGCGGCGCGGGAGGCCGCGCGCAAGGCCCGCGAAATGACACGCAAGAGCGCGCTCGGCATCACCTCGCTGCCGGGAAAGCTTGCGGATTGCCAGGAAAAAGACCCGGCCAAGTCCGAACTCTTCATTGTCGAGGGCGATTCCGCCGGCGGGTCCGCCAAGCAGGGCCGCAACCGCGAATTCCAGGCCGTCCTGCCGCTGCGCGGCAAGATCCTCAATGTCGAACGCGCACGCATGGACAAGATGCTGTCGTCAGATCAGATCGGCACCTTGATCACCGCGCTCGGCGCCGGCATCGGCACCGACGAATTCGCCGTCGATAAGCTGCGCTACCACAAAATTATCATCATGACCGACGCCGACGTCGACGGCGCTCATATCCGCACGCTGCTCTTGACCTTCTTTTATCGGCAGATGCGCGAGCTCATCGATCGCGGCTATCTCTACATCGCCCAGCCGCCGCTCTACAAAGTCTCCCGCGGCAAGTCCGAGCAATATCTCAAGGACGAGCGCGCGCTTGAGGATTACCTGATCGACACCGGTCTGGAAGACGCGACCCTGCGTCTGTCGTCCGGCGAAGTGCGCGCCGGCAACGATCTGCGCAAGCTGGTCGATGAAGCGCGCTCGATCCGCAATCTGCTTAACGGCTTGCACAGCCGCTATAGCCGCAAGGTGATCGAGCAGGCCGCCATTGCCGGCGTGCTGCACCCGAGAGTCACCGGCGATCCGTCGAGCGCCAATGCGGCGGCCGAATACATCGCCAGACGGCTCGATGCTTTGACTGACGAAACCGAACGCGGCTGGCACGGCCAGTTCGTCGAAGGCGCGGGCTTCCAGTTCGAGCGCATGGTGCGCGGCGTCAAGGAAGTCGCGATGATCGACCAGGCGCTGCTCGGTTCCGCCGACGCCCGCAAGCTCGACGAATTCGCACCCTCGCTGCAGCAGATCTATCCACGGCCGACGCCGCCGGCGATCCTACGGCGCAAGGACGAGGAAACTGCCATTCACGGCCCGGTCGGCCTGTTCGAGGCGGTCATGGCCGCCGGCAGGAAGGGCGTGGCGTTGCAACGCTACAAGGGCCTCGGCGAGATGAACCCCAATCAGCTCTGGGAAACCACGCTCGACACCAATGCGCGCACCATGCTGCAAGTCAGCGTCAAGGAGATCGACGAGGCCAATACGATCTTCGACGAATTGATGGGCGACAAAGTCGAGCCGCGCCGCATCTTCATCGAGGAGCACGCGCTGGCGGCGAGCGTGGACGTGTAAGCGGCAATTACCTGGATTCACCGCCCCGAGGTAATCGTGCCGCGCTCGGTCAGCACCAGCCACTGGCCGTCCTGGCGCTTGATCTGGTCGACCCGGCCGACGCCGGGCAGCATGCTGCCTTCGCCGACGTCGAACATGCCGCCGTAGCGGCTCTGTAACAGCGCGCGGCCGTTCTGCACGTCCTGCACGATCCAATCCTGCAAAATCCGGTCGGGGATTTTCGGCGCCGCGGCTGGGGCAGGCGGCACAGCCGAAGCGGTCGCGATCGAGCCCGTGGTTTCGATCGATGTGGAGCGCTGATCGAGTTTGTCGAGCCGGTCTGAGAGTTTCACCAGTTGGGTCGACGTGCTGCGGCTCGTGCTGTCGAGGCTGGTCTTGATGGCGGACAACTCGGCAAGCTCGAGCTTGGTCTCACGCGCGGCGTCCGTCGTCGTCTGCACGCTCGAAACCGGCGCCGCCGGATCCAAGAACCGCACCAGGCCCGATCCCGACACCGATCCGATGAATGAGCCGAACGCCGCGGCAAAGGCGACCGAAGCCGCCAACATGAGAAAGCGCGACGAAGGTGCGGGCGACGCCGGCGCCTCGGCAGTAGCCGCGCCCTCGCCAACTTCGTCGTCGACCGGCTCGTCTTCACCGGCGCCGAGCTTCGGCGCCACCACCATCGGCAGATTGCTGTTGCTCCCCACGGCCTCGCTCCCGTTCCCATCGGCGGCGCTCAGAGGCGCCTTCTCGTTGTCGGCGGCGCTGTCGTCCGGGTTCTCGGCCATGGTCGCATCTCCGCAAATACGGTTGACCAGTCGTTAACCAGCTTTGGTTAGCAATTGGTTACCAGGGATGTGACGGTTTTATTTGCTCCGCGAGCGGACCGGGGCGGCAAGACCTTCAATCCAAAAGACCGTTCTCGCGCGCGAGATCTTTCAGCGACGCTTCCGGCCGCGCCCCGATATGCTGGATCACTTCGGCGGCAGCCAGCGCGCCGAGGCGGCCGCAGGTGCGGTCGTCGGCGCCGCGCGCCAGGCCGCAGAGGAACCCGGCGGCAAACAGGTCCCCTGCCCCGGTGGTATCGACAACGCGGTCGACCGGGAACGCCGGCACCGCCTCGGCGCCATCGGGGCCGATCACCAGGCAGCCCTTCTCGCTGCGCGTCACCACCGCAACGTCGATATCGGCGCGCAGTGCCGCTATCGCGGCGTTGAAGTCCGAGCTTTGATAAAGGCTGTGCAGTTCGGCCTCGTTGGCAAAAATCAGATCGACGGTGCCCGAGCGCATCAGCTGCAGAAACTCGTCGCGCCAGCGGTCGACGCAGAACGCATCCGACAAAGTCAGCGCCACCTTGCGGCCGGTCTGGTGCGCGATCTTTGCCGCTTTGAGAAACGCCTCCTTGGCGTTCTGCGGATCCCACAAATAGCCTTCGAGATAGACGATCGCGCTTGCCGCGACGGCATCGGCGTCGATATCGGCGGCGCTCAGATCCTGCGCCGCGCCCAGATAGGTGTTCATGGTGCGCTCGCCGTCCGGCGTCACCAGCACGTAGCAGCGCCCGGTCGAGGGACCGGCGACCGCCGGCAGGGTGGCGAAGCCCACGCCGGCGGCGCGGATATCGTGGCTATAGGCGCGGCCGAGCAAATCGTCTTTGATCTTGCCGATGAAGGCGCTACGAGCGCCCAGCGACGCGAGGCCAACGATCGTGTTCGCCGCCGAACCGCCGGAGGTTTCCACCGCGGGACCCATGGCGTCATAGATCGCGTGCGCCCGGGCCTCGTCGATCAGCGTCATGCCGCCCTTGCGCATGCCTTGGACGAGCAAAAAATCCTCCTCGGCGCGGGCGATGACATCGACAATGGCGTTGCCGATGCCGAGAACGTCGTAACGGGCTTCCGTCATTGGTCCGGCTGCCGTTGTTTAGCTGTTATGGCCTATGCGGCGGGACGCGCACTATAGCGGCCGGCCCTTGCACGGCAAGCCGCCGTCATGGCATTGGGTCGGTCGTGTTACGGAGACCGGGCATGGGCTTCAAAGAACTGGTTTTTTCCGGCGTCCAGCCGACCGGCAACCTGCACCTCGGCAACTATCTCGGCGCGATCAAGCGTTTCGTCGAATTGCAGGACCGCTACGACTGCATCTATTGCGTGGTCGACCTGCACGCCATCACGACTTGGCAGGAACCGACCGAGCTGCCGCATGCCATTCGCGAGGTCGCCGCGGCGTTCATCGCCTGCGGCATCGATCCAAAAAAACACATCGTGTTCAACCAAAGCCAGGTCGCCGAGCACGCCGAGCTTGCCTGGGTGTTCAATTGCGTCGCCCGGCTCGGCTGGCTCAACCGCATGACGCAATTCAAGGAGAAGGCCGGCAAAGACCGCGAGAACGCTTCGGTCGGCCTGTACGCTTATCCGACGCTGATGGCGGCCGACATTCTGGTCTATCGCGCCACCCATGTGCCGGTCGGCGAGGACCAGAAACAGCATCTCGAGCTGTCGCGCGACATTGCGCAAAAATTCAACAACGACTTTGCGCAATCGATCCAGCAAAAAGGTTACGGCGACGCGTTGTTTCCGCTGCCCGAGCCACTGATCACCGGCGAGGCGACGCGGGTGATGTCGCTGCGCGACGGCTCGAAGAAAATGTCGAAATCGGATGCCTCGGACTATTCCCGCATCAATCTGAGCGATGACGCCGATGCCATCGCGCAGAAAATCCGCAGGGCCAAGACCGACCCGGAGCCGCTGCCGAGCGACGACAAGGGCCTCACCACCCGTCCCGAAGCCGACAACCTGGTCGGTATTTATGCCGCGCTTGCCGACACCAACCGCGCCGGCGTGCTGGCGCAGTTCGGCAATGCGCAGTTCTCCACGTTCAAAACGGCATTGACCGATCTCGCGGTTGCCAAGCTCGGGCCGATCGGCGCCGAGATGAAGCGGCTACTGGCCGATCCCGTCACCATCGACGCCATCCTGGCGGACGGCGCGGCCCGGGCGCAGCAAATCGCCCGGCAGACGATGAATGCGGTTAAGGACGTGGTCGGCTTCGTGCGGTCGTAGCCAGAAAACCGGCCCTTGAACTTCCAAGGCAATTCGCCACGTATTATGATGGATTTAGATTAAGTCACAGCGCGGCTGATCTGTTAGGCTGCAAGTGACGGAGGACGAGCAATGTTCATCCAGACCGAAGCGACGCCGAACCCGGCGACCTTGAAATTCCTGCCCGGGCAGCCGGTGCTGGAAAACGATACGCTGGACCTGCGCGATGCCGAACACGCGGCGCAGTCGCCGCTCGCCGAGCGGCTGTTCGATGTCCCCGGCGTCAGCGGCGTGTTTTTCGGCTCCGATTTCATCACCGTGACCAAGAGTTCAGGTGAGTGGCAGCAACTCAAGCCGATGATCCTCGGCGCCATCATGGAGCACTACATGTCCGGCGCGCCGCTGCTCAATGCCGGCGGCGCCGAGAAGAGCGACGGCGAGGAATTTTTTGACGCCGCCGACGCCGAGACCGTGGCCACGATCAAGGAGTTGATCGAGACGCGGGTGCGACCGGCAGTCGCCAACGATGGCGGCGACATCACCTTCCGCGGTTTCAAGGACGGCGTCGTCTATCTCAACATGAAGGGCGCCTGCTCGGGCTGCCCGTCGTCGACAGCGACGCTACGCCACGGCATCCAGAATTTGTTGCGGCATTTCATTCCCGACGTCACCGAAGTTCGCCCGATGTAATCACCGACCCCGGCGTCTCGCGCCGGGCATCGGCATCTAGTGACTCGCCATGCGCTTGCTCGCGATTGACACGGCGCTGGCGGCCTGCTCCGCCGCCGTGCTCGACACGGCTCATGGCGCAGCTCTTAGCGCGGGTCTTGGCGGCATCGTTGCGAGCGAAAGCCTGCCAATGGTCCGCGGCCACGCCGAAGCGCTGATACCGCTGATCGCCCGGGTCATGAAGGCGTCCGGTTTGGCGTTTGCCGATCTCGACCGCATCGTGACGACGACCGGGCCCGGCAGCTTTACCGGTTTGCGGGTCGGCATAGCGGCCGCGCGCGGCCTTGGGCTCGCAATCAAAATCCCGGTTTTCGGCGTGTCGACGCTGTCCGCTTATGCCGCGCCGTATCTCGGCGTCGATAGCAAAAACCCGGTTATAGCCGCGATCGATGCGCGGCATGCGCATGTTTATCTGCAAGTTTTTGCTTCAAGCGGGCGGACATTGCTTGCGCCGCGGCTGGCGCCGCTGGGCGACGCGGTGCGCGCCGCATCCGACGCCCCCGCCCGCATCGTCGGTTCGGCCGCCCTGGCGGTCGCCGAAGCATTGGCTGACGCCGGTCCCGCCCCTTTGGCCGTCGACAGCCGCGACGCGCCTGATATCGGCTGGGTCGCGCAAATCGGCGCCGTTCTGCCCGCGGAAACCGCGCCGCCAAAACCGCAATATCTGCGCGCGCCCGATGCGCAGCCGCAACATGCCGCCTCGCTACCGCGCCGATGATGAATTTCGTCTCTCGCCTGCTCGCTCGCGGCAAGCCCGCTTTCTCCGAAGCGCGGCCGGCTGACGCTGCCGCAATCGCTGCCATACATGCCGCGTCGTTTCAGCGCGGCTGGGGCGAGGACGAGATTTACCGGCTGTTGATCGAGAGCAATGTTGTCGCCCACCGCGTAACGAGCGGCCGCAAATTGATCGGCTTTATCCTGTCGCGCCGCGCCGCCGGCGAAGCCGAAATCCTTTCGGTCGCTATTGCGCCGGCATGGCGCGGACGCGCGTTGGCGCGGCCGTTGCTCGACCTGCATCTGCGGCGCTTGGCCGGGCTCAGCGCGCGCTCGGTATTCCTGGAAGTCGGCGAACACAATGCGCCCGCCGGCAGGCTTTATCGGCGCGCCGGTTTCCACGAAGTGGGTCGACGCCAAGGTTATTACGAAGGCGGCGCAACGGCGCTGGTGCTGCGCCGCGACCTTTGAGAACGATCCGAAAAAAGCCTGCCCCGGACGCGATCCGGGGTGGAAACCGGTTTTTCGAGAAGATCATGCTCCAACGTAGAATCCAGACCGTGATCCGATTCAACTTGATCGGATCATGGTCTGGCTGACGCGCTTCTGTAAGATCGCTACGATGGCGACGGACCCGCAAACATCGGGCCACAGGGGAGGATACCGCCATGAGAGCCACGCGATATTGGCGCGGCGTGCTGACGCTCGCGCTGGCAATGGTACTCGCGCTCGGCTTTGTCGCCCGCGCAGCGCGCGCGCAAAATACCGGCTTTCCCGACCGGCCGATCAAGATGGTCGTGGGCTTCGCGGCCGGGGGCAGCACCGATGTTGCCGCCAGAATCGTGGCGCAGAAGATGTCCGAAATTCTCGGCCAGTCGGTTCTGGTCGAGAACCGCACGGGCGCCAGCGGGCTCCTCGCCGCCGAGGACGTCGTGAAGTCGCCGCCCGACGGCTATACGCTGATGATGGCGAGCCAGACCGTGCTCGCGGTTGCGCCGCGTCTCTATCGCAAGGCGGCGATCGATCCGATCAAAGATTTTGCTCCAGTGGCTTATTGCGGAGCATCGCCGCTGGTGCTCGTCGTCAACCCGTCGTTTCCGGCGCACACCACGGCCGAGGTGATTGCGCTAGCCAAGACCGAACCGGGCAAGATCATTTTCGGTACCGGCGGCGCCGGCACCACGCCGCACATCGCCTCGGAGATGTTTCAATACGCCGCCGGCATCAAAATGACGCATGTGCCCTATCGCGGCGAAGCCGGTGCGATCAACGACCTTGTCGCCGGGCAAATCCCGGCCATGTTCGCCAACCTTTCCGCAATCATGGGCCAGCTCAAGGCCGGCACGCTGCGCGCGATCGCGGTCACCAGCCCGCAGCGCTCGCAGCTCGTGCCGGATGTTCCGACAGTCGCGGAAACATTGCCGGGATTTGCCGCCGAGACCTGGTTCGGCCTCGTCGCGCCGGCGGGAACGCCGCCTGACGTTATCGCCAAGCTCAACGCCGCGGCGCTGCAAGCTCTGGCCAGCGCGGACACCAAAAAGCGCTATGCCGATCTCGGCATGACCAACAGCGGCGCCGGCGGCACTACGCCCGACGAGCTCGATGCCTATATGAAATCCGAGGTCGCCAAATGGGCGAAAGTCATCAAGGACGCCAATATTCAGCCGATGGACTGAGTATTTCCCTTTTGACCGGAATCCGGCTAAGGATTTTGCTTGATCGGCCGCTTCGCCATGGTGCGGAGGAAGAGGAATTTGCTTTCTAGCTTAAGGGCTTAGAACCGACACCCCGGCATGAACCGACCCCGAAAGCTCTACGTCAAATCGTTCGGTTGCCAGATGAACGTCTACGACTCGCGTCGTATGGCGGACATTTTGGCGCCACAGGGCTACGTCGAGACCGCGGTCGCCGACGACGCCGATCTCGTGATCCTCAACACCTGCCATATCCGCGAGAAGGCCGCCGAGAAGGTCTATTCGGAACTCGGCCGCGTGCGGCGCACGAAACAAGCCGCCGCCGCCGAAGGCCGCCATCTGGTGATAGCGGTCGCGGGCTGCGTGGCGCAGGCCGAGGGTGAGGAGATCATCCGCCGTCAGCCAGCCGTCGATCTGGTGTTCGGCCCGCAAAGCTATCACCGCCTGCCCGAGCTGTTGGCGCGCGCCGCGCGCGACGGCAAGGCTGTCGATACCGAGTTTCCCGTCGACGACAAATTCGCGCAGCTCGCCGCACCGAGCCCAGCCGTGACGCGAGCGCGCGGCGTGAGCGCCTTTGTCACGGTGCAGGAGGGCTGTGATAAGTTCTGCACCTTCTGCGTCGTGCCCTATACCCGCGGCGCCGAAATCTCACGGCAAGTCGGGAATATCCTCGCCGAAGTCGAGCATTTGGCGGCAGCCGGCGTGCGCGAAATCACGCTGATCGGCCAGAACGTCAACGCCTATCACGGCGAAGGACCGGACCGGCGGCCATGGTCGCTGGCACGATTACTTCGCCGCGTGGCGCAAATCGATGGCCTCGAACGGCTGCGCTACACCACCAGTCATCCGCGTGACATGGGCGACGATCTCATAGCGGCGCATCGCGATTTGCACGAACTCATGCCGGCGCTGCATCTGCCGATCCAGTCCGGGTCCGACCGCGTTCTCGCGGCAATGAACCGCCGTCACACCCGCGCGGATTACCTCAACATCGTGAAACGTCTACGCAATGCCCGGCCCGACCTCGCACTGACCTCCGACTTCATCGTCGGTTTTCCAGGCGAAACCGAAAGCGATTTTAAGGCGACGCTTGGCCTGGTCGACGAGGTCGGCTTTTCCGGCGCGTTTTCTTTCAAATATTCGCCGCGGCCGGGGACGCCCGGCGCCGACATGGTCGATCAAATCGACGAGCCAACGAAGTCGCAGCGCTTGCAGCGCCTGCAACAGGCGATCGACCGCAGTCAGGCCGCGTTTAATGGCCGTTGCCTCGGCCGCAGCTTCGATGTCCTGTTCGAACGACCTGGCCGCCACGCCGGCCAGCTGGTGGGGCGCTCGCCCTACCTCCAGCCCGTGCAAGTCACCGCGCCTGCCGCATTGATCGGCGGCATCGCCACAGTCACGATCACTGAAATTGCCAGCAACAGCCTATTCGGTGCGCTCGCGCCTAACGCAGCACCAATGCGCGCATCGGAAGCGGCCTTGTTTCCCGCAGGAGCCTGACTTGGCAGCACGCGAAACGGATCAATCGGTATTCGTTGCACCGGAAAGCGCGACGCAAATCGCTCTCACTTTCGACGACAACCGCCTCGCCTCGACCTTGTTCGGGCAATACGGCCAAAACCTCGCTTTGATCGAACGCCGGCTGGGCGTGGTTGCCAATTCACGCGGCAATGCCGTCACCATCGAGGGCACCCGCGACGCCGCTGAGCAGGCCCGCCGCGTGCTGCAGAGCCTTTACGACAGGCTCAAGCATGGCGACGAACTTCTTCAAGGCGACGTTGACGGCACTATCCGGCTCGCTCTGTCGCAAGGCTCGCTGTTTGATTTCGATCCCGCCGCTGCGGCGGAAAATTTCGAAGAGATCAACCTGCGCAAACGCCGGGTGCGCGCCCGGACCGCAGCGCAGGACGCCTATATTCGCGCACTCAAGCGCCACGCCTTGGTGTTCGCGACCGGGCCCGCCGGGACCGGCAAGACTTGGCTTGCGGTGGCCCATGCCGTGCAACTGTTCGAACGCAAGGAGGTCGATCGCATCGTCTTGTCGCGGCCGGCGGTGGAGGCCGGCGAACGGCTCGGCTTTCTGCCCGGCGACATGCGCGAGAAGGTCGATCCCTATCTGCGGCCGATTTACGATGCGCTGTACGACCTGATGGACGCGCGCATCGTCGAACGCGCGCTACAGACGACCGAAATCGAAATCGCACCGCTTGCCTTCATGCGCGGCCGCACGCTGTCGAATGCGGCCATCATTCTCGACGAGGCGCAGAACACGACCGCGATGCAGATGAAAATGCTGCTGACCCGGCTCGGCGAGAACAGCCGAATGGTGGTCACCGGCGATCCGAGCCAAGTCGACTTGCCGTCCGGTCAGACCTCCGGGCTTGCCGATGCGGTGCACCTGCTCGATGGCGTCGAAGGCATCGGCCGTGTCAGCTTTACCGCCGCCGACGTGATCCGCCACGAATTGGTTGCGCGCATTGTCGAGGCCTATGAACGGGAGGCGGCAAACAAGCGCGGCCGGCGGGAATGATGCGCGCGGCGCGCCCCGCGCTCACGATCGACGTCATCGTCAGCAGCGCACTGTGGAAAGACGCCGGAAAGTTGAAAGCGACGGTGCGCCGCGCGGTCACGCGTGCGGCCGCCACGCAGTCAACAAGGGGCGCCGAGCTTGCTATTGTTCTGACCGATGATTCGGCAATTCGCGCACTTAATCGGGATTGGCGGGACGTCGATAAAGCGACGAACGTATTGGCATTCCCGACGAAAAACGCGGCCGCCAATCATCTTGGTGACATCGTTCTCGCCTTCGAGACCATCGCTCGCGAAGCCCGCTCGGAACGAAAACCGCTTGCTCATCATCTCGCCCACCTTGCGGTCCATGGATTTCTGCATCTGGTCGGATACGATCACGCACGGCCCAAGGACGCGCTTGAGATGGAACGCACTGAACGCAAAATCCTGCGCCGGCTCGCTATCCCGGACCCATATCGGCCAACTCGGGCAACACCAACTCAAGCAAGACCTACTCGAGCGAGACACGGCTCTGGCGCTAAGCGGACCGACAGACGCGCCGCAAAGCGTTCGCAAAAGCCCTGAGATTCGGCGTCAATTCCTGCAACCTCGGCTATGAGGCCGAAATCCGCGATGGCTCAATCCCTTCAACCCAGCAAACCGGCCGAGAACGAGCGCCGCGGGCTACCAATGGTGATGTCGGAAACAAGCGAAAGGCCGGAGGGTTGGCTTACGCGCGTGATGCGCATCCTGTTCGGTTGGAAGGCCGCCTCGACGCGCGCCGATCTGGAACTTGTGCTCACCGCCGAGCAGCAGCCGCAATCGGGCTTTTCGCCCGAAGAGGCGGCAATGCTGAAGAACATTCTCGGCCTGCGCGAGACTCGGATCGAGGGCATCATGGTGCCGCGCGCCGATATCGTCGCTGTGCAACAGGACATTGCGCTCGGCGATCTCGTCAAAGTTTTCGAGGTCGCCGGACATTCCCGGCTCGTGGTCTATAACGATACGCTCGACGATCCGACCGGCATGGTCCATATCCGCGATCTCATCGCATTTATGGCCGCCCGCGCGGCACAGGAGCCGGCCAATGCCGGGCAACCGGCGCCGCCACACGCGGGCGAGCTTAATTTTTCAAATATCGATCTTTCACTGCCGTTGACGTCGACGAAGATCGTTCGCGAGATTCTTTATGCGCCACCGTCAATGCCGGCGCTCGATCTGCTCGCCAGAATGCAGGCAACGCGCATTCACCTCGCGCTGGTCATCGACGAATACGGCGGCAGCGATGGGCTGGTGTCGATCGAGGATTTGGTCGAACTCATCGTCGGCGACATCGCCGACGAGCACGACGAAGCAGAGGGCCCGGCGGTGACGCGGCAGAACGACGGCTCGTTCCTGGCTGCCGGCCGGGCCAGTCTCGACGACGTCCGCGCCGCGATCGGTGAAGAATTCGATGTCGGCGAGGTGGCGCACGAGGTCGACACACTCGGCGGCTATCTGGTTACCAAAGCCGGCCATGTGCCGGTGCGCGGCGAGCTGGTGCCGGGGCCGGAGCCGTTCGAAGCCGAGGTGCTCGACGCCGATCCGCGCCGGGTCAAGCGGGTGCGGATCTACCTCCGCAAGGACCGGCGCCCGGCCGCGGCGCGCGAACTGCCCGCGCTGACGAGAGCGCCGCCGGCACGAGCGGCAGCGCCGCGCGAGGAAACGAGCCGGCCGAACCCGAATATACCGCGGGCATCGTGACGCGGCTGATCCATGCGATCGTACTGTCCTGGGGCTGGCGGCGCCGGCTGATCGCGTTCGCCGCCGGCGCATTGTCGGCGCTGGCAATGGCGCCCTTCGATGCTTGGCCGATCCTGTTTCTGACCTTCCCGACGTTGGTTTGGCTGATCGATGGCGCCGGCGAGAGCCGCTGGGGCGGGCTGGCGGCCGCAGCAGCGATCGGCTGGTGGTTCGGTTTCGGTTACTTTCTGGCCGGCCTTTATTGGATCGGCTACGCCTTCTTGGTCGATGCGCCGGACTTCGGTTGGCTATTGCCCATCGCGGTCATCGGGCTGCCGGCGGTGCTCGCGGTCTATACCGCGCTTGGCGTGGCTTTGGCGCGAATGCTGTGGACGCGCGGGGCGCTGCGTATCTTGGCTCTCGGCGTGGCGCTCACCGCCTCGGAATGGCTGCGCGGCCACCTGTTTACCGGATTCCCGTGGAATGCATTCGGCTATGCGCTGACCGCGCCGCTGGCCTTGGCGCAAGCCGCCTCGCTGTTCGGAATTTGGGGCCTGACCTTCATCGCCATCGCGGTGTTCGCTAGCCCCGCCACGCTCGGTGACGATCCGAGCGAAACCAGACGGCCATGGTTGCCGTTGACGGTCGGGCTCATCGTTCTCGCTGCGCTCGGCGGCTTCGGCGCATGGCGTCTGGCTCATAACCCGACGCAACTGGTCGACGGCGTGCACCTACGCATCATGCAGCCGAACCTGCAGCAGGATGTCCGCTTTAATTATTCGGCCAAACAGGAAGTGATGAACCGCTATATCGCGCTGTCAAATCGCGCCTCCGGTGTGCAATCGCAAGGGATGGGCGATACGACTCAACTGATCTGGCCGGAATTGTCCTTTCCATTTTTTCTGACACGCGAAGCCGATGCGCTGGCGCAGATCACCAATTTGCTGCAGCGAGGCTCCGTTCTGATCACCGGCGCGATCCGGCTGGCCGATCCCGACCATCCGGCGCAATCCGGTGTTTACAATTCCATTTACGTCATCGACCACAGCGGCTCCATCGCTGCGGTCTACGACAAGGTACACCTTGTTCCGTTTGGCGAATATTTGCCGTTCGAGCGCATTCTGGAACGGTTCGGTCTCGAGGAACTGACGGAGCAACGCGGCGGATTTCTTGCCGGCGACCGCCATCGGCTCATCGCCGTTCCCGGCGCGCCCATCGCGCTGCCGCTCATTTGCTATGAGGTGATTTTCCCCGGCGAGGTTATGCCGCCCGGCAAGCGGCCGGGCTGGATCGTCAACGTGACCAACGACGGCTGGTTTGGGATTTCCACCGGGCCGTATCAACATTTTCAACAAGCGCGCGTGAGCGCGATCGAGCTGGGCCTGCCATTGGCCCGCGCGGCCAATACCGGCATATCGGCTGTCGTCGATCCAGTCGGTCGGATCGTCAACTCATTGCCACTGGGGGCTGAAGGGGTATTTGATTCACCATTACCGCGCGCAATCGGCGCGCCCATTTATGCCCGCGTCGGCGACGCTCCGGCATTCATTATAATGCTGATAGCGCTGATCGCCGTCGTGCGCCGGCGACTGCGGGCGGATTTGAGACCGTAATCGGCGGCGTTAACCGTATCAGCCTGATGAGAATCGTAGACAGGTTGTGGAATGCGCGCAAAAATAGTGGCCCCGACGACCTCAGGATGTTTACCATCGTGCCGGCTCAACTGAAACGCGTGGTCGGGAAGCCAGAGCTATGCGTTGATCCTTCCACTGAATGAGATTGCGGCATAGCCAATAATTTGGTGCGTGACGATACTTGCGAAAAGTGGTTTCAAGTGTGACAGAATTACTGCCTACCCGCCACCGGCAATGGGGCAGAGGAGTTGAAATGGCTATGTTGGCTAAGAAGGCGCCGAATCCGACCGACAAGCATGTCGGCAGCCGCGTGCGCATGCGCCGAATGATGCTTGGCATGAGCCAGGAGAAACTCGGCGATTTACTGGGCCTTACATTTCAGCAAGTCCAAAAATATGAGAAGGGCACCAACCGCATCGGCGCCAGCCGGCTGCAACAAATTTCGCAAATCCTCCAGGTTCCGGTGGCTTTCTTCTTTGAAGGCGCCCCAGCCGCTCAGACCATCGGTCGCCACGAGGGGATGGGTGAGGCGCCGTCGCCGGCTTATGTCTCCGATTTTCTTGCTACCTCGGATGGCTTGGCGCTGACCAAGGCGTTTATGCGCATCGACGATTTAAAACTGCGGCGGCGCATCGTTGATCTCGTCGAGCAAATCGCCGGGCGCGACAAGCGCTGAACAATTCCTCCTGATTGTTGGCCGCCGCGTACGTAGTTTCCGCTGGATGACGCAGGCGGCCGCCCACTCTTGGCCCACATCTTGACCGCGCACGGCTACACTGCAACAACCACGTGCTCTGACGCGGGTTAAGCCGTGCCGGGCTAGGCCGAGGCCGGTGACTTTAAGGCCGGTTATGAGGGGAGTGTTTCGCTGTGCGACGCGCCAACTATCTGTTCACAAGCGAGTTGGTGTCGGAGGGCCATCCCGACAAAGTTTGCGACCAGATTTCGGACGCCGTACTCGATGCCTTCATCGAAAACGACATCAAGCTCGGCATCGCCGACGAAAGCGCGGTGAATACGCGGCTTGGCTGCGAGACGCTGTGCACCACCAACAAGATCATCGTCGCCGGCGAAGGTCGCGGCCAAGCGCCGCTGTTCCACAAACACGGCGAGAAGGCGGTGGTCAATCGCGAGATGATCGCCGAAATTGCGCGCGGCGTGGTCAAAGACATCGGTTACGACCAGGACGGCTTCTCGTATTACGGCGCCGACGTCGAGGTGCTGCTGCACGGCCAGTCTCCCGACATCGCAATGGGCGTCGACGCCAAGAAGAAAAAGACCGGCGATCAGGAAGGTGCCGGCGATCAGGGTATGATGTTCGGCTTTGCCTGCACCGAGAGCGAGGTGTACGACAAGGGCTCGTTCATGCCGGCGCCGATCTATTTCGCGCACAAGATACTCAAAGTGCTGTCGGAGAAGCGCCGCTCGGGGGCTTTATTCGATTTGCAGCCCGACGCTAAAAGCCAGGTCACCGTGAAATACGTCGAGGGCGAGCCGGTCAGCTGCACCAAAGTGGTGGTCTCGACACAACACAACGCGCAGACCCGAAACGGCAAGAAATATTCCCCGAGCATGGTGCGGGACATGATCGAGGACACCGTTGCTTCGGCTCTGCCCAAAGGCTGGATGCCGAAAAAATCGGCTGATTTTCTGGTCAATCCCACGGGCAATTTCGTCATCGGCGGTCCCGACGGAGACTGCGGCCTGACCGGCAGAAAAATCATTGTCGACACCTACGGCGGCTATGCGCCGCATGGCGGCGGCGCATTCTCCGGCAAGGATCCGACAAAGGTCGATCGTTCCGCCGCCTATGCCGCGCGCTATCTGGCCAAGAACGTCGTCGCCGCAGGCCTCGCCGAGCGCTGCACCATTCAAATCGCCTATGCGATCGGCGTCGCCGATCCGATGTCGCTGTTGGTCGACACCCACGGCACCGGCAAGGTCGAAGAGGCCAAATTGCAGAAAATCTTGCCTGAATTATTTCCGTTGCGGCCGACCAACATTCGCCGCGCGCTCAAGCTGAGCCGGCCGATTTACCGCCGCACCGCGGCTTACGGCCATTTCGGCCGCACTCCGGAAAAGGACGGCGGCTTTTCCTGGGAGCGAACCGACCTCGCTGACGCGCTCAAACGCGCGTTACGCTAAGGGTCGATCCGTGCAATTTCGGCTCGACCGGTGTTAACTGGATGCTCCGCTTGCGCGGAGCACGACAGCGGTGGAAGGTTTCGAAAGACAGCCGCGCGCCTTTTTTGGACGGCGCAAAGGGCACAAGCTGCGCCCCAATCAGGCGCGGCTGTTTGCGACCGTATTGCCGAAGCTTGCGCTCGATCTCTCTCACCCTGCTCCCGCCGAGATCGGCGAGCTTTTTCCGGTTCCCGTTTGCGAGGCGGATCTCGAAATCGGATTTGGCGGCGGCGAATTGATGATCGCCCGGGCCCGTGAGCGGCCGGATATCGGATTTATCGGCGTGGAGCCGTTCAGCAACGGCATGGCCAAAGCGCTCGCCGGCATCGAAAGCAATCACCTGAGCAATGTGCGCCTGCATTTCGACGATGCCGTGGGCCTGATTTCCTGGCTGCCTGAAAAATCATTGGAGCGGATCGACCTGATCCACCCCGACCCATGGCCGAAACGGCGGCACTGGAAGCGTCGTTTCGTGCAAGACGGAATGGTGGCGCAGCTCGGACGCATCCTACGGCAAGGCGGCGAGTTACGCTTTGCCACCGATATCGCCGATTATGCCTGCTGGACGCTGCAGCGGTTCGTCCGATCGAAAATTTTCGAGTGGACCGCAGAATGTGCCGACGATTGGCGCAAGCCCTGGCCCGGCTTTACCGAAACGCGTTATCACGCCAAAGCCGAGCGCGCAGACCGGCCGTCGTGCTTTCTGATCTTTCGGAGAATTTGAAGTCGGGGGACATCCCCTAATCTTTCTGGTTTTGCCGCACCTGCCAGAATCGCACCACACGCTGTGCGGTCGAAGCCGAGAGGCGGTCGTAATTGGCAAAGGCGGAATTGATGCCGAACCCCGACGGCGGCTTGTCGCCGGCACGCAACGTGATGACGGACCTCACCGTCGGCCAGCCCATGCCGGCGGCCTTACACAGGATCAGCACCGGATCGGGACGTTCGCCCGCCATCAGGCGGTCGGCGACGCCGATCGGCACCTTGGAAAGCGCCGCGAGGGCGACGACCGTTTCCTCGTATTTGCCGTCGCCGGCGAAAGCCGCCAAGGCCGCCTCGTTCATGCCACCCGCCCGATGCAGTCCGAGCACCACACTTTGCGCGGCGCGATAGTCGCGCGGGCTGACGCGCGCGCCGACCTCATTGGAGATTTTTTCCAAGACGCGGCAAATTTCCACCTTCAGTTCGGGTGTCGCCGAAGCGAGCAACCGCTTATGCACGACGGCGGTGGCTCGGGTCAGCAATTCGCGAAACAGCTGCGGCGGAATATCCGGCCGCAGCCCGACCTTCTCGGCAAGCACGCCGTCGCTCTCGGCGCGCATGACCAGACGGAAGAAACCGGTCTCGGAGATGCGTGCGCCACGATTGTCGGCGACGCTGCGGGCAACTTCACGATCGCCGCGTCGCACCAGAACGTCGGTGACGGCCTCGCCAAGCCGGCTGCGCGCCGAGATCGCCTGCAGATGGGCCTGGCTCTTGGTTTTCGCGAGATCGACGAGATCGGCCTCGGCCAGGCGTGGCGCCAGTTTGAGCACCGGCCCGGCGATGGCAATATCGTCGTCATTGGCCAGGATGCGCAGGACCTTGATCGGCGCGTTGCCCACCGGCGCCAGGCAATAGGCCAGTTCGGCGCGCGCCTTATCTTCGATTTCGTCGATGAGCAGAGCGAAGACGTCGTCGAACAGCTCGACATGAGCGTCGCTGTAGCTGCTGGCGCCGTCAAGAAATAGCGCGGTGACGCGCCGCAAGGCCTCGGCGCGCTTTTGCCGCGAGCCGTGCTGAAGCACGTGTTCGAGTTCCGGAATGAGCGAGATGGCGGCACCCATCCTCGATCCACCATTCTGCGCGAATTATGCGGTGCCCGTGCAGCAGAATAATTCAGCAATTCTGAAGGAACCCTTGCGATCGGGAATCAGGCAACGGTGATCGGACATTCGAGGCGTTGAGAATAGCGAGCGGGGCCTGGGCGAGGCTCTCCCCCGCAGACCCTGACGGCCCTTGCAACTGTACGACAAACCGCTATATTTGCCGTTATCCGTCATGGATACTGATATCCATCATGGATACCTCATAACGGTCGGATGAACCGAACGGTTTTGAGAGTGGGTTCCCCCGGGGCCCGCTCTTTTTTATTACCTGAGGCCAGACGGCGTTTTGCACGTGTGCAGGATCAATGGCCAAACAGCATGGACGACAGGCCGACCAACGTTGCGGTTACGAGTTTTACCGACGAGCCACGGCTCATCATCGAGCCGGGGCGGGCGGCGCGCGTCGCCGCACTGGTCGAACCGGTGCTCGCTAGCCTCGGCTATCGGCTCGTTCGGGTACGCATATCCGGCTTTGCCGGCTGCACCGTCCAGATCATGGCCGAACGCCCGGACGGCACCATGGCGATCGAGGACTGTGAAGCCGCCTCGCGTGCACTATCGCCGGTGCTCGATGTCGCCGACCCGATCGAAGGCGCCTATCAGTTGGAGATTTCGTCGCCCGGCATCGATCGGCCGCTGGTGCGGCGCTCGGATTTCGACCGCTACGCCGGCCAGGTCGCGCAAGTGGAAATGCAGGGACTGATCGAGGGCCGGCGGCGGTTCCGCGGCGAATTGATAGGCACCGACGGCGAATGCGCGCGTATTCGCTGCGCTGAGACGGCGGCAAACACAGATTCCGAAGTTCTGCTGCCGATCGACGACATGATGGAAGCAAAGCTTGTTCTCACCGACGCGCTCATTTCCGAATCGCTGCGCAAGAGCAAGTACAACCACCGCAAGGGAGACTAACCCATGGCGACCGTAAGCGCCAATAAGCTCGAACTGTTACAGATCGCCGAGGCGGTCGCCCGCGAGAAGGCGATCGACCGGCGCATCGTGCTCGGCGCCATGGAAGACGCCATCGCCAAGGCCGCTCGTTCCCGTTACGGCAGCGAGACCGAGGTGCGCGCGGAGATCGATCCGAAAAGCGGCGAACTGCATTTGTCGCGGCACATGCTGGTGGTCGAGGCAGTGGAGAATCCGGCAACGCAGATCAGTCTCGAGGAAGCCCGCCGCCGCCATCCCGCTGCGCAGATCGGCGACACCATCGCCGACCCGCTGCCGCCGCTCGAATATGGGCGGATCGCGGCACAATCGGCGAAGCAGGTGATCGTGCAGAAAGTGCGCGAGGCCGAGCGCGACCGGCAATACGACGAATACAAGGATCGCATCGGCGACATCGTCAACGGCATCGTCAAGCGCGTAGAATACGGCAACGTGGTGGTTGACCTCGGCCGCGGCGAAGCGATCGTGCGTCGCGACGAAATGCTGCCGCGCGAAGTATTCCGCAACGGCGACCGCATCCGCGCCTACATCTACGACGTGCGTCGCGAGCAGCGCGGACCGCAGATTTTCCTGTCCCGCACTCACCCGCAATTCATGGCGAAACTGTT
The DNA here is from genome assembly GCA_963816565.1 of uncultured Alphaproteobacteria bacterium. GTDB lineage: Bacteria > Pseudomonadota > Alphaproteobacteria > Rhizobiales > Xanthobacteraceae > BOG-931. The sequence continues at coordinate 665,078 of CAWFLM010000004.1, read as the reverse complement.
CGCGCAAGAAGTGCCGGAGATCTACGACGGCATCGTCGAGGTCAAGGCGGTGGCCCGCGACCCTGGCTCGCGCGCCAAGATCGCGGTGGTGTCGCGTGATTCCTCGGTCGATCCGGTCGGCGCCTGCGTCGGCATGCGCGGCTCGCGCGTCCAGGCGGTGGTCAACGAGCTGCAGGGCGAGAAGATCGATATTATTCCGTGGTCGCACGATATCGCCACATTCGTGGTCAACGCGCTGGCGCCCGCCGAAGTCGCCAAAGTCGTGCTCGACGAAGAGCGCGAGCGCATTGAAGTCGTGGTGCCCGACCAGCAGCTCTCGCTCGCCATCGGCCGGCGCGGCCAAAACGTCCGTCTTGCGTCGCAGCTCACGGGCTGGGACATCGATATCCTCACCGAGCAGGAGGAGTCCGAACGGCGCCAGGCGGAATTTGAGAACCGCACGCGCATCTTCATCGACACGCTCAACGTCGACGAGGTGATCGGACAGTTGCTGGCGTCGGAGGGCTTTAATTCGGTCGAGGAGCTGGCGATGGTCGACACCAAGGAGATTGCCAGCATCGAAGGGTTCGACGACGACACTGCCGCCGAATTGCAGACCCGTGCGCGCGAATATCTCGACAAGATCGAAGCCGAGCTGGACGCCAAGCGCACAGAGCTCGGCGTCGAAGACGCGCTGAAGGACATCGAGGGCGTCACCACGGCAATGCTGGTGCGCTTCGGTGAGAACGGCATCAAGAACGTCGAGGATCTTGCCGGTTGCGCGACCGACGACCTCGCCGGATGGACCGAGCGCAAGGACGGCGAAGCGGTCCGTCAGGCTGGCATTCTCGACGGCTTCGAACTGTCGCGCGAGGAGGCCGAGGCTCTGATCATGCAGGCGCGCGTCAAAGCCGGCTGGGTCAGCGAAGCCGATTTGGCGCCGCCGGCCGCCGCCGCCGAAGAGGCGGCGGTCGCCCCGGCGCAGCCATGAGTGGAGCCGCAGGCTGACATGATTCACGACTACCCAAGCCGACATGATCCAGGTCACGAGCGACGCCCAAGTCGGCAACGACAGCGAGCTCGACGGTGGACCGCAGGCGCACGGCGCAGAACGATTCTGCGTTGTGACGCGCGCGGTACGGCCGGTTGCGGACCTGATCCGCTTTGTCGTTGGGCCGGATGGCGAGGCGGTGCCGGATTTGAAGAATAAGCTGCCGGGTCGCGGCGTTTGGGTCACCGCCAGTCAAGACACCCTGGATGACGCGATCAAGCGCAAAGCCTTCGCGCGCGGATTTAAGCGAGACGTCCGTATTCCCCCTGACCTGCTGGGCCGCACCCGGCAGCTGCTGGAACGCTCGGCGCTCGACGCGCTCGCGATCGCCGGCAAGGCCGGCTCGGTCGTCGCCGGTTATGCCAAGGTAGAGACGGCGTTGGCGCGTAGCAGGGTCGTCATCCTCCTGCATGCGGTTGAGGCCGCGCCGGACGGGGTCGGCAAGCTTGCCGCAGCTCTGCGCCATAGCCCGTCAGCCGGGTCAATTACCGTGATGCAGTGCTTGACGTCGGCCCAATTGGATTTGGCACTGGGCCGCCCAAATGTGATACATGCAGCCCTGCTTGCCGGTCCTTCGAGTGACACGGTTTTGGCGCGTTTACGGCGCTTGGAACAGTTCCGGACCGGTAATTTGGCCCAAAAAGGCCGGCAGAGCCGTACCAAGCTGAGCTAGCCGAGGCGATCGGTGTGTATGGAATTGGATACGAATGACTGAGACGACCAAAAATAGCGGTGAGAAGCTGAGCGTTACCCCAAGCAAGACGCTGACGCTCAAACGCGGCGGCGTCGAGCAGGGCGTGGTGCGTCAGAGCTTCAGCCATGGCCGCAGCAAGGCCGTCGTGGTCGAGAAGGTCAAACGCCGCATCGCCGGTCCGGGCGAGGCCAAGGCCGAACCCGCAGTGGCGCCCGATCGCGGCGCCGCACCAAAGCGCGTTGTCGCGCCGCCGGCCAAAACGGTGACGGCAACGACAGCGGCGCGCATGCGGCCGCGCCCGCCATTGCCCCAAAAGCCTCGGGCGTCGTGCTGCGCACGCTCACCGACGACGAGCGCAACGCGCGCGCTCATGCACTTGCCGATGCGCGGCTGCGCGAAACCGAAGAGCGCGGACGCGCCGAGGAAGAGGCTCGCGTCCGCCGCACCCGCGAGGAAGCCGATCGTGCCGAACGCGCGGCAGCCGAGGCGCGTAAACTCAACGAAGAAGTTCGCCGCAAACACGACGAGGAAACCAAACGCAAGGCCGACGAGGTCGCCAAGAAGCGCTTCGGCGCCGACGTGGCGACCGCGGCAAAGCCCGGCGCACGGCCGGTGCTCGAAGCCGACGAGGACGAAGCCCCGCGCACCGCCCGCCGGGGGGCCGGAGGTGCCCCGGCACGGCCGGCACCGGCGCCCAAGCCGACCCGCGGCGTCGGCGAGAAGCGTCGCGGACGCCTCACCGTAGTCACCGCGCTTTCCGCTGACGAAGTGCGCGAACGTTCGGTTGCTTCATTCCGTCGTCGCGTGCAGCGCATGACCGGCCACCGCGACGAGCCGAAGGAAAAAATCGCCCGCGAAGTGACCGTTCCCGAGACGATTACGATTCAGGAATTGGCCAACCGCATGGCCGAACGCGCCGTCGACGTGATCCGCATCCTCATGCAGCAGGGTCACATGGCGAAGATCACCGATACGATCGACGCCGATACCGCGCAGTTGATCGCCGAAGAGCTGGGCCACACCGTGCGGCGCGTTGCCGAGTCTGGACGTCGAAGAGGGCATGTTCGATGCCGCGGATAGTCCGGAAAACCTGCAGCCCCGTGCGCCGGTCGTCACCATCATGGGCCACGTCGACCACGGCAAGACCTCGCTGCTTGACGCCATTCGCTCGACCGAGGTCGCGGCGGGCGAGGCCGGCGGCATCACCCAGCATATCGGCGCCTATCAGGTAACCTCGCCGTCGGGCGGCCGCATCACTTTCATCGATACGCCCGGTCACGCCGCGTTCACGGCAATGCGCGCCCGGGGCGCCAAGATCACGGATATCGTCGTGCTGGTGGTCGCCGCCGATGACGGCGTCATGCCGCAGACGGTCGAGGCTATTCACCATGCCAAGGCGGCGAAAGTGCCGATCATCGTCGCCATCAACAAGATCGACAAGCCGGATGCCAAGCCGGAGCGGGTGCGCACCGAATTGTTGCAGCACGAAATCCAGGTCGAAACGCTGGGCGGCGACGTGCTGGAGCTCGAAGTCTCCGCCAAGGCGAAGACCAATCTCGACAAGCTTCTCGACATGATCGCCCTGCAGGCCGAGGTACTTGAGCTCAAGGCCAACCCGCATCGTCCGGCAGAAGGCACTGTGATCGAGGCGCGGCTTGATCGCGGCCGGGGTCCCGTTGCGACTGTGCTTGTCCAGCGCGGCACGCTCAAACCCGGCGATATCGTCGTCGCTGGCTCCGAATGGGGCCGCGTGCGCGCGCTGATGTCGGATACCGGCCATTCCGTCGTCGCCGCCGGACCTTCGATGCCGGTTGAAGTACTCGGTTTTAACGGCACGCCTGAGGCGAGCGATCGGCTGGCCGTTGTCGACACTGAGGCCCGCGCCCGCGAGATCGCCGATTATCGCGACCGCCAGAAACGCGAAAAACTGGCGGCGCGGCAGACCGGCATGCGCGGCTCGCTCGAGCAGATGATGAGTCAGCTCAAGTCCAGCGGCCTCAAGGAGTTCCCGCTGATCATCAAGGGCGACGTGCAAGGCTCGATAGAAGCGATCGTTGGCGCGCTGGAAAAGCTTTCCACGGAGGAGGTGGCCGCGCGCATCATCTTCGCCGGGGCCGGCGGCATTACCGAATCCGACGTGACGTTGGCCGAGGCCTCGGGCGCGGCCCTCATCGGCTTCAACGTCCGCGCCCACAAAGAGGCGCGCGAGGCCGCCGAGCAGGCCGGCGTCGAAATCCGCTATTACGACATCATCTACAATCTCGTCGACGACGTGAAAAAGGCGATGTCGGGATTGCTGGCGCCCACGCTACGCGAAACCATGCTCGGCAACGCCGTTATTCTCGAAGTCTTCAAGGTCTCCAAAGTCGGCAATGTCGCCGGCTGCCGGGTCACCGACGGCACCGTCGAGCGCGGCGCCAATGTGCGGCTCATTCGCGACAACGTGGTCGTCCATCAGGGCAAGCTGTCGCAGCTCAAGCGCTTCAAGGACGATGCGCGCGAAGTCGTCGCCGGTCAGGAATGCGGCATGGCATTCGAGAATTATCAGGACATGAAGGCAGGCGACGTCATCGAGTGCTACCGGGTGGAGAGCGTGCAGCGGACGCTGTGAGTCCAAGACTCACGTTCGCGCGCGGCTGCATCGTCGGGCTTTGTCCGACAATCCCGGTGATAAAAGCACGGCATATGGGAACAAGAATGCGCAGGCCGAGGCCGCGCGCGACGGTCATAAGAAATGGCACGCCAACATCAACATCGCGATCAGTCCGCGGGCGGCTCGCAACGCCAGCTCCGCGTCGGCGAACTGATCCGGCATGAACTCGCCGCCATGCTCACGCGCGGCGAGGTGCACGATCCGGTGATCGAAACGCATATGATTACGGTTCCGGAAGTGCGCATGAGCCCCGATCTGCGGCTCGCCACGATCTACGTCATGCCGCTCGGCGGCCGCGACGCGAAGGACGTGCTCGATGCGCTCGATCGCAACAAGCGTTACGTCCGCGGCGAGATCGCCCGGCGCGTCAACCTGAAGTTTGCGCCCGAGATTCGATTCCGCATCGACGAGCGATTTGAAGAAGCGGAGCGGATCGAGAAGCTTTTGCGAACGCCCGTGGTGCGGCGCGACCTGAACAGCAAAAATTTGGGCGACGAGAAAGACGAATAATGAGCGCGCCGGACGTCGCCCACCGCGAGAAATTCGAGCAAGAAGGCAAGCCGAAGAAGCGGCAGAAACGCGATGTCCATGGCTGGGTCGTGCTCGACAAGCCGGTCGGCATGACCTCGACGCACGCGGTCTCGGTCATCAAGCACCTGTATTCGGCAAAGCGCGCCGGGCATGCCGGCACGCTCGATCCCTTGGCATCGGGCTGCCTGCCGATCGCGCTCGGGGAAGCGACCAAAACCGTGCCGTTCGTGGTCGATAGCCGCAAGGCCTATCTGTTCACCATTTGCTGGGGCGAGGAGCGCGATACCGACGATGCCGAGGGCCGCGTCGTGGCGACCAGTGAAAGCCGGCCCGATGCAACGGCGATCGGCGCCTTGCTGCCGCGTTTCACCGGCACGATCGAGCAAGTGCCACCGCGCTTTTCGGCGGTAAAAATCGAGGGCGAGCGGGCCTATGACCTGGCGCGTGACGGCGAGACCGTGGAGCTAGCGCCCCGCGCCGTCACAATTCATCGGCTCGAATTGCTCGAAATACCGGATCCGGATCATGCCGTGCTGGCCGCCGAATGCGGCAAAGGCACCTATATACGCTCATTGGCTCGGGATCTGGGCCGGATGCTGGGCGCATTTGGGCACGTCTCGGCGCTCCGGCGCAGCCGGGTCGGGCCGTTCGGCGAGGGCGATATGATACCCCTGGAACGGATCGAGGCTTTGTGCCATAGAGCGGCCGCCGGCGAGGGTCACTTCGCCGATACGCTTCTGCCGATCGAGACCGCGCTGGACGACATCCCGGCGCTGGCCGTGAGCCCGGCAGACGCGGCGAGGCTCGCTAGGGGCCAAGCCGTATTGTTGCGCGGACGGGACGCCTCCATCTTCCGCGGCATGGTCCAGGTCGCTTCCGGCGGCCAGCTGTTGGCCATTGCCGAGGTCGAGCGCGGCGAAATAGTTCCCCGCCGCGTGTTTAATTTAACCGGCATCGCTGGTCGAGCCGCAAGACAAAGAGGTTATGACGATGTCGATAACGACCGCGCGTAAAGCGGAAGTAATCAAGACTTACGCCGCCAAATCCGGCGACACAGGTTCGCCTGAAGTCCAGGTTGCACTCCTTTCGGAGCGCATCAACAATTTGACGGAACACTTCAAGACCCATGTAAAGGACAACCATTCGCGGCGCGGCTTGCTTAAGCTCGTGTCGCAGCGGCGCCAGATTCTCGATTATCTGCGGCGCACCAATGATGGTCGTTACAAGGAGTTGATCGAACGGCTGGGTATTCGCCGCTAAAAGTTTGCGCGCGGGAAGTCCCGCGCGTTTGTAGGCGGCGCGCAGAATGCGCTCCGCTATTTGCCCGGCAGCTTGAGCTGCCATCTGGAAATGGCAGCGGAGCTGCCAACTGAAACCGGCAGCACAGCTGCCGATCCGTGGAATGGGCCGTCGCCCGTTCATATCTAAGGAAGGTCCGAAGGCCATGGCAGGATCGCCAGACGCTGAGACGGCATTGCAGCGGTGCTGCGCCGACAGCGTCTCGCCGTCTTGCTTATGGCTTTCGCGCTTTGCCGAAAACCATGAGAGACAATCGCAATGTTTAACATTCATAAAGTGGAACTTGACTGGGGTGGCCGTAACCTAACGCTGGAAACCGGCAGAATAGCGCGGCAAGCCGACGGAGCGGTGCTCGCCACGTATGGCGAGACCAGTGTGCTTGCCGCCGTCGTTGCCGCCAAGGAGCCGAAGGAAGGCATCGATTTCCTTCCGCTCACCGTCAACTACACCGAAAAATACTATGCGGCCGGCCGGATTCCCGGCGGCTATTTCAAACGCGAGCGCGGTCCGACCGAAAAGGACACGCTGACGTCGCGTCTGATCGATCGCCCGGTCCGCCCGCTGTTCGCCGACGGTTGGCGCTGCGACACCCAAGTAACCGTGACCGTGCTCTCGCACGATCAGGAGAACGATCCCGACATCGTCGCGATGGTCGCCGCCTCGGCCGCGCTCACTCTTTCGGGCGCGCCGTTTATGGGACCGATCGGCGGCGCCCGCGTCGGCTTCATCAACAATGAATACGTGCTCAATCCGTCACTCGATGAGATGCCGGAAAGTCAGCTCGACCTCGTCGTCGCCGGCACCCAGGACGCCGTCATGATGGTGGAGTCGGAAGCAAAGGAGCTTTCCGAAGAGATCATGCTCGGCGCCGTGATGTTCGGCCACCGGCATTTCCAGCCGGTGATCGATGCCATCATCAAGCTCGCGGAAAAGGCCGCCAAGGAACCGCGCGACCTGGCCGTCGCCGACAACAAGGCGCTGGAGAAGGAAATCCTTGGCCTCGCCGAGAAAGATCTGCGGGCGGCTTATGCGATCGTGAAGAAGCAGGATCGTCAGGACGCGGTCGCCGTGGTCAAACAAAAGGTGATGGCGCACTTTTTCCCCGAAGGCGCCGAACCGAAATACAACAAGCTTGCGGTTGCCGGCGTGTTCAAGGAACTCGAAGCCAAGATCGTGCGCTGGAACATCCTCGACACCGGCAAGCGCATCGATGGCCGCGACGTGAAAACCGTGCGGCAGATCGTGGCGGAAGTCGGCGTGCTGCCGCGCACCCACGGCTCGGCGCTGTTCACCCGCGGCGAGACGCAGGCTTTGGTGGTCGCCACGCTCGGCACCTCCGAAGACGAGCAGTTCATCGACGCGCTGCAGGGAACGTATAAGGAGACGTTCCTGCTGCACTACAACTTCCCGCACTATTCGGTAGGCGAAACCGGCCGCACTGGCGCGCCCGGCCGCCGCGAAATCGGCCACGGCAAACTCGCCTGGCGGGCGATTCATCCGATGCTGCCGTCGAAAGAAGAGTTCCCCTACACCATTCGCGTCGTCTCGGAGATCACCGAGTCGAACGGCTCGTCGTCGATGGCGTCGGTGTGTGGCGCGTCGCTGGCACTGATGGATGCCGGCGTGCCGCTCAAGCGCCCGACCGCCGGGATCGCCATGGGCCTTATTCTCGAAGACAAGCGCTATGCCGTGCTGTCCGACATCCTTGGCGACGAAGACCATCTCGGCGACATGGATTTCAAGGTCGCCGGCACCGAAGGCGGCGTCACCTCGCTGCAAATGGACATCAAGATCGCCGGCATTACCGAGGAGATCATGAAGGTCGCTTTGGCCCAGGCCAAGGACGGCCGCCTGCATATCCTCAGTGAAATGGCGACAGCGTTGACCGCCGCGCGCGCCGAGCTCGGCGAATACGCCCCGCGCATCGAGTTGTTCAAGATCCCCGTCGACAAGATCCGCGAAGTCATCGGCGCCGGCGGCAAGGTGATCCGCGAGATCGTCGAAAAAACCGGCGCCAAGATCAACGTCGAGGACGACGGTACGGTCAAGGTCGCTTCCGCCAACGCCGAATCGATCAAGGCGGCGATCAATTGGATCAAGTCGATCGCATCCGAGCCTGAGGTCGGTCACATCTACGACGGCACCGTGGTCAAGGTGATGGACTTCGGCGCCTTCGTGAATTTCTTCGGCGCCAAGGACGGCCTGGTTCACATCAGTCAGCTGGCGTCGCGCCGGGTGCAGAAGACCAGCGACGTTGTCAAAGAGGGCGACAAGGTCAAGGTCAAGCTGCTCGGCTTCGACGACCGTGGCAAGGTAAGGCTGTCGATGAAAGTGGTCGATCAGCAGACCGGCGAGGATCTCGAAGCCAAGCAGAAGTCCGAAGGCGAGGAGCCGCGCGAAGCGGCCGCTGGCGAATAGTCTTTCTGCCTATTGGAACTGTTTGGAGCGGGCGGCCATGCAGGCCGCCCGTTTTCATTTACTCCATCACCGGAACAGGGGCGACGGTGCGGGCTGCCGGGCGCCGAAACACCATCAGCAGCGGAAGCACGGCCAGCGTCGCAATCATCAGGAGCTTATAATCGTCGATATAGGCGATGATCTGCGCTTGCTCGGTGATGACTGCGTCGAGTGCGGTGCGGCCGGCGGCGGTCAGTGGATCCCAGAAATGGGCGACGTTGGGGTTTTCCAGGGCGCGATTGACCGCTGTTATGTTCTCCGCGATGTTGGCGTGATTGGCCTGAGTGTTGCGGATCAATAGCGCATTGACCACCGAAATGCCGACGCTCGAGCCGATATTGCGGAACAGGCTGTAAAGGCCGGCGCCTTCAGTCCGCGACTGCGCCGGCAGCGTCGATAACGTGGCCGCACTGAGCGGCACGAACAGAAAGCCGAGGCCGAAACCCTGCACCATGGTGACCGCGATGATTGACTCCCGCGAGATGTCGGGCGTCCAGCCGGTCATTTGGTAGAACGACCACGCCGTGAGGCCGAGCCCGAAGCCGAGCAGGATGCGCGTGTCGACACGGCCGACCATGCGTCCGACGATCAGCATCGAGGCCATGGTTCCGACGCCGCGCGGTCCCATGATGAGGCCCGCGGTGACTACCGGATAGTTCATGAGTTCCTGCAAGTATGGCGGCTGCAGCGCCATCGATGCGTAATAAGTCAGGCCGACGATCACGACGAACAACATTCCGGCGGTAAAATTGCGATCGCGGAACATCGACGGCTTCACGAAGGGATTTTTCGACGTGAAGATGTGGGCGAGGAACAAATAGAACGCCGAAGCGGCGACGATCGCCTCGATGATGATCTCGCCCGAACTGAACCAGTCCTGCTGTTCGCCGCGATCGAGCATGATTTGCAGCGCGGCCAGCGTGACGCTCAGGGTGCCGAAGCCAAACCAGTCGAGCTTGCTGACTTGATCGCGCGGAGATTCCGGCAAGAACAGCACGATGCCGAGAAGGTCGAGAATTCCGATCGGCAGATTGATGTAGAAGACGTAGCGCCAACTGTAATTCTCGGTCAGCCAGCCGCCCAGCACCGGACCTAGCACCGGACCGATCATGACACCAATGCCGAAGAGCGCCATGGCAAAGCCCTGGCGCTCCCGGGGATAAGTGCCGAACAACACGGATTGGGAGAGCGGCACCAACGCGGCGCCGAAGGCGCCCTGCAAAACGCGGAACAGGACGATCTGATCCAGCGACTGGGCCATGCCGCATAGCATCGACGCCAGCGTAAAGCCGCCGATGGAGACGAGGAAAAGCCGCTTTATTCCGAACCGGCCGGCGAGAAAGCCGGTCGGCGGCGTCATGATGGCGGCGGCGACGATGTAGGATGTCAGCACCCAGTCGATTTGGTCCTGACTGGCCGAGACGCTGCCCTGCATGTAGGGCAGCGCAACATTGGCAATGGTGGTGTCGAGCGCTTGCATCAGCGTAGCGAGAATCACGCACAGCGTGATCATGCCGCGATTAGGCACATCGGTTTCACGGCGGGCTACCGAGCTCACCACGACATTCACCAAAAATGCGGGAAGCCGCGCGCATGACCGGTCTCGACGTCGACCACCGCGCTCATGCCGGCGCGCAGCGGCGGCTTGTTGTTTTCCGTGGTGTCGACCCGGACCCGCATCGGGACGCGCTGGACCACTTTCACCCAATTGCCGCTGGTATTTTGGGCCGGCAGCAGGGAAAATTCCTGAGCCGCCGCCGGGCTGATGCTTTCGACGGTGCCGTGCCAGGTGACGTCGGGATAGGCGTCAATCGTGACGATGACCGGCTGACCGGGCCGCACATAGGTGAGCTCGGTCTCTTTCGGATTGGCCTCGATCCAAGCGTGATCCGTATCGACCAGGTAAAACGCGGTCGTCGAGGCGGCGAGATATTTGCCGGGGGCGATCGCCGAGACATCGGTGACCAGCCCGGCGAACGGCGCAACAACGACGGCGTGATCGAGCTGGCGTTGCGCCTCTTCGAGCTGCGCTTGCGCTTGGAGATATTGCGGATGCTGGGTAACGGGATTGTCGACATTGCCGTCCAGCTTGGCCAGTTGCATTTGCGCCTGTTGACGCAACGATTCGAGCTTGTTCTTGTCGGTGTCCAGCGTCGATTGCGCCTGATCGTAGATGGACTGCGAGACGGTACCGCTGTGCAGCAGCGATGTGTCTCGAACGTAATTCGTTTGATCGAGAACGACCCACGCCTGCTGCGCGGCGACATCGCTCAGCATGCGCTTGTAGTCCTGCTTCATCGCGTCGATGGTCAGCGCCGTTTGCGCCAAGTTGGCCTTGGCGTTGGCCACGGCGATTTGAAACTGCCGGGGATCGAGCCGATACAGCACTTGGCCGGCTCGGACGCGCTCGTTGTCCGTGACGCTTACGACTTGCACGATGCCCGCGACGTCAGTCGAGATGCCGACCTTCTCGGTATTCACATAGGCGTCGTCGGTCGACATGACCTTGCCGCCGGTCACGTACCAATACATCCCAACGAGAAGAACGAGCGGCAGAGCGGCAAACAAGCCCCAACGCAGTCCACCGCGGCGGCCCAGCTTGCTCACCTTTTTCTTGCCGGTCGCCGGCCGCGGATCTGCTGGGCGCGGCGTTGGGACTGCTGCGGGCACCTCGCGCACGTCGGGTGCTTCATCGCGTTCAGGCGTGACCGATTTGAGCGCGCGCTCAGCCATAGCGCTGCTCTTCCGGCGCGCCTGGAGCGGCTTTGTTCTGGATCGCGTGGCGGAGGTTTTCTTTGACGATGGCGAGCTGCGCGACCATTCGTTCGATGCTATCGCGATCGACGCCGACCAGCGCCGTCGCCATCAGTGCTTCGCCGAGGTCGCCTAGCCGTTCCAGCAGCGGACGGGCCTGGGCCGTGAGATAAAGCCTCTTGGCACGACGGTCGTTGGGATCCGCGCGGCGCTCGATCAACCCGCTCTCGCAGAGCCGATCGAGAAGCCGGGTCAGCGAGATAGGCTGCAGGTCGAGCATTTCGGCCAGTTCGGATTGCTTAAGGCCCTCGAACCGGTCAAGGCGAACCAGAACGACCCACTGAGCGCGGGTAATCCCGAATTGGCTCGCCTTATGATCCGCATAGGTCCGGAGCATGCGAGCTACGTCGTTGAGTGAAAAGGCAAATTCTCTGTTGAGCGAGCGCGGAAGCATGATGGGCCTGACTGAATCGATGGCAGCACAATATAAGGTACCTTATTAAATTGTAGACAAGAAAAGTCTGCAAGGCTGACTTGCAATGGCAGCATCCCAGGGGGTGAATTTTCTTAGGCCGGGCCCCGGGGGCGTGTGTTTAGCCGGACCGGACGTTGATCACGCCCATTCGGCCTGGGCTTCCGCCCGAAGATCGACGGTGGATTTCACGCCGATATCGTCAAAATGCTCGTCGAGAAAACGACGGGCAGCGCGTTTGCCGCTCACATGCAGCATGTCGAAGAAATCGTAATCGGTCGAAAGCTTGCTGAAGGCGTCAAAATGGGTGCCGAAACGATCGAGCACGATGCGATGAACGTTGATGCGCCGGTATTGCTCCGGCCCGGTGCCGCGCGGCAGCTTGCCTTGGTCGATCAGCCTGCCGACGAACTCGATGGCGCGATATTCGTCGATGAGCGAGGAATTGAAGGTGATTTCGTTGATCCGGTTCATGATCTCGCTGGACGACGTCGGTGTCGCCTGCCGCACCAGCGGATTGATCTGCACCACCAGCACATCCTCGGTGGTCGTGGTGCGGAAAAACGGAAAGATCACCGGATTGCCGAGATAGCCGCCGTCCCAATAGGGCATGCCGTCGATTTCGACCGCGCGAAAAATCGTCGGCAGACAGGCGGAGGCCATGACCGCCTCCGCCGTGATCTTTTCGCGCGAGAACACGCGCACGCGTCCGGTCTGCACATTGGTCGCCGAAATGAACAGCTTCAAATCGTCGCTCGCACGAAGCTTCTCGAAATCGACGAAACGCTCGATCAGATCCTTCAGCGGATTGATGATTCAGCGGATTGGCGTCGTAAGGCGAAAAGTAGCGCGACAGAGTGCCGAACCAGGCCTGCACCGGAGTGCCTTCGAGCGGCGTGAACGAGAGTAACCGCTCCATCACGGCGCGTTGCAGTGCCGGCAGGTTGCCGGTGCTCGACGCCGCACGCCAAAAATCGGCCAGCCGCTTTTGTGCCTCCTCGCGGCCGCCGCGCAACAGCCCGTCGGCCAGCATCACCGCATTGACCGCGCCGGCGGACGTACCGGAAATGCCCTCGATCGACAGCCGTTCGTCGCTGAGAAGCTGTTCCAGCACGCCCCAGGTGAAAGCGCCGTGGGCGCCACCGCCTTGCAGCGCCAGATTGATGCGTTTGGTTTTTGGCGCGGAGGTTTTCGCCGCCGCTCGGCCCGGCAGCAGCGCGTTGAGAATATTGCTCATGCCTTGCGTTATTCGGCCGTCCAGCCGCCGTCGATCGAAAGGTTGGCGCCGGTAATGGCTTTCGCTCCGTCCGAACAGAGATAGACGGCAAGGTCGGCCACTTCGTCGACGGTGACGAATTCCTTGGTCGGCTGCGCCGCCAGGATCACGTCGCGCTTGACTTGCTCCTCGGTCATGCCGCGCGCCTTGGCGGTGTCGGGAATTTGCTTCTCGACCAGCGGCGTCCACACATAACCGGGGCTGATGCAGTTGCAGGTGATGCCGAAGGTCGCGGTTTCAAGCGCGACGGTTTTGGAGAGACCGGCAAGCCCGTGCTTGGCCGAGACATAAGCGCACTTAAACGGCGAGGCGACCAGCGAATGCGCTGAGGCCGTATTGATGATGCGGCCCCATTTGCGCGATTTCATCCCGGGCACTGCGGCGCGGATGGCGTGAAACGCCGCCGACAGATTGATGGCGATGATCTGGTCCCACTTCTCGATCGGAAATTCCTCGATCGGGGCGACGAATTGAATACCGGCATTGTTGACGAGAACGTCGAGCGAGCCGAAAGTCTTTTCGCTGGCATGCACCATATCGGCGATTTCTGCGGGCTTGCTCATGTCAGCGGCGGAATAAATCGCCTTGACCTTGAAGTCGTTCTCGATGCCGGAGCGCTCCTTTTCGATCGCGGCCTGGTCGCCGAATCCGTTGATGGTGACGTTGGCCCCCTGCGCCGCCAGCGCGCGCGCTATGGCGAGACCGATGCCCGAAGTCGAACCGGTCACCAGCGCGGACTTTCCTTTCAGCATGACATCCCCCAATTCAGGAGGGCGCCCCGGCAGAAGGAACGCCCACAATAGAGCCAAAACGTTGCGAGACGGCGAGAATGTGGGGCGCTTCTTGTTGCAGCGCAACATAAAAATAGGGAGGCGCGTCACGTTTTCGCGATCTTGCGCGATCCGCTACGTTGCTGGCGGATGCGGCCGAACCAGGCACCGAGACGGCTCTGTTGGCCCGCGACCGTGACCGAGACAATGACCACGCCATGACGAATTCGCTACGTGCAGTCTTCCCAGCGCCCGATCACGACCACGATCGCTGTGCTAGTGCGGCAATTGCTCACGCCGAGGCGCAATGCGCAGCGCGCGCGCAACGGCTCACGCCGATGCGTCGTCAGGTCCTGCAAGCGCTGCTGTCGAGCCATAAGCCGCTCGGCGCCTACGAGATCATCGATCGTCTGGCGCACAAGAACCGGCCGGCGCCGATCACCATCTATCGCGCGCTCGACTTTCTGTGCGGGAATGGCCTTGTCCATCGCATTGAGAGCCGCAACGCATACGTGGCTTGCGTGCACAATCACGACAGCGGCGATCTTGTCGTTTTTCTGATCTGTGAAAGCTGCGGCGCGGTCGGGGAAGCGCCGGGAGGCGCTGCCGCCGAGGCGCTGAAAGCGTCATCGCGCGCCGCGGGATTTTCGCCCAAGAGTCCGCTGATTGAAATTGCCGGCATCTGCTCGCATTGCCGCAAACGATGATGTTGCGGCATTGAATCGCGCGGCCGTCGCAGCCTCTTCCGTCGACCCGTCCGCTCGATACCATCGCGGTTGTGGTGACGATTGGCCTTTGTCTGAGCTGGGGTTTTAACAATGTCGCGATCAAGCTTGCGATCCACGATATTCCACCGCTGATACAATCGGCGGCGCGTTCGGCGATCGCGGCCGTGCTGGTCGGCCTTTGGACGCAAGCGCGCGGCATATCGCTGTTTCGGCGCGACGGTACGCTCGGCGCCGGCCTTTTGGCCGGCGTGCTTTTCGCGCTCGAATTCCTGCTGATCTATCGCGGTCTGGTTTGGACCACCGTGACTCGCGGTACGCTGTTTCTCTATCTGGCGCCGTTCTTCGTTGTGATCGGCTCGCTGTGGCTCGTGCCCGGCGATTATTTCCGGCCTTCGCAGTGGCTCGGCTTGCCGTTGTCTTTCGTCGGCATCGCCGTGGCCTTCGGCCTGCCGACGCCGGCGACGACACCGCATCAGGCGCTCGGCGATCTCATGCTGATCGGCGCCGCCTTGGCCTGGGCAGGGACAACACTGATCATCAAAGTGACTCCGCTCAATCGGGTCAGCGCCGAGAAGACCTTGCTTTACCAACTTGTCGTTTCGGCACCGCTATTGGCCGCGGGGGCAATTCTGTTCGGCGAGCGCCTCCACGGCATGCCTTCGCCGCTGGCTTTGGGCGCTTTCGCCTATCAGACGCTGTGGGTCGTGAGTGTCACATTTCCCGTCTGGTTCGCGCTGGTCGTGCGTTATTCGGCCGCCCGGCTATCGGTTTTTACGTTCCTCGCCCCTCTGTTCGGCGTGGCGGCCGGTCACGTGGTGCTAAACGAGCCCCTGACGCCGGCTTTTGTCGTGGCCGTCGCACTGGTTGCCGCCGGCCTCCTCCTCGTCAATCGGCCCCGTTGACGCTATATGACTGTGGCATCCCTCCTTCCTGTCCCGGACTGCGAGGGGCCACAATTCGACGCTCGCCCTGTAAGGACTTGGTTATGATGGAATTTTCCGGCCCGGCTGAAAGGCATCAAACCGTTGCCGTGAAGGTTGGCAAAGTGATCGTCGGCGGCGGCGCACCCGTAGTGGTGCAGTCGATGACCAACACCGATACCGCCGATGCAGCAGCGACGGCGAAACAAGTGGCAGCGCTGGCGCGCGCCGGGTCGGAGATCGTGCGCATCACCGTCGACCGCGATGAGGCGGCCGCCGCCGTTCCGCACATCAAGGAGCAACTCCTCAAGATGAACGTCGACGTGCCGATCGTCGGCGACTTTCACTACATCGGCCACAAGCTTCTGGCCGACCATCCTGCCTGCGCCGAGGCACTCGACAAATATCGCATCAATCCCGGCAATGTCGGCTTCAAGGAAAAAAAGGACCGGCAATTCGGGGCCATCGTCGAAACCGCGATCAAGTATGACAAGCCGGTCCGTATCGGCGCCAATTGGGGCTCGCTCGATCAGGAGTTGCTCACCCACCTGATGGACGAGAATTCCCGTTCCAACCAGCCGGTCGATGCCCGCGATGTGACGCGGGAAGCCATGATCCAGTCCGCGCTGCTGTCGGCAGAGCGCGCGGAGGAAATCGGCTTGCCGCGCTCAAAAATCATTCTCTCGGCCAAAGTATCCGCCGTGCAGGATCTGATCGGGGTCTATGGCTGAACTTGCCCGGCGCTGCAATTATGCGCTGCATCTCGGTCTCACCGAAGCCGGCATGGGCTCAAAGGGCATTGTCGCTTCATCGGCGGCGATGGGCGTGCTGTTGCAGCAGGGCATCGGCGATACCATCCGCATTTCGCTCACGCCCGAGCCGAACGGCGACCGTACTTTGGAAGTCCAAGTGGCGCAGGAATTGTTGCAGACGGTGGGGCTGCGGACCTTTGTTCCGCTGGTGGCCGCCTGCCCCGGCTGTGGCCGGACGACATCGACGACCTTTCAGGAGCTCGCCGCCAGCATCCAAGGCTTTATCCGCGACTCGATGCCCGGCTGGAAGACGCGCTACCCCGGCGTCGAGGGCCTCAACGTCGCGGTCATGGGCTGCATCGTCAACGGCCCCGGCGAATCCAAGCATGCCGATATCGGTATTTCGCTACCGGGCACCGGCGAGCAGCCGACCGCACCCGTTTTTATCGATGGCAAAAAAGCCATGACGCTGCGCGGGCCGACCGTGGCCGCCGACTTTCAGAAAATCGTCATCGACTACATCGAGCGGCGATTTGGCTCCGGCGGGGCAGGACGAACTGCTGCCGAGTAGCCGCCGCCGGCCTTCGGCGGCACCCGATCGGTTCAGTCGCGTCTTCGGCGACCACGACTTTATCCGGTCCTATCCTGGGTCCTCGGCCTGGGGATAAATGGTTGCCAAATAAACACAGATGCCGAGAATTATGGGCTTGCTCACAGCCAGCCCTCGACAGCCCCCGCCGGGTCATTCACCATGGCGTTAACCATACTGCGCCTATTTTGGGCCGCGGTATGGAGGGGGAGTCACCACAATGAAACGGACGATGGTCGCCGCGCTGGCGCTGGTTTTTGCGCTTGGGCTAATGCCGCAGGCGGCGCGGGCGCAGGACAACAATTGTAATACATTCTGGACCTGGCTGACGCGCGGCCAGGATCCGCCGGCTGTTTTGGAGTGCGGCGTCGGCATCGGTGCTGGCACGGACGTTGCCGGTTATCTTATGACCAAGAAGCACGGCAATCCCGCATGTCCGTATGTCAGCTTCGGCACGGCCTATGGCGTCACGACTTTTGCCTGCGCAGTCGTTTATCCGATCGTCGGAACGTTGCGCTCAATCGCCCGCTGACGCCGCGTGAAATGTATGATCGGCGTGGGCGACTGCATCGTGCCGGTTATCGGCGGCTGGTTCGTCGATGCGATCTTCCGCACGACGCTTGGACGGACGGCACGCCGCCCAAGCCGGCCAAGCACCACAAATAGCGCGCTTCAAATCGCAACTACGGAAAAGCCGGCCTCTGGGCCGGCTTTTTGCTGCGGCAAAACCTAATCCGGTTTACGCTTGAAACGAGGAATAACCCGGGAGACTGAGCATGGCGGCATCGACGGCAAGCGTTGCTGCAACTTCACGCACGCTCAACGGCGGCGGCATCATTGCCGCCATCAAGGCGGCCGGGATCGAATATGTCCTCTCGGTGCCGGACATCACCACCAGCTCGGGATTGCTGGCGCCGATCGCGCATGATCCGGAGCTGCGCCTCATCCGCGTTTGCAAGGAGGACGAGTGCATCGGCATCGCCTCCGGCTTGTCGTATTGCGATAAGCGCGCGCTCATCCTGATCCAGCACACTGGGTTTCTTGACTCGATCAACGCCATCCGCGGCATCGCCGTCGAATACAAGCAACCGATCTGCATGATGGTGGGACTATTGCAGCACGAGCCTGACCGAGAGCCCCGCGCCTCGTCACGGTACGGCGTGCGCATCATGGAGCCGATTTTGGATGACATGGGCATTGCCCATCACCTCATCAGTGCTGATGACGACGTGGCAAAAATCCAGCCGGCAATCGACAAAGCGTATGCGAAGTCGGCGCCGGTCGCGTTCCTGATCGGGCGGAGCCCGTCATGATGAAGCGCGACGAATGTTTTCGGATTCTGGCTCGCCACATCACCGATGAGGCGGTCGTTGCCACTTATAGCTCGGCGGTCGATTGGGTTGAGATCGCGCCGCGCGTGCTCAACTATACGTCGATCGGCGCCATGGGCCTCGATTCGTCGCACGGGCTTGGGCTGGCGCTTGGGCGGCCGGACCGACGCGTGGTCGTCCTGCAGGGCGACGGCTCGCTCTTGATGAACCTCGGCAGCCTGGTCACGATCGCCGCGGTAGCGCCCAAGAACTTCGTCCACTTGGTCGCCCATAATGAGACCTACGAGGCCAACGGCGGCCACCCGATCCCGTCGCCGAAAGTCGATTTTGCCGGCTTGGCGCGCGCGGCGGGCTATGCCGCAGTTTACGATTTTGCCGATCTCGACGTCTTTACCCAACAAGTTGGCGCATGTGCTCGAACAGGATGGGCCTGTCTTCGCCACGCTGCATATCGAGCCGTCAAAGCCGCTCACTTACGATTATCCGAGTCTTTACGACCCGGCCAAACGCAAGGCGTTCAAAGCGGCTTGGTTGGCACGGGACTAGGCCGTGTACTCATTAAATTTGGCGTGGCTGAACCTAGCTTATTGAATGGCAACTTTGCTCCGAAACCTACAGCGGTTGTTCGGCAACGCAATATGTCGCGATGGGCCACGACCCGGACGCGAAAGAGCCCGCTAACTGGGGCGGCTTAAGGACCATCTTGATCGACAGAGGCCGCACCAAGGATTCCTTGCCAGTGATCGAGCTAAACGAAAGCCACGGCTTCATTGCATCAGCCATCAGATCGATGGGGAACTCGCCGAATCTGGATTGCCTGCGCATGCAGTGCGGTGTCTGCGTTTAGTCCACGGATGATCGACTTCTTGCCGCTTGGTGCCAGTCGGTCTACTTTGGCCGCATGGCTCCGGCGGTTCGCTTCAAGGCGCAATACGCCCGCTTTTCGAGATTTTGGTGCTCATCGTCCTGCCGCTTGCGTTCTTCGTCATGGGTTTGTTGATCTCTGCCGGGATCGCTCTATGGCATCGTCACTTTAGGCGGATGGCGAGTAGCCTTCTCGCAATTGCGGTCATCCCGATTTGTTATGTGGTCATCTGGAATGCGCCGTTCTTCGATCCGTGGCTATGGTATGTGATTGCCAACCACACCCGCTTCGAAGCGCTCGCGGCGAGCAATTCACCCTCAAGCGGACCAAAATTTGCAGTGATCGACAGCAGGGACGTATCGTCCGGCTTGGTCATCAACGGTAATCATTTCATCGATCTCGTTTACGATGAGAGCGATGCTATTGGCCTTGAGCCGTCTGAACGGCCGAGCATTTGGCAGACCAGAACTGTGTTCGGCGCGCCTTTCCCTAAGGGCAAACGATTGTACGGCCATTTTTTTAGAGTGGATGAATTTGAATAGCGCCGAGATGCTGCGCGTTAATGTGTCCGCGTCCCGAACCGGCATTGCGCTTTTGGTCGGTGTTCAGCGCTTTTTTTCCAGCCGGCGCAGCACGTCATCGAGCTGATCGAGGTTGCGATAGCGGATGTTGAGCACGCCGCCGCCGCGGCCACGATCATTGATGCTGACCAAGAGGCCGAGCGCATCGGAGATGCGCTTTTCCAGCGCAACCAGGTTGGCGTTTTTCTCAGCGCGAGCAAGTGATTTTCGGCCGTTGGCCTTCGCGCCCTTGCCGCCGGTTTCGCGGGTCAGCGCTTCGACCTGGCGCACATTGAGACCGCGAGAAACGATTTCATCCGCCAGCCGCTCCGCATCGTGGTGACCAACCAACGCGCGGGCGTGGCCGGCGTCGAGACGGCCGGCGTAGATATGTTCCTTGACCGGATCGGGTAGCGTCTGCAGTCGGAGCGTATTGGCGACGTAACTGCGGCTTTTGCCGACCAACCGGGCGACATCGTCCTGGCTGTGACTGAAATCCCGGATAAGCGCACGATAACCTTCCGCTTCTTCGAGCGGATTGAGATTGGCGCGCTGTACGTTCTCGATGATGGCAAGCTGCAGCGCCTCGTCATCGGTTGCGTCGATGATGACGACCGGCACTTCGTGCAGTCCGGCACGTTGCGCGGCGCGCCAGCGTCGCTCGCCGGCGATAATCTCGTAGGTGTCGAGGGCGCCGCGCACCGGACGCACAACGATAGGCTGGATAATGCCGCGCTCGCGCAGCGAAGCGACGAGTTCATCAAGTTCGGAGTTGGAGAAGACGCGCCGCGGATTGCGGGGGTTGGGCCGCAGAGCCGCGGTGGGCACACGGCGCTGACCACGCGGCCGTTCGACGGAGGCGCTTTCACCGGCGACTTCGCCGATTAATGCCGCCAGGCCCCGCCCCAGTCGCGACCGCGTCGCGTCGTCCGCCATCACCGCCTTCCCCAGACCCTCAGTCATTCACCAGCCTCATCCGGCGCAGAGCTTTTTTTCTCGTTGGATGATTTCGGTCGCGAGCCGCAAATAAGCTTCGCTGCCGCTGCATTTGAGATCGTAAACAAGAACCGGCTTGCCGTAGGACGGCGCTTCCGAGACGCGCACGTTGCGCGGAATGACGGTGTCGTAAACTTTCGCGCCCATGAACTGGCGCACATCGGCGACGACCTGTCCGGAGAGATTGTTGCGCGCGTCGAACATCGTCAGCACGATGCCGTGAATCGTCAGATCGGGATTGAGCTGTTCGCGGACCGATTCCACGGTCTTGAGCAATTGCGACAAGCCCTCGAGCGCAAAAAACTCGCATTGCAGCGGCACCAGGATGGCGTTCGCAGCCGCCATGGCGTTCACGGTCAACAAATTCAGTGATGGCGGGCAATCGACCAGCACGTAAGTATATTTGGTGCCGCCGATGATGTTCAGGGGATTGAGCGCGCTGCGCAGCCGGAAGGCGCGGTCGCGCGCCTGCCCGATCTCGAGCTCAAGCCCCGAAAGGTCGAGCGTCGATGGCGCGAGGTGAAGGCGCGGTACCGCCGTTGCAACGATGGCGTCGCGCAACGCCGCCTCGCCGGTCAGCACGTCATAGGTCGAGTAGCGCCGGTTGCGCCGGTCGATACCAAGCCCGGTCGAAGCGTTGCCCTGGGGATCGAGGTCGACGATCAGAACGTCTTCGCCGATCGCGGCGAGGGCCGTGCCGAGATTGATCGCGGTCGTGGTCTTGCCGACACCGCCCTTCTGGTTTGCCACGGCGAGCACCCGGGGTGGCCTCGTCGTCTGTGCCGTGCGCTCGAGCGGAGTGAATGGAACGACGCGGGGTTGTTCGGGAGCATCGGTCATCGCGGCAGGTCCAGACCTGTTAGGGGCTACAGCAACTTATAGTTGCGTTGATTGCAATCATGCGTTGCGGCTTAGGCTCCGGACGACCACGATTTGGCCCTTCGGATCGGTGCGACTCGGCACCAAACTCGTTTGACTCTTCCAACATTTAGCGGCCTCGGTCAATTCAGCGGCAACATCTTGTCCCTTAGGAAACAGCCCTATCGCCCCCTTTTTCAACAGCGGCGACGCTTCGGCCAGCAATTTAGCCAGTGGAGCGAAGGCGCGGGCCGTTACCACATCGATTGGGTCTGGGGCGCGTCTGGCGAAGTCCGCAATTCGCTCGGCGTGGACAATCGCTGGCACGCCGAGCTCGCGCACCGCCTCACGCAGGAAAGCCGCCTTCTTGCCAATGCTTTCGACCAGGTGGACCTGTACTCCAGGCGTATCCGCCAGCGCACAGGCGATCGCCAAGCCCGGGAATCCGCCGCCGGAACCGAGATCGACCCAGATTTTTGCGCCAGGCGCCAAATCAAGAAGCTGCAAAGAATCGGCGATATGGCGCGTCCAAACCGTCGACTCGGTCGACGCCGCGATCAGGTTCATCCGTTGCTGCCACTGCAACAGAAGCGCGACAAAACGATCAAGGCGGGCTTCTGTTTCACGTGAAACAGGCGTCAGTCCGAGACCGCGGGCGCGGTCCGCCCTGAGGTCAGGCGCCGCCACTTGCGGATTTGGTTGCGGGCTTGCGGTGCTGCCGGCGCACATGAACGGCCAGCAGCGTCAAAGCCACGGGCGTGACTCCTTCAATTCGGCCGGCGTGACCAATCGTCCGCGGCCGTTCCGTTTGCAGCTTGTGCCGGACCTCATTGGAAAGACCGGGCAGGCCCGCATAGTCGATATCGTCGGCGAGCACGAGGCTTTCGTCGCGTCGATAGGATTCGACATCGGCGGCCTGGCGGCTGAGATAGACGTCATATTTTGCGTCAGTTTCGATTTGCGCTGCGATCTTGGCATCGAGCTCGCCGAAGCTCGGCCAGATCTCGGCCAGAACGCTGATGGTGATTTCGGGATATGACAGAAGCTCGAAGGCGGAGCGCCGCTGGCCGTCCTTGCGCAGCGAAAGGCCATGACGGGCCGCTTCGGTCGGTGTCAGAGTGACAGTCCGCGCCATCGCCTGGGCCGCCTCAAGCGCGGCCATCTTCGTACGGTGCAGCCGGGCGCGCTCCGCGCCGACACAGCCCAGCGCGATTCCCCTGCCCGTCAGCCGTTGATCTGCATTGTCGGCGCGTAGCGTGAGCCGATACTCGGCGCGCGAGGTGAACATGCGATAGGGCTCGCTGACCCCACGGCTGACCAGGTCGTCGATCATGACGCCGAGATAGCCTTCGGCACGATCGAAGATGATCGGCGCCGAGCCGCCTCCTGCCAGTACCGCCGCATTGAGACCGGCCACCAGGCCCTGAGCCGCGGCCTCCTCGTAGCCGGTGGTGCCGTTGATCTGACCCGCCAGGTAGAGCCCCGGCAGGCGCTTGGTCTCCAGCGACGGCGTGAGCTCGCGTGGATCGACATGATCGTATTCGATGGCATAACCGGGTCGCACGATCCGCGCACGCTCCAGCCCAGGTATCGTCGCTACCAAGGCGCCTTGCACCTCCTCCGGCAACGAGGTCGAGATGCCATTCGGATAGACCGTGGTGTCGTCGAGCCCCTCCGGCTCGAGAAAGATTTGATGCCCGTCGCGCTCGCCGAAGCGCACGATCTTGTCCTCAATCGACGGGCAGTAGCGCGGACCGCGGCTTTTGATCTGCCCCGAATACATCGGCGAACGATGGACATTGGCGCGAATGACCTCATGGGTCATTGCCGTGGTGCGTGTGATGCCGCACTGAATTTGCCGGTTGGCGATGCCCGCAGTCAGCACCGAGAATGGTTCCGGCGGATCGTCGCCGGGCTGCATTTCCAACGCCGCCCAGTCGATCGTGGTCCCGTCGAGCCGTGGCGGCGTGCCCGTTTTGAGCCGTCCCAGCGTGAATCCAGCCCGTTCCAGCGTCCGCGATAGACCGATGGCCGGCCCCTCCCCGACCCGGCCGGCAGCGATCTGCCGCGCCCCGATATGGATGAGCCCGCGCAGGAACGTGCCGGTCGTCAGAACGACGGCGCTCGCGTGCACAGTTCGGCCGTCCAACAGCCGCACCCCCGCAACTCGGTCTTCGGCCAAAAGGTCATCGACCTCGCCCTCGATGACCGTCAGATTGACGGTCTGCCGGATCGCCTGCTGCATCGCTGCGGCGTAGAGCTTACGATCGGCCTGGGCGCGCGGGCCGCGCACCGCGGGCCCCTTGCGGCGATTGAGAACGCGAAATTGAATGCCCGCGGCATCGGCGACCCGGCCCATCAGCCCATCGAGCGCGTCTATTTCCCGGACCAGGTGACCCTTGCCGAGCCCGCCGATCGACGGATTGCAGGACATCGCGCCAATCGTCGCGAAGCGCTGCGTGACGAGCGCCGTGCGCGCACCCATCCGCGCGGCGGCAGCGGCCGCCTCGCAACCGGCATGGCCGCCGCCGACAACGATCACATCGAAGCGGCCGTCCATCGCAAACTCCAAAATCCGGGCCGTTTTAGCGAAGCCAAACCACCCGGTCAAAAGCGCCTCGCGCCGAGCGTTTCACGTGAAACACACTCGCAAGCTCGTCGACTTAACCAATCATTTACCAATGCAAAAATCGCGAAAGATCACGTCCAGAATATCCTCGACATCGATGCGCCCCGTCAGCCGGCCGAGAGCCGTCGCAGCCAAGCGCAGTTCCTCGGCAATGAACTCCTCTTGCGCGGCGGGTTTCGCCGCCTCGGCCAATGCCCGATCGATCGCGGCAACCGTCTCCTCAAACAAATGGCGATGGCGCGCACGGGTCACGATGCCCGTTTCGACCGTCGAAAAATACTCTTTGGCAAATCCAGCCAAACGTTCGACAAGCACATCAATTCCTGCGCCGTTTGCTGCCGATATTGAAGTACTGAACTTATATTCATCGTATTTGGGTTGCCGCGCTCGGCCCGTACACGGCTTTGCCAAGTCTATTTTATTTTGAATTAACCATAGTGTTGATGCATCCGGGATGCGCTCGGTCGAAGTGGCGATTGGGTCTTCGGCCGATACGTCAGTGACCCACAGCACCAAGTCCGCAGCAGCCGCACGCTCACGGGCGCGGCGAACCCCTTCCCGCTCGACCGGCTCGACACTGTCCCGAATCCCCGCCGTGTCGAGCAACGTTACAGGATAGCCGTCGAGATCGAGATGGACCTCGATGACGTCGCGCGTAGTACCGGCATAGGGCGAAACGATCGCCACGTCCCGGCGCGCCAGCCGATTAAGCAGCGTCGATTTGCCGGCGTTTGGCGGCCCTGCAATGGCGACGACCAGGCCCTCCCGCAGCCGCTCCCCGCGCCCGGCCCCGGCCAGCGCCGATGCGATCTCGCTGCGCAATTGCTGCGCAGCATGAACCGCGGGCCCGATCAAATCCTCCGGCACATCGGCCTCATCGGAGAAGTCGATACGGGCCTCGACCAACGCGAGCGCTTCAATCAATCGTCGCCGCCAAGCCTCCGCCCGATCGCCGATCAGGCCCTTGAGCTGGCGAAACGCCTGCCGCCGCTGCGCCGGGGTCTCCGCACCGATCAGGTCGGCAAGTCCCTCGACAGCCGTGAGATCGAGCCGGCCATTCTCGAAAGCTCGCCGCGTGAACTCGCCCGGCTCAGCGAGCCGGCAGCCCTCGACCTCACCCAGAGCATCGAGCACCCCGGCAATCACCGCCTGCCCGCCATGAAGCTGCAGTTCCGCGACATCTTCGCCCGTCTCGCTATGCGGCGCCGGAAACCACAGCGCGAGCGCCTCATCGATCGTCTCGCCGCCTCCTGGATCACGGACGCCGGACCAGCGACGCCCTTCGCGGCTCAGGCACGCGGCCCGTGAGCCTTTCCAGGGCAACTGCGCGCATCCGGACCCGATATGCGCACCACAGCAATTGCCGCCGGTGGTCGTCCGGACGACAAAGCGAAAATGGTGGAACGATCAGACACGATTGCCTTTGGGTGCCTTTGAGCGCCATTGGCGCGTTAGCGCTTCGCCCCATGCGGGCTACTTGCTACCGTACGGCAATGTCAACGCCAGCATCAGCAGCGACAACCCACCACAATCGTCTTGCCAACGAGACGAGCCCGTATCTCCTTCAGCACAAGAACAACCCGGTCGACTGGTGGCCGTGGGGGCCCGAAGCGCTCGCGCAGGCAAAGCAGACCCATAAGCCCATCCTGCTGTCGGTCGGATATGCGGCCTGCCATTGGTGCCACGTCATGGCGCATGAAAGCTTTGAGGACGCCGCCACGGCGCGCGTCATGAACGAGCTGTTCGTCAACGTCAAAGTCGATCGCGAGGAACGCCCCGATATCGACCAGATCTACATGGCGGCGCTGCATCACCTCGGTGAGCACGGCGGTTGGCCGCTGACCATGTTTCTCACCCCCGACGGCGAGCCGATCTGGGGCGGCACCTATTTCCCCAACAGCTCGCGTTACGGCAAACCGGCCTTTGTCGATGTGCTGCACGAGATCGCGCGGCTGTTTCGCGACGAGCCGCAGAAAATCGAGCAAAACCGCGCCGCGCTGATGGAGCGGCTTACCGCTGCCGCGCACCCCGCCGGCGCCGCCACAATCGGCCGCGTCGCGCTCGACAATGCCGCGCGGCAGCTCGGCGGCATCATCGATCCGGTCAACGGCGGCACCCGCGGCGCGCCTAAATTCCCGCAAGGGGCGTTGTTCGAATTGCTATGGCGCGCCGGGCTGCGTAGCGGTGAAGCGCGCTATTTTGCAGCCGTCGACATCTCGCTGCACCACATCTGCGAAGGCGGCATTTACGATCACCTCGGCGGCGGCTTCGCGCGCTATTCGGTCGACGAGCGTTGGCTGGTGCCGCATTTCGAAAAAATGCTTTACGACAACGCGCAGCTTCTCGAACTTTTGGCGATCGCCCATCAGCGCACCGGTACGATGCTCTATCGCGTGCGCGCCGAACAGACCGTGGCCTGGCTCAAGCACGAAATGACGACAGGCGAGGGCGCGTTTTCGGCCTCGCTCGACGCCGACTCCGAAGGCGAGGAGGGCAAATTCTATGTCTGGTCCTACGCCGAGGTCATCGCGCAGCTCGGCCTCGAAGACGGCGAGTTTTTTGCCCATCACTATGACGTCACGCCCGCGGGTAATTTCGAGGGCCACAACATCCTCAATCGCCTGAAATCCCAGCCGCGCAGCGAAGCCGACGAAACGCGGCTTGGCGCGTTGCGGGAAAAACTCCTCGCCGCACGAAGTAGCCGCGTGCGTCCCGGCCTCGATGACAAGGTGCTGGCCGACTGGAATGGCCTGATGATCGCCGCGCTGGTCAATGCCGGCCTGTTACTGCAACAGCCGTCCTGGATCGAAATGGCGCAACGCGCTTTCGATTTCATCGCGCGCGACATGACCCGCGGCGATCGGCTGGGCCATTCCTGGCGTGACGGCAAGCTCAAATTTCCCGGGCTCGCCTCCGACTTCGCCGCCATGATCCGCGCGGCGCTAGCGCTGTATGAGGCAACGGCGCAGGACGCCTATCTCGATCGAGCGCTGGCGTGGCAGCGCGCGCTCGACCGCGACTATGCCGATGCAGCGGCCGGCACCTATTATCTCACCGCCGCAGACGCCGAAGGACTGGTGATCCGGCCCGCCGCGACGACCGACGAAGCCACGCCCAATCACAACGCGGTCGCGGCGCAGAATCTCATCCGCCTCGCTTTGCTCACCGGCGATGACGGCTGGCGCGAGAAAGCCAACCGCTTGATCGCCGCCGTCGCGCCGGCGGCGGCTGAAAATCTTTACATGCACATGGCGCTGCTCAATGCCGTCGATCTGCGGCTGCGTGCCGCGCAAATCGTGGTGACCGGGGAGGGACCGGGCGCGCAGGCATTGCTTGACACCGCGCGCCGAATGTCACCGCTCGACCGCATCGTGTTGCACGTCGCCGCCACTAGGACGCTGCCAGCCTCGCACCCGGGGCGTGAAATGATCGCAGCGGCCTCCGAGCCGCAGGCTTTTGTTTGCGTTGGCGATACCTGCTCGTTGCCGGTGCGCGACCCCGCCGGCCTCAATGCCGCCATCGATGCGGTGCGACATTCTTGACGGTGCCATCCATTCGTGGATGATTTGTGCTTAGTGCGGGCTGGGGCGCAGCGAGAGAGACCGAGATCATGCGAAACGGAATCGTCTTGGCGGTTGCCCTGACCGCACTGTCCGCGAGCGGCGCGCGGGCCGAGCAGTGGTGCGGCTATGCCACCCACAAAGATGCCGTCATCGAGTGCGGCTACACAACGGCATCCGACTGCGAAACCGCCGTCGGCAAGGGCGGCATGTGTTTCGTCGATCCCGATCTGGCACTTAAGACGAAGCGCGCCCACCCGACGGCGGTGTCAAAATCCTCAAGTTGAGCGGGTCCTCAATGCCTGACCTGTTTCACTGGCTCAGGCAATTCGATCTAGAGTCTTTGGCCGGCGTGCTGGCCGATAACGATGTCGATCTCGATATCCTTCCAGATCTGACCGATCAGGATTTTGAGAAGCTCGGGATCTCGCTCGGCCACCGGCGCAAGCTTTTGAAAGCAATCGCTACGCTCGGCAGTTCCGCCAAGACTGCCTCCGACGAGGCGGAGCAGGAGCCGACGAAGCCCGCGGCGGCTGCCCCGTCACCCGAAGCCGAGCGCCGACAAGTCACGGTGCTGTTCAGCGACCTCGTCGGCTCGACGGCGCTCGCCACCGCGCTCGATCCGGAGGACTTGAGCGGTCTGATCAAACGCTACCAGGATGCTTGCGCCGGCGCGATCGCTCGCTTCGACGGCTACATCGCCAAGTTCATGGGCGACGGCGTCCTTGCCTATTTCGGCTATCCGCAGGCGCATGAAGACGCCGCCGAACGATCGGTGCGTGCGGCGCTGGCGATAATCGACACGGTTCGCCAAATCGCTCGACC
The DNA here is from genome assembly GCA_963816565.1 of uncultured Alphaproteobacteria bacterium. GTDB lineage: Bacteria > Pseudomonadota > Alphaproteobacteria > Rhizobiales > Xanthobacteraceae > BOG-931. The sequence goes on along the minus strand of CAWFLM010000004.1, from coordinate 636,529 downwards.
CGACGGCATTCCACTGCAGACCCGCGTCGGGATCGCAACCGGCGTCGTCGTGGTGGGCGATATTATCGGCACCGGCACGGCGCGCGAGGAATTGATCGTCGGAGAAACGCCGAACCTCGCCGCCCGTCTGCAAACATTGGCCGAGCCCAATACGGTTTTGATCAGCGAGGCGACTTGTCGCTTGCTCGGCCGCAGCTTCGATTACCAAAATCTCGGCGAGCATGAGCTCAAGGGATTCGCCAAGCCGATACCGGTGTGGCGCGTCTTAAGGGAAGCGCCGGTCGCCAGCCGTTTTGCGGCGGCGCGCGGCATCGGCCTCAGCCCCTTCGTCGGCCGAACGCAAGAGATGGGTCTGCTGCTCGATCGGTGGCACCTGGCGCAGCAGGGCGAAGGACAGGCGATCGTACTCACCGCCGAATCCGGGATGGGCAAGTCGCGGCTGGTCGAGGCGCTGTTCGATCGTATCGGCGTCGAGCCGCATCGCCGGGTGGTGCTGCAGTGCTCGCCGTACCACAGCAACACCGCGTTCTATCCTGCGATACGCCAGGTCGAGCATGCCGCCGGCTTTACGCTCGAAGATTCCGCTCCGCAAAAACTCGACAAGCTGGATGCCTTCCTTGCGAAGCCCGAAGGTCCAGCCAATTCCGCCGCTGTTTTGCTCGCCGAACTGCTCTCGCTGCCCGTCGATGGCCGCTACCCACCGCTCGATCTCACGCCGGCGCAGCGCAAAGCTGCGACAATTTCCGCGCTGGTCGATCACATCATTCAACTTTCCACGGCCGAGCCGGTGCTTTTCGTTCTGGAGGACGCGCACTGGATCGATCCGACCACCCAGGAATTGCTGACCCGTCTCATCGATTCGATCGAATCGGCTCGCGCGCTTGTCATCGCCACTGCACGGCCTGAATTCGCATCGCCATGGACGGGGCGGGCCCATGTCGCCTCGCTCGCGCTCAGCCGGCTCGGAAAATCGCAGTGCGCGGACATTGTCGCCGGCATCGCCGCCGCGCAATCGATCACTGCGGACTTGGTGGAGGAAATCCTGGCCAAGACCGATGGCGTCCCATTGTTCGTCGAGGAACTGACCAGGACCGTCGCCGAATCGCAAGCGCCGAACCGGCTGGCGGTGCCGGCGACACTGCAGGATTCGCTGATGGCGCGGCTCGACCGGCTTGGCCCAGCCAAGGAAGTCGCACAAATCGCCGCCACGATCGGCCGGCAATTTGCCCACGCGCTGCTGGCAGCCGTCGCTCCATTAAGCCCGGGCGAACTCGACATAGCGCTGGGGCGCTTGGCGGAAGCGAGTCTCGTTTTCCCGCAAACTCGGGCGATCGAGCCGACCTACAGTTTCAAGCATGCGCTGACCCGCGACGTGGCTTACGACAGCCTGCTGCGCGCGCGCCGTCGCGACCTGCACGAACGCATCGCCCGCATTCTCGAGGAACGCTTTTCCGCACTCGCCGAGACGGAGCCGGAAATTCTGGCGCACCATTTCAGCCGCGCCGATCTCCCTGGTCCGGCCTGCCTCTATTGCGAGCGCGCCGGCGACCACGCCGTCGCGCGCTCGGCCTATGCCGAAGCGGTCGCCCATTTCGATGCCGCGCTGACGGAAGCCGGCCGCATGCCGCCGGGAAAAGACCGCGACCAACGGGAGCTTTCCGTTCTGCTCAAGCACGCGTCGGCGGTCTTCATCTACAAAGGCCTGCAACGGCTCGAGCTTAAGCGGGACTATGAGCGCGCGCACGAATTAGCGGAGTCGTTGGGCGACGACCATGCGGTGTTCAAGGCAGTTTGGGGATTGTGGTTTTGCGCGAATCTCGCGCGGCAGACTGCTACGGCGCGCGATCGCGCCGACGAACTCGTCGCACTCGCGCGGCGCTCCGCGGACGAAGCGTTGATTCTCGAAGCCCTCCATTGCCGCTGGGCGACAGCGTTCTTTCGCGGCGACGTAGCGACATCGCTGGCCGATAGCCGCGAGGGTGCCGAACACTACAATGCCGAGCGGCACAGCCGACTCGCGGCGGAGTTCGGCGGCCACGATCCGGGAGTCTGCGCCAATACCAGTTACGCCCAGGCTCTAGCGCAGCTCGGCCGGCCGCGCGAAGCGGCCGCGGCTGTCGAACGAGCCCTTGCGCTTGCCAAAACCCTCAACCATCCGAATAGTTTGGCATTCGCATTCATGAATGCGATGACGACATGTCAGCTTATCGGCGATCGATCTGCTGTACTGCGATTAGCAGCGGAAATGACCGAACTCGCCGCCAGGTACAATTTGCCGCCGCCGCGAGCCGTCGCCGCCTTCATGTCGGGATGGGCGAGAGCATGCGGAGCAGAGCTCGCCGAGGGTCTCCAAATTATGGAGACGGAATTCGCGCAAGTTTCCACCATGACTCCGGTGCCGCAATTTTATGCGCGTCTTCTTGCGGGTGCCAGGCTTGCCGCCGGCCAGCCTCAGCACGCGCTTGAACTTCTGGACGCGATTTTGAATGCAGTCACCGAGCCCGGCGTGGGCGTCTATCTGCCGGAAATTTACCGGCTGCGCGGCGAGTGTTTGTTGCGGCTCGATCCGCCACGTTTCGACCAGGCGCTGCACGAACTTGAAACGGCCATCGCCATTGCCAAACGGCAGCAAGCGCACGCGTTTCAATTATCCGCAGCCATGAGCCTGGCCCACGCTTTGGCGGCGGGAAACATGCCGGAGAAGTGTACTGCGCCGCTTAATGATGCGGTCGGCACGTTCGGCGCCAATGATGACAACCCGGAACTTGCGGTAGCGCGCCAATTTCTGGCCGTGCATGCGCGCTGATCGCGCGCCGGCTGTCTTACGTATTCATCGAGTCGAAGAACTCGCTGTTGTTCTTGGTGTTGCGCAGCTTGTCGAGCAGGAAGTCGATGGCGTCCATGGTGCCCATCGGATTGAGGATGCGGCGCAGCACGTACATCTTCTTGAGCTGATCCGGCGGCACCAACAGCTCTTCCTTGCGGGTGCCGGAGCGGGTGATGTCCATGGCCGGGAAGGTGCGCTTGTCGGCCACCTTGCGGTCGAGGATCAGTTCCGAATTGCCGGTGCCTTTGAACTCTTCGAAAATCACTTCGTCCATGCGGCTGCCGGTGTCGATCAGCGCGGTGGCGATGATGGTCAGCGAGCCGCCTTCCTCGATATTGCGCGCGGCGCCGAAGAAGCGCTTTGGCCGCTGCAGCGCATTGGCGTCGACGCCGCCGGTGAGTACCTTGCCGGATGATGGCACCACGGTGTTGTAGGCGCGGCCGAGCCGGGTGATCGAATCGAGCAGGATGACGACGTCGCGGCCGTGCTCGACCAGGCGCTTGGCCTTCTCGATCACCATCTCCGCGACCTGGACGTGGCGCACCGCCGGTTCGTCGAAGGTCGAGGACACCACCTCGCCCTTCACCGAACGCTGCATGTCGGTGACTTCCTCCGGCCGCTCGTCGATCAACAGCACGATCAAATAGCATTCCGGATGATTGTGCGTGATCGAGTGGGCGATGTTTTGCAACAGCACGGTCTTGCCGGTGCGCGGCGGCGACACGATCAGCGCGCGCTGGCCCTTGCCGACCGGCGCCACGATGTCGATGACCCGCGCCGAGAGATCCTTTTTGGTCGGATCCTCGAATTCCATTTTCAGCCACTCGTCCGGATAGAGCGGCGTCAAATTGTCGAAGTTGACCTTGTGCCGCGCCTTTTCCGGATCCTCGAAATTGAGCGAGTTGACCTTGAGCAGCGCGAAGTACCGCTCGCCTTCCTTGGGGCTGCGGATGTGGCCGTCGATGGTGTCGCCGGTGCGCAAGCCGAAACGGCGGATTTGCGAGGGCGAGACGTAGATGTCGTCGGGGCCGGGGAGATAATTCGCTTCCGGCGAGCGCAGAAAGCCGAAGCCGTCCGGCAGTACCTCGACGACGCCCTCGCCGACGATGTCGGTCTCGCGGGCGGAAAGCTGTTTGAGGATGCCGAACATCAGCTCTTGCTTGCGCATGGTCGAGGCGTTCTCGACTTCGAGCTCTTCGGCAAAGGAGACAAGCTCCGCCGGAGTCTTGGTCTTAAGTTCTTGGAGTTTCATTTCCCGCATATGCAGAATGTCCTATGGAAATCGGGCTGGCGACGGAATTGAGATTTGCGGCGTCGCGAGCGAAGGAAAGATCGCAGGTCTTGGGTTGGAAGGGGCTTTGGGGCCCCGGACCCTGATGCACCCGGCGGCTCCAGTTCGCTGGAGCCAGAACGCAACTGCATCCGCCTACGTTAGGTGGGATAGCGGCAAGATAAGAAAAGACGGCTCGTCAGGCAAGTGCCGAACCGAACTTTGCACTAGCAACGCGTAAACGTCAGAACGGTTTCACCACCGCCAGAATAACAATAGCGATCATCAGCACTGTCGGTACCTCGTTGATAATCCTATAGAATCTTTGAGAATGCCGGTTGTTATCGGCGGCAAAATCCCTTACCCAACGGGCGAAAAATCCGTGCAGTACGGTAAGCGCCAGAACGAGCATAAGTTTCGTTCCGAGCCACCCCGAGGCGAACCATCCATACCGAGAATCAGGTCCGTGCCAGGCCAGCCACAGACCCAACAGCCAGGTCGCGATCATTGCCGGATTGACGATGGCGCGTAACAGCCGCCGCTCCATCACCTTGAATGTCTCCGATTGCATCGAGCCCTTTTCGGCCGTGCAGTGATAGACAAAGAGCCGCGGCAAATAGAGCATGCCCGCCATCCAGGCGATCACCGCAATGATGTGGAAGGCCTTGACCCACTGGTACATCATTGCCGCCGTTTTCTCCGTTTGTTGCCGCAGATTAATTCTATGACGCGGCCCTGCGCACGCGAGCGATCAGCCGCTCGACATGCGCAATCGGCGTTTCCGGCAGCACACCATGACCCAAATTGAAGATAAACGGGCCAGCAGCGAAAGCCTCCAGAATCGCATCGACCGAACGCTCGAGTGCGGCGCCTCCGACCAGCAAAGCCAGCGGATCGAGATTGCCTTGAACCGGCCGTAGCTTTTGAATTTCCTCACGAGCAAAATCAAGATCGATCATCCAGTCGAGCCCAATCGCATCGACGGCAACCGCTGCGGCGTACTGCTTTAGCTTGGTGCCGGCGCCGCGCGGAAATCCGATGATCTTTGCCGCCGGAAAGGCTTTCGCGCAGCTTAGCTACGATCCGGACACATGGTTCGATACACCATTTACGAAACTCATCCGGCGATAAAATCCCGGCCCAAGTATCGAATATCTGCACGGCGTCGACCCCGGCCTCGAACTGTCGAATCAAATAACTCGCCGAAGCCTCGACCAGTATCTCGATCAGTTCCAGAAATGCGTCGGGGTGTCGGTAAGCAAATTGCCGCGCCGGCAGCTGATCCGCACTACCACTGCCGGCAATCATGTATGTCGCAACCGTCCACGGCGCGCCGCAAAACCCCAGCAAAGCGACGGCCGGCGACAATTGCTGTTTTACCAATCCAATCGTCTCGTAGACCGGCATAAGCCTGGCCTGATCGATCTCGCGCGACAGCCGGCGTAACGCCGAAGGGTTATCGATCGCATCAAGCCGCGGTCCATTACCTTCCTCGAAGCTCACGCGTTGACCGAGCGCATGCGGCACCACCAGAATATCGGAGAACAGGATCGCGGCATCGAAGCCAAAACGCCGAATTGGCTGTAAGGTTATTTCCGCCGCCAACGGCGGATTAAAGCACAGATCGAGAAAGCTGCCGGCCTTGCTTCGAATTGCGCGATATTCGGGAAGATACCGTCCCGCCTGGCGCATCAGCCACAGCGGCGGAATGGCGCTTCTTTCGCCTGACAAAACAGAAATCAGGGGTTTGGTCACGAGAATATCCGGCACCCTCCATTCCCTACTAAATAAATTCTTAGAGTCTGTTGTAGTGCTTGGACGGTTGATTGGACTCATACATTTTGATCGTATCGTTCATTCGCGACTTACCCACATATCCCCGTAACAATCTCAAATCTCCGGATCGCCGAATTTCAACCATTTTCGGCATAAATCGATCTCTTCCATGGCAGAATTGAAGCGGTAGTCCACATTTCACCGTTGCCCCGGACGACGACAAGTTTCCCCTCTCGGCGCGGCACGGGTGTGGATGGCCGAGCGAGTTATTCGCCTATTGTGCTTGCACCCCGGGGCAAGCCATGGCCTTCTCCACAGTCATCGACAGCTTGTCCTCTTAAGCCCGATCGATCCATGGCGCAGGCGGCAGGGTATTTTCACCTTCATCTGGTGTCCGACGCGACCGGCGAAACGTTGATCACGGTCGCACGGGCGGCGGCCGCGCAATATACCAAGGTGATGCCGGTCGAGCACGTGCACCCGCTGGTTCGCTCCCAAAAGCAGCTCGATCGGGTGTTGGCGGAAATCGAGCAATCGCCCGGCATCGTTCTCTACACGCTGCTCGAAAAAAACCTGGTCGAACGGCTGGAAGGCACCTGTCGCGAGCTTGGCTTGCCGTATCTATCGATCCTCGGCCCGGTGCTGCACCTGTTCCAGGCCTATCTTGGCGCGGAATCGACGCACAAAGTCGGCGCTCAGCATACGCTCAATGCCGAATATTTCCGTCGCATCGATGCGCTCAATTATACGATGCTGCACGACGACGGCCAGCAGACCGACGACCTGGAAGAGGCCGATGTCGTGCTGGTCGGCGTGTCGCGCACGTCGAAGACGCCGACTTCGATCTATCTCGCCAACCGCGGGGTGAAAACGGCAAACGTGCCGTTGGTTCCGGGCGTACCGCTGCCGGCGCACGTCGAACGCTTGAGCCACCCGCTGATTGTCGGGCTTTTTGCCACTCCGGAACGGATTGTGCAGATCCGGCAAAATCGGCTGCTCGGACTCAAAGTGCATCGCGACGACGATCAGTATATCGACCGCCAGGCGGTGGCCGACGAGATCGCCGCTTCGCGCCGGCTTTGCGCCAAGCACAATTGGCCGTTGATCGACGTGACCCGGCGCTCGATCGAAGAAACCGCCGCTGCGGTGCTTGCTCATCTCGTTGAGCGCCGCCGGCAGCGAGCTTCGTGAGCACGGCATCGATGCCGCTATGGCTTGCCGAGGAACCGCTCGTGCTGGCCTCGCGCAGCAAAGCGCGGCGGGCGCTGCTGACGGCGGCCGGGATTCCGATCGAGGTTTGTCCGGCCGATCTCGATGAGCGCGGCCTGGAGGCATCGGCGTCCGCGACTGCGCCTGACGCGGTCGCCGCGCATCTGGCGCGGGCCAAAGCCGCCGCGGTGGCCAAGCTGCATCCGGGCCGCTTGACGCTCGGCGCCGATCAGGTGCTGGCGCTCGGCGCCGCGCGCTTTGCCAAGCCGGCCGATCGAGCGGCGGCGCGGACACAATTGCGCGCGCTATGCGGCCGCACGCACGAGCTTCATTCGGCGATCGCCTTCGTGACCGACACGACCGTGATGTACGAACATGTCGATGTGGCGCGACTGACCATGCATTCGTTCTCGGAGCGGTTCCTCGATCGCTATCTCGACGCCGCCGGCGAGGCGGCAACCGCCGGCGTTGGCGGCTATCAATTGGAAGGTCTCGGCATCCAATTGTTCGAGCGGGTGGACGGCGACTATTTCACCGTGCTGGGTTTGCCGCTTCTGCAGGCGCTGGATTTTTTGCGCCGGCAAGGGTGTCTCGGCCAATGAGCGGCGACGAACCATTCGTGCTGTGCCTGACCGGTTCGCTCGGCATGGGGAAATCGACCGCGGCCAAGTTCTTCGCCGCGGCCGGTGTGCCGGTGCACGATTCGGATGCCGTCGTGCATGCCCTTTATGAAAGCGAGGCGGTACCGTTGATCGAGACGGCTTTTCCGGGCTCGGCCACGGACGGCAAGATCGACCGCAGCAAGCTTGCCGCGATGGTGCTCGACGACAACGCCGCGCTCGCCCGGCTCGAAGCGATCGTCCATCCGTTGGTTTTCGCATCGCGGGAAAAATTCCTCGTCGCGGCGCGGGCCCGCGGCACCGCGGTCGTGGTGCTCGACGTGCCGCTATTGTTCGAGACCGGCGCCGATTGCCGGTGCGATGCTGTCGTCGTGGTGTCTGCGCCGGCCGAGATCCAACGCCGGCGAGCTTTGCAGCGACCGGGCATGACCGAAGACAAATTCGCCGCCATCTTGAGGCAGCAAATGCCCGACGCGGAAAAACGCCGTCGCGCCGATTTCATCCTCGACAGTTCACAGAGTTTCGATCACACCCGGACGCAGATTGCAGACATTTTGCAACGCGTGGCTACAATGCCGCGACGGCACCGGTGATTCGCGTTTGGGCGGAATGAGATGCGCGAGATCGTTTTCGATACCGAGACCACCGGGCTTGATCCCATTCAGGGGGATCGTTTGGTCGAAATCGGCTGCATCGAGCTCGTCAATCGCTTCCCGACCGGGAAGACTTTTCACTGCTACTTCAATCCCGAACGCGACATGCCCGAACAGGCTTTTAAAATTCACGGCCTGGCCGGCGAGTTTCTCAACGATAAACCCCTGTTCGCCCACAAAGTGGACGATCTCATCGCGTTTCTTGGTGACGCCCAGCTTGTCGCCCATAACGCCATGTTCGATCTCGGCTTCCTCAACGCCGAATTGGAGCGCGCCGGGAGAGCCGCGGTCAATCGCGAGAGGATAATCGACACCCTTCTAATCGCGCGCCGCAAGCATCCGGGCGGCGCCAATCGGCTGGACGACCTGTGCCTGCGCTATTCGATCGACAATTCGCGGCGCGTCAAGCACGGCGCCCTGCTCGATGCCGAACTCCTGGCCGAGGTTTACGTCGAATTGATCGGCGCGCGCCAGGCGCAGCTGGTTCTTTCACAGGCGGCGGCGCCTGCGGCGGCAAGCGGCGCGGCCATCGTGCTGCGCGAGCGTCCGGCGCCGCTTGGCATTCGCCTGACCGCCGACGAGCAGACGGCGCATCGTTTGTTCATCGCCAGCCTCGGCGATGGCGCCATTTGGCGCGATTACGTCAGCTTGGATTGAGCGGCACCTCCGGCAAGGCCTGCATTCCGATCCGCTGGCGATAGAGCCCGGCGAAATCGATCGGTTCCAGCAGCAACGGCGGGAATCCGCCATTGCGTGTCGCCGTGGCGATGATTTCGCGGGCGAACGGAAACAACAGGCGCGGACACTCGATCATGACCGCCGGCTGCATACTGTCGGGCGGCACGTTGACGATGCGAAACACGCCGGCATACATCAATTCGAAGCCAAACATCACCATGCCTTGGGATTCGGCCTTGCCATCCAGGCGTAGCGTCACTTCGATGTCAGTCTCGGTCAGGGGCGCGGCGTCGACCCCGATATTGATGCTGATCGCAGGTTGCTGGGTGCTTGGCGCCATCGAGCGCGGCGCGTTGGGATTTTCAAATGAAAAATCCTTGACGTATTGCGTGAGAACGCCGATTTGCGGCGGCGGCATTTGCGCCATTCCGGTCTGCGGCGCGGGGCCGCCATTGGTCGCTGACATCCTTGCCTCCGGCCTCTAGCTGGCTGCGGCTTGGCTAACATAGGGGGAGGGGGGCGAACAATGCCGGCGATGTCGCCGCGGCATGGCTTTATCGCGCCGTTCGGCGACGATTCCGGCGGATTTGCCTAAAAGCATGTCACTGCAGCCTCGCTTCCATTGTTGGCGCAGCAGACGTGATCGTCTAATCTTGCCGTCGGCACGCTTTAGCTTGATCAGCGGCCACTGGATGGCTTCCGTTGCGTGCTTACATAGTACGGGGAGCCGGAATTCTTCTGTGTCGGCCGGTTTTAGCCGTCATTGGAACATACCGTCCCGCGACGAGCGCCGTTGAAAGAATGCCAGACGTGTTCGACATTTACACCATCATCTTCCTGGCGCTGGCGGTTTTCATATTCCTGCGCCTGCGCAGCGTGTTGGGCCAGCGCACCGGCCGCGAACGGCCGCCTTACGATCCCTATTCGGCGCGCGACGCGGTGCGCAGCCCGGCCGCCGACAAGGTGGTCACGCTGCCGCCGCGGCCGCCGGAAGCATCGCCGCGGCCGGTCGAGGCCGCGCCAGCCCCTGCCGCCGAGCGCTGGAAAGACATCGCCGAGACTGGGTCGACGATCGCCGCGGGTCTCGATGCGATCGTCGGCGCCGATCCGAATTTCGACGCCAAGCATTTCATCACCGGCGCCCGCACCGCTTACGAGATGATCGTGACCGACTTTGCCGGCGGCGACCGCCGGCAATTGCGTAGTCTGTTGTCGCGCGAAGTGTTCGACGGCTTTGACGCCGCAATCACTGAACGCGAGCGTCGCAGCGAGACCGTAGAGACACGCTTTGTCTCGATCGACGCTTCGACCATTACCGCGGCCGAGTTGCGCAATCGGTCAACGGCGCAGATCACCGTCCAATTCGTGTCAAAGCTGGTTTCCGCCACGCGCGACCGCGCCGGCACCGTGATCGACGGCAGCGCCGAAAAGGTGACCGATGTCACCGACGTGTGGACCTTCGCGCGCGACATTGCCTCGCGCGATCCAAACTGGAAAGTGGTCGCGACCGAAGCCGGACAATGAGTCCGGCGATGCGGCCGCCGTCGGCGTTGCGCCGAGGCTTGCGCCTCTTCGTTCTGTTCATAGGCATGCTTGGTTTTGCGCTGACGGCCCACGCGCAAGAACGCTCGCCGATCGTATTTCCGAACACGCAATATGAACCCGTCGATTGGGCCGATCTGGAGGGCTGGGACACTGACGATCATGCCATTGCTTTTGCTGCATTCCTGACCAGCTGCCGCACGCTCGACGCCAAGCACCGCCGCGAGCAGGATTTGACGGCGATCCCTTCGGCGCTGCGGGACATTTGCGGGCTGGCGCGTGGCGCCGTACCGCTCGATGAGGAGGGCGCGCGGAAGTTTTTCGAGGAAAATTTCCGGCCCATCCGTATCAATAGGCTGGGCGATAGCGACGGGTTTCTCACCGGCTATTACGAACCGATCATTGCCGGGTCGCGCGTGCCGACCGGCGAGTTCACCGCGCCGCTTTATCGTCGGCCGCCCAACCTCGTCGTCTCCGGCTGGCGCCGGCTTGGCAAGGATGCGTTTCCAAGCAAGGGTGTTCGTGTCGGTCGCCGCGTCGGCCGACGCAAGATCGTGCCGTATTACTCGCGTGCTGAAATCGAAGATGGCGCGCTCGACGGCTGGCACCTCGAAATCTGTTATTTGCACGATCAGGTCGACGTTTTATTCGCGCAAATTCAGGGGTCGGCCCGGATCAGGCTGGAAGACGGCACCATTCTGCGGGTCAACTATGACTCGCACAATGGCTGGCCCTATACGCCGGTCGGCCGCATCCTGGTCGACGACAAGATCATGACCAAGGACCAGGTATCGATGCAGAGCATTCGCGCCTGGATGGAGGCCAATCCGGCTCAAGCCAACGCGGTGCGCCGCGAAAACAAGTCCTACGTATTCTTCCGCATCACCGATCTTGCCACCGAAGACGAGGCGGTCGGCGGGGAGGGCGTCGAACTGGTGCCGGGGCGCTCCATCGCCGTCGATCGCTCGCTGCACGCCTACGGTACGCCGTTCTTCATCGAGGCCGAGTTGCCGATCGCCAACCAAAAGGCGGAAACAAAATTCGATCGCCTCGTCATCGCGCAAGATACCGGATCGGCGATCGTCGGACCGGCGCGCGCCGATATTTATTTCGGCGCCGGCGACGAAGCTGCCCGCATTGCCGGCCGCATCAAGCATGCCGGCGCGTTCATCATGCTCATTCCGCGGCAACTCGATCCGGTCGAGGCCGGCCGCGACACGCCGTTGCCGCCCGAGCGCCCCAGCCGATTCAGCTTGAGCTTTTCCACGATGGAAGATCCGACAGCGGTCGATCCGCCCGCGGGGAACACGCCAGCTCCGACAAAGCCCGCGGCTGCAGTCGCTCCAGTGTCTCCTGCTGCGCCTCAGGTCAATGGTACGTCGCGGCGGAAAAAATGAGCCGCCGCCGCAATTTGAGCGATGAGGAACAGGCGTTGTGGGTCGGTTATGCGCGCTCGATCAAGCCGCTAAAGCCGGTAAAATCAGCGCCCAAACGAGACCCCGGTCCGGGCCGCGCGACGGGCCAAGAGGCGGTTCAAAAAGCCGATCGAGAAGCCGGCGCCTCGCCACAAACCGCGGTGCGACGGGACCCGGCGCCCGTGACGAAATCCCCTCCGCTCGCGCCATTCGACCGCCGGCTCAAGCAACGCGTCGCGCGCGGCCGTGACGCCATCGACGCGCGCATCGACCTGCATGGCATGACGCAGCGGCAAGCGCATGCCGCGTTGCTGCGCTTTCTGCGCCAGGCCCAGGCGGACGATGCCAAGGTGGCGCTGGTGGTGACCGGCAAAGGCGGCGGCGACGGTGGCGTCACGGGCGTGTCCGAGCTCGGCGGGCGCGGCGTGCTGCGGCGACAAGTGCCGCTATGGCTCGCGCTGCCGGAATTCCGCCACTTCGTTGTCGGCTTCGACGAGGCGCATGGCAGTCATGGCGGACAAGGCGCGATTTACGTGCGGCTACGGCGCGCGAGGTAGAGCAAATCACCGCGCTTACGCATTCATGCGTTAACCTTAAAGCATAGAAAGCCACACAAGCTGCAAGAATTGGTCAATTTCGCCTGCGACAAACGTCTCCGGTACTGCAGCCGTACTGCAGCGCAGTTGTTCGCAGGAGTGCTCATGTCCGACAATCTCGCCGTGCCGATGAGGTCGGCTCCGACCGGTGGCAGCGTCACCGATGCGCGCATCCTCGCCCAGGTCGAGAAATGGATGGCGTTGATCCGCGAGATCAAACAAGAACGCGTCAAAAATTAGAGCATGATCCCGAAAAGTGGAAACCGGTTTTCGGATAAGATCACGCTCAAATAACAGTCTAGTCGATCTTGATGCCGGCTGTTTTGATGACGGCGCTCCATTTCGCGGTATCCGCCTCCAGCCACTTGCGAAGCTCGTCCGGGCTCGAGCCGCCGGCCGCATAGGCGGTGCGCGCGAGCTTGTCTTTGATCGCAGGCACGGCAAGCACCGCGGTAATGTCTGCGCTCATCTTGTTGATGATTTGCGCCGGCGTCTTGGCCGGCAGGAAAACGCCTTGCCAGGAATCGACCGCGTAGCCCGGAACGCCGCCCTCGGCGATAGTCGGCAATTCCGGCTCCGCTGGCGATCGCTGCGCGCCCGTCGTTCCCAGCGCGCGCACTTGGCCTGAACGCGAAAAAGTAAGCAACTCACCGCTGCCGAAATAGCAGTCGACGCGGCCGGGGATGAGGTCGACGAAGGCCGGTGCTGCGCCATGATAAGGCACATGGGTCATCTTGATCCCGGCCATTTGCATGAAAAGTTCTTCGGCGAGTTGCGGCGCGCTGCCGGTACCGGGTGACGCCATGATGCGTTTACCGGGATAGGCTTTGGCGTCGGCGATGAACTCCATGACCGATTTCGCCGGCGAGGAATTTGGCACGAACATGAAGAACGGAAATTTGGCCACCAGCGACACCGGGTCGAGGTCGGTCGCCGGATTGTAACTCAGCGAGGGGTAAAGGCCGACATTGGTCGCCAGCGACGACGTCGCGTAGAGCGCGGTGTAGCCGTCGGGCTCGGAACGGGCGACGTATTCGTTAGCGACATTGGTGCCAGCCCCGGGCTTGTTCTCGACGACGATCTGTTGGCCCCACAACGTCGACAATTGGTCGGCCAGCACGCGCGCCACGGTATCGGTCGGTCCGCCCGCCGCCAGCGGCACGATCAAACGCACGGAACGATTGGGCCAAGCGCTCGGCTGCGCACGCGCCATAACATGCGGCGTAAGTGTCGACACGGCAGAAACCGCAATCAAGCGGCGACGCGTGAGCATGGCCACCCTCCCGGACTGGAGCAGGAAGATTACCGGCAAATCCCGGCCCGCGCCATGCACCGCAACGCGTCACAGTGACCGGGCGGCGGCGGCGGGGGGCGGTTACAGGATAAAGCGGCTTAGATCGGCGTTCTTGGCGAGATCGCCGACGTGCTTGTGCACATAGGCGGCGTCGATCGTCACCGTCTCGCCGGAGCGGTCCGGCGCGCCGAACGACACGTCGTCGAGCACGCGCTCCATGACGGTTTGCAGCCGCCGCGCCCCGATGTTTTCGACGCTCGAATTCACCGCCACGGCGACGTCGGCCACGGCGTCAATCGCATCCTCGGCAAATTCCAGCGTCACGCCTTCGGTCGCCATTAGCGCGATATATTGCTTGATCAGCGAGGCTTCCGGCTCGGTGAGGACGCGTCGCATGTCGTCGCGCGTAAGCGGCTTGAGCTCGACCCGGATCGGCAGCCGGCCTTGCAGTTCGGGCAACAGATCGGACGGCTTCGAAACATGAAAGGCGCCCGAGGCGATGAACAGGATATGATCGGTCTTCACTGCGCCGTGCTTGGTGGCGACCGTAGTGCCTTCGATCAGCGGCAACAGATCGCGCTGCACGCCCTCGCGCGACACGTCGGCGCCGCCGCGGCCGTCGCGCGCGCAGATCTTGTCGATCTCGTCGAGAAATACGATGCCGTTGTTCTCGACGACTTTGATAGCTTCCTGGGTCAGCTGATCGGTATCGAGCAGCTTGTCGGATTCCTCGTTGATCAGGATGTCGTGGGAATCCTGCACCGTTACTCGCCGCGTCTTGGTGCGGCCGCCGCCGAGCTTGCCGAAAATATCGCCGATCGAGATCGCGCCCATTTGCGCGCCCGGCATGCCCGGAATATCGAACAGCGGCATGCCGCCCCCGGCAGACTGCACCTCGATCTCGATCTCCTTGTCGTTGAGCTCGCCGGCGCGCAGCTTCTTGCGGAATGCGTCCTTGGTCGACGCGCTGGCGCCGGCGCCGACCAGCGCATCGAGCACGCGATCCTCGGCGGCTTGTTGCGCGCGTGCCTGCACGTCCTTGCGCTTTCGCTCCCGCGTCAAGCCAATAGAGATCTCGACCAAATCGCGCACGATCTGCTCGACGTCGCGGCCGACATAGCCGACCTCGGTGAATTTGGTGGCCTCGACTTTGAGGAACGGCGCGCCGGCAAGCTTGGCGAGGCGGCGGGCGATTTCGGTCTTACCGACGCCGGTCGGCCCGATCATCAAAATGTTCTTCGGCAACACTTCTTCGCGCAATCGGTCGTCGAGCTGCAGCCGGCGCCAGCGATTGCGCAGCGCGATCGCGACCGCGCGTTTGGCGTCGCCCTGGCCGACGATGAAGCGGTCGAGCTCGGAGACGATTTCGCGGGGGGAAAAGTCGGTCACGCTTTCAACGTCTCAACGGTGACATTGCGGTTGGTGTAGACGCAGATTTCGGCGGCAATATCGAGCGCCCGCCGCACGATCGCCTCGGCATCGAGCGGCCCATCGGCGAGCGCGCGCGCGGCGGCGAGCGCGTAGTTGCCGCCGGAGCCGATGCCGACGATGCCGGCTTCGGGCTCCAGCACGTCGCCGGTGCCGGTGAGCACGAGCGAGACGTCCTTGTCGGCAACAATCATCATGGCTTCCAGACGCCGTAAAAAGCGGTCGGTCCGCCAATCCTTGGCAAGCTCGACCGCGGCGCGCGTGAGCTGGCCGGGATATTGTTCGAGCTTGGATTCCAGCCGCTCGAACAAAGTGAAAGCGTCGGCGGTGGCGCCGGCAAAGCCGCCAATGACGTCGCCTTTGCCGAGCCGGCGCACCTTCTTGGCATTGGCTTTGACGATGGTCTGGCCGATCGAGACCTGGCCGTCGCCGCCGACCGCGACCAGCCCGCCTTTGCGGACGGTCAGGATGGTGGTGCCGTGCCAAGGGCCAGTTTGGCCGGTTTCGGGAGGTGACATGCGTCGGAAAACCTTGGGTTAGGGGAGATTTAGGAGTTGGCCGTCAGCAATGCAAATCCGGCGGCCGCGGGTGGCGGCTAGGACCAAGCCCTGATAAAACGCCCGCGATTAAGCTGCGGAGAGCGCGATGCGCAAGGGCGCGGTGAAGCGCAAGACCAAGGAAACCGACGTTGAGGTCGCGATCGATCTCGACGGCACCGGCGCGTCGTCGATCGCGACCGGCATCGGCTTCCTCGATCACATGCTCGACCTGTTGGCGCGGCACTCGCGCATCGACATCGCCGTCAAGGCCAAGGGCGATCTGCACATCGACCACCACCACACCACCGAGGATGTCGGCATCGCGCTCGGTCAGGCGCTCAAGCGGGCGCTCGGCGACATGACGGGCATCACCCGCTATGCCGACGTGCATGTGCCGATGGACGAGGCGCTCACCCGCGTGGCGATCGATATATCGGGCCGGCCGTTTCTGGTGTTCAAAGTGGACTTCGGGCGCGCCAAGATCGGGCCGTTCGATACCGAACTTATTGCGGAATGGTTCCAAGCTTTCGCGGTAAATGCCGCGGTGACGTTGCACGTCGCCACGCTGTACGGCAGCAACGACCATCATATCGCCGAATCCTGTTTCAAGGGTCTGGCGCGGGCGCTGCGTGTGGCCGTCGCCATCGATCCGCGGGCCGCCAATGAGGTGCCGTCGACCAAGGGCACGCTCGGCGGCTAGAGCATGTCCCGCAAAAGTGAGAACCGGTTTTGCGACAAGGACATGCTCAAATACTGGCATGATCCGGAAAAGCCTGCCCTCGGACGTGATCCGAGGGTGCCAACCGGCTTTCCCGATAAGATCAGGCTGCATAGATAGTCCTCGAAAGCAAAGCCGCCGAAAGACGAAGCCGATGTCCGTTTATACCGTCCATGAACCGCCGCCGCGGGGCGCCGACGCTTTGGCCGAGGCGGAGCGCTTTGTCTTTGTGCGCGACGGTTTTTATTGGTGGGCGTTCTTGCTCACGCCGTTGTGGATGTTGCGCCACCGGCTCTGGCTGGTGTTCGCGATCTATCTTGTCGTTGTCGCGGGCCTCGACACGGCCTTGCATGGCATCGGCGCGTCAGCCTTTCTCATCACGGTCGTTGGCGTTCTTATCTCGCTGTTGGCCGGGTTCGAGGCCGGCACGCTGTGGCGTTTCACGCTGCGGCGCCGGCGCTGGGGAAATGTCGGGATCGTCAGCGGCGACGATCTCGAAGACGCCGAGCGGCGGTTTTTCGACAGCTGGATCCGCGCCGCATCCGCTCGCGGCGCCGCGCCGTCGAGCCCGCCGCCACCGCCGGCGCAGCGCGCGCAACCGGCGTCGCACGGGACCGATACGTCCGGCGTCATTGGCCTCTTCCCCGAGCCGGGAGCCTAGCCGTGAGCGTCGCCATCGTCGATTACGGCTCCGGCAATTTGCATTCGGCCGCGAAGGCGTTCGAGCGCGCGGCGCATGACGCCGGCTTGGATCAGCCGGTCATGGTGACCAATGACCCGGCCGAGGTTGCGCGCGCCGATCGCGTGGTGCTGCCGGGGGTCGGCGCCTTTGCCGATTGCCGGCGCGGGCTCGATGCGGTGGCCGGCATGGTCGAGGCGCTCGAAGAGGCGGTCCGCCGCAAGGGCCGGCCATTCTTCGGCATCTGTGTCGGCATGCAGCTCCTCGCCGAGCGCGGCCGCGAATACGAGGTGACCGACGGTCTCGGCTGGATCGCCGGCGAGGTCGATCGCATCGCACCCGCCGATCCGGGCCTGAAAATTCCCCATATGGGATGGAACACGCTCAACGTCGCGCGGCCGCACAAGCTGATCGAGGGTCTCTCGCTCGGATCGCAAGGCCGCCACGCCTACTTCGTGCATTCCTATGCGCTCAATCCGGCGCAACCGGCCGATCTCGTCGCCGCAGCCGACTACGGCGGTCCGGTGACCGCGATCGTCGGCCGCGACAATATCGTCGGCACGCAGTTTCATCCGGAGAAGAGCCAAAAGTTCGGGCTCGCTTTGATCGCGAATTTTTTGAAGTGGAAGCCGTGATTCTTTTTCCCGCCATCGATCTGAAGGACGGCGAAGCCGTGCGGCTGCAGCAAGGCGATATGGCCCGCGCGACGGTGTTCAACCTCGATCCGGCGGCACAGGCGCAAGCGTTCGAGGGGCAAGGTTTCGAATATCTGCACATTGTCGATCTCGATGGCGCCTTTGCCGGCAAGCCGATGAATGCGCAGGCCGTGGAGCGGATACTCGCGGCTGTGAAAATCCCGGTGCAGCTCGGCGGCGGCATTCGCGACCGCGCCACGATCGAGGCGTGGCTCGGCAAAGGCGTTGCGCGCGTCATTATCGGCACGGCGGCGGTGCGCGATCCGGCGCTGGTCAGGGAAGCGGCGCGTGCCAATCCAGGCCGGGTTGCCGTTGGGCTCGATGCGCGCAACGGCAAGGTCGCCGTGGAAGGCTGGGCGGCGACTTCCGAACTTTCCGCATTCGACCTCGCCAGGCGCTTCGAAGATGCCGGAGTCGCCGCGATCATCCATACCGACGTCGCGCGCGACGGCATGCTCAAGGGACTCAATCTCGATGCCAGCGTTGCGCTCGCTGATCAGGTTTCGATTCCGGTGATCGCCTCGGGCGGGCTGGCTTCGATCGAAGACGTGCGTGCGTTGCTGACGCGTGCGGGAATGCTTGAAGGCGCCATTGCCGGCCGGGCGCTTTATGACGGCCGGCTCGATGCGGCCGCGGCGCTTGCATTGCTGCGCGGCACGCAGGCGACGGCCTGACATGTTCAAGGTCCGCGTCATCCCCTGCCTCGACGTCAAGGATGGCCGCGTCGTCAAAGGCGTCAACTTCATCGATCTGCGCGATGCCGGCGATCCGGTCGCTGCCGCGATCGCCTATGACGAAGCCGGCGCCGACGAGCTCACTTTCCTCGACATCACCGCCAGCCATGAAAATCGCGGCATCATGCTCGACGTGGTCCGGCGCACCGCGGAAGCCTGTTTCATGCCGCTCACCGTTGGCGGCGGCGTGCGCAGCATCGACGACATCAGGGCGCTCTTGGCATCGGGCGCCGACAAAGTCTCAATCAATACCGCGGCGGTGTCGCGTCGCGAGTTCGTGAAAGAGGCGGCGGAAAAATTCGGCGACCAATGCATTGTGGTCGCAATCGATGCCAAGAAAATATCGCTGCCGGCCGAACCGGAGCGCTGGGAGATTTTCACCCATGGCGGCCGCCACCCGACCGGCATCGACGCCGTCGGCTATGCGCGCGAAGTCACCGCGCTCGGCGCCGGCGAAATCCTGCTGACCTCCATGGATCGCGACGGCACCCGGCAAGGCTACGATATCGCGCTCACCCGCGCGGTCGCCGATGCGGTGTCGGTGCCGGTCATCGCTTCGGGCGGCGTCGGCAATCTCGATCACCTCGTCGCCGGCATCCGCGACGGCCACGCCACCGCCGTGCTGGCCGCCTCGATCTTTCATTTCGGCGAGTATTCGGTCCGCCAAGCCAAGGACTATATGGCCCGCGCCGGGCTGCCGATGCGGCTCGATCCCTGACCTGGTTATGAGAATGGCTTGAGAATATTTGCCGCAGAGGTGATAAGGAGCCGGCTATGTCGACGTTTACGCTTCACGACCTCGAAAGGCGCGTTAACGACCGCGCGCGCGAGGGCGCGGATGTCTCCTACACCCGCAAATTGCTCGACCGCGGCGTGAGCCATTGTGCCAAAAAATTGGGCGAGGAAGCCGTCGAAGCGGCCATTGCGGCGGTCGGCGAGGATAAGGACCGCATGATCGCGGAAGCCGCCGACGTGCTCTATCACCTTTTGGTCGTGCTGCACGCCCGCGGCATCACGCTCGACGAGGTCGAGGCCGAGCTCGGCGCGCGCACCCGCCAGTCGGGCCTCGACGAGAAGGCTTCGCGCAAAAGCGGCTGAGGTCCGACCGAATGGAGCAACGCACCGAAGCCGACGTCTCGCCCTATCGGGTCTTCTCACGCAGCCGACTGGGCGACGCTTCGCGAAGATACGCCGATGACATTGAAGCGCGCCGAAGTGACCCGGCTGCGCTCGATGCATGACCGGCTCGATATGTCGGAGGTCGAGGACATTTACCTGCCGCTGTCGCGGCTGCTGTCGCTCTATGTCGCCGCGACGCAAAATCTGTTTCGCGCCCAGCAGGGCTTTCTTGGCACCGAAGACGCCAAGGTGCCCTACATTATCGGCGTCGGCGGTTCGGTCGCCGTCGGCAAGTCGACCACCGCGCGCGTGCTGCAAGCGCTGTTGGCGCGCTGGCCGAACGTGCCCAAGGTCGATCTGATCACGACCGATGGCTTTCTCTACCCCAATGCCGTTCTCGACCGCGAAGGCCTGATGGAGAAGAAAGGCTTTCCGGAAAGCTACGACCTGCCGGCTTTGCTGCGCTTTCTCTCCGACATCAAAGCCGGCCAGCACCCGGTGCGCGCGCCGGTCTATTCGCATCTGATCTACGACGTCATTCCCAATCAATGGATCGAGATCGAACGGCCGGAGATTCTAATCGTCGAAGGTCTCAACGTATTGCAGGCCGGCCGCTTGCCGAAGGACGGCAACGCCGTTCCGTTCGTCTCGGATTTTTTCGATTTCTCGATCTATCTCGATGCCGAGGAGGCGGTGCTGCTGTCGTGGTATGTCAGCCGGTTCCTGACGCTCCGCGGCACCGCCTTCGCCGACCCGAAGTCGTACTTCCACCGCTATGCGCGGCTGTCCGACGACGAGGCGATCGCCACCGCAACGGCGATCTGGGATCGCATCAATCTCGTCAATCTGCGCGAGAATATCCTGCCGACGCGGCCGCGCGCCGATCTGATCCTGAAAAAGAGCGAGAGCCATCAGGTCGAAGAGGTGGCGTTGCGGCGGTTATAATTCTTATGCCGCCACGGCGGCGACGATCGGCTTAGCAAGTATGGCAGCCAGCCGCTCGCGGTCGAGCGGCTTGACCAGAAAGCCGTCCATGCCGGCGGCGATGCTGTCCTCGCGGTCTTCGGCGGATGCGCTGGCGGTCAGCGCGATGATACGGGTGCGCGGACTGTCGTCTTCGGCCTCGAGCAAGCGGATGCGGCGCGTGGCCTCGACGCCGTCCATGCCCGGCATGTGCAAATCCATCAGCACGCGGTCAAAAGGCACGCCGGCGTCGCGTGCGGCGAGCCAGCATTCGATGGCGGCGCCGCCGCTGCCGGCCATGGTCGGACGGTGGCCGAGCTTGACCAAAAGCGCGCGGACGAGAAGCGCATTGATCTCATTGTCCTCGGCGACCAGAACCGAGAGGCCGCCGCCGGCGGGGGCAATGCTTGGCATTTCGACGGGTTCGGTCGCGGCGCCGTGATCGAAGGCATCGTCGGGCGCAAAGCGCGCCGCGAGCGAAACCGCGCGCACCGGCTTGATCAAAAAGCCGGTAAAGCCCGCCTCTTTGAGCGCGGCGAGTTCACTGCGCATGGCCGGCGTGACCAGCACGATCCGCCGCGGGATTTTCGCGGCGCCGCGCGCCAGCGCCGCGCTCGCGGCGCGACCGAGCGCATGATCGACCAAAACGGCGCTCCACGGCTGCTCCGGAAGCAGCGCCGCCGCGACCGCCTCGTCGGGAACGATCGTCGTGCGCGCCCCCCAGCGCTGCAGGCGCCGCGCCAGCAATGACGCTTCGACCACGGCCGGGGCGACGATGAGAATGTCGTTGCCGGAAAGGTCGGGAATCGCCACCGGCGGCTGGTCCGCGTCGCCGGCGCGCGGCAGCGGCACGGTGACGCGAAAGTTCGAACCTTGACTTGGCATGCTGTCGATGGCGATCGACCCGCCCATGTGCTCGGCGATGCGCTTGGCGATGGTGAGACCGACGCCGATGCCGTCGAATTTGCGGGTAGAGCCGACGTCGGCCTGCTCGAATTCGAGGAACACGCGGGTCTGATCTTCGGGCGCTATGCCGATGCCGGTATCGCGCACGGCAATCACGATTTCATCGGGCTGCGCCGCCGGCTCGACGATGATCGAAACGCCGCCGGTTTCGGTGAATTTGATCGCATTGCCGACAAGGTTGAAAATGACTTGGCGCAGCCGCGCCGCATCGCCGATCACCCGCGAGGGCAAACGCTCGTCGACATAGCTGCAGATTTCGAGACCTTTGGTCTGCGCGCGGGGACCCAACAGTTCGACCGCCTCCTCGACAAAAGCGGCAAGCGCGAACGGCCGCGGCGCGAGATCGAGCCGGCCGGCCTCGATCTTCGCCAGATCGAGCAATTCCTCGATGAACGACACCAAGGTGCCGCCGGACGATTTCATTGCCTTGAGATAGGTCGCCTGCTCGGGCCCCAGCGGCGTGTCGCCCAACAGATCGGCCATGCCGAGGATGCCGTTAAGGGGCGTGCGGATTTCATGCGAGACCATGGCCAGGAAGCGCGACTTGGCGCGGTTGGCGGCCTCCGCCTGGTCGCGCGCATCCGCCAGCGCGCGTTCGGCGATGACGCGGTCGGTCACGTCGCGGCCGACGCTTTGCATCTCGCTCGCTCCATCGGAGCGCACGGTGACTTCGCGCCAGGCGATCCAGCGCGGGCCGTCAGGTGTGGCGATGTTCTGGTCGTAGACCCGCGTACCGTCGGCCAGCAGCGCGGTCTCGCCTTGCGCGTCCACCGGAAGCGCAAAGCCGGTGCCGAACAGCGCCTCGCGCGGACGCCCGGCGAGCGTGCAGAACGCATCATTGGCGTAGGTAATCGCGCCATCACCGTCGCGGCGAACGATAACGTCGCCTTGCGCCTCGAAAAAATTCTTGGCGCGCTCCTGGGCTTCCTTGAATTCCCAATGACGGTCTTCCGCTTCGTCGAGGCGCGTCTCAAGCCCGCGCAATTCGGCCTTCATCTGGCGGATGCGCGACAGCAAAATGCCCATGCCGCCGCAGGCCGCGCCGAACAAGGCGGCGACGCCGATGGCGAACGAATTCGGATCGTAATGTGCAGCGGGAGCGGTCGCGCCCGACAAAAAGCCGAAGGCGACCGCAAACGACATCGAGGTAATGGCAAGCGCGCGGACGACGAGCGAGAGCAGCCGGCGGCTGAGGATGGCGGATTTCCCGATAGTGGCGCGATTGCGCATGGTCCCTGTCCCCGCTTGGCACGGACGGCCGGCTCGGCGGCAAGCCGCGTCCAGCCCCGGTTTATCGCTGTGGCGTGGACGATCTTGGCCTTGGAACCTTGCCTATTGCTTGCGCCAAAGGCGGCGCCAACGACGCTTTCGGATGCGATTGGAGGAAGGGTTGATGCTTTGTTAACATGGCGCGGCCTCAAGACCTTTGGGGCCGATCGTTGGACGCCGCGATCGAAAGCGCCGGCCGGAGAAATCGGATGGACAAAGTTGTGAATTCCAAGCGCTCGCGCGCGAAAGCCGGCGGCCCGCGTGCCGCCGAGCGCCCATCACGCGCGGAGACCGAAGCGGCGGTGCGCACGCTGATCCGCTGGGCCGGCGACGATCCCGATCGCGAGGGACTTCGTTCCACGCCGGCGCGGGTGGTGCGCGCCTACGAAGAATGGTTCTCCGGCTACAACGACGATCCGCGCGAATATCTCAAGCGCACCTTCGAAGAGACCGGCGGCTACGACGAGGTCGTGGTGCTGCGCGACATCCGCTTCGAATCGCATTGCGAGCACCATCTCGCGCCGATCATCGGCCGGGTGCATATCGGCTACCTGCCGCGCAACCGCGTGGTCGGCATTTCCAAACTGGCGCGGCTGGTCGAGGTTTTTGCGCGGCGCTTGCAGATCCAGGAAAAGATGACGGCGGAGATCGCGTCCTGTCTCGATGCCGTGCTCAAGCCGCATGGCGTCGCCGTGGTGACCGAGGCGACGCACCAATGCATGACCACGCGCGGCGTGCACAAGCCCGGCGTCACCATGGTGACGAGCCGCATGCTGGGCGTGTTTCGCGACCACGCCGAAACGCGGCAGGAATTTTTGTCCGCCATCGGCATGCGCGGCGGGATTCACGGCAACGGGGCGGGATGAGGCTCTAGCGCGCCGGCGCCTCTGCCGGTGTTTGGATCTTGATGCTGGCCCGGCATTTATCTTCGTTGATGAATGGCGAGGATATTCATTCCGCTCGGAATCACGCATATAGCCGAGCTTCTCCAGCCACGCGCGCAAGGCGTCGGCATCGGTCTTCACGACCTCGACCAGCATGATCGGACGATTGGCGGCGATGCTTTTGGCCCCGCCTGCCAGCACCTCCAGCTCCATTCCCTCGACGTCGATTTTGATCAGGTCGAGACGCGGAAAGTTGAATGAATCGAGATTGACGGCCCGCACTTCGGCCATGTTGTCTTCGGAATAGTCGATCGGCTGGCCGATGAATTCCGTATTGTCGCGCTTCTTGAGTTCAAGGCTGCCGAAGCTGGAATTGACCAGATAATTCGGCCGCGGAATTTTCATCGAGCCGGGCTGGCTCGTCACCGCGGCATTGACGGCGCGGGCATTGAAGCAATTGTTGATCGCGATATTGCCGGCGAGCGCATAGTAGATGCGCTCCTGCGCCTCGAACGCCATCACCACGCCCCAGCCGGTCATGTGCTTGGCCCATTCGACGGTGTGCACGCCGAGATTGGCGCCGCAATCGACGCGCGACGACGCCGTCGCCGTAATGATTGGCGGCGCATATCGAGGACCTTCAGCAACAAGGCGACCTCTTCCGGGTCATACGAGGCCTTGTCGAGGAGCTGAAAGCCGGCGCCGAAGATCCGATCGGGTGCCGCGGCATGCTGGTCGAACCGGTTCACGATCATGGTGCCGTGATCGGTCGAGGCGATAATGAAGGCCTGGGGGCGCCGCGGTTTTTCCATGGTGATGCTCGCGCGCGACGCCTGACGCTCAAACCAGAGGTCGCGAATCATACGTCAACGCGCGATGCTCAGCGTGTTCGCGCGGATTGGCAGTCAATGGCGGGCGCTCTAGGCCGCCCGCCTGACCTCGTCGGCGAGCGCCCGGTAGGACAACGCCTCCGCCAGATGCACGCGGCCGACTTTGTCGAGGCCGTCGAGATCGGCGAGCGTGCGCGCGACGCGGAGCACGCGGTGGTAGCCGCGGGCGGAGAGCCGCATGGCGTCGGCGGCCTCGCGCAAGCAGCGCAAGTCCGCTGCGCGTCCGGCCGCGCCACGTCTTCCAGCACCGCGCCCGACACCGCGGCATTGCTGCGGACATGCGGCAGGCCGATCGCGGCATAGCGCGCCGCCTGCCGTTCGCGGGCGAGCGCCACGCGCTCGGCGATTTCGCGGCTGCCTTCGGTCGGCGGCGGCAGGATGAGGTCGGCCGCGGTCACCGCCGGCACTTCGATATGCAGGTCGATGCGATCGAGCAGCGGGCCGGAAATCCGCCCCTGATAATCGGCGGCGCAGCGCGTATTGGGGCCGCGGCGGCAGGCGAAGCCGGGCTCGTCGGCGCGGCCGCAGCGGCACGGATTCATCGCCGCGACCAGCATGAAACGCGCCGGATAGGTGACGCGGTGATTGGCGCGCGCGATGGAAACTTCGCCGGTTTCCAGCGGCTGGCGCAGCGAGTTGAGCGCCTGCGGCTGGAATTCCGGCAATTCGTCGAGAAACAGCACGCCGTGATGGGCGAGCGAAATCTCGCCCGGCCGCGCTCGCAGGCCGCCGCCGACCAGAGCCGGCATGCTGGCGGAATGGTGCGGCGCGCGGAACGGTCGCCGGTTGGTCAGCGCGCCGCCTTTGATCTCGCCGGCGACCGAGGCGACCATGGAGACTTCCAGGAGCTCGGCCGGCGCCAACGGCGGCAGGATCGACGGCAGTCGCGCCGCCAGCATCGATTTGCCGGCGCCGGGCGGCCCGACCATGAGCAGATTGTGGCCGCCGGCCGCCGCGACTTCGAGCGCGCGTTTGGCGCTTTCCTGGCCCTTGATGTCGGCGAGGTCGAGCGCCGGACCGTCGGCCTCGAGAATTTTCGGCTGCGGCCGCGACAGCACCTGCGTGCCCTTGAAATGATTGGCGAGCTGAATGAGCGACGAGGCGGCGACGATCTCGATTTCAGGGCTCGCCCAGGCCGCTTCCGGCCCGCAGGCGGCCGGGCACATCAGTCCTTCGCCGCGCGCATTGGCGCCGATGGCGGCGGGCAGCACGCCGGCCACGGGCGCAATCGAGCCATCGAGACCGAGTTCGCCCAACACCGTAAAGCCGGCCAGCGCGTCATGGGGGATCGCGCCGATCGCCGCCATCAGACCGAGCGCGATCGGCAGATCGTAGTGGCTGCCTTCCTTGGGCAGGTCGGCCGGCGCGAGATTGATGGTGATGCGGCGGGCCGGCAAGGCAAGCCCGGAGGCGATCAAAGCCGAGCGCACCCGTTCGCGCGCTTCGGACACCGCCTTGTCGGGAAGGCCGACGATGGCGAAGGCCGGCAGGCCCGGCGCCACCTGAACCTGGACGTCGACGGGGCGGACTTCGATGCCCTCGAAGGAAACCGTGGAGACGCGCTGGACCATGTCAGCCCCTGTCCTAACTGCAGACTAGCCCAAACTCCTGTAAGTTGCAAGAACATTCCATGAACGAAACTCGGCGCTTTTTTGCCTGATCGTTTCGCGATTTCATCCTCAGCGACTGCCGGCGGCGAGGAGTTCGCGCCGCGTCGCCGCCAGAATTTCGTCCGAGAACTCGCCCTTGCCGACGGCTCGCGCCAACAGCAATGCGCCGACCAGCCCGGCCATGGCCGCGACGCCTTTGCGGCGACGCTCGGCCGTGGAACGGCCGGAAGCGGACTTGGCAAGGAGATCGATCAGCGGTTCAAGTCCGTCGGCGAAAGCGTTCTGCACCATCGCACCGCTGCGTGCGGCGTCGGCACCGAGTGCTGCGAACACGCAGCCCTGCCCGGGCTCATCGCGATGGCGCGGTTGCAGATAGCGCGTGAGCAATGCGGCATAGGCGTCGTCGGGCGCTTTTGCGGCGGTTCGTTGCCAGTTCGCCGCGGCCTGTGACGTCGCTTTGCGGCAGGCCTGCGCGATGAGATCGTCCTTGGAGCTGAAGTGGCCGTAGAAGCCGCCATGAGTGAGATCGGCCGCTTGCATGATGTCGGCGACACCGATGCCGCCGAAGCCTTTAGCGCGAAGCAGCGATGCGGCCGCTTCGATGATGCGTTCGCGGTTTTCCGCCGCTTTTTGCCGGCTTACTCTCATGACGCGCCTCTGCTATGCAGCCAGACGATTGACAAGTTATATGATGACCGTCATCAATATGCAAGAAATATGACGGCGGTCGTCTAACCGACAATCATCACAACGGATCGGACACGTCATGGCGTCCACCGCATTGGCCGCGTCGCTTGCCCGCCGCAACATCCACTACGGCTGGGTCGTTGTCGCCACGACCTTCCTCACCATGCTGGTCACCGCCGCCGCCATGGGCACGCCGGGCGTGCTGATCGTGCCGCTGGAGCACGAATTCGGCTGGAGCGATGCGCAAATCTCATCGGCGCTGGCGCTGCGCATCCTGCTCTACGGATTGTTCGGGCCGTTCGCCGCGGCGTTCATGAACCGCTTCGGCGTCCGCCGCGTCATTGTCGCTGCCTGTGTGCTGATCGGCGGCGCCTTTCTCGTCTCGCTCGGCGATGACGCGGGTTTGGCAGCTCATCCTGTTGTGGGGCATGGTGGCCGGCGTCGGCACCGGGCTCACCGCGATGGTGTTGGCGGCGACGGTGGCGACACGCTGGTTCAATCACCGCCGCGGCCTGGTCATCGGCATGCTGGCGGCGAGTTCGGCGACCGGCCAGCTCATCTTCCTGCCGCTCATTGCCGAGCTCACCACCCATTTCGGCTGGCGCATCGCGCTCGTCTTCGTGTCGGCGGTGCTCGGCATCGTCGCAATCGTAGCGCTCGTCCTGATGCGCGACCGGCCGAGCGATCTCGATCTGCCGCTCTACGGCGAAACCGTCGGTGTCGCCGCCACCGCCCGCCGGCATCGGCCTTGGCTCACTGCTGATGTCGCCCTTGATCGTGCTGCGCGACTGCGTGCGCGTGCCGACCTTCTGGGTGCTGTTCGCCACCTTCTTCGTCTGCGGCTCCAGCACCAACGGCCTGGTGCAGACCCATTTCATCACGCTGTGCCACGACTACGGCCTTGCCGCCACGGCGGCGGCCAGCGTGCTGGCGATGATGGGCGCGTTCGATTTCATCGGCACCATCGGCTCCGGCTGGCTGTCCGACCGCTTCGACAATCGCTGGCTGCTTGTTCTGGTATTACGGGCTGCGCGGGCTGTCGCTGCTCTATCTGCCGTTCACCGATTTCACGTTCTACGGGCTGTCGTTGTTCGCGATGTTTTACGGCCTCGACTGGATCGCCACCGTGCCGCCGACGGTCAAGCTTGCCGCCGACCGCTTCGGCCGCGAGCGCGCCGGCATGGTGTTCGGCTGGGTGTTCGCCGGACATCAGATCGGGGCCGCCAGCGCGGCCTTCGGCGCCGGCCTCATCCGCACCGAATATTCGACCTATCTGCCGGCGTTTTTCTTTGCCGGAGCGCTCTGCATCGGCGCGGCGCTGCTGATCCTGACATTGCGGAAACCGTCCGCATCGGGCCTTGGCGCGGCATCGCCGGCGCCGGCGCGCGCCTAAGCCTTTCGGCGCTTCGCCTCGATCTTGTCCCAGATCAGCGCCGCGATATCGGGCGCCGCCGAAATTCTTCACCGCGCGGATGCCGGTGGGCGAGGTGACGTTGATCTCGGTGAGGAAGCCGCCGATCACGTCGATGCCGACAAACAAAAGGCCCGCGCTCGCGCAGCGGCGCGCCGAGCCGGGCGCAGATTTCGCGTTCGCGCGCGGTCAAGTCGGTCGCCTTGGGCACGCCGCCGCGCACCATGTTGGAGCGCAGATCGTCCGGCGCCGGCACGCGATTGATGGCGCCGGCAAATTCGCCGTCGACCAGGATGATGCGCTTGTCGCCCTCCTTCACCGCCGGCAGAAATTGCTGCACCACCCACGGCTCGCGAAACGTCGCGGCGAAGAGATCATAGAGCGAACCGAAATTGAGATCCTCGCGGGCCAATCGGAACACCGCCTCGCCGCCTTTGCCGTAGAGCGGCTTCATGACGATGTCGCCGTACTCGGCGCGGAACGCTTTGATGGCGTCGAGGTCGCGGGTGACCAGCGTCGGCGGCATCAGATCGGGAAATTCGGTGACGAAAACCTTTTCCGGCGCGTTGCGCACATGCCCCGGATCGTTGACGACCAGCGTTTTCGGCTGGATGCGCTCGAGCAGATGCGTCGAGGTGATGTAAGCGAGATCGAACGGCGGATCCTGGCGCAACAGCACCACGTCGAAGGAATCGAGCGCGACGTGGCGCGGATCGCCGAGGGTGAAATGGTCGCCGGCTTGATCGCGCACCGATAAGGGCCGCACGCTGGCGGAGACTTTGCCGTCGCGCAGCGCCAGCCGGTCGGGCGTGTAATAGGACAGCGGAAAGCCGCGGGCCTGCGCTTCAAGGAGCAGCGCGAACGTGGAATCGCCGCGGATATTGATCCGCTCGATCGGGTCCATTTGCACGGCGACGTTTAGGGCCATTGGGCTTGTCTAGGCCATTTCCGGTGTGAGAGACGCCTTAGCGGCTGGCATCGAAGGCATTGGCAATATGGCGCGGTATCTTGCCGGGTGCCACCGCGATGACGTCGAAGCGGATTTCGGCGTTAACGTCGTTGGGATGCTGCGCCAGCCAAAACTCGGCCGCGCCGACGATACGGCTCTTGCCGCGCTCGGTCACCGCTTCGGCCGCATCGTCGAGGCGTCTCGCGCGCTTTGACCTCGACGAAGACGAGCGCGCGGCGGCGCCGCGCGACGATGTCGATCTCGCCGAACGGCGTTTTCCAGCGCCGCGCCACGATGCGATAGGCTTTGGCGATGAGATACATGGCAGCGCGGCTTTCCGCCGACAGGCCGAGCCGAAACGCCGCGAGGCGTTCCGGTCGCGGCGCCGGTTTCGACGGCCGGCGCGGCTCAGCGCGCCGCGCCATGTGTCTCGTCCTTGATATGGCTGCCGTCCTTGGCGGCTTTGGCGAGCGCCAGCGCGCGCTGGTAAACCTCGCGCCGCGGCAGGCCGGTCGCGTCGGCGACTTCGGCGACGGCATCTTTCAGCGAAACGCGTTGCAGCGCCTGGCGCAGCATGGTCTCGGTTTCGGCCACGCCCGGTCGGCTCGATCGCCCGCGGCGGCGCGACGACAAGAACGATTTCGCCGCGCGGTGCATCGTCGGCATAACTTTCGGCCAGCGTTGCGAGTTCGCCGCGCCGGATCTCCTCGTGCAGCTTGGTCAGTTCGCGGCACAACGCCGCCTCGCGCTGTTCGCCTAATCCGGCGGCAAGATCGGCCAGCGTTGCCGCAAGGCGCGGGCCGGATTCGAACACAATCAGCGTCGCCGGGATGCGGGCGAGTTCGGCAATACGCGCGCGCCGTGCAACTTCCTTCGGCGGCAGAAAACCGACGAACAGGAACTGATCGGTCGGCAAGCCGGCAACGGCCAGAGCCGCCATCACCGCCGAGGCGCCCGGCAGTGCCGTGACCGTGTGACCGGCGTCCTGTGCGGCGCGAACGAGCTTGTACCCGGGGTCGGAGATCAGCGGTGTGCCGGCGTCGGACACCAGCGCGATCGCCGCTCCCTCGGCGAGGCGGCGCAGCAGCATCGGCCGCGCCTTCGCCGCATTGTGCTCGTGATAGGGCGTCAGCGGCCGGGCGATGCCGTAGCGATCGAGCAACTTGTGCGTGACGCGGGTGTCCTCACAAGCGATCAAGTCGGCGCCGGCCAGCGCCGTCAGCGCGCGCAGCGTGATGTCGCCGAGATTGCCGATCGGCGTGGCGACGATGTGAAGCCCGGGCGCCAGCGCTGCGACATCGACGGCTTGGCCGCCCAGCAAGAAGCGGCGTGGCGTGCCGCTCGGCACCGGCCGGCGGATTGCGGAGTTTATCGCTCATCGCAAGCACTCTAGCCGGGCCGCCTTGTGGCGTCATGCCGCGGCAAATTCCCTATCCTTTTCATTTAGTTAACCATTCGCCGCCAATATGTCCGAATGGCGTAGCATCGACGCTCGGGGCGTCGTGGGGAGAACCGCCGTGTCCGCGCAAATGCCGGTTCAAGGGTCGGCGGCTATGCCAACGCGGCGCCGCTCGATTGCGGGCTTGCTTGCCACGGCAGGCGCGCTGCTCACGAACTGCTCCGGAAATTCGCAGTATTTATCGACGACGCCAGCGCCACAGAGTGCGCAGGTGCCGCCGGGCGCAACCATCGGCACCGGCCAGGTCAAAGCGGGTCTGATCCTGCCGTTGTCGGCGCCCGGCAATGCCGGGCTCGCCGGCCAGTCGATGCGCAATGCCGCGGAAATGGCGGTTGCCGAATTCAATAATCCGAACATCCAGCTCCTGGTGAAGGACGACGGCGGCACCGCCCAGGCCGCGCAGCTCGCCGCCCAGCAGTCGCTCGATGACGGCGCCCAGATCATCCTCGGACCGTTGTTTTCGCAATCCGTCAGCTTCGTCGCGCAGGCGGCGCGGTCGCGCAATGTGCCGGTGATCGCCTTTTCGACCGATGCCAATGTCGCATCGAATGGCGTCTACCTGTTGAGCTTTCTGCCGGAATCGGACGTCGACCGCATCGTTCAGTATGCCAGTTCGGTGGGGAAGCGCTCCTACGCCGCGCTCATTCCCGACAACCCCTACGGCACGGTGGTCGAAGCGGCCTTCAAGCAGGCGATTGGGCGCCGCAGCGGCAGCCAGATCGTCGCGCTCGAGCGCTATCCGCACGACAAGGCCGCCATGGCGGCGCCGATCCGCAACATCGCCCAGGGCTCGACGCGCGCCGACTGTCTGTTCATTCCCGACAGCGGCGATGTGGTGCCGGACGTGGTCCAGGCGCTGGTCGCCGATGCCGTCAATCTCAAGCGGCTGCAGCTACTCGGCACCGGTCTGTGGGACGACCCGCGCGTTTTTGCGACGCCGTCGCTCGCCGGCGGCTGGTACGCCGCGCCGGACGGCACCGGCTACCGGAGTTTCGCCACGCGCTACCGTCAGCGCTACAATCAGGATCCGGTGCGGACCGCGACGCTATCTTACGATGCCGTCGCTTTGATCGCCGCTTTGGTGAAGACGCAGGGGCCCCAGGCATTCACGCCGCAGGTGCTGACCAATTCGTCGGGCTTTGCCGGCATCGACGGGC
Source organism: uncultured Alphaproteobacteria bacterium (assembly GCA_963816565.1). Taxonomy (GTDB): domain Bacteria; phylum Pseudomonadota; class Alphaproteobacteria; order Rhizobiales; family Xanthobacteraceae; genus BOG-931. The sequence goes on along the minus strand of CAWFLM010000004.1, from coordinate 604,492 downwards.
TGTTCCGCTTCAAGCCCGACGGTACCAACGAGCGCGGGCTCGCGGTGCTGCGCGTTGCGACATCCGGCGCGCAAGTTCTTTCCCCGGCGCCCCGCAGCTTTACGGGATCGGCGGCAGGATAGTAAGCTAGCTTATTAATTCTTGGTCGTCGCGAATGAAGCGCTCGGCTTAAACCGGATAGTCCGATCGGCTGCCTCGAGCTTTCTCGGTTCAAAGACAGGCGATTTTGGTGCTTTTCGGATGTAGATACTAAGCTAGCTTACTAATTTGTGGCTCGTGATTAGGCCGCAAGATCGGCGACCACCGCATCGAGCACCGGAAAGCCCGGCAGCGTCACCCGCAGGCGGCCATCGCCGGTCGTTTCCACCAAACCATGCTGGTGCAACATGGCAATGCGCGCCGGATCGAGCGGCCGGCCCGAAATGTTCGCGTAGTTCGCGATATCGATGCCCTCGGCAAGCCGCAGCCCCATCAGCAGGAATTCGTCGGACCGTTCCTCGCGGGTGAGCAGGTCATCGCTGACCAGGCCGTCGCCTTGCGCCTCGACCCGGCTCAGCCAGGCTTCCGGCCGCTTCTCGGTCGCGGTGGCATGCCGCTCGCCGTCGATATCGAGCCGTCCGTGTCCCCCGGGACCGATGCCGGCATATTCATGGGCGCGCCAATACACGAGATTATGCCGGCATTCGCCGCCCGGCCGGGCATGATTGGAAATCTCGTAAGCCGGCAATCCTGCCGCCGCGCAGACCTCCTGGGTGGTGTCATAGAGCGCGCGCGCGGTGTCTTCGTCCGGAAGGCGTAACTTGCCCGCGGCATGAAGCGCCGCAAACGGCGTCTCAGGCTCGACGGTCAATTGATAGAGCGAAAGATGCTCGCCGGCTTCGGCCAGCGCGGCCCGCAACTCGCCCGCCCATGCCTTCGGCTCTTGATTCGGCCGCGCATAGATCAGATCGAAGGAGTAACGACCGAATACCGAGCGCGCGACGGCAACGGCATCGAGCGCCTCGCGCGCCGAATGCAGCCGGCCGAGCTCGGTCAGCACGCGATCGTCAAGCGCCTGAACGCCGAGCGACACGCGATTGACGCCGGCGGTCCGGTAGCCGCGAAACCGCGTCGCCTCGACGCTGGTCGGATTGGCTTCGAGCGTGATCTCGGCGTCTGGCGCGACCCGCCAATGCTGCGCAATGGCGTCGAGCACGGCGGCAAGCGTCGAGGGCTGCATCAAGGACGGCGTGCCGCCGCCGAAGAAGATCGTCGAGACGGTGCGGCCGGGTACTCGCGCCGCGGTCGCCGCAATTTCGGCGGCAAAGGCGCGGGCAAAGCGTGCTTCGTCGATCGGCTCGCGCCGAACATGGCTGTTGAAATCGCAATACGGACATTTCGACAGGCAGAACGGCCAGTGGATGTAGACACCGAAGGCCTGGTCAGTGTTTTGCAAGTCACTGTTTTTCAAGTCACTGTTTTTCAAGACACGCCTCCGCGAGTTTCAAAAAAGCGCGGGCGCGATGCGACAAGACCCTGTCCTCGCGGCGGCAAGCCGTGTTTTTCCTCGCTTGCCATTTCGCCGAAGGTCCGCTCCTGCCCGTCGGGCAGGAACATCGGATCGTAGCCAAAGCCTTTGTCGCCGCGCGGCGGCCAGACCAGAACGCCGTCAACGCGGGCTTCGAATTCCTCGATATGGCCGTCCGGCCAGGCGACGGCGAGCGCGGAGACGAACTGCGCCTGGCGGCGATCCGGCGTGGTCGCGCCGCGCTCGCACAGTTTCTCTTCGATCGTTGCCATGGCGCGGCGGAAATCGCGGTCGGGCCCGCCCAGCGCGCCGAATGAATGCCGGGCGCGCCATCGAGCGCGTCGACCGCCAGCCCGGAATTGTCGGCAAAAGCGGCAAGTCCGGTCGCCGTGGCCGCTGCTTGCGCCTTGATGCGCGCGTTGTCGCGAAACGTCATTCCGGTTTCGTCCGGTTCTTTCAGCTTCAGTTCGCCCGCCGATATGGCGTCGATTCCATAGGGCGCAAGCAAGTCGCGCATTTCGGCAAGCTTGCCGGGATTATGCGTGGCGATGACGAGACGCCCCGCAACACGGCGATGCGGCGGCCCGCTCACATCACCGCCATCTTCTGCAGATCGATAAGCTTGGTGACGCCTTTGCGCGCCAGCGCCAACAGCGCCGAGAATTGCGCCTCCGAGAACGGCACCTTCTCCGCGGTCGCCTGCACTTCGACGATATTGCCCGAACCGGTCAGCACGAAATTGGCGTCGGTGTCGGCTTGCGAATCCTCGGCATAATCGAGATCGAGCACGGCTGTGCCGGAGCACACGCCGCAGGAAATCGCGGCGATATGATCGCGCAACACCTCGGTCTCGATCATCGATCGCGCCTTCATCCAGGCGAGGCAATCGTAAAGCGCGATCCAGGCGCCGGTAATGGAGGCGGTGCGGGTGCCGCCATCGGCCTGGATCACGTCGCAGTCGATGGTGATCTGCCGTTCGCCCAGCGCCTTGAGATCGACCACCGCGCGCAGGCTGCGCCCGATCAGGCGTTGGATCTCGACCGTGCGGCCGTTTTGCTTGCCGGCGGAAGCCTCGCGCCGCGTGCGTTCGAGCGTGGCGCGCGGCAGCATGCCGTATTCGGCGGTAATCCAGCCGCGCCCCTGGCCCTTGAGCCATGGCGGCAAGCGATCTTCGAGCGTGGCGGTGACCAGCACGTGGGTCTCGCCGAATTTCACGAAGCAGGAGCCTTCGGCGAACTTAACGACGCCGCGTTCGAGCGAGACGGGGCGCAGTTCGTCAGGTTGTCGGCGGCTCGGCCGCATGCAGATCTCCCGGTTGCCGGCGCCCGACGCGCCGACGCTTCACGCTTGTAGTGGGTCGGATATAGGCCCCACAAGGGCACAGCAGTTTGCGTTGAAAACGGCTGATTGCCAGCCGCCGCCGGTAACCCTAACCTTCGGCCGAGTTTGCCGGGGAGGGCGTCGATATGGCGGCAGAAGCAACGCAAGAAGCAACGCAAAGGCTGGCGAAATTCGCCGCAACGCTGCGTTATGGCGATTTGCCGGAACGGGTCCGCGAACACTGCAAGACGCTGTTTCTGGATGCGCTCGCCTGCGCCGTCGCCGGCCGCCAGGGCGAGGAGACCGGCCAGATGGCCGCGCTCGCTGCGGCCTTGGCGCAAGGCCGCGAATCGAGCGTGATCGGCGGCGGACACTTGTCGCTGGCCGGCGCCACGCTGCTCAACGGTTATCTCGTCACCGCGGTGACGATGTGCGACGTGCACCGCGCCACCATGACTCATATCACGCCGGAGATCGTACCGCCGGCGCTCGCCATCGCCGAGCGCGACGGGCTGTCCGGACGCGATCTTCTGGTCGCTATCGCGGCGGGCTGCGAAGTGACGACGCGGATCGGCATCGGGCTCGATTATCCGGCGTTCCGCGCGCGCGGCTGGCATGGGCCCGGCATCCTCGGTCCGTTCGGCGCTGCCGCGGCGGTCGGCTCGCTCCTCAAATTCGACGCCGACACCATGGCGCGCGCCTTCGGCCTTGCCGGCAGCCAGGCCGCCGGCACCTATGCCGCCTGGGGCACGCCGACGGTGAAATTCCATCAATGCCGCGGCGCGCTGTCGGGTTTGATGGCGGCGCTGTTGGCGCAGCAGGATTTTGTCGCCACGCGTGAATTCCTCACCGCCAAGGACGGCGGCCTCTACAACGCCTATGTCGATGGCGGCAAGCCGGACGCGGCGATCGCCGATCTCGGCGCACGCTTTGAGCTCGAGCAGATCGCGATGCGGCTATGGCCGTCGGCGTCGCTCATTCAGGGGCTGAACACCGCGCTGTTCGACATCGTGGACAAGCACGCGATCGATGCCGCCCGCGTGCGCCAGGTCGACATTGCGCTCAGCCCCGCGACTTTCGGCTTTCATGGCGGCTTTGACAGGTACAAAGCCAAATTCGAGGCGCTGTTGTCGGCGCACTATACCGCGGCGGTCATCCTGCACGACCGCGCACTGACCTTGGCGCAATTCGAGCCCGATCGTTACGACGATCCGAAATTGCGCCGCTTCGCCGCCGAAAAAGTCCACGTTCGCGCCGACGCATCGGTTGCCGGTTCGCAGGCCAAAGTGGATATCGCGATGGACGATGGCGCGACGTTTTCGGCGCGTTGCGAACATCCGCTGGGTTCCGCCGAAAATCCCCTGTCGCGCGCCCAGATCGAACAAAAATTCCGAAACTATGCCACGGGCGTCATCGCCGACGCCCACATTGCCGATGTCATTGCAGCGGTGGACCGGCTGGAAGAATTCGGCTCGGTGCGCAAGCTCATGGACTTGCTGCGCGCCGCGCCGCCGGCCCGTGCGATGGCGGCCGCGGAGTGATATATGGCGGACATGAGTGCGGCAATCGGTTGCGGAGCTTTTCTTGGCCAGCCATGATTTTCCGCTCGCCGTGAACCAGCTGGGGCTCGCCCAGCTCAACGAGCGGTCGCGCGAAATCTTTCGCCAGATCGTCGAGAGCTATCTGGCGACCGGCGAGCCGGTCGGCTCGCGCAATCTGTCGCGTATCCTGCCGATGACCTTGTCGCCGGCGTCGGTGCGCAACGTCATGTCCGATCTCGAACAGCTCGGGCTGGTCTATGCCCCGCACACCTCGGCCGGCCGGCTGCCGACCGAATTGGGGCTTCGCTTCTTCGTCGATGCCTTGATGCAGATCGGCGATCTGACCGAGCACGACCGCAAGGCGATTGAGGCGCAGGTTGCAGGCTCGGGCCAATCGAAGTCGCTCGAAGCGGTGTTGACCGAAGCCTCTGGGCTCCTCTCGGGCTTAAGCCGCGCCGCCGGCGTCGTGCTCACCGCCAAATCGAATCCGCGGCTCAAACATATCGAATTCGTGCGGCTCGAGCCGGAGCGGGCGATGGTCATCCTGGTCGGCGAGGACGGTCAGGTGGAAAATCGAGTGTTGCATACCCCGGTCGGTCTGCCGGCCTCGGCGCTGACCGAAGCGGCGAATTTTCTCAACACCCGCATTCGCGGCCACACCCTCGATGAGGTCAAGGCCGAGATCGAGCGCACGCTCAAGGAAAGCGAGGCTCAGCTCGATCAATTGACCAAGAAGATCGTCGCCGAAGGGCTGGCGAGCTGGTCCGGCGGCGAAAGCGACGAGCGCAAGCTGATCGTGCGCGGCCAGGCCCATCTGCTCGAGGATCTCAAGGCCGTGGCCGACCTCGAGCGCGTGCGGCTTCTGTTCGACGATCTGGAAACCCGCCGCGAGGTGATCGATCTGCTCGGCCGCGCCGAGCAGGCCGAGGGGGTGCGGGTCTTCATCGGGTCCGAGAACAAGCTGTTCTCGCTGTCCGGCTCGTCGACTATCGTGGCGCCTTATCACGACGCCTCGGGCCAAATCGTCGGCGTGCTCGGCGTCATCGGTCCGACGCGGCTCAATTACGCGCGTATCGTCCCCATGGTGGACTACACCGCCAAGGTCGTCAGCAAGCTCCTCGGCGGCTGACCCCTCGACTTGATTTTTGCCGGTTGAACCCTGATATGCGGGGCGTCAAAGGATGGAAAAGCCATGACGGAACAGACCGCTCGTGCTGAGGACGATGCGGCCGCGCCGCGGCAGACCGACGCCCCCGCCGCCGGTCCGGTGCCGTCGACCGCGCTCGAACGCGACCATGCCGAAATGAAAGACCGGCTGCTGCGGACGCTCGCCGAGATGGAAAATCTGCGCAAGCGCACCGACCGCGAAGTCGCGGATTTGCGGCTTTATGCCGTGACGTCTTTCGCACGCGACGTTCTCGGCGTTGCCGATAATATGCGCCGCGCGCTGGCAGCGGTGGCGCCGGAATTGCGGGGCAGCGCACAGAGCGGCGCCAAAGCGCTCGTCGACGGCGTCGAGCTGACCGAACGGGAGCTTCTGAAAACGTTGGAGAAACACGGCGTCCGTCAATTCACGCCGCAAGGCGAGAAGTTCGATCCCAATCTGCACCAAGCCATGTTCGAAGTGCCCGATGTGACCGTGCCGGCCGGCAGTGTCGTGCAGGTGGTGCAGCCCGGTTATATGATCGGCGAGCGGGTGTTGCGCCCGGCTCTGGTCGCGGTATCGAAGGGCGGTCCGAAAGCGGCGCCGGCTTCCCCGACCAACGACAACGCCGAAACCGCCGCGCGCTGAAATCTCAATTTCATTCGACACCGATGCTGTCGCGGACCTGGCGCAGCTGCGTCAGCATGCCGGGCCACAGGTCGGCGTGCGCGATGCCGATCATCTGCATGTAGCCGCCGGTGCCGAAGCGAAGCCATTGCACGACCATAAGATCGGCGCCCTGCGCGTCCTTGGCCTTGGCCAGAGTTTGATAGCCCGGTTGTCCGTTAATGCGCAGCGGCTCGGCGTCCTGGATTCGCACGTTTGCGATACCGCCGATACGATCGAAGCTCACTTGGGCAAAGTTATCGTCGTCCTTCGGCTCGGTGGGTCCGCCCGGCAGCGCTGCGATCAGGAAACGGGCGTCGACGCTGTGTCCTGCCGCATCCTTGTTTGCGTCGTTCGACGCCTTGTCGGATTGTTCTGTGCCGGCCGGCTCGTGCACCAGCATCAGGGCGCGGCCCGGCAGCACGTCGTCGATGCGAAATCCGGCAAGGTCGCCGACCTTGAACGGCAAGAGGCTCAGGCGTTCCGCGTCGGGCACGCTGGCGCGCACCGCGAGTGTCGAAAGCGCAGCGCGCACCACCTGATCGGAATACTTGGCGGCCTGATCCGGAACCCGCACGGTGACGAGCGCGGTGATGCCGCCGGCCGGCGCCACCAGCATCCATTTGTACAGCGATGACTCGGCAGTCGTATGCTTGCCGCTCAGCAGAAAGCCGGTGGCGCCGGCGGCCGCGAACGGCTCGCGCTTATCGATGCCTTGTTTTTCCAAGGTTTCCGGAACCATCGATTTGTCCAGGTATTGGAAAGCGTCGCCGGGAAGCGTCGAGAGCAGAATTGCTGCGCCGGCATCGGCATCTTCGAATCCCATGAAACGACGGCTCAGTGGCATGGTGAGCGGCGGCACCAGCCCGATGCGGGAGCCGGTCGGAAAAACCGCATCCGCGGCGCGCGCCGGAAGCGCCCAAACCAGGACGGCGAAAGCTGCCGTCGCCAGACTGGCAAGCGCCCGCGGCGTATGGGTTTGGCTCGAATACATCGTCACCGGTCCTGGAGAACTGCCGCGGGACGTGCCAGCCGCGCATAAACCGGCCGTGTCACCCGCCGCATGGTCAGATTGATCCGACCGCCTTCTGCGAGCAAGGTCGAGGTGCCCGGATAAATGTGATCGACGCCATGAAAGGCAAGCCGGGCCGCGCCACTCAAAACCAGTGCATCGCCGGAACTAAGGCGAAAGGAGCGCGTGGCGTCGCCGCGCTTCTTGCCGCCGAGGCGGAACAAGCAGGAATCGCCGAGCGAAAGCGACACCACCGGTGCGGCGAAGTCGTGCTCGTCGCGGTCCTGATGCAAGCCCATTTTCGCATCCGGCCCGTAGTAATTGATGAGACAGGCCTCCGGCGGATGCGGATACTGCGCAATGTCGTCCCACGCCGCCGTCAGCGCGTCGGGCATCGGCGGCCACGGCCTGCCGGTTTCGGGATGGGCCGGCGCATAGCGGTAGCCGCGCTCATCCGACATCCAGCCAAGCGGACCGCAATTGGACATGCGCACCGACATCGGCCGGCCTGATTTCGGCATGCGCGACGTAAACAGCGGCGCCGCGGCAAAGACCTGACGGATCGCCGCGAGCAGGCGCTCCTGGCGCTCGCGGTCGAGATAGGCCGGATAGATGCGAAGACCTGGCAGTAAACCTGGCAAATGCCCCTCTGTCGGCGAAATCTGCGCGGGGCGCTCCGATTCGGTGGTCGTTTTCATGGGATTTTTACGACTAGGCGGCAGGTTCCACCCGATGTCTCTGCTCTCCCCGTACGTTGGCATTGTGGCGCGATCCGCCCCCGCCGGCAAAACGCCGATCGAGGAGCTCTACGCCAAATTGACGGTCAGCGCGGCGGTGTTCTTCGTCATGCTCGAGATCTCGTATCTCGTCATTGGCGGGCTGCCGCCGATCGGCAAGCCGTGGGTGGACGGCGCGAATTTCGTGCTCGGCCGGGACTTTCTCAATACCTGGATGGGCGGCCGCTCGGCCTTCTTCGGCGGCCCGGCGCCGTGGTTCGACTTGCATGTCTATAACCAGGCGCTCCGCGACATGCTGGGCACGCAGTATCAGGAGCATTACTGGTCGTATCCGCCGCATTTGATGCTGTTCATCTGGCCGCTCGGCCTGTTGCCCTATTTGCCGGCCTATATCGCTTGGTGCCTGGTCGGCGTCGCGCTCTATCTGCTCGCCTGCTCCAGCGCGATCCCGCGTAGCGGTCTGTTGTTTCTCGCCGTGGCGCCCGGCATCGCGGTCTGCGTCTTTTTCGGCCAGAACGGCTTTTACACCGCGGCGCTTCTGATCGGCGGGCTGATGTGTCTCGATCGCCGGCCGGTGCTTGCCGGCGTGCTGTTCGGCATTCTCACCATCAAGCCGCAGCTCGGCCTGTTGCTGCCGGTGATGCTGCTCTTGGAGCGGCGCTGGGTGACGATCGCGTCGGCGCTGGCCACGACGGCCGCGTTGGTGACGGCCACGGCAATGCTGTACGGCTGGTCGATATGGATTGAGTTCTGGCAGAAGATCGTGCCGCAGCAGGAATGGCTCACAGTGCACGGCCAAGGCTTGTTGCTGGCGGTGGTGTCGTCGGTGTTTTACGGCGGACGCCTTGTGCATCTGCCGATCGCGGTTGACTGGGTGCTCCAGGACATCGTTGCCGCGCTGGCATTCGCCGCGGTGGTGTGGACCTATTGGAAGCGGCGCGATCCGGCTCTGTCGCTTGCGCTGTTCGTCACCGTGACATTTCTCGTCACGCCTTACATTCTCAACTACGACATGGTGGTGTTCGGCTTCGTGGTCGCGCTGCTGCGCGAGCGCGCCGACAATACCATGCGCGACCATGCGCTCCTGATCGCGGTCTGGTCGCTGCCGGTCACGATGATGCTCGCGGCTTTGCTTTGCGTTCCGCTGGCGCCGATCGTGCTGATCGCGTTCGCGGGCCGGTTAGTTTGGCGCTTGGCGGAGAACGACGGGTCCGAAGTGCGGGAGCTTCCCGACCGAACTGCGGCCGCCGCGGCTTAACAGAGCCGGGCCGAATTAGGCCGCGCGCTCGCCGGCGATCTTCTCCGGCACCAGACGCACGCCCTCGAGCGCTTCGCGTATGCCGGATTCGCCCGCCTCGTGATATTCGGCGTCCTCGTTGACGTTCCACACGTCGTAGAGCCGCGCGCCGGCGAGAATGTTTCGCGCGGTCAGCATCGCCGTCATCATCGCGTGGTCCTGATTGTTGTAGCGGTGCATGCCGTTCCTGCCGATCACATGGAGCGTCGGATAGCTGCCTTCGAGGTCGCGCCGGACGGCGGCGACGTTGTCGCGATAGTCTTCGTCGTAAACCGGATAGGCCTTGGCTTGGCGCACGACGCAGGCATCGACCACGTCGGCCGGCGAAATAAGCCCGATCTGCGCCACTTCCGCTTTCGCCAGCGCGATCAGATCGCCGTCGTCGGCGTTCCATAGTCCGTCGCCCTCGAAGCAGAAATATTCAAGGCCGAGACAGCTCATGCCCTCGGGCACCATTTCCGGCGACCACGAGCGGAAGTTCTGCACCCGGCCGACCTTCACGCTCGGATCGTGGATATAGATCCAGTTGTCGGGGAACAGCTCGGGCTTGCGCACCATCAGCGCCACGGTGAGAAAATCGCGATAACGCAGTGCGCGCGCGTGCAACAGCGAGATCGGAACCGGCTTGATCCGCTCCACGAGTTCGCGCAGCGGCGCCGAGCTGACGATGTGGCGTGCGGTATAGAGCTCATGCTCGCCGTTCGTCGTGGCGACCTCGATGCGCCAATAGTTGCGCGCGGCATCGAATTCCAGCTTGAACAGCTCGCGTCCCATCAAGATACGGCCGCCTTGCGCCTTGATCTTGCGCGCCGCCGCCTGCCACATCATGCCCGGTCCCTGGCGCGGGTATTGAAAGCTCTCGATCAGCGTCTTGACGGTATCGCCTTTTGGTTCGGCGCCGGATTTGCGGCCGGCGCCGACCGAGCGCCGGAGTCCGTTAAGAACGGCGGTGGCCAAATCCAGCCCCTTGATGCGCTGCGCCGCCCAGTCGGCGGAAATCTCGTCGCACGACATGCCCCACACCTTCTCGGTGTAGGTCTTGAAGAAAATCTGGAACAGCCGCTCGCCGAATTGGTTGCGCACCCAGTCGTGGAAATTGCGCGCCGGCGCTACCGGAAAAACCTTGGCGTAGGCATAGGACAACAGGCACGCCGCGCTGGTGAACACGCCGAGCTTGAGCAGCGCTTCAAAGGCCTTGAGCGGGTAGGAGAAGAACTTGCCGTTATAGTAGATGCGCGACAGCCGCGGCCGGGTGATGAAATCGTCGGGCAGGATCTCCTGCCACAGCGCGACGACCTCTTTCGATTTCGAGAAGAAGCGGTGGCCGCCGATGTCGAACAGGAAGCCGTTATAATCGACAGTGCGGCTGATGCCGCCGACATAAGTGGGATCGCGTTCGATGACGAGGACGGAGCGCGCTTTTTTGGTCAGGCAATAGGCGGCGGTGAGTCCGGCGGGTCCGGCGCCGATGACGAAGACCTCGGCATCCACCGCCGCCTCGCGGATGGGCAAACCCTTGGTCGGGTCGGGTAGCGTCGGGTCGCGCGGGGTCATGACGCGGAATTCACGCGCCGGAACGCGAACGTCGCCTGGCCGACATACGACACCAGCGCGCCCGCGGCGGCGCCGACGATCACGGCAAGCTGCGGCACCGCGGCCAACAGCGTGACGACGAGGATGGCGAAGACGGCGTAGCTCACGGCTTGAGCGGCGGCGGCCACCGTGGCGTAGCGGATGGCTTCGTCGGCCGGGCGACGGCCGCTGCGATCGAAGGTGAGCGCGCGGTTGAGCCGCCAGGTCACCACCGTGGCAATGGCGAGCGAAACCACCCGCGCCACGAGCGGATTTAGCCCATGGGACAGGACGATCGTAAAGACGGCAAGATCGGTGAGAAGCCCAAGCCCGCCAACGCCGAGGAAACGCAACGGGCGCGGCAGCACCGCAAAGAGTCTGCGAACCGGATCGTCGAGGTCGGCATGCGCGGGTGTGGCGCCCCCCGCCGCGCCGCCGGCAACGTTACTGACGCGCATCGCAACTCCACGCCTGCTGACGGCTCGAATTCTGAGGCCATTTTCGGCTGGCCGAGCTCGCGTCCCTTTGCCCGCGCTATCCGTGGCAGGTTTTCCTTAATGGCGGACTAGCGCGGCCGGGCGCGTTCGAGACTGCGTGCGACACCGTTAAAAGACCCTCACCGCGCGTTGCCGTTTTCGGGCGCACCGCGGCGGGCGAAATGGGTGTTGCATCGGCAATCCTGCCTTGCAGGGCGATGACGCCCTCCTATATGAGCCAAGGGAAATCGTCGCGGCAGCGGACTTTTGGGCCGGCGGTCTTTGGGCCTGCAGTCGAGGCGATGAGTCATAAGGGGGTCGGACTTTGGGCGCCTTACGGGCCAGCCCGACCTGCCGCAAAAGAGAGGATTTAAACCATGGCCAAGGTCATCGGTATCGATCTCGGGACCACGAATTCCTGCGTCGCCGTTATGGAAGGCAAGACGCCGAAGGTCATCGAGAACGCGGAGGGAATGCGCACCACGCCGTCCATAGTCGCTTTCACCGACGAGGGCGAGCGCCTGGTCGGCCAGCCGGCTAAACGCCAGGCGGTCACCAATCCCGAGCGCACGATTTTCGCAGTCAAACGCCTGATCGGCCGTCGCTACGACGATCCGATGGTGGAGAAGGACAAGAAGCTCGTTCCCTACAAGATTACGCGCGCCAGTAACGGCGACGCCTGGGTGGAGATCGAGGGCAAGACCTATTCGCCGTCGCAGATTTCCGCATTCATTCTGCAGAAGATGAAGGAGACGGCTGAGGCCTATCTCGGCGCCAAGGTCGAGCAGGCCGTCATCACCGTTCCGGCCTATTTCAACGACGCGCAACGGCAGGCCACCAAGGATGCCGGCAAGATCGCCGGCCTTGAAGTGTTGCGCATCATCAACGAGCCGACCGCGGCGGCGCTCGCTTACGGCCTCGACAAGACCAAGACCGGCACCATCGCGGTCTATGACCTTGGCGGCGGCACGTTCGATATTTCCATTCTCGAAATCGGCGACGGCGTGTTCGAGGTGAAGTCGACCAACGGCGACACCTTCCTCGGCGGCGAAGATTTCGACATGCGGCTGGTCAACTATCTGGCCGACGAATTCCAAAAGGAGCAGGGCATCGACCTGCGCCGCGACAAGCTCGCGCTGCAGCGGCTCAAGGAGTCGGCGGAAAAGGCCAAGATCGAGCTGTCCTCGACGACGCAGACCGAGATCAACCTGCCGTTCATCACTGCGGACGCGTCCGGACCGAAGCATCTGACCATGAAACTCACTCGCGCCAAATTCGAGGCGCTGGTCGACGACCTCATCCAGAAGACCATCGATCCGTGCCGGCAGGCGATCAAGGACGCCGGCTTGTCGGCGGCCGAGATCAATGAAGTCGTCCTGGTCGGCGGCATGACGCGCATGCCGAAGGTCCAGGAAATCGTCAAGCAATTGTTCGGCAAGGAGCCCCACAAGGGCGTCAATCCCGACGAAGTGGTCGCGGTCGGCGCCGCGATCCAGGCCGGCGTGCTGCAAGGCGACGTCAAGGACGTGCTGTTGCTCGACGTCACGCCGCTGTCGCTCGGCATCGAGACGCTGGGCGGCGTGTTCACCCGCCTGATCGATCGCAACACCACCATTCCGACCAAGAAGAGCCAGGTGTTCTCCACGGCCGAAGACGGCCAGACCGCGGTGACCATCCGCGTCTTCCAAGGCGAGCGCGAAATGGCGGCCGACAACAAAATTCTCGGCCAGTTCGATCTGATCGGCATTCCGCCGTCGCCGCGCGGCGTGCCGCAGATCGAGGTCACGTTCGATATCGACGCCAACGGCATCGTCAATGTCCAGGCCAAGGACAAAGGCACCGGCAAGGAGCAGCAAATCCGCATCCAGGCTTCCGGCGGCCTGTCCGAGACCGACATCCAGAAGATGGTCAAGGACGCCGAGGCTCATGCCGAGGAGGACAAGAAGCGCAAAGCGGAAGTCGAGGCCAAGAACCACGCCGAGGCTTTGCTGCACGCCACCGAAAAGACCTTGGCGGAGCATGGCTCAAAAGTTGGCGAAGCCGAACGCCGCGCCATCGAAAACGCCATGGCCGACCTGAAGGAAGCCCTCAAGGGCACCGACGCCGAGGCGATCGCGGCGAAGGCCAATGTGCTGTCGCAGGCTTCGATGAAGCTCGGCGAGGCGATGTATAAGCAGTCCGCCGAGCAGCAGCCGCCGGGCGGCGGCGACGCCGGCGGTGGCGCCGAAGCCAAGAAGGAAGACGTCGTCGACGCCGAGTTCACCGAAGTCGACGACGACAAGAAGAACAAAAAATCGGCATGATGCAGCGAGGCGCTAATGCCGTTGCGACTTGTCAAAATGGCACCCCCGCCAGCAAAACGGGGGTGCTTGTTTATCGACGATCGTGCGTCATCTATCGGTTCTTCTTGGGGTGAGGACTGATGGCCAAGCGCTGCTACTACGAGGCTCTCTCGATCGAGCGCACCGCCAGCGACGGTGACATCAAGGCCGCGTTCCGCAAGCAGGCCATGGTCTGCCATCCGGATCGCAATCCGGGCGATAAGGACGCCGAGCATCGCTTTAAGGAAATCAACGAAGCCTACGAGGTCCTCAAGGACCCGGACAAGCGCGCCGCCTACGACCGTTTCGGCCACGCCGCCTTCGAGCACGGCATGGGCGGCGGCGCGGCCGGCTTCGGCGCCGATTTCGGCACCACCTTTTCCGATCTGTTCGAAGGCATTTTCGGCATGGCCGGCGCGCGCGGCCGCAGTAGCGGCAGCGGCCGCGAGCGCGGCGCCGATCTGCGCTACAATATGGAAATCAGCCTCACCGAGGCCTATGGCGGCAAGAATGCGCAAGTCCGCATTCCGACCTCGGTCACCTGCGAGGCTTGCTCCGGCTCCGGCGCCAAGGCCGGCACCAAGCCGAAGACCTGCCCGATGTGCGGCGGTCAGGGCCGCGTCCGTCACGCTCAAGGCTTCTTCACGCTGGAACGCACCTGTCCGAACTGCGGCGGCCGCGGCCAGTCGATCGACAGCCCTTGCGCATCATGCGCCGGCTCCGGCCGCGTGACCCGCGAGCGCACGCTGGCGGTGAATATTCCGGCGGGCGTCGAGGACGGCACCCGCATTCGGCTCGCCGGCGAAGGCGAAGCCGGCGTGCGCGGCGGTCCACCCGGCGATCTCTACATTTTCCTGTCGATCGGCGCGCATCCGTTCTTCCAGCGCGAAGGCGCCGATCTGTATTGCCGCGTTCCGGTTGCCATGGTGGCGGCGGCGCTCGGCGGCGACTTCGAGGTGCCGACGATCGACGGCGGCAAGACCAAGGTGAAAATCCCCGAGGGCACCCAGTCCGGCCGGCGCTTTCGCCTGCAAGGCAAGGGCATGCCGGTGTTGCGGGCGCGGCAATCCGGCGACATGTACGTGCAAGTCGTGGTCGAGACGCCGCAGAAGCTCACCAAGAAGCAACGCGAGCTATTGGCCGAGTTCGATCGCCTGTCGTCGACCGAAACCCACCCGGAATCCGCGGGCTTTCTCGGCAAGGTCAAGGAATTCCTCGACGGGCTCGGCGCCCGCACCGGTTCCGCCTGAAACGATATGGCCTTTGCCCCCCGAATGTTTTAAATTCGACGTCAATTTGTCGCGTGCAAAATCTCGTGCAAGGTATTTGTATGACTCTCATGCCGCTGCCGACCCTGCAAAAGTTCGAGAAGAAGATCGGGCGGCAGCTTCGCCTCCTGGAAGTCAGAAAGAACATCATCGAGCGCAAGATCGAGCGCCAGTTCCGGCTGTTCGAGCAAAGGCGCGACGGCATCGGCAAAGAGATCGACCGCGCGATCAAGCAGTTCGAGCGCAATAAAGGTATTCGGCTCGACGATGAAGTGCGCTTCATCCGGTCCTGGATCGAGCGGCCGTTGACGGTCGGCGCGGTGACGCCGTCGGGCAAGATTCTGGCCCGCGCCATGGCGCGCTATGTCGATCCGAACTCGACCGGGCCGGTGGTCGAATTGGGGCCCGGCACCGGACCGGTCACCGAAGCCCTGGTCGAGGCCGGCGTCGATCCTTCGCGCCTGGTGCTGGTCGAATTCAATCCGTCGTTCTGCAAGATTTTGCGCTCGCGTTATCCCGACGCGACGCTGGTGCAGGGCGACGCGTATAGCATGCGGCGCCTGCTCGAGACCTTGCTCGTTTCGCCCGCCGCCGCCGTGGTGTCCGGCCTGCCGCTGATCACCAAGCCGATCAAGATGCGCTTGCGGCTCATTCGCGACGCCTTCGACCTGATGGTGCCCGGTGCGCCTTTCGTGCAATTCACTTATTCGGTCGCCGCGCCGGTGCCGAAGCGGTTCGGCGGCTTCACGGCGGAGGCCTCCGAGCGCATCTGGATGAATATTCCGCCCGCGCGCGTATGGGTGTATCGGAAGGCCTAGGTTCGGCTGTCATCATCCGCGAAAGCGGATGATCCAGTAACCTCAGCGATCGCGTTAGTTCTGTGACGTTTCGGATTACTGGATGCCCGCCTTCGCGGGCATGACAACAATGCCCGCCCCCAAAATCCTGGTCATCCCCGGCTCGCTGCGCACCGGATCGCACAATGCCCGGCTCGCGGCGCTCGCGGTCAAGGAGCTGGCGCTCGCCGGAGCGGAGGTGACGCGCATCTCGCTGGAAGATTATCCGCTGCCGCTGTTCGATGCCGATCTCGCGTCGTCGTCCGGCATGCCGGCCTCGGCGCCGCGGCTAAAAGCTATGCTGATGGCGCACCAGGGCGTGTTCATCACCAGCCCGGAATACTCAGCCTCGGTGACGCCGCTCCTGAAAAACGCCATCGACTGGGTGTCGCGGGTGCGCGAGGGCGGCGAACCGACCTACATCGCCTTCAAAAATCGGGTCTTTGCGCTCGGTTCGGCGACGGCCAGCGGCAGCGGCGGCGTGCGCTCGATGATGGCGCTGCGGCAAATTCTGGAATTGGGCTGCGGCGCCTTGGTCATTCCCGAGCAAGTGTCGGTGCCGCGCGCCGAGCAGGCCTTCGACGATATGGATAACCTGAAAGACGAAACAACCGCCGCGGCGATGAAGGCCATGGCGCGCCGGCTGGTCGAATTGGCGAGCATGATGGCGCGGCCATGAATCGAGCGATGCAGCTTAAGCCGCGCGAGCGCCTGATCGTTGCGCTCGACGTCGCCTCGGTCGAAGCGGCGGCCGCGCTGGTGGCGCGGCTCGGCGAGAGCGTCACATTTTACAAGATCGG
This sequence comes from uncultured Alphaproteobacteria bacterium, assembly GCA_963816565.1. Lineage (GTDB taxonomy): Bacteria > Pseudomonadota > Alphaproteobacteria > Rhizobiales > Xanthobacteraceae > BOG-931. The sequence goes on along the minus strand of CAWFLM010000004.1, from coordinate 587,995 downwards.
TTATCAGCTCGCCTTTGCCGGCGGGCTTCCTTATGCGCGCTCGCTTATCGACGCCGGCAAGCAGGTTTTCGTCGATCTGAAGCTGCACGACATCGGCAATACCGTGGCGCAAGGCGTGACCAGCGTGGCGCGGCTCGGCGCGACGTTTCTCACCGTGCATGGCTATCCACCGACCATGCGGGCGGCGGTGCAAGCCCGCGAAGGTAATTTGCGCATCCTCGCCGTCACCGTGCTCACCTCATTCGACGACGCCGACCTCAAAGCGGCCGGCTATGCCGCGACTGTGGCCGAGCTCGTCGCCCGCCGCGCCACGCAAGCGCGCGACATCGGCGTCGATGGGCTGGTCTGCTCGCCCGAGGAGGCGGCGAGCGTTCGGGCCATCGTTGGCGACAGGCTTTGTTTGGTGACGCCCGGCATCCGTCCGGCCGGCGCCGCGGCCGACGACCAGAAACGGATTGCGACGCCGGGCGCGGCGATTGCGGCCGGCGCGGATTATCTCGTCGTCGGCCGACCGGTCATCGCCGCACCGGATCCCAAAGCAGCGGCCGAGGCGATCGTCGCCGAGATCGCCGCGCAGAAAAAATAGCGGGGAGAGCGTCATGCCCAAGGGCTATTGGCTGCCGCAGATCGATGTCAGCAACATGGAGGGCTACAAGGCCTATATGGCGGCGACGCCGCCGGCGCACGAGAAATACCAAGGCGTCGCGCTGGCGCGCGGCGGGCGCAGCGAAGCGGTCGAAGGCCGCGTCCGCTCCCGCTGCGTGATCCGCGAATTTCCCGACTACGCCACGGCGCTCGCCTGTTACCGCTCGGACGAATATCAGCGCGCCCGGCTGCTGCGCCTGCCGCATTCGCAATGCGATTTCGTTATCGTCGAAGGCTACAACGGCCCGCAGCCGCCGCAATCGAATTCGCCGCCGGAGGCTACGGCGAAAAAAGGCTACTGGATCGGCCACGTCGATGTGACCGAGCCGGAAGGATACAAGGCCTATATGGCGGCCGACATGGCGCCGTTCGGCAAATTCGGCGGCAACTTTCTGGTGCGCGGCGGCGCGCGCGAAGTGCCCGAAGGCAAGGTCCGCAGCCGCACCGTCGTGCTGGAATTCCCCAGTTACGATGCCGCGCTCGCCTGCTATCATTCGAACGATTACCAGGCGGCGAAAAAGCTGCGCGACGGCCGGGCCGAATTCGATCTTGTCGTGGTCGAGGGCTACGACGGTCCGAAATTCTAGGAAGGATAACGCGAATGGCAAAAGGCTACTGGATCGGGCGCGTCGATGTGCACAACGAAGACGGCTACAAAGCCTACGCCGCCGCCAATCCCGCAATCTTCAAGAAATTCGGCGGGCGCTTCGTGGTACGCGCCGGCAAGTTCGAGGCCCCGGAAGGCGCCGCCCGCTCGCGCAACGTGGTGATCGAATTTCCCGATTATGCCACGGCGCTCGCCTGCTACCGCTCGCCCGAATATCAGGCCAACATCAAAGTGCGGCAGCCACACGCGGTCCTCGATATCGTCATCATCGAAGGCTACGACGGCCCGCAGCCGTAACGCTTGAGCCGGTCGCATTTTCCCGCTTGCCGCGCTATACCCGGCGCACGGGAGAGCTTAGCCAATGGCCGCGGCCGATTCAGATATGCGACTGGTGATCGCCGGCGCCGGCGGGCGCATGGGGCGCACGCTGATCCATGCCGTCGCCGCGACCAAGGGTTTGGTGCTAGCCGGCGCCGTCGACGCGCCGGACTCGGCGGTGATCGGCCGCGACGCCGGCGAGCTTGCCGGCCTCGGACCGAACGGCATCAAGGTCTCGAGCGACGCCGCGGCGCTGCTCAAGGACGCCGACGGCCTGATCGAATTCACCATCCCGGCCGCGACGCTGGCTTTTGCCGAACTGACCGCCGCCGCCGGCAAGGTCCATATCATCGGCACCACCGGCCATTCCGCCGAGGAAGAAGCGGTGATCGCGCAAGCGGCCAAGCGCGCGACCATCGTCAAGGCCGGCAACTTCAGCATGGGCGTCAATCTGCTCACCGCGCTGACCAAGCTCGTTGCGAAGACGCTCAATGAAGATTTCGATATCGAAATTTTGGAAATGCACCACGCCAAGAAAATCGATGCGCCGTCCGGCACCGCGCTGATGCTCGGCCGCGCCGCGGCGTCCGGCCGCGGCATCGATCTCGCCAAGCATTCAGCGCGCGGCCGCGACGGCATGACTGGCGCGCGCCGCGCGGGCGATATCGGCTTTGCCTCGCTGCGCGGCGGCACCGTGGTCGGCGATCACTCCGTGATCTTCGCCGGCCCGGCCGAGCGCATCGAACTTACCCACCGCGCCGAGGACCGCATGATCTTCGCCCGCGGCGCGCTGCACGCCGCGCTGTGGGCGCGCGGCCAGAAGCCGGGGCTTTATGCGATGGCCGACGTGCTGGGGCTAAAGATATTTAGCCCCGCTTATCTCTTCGGATACTCGGTGAAAATGTAATCCTTTGCCGCCACCGCCGTGTGGCAGGCGTAGCCGCAATTCGAGTCGGTTCCCTGCGGCGTGAACGTGTTGGAGGCGGCATCATAGTTGAAATCGCCGTAGGCCCAGCCGTGCGTGTCCGGGAATCGCTTGCTGTCTTTTTCGATGATGTCGACCGCTTGCAGCGTGTCCGGCACGTTGACGAAATAAGGCGACACCGTATTCCTTTTGAACGACCATTCGATCTTCACGATCTTCGACCCCTCGGGAAAAAGCTTGCCGTCGGCGGGAAGGCCTTGCCGATAGGCCTTCATCATCACGTCATTCCCCAGGATCACTTTCATCTGTTTTTCGGTCTGGCTGACCGCGATATCTTGCCAGTTTTCATATCCTCTGAAATCGCCGAATGAGAGCTTGCCCAATTTCAGCGTGTACCTGTCCTGCGCCGCAATGGCCAAGCTGGCAAAGCCGGCCAGCAATACCGCAACGACCGCCAACATGGGAATGCGCGACATCATAAGCCTCCATGGCTGAGGCCGAGAGCCTTATCGGCCTCGCAAAAATTGATCGAATTGCGCAACAATCGGTTCGATGGAGTTGAGTTCGGTGCGGTCCAGGTGAGCTAAGCTTCTTGTTGCAGCAGTTGGCCGATGAACGCTGGACCGCGAAAAACTCTAACAAATGACGGGGTGCCGCGGAAGCCGCGGCCGCCGTCCAAGCGATCGAGAAAGATCACGTCCACGTGACGTGTCGCCGACCCGCGCACGTCATGTCAGTGACACGCCGAAATTGAAATCAAAAGACAATACAAACCGCTTCCGCTCTTAGCCGACTTCGCAACATCAATCCGCGCGTAGCAGCGACGTGCCGGTCATTTCCGGAGGCTTTTGCACGTCCATCAATTCGAGCAGCGTCGGCGCGATGTCGGCAAGCCGGCCTTCGGCCTTGAGCGCGCGGTTGCGCGCGCCGACCAGCAACAGCGGCACCGGGTTGGTGGTGTGCGCGGTGTGCGGGCCGCCGGTTTGCGGATCGCGCATCATCTCGCAATTGCCGTGGTCGGCGGTGACCAGGAGCGCGCCGCCGGATTTCTCGATCGCCTGCGCAATGCGGCCGAGCCCGGCATCGACCGTCTCCACCGCCTTGATCGCGGCCGGCAGGCTGCCGGTATGGCCGACCATGTCGGGATTGGCGTAGTTGAGCACGATCAGATCGTATTTGCCGGAACCGATCGCGGCGACCGCCTTGTCGGTCAGTTCCGGCGCCGACATTTCCGGCTGCAGATCGTAGGTCGCGACCTTCGGCGACGGCACCATGATGCGGTCTTCGCCGGCATAAGGCTCCTCGCGGCCGCCGTTGAGGAAATAAGTGACGTGCGGATATTTCTCGGTCTCCGCCATGCGCAACTGCGTGCGGCCGGCGTCCGCCACCACCTCGCCGAGGATGTTTTTGAAGCGTCTGCGGCGGAAAGATCGTGGCCATCAGTTTGTCGAGCGCGTCGGAATATTGCGCCATGCCGACCGCGGCGGCGAACTTCACCACGCGCTTGCGCGCAAAGCCGGAAAAATCCGCTTCCAGCATCGCGCCCAAAATTTCGCGCACGCGGTCGGCGCGGAAGTTGAAGCACAGCACGCCGTCGCCGTCCTTCATGCCGCGATAATCGCCGACCACCGCGGGCACGATGAACTCGTCGAATTTCTTGTTGGCGTAGCCGTCGGCGATGACGGCGGGCGCGTCCGGGAAATGCGGACCGTCGGCCTCGACGATGGCGTTGTAGGCTTTCTCGACGCGGTCCCAGCGCTTGTCGCGGTCCATGGCGAAATAGCGCCCGCAGACGCTGGCAATCGCGACCGATTTCGGCAGCGCCGCTATCAAGCGCTTGAGGTCGTCTCCCGCGGATTGCGGCGGCGTATCGCGGCCGTCGGTCAACGCATGGACCAGGACCGGCACGCCGGCCTGGTCGAGAATCTTCGCCAGCGCCACGGCATGATCCTGATGCGAATGCACGCCGCCCGGCGAGACCAGGCCGAGCAGATGGCAGGTGCCGCCGCTCGATTTGAGTTTCTTGATGAGATCGACCAGCGCCGGCGCGTGCGCGATTTCGCCGCTGGCGATCGCGGCGCCGATGCGCGGCAGATCCTGCGTCACCACGCGGCCGGCGCCGATATTGAGATGGCCAACCTCGGAATTGCCCATCTGGCCGTCGGGCAGGCCGACGTCCTTGCCGCAGGTGTGCAGAAAGCCGTGCGGCAGGCTCTGCCACAGCCGGTCGAAGGTCGGCGTCTTGGCCTGGCGGATGGCGTTATCCGCCGGGTCGTCGCGCCAGCCCCAGCCGTCGAGAATGACCAGCATCACCGGGCGTCGCTGCTGCATTGTCCGCTGTCCTCGGGCTTGAAGATGAACCCGAGGTATGGCGGATCGCGGCGAGGGTCAATGAGCGGCAATCTCCTTCTCCCCGCACGCGGGGAGAAGGTCGGGATGAGGGGGCCTCTCCGCTGGGCTGATACTTGCGGGATTGTTTGCAACGTCGCGATGCGAACCGGATCGCTCGAGAATCGCGGCAACGCCCCCTCACCCCAGCCCTCTCCCCGCGCGCGGGGAGAGGGAGAAGAACTACGCCGCCGCTCCGACCTGCCCCGCTTCCCAGCCCAGCATGGCGCGCTTGCGGGTGATGCCCCAGTGATAGCCGGTGAGTTCGCCCGATTTGCCGACGACGCGGTGGCACGGCACCACGAAGGAGATCGGGTTCTTGCCGACGGCGGCGCCGACCGCGCGCGCGGCGGCGGGCTTTCGCACTTTGCCGGCGATGTCGGAATAGGTGACGAGCTTGCCCATCGGGATGTGCAGCAGCGCTTCCCAGACCCGCACCTCCCAGTCGGTGCCGATCAGCACGACGCGCAGCGGCTGTTCGGGCCGCCATTGCGTGGAATCGAAAATGCGCTTGGCGAGCGGCGCCGTCGCCGCGGCGTCCTCGACGTAAGTGGCCTTGGGCCAGCGCCGCTTCATGTCGGCAAGCGCGCTGCGTTCCTTGCCGGCGTCGGCGAGCGCCAGGCCGGCGAGGCCGCGGTCGGTCGCCATGACGAGCGCCATGCCGAACGGCGAGGCGTGAAAACCGTAGCGCATGGTGAGGCCTTCGCCGCCGACCTTCCATTCGCCGGGCGACATCGCGTCGTGGGTGACGAACAGATCGTGCAGCCGGCCGGGACCGGACAGGCCCACTTCATAGGTGGCGTCGAGCACGCTGGCGGAGTCGCGGAGGAGCTGCCGCGCGCCGTCAAGCGTGAGCGCCTGCAGGAACGCCTTCGGCGTGATGCCCGCCCAGCGGCGGAACAAATGGTGCAATTCGGTCGGCGTGACGCCGGCGGCCTCGGCGATGGTCTCGATTTCAGGCTGCTCGCGCCAATGGCCGCGGATATGGCCGATGGCGCGGCGCACCACGTCGTAATCGGCGGCGGCTTCGGTGAGCAGGGTCGAGTTGGAAACGCGGTCGGGCGACAGCATCGGTGCCTCCATCATCTGACTCCCGATCTATGCCGCCGCCAGCCGGCAAACCACCCGATTTCTGCGCTAATTGAGTACTGTCCGCGTCGGTCCGCGCTTGGCCTCGCCGAGCGCGTTCGACAAAGCGAGCGCGAAGCTCTCCTTCTCGTGCGGGCCTAAAAACGCGGCAATCGGCAGGCGGCGGCCGCGCGACACCAAAAACAGCCGCTCGATGCCGAATTCCTCGTGCACGATGCGGTCGAGCTTCACCCAGAGCGGATTGAGCGTCCATTCGCGCACCCGGCCGCGATGGCTGACCTGGCGGACCGTGAGCTCGGACGCGGTGACGGTGACCTCTTCGTAGGCGCGGCCGGTGCGGTAATTGGCGCGAAACGCGAGATAGACGGCCAACACGTCGAGCCCGAAGAAGCCGCACACCGGCCACGCCCCCATCAGCACGAAGACCACGCCGGAGACGAAGCTTAGGCCGCCGAGGCAGATCATGAAGATCAAAAAGCCCTTCGGGCCGAGCGAGCGGTGCGGCGTGATCACGGCGGAAAAGATTTTCGGGTCGTGCGCGGCCGAGTCGCGGTTATTGTCGCTGTCCATGCTGCTCATTATACGGGAAAGGTAGGGCCGAGGACCATGGTGCGAAAGAAGCCGGCGCGAAAGAAACCCGGGAAGGCCGCCCGGCAGCGTTTAACCGCCGCCCGCAAGGGGACGGCAGCGCGCCTGAAGCCCGGCAAGGCGCGGCGCAAGGCCGACGCGGAGGCGGCCCACGGCGAGCTGCCGCAATGGACGGAGGCCGAGGTCGAGGAGGCGTTCCGCCGCTTTGCCGCCGCCAATCCGAACCCGCGCACCGAGCTGCACTACATCAATCCGTTCACGCTGCTTGTTGCCGTCGTGCTGTCGGCGCAGGCGACCGACGCCGGCGTCAACAAGGCGACGCCGGCATTGTTCGCGCTTGCCGACACGCCGGAGAAGATGGTCGCGCTCGGCGAGGCGCGGGTGCGCGACCTGATCAAGACCATCGGGCTTTACCGCACCAAGGCGAAGAACGTGATCGCGCTGTCGGAGCAGCTTGTCGCCGAGCATGGCGGCAAGGTCCCCCACGACCGCGAGGCGCTGCAAGCATTGCCCGGCGTCGGCCGCAAGACCGCGAACGTCGTGCTCAATGTCGCTTTCGGCGAGCCGACCATCGCCGTCGACACCCACATTTTCCGCGTCGGCAACCGCACCGGCTTGGCCGTCGGCAAGACGCCGCTCGACGTCGAGATGAAGCTGATGCAAGTCGTGCCGGAAAAATACCTGCTGCACGCCCATCATTGGCTCATCTTGCACGGCCGCTACACCTGCATAGCCCGCCGCCCGCTGTGCGAGACATGCATCATCGCGGATTTGTGCAAATGGCCGGGCAAGACGGTGAATGCGCCGCCTGCCGCCTCTTAACCGTCATGGCCGGGCTTGACCCGGCCATCCACGACCTTTAGTTCGCGCTTCCGTAGCAAACGCCGCTACTGAATCTCATAAACCGCGACTTCGCCGGCGACGCCCTTGAGCGCCGCGCTTTGCGGGCGCGGCGTAATGCCGGCGGCCTGCAGCAGCGCCGCCGACTGCGGATCGTCCACCACCGGCTTGGTGGCGAAGATCGCGCGCGAGGTCGCAAGCCCCTGCACCCGCGCGGCGATATTCACGGTCTGGCCGAAATAATCGAGCCGGTCGTTGAGCATGACGGCAAGGCACGGCCCCTCGTGGATGCCGATCTTGAGCAACAAATCCTCGTTGCGCGTCTCGCTGCCGACGCCGCCGATCGCGTCCCGCATCCGCAAGGCCGCGGTGAGCGCGCGGTCCGGCGTCGGAAACGTCGCCATCACCGCATCGCCGATGGTCTTGACCACGGCGCCGCCGTGCGCCGCCACGATGTCGGTGAGCAGATGAAAATGCTGGCGCACCAGCTCATAGGCGACGAGATCGCCGACGCGGGCGTAAAGCTCGGTCGAGCCTTTGAGGTCGGTGAACAGGAAACTGAGGCTGACGATCTTGAGCCCCTGGTCGACCGCCAGCGTGTCGGTGCGATAGAGATCGCGAAACGTCTGGTTGGTGAAAATGCGCTTGGCCGAGAGATTGGGCCGCCGCTGGCCGACCAGCGCGTCATAGCCGGCGCTCTCGAACCAGACCACCGGCAAGGCGCGCGCCATGGTGCGGTTGGTCATGGTCAGGCGCGCCGCGCCGACCTGCATCGGCGTCGTCAAAGTCGGTGCGCCGGCGCCCTCGAAAGTGAGCGAAAGCTCCTGCACGCCGGCGGCGCGCTCGGGCGCGACCTTCATGTAGTGCCCGAAATGCGAAACCGGCTCGAACACGATGACCCAGCCTTCGGGCACCTGCAGGTCGACGGTTGCCTGCTCGCCCGGGCCGAGCACGCGGGCATCGAGCGTGAACTCCGCGATCAGCTTTTTCAGGTCGGCGTCGGACAGATCGACGGCGGAGCTCCAGAACACCTGGCGGTAATAGTCCCAGAACGGCAGGCTGCTCGGATCGTGCGCGGCGATCTTGCGCACCCGCGGGCTCACCGTGAACACCACCTCGACCATCTCGTCGAGCGAGACTTCGAACGACCGGCTGCACAGCGCGCATTCGTAGGGCGCCTTGTGCACGTCCTTGAGCGTCGCGGTGACGTCGAGCACGCCGCGACAGGTCGGGCACAGCACGTCCCACGACAATTCGAATAGGCCGAGCTGCGCGGCATGCAGGAACGCCGCGATGGTGCGCTCCTCGTCGAGCCCATGCGCGGCGGCAAACGCCAGCACGTTGATGCGGACCAGCTCGCGGTCGGCGCCGGTTTCGATCAGCCGCTCGATGGCCGCCGCCGCATCGGCATCGGCCACATCGCGCAGCGCCGTGAACAGGGGTTTGGCATCGCTCATGCGCCCAAGCTTACGGCAAAAACGGTGACGAGGGAGTGTCCCTGCACGGGGTGGGGCGATCGTCGCCGTGCCCGTTCACGCATAGGCGCGCCCCCGCAATTGGTGTAGCCTGGAGGCCTAGAAGCCTACCAAACTCAGGGGGGACTGCGATGAAACTTCCCCGCAGGTCCGTGTTGCGTCTCGCCGGCGGCGCCGTCGCGCTTCCCGCCGTGGCGCGGCTCGCGCGCGCGCAAAGCTATCCGTCGCGATCGGTGCTGCTGTTGGTCGGGTATGCCGCCGGCGGTCCGACCGACATCTGCGCGCGGCTGATCGGCGATTGGCTGTCGAAAAAGCTCGGCCAGCAATTTGTCGTCGAGAACCGCGACGGCGCCGGCAGCAACATCGCCACCGAGGCGGCGATCCATGCCGAGCCTGACGGCTACACGCTGCTTTTGGTCACCTCGTCGAACGCCATCAACGCCACGCTCTATCCGCATCTGAATTTCAATTACATGGCGAGCATGGTGCCGATCGCCGGCATCATGCAGGCGCCCTCGGTGCTCGAGGTCACGCCGTCGTTTCCGGTCAAGACCACGGCCGAGTTCATCGCCTACGCCAAGGCCAATCCGGGCAAGATCGATCTCGGCACCGCCGGCAACGGCAGCCCGCCGCATATGTTCGCCGAATTGTTCATGGCCATGACCGGCGTCAAGCTCAACGTGGTCGGCTATCGCGGCGGCGGCCCGGCGCTGATCGATCTCCTCGCCGGCCACATCCAGGTGATGTTCGAGGGCATCACCTCCTCGATCGGCTATCTGCGCGCCGACAAGCTCCGCCCGCTCGGCGTCACCTCGGCGAAGCGTTCCGCCGCGCTGCCCGACGTGCCGCCGATCGCCGACACCGTGCCGGGCTACGACGCCACCGGCTGGTTCGGCCTCGCCGCGCCCAAGGGCACCCCGGCCCCGGTGATCGAGACCCTGTCCAAGGCGGTCGCCGCGGCTCTCGCCGACCCGGCCATGACGGCGAAGATGGCTAATCTCGGCGCCGAACCGATGCCGATGGGACCGGACGAATTCGGCAAGCTCGTCGCCGACGACACCGAGAAATGGGGCAAGGTGATCCGCTCGGCCGATATCAAGATGGATTGACGGGCGCGGGATTCGCTCGGCGCATGTGTCCGCGGACGCGGTGCAGCGCGAAGTCGGTGGCCCGACTGATCCAGGCTCGTCGCAAACTCGGAGTTTGTAACGGGAAGCCCGGAGCAAGTCCAAAGCGTCGGCGATTAGGATGGGTTGAGCCTTGCGAAACCCATCATGCAGCCTCGCCGCTTTATGATGGGTATCGCGGAGCCTGTCATCGGGCGGCGCTGCGCGCCGACCCGTTGGCTCCACCCATCCTACGAACCGCCTGCGTCCCCGCCTCAAATCCCCGTGCGGAACCGCGTCATCACGATCAGGATCGCCACCTGCATCGTGCCCTGCAGCGCCACGGCGTAGAAGTATTTTTGCATCAGGCCGGTGATCCGCTTCATATCGGGCTCGGCTTTCTGCAGCTCGAGGCAGACGATGACGTTGACCGGCGTGAGGAAGCCGAGCCCCTGGATCGTCATCAGCGTCACCAGGACGAGCGCCGCGGCCACCCAGCCATAGTCCGGCCACGGCAGCGCCGTGTAGCCGAGCGCCACCGCCAGGAACCAGCCCGAGGTGCCGCCGATGATCGACACCGTCGGCATCAAAAACAGCGTGCGCGGCGTCAGCCGCCGCATGATCTCGCGCCGTACCGGAAGCCCCACCCGGCGCAGGATCGGGCCGAGCACGAAGCCCATGAACAGGTCGATGCCGGTCCACAGCAGGCTCGAAAACACATGGACGAAATCGAGCAGCCACAGATTGCCCGCAACGATCGCCACGATCATCGCCGCGAGCGCGGCAAGCGACCACCACAGATAGCGCCAGCGCAAAAATCCTTCGGTCGGTTCGATCGCGGCGGCGGTCATGCGGGGGTCGTGGGTCGTGAGGGGAGGGACAGCGTATGCGATGTTCGCCGCCGCGTCATGGCCGGACTTGTTCCGGCCATCCACGTTTTTGGTTTGACGTGCACTCTAAGACGCGGATGCGCGCAAATGCGCGCAGGCGTGAGGAAGAGCAGATAGTCAGCCGCGCCAGCCGCTTGCAGTTACGCCTTACGCCACTGGTCGGGCTTTCCTTTGTTCGTATGTCGAACCCGTTCGACGTCGGGGGAGTGCCCCGGATTTAGCTCACGCGCCCGCTCGATAGCTTCTTTCTGTGTCGGCAGCACGTCGCTGGCCCGCTCGGAGTTTCCCTTACGCACGGCGAAATCACCTTCGGGCCGCCTTTCGACGAAGAGTTTTTTCGTGTCGCTCATCGGTCTGTTTCCTCGCAAAGAATCTGACCTGTTAGATAGTGCCGCGCTTCAGGTGCTTTGTATCCCCATTCACCAACGCACAACGCCTCGCTGCCATAGAGGGGGTAGCTAAGGATCACCCCTCAGGCCATACTTTTTGATCGTCGCGAGCGGCGCAGTGCCCATCCATAAGTCGTAGCTGCAAGTCGAAGGATTATACGCGAACGCCTCGTAAAACACGATACTGCTTCACTTCATTTTGCATCGCAAATTCCTTTCAAGGACAGTTGTTAAATTATGTCGCGTTTCCCGTGCAAACTAGGACCACCAGTTTCTCAGCCATGAACGAAACCGGGCCCGGAGGGCAGGGACCGCCGGTTTTGCAGGCGCGCGTTTCATCAGCTGATCGGCCCACTTTACAGTGCTGTTTTCTATCCAATAGTGCGACCGGCATTTGAAGCTCCAATTCCCGATCGAGGGATAAAGCGACACCGAATCTCCGTCGAATGTCAGTTTCCAATCCCTCGGAGTGAATGGCGTGACGACCTTCTCGCCACACCCGCAACAGCACTTATGCACTGCAGATGCATAAGCCATGGAAATGTACAGAACGCCCTCCGTAAGCTCAGGCGGCGCGAATTCGACGAATTCCGGAACGACCTTGCCGATTTTGGTCATGGAGCATCTTCGCTCGTTAGCATGTTGCAGTCGATCGTGTAGGTACTGAAAAATTCGTTCTCTCGGTCGGCATAAAAGCCGCACAACTTCTTCCACCGGATGACGGCGAGAACCGCGTTGAGTGAGTTTAGATCGGCGATTTGAATATTCTTGTCGTAGTCGTCTTCAACATTGTCAGCCCCACCAAGCGGTATACGCCCCTTCTCGTGTACATGAGCGCGGTGCTGGGCGGTGCTCGTTGTCACACGCAGAATGCCCCCCAAAGACTCGTTCTTCATAAATATGCCCATTCCTACGTCTATAAACGAGATGCCAAACTCCTCGAGCTTCTGAATAATGATCCGCTTTGCTTCACCCTGATCCATACACAGGAAGATGAAATTCATCCCTCGCAGGTCGCCGACATTCGACGCATCTACATTAGTCTCATGTGCAAAAATGCCACGATGCATTTTCTCGTAGATAAGCTTGAAATAGGCAACCTTCTTCGGCCGTTCACGTAATTGATCAATCGATGGCGCGGAGGGCGACCGAAACGCATTGTGTGTGGAATAAACATCGCTGTCGTAAAGGTGGATTTCCTTCACAGGCGTTTTCGCGACGAGGTCGAGCACATAAGATCCGGTGCCGCCTACGCCGATGATCGCGACCTTGTCGAGCCGCAACTTGCAGGTGACAGAGTTAATCTCTGCGCGGCTGGAAGCGGTGTCCAAATAGTTGAAAGGTGAGCCATCGTCCTCTGGCTCTTCAACGCGATAGACCTGGGCCGTCACGCCCGGCTCTAGGGCTTCCGCCTGGCCTAACAGAATTGTCGCGTAGGTAGTCATTTTCTCGTGATAATCCTCGTAATGGCCACGGGCAGGCTTTTGCGAGAAGCCAAAGTTGACCGTCAGGCCTACGCCCAGCTTCGTATTGAGCGTCTGGTTCGGCGGATCTTCACGGTCGCCTTGGACCTCCTTGAAAAGCTCGCGGTCTTCGACGTGGCCAAGCTCATACAGTGCGCGGCCCGTGGTTGGCGTCGGGGAGATATCTTCTACAACACCGCAATCACTTCACCGGGACGCATTAACTTTACGCTTGCACATGAATTCGGTCATTATTTGCTGCATCGTGCGGCCTACCCGGAGGGCATTCGCTGCAGCTCGCAAGATGTGGTGCGCTGGGATTCCGAATACGGGCAGATTGAGAACCAGGCCAATCGGTTCGCCGCAAACTTTCTGATGCCTTTGGATGACTTTCGCCGGCAAATTCCCGCAGACGAAAAGATCGACCTAGACCGCCTATCACACTGCGCGGATCGCTATCGTGTTTCATTGATAGCGGCGATGCTACGTTGGCTCAGCTACACCCATAGGCGGGCGGTCCTCGTCGTCTCTCGGGATAGCTTCATACTTTGGTCGCGCGCTTCCGATGCAGCATTAAAATCCGGTGCGTATTTCCGGACCTCTCGCGGTCCGATTGAAATACCAGCGGCGTCATTGGCAGCCAAGCAAGATCTCCTCGTTGACGCGCGCGCCGGCATCCAGCATCCGCCAGGCGTATGGTTGGCCGAGGAGACTCGCGAGTTCACAATCTTTTCGGAGCAGTATGACTTTGTCGTAACGTTGCTCCTGTTATCAAAGACTGTGAGGCAAGCGCGCTTCGATGAATTCGATGAACTGGATACTTACGAGCGATTTACACGTACAGACGCTGCAAGCTGAGAGGTGCGCCGTTCGTCACTGTAACGGCGATGACGCCTTGACAAATGTCCCTCGTTTCGTTACATATTGAGCGAATCAAATCTTGCCCAGAAAGGACGCCTTCCGGAGGCAAACCGGCAGGTGGGGCGAGTGCGGTTCCCGCGGGCGGATTTGCAGTCCGCTCCCGGGCGGCTCCGGGTAAAAAACGCCCGGCCGGCACGACGACCGGCCTGCGGGCTACATCGCCCGCTGTACTGGAACGGCCGGGAGTGGGTAACGCCCGCTCCTAACTAGTTCCGTCCCAGGAAGTGCGTGAACTGGAGCTGAGCGGTGGCGTTCGGTCGCTGCCGCAAGTGCCGTTGGTGGAACGCCGGCAGGCGAGCGCGCCCGAAGCGGAAGGGCGGCGCAAGCCGCCTTCTCCGTGGCGCGCCCCGCGCGCCGTATGCGTGCGGGTCGTGGAATACCGCGTCTGCCGGCGTTCCGCTTCCTTTCTTTTTATTTTATTTGTTCGTCATTGCCGGACTTGATCCGAAGCGAATCCATGCGGCGGTGGAGCTGGTTCGAAGCTTTCCGCTCGGCTCTTGTCGCTGCACTTGCGCATAGACCACCGGGTCAAGCCCGGTGGTGACGAGGAAAATGACATCGTTGTTCGACAACACTCGCGCGCGGATGCGCTCGCGAGAACGGGGATGCTTTTCTACCTCTCCCCGCGTGCGGGGAGAGGTCGACCCCCGACTTGATCGGGAGGAGGGTGAGGGGGCCTCTCCGCGATTCTGAGCGGTGCGGGCGGATGCGGCGGTGTTGCAGACATTGCCGTGACTCTCAGCCCAGCGGAGAGGCCCCCTCATCCCAACCTTCTCCCCGCGCGCGGGGAGAAGGAGGCGCGAGCCAAACGATCGGAGGAAGACCATGCCCTCATGGCGTAACAAACCGAAATCCGAGAAAGGCAATTATCACAAGCGCCGCAGCTACGAGCAGGGCAAGGCCGAGATCGACGCCGCGCACCGCATGACGTTCCGGCTTTATGGCGATGCGCTGCGCTTGTGGCGCCGCTGTGCGCGGCGGCGCTGCAAGCGGCATCGGCGCTGTCTCGGCGACCCGCAGCATTGTTTTGGCCGCGCCTGGCCGTTCGTGCCGCCGTCGCTGCGGGCCCGCGCGCAAAAGCAGGTGATCGCCGGCGGCCCGCGCCGCGTTCCGCTCGCCAGCCATGTCGAAGGAACGGTGCGCCGCACCGAGATCAAGGATTTGGTGTCGTGGATTTTCGGCTAGGCCCGCCGCACAAAAATTCGCGCGCGTTATTGCGCTGGCTTGGGCTTCCATTGCCGCGCCAAATCCTTGGCCGCGGCGATTTGCGCGGGCGTCATCAGGTCGCCGGTGACCTTAAGATTGCCGACCGCGACCGAATTGCCCTGCGCCGCCGACAGCGCAAACCACATATAGGCCTGCACGACATCTTTAGGCACGCCATCGCCTTGCGCATACAAAGCGCCGAGATTGTCCTGCGCCTGCATGTCGCCCTGGTCGGCGGAAAGCCGAAACCATTTGGCCGCCTCGGTGTCGTCATGCGGCACGCCGTTGCCGTCATCGTACAAAATGCCGAGATCGTATTGCGCGTCGGCGTCGCCCTGCGCCGCGGCGAGGCGAAACCATTTCGCCGCCTCCTGATAGTCGCGGCTGACGCCATGGCCATTGTCATAGAGGACGCCGAGATTGTATTGCGCCGCGGCAAGCCCCTGGTCGGCGGCGCGGCGAAACCATTGCGCGGCGTCGCTGTAGCTCTGCTTCACGCCGTTTCCGCTCTCGTACATGTGGCCGAGATTGTTCTGCGCCCCGTCGTTGCCCGCCGCGGCGGCGAGGCGATACCACTTCAAGGCCTCGGCGGTGTTGCCGTGCGCATTCGCCAGGCTGCCGAGCGCGAATTGCGCCGGCGGCACGCCTTGTTCCGCCCCTTTGCGCAGCCATTGCACCGCCTCCTCTTCATTCTTCGGCACGCCCTGGCCCTCCAGATACATGCCGCCGAGCGAGGCTTCCGCCGCTGCGTTGCCCTGCTCGGCGGCCTTGCGCATCCACTGCGCAGCTTGCACGTCATCCTGCGGCACGCCCTGGCCGTAGTGATGCATGAAGCCAAGCACGAGTTGCGCTCCGGCGGCGCCCTGACCGGCGAGCGGCTGCAACAGCTTCAGCGCGGTTTGGTAGTCGCCGTGCTCGTAGGCCGTGGTGCCGTCTTCCAGCGCCCCGGCCAAAGCCGCACCGGGCATGACGCTGACCATGGCAGCCAGCAGCAAAAATGCCGTCAATATGGCGTAACAAAACGTGGCGATAGCGCGCACAGTCGCCCTCAAGCGCAGAGCGCAATGCCCCCGAGATTGGTCGCGCGGGAGGCCGCCGCGGTTCTATTCAAACCTCCTGAAATAAAAATTAGTCGTTGCCGTAATGCGTCCACCGGGCCGGGCCCGCACATTTCGTCGCGCAAGGCGAAAGAATCAAACCCAATCCACAGAATTATCCCCAAACGCGCAGCCCGTTCGCGGCAGCACGCTTTAACTTGCACCTCCCGCGCCGCGGCGTATCCTGCTCTCAGATCGGTCGCGTTTGGTTCTGCCGAATGTGACCATCACCAAGATCAGATGAGCCTGGGTGCGGTCGCAGCTACCGGCGTTGCATCACGTGGCGGGTTTGATCCTGGTTCCAAGCTGCGGGTAGCAGCACGAGGAACGTGGCGGGCGAGCGCAAGCTCGCCCGTCATGTTTTTGGGGTTGGTTGACGCCCCTCCGTTTTCCCGGCGATCATGCGGCCAAATCTTGAGCGAACATGGCCAATCTGATCAATCGCCGGCAGTTCACCATCGAATGGGGCCATTGCGACCCGGCCGGCATTGTCTTCAATGCCCGGTTTTTCGAGTTCTTCGATTGGGGCACCTGGACGCTGTTCGAGCTGGCGCTGGGCGTCAAGCCGCCGGAGCTCGGCAAGGTGTTCGGCATCGTCGGCATTCCGCTGGTCGATGCCGGCGCGCGCTTTCTCGCGCCGGCGAAGTTCGGCGACGTGGTGGAGATCGCCTCGCAAGTGAGCGAATTTCGCCGTTCGAGCTTCGACGTCGCGCATCGGATTATTGTCGGCGATGCGGTTGCGGTCGAAGGCAGCGAGACGCGCGTCTGGGCGGTGCGCGATCCGGCCGATCCGGAGAAGATCAAATCGCAGCCGATCCCGCACCGAAGTCACCGCGAAGTTTCAGGCCTAAAGCGTAGGGTCGGCAAAGGCGCGAAGCGCCGTGCCCACGCAATCACCGCAACCGGTGGGCTTCGCGGAGCTTGTCATCGGGCCGGCCACTTCGGGCCGGACTTCGTTGGCTCAGCCCACCCTACGATATTGTTCCAGCGGTTCGGCTTCCTTGCCAGCAGACCGTTTTTGAGGGAAATTCCAGCAGAAAATCATTCCGGAGGTTGCGCCATGGATATCGTCCCTTTGGGTCCGGGCTTTGCCGCCGAAATACGTGGCGTGACGCTGGCCGACGTCGCCGCTGACGACGCCATCTATGCCGCGGTGCGCGCGGCGTTCGAAGAGCATTCCGTCCTGGTGTTTCGCGGCCAACAGGTCGACGGCGAAGGCCAGCTCGCGTTTTCGCGCCGCTTCGGCCCGCCGGAAGTCACCAAAGTCGGCTCGCTCGGCACCGGCACCAATTTTGTGGTCCTCACCACGATCGGTCCGGACGGCAATGTCGTGCCGGAAGATCACCGCTATGCCATGCGCAACAAGGCCAATCAGCTTTGGCACACTAATTCATCGTTCAAAACCGTTCCGGCGCTGACCTCGGTGCTGGCGGCGCGCACCATTCCGGCGCGCGGCGGCGAGACCGAATTCGCCTCAACGCGCCTTGCCTTCGAGCGGCTCGAGCCGGCGCTGCAAAAGCAGCTGGAAAGCTCCTTCGCCTGGCACAGCTACGGCCATTCGCGCGGCAAGATCGCCGAGGGTCTCGCCAGTCCGGAAGAGATGGCGACGCTGCCGCCGGTGTGCTGGCGCATGGTGTGGACGAATCCGGTCAACGGCCGCAAAGCGCTCTACATCGCCTCGCATACTTACGCGGTCGAAGGCATGGAGCCGAAGGCAGGCGAGAAATTCATCGAGGACTTGACCGTCGCGGCGACAGCGCCGGGCACGACCTACGAACACAAATGGCGCGCCGGCGACGTCATCATGTGGGACAACCGCGCCACCATGCATCGCGGCCGGCCGTGGCCCGGCAACGAGCCGCGCTACATGGTGCGCACCACGATCTCGGCGACCGCGGCCGACGGCGTCGAAAGCGTGCGGCCGCCGCCGCGGCTTGCGGCGGAATAGCGGCAGGACGCGCATGGACGTTCATCTTGTCGGCAGCATCGGCCTCGACACGGTCGATGAGGTTTTTGCCACCGTCGGCAACATGCTCGGCCCGCATCTGCACCGCATCCCCGACGGCGAGGTCGGCGGCCGCAAACTGTGGATCAGCTGGCAATATCCGCTGTTGCGCGCCAGCGCTTTCCTCCGCCCGGATCCCTCCGGCGCGATCCGCCCGACCAATAAATTTCCACTGTTGACGCTCGCGGAAGGCGTCGCGCCGTCGGATGTAAAATTTGGCGAACTGGGCTATGCCCGCGAGGCGCGCGCGTCCTATCTCGACTTCGTCGCGGCGCGCGAGGACGGCACGCTACCGAAAGACATCCGGTTTCAAGTCTGCCTGCCGACGCCGTTTGCCGTTGTGAGTTCGGTCGTCGTGCCCGCCGTGCTGCCCGCGGTCGAGGCGGCTTACGAGAAGGCGATGATCGCCGAAGTCGCGGCGCTGGTCCGCCACATTCCGCATCGCGATCTCTGCATCCAGTGGGACGTCTGCAACGAGATGGTGATCTGGGACGGCCAGCCGAGCGAAGCGGTGCCGGCCAATGTCTCACACCAGCAAATTCTTGAGCGCATGCAGCGGCTATGCGCCGCGGTGCCCGACGACGTCGAGCTCGGCTTGCATCTGTGCTACGGCGATTTCGGCGCCAAGCATTTCGTCGAGCCGAAAGACGCGGCGCGAATGGTCGATTTCGCCAACGCACTGAGCAAATCGATCAAACACAAGCTCGCTTATATCCACATGCCGGTGCCGATCGGGCGCAGCGACGACGCCTTCCATCGCCCGCTGCGCGATCTCAAGCTTGGCGACGGCACCGCGCTGTTTCTCGGTCTTGTGCACGCCAAAGACGGCATCGAAGGCACCAAGGCGCGCATCGCGGCGGCGCGGCGCTACGCGCCGGACTTCGGCATCGCCACCGAATGCGGCATGGCGCGTTCGCGTTCGGAAGAAACGGTGCGCACGCTCCTTAAAATCCACGCCGACGTTTGCGCCGGCGACTGAATGTCGCGCAATATCCACCTCGTCGGCAGCGTGCCGATGGCGAATGCGGGTGAAGTGTTCGCGCAAGTGGCCGCCGCGCTCGGCCCGCGGCTTAAGCGGCTGCCGGACGGCGAAACCGGCCCGCGCGGCGACTGGATCACCTGGCTGGAACCGGTCTTCGCCGAGAACCCGGCATTCGAAAAATCGGGCCAATTCTTCCGCGTGCACGCAAGCGGCACCGGACGCGAGCGCTACTCGCTCAAACCGGGACTGCATGCCGCAGGATGTGCATTTCGCTAATCTGTTCTACGCCGACATCGCCAAAGCTTCGTATGCCGTTTTCAAGGCGTTGAAAGACGCCGGCAAGATTCCCGCCGGCAGCAAATTCCAGGTCGATCTGGTGCCGGCGCATTCGGTGATCTGGCTGTTCTTGGTCGATGCGCTGCATGCGCCGATCGACCCGCTCTATAACGACGCGCTCAAGCGCGAGATCGATAAGATCGCCGCCGCGATCCCGCACGACGAATTGGCGATCCAGTTCGACGTCGCCTCCGCGGTGTTTGCGCGGCTCGAACGCAACGAAGCGTCGAGCTACGGCCGCAGCAAGGCGGAGATGCAGGACACCTTCGCCAATATTCTGGTCGACCTCGGCAACCGCGTCCCCGCCGACGTCGATCTGCTCTATCACCTGTGCTACGGCGATTCGAACCATCGCCACGTGATCGAGCCGACCGACATGGCCGACATGGTCGATTTCGCCAATCGGGTGTCGCGGCAGATTGCGCGGCCGATCCAGCTCATTCACATGCCGGTGCCGCGCAACCGGTCCGACGACGCCTATTTCGCGCCGTTGCAGCGGCTCAAGCTGCGGCCCGAAACCGAATTATGCCTTGGGCTCGTCCACTATACCGACGGCGTCGAAGGCACCAAGCAGCGGCTCGCCACGGCGAAGCGATACGCCGGACATTTTTCCATCGCCACCGAATGCGGCTTCGGCCGGCGCGATCCAAGCACTATTGCTGAACTGCTGCGCATTCATGCCGCGGTCGCGGATCTGGATTGAGTAACGGGCTATTCCGCTGCCATGCACTGTGCCGGAACTTTGTCTGCCGCTCCATGTCGCGGCGGATGCGGACCGCTTGCGAATTCTCATCGAGCGCCACGTCAGCGGCGCTCAAAATCGCGCCGGCGGCGACGTCGCGATTGAGCTTGACGTGATGCGCGAGCCCGATCGGCAAGGCGCCGAGCTTCAAGCTCCGCTCGGCCGGAATGAGCTTGGCATAAACGGTATAGCCGCCTTCGCCGTCGAGCGTCTCGCCGGCTTTCAGCGCGCGCTTGGCGACCGCCACCGCGTCGCCGCGGAAGCCGTGGCAGCTTCCGGTCGGCTCACCGCGCAGCGCGACATTGAGCACCGAGATCGACAGTTCCAGGCCGATCAGATGGAACGGCTTGTACATCGCCGCATATCGCCCGGTATCGTCGGTCGGCAGGCCGTATTGCTTGAAGCAGGCCGCGGCGTAATCGTTGCCCGCCTTGAGCACCACATAGACGCCCCAGCGCAGATCGCGCGCGACCGGCGCGCCGTCGCGCTGCAGCGACGACACCACTTCGACCATGCCGTCGCTCTCCAGCACGCCGCCAATCGCCTTCGGCCGCAGCACGCGCGCCAGCTCATCGGCGCCGCACGGCGGAAAATCCAAGCCGTCATGCGGCACATCGAGTTCGCAGGCATTGGCCACCGCCGCCATCTCGATCGCCGACTTGGTGCCGTCGAGAAACGAATTGAACATCTGCGAATTCATGCCGGCGGCTTTGGCTTCCGCGGCGGTCAGCCCGTAATGCTGCCACACGCCGTCCGGCGTGACCGTATGATACGCCGGCAGATATTTGGTGCCCTTGCCGGCCGCGGCGACGACAAAGCCCGCCGAGCGCGCCCAGTCGACCATTTCCGAAATCAGCGCCGGCTGGTCGCCATAGGCCATCGAATAGATCACGCCGGCCTCGCGCGCCTTCCGCGCGAGCAACGGCCCGGCCAGCGCATCGGCCTCGACATTGACCATGACGATATGCTTGCTGCGCCTCGATAGCCGCGAGCGCGTGCGCGATGCCGGCGACCGGACTGCCGGTCGCCTCGATGACGACGTCGACGCGCTCGTCGGCGATGGCTTCGGCGCCGCGCGCGACGAAGCGCGTGCGCGCGATGCGCGCGGCGTCCCAGCCGACGGTCTTGCAGGCAAGCTTGGCGCGTTCGGGATCGAGGTCGGCGATCACCGCGACTTCGAGGCCCGCAATCGACGGTACCTGCGCCAGAAACATCGAGCCGAATTTGCCGGCGCCGATCAGCCCGACGCGAACCGGCTTGCCGGCCTCGACGCGCGCGGCGAGGAGGGATTGCAGGTTCATATCTACTCCGCCGCGACGCGATGCGCTGCGCGCATATTGCAACAGCGCGTCGTCGGCGACCGGCACGATCGGCGCGAAATCGCGGTGCGCGATCCATTCCGGCCGGGTGAATTTGGTGATGTGGTTGGAGCAGGCGCACAGCGTCAGATAGACGATCTTGCGCGGATAGGGCGTGATGTTCGGCGGCGAGGCGTGCACCAGATTGCCGTGGAACATCAGCACCGAGCCGGGCTTGCCGGTCGGCGCCACGATGCCGCCTTGGGCGGCGAGCCGCGTCACCGTCTCGTTGTCGAGCGTCCACAGCGGATAGGACGTGGTCGCGGTGTCGTGACCGGCCGCCAGCACGCCCTGTTTGTGGCTTTTCGGGATCACCATCAGCGCGCCGTTGATCGGCATCACTTCGTCGAGGAACACCGCGATGTTCATGGCGCGCGGCTCCGGCATGCCGTCGTCGCGCGCCCAGGTGCCGTAATCCTGATGCCACTGCCAGACGTCGCCCTCGAAGGCGGCTTTGGCGTTGAGCTTGAACTGATGCACGTAGACGTCTTCGCCGAACAGTTGGCGCAGCGGCTCGACCAGCCGCGGATGGCAGGCGAGCAGGCGAAACGTCTCGTTGAAGGTGTGCGCGGCAAAGGCGGTGCGCGGCGCGCCCGATTTCTCGCGCCACACTTCCTTACGGTCGAGCTTGAGGATCGCCTCGGCGTCGTCGCGCAACAGCGCGATCTCTTCCTCGGAGAAGCAATTCGGGAAGAACAGGTAGCCCTGGTCGTCGAAGTCTTTGATCTGTTCCGGCTTAAGCTTCATGGCGTTTCCTGACGAATTATATGTTGACGCCAACATAGCGAATAACTCCGCTCCCGTCATGGCCGGGCTTGACCCGGCCATCCACGTCTTACCCCTCCGCCACCATGCGATTGCGCATCTTGCCCAAGCTCTCGATCTCGGTCTCCATGACATCGCCGACCTTAAGGAACGTGTTGGTGCCCTGGCCGACGCCGCCGCAGGTGCCGCAGCTGAAAACGTCGCCGCTGTCGAGGCTCAGGATGTTGGAGGCGTAGGCGATCTGCTCTTCTGGCGTGAAGATGAATTGCGAGGTGTTGCCGTTTTGCTTGATCTCGCCGTTGACGGTGAGCCGGATGAACAGGTTCATCGCGTCCGGCACGAAAGCGCGCGGCACCAGAAACGGCCCCATCGGCGCGAAATTGTCGTGGCTCTTGCCGTTGAGCCAATCCGAGCGCAGCCCCGGTCGGTCGGCGCGGATTTGCAGGTCGCGGGCGGACACGTCGTTGGTGGTCATGAAGCCGGCAACATGCTCGAGCGCGCGCTCGGCTTTGATGCGCTTGCCCGGCTTGCCGATGGCGAGCGCAATCTCCGCCTCCCAGTCGATCTTCTTCAGGCCGCGCGGAATGGCGATGTCGTCGGTGGCGCCGCACAGCGTGCTTGGCGCTTTGAGAAACAAGTAGGGATCGGACGTCGATTTTTCGCCGGTGAATTTCGGCCCCGCCGCCGGCGTCATGCCGGCGCGCAGCATCTCGTCGACATGTTCCTGGAAATTCTGCGCGGCGTAAAACATCTTGCCGGGCCGCGCCACCGGCGGCAGCGCGCGCAGACCGGCGAGTTTTTGCGCGCCGGGCCGGCCGTCCTTTTCCAGAAAGGCCACGAGTTCCTGCAGCGCCGCAAAATTCGCGTCCCAGTCATCCAACAGGCTTTGGATCGTCGTTGCGCTCGCCAGCGCGCTCTTGCGCGCAATGGCGGCGGCCGCGAGCGGAACAGCATCGTCGCCGAAAACGATGGCGGCAAACGGGCCGCCGCCGGATGCCACGAAAGTACCAAGCTTGAAGGGGCTGCCGTTCATTAATTCCTCACTTCATTTCACTGCTTCTTGGCGTCGGCATAGGGATAGATCACATTGCCGGTTTTGAATTCGCTCGGCCACACGATGACCTCGTGCGTGGTGTCCCTGAACTGATCGATCGAATTGGCGGTGACATGCTGGAACTGGGTGAAGAACACGCGCGACTTCGCCCATTCGCCGTCCTTGCCGAATTTGATATCGCCAACCACGGTCGAGAAGGTGTGGCTGCGCATATAGGCGGCGAGCTTGACCTGATCGAGCGTTTTTGCCCCTTCGACCGCCTGCGCCATGACCTGGCCTGCCGCGTAGCCGAGCGGCGGGAAGGCCCATCCCATCGGATCGATTTTTTGCTGCTGCGCCACGGCCTGGTATTTCGCCAGCAGCTCTTTCGTGCCGGGAAACACCAACGACGGCGCCGGCAGAAATACTTCGTTGTTGATGATGCCGTTCATCAGCGGGCCGAGCTGGGCTTTGATCGGCGAGACCAATAGCCCGATGAAGGCGCCACCGAACATTTTGGGCGTAAGCCCAATCTCGTTGGCGGCGCGCACGATGCCGACGGAATCCGGCGGATAGGCCGCGACGTAGACGATGTCCGGATTGAGCGCCTGGACCGCGTGCATGATCGGCGAATAGTCGGTCGTCGTCGGCGGATATTTCTGATCGAGCACGGTCTCGAAGCCGCCGATCTCCTTGATGCTTTCGCGCGCGCCGTCGGCGGCGTTCTGCGCGAATTCGGCATCGGCGGCGACGATCGCAACGGTCTTCGGCCGCGGCTTTTGCGCAGCGGCCAGCTCGAAGAAGCCATAGGCGAAAGATTTCTTCGGCTCCGGCCCGGTCGGCAGCATCGAGAAATACTGGTCGTAGTGGAATTTACTATTGGCGGCATTGGCCAAGATGCCGATCGTGGTCTTGTGGAACTGCATCAGCACCGGGATCGCCGGCGCCACCATGTTGGTCGCGTAGGGTCCGATCAGGAGGTCGACTTTGTCGACGTCGATCAGCTTGGTATAGAGCCCGGGAACGTTCTGCGGATTGCTTTGGTCGTCGTAAAACACCAGCTCGACCGGACGTCCCAGCAACCCGCCTTTGGCGTTGACGTCGTCGCGCCAGATCTGCAGCGCCGCCAACACTTGCTTGCCGATCGGCGCCACGCCGCCGGTGAGCGCCATGGTCATGCCGACCTTGATCGGCTCGGCGGCTTTCGCCGCGATCGGCCCCAGCAACGCGGCGATGACGACGGCCAGCGCCGCAAGTGCGCGCGCGTGATGGCAAACGCTCAGATTGCGCATGTCGGTCTCCTCCCGCACGCGCCTATTGCCGGCGCGCTTATGTTTGGACGACGTTATCGCGCCAGCCCGGCCTGCGCCAGAGCATGATCCCGAAAAGTGGAAGCCGGTTTTCGGAAAAGATCATGCATCAACAAAGACCCGTCAGGTGCCGCGAAACACCGGCTTGCGCTTGGCGTGGAAGGCCTCGACGCCTTCGCGGAAGTCGTCGGATTGGCGCAAGCGGCTGTAGCAATGGCCTTCGAGCTCGATCGCCGCTGCCAGATTGGTGTCCTCGGTTGCGTTGAGCAGCGTCTTTGCGGTGCGCTGCGCCAGCGGCGAAAACGAACGCAGCTCGTCGGCCAAGGCGTCGGTCGCGCCTTCGAGCCTGTCGTCGGGCACGCATTCGGTGGCGATGCCCCAGTCATAGGCCTGTTTTGCCGCAATTCGCTTCGAGCGCATCACGATATCTTTGGTCCGGGTGATGCCGATGATCTTTTGCAGCCGCGCCGAGCCGCCGGAACCGGGAATCTGGCCGAGCCGCTGCTCCGGCAGCGCATAGAGGCAGGTTTCCGAAACGATGCGGAAATCGCAGGCCAGCGAAATCTCAAAGCCGACGCCGAAACAATAGCCGCGGTTGGCGGCGATCACCGGCTTGGCGCAGCGCGCCGGCGCCGCGATATTCCAGGCGAGCTTCGAGACGTGCTCGGGCGAGGCCGCCAGGAAACCGGCGATATTGCCGCCGGAGGAAAAATGCTCGCCCGCCGCGCGCAGCACGATGGCGCGCACGCGCGCATCCTCGTCGAGCGCCTCGAAGACCAGGCGGAGCTGATCGCGCTCTTCCATCTCGATGACGTTGAGCGGCGGCCGGTCGAGCACGATATCGGCGCGTTCGCGCTCCGGATCGATCTCGACGCGAAAGCCGTCGAGCTTTTGCAAGCGGGGATCGGAAAAAGGGAAAGAACTCATGCAGCCGTTCCTTGAGCGGGTGTTTTGGCGCCGGCCGTTATGGGTTCGTATTCGCCGGCAACGAGCTTGCGCCGCAACAGCTTGCCGACCGGCGATTTCGGGATTTCCGCGACGAAGATATAGCGCCGCGGCCGCTTGAAACCGGCAAGGCCGGAATTGCGGCAGAACGCGTCAAGCTCGTCGGCTTCGATCGCGGCGCGCGGCTTGATGAAGGCGGCGACGACTTTGCCCCAGCGCTCGTCCGGCAGGCCGACCACCGCGACCTCGGAGACCGCCGCGTGCAACGACAGGCAGGATTCGATCTCGACCGGCGAGACGTTCTCGCCGCCCGTGATGATCATGTCGTCGACCCGGCCGGTAACGAATATATCGCCGTCGGCGTCGACGAAGCCGGTATCGCCGGTGAAGTACCAGCCTTGGCGGAGCGCCCTGGCATCGGCATCAGGCCGCCGCCAATAGCCTTCGAAGGATTCGTCGCCGGCCAGTAGCGCGATGATCTCGCCTTCCTCGCCCACCCCGGCAATCTCATCCACCGATTTGGCGCCGAGCTTCACCACGCGCACCATCTGATTGATGCCGGCGCGCCCGGCCGAGCCGGGTTTTGCCGGCGCATTCTGCTCGACGGTGAAGGTATACACTTCCGATGCGCCGTAATGATTGACGAACAGGTCAGGCTGAAACGCCGCCGCGAGTTTCTTGAGCAGACCGTCGGTCATCGGCGCG
Source organism: uncultured Alphaproteobacteria bacterium (assembly GCA_963816565.1). Lineage (GTDB taxonomy): Bacteria > Pseudomonadota > Alphaproteobacteria > Rhizobiales > Xanthobacteraceae > BOG-931. The sequence goes on along the minus strand of CAWFLM010000004.1, from coordinate 561,867 downwards.
CCGGCAAAGCCGAGCTTGCGCGCCGTGCTGATGTCGCTTGACGCAAACAGCGGATGATGCACGAGGTCGTGATAAAGCGTCGGCACCAGATAAAGATTGGTGACGCGTTCGGCGGCAATCGCTTTGAGCGCCGCGGCGACGTCGAAGCGGTGCAGGCAGATAACGGCGCCGCCGACGAGCGACATCGCCAGCAAAGAACGCACTCCCATCGTATGGTACAGCGGCATCACGCCGAGCGTACGCTCGCCGTGAGCGTAGAGATTTTGCGCCACATGTGCGACGGCGGCGGCGCGCTCGGCGCGTTGGCGTCGCGGCACGCCCTTCGGCCGTGCCGTGGTGCCGGACGTGTAGAGCATCACCGACCAGGCTTCGGCATCAACCCGCGGCACGACGTCCGGCGCCGCTTGCGAAACCAGCGTGTCGAAGCCAATGGCGGACGGCGGCGCGGAATCGAGTGCAATCCTCGGCAGCTGCTGCGCCAAGACCGATCCGGCAATGGCCGCGCCCGACGCGTCCTCGTAGGCGATCGCCTTAGCCTCGGCATCCTCAAGGTAAAAATCGATCTCGCGTGCCGTCGACCGCCAGTTTACCGGCGTGATGATGACACCGGTGAATTGGCAGGCCCAATGTAGGGTCGCTGCCTCCCAGCGGTTTTGCAGTGCGGTGACAAGGCGGTCGCCCGCCTTGAGTCCGATGGCGTCAAAGCCGCTGACCAGCGACGAAATACGCCGGTACCATTGCGCATAAGTGAGGCGGACCTCGCCATCGACGATGGCAAGCGCGTTGGGATCGCGGGCGACGCTGCCGACAAAGCTTAAGCCTAAATCGAGCATACGGCATGATAAGGCTTTTGCCGCGCGCCGACAAAGCGGCGGCGCGAGCGGATCAGGGGCACACGCGCATGGCCATTGAGGAGCGTGTGTTCATCGCCGGCGCCGGCCCGGTTGGGCTCGTCGCCGCAGCCAATCTCGTCCGTCGCGGCGTGCCGGTCACGGTGTTCGAGGCCGGCGCAGCGCTCTCCGAAGAATCGCGCGCCTCGACCTTTCACCCGCCGACGCTCGACATGCTCGAGGAATTCGGCGCGGCCACCCCGCTGATCGCACAGGGCTTGATCGCGCCGCAGCTGCAATACCGGACCCAAGAAGGGGTCATCGCCACGTTCGACTTCGGCGCGATCGCCGACGCGACGGGACATCCGTTCCGCGTCCAAGCCGAGCAGTTCAAGCTGACCCGCATTTTATACGAGCGGCTTCGTCCACACCCGGACTTCCGCATCGAATTTGGCAGCCGCCTCGGCGGCGTCGCGCAGGACGACGGCGGCCGTTGCATGTGACGCTCGATCGCAACGGCACGGCGGAACGGCGCTCCGGCCGCTGGCTGATCGGCGCCGACGGCGCGCGCAGCGACGTGCGCCATGCGCTCGGCATCGAATTTGCCGGCTTCACCTGGCCGGAGCGGTTTCTGGTCGTGTCGACGCCGTTCGATTTCCGCAAGGCGATCGCGGACCTGGTTTCCGTAACCTATGTCGCCGATCCGGTGCGCTGGCACTTTCTTCTCGAAATTCCCGGCCTCTGGCGCGTGATGTTTCCACTGACCGAATCGCGATCCCTGACGAGGACGCATTAGCCGCGCCTTCGCCGACGCGCTGATGGCCGGCGTCGTTCCCGGCATCGCCAAATACGACATCGCCCATACGACGCTCTACAAAGTGCATCAGCGCGTGGCGAAGAATTTTCGCGCCGGCCGCGTCTTCCTCGCCGGCGACGCCGCGCATCTCAACAATCCGCTCGGCGGCATGGGCATGAACGGCGGCATTCATGATGCGATGAATCTGACCGACGCGGCTTGCCGAGGTCTGGACCGGCGCCGCCCCGGAAGCCGAACTCGATCGCTACGAGCGGCAGCGCCGCGCGATCACGCTCGAACACATCGAGAAACAATCGATCGAGAACAAGCGCAACCTGGAATGCGCCAATCCCGATTTCGCCGCCAAGCTCAGGCGGACGGCGGCCGACCCGCAGCTCACGCGCGATTATCTGTTCCGCGTGGCGATGATCGGCAGTCTGCGCCGCGCCGCCGAACTCGGCTAGCATTCTATTCTCGTGTCGGGAACAAAGCCGCCGGAAAATCCGCGGCGTAGCGGCGCGGCCGCTCGCGCGGCTGATAATCCGGATGCGGATTGGGATCCGGCTCGACGGCGCGGCGATAAAGGTGCCAGGTCGCGTGGCCGAGCACCGGCATCACCACGGTGAGCCCGAGGAAGAACGGGATCGAGCCGATCACCAACAGCGCGGCGACGATAAAGCCCCACAGCGCCATGGTCCCGGGTTCGCAGCCACGACCCGGATCGAGGTGAGCAGCGCCACCGCGGCGCCGACGTCGCGGTCGAGCAACAGCGGAAACGAAATGGCGCCGATGGCCAGCACCAGCACGGCGAACAGAAAGCCGACGCCGGTGCCGACGACGATCAGGTTCCAGCCGGCGCTGGTGGTCAACACTTCCTCGACGAATTGGCGGATCGAGGCCGGTCCGCGGTAGCCGAAATTGGCGATATAGATCGCATCGGCGACCGCGAGCCAGACCAGGAAGATCGCCATCAGCAACACGCCGAGCGCAACGATGGCGCCGAGCGACGGCGAATGCAGCACATCCAAAGCGTGGCTCGATGAGCTGTCGAGCCCGGCCTCGCGGCGACGGCTGAGTTCATAAAGCCCGATGGCGGCGAGCGGCCCGACCAGCGCAAAGCCGGCGGCGATCGGAAATGCCAGCGGCAACAGCGCGCTGTGCAACGCCGTCGCGATCAGAAAAATGCCGAGCAGCGGATAGATCACGCAGAGAAACAAGGCGTGGCTCGGCATCGCGGTGAAATCGTCGATGCCGCGGGCGAGCGACTGATAAAGATCGGACGGCGAGATGCGGCGAACCACGGGCTGCGCGGGACTGACGCTCGTGCCCATGAGAATGTGCGAATAGGCCATGGCGCTCCTCCGGAACCGAAACAGGTTCAATCGTTAAAGTGTCGCGCCTGCGGTCGGGGCCGCAAGGCGGCCGAGCTTGTGTTGGGAGCAATCGCGTTCGGAAAGCGTCTGCTATCTTCCGCGGTTTTTCGATTTGCGCTCGCAACCCGACATCATGCCACTCGCGATCGCGCGATGCACGAACCAACGCAATCGTCGCTTCACATTCCGGTGTGCTGCAGTCGTTGTGCGCCGCAGCGTTCCTGCTGCAGTTGCGAGCAAAAAAACACGGAACAAAATCACCTGACGAAATTGCATAAAAAGAAGGGCTCCCGATGAGGGAGCCCTTTGCCGTGATCCGCGATCGCTTTAGCGGTGATGCCCATGGCCGTGGAAATGCGGATGGCCATGCCAACCGCCACCGACGACGACGCTGGGGCCGCCGTAAGAATCGTAATAAGGCCCGCCACACGGATAGTTGTAACCGCAACCGCCCTGATAGCCGTAGTAAGGCGCGCCGATGCCGACGCCAACTGGTCCGACGCGAACACCGATTTGCGCCATGGCCGGCGCTGCGGTCAGCAGCATTGCCGCGGTGGCGATCCCAAGCGTAAGTTTCTTCATGATGCGTTTTCCTCTGATTGGTTCCCTGCTCATGGGTCAGGAGAAGTAACGCGTAACGGCACGGCATTGTTCCGCGCGGAGCCCGGTTCCGCTGCGAAGTCTCACCGAAAGTGTTTTGGAACGAATTCGCGCTTCGTCGCGCCAGGCTATTCAGCGGCAAGCGGCAGCGGTTCCGCTTCCTCGTGCTCGGCGCTGTCGCCGCGCAGCCACGCCTGGAAGCGGTCGAGATAGAGATAGATCACCGGCGTCGTGAACAGCGTCAGCAACTGGCTCAGCGCCAGCCCGCCGACCATGGCATAGCCGAGCGGCTGGCGCAGTTCCGATCCGGAGCCATGGCCGAACATCAGCGGCAGGCCGCTCAACAGCGCCGTCATCGTCGTCATCACGATGGGACGGAAGCGGAGCAGACACGCCTGCCGGATCGCCTCGCGCGGCGGCAAGCCGGCGCGTTCGCGGTTGATGGCGAAATCGACCAGCATGATGCCGTTCTTCTTGACGATGCCGATCAGGAGAATGATGCCGATGATGCCGATCACCGAAAGGTCGAAACCGCCGAGCGACAGCGCGAGCAACGCGCCGACGCCGGCCGAAGGCAGCGTCGACAGAATCGTCAGCGGATGGATGTAGCTCTCGTAGAGCACGCCGAGAATGACGTAGACGACGACGAGCGAGGCCGCGATCAGGATCGGCTCGTTCGACAGCGCGGCCTGGAACGCCTGCGCGTTGCCCTGGAAGGTGCCGACGATGGACGACGGCATGCCGATCTGGTCCGCAGCCTGCTGGATGGCGTCGACCGCCTGGCCGAGCGCCACGCCCGCCGGCAGATTGAAGGTGATTGTCACCGCCGGAAACTGTCCGGAATGCGAAACCAGCAGCGGCCCGATATGGCTGGTGTCGACGCTGACCAGCGTCGAAAGCGGAACGAGCTGCCCGTTGGTCGGCGCCTTGATGTAGAGATTGATTGAGCGTCTCCAGGTTGCCCTGCAGGTCGGGCGTCACTTCGAGAACGACGTAATAGGAATTGTTGGTGAAATATTGCGTCACGTCGTCCTGGCCGAACGCGTCGTTGAGCGTGTTGTCGATGACTTGCGGCAGGATGCCGAACCGCGCCGCCGCATCGCGATTGATGGTGACGGTGAGCTGCGGCGCGGCGTTCTGCGCATCGGTGGCGACGTCCGCCAGTTGCGGCAGCGTCTTGAGCTTGGCCATCAGCCGCGGCGCCCAGGTATTCAGCTCGTGCAGGTCGGGATCCTGCAGCACGTATTGGAATTGGCCGCGCGCGATGCGGCCGCCGACGGTGATGTCCTGCGCCGGCTGCAGGAACAGCCGGGCGCCGGGGATTTGCGCGAGCTTCGGCCGCAGCCGGTCGATGATTTGCGAGGCCGAGGCATTGCGGTCGTCGCGCAGCTTCAAGCCGACGATGAAGCGCCCGGTATTCTGCGTATTGCCGTAGCTCGGGCCGAAGAACGAGCCGAAGTCGGCGACGTCGGGATCCTGCTCGATCACGGTCGGAAAGTTGCCGCTGGATCTCCTTCATTTTTTCCGGCGAGACGTCCTGGCCGGCCTCCGAAATGCCCAGCAGCATGCCGGTATCCTGGGTCGGGAAAAAGCCCTTCGGAATGGTCACGAACAGCACGCCGGTAATGGCGAGCGTCGCCAGGAACACGAGCAATGTCGTGAACTGATGCCGCAACACGACGTCGAGGCCGCGGCGATAGCCGTCGAGCAGCGTGTCGAAGCCCCATTCGACGGCGCGATAGATGCGGCCGTGCTCGCGGTCGTGCTCGCTGACCAGAAAGCGCGAGCACAGCATCGGCGTCAGTGTCAGCGACACGACCACCGAGACCGCGATCGCGGCGATCACCGTGATGGCGAATTCGTGGAACAGCCGGCCGACGATGCCGCTCATCAGCAACAGCGGAATGAACACCGCGACCAGCGAAATGCTGATCGACAGCACGGTGAAGCCGATTTCGCGCGCGCCCTTGATCGCCGATTGCAGCGGCGTCGTTCCGGCTTCCAGATGGCGGAAAATATTCTCCACGACGACGATCGCGTCGTCGACCACGAAGCCGACGGCGATGGTCAAGGCCATCAGCGACAGATTGTCCAGGCTGAAGCCGGCGAGATAAATGATCGCGACCGCGCCGAGCAGCGACAGCGGCACCGCGGCGCCGGGAATGAGCGTGGCCTGAATGCTGCGCAGGAACAGCAGGATCACCAGCACGACCAGCGCGCAGGACAACAGCAGCGTGAATTCGACGTCCTTGACCGCGGCGCGAATGGTCTGCGTGCGGTCGATGACGGTGTCGAGATGAATGCCCGGCGGAATGAGCGAATGCATGCCGGCCAGCGCCGATTTGATGTTGTCGACGGTGGCGATCACGTTGGCGCCGGGCTGCTTGAAGACGAGCAGCATCACCGCATTCTGTTCGCGGTGCAGCGCGCCCAGCGTCACGTCCTGCGGGCCGTCGACTGCGCTTGCCGACGTCGCGGACGCGAACCGGCGCGCCGTTGCGATAGGCCATGATGACGTCGTTGTAGGGCGCGGCTGTCCGTCAATTGATCGTTGTCGACGATGGTGAAGCTCTGCAGCTTGCCGAGCATCGTGCCCTTGGCGGCATCGGTCGTGGCGCTCAACAGCGCTTGCCGCACGTCCTCCATCGTCAGTCCGCGCGCCGTCAATTTGGACGGGTCGATCTGCACGCGGATGGCGGGCCGCTGCTGGCCGCCGATATTGACGAGCCCACGCCGGTGATCTGCGAAATCTGCGTGGCGACGACGTTCTCGGCAAAATCGTCGACTTTCGTCAGCGGTATGGCTAGTCGAAGTCGCCGAGACGATCAGGATCGGCGAATCGGCGGGGTTCACCTTTTTATAGGTCGGCGGAGAGGTGAGGTTTTTCGGCAGATACGGACCGGCGGCCGTGATCGCGGCCTGCACGTCGCCGGCGGCGCCGTCGATATTGCGGTTGAGGTCGAATTGCAGCGTGATCACGGTCGAGCCGAGCGAACTCACCGAGCTCATCTGCGTGACGCCGGCAATCTGGCCGAACTGGCGTTCGAGCGGGGTGGCAACCGTGGCGCTCATGGTTTCGGGGCTGGCGCCGCTCAGCGTTGCCGTGACCTGAATTGTCGGAAAATCGACTTGCGGCAGCGGCGCCACCGGCAGCAACGGAAAGGCCACGATGCCGACCAGCGCCAGCGCCGCCATCAGCAGCGATGTGGCGATCGGCCGGCGGATGAAGACTTCCGAGAATATTCATCAGGTCTTATCCGGCTGCTGTCCTTCGGCCGCGGGCGACGGATTAGGTGCGCGGATCGCAACACGCGTCCCGACGTCCAATCGGGATTGGCCGTCGACCACCACGCGCTCGCCGGCGTCCAGACCCTTGGTGGCGATGGCGAGGTCCTCGCTGACGGTTTCCGCCTCGATCGGACGCTGCTCGGCGGTGTTATCGGGCTTGATCACCCAGACATAGAAGCCGTCCGGACCGCGCTGCAACGCGACCGCCGGTATCGTCACGGCGTCCTTGCGCGTCGTGATCAAAATGCGGATGTGCACGAATTCGCCCGGCCACAGCCGTTCGTCCTGGTTCGGAAACTCCGCCTTCAACTGAATCGTGCTGGTGTTTTGATCGATCTGATTGTTGATGAGGAGAAGCTTGCCCTCGGCAAGCTGCTGCTTGTCCTCCTGATCGAAGGCCAGCACCGAGACGGTGCCATGCAGCATCGCCTCGCGCACCGGGCCGAGATCGCTTTGCGGCAGCGTGAAGATCACGGTGCATGGCTTGATCTGGGTCAGCACCGTGAGCGGATTGATGTCATTGGTGTGGATGATGTTGCCGATGTCGACCTGGCGGAAGCCGACGACGCCGTCGATCGGCGCCGAGATAGTGGCGTAATTGAGCTGGGTCCGCGCCGCCTCGATGGCGGCCTGGTCGGCGTCGATGGTAGCCTTTGTTTGGTCGACCTTGGCCTGCTGGGCGTCGACGTTCTGCTGCGTCTCGGCGTTCCTGATGACCAAGGTCTTGAAGCGCGCCAAATCTTTTTCGTTATCGATCAGCTGCGCCTCATCCTCGCTCTTCTTGGCCACGGCCTGATCGAAAGCGGCCTGGAACGGCGCCGGATCGATTCTCGCCAAGACGTCGCCTTTTTGGACCTCCTGGCCCTGGCGAAAATCGATCGAGACGATCTGACCGTTGACCTGGGCGCGGATGGCGACGGTGTTGAGGGCTTGGACGGTGCCGAGCGCGTCATAATAGATCGGCACGTCCTGCTGCGCCGCTTCGGTGACAATGACCGGAACTGTTGGCGGAGCGGCCTTTGCCGTTTGGCTGCTGCCGTGACGCCAAAAAACCACCGCGGCGGCCACGCATGCCACCGCGATGCCTGCAATCACGTAAGTAATCTGCCGGGATTTCAGCCCGGTCATCCACGCCCTCATGGCCTAGCTATACCTTGCTTCCCGCAACCCCTCAAACTCGTACTTTATTCCCATCCGCGTCTCGCGCTCGCGACCCCGTTGCATCTGGGTTGGCTGCCTGCGAACTATATCGGACGGCGGGAGCGATCAATGGCTAGCGCATTAAAGTTAATTAAGGTGCGCCCTGCATGGCCGGTTAAGGTTGCCGATATAACGAGCCGGTCAAGCGCAATTTCGCGCTTGATCCGGCCGGCCGCGTCATGGCTATTCCCGTGGCAATCCAAAGGGAAAGCCGGCGTTGCAGGTGGTATCGCGGTCCGAAAATCCGGGACTTGATCCCGATCCAGTACTCGCCGTCGTGCTGCGCGCTTTCGAAGGCGGCGGTGCGCAGCGGGACATGATCTTGCTGTGCAACGCGCTCGCCGCCAAAGGCGTCCGCATCGTCATTCTGGCGCTGCGCGTCGACGGCCCGTTGCGCCGGCTGCTCGATCCCGCCATTCGCATTGCCGAGGTTCCCGGACGACAGCTGCGTTACGCCGTTCCGGGCCTCCGCCGCCTGATCCGCGACACTGCCGCGGCCGTCGTTATCAGTTCGGAAGCAAGTCTCAATCTTTGTACGCTTATCGCGGTGCGCAGTCTGTCCCAAGCAAGCCGGCCGAAGCTTGTTTTGCGCGAAGTCGGCAGTCCATCGTTCGCGCAGCGGTGCGATCCCTATCTGCAGAACCGCATCGCCTACCGGTTACTACGGCGCGCTTACGCCTACGCCGACCGCATCATTACGCTGACCGAGGGCGCGCGGCGCGACTTGGCGCAGAATTTTGCCGTCCATGACGAGCTGATTTCGGTGATGCTGACCAATGCGGTGGTGCCGCCGGCCATGGTCGACCGGATCGCGCGATGGGACGGCGAAGCCGGCCGTGAGCGCGATCTCATTGTCTGCGTCGGACGCCTGTCGCCGGAGAAGGACCAACGCACCCTGATCCGTGCGGTGAGTATTTTGCCGCCGGGACAAGCGTGGCGCCTGGCAATTGTCGGCGACGGTCCGGAACGTCCCGCGCTGCAGGCCCTGGCGCGCGAACTCGGCGTTGCCGATCGCGTCGTCTTTGCCGGCGAGGTGACCGATCCATTTGCATTCATGATGCGGGCGCGCCTTGCCGTTTGCGCCTCGGTCTATGAGGGTCTCGGCAATGCCGTCATCGAAGCACTGGCCTGCGGCACGCCGGTGGTTTCGACCGACTGCCCATACGGTCCATGCGAAATCCTGCAAGGCGGCCGCTTCGGCGCGTTGACGCCGGTCGGCGACGCCGCCGCCATGGCGGCAGCGATCGCGGCGGCGCTAAGCGCCACTCCCGATCGGGCCGCGCTGCGGGCGCGCGGGCTGCATTACACGGCCGAGCGCGCAGCCGAGCGCTTCCTTGAAATTATCGCCGAACTGCCACCGCTGCCGGCGACGGCGAACGGCCCGCTCGCCGTCGCGCGTGCATCGTAAGGCCGGCAATGGGTGAACCGTTCTTCAATCGCGTTCTACGTAAGGCGGCGCGGCATTCGCGCTCGAAGCCTTTTGCAATGCGCAACACGGCGCCGCTGGTGAGCTTCACTTTCGACGATGTGCCCGCTTCGGCCTATACCAACGGCGCCGCAATCCTTGAACAAAACGGACTGCGGGGGACATTCTACATCGCCGCCGGCACGCTCGGAAAAATGGACAAGGACTGGCGGGTGATCGATCGCGATCAGGTGCGTGCGCTGCATGATCGCGGGCACGAGATCGGCTGTCATACCTTTTCCCATGTCGGCGTCGACACGCTCGATGCGCGGATGCTGGACGAAGAATGCCGGCGCAATCGCGAAGTCCTGCGCGAACTGTGCGCGGGTCTTGACGTCACCAACTTTTGCTATCCGTTTGGCCGCGTCTCGCTGCCGCGCAAGCTCCAGCTCGACGATCGCTTCGATAGTTGCCGCGGCATTTTCGAGGGGATCAATGCCGGCGTCGTCGATCTCGCGCTGCTTCGCGTGATCGAGCTGTACGATCGTACGCTGACGCGCGATAAGCTCGAGCGCGCATTGCGGGAAACGCGTGCGCGCAATGGCTGGCTGATCTTCTACACCCATGACGTCGCGGAGCCGCCGAGCTGGATCGGCTCGTCGTTGCGGCTGCTGCAAGAGGCGATCGAAGCCGTGCAGGCCGAAAATATGCGATGCTTGACGATCCGCGACGCGCTTACGGCGATCGGCTATCGCCGAACCGCGGAAGCTTCGGCGAAACTCAGCGCCCGCGCGGCAGGCGCGCCGCAATGAAGATGCGCAGTATCTTTGGCGATTCGACCAGATAGCGGCGCCACAAGCGGCCGGGCTCCTGCGCCAGACGGTAAGCCCATTCGAGGCTGAGCCCTTGCAGCCAGCGCGGCGCGCGGTTGCGTGCCCCGGTCAGGAAGTCGATCGACGCGCCGACGCAAAGCGCGATGCCGGATTGGCAGCCGAGCTCGGCGAGCTTTTGCGCGATCATCTCCTGTGCCGGGCAGCCGACACACAATAGCGCGATGTCCCACCGCCGGCTCATGCAGGCGCGGGCGACCGCGAGCCGCAGCTCCGCATTCTGCGCCAGCGCGACCGGCGCCGGCATGACTTCGAATGTCACGTTGGGATAGGCGTCGCGCAGGCTCGCTTCGGCGTCGCGCGGCGGCCCGACGACGAGAATCCGCCGCGGCAGGTCGGGCCGGTCGCGGCTATTCACGCGGCACAGCAGCGCCGCGACGAGGTCGCTGCCGGTGACAAGCGGTATTGCCCGCCGGTCGAGCCATGCCAGCATCCGCACGATGCGGCTGTCGCACACCGACAGCCAAGCGGAACGGTAAATCGGCAGCATTCGCGCCGGTTCATCATGCGCCGCCACGACATGGTAAGCGTTCGGCGTCACCACATAGCGATATGGCGCGCTATAGCTTGCGGTGATGGCGTCGACGACTTCGGCTTGCGTCAACAGGCAGAACGGCAGGCCGAGAAATTCGGCGTGTTGGATTTCACCGCCAAGAGAAACACCATGAGGAACAAGCGGCGTCGCAACGCTCGCTTTCGCCATAGGCGCCGATGTGACGCGTGACGGGATCATAGGCTACGGCACCGTGATGCGTTCGCCGACCATCTCGGCCGACGGCAATCTCAAAAGACCGAAATGGTGGATCGCGAAGCCGCCGAACAAGCCGAATATGACGGCGTCGACGACCAGCGGCAGGAAATGGCCGGGCAGAAGTTCGCCGGTCATATGCGCGCCGAAAACGAAAAGGATCGCCAGCGACGGCATCACCCCGAGCGCCGTCAGGTCGATCGGCATGCGGTACCAACGCCGCCCCAGCACCATGAAAGCGAGGCAGGCGACGATGCAGGCCGCCATTAACGCGATGGCCGCGCCCAGCGGACCATAGGCCGGCACCAGAACCAGCGAGAGCGCCGTCGAGACCGCAAGAAACAGCAGCGCGACGACGAGATCGAGATAGCTGGCATTGGTGAAATAGATGACTTGCGCGAAGTAGAAATTGCGCATGGTGGCGAAGGCAAAGGCGATCGCCAGGATCGGAATGAGATCGCGGGTCGGCGCGATGAATTCGGGCTGCAGGATCGCCTGCAGCACGACATGGCCAAAGACGATGAAGAACGCCGCCCCGAAGCTCGCGGCGGCGAGACAGGCGTTGAATGCCATCTGCAACGTCTTATGGGCCGCTTCCGTATTGCCGCGATTGGATTGTGTCTTGGCGACCGTGACCAATGACAGGATGATCGCCTCGCCGAGCACGGTGAAACTCTGCCGCAGCACGTCGGCGACGACCCCATACGGCCCGAGCGTGGCGACCCCGAGATAATGGGCGAGCAGCAGCCGGTCGATGCTCTGGCCGACCGCGGTGACGCCGAACGACAACAGCAGCGGCCAGCCGTAACTGAGAAGATGCAGCGAAGCGGCGCGCGAGGAATGCGACAGCCGCAGTTTTGCGAAAGTCGAAAGCGCCGGCGCGGCGGCGATGAGATGCGCAACCGCGATCGCTATGGCAAGGCCGCGCGCGCCGCCCCCCGCATAAAGGCTGGCGCTGCCGAATCCGATCATCAACACGGTGCGGATGATCATCGACAACGAAGCGCCGCGGGCATTGAGCAGCGTGCGCGCCACTTCGAATGCGGCCTCATAGATCGTGATGCCGCAGACCAGAGCAAAGACCGCGAACAGAAAGCTGGGCTCGAATAGCCCGAATAGTCCCAAGGCAATCAATACCAGCGCTACGATCGCCAGGCCGACGCCAAGCAGCCGCGCCAGTGAGGCCACGTACTCGCCGAAGCGCTCGGGATGGTAAACGCCGAAATAGGCAAAGCGCATCCACTGCGCGCCGAAACCGTAGACGATCAGCGACCAGGCGAAGATCAGCACGTAATGGCCGTATTCGGCGGGACCGGCCAGGCGCGAGAAGATGGCGACGGCGAGAAGATTCCCGGCCGCCGACACCGCCCGCGCGCTCAGATACAGCAGGCCCGACGTGTTAAGCATTCTGCGTGATAAGTCATTGTTGGGGTGATGAAAAGCGGCTACGACGGGTTTCACGGAGTATCGTTAAGTTGCATATGAAAATGCAACACAGCGAGCGGGCGGCGGGTGCAATCTGATGCGTATTCTGCAAATCATTCACGATCGTGAACGCGGCGGCGTGCAAAAACTCGCCGGCATGATCGAAGACGGGCTGAACTGCCAGCGCTTCGCCGTTGCGACCGCCTATTTGTATCCGCGCGCCGGCCTGCCGTTCTACGCCAAGCTCTTTGGTACGCTGCGCATGGCGCGGCACATCTGGCGCGGGGATTTCGACACGCTGATCGCGTATCAGTCGACCGCCTCGATTTTGGCGGGGGTCGTCGGCTGGCTCGCCGGCTGCCGGCTTCGCGTCGTTCACCAAACTTGTACACCAAGCGCAACGCCGCGGCCGTTGCGCGTACTAGACAAGCTTGTCGGCACGCTCGGGCTTTACTCCGCCAACATCGTCAACAGCACGGCGACTTGGGCCGAGTTCGCGCGCTATCCGGCCCGTTACCGGCGCGCGATGATCTTGATCGAACACGGGCTCGATGCGCCGGCGCCGACGGCGAGCCGGGAACTGGCGCGGCGACGGTTCGATCTACCGGCCTCGCAGCCGCTTCTGCTCAACGTCGGCCGCCTCACCGGGCAAAAGAACCAGGACGTGCTCGTTCGGGCGCTGGCTTGTCTGCCGCAAGCGCACCTCGTCCTCGCCGGAGCCGGCGCCAAGGACGAGTCGTTTCACGCGCTGGCCGTCACGCTCGGCGTCGATGACCGGCTGCATAGGCTCGGGGCTTTGCCATCCGACGACATTGCCGATCTCTACGCCGCCGCGGATCTGTTCGTGTTTCCCTCGATCTGGGAGACATTCGGGCTCGCCGCTGTCGAAGCCGGCATGGCCGGGCTGCCGATGGTGGTCGCCGACCTCCCGGTGCTGCGCGAAGTGCTGCGCGCGGACGACAGCGAATCGGTTGCGTTCGTTGCGCCCGACGATGTCGAGGGTTGGATTTCGGCAATCGGCCGGGCGCTTGCGGCCCCGGCAGCGCGCGGCGCCACGGGGTTCGCTCGCGCGTTAGCCGCCAAATATTCGCGGCAACGCATGATCGAAAGCTATCTCAGTCTGTTCGAGGCGCATCGCCGGATCGAGCGGAGCGAACTCCACGAGCTGGAACCGGCGGCGGAGAAGGTTCAGCCTTGATGCGGCCGGCATGGCTTGTCGCTCCCGCCATTGCGATTTGCGTTTTCGTTGCCGCCTTCGCGCGCCTGCCGGCACTGTGCCGCCGATTCGGCGCCGGCATTCAGGCGCGGCGCGACGCTGGTCGAATTCTTCGAGTTTCCTAAAATCGTCGGCGACGACGCCGACCGGACTTACGCCGATCCGGCCTATCCGCATCCGCAATCGGCCCTGGCGCTGTTCGACTTCGACGAGTTGCATCGCATCGGCTTCGACCACATGCGTGTGCCGCTCGACGTCGGACCGCTGCTGCAAGGCGACGCGCAGGAGCAGGAGGACATTCTCAAGCAGCTTGTCGCCGTCGTGTCTGCGATCAACCGTCACGGCCTTGCCGTGCTGGTGACGCTGTTCCCGCCGTCGCTGCACCATGAATTGCCGCAAACCTATCTCGACGGCCTCGACGGTCCGAAATTCCGCGCCTATGACGCCGTGGTCGAGCGCGTTGCCAGCGCGCTCGCGGCCGTCGATACCGGAGTGGTGGCGCTCGAACCGATGAATGAGCCGCAATCGCAATGCCGTATTGTTTTCGGCACCGATTGGACGGCGTATCAGCAGGCGATGGTCGAGCGCATCCGCCGCATATCGGCGCGGTTGCCGCTGTTCCTGACCGGCGGCTGCTGGTCGAATATCGAGGGCATCGTCCAGCTCGATACCGATCTGCTGCATGACCGGCACAACTACGTCAGCGTGCACTTCTACTATCCGTTCCTGTTCACGCATCAGAGCGCCACTTGGTCGATGCCCTATCTCGCCGGCACCATCGGCCTGCCTTATCCGGCGGCGGCGGGCAGTCTGCGCGAGACGCTAGAATTGACGCGCGCCCGTTTTCGCGCGGTGCAGCTTTCGGACGGTATCGATCGTGCGGCGGCGGAAGAAGAGGCTGAGGCGGAAATCGGCAAGTATTTCAGCCAGGCGCAGGGGCCGGCGCAGATCGCCGAATGGATGGACAAGGTGGCCGAGTGGCAGGCGCGCGAAGGCGTCGAGTCCGATCGTATCGTGTTCACCGAATTCGGCGCCATGAAGCAAACCATCGGCGGCATGGAGATTGGCCGCGCCTCGCGCGCGCGCTGGCTGCGCGACACCTCGGCCAGCATCGAAAGTCACGGTTGGGGCTGGACCGCTTATGTGCTGCGCGACGATCCGTTCGGTCTCTACGTCCACGAAACCGATCGCAATCCGGATCCGGAACTGATGCGCGCGCTGCATCTTAACGATCCGCTATCCTCCCCGGCGGAGTGAAAGCGACAGCCAAGAAAAACCGCTACGCGGTGGCCCGCGTGAGCGACAGATAGCGCAGCCCGAACGTCGCGGTCATGTAGAAGAACCAGGTTTCGCCGGCTTGCTGCAAAATCGAACTCTCAAAGCATGACGCGAATACGCCGTAGAGGCAGACGCGCAGAAACAGCATCTGCAGCGCGGCGGTCTCCGGCTCGGGCGTGCGCCGGCAGAAATCGGCGATCGGCAGCACCACGACCCAAAGCACGACCAGCAGCATTCCGGGGATGCCGATCGTGACCGCGAGATTGAGATAGGCATTGTGGGCATCGGTCGCGGCATTGGCCCAGGTCGTGTTGTCGCCAAGCCCGTAGACGACCTCCGGAGTGCCCCAAAAGGTGGAAAAGCCATATCCGGTGAGCGGCCGCTGCACCAGCGCCTGCACGGCGAGTTGCCAGATCTCGGTTCGGCCGGTGAAGGTCGCATCCGGCATGATGGCCTGCATCAGATTTTGCATCGGCGCGAAAATCACCGTGCCGACGGAACACAGTTCGAAAACCAAGAGCATTGTCACGACGAGGCCGATGCCGACCGCGGCTCGTCGGCTGCGTCCGATAATGCCGGACAGGATCAATGCAATCGGCAACACGCCGATCGCCGTCTTCAATTCGGTAAAGGCGAGAAACAGCGCCGCCAACGCGACGATGGTGGCGCCAAGCGCGAAACTGCGCATGCGCGTTACGTAAAGCCCGATGAAGACGAACAGCACCATGGCGGCGCCGGCGTTGTTCTTGTGCGGAAACACGCCGCGCCAATCGCCGGCATGTTCGGGCTCGAGAAAGTCGGTGGCGTGATGGATCGCATATTGCGGCAACAGCAATACGCCGAGATAGGACGCCAAGAGCACGATCAGCGTCGCCGCCGCCAATAGATCGGTGAAGTGCCGCAGGTTTTTCGGCAGCAAAAGGATCATGGCGGAAATGGCGATGACGATAAGCTCGAAGGCGAGGCGGCGGGCCGCCAGCAACGGCTCCCAGGAGGCGATGACGCTGAGCGCACACCAGGCGAGCGTCGCGATCAGGACCGGCCGCAACACCAGCAGCAATCGACGCGGTTCGTGGTAATAAAGCCAGCCCGCGAAGCCGAGGATCAACGCGGTAAAGCCGATCTGATTGGCCGGATCGCCGCCCTGGACGACCGCTTGCGGCGGCAGCGACAGATCGGGAAACGGGTGGAAAGAAATCCACGCCGCGAGAAACGCCGCCAGGAACAAGACGCTGCGGACGAGCGTGTCGAGGTCGACTGCCGGCCGCGACGTCACCCCGGCCGAGGTTTGGAAGCCCAGTTTCGCCATTCGCCCGGTTTCCGAAGTCATGTCGCCGTTGCGAGCCCGGTCAACACCGCGCCACGGACCTTGCCGGCATCGAGCCCGAGCCGGGCGATAAATCGTTCGGCCGCCGCTTCTTCAAAGCCGTCGGCAGCGGCGACCAGCACGATGTGATCGACCAGGCCGGCGAAGAAACGCAGGCTCGGATCGGTACGATCCAGCGCGGCGACGATCACCAGGTCGTAGCGCTTGGTCAGCTCGAAGGCGCGTTTGATGTCGGCATCGTAAATGCGGCGGTCGCGGCGGCTTTCCGGCGTCACGAAGGCGATAAGGCTGATGTTGGTATCGCCATCGATTTTGATCGCATCGGACAGGCCGCGGCGTCCGACGGCGACATCGACCAGGCCGGCGTCGCCGACTTCGGCATCGAGCGCCGCCAGCGTCCGGCAGTTGCAGATCGGCGTCGATCAGGAGCACGCGCTGCGTCGCGGCGGCCACCGCCGCGAATGTGAGCGCGACCGTCGCAGTGTCGTCCTCATCGTCGGCGGCAAGAACAAGCACGCTTGCGCTGCCGCGCGACACGTGGCTCGCCCGCACCTCGTCGTAGACTTTGCGCATTTCCTTGCCGAACGGCGATGCCGGATCGTCGATCGCCTCCAAACCGAACCAGACGTCGGCGGCCGGCAAGACGGCAAGTACCGGGACGCCGGAAGCGCCGCCCGGCCAGAATCCCAATGCCGCGGCCGCTTTGCGCAATGTGTCGGCCGCGCCACCCCGCCGGGCGCCGATTGCGGCGGGCGGGCGAATAAGGACGATGCCGGTTCCGGCGGCGGCGCCGAGCATCATCGCGCCCAGCGCCAGCAGCAGGCTTGGCGGCGGCGAACTGCGCTTTTGCGGCAGGTCGGCCTTGGACAATACGCGGATATTCTTGGTGTCGACTTGCTCCTGCGCGCCGGTCTCGCGCGCGCGCACCAGGAAGGCCTGGTAGATGTCGCGACTCGCTTGTGCGTCGCGCTCGAGCTCGCGCAAGCCCACCATCGCCGCGCTTTTGTCCACGGCGGTTTGTTTGAGCGTGGCAAAATTGGCGGCGAGCGCCTGCTCGCTGGATTTGGCGCTCTCGTATTCGGTGCGCGCGGCGATCGCGGAACGGTCGATCTCATCGTCGATCATGTGACGCAGCCGCTCGGCTTGCGCCTGGATATCGATCACCGCCGGATGCAGCGCGCCAAGGCTGGCGGTCTGTTCCGCTTCGCGTCGCATGATCTCGGCATATTGCGTGCGCAGCGCGGTGATGGTCGGCGATTGCAGCGCGGCCGGGAAGGCGCCGGTCTCGTTCTTGCTGCGCTGCACCTGCTCGACCTGATCGAGGCGCGCCTTGGCGTCGGCGGTATGGGCGTGCGCCGCGCCGAGCTGATTGTCCAACTCGACGAGCTGCTGGTCGGTCACCAGCTGACCGTTGGCGGTGAGAAGGTTGTTGCTCGCCTTGAAGTCCTCGGCCTTCTCCTCGGCCTCGCGGACGCTGTCTTTGAGTTCTTTCAGACGCGCGGACAGCGACTGCGAAACCTGCCGCGCGGCGTCGGTCCGCACTTGCGTTTGCTCGGCGAGATAGGCCTGCGCGATGGCATTGGCCAAGCGCACCGCCTTGTTCGGATCCCGGCTGGTAACGCCGATATCGACCACGTAGGTGCGCTCGTTTCGCTTCACCGTGACGCGCCGCTTCAGTTCGTTCAGCGCGGCCAACGTTCTACCGCCGGGAACGGCGTTCCGGCCCAGCAGCGCGTTGAATAACGACGGCGCGCGCACGAATTCCGGATCGCGGTCGAGGCCCTCCGAAGCGACGACGCGCCGCAGCACCGCGTCCGAAGTCAGCACATCGACCTGGCTCTCGACCTGCAACAGCGCCGCATCGCTGGCTTGGGCGGGCTGCGTGTCGTTGCCGACGGCGCGCAAGTCGCTCGGGTCGATGAGAATTTGGGTAACCGCGGTATATTCGTGCGGCGCCAATACGATGAACATCGCCGCCAAGGCGACGGCCGCGAATGTCGAAACGAGGATCGTTATCCGGCCGCGCCACAGCACCGACCAGAGCTGGCTGAAGTCGATTTGCGACAGCGGCGCCGGGGCGACGGCAAAACTGCCGTCGCCGACGACTGCCGTTCTAATCTGGCGCGGCGTCTCGAACATTGCGCACTCGAATGGTTCGCATCTCGCAGCGGGGCGGCGTCGGGCGACGGAGCCGTGGGGCTTCGGCACGAAGCTGCCCGCCGCACGCCCAGTCAAGGTAGATGCGGCCCGCCATGTCCAGAGTTCTGGAATGGTTAATCAATTCATAAAGGATCATGGTTAACGCGCGGTATATGCCGCCGAGCAGCGTAGCCAGCGCGTCAGAGCCGGCGGATCAGGCCGGAAACCGCAGCGATAACGACCAGCACGGCGACCACGGGGATCCAGATCAAAGCGGCGCCGATCAGAATGAGCAACAAGACCGCGGCAAAAAGTCCCGCGATCAGCATGATGAGCGCGAAGCCGAACGGCCCGATCCGGCTGACATAGACGCGATGCGTACCGCGCATTTGCGTAAAGCCGTAAGGCGGCGGCCAGCCTCCTGCACGATCGTGGCGGCCGCGATCACGCGCACCGAAACGGTTCGGCGGGATGATCTCCGGTTCGACGCGCGGCCGCTCCAGTTCATTTCCATGGTTTGTCGAATTGGCCGTCATAGCGCGACCGCTCTTTCAGCTTCCAATTATGTAACGTCGGCAAAGACCATCACAAGTGGCACACTCCCGCATCAGCGCGGCGGCGCCGGCGCGCGGTTCACTTGGTCGCGGGCAAAGCCGGCGGTCGCCGCATAGCCACGCACGATGGCCATGCGTTGTTCATAAGAGAGCACGGCGTCGATATTGCTAAAACCGTCCGGCGCGCGCGCCTCGACCGCGTCGATGACGCCTTCCGGCCCGCCGCTTCTGTTCATGCGCACGATCTGCGCCGTCGGCGGCAGCCGTTCCTGCTCATAGGCCCACAGCGCATGGGTCGGATGTTCTGCGCCGGCCAGCCGGTCGGCGAGCGCGCGGGCATCGAGGATCGCCTGCGATGCGCCGTTCGAGCCGACCGGATACATCGGATGCGCGGCGTCGCCGAGCAGCGTGACCCGGCCGTGCGACCAGCGCGGCAACGGGTCGCGATCGCACATCGGATATTCCCAGAACTCCGGCGTCGCCTCGATCAACGCCTGCGCATCGACGGCGCCGATGCGCGAAGCGCCGGATATGCGGCGCCAGATCCTCCATACGGCCCGGCCGCGACCAATCTTCCTTGCGCGGCGGCGGGGTCGCACCGTCGGCGATTTTGGCCACCACGGCCCAGTTGGTCAGGCGTCTATCCTCGCGCGCGCCTTCGGCGATCGGATAGACGACGAGTTTTGCCGCCATGCCGCCGGCGACGATCATGGAGCGGCCGGTGAGAAAACACGGCCAGTCGATGGCGCCGCGCCACAGCATGGCGCCGTTCCAGCGCGCCGGGCCCTCGTTCGGATACAGCGCCTCGCGCACGGCGGAGTGGATGCCGTCGGCGCCGACCAGAACGTCGCCGCGCGCGGTGGAGCGATGCGCGCCGCTGCGATCGAAGAAATAAGCGGTGACACCGCCCTCGTCTTCGCGGAAGGCGCCAAGCCGATGCCCGGTGTGAATGCGCGATTCGCCGAGCCGCGCCCGCGCCGCCTGGTGAGATCACGCCTTGCAGGCGGCCGCGATGAATCGAAAATTGCGGCACGTCGTAGCCGGCATCGAGGCCGCGCGGCTCGCGCCAAATCTCCTGGCCGAAGCGATTGGTATAGAACAGCTCATAGGTGCGGATGGCGACCGCATCGAGCCGCGGCAGAAGCCCAGGCCGGCGAGCTCTTTGATGGCGTGCGGCAGCGTGTTGATGCCGACGCCGAGTTCGCGCACTTGCTCGGCCTGCTCGAACACCTCGCAGTCGATGCCGCGGGCGTGCAGCATCAAGGCGGTGGTGAGACCGCCGATGCCGCCGCCGGCAATAATGACTTTCATGCGCGTATTGTGGCAGGCCGGCGCGGCCGCGCAACCGCCGGGCGCGGGCTTGGTTTACGCGCCGGCGTAAAGCTTTACGCAGTCATTCCGGCTTGATGCCGGCGTCGCGGATGACTTCGCTCCAGCGCGCGGTTTCCGACTTGATGAAGGCTTCGGCCTGGGCCGGCGTTCCGCCGCCGGGACTGATGCTGAGCTGGGTGAATCGGGCCACCAGATCGGGGTCCGCCATCGCCTTATTGGCCGCGGCATTGAGCTTGGCGACGATGTCGTCGGGGGTTTTCGGCGGCGCGGTCAGAGCGTGCCAGGTGTCGGAGTCGCAGCCCATCACGCCGGCTTCTTCCAGCGTCGGAATATCCGGCAACGCTGCGACGCGGTGATTGACCGTGACGGCGAGAATCCGCGCGCGGCCCGACTTGTAAAGCTCGATCGAGCTTGCGAGTTCGTTGAACATCAGATCGACGTTGCCGGCGAGCAGATCATTGACCGCCGGTGCGGTGCCTTTGTAAGGCACATGGGTCATCTTGGTGCCGGTGATCTTCTGGAACAGCTCGGCGGTGGTGTGCGACGTCGTGCCGATGCCCTGCGAGGCATAATTGATCTTGCCGGGATTGGCCTTGGCGTAGGCGATCAGCTCCTGCACCGTCTTGGCGGGAAAATCCTTGCGCACCAGAACGACGTTTGGAATGTGCGACATGATCGCAACCGGCAACGAGCTGCGTCGGGTCGTAGTTGAGCGATTTATAGAGCAAGGGATTGGTCGTGATCGGCGACGGCTGCGACGCCAACAGCGTGTAGCCGTCGGGCGGCGAACGGAACACGTACTCGGCGGCGATGCTGCCGCCGACGCCGGCCCGGTTTTCGACCACCATGGACTGGCCGAGAATCGTCCTGCATCTTGGCGGAGACGAGCCGGGTGACGGTATCGACGCCGCCGCCGGCCGGCACCGAAACGATGACCCTGATCGGATGGTCGGGGAAATTCCCCGCGCCGCCTTGCGCCCAGCGCGGCCGCCGCGCGGCAGCCGGCAATAATAACGCCAAGACCGACGATAACGAAGCGTGACGTCCAAACATTACAAAGGCTCCCGGAATTGCAGCAGTTCTGCGCTTGCCGCATGGCATAGCGCAGATTGCCGATTGAGTCCCGCGACGTGCTGCCGCTACAACTGCCCCTGGTTAAGGGAGAAGCGCCGCAATGAGCAAGCTCGATTTCGTGCTGGAAGAACTGGTCACTGCCAACCGCATTCTGGCCAATGAGGGGATCGTCGATTCCTTCGGCCATGTCAGCGCGCGGCACCCGGACAATCCGCAGCATTACCTGTTGTCGCGCGCCCGCGCGCCGGAACGCATCGAGCGCGACGATATCGTCGAATACACGCTCGACGGCAACGCGATCGACGAGCGCGGCCGCGCGCCCTATCTGGAGCGCTTCATCCACGGCGCGATCTACGAGGCGCGGCCGGATGTGCACGCTGTGGTGCACAACCATTCGCCGAGCGTGATCCCGTTCGGCGTCACCGGCGCCAAGCTCAAGCCGCTGCTGCACATGTGCGCCTCGTGCGGCCATGAGGTGCCGGTGTGGGATTCGCAGGACAAGTTCGGCGACACGACGCTGTTGGTCAGCGACATGGCGATGGGCCGCGATCTGGCGAAACTCATGGGCCCGCGGCCGACGGCGCTGATGCGCGGCCACGGCGCCACGGTGGTCGGCCGCTCGGTGCGCCATGCCGTGTTCGTCTCGGTCTATCTCGAAATGGGCGCCAAACTGCAGATGCAAGCCATGACCTTGAGCAACCTGGCGATGGGCGAGATCAAATTTCTCACCAAGGGCGAGGTCGACAAGATCGTCGCGCGCGTCACCGACTACACGCTTAACCGCGCCTGGGAAAACTGGGCGCGGCGCGCCGGACGGGAGATGCAGCCGGCCTGAGGCCGGTTGCTTCTCATGTCATCCGGATCATTTGCAGGCCCGCCGATGCATTTCGAACTTCCCGCGCCCAGCATGAGCTTCGACGTTGCGCTCGAGGACGGCGCCAACATTCGCATGCGCCGCCACGGCAATCCCGACGGCGTCCGGCTGCTGCTGACCCACGGCAACGGTTTTGCCGCCGACGCCTATTATCCGTACTGGCAACATTTGCTGCAAAAATTCGATCTGTTGGTATTCGACTTCCGCAATCACGGCCAGAACGTGCCGGTCGTGCCATCGCATCACACCTACGAGCAGCTCACCCGCGATCTCGAACGGGTCGTGCAAGAGGTGAAATCCCGGCTCGGCACGCGGCCGACCGCCGGCCTGTTTCATTCGATGTCGGGACGCACCGCGATGAAGCACGCCGTCGAAATCGGCTGGCGCTGGGACGCGCTCGTGCTGTTCGATCCACCCAATGTGCCGCCGCCCGGACATCCGGCTTACGCGGCGATGGCCGCGTTCGAGAAGCGGCTCACCGAATGGGCGCGGGCGCGCCGCCGTCGCTTTGCCGCGATCGAGGAACTGGCGGAGGAATACCGGCAGTCGCGCGCCACGGTCCGTTGGGTCGACGGCGCCCACGAATTGATGGCGCGCTCGGTGCTGCGCAAAAGCCCGACGGCGACGGCTACGAACTGGTGTGCGATCCGGAAAACGAGGCGACCATCTATGCGCAGGCGACGAGCCTGAACCTGTGGCCGAAGGCGAGCGCATTCGGCGGTCCGGTCAAGCTGATCGGCTGCGATCCGACCATGAAAGGCTCCGCCACCGGCCCCGCCAATGCGGCGCTCGGCAGCGAGGGCGGCTACGATTACAGCTTCGTCGAAGGCACCGGCCATCTGCTGCAGATCGAGAAGCCGCAAGAATGCGTTCGGCTGACGTTGGATTTTCTGGCCAAGCACGGTCTCGCTTAGAGCGTCATCCGCTATAGCGACAGATACGGATCGTTCAGCCGCTTATCGCTGCGCCGCCGCTGCTTGATCACTTCGCCCGTCGTCCAATATTCGCTGCGCGTCGCCCGTTCGGCCTCGAGCTGGAATTCCTCCGGCCACTGGCCGAGAGAATAGCCAAACCACGGCGCTTCCGGCTTCAGCGCCGGCAGGCCGAGCTCTTCCCAGATCGCCTTTGCGCCTTCCATGAATTCCCGCGCCGGCAGCGAGATCGGCGGATAGGGACGCTTGAGCATGGCGTTGATCAGCATCGCCGAAGTCGTTGGCTTCATAGTGGTTGTCCTCTGCGCCGGCACGCGGACCGTGGCCCATGTCCTTGTGGTCGAGGACGCGCATGTCCTGGTGCGGGCGCATCCGGTAGGCAAGCGCCCACATCACCATGTCGAGATTTTCCGGATCGATGTCCTCGTTGACCGCGATCGTCATCTTGCCGACCGACGACGAATAGGACGAAGCGCCGTACAGCGCGCGCCAGACTTCGGCATCGAGCGTGTCGGATTTCATCTGGATCACGATCAGCTTGCGCAAATTGGTCAGCGGCTCGTGCATGAACACGCGGCTGACGCCGCTGATGTTAAGGTGATGGCGCAGATGATGCAGAAAGGCCGGCTCGTAGGCGACGCGCTTGATCAGGCTACTTTCGCTCGGCGTCACTTGGCTGATGATCGAGACCAGCACGGCGTCCTTGCGGCGGGTGATGGCGGTGACGTCGAAGAAGGCGTTGTATTCCTTCAGGTTCATGTAGCCGTGCGATTCGCCGAAGCTGCCCTCCGGCTCGAGCCACTCGGTATCGATGAAAGCCTTCGACGACGATTTCGGCTTCCGCCGGCACGATCAAATCGACGGTCTTGGCCTTGCAGACCCTGATCGGCGCGCCGACGAGGCCGCCGGCGACCGCCAGCTCATCGAGATGCTTCGGCAGTTTGTGCACCGACGTGAACGTGATCGCCGGCGGTGCGCCGAGCATCAGCGCCACCGGCATCTTTTCGCCGCGCGCTTTGTATTTGAGAAAGTGCTCGTGGATGCCCTGGTTGAGTTCGATCTCCGGATTCATGCCCATCCGAGTCGGGCTTTTCACCATGGCGCGGTAGTTGCCGATGTTCTGCAGCCCGGTGTCGGGGTCCTTGGTGATGAACATCGAGCACGAGGCATAAGGCGCATTGTCGAAGCCCGGCGTCGAGATCGGGATCGGCAGCGCGTCGACGCCTTTGCCTGGCGTTAGCTCCTCGCCCTGCACCACGATCTCCTGGCACGGCGGATTGTCGACCATCTCCGGCGGTCATCGGATGCGCTTCGGCGTGGTCCCATTTCTCCTGGATGTTCTCCACCGCGCAGCCGATGCCGACGGTATAGATTTCCCGATTGGAGGCGAGGATGCCGACCGCGACCGGAATGTCGTATCGGCGGCCCGTGCTGTCGATGACGTTCTCGAACAGAAACGCCTTGCGCTCGGCTTCGGGAATGCCGCCGCGGAATTGCCAGCGCACCAGCGGGTGCATCTCGGTGTCCTTGTTGATCGGCCGCTGCACGCGGATCAGCAGTCCTTGCCGCTCCAGCTCGGCGATGTGCGCGTGCAGGTCCGGATAGCCGGCGTTTCCCATTTTTTTCTCCAGTCGGCCTTATGCCCAAACGAGGAATCTATACGTGCTCGCTGTCCATATGCGCGAGCACGGCCGGCATATAGCGCGCGCCGGCCACGGCATCGGCCGGCGCCGCCTGCTCGATGCGGGCGAGGTCGTCCGCCGACAATTTCAAATCGGCGGCGCGAAGCGCTTCCTTGAGCTGGTCGCGGCGCCGCGCGCCGATCAGCGGCACGACGTCGTCGCCGCGCGACTTCACCCAGGCAAAGGCGAGCGCCTGCGTCGACACGCCTTTGTCGCGGGCGATTTTGCTCAAAGCTTCGACGAGCGCGATGTTCTTGGCAAAAGTTCTCGGCGGAAAAACGCGGCCGCCGCGTGCGCAGCTCGCTCGGCGCGGTCCTGCGCCGCTTGGCGCGGTCGCTGATCAGTCCGCTGGAGAGCACGCCATAGGCGACGAGCGCGATGCCGAGCTCGCGCAAGGCCGGCAAGATGTCGCGCTCGATGCCGCGCGAAAACAGCGAATACTCGATCTGCAAGGCCGCGATCGGATGCACCGCGTGCGCGCGCCGCATCGTCTTCGGCGGAAGCTTCCGACACGCCGATATGGCGCACATAGCCGGCTTTCACCATGTCGGCGATGGCGCCGATGGTGTCCTCGATCGGCACCTGCGGGATCGACGCGCGAGGGCTGATAGAGATCGATATAATCGGTGCCGAGCCGGCGCAGCGAATAGCTGAGGAAATTCTTGATCGATTGCGGCCGCGCGTCATCGCCGATGATCTTGCCGTCCGGGCTGCGCAGCGATCCGCACTTGACCATGATGAAGGCGCGCTCGCGCTTGCCGCCCTTGAGCGCGTCGCGGATCAGCATTTCGTTGTGGCCCATGCCGTAGAAATCGCCGGTGTCGATCAGCGTAATGCCGGCGTCCAGCGCCGCGTGGATGGTGGCGATGGATTCCTGGTCTTCCGCCGGTCCGTAAATCCCCGACATGCCCATGCAGCCGAGCCCGAAGGCGGAAACCGTGGGGCCGTTACGGCCGAGTTTTATCTGCTGCATTGCGCACTCCTATGCGTCATTCCGGGGCGCGCGAAGCGCGAGCCCGGAATCCATAATCACAAGGCAAGCAGAACTCGCGCCTGCGCGCAAATTCGTCAACGTCGGGATTATGGATTCCGGGCTCGCGGGCTGACGCCCGCGTCCCGGAACGACGAACTACTCCGCCGCCAGCCGCACTTCCGGCGCCGCGGCGCGGACTTCGGCGTCGACGGTGTTCTCGTATTTGGTGAAGTTCTTCTGGAACATGCCGACCAGCTTGCGCGCGGTTTCGTCGAACGCGGCTTTGTCCTTCCAGGTCTTGATCGGATAGAGAATGTGCGGCTCGATGCCCGGCACCGAGGTCGGCACCGCGAAGCCGAAATAAGGATCGGTGCGGTAGCTCGCGTTTTTCAGCGAGCCGTCGAGCGCGCCGGTGACCAGCGCCCGGGTCACCTTGATCGGCATGCGGCGGCCGACGCCATAGATGCCGCCGGTCCAGCCGGAATTGACCAGCCAGCAGTCGACATTGTGCTTGGCGATATAGTCGCGCAGCAGCCGGCCATATTCCGCCGGCGGGCGCGGCAGGAACGGCGCGCCGAAGCAGGTGGAAAATTCCGGCTCGACGCCGACCAGGCCCTTTTCGGTGCCGGCGACCTTCGCCGTATAGCCGGAGAGAAAGTGATACATCGCCTGCGCCGGCGTGAGCTTGGCGATCGGCGGCATTACGCCGAAAGCGTCGGCGGTGAGGAAGATGATGTTCTTCGGATGGCCGGCGATGCCGGTGCGCGATGCGCTCGGGATGAAGTCGAGCGGATAGGCCGAGCGGGTATTCTCGGTCTTCTTGTCGCTGTCGTAATCCGGGATGCGCGTCATCGGATCGAACACCACGTTTTCCAGCACGGCGCCGAAGCGATTGGTGGCGTCCCAGATTTGCGGTTCGGCCTCGGCCGAGAGCTTGATGCACTTGGCGTAGCAGCCGCCCTCGAAATTGAAGATGCCTTCCGGCGACCAGCCGGTTTCGTCGTCGCCGATCAGGATGCGGTTCGGATCGGCCGAGAGCGTGGTCTTGCCGGTGCCGGACAGGCCGAAGAACAGCGCGCTGTCGCCCGTCCTTGCCGACATTGGCCGAGCAGTGCATCGGCATCACGCCTTGCGCCGGCAGATAGAAATTGAGCGTCGTGAACACCGACTTCTTCATCTCGCCGGCATAAGAAGACCCGCAGATCAGCACGATCTTGCGGGTGAAATCGATCGCCACCATCGTGTCGGAGCCGTCGCGGCCGCCGTGGCGTTTGGCGTCCGGTTTGAACGACGGCATGTCGACGATGGTCATGTCCGGAACGTAGCTCGCGAGCTCCGAACGCTCGGGACGGATCAAAAGCTGGCGGATGAACAGCGAGTGCCAGGCATATTCGGTGAAGACGCGCGCCTTGATGCGGTATTTCGGATCGGCGCCGCCATAGAGGTCCTGCGCGAACAGCGTCTTGCCCTTGGCGTGGGCGAGGAAGTCCGCCAAGCAGATTGTCGAAGTGCTCTTTGCTTTGCTTGCGATTGCCGTCCCACCACACGGTGTTTTCGGTCAGCGCATCGACGACGGTATGCTTGTCCTTGGGCGAGCGGCCGGTGTGATGGCCGGTTTCGGCGCAAAGCGCGCCGCCGGCGACGATCGACGCCTCGCCGTTGCGGATGGCAAATTCGTAGAGCGGGGCTTCGGGCAGATTCCAGTGCACGCCGGCGAGGTCTTTGAAGCCGAATTTGTCGGCGCCGTAGGCGCCGTTCCTCACACCCGTCTCTTGCACGCTAGCCTCCGCATGTGACCCGCCTGGCCGCGGGGAACAGCTGTCCCGCGACATCCGCCATTCCTTACTCCCGGCGAGCGGGCGACCCTATATCGAGCATCCCGGCATCTGCCAAGACGTGCATAAGACTGGAACGATCGAAAGGCTAACGGAAGGTGCCGGCCGGCGTTCCGACGCTGCAGTGCAGCGCAACGCGCCTGTTTCGTAGGCACAGTAATCGTATTAGCGATCCCCTGCTAGCTTGCGCGCGCCTTCGTCTGCCAAATCCACCACCACCTGGCGCAATTGCTCGGCGGTGATGACGCGTTCGGCAAACGGCAAGCCGCAGCGTTTGCGTCGCCGCAGGCGAGATCGAGGCCTTCGGGATCGAGGCCGGTCAGCCGCCACGGCCCGTCCTCGGCGCCGAGGAGTTTGGTGGCGTAGAGCCGCACCGCCTCGGCGTGATCCGCATTCATATGCGCCACGCGCCGGCCTCGGCTTCGATCAAATTCGTCCGCGCCGGACAATATCCGTCATCACGTCGGCGGCTGTCAGATCGGCGGCGCGGGCAAAGCCGCCGTTGAGATGCGCGCGACACGGCATCGAGCCGCCAGAACGAGAAATCGGCGAAGCCGGCATAAAGCTCCGATTTCGGATGGCGGGCGAGGAAGCGGCGGCGCACGCGCGGCTCTCTCGGCATCGTCGCGCGGCATCTGGAGGAAGCTGCCGAGCAGCGTCAGGCGCGGATGCGCCAGCGGATCGCCCTTGCCGGTCGCGGCGAGCAGCACCGAGGCGCGGCCATCCGCTTCCAGATTGGCGGTATGCGTCGAGAGCCGGGAGACGAGGATCAGCGGCGAGCCGTCGCTGTCGGTCGCGACATTGACCAGCGAAGCGAACGGATGGCCGGTATTGCGGTCGATGGTCGCCAGCGAGCCGGCCCGCGTCGACCGCAACAGCGCCTTGGCGAGCGATTTCGGATCGAAATCCGGCGCCGGAGCGTTTTCCGGCAGGCGGTCCGGCATAACGCCGGCAGAGGCCGTTGCCGGCTTGCCTCCGGCTGGCGGTTCGGTCGGCGTCAGCCATGGCGATCCTTTGCCTGTCGCTTGTGCCTCTTGGACCCGGGGCGGCCTTAGCCCGTTGCCGCTGTAATTGCCCCGTTTTTGCCTTGTCCTGGTCACACTTCCGCCCCCACATAGGGGTTCAAAGGCATATGGGGCCGGGGCTGGTGATGCTTGCGGCCGACTCATGTTAGAAGGCCGCCATGCCGACAATCGCTCTCGTCGACGACGACCGCAATATCCTCACCTCGGTGTCGATCGCGCTCGAGGCTGAAGGCTACCGCATCACGACCTATACCGACGGCGCCTCGGCGCTCGACGGCTTCAAGACCGCGCCGCCCGATCTCGCCATTCTCGATATCAAGATGCCGCGCATGGACGGCATGGAGACGCTTGCGCCGGCTGCGCCAGAAATCCGACCTGCCGGTGATCTTCCTCACCTCGAAAGACGAAGAGATCGACGAATTGTTCGGCCTGAAAATGGGCGCCGACGATTTCATCCGCAAACCGTTCTCGCAGCGGCTTCTGGTCGAGCGCGTCAAAGCCGTGCTGCGCCGCGCCCCGCCGAAGGACGGCGCCGCGCCGAAAGAGGCCGACAGCAAAGTGCTGGAGCGCGGGCTTTTGCGCATGGACCCGGAGCGTCACACCTGCACCTGGAAGAACGAGCCGGT
This sequence comes from uncultured Alphaproteobacteria bacterium, assembly GCA_963816565.1. Taxonomy (GTDB): domain Bacteria; phylum Pseudomonadota; class Alphaproteobacteria; order Rhizobiales; family Xanthobacteraceae; genus BOG-931. Next base: position 532,445 of record CAWFLM010000004.1, on the reverse strand, counting down.
GACGCTCACCGTCACCGAATTTCTCATCCTGCAGGCGCTGGCGAGCCGCCCCGGCGTGGTGAAAAGCCGCAACGCCTTGATGGATGCGGCCTATGACGATCAGGTCTATGTCGACGACCGCACCATCGACAGCCACATCAAGCGGCTGCGCAAGAAGTTCAAGGCGAGCGACGACGAATTCGATATGATCGAGACGCTGTACGGCGTCGGCTATCGTTTTAAGGAATAATTAGCGCGGTTGCGCGCAAAAGGCCGTGGGGCGCTGGGTATTTGGACCGCCAACCATGGCCACTGACTGGGCGGCTGACGTGCGGTAGTAATGGCGTCCGCCCCCCCTACCTGCCCCGCTGCGGAGGGTAGGGAGGGGGTGGCATGATCGAAACCCCGGCAGACGACGTGCTTGATCGAACCGCAGAACTGCAGGGCCCGGGTCTCAAGCCTCGATGGAGGCCGAACCCCGCGTCGATAACCTGATCGAGAGCCAAGCCGATGGCGCCGGCCTCGACGAGGCGGAGCCGCGCCCGCAGCCCCGCGGCTTTGCCCGCGTCGGCGATTGGCTGCAGCGCGCCCGGCAATTCTTCGTCACGCAAAGCTCTTCGAGCCTCACCCGGCGCATCGTCGTCCTCAACCTCACCGGACTCGTCGCGCTCTCCATCGGCATCATCTTTCTTTCGCAATTCCGCGCCGGACTGATCGACGCGCGCATCCAGAGCCTTCAGGTGCAAGGCCGAGATCATCGCCGGCGCGATTGCATCTTCGGCGACGGTCGAGACCGATTCCTCGATCACGCTCGACCCCGACAAGCTGCACAACTTGCAGCCGGGCCAAAGCTACGGCCCGAACGAAGACGCGCTTTACGGCATCGATTTCCCGATCAATCCGGAACGGGTGGCGCCGATCTTGCGGCGGCTGGTTTCGCCGACCAAAACGCGCGCGCGCATCTATGACCGCGACGGCGTGCTGCTGGTCGACAGCCGCAACCTGTTCGGCCGCGGCGACGTGCTGCGCTTCGATCTGCCGCCGCCGACCGCGGAAAAGCCGGGCCTTTTCGAGCGCGCCTTCATCGCCGTGCGGATGTGGCTCGGCCGCGGCGATCTGCCGCTCTATCACGAACTCGGCCCGGACGACGGCAAGGGCTATTCCGAAGTGGCGCAGGCGCTTGACGGCCAGGACGCCAGCATGGTGCGCATCAACGAACGCGGCGACGTCATCGTCTCGGTCGCGGTGCCGGTGCAGCGCTTCCGCGCGGTGCGCGGCGCGCTGATGCTGTCGACGCAGGGCGCCGATATCGACGACATGGTGGAAGCCGAGCGGCTCGCCATCCTCAAGGTCTTTCTGGTCGCCGCCGGCGTGATGATCGTGCTTTCGATCCTGCTCGCCGGCACGATCGCCGAGCCGGTGCGGCGGCTCGCCGACGCCGCCGAGAATGTCCGCCGGCGCATCCGCTCGCGCGTGGAGATTCCCGATTTCACCAGCCGGCGCGACGAGATCGGCCACCTTTCCGGCACGCTGCGCGACATGACCAATGCGCTCTATTCGAGGATCGAAGCGATCGAAAGCTTCGCCGCCGATGTTGCCCATGAACTGAAAAATCCGCTGACCTCGTTGCGCTCGGCGGTGGAGACCCTGCCGGTCGCCAAGACCGAGGAAAGCCGCAGCCGGCTTCTCGCCGTCATCCAGCACGACGTGCAGCCGGCTCGATCGGCTGATCTCCGATATTTCCGACGCCAGCCGGCTTGACGCCGAATTGCAGCGCCAGGACGCCGCGCCGGTCGACTTCGCCAAGCTCCTCAACACGCTGGTTGCGGTGGCGAACGAGGTCAAGCGCGAGGACGGCGTCAAAGTCACGCTTGCACTTCGAAGGCGGCGGCGCGCGCGCCTTCCAAGCGCCTGGACACGATTCCGCACTCGGCCAGATCGTCGACAATCTGATCGAGAATGCGCGTTCGTTCTCGCCGCCCGGCGCCACGGTGCGCGTCACCTGCCGGCGGCTGCGCAATCAGATCGAAGTTTTTGTCGACGACGATGGGCCGGGCGTGCGCGACGATGTCCGCGAAAAAATCTTCGAACGCTTTTACACCGATCGTCCGCACCAGGGATTCGGCCAGAATTCCGGCCTTGGGCTGTCGATTTCCAAACAGATCGTCGAAGCCCATGGCGGCTCGATCTGGGTCGAGAACCGCACCGGCGCTCCGGGCCCGGACGGCGAGCCGATAGTGCTCGGCGCGCGCTTTATCGTGCGCCTGCCGGCAATGTGATGCCGGTAACTGTCCATGCTTCAGCCGTGCTGGTCGGCGCGCGCGCGGTGCTGATCCGCGGACCGTCCGGCGCGGGCAAATCCCGGCTTGCGCTGGAACTCATCGACGGCGGCGCGCGCCGGTCGCCTGCGTTTCGCGCGGCTCGTCGGCGATGATCGCGTTCATCTGGAACGCTCAGCGGCCGGCTTTTGGTGCGGCCGGCCGAAACGCTTGCCGGCCTGATCGAATTGCGCGGCGTCGGCATCCTCCGCCTCGACTACGAGCCGTGCGCCGTCGTCGGCTTCGTCGTCGATCTCGATGCGGCCGATGCGCAACGCCTGCCGGACAAACCGACAGTCGAGATTGAAGGTACGGACTTACCGCGACTTGCCGTCGCAGCGGGCGCGGCGGCCTTGCCGGCGGTGCTCGCGCTCCTCACTTCATCGGGTAGGGCGATCGACCTGCTGACGTCCCTGATTTCGAGCCCGCCGAGGCCATTTGATTGGCGATTGGTTAACCATCATGGTCCAAGACTAAGCCGCGACCGGCTCTTGAGCCGGATTTCCGCCGGCCGAGCCGGCACGGCTAGGCACGTCAAAACGACTTGATCCTACTGCAATGCAGCAACCCTCGGATTTTGCTCAAAATGCCTCTTGCGCCGAGGCTTCGGATGGTCATGATGAGCACCCTTTCGTGCGGTGCAACCGGGACGCGCCCGCGGGGAGTTCCATGATCGGTCTTGTGCTTGTGACCCACGGGCGGCTGGCTGTCGAGTTCCGCGCCGCCCTGGAGCACGTGGTCGGACCGCAAGGCCAGATCGAGGCGGTCACCATCGGCCCCGACGACGACGTCGAGGAGCGCCGCAAGGATATCATCGAAGCGGTGCGCCGCGTCGATACCGGCGACGGCGTCGCCATCCTGACCGACATGTTCGGCGGCACGCCGTCCAACCTTGCCATCTCGGTGATGAGCCGGCCCAAGGTCGAAGTGCTGGCCGGCATCAATCTTCCGATGCTGGTCAAGCTCGCCAAAGTGCGTGACGAGTGTCCGCTCGCCGAAGCGGTTGCCGCCGCCCAGGAAGCCGGACGGAAATACGTCACCATCGCCAGCCGGGTGCTCAACGGCAAATGAACGAGCCGGCCCATAACGCCGGCATGTCCGACGCGGGCAATGCGCCCGAGGGTGCCGTTTCCCGGGTCTTCGTCATCTGCAACAAAAAGGGCCTGCACGCTCGCGCCTCGGCCAAATTCGTGCAGACCGTCGAGAAATTCGACGCCGAGGTGCGCGTGAGGCGCTGCAACGACAGCGTCGGCGGAACCTCGATCATGGGCCTGATGATGTTGGCGGCGGCGCCGGGAACGTCGATTACCGTCGACGCCACCGGCCGGGAAGCCGCCGAAGTCGTCGATGCCTTGGCGGCGCTCATCGATTCGCGCTTTGGCGAAGCCGATTGATCGGATGACCGATTTAGGATTTGTTTGATGAAACGCAGGCCATCGCGCGCCAAAGCCACGCCCGGTAAGATGGCCTCGCCCGGCAAAATATCCGACACCAAGACTTCGCGTCGAAAGGCATCGGACCGGAACAGTCGCCCGAAGGAGATAAAGCAGATGAGTTCCGAACCGACAGCTTCGAAAGGCAGTGTCGCGAAACCCGCAGTCGCGGCGCCGTCTAACGTGCCGGCGTCAGGCGAAGGCAATCGTCAACCGGCGACGATCCGCTATCTCGATCGCGCCGACATGGAGGAGACCTTTGCCGACTCGATCACCGGCCTGATCTTCGACGGCCAGACGTTGCGCATTGAATTCGGTGTGACCCGCTTTGATGACGTCAAGGCCAATACCGCCGATCACCGGCCGGCGCTATCCGGCCTGCCGCCTGGTGCTGCCGCCGGCGGCGGCGGTGGATCTCATCAACCGCATGCAGCAGATCGCGACGGCGTTGACGCAGGCCGGCGTGGTGCAAGCAACGCGGCGGCGAAGCGCCGAAAGCCGGCTAGAGGCCGATCGTCTCAAGCTCTGAGTTGCGAACGCCGCACGCTTGCCGGCCGGCCTGCGCCAGCTCGACGTAGCGACTTGATCGGCGTTCTCGTCCGGCTGATCCATGTTGCGAGAATGCCCGGCGCTGCCGAGCGTACGTGCATGGACATAAAGGTATCTTTATGTCTTATTGCCGCCGCGCCGGCGCCCTGCTAGAAGCGCCGCAACCTCGCCGCAATTTCCGCCGCCAAAGGACCGTCTATGAGCACGTCGACCAAGCCGAAAACCGCCGCGCCCGCCGATTACGTCGTCAAAGATATCGGCCTCGCCGAGTGGGGCCGCAAGGAAATCTCCATCGCCGAGACCGAGATGCCCGGCCTGATGGCGACGCGCGAAGAATACGGGCCGCGAGCAGCCGCTGAGCGGCGCGCGCATCGCCGGCTCGCTGCACATGACGATCCAGACCGCGGTGCTGATCGAGACGCTGACCGCGCTCGGCGCCGACGTGCGCTGGGCCTCGTGCAACATCTATTCGACGCAGGACCATGCCGCCGCCGCCATCGCCGCCGGCGGCACGCCGGTCTTCGCGGTCAAGGGCGAGAGCCTCGAGGACTATTGGGAACTACACCCACAGCATTTTCGAATGGGCCGACGGCGGCGTCCCCAACATGATCCTCGACGACGGCGGCGACGCCACCATGCTGGTGCATCCCGGCTTGCGCGCCGAAAAGGCGATCCCGCCTTTCTCGACAAGCCGGAGAACGAAGAAGAAGAAGTCTTGTTCGCCGCGATCAAGCGCAGCTGAAGGAAAAGCCGGGCTGGTTCGCCAAGCTCGCCAAGGCCATCAAAGGCGTGTCCGAGGAAACCACCACCGGCGTGCATCGGCTCTATCAGATGGAGAAGGACGGCAAGCTGCTGTTCCCCGCCATCAACGTCAACGACAGCGTCACCAAATCGAAGTTCGACAATCTCTACGGCTGCCGCGAGTCGCTGGTCGACGGCATCCGCCGCGGCACCGACGTGATGATGTCCGGCAAAGTGGCGATGGTCGCGGGCTTTGGCGACGTCGGCAAGGGCTCGGCCGCTTCGCTGCGCCAGGCCGGCTGCCGCGTCATGGTGTCGGAGATCGATCCGATCTGCGCGCTGCAGGCGGCGATGGAAGGCTACGAAGTCGTCACCATGGAGGACGCCGCGCCGCGCGCCGACATTTTCGTCACCGCCACCGGCAATGTCGACGTCATCACCATCGAGCACATGCGCAAGATGAAGGACCGCGCCATCGTCTGCAATATCGGCCATTTCGACAGCGAGATTCAGGTTCACGCGCTGAAGAATCTGAAGTGGAACAACATCAAGCCGCAGGTCGACGAGATCGAATTCCCCGACCGCCACCGCATCATCCTTCTGTCCGAAGGCCGGCTGGTCAATCTCGGCAATGCCATGGGCCATCCGAGCTTCGTGATGTCGTCGTCGTTCACCAACCAGACGCTGGCGCAGATCGAGCTGTGGACCAATCAGGGCAAGTACCAGAAGAAGGTCTATGTGCTGCCGAAGACGCTCGACGAGAAAGTGGCGCGGCTGCATCTCGACAAGATCGGCGTCAAGCTGACCAAGCTGTCCGACAAGCAGTCGACCTATATCGGCATTCCGGTGAGCGGGCCGTACAAGACGGATCAGTACCGGTATTGAGAGCGCCTGCCGACGCTCAAGGCTGCGCCGGCAATACACTCACGCGGAAGCCGATCGGCTTTCCGGAAAAGCCCAAGAAACTGCGGCTGATCGCGCCGTTGGCGGTGGCAACGCCGGCGCCGCCGAGCGCGGCCTGTGTCGTCAGGCACGGCGTATCGCCGTCGAGGCAGGCGACGACAAGGCCCTGCGCCGCAGTCTCGGACCGGCCGAGGTCGGACAGCGGATCGTCTTCGAGCCGGCGCGTGCCGGCTAGATAAAACGGCAAGTTCCCGGTGATCTCCGGCGAACCCCAATAAAGTCGCAGCGGTTTGTTCGACATCTTTTCGGCGAGTGCGGCGACTTCCCGCGAGCTCGGCCGATTGGAATCGAGACCCGCTTTCAGGTGTGCGTAAGCGATGAACGGCGAGGCCACCACAAAAGCCAAACTGACCGCGAGCGCGACAAGCCCCGCGCCGGCCACCGCAAGCGAATCGACGGCGATTTTGCGCGAGCCGTAGAGCACGACCGGCAACAGCGCCCAGTTCGGAAACGTCCAGTCCGGCGTCAGCCGCGCCGGCAGCACGAGATTGACCAGCGCCGGCAGCACCATCGGCACCGCGAACAAAATAACGGCTTGCCGGCGCAGCTCATCCGCCGGCCAGGCGATGTCGGCGAGCGCGGCCGGCGCGGGCCGTAGCACAGGCGAGAAGAAGCAACGGTCCCGCGGCATAGGCGATGACGCCCAGGAGATAATAGGCCGACTTGCCGAGCGCTGTGGCGAAGGTGTCGTCGGTCATGACGCTGTCGCGCACGAATGCGTAATTCGTGCCGCCAGCTTGCGCGACGTACCAATAAAGGTGCGGCGCGATGACGACCGCCGCACCGACTGCCATCAGATAGGGCGCCGGCGACCGCCAAAACCGCCGCGCGCCCGCGCCGGTGAGCGACGCCACTGCCATGCCGGCGAACAGATAAACCGCCCAGTACTTGCCGAGCATGGCAAAGCTTGCGAACGCGCCGGCGAGTACGGAATCCCAAACGCCCAAACCGCGCCGCGCCCGCAAGTAAAACAGCAACGCCGCCGCCCAGAACGGCATCATCGCCGTGTTGGCGTTGAGCTCCGCGGCCTTCCACGTATAGAGCGGCACCAGGATCAGCGCGGCGAGCCCGAGCAGGCTGCGGTTCCTGTCGAGGTGGTCGCGTAACAGCCGCCAGGTGACGGCGAGCGTTGCCGCGGCGATCGCGACCGCTGCAAGATGCATGGCCCAGTTCGCCCGCGGGAAAATGGCGAACCACGCCATGAACAGCCACGCCGTCAGCGGCGGATGCTTGTAGCCGAACGCGAAGGTTTGCGCCCACAAGGCCGCCTCGGACGCGTCGTCGCGCAAATCGACCGGCAAGAGCGACACGGTTTGAAAAGCCAGCCACAGCACAATGAAGGCGGCGAGCATCGAAGCCGACCACGACGCCCTCGCTGCGCGCGTCGATCCAACGCTGCGCCAACCGCACGGGTGGCCAGCTCGCGCCCTGTGGGACGCATAGGTTCGGCGGGCTCGGGACGAACGGAGGTCATGGCGGATGGATGCCATTCCAATGCCGGGGCCACAAGCACGCCAAATTGCGGTAATCCCTGTTGCGGCAAGCTTTGGGCGCATTGCATTTTTTCGGCGCTCCGCGTTATCTCACGCGGCCATGGCCGGCGATTCACCCGTGACTTCGCCCCCGGCGCTTGCCCGTGCGCCGATCTCGGCCGTGCGGCCGGCGCCGGAGCTCAGCGTCGTCGTCCCGACCTTCAATGAGCGCGCCAACATTCCGATCCTGGTCGAGCGGCTCGCCGCGGCTCTCGCCGGCTGCGACTGGGAAGTGCTGTTCGTCGACGACAATTCTCCGGACGGGACGGCGGCGCTGGCGCGCGCGCTCGGCGCCAGCGACGGCCGCGTGCGCTGCATGCGCCGCATCGGCCGCCGCGGCCTCGCCGGCGCCTGCCTCGAAGGCATGCTGGCTAGTCAGGCGCGCTATGTCGCGGTCATGGACGCCGATCTGCAGCACGACGAGAAACTGCTCCGCGCCATGCTCGACCGCCTGCGCAGCGGCGATTGCGATCTCGTGGTGGCGAGCCGTTATCTGAGCGGCGGCTCGGCGTCCGGGCTCTCCAAACAGCGCGCCCGCGCCAGCCGTTTCGCCAACTTTCTGGTGCACCGCCTGCTCGGCATCGATCTCACCGATCCGATGAGCGGCCACTTCATGATGCGGCGCGACGCCTTCGAGCCGCTGGCGCCTTCGATTTCCTCGCAAGGCTTCAAGATCCTGCTCGACATTCTGGCGACCAAACCGGGAAGCCTGCGCGTCGTCGAGCTGCCGTCGAGTTTTCACGAGCGCCGCCACGGCGAAAGCAAGCTCGACAGCAAGGTCGCGCTCGACTTTGCCGCGCTGCTGACGGCCAAGCTCACCAACGACGCCGTCTCGGCGCGCTTTCTGCTGTTCTGCCTGGTCGGGCTGACCGGCCTTGTCGTGCACTTGATCGTGCTTGGCGCTGGCGACGCAGTTCGCGGCAATGCGTTCGGCGCCGCCCAGACGCTCGCCACCGTCGCCGCCATCACCTGGAATTTCATCCTCAACAACATGTTCACCTACCGCGACCAGCGGCTGACCGGCTGGCGCTTTGTCACCGGCCTGCTCCGCTTTCAGGTGATTTGCGCCATCGGCGCGCTCTCCAATGTCGGCATCGCCACCTGGATCTACGATTACGGCAGCCGGTGGTGGCTCGCCGGCCTGGGCGGCGCGCTGATCGGCACGGTGTGGAATTTCGTGGTCAGCGCCGCCTTCGTCTGGCGGCAAAGGTAAATCTTCGTCACCCTGTAGGCGCTCGGACGCGCAGCGTCGAGCCTCGAAGGGCGACGGCCGAGCCGCTCGGCCGCATCCTTCGAGGCGCGCCATCGCAGCCGGGTTTACGCAGGCTGCGCCGCTTGGGCGCGCATCTCGGGCTGACAGGAGTCGCCGCTTGCCGCTCCGCCGTGCCGATGTTATCTGCCGCGCCATGACCGCGGTACCCATCGCCAACATCCGCAATTTCTCGATCATCGCCCATATCGACCACGGCAAATCGACGCTTGCCGACCGGCTGATCCAGCTCACCGGCGGGCTCGAAGCGCGCGAAATGGTCGAGCAGGTGCTCGATTCCATGGATATCGAGCGCGAGCGCGGCATCACGATTAAGGCGCAGACGGTGCGGCTGAAATACCGCGCCCGCGACGGCAAGGATTACATCCTCAATCTCATCGACACGCCCGGCCACGTCGACTTCGCCTACGAGGTCAACCGCTCGCTCGCCGCCTGCGAGGGCTCGCTCCTGGTGGTCGACGCCAGCCAGGGCGTCGAGGCGCAGACGCTGGCCAATGTCTATCAGGCGCTCGACAACGATCTCGAGATCGTGCCGGTGCTCAACAAGGTCGATCTGCCGGCCGCCGAGCCGGACAAGGTCAAGCAGCAGATCGAGGACGTGATCGGGCTCGATGCGTCCGACGCGATCCTGATCTCCGCCAAGACCGGCGAGAACGTGCCGGAAGTGCTGGAAGCGATCGTCACCCGCCTGCCGCCGCCGAAGGGCGACGCCACGGCGCCGTTGAAAGCGCTGCTGGTCGATAGCTGGTACGACGCCTATCTCGGCGTCGTCGTGCTGTTTCGCGTCGTCGACGGCGTGCTGAAAAAGGGCCAGCGCATCCTGATGATGCAGACCAACGCGGCCTACGAGGTCGACCGCGTCGGCGTGTTCACGCCCAAGCGCGTCGAGCTCGACGAGCTCGGCCCCGGCGAGATCGGCTTTCTCACCGCCTCGATCAAGGAAGTGGCCGACACCCGCGTCGGCGACACCATCACCGATGAGAAAAAGCCGGTGGCGGCGCCGCTGCCCGGCTTCCGCCCGGCGATCCCGGTGGTGTTCTGCGGCCTGTTCCCGGTCGACGCCGCCGATTTCGAGGCGTTGCGCGCCGCCATGGGCCGGCTACGCCTCAACGACGCGAGCTTCTCCTACGAGATGGAAACCTCCGCCGCGCTCGGCTTCGGCTTCCGCTGCGGCTTCCTCGGACTTCTCCATCTCGAGATCATCCAGGAGCGGCTCGAGCGCGAATTCAATCTCAATCTGATCGCGACCGCGCCGTCGGTGATCTACAAGATCAAGCTGCGCAACGGCCAGCAGCTCGAAATCCACAATCCGGTCGACATGCCGGACCCGAACCATATCGAGGAAATGCAGGAGCCCTGGATCGAGGCGACCATCCTGACGCCCGACGAATATCTCGGCTCGGTGCTCAAGCTCTGCCAGGACCGCCGCGGCGAGCAGAAAGAGCTGACTTACGTCGGCAACCGCGCGCTGGTGAAATACAATCTGCCGCTCAACGAGGTGGTGTTCGATTTCTACGACCGGCTCAAATCGGTGTCGCGCGGCTACGCCTCGTTCGACTATCACCTCACCGATTACCGGCCGGCCGATCTCGTCAAACTGCAGATGCTGGTCAACGCCGAGCCGGTCGATGCGCTCGCCATGCTGGTGCATCGCACCCGTGCCGAGCAGCGCGGCCGCGCCATGGCGGAAAAGCTGAAAGAACTCATCCCGCCGCACATGTTCCAGGTGCCGATCCAGGCCGCGATCGGCGGCAAGATCATCGCGCGCGAAACGGTGCGCGCGTTCCGCAAGGACGTCACCGCGAAATGCTACGGCGGCGACGTCACGCGCAAGCGCAAGCTCCTCGAAAAGCAGAAAGAGGGCAAAAAGAAAATGCGCCAATTCGGCAAGGTCGACATCCCGCAGGAGGCGTTTATTGCGGCGCTGAAGGTGGATGTGTAGGAGTTGGCCCGGCTTGACAAACCGATAGATCCGCCATCGAGGCCGAAAGCTGCGTCAATTCAATCGACACCGTATTAAGCCCAGTGCAGGAACAACGGGGCCGTGTGAAGCAGTATGGGGTGAGCGTGCAGCGGTTGCCATAGCGTGGTTATTGGCGCAATTAACGGTGGATTAACCGCACCTTGTTTCTAACTCATTGAAATGAATCGAACTTTCTTTGCTGAATCAATGACTTAGATATTGCTTGCTCGGAACATTTAGCGTACAATTTGGTTGTTAAGGGGCGCGGTGCTCGGGGGAGAACGCGGCGATGGCTCGACTAAGCGAAAAGACGCTAGGTGCGTCACCTAAGCAAATAGATCGCGAATTGCGTACGTTCTCGCGTGCGGCGCGGCTGCTTTCATCTGACCACCCAAGATTAATTGAAGAGCACCCCAAAGAATGGGTTGGATTGTACGACGGTAAAGTGAATGCCACTGCAAAAACATTCCGCGCGCTTGTTGCCAAGATGAAGAAACGCGGACTCTCTCCGAATGATGCAATCATTCGCTATATTGATACCAGCGGGCGAATGCTAATCCTCTAAAAAAATTATGCTCGAGGGTCGCTTCGGCGATACCACAGGCGCGCCGTATCTTGAGGCGCGCGTTTTCTTTCCGCGTTTAAAACTTCGAGGATTGGCCTGCACCCGGTTCCGAAGACACCGAGTTAGGTGTTTTAATGGAACCGGAGGTGGGTCATGGAGAGGCGGAAGTTTACACGAGAGTTCAAGCTTGAGGCTGTGCGGCTGATCAAAGAGCGGGGCGTATCGTATGCTCAGGCCTCGCACGATCTCGTCGTGCATCAGTCACAGTTGCGGAGTTGGGTGAAGGCGCTCGCGGAAGATCCGCAGCATGCGTTCCCCGGCCAAGGGCAGATGAAGCCTGAGCAGCTGGAGATCGCGCAGCTCAAGCGCGAGGTGATCCGGCTGAAGGCGGAACGAGACATATTAAAAAAAGCCGCGGCCTACTTCGCGAAGGAATTGATGTGAAGTTCGGATTCGTTGCGAAGCACCGGGGGATCTGGCCGGCAGGATGGTTGTGCGGGGCGCTCGGTGTCTCGCGAGGTGGCTTCTATGCGTGGCTGACACGGCCGCGCAGCCGGCGCAGCCGGAGCGACGAAGAGCTGGGCGCGAAGGTTCGCTCAAGCTTCCTCGCCAGCGATCGAACGTATGGCGCCAGGCGGGTGTGGCACGACATGCTGGCGGAGGGTGTGGCGTGCGGCCTGCATCGGATCGAACGATTGATGCGGCTACAGGCTCTCAAAGCCCGTCCGCGCCGGCGTCGACTGCCGCCCGATCTGGGTGAGCGGCAGGTCGCCACCGTCGCTGCCAACGTGCTCGACCGCAGCTTCGAAGCGCCCGCTCCCAACCGCAAATGGATCGCCGACTTCACCTATGTGTGGACAGCGGAGGGCTGGCTCTATGTGGCGGCCGTCGTCGACCTGTTCTCGCGGCGCGTGGTCGGCTGGTCGATGAGCGCGGCGATGACCGCACAACTCGTCACCGATGCCCTGGTGATGGCGATCTGGCGGCGGGGCAAGCCCGACGCGCTGCTGCATCACTCGGACCGCGGCAGCCAATACACCAGCGAGCAGTTCCAGAAGCTGATGACAGATCACGGTGTGGTCTGCTCGATGAGCCGCTCAGGCAACGTCTGGGACAATGCGGCGATGGAGAGCTTCTTCTCCTCGCTGAAGACCGAGCGTACAGCACGTAAGACCTATCGGACGCGCGACGAAGCCAAGGCCGACGTGTTCGACTACATCGAATGCTTCTATAATCCGAAACGCCGGCACTCGACGATCGGATATCTAAGTCCCGTGGAGTTCGAAATGCAGGCGGGATTCGCTTAGGCGGGTGTCAACCAAACCGGGTGCAGGCCAGATTAATATCGTTCCTGGCTGACACCGGCGCGACCGTTACCGTGGTTATGCCGGCGGATAGCAGGAAGCTAGGAATCAATTTTTCCTCTCTCCGCGATACGACCATAACCGAAGGAATCGGTGGAATTGCGCACGCCTTTAAGGAAAAGGCCATACTGTCATTCTCCGACAGGCGTTATGTTTATTCATATCTAATAACGGTCAGAATTGCAGCGCCCACAGCACGCAATCATAAATTTCCTTCCTTGCTAGGAAGAGACATCCTTAGAAGCGGACGGTTCGCGATGGATCGCACCAAACGAGCCATAACCTTCACTCCTTATATGTGGAGTCTGCGCCAAAAGATTTAAGCTTGCTGCGCATGCCTCTGCCAGTATCCCTTGAAATCCACTGATGGTTTGTGCGTTATTGCCAAACCCGCAAGGTGGTTCACGTGTTCCTTATTTGACGAGCGGCGGTTATCCTCGCGCCAGCTTGCCTCTTGCGCGTACCGGAGCAAATAAGCGCCAGCGATGTGGTGATAATGGCCGATTTCGGTGCGGCGCATATGGCTGAAAAATACCTCCGCCCAATTCGTGCAAGCGTCATCGAAAGCTCTACGCTTCCTCGTGGTTGATCCGCTGATCCGAAGCCAAGGCAATGGCCTTCCTTCGCGCCCATGTCGCCAAGGGCACGATCCTGAACGCGGGAGGTAATGATTGTCCCATTCACGGAGACGTGATGTGACAAATGTCACCGATATAGATACATAGCCCGACGCTTGCTCATCGAAGGGCACATTCCGGGTGCGACCTAGAAGGTGGAGCAAGTGCGGTTCCCGCGGGCGGTCTCGCAAACCGTCCCCGGGCGGCCTCGGGCTACCGACCGACCGGCACTACGACCGGTCTCCGCGGAGCGCGGTGGACTAAGACAGGTGGCAAAGGGTAACGCCCGATGCGCCGGGTCTTGGGAAGCGCGGGACTGGGGCTGAGCCGATGTCCGGATGCGTCCGGCGCGGCGAGTACCGTGGTGGAGCGCCGAAAGGCGAGCGCGCCCGAAGCGCTAAGCGAGTGGCAACATTCGCTGGCGTGGCGCGCGCCGGGCCCCGCTGGGCACGGCCAGTAAGTACGCGCCTTTCGGCGCTCCGCCTCCCTTCATTTATTTGGGGCGTTTAGACGGGCTTTCTTGCAGTGGCGTGAAGCAAACCTCGGATGCGATAGCCGCATCGCGAGAACGAAGGCGCTTATTCACTTCTCCTCGCGTGCGGGGAGAAGTCGAGGAGCGGAGCGACGAGGATGAGGGGGCCTCGCCGCGATTCTGAGCCTCTCCACAAATCCGGAGGCGCTTCAGATATCGCCGCAATTCTGCACCCGGCGGCGAAGCCCCCTCACCCCACCCTCTCCCCGCGTGCCGGGAGAGGGAGTGCGCGGAGGACCCCCATGCGCAAAAAATTCCCCGGCCGAATGACCTATACGCAATGGCTGCGCACGCCGTTTCGAAAGAAGCATCGGCTGTTGGGATTGTGGCTCAACACCAAAGTCTTCCGCTACTGGCGCGATTGCGACGACGTACGCTGCCGCCGCGCCCGCTCCTGCCAGGATCACGAATGCTATTGGCGGCGGCTGCAAAAACTGCCGAACACCGATGAGGTGTCGCGGGTGCGCAAAAAGGCCGAGTCTTGGACGTGGCTATTGTGGGAAGGCTCGACCAAAGGCTCCGAGGGCAGAATGCGCTATTGAACGGACGAAAAAAATGACCGGCTCAATGCACCACGATCATGGTGTTGTCGCTGCCTTGGCGCTCGACCAGGCCGAACAGGATCGCTGCATTGCCGGGATCGAGCCGCACGCAGCCATGCGACACCGGATGGCCGAGCCCGCGAATCTCGTAAGTGCCGTGGATGGCATAGCCGCCATGGAAGAAGATCGAATGCGGCATCGGCGAATTGTCGTATTTGCTGGAGAACCAGCGCACCGCCAGCCGCTGCGGATGATAGGTGCCGGGCGGCGTGATATAGCCGCGCCGCGCGGTCGACACCCGCCAATTGTAGCGCGGCTCGCCGTCGACGATGACTTCCATGCGCTGGTTTGAGCGGTCGACCTGGACGACAACGGACGCCACGGCGGGCTTGCTTGCGGCAAGCATGACGAAGCCGAGCGCGGCCAGAACGCAATACAAGCGACGCATGATATCCCCCGGCGCCGATGGCAATGATTGCAGCAGCCTATGGAGCTTGTAAAGCGGCGCCGGAGCTCCATTTTTGCGTGATGGTTTTGAGGTAAATCCGTGCCGCTGGTTGGTAAATCGTCAGACGATCCGATGGTCGCATTCGATCTCTTCAGCATCGGCCACTCCAATATTCCGGCGGAGCGCTTTGTCGCATTGCTGCGCGCGGCAAATGTGGCGGCGATTGCCGATGTGCGCTCGACGCCGGTCGTCGCGCTTTTGCCCGTGGTTCTCGGCCAAGACTCTCAAGCCGCTGTTGCAGCAAGACGCCATCGACTATCTGCCCTGTGGCGATGCGCTCGGCGGCCGGCCGCAAGGTGCCCAACTCTATTGCGATGGCGTTGCCGACTATGAGGCGATGGCGCGGCAGCAGGATTTTCAAGCCGGGCTCGACCGGCTCTTGCCGAGTCGCGACATCGCCGCATCTGCCTGATGTGCGCGGAACGCGAGCCGCTCGATTGCCACCGCTGTCTCCTGGTCGCGCGTGCGCTTGCCGCGCGCGGCTTGCCGTCGGCCATATTCTGCACGACGGCACGATCGAGCCGCATGCGGCGACCGAACGGCGGCTTGTTGGAACTCGCACGGCGACGCTGACGACCTCTGTTCGCAACTGGACAGAACGAGCGAATCGCGGCAGCGTATCGCAGCCGTGCCCGCGCCGTGGCGTATCGGGCGACGCGCATGATCCCGAAAAGTGGGAACCGGTTTTCGGACAAGATCATGCGCAAATGAACAGTGCGGGGCGAAGTCGGTAGAAGAGAGCTGACGATGCGAACGCCCGTTCTTGCCGTTTTGATCGTGCTCGGCGCCGCTCTGGGTCCGGCCTTGGCGCAGGATGCTGCCGCGCCGGCGCCGGCGCCGGATACCGACACGCTCGATCCGACCCCGCCCGGCACGCTCAATCCGCAGCCGCTGCCGCCGCTTGCCAATCCGAATGCACCGTCGACGCCGGCGAAGGAACTGTTCGGCCGCGCGCTGACGCCGTTTCCCGGTCCGCCGCGCCCGATCGGCGGCTATGCCGACGGCTGCCTCGCCGGCGCCGTGACGCTGCCGATCACCGGCCCGGCCTGGCAAGTCATGCGGCTGTCGCGCAACCGCAACTGGGGCAATCCCGGGCTGATCGCTTTCCTCGAACGGCTCGGCGCAAACGCCAAGAAAGTCGGCTGGAACGGGCTACTGGTCGGCGACATGTCGCAGCCGCGCGGCGGCCCGATGATCACCGGCCATGCCAGCCACCAGATCGGGCTCGATGCCGATATCTGGTTCACGCCGATGCCCGATCACGTGCTCAGCCGCGAGGAGCGCGAGATGGACGGCGCCGTCGATATGGTCGCGCCGGATCGGCTCGACGTCGATCCGAAAGTGTGGACGCACACGCGAACCGAGCTGATCCGCACCGCGGCGGAGGACCCGGAAGTCACCCGCATTTTCGTCAATGCCGCGATCAAGAAGGCGATGTGCCGCGAGGCCGGAACGGATCGGGCTTGGCTCGCAAAGGTGCGGCCGTGGTGGGGTCATGCCGAGCACTTTCATGTCCGCCTCGCCTGCCCGCCGGACTACCGCGCAATGCAAGCCGCAGCCGCCGGTGCCGGAAGGCGACGGCTGCGGCCACGCGCTCGATTTCTGGTTCCGGCAATCGACGCTGCATCCGGCGCCGCCGACCAGTGCCGGCGCAAGCCGAAGCCGGGCTGACGCCTCGCCGCCCTGCCGGCGGCGTGCAAGCAGATCGTGATGGCGCCGTAGTCAGCAGATCCCGGCGTGCCGAACACCATGCGTTGCGCCGCGGCTGCGGCGTAGACCAGCACGAAAGCGCAAACGACGACCAAGGCGGCGAAGCTCAAAGCTTTTTGCCGCCGGCGATTTGGTCAAAAGCGGCAGGCCAAGCCAGAGGAGATAAGCGCCGTAGCAGCCGGTCAGCATGAGAAAGTACAATCCCGGCAGCAGCAGGAAAATTCCGGCGAGCCAGACCGGCGTGAAGGAATAAACCGCGAGCTTGAACGCGCTGTCGAAATCGCGGCGGCCGCCGAACAGCGGCGCCAAGAGGTTGATGACGAGGCCGAGCAGCAGCACGGTGGCGCAGCTCATCACGTAACCGAACACCGCGCCGAACAGGCCGTTGAAGATCGGTGCGCGCACCGGCCGGCGTCCGGCACGACCACGCCGACGACGCAGACGCCGATGAAGCCGAACACGGCCGGAACGAGCGCCAGCACGGCGACGTAGCGGCTCAGCAGATAGGCCGGATCGCCGGCCTCGCGTTCGATCGACGCCCATTCGGCGAACGGATCGACCAGCATCGCCTTGGCGCGGCGCGCGGCGTTCATGTCGCAGTGCCTTCGGTCATCTCGTAAAAGCCTTCGCGTCCTCACGCAGCATCGCGGCGCCTTTTTCCGCGATCATCATGGTCGGCGCATTGGTATTGCCGGACGTGATGGTCGGCATCACCGAGGCATCGACGACGCGTAGCCGCTCGATGCCGGCAACGCGCAAGCGGTCGTCCACCACCATCATCGGATCGCTCGGCAGCCCCATTTTCGCGGTGCCGACGGGATGAAAGATCGTGGTGCCGATGTCGCCCGCGGCTTTCATCAAAGCCGCGTCGTCGTCATCGCGCACGCCGGGACCCGGCAAATATTCGTCCGGATGGAACGGCGCCAATGCCGGCTGCGCGGCGATGCGCCGGGTCAGCCGGAGCGAACTCGACCGCGATGCGGCGGTCTTCGTCGGTCGACAGATAATTAGGCTGAATGACCGGCGGCTCGGCCGGATCGGGCGAGCGCAGCCGGACAAAACCGCGGCTGGTCGGCCGCACATTGCAGACGCTCGCGGTGAAGGCGGGGAATGTGTGCAGCGGCTCGCCGAAGCGGTCGAGCGACAGCGGCTGCACGTGATATTGCAGATTGGCGCGCTCCTGGTCGCGGTCGGAGCGGGTGAACAGGCCGAGCTGCGACGGCGCCATGGTCAGTGGGCCGCGCCGCAACAGCGCATATTCGGCGAACATGCCGGCAAAGCCGAAGCGCGAATGATAGCGCTCGTTGAGCGTGGTGATGCCGTCGACCTTGTAGATTAGCCGCAACTGCAAGTGATCCTGCAGGTTCGAGCCGACGCCGGGCCGGTCGAGCGACGACGTCGATGCCGTGCTCGCGCAACTGCGCGGCCGGCCCGATGCCGGACAACAGCAGGAGCTGCGTCGAGCCGATCGAGCCGGCGGCGAGAATGACCTCGCCGCGGCAGCGCGCGCTGCGCGTCGCGCCGTTTTGCCGCCAGCGCACGCCGGCCGCCCGCTTGCCATCGAAGACGATGCCCTCGACGAGGCAACCGGTTTCAAGCCGCAGATTGGCGCGACGCAGCGCCGGCTTGAGAAAGGCGCGCGCCGTCGAGACACGCCGGCCGCGCTTTTGGTTGACGTGAAACGCGCAGATGCCTTCGTTGTCGCCGCGGTTGAAGTCGGCAATGGATTTGATGCCGGCCTGCTCGGCGGCGGCGCGGAAGGCATCGAGCAGATCCCAGCGCACCCGCGGCGCCGCAATGGGCCACTCGCCGCCGACGGCGTGCGCGTCGCTTTCGCCGAGGAAATGATTTTCGTGCCGTTTGAAAAACGGCAGCACGTCGTCCCAGCCCCAGCCGGCAAGCCCGAGCTGCCGCCAATGATCGTAATCGGCGGCCTGGCCGCGCATATAGATCATGGCGTTGATCGCGGACGAGCCGCCGATCACCTTGCCGCGCGGATAATTGAGGCTGCGGCCATTGAGCCCCGGCACCGCTTCGGTCTTGAACATCCAGTCCGAGCGCGGATTGCCGATCGCGAACAGATAACCGACGGGAACATGAAACCAGATCCAGGCGTCGCGACCGCCCGCTTCGAGCAGCAGCACGCGCTTGTCGGGGTCGGCGGACAGCCGGTTGGCGAGCAGGCAGCCGGCCGAGCCGGCACCGACGATAATGTAATCGTATTCGCCCGCGATCGCCTCGGCTCCGGCCACGTGTCACCCCAAATCCTATCGCTGCGAAACTGCAGGCGAAGATAGCAGGGTGGTCCGGGCGGGAAAGGGGCTGCGGCGACCGCTTCGCCTTGGGCGAAGCCTACCCCGCGCAATCGCGTGTTGTCCCGCCAAATCGCCGCGGCCTATGGTTCGCGATGGATTCGTCTTCGTCAGCCGCGGTCAAGCATGCAACGGCCTGGGGCGTCGCCTGCGGCGCCGGCGCCGCCCTGTTCTGGGCGCTCGGTTTTGTCGCCGCCCGGCAAGGCGTGACCGCGGGCCTGTCGCCGCTGGTGCTCGCTTTGCACCGCTATGTCTGGCCGGGGCTCGCGCTCATTCCGGTGATCGCCGTCCATGGCGTCGGTAATCTCGGCGGCATGGGCTGGCGGCGCGGCATCGCCATTACGGTCTTCGGCGGCCTGCCGCTCGCGCTATGGAGCTACTACGGCTACGTCTACGTGCCGCTCGGCCATGGCGCCATCATCCAGCCGTCCTGCGCCGCGCTTGGCGGCCTCATTCTGGCGCGGCTCATCGTCAAGGAGCCGTTGCCGCCGCGGCGCATCGTCGGCGCGCTGGCGATACTCGGCGGGCTAGCGGTGATCGGCGCCGAAGCGCTGCGCACCATGGGCGGCCAAGCCTTCCTCGGCGACCTGATGTTCGTCGCCGCCGGCAGCTTTTTCGCGGTGTTCGGCATGCTGTTGCGGCTGTGGCGCATCCCGGCGCTGCCGGCGGTCGCGGTAACGAGCGTGCTGTCGCTCGCCGGCTTGCCGTTCCTGTTGTTCGACTTCGATAATTTTCTGGCCGCCGGATGGTCGGAAAACCTGATGCAGGCGCTGGTGCAGGGCGCCTTTGCCGGCGCCGGCGCGGTCTATCTGTTCACCCGCGCCGTCATTCTGCTCGGTGTCGGCCGTGCCGCGCTGTTTCCGGCGCTGGTGCCGCCGTTTACGCTGTTGATCGGTTACTTTGCGCTCGGCGAGGTACCGAGCGTGTCGCAATTTATCGGCTTGGCGATCGTGGTCGTCGGCTTCCGGCTGACGCAGCAGGCGTGAAGCGCGCGGTTCACGCCGCCTTGCGGCTCGCCAAAAACGCGCCCATGCGATCGAGCGCCTTCAAAATATTTTCGGTCGAATTGGCGTAAGACACCCGCATATAGCCTTCGCCGAGAATGCCGAAATCCGGGCCGCCGATCAGCGCCACGCCGGCGTCTTCCAGCAGCGACGCGGCCAGCGCCTTCGCCTTCCATCCGGTGCGCTTGATATTGGGGAAGGCATAGAACGCGCCTCTCGGCGTGGCGCAGGAAATGCCGGGAAGCTTGTTCAAGCCGGCGACCACGATTTTGCGCCGCCGGTCGAACTCGGCGACCATCTTGGCGACTTCGTCCTGCGGCCCGGTCAGCGCGGCAAGCCCGGCATATTGCGCCGAGGCATTGACGCAGGAATGCAAATTCACCGCCAGCTTGCGCGCGTAATCGTAGAGCTTGCCGGGCCACACCGCATAGCCGAGCCGCCAGCCGGTCATGGCGTAGGTTTTCGACCAGCCGTTGAGCAGGATCAGCCGGTCGCGGAGCGACGGGTAGGACAGCAAACAAACATGCGTCTCGCCGTCATAGACCATATGGTCGTAGATCTCGTCCGACATCACGGCAACGTCGGGAAACCGCTCCAGCCCGGCGACCAGCTTGTCGACTTCGCTCTTCGGCGTCACCCCGCCGGTCGGATTGGCCGGCGAATTGACGATGAGCAGCCGGGTCTGCGGCGTGATCAGCTTGAGCGTTTCCTCCGCCGAAAAGGCGAAATTATTCTCCTCGCGGATCGGGACCGGGATCGGCCGCGCGCCGGTGAATTCGATCATCGAGCGGTAGATCGGAAAACCGGGATCGGGATAGAGAATGTCGGCGCCGGGCTCGCCGAACATCATGATCGACATGAACATGGTCGGCTTGCCGCCGGGCAGGATCATGACCTCGTCGGGCGACACGCTCACCTCGAAACGTTTGTGCAGATCGGCGGCTACCGCTTCGCGTAATGCCAGAATGCCGACCGCCGGCGTGTAGCCGTGATGGCCGTCGCGCAGCGCCTTGATGGCCGCTTCGACGATGAAGTCCGGCGTGCGGAAATCGGGCTGGCCGATGCCGAGATTGATGATGTCGCGGCCGGCCGCCGCAAGCTGCATGGCGCGCGCCAGCACAGCAAAGGCATTTTCCTCACCGATGCGATCGAAAGCGGCGATGGTTTTCAACATGGCGTTTCCCCGGCGAAAAATCCTTTTTGGCGCGGCAGTTCAACCCAATCCGCCGCCAAAAGCAAACCCGGTTCGGAGCGCCGTGGTAGTGTGCACGCCTAGAAAAGGAGAAGCCCCGGACGATGTCCGGGGCTTCCGATTCATTCGCAGTCAGGCGTCTTAGTAACCGAGATTGAACATCGCGCCGTCCTGATAGGACTCCGCGGTTCCGGTTTTGGTTTCGCCATTCGGGTAGTGCAGCGGCATGGCCTGCTGCTGGATGGCCGCGCTGCCGGCATAGTCTTCCAGTTGCCGGCGCGAATGATGGCCCTGGGCAAAGGCCGGCGTCGCCAGGGCGGCGACGACGAGAGCCGAGAAAGCCAGCTTGGTGCTAAGAGAGTTCATCTGCATGCTCCGTTACAAATCGCCCGTGCCGCTTAGCTACGCGGGATTGTGCACCGCACAAGGGCAGGATCGTCACGTCATCGTCACAAGATTGTTATTACATTTCAAAATGTTAATTTGAATTTTTGTGATATCCATCACTTAACAATATTGCGGCGCAATAAGCGTAAAAAACGACCAAAAATTCTCTTTTGCGGACAATGAATTGCGCCCGCGTGGCGCGGCGTCTGCCATGATCCGCGTCATCTCCCGCGCACGCTCGGTAAAGTCGTTATATCTACCGAATAGCAATCCCCGCATTGCGCAAATCGCATTGCTGGCATCGGTTGCCGTCGTGGGACCAGTCGCGGAGAACGGTGATGGCGAAAAACGGGACGTCGCAAACTCAGTCGGAGCGCCGGCTGCGCTCGCAGCTCTGGTTTGACAATCCGGCCAATCCGGGCATGACGGCACTCTATCTCGAGCGCTATCTCAATTATGGCTTAAGCCGCGACGAGCTGACATCGGGCAAGCCGATCATCGGCATTGCGCAGACCGGCTCCGATTTGAGTCCGTGCAACCGCCATCACATCGAGCTTGCGCACCGCGTCCGCGAGGGCATCCGGACCGCCGGCGGCATCGCTTTCGAGTTTCCCGTGCATCCCCTTCAAGAGACCGGCAAGCGGCCGACCGCGGCGCTCGATCGCAATCTCGCCTATCTCGGCCTGGTCGAAGTGCTGTTCGGCTATCCGCTCGACGGCGTGGTGCTGATGACCGGTTGCGACAAAACCACACCCGCTTGTCTGATGGCGGCGGCCACCGTCAACACGCCGGCGATCGTGCTGTCCGGTGGGCCGATGCTGGACGGCTACCACGACGGCAAGCTTGCCGGTTCCGGCACCGTGCTGTGGCAAGCCCGCCAGGACGTTGCGGCGGGCCGGATCGACTACAAGGAATTCATCGACATTGCCGCCTCGTCGGCGCCCTCGATCGGCCATTGCAACACCATGGGCACCGCATCGACCATGAATGCGATGGCCGAGGCGCTCGGCATGTCGCTGCCCGGCTGCGCCGCTATTCCGGCGCCGTATCGCGAACGCGCCAAAATCGCCTATGAGACCGGCCTGCGCGCCGTGGAAATCGTGCGCGAGGATCTCAAGCCCTCCGATATCCTCACGCGCGCGGCTTTCGAAAACGCCATCGTCGCCTGCTCGGCGATCGGCGGTTCGACCAATGCGCCGATTCATCTCAACGCCATCGCCCGGCACGTCGGCGTCAAGCTTGAAATCGGGGACTGGGAAAACATCGGCTACGACGTGCCGCTGCTCGTCAACATGCAGCCGGCCGGCGAATATCTCGGCGAGGAATATTATCGCGCCGGCGGCTTGCCGGCGGTGCTGCATGAGCTGCACGCCGCGAAACGGCTGCATGGCGACGCGCGCACCATCAATGGCAAGACCATTGCCGAGAACGTGGCGCGGGCCAAAGCCAGCGATACCAAGGTTATCTGGCCGTACGATAAACCGATGAAAGCCCAAGCCGGCTTCAAGGTGCTGCGCGGCAATTTGTTCGATTCCGCGATCATGAAGACCAGCGTGATCGCCGATGAATTCCGCGAACGCTATTTGTCCAATCCGAAGGATCCGAATGCATTCGAAGGCCGCGCCGTGGTGTTCGACGGCCCGGAAGACTATCATCGGCGCATTGACGATCCCGCGCTTGGCATCGACGAGCACGCGATCCTGTTCATGCGCGGCGTCGGTCCGATCGGTTATCCAGGCTCGGCCGAGGTGGTGAACATGCAGCCGCCGGCCGCGCTGATCAAAAAGGGCATAACGTCGCTCGCCTGCGTCGGCGATGGCCGGCAGTCCGGCACTTCGGCCTCGCCGTCGATCCTCAATGCATCGCCGGAAGCGGCCGACGGCGGCGGATTGGCCTTGCTCAAGACCGGCGACCGTGTGCGCATCGATCTCAACAAAGGCACCGCGGATATGCTGATCCCGGCCGCCGAATTGGCCGAGCGCGCCACGGCGCTGAAGAAAGCCGGCGGATACAAATATCCGGAAAGCGAGACCCCGTGGCAGGAAATCCAGCGCGCCATGGTCGATCAGCTCGCGGCCGGTATGGTCTTGGAGCCCGCGGTGAAGTATCAGCGTGTCGCGCAAAAATTCGTGCCGCGCGATAATCATTGATGAAACGAATTGGTCATGACCGGGATCCGTCCTTCGACCGCCGACAAGCGGAAAGCGTTCCGTAAGCTCCACGAAACGGGCTGCTTCGTCATTCCCAATCCGTGGAACGTCGGTAGTGCACGCTATCTGCAAGGTCTCGGCTTTCCAGCATTGGCGACCACAAGTTCGGGCTATGCCCATTCGCAAGGTTATGCCGATGGCGCGTTGAGCCTGGATCAGGTGCTGGCGCATTTCGCCGATCTCGCGGACGCGACCGATGTGCCGCTCAATGCCGATTTCGAGGACGGGCTTGCTGGCGATCTCGCGGGCCTCGCCGCGAACGTGACGCGCTGCATTGCGACCGGCGTCGCCGGATTGTCGATCGAGGACTCGCCGAACGACGGAAAGACGCCGCTCTACGATCTCGATACCGCGGTCGCGCGCATCAAGGCCGCGCGCGCCGCAATCGACCACGCCGGCGGCGATGTGATGCTGACGGGCCGGGCCGAGGGCTTCATTCGCGGCGTGCCCGATCTCGGCGACGTCGTGTGCCGGCTCAAAGCCTATGCCGCGGCCGGCGCTGATTGTCTCTACGCGCCGGGCATCACCACGCGCGAGCAGATCGAAGCGGTGGTCAAGGCGGCGGCGCCCAAGCCGGTGAACTTCCTCAATAGCGGGGCGTTCGGCTTCAC
Organism: uncultured Alphaproteobacteria bacterium; assembly: GCA_963816565.1. Classification (GTDB taxonomy): domain Bacteria; phylum Pseudomonadota; class Alphaproteobacteria; order Rhizobiales; family Xanthobacteraceae; genus BOG-931. Next base: position 508,143 of record CAWFLM010000004.1, on the reverse strand, counting down.
GGTGAGCGATCTCGCGGCGATGGGGGTGCGCCGGATCAGCGTCGGCGGCTCGCTGGCGCGCGTCGCGATGCACGCCTTCATCCGCACCGCGACCGAGATCGCCAAAGACGGCAAATTCGATGGTTTCGCCGGGCTGATATCCAATCCCGAGCTGAACAAGTTTTTCCGCGAAGATCGCAAGAAGTTCTTATCATGACCGCCTCCGAATCGCATCCGACGACCGGCCAGCCCATCGGACTACCGGTCGCCGATCCAACGCCAGCGCCGCGTCCCGGGCCGGTGACGCTGAAAGGGCGCTATGGCCGTTTGGAAAAGCTCGGCCCCGAACACGCGTCGGATCTGTGGGAAGCGTTTGCCGGGCACGACGAGGTGTGGACCTATATTTCCACCGACGGCCCCTTCGTCGCTGAGGATGAGTTTTTCGCCTTCATCGACAAGCGCGCGGCGGCAGAAGATCCTTACGCCTATGCCATCATGGACCCATCCGACCGGGCGGTGGGGTATCTCACCTTGCTACGCATCGTGCCGGAACACCGCGTCATCGAGGTCGGTCATGTCTTGTATTCGCCGGCGTTGCAGCGGACGCCGCTCGGCACCGAAACTCAATACCTCTTGGCGCGTTACGTTTTCGAGACGCTTGGCTACCGGCGCTACGAATGGAAGTGCGATGCGTTGAACGCGGCATCGCGAAAGGCGGCGTTGCGTTATGGCTTCGTATACGAAGGAACTTTCCGCCAAAACATGATCAACAAGGAAGGCCGCAATCGCGACGTTGCCTGGTTCTCTATGCTCGACAGCGAATGGCCGGCGCGCAAAGTCAATTTCGAGCGCTGGCTCGATGCGGCGAATTTCGACAGCACCGGGCGTCAAAAGCTCAGCCTCGCAGTATTGAACGAGCAGAAGGGTTCGAACTCATGAGCAACAGAGTTCAAAATAAAATCGCCTTGGTCACCGCCGCCGGGCAGGGCATCGGCCGCGCCATCGCCGAGGCGCTGATCGCCGAAGGCGGCATCGTCATCGCCACCGATATTGCCGAGGACAAGGTTGCGGGCCTCAAAGCCAAGCTGCGGCAAAAGCTCGACGTGCGCGCGCAGGATGACATCGGCGCGCTGGCAAAGAAAATTGCACATGACTTCGGCGGGCTCGACATTCTGGTGAATTGCGCCGGCTACGTCGCCAACGGCTCGGTGCTCGATTGCACCGACAAGGACTGGGACTTTTCCTTCGATCTCAACGTCAAATCGATGCACCGCACGATCAAAGCGTTCCTGCCCGCGATGCTGGAGAAGAAATCGGGTTCGATCGTCAATATTTCCTCGGCGGTGTCGTCGATCCGCGGCGTGCCCAACCGCTATGCCTACGGCGCCACCAAGGCGGCGGTGATCGGGCTGACCAAAGCGGTCGCCGCCGATTTCATCAAACAAGGCATCCGCTGCAACGCGATTTGCCCGGGCACCATCGAATCGCCGTCGCTGGAAGAGCGCATTGCGACAGCCTCGAAGGAAACCGGCAAATCGCCCGACGCGGTGCGGCAGGATTTCATCGGCCGCCAGCCGATGGGCCGGCTCGGTACGGCGCAGGAAGTCGCCGCGCTCGCCCTCTTCCTCGCCAGCGACGAGGCAAGCTACATTACCGGCCAGGCGCATCTCGTCGACGGCGGGATGGCGCTGTAGAGGCATCATTGCCGTGACGCTGTCATCATCCGCGAAGGCGGATGATCCAGTACCCACCATCATTCCGGTATGGCAATGATTACTGGATGCTCCGCCTTCGCGGCCAGCTGACGGTCGAATGGCAGGTTCCATGCACATTCTCATTACCGGCGCCGCGGGAATGATCGGGCGCAAGCTTACCGCGCGCCTCGCGGCCGACGGCGCGCTCAACGGCCGGCCGATCGACCGGCTGACGCTGATCGACGTTGTTGCCCCGCAGCCGCCGGGAAAATTTTCCGGCAAAGTCGAGACCGGCGGCCACTGACATTGCCGATCCGGAAGCCCTCGGTGCGGCCGTCGCCGGCCGGCCGGACGTGATCTTTCATCTGGCGGGCGTGGTGTCCGGCGAGGCCGAACTCGACTTCGAGAAGGGCATGCGGGTCAATCTCGACGGCTCGCGCACGCTGTTCGAGGCGGTTCGCAAGATCGGCGACGGCTATCGCCCGCGGCTGGTTTTCACCTCGTCGATCGCGGTGTTCGGCGCGCCGTTCCCGCCGGCGATTGCCGACGATTTTCATCTGACGCCGCTCACGTCGTACGGCACGCAGAAAGCGGCGATCGAGCTTTTGCTCGCCGATTACACCCGCCGCGGCTTTCTCGACGGCGTCGGCATCCGGCTGCCGTCGATCGTGGTGCGGCCGGGCCGGCCGAACAAGGCGGCGTCCGGGTTCTTCTCCTCGATCATCCGCGAACCGCTCAACGGCGAAGAGGCCGTGCTGCCGGTCGCCGACAGCGTGCTGCATTGGCACGCCAGCCCGCGCGCGGCGGTAGGCTTTCTCATCCATGCCGCCGGGCTCGACGCGGGCAAGCTCGGCCCCCGCATCAATCTCACCATGCCGGGTGTCTGCTGCACCGTGGCCGAGCAGATCGCCGCATTGCGCCGGATCGCCGGCGACAAAGTGGCGTCGCGTATCCGCCGCGAGCCCGATCCGCTGGTGGCGCGCATCGTCGCCGGTTGGCCGAGCCGATTCGATCCGGCCCGCGCGCTTGAGCTCGGATTCCGCGCCGAAGCCTCATTCGACGACATCATCCGCGTCCATATCGAGGACGAACTGGGCGGCAAGATCGCCGCTTGAGGTGCAGTTTGCGCATGATCTTGTCCGACCTTGCTTCGCCCGCGAACGGGTCGCGAAAGCGGGAAACCGGCACTTTTCGGGATCATGCGCCGATTTGCTTGCCTTAGCGGCATGCATGCTTACATTGCCCGCAGAAACTCCAAACCGCCGCTTCTACGCTTTCCTTAGACCATGACCTATGTCGACGCGGCCACTGCGCCGCTGCGCAAGACCGGACAGATCAAGCTTCACGGCCCGAGCGCCTTCGCCGGCATGCGCAAAGCCGGCCGGCTCGCGGCCGAATGCCTCGATCTCCTGGTCGGCGAAATCAAGCCGGGCGTCACCACCGAGCACATCGACCGGCTGGCCTTCGAATTCGGGATGGATCATGGCGCCTTGCCGGCGACGCTGATGTATCGCGGCTATCGCAAGGCGACCTGCACCTCGGTCAATCACGTGGTGTGCCACGGCATCCCCTCGGACAAGCCGTTGCGCGAAGGCGACATCGTCAATGTCGACGTCACGCTGATCCTCGATCACTGGCACGGCAATTCAAGCCGCATGTATGCAGTCGGCGAGATTCCGCGCCGCGCCGAGCGGCTGATCGAAGTCACCTATGAGGGCATGATGCGGGGCATCGCCGCCATCAAGCCCGGCGCCACCACCGGCGATGTCGGCCATGCCATCCAGACCTTTGTCGAGGCCCAGCACATGAGCGTGGTGCGCGATTTCTGCGGCCATGGGCTCGGTCGGCTGTTCCATGACGAGCCGAATATCGTCCATATCGGCCGGCCCGGCGAGGGCATCGTGCTCAAGCCCGGCATGTTCTTCACCGTCGAGCCGATGATCAATCTCGGCCGGGCGCACGTCAAAGTGCTGTCCGACGGCTGGACCGCGGTCACCCGCGACCGCTCGCTCTCCGCGCAGTTCGAGCACTCGGTCGGCGTCACCGACACCGGCGTCGAGATTTTCACGCTGTCGCCGAAGCACCTCGATAAGCCGCCTTACAAAGCCTGAGCGCCGGCGCGAATCCGATTGCAAATTCTCGTAATCCGGGCATCCTTACGGGCGCCGGTTGCGGCGCCCCCGGCGGCCGGGGTCGGCGTCGGCGCCGCTTCGAATTCCAAGTTCATCCATGCTGGAAAAAAAGCCCGACAGCGAAAGCGGCCTGGAGGAGGGCACACCGCATTATTACGGTCATCGTGGCCGCCTGCGCGACCGTTTCCGCGAGGCCGGCGCCGACGCGCTGTCGGACTACGAACTGCTTGAGCTGATCCTGTTTCGGGCGCTGCCGCAGCGCGACGTCAAGCCGCTCGCCAAGACGCTTCTGGAAACATTCGGCTCGTTCGCCGAGGTGATCGCCGCGCCGGAGGCACGGCTGGCCGAGGTCAAGGGGCTCGGCGATGCCAGCGTCACCGAGCTCAAGGTCATCCAGGCGGCGGCCAGCCGGCTGTTGCGCGGCGCGGTGAAAAAGCGTCCCGTTTTGTCGTCATGGTCGACCGTGCTCGACTATTGCCGCACCGCGCAGGCCTTCGCCGAACGCGAAGAGTTTCGCGTGTTGTTCCTCGACAAGCGCAATCAGCTCATCGCCGACGAAACCCAGCAGATCGGCACCGTCGATCACACGCCGGTCTATCCGCGCGAAGTGGTCAAGCGCGCGCTGGAGCTCTCGGCCACCGCCATCATCCTGGTGCACAATCATCCGTCCGGCGACCCGACGCCGTCGCGCGCGGACATCCAGATGACGCAGCAGATCATCGCGGTGGCGAGCCGCTCGGCATTTCCGTGCACGACCACATCATCGTCGGCAAGGAAGGCCATGCGAGCTTGAAGGGGCTGAAGCTGATTTGATTTCAGCTTTGCGCTGGCTGCCGCAATGGCCGTCAGTGTTCCGCCGCCCGCACCTTGCGCGTGAACGCCCAGATCGCAAGCGCGACGCAGCCCATGGCCGCGACTGTGCCGGCGACCGGCCAGGCCGAATGGCCGAGATAAAGTCCGATGGCGCCGGCGGCGATGGCGGCGCCGGTTTGCTGGGTGAAGCCCATCAGCGAGGAGGCGGTGCCGGCGCGATCGTGAAACGGCGTGAGCGCGCCCGCCATCGCGGCCGGCAAAGCGAGGCCGAGGCCGGCGAGATAGATCATCATCGATCCGACGAACCAGATGACATTGGCGAGGTGGAGCGCCACCACCGCCGCCATGATCAAACCGCCGGCCGCCAGGATCACGCAGCCGATGCCCATGGTGCGGTCGATGCCCATGCGCATGACAATGCGCGAGGCGATGAATGTTCCCAGCATGTAGCCGGCGGCGCCCATGGCGAAAGTGACGCCGAACACCAGCGGGTTGAGGCCGTAAATCGCGCTTTGCATCACGACCGGCGCGCCCGACACCCAGGCGAACAGCCCGATGAAGGTCGTGGTCAGAATGCCGAGATTGGCAAGAAAGCCGCGATGCTTCAGCACGGAGGGATAAAGCGCGAGCATCTTGCCGAACGAAAACGGCTCGTCCGTCGCCTTTTTCAAAGTCTCCGGCAACAGCAGCGTCGCGACCGCGCCGGCAATGCCGGCAAAGATCACCAGCAGCACGAATGTCGCGCGCCAGCCGAATGCGATCTGCAACGCGCCGCCGATCGTTGGCGCCACGATCGGCGCGAAGGCCGTGATCGATCCCATGATCGACAATTCGCGGCTCGCGCGCGCACCGGAATAAATGTCGCGCACCACCGCGCGCGCCAGCACGATGACGCCGGCGCCGCCCAGCGCCTGCACGAAGCGCAGCGCGATCAGTGCGTCGACCGATTGCGCGAAAGCGCAGCCGACGCTGGCGAACCCGTAGAGCACCAGCGCGGTCAGCAAGACCGGCTTGCGGCCGAGGCGGTCCGAGATCGGCCCGTAAAAAATCTGGCCGACGGCAAAGCCGAACAGATAACTGGAGATGGTCAATTGCACGTCCAGGATCGGCGCATGCAACGTGCGCGCGATGTCCGGCAGCGACGGCAGATACATGTCCATCGACAGCGGGCCGAGCGCGGTCAGAAACGACAGCAACAGGGTGAGGGCGAACGTGCCGGGAGTCAGCATGGCAATGAATTTGGCCTTGGCAAAAACTAACGCTGGCGGGAGCGCCGGCTGCGAGGAGAATGTTATTTGAGGTGGCAGTCGCCCCGCGCAATGGCGGGGCACTACTGAGAAGGCGGACGCCAGCCCTGCTTGGCCAGTTGGATTTGCGAATAGATATGCTTGCGCAACTCGCCGAACCGCGCCATCGAGCGCGTTTCCAGCTGCGTGCGCTCCTCGGGCAGGTCGATGGCCACGTCTTCCATGATCACGGTCGGCGCATGCGACATCACCAGCACGCGCTGGCCGAGATAGACCGACTCGTCGATATCGTGGGTGACGAACAGCACCGTGACGCGCAGCCGATGCCATAGCACGCGAATCAGGTCTTCGAGATCGGCGCGGGTTTGCGCATCAACCGCGGCGAACGGCTCGTCCATCAACAGCACATGCGGCTCGTAGGCGACCGCGCGGGCGATGGCAACGCGCTGCTGCATGCCGCCGGAGAGCTGCCACGGATAGGCGGTGTCGACGCCCTTCAAATCGACCGCGGCGAGCGCGTTGCGCACCAATTCCTCGCGTCGCTCCGCGGCATCTTTTTCTGCTTCAGCGGCAGCGCCACATTGTCGTGCACGCTCATCCACGGAAACAGGCTGCGGCCGTATTCCTGGAACACCACCGCCATGGACGGCGGCGGACCGGTCACCGGCGTTCCTTCCACCTCGACCCGCGCCCGCCGTCGGCGCCAACAGTCCGGCAATGCATTTGAGCAGCGTGGTCTTGCCGGCGCCCGACGGGCCGACGATGCAGACGAGCTCGCCTTGCCCGACGCTGAAGCTGACGTCGCGGATCGCCTCGACGGTGCGGCTCGCATCCTCGTAGACTTTGCGCAGCCCTTGCACTTCGAGCATGGGCTTGACTGCGCGATCCATCGATCCCTCAAATTGCTCAATTGGCCCGCTGCGATTGCCGCAGGCCGTAATACCAGCCCAACAGCCACGCCTCAATTGCGCGAAACATCAACGATAGAGCGATGCCGATGATGCCGAGCAGAATGATCCCGCTCCACATTTCCGGAATCGCGAAGCTGCGCTGATATTGCACCAGAACGAAACCGATGCCGTCTCTGGCGGCGAACATTTCGCTCACCACCATCAGGATGATGCCGATCGACAACGATTGCCGCAATCCGGTGAAAATCTGCGGGCTGGCGCCCGGCAGCACGAAATGCCACAGCCGGGCGAACCGGCCGATCCGATAACTGCGCACCGTCTCCGCCAGCACCTCGTCGAGCGCGCGGACGCCGGCGACCGTATTGAGCAGCACCGGCCAGATGCAGCCGAACACGATCACCAGCGCCTTCATCTCGTTGCCGAGACCGGCGAACAGGATCAGCACCGGCACCAAGACCGGCGGCGGAATGGCGCGCAAAAATTCCAGCACCGGCTCGAGCACGTTGCGCAAGTTGCGCGAGGCGCCGACCGGAATGCCGATGGCGATGCCAAGGAACGCCGCGGCCAGATAGCCAACGGAGAAACGCCACAGGCTCGGCGCCATGTTGGACAACCCCTGCGGCGAAAACCACAGCTTGCCGAAGGTCTGCAGGATCGTCTGCAGCGGCGGGAAATAGAAGCTTTGGCTGTCCGCGCTGGTGATCCACCAGGCGGCGATCAGCGTCACCGGAAACGCAAGCGCAACCAAGACGCGGCGCGGCAGTGGCGGCAGGAGATTTTTCATGCGCCGGCCTCGGCGATGTCCATGCGAACCGAGGGATGCCACGCCAATACCCGCCGTTCCAGCGCCCGGGCGCCCAGATTGACGATGACGCCGATAATTCCGGCGACGATGACGTAGGCATACATGATGGCGACGGCGCCGCCGGACTCGGTATCGCTGATCTCCTTGCCGAGACCTTGGGTGTCGATCGCCACCTCGCTGGTGATGGCGAGAATGAGCGCCACCGCGGCGGCGAGCCGGATGCCGGTCATCAGATAAGGCAGCGTGGTCGGCCAGGTGACGTAGCGGATTTGCGCCCAGGTTCCGAGCCCATAGGAGCGCGCGGTCTCCCGCGCCACCGGATCGACATCCTGCACGCCGTACAGCACCTGGATCAGCACCGGCCAGAACGAGGCATAGACCACCAGCACCAGCGTCGACTGGATCTGCGAGCCGAACAGCAGCACGGCGAGCGGGATCAGCGCGACCGACGGAATTGGTCGGAGAAACTCGATGGTGGAATGGGTCAAGCTGCGCAGCAATCGCGAACTGCCGATGGCGATGCCGATCGCTACGCCGGCAACGACCGATATGACGAGCCCGATCGCCCAGGCCTCCAAAGTATCGCTCAGCGCCGTCCAGAACGTCGCCGTCTTCATCTCCTTGAACAGGGCCACCACGATCGCGGAGAACGGCGGCAGGTAATCCGGCGAAACGATGCCGAGCCGCGGAACGATCTCGAGCAGCGCGGCAAAGCCGATCAGGCCGCTCAAGCCCTGCAGCCAAATAAAAGTGCGGGCCGTAAGCTTGGCCCGCACTTTGGTCGTTTGTGCCGTTGGCATGGGCTACGAAGGCAACAGCGCCGCAACGTCCGCCTTTTTGGTGATCAGTCCGCTCTTGAGCATGTCGTCGGCCATCGCCTGGGCCGAGACGAGGTTAAATTTGGACGGCCATATCGGCAGAATGATCTTGGCGGCGATTTCGGGCGAGATACGGGTATAGGTCGGAATGATCTGGCGAACTTCGTCGGCGTGGGCGTCGGCATAAGCCAGCGACTTGGTGATTGCGGCCTTGAAACGTTTGACCATGTCCGGGTTCGCATTGGCGTATTGCACCGAGGCGAAATAGACCGCGATCTCTGCTTTCGGCGCGATAGCGACGAACGGCCAATCCACGACCCTGTCGCCGCGTGATTGGGCGATGGTGACGAATGGTTCCACCATCCAGCCGGCCTCGATCCGATGGTCGGCCAGCGCCAACGGCATGTCGGGAAACGGCACCTCGATGTACTTTACGCTGTCAGGGTCGCCGCCCGCGGCCTTCACCCCGGCGCGCACCGCAACCTGGCCGATATTGTTCAGGTTATTGACCGCGACGGTCTTGCCGCTGAGGTCCTTGGCGTTTTTGATCGGGCTGTCGCCGGGAACGAGGACCGCGCAAAAATCATTGCCGCTGACGCCGGTCGAGGCAACGCCGGGCGCGACGCCGATGAACTTCAGTCCCTTGTTCTGTGCGATCAAAAGTGAAGGCACGTTGGAAAAGCCGAATTGCAGCTGGCCGGAGAGCACGCCCGGAATGATCGCGGCGCCGCCGCCCTGGGTCGACAACTCGACGTCGAGATTCTGCTTGGCGAAGAAGCCCTTGGCCTTGCCCAGATAGATCGGCGCGCAGTCGGCGATAGGAATCACCGCAACCGAAATCTTATCGAGGGCGGCGCGGGCGCCGCGCATCGGCGCCAGCACGGCCGCCGAGCCGGCCGCCGCGGCCGTGGAAATCAATTGTCTCTTGGTCAACACCATGATGCGTCGCCTCCGCTTTCGTTTTCTGTGGGCTTTCGCCCAAATTACTGGGCGGTGGGCAGAGCGGAGTCAAGTTCCCGCCAGTTGTCCCCTCTTGTGACCTGGCGTCGCGCTTACCGCTGGCGCAGCGGCTTTACTTTCAGCTCCGCAGCAAGCTTGTCGAGCTGCGCCAACAGCGGCGCGGCGATTGGCACGCCATCGCGCAGGCGCTCGGCGCGGCACTCGGCGCGGCGGTCGCCGGGCAGGCGGATGTCGTCGACGCCGGGCAGGCGTTTGGAGGCGCGCAAATCGCGCACATGGCGGTCGACTTCGGCGGTGAAGGTCTGCAGCGGCACGAAGCGCGCGATATCGACGGCGATGATGAAATGCCCGGTATTGGTCTCGCTGGCGTCGTCGGCATTGAAGTCGACGACGTCGCGGCCGAAAGCGGCGCCGTTGAGCACGCCGGCGAGAAGCCCGATCATCAGCGCCAGTCCGGAGCCTTTATATTCGCCCATCGGCAGCAGAATGCCTTCGCCGGATTTGCCAGGATCGGTGATCGCCTCGCCGGTCTCCGGCTTGACGAACCAGCCCTCCGGCATGGTCAGCCCGCGCAGCGCGTATTTCTTCACCGTGCCGTAGGCGACGATCGAGGTCGCCATGTCGAATACCAGCGGCTCGCCGCCGGACGGCACGCCGATGGCGAGCGGATTGGTGCCGAGCAACAAATCGGCGCCGCCCCAGGTCGCCATGTGATTGGCATTGGCGACCGCGGCATAGAAACCGATCATGCCGTGGGCCGCCGGCATCTCGGCATAAAGCCCGGCCGGCCCGGCATGGTTGGAGCGGCGCACGCCGACCCATGAGACGCCGGTTTCGCGGGCCATGGCGATCGCTTCATTGGTGGCGCGCGACATGACCAGATGGCCCATGCCGTTGTCGCCGTCGACCAAGGCGGTCGCCGGCGCGGTTTTCGTCACCGTGATGTTCGGCTGTTTGTTGAAGCCGCCGGCGTTGAGCCGGCGCACATATTGCGGCAGCCGGAAAATGCCGTGGCCGTCGGCGCCGGTGAGATCGGCTTCCGTCATCAGTTCGGCGCAGCGCGCGGCGTCGGCCTGCGGCAAGCCGGCGGCGGCGAAGCAGTCCACGATCAGCGCGCGTGTGGCGCGCGCGGGAATGCAGCAGCATATTTGTCTGGTCGTCCATCGCCGCTATGCCGCCGCGTGTGCGCGCTTCTTGCTCAAGATCGCCGCCGCGTGAGCGCCGAGAATCGTGTCGCGGTCGGCCGCGGAAATATTGGCCGCCTTGACCTGCCGCACGCATTCGCCGGTGCCCATGTCATAGGGATAGTCGCTGCCGAGGAAGACGCGATCGGCGCCGGCCGATCCGATCAGAAATTCCAGCGGCGCCTTGGCGTGGGTGATGGTGTCGTAGCGCAAGCGGTCGAGATAGCGCTGCGGCGAATGTTTCAGATGCAGTTTCGGCTCCGGCCGCACTTCCCAGCCGTGCACCCAGCGGCCGCCCTGATAGGGAATGAAGCCGCCGGCATGCACCATGACGAAATCGAGCTTCGGATAACGCTCCATCACGCCGCCGAAGATCAGGCACGCCGCGGCGATGGTGGTGTCGAGCGGATTGCCGATCAGGTTGTCGAGATAATAGGAGCGCAGCCGGTCGGCGCCGGCGACATTGCCGGGATGGATCACCATGAAGGCGTCGAGCTCGGCGGCCGCCGCCCAGACCGGCTCGAAGCTCGGATCGTCGAGATTCTTGCCGTTGACGTTCGAGGCGATCATGGCGCCATGCAGGCCGAGCTTGCTCATGGCGCGGCGCAATTCGTCGGCGGCCTTGTCTGGCGCCTGCATCGGCAGCGTGGCGATGCCGGCGAAACGGTCCGGATGTTCTTTGCTCAGCCGCGCGATCTCGTCGTTCTGGATGGTCGCGGCGGCAACGGTGACGGCGGCGTCCTGATTATAGAGCCAAGTCTGCGGCGACACCGAGAGCAGATGCACATCGACCTCGGCGGCGTCCATGTCGGCGAAGCGGCGCTCGACATTATGCCCGCCGCGCGGAAACGGCCGGTACGGCACGCCGGCGACTTCGATCACCGAATTCTCGTCGTCATACGGCGTGAGCTTGAGCCCGAGCTTCGGGATCTCCTTTTGCAGGAGTTTTATGGTGGCGTCGGCAAGGATGTGGGTATGGGTATCGATGGTGCGTTGGGCATGTCATCGTCTCTCCCGGGCTGGCGCGGCATGTTTTGCGCATAAGCCGAAGACGCATGCAAGATATGCGGGGCGCGTCGTTCAAGGAGCTTGAGGGGTGGGTTTCCCGCGCCACTTTCCGCTATAAAGGGCCGCCCTAACACCCGACAAACACCCCCGGAACCCAGCATGGACGCCACCACCGACGCTACTGCGCATTCCTTCCACGGCCGCGTCGAGGACGACGTTCTGGTCCGCGGCCACGGCCGCTATGTCGCCGACGCGCCGCTGCCGAACCAGGCCTATGCCTATTTCGTGCGCTCGCCGCACGCCTTCGCCCGCGTCGTCAGCATCGAAACGGCGGGCGCCGCGGGCATGCCCGGCGTCATCGCGGTATTGACCGCGGACGACATGGAAGGCATCGGCAATATTTCGCGGCATCCGCCGTTGCCGGGCCGCGACGGCACAAAGCTGATCGTCACCAACCGGCCGGCGCTCGCCAAAGATCGCGTGCTGCATATCGGCGAAGCCGTGGCCATGGTGGTCGCCGAGCGCGCGCTCACGGCGCAAGACGCCAGCGAATTCGTCAATGTCGAATACGAGCCGCTCACGCCGGTGACCGACGCGCGCGCTGCGCTCAAAGACGGCGCGCCGCAGATCTGGCCGGAGACGCCGAACAATCTCGCGGTCGATTGGCCGGGACCGGCCGCCGATCCCGCCGCCAATGCCGCCGAGGTCGAGCGCATTTTCGCCTCGGCCAAATACGTCGCGCGCATCAGCGAAATGAACCAGCGCCTCTGCGTCGCCTCGATGGAGCCGCGCGGCGCCACCGCGAGCTACGACGCCGCGCGCGACGCCTACACGTTGCGCACCTGCTCGCAAAGCGCCGGCACCATGCGCGACAACATTCTCGGCATCATGAGTTGGCCGAAGGAGAAATTGCGCGTCATCACCGAAGACGTCGGCGGCGCGTTCGGGCTGAAGACCTCGGCCTATCCGGAATACATGGCGCTGCTGGTGGCGGCGAAAAACTTAACCGCCCGGTGCATTGGATGTCGGGCCGCTCGGAAGCGTTCCTGTCCGACAATCAGGCGCGCGACATTTATTCGGAAGTCGAGCTGGCGCTCGACGAGAAGGGAAAATTTCTGGCGCTGCGCATCCGCAGCGTCGGCAATATGGGCGCCTATCTCGGCGCCATCGGCGCCAATATCCCGACGCTGAGCTTCACCCGCTGCCTGCCCGGCATGTACGACATTCCCAAGATCGATATCGGCGTGAAATGCGCCTACACCAATACGCTGCCGACCGCGCCCTATCGCGGCGCCGGCCGGCCGGAATCGATCTATGCGCTCGAGCGCGTGGTCGACGAGGCGGCGCGCGTCACCGGCATCGATCCGGTCAGGCTGCGGCGGCGCAACCTGATCAAAAAATCGGCCTTCCCGTACAAGACCGAGGTCGGCACCACCATCGACTCCGGCGATTTCGAGCCGATCCTCGACAAGGCGCTGGAGCTTGCCGATTACGAAAACTTCAAGCAGCGCCGCCGCGAGGCGCAAAAGCGCGGCAAATATCGCGGGCTCGGCATCTGCTGCATGCTCGAACATGCCGGCGGCTCGCCGATCGAAAGCGCCTTGCTGGAATTTCCGGGCAACGACACGCTGCAGCTGCGGCTCAACGTGCAGAACACCGGCCAGGGCCACGCCACGGTGTTTCCGCGGCTGATCGCCGAGCGGCTCGGCATCCCGCCGGAAAAGATCCCGCATCGCCACGGCGATTCCGCGAACGAACTGCCGGGCTATGCCTCGGTCGGCTCGCGCTCGGCGATGACGGTGAGCCACTCGGTGGTCAAGGCGACCGACGCGATCCTCGCCAAAGGCAAGCCGATCGCCGCGACCATGCTCGAAGCCGGCGAGGCCGACATCGCCTATAAGAACGGCGCATTCGAAGTCGTCGGCACCGACCGCCGCGTCTCGCTGTTCGAGGTCGCCGCGCGCGCCGCCGAGATGAAAAAACGCGGCGAGATCGCCGAGGATCTCGACACCAAGACGGCGACCGAGACGCCGCAGACATTTCCCAACGGCGTCCACATCGCCGAGGTCGAGATCGATCCGGATACCGGACACATGGATGTCGTCGCCTATGCCGCGGTCGACGATTGCGGCAATCCGCTCGACACCATGATCGTCGAGGGCCAGTTGCATGGCTCGATCGCCTCGGGCCTCGGCCAGGCGCTGATGGAGCGTACGGTCTACGACGGCGACTCGGGCCAGCTCATCACCGGCTCGTTCATGGACTACGCCATGCCGCGCGCCGAGGACATGCCGCCGTTGCGCGAAGCGATGCATAATGTGCCGGCCACCACCAATCCGCTCGGCGTCAAGGGCGTCGGCGAAGCCGGCACCACGGCGGCGATCTCCGCGGTGATGAACGCGGTCGCCGACGCCATCCCGAACGGCGCCGGGGCGCATCTGGAAATGCCGGCCACGGCGCAGAGCTTGTGGGAAGCCTGCCAGCGCGCGAAAGTATAAGGCGCCGTCATTCCGGGCGCCGCGCAGCGGAAGTGATGCGCTGTTGACCGGGATCGATACATCGCCAGCATCAAAGTGCGTACTCGGATTCCGGAGCTGCGCGCTTCGCGCTGCGCCGCAGGCGAAATACGAAGTTAGTGAAATCGGAGCCAACGATGCCACAGCATCCCGAAGACTGATCGCCGACAAGAAGCGCCCGTTCACCGGCGCGGAATTTCTGGAATCGCTGCGCGACGGCCGCGAGGTCTATATTTATGGCGAGCGGGTCAAGGACGTCACCGAGCATCCGGCGTTCCGCAATTCGGCCCGCTCGGTCGCGCTGCTCTACGACGCGCTGCACGACAAGGCGACCAAGGACGTGCTCACCGCGCCGACCGATACCGGCTCCGGCGGCTATACCCACGAAATTCTTCAAGGTGGCGCGCTCGCGCGAAGAGGTGATCGCGCAGCGCGACGCCATCGCCGCCTGGGCGCGCATCTCCTATGGCTGGCTCGGCCGCAGCCCCGACTACAAGGCGGCCTTCCTCAACACGCTCGGCGCCAATGCCGCGTTCTACGGCAAGTTCGCCGACAATGCGCGGGCCTGGCACAAGCGCGCGCAGGAGGCGGTGCTCTATCTCAATCACGCGCTGGTCAATCCGCCGATCGACCGCAACAAGCCGGTCGAAGAGGTCAAGGACGTCTACATCACCATTCAGAAGGAGACCGACGCCGGCATCTATGTCTCCGGCGCCAAGGTCGTCGCCACCAATTCGGCGCTGACCCATTACAATTTCCTCGGCCAGAATATGGGCCAGGAGATCACCGATCCGGCCATGGTGGTGATGTTCATCGCGCCGATGAACACGCCGGGCATCAAGCTGATCTGCCGGCCGTCCTACGAATTCGCCTCCGCCGCGACGGGCTCGCCGTGGGATTATCCGCTCACCTCGCGATATGACGAGAACGACGCCATTTTCGTTTTCGACAATGCCTTCATCCCCTGGGAAAACGTCTTCATCCACCGCGACATCCAGCGGCTGAAGAATTTTTATCCGAAGTCGGGCTTCTTCAACGGCTTCACCATGCAGGGCTGCACGCGGCTCGCGGTGAAGCTCGATTTCATCATCGGCCTTCTCTACAAGGCGGCGCGCGCCACCGGCGTCGAAGCGTTCCGCGGCGTGCAGGCGCAGATCGGCGAAGTGATCGGCTGGCGCAATCTGTTCTGGTCGCTGACCGACGCCATGGCGTGCAATCCCGAGCCGTGGGTCAACGGCGCGGTGCTGCCGAATTCGCGCGGCTCGGCGACCTATCGCCTGTTCATGACCGAGGCCTATCCGGCGGTGCGCAACATCGTCGAGAAAGTTGTCGCCTCCGGGCTGATCTATCTGCCCTCGCATGCGCTCGATTTCAAAAATCCCGACATCGACAAATATCTCGCCAAATATGTGCGCGGCTCGAACGGCATCGATTACAAGGAGCGCATCAAGATCATGAAGCTTCTGTGGGACGCCATCGGCACCGAATTCGGCGCCCGCCACGAGCTTTACGAGATGAACTATTCCGGCAGCCACGAGCTGATCCGCGTCTTCCAGCTGCAGCAGGCGCAAGGCAACGGCCGGCTCAACAGATGGAAGCGCTCGCCGACCAATGCATGGCCGATTACGACGAGGACGGCTGGAAGCATCCGGCCTATCGGGATGGCAGCGATATTTCGCTGGTGGGCAAGGGTTGTAGTTGCGTATTGCGCGCCTGCGTTGCCGGTTGAATCGCTTGTCACTCTGTAAGGGGACTGCTCTTGACATTCGTCACTAATTGATACGTGATGTGGCGTTAAAATTCACGCACAGCGACGACGCGCCTCCGGAGGCGAGCCCGAAGCTTCGGCGGCTGCGGTTCATAGCCGTGGCGTCCGGTCGCCTCGGCGAGAGCCGCGCGTGGAGCGCCGGGAGGCGCAGCGCGCCCGAAGCAGGCGGTTCGCGCAAGCGGATCGTTCTGTGGCGCGCGCCGCGCCCGAAGCGCGAGCGAGTGGCAACATTCGCCCGCGTGGCGCGGCCCACGACCATGTCGCCTCCCGGCGTTGCACTCCCCTTTGCGTTCGGGGAGCTTCGTGACAGGCTTTTTGCAAAACTCGGACGCTTCGGCGCGCCGCGAGAACGATTTGACGCGTCCACATTCACCTGCGTACGGGAGAACAGGAGGTACGCCCGATGCGAATCTTCCTCACCGGCGCGAACGGTTATATCGGCGGCGCGGCGGCGGCGGCGCTGATCGCGGCGGGTCATCCGTTCGCGGCCTCGTTCGCGACCGGGCCAAGGCCAACGCGGTCGCGGCGCACGGCATCGATCCGGTGATCGGGACGCTGGACGATGCATCACTGCTGCACGCCGAAGCGCGCGCTGCCGACGCCGTGATCAATACCGCATCGAGCGATCATCGCGGCGCGGTCGAGACGCTGATCGCGGCGGTAGCCGGCTCCGGCAAGCCTTCATCCATTCCAGCGGCACGAGCATCGTCGCTGATCTCGCCATGGGCGAGCCGTCCGACGCATCTTTCATGAGGGCGACGCCAGATCACTCCGGTCGCCGACAAGGCGGCGCGCGTTGCCATCGACCGGCTGGTGCTCACCGCACGCGGCATCGTGCTCTGCAACACCATGATCTACGGCCACGCGCTCTGGGCCGCCGGCGCAGAGCGTGCAAATTCCGGCGCTGGTGCGCCAGGCCAAGGCGTCCGGCGTCGCCCGTTATATCGGGCGCGGATTGAACCGCTGGTCGAATGTCCATATCGCCGACGTCGCCGCGCTTTACGTGCTGGCGCTGACCAAAGCGCCGGCCGGCACGTTCATCTATGTCGAGAGCGGCGAGGAGGCGTTCGGCGAGATCGTCAAGGCCATCGCCGCGAAGCTTGATCTCGGCCCGCGCAATCGTGGTCCGCGGAAAACGCGATCGCGTCTTGGGGCCGCAACATGGCGGTCTATTCGCTCGGCTCCAACAGCCGCGTGCGCGGCAACGCCGCGGCCGCGCTCGGCTGGTCGCCGGCACGGCGCTCGATCACTGACTGGATCGCCGAGGAGCTCGTTTGAGGCAAAGCGACCATGCCGATCTATATGCTCGAACCGCCGCAGCGTTACAATCATCCTTATGCCGGGCCGGTGATCGAACGCGTCTTGCCGCTGCAAGAAGCACGGCGCGCCTGCGCGCATATGGGCGCGCAAGCCGATGCCTGTTCCTGGGTGATCAAAACAGATGCTACCTCGTCATTCCGCGCAACGGCCCGGTGAAGGATTTGCGCGCCTATGTCCGTCACGAGCGCGCCACTGCAACGGCTGGCCGGAAGACCATCCGGAATGATTGCGCTAATCTTCACAATCCCGGCGGATCAACCTGATGTATGACCTCATTCTGCGCGGCGGCACGCTCTACGACGGCAGCGGCCGTCCCGGTCAACGCGGCGATCTCGCCATTGCCGAGGGCCGCATTGCCGCCCTCGGCGACGCGCCGGGCCATGCCCGCCGCGAGATCGACGTGTCGGGTCTCGCCGTCACGCCCGGATTTATCGACATCAAGACGCATTCGGACTTCACGCTGCCGATCAATCCGAAAGCCGAGAGCAAGGTGCGCCAAGGCGTCACCACCGAGATCATCGGCCATTGCGGCTTTTCCGTCGCGCCGGTGCTGCCGGGAAAGGTCGAGCTGTTGCGCGATTACCTGTCGCCGAGCGCGCCGTGGCTGCCGTTTCGCGAAACGAGCTTCCCGCAATATCTCGACAGCTTTCCGGCGACCGCGGTGAACGCCGGCATGCTGGTCGGCCACAATACGCTGCGCCTGATGGCGATGGGCATGGACGATCGCGCCGCCGACGGCCGGCGAATTGCAGGCGATGAGCGATCTGCTCGAAGAAGGCTTGCGGGCCGGCGCGCTCGGATTTTCCACCGGCTTGTTCACGGCGCCGGGCTCTTATGCGGCGCCGCGACGAAATCGTCGCACTGTGCCGCGTCGCGAAGCGCCATAACGGTGGCTATTTCACGCATCTGCGCGATGAGTTGAACAAGGTTCTCGACGCGCTGCAAGAGGCGATCGATGTCGCCGAAGCGTGCAAGCTTCATGTCGAGATCGTGCATTTCAAATGCTCCGGCCTCGACAACTGGGGCAAAGCGGCAAAAGCGCTTGGACATGATCGCCGCAGCCAAGGCCCGCGGCGTCGACGTCGATTGCGATTCCTACCCGTATAATGTCGGCAGCAATCCGCTGAAAAATCTGCTGCCGCAATGGGTGCAGGCCGGCGGCGTGCCCGACATGCTGGCGCGTCTGGCGCTGCCGGAGACGCGCGCACGGATCGCGCGCCGAGATCGCGCGCGATGGGCTCAACAATTGGGGCCGCATTCCGGATTGGGATTGCGTGCGGATTTCGATCTCGCCGCATCTGCCGCAATACGCGCGCCGCAGCATCGCCGAGCTGGCGCGCGAACGCGGCGCCGATCCGATCGATGTGCTCTGCGATTATCTGATCGAGGATCGCGGCGCGACCCGCGTGCTGGTGATCTCGATTGCCGAGGACGACGTGCCGCGACATGATCCGCTCGCCCTTTGCCTTGGTCGGCTCCGACGGCAATTGCGTCGCCGACTATGGCATCACCAGCCCAGGGCATCCCGCATCCGCGCTTCTACGGCACGTTTCCGCGCGTCTTGAGCCATTATGCGCGGCAGCTCGCTTTGATCCCGCTCGAAACGGCAATCCATAAGATGACCGGGGCGACCGCGGCCGCGCTCAAGCTCGCCGACCGCGGCCTGCTCAAGGTCGGTTATCGCGCCGACGTGGCGGTGTTCGATCCGGCCGACTTCGAGGAGCGCGCGACCTACGCCGATCCGCATCGCTATCCGAGCGGCCCGCGCACCACGGTGCTGGTCAACGGCGTGCTCGGTTGTCGAAAACGCGGTCCATACCGGCGCCTTGCCCGGCAAGGTGTTGCGCCGCGATGCCGCCGGCGCGGTGCGCTGAGAGAGATTATCGGCTAGCGGCCCTGATGGCTGTCGAGCCCGATGCCCTTGAGTGGCCGAACAGCGCCGCAAGCTTCGCCCGGTCGGCGTCCGGCAGCGGCGGCTTGAGGAGCGACGCCACGTTGCTGCGCAGATGTTCGGCGTCGCCGGTGCCGAACAACACGACGTCGACGCCCGGCTCGTGCCGCGCGAAGCGATAGGCCGCCTCGATCATGTTGGCCGCGCCGTGCTCGTGAACGAGAAAGCCGAGCGGATCGTCGGTTTCGCCGAGCCATTTCTCGACCAGCCCCTTGGCGGCCAGCTCCTTCATCTCGCGGGCGACGCGCGGCGGGTCGGCGAAGATGCTGCGCACCGCGAACATCAACAGCGTGCCGACGCCGTTTGCGCGGGTGACCGGAAACACGTTTTCCCGCGCGCCCTGGTGCATCATGTGGAAGCCGACCATGAAGACTTCCCAGACCGGATCGCGCAGCGCGCGCTTGAGCGTTTCGTTGGTGAAATCGACGATCGGGTTCTCGGTCAGCCCGATATGCCGGATCTTGCCCTTTGCCTGCTGCGCGATCGAGCACCGGCCCGAGCGTGTTGAGCGCGTAATCGTACATGTCCGGCTCGACGCCGTGCAGATTGAACACGTCGACATAGTCGGTGCCCATGACGCGGAGCGAATTGTCGAGGCTTGCGACCACCCGCTCCGGCGTCCACCATTCGCCGTTGCGGCGGACGGTCGACTTGGTGGCGACCACGACCTTGTCGCGCGGCATCGATTTGAGCGCCTTGCCGACCACGCCCTCGGTGCCGTAGGCGGCGCGGTGTCGATGAAATTGATGCCGAGCTCGACCGCATCGAGGACGAGCCGCGCCGCCTCGTCCTCGGTCTTGCCGGACTTGAGCCCCATGCGGGAAAAGCCGCCGGTGCCGAGCCCAGCGACGCTGACGCGCAGACCGGTCTTGCCGAGGGTGGTGTATTGCATTTCGGGCTTTCTTACATCGAGGATCGATGACGGGCGCAATTGTCGCAACCCGTTGACCCCCGCGGGCTTTCGTGTCACGTCCGGCGACCGTGAAAGACGCCGAAAAATCGCAAACCGATGGCCACCGACCGCTACAACGCCCGCGACGCCGAGGCGCGCTGGCAGAAAATCTGGGACGAGCGCTCAATCTTCGCCACGAAGAACGACGACCCGCGGCCGAAATATTATGTGCTGGAAATGTTCCCCTATCCGTCGGGGCGCATCCATATGGGCCACGTCCGCAACTACACGATGGGCGACGTGGTGGCGCGCTACAAGCGCGCGACGGGCATGAACGTGCTGCATCCGATGGGCTGGGACGCCTTCGGCATGCCGGCCGAGAACGCCGCGATGGAGCGCAAGGTCCATCCCAAGACGTGGACCTACGACAATATCGCGGCGATGAAGAAGCAGCTCAAATCGATGGGGCTGTCGCTCGATTGGAGCCGCGAGATCGCCACCTGCGATCCGGCCTATTACAAGCATCAGCAGAAAATGTTCCTCGATTTTTTGGGCGCACGGCCTGGTCGAGCGCGAGAAGCGCAAGGTGAACTGGGATCCGGTCGATCAGACGGTGCTGGCGAACGAGCAGGTCATCGAAGGGCGCGGCTGGCGCTCCGGCGCGCTGGTCGAGCAGCGCGAGATGAACCAATGGGTCTTCAAGATCACCAAGTACTCGCAGGAGCTGCTCGACGCGCTCGACACGCTCGATCGCTGGCCGGAAAAAGTCCGGCTGATGCAGAAGAACTGGATCGGCCGCAGCGAAGGGCTTGCTGATCCGCTTCGCGCTCGATCAAAAGACCACGCCGAACGGCGAAAGCGAGCTGGAAATCTTCACCACGCGGCCGGACACTTTGTTCGGCGCCAAGTTCATGGCGCTGGCGCCGGATCATCCGCTGGCCGCCGCGGCGGCGGCAAAAAATCCGGCGCTCGCCAAATTCATCGAGGAGTGCCGTCATCGCGGCACCGCGCAAGCCGAGATCGACACCGCCGAGAAGCTCGGTTTCGACACCGGGATAAAGGCGATCCATCCGTTCGATCCGAACTGGACACTGCCGGTCTATGTCGCGAACTTTATTTTGATGGAATACGGCACCGGCGCCATTTTCGGCTGCCCGGCGCACGATCAGCGCGATCTCGACTTCGTCAACAAATACGGTCTCGGCAATGTGCCGGTGGTCTGCCCGCCGGGCCAGGACCCGAAGACCTTCGTCATCACCGACACGGCTTATGACGGCGACGGCCGCATGATCAATTCGCGTTTCCTCGACGGCATGACCATTGCGCAAGCGAAAGAAGAAGTGGCGCGGCGGCTGGAGAAGGAGAGTCGCGGCAACAAGCCCGTCGCTCAACGCCAAATTAATTTCCGCCTGCGCGACTGGGGCATTTCGCGGCAGCGCTATTGGGGCTGCCCGATCCCGATCATCCATTGCGACGCCTGCGGCGTGGTGCCGGTGCCGGAAAAAGATTTGCCGGTGACGCTGCCGGAGGACGTGACCTTCGACCGGCCCGGCAATCCGCTCGACCATCATCCGACCTGGAAGCACGTGACCTGTCCGCAATGCGGCGGCAAGGCCACGCGCGAGACCGACACCATGGACACCTTCGTCGACTCGTCGTGGTATTTCGAGCGCTTCACCGATCCGTGGATCACGACCGCGCCGACCGACCGGCCCATGGTCGATGCCTGGATGCCGGTCGATCAATATATCGGCGGCATCGAGCACGCGATTTTGCATCTGCTCTATTCGCGCTTTTTTACCCGCGCCATGAAAGCAACCGGCCATGTCGGCCTCGACGAGCCGTTTGCCGGTCTGTTCACCCAGGGCATGGTCGTGCACGAGACCTATCGCACCAAGAACGGCGAATGGGTGGCGCCGGCGGAAGTGAAGATCGAGAGCGACGGCGACAGTTCGCCGCGCCACTTTGGACTCGCCACCGGCGAACCGGTCGAAATCGGCGCCATCGAGAAAATGTCGAAGTCGAAACGCAACACCGTCGACCCCGACGACATCATCGAGGCCTACGGCGCCGACGTGGCGCGCTGGTTCATGCTGTCGGACTCGCCGCCGGAGCGCGACGTGGAATGGACCGAGCGCGGCGTCCAGGGCGCCTGGCGCTTCGCCCAGCGGCTGTGGCGGCTGGTTGGCGAGGCGGCCGAGATCGCCAAATCGGCGCCGGCCGAGCGGCCGGCGAGCTTCTCGCCAGCGGCAATGGCGCTGCGCAAGGCGGCACACCGGGCTCTGGCCCGGGTCAGCGATGACATTGAAAAGCTACACTTCAATGTTTGTGTCGCCGCGATTTACGAATTCGCCAATGCGCTCAATGACGTAATCGGCGATATGGGGTCCGCAGACCGGGTCAGATGAGGGGACTGCCTCCGCGCCCGATTTCCGCTGGGCGATGCGCGAGGCGGTTAATATTCTTGTGCAATTATTCGCGCCGATGATGCCGCATCTCGCCGAGGAATGCTGGGCCGCGCTCGGTCATGACACGCTGGTCGCGGAAGCCGCCTGGCCGCAGGTCGAGGCCGCGCTGCTGGTCGAGAATACGGTGACCCTGCCGGTGCAGGTCAACGGCAAGAAGCGCGCCGAGGTCGACCGTGGCGCGCGACGCCGGCAATGCCGAAATCGAGGCTGCCGTCCTGGCGCTCGATGCGGTAAAAATGGCGCTCGACGGCAAGGTGCCGAAAAGGGTGATCATCGTGCCGGGACGGATCGTCAATGTGGTGGTGTGACCGTCAGCACAGCGCTGCGCTGTGCGCGGAACCGCGCTGGCGCGGCTCGCGATCGTTTTGGGCGCGGCAAGCCTCCTGTCCGGCTGCTTCGAGCCGCTTTACGGGTCGCATCCGTCGGTTGGCGGCGAAAGCATCAAAGACAAGCTCGCCGAAGTGCAGATCGCTCCGATCCCGACACGCCAGGGCACGCCGCAGGCGCGCCTTGCGGTCGGCGTGCACAATGCGTTGCAGTTCGATCTCTACGGCGGCGCCGGTGCAAGCTCGCCGACCCATCGGCTCGATGTCACCGTGTCGGAGGGCGGATTTACCGTCATCGTCGACCCCTCAAGCGGCCGCCCGACGGCGCAAGTCGCCGGCGTCCGGGTGAGCTATCAGCTCGTGGAAGTCGCCACCGGCAAAGTCGTGTTGAAGGATTCTACTTTTGCCAATGTCGACTATGACTCGCCCGGTCAGGAGCAGCGTTTCGCCATCCAGCGCGCGGAGCGCGACGCCGAAGACCGTGCCGTGCAGACGGCCGCCGATACGATCCGCAACAGGCTGGCGTCGTATTTCGTCGCCGGGACACTGATCCCTCATGGTTGCCGTCAAACCCGCCGATGTCGACGCCTTCGTCGCGCGTCCCGATCCGGCGCGGCCGATCGTCCTGGTGTTCGGCCCGGACGCCGGCCTGGTCAGCGAGCGCGTCAATGCGCTGATCAAGGCGTCCGTCGATGACGTGAACGACCCGTTCGCGCTGGCGCGGCTCGACGGCGAGGCGATTGCCGCCGAGCCGACGCGCCTGGTCGACGAGGCGCAGACCATGCCGCTGTTCGGCGGCCGCCGCGCCGTCTGGGTCAAGGCCGGCAACCGCAATATCGCGCCGGCGGTCGAGGCGGTCTTGGCGTTGCCGGCCGGCGGATGCCGCGTCGTCATCGAGGCCGGCGATCTGCGCCGCA
The DNA here is from genome assembly GCA_963816565.1 of uncultured Alphaproteobacteria bacterium. GTDB lineage: Bacteria > Pseudomonadota > Alphaproteobacteria > Rhizobiales > Xanthobacteraceae > BOG-931. The sequence goes on along the minus strand of CAWFLM010000004.1, from coordinate 484,434 downwards.
ACGCGCCGCTGCGCGCGCTGTGCGAGCGCGCCAAGAACGCGGCGGCGCTGCCGTGCTATGCGGACAACGAGCGCGACCGGGCGCGGCTGATCGACGATGAGATGCGTGCCGCCGGGCTTGACCCTGACGCCCGAAGCGCGCGCGCTGCTGATCCCGTTGCTCGGCGGCGACCGCGCCGCCTCGCGCAGCGAGATCCGCAAGCTCGCGCTTTATGCTTTCGGCCGGGTCAAGTTGGCGAGCAAGTCGGCGTCGAGGACGTCGCCGCGGTGGTTTCCGACGCTTCGGCTCTGGCGCTCGACGATATCGTCGACTCGGCATTCGCCGGCCGTCCCGCCGAGGTCGAAGCTCAGCTCGCCAAGGCACGTACTGCGGGCACCAGCGCCGGATCTTTGCTGTTTGCGGCGCAGCGCCACGTTGCGCAATTGCACAAATGGCGGCTGGCGATCGAAGAGCGTTCGGGTTTTTCGCTCGATGCGGCGATGCCGCCGGGGCAATTTCGCCGTAAGACTGCAATCGAGGCGGCGTTGCGGAATTGGACTGCCGCGCGACTTCTCAGCGCGATGGCGGAGCTCGCCGATGCGACGCTCGAATCGCGGCGTCAGTCCGATCTCGCCGACACCATCGCCGAACGCGCGTTGCTGGCGATCGCGACGCAAGGCCGCCGTAGCGCGGCGTAGCGGCTTCAATAAGTTCCAGCGGGGCGCGCGTCGTCGCGGTGCTCGGTTCGCCAATCCGCGAGCGTGGTCCGGCCGACGACCGACATTTTGGCGGCGGCGGCGGCGATCGTGTCGTGCATGACCTGATCGAAATTGTCGTGCGCGACGCGGCTTGCCGCCATCGCGGTCCGCATCGCCTCGGCATCGAACGGCTGCGCGCGTAAAGTGTTGCGCACCTCTTCTTGCGACAGGCGAAGGTCGGCCTCGGCGGCGGCGACTTTCAATTCCTCATCACGAAGCTGCGCGCGCAACACTTCGGCGTCGCCTGGCGGCAGCTTGGCCGCGATGCGGTCGAGTCGGCCGGCCAGGCTGTGGTCGATGCGCGCAATGGGCGTCAGCGGCACTGGACCGGAATAGCGGATAGCGACGGCGCCCGCCGCGCCGACGAAGAACAGGTTGAGCGCCAACGATCCTAGGAGCAGCCAGCGCCAACGCGCGCCGCCTTCCGTGCTTGGCAGTATTGGCATCATCGCCCTCGCTTTTCGCGCCGGTCCCGGACACCGCCCGCCGCGGCCGCGCGGAGGGCGATTTTCGGAAAACAGCGTGCACCGTCAAGACGCTAGCCGCAAACCGGCCGGTCGTTATCGGCCAGTCGCGGCCGGCCCGTCGCCCCTATCGTAGCGGCGTTTACGCTGTCGCGAAATGGCCGATCGGCGGCCTCACGGAATTGTTTCTGCGCCGCTGCGTTCGTGTTTGAATGGGGCATACGGCGGCAAACCGAGCCGGCAAAATCATTGGAGCAACGGCATGCAAGCGCTGACCGCGGGAATCACCAAAGCAGGCACCGGAATCGACGGAATCGTTTGGAATATTCTCGGCCAGACCTACGTGCCGAAAGCCTTGAACGAAGCGTCGTTCTCCTGGCACGCGACCTTCCCGCCCGGCACCTTCGTGCCGCCGCATATTCATCCCACCCAGGACGAATTCATCTACATGTTCGAGGGCCGCTTCGACCTATTGCTCGACGGCAGGGATTTCGTCGCCACCGCGGGCGATCTCATTCGGCTGCCGATGGGCATCCCGCACGGCATTTTCAACAAGTCCGACCAGCCGGTAAAATGCTTTTTCTGGGTGGCGCCGACGCGCAAGCTCTACGACCTGTTCTGGGCCATTCACGCCATGAAAGAGCAGAAGCCCGACGAGGTCGTCGCGCTGTCCGCCAAGCACGAGGTCGTTTTCCTGCCGCCGCCGGCGTGATCCGGCGCGAGCGAAAGATCAGGTCGGATTTTCCAGGCTGAACATGCCGGAATCGTCGTCATAGGCGAAGGCTTCGGCGTAGCGGCCCCAGGCGATCACCGAACGCAGCGTCTGCTCGGCGTCCTCCGTGCTCATGTGATCTTCCAGTTCGTCGAAGAACCGGCTCTTCGGCGCGACATGGTTGGCGCGGTCCTGGAGCACATGGCGGATGTGCGCGGCCAACGGGACATAGGACAACAGCTGGCGCTGGAACAGCTTCTTGCGGTCGTCGGTGCCCAATTCGGCGAATTGCTTGCCAATATCGGTGAGCTTGATGTCGCCGCCTTCGATTTCCGCGAAACGGAACATTTGCAGCGCGTCGGCGACCGGGAACAGCTCGTCGGCTTCCAGATGCAGTTCGTCGGCGAGCACCGGCAGGTCAGCCCGGCCGTTGAACGGCGGCGCGGCGAGGGTTTCGAGGAGACCCGAGAACAGGTTCGCCGAGACGCGCGGCAACGCCGTGTTGATGGTGGTGGCGGGTCCCGTGCCGATCTGCAGCGGGGTCGGCGTGCGCGCGGTCATTGCCACGTAGATCCTCTCGACCAGATCGTGGAACTGCGGATCGAGCCGATTGCGCGGCTGTTTCAGGTTGACGGCGATCTCGCTGACGATGCGGCCCGGATTGGTCGAGAACAGAAGGATGCGGTCGCACATCAGCACCGCTTCCTCGATATTGTGGGTGACCAGGATCACGCCCTTGATCGGCAGCTTGCCGTCGCCCCACAGTTCGAGAAAGTCGGTGCGCAACGTCTCGGCGGTCAGCACGTCGAGCGCCGAGAACGGCTCGTCCATCAGCAGAATGTTCGGATGCACCACGAGCGCGCGGGCAAAACCGACGCGCTGGCGCATGCCACCGGACAGTTCGCGCGGAAACGCCGACTCGTAGCCGTCGAGCCCGATCAGATCGATCGCCGCCAGCGCGCGCTTGCGGATTTCCGGCTCCGGCAGGCCGAGCGCTTCGAGGCCGAGCTGCACGTTTTCCAGAACCGTCAGCCAGGGAAACAGCGCAAAACCCTGGAATACCATGGCGATGCCGTCGGCCGGCTCGTGCACCGGCTTGCCGAGATAGGTGACGGTTCCGCCCGAAGGCTGCGCCAGCCCGGCGATCAGCCGCAGCAAAGTCGATTTGCCCGAACCGGTGCGGCCGAGGAGACCGACGATCTGACCTTCGTTGAGCGTGAGCTCGACGCCGTCGAGCACCAACAGCTCGCCGCCGTCGGCGCGTGGGAAGGTTTGGCGCAGTTCGTGAATGTCGAGCAGAGCGGACATGTCAGAGCCTCATCCGAGCCGGAATTTGCGTTCCGCATAGAAGTAGAGCGGACGCCAGAACACGCGATTGATGACGACCACGAACAGGCTCATCACGGCGATGCCGAGCACGATGCGATGAAAATCGCCGGCGTCGGTCTGCTGCGCAATATAAGCGCCAAGCCCGAAGGCTTGCAGATGTTCCTTGCCCCAGGACGCGACCTCGGCGACGATGCTTGCGTTCCAGGAGCCGCCCGACGCCGTGATCGCGCCGGTGACGTAATAGGGCAGCACCGCCGGCAGTGCGATGCGCCGCCACCACAGCCAGCCGCGCACGCGGAAATTCGCACCGACCGCGCGCAGCTCCGCGGGGATCGCCGCGGCGCCGGCGATGACGTTGAACAGAATGTACCATTGCGTGCCGAGGATCATCAGCGGCGAAAGCCAGATATTCGGATCGAGCTGCCAGGCGACGATCCCCGAGACGACGATCGGAAACAGCAGGTTCGCCGGAAAGGCGGCGAGAAATTGCGCCACCGGCTGGATCATTTCGGCGGCGCGCGGGCGCGTGCCGACCCACACCCCGATCGGCACCCAGATGGCGCTGGCGATGGCGATGAGCACGACGACGCGGGTGAGCGTGGCGAGTCCCAACAACATCACGGTGCCGATATCGGATAGCGTGATACCGGTGACCACAAAGCGCACACTCTGCCACAGCGCGATGGCGGCGAGCGCGGTGACGATCACGCCGAGCAGCTGGAATGCGATCCTGCCGTGATCGAAGCGCGGCGGCTTTTCCACGGGCTTCGGCTTGTCGGTCCGGGGGCGAAACGTTCGCCGCCACAGCTTGGCGAGCGGTTCCGTCATCCGCTCGACGATGCGGGACTGGCGCAGCACGTCGAACACCCAGGAGCGCGGCGGCACCATGCCGGCCTCCTGTTCGAAGCGGAAGCGGTCGGCCCACGCCACCAGCGGCCGGAACAGGATCTGGTCGTAGATCAGGATCACGATCAGCATGGTGCCGATCGCCCACATCACCGCGCCCATATCCTGCTTTCCGATGGCGAGCGCGATGTAGGAGCCGACGCCGGGCAGCGTCACCGTGGTGTTGCCGACGCTGATGGCTTCGGACGCGACGACGAAGAACCAGCTCCCCGACATCGACATCATCATGTTCCAGATCAGCTGCGGCATGGCGAACGGCACGTCGAGCCGCCAGAAATTCATCCATGGGGACAGCCGGAAATTGCGCGACGCCTCTTGCAGCTCGGTCGGCACGGTGCGCAGCGACTGATAGAAGCTGAACGCCATGTTCCAGGCCTGGCTGGTGAAAATCGCGAAGATCGCGGCGAATTCGGCGCCCAGTACGCGTCCGGGCGCCAGCGCCATGAAGAACACCACCGTGACCGAGATGAAGCCGAGGATCGGCACCGATTGCAGGATATCGAGCAGCGGAATGAGGATGCGCTCGGCGGTGTGGTTTTTGGCGGCGAGCGTCGCATAGGTGAAGGTGAACAACAGCGACGCCACCATGGCGATCAGCATGCGCAGCGTGGTGCGCGCGGCATATTCGGGCAGATTGTGCGGATCGAGCGACAGTGGCTGCTGCTGCAGCGAGGTGAGCGGCTCGAACAGATGCCGGCTCGCCTCGGCCAGGAACACCAGCAAGCCGAAGATCAAAAGCACCGCGAGGACGTCCCAGCGGCTGAACAGGCGGCCCCAGCGGCCGACCGAAATTGGGACGATCAATCGCATGCTTCGCGCTCAGCCATGCAGGATTGTTGTCACGGAAACGTCTTGGAAACTGCGCCGGCAAGCCCGCGGCAACGAGGTTGCTGCGACCACATAACATTGGCGTGGCCGCGTTCAAACCTTTTTGCGAATCGATGGCAATTCCCGGCGCTATTTGCCTTCAACGCGCCGGTGCCTCGGCAGCCGCCCCGCGCCGCCATGGTGCTCAGCGCTCGCCTCGGTGCCGGCCGGCGACATTCGGGCAATCAGGATGTCGCGACGGCCCGCGGCGGCGTGCCGATAAGGCGGGCGCCCCAAGGTATGCGCTGTACGGCAAACGTCGTCGCCAAACTCAAAATGAGCGTGCCGGTGAAAACCAAGCCGGCCTTGACGATGGCAAACAACGGCGCAGATAGCAGCGCATATTGCAGCCAGACGATGAAGACATAGTGCACAAGATAGATACCATAGGCGTTGGCGGACAAATAACCGAGAAGTCGCGAAGTGCCGTTCGCAAACCGCAGGCAGACGGCGATGAGGCAAAAGCACCCGGCGGCGCAAGCCGGCACGAAACTCAGATCGGCCGCAATCTCGACGCCGAGCGATGCGCCATGCTGCATCGTCAGCGCCGTCAATCCCATCCAGAGAAATAACGTGCCAAGCGCGGCTGCGAGCGTCGCAACCCAGCGGCGCGCCACGATACCGTCAACCGCGATCAAGCTGCGCTCGATGCCGGCGGCGCCGAGTCCTATCCCGGCAAAAAAGTACACCGCATAGAGCGCCGGGCGGCAAAACTGGGCGGCGAAAAGTCCGGAATTGGACCAGGCCCACGGCGTAAACGCGACGGCCAAGGGGACATAGGCCAGTGCCGAGGCAGCAAGCAGTGCGCCGAAATAGCGAACGAGATTTTTATCGGCCGCGGCCGACCAGCGGCCGAGCGCCGGTATCGCGTCGGGCGCGACAAAGCGCAGTCCGGCAGCGATAAAGTTCAGCGCCAAGAGCTGCCAGAGAAACCACAACGGCCCATTCGGCCAGAACGGCAGCGCGCGCAGGCTGTGCCAGTAGGCCGCGATCCCCGGATCGGCGGCGGTCAATCGGTAAGCGGGATAGATGGCCGCCGGGATGACAATGGCGATGCCGAAAGCATAAGGCAGGCCAAGCCTCAGAATGCGGTCGCGCAAGAATCCCGATTCCTTTTTTCGCACCAGGCTCGGCCACACAAACAGGCCGGACAGAAAGAACATCAGCGACATCAGATAGACGTCTTGCCAGGCGCAGATGAGGTCGAAGCCGAAGAAACGGTGGTTGTCGATGATCGGGAAGGCCCGCCAGTCGTACGGCGGAGTGTCGAAGCCGGAACCCGTTACCGGAATCCAATTGAGATAGGCGAGCATCGCATGAAAGGCGAGCACGATCAGGATGACGACGCCGCGCAAATTCGCGAGCGCCAAACTGGTGGGCGAATTGGAACGCGGCATGGCATTAATGCGCCGCATAACCCTTAAATCCCAAGCTTCAATTTTGAACGGCGATTATCGGCTACGATCATGAGAAGCTGGCCGGGTTATTGCAAGCCAGAACACCGGGATGGGCCGAATAATTGGCCGTAGGGCTGAACGAGGCTGGGCAGATTAGGTTCCCAAGCAGTATCCATTGCCCCGTCTCACACTATGGCGATTTCTGGAACTCCGTCGTCCTTAAATCACCGCATTGTCGAACGAGTAATAATTCTCCGCCATCACTGTCGGTGCAGCGATTCGAATCGTCGGCGAATGGAGAGGGCCTTGGCAATGCAATCGACAAAGCTGCGTGTGTCCACGATTATTTCCACGATAGCCGCGACCGTTGTGGCGTCATTCGTCGCGCTGGTCAGCATCGCACATTCCACGCCCACAACGGAACCCTCCGTCGCCGGTCTGTGGCAGAAGGTCGACCCGGACACTGGTAACTCGGTAGGCTGGTTCTTGTTCGTCGAGCAAAACGGTTCGTATGAAGGCGCTATCGCAAAGCTGTTTCTACGGCCGGCCGACCCCACAAATCCGATTTGTTCGAGTTGCCGCGATGACCGCAAGGATCAGCCGCTGCTCGGGCTTTCCTTGATCAGAAATATGAAGCGGAACGGTCTGGAATATCAGGACGGCAACATTCTCGATCCGCGCGACGGCAATATCTACAGCGCCATGATGCGGGTGAGCCCCGACGGTCAGACGCTGACGGTTCGCGGCTATCTCGGCATCGCATTGTTCGGACGCGACGAAACTTGGTACCGCTTGCCGGACAGCGCGCTCAGCCAGCTCGATCCGATCGTTGTCGCCAAATACCTGCCGGGCGCGGTCAAGACGCCAGTCGCCGCCTGGCGGCATCCGGAACGGACCGCGAAGTCGGCAAACAACTATCGCTGAATATAGCCTCGCGGCGTTACGTTACTGGATGACGCCGAACTCGCAGCCCGCCGCTGAATACTGGTATCGCGGTACGCCGTAGCGATCTTGCGCGATCGTCGGCTTGCAGCGGTCTTGCCACTTGCGATCGCGCTCGGCCGCATGCGTCCGTTCGGCGTCGTCAGTGGGCTGCGGCACCGTCCTGATATAAGGATCCCCGGCCGCGCCCCAGCGCACGACGCAGTTGAACGAACCGCCGCCGCCGACGCAGCCGCCGGCGGCCACGCCGTCGGCATAGGCCGCGCTCGAGCTCGTCGCTGCTGCTACGATTGATAGGATCGCGGCGGCGCCGATCAGCACCGTTTGTCGCGACGCCAGAGCCACTCTGACACAGCTCAAGGTTAACACTGCTCTCTCCCTTAAGCGCGCGCCGATTTTGCGTCATCGGTCGGCGCCTTTTGCACCGCGTACGCGGAAGCCGCTCGGGGACGCATTGTCGTTCCGGAACAGGCGCGCACGTCGACTGGAGAGTGAGCAAGGCGAGTGCCAGGGCACGTGCCCTGTTTTGGCACATTCAGATCGTGAGAGTTAATCTTGTTCAGCGCCGGATGATGGTCGCCGCCGGCCGCCGTCGCTGCTCCCATCCCGACTGTTCGAGTTCCGGGACGGTGTCGTCGGTCTGTGGATAGCCGAGACAAAAATAGCCGATGAATTTCCATTCCGCGGGCACATTAAGAATTTCGGCGACAGCCCCCGGATCGAGGATCGAGACCCAGCCCATGCCGATGCCCTGGGCGCGCGCCGCAAGCCAAATTGTATGCACCGCGGTAACCGCGGAATATTCGGTCATTTCCGGCATGGTGTGGCGGCCGAGACCGTGGCCCTGCGTCGTCGAACGATCGGCAAAGACGGCAAAATGCGCGGGCGCCTCTGCCAAACCGGCGAGCTTGAGCCGCGCATAGGAACTGGCGCGCTGCGAGTCCTGGGCGGCCAGCGCCTGGGCGTTGCAGCTTTCAAAATTCTTTCGGATGGCGGCGCGCAGCGTCGGGTCTTCGACGAGAACGAAGCGCCACGGCTGGCTCAATCCCACCGAAGGCGCGAGACTGGCGAGCTCGATCAGAGTCTCGAGCGTGCCGTTCGGCAACGCCTCGCACCGGAAGCGGCGAACGTCCCGCCGCCAGACCAGGAGGTCGTGCAGGCGCACGCGGAACGCGTGATCGAATTCGGCTGCCGGCTGCGCCGGTGCGGCGGCTTCGGTTTGCGGACGGAGACGCGCTTTCATTGCTCGAAGCCTAGCGGCTGTCGCGAAACTCGGCCATCGCAATCTGCAACCGCTGCCAGTCCGGCTCGCCTGCCGGCAGGCCAAAGCGCAGCCAGGCGGGCCGATCGGGGAAAGCGCGCGTCAGAATGCCGGCGCGGCCGAGATGGCGGAACAAGGCGTCGGCCGCTTGCATCCGGCTCAGCCGAAACAGCGTCGTGCCGCCGACAATATCGAGGCCCGCGCCATTCAAGATCGCGTCCAGTCTCGCCGCGGCTTCCGCTAGGCGGCGCCGCGTTTTTTCGATCCAGTCCCGATCGGCCAGCGCCGCTGTGCCGACGGCCAGCGCCGGAGCGGAAACCGCCCAGGGGCCGAGCAACGCCGTAAGCCGTGCGGCAAGCGGCGGCGCGGCGAGCGCAAAGCCGAGTCGCAGCCCGGCGAGCCCGAAGAATTTGCCGAACGAGCGCAGCACGACGATGTTGCCGCGGCCGATCTCCGGGGCGAGGCTCGCGCCCGGCGGCCCGACATCCATGAAGGCCTCGTCGACCACAAGCACGCCGCCGCGCGAGCTGAGCGCCTTGGCGACAGCCAGCAAATCGTCGTTCGCGAACAGCCGGCCATCCGGATTATTGGGATTGGTAACGGTCACGAGGTCGGCGTTGCCGATGGCGCCGAGATCGTGAATCTCGGCGACGGCATGGCCGGCGAGCGCCGCGGCGCGGGCGTGCTCGGAATAAGTCGGCACGAGGATTGCGGCCCGGCCCGGCCGGACCAGGCCGCAAACCAGCGGCAGCAAAATCTGCGTCCCCGGCGCCGGCGTCACGTGGGCCGCGGAAGGCGCGCCGTAGGCTGTCGCCGCGGCTTCGGTGAGCTCTTCGAGAACCGCCCGATCGGGCAGGCGGGCAAAAATCTCGGTTGGCAAACGCGGCACCGGATATGGGTTAGGATTGATCCCAGTCGAAAGGTCGACGAAAGGTTCGGTGGCGTCCGGAAACAGGCGCCGTGCGGCGGCAATGATCGCCGCCATGCTCGCCGCCATGCACAAGCGGTTCGTCCGCGTCGCCAAAGGGGACCATGTCCGTCGCGCTTGCGCTTCTCGCCATGCTCATCGAGCTCTGCCTCGGTTATCCGCAGCCGCTGACGCGCGCCATCGGCCATCCGGTGACCTGGATCGGCGCCCTGATCGCCGAACTCGACCGTGCGCTCAACTGCGATGCTGCCGGCGCGCCAACGCGGCGATTGGCGGGCGCCGCGGCGCTCCTGATCGTCGTCGTGGTCGTCGGCTTGACTGCCTTCCTCATCGAACGCGAACTTTTCCGTCTGCCGTTCGGCCTATTTGTCGTCGCGCTTGTGGCAAGCACATTGATCGCACAACGCAGCCTGCATCGGCATGTGGCGGCGGTCGCCAGCGCGCTCGAAGCCGAGGATCTCGACGCCGGCCGCAACGCAGTATCGCACATTGTCGGCCGCGATACTGCGGTACTCGATGCGCCCGGGGTCGCCCGCGCGGCAATCGAGAGCCTTGCCGAAAATTTCTCCGATGCCGTGGTCGCCCCGGTGCTGTGGCTGGCGATTGCCGGGCTCCCTGGCGTCGCAGTCTACAAAGCGATCAACACCGCCGACAGTATGATCGGCCACCGCACCGAGCGTCACGCGGCGTTCGGCTGGGCGGCGGCGCGGCTCGACGATCTGGTCAATCTGCCGGCATCGCGGCTTGCGGCGCTGCTGCTGATTGCGGCGGCGGCGCTCGGCAAGGGTGCCTCCTCGATTCAAGCATGGAATACCGTGTGGCTCGACGCGCCGCGCCACCGCTCGCCCAATGCCGGCTATCCCGAAGCGGCGATGGCCGGAGCGCTCGGCCTCTCGCTTGCCGGCCCGCGGATTTACGGCGGCGTGCGCGTCGACGATGCGGTCATGGGCGGCGGCCGTTGGGAGGCGACTGCCGCCGATATTCGCAACGCGCTCGCGCTTTATCGCACCGCCGACGCAATCCTCATCGCGCTCCTTGCCGTATTGGCGATGTTCTTCATCGCGCCAGCTTAAGGAGCAAATCGAGATCGAGATGGGCGGCAAGATGCGCGGCGAGCGCATCGAGCGTACGCTCGATCGAGGCGTCGTAAGCGATGCTTGGTGCTCCGGCGCCAAATCGCGTCAGCCAGGCCGCGCGCTGGCGGTCGTCGGCAAACAGGCCGTGGATGTAAGTTCCGATCGCTCGCCGATCCGGCGCTACCGCGCCCTCGGGCGAACCGTCAGCGAGCCGTGCAAAAGGCCGCTCGCAGTCCGGCCCCGTGGTCACACCCATATGCATCTCGTAGCCGGCAAACGGCGCGCCATCGGCAGTGATGCCGCGCACCGGTTCGAGGCGCTTTTCCGCCGACAGCGTCGTTTCGACGTCGAGCAGGCCAAGGCCGTTGACCTTGCCTGGCGGACCTTCGATGCCGTCCGGATCGGCGACGCTTCGCCCCATCATCTGGTAGCCGCCGCACAAGCCCAAAACCGCTCCACCACGGCGACGGTGCGCGGCGATATCGACGTCGAAGCCCGCCGCGCGCAGCGCGGTGAGATCGGCGATGGTCGATTTCGATCCGGCCAGAACGATCAGATCGGCGTCGCCGGGCAGCGCCGCGCCGGGCCGCACGCGGACGAGCTCGACCGCGGGCTCGGCGTCGAGCGGATCGAGATCGTCGAAATTGGCGATGTGCGGCAGGATCGGCACCGCGATACGCAGCTTTGCCTGCGCTTTTGCCGGATGGCTCGCCTCCAGCGCCAGCGCATCTTCCGCCGGCAATAGTCGCGCATCGGGAAAGTGCGGCACCAGCCCGAGCGGCTGCCATCCGGTCAATTGCGCGATGCGCGCCATGCCGTCGGCAAACAATGCGGCATCGCCGCGGAACTTGTTGACGATGAAGCCGCGGATCAAGGCGGCATCGTCGGCCGCGATCACGGCTTTGGTGCCGGCGAGGCTTGCGATCACGCCGCCGCGGTCAATGTCGCCGATCAGCACGACCGGCACGGCGGCGGCGCGCGCGAAGCCCATATTGGCGATGTCGTTTGCCCGCAGATTGACTTCGGCGGCGCTGCCGGCGCCCTCGACCAGAACGATATCGGCCTCGCCGCGCAGCCGTTCGTAGCTGTCGAGCACGAAGGGCAACAGATCCCGCTTCATGTGCTGATAGGCGGCGGCCTTGGCGCTGCCGTAAACGCGGCCGTGCACGACGATCTGGGCGCCGATCTCGCTCTGCGGTTTCAGCAGTATCGGGTTCATATGCACGCTCGGCGGCACGCGCGCCGCGCGGGCCTGCAACGCCTGGGCGCGCCCGATCTCGCCGCCATCCGCCGTCACCGCGGCATTGTTCGACATGTTCTGCGGCTTGAACGGACGCACGCTAAGCCCGCGAAGCGTGAAGGCGCGCGCCAACCCGGCGACGATGAGCGACTTGCCGACGTCGGAGCCGGTGCCCTGGAACATCAGCGCGCGCGCCGGCATGGGTTAGAACTCGATGCCGGCTTGGGCCTTTACGCCGGTAGCGAAGTGGTGCTTCACCAGCGTCATCTCGGTGACGAGATCGGCGGCGGCGACGAGTTCCGGCTTGGCGTTGCGCCCCGTCACCACCATGTGCAGTCCGGGCCGCCGCGCCGTGAGTGCGGCGACCACGGTGGCGAGATCGAGATAATCGTAGCGCAACGCGATATTGAGCTCATCGAGCACGATCATCGCGAAACTTGGATCGGCCATCAGTTCGCGCGCTTTGCCCCAGGCGCGCTCGGCGGCGGCGATGTCGCGGGCGCGATCCTGGGTTTCCCAGGTAAAACCCTCGCCCATCGTGTGCCAGACGAGTTGTTCGTCGAATTTGGCCAGCGCGTCGCGCTCCGCCGAATGCCAGGCGCCTTTGATGAACTGCACCACGCCGACGCGATGGCCGCGGCCGAGCATGCGTAAAGCAAGCCCGAATGCTGCCGTGGATTTTCCCTTGCCGGTGCCGGTATGGACGATGAGCAAACCCTTCTCGATCGTCTTTTCCGCGACCTCGGCATCTTGCACGGCCTTGCGCTTGGCCATCTTGGCGCGATGCCGTTCCGCTTCGGCGTCATCGATCGCTTGCGTCATGACATCACTCTACAACTTTCCCTTTATGGCGAGCGGCAATCCGGCGACGATGAGGACGACGCGATCGGCGCGCGCCGCCATGCGCTGGTTGAGAATGCCCTGCAGATCGCGGAACCGCCGGCCGAGCGGATTATCCGGTACGATGCCGGAGCCGACTTCGTTGGCGACCAGCACGACCGGCGCGTTCGCGGCCGCCAGCGTTTGTTCGAGCAGCGCCATCTCGGCGTCGATATCGGCGTCCGCCAACATCAGATTCGACAGCCACAGCGTCAGGCAATCGACCAGCACCGGCACCGTGCGGCACGATTTGAGCGCTGCGGCAAGATCCGTCGGCGCCTCGACGGTCCGCCATTGCGGCCCGCGCCGCGCCCGGTGCGCGGCGATGCGAGCAGCCATCTCCGCGTCGCCGGCCGCCGCCGTCGCCAGATAGGCCCAAGGCGGCTGCCATGGCGGCGGCAACGTGGCGATCGCGCTTTCGGCATAGCGACTTTTGCCCGAGCGTGCGCCGCCGAGGACCAGTGTGAATGAAGCGTCCATGCAGGCCGACTTGCTGTAACGCGATGCCGTAGTCATTAAAGCCTGAATTGGCTATATTTGCATCATGACAAAAGAACAGGTGAAGGAAATCCTCGATCGGGTGCTGACGTGGCCGCCGGAACGGCAGGCCGACATTGCGCATGCCGTCGAATTAATGGAAGCACAGGACAACAGCGAGCTACGGCTCACCGACGAACAGCTTGCGGAAGTCCGTCGCCGCCGCGCTAAGCGGAATCCAAATTACGTGTCATTGGCTGACGCGCGTCGCCGCTTCGGTCTATGAGAATTGTTCTCGAAGAAGAGGCGATTAGCGACCTTTCGAATATTCGCTCGTGGATTGCGAAGGATAGTCCGCGCGCGGCAGACGAACTCATCGCACGAATTTTTGACAGGATCGAGAATCTTCTCGTACCCGAATTGACCTATATGGGGAGGCCTGGACTCGATCCCGGAACGCACGAGCTGATCGAATATCCCTATATTATCGTTTATGAAATCCACGAGGCGCGCAGCGAGATTGTTGTGCTTGGTGTCGTTCATGGCGCCCAAGAGCGAAAACCTAAGACCTAATCTGTGCGCCGGCGGAGGACTGCTCTGCCGTTGACAAATGCGGCAGCTAGACCGTTAAGTATGCGCATCGATGGTCCCTCCCATTGAGGGTGAATAGGGAATGCGGTGCGGTCTGGGCGAGGCCTTTTGGCGCAAGCTCTAGGCCAAATCCGCAGCTGCCCCCGCAACTGTGAGCGGGTAGTCTCGTCCGGTTGAGCCACTGGCGCTCGAGCATGATCGGGAACATGCTCATATAAATGCCGGGAAGGCAGGACGAGGCGACGATCCGCGAGCCAGGAGACCTGCCATCGGCCGTGTCGACGCGACAAACGCGGGTCGGGGTGTATCCGTGGATGATCCGAAAGACGCTCTAAGTCTTTCGGTCCTCGCTCGCGCCGACGGCAGGCATGCGAGGATATTTCGTGCTCACTTTTCTGAAGTCCGCGGTCGATGATGCGTCGGCCGATCAGCGTCCGAAAATCATAGCGATCTACGCTCTGCTGCTGGCCGCCAACGCGGCGGTGTGGACCTGGGCGGTGATTGCTTTCGCCGGCCGGCCGACGCTGCTTGGCACCGCGTTCCTGGCTTATGTGCTTGGGCTGCGACACGCCGTCGATGCCGATCACATCGCCGCCATCGACAATGTCGTGCGCAAGCTGATGCAGGAAGGCAAACGGCCGGTCTCGGTCGGGCTGTTTTTCTCGCTCGGACACTCCCTGGTCGTCTCCATTTCGGTAGCAGTGATCGTCGGCCTGGCCTTCGCGCTGGAAGGCCGGCTGCATCCGTTCAAGGAGATCGGCAGCATCATCGGCACCGGCGCCTCGGCGTTCTTCCTCCTCGCCATCGCCGCGATCAATCTGGTCATTCTGCGCGCGGTGTGGCGCAGTTTCCGCCGCGCCCGCCGCGGCGAAGCGGTCGCCGACCATGAGCTCGATCTTCTGCTCTCCGGCCGCGGCTTTCTCGCCCGCATCTTCCGGCCGTTGTTCCGCATGGTGTCGCGCAGCTGGCAGATGTTCCCGATCGGCTTTCTGTTCGGGCTCGGCTTCGACACCGCGACCGAAATCACGCTGTTCACCGTCGCCGCCACTCAAGCCTCGGGCGGCATGAGCTTGGGCACGGTCATGCTGTTCCCCGCTTTGTTCACCGCGGGCATGACGCTGATCGACACCACCGACAGCGTGCTGATGGTCGGCGCTTACGGCTGGGCGTTCCTCAATCCGATCCGCAAAATCTGGTATAACCTCACCATTACCGCGATCTCCGCGCTGGTCGCTTTCCTGATCGGCGGTATCGAGGCGCTGGGCTTGATCGCCGATAAGCTCGGCCTCGTCGGCGGCTTCTGGGGTATGGTCGGCAATCTCAACGATGGCCTCGCCAATTTTGGTTATCTGGTCATCGGCGTTTTCATCGGCAGCTGGATCATTTCTTATCTGATCTATCGCTGGCAGGGCTTCGACCGGCCGGCCATCGAGCGCATCGAGGTGGTGCGATGACGGCGGCGCCGGTGGTTTACGTCTGCATTACTTGTCGCGGCCAAGCCGGCAACAAGATTCCGACCGATTTCCGAGCCGCGTCCTGGCGCGCGCTTGGCCGATGCCACCGAACGCGCCGCGGCCGGAACCGAAGTCACGGTGCGGCGGCTGCGCTGCTTTGCCAATTGCTCGCGGGGCCCGAGCGCGGCGATGCGTGCCAACGGCTCTTGGACCTATGTGTTCGGCGGTCTCGACGAGACCTGCGCCGGCGCGCTGATCGAGGGCGCGCGGCTTCTTGCCGGGTCGAGCGACGGCATCCTGCCGTGGCGCGGACGGCCGGACATTCTCAAGCGCGGCTTGATCGCGCGGGTTCCTCCCCTCGACTTTCAAGAGGCCGATCTATGAACGACAAAATGAACGGCAGGCTGGCGCGCGTTCCGTGCACCATCGTGACCGGCTTTCTCGGCGCCGGCAAAACCACGCTGATCCGCCACGTCATCGCCAATGCGCAAGGCCGCCGGCTTGCCGTCATCGTCAACGAATTCGGCGATGTCGGCATCGACGGCGAAATCCTGAAAGGCTGCGGCAATGCCGCCTGTCCGGAAGACAATATCGTCGAACTGGCCAATGGCTGCCTGTGCTGCACGGTGGCGGACGAATTCGTGCCGGCGCTCGACGCTATTCTGGCCAAAGCCGGCGTCGAGCACATCGTGATCGAGACTTCGGGGCTGGCGCTGCCAAAACCCTTGGTCCAGGCCTTCCATTGGCCCGCCATCAAGAGCCGCGTCACCGTCGACGGCGTCGTCGTCGTGGTCGATGGCGCGGCGCTCGCCGACGGCCGTGTCGCGCAGGATCTCGACGCGCTCAAGCGCCAGCGCGCCGCCGACACCGCGCTCGAACACGACGACCCGGTCGAGGAAGTTTTCGAGGACCAGATCGCCTGCGCCGATCTCGTGGTGCTCAACAAAAGCGATCTGCTCGACGAGGACGGCATCCATGCCGCGATGGCAACGATCTACCGCACATTGCCGCGCAGCGTGAAGGTTCTCACCGTCACCGACGGCAAAGTCGACCAGGCGCTGTTGCTCGGTCTCGGCGTCGGCAGCGAGGAGGACATTGCCAATCGCCGCACCCGGCATGACGCCGAAGCGGAGCACGATCACGACGATTTCGACTCGTTTGTCGTGCCGCTCGGCGAGGTAGCCGATCCGGCGGCGCTGACGGCGCGCGTCGCCGCGCTTGCCGAGCGTTTTGACGTGCTGCGGGTCAAGGGCTTTGCCGCGGTCGCCGACAAGCCGCTGCGCCTGTTGGTGCAGGCGGTCGGACCGCGGGTGTCGCATCAATACGACCGTCCTTGGGCGGCATCCGAGCCGCGCCAGGGCCAGCTCGTGGTTATTGGACTGAAGGGACTGGATCGCGCCGCCATCGGGCGGGCGCTCACCGGCTAACAGTCGAGTTAAGCGATGCATCTGCTCACCACGAGCTCAACCGGTCTCGACGAAATCGTCGAAGCGGTCGATCTCCGTCAGCCGCCGGGCGACATCGCGATATTGTCGTTCGCCGACAGCGACCTCGCTGGCCTCGCCGCGGCGTGGCAGGCCGAGCGCGAAAACCTGCCCAGCGTGCGGCTGGCGCATTTGCGCGATCTGCGTCACCCGATGTCGGTCGATCTGTGGATCGACCGCGTCGGCGCCCATGCCAAGGTGGTTCTGGTTCGCCTGCTCGGCGGGCTGGACTGGTGGAAATACGGCATCGACCGGCTGGCGGCGCTGGCGCGCGAGCGCGACATTGCGCTGGCCGTGCTGCCAGGCGAAGACCGCGACGACACCGAGACTCCAAGCCGCCTCGACGCTGCCGCCTGGCGAGCTCGATACGCTGTTGCGCTATTTCCGCGAAGGTGGCCGGGAAAACTTGCGTGCGCTGCTGCGTCGTTTGGCGCGTCATGCTGGACGCGACACCGAATTGCACGAGCCCGCGCCGGTGCCGCGCTTGGCCGGTTATTTGCCGGGCGAGGGCGCCATTACGCTCGACCGTTTGGTGGCGGCACTCAAAGCAGAAGCGGCCGATCATCCCCATCGTGTTTTATCGCGCCATGCTGCTCGCCGGCGATACCGCGCCGATCGATATGCTGTGCGCGGCGCTCGCCGCGCGCGGCCTCGCGCCGGCGCCGCTTTTTATCACCAGCCTGAAGGATGGCGCGGCCGACGCCTTCCTGCGCCAAGCGCTCGCCCGGCTCGATCCGGCCTTGATCGTCACCATGACGGCCTTCGCGGCGGGCGGCAGCGCCGATCAACCGGCGGCGCTCGATGCCGCCGGCGTCATCGTCCTGCAGGTGGTCAGCGCCACCACCAAACGCACGGCGTGGTTGGACAGTCCGCGCGGCCTCGGCGCTGCCGATCTGGCGATGCATGTCGTGCTGCCGGAGCTTGACGGCCGCCTCCTTGCCGGCGCCGTCGCGTTCAAGGATCCGCTGCCGCCGCAGGAGGGCCTGGCCTTCACCGCGCTGGCGAGCCGGCCTGAGCCGGATCGCATCGCCATGGTCGCCGATCGCATCGCCGCGCTCGTTCGGTTGCGCGCGTTGCCGCGGCGCGAACGGCGCGTTGCGATACTGATGCCGGATTATCCTGGCGCCAAAGGCCGCACCGGCTATGCGGTCGGCCTCGACGTGCCGGCGAGCGTGATTGCAGCCGCAGACGACCTCGCCGCCGCCGGCTACACCGTGCACGACGCGCCGCAGACGCCGCGCGTGCTGCTCGATGCGCTCGCCCACGGGTCGGAAGACGCAGCCCTGCCGCTGGCGCAATACGAAACCTTGTTGTCGCGGCTACCGCGTGCGGCGGTAGCGCGTTTGCGCGAGGCTTGGGGCGAGCCGTCGGCCGACGCTGATTTTCGCAATGGCGCGTTTCGTTTCCGCGCGGAAAAATTCGGCAATATCTTGGTGGCGCTGCCGCCGGATCGCGGACGGGCGGCCGAGCGCCGCGCCGATTATCACGATCCGGTGCTGCCGCCGCGGCACGCGCTCGTCGCGTTCGGGTTGTGGCTGCAACACGCCGCGAAAGTCGATGCGCTCATCCACATGGGCGCGCATGGCACGCTGGAATGGCTGCCCGGCAAAGCGGTGGCGCTCTCCGCGGAGTGCTTTCCCGAAATCGTCACCGGATGCCTGCCGGTAATCTATCCGTTCATCGTCAGCAACCCGGGCGAGGCGGCGCAAGCCAAGCGGCGCATTGCCGGAGTGACCATCGGCCATCTGCCGCCGCCGCTCATCGCCGGCGGGCCGAGCGGCGACGCCCATCAACTCGAGCTCTTGCTCGACGAATATGCCCAGGCCGATGGGCTCGACCGCCGCCGCCGCGAGCGGCTCGCCAAGCTCATCGTCGAAACCGCGCAGCGCACTGGCCTGGCGCGGGAAGCCGGTGTCGCGGCGGGCGCTGGCGCAGTCGCTCCCGACGAAGCGCTCCGGCGCATCGATGCCTGGCTGTGCGATCTCAAGGACCTTGCGATCAAAGACGGCCAGCACATTTACGGGCGCGCTGACGCGGACGTCGACGACCCGGCGTGGCAAGCGAGCGCCGCAGCCGAGCATGCGGCGCTGCTTGCCGCGCTTGACGGCCGCCGCGTTGCGCCGGGTCCGGCCGGCGCTCCGGCGCGCGGGCGGCGCGACGTGCTGCCGACCGGACGCAATCTCTTTACTGCCGATCCGCGCACGCTGCCGACGCCGACCGCAGTGGAGCTCGGCCGGCTCGCCGCCGACGAAGTCGTGCGGGCAAACCTGCAGACGCACGGCGACATGCCCCGCGCGGTGGTGATCGATCTGTGGGGCAGCGCCACGTTGCGTACCGGCGGCGAGGAAATCGCGCAGGGCTTGGCGCTGCTCGGCTGCCGCCCGATCTGGGACAATGCCAGCGGCCGCGTCACCGGCATTGAAGTGCTGCCCTGCGCCGCGATCGGCCGCGCGCGCGTCGACGTAACGTGGCGCATTTCCGGGCTGTTCCGCGATCTGTTCCCGGCGCAGATCGCGCTGATCGACGCCGCGGTGCAGGCGGTGGCGGCACGCGACGAAACCGATGACGAAAATCCGCTGGTCGCTGCGTGTCGCGGCGGCAACGGTGCCAAGGCGATGCGCCTGCAGCGCATTTTCGGCTCGGCGCCGGGCGTCTATGGCGCGGGCATCGAGGAGCTGCTCGGCGGGGAGGCTGACATCGAAGTCATCGGATCGGCCTATCTCGCCGCCGCTTCGCATGCTTACGGCGGCGCCGAAGGCGAAGCGGATGCGGCGCCGGGTGCCTTCGCGCAACGCATTGCCGGCGCAGATATGCTGGTTCATGTCAGCGACGATCCCGGACGCGATCTTTTGGAAGGCGCGGAGGATGCCGCTTTCGTTGGCGGCTTTGCGGCGGCCGCGAAACTGCTCGGCCGTTCCGCCGATCTGGTGATGCTCGATATGACCGATCCGCAGCGGCCACGGGCGCGGACGCTGTCGGCGGCTTTGGCGCGCATCGTTCGCGCCCGGGCGGTCAATCCGCGCTTTATCGCCGGGCAGATGCGCCACGGTGCGCGCGGCGCCGCCGAGCTTGCCGAAACCGTGGACCGGCTTGTGGCATTCGCGGAAACCACCGACGCGGTCGCCGGCAACTTGTTCGATCTTTTGTATGACGCCTATATCGCCGACGCCCGGGTGCGCGACTTTCTGCTGCGCGAGAATCCTGCCGCGGCAGCGGCGATCGCCGAACGGCTTGAGGCTGCCCGGCGACGCGGTCTGTGGCATCCGCACCGTAACGATACCGGCGCCGGCCTGGCCGCGCTGCAAGCGGAGGTCATGGCATGATCGCGCGCCGCCGCGGCGCTTGCCCCGGCCTTTCGGCGCCGATGCCGACCGGCGACGGCTTGCTGGTGCGGCTTTATCCGATCGGAACGATCCCGCTCGCCGCATTCGCCGAACTGTGCCGCGCGGCGCGACGGCACGGCAACGGCGTCATCGAGATCACGTCGCGTGGCAGCATCCAGGTCCGCGGGTTAAGTGACGTATCCGCCCCACGATTCGCAGCCGACGTCGCTGCGCTCGGCATTGCAGCAGATGACGGCATTCCGGTGCTCGCCGATGCACTCGCCGGTATTGGCGAGCGAGAAATTTTCGATGCGGGCGCGCTAGCCGCCGCGCTGCGCCGTGTGCTGGCGCAGCGCGCGATGGCGGCGCGATTGTCGCCAAAGGTTTCCGTCGCGATCGACGGCGGCGGAGTACTCGGCCTTGAGGCAATTGCCGCCGACATTCGGCTGTGCGCGCAAGCGCATGATGGTAACGTGGGGCTTGCCGTCGCCGTCGGCGGCGATGATGCAAGCGCCGCACCTCTTGGGCTTGTCGCGCTTGCTGACGGCATCGAAACCGCCCTGAAATTACTTGCCGTGATCGCACAGCGCGGACGCGATCAGCGCGCACGCAATATTGTCGCGAACGAAGGGGCCAGTGTTTTTCGTGCTGCAATCTCCAGCCTTTTTATATCCGGCCCGGAGCTGGATGCCCGCTTGCGCGGGAATGAACGGATTATTGGAACATATCGTCTGCGCGATGGGTCGCTGGCATGCGGTATCGGCCTCGCCTTCGGTCATTCCGATGCAGCTGCCCTCGAACAACTGGCTGATGCGGCGAAGAATGCCGGCGCGGATGGCTTTCGCACCGCGCCGGAGCGCGCGCTCATTGCCGTCGGTCTGCCGCCGCGCGCCGCATCCGCATTCGCCGCTGCTGCGGAAAATCTCGGCTTTATCGTGCGCGCCGACGATCCACGGCGGAGCGTCGTCGCTTGTGCCGGCGCGCCAATCTGCGCCTTTGCGCATATCGCGGCGCGGGCGCTGGCGCCTCTCGTTGCCGAGCAGATCTCGCCGCATTCCGACGGCGCTGTTACGGTTCATATTTCCGGCTGCGCCAAAGGCTGCGCGCAGGCCGCGCCCGCCACCCTGACCGTCGTCGGCACGCCGGGCGGTTGCGCGCTGGTCGCCGACGGCGCGGCGCGCGATACTCCGTTCACGGTGGTTGCAACAAACGAGCTGCCCATGGCGATTGCGCGGTTCGCGCGCGAACAAAAGCAGGAGGCCGCGCATGTCTGAACGCGCAGCCTATTTGCGCGACGGCGCGGTGATCTATGAGCGCTCGTTCGCCATTATCCGCGCCGAGGCCGATCTGTCGCGGTTCTCGGCCGATGAGGCCGATGTCGCGGTGCGCATGATTCACGCCTGCGGCCAGGTCGACGCGGCACGGCAAATCGTGTTCGGCGGCGGCCTCGTCGCCGCGGCGCGCGGCGCGCTCGGCGCCGGCGCGCCGATCCTGTGCGACGCCGAGATGGTGGCGCACGGCATCACCCGCGCCAGGCTTCCCGCCGGAAACGAAGTGATTTGCACGCTTCGCGATCCGCGCACGGCGGTGCTCGCGGAAAAAAACGGCACCACCCGCTCGGCGGCGGCGCTCGATCTATGGCTCGACCGCCTCGGCGGCGCCGTGGTCGCCATCGGCAATGCGCCGACGGCGTTGTTTCGCTTGCTCGAACTGATTGACGCCGGCGCGCCAAAGCCTGCCGCCATCCTCGGCATTCCGGTCGGCTTTGTCGGTGCGGCTGAAGCAAAGGAGGCACTCGCGGAAAATCCGCGCGGCGTGCCCTTCCTCATCGTGCGCGGCCGCGGCGGCGGCAGCGCCATGACGGCGGCGGCGGTCAATGCCTTGGCGAGGTCCGGACTATGACGGCGGCAAAGCTGATCGGCGTCGGCGTCGGCCCGGGCGATCCGGAGTTGCTGACACTGAAAGCGACGCGCGCGCTCGGCGAGGCCGATGTGGTCGCGCATTTCGCCAAGGCCGGCAATCCCAGTCATTCGCGCGCCATCGTCGCGGAGCATTTGCGCGGCGGCGTCGTGGAACTGCCGCTGCTCTATCCGGTGACCACCGAACAGCCGAAGGAGTGTGACGCTTATCGCGACGCGATCCGTGATTTTTATGACGGCGCGGCGGAAAAAATCGCGACTTTGCTCGATGCCGGCAAAACCGTTGCGGTGATCTGCGAGGGCGACCCGCTGTTCTATGGCTCCTACATGCACATGCACACACGACTGGCGGCGCGGTTCCCGACCGAAATCGTGGCCGGCGTCACCGGCATGTCCGGCTGCTGGTCGGCGGCGGGGATGCCGATCGCCCAGGGCGACGATGTTTTTACCGTGCTGCCGGCGACGCTCCCAGAAGGCGAGCTGGCCCGGCGGCTCGCCGAGGCCGACGCTGCGGTGGTGATGAAAGTCGGCCGGCATTTGCCGAAACTGCGCCGCGCGCTTGCCACCAGCGGCCGGTTGCCGCGCGCCATCTATGTCGAGCGCGGCACCATGGCGGAAGAGAAAATGATTCCGCTGTCCGCCAAGTCCGACGATGAGGCGCCGTATTTCGCGGTCGTTCTGGTGCCGGGCTGGGAGGAACGACCGTGAGCGGCCGGCTCGCCGTCGTCGGTCTGGGGCCGGGCGATCCGCGCTATCTGACGCCGGACGCCGACGCTGCGTTGCGCGACGCCGAAGCGCTCTACGGCTACGGGCCTTATCTCGACCGCGTGCCGGCGCGCGGCGGCCAGAGCCGCCATTCGTCCGACAATCGCGAGGAACGCGCGCGCGCGGCCGCGGCGCTCCGCCATGCAGCGCTTGGCGCGAATGTCGCCGTGGTTTCCGGCGGCGATCCGGGCGTGTTCGCCATGGCGGCCGCGATCTGTGAAGCGATTGAAGAAGGTCCGGACGCCTGGCGTGCGCTCGAGGTCGTTTTCATTCCCGGCGTCACCGCGATGCTCGCCGTCGCTGCGAAAATCGGTGCGCCGCTCGGCCACGATTTCTGCGCCCTGTCGCTGTCCGACAATCTCAAGCCGTGGGATCTGGTCGAGCGGCGGCTCGATGCCGCCGCGGGCGCCGGCTTCGTCATCGCGCTTTACAATCCGATATCGCGGGCGCGGCCGTGGCAGTTCGGCAATGCGATCGAGCGGCTGCGCCGGCAATTGCCCGCAACGACGCCAGTCGTGTTCGGCCGCGCCGTGGGGCGGCCGGATGAGCATGTGAGCGTGACAACGCTTGGTGAAGCCGATGCCATGCCGGCCGACATGGCGACACTGGTCATCGTCGGCACCCGCGAAACGCGCGTGATCGCGCGGCCCGGGCGGCCGCCGCTCATCTATACGCCGCGTGCTGCGGCGGAGGTGAGCGCATGATCGAGCCAGGCGATCGCGTCCTCCATTGTCTCGACCGCCGGTGCAGCCGGCGCGGCCGGCCGGCGCAGCAGAATGACGTCGACGCCGAGCGCGCGGGCTGCTGCGATTTTGCCGTAGGCCGCGCTGCCGCCGCTGTTCTTGGCGATGACGACATCGATTTTGTGGGCGGTCATCAGCGCGCGATCGTCGGCTTCGCTGAACGGGCCACGCGCGTTGACGTAGGCGACATGCGGCAGCGGCAGCGGCGGATCGACCGGATCGACGCTGCGAACCAGATAACGGTGTTGCGGCGCGCCGGTGAAAGGCGCCAGCTCGTTGCGGCCGAGCGCGACGAAAACGCCGCGCGATTTTTCGCCGATGGCGCGCACCGCCGCGCCGGTGTCGTTCACTTCGATCCAGCGATCCCCGGCGACGGCAGTCCAGGGTGGCCGGCGCAGCGCCATGAAGGGCACCGAGGTCCGGCTGGGCGGCGGCGGCGGCGTTTTCCGAGATGATATTGGCGTAGGGATGTGTGGCATCGATCAAAGCGTCGATACGCTCCGCGACAAGATAATCGGCCAAGCCCGCGGCGCCGCCAAAACCGCCGACACGGAGCGGCACCGCATGCGGAACCGGCGAAGCGGTGCGGCCGGCGAGCGAGAGAACCACGTCGAGATCGCCGCGCTTGGCGAGCCGTTCGCCGAGCAGGCGCGCTTCGGTGGTGCCGCCGAGAATGAGGACGCGTGGCATGCAAAATCCTGAGCCGCTGCCGCGCGACACTGCCGCATCGCCGCGCTGGCTGTCCATTGTCGGCATCGGCGAGGACGGCGTGACGGGGCTAAGCCCGGTGGCGCGCGGCCTGATCGAGGCGGCGGAGATTGTGTTCGGCGGCCGGCGCCACCTGGCGCTGGCGGCGCCGCTTATTCGCGGCGCTTCGCGGCCCTGGCCGAGCCCGTTCGACGGCGCGCCCGAAGAAGTCATGCGCCATCGCGGCCGGCCGGTTTGCGTTCTCGCGTCCGGCGACCCGTTCCACTATGGCGTCGGCGCGGTCTTGGCGCGCCACATCGAGGCGCGCGAGATGGTCGTCGTGTCGGCGCCGTCGGCCTTTTCGCTCGCCGCGGCTCGACTCGGCTGGTCGCTGCAGCGGACGGTGCTGCTGTCCCTGCACGGCCGCATGCTCGACCTGGTCCGCCCGCATTTGCAGCCTGCCTCGGATATTCTCGCGCTGACCTCCGACGGCGACGGGCCGGCCGCGCTGGCAAGGCTGCTGACCGAAAGCGGCTTCGGCGCGTCGCGCCTGACCGTGCTCGAAGCGCTCGGCGGACCGCGCGAGCGCATCCGCGCCACGACGGCCGCAGGATTCGACCTCGGCACAATAGATGCGCTCAATGTCGTTGCGATCGAAGTGACGGAGGCGCCTGACGCACGCGTTCTGTCACGAACGTCCGGCCTCGCCGACGACCTGTTCGAGCACGACGGCCAGATCACCAAACGCGAAATTCGCGCAGTGACGCTGTCCTCGCTTGCGCCGCGCCGCGGCGAGCTATTGTGGGATATCGGCGCCGGCTCGGGCTCGGTCGCGATCGAATGGCTGCTGGCCGATCCGATGATGCGCGCGATCGCGGTCGAGCGCCGCGCCGACCGCGCCGCGCGCATCCGCCGCAATGCCGCGGCGTTCGGCGTGCCGGGGCTCGACATTATCGAAGGCGCGGCGCCGGCTGCCTTGTCGGGCCTGGAAACGCCGCAAGCCATCTTCGTCGGCGGCGGCGCCGGCGATCCGGGCACGCTCGATGCCGCGGCGCGGGCGCTGCCGCATGGCGGCCGGCTCGTGGTCAATGCGGTGACGTTGGAGACCGAAGCGCTGCTGCTCGCCCGCCATGCCGCGTTCGGCGGCGAATTGATCCGCATCGCGATTTCGCGCGCCGCGCCGGTCGGCGAAAAATCCGGCTGGCGCGCGGCCATGCCGGTCACGCAATGGCTGTGGACCAAACCATGAGTCAATGACGGTGCACTTTATCGGCGCCGGGCCCGGCGCCGCCGACCTTATCACTGTGCGCGGCCGCGATCTGATCGCGCGCTGCCCGGTCTGCCTCTATGCCGGCTCGATCGTGCCGCGCGAGTTACTCAGCTATTGTCCGCCGGACGCGCGCATCGTCGATACCGCGCCGCTGTCGCTCGACGAGATCGAAGCCGAGTTTGTCAGCGCCCATGCTGCCGGATACGACGTGGCGCGGCTGCAGTCCGGCGATCTGTCGATCTACTCGGCGCTCGCCGAGCAGTTGCGTCGGCTCGATCGGCGCGGCATTCCTTACACGCTCACGCCGGGCGTGCCGGCTTTCGCCGCGGCGGCGGCGGCGCTGCAATGCGAGCTCACCGTGCCCGAAGTCGCGCAGAGCGTAGTGTTGACGCGCGTGTCCGGCCGCGCCTCGCGCATGCCGGACGGCGAAAAACTTGCCACCTTTGCCGGCAGCGGCGCGACGCTCGTCATTCATCTGGCGATTCACGCCATCGACGCGATCGTCAAAGAGCTGACGCCGTTCTACGGCGCCGACTGTCCGGCCGCCGTTGTCGTGCAGGCGAGCACACCGGCAGAGCGCGTCATTCGCGGCACGCTGTCGGATATCGCGCAGAAGGTAGCCAAGGAGAACA
The DNA here is from genome assembly GCA_963816565.1 of uncultured Alphaproteobacteria bacterium. Classification (GTDB taxonomy): domain Bacteria; phylum Pseudomonadota; class Alphaproteobacteria; order Rhizobiales; family Xanthobacteraceae; genus BOG-931. Next base: position 458,351 of record CAWFLM010000004.1, on the reverse strand, counting down.
TCGAACGCACCGCGCTGATTCTTGTCGGCCGGGCGCTCGCCGCGGAAAATTTTCGCGACAGCGCGCTCTACGACGCGGATTATCGCCGCCGCTTTCGCGGAGGTGCTGCGTGAGTGCGCAGCTAATTCTCGAACGGCGCGCGGCCGACCAGATTTTGCTCGCGGTCGAACAGCACGATCTCGACGGCGATGTCGCGGCCGGCGATAACGTCCCTGGCGGTGTGCTGCGCCGCCAGCGCCACGGCGTCGCCGAGCGCAATGCCGGCGTCTTGCGCCAGCGTGAAAGCCTCGGCGGCGGTGTTGGCAGCCAGAATGCGCTGGCACAACGTCGTGTCGCCACCCGCGGCGGCGGCAAAGTTCGCCAGTTCGGCAAGATCGACCTCGCCGCGCTTGGAATGCAGATCGGTCAGACCCTGCGCCAGCTTGGTCATTTTGGCGACGCCGCCGGCAATCGTGATGCGCGGCACCGGATGGCGGCGCAGATATTTCAGCATGCCGCCGACAAAGTCGCCCATGTCGATCAGCGCGATCTCCGGCAGGCCGTAGAGCTTTTGCACGCCGGCCTCGGAACTCGCGCCGGTGGCCCCGGCGATATGGGTGAGGCCGGCGGCGCGCGCGACATCGATGCCGGAATGGATCGAATGAATCCATGCCGAGCACGAATACGGCACGACGATTCCCGTTGTGCCGAGGATCGACAGGCCGCCGACAATGCCGAGCCGGCCGTTGAGCGTTTTCGCCGCCAGTGCCTCGCCGCCGGGAATGGAAATCTCGACTTCCGCATCGGCGGCGCGTCCGGCCGCGGCGGCGACCTCGGCGATGGCGTCGTAGATCATGCGGCGGGGCACCGGATTGATAGCGGGCTCGCCGGGCGCAATCGGCAGCCCGGCGCGCGTCACCGTGCCGACGCCGTCGCCGGCCCGAAACGTCACGCCCATGCCGGCGGCGCCGATCCGAACGGTAGCGCAGACCAGCGCGCCATGGGTCACATCGGGATCGTCGCCGGCGTCCTTGATCACGCCGGCGGTCGCCGCGTTTGCATCCTGGCGCGTCATGGCGAGCGCAAAGCTCGGCCGCTCGCCGCGCGGCAATGTCACCTCGACCGGGTCCGGAAAATCACCGGTCACGAGCGCGGCGAATGCCGCCTTCGCCGCCGCCGCGGCGCAGGTGCCGGTCGTCCAGCCCCGGCGCAATGGCGGAACCTGCTTGGCCATGGTGCTCCCTTCGCGCCAAGCTTTAGTCCGGCCGGGTCCGGGCGTCACGATGGGATAGCGCCATGACGGCGTGGGACGCCTTGGCGGCGCAGCGCGCCGGCATTCCGGTCTTCGAGCCCGGCCATGTCTGGCTTGCCGGCGCCGGGCCCGGCGATCCGGGTCTGCTCACGCTCGATGCGCTGGCCGGCTTGGCGCAGGCCGACGTTGTCGTGCACGACGCGCTGGTCGATCAGCGCATCTTGGCGTTGGCCGGACCGCAAGCGCGGCTCGAATTTGCCGGCAAGCGCGGCGGCAAGCCGTCGGCGAGCCAAGCCGATATCAGCGAGCGGCTGGTCGCGCTGGCGCGCGCCGGGCAGCGCGTGTTGCGGCTCAAGGGCGGCGACCCCTTCGTCTTCGGCCGCGGCGGCGAAGAAGCGACGACGCTCGCGGCGGCGGGCATCGCCTTCCGCATCATTCCCGGCGTCACCGCCGGACTTGCGGCGCTCGCCGCGGCGGCCATTCCGGCGACATTGCGCGGTGTCAACCGGGCGGTGATTTTCGCCGCCGGTCACGGCGCCGACGAAGACTTCGACTGGGCGCCGCTCGCCCGCACCGGGCAGCCGATCGTGCTTTACATGGTGATGCACAATCTCGAGCGGATCGCCGCGGCGTTGATGGATGGCGGGCTCGCCGGCGCAACGCCGGCCGCGGTGATCGCCTCGGCAACGACGCCACGACAGCGCGTCCTGGTATCGACGCTGGAAAAGCTTGCCGGCTGACGCGCGCGCGCAGGAATTCGAGCCGCCGGCCATCGTCGTGATCGGCGATATCGTGGCCATGCGCGAGCGGCTCATCGGCGAGACCGCGCCATCCAAGAAGGACGGGACATGACGGCGCGCGGGATCGTCATCGCCGCGCCAAGCTCCGGCGCCGGCAAGACCACGGTCACGCTCGCCGTGCTGGCGGCGCTGATGCGGCGCGGCCTCAAACTGCGCGCGGCAAAGGCCGGTCCGGATTACATCGACCCGGCATTTCACACGGCTGTGGTCGGCGCACCGAGCGTCAATCTCGACTCTTGGGCCATGCCGCGCCCGCTGCTCGATGCACTGGCGGCGCAGGCGGCCGATGACGCGGACCTTTTCATCATCGAGGGCGTGATGGGTCTGTTCGACGGCGCCAGCGGCGTGGCGGGGCAAAGCGGCGCGACCGCGGACCTTGCCGCACATTTCGCGCTCCCGGTCGTGCTCGTGCTCGACGTAGCGCGGCAGGCGCAATCGGCGGCGGCCGTCGTACGGGGTTTTGCCACGCACGATGCCGCGGTCCGCATCGCCGGCGTCATCCTCAATCGCGTTGCCAGCGAGAAGCACCGCGCGCTGGTCGCGGACGCGATCGTTGCCCTCGGCATTCCGGTGTTCGGCGCGGTGCCGCGCGAGGCGTCGCTTGCTTTGCCGGAGCGCCATCTCGGCCTGGTGCAAGCCGGCGAGCACGCCGATCTCGCCGCCCTGATCGAGCGTCTCGCCGCGATGGCCGAGCGGCATCTCGATCTGGACGCGCTGATCGCGAGCGCCGCGCCGCTTCGTGTCGGCGCCGCCGATGGTGCTGGCAACCGCCTTGCCGCCGCCCGGTCAGCGCATCGCGCTGGCGCAGGATCGGGCCTTCAGCTTCGTCTATCCGCACCTTCTTGAAGCCTGGCGCCACGTCGGCGCGGAGATCGTTCCGTTTTCTCCGCTTGCCGATGAGCCACCCTCCGAGCGCGCGGATTGTTGTTGGCTCCCTGGCGGTTATCCGGAGCTCCATGCCGCTACGCTTGGCCTGGCCGAGCGGTTCAAATCCGGCTTGCGGCGCTTCGCCGAGACACGGCCGGTGCACGGCGAGTGCGGCGGCTACATGGTTCTTGGGCAAAGCCTTGAAGACGCCGCGGGCCGGCAACACGCCATGGTCGGGTTGCTGGGCCACACGACGAGCTTTGCCAAACGCAAGCTGCATCTCGGTTATCGCAGCGCGCGGCTGTTGTCCGATACGGTTTTAGGACGCCAAGGCGAAGTTTTGCGCGGCCACGAATTCCATTACGCTTCACTGACCTCTGCCGGCAGTGACGATTGCTTTGCCGAGCTTGCCGATGGCGAAGGCCGTGCACTTGGCAAAGCCGGCGGCCGGCGCGGCCGCGTTACCGGCACGTTCTTTCACGCCATCGCGGCGGCGGGATAGTTGCTCAGCATTCCAACAGCGCCACCGTGCCGAGGCCGCCGTCGCCGCAGATGCTGACGATCGCGCGACTACCCGCGGGAAACGCGGCGAGTTCCTTGACCGCCTGGCTCAAAATGCGCGCGCCGGTGGCGGCGAACGGATGGCCGAGCGCGACGCTGCCGCCGTTCGGATTCATCCGCTCGACCGGAAAACGGCCGAAGGTATTTTCGATGCCGGCTTTGGCGCGCACGAACGCCTTATCCTGCAGCCCCTTGATGTGGCAGGCGACCTGCGCCGAGAACGCCTCGTGGATTTCCCACAGCGCGATGTCCTCGTATGTCAGCCCGTGCCGCGCCAGCAGCCGCGGAATGGCGGTGACCGGCGCCATCAGCAAGCCTTCGTGGAAAATATCGACGGCGGCCATTTCGAAATCGACCATGCGCACGCGCGGCGTTTTCGCCGGCAGGCGGCTAAGCCCTTCATCGGTCGCGACCCACAGGCCGGCGGCGCCGTCGGTCAGCGGCGATGAATTGCCCGCGGTGATGGTGCCGCGTCCGCTGAAGCGGTCGAACACCGGTTTTAGTTTGGCGAGCTTGTCCAGCGAGGTGTCGCGGCGCGGAAAGTGATCCTTGGTGACGCCGTCGAGCGGGATGATCAGATCGTCGAAAAAGCCGCGATCCTGCGCCGCGACCGCGCGGCGATGGCTCTCGAGCGCCAGCTCGTCCTCCTCCTCGCGGGTGATGGCCCAGTCCTTCGCCATGTCTTCGGTATGTTCGCCCATGCTGCGGCCGGTGACGCGGTTTTTCACTTCCGGCACGTAGAGGCGGATATCGGACGGCCGCAGCTTGCGCAGGATGCTGCAGGCGGTCGCGCGCGCTGCGCGCCTGAAACATGTGCCGCAGCCAGACCGATAGATTCATGCCGAGACCGAACTCGACGCGGCTCATGCTTTCGACGCCGCCGACCAGCGCGAGCGCGGCGCGCCGTGCGCCGAGGATGCCGACCGCTTCGAAGGCGGCGACCATGCTGGTCGAGCACTGCATGATGGTGGTGAAGGTCGGCACGTGCGGATCGAGCTTGCTGTCGAGCCAGATTTCGCGCGCCAGATTGGTGTAAGCGAGATTGCCGATCACCGAGCCCCAGACGCCGAAGTCGATCGGCCCGTTGACTTGCTGCGCCATCGCCTGAACGACGGGCACCGACAAAGCGAGCGAGTCGCGACTGGCGAGCGGCCCATCCACCGCGACGAACGGCGTGCGCAACCCCGCCGCCAGCCATATTGCTCCGCCATTGTCCGGCATCGGCGGCTCCTTGTTTGTCAGCCCGCGGCTTTGGCGGCGGCGTCATCCGGCGGTTTGTCGGAGACGCCCGCCTCGGCAAAGGTCGCCATGCCGGTGTGGCAGGCGAGCGCCGCGCGCAGGATATGCAGCGCCACCGCGGCGCCGGAGGCTTCGCCGAGCCGCATATTAAGATCGACCAGCGGCGTGAGTTTTAGCTCTTCGAGCAGCATGCGGTGTCCGGCTTCGGCGGAAACATGCGCGGCTTGCGCGTGCGCGAGCGTGTCCGTGCGCAATTTCGCCAGCGGCGCGACGGCCGCGGTGCAGACAAAGCCGTCGAGCAGAACCGGGATGCGCTGCCGCCGCGCCGCCAGCGTCGGCGCCGAGAATGGCGGCAAGCTCGTAGCCGCCGAAGGCCGCGGCGACGGCGAGCGGATCGTAGAGCGCAGCGACATGGCGCGCGAGCGCGGCATCGATCACCGCGCGCTTGCGCGCCAGGCCGTCTGCGTCGACGCCGGTGCCGCGGCCGGCCCAGCGCGCGCCGCCGCCGCCGAACAAAGCAGCGGAGATGGCGGCAGCCGCCGTGGTATTGCCGATGCCCATTTCGCCGAGGCAGACCAGATCGCAGTCCGGCTCGACCGCGTTGTAGCCGGTCGCGACCGCGGCGAGAAATTCCTGCTCGGTCAGCGCCGGCTGTTGCGTGAAATCCGCGGTCGGCGTTTCGAGCGACAGCGGAATGACGCGCAATGTCGCGCCGGCGCTCCTGGCCAGCTGATTGATCGCAGCGCCGCCGGCGGCGAAATTTGCCACCATCTGCGCCGTCACTTCCGGCGGATAGGCCGAGACGCCGCGCTGCGGTGACGCCGTGATTGCCGGCGAAGACCAGGATTTCGGCGCGATCGAGCCGCGGCGGCGCGTGACCCTGCCAATGCGCCAGCCAGGCGACGAGGTCTTCGAGCCGGCCGAGGCTTTGCGGCGGCTTGGTCAGCACCGCTTCGCGCTGGGCGACCGCGGCGCTGGCGGCGGGATGCCCGCTCGGCAGGTCGAGACAGACCGCGCGCAGCGCGGAAAATGAGGTAAAATTCGCCATGCTGATTTGCTTTCCCGCGCCGGCAGTGCCCTACCGAGGCTAGCAAATTGCCCGTCTGACGGCCACAACTGGCTTATTCGCCATGAACTCGCCCATCTCCGTCACCTGGCTCGAAGAGCGCAGCGAAGAACTCAAGGCGTGCATCGTGTTTTGCACGCGGCTGCCGCTGTTGCGCGCGACGCCGATCGCCGGCAACGCGATCGCCAAAGCGGCCTGGGCGTTTCCGCTTGCCGGCCTTGCGGTCGGGATCATTGGCGCCGGGGTCTATGCGGTGGCGCATCGCATCGGATTGCCGCCATGGCCGGCCGCGGCGCTCGCCGTCGCGGCGACGATGCTGGTCACCGGCTGCCTGCATGAGGACGGGCTCGCCGACACCGCCGACGGTTTTGGCGGCGGCACGACGCGCGAGCAGAAGCTCGAGATCATGCGCGACAGCCACATCGGCGTTTATGGCGTCGCCGCCTTGACGATCGCGCTCCTCATCCGCGTCAGCGTGCTGGCGAGCCTGCCGAGCGCGCATGCCGTGGTTTGGGCGCTGATCGCGTCGCACGCCGCGGCGCGCGCCACCATGCCGGCGCTGATGCTGCTGTTGCCGCCGGCGCGCAGCGATGGGCTGTCGCACGATGCCGGCCGGCCGCCGGCCGAGGGCGTCGCCATCGGCGCGGTGCTGGCTTTTCTCATTGTCGCCGTCTGCCTGCATCCGGGACACGCGCTGTTGGCGCTGATCCTTCTCGCCATCATCGTCGCGCTGATGGCGTGGCTGAGCGCGAACCAGATCGAAGGCCAGACCGGCGACGTGCTCGGCGCGCTCGAACAGGCAAGCGAGATCGCGGTGCTGCTGGTGGCGCTGGCATAGCCAAGCGCCGCGATCATTGCGCCTGCAGGCCTGCGAGCTTTGCCGCCGCTTGCATTGCCGCATAGTCGGCGCGAATGAACGCGGCGAAGCCTTGCGACGTCATCTGCTCCGGCGTGGCGACCTCCGAGCCGAGCGATACCAGGCGCCCGGCCGCCGGCGAGCCCGGCTTGAGGCCCTCGGCGATGGCGCTTTGCAGCCGGGCGACGATGTCCGCCGGCGTCTTCGCCGGCGCGACCACGCCGACATAGCTTTGCGCGGTGAAGCCCTTCACCCCGCTTTCGTCAAACGTCGGAATGTCGGGGGCGAGAGTGGAGCGATGCGCCGACGCGATGGCGACGATGTGCGCCTTGCCGGACTGATGCAGCGGCAAGGCGGTGGAGAATTCGGTCATCGCGCCATCGACGTTGCCGCCGATGAGGTCCGCCATCAAAGCGCCGCCGCCGCGATAGGGGACATGCGTGAAGTCCGCGCCGGTTGCCGCCTTGAGCCGTTCGAGCGTCATATGCGTGGCGCTGCCGACGCCGCTCGTCGCCACGGTCACCGGCGCTTTCTTGCTCATGGCAACCACGTCGGCGAGCGTTTTCGCCTCGCTCTTGATGCTCATGATGAGTGCGTGCGGTACATAGCTCGTGAGCGCGATCGGTGCGAAATCCGTCAATGGATCGTAACTGAGATCTTTGTGCAGGATCGGATTGATGGTCAGCGGCCCGTTCGAGCCGACCAGGAGCGTGTAGCCGTCGGGCCTGGCGTGCGCGACATACGCCGCGCCGACACTGCCGCCGGCGCCGTCATGGTTTTCGACGACCACCGTGCCCTTCAGCCCGTCGCCCATCAACTGGCCGGCAATCCGGCCGACGATGTCGGCATTGCCGCCCGGTGCGAACGGCACGATCAGATGGATCGACCGGTCGGGATAGTCCGCGGCGAGGACGGATTTGGACCAGAGCGCGGCGGCAGGAGCTGCGGCAAGGCTAGCGATGACGGTGCGACGTGAAGCCCGCATTTTGTGTCCTCCGAGGATTGTTCTTGCAGGTGAATGGGTCAGGCGTTGTCATGATGCGAGCGGCAGTTTGACCGGCTGCTTGAGTTTCGCCGACAGATCGAGCGCCTTGGTCAGCATCAGCCGGTTATGCGCTTCGGCGGCGGTGGCGGCCTGCGTCGGCAGGCCGAGCGAGACGCGGTTGAGCCACGACACCGTCTCGTCGGCCATCGGTCCGCGCAACTCGCCGAGCACCATGTCGCCCGGCGGATAAGACCCCATGAAGTCGACCAGCCGGCTCTCATCGGGCGCATAGCCTTCGCTCTGCGGCGCCGACACCGCCAGCACCATGTCGCGATGGGTGTCGTCGATGGTCAGCACGCCATGCGTGCCGTTGATGCCCACTTCGAGGCTATAAACCGCGCCGGGCCAGGTCACCGGCAGCGCCCACGAGATGCTGAGATTATGGACCGTGCCGTCGGAGAACATGATCATTCCGGCGGTGGCGTCGATGCCGTGGTAAAGCGGGCCGAGCACCTTGTCGACCGAGCGCGCATAGCATTCGACCGGCGTTTTCTTTTCCAGATACCACATCACGATATCGAGCGCGTGGGTGCCGGAGATCACCATCGGCGAGATCGTCGCCGGATCGTCGGTGCGCTTGTAATTGTCGATGGCGACCAGGCGATTCATGAACGCGCGCGACGTCACCATGGTCACATCGCCGAGCGCGCCGTTACGCACCTTCTCCTTGGCGCCGAGCCATTTCCTCCGGAAGCGCTGGGTGTAGCCGACCACCGCATCGAGCTTGGCGTCGGTGATCGCCTTGAGCACGCGCTCTGACTGCGCCAGATCGGTGGCGAGCGGTTTTTCGATCAGCATCGGCACGCCGCGCTCGACCGCGGCCAGCATCGGCTCGACATGCAGATGCTCGTCGGTGGCGATGATGGCGCAGGTGACTTCCGGCCGCGCCAGCAGTTCGCGGTGGCTGGTGGTGATGAAATCGGCGCCGATGCGCGCGCCGACGTCGCCGCCGCGATTGTGATTGAGCTCGGCGATGCCGATCCATTCCACCGCGGGATGGCGCGCCGCCACTTCGCCGCGGAACAGCCCGACGCGGCCGGCGCCGATAATGGCGAGGCCGACGCCTTTGGCGCCTTTCTTCATACGTTCAATCCCGCGCGGTTCTTCTGCTTCAGCTCGGCGATGCCGGAAATCGTCTCGTTGGACAGCGGCAGATCGATCGGCTCGTTGCGGTCGGCCGACAGATCGGCCGCGCTGTAGGTTTCCATCACGCGCCGCGCGCTTTCCGGCGTCACCATCACCGGCGTGTCGCGGATGCAGGCTTCGAGGAAATGCATGGTCTCCGGCCCGAGCCCGCCGGCATAGACGTGATCGACCCATTCGCCGGGCATGGTCGACATCGGAAATTCCTGGCCGCGCGTTGCGGTATTGAGCCAATTGTCGCGCTGGGTGTCGTCGAGCGTGAGCGCGCCTTCGGTGCCGGTGATCTCGATCCAGGTCGAGCAGTAATTCGGAAAGCTCGGCGGAAAATTCCAGCCGCCGCCGATCATCACCACGATGCCGTTGTCCATGGTCACGGTGGTGAACATGATATCGTGCGAGCCGTTGATCGGCTGCATGTAGCCGTAAGCGCCTTGGCTATAGACGCGCACCGGCTTCGCCGGCTCCAGCAGCCAGAACACGAAATCGAGATCGTGGGTCGATTCCATCACCACCGGCGACAGCCGCACCCGGCTGGCGATCTTCTTGCCGAGCTCGCGCGACAGATGGCGGCTGACCAGCACCGAGACCACTTTGCCGAGCGTGCCGTCGGTGATCTTCTTCTTGGCGTAGGCGACTTTGGGATTGAAGCGCTGCGAATAGCCGATGGTGAATTTCAGGCCGTTGCGCTTGGCCAGCTGGATCAGCTCGTCGGCTTCCCACAATTCCAGCGCGATCGGCTTTTCCAGCATGACGTTCTTGCCGGATTTGAGGCAGTCGCGCGCGATCGGATAGTGGTTGGCTTCCGGCGTGGTCGAGACATAGACGACGCGGATATTGTCGTTCTTGATGAGATCGCTGTAATCGAGCGTGGCGGTTGCCGGCTTGTAGAGCTTGGTCACCTCGGCGAGCCGGTCCGGCTTGATGTCGCACAGATGCAATTTGTCGACCAGCGCCGTGCGCGACAGCGTGTCGGCGCGCAGTCCCCCGATCCACCCGACGCCGATCACGCCTGCTTCCACCGTTTTCACTTTGGGCTTTCCTCGTGTTTTCGCGGGCGATAAAAACCATGACGCGGCCGGGGGCGCAACGCTTTATCCGTCGCGCCAGCGCGCTCCTTCTCCCCGCGCGCGGGGAGAAGGTTGGGATGAGGGGGCCTCTCCGCTGGGTGCGGACTACGGCGCTCGAGAATCTCGCGGAGAGGCCCCCTCATCCTCGTCGCTTCGCTCCATAGCCGATGCTTCACATCGGCGTTTCTTCACTTAAGAACGGCGTCCGGAGGACGCCTATGTTCTCCCCGCACGCGGGGAGAAGTGAATAAGCGGTCTCGTTCCCGCACGCGCCTTCGCCTGCGGGGCACCCGATCTCAGTCACGTGAAGCGCGAAGCGGGAGCAAAAAGAACGGCGAGGGGTGGTTGGCCTCGTTGTTCTCTTCGCTTTTCCCGTTTCGCCAAAATAGAAAAAGGATATGGAACGCCGGAAGACGCAGGGCCGACCTCCGCACCTTGGGGTGCGGCGCTGCCCCCTGAATGGGAGGGGACAGCTCGCCTTCCGGCGTTCCACCACGGCTCTTCCCAAGGGGTGTGTGGTCCCTTGGTGCGATCCGGGCCAGGTTTCGTGGGCAAACCGTCGAAAGCGGCGGGGGTCACTCCGCCGACGGTCTACTCACTTCCAGCGACGCACCTCGCATGCCGGTCGTAATGCCGGCAGACATGATGCCCGGACCGCCCGGGAGCGGGTAGCAAGCCCGCCCGCGGGCTCCGCCTCTCGCCCCGCCGCCGCAGTTTGCCTCCGCGGCGGCGTCCTTACCGGGCGAGATGATTTGTCGAATGTAGCTGTATCAGTGACGGTCGTCAAGAGAAATGTCACATAACGTGTGACATTTTTTAGGCCAGCGCGCCGCCGCCATCGCGGGCGGCGCCAGCACTTCTGCTTTCGGGGCATAGCGCACGGGGCTGCGCCTGCTGCTGGATCAACCCCGTCGCGAATGACCCCAAAGCGGCCGCCGCGTGCTTACCAGCTGTAATGTAGGGTTCCGGTCCCGAGATAGGTTTGCGAGGAGCCGGCAAATTGGCCGTCGAACTTTGCCGCCAGCGACCAGTGAGAAGTCAGGTGCAGTTCCGCTTCCAGGCTCGCCAGTGCCGAGTCACTTGGCACCAGCGGTGACCCACTGACTATGAAATTCGAACCAGGCGCCACCTGGAATGCTGCCGCCACTGAGGAACTGCTCACCCAATCGTGCGCCCAGGCAGCCCGCGCGCGCAGAATGAGCGGCATGCCACCCAGGCTCTGGACGGTGTCGAAGCGCGCGCCGAGTTCGCTTCTGGTGTCGGTTCCATCCGCCGCGTTGTAGTTCACCCCCATGCCGCCACCGCTGAGATCGACTTGGCTGTAACTGGGCGTGTGGAAGTATTGCAGCTGCACAGCGGCATAGGGCGTCACGCCGCTCGTCAGCCACATTGGGTACCGATAACCCCCTTCGAGCCGGCCGCTGTAGCTTTGGCCGTTGAATTTGGCGGCAAGTGCGTCGCCGCCCGCTGCGAAACCGGCGGTGTTGAACCAGGTGGTCGAGGCATCGAGCAGACCACTGATGTAGCCGGCGCCAAAATGCGTCGTGCCATAGGCGGCGAACTGGAGGGAATTGCTGTTGCCGCTGCCGGAGCCACCTGCGCCCCAAGTCAGATCGGCTCCACCGAGCGAAATGCCCACCAGTGTCTGCGGCGTGAAACGATACTCCAGGCCGACAACAGAACCGTAGAGACGTGCCGTGAGCGTGCTCGCGCCGGCGGTATCGCCATTGGTGCGGTTGTAACCGCCATAGCCGGATGCCCAGGCCGCCCATCCGGGCACAAACGCCGGCTCTGCCGGCGCGCGCGATGCTCCAAGGATCGAGGCATAGGCGAGCGCGACATCGGCAGGGAAGTTCGGCGCCGGCTCGTCCGTGAACGCAACTGCGGACGTGGATGTGGTTTCGCGCGACGCCGTCGTGTAGACGAATGGGTTATAATTGCTACCCTGATGGAGGTTGCCGTATAGAAGGTTCAAATTAAACAAGATATCATTTGCAAGAAGAGTGTATACGTTTACCCCGGTCTGGGCTGCGAACTGTTGGAAATTGCCATAAGAACCCCAAAACTGCACGAGGGTGGGCCCCCACGGCGGCGTTCTGCCATTTATTATCGCATTGAGGGCGGCCAACATTTGCGTGATCTCTGCGGCCAAGACGCTATAGCCTGCGTTCCTACCGGCCAGTACAGTTTTTGATATGAGGCCAGGATCGCTACTGAACAAAGCCGTGAATTCTTGCGCGTTTCCTATGACCCAATCCGCCTCCGTAGTTATCCCTGCCCCCATAGTTGGATCCGTTATCCAGGTGAAGCTATTGCCCAAGGTGAGCAGAATATTGGTAGCTTGTTGAGTCACGCCCGGAGGCGCTGGGATGCCTAGAGCGGGGGCCGGACCGCCGCCACCACCACCGCTCATGGACCAGCTCTGTTGCGAACCGGCAAAGCTCAGTGCGGTCGCGAGCAACAAGCTCCGCAACGCCAATGTGCTGCCGCGCCGAACCATTCGAGCCCCTCAGAACCCCAGACTATGTCCTCGAAAGGCATCATACCGACGGGGTTGTGGAACCTGTCAATTGTCTCATGGCCCGATATTTCAGCAAGAATCGCGAATCCGCGCCCGTGTTGCCGCGCAGCATCAATCACGGCGGTCCGTAGCCCGCTCCTCTCCGAGCTGCGCTTCCCACTTCCGGTAATGGCCCATCGCCTCATTTCGCCGCGCTGCAGAATTTGGTCGCTATCGAGGCACAGCGGACACCAGTCGAGCCGCACCAATCACGCTCGATTTACGAATACGCGCCGTGGTTGGAGAGGCTTCTTAATGAGCGACGCCCGGCAAGCGCAGTTGGTGATCCACCCGACGCCGATCACGCCTGCTTCCACCGTCTTCACCGCGCGTTTCCTTCCTGTTGCGGGCGCAAAAAGACCATGGCGCGGCGGGAGGTGCAACGGGGAGCATTAACCCAATTTGTCATCGTCCGCGAAGGCGGACGATCCAGTAATCGCAGCGATGTACCAGCTATTCGAGACTGCGATTACTGGATGCCCCGCCTTCGCGGGGCATGACAATCCCAAACACCCGCTCGGCAAACTGCGGATAGACCTCGGCCAGCATCGGCGCGACGGTCGCGCGCATCAGATGCAGCGTCTCGGCCGACGGCGCCGGCGTCGTCGGCGTTTCTGCAGGCCGGTCGAAATCGAAGCCGGTATTCTCGATCACTTCCTCGACGCTGTGGCCGGGATGCACGCTCTTGAGTCGAAAGCGGCGGCGCGCGCGGTCGAAATCGAACAGGCAGCGGTTGGTGACCAGCGCAATCGGGCCGCCGGGCCGGAATACGTTCCCGTCGCTGCCGCCCGGCGCGCTGACGAAATCGACCTTCGGCACCAGCGTGCGGCGCGAATGCTCGACGCGGAACAGGATCACCTTCGGCACGACGTAATAGAGATACGCCGAGCCGAACGAGCCGGGAAAGCGCGCCTTGGGATGATCGTAGTCGCCGACGCTGACCAGATTGATGTTGCCCTCGCCGTCGATCTGGCCGCCGGACAGAAAGAACACGTCGATGCGGCCTTGCCCGGCGCAGTCGAACAATTCGCGCGCGCCGTCGGTGAAGAAGGTGTGATCGCGGCTGCCGAGCAGCGAGACGTAAGGCCTGCCGCCGCTTTCTCGCGGGCAAGCAGCGCCGCAGTTGCCGGAATCGGCGAGGCGGCGCCGACCGCGATGTGACGCACATCACCGATGAGCCGGCAGATCACATCGGCGAGCAATTCTTCGTCACGGAAGTCTCAGGCGCAGCGCCGCTCATGCAACGACCGCGGCCCGCTCATAAACGTAGTGCTGCAAATACGCGGCAAAGCCTTCGGGCGTGGCGGCAAGGCGGGCGTATTCGCTCATATGCGCGCCATCGATCGGGTAGTGGTCGGGCAAGGGCAGGGGCCATGCGCCGCGCGGCGCGACAGCGACCGCCTCGACATAGAAGCCGGGCAACGTACCGGCCGCCAGATATGGATCGTGCAGCATGTCGCCATCGTGGATTTTCTCCACAGTAACGATCGTCTTTGCAGCCGCATGCGCCATCGTCACGAGTTCGCGCTGGGTGCCGACAAAGACATTGCCGAAGCGGTCGGCCATCGGCGCATGGAACAAGGCGACATCGGGCTTGAGCGCCGGCAGACAACACGATCGGATCGTTATTGACCGAATGGATTGTCGATCACCTTCCAATCCGGCCGGTTCGCCAGCACGTCGGACCCGAGAAGCCCGCGCAGCGGCATGAATGGCACGCCTTTCTCGGCCGCCTGGAATTGCGCGTGCAGCGCCGGGCAGGTGGCGTCCACCATGCGGATCGTGCCGGCCAGGATCGCGGCGGTAAAGCGCGGCGCCGGGCCGAATTCGCCGAGGCTGACGGCGGATGTTTCCAGCGTCGCGATGCAGCCGGCGCCGATCAGCAAGTCCGCCTGCAAGGTCGAAGTCGGCAGCGTGACCAGATGCAGGCGCCGCACGCCGCGCCGGATCAACGCCCGCGTCGCCGCCATCGGCACGCCCGAGGATTCGCGCGGCACCGCCAGCATGCAGCCGTCGACAATCGGCGCCAGGGCCTCGTCAAGCGTAAGGACAATTTCGCTCATATGACGACCCTAGCGGCTTCGCCGCTTGGTGGGGAGTAGGGTGGCGCGGCAAAACGACCGTTTGCTATGCGCTTCATGCGCCGCAATCCTGCTATGATCCGGCCCGGCTCTCGGTTCGGTTTGGAGGTCGTTCTCATGCAGCGGTCATGCGGATTTTTTATTGCGCTGGCGGCGCTCGTGTTGGCCGCTTTTGCCGGCGGCCCCGCGGCGGCGCAGTCGACCAAACCCTGGCGCCACGGCCTCATCGAGCCGAAAAGCGACGCCGGCATCTTGATGATGGCGGCGGAGCGCGGCTTCTTCAAGAAAATGGGCCTCGATGTCGAAATCGTTCCGGTCAAGGACGATCAGGTCTTGCTGAAAGCCGTCATCGCCGGCGATCTCGACAGTTTCGAGGGCGGCCCGACCGGAGCCATGATCGCGGCTGCTCACGGCGCCGATGTGAAGATCATGGGCTGCACCTGGCTGACGGTGCCGCACGGCATTTTCGTCCACGACGACATCACCGCGATGGATCAGCTCAAGGGCAAGACCATGGCGATTTCGTCGCCCGGCGCATTCCCCGATATTTTCGCCAAGGGCGCGCTGGCGCACTTCAACATGCCGGCGGACGCCATGAACTATGCCAGCCTCGGCGGCGATCTCGACCGCTATAAGGCGCTGGTGGCGCATGTGGTCGACGCCGCCGTGGTGTCGGGCGAATACGCGCCGATTGCCGCCAAGGAGCACATCAAGATGCTGGTGTCGGCGAAAGATGCGCTGCCGAAATTCCTGCGCATGTGTCTGACCGCGAACGGGGCGACGCTCACGGCGCGGCCGCAAGATGCCGCCAAGTTCCTCGCCGGCGAAATGCTCGGTCTGCGCTATGCCGTGACGCATAAGGACGAGGTGCTGAAAGTCACGCAGGAAGTCACCGGCGTCAAACCCGACGACCCGCGGCCCGCCTACATCTACGATCTGGCGATGCAGCAGAACGCCATCGGCACCGACGTGCCGATCCCGATGGACAATTTCAATTGGTTGAATGCGGAATTGGTGAAAGTCGGCAGCCTGCCGCAGCCAATGGACTTGTCGAAAGTCCTCGACGACACGCCGCGCGAGGATGCGCTCAAGCTCATCGCGCAGATGCATTGAAAGCGAGTTCGAGCATGGGTGAAGTCAGCCTGATCGACGTTTCCAAGCGCTTCGCCTTGCGCATCGAGGGCAACGTGCAGTCGGTGCGGGCGCTCGATCGGCTGAGCTTTACCGTCGGCGATGGCGAAGTCGTCGCGCTGATCGGGCCGTCCGGCTGCGGCAAGACCACGGCGTTGCGCATCGCCATGGGATTGGAGACCGCGACCGGTGGTACCGTGAGCGTCGACGGCGTCGCCGTCAAAGGCTGCGGCTACGACCGCGGCATGGTGTTTCAGCATGCCGAATTGCTGCCATGGCTCACGGCTCTGCAGAACGTGGAATTCGGCCTGGAAATGAAAGGCATGCGCGGCGCGGCGCTGCACGACACGGCGATGAAATATCTGACGCTGGTCGGGCTTAAGGACAGCGTCAAACGGCGGCCCTACCAGCTCTCCGGCGGCATGCAGCAGCGCGTCGGCATCGCGCGCGCGCTGGCCATCGATCCGAAAGTGCTGCTGATGGACGAGCCGTTCGGCGCGCTCGACGCGCAGACCCGCGAAATCCTGCAAGGCGAGTTGCTGGACATTCATGCCCGCACCAAAAAGACGATCCTGTTCGTGACCCACGATCTCGACGAGGCGGTGCTGCTCGCCGACCGGGTGGTGGTGATGCAACATGGCCGGCTGCAGGAAATCGTGACGGTGCCGCTGCCGCGGCCGCGCCACGATCTGGCCAAGCTTCGCGGCTCGGAGCAATTCGCGCAGACGCGTTATCATATCTGGCGGGCGCTGCACGCCGGCGCGCCGACGGTTCACTGAGGCGGGTATGGTCGATATCGCCGACCGCGAGAACATTCCGGATGACGCGCGCGAGGCCGCGCCGGCAAAACGCGGCGTGCCGCGCTGGACGGTGACCGCCGCATCGCTTGTCGTTCTCCTCCTGGTCTGGGAAATCCTCGGCCGCCACATCAATCCGATTTTCGGCGCGCCGCCGAGCGCGATCTTCGTCGCCTTTGTCGAACTCATCCGCAATGGCAAGCTTGCCGCCGCGCTGTTGCAGAGCCTGCAGCCGTTCGTTGTCGGCTACGGCATCGCCATAATCGTCGGCGTGCCGCTCGGTCTGGTGATCGGGCGGTTCTGGATGGCGGAAGCTGCGCTTGGAGTTCTCGTCACCGGCGGTTACGCCATGCCGCTGGTCGCCTTGGTGCCGCTTGCTGATCTTATGGTTCGGCCTCGGCTTTGCGGTGAAAGCCGCGGTCATCTTTTTGATGTCGATTTTCCCGATTTGCATCAATACCTGGCTCGGCGTGAAATCGGTGCCGAAGACCTTGATCGACGTCGGCAAGTCGCTGGTTGCCTCCGACGCCGTCATTCTTCGCCGCATCGTGCTGCCGGCGACATTGCCCTACATCATGGCCGGCATTCGGCTTGCCGTCGGCCGCGCCGTGGTCGGCATGGTGATCGCCGAGTTCTTCACGCAAATTTCCGGGCTCGGCGGCATCATCATCAATGCCGCCAACAATTTCGACACCGCAACCATGTTCGTGCCGATTATTCTCTTAATGGTGCTTGCCGTCGGGCTGAATTGGCTGATCGGCCGCTTCGAGCGCTTGGTCGCGCCATGGCAAGACGAGATCGCCGGGCGAGATCAGAGCTGAGTTTAGGCGCCTGACGCGGTCGGCCAATGCCGCTCGCGGAACCAGTTGCGGTATTCCGTCATCTTGGCGCGCTGCGCCGCCGGCGCATGCCGCTTGCATGTCGAGGCCTCGTCGCTCTCCGCGGCCGCGCCCCAGCGCAGCTCAACGCAGTCATTCGGATTGTAAGCCATTTCAAGATCGGCGGCGCGGTCGATCACGTCTTTGAGCGAGAGCGTCCACTGCGAGCCGTCGCTGCGCGTGTAAGAAAACTTCCGCGCCGCGAGCTCAGACGCGAGCACGCCTTGCAATTGCGCCTTGACGTCCGCCGCGCTGGTGCCGCTCGGTATCGCGTAGCGCTCGAGACGCCGGGCGACGTGATCGGGAAAGCCGCGGACCACGTCGATCGCGATCAACAGGCGAAAATCGCGCGCCGGGGTCGAATAATCCTCCCAGGCGCCGGTCGTCTCGAAGATCGACGGGCCGTTCGGCATGTCCACCGTGGCCGGGGACTTGTCCTGATATTTTCGGCCGTTTTCGACCGCGGTGACGCGCGTGTTCACCTGCTCGTCGAGATCGGTGATGGCGTCCTCCATCGCCCGCACCGGATTGAGCGGCTCGGGCGACATCACGTCGTCCATGCGATCGTAGAAGTCCTGGACGCTCAGCGTTGTTTGCTCGAGCGAGAAGTCGCCGTATTGCGGGTCCTTGGCGATTTCGGCGTTGGTCAGCCGCCGCAACGCGCCGCTCTTCTCGCGCACGATCGGCCGGAAGCGCTTGAAGCCGGGACTGCCGAGCGCGGGTTCGTGCACGAACAGGAAATTGCCGCGCCAAAAGCGCTTGCGCGTCACCGACCCGTCCGGCTCCGCGTCGACGGCAAGGAAGACGCCCGGCGCACCGTTGGTCTCCGCCACGCGCTTGACCAGCATGAGAACATGCCCATACGGGTCGGCGTAGACGGTTCCCGGGCGCAGCGTCGCTTGGGTCAGCGGCACCATGTAGAAGTCGGTGCGGTCGTCGGTCGCCAATACGCGTACGGCTCCGGTTTGGACGACGTCGGCGACGGCCGGCAAATATCTGGCGAACGACGCAGCAAGCCCCAGCGGCTTCGGCGCCGGCGGCTTCGCCGGCGCCGGCGGGGGCGCCGGAGGCGGCGCCGCCGGAGCGAATAGCTTCTGCAGCGCACTGGGCTCTGGGGCCGGCTCCGGAGCGGCGGCGATTTGTGCGGGGGGTTGTTCGGGCGGGGGCGCCGGGCGGGTGACCTCGGGATGCTCTATATCAAACCATTGGTAGCACTTTGGCGGCGCGCCGGCGTTGCCGCGCGAGCAATTCGAATAGCCGAACGGCAAGCCCACCTTGAATGCGAAGTAGGCGCGCAAAAAGTAGACAAAATCCGCGCAATCCGGCCGTGAGCCTTTCAGCAGGTTGTCTTCGCCGAGGCCCAGATAGTTGAACAGCATATTGCGCGAGCGGTCGTGCAGCACTTCGTCCCACGCTTTCCACGCCAGCTCCTGGTCGAGCGGTCCATCGAACAGCTTTGCGATCCACGCGGAAAAGAGATTTTCCGTCGCCCGGTTCCATGACGCCCGCAATGGCCAGAGACTGCCCGGCATCGCCGAGGAGGCTCGCCGGCTTTTGGCGCTCACCGAAATTTCGCGGGTGATTGTGCCGCAGCCGGCCGGCGCGCCGGCAACTGTGAGCGTCGCGCGCCAAGTGCCCGCCGCCGGCGTTTCTACCTCGGTGAACCAGTAAGTGGGCGGCCCGCCTTGCGGGTCGGCCGACTTGGCCGCGACGCTGCCGTCGGGCGCGATCAGCGCAAGCTCGCCTTGCGAGCGGCTTCTCCGCGGCGATAAGTACGCGCAGAGGAGCGCCCTTCCATGGCGCGAGCGGGGAGGGCAAAACCGCAACCTGGGCCGCCTCTTCGCAGCCGGACGAAGTTTGGGCCCGGGCGCTCGCGACCGGGTAGAGGAGGACAAAAAATACCGCTGCGATTGGCAATAATGCCGTCACAGCGACAGCGAACCGGCGCGCTAGAGGCAATTTGAGCTCCCTCTTTTGGACGCCCCCGAAGATCGCACTCTATCACATCAAAATGGCGGGTTGGCCGGTTCCGCTCTATTCCTTGAGCAGACTGGCCATAATGCGCTCGCGGCTCAGCGGCAAGTCGCGGATGCGGGCGCCGAGCGCGTGCGACACTGCGTTGCCAATCGCGGCGGCGGTGGGGCCGGCGGTCGCTTCGCCGACGCCAAGCGGCACTTCGTCCTTGGTGTTGATGAGCTCGATATCGATTTCCGGAACCTCGCTGAATTTCAGCACCGGATAGGTTTCCCAGTCGAACGAGCTCACGCCGTTGTCGAAGCGGACCTGCTCCTTGAGCACCCAACTCGCCGACTGGATGACGCCGCCTTCGAGCTGGTTGATGGCGCCGTCCGGATTGACCACGAGGCCGGCATCAGCCGCGCACCATACATGCCGCAGCCGGATCGTCTCGTCGACCTTGAGTGCGACGACGACTGCGGCATAGCCGGCGCGGTTCTTGTAGCGCGCGAACGCAATGCCGCGGCCGCTGCCGGTGCCGGATGGCGCCTTCGCATCCCAATTCGCCATGGCGGCTGCCTTCTCGATGACGGCGCGGGCGCGCGGGTCGGAGGTGATCGACAGGCGATAGGCGACCGGGTCTCGGCCGGCGCGCTCGGCGAGTTCGTCGATCGCACATTCGAGCGCGAAGATGTTGGTCATCGCACCTAGCCCGCGCAGCGAGGAGACGCGCACCGGGGTCTCGCGCACCAAGTGATGGACGATTCGCTTCTGAGCGATGTCGTACAACGGCTCGGCGTTACGGGTGGCGCCGCCGCCGTTTCCCTCGGGGACTTCGTTCGCGGGCGGTAGCGGCGTGTAATCGGGAAGGGCTTCCTCTGGCAGCAGCGAATTGCCCCCGCCCGGGCGGCCATTGTGATTGCCGCTCCAGATTTCTGTGGTCCAGTCGGACGGCTTGCCGTCGGCACCGACAAGCGCGCGCACTTTGACGGTCATTGCCGGTTGCTTCGGCTCGTAGATGAATTCCTCCTCGCGTCGCCAGCGCACGCGAATCGGCTTGCCCGGCATTGTCATGGCGATGATGGCGGCGTCGGCGGCGGCATCGTCGGCGCCGTTATGGCCGTAGCAGCCGGCACCCTGCACGTGCCGCACGGTGATTTTGCTGGCATCGAGTTTGAGGGCGCGCGCAAGCGCGGCCCGCAGCGGGAACACGCCCTGGCAATGGGTCCATACCGTGAGCTGGCCGTCTTTGTAGAGCGAGAGCCCGCAGGACGGAGAGATCGAGGCGTGCGCGATATGTGGCTTGGTGTAGGTCGCTTCGAAGCGCTCGCGCCCTTGAGCATCAGCCGGCTCGGCGGGGCCGATCAGGCGATCTTCCGACGGGCGCTGCACCAGCCAAGTTGCTTCTTGCTGCAGCGGCGTCGGCGTCTCGACGTCGCGCCAGGTGACATGATTGGGCGCGGCCGCGCCGGCCAGCTCCACGGCGGTCTCGTCGTTGCCGATGATGGCGAGGAAATTGCCGTTACGCACCAATTCGACCGGCGCCTTGGCGGCGAGCTTGATCGCCTGTTCGTCCACCGTCTCGATGGCGGCGCCGCGATTGGGCTGGCGCACCACGCGAGCATGCACCATGCCATCAAGCGCCATGTCGTGGATGAACGCCGCCTCGCCGAAGATCTTGGCCGGCAAATCGAGGCGCGCGTTGCTGCGGCCGATCGTTTCGAAAGTCGGCGACCGCCTTGGGCTTGCCGGCGCCAGTCGCCTTGACGGCAAGATCGACTGCGCCTGCGAGCGTCCAATAATCCTGGCCGGTCGGGCTGCCGCTGCGGAGCACGGCGCCGTCGCGGATGCTGAGCTCGCCGGCGTCGCTGCCGAGCACCTTCGCTGCCTGTTCGATGAACAGCGAACGCACGTCGGCGCAAGCCTGGCGCATCGCCACGCCGCCGAACTGGATCGATAGGCTGCCGGCGGTATAGCCTTCGTTCGGCGTGAATTCGGTATCGCCCGAGCGGATGGTGATACGTTCCATCGCGACGCCAAGCTCGTCGGCGGCGATCTGCGCCATCGCGGTCAGCACGCCCTGGCCGAGCTCGACGCGGCCGGTGCCAACGGTCACTTGGCCGGGCGCCGGAAACGTCACCCAGCGATCAAGCCGCGGATTGTCGGCGAGCGGCCCGGGCAGAACAGGCGCATTCATTGCCGAGCTCCTGCGGTCGCCCCCGCGCGCATCTGCGCCGCCGCCTTTTGGATTGCCCGCATGATCCGATTATGGGCGCCGCAACGGCAGATATTGCCGTCGAGTGCCTGCGCGATTTCGGTTCGCGTCGGCTGCGGATTACGCTCGAGCAGCGCCTTGGCCGAAATCAGGATGCCGGCGAGGCAATAGCCGCATTGGCCGGCCTGCTCGTCGATGAAAGCGGCTTGCAGCGGGTGCGGGCGTTCCGGCGTGCCCAGCCCCTCGATCGTAACGACGGATTTTGCCGGCGACGCTCCATATCGGCTTGAGCAACTCTTCTCGGGCGCGCCGTCGATCAGCACCATGCAGCAGCCGCACTGATCGAGGCCGCAGCCGAAACGCGCGCCCATCACGCCGAGCGCATTGCGCAAAACATTCAAGAGCGGCGTTTCCTCGTTGTCGAGCGCGACGCCAGCTGGTCTGCCATTGAGGGTGAATTCGAATTTTTGTGTCATGCGCCATCTAACCAGAAGCCGATCGCGTTATCTCAACGCACTGGCAGTGGCGACAATACGGCCCTTTACATCCTTCACCGTGAAGGCCAATAAACGGCGGCATTGACCCGGATCGGACGGCCCGCCCGGCGCGTGGCCGGTCCTTATCGCACAAGCAACAGCAACATAAACGGAGCACCAAAGCATGACGGAAAAGTTTGGCCGGCTCGCTTTGCATATGTGGACGATCGACACGACGCCGTTGCGACCGCGCTCGATGCCGCGCGCGTCGGGGGCTATCGACGCGGTCGAGCTGCGCCGCACCGATTTCAAGCGCTGCTTCGATGCCGGCATGACCAACGCGCAAGTGCTCGATCTCATTCGCAAAGGCGGCATTCCGGTCGGCGTGCTCGGCGTCGAATATGGCTGGCTGTTCGCCACCGGCGACGAGAGCAAGCGGCTTGTTCGGGGTGTTCCGGGAATCCTGCGAGAACGCGGTCGCGCTAGGCTGCACCATGCTGATGAGCGCGCCGGGCCCGGTGCAGGGACCGATCGCGGATGCGATCGGCTACCTCAAGCGTGCCGGCGACATCGCCGCCGAATACGGAGCTGCGGCTTGCTATCGAATTCAATTCGCAGCATCCGGTGCTCAACAAGCTCGCGGTACTCAAGGAGCTGCTCGACGGCGCCGGCAAAGAGAATTGCGGCTATCTGATCGACGCCTATCATTTCACCCGGAGCGGCGCCGGCGGCCGCGGTTTCGAGAGCGTGCCGGCCGAGCAGATCTTCTGCTTCCAGTACAGCGACCTTTCGCCCAATCCCGTTACCGGCGTGGCGCGGCCGACCGACCGGCTGCCGCCCGGCAAAGGCGTCGTCAAATGGCGCGAGATGCTCGGCCTGTTGGCGGAGAAAAACTATACCGGTTATCTGAGCTACGAAGCGCCCGAATCCGGAACTCTGGGCGCGCTCGCCCTACGACGTTGCGCGCGAGGGCGTTGAGCTGACGCGTCAATTGTTGCGCGACGCGGTTCCCACTTACGCCGGCGCCTGATTCCGACAGACGGCATCCGATATCGATAAGGTTGCGCGCAAACAAAATTGAGGTCAGTCATGGCAGCAGAACAGGAACTTCCGCTTTTCCTCGGGCTTACCGACAAATCGATCACCGACATTCCCAAGACCGTCGAGAAGCAACGCTATATGACGAGCGTGGCGCCGAAAGCCGCCAATCCCGGCAAATGGATCGAGCAGCCGCGGCTGCCGATCCCGACCGGCGAACACGCCGTGATCGAGTGCGGCGGCAAGATCCACGTCATCGCCGGCTATGCCAAGCATCGCGTCGACCAGAATTTTCATCAAGTCTATGACCCCGCCGCGAAATCGTGGTCGCTGAAGGCGGCGTTTCCGTTGCCGTGCAATCACGTCGCCGGCGTGTCGATCGGCACCAAGATCTACACCTTCGGCGGCTTCGTCGAGCAGAACCGCTGCCCGCATTCCAAATGCTTCGTCTATGACACCGCGACCGACCAGTGGGCGCCGATCGCCGGCTTGTCGCGGCCGCGCGGCGCGATTTCGGCCATCGTGCTCGACGGCAAGATTCATTTGCTCGGCGGCCGCGACGTACGCTCGGTGGAGTGGCACGAGGTTTACGATCCGGCGAACAACAAATATTCGGACCGCGCCTCCATGCGCGGCTCGACCGGCACGCAGCCTTTCGTCGGCCAGCGCGACCATATGGGCGTCGCCGTGGTCGACGGCAAAATCCACGCCATTGCCGGCCGCATGGATTCTTACGATTTCAACACCTCGCTCAATGCCGTCTACGATCCGAAGACCGACGGCTGGACGTTCCGCGCCCCGTTGCCGACCGCGCGCAGCGGCCCGTCCTGCGTCTATATCGGCGGCAAGATCGTGGTGTTCGGCGGCGAGGCGACCGGCCGGGTGTTCGGCACCAACGAGGGCTACGATCCGAAGACCGACAGTTGGGAAGCGCTCACGCCGATGGCGATCCCGCGCCATGGCCTGCATGGCGCCACCGTCGCCGTGATCGGCAACATGGTGCATGTGCCCGGCGGCGGCCCGGTGCCCGGCGGCAGCGTGCAAGGCGCCTATCACGACGCCTTCACCTTCGGCTGAGGCGGAGGCCCGCTTTATTCCTCCGCCAGCGCCGCCACCGCGGCGAACAGGTCGCGCACCGCTCGCTCGCGCATATTGCGGGTGATGAACACGACGCGGCTGTCGCGGTTTTGATCGGGCCAGGATTTCGAGTTCGACCGGCGGATGGGCGAGGTGCTGCACATATTGCACCACGACCGGTCCGCGGCAGCCGGCGACATTGAGCAGGCCCTTGACGCGCAGCAGGTCCGGCCCGCGCAGCGCGGTCAGCGTTTCCATGGCGCGGGAAAATGCCGGCCACGCGATCGGGCGGTCCCATTCCAGGACGAAGCTCGTCGATGCCGTCGCCGTGCTCCGGCTTCGGCGATGAAGCCCGAGCGTTCGCCGGTGGCCGGCTCGATCATCCGGCTCGGATCGAGCGCGCCGGCCACCGCAACATCGATCGCGGCGCGCGGATTGAGCTATTGCAGGCGCTGCGTCAACCGCTCCACCGCGGCTGCGTCGGCAAGATCGGTCTTCGAGATAATCAGCCGGTCGGCGAGAATGACCTGCTTGCGCGCCTCGGCGGCATCGTCGAGCGCTGTCTCGCCGTTCACCGCATCGACCACCGCCAGCACGACGTCGATGTGAAACTCGCCGCCGAGCGCGCGATCGGTGGAGAAGGTCTGCAGGATCGGCGCCGGATCGGCGAGCCCCGACGTCTCGATCAGCACGCGGGCGAACGGCGGCGCCGTGCCGCGCTCGCGGTCGAAGACGAGCCGGCGCAGCGCGGCCTGCAAATCGGTGCGGGTGATGCAGCACAGGCAGCCGTTGCCGAGGAGAACGGTTTCCTCGGCGCTATCGCGCACCAGCGCGTCGTCGATGCCGACGGCGCCGAACTCGTTGACGATCACCGCCGTGCCCCGGCCTTCGGGCGACCTGAGAAACCGCCGGATCAGCGTCGTCTTGCCGGCGCCGAGAAATCCGGTAACCACCGTCACCGGAATGCGCGCGCCGCGCTCGCGCTTTAGCCGGCGCCCGAACGGGCTCGCCTCGCGCGAGGGGAACAGGTCGAGCAAATCAGAAATCCATTTCGAGGGTGTACAGCCCGCCGACATGGCGGTCGACGGTGTAAACGATCGCGCGCTCGTCGACGAAGACGTCGTTCATCTGGATGGTGCCGGTCGGCGCGCCGGCCGGCGCCGGCGGCATGAAGATGCCGACTTCCTTGGGCTGGTACGGATTGGCGATGTCGTAGGCGCGCAAGCCGCCGTTGAAGAAAGTGCCGAGCACGATCTGATCGGAGTGCCAGGCGGTCGGCAGCGGCACGTTCTCATGGATGTTATGCGCGCCAAAGCGCCCGGCCGCCGCGTAAATCCGGTGATCCGGCAGCGGGCAGGTCGCGATCGGCACCAGATTTGTTTCCTCGCGCGCATCGAGCACCCAGATCAGCTTCGGCCAATCCTTGGCATTGTTCTCGGTCGATTCGTCGGTCACCAGCATCAGGCCGCGGTCGAACAGCGGCACCACGGTATGCATGAAGCCGGTATAAGGCGGCGAATTGGTCCACTGCGAAACCTTCTTCGGATTCGCTTTGTCGGAAATGTCGAGCACGAACATGCCGCCGTCGATGTAAGCGAGGTAGCAGCGGTCCGGCCGCTGCGGATAGACGTTGGTATTGTGGGCGCGAAAACCCTTGTCGATCGGATGCCGCGTCGGCGGCATGACGTTATCGCCCTGGCGCGTGCCGGGCATCCACCAGCGGCCGACCTCGACCGGCTTCGACGGATTGCGCACGTCGACGCAGCGGTAGAACTGATCGTCGCCCGGATTGGTCGGCACGAAATCGCGCGAGCCGGACGCGCAGTGCACGTATTCGCCGTCGCAGAACCACAGCTGATGCACGCCGCGCGAATGCGGGCCCGAGCAGTCGAAGAACGAAATCGATTTCGGATTTTCCGGCTTGGAAATGTCGAACAGTTCGAAGCCGGCCGGCTGCAGATCCTTCTTCGAGGTCTGATAGGCCACCGCCATCAGGTTGCCGCAGGTCTCGAGCGAATTCGAGCGCATATTGGCGTGCGGCAAGTCGGTCTGGCACACCACTTTCGGCTTGCGCGGGTCGGAAACATCGACCGCGGTGAAATTCTTCGGCGCGCTCTCATGCGCCAGCCAGATGATGCGGCGCCCGTCGGGCGCGATCTGTACCGACATGCCTTCGCCCATGCCGCCGAAGCCGCCCAGCATATCGTTGGCCAAAAGCTTGAAATTCCAGGTGACGGGTTGATAGCCGTTCGTGAGCGGGTTCTTGTCGGGGGCATTCATTCGATGGTCTCCTGCTACGCTTTTTCAGACGCGGACATCCGCACTTGGATCCGCGACACTATCCAAGACGTTGCTGGCCGGGACAATGGGGTCCCGCGACGTCGACGCCGCGGACTGCCGGCCCCGGCCAGGCTATTCAAGATTGCTGTATGAAATCTCCGCTACCGGTCTTACGCCGCCGCCTTGGCCTTTGCCATGAAATCCGGACGCAGCGCCGTGCTCCAGTCGGGGACGGTCTTGATGATGTTTCCTTTCACCAGGATCTCCGCCTGTCCCTGCATGTAGGGCTTGAGGTTGTCGGGAAAGCCGGGACTTACCTCGACGCGCGACAGCGCGGTGGCGAAGGTTTCCGGCGACATCTTGTAGCCCTTGTCGGCATAGAATTTGTAGATGACGTCGTTGACCTTCTGCGGATTGTCCTTGAAGTCGTGCGCGGCATCGAGCCAGGCCTTCAGATAGGCGACCACGGTGTCGGGCTTTTGCTGCACGAAATCGGGCGTCGCCGCCATGAACACCGGCATGGGATCGAAGCTGGAGAAATCGCCGAGGTCGGTGCCGATGCCGTCGGCCACCGCAATGACGTTGTAAGGCTCCACGTTGGCCATGGCGTCGACCGTCTTGGCGGCAAGCGCGGCCACCATGTTGTTTACGTCCATGCGCACTTCGGTGTAATCGCCCTTGTTAAGCCCGTAGTGTGGCAGGACGATATCGACAAGATCGTTGCCGACCGAGGAGCCGGTCTGGTTGGCGATGCGTTTGCCGCGCAGGTCTTCGATCTTGGTGATGTTCAAATCCTTGCGCGCGGTGATGCGCGCCGTCTTGCCGACATGCTCGATGACGGCGATCGCCACCAGGCCGCCCTTGGCGTTGCCGATGATGAAGGATGGACCGGCATAGGTGCCGAGATCGACCTGGCGGGCCACCATCTGCTGCATCGTGATGTTGCCGGAGGGCACGGCGAACTCGCTGACGTCGATCCCGTGTTTCTCGAGATAGCCCGACTTCATCAAATAATAGGTCGGCATGCCCCAGATATTGGTCTGGTACCCTTGGCGGATGGCTTCCGCCGCGGACGCCGGGCGCGCCGAGCCGAAACCAAGCGTGAGCGCGCCCGCGCCGGCCGCAGCGAGGCATTGGCGGCGAGAAAGAGTGATTGGCCGTGTCTGGCTTTGCCGTATCATGGGTTTTCCTCCGAGGTTTTAAGATTTGATGGCGCTATTTTTCGTCACGCGCCTTTCTCGTGACCGAGAAGCTTCAGCAGCTCTTTCTGGTAATCGAGAAATTCGACGCTGAGCGGATCGCGCGGCCGCGGCAGGTCAATGGTCACTTCGGTTTTCACGGTGCCCGGGTGCGGCGTCATCACCACCACCCGATCGGCCAGAAAAACGGCTTCGGCGACATTGTGGGTCACGTAGATCACGGTCTTGCGTGTCGTGCGCCAGACATCGGCGAGCAGCCGCTGCATGTCGTCGCGGGTCAACGCATCCAATGCCGCGAACGGCTCATCCATCAACAGCACGGCCGGATTGTACGCCAGCGCCCGCGCAATCGCGACCCGCTGCTGCATGCCGCCGGACAGGTGATGCGGGTACGAGCGGGCAAAGTTCTCCAGCTTGACGAGGCGCAGCTGTTCGAGCGCGATGGCCTCACGCTCGGCCTTGGGCACGCCCTTCATTTCGAGCCCGAAGGCGACATTGCCGAGTGCGGTGCGCCAGGGAAACAGCTGGGCGAAATCCTGGAACACCACGCCGCGGTCCATGCCGTAGCCCTTGACCGGCGCGCCGCCGATGCGAATTTCGCCCGCGGTCGGCGCGAGAAATCCGGCGATGATGTTGAGCAGCGTCGACTTGCCGCACCCGCTCGGCCCGACGATGCAGAGAAATTCCGAGGCCGCCATGCCGAAATTCACGCCGCGCACGCCCGGCACGGTGCCGCTCGGCGTGGCGTAGGTCAGCGTAATATCGCGCGCCTCGATATGGGGCATTGACGATCCCTGTTTTCCTTCCCCGGGTGTTTCTCTGAGCATGATGACGCTCTACCATGCGCTTGCGGCGGCGCGGTTTGTTTTGTGCCAGAAGCATGGGGCTGCAGCCAGCCGGAAAAAAGGGGGCAACATGAAGCGGATTTGCACGGGGCGCGCCGTTGCGGTCGCGACGCTTGCGGCCGGACTTTTGTGCGCTGCGCTGCCGGCCTCCGCGCAAACCTATCCAAGCCGCCCGATCCGCTTGATCGTCAACTTTCCTCCCGGCGGCACCGGTGACATTCTCGGGCGCATAATCGCCAACCAGTTAGCCATCGAGCTCGGCCAATCGATTGCCGTCGAAAACAGGTCGGGCGCCGGCGGCACTATCGGCGCCCGCGACGTCGTCAACGCCGCCCCCGACGGCTACACATTGACGGTCGGACAAACGCCCGAGATCGCCATCAATCCTTATTTCATGAAAGACGTCGGCTACGATCCCTTAAAGGATCTACAGCCGATCGCGCTCGCCGGAGTCGTGCCGCTGGCGCTGGTTGTGCCGCCCAAGTCGCCGTTCTCGACCGCTGCGGAATGGGCGGCGGCCCTGCGCTCGGACCGGCCGCTCACATTCGCCTCCGCGGGCATCGGTACACCCGGTCATCTCGCCGGCGAATTGTTGAAGCTCAAACTCGACAGCAAGCTGGTCCACGTGCCGTACAAAGGCGCCGGTCCGGCCTTGAACGACGTAGCCGGCGGCCAGGTCGATTTTTATTTTCCCGGATACCCGGGCGCTGTGCCGCTGGTGCAGGGCGGCAGGATCAAGATGCTGGCGGTGTCGACGGCAAAGCGCGCGCCGGCGGCGCCCGACGTGCCGACGGTCGCCGAGGCGACCGGGATCGCCAATTTCGATTTTACGCTGTGGGCCGGATTTTTCGGGCCGCGCGGATTGCCGAAAGATGTGGTGACGCGGCTCAATAGCGCGATCAACAAGGTCATCGTCGAACCGGACATCAAGGCCAAGCTGGAGGCAAACGGAGCCGACGTATCGGCGCTGTCGGTCGATCAATTCGGCGCATTCGTTCGAGCCGATATCGAAAGATACAAAGCCATTATCCAGGCGGGGAATTTGAAGCCGGAGTAACGTCGGTGCGGCGCCGGCGCGCGCTATGCCTTGGCCGAGCGGGCCATGCCCCAGCGATAGATCGTGGCGCGCTCGATCGATCCGAACACCAGGCGTTCGGTGACGAAGCCGATGCAGCCGATGACGATCAGCGACGCCAGCATCACATCGGTGTCGAGGAATTCCTTGGCGTCGAAGATGACCCAACCCAAGCCCCAATCGGAACCCGCCAGCATCTCCGCGCCGATCACCGCGATCCACGCGCGCAGGAACGACTGCCGCAAGCCGGTAATGATGAACGGCGACGCGCCGGGAATGATGACTTTCCAGAACAGCGCGCGCTCGTTGGCGCCCATGGCGCCGGCAGCGCGCAGCCAGATCGGATTGACCGAGCGCACGCCGGTCCAGGTGTTGAGCAGCATCGGGAACAAAGCAGCGTAGAACACGATCAGGATGGTCACGGTATTGCCGAGACCGAACCACAGGATGAAGACCGGCACCCAGGCCAGCGACGGTATCGGCATCAGCGCGCTCGACAGCGGCAGCACGAAATGCTCCACCGGCCGGAAGCGGCCCATCGCCACGCCCAATGGCAAGCCGACCGCGACGGCGAGGCCGAAGCCGATGACGACGCGGTACAGCGTCGCGGCGGCGTGATGCAGCATGCTGCCGTCGAGGATCGAACTGAAAAGCGTTTGCGCCACGATGCCGAGCGACGGCATCAAAGCCGGCGCAAAATAGCCGCTGCGCGCGATCGCCTCGTAGGCCGCCGCCACCGCCAGGAGCGACAGCGCGCCGCGCCGCAACGAGCGTATGCGGTCGGTGCTCATGACATCATGCCCCAGCGCACGACGGTGAAGTCCTCGAGCGGCTGAAACACCAGCTTCTCCAAAGCGAGGCCGATAGCGGCGATCACGGCGATGCCGGCCAGCATCACGTCGGTATTGAGAAATTCCTGCGCGCCGAAAATGAGCCAGCCCAGGCCCCACGGCACGGCGGCGAGCATTTCGACGGCGACCAGAATACGCCAAGCCTGCGCCAGCCCGAGCCGCAGGCCGGTGAGGATATAAGGCAGCGCTCCGGGCAGGATGACGTGACGAAACAAACGCCGGTCGTCCGCGCCCATCGCCTGCGCCGAACGCAGCCAGATATCCTTGACCGCCTTCACGCCGGTCCAGCAATTGTAGATGATGGGAAAGGTGGAAACGAACGCGACCAAGACGACAGCCGAGACGTTGCCGGGACCGAACCACAACAGAAACAGCGGCGCATAGGCGAGGCCGGGGATCGGGGCGCCGATGCTCACCAGCGGCAGCAGGATATCTTCGGCTCGGCGCGAGCGGCCCATCAGAATACCGATGCCGACGCCCGCCAGCGCTGCCAGCGTGAAACCGGCGAAAAGACGGATCAGCGTGTCCAAGGCATGATGCGGCAGAACGCCGTTGAGCGTCAGCTGCACGAAGGTGGCGGCGATGGTCTCGAGCGAAGGAAAGAATTGTGCCGGGAACAGCCCGAAATGCGCCACCGCCTCCCACAACGCGCCGACCACGACGAACGGAAACGCATTGCGCGCAAGCCGCCGTAACGGGCCGGCATCGACGGAAATCGGCGCGGGCGCGACATGGTCGAGGACATCGTACATTGCATTTCCAGGATAGTGCGGCTTCGCGGCCGAGGACAAGGCGTTGCTCCGGTGCGGGCGTTGCGGCAGCCGCGCCCTGTGCTAGGAGAACCCGACCGCGTATTTCGACACAGGAGTTGAGCATGGCGACCAAGAACACGCAGAAAATCGGCTGGATCGGCATGGGCCGGATGGGTTTTCCCATGGCCGAGCGGCTTATCAAGGCCGGCCATGACGTATCGATCTGGAACCGCACCCGCGCCAAGGCCGAGCCGCTTGAAAAGATCGGCGGCAAGGTGGTCGACCATCTTTCCGATCTCAAGGGCGTCGATGTGCTGTTTTCGATCGTCGCAACCGGAGCGGACGTGCAGGAAGTGCTCTACGGCAAGAACGGCGTTTGCAGCCAGGGCGGCAAGATGCCGCCGATCGTCGTCGATTGCTCGACCATCGCGGTCGAGGAATCCGCCGAGATTCGCGACAAGCTCAAGCAATTCGACGCCGAGTTCGTTGCCGCGCCGGTGAGCGGCAATGCCAAAGTGATCAAGGCCGGCAAGCTCTCCGCCGTCGTCTCGGGTCCCGAAGCCGCGTGCAAGGCGGCCATGCCGCTGATCGAGGTCTTCGCGCCGCGCGGCGTCTCCTATGTCGGCGACGGCGAACTCGCGCGGGTCTGCAAGATTGCGCACAATGTCATGCTCGGCGTCGTCATCGAGAACCTGATCGAGATCACGCTGCTCACCAACAAGATGGGCGTGCCGCGCCATGCCTTCCTTGCCTTTCTCAATAACGGCGTGATGGGCTCGATGTTCACGCGCTATAAATCGCCGGCTCTGGTCAATCTCGACTGGACGACGACGTTCACGCCGGAGCTGTTGCGCAAGGATCTCGATCTCGGCCTCGAACTCGCCCGCGAGATGGACGTGCCGATGCCGGTGACGGCGGCGACCCGCGAGGTGCTGCAAAGCCATTTTGGCGCCGCCACCTTGCAAAAGCATCCGCAAGACTATCTGCAGAAGGATTTCGCGGCGCTGGCCGAGACCATGGCGCTCGCCGCCGGCATGAAGCTTGCGAGCGAAAACAAGAACGTGCCGACCGGGCTGGAAAGTTGAGCGATCGCGTTTCCGATAAGGTCGTGGTTCTTGAAAAGACCGAACGCCGGCGCGACAGCGACAATGGCGAAATCACATCGGGGAGGAATCGATGGGCGTGACGCGGCGTTATTCCTGCGCGGTCGCTATTGGCCTCATGACCGTGCTTTTCGCGGCGGCCTCGGCGGCAGCGGATTGGCCGACCCATTCGGTCAAATTCATCCTGACTCTTGGGCCTGGAGCCGGTTCGGACATCGAGGCGCGGCTGTTCGCGGATCGGCTCAGCCGGCGCTGGGGTCAGCCGGTGATCGTCGAAAACCGGCCCGGTGGCGATGGCATCGTCGCCATCAATGCCTTTGTCGGCGCCCATGACGATCATCAGCTGCTGTTTGCGCCGACGTCGTCGTTCACCGCGCATCCGTTCCTGCACGATCACTTGCCCTACCGGCCGAGCGATCTCGTGCCGATTGCGCGCGTATCCAATACCATCGTTACTATTTCCGTACCGGCGGCCTTGGGCGTCAATTCGCTCGACCAGCTGGTTGCGCTTGCCCGCAGCGAGCCTGGCAAGCTGAACTGGGCCGGCGTAACCGGCGCGCTCGACTTCCTGTTCGCCGGCTGGCTGAAGCAAGAAGGCTTGGACATCAGCAAAGTCGCATACAAGAATCCCGTGGACGCGGCCAACGATCTCGCCGAAGGCCGCGTGCAAGTCTACGAATTGGCCTTGGCCATCGTGCGGCCGCAGCTGCAGTCCGGCAAGATCAAGCTCCTTGCCGTGACCAACAGCGTGCCCGCTCCGACCGAGCCGGATTTGCCCACGGTGCAGCAGGCCGGTTATCCCGCGCTGACGATCGACGGCTTGGTCGGCCTGTTTGGTCCGCCCGGCATGCCGCTTGAACTTCGCCGCCGGATCGCCGGCGACTTCCGCGCGGTCGCCGACGACACGATCAAGGATCGGCTCAGCGCCACGGGCCAGATCCTCAACGTCGGGGGGCCCGAGGAATTCGCCAAATCGATCGACGAGCAGCAGGCCAAGATAGCCGCATTCGCCAAAGAGCTTGGCATCGCGCCGCTGCCGCAGAATTGAAAGATGGAGACCATGATGCCGTCGCGATTTGCCCGCGCAGCCGCAACGCTTGGAGTCGCGGCGGCTGCCTTGAGCTTGCTTCTTAATCCGGCTCGGGCACAGCAATCGCGGCCGCTGCCAAAAATGGTTTCACTGTCGTCGTTAATCGCCCAAGGATTCGAAATCAAAGGACTCACCGGCAACCAATCCGGCGTCGTCTCCACCCTCGTCCTGCAGAAGGACAAGGATATTTATCTGTGCGACAGCAAGGACCTTTCCATTCAGCCGACCGCGTTCGAGTGCTGGCCGGTGAAGTGACGAGAGGCCGCCAGTCAATTGCACATATGGGAGAGTGGATCGCAGTGCGCGTGCTCGCGATGGTGACGCAATTCGTGCCGTGCCTCGCGGCGTTCGTGCCTTACCAAATGTCTCGCTTCGTGCCTGACTTCATGTTTGCCGCCGCCGCGCATCGCGGTAAGGCAGGTCGAGCTGAGCTGCGCATGTTTTGCCTTCATGCAAGCGGTGATCTTCGCAACATCCGGAATGAATTCCGAGCAAAGCCGCATGGCGTCGGGCGTGCAGGCTTGTTGGACATCCGGGCTGGCCTGGGCATTTGCGCGCTGCAGTCCATATAGCGAGATGCCGGCCAACAGCGCCAGCAAACAGATAAAACGCACGATCGGCATGGGCATAGCCCCCCAGTGTTGAGAACTGACGTTTGAGAATTGCATTCGCGCGCGGCGAAGACGGCAGCTCAAGGCGCCGTTTATAGCTTGTTTATAGCAAGCTTTGCTGGTCGCCCCCGTCTGCTCGCGCCAACTGCTCGTCTAAAGGTGGCGAAAGTACGATCTCCGACGCGGGCGGTATCTCGGAACCGCACGATCAAGCGACGAGACGCGATTTGAGAACCGCGGCCGCTTGACTTACCGCTCGCTGGGTTATTGTTCGCCCCAGGTGAAGCCGCGGCCGGTATGGCGAAACTGTCCTCTGACGATGTCGTCCGGGCAAGGCTCGACGGCGCCTCCGTTCATTTCCGCCGTCGTATTGTCGAAAGACATATGGCGGCAAAACTTCCCGTCCGGCATTGGCAGGACGATATCCCCCACCGCCTCGGAATGATGTGCCTCCGTCACCAGGCGCAGCAGCGGGTCGACCGCGGCATGGCCGCCAAACAAAAGCGCGGTGGTAAAAAGTACGAGAAACAATGTGGAGACGATGACGGCGCGCATCGAGGTGGCGTCTTCCCGCCGCGCCCGCACCCGCACCCTCTTTTGCCCACGGCGACCAGTGGTGGCATGATCCGGCTCGACGAACCATGCGGCGGCGTTGGCGCTTGCTCCGTCGGCGGCATGCATCCGACCATTACACAATAGAACCGTTGAATCGCCGCTAAGAAGTTATTCTCGATTTGATGCAATTTGTGCTCGCTCGCGGCGCCAATACGCTCCGGCCACCGTCCAGGCCGCGGCGGAGCCTTCCCCCCTCCCCGCGCGCGGCAAGAGGTGGAATAATCGTCGTTACGAAGTATACCGACTGGGAGGAACGCTTGCTCACTGCCGCCCGTAACGAAATGCTCACGCGCGTCGGACCCGGCACGCCGATGGGCGAACTATTGCGCCGCTATTGGCAGCCCGTCGCCGGCGCCAGCGAGCTCGATGCCTATCCGATCAAGGCTATCCGCATCCTTGGCGAGGATCTGGTTCTCTACAAGGATTTGCGCGGCCGTTACGGCCTGGTCGACCGGCACTGTCCGCACCGGCGGGCCGACCTGTCCTACGGCTGGGTTGAGGAAGACGGCATCCGCTGCAGCTATCACGGCTGGCTCGTCAACGAGACCGGCCACTGCCTCGAACAACCTTATGAGGACACCGCCAATCCGAAGCCCTCGAAGGCCGGCTGTGACACCAAGGCCTATCCGGTGAAGGAATGGGCTGGCCTTCTGTTTGCCTATTTCGGACCGCTGCCGGCGCCGGAACTGCCGGTGTGGGAACCGTTCACCTGGAAGAACGGCTTTCGCGAAATCGTGCTCGCCGATATTCCCTGCAATTGGTTTCAGTGCCAGGAAAACTCCATCGATCCGGTGCATTTCGAATGGATGCATGACAATTGGGGCAGCCGGTTGCGCGGCGGCGATGCCAATGCAGCGCCGAAGCATCTCAAGCTCAAATTCGAGGAATTCGAGCACGGCTTCATCTATAAGCGCGTGCGTGAAGGGCAGAGCGAAGAGGACCGCTATTGGACCGTGGGGCGCGTCGCGCTGTGGCCGAACGGGTTCTTTCTCGGCAGCCACTTCGAGTGGCGGGTGCCGGTCGATGACGAAAACACGCTCAGCGTCGCCTGGTTTTTCATGCGCGTGCCGAAGGGCCGCGAGCCCTATGTCCAGGAACGCGTGCCGACGTGGATCAGCCCGATCAAGGACGAAAGCGGCCGCTGGATATCGAGCCACGTCATCAACCAGGACATTATCGCCTGGGTCGGCCAGGGCCGCATTGCCGACCGCACCAAGGAGAATTTGCGATCGAGCGATATCGGCATCACGATGATGCGCAACCGCTTCTTTCAGGAGATGGACGCTGTTGCCGCCGGCAAGGAACCGGCCGGCGTCATCCGCAGCGCCAATGCCGCGGCGTGCATCGCGCTGCCGAACATGGCGCGCGAGTTCAACATCGAGGGCATCGCGCTCGTCGACTTCGACAAGGACCCTATTCTGCGTCAGCGGCTGAAGGAATTCCGCCACCACTATGGCCAGCCGGGGCAGGTGCGGCGCGCCTTCGCCGAGGCGATGGGGATTGCCGGAAGCTGATCTGATGCGCACCCAAGTCGCCATTATCGGCGGCGGTCCCGCCGGACTGCTGCTCTCTCACATTCTCGATCGCAACGGGGTCGACAGCATCGTGCTGGAGCGGCAGACCCGCGCCCACGTGTTGGAGCGGATTCGTGCCGGCGTCCTTGAAGCCGGCACAGTTGCGCTGCTGCGCGAGGTTGGGCTCGGCGCCCGCATGGATCGCGAGGGCCAGCCGCACGACGGCTCGGGCATAGCTTGGGAGAACCGCCCGCACTTTCTCATCGACACGCGGAAATATACTGGCAAACCGATGATGGCCTACGGCCAGACCGCGATTACCGAGGACCTCTATGCCGCTCGCGATGTGGCCGGCGGCGAGATCGTCGACGAGGCCGCCGACGTGCAGTTGCACGCGCTGACGTCGCGGCAGCCTTACGTCACCTATCGGAAGGCGGGAATCGCCCATCGGATCGAGTGCGATTATGTCGCCGGTTGCGACGGCTATCATGGTGTCGGCCGAGCATCGATCCCAGCCTCAGTGCTCAAGACGTACGAGAAAGGCTATCCGTTTGGCTGGCTCGGCATTATGTCGGAGACGCCGCCTTTTCCGGAGATCTGTTATTGCTATCACAGCCGCGGCTTTGCGCTGGCTTCGATGCGCAACCCGATGCTGAGCCGCTACTACATCCAATGCGACCTCGACACGCGGCTCGAGGATTGGCCGGACGACCGGTTCTGGCAGGAGTTTCTGGCGCGCTGTCCAAAGGATATGGCGGACAGTATCGTCACTGGGCCCTCGATCGAAAAGTCGATTGCGCCGCTGCGCAGCTTTGTCGCCGAGCCGATGCGCTACGGCGCGCTGTTTCTTGCCGGCGATGCCGCCCACATCGTGCCGCCGACCGGCGCCAAGGGCCTTAATCTCGCGGTGTCCGACGTGTTTTATCTGTCCCGCGCGCTGACCGAGTTCTACCGCAGCGGCAGAACGGATTACCTCGACAGCTATTCGGCAGACGGCTTTACGCCGCGTGTGGGGCGCCGCGCGCATGTCGTGGTGGCTGACCATGCTGCTGCATCGTTTTCCCAATGAAACGCCGTTTGACCAACAGATCCGAGTCAATCAGTTTGATTATCTGCTCGCTTCCGAGCATGCGCAGGCTTCGCTTGCGGAACAATATGTCGGCTTGCCGTATTAGGGCATGATCCGGAAAAAGCCTGCCCTGGACGCGATCCGGGGTAGAAACCGGTTTTCCGAAAAGATCATGCTCCAACTCAGAGCGCACTCACGCCTTAAGGCGCCGTCGCATCGTGCCGAGCAGCCCGCGCGGGAAGAACAGCACGACGAGCATGAAGATCGCGCCGACAAACGACATCCAGTTCACCGTCATCGACGAAATATAGTCCTGCATCGAGACAAACACGGCGGCGCCGAGAAGCGGTCCCCAGAACGTCCGCATGCCGCCCATCACCGTCATGACGACGAAATAGCCGGATAGCGAATAATGCAGAGTCAGCGGATCGGCAAAATTGTTAAGCAGCGCGTAGAGCGTGCCGGCCAGCGCCGTGAAGAAGCAGGAGATCGAGAACGACAGCCAGATGTGCCGCTCGATCGGAATGCCGAGAAAACGCGCGCGGCGCTCGTTCTCCCGAATAGCCAGCAAAGTGCGACCGAACGGCGAGCGCAGCAACACGCCCATCAAGGTCACGGCGACGGCAAAAATTGCCAGCAGAAAGAAATAGAAAACGGTGCCGCCGTCCTCAATATGCAGCGTGAACGGACCCAGTCCGATCGGTTCGCGCTGGAAGTCGCGCAAGCCGTCGAAGCCGCCGGTGAAGCTGTTCCAGCTATAGGCGAGATAGTACCAGAGCTGGCCGAAGGCGATGGTGCACATCGCGAAATAAACGCCGCGGCGCCGCACGATCAATAGGCCGAACAGCGTACCGGCCAAGCCGCCAAGCAGCGTGCCGGCGAGCATGGCGAGCGGGGTCGAATGCACCACATAGCGCAGCGTCAGGCCGGCGCCGTAGGCGCCAAGGCCGAAATAGGCCGCATGCCCGAAACTCAATACGCCGGTGAAGCCCAGCAGCATATTGAGTCCCATCGCCGCCAAGCCGAATACCAGCACGCGCCCGGCGAGCGCGGTGTAGCCGCCGAGCAGCGGCAGCCACAGCGGTACGGTGAGTAACGCCGTCCAAATTGCGACCATCGCCAATTCGCGCCGGCCCGCCTGAATCGGCAGCCGCCCGCCCAACGAGGCGATCGCCATGGTCATGACAGCATCCCTTCCTCGCCGACCAGGCCGCGCGGCCGGATCAGCAGCACCGCCATCAAAATCGCATAGATCACCGCCTCGCTGGCTGCCGGATAGACCACCGTGGTCAGCGCCGCGGCCATGCCGATCAACAGGCCGCCGAATAAGGTGCCTATCAGGCTGCCGACGCCGCCGACGATGATGGCGATGAAGCTCGGCATCAGAAGATCGTCGCCCATATTAGGATTGAGACCGATCTGCCCGGCGGCGAGCACGCCGCTCAAGCCGGCCAGCAGGCAGCCAACCGAGAAATTGAACGTGCGCAGATGCCGAACATTGACGCCCAGCGTCGATACGGTCTCAAGGTCGAACGTTCCGGCTCGGATGCGCAGGCCGACTCGGGTGTAGCGTAGAAAGGCGAACAGCCCGGCCACGGCGACGATGACCACCGTCACCATGAAGATGCGGTAATAGGTGATGAAGAACAGTTCGCTGGTGATCGGCTGCGCCAGGATGGCGGGCAGGCCCATCGGCAGCCCGTTCGGGCCCCAGATATAGCGCGCCGCGTCCTGCATCACAAAGGCAAGTCCGAAGGTGAGCAAGAGGCTGTAGACCGGATCGCGATTGTAGATGCGGCGGATCATCAGC
Source organism: uncultured Alphaproteobacteria bacterium (assembly GCA_963816565.1). Taxonomy (GTDB): domain Bacteria; phylum Pseudomonadota; class Alphaproteobacteria; order Rhizobiales; family Xanthobacteraceae; genus BOG-931. Next base: position 419,453 of record CAWFLM010000004.1, on the reverse strand, counting down.
CGCTCGACCGCCAAGCCGATCAGCGCCGTGAGGAACGGTGAGACCAGCAGCGCACCCCAATAGCCGAGCGTCGGCGACAGCGAGAAGGCCAGATAGCCGCCCAGCGCCAGAAAATTGCCGTGCGCGAAGTTGATGACGTTCGAGAGATTGAGGATCAGCGAAAGGCCGAGCGCCATCAGCACGTAAAACGCGCCGATGATCAGCCCATTGGTCACATTGAACAAGATGAGCTGAGTCATCGGCGCTCCACGCTTGCGAATTCCGCGGCGAGTTGCGGGAAGGCTTAGCTCGGTTCCACCATCTTGCACCCGGTGTCTTCGACCGTGCCCGCCGCTTGTGCGCCGGGCACCAGCGAGGCGACCGTGAATGCGTCGTCGGGGTTCCCCTTCGGCGGATGCACTTCGCCGACGAAGATATTGGGCATCAGTTCGTGATCGCCCTTGCGATAGACCACCTTGCCGGGCTGCAGCGCCACATCCGGCGGCAGTTCCATGTCCTCCATCGCCGCCGCCAGTTTCGGCCCGTCGAGCGACTTCGCCTTTTCCGCGGCGAGCCGAACCGAATGCATCGACACATAGCCGAACCAGTCGCGTGCCGACGGGGTCTTCTTGGTTGCGGCGCGGTAATCGGCGACGAACTTCACCACTTCGGGCACGTTCGGCTGGTTCCACCACCATTCCATGTCCCACCAGCCGGTTTGCGCCTCCGGCGGACAAGCCTTGATGCTTTCCAATTCGAACAATGCGCCGCCAAGGCCCATCTCGTTCTGCATGCCGAACTGGGTGAATTGCTTCATGCAGTTGATCTGGGTCAGGCCGCCCATGTTGTTGAGCAGAACGTTGGGCTTGAAGGCCTTGGCCTTGATCAAAGTGGCGGAGAAATCGGTGTTGTTGATCGGCAGCATGTCGCCGTCATAGGTGCCGCCGGCTTTCTTGAGCGCCTTGACGAAGGCGTCCTGCAGCGTGTGGCCGTAGGCATAATCGGGCGTGACGAAGAACCATTTCTTGCCGAACTTCTTGACCAGCTCCGGCGTGACCGCCTCGGCGTCCATTGTCGTCGTGTTGCAGACGCGGAACACGTTCCATTTGCAATTGGTGCCGGTGATCGGGTCGGTGTGACCGCCGGCGACGATGTGGAACACCTTCTTTTCGTTGGTCACCTGCGACATGGCATAGGCGATGCCGGAGTTCACGTCGCCGATGATGGCGTTGACCTGGTCACGGTCGATCAGCTTGCGCGTCTTCTGCACGCCGGTGCCGACGTCGTTCGCCGAATCCTCGACGAGGAGCTGGACTTGGCGGCCGAGAATTCCGCCCTTCTTGTTGATTTCGGCCTCGGCGTATTTGGCGCCGTCAACCTCGCTTTGCGCCAGCGCCGACAGCACGCCGGTCAGCGGATCGACCATGCCGATCTTCACCGGCTCATCGCCGAGCGCCTTGATGACGAACGGTGCGCCGATGGCTTGACTGGCGCCGAGTGCAAGGCCTGCCTGGAGCAAGGTGCGACGGCGTACGGACAGTGTGGTATTCGACATAATCGACCCTCCCTGATGTGATTGTTTTTTGATTTTGGGGTTTGACCACGAAGGTTTCATGGCCGGTGTCGTAACTTTTTTGCGACCCCCGATGGGGTGCCGCCGGAGCAGCGGCGAGGCCAAACCCTTCAAGCCGCGCCGCGCCCGAATTCGCAATATCTTCTACTGCGGTTGCGGTGCGGTCAAGGCAATGCGGCGCAGGGCGTGTTGGCCGAGGCTTGGCGGCGGCGGGACAATTGGACGCGCCGCAATAGCGGGACGAGCTTTATTGGCGCTGTGCCAGTTGCTTTTTCCGCGCTTTGGCCTGCTCGGCCAGGAACCGCGACAGCCGGGCGCGAACCGCGTCGGCCTGCTTGCGGCGTCCATCTGCGCAAACCCTCGCCGGTTTTCATGCCGAGCTTGCCGGCGGCGACGATGTCGCGCAGGTACGGATGCGGCCCCGGCGTACGGTCGAGATCGGCATAGAGCACCTCGGCGATGTCGAGGGTGAGATTCGATGCCGACGAGGTCGGACTGCTCCATCGGGCCGAGCACGGCGGTGCGCGCGCCGAAGCCCTCGCGTACCACGACGTCGATGGTGTCGGCGTCGCAGACGCCCGCGGCGACCAGCGCGATCGCCTCGCGCTTCATCGCGTGCTGCAAACGGTTGCCGACGAAGCCCGGCACGTCGCGGCGCACATGGACCGGCGTCTTTCCGGCGTCGCGCAACAGCCCCATGGTCCGCTCCACGACGTCGGGAGCTGGTCTTTTCGTTTTGGATCACCTCGACCAGCGGCACCAGATGCGGCGGATTCCAGAAATGCGTGCCGATGACGCGTTCACGATGCGCCAGATGACGGCCGATCTCGGTCGACGGGATCGCCGAACTGTTGCTGGCAAGGATCGTATCCGGCGCGACGAGCTTCTCCAGTTCGGCGAAGATTTGCTGCTTGAGCGGCAGTTTCTCCGGCGCCGCTTCGAAGACGAAGGCCGCGCCTTGCATCGGCCGGCGCAAGCGTGTCGTGCGCTTCGATGCGTTGCAGGAGCGCCGGATCGTCTTCGAGCAGATCGACGATCGCCTGCAACCGTTGTGGCAGCGATGCGCGGATTTCGGCCGACGGCTCGAACACGGCGACGCTGATGTCCCGCGGCAGCGAGCAGATAAGCGATGCCGTGACCCATCAGGCCGCCGCCGACTACGCCGGTTCTTTGTTCCTTCCGATCACGCATCTGTGTCTCCCCGAGCTTTTGGAACTCCGACGATGACTAAACGTTGATTGCGCAGAGTTCGTTCAATGACCGATCCGCAGAGGAGAAATGGTCATGCCTGCCCTTCTGTGGGTTGCCTTCTGGTCGTCGCTGATGGGGACCGCCGCGTGTTGGGGCGAAGCGGGCCGGCCGGTTCGCGTAGAAACTTCGAAAAAGCCCAACAGAAACGCGATCTATCGAGCGGCGATTAACCCGCGGTATAGCCGCCATCGACATACATCACCTGTCCGGTGCAAAAATCGGAGGCGGGCGATAACAGATAAATCGCCATGCCGACGAGATCCTCGACTTCGCCGAGCCGGCCGAGCGGAATGCGCGACAGCGACCGCGCGCGCGTCTGCTGACCGAGCTCATTGTCGCCGTACATCCAGGCCGTCAGTTTGGAGCGGAATACCGTCGGCGCGATGGCGTTCACGGTGATGCCGTATTTGGCCCATTCGGTCGCGAGCACGCGCGTCAGCGAATCGGTGGCGCCTTTTGAAGCGCAATAGCCGGTATAACCGGAAAAATTGCCGTGCCGGCCGCGCACCGACGACATCAGCAATACCTTGCCGCGCACTTTGCGCTCGATCCAATAGGCGCCGACCGCCTTGGCCATGAACCAGATGCCGCGCACATTGGCATCCATCACCGCCTGCCAATCCTCGTAGTCGAGCTCATGGATGAAGCCGGGCTTGTTCAATCCCGAGGCGACGACCAGCTGATCGACCTGGCCGAATGTCGCGAGCGCGGCGTCGAGCATGGCCTCGGCGTCGGCCAGGCTGTCCGGCCGGCGCACGACGGTGGCGGGCTCGCCGCCAAGCTCGCGTACCTCGCCCGCGACTTCGTCGAGTTCGGCCTGGGTGCCGGAGGCGAGCAGCACTTTGCCGCCGAGCGCCGTGAGCGCAAGCGCGGTGGCGCGGCCGAAAGTGCCCGAGGCGCCGGTGATGATCGCGACCTTGTCCTTGACGTCGAACAGCGACAGCGGATTGCGCAGCGGCTCGGAAATCATTGCATTACCGTCCGGTCTCAAACCTGAAAGCCTGCTTGGGATCGAGCGCGGCGACGACGCGCAGCGCGCAGCCTTCGCCCTCCGGCCAGCGCCAAGGGAAGGCAAAGAAGGTGCAGCGCCGGCCGGTGATGGCGTCGATATCGCCGCCGATATTCTCGATGCCGGGAATGCCGTTGGTCATCATGATCTTGTGCGCCGGCTCCCAATACGGGAAATCGTCGATGATGTGCCGGCCGGTTTCGGCGAAATATTCGACGTCGAGATGCGGCTGCGCCGGTCCCGGTCCGTGCGGACCGAGAAACGTGCCGAGCGGATGATCGAGCGCCTGCACGTCGATGCCGACGAGCTTGACGCCGCGCTCGACGAGCCATTCGGCGGCTTCCTTGTAGAGGCCGGGCGAATAGGCGAAATAATCCGGATTGTCGCCATACAGTTTGTGGCTGCCGGTATTGATCATCACGATATCGTTTTTCTGGATCTTCGGCTCGGCCCGCTCCAGATCTTTCGGCGTAATGACGCCCCACTTGCCCTTCGGGATCGAAACCGCGACGCCGGTGCCGAAAAAACGCCACAGCGGATAGCCGGTCAGCGTCGGCTGATTTTCCGCGACATGGATCGGCGCGTCCATATGGGTGCCGCGATGCATGATGCCTTCGAATTGCTGCACCAGAAGCCCGTCCTTGGCGTGGAACTCCACGACGCGCACATTGAGATTGGCGCGCGACGGCCATTGCGGCATGCCGTGGCCCCAGACGTGGCTGAGGTCGAAGAGTTGCGGCTCATTGGCGCCGCGCGCTGGTTTGACGGCCGGCTGTTTATAGGCAGCCATGCGCGCAACGCCGCGCTCCAAGCGCAGTTTTCCGCTCCGATCGAGCATGGCGACGAGCCGGATCACGCAGGCGTCGCCCTCCCGCCATTTCCAGGGGAAGCCCTGGAACGTGCAGCGCTTGCCCTTGAGCTCATCGAGATCGCCGCCGACGTTTTCGATGGTCGCAATGCCGGCGTCGAGCAACACGCGGTGCGCCGGATTCCATTCGGGGAAATCCTTGATCGCTTCGCGGCCGGTCGCCGCCTTGTATTCCGGGAGCAGATATTTGATTTGCGGGCCGTTGCGGTGCGGGCCGAGCGACGTCGCCAATGGATGATCGACGGTGGCGGTATCGACGCCGACGAGCTTGACCCGCTTCTTGACGAGCCATTCCGCTGCGGCTTTGCTCAAGCCCGGGGCGTAGCCGAAGTATTCTTTGCTGTCGGAATACTTTGCGGTGCCAGCCGGTATCGATCAGCACGATGTCGCCGGCCTTGATCTGCGGCTTGGCGCGATCGAGATCGGACGGCTCGATCAGGCCCCATTTGCGTTTCGGAATCGAGACGACGACGCCGGTGCCGAAAAACCGATCGAGAGCAAGCTCACCGACGCCGGGCGCGCCGGGGATCAGATGCAGCGGTGCGTTGACGTGCGTCGAGGTGTGAAAGATCGTCGTGATCTTGTGCGTCATCACGCCTTGCTTGGCGTGGTGGGTGATGCGTTCGAGCTTGATTTCCTCGTAGCCGGGGAAGATCGGCGTATACATGCCCCAACGATGGCTCAGTTCGTAATATTCGAGCCCGCTGACGGGGTCGACGACGGCCGGCATTTCACACCCTCACCCGACGCAAACCGAACGGCTCAGCGAGCCGCATTCGCGCGTTTTACCTTAATTCGGCGGTCTCTATCATGCTGCCGTGTGGCATGACAAACCGCCGGCCGCAGCTAGCCCATGTTGCAGCGGGCGGACCCCCCCGGTATCTATACGCGCCATTTTACGGATCTAGCGCGAAAAGCGGACGCGAACAACGACATGGCCCGTCTCGTCATGAAATTCGGCGGCACTTCGGTCGCCGATATTGACCGCATCCGCAACGTCGCGCGTCACGTCAAGCGTGAGGTCGACGCCGGTCATGAAGTCGCCGTCGTGGTTTCGGCCATGGCAGGGACGACCGATCGGCTGGTCACGTGGTGCGAGGAGGCGCTCAAGGAGCGGCACATTTTCGATGCGCGCGAATACGACGCCGTGGTCGCCACCGGCGAGCAGGTCACCGCCGGCCTTCTCGCCATCACCCTGCAGGACTTCGATATCAATGCCCGCTCCTGGCAGGGCTGGCAGCTGCCGATCCTGACATCGGACGCGCACGGCTCGGCGCGCATTCTTGACGTCAACGGCGACGAGGTGATCCGGCGCTTTAAGGACCGCAAGGAGGTCGCGGTCATTGCCGGCTTCCAGGGCATACACAAGGAAACCGGCCGTATCACCACGCTCGGCCGCGGCGGCTCGGACACCTCCGCGGTGGCCATCGCCGCCGCCATCCGCGCCGACCGCTGCGACATCTATACCGACGTCGACGGCGTCTACACCACCGATCCGCGCGTCGTGCCGCGCGCGCGCCGGCTCGAGAAGGTCGCCTTCGAGGAAATGCTGGAGCTGGCCTCGCTCGGCGCCAAGGTGCTGCAAGTGCGCTCGGTCGAGCTCGGCATGGTGCACAATGTACGCATCTTCGTGCGTTCGAGCTTCGACCCGCCGGAACAAATCGACCCGCACGGCCATCCGCCCGGCACACTGATCTGCGACGAGGGGGAGATCATGGAACAGCAAACCGTCACCGGCATCGCCTTCTCCAGGGACGAGGCGCAAATCTCGATCCGCCAGGTTCAGGACAAGCCGGGCGTGGCGGCGGCTATTTTCGGCCCGCTCGCCGAAGCCAATATCAACGTCGACATGATCGTGCAGAACGTCTCAGCCGACGGCAAAACCACCGACTTGACCTTTACCGTGCCGGCGGCGGACTACCAGCGCTCGCTTGACGTCATCGCCAAAGCCAAGGGCGCGATCGGCTATACCCGGCTCGACGGCGCGACCGATGTCGCCAAGATTTCCGTCATCGGCATCGGCATGCGCAGCCACGCCGGGGTCGCCGCGCAGGCCTTCAGCGCGCTGGCCGAGCGCTCCATCAATATCCGCGCCATTACCACCTCGGAGATCAAGTTTTCGCTTTTGATTGACACCGCCTTTACCGAACTTGCGGTGCGCACGTTGCATTCGCTGTACAATCTCGATAACGCCACGGGCTGAGCCGTCAGTTTCGCTGCGCCGCAGCATAATTCTCTAGTGCCGTCATATCGTTGTCTCTGGCTTGCGGTTTGCATGCCGCATTCGATATAGCCTTGAGGACAATCGCCGCGGGACGGGACCCAGGCGAATTCCTCTTTGATTGCGGCCGGCGCGCTACGGGCTCCGCTCCGGTCAAAGCCATGCCCGAGGGACCTCACGCCATGCGTGGCGCGCTCGGCGGTCCGCGCGTGCTGCTGCGCCGGCTTCGCGAAGTAATGGCGGAGCCGGTCAGCGCGCAGGAACGCCTCGATAAGATCGTGGTGCTGATCGCCGCCAATATGGTTGCGGAGGTCTGCTCCGTCTATGTGCTGCGCGTTGATGCCACGCTCGAACTCTATGCCACCGAAGGCCTCAACCGCGAAGCGGTGCACCGCACGGTGATGCGGTCCGACGAAGGCCTGGTCGGCCTGGTGGCGAGCCAGGCAAGCCCGATCAATCTGTCGAACGCGCAAGCCCATCCGGCTTTCTCGTTCCGTCCGGAAACCGGCGAGGAAATCTATCACTCCTTCCTCGGCGTCCCGATCCTTCGCGCCGGCAATACGCTCGGCGTGCTCGACGTGCAGAACCGCGCCCGACGCACCTATTCCGAAGAGGAAGTCGAGGCGCTGCAAACCACCGCCATGGTGCTCGCCGAGATGATCGCCTCGGGCGAGTTGTCCGCGCTGGCGCTGCCCGGCGCCGAGCCGGCCGCCCGCCACTCGGTGCATCACAAGGGCTCGGCGCTGAGCGAAGGCATCGCGCTCGGCCACGTCGTGCTGCACGAGCCGCGCGTCGTGGTCACCAATTTCATCGCCGACAACGTGCCCAAGGAATTGGAGCATCTCAAGGCCGCCATCGAAACGCTGCAGTCCAATCTCGACGAAATGCTCGAGCACGGCGATGTCGTCGAGGGCGGCGAGCATCGCGAGGTGCTCGAGGCCTATCGCATGTTCGCCTATGACCGCGGCTGGGTGCACAAGCTCGAAGAAGCGGTCATGACCGGCCTGACCGCGGAAGCCGCCGTCGAGCGCGTCCAGTCCGACACCCGGGCACGGATGTTGCGGCAAACCGACCCGTTCCTGCGCGAGCGATTGCACGACCTCGACGATCTTGCCAATCGCCTGATGCGCCAGTTGACCGGCCGCGACCACGCGCCGTCGCGCGACAGTCTGCCGGAGAATGCGATTCTGATCGCCCGCTCCATGGGTCCGGCCGCGCTCCTCGACTACGACCGCAAGCGCTTGCGCGGCTTGGTGCTGGAAGAAGGCGGCCCGCATTCGCACGTCGCGATCGTGGCGCGGGCGCTCGGCATTCCCGCGGTCGGCGACATCGACAACGCCACCGGCATCGCCGATCCGGGCGACGCCATCATCGTCGACGGCTCAACGGGCGATCTGCATATCCGGCCGCTGCCGGACATGGAGGCGGCCTACGCCGAGCGCGTGCGGCTGCGGGCGCGGCGACAGCAGCAATATCAGTCGCTGCGCGACAAGCCTTGCGTCACCAAGGACGGCGCAGCGATGACCTTGCTGCTCAACGCCGGTTTGAGCGTCGACCTGCCGCACATCGCGGATACCGGCGCCGGCGGCATCGGCTTGTTTCGCACCGAGCTGCAATTCATGGTCGCGCCGAACTTTCCGCGCACCAGCGAGCAATATGCGCTGTACCGCGCCGTGCTCGACGCCGCCGGCGACAAGCCGGTGACGTTTCGCACCCTCGACATCGGCGGCGACAAGGTGCTGCCCTATATGCGCAACGTCGAAGAGGAGAATCCGGCGCTCGGCTGGCGCGCGATCCGCCTCGGCCTCGATCGCCCCGGTCTGCTGCGAACGCAATTGCGCGCCTTGCTGCGGGCGGCCGGCAGTCGCGCGCTCAAGATTATGTTTCCCATGATCTCGACCGTCGAGGAATTCGACCAAGCCAAGGAATTTGTCGAGCGCGAACTCACCCATCTGCGTCGCCACGGCCACAAACTGCCCGACCAGGTCGAGGTCGGCAGCATGGTGGAAGTGCCTGCGCTGCTTTACCAGCTTGACGAACTCCTCGAGCGCGTCGACTTCCTGTCCGTCGGTTCCAACGACCTGGTGCAATTCCTCTATGCCATCGATCGCGGCAATCCCCGCGTCGCCGGCCGCTTCGACGCGCTGTCGGCGCCGGTCCTGCGCGCGCTCAAGGATATCGCCGACAAGGCGCACGCGCATCACAAGCCGGTCACTGTGTGCGGCGAGCTGGCGTCGCAACCGATCGGGGCGTTGGCTTTGGCTGCGCTGGGCTACCGTTCGCTCTCGCTCACCCCCTCGGCAGTCGGGCCGGTCAAGGCGATGCTGCTCGATCTCGATTGCCGCAAGGCCGCCGCGTTTCTCTGCCCTTTGATCGAGCAGCGCAGCCAAGTCGCGCCGATCCGCACGCAGCTCGAGAAATTTGCCGCCGATCATGGGCTGCAGCTTTAGTGCAACAAATAACCGCCGCTTCCGGTCTTGCGCCGGTCTGATTATTTAGCGCAACTTCGAAATACGAAGTTGCGCCTGCCGGCCCGGTCTTTTACTTAACCTGACATGTTACCCGACCAAAAACTCAATGCGCTCGTCGCCCGGCATGCCGCACTGGAACGCGATCTCGCCGCCGCGTTGCCTGCCGAGACCTTTGTCAAGCTGTCGCGCGAGTTCGCCGAGCTCGCGCCGGTGGTCGAGGCGGTCAATTCCTATCGTGCCGCGCAGCGCGAACTCGACGGACTGACGGGCTTGATTGCGGATCCCTCGACCGACGCCGAGATGCGCACCATCGCGGAAGCGGAGAAGCCCGGGCTTGAAGCACGCCGCGCGACGCTCGAGCAGCAATTGCGGCTGGCGCTCCTGCCCAAAGATGCAATGGACGACCGCAATGTCATTCTCGAAATCCGCGCCGGCACCGGCGGCGACGAAGCGTCTTTATTCGCCGGTAATCTGTTTCGCATGTACGAGCGTTATGCCGCCAAACAGGGCTGGAAGGTGGAAATCGCAACCGCGAGCGAAGGCGCGATGGGCGGCTATAAGGAAATCATCGCCGAAATCCGCGGCCGCGGCGCCTTCGCCAAGCTGAAATTCGAATCCGGCGTGCATCGGGTCCAGCGCGTGCCCGATACCGAGGCGTCGGGCCGCATCCACACTTCGACCGCGACCGTCGCCGTGCTGCCGGAGGCGCAGGATGTCGACGTTCCCATCGTCGAGACCGATCTTCGTATCGACACCTTGCGCTCCGGCGGCGCCGGCGGCCAGCACGTCAACAAGACCAAATCGGCGGTGCGGGTGACGCATATTCCCTCGGGCATCGTCGTCATGATGCAGGAAGACCGCTCGCAGCATCGCAACCGCGCCAAAGCCATGGCCGTGCTACGGACGCGGCTCTACGATCTGCAGCGGCAGAAACAGGACGCCGCTCGCGCCGCCGAGCGCCGCGGCCAAGTCGGCACCGGCGATCGCTCCGAGCGCATCCGCACCTACAATTACCCGCAAGGCCGCGTCTCGGAGCATCGCATCAATCTCACCCTCTATAAGCTGCCGCAGATTTTGGAAGGCGAGGCGCTCGGCGAGATCATCGACGCGCTGGTCGCAGAAAATCAGGCCGCGTTGCTCGCGGCGGAGGGGACGGCATGACGCCGGCCGGGCCCATCGGCGCCGCGGTTGCGCCGGCAGGCAGCGCGAAATCGATGACCGTCGGCGACGCGCGGCGGCTATGGGCGGCAACGCTACGCGCCGGCGGCTGGGATTTGCCTGAACTCGATGCCCGGCTGCTGGTCGGTCACGCGCTTTCGCTCGATCATGCCGGCCTTGTGGCGGCGAACGACCGCAAACTCGCCGCCGGCGAAGCAAGCGCGATCGCGGCCTTGGTGCGGCGCCGGCTGGCTCACGAACCGGTCGCCCGCATCGTCGGTGCCAAGGAGTTTTGGGGTCTCGAACTCGCTGTCGACGCGGCAACGCTGGTGCCCCGGCCGGAGACCGAGACAGTGGTCGAGGCCGCGCTTGCCGCCATCGACCGGCGCGGGTCACGGACACCGCCATTGCGTATTGCCGATCTTGGCACGGGCACCGGTGCCATCTTACTCGCCCTTCTGACCGAATTGCCGAATGCCTTCGGTATCGGCACTGACGCCAGTCTCGGCGCGCTGGCGATCGCGCGCGTCAATGCTTGCCGCCTCGGCTTGACGCGCGCCGCCTATGTCGCCTGCGACATGGCGGCGGCGTTATGTGGTCCGTTCGACATTATCGTCTCCAATCCGCCCTATATTGCCTCGGCGGAGATCGCCACTTTGCCTCCGGAGGTGCGCCTGTACGATCCTCCCCGCGCCCTCGACGGGGGATCGCAGGGACTTGATTTCTATCGCGCCATTGCCGCTGCGGTGCCCGCGTTATTGGCTCCGGACGGCGTGCTGGTCGTCGAGCTTGGGGCGAACCAGGCGGAATCGGTCGCCGCTTTATTCGCCGCCGCGGGTCTTGCGCCGTCGGCGCCGCGACCCGATCTTAACGGTGTTGCGCGCGCCCTCGTTGCAAGAAAGCGACAAGTCAACGGGCATGTGGCGTGAGCATTGGACCCCGGCAAAAAAGCACTTGGAATGTCGGCTGGAACCGACTAGCTTGCGCCCCACGGAATCGGCCCGAGATGAGGGTGCCGCGTTGCCCTGAACGCCCGGGAGCTTAACTGAAAGAGTTAGCTCCAAAAGGTCGGCAACGCAGGCCAGACAGACAAGCGAAAGCTGGCAAGCGATAACTGGATAGCGAACGCCGGATTGGACGGCATACAGGATCGCCAAATTCAGAGCGCGAAAGTTGAAACCGTGAAGGTCAAGCCGAAACGTATTACCGGTTCGGCGCGCATCGATGCGGACAAGACGTGCGCATGACAAAAGGTTTGCGATGCCGCGGACGAAGCGCGGATGAGGGCTGATCGACTGAGGGCCGTGACGTTCAAACGTGAATGCGAGCGGCCCCCAGGCGGGACGATGGTATTCGAGTGACGCTCGGTGACTAAAGACGATGAACACAAGCGGCGGCGTCGTTGCCGTCGTGCAAAACGGGGTTGGCGGAACAGCAAACCATGAGAAACGGTCAGAATAAACGCATGCGCGGTCGTAATCGTAAGGGTGGTCATCATCACCAGAATCCGCTGTCGCGGATGTATAAGTCCAACGGCCAGGATGTAAAAATCCGAGGCACGGCCTCGCACATTGCCGAAAAATATCTCCAGCTCGCCCGCGATGCGCAAAGCTCCGGCGATCCAGTCGCCGCCGAAAATTATTATCAGCATGCCGAACATTATTTTCGCTTGATCGCCGCCGCGCAAGAACAGCTTCGTCAGAACCAACCCTATTTTCAGCAGCAGCAACCGGGCGGTGGAGTGGGCGGCAATATGACGGACGACGGCGACGATGAAGGCGATGATCAGCCGCAAATCGGCGAGCCGTACGCGCCGCAAATGCAGCCGTTCTATCAGCGCGAGCCGCAACAGCATCAGCCGCAGCAGCATCAACCGCAGCACTATCAGTCAAATCAGCCGCCGCAACACCAACCGCAACACCAGCCGCAGCACTTTCAGCCGCGGCCGCAGCCGCAGATGCCGGAAAGCGAAGCTGACGTCGAACGGCTACCATCGTTTATTACCGGCGGCCAGCCACCCCAGCAGAGCACGCCGCAGCACGGCCAAGGCGCGCAAGGCGCGAACGGTCCGCATGGTCAGGGCGGCAACGGGCCCAACGGCTATGACGGTTCAGCGGACCGGTTTCCGCTGCATCGGCGGCGGCGGCGACATCGCGGCGGCCCGCGCGACTATGCGGCGGATCAGTCCGTTCCTACGGAGAATGACGGCGCGCCGCAGCCCGGCGCAGATTCGATCGACGAATAACCGCGAGTTACCCGCTTCCGAAGTGCGCCAATGCCGGTGGCGCTATGCTCGACGCGAACTTCGGAATGAAAAGGACGCGGGGCAGTTTCCGCCCTCGGCTCCTCGTCAGTTCACTGGAGTTGACTCGGATTCGCCGCGGGCAGCCTCAGGGATGCCGCCTAAAGGCCGCGCGGCGCCTTAGCCAAGCGCACCAGAAGCCAGATCGGCACGACGATCACCGCGCCGAGCAAAAAATACCGCCACAGCCAGCGGATGGCGTCGAATCCCATATTCCAGATGTGCTCGATAAGCCGGCGCACCAATTCGAGGATATTCCAGGGGTCGAGGCCGATCGCGGCAAGGATAACTCCCACCAGAACCGACAGCAGAATAAGCCGGCCGATCACGGCGAGGGGTCGGACCGCCGAAGAAGCGCTGGACGTAATCCGGGGGTCTTCGGGATTCCAGGGATTCTTGGCTCATCGCGATCTCCCGCTTGCGTCAATTAGGAACTTGCGAGGCCCCGCGCAAGCGGCTTACCCAATACGAGCGGGGCGCCCACGCAAATGGCCTCGCGCCTCCGGGTCCCGCCGTCGTCGCGATGACGTTGCCTCGGCTTCGCAAGTGGCGCTAAGTTGCGCCCGCCCCACGCTTGGTATGGCGCAATCCGAGGACTTTTCATGGCCAAGGTCGAAGACCTCGCGCCCGCAGCGCATGCGAGCCAAAACGACGATATCGGCGAACCAACCCGGCTTCGCCTGTATCGCATGCAGGTCGAGATTCGCGAGGCCGAGCAACGCGCATTCGATCTGTTTCTGCAAAACCTGGTGAAGGGCACGAGCCATCTTTCGCTCGGCCAGGAGGCGGTCGCCGCCGGCTGTGCCGCCGCGATGCAGCCCGGCGATCTTTCGTTCTGCACCTATCGCGGCCATGCCCATACGCTGGCGCGCGGCGTCGAGATCGAGAAGGTGCTGGGCGAGCTGATGCAGCGCGACAACGGTCTGATGCGCGGCAAGGGCGGATCGATGCACCTGACCTCGGTCGATCACGGCGTCATGGGCTCCTATGCGATCATCGGCGCGCATCTGCCGATCGCCTGCGGCGCGGCGTGGCGCGCGCAGTACAAGGGCGCAGAATGACGTTTCGGTCTGCTTCTTCGGCGACGGCACCACCAATATCGGCGCCTTTCACGAGGCGCTGAATTTCGCCGTGGTCTGGAAGCTGCCGGTGATCTTCGTCTGCGAGAACAATCTCTACATGGAATATACGCCGATCGGCGACGTGACCGCGGTGGCGCATCCGGCGGCCGATCGCGCCGCTTCCTACGGGCTGCCGGGCATCGTTATCGACGGTAACGACGCCGACATCGTCTATCGCACTGCGCGCGCGGCCTATGACAAGGCGCGCACCGGCGGCGGCCCGTCGCTGATCGAATGCATGACCTATCGCTACAGCGGCCATTCGCGCGCCGACCCGGCCAAATACCGCCCCGAAGGCGAACTGGAAAAATGGAAAGAGCGTGATCCGATTAAAATCTATCGCGAGCGGCTTGAATTCGGCGTCGGCGAGGACATCATCGTCGGCATTGAGACCGATGTGAAACGCCGCGTCGACGAGGCAACCGAGAAATGCAAGGCGGCGCCGATGCCGCCGGCCGATATTCTCACTACTGACGTTTATGCCGACGGAGGCTTCGCATGGCGGAATTGACCTATCGCGACGCCGTCATCCGCGGCATCGCGCAAGAAATGTCGCGCGATCCCGATGTGGTATTTCTTGGCGAGGACGTGGCCAAAGCCGGTGGCGTATTCAAGGCGACCGTCGGCCTTTACGAGCAATTCGGTCCGCTTACGCGTGCGCGACACGCCGATTTCCGAGCAGGCCATCCTCGGCGCAGCCATGGGCGCGGCGATGACCGGGTTGAAACCGATCGCCGAGATCATGTTCTCCGATTTTTTCGCGGTCTGCTTCGACTATATCGCCAACGAGTTTCCGAAAAGCCGTTATATGTCAAACGGCCAAGTCAAATGTCCATTGGTGGTGCGCACCGGCAACGGCGGCGGCGCGCGCTTCGGCGCGCAGCATTCGCAGAGCGTCGAGAACTGGTGCATGATGATTCCCGGGTTGAAAGTCGTGGCGCCGTCGTCGCCGCGCGACGTCATCGGGCTTTTGGCCGCCGCGGTGCGCGATCCCGACCCGGTGATCTTTCTCGAGCATAAATCGCTCTATCCGACCAAGGGCGAAGTGCCGGACGGCGAAATCGTCGACAAACTGGGCACCGCCAATATCGTACGCCCCGGCAAAGACGCCACCATTATCGCGCTGGCGATGATGGTGCCGCGCGCGCTAGCCGCCGCCGACAAGCTCAAGGCCGAACACGACATCGATTGCGAAGTCGTCGACGTGCGTTCGCTGGTGCCGCTCGATACGCAGACCATCCTCGGCTCGGTGGCGCGCACGCACCGGCTTTTCACCGTCGAAGAAAACCCGCGGCTGTGCGGCTGGGGCGCGGAAATCGTCTCCATTGTCGCCGACGAGGCGTTCTACGATCTCGACGGCCCGCCGGTGCGGATCACCACGCCGCATATCCCGCTGCCGGCGGCGGACATTCTGGAAGACATGGCGCTGCCGTCGGTCGAGCGGATTGCCGAGCGCGTGCGGCGCAGCCTCAACTCATGACGGGCAAGATCATGGCAGACGATTTGGCCAACGAACCCAGCCGCGAAAATCCCAATGGGCCGATCGGCACCGAGGTCCTCTACGAGAACGATCAGGTGCGGGTGTGGGACATGCGCGTTCCCCCGCGCGGAAAGAAGCCCTGGCACCACCACACCATGGACTATGTTATTATTAACGTTACCGGCGGCAAAGCCGAGATCGAGAACGTGCAGGGCAAGTCCTATATCGCCAATGACAAGGCCGGCGGCGTTATCTGGAAAGATGCCGGCGAGAAGCACGAGCTGCGCAATCTCACCGATCGAGCCCTACCGCAATATCCTTGTCGAACTAAAGCGCGGGAAATGACGCCGTCCCGCGTCGGGACCGGCACCCGCAGGACAGTATTAGGATTTCAGTATCATGGCCATGTATGACAATCTGCTCGCCAACGTTCCGACCGATCTGTGGATCGGCGGCCAGTGGCGCAAATCTTCCGATGGCGGCCGGTTCGACGTGATCGATCCGGCGACCGAAAATAAAGTGGCCTCGGTCGCGAGCGCCACGGTCGACGACGCCAAAGCGGCGCTCGATGCCGCGCAGGCCGCCTTTCCTGGCTGGGCCGCCAAAAAGCCCCGCGAACGCGGCGAGATTTTGCGCAAGTCCTACGAACTCATCATGCGCGACGCCGAGCGGCTGGCGAAGCTGATCACCATCGAGAACGGCAAGGCGCTGTCGGATTCGCGCGGCGAGGTCGCCTATGCCGCGGAATTCTTCCGCTGGTACGCCGAGGAGGCGGTGCGCAATATCGGGTCGAACTCGGTCGCCCCCGTCGCCGGCGCGCGCATCTTCGTCCACCACAAGCCGGCCGGTCTCGCGGTGCTGGTGACGCCGTGGAATTTCCCTGCCGCGATGGCGACCCGCAAGATCGGTCCGGCGCTCGCCGCCGGTTGCCCGGTCGTGCTCAAGCCCGCGTCCGACACGCCGCTGACGATGCTGGCATTGATGCCGATCCTGCAAGAAGCCGGCGTGCCGGCCGGCGTCGTCAATGTCATCCCGTCGCGCTCGTCCGGCAAGGTCGTGAGCGCGATGCTGCACGATCCGCGCGTGCGGGTGGTGTCGTTCACCGGCTCGACCGAAGTCGGCCGCAAGCTGCTGCACGAAGCCGCCGACAATATCGTCAAGCCGGCGATGGAGCTCGGCGGCAATGCGCCGTTCATCGTGTTCGACGATGCCGATATTGATGCCGCGATCGATGGCGCGATGATTGCGAAAATGCGCAACATGGGCGAGGCCTGCACCGCGGCCAATCGCTTCTATGTGCATGAGAAGGTGCAGGACGAGTTTACCAAGAAACTCACCGCCAAGATGTCCGGCCTGAAAATGGGCAATGGCCTCGATGACGGCGTCGCGCTCGGCCCGCTCGTCAACAAGGAAGGCCTCGACAAGGTGATCGAACTGGTCGACGACGCGGTGAAGAAAGGCGCCAAAGTACTGACCGGCGGCAAAGCGCCCGGCGGTCCCGGCTTTTTCTACCCGGCGACCGTGCTCGCCAACGTCGCCGACGATTCGAAAATGCTGAACGAGGAAATTTTCGGCCCCGTCGCCTCGATCCAGACCTTCAAATCCGAGGACGAGGTGATCACCCGCGCCAACGATACCGAATACGGCCTGGTGGCTTATCTCTACACCAAGGATTTGAGCCGCGGCATGCGGGTTTCGGAGAAGCTCGACTTCGGCATGATCGGGCTTAATCGTGGCCTCGTCTCCGATCCCTCTGCGCCATTCGGCGGCGTCAAGCAGTCCGGCCTCGGCCGCGAGGGCGCGCATGAAGGGTTGATGGAGTTTTTGGAGACGCAATACATTTCGGTGACCTGGTAAAGCGAACCGTCAAGTCATGACCAGAGACGAAGTCGCCAACAGGCTGCTCGGCGCGTGGCGCTATGTCGGAACGCGGATCAACGGCGGCAACTGGGATCGCGGCGCCAATCCAAAAGGCATGATCTATTACGGCCCGCACGGCGAGATGGCGGTGCAGATCGCGCCCGATGTCGAGCGCAAGCGCGCCGGCGCCGAGATGACGCCGGAAGAGGCCAAGATCGCGCTGAAGGATTACATCGCCTATTTCGGCACCTATAGCATCGACGAAAAAACCGGCACCGTCACGCATCATCGCCAAGATAGTCTGCAGCCGGGCGACAAGGGCGATCTGGTGCGTCGCTATGAGTTCGCTGGCGATCGCTTGGTGCTGCGGCCGCCAAATTCGACGATGGAAGTCACTTGGGAACGCATCAAATAAAAATCCTTGCCGCTGCCCTCCGGAGCGGCTGAACAACAGACAAAGCAAATCTTGCGGTGACGCGGTGAACGAACACTCCCCATCTGTAGCCCAACGTCTGATCGGCTCGTGGCGCTATGTCGGCTCGACGCTCGACGGCAAAGCGCAAGGCGAACGCGGCGCGAGCCCAAAAGGCATCATCATCTACGACGCGCACGGCCACATGGCCTGTCACGTCGCACCCGACCGCGACGTGCCGCGGGCCGGCAAGGAGCCGACCGGCGAAGAGGCGAAGGCCGCGCTCGAAGACCACATCGCTTATTTCGGCACTTATTCGGTCGACGAAAGCGCGCGCACGGTCACCCATCATCGCCAGGGCAGCGTGCAGCCCGGCGACAAGGGCGACGTCGTGCGCGGCTACGAATTCGTCGGCGACCGGCTTATTCTGCGTCCCGTCGGCACTACGCGGGAAGTGATATGGCAACGGATTAAGTGAGGCGGCGCTGAACATGGACGTCCTGATGCCGCAACTCGGCGAAACCGTCGCCGAAGGCAAGATCATCAAGTGGTTCAAGTCGGCCGGCGACGCCATCAAGCCGGGCGACAATCTATTCGAGATCGAGACCGATAAGGTTTCGATGGAAGTGCCTTCGACCACGACCGGCGTGCTCGCCGAGATTCGCGTGGTGGCGGGTGAGGTCGCTCCGGTCGGCGCCGTGGTCGGCGTGATTTCGGACGGGTCCGGCACAGCGGCAAGTGCACCGGCGACTGCACCGCGTGCCACGCCGTCGCCGCCGGCTCCCCAAGCAGCTTCGGCTGCGACACGGTCGGCCGCGCCGCCGTCACCGGAAACGCGAGAAGCCCGGCACCCGATCAAGCTCGACCCGTTTTTTGAAGTGCGTACCCCGGAACGCAATTACGGACCGGCCCGCTTGCCCGGCGGCGCGACCGTGACCCCGCTGGCGCGGCGGCTTGCCGGCGAGGTCGGCATCGATCTGTCGCGCCTGCGCGGCTCCGGCCCGCACGGCCGCATCGTCGCGCGCGACGTGGCAGAAGCGCCGCAGCCATCGCGCGCTGGCGCCGAGGGACCGGGCGCCGCGAGATCAAAGCCCTCTATGCGCCGGATAGCTACGAAGAAGTGCCGCTCGATGGCATGCGGCGCACTATCGCGACGCGGCTGACCCAGGCCGCAACCGTTCCGCATTTTTATCTTACCGCCGACGTCGAAATCGACCGGCTCATCGCGTTGCGCGAGGAAGCCAATGCCGCGGCGCCCAAGGACAAAGACGGCAAGCCCCTGTTCAAACTCTCGGTCAACGATTTCGTCATCCGTGGGCTGGCGCTCGCCTTGCAGCGCGTGCCGGCAACGAACGCCGTCTGGGCCGGCGACCGCATCCTGCGCTTCGAGCATTCCGATATCGGTATTGCGGTCGCGCTCGATGGCGGCCTGATCACGCCGCTGATCCGCAGCGCCGAGACGAAATCGCTGAGCGTCCTATCGGCGGAGATGAAAGACCTCGCGACCCGCGCCCGCGACAAGAAGCTCAAGCCCTCCGAGTACCAGGGTGGCTCGTCGGCGATCTCGAACCTCGGCATGCATCAGGTGCGCGAATTCACCGCCATCATCAATCCACCGCACGCCACCATCCTGGCGGTCGGCGCCGCGCGCCGCCAGGCGGTCGAGAAAGCCGGCGGCGGCGTCGCCTTCGTCAGTATGTTGAGCGTCACGCTGGGTTGCGACCATCGCGTGGTTGACGGCGCGCTCGGCGCCGAGCTTCTGGCCGCGGTCAAAACTCTTCTCGAAATGCCGGTGAGCATGTTGGTGTGATGATGACAGCTACCAAGCGCGAGGTTGTGCTGCTCGGCCCGCTTAAGCCGGTCATCGTCAAAGGCCTCGACGCCGCCTGCACGGTTTATAAGGCCGCCGAAGCGAAGGACCGCGACGTGTTCCTAGCCGAGCACGCCCACGTGCGCGCCATCGCTTGCAGCGATACGGCCTATAAGATTCCTGGCGACCTGATGGCGCAATTGCCAAAACTCCAGATCGTCGCGAGCTTCGGCGTCGGTTACGACCATATGGACGTCAAATGGGCGGCTGCGCACAATGTCATCCTGACCAATACCGCCGGCGTTTTGACCGAGGAGGTCGCCGACACTGCGCTCGGTCTGCTGCTGTGCACCGTGCGCGAATTTCCCCAGGCCGAGCGCTATCTTCGGGCCGGGAAATGGAGGGAAAAGGGCTATCCCTTGAGCAAAGCGACGCTGCGCAATCGCACCGTCGGCCTGGTCGGCATGGGCGCCATCGGTCAGGCCATCGCGCGCCGGCTCGACGCCATGAAAGTGCCGGTCGTCTATCACACGCGGCAAAAGCGTAGCGAGCTGCCCTACCGGCATTACCCCAACCTGCTCGACATGGCGCGCGACGTCGATACGCTACTGGTGATCGTGCCGGGTGGTGCGTCGACGGCAAATATCATCAATGCCGAAGTGCTGGACGCGCTCGGACCGAATGGCATTCTCATCAACATGGCGCGGGGTTCGGTGGTCGACGAGCCGGCTTTGATCAAGGCGCTCAAGGACAAGCGCATCATGGCGGCGGGCCTCGACGTTTTTGTCAAAGAGCCGGAAGTTCCGGCCGAGCTGATTGCGATGGACAATGTCGTGCTGTTGCCCCATGTCGGCTCGGGATCGGTCCATACGCGCGACAAAATGGATCAGCTGGTGGTCGACAACATCGCGGCCTGGGCTGCCGGCGAGCCGCCGCTGACGCCGGTGCCGGAGACGCCGTTTAAATCATGGAGCGCGGATTGAGGGCCGCCTGACGGCCTGGCGCGAAGATGGTAGCGTTTGCAGTAAGCTGGAAGCAGTTGCGCATGAATAGTTGCCGCGTGATCATTGTTGGCGCTTTGGCGGCCAGTCTGTGCGGCGGACCGAGTTTCGCGCAGGATGTGCAAGGCGGTGAGCCGAAAGGCGCCCCGCCGCAGGATGCTCCAGCCCCGAATGCTCCGGCGCCGAATGCGCCGGCGCAAACTGCCTCGCCGCCCCCGGCCGCCGATCCCTTTCACGCCATGATCGGCACTTGGGAGTTCTCCAATGCCGATCACGACCGGGTCTGCCACTTCAATTTTCGCCCCGATCCGGCGACCGGCGGCTTTAAGCTCGAGATCGACAAAAACTGCCCGAACCTGTTTCCATCGACGGCGAATATCGTCGGCTGGTCGTTGGACAATTATGGCGATTTGCGTCTGCTCGATGCGACCGGCAAGGAAGTGGTGGAGCTCAGCGAGGTCGAGGGCGGCATGTATGACGGGTTCACGCCGGAAGAGGGTCGCTACATTTTGCAGACTGCCGCCGCAGCGCCCACGCTCACTGCCGCCGACATGGTCGGCGATTGGGCTGTCGCGCGCGGCGCCGGCAAGCCGATCTGCGTGCTGACGCTGGGCAATAGCCCGGCCGGCGACGCCCTGGCGCTCACGGTCAAGCCCGGCTGCGACGCCTTCGTCACGGCCTTTGCGCCGAGCGCCTGGCGCATGGACGAGGGCGCGCTGGTGCTCTACTCGGCGCATGGCCAGAATTGGCAATTCGAGCAAAACGACGCCAAAACCTGGCAACGCGTTCCGGAAACGGCCAACCCGGTCCTGCTGCTGCGCCAGTAACCAAGCAAACAACAATCGACAGATATTGGAAATGAGCAAACGGCATCAGGTCGTCATTGTCGGCGGAGGACCTGTCGGCGTCGCGCTCGCGGTCGAACTCGGCCAGCGGGGAATTTCATGCGCCTTGGTCGAGCGGCGAACCGAGCCGCAGCTCATTCCCAAGGGCCAAAACCTGACGCAGCGTTCGATGGAACACTTCTACTGCTGGGGCGTCGCCGACGCGGTGCGCGCCGCGCGCATGCTGCCGCCGGAATACCCGATGAGCGGCATTGTTTCTTATCGCAATCTGAACAGCGAATATTGGTACGCGCCGCCGCTGCGCGAAATCGTCAACGATTATTATTTCCAGAAAAACGAACGGCTGCCGCAATATCTGGTGGAATATGCGCTGCGCAAAAGAATGACGCAGTTGCCCAGCGTCGAAAGCCGGTTCGGCTGGAAGGCCGAGACGATAGAGCAAGATGCCGGCAGCGTGCGCGTCACCATCGCCGAGGAGGTCGGCGCCGGGAAGGAAATCATCGAGGCCGAATACCTGGTCGGTTGCGATGGCGGCCAATCCACGGTGCGCCGGCAGCTCGGCATCGAGCGCAGCGGCGCGGATTTCAATGAGCTCATGGTGTTGGCGCTGTTCCGCTCCCGCGAATTGCACGAAAAGCTCAAACGCTTTCCGCCGCGCTCCACTTATCGGGTGCTGCACCCGGAGCTGAAAGGCTATTGGCAGTTCTTCGGACGTGTCGATGTCGGCGAAAGCTGGTTCTTTCATTCGCCGGTGCCGGCCAATACGACGCGGGACAATTACGATTTTAACGCGCTCTTGCAGAGCGTCGCCGGGTTTCCCTTCGCCTGCGACTTCGATTATGTCGGCTTTTGGGATTTGCGGATCGCGGTGGCCGAGAAATATCAACTGGGCCGTGTCTTCATCGCCGGCGATGCCGCCCATTCGCACCCGCCTTACGGCGGTTACGGCCTCAACAACGGTCTCGACGACGTCGCCAATCTGGGTTGGAAGCTCGCCGGCAAACTCCAAGGCTGGGGCAACGACGCGCTGTTGCAAAGCTACACCGTCGAGCGTCAGCCCATTTTTGTGGAGACCGGTCGCGACTTCATCGAAGCGGGCATTCAGCGCGACAAGATATTTTTGGACCGCTACGACCCGGATCGCGACCGTGCCGAATTCGAAGAGGCTTGGAAGGATCACGCCGGCGCTGCGGCGCCGCGGGTGCTGACCTACGAGCCGCACTACGAAGGCTCGCCGATCGTCTTCGGACCGCGCGGCGGCGCCAGCAGCGCGCGTGGCTCGCATACCTTCAAGGCGCGCGCCGGCCATCACCTGCCGCCGCAACCGCTTTCGTCGGGGCGCAATGTCTTCGAGGAACTCGGCAGGGATTTCACCTTGCTTGCGTTCGACGGCGAAGGTCAAACAATCGCGGCATTCGAAAAGGCGGCGCGCGGCCTCGGCGTTCCGCTGACAACGGTATGCGACACTTACCAGGGTGGCCGCACGGCTTATGAGGCCAGACTGATGCTCGTTCGCCCCGACCGTTATATCGCCTGGACCGGCGATAGCGCGCCGGCCGACGCGTCCGGCGTCATCGCCAAGGCGGTCGGCCGGGCATAGTACGGACCGTTCGGATACGTTAAATAGCGTGCAAGACGGGTAGGGCAGCCAGCAGGAGAGCGCTCAAATGGCGACAACGCAGAAACTTCCAACACGTACGCTCGGCTCGTCCGGCATTTCCAGCTCGGCCATCGGGCTCGGCTGCATGTCGCTGTCCGGCGTTTACGGCGCCAGCAACGACGATGACGGGATTGCGCTTATTCGCGAGGCGCTCGATCGCGGCATCACCATGCTGGATTCCTCGGACGCCTATGGCGCCGGCCATAACGAGGAGCTCGTCGGCCGAGCCATCAAAGGGCGGCGCTCTGAGGTGGTTCTGGCGACAAAATTCGGCAACCTTGGCGGTCGCGGCGGCAAGGTCGCCGACGGCCGGCCTGAATTTGTCATCAGCTCGTGCGAAGCGAGTCTTAAGCGCTTGGGCGTCGAGGTGATCGATCTTTACTACCAGCACCGCATCGACCCCACCGTGCCGACCGAGGATACCGTGGGCGCCATGGCGAGGCTCGTCGAGCAGGGCAAGGTCCGCGCGCTGGGTTTGAGCGAGGCGAGCCCGCAAACCATTCGCCGCGGTCATGCCGTGCACAAGATCGCGGCCGTGCAGAACGAATATTCGCTGCTCTATCGCGCCGAGGGCGAGGAGACGCTGCAAACGACCCGGCAGCTCGGCATCGCTTTTGTTGCTTATTCGCCGCTCGGGCGCGGTCTCCTCACCGGGGCGGTGGAAGATCCCAAGTCGCTGGCCGACAACGATGCGCGCAAGCGGCATCCGCGCTTTGCCGCGGAAAATATCGGGCACAACCTCGGCCTGGTGCAGAAAATCGCGGAATTGTCGCGCAAGAAAAACTGCACGCCCGGTCAGCTCGCGCTGGCGTGGCTGCTGGCGCAAGGCGACGACATCGTGCCGATCCCTGGCACCAAGCACAAGGAGCGGCTCGTCGAGAATATCGGCGCGCTCTCGGTCAAATTGAGCGACGACGAGCTGGCGCAGATTTCCAGCACCGTGCCGATCGGCGCCGTCGCCGGCTCGCGCTATCCCGAAGGGCAGATGAAGAGCGTTTACGTCTGAACGCGATAACCGCGATCGTCATGTCACGGCTCGGTATGTGACGAAATTGTCGAACGCCGGCGTAAGCGCTATATTGATGTCCCACCAGGGCGACAAGAGCTAGTGCGCGGCGGTGCCGTGCATGGAGCAAGCGTCACGCAGATGGCGCGAATAAAGTGCGGGGAGGTAGAATGTGGATCGCGCTGGTCATCACGCATGGACTTTTAGCGTTTCTCCTGCTCGGCGCGATTACTCATCAGGTCGTGAGCGTCTGGGCGCCGGCGCGCGCGGCAGCGACGAATTTCGTGGCCCGTTTCCGCGCCGTCGGCTCGGCGCATTACGTCAACGCCGTCATCGTGCTCTACCTGGTCACGGCGACGATGGGCAGTGTTCTTTACACCAACTACCGCATCTCGGCCCGCCTCATGATGGAAATGGGCCACTACTGGAAATCGGTCGGGGCGTTTGAGCTTAAGGAACACCTCATCGCGGTCGGCTTGGCGGTGTTGCCGGCGTATTGGTATTTCTGGCAGCCGTCGTCCGACGCCGGCGATTTGCGTACGCGTAAATTGCTGACCACGCTGCTCGCCTTCATCATCTGGTGGGCGTTCCTCGCCGGCCATGTCGCCAACAATATTCGCGGCATCGGCACATGAGAGGCGGCGCATGAGCACCCAGAGCCGTTTTCCGGTTTTTGCCGTCACCTTCGCCGCGGTCTTTGCCGCAGTCTATTATTTTGCCGTCGACTACAATTGGGCGCTGTTCTCCTACGCGCCGACGGTCGGCAAATGGACTTTGCTCACGCAGGCGGTGGGAGACGGCCCGATGATGTATTGGTACGGCTGGATCGCGACCTCGGCGATCGCCGGCGCGCTGGCCGGCCTTATCGTCAGTTGGCTCCCCGGCAATCCCGGCAAGCGGTTGTGGTCGGGATTAGCATGGCTGGTGCCGATCTGTTCGATTGCGGCGATTGCGCATCTCCTCAGCGGCTATTTCACGCGATGATGCCCGGAATGCCGCGGCATAAGGCTCGCTGGCGCTCCGCCGTCGCGGTCGCGGTGCTCGGCGGTCTGACCGCGGCGCATGCCGGTGGACAAATGACCTTTGGCGACGACACCAATACCAGCGCCAATGACGGACCGCCGTTTTTCGGCTTTGTGCGCGATTCCGATGGTGCGGCCGTTGGCGATGCCAGGGTAACGGCTACCGTCAAAAGCGGCGGCGCGGTCGTCACCACCACCAACAGCATCGGCGTGTACAAAGTCGCCGGCTTTGCCAAGAGCATCAATCCTGACGACATCGCCATTTCCTGCGCCAAGGATGGCTACAAGCAAGACAATGTCGTGCGCCGTCCCAATGCGCCCGGCGACATGAAGGACCCGGTCGAAGTCGATTGTGTCTTGCAGAAAGATTAGCCCATGACGCGGCTGCGCTGCGTTGTCGCCGCAATCGCGTTGCTCGTCGTCGCCTCTATCCAGGCAGCACCCTCGCTTGCGCAGACGCTGACCGGCACCGTCAGCTCCGCCGCAGAGGGCGCGATGGAAGGCGTTCTGGTCAGCGCGCAAGAAGCGGGCTCGCCGATCACCGTCACGGTTGTCAGCGACGCGCTGGGCCGCTTCCGGTTTCCGGACGGTCGATTATCGCCCGGGCACTATACGCTGCGCATTCGCGCGACCGGTTACGATCTCGCCGGCCCGGAAACCGTGGAACTCGGCGCCGGGCCGGCCGATGTCGCGATCAAGCTCACCAAGACGGCCGACCTCGCCGCGCAACTCACCAATACCGAGTGGCTGATGAGCATGCCCGGCACGGCAGAGCAGAAGCAGCCGCTGATGGAGTGCATGAGCTGCCACACGCTGCAACGGATCGTCCGCTCGACGTTCAATGCCGAACAGTTTGTGCCGGTGTTGGCGCGCATGGCGAGTTACGCCAACAATACGATCCAAGCCCGGGTGCAAATGCGCGTTGCGCCGGTCAAAATCAATACCGCCGTTGTCGCCAAGCTCGCCGCCTATCTGGCGACGATAAATCTCAGCAACGGGCCGGTCTGGAATTACGAATTGAAAACCCTGCCGCGGCCCAAGGGACGCGCCACCCATGTCGTCATCACCGAGTACGATTTGCCGCGCCAGACGATCGCGCCGCATGACGTGCGCACCGACCGCGAAGGCCATGTCTGGTACTCGGATTTCGTCGAGAATGTCCTCGGCGAGCTCGATCCCACCACCGGTGCGCTCAGGGAATATCCTATTCCGGTGCGGAAGCCGGGCTTTCCAACCGGCTCGCTCGACCTCGAACCTGACGCCGATGGCAATTTGTGGCTCGCTATGATGTTTCAGGCCGGGCTCGCCCGTTTCGATACGAAGACCAGGACTTTTCAGATTTTCCCGGTCGACGAAGCCGCCAGTGACGACGCCATGCAGCAGTCGATGGTGATGCCGCGCGGCGATGACGTCGACGGCAAGGTCTGGACCAATGACGTGGCGCGGCATGCGATCATGCGGCTCGATCTGAAGACCGGGAAGTACCAGCGCATCGATCCCTTCAAGTTTCTGCCGCAAGGTCGCGAGCATGCGCCCTACGGCATGGCGGCGGACGGCAGGAACAACCTGTATTTCATGGATTTCGGCGATCAGAACATCGGCCGCGTCGACGCCGAGACCGGCGCCGTCACGATCTTTCCGACGCCGACGCCGAATTCCCGGCCGCGCCGGACCATGCTCGACGCTCAAGGCCGGCTATGGTTCGCGGAATTTGCCGCCAACAAGCTGGCGATGTTCGATACCAAGGCGGAGACGTTCAAGGAATGGGACGTGCCGACGCCCTATACCTATCCGTACGACGTGTTTTGCGACAAGCGCGGCGAATTATGGAGCGCCGGCATGGCGAGCGATCGCGTGCTGCGCTTCGATCCGCAAAGCGGGCAGTCGGTGGAATATCTGCTGCCGCGGCCGGCCAATATCCGGCGCGTCTTCGTCGACAATTCGACCGATCCGGTCGAGTTCTGGGCCGGCAACAATCACGGCGCCGAAATCTTGCGCCTCGAACCGTTAGATTAGGTCCGTGGTGTTACGCGCTACGCCGCAAAGTTACGGGAGCAATCCATGAAAAAAGTTTCCATGCTTGTTGCGGCACTCGTGACCGCTTTGCCGATCGCCGGTCGAACCATCGTCATGGCGCAACAGCCGCCGGCGCCACCGCCGAACGCAGCGGATGCCGCGCCCGTGCCCTATACGCTGTCGATGGGCGACATGATGAACACCCTGGTGCAGCCGCGCCATGCCAAGCTCGGCTTGGCCGGGCGCGCTGAAAATTGGCCGCTGGCCGCCTATGCGCTGGTGGAAATCCAACAGGTCTTTGCCGGCATCAAAAAGGCGCAGCCGCGGTTTCGCGGTCTGCCGGTGGCTGAACTGGTCGACGCGGCCTTGGGCCAGCCGGTGAAAGCCGTCGAAGCCGCCATCAAGCAGCAGGATGCCAAAAAATTCGCCGTGGCCTACGATCAGCTCACCCAGGGCTGTAATGCGTGCCATCAGGCGGTCGATCATCCGTTCGTGGTGATCAAGGCCCCCGATGCATCGGCGTTCCCGGATCAGAATTTTAATGCGCGACCCTAGAGCGTCCTCCTGATATTGTTCCGGCTTACGTAACAAGTCGACCGAGATCGCATGTCCGTTCGCATCATCGGCATGATCGGCGTCACGCCGCCGGCGAGCGACGCCACTTTACATGTCATCGAAGGCGGCCTGTCGCCGAATTATGTCACCGAGGCCGCCCGCGCCCACGAGCAGGCCGGATTCGACCTGGTGCTGGTCGGCTATTCGTCGTCGTCGGCGGAAGGTTTTCTGGTGGCGCTGCACGCCGCCGAGCAGACCAAGCGGCTCGGCTACCTCATTGCGCATCGGCCGGGTTTTGTCGCGCCCACTTTGATGGCGCGCAAGGTCGCTACTTTCGATCATCTCACCGGCGGCCGGCTTGCTGTGCATATCATCACCGGCAAGACCGACGACGAGCAGGAGGGCGACGGCGATTTCACCCCGAAAGCCGAGCGTTACCGCCGCGCCGCGGAATATCTGGAAGTGATGAAGCTCGCCTGGGCAAACGACAAACCATTCGACTTCGCCGGCGAGTTCTACCGCGTCAACGGCGCGCATTCCGACGTGCGCCCGCTGCAGAAGCCGCACCCGCTGTTGTTCTTCGGCGGCGCCTCCGAGGGCGCGCTGGAAATGGGCGCGAAGCTTTGCGACGTCTATGCCATCTATGCCGAGCCGCTGGCTTCGACCCGCGAGCGATTGAAAGAGTTTCGCGCCCGCGCCGCCGCGTTCGGGCGGGCGCCGGGCTTTAACGTTTCGGTGCGCCCGATCATCGCAGCGAGCGAGGGCGCGGCCTGGGATAAAGCCAACAAAATCCTTGCGGCCATGACTGGCGAAAGCGGCAAAAAGGGCTGGAGCCGGCAGGAAGCGACGACCGGACCGGTCGACAATGCCGGGCGCCGGCTGATGAGCTTTGCGCTTGAAAGCGATGTCCACGATGAGCGGCTATGGATGCCGATCGCGCGAGCGACCGGCGCGCTCGGCAATACATCCTGCCTGGTCGGCACGCCCGAGCAGGTGGCGGAAGCTATTCTGCGCTATTACCGGCTCGGCGTCGGTTCGTTTCTGATCCGCGGTTTCGATCCCTTCAACGATACCGTCGATTTCGGCCGCGAGCTCATTCCCCGGATCAAAACCGGCGCCACCGAGATCGACCGGGCGCAGGGCAGCCCTCGCGGCGATCAGTCAATCTCCGAGGTATCGCCGGAAAATTCCATCGGGCAATAGAAACCGCCGTGGAATTGCGCGGCAATCTCATTTTCCTTGGCGCCTGTCGCCAGGATATCGGCGGCAAATAATTCAGAATCGTCCTGCGGACGGTAGCCGAGAAATTTGACGTTGCTGTTGTCCCAGCGGCTGCGGAGATTGTTGGACACGCCGTACACGGTGATAAAGTGGTAGCGCGGATGATCGATGCAGCGGCGGACGAGCTGCACCATGTCGCGGTGGCTGATCCAGGTCAGAAGCTGACGCGCATCAGCCGGCCGGTCCGGATTGCGGAACGTGCCGATGCGAAGGCAGGCGACACTCAAGCCGTATTTGTCGGCATATAGCCGGCCCAGAGCCTCGCCGAACACCTTCGATACGCCATAGCGGGTGTCCGGTCTCGGCACCACTTTGTCGTCGATGAAGCGTTCGCGCCGGTGAAAGCCGACGGCGTGATTTGAGCTGGCGAAAATCACCCGCTTGACGCCCTGGCGCCGGGCGGCTTCGAACGTGTTGTAACAGCCCTCGATGTTGAGCGGCAGCACCTTGTCCCATGTCGTTTCAACCGAAGCGCCGGCAAGATGAACGACGCAATCGATACCGGCCATGGCTTTTGCCATCGCCTCGGCGTCGCGGATATCGGCGGTAACGATTTCTTCTCCGGCTCCAGCGTTACCCATCGGCGCCAAGTCAAGAAGACGAATAAGCGAGTAGGCGCCACGAAGACCATCGCGTAACGCAACGCCAATCTGCCCCGCCGCGCCCGTGATCAGTATCCGGTCCATGTCGAGGTCCTTACCATGTCCAGGTCCTTGGTTCTCTACCGCATCGAACTTGCTGATAGGCTCGAACAGAGGCTTGCGTCGGCGGTCTCAAGCCTCCGCCGCGTGGTTTTATCACCTCGCCCGGCGGCGTGCCTTGCATCTACCTTGCGGCGCGGCCGGTAACCCCCAATACTCACGCCTGCGGCTATCATCGGCAATCGCCGTTTGGCGGTATGGTGGTGCGGTGGCGTTTGGGTGTCGGATCAAGGCGTTGACGTTGCGTGCGGCATTTTTCTTTGCCGCCTTGTCCGCTGCCGCTGTCACAGCGCCGGACATGGCGCACGCGCAAGGCTTCTTCGATTTTCTGTTCGGCGGCTCGCAGCAGCAGCAACCGCCGCCGCAGAACCCGGAACTGCCGCCACCATCACCGGACATCGGGCGGGTGGCGCCGGCCCCGCTGGGACCGGAACATGTCAATGAGGGCGCTGCTTCGACCGGTCATACCGTTGCCTTCTGCGTGCGGCTGTGCGACGGCCAGCATTTTCCGCTGGAGCAAATGGCCGGCGTGACCCCGCTCGACACCTGTCACGCGATCTGCCCGAGCAGCCAGACCAAAGTTTTCTTCGGTGCCGAGATCGACGCCGCCAGGGCGAGCGACGGGACGCATTATTCCGATCTCAAGACCGCATTTCTCTATCGCAAGCAGTTGGTCGCCAATTGCACTTGCAACGGCAGGGATGCTTTCGGTCTTGCCCCGTTGGACGCGAAGACCGATCCCACGCTGCGGCCCGGCGACGTGGTTTCGACCAAAGAGGGTCTCGAGACCTATGGCGGCAAGAGCGGCAAGTCGCCGGCGTTCACGCCGGTCAGTCCCGAGGCGCTCGGTCCGCAATTGAATTCGGTGACGACGCCGCAAAGCCCGCCGCCTGCCGGCAATCCGCCGCACCGATAAGAGCAATGCCAAATAGTTCGATCTCCACCGGCCGAGGCTCGCATGTGCATTTACCGGGCGTGAAGCTGTGGTTCATCGACAGTGGCGGCGCCGGTGCGCCGGTGGTCCTGCTGCATCCGAACAGCGGCACCAGCGCCATCTGGGAGAGCCAGATCGCCGCATTGGTGGAGGCCGGCTACCGCGCCATCGCCTTCGACCGCCGCGGCTGGGGTAAGAGCACCGCCGATCCGGCGACCGGTCCGCAACCGGGCAGCGTCACCGGCGACCTCGACGCGCTGGTCGGGCATCTCGCACTCGACAAATTCCATCTCATCGGTACTGCCGGCGGCGGCTTCATTGCGCTCGATTACGCGGCGTGGCGGCCGGAGCGGCTGCGCAGTCTCATTGTCGGCGGCTCGACCGGCGCCATCGAAGACAAGGAGGTCGCCGACTTCATCGCCCGCATCGCCATTCCCGAGATCCGCAAGCAGTCGACGCATTACCGTGAGCTCGGGCCGTCCTATCGCGGCGCCAATCCGGCAGGCACCCAGCGCTGGATCGAGATTGACGAAACCGCGCGCCAGCCGGGCACCGGCTTTCAGCCACCGCTGCACACGCCGAATACGCTTTCGAAGATCGCGGCCATCACCGCGCCGGCGCTCGTCATCGCCGCCGATGCCGACCTATTGGCGCCGCCGGCGCTGATGCGGCTATGGGCGCGACACTTGCGCGATCACGAATGGGCGGTCATTCACGATGCCGGTCACGCCATGGCCTGGGAGCAGCCGGGCCGGTTCAACGATATTGTGCTGGACTTTCTCGCGCGGCATTGAACGGGCCGAGGTGAACATGGCTATCCCGCCGCTCTACATTCTCGTCAGACTATGGATCCACAGAGGTCTTGAGACAGAATTCGAGGCCTACGAGAGCAAAGTGTCACGCATTATGGCGCGCTACGGCGGCATCATTGAGCGCGCTATTCGGACGTCGGAGGCGTCACAGGAAGGCTCAAATGAGCCCTTCGAGGTCCATGTGCTCAAGTTTCCAAGTCGGGACCTCTACGACGCGTACCTGGATGACACGGAGCGCCGTTCTTTGAGCGGTGAACGCGCGCGCATAGTCACAAACAGCGATACTCTCGTTGGAACGCCAGGGCCGGCTTATGGCCCCTGACGGTGCCTGGAGCGACGCTGGCGGGATTTGCACCGCATGCTAAAAGGCCAAAGTACCAACACCGAGTACCATCATCACCTCATAACAGGTAGTAACGCGCCCATGCCCAAACTCTACGAAGCCCTCGCGGATGCGTTCCTTGCGGAGGGGGTGGACACGCAGTTCGTCCTGATGGGCGACGGCAACATGCATTGGTCCACCGCCTTTGCAAAACTGTCGGGCGTATATACCGTCCACGTTAGGCACGAGCACGTTACCGTCGCGGCGGCGACAGCCTACAACATAGCGACCGGCAAGGTCGCCGTTGCCTCGGTCACCTGCGGCCCTGGCGTGACCCAGTTGATGACGGCGCTGCCGGCCGCAGTTCGCGCCCGCCTGCCGATGGTGGTGTTTGCCGGCAAGTCGCCGATCAACGCCAAGTTCTACAACCAGTACATCGACCAGGCGCCGTTGGTGGCGGCGACCGGGGCGCGTTACATCGCCGCCCATAGCGTGCCGCGCATGATGGACTATGTGCGCGAGGCCTTCCACATCGCCAAGGTCGAGCGGTGCCCGGTGGTCTTAGGCATTCCCTACGACCTGCAGAAGGTCGAATACATGGCCAACCAGCCCTACGAGACCTCGGCGATGTATCAGCCCAAGGTCGGGCGCATGCAGCCCGATCCCGAAGTCGTAGCCGAGGCCGTCGAACAGCTGGCTGCGGCAAAGCGGCCGATCATTCTCGGTGGCCGTGGCGTGCTGTGGTCCGGCGCACGCGATGCGGTCATCGCGCTCGCCGATCGCTGCGGGGCGTTACTCTCCAACACGCTTCCCGCGCGCGGTCTTTTTCACGACCATCCGTTCGGGCTCGGCACCACCGGCAGCTACTTCACCTCGTTGGGTCGAGAGATGTACGAGTCCGCGGACGTCGTGCTCGCGGTCGGTACCAGCCTGTCCTACTACGTCGGTGGCGGGCATTACTGGGGAAAGGCCTGCAAGATCCAGTTGGACGATGCGCCGCGCGGCTTGCGCGATGGGCAAAAGGCCGCCGACATCTACGTGCGATCGGATGCGCTCGTCGGCGTCGAGGCGATCCTTGCCGGCCTCGACAAGAAGCTGGGCGCCGGCAAACCGACGGCGGCAGCCATACGCTCGAAAGAGCTCGCGCATCGCATCGCGACCGAGCCGGCGGAACTCGATGCCATTCGACATCGAGCCCGGGGTGCTGGATCCCCGCGAGGTGATCCGGGCCATCGACGCGGTCGTGCCGAAGGATTGGGACTGCGTCGTCGGCGGCGGCCATCAGGCCTATTTCAACACCCAGATGCGCGGGCGGCCGGCAGAGCGCTATACGACGGTCCGTGAATTCGGCGCGGTCGGCAACGGCCTGTCGTATGCACTCGGCGTCGCCGCGGCGCGCCGGCAGGGCCGCGACGGCAAGATCGTGCTGTTCGAAGGCGACGGTGGGCTCTTGTTTCATATCCAGGAGCTCGAGACGCTCAAGCGTCAGGGATTTCGCATTCTGATCTGTGCCATGAATGACGGCGGATACGGCTCGGAGTTTCACAAGCTGCGCGCCGACGGCATCGACGATAGCTTGGCTGTGTTCGGCCGGCCCGCGTTCGAAAACATCGCACGCGGCTTTGGCCTGCGCGGCCACGAGATCCGCGACGTGTCGGTCATCCCAAAGCTGTTCGCCGACTTCGCCGCGCAGGGCAATAGCGAAATCTGGAACATCCAGATCTCAGATCAGGTCACGGCCCCGGTAATCCGCCAGACCATCAAGCGCGGCCACGGCAATATGTGAGCGATTGAAGCCACAAGCTCAAGCTGTTGTTCTTGCAACGCGACCATGGACGATGTGACACCCGCGCGCGATCGTGTCGGGGCGTGTCATTGATCGAGATGAATATTGTTGTCGCGGATCACCTGGCCCCAGCGCGTGATTTCGCTGCGCAGCAGCGCGTCAGCCGCCGCCGGCGAACGTTGATCCGCAGGGAAGACGGACACGTCTTGCGCCGCCCAAGCCTTGACGATCGTCGGATCGGCTACTGTGTTTTGCAACGCGCCGTTGAGCGTGTTGATCACGGCTTCGGGCGTTCCCGCCGGAACGAACATCGCTTGCCAATAGACGACATCGAGTTTCGGGCCCAGCACCGCGGGAAGCCTTTCCGCATTCGGAAATTCAAGCAGTTTCTCTTTCGACGTGACCCCGTAAGCCTTCAATGCTCCGGTCGCGACTTGCTGCACGACGGATTGCGGAGTCGCGAAGAACAGATCGATCTGACCGCCCAACAAGTCGGTCAGCGCCGGCGCGGCGCCGCGATAAGGAATCTGATCGAGCGCAACGCCCGCTTCTTGCGCGAACAGCGTGGTGGCGAGATGGCCGGTGGTGCCGTAGCCGGCGATCGCCGCTTTCAGCCGCTGTTGCTTCATCAGGGCGATCAGGTCCTTGAGCGTGTTCGGCGCCAGCGTTTTGCGGCCGACCAGGACGAGGGGGTTGCGATTGATGAGCATCACCGGAGCAAAAGCTTTGATGGTGTCGAACGGCAGCGATTTATAGAGCGAAACGTTTGCGGCGATCTGCAGATTATGGACGAGCAATGTGTAGCCGTCCGGGCTCGCATGCGCGACCTTTTCGGCGCCGATGATCGCGCCGCCGCCACCGATATCCTCGACGATGAAGCTCTGCTTGAGTTGCGTAGAAACCGATTGCGCAACGATGCGGGCGGTCTCGTCGGTCGGTCCGCCGGCCGGGTAAGGCACGATCACGGTGACGGTGCGGCTAGGATATTGCTGCGCCACCGCCAGTGGCGCCGCGAGGACCAGGCCAAGCGTCACCACCGCACACGCGACGAAACGGTTCCACATAAACTTCCTCCCTATGCCGTTCTTTCTTGGTATGTCTTGAATCTTACCGCTCCGGAATGATCGGCAACAAGAGGTACGGCTCTCGTCCGCGGGCAAAGTGCAGGGTGTTGCGGGTCGCGAAAATACCGTCCGGGCGATCGCCGGCATCGATATGAAGAAACGGGCCGACGCCCCTCATCGGGTAAGCTGCGTTCGGCAAGGCGATGTCTTTGCCATCGACTTCGTAGTCTCTTGCCGCGAATGTTGAGCGCCAGCCGGTAGCCGGGCGGCACCACGATCGAGGTCGGCCAGATTTCGACGTCGAGCTCGACCGGCTCGCCGGGCCGCAGCGGCCATGCCTCGTCGTGCGTGTGCCAAGGCCGATAGGGCAGCGACTTCGCCGGATCGAGCTTGCGATGCGAGGCGCGCAGCCAACCGAGTCCCACCGGGACCCGCGGATCGTTGGAGCCGATAAACGTGATTTCCTTGCCGTCGGGGTCGAACAACCGCAACGCCAGGAAGAGATCGGCATCGGTCGGTCGGCGACGACACCCATAGCTTGGCGGCGACCGGGCCGGTGATTTCGAAGCTCTTGTCTTGCGGCACCGTTCGAAAGGTCAGGCCGTCGCCGGTCGTCTCATAGGTCAGCGTGGCGGTCGTCGCCGGTCGGTCCGGCGTCAGCGTCAGCCCTTCCGGCTGCAGAAAATATTTGGTCCATTGCGTGCGCGCCAGCGGCCATTCGGTCTCGCCGCGCAAGACGAATTTTTCGCCCGGATGCCGAATGTTGAGCGTCACGCGCGGCTGCCGCGCCCAGCCGGTATCCTCGCCTTTGAGGAAATGACCGAAGAAGCGCTTCTGCAGGGTTTCGCCGTAGCTGCTGTAGAAGTGGGTGAAATGCGTGTCGCCGTGCACTTCGAGCCACTTCTGCTTGGAGCCGGCGGACAAATAACCTTCGAAATTGCCGCGGGTGTGCAGCCCCATGCCGCCCCAATTGGCGGCCGAGAAGAGCGGCGCCTCGATCTGCGAGAAATCGGCGGTACGCGCGGCATGGTAATCGTCGCAGAGCTCGCGCCGCTTGGCTTCGCCCGGCGAGTCGGCACAATTTTCGGCGAGTGCAGCATCGGACAGCGTGTCCGGACCGGCGACAGCTTCGCCCGTCACCGCGCTTTTGGCGCCGCGCTCGCCGAGGCCATGCTGCACGCTGCCGACCTGGCGCGGATGCCAACTGTTGAAAAAGTCGCTGAGAATGCCGCCGTGCCGGCACAGCTCGCGGTAATAATCGGACGATCCTTCCCAGATGCACAAGGCGGCAAGATGCGGCGGCTTGAGCGCGCCGACCGTCCATTGATTCATCGCGTAATAGGAGATGCCGTTGATGCCGACTTTGCCGTTGCTCCACGGCTGCGTGCCCGCCCATTCGACGCACTGATAAAGATCCTGCGTTTCGCGCGGCGACCAGACGTCGAGGAACCCGGGCGATCGTCCGGCGCCGCGCGAATCGACACGCAGACAGACATAGCCGTCCGGCACCCATTTCTCCGGATCGACCAGTTCCCAGTTCTGATATTTGTTGCTCGAACCTTGCAGCACCTCGGGCGCCGCTTCGACGAGCCGCGCCCAATTGCCCTTGTAGCCTTCCTGGAACGCCAGTCCCTTGGCGTACGGCCCGTAACTGAGAATGACCGGATACCTGCCTTCGGCGACGGGACGGAACACGTCGGCGCGCAGCACCACGCCGTCATCGACCGCGATCGGCGCGTCCCAATCGATCCGCATAGTGTCGCGGAGTTCGCTTTTCATCTCCGTCATGGCTGTCGTCGCCTCACGCATCTGAGCGGTTCGAATGCATTTTGTACGGCGATTGTAAGCACGCCGGCCGGCTCGACAAGCTGCCCTGCGGCGAGAATAATGGTGAGATATTTCAAAATCGCCGCTGTCGTGCGCCGTGACAGCGGGCGCCAGAAATTGGAGGAGACGCCATGACAACGAAATCGCTCAGTCCCGAGGCGATGCAAGCGCGCGTTGCCCGGTTTGATAAGCTGCAGACCTACCAAACGCAAAATCTCGCCGCGCAAGGCATTCCGCCCGGCGCCATGGAGAAGATCACGGCACGGAAAGTCTATCCGGTGATGGCGCCGGCCGACTACCGGGGCCGCAGCGCCGGCGCGCCGGTCAAGGGCCCGCGCGGTTTGATCGTTACCATTGCCGAGTGCGAGCCCGGGAACGGTCCGGGTTTGCACCGCCACCTCAAAACTGTCGAGAACTTCATGTGCTTATGCGGCCGCTTCGAGATTGCGTGGGGCGATCGAGGCGAGCACACGCTGGTGCTGGAGCCGCTCGACATGATTTCGGTGCCGCGCGGCGAGAACCGGAGCTTCCGCAACGTCTCCAACGAGACCGGACGCCTCCTGGTCATGATCGTGCCGGAAACGGACGAGCAGGCCGATCCAATTTCCTATGATCGCAGTCTCGCCAAGGAAATCGAGAACGAATATGGCAAGGGCGCACTTGAGGGTCTGCAAAAAGTCGGTTTCAAGTTCGAGGACGAACCGGCCATGTCGTGACGCTGCGTTCCGCGCGGCTACGCCCGATGCGCTTCAAACGCGCCGCGCAATAGGTCTCGCGACGGCTCCGAGCCGTCGACGAGGCGCAGCGTGCGCCGCTTGATCTTCCAACCGGATGGTGTGCGGACCAGGTCCCAGCGGTTGGTGACCACGCGGTGGATATGGTAGCCGCGCGAGGCGCCGTGGTTCGGCACTTCGACTTCCTCGCCGGATTTTTTCGGCGTGAGGATTTGAAGGTATGAAATCACCACCGCCTGGTCGCCGTCTACCGTGACATGCGGCAGGCCGGTAAAGTGGGCGAGCCCGCCAGCGATCGCGGCCTGATGGCCGGGACTTTTCAGGAGCGCCCCCATGACCTTGTTGCCGGTGGCGCCGGCGAGATCCGGCCCGCGGTCAAATACGCCGTCCTCGGTATAGACCGCTTCGGCATAGGCAGCGGCGCCGGTATCGGCGCTTGGCGGGTGGCCGGCGATCAGGTTGTAGATTTCGAGCCGGTCCTCGATGGCGCGGATGCGCCGTTCGAGGGTCGATTGTTGCTCGGTCATCATTTTGTCCCCGAATTGTGGTTCACAGCGCTTATTGAAGTATATTATCATTCGGTTAGGGCGTTTTTGCATTCTATGCGGCACCGGAATTTGCCAGTGTCGCGCTGCAAAACCAGGGGGAATTCATGGCGTCCGCTGGCGAACTCGATCGCCGGTCTTTCCTGGTCGGTTCGAGCGCCGCCGGTGGCGGCTTGGCGCTCGGCATTGCCGTTCCGTTCGCGGCCGACTCGCCCTGGGCCAGCGCGCCGGCGCGCGCCGCGGGCGCCCCGTCCGATGTCAACTGCTGGGTCGTCATTGCGACCGACAACACGGTGACCATCCGCGTTGCCCGTGCCGAAATGGGGCAGGGCACCTTGACCGGTCTCGCGATGCTGGTGGCGGAGGAACTCGAGTGCGATTGGGCGACGGTCAAGACTGAATTCGTATCGCCAACGGAAAATCTGCGCCTCAACCAGATCTGGGGCGATACCTCGACCGGGGCGAGCCGTTCGATCGCATCGTCGCAAGGCTTTTTGCGCCGCGCCGGCGCCGCGGCGCGCGAAATGCTGATCGCCGCGGCGGCGGCGCGGTGGCGCGTTCCTGCGGCGCAATGCAGCGCCCGCAACAGCACGATCCTGCATGACCCGAGCGGACGCATGCTGACGTTCGGCGAAGTGGCCGAAGCGGCGGCTAAGATCGAGCCGCCGGTCGACATTGCGCTGAAACCGCCGCGCGCCTGGACGCTCGCCGGCACGCCGCGCAAGCGACTCGACATTTTTGACAAGGTCACGGCGCAGCCGGTCTATGCAATCGACGTACGGTTGCCCGACATGCTTTACGCCGCCATCGTGCAATGTCCCGTCTTCGGCGGCGCGCTGAAGTCGGTCGACGAAACGTCGATCGCCGGCATGGCGGGAGTTCGCGGCGTGGTGCGCATGCCGGACGCGGTTGCGGTCGTGGCCGATTCGTGGTGGCGGGCGAAACGCGCGACCGACGCACTGCGCGTCGCCTGGGATGACCGCGGCAATGACCAGATTTCGAGCGCCTCGATCGGGCAAATTGTGCGCGCCGGGCTCACCGCGCCCGCAGCGCAAGTGGGACGCTCCAATGGCGACGCCGTGGCGGCGCTCGGCGGTGCCGTGCGCAGGATCGAAGCGGATTATGAGGTGCCGTTTCTGGCGCACGCCACCATGGAGCCGCAGACTTGTACCGCGCATGTCACAACGGGCGGCGTCGAAATCTGGGTGCCGACCCAGGAGCCTGCGACCGCATTGGCGACCGCGGCGCTGGCCGCGGGCGTGCCTAACGACAGGGTCACGGTACATCGGATGATGCTCGGCGGCGGCTTCGGCCGGCGGGCGCCGATCCAGGAATATGTCCGCCAGGCCGTCGTCATCGCCAAGGAGTTCGAACAGCCGGTCAAGCTCGTCTGGTCGCGCGAACAGGATGTCGCGCACGATCTCTATCGGCCGTGCGGCATGGCGCGCCTCGTCGCCGGGCTCGGCGCCGACGGCATGCCGGTAGCGTGGACGATCCGCCTCGCCGGCCCATCATTCGTGGCGTCGCTAGTGCCGGAATTCGGCGTCAACATCACCGACCGCACCTTCGTCAGCGGGCTGGCCGAGGAAATGTCCTACGATGTGCCGAATTACCTGGTCGATTATGCCATCTGTCCGACTCCGGTGCCGCTCGGGGTATGGCGCGCGATCAACTACACGCAGAACGCTTTCTATAAGGAATGCTTCGTCGACGAGATGGCCCACGCCGCCGGCTTCGATCCTTATCTCTATCGGCGCAAGCTGTTGAGCGGGAGCCCGAAGAACCTCGCGGTGCTCGACGCCGCTGCAAAGCGCGCCGATTGGGGCAGTGCGCCCCCGGCCGGGGTTTATCGCGGCATCGCGCTCAACGAGGCGTGCGGCAGTTATTGCGCGCAGGTCGTGGAGGCTTCGGTCGCCGACGGCAAGGTGCGCGTGCATCGGGTGGTCTCGGCGATCGATCCCGGCCATGTTGTCAATCCGCTGTCGATCGAGATGCAGACGCAGGGCGCTATCGTCTATGCCTTGACCGCCGCTCTGCACGGCGAGATCACCATCAAGAACGGCGCCGCCGAGCAAACGAATTTCGATACTTACGAAATGCTGCGGCTGGCTGACGCGCCCGTGGTCGAGACCGTGATCGTGCCGAGCGGCGATTTCTGGGGCGGCGTCGGCGAGCCGCCGGTGCCGCCGCTCGCGCCGGCGCTCGCCAACGCCATCTTTGCCGCCACCGGCAAGCGTATCCGCGCGCTGCCGCTGAAAAACCAGGATTTGCGCCACGCTATTTGAGGGAATTGGGGCGTATAATCTCTGCCATCGCTCGGGAGGGCGCGCTCATGAAAGTCTGGTCTATTGCACTCTTGCCGCTGGTCGCGGTTCTTGGGTCTCCGCAAGCGCAAGCCCAGGTGACGGTGGACGTTGCCAAAATTACCTGCCGGCAACTCTTCTTCGACAAAATGATCAGCCCGAACGAAAAGTCGCTCGCGCTCTGGCTGAGCGGCTACTACAACGCCAAACGCAACAACACCGTGCTCGATCTCGGCGCCATGGCGAAAAACGTCGACAAGGTCGAGGATTATTGCCGGATGAACGAGGACGTCACGCTGATGGACGCGGTCACCAAGGCGCTCGGCCCGGCCAATTAATTGCGCTCGCGGAAGTCAACAATTCCGGCCGCGGGCGCGCTGGAATTGATTTCTCGCAATGACGAAGAAACTCACCTTCGCCCGAACAATTTATCGAGCAGCCAGAAATCGAGCCCGCTGCCGCCGTTCTGCCGATCGTTTTGTTGCTCGCCGCCTGCGGCGACGGGAGGCGTAACGGCGGCGGGTGGCGCTGGATTGAACCAGGAGCCGTCGCTCACGCCGGGCAGCGGCGCCGGCGCGATGCCGGCCTGCGCGACTTTCATGAAGCGGCTCCAGATTTCGGCCGGCAGGCCGCCGCCAACCGCACGCTTGGTCGATGAATTATCGTCGTTGCCGAGCCAGATGCCGGCGACCAGATGCGAGGTGTAGCCGATGAACCAGGCATCGCGGTAATCCTGGCTGGTGCCGGTCTTGCCGGCGGCCTGCCAGCCGGGCAAATTCGCCGCGCGCGCAGTGCCCGAGATCAGCGTCTGCTGCATCATCGTGTTCATCATGCCGACGTAACGGGCATCGACGATGCGGCCGAGCGGCTGGGCCGAGCGCTCATAGAGCGTCTTGCCGTCCGCGGTGCGGATGCGTTCGACCACATGCGGCGAGATGGCGAGCCCGCCGTTGGCAAAAGTCGCGTAGGCGGAGACCAGCTCGAACGGCGACACTTCCGAAGTGCCGAGCGCGATCGAGGCATTGGGCTCGAGTTGCGAGGTAATGCCGAGCCGGTAGGCGGTACGAATCACGGCGTCGGGTCCGAATTCGAGCGTGAGCCGCACCGACACGGTATTGAGCGAATTGGCGAGCGCCTGGGTGAGCGTCACCGGCCCCCAATATTGATGCTCGTAATTTTCCGGTTTCCAGCCTTTCACTGCGATCGGCGCGTCGTCGCGGACGGTGTCCGGCGTCAGCCCGTGCTCGAGCGCGGTGAGATAGACGAACGGCTTGAACGCCGAGCCGGGCTGGCGTTTGGCGTCGATGGCGCGGTTGAATTGGCTCTCGCCGTAATTGCGGCCGCCGACCAGGGCGCGGACCACGCCGTCCGGCGTCATCGCCACCAACGCGCCTTCGCCGATATTGAGCTTGTCGCCTTTCTGGTTGAGCGTATCGACCAAGGCCTGCTCGGCGGCGCTTTGCAGCGTCGGATCGATGGTGGTCTCGACGACGATATCCTGGTCGATATTGCCGACGATGTCGTTGACCGCGTCCATCACCCAGTCGGCGACATAATTGACCGTGCCGGCGCCGGCCGGCTTGATCGCGCGGGCGGGATGCGCCAGCGCGAGTTTCGCCGCGCCCTCGTTGATCATTTTCAAGTCAGCCATGTCGGCGATCACCAACGCGGCGCGGCGCACCGCGCCGTCCGGATTGTGATTCGGTGCGAGCCGCGACGGCGATTGCACCAGCCCGGCCAGCATCGCCGCTTCCGCCAGCGTCAGCTGCCGCGCCGACTTGCCGAAATAGCGTTGCGCGGCGGCTTCGATGCCGTAGGCACCGGAGCCGAAATAGACGCGGTTGAGATAGAGATCGAGAATCTCCGCTTTGCTGAATTTGTGTTCGAGCCAGAGCGCCAGCACGATTTCCTGCAATTTGCGCGAAACAGTGCGTTCTTGCGTGAGGAACAGGTTCTTGGCGAGCTGCTGGGTGATGGTCGAGCCGCCTTCGGAAACGCCGCGATGCAGCACGTCGGCGACGCCGGCGCGGAGGATTCCCCAAGGATCGATGCCGTAATGCGAATAGAAGCGGCGATCTTCGATGGCGATGAAGGCATTGGGCACGTAATCGGGCAATTCGGCGAGCGGCACCGCCGCGCCGCCCATCTCGCCGCGGGTGGCGAGCGTCGCGCCATTGTCGCCGAGGATCAGGACCGAGGGCGGCCGCTTGGGGATTTCCAGCGACTGGATCGGCGGCAGATGGATGCCGATCCACACCAGTATGCCGATGACCGCGATAACGGCCCACAGCGCCAGCACCGCGCCCCAATAGAACACACCGCCGATCCGGGACTTGCCTTTGCCGCCACGGCGCGCCTTACCGCTCGGGCGCGGCGCCCGCTCACGCCGGCGGTTGCCGCCGTGCGGCGGACCGCCGATGCGGTCGGCCGGGCGCAGGCGCAGATCGAAGCCTTCGGCGTCGCCGGTCCGCTTGCGTCGCTCGCGCCACGCCATATCCCGCCCTCAGCGCCGAAAAATGCGCCGAAAGCACGGTAAAGCGGGCGGTTTAAGGGGCGGTTACTTGTCGCCATGCCCACAAGGCAGAGGACGACGTCCTACCCGGCCGCTTCCTTGGCCGGCTTCGCCTCGGCGCTCTGCGGGGCAAATAGCGCCAGCAGCGGCCGTTTGATGGCGGCCTGGCGGGTCGGCGTCGTAATCTGGGCGCCGAGCA
Source organism: uncultured Alphaproteobacteria bacterium (assembly GCA_963816565.1). Taxonomy (GTDB): domain Bacteria; phylum Pseudomonadota; class Alphaproteobacteria; order Rhizobiales; family Xanthobacteraceae; genus BOG-931. The sequence goes on along the minus strand of CAWFLM010000004.1, from coordinate 376,813 downwards.
GATCGGTCACATAGAACACGTCGACGACGCGCTCGCCAAAGGTGGCGACATGCGCCGAGGCGATGTTCAGGTTGAGCTTGGACAGCGTCGTGGTCAGTTCATAAAGCAGACCTGGCCGGTCGAGGCCGGTGACTTCGACGACGGTGTAGCGCGCCGACCATTGGTTGTTGATCGAAACCTCGGGCTCGATGGCGAAAGCCTTCAGCCGGCCCTTCGGGGCCGCGCGTTTGGCCACGACGTCGGGCAATTTCAGTTGCCCGCGTACGGCCTTCTCGATGGCGTCGCCGATGCGCGCGGCGCGGCGCGCTTCGTCCTCGTCGCGCTCGAATTCGCGCGAAACCGCGATGGTGTCGAGGGCGAGCCCGTCGGTCGTGGTGTAGATCTGGGCGTCGACGATGTTGGCGCCGGCCAGCGCGCAGGCGCCGGCGATGATGGAGAGCAGCCACGGATGGTCGGGCGCGAACACCGTCAACTCGGTGACGCCGCGCGCGGCATCGAAGCCGACGCTGGTCGCAAGCCTGTCGCCCGCCTCCTCGCTGGAGCGCACGAAACGAGCATGCGCGAGCTTGTGCGGCAGATCGACTTTGAGCCAGTAGGCCGGATAATGGCGATCGATATAGTGTTGCAGGATCTGTTCCGGCCAGTCTTTGAGTTCGGCGCGAAATTCCGCTTGCGCCATGGCGACGCGCTGAGCGCGGTTGACCTCGGAGAAACCGCCGGTGAGCACCGGCTCGGTTTCGTAATAGAGCGTGCGAATGAGCTGCGCCTTCCAGCCGTTCCACACCCCGGGACCTACGGCGCGGATATCGGCGGTGGTGAGGATGGTCAGGAGCTTTAAGCGGTCGAGCGACTGCACCACGGCGGCGAAATTCTCGATCGTCTTGCGGTCGGAAAGATCGCGCGACTGCGCCACCGTCGACATCACGAGGTGGACCTCGACCAGCCAGGCGACCAGTTCGGTCTCCGCCGCATTGAGCCCGAGCCGCGGACACAGCCGCCGGGCGATGCGGTTACCGGCCAGCGAGTGATCCTCGACGCGCCCCTTGGCGATATCGTGCAAAAACAACGCCACGCAAAGCACGGTGCGATGCTGCGGCTGGATGGTCTTGATCAGCTCATTGGCCAGGCTGAATTCGGGATTGGTGCCGCGCCCGATTTCATTGAGCGCGCCGATGCAACGGAGGAGATGCTCGTCCACCGTATAGTGGTGATACATGTTGAACTGCATCATCGCCACGATGCGGCCGAACGAGTGGACGAAGGCGCCGAGCACGCCGGCTTCGTTCATGCGCCGCAGCACGGTCTCGGCGTCGTTCTTCGAGGTCAGGATTTCCAGAAACAGCCGGTTCGCTTCCTTGTCCTCGCGCACGGACTTATCGATCAGCTTCAGCGAGCGCGTAGCGATGCGCATGGCTTCGGGATGGAAAGCGAGATTGTGCCGCTGCGCCAGACGAAACAGCCGGATCAGGTTGACCGGATCGCGGCGAAAGACATCGGCGCGCGCGACATTGATGCGGTTGTTGTCGATGACGAAATCGTCGGTGCCGGAAAGCTTTTTCGGCCGCGGCGCCGAACGCCAGCGCGCGATCACCCGGCTCAAGACCGGCGCCGGCTTGGCCTGGCGTTCCTCAAGGCCGGCGCACAGGATAGCGGTGAGATCGCCGACATGCTTGGCGGTGAGGAAGTAGTGCTTCATGAAGCGCTCGACGTCGCGCAACCCGGGATGCGCGGTGTAGCCGAGCCGCACCGCGATATCGCGCTGCACGTCGAACGACAGGCGTTCCTCGGCGCGGCCGGTGAGGAAATGCATGTTGCAGCGGACCGACCATAGGAAGTCCTCGCAACGCCGGAACATCTTGTATTCGTCACGGTCGAACACGCCGCGCTCGATCAGTTGCTCGGGCTCGCGCACGCGATAGACGTATTTGGCGATCCAGAACAGCGTATGCAGGTCGCGCAAGCCGCCCTTGCCGTCCTTGACGTTCGGCTCGACGAGATAGCGCGATTGGCCGGCGCGGCGATGGCGCTCTTCGCGCTCGGCGAGTTTGGCGGCGACGAATTCCGGCGCGGTGCCCTGCACGACTTCCTTGTCGAACCGCGCCGTCAGCTCGCTATAGAGTTTTATGTCGCCGAGCAGATAGCGCGTTTCCAGAAGCGTGGTGCGGATGGTCATGTCGGCTTTGGCCTGACGAATGCATTCGTCGACCGACCGGGTGGCGTAGCCGACCTTGAGCCCCATGTCCCACAGGCAATACAGCAGCGCCTCGGCGACCTGCTCGCTCCAGGCGGTCTGTTTGTAGGGCAGCAGAAAAAGCAGGTCGATGTCGGATCCCGGAGCGAGCAGACCGCGGCCGTAGCCGCCGGTCGCGATCACCGCCATGCGTTCGGTTTCGGATGGCACCTGCGGCGGATAGAGCTCCTCACGCGTGAATTCGAACAGGATGCGAATGATCTCGTCCTGCACCCGGCATAGCCGTTCGGCGCAACGCCGGCCGTGACGGTCCTTCAGCAACAGTTCTTCGGCCCGGGCCCGCGCCTGCATCAGCGTCGATTTCAGGCGCTGCGCCACGGCCGCGCGCAGCTCACGCTCGCGCCCGGCATAGGTGCCCGCGAGGGTCTTGAGATCGGCGACGATCGCCGCGCCATCGATCAGTTCGGCGCCGGTGCGGTGAGATCGTTGAATGTCGAGCATAGTCGCTACGCATAGCGGAGGCGGTGCATACTGTCATCGCCTGGGGCGCCGTGTTGAAGAAAACGGGGCGAAAAACCGACATTCGCCTGCGGAGAGCAATCATTCTCCATTGGCAGTTAATTTAGAATATAATTCTAATTGACGCACTGAATGAGGTTCCCTAAGGAATGAAACCATTGCACCATTGAATGAAACGATGCGTGCTATCGCGGAGATCGTCATGCTTTCACGTCGTGGCTTACTGGCAAGCGCGGTTGGCGCGGGCCTCGCGCCGCTCAGCTTTGCGCGCCCGGCGCGGGCCGCCGACAAACCGGCGCAAATCCGGATCGACTGGGCCACCTACAACCCCGTCTCCATGGTGCTTAAGGAACAGGGGCTTCTGGAAAAGGAATTTGCCAAGGACGGCGTCGGCATTCTTTGGGTGCAGACGCTGGGCTCCAACAAGGCGCTCGAATTTCTCAATGCCGGCTCGATCGATTTCGGTTCGACCGCCGGCTCCGCTGCGCTGCTCGGGCGGATCAACGGCGATCCGATCAAGTCGATCTACGTCTATTCCAAACCGGAATGGACGGCCTTGGTCACGCGCAAGGATACGGCAATCAACACAATCGCCGACCTCAAGGGCAAGCGTGTTGCGGTGACGCGCGGCACCGATCCGCACATTTTCCTGGTGCGGGCGCTGCTCTCGGCCGGGATGACCGAGAAGGACATCAGCGAGGTGTTGCTGCAGCATCCCGACGGCAAGACCGCGCTCATTCGCGGCGACGTCGACGCCTGGGCCGGTCTCGATCCGATGATGGCGCAGGCTCAGGTCGAAGACGGCGCGCGGCTGTTCTATCGCAACAAGGAGGCCAATACCTACGGCATCCTCAACTCCAGCGAAGACTTCTTGAAGAACTATCCCGATCTGGCCCGCCGCGTGCTCGCGGTCTACGACCAGGCCCGCAACTATTGCCTAGGCCATTACGACGACGAGAAGCGCGTCTTCATGGGCGTGACCAAATTGCCTGCCGCCGTGGTCGATATCCAGCTCAAGGAACGGACCGATCTGACCAACAACCGCATCGGACCGGCGCAGCGCGATACCATCCTGCAGGCCGGGTTCGCATTGCAGAAGGCGGGCATGATCGCGGCCAATGTCGACGTGAAAAAAACGCTCGACGACTTGGTCGACGACCGCTTCGTCACGGCGGCTTAAAGGCGGTTTTCGCGCCTTCCGGCCACATTGCTTTTGCCCTTGCCACCATGTCTCTTGTCGGCATGACCATTGTCGTCGAGGACAGTCCCGCCCGCGAGCGGGCGGCGCGGAACCGCTGGGCGTGGGTGACGCGGCTGGCGTTGGGCCTCGTTCTGCCGGTCACGCTGGCGGTCCTCTGGGAATTCATCGTCCGCATGGGCTGGGCGAGCGGGCGGCTGGCGCCGCCGCCTTCGGTGGTATTCGCGACCTTCGTGGATCTTGCCCGCAGCGGCGACTTGCAACGCAATACGCTGGTCACCCTGGGCCGGGTCGCCGCCGGTTTCGGCATCGGCGTAATCATCGCCACGATCATCGGCGCCGCAGCCGGTTATTCGCCCATGGTGCGGCGCCTGCTCGACCCCAGCCTGCAGGCGCTGCGCGCCATTCCCTCGATCGCCTGGGTGCCGCTGTTCATTCTCTGGCTCGGCATTTTCGAAGCGTCGAAAGTGACGCTGATCGCGGTCGGCGTTTTCTTTCCGGTTTATCTCGGCCTGATGGGCGCCATCCAATCGGTCGATCGCAAGCTGGTCGAAGTCGGCCGCGCGTTCCGGCTGTCGGACATCGCCATGGTGCGCCGGATTTTGCTGCCGGCGGTACTGCCGGCTTATGTCCTTTCATTGCGTTCGGGGCTTGGTCTCGGCTGGATGTTCGTCGTCGCCGCCGAGCTGATGGGCGCGTCCGAAGGGCTCGGCTATTTGCTGATTGACGGCCAGCAACTCGGCAAACCGGCCGAAATCGTCGCCGCCATAGTCGCCTTCGGCATTGTCGGCAAAGCGACCGATTGGCTGATCGTGCTGGTCGCCGCGCCGTTCCTGCGCTGGGAAGATGTGGTTCGAGCTGAATAGGCCCTTCGCATGCTGATCCTCGAACGCGTCGGCAAGACTTATCCAAATGGCGTGCATGCGCTCGGCGGCGTGTCGCTCGACGTCGAACTGGGCGAGATCGTCGCTGTGATCGGCGGCTCGGGCTGCGGAAAATCGACGCTGTTGCGCGCCGTCAGCGGGCTCGATCCGGCAAGCGAAGGCTCGATCGTGCTCGACGGCGAGCGCATCACGGCGCCGCACGAGAAGATCGGCATCATTTTTCAGGAGCCGCGGCTGTTGCCTTGGCTCAAGGTCGCCGACAATGTCGGCTTTGGGCTTTCCGGCCGGCCGAAACACGAGCGTAGCCAACGGGTCGCGGCGGCGCTCAAGCGCGTCGGGCTTGCCGACAAGGCGGCGGTATGGCCGCGTGAATTATCCGGCGGCCAGGCGCAGCGCGTCGCCATTGCGCGCGCGCTGGTGCCGCGGCCGCAAGTGCTGTTGCTCGACGAGCCGTTCTCCGCGCTCGATGCTTTTACCCGCGCCGATCTGCAGGATCATCTGCTCGATCTGTGGGCCGACGCCAAACCGACCTTGATCCTGGTCACCCATGACGTCGATGAGGCGATCGTGCTCGCCGACCGCATCATGGTGATGTGCCCGCGCCCGGGCCGCATTTTCGACGAGATCGAGGTCGACCTGCCGCGGCCGCGCGACCGTCAGTCCGCCGCCTTCGATTTCGGCAAGCGCCGTGTGCTCGCCGCGCTCGACCGCTCGCTCGATCGCGCGGTGACCGGCGCCGATGGTGAGACCAAGGCCGAGGCGGGCGCGGCGTTGTGGTGGTAATCTCGCCATGCCCGGGCTTGTCCCGGGCATCCACATCTTTATACACGTCGCAAAAGTCGTGGATGGCCGGAACGAGTCCGGCCATGACGGCCATGAAATGAAGGGTAAGCAAATGGATGCCGCCGGGCTGCGTGCGCTGCAGGCGCCGATCAAGGAGCGTTACAAGGCCGATCCCAAGGCCGGCTTGATTACGCTCAAAGCCAAAGGCACGCTCGACGACGCCAGTATCGCCTGCAAGGTCGAGACCGGCCGCGCGCTTGCGGTCGCCGGACTGCACCCCGCAACCGGTGGGTCGGGCATGGAATTGTGCTCGGGCGACATGTTGCTGGAAGCCTTAGTCGCTTGTGCCGGCGTGACGCTCAAAGCCGTCGCCACGGCGATCGACGTCCCGCTTAAATCCGGTGCGGTCAGCGCCGAGGGCGATCTCGATTTCCGCGGCACGCTCGGCGTCGCCAAGGAGGCGCCGGTCGGCTTCGCGCAGATCCGGCTCCGCTTCGACCTCGACACTGACGCGCCGGCCGACAAGCTCGATCAGCTCCTCAAGCTCACCGAGCGCTATTGCGTGGTCTATCAGACGATCAAAAGCGGGCCGCCGGTCGAGATTTCCATGCACCGCAAATAGCGCACTCCGTCATCATCCGCGAAGGCGGATGATCCAGTAACCGGGACGTCTCAACTAGAATTCCGGCGGCCGCGATTACTGGATGGCCCGCCTTCGCGGGCCATGACAATCCGCGCGGCAATGTGGATAAAATGGTCTCCCCCGAACTCATCTTCTGGTACGAGCTCCTTCTGAAGATGGCGCTCACCGCGCTGGTCGTCGTCATCACGTCGGTCGCGGTCGAGCGCTCGGGTCCGTTCATTGGCGCGCTGATCGCCGCGCTGCCGACCGCGGCCGGCGCGGCCTATGCCATTCTCGCCATCGAGCATCCGCCGAGCTTCATCGCCGCGAGCGCCATTGGCAGCGCCGCGACCGGGGCGGCCGTCTCGATCTTCGCGCTGGTCTACGCGGCGCTGGCACAGCGCCACGGCCTCGTTCTCAGTCTCGGCGCGGCACTTTTGCTGTGGTTTGTGGTCGTGGCGCTGTTGCGTCTGGTCGCCTGGACTTCGCCCGCCGCGGCAGCGCTTAACGCCGTGGTCTTCGCCATCACCATTCCGTTGAGCTGGCGCTATCGCGCTTCCGGCCCACCGAAGAAATTTCTCCGCACCAAATTCGACATTCCGCTGCGCGCGCTGGCCGCCGCCATCGTCGTCGCGGTGGTGACCACGGCGAGCTACAGCATCGGCTCGTTCGCATCCGGCGTGTTCGCACTGTTCCCGATCATTTTTTGCTCCTCGATCGTCATTTTACACCCGCGCGTCGGCGGCAAGGCAACCGCCAGCATGGCGGCGCACGCCCAGGTCGCGTTCATCGGGCTCGCGCTCGGTTTTCTGTTCGTGCATTATCTCGCCGAGCCGCTCGGCTCGTGGTTGGCGCTGATCGTCGGACTTCTGGTCTGCATCGCTTGGAGCGGAATGCTGCTACTGATTCGCCTGCGAATTATGCGTCGTGCTTCCCCAATTGAGCCTTGAGCGCGTAGAGCGCTTCGAGCGCCTCGCGCGGCGACATTTCGTCGGGATGAAGTGCGCTAAGAGCCGCGATCACGGCATCGAGCGCGGCATCGCGTTGCGGTGCGGGCGTGGGCCGCGCGGTCGCAAAGAGCGGCAGATCGTCGATCAGCCGGCGCGCCGGCGAGATGCGGTCCTCGGCTTCAATTTGCGCCAGCACGACTTTGGCGCGCTCGATCACGCTTCCCGGCAGGCCGGCGAGTTTCGCCACCTGGATGCCGTAGGACCGGTCGGCGGCGCCGGCGACAACTTCATGCAGGAACACGACGTCGCCTTGCCACTCCTTCACCCGCATCGTGGCATTGTGCAGCCGTGGCAGCTTGGCCGCGAGCGCCGTCATTTCATGGAAATGGGTGGCAAACAGCGTGCGGCAGCGGTTGTTCTCGTGCAGATGCTCGATGGTCGCCCAGGCGATCGACAGCCCGTCGAAGGTCGCCGTGCCGCGGCCGATCTCGTCCAATATCACCAGCGCCCGCTCGCCGGCCTGGTTGAGGATCGCCGCGGTCTCGACCATCTCGACCATGAAGGTGGAATGGCCACGGGCCAGATCGTCGGCGGCGCCGACCCGCGAGAACAGACGATCGACCACGCCGATATGGGCGGCCTTGGCCGGCACGAAGCTGCCCATCTGGGCGAGCACGGCGATGAGCGCGTTCTGGCGCAGGAAGGTCGATTTTCCGGCCATGTTCGGCCCGGTGATGAGCCAGATGCGGCCGGCTTCCCCCACCCTGTCCTCCCCCGCTTGCGGGGGCGGGTAGGATGAGGGCGGCGGCGACAGGTCGCAGTCGTTGGCGACGAACGGGCCGCCGTTGGCGACAAGCGCCTGCTCGACGACCGGATGCCGGCCGCCGGTAATGGCGAAAGCAAGACTGCCGTCGACATCCGGCCGCATGTAATCGCACTCGACCGCCAGCGCCGCCAGCGCCGTCGTGACGTCAAGCAGCGCCATCGCGTTGGCCGCTTCCTTGATCGCCGCGCTGGCGGCGGCGACCGCCGTGGCGAGGCGATCGAAGATGTCCAGTTCCAGCGCCAGCGCGCGGTCGGCGGCATTGGCGATCTTGGCTTCGAGTTCGCCAAGCTCGATGGTGGTGAAGCGCACTTGGCCGGCCGTGGTCTGGCGATGGATGAACGTGGCATTGAGCGGCGCGGTCATCAATTTATCGCCGTGCTGCGCCGAGACGTCGACGAAATAGCCGAGCACGTTGTTATGCCGGATCTTTAGCGCGCGGATGCCGGTGGTTTCGGCGTAGCGCACCTGCAGCGCGGCGATGACGCGGCGCGATTCGTCACGTAGCGCCCGCGCTTCGTCGAGCGCCGGCTCGTAGCCGGCACGGACAAAACCGCCGTCGCGGCGGAACGCCGGCAGCTCGTCGGCCAGCGCCCGCTTCAGCTCGGCGGCAACCGCGGTGTCGGGCCGGCGCAGCGCCGCGACGGCTTGCGCAAGCTCCGGCGGCAACGCGCCGAGCGTTGCAAGTTGCACGGCAAATTCGCCCGCGGCGAAAATGCCGTCGCGGACCGCCGCAAGGTCGCGCGGGCCGCCACGGCCGACGACAACTCGCGACAGGGCGCGGGCCAAATCGGGAACCGCTTTCAGCCCGCCGCGCAGCTCGTTGCGCATGGCGCTGTCGTCGACGAAGGCCGCCACCGCATCGAGCCGGTGCGCGATCTCTGCGGGATCGGTGAGCGGCGCGGCAAGCCGCTGTGCCAACAGCCGCGATCCGGCGGCGGTGACTGTGCGGTCGATAGCAGCGAGGAGCGAGCCGCGCCGCTCGCCGGCAAGGGTGCGGACCAGTTCGAGATTGCCACGCGTCGCCTGATCGATTTGCAACGTCGCGCCGGCCGCTTCGCGCGCCGGCACCGACAACGGCGGGCGCTTGCCGATCTGGGTGCGTTCGACATAAGTGATGGCGGCCGCCGCCGCGGCGAGCTCCAGGCGCGAGAATGCGCCGAATCCGGCGGTCGTCGTCACGCCGAAAAACGAAGCGAGCCGCCGTTCCGCGGTGGCGCCGTCGAACACATCGCGCGTCAGCGGGGTGAGCGCCGGCAGCGAACGCAGGTACGGCGCGAGCTCGGTGTCCGCATAGAGCGCGTCGGATACGATGATTTCTCCCGGCTCGATGCGCGCGATCTCGGCGGCGAGCGAAATGCGCTCGCATTCGGCGACGCGAAATTCGCCGGTCGATATGTCGATCCAGGCCAGCGCGAAGCGGTCGTCGCCGGACGAGGCACGGCTGCGCGCCAGCGCCAGAAGGTAATTGTTACGCTTGGCGTCAAGCAGCGTATCCTCGGTCAACGTGCCGGGCGTCACCAGCCGCACCACGTCGCGGCGTACCACGCTCTTGGCGCCGCGCTTGCGCGCTTCGGCCGGGTCTTCGAGCTGTTCGCACACGGCGACGCGATGGCCGAGCGCGATCAGCCGATGCAGGTATTCGTCGGCGCGCTCGATCGGCACGCCGCACATCGGAATATCGCGGCCGAGATGCTTGCCGCGCTTGGTCAGCATGATGCCGAGCGCGCGCGAGGCGGTTTCGGCGTCGTCGAAGAACAGTTCGTAGAAATCGCCCATCCGGTAGAACAATAGGCAATCCGGATTGGCGGCTTTGATCTCGATATATTGCTCCATCATCGGGGTGACGCGGCCCAACTCGTCGAGCGCTTTGGGCGTCGCGCGTCCGCCGTCGTCGGCCGCCGTCGGCGCGATGCGGCCGGCAGCCTCGGGCTCTGCTCCGTCGGTCGTGATGGTGCGTGCCGCGTCCATGCCGGGTCACGCTAGCAAAAAAACGGCCGTCACGCCCGGTCTCGCGCCGGGCATCCACGACTTAGATCCTGGGCGCTGTGGCTGGCGGGTGCCGAGCGTCCGGTGCTAGCCGCCGTTCTTGACGCCGCTTTTGGCGATGAGGTAGCGCAGTTCCTCGACCCATTTTTGTACGTAGGCTTGCGCCGCTTGGCCGGCAATGTAGCCGTCGGGCACTGCGGCCTCGTCGGCCAGCATTTTCTTATATTCGGGCGACTGCGATGAAGCGTTCATGGCGGAGACCAGCGTGTCGTATTTCGACGCCTCCGTTCCGTTATTGACGGCGAACGCTCTGAAATGAGTGATGTCGATATTATAGTTGAACTCCTTCACCGTCGGAACCGCCGGATAGCCGGGAACGCGCCGTTCCGCGAACGCCAGGACGGGGCGGAGCTGCTTGCCGGTCAAGTAGGACGTGAGGTCGCCGAATTGTGCATATAACAAGTCGGTGTGACCGCCGAGAAGCGAATTCCAGCGCAGCCCGGGGTCGTCGAACGGAATGCTGACCAGCTTGAGATCTTGCACTTTGTCGAAATAATTGACGGTCACGTCGCTCTGCGTGCCGAAGCCCGAGCCGGCGACCGTCACCGTTCTCGACTTCGTTGCCAGCAAGACATCGTCCCAGGTCTTGAACGGACTGTCCTCGCGAACGAAGAAGCCGCTGGGCTGTTGATCCACCACCGCAAGCGCGGTGAAGTCCGCCACCTTGAATTTCGCATTGGCCGCGGCGAACAGGATATAGCTGTCGGAGGTTATTTCGATGATGGTGTAGCCGTCGGCCGGCTCGCCCAACACCTTATTAAGCCCGACCTGGCTCGCCGCGCCGGTGACGTTGATGACCGGAACCGAAACGCCGAGCTTGGCCGACATCAAGCCGGCCACGACTCGTCCCACCCGATCGCCGCCGCCGCCGACGCCCCAAGGCACGATCATGTTGACGGGCCGATCGGGAAATGCGCGGGCCGGCGCCGCTGCAACGATCATTCCCGCGACAAGCAACCCGGCGAACGACCGGAGCGTGCGAATATCGGACCGCATGGACTCCTCCGTTATCGGTTACGTTCCGACTGGCGACGCGATGTGCGTACCGATCAATATTTCAGCGCCAGCACGTGCGGCACACGCGGCGCAACCTGCAGATCCTCCGGCGGCAGCCCGGCAAAACGCAAATCGTCCTCGGTAATAGTCGGCATGGTCGGCTGCATGCCGTCGTAATACTTGGTGTTGATCAGCATCCGATTGCAGCCGGCGCAATAGGTGTCGCCGCCGAACTGCTCGGTGGTCTCTTTGAGGTTGGCATAGATATAGATCATCTCGCGGATCGACGGCGGCTTCTGGTCTTCGAGCGTCGTTCCCTTCAACGGCACAAAAACAAAGATCGTCGGTATGGCGCCCATTAAGGTGAGATGGACCATGCCGTTGACCGTGCTTTGCGCCGGTTCAAGTCCGGCGATCAGATTGGCGCTGGCGTGTCCCCTGCCGAAGGTCTGCACCATGTAGGTCAGCATGCGGTCGTAATGGACGTGGCCGGGTCTACCCTTCTCGATGTCGCGCACTTTGCCGGGACACATTTTGGCGAACAACTGCGGATCGAAGATTTCGTAATTGAAGCCGACCAGATCGGCGCCGGCCTCGAACAGCAGATCGATGAAACGCTCCTCTTCCGGGGGTGCGATGGTCAGGCGCAGCCAATTGTCGGGGAAGGCATCCTTGATCGGACGAAGGAATTTCGCGTGCGCCTTGGCGCCGCGGTCCGGCGGCGGGCTCGTGCCGCCGGCAAAGACCGGACCGTGGCGGAAATACGGATACTTGCGCGCCTCTGCGATCGTCTCCAGAAAATCGTCCGGTCGTTTCGGAAAGATGTCGCGACCGGACTCCAGGTTCTCGTCGATACCGCAGAACCGGCACTCGGTGTGCCGGTAATCGTCGACGAACCTGCCGAAGTAATGACAGTGCGGAAAGATCGTGGCGCCGCCAAAATCGCCGGCAATTGGCATGATGCTGCGCATCGAATGGCCGCGCGAGGTGTGGTGATCGTAGTAATGGGGATGGGGCGGGATGGTGACGCTCATCAGCCTTTCCGCCTTGGCGCTTTCGTCGACGCATTGCCATCGACCGTTGTCGCGCAGCGCGGCGGGCTTCTTGCCGATGAAAAACTTGCCGTCGTCCAGTTCCAGCGTGAACGGCGTGCCATCGGTCAAATGCTCGCTCACCGCCGCGCCGACCGGAACGCCGACATAGACCTTTCCCGGATCGAGGATGATATCGAGCGCGTGCTTGCCGACCGCGCCCACGGCGTGATCGAGCTTCATCGCCTTGCCGATCTGGGCCCGGGCTTCGGCAGAGACTTTCAATCCTTGGCTGAGCAGTTCGAGCTTGAGAATCACCGGGTGGTAAGTATTGCTCTTGCGCGGCTTGCTCGGATTCTCCGCGGGCACCCAACGGCTCAACAGCCCCTCACTCGCGATATTTTGCGCGACAGGCAGCGGTGACTTCGCCTCGGCCTCGGGCCGCAGCGATTCGAGAGTTGGTTGCATAGTATCCACGCATCCTCCCGGCACAGTTACGCCGCCACGATGAAAAGATGTTGGGTTTCGCGTTCTATGAATAAGCGCACCGCGTTGGCGGCGCCCTTGACGTGCGCCCTCACGGCTTTCTCGATGGTTTTGAGATCGCCGCCGACGAAGGCATCGAGAATCGCGCGGTTCTCGCGGCGAATATCTTGAGCCCGCAGCGGATGCCGCGACACGACGATCGTGCCGATGCTCCAAAACCTGGCCCCGAGATTGGCTAGCATTTCCTGCAGCACGCTGTTGTGGGTCTGCGCGGCGATCAGATCGTGGAATTTTCGGCTGGCCCGCAGAAAGTCGGCATAGAGCTTTTGTTCCAGTAGCGCGTCGGCGTAGTCGAGCGCTTCGCCCATGGCGCCCAGCGCGGCAGCGGTCACGTGCGGGAACGCCTCGCGTGCCGCCTCGATTTCGAGCACTTCGCGAACGCGATAGAGATTGAGAATTTCGCTGACGCTCAAGCCGCGAACGATGAAGCCGGAGCCTGGCTCGCGTCGGATCAGGCCTTCCTGTTCCAGGCGCACCATCGCTTCCTTTACCGGAGTGCGGCTGATCTTGAACTCTTGCGCGACCCGCAAAGCCCGCAGGCGCTGCCCCGGTCGGTAGATGCCGTCGACGATCGATTTCTTGAGGCTGTCATAAGCCTCGTCCACGACGCTGCGCGGGCGCACGTTTGCATCCATAGTGAATTCACTATGCCGCCAGTTTTGCAATGTCAAGAGGATGAACTGAAAACAATATACTTTAGGTTGTGGGTGGTTGTAGCCCAGTCAGCGCCTTCGTTCGCACCGGTAAAATCGAGTGGACGCCGCTTCAGACGAGAGCATGATCCGGAAAAGTGGCACCCGGTTTCCCGCCTTCGCGAAGCCCGCTTCGGCGGGCGAAGGAAGGTCCGAAAAGATCATGCTCCAACGTAAAACCTAGGCCGGCCGCCGCTCGATCGGGACGTAAGCCCGCGCGTCCGGGCCGCTATAGAGCGTGAGCGGGCGGATCAGGATGTTGTTGTCCATTTGCTCAAGCGCTTGCACGACCCAGCCGGGCACGCGGCCGATCGCGAAAATCGGCACAAACAGATCGCGTTTGATGCCGAGCAGGTGGTAGACCACGCCGGAATAGAAATCGACGTTCACATTGACGCCGTGACGCGCATAGGGCGCCATCGCCGCCACCACGGCCTGCAGAATCTCATACCAGCGCGGCTGACCCATTTGCTTCGACAAGCGCTCGACGCCGGCGCGCATGTGGCGGGCGCGCGGATCCTCGGCGCGATAGACGCGATGGCCGAAGCCGGTCACCGCTTCGCCGGCCTTGCGCTTGGCGCGCACATAATCGGCCGCGTGCGCCGGATCGCCGATCTCTTCCGCCATCTTCATCACGTCCTCCGCGGCGCCGCCATGCGCCGGGCCGGACAGAGCCGCAATCGCCGCCGTCACGGCGGCATGCAGATTGGCCTCGGTGCCGATGACCACACGCGCCGTGAACGACGAGGCATTCGAGCCGTGCTCGGCATGCAGCACGAGGTCGCGATCGATCAGTTGCGCGGCGTCGGCGCTCGGCCGCTCGCCTTTGAGCATCCATAACAGGTTGGCGGCGTGCGACAGCTCCTTGTCGGCCGCCACCGGCTCGAGACCTTCGCGCAGCCGCGCATGCGCGGCGACGATCATCGGCACTTGCGAGGTCAGGCGGATGCCCTTACGCAGCACGGCCTCGCGCGAATTATCCGCAGTCTCGGCATCGAACGCGGCAAGCGACGACGCCGCGGTGCGCAACACATCCATAGGATGCGCCGCCTTGATGGTGCGGATGATGTCGATGATCGGCGCCGGCAATTCGCGCGCGGCCTTCAAGGCGCGGTCGAATTCCGCGAGCTGGCTTTGGCTCGGCAATTCGCCGTACAGCAACAGCCAGGCAGTTTCCTCGAATGTCGAATGTTCGGCCAGATCGTGGATCGAATAGCCGCGGTAGCGCAACTCGCCGATGCGTCCGTCGATGAAGGTGCATGGCGAACGGTCGAAATAGACGCCCTTCAAGCCGCGGTGAATCTTGATCGGTTCGTTTGTTTCAGTCATCTATGGCCTCGTCCACGGCTTGCCCGAGCTCAACATGAATCCCATCGAGCGCTGTTTCGATACAGCACGCGGTCGTCATTTCAAGATCGTTTTGCCGGAAGGCGATGACATTCGCGTGCTTGCCGCGGCGCGCCGTCTCATTGACCGGGAAATCGCGCACCCAATCGTGCTCGGCGCGCCGGACGCGGTCGCCGAAGCCGCGCGCGACGCCGGCATCGCACTCGACGGCGTCGAACTGATCGATCCGCGCAGCGATCGGCGCGTACAGCCTTACGGCGCGGCCTGCGCCGCCGAACGCGAAACCATGACGCCGGCGATGGGCGCCCGTCTGGCGGCCAAGCCGCTTTACTTCGCCGGGATGATGGTCCGCCAAGGCGACGCCGACGCCATGGTCGCGGGCGCGGCCAACCCGACGCGCCGCGTCATCGAAGCCGGATTGATGACGGTCGGATTGGCGCCCGGCATTGCGTTGCCGTCGAGTTATTTCCTTATCGTCGCTCCAAATTTCCTCGGCCAGGGTCCGCGGTCTTTCATCTTCGCGGATTGCGCGGTGAACGCCGACCCGACCGCGGAAGAACTCGCCGATATCGCGCTGGCGTCTGCCGCGAGCGCGAAAAATCTGCTCGGCGAAACGCCGCGCGTCGCGATGCTGTCGTTCTCGACCAAAGGCAGCGCCCAGCATGCGCGCGTCGACAAAGTGCGGCGCGCGCTCGATCTGGTGCGGGCGCGAGCGCCGGATCTGGCGGTCGACGGCGAATTGCAAGCCGATGCGGCGCTGGTGCCTGCGGTCGCGGAGAAGAAAGTAAAAGATCTCGGCGCCGTCGCCGGGCGCGCCAACGTGCTCATTTTTCCCGATCTCGATGCCGGCAATATCGGCTACAAGCTCGTGCAATGGCTGGGCGGCGCCACGGCCGTCGGCCCGTTTTTGCAGGGTTTTTCCAAACCAATCAGCGATCTGTCGCGCGGCGCCTCGGTCGACGACATCGTCACGACCTGCGCCGTGGTGCTGACGACGGTGTAACGCGCTGCCTTTAGGCAAGCCATCCGATCGCATGCCTCGGTCTCACGTCGTTAAAATGCCGCCGTCGACGGGAATGACCGTTCCGGTTATGAAGCCGGCGCGGTCGGACGCGAGGAATGCAACCAGGTCGGCAACGTCGGCGGTCGTGGCAAGACGGCCGAGCGGAATTCGCGGCAATATTCTTTGCCGCGCCTCATCGGTCAGCGCGGCGTGCGTCATCGCCGTGTCCAGAATCGCCGGCGCCACCGCATTGACGGTGATGCCGCTTGGTCCGAGCTCGCGCGCCAGCCCCATGGTCAGCGCCGCCACCGCGGCCTTGGTCGCGCCGTACAGCGTGTTGCCTACCGAGCCGCCGCCGCGCATGGCCGAGACCGAAGCGATATTGACGATGCGGCCGCGGCGCATCGCCGCCATTGCGGGCACGGCCGCCTTTACGCAATTGATGATGCCGTCGACATTGACCCTGGCGATGCGATGGAATTCGTCCGCCGGCAAATCGGCGACGTGGCCGGTCGACAATAGCCCCGCGGCGTTCACCAGAATTTCCGGCGAGCCTCGGTCGCGCAATGCGGCGAAGGCCGCTTCAACGGCGCCTGCGTCGGCGACGTCGACGGCGATGGCCTGCGCGAGCAGCCCGTCGCGAACGATCGCGGCGGCGGCTCGTGTCGCGGCGTTTTGGTCGCGATCGGCAACCAAGACCGTGCAACCCTCCGCCGCCAGGAGGCGGGCGACGGCCTCGCCGATGCCGGCGCCACCGCCGGTGACGAATGCGACGCGACCTTTGAGGTTGAGGTCCATCTGGTCGCGTCGCGGTTCGAGCGTCAGCCGCCAAGCGGCTGCAGGCCTTGCTTGATGTCGACCGATATGTCGCTCCGATGTCGGGGCGTCATCGCGTAGACCGACAGTGCGCTAATTATGCTGACCACAAAGACGTAGAGGCAAATCAGCCACGGCTTACCACCACCCAACGGCAGCAGCGCGGTCGCGATGATCGGCGTCAGTCCGCTCGCGAAAATTCCCGAGAACTGATAGACGAACGAGACACCGGTATAGCGAACCCGCGTGTCGAACAGTTCGGAGAACAGCGCCGCCTCCGGGCCATAAACCGCCGCATAAATGAATCCGAACGGCACGGCGACCGCGATGATCGTCAGCACTGGCGACTGTTCTCCCATCAGCCAGAATGCCGGGAACGACAGTGCGCCGATCAGGAGGCCGGCGGCGCCGTACATAAAGCGGCGGCCGAAGCGGTCCGACCATCGGCCGCAGATCGGGATCATGACGATCATGATCGCCGACGAGACCATGACCGCGGTCAGCGCAGTTTGCCGCGTCATGTGCAGTGTGTTGGTGATATAGAAGACGAGGAACACGCCGTAGACATTGAAAGTCACGCCCTCGATATAACGCGCGCCGAGACCGAGAATCGTGTTCCAGGTGTGGGTCCGGAACAGCTCGGCGACCGGCACCGCTGCGATCTTTTGCTCCTGCTGCGCGCGCTGGAATGCCGGCGTCTCCATGATACGCAAGCGGATATAGACGCCGACGACGACGAGGACGCCGCTGAGGAGGAACGCGATGCGCCAGCCCCAGGCGAAGAAATCGTCGTTATTCAAGAGCGACAGCAAGCTGACGACGGCCGCACTGCTCAACAGTCCCGCCGGCACGCCGATTTGCGGCCAACTGCCGTAAAAGCCGCGCCGGCCGTCCGGCGAATGTTCGACCGCCATCAGCACGGCGCCGCCCCATTCACCGCCGATGCCGATGCCCTGGAAGATGCGCAGCGCCAGCAGCATAAGCGGCGCCCAGACGCCGGCCGTGGCGTAAGTCGGCAGGAGCCCGATCAGGAACGTGGCAATGCCCATGATCAGGAGCGTCAGGATGAGCACGGTCTTGCGGCCGATGCGGTCGCCGTAATGGCCGAAGATGACACCGCCGATCGGCCGCGACAGGAAACCGACAAAGGAGGTGACATAGGCCAACAGCGTCGAGACCAGGATGTCGGCATTGGGAAAGAACAGCTTATTGAGCACGATCGCCGTCATCGTGTTGTAGAGAAAGAAATCGTACCATTCGATGGTCGTGCCGATCGCGCTGGCGAATGCGATGGTGCCGATCGACATCGTCGCGTCGCCCGTCTTGGTCACTTGAGACATTGGTCCTCTCCCCTCGCTTATTATGAACCGGCGCTTTTAGGCCGCCGGCAGCCCCAACAGATGTCGTGCTTCGGCGCAACTCGCGGTATGCCGCCCGTATTCGCCGCCCGTGATGGTCACCGTGATGATGATGGCCGAAGTTGTCATCGTCAGGCTGCCAATGCCGGGCGTTTGACGACATGAAACGAGCGGATGCTCGGGCGCAGCGCGATTTCCTTTAGCAGCGTGAGGAGCGGCGTTGCAGCCAGCGGATAGTCGGTCTTGATCGGACCGGCCGCCTTGAGCGCGGTGTATTGGCCGTTCGAATAAAACGCGGTGAGCAGCAGATCGTCATCCGAGGCGAATGGCCCGCGTTCGCGCTTAATGCGCGGAATTCCCGGTTCGAGAAAATCTCCGGGCCGCGCCGTCGTGGACGCCGCGCCTTTGGCGATGCGGTCAAAAAGATTGGAGTCGATCGGCCCGGCGATTTCGCCGTAATAGCCGAGCACGTATTTGCGCACCTCGTCGGGCACCGTGGCGTAGCGCTCCTTGCCCATGACGTTGAGCACGGCCTGGGTCATGACGAATTGCGCGAACGGGCTGACAATGATCGGGTAACCGAGGTCGTGGCGCACGCGCGCCGCTTCCTCCAGCACGTCGGGCAGGCGGTCGGCGATGCCGAGCGGCGCCAGCTGCGATTTGAGATTGGACACCATGCCGCCGGGCATCTGGTGTTCGTAATGAAAGGCGTCGTGCTCGGCGATATGCCCGACCGGCTTGCCTTCGCGCGCCGCGATGTAACGCAGGCGCTCGGCGACTTCGGCGACCGGCGCCAGATCGAGCGGCACGGTGAAGCCGTCGCGCCTGGCGTTCTGGACAAAGCTTTCCGTCGCGGGATGCGACGCGCCGTTGGCCAAGGTGGAAGTCGCCGTATGCACCACGTCGACGCCAAGCTCGATCGCGCGAACGCGCCGTGTAGGGGGCAAGGCCGGTGAGGCAATGCGAGTGCAGATGCAGCGGCAGCGCGCCGCATGCCGACTTGAGCGCCGGCACCAGTGCGTGTGCGCGTTCGGGGGTGAGGAGACCGCTCGGGTCCTTGATATAGACCGCGTCGACGCCGAGTTTGATCAATTCGCGCGTCTTGCGCGCGTAATAGTCGTCGGTGTGAACCGGGCTCACCGTGTAAACCACGCCGCCGGCAGTGTAGAGGCCGGCCTGCTTCGCAGCGCGCACCGGCACTTCCATGTTGCGCATGTCGTTGAGCGCGTCGTAGGGCGTGTGATAGCGGAT
The DNA here is from genome assembly GCA_963816565.1 of uncultured Alphaproteobacteria bacterium. Lineage (GTDB taxonomy): Bacteria > Pseudomonadota > Alphaproteobacteria > Rhizobiales > Xanthobacteraceae > BOG-931. The sequence goes on along the minus strand of CAWFLM010000004.1, from coordinate 357,754 downwards.
GCCGTTGGCAAAGATCCGTTGCGCCGTCAGTCCGACGATATCGTCGGGAAAGAATTCGAAGGTGAACAGGCTTTGCCCGCGCGTCATCACGATCAGCGGCGTGTTCTTGATCCAGCCGCTGACGATGCGCATGCGCTCCCACGGGTCCTCGCGCAGATAGCGTACACAGACGTCGAATACGGCGCCGCCGACGAGATCGATGGCCTCGAAGCCGGCGCGGTCGAGCCGCGGGGCTATATCGGCCATCATTGCCGTCGTCATGCGCGTCGCCCACAGGCATTGGTGTGCATCGCGCAGCGTCACGTCGACCAGTCGTATGGTTTTTTGTCCCTTGCTGGCCGCGCCCATCAATGCACCGCCATCGCCATTCGATCTTCTACCCAGCGAGTATGAATTTCCGCCCGGGCGAATTCGGGCTGCTGCAGCAGTCCAGCGTGAAACGGCACCGTGGTGGCAATGCCGGACACCTCGAAGCGCGCCAGCGCCGCGGCTGCGGTCGCGATCGCGGCTGTGCGATCGCGACCGGTCACGATCAGCTTGCCGAGCATCGAATCGTAGAACGGCGGCACCACGTAATTCTCGTAGACATGGCTGTCGAGCCGGATGTCGCGGCCGCTCGGCGGCCGCCAGCGCTTGAGCATGCCGGGCGACGGGCGAAAACCGTGTTCGGCATCCTCGGCATTGATACGGAATTCGATCGCGACCGGCGCGTCGGCGGTGGCGCCGGCGACCGAGAGGGGCTCGCCGGCAGCGACGCGGAACTGCTCCGCCACCAGGTCGGTGCCGGTCACCATCTCGGTCACCGGATGCTCGACCTGGATGCGGGTGTTCATCTCGATGAAGAAGAAGCGCGCGCTCTCGACGTCGTAGATGAACTCGACGGTGCCGGCATTGACGTAATCGAGCGCGCGCACGAGCGTCAACGCGGCGTCCGCCATGGCGCGGCGTGCCGATTGGTCGAGCACCGGCGACGGCGCCTCCTCGACCAGTTTCTGATGGCGGCGCTGCACGCTGCAATCGCGCTCGCCGAGCTGCACGTAATTGCCGTGCCGGTCGCCGAACACCTGGATTTCGATATGGCGGACTTTGGGAAAAAACCGCTCGAGGTAGACGTCGGGTCGCCCGAATGCCGCTGCGGCCTCGGCACTCGCCTGGGCGAACAAATCGGAAAAAGCATCTGCGCCGCCGACTACCCGCATGCCGCGGCCGCCGCCGCCGGCGCTCGCTTTCAGCAACAGCGGATAGCCGATCGCATCGGCCTGCGCTTTGGCTTCCGCCGCTACGGTGAAGCCCTCGTTCGAACCCGGAACCACCGGAATGCCCAAGGCCGCCGCGGTCTGCCGCGCGGCGACCTTGTCGCCCATCCGGGCGATGACTTCGGCGCTGGGGCCGATAAAGATCAATCCCGCTTCCATGCAGTGCGCGGCGAAACGCGAATCTTCCGCTAGAAAACCATAGCCGGGATAGACGGCGTCGCATTGGCACGCATTGGCGACTTCGATAAGCGCCGCCGCATTGAGATAACTCGCCCTCGGCGGTGGCGGCCCAATGCAAACCGCGCGATCCGCCGCCCACCGGTGCGGCGAATTGCCGTCCGCCGACGAATAGACCGCGACGCTTTGCAGACCGAGCTGCCGACAGGTGCGAACGGCGCGCAGCGCGATCTCTCCGCGATTGGCGATCAATACACGACGCAACCTGACGCTCCTATGCGGGTTCAATGACGAAGAGAGTGCGGCCGTATTCGACGAGCTCGGCGTTGTCGGCGCCGATTTGCACGATGCGACCGTCGTGCTCGGACGCAATGGTGGTGAAAAGCTTCATCACCTCGATCAGGCAGAGTGCGTCGCCTTTGCGAACGTGCTGACCGATGTCGACGAAAGGCAGCGCCTCCGGCGAAGCGTGCCCGGTAGAAGGTGCCGACCATCGGCGCCGTGACCTCGATCTGATGCGGGGCCTTTGCCGGCGCCTGGCGCGGCCCTGGGTTGGCGAGCCCGGCGGGGTTTGCGGTTTGCTGCGGCGACGTGGGATTTGCCGCCGGTGCAACGCTGTCTTGCGACGGCGAATAGGCATTGCCGGCGCCGTTACGCCGTACCACCAATTTCAAATCGCCGGTCTCGACGATCAGCTCGTCGCAGGAACTGCCGTCGATGATTTTCAAAATCTCGGCGATGTCGTCGTAACTCAGGCTCACGGTCACTCCGGGCTTTGCCGCACGAGACGTCAGTTCATCGATTGCATTTTAGCGAGCGCCTTCAGATCGGTGCCGGTCTGTTCGACGCTGACGCCCGAGGTCTGGAAGCCGACGAGCCAGATCGGCAAGATGCAGACCACCGTTAGAATCCCGAGAATGAGATAGAGCGTCGACGCGGCCATCGCCGCGCTCATGATCGGGAACAGGTAAACCAGCACGACGCCGCCCAGAAATCGCGTGATGCTCTCGCCCAGCATCGCTCCCGTGGCGCGCAGCCGCGTCGGAAACTGCTCGGCCATGTAAAGCTTGGCCAGCGGGAATCCCGCATAGACAAAGCCCCAGACGACGATGGCAGCCGCGATCGTTCCGGCCTGCGACAGCGTTTGACCGAGCGCGATCGTGCCGGCCGCGGTTATCGTCATGATGATGACCAGGCCCCAGCGCCGGCTGATCTTGTCGCCGATCGCGCCGGCGATCGCAGTGGTAATGACGGTCCAAAACAGCAGCGCCGAGGTGTAGTACAGCGCGCTTTCCTTGCCCGCGCCCATGCGTTGCAGGATCGACGGTCCATAGATGGTGATCACGTAGAACACGATGAACGGCGACAGCAGCGCCAGATAGGCCACGATGCAGCGTTGCAGGTACGGGTAACGGAACAGGTCGAAGATCGAGACGCGCCGCTGCGCCGTCGCTTCGAGGACCTTGAGCGATCCTTCGTCGATGAGTTTCTCGTCATGCGGCACCTGACTGCGATTTTCCAGATCCTCGACAAACGCGCGCACGGTATCGGTTTTGCCGACCTTGAGGAGAAACCGCGGCGATTCCGGGAGAAACTTGATGATGATCGGAACGATCACGATGGGAAGGCCGCCGAGCATCAGAAGCGTCCACCAGGCCTGGCTATCCGGCACGCGCCCGACGATGAGCGCGCCGGCAAGCGTGTTAAGGCCGTAAGAAAAACCGAGCAGCGAATTGGCCAGCCCGACGGCGGTGCCGCGCCATTGCTTGTTGACGAATTCTGAGAGCAGCAAATACGGCACCGGAAATACCGCGCCCTGGCCCAAGCCGGCAACGAAACGGCAAAGCGCGAGCTGGGTCACATCCTGCGCGAACGACGCCAGAAACGTAACGATGCTGAAAATAATAATTCCGGCGACCAGCGTCGACTTCCTGCCGAAGCGGTCGGCCAATCGGCCGGCCGGAAGCAAGCCGATGACGATCCCCAGCGTGCCGGCGCTGCCGATCAACCCCATGTTGCTTGGCGACAGCTTCCATTCGTTTTTCAGAATGAACAAGACCGGGGCGATGATGCCGATGTCGAAAGCTTCCAGTATCCACACCACGCCAAGCAGGCCGACGAGAAACAAGATTTTTCCGTTGACCGGCATCCGATCGAGTCGCGCCAGCAAATTCTCCTGGGCCAATAAATCGCCCGGACGCGGCACTGCGGACATGGTTGATGTCGACATGTTCCCCTCCCTGTAGATTTCCGGCTTCTTGTTTTTAAATCGCTGCGGCAGCGAGCCTCGTTGTCGGCAGATTAGCACTATGCTATCTCCTTTTAAAACCAAACGTCTCATGCAATGGGAATTCGCCCGCATTGCTTGGACGCACCGACGGGTGGCCGCGCCGCACTGGCGGCGGACGAACTCGCGGCACAGGGAGGACGACAATGATGATCGGTAAAAAACTGGCGTGGCTCGCCGCGGTAACGCTCGCTTTTGCAATCGCCGGTAGCGATGCGCGCGCGCAAGAAAAATATCCCGAGCATCCGATCAACTTTATCGTGCCGTGGGGTCCGGGCGGCGGCGCCGATCTGTTGGCGCGCACCTCCGGCAAGATCATGTCGGCCGATCTTGGCGTCTCGCTGCCGGTGCTCAACGTGCCGGGCGCCACCGGACAGACCGGCATCACCAAACTTCTGAACTCGCCGGCCGACGGTTACACGCTCGCCGTGCTGATCGGCGACACCTATTCACTGCTGGCTGGCCCGCATCCGGGATTCACGGCGGATCAGGTCATTCCGCTCGCCATCATGATCCAGCAGCCGTCCGGCTATTGGGTCAACACCCAGAGCAAGTGGCATACTTGGCAAGAGCTGGCGGCGTCGGCCAAGGAACAAGCGCTCAAGGTCGCGGTGCTCGGCTTCGGCAGCGCCGATGACATCACCACATCTTATCTCGACAAACAGGGCTTCAAATTCGAGCCGATCCCCTATGCCGAGCCGGAGCTGCGCTACACCTCGATTCTCGGCGGCAACGCCGACGTGCTCTATGAGCAAACCGGTGACGTGCGCAGCTATTTCGACGGCGGCAAGATCAGGCCGCTGATCTTTTTCTATTCGCATCGGCTCTCTATTCCGCAATTCGCCAATGTGCCGGTATCCAAGGAATTCGGTTACGACGTGACGCTGCCGCAGTTCCGCTCCATCGTGGTCAAGGCGGGAACCGATCCGGCGCGGGTCAAGATTTTGTCCGACGCGCTGGCGAAAGTGGCGCAGACCCCGGAGTTCAAGGCCTATCTCGATCAGCAATATGCCGATCCGGACAGCTACGTGCCGATGGAAAAGGCGCGCGTGTTCATGGATTCCTGGCTTGAGCAGGCCAAAGCCATAGTGGCTTCCACCAAAACGGGATCGAAGTGAGTTCGATCAAACCTGTCACAGTACTGGATCGCTGCCGGGCGACGTTGCCTTATCTCGTCGTGCTCGCAGTCGGCGCCTATCTCTACTACACCGCCGAGACCTTCGAGTTCGAGCAGTCATCGGGCCGGATCGGTCCGGGCGCGTGGCCGAAGCTCATTCTGATCCTGATGCTGGCGTCGGCACTGTGGGGGGCGGTGACAACCGCTTTGCAAATTGGCAAGGCCGACGCGTCGGCCGCCGAAGCCGATGAGATGGAGGCATTGCTCCGGCCGCCGGAGATTTATCCGTGGCTGGTCTGGGCCGCGGTCGCCGCCACGGTCGGTTTTCTCCTCATCCTGCCGGTGCTCGGCTTCTTTTTGGCGACGATCGTCTACGCCTTCGCCCTCATGTATCTCGGCCATTATCGGCAATTCGTCTATGCCGCGCTGTTGAGCGTGGCGATCGCGTTCGCCTTCATGTTCATGTTCATGCGCGTGGTTTATGTGGCGCTGCCGGTCGGCATCGCACCGTTCGACCGCCTGTCGTATGGGCTGATGGCCGCGATGGGCGTGCACTAGGAGGCGACGGCGTGGTTATCGTCAATCTCGCCCACGGCTTCGTCGAGGTTTTCCAGCCGTTCGACCTGCTGATGCTGTTCGTCGGCCTCTTGGTCGGCATGGCGGTCTCGATCATGCCGGGGCTCGGGCTGGTGATGGGCGTCATCCTGGCGCTGCCGTTTACCTATCAGATGCCGATCGAGCCGGCGGTGATCCTGCTGACCGCGATCTATTTCTCCGGCACCTATGGCGGTTGCTTTACCGCCATCCTGTACCGCATCCCGGGCGAACCGATGGACGTGCCGATGCTGTGGGACGGCTACACCATGGCGCAGCGCGGCGAGCCGGCCAAGGCGCTGGGTTGGGCGCTCGTCGCCGCGCTGATTGCCGGTCTCGTCTCGTCGGCGGTCATGGTCGCGCTGGCCGGTCCGATGAGCGAGGCCGCGCTGAAATTCGATTCGCCCGACTATTTCGCCGCGGTTTTCTTCGGGCTGACCACCGTCGTGGCGCTCGCCGGAAAATCGCTGGTCAATTCGCTGATCAGCCTGTGCGTCGGGCTATTGGTGGCGACCATCGGTATCGACAGCATCTACGGCACCGACCGCTTTACCTTCGGCGTGCCGATCCTGCGCGACGGCGTGCAGCTGGTCGAGGTGCTGGTCGGCATGTACGGCCTCGGCGAGGTGCTGGCGCGGATCGGCCAGGGCCTGCATCTCGACAAGCCGAAAGAAGCCAAAGTCAACGTCGCGACGCAGTTCCCGTCGCTGCGCGAATTGCTGGCGATCAAGATGACGCTGTTACGCAGCACGGTGCTGGGCACCGTGCTCGGCATCGTGCCGGGCGCCGGCGCCACCATCACCTCCTTCATCTCCTACGGCATCGAGAAGCAATACGGCCGGCGGCGGCAATTACTCGGCACCGGTATCCCCGAGGGTATCGTCGCGCCGCAGATCGGCGCCACCGCATCGGTGGCGGGCCACATGATCCCGCTCTTGACCTTGGGCCTGCCCGGCAGCGGCGCCACCGCGGTCATTCTCGCCGCGTTCCTGCTGCACGGCGTGCAACCGGGCCCGATGTTGTTCGAGGATCCGGCGTCCTCGCTGATGGTCTACACCATCCTCGCCTCGATGTTCGCGTCCGTCATCGGCATGTGCCTGGTCGGATTTTTCTGGATCCGGGTCGTGGTCAAGGTCCTGACCATCCCGCAGGGCGTTCTCTCCGCGATCGTGGTGATGTTCTGCCTGGTCGGCTCCTACGCCAATCGCAACGACATGTCGGACGTGTGGATGATCGTGATCTTCGGCGTGCTCGGCTATCTGTTCGAAAAATTCAAATATCCGATCTCGCCGATGGTGCTCGGGCGCGATTTTGGGGCCGGTCGGCGAAACCGCGTTCATGCGCAGCATGATCGCAAGCGACAACGATTGGACCGTGTTCTTCAAGGGACCGATCTGCGGCCCGCTGATGGCCGGCTCGATCCTGGCGCTGAGCTATCCGTTGCTGCGCCAGCTCTTCCTCATGCGCCGCCGTGCGGCGACCGTCGCCATTTCGGGTGAGCCGCGATGAAGGCACACGCAATACCAGATGGCTTCCATCGCGAAGCGCCGCGCGACGACGCGGTGCGCGAGCGCGGCAACGAGGCGATTTCCACGGCAACGGCGCGCACCTTCGCGATTCTCGACCTGGTCGCGCATTCCCCAGTAGCGGTCGAAGTCGCCAGCGTCATCGAATCCCTGGCGCTGCCGAAGGCGACCGCCTACCGCCTGGTCGACGGCTTGGTCAGCTCCGGCTATCTGGCGCGCGAACCGGCCCGCAAGCGGCTGACCGTGGGCTCGCGGCTCACCGACCTTGCCTTCGGCACGATGCGGGCGTCGATGCGCGATTCCGGCCGCCATGCGCTGTTGCGCCGGCTCGCCCACCAGGTCAATGAGACCTGCAATATCGGCGTCATCCTCAACGGCGAGATCGTCTATCTCGACCGCGTCGAGGCCGAGCATTGGCCGCTGCGCCTGCACTTCGGCGCCGGCTCCCGGGTGCCCCTGCATTGCAGCGCGATCGGCAAGCTGCATCTGGCGCTGCTGGCGGCGCGCCGCCGCCAGCGCCTGTTGCAGAGCCTCGAACTGCGCCGCTTCACCGCCGGCACCATCACCGAGCGCTCGCTGCTGGAAGCCGAGTTGAAGCAAATCCGCAAGGAGCAGGTTTCGTTCGACCGCGAAGAATATCTCGCCGGTGTGGTCTGCGTCGCGGTGCCGGTGCTGGGCCGCAACGGCGAAATGCTCGCCGCCATCGCCATCCAGGCTCCCGAGGCGCGCATGAACCTCCGCATGGCCCGCGAGCATCTGCCGGCGCTGCGCGGCGCCGCCGACGAATTGGCCGCCACTTTTCAGGACCGGACATAAATCTTATCTCACGCGGCATGACGGGCATGCCGGAATCGAACAAGGATTGAAGCGATGAAAATGACGACGGAAGAAGCATTCGTGAAAGTCCTGCAGATGCACGGCATCGAGCATGCTTTCGGCATTATCGGTTCGGCCTTCATGCCGATCTCGGATCTCTTCCCGGCGGCGGGCATGACGTTCTGGGACGTCGCGCACGAGGGCAATGGCGGCATCATTTGCGACGGCTATACGCGCTCGACCGGAAAAATGGCGATGGTGATCGCGCAGAACGGGCCGGGCATCACCAATTTCGTCACCCCGATCAAGACCGCCTATTGGAATCACACGCCGATGCTGCTGGTGACGCCGCAAGCGGCGAACCGGACCATCGGGCAGGGCGGCTTTCAGGAAGTCGAGCAGATGGCGCTGTTCCGCGACATGGTCTGCTATCAGGAGGAAGTGCGCGACCCGTACCGCACCGCCGAGGTGCTCAACCGCGTCATCACCAAGGCCAAGCGGCTCTCCGCTCCGGCGCAGATCAACATCCCGCGCGATTACTGGACCCAAGTCATCGATATCAACCTGCCGGCGATCGTCGAGTTCGAGCGTCCGGCCGGCGGCGCCCAGGCCATAGCCGAAGCGGCGAAGCTCCTGTCGAGTGCAAAATTCCCGGTGATCCTGTCCGGCGCCGGTGTCGTGCTTGCCGGGGCGATCGCGGAATGCGCGGCGCTCGCCGAAAAACTCGACGCGCCGGTCTGCAACAACTACCAGCACAATGACAGTTTCCCGGGCAGCCATCGGCTAGCCGTTGGCCCGCTCGGCTACAACGGTTCGAAGGCGGCGATGGAGCTCATCGCCAAAGCCGACGTAGTGCTGGCGCTTGGCACGCGGCTCAATCCGTTTTCGACGCTGCCCGGCTACGGCATCGATTACTGGCCGAACAACGCCAAGGTGATCCAGGTCGATATCAATGCCGACCGTATCGGCCTGACCAAGCCGGTCACGGTCGGCATCTGCGGCGACGCCAAGCTCGTCGCCAAGGCGATTCTGGCGCAGCTATCGCCGTCAGCCGGCAATGACGGCCGCGAACGAGCGCAAAGCCCTGATCCACACCACCAAGTCGCGCTGGCTGCAGGCGCTGTCCGGCATGGATCACGAGGACGACGATTCCGGCACGACCTGGAACGAAGACGCGCGCAAGCGCGATCCCGACCGCATGTCGGCGCGGCAGGCCTGGCGCGCCATTCAGGCCGGGCTGCCGAAGGACGCCATCATCTCGAGCGACATCGGCAACAATTGCGCCATCGGCAACGCCTATCCGACATTCGAGAAGGGTCGGAAATATCTGGCGTCGGGGCTGTTCGGGCCGTGCGGCTACGGCTTCCCGTCGATTATCGGCGCCAAGATCGGCAATCCGGATACGCCATGCGTCGGCTTTGCCGGCGACGGCGCCTTCGGCATTTCCATGAACGAGATGAGCTCGATCGGCCGGAAAGAATGGCCCGGCATCACCATGGTGGTGTTCCGCAACTATCAATGGGGCGCCGAGAAGCGCAATTCGATCCTCTGGTTCGACGATAACTTCGTCGGCACCGAGCTCGATCCGCATCTCAGCTATGCCAAGGTCGCCGAGGGCTGCGGGCTCAAGGGCGTGGCCGTGCGGACGCCGGCCGAGCTGACCGAAGCGCTGCGCGCCTCATGCGAAGCGCAGAAAAGCGCGCGTCACCACCTTCATCGAGGTCATCCTCAATCAGGAGCTCGGCGAGCCGTTCCGCCGCGACGCCATGAAAAAGCCGGTGCGGGTCGCCGGCATCCGGCGCGAGGATATGCGCCCGCAGCAAGCCGCGCAGTGAAGGACTGACGATGACTGTGGCAGTGAAATCGCCGGTGGACGTCCACCATAAGCCCGTCATTGACGAGGTGATGCGCGCGGGCGCGCGCGGCATTCGAAGCGTTCCGCGACGTCGAGCCAGGAGCGCACCGACGAAGCGGTCCGTGCCCTGGCCTGGTCGGTCTATAAGCCGGAGCACGCGCGCGAGCTGGCCGCGTTGGCGGTCGCCGATACCGGGCTCGGCAACGTCCCCGACAAGATCGTCAAGAACCAGCGCAAGACTTTCGGCACGTTGCGCGATCTGCTGCGCGCCAAATCGGTCGGCATCATCGAGGAAGACAAGACGAAGGGCATCGTCAAATACGCAAAGCCGATGGGCGTGGTCGCCGCGCTGACGCCATCGACCAATCCCGCCGCCACGCCAGTCAACAAGGCGATGATGGCGATCAAGGGCCGCAACGCCGTCGTCATCGCGCCGTCGCCGCTCGGCTACGAGACCACCAAGCGCACCGTGGACTATATGCGCGCCGCCTTGGCGCAGGCCGGACTGCCGGCCGATCTGGTGCAAGTGCTGCCGCCGCCGGTCACCAAGGAATTGACCGAAGCGCTGATGAAGGCCGCCGACCTTGTCGTCGTCACCGGATCGCAGGACAATGTGCGGCGCGCCGCCATGAGCGGCACGCCGGCGATCGGCGTCGGCGTCGGCAATGTTCCGGTCATCATCGATGAAACGGCGGATCTCGCCGACGCCGCGCGCAAGATCCACGACTCGAAGATTTTCGACAATTCGACGTCATGCTCGTCCGAGAACTCGGTGATCATTCTCGATACGGTCTATGACAAGGCCATCGCGGCGCTGCAGGCGGTCGGCGGCTATCTGTGCACGGCGCCGGAAAAGGCCGCGGTGGCGCAGGCGCTGTGGCATCACGGCAAGCTCAACCGGCATCTGATCGCGCGTGGCTCGGATATTCTGGCGCCCGCCTTTGGGTTGCCGGAGGAAGCCGCGCGCGCCAGCTTCTTCATGGTCGAGGACTCCGGCGCCGGCCGGGCGCATCCCTTCTCGGGCGAGAAACTCTCCCTCGTTCTCACCGTCTATCGCGTCAAGGATTTTGCCGCGGCTAAAGAACAAGTCCGCGCGGTGCTCGACTATCAGGGCAGGGGCCATTCCTGCGGCATCCATACCAAGGACATGGCGCATGCGCGGGAGCTAGCCGAAGACCTCGACGTGGTGCGGGTGCTGGTGAACTTCGCCCACACCTTCGGCAATGGCGGCGGCTTCGATTCCGGCCTCGGCTTCACGCTCTCCATGGGCTGCGGCTCGTGGCAGAAAAACAGCATCTCGGAAAACTTAAGCTACAAGCATTTCCTCAACATCACGCACCTCGTCACGGTGATCCCTGAGGACAAGCCGGGCGAACAAGAACTGTTCGGCCCGCATTGGAACAAATTCGGGCGCTGAACGCGGGGGCGGTGATGAATTTCGAGGAGCACGTCGCCAAAGCGAAAGTGCTGGCCCCGGCGTCGATCGCGGTGCCGCGCGGCCAATTGTGCCGCACGGCGGACGAAGCCAAAGCCGCGTTCGGCGACATCGGCCCCTGCGTGGTCAAGGCGCAGGTGCCGACCGGCAAACGTGGCAAAGCCGGCGGCATCCGCAAAGCCGACAGCGCCGCCGAGGCCGGCGCCGCGGCGCAGGCGATCCTCGGCATGGCGATTGACGGCTATCGCGTCGAAAAGGTGCTGGTCGAGGAACGGGCTGAGATTGCCCGCGAATTCTACGCCGCGGTGCTCACCGATTTTGCCGCGCGCGGGCCGCTGGTCCTGTTCTCGACCGAAGGCGGCATGGAGATCGAGGAGGTCGCGGCGGCGCGGCCCGATGCCGTCCGCCGTCATGGTCTGGAGATCGATCGGGACTTCGACGACGCCGCCGCGCGCGCCATGGTCGCCGGACTCGGGCTCGGCGACGCCGAGCCGAAAATCGCCGCCGTCCTGCGATCGCTTTACGCGATCTACCGCGCGCGCGATGCCGAGCTGATCGAGATCAATCCGCTGGCGCTGTTGCAGGACGGCCGTGTCGTCGCGCTCGATTGCAAATTCACGCTCGACGACTCGGCGGCTTTTCGCCAGACCGATCTCGCCGAAGCGGGCGCCGCCGAAAAACTCACCGCGCTGGAGCGGCGCGGCGCCGAAGCAGGGCTGAAATTCATCGAGCTTGACGGCAATGTGGGGGTGCTTGCCAACGGCGCCGGCCTGACCATGACCACGATGGATGTGATCGCCCATTGCGGCGGCAAGCCGACGAACTTTCTCGAAATCGGCGGCGAGGCCTATACCAAGTCGGAAATCGCCCTCGGTCTGGTGCTGTCGGCGCCGAACGTCAAAAGCCTGGTCATCAATTTTTGCGGCGCCTTTGCCCGCACCGACGTGATGGCCGACGGCGTGGTCAGAGCCTGGGAGAAGCTCAAGCCGGCGATCCCGGTGTTCTTTTCGATTCACGGCACCGGCGAGGACGAGGCGGTGAAGCTGGTGCGGCAGCGGCTTGGCATCGAGCCTTACGATTTCATGGAAGACGCCGTGCAGGCGGCGGTGGATGCGGCGCGATGATCATCCACCGAAAATCCCATCGCGTGCTGGTGTCCGGTATTACCGGCAAGCAAGGCACGTTCTGGACCGAAAAGATGATCGAGTGCGGCACGAATGTCGTTGCCGGCGTCAACCCGAAGCGCGCCGGCGAAACCCATATCGGCGTGCCGGTGTTTGCGTCCGCGGCCGAGGCGATGGCCAAGGCGCCCTACGATACGGCCGTCATGTTCATTCCGCCGGCGCTTGCCAAGGCAGCCGCGCTCGAAGCCGTCGCCGCCGGCGTAAAGCTTCTCGTCATGCTCACCGAACATATTCCGGCCCAGGACGTGATGGCGGTGCTGCTTGCGGCGCGACGGGCGGGCACGCAGATCGTTGGGCCGAACACGGCGGGGCTGGTGACGCCGGGCGAGGGCTTCGTCGGCATCATGCCGGGGCATAATCCGAATATCTTCCGGCCCGGCGCGATCGGCGTCATCTCGCGCAGCGGCAGTCTCGGTACGCTGGTTTGCCTCAATTTGACCCGCGCCGGCATCGGCCAATCGGCTTTCATCGGCATCGGCGGCGACCCGATGATCGGCACCACGACGCGCGACGCGTTGGTCGCGCTCGACAACGACGAAGGCACCGAGGCGATTGTTTTGGTCGGCGAGATCGGCGGCGCCATGGAAGAGAGCGCCGCGGAATACGCCGCCGCTATGGAAAAGCCGGTGGTCGGCTTCATTGCTGGGCGGGCTTCGCCGCCAGGCAAGAAAATGGGTCATGCCGGCGCCATCGTCACCGGCAATGCCGGAAGCTACGCGTCGAAACGTAGCGCGCTGGAAAAGGCCGGCGTCGTCGTGGTGGATACGCCCCGCGAGCTTCCGGAGGCGCTGCGGCAGCGCCTCGGCCGCCGCGCGGCGGAGTGATCCGCGGACGCGCAATCGTGGGGGCGGGTTTCAAACCCGCCCTGCTGCGTCTCTACTTCACCAGCGTCTTGCCGGTGACCGCTTCGAGATTCTTGTAGAAGATTTTGTCGCTGGTGGCTTTGTCCATCTTCAGCTTGTCGAGAATCCGCAAGGTCTCGCGCGGAAACATGGTGCCGCCTTCGGGATCGAACGGGCAATCCGAAGCAAACACCAGTTTGTCGATGGGGAAGAACTCCATGCCGCATTTGGTCGCCGGCTCTGCGGTAAACGCCGCGGTGTCGGCCCAAAAATCGTTCTTGAAATAATCGAGCGGCCGCTTTTTCAGGCTTTTGCGCAAGCCGACATAGTCGTGATCGGTGGTGCGGTTGCCCATCACGTCGTTGCCCGGGCCCAGCCGGCCTTCCAGCATCGGCACGATGCCGGCGAAGTGGTGCGTGATGATTTTCAGGTTGGGATGCGTGTCCATGATCTTGGAATAAACCAGGCGGAGCATGGTGCAGGCGGTCTCGTAGGACCAGCCGATGGTCCACCAGATTTCGTAAAGCGATTGTTTCTCGTCGACATAGTCAGGCGTTTCGGCGCCGCGCGCCGGATGCAGCCAGATCGGCGCGCCAAGCTCGTTCATCTTCTTCCAGAACGGGGCATATTCCGGCCGGTCGAGCGGCTTACCGGCGACGTTGGTATAGATTTGCACGCCGAGCGCGCCCATCTTCAGCGCGCGTTCGGCTTCGCCGACGCCGGCGTCCGGCGCGGCGAGCGAAACCTGCGCCACCCAGCCCGGGAAGTGATCCCTCTCCTTGGCGATCAATTCGGCGAAGCCGTCATTGATGATCTTGCAGAACTCGTCGATGTCGGCCGGCGTCTTGGCGAAGCGCTCGACCGGCGGCTGCGGATAGGACAGGATCTGCTGGTAATCCTTGTGGCCGTCGACGATCTTCTTGCGCACGTTGAGATCGAACAAAGCCGGCAGCGAGCGGATGCGCTTGCCCATGTCCTTATAGTCGCCGGCGACTTGGTTGAGCTTGGTGAAAAATCGTTCCGGGAAAAAATGGGTATAGGCGTCGACACGCATGGACATGGTCGTTTCCTTCCTTTTGCGGCTAGGCTTCTAGCGTACTTTCGCGCCGCCGGGAAACACGCCGGCGGCCGTCAGCTCTGCGTGAGACGCGCAACGACCTCGGCGGGGATCGGCTGCGAGCTATCTTTTGCCGGGTCGGTGGGATCGCGCCCCGCCCAGACCCGTGTCTCGAAGCCTTCGGCCGCAAGTGCGCCGGCCAGCGTGAGCCGATGCTCGACCTTGAAGCTGGTGCGGCCGCAGGCGGCAATGCGGCTTTCAATTTCGACTTCGTCGCCGAACCGAGTTGGTAGCCGGAATTGCGCGCGCGTCTCCAGAACCGGATGGCCGATAAAATCGTAGTGCTTGAGATACGCGATCTTCTTCATGCCGGTCGCGCGCTCGATAAGGCGGGACGTCGAGGCGTCGAAAATCGCGAAATAGCGCGGATAGAAAATGATCCCGGCGGGGTCGCAGTCGCCCCATTCGATGTGCACGGTGCGGGTATTGGTGAGCATCGCAAAATCACCGCGGCGCCATGCGCAGCGCGCCGTCGAGCCGCACCACCTCGCCGTTGAGGTAGCGGTTCTCGATCATGTGCCGCACCAGCGCGGCATATTGCGGCGGCTGGCCGAGGAGCTTCGGAAACGGCACCGATGCCGCGAGACTTTGCTGCGCCGCTTCCGGCAATGCGTGCAGCATCGGCGTGGAGAAGATTCCCGGCGCGATGCCGTTGACGCGAATGCCGAACTGGGCGAATTCGCGCGCCGCCGGCATGATGAGCCCGACTACGCCGCCCTTGGAGGCGGCATAGGCGGCTTGGCCGATCTGGCCCTCATAGGCCGCAACCGACGCGGTACAGATGATGATGCCTCGCTCGCCGTCCTGCAACGGTTCGAGCGATTGCATCGCCGCCGCGGCGAGCCGCATCACGTTGAACGTGCCGATGAGATTGATCTCGACCACGCGCGCAAATTCAGCAAGCGGCATCGGCCCGTCGCGGCCGACGATGCGCTTGGCCGGTCCGACGCCGGCGCAATTGATGACGATCCGCGCCGTGCCATGGTCGGCCGCAGCCGAGGCGACGGCTTTTTCCGTTTCAACGCTATTTGTGACGTCGCAGACAAGCGCAATGCCGTCGATGTCGATCGCGACTTCGGCCGCGGCTTTCTGATTGACATCGAAGATCGCGACCTTGGCGCCGGCTTCCGCCAGCATGCGCGCGGTCGAAGCGCCGAGCCCGGAAGCGCCGCCGGTGACGATGGCGGCATGTCCACGAATGTCCATTTTAGTTCACCTGTTCGGTTTGCCTGGCGCCGGCGGTCAGAACGCGGGCCGGCGGCGTGTCGGCGTACAGTTCATCGACCAATGGTGCGCGATTGGCCAGCACCGCGCGCTGATTGATCGAGCCCTTGTCGGTCATCTCACCGAGATCGAGCGACGGCGGCTCGTCCAACAGGAGGATGCGCACGACGCGGCTCGACGTGCCGCTTGCCGCGGCGAAAAACGCATCGAGGCGGCGGGTAAACTCGGCGATGACGCCTGGCTCGGCAAGCAACGCTCGCGCCGGAATGTCGGCAGCCGCGCCCGGCGTGGCTTTGCGGCAAGCATCGAAATCCGGAAACACCAGCGCCGTGACCTCGTCGCGGTCGGGGCCGGCGAACACGACGTCGCGCACCAGCGGGGCGAAGTGCGCGATGAATGCCGCGCGCAGCGGCCCGACGCTGACCCAGGTACCGGTCGCGAGCTTGAAATCCTCGGCGAGCCGCCCGTCGAACAGCAAGCCTTTGGCCGGATCGTCCGGATCGGCGAACTTCAAGGCATCGCCGATCTTGTAGAAGCCGTCATCGTCGAACGCCGCCGCGGTCAGCTGCGGCGCGCGCCAATAGCCCGGCGTGATATTGGGGCCTTTGAGCCTCGCTTCGAGCTTGCCTTCGCGCGGTACCAGTTTGAGCTCGACCCCGGGCAGCGGCAGGCCGATATTGCCGGCGCGCTCGGCGTCCCACGAACAGGCGAGCGCCGCCGGCGCGGTCTCGGTCGAGCCGAGACTCGACATGAACAAAATGCGCTTGCCGGTCGTCTCGATCGCCAGCTCCTCGTAGGCGTCGAGCACATGCTGCGCCAGCGCGGCGCCCGCATAGAACATGATCTTGAGTCGGCTGAAAAAGGTCTCGCGCAAGGCGGGTTCGGCGGCAAGATAAGGCAGCAGCATCTCGAAGCCCTTCGGCACGTTGAAATAGATGGTCGGCGCGACCTCGCGCAGATTGCGCGCCGTCGCGCCGATGCCGCCGGGCAGCGGCTTGCCCTCGTCGATATAGAGCGAGCCGCCATTGTCGAGCACCAGGCCGAAATTGTGGTTGCTGCCGAAAGTGTGATTCCACGGCAGCCAGTCGACAATGACCGGTGGCTCGTCGGCAAGAAAGGCGAGCCCGGCGCGGATCATGGCCTGGTTGGCGCACAGCATGAGCTGGGTGTTGATGACGCCCTTGGGCTGCCCGGTCGAGCCGGAAGTGAAGAGAATCTTCGCAATCGTTGCCGGGCCAACGTCGGCATGCGCCGCCGCGACCGCGCCCGACGGCGCCGTCTGCATCAACGCGGCAAAGGCGGTGGCGTCGCGGCCGGGCGGCGGCTCGGCGGTGACGACGACTTCGGTGCTCGCCGGAACGGCGGCGGCGATGGCGCGCGCGAACGCCGCGCCGTTCGCGGCAAAGACCAGCCCCGGCGACAGCAATTGCATGATGGCTTTGAGCTTGCCGAAATCGGCCGACAATAGCGAATAGGGCACCGAGATCGGCGCATAGGGAATGCCGACATGCATGGCGGCGAGACCAAGCAGCGCATGCTCGATATCGTTGCCCGAGAGAATGGCCAGCGGACGGTTGGGCGAGAGATCGCGTTGCAGCAGCGACGCCGCAATCGCATTCACCGCGGCGAGCGTTTGCGCATAAGTCATCGTCCGCCAGCCGCCGCTCGTTATCCTTTGCGCGCCGCGCTGCGCCAGGAAGACGCGTTCCGGCGCAGCCTGCGCCCAATACGTCAGCCGCTCGGTAAGCTTTTGCGGATGCGGCGGCAGCGGATGCGGCGACCGCATCAGGATGGCGCCGTCGCCGTGGCGTTCGACCGCAACGTCCGGCGGCCCGAGTTTTACCGGCCGCAGCGGCGGCCGGTGCTGCGCAGCAAATGTCTTCGCCGATGCGCCTGCCATTGCGCTTCCCCTGTCAGCGTCGCGTCACTTTGGGGGCGCGTTTTTCCAGAAACGCCTTGAGCCGCACCTTGGCCTCGGCTTCGCCTTGCGCAATCGCCGAGGTCAGCGCCTCGGTCGCAAAGCCGGCCGCGGGATCGCTCTTGGCGATGCGCGGCAGCATGTGCATGACCGCGAAATTCGTAAACGGCGCATTGCCGGCAATGCGGTGTGCAAGCTCCATGGCTTTGGCGAGACCCTCGCCTTCGCCGACCAGATATTGCGTCAGCCCGATCGACTGTCCCTCTTCGGCGGACAGCGTGCGGCCGGTCAGCATCATGTCCATCATGCGGGCGGTGCCGATCAAGGGCGGCAGCCGCACCGAGCCGCCGCCGCCGACAAAAATGCCGCGGCTGGTTTCCGGCAACGCATAGAACGCGGAACGTTCCGCCACCCGGATATGCGCCGCGGCGGCGAGTTCGAGGCCGCCGCCCACCACCGCGCCGTGCAGCACGGCGACGACCGGCACCTTGCCGAACTCGATGGCTTCGAACGCGCGATGCCAGGACCGCGAGTGCTCGATGCCGGCATAGATGTCGCGCTCGGTCAGCTCGGTGAGATCGAGTCCGGCGCTGAAATGCTCGCCCTCCGCGGCGAGCACGACGGCGCCGATATCGTCCGGCAGCGCCGCGAAGAAACCGCCGATGCCGCGCACCGTCTGGTCATCGAGCGCGTTGCGTTTGGCCGCGCGATTGAGCCGCAATACCGCGACGGGGCCGTGCCGCTCCGCCTTCAAGGTCGGCGGCAGGTCGGCGAATTCGGTCGGTGAGGTCGTCATTTGCGCCATTTGACCCGTTCCGCTGCGGCCCGTAAATAGCCTGCGAGGACGCAAAAGGCGGCCAAAATGGAGCGACCGATGCGGGAGGTGTTCATCTGCGATGCCGCGCGCACCCCGATCGGCCGCTACGGCGGCGCGCTCGCCAAGGTCCGCACCGACGACCTTGCCGCGGTTCCGATCAAGGCGCTGGTCGCGCGCAACGCCAAGGCCGATTGGTCGCGGCTCGACGAAGTGTTCTTCGGCTGCGCCAATCAGTCCGGCGAGGACAACCGCAACGTGGCGCGCATGGCGGCCTTGCTCGCCGGGCTGCCCGACTCGATCCCCGGCATCACCGTCAACCGGCTGTGCGCCTCGGGGCTCAACGCGGTCGGCGACGCCGCCCGTGCCATTCGCTGCGGCGAGATGGAATTCGCCATCGCCGGCGGCGTCGAATCGATGACGCGCGCGCCCTTTGTCATGGCCAAAGCGGGCGAAGCGTTTTCCCGCTCGGCGGAAATTTACGACACCACGCTCGGCTGGCGTTTCATCAATCCGCTGCTCAAGGCGCAATACGGCGTCGACTCGATGGCCGAGACCGGTGAGAACGTCGCCGAGGAGTTCCAGGTCACGCGCGCCGATCAGGACGCTTTCGCGCTGCGCTCGCAAGCTCGCGCCGCCAAGGCCAAGGCTGCCGGCTATTTCGCCGAAGAGATCGTGCCGGTGGCGGCGCCGGGCGGCAAAGCCGGTCCGATTATCGTGGACCAAGACGAGCATCCGCGGCCGGAGACCACGCTGGAAAACTTGCAGAAGCTCAAGCCGATCGCGCGCAATCCCGGCACCATCACCGCCGGCAATGCTTCGGGCATCAATGACGGCGCCGCCGCCATCATTCTTGCCAGCGAAGACGCCGCCAAAGCGCATGGACTGACGCCGCGCGCCCGCGTCCTCGGCATGGCCGCGGCCGCGGTACCGCCGCGCATCATGGGCATCGGCCCGGTGCCGTCGACCAGAAAGCTCTTGGAACGGCTCGGCTTGAAGATTTCCGATTTCGATCTGATCGAGATCAACGAAGCCTTCGCCTCGCAAGGTCTCGCTTGCCTGCGCCAGCTCGGCATCGCCGACGACGCCGCGCACGTCAATCCGCACGGCGGCGCCATTGCGCTCGGCCATCCGCTCGGCATGTCCGGCGCGCGGCTGACGCTGACCGCGGTGCACGGCTTGGAAAAGCGCGGCGGCAAGCGGGCGCTGGCGACGATGTGCGTCGGCGTCGGCCAGGGCGTGTCGCTGGCGTTGGAGAAGGTTTAGTTGTCTTGTCGTCCTCCGCGAAGGCGGAGGACCCAGTAATCGCCGGCGCGATGGCGATTACTGGATGTCCCGCTGTCGCGGGGCATGACAAATTGGCAAGGAGAAGTTCGCGTGCCGATGTCACCGGGTTACGTCCCGTTCCACCCCAATCCGTCGAAGCCGAAATTCAAGCCGCCGTCGGGCACGGTCGATGCGCATTGCCATGTGTTCGGACCCGAGGCGACATTTCCCTACGCGCCGGAACGCAAATACACGCCCTGCGATGCGCCGAAAGAAAAGCTGTTCGCGCTGCGCGATTTTCTCGGCCTCGATAAGAATGTCATCGTTCAGGCGTCGTGCCATTCCAAAGACAATCGCGCCATGGTCGATGCGCTGGAGTCGTCGAACGGCCGGGCCAAGGGCGTCGCCTTTGTCGGCGAGGAAGTGACCGACGACGAATTGAAATGGATGGATCGCGCCGGCGTGCGCGGCGTGCGTTTCAATTTTCTAAAGCGGCTCGTCGACATAACCCCGCCTGATGTGCTCAACCGCATCGTCAGGCGTGTCGCGCCGCTCGGCTGGCACATCGTGATCTACTTCGAGATGCCCGATTTGCCGGACTACGAAAGCTTCTTCACCTCGATTCCGACCGCCGTCGTGGTCGATCACATGGGCACGCCGAGCGTGGCCAAAGGCGTCGATCATCCGGACAACCAGCGCTTCCACCGGCTGATGGATAAGCACAAGAATTTTTGGGTGAAAGTCACCTGCCCGGAGAGGATGAGTCTTGCCGGGCCGCCCTATGACGACGTGGCGCCGTTTGGCCGGGCGCTCATTGAGCATTTCCCCGATCGCGTGATCTGGGGCACCGACTGGCCGCATCCCAATATGAAAAAAGAAGCGCCTGACGACGGCGTGCTGGTCGACTACATTCCCAAGGTGGCGACGACGGCCGCGGCGCAGCAGGCGCTCTTGGTCGACAATCCGATGCGGCTTTATTGGAGCTAGACCAATTCCAATGTTAGTACGGCTTGCAGCTTTTCTGTTGGTTCTCGGCGCGGCGGTGACCGCCTCGGCGCAGACGGCCCCGGTGAATTGGCCGCCATTGCCGGCCACGGGTTTCATTTCCGGCCGCGCCGCCACCGATCAAGACGTCGCCGCGGGCAACGCTGTTTTTGTCCTCAAAGCCTATGGTGGCTATTTCGGCAAGCCGATGGATGTCGTCATTCCGCAATACGCCGTTATGACCAAACGCGGCGAGAAACCCGTGCCGGTGATCGTCGTGCAGGCCGAAGTGGGCGGCGGCATCAAACTGTTCGGCGTGCGCGGCCTCGACGGCGATAAGTCGACGGCCCGGGATTACGAGTTGAAATTGCTGGGCACCAAGCCACCCAATTGAACCGCTGCGGCTGGCGGCTCAAGTTGCCAACGGGCGCCGCGCTATATATGTCAAAGTGAAACGGGAGCTACGCCCGAACGGGAGAGAGCAATGGCCCGCGAACAGCATGAGTATGACGACATCCCGGGCACTTTTGTGTTCGACGCCGAACGGTCGCGCCAGGGCCTCGGCATCAATATGTTCTGCATGTCGCTGATGAAGGACGAGAACCGCAAGGCGTTCAAGGCGAACGAAGCGGAATACCTCAAGAAGTTCAATCTCACGCCTGGGCAGACCGACGCCGTGCTTAAGCGCGACTACAACCGCATGCTGGAGCTCGGCGGCAACATCTATTTCACCGCCAAGCTCGGCGCCACCGACGGCCATTCGTTCCAGCATCTCGCCGCGGTGATGACCGGCGCGACCCAGCAGGATTACGCCGCCATGATGCTTGGCGGCGGCCGCTCGGTCGAAGGCAATCGCTCGCGCTCCGGCAAGAACGCGCCGTCGAAATTTCTCTCCGCCGCGGCGAAGCAGGCGGCCGCCGCCAAGCCCAAGGCAAAAGCCAAATCGGCAAAAGCCAAATCCGCTAAAACCAAGACCAAACCCAAATCAGCAAAACGGAAGTGACGCCGTGGCCAGGATCATCGCAGGAATAGGTTCGTCGCATGTGCCCGCCATCGGCGCGGCGATCGACAACAACAAGACCGAAGAGCCGTATTGGAAGCGGGTGTTCTCGGGCTTCGTGAAATCGCAAGAGTGGATGAGGCAAACCAAGCCCGACGTCGCCATCATCGTCTATAACGATCACGCCTCGGCGTTCTCGGTTGAGATGATCCCGACCTTCGCGCTCGGCTGCGCCGCGGAATTCCCGCCGGCCGACGAAGGCTGGGGACCGCGGCCGGTGCCGGTGGTGGAGGGCCACCCGGCGCTCGCCTCGCATATCGCCCAGTCGGTCATTCTCGACGAATTCGACCTTACCATCTGCAACAAGATGGAGGTCGACCACGGCATGACGGTGCCGATGAATTTGTTGTTCGGCAAAGTCGACAAGCATGCGCACTGGCCGTGCCCGGTGGTTCCGCTCGCGGTCAACGTCGTGATGTATCCGCCGCCGACCGGTCATCGCTGCTTCATGCTCGGCCGCGCCATCAAGAAGGCGGTGGAGTCCTTTCCGGACGATCTGCGCGTGGTGATCTTCGGCACCGGTGGGCTGTCGCACCAGATCTCCGGCCCGCGTGCCGGCTTGATCAACAGCAAATGGGATAAGAACTTCCTCGACAATCTGTCGAAAAATCCGCGGAAACTCGCCAAGGTTCCGCATATCGAGTACATGCGCGAAGCCGGCGCCGAAGGCATCGAGATGGTGATGTGGCTCGTGATGCGCGGCGCGCTCGACGATAAAGTCGACGAGGTCTATCGCTTCTACACCGTGCCGGCCTCGAACACCGCGGTCGGCCATATTATCCTAGAAAACCACAAGCGCGGCAGTCGGGCGAACAAATCCAAGCCGGCCGCGAAGCACAAACGCGCCGCCGCGCGCGCGAAGCTTGAGCGGAAACGCAGCTAGCACATCCGTCATGGCCGGGCTTGTTGTTTAGCCCGGAGACATGACCGACACCTGTTCGGAGACATGACCGACACATTTGTCGTTGGTCAAGTCGATGATTGCGATCTGATGGCTGGCGAAAAAGACGCCATATTGGCCGTCGGTTGCGAGCGGTCGAATGGCGAGGCGTTCGCCGTAGAAGGCTTGTGGGACTTTCCATAGGCGGCCTTTGAAGCTGACATAGGCTTTGGTGGTGCCGACGATGCGTACGGTTTCGTGGCTGTCGTATTCGATCTTTGGCAGCCGATCGGGCATGGCGCGGGCGCTGGGGCGATAACGGCTGGCGGGAACCTCCTGGTCGAGAGCTTGGTGCGGTCGGTCGAGATTGTAGACGGTGCGCCAGCGATCGAATGCTTGCTGAACTTCGGCGAGATCGCGAAAGCGCTTGAAGGCGAACACTTCAGCCTGGAGCGTGCGATGGAAGCGCTCGTTCTTGCCGCGGCTCTGCGGATGATAAGGCCGGCTGTGCAGCACGTTGATGCCGAGCTTTAACAGCCACACGGCAAATCGGGTCCAACGATGCCCGGAGGAATCTCCCCACGGCGTGCCATTGTCGACAAAGACAGCATCAGGCAGACCGTAACGTCGGAATGTCACCTCTAAGCGGCCTTGCACGGTGTTGGCTTGCTCATTGGCGCAAGCGTCAAGACCGACGGAATAACGCGAATGATCGTCCAGCACGGTCAACGGATGACACCGGCTGCCATTGGTAAGCGGTATCCAACCTTTGAAGTCCATCTGCCAAAGCAGATTGGGCGCGGGCTTCTCAAAGCGTTGGTGCCCGGCCATCCACGTCTTTTACCCGCGAGGCTCAAGACGTGGATGCCCGGCACAAGGCCGGGCATGACGTCCGAGAGAAGAGGTATATAAAATGAAAATCTGCGTAGCTGGGCAGGGCGCGTTCGGCCAGAAGCATCTCGATGCGCTCAAGCGCATTCCCGACGTCGAGGTCACCTCGCTGGTCGGCGGCAATCAAGACTCTACTGCCCAGGTTGCCAAGAAGTACGGCATCCCGCATTTCACCGGCGAGCTCTCCGAGGGCATCAAGCGTGCCGACGCGGTGATCCTGACCACGCCGACCAAGATGCATTTCCGCCAGGGCGAGCAGGTGATGCGCGCCGGCAAGCACGTGCTGGTCGAGATTCCGGTCACCAACTCGGTCGAGGACGCCGAAGCTTTGGTCAAGATCGCCAAAGAGACCGGCGTCACCGCCATGGGCGGCCATGTGCGGCGCTTCAATCCGAGCCATCAATGGGTGCACAAGCGCATCGTCAAGGGCGAGCTGAAAATCCAGCAGATGGACGTGCAGACCTATTTCTTCCGGCGCAAAAATATCAACGCGGCGGGCAATGCGCGAAGCTGGACCGATCATCTGCTCTGGCATCACGCCGCCCACACCGTCGACCTGTTCCAATACCAGGCCGGCGAGACGATTTCCGATTGCTATGCGGTGCAGGGACCGATCCACCCGCAGCTCAATATTGCGATGGACATGGGCATTGTGGCCAAGACGCCGTCCGGCGCCATCCTGACGCTGTCGCTGTCGTTCAACAATGACGGGCCGCTCGGGTCGTTCTTCCGCTATATCTGCGACAACGGCACCTATAAGGCGTTCTACGACGATCTAAGCGACGGCAAGGATAATAAGATCGACGTCTCCAAGGTCGACGTGTCGATGGACGGCATCGAGCTCGAGGACCGCGAATTCATCGCTGCGATCAAGGAAAAGCGCGAGCCCAATGCCAGCCTCGCTCAGCTGTTGCCGTGCATGCATGTGCTCGGGAAATTGGAAAAAATCATCGATCCGCAGCGCAAGGCCCACGCCTAGGCTTTCCTCATTGCGCAGAAGAAGAACCGAAATGAGATACGGCCCGCGCTCGCGTATGTCCTTCGGCTTCCTCGCCGCGCTGCTGGTTTTTTCGCTTTCGGCGTCGGAGAGCTTCGCGCAGGCACCCGCCGCAGCCCCGCCCGCACAAACGCCCCCCGCGGCCGTTCAAGCGCCTCCCGCGCCGACAGTGACGCTGTCCGGCGCACAAATTCAGAAGATCGACGGCTGGATCGCCGACAAGGGCCGCGAGATTGCGATCTCGCCGATCATCACCGACATTCTGGGCCTGACCAAAGGCGATCAGGCAATGTCGTGCCGCGCCTTCGCCGCCGAAGGCGACGGCGACGAGGTGCATCAGGTCTATGTGCTGCCGGAAGGCAAAGGGTATCTCGAAGCGCATTTCTATAAGGACAAGGCCGACGTCTATTGGGTCGACAAGGACTTCGCCTTGAAAGCCGCGCTCGAAGGCGTCCGCGGTCAGGTGCCGGCGCCGACGACCTATGCCGACGCGCAATACGGATTCAGCTTCGAAGTGGCGTGGTGGGCGAAATATACCGACGCGCATTAAGAAAAACTCTCCTTCCCCACAAGGGGGAAGGGAGCAGCAAGCACTACCCCCAACTGGCGAAGCTCAAGCCGGTGCCGGTGCCGGCCGGCGTGCGATAGCCGGGCACGTATTCGAACCAGTTCAGGTCGAGATGCTCGCAAGCGCCGGCGACGCCGACCCAGTTGAGAATTTCCGATGAGCCGGCATGCAATTTGTTGCGCGGCAGATGCTGCAAGAACGCAGCATCACGGTCGGCGCAGGCCCTGAGAATGGCGCGGTCGAAATCCTCGTCGACCAGAAAATGACTTAAGCCCCCCGATGCGATGATGCCGACGCGGGCGTCACCGGGAAACGCCTCGACCGCTTGGCGGATCGCCTGGCCGAGCGCGTAGCAGCGCCGCGGCCGCGGCTGGTTCGGCGCAAAATAAGTATTTAGAAAGACCGGCACGATCGGAATCGGATTGTTCTCGTCCATCAGGCGACGATGCACATAGGCCATGCCGTGGCCTTCGCCCTCGCCCTTGCGCATGCATTTCGACGACGCCGGATCGAAACCGTTGTCCATCAGCCAGTCGATCAGATGCAACGCAAGCTTGGCGTCGACCGGATAGGCGCGCGGCGCCTTGTCCTCGAAAAAGCCTTGCCGGTTCTTGACGTACCATTCGGGAAAACGCTGATGGTACTGCTCATGTTGCTCGTTGCTGTTGAGGATGGTGTCGCCGTAATAGATCGCAAACGTCGGCCGGGCGTCCTCCAGATAGGCTTCGTCCTGATCGTCGCTCATGACAATCAAGGCGTCGAGCTTGGCGCTGTTAAGCGTTTTGCTCAAATGCGCCATCGCCGCACGCACTTTATTTTGCCGCGCTATCAGCTCGGCAGGCGCGACCATCGCCGCCATCTGGGGATCGGCCTTTTCCAGAAGCTCGGCATAGGTCGCGGGCCGCCCTTCCTTGTCGCGATGCTTGATTTTTTGGTCGGTCTCGGCGAAACGCGGCAGCGTCTCGTCGGAGGCAAGCAGCATCGGCGTGTGGGAACTGCCGAGCCCGAGAATGATTTTTGCCATCCGTCCTCCGCAACAGCAGGCCAACCTAATTTGGTGCCGGATGCTAGCACAGTTTGGGGAATTGGCGGCAATGTCGCGGACGGAACCGGCGCGTGAGACATCGCGGAACTGGACAATAGCGAGCCGGGATGTTGGTATGCGGCGAATTAAGCCGGATAAGGGAGAGACCCCCATGAAACTCAACGAAAAATGCAGATACCTGCTGGCCGCTGCTTGCGCTGCCGGCGCGCTCGCCGTCGCGAGCGGCGCGCAGGCGCAAGACGTCAAGATCGGCTTCATCCTGCCGATGACGGGTCAGCAGCAATCGACCGGAAAACAAGAGGCGGCAGGCGCCAAGCTCTGGATGGCGCAGCACGGCGACACGGTGGCCGGCAAGAAAATCGACCTGATCATCCGCGACGACGCCGCGGTCCCCGACAACACCAAGCGCATCGCGCAGGACCTTCTCGTCAACGACAAGGTGACTTTCCTCGCCGGCTTCGGCATCACGCCGGCGGCGTTGGCCGTCGCTCCGCTGGCGACCGAAGCCAAGACGCCGGAAATCGTCACCGCCGCGGGCACGTCGATCATCACCGCGAAGTCGCCCTATATCGCGCGCACGAGCTTCACGCTGGCGCAGTCGTCGGTGCCGATGGCCGACTGGGCGGCGCAAAACGGCATCAAGAAAGTCGTGACCATGGTGTCCGACTACGCGCCGGGCCATGACGCCGAGGATTCCTTCGTCAAGGAATTCACCGCGAAGGGCGGCCAAGTTGCCGACAGCATCACCTTCCCGCTGGCCAATCCCGACTTTGCGCCGTTCCTGCAGCGCGCCGCCGACGACAAGCCCGATGCGATCTTCGTGTTCGTGCCGTCCGGACAAGGCGGCACCTTCGTCAAGCAATTCGCCGAGAAGGGCCTCGACAAGGCCGGCATCAAGATCATCGGCCCCGGCGACGTCACCGACGACGATCTTTTGAACAACATGGGCGACCCGATCATCGGCACCATCACCGCGCATATCTATTCGGCCGATCACGATTCCCCGACCAACAAGGCTTTCGTCGCCGCGTTCGAGAAAGCCAACAACGGCATGCGGCCGAATTTCATGGCGGTCGGCGGCTATGACGGCATGCACCTGATGTACGCGGCGCTGAAGAAGACCGGCGGCAAGACCGACGGCGATTCGCTGATCGCCGCCATGAAGGGCATGGCCTGGGAAAGCCCGCGCGGTCCGATCTCGATCGATCCGGAGACGCGCGACATCATCCAGAACGTCTACATCCGCAAGGTCGAGAAGAAGAACGGCCAGCTCTTCAATGTCGAATTTGCCACCTTCCCGAACGTCAAGGATCCGATCAAAGCCGGGATGGCGAAGTGAGGTAATGCGGCCATTCGTCATCGCCGGGCGTGCCGCTCCGCGCTCTGGGCTCAAGCGCTCCGGTGACTCATGCCGACGCCGTAGCTCGTGCGCGTAGCGAAGGCGGGTCGGCAGCCCGGAGTGACGCTGGAGTAAGTGGCCCGGTATGTTGACCATTCTCTTCGACGGAGTGGCCTACGGCATGCTGCTGTTCGTGCTGGCATGCGGGCTGTCGGTCACGCTCGGCCTGATGAATTTCATCAATCTCGCGCACGGCTCCTTCGCCATGGCCGGCGGCTATTGCACCGTCATTCTGGTCAACCGTTTCGGCGTTCCGTTCGTGCTGGGCGTGCCGATCGCGTTTCTGGTCACCGCGCTGCTTGGCGGGCTTTTGGAGCGGACGCTCTATGTTCACGTCTATGCCCGAAGCCACCTCGATCAGGTGCTGTTCACCATCGGGCTCGTTTTCATGTCGGTCGCCAGCGTCGACTACACCATGGGGTCGTCGCAGCGCTTCGTGCAGATCCCCGACGCGCTGCAAGGCCAATTCGACGTATACGGCGTCGGCATGGGCAAATATCGTCTGCTGATCATCGCGGTCTGCGGCCTGCTGACCATCGCCCTGCAGCTCATTCTCGCCAAGACCCGGTTCGGCAGTCGGCTGCGCGCCGCGGTCGACGATCAGCGCGTGGCGCGCGGGCTCGGCATCAATGTCGGCGCCGTGTTCGGCATCACCTTTGCAGTCGGCTCCGGTCTCGCCGGACTGGGCGGCGCGCTTGGCGCCGAAATCCTCGGTCTCGATCCGACCTTTCCGCTGCGTTACATGATCTATTTTTTGATCGTGGTTACGGTCGGCGGCACGTCCAGCATCGTCGGCCCGTTCCTCGCTTCGATCCTGCTCGGTATCGCCGACGTCGCCGGAAAGTATTACGTGCCGACGCTCGGCGCCTTCGTCATCTACGCGATCATGATCGCGGTCCTGATCTGGCGGCCGCAGGGCTTGTTCGCCCGCTCTGTGGCGCGGTGACGGCCCGATGGCTGCAACTCCCCCAACGACACCAGCGACGCCCGTGCTCGCCGACGACGTCGCCGCGTTTCTCAAGCGCTCGCGCGCGCTGGTCGCCGCTCGAAATCGCATTCTGGATTTTTGCCTTTGCCAGCATCTGGCTGTTTCCCGGCAAATACCTGATCCTGAAAGACACCGCGATCCTTGCTTTGTTTGCGCTGTCGCTCGACCTTATTCTCGGCTATGCCGGCATCATCTCGCTCGGCCAGGCGGCGTTTTTCGGCGTCGCCGGATATTTCTGCCGGGCTGGTCGCCAAATACGGCATCATCGATGAGCCGATCGTCGCGCTCCTTTGCTCGGGCCTGGTGGCGGCCGCGCTCGGCTTCGTCACCAGCTTTCTGGTGCTGCGCGGTTCCGACCTGACCCGGCTGATGGTGACGCTCGGCGTCTCGCTGATGCTCGGCGAAGTGGCCAACCGCTATGCCAACATCACCGGCGGCGCCGACGGCCTGCAAGGCGTCGACATCGCGCCGATCCTCGGGCGCTGGAGCTTCGATCTCTACGGCCACAACGGCTATGTCTATTGCCTGATCGTGCTGTTCGTCTGCTTCGTCGTTGCGCGGCGCATCGTCTATTCGCCGTTCGGCCTGTCGCTGCGTTCGGTGAAGGGCAATGCGCTGCGCGCCGCGGCGATCGGCATTCCGGTGAAATGGCGGCTGGTCGCGATCTATACGATATCGGCCGGTTTTGCCGGCATCGCCGGCGCGCTGTTGACGCAGACCACCGCGTTCTGTTCGCTCGACGTGTTTTCGCTGGAACGCTCGGCCGATCTTCTGCTCGTTCTCATCATCGGCGGCACCGGCTATCTCTATGGCGGCTTGATCGGCGCGGTGATCTATAAATTCCTGCAGGATTGGATCGCGACGCTCACCCCGCAATATTGGCAGTTCTGGATCGGGCTCGTGCTCGTGGTCATCGTGCTGGTCGGCCGCGACCGGATGGCGGGCTGGATCGGCGCCGCGCGCGGTTCCCTGGCGCGGCTCGGCGACCGCGTGTGGGCGCGAATGCGGCCGCGTTCCGCCGCGCTCGGCGGCGCTGCGGACGGCGGTTGAACAACGGACTGTTGAACGATGCCGATCCTCGAAACCATCGGGCTGGAAAAGCGCTTCGGCGGCATCCTTGCCGCGCAGAGCGTCAATCTGTCGGTGGAGAAGGGCGCGCGCCACGCTCTGATCGGGCCGAACGGCGCCGGCAAGACCACCGTGATCAATCTCCTCACCGGCGTGCTCAAGCCGACCGCCGGCCGCATCATGCTCGAAGGCCGCGACATCACCGACGCCGCGCCGCATCAGCGGGTGCGGCTCGGCATGGCGCGCACGTTCCAGATCAATCAACTGTTCCTCGATCTGACGCCGCTGGAATCGATCGGGCTCGTCGTCTCCGAGCGGCTCGGCGCCGGCGCCGATTGGTGGCGCTCGTCGGCTCGAAAGCGGCGGTCACCGACGAGATCGTCGAGATCGTCGAGCGTTTTCGGTTGACCGATGTCATGCACGAGCGCACCGCGATTCTGCCCTACGGCAAGCAGCGGCTGCTGGAAATCGCGCTGGCTTTTGCCTGCCGGCCGCGGGTGTTGCTGCTCGACGAGCCGGCCGCGGGCGTGCCGGAGGCCGAGCGGCATGAACTGCTCGCCACCATCGAAGCGCTGCCGGCGGAGGTCACGGTGCTGTTGATCGAGCACGACATGGATTTCGTCTTCTCCTTCGCCGACCGCATTTCGGTGCTGGTCAACGGCGCGCTGTTCGTCGACGGCGCCCCCGAGGACGTGGCGCGCGACCCCCGCGTCAAGGCGGTCTATCTCGGCGAGGAACTCGATGCCTGAACTCCTCACCATCGACCAATTGTCGGCCGGCTACGGCGAGGCCGTCGTTCTCGCCGGCGTCTCGCTGTCGCTGGTCGAAGGCGAAGCGCTGGCGCTGCTCGGCCGCAACGGCATGGGTAAGACCACGCTGATCAACTCGATCGTCGGCGTCACGCGCTATTTCGCCGGCACGATCTCGCTCGACGGCGCCGATATCACCAAGCTGCGTCCCGATCAGCGTGCCCATCTCGGCATCGGCTGGGTGCCGCAGGAACGCAATATTTTCAAATCGCTGACCGTGCACGAAAACCTCACCGCGGTCGCGCAGCCCGGCCGCTGGACCACGGATAAGGTCTATGAACTGTTTCCGCGGCTCGCAAGAACGCCGGCAGAATCTCGGCAATCAGCTGTCCGGCGGCGAGCAACAGATGCTCGCGGTCGGCCGCGCGCTGGTGCTCAATCCGCGCGTCATGCTGCTTGACGAGCCGCTCGAAGGACTGGCGCCGATCATCGTCGAGGAGCTGCTCGCCGGCGCTGCGCCGGATCATCCGCGACGAAGGCATGTCGGCGATTTTGGTGGAGCAGAACGCCAAGAAAATTCTTAAGCGTCACCGACCGCGCCATCATCATCGAGCGCGGCAGCGGTGGTTCACTCCGCCGACAGCGCCACGCTCGCCGCCGACCGGCTGGCGCTGGAGACGCATCTTGGCGTCACCGATCACGGGCCGCGGCGGAGCGGGCGGACGAAGCAGTAGCCCCATTATCGGGACGCTGTCGCAAATGGCTGTCGTGTTGATCTTGACTCGGCGGCTGTCGCACAATCTGTCGTCTTGGTTTGCCTTATGTTCACCGGTCGTTGATCAGATGTCCGAGGAAGCACCATGTCGCCGCACCGCCCCGCCTTACGCACTGTCATTTTCGGCGACAGCCGTACTGTTGGCGCTCGCCGCCGCAAGCGCAAGCGAAAATCCTGGCGCAATGGGTCGAGCTTGGACCGGACGGCAGTTCGAGCGCACGCGCCATCACCGACGATGCCGCCTGCCCCGCCGTGTCGTTCGACGGCGTGGCGGCGCCGATGGCGACGCGCTCCGAGCCGGAGCAGAAACTCGGCAATGTGAAGCAGGCCTCGTTCCCGGTGCGCGGCTGTGAGGTCGCGGTCCCGGCGGGAGCGGTGTCGGGCCTGCTCGAGGGCAAGCCGCTGCCGCTGCCGCGGCCCAACCCGCAGCGCATCGTGATGTTCGGCGATACCGGCTGCCGCCTTAAGACCGGCGATTTGACGCAGGCCTGCAATGATCTCAATGCCTGGCCGTTCCCGAAAGTCGCGGCGATGGCGGCCGCGACCCGCCCCGATCTGATGATCCATGTCGGCGATTATGAATATCGCGAAGATGCCTGCCCGCCCGGCAACACTGGCTGCGCCGGCAGTCCGTCCGGTTACGGTTTCGATGCCTGGAACGCCGATTTCTTCCAGCCGGCGGCGCCGCTCTTTGCTGCGGCGCCCTGGATCATGGCGCGCGGCAATCACGAGGATTGCAGCCGCGCCGGCGAGGGCTGGCTTCGCTTTATCGATCCGTCGCCAATGCAGCCTGCCTGCCGCGACCTGACCGGCGATTATGTGGTGCCGCTCGGCGACTTCGCCGCCGTCGTCGTCGATAGCGCCAAGGTCAAGGACAACGCCGGCGTCGACAGCGACCAGGTTCCGGTGCTGCGCCGGCAATTTTTCGACGTGCTCGCCAAAATCCCCAGCTATGCGTGGCTGGTGACGCATAAGCCGGTCAACGGCATGCTCGCCAAGCCGGGCGACCCGCAGGTCAACATCGTCTCAAACAAGGTGCTCCAAGCCGCGCTTGGCGCCGATATGCCGGCGAACGTGCGCATGGAGGTTGCCGGCCACATCCATTTCTTCCAGGCCGTCGATTTCGGCGGCGCGCGGCCACCGCAGCTCGTGGTCGGCACCGGCGGCGACAATCTCGAAGACATGCCCAAAGCCAGCGTCGCCGGCGCCGACATCAACGGGCTTAAGGCGCTCAACGCGGTGACCTATTCCGGCTTCGCCTACATGGTGTGGGACCGCGCCGGTAACGATGTGTGGAACGGCACGTTGTTCGACACCGACGGCAAGCCGCTTAATCGCTGCCGCCTGGCCGAGCGCGCCTTGAGTTGCGGCTCATAGAGTATGATCCTGAAAACCCCGCCCTTGGACGTGATCCGAGGGAGGCAATCGGCGCAAAATCAAATTATAATGTCTGTTACGATGCAGCTTGAATTCATCACGGTCGACGTTTTCACCGAGCGAGCCTTCGGCGGCAATCCGCTGGCCGTCGTGCTCGACGCGCGCGCTCTGAAGACCGAGCAGATGCAGGCCATCGCCGGTGAATTCAATCTCGCCGAGACGACCTTCGTGCTGCCGCCGCAAGACGCGGCCCACACGGCGCAGGTGCGGATTTTCACGCCGCGCTCCGAATTGCCGTTCGCCGGCCATCCCAATGTCGGCACCGCGTTTGTCCTGGCAAGCGCGGGCACGGCATGCGGCCAGCCGGTCGGCGATCCGCTGCTGTTCGAGGAAAAGGCCGGCTTGGTTCGGCTCGATCCGATCAGGGACGGCGGTTTACTGGTCGGTGCGCGATTGACGGCGCCGCAACCGTTGCAACGCGGCGACGACGTTGCGCCCGATATCGTGGCGGCAGCATGCTCGCTCAAGGTTGAGGATATCGCCACGGGCAATCACGCGCCTTGTATCGCCTCCTGCGGGCTTCCCATGGCCTTCGCCGAATTGAAGACGCGCGCGGCGCTGGCGTCGGCGCGGCCGCGCACGGAGATATTTTCCGAGCATCTGAAGGCCGCCCGCACGACCGGTATCCTGCTCTATGTCAAAGACCAAAGTGGCGGCGTCGACATTCAGGCGCGCATGTTCGCGCCGCTTCAGGGCGTGCCGGAAGATCCGGCGACGGGCAGCGCCAACGTCGCGCTCGTCGGGTTATTGGCGAGCCTGCGGCCTGAGCGCGAACTCACGCTCAAGCTTCGCATCGCCCAAGGCGTCGACATGGGCCGGCCGAGCCTGCTCGAAGCGGCAGCCGAAAAACGCGACGGCAAGCTTACGTCACTCTCGATCGGCGGCCGCTGCGTGACGATGATGCGGGGAACGCTGGAGCTGTAGCGCTTGGCTTTTTGTCAGGCGAGGCCGCCTCACTGCGACGCCGCGGCAGCCTTGGCTTTTGCCACCACATCCGGCGGCGTCGCATAGACGTCCTTCACCAGCTTCTCGACATCCGCGCCGGAGACCGGATTGATCTCAAGCTGCATCTTGTCGGCCTCCGCTAGAAAGTCCTTGTCCTTCATGGTGTCCATGAAGGCCTGGCGCAACACCGCAACACGGTCGGCTGGCAGGTTCGGCGGCGCGACGTAAGGCCGGCCCATCACGTTGCGGGCGAACATCATCTTGAGGATTTGCCGCTGTTCGTCGGTCTTGGCGAAATCCATCACCAGCGGCACGTCGGGCAGGTCGGGATGCTTGGCCAGCGACAGCTGCACCAGCACGATCATGCGTTTGTCGGCGATCCAGGATTTGTGGGTCGAGAGCACGCTCGACCACGACCAGCCGCAGCGGCCCGCCACCTCGCCGCGTTCCATCGCCAGCACCACGTCATTGCCGCCGGGGTAGCCCTGGACGATCTTGAAATGCGTGCCGAGCACGGCGTTGAGCACGCGCGGAAACTGATCGGTGTCGGAACTGGCGCCGGTGCCGCCGACGGTCAGCTCCTTGGTAAGCAGGTCCTGGAAACTGGCGATACCGGAATTCTTCATCGCCACGCAGACGCTGACCTCGTTATTGGCGCTGCCGAGCCAGTTCATCTTTTCCGCATTGAACGCGTCGCCCTGGCCGAGCAGCAGCGGATCGAAGGCGATGCCGCGGCCGAACGTGGCGATCGCAGTGCCGTCCTGCGGCGCCACGCGGTAAAGATAATTGGCCAGCCGCAGACTGCCGGCACCCTCCATGTTTTGCGGCACGACCGTCGGATTGCCCGGAATATGTTCGCCCAAATGGCGGGCGATGACGCGGGCGTAAAGGTCGTAGGCGCCACCCGGCGAATAGCCGATATAGAGGTTGATGGTGCGGCCTTTGTAAAAATCGCTGGCGCTCTGCGCCACCACGATCGCGGCGGACGCGAAAACCAACAGCACGCCGCTCAGCGCGGCGCACGCCAAGCTCCTTTGCCGAAAACTCATCATCTCTTCCCTCAATTGACGTTGCCGTCCCGCGCCGGCGGCCGCCGCGATGCGGTTCGTACCGGTCTCTTCTTTACCCGTCATCCTACCACGGGCTTGACGGCTTTGCAGGTTTCGGGCGCGATGGGCGGCGGGACCAAGGAGCCTCGATGCAGCCGGATATGATCGCCAGCGCCGTGCACGCGCTGCAACTGCTCCTTGAGCCGACGCGGCTTTTGATCCTGTTCCTCGGCGTCTTGATCGGATTGGCCATCGGCGTTTTGCCGGGGCTTAACGGCATCGTCGGCATGGCGATGCTGATCCCCTTTACCTACAACCTCGATGAATACACCGCCTTTGCGCTCCTGCTCGGCATGGCGGCGGTGATCACTTCGTCGGATTTCATCACCGCCGTGTTGTTCGGCGTGCCCGGCCATGTCGGCGCCGCCGCCACCGTGATCGACGGCCACGCCATGGCAAAAAAAGGCGAGGCCGGCCGCGCCTTCGGCGCCGGCTTTGCCTCGTCGCTGGCCGGCGGCATCGTCGGCGCCATCGTGCTTGCGGTCAGCATTCCCATTCTGCGCCCGATCATGCTGTCGATCGGCTCGCCGGAGCTGCTCGCCTTCACGCTGTTCGGCATGGCGATGGTGGCGACCTTGTCCGGCCGCGCCCCGCTCAAGGGACTGACCGCGGCCGGCCTCGGCCTGATGATCGCCATGGTCGGTTCGCGCGCGCAAAGCGGCACGCTGCGCTGGACTTTCGGCTGGCTCTATCTGTGGGACGGCGTGCCGCTCATTCCGGCGACGCTCGGCATATTCGCCCTGCCGGAGCTCGCCGAGCTTGCCATCACGCGCAAGCGTATCGCCGGCGACAACGCGCCGAATATCAATCTGTCCAGCCAATGGGAAGGCGTGCGCGACGTGGCGCGGAACTGGTGGCTGGTGTTGCGCTGCGGCGTGCTCGGCGTCGGCTTGGGCGCCATACCCGGCATCGGCTCGGCGGTCATCGACTGGATCGCCTACGGCTACGCGCAGCGCACCGAGAAGAACTCTGAAACCTTCGGCACCGGCGACGTGCGTGGCGTCATCGCGCCGGAGGCCTCGAACAATTCCAAAGAGGGCGGCCATCTGGTGCCGACCATCGCCTTCGGCGTGCCGGCCGGCGCCTCGATGGCAATCCTGCTCGGCGCTTTTCTGATGCACGGCTTGACGCCGGGCCCCGAGATGCTGACCAAGCATCTCGACTTGACCTATCTGATCGTGTGGAGCCTGACGCTCGCTCACGTCATGGGCGCGATCATCTGTCTCGCCTGCAGCCGCTGGCTCGCCCAGATATCGCGCATCCGGCCGGAAATTCTGCTGCCGGTGATCATCGCGCTGGTCTTTGTCGCCGCCTTCGAAGGCGAACACGATTGGGGCGATCTTTATCTCTTGGTCGGCTTCGGCATCGTCGGCTGGATCATGAAGCGGCTCGGCTGGCCGCGGCCGCCGATGGTGCTCGGCATCGTGGTCGGCGCGATTTTCGAGCGCTATTTGTTCATTTCGACGCAGCTTTACGGCTGGGGCTGGTTGCTGCGCTGGCCGGTGCTGGTGATCCTGGCTTGCGTCGCCTGGGTGCTGTACCGGCCGCTGGCGCAGATCGTCGCGACCTTGGCCGGTCAATTCCGTCAGGTGACGGGACGCGCCCCGCAGTTCGGCGCCACACCGGCATTCTCGCTCGCGGTTATCGTATTGATCGTTGCCGCGATCGCCTCGTCGACGGATTGGCCGCATGACGCCAAGATCGTGCCGCTGACCGCCTGCGGCATGGCGCTCACCGCCGCCATTCTCAATCTGATCAATGAGCTGTTCGGTCGCGATCGGACGGTGCTGGCGCATGTCGACTCTGGCCTGCAAATCCAAGTCGCCGACGATGCCGGTGTCAAAGTCAGCGCGCATGTCGGCGACCTCGGCGTGACGGACGATGTGGTGCGCCGCCGGGCGGTGCATTTCTTTATCTGGATGGCGGCGTTCATCGCCCTGGTCTGGCTGATCGGATTCATCCCCGCCATCGCGCTGTTCGTCTTCGCCTATATGCGCTTTGGCTTCGGCGAGCCGTGGCCGGCTTCGCTCGGCTACGCCGCGGCGACGACCGTGCTGTGCACCATCGTCTTTCATTGGGCGCTGCAAGTCGCCTGGCCGCCGTCGCTGCTCGGCGACCTGTTTCCGGCGCTGCGCGCGGCGACAAGATTAATTTGATAATGTCACTGCGCCAAAATGGCGGCGGCCTTTTTCTTCACGTCCGCCGGCGTCTGGTAGACGTCCTTGACCAGCGTATCGAGCTCTGCGCCGTCGACCGGGTTGATCTCGAATTTGCCCTTGGCGGCGTCGTCGAGAAACGCCTTGTCCTGCATCGTCTCGGCAAAGGCCTGACGCAGCGCCATCAGGCGGTCGGCGGGCACTCCCGGGCGGCGCCGCAAACGGCCGGCCCATGACCTGCCGCGCGAAGATCAGCTTGAAAATCTGGCTCTGCTCGTTGGTCTTGGCCAGCTCCATGATCAGCGGCACATCGGGAAGATCGGGATGCTTGGACAACGACATCTGCACCAGTACGACGATTTTCTTGCTGGCGATCCAGTCCTTTCGCGTCGCCACGATGCTCGACCACGACCAGCCGCAGCGGCCTTGCACCTCGCCGCGTTCCAGCGCCAGCGTGATGTCGTTGCCGCCCGGGTAGCCGGTGACGATCTTGAACTTGGTGCCAAGCACGGCGTTCATCAGCGCCGGAAACTGGTAGGTGTCGTCGCCGACGCCGGTCGAGCCGATGGTCAGTGTCTTGGTCAATACGTCATTGAAGCTCGTAATACCGGAGGATTGCAGTGCGACGCAGACACTGACCTCGTTATTGGCGCTGCCGATCCAGGAGAATTTCGACGCGTCGAATTGCGCGCCTTTTTCGCCGAGCAGCGGATCGAAGGCGGCGCCGCGGCTGATGGCGCCGATCACGGTGCCGTCCTTCGGCGCCGCCGCGTAGAGGTAGTTGGCCAGGCGCAAGCTGGCGGCGCCTTCCATGTTCCTCGGCACGATGGTCGGGTTGCCGGGAATGTGCTGGCCGAGATGGCGGGCGAGAAGCCGCGCATAAAGATCGTAGCCGCCGCCGACGCTATAGCCGATGTCCAGATCGATGGATTTGCCGGCATAGAACGCGGCGGGGCTTTGCGCGTCGGCGGTCGCAACCGGCAGCACCGCCGCCAACGCCGCCAACGCCACCGCGGCGATACCCGCCCGGACCATCGCCGTCGTCGCATTCGACCTCATCGCAAGCCCTCCCCATACGGCATCGTGTCCGTTTGGCATTGCCGGCAACTCTAGCGCGTCCGGCCCGCGCCACCAACGCGGCTGAACGGCGTTGCGAGATTGCGCGCGTGGCGGAAATTTCGTAATGACCGGCGCGCAGGAGCGCGACATGACCGGAATGCTGGAACACGAAATGCCGGGGCTTGGCCACAACAAGCCGTCCCCGGAAGACGCCGACGAGATCAAGCACGGCAAATGGGAGCGTTGGGCCAAGAAACGCACCTTCGTGCGCGCACTGGAGGGCACCTACAGCCATCTCTACAAGAAGCTTCTGGAAGAGCCGCGGGTCTATTCCTCCAAGGACCATCCGTGGAAGGGCGGTCCGGCGATGTACGGCAAGCACGTCATTTCGCCGAGCGCGGTCAACGTCGTGCAGTCGATCGAGTTGCACATCGAATGCTACGCGCCGCTGAACGCCGGGCAAAAGCACGGCCACCTCAACAGCGCAGTGTTCTACGTCCTCAAAGGTCACGGCCACGACGTCCATGACGGCCGCTATATGAAATGGGAAGCGGGCGACGTGATGCTGGTGGAAAACGCCAGTGTGCATCAGCATTTCAACGACGATGACAAGGAATCCTGCATTCTCCTGGTGTTCAAGGCCAAGCCGTTGTTTCTGTTCATGCACTTGCTATTCCAGAAAATGGTGGAGTGGCCGACCGACAAGCTGCCGCCCGGCGTGACCGAATTTAATCCGCCCAAAGAAATTTAATGCAAATCTGAGCGCGGAGACCGACATGGCGTTATTCGAAGACAAAGCGGCCGCGCTGTCCGGCGACAATTCGGCGGCCTTCCTCGCCGAAGCGATGGTCGAATCGGAGAAATTCCGTGAGCACTACGCCACGCTGCCGAACGTCATCAAGGCCAAGGACATGCCGTGGGAGCGCTCGCCCGACGGCCTGATCAAGCATCTGGTCAACCAGAAAATGCAGACGCGCGAGTGCTGCATCGAAGCCTATATGCAGTTCCTCAAGGACGGCGAGCGCTCCGGCAAGCACCGCCACATGTGGGAGGAGCTGTTCTTCGTGGTCGAGGGCTCCGGCTACGACCTGCACTGGGATCTGAAATGGGACTGCCTCGAGGCGTTCGAATGGCAATGGGCCGCCGAGCCGCGGAAATTCGAATGGACGGTCGGCGATTACGTCTACATTCCGCCGTTCACCATGCATCAGCACTTCGCCAAGCCCGGCGAGGAATGCCGCATCATCGTGATGTCGAACCGCATCGTCAAAGACATGGGCTTCGACTGGTACGATCAGGTCGAACGGGCGCCGGGGTTCTAGTACTACTGTTTGATTTAATTAGAGAATTCGAGATATCCGCAACGGCACTGAGGCCGTAATCCGGCGCGTCGCCAAGCCGCGCGCCAGCGTCTAGACTGGCGGTTGGGAGCGCGACTTAGGCGCGGTGCAGGCGGCGACCCACCGCGCGCAGGCCAACGGCGAGGGCACTATGTCCGTGTCATTGATGACGACGCGCCGCTTCGCGCCTTTGTTCTGGTGCCAGTTCTTTGCCGCCTTCGGCGACAATTTCCTCAAGACGGCGCTGGTCTTCGTCATTCTGTTCGAGGTGGCCGGCGCCAATTCCGCGGTGTTGATTTCGCTCGCCGGCGCGACATTGATTGCACCGTTTTTCTTCCTCTCCGGGCTCGGCGGCGAATTGGCCGACCGTTACGACAAGGCCTGGGTGGCGCAGCGCATCAAGCTCACCGAGATCGGCGCCGCCGTGGTTGCCGTTGCCGGCTTCGCGTTTCACTCGCTTAGCTTGCTGTTCCTCGCGGTGTTTCTGTTCGGCATGCTCGCTTCGCTGTTTGGGCCGATCAAATACGGCATCTTGCCCGATCATCTCAAGCGTAACGAGCTGCCGTCCGGCAATGCGCTGATCGAGGGCGGCACCTTTCTCGCCATTCTGCTCGGCACCATCGTCGCCGGCATCGCCGCCAACGGCAAGAGCAGTCCCATCCATTTCGCCTGGTTGATGATCGTGACCGCATTGGCGAGCTGGTCGTCGAGCCTCTTGATCCCGAAGACCGCCGAGGCGGCGCCCGATCTCCACATCAACCGCAACGTCCTCGTCTCCACCGCGTCGCTGATCAAGCAGGTGCGCGCCGATCCACGGCTGTGGTGGGGCGCCATCGTGGCGAGCTGGTTCTGGCTGGTCGGCGCGCTGGTCCTCTCTTTGCTGCCGCCGCTCGTGTCCTTCACCATCGGCGGCAGCGAAGAGGTCGTCACGCTGTTTCTCACGGTCTTTTCGGTGTCGGTCGGTCTCGGCTCCGGTCTCGCCGCCTGGCTCGCCGCCGGGCGCATCGTGCTGTTGCCGACCGTCGTTGCCACCGTGCTGCTTGGCTTGTTCGCGCTTGACCTCGGCTGGACCGCCTCGGCGATCGCGCCGGCCGCAAGCCCGCTCACCATCGCCGGCTATTTCGCCGCGCCGCATAGTATCCACATCGCCATCGATCTCGCCGGATTGGCGATGGCAGGCGGGCTCTTCATCGTGCCGGTCTTCACCGCGGTGCAGGTCTGGGCCGGCACCGACCGCCGCGCCCGCGTCGTGGCGGCGGTCAACGTGCTCAACGCCGCTTTCATGGTCGTCGGCGCGGTCGTGCTGGCGCTCCTGCAAAAGCTGGGCTTGAGCACGCCGCTGTTGTTTGCGCTGATCGGCGCCGCCAATCTCGCCGTTGCCGTCGCCATCGGCCAGACCATGCCGGCCGGCTGGCTGAACGATTTTCTTTCGATCGTGTTTCGCGCGTTCTTCCGGCTCGAAGTCAAAGGCCTGGACAACGTCGCCAAGGCCGGCGCCAACGCCGTCATCGCGCTCAATCACGTCAGCTTCCTCGATCCGCCGCTGGCGGTATCGATCCTGCCCAAGCGGCCGGTGTTCGCCATTGACGTGGCGATGTCAAAGCACTGGTGGATCCAGCCGTTCCTGAAATTCGTGCGCACGCTGGCGCTCGATCCACTCAAGCCGTTCTCGCTGCGCACGCTCATCAATGCGGTACGCGACGGCAACACGCTGGTGATCTTTCCGGAAGGCCGCATCACCGTCACCGGCAGCCTGATGAAAATCTACGATGGCGCGGCGATGATCGCCGACAAGGCCGACGCCATGGTGGTGCCGGTGCGCATCGAAGGTCCGGAGGCGAGCTATTTCAGCCGGCTCAAGAGCACGCAGGTGCGCCGCCGGCTGTTTCCGAAGATCACCGTGACCATCCTCGATCCGGTGAAGCTTCACATCGATCCGGAATTGAAGGGCCGCAAGCGCCGCCAGGCCGCCGGCGCCGCGCTCTACGAGGTGATGTCCGACCTGATCTACAGTACCACTTCGACCGACCTCACCATCATCGACGCGCTGATCGAGGCCGCGCACCACAACGGCCCGGGCTGGCTGGCGGTGGAAGATCCGGTCAGCGGGCAACTCAGCTACAAGCGGCTCCTCGCCGCCATCGCGATCCTCGGCCGCAAACTGATGCCGCTGGCGGCGGAGGGCCGCACGCTTGGCGTCATGCTGCCGACTTCGAATGGCGCGGTGGTGACGTTATTCGCGGTGATGTCGGCCGGGCGGGTGCCGGCGATGATCAACTTCACTTCCGGCGCAGCCAATATCCTCTCCGCCTGCCGCGCGGCGGAAGTCGACACCATCCTGACCTCGCGCGCCTTCATCGAAAAGGGCCGGCTCGGCAACGTCGTCGCGCAGCTCGAGGCCAGCCTGCGCCTCATCTATCTTGAGGATATTCGTGCCACCATCGGCGGCTTCGACAAGCTGCGCGGCCTGTTGTCGTGGAAGAAACCGCTCGTTGCGCGCAAACCCGACGATTGGGCGGTGGTTATGTTCACCTCCGGGTCGGAAGGCTTGCCCAAGGGCGTGGTGCTGTCGCATCGCAACATGATGACCAACGTGGCGCAGGCCGAGGCCCGCATCGATTTCGGCCGCGAGGACAAACTGTTCAACGTCTTGCCGGTGTTCCACTCGTTCGGGCTCACCGTTGGCACGGTGCTGCCGCTCGTCTCCGGCGTTTCGACTTATCTCTACCCGTCGCCGCTGCATTACCGCACGGTGCCGGAACTGGTTTACGGCAGCTGCGCCACCGTGCTGTTCGGCACCGACACGTTCCTCAACGGCTATGCGCGGGTCGCCAATCCGTACGATTTCCGCTCGCTGCGCTACGTGCTGGCCGGCGCCGAGCCGGTGAAGGAATCGACCCGGCGGGTCTACCTGGAAAAATTCGGCCTGCGCATTCTCGAAGGCTACGGCGTCACCGAATGTTCGCCGGCGATGGCGCTCAATACGCCGATGTTCAACAAATTCGGCACCGTCGGCCGGCTGTTGCCGGGCATGACGGCGAAACTGGAAAAGGTCGAAGGTGTCGACGAGGGCGGCCGGCTTTTCGTCAAAGGCCCCAACGTGATGCTCGGGTATCTGCGCGCCGACCGGCCGGGCGTGCTCGAACCGCCGCCGGAGGGCTGGCACGATACCGGCGATATCGTCACCATCGACGGTGAAGGCTTTGTCGCCATCAAGGGCCGCGCCAAGCGCTTCGCCAAGGTCGGCGGCGAGATGGTGTCGCTCGCTGCGGTCGAAGCGCTGGCGGGCGAGCTGTGGCCGAACAATGTCACCGCGGTCGCGGCGGTCGCCGACCCCCGCAAGGGCGAGCGGTTGATCATGGTCACCGACAAGCCCGGCGCGACGCGAAGCGATTTCATCGCCTATGCGCGGGGAAAGCACGCCGCGGAGCTGACGTTTCCGTCGGAGATCATCATGCTCGACAAATTGCCGATGCTCGGCTCCGGCAAGGTCGATCAATTGGCCATCGACAAATTCGTCAAAGAGCAGGCGGCGGCGAAAGCCGCGGCGGCGGAGTAGCAAGCGTCATTCCGGGACGCGGGCGAAGCCCGCGGGTCCGGAATCCATAGCCACGGAAGCTTCGGCCTTGAACGCTGAGCGGACACTGCAGCGATCATGATTACGGATTCCGGGCTCGCGCTGCGCGCGCCCCGGAATGACGGCATATTATTTCCCCCGCATCGCCAGCACGCGATCCACCATAGCACCGGCCTCGCCGAGATAATTTGCCGGATCGCAGAGCTTTGCCAAAGCGGCGCGGTCGAGATGCTTGGTGACTTCCTC
Source organism: uncultured Alphaproteobacteria bacterium (assembly GCA_963816565.1). Classification (GTDB taxonomy): domain Bacteria; phylum Pseudomonadota; class Alphaproteobacteria; order Rhizobiales; family Xanthobacteraceae; genus BOG-931. The sequence goes on along the minus strand of CAWFLM010000004.1, from coordinate 315,053 downwards.
GTTCTCTGCGAGCAGATCGAGGAGCGGCCGGCCGGTGGCGACCACTTTGCGGCAGATGTCGTAGACCAGATCGTGGGCGTATTGGCGGCCGAGAAACGGGCCGAGCCCCATCATCACCGCTTCCGACACGATCAGGCCCTTGGTCAGATCGAGATTCGATCGCATCTTTTTCTCGTCGACCTGCAGGCCGGTCAGCACGAATTCGGTCTGCGCCAGCGCGCCGGCCGTGTAGCAAAAGATTTCCGGCAGCACGATCCACTCGATCTCCCACGGTCCCGTGGCGCGCTCGTGATCTTCGACCATGGCGTCGAGCAAAGCGGGCACCTGCTGGCGCACCACCGCAGTGAGCGCGGTAATATAGACCGAGGAGATCGGGTTGCGCTTCTGCGGCATGGTCGAGGACGAGCCGCGGCCTTCGTGGAACGGCTCGTAAAGCTCTTCCACTTCGGTCTGCATCATGAGCTTAATGTCGAAGGCGATCTTGCCGCAGCTGCCGGTAACGAGGCCGAGGAAACAGCCGACTTCGGCGATCGTGTCGCGCACCGTGTGCCAGGCGATCGGCGGCTGGCCGAGCTTTAATTCCTTCATCAACTCGGCTTGGGTGGCGAGCCCCTTGCCGCCGAGCGAAGACAGCGTCCCGGCGGCGCCGCCGAATTCGCCGACCAACACGCGCGCCCGCAATTGCGCCAAGCGCTCTTTGTGCCGCTCGAACGCCGACAGCAAGGTCGCCATCTTGTAGCCGAAGGTGATCGGCACCGCCTGCTGCAGGTTGCTGCGCCCCGCCATCGGCGTGTCGCGGTATTTGCGCGCCAGCGCGGCGAGCGCGTCGGCGATGCGGTCGAGGTCGCCTTCGATCAAGGTCAGCGCCTCGCGGATTTGCATTACGGTCGCGGTGTCGGTGATGTCCTGCGTGGTGGCGCCCCAATGGCACCATTCGCCGAGCCCGTCGCGGCAGAGAGCGACCAGCTGCTGCACCACCGGCAGCACCGGATAGCCGATGCGCTCGGTCTGCGTTTTCAGCTTGCCGAAGTCGATTTCGGCGACGTGGCAATGCCGGCAGATTTCCTCGGCGGCCTCTTTCGGGATGATGCCGCGGCGGCCTTGTGCCCGCGCCAAAGCGGCCTCGAAGTCGAGATATTTCTGCACCCGGTTCTCGTCGGAGAACACCCGCCGCATCGCCTCGGTCGAGAAAATGTCGCGGAACACCGCGGAATCGATCAGTGAGGTCGGCATAAGCTTTGGCGCTCCCGCTCGGTCATGCTTGTCATCATCCGCGCAGGCGGATGATCCAGTAAAGCGGGGTCTCGACAAGATGGCACATGCCAGGGATTACTGGATGCCCCGCCTTCGCGGGGCATGACAGGAGTAATAGCTCTTGGTCAAGTCAGACGCTCTGGCGCTGCCGCAGCGCTTGCGAGCGATCCACGAGGCCGAATATCCGCGTTTTTCCGACGCCGAGATGGCGCGGCGGCGCGCCGCGATCGAAACGCTGCTCGATGAAGCCGGGCTCGACCACCTGGTCTATTGCGGCGCCAACCGCTTCGGCTCGGCGGTGCAATGGCTGACCGGCTGGCCGGTGACCGCCGAGGCGGTCGGCGTCTTCAGTCCCGGCAAGCCCGACGCCTTATTCGTGCAGCACGTCAATCACGTGCCGCTGGCGCGGCGACTCGCGGCGCCGGCCGAGGTCGCCTGGGGCGGCGGCTCGTCGATCGCCGCGCGCGATCGCCGCGCTGGAGCGGCGCGCCGCCCGCGCCGGCGGCGTCGGCGTCATCGGGCCGATGAGTTTCGAGCAGCACGAAAAGCTTGCGGCGCGGTTCGGCGCACCGGCAAATCTCAACCGCAGCTATACGCGGCTGCGCCAGATCAAGTCGGCCGAAGAGCTCGATTGGCTGCGCATCGGCGCCGCCTTGACCGATCGCGGCATGATCGCGCTGCGCGACGGACTGCGCCCGGGCTTGAGCGAGCGCGAGCTCGCCGATCTGGTCGAGCGGTCTTATGTGACGCTCGGCGGTACGAATGTCATTCACTTTATCGGTCTAACGCCGATGGCGGCGCCGCGCCTCGCCGTGCCGACCCAATTCGTCGCCAACCGCAAAGTGGAGCGTGGCGACGTGGTGGTTGCCGAGATCGCCACCGCGTTCTGGGAGCATCCCGGCCAAGTGCTGCGCAGCTTTGCGGTGAGTGCGGAGCCGACGCCGCTCTATCGCGAGCTGCATGCGGTCGCCGATGCCGCCTTCGATGCGGTCGCTGCCGTGCTCAAGGACGGCGCGCTGCCAGCAACAGGTCGATCGACGCGGCGCGAGGTGATCGAGGCAGGCCGGCTTCACCATCATTGACGATCTGTTGCACGGCTATGGCGGCGGCTATCTGCCGCCAATCCTCGGCTCGCGCAGCCGGCCGAGCGCCCATATTCCCGACGAGCCGTTTCGCGCCGGCATGACGGTGGTCATCCAGCCCAATGTGGTGACGCCCGACGGCATGGCCGGCGTGCAGACCGGCGAAATGGTGCTCATCACCGCGACCGGTATCGAGAAAATTCACGCTGTGCCGCGCGGCTTCGTGCGGGTCTGAGCGCGCTTCTCGCGCCCGCCGCGAGCACCCTCATCGCTCGTCCTTAATGACGCCCTACCGCAATTCGTAAAATCCGGCGGGACGGCATTGCGCATCATCAACGAATCGTTGCGTAGGCAAAACGCCAAGCGTAGCGCGGCTTCGCGCGCGTCCGCGCCCTGGGCCGAGCCTCGCCGCTCAAATTTCGTAAAGGATATCTCTTCACTTGCAGCGATGCGCGATACACACCGTAAAGAATACCGCTTCAATCAATCTTCAGCATAGGGGGAGAAGCCTACGTAACTTCACCAATTCAATACCAGCAAACGACCAATAATCTCCGCGAACAACGACGAAATTCGTTTTCGCGAATTCCGTTCGACGGTTTTAGGGCGTCATCAGGGGATAGAAGTTGCGTACCAGCACCCTCGTCATGATCGGCTTTGCGGTCCTGTTCGGACTGCTCGCCGTTTTTCTGGCGCAGACCTGGCTCAGCAACCAGGAAGCCGCGCGCATGAAGAGTCTCGAAGCGCAACACAAAGCGCCGACGCCGGAGCGCACCATCGTGGTCGCCGGCCGGCCGCTGCGCTTCGGCGATCAGCTGACGGCGTCGGCGTTGCGTGAATTGCCGTGGCCTGCCGACGCGCTGCCGGCCGGCGCATTCGGCACCATCGCCGATGTCACGGCGAGTAAGCGCGTGGTGCTCATGCCGATGGAGCCCAACGAAGCCGTGCTGGCCTCGAAGATCACCGGGCCGGGGCAGCGCGCCACGCTGTCCGCCGTGCTCGATCCCGGCATGACGGCGGTGACGGTTCGCGTCAACGACGTCGAGGGCGTCGCCGGCTTCGTGCTGCCCGGCGACCATGTCGACGTGATGCTGACGCGGCAGGGCGAGAAGAACACCGCCGCCACCGATGTCGTGATCGAGGACGCGCAGGTGCTGGCGATCGATCAACTTGCCGACGAGAAGACCGACAAGCCTTCCGTCGTCAAGGCGGTCACGCTCGAGGTCAAGGTCACCGACGGCGAGAGGATTGCGCTCGCCTCCACGGTCGGCACGCTGTCGCTGCTGCTGCGCAAGGCCGGCGACGTCGCCGACGACGATTCGCGGCGCGTGACGCCGGCGGATCTCGGCAAGACGACGACGCGAAATTCGGATTTCGTGACCGTCGCCGTGACGCGCGCGTCGAAAAACGAGCGCGTCGAATATTCGGTGCCGGTCGAGCACGGCGGCGCCCATTCCGCCGACAATGCAACCGACCATGCCGCCGCATTGCCGCATCCGGCGGCGGCGGCGAACGATTGATGGCAACGACGCAGCGGAGCGAAGTGAGAACTTTGGGTTTGGGGAACAAGTGAGCGGCGGGGAGGCCGACGTGAAGAACCAGTACAACAAGCAAAACTATCCCGCAGGCGGCAGCCGGCGAACTTCGGACAGGACCACTAGCGGCGCAGGCATGACGGTCAGCGCGCTGTTGCGGCACGGCTGGATCAGGGCGGTGCTCGCCGCGTCGGTCATGCTGGCGCTGGCGCCTGCGGTGCGCGCGCAGCAGCAACTTGCGATCGCCAGCCCGGTGCACACCGCGAGCGTGCGGGTGACGGTCGGCAAGACCGAAGACGTCCGGACCGATCAGACCTTCGCCAATATCACGGTGGGCGATCCGGACGTTGCCGACGTCAGCCCGCTGACCGATCACTCGCTGTCCATCCTCGGCAAGAAGATCGGCACCACGCGCGTCACCGTCTACGACGCCGATCACAAGGCGGTCGGCATTTTCGACGTCGAAGTGTCCTACGACATTTCGCGGCTGGCGGTAGAGATCGATCATTTCACCGGCGGCGGCATCAAGGTGTCCTCGATCAACGGCCGCATCCTGCTCAGCGGCAGCTCGCCCGATGCCGCGACGCTCGACAAGGCGGTGCAGATCGCGAGCCAGTTCGGCCCGGATCCGATCAATACGGTCCAGGTCATGCAGCCGCAGCAGATCGAGCTCGAAGTCCGCTTCATCGAAGTCGACCGCAACGCCGGCCGCGACCTCGGCGTGCAATGGAATGCGTTCGGCAATTCCGTGCTGGCCAATACCGGCTCCGGGTTGCCGGCCTCGCAATTGCCGATCACGCAGCCGAACGGCTCGTTCCAGCAACCAGCTCTCGCCGGCGCCGGCGTCGGCGGCGCCAACGTGGCGGCGAATGCACTGCCTATTTCGCCGGTGGTCGCCTCCGGCGTGTTGTCCGGCGCCGCTCCGTTCGGCTTCCTGATCGGCCAATTGTCGAACAAGCTGCAGGTCGAGGTGAACGCCCTTGAGTCGAAGGGCGCGGCGCGCCTTTTGGCCGAGCCGAATCTGGTGACGCTGTCGGGCGAAACGGCGAGCTTCCTTGCCGGCGGCCAAATCCCGATCCCCGAAGTCGGCGCCACCGGCACGCCGTCGTTCGGCTTCCAGCCTTACGGCGTCGGCCTGTCCTTCACTCCGACCGTGCTGCGCAATGGCGTCATCAATCTCATCGTCAAGCCCGAGGTGAGCGAGATCGACAAGTCCAACGGCGTGACCGTCGCCGGCACTTTTGTGCCGGGCCTGACCACGCGCAAGGCCTCGACCACGCTGGAATTGCGCGACGGCCAGAGTTTCATGCTCGGCGGCTTGCTGCAGAGCGACGGCACCAACAACATCAATCAGCTGCCGTGGGTCGGCGACCTGCCGGTGCTCGGCGCCTTGTTCCGCTCGACCGATTATCAGAAGCAAGAAACCGATCTCGTCATCCTGGTGACGCCGCACATCGTGCGGCCGATGACGCCGGTTGACCCGGTGCATACCCCGTTCGACAGCACCTTGCCGCCGAACGACGTCGATCTGTTCCTGATGGGCGATACCGAGGTCTCACCGGAACTGGCGCGGCTCGCCGTCGGCGCGCTGAACCGGCCCTATGTCGGCCACATCCTCGATCTGCCGAAAAACGGAGGCGTCTATGTCACGGCCAAAGACTGAGCGCGTCGCACGCCTGATTGCGGCGAGCGTCGCCGCGGTCACGATTGGCGGCCTGCTTGCCGGCTGCTCCGACGCCTTCGTGCGCCGCGAAAACGACCCCTACTTGGATCGCCGCGATACCATCGCGCAGTCCGGCGGCGATGCGGTCGCCGGCAATACCGTCAACCAGATGGTCGATCCGTGGCCGGCGTATAGCGGCGACAAGAACATCGCGTTTAACGGCGATAAGATGCAGCAGGCGGTCGCACGTTACCGTACCGGCAAGGAAATCCAGCCGGAGGATCCGGAAAACTTCATGTCGACGAACCAGACCGGCCAGACCATTAGCACCACGGTCAATACCGCCGGCGCGTCGCCGGGAGCGGCGGTATCGGGCGCCGCGACCCCGTAGTGGAAACATGATCGAGACATGATCGAAACTGCCGGAGCGCGAGCTTAAAGCGATGCCTATCAACCGATCCCCAGCGCCGGCGAACAAGACGCGCGTGGTAGTGCTGACCGCCGACGAAGCCTTTGCGGATTCGGTGCGCACCGACGTTTTCCGCGAGCTCGGAGATCGCTCTCGATGTCGTCGTCGGCCGGCTCGCCGAACTGGACCGTATCGACGTTGCCGGCGCCACCGTCGTGGTTGCCGATGTCGACGCGGCGGCCGAATCCGAGTTGCAGGCGCTGGAGCGGCTGATGCTGCAGATCGGCGCTTGGCCGCCGGTAATCGCGGTCACGCAAGGCTTCGACGGCGGAGTGGCGCGCCGGCTGATGCAGATGCGGGTTGCCGATTGCTTGGTCAAGCCGGTGCCGCCGGTCGAATTGGTGCGCACCTGCGCGCGCGTCGCCAAATCGGCCAGCACGCCACCGGCCGGCGCCGAAACCACGGAGGCGCAGATTTTCACCTTCCTGCCCGCTGTCGGCGGCGCCGGCGTGACCACGCTCGCGGTGCAGACCGCGATGCTGCTCCTCAACAGCGGGGCGCGCGGCAAAAGCACGACCTGCCTGGTCGACCTCGATTTTCAGCATGGCGCCTGCGCCGATTATCTCGACATCGAGCCGCGGCTCAATTTGAGCGAGATCGAGCCGCGGCCGGAGCGGCTCGACCGGCAATTGCTCGAAGTCATGATTTCGCAGCATCCGTCCGGCCTCGCAGTCGTCGCCGCGCCGAACCGGCCGGCGGAGATGCGGCTGTTCGATCCCGACGTCGTCACCCGGCTCCTTGATCTGGTGTCCTCGCATTTCGATTACGTCGTGTTCGACATGCCGCGCACCTGGTTCTCCTGGACCGACAGCGTGCTGCTTGGCTCCGACAGATTGTTCATCGTCAGCGAAACGACGGTGCCGGGATTGCGCCAAGCCAAGCAACTGGTCGACGCCATCCGCGAGCGGCTCGGCGACGGGCCGCACCCGCACGTCATCATCAATCGCTTCGTGCCGAAGCTGTTTTCGCCGGGCTTGCGCAAGAGCGATATCGAGGCGGCGATCGGCGACGCGTTTCTGGCTTGCATTCCCAACGACTACGGGCTGGTGCGCGAGGCCATCGACCGCGGCGTGCCGCTCGAAGAGGTCAAGAAGGGCAACAAGATCACGCTGCAGCTCAAGAAGCTGATCGTGCCGCAAGGCGTCGCCAAACCGGCCAAGGACGCCGCCGACGGCGCCAGGAAATTCAAGCTGTCATGGGCGCGATCGTAGGTCGCGCTCTGAAGTTTTAGGAACTCGTCATGGTCGGTCGTTTTACCACGCGCCGCGTCGCCGCTCCGGAGATCGTGCCGGCGGCGCAGGAGAATCTGCTTGAGCCGGTGGCGTGGACCGTGTTGCCGGAAGCCGCCGCCGAGCCAGTCGCGCCGGCTGCCAATAATCCGCTGCTCACCGACAAGCTCTTGGACGCCAAAGTGCGGCTGCACCGCCGCTTGATCGAAGAGACCAATCTGTCGGCGCTGGAAAAGCTGCCGGAAGAAGAAATCCGCGGCCACGTGCAGCAGCTGGTCTCGCAATATGTGCTGGTCGAGCGGCTGGCGCTCAATACCCAGGAGCTCAACGACTTCGTCTCGGAAATTCTCGACGAGATGACGGGCTTGGGCCCGCTCGAACCCTTGCTCAAGGATGAGTCCGTCAACGACATCCTGATCAACGGCCACGAATGCGTCTATGTCGAGCGCAAGGGCGTGCTGGAGCCGACCGGCGTGCGCTTTAAGGATGAGACGCATCTGTTGCGCATCATCAACAAGATCGTCTCCGCGGTCGGCCGCCGCGTCGACGAATCGCATCCGATGTGCGACGCGCGGCTGCTCGACGGCTCGCGCGTCAACGTCGCGGTGCGGCCGGTGGCGATCGACGGGCCGCTGATGTCGATCCGCAAATTCTCCAAGAAGCCGTTCAACCTCAACAAGCTGGTCGAGGTCGGCGCGCTGCGCCCGCCAATGGCCGAATTGCTCGCCGCCGCGGTGAAGGCGCGCGTCACTTTGATCATTTCCGGCGGCACCGGCTCGGGCAAGACCACCATGCTCAACGCGCTGTCCGCCTTCATCTCCGAGAAGGAGCGGTTGCTCACCATCGAGGACGCCGCCGAATTGCAATTGCAGCAGCCCCATGTCGGCCGCATGGAGACGCGGCCGCCGTCGATCGAGGGCAAGGGCGAAATCCGCCAGCGTGATCTGGTCAAGAACGCGCTGCGCATGCGGCCCGACCGCGTCATCTTGGGCGAGTGCCGCGGCGAGGAGGCTTTCGACATGCTGCAAGCCATGAATACCGGCCACGAAGGCTCGATGGCGACGATCCACGCCAATACGCCGCGCGACGCCATTTCGCGATTGGAGCAGATGATCGGCATGGCCGGCCTGCCGATGACGGTCGCCTCGATCCGCGGCCAGATCGCCGCCGCCATCCGCGTCATCGTGCAGCTGTCGCGGCTAAGCGACGGCAAGCGCCGCGTCATGAGCGTCGCCGAGATCACCGGGCTCGAAGGCGACATCATCCAGATGCAGGAAATCTACAAATATGTCCGCACTGGCACCGCGCCGGACGGTTCGCCGTGCAGGGCCACTTCCAGGCCACCGGCGTACGGCCGCGCTTTCTCGCCGATCTCCTCGCCATGGGCATCAAGATTCCCGGTTCCCATTTCGATCCGTCGCAGCCGCTGTAGCCGTCATGTCGTTCGATTTTCTCAAATTCGACTTCGATCCGATCTACTTCGTCTGGCTGTTCGTCGCGCTTGCGGCGGGGCTTACGGTCGAGGCCGTCTATCTGATGTGCTTCTCGGCGGCGTCCTATCGCAGCCGGATCAATCGCCGGCTCGCCATCGCCAAGGACCGCACCGATCGCGAGAGCGTGCTGGTCGAGCTGCGCCGCGAACGCGGCCTGACCGCCGGCGGCGATTATCAGATCAGCCTTCTCGCGCTCAACCGGCTGATCCTGCAATCCGGGCTCACGCTGGGGCTGTCCAAGCTGTTCGCCATCATCGGCATCGGCAGCCTCGTAGCCTTCGGCGCGACGCTCTTGTTCCGCCAGAGTTTCCTCGAAGCGGCGGCGGCGGCGCTGTTGTCGGCCACCGTGCTGCCGTATGGGGTGCTCAAACTGCTGCGCGCCCGCCGCCAGGGCAAATTCGGCGCGCAATTCCCCGACGCGCTCGACATCATCGTGCGCAGTCTGCGCGCCGGCCATCCGGTGCCGATCGCGATTTCCATGGTCGGCCGCGAAATGAAAGACCCGATCGGCTCGGAATTCGGCGTGGTGTCCGACGAAATCACCTACGGCGCCGATCTCGAAACCGCGATGCGCAACCTCTATGCCCGGCTCGGCTCCGACGATCTGCCGCTGTTCGTCACCGCGGTCGCCATCCAGGGCTCGACCGGCGGCAATCTCGGCGAAATCCTGGAAAACCTCTCCGGCGTCATCCGCCAGCGCTTCAAGATGCGGCGCAAGATCCGCGCGCTCGCCGCCGAGGGCCGCGCCTCGGCGATGATCCTTTCGGCGCTGCCGATCGGCATGTTCGCCGTCATCCAGTTCATCGCGCCGGATTTCTACGCCTCGGTGTGGACCGTGCACCTGACCAAGATGCTGTTGGGCGGCGCCGCGATCTGGATGCTGGTCGGCAATCTGGTCATGTTCAAGATGGTCAATTTCAAGATTTGACCATGGACAGCGCCACCACACTCCTCGGCGACGACGCTCCGCTGATGCTGAGCATCCTGATTTTTCTCGCCACCGGCACGCTCGCCTTCGCGGTGATGCTCGGCATCCGCGCCCGCGAGGCGGTGCGCCGCCGCGCCGTCCGCGTCGGCCTCGACGAAGGTGCGGCCGGCGGCCGGCGCAGCTTGCGCTTTTCCGGATGGAAGGCGGCGCAGAAGCTCATCGACTACACGACGCAGCATTACTCCGCGGCCGATTCCGGCGACATGAAGGTGCTGCGCCAGCGGCTGGTGGCGGCCGGGATCTACGAGCCGCACGCGGCGGCGTATTATTTCCTGACCCGCGCGTTCGCCGCGGTGGCGCTCGCTATCGGCGCCTATTTCGGCCTGTCGATGCTGGGCTTGCAGGGCAAGATGTCGTTCTGGCTCCTGGTCATCGCCGGCGGCGGCTTCGGCTATATGGCGCCGAACGTCTATCTCGACCGCCGCATCGCGGCGCGGCGCCGGGAGCACCAGGCCGGCTTTCCCGATTTCATGGATCTCTTGGTGGTGTGCGCTGACGCCGGCCTCGCCATGGAGGCGGCGCTCGACCGCGTTGGCCGCGAGCTCGGCGTGTCCTATCCGTCGCTCGCCGCCAATATCCACATGGCCAACCTCGAAATCCGCGCCGGCCGCACCATGACCGAGGCGCTCAATCATCTCGGCGACCGGCTTGGGCTGGACGAGGCGCGCTCCTTCGCCACCTTGATCCAGCAATCCGACGAGCTCGGCTCCTCGATCAGCGACGCCTTGCGCGTCTATTCCGACGACATGCGGCACAAGCGATTGTCGCGCGCCGAGGAGAAGGCCTACAGCCTGCCCGCCAAACTCGCGGTGCCGATGATGGTGTGCATCTTTCCGGTGCTGTTCATCGTCATCCTCTGCCCGGTCATCGTCCGCGTCGCCACCGGCATGTGGTGAAGGGCGTTTTTTCCTCCCCCGCTTGCGGGGGAGGTGGCGAGCCAACGGGTCCGGCCTTTAGCCGGCCCGATGACGGGCTCCAGCCGAGTCAGAGGGGCAAGTGTTCGCTGCTTGCTCAGCATTAAGGCCCCAGGCCCCCTCCCAACCCTCTCCCCAAGCGGGGCGGGAAAAGCACCTATCGAAGGTTCCTTAACCATCGTCGCCTAGCCTTGCTTGTCCGGCGCTGTCCGCCCTCTGTTCCCCATCGGGTTCCGGGGCGCGACGGTGCAATCCGCGTCGATTGCGGGTTTGCCGCCGGACGCGGCGTGTGCGGAGCGCGTGTGTATGAGTAGCCGAGCGGCGCGAGTCCCGATCCTTCTGGCGGCAAGCCTGATCTGCCTCGGCGCGGCGCTGTCCGGCTGCTCGAGCTGGAAGAAGTTCGACGATACGAGCGTGGATACTCCGCCCGGCGACACCGACACCACCGGAACCATTCCCGGCGGCACCGCCGGCACGACCGTCACCCCGCCGGCCGAGCCCGGCCCGAGCGGCGAGCCGGTCGCGCCGTTGTCCAAGCCCGGCCTCCTCGGCGACGATCCCAACGACGACGTCTCGCTCGGCAAGAAATATTTCCGTGGCAACAATTTCGCGCTGGCCGAAAATTCCTTCCGCAGCGCCGTCGAAAAGCACCCCAACGAGGCCGAAGCCTGGATCGGCCTTGCCGCCTCCTACGACCGGCTGCGCCGCTTCGATCTCGCCGACCGCGCCTATGCGCAAGTGCTCCGCCTGATCGGCCCGACCGTCGAAGTGCTCAACGACGAAGGCTTCTCCTACATGCTGCGCGGCGACTACCAGCGCTCCTATAAATTATTGCAGCAGGCGCAGGCCAAGGACCCCGCCAACCCCTACGTCGCGGCCAATCTCAAGCTTCTCCAGGACGCCAACCGCGGGCACAAGGCGGTGCAGTAGGAGGGCTATTCAGCGCGCGGCGGGCTCGGCTGCGCGCAGCGCGGTGATTTGCAAGAACAGAGAGGCCGGATCGACGCCGGGATGGTTGTCCGGCAGCAGATCGAGCGCCATTGCGGAAATTTTCGCCAACAGTTCGTCGAGCGTCGGGGCGTCGGCGGCGGCCGGAATCTCGTCGCAGTGCCCGCTCCACACGGAAGCCTCGTCGTCCCAGGCTGCCGAAATCGTGAAGATAACAGGTTTTGCGATCCGAAGGTCGGCGCTAAAGCCCAACCGTGGCTTGAACGGCCGGCATCGGGTCGCGATATGAGCCTGGGGTGATGTCCCGCTCCGGGAAGGGCTCAATGTTCGAAGCATTCAAGACTTTCATCTCCGATTTTACCGATGGCGGCAAACACCCAAGCCAATTCGCCGACGACGATTATCGGCTCGCCGCCGCGGCGCTTCTGGTGCACGCCGCCGTGATCGACGGCGAGATCTCGCCGAGCGAGCGCGACAAGCTCCATAGCGTGCTCAAGCAGGGCTTTGCGCTCGACGACGCGGCAACCGCGGAATTGATCGCCAAAGCCACCACGGCCGAGCAGGAATCCGTCGACCTTTATCACTTCACCCATGCGCTCAATCGCGTGCTCAACGAGGGCGGCCGCGCCCGCATCGTCGAGATGATGTGGCAGATCGTCTATGCCGACGGCCGCCGCGACGAGCTCGAGGACAATCTGTTGTGGCGGGCCGCCGATCTGCTTGGCGTGTCGCCACAGGAGCGGATCGCGCTGCGCCGCCGCGTCGGCGGCGACGACGCCGAACCGGGCGCGCCGCGATGACGCGGCCGAGCAAGGCGACGTGGCATGAAACCGGTCGCGCTGATCACCGGCGCCTCGGCCGGCATCGGCGAGGAATTGGCGCGCGTGTTTGCCGCGCAGGGTCACGAGCTGGTGCTGGTGGCGCGGCGGCAAGACCGGCTTGCGGCGCTGGCCAGTGAGATTGCCGCTGCCGGCCGGCCGCGGCCGACGGTGCTGGCGCTCGATCTCGAGCGCCGCGATGCGGTGGCGACGCTCGCTATGGAATTATCGGCGCGCGAGCTTGAACCCGCCTACGTCGTCAACAATGCCGGCTTCGGGCTGAGCGGTCCCGCGCCAAAACTGCGCCGCGACGAACAGCTCGCCATGATCGATCTCAACGTGCGGGCGCTCACCGAATTGTCGCTGTCTTTTGTCGAGGCTCTCGCCCGCCATCGCGGCGGCATTCTCAACGTGGCGTCGATCGCCGCCTTCCTGCCCGGACCGGGCATGGCGGTTTACTATGCCAGCAAGGCCTATGTGCTGTCGTTTAGCGAAGCATTGCATCGCGAATTGGCGCCGCGCGGCATCAAGGTCAGCGCGCTGTGCCCGGGTCCGGTCGAGACCGAATTCCAGGCGCGCTCGGGAATGGTGCTGCCCGGCGCCGCAAAAATCTTCGAACTGCCGGCGCGCCGCGTGGCGCAAATCGGCTATGACGGCCTCATGCGCGGCCGCCGCGTGGTCATCGCCGGTATCGGCAACAGGATCGCGGTTGCGCTGATGCGTTTCGTGCCGAACGCGCTGTTGATGGCGGCCGTCGACCGGCGGGTCGGCGCCGCGTACGGCGATTGACGGCGTTTGGCGCGCGCTTTGCTTCCTGGGCAGGAGACGTTAAAACTTTTCAAAAGCGAACGAATCGCCGGCGTCATGCAACAGCCGATCCTGATAGTCCTGCACGGAGAGCACTCGACGCCTGGCCGCATCGGCAATGCGCTGCGCGATCTCGGCTACCGGCTCGACGTGCGCCGGCCGCGGTTCGACGACCCCTTGCCGCCGACCATGGCGGAACACGCCGGCGCCATCGTCTTCGGCGGCCCGATGAGCGCCAACGACCCGGACGATTACATCCGGCGCGAGATCGATTGGATCGGCGTGCCGCTGAAGGAAAGTAAGCCGTTTCTCGGCATCTGCCTCGGCGCCCAGATGTTCGCCCGCGCGCTCGGCGGCAAAGTGTTCCGCCACCCGGAGGGTCACGCCGAGATCGGCTATTATCCGATCCGGCCGACAACCGCCGGCCTTGCCATGGTCGAAACCTGGCCGGACTGCGTCTATCAATGGCATCGCGAAGGTTTCGACCTGCCGCCAGGCGCCGAGCTTCTCGCCAAGGGCGATACATTCGAGGTCCAGGCGATCCGCGCCGGAGCGGGTTTCGCCTTGCAATTCCACCCCGACGTGACCCACGCCATGATGCATAAATGGACGACGCGCGGGCACGATCGTTTCGACCTGCCCGGCGCAAAACCGCGGCACACCCATTTCGCCGACCGCGCCGTCTATGACTATTCGGCGCGCGCTTGGCTCAGCGTATTTCTGGAGCGCTGGCTGGCGGCGGCGTGAGCGCGGCTGCGGCTACTGCCCCGATTTCGAGGAGCTGCCCGAAATAGGCGACGGTCTTGGTGTAGACCTGCGACGAGTTCCATTGCAGCAGCACCTGGAAGTTCGCGGTGCCTTCGCCCCAGGGCTGGCCGCGCTGCCAGCCGTAACCTTTCAGATAGTTGGCCGTAGAGGCGAGCACGTCGGGCACGTCGTGAATGAGATCGCGGTGGCCATTGCCCTCGAAGTCGACGGCGTATTTCAGATAGGACGACGGCAGGAACTGGGTCTGTCCGATCTCGCCGGCCCAGGCGCCGCGCATTGCGGCAGGCGTCATGTCGCCGCGATCGATCATGCGCAGCGCGGCGATGAGTTCGCCGCGGAACTTGTCCGGTCTCCGGCAGTCGTAAGCGAGCGTAGCCAGCGAGCGGATGGTCGAGAAATGGCCGGTGTCGGCGCCGAAATCGGTCTCCAGGCCCCAGATGGCGACAATGACGCCGCCGGGCACGCCGTATTGCTGCTCGATGCGGCTCAACAGCGAGGCGTATATCAGCATCTTCTGTCGGGCGCGGGCCAGCCGGGGCGGCACCATCCGGCCGGAAAACTCCTCAAAGCTCTGCTTAAAGACACCCTGCGCGTGGTCGCGCGCGATGATGGTCGGATCGAAGGTCACCCCGGTCAGCGCCGCTTGGATGGCGCGCTGCGAGATGCCGTCGGCAGCTGCTTCCTGTTTGACGCCGGCGAGCCAGACGCCGAAATCGCCGCCGCAAGGCGCGGCGGCGCGCGCCGGCGCCGCGATCGCGAGGATGGCGAGGCTAAGCCAGATCGCTGTGAGCAGTCGCATTCGGTGTTCCTTTACCCCGGGGCGCAGGCACTTGCCATGATGCCGCAGCCGCGGCGCCGCTGCCAGAGCCATGCTTCCAGAAGTTCCAGATGCTTCCAGAGTCATGCTTCCAGAAGTCATGCCCGGCATTACGGCTGCGGGTCGTGGTAGCGGTCGGCGACGTAGAGTTCGCGAAAAATCTTGGTCGAAATCAGGACCACCGCGATGGTGCTCAAGCCGCCGAGCAGCACCGAGGGTACCGTGCCGAACACGGCGGCCGCCGTGCCGGCGCGGAAAATGCCGAGCTGGTTCGAGGTATTGGTGACCATCGAATTGACCGCATAGACGCGGCCGCGCATCTGGTCGGGCGTGCGCAGTTGCACCATGGTCTGGCGGATCACGACGCTGATGGTGTCTGAGGCGCCGACGACGGCCAAAGCGGCCATGGCGAGCACGAAGTTGGGCGTCACGGCGAACAAAATCGTCGCCACGCCGTAGATCGCCACCGTCGCGAACATGATGCGGCCGACCCGGTCGGAAACCGGCCAGCGCGCCAGGACGAGCGCCATGGCGATGGCGCCGGCCGCGGGCGCGGCGCGCAGCACGCCGAAGGTGAGCGGACCGGCGAGATAAATGTCGCGTGCGAAGATCGGCAGCACCGCGGTGGGATTGCCGAGCACCACCGCGAACAGATCGAGCAGCACAGCGCCGAGCACGACCTTTTGGCCGACGATGAAAGTCAGTCCGCTGAACATCGATTTGAGGTCGAGCGGCGCGCGCTCCGGAAGCTTCGCTTCCATGGCGATGCCGAGCATTACCAGGCCGGCGGAGAGCCACAGCGCCGCGCAGACCGTGAACACCAGGGTCGGGCTGATCTCGATCAAGATGCCGCCGAGCGCCGGCCCGGCGATCACGGCGGTTTGCGAGGCCGAGCTCGAACCGGCGATGGCGCGCGGCAGCAGCTCGCTCGGCACGATATTCGGCAGCACCGATTGCAGGCTCGGCTGCTCGAAGGCGCGGCCGATGCCGACCACAAAGGCCATGGCGAGAAGAAGCCCAGGCGTTAGCCGGCCGCTGCCATTGGCGAAAGCCAGCGCAGCGACCGCGATTGCCTCGATCAGCTGCGCCAGGAAGGTGACCAGGCGCCGATCGTAGTGATCCGCCACGTGGCCGGTGAGGACGAACAAACCGACGGCGGGGATGAACTGCACGAGCCCGATCAAGCCCAGGTGAAACGGGCTGTTGGTCAATTCATACATTTGCCAGCCGACCGCGACGACCTGGATCTGCTGCGCAACCGACGCGGCGATCCGCACGTAGAGAAAGCGCACGTAAGCGGGATAGCGCAACAGCGACAGCGCCGGGGCGGCTCGAGTTCATTTGCGGCTCTTATAGCCGCAATCGGCGCATTTTTACCCATCCTTGACAGCATAAAACGGCGGCCCTAAATGGCGCCCACTCGCCACCAAGGCGCAAATTTGCCGATTGGCGGGGCCGTAGCTCAGTTGGGAGAGCGCCTCGTTCGCAATGAGGAGGTCAGGGGTTCAACTCCCCTCGGCTCCACCAGCCTTCGCTCGCTACGCGAACTACGGCCCGGTGTGCCCACTTCGCCGCCCATCGGCGGCCTGCGAGCTTCACTTGTTCGCGACCGTTCAGTTCGCTAGTTTCTGCCACCCTTAACCCGAATCCGGTCCATGCGCGCCCTTTTCCTGGTCATCGATTTAGCTCTGCAACTTTATGTCTGGATCGTGATCGCGATGGCGATCTTTTCCTGGCTGGTGGCGTTCAACGTGGTGAATACACGCAACCATGTCGTCGCGATGATCGGCGATTTTCTGTACCGCATCACCGAACCGGCGCTGCGCCCGATCCGCAACGTGCTGCCCAATCTCGGTGGCATCGATATTTCGCCGGTCATATTGTTTCTGATCATTGTTTTTATCCGCTATGTGATCGCCCTTTACATCCTGCCGAACGTCTACTGAAACGCCGTGACCGCGAAAATAATCGACGGCAAGGCGATCGCCGCGAATTTGCGCGCTTCGGTCAAAGCCGAAACGCATCGCCTGACCGGCGCCCACGGCATCGTGCCCGGACTGGCGGTCGTGCTGGTCGGCGACAATGCAGCCAGCAAGACCTATGTCACCAGCAAATCGCGCGCGCTGCTCGAAGTCGGCATGCGGCCGCTCGACTATCATTTGCCTGCCGCGACGGGCGAAGCGGAACTGCTGGCGTTGGTGCAGGCGCTCAATGCCGATCCGGCGGTGAGCGGCATTCTGGTGCAGCTGCCATTGCCGCCGCAGATCAATCCGGCGCGCATTTTCGACAGCATCGATCCGGACAAGGACGTCGACGGTTTTCATCCGCTCAACGCCGGCCGCCTTATGATGGGGAAACCGGCCTTGGTGCCGTGCACGCCGGTCGCCTGCCTCAAGTTGATCAAGAGCGTGTATCGTTCGCTCGTCGGGGTCGACACGCTGATGATCGGCCGTTCGCACATCGTCGGCAATCCGCTGTCGCAGGTTCTGCTCAACGAGAACGCCACCGTTACCGTGGCGCATACCCATACCCGCAATCTGCCGGATTATTGCCGCCGCGCGGAACTCCTTTGCGTCGCCATCGGCTGCGCCGAATTCATTCGCGGCGACTGGATCAAGCCGGGAGCAACAGTGATCGACGTCGGCATCAATCGCGTGACCGATGCCGCCGGCAAATCCCGCATCGTCGGCGACGTGAATTTTGCCGAAGCCCGCGAAGTAGCCGGCGCCATCACGCCGGTGCCCGGCGGCGTCGGACCGATGACGATCGTTTGTCTGTTGGTCAACACGTTGCATGCGGCCTGCGCGCAGGCCGGATTGCCGCCGCCGGAGATTTGACGCGTCAGCTATTCCAGCCGAAAGCGACCTTGTCGAGCACGCGAGTGCCGAATTTCTCGGAACTGCGCGCCACCGCCTTGCCGCCGAGCGCGCGGTAGAACTCGACGGCGTTTTCGTTCTCGGACAGCGCCCAGACGATCAGCGATTTGAGCGCGCTCTGCGCCAGATCGCGGCGGGCGGCGGTGAACAACCGGCGGCCGAAGCCGAGCCCCTGAAATTCCGGCCGCAAATAGAGCTCGTAAAGCTCGCCGTCGTAATAGAGGCTGCGCGCCCGGTTGCGTCCGTAATTGGCGTAACCGGCGATCTTGTCGCCGAATTGCAAAAGCGCGATGCGGCTGCCCTTGCGGATGGCGCTTTCCCACCACGCCGGGCCGCGACGATTGATCAGCTTCTCCAGCTCGGCGCCCGGAATGATGCCCTGGTAGGCGGTCCGCCATGCCTCATCGTGAGCATCCGCGACGGCGCCGGCATCGCAGGCTCGGGCGCGACGGATCTCGATGAGGATAGTGCTCATGATGCGATGCTCGTCCTGCGGCTCACCACGCGATTTACCGTGCGATCAAAGCAAGCGATTCAACGGCCTTCAAGGCTTTCGATTCATCTTCGGTTAACGATGTGGATTATTAGCCAAAACAGGCGGGTCTGGCCATAATCGCGAGCGCGAAAATGCAAGGTCCAAGCGCAATCCGGCCGGGCTGTTGCAATCGTGTCACGGTTCGCCGGATTCTGCGCAGCCGGCGTCCGACGCCGCGAAATCTATGACAGGATGAGGCTTGGATGGCGTGCCCGATCCGGCGTGTTCCGCGCGGATTCGGACGCTCAGACGCGCTCGGCTTCTTTGCGCCGCTCGTTGCGTTTGCGGTCGACCGGATCGAGCAGCTTTTTGCGCAGCCGGATCGATTTCGGCGTCACTTCGACCAATTCGTCGTCTTCGATATAGGCGAGCGCCTTTTCCAAGGTCATGCGGATCGGCGGCGTGAGCCGGATCGCCTCGTCCTTGGAATGGGTGCGGATGTTCGTCAGCTTCTTGCCCTTGAGCACGTTGACTTCGAGGTCGTTGCCGCGGGTGTGCTCGCCGACGATCATGCCGCGATAAACCTTCCAGCCCGGTTCGATCATCATTGGGCCGCGGTCTTCGAGGTTCCACATGGCGTAAGCGACGGCATCGCCCTGATCGGTGGAAATCAACACGCCGTTGCGCCGTCCGGTGATCTCGCCGCGATGCGGGCCATAGGCGTGGAACAGCCGGTTCATCACCGCGGTGCCGCGGGTGTCGGTGAGGAGTTCGCCCTGGTAGCCGATCAGGCCGCGCGTCGGCGCATAGAAGATGAGCCGCACGCGGCCGCCGCCGGAGGGCCGCATCTCGACCATCTCGCCTTTCCGCTCGGCAAGCTTTTGCACCACGATGCCGGAATGTTCTTCGTCGACGTCGATGACGACTTCCTCGATCGGTTCGAGGAGTTCGCCCGACGGGCCGTGCTGATAAAGCACTTTCGGCCGCGACACCGAAAGCTCGAAGCCCTCGCGCCGCATGGTTTCGATCAAAATGCCGAGCTGCAATTCGCCGCGGCCGGCGACTTCCATGGAATCCTTCTCCATGGACTCGGAAATCCGCAGCGTGACATTGCCTTCGGCCTCGCGCAGCAGACGGTCGCGGATAACGCGGCTCTGCACCTTGTCGCCCTCGGTGCCGGCGAGCGGCGAATCGTTGATGTGGAACGTCATGGTCAGCGTCGGCGGGTCGATCGGCTGCGCCGGCAGCGGCTCGGTCACTTCCGGCGCGCACAGCGTGTGCGAGACGAACGCGTCCGGCAGGCCGGCGATGGCAATGATGTCGCCGGCAAAACCTTCCTCGATCGGCGTCCGCTCCAGGCCGCGGAAGGCAAGTACCTTGGTGACGCGGCCCTCCTCGACCAGTTCGCCGTTGCGGTCGAGCACTTTGACCGACTGGTTGGGCTTCACCGAGCCGGCGAAGATGCGGCCAGTGACGATGCGGCCGAGATACGGGTTGGCTTCGAGGATCGTACCCAGCATGCGGAAAGGACCGTCCTCGACCTGCGGCGGCGCGACATGACGAATGACGAGCTCGAACAGCGGCGCCATGCCCCGGTCCTTGGGCCCGGCGGGATCGGATGCCATCCAGCCCTGCTTGGCCGAGCCGTAGAGGATGGGGAAATCGAGTTGCTCCTCGGTCGCGTCGAGCGCCGCGAACAGGTCGAACACCTCGTTGGCGACCTCGGTCGGGCGGGCGTCGGAGCGGTCGACCTTGTTAATGACCACGATGGGGCGCAGCCCCATTTTGAGCGCCTTCGACACCACGAATTTGGTCTGCGGCAGCGGCCCCTCGGCGGCGTCGACCAGCACCAAGGCGCCGTCGACCATATTAAGGATGCGCTCGACCTCGCCGCCGAAATCGGCGTGGCCGGGCGTATCGACGATATTGATCCGGGTATCGTGCCAAACCAGCGAGGTTGCCTTGGCGAGAATGGTAATGCCCCGCTCGCGCTCAAGGTCGTTCGAATTCGAGCGCGCGCTCAACCACGCGCTGGTTCTCGCGGAACGAGCCGGATTGCTGCAAAAGCCGGTCGACCAGCGTGGTTTTGCCGTGGTCGACATGGGCGATGATGGCAATGTTGCGAAGATTCATGCGTTCAAAGCGTTAAACCGTTACGGGCCCCGAAGGGGCCCGCGATTGATGAGCCGTATATAGTCAGGAATCGCGCAGAAGCAATCGTTTACGCCGCAGCGGGCCATTTAGGCCGCGGCGGCCTTGGCGCCCGCAGCCGTGGCGCTGCCGGCAGCCGCGCCAGCCTGGCCGGCAAGGGCATCGCGGCGCGCCGCAATGGCAAAGCGCAGCTGGTCCAGCGCGAAGGCGAACGACATCCGCACCGTCTCGTCGAATTCCTCGTGTTCGCCCTGGTGGATGATCGCGACCACGAGATTGTCGGCCTCGACCTGAAGTTGGTCGATCGCCTCGATCGTCGGCACCGCATGCGCTTTGCGCACCAGATCGAGGACGCGCTGCAGAAGCCGCAGCCGCCGGGTACGACCGCTGCTGCGCAGATAGCTCGCCAGGCCGGCAATCGCCGATCCGAATACCGGGAAAATCAGCATGCCGTAGAAGATATCGTCGCCGTATTTGTCGAAAAACGACTGCTGGCTATCGGAAAGGTAGGCCAGCGCTCCAGGATGGACAATGACGTCGGCGTCCTTGTCGGTCGACGGCGCTGCGATCTTGACGTCGCCCGGCAGCGCCGCGGCAAGCGCCTGCCGCGACGAATAAACGATCTTCGATAGCGCGGCGATGACGGAATCGCTGTACGATTTTCGCGCCACCAGGTATTCGGCGAAGCTGAGACTTTTGAGGCTGTCGTCGGGTGTCGGCGGATTGCCGCCGAATGTACCGGCGTCGATATCGATCGAATCAAAGGCCGGATTGCGTTTGGCGATGCCGTCGGCCTGGTCGATCTCGATGAACGACGGCGCTTTGCCGTTCACCGTCGCCGCCGCGACCGCGTTGGAAATGTCCCGGCCGGTCGCCGCGCCGGCCACGAACAACGCGTCGATCTGATTGTCCTTGATGGCGTCGGCAAGATTTTTCGGCTCGATCTGCGATACCGCCACCTTGGCAAGCTGCACGCCATAATGGCTCAACACCAGTTCCAGCAAACCGGCGGTCGCCTCATTGCCGGTCACGATGCCGATGCGCTTGCCGGAAAGTTGCGCGACTTTGCCGAACTTACTGCTGTCGCCGCTGTCGTCGCTCGAGTTCGCCTGTCGTCACTGTCGTCGCTCTTGGCAGTTTTGCCGCCCTTGGCGGTCTTTGCGCTCTTTGCGCTCTTGGCGCTCTTGCTGCCCTTCGCCGCTTTCGCAGCCGGGGCGTTGGGGCTCGCCGCGGTCTTGCCGCCTGTGGTCTTGTCGCCCGCGGCGCTTGGCGGCGGAACGATCAACGCCATCACGTTCTGCCGCACGATGGCGATGACCGGCCAGTTCACCGAGTCTTCGAGATTGCTCGGCAGCACCGCGAGATCGGCTTGGCCCTTGCTGATCGCCTGCGCGGTTTCTCCCGACCCCTGGGTCGGAACGATCTGTAACGAAATATCCTGGTGGTCTTTCGCGATTTGGTTGGTCAGGGCCTGGACGAACTTGGCGTCCACCGTCCCGACGGCGATCCGCATGTGATCGGCTTTGGTGGTGAAATAAAATCCCGCCCAGACGGCGGCGACGAGCGCGACGGTTCCGAGAAGGGTGACGAGCCAAGTGTGGCGCAGAAACATCCGCACCCGGCTTCGCACCATATGTTCGAGCGACTCGATACTCATGGCGTAACCCGACGAGTGGCCCTGCGCGGCCGCGGCCTTGTGGCTTTCCTTGGATCGTCGGAAAAGCCAAAACCTCATGGCAAGAGGCGGACGCTGCGGCAGGCCGGGCGGCATGGTTAACTCTAACACGGCTCGCCGGTTTTGACTCCAGGGCGCAGGCGCGCGCTCAAGCAGCAACCGGTACTGTGGTTAATCGCGAACGATCCATATTCGTTCGCCTCTATGGCCCGACTTTGGCAGGGCCCGCACCGTAGCGGGGCACCGTCGATCGGGTCTCGCGCTCCGGCCGGCCGGAGCCAAAAATCCAGGCGAGAAACAACAGGATCGCAAATGTCACAGGGATGCGGCTCGCCGTGCCGGCGACGGACCCGATATTCAAAGACCGGTCCATTGCAACCGCATGGCAACCTCCGGACTTCGCCGGCGTTGACCGCTGGTTGGCGATCTCATGATCTTGGCCCATAGTTGCGATAGCGAGGGTCGGCGGAGTTCGCCCGTATAGAGACGGAGCTTGCACATGAGTCAAAAACTCGCCGGCGAAGCACGCAAAGCCGCCTTGGCCCGGCTCAAGGGCTGGAGTGAAGCATCGGGCCGCGACGCTATTACCAAGAAATTCGTCTTTGCCGATTTCAACGAAGCCTTCGGCTTCATGACCCGCGCAGCTTTGGTCGCGGAAAAGCTCGACCACCATCCCGAATGGTTCAATGTCTACAAGACCGTCGAAGTCACGCTGTCCACCCACGACGCCGGCGGCTTGACCGAGCGCGACATCAAGCTCGCCGAGGCGATGGATAAGTTGGCGGGCTAAGGGACCTGCGCCGGGCAAACCGGCTGGGCGCGGGCCGCCTTGCGGCTGCCGCCTTTGGGCACCATCTTCGCACCGGCAATCGATTGTCCGGGGGAGAATCAATGAGCTTTTGGCAACAAGCCGCCGCTTGGCCGAGCTTTTCTTGGCAGGATTTTGCCGCGCTTCGCCGCCGGATCATCGCGGACGAAGCGGGGCTGCGGCGCAGTTTCTGGCGCAAACTCAAGCGCGAGGCGGCGAGCATCCCGTTTCTGGAAGAAGTCCTGACCTCGTACTATTGTGCCTTCGATCGGCAGACGCCGCTTTACGTCAAGGTCGTGCTGATTGGCGCGATGATCTATTTCGTCGTGCCCGACGATGTCATTCCCGATTCGCTTTCGTTGATCGGACTGGCCGACGATGCCGCGGTGCTAGCGCTCGCATTTAAGGCCGTCTCCTCGCACGTCAAGCCGGAACATCGGCAGGCGGCGCAAAGCATGCTGGTGCGGCTGCGCAGTTAAAACCGCTACGGCCGCAGCACGATTTTTCCCATCACCTTGCGATCGGCGATCGCCTTTAAGGCGGCGGCGATTTCCGCCAAAGGATAAACCGCATGGACATGCGCGCTGAGCTTGCCTTGCGCGCACCACTGAACGATTTGCGTCATCAAAGCGCGCTGTGCTTCTGGCTCGCGCCGCACCCAGGTGCCCCACAGCACGCCGCGAATATCGCAGCTTTTCAGGAGCACCAGATTAAGCGGCAGTTTCGGAATCTCGCCGGCGGCAAAGCCGACCACCAGATAGCGGCCTTGCCACGCCAGCGAGCGCACGGCGGGCTCCGCATAGGGACCGCCAACCGGATCGTAAACGACGTCGATGCCGTGCTCGCCGCCAAGCGTCTTGAGCGCACCGCGCAAATCTTCGCGCGCGTAGTTCACCGTTTCGTCGGCGCCGTGCTCGCGGGCGAAGGCGAGCTTGTCGTCCGAGGACGCGCAGGCGATGACGCGCGCGCCCATGATCTTGCCGATCTCGACCGCCGCGAGCCCGGTGCCGCCGGAGGCGCCGAGCACGGCCAGCGTTTCGCCGGATTTCAGTTCGGCGCGTTCTTGCAGCGCGTATAGCGTCGTGCCGTAGGTGACAGTCAGACCGGCGGCGCGGTCGAAATCGAGCCCGTCCGGGACTTTCACCAGCTGTTGCGCCGGAACGGCGACCGCTTCGCGTGCCGCGCCCCAGCCGATATTGCCCATGACACGGTCGCCCGGAGCGATGCCGGCGACACCGTTGCCGACGCGCTCGACCACGCCGGCGAATTCCGCCGCCGGCGAGAACGGAAACGGCGGCTTGTGCTGATATTTGCCGGCGATGATCAGCGTGTCGAAAAAATTCAGCGCCGCCGCTTTGACGCGCACCACCGCCTCGCCCGGGCCGGCTTGCGGCTCGTCGATATCGGCGAGTGCGAGTTCGTCGGGCGTGCAAAAATGCGTGCAGAGAACGGCTTTCATGCGCGCTTCATATCAGGCTTCCGTCACCCCGGCATCTCACCACCGTCAGCCGGTCACGCGGCAGAACGTCGAGCGCGGCGCGCTGGGCCAACCGGTCAGGCTTGCCATTGGCCGCAGGTGCGGCGGCCCCCTTCAGACCGGTCAGGTGCGCGATAAAGCCCGTATGACCCTTGCCTATCTCATTCCGTATTCGGCCGAATTGGATTAAAATGACAGAATTGCTAATCAGGGCGGGGTGCCCTCCGCGAGGCATATGCGCATGGATCGACGATGGCAGCTTGCCTTTTTGCTGTTGCTTGCAGCGGTATTTGCCGTTCCGGCGCTCGCCCAGCAGCCGGCTACGCCCGCCTCCGCCGCGCCTGCGGCAGCGCCAACGGCCCCCACCAAGCCGAAGCCAAAACCCAAGCCGGCGCCCAAGCCGGCACCCAAGCCCGCTACGGCCGCTGAGAAACCCGAGTCCGCGCCGGCCAAGCCTGCAGCCATCGGCGGCGTCCAGCCGAAGCTCCTTGGCCAGTATGCCGATTGGGGCGCCTACACGGCCTCTCCCGGCGGCAAGAAGGTCTGTTTTGCCATCGCCAAGCCAGCCTCCTCGCAGACCAATCCGCCGAACCGGCCGCGCAACCCCATCTACATGTTCATCTCCACCCGGCCGGCGGACAAGGTGGCCAACGAAGTCTCGATCATCATCGGCTATCCGTTCAAGCCGGGCTCCGAAGTCGAGCGCGCAAATCGGCTCAACGACCTTCGCGTTGTACACCCAACAGGATGGCGCCTGGATCAAGAACGCAGCCGAGGAAGCGCAAATGGTCGATGCGATGCGGGCGGGCGATACCGTGACCGTCAAGGGCGAGTCGGCCAAGGGCACGCAAACGACCGACACTTTCAATCTCAAAGGCGTGTCGCAGGCGCTCGATCGCGTCGCGCAGGAATGCAAATAGACGTTTCCTGTCGTTACGCTTCGTGCTGTTAAAGTGCCTTTCTCAGCCCCATCTATGCGGCAGGCGCGCCTTCGCGCGAAAGTTTCGATCTTGGATTGACGATGAAATTGGATTGACGATGAAGTCCTTGGCAGCCACTGCAACCGAACGGGCCGAGGCGGCGCTGTTTTTGGAAAAACGGCCGCTGGAGGATTATGCCGCGCCGGCACAGCCCTCGCTCGTCGGCATGACGCGCGATGCGCTCGCCGCGGCGCTGGGGCAGGCCGGCGTTCCGGAGCGGCAGCGCCGTATGCGCGTGCAGCAGATTTGGCACTGGCTCTATGTGCGCGGTGTCGCAAGACTTCGAGGCGATGACGACCTTGTCGAAAGATTTGCGGACCGCGCTGGCGGAGCGCTTTACGCTGGCGCGCCCCGAAATCGCCGCCGAACAGATCTCGGTCGACGGCACGCGCAAATGGCTGCTTCGCCTGCCCGGCGAACACGGCCGCGCGCCGCACGAGGTCGAATGCGTTTACATTCCCGAGACCGACCGCGGCACGCTGTGCGTTTCGAGCCAAGTCGGCTGCACGCTCAACTGCACGTTCTGCCACACCGGCACGCAGCGGCTGGTGCGCAATCTGACCGCGGCCGAGATCGTCGGCCAGGTCGTTCTGGCGCGCGACCGCCTCGGCGATTGGACGGTGGCGAACGAGGCCGCCGGCGCCGACGGTGAGCGCAAGCGCCTGGTCTCCAACATCGTCATGATGGGCATGGGCGAGCCGCTCTATAATTTCGAGGCGGTGCGCGACGGTCTCGCCGTGATTGCCGACGGCGACGGCTTGAGCATCTCCAAGCGGCGCATCACGCTGTCGACCTCCGGCGTCGTCCCCAATATCGCGCGCGCCGGCGCGGAAATCGGCTCGATGCTCGCCGTGTCGCTGCACGCCGTTACCGACGAATTGCGCGACCAATTGGTGCCGCTCAATCGCAAATATCCGTTGCGCGAACTGCTCGACGCCTGCCGCAATTATCCCGGCGTTTCCAATGCGCGGCGCATCACCTTCGAATATGTCATGCTCAAGGGCGTCAACGATTCGCTCGTCGACGCCAAAGCGCTGGTGCGGCTGCTCAAGGGCATTCCGGCCAAGATCAATCTCATTCCGTTCAATCCTTGGCCGGGAACGACATATGAATGCTCCGACTGGGAGCAGATCGAAAAATTCTCCGAAATCGTGTTTGCCGCCGGCTATGCCTCGCCGGTGCGCACGCCGCGCGGCCGCGATATTCTCGCCGCCTGCGGCCAGCTCAAAAGCGCGACCGAAAAGCTCTCCGCCCGCGAGCGCCTGGCGCTGCGCGCCATGGCGATGACCGACTAGCACCGGGCCAGCCGAATATTCATGACCGCCCTGTTCCGCATCACCATGATGTTCGTCGGCTATGTCTGGGCCTGCATCGCCGCGTCTCTTGTCCTGACGCTGGGCACGCTGGCGCCGGAATGGAATTATTTTTTCAGGTCGCTTGGCGTGCAGTCGTCGCAAGCGCAGTCTACGGCGATGTGGGCGATCGTCGGGGCTCGGCGCGCTCATCATCTTCGTCGTCGGCTTTTTGCCGTCGCTGCTCGCCATCGTGATCACCGAAGGTTTTGCGCTCCGTTCGGTCCTCGTCTATGGCGTGATCGGCGGCGCGCTGGCGCTGGCCATGGCGTTCGGGCTCGATTTCGCCGGCTATAGCGCGCCGGCCGGTGGCGATATCGCGCGCGAGCGCGAAGTCTTTGCCGCGGCCGGCATCGCCGGCGGGCTGGTCTATTGGCTGTTCGCCGGCCGGCGAGCCGGCGCCTGGAAGTGATCCGATGAATCGGACCGGACTTACGATCGCGCTGTCGATCGGTTTTGCGGTCGGCGTGATCTGCGCGGTCGATCCGCAGCTCGACCTCGACCTTGCCGCGCCGTTCTTCCATCGCGCCCCGCCAACTGTTCGCCGCCAACGCCCAGCCTTGGGTGCAGCACACGCGCGAAGCGGCGCGCCTGATCATCACGCTCCTTGTGCTGCCGGCCTTTCTCGCCATTCTCGGCAAGCTGATCCTGCCGCGGCGGCGCATGCTGATCGAAGGCCGCGCCGCGTCTGTTCCTCATCGCGACGCTGGCGCTCGGCCCCGGCGTTCTCACCAACGTCATTCTCAAGGATCATTGGGGCCGGGCGCGGCCGATCGACGTGCAGCAATTCGGCGGCGACTATCGCTTCACGCCGTGGTGGGATCCGCGCGGCGATTGTCCGGACAATTGCTCGTTCATCGCCGGCGAGCCGTCCGGCGCGTTCTGGACGCTGGCGCCGGCGGCGCTGGCGCGGTCCGGAATTGCAGCCGCTCGCCTATGGCGCGGCGCTCGCCTTCGGCGTCGGCATCGGCGTGCTGCGCATCGCCGCCGGCGCGCATTTTTTCTCCGACGTCGTGTTCGCCGGCGTGTTCATGTATCTGCTGATCTGGCTGGCGCACGGCCTGATCTATCGCTGGCCGGCGACCCGCATCGACGAGGCGGCGGTCGAGCGCCGGCTTGCCGGAAGCCGGCGACAAGCTTGCGGCGCTGGCGCGGCGGCTGATCGGACCGCAGCGGCAAGACCTCCTGAGGATTTCGCAACGGCTTGCGTCGGCCCGCCGCGCCCCTATAGTCCGCGCGCATTTCGGGCGGGCAGCGCCGCCTGAAGCTTTAAGGTTTTCGTCATGCCCGCGGCCGGCAAGAAAGACGTCAAGAAAGTCGTGCTGGCCTATTCCGGCGGGCTCGACACCTCGATCATTCTCAAATGGCTGCAGACGACCTATGGCTGCGAGGTCGTCACCTTCACCGCCGATCTCGGCCAGGGCGAGGAGCTTGAGCCGGCGCGGAGCAAGGCGCTCACGCTCGGCATCAAGCCGGAGAACATCTTCATCGAGGATCTGCGCGAGGAATTCGTGCGCGACTACGTGTTTCCGATGTTCCGCGCCAATGCGCTCTATGAGGGCCAGTATCTGCTCGGCACCTCGATCGCGCGGCCGCTGATCGCCAAGAAGCAGATCGAGATCGCCGAGAAAGTCGGCGCCGACGCCGTCGCCCATGGCGCGACCGGCAAGGGCAACGACCAGGTGCGCTTCGAGCTCGCCTATTACGCGCTCAAGCCCGACGTCAAAGTCATCGCGCCGTGGCGCGAATGGGATTTCAAATCGCGCGAGGCGCTGATCGCCTTCGCCGAGCAGAACCAGATCCCGATCGCCAAGGACAAGCGCGGCGAGGCGCCGTTCTCGACCGACGCCAATCTGCTGCACACCTCGTCCGAGGGCAAAGTGCTGGAAGACCCGTCCGGCGAAGTGCCCGGATTACGTCTATTCGCGCACCGACGATCCGGAGAAAGCGCCGGACAAGCCGGCAGTATGTCGACGATCGATTTCGAGCGCGGCGATCCGGTCGCGGTCGACGGCAAGAAACTGTCGCCGGCGCAATTGCTCGACCGCGCTCAACGCGCTCGGCACGCAAGCACGGCATCGGCCGGCTCGATCTGGTCGAGAACCGCTTCGTCGGCATGAAGTCGCGCGGCATGTATGAGACGCCGGGCGGCACCATCCTGCTTGCCGCGCATCGCGGCATCGAATTCGATCACGCTCGACCGCGGCGCGGCGCATCTCAAAGACGAGTTGATGCCGAAATATGCCGAGCTGATCTATTACGGCTTCTGGTTCTCGCCGGAGCGCGAGATGCTGCAGGCGGCGATCGACAAGAGCCAGGAATTCGTCAGCGGCCGGGTGCGGCTGAAACTCTACAAGGGCAATGTCGGCGTGGTCGGCCGCGCGAGCAAATATTCGCTCTACGATCAGGACCTGGTGACGTTCGAGGACGGCAAGGTCGCCTACGACCAGCGCGACGCCGAAGGCTTCATCCGGCTCAATGCGCTGCGGCTGCGCACGCTCGGGCAGCGGAAGCGGAAGCTGAAATTGTAGGCGCGGCTTTTCCGCTCATTGTCATCGCCGCGGCTCTGATCCGGGCGATTCGATAATCGCGGCGAAGGTGGTGGTTACTGGATCATCCGGCCTCCGCGGATGATGACGGGCAATGGCGAATGAGCGTCACACCTGCCGCTCGACCAGCGCGCGCTTGATGTCGGCGATGGCCTTGGCCGGATTGAGATGCTTCGGGCAGGCCTTGGCGCAATTCATGATGGTGTGGCAGCGATAGAGCCGGAACGGGTCTTCCAGATTGTCGAGCCGTTCGCCGGTCGCCTCATCGCGCGAATCGACGAGCCAGCGCTGCGCCTGCAACAGGCGGCCGGGCCGAGATAGCGGTCGGAATTCCACCAATAGCTCGGGCATGAGGTCGAGCAGCAGGCGCACAGAATGCACTCGTAGAGCCCGTCGAGCTTTTGCCGGTCCTCGTGGCTCTGCTTCCATTCCTTGCGCGGCGTCGGCGATTTGGTCTGCAGCCACGGCTCGATCGAGGCGTGCTGGGCGTAGAAATTGGTGAGATCGGGCACGAGGTCCTTCACCACCGGCATGTGCGGCAGCGGATAGATGCGCACCGCGCCGGAGACCTCGCCCATCGCCTTGGTGCAGGCGAGCGTATTGGTGCCGTCGATATTCATGGCGCAGGAGCCGCAAATGCCTTCGCGGCAGGAGCGGCGGAAGGTCAGCGTGGCATCGACGTTGTTCTTGATCCAGATCAGCGCGTCGAGAACCATCGGCCCGCAATCGCTTGGTGTCGACGTAATAGGTGTCGATGCGCGGATTGCGGCCGTCATCCGGATTCCAGCGATAGATGCGGTATTCGCGCTCGGCCTGGTCTTGGCCGGATGCGGCCAGGTCTTGCCTTCGGCTCGACCTTGGAATTTTTCGGCAGCGTGAATTGGACCATTGGAACCTCAAGTTAGTAGACCCGCTTTTTGGGCTCGATATAGGCGACGTCGTTGGTCATCGTGTAGGTGTGCACCGGCCGGTAATCGATGCTGACCTTGCCGGTGGCCGTGATCGAGCCAGGACAGCGTGTGCTTCATCCAGTTCTGATCGTCGCGGTCGGGGAAATCCTCGCGCGCATGCGCGCCGCGGCTTTCGGTGCGGTTGACCGCGGAATCCATGGTGACCACGGCCTGCTCGATCAGATTGGCGAATTCGAGCGTCTCGATCAGGTCGGAATTCCAGATCAGCGAGCGGTCGGAGACGCGCACGTCGCCGATGCCGTCATAGACTTCGTGGATCAGCTTCGAGCCTTCCTGCAGCATCTCGCCGGTGCGGAACACCGCGCAATTGCTCTGCATGACGTGCTGCATCTTGGCGCGCAGCTGCGCGGTCGGCGTTCCGCCCGAGGCGTTGCGGAATTTGTCGAGCCGCGACAGCGAGCGATCGGCCGAGTCCTTCGGCAGTTCGGGATGCTTGTCGTTGGCGGTGAGGATTTCGGCGCAGCGCTGCGCCGCCGCGCGGCCGAACACGACGAGATCGATCAGCGAATTCGAGCCGAGCCGGTTGGCGCCATGCACCGAGACGCAGGCCGCTTCGCCGAGCGCCATCAGGCCGGGCACGACGTGGTCGGGATTGCCGTCTTTCTTGATCAGGGCCTCGCCGTGATAATTCGTGGCGATGCCGCCCATGTTGTAATGCACGGTCGGCACGATCGGCACCGGCTCGCGGGTGAGATCGACGCCGGCGAAAATGCGCGCGGATTCGGTGATGCCGGGCAGCC
Source organism: uncultured Alphaproteobacteria bacterium (assembly GCA_963816565.1). Classification (GTDB taxonomy): domain Bacteria; phylum Pseudomonadota; class Alphaproteobacteria; order Rhizobiales; family Xanthobacteraceae; genus BOG-931. Next base: position 284,214 of record CAWFLM010000004.1, on the reverse strand, counting down.
GCTCGGCCAGGATCTTCGGATCGAGATGGTCGAGATGCAGGAAGATGTGATCCTTCTTCGGCCCGACGCCGCGGCCTTCGCGGATTTCGATGGTCATGGCGCGCGAGACCACGTCGCGCGATGCCAAATCCTTGGCTGACGGGGCATAGCGCTCCATGAAGCGCTCGCCTTCTGAATTGACGAGATAGGCGCCTTCGCCGCGCGCGCCTTCGGTGATCAGCACGCCGGCGCCGTAAATGCCGGTCGGATGGAATTGCACGAATTCCATGTCCTGCAGCGGCAGGCCGGCGCGCAGCACCATGGCATTGCCGTCGCCGGTCTGGGTATGCGCGCCGGTGCAGGAGGCATAGGCGCGGCCATAGCCGCCGGTGGCGAGGATCGTCATCTGCGCGGAAAAGCGGTGGATCGTGCCGTCGTCGAGATTGATGGCAATGACGCCGCGGCAGCGGCCGTCTTCGTCCATGATCAGGTCGATGGCGAAATATTCGATGAAGAATTCGGTCTGATGGCGCAGCGCCTGGCCATACATCGTGTGCAGCATGGCGTGGCCGGTGCGGTCGGCGGCGGCGCAGGTGCGCTGCGCGGTGCCCTTGCCGTAATGCGTGGTCATGCCGCCGAACGGGCGCTGATAGATCTTGCCGTCTTCGCGCCGCGAGAACGGCAGGCCCCAATGCTCCAGCTCGTAGACCGCTTCCGGCGCGCTGCGGCACATATATTCGATGGCGTCCTGGTCGCCGAGCCAGTCCGACCCCTTGACGGTGTCGTACATGTGCCAGCGCCAGTCGTCCTCGCCCATATTGCCGAGCGCCGCGGCGATGCCGCCCTGCGCCGCCACGGTGTGCGAGCGCGTCGGAAACACCTTGGTGATGCAGGCGGTGCGCAGGCCCGCTTCGCTGCAGCCGACCACGGCGCGCAAGCCGGAGCCGCCGGCGCCGATGACGACGACGTCGTAGACATGATCCTCGATCGGATAGGCGCGGCCATTGATCGCGGGAGCGCTGCCGCCGTTCTGCGCCGTTCTCTGCCATGCTCACAATCCGAACGAGAGCTTGAGGATGCCGTAGACCGCCGCGAGGCCGACGGCGATGGTGAAGAACGTGTTCGCCATCAGCAAGGTTATCTTGGCCGATTCGTCGTGCACGTAATCCTCGATGATCACCGCCATGCCGATCCGCATATGGACGGTGATCGAGAGGACGAACAGCAGCATGATGATGGCGACGGCAGGCGAACCCAAAATCTGCGCGACCGCGGCCTGGTTGCGGCCAAGCAGCGTGATCACGATGATCACCGCCGCAATGGTCAGCGGAATATTGGCGACCGCGGTGAGCCGCTGATGCCAGAAATGCTCGGTGCCGGATCGGGCGGCGCCGCGGCCGAGCACGCGCGCCAGCGGGGTGCGTATATGCTTGGGCTCGCTCATCGCGAGCCTCCCATGGTGAGGAGAACGAAAATCCACAAGACGAGCGTGATCGCGATCGAGCCGATCAGGTTGGCGGCGGCGAGCCATTCGCGCTCGCTCGGCCCGAAGCCGCGGCCGGTATCCCAGATCAGGTGGCGAATGCCGCCGAGCATGTGATGAATGAGCGCCCAGGTGTAGCCGAACAGGATGAGGCGGCCGATCCAGGAGCCGGCGAACCATTGGAACCGGGCATAGGCGTTGGGGCTGGCCGCGGCAATCAGCCACCAGGCCAACAACAGCGTCCCGAAATACAGCGCGAAGCCGGTGATGCGATGCACGATCGACATCATCATCGTCAGCATCGGCCGGTAGATTTGCAGGTGCGGCGACAGCGGCCGCTCGGCGGGGGTGCGTCCTTCGAGCGGGCGTGTTTCGGCCATTGTCCTCATCCGGATTTGCTCGGCGCCGCCGCGCCAAGCCTGCGACCCGTTCCTATCCAATCCGCAGCCGTGCCGCAATGCAACAGGCCGCAAATCTCCGCAGATTCGCGATCCGGTTAGATTTCGTATTATGCGAAAGAATAGCCTTGAAAAATCGATGTACAATGGGCAATATGTTAAGTCAGGCTTCGCGAAATACGAAGGAAGCGTTCCGCTCATGCGCTTCGATCTCGCCGATCTCAGCCTGTTTCGCCACGTGGTTGAAGCCGGCAGCATTACCCACGGCGCCGAGCGCGCGCATCTTGCGCTCGCCGCGGCGTCGACCCGCATCCGCAATATGGAGGACGTGCTCGGCGTCCCGCTGCTGACGCGCGGCCGCCAAGGCGTGACGCCGACGCAAGCCGGCCGCACCTTGTTGCAACACGCCCGCGCCATCCTGCGTCAGGCCGAGCGCCTGCACGAAGACCTAGGCGCCTATGGCGGCGGCATGGCCGGCCAGATCCGCGTGCTGTCGAACACCAATGCGCTGACCGAATTTCTGCCGGAAGCCCTGTCATCGTTTCTTGCCGCGCATCCGAATGTCAGCGTCGATCTGGAAGAGCGCCTGAGCGATGAGATCGTCGGGCTGATCGCCGAAGGCGTCGCCGATCTCGGCATTGTCGCCGGCACCGTCGATGCCGGCACGCTGGAGACTTATCCGTTCCGCCGCGATCGCTTCGTGCTCGTCGTCGCGCACGACCACCCGCTCGCCAAGCGCGCCAAGATCGGTTTCGAGGAGGTGCTCGATTGCGACTTCGTCGGTCTCGACCGCGCCAGCGCGATGCAGCGCTTCCTGGCCGCCAAGGCGGCGCGAATCGGCCGGCCGATGCGTTTGCGCGTGCAATTGCGCAGCTTCGATGCGGTCTGCCGGCTGGTCGAATGCAATGTCGGCATCGGCATCGTGCCGGAAACGACCGCGCGCCGCGTGTCGAAGACGATGGCGATCGCGGCGGTCACGCTGTCCGATCCCTGGGCGGTGCGCGATCTGACGATCTGCGTGAAGAGACGCGACGAATTGCCGACCTATGCGCGGCAGCTCGTCGAGCACTTGCGGGCGAAGCCGTAGTCTCCGCGCATCCCACAACAGTAATTCAGCGCGCTACTATTCGGTCCTGCGCCGATTCCTGAAAGTCTTCCGACGTCGCTTCACAAGCCATGAGCTGGCCTCTGGAAAAGCCAAGCTCGTCAAATAAATGAACGTGCTGCGGCATGTAGTAAATGAATTTTACGTCTCTGGGATGGCGATCCAGTGAATTCCTAAAGTTGGTGAGAACAGCCCTCATTATCTTTTCGTCAAAGGGATTGAAGAAGAAGCAAATCAGCGGCTCCAAGGGAAGCACGTATTCCGCTGCGTCGATGTGTGCCGCCTCTATGTTAAAACAACGCTGCTCAGGGCTTCGATACTGCTCGATATTCTTCAAGGCTATCGTATGTAAATCCATGGCATATTCAACGCCGATCACATTCTTGAACGGATAATGTGACGCAAGAAGCAGCGTGCGCCCCTTTCCGGAGCCGAAATCAACGAAGACGTAGTCTTCGTGCCGCACTTTTGCGCTCTTGAGCAATCTGTCAAACAATCTCGGCGGCATGGGTTCGTAGGGATGCCCGTGCTTTCTGTTGGCGCTATCAATCCGGAGATTCTCAACGCGAATGCCGCCGGCGGTGTCCGTTCCGTGAATTTCGTCAAAGGAGCGGGCCGCATCGTATTGTCGCACTCATCTCCCCTGCATAACTATGCCAGTTCGCGCAAGCGCCGACACAAGACGGAAACCTCAACACATCCCGGGCGCCGTCACCGTGGCATCAGCACCCAGTAGTCGAGGTCGAGCAGCACCGCGGGATCGTATTCGTCGCCGGTCTTGTACGGGAAATCGCCGCACGGCTTGTCGCAGGTCGCCACGGTGCGCAGGCGCAACGCGGCCATATCGTCGCGGCCGGGCAGCTCGGATTTGGCCACGACTTCCGACCAGGCATAGACGGTGCCGCCAGCAAACAGCGGCGCGACGTGGCGGCCGCCGTTGATGGCGGCGACATGGAAGGCATTGGCAAGGCCGTTGAACGACAGCGCGCGGGCCACCGAGATGACATGGCCGCCATAGATTAAGCGCCGGCCGAAGCGGCCTTGCTTGGCGGCAAACTGGTCGAAATGAATGCGCGCGGTGTTCTGGTAAAGCCGCGTCGCGGTCATATGCTCGGCTTCCTCGACGGTGATGCCGTCGACGTGGTCGATCTTCTCGCCGACTTGGTAATCGCCGAACTTGTAGTTCGCGCCGGCGAGCTCGAAATCGTAGGCCGCAACGCTAATCGCCGGACAGGCTTCGCCCAGAACTTTCGGCTCGAGCGCGGTCGGCAACCGCGGCACGTGGTCGCCGGGCGCCGGCGCCGCCTCGTCGCGTTTGCGCACCATCACCCAGCGCACATATTCGAGCACCGGCTTTTGCTCCTGGTTGTAGCCGGTGGTGCGCACATAGACGATGCCGGTCTTGCGGCTCGAGTTTTCCTTCAGTCCGATCACCTCGGATTGCGCGTTGAGCGTATCGCCGGGATAGACCGGGCTGCGGAAACAGCAATTGGCGTAACCGAGATTGGCCACCGCATTGAGCGACACGTCCGGCACGGTCTTGCCGAACACGACGTGGAAGACCAGCAGATCGTCAATCGGCGAGCGCGGATAACCGATCGCCTTGGCGAAGACGTCCGAGGATTGCACGGCAAAGCGCCCGCCGAACAAGCCGGTATAGAGCGCAACGTCGCCGGTGGTGACGGTGCGCGGCGTGGCGTGGCGGATCACCTGGCCGATGCGAAAATCTTCGAAAAAATTGCCGGGACTGGTCTTCGACATGTTTGCAACACCTTTACTGCGAAATTCGAAAGCGATCCCCGGCATTTGGCGGCCGTTTCATACCTCACCGGATGGTGTTGGGGAAGTGTTCACGCAGCCGTGACCGTGCGGCTGAAACCGCCGCCGCTGCGCCCCGTAGCTGTTGCCGACGACGCAATCCGACCTGGCGTCGCCGGCGGTCCGTCCGCCGCAACCTCGAAATGAAAAATGGAGACTTTCATGTCCAAGCGTTTCGTCCTGTTGGCGACCGCCGCCGCTCTCGCCTTCGGCGTCATGGCGTCCGTGCCGGTCTATGCGCAGATGTCGGAGAAGACCGTGACCGTCGGCGGCGCGCCGATGTATCCGTCGAAAAACATCATCCAGAACGCGGTGAATTCGAAGGACCACACCACGCTCGTCGCCGCGGTGAAGGCCGCCGGCCTGGTGCAGACGCTGGAAGGCCCCGGCCCGTTCACGGTGTTCGCGCCGACCAACGCCGCTTTCGCCAAGCTGCCGGCCGGCACGGTCGACAATCTGCTCAAGCCCGAGAACAAGGCGACGCTGGTGAAGGTGCTGACCTATCACGTCGTCCCGGGCCGCATGACCGCCGTCACGTTGATGAAAGCGGTCAAGGAGGGCGAGGGCGAAGCGCATCTGAAGACCGTCGCGGGCGAGGACCTTACGGTTAAAGAAGCCGAGCCCCGGCAAGCTCACCGTGACCGACGCCAAGGGCGACGTGGCCAATGTCACGATTGCGGATGTTCTGCAGTCGAACGGGGTTATCCATGTCATCGACACGGTGTTGTTGCCGTAGTCGACGGTTACTTTACCTCTCCCCGCCCGGCGGGGAGAGGGCTCTCTCTGACACAAATGTGAGGCGCGTACGCGCCGGCATTTTGCTAGAAGCCTGCTTATGACCGCAGAATTCGCCGGCAACTCATCGGTGCTGCCCGATACTTCGGCGGGACCGCTCATCCATCCGCGCTGGGTCCGTGTCACGCATTGGATCAATGCGCTCGCCATGCTGCTGATGATCGGCTCGGGCTGGCAAATCTACGACGCGTCGCCGCTGTTCAGCTTCATTTACTTTCCCCGCCACCTTGCGCTCGGCGAATGGCTTGCCGGCGCGTTGTTGTGGCATTTCGCCGCCATGTGGCTCCTGGTCCTCAACGGCATCGCCTATGTCACGCTCGGTATCGCGACCGGACGCTTTCGCCGCAAGCTGTTTCCCATCCGGTTCGGCGAAGTCATTCGCGATCTGCGCGCGGCATTGCGCGGCCGGCTCGGGCATGACGATCTTGCAGTCTACAACGCGGTGCAGCGGCTCCTCTATCTCGGCGTAATCGTGGCCGGCATCGTCATCGTTCTGTCCGGCCTCTCGATCTGGAAGCCGGTGCAGCTCAAATGGCTTACGGACTTGTTCGGCGGCTATAGTTTGGCGCGCTATGTGCATTTTTTCGCCATGGCCTCGATCGTGGCGTTTCTGACCGTGCATATCGTGCTGGCGCTGATCGTACCGAAAAGCCTGCGCGCCATGATCTTCGGCCGTTGAAGGAAGAATGCGATGTCCCGTCCGCGAAAGCCGATCAAAGGCGTCGATACTAATCTCCTGATCAAGGACGCGGCCAAGCTGTTGCCGGATCCGTCGCGGCGGCTGTTCTTGCGCGGCGCGACGAGCCTCGGCGCGCTGGCGATGCTGACCGGTTGCGACATCATCGACGGGCCGACCTCGGAGAATGCGCTGCGCGTCATTTCCAATTTCAACGACTGGATCCAGGCGCGCCTGTTCAGCGAGTCGACGCTGGCGCCGACCTTTCCGGAGAGCGCCATCACCCGGCCGTTCCCGTTCAACGCCTACTACGCCGAGGACGAGGCGCCGGATATCGATGGCGACAAATACCGGCTGGAAATCGGCGGCCTGGTCGACAACAAGAATCCATGGGCGCTCGCGGAGCTGAACAAGCTGCCGGAAGTTTCGCAGATCACCCGGCTGGTTTGCGTCGAGGGCTGGAGCGCGATCGGCTCCTGGCAGGGCGTGCGGCTCTCGGACTTTCTCAAGCTGATCGGCGCCGATACCAAAGCCAAATATGTCTGGTTCCAGTGCGCCGAAGGCTATTCCAACACCATCGACATGCCGAGCGCGCTGCATCCGCAAACGCAACTCGCGCTCAAATTCGACCACAAGACGCTGCCCCAGGCTTACGGCTTTCCGATCAAGATCCGCATTCCCACCAAGCTCGGTTTCAAGAATCCGAAATACGTGACCGCCATGTGGGTGCAGAACAACGACGCCGGCGGCTATTGGGAAAACCAGGGCTACAACTGGTTCAGCGGGCTTTAAGCGGCGACTGCTCAGCCGTTCGAGTCGACGAATTGCGGGACCGCGTTGAGCCGGCGCCACGCCATGCGCACGCGGCGAAACGGCGTGCCAAGATAAAACTTGTTGAAGAACTGCCACCGCCCGTCCAGTCCAAGCCGCGGCACGTCGCCCGCGGGGACGTACCAATTATTGATGCCGGTCCGGCGCAGCCATCGATAGCCGCGCCGCTGCAAATGGCGGTGCAGCCGAAGGTTCAAGAGGAAGTCTTCGATCAAAATCAAACGCGGGCGCCACCGCGCCAGGTCGAAGCCGTCCAAGACGTCGATCTCGTGGCCCTCGACATCGATGGAGATGAAGTCGACACGCCGCGCTCCGGCTTCGACGAGGATGTCGTCCACGGTCCGGACCTTAACTTCGATGCTCTGATGCGGCTTTATTTCAGCAATGTTAAGTCTTGGATCGAATGACGAATGGCCGCCGGCCAGATTGAACGTCATCAGCGTGCCCGAGTTTCGGGGTGAGGAGCACGCGACCGCGAAGACTTTTGCGGTGCGTCGCCGCCTCAGATCTTCGGCGAGTTTCGGCTGGGGCTCGACAAGGACGCCGGACCAGCCCTGCTGTTCGAGATCGTAGGTTTGCGAGCCTTCCTCCGGTCGAAATGCGCCGACGTCAACGAAATACCCGTTCTGGATTTGACCCAAAAAGGCCTGCTTGAGGTCGGTCTCAACTTCCTGCGGAAATATCGTGCGCATGGCTCGTTTTGAATGGTGGATGATGCCGGAGAGCGGCAACCGACAATAGCCGATTTCACTGCAACTGCATCATCGCCGAACCCGGCCGGTTCCGGGCGGGCGTGCCGCCGCGGCTTGCCAAGCCGAAGGCGGACCTTTAGCAATCTCGCCTCATTTTCGCGAGGCGTCATTCATGCCCACGTTCAACCTCCTCCTTCTCGCCGGCGACGGCATCGGCCCCGAAGTCATGGTCGAGGTGAAACGCCTTCTTGGCTTTTATGCCAAAAAGGGCATCGCCGAATTCCGTACCGAGGAAGACCTCGTCGGCGGCGCCTGTTACGACGTGCATAAAGTCGCGATCACCGACGCCACCATGGCCAAGGCGCATGCCGCTGATGCGGTGATCTTCGGCGCGGTGGGCGGACCGAAATGGGACAAGGTGCCGTTTGAGGTGCGGCCGGAAGCGGGCTTGCTGCGCTTGCGCAAGGACCTTGGCCTATTCGCCAATATCCGCCCGGCGATTGTCTATCCGGCGCTCGCCGACGCATCGAGTTTAAAGCGCGAGGTGGTCGACGGGCTCGACATCGTCATACTGCGCGAGCTCACCGGCGGGGTCTATTTCGGCGAGCCCAAAACCATCACCGATCTCGGCAATGGCCAGAAGCGCGCCATCGATACCCAGGTCTACGACACCTACGAGATCGATCGCATCGCTCGCGTCGCTTTTGAGCTGGCGCGGGCCCGGCACAACAAAGTCACATCGATGGAAAAGCGCAACGTGATGAAAACCGGCGTGCTGTGGCACCAAGTGATCGAGGCCGTGCATGCGCGCGACTATAAAGATGTGAGGCTTGAACATATGTTGGCCGATTCCGGCGGCATGCAGCTGGTGCGCTGGCCGAAGCAATTCGACGTCATCGTCACCGACAATCTGTTCGGCGACATGCTGTCCGACATCGCAGCGATGCTTACCGGCTCGCTCGGCATGCTGCCCTCGGCCTCGCTCGGCGAAGTCGACGCCAAAACCAAGCGGCGCAAGGCGATGTATGAGCCGGTGCATGGCTCGGCGCCCGATATCGCCGGCAAAGGCATGGCCAACCCGATCGCCATGCTGGCGTCGTTCGGCATGGCGCTGCGCTATTCGTTCAACATGGGCAAGCAAGCCGACCGGCTCGAGGCCGCGATCGCCGCGGCGCTGGCCAAGGGCCTGCGGACCGCCGACATCAAGTCGGAGGGGACGACGATTGTCTCAACGGCGGAAATGGGCGAGGCGGTCCTCTGCGAATTGGAGAAACTGTAGCCTGGAACGGAACGGGCGTCTTCAATTCGGCCCGAATTCGTCGTTGTGGATGATGCCCAGTTGTATAAAATCGCTGTTCGTAAGAGCCATGGTGTGTCGCTCACTGTTGTGCGATTTGCGCGCGTAAGGCGATCCGGATGTCGACGCTGTCTGCCTTTGTGTACAAACAGCGGATGCGCTGGCACGGGAGAAGCATCGACCGCTCCCATGAGCTACGCCGCCGCCTGGCGTTTTACGTCGCCCAGCATGGCTTTGAAATCGGCGACTATTCGGTCGGCCAGCCGAATATCAGGCTGTACAACGCCTCGCGGCTGAAAATCGGGAAATATTGCAGCGTATCGGCAGGCGCCACTTTCATCATCGGCGGCAATCATGCCACCGAAACGGTCACGACGTCATTTATCGACAGGCCCCACGGCATTGGCTCGGCAGAGTATCCCTACACGCGCGGCGATATCGTGATCGGTTCCGATGTCTGGATCGCCGGCAATGCAATCATTCTTTCCGGCGTGACGATCGGCGACGGCGCCGTGGTCGGCGCGGGTTCGGTCGTGGTCGAAGATGTGCCGCCGTATACCATCGTCTTTGGCAATCCCGCCCGTGTGGTCCGCAAACGATTTTCCGACGATATCATCGCCGCGCTGCTGGATGTGCGCTGGTGGGACCTCAGCCACGAGCAGGTCAATGCGCTGCGTCCTTTGCTGCTGAGTCACGATGCCAGAAAGCTCGTGGATGAATGCCGCAGACTTAAGGGATTGCCCCTTTTGGCGCATAGGAACGGCTTTGCCGTCGAGCACAAAGCCGCATCGGTTGCCATCCCGCGCGAGCCAACGGCCGCCACCGCGACGGTAGCTTCGAGCGCGTCGCACGACGACATCCTGGCGCTGATCCGGAAGGAATGTGCCACGCTGACGTCCGCCGATCTCGACACCCCGTTCGACGATCTCGATGTCGATAGCTTTGGCATGTTGACGCTTCGCACCAAGCTGGAAGAAGCATCGGGAAGTCACGGTCGACGATGAAACCTGGGCGTCAGTCGTTACGCCGGCGGATGCAATCCGCATTTTTGCGAACGCGGGGCCGGCAAAGGCGCTGTCTCATGCGAGTGCATCTCTCAGCGAGCGACGGACCTACCATGTGAGCCTGCCGCAGATGTCGGTGAACGGCTTTTCGGAATCCTGGCTGTTCAAGGAATGCGGCGACCTTCATTGGAGCCTCATCACCAAGGGACTGGGAGCGCCGTCGGCACAACTGAAGGATGCCGGCGGCAACCGTTTGTTTGCTGCGTTCACCCGGGTTCAAGTCAATTCAACGGTGCCGCTGGCCGCTTATGCCGAGAATGAGCCGATTGCGATCGAAGGCAAAATCTCGCGCTACGGATCGACAATGTTTTTCAATGAGGGGCTGGTGCAGGGCGACGGGAAATCGACGCGAGTGCGGCTGATGTCGAGCTTTTCCAAATTCGGCGAGACGGCGACGAATGCCGCATTGCTGCCGGGACAGCCCGAGATCCCCGCCGATTGCACAATCCCCGCGCTCGCCGATCTGCCCGAATTCGCCCAAGAACTGCGCGCGCGGCGCGGCGCGCAGCTCGCGTCGCCGGTATTCGAGTGCGAATATACAATCGTTCCCAATCACGACATCAACGGCGTCGGACTATTGTATTTCGCCGCTTACCCGACCATCAACGATATCTGCGCCGGGCGTTACGCGGGAGCTTCCTATGCCCGCCTCAGCACGCGGCGGCGCGACGTGTTCTATTTCGCAAATTGCGAGGCCGACGAGACGCTGATCTATCGCATTCACCGCTGGCAGGCGAAAGACGCCGGCATCGAGGCGGAGGAATCGCTTAGTCGCAAGAGCGATGGCGCCTTGATGGCCTATACCTTCACGACCAAGAATTCCGCGCCGGTCGGCCGCCGCGATCGCTTCGGTTGAACCGGCCACCCTTGAGCATGATCCGGAAAAGTGGAAACCGGTTTTCCGAGAAGATCATGCTCCAACGTAAAATCGAGACCGTGATCCAATTCAACTTGATCGGATCATGGTCTAGGGGCTTGTGGCCCGAAAGTGCCCGCCGGCCGGCCTGACAAATTTGCGTCAGAACGGCGTGTTGGGATTGAGCCCCGGAATATAGAACGGGCGCGCCAAGGGGTAGCCGCCGTCGCCTTGGAGGTCGGGTCCCATGTGCCAGTTTGGTCGGCCGGGATCGCCGCCCGGCGGCAGCATGTAATCGCGGTAGTCGCGGTCGCCGACCGAGACTTCGGTCCCGGTGTCGAGATAGGAGCGGTTTCGCGGAATGATGATGATGGTGCGGTGGCCGTTGCCGTCGGGGATGATGGTGGTGGTCGGCTGGATGACCGTTCCGTTGGCCGAGCGTTCGACCGCTGGCTGCGCCGGCTTCTTGGTCGCCGCTCCGGCGGAGGCGCCCAAGGCCGAAAGCGCGGCAACGGCGGCAGCGACGATGGCAAATGGACGCAGGACTGAACGCATTGGCTCCTCGCTTTCCGTGCGGGTCGAAGCACCCCCAATGTAGCCGGGTTTGGCCCGCCGCAACAGCGTTCCGGTAACCCCCCAAAGCCACGCCATGTTCCGGCTGTAGCCCGGCAGCAGGGCTACGTCAGAATAATATGCTTTCACTTGCTGCATTTGTATCCCATTATTTCCCGGAATGGCCTCGATGGAGGTCATTCGGGGCAGCGCGAGACATAACGCGCGACCCAACAACGGGAGGAGTCCCATGTTAACACGACGCAGCCTATTGGCGGCTGCGAGCGCCGGCGCCGCGCTTGGCGGTAGCGCGCTCAGCCTGCCGAAACAACTCTTCGCCGCGGCATCGGCGGCCGGGGAGCTTTCGCCCGGCGTGCCGTCCGGCATCGCCAGCTATGCCACGATGGCGACGCTTCCCGGCAAGAAGCCGCTGATCCGACTGTCCGACCGCGGCCCCAATTATGAAGCGCCGCTGGAGTATTTCCGCACGCCGATCACGCCGAACGACGAGTTCTTCGTTCGCTATCACCTCTCCAACATCCCGGAAGTCGACGCCAAGACCTATAAGATCGAGGTCGGCGGCGAGGGCGCCAACGGCCAGACCGAATTGACCTTGGACGATCTCAAGCAGATGCCGGCCTTGGAACTGGCCGCGATCAATCAATGTTCCGGCAACCGGCGCGGTCTGTCGAACCCGCACGTCGCCGGCGTCGAATGGGGCTATGGCGCCATGGGCTGCGCCCGCTGGAAGGGCGTTCGTCTCAAGGACGTGCTCGACATGGTCGGCCTGAAAAACGAGGCGATCGAGATCGCGTTCAACGGCGCCGACGGCCCGATCTTCGACAAGACGCCGGATTTCATCAAGAGCCTGCCGGTTTGGAAGGCGACCGACAAATCGACTTTGATCGCCTATGAGATGAACGGCGCGCCGTTACCGCACTTCAACGGTTTTCCGGCGCGGCTTATCGTGCCCGGGTGGACCGGCACTTATTGGATGAAGCATCTCATCTCGATCACCGCCTTGACCAAGCCGCAAGGCGGCTTCTGGATGAACCCGGCCTATCGCATCCCAATCGGCAAATTCCCGGTGACGGCGCGCTTTACCTCGCAGGAATACGCGCCCAACACACCGATCACCGAAATGGTCATCAATTCGCTGATCACCAGCCACCGTGATGGGGACAAGGTGAAGCCGGGCAAAGTCACGGTCAGCGGGCTGGCATGGGACGGCGGCTATGGCATCCGGACGGTTGAAATGTCCACCGACAGCGGCAGGACCTGGTCGGAAGCGACATTAGGCCAGGACCTCGGTCGCTACGCGTTCCGGCCCTGGAGCTTCGAACTGCACGCCAAGCGGGGCAAAAACACGGTGATGGCCAACGCCATCAACACGATCGGCCAGACTCAGACCGCGACTTTGATCTGGAATCCGGCTGGCTACCACAACAACGTGATGCAGAACATCACGCTCAATGCGAGCTAGGGGAGGGGATCATGCGCAGCTTCCCATTTGCATTTGTCGCCGTCCTGATCGCCGTCCCGGCTTTGGCGCAGGAACAAGAGATCAAGCTCAAACCCGGTCCCGGCCTCGATAAAGTCGAGGGTAACTGCGGAGCCTGTCATAGTCTCGCTTATATCCCGATGAATTCGCCGTTTCTCAACGCCGCCGGCTGGAACGCCGAGGTCACCAAAATGATCAAGGCGATGGGTGCACCGATACCCGATGACGATGCCAAGGCCATCGCGGATTATCTCGCCAAAAATTACGGGACGTAATCTTTCGTCGTTGCTAACCGGATGCGGTGCGGCGCTGCATTCGCGGACAATTGGCGGCAATCAACGCTGCGGCGCGCGAGGCCTAAACCCGACGCGGTGCGGAATAGGCACCGCCACATTGCGTTCCGGCGTCGCCGCCAGGATCGGGTTGCGCTCGCCGCAGAAGGTGCGCTTGAGTTCGGCGCGCGCGAACAGGCCGGCGACTTTAGGGTCGCCGCCGGCGGACAGGATGGTGAGCCGGTCGAGCGCGCAGGCCAGCGCTGCGCGGTCGACGGGCTGTTCGCCCGCGCTGCAATACCAGCCGGCGATTTGCATCGGCGGATCGTCGAACGGCCGCGCGAAGCCGAGGCAGCGGCGCTGCAGGCCGTTGTGAGTTCCGGCACGGCGATGGCGAAATCGACCAGCGGCACGGCGCCGAATTTGCTGTCGATCGCGCCCGCCGGCTTGACGTCATCGGTGATGGTAAAACCGACGATGCGCGCGGCGATCTCGCTCGGCGCATCGATAAAGCGCTCGGATGCGGCGCCCGGCCGATAGATTTCGACCATGACATAAGGTCCGCCGCTGGCCGGTTCGCCCCAACTCAGCACGTCCTTGCGGGCGCTGTCGGTGTTCCGCCGCAGGATGGCGTAATTGAAGCCGTCGGGCGCAAGCTCGGGCATTTGCATGTCGAAGGCCGGGCGGGGCCGATCGATACTGATCCATTCCGGCAGCGGCGCCGGTTGCACCGCCGTGCTGCCCGCCGGCGCGCGAAAAAGACTTGCCGCCGCGATGGCAAGGATGGCCAGCGCGCCCATATAGGCGAGGATGCGCACGATGGTGGCGCGAATGTCGCCCGGGACGGTGCACGAGGCGTCCTGCACGGCCGCTCCATTGAACGTTGTGTTCGCACCCGTTCTCGCTTAGAAGCGCTTCCGCTCCGGTTCCCGCGCCGCGGGCGTGGACCGCGAATTTTCGGTGGAGAGTTAACGATGGGTTACAACGTCGCCGTGGTCGGCGCGACCGGCAATGTGGGCCGGGAAATGCTCAATATCCTTGCCGAGCGGTTGTTCCCCGCCGACGAGGTGGTGGCGCTCGCCTCGCGGCGCAGCATGGGCACGGAAGTGTCCTATGGCGATCGCACGCTCAAGGTCAAAGCGCTCGAGCATTTCGATTTCTCCGGCGTCGATATCTGCCTGATGTCGGCGGGCGCCGCCGTGTCCAAGGAATATTCGCCGAAGATCGCCGCCGCCGGCGCGGTGGTGATCGATAATTCGTCGGCCTGGCGCTACGATTCCGACGTTCCGCTGATCGTGCCCGAGGTCAATGCCGACGCGGTCGCGGGCTTCCGCAAGCGCGGCATCATCGCCAATCCGAATTGCTCGACGGCGCAGCTCGTCGTCGCGCTCAAGCCGCTGCACGACAAAGCCAAGATCAAGCGCGTCGTGGTCGCCACCTATCAATCGGTGTCCGGGCGCCGGCAAGGAGGCGATGGACGAATTGTTTTCGCAAACCAAGGCGGTGTTCCAGATCAACGAGGTCGAGGCGAAGAAGTTTCCCAAGCGCATCGCGTTTAATCTCATTCCGCAGATCGATACCTTCATGGAGGACGGCTACACCCGCGAAGAGTGGAAGATGGTGGTCGAGACCAAGAAAATTCTCGACCCCAAGATCAAGCTCACCGCGACCTGCGTGCGCGTGCCGGTGTTCATCGGCCATTCCGAAGCGGTCAATGTCGAGTTCGAGGAGCCGATCACGCCGGACGAGGCGCGCGATATCTTGCGCAATGCGCCGGGCTGCTTGGTCATCGATTCGCACGAGCCGGGCGGCTATGTGACGCCCTACGAGGCGGCCGGCGAGGACGCCACCTATATCAGCCGCATCCGCGAGGACGCCACCGTCGAGAACGGGCTGTCGATGTGGGTGGTGTCCGACAATCTGCGCAAGGGCGCGGCGCTTAACGCCATCCAGATCGCCGAGTGCCTGATCAACCGCAAGCTGATTACCGCGAAGCGCAAGGCGGCGTAGCCGGGCGATTGGCACGAAGCCTGTAAAGCCGCTAGCTTTAGCCCTGCCGGGGGAACTGGGGACTTAAGCGATGACCGTGCGTCCGCGCCGCAGCGTGCTCTACATGCCCGGATCGAATGCGCGCGCGCTGGAGAAGGCGCGCGAACTGCCGGCCGATGGACTCATCCTCGATCTGGAAGACGCGGTGGCGCCGGAGGCCAAGGCGACCGCGCGCGACAATATCGTCAAGGCGCTCAAGACCGGCTTCGGCGACCGCGAAGTGCTGGTGCGCATCAACGGCCTCGATACCCGGTGGTGGGTCGAGGACATCGACGCCGCGGCGTCGGCCAAGCCCGATGCGGTGCTGGTGCCGAAAGTGTCGACGCCGCGGCAGCTGCAGGACCTGGCGGCGCGGCTGGTCGATATGGGCACCCATCCGAGCGTTCGCGTCTGGGCGATGATGGAGACGCCGCTCGCCATGCTCAATGTCGGCGAAATCGCCCATGCCGCGCTCGATTCCGAGACGCGGCTGGCCGGCTTCGTCATGGGCACCAACGATCTCGCCAAGGACACCCGCGCCCGGCTGGTGCCCGGCCGGGCGCCGATGCTGCCGTGGCTGATGAGCCTGCATCGCCGCCGCGCGCGCCTACGGCCTCGATATCCTCGACGGCGTCTATAACGATCTCGGCAATGCCGAAGGCTTTGTCGAGGAATGCAAGCAGGCGCGCGAGCTCGGCTTTGACGGCAAGACGCTCATTCACCCGCGGCAGATCGAGCCGTGCAACGAAGCGTTCTCGCCGTCGCCGGAAGAAGTTGCAATGGCCCGCAAGATGATCGCCGCGTTCGAGGAGCCGGGCAACGAGAACAAGGGCGTCATCCAGATCGACGGCCGCATGGTGGAGCGACTGCACGCCGAGATGGCGAGGCAGACGGTGGCGATCGCGGACGCGATCGCGAAGCGAAAATCCGCTCAGCCGGTGGCAGAGACGGTTGCGCCGGCCTGAGGGAACCACGGTTCGTCCGACGGGAGCCGCGAACGACCAGTTAGGGCTCGCGAAATTCGGATGCAAAACACTTCGAAGTCTGGTTAGTCTGGGGGCCTTCGTTATCAGCCAGCGCGAGAGTAGCCATGCCCATTTCGATGTACACGGTTTCCGTTCCCGTCTTCATTCAGCACCTCAACGGTCTCAATGCCGTCCTCGACAAGGCCGCGGCCTGGGCCGGCGCCCGCAAGGTCAATGAGGCCGATCTATTGAACATGCGGCTGTCGCCGGACATGTTCAATCTGACGCGCCAGGTGCGGGCGGCGACCGATCACGCCGCCAATGCGGCGGCACGGCTTTCCGGCAAGGAGCTTTTGAAATTCGCCAACGACGAAGCCACGATCGCCGCGCTCAAGGATCGCATCGCCAAGACCATCGACTTTCTCAAGAGCATCAAGCCGAGCGAGATCGACGGCACCGAGGGCAAGGACATCACCATCACCTTCCCCAGCGGCCAGACCCGCCAGTTCACCGGTCAGAGCCTGCTGCTTGGCAACAGCCTGCCGAATTTCTGGTTTCACACCACCACCGCCTACGACATCGTCCGGCAGTGCGGCGTCGAGGTCGGCAAGCGCGATTTTATGGGCACGCCGCCGACCTCGTAGCGGCCGCAGCCTGCCCAAACGCGCCGATCGCTAGTTCTTCAGCCGATACCCGGTCTTGAAGAACCACCACACGATCGCGAGGCAGACCGCGAGGAAGAAGAGCGTCATCGCCACGCTCACTTCGATATTGACGTCGGCGATGCCGAAAAAGCTCCAGCGGAAGCCGGAGATCAGATAAACCAGCGGATTGAACAGCGTGACGGTGCGCCAGAACGGCGGCAGCACGCTGGTCGAATAGAACGTGCCGCCGAGAAACGTCAGCGGCGTGATGATCAGAAGCGGCACGATCTGCAGCTTCTCGAAGCCGTCGGCCCACAGCCCGAGAATAAAGCCGAACAGGCTGAAACTGACCGCGGTCAGCAGCAGAAAGGCGAGCATCCAGAACGGGTGCTCGATATGCAGCGGCACGAACAAAAACGACGTCGCCAGGATGATCAGCCCGAGCACGATCGATTTGGTCGCCGCGGCGCCGACATAGCCGAGCACGATCTCGAACGACGAGATCGGCGCCGAGAGGATTTCGTAGATGGTGCCGACGAAGCGCGGAAAATAGATGCCGAACGACGCATTGGTCACGCTCTGCGTCAGCAACATCAGCATGATCAGGCCGGGCACGATGAAGGCGCCGTAACTGACGCCGTCGATCTGGGTGATGCGCGAGCCGATCGCGGCGCCGAACACGATGAAATACAGCGAGGTCGAGATCACCGGCGACACGACGCTCTGGAACAGCGTCCGTCCGGTCCGCGACATCTCGTAAACATAGATCGCGCGCACGCCGTAGAGATTCATGGCCGCTGCCTCACCAGGCCGACGAAAATATCCTCGAGCGAGCTTTGCGTGGTCCGCAAATCCTTGAACTTGATGCCGGCGCGGCCAAGCTCGTCGAGCAAGGCGGTAATGCCGGTTTGTTCGCCTTTGGTGTCGTAGGTGTAGGTCAGCTCCGCGCCGCCGCCGGCCAAGGTGAGATGGTAAGCTGCAAGCGCCGGCGGGATCGTATCGACCGGCTCGCGCAGTTCGAGGATCAACTGCTTCTTGCCGAGCTTGCGCATCAGCTCGGCCTTGTTCTCGACCAGGATGATCTCGCCGTGATTGATCACGCCGACCCGGTCGGCCATGTCTTCGGCCTCCTCGATGTAATGCGTGGTCAGGATGATGGTGACGCCCGTGGCACGCAATTCGCGCACCAATTGCCACATGTCCTTGCGCAGTTCGACGTCGACGCCGGCGGTCGGCTCGTCGAGAAATAGAATGCGCGGCTCGTGCGCCAGCGCCTTGGCGATCATCAGCCGGCGCTTCATGCCGCCGGACAGCATCCTGATCTTGGCGTCACGCTTATCCCACAGCGACAGCTGCGTGAGCACTTTCTCGATATGTGCGGCATCCGGCGGCTTGCCGAACAGCCCGCGCGAAAACCGCAAGGTCGCCGGCGGCGTTTCGAAGGCGTCGGTGGTCAGTTCCTGCGGGACGAGGCCGATCAGCGCGCGCGCCGCGCGGTAGTCGGCAATGATGTCGTGGCCGTCGACGGTGACCTTGCCGGTGGTCGGATTGACGATGCCGCAAACGATGCCGATCAGCGTCGTCTTGCCGGCGCCGTTCGGGCCGAGCAGCGCGAAAATCTCGCCGTGGCGGATGTCGAGATTGATGTCCTTGAGCGCTCGGAAGCCCGACGCGTAGGTCTTGTTGAGTTGCGAGACGGAAATGGCGGAGGTCATGGCTTCCCGGGCGTCATCACCGGGCTTGACCCGGTGATCCATCTTATTGCGTCAAGGCAGCATGGATTGCCGGATCATAGGCGAGCGAAGCGACGCCGTTCTTCGAACGGCTATGTCCGGCAATGACGAGGCTTACACCCAGGGCCGCGACGCCTTGGCTTTGGCCTCGAAGCTTTCGATCTTGTTTTGCTTCTGCATGGTCACGCCGACTTCGTCGAGGCCGTTGAGGAGCGCGTGCTTGCGATGCGGCTCGATGTCGAACTTGACCGTGCCGCCGTCGGGGCCGCGGATTTCCTGCTTCTCCAGATCGACGGTGAGCGTCGCATTGGCGCCGCGGTCGGCGTCGTCGAACAGCTTCTCGAGATCTTCCGGCGACACCTTGATCGGCAGCACGCCGTTCTTGAAGCAGTTGTTGTAGAAAATATCGCCGAACGAGGTCGAGATCACACAGGTGATGCCGAAATCGAGCAGCGCCCATGGCGCGTGCTCGCGCGAGGAGCCGCAGCCGAAATTATCGCCGGCGACCAGGATCTTGGCCTTGCGATAGGCCGGCCTGTTGAGGACGAAATCCGGGTTCTCGCTGCCGTCGTCGCGGAAGCGTTTCTCGAAGAACAGGCCTTTGCCGAGCCCGGTGCGCTTGATGGTTTTCAGATATTGCTTCGGAATGATCATGTCGGTGTCGACATTGATCATCTTCATCGGCGCGGCGACGCCTTCGAGAACGGTGAACTTTTCCATGTCCAATCCCAAGAGCCGGTGGATAAACCAACCGGCGGATAAATCGCGTCCGTGGCGGGTTAATGGCGGCTCCGCGCGCGGCGGTCAAGGCCGCGCCGATGCGCCCCAATCAGCTCTGTTTCTCGAATTTCGGCACCCCGGCAAGCTCGGTGACCCAAGGCCGTGCCGAGCGCCACCAGTTCTGCCGCTTCGGCGGCAGCCGGTCGCGCTGGCGCAGCATGCCGACCCGCACCGTGTAGGACGGCTGCACGCCGTCGCCCGGCGTCGTCGAATAGATCGGCGCGCCGCAGCGCGGGCAAAATGCTTGCAGCCGCGGCTTGCCGCTATCGGCCGTGGTCTTCAGATAGGTCGTCGGCTGCCCTGTCATTTTGAGCGTCGCGCCCGGCACTGGGACTGAGATGCGAAACGCCGTGCCGGTCGAGGTCTGGCAATCGGTGCAGTGGCAGATCGCGACCTTTTCCGGGTCGGCCTCGCCTTCGATGGTGATGTAACCGCAATGACACGCGCCGTCGATTTTCATGCGTCGCTCCCTTGCTAGAGCATGATCCCGAAAAGCTTGCCCTCGGACAACGATCCGAGGGTGGAAACCGGTTTTCGGATAAGATCATGCTCAAATCGACAATCTACCCGGCGGCGCGCTCGATGGCGTGCATGTCGGCGTCCGACAGACCGAAGTGATGGCCGATCTCGTGAATCAGAACATGCTTGACGATGGCGCCGAGCGTTTCGTCGTGCTCGGCCCAATAGTCGAGAATCGGCCGGCGATAGAGCCAGATCATGTTCGGCATCTGCCCGGTGAAGCCCTCGCCACGAAACGGCACGCCGACGCCGTGAAACAGGCCGAGCAGGTCGAATTCGCTGCGCGCCCTCATGCGCCGGAGCACATCTTTGCTCGGGAAATCGTCGACCTGGATAACCACGTCGACCGCGAGGTCGCGAAATCTCTTCGGCAGATGGCGGAGCACCTCGCCGGTCAGCACTTCAAGCTCGGCCAGCGACGGCGCTTTCACCGGCCGCCAGGCCAGCGGATCGGAATTTAGATCGGCCATAATCGTAATGTAGCGCGAATTGCTGGACTGGCTAAGCTAGGTGCCAAGATGCCGCCGAGACCATCGATCGCCATACTGATTGTCGCCGCGCTGCCGTTTGTCGTAGCGGCGCCCGCCGCCGCGCAGAACGAGACCTCGCCGCTCGCCCAGCCCGGCTTTGCCTCGCCGCCGCGTCATGTTCGCGGCCGCATCACCATCCATCCCGGGCGGCTGCTCTACCGGCGCTGTGTCGATTGGTATGAACTGCAGGACCGGCCGAGCGGCAGGGTGCTTTATCCGCAAATGCGCTGCTGGTGGGTGCGCGGCTAATTCCACTCGCGCACGTCGACGAAATGCCCGGCGATTGCCGCCGCCGCGGCCATCGCCGGCGATACGAGATGGGTGCGGCCCTTGTAGCCCTGGCGGCCCTCGAAATTGCGGTTCGAGGTCGAGGCGCAGCGCTCGCCGGGGCCGAGCTTGTCGGGATTCATGGCGAGGCACATCGAGCAACCGGGCTCGCGCCATTCGAAGCCGGCTTTGACAAAGATCTTGTCGAGCCCTTCCATCTCCGCCTGTTCTTTGACCAGACCCGAGCCCGGCACGATCATGGCGTTGACGCGCTCGCTGACCTTCTTGCCATCGACCACTTTGGCGACGGCGCGCAAATCCTCGATGCGCGCATTGGTGCAGGAGCCGATGAAGACGCGGTCGATGGCGATGTCGGAGATTTTCTCGCCGCCTTGCAGGCCCATATAGGCAAGGGCGCGCTCGATCATCTCGCGCTTTTTCTCGTCGGTGACACCGTCGAGCCGCGGCACGCGGCCGGTCACCGAGACCACCTGCTCGGGGCTGGTGCCCCAGGTGACGAGCGGCGGCAGCTTTCCGGCATCAAGCCTGACCTCGCGGTCGAAATGCGCGCCGTCATCGGAGGCCAGCGTCTGCCAATAGGCGAGCGCGGCGTCCCAGTCCTTGTCTTTGGGCGCCTTGGGGCGGCCTTGCAAATACGCGTAGGTCTTTTCGTCCGGCGCGATAAAGCCGGCTTTGGCGCCGGCCTCGACCGACATGTTGCACACCGTCATGCGGCCTTCCATCGACAGCGCGCGGATCGCCTCGCCGGCATATTCCAGCGCATAGCCGGTGCCGCCGGCAGTGCCGATTTCGCCGATGATGGCGAGGATGATGTCCTTGGCGGTGACGCCATCGGGCAGCTTGCCGTCGACCACCGCGCGCATGTTCTTCGATTTCGACTGGATCAGCGTCTGCGTCGCCAGCACATGCTCGACTTCCGAGGTGCCGATGCCGTAAGCGAGCGCGCCGAACGCGCCATTGGTCGCGGTATGGCTGTCGCCGCAAACCAGCGTCACGCCGGGCAGCGTGAAACCCTGCTCCGGGCCGATGATATGGACGATGCCCTGGCGCTTATCGAACTCGTCGTAATATTCGAGATTGAAGAACTTGGCGTTCTCGGCGAGGTAGGCGATCTGCGCTGCGCTTTCGGGATCTGGATTGGGCAGATGGCGGTCGGTCGTCGGCACGTTGTGATCGACGACAAGCAGCGTCTTGTCCGGCGCGTGCACCTTGCGGCCGGATAGCCGCAAGCCTTCGAACGCCTGCGGGCTCGTGACTTCGTGCACGATATGGCGGTCGATATAGATCAGCGAGGATCCGTCGGGATCCTCCTCGATCAAATGGTCGTCCCAGATTTTGTCGTAGAGCGTGCGCGGCTTGGCCATTGTCGAAAAACTCACAAAACTTCACCATCGGCGCAATATAATCGCAGCGCGGCGGATTTAAAATTACTCCGCCGCCTTCTTGTCGTCGGCGCGGGTGGCTTCGGCGGTGTGGTCCTGCCGCTCGAAAATGCGGGCGGATTTGCCGCGCAGGCCGCGCAGGTAATAGAGCTTGGCCCGGCGCACCTTGCCGCGGCGCACCACCTGGATGGAATCGATCATCGGCGAATAGAGCGGAAAGACGCGCTCGACGCCTTCACCGTAGGAAATCTTGCGCACAGTGAAGTTCTCGTTGAGCCCGCCGCCGGCGCGGCCGATGCAGACGCCTTCATAGGCCTGGACGCGGGCGCGCTCGCCTTCGACGATCTTGACGTTAACGATGACCGTATCGCCGGGTTGGAAATCGGGGATTTCCTTGCCGGCGGAAAGCTTCGCCATCTGTTCGTTTTCGATTTCTTTGAGCAAGTTCATGGCGAATTCTCCAAAAGCAAAGCAATCTTGGGCTGCGCATTTTTCGCGCCGTTCCGGCCGGTTCTATGCGGGTTGGGCGTGCTTCTATTACACCGCGCGGGCTTTGTCACCCCGACGTCACCCGCGGTCATTGGGACCTCGCTGGCTCCGCTTACCGCCGGAATGGCGGGCCCAGAGGTCGGGACGGCGCTCGCGAGTGAGCCGCTCGGCTTCGGCACGGCGCCAGGCGGCGATTTTACCGTGGTCGCCGGAGGTCAGCACTTCCGGGATAGCCCGGCCCTCCCAAAGCTGCGGCCGGGTATAGTGCGGATATTCCAATAGGCCGTCGGCAAAGCTCTCTTCGGCGCCGGAATCCACGGCGCCCATGACGCCGGGCAGGAGCCGCACGCAAGCATCGATCAGCGTCATCGCCGCGATTTCGCCGCCGGACAGCACATAGTCGCCGATCGAGACCTCTGCCAGCTCGCGCGCCGCGATGACGCGCTCGTCGATTCCTTCGAAGCGGCCGCAAATAAGGACTGCGCCGCCGCCGCCGGCGAGCTCCCCGACCCGGCTTTGGTCGAGCGGCGCCCCACGCGGCGAGAGCAGGAGCCGCGGCCGGCTATCGGCCGCCGCCGCGTCGATGGCGCGGCCGAGCACATCGGGCTTCATCACCATGCCCGGCCCGCCGCCGGCCGGCGTGTCGTCGACCGAGCGATGCTTGTCGGTGGCGAAATTACGGATATCGACGACATCGAGCGCCCAGGCGCCCGTGCTCAAGGCTTTGCCGGCAAGGCTCAAGCCCAACGGTCCCGGAAACATCTCCGGGAAAATCGTCAGCACGCTGGCGCGCCACATCGCGGTCCTGTCCGTCAGTGATGTCTCAGTCTTGCCCGGCCGGCGGATCGACGACGATGCGCCCCGCGGCGAGGTCGACCACCGGCACGTTGGTCTCATCGAACGGCACGAATTCCGTCTTGTCGCCGGCCTCGGGCCGCATTTCGATCAGATCGCCGGCGCCGAAATTATGGACTGCCACGACAGCGCCAAGTTGCCGGCCGCTTCGATCGACCACGGCGAGCCCGATCAGGTCGGCATGGTAGAATTCGTCGGGCTCGGTGGGTGCCGGCAGCCGTTCACGCGGCACATAGAGCTTGGTGTTCGCGAGCCGCCCGGCGGCGTTGCGATCGGTAATACCGGAAATCCTGACGACGAAGTGGTCCTTTGCCGGCCTTAAGCTTTCGATCTCAAAGACGCGGCCGTCTTCGGTCTCCAGCGGACCGTAGCTCGTGATCGCGGCTGGATCGGCGGTGAACGAGCGCAACCGAACCTCGCCGCGCACGCCGTGGGCGGCGCCGATTTGGCCCAGGCAGACGCGCGCGCCGCCCGCCATCGCTCGTTAGCTCGCCGGCGCCGCGGCCGGAGCAGCCGCCGCCGCGGGAGCGGCAGCCGCAGCAGGCGCCGCGCCCGCCGCCGCCTTGGCGGCTTCTTCTTTGGCCTTGCGCTCTTTGCGCGGCACGGCCTTTTCCGGATTGTTGCGCGGCTTGCGCTTCATCACGCCGGCGGCGTCGAGGAAGCGCATGACGCGGTCGGACGGCTGCGCACCCTTTGCCATCCACGCCTTGGCTTTCTCGATATCCCACTTCAGCCGTTCGGTCTTTTCCTTCGGCAATAGCGGATTGAAATAGCCGAGCCGCTCGATAAAACGGCCGTCGCGGGGGCTGCGGCTGTCGGCAACGACGATGTGATAGAACGGCCGCTTCTTGGTGCCGGCGCGTGCCATACGGATGACGAGAGACATTCAGTTTCCTTTCTGACGATTGCTGGTCGTAAACATCACTTTTTCTTTCCCAATCCGGGCAGGCCGCCCGGGAATCTCGGGCCGAGACCCGGTAATCCGGGGAAATTCGGCGGCAGTCCCGGTGCTCCGGGCAGTCCCGGCGGCAAGCCGCCGGGCATTTTTTCCGCAAGCTTTGCCAGCTCTTCCGGGCTCGGCATGCCGCCGCCGCCAAAGCCGAGCATATTGGCCAGCCCCGCCATCGGCCCGCGCTTGGCGCTGCCAATGGCTTTCATCACGTCGGCCATGCCGCGGTGCATTTTCAAAAGCCGATTGATGTCTTCCGGTTTGGTGCCTGAGCCGGTGGCGATGCGGCGCTTGCGGCTTGCCTTGAGCACATCGGGATTCTTGCGCTCCTGCGGCGTCATCGAATCGATGATCGCCATTTGCCGCTTGAGAACTGTCTCGTCGAGATTGCGCTCGGCCAGCTGGTTTTTCATTTTGGCGATGCCAGGCAGCATCGCCATCAATCCGGTCATGCCGCCCATGGTCTGCATCTGCGCGAGTTGCTCGCGCAAATCGGCGAGATCGAACGCGCCTTTGCGCATCTTTGCGGCGACGCGCGCCGCCTTCTCGGCATCGATGGTCGCGGCAGCTTTTTCCACGAGCGAGATGATGTCGCCCATGCCGAGAATGCGGTCGGCGATGCGTTGCGGATAGAAATCTTCGATGGCGTCAAGCTTTTCGCCGGTGCCGATGAGCTTGATCGGCTTGCCGGTGACCGCGCGCATCGATAGCGCGGCGCCGCCGCGGCCGTCACCGTCGATCCTCGTCAGCACGATGCCGGTGAGATCAAGCCGCTCATTGAAGCTTTTTGCCAGATTGACCGCGTCCTGGCCGGTCAGCGCATCGGCGACCAGCAGCACCTCGTGCGGATTGGCGGCGCGGCGCACCTCCGCCGCTTCGCGCATCAGGTCCTCGTCAAGCGTAAGCCGGCCGGCGGTATCGAGCAGCAGCACGTCATAGCCGCCGAGCCGCGCCGCCTGCTGGGCGCGGGCGGCGATCTGCACCGGCGTCTGACCTTCGACGATCGGCAGCGTGTCGACGTTGACTTGCTTGCCCAGCACGGCGAGCTGCTCCATTGCCGCCGGCCGGCGGGTGTCGAGCGAAGCCATCAGTACTTTGCGCTTGAGCCCGTCGGCGAGGCGCTTGGCGATCTTGGCGGTGGTCGTGGTTTTGCCTGAGCCTTGCAGCCCGACCATCATGATCGCGACCGGCGCCGGGGCGTTGAGATCGATCGGCTGTGCGTTCGAGCCCAAGGTCTCGATCAATTGGTCGTGCACGATCTTCACGACCATCTGGCCCGGCGTGACCGACTTGATCACGTCGACGCCGACGGCCCGTCGCTTCACCTCTTCGGTGAAGCTGCGAGCGACGTCGAGCGCCACGTCGGCCTCGAGCAGCGCGCGCCGCACTTCGCGCAGCGCCACCTCGACGTCGGCTTCCGACAGCGCGCCGCGCCGGGTCAGCCGGTCGAGGATGCCGTTGAGCCGTTCCGAAAGACTATCGAACACGATCTCATCCTTAAGAACGGCCGTCCCTGCGGGCGGCCTATGAAAAACACCTTTGCGCCCGAGGGCGCATCGCGCTGTCGGGCGGGAACCTCCGGTCTCGAGGGCCGGTCGGCGGTTAAATTTCGGTCTCTTGCGAGAGCGGGCGGAAAATAGGTGCGGACCGCCCTGCCGTCAACCGTGGCGTTAAGGCTGGGCCGCCCGGATGGCCAAGCTGTATGGTTTGGCCGCCATATACCAAGGCCACTATGTCCCGCTATTACCACGGCCCGGTTTCCGACCATTTCGACGGTGAGCGCTTTTTCGACCCGAATGGCGCGCCGCCGAAAAGCCGTCGCGATCTGTTGCGTTGGCATCGGATGCGGCGCGCCACCCGGGCGAAATGGCCGTCATGGGCGCCATCGCCTTACAACGACCGTCCGCCGCCGCGCGTCGAGGGTGCGATCTGTCGCCTCTCCTATGTCGGCCACGCCAGCTTTCTCATTCAGACCGGCGGCCGCAATATCCTGCTCGACCCGGTCTGGTCGAAGCGCGCCTCGCCGTTCCGTTTTGTCGGACCGAAGCGGGTCAACGATCCGGGCATCGCCTTTGCCGATCTGCCGCCGATCGACGCCGTTCTGGTCTCGCACGGCCACTACGATCATCTCGACGTCGCCACTTTGTCGCGGCTTGCCGGCGCGCACCGCCCGCGCTTCATAACGCCGCTCGGCAATGACACGATCATGCGCAACCATGATCCGGCCATCGCGGCCGAGGGTTACGATTGGGGCGAGCGCGTCGACCTCGGCGCCGGATTGGCGGTGACGCCCGTCGCCACGCGGCATTGGTCGGCGCGCAATTTGACCGACCGCAACATGGCGCTATGGGCGTCGTTCGTCATCGAGACGCCTGCCGGGCGCATCTATTTCGTCGGCGATTCGGGCTATGGCGACGGGCGTCATTTTCGCAATGCGCGCGAGCGCCATGGGCCGTTCCGCCTCGCCATTCTCCCGATCGGCGCCTACGAGCCGCGCTGGTTCATGCGCGACCAGCACATGAATCCCCGCCGAGTCAGTCCAGGCGTATCATCGATTGCGGCGCCGAGCTGGCGCTGGGTCATCATTACGGCACGTTCCAGCTGACCGACGAGGCGATCGATGCGCCGCTCGACGCCCTTGCCGACGCGCTACGGGCCGCCGGAATTCCGCCCGCGCGCTTTCGCACCTTGCGGCCCGGGCAGGTCTGGCAGCTGTGATTGCAGGGCTTAACCCGGCGAGGTATCCGGCGGTTTGATCAAGACGTAAACATTGACCACCAGCTTGCTGGCGTCGCCGGCGAGCGGGTCGGTGACGTATTCCTCGATCATTTCCTTGGCGTCGAGCCGCTTCTCGTCGAGATAGTCGGTGATCGTCTCGTAGGTGTTGTCGAGGTCGTCGTAAGAACCGCGATAGACGAATTTCAGCGCCGCGCCGTCCGGCGTCTGGCCGAGAGTAAATTCGCCATGCGGCGGGTTTTTCGGCGGCGCCGCGATCGGAATCCCGATCTCATAATCGAAGCCGTTATCGTCGGACGCCGTGAAAATCGTCATCGGCAGGCCGTCGGATTTGATGCCTTCCTTGTCGAGGTAGGTTTTGATCTTTTTGAGCGACGTCGTGATGATGTCGAAGGTCTTGTCCCAGGTGCCGCTGCCTTTGACGTAAATCATCGGCCGCGCGGTCAGTGTCGTGTCCTGGCCGAACACGTCGCCCGGCTGCGCCGGCGCTCGATCCGGGCGCGATCTGCTCGGGCGCCGCGGGCGCGGGCGCGGCGGCCGGCGGACCCGGTACCGGATTTTGCGGCTGGGTCGCGGGCGCCGGTGCCGGACTTTGCGCGCGTGCGGGCAGGTACACCCCGCACGCTAAGATTACGGCCAATGCGGCGCCCGCGAGGCCGGCGCGCGCGAAACGGAACGGCATTAGTTTCTCCCTGGACTTCGGCAATCCGGCGCCCGCGGCCGCGCCATCGCCCGCATCACGTCATCCGCTGATCCCCGATGCGAATCTACCACTTTTGGCCCCGTTCGCCCTGCCCAAATTGCCGTCACCGCCAGCGGCGCCGCTCGATCGCGGCTACTGGCGCACATGGATCGAGTTCTCATATAAGTCGCTCATGTTTTGGGCTTTATCATGAGTGCGCTGGCAAACCGTGACTTTGTCAAAATGAACGGCCTCGGCAACGAGATCGTCATCGTCGATTTGCGCGGCGCCGGAAGTCCTATTGCGGCGGCGGAAGCGCGCGCTGCGGCGCAGCAAGAGCCGTACGATCAACTGATGGCGCTCTATCCAGCGCGCGGCGATGAGGATGCCTCGATCCGCATCTACAACAACGATGGCTCCGAGGCGGGCGCCTGCGGCAACGGCATGCGCTGCGTGGCGGCGCTGCTTAGCGAACAGACCGGCCGCGCCAAGCTTAAATTCGCCACGACTGCCGGAGCGGTGGCTTGCTGGCGTGAAAAAGACGGCCTGTTCACCGTCGATATGGGACGGCCGCGATTGCGCTGGGACGAGATCCCCTTGGCACAGGAATTCGCCGACACGCGCAGAATCGAACTGGAGATCGGACCGCGCGGCGCGCCGATCCTGCATTCGCCGTCTGCCGTCAGCATGGGCAACCCGCACGCCATCTTCTGGGTCGACGATCCGGCGGCCTACGATCTCGCCAAGATCGGGCCGCTGCTGGAGCACCATCCGATGTTTCCCGAGCGTGCCAACATCACGCTGGCCGCGACGCCGTCGCGCGATCGCCTCGTGATCCGCACCTGGGAACGCGGCGCCGGCCTGACCAAGGCGTGCGGCTCGGCCGCTTGCGCCGCCGCGGTCGCTGCGGCGCGGCTCAATCGCGTCGCCCGCATCGTCACGGTCACGCTGCCCGGCGGCGATCTCGGCATCACATGGCGCGAGAGCGACGACCATGTGCTGATGACCGGCCCGGTCGAATACGAGCACAACGGCCGTTTCGACGGCGCGCTGCTCGCCGGCGCAGGAGCCGCTTAGCGATGAGCGTCGAGGTCGTCACCTTCGGCTGCCGGCTCAATGCCGCCGAAGCGGAAGTGATCCGCCGCAACGCCGAGCGCGCCGGTTTTGCCGATACCGTGGTGGTCAATACCTGCGCGGTGACGGCGGAGGCGGTCCGTCAAGCCAGGCAAACCATTCGCGCGCTGCGCCGCGAGCGCCCGCGCGCCAAGATCGTCGTCACCGGTTGCGCGGCGCAGACCGAGCCGCAGACTTTCGTGGCGATGACCGAGGCCGATGGCGTGCTCGGCAACGCGGAAAAGCTTTCGGCGGGCGGCTGGGCGCAGGCGCGCGAGGCTTTCGCTGTTGGCGGCGCGCGCCAAGCCATCGTTAGCGACATCATGGCGGTGAAGGAAACCGCGGCGCATCTGATCGACGCCTTCGCCGGCCGCACCCGCGCTTTCGTCCAGGTGCAGAATGGCTGCGATCACCGCTGCACTTTCTGCATCATTCCGTTCGGCCGCGGCAATTCGCGCTCGGTGCCGATGGGAGCCGTGGTCGAGGACGTGCGCCGGCTCGTCGGCAACGGCTACGGCGAGATCGTGCTGACCGGCGTCGACATCACGAGTTACGGCGCCGATCTGCCGGGCGCGCCGAAGCTCGGCACGCTGATTAAGCAAATCCTCAAGCATGTGCCGGAGCTCAAGCGGTTGCGGCTATCGTCGATCGATTCGGTCGAGGCCGACCGCGAGATGCTCGATGCGCTGGCGAGCGATGCGCGGCTGATGCCGCATCTGCATTTGTCGCTGCAATCCGGCGACGATCTGATCCTCAAGCGCATGAAGCGGCGGCACCTTCGCGCCGACGCGATTGCATTCTGCGACGAGGTGCGCCGGCTACGCCCGGACACGGTGTTCGGCGCCGATCTGCTCGCCGGTTTCCCGACCGAGACCGACGGCATGTTTCAAAACACGCTCGATCTCGTGGAAGAGTGCGGTCTCACGCATCTGCATGTCTTTCCGTTCTCGCCGCGTCCCGGCACGCCCGCGGCGCGGATGCCGCAAGTCGACCGCGCAGTAGTCAAAGACCGTGCGCGACGGCTGCGCGAGCGCGGTGCAGCGGCGCTCCGCCGCCATCTCGACGGTGAGATCGGCGTCACACGCCGCGTCTTGGTGGAATCGCAAAATAGCGGCTACACCGAGCAATTCACCAAGGTCATGCTTGCTGCGCCCGCCGATTCCGGCACAATTCTCGACGTACCGATCGCCGCCCACGACGGCAGACAGTTGCTGGCGGCATGAGATAGATTTGTGGCCTAAAGTTTAGGAACCGCGCCAGGCGGAGACCGACGATGGATGGTAACGGGCAAGACTACACGATCTCGACCACCGAAGAGCTCGAGAAGCTCTATTCCGATGCGCCTTACGGCCCCGCGATCTTCAAGGAAACCGACCGCGTTACGCCGCAATACCGCAAGCTGATCGAGGCCGCGCCGTTTGCCGTGCTGGCGACCTGCGGTCCCGAGGGTCTCGACTGCTCGCCGCGCGGCGACCCGCCCGGTTTCGTGCGCGTGATCGACGAGCACACGCTCGTCATTCCCGATCGCCGCGGCAACAATCGCATTGATTCCTTGCGCAATCTGGTGCGCGATCCGCGCGTCGCGCTGCTGTTCCTCATTCCCGGCGTCGGCGAGACCATGCGCATCATCGGCCGCGCCAAAATCTCCACCGATCCGAAGCTGACAGAAAGTTTTGTCTTCAACGGCAAAGTGCCGAAGTGCGTTCTCGTGGTTACGGTCGAGAAAGCCTACTTCCAGTGCACCAAGGCGATCATCCGCTCGAAATTGTGGGATCCGGCGAGCATTGTCGACCGCAAGACGCTGCCGACGCCGGGCACGATCCTCGCCGAATTGACCGACGGCAAGATGGGCGGCCCCGAGCACGACCGCGGCGCGCCTGAGCGGATCAAGCAGACGATTTATTGATTATCCGCCGGCCCTTCGTCCGGGCCGTGAAGTGACGGCGCCAGGGCTTCTTCGCCCGGCCAGCCGCACGCCGTCAGCCGCTCGCGCATATGCTCCGGCACGGCGGCAATGACGCGGATCGCCGGCCGGTTCTTGTAAAGCGGGACGGTGATTTCGCGGGCATGCAGATGCAGCGTCGGGCCGCCCGTTCGTGGGGCATTGCCGTAGATCGCATCGCCCAGAATAGGCCAGCCGGTCTCCGCGCAATGCACCCGCAGCTGATGGGTGCGACCGGTCAACGGTTCGAGCGCGAGCCAGGTCATGCCGGGGGCGCGCCCCATCACCTTCCACCGGGTCATCGCCGGCTGGCCTTGCGGATCGTGCTTCTGCCACCAGCCGATATTGGCATCGAGGCGGCCGAGCGGCATGTCTATTTCGCCGTCTTCGGCGTCCGGGCCGCCCTCGACCACGGCCCAGTAGGTTTTGTCGATCGCGCCGTTGCGGAACAGCTTGCCGAGTTGCGCCAGCGCTTTGCGGTGGCGGCCGAGGACGAGGCACCCGGTGGTATCGCGGTCGAGCCGGTGCGCCAGCGCCGGCGGGCGCGGCAGGCCAAAGCGCAGCGTATCGAAGTGGTCCTCGAGCGATTCCCTGCCCCGGTCCTTGCTGTTCGGCGAGCCGCGGTGCACGGCCATGCCGGCCGGCTTGTCGATCACCAGCATCAGCCCGTCGCGATAGAGGAGCCGCGATACCATCTCTTCCGGGGTCATGTTTGCCTACCTTGGCGAAACGGCTATCACGGGCGCCGCATGCAAGAAACTCCACAAGACAGTCCAATCGGACGGCGGCGGCGAAACCGCCGAAGCCAAGCAAGCGTGGTGGCGGCGGCTATCCGGCGGGCTCAAGCGCAGCTCGACGGCGCTGACCGCGATCTCCGATCTCGTCACCAAGCGCATGCTCGACGAGGCGACGCTCGAGGACATCCACGACGCGCTGGTTAAAGCCGATCTCGGTATCGGCACCGCGGACCGGATCGCGGACACGCTGAGTCGAAGGCCGTCATGACGCCGCGATCACGCCCGACGAGGTCAAGGCCGTGGTCGCCGCTGAGGTCGAGAAGGCGTTGGTGCAGTCGGCCCAGCCGCTCGTCATCGATGCGACGCAAAAACCATTCGTCATTCTGGTCGCCGGCGTCAATGGTTCGGGCAAGACCACGACCATCGGCAAGCTCGCGGCGAAATTCCGCGCCGAGGGCCGGTCGGTCATGCTCGCCGCCGGCGACACGTTCCGCGCCGCGGCCATCGAGCAGCTCAAGATCTGGGCGACCCGCAGCGGCGCCGATGTCATCGCGCGCGAAGCCGGCGCCGACGCCGCGGGGCTCGCCTTCGACGCCGTCAGCGAAGCGAAACAGCGCGGCATCGACATTCTCCTGATCGACACCGCCGGGCCGTTTGCAGAACCGCACCGAATTGATGGAGGAGCTGGAAAAGATCGTCCGCGTCATCAAGAAGGTCGATCCAGGGCGCCGCATGCGGTGCTGCTCGTGCTCGATGCCACGGTCGGACAGAACGCGCTGTCGCAAGTCGAGACTTTCCAGAAAGCGGTCGGCGTCACCGGCCTGGTCATGACCAAGCTCGACGGCACCGCGCGCGGCGGCATCCTGGTGGCGATCGCGGCGAAATTCGGTTTGCCGGTGCATTACGTCGGCGTCGGCGAAAGCATCGACGATCTGGCGCCGTTTTCGGCGCGCGATTTCGCCCGCGCCATCGCCGGGCTCGAGGCTTGATTGAGCGGGCGGTCGATCCCAGCTAGACAACGCGCATCATGACAACGACGAACAAACCGCAGCTCAATCCGTTCCTGAAGCTGGCGCTCGATCTCGGGCCGCTCATCCTGTTTTTTTTCGCCAACACCCGCTACGGGATTTTCGTCGCCACGGCGACTTTCATGGTCGCGGTCCTGGCGGCGCTGGCGATCTCCTACGTCATGACGCGCCAGCTGCCGATCATGCCGGTTGTCACGGCGATCATCGTCGTCGTATTCGGCGGCCTGACGCTCTTCCTGCACGACGCCACTTTCATCAAGGTCAAGCCGACCATCATCTACGCGCTGTTTGGCGCGGTATTGATCGGCGGGCTCGTCTTCAACAAGCCGCTGCTTGGCGTCGTGTTCGATTCGCTGTTCAACCTCACCGATGAGGGCTGGCGCAAACTGACGCTGCGCTGGGCGATTTTCTTCCTTGTTCTTGCCGTCCTCAATGAAATTGTTTGGCGCAATACCTCGACCAATGTGTGGGTCGATTTCAAGGTGTTCGGCGTGACGCCGCTGACGCTTGTGTTCGGCGCGCTGCAGGTGCCGCTGCTCAAGCGCTACGCGGTCGAAGAGACGCCGTAGCGAAGCGGGTTTGAAACCCGCGTCTACGATTTCGCCGCCAACGCCTTTCGATCTGCGGCTTGAGCACCGCGGCATAATTCTCCGGCGTAATCGGCCCGACGAGCTTATAGGCGATACGGCTGTCGCGACCGATCACGAACGTCTCCGGCACGCCATAGACGCCCCAATCGATCGCGGCACGGCCGCTTTGATCGGCGCCGGCCGCGACGAACGGGTCGCCGTAGCGGCCGAGGAAGCGCCGCGCATTGTCGGGATCGTCCTTGTAATTGATGCCGATCAGGCGAAAGCGGCCATCCTTGCTTATTTGCTCGAGCAGCGGCGCTTCGTCGTGGCACGGCACGCACCACGAGGCCCAGACATTCACCACCGTCACGGCGCCCTTGAAATCGGCCGGATCGATGCCGGGGACGGGCGCGCCGTCGCGCTCGAGGCCGGCGATCGGCGGCAGTGTCGTTTGCGGCGCCTGATGCCCGATCAGCGCCGAGGGAATGAACGATGGGTCGCCGGCATTGAGCTGGATCAGAAATAACGCCACGAGGCCGAGAAAAATGCCGAGCGGCAGCAGCACCAGAACGCGACGCCAGCGCACCGGGCGGTTTGGCTGTTCGGTAACGCTCATGCGTCTTCCTCGGCCTGTTCCTCCGACGCCGCCGTGGATTGCGGCGCCGGCCGACCCGAAGCGGCGTCGGAGCGGCGGCTAAATCCCGCCATTTCGAGTTCCACGATCTTGCGTGTTTGCGCGCGGAAATCGAGCGTCACCCAGACGACCAGGGCGCCGATCACGATCACCGCGGCGGCATAGGCCGCGGCGATGAAATCGATATGCGCGGTCGTTTCCATCGTCAGTTCGCAGCGCTCGCCCGCATGAAACGCAAAGTGCGTACGCGCCGGCGCAAAATCTCGTTACGCATCGCCGCCAGCACCAGCGTGACGAACAGCAAGGTGAACGCTCCCGCCATGATGAAAAGCGGCACCAAGATCGTCGGATAGATCGTCGAGCCGCCGACGCGGAACACCGAAGCGCCCTGATGCAGCGTGTTCCACCAGTCGACCGAAAATTTGATGATCGGCAGATCGATGGCGCCGACCAAAGTGAGCACCGCCACCGCACGCGCGGCGCGCGATGGATCCTCAACCGTGTTCCACAGCGCGATGACGGCGAGATAGAGCAGGAACAGGACGAGCTCGGACGTCAGCCGCGCGTCCCATACCCAATAGGTGCCCCATTCGGGCCGTCCCCAGAGCGAGCCGGTGACGAGACATAATAGCGTAAAGGCAGCCCCGATCGGCGCCGCCGCCTTGGCGGTGACGTCGGCGAGCGGATGACGCCATACCAAAGTGCCGAGCGCCGCGACCGACATCAGTCCCCAACACAGCATGCCGAGCCAAGCCGACGGCACGTGCAAATACATGATCTTGACCGTGGCGCCCTGCTGGTAGTCGTCCGGCGCCATCATGGCCTGCTCGATGGCGAAGGCGAAGACGAGGACCGTCACGCCGGCAAGCCACGGAA
This sequence comes from uncultured Alphaproteobacteria bacterium, assembly GCA_963816565.1. Lineage (GTDB taxonomy): Bacteria > Pseudomonadota > Alphaproteobacteria > Rhizobiales > Xanthobacteraceae > BOG-931. Next base: position 249,413 of record CAWFLM010000004.1, on the reverse strand, counting down.
TGGCGGTGTTGGCGAATTTCAGAAACCGCGACGGATTGGCGAGATCGAGGAGGGCCATCGGCAGCTTTCCAGGGAATCCGGTTCTTAGTGCAGATGCCGGTGGGAACACAATGCGGCTCCCTCGCACCGGCCGTCACTTTTGTTGGAGCGAGATTGCGCTCCCGATATTGCCATTCCAAGACCGCTATTTCGAGCCAGCCATGCCATGTCCTTACCCCGTGGTCTTATTCCATGTCTTTATTCAATGTCCTGCCGCAGCGCCGCGGCGGCGGCAAAAGGTCCGACGACGAGGCTTGCCAGCGTCAGCGCGCAGAGGATCGTGAACGGCGTTCCGAACGGGTCGGCCCGGCGACCGCCGCGTTGGCGGCGGCGACGCCGAAGATCAAAATCGGGACGGTCAGCGGCAGGACGATGACGGCGAGCAGCAAGCCGCCGCGGCGCAGCGTCACAGCAATGGCGGCGCCGATCAGGCCGATGAAGGTCAGCGCCGGCGTGCCGACTAAAAGTGTCAGCATCAGAGCGCCTTCCTCCGGCAGATCGAGATTGAGGAGAAGCCCGATCAACGGCGCGCAGATCACGAGCGGCAGCCCGGTCGTGAGCCAATGCGCCAGGCCCTTGACCGCAACCACGAGCTCCAGAGGGGTGCGGCCCATCAGGATGAGGTCGAGCGAGCCGTCGTCGCGATCGCCGGCGAACAACCGGTCGAGCGCCAACAGGCTTGCCAGCAGCGCCGCGAGCCACAGGATCGCCGGACCGATCCGCTTGAGCAGCGCCAGGTCGGGTCCGATGGCGAATGGAATGAGGGTGACGACGACCAGGAAAAACAGCACCCCCATCAGCGCGCCGCCGCCGACCCGCAGGGCGATGCGCATGTCGCGGACGAGGAGGGCGGTCAGCGCGGTCATTGCGCTTCGCCGAGCCGCAGTTCGGGCGCGCCGGCAAGCCCGATCGGCCCATGGCTTGCCGCGAGAATGAGGCCGCCTCCGGAAAGATGCGCGCCCATCAATTCGGTGAGGCGGTCCTGCGCCGCCGTGTCGAGGGTGCTGGTCGGTTCGTCGAGCAGCCAGATCGGGCGGGGCACCGCGATCAGCCGGGCAATCGATAGCCGTCGGCGCTGTCCGGCGGACAGATAGGCAGCCGGCAGGTCGATGAGTGCGCCAAGCCCGACCGTATCGAGCGGGGAGCGGAGATCGGCGGATCCGCAGGCCGAAGAAGCCGGTCCAAAAGTGCAGATTCTCGGCGACCGAGAGCGAGCCTTTCAGCGCGTCTTGATGGCCAAGGTAATGCGCCTGCTCGGCAATGTTCAATTCCGGATCGCCGCCTTCCAATATCAGTTGGCCGCCCGCGACCGGCAAAAGCCCGATGATCATCCGTAAAAGCGATGACTTTCCCGCACCGTTGCGGCCGCTGATGGTCAGCGCCGCGCCGGACGTCACCGCGAAGCTGACGCCGGTAAAGACCTCGCGTTCGCCGCGCTGACAGGCCAGTTCAATACCGGTGAGACGCATCAGCACCGACCCGGACGCATTTTTGTGCGGATTTCGCGAGCTTTTGGAGCCATGCCCTGCATTTTAGCGGACCATTGGTTGCCGAACTGGCACAACCGCACAAAAGACCTTATAAGCCGGAGGTCGGGCTGCGGCGCGCCGGTGACGCCTGCCACGTCCGATTTTTCCTCTTCCTTCGTCCCCCGCGAACGGGGGCCGGACGGGAGGGGGTGGCCTGTTTTCGGCAATAGATTACCTCCGGATTGCGCCGGCGCCCGGCCGGCGGGATGGGAAAAAAGTCATGACATCGCTCGATAGCTTCAAGTGCCTCCGACCTCTCAAGGTCGGCTCCAAGACCTATGCCTATTACAGCCTGCCGGTAGCGGAAAAGAATGGCCTGAAAGGCATTTCGCGGCTGCCCTTTTCGCTCAAGGTCTTGCTGGAAAATCTGTTACGCAACGAGGACGGCCGCTCCGTCACCAAACAGGACATCCAGGCGGTCGCGCAATGGCTCAAGTCCAAGACATCGGAGCGCGAGATCGCGTTTCGGCCGGCGCGCGTGCTCATGCAGGATTTCACCGGCGTGCCGGCGGTGGTCGATCTCGCCGCCATGCGCGACGCCATGGACCATCTCGGCGGCGATCCGAAGAAGATCAATCCGCTGGTTCCGGTGGATCTCGTCATCGACCATTCGGTCGCGGTCAACCATTTCGGCAACGCGCTCGCGCTTCAAGCAGAACGTCGAGGACGAGTACAAGCAAAATCAGGAACGCTACAAGTTTCTGAAATGGGCGCAGCGTTCATTCGAGGATTTCCGCGTGGTGCCGCCCGGCACCGGCATCTGCCATCAGGTCAATCTTGAATATCTGTCGCAGACGGTGTGGACGTCGAAGGTCAAGACCCAGTTCCCGGACAAGATCGTCGCCACCGAACTCGCTTACCCGGACACGCTGGTCGGCACCGATTCGCACACCACCATGGTGAACGGGTTGTCGGTACTCGGCTGGGGCGTCGGCGGCATCGAGGCAGAGGCGGCGATGCTCGGCCAGCCTTATTCGATGCTGCTGCCGGAAGTGATCGGCGTGCGATTGAACGGCAAGCTCAAGGAAGGCATGACCGCGACCGATCTCGTGCTCACCGTGACGCAGATGCTGCGCAAGCGCGGCGTGGTCGGCAAGTTCGTCGAATATTTCGGTCCCGGCGTTGCCAATCTGTCGATCGCCGATCGCGCCACGCTCGGCAATATGTCCCCGGAATACGGCGCGACTTGCGGCTTCTTTCCGATCGACGACGACACCATCCGTTATCTGCGCGACACCGGGCGCTCGGCCGAGCGCATCGCGCTGGTCATCGCCTATGCCAAGGCGCAGGGCATGTATCGCACCAAGAACACGCCGGATCCGATGTTCACCGAGGTGCTCAAGCTCGAATTGTCCTCGATCGAGCCGTCGCTCGCCGGACCGAAGCGTCCGCAGGACCGGATTGCGCTGAAAGAGGTCAAGAACGGCTTCGCCTGGTCGATGGACAAGGAGTTCAACAAGGCCGCCGAATTGGACAAGCGCGTGCCGGTCGAAGGCCGCAAGCATACGCTCGGCAATGGCGACGTGGTGATCGCCGCGATTACGTCGTGCACCAACACCTCCAATCCGAGCGTGATGGTCGCGGCGGGGCTGCTTGGCCCGCAAGGCGGTGGCCAAGGGGCTTACGGTGAAGCCGTGGGTGAAGACTTCGCTGGCGCCGGGTTCGCAGGTGGTCGCCGAATATTTGGCGAAATCCGGCTTGCAGAAGGACCTCGACGCACTTGGCTTTAATCTGGTCGGTTTCGGCTGCACCACCTGCATCGGCAATTCGGGTCCGCTGCCGGAGGAAATTTCCGAAGCGATCAACAAGAATGATTTGGTCGCGGCCGCGGTGCTGTCTGGCAATCGCAATTTCGAAGGCCGCGTCAATGCCGACGTGCGCGCCAATTATCTCGCATCGCCGCCCTCTGGTGGTGGCTTATGCGATCGCCGGCTCGATGCAGATCGATGTCGCCAAGCAACCGCTCGGCACCGACCAGAAGGGCCGCAAGGTCTATCTGCGCGATATCTGGCCGATCGAGCCGCGAGATCGCCGACGTCATCAGCAAGAACATCAACAAGCAGATGTTCACGCAGGAAATACGGCGACGTTTTCAAGGGCGACGCCAACTGGCGCAAGATCAGCGTGCAGGGCGGACTGACTTACAAATGGGACGACCGCTCCACTTACGTGCAGAACCCGCCGTATTTCGAGGGCATGCCAAAGCGCAGCCAGCCGATCGACGACATCGTCGATGCGCGGGTCCTCGGGCTCTTCCTCGATTCGATCACGACCGACCACATCTCGCCGGCGGGATCGATCAAGGAGGACAGCCCGGCCGGCGAATATCTGCGCGACCATCAGGTCCGGCCCAAGGACTTCAACCAATACGGCACGCGGCGCGGCAATCACCAAGTGATGATGCGCGGCACCTTCGCCAATATCCGCATCAAGAATCAAATGGTGCCCGGCGTCGAGGGCGGTTACACCATCCACTATCCGTCGAAGGAGCGCATGACGATTTATGACGCCGCAATGCGCTACAAATCGGAAAACGTGCCGCTCGTGGTGTTTGCCGGCAAGGAATACGGCACCGGATCGTCGCGCGATTGGGCGGCGAAAGGTGCGATGCTGCTCGGCCTCCGTGCGGTGGTCGCGCAAAGCTTCGAGCGCATCCATCGATCAAACTTGGTCGGCATGGGCGTCGTGCCGCTGGTGTTCGAAGAAGGCACGTCGTGGCAGACGCTCGGTTTGAAGGGCGACGAACAGGTCACCATTCGCGGCTTGCACGGCGATCTTAAGCCGCACCAGCGGCTGCTCGCCGAGATCATCGCCGCAGACGGTGGCCTCAAGCGCGTGCCCTTGATCTGCCGCATCGATACCGCCGACGAGCTTGACTACTACAGGAACGGCGGCATCTTGCAGTATGTGCTGCGCCACTTGGCGGCCTAGCGCATGATCCGGAAAAGTGGCTGCCGGTTTTCCGATAAGATCATGCGCCGCTAAAATGCAGCATGATCCGGAAAAGCTGCCCTCGGACTTGATCCGAGGGTGGCTGGCGATTTTCCGAAACTTCGTGCTCCACAATTCGTCCTCACCGCGAATTGAGTGGCGGGTGACCGGCGGCGGCCTTACAACGACTGCCGTCACGAAATCGTCACCGAGGGCCGGAACTTTCACTTGGGACCAAATCTTCTGCCATCTTCTGGGACCAAATTTTCCCTTGGGCTCTGGGGTGTGGAGGTTGGAATGCTGCGTCGCCGCCTCGCGTCGGCATCCCTTATTGCAGGCTTCTTGATCGCGACATTGGTGGTTGCGCGCGCTGGTGAGCCGCGGGCGCTGCTCGAACTGTTCACCAGTCAAGGCTGCTCATCCTGTCCGCCCGCCGACAAGCTCCTTGGCGAACTGTCGGCCGATCCGTCGCTGATCACGCTCAGCCTACCGATCGATTATTGGGATTACCTCGGCTGGAAAGATACGCTCGCCAATCCGGCGCATTCGGCGCGGCAGCGCGCCTATGCGCGGGTGCGCGGCGACCGGGAAGTCTATACGCCGCAGGTCGTGGTCAACGGCAGCATGCATGCGCTGGGCAGCGATAAGGCCGCCATCGAGCACACGATCGCGCAGACGGATGAGAAATCGGGCGTGATGTCGGTGCCGGTGTCGCTGACCGCGGTCGGCAACGGTTTGAGCGTGAAAGTCGATTCCGCGGAGAGCGAGCACCACGCCGGCGAAGTTTGGCTGTGTCCGCTGGCGAAAGCGGTCGCCGTCACCATCGGTCGCGGCGAAAATCGCGGCCGCACCATCATCTATCACAACGTCGTGCGCGGCTGGCTCAAGCTCGGCGATTGGACCGGCGCGGCGTCGACCTTCAATGTCCCGAGGTCCCAGATCGCCACCGACGGCGTCGACGCCGCCGCCGTCATGGTGCAGGAAGGCACGCGCGACAAGCCGGGCATCATCCTCGGCGCCGCCTATATCCCACTGCAGTAAACGGACGAGAGAAGACGAGCGACGGATAAGATGGAGAGGCGCCGGCGCTGTCGGCCGTCGATCCTCGGTCTTTTCGTCCGCCGAATAAAAAAGGCCGGCAACGCGCCGGCCTAAAGGATTGGGGAATGAACCATACAGTGAACTCTGTTGCCTCTGGCCCGATCCGTCCGCATCCCGGGGGGCTGGGGGGCTGAGGAATCCGGAACACGATCCGAATCGGGCCTTGAGGCAACAGCGTACTAACTCGCAAGCCAGCGAGGCGCGTGCTTGTCGGAAATAGGGCCGTATTATGATTCCTTTAACGAAGGCGTGATTCCACCCGGCAAATGTGTCGCAGGACGCTGCGCTGGCGGCGTGCCGGCCTTTCGAATCCACCCCAATTTGTCGCGCCAAGAGACTGCCAAGAGGCTCTTGCCCGCCGTCCGATCTGGCGCGATCATGAAGCTCAGACGACAGAAGGAGGCGCCGTATGGATGTCGGCGAGACCGATCCAAGCGCGTGGCGCGGAGGCGAGCAGCGCCCGCCCGCCCCCGCCAACGAAGTGACGTTCAGCCGGCGCGAGCTCGACCGCATTCTTCGGCTCTATGGCCGCAAAGTTGCCGCCGGCGAATGGCGGGATTACGCCATCGATTTCCTCAAGGACCGCGCGGTGTTTTCGGTTTTCCGCCGCGCCTCGGAAATGCCGATCTACCGTATCGAGAAGAATCCGAAACTGGGTCGCCGCCAGGGCGCCTATAGCGTGATTTCTGCCACCGGCCATATCGTCCGCCGCGGCCACGAGCTCGACCGGGTGCTCGGCGCGCTCGACCGCTCGCTCCGCGTGGTGGCTGGCTAGCCTAGCCGCAGTTTTCATGGAAGTTAGGGCGGCGAGCTATCGCCCTTTCCGAGCGCGCGCTGCATCAGCACGGTGTCAAGCCAACGGCCGTGCTTGAAGCCGACCGATTGGAACGTACCGATGAGGCGGAAGCCAACGGCGGCGTGGACCGCGACCGAGCCGGTATTGGCCGAGTCGCCGATCACGGCGAGCATTTGACGAAAGCCCAGGGTTTCCGACTCTGCGAGGAGGCGCGCGAGCAGGGCGCGGCCGATGCCCTGCCGGTGAAGTTGCGGCGCGACGTAGATCGAATCCTCGACGCACCAATGATAGGCCGGCCGGTCACGATACGGGCCGGCATAGGCATAACCAACCGTCACACCGGCCTTCTCGGCGACCAGAAAGGGATAGTCCTCGGCCATCAGGGCCCGCTGCCGCCGGGCCATTTCCGCTTCGTCAGGCGGCTCGATTTCGAACGTCGCCGTGCCGTGCAGGACGGCGTCGGCATAGATGCCCGTGATGGCGGCAATATCGGCGGGTGCGGCCGGTCGGATAATGGCGTTGCTCATGGCCGCGCAAAATTGGCAGAAAAGGCGCAGGCCGAAAAGCAGACGCCCCGGGGTTGACCCCCGGGGCGTTTAATTTGGCAGTGCTAACGGCGCTTAGCGGCGGTCGCCGAACAACCGCAGCAGCATCAAAAACAGGTTGATGAAGTCGAGATAGAGCCGCAGCGCGCCCATCACCGCCTTGCGGCCGGCAACGGTGCCGTCGTCCATCGGCGAATACATCTCCTTGATCGACTGGGTGTCGTAGGCGGTGAGTCCGACGAAGATCAGCACGCCAAGCACCGAGATCGCCCAAGCAAGCCCGCTCGATTGGAGGAACATGTTGACCAGCATGGCGATGACGACGCCAATCAGGCCCATGAACATGAACGAGCCGACGCCGGTGAGATCGCGCTGCGTGGTGTAGCCGTACAGGCTCATGGCGCCAAATGTCGCCGCCGAGATGAAGAACACCCGCGTGATCGAGGCCCCGGTGTACTCCAGGAAGATCGATGCCAGCGCCAGGCCAAGGAGGCCGGCGTAAACGAAGAACAGCGTCAGCGCCGTGCCGACCGACAGCCTGTTGATGCGGTAGCTCATAAAGAACACCAGGCCGAGAGTGCCGAGCAAGAGAATGATCGTCAGCGGCCCGCTGAAGATGGCCTGCCCGAAGGGGGTCAGGCCGGCGATCCGGCCGCCCGCGACTTGAATGGCATCGCCGCCAGCCGCCTGATAGGTGAGCCAAGCCGCCACGCCGGTCAGCGCGACGCCGCCGGCCATGTAGTTATAGACGCGGATCATATACGCGCGCAGACCGGCGTCGATCGCTACCTGGTCGGTGCGATAGCCGGTCCTCGTAGTCGCGTAATTCCGATCGAAGTCGGACATGGAAATACCCCTGGGTTATCCCGGCGCTTCGCCGGGTCCGGCGTTCGGCGAAAGCCGATCGCACGTGGTGGGAATTTAGTGCGAAAGCCGGCTTCGCGCCAGATGGGTGCTACGCCATATTTGCCGACTGTTACAAACTCTTCATGGTGTTTAATACGGCCGCGGCGGAGGCGTCGTTTAGAGGTTTCGCAGTACTTCCGCGGGTTTGCGGCCCAGCGCCGAGACGGTGCCGAGGAGGCCGAGACCCACCGTGACAATAAGCGCAAAGAGCGCCGTGCCGGCGGCCTCGCCCGGCACCAAGACAAACGAAAATTCCATCAACCGCGTCACCACAAGAGCCGCGGCGAGCGAGCCCGCCGCGACGCCGAAGAAGACGGTGGCGAGGCCGATGAGGAGATATTCCAGGGCGTAAGCGGTGGTGAGCTGCATCCGCGTCGCACCCAGCGTCTTGAGCACCACGGCGTCGTAAATGCGGAAACGCTGACTCGCCGCCAAGGCGCCCCCGAGCACCAGTGCGGCAGCGATCAGCGTCAGCGAACTCGCGCCGCGCACCGCCAGTATGAGCTTGCCGACGATGGCGCCAACGGCATCGAGTGCGTCCTTGACGCGCACGGCGGTCACGGTCGGGAACGCTGCCGCCAGCGCCTTGATCAGGCTTGCATCCTCCGCCGCGGTGCCGCCATCGGCGAAGGTCAAAGTGGCGATGTCGCTATGCGGTGCGCCGCCGAACGCTCCAGGCGAGAACACCAGAACGAAATTGATGCCGAGGCTTTCCCAATCGACGGCGCGAAGATTGGCGATCCGCGCGGTGATGTTGCGGCCGAGCACGTTCACCGTGACGGCGTCGCCGATCTTGAGGTTTAGATTTTGCGCCGTCCTATCCTCGAGCGACACCAGCGGCGGCCCGGAATAGTCGGCGTTCCACCACTGACCGGCGACGAGGCGCGAACCGGCGGGGACGGCGGTGGCAAAGGTGATGCCGCGGTCGCCGCGCAGCACCCAGCGCGATCCCGCGGCCGGCTTGAGATCCTCCGCCGGCACCCCATTGGCCGCGACGATGCGGCCGCGCAGCATCGGCACGCGCTCGACCGTCGAGCCCGGTGCCTCGGCGCGCGCGAAGGCATCGAAGCGGCTTGCATCCGCGGCCGGGATGTCGAGGAAGAAGAATGACGGCGCCTTGTCCGGCAACGCTTCGGCCAATTCACGATGCAAATTGCCGTCGATCTCGACCACGGTGACGAGCAACGCAAGTCCGAGACCGAGCGACAGCATGACGCTCGGCGTCAGCGCGCCGGGACGGTGGATGTTGGCGATGGCCAGCCGCAAGACCGTCGAGCGCTGGCGCGGCAAATGCCGGGCGATCCACATCGTCACGATCGCGATCAACCGCAACAGCAGAAAGACGACGGCGGCGGCTGCGACGAAGTACATCGCCACGCGGCGGTCATAAGTCGTCGTGACTGCCAGCGCCGCAAGAAGCCCAACGATCGCCGCCGTCGCGATCGTATAACGCGGCCGCGGCCAGCTGCGCTCCGCTGCGACCTGGTCGCGAAACAGCCCCAATACGGAAATGTCGTGGGCGCGCCCGAGCGGCCACAGCGCAAAGGCAAGCGCGGTGAGGAGGCCATAGACAATGGCCAGCGCCAGCACGTCCGGATGCAGCGCCGGCGCAACCGGCAGCGGAATGATCGCCCCGAAGGCCGACACTATGGCAAACGGCAAAGCCGCGCCCAGCGCGCCGCCGAGCAAACTGGCGATCAGCGCAACCACGACGATCTCGCCGCAATAGACGGTGAAGACGCCGCCGCCTGTCGCGCCGAGCGTTTTCATCGTGGCGATCACGTCGCGCTTGCGCGCCAGATGGCTGGCAACCGCATTGGCAACTCCGACGCCGCCGACCAGAAGCGTGGTCAGGCCGACCAAAGTGAGAAATTGGCTGAAGCGTTCGACACTGCGCTCGAGCTCCGGCGAGGCTTTCATCCGGGTGCGGATTTGCCAGCCGGCTTGCGGAAATTGCGCTTCCGCCTGTTTTTCGGTCGCGGTGACTGCCGCGTCGCTCGAATTACCGTCAGGCAGGCGCAGGCGATATTGCCAGCGCACCAGGCTGCCGGGCTGCAGCAGCCCCGTGGCGCGTAACGCCGCTTCGCTCATCAGCAGGCGCGGGCCGAGGCCAAGCCCGCCGGCGAGCTTGTCCGGCTCGTTGGTCAGCGCTGCACGCAACTCGATTGCGGCATTGCCGATAGCGATGCGGTCGCCGATTTTCAGATTGAGCCGCGTCAGCAGCGCGGGATCGACCGCCGCGCCGAAGGCGTCGCCGTTTTGGGCGAACAGCGCGGCGAGCGGCAGCGCCGGCGCAGTCGTGACTTGGCCGAACAGCGGGTAATTGGCGTCGACCGCCTTGACCTCGACCAAAGACGAGCCGCCATTGGCGGCAGTCGCGGTTGTTGTTCTTGCCATCGCCCGCAAGGTGGCAGCGACGGAGACCCGGCCATGGGCATCGAGGAACGAGCGCTCGGCGTCGCTGGCCTGGCGCTGGATCAGCGCAAAGGCGAGGTCGCCGCCGAGAATGACGCGGCCGGCGCTGCCGATGCCGTCGTTCAAACTCGCCGCGACCGAGCCGACGCCGGCAATCGCCATGACGCCAAGCGCAATACAGGCGATGAACACGCCGAAGCCGCGCAAACCGCCGCGCAAATCGCGCCAAATAAAGCGCGGCGCAAAACGCGTTGCGAAGCGCAACGCCGTCAGCGGGCTCGATTTTGCTGCCGGCGCCAGCATCAGGTCGCTCGCGGCAGGACGCGCGCCAAGATGAAATGCGTCGGCGCGAACACGAATACTGGAATCCCAAGCAACAATCCGGCAAACCAGATGTTTGGCGGCAGCAAGGTCTGCATCGCGGTGTCGCGCAGACCCCAAACATAATTGATGTTGACCGGCGTGAGACCCGGATGCGGCGTCGGCGGCGGCATCAGGAAGAAGCAAATCAGCATGTCGGCCAAGAACACTGTGCTCCAAGCCGGCAAGGCCCGCCGGTCATATCCGGTCCGCCATGCCAGATAGACCAGCAAGAACGGCAGCCAGCCGTGAAACAGCGATAACAGCCGCAGCAACAGCGAGTGGCTCGCATCGAACATGTAATCGGTCATGCCGGTGAGCGAATAGCCCGCCAGATTGGCCAGGAAGTCGAGCACCCAAAACGCTTGCGGCGCTAAAATGCCGACGCAGCACATCGAGATCAGCAAAGCGTTTTCGCGCCAGATCGCCACCAAGATCAGGATCAGGGCGATGTCGCAGAAATACAGAAAATTCGTCGGCCCGTAATAATACCAATAAATCGGAACCAGCATCGCCATGAACGCCGTATAGGCGAGCTTGACGGCAAGCGGGATGCGCGCGGTTTGCGTCATGGCGTAGCGGCGGCGACGCTGCTGCCGGCGAGCTGTCCCGAATGCATGCGCAGCACCCGATCGCAACGCGCTGCAAGCTCGGTGTCATGGGTGACCAGAACGAGCGTCGTGCCGCGCTCCTCATGACCGCGGAACAGGAGCTCGATGATATCGCGGCCGGTCGTCTCGTCGAGATTGCCGGTCGGCTCGTCGGCGACGACGATGGCGGGATTGGGCGCCAGCGCTCGCGCCAGCGCGACGCGTTGCTGCTCACCGCCGGAAAGTTCGGCCGGATAATGGTGCCGGCGCGCGCTCAAGCCGACCGCCGCAAGCTCGCGCTCGGCGCGCGACAGCGCGTCGGCCGCGCCGGCGAGCTCAAGCGGGATCGCGACATTCTCCAAGGCGGTCATGGTCGGGATCAGGTGAAACGCCTGAAAGACAATGCCGATGGTGCGGCCGCGAAAGCGGGCCAGCTGATCTTCATCGAGCCGGCACAGATTCTCGCCGGCGACCGTGACGGTGCCCGAGTTCGGGCCGCTCCAGACCGGTCATCACCATAAGCAGCGTCGACTTGCCGGACCCGGAAGGGCCGAGCAGGCCGACGGCCTCGCCGCGACCTATATTGAGGGCGATGTCGCGCAGGATGTGGACGCGGGCGGCGCCGCGGCCCAGCGACAGATTGACGCCGCCGAGCACGATGGCGTCGCCGGCGATAGGATGCCCCGAAATGTCGTTCATGCCTCCGACCGGCCTCAATCCTGCAAACATTCAATCGCGCTCGCACGCGCGCTCGGCGCGTGCCAGCTCATATGGGTGGCGGCGGTTGCTCCGCCAAATCGCCGTGGTTTGTAGCGTGGCGGTCTTGGCCGCAACAGCGATGCACCACGCCCGCGGCGCTGCGCCGATACATATCGTGGCGCTGGGCGACTCCTTGACCGCGGGCTATGGCCTTGCCGACAAAGACGGCTTCGTGCCGCGCCTGCAGGCCGCGCTGGCAAAGGACGGCATCGACGCCGACATCGCCAATGCCGGCGTCTCCGGCGACACCGCGGCGGATGGGCTCGCTCGACTCGACTGGTCGGTACCGCAAGGCACCGATGCGGTGATCGTCGAACTCGGCGCCAACGACATGCTGCGCGGCATTAAGCCGGAAGTGACGCGCGCCGCGCTCGATGCGATCCTGCAGCGGCTCACCGCGCGTCACATTTCCGTCTTGCTGTGCGGCATGCGCGCGGCGCCGAACCTCGGCGCCGATTACGGTCAGGCCTTCGCGCGGATTTATCCCGAACTGGCGGCAAAATACGGCGTTCTGCTCTACCCGTTCTTTCTCGACGGTGTCGCCGCCGATCTCAATCTCACCCAGCAAGACGGCATGCATCCGAATCCCACGGGCGTCGGCGTGATCGTCGAGCGTATCTTGCCGAAGGTTAAGGAGCTCATCGCGCGGGCTCAGCCGCGGCAGCCGTCGTAAAGGGTTGCGTACACGCAGCGATGACCCCATTCTGAACGGGTCGTGATTTGCGGATCGAGCCCGGAGGTTGCCATGCCCCGCCTGTTCACCGGTCTCGAAATCCCACAGTCGGTCGCCCAGTCGCTAGCCATGATGCGCGGCGGTTTGCCCGGGGCGCGCTGGATCGACGCCGAGAATTATCATCTTACGCTGCGCTTTATCGGCGACATCGACGACGCCCTGGCGCGCGAAATCGCCGGGGTGCTGGCGCGCGTGCATCGACGGCCCTTCGAGCTTCGGCTCGATGGGTTGACGTCGTTCGGCGGCCGCAAGCCGCGCGCCGTGGTCGCCGCCGCCGCGCCGGTGCCGCCGCTGATGGAGCTGCAGGCCGAGCACGATCGCTTGCTGCAACGGCTCGGACTCGAGCCGGAGGGACGCAAATACACGCCGCACGTGACGCTGGCGCGGCTGCGCGATTCCTCGAGCCACCAGGTCGCCGATTACCTTGCCGCGCGCGCGCATTATCGCTCGGCGCCGTTTCAAGTGTCGCGCTTTGTGCTGTTTTCCTCACGCGCCTCCGTCGGCGGCGGGCCCTATATCGTCGAGGAAGCCTATCCGCTCACCCGACAAGGTGCGGATGGGCGCGAAGCGCGCATGACGCTCTGAGTGTTATCGCGAAGGCAGGAAGAGGCGTTGCCCGCCCAGGATCGCATCCGAGGCGACTTTTGCGCAATCAGGCGCGCAGCATCCGCGACTGCAGCTCGAGCATTGCGGTAGCAAAGCCGTGGCCGTCCGACATTATTTCGCGCATCAGCGACAGCGGCGTCGGGCGGGACGATTCGACCTCGCCGACCACGCCGCCGAAGTCGAATGTCAGCTCGGCGGCGAACTTGCGCGCCAACTGCTGCATGCGGTGATTGTTGGCCAAGCACGCCATGTGCAGCACCCGGTAGCCGCGATTGCGCGCGGCCAGCAAGGTGCGGCGCAACAGCGCCGAGCCGACGCCGTGACTCTGCCAAGGTTTCTCCACGCTGATCGCGGCTTCGGCTTGGCGCGGGAATTGCGCGCCGAGCGGCCGCAGTTCCGCTGCGCCGCGTATCATGCCGTCGATGAAAAAGCCGTGCACCACCGTGTCGAGGCCGGCGGTCAGCTCGACGTAATCGCAGATGAAGTCGTCGGATACGCCTCCGGCAAACCTATTGTGCCGGCTTTCGGGATCGAGCCGCAATACATGCTCGCGGTACTTTGCCGTCTCGCCGATCCACAATTTGCGGATTACACCGCCTTCGGGAAGGACTTCGTGCATTGGGTCTCCTGACGTTGTCGTCGACAAGACCCTCCCTCTCGCTTCCTCCCAGAAAGCGCGCGGCATCGAGCATCTCGATTTCCGCCGAATCAAACTATCATGTTGTGTGGCTTGGAAATTTGGCAAGGCAAAGGATTGAGCAACATGCCCACATTCCGTATACGCATGGCTAGCGAAGCGTTTACGACGAATTCACGACGGCAATGCACCAATCTGTCGGCATCTGGACTTCAAGGCGTTTAGCGTTTGTCCGCTCCGCCACGTTTCACACACAACCGTTAACCCACCACAGTCCATCCCACTGAAATCCGTCATGGCGAATTCCGTCACAGCGCATTATGCCGCGGGTGTCGCCGCGGGCCGCGTCGAAAGCGACGATGCCCAGCTTGTCGTGCTCGACATGATGGCGCGGCTGGAAACGCGGATCGCAGAATATCGTCTGGCGCGCAAATCCTCGCCGCTCGGCTGGCTGTTTGCCGGCCGCGAGCGCACGCTGCCGCGCATCAAAGGACTGTACATCTATGGCGACGTCGGCCGCGGCAAGACCATGCTGATGGATTTCTTCTTCGAGATCAGCCCGGTCGAGCGCAAGCGCCGCGCCCATTTTCACGAGTTCATGCTCGACGTGCACCAACGCGTTCACGCCGTGCGGCAGGAGATCAAGCGCGGCGAGCATGAAGGCGAAGATCCGATCCGGCTCGTCGCCGACGCGTTGGCCGACGAGGCGTGGCTGCTTTGCTTCGACGAGTTTCACGTCACCGATATCGCCGACGCCATGATCCTCGGGCGGCTTTTCAAGCAGCTGTTCGAGCGCGGCATCGTGATGGTGGCAACTTCCAACGTGCCGCCCGACGAGCTCTACAAAGACGGCTTGAATCGCGCGCTGTTTGTTCCTTTCATCGAAATGCTGCAAGCGCAAATGGATATCGTGCGGCTCGACGCGCGCACCGATTTCCGCCTGGAAAAGCTCGCCGGGCTGCCGATCTGGTATGTGCCGGCCGACGCCGCGGCGGATCTAAAGCTCGACGAGGCATGGCGGCGGCTCACCGGCGGCAATGGCGGCGCCGCGCATGAACTGGCGCTGCACGGCCGCAGCGTGCATGTGCCGCGCGCGTTCATGGGTGTGGCGCGGTTTTCCTTCCACGATCTGTGCGAGCTGCCGCTCGCCGCCGCCGACTATTTGCGTGTCGCGCACGAATATCACACCATCATCCTCGACCATGTGCCGGTGATGACTTATGACAACCGCAACGCCGCGAAGCGCTTCATTATTCTGATCGACACGCTGTACGACCTCAATGTGAAGCTGATCGCGTCGGCGGATGCCGAGCCCGATGCGCTTTACCGCGCGGATGAGGGCTTCGAGGCCGCCGAGTTCAGACGTACCGCGTCACGGCTGATCGAGATGCGCTCGCAAGACTATTTGGCGCGCCCGCACGGCGCCGCGCACGCGCGCACGACGGGAGCCTCGACCGGCATCGTCGAGACTTGATCTAAAAGCTTGTGGCCAGCATCGCGGCGACGACCACCGCCATCAACGCCGTGGCGCCCCAGCCGCCGATCATCAGCGCACGGGAGGCGGCGAATTTGCCCATAATCTTATAGCTGGCGACGACGACCATCATCGCGACCATCAGCGGCACCGCGACCACGCCATTGACCACCGCGCTCCAAAACAGCATGCGGATCGGATCGAGCGGCGTGAGCGCGGCGCCAAGACCGGCGAGCGTCGCCGCGGCGACGGTAAGATAGAACCCCGGCGCGCCGCGGGCCGGCAGTTCAAGGCTGCCTTCCCAGCCGAAACACTCCGCCACTGCATAACCGGCGGAGCCGGCGAGCACCGGCACCGCGAGCAGGCCGGTGCCAACGATGCCGAGCGCGAATAGAACGAATGCCAGCGGGCCGGCCAGCGGCCGCAACGCTTGGGCGGCTTGCTGCGCCGTGCCGACCTGCGTGATGCCATGCGCGTGCAAGGTGGCGCCGGTAGTGACGATGATGAAAAAGCCGATGAGATTCGAAAACACCATGCCAGCGCTGGTGTCCAGTCCGATGCGAAAGGCCTCTTTGCCGGCGAGACGGTTGGGGAGAGCGGCGGCGGCCGCCGCTGTCGACGCTTTGCTGCGTAACTTACGTCCTTCGGCTTCAAGCGAAGCCTGCCAGAAGAACATATACGGGCTGATCGTGGTGCCGAAGATCGCCACCAGCATCAACATGAAATCGCGGTCCCACGTCAGGTGCGGGACGAAGGTCGCGACCAGCACCTGACCCCATGGAATCCGGACGGTAAACGCCGTGGCGACATAGGCGAACAACACCAGCGTCAGGGTTTTCAGGTATCCCGAATAGGTGTGGTACGGGATCAGGATTTCGGCGGCGAGGCAGCCGAGTCCGAATAGCGCGATGTAAGCCAGCATCGGGCCGCCGGCGACCAGCCGCAGCGCGTCACCCATGGCCGCGATGTCGGCGGCGATGTTGAGCGTATTGGCGATCAAAAGAAGCCCGACGATGCCGTATAGCAAGCCGCGAGGCATCGCTTTATTCAAATTGGCCGTTAGACCCTGGCCGGTCACCGCGCCGATGCGGGCGCTCACCATTTGAATCGCGATCATGAACGGCGTGGTGAGAAACATCGTCCAGCCGAGCGCGTAGCCGAACTGGGCGCCGCCCTGGGAATAGGTCGCGATGCCGCTCGGATCGTCGTCGGCTGCTCCGGTGACGAGACCAGGTCCGAGCATCCGCAGCCATTTTTTCGCCGGTTGCGCGCGGCGCGCTTTGCCGGTGGTCACGGTCATTTCGGTTCTCGGTTCGCTGGCAGACTGGGTTATAGCCCTTCCATCAATAGGATTGTGTAGGTTTCGTTCCGACCTCGGACGATCGCGACTTCTCCCGACTTGAACGCATCATCCGAAACGGCTAATGACGCCGTCAGCCGGGCGTTTTTCACCAATCAAGGATATTCGTGAGATGGCGCGAAGCAAGATCGCATTGATAGGCTCGGGTCAAATCGGCGGCACCCTGGCGCTTCTCATCGGTTTGAAAGAGCTGGGCGATGTCGTCATGTTCGATGTCGCCGAAGGCATTCCGCAGGGCAAGGCGCTCGATCTCGTCCAGTCGTCGCCGGTCGAGGGTTTCGACGCCCGCTTTTCCGGCACAAATTCCTATGAGGCGATCGAGGGCGCGGCGGTGTGCATCGTCACCGCCGGCGTGCCGCGCAAACCGGGCATGAGCCGCGACGATCTTCTCGGCATCAACCTCAAGGTCATGGAGCAGGTCGGCGCCGGCATCAAGAAATACGCGCCGAATGCTTTTATCATCTGCATCACCAATCCGCTCGACGCCATGGTCTGGGCGCTGCAGAAGTGCTGCGGCTTGCCGAAAACCATGGTGGTCGGCATGGCCGGCGTGCTCGACTCGGCGCGCTTTCGTTATTTCCTGGCCGACGAATTCAATGTCTCGGTCGAAGACGTCAATGCCTTCGTCCTCGGCGGCCACGGCGACAGCATGGTGCCGCTGGTCCGTTATTCGGCCGTGGCCGGCATTCCGTTGCCCGATCTCATCAAAATGGGCTGGACCACGCAGGCGCGGATCGACGAAATCGTCGACCGCACCCGCAATGGCGGCGCCGAGATCGTTAACCTCCTCAAGACCGGCTCCGCGTTCTATGCGCCCGCGGCATCCGCCATCGCGATGGCGGAGAGCTACCTGCGCGACAAGAAGCGTGTGCTGCCGGTTGCCGCCCACCTCAACGGCGAATACGACGTCAAAGATCTCTATGTCGGAGTGCCCGTGGTGGTCGGCGCCAAAGGGGTCGAGCGCGTCGTCGAGATCGAGTTGAACGGCGTCGAGCGTGCGATGTTCGAGAAATCGGTGCAAGCCGTGCAAAGCCTGGTCGAGGCCTGCAAGAAGATCGCCCCCGATTTGGGGAAGTAACTTTGCTTGCTGTCATGCCCCGCGAAGGCGGGGCATCCAGTATTCACCGCAGATCGAAACGGCGAACTGGCGAGCGGCTATCTGTAGACCTGTGAATACTGGATTGTCCGCCTTCGCGGACAATGACAAGAGGTTGGACCTGCCATGAACATCCACGAATACCAGGCCAAGGCGGTGTTGCGGGAATACGGCGTGGCGGTGCCGCGCGGCATTCCGGCGCTTAGCGTTGCCGAAGCCGAAAAGGCGGCCCGAGAGCTCGGCGGGCCGGTCTGGGTGGTGAAAGCCCAGATCCACGCCGGTGGCCGCGGCAAAGCCGGCGGCGTGAAGGTCGTCAAATCGGTTGACGACGTGACCAAGGAAGCGACGCGGCTGCTCGGCTCCACGCTCGTCACGCATCAGACCGGGCCGCACGGCAAACAAGTGCACCGCCTCTACATCGAGGAAGGCTCGGCAATCGACAAGGAATTCTATCTGTCGATGCTGATCGACCGCGAGACCTCGCGCATCGCCGTCGTGGTGTCGACCGAAGGCGGCGTGAACATCGAAGACGTCGCCCACAACACCCCGGACAAAATCGTCACCGTTTCGGTCGATCCGGTGGCCGGCATTTGCCCGCACCATGTCCGTACCGTCGCCCATGCGCTGCATCTGGACGCCGATCTGGCGAAGCAGCTGAGTCCGCTTCTCAGTAATCTCTACAAGGCCTTCATCGACACCGACATGAGCCTGCTCGAGATCAACCCTTTGGTTGTCACCAAGGACAAGAAGCTCATTTGTCTCGACGCCAAGACCGACTTCGACAACAACGCGCTATTCCTGCATCCGAAAATTGCCGCTTTGCGCGACGAGACCGAAGAGGACGCCAAGGAAATCGAAGCGTCGAAATTCGACCTCAATTACATCGCGCTCGACGGCTCGATCGGCTGCATGGTCAACGGCGCGGGGCTTGCCATGGCGACCATGGACATCATCAAGCTTTACGGCATGGCGCCAGCGAACTTCCTCGACGTCGGCGGCAGCGCCACCAAGGATCGCGTCTCGGCCGCGTTCAAGATCATCACCTCGGACCCCAACGTGAAGGGCATCCTGGTCAATATCTTCGGCGGCATCATGAAGTGCGATGTCATCGCCGAAGGCGTCGTCGCCGCGGTCAAGGAAGTCGGGCTTAAAGTGCCGCTGGTGGTGCGGCTCGAAGGCACCAATGTCGAACTCGGCAAAAAGATCATCGCCGATTCGAAGCTCAACGTCACTTCGGCCGACGATCTCGACGACGCGGCACAAAAAATCGTCAAAGCGGTGAAGGCAGCCTGATGTCCATCCTGATCGACAACAACACCAAGGTCATCTGCCAGGGCTTTACCGGCAAGAACGGCACCTTTCATTCCGAGCAGGCGGTCGCCTACGGCACCAAGATGGTCGGCGGCGTGTCACCCGGCAAAGGCGGCGCGACCCATCTCGGCCTGCCGGTATTCGACACCGTTGCCGAAGCGCGCGAGAAGACCGGCGCCGCCGCCAGCGTGATCTATGTGCCGCCGGCCGGCGCTGCCGACGCCATCGCCGAAGCGATCGATGCGGAAATTCCGCTCATCGTCTGCATCACCGAAGGCATTCCGGTGAGCCACATGGTGAAGGTGAAGCGCTCGCTGTGCGGCTCGAAGTCGCGGCTCATCGGGCCGAACTGCCCGGGCGTCATGACCGCGGGCGAATGCAAAATCGGCATCATGCCCGGCAATATTTTCAAGCGCGGCAAAGTCGGCATCGTGTCGCGCTCCGGCACGCTCACTTATGAAGCGGTGTTTCAGACCACGCGGGAAGGTCTCGGCCAGACCACCGCGGTCGGCATCGGCGGCGATCCGGTCAAGGGCACCGATTTCATCGAAGTCTTGGAAATGTTTTTGGCCGACAAGGCGACCGAAGCCTTGGTCATGATCGGCGAGATCGGTGGCTCGTCGGAAGAGGATGCCGCACAGTTCATCAAGGACGAAGCCAAGCGCGGCCGCAAAAAGCCGATGGTCGGGTTCATCGCCGGAAGGACGGCTCCGCCGGGACGGCGCATGGGACACGCCGGGGCGATCATTGCCGGGGGCAAGGGTGGCGCGGACTCTAAGATCGCCGCCATGGAAGCGGCCGGCATCACAGTCTCGCCATCGCCGGCCCGGCTCGGTCATACACTCGCGGAAATATTGAAACGATGATTCATTTTTTACGTCTTTTGACTGCCGCATCGAGCCATTAAATAGGGTAAAGAAGAGCCTCCCAGCGCCGGGCCGGGCCGATTCGCGTGCCACCGTT
This sequence comes from uncultured Alphaproteobacteria bacterium, assembly GCA_963816565.1. Classification (GTDB taxonomy): domain Bacteria; phylum Pseudomonadota; class Alphaproteobacteria; order Rhizobiales; family Xanthobacteraceae; genus BOG-931. The sequence goes on along the minus strand of CAWFLM010000004.1, from coordinate 229,262 downwards.
GCATGCGTTCGGTTGCTACGTATTGCGCCACGTTGACCGTTCCCTAGCTCGGAACTTGCCCAAGGACTGCACCATGTCTCGTCAGGACGCGAATGCCGCTTTCGCACTCACCTCGTTTCTCTACGGCGGCAATGCCGCCTATATCGACGACCTTTATGCGCGCTACGAGACCGATCCGAAATCCGTCGACGGCGAGTGGCAGGCGTTCTTCCAGAGCCTAAAGGATGACGTCGGCGACGTCGAAAAAAACGCGCGAGGCCCGTCATGGGCGCGTGCGGACTGGCCGCCGCTGCCGCGGAACGATCTGGTGTCCGCGCTGGACGGCGATTGGGCGGAGTTAAGCCAAGCCGTCGGCGGCAAGGTCAAGGCGCAAGCGCAGAGCCGCGGCGTCGACCTGTCTTCGGCCGACATCGAGCGCGCCACGCGCGATTCGATCCGCGCGCTGATGCTTATTCGCGCCTATCGCGCCCGCGGCCATTTCCATGCCAATCTCGATCCGCTCGGCCTCGAAGCACCGAAGAACGAGGAAGAGCTCGATCCGCGCACCTATGGTTTTTCGGACGCCGACCTCGACCGTCCGATTTTCCTCGACAAGGTTCTCGGCCTCGAATTCGGCACGGTGCGGCAGATCGTCGGTATCCTGCGCCGCACCTATTGCCAGACGCTCGGCGTCGAATTTCTGCACATTTCCAACGGCGCGCAGAAGGGCTGGATCCAGGAGCGTATCGAGGGCCCGGACAAGGAGATTACGTTCACCCGCGAAGGCAAGCGCGCCATCCTCAATAAGCTTGTTGAGGCCGAAGGCTTCGAGAAATTCTCCGACCTGAAATTCACCGGCACCAAGCGCTTCGGTCTCGATGGCGCCGAATCGATGATCCCGGCGCTCGAGCAGATCATCAAGCGCGGCGGTGCGCTCGGCGTGCGCGAGATCGTCATCGGCATGCCGCACCGCGGCCGGCTCAACGTGCTGGCCCAAGTCATGGCCAAGCCGCACCGCGCCATCTTCCATGAGTTCAAGGGCGGCTCATCGACGCCCGACGCGGTCGAAGGTTCGGGCGACGTGAAATATCACCTCGGCGCCTCGTCGGATCGTGAATTCGATCAGAACAAGGTGCATTTGTCGCTCACCGCCAATCCGTCGCATCTGGAAATCGTCGATCCGGTGGTGCTCGGCAAGGTGCGTGCCAAGCAGGATCAGAACGGCGCCACGCCCGATGATCGCACCATGGTGATGCCGCTGCTCATCCACGGCGATGCGTCGTTCGCCGGGCAGGGCGTGATCGCGGAATGCTTCGGCCTGTCCGGCCTGCGCGGCCATCGCACCGGCGGTTCGCTGCATTTCATCGTCAATAACCAGATCGGCTTTACCACCAATCCGCGTTATTCGCGATCGTCGCCGTACCCGTCCGACGTCGCCAAGATGATCGAGGCGCCGATCTTCCACGTTAACGGCGACGATCCGGAAGCCGTCGTATTCGCGGCCAAGATCGCGACCGAATTCCGGCAAAAATTCCAGAAGCCGGTCGTCATCGACATGTTCTGCTATCGCCGCCACGGCCACAACGAGGGCGACGAGCCGTCGTTCACGCAGCCCTTGATGTACAAAGCGATCGCGGCGCATCCGACCACGCTCGAGATCTACGGCAAGAAGCTCGTCGCCGAGGGTGTCGTCAGCGCCGGCGAAGTCGAGAAGATGAAGGCGGACTGGCGCGCCCGCCTCGACGTCGAGCTCGACGCCGCGCAGGGCTACCGCGCCAACAAGGCCGATTGGCTCGACGGCCGCTGGTCCGGCTTCAAGACCGCCGAGAGCGCGGACGACCCGCGCCGCGGCCACACCGGCGTCGATCTCGTCAAGCTGAAGGAGATCGGCGCGAAGATCACCACGCTGCCGCCGGGATTCCATCTGCATCGCACGCTCAACCGCTTTATCGACAATCGGCGCAAGGCGATCGAGACCGGATCGGGGATCGACTGGGCGACCGGCGAAGCGCTGGCGTTCTGCTCGCTGCTGCTCGATGGCAACAAAGTGCGGCTGTCGGGCCAGGATTCCGAGCGCGGCACATTCTCGCAGCGTCATTCCGTGCTGATCGACCAGGAGACCGAGAACCGCTACACGCCGTTCAACAATCTCGGCGACGGCCAGGCGCGCTACGAAGTCATCAATTCGATGCTGTCGGAAGAGGCCGTGCTCGGCTTCGAATACGGCTACTCGCTGGCCGAGCCCAATGCGCTCACGCTGTGGGAAGCGCAATTCGGCGACTTCGCCAACGGCGCGCAGGTGTTGTTCGACCAGTTCATCTCGTCGGGCGAGCGCAAATGGCTGCGCATGTCCGGGCTGGTCTGCCTGTTGCCGCACGGCTACGAGGGGCAGGGGCCGGAGCATTCCTCGGCCCGGCTCGAGCGTTTCCTGTCGATGTGCGCCGAGGACAACATGCAGGTGGCCAACTGCACCACGCCGGCGAACTACTTCCACATCCTGCGCCGCCAGCTCAAACGCGACTTCCGCAAGCCGCTGATCCTGATGACGCCGAAGTCGCTGTTGCGCCACAAGCGCGCGGTGTCGCGGCTCGACGAAATGGGCCCCGACACGTCGTTCCATCGGCTGTTGTGGGACGACGCTCAGATGCTGCCGGACGAGAAGATCAAGCTCGTCGCCGACGACAAGATCCGCCGCGTCGTTATTTGCTCGGGCAAGGTCTATTACGATCTATACGAGGAGCGCGAGAACCGCGGCATCGACGATATCTATCTCCTGCGCATCGAGCAGCTCTATCCATTCCCGACCAAGGCGCTGATGATGGAGCTGTCGCGCTTCAAAGGGGCCGAGATCGTGTGGTGCCAGGAGGAGCCGCGCAATATGGGCGGCTGGGTGTTCGTCGATATTTTCCTGGAATGGGTGCTCAATCAGATCGGCGCCAAGCACCGCCGCGCCCGCTATGCCGGCCGGCCGGCTGCGGCGTCGACCGCGGTCGGGCAGATGTCGCTGCATCTCGCGCAGCTCAAGCATTTCTTGGACGAGGCGCTGGGGTAATTCGGAGTGTCATGCCCCGCGAAGGCGGGGCATCCAGTACGCGCTGGCGGTAGTCGTGATTACTGGATCATCCGCCGTCGCGGATGATGACCGGCAAGACAGGAAAGAGCCATGACCGAAATTCGCGTGCCGACGCTCGGGGAATTGGTGACCGAGGCGACCATCGGCAAATGGTTCAAGCATCCCGGCGATGCAGTGGCGGTCGACGAGCCGCTGGTCGAGCTCGAGACCGACAAAGTGACGATCGAGGTGCCGGCGCCGGCCGCCGGCGTGCTCAGCGAGATCGCCGCCAAAGACGGCGAGACGGTTGCCGTCGGCGCCGTGCTCGGCCAGATCAAGGACGGCGTTGGCGCCGGCAAAGCCGCGACCGCCGCGCCGGCCCCGGCGAAGCCGGCCGCACCGCCGTCCCCGCCGCCTAAGCCTGCGTCGCCGCCCGCCGCCGCCAAAGCTGCCGACGCCCCGCTCGCGCCGTCGGTGCGGAAACTTTCCGCCGAATCCGGTCTCGATGCGGCAGCCGTGCCCGGCACCGGTAAGGACGGCCGCGTCACCAAGGGCGACATGCTGGCGGCGATCGAGCGCGCCGCGGCGGCCCCGACGCCGGTGGCGGCGACCGCCGCCGCAGTGCAAGTGCGCGCGCCGTCGCCGGCCGACGATGCCGCGCGCGAGGAACGCGTGCGCATGACGCGGCTGCGCCAGACCATCGCGCGCCGCCTCAAGGAGGCGCAGAACACCGCCGCCATGCTGACGACCTTCAACGAGGTCGACATGAGCCATGTCATGGGCTTGCGCACGCAGTACCGCGACCTGTTCGAGAAGAAGCACGGCGTCAAGCTCGGCTTCATGGGCTTCTTCGTGCGCGCCTGCGTGCAGGCGCTCAAGGAAATTCCCGCGGTCAACGCCGAGATCGACGGCACCGACATCATCTACAAGAACTACTACCATATCGGCATCGCGGTCGGCACCGAGCGCGGCCTGGTGGTGCCGGTGGTGCGCGATTGCGACCAGAAGTCGCTCGCCGAAATCGAGAAGACGATCGCCGATTTCGGCCGCCGCGCCCGCGACGGCGCGCTCACGATCGAGGAAATGCAGGGCGGCACGTTCTCGATCACCAACGGCGGCATCTACGGCTCGCTGATGTCGACGCCGATCCTCAACGCGCCGCAACCCGGCATCCTCGGCATGCACAAGATCCAGGACCGGCCGATGGCGATCGGCGGCAAGGTCGAGGTGCGGCCGATGATGTATCTGGCTTTGTCCTACGACCATCGCCTGGTCGACGGCCGCGAAGCGGTGACCTTTCTGGTACGGGTTAAGGAATCACTGGAGGAGCCGGCGCGGCTGGTGTTGGATTTGTGAGCGGCCCTGCCGACGGTTACTTCGGTGGATGGAGTCAAAATCCAATTCTATTGGGACGAACATCCGCCGCCACATTTTCACATTGAATATGGCGAATATCGCGCCATGATCGACATAGACACCTTGGAAATACTGGAAGGTGATATACCTAGGCCGCAATATCGGAAGGTTCTCGCTTGGGCTCAAACGCGAAAGGCGGAGCTGCTTGAGACTTGGGTCAGTTGCCAATCTGATCTCAATCCGGGGAAGATCGAATGAAAAAACTACCGCGCATACGTTCGGCTGAGCCGGTCATTCACGGGGTTCTAAAGATAGTTTGGGACGACGGGTACGAGGGTGTCGTTGATTTGCGGCCAACCATCGCCCGGGGAAAGATTTTCACCTACTTAAAAAAGCCGAATAACTTCAAAAAGGTCAGGGTCAGCGAGTACGGCCATTCAATCGAATGGAAGAATGAAAAAGGTGAAGAAATAGATTTTGGCGCGGATTCGCTTCGAGCTAAGGCAGAAAGTCAAACACGTCTCCATCAGGTTGTTTCGGAGTTGCGCTTTTAGTTTGAGGACGTGATGGCTTACGATCTCATCGTCATCGGCACCGGCCCCGGCGGTTATGTCTGCGCCATTCGCGCGGCGCAGCTCGGCCTGAAGACCGCCGTGGTGGAAAAGAATGCGACCTTCGGCGGCACCTGCCTCAACGTCGGCTGCATTCCGTCGAAGGCCTTGCTGCACGCTTCGGAGCTCTACGAAGAAGCGGGCGGCAGTTTTGCCAAGATGGGGATCAAGGTCGGCAAGCCGAGCGTCGATCTTGCCGTGCTGCTTGGCTACAAGGCGCAGAACGTCGAAAGCAACGTCAACGGCGTCGCGTTCCTGTTCAAGAAGAACAAGATCGAGACGTTCCACGGCGCCGGCCGCATCGCCGCGCCCGGCCAGGTCGAGGTGAAAGGCCGCCGACGGCAAGACGCAATTGTTGGAGACGAAAAATATCGTCATCGCCACCGGCTCCGATGTGGCGCGGCTTCCCGGCATCGACATCGACGAGAAGCGCATCGTGTCGTCGACCGGCGCTCTGGAGCTCGCCAAGGTGCCGCAGAAATTGCTGGTGGTCGGCGCCGGCATCATCGGGCTCGAGCTCGGTTCGGTATGGCGGCGGCTCGGCGCCGACGTCGTCATCGTCGAATTTCTGGATCACATTCTGCCGGGCATCGATGGCGAAGTCGGCAAGCAATTCCATCGCATGCTGCAAAAGCAGGGGCTGACCTTCAAGCTGTCGTCCAAGGTCACTGCCGTCGACACTTCCGGCAAGACGCTCAAAGTGAAGGTCGAGCCGGCCGCGGGCGGCGCCACCGAAACGCTCGACGCCGATGTGGTTTTGGTGGCGATCGGGCGGGTGCCTTATACCGACGGCCTCGGGCTCGAAGCCGTCGGCGTCAAGAAGGACAACCGCGGCCGGGTCATCGTCGACCAGCATTTGCGCACCAATGTCGCCGGCATCTACGCCATCGGCGATGCGGTGGCCGGTCCGATGCTGGCGCACAAGGCCGAGGATGAGGGCGTCGCGGCCGCCGAGACCATCGCCGGCCAGGCCGGCCACGTGAACTACGACGTTATTCCGAACGTCGTCTACACCAGCCCGGAAATCGCCTCGGTCGGCAAGACCGAGGAGGAGCTGAAAGCTGCGGGCGTCGCCTACAATGTCGGCAAATTTCCGTTCAGCGCCAATGCCCGCGCCCGCGCCAATCTGGCCACCGAAGGCTTTGTCAAAATCCTCGCCGACGCCAAGACCGACCGCGTGCTCGGCGTGCACATTCTCGGCCCCGACGCCGAGACCATGATTGCTGAAGCCGCGATCGCCATGGAGTTCGGCGCCTCGTCGGAAGACATCGCCCGCACCTGTCATGCCCATCCGACGTTGACCGAAGCGGTCAAGGAAGCCGCGCTGGCCGTGAGCAAGCGCGCGATCAATTTCTGAGTAGCCGTCACCGTGAGGTGCACGACGCTGCGCGTCGAGCCTCGAAGGGCGACGGCCTCGGCGCCTCGGCCGATATCCTTCGAGGCTCGCTCCGCTTCGCACCTCAGGACGACGGATTAAACTCACAACGTCGCGATGAACGGCACCGCATGCGGCGCGAACAGCCCGAGCGCCAGGAGCGCGAAACCCGACGACGCCGAGCGCGCCGGCCAGCCAGGCGAGCACCACCATGCCGGTGATCACGGCTGCCGATGCCAGCACGATGCCGATCTGAAACGCAGCCGACGCCAATTCGTAGTGATGGTATTTCGCCGTCGACGAGGTCGCGCTCTCCCTCCGCTTCCTTGGCCTGCTCCTCGAGTTCCTTGCGGCCATTGCCGGCTTTAGGATCCGACTCGTAGCGCTCGGCGGTCTGGCGCCAGGTCTCGATCTGCTTGTCGATAGCGGCCTTGGCGGCCGCATCGGTCACCCCGGCGGCAAGCAAGCCCGTCTGATCGGCGGCGACGCTGACCACGGTCCTGCGGATGTCCTTGGCCTGGAAGAACGCCCATAGGTCCGACGCCTCGATGTTCTTGGTCACGACCTCGGTCTGCGCGCCCTTGCCGAGCGTTTCCGAGAACGACAGGAACAGCGCCAGGATCGCGATCACCAGCGCGATCTTCCTGTTGAAGCCCTCGCCGTGCTCGCCCTCCTGGGCCTTTTCGATCGCTTCGCTGATTTCCGACATGTTCGCCCCCCTGTTTGTCATTCCGGGGCCGCGCGATCGCGGAGTCCGGATCCATATCCCGTCAGGCTATGATTCCGGCTTGCCGCTGTGCGGCGCCCGAATGACGAATTACACGAAAAGTCACGCGCGCGGATGGGCGGAGCGGTAGGCCTCGATCAGCCGCTCGGCGTCGACCGCGGTATAGATCTGCGTCGTCGACAGCGAGGCGTGGCCGAGCAGTTCCTGGATCGAGCGCAGGTCGCCGCCGCCGGCGAGAAGATGCGTGGCGAAAGAATGCCGCAGCGCATGCGGCGTCGCCGTTTCCGGCAGGCCGAGCGCGCCGCGCAGCCGCGCCATCGCCAGCTGAATGAGGCGCGGCGACAGCGGGCCGCCTTTGGCGCCGACGAACAATGGGCCGGCTTCCGGCAGATCGAACGGGCAAAGCGCGATGTAATCGGCGACCAGCTTTTGCACCTGCGGCAACGAGCGGCACCATGCGCTGTTTGCGGCCTTTGCCCATGACTGTGATCGCATCGCGGGCGCCGAAATCGGCGCGATTTAGTCCGAGCGCCTCGGAAATGCGCAAGCCGCAGCCGTAGAGCAAAGCCAGCACCGCGGCGTCGCGGGCATGGATCCACGGCTCGCGGCCGTCGCCGGCGGCGCTGTCCGGGTCGGCCATGCTCTTTGGCGGCATCGGCGGCCAGCGGCCGCGGCAGGGTCTTGCCGATCTTCGGCGCGCGCACCGCGGCGAGCGCGCCGACCTTGCCCTTGCCGTTCTTTTCGAGAAAGCGGGCGAAGGCGCGCAGCCCCGCGAGGCTGCGCATCAGCGAGCGGCTGCCGATAGCTGTCGGCCCGCCGCGCCGCCAAGAACGCGCGCACATCCGCAGGCTTCAGCGCCGCCAGCTCTTTGAGCGATGGCGCGCCGCCGAGATGCTCGGCGAGAAAAGCGAGAAATTGCAGCACGTCGCGCCGGTAGGCTTCGAGCGTCTTCGGCGATAGCCGCCGTTCGGCGCCGAGATGATGCAGCCAATTTTCGATCTCGGCGGCGACTTTGGGGGCGAGGAAAGTGATTTCGATCTTGGCTTTCATCGGTCCGCTGCGTGCACGCGAAGCGGGGCATGCAGATCTTTGTTCCGTGCATCGGAGGTAATCAGCTCCTACTTACGCGGGAATGAGCGGAGACATAGGTCACAGCCCTTTCCCCTTCCTAAACCCCCCGGAATCGGCCGAGAATCCTAGCATGGCCAGACGCGTCGTCGATGTGCTGGTGCCGGTCGCGCTCGACCGGGCCTATTCGTACCGGGTGCCCGAGCAGATGACGCTCGCGCCGGGCGACGTGGTGTCGGTGCCGCTGGGGGCCCGCGGCGACACCACCGCGGTGGTGTGGGCGGACAATCCGAAACCCGATCCGCGGCTCGACAACCGGCTCAAGGACGTCGAGGAAAAGCTCGACGTGCCGCCGCTGCGCCCCGAGCTGCGCAGCTTCGTCGATTGGGTGGCGAATTACACGGTGGCCTCGCGCGGCATGGTGTTGCGCATGTGCCTGCGCATGGGCGAGCATCTCGGCGCCGGAGCGCGAGCGCACCGGCGTCAAGCTTGCCGGATCGCCGCCGCAACGCATGACCGCGCGCGCGAGGGCGCGTGCTCGAGCTTCTCGCCGACGGCATGGTGCGCGGAAAGAGCGAGGCCGCGCGCGAGTGCCGGCGTCAGCTCGGGCGTGATCGACGGCTTGATCGACGAAGGCACGCTTGAAACGGTCGTGCTGCCGCCCGAGCCGGTCGCCGAAAAGCCCGATCCGGATTTCATGCAGCCCGAATTCACCGCCGACCAGAGCGCCGCCGCCGCGGCACTCAAAGCGACCGTCGCCAAAGGCGGCTATTCGGTAACGCTGCTCGACGGCGTCACCGGCTCGGGCAAGACCGAGGTCTATTTCGAGGCGGTGGCCGACCTCATCCGCGGCGGCCGGCAGAGCCTGATCCTGATGCCGGAAATCGCGCTCACCGCGCAATTCCTCGACCGTTTCGCCGCGCGTTTCGGCACGCGCCCGGCGGAATGGCATTCGGAGCTCACGCCGCGCAAGCGCGCGCGCACCTGGGCGGCGGTCGCCAAGGGCGAAGTCGCCGTCGTCGTCGGCGCGCGCTCGGCGCTGTTCCTGCCTTACGCCGATCTCGGCCTGATCATCGTCGATGAAGAGCACGACCCCGCCTACAAGCAGGAGGATGGCGTGCACTATCACGCCCGCGACATGGCGGTGGTGCGCGGCCATATCGCCAAAATTCCGGTGGTGCTGTCCTCGGCGACGCCGTCGTTGGAGACCGAGGTCAATGCGCGGCGCGGCCGCTATGCGCGGCTTTCTCTGCCGGAGCGCTTCGGCGGCCAGCGCATGCCGTCGGTCGAGGCGATCGACCTGCGCACCGAGCGGCCGCCGCGTGGGCGCTTCATCGCGCCGACGCTCGCCGGCGCGATCAAGACCGCGATTGAACGGCGCGAGCAGGCGTTGCTCTTTCTCAATCGCCGCGGCTATGCGCCGCTGACGTTGTGCCGCGCCTGCGGCTTTCGCTTCTCCTGCCCGAATTGCGACGCCTGGCTGGTCGATCACCGCTTCCGCCGCATGCTGGTCTGCCATCATTGCGGTTTCGCCATGCCGCATCCGGCCAATTGCCCGAAATGCCAGGCGGTCGATTCCTACGTCGCCGTCGGGCCAGGCGTGGAGCGGCTCGAGGAGGAAGTGCGGGAATTGTTTCCGCAGGCGCGCGTGCTGGTGCTGTCGTCCGATCTGGTCGCCTCGGTCGAGCGCATGCGCGAGGAATTCGCCGACATCGCCAAAGGACTATTCGACATCGTCATCGGCACGCAGCTTGTCGCCAAAGGCCACCATTTTCCGATGCTCAATCTGGTCGGCGTCATCGACGCCGATCTCGGCCTCGCCAACGGCGATCCGCGCGCCGCCGAGCGCACCTTTCAGCTTCTCCATCAGGTGGTCGGCCGCGCCGGCCGCGATGCGGGCGTGGGCCACGGCTATCTGCAAACCCACCAGCCCGAGCATCCGGTGATGCGGGCGCTCATCGCGCAGGACCGCGAGGCATTCTACTCGGCCGAGATCGCGGCCCGCGAGGCCGCGCATTATCCGCCGTTCGGCCGGCTCGCCTCGATCGTCGTCTCCGGCCCCGACAAAAACGACGCGGCGAGCTATGCCCGCGCGCTCGCCCGCGCCGCGCCGGTCAATGACGAGGTGCGCGTGCTCGGCCCCGCCGAAGCGCCGCTCGCGCTGGTGCGCGGCCGGCACCGGCTGCGTTTGTTGATCAAGGCGCCGCGCGCGTTCGATCTGTCGGTTTACTTGCGTGAATGGCTGGCGGCGGCGCCGAAGAAGCACGGTTCGATCAAGCTCGACGTCGATGTCGATCCGCAGAGTTTTTTGTAGGCCGTCATTCCGGATTGCCGCGTAGCGGCAAGTCCGGAATCCATAACCACCGCCCTTGTAGGGTAGGCTCAACGCGTATTCTTCTTGACCTGCGATTATGGATTCCGGGCTCGCGGCCTGCAGCCGCGCCCCGGAATGACGGCTATGCTTGCTATCGCTTTTTCTTTTTCTTGCCCTTCTTCCCGAAAATCGCGTTCCAGTTTTCCTTATAGGCCGCGGTGACCGGTTTCTGGCCTTCGCCTCGGCTATAGTTGGAAGGTGCCGCGACGGCTGTCTCGCCGCCCTCGGGTTTGGGCAAATTTTTCTTGGACGTGTCTTTGGGTGCAGCTTCAGCCGCGGTGCTCTCGACCTTCGCCGCGGCGTCCTTTTTTGGCGCCGCCTCGGCTTTGGCTTTTTTGTTGTCGCTTGCCATGGTTTTTCCTAATGTAAAACGAGGCACTACGCAAAGCGCTCCCGCGCTCGGGCGCGGGCTTTCATCGCCTCTTCCTCCCGGTTCCTGGACGGGCTTGCCGTTTCCAGCGTGCCGAGAAGCCGCCGTGCAGCCGCCGAGACTTCCTCGACCGCCCGATTGAAGGCTGCCTCATTGAGCCGCGATGGATGGGCGAAGCCCGACAGCTTGCGCACGAATTGCTGCGCCGAGGCGCGGATTTCCTCTTCCGTGGCCGGCGGCTCGAAATTGAACAGCGTACGGATGTTGCGACACATGGCTGGCTCCGTTGCGGGCGTGACGATAGTCTAACGCATGTCCCGGGCGCAGTGCATCACCACCTGTTTCATGCCTGGCCAAACCCGATCGAGGTTGTAAATGCAACGCGATGTAACGAACCGATCCAACGCTGTTCCCGCAACCAGTCTCCTGGCGCTTGCGCTGGGCGCGGCAGCGTTCGGTGCGGTCGCGGTGGGGGCGCTAGCAATCGGTCGCCTTGCGGTCGGCCGCCTCGCGATCAAGAAGGCGCGCTTTGGCACGCTGGAAGTTGACGAGCTGACGGTGCGCAGGCTGCGCGTTGTCGAACAGGAAATGCCGAGCGCGCGGCGTCCGCCAAGCCCGTAAGATGGGTTGAGCACTTGACCGCGACGATTGAAACCCTCCTGCTGCTTCTCGCCGTCCTGGTGGTCGTCGCCGTCGTGGCGCGGCGGCTTAACACCGCGCCGTCGATCCTGCTCGTCATCGCCGGCATTGCGCTGGCGCTCCTGCCGGATCTGCCGCGAATTGAGCTGGCGCCGGAACTGGTGCTGCTCGGCATTCTGCCGCCGCTGATCTATTCCGCCGGCGTCGCCATGAGCTGGCGCGAATTTCGTTTTAATCTGCGGCCGATCGCGCTGTTTGCCTTCGGCTGCGTGGTCTTCACCACGGCCGCAGTGGCAGCAGCGGCGCATTGGCTGCTCCACATGCCACTCGCCGTGGGCTTTGTGCTCGGCGCCATCGTCTCCCCGCCCGATGCGGTGGCGCCGCTCGCGATGGTCCGCCGCCTCGGCGTGCCGCGCCGGCTGGTCGTCGTGCTCGAAGGCGAGGGGCTCGCCAACGACGCCACGGCGCTGATCCTTTACCGCTTTGCCGTCGCCGCGGTTTCGACCGGGCTGTTCTCCCTCGGCACGGCGGCGGGCGAATTCGCCGTCATCGTCGTCGGCGAAATTGCCTACGGCATCGCCATCGGCTGGCTGAGCTTGCAGCTGCGCCGCTGGGCGCGCGATCCACGCGTCGAGATCACGCTGTCGCTGTTGACGCCCTACGCCGCGTTCTTGCTGCCGCAGCAATTGGGCGGCTCCGGCGTGCTGGCGACGGTGGCGGCCGGCCTGTTCGTAAGCTGGAACGGGCCGTTGCTCATTCCGGCGGCGACGCGGTTGCAAGGCATCTTCTTCTGGGATTTCGTCGTCTATCTGCTCGAAGGCTTCGTCTTCCTGGTCACCGGAATGCAGGTGCGAACGGTGTTCATTCAGATGCACCAGGTGCCGTGGCATCACTTCGCCTATGCGATCGCGCTGACCGTGGCCGTGATTGTCGCAACGCGTTTCATCTGGGTCTATCCGGCGGCGTGGTTGCCACGATGGATCATTCCGTCGCTGGCGCGCCGCGACCCGGTGCCGCCGTGGCGCTGGCTGTTCTTCCTGGGCTTTGTCGGCGTCCGCGGCGTCGTCTCGCTGGCGGCGGCCTTGGCTATACCGCTGTTCACTGCGGCCGGCGAGCCGTTCCCCGATCGCGATCTCATTTTGTTCGTGACGTTCGGCGTCATCGTCGTCACGCTGATCGGCCAGGGGCTGGCCTTACCGGCGCTGGTACGCTGGCTCGGGCTCAACGAGCATGCCGCCGGCGAGCGCCAGCGCGAGCACGAAGCCGAGCTCGCCGCGCGAGCGCAAGCCTTAAGCGTGGGGCACGACCGCTTGCAGCAATTCGTCGCCGACGGCCGCATCTCGCCCGAAGCGCTGGCGGTGCTGCACGCCCGCCACGAGTACCGCGCCGGCCGGCTGCCGGCCAACGCGGGCGATAGTGGCGCCGCCGCGATGCTGGCCGCCGATATCAGGATGGAGTTGATCGCGGCGGAGCGCGAATTCATCTACAAGCTCCTGCAAGACGGCCAGATCACCGACGAAGCGCGCCGGCGCATCGAACGCGAGCTCGATCTGGAAGAAGCCAGCATCGCCTGCAAGAAGGAAGGCGGCGAGGAGCCGCCGTTATAGGGAACTCGCCGGCTGCCGACGCCACGAGTTCCATCAGGGTGACGTCATTGTCGAATTTCGCCTGTCAGCTTGCTTGCGTCGACAACCCGCCACAATCGAAATGCAAGAAGAGAACTACAATCACCCTTTTATCGCAATCTGGCGCGGGCGGACGGTCCGATCGGGCCTCCAAGGATGGAACCGCACATGCCGCGCAGACTGGCAATCGTTATTTGTTTCCTGCTCACTTTGGGCGCGGTGGCGCTGGGGCAAACCGCTCCGGATAATAACAAGCCCGCCGCCGCCCAGCCGACGGCGCCGCTGCCGAGCACCTCAGAGTCTTCGGGTTCGGAAGAGTCGATGGACCCGCCGATGTTGGGCGATCACTGGACTTATGAGGTGCGCGACGAGATTACCGGCGAGTTGAAAAATACGTTGAGCAACATCGTGACCGATCTGACGCCGGCAGAGATTACCGTTCGCGTTCAGAACCAGGCTTATTCCCAAGGTCCGACCGTCTTTATCTATGATCGATCCTGGAACCTGAAAAACAGTCCGACCTGGAGGTTCTCGCCCAATGACGGAACCGGCATCGAAATGCCGCTCGCCGTCGGCCATGCCTGGAAATTCCGAGACGATCAGACTCGCACCGGTTATGGCACGACATTCAAGAATGTCGGCACGTCGAAGGTCGTCGGCACGGAGAGTATCAAAACCGACGCCGGCACTTTCGAGGCGCTGAAGATCGAAACCTCGATCAATGGGCACAATGCCAATGATTCGACCAAGCGATTCGAATCCACAGCGGTGACTTGGTACGTTCCGTCGATCGATCATTGGGTCAAGCGGACCGTGAAGTCGGCTTTCAACGGCAACGTCGATGAAAACGATTCGCTGCAATTGGTGGATTACGGTAGGCGATGAAGGCCGCCGGCCGCAACCTAATCCATTCAACGAGTTCATAGATTAAATGCCGCGCCGCTCCCTCGCCGGACTGCTGTTACTGCTCTGCGTCACTTCGGCTTTTGCCGAAAATTGGCGCCGAACCCAGGCGCCGCGGCTGGTGCCAACACGCCGCCGGTAGCCGCCGGCGATCATTGGACCTATGAGATAAAAGACGAAATCTCGGGTGAAATTAAGTTTACCCGAACGGACATGGTGACCGACGTTTCAAAAAACGACATTGCCGTGCGTTTCGATTTTGACAAGACCGGCCGTTTGGCCAACATCCTTTATGATCAGTCGTGGAATGTGCTGCGCGACGATCCCTTCAAATATTCGCCGAATGACGGCACCGGCGTGCAATTACCGCTTACGACGGGAGCGCAATGGAAATTCGCTATCGACGTTGTTAATTCGCGTAACGGGATGACCTTTAGGCGCACCGGGAATTCGCGGGTAACAGGTCAGGAAAGCATTACGACAAAAGCCGGAAGCTTCAATGCCTTTGTCATCGAAACAAATTACACTGGCAAGAATGTGCAGGATCCGACCCTCATCAATCAGACGTCGACCCGCATGTGGTTCGACCCCGGAATCGATCATTGGGTCAAACGCAACATCGTGATTCGGCAGCGCGGCCATGTGGTCCAGAGCAGCACGGTCGAATTGGTCGACTACGGCCACAAAAAACAATAAGGGCCGCCGACGATCGAATATTTGCACGATATTCTTCCGCCAATTTTGCACCGGGGTTAATTTTACGTTCCCCGCCACGCCGACAAAGCTGGCGCCAACGCGCGCTTTTCGGTATCGTGCGATTATGGAACCACGAGGCATTTATAAAGAACGCAACGGCTGGGTCACGCAACACAGCGCCCACGTCAAATACGACGAGCACCAGGAGCTTGACGTGTCGGAAGAGCGCTACCGCAAGCGCGGCTACCAGCCGCCATTCGATCAACTGCCGTGGAAAGGCGAGGCCGAAGACCTCAAACCCTAGGTCAGCCGGCGTCCGGATAATCGCTCAACATCGCCCGCAGCGCGGCTTTGCCCGCCCGGTTGGCTTCCGTCATCGTCTCGAAATAGACCCGGGAATGGTCGATCGCGCTGGTTCGGCCGGCGCGATAGATTTCCCAGCGCCATGATTTCGGCGGCGGCGCCCTGTTCTTTACGACAACGGAAAAGTCTTCATGATCGATCATGGGGCGAGACACTACCACGTAATTCGACGTATCGCGGAAAGAATGGGTCATCTTGGAAAATAATCCCGAAACGCGAGGGCAATTGCCGCGAACAGCGCCAATGACTACATAAAGACCGACTTCGCGAGAGTGCGCGATGACCGTTCTCAATGTGCGGCACACGACGATTTACCGTTACAGCCGCCCGGTCACGCTGGGCGACCATCGGCTGATGCTGCGGCCGCGCGATAGCCACGACCTCCGTCTGATCAAAACCAATTTGACGTTCTCGCCGCCGGCGTCGGTGCGCTGGATGCACGATGTGTTCGGCAATTCGGTCGCCATTGCCTCGTTCTCCGCGCCGGCGGCCGAATTGCGCATCGAGAGCGACCTTGTACTCGAGACCTATTCAGCCGAGCGGCCGCCGTTCCAGATCACGCCGGACGCGTCGCGCTATCCGTTTGTCTATTCCGCCGACGATCGCATCGATCTCGGCCGCATGCTGGAACGCCAATATCCCGATCCCAACGACCGGCTCGGCGCCTGGGCGCGCGGCTTCGTGCGCAGCAATCCGACCGATACATCGGCGCTGCTGGCCGATCTCAATAGCGGCGTCAAAGCGCAAATCTTCTACCAAAGCCGCGAAACCGAGGGCACGCAGACTCCCGTGGAGACTTTGATCCGCGGCTGGGGCTCGTGTCGCGATCTCGCCGTGTTGTTCATCGAGGCCGCCCGCAGCCTTGGCTTCGGTGCGCGCATAGTGACGGGGTATCTGTATCGCGCTTTTGCCGATTCCGGTTCGGCGTCGGCCGTCGGCGCCGGCGCGACGCACGCCTGGGCCGACATCTATGTGCCCGGCGCGGGCTGGATCGCCTACGATCCCACCAACGGCACCATCGGCGGCAAAGATTTGATTCGGGTCGCGGTCACCCGCGACATCAGCCAGGCGGTGCCCGTCAAAGGCAGCTTTGTCGGCGTCCCCGGCAGCTATCTCGGCATGACGGTCGATGTCGCCGTGGTGTCGGAGCCCGCGAGCCCGCGCGAACGTCGCTCGGCCTGACGCAACCGCGCTGCGGGCTTGTTCAACTCATCCGCAGCGGGATGGCGCCTAAGAAATCGCGCTTGCCGATGTCGACGCCGCACTGGCGCAGGATGGCGTAGGCGGCGGTGTAGTGGAAATAAAAGTTTGGCAGCACGAAAAGGTTGAGATAGTCGTCGCCCTTCATGTGGCCCTTCTTGTCGGGACCAAGCGGAAACGTGATTTCACGCTCGGCTGACGCATCTATCGCTTTCTTATCGAGCGTCTTCAGATAAGCCACGGTCTTGGCGACGCGCTCCTTGAGCTGCGCGAACGTGGTCTCGTTGTCCTCCACTTTTGGCGCTTCGACGCCGGCGAGGCGCGCGGCGCCGCGGCGGGCTTGATCGGTTGCGACCTGGATCTGCCGGGTAAGGTCGAACATGTCCGGCGCCATCCGCCAGCGCAGCAGGACTGCGGGCTCGATCTTCTTGGCGGCGGCGAAAGCCTCCGCCTTGTCAAGGATGGCGGACAGCGCGTTGAGATTGATTTCGAAAACCGGCAGCGACGCCAGCGACATGGATTGCGGCATGGATTAAGTCCGTTGGCTGAATTGTCAGGCGATCGGTTACGACGCCGCGATCGGCACGTCGTCGAGGATGGTGTTGGTGTTGTCGACGCTGTCGTAGACCGACACCTGAACGATCGGGTGACCCTTTTTGATCACCAGCGCCGCCGACTGTGCGGCTTCCACCGTCGTATAGGAGCCCTTGGTCTGCCGGTCGACCTGGAGCAAATACCGGCCGCGTTCCGGCCGCTTCCGCTGCGAGAACACGTCGTCGGCTGCTTTGTCTTTTCCGGAATCGTCCTTGACCGGCATTTTCATTTGGCGCGGGGCCATTCGAAGCTCCTTGGTGGGGAAGTCCTCTATCTAGGCCGTTCGGGCGGTTAACGCCAGAGCCATGACAATGTGGCCTTCAGGCGCCGCCCTGCCGGATCGCACTTAGTCAGCGGCTACAGCCGCTCCAGCGTCGCCGGATCGGCCTTGCCGCCGTAGAACTTATCGAGCGCATCGGTGAAATCCTTGCTGTCCGCAGCCACGCTCGCGAACAGCGTCATCGACGAGCGGAATTTGAGATCGTCGGGGTAGCCGAGAATCTCCTCGATAGAGCGTCCCGGCGCCGCGATCACAAGCAGGGTGCACTCGCGCAGCCGCGGGCCGAGGATCGGATGGTCCAGGTAGGCTTGCGCTTCGCCGCGCGAGGCGATGGCAAATTGAATTGCCATCGCGCTCGAACCGAGCCCTTTGATTTGCGGGAAGATGAACCACATCCAGTGGCTTTCTTTACGACCGCTCTGCAACTCCGCAACGACGCGTCGATAAACGGGCGCCTGAGCGTCGACGAATCGCTCGAGGCTATAGGGATCGTCCATCAGGGTTGCGCGCGGCTGTTACTCCGCTTCGGATTCCGGCACCGGCACGTTAAAGCCATTGAGCGTCACCGAAACGAGACAATATAATCCGACAAGATAGATCAGTTCGGCGGCGCCGTGCACGCCGAAGGCCGCCACGGCGGCGCGGTAGCTGAGTTCGGGTAGCGTGCCGTGGTGCAGGAGCGACGACGCGACGTCATAGGCCACCCCTTCGTCATGCGTCAGATCGGTCGGGCGCTGGCCGGAGACGATGGTGGCGAGCTTGTCGTCGGACAGTCCGCGTTTTTCCCCGGCAATGACATGGGCGTAGAGTTCATAGGACGAGTGAAACGCCGCCCCGGTCACCAGAATCGCCACTTCCCGTACCGGGCGCGGCAGCGATGGCGACACCGAGAGCGCCAAGGTCAGGTCCCAGATCGGCTTGCCGAATTTCGGCTCGTGCAGCCACGGATTCCATGGCCCGATCAAGGCGCCGTTTTCGGCGATGGTCTTGAAGCCGGAAAAGTTCTTTTCGATGCCGGCTTTCATGTCGTCGTAAACCGGACGCTGTTCCGGCGTGAGTTCGGCTGGCGGAATCAGGGGCAGGCGCATGAGGTTCTCCTTGCGTGGATGTGGCTCCGGCCTACCGACTATGTGTGACGGTTTTAGCGAATGTGTAGGGCGGATCAGCCGAAGGCGTCATCCGCCGCTTGATTGTTCGTGTCCTACGCTGGACCGGGCTAATCCAGCCTACGGCAAAATCAGAAAAACGCCTGGATGCCGGTCTGCGCGCGGCCGAGCACCAGTGCATGGATGTCGTGGGTGCCTTCGTAGGTGTTGACGGTTTCCAGGTTACAGAGCACGCGCATGACGTGATATTCCTCGGCAATGCCGTTGCCGCCGTGGATGTCGCGGGCGAGGCGGGCGATGTCGAGTGCCTTGCCGCAATTGTTGCGCTTGAGCATCGAGATCGCCGGCGGCGAGGCGGTGCCGGCGTCGATCATGCGGGACAGCCGCAGTGCGGCGTGCAGCCCGAGCGTGATTTCGGTCTGCATGTCGGCGAGCTTCTTCTGCACCAGTTGATTGGCGGCGAGCGGCCGGCCGAATTGCTTGCGGTTGAGCGCATAATCGCGGGCGCGGTGCCAGCAGAATTCAGCGGCCCCCATCGCGCCCCAGGCGATGCCGGTGCGCGCCACGTTGAGGCAGCCGAACGGGCCGGCCAGGCCGGAGACGTTCGGCAGAATATTGTCTTCTGGCACCACCGCGCCGTCGAGCACCAGTTCGCCGGTGATCGAGGCGCGCAAGCTGAGCTTGCCGTCGATCTTCGGCGTGGAGAGGCCCTTGGTGCCGCGTTCGACCAGAAAGCCGCGGATCTTGCCGTCGAGCTTGGCCCAGACCACGGCGATATCGGCGACCGGCGCGTTGGTGATCCACATTTTGGCGCCGGTGAGACTGTATCCGCCCGGCACTTTCTCGGCGCGCGTTACCATCGAGCCGGGATCGGAGCCGTGATCGGGCTCGGTGAGGCCGAAGCAGCCGACCAGTTCGCCGGCCGCGAGCTTGGGCAGGTATTTGCGGCGTTGCGCTTCGCTGCCATAGGCATAGATCGGATACATCACCAGCGACGATTGCACCGACATCAACGAGCGGAAGCCGGAATCGACGCGCTCGACCTCGCGTGCGATCAGCCCGTAGGAGACATAGCCCAGCCCGGCGCCGCCGTAGTCTTGCGGAATGGTCGAGCCGATCAACCCGAGCTCGCCCATTTCGCGGAGAATCGCCGGATTGAAATTGCCCTCGCGATTGGCGTCGAGCACGCGCGGAAACAGCTTGTCCTGCGCATAGTCGCGCGCGGTGTCGCGCACCATGCGCTCTTCTTCGGTCAATTCGCCTTCAAGGTCGAGCGGATCGTCCCATTTGAACGCGCCGTCCTTGATCTGGACGCCCTTCGCCTCGCGCTTCTCCGATTTTTCCGCAAGTTGGGACATCGCGCTTCTCCCTGAGATCCGTCCCAATCAGCTTAGGAGCCGCACCCGCATGCGGCAAGCGCCGCCCAAACTGCCCGGCGTTGCCGCAACGCCCGGCTTTCGCTATCTAGGCAGCCACGCGCCCGTAGCTCAGCTGGATAGAGCGCTGCCCTCCGAAGGCAGAGGTCAGGGGTTCGAATCCCTTCGGGCGCGCCAAATTCAAATGGTCCGTTCCGGAGACATGGGGGTCTCGCAGGCGCGTTAATCCTAACTTTGGCGCCGCCGCCGACATAGTTCCGCCGCGCCATGGCGACTTTTGCCCGCTGCCCCCGCTAATGCTACGCTGCGCTGTTCGGGGGACGGACATGAGTAGTCGGCGCGGGCTTGGACGCGGCACGATCGGAACGATCTTGCTGCTCATTGGGTTGGGCTTCGTGATTGCGGTTTTCTCGTACTCAACACATGAGGTGCGGGACGATCCGCATGTCGTTCCAACAAACGTCATTTAAGCAGATTCACTCAAGCAACGTCATTCAAGAAAATGAATTCCAACGCGGCGATAAGGAAATTTCACGCGCCGATACGGCGGCCATCGATGCCGCGCGGCAACAACTCGCGGAGCTAACCGTCGATTATCCTGCCGAAGCCATATCGAAACCGAAGGATTTTTCGTATCTCGCCGATTACGCTTATTCCGAAGTGCCGCCCGACCAGAACCCGGCGGAGATCGTTCTGCAATCGCTTGTGGACATTCCGCTCGGAACGCCTGTCGACGAGATCAAGCTGGCATCCGATGCCTTCGGTCTGGATTTCACCTTCATGAAGGCCGTCGCCAGGATCGAGTCCGACTTCGATCCGAAGCAGCGGACCGGATCGTATATCGGTCTTTTCCAGCTCAGCAATTATGAGTTTGCCAGGTTCGGCTTCGGCGACATTACCAGTCCCCGCGACAATGCCATCGCGGCCGCCTACAAATTCGCCACCGCCGCCGTCCTGTTCGAAATCGATACGCACATCAAACCGACTTTGTTCGACCTCTATTTGATTCATCAGCAAGGCTGGCAGGGTGCGGCGGAGCACGTCAGCCATCCGGAGCGGGTCGCTTGGCAATCGATGTGCGCGACCGATGAAGGCCACGACAAGGGTGAGAAGTGGTGCAAGCGGGCGATCTGGCAAAATACGCTTCCGGACATCAAGAAAGTTTATAAGTCGGTCGAGAATCTCACCTCCGGCGCCTTCACCGACATGTGGCGCCAGCGGCTCGCGATGTTCTATGCGCGCTATTCGGAGACGGTTTCGGCGAAGTGAAGAGTGACCCGCCGGCTATGGTCAAATCAGTATTAATGGCTCGGCCCGAATCAGCGGCGAATTTCTCCGACATTAACTTTTGCCTTCGCTGACCATTCGACGATCCGTAACGCTTGTTTGCTAAACGGCAGAGCGGCGGGCGCTGGCTCCGCGGACGATCGGGCAGGCTGTCATGAACTTGGACGACAAAGAGGAGGGCGCGGATCGCAGCGACGTGGAACGCACCAAGGTGCTGCGCAACGCCAAGATCATTGCGCCGCGGCGGCGCTCGGTCATTCATTGCACCGTGCAGAACATCACCTCGGGCGGCGCCTGTCTCAAATTGGCCAATACCTACGGCGTGCCGGATAGTCTTCGAATTGACCTTCGAGCTCGGCCGCACGCGGCGCCCCTGCCGCGTGATCTGGCGCACCAATGACCAGCTCGGCGTGGCGTTCGAAGGCAGCGAAACTGCGGCGGCGAGCCAACGTTAAAACTCCGCCACGGCGCCAATCAGCCGCTCGATGTCCTCCGGCCGCGACAGCCGATGATCGCCGTCCTTGACCAAAGTCAGCACCACGTCATCGCAGGCGAGCCGCGCCACCAGCGCTTTGGCGTGCTGCCACGGCACGTCGGGGTCGGCGACGCCTTGCAGAATGCGCACCGGGCAGCCGCAGTCGATCATGCCGCCGAGCAGAAGATGATTGCGGCCCTCCTCGATCAATTGCCGGGTGACGAGATAGGGCTCCGGCGAATATTGCGACGGCCGCGCCCAGACGCCGGTCTCGTCAAGCTCGCGCTTGATCTCCGGCGTGAATCGCTTCCACATCAGTTCTTCGGTGAAATCCACCGCCGGGGCGACCAGCACCAGGCCGGCGACGCTGGCCGGCGCGCTGGCGCCCGCTTCCGCCGCGAGCCGGCGCCGCCGCTGCAAGGCGCGCACCAGAAGGAGCGCGATCCAGCCGCCCATCGACGAGCCGACCAGGATCTGCGGGCCGCGGCAATAGGCGTCGAATACCGCCATGCTTTCGGCGAGCCAGCGGCCGATCGTGCCGTCGGTGAACGCGCCCTCCGATTCGCCGTGGCCGGAATAGTCGAACCGCACGCAGGCGCGGCCTTTGCGGGCCGCCCAATCGGCCAGCGCCTGCGCCTTGGCGCCCTTCATGTCGGATTTGTAGCCGCCGAGCCAAAACAGGCCCGGCGTAGCGCCTTCCTGCGCGCGCACGGCGATGGCGCGGCGCTCGGTCCCCTCGCCAATATGCAGGAATTTCAGGCCGTTATCGTTCATGAGGAGGTCCACACTCGCAAGCCGGAGCAACCGAACATAAATCATGATCCGGGCATGGCCTATCCGCGCAGCGCCGTGCCCGCATCGCGCATTGTCGTTGACTTCGAACCGAAAAACTCTCGATCTTCCGCAGCACGCAGCAATGATTCAAAGGAGATAAAGCCCATTCGTCGCCCCATCAGACTGCCGCAGCCCGCCACCAAGGAAGGGCCGCGCATCAACGAGGAGATCCGCGTTCGCGAGGTCCAACTCATCGACAAAGACGGCGCCAACAAGGGCGTCACTGAAATCGGCGCCGCCATTGCCATGGCGCAGGAGGCCGGGCTCGATCTGGTAGAGATCGCGCCGAATTCGGTCCCGCCGGTCTGCAAAATCCTCGATTACGGCAAATACAAATATCAGGCGCAAAAGAAAGCCGCCGAGGCGCGCAAGAAGCAGAAGGTCGTCGAGATCAAGGAGATAAAGCTCCGGCCGATGATCGACGATCACGATTACGACGTGAAAATGCGCTCGATGCAGCGGTTTTTCGAGGAAGGCGACAAGGTCAAGGTGACGTTGCGGTTCCGCGGCCGCGAAATGGCGCACCAGGAGCTCGGCTATAAGCTCCTCGACCGGGTCAAAGGCGATACCACCAAAATCGCCAAGATCGAGCAGGAACCGCGCTTCGAAGGCCGCCAGGTGGTCATGGTGCTGGCGCCGCGCTGAGCGGCGCCGTTGCTGCAGGCGGCGCCGCGTTAACCCGGCGCCGTACTCTTTTGCGATTGCCTTCAACGTGTTGCGTTCATCCGCAGCCTCTGCCATAACCGCGCCCTCTCGCCGCCCGGCTGATTAAGGGCTGCCGTGGCGGCGCGACGTGCTCCAAGCACACCCGCTCATTTCGAGCATTTTCGGCCCGCCCCCACGCCCTCCCCCGCAAGCGGGGGTGGGTGGGGGAGCGGCCAAAGGAGAGCCAAATGCCCAAGATCAAGACCAAATCGGGCGCCAAAAAGCGCTTCAAAGTGACCGGCAGAGGCAAAGTCCTCTATGCGCATTCGCGCAAGCGCCACGGCATGATCAAGCGCACCAAGAAGCAGATCCGCCAGCTGCGCGGCACCAACGTGCTGTTCAAGACCGACGGCGACAACATCAAAAAGTATTTTTTGCCGAACGGCTGAGGATCGCGGCCGCCGGCTGTACCGGACGATCGGTTCAGCCGTTCGTCATCTTAAGAGGAGATCGATCATGGCTCGCGTCAAACGCGGCGTCACATCCCATGCCAAGCACAAGAAGGTGCTCAAGGCCGCCAAGGGCTATTACGGCCGGCGCAAGAACACCATCCGCATCGCCAAGCAGGCGGTGGAGAAGGCCAACCAATACGCCTTTCGCGACCGCAAGCGGCGCAAGCGCACCTTCCGCGCGCTGTGGATCCAGCGCCTCAACGCGGCGGTGCGCCCGTTCGGGCTCACTTACAGCCGGTTCATCGCCGGACTGGCCAAGGCCGGCATCACCGTCGACCGCAAAGTGCTGTCCGATCTCGCGATTACCGAGCCGGCGGCATTCGAGGCGATCGTCGGCCAGGCCAAGTCGGCGCTGGCGTAACTGCTCTGCCGTCATGCCCGGTCTTGTCCCGGCCATGACGGCTAAGAGGGACCGTCATGATCGATCGTGCCTATGTGCAGCGCATGGCGCGCTATAATCGCTGGCAGAACGAGAACCTGTACGGCGTCGCCGACCGCTTGCCCGATGAGGAGCGGCGCCGCGAGCGCGGCGCGTGGTTCGGCTCGATCCATAAGACGCTCAGCCATATCTTGTGGGGCGACCGCAGCTGGATGGGCCGCTTCACCGACCTGCCGCGGCCGACGGTCGGCATCCCGGACTCGGTGTCGCTCTATCCGGACTGGGAGAATTTGAAGTCCGAGCGCGCGGTCTTCGACCAAAAAATTCTCGATTGGGCCGACACGGTTGACGACGCCTGGCTGGCCGCCGATCTGACCTACTATTCCGGCGCCACCAAGCGGGAATGGACGCGGCCGCGCTGGGTTCTGGTCACGCATATGTTCAATCACCAGACCCATCATCGCGGCCAGGTGCACGGCATGCTGACCCAGGCCGGCGGCCGTCCGTCCGATACCGATTTGCCGTTCATGCCGGATTGATCGCCGAGACCAGCAACGATGGCCGACATTGCGCAGCTTGAACAGGACACCCTCACCGCGGTCGCGGCCGCCGGCGACGAAGCCGCGCTCGAAGCCGTGCGGGTGGCGGCGCTCGGCAAGAACGGCTCGGTCACCGCGCTCCTGAAAACGCTCGGCACGCTGCCGCCGGATGAACGCAAGACGCAGGGTCCGCTCATCAACGGGCTCAAGGATCGCGTCAATGCCGCGCTCGGCGCACGCCGCGACGCGCTCAAGGATGTGGCGCTCGCCGAGCGGCTCAACAGCGAGAGCGTCGACGTCACGCTGCCGGTGCGCGAAGCGCCGTTCGAGATCGGCCGCGTGCATCCGATCACCCAGGTCGTCGACGAGCTCACCGCGATTTTCGCCGATATGGGCTTTGCCGTCGCCGAAGGTCCCGACATCGAGACCGACGATTACAATTTCACCAAGCTGAATTTTCCGGAAGACCATCCGGCGCGGGCGATGCACGACACGTTCTTCTTCAATCCGAAGCCGGACGGCTCGCGGCTCTTGCTGCGCACGCACACCTCGCCGGTGCAGGTGCGCACCATGCTGACGCAAAGGCCGCCGATCCGCGTCATCATCCCCGGCCGCACCTATCGCTGCGACAGCGATCAGACCCATACGCCGATGTTCCACCAGATCGAGGGCCTCGTCATCGACAAGCGTTCGCATCTCGGCCATCTGAAATGGATTCTCGAGGAATTCTGCAAGGCGTTCTTCGAAGTCGATCGCGTCGGCATGCGATTTCGGCCGTCGTTCTTTCCGTTCACCGAGCCGTCGCTCGAAGTCGACATCCAGTGCCGCCGCGACAAAGGCGAAATCCGCTTCGGCGAAGGCAACGATTGGCTGGAAATCCTCGGCTGCGGCATGGTGCATCCCAACGTGCTGAAGAATTGCGGGCTCGATCCCGACGAATATCAAGGCTTTGCCTGGGGCATGGGCATCGATCGCGTCGCCATGCTCAAATACGGCATGTCGGACCTGCGCGCCTTCTTCGAGGCCGATGTGCGCTGGCTCAACCATTATGGCTTCCGCCCGCTCGACTTCCCGACGCTGGCGGGCGGATTGAGCCCGTGACGCCATGATGAAATTCACCCTCGCCTGGCTCAAGGAGCATCTCGACACCGATCGTCCGCTCGGCGAACTCGCCGACAAGCTGACCATGATCGGGCTCGAGGTCGAGCGCATCGAGGACAAGGCGAAAGCGTTTGCGCCGTTCGTCATCGCGCGGGTGGTCGACGCCAAGCAGCATCCCAATGCGGATCGGCTCCAGAGTCTGCATGGTCGATACCGGCGCGGGCGATCCGGTCCAGGTGGTGTGCGGCGCGCCGAACGCCCGCACCGGCATGAAAAGCGTGTTCGCGCCGCCGGGCGCTTTCATTCCCGGCAAGAACATCACGCTCGGCGTCGGCAAGATCCGCGACGTCGAAAGCCGCGGCATGCTGGTGTCCGAAGCCGAGCTGCAAATCTCCGACAATCACGACGGCATCATCGATCTGCCCGACGATGCCCCGCTCGGCGCGCCTTACGCCAACTATGCCGGCCTCGACGATCCGGTGATCGAGATCAATCTGACGCCGAACCGCGGCGACGCCACCGGCGTGCACGGCATCGCGCGCGATCTCGCCGCCGCCGACATGGGCAAGTTCATCGATCCGGCGATCAAGCCGGTCAAAGGCGGATTTCCCTGTCCGGTGAAGGTGACGCTCGACTTCGGCGCGACGCCGTCGCTGTGCCCGGCCTTCGGGCTGCGCCTGGTGCGCGGCGTCAAGAACGGACCGTCGCCGGACTGGCTGCAAAAGCGGCTCGATCGCGATCGGGCTGCGCCCGATCAATGCGCTGGTCGATATCACCAACTTCATCACCTATGACCGCGGCCGGCCGCTGCACGTGTTCGACGCCGCGAAAGTGCGCGGCAATCTTACGGTACGGCGCGCGCGGCTGGGCGAGACGCTGCTGGCGCTCGACGGCAAGACCTACACGCTCGACGACACCATGTGCGTCATCGCCGACGACGACGGCGTGGAATCGCTTGCCGGCATCATGGGCGGCGAAAAGACCGGCTGCTCGGAAACCACCACTGACGTTCTCATCGAGTTCGGCGCTGTGGGCGCCGATGAACATCGCGCAGACCGGCCGCCGGCTCGGCGTCAATTCCGACGCCCGCTACCGCTTCGAGCGCGGCGTCGATCCGGCCTTCATGCTGCCCGGCCTCGAGCTGGCGACGCACATGGTGATGGATTTGTGCGGCGGCGCGGCGTCGGAAGTCGTCGTCGCCGGCAGCGCCGAGCCGCTGGAGCGTGTCATCGATTTTCCGCAGTCCGAGCTCGAGCGGCTCGCCGGGCTCGACGTGCCGCTTACCGAGTTGCGCCGCGTGCTTGAACGCCTCGGCTTTTTCGTCGCCGGGCAAGGCGAGCGGGTGAAGATCGCGGTGCCGTCGTGGCGGCCCGATGTCGAAGGCAAAGCCGATATCGTCGAGGAGGTGGTGCGCATCGTCGGCGTCGACCGCGTGCCGCCGACGCCGTTTCCGCGCGGCGAGGCGCCGCGCAAGCCGGTGCTCACGCCGATCCAGCTGCGCACCCGCAAGGCCAAGCGCGCGCTCGCCGCGCGCAATCTGGTCGAGGCGGTGACGTGGTCGTTCATTGCCGCGAAAGCCGGCCGAACTGTTCGGCGGCGGCAAGCCGGAGCTCAAGCTCGCCAATCCGATCGCGGCCGATCTTTCCGACATGCGGCCGAGCCTCATTCCCGGCCTCGTTGCCGCCGCGCAGAAGAACGCCGACCGCGGCTTCCCCGACGTCGGCCTGTTCGAAGTCGGGCAGGTGTTCCGCGGCGACCGGCCGGAGGATCAGTTGACCGCCGCCGCCGCCGTCCGGCGCGCGCTGGCAAAGCCGTCCGGCATCGGCCGGCACTGGTCGAAGCGCGACGGCGAGGTTGATGCCTTCGACGCCAAAGCCGATGCGCTCGCCGTGCTCACCGCGGCCGGAGCCCCGCCGCAGGCGCTGCAAGTGGTGCCGGGCGGACCGGCGTGGTTTCACCCCGGCCGCTCCGGAACGATCCAGATCGGGCCGCAGAACGTGCTCGGCCATTTCGGCGAACTGCATCCGAACGCGCTGCAAGCGCTCGATGCCAAAGGTCCGCTGGTCGGCTTCGAGGTGATCCTCGAGCGCATCCCCGAGCCGAAGACGAAAGCCACGCGCGCCAAGCCGGCGCTCGAACTGTCGCCGTTGCAGCCGGTCGAGCGCGATTTCGCCTTCGTCGTCGAGCGCAACGTGAAAGCCGCCGATATCGTGCGCGCCGCGCAATCGGCCGATCGCAAGCTCGTCACAGGCGTGAGCGTGTTCGACGTTTACGAGGGCCAGGGCATCGAGCCCGGCAAGAAATCGATCGCCATCGCGGTGACGATCCAGCCGCGCGACAAGACCATGACCGATGCCGAGATCGAGGCGCTGGCGGGCAAAATCGTCGCCGAAGTCAACAAGCGCACCGGCGGCGTGCTGCGGGCGTGAAGACTGTCGCTCGCGGCGCGAAAGCCGGGACAGCTCCTTGGTCGCCATAATGAGTTGCGCGATTCCGCTTTCGCGGGAATGAGCGGACGACTTACGTTATCGCTCCGGCGCAATGATGCTGGGCGTGCCGCCGTAATATTGCGGCTCGCTTTCCTGCGCGGCGCGCGGCGTTCAGCGTGCGCGTGAACCGGCTTCGCTTCGGCTTTGCTCCGCTCTACCGGCGCTGCCGCTCGGGCCGGGCCGATCTGATGCAGCACCGCGTCGGCGGCGCGTTCGCCGGATTCCCAGGCGCCGCCCACGGTGCCCCATAAAGTTTCGTGCGCGGCTTCGCCGGCATACCAGACATTGTCGGCGATCGGCTCCAGCAATTGCCGGCGTGCGAATTGGCTGCCCGGCACCGCGGCCGACCAGGCGCCGAGCGCGTAGGGCTCGGCATTCCAGCGCGTGGCGTGCTTGCGGCCGATGGCGCTTTTGACCTCCGAGCCGTAAAGCCCGGCCAGCCAATTGACGGCGAAATCGATCATCGCGGCCTCGCCTTGCGCCGAGAGATCGCGGCCGAACGCGCCGGCAACGTCGATCAGGCAGAGCTCGGTGCCGGACACATTGGCGAGGAGCGCCGCGGTGTGCGTATCGGTCGATTTTTGCAACACCAGGTCGTCGCTTTCGAGGCCCAAAGGATTGCCGCGAAGCTCGAGCGCAATGTGGTCGTAGCTGCCGAGCGACATGCGGCCGAAAGCGTCGATCTGATGATGGCCGAGCTCCGGACTGAACTTGAGCCCGCCGGAGGAGACGACATTGGTCGGCACGGTGACGATGGCGGCGCGTGCATTGATCGCGCCTTTGGCGGTTTCCACCGTGATGCCGCTTCTGGTGTCGACCACCGTTGCCGGTGTCGCCAGGTGAATATTGAGGCCCTGGCCGAGCGCGGCGACCAGCGCGCCGAAGCCCTCCTTGCAGAAGGTCGCCGCATTGCGCTCGCGGGCATGCGCAAAGTCGAACGACGACACCTGCGGCAAATCCTTGGCGCAGGTGTAGGGGCCAAGCATGAATTCGATCGTTCGCGCGCCAGTCGCCGAGATCGGGCGGCATGGCCTGCTCGCAGGGAATGTCGGCTTTGCGCGCCACCTCGTCGATGGCGCGCGTGGCGCGCACCTGGGCGGTCAGGAAATCCTCCAGCTCGCCCTCGCGGGCATAACGCAGGCCGATCCGCACCTTCTGGCTTTGCGGCGCCGGGTAGATGTCCATGCCGCGCACCGGCGTGAGCTTGGTCACCGGGTTGGAATCCGGCAGGTAGATCCAATGCGCGCCGCGATCGAACGGCACGCCGAAGCTTTTCATATCGGTGACGCAACGGCCGCCGATGTGATCGGTCGCTTCGATCACCACATAGCGCCGCCCGGCGGCGGCAAGACGGCGCGCCGCGGCGATCCCGGCGGCGCCAGCCCCGACGATGACGACCTCGAACGGACCCGAGGACGGCGCCGGCGCCGGCGCAGCGCCCGCGGGGCGGGCCGCCAGCGCGGCGGAGGCGGCGAGAAACGAACGTCGGCTGAGACTGGAGAGGTTTTCCCGGCATGGTTTCCAAACGCTTACGGCTCGCCGCAGATTGCCCGAACTGCGCCGGGCGGGCAAACGCTACGGTTTAATTTGGGTCAATAAAGCGCACGATGTGTGAACCAAATTGCAAGGGAGTTTGCGTAGATTACGGATCATAAGAAGACGCGGCAAAACCGCGCGCGCTGGGAGGTCCCAAGAGTTCCATGAGCAAGATGCTCGATGGCGTGGGGCGGTTGATCGCCCGCTACTTGCAGAAGCCGGTGCGCGGCTATGAGCCGTTCACGCCGAGCGATCCCGATTCCTTGCGCCAATCGCTGCAGCCCGGCGACGTGCTCCTGGTCGAGGGCAATAATCACATCGCCGGCGTCATCAAATACCTGACCCAATCGACCTGGTCGCATTCGGCGCTCTATGTCGGACCGCTGCCGGGCCGCACGACGGCCGACGGCGAGCCGCACGTGTTGATCGAAGCCAATGTCGGCGAAGGCGTGGTGTCGGCGCCGCTATCGAAATACCTCCGCTTCCACACCCGCATTTGCCGGCCGGTCGGCCTGACCGAAGCCGATTGCGCGGTGGTATGCGCCTACGCCGTCGAGCGCATCGGCTTTGCCTACGATCTCAAGAACATCATCGACCTGTTGCGCTACTTGTTGCCGCTGCCGGCGCCGCAGCGCTGGCGCCGCCGCTTGATCGCGCTCGGCTCGGGCGATCCGTCGCGGCTGATCTGCTCGGCTTTGATCGCGGATGCGTTTACCGCGGTGCGTTACCCGATCCTGCCCAAGATCACGCTGGCGGGCAGCCAGCAGGCCGCTCGAGCAAATCCTCGAGATCCGCCACTCCTCGCTGTATTGCCCGCGCGACTTCGACATCTCGCCGTATTTCAACGTCGTCAAACCGACCATCCGGCAGGGCTTCAACTACAAGGCGCTGCAATGGGCCGATCTGCCGCGGGCGCCTGACGATGCGTTGGCAGCGTCGCTCGCGCCGCAGTCCGACACAGCGGACGCGGACGCCGGCGTCATCGCTGCTTGACCGTCCACTTGTGCTCGCTGATGGGCGTCGCTACCTCAGCCGTTCGGCGGAGGCTGCCATGCTCGACGACGTCATCAATGCGCTCACGCAGATGGTCTCGCCGCCGCTGCGCGCGATGTTGTGGAAATCGATCCTCCTGGCGCTGGCGCTGATCGTCGTCCTTGGCATCGCGCTCGACCGGCTGATCGTGCATCTGGTGGATATTGGCGGCGCTTCCGTGGAGACCACGGTCGGACCGCATGCCCATCTGCCGGTCGACGCCATCGCCTGGCTCTTATCGATCGCCGCCAGTCTCGGCATCATCGTCGGCGGCGTATTTCTGATGCCGGCGGTCACCGCCATTGTCGCCAGCTTTTTCGCCGACCGCATCGGCGAGGAAGTCGAGCGCGCGCATTATCCCGCCGATCCGCCGGGCAAGGCGCTGCCGCTGTGGCTGGCGATGTGGGAAGGCGGCAAGACGGCGCTGCTTGCGGTTCTGATCTATCTGTGCGCGGTGCCGTTATTGCTGTTTGCCGGCTTCGGCGCGGTGATCTTCTTCCTCGCCACCGCCTACATTCTCAGCCGCGAATATTTCGAGCTTGCCGCCATGCGCTTTCGGCCGCCGGCGGAGGCGAAAGCCTTGCGCAAAGCGCAACGCCATGACGGTCTATATCGGCGGCCTGTTCATCGCGGCTTTCGTGTCGATCCCGATCGTCAATCTGGCGACGCCGCTGTTCGCCATGGCGCTGATGGTGCATGTGCACAAGCGGCTGACGGGAGAGATAGTCTCGTGCATCTCCGCGCGGAAGCCGTACAGCGCGAGCGCGCGCTCCGGAATGAGCAAGGCGTCACTGCCACACCTCGTTGGCCAGCTCGACGATCATCCGCAGCTTCGCCCATTGCTCTTCCTCGGCGAGCACGTTGCCTTCCTCGGTGGAGGCGAAGCCGCATTGCGGCGACAGGCACAGCTGATCGAGGGCGGCGTATTTGGTCGCCTCCTCGATGCGCCGCTTGACGTCCTCTTTCTTCTCGAGCGTGCCGGATTTGGTGGTGACGAGCCCGAGCACCACGATCTTGTTGCCTTTGGGCAAAAAGCGCAGCGGCTCGAAGCCGCCGGCGCGCGTGGTGTCGTATTCGAGGAAATAGCCGTCGTAGTTCAATTGGCCGAGCATGATCTCGGCGACCGGCTCGTAGCCGCCTTCGGAAATCCAGGTCGAGCGGAAATTGCCGCGGCAGACATGCGTCGTGACCGTCATGTCGGCCGGCTTGCCCTCAAGCGCGCCGTTGATGACGCGGGC
The DNA here is from genome assembly GCA_963816565.1 of uncultured Alphaproteobacteria bacterium. Lineage (GTDB taxonomy): Bacteria > Pseudomonadota > Alphaproteobacteria > Rhizobiales > Xanthobacteraceae > BOG-931. The sequence continues at coordinate 197,501 of CAWFLM010000004.1, read as the reverse complement.
ATAGTCCTGCTGCAGGCGGTCGGCGTTGAGCCCGCGGTCGCGCGCTTTTTTCAGCTCGGCCTGCGAGCACAGATAGGCCCAGGCGGTATCGTCGAATTGCAGATAGCGGCAGCCGGCGTCGTAGAAGCCGCGGATCGCCTGGCGATAGGTTTTGGCAAGATCGTCGAAGATGGCGTCGCGGTCGGCATAGTCCTTGGTCTTGATGGCGTCCGGCTCCAGCCGGAAATGCAGCGTCGCCGGGCTCGGGATGCACATTTTCGGCGTCACCCGCGTGTGCGCCTTGAGAAACTTGAAATGCTCCAGCATCGGATGATTGGAGAAACCGAGCTTGCCGGTGATGCGCGGCGTGCGCGGCCGCGTTTGCACGCCCTGGAATTGAATGCCGTGGTCGAGCTCCTGGATTTCGACGCCGTCGAGCATGCCGTAGAAGTCGAAATGCCACCACGAGCGGCGGAATTCGCCGTCGGTGGCGACTTGCAGCCCGACCTCCTCCTGCTTCTTGATGATCTTCTCGATCTCGCGGTCTTCCACGTCCTTGAGCTGCGCCGCGCTGATCTCGCCCTTTTCACGCTTGGCGCGCGCGTCCTTTAGCGCCGCGGTGCGCAAAATCGAGCCGACCACATCGGCGCGGAACGGCGGTTTGCTTCTCGGCATCGGGGCGATCCTCCATGAGATTTGTTGGCATCTAACAAGCCGGAGCGGCGCGCTTCGTCAACTGCAAAACTACGCACGTCGCTGCGATGGGCCGGCGTCCCATTGCCGGGAGTTGTGCCGGTCTCACACCTCGATCGTCACCTTGCCGTCCACGACCCTGACCGGATAGGTCTTCACCGGCACCATGCAGGGCGGCGACACCACCTCGCCGGTGCGGATGTTGAACTGGCCGTTGTGGAAGTTGCATTCGACGACGTCGTCCTCGATATAGCCTTCCGACAGCGAGCCCGGGCCGTGGGTGCAGGCGTCGTCGGTGACATAGAACTGCCCGCCGACGTTGAACACCGCGAGCGCCAGATCGTCGATCTCGACCTTGAGCGCGGCGCCGGGCGCGACGTCGTCGGCGCTGCACAATTCAAGGCGTTTTGCGTCGCCGGCCATAGCCCTCTCGCTCACCCCATAAGAACCCGAACGGAGCGGAGCGCCGTTATACTAAACCGAGCGCGCAATGGAATATTCTTGACCATTCGCTATAGTGCGGACGGGGGCGTCAGGAGAGCGGATCATGCAAAGCGAATTGGCCCGGATGAGCTCGGCGGCGGAGGCGAAATTCCGCATCGATCGGCCGAATTCGCAGGCCCGCGCCGTCAAGGTGATCGCGCTCGACGCCCCGAGCGAGCGCATCGTCAAGGATTTGGCGGCTGCGCCATGGCAGCGCGCAACGTTCCTCACCGCCTCGGCATTTTCCGGCGCGCCGCAAGCAGGGCGAGCGCTTCTCGATGGGCGGCTGGCTCAACGATCTGGCCGGCCGCACCAAGAATCTGGTCGACGAGGTCGAGACCGCCGATCTCGTGGTCATGGTGGCGACCGCCGGCGAGAGCGCCGCGGCGGCGAGCCTTATCGGCGAAGCCTGCAGCGTCAAGCATGTGATGACGACGGCGTTGATCCTCGGCGGCGCCGGATCGAGCGACGAGACGCTGTCGAAAATGCTCGCTCAATTGCGGCCGCACGCCATGATGCTCGTGATTTCCAGCGCCGACGAATATATCAAAGACATGCTCACGGCGCTGCGCGCCTGAACGCGCATCGAAGCGGAACAGCGCGATGAAGTTTTCCGGAGAACTGACGGTGCAAGCGCCGCGCGCGCAGGTCTACGACAAGGTGCGCGATGCGCGCTTCTTCGCGTCTTGCGTCGATGGCGTCAGCGAACTCGCCGAAACCGCGCCCGATACTTATGCGGCGGTGTTCGAGACCAAGGTCGCCTACATGACCTTCAAGTTCAAGGTGACGGTCCAGGTGATGCGCGCGGAGCCGCCGCGCGAGATCGAGGCCAAGGTCGAAGGCACGCCGCTCGGCATCGTCGGCCGGCTGACCGCGACCGCGCTGACGCGGCTCACCGAACTGGGCGACCAGACCAAGATCGACTACGAGATCGAGGCCGCTTTGACCGGCAAGCTCGGCAGCCTCGGCCAGCCGGTGCTGCGTTCCAAGGCCAAGGATATGGAACGGCAATTCGCTGCGCGGCTGGCGGCGGCCTTCGCCGCGCCGGCGGCCACCGCGCCATGACGGAGATCGCGCGTGACCGCCGAACCCATCACCGTCGAGACCGATGTGCTGGTCATCGGTTCCGGCGCCGCGGGCATGTATGCGGCGATCGAAGCGGCGCGCCGGGGCGCGCAAGATGGAGTCAAAGTGCTGCTCGCCGACCGAAGCCTCATCGGGCGCGGCGGCGCGACCGTGATGGCGCAGATGACGGTTGCGGTCGCGCTTGGCGAAGAGATGCCCGACGATCCGCAATATCACTATAACGACACCATCGCCGCCGGCCGCGGGCTGTGCGACGAGACGCTGGCGCGGCTGTTGTGCGAGGAAGCGCCGGACTGCATTCGCGAGCTCGATGCCTGGGGCGTCGGCTGGGCGCGCAAAAAAGGACACATCACCGCGACGCAAGCACCCGGCCACGACCGGCCGCGCTGCGTCTATGTCGATTTCATCAATACCGGGCCGGCGGTGTCGAAGACGCTGCGCACGCATTTGGCGCGCAATCCGGCAATCCGCAAAGCCGGCGATCTGTGCATCGTCGATCTCGTGGTGCGCGACGGCGAAGTCGCCGGCGCCGTCGCCTGGCACGTCGGCTCCGGCGCGCCGGTGGTCATCGCGGCGAAGGCCACCATTTTGGCGACCGGCGGGTCTGACGCGGCTGTACCGCCGCAACAGCGCCTCGGCCAATATGGGCGGCGACGGCTATGCGCTCGCGCTGCGCGCCGGCTGTTCGCTCATCGACATGGAATTTGTCCAGTTCTTTCCGATCGGGCATCTGGCGCCGCGGCTCGTCGGCATGGATCCGATCATGTGGGATCCGTTCCGCTACAAGCTCGGCGGCCGGCTCCTCAACGGCGCAAAAGAAGAATTCACGTCGAAATACGGCTCCGACGAGGACGGCAAATACGTTCTCGCCCGCGATCTGGCGACCTACGCCATCGTCAAGGAAGTCGAGGCCGGCCGCGGCTCGCCGCATGGCGGCGCCTATCTCTCGTTCGAGCATTGCAGCGCGGCGGCGTTGCGCGACGCGTTCGGGCCGGTGATCGACCGCCTTGCGGCCAACCATATCGATCTCACCAAGATGCCGGTCGAAGTCGCGCCGATCGCGCATTATCACATGGGCGGCGTGAAAGCCGATACCGACATGGCTACCGACCTGCCCGGCCTCTACGTGGCCGGCGAAGTGGTCGGCGGCGCCAACGGCGCCAACCGGCTGTCCGGCAACGCCATAACCGAAGCTTTGGTGTTCGGCCGCCGCGCCGGCAGAAGCGCCGCCGCGCGATGCAGCAGCACGGCGTCGCCGAGATTGACCGCGCAGGACGCGCGTCCGCGCCATCGATCTTATCGGGGCGACCGGGAACGGTCGCGAGGCTTCGAATACCGCCGCGATGATCGCGCGCCTGCAAGCCGTCATGGCTGACGACGTCGGGCCGTTTCGCACCGGCGCAAAACTGCGCCGGGCGCTGTCCGGCATTGCCGCGCTCGGGCAAGAGCTGGGCGAAGCGCCGCCCGGACACGGCGCGCCGTTCGACCTGCAGCGGCTGGAATGGTTCGATCTGCGCAACATGATCGCCGTTGCGCAGGCGGTCGCGCAATCCGCGCTCAATCGCAGTGAAAGCCGCGGCGCGCATCAGCGCGAGGATTTCCCCGACGATGCTGCCGCAATGGCAGATGCATCAGTGCGTGGATTGGCGCGACGGTACGGTGCAAATCTCCGGCGCGCCGGCCGAGGCGATGGCATGACTGGAAGCGAAACGATCGCCACGCTGAAAATCTGGCGCGGCGCCGCGCGCGATGCCGGCCACTTCGAGACCCACGAGGTGCCGTTCGAAGACGGCCAGTCCGTGCTCGACGGCTTGCGCTGGCTGCGCGTCAACAAAGATGCGTCGCTGGCGGTGCGCTACTCCTGCATCAATGCCAATGCCTGCAAGGAATGCATGATGCAGCTCGACGGCGAGACGGTTTATGCCTGCACCGCCCGCCTCGAGCCGCGCGAAATGACGCTGACGCCCTTGCCCAACAAGAAGCTCATTCGCGATCTCGTCACCGAGATCGCGCCGCCGTCCGAGCGGTTCAAGTAGTCGATCAATCGTTCGCGGCGTAGTGCGGATAATCGCCGCGCGAGGGCACCACGACGAGGCGGTCGACCTCGCCGTTTTCGAAGGCCTTCAAGAACTCCGGATAGTCCTTAAACGACACGCAGCCGAATGACTGGCCCGAGGCGCCGAGCATGTAAGGATGGGCGAGGATGCCGGCGCGGCCGAACATCTTGTCGTCGTTGACCGGTTTGAGTCGGATCGCCTGCACGCCGTGGAACGAGCCGTCGCGCAGCACGAGATCGTAGACATTGGGCGGCGTCGGACCGCGATCCTTCCGGCTCGCATAGTGCGGGTCGTCCATCATGGCGCCGAGCCCCGAATGCGCTTCAAGCCTCTCGCCATTGGGCATGAAAACCGTACGCGCTTCGATATCGTAGATTGCGGTGTGGCCGTCGACGGTCGGCGCGACATCCGGATTGGCGCTGGCGAGCTGCCGGCCAAACAGCTTGTGCAGGAAGCCGGTCAGCCCCGAAGGCGGCGGCGACGCGTCCGCAACCGGTGGCAAGGCCGCAGTTGCATCGGCGTCGGCGAGCTGCAGCGGCATTGCAGCAGGCACGTTGTTGGGTTGTTGCACCGATAACGGCGCCGCGGTGGTTCGCGCGGCGAGGCGCGCCGGCGGCTGCGGCACATCCCGCGACGTAACCGGAAGCGCTGAGGCCAAAGTCGGCTGCGGATCGAACAAATCGAATGTCGCGGCCACGTAGCCGGAAGGCGGGGTCGCAGCGGCCTGCGGCGACGCATTGCTGTCTGCGGCCAGCGCCGCCGATTCCAGCATCGCCTCTTCTCGCGCGCCCTCATCCGCGTGCACGGCGGCGAAGCGGGCGAGCGGGAACGGGACGCGACGGAACGGCGCGTCGAGCCGCGCGCTCTTGGCATGCTCCACTTCCGGCGCGGGCGAAGTGCGAGCGAGGTTGGCGGCCGCCCCAGCAACAGAATCAAAATCCTCAATCATCCTTCCGGCCAGTCCGCCGTTCGCCGGGCTTATCGCAATTCTATCCTGGGCAGCCGGCAGACCGGGCGGATGCGGAGCGGCGCTGATCGCCGCAGCGATCATCCAGGCGGCGGTTAGCGTGACCGCGCCGGCTGTGCCGCTCGCGGCGGTCAAGGTGCCAATGCCCACACCGGCGCGGCGGATCGCGCGGCGATAATCGGCGCCGGCCGAAGCGCGGCGACGGTCGTAAGCAGAGGCGCCGGAACGCGGCGCGGCCACAAACGTCATGGCTGTGCGTTAGCTGCTGAGAGTGCTTAAAGGGAAGCCGCGGTGTGCCGCGGCCGTGGGACGCCACCCGGTCGTGCTCGCTCGAAAAGCTCAGCCCGCTTGAAGACTAGGAAACCCCGCTTCGCCGTCCTCATCTGTCCCTCACCACCCGTGACCCCGATGCAAGAATGCAACGCTAACCCTCAATGCAATGCTAATCTTAAGCGGCCGTAAATGGGCGGCTCCGTGGCATTCTTGGGAACGAAACGCTTTGGAAATTGCCCTCAATGGTTAACGCGCCAAGCAGATCGCACAGTGTGCGCTGATTTCTCGCCCCGCTTCCGGGGGAAAAAGGACCCTAGGAAGCGAACACGAGGGCGGGCATAATCGCCAAAATTGTCGGGGAGGACGTCGTGGCGCAAGTCCAGTTTAAGCCCCAGCTCAAGCCGCAAGCCGCGGCGCGCGACTGGCCGTTCCAGGTCAAGCCGCTGCATCCGGTGCTGGGCTGCGAAATCGCCGGCATCACGCTCGAACAGGCGGTATCGCCGGCGCTGTTCGCCAAAGTCTATCAAGCCTTCCTCGACTATCAGCTGATTCTGTTCCGTGACGTCGACCTGCCGCAGGCGACGCAAGTCGCCTTTGCGCGCAATTTCGGCGAGGTGCAGATCCACGTGCTCAGCGAGCACTACGGCGCCAAAGACCACCCGGAAATCTATTTCTTGTCCAACCTCGACGCGAACGGCAATCCGAGCGGCAAGCATCCGGACAAGGGTACGCTCTATTGGCACACCGACGGCTCATGGCGCGAGCGCACCGGGCAAGCCACGATGATGGTTTCGGAAATCGTGCCGGATGTGGGCGGCGAGACCGAATTCGCCGATATGTATTCGGCTTACGATTTACTCCCTGCTGCGATGAAGTCGCGGATTGAGGGCCGGTGCGCCATCCACAATTTCGACTTTTCCCGCAGCCGCCGCCACGGCGAGGCGCCGCTGACGGCGGAGCAAAAGGCCAAGGTGCCGCCGGTCGCCCATCCGATCGTGCGCACCCATCCCGACACCGGACGCAAGGCGATTTTCCTCGGCGATCATGCCGAAACCATCGAGGGCATGGCTTACGACGAAGGCCGCGCGCTGATCGAGGAGCTGAACGAAATGATCACACAGCCGGCGCGCGTTTACTCCCATCGCTGGAGCCCGCGCCAGTGCATCGTGTGGGACAACCGCTGCCTGTTGCATCGCGCCACCGGCTTCGACGAGGCGCGGCAAAAGCGCGTGATGCGCCGCTGCACCATCCTCGGCGACCGGCCGTTTTGAAGTTGAGGGAATGCGACGGTGGCCAGGTCTGGAAATGCGTTGTCCTTTTTGGTGACGGCCATAGTTGTTGGCGTCATTTTCATGGCGGCGCCGGCTTTAACAAATGCTCAAACATCAACACTTGATGCCCCTGTCAGTATAAAGCCGACCGTCAGGTCCGAAATTAAACGGGGTGAGGCTGCCGCCTTCGATTGCGGCCTTCATAATCTGGACTACCCGGCATTTACAAATTGCGTGAGCGCCATCGCGGCTTATAACCAACAAAAAAATACAAAATCAGATCCTTTCATTTTAGGCCTGTCTATTTCGGCTTTGGCGCAGGCAAAAGCTATGAACGCCGGTCAGGACTCAGGATGGATTTCGCTTTGGCGAAAAGACACAGTCCGGATTATGAAGTCTTACAAGCTAACCGACGCCGGACTCTGCGCCGCCTTCGACATGAAATGCGAGGTTGTGAAGGAGACCATTAGCGAAGCGAAATAGTCGAAATGGCAAATGAGGATTCCATGCCGATCAAATCCAAATATCTGTTCGTCGCCTCGATGGATGTCGACCCCGACAAGGAGGCGCTGTTCAACGAGGTCTACGACACCGAGCATGTGCCCAACCTGTTGAAGGTGCCGGGCGTGCACGCGGTGGCGCGCCTGGAGGGCGAGCCGTTCGCGATAAGCCTTGGCGGCGAAGAAAAGCGCGTTCCGCATGACGGCCCGCGCCACAGCGCGCTCTATGAGATCGACGGCCCGCATGTCCTGGTCAGCCCGGAATGGGCCAAGGCGGTCGAAGCCGGGCGCTGGCCCGGTCAGGTGCGGCCGTTCACCCGCAACCGCCGGCACGCGCTCTATAAGTTGAGGTAACGCAGTAGCGACATCTCTGAACAAGCCACTTCGCAACCTATCCCGGCCCTCCCAGTAAATAGAGCTTAGGTTTTTCTTTGCCCTCCTGATTTGGAAGGCCATATTTCCATATTAGCAGACTGCTTGTGGCAAACAGCGCTGCCAATAGTATTGCTATGGCCCTTAGCCAAATTCGATGCCGACCTTGCCAGGCATCAGAAACCACTTTGACGAATCCGTTCGGTCTATGATCTTCAAGATATTGGCGCCATAGAATTCCGAAGTGAATTCTCGATCCTGCCCGATCAACAATCCAATTCTCTGATCCGAAAATTGCAGTACGCTCAAGCTCCGTTAAAACCTCTTCGCTTAGTCGGAGCAAGGCTTGGTTTCTCGTGTCGATCCGCGAGAAGATAAGTGCTAAGAGTGCAGCCAACGCGCACAACGAGACCGGTACCAGCGTGTTCAAATGTTTGTCCAGGGTACCGACAATAGCGGTAGCGAACAGTCCTAGGCCGACAAACATGTAATTGAACATTTTCACTCGTTGGTCTGCATGGAAGTTGAACCACTTCCAGGCGTAATCAAACTGAAGGGCCTCTGAGCCACTTAGAACTACCCTTTGGGCAGCCAGCGGTATTGCGTAGACGCTCTCCGCTATTTCAAAGGTTTGCGCGCCGCCGGATCTAAAGCCCCAACCATAGGTAACGCCGACAAATTTAGAGCCGGCTGTTTTGGCGGCAATTTCGTCGGCAGGCTGATCTCCTACAAACACGCAGTCAGCTACATCAATGCCGAGAGCGTGTGCGCCGCGCGCTATTTGCGTGGCCTTCGTCTGCCCAGGCTCAAGATAGTATTTGCACAACGGTTCGAACAAGTTAATCAGGTCACCGAGAACTGGCTCAACATTTTCGCGGACGTTTGAAGTCACGAGTTCCTAGTTTCACACCCGAGCCGTGCAGCATACGTAACGTCGAGCTGACACCGTGAAAAGTTGATGGGGTGTGAAGTCTTAGAAAAATTGGCATCGTAGTCTTTAACCGCCCTAGCTATCTTGTCCTTCGGAAATCCTACCGCACGAAAAAAATCCTCCATAGGGCTCACTTTCGTGCCCGAGAGAACCATACGTCGGAATAAATCAGTGTCTGGAACATCGATAATTAGCCCAAGTGCAGAGGCCTCGTCTTTGCAGAATTCCAGATGTTTGATGAGGGAATCGATGAGGACTCCGTCGACGTCGAATATTACCGCCCGCAGATCGCCTGGCATTCGTCAAATCCTTTGGCAGGCTGTAAGATAGTCTAAGTATAGCGCAGGCCATGGCGGCAATCATCAATGTTAGGATGCAGCAGGTAGAGCCTTTCTCGAAGACGTTGGGGCATACCTAGGAGGCGACGGACCATGAAAAAATATTTGGTTGTGGCATTTTGCTTGGCTGCGGCGAGCTTCGCGAGCGTGGCTGCGGACGGCGGCCGCCGCGGACGCCTGGCCGGCGCGGCCGGTGAAGATGATCGTCGGTTTTGCGCCGGGCGGGCCGACCGATCTGTTCGCGCGGCTGATCGCACAAAGCCTTTCCGCGCAGACCGGCAAAAATTTCTTCATCGAGAACGTGCCGGGCGCCGGCGGCAATGTCGGCGCGGTGCGCGCGGCGCAGTCGGCGCCCGACGGCTACACGGTGCTGGTGACCGGCGGCAACATCACCAACAATCCGTATCTGTTCAGTCACGCCGGCTACGATCCGCTCAAGGACTTCGACGCCGTGACGCTCGGCTCCTCCACCCCGGTGGTGCTGGCGGTCAATCCGTCGGTGCCGGTGCACACGGTCAAGGAGCTGGTCGATCTGATCCGCTCGCAGCCCGGCAAATTCAGCTTCGCATCGCCGGGCACCGGCACGCCGCCGCAGCTGGTCGGCTCGCTGTTTGCGCATGCGCTGAACCTCGACCTCGTGCACGTGCCGTTCGGCGGCGGCGAGCCGGCGGTCGAAGCGACCGTCGGCGGGCACACGCCGATCTCGTTCGGCGCGCTGGCGCCGGCGCTGCCGCTGATCAAGAGCGGCGCATTGCGCGCGCTGGCGGTGACCGGCAAGGACGCGCGCGCCGACGCTGCCCGATGTTCCCGACCATGGCCGAGGCCGGCTTTCCCGAGGTGGTGGGCGCCACCTGGACCGCGGTGGTGGTGCCGGCGGGCACGCCAAAGGACATCGTCGCCAAGCTGCACGACCTGATCGTCGCCGGCCTGGCGCAAGACGACGTCAAGACCAAACTGGCGGCGATGGCCTATACGCCGATCGGCAATTCGCCCGAACAGTGCGAGGCGTTCTTCAAGTCGGAGATGGCGACCTGGTCGAAGGTGATCAAGGACGCCGGCCTGCACGCCGAGTGAATCTCTCTCCCTCTCCCCGCACGCGGGGAGAGGGTTGGGGTGAGGGGGCCTCTCCGCCGGGCGCGGAATCGCGGCACTCGAAATCGCGGAGAGGCCCCCTCACCCTCGCTTGGCATTGCCGATGCTTCGCATCGGCGTTCTTTACGTCAAGAACGGCGTCCGAAGGACGCCTACGCTCTCCCCGCACGCGGGGAGAGGTGAAATTATTTCTTCAACAGCGCATCGCGCTCCTTGACCAGCCGCTCAAGCTCTTCGTTTTGCTCCGCCAGACGATCGGCATTGCGGCTTTCATCCGCGGCGCCGGAGAATGCGGCCGCTTGCTCGATCAGCTGGCGGATATTGTCGCGCATGATGGCGATGCGGTCTTCGAGTTCGGGGAGCGAAAGCGTACTGCCGTTCGTCATCGTGGTCTCTTCCTGGTCGGCGAATGGGCCGGGCGCAGTGCGGCTTCACGAAGGTACCGCAGATCGGCCGCTGTGAACATCTTGTCGCTTGGCCAGGGCGTGAACTCATGAAACACGCCGCCACTGCCGCTTTCCGGCGCACAACGGACATGGCCCTAGGCTGCCCGATTCGGGGCGGTCGAAAATGACCGATACTGTTGAAAAAGGGCTCGTGATTTTAGGCGAACAGTGATTCCGTCTGCTGGAGGGATTCGGCTGCGGAGGTTTGCCATGATGGGTCGACAGACTGGCGATCAAAGCCAGTTGTTTTACCTGTTCAACCTCGAACGGCGCATTCCAGCAGGGCATCTGTTGCGCCGGATCAATCCGGTAGTGACACGGATACTGATGGAGCTTCGGGACAAGCTAGCGTGCTTCTATAGCGAGATTGGCCGGCCTTCGATTGATCCCGAGCTGATGCTCCGGATGCTGATCGTCGGCTACTGTTACGGCATCCGCTCCGAGAGGCAATTGTGCGAGGAGGTTGAACTGCACCTCGCTTACCGCTGGTTTTGCCGACTCGATCTCGATGACAAAGTACCTGATCACTCGACGTTCTCGGTCAATCGCCATGGTCGCTTCCGTGACAGCGATATCCTGCGCCAGGTGTTCGAGGCTGTGGTGCGGGCCTGCATGGATGCTGGCCTGGTCAAGGGTGAAGGCTTTGCCGTCGATGCCAGTGTCATTGAAGCCAATGCCAGCCGCTATCACGGCAAGGCGCCCGGTGAGATCGACTGGTCGGTGCCAGGGCGGCAAACGCGAGCAGCCGCCGAGTTCCTTGCGGGGCTCGATGACGAAGATCCGGACGCCAACCGCAAGCCGCCGAAGCTGATCTCGCCGAGCGATCCCTGCTCGGCCTGGACCGCCAAGGCCAACAAGCGGGTGCAGTTCGGCTATGGGCTCAATTATCTCATCGACATCGCGCACGCGATCATAGTCGACGTAGAGCCAACGCCGGCGCGCACCTATGACGAGGTCGCGTCGACCAAGACCATGCTCGACCGCACCGAGCAGCGCTTCGGTCTCAAGCCGAAGCGACTTGCGGCCGATACCGCTTATGGGACTAGCCGTTTCCTGGACTGGCTGGTTGGCCACAGGATTGTGCCGCACATCCCGGTCCGCGATGCCAGCGAGCGCGACGACGGCACGTTATCGCGCAGCGACTTTCGCTGGGATCGGCGGCGCGGCGTTTACATTTGCCCGAACGGTAAGGTGCTGCACACCACCGGCAAAGTGCACGAGGGCTACAAACTTCGCTATCGCGCTTCCAAGTTCGACTGCGAAGTCTGCCCGCTCAAGATGCAGTGCTGTCCCAAAGCGCCGTCACGAGAGGTTCCGCGCGATGTTCATGAATATGCCCGCGACGTAACACGCCGACTGATGCGCACAAAGGCCTTCCTCAAGTCACGCAACCAGCGCAAACGCGTCGAGATGCGCTTTGCCCACTTGAAGGTTCACCACCGCTTCGAGCGCATGCGGCTGCGAGGTCTTTCCGGCGCGCGCGACGAATTCCTTCTCGCCGCTACTGTGCAGAACCTCAAGACCTTGGCGCTTCGAATCCTCGGTCCGCCACCCGCCCGCCAGCGCGTATCGCTTGCCTGAGGTCTAATGTGATGACGACAGTCGCGTCAGCGTCGAGGTCGCTGTCGATCAAGTGGCCACAGCCGGCTCATCTCAGCCGGATCAAAACTACCCAAACAGCATAACGCCGACCGAAGAACCTACTTTTTCAACGCTATCGACCCTTGTCGTCGCTTTGTTAGGAGACTTCGGTGCGGTGCAGCAGATGCCGAGTATAGCTAAACGAGCGCGATGGCTGGCGGCTGGTGTGCCTGCTCGTCCGGCGTAAAGTCGAGGGCCTGCTCGCCCCCCAAGCCTGTGTTACCGCCTCTGACCCAACTTCGCGCCGCCGCGGCGAGCGTTGTTGTGCTCGCCGCGGACAGCTGCAGGCTGCGCGCGATGGCAGTACGCACACTTATCTCAGTGCTGCAGTCACCATGACTTCGACAAGCATGCCGGGCCGCCAGAACTGCGTCGTCAAGCACGCGCGCACAGGTGGATTACTAGGATCGACCCACTCGTTCCAAACTGCATTGTGATCCTCAAACTGGCGCATGTCGGCAAGCCACACCTGCGCACTAAGCAACCTCGATCTGTCCGTCCCCGCCTCTTGAAGAAGTTCGTCGACACGCTGCAGTACTTGTCTGGTCTGCGCTTTGATGCAGCCCTCGATCGGATCCGGCGTTATGCCGGCCAAGTAGACGACGTCGCCGTGTTCCACCGCCTGACTGATAATCGGCTGACCTCGGTTTTCGTCTGTGATCGTTCGAACCCCATAGTGCTTAATCGACATCGGAACTGTCCTTTGACGTAGGCGCAAAAGCGCTTGTGCTGTTCAGGCATGTTGGCGGATAAACCAGCAACCCCGTTGGGCCACCTTTATCGCGAGCCGCTTACTCGAATGGAAGCATGACGATCGAACCCGTTGTCTTGCGTCCCTCGATGAACTTGTGCGCGGCTGCAGCCTCCCGAAGCGGAAAGCTTTTGACAACGTTGCTCGCTACCACCCCCTGTGCGACGGCATCGAACAAAGATTTTGCTCCGGCGTCAATTTCGCTTCGGTTTGATAGGTAATGCGAAAGCACGGGACGGGTGATCATGAGAGACCCGCGAACGCCCAAATCTTCGACGAGGTTGATCGGATCAGGAACGCCTGATGCCTGGCCGTAAGCTGCGCACATACCGACCAGCCGCAGGCAGTCGAGTGACCTTTGCAGCGTGTCCTTACCAATCAACTCATAGACAACGTCTACGCCTTTTCCGTCCGTAATCTTGCGGGTGACAGCCACGAAGTCTTCGGTCGAGTAATTGATAACGTGATGGCAACCGATATTTCGAGCGATCTCGGCCTTCGCGTCGGTACTAACGGTACCGATCACAGTGGCTCCGAGATGCCGCGCCCAAGGGCAAAGGAAATGGCCCATGCCGCCAGCAGCCGCATGGATCAGAACATAATCTCCCGGCTGCACCTTATGCGTCCGATGCAGGAGATATTGCGCGGTCATCCCCTTGAGGATTAGTCCTGCCAGTTGAACGTCATCCAATGGCAAGTCCTTTGGAACCTTGATCAACTTGTCAGCCGGGTAAAGGCGCTCCTGACTATAGGCGCCGAGCGGGGGAAGGCAGGTGCAAACTCGTTCGCCGATGGAGAACCCGGTGACGCCGGGACCCAACTCCTCGATCTCGCCAACTCCTTCGAAACCGAGGACGATCGGCGGATCGCCGACGATCATCGGGTGCGGGATACCGGCTCGATGGTACGTATCAGCAAAATTCACGCCGACCGCCGTGCTGCGAAGACGTATCTGGCCACGCCCGGGAGGCCCGACCTTGATCTCCTCCCACACGAAGTTGTCGGGTGCACCTTTCTTGTAGATTACCGCCGCCATTCCCATGATGCGTTCCTCCTGTTACAGCGCATTCTTGCCGCGAGGTTCGCAATTGTCTCGCGCGAACAGTTCGGCCCATGCCAAACTGTTTTCGATTGATGTGCTTCCGGTGTCAGCGATAGGGTTAAGGATGGTCGCGGCGGCAAATCTGGTGGAAGTGGCCGCTCTCGTGGGTGACACTGCGCGAGCCACGATGCTTAACGCCCTTATGGGCGGCCAGTCGCTGACGGCCACTGAGCTTGCTTACTGCGTCAATGTCTCTCGCGCGACGGCGAGCGGCCACCTGAGCAAGCTGGTTGCCGCGCGGCTTTTGACTGTCACTCGCGAGCGCCGCTTCAGCTATTATCGGATCGCGTCCCCGCTGGTCGCGACAATGCTGGAGAGCATCAAGGTCGTCGCCGCCATAGAGGTGCCACCCCGCCATCGGCCGCGGTCGGCAAACGACGATGCACTCCGTTTTGCCCGAAGTTGCTACGATCACCTGGCCGGCCAGGTAGGAGTCGCTGTCACCGATGCACTTGTGGTCATGGGGCACATCGTACTCACCGATGAAGGCGGTGAGGTCACGTCTTCGGGCGAGCGTTTCCTTTCCGGGTTCGGCGTTGATCTGCGGCTGCGGCCTCGGCGGATTTTCTGCCAGCCCTGTCTCGATTGGAGCGAGCGTCGTTATCACCTCAAGGGGCTCGTCGGAGCTCGGATTCTGGATCGTGTGTTGGAGCTCGGCTGGCTCAAACATGTGTCGGGCAGCCGTGCACTCCAACTAACATCGTCTGGAAGGGCGGGCTTGTCCGAAACCTTCCAGATCGAGATCAACAACGAAGGTGTGCCAACCGGTCGATTATGCGACCCACGACGGCTGACAGCCTAGGCTGAGCGAAGCGTGCCCTAAGGCTCCCAGATCGGTCACTAAAAGAGTGCCCCGCTCTTGACATATCGTCATTATCGCGTTACATAGCAAACCATCTCGCCCGTAAGGACGCCGCCGGGTGACACCGGCGGACAGGGGCGAGGCGGTTCCCGCGGGCGGGGTTGTCAGCCCCGCTCCCGGGCGGCTCCGGGCCAAAACGCCCGGCCGGCACTATGACCGGCCTGCGGGCTCATAAACGCCCGCTGCACCGGGACGGCCGGGGATGGGTAACGCCCATCCCTACCTAGTTCCGTCCCGGAAAGCGCGTGAACTGGAGCTGAGCGGTGGCGTTCGGTCGCCGCCGCAAGTGCCGTGGTGGAACGCCGACAGGCGAGCGCGCGACGCTTCGCGCGCGGCCGCATCCGCTGATGCGGTTTCATGCAGTGTGCGTCTGTCGGCGTTCCGCTTCCTTTTTTCTTTTCTTGGCTTATCGGAGCGTGATCGAGCCGAAGACCGGTCCCACCGCCGGTTAAGGCATGACGCGATTGGGCTCCGAGGGACGATCTTGGCAGTGGCGTCGGCAAAACTCGGGCGCGCATGCGTCGCGAGAACGCGGTTGCTTGTCCGCTCTGCGCCAAAGGAGGAGCAAGATTGACAGACCGATGACGACCAGCGCAAAAACGCCCTAGCTGTTTCATTGGAGCATGATCTTTTCCGAAAACCGGTTTCCACTTTTCGGGATCATGCTCAATCACCGGGACCATCAATGAGCACAGAACGAAAGCCGGTTGCGTTCGGCGATTTGCGCGGCTGGATCAACGCGCTGACGCGGCGCCGGCGAATTGCAGCAGATCGACGCCGAGGTCGATTGGAATGTCGAGCTCGGCACCATCGCGCGGCTGGCGCAGGGCGCCGGCACCGGGCCAGCGCTGCTTGTTCAACAATATCCGCGATTATGGCGCCAATGCCCGCTGCCGGCAGGTGTTCACCGGCGGGCTGTCGAGCGCGCGCCGCGTCGCCATCATGCTCGGGCTGGAGCCCGACACGCATGCGCGCGAATTGGTCAAGCTCGGCCGCACGCTTCTCACCAGCAGCGTGCCGCCGAACCTGGTCAAGACCGGGCCGGTCAAGGAGAACGTCGTCAAGGGCGACGACATCGATCTGTTGGAGCTTCCGGTGCCGCAATGGAACCGGGCCGACGGCGGCCGCTACATTCTCACTTACGGCGGCGTCGTGACCAAAGATCCCGACTCCGGCGTGACGAATGTCGGCATCTATCGCGGCATGGTCGGCGGCAAGAATCTGATCCCGATCCTGATGTGGCGCGCCCAGCATATCGGCCATCACGTCACCGCCTGGCAGCAGAAAGGCCACAAGGAGATGCCGATCGCGGTCGCCATCGGCTGGGAGCCGTCGCTCGGCTTTGTCGCCGGCTCGCCGGTGCCGAAGGGGCTGTGCGAATACGACGTGATCGGCGCGGTGCGCGGCGCGCCGGTCGATCTCGTGCAATGCGAGACCGTCGATCTGCAGGTGCCGGCCAGCGCCGAGATCGTGATCGAAGGCTATCTCGGGCTCGATCCCGAAAGCTACGTGATGGAAGGCCCGTTCGCCGAAGTCACCGGCTACATCGCCGGCGATCGTTCGCCGAAACCCGCCATCCGCGTCACCTGCATCACCCATCGCAACAAGCCGATCTTCCGCGGCACCATCGAAGGCTCGATGCCCGGCTGCTTTTCGGAAAACGGCATGTGCTCGTCGATCATGCGCGCGGCGACCGCCTGGAACGTGCTCGACCGCGCCGGCGTGCCCGGCATTACCGACGTGTGGTGTCCGCCGGTGCAGGCCGGCGTCAACATCCTGGTGCAGATCAAGCAGAGCTATCGCGGCCAGGCCAAGCAGGTCGCCAACGCGCTGTGGGGCTCGTCGGCCGGCCACGTGCGCTATAAGCACGTCACCGTGGTCGACGACGATATCGACATCCACGATTACGCCGCGGTCGATTGGGCCATCGCCTATCGCGTCAATGCCGGCGAGGACGACATCGTCATCATGCCGGCGACGTTCGGGCTCGGCCTCGATCCGTCGACGCGCAAGCGCGACCGCAATACCTCGCTGTACGGCACCGGCAAGTGGAACCGGGTTCTGATCGACGCCACGATGAATCTCGACTACGACCCCGATCCGGAATTCGGCGGCGCGCGGTTCCCGCCGATGGTGTGGCCGACGCCGGAAGACATCGCCGCCGCCAAGGCGCGCTGGAGCGAGCTGGGGCTGGACAAGAAGAAATGACGACGTTTCCCGGACGCGGCGCACCGCGCAGCGGTGCACCGCTGATCCGGGATCGTTCCAAACTCAGCATGGGTTACGATCCCGGGTCTGCAGCGCATCACTTCGTGCTGCGCTGCGCCCGGGAAGCACGAACCTTACTCCACCGGCAACAGCGGCCTGCCGTCCGCGACCTGCATGTCAAAGGCCGCGAGCAGGATTGCGGTGCCGGCGTAATTGCCCATCAGCAGAACGAGATCGACCAGCTGCTCCGATTCGAACAAGGCTTTCAGCCGCGCGAACGCCGCGGCATCGACCTTGTGCTTACCGACGACCTGGCGGCCGAATTCGATGATCGCCGCATCGATCTCGCTCAAGCCTTGAGTGCTCTTGCGGTGCTTGATCACCTCGACGACATTCTGCGGAACGCCGACCGTCAACGCCTCGGGCTCGTGCGCCGCCCATTCGAAGCGGCTGTCCATTTCGCGCGCCACCGTCAGAATAGCGACCTCGCGCACTTTCGGATCGAAGCCGGCCTCGTGGCGCAAATAGCGGTTGATCGTGTTGTGCGCCTCGACGGTCTTGGTGCTGTAAAGGTGAATGCCGGCCGGGCCGCGCAGACCGACGATGGTCTTGCCCGGCGTATTGGCGCGGTCATAGGCGCGCTGGCCGACCTCATCCAAATCCTCGCGCTTCGGCAGCGGCAGGCGGAAGCCCGATTGCGGATCGATATCTGTCGGCATTTTTCTCCCCATTTCGTCATTCCGGGACGTGGGCGAAGCCCGCGGGCCCGGAATCCATAACCACAATGCGTGAGGTTGTTGAAGGTAGAAGTTATCATCTAATAAGTCAGTGATTATGGATTCCGGGCTCGCGCTTCGCGCGCCCCGGAATGACGGGAGGACAGATGTTCGAGGGCTTTACCCAGACCGAGATCAAAACGTGTGGCGCGCGGATCGTGACCCTTTACGGCGGTAACGGGCCGCCGCTGTTGCTGCTGCACGGCAATCCGTTCAGCCATCTGTCGTGGCACAAATTCGCGCCGCGCTTGGCGGAGGAATTCACCGTGGTCGCCACCGATCTGCGCGGCTACGGCGATTCCGAAAAGCCGCCCGGCGGCGACGATCATTCCAACTATTCGTTCCGCGCCATGGCGCAGGATCAGATCGAGGTGATGACCGCGCTCGGTCACAGCCGTTTCTACGCCGCCGGGCACGATCGCGGCGCGCGCGTGCTGCACCGCATGTGCCTCGATCACCCGGAGCAAGTCGCCCGCGCGGCGATCCTCGACATCGTTCCGCAGCATCATCTGTTCAATCACATGACCAAAGCCTGGGCGACGTTCTCGTGGCACTGGTTCTTCATGATCCAGCCGTACGATTTTCCCGAGCATTTGATGAGCGCCGATCCGGACTTCTTCATCGAGAAGAAGCTGGCCAAGACCGCACAAGGCTTGAGCTTCTTCGATCCGCGGGCGCTCGCCGAGTACAAGCGCTATATGCGCAATCCGGCGACCGTCCACGCCATGTGCGAGGACTACCGCGCCACCGCCACCATCGACTTCGCCATGGACACCAAGGATTTCGAGGCCGGGCGCAAGATCACCTGTCCGGTGCTGCTGCTGTGGGGCGCGACCGGCGGCGTCGGCCGCAATCACAAGCCGGGTCCGGGCGAAATCTGGCAGCGCTATGCCGCCGACATCCGCGGCGCCAAGGCGCTGCCTTGCGGCCATTACCTTTCGGAAGAGGCGCCGGAGGAAACGTATAAGGAACTCAGCGAGTTCTTCGGGGCCGGCGAGTTGGGAAAAAAGTGACCTGCCTGGCCTGCATCCGGGGGTGAGACGCTGCCGCACTCGCACCGGATTATGACATCTGCTAGGGGGGTGCTGGTTCGCGCGGGTGGGCTGGCGGGCTGGTCGGCGGAACGGGATTCGCGATGGATGCGCCAGCAGTCGGTTCGGAGCGCGGCATGTTGAATAAATTGCGCGACAGCGCGCATTTCTTCGACCGCAAGATCGGCTTGAGCCGGATCGGCTTGGCGCTCAGCCTGACCATCATCGTGGTCGCGGTGATTGTGCTTTATCACATTCTGCGCGACCTCGACACCGACGAACTTTTGCGCGCGCTCAAAGCGACCGATCGGCAGACCCTCATTGTTGCCGGTCTGTTCGTCGCCGCCGGGTATTTGACGCTGACTTTTTACGACCTGTTCGCACTGCGCACCATCGGCCGCGCCGAAATACGCGTATCGCGTCGCCGCGCTGGCCGCGTTCACCAGTTATGCGATCGGGCACAATGTCGGCGCCAGCATCTTCTCCGGCGGCGCGGTGCGCTACCGCATCTATTCCGCTTGGGGACTGAGCGTCGTCGAGGTCACCAAAATCTGTTTCATCGCCGGCCTGACGTTCTGGCTCGGCAACGCCACCGTGCTGGGCTTGGGCGTTCTCGATGCGCCGCAAGCGGCGCGCGCGCTCGATCAACTGCCGTTATGGGCCAACCGCGTCATCGCTCTGGTCATTCTTGCGCTGCTCGCCGCCTACGTGTTGTGGGTTTGGGTCAAGCCGCGGGTGATCGGGCGCGACGGCTGGCAGGTGCAATTGCCCGGCGGGCCGCTGACGCTCATTCAGATCGCGATCGGTATCGTCGATCTCGCCTGCTGTGCCGCCGCCATGTACATGCTGGTGCCGGACGATCCCCATGTCGGCTTCGTTACGGTGGCGGTGATTTTCGTCGCCGCCACGCTGCTCGGTTTTGCCAGCCACGCACCCGGCGGCCTCGGCGTATTCGACGCCGCCATGCTGGTGGCGCTGTGGCAATTCGACAAGGGCGACCTGCTGGCCGGCCTGCTGCTGTTCCGGCTCCTGTATTACATTATTCCATTCGTGCTCTCGCTTGCGGTGTTGGCGGTGCGCGAAGCCTTGCTCAGTCGCGCCGCGCGGCGCATATCTCGATCGTCGCCGCCGCCGATCGGCGCGTCGAGCGCACGCGTCCGGGAGAAATCGGACGCGTCCTGATCGGCCGCTTAAGGCGATCCGAGGGCTTTATGAGCTTGGTTGAAGATCGAGCATTGCTTACCGCGAGGCGCTGGCGCGGCGGGCGCATGGTGATCGTGGCGGCGGCTGCCGTGTTCGCCGCCTTGGCGTTCGCCGGCGCGCTGCCCATCGCCTATGCGCTCGGCGGTTTCGCCATCGTCGCCGGCGCCGTCGTGCTCGCGGTCCGCTCCGCCAAAGACGAGGATCGCCTGGCCCAGCCGGTCGCCGTGTCCGAACGCGGCGACGGTTTTCTGCGCGCCGTCGTCGCCGGCCTGCCCGATCCGGTCGTGGCACTCGATCGCGACGGCCGCGTGCTGGCGCTCAATGAGCGCGCCCGCGCGTTGGCGCCGGCGCTGCGGCAAGGCGAGCCGGTCGCGTTCGCGCTGCGGATGCCCGAATTGATCGAAGCGATCGGCCGCGCCACGGCGGAAGACGAAGTGCAGCGCGTCGTCTATTCCGAGCGCGTGCCGATCGATCGCTGGTTCGAGACCATCGTGATGCCGGTCAAGCGCGAGCCGAATGCGGCGAGGCCCGATTTCGTGCTGATCACCTTTCACGATCTCACGCCGCTGCGCCGGGTCGAGGAAATGCGCGCCGACTTCGTCGCCAATGCCAGCCACGAATTGCGCACGCCGCTCGCCGCGCTGCTCGGCTTTATCGAGACGCTTGCAAGGCTCGGCGCGCGACGACGCCAAAGCGCGCGAGCGTTTTCTCGCCATCATGCAGGAACAAGCGCGGCGCATGGCGCGCTTGATCGACGATCTGTTGTCATTGTCGCGCATCGAGCTCAATGCGCACCGCCGCCCCGATACGCCGGTCGATCTGGTGCCGATCGTTCGCCAGGTCGTCGACGGGCTCGAAACGCTGGCGCGCGACCGCGGCGTGACCGTCCATATCGATGCGGCGAATGCGCTTGCCGATACTGGGCGACCACGACGAACTGGTCCGCATTTTCGAGAATCTGGTCGAGAACGCGCTCAAATACGGCGCCGCCGGCCGGCGCGTCGACATCAAGATCGGGCCCGGCGCATCGGCCGACGGCGAGCCCGAAGCGCAAGTGAGTGTGCGCGATTACGGGCCGGGCATCGCGCCCGAGCATTTGCCGCGGCTGACCGAGCGGTTCTACCGCGTCGATGTCACCGAGAGCCGCGCCCAGGGTGGAACCGGCCTCGGTCTGGCGCTCGTCAAACACATTCTTAATCGCCATCGCGGCCGGCTGACCATCGACAGCGCACCCGGCGAGGGCGCCACATTCACCGTGCATCTGCCCACCGCGGTTGCTGCGCATTCGCGGTAAATCGCTGATTATTCAATAGCTTAGGCTGTCATCTGATTGTCATACCAGGCTCATAGAACGGTTATGGGCCGAACCTAACCATGCCGCCGCTGCGGGTCCGCTTTGCTAGGGGCATCCTCCCGATGCAGCGTTCTGCCAGACAGCGATCCGCAACAAAAACGCCCAGACAGGGACGTTAAGTCGACATTGCCCCCATTCGGGTCGACGACCCGAACCGCGCACAATTTCCTCTCACAGGAGACAACCACGTGAAACATCTGACATCACTCGCCGTCGCCGGCTTGCTCGCGGCCACGGTGCTTCCCGCATCCGCCGCCGACCTCACCGGCGCCGGCTCCACCTTCGTCTATCCCGTGCTCGCCAAATGGGCGGATGTGTACAGGAAAGACACCGGCGTCGGGCTGAACTATCAGTCGATCGGCTCGGGCGGCGGCATCAAGCAGATCACCGCCAAGACCGTCACTTTCGGCGCCACCGATATGCCGCTGATCGCCGGAAGACGTCGCCAAGAACAACTTCGTGCAGTTTCCGGTCATCAACGGCTCCGTCGTTCCGCTCCTGAACCTGCCCGGCATCAAGCCGGGCGAAGTCACTCTCGACGGCCCGACCATCGCCAAGATCTTCCTCGGCAAGATCACCAAATGGAACGATCCGGCGATCGCCAAGCTCAATCCGGGCGTCAAGCTTGCCGGACATCGCGATCGCCGTCGTGCATCGCTCGGACGGATCGGGCACCACGTTCATCTGGACCAACTATCTGTCCAAGGTCAGCCCGGAATGGAAATCCAAGGTCGGTGAAAACACCGCGGTCGAATGGCCGGTCGGCATCGGCGCCAAAGGCAGTGAAGGCGTCGCCAATAATACGGCGCAGACCGTGGGTTCGCTCGGCTATGTCGAATACGCCTACGCCAAGCAGAACAACCTGACCTATGCCAAGATGATCAACGCTGCGGGCAAGACCGTTGCCCCGACGATGGAGGCGTTCCAAGCCGCCGCCGCCGGCGCCGATTGGACCAGCGCGCCGGACTTCCACGTGATCATGACCAATGCCGCCGGCGACAAGTCCTGGCCGGTTGCCGGCTCGACGTTCATCCTGATGCAATCGACCCCGGCGATGCGGGCCGATTCCGCCGCAGCCCTCAAATTCTTCGATTGGGGCTATAAGAACGGCAAGCAGATGGCGACCGACCTCGACTACGTTCCGATGCCGGACAGCGTCGTCGCGCTGATCGAAAAGACCTGGAAAGACAAAATCAAAGGCGCCGGCGGCAGCCATTTCTAGAGATTGACGAGTGCGGGAAAGGCGCCCCTCAGGCGCCTTTCTCCTTTTCCTCCCTTTTGCACTGCGTATCCGACGGCGTCTTGTGTCAACAGCCGAAAAGTTCATTGATTAGCTCCCCAGTACGCGCTGCAAAGGGGAGTTGATGCAAAATCCGGAGAAGCGTCCCGTGGTCGATGTGGTGATGACGGAACGGCTGGCGATTTCCGCCGGAGCGGCCACGCGCTCGAAGGTGCTCGATCGGCTGCGGTTCGGCGACGCGATGTTCCGCCACCTGACCCGGACCGCCGCTATCGGCGTCCTGTTGCTGTTGAGCGGCGTTATCGTCTCGCTGGTCCAAGGTTCGATTCCGGCGATCAGGGCGTTCGGTTTCGGGTTCCTGACCAGCGAGCGCTGGAACCCGGTCACCAATATTTTCGGCGCGCTGCCGGCGATCTACGGCACCATCTTGACGTCGTTCATCGCCATGCTGATCGCCGTGCCGGTCGGGCTTGATGATCGCCTTCTTTCTCACCGAGCTCTGCCCGCAATGGCTGCGGCGGCCGATCGGCATTGCCATTGAACTCCTCGCCGGCATTCCCAGCATCATCTACGGCATCTGGGGCTTGTTTATTTTCGCCCCGTTCCTGCAAGCGACATTGCAGCCGTTCCTGATCAATACGTTCGGCAACCTGCCGGGCATTGGGCCGCTGTTTGCCGGCCCGCCCTACGGCATCGGCTTGCTCACCTCCGGCCTGATCCTCGCCATCATGGTATTGCCGTTCGTGACCGCGATCACGCGCGACGTCTTCGAGGCGGTGCCTGGAGTGCTCAAGGAGGCCGCCTATGGCCTTGGCTGCACGAGATGGGAAGTGGTGCGCAACGTGGTCATGCCTTATGCGCGGGTCGGCATCATCGGCGGCATCATGCTCGCACTGGGCCGGGCGCTCGGCGAAACCATGGCGGTGACCTTCGTGATCGGCAATGCCCACCGGATTTCCGCTTCGATCCTCGCCCCCGGCACCACAATTTCCGCGACCATCGCCAACGAATTCACCGAGGCGGTCGGCGATCTCTATACTTCGGCGCTGATCGAGCTCGGCCTGATCCTGTTCGTCATCACCTTCATCGTGCTGGCGATCGCGCGCTACATGCTGATGCGCATCGAACGCCGGATCGGGTGACGCCATGACCGATAATGCTCTGACAATGCGCTATGCCGGCCGCCGCAGCCGCAACATCGTCGCGTCCGCGCTGGCGATCTGCGCAACGCTGTTCGGCATCGGCTGGCTGGTGCTGATCCTCGGCGCGTTGCTGTGGAAGGGTTTCGGCGGCCTGTCGGTTGCGGTGTTTACGCAAATGACGCCGCCGCCCGGCTCGGCCGGCGGCCTGCTTAACCCGATCTTCGGCAGCCTGATCCTTACGATCCTCGCCGTGGCGATCGGTACGCCGATCGGCATTCTCGCCGGCACCTACATGGCCGAATACGGCCGTTACGACAGGCTGACCAGCGTGGTGCGCTTCATCAACGATATCCTGCTCAGCGCGCCTTCCATCGTCGTCGGCCTGTTCATCTATGAAGTCATGGTCGCGCCCATGGGGCACTTCTCCGGATACGCCGGCGGCGTCGCGCTTGCCGTGCTTGTCATCCCGGTCGTGGTGCGCACGACCGAGGATATGCTGACGCTGGTGCCGAACGCGCTGCGCGAGGCCGCGACTTCGATCGGCCTGCCGCGATCGATGTCGATCACGCGCATCTGCTATCGCGCCGCGCGCGCCGGCATGGTGACCGGCGTGCTGCTGGCCGTCGCCCGCATCAGCGGCGAGACCGCGCCGCTGCTGTTTACCTCGCTCAACAACCAGTTCTGGAGCACGGACCTCAACCAGCCGATCTCCAGCCTGCCGGTCATCATCTTCCAGTTCGCGCTCAGCCCCTACCACGACTGGCAGGCGCTGGCCTGGACCGGCGCCCTCATCATCACGCTTACCGTGCTGGCGTTGAGCATCAGCGCGCGCGCCCTCGTCCCATCGGGAAAACAGTCATGAGCATGAGCGTTGCTTCCGTTAGCGTGCCGAACGTCAGCCACGCGCCGACCGATCGGGCGGGCCTGGCCGAGAAGATCACCATCCGCGATCTCAATTTCTTCTACGGCGAGGCGAGGGCGCTAAAATCGATCAGCCTGCCGCTCTACCAGAACAAGGTCACCGCCTTCATCGGCCCGTCGGGCTGCGGCAAGTCGACCTTGTTGCGCGTGCTCAACCGCATGTACGACCTTTATCCGCACCAGCGCGCCACCGGCGAGGTCATTGTTCGACGGCGAGAACATCCTGTCGCCGAAGCAGGACCTCAATCTGCTGCGCGCGCGTATCGGCATGGTGTTCCAGAAGCCGACGCCGTTCCCGATGTCGATTTACGAGAATATCGCGTTCGGCATCCGTCTTTACGAGAAGCTGTCGAAGTCGGAACTCGACGGCCGCGTCGAGACCTCGCTGCGGCGCGCGGCTTTATGGGAAGAGGTCAAGGACAAGCTCAACACCAACGGCCAGAGCCTCTCCGGCGGCCAGCAGCAGCGGCTGTGCATCGCCCGCACCGTCGCCGTGCGGCCCGAGGTGATCCTGTTCGACGAGCCGTGCTCGGCGCTCGATCCGATTTCGACCGCCAAGATCGAGGAATTGATCGACGAATTGACGGACGACTATACGATCGTGATCGTCACCCATAATATGCAGCAGGCCGCGCGGGTATCGGAGTTCACCGCTTTCATGTATCTCGGCGAACTGATCGAGTTCGATTCGACCAGCAAAATGTTCACCGCGCCGCACGACCAGCGCACCCAAGACTATATCACCGGCCGGTTCGGGTAATCGGCATAAGCGTCCAGGTAAAAGCCAATGACCGAGATCACCACGACGCGGATCGACCATACTACGAAGGCGTTCGACACCGACCTGCAGGAAATCACCCGCAAGGTCGCCGAGATGGGCGGGCTCGCCGAGCGCCAGATCGCCAATTCCGTGCAGGCGCTGGTCGAACGCGACGTCGAACTGGGCGAGCGCGTCATCGCCATGGACCCGACGATCGATGCGCTGCAGCGCGAGATCGAGGAAAAAGCCATCCTCACCATCGCGCGGCGGCAGCCGATGGCGGTCGACCTGCGCGAATGCGTGAGCGCCATGCGCGTGTGCAACGATCTCGAGCGGATCGGCGACCATGCCAAGCATATCGGCAAGCGCGTCGTCGCGCTCGACGGCGACTTCTACCCGCAAAAGCTGATCCGCGGCGTCGAGCACATGTCGGCGCTGGTCTTGGCGCAGCTCAAGCAGGTGCTGGATTCCTATGCCGGCCGCGACTTGGCAGGCCGCTCTGGCGGTTTGGAACGGCGACGAAGAAGTCGATTCGATGTGCACCTCGCTGTTCCGCGAGCTCCTGACCTACATGATGGAGGATCCGCGCAACATTACCTTCTGCATGCATCTGATGTTCTGCGCCAAGGACATCGAGCGCATCGGCGACCATGCCACCAACATCGCCGAGACCGTCTATTACATGATCGAGGGCCGTCCGATTACCGATCAGCGTCCAAAGGGTGACACCACGAGTTTTCCCGCAGGCATACTGCAGAAATAGGAGCCCTGGATGGGAGCCAGCATCCTGATCGTGGAAGACGAGGAGCCGCTCACCACGCTGTTGCGCTACAATCTCGAAGCCGAAGGCTATGAGGTAGACGCCGTCACCCGAGGCGATGACGCCGATACGCGGCTTAAGGAAACCGCGCCCGATCTCATCGTGCTCGACTGGATGCTGCCCGGCCTGTCCGGCATCGAGCTGTGCCGCCGGTTGCGGGCGCGGCCGCAGACGCAATCGCTGCCGATCATTATGCTGACCGCGCGCGGCGAGGAAAGCGAGCGCGTGCGCGGCCTCGCCACCGGCGCCGACGACTACATCGTCAAGCCGTTCTCGGTGCCGGAATTGCTGGCGCGCGTGCGTGCGCTGTTACGCCGCGCCAGTCCCGAACGCGTCGCCATGGTGCTCTCCATCGGCGACCTCGAACTCGATCGCGAGAAAAAGCGGGTGTCGCGCGCGAGCCGCCCGGTCGACCTCGGCCCCACCGAGTTCCGGCTGCTCGAATTTCTGATGGAACGTCCGGGCCGGGTGTTCTCGCGCGAGCAATTGCTCGACGGCGTCTGGGGCAGCGACGTCTATATCGACGAACGCACTGTCGACGTGCATGTCGGCCGCCTGCGCAAGGCGCTCAATCGCGGCCACGCCACCGATCCGATCCGCACCGTGCGCGGCGCCGGCTATTCGCTTGACGATCGTTTCGGCAAGGACGACCGCTTGGCAAAGGATGATCGGATCGTCAAGGACGACCGGCTCGGCAAGGCGAGCTGATCAGGCCGCTTTTGTCGTCAATCCGCGCGTCGAGTGCTCCGGCAACTCGATCTTGCAAAAACAAATCGTAACGACGATGTGCCCGCTGGATGCTCCGCCAGCGCGGATGACACAGAAGCCTTAGCGCGGTGGCCGCCTATCCCGGCGACGGTCGCCGGCCGGCTGATAGGCCACCCGCGAGTGGTAGGCGCAATAGGGCAGCCCCTCGAGCGTATTGCCGCCGCAGAAAAAAAATTCGGTGCTGCCCGGATCGCCGACCGGCCAGCGGCAGGTCTGTTCGTTCAGCTCGAGGAGGGTGCGACGTTGGCCGATCGGGATAATGTTGTCGATCAGTTCCGGCTCGGCTTCCGTTTCGCTCTCATAGGCATGCGCCAGCGCGGTATTGCCGCGGATCGACGCCCGCCCGATGCGCAACATATGCGACGGCGAACGCGCCTTGCGCGGACGCGGCGCGGCGCTCGACGTGCTCTTGGCGCGGCCGGACAGACCGAGACGATGCACTTTGCCGATCACGGCATTGCGCGTAATGCCGCCGAGTTCGGCGGCGATCTGGCTTGCGGAAAGACCGTCCGACCACAGTTTCTTGAGCAGCTCGACCCGCTCGTCAGTCCACGACATCCCCAATGCTCCTTGCATGTGCGGGAAATCTCCTTTTCCATTATCAGCGTTTTGCGAGAATCCCTCAGCGAGCCAGGCAGCGTGTCGCCGCCCAGCACGCACTCAAACGCCAACGCTTTAGATGACTGTCCGCCGCACGAGATGTCGTACTTGACAATCAAAAGGCTACAATATGGCTGGAGTCTGACGCAAGAGTTCGACTGAAATGAGTCCACATATTCCTGCAGATGTGTGGATGAAGTGGGTACAAATGGAGTTCGCGAAGCCTAATTATCGTGTGTTGACAGTGCGGCGGACGGAAATACAATGCCCTACGGTGCCGCCCGGAAGAGGCGGCACATTTCATTTGAACTGCGCGATTGCTGCTGCGCAGCGTTGACGGGCTCAGCCGTGACATCGCATTTGATGCCGACCTTTGCGCGTGTGCACCTCGCCTTCGAGCGGGGCGAAGGCGTATGGCTGATCGCGACCAACGGCGAGCGTTATCTCGACTTCACCTCAGGCGTCGCGGTCAACGCGCTCGGTCATGCGCACCCGCATCTGGTCGCCGCGCTCGCCGAGCAGTCGGCGAAGCTATGGCACGTCTCCAACCTCTTCGAAATTCCGGAATCCGAGCGCGCCGCGGCGCGGCTGTGCGGCGCAAGCTTCGCCGAGGTCGTATTCTTCTGCAATTCCGGCGCCGAGGCTGTCGAGGGCGCGATCAAATGCGCCCGCAAATATCAGGCGGCGAGCGGCGCGCCGGAACGCTACCGCATCGTCACTTTCGAAGGCGCTTTCCACGGCCGCACGCTGGCGACGCTCGCCGCCGGCGGTCAGAAGAAATATCTCGAAGGCTTCGGCCCGCCGGTCGAAGGCTTCGATCAGGTTCCATTCGGCGATTTCGAGGCCGTCAAAGGCGCCATCGGCGACGAAACCGCCGCCATCATGATCGAGCCGCTGATGGGCGAAGGCGGTGTGCGCTCAGTCGAGCCCTGGTTCCTGCGGGCGCTGCGCGAGCTGTGCGACCAGCACGGTCTCCTCTTGGTCTTCGACGAGGTGCAAAGCGGCATGGGCCGCACCGGCGAGCTGTTCGCCCATCAACGGACCGGGATCACGCCCGACGTCATGACGCTCGCCAAGGCGCTCGGCGGCGGTTTTCCGGTCGGCGCCGTGCTGGCGACCGAGGAGGCGGCCAAGGGCATGACCCCCGGAACCCACGGCTCGACGTTCGGCGGTAACCCGCTGGCGATGAGCGCCGTCAACGCGACGCTCGATGTCATGCTAGCGCCCGGCTTCTTCGAGCAGGTGCAGCGGACCGCGCTGGTGTTCAAGCAAAAGCTCGCGGAGCTCAAGGACCGCTATCCCGCCCTGGTCGCCGAGGTGCGCGGCGAGGGCCTGTTGGTCGGCTTGCGGATGCTGGTTCCGGCCGGCGAATTGGTCGATGCGACGCGCGCCGAACACATGCTCACCGTCGGCGCCGGGGATAATGTCGTCCGCCTGCTGCCGCCGCTCATCGTCAGCGAGCAAGAGATCGCCGAGGGCGTTGCGCGGCTCGACCGTGCCTTGGCGCGCCTCGCCGCCGCGCACGGGCAAAGCCGCAAGGCGGAGACCGCCGGATGACCGGCGTCCGGCATTTTCTCGACCTCATCGACGTGCCGGCCGCCGAGCTACGGGCGATGATCGCTTCGGCGCGGGCCATGAAGGCCAAACACAAAGCCGCCGCCGCGGCCGGCGCCGAACGGCCGCTCGCCGGCAAGACGCTGGCGATGATCTTCGAGCGGCCTTCGACCCGCACCCGGGTCTCGTTCGAGGTCGCCATGCGGCAGCTTGGCGGCGATGCCATTTTGTTGACCGCGGAAGAAATGCAGCTCGGCCGCGGCGAAACGCTCGCCGACACCGCGCGCGTGCTGTCGCGCTACATCGACGCCATTATGATCCGCACGCTCGATCCGGCCGCAGTCGCCGAGCTGGCGCGCTACGCCGCGGTGCCGGTCATCAACGGCCTGACGCGGCGCTCGCATCCCTGTCAGGTGCTGGCCGACGTCATGACTTTCGAGGAGCATCGCGGCCCGATCCGCGGCCGCACCGTCGCCTGGAGCGGCGACGCCAACAACGTGCTCACCTCTTGGATGCATGCCGCCGAGCGTTTCGAATTTCAGCTCAACGTCGCCAGCCCGCCGGAACTGGCGCCGAAAAAGCCGTTGCTCGACTGGATCAAATCGTCCGGCGCCGCGATCAGCATCGGCGTCGATCCCGACGAAGCGGTCAAGGGCGCCGACTGCGTCGTCACCGACACCTGGGTGTCGATGGGCGACCGCAACGGCGCGCGCCGCCATAATTTGCTCAAGCGCTACCAGGTCAATGCGCGGCTGATGGCGCGCGCCAAGCCGGATGCCGTCTTCATGCATTGCCTGCCGGCGCATCGCGGCGAGGAAGTCACCGACGAGGTGATGGACGGGCCGCAGTCGGTCGTGTTCGACGAGGCCGAAAACCGGCTGCACGCGCAGAAGGGTATTTTGGCCTGGTGCCTCGAGGTGAACGCCATAACGGTCGGCCCTGCCGCGACCTCACAATTGTCCGACGCCGACCTATATTTGGGCGATGAACAATCCCGATTTCGCAATCCCGGTTCGTGCGCCCGCCCAAACCGGGCTTGACGACACCATCCTGCCGTTCGCGGTCAAGGCGCTCGATCTGCGCGGCCGCATTGTGCGGCTCGGGCCGGCGGTCGACGCCATCCTCGGCAGCCACGATTATCCGACGCCGGTGGCCAAGCTCCTCGGCGAGGCGATCGTGCTCACCGTCATGCTCGGCTCCTCCCTCAAGATCGACGGCCGCTTCATCCTGCAAACCCAGAGCGACGGGCCGGTGCGCATGCTGGTGGTCGATTTCACATCGCCCGGCAAGGTGCGGGCCTGCGCGCGCTTCGATGCCGCGCGCGTCGATAGCGCGATTGCTGACGAGCGCCGCCGCGCCCGGCCAATTGCTCGGTCGCGGTCATCTCGCAATGACCATCGACCAGGGACCGGAGATGAGCCGCTACCAGGGACTTGTGGCGCTCGAAGGCGGCGACCTCGAACAGGTCGCGCATGAATATTTTGCCCGCTCGGAGCAAATTCCGACGCGCGTACGGCTTGCCGTTGCCGAAGAGTTTCGCGCCGGCAAGAACGGTGCGCGCCGGCATTGGCGCGCCGGTGGCATTTTGCTGCAATTCCTGCCGGCGTCGCCCGAGCGCGCGCGGCAGGCCGATCTGCATCCCGGCGATGCACCGCCCGGCACCGCGCCGCACGTGCTGGCGGAGGACGAGGCCTGGGTCGAAGGCCGCGCGCTGATCGACACCGTCGACGATCTCGAACTGCTCGATCCCGATCTCTCAAGCGAGCGGCTGGCTTACCGGCTGTTCCACGAACGCGGCGTCCACGTGTTCCGCGATGCGCCGGTCAACGCGCAATGTTCGTGTTCGCGGGACAACGTCGAGAACATGCTGAAGAGTTTCACGCAGACTGACCGCGACGATATGGTCGAGAATGGCCGGATTACGGTGACCTGCGAATTCTGCAGTTCGACTTATGTGTTCGCGCCTGACGAGGTCACGGCGCCAAGTTCGGCGCCATAGGCCCCAAGTTTTAAGCGCTTGCTGCGGTAAGGACGGGCGCAAAAGCCGCCTGGCCATCTTCTCTAACCACTTAATTCTACACCGTTTCACGGATCGCGCTGCGGGCCTAGGGCTACCCCTTGAACTAATTGATCGTCCGCTTGCTCTCGACGCTGTCGAGCGAGAAGGCCGGCACCTCGATATCGAAGTGCTCGCCCGCCGCGCTCACCATGCCGTAGCTGCCGACCATGAAGCCCGACGGCGTCTGCAGCGGCACGCCGCTGGTATATTCGAACGACTCGCCGGCCTTGAGCACGGGCTCCTCGCCGACCACCCCGGCGCCGCGCACCTCCTGGCGGCGGCCGTTGGCATCGGTGATGCGCCAATGGCGGGTCTTTAATTGTACCGTCTCGGCGCCGTTGTTGGTGATCGAGATCGTATAGGCCCAGAAAAAGTAATTGTTCTCCGGCGAGGAGCGGTCGGCGACGAAGCGCGGCGTCACCACGACTTCGATATTACGGGTCGCTGCGCGATACATGACGCCGTCCTGTTCCCCATATGTCAGCGTGCGAGCTGGGCCAGTTCCACGTATAAATGAACGATTCCGTGTAAAAGGGAATATCGCGGTGCCCATGAGTTGCAATAACCATGCGGACGCGCTTACTCAAGCCATACGGCCGGCCTAAATTTGAGCTACCGCGCATGCTCCGCGGCTTTGGTAAAACGGATGCGATCGTGAAGCAAATGTCGGCCAAGCAAATTTTTGCCGAGAAAATGTCCGCCATAGCCTCGCCGATGGCTGCTTCGCTTCCCGTTCCAGGCGAGCGCGACCTGCGGCTCGATCTGTTCCGCGGCGTCGCGCTGTGGTTGATTTTTCTCGACCACATTCCGCAAAACATCGTGAACTGGTTCACCATCCGCAATTACGGCTTTTCCGACGCGACCGAGATCTTCATCTTCATTTCCGGCTACACCGCGGCTTTCGTCTATGGCCGCGCCATGCGCGAGCGCGGCCTCATTATCGCCAGCGCGCGCGTGCTGCGGCGTGCGTGGCAAATCTACGTCGCCCACATCTTTCTGTTTACGATCTTCATGGCCGAGATTGCCTATGTCGCGGCGACGTTCGACAACCCGCTCTACGCCGAGGAAATGAATATCCTCGATTTCCTCCAACAACCCGACGTCACGATCTTTCAGGCCTTGTTGTTGAAGTTCAAGCCGGTCAACATGGATGTGTTGCCGCTCTATATCGTGCTCTTGTTGTTGTTCCCGCCCATGCTGTGGCTGTTGTTGCGGCAACCCGCCCTCGCGCTTGCCGGCTCGGCATTGGTCTACGTGCTGGCCTGGAACTTCGATTGGAATCTGCCCGCCTATCCGAATGGCGTCTGGTTCTTCAACCCGTTCGCCTGGCAATTGCTGTTCGTGTTCGGCGCCTGGTGCGCGCTCGGCGGCGCGCAGCGCCTGGAGGGCTTGCTGCGCTCGCGCATCGTGCTCGGCATTGCGGTCGCTTATCTGCTGTTCGCCTTCGCCATTACATTAACGTGGTATATCGAGCCACTTGGGCGCTTCGTGCCGCTCTGGCTCAGCGCCTGGATGTATCCGATCGACAAGACAAATCTCGACGTGCTGCGTTTTGCGCATTTCCTGGCGCTGGCGGCGGTCACCGTCCGCTTCGTGCCGCGCAACTGGCCGGCGCTGAAATCGCCTTTTTTGGCGCCTGCGATACGCTGCGGGCAGCATTCGCTGGAGATCTTCTGCCTGGGCGTTTTCTTGGCATTTGCCGGGCAATTCATCATCAGCGAGTGGTCCGGCGGTCCCCTCATTCAGATCGTTATCAGTTTGGTCGGCATTCTGATCATGATTGCGACAGCGAACCTGATATCGTGGTACAAGCATATGGAAGAACGGGGGGCGCCAACGCGGGTTAAACCGCCGGACGCCGACCTCGCTGGGGGAGACGCATGAAGCTTGCCATCGCCGTGCTGGCGACGATCGCATCGGTCGCCGTCTGTTTGTCCGGCGTCACGCGCGCGACGCCGCCCTTGCAATGCGAGGCGCCGCAATCGCTGATCGACGGCGATGTCGATCTGGGCCGGGTGATGAGCGAGTTCAAGACGAGCCGCCGCCTCGACATCGCCGTGATCGGCTCGGGATCGTCGGGGCTTTCCGGTCCGGACGGCGCCCGCAGCGCCTACCCGGCACGGCTTGAAGCTGTGCTCAAACAAGCCATGCCGGGCGCCGACATCAAAGTCACCGCGCACGTGCAGTCAAAAGAGACCACCGCCACTATGGTCGCAGGCTTGGATAAGATCCTGGCCGAAGACAAGCCGACGCTGGTGGTTTGGCAGGCCGGCACGGTCGACGCGCTCGACGGCGTGGCGCCGGAGGATTTCCGCAATAGCCTCGACGAGGGCGTCGAGAAGATTCAAGCCGCGGGCGCAGATGTCATTCTGATGAACATGCAATACAGCCCGCACACCGTTTCGATGCTCGACGTTTCGACCTATGCCGACCTCATGCGGGCGATCGCTGAGCAGCATGGTGCGTTGTTGTTCGATCGGCTGGCGATTATGCAATACTGGAACGACGCCGGCACGTTCGACCTCTATTCCGCAACAAAGAAATATGATATGGCGCGTCGTGTTCACGACTGCATTGGCTGGGCTTTGGCGTCGCAGATCGTAGCTGCTGCTCATCTCGACGCCACGAGAATGCAAACGACGCAATGACTGCCAAAAAATCAATCATAAACACCTGCATCAAGCGGGCCGCGGTCGCCGCTGCGTTTGTTGCAGTGCACATTGTTGCACTGCACAGTGCGGCGCAGGCGCAGGTGCCCGGCGAAATGCTGCTGGGCGAAATGCCGGCCGCGGCGTTCTCGACCGTTCCGGAGGTCACCCCGGTCGCGGCTCCGGCCGAGACGCCGGCGGCGATGCCGGCGATTGCGGCGCCGGAACCGCGCTCGATGCCGCCGGATCTGTTAAGGCCGCTCGCGCCGTCGTCGCCGGTCCCCTCGGCGCAAATCGCCTGCAGTGCGCCGGCCGAAATGACGCATTTCGACCGTCCGCTGCTCCACACCATGCGCCGGCTGGCGAGCGGCAATCCGCTCACCATCGTCGCCATCGGCTCGTCGTCGACCGCCGGCGCCGGCGCCAGTTCGTCCGCTTCGACCTATCCAAGCCAGCTTGCCGTCGAACTGAAGGCGCGCTTCCCCGACCGCGACATCACGGTGCTCAATCGCGGCGTCAACGGCGAAGAGACCGACGATATGATGGCGCGGTTTGCCAGCGACGTGATAGCCGCGCACCCGCAGCTTGTGCTGTGGCAGGTCGGCACCAATTCCGTGCTGCGCGATCACCCGCTCAATCCACATTTGGCCGAGCTGCACAAGGGCATCGAGGAGCTCAAGGCCACCGATGCCGACGTGGTCCTGATCGATCCGCAATATGCCCCGAAGGTTCTCGCCAAGTCCGAGGCGACGGGCATGGTGGAGCAGATTGCGCTTGCCGCCAAGGAGCAGAACGTCGATCTGTTCCGGCGTTTCGAGGTGATGCGCAATTGGCACGAAGTCCAGCACCTCGGCTTTGACGTGTTCGTCTCGCCCGACCGGCTGCACATGAACGACTGGGGCTATGCCTGCTGGGCAAAGCTCATCGGCGCGGCGATCGCCGACGCCGCGACCCGCCCGATCGCCGCGGCCGCGGTGCGTCCGGGCTCGGGGTCGGACCGGCGAAGGCGGGCGTCCAGTAATCGCGCCGCGCGTCACACCGCCTCGAGCGCGGCGATCACGTCCTCGATGATATCGTCGGGATGTTCGAGCCCGACCGAGACGCGCACCAGGCCGTCGCTGATGCCGAGCTCGGCGCGCTGCGCCGGAGTGAGCCGCTGGTGGGTGGTCGTCGCCGGATGGGTGATCAGGCTTTTGGCGTCGCCGAGATTGTTGCTGATGCGAATGAGCTTGAGTGCATCCTGGAAGCGGAATGCGGCGCGCTTGCCGCCTTTGATTTCGAATGCCACCAGCGTCGAGCCGCCGCGCATTTGCTTTTGCGCGATCGCCGCCTGCGGATGGTCGGGCCGGCCGGGATAGATCAGGCGCGAAATTTTCGGATGTTCGGCAAGCGCGACCGCGAGCGTCGCCGCGCTGTCGGTCTGCCGCCGCACCCGCACGGCCAGCGTCTCCAGGCCCTTGAGCAAGACCCAGGCGTTGAACGGCGACATCGACGGGCCGGTCTGGCGCAACAGCGTGTGGATTTTGTCCATGATGAATTTTTGCGACGCCAAGACGATGCCGCCGAGGCAGCGGCCCTGGCCGTCGATGTGCTTGGTCGCCGAATAGACGACGCAATCGGCGCCGAGCGCCAGCGGGCTTTGAAACAGCGGCGTGGCAAAGACATTATCGACAACCAGCGTCGCGCCGGCTCCGTGGGCGATCTTCGCAACCTCGGCGATATCGATCACGTCGAGCGCCGGATTGGTCGGGCTTTCCAGGAAGAAGGTCTTGGTGTTCGGCCGCACCGCGTTGCGCCAGGCCTCGAGATTGCAGCCGTCGACCAGCGTCGAGGCGACGCCAAAGCGCGGCAGATAGTCCTCGACCACGTAGCGGCAGGAGCCGAACATCGCCTTCGAGGCGACGACGTGATCGCCGGCCTTGACCTGGCCGACCAGCGACAGCGTGACCGCGGCCATGCCCGTCGCGGTGGCGCGGGCGGCTTCCGCGCCCTCGAACGCCGCCATCCGGCGCTCGAACATGTCGACCGTCGGATTGGCAAAGCGCGAATATTGATAACCCGGATCCTCGCCCTTAAAGCGCGCCTCGGCCTGGGCGGCGCTGTCATAGACATAGCCTTGGGTGAGGAATAGCGCCTCCGACGTCTCGCCGAACGGCGAGCGCAGCGTGCCGGACTGCACCAGGCGGGTTTCGGGGCGGTAGACTTTCTTTGCGGACGCGGACATGTGTTCCTCCGTGACCGACGGATAATCGGTCAAAAAACAAAAAACCCGGCCAGGGAGGAAAATCCTCGGGCCGGGCACACGCGTCCCCGGCCTTTTAGCAACTTATTTTACGTGGCTTGCAAGCCGGCCGGCTCAAATGACCACGGGATAAAGCGGCTTATACGACGCAGGCGTCTTTGCGTCAAACCGGGCGTCGGGTTAGATCGCCGACAAACGCGGTGATCAAAGTGACGCTGACTTTCACCCCTTCCGAGCAGGGAATTCTGCCCGACCGCATGATCGCAGCGCTGGCCGAGGCCGGCGGCATTCGCGCGCATTATCCGTTCGCTCCCGGCCAGATCCAGCCGGCGAGCCTCGATCTCCGGCTTGGCGCCATCGCCTATCGCGTGCGCGCCAGCTTCCTGCCCGGACCGGGCACCACCGTTGCGGATCGGCTCATCGAACTGAAGTTGCACGAATTCCCGCTCGACCGGCGGCGCGGTCCTGGAAACCGGATGCGTCTATATCGTGCCGTTGATCGAGCGGCTCGCTTTGCCGGCCGATATCGCAGGCGCCACCAATCCGAAAAGCTCGACCGGCCGGCTCGACGTTTTCACCCGCGTTATCGCCGATGAGACGCGCGGCTTCGATCGCGTCCAGGCCGGCTATAACGGCCCGCTCTATGCCGAGATCAGTCCGAAGACGTTTCCGGTTCTGGTGCGCGAGGGCACGCGGCTGTCGCAATTGCGCTTGCGCCACGGCGATGCGGCACTCGGCGCCGAGGATTTGCGCGCGCTGCATGCGCGCGAGCGGCTGGTCGATCGCGCCGAGGCGGTGATGGGGGATGGCATCGCGGTGAGCATCGATCTGTCGGGCACCGGCGTCCCACGCGGCGGTGTGGCGAGCGCCAACGGCATCGTTGGCTATCGCGCCAAGCGGCATACCGCGGTCATCGAAGTCGAGCGCCGCGCCGCCTACGAGGTCGCCGATTTCTGGGAGCCGATCGCGGCGCGCGCCGATCGGAGCCTGATCCTCGATCCCGACGAATTCTACATTCTGGCCTCGACCGAGGCGGTCCAGGTGCCGCCCGACTATGCCGCGGAAATGGTGCCGTTCGATCCGCTGGTCGGCGAATTCCGCGTGCATTATGCCGGCTTCTTCGACCCGGGCTTCGGCTACGCCGGGGCCGGCGGCTTGGGCTCGCGCGCGGTGCTCGAGGTGCGCTCGCGCGAAGTGCCGTTCATCCTCGAACATGGCCAGATCGTCGGCCGGCTGGTCTACGAGAAGATGCTGGCGCGCCCCGACCAGCTTTATGGCAGCGGCATCGGCTCGAACTATCAGGCCCAGGGCCTTAAACTGTCGAAACACTTTCGCGGTTGAATCGTTGCCGCGCGCCAACGGGTTCACAGCGCAGCTTTTGGCGCAAAATACTTGTGGCAATTTGGCCGGAACGGCGTTCTTCTGTGCCGGGGGAACGCGAGGCACAGCCGGGCATTCGAGGTTGGCGCGATGACGCGGGCACTCCTGGCGGGCTTGGCCGTGCTGATTTTCGCGATCACGGGCGCTGTCGCGCCGGGTGTGAAAGTAGCCTTAGCCCAGTCCGGTTACGACCGGCCGGGCGGCGATTATGCCACTGCCCCGGTGCCGGGCGGCGATCCGGCGGTGTGCGCCAGCCGCTGCGAGCATGAAAAGAACTGCCGCGCCTGGAGCTTCTCCTATCCCACGCCGTCGGGCACCCCGGCGATGTGCTTCCTCAAGCGCGAGGTGGTGCCGCGGGCGCAATCGACATGCTGCGTGTCGGGCGTGCGCGGCGCCGGCGTCATCGAGCCGCAGGCGGGCGCCATCGAATATTCGATCGACCGCTTCGGCGGCGATTACAAGGCGTTCGAGACCCCGCCGGACCCCAAGGGCCAAGCTTGCGCCGATGCCTGCCAAGGCGAGAAGCGCTGCCGCGCGTGGACTTACCGCCGGCCGGGCTACGGCTCGCCCGGCGCGCATTGCTATCTCAAGGAGACGATCAAGCCGCCGCGGCGTCGGCCGTGCTGCATTTCCGGCGTGGTGCGGTAGCGGCTCTTCTAGCGAACTGCCGTAAAAAATCGCGACAGCCGCAGGTCCGACGGCCAGTCCCAGACCGGGCTGCCTTTGGCGGCGGCCATGTCCCAGGAGCCGACCAGCGCGTCGACGCGGCCGACCAGATCGGAGACCGGCAGCAATCCGACGCCGCCGGCATCGACCGGAACCCTGCTGTCGGCGGAATTGTCGCGATTGTCGCCCATGACGAACAGATGGTCCGGCGGCACCGTGATTTCAGGCATGTTGTCGAGCATGCCGAACACCTGCTCCTTGAAGAGGGTGTGCTGGCGGCCGCCCGGCAGCGTTTCGATGAAGCGCGACACCGGTTGGCGCGCACCGGTCTCGTCTTCGGCAAAGCCCATGCCGTCGGGCTTGAGCCCGACCGGGGCGCCGTTGATCCACAGCCGTCCGTTTTGCATCGCGATGCGATCGCCGGGCAGGCCGACAACGCGCTTGACCCAAATTTCCGAGCGGCCGCCGGGCCAACGGAACACGACGACGTCGCCGCGCTGCGGCAACGCGCCGAGAATGCGTTGCGTGTTGGGCAGCGTGATGAAGATCGGCAGCGATGCCGAGCTGTAGCCGTAAGGATACTTGGTCGCCAACAGCTCATCGCCGATTTGCAGCGTCGGCTCCATGGAGCCGGACGGTACGTAATAGGGCTCGGCGATGGCGGTCTTTCCCGCGATCACAATCAGCACGATCAGCGCGATGTCGAAGGCGCTCTTGATCCAGCCTTTCATCCTGCGAAATCTCCGCGAAGCGTCGCGCCCCGGCAAAAGCGGATTACCCGCCGGTGCCGCCGACGGTGATGCGGTCGATGCGCAGCGTCGGCTGGCCGACGCCGACCGGCACGCCTTGGCCGTTCTTGCCGCAAGTGCCGATGCCGTGGTCGAGCGCCAGATCGTTGCCGACCATGGAGACACGGTGCAGGTCGGTCGGTCCGTTGCCGATCAGCATCGCGCCCTTGATCGGCGCGCCGACTTTGCCGTTCTCGATCCGGTAGGCCTCGGTGCACTGGAACACGTATTTGCCCGAGGTGATGTCGACCTGGCCGCCGCCGAAATAAGTGGCATAGACGCCGTTCTTCACCGAGGCGATGATCTCGCCGGGATCGCGGGAGCCGGCGAGCATGTAAGTGTTGGTCATGCGCGGCATCGGCACATGGCCGAAGCTTTCGCGCCGGCCGTTGCCGGTGGGGTTCATGCCCATCAGCCGCGCGTTCTGCCGGTCTTGCATATAGCCGACCAGGATGCCGTCCTCGATCAGCACGGTGCGGTTGGTCGGGGTGCCTTCGTCGTCGATCGACAGCGAGCCGCGGCGGGCCGCCATGGTGCCGTCGTCGACCACGGTGACGCCCTTGGCCGCAACCTGTTGCCCCATCAGGCCGGCAAAGGCCGACGTTTTTTTTCGGTTGAAGTCGCCTTCGAGCCCGTGACCGACCGCTTCGTGCAGCATGACGCCGGGCCAGCCCGGGCCGAGCACGACGTCCATCTCGCCGGCGGGTGCCGGTACCGCTTCGAGATTGACCAAGGCCTGGCGGATGGCGTTGTCGACCGCGCCTTGCCAGGCATTGGTGGCGATGAAACGCTCGTAGCCCTCGCGACCGCCGTAACCGTCGCTGCCGGTTTCCTGGCGGTTGCCGTCGCCGACAACGACCGAGACGGACACGCGCACCATCGGCCGCACGTCACGATAGGTTTCGCCGTCGGCCCGCAAAATCTCGACCGCCTGCCAGGTCGCGGCGATGCTGGCCGTCACCTGGCGCACCCGCGGATCCTTGGCGCGGGCATAGGCATCGATGGTTTGCAGAAGCTGCGCTTTGGCTTCGAAGGACGGCGTGGCGAGCGGGCTGTCGTCGCTGTAAAGCTTCACATTCGTCCGCGCCGGTGGCTCGGCGTAATGGCCCGAGTAGCCGCCCTTGACGGCGCGCACCGCATCGGCGGCCCGCTCGATCGCCGCCTCCGATACGTCCGACGCATGAGCGTAGCCGACCGCTTCGTCCTTGACCGCACGCAAACCGAAACCCTGCGAGGTGTCGTAAGTCGCCTGTTTGAGCCGGCCGTTGTCGAAGGCCAGCGCTTCGGATTGGCGGTATTCGAGAAACAATTCGCCGTCATCGGCGCCGTCGAGGCCGCGGGAGATGATTTTGGCAAGCCGCGGCCGTTCGAGCCCGGCGCGGTCGACGAGCGAAATGGGGGTATCGGTCATTGCGAGTTCCTGCTGAGACCCATCCTACATAGGCGCTTCGCCGAGAGACGGCGAGGGGAGGGCTAGTCCCGTTTCGCGATGCCCGCCTTCTCGATCACCGCACCCCATTTGGCGATATCGGCCTTCATCCGCGCGGTCATATCCTCGGCCGTGCTCCAGCGCATTTCCATGCCCACCGCTTGCGCTTTGGCCTGGATGTCGGGGTCGGGAATGACCGCCTTCATCGCGGCATTGAGCGTATCGATGACAGGCTTCGGGGTCTTGGCGGGGACGGAAAGCCCGTTCCAGCTGGCGACGTCGTAGTCCTTGATGCCGCTTTCGATCACGGTCGGGACATCCGGCAGATAGGCGGTGCGCTTGGCGCCGGTGGATGCCAATACCGCCATTTTCTGACTGTCGAGGAAGCCG
Organism: uncultured Alphaproteobacteria bacterium; assembly: GCA_963816565.1. GTDB lineage: Bacteria > Pseudomonadota > Alphaproteobacteria > Rhizobiales > Xanthobacteraceae > BOG-931. The sequence goes on along the minus strand of CAWFLM010000004.1, from coordinate 156,678 downwards.
TGGACCGCCGCATAGAATTCGAAGGCGACATCGACATCGCCGCGCAGCACCGCATTGGCCATGTCGGGCGAGGTGCGGAAGGTCACGACTGTCGCCTGGATGCCGGTCGTGCTGTCGAACAGCAGGGCAGCGAGGTTCTGCGTGCTGCCGGGGATGATCGTTCCGATATTGAGCTTGCCGGGATTGGCTTGCGCCGCCTTGATCAAATCGCCGACCGAATGCAGCGGCGATCCGGCGCGCGTCACGATCAACAGATCGAAAAAGGCGGCGGTCGAGACCGAGGCGAAATCGGTCAAGACGTCAAACGGCAGCGACTTGAACAGCGCCGTGGCGATCGCGGTATTGTTGCCGGTCATCAACAGCGTGTAGCCGTCGGGCGCGGCGTCCGCGCCGGCCTTGGCGGCGACGATGCCGGCCGCGCCCGGCCGGTTTTCGATGACGAATTGCTGGCCGAGACGGCTCGAGAGCTTATCGCCGAGAAGCCGCATGCCGACGTCGGCGACGCCGCCGGGCCCATAGGGCACGATCAGCACCACGGGATGATCCGGATAATGGCTTTGCGCCCGACCCGGCGCCGCGGCCAATACGGCGACAACGCCAATCAATAGCGCGGCGCCGATTGCCGCCACGGTGCGACGATTCGCGCTCATGGACGTCCCCTTTCCCTTTTCTTGGGCCGGCAGCGTACGCCTTGACGTCGAAGCGTCAATTGTCGGGACGTGCGGTACGGGAGCGCGCCAAAACCGCAAGATGCGTGACAGCGCAATGACTGCTTATGGCAGCGCGTCGTAGCCTTCGCCGAAGCCCTTCAGGCTCATCGGAAAGCCGATGCCTTCCTCGGGCGTCTGGAAGATGATGAAGGTCGAGGTTTTGCCGGTCCGCAATTTATTGATGAGGTTGTCGTCCATCACGACTTCGGCGACGCAACCGTTGGGCAGGCAGCGGACAAAGCCGGCGCGCCCGACGTCTTCATTGTCGATCTTGAGCCCGAGCCCCGACGGCAGCAGCACGCCGAGCGGGGCGACCACGCGCATCAGACGGCTCTTCTGGTCCGAGGTCTTGAGCACGATAACAGTCAGGCCGACATTGGGCCGATCTTCGGCCGTGACGCTTTGCATCAGGGCGCATTGCTGGGCCTGTGCGCCGGGCGGGGTGTCGCAACGGATCTGCCAGTCGCCGTGGACCGACTTGACGGCGCCCTGGGCGAATGCCTGACCGATCAGGAACTGGCCGCCGGACGCCACCGCCAGGCACGCGGCGCCGACGACGGCGGAGGCCACAAGCCGCATCCGCCTTGCGCCATCGAAATTGGCCATATTCATGTTCCCCTGACCAACCGCAAAGCACCGCCCCTCATAGGCTTGCAGGCCGCGCCAATCCTGGCCGACCGTTGTGCGAATCACTCACCCCGGCGGTCGCCGCGCGAGGCTTGCGTACATGGCGAGCGTGCAGTGTCAAGTTGATCCAAATCAAGGCATTGTGGCTGCGCCAAGGTGGACGAGGCGCGCTTCCCGCGGCTGCGGCGGCGTCCGAATGCCGCTGTCTACGGTCCGGGAAAGCGTGGACCACGAGTGCATTGCAGCAGACCCCGATTTGTGGTTTGGAGAAACCGGGATTCCCCTATCCCGTCGATGCCTGCCAAGGACTTGAGAATCGCGGTGCAAGTCCCGCCGGAAGCAGGCGGCGCCCTACTGTGGCGCTATGCGTGCGAGCGACCTTCGTGCTCTTCGCAGATGGTGACTTGGGCAGTGGACTTGGGCAGTGTCGGCCTTGGGCAATGTCGGCCAAGATCAGAACAGGGAGCTGAACGAGACATGAAAGTGTTCTCACGGTTGACCGCCATCGCGGTAATTGCCGGCGCCTTGATGGCAAGCGCGGGGGTGGCTTTCGCCGGCCTCGGCCAGCCGTCGCCCTGGCAAATGGACCTGCAGGGTTCGGCCACGCCGGTGATGGATGAGATTTCCGAATTCCATTATTACCTGCTGTGGGTCATCGGCCTGATTTCAGCCTTCGTGCTTGCGCTACTTTTGATCATCATCGTGCGCTTTAATGCGCGCGCCAATCCGACCCCGACACGCACCACCCATAACACGCCGATCGAAATCGCCTGGACCATCGTGCCGGTGATCATCCTGGCAGCGATCGCGGTGCCGTCGTTCCGGCTGTTATTCCTGGAACTCGACGTGCCCCATCCGGACCTTACGATAAAGGCGACCGGCAAGCAGTGGTTCTGGAGCTATTCCTATCCCGATAACGGCAATTTCGAATTCGATTCGATCATGGTCCAGGAGAAGGACCTCAAGCCCGGCGAGCCGCGGCTCCTCACCGTCGACAACGAAATGGTCGTGCCCGTGAACAAGGTCGTGCACGTGCTGGTGACCGGCGCCGACGTCATCCACTCGTTCGACGTGCTGTCATTCGGCATTCGCATCGACGCCGTTCCCGGCCGCATGAATGAGACCTGGTTCAAGGCGACCAAGATGGGGATGTTCTACGGTCAGTGCACCGAATTGTGCGGCAAGGATCATTCCTTCATGCCGATCGCGGTGCGCGTGGTGAGCGAGAGCGATTTCAATGCCTGGGTCGCCCAGGCGAAGCAGAAATTCTCCGCCGAAAATGGCGTGCCGCCGAATACCTTTGCGGCGGCGAGCGGGCCGCCGTCACAGTGATGACGGCAACGCGAGGTACTCGACGGAAGGCAAGCGGGCGCTAACGAGGAACTGGCAATGGATACGATGGTACACGCGGCGCATGACGACGAAGGCGGCCACGCAATCCCGCATGGCTGGCGCCGTTTCGTCTATTCGACGAACCATAAGGACATCGGCACGATGTACCTGGTGTTCGCGATCATTGCCGGCCTTATCGGCGGCGCCATGTCGATCGCGATCCGCGCCGAGTTGATGTATCCCGGCATTCAGATCTTCCACGACACGCACACCTATGACGTGATCGTCACTGCCCACGGCCTGATCATGATCTTCTTCATGGTCATGCCGGCGATGATCGGCGGCTTCGGCAATTGGATGGTGCCGCTGATGATCGGCGCGCCGGACATGGCGTTCCCGCGCATGAACAATATTTCGTTCTGGCTGTTGCCGGCCTCATTCTCCCTGCTGATGATCTCGATGTTCGTCGAGGGCGAGCCGGGCACGCTCGGCGCCGGCACCGGCTGGACGCTCTATGCGCCGCTGTCGACTTACGGCCATCCCGGCCCGGCGATGGATTTCGTCATCCTGGCGATCCATCTCGCCGGCGCCTCGTCGATTCTCGGCGCCATCAACTTTATCACCACGATCTTCAACATGCGCGCGCCCGGCATGACCATGCATAAGATGCCGCTGTTCGTGTGGTCGATCCTGGTTACGGTGTTCCTCTTGCTATTGTCGCTGCCGGTGCTCGCCGGCGCCATCACCATGCTGCTCACCGACCGTAATTTCGGCACCACCTTCTTCAATCCGGAAGGCGGCGGCGATCCGCTGTTGTTCCAGCATCTGTTCTGGTTCTTCGGCCACCCGGAAGTCTACATCCTCATCCTGCCGGGCTTCGGCATGATCAGCCAGATCGTGGCGACGTTCTCGAAAAAACCGGTGTTCGGCTATCTCGGCATGGCCTACGCCATGGTGTCGATCGGCGGCATCGGCTTCGTGGTGTGGGCGCACCACATGTACAATGTCGGCATGTCGGCCAGCGTCCAGGCCTATTTCATCGCCGCCACCATGGTGATCGCGGTGCCGACCGGCGTGAAGGTCTTTTCCTGGATCGCCACGATGTGGGGCGGCTCGATCGAGTTCAAGACGCCGATGCTGTGGGCGATGGGCTTCATCTTCCTGTTCACCATCGGCGGCGTGACCGGCGTGGTGCTGGCCAATGCCGGCGTCGACCGCGAATTGCACGGCACTTATTACGTCGTGGCGCACTTCCACTACGTGCTCTCGCTCGGCGCCGTGTTCGCGATTTTCGGCGGCTGGTACTACTGGTTCCCGAAGATGACCGGCTACATGTACAACGAGACCGTCGGCAAGCTGCACTTCTGGCTGACCTTTATCGGCGTCAATATCGTGTTCTTCCCGCAGCACTTCCTCGGGCTTGCCGGCATGCCGCGCCGCTATGTCGACTATCCCGATGCGTTCGCCGGCTGGAATTTCGTGTCGTCGATCGGTTCGTACATTTCCGGCTTCGGCGTGCTCGTCTTCCTGTTCGGGATGGCGCTTGCCTTTACGAAGAAGGAGCGCGCGGCCGGCAATCCATGGGGGCCGGGTGCGACCACGCTCGAATGGACGCTGCCGTCGCCGCCGCCATTCCATCAATATGACACGCTGCCGCTGATCCGATGAGCGTTACCGTCGCCCGCGTCGAGCCCAGCATAGCCGGGGTCGGCGATTACATCGAACTGATGAAGCCGCGAGTGATGTCGCTCGTGGTGTTCACGGCTTTGGTCGGGCTCCTGGTGGCGCCCGGCCACGTGCACCCGGTGATCGGGCTGACCGCGTTGCTGTGCATCGCGGTCGGCGCCGGCGCCGCCGGCGCCCTCAACATGGCCTATGATGCCGACATCGACGCGTTGATGACGCGCACTGCCGGCCGGCCGATCCCGCGCGGCCGTATCACCGCCGGTGAGGCGGCGGGTTTCGGCATGACGCTTGCCGCTTTTTCGGTGGTGGCGCTCGGCCTGCTGATCAATCTGGTCGCGGCATTCATGCTCGGTTTCACCATCCTGTTCTATGTCGTGATCTATACGATGTGGCTCAAGCGCTCCACGCCGCAGAATATCGTCATCGGCGGGGCCGCGGGCGCATTGCCGCCGATGATCGGCTGGGCGGCCGCGACCGGCAGCATCGCCATCGAGCCTGTCTTGCTGTTCCTCATCATCTTTTTCTGGACGCCGCCGCATTTCTGGGCGCTGTCGCTCTATCGCACCGACGATTACGCGCGTGCCGGGGTGCCCATGCTGCCGGTGGTCGCCGGCGATCGCGAAACGCGGCGCCAGATATTAATCTACACATTGCTGCTCGCGCCGCTCGGGGTGACGCCGTGGCTCCTCGGCTATGCCGGACCGGTCTACGGGCTTGCCGCCGTGGCGGTGGGCGCGGTCATGATCGTGCTGGCGCTGCGCGTTCACGGCGAGCGGCAGGGCCACGCCGCGAGCAAGCAAATGTTCGCTTTCTCGATTCTCTATCTGTTCCTGCTATTCGCCATGCTGTTGGTCGATCGGATCTCGGGACTGGCATTCGGCCATCTCGCGCTCTGACAACGGTGAGCAATCCGGTGGACGATTTCACCAAACGCTTCATGGGCGATCCGATGGACGACCCGCCGCCGCAACCTGGCGTGAAATTGACCGAGCAGCAGTTGCGCGCGCGGCGGTCCCGTTCGATTGCGATCGCGCTGGCGCTCGGCGTTTTCGTCATTGTGGTCTTCCTGGTGACGATCGTGCGGCTGGGCGGCAACGTGCTGACCCGGCCGATGTAGCGCATTCATGTGAATCCGGCCATGCACGCACCGCTCAATCTTTCAAATCGACGCCGTGGCCGCCGCCGCGATATCGCGGTGGCGTTCGGCTGCGGCGCTTTTGTCGCGGCGATGGTCGGCGTTTCCTATGCGGCGGTGCCGCTTTATTCCTGGTTCTGCCGCACCACCGGCTTTGGCGGCACCACGCAAGTGGCTCATGCGCTGCCGACGCGCGAGGTGTCGGGCCGTCTCATCACGGTGCGCTTCGATTCCAATGTCGCATCCGGGTTGCCCTGGACCTTCGAGCCGGAACGCCGCACCATCGACGTGCATCTCGGCGAGGTGGTTACCGTCTATTATAGGGTGACCAACGAGGTCGCCCGCGTGACGACGGGCCAGGCGGGCTACAATGTGACGCCGCCGACCGTCGGCATCTATTTTGAGAAGATCAACTGCTTCTGCTTTACCCAGCAGACGATGAAGCCGGGCGAGAAGCGCGACATGGCGGTGGTATTTTACGTCGATCCGAAACTCGCGGCGGATTCCGAGCAGGATGGCCTGAACAACATCACGCTGTCCTATACATTCTATCCGGTGAACCACCGGAGCCGCCGGTGGCAGCAGCGCTACTCGAAAAGTCGGGCAACTCTAGAGCGAGCATATTGACAGCATGATTCCGGAAGTGATCGTTTTCGTATGATCATGCGCAAACGAGCGGCGCACACGGCGACGGCCGTGGCGCAAGGTGGAGAAGATAACGATGGCTGACGCTGCACACGCCAAACCGCACCACGATTACCACTTGGTCAATCCCAGCCCGTGGCCGGCGATCGGTGCAACCTCGGCATTCTTCGTCGCGGTCGGCGCGATCCTGTGGATGCATGAGATGGTCGCCTATGCGCCGGTGATCATGGGCGCCGGCATCATCGGCATCGCCTACACCATGATCGGCTGGTGGCGCGACGTGATCCACGAGGCCGAGTTCGAAGGCGATCACACCAAGGTGGTGCAGATTTCACACCGCTACGGCATGATCCTGTTTATCGCCTCGGAAGTGATGTTCTTCGTCGCCTGGTTCTGGGCCTATTTCAACACCGCGCTGTTCCCGGACCAAGTTCAGGATTACGCGCGGATCGCCTACACCAGCGGCGTCTGGCCGCCCAAGGGAGTCGAAACCTTCGACCCCTGGCACTTCCCGCTGCTTAATACGCTCATCCTGCTCACCTCGGGCACGACGGTGACCTGGGCGCACCACGCGCTGTTGGAGAACGATCGCAAGGGCCTGGTCTGGGGCCTGGCTTTGACCATCGGGCTCGGCTTGAGCTTCACCTGCGTGCAGGCCTGGGAATACATGCACGCGTTGTTCCACTATTCCGGTAACATCTACGGCGCCACCTTCTTCATGGCGACGGGCTTTCACGGCGCCCACGTCATCATCGGCTCGATCTTTCTGATCGTCTGCCTGTTCCGTGCGCTGGCCGGTCAGTTCACGCCGACGCAGCATCTCGGCTTCGAGTTTGCCGCCTGGTATTGGCACTTCGTCGACGTGGTGTGGCTGTTTCTGTTCGCCTGCATTTATGTGTGGGGCGGCGGACCGCACGTGGGGTAGCTCCGACTGCCCAAGACTCGCAGCTCGCATTCCGTCATCCTGAGGTGCGAGCCAACGGGTCCGGCCCGAAGTGGCCGGCCCGATGACAAGCTAAGCGAGCCTCGAAGGATGCGGTCGAAGAGTCACGGGCGGCGCCCTTTGAGGCTCGGCGCGTGCGCGCGCGAGCGCCTCAGGATGACGGAAAAATCATGCCCCAAAAGACGATCAATACGCTCTCGGGATCGATCGGCGCCGGATTGTCGTGCGCCTGTCCGCGTTGCGGGCGCGGTAAGCTGTTCCAGGGATTTCTAACGCTGCGGCCGCGTTGCGAGGTGTGTGGACTCGATTACAGCTTCGCCGATTCCGGCGACGGCCCGGCGGTGTTTATCATGTTTATTGCCGGCGCGATCGTGGTCGGTTGCGCGCTCGTCACCGAGATCCTCTACCAGCCGCCTTATTGGGTTCATGCGGTGCTATGGCTGCCGCTGATCTTTATTCTCACGCTCGGGCCGTTGCGGCCAATGAAGGGACTGATGATCGCATTGCAGTACCACCATAAGGCTGCGGAAACCCGCTTTGACGGCGCCGACGGACCATGAACCTGCAAACCAAAGCTGGCGCGCGCGAAGACGCGCCGCGGCGGCGCAATGGCCGTCGCTCTTGGCTTGGGCTTCTGGTGCCGGCGTTGCTCGTCTTCGCTTTCCTGATCGGGCTGGGCGTCTGGCAAATTCAGCGTAAGGCCTGGAAGGAAGGATTGATCGCCGCGCTGACCGAGCGGCTCGCGGTGCCGCCCGAGGCGATGCCGAGGGCGACGACGTGGCCGCAGCTCGATGCGGCCCGCGACGAATACCGCCGCGTCGAATTCCGCGCCACATTCGACAACGCTCGCGAAGCGCTGGTGTTCGCCTCGGCCACCGCGTTCCGTCCCGACGTGTCCGGTCCGGGCTATTGGGTGTTCGCGCCGGCCCGGCTCGCTGACGGCAGCGTGGTGATGGTCAACCGCGGCTTCGTTCCCGATAGCCGGGGGACCCGAAGTCGCGGCCCGACGGCGAGGTCTCCGGGCCGATCGACATCGTCGGCGCGATGCGCTGGCCGGACACCCGGTATTGGTTCACGCCCAACGACGATCCGGCGCATAACCTTTGGTTCTCGCGCGATCCGGTGGCGATCGCCGCTGCCAAAAATGTCGGTCCGGTCGCGCCGTTTTACGTCGAGCAGGAAACGCCGATGCCGCCTGGCGGCTTGCCGCAGCCCGGGAAACTCGTCGTCAGCTTGCCCGACAACCACCTGCAATACGCCATCACCTGGTTCGGCTTGGCCGCCGTCCTCGCCGGGGTCTTTATCAGCTGGGCCTTGAGTTCGCGGCGCCGCAACGGCGCCCGAAAAACCGCTGCGCCGAGGCCCGTAGAGCCTTTTTGACGCCTCTTGGGGGAGTGCTTCGGGTCCCTTGGCGTTCCCCGTGAAGCCATCTAGTGTGACAACGATCCGGGCGCTGCATGGCCGGGAGCGGTCATTATAAAGCGTTTGGAATCAATAGTTTAACTCCATCCGGCAGCGGAACCGGCGGCGAGGATTATAAGTTGCGTTATGTCTCGACCAGGGGAGAAGCCCCGTCGCTCGGCTTTGCCGAGGCCATGCTGGCCGGACTTGGCCGCGATGGCGGCCTCTATGTGCCCGAGGCTTGGCCGGGCCTTGGGGCGAAGGCAATCGCCGGCTTTGCCGGCCGCTCCTATGCCGAGGTCGCGGTCGAGGTGATCCGCCCCTTCGTCGGCGATGCCATTGCCGAAGCCGACCTCGCCCGCATGGCCCGCGAAGCCTACGGCAGTTTTCGCCATCCGGCGGTGGCGCCGCTGACGCAGCTCGGCGTGAATACCTTCCTCCTCGAACTATTCCATGGGCCGACGCTGGCGTTTAAGGATCTGGCGATGCAGCTGCTGGCGCGGCTGATGGACCATGTGCTGGCGGCGCGCGGCGAACGCCGCACCATCGTGGTCGCCACCTCCGGCGATACCGGCGGCGCGGCCGTGGAGGCGTTCCGCGACCGCGCGCAGGTCGACGTTGTCGTATTGTTTCCGCACGGCCGCATTTCCGAGGTACAGCGGCGCATGATGACGACGGCGGGCGCCGGCAATGTCAGCGCCGTCGCCATTACCGGCACCTTCGACGACTGTCAGGCCATCGTGAAGGGCTTGTTCAATCATCACGCCTTTCGCGACCGGGTCCGGCTGTCCGGCGTCAATTCCATCAACTGGGCGCGCATCGTGGCGCAGGCGGTCTATTACTTCACCGCCGCGGTCGCGCTCGGCGCGCCGGAGCGCAAAGTCGCCTTTACCGTTCCGACCGGCAATTTCGGCGACGTTTACGCCGGCTACGTGGCGCAGCGCTTGGGACTGCCGATCGACCGCCTGGTCGTCGCCACCAACGTCAACGACATTCTCGCCCGCACGCTGGCAACCGGCGCCTACGAAGTGCGCGACGTCGTGCCGACGAGTTCGCCGTCGATGGATATCCAGGTCGCCTCGAATTTCGAGCGCCTGCTGTTCGACGCCTATGACCGCGACGGCAGCGCGATCCGGGGGGTGATGGCGTCGCTGCAGCAGTCGCGGCGGTTCGCGCTCTCGGCACGCGCGCTGTCCTACATCCGCGTGCTGTTTTCCGCCGACCGCGCCGACGAAGACGAAGTCGCGGCGACCATCCGCACGGTCAAGCGCGAAACCGGCAATTTCGTCGATCCGCATACCGCGGTTGGCATTGCGGTGGCGGAAAAGGAAACCCGCGACCCTGCAGTGCCGATGGTGGTGCTGTCGACCGCGTATGCCGCAAAATTTCCCGACGCGGTCGAAGCGGCGTGCGGCGTGCGGCCGGCGTTGCCGCAATGGTTGTCCGATCTCGGTAACCGCCCGGAGCGCGTCACCGTGTTGCCGGCAGATCAATCCGCGGTCGAGCGGTTCGTCCTGCAGACGAGCCGCGCCGCGCAGGAAGGAGCGGCAGCATGAGCGTTGAGGTGACGACCTTGACATCCGGTATCAGTGTCGTGACCGACACGATGCCGCATCTCGAGACCGCCTCGCTCGGCGTCTGGGTCAATTCCGGCAGCCGCGACGAACGACGCGACGAACACGGCATCTCGCATCTGCTCGAACACATGGCGTTCAAGGGCACGCGGCGGCGCAGCGCGCGCCAGATCGCCGAGGAAATCGAGGCGGTGGGCGGCGATCTCAACGCGGCGACCGGCGCCGAGACCACGGCCTATTATGCGCGCGTGCTCAGGGCCGACGTGCCGCTGGCGCTCGACGTGCTCGCCGATATCCTTTCCGAGCCGGCCTTCGACCGCGAAGAGCTCATTCGCGAGCAGAATGTCATCGTGCAGGAAATCGGCGCCGTCGCCGACACGCCGGACGATCTCATTTTCGAGCATCTGCAGGTCATCGCCTTTCCCGACCAGTCGCTCGGCCGCTCCATCTTGGGTACGCCGAAAACGGTACGCTCGTTCGACGGCGGCAAATTGCGCGACTATCTCGCCAGGAACTATCGCGGGCCGGACGTCGTGGTGGCGGCGGCAGGCGCCGTCGAGCACACGGCGGTGCTCGCCGAGGTCGAGAAGCGTTTCGCCGGCTTCAACGGCCCCGCCGGACCGTTTCCGGAGCCGGCATTGTTTGGCGGCGGCACCCATGTCGAGAAGCGCGAACTGGAGCAAGTGCATATTGCGCTGGCGCTTCCCGGCCTGGCGATCGTCGATCCCACGCTCTACAGCCTGCAGGTCTTCACCAACATTCTTGGCGGCGGCATGTCGTCCCGGCTGTTCCAGGAGGCGCGCGAGCGGCGCGGTCTGTGCTACTCGATCTATTCTTTTCACGTGCCGTATTCCGACATCGGCATGTTCGGCCTTTACGCCGGCACCGATGCTGCCGACACCTCGGAGCTGATGCGGCTTATCGTCGACGAGATCGCCTCGACCGCCGAAACCATTTCCGAGCCGGAAGTCGCGCGCGCCAAGGCGCAGATGAAGGCCGGGCTGTTGATGGCGCTGGAGAGCTCCGGCGCGCGGATCGAGCAATTGGCGCGGCAGATGATCACGCGCGGCCGGCCGATACCGCTCGCCGAGCTCGTGGCGAAAGTCGAGGCCGTCACCGTCGAAAGCGCGCGCGCCGCCGGCCGGGCGCTATTGGCCCGCGGCAAGCTTGCGACCGCCGTGCTCGGGCTTGGCTCGGGGCTTGAAAGTGCAGCAGCGATTGCCGAGAGTTCTCACCCGCCGGGCCGCATGACGAGAAGCTGCCGGTATGGCATTCTTCCGCACCATCAATTTCACCGAGCCGCTGCCGAGCATCGACGGCGACGGCGTCATACTGCGCACGCCGCAAATGACGGATTTCGAGGAATGGGCGGCGCTGCGCGAGGCGAGCCGGGATTTCCTCAAGCCGTGGGAGCCGACTTGGCCGGACGACGATCTGACCCGCGGCGCGTTCCGGCGCCGGCTCAAGCGCTATGCCGAGGATTTGCGGACCGACCAGGGCTACGCTTTTCTGATTGCCCGCTACGCGGACGGGACGCTGCTCGGCGGCTTGACGCTGGCCAATATCCGCCGCGGCGTCGCCCAGGCCGGCAGCCTCGGCTATTGGATGGGTTTGCCGTTCGTGCGCCATGGCTACATGGCGGCGGCGGTGGGGGCCGTGCTGCCATTCGCTTTTGCGACCTTGAGGCTGCACCGCGTCGAGGCGGCGTGCATTCCGAGCAATGCCGGCTCGATCAGGCTCTTGGAAAAGACCGGCTTTGTCCGCGAGGGCTATGCCCGGGAATATCTGTGCATCAACGGCACTTGGCAGGATCACCTGCTGTTTGCCCGCCTCAAGGACACGCCCAAATCCTGAGTGTCGCCGCTTTTAACCATAGCCGCTCGCTGTCTCACCCCGGACTGCAAGGCGGGCTAGGGTAGGAGCCTATGAAAGCGCCTTGGGAAGGCCACGGTTGGTTTGTTATAAGTTCGAGGGCATCGCAGCGGAATTTGTGCTTCGGGCGATGAAACGGGGAATGCTGCGCAACACTCCGAGACGGATGACCGATCGCGCGCCGGCAGCGGCGCTGCTCGCGCTGGCATTCCTTGTTCCCGGATGCAGCGGCGGCAATAGCAGTATATTCGGCGGACCCGCCACGACCGCAGCGTCGGAGCCGCCGCCGCCCGTCGCGGCAACGGCAGCACCACCGCCGCCGCCACTGACGGCGCAAGCCTCGCCAAGTTCGTCCTCCTTAAAGGACAAAATCGAGCAGTTCTTCGCAACCGCGGGAGCGGCAAGTGAGCCCCGCCCGGTGGTCAACACCCAGCAAGCCAACGTCGATTGCCCGCTGATCGACATCCGCGAGGGTGCAGGGACATTGACCATTCCGACGCCGCCGCCGGACGGCAGCAATGATGCGATGTCGCTGAAATATCAGGGCACCTTCGTGCGCGCCGCGCGCGACTGCAAAGTTCTCGCCAATCAATTGGTGATGAAGATCGGTGTTCAGGGCCGCGTGATCGTCGGCCCCGCGGGCGGACCCGGTCAAGTGGAGGTGCCGTTACGCTTGGCCGTCGTCGACCAGTCGACGTCCGGATCGAAAACCATCGTCACCAAACTCGTTCAGATTCCGGTGACGATCGTATCCGCCGATACCGGTGCGACGTTCACGCATATCGAGGACAATTTCGCCTTCCCGCTGCCGTCATCGGCGGCGCTCGACGATTACATCGTCTATATCGGTTTCGACCCGATTGGCGCCGAGCAAGCGGACAAGGCAAAACTGCGGCCCGCGCCCAGGGTCAAGCCGAAGCCGAAATCCAACCCCAATGCGCCGACGGGGTGACGGAATTACCACCCGCGCAAATCGGCAATAGTGCTCTTTAAGGCTCGCAAGTCGGCGACGATAGTGCAGGCGCCGGAGGCGAGAAGCTCGGCGGCGAGCTTGCCCGGCGTGTGGCTGCCGCCGACAAAGCCGATTGGCGTCATGCCCGCCGCCGCCGCGGCGGCGACGCCCGGCGCAGAATTCTTCGACCACGATGCACTCACCGGGCGCGACTTGGCTGCGCGCCGCTGCGAGCAGGAACAGATCGGGCGCCGGCTTGCCCTTGCGCACGGCGCTGGCGGAGAACCAACGCGGTTCGAAGAACCGCATCAGGCCGGTGACTTCGAGACTGGTGCGAATGCGCTCGGGCGGCGAGGATGACGCGACGGCCTTCGGCCCGCGTATCCAGGTCAAGGCATGCGCGGCATGCGCGATCGGCCGCAGCTCCGTGCGTAGGCGTCGCAGCGTTTCCGCGGCAAAATACGCGGAAAAATCCGACGGCAGCCGCCGTCCTGTGGCCGCCTCGATAGCGGCGAATACGTCAGCCGGCCGGCGTCCGTGGAAGCGGCGCATCGCGCCCGCGGCGGACAGCGCGACGCCGACCCGGCCGAGCGCTTCGGAAAGCACCGCAGCGGCAATCGGTTCGCTGTCGACAAGCACACCGTTACAATCGAAGATGACCAAGGGTCCCTCCGATGGTTCGGCCGCGAAACGCGACCGTCGGTCCGGCTTTCCAGGCAAGTGCAGCGTGACGATAGCGACCGCCGCCGTTATGCAAAGAGTTTCAATGCGGCAGGTGTGCAATTATGCACGGCGGTCTCAACCGATCGACGCAACACTTTATCTTAGAGGGAAAAGATGGAGTGTGGGATGGAACGGAGATTTCATAGAGGTTTTACCGCGGCAGAAAAGACGGAATTATGGGACCGTTGGAAGCGGGGGGGGTCACTGAAGGCGATCGGACGAGCTTTTGGTAAGCAGTCATCGTCGATCTATTTTCTGGTTGCCCCGCATGGAGGGTTTCGTCCTGCGGAGCGGCGTCGCTCCAGGTTGGCATTGACGCTTGCGGAACGCGAGGTGATTTCCAGAGGCGTTACGGCACGTCGATCGGCCCGTTCCATCGCCAAACAGCTTGGCCGCTCGCCCTCGACGGTGAGCCGGGAAATGAGCCGCAATGGCGGCTGTGATCGCTACCGGGCGACAGTTGCGGACGAGAATGCCTGGGCACGATCGCGTCGTCCAAAATGTTGTAAATTGGCGATCAATTCGCGGCTTCGGCAGGCCGTGGCAGGGAAACTCAGATTGGATTGGTCACCCGAGCAGATAGGCGGTTGGCTGAAGAGAACGCATCCTGAAGACGAGTATAATCGGGTGTCACACGAGACCATCTATCGCAGCCTGTTTGTCCAAGCGCGCGGCGTGCTCAAGAAAGAGCTGCTTTGCCATCTTCGATCGAAGCGCTCGATGCGTCGCTCCAGACCGGTTGATCCGAATGGCGATAGACGGGGACATATGAAGGATGCCGTCTCAATCCGTCAGCGACCGGCGGCGGTTGAAGATAGGGCGGTGCCTGGCCATTGGGAGGGCGATCTGCTGTCCGGACCGAACAACACCTACATCGCGACCTTAGTCGAGCGTCAAACGCGTTACGTGATGTTGGCCAAGGTGGCAGGCAAGGACACCCAGACTGTAGTCAACGCGCTCATCCAGCAGGCGAAGAAGCTACCAAAAGAACTGTATAAGTCGCTGACCTGGGACCGGGGCAAGGAACTGACGGATCATCGGCGCTTTACGATGGCGACCAACATCGATGTCTATTTTTGCGACCCGCAAAGCCCGTGGCAGCGCGGGTCGAACGAGAATACCAATGGCCTGCTGAGACAGTACTTTCCAAAAGGCACCGACTTGTCGGTGCATTCGCAAGCCCATCTAAACAAAGTGGCTCGTCAGCTAAACGAACGACCACGTGAGACCTTGCAATTTGAAACGCCAGCAGAGAGATTTAATGCCTGTGTTGCGTCGACCGGTTGAGCCGGCACACAGAAATCGGACATAATTCACAATCTTAACAGGCCTGAAGCGACACGGCTTGCCGGCGGCCGCGAACTAGTTGAATTTTTGTTTGATGTCTTCGATGCCCCGCGCCAGCAGATCTTCGGCGACTTTGCCTTTGGCGGCGGCGGCGAGAATTTTCTCCGCGGCGGCGACCGCGGCTTCGGCGGCGGCGGAACGCACCTCGGTCAGCGCCTGAGCTTCAGCCTGGGCGATCTTGTTTTCCGCCATTTTGGTGCGGCGCGTTACGAAATCTTCCGCCTTGGCCTTGGCTTCGGCGGCGAGCCGCTCGGCTTCGGCCTTGGCGCCGGCGATGATGGCCTCGGCCTCGGTTTCCGCCTCACGTCCTTTGCGCTCGAACTCGGCCAACAGCGATTGTGCTTCCTCGCGCAGCCGGCGGGCGTCGTCGAGTTCCGACTTGATACGCGCTTGACGCGCATCGATGCTATCGAAGACTTTGCGGTGGGCGCCGAGATAGATCAGCAATCCGATAAAACAGAGGAAGCCCAGCGCTACCCAGTTTTCGGTTTCCATCAGTGCTTGCGGCATCGGCGTCTCAATTCTCTGGCCATGCCCAGGCCGCTGAGTGCGGCAGCGACGGCTTGTTCAGTCGGCGCCGTGCCGATCAGGCGCTCGACGATGGCCGAAGCGGTGTCGGCTGCGATTGCGTGCACGTTGGCCATGGCGGCGGTGCGGGTCCGTGCGATCGATTGCTCGGCGGCGGCGAGCCGCTCGTGCAATTGCGCTTCCAGCCGCTTGTGCAGCTCCTCGGCCTCGCGCGCCTGCCGCTCCCGCGTCGCGCCGGCAAGGCCTTGGGCGCGCGCGCGCGCATCGGCCAGCGCCTTCTCGTAGGCCGCGTGCGCGGCGTTGGACCGCTCCTTCAAGCGTTCCGCCGCCGCCAGATCGTCGCCGATCATCCGGCTACGCTCGGCCAGGATCGCCCCGATCCGCGGCAACGCGACCTTGGCCATCAGTACGTACAGCAGAGCAAAGCTCACCGTCAGCCAGAGAGCTGCGACGGATAGTGCTCGGACTGGAACGGCGGGAACGCGCTGTGGCCCGCTGGCTGTTCGGTGTGGGCGGTCGGTTCGGGCATTTTGACTGTGCCTGGCTGATGCGCCGTGACGGCGGCAGCTTACAGCCCGAACAGCAATAGCAGCGCGATCAACAGCGAGAAGATGCCGAGCGCCTCGGTAATGGCGAACCCGAAGATCAGGTTGCCGAACTGGCCTTGCGCCGCCGATGGATTGCGCAGCGCCGCTGCCAGGTAATTGCCGAAGATGATGCCCACGCCGATGCCGGCGCCGCCCATGCCGATGCACGCAATGCCGGCCCCGATATATTTCGCGGCGGTCGGATCCATGTGAGAACTCCTTCTTTAAGCCCCTCCCTACCCCCGCCTGTCGGGGAGGGTAAGGAGGGGAGGCCGTCAGTGGCCCGGGTGAATCGCATCGTTGAGATAGATGCAGGTGAGAATGGCGAACACATAGGCCTGCAGGAAAGCCACCAGAAGCTCGAGCGCGGTCAGCATGACGACCATGAGAAACGGCAGCGCCGCGCCGAATATGCCGAGGATCCCGGCGCCCGCCAGCATGATGATGAAGCCGGCGAATACCTGCAGCGTGATGTGGCCGGCCAGCATGTTGGCGAACAGACGCACCGAATGCGATACCGGCCGCGACAAGAACGACAGCACTTCGATGACGACGATTGCCGGCAAAATCAGCTTTCGGCACGCCTTTCGGCACGAACAGATTGAGAAAGTGCAGACCGTTTCGCCAGAAGCCGTAGCCAACCACGATGAAGAACACCAGCAGCGCCAGACTGGCCGTTACGATCAACTGGCTCGTCACCGTGAACGAATAAGGAATAAGCCCGATCATGTTAGCGAACAGCACGAACATGAACAGCGTGAACACGAAGGGAAAGAACTTCATGCCCTCGTTGCCGGCGGACGAACGCACGGTATGGGCGACGAACTCGTAGGACATTTCGGCGATTGATTGCAGCCGCCCCGGCACCACCGCCCGCGGCGCGGTTGCGCCGATCAGCAGCGCCGAAACGGCGCCGACGATGATGAACATGAACAGCGCGGAATTGGTGAAGTTGATCGCATGGCCGCCCATGTTGGCCATCGGCAGCAGGTTCTTGATCTGGAATTGATGGATCGGATCGACTTGCATGGTGCCTTCGGAGTCGAGTTCGTCTGCAGTGTCGGCGGCAGCGCCGGATTAATCGCCCCGCGGTTTCGGGCTGGCGCCGTCAAGCGCGGTGCCGGCAACAACTCCCGCGGAACGCATCACATTGAGAACGCCCGCGGCAAAGCCGAGCAAGAGGAATACAATGAGCCCCCAAGGCGAGATGCCGAGCCAGCGATCGATGAGCCAGCCGAGGCCGGCACCGACCACGACGCCCGCAACGAGTTCGCTTGAGAGCCGGAAGCCCTTGGCGTAGCCGGATGCAGTCGTCGCCCGATCCGCACCAGAACCGTCGGAAGGCGGGCGCGCATAATCGCGTGCGTGACCGAGACCTTCGTTGAGCCGCTGGAGTCTCGCGGAGAGAGCAGCTTCGCCGGTTTGTTGCTTGTCGTGCTCGCCGTTATCGCGCGCGTCGCTCATGCTTTCCGACACTCGCGGCTCGCAGCGATCGCGGCACGCCCGCTCCTTAAAAGCCGCGCGGACCATACTGACGTAGTTCCGGCAAGTCAAGAAACCGCCGGATGATGCTAACGATTTGAAATACCGAGATTTATTGCCCGCATTCGGAGCCTTCGGCAGGCCTTACTTGTGCACTGCGAAGCGGGGTAAGACCGTTTAAGATGGAAAACGCGAGGACCTTCAGGGAGGACTGGCTCATGATCCGCTGCAGCATCGCAATCGCCACGGTCGCGCTCGGCCTGATCGGTTCGTTCGTCATGATGCCGGCGACGATCCAGGCTCTCGCCGACGCGGCCGCGCCGGACAGCGCCGGCGGGCGCTATATGTTCGAAACGCGGCCGGACGGATTTATCCGGCTCGACACCCAGAGCGGCGAGGTCGCGTGGTGCAGTCAACGCGCCGTGGGCGTGGCCTGCGAAGCGGCGCCGGAGGATCGCGCCGTGCTGGAAGGCGAAATCGCGCGACTCACCGCCGAGAACGCCGCGTTGAAAAAAGAAATCCTCGCGCGCGGTCTGCCGCTGCCGCCGGGCGTCGCTCCAGAATCGGCTGCGGAGCCGCCGACGGCGCATAACAGCGTTACGCTGCAATTGCCAAGCGACGCCGATATCGATCGCATGGTCGCTTATGCCGGCCGGTTGTGGCATCGCTTCGTGGACGCCGTCGAGCGCGCCCAGAAGCAGGTCTTGAACAAGAGCTAGGTCTTCGCTTGAGCGAATTGTCTGCCGTCCGCACTGCGCGCATCGATACATCGGCAACGGCCGTGTTGACCGTGGCGACGCCGGGCGAAGGTTTTTTCGAGATCACGCGCGACGTGGCGTTATTCGTCGAACGGATCAAGGCGCGCGACGGCGCCGTGTTGCTCTATCTACGGCATACTTCGGCGTCGCTGGTGATCCAGGAGAATGCCGACGCCGACGTACGCACCGATCTCCTGACCGCGCTCAATCGGCTGGCGCCGGCAGAGGCCGGCTGGGTGCACGACGTCGAAGGGCCTGACGACATGCCGGCGCATGTCAAATCCATGCTCAACGGCGTGTCGTTGCATGTGCCGGTCGTCGACGGCGCATTGGTGCTCGGCACCTGGCAAGGCATCTATGTGGCCGAGCATCGCAGCCGGCCGCACCAGCGCGAAGTGGTCCTGCAATTTCTCGGATCGTGCCAATAGGCAAAAAGGCCGGGTCGTCAAACGACCCGGCCGCGTCTTTGGACTTAGAACTGCGTCGCTGGTGCGGCCATCAATTCGGCCAGCACTTTTTTCCTTCCGGTCCGAGATGGTATCCGGGCGGGCAGGCGCGGCCCACCGCGAACGGATGGCAGTGTCCGGCCGGACCGCGCCAATAACCGGCGCCGCATCCTTCCGCGACCTTAATGATGAGGCCGTCGCTATTGCCGAGCGGCAGAGCGGTGAAGCCGGCGGCGCTGGCCGCGGTCGCAGCGCCAAGAATCAATGCCGCGCTCAACACGAGTGATCGAACCATGGATTTTTTCCTTCCCGACTGTTGACGCCATCCGATGGGGAGTGGACGGCTCGCCACTAGAGCAGCGGGCGCAATGAACCGCGTCTGAATGAGGCTTTAACGGTCGCGACAACATCGCGTCGGAATTGCGTCAAAAGCCCAATTCGCCTTGCAAAAAAGTGGATCGTGGACCGAACCTAGCGAACGGCGGTAACATTGACCGCCAGCTTGGCGAACCGGGGCTTATCTTGAGCGAGGCGACCTCTCATCGTCTGTTGATCGCCGACGATCATCCGCTGTTCCGCGGCGCGCTGCGCGAAGCGGTCAACGGATTGTTCGATCGCGTCGAAGTCGACGAGGCCGGCACCTTCGAGACGGTTATGGAACTTCTCGAACGCGGCGGCGAGATCGATCTCGTTTTGCTTGATCTGCGCATGCCCGGCGTGCGCGGATTTTCCGGTCTGATGTATCTGCGCGCGCAATATCCCGGCCTGCCGATCATCGTGGTCTCGGCCAATGACGATCCCGCCGTGATCCGCCGCTGCATGGAATTCGGCGCTTCCGGCTTCATCCCCAAGACGCTCGGCATCGACGTGCTGCGGGAGGCTATCGCGCGGGTGCTGCAAGGCGGTGTGTGGACGCCGCCCGACGTCGATCTCGAACGCGGCGCCGACGGCGAAACCGCAGCCATGATCGCGCGGCTCTCGACGCTCACGCCGCAGCAGGTGCGGGTGCTGATGATGCTCTCGGGCGGGCTTCTCAACAAACAGATCGCCTACGAGCTCGGCGTTTCCGAGGCGACGGTGAAGGCCCACGTCTCCGCCATCCTGCAAAAGCTCGGCGTCGAAAGCCGCACCCAGGCCGTCATCGCCGCGGGAAAAATCGAAGCCGGGCAGTGGCCGCTTAAATCTCCATCGTGATCTGTCATCATCCGCCTTGGCGGAGGATGACATTTGGTTCGACTATCGGCCGCGACGCGTTGCACCCGCCATTGCGCGATCAGCGCGCGCAACGATGCCGGCTTGAGCGGCTTATTGAGAAGATGCGCGTGTTCGGTTCGGGTTTCCTCGCGCACGTGCAGCGAACGGTCGGCGGTGATGACAATGGCCGGGACATGACGGCCGAGGCGGCGGCGCAATTCGCGCGATTGCCGTGACGCCGTTGGCGCCGTCGAGATGATAGTCGACCAGAAATCCGTCGGGTTCGAGATGGCTGTCTTCGATCGCGGCGATCGCCTCGCTTAAGTCCGCGGCCACAAGCGTGCGGCAGCCCCAACCGCCCAACAGCGTCTCCATGCCGTCGAGGATGGCGCGCTCGTTGTCGATGCAGAGCACGACCGTGCCGTCCAGCCGTCCGACATTGAGCCGCACCGGCGCCCGCAGTTTCGGCGCGGCGAGCTCTCCGGCGCCGCGCGGCACTTCGATCGCAAAGCGCGAGCCGCGGCCGACATTGGATTTCAGCGTCACCTCGCAATCGAGCACGCGCGCGATGCGTTCGACGATCGAAAGACCTAAGCCGACGCCGCGCGCCACCCGCGCGCCCTGATCGAGCCGGTGAAATTCCTTGAACACCGCGCGGCGCTTGGCGTGCGGGATGCCGATCCCGGTGTCGTAGACTTCGATGCGCAGCCGCCCGCCGCGCCGCCGGCAGCCGACCAGCACGCTCCCGGCCGGCGTATATTTGATGGCGTTGGAAATGAGGTTCTGCAAGAGCCGCCGCAGCAGCCGGCGGTCCGAGCGGACGTTCTGCGAGCACGGCATGAACGTCAGATCGAGGCCCTTTTCGCGCGCCAGCGGCGCGAATTCGACGTCGAGACGATGCAGCAATTCATCGATGCGGAAATCGGCGAATTCCGGCTTCATCGCGCCGGTGTCGAGCCGGGAAATGTCGAGGAGCGCGGCAAAGATTTCTTCGACCGCTTCCAGCGAAGCGTCGATATTTTGCACCAGATCGGCGTCGTCGCCGTCCTCGCGCTGGCGCTCGATCAGGCTGGTGACGTACAGCCGTGCGGCATTGAGCGGCTGCAGGATATCGTGGCTGGCCGCGGCGACGAATTGGGTTTTCGATACGTTGGCTTCGTCGGCCTCGGCCTTGGCGCGCGCGAGTTCGGCATTGAGCCGGGTGAGTTCGCCGGTGCGCTCGCGCACGCGGCGCTCCAGCGTCGCATTGGCGCGCTCCAGCGCCTCCGCCGCCTTCACGGTCGGGGTAATGTCGGTGAAAGTCGTAACCATGCCGCCATCCGGCATGCGGTTTGAGCGCACTTCGATCACCAGGCCGCGCTCGGCGAAGCGTTCGAGGAACGGCTCGGCTTCGCAGGTATATCGGGCGATGCGTTCGGCGATGAACGCGTCGACGTTCCTGGCATTGCGCTCGCCATGCTCGGCGATGTGGCGCAAAATATCGTCAAGCGCGATGCCGACGCGCGTCAATTCGTGCGGCAGGTCGAAGATTTCGCCGAACTGCCGGTTCCAGCAGACTAAAGCCAGCTCTTTGTCGAACACGGCGATGCCTTGGCGCACGTGATCGAGCGCGGTCTGCAGGATTTCGCGGTTGTAGTGGATCGCGGCATTGGCGTCGTCGAGCAGTTTGAGCGCGGCTTTGGTCGACACCGTGCGCTTGCGCAAAACCAGCGACAGCACGAGCCGCGACGACGCCGCCCCGATCGCCGAAGCGAGCAGATATTCGGCGTATTGCAACAGCTCGAAATCGGCCTCGGCCGCCGGCGAAAGATCGATGCGGCGCGTCGCCGCGAAGCTTGAGAAGGATTCGCGGGTGCGTTCCTCGCCGAGATAGCGCGCCACCGTCGCGATCAGCTCCTCGACCGTCGCCGAGGCGCGGCGCAGCCGAAAGCTCGGCGCGATCGGCTTGAGCGACGACGGCACGAACAGATCCGCCTGCACCCGCTCGATCGCCGTCGGACGGCGGCCGAGCGAGCAGCCGATATAGCAGGCGATATTGGCGGCAAGGCTGAGCAGCACGCCATGCACTAAAGGCGGCAGGTCGATGCCGAACAGCGCCTGCGGCCGCAGCAAGCCCAGCCCCCACGGCCCATCGGTCAGGATGCGCGCGCCGACGATGCCGGCATCGGAAATGCTCGGCAGTAAGAGCGTGTAGCCCCAGACCAGGATGCCGGCGCTCATGCCGGCGATGGCGCCCAACGCGGTGGCGCGCCGCCAGACCAGTCCGCCGAAAAATGCCGGCGCCAGCTGCGCCACCGCCGCAAACGACAACAGCCCGATCGCGGCGAGCTGCGCCTCGCCGGCCGAATGGTAATAGATGTAGGCCAGCAACAGGATGACGAAGATGGCGATGCGGCGCGCGGTCAGCAATTGCGCGCCGGCATCGTGAGGCTCGCCGGCGAGCCGGTCGCGGCGCTTGAGCACCAGCGGCATCACGATATCGTTCGACACCATGATGGCGAGCGCGACCGTCTCCACGATCACCATCGCGGTCGCCGCGGACAGGCCGCCGATGAAAGCGATGAGCGCGATGGCTTCGGAATGGGCGGCCAGCGGCAGCGCCACCACGAACATGTCGCCGTCGATCCGGCCGGTCGGAAACGTCATCAGGCCGGCGAGCGCGATCGGCAGCACGAACAGGTTGATCAGCACCAGATAGGCGGGGAACAGCCAGGCGGCGCGGCGGATTTCGGCTTCGCTGTGGTTCTCCACCACCATGACATGGAATTGCCGCGGCAGCAGCACGATGGCGAACAGCGACAGCACCGTCATGGCGCAGAACGAAGCGAATTGCGGGGCGTGCGCCAGCACGGCGGCCGTGCGCGGCTCGGCAAGCGCGCGTGCGAACAAGGCGAACGGCCCGTGGAACATGACGAAGGTCACGAACACGCCGACGGCGAGGAAGGCCATCAGCTTGACGATCGATTCCGCCGCGATCGCCAGCATCAAGCCGTCCTGGTGCTCGGTAGCGTCGGTGTGCCGGGTGCCGAACAGCACCGCGAAGGTCGCCATCGCCAGCGCGACAAACAGCGCGACGTCGCCCAACAGCGGCGGCGCCGCGCCGCTCGGCGACGCTTCCGCCAATATGGTCGAGACCGAAGCCGACACCGCTTTGAGCTGCAGCGCGATGTAAGGGATCATGCCGACGATGGCGATCAGCGCCACCGTTGCGGCGACCGCTTGGCTCTTGCCGTAACGCGCGGCGATGAAGTCGGCGATCGAGGTGATGTTTTGGCCCTTGGCGAGCCGCACGATGCGCACCACCAGCGGAAAAGCGAGCCCCACCATTGCCAGCGGGCCGATATAGATGGCGAGAAAATCGTAGCCCGAGCGCGAGGCAAGGCCGACCGAGCCGAAGAACGTCCACGACGTGCAATAAATGGCAAGCGACAGCGGATAGATCCAAAGCCGCGACGACGCGCCGCGCGCGATGCGCATGCGGTCGCCGTAACTGGCGACCAAAAACAACAGGCCGATATAGGCGAGCGCAATGGCGACAACGACCCAGCCTTGCAACATGACCTCACCCGCCCCGTCCCCGCGTCATCGGCGCATTGTCTCGAACCGCGCTTCTTTTAGCTAAGGTCACCACTTTTCTGATGGCCTGTCCATCGCCCTGTCGACGACTTGGCGCGTTGACGGCGCTTGCGGCAGCGGGCATTCATGGCGCGTCGATGCTGCCGCAATTTCCGCCATCGCGCACGCTGACCGAGACGGCCGAGACGCTCGCCATCGCGCTCGCCGGCGGCGCGACGTTCACCCTATTAGGTTTGCCCGCGGGTCTTGTTTCCGGCTCGGTCTTGGCGGTGGCGACGGCGGCGCTGCTGGGACGTCCGGTGCGGCTGCCGCTGCCACTCGCGCGCGTTTGTTACGTCATCGTCGGCGCGCTGCTTGGCACCGTGGTGACGCCGGAGACGTTGCGCGGGGTCGAGACCTGGCCGGCCAGCATCGCGCTGTTGATGCTGGGTTCGCTGGCCATGATCGTCGCGACCATGGCCTATCTGCGCGTCGTGCATCGCTGGGATTTGTTCTCGGCGCTGCTCGGCGCGAGTCCCGGCGCGATGGCGCAGGTGATCGCGCTGTCGACCGAGCTCGGCGGCGACCTGCGCGCCATCGCCATCGTCCAGACCGTGCGCGTGCTGCTGCTCGTTCTCGGCCTGCCCAACGGACTGGCGCTGTTCGGGCTCGTGGTGCCGGCGCTGCCGTTGCCGCGCGGACCCGCCGGATTCTCCGTGCTCGGCGAGATGACGGTGCTGGTCGTCGTGTCGACCGCATTTGCGCTCGCGTTCCTGCGCCTGCGCTTTCCCGGCGGCTTGTTGTTCGGCGCCATGGCGGGATCGGCGCTGCTCCACGGCAGCGCCCTGGTCGACGCCGCGCTGCCGTGGTGGCTCGGCTCAAGCGCGGTCGTTACGCTCGGCGCGCTGGTCGGCTCGCGCTTTGCCAACACCTCGTTGCGGATGCTGGTTGGCTATCTCGGCGCCGCGCTCGGTTCGTCCGCAGTCGCCATGACGGTGGCCGCTTGCTTCGTCGCGATCGTGGTGCATCTGTTCGGGTTTCCGATCGCCAATGTCGTCATCGCCTTTGCGCCCGGCGCGCAGGACACCATGATGGTGCTGGCGCTCGCGCTCCATCTCGATCCGGTTTATGTCGGCGCGCATCATCTGGCGCGCTTTCTCGTCGTCACCGTCGCGGTCGCGGTCGCGGCGCGGCGCGTGGCGGGGCGTCATTCCGGGGCGCCGCCAACGGGCCCGCGCGAAGTCGCGCGGCCCGATGACCGGCTCCGCGGCGAGCCCGGAATCCGTAACCACGAATAGAGCAAAACATGTTCGCGAAATAAAAGATCGTCGGCGCCGAGCGCCCGCCGGAATCGATCAAGTGTTACGCAGCCAAGTCGCATTCGCGCCGGTCCATTCCGAACGAGCATGCAGTCCGATCGCGATCAGCGCCCAGCCGCCGAAAATCATATTGATCCCCACCAGCAGCCCCAATGTCCAGGCGGAGGTGCCCGGCAGAGCAAAAATGATGATGCTGGCCAAGAAAATATCGACCAATCCGCTTGCGAGCATGAAAAACCAGTGACGAGAGAGCCGCCGCCGATGTTCGATCGCGAACATGATCGACGCGCCACCTTCGACGAGAAAGAACAGAACCAAAATCAGTCGCAGTGGGCCGGTGTCATGAAACGGCCACCCCAGCAGGCCGCCATACAAATCCTGCGATTTATTCTCGATCAGCACCACGCCGACGAATATTGCCAGCACCGCCGATATCAGCGACCACAAGGATCCCGGCGCCTGTCGCGCCCAGTAGGTTGTCACCAACCCTGTCGCTCCGCTGGCGAGAAACAGCCACCCCAGCATGCCGGTGACGTTCTCACTGGCGATCGATGGAATTGCAATCGCGAGCAGCCCCAAGAAAATGAGGATTGTTCCTTCGACGATAAAGAGAATCCAGTGATCGGGCGTCGATTTCGCGACCGAGCTGGGCTCGCGGCTGGAATAGCGGTTCATATCCATTTCAAAGCCGCCCGGCCAGCATAAGAACCACGATGATGATCAAGACGATGCCAATGATGCCGATACCGCCGTGTCCATAACCGTAGCCGTAGCCGCCGAAACGGCCGCTGAAACCGCCCAAGAGGAAAATGACGAGAATGATAACCAGAATGAGTCCCAGTGACATTAGTTTGTCTCCCCTTGCGTTGCCGTGCGTAGCCCCATGACTGTCATGCGGTGCGGACGATCGATACGACCATTCCCGGCGATCGATCGGTTATCTCGACGCGAGCCTTGAGCTGATGCGCGAGCGCTTCGACGATGGTGGTTCCCAGGCCGGTATGCCCGCGGCGGCTCCCGTCCTGCTGCAATCCGACACCGTTGTCGGATACCGATAAGCGCCAGTTGGCTTCGTCGGCCTCGTATCCGACCAAGATTTCACCGCTGCCGCTGCCGCCGGGGAATGCGTGCTTCAGTGCATTGATAACGAGTTCCGTAGTGATCAAGCCGATGCTCACCGCTTCGGCGGATGTCGCCATTCCGGAACCGGCCGCCACCTTCACGGTGATCGGCCGACTGTCGCCGATCATGGAGGTCGCTAGGGTCTCGCACAGCCGGGACAGATAAGGCCCGAGTTCGATTGCCTCGCCATGTCGCGAGCCTTGCAGCTGCTGCTGGACGGTCGCCACCGACATGACCCGATCGTGCGCATCCCGCAGATGCGAGCGGGTCTCCTCGGATTGCACGGTCCGAGCCTTGAGAAGAAGAATGCTGGCGATGATCTGCAGACTGTTGGCAACACGATGCTGCATCTCCTGGAGTAGCGTCTCCTTCTGTTGCAGCAGTTCCGTCGTCATCCGCTCCGCAGTGCGCCGGTCGGTGACGTCCTCGATCGCCAGGAGAATGAGCTTTTGAGTATCCCTTTGGTTGAACACCTCGCGGGCGTTCAACAGCATTGTGCGTCGTCCGATTATGGGAAAGTCCCACTCGACTTCATAAGCCTCCATCGCGGCGTGCCGGGGCCCGACATCCCCCAGGAGCAGCCGAAGCTCGGGGATGTCCCACTGCCCGTTGCCCAGCCCGTAAATCGGCCGGCCGTGAATGTCCTGACGGTTCAACTTGAACGTCTGGTAGAAAGCGCGGTTGGCGGCGACGACGCGCAGGTTCTGATCGAGGACAAGCAGCGGATCGCGGATCGTATCCACAATCGCTTGGGCGAGCGCGCTCGCGTCATCGAGGTCCCTGATCGATTGGCTGTTGGCGAACGACCAGACGGCTACCGGCGGGGGACGTTCTGGATAGTTCGACGGTTCCATGTCAGCCCTCCTAAAAACTAAGCCACTCGTGCCGACGGCGACCGGTCGGCCAATCCCCCTACTTCCGGCCATTCGCGTTTGCCGCGAACCAACCTGATTAACGACGAACGGCACCACCCGGAGCACAAATCCCACGGCCGCATGAAAGACCCATACTGCGGCGCAGACTGTGCAAAATTGCTCACATCGGGGAAGCCGATAGCATCCGCTATCGCCGCTTTTCGGCTCCAATCATGCCCAGGCCGTTAGTCCGAAGGCCCGTCGCTGCGGCCATCGCGCGACAATAACAAGTTGTGGATTATGGTTATCTTTTACGTATCGTTCATCTAATACTTGCGACGATATAATACTATTTAAGTAATACTGTATTTACGCGAATATTTCCAATAGACCTCTAGTATTCAACCGGCCGATAACTATCTGACGGTCAATGGCCCACATGGGACCAAAAGGAGTTTGCAATGAAAAATCTCATCTCATCTTTTCTGCAGGACGAAACGGCGGCGACCGCCATCGAATATGGACTCATCGCCGCCGGCATCTCGGTTGCAATCATCGCGGTCGTGCAGGGTCTCGGTACGAAGTTGAACACGACCTTCTCATCGGTTTCATCCGCGCTCAAGTAAGCAGGTTGGAAATGACGACGGGGCTTGGCCTGTTGGCTAAAGCCCTGGTCGTCGGTCTCGTGTCGATGCCGGTCCGCGGCCGGCATCGCAAGCTTTTCAAAGCGACGGCGCCGGCCGGCCTTCCAGCCGATGCGGAATGGCGCTTGTGATTCTTAAGGTCTCTATCAAACAGGAGGCGCACTATGTCCCAGACCCGCGTAAGCGCGACAGCGGCCGACGCGGTCCGCGATCGCTATCGAGCGTCATTCGCCGGCGCCTTCGTCCCCCAGTTTCGCTACGAGCAAATGCCGGGTGCGGAAGAACGTACCGCCTATGCGGCGGAATTTGTCGCGTACCGGCTCGGGCAGATCGACGAGAAGCTGGGGCGTCTCATCGAAATCATGGAGCGAGCACCCGCTCAATCCGCGTCGGCTGGAAAGTAGGCAGTCGTGGCGACCAACCGGAAAGATGTCAGGCCTGACACTTACGTGAGCTGTCCGACGTGTGGCGGCGAAATTGCCATGCTGAATACGATGAATTTGCCGCGCGAGTTTTCGGTGCGATGCCCGCACTGCGAAGGAAGGAAATTCTACCAGGCGGCTCAGGTTCACGAACGCAATAAGGACGCTGAAACAACTCAGACCGGGAAGATACAATTCGGCGTCAAGGGCGCGATCGATCGCGATCGGGCGCCGGCAAAGCCGATGCAGCCAAAATCCCGGCTCAACGCGATGGCATCCTGGCTGCTGCAGTAGGCGCGCGGCATCGTCGCAATCGCGCCGTGAAGCTGGCGTTGTTTCTGGAAAGGACACGAATTGTCCGCATAAGCGAGATGATCCGTCAGGTTCTCTCGAAATGCACTCACACTGCGCGTTCGGCGGACGGCCGCCGCAGATCCAAGCACACGCGAACGTGTCCTCATGCCCGCAACCATTCGTAGCAGCGCGGCGTTGTCAGTATCTCAGAACAAAATTTTTTGTTTGAGCTAAGCTTGGAGGCTCACGTGCTTCATAAAACACTCATCGCTTTTGCCGCTGCGGCCGCACTCGGTTGCCTGCCGATGGCGACAACGGCATTGGCTGCCCATGGCCATGGCGGCCACGCGATGGTCGGCCACGCCCGTGGCGGGCATATTGCCCGATATGGTCATGGCGTCCGATACGGCGGCGGCTACGCGGCGCTGTCAATGGGCCGATCTACGACAGCTGCGCCGGCAATGGCTATGGCTATGGCTATGGCTACGGCTACGGCTACGGTTATGGTCCGGGCTATGGATATGGCTGCCCGGGCTACGGTGTTGCTCCCCTTGTCGGCGGCATTGTTAACGGCATCCTAGGCGGCGGTTACGGTCGCTATTGAGAGCGAGCCGGCATAGATAAACCAGGGCGGTCGCCTTCCGGCTTGGAAGCGCGACCGCTTCCCCTGACCGGCTTACACTTCGGCGGACTTTGGGCCGAACTTGACCGCACGGTCGCGTTGGAGCAACGCCGCGAGCAGGGTACGCGCACGATTGACGCGGCTCTTTATTGTCCCAACCGCTATCCCACATATCTCGGCAGCCTCGTCGTAGGAGAAGCCCGACGCGCCGACCAGCAGCAGGGCCTCGCGCTGTTCGAGCGGTATCTTTGCCAGCGCGGCGAACAACTCCCTGAACTCCAAGCGGCTGTGCTGCTCGGGAGCCGATTGCAGGCCGTCGAGGTAGCCGCCATCCGCGTCTTCGACTTCGCGGCGTCGCTTGCGATATTCCGACCGGAACTGGTTGCGCAGGATGGTGAACAGCCATGCGGACAGGTTCGTTCCCGGCGTGAACGAATGGATGTTGGCCATGGCGCGGATCAGCGTCTCCTGGACGAGGTCATCCGCGCGATCGAATTTACCGCAAAGCGACATCGCGAATGCGCGCAGACCGGGAACGGCGGCAAGCATGGCATCCTGCACGGCGGGCTGAGACGTCTTCTGGGCTATCCGCATGGGCTGCGCGCTCTCGCGGCAAAATGACATCCGCGGCTCGGCATGGACCGCCTGTTCCGCCGAACGATGCTGCAAAGACACGAGCTTTTCCTCGGTTTATCGAATTGACACTCTGTAACATTTAGCGGCGATCGGCGAAGGGCGTCTGTATAAGAATGCTCACATTTAGGCCTTGGGGAGGCAGCCCGGCCTGATGATTCAGCTCGATAAAATGCGCTTCAAACGAGATGTGAAATCTAAGCCTTGATTTGCGGCTGTTCGTGCAGAACGACGTTCAACAACGAACTGTGGACTTCGATGCCGCCCTCGGCGCCGCCGTTGTAGGCGATGAGGCCGAGTTTTCTAAATTTGTTCATGAAGAAACTGACGCGCGAACGCGTCGTGCCGATCATCTCCGCAAGCGTCTCCTGACTGATCTTGGCGATAATCGGCTCCGGTCTGCTTTCCTTGCCGAAGTTCGCCAACAACAGCAGCATCCTGGCAAGACGTTTCTCGCTCGAATTGAACAGCTGATCGACCAAGTCTGCTTCGACGCGGATGCTCCGGCCCAAAAGATGCGCAATGAACATTTCGGAGAATGCCGGCTCCTCATGGATCAACCGGACGATGGCCGCCTTTTCGAGCCGGACGATGACGGAGTCCATCATGGTCGTGACCGTCGCGATCCGTTGCGCCTGCCCGGCAAGGCATCCTTCGCCGAAAAACTCGCCCGCTCCAAGAATTGCGATGACCGCTTCCTTGCCTTGCTCGGAAACGACGGTGAGCTTCGCCTTGCCTTTCTGGATGTAGAAGACCGCATCGCCACTTTCGCCTTGGGAAAAGACGACCTCGCCTTTGCGGGGCTTGCCGATGCTGCGGCCGTCCCCGACGTGGGCGAGAAACGATTTTGTATTGAATGCGGCTCGGCGCTTGGTCGCCATCACATGACTTTCCACACCGAACATAAACCCTTTTGCGACGGCAGCGATACGACCGTTCAGTAGCGCGCCCCCTTGCCAATCAGGAGAACAACACCGTAAATCGCGCGCCCTGATTGTTATCGCCCCGCCCGATCCGTAATTCACCGCCGATCTGTTTGACCAGAGATCGAATAATTCTCATTCCCAATCCTTTGCCGGCGGCCGGATCAAAACCTTCCGGCAAGCCCGGTCCCTCGTTGGCGATCGATAGGGCGTAGCCCTTTGCCGCGTCTGCTTCCAGCCTCACCGCGATCCGGCCCGTACCGTGTTTGGCCGCGTTCGTGATCAGCTCGTTGGCGATGAAGCCGAGCGGAATGGCCGTGACTGCCGGCAGCGTAATCTCAATCCCCTCGACCACGATGACCCGCACCCGGCGCTCCGAGGACAACATGACGGAGAAATCGCGGCAAAGATCCTCGAGGTAGTGTTTGAGGGCTAAGGTTGGTACGCCGTCGAATGAGTGGAGACGCCGGTGGATGCGCCCGATCGTGGCGACACGATCGGCCGCGCCGGCCAATTGCGACGCCACCTCGGCATTCCCCGATGCCCGACTTTGCAGCGACAAGAGGCTTACGATCATTTGCAGGCCGTTCAACAGCCGATGATCGGATTCCGCGCCCAAAGTCCTCTGTTGCTGGATCAACTCCTCCTTTTGGCGGAGTAGAGTCTCTTCCCGGGCGAGAGCCTGGCGGAGTCCGATTTCCGTGCGCAGGCGTCTCAGCAGCTCGCGTTCGTAGCTTGCGCCGGTACGGCGCTCCCGATTTTCAAAGATAACATTCAGCGGCGAATTC
The DNA here is from genome assembly GCA_963816565.1 of uncultured Alphaproteobacteria bacterium. Classification (GTDB taxonomy): domain Bacteria; phylum Pseudomonadota; class Alphaproteobacteria; order Rhizobiales; family Xanthobacteraceae; genus BOG-931. Next base: position 125,560 of record CAWFLM010000004.1, on the reverse strand, counting down.
GCGCCGGATGGCGAAGATTCAATGGTCATCTTGCCGTTCTTTCCCGTATCCTGACTTCGCCGCCTGGATACCCAGACTGAAGTAAATTTGCCGCGGAGATAGCCGCGTTACATTGATACAAATCAATCATTGTCCGATATCGGACATTGATTTTGGATTTTGCCGCCCCGAATCGATGCGCGGCGCCGCCATGCTTCTAATTTTGGTCATCAAACCGACACCGCACAGACCGCATTCGATGCCCGAGGCGACCGATCTCACGCTTATCGTTCCGATAGTCGCCCCGAGCGAGCGCGATGAACGCCTGTATTTGCCTTAGAGGGCAAGTCGAAGAAGGCACGCAGACAAATTCGCTATCGCGGCGTCTACCATGCGGCTCTTCTATGATTAGGGTCTGTACTCAGATAGCCCATTGAAAATCAACAGCGAACATAATTTACCCGTGGTCGGAGGTGCATCATGCGGTTTGATTTGAGCGACGACGAATGGGCTCTTTTCGAGCCCCTGATGCCGAAAAGCCGAAAGAGCGCCCGCGCTGACGATCGCAAGATCATGAACGCGATCTTTTATGTGCTGCGCACTGGGATGCCATGGCGTGATTTGCCGGACCGCTATGGGCCCTACACGACGGCGTACAATCGCTTCAATCGCTGGTCCGGTCGCGGTATCTGGAAGCGGATTTTCGACGCCCTGGCATCGAAATCGCGCGACAGTCTGTATCTGATCGACAGCACGATCGTGAAAGCCCATCGTGCGGCCAGCGGGGCAAAAGGGGGGAGCAAAATCAGGCGATCGGCATTAGCCGCGGCGGCCGTACCACGAAAATCCACGCTCTCGTCGACAGCAAAGGTCGCCCACTGAACTTCACGGTGACGGGCGGCCAGGTGCACGACAGTCAGGTCGTTGGCGACGTTCTCGACACTCCCAGACCGCCACTGGCCGTCACCGCCGACAAGGCTTACGACAGCGACAGAGTGCGTCAGCAGATCAAGGATGAGGGCGCTCTACCGATCATCCCCAGCCGCAGCAATGCAACCAAGAAAGCCTATTGTCCGAAGCGCTTTTACCGTCGACGCCACAAAATCGAAAACTACTTCTGCCGCATCAAAGATTGGCGCCGGATCGCCACTCGCTATGACAAACTCGCCCGAAACTTCCTTGCCGCCGCCGCCCTCGTTGCCGCACTCTACTGGATCAAATTGTAAGTCCAGACCCTAGGCCGTGTTGACGGTTTTTGACAGAGGAATCGAGTTTCAATTCAAGGCTGCCTTTCTGGAGGAGGCAGCATTGAGTCGCGGCGATCTGACGGACTCGGAATGGCGCATTCTCAATCCATTGCTACCGAACCGCGGCGAGCGCGGTCCACCGATTTTGGACAAGCGGCGAACGGTCAATGGCATTCTCTGGGTGCTGCGCACCGGCGCGCCGTGGCGCGACATGCCCGAGCGATACGGCAATTGGAACTCGGTCTTCGTTCGTTTCACCCGCTGGAGCAAGCTCGGCGTGTGGGATGCAGCGTTCGAAACTCTGGCAAGTCTTGGACCTCCCGCCGACGAGGAGCACGCTATCAATTCCACGATCGTCCGGGCGCACCAGCATGCAGCCGGCGTAAAAGGGGGAATCAAAATCAGGAAGCGCTCGGTCGCTCGCGCGGCGGCTTCTCGACCAAAATCCACCTCCGCACCAACGCCAAAGGCGACCCGCTGACGTTCGATGTCACCGGCGGCGAGGCCCACGAGGTCAAAGGCTACGATGCGCTCATGGAGCTTCATGACGTGCATCCCGACAAACTTCTCGGCGACAAGGGCTATGACAGCGACGATATTCGCAACGACTTGAATGCGCGCGGCATCGAGCCAGTCATCCCACCTCGATCAAATCGAAAAACTCCGATCGAATATGATCGCGAAGCCTACAAACGGCGCAACCTCATCGAGCGGTGCGTCAATCGTCTCAAGCAGTTCCGTCGCATCGCCACCCGCTACGACAAAACCGCCAGAGCCTACCTTTCAATGCTATGCATCGCAGCGGCAAGACTCTGGATCAAAACCGTCAACACGGCCTAGTGAGGCGTGAGCAAAATGTCGGCGTTCAGGCTAAATGCCGACGAAAGCCCAAATCCGACGTTCCTGACCCCAAGGAGACATCGGCAGCCAAGTTTGCTGTGATGCACGACACCGCTCACGATGTGGTAGGCTGTGATCCTCGGCCTAGGGGCGACCCATTAGGCGGCGGAAATACGTGATGGCGGCGAGCATGTTTCATAGATTTAAATGGGTGGGGGCAATGATACTGGAATTAAAGGGACGTTTGGTCGGCCTCGGCACATGGACGGTCGCGGCGATGCTATGTTTGGTCCCAACGCTTGTTCCGGCGCAGTCATTTCCGCCACAGCCATCGCCCACTTATCAGTCATCGACACCCGCTTATTCGCCACCTCCTCAGTATTCAGCACCAACTCAATATTCGGCGCCACGTCAGGATCAGGCAACCGCCCAGTATTCGGCATCGGCACAATACCCGGTTACAGCACCAGACGTTGATCCGGGCATCGACCACGGTAATTCGGACGCCAATCTGCCAGAGGAATTCCAGAAGCAGCTCGTATTCTATCGCTCGCTGCAACCGCCTGGCACAGTCATTATCGATACGCAGGAGCGTCATCTTTATCTGATCCAGGATCAAACCCACGCGCTGCGTTACGGCATTGGGGTTGGCCGCGACGGCTTCACCTGGCAAGGCCTATTGCAGATTTCCCGCAAAGGCGAATGGCCGGATTGGCGCCCGCCGCCGGAAATGATCGAGCGGCAGCCCTACTTGCCGCGCTTCATGGCCGGCGGTCCGGGCAATCCGCTGGGCGCCCGCGCCATGTATCTCGGCAATACCGTCTATCGCATCCACGGCACCAACGCGCCGGAGACGATCGGCCAGGCGGTTTCGTCGGGCTGCTTCCGAACTCGTCAACGACGATGTGATTGATCTGTATACCCGGGTCGCGGTGGGCACCCACGTGATCGTGCGACAAGATTGATCGGTACTGACGTAGGGGCGTCGGGTCTTCGAAATAGGCGGCGCGGTTTCTCACCCTAATTGATCCAGATTAATGTCCACGCCTACGTTGTCCGTTTGAATAAATGCGTTCCTTCCTTCTCCGACCCCAAGAGGCCGCCTCGGTTGGCGGCCTCTTGCACTTTCGAGTTTGACCCCTCTCTGCCGTCGCCGAGCGCCATCAATTCGACCGGTCTTGAGGGCTAAGCGGACAAGACCCGGACATCATCAATCTGGCGCTGACGACCCATAAGCGACATTAAAATGGGTTTCCCGGCGTGTTCTAGATTTCCCTTTTATAGAATGGGATTTTGAGCGCCGCCCCGACTTATCCACAGCCCCGCATTGACTGTTTGTCAGCCGCGCGCACAAGCTCGCGACCAGGCGAGTGAAAGTAAGGTGAGCGTCAGTGAGTTCTGTGCGAAGGCTTACGCCGCAAGAGCATTTGGCGAGAGCGGAACTGTTTCGTGACCGCGCAGCGCATTGCGAGGTTTCCGCAAAGGATAGCGGCTCTGCCAGGTTTGGCGAATGCTACCGGCTGTTGGCGACGAACTATATCGTGCTTGCCAAGCTGGAAGAAGATTTTGTCGCCCGGCAGATCGACGCACTCACCGAAGGTCGCTTTCTAGAGGCAGCGGAATAGATTGCTATTCGCCCGGGCCGCTTGGCGATTGCCGTTCCCGCTTTTTGCCATCAAAAAGAACCCCGAGCACCTTACGCAGGTACTCTCGTCCGAAGGCGCCGAGTTTGAGGAGGCGCTCGCCATTGTCGATGGCGGAAATTGCAAGTGGCACTGATCGATGCAAACATCCTCGTCTATGCGTATGTGAGCTTTTTTGCCCAGCACATCGCGCACGACTGGCTCGGTAGGCAATTGAACGCTGCTGCCTGTGTCGGTCTTCCGTGGCCTAGCGTGCTCGCGTTCCAGTGTCTGGTAACGAACCCGCGCGTGTTCGAACACCCTGAGCCATGTTTGGTCGCGGCTCCCCCAGATCGGCCCGCATCAGCATTGCGGCGATTTGCCGGACGGTTGATGCTATCCCACTTTATTTTTGAGAAGAGCGCATACCCTGAATGCCAAGAAGATTTTCGCCAGCAAAAACGGAGCCAATCGCAAAGCATGACGCAATAAAATCGACAATGAAATCGCTTAACCGTGCGTGCCTTGTCGGCAGCGGAACTTGAAGCAATTCAATTCCACCGCAAAAGAAGAACGCCAGCAACAGAAGCCGAATGCGTGAAAATCTGTGACCGATCGCAAAGGCCCCAGCGACCAATGCAAAAGCTGTAAAATGCTCAACCCACTGCCCGGTGCCGGTAACAGGTCGGTCGACGGCCGGAACAACGGACAATAGATAATTGCCAGGATGCCCGCCCAAGCTAGAACTCGGGCCACTATCCTATAGTTACCGATCAACCAGTTCACGATCTAGGTGGGCGCACTTCATGCGCCGAGCTTGCCAATTCGGAGGGAATCTTCTCATTGCCTTGGATCACATAGCGAAACCCCGATAAGTTGGCAAGAATTCCGGGTGACAACGGATCAAGAAGAATAGCGAAGGAACGGCGCTTTGTGGACTTGTGAGGATATAATACGTCTTGCGATTCTGGGGTTCGCTGGACGAAGCAGATGGACGATGGCTGGTATTACGCTGAAGGCGATAAACCGGTTGGGCCTATATCTCGGGCAGACCTAGTGGCCATTTTGTCTCGGGTCTCCGGTGCCGGCAACGCTTTGGTTTGGCGGGAAGGTTTCCCAAATTGGATCAGGGCAAAAGACGTATCTGAACTGATTCCCGCTGTAACTACGCCTCTCGCATCGCCTGTTTCTTTGCCCCGTTCGATGCAAAAATCCAAAGCAATTCTCACATCGCCCGCCGCCGGCGAGGTTTACGCGAAACATGAACCGACTGAAGAAAAATACACTGATCCGGTTGGATTTGGTGGCTGGCTTATTCTAGTTGCAATTGGCCAAATACTCGGACCACTGATGTTTATAGATCACTTATTTAAGTACTATCTGTACCTCGATGGTGATTTATGGACGCAATTTCCAATAACGTATTATGGCGAGGCAGTTTTGAACCTGTCGGTTCTCGCAATCATCGGCTGGACGACGTATTGCTTTTTCACAAAGTCAAGATGGTTTCCCGTTTTCTTTATTTATGAATGCGCTGCATATATTATGCTATATCCCCTCGGGATCGCTTTTAAAGCGGTGACGCTCATTGCATATGGGATGTCGGTGCATATACCGCCCGAACCGAAGCCACTCGTAGAATGGATAGCGACAATTATCCTCGCCGCTGTTTGGATTTCGTACATAAAACTATCGAAGAGAGTAGCCAATACTTTTCGAACATTGCCTGCCGACTGATATGAGCGCCGATCCGTCTATGATTGATCGCATTTGATAGCGCCAACTAGGCCGTGTTGACGGTTTTGATCCAGAGTCTTGCCGCTGCGATGCATAGCATTGAAAGGTAGGCTCTGGCGGTTTTGTCGTAGCGGGTGGCGATGCGACGGAACTGCTTGAGACGATTGACGCACCGCTCGATGAGGTTGCGCCGTTTGTAGGCTTCGCGATCATATTCGATCGGAAGTCTTTCGATTTGATCGAGGTGGGATGACTGGCTCGATGCCGCGCGCATTCAAGTCGTTGCGAATATCGTCGCTGTCATAGCCCTTGTCGCCGAGAAGTTTGTCGGGATGCACGTCATGAAGCTCCATGAGCGCATCGTAGCCTTTGACCTCGTGGGCCTCGCCGCCGGTGACATCGAACGTCAGCGGGTCGCCTTTGGCGTTGGTGCGGAGGTGGATTTTGGTCGAGAAGCCGCCGCGCGAGCGACCGAGCGCTTCCTGATTTTGATTCCCCCTTTTACGCCGGCTGCATGCTGGTGCGCCCGGACGATCGTGGAATCGATAGCGTGCTCCTCGTCGGCGGGAGGTCCAAGACTCGCCAGAGTTTCGAACGCTGCATCCCACACGCCGAGCTTGCTCCAGCGGGTGAAACGAACGAAGACCGAGTTCCAATTGCCGTATCGCTCGGGCATGTCGCGCCACGGCGCGCCGGTGCGCAGCACCCAGAGAATGCCATTGACCGTTCGCCGCTTGTCCAAAATCGGTGGACCGCGCTCGCCGCGGTTCGGTAGCAATGGATTGAGAATGCGCCATTCCGAGTCCGTCAGATCGCCGCGACTCAATGCTGCCTCCTCCAGAAAGGCAGCCTTAAATCAAAACTCGATTCCTCTGTCAAAAACCGTCAACACGGCCTAGTAGCCTGCTCTTATTGTCGGGCGGAGTCGAGTAAAATGTCCGCTATCGGACATTGCGCTTGCCGCGCCCGTCAAATAAGCGCAACCTATTGAAAAGTGCCTGCTAGCCCCTCTCCGGAGGCTGCAATGGATGCAATGGACAGGTTCGTCAGTCGGGAAAATATTGAGCGATATCGCAGACTTTCGACCGAAACGGCAGACGCCGCCGAGCGATTGCGGATTTTGAAATTGCTGGCCGAAGAAGAGGCTAAGTTCAAGTTAGAGCTGAGCCGCAGAGACGATGATCCCGCAGGAGGATCGCGCTTCGACGCGGCAACTGAGAATCGGCCCGAGCATGACGGAGAGAACCAGCAAGCTGGCGGCTAGCCGCAAGGCCGCAGATCCGCCTGCCAACCGGTTGCTTAGTTTGCTGTCGCCAGGGGATTACGCGCGGCTTCGCCCGCATCTGCACCGAATTCCGCTGGAGTACCGGCAATCGCTCTACCGTGCTCACAAGCCCCTTGAATGGGTCTATTTCATCGAGACCGGCGTCGGCTCCCTGGTCAACACCATGGCGAACGGCCAGGCGTCCGAGGTCGGAACGATCGGCAACGAGGGCGTGGTGGGTTTGCCCCTCGTGTTGGGCGACGACAGGGCGCCCACCAGCGTTTACATCCAGGTGCCGGGTGTCGGCCTCCAAATGAAGGCGACGCTATTCAAAAAGGAACTGGCGCGAAGCGCTTCGATGCGAGCGGTAATGCTTCACTATGCTCACGCTTTCTTCAACCAAGTCGCGCAGTCCGCCGCGTGCAATCAATTTCACTCCATCGAGCAGCGCTGCTGCCGCTGGATGCTGATGACGCACGACCGCATGCAGTCTGATCAGTTTCTGCTGACGCAGGAGTTCCTGGCGATGATGCTCGGCGTGCAGCGGACCGGCGTTACGGTTGCGGCCGGCGGCCTGCAACGGGCCGGCCTCATCCGCTACAGCCGCGGCAACGTCACCATCATCGATCGCCGCGGCCTGCTGCGCCACTCGTGCGAGTGCTACGGCGTTTCCAAGAAGGAGTTCGATCGTCTACTTGGCGGTCGAGCAACGCGCTAAATCCGCTCCAATTCATGAGAACCCGGCTCAGAGCCTGCCGAGCAAAACCAGGATTAGTAGGATAACGATGATGAGACCGAGCCCGCCGCCACCGTAATAGCCGGTGCCGTAGAATGGGCCGCCACCGAATCCGCTAAAACCGCCGAGCAAGATGATGACCAAAATGATGAGCAGGATCGTTCCGATCGACATGGCGTTATCTCCGTAGTCGAGTTGTGAGATTCGTGTAGGTGAAGACACTTACTCCGATTGAGACGCTTGCAACTTCGTTAGATTGCTTTGTGCCGGCATTGCACGAGATGAATATCGTCCCCGCCACGGCTGTTAGACTAGCATCATAGAATCTTTACGCACACCTTTCCAACGCTCGTAAGCCCGATCGCGCGCGCGGCGCCACGCGATAAATCGATGTCACGGCCGGGCGTGAACGGTCCGCGATCGTTAATCGTTACGATCGTCGATACGCCGGTACGGGGGTTTGTGACTTTCACTCGGGTGCCGAACGCCAGCTTTTTATGTGCCGCAGTGAAGCCGTCGGGCCGGAACGGTTGGCCGCTGGCCGTGCGCGCACTGGAGCTATACTGGGTGGCGTTCATTGCGCCGCTGGGACAAGTGCTCTGCTTCGAAGCAGCCAGCACCGTGCCCCCAAACCAAGTGGAGACAAGCAACAGGGGGATGGAGAGCATCAATCTGATCGACATGATCTATCCCCCGTTGCGGCCCTGCTTGATGCGGATGTCAAATTAATGTTTGCCGTGTCCACCGCCGCCGTGTCCACCGCCGCCGTGTCCACCACCGCCGTGTCCGCCACCGCCGTGTCCACCACCGCCACCGCCGCCACGACTAACCGCCGTACGGGCATGGCCGGCATGAACGACCGCCGCATGAGCATGGCCGGCATGAACGATTGCTGCGTGGGTATGACCGGCATGAACGACAACTCCGTGGCTATGATGACCGCCACGACCGCCGGGATGTCCGCCATGCCAATGATGCCAGCCGTAACCGCCGCCCCAGCCGATGCCGGACGTAAGGTATTGGCCGCACCAGTACCAGCCCGGCCCGTTCCAACCGTCGTCATACCAGCAATAATTGTGACCGAGCCAGATGAACTGCGCGCGCTCGACCATATTCAGGCGGTCGGCCGCAGCGTGAATTGCTCCAGGTGCAACCATCGGGGCCGCGTCGACGTTGGCGCCGAGGATCGGTGCGCCGACAATGAAAATGGTGGCGGCCGCAATGGTAACAGCGAATCGACGCATGATGGCCTCCCGGTGTTTGATCGGCTTCTACAATATGAGTGAATTGCCAAGCGGCATTGATTCAAATCAAGTGAACGTCCGGCACCAGACATTGTAATGCCGCGATCGCCCAGCCTGCGCCCGTGAAGAAGCCGACGCAGAACCAGACGCCGATCTAGTAAAGGTTGATGGTGGAGGGCATGTCAGATTCTCCCCTGTGGTCGCGCGGATAGGACCATAAAGACAAATGTCCGGTGTCGGACACAGTTGATCTACATCAATGCAAGTCGGCTTTAGCCGCCCTATCAGGAAGCATCGAATTCAGGCTGTAAAAGTCCAGACCGATTGGGGAACGTCATGTCCAGATTCAAGCTCGGGGTTGTCATCTTTATTCTTGCCACTGCGCTGTCGACCGCGACCTACGCAGCTAATAAAGCCGGCGGTGGGCATGGTGGCGGCGGACATGCCGGTGGTGGCGGTGGCGGTCACGCGCGCGCTGCCGGCGGTGGCGGTCACGCACGCGCCGCCGGCGGTGGTGGCACGCGTCACATCAGCGGTCGAGCGGCAATATCTCGCTCGTCTGCTGCGCCACGCTCACGTGCCACACGCACCACGAGCTCGCGCACCAATCGATCTACCACTGTTAAGGCTCCCGCGAACAATGCCGTCGGCCAAAAGACGCCGCTCAATGCAACCGGGAAAGTAACGCGCAATGCGAACGTGAACCCAAATCTAAGATCCAACGCCGTGCGCACCACGTTGAAGGGCTCATCGGTCGCCGGCGCATTGCGCAGGACGAGCGCATTACGCGATCCGAGGAGCCGCTTCCACATCACCGCAACCGCGGCGACGGCGGGATGGCACGGCGGACGCGACGGCGGCAACGGTTGGTGGCGCCACGGTAATGGCGGCTACGGATGGGTCGGCCCGTTGTACTGGCCGTTCGCCTATTACGACATGTACGACTACGCGATGTGGGGTTACGGCTACGACGATTCGTTCTGGGATTACGGCTACAGCGATATTTACGCCGGCATATTCGCGCCCTACGGCTACGACGACCTCGCCGGCTACATGCCGCAATACGCCGGCAGCAACCAAAGCGAAACGGCGCCCGCTCCCGGCGCGCCGGCCGCGGCGCCCGATGAGCTGACGCAAATGTGCGGCGCCGACAGCCGCGACATTGCCGGCCTGCCAATCGATCAGATTCAGCAAGCCATCCAGCCGACTGCCGAACAAAGCGCAGCGCTTGACGATCTCGCCAACGCTTCGCTCAAAGCGGCGCAGAACCTCAAGGCCGCATGCCCCACCGATATCGCGCTGACCGCCCCGAGCCGGCTTGCGGCCATGCAGCAGCGTATCGAGGCGATGATCGCTGCGGTGCAGACAGTGCAGCCGCCGCTGGAGAAATTCTACGGCCTTCTGAGCGACGAGCAGAAAGCGCGGCTGACCGCACTCGGCAACGATCAGCGGCAGAGCAAGGCTTCGGACGATACCACTGGCTCGCTCGCCCCGAGCTGCAGCGCCGCACCACCCGGCGTGATGGATTGGCCGACCGCCCAGATCGACCAGACAGTGCGCCCGACCGACGCGCAACGCGCGAGCCTGGTCGCGTTGCAGAACGCGACCACCCAAGCGGCGGATTTGCTCAAGGCCTCGTGCCTGAGCAGCGATCCGCTCACGCCGCCGGCGCGGCTCGCCGCGGTTGGCAAACGACTCGAAACCATGCTGCAAGCGGTCAAGCTGGTGGGTGTGGCGCTCAACGACTTTTATGGCACGCTGTCCGACGAGCAGAAGGCGCGGTTCGAGGCGATCGGTCCGCAACGTACCGCCCAGGCCGAATCCCTGGAAGTTGCGCCCACAGAGAGCCACAGGTACCGGCGCGGCCTTCCCAACCCCGAGCAAATCATTCGGCGCTTGCTGGGACCATTGTAAAGCGTCCGTGCCGGCGTGAGCAAAATTGCTCAGATGCGAACCGAACCGAGCGTCACCATATGCGGTCGAGGGGCACCCGATGAATAGGGAGCCAAGACGATGAATCCTATCACCGTATTTCTCACCATCGCCTGTCTCGCCATAGGCGTGGCATTGGGCGCAATAGGTTACCTTTATGCCGGCATCGCCGTCTTGGTCGTTGCGGTCGTCATCGCCGCCGCACTGAAGATGGCCAACACCTGGCAGAAATTCGTCATCCTGCGCGCCGGCAAATTGCGCGGCGTCAAAGGACCGGGACTGTTCCTCATCATTCCGGTCATCGATCACATCGTGGCCGTCATCGATGAGCGCATTCAGACCACGGCGTTTAGCGCCGAGGCGGCGCTGACCAAAGATACCGTCCCGGTGAATGTCGACGCGATCATCTTCTGGTTCGTCCATGACGCGCAAAAAGCGGCCTTGAACATCACCAACTACCGCGAAGCCATCGATCGCGTCGCTCAGACGTCGCTTCGCGAAATGATCGGCTCGTCGATGCTGGCGGCGCTGTTGTCGGAACGCACCGCGGCCGACGAGCTCCTACGCGTCGAAATCGCCCGCAAAACCGCTGACTGGGGCATTTCGGTCAAGTCCGTCGAGATCCGCGACGTCGCCATTCCGGTTGCCTTGCAGGACGCCATGTCGCGGCAAGCCCAGGCGGAACGCGAAAAGCAGGCGCGGGTCATTCTCGGCTCGGCCGAAGCCGCAATCGCCGGCAAGTTCGTCGAGGCGGCGATGACCTATGCCGATCACCCGATGGCGCTGCAACTGCGCGCCATGAACATCATCTATGAAACGACCAAGGAGCGTGGCGCCACCATCCTGATGCCGACGTCGATGGTCGACAGCATGAACCCGGTCGTGGCGTTGGCGTTGGCGGGGCAGCAACCCCCGGCAAAAACGGCGTCTGGACCGTGGTCCGCATCGCAGAAGGCCAACGGACCAGCGTCATAGCCGCTCGATAAACGCCCGTAATAATCCGCAGTCAAAGGGTATCCGGCGAAAGGATGAGAGCATGTTGGATAAATCGTCGGCTATCCCCGCAAATCTGTCGCTGCCGAGTGTCCCGGCGTTCTGGCCGATGGCGATGGCGACGGCGATGTTCGAACAGGGAACCGAGCTTTACGCCAAGAATCTCAAATTCGTCGACGAAGAGATCAAAATCCATGACGAGCTGAGACCCACCCTTGCGACGCCGAACCGGGTGCGGCTCGATCTGCGGACCATGGTGCTGCGCGATTACGGAAAACCGGGCGGAATTCCGACTCTCATCGATGCGCCTCACGCCGGTCATACCGCCATGATCGCCGATTACCACAAAGGCCAAAGCCTCGTTGAAACTCTGCTGGCAAATGGCATTGGCCATGTTGCCTTGACCGACTGGAAATCGGCGACCGCAGACATGAAAGACTTGGAAATCGACAATTACCTCGCCGAGATTGTTGTTGCGATTGACGATCTCGGCGGCCGGGTGAATCTCGTCGGCCTTTGTCAGGGCGGCTGGGTATCGGCCATGGTGGCGGCGCGCTTTCCCGACAAGGTGAATGCGCTCGTCCTTGCCGGCGCGCCGATCGATACCGATGCCGGCAACGGGCCGATCAAGCGCATGGCGCACCAGTCGCCGCTGTCGTTCTATCAGGAGCTGGTCGAACTGGGCGGCGGCCTGATGCTGGGCAAATACATGCTTGCGGGTTGGAAGAACATGCATCCCCAGCAACATTACATCCAAGACCAGATCGATCTTTACGAGCACATCGACGACCCGGCCTACCTCGCCAAGGAAGAGACGTTCAACAGCTGGTATGAAAACCCGATCGATCTGCCGGGACGCTGGTATCTCCAGGTCATCACCCAGCTATTCAAGGAAAATCGGCTCGCCAAGGGCGAATTCGTCGGCCTCGGCCGCAAGCTCAATTTGCGCGACATCACCTGTCCGGTTTACCTCCTGGCCGGCGCCGCCGACGATATCACGACGCCCGAACAGGTCCTCGACGCCGCAAAATATTTCGGAACGCCGAAGAACCGCATCGTTTCGGAAACCGTGCCCGGGGGCCATATCGGGCTGTTCATGGGAGCGCGCACGCTCAAAGAACATTGGCCGGCGATCGCGCGTTGGATTACAGCGCAATAGCGCTGGGTCGCAGCGGGAGCCGCTGGGTCACGCCGCGCCTGTTGGATATTCGCCGCCATGCCGACCATCGTGAACAAGACGTTCAAAGAGATCGCTATCGGAGACTCCGCGTCGGTTCAGCGCACGTTGCAGGCCGGCGACGTGCGGGCCTGGGCCGCCGCCTTCGGCGAAATGAATATGCTTACCGGCCCCGGCGAGAGCCAGGGCGCTGCCGGCATCGTCACGGCCATCCTGACGGCGCTGGTTGGCTCAGACCTCCCGGGACCCGGGACCTCGATCCGAAAAACCTCGGTGCAGATCAAGGGTGCATTGCCGATCGGCGCGGCGATGACGGCGCGCCTGGTCGTGCGGGAGAAGTTGTCGGATCAGGGGATTGTCGTGCTAGACGGCCAATGCACCGACTCGGCGGGCCAAGTGATCGCCACTGCGATCCTGGAAGTCTTAGCGCCGACGATGCGGCAACAATATCAGGTCGCGGAGCATCGGCTCGAAGGGCTCCTCGAGCGCTGTCACGGTCTCAAACCGATGCTGACCGGCGTGGTGCACCCGTGCAGCGCCGATGCATTGGCCGGCGCGGTGGAGGCCGCAGCGGCCGGGCTGATCCTGCCCGTACTGTTCGGCCCCGAGGCCAAGCTCCGACAGATTGCGGATCAGGCGCGTCTGGATATCGCCGGGTGCCGGATCGTGGCCACGGACGGCGCCGAGGACTCGGCGCTCAAGGCCGCCACCGCCGCGGGTAGCGGCGAGGTTGCGGCGCTGATGAAGGGCAGCCTGCACACCGACGTGCTGTTGCACGCGATCATGCAGAAGGAAGCGAAACTGCGCACCGGGCGATTGATCAGTCACTGCGCGATGATTTCGGTGCCGACCTATGCGCGCCGCTTCATCATCAGTGATGTCGCGCTCAATATCGCGCCCGACACCGACCAGAAGCGCGACATCTGCCAGAACGCGATCGGCTTCGCACGCGCGCTCGGCATCGAGCTGCCGAAGGTAGCCGTGCTGGCCGCAGTCGAGATGGTGCAGACCAAAATGCCGGCCACACTCGATGGCGCGATTCTGGCCAAGATGGCCGATCGCGGGCAGATCGTCGGCGGCATCGTCGATGGGCCGCTCGATCTCGATGCCGCAGTGGATGCGCAAGCCGCGCGGATCAAGCATATCTCATCGCCGGTCGCCGGCCTCGCCGATGTGCTGATCGTGCCGAACATCGAGGCCGGCAACATGGTCTACAAGAATCTCGCTTTCATGGCCGATGCGCAGATCGCGGGCCTTGTAGTCGGTGCGCGGGTCCCGGTGATCCTGACCAGCCGCGCCGATACTGCCGCGGCGCGCCATTTCTCGGCCGCCGCTGCCGTGTTGTACGCCGATGCGCTGACGCGCGATCCCGCCATTCTGCTGCCCGAAATCGCGGAGTGATCGGCCATGAATGCGGCCAGCGCCAGCGCGGCCATCGTCGTCGTCAATGCAGGCTCCACCAGCGTGAAGTTCGGCGCCTACGCGGTGGACGCGTCCGGATCGCTGCCTCTGCTCTGTCGCGGCCAGATCGACGGTATGGAAACCGATCCGCATTTTGTCGTCACGAACGCCGCCGGCAAGGAATTGGGCGTACACGCATGGGGCAAAGATCGCGCGATCGACCACACAACAGCACTGCACTTCGTCATTACTTGGCTGGAAGCCAATCTCGGCGACAGCAAAGTCACAGCCGCCGGCCACCGCATTGTGCTCGGCGGCCGCTTCGAGGCGCCGGTGCGGATCGAGGGCGACGTGCTGGACTATCTCGACTCGCTTGTGATCATGGAACCGTCGCACCAGCCTTACAACGTGCGGGGAGCCCGTGCGCTGGCCGAGGCGTTCCCCGGCCTGCCGCAGGTCGCTTGTTTCGATACCTCGTTCCATCGGACGATGCCGGAGGTGGCGCAGATCTACGCGTTGCCAAAGGATGTGCGCGATGCCGGGGTGCGGCACTGGGGCTACCACGGCATTTCTTACGACTACATCAGCCGGCAGGTGCCGAAGTTCGCACCTAAGGCGCGGCGCGTCATCGCCGCCCATCTCGGCGGCGGCGCCAGCATGTGCGCCATGCTGGACGGACGCAGCGTCGAGACCACGATGGGCTTCGGCGCCGTGTCCGGGCTGCCCATGGCAACGCGTTCGGGCGACGTGTCGCTGGGTGCGCTATTCTATCTGCTGCGCCGTAAGCTGTTCGACGACGCGTCGCTGGAGAAGATGCTGTACGAGCGCTCCGGTCTGCTCGGCCTTTCCGGCATCAGCGACGACATGCGGGTGTTGCAGGAGAACGCCGACCCGCGCGCGGTCGCGGCGGTGGAGTATTTCGTATACGCGATGACCAAATATGCCGGCGCCTACGCGGCCGTGCTCGGCGGGCTGGACGCTTTTGTGTTCACCGCCGGCATCGGCGAGCACTCCGCGCCGGTCCGCGCCGCGTTGTGCGCCAAGCTTTCGTGGCTCGGCGTAAAGCTGGACGAAGCGGCGAACAGGTCCGGCGGACCGCGCATTTCCGCCACGGACAGCGGCGTGTCGGTCTGGGTCATCCCCACCGACGAGGAACTGATGATCGCGCAGCACACGCTGGCGCTTATTCGCCCGTCGCTGCGCTGAAAGAAAGAACACTGGCCATGAAATCCGGTAGCGACCGCGAAATGAGATTTTGAGCTACCAGGCGCGGAAAGACGGAAACCGAGGAGCGGACGATGTATACCAATATCCTGATACCAACGGATGGCTCGCAACTCGCCGGCAAGGCCGTCGAACACGGCATCGCCTTGGCCAAGCGAATCGGCGCCAAAGTCACCGCGCTGACAGTGTTGCTGCCGTTTCATACGTTCACGACCGACACGCAGATGATCGAGGACACGCCGGCCCGGTACCAAGCCCGCGTGCAGGACCATGCCCTGACGACTCTTGGCGCCGTCGCTTCAGCGGCGCAAGCGGCGGGTGTCGCCTGCGAGACCGTCCAGGTCGAGCATGACCATCCCTACCGGGCGATCATCGATATCGCAAAGTCGAAAGGCTGCGATCTCATCGTCATGGCCTCGCACGGCCGCCACGGCATCTCCGCGCTGGTCCTCGGCAGCGAGACGGTCAAGGTCCTCACCCATTGCAAGGTCCCAGTGCTGGTCCATCGCTGAACCACGCTTACCGCGGCCTGTCTTGAAGCGGCCGCGGTTGCCCCCCTCGATGAAGCGCCCCACTTTCGGGCGCGAATGCTATTTTTTTCGGCGCGGTTTGCCGAAGGCTGCGGTCACTTCCTTTTTCCTGATGCGCGCCGCCGGGTTGCCGCGCTCACCGAGATTTTGCTCTTCGGTGCCGTCACCCATCATGCCGGGATGAGAAATCTTAGCTCCCTTCTTGGTCTTTTTACGGACCGGAGTTTTCTTTTTCATGCCAAATGCTCCTTGCGAGGTGTTGACGGTGTCATGGGAAAAGCAACGCACTGGAATGCCAGGAGACTAGACCGTCCGCAAGGCGTCAAGACTGTGCAGAATTGCTCAAGTCGAGAGCTCTACGGATTCCATCCATAGGCTCGTGCGTCTCGCGCTGTCGGGGAACGTTACATCGAGGCGGGCGTTAGTCCAGGTCCAACAAACAATGACGGTGCGGCATGCCGTGCGCGGTAATAGGGCCGGCACCATGAATGGAGACGTCCGATGGAATTGATCCTGATTATCGTTGTCTTAGTGCTGCTGTTCGGCGGCGGCGGCGGATATTGGGGCCGCAGTCGAGGGTTTTGGTGAACTCTACGGTTACCTGATGCGGTCTAACGGGTCGGCGATGTGGGGTCGGCGGAATCGCGCGGCGACGACACAAAGCTTGACCCGAACACCCTCTCACTCGTCAACGCTGCTTGCGTCCAGATGCAGGCAAGCCCTATCAGGTCCTGCTTTTCATTTTCATTGGTGGATTTGGAGAACGCGTGCATCGCTTCCGTGGCGTACTGCCGAAAAAGGTCGGACTCTGCTCATGTCAGCCTCCTGACCGGGGACGCCTTGTTGGCGTCCTCCAAATAATGATGGAGCCTGTGCCGGCTGGAATCGTCGGTCTGTATAGAACTGCTCACTTGGCTTAGCCGTGCGAGATATCCACCGACACATTTTCTTGCTTCGGCGGATCGCGCCTTGACGCATTCAATAATCAAGCCGGCCCGCGACGCCCTTCGGATGTGAGCAGTTTTGCTCAATGTCCGGACAGACACAGGCGTAGGCTGCTTGAGCGATACACCAACCCTGACCGAGCGCTTTGAATGGCGGCGAACGCTTCATCAAACTGGCCGCGCAATCGGCTTTTGCTCGCGCTGCCCGCCCGCAATCTCAAGCGGCTTATGCCGGGTCTTGAAAATATTAGCTGCCATCGCGCGCAGATCCTGATGAACGCCGATAGCGCGCTCGATCATGTATTCTTCCCCGACAGCGGTGTCGTCTCGGTTGTGGCGGTTTATGCGGACGGCTCTATCATCGAGATGGCAACGGTCGGCAGGGAGGGCTTCACCGATGTGCAAGCCATCTTCGGCGCCAAGCGCTCCTCGGTCCAGCTTCTCGTTCAAATCCCGGGGGCCGCCGCAAAGATGTCGCGCGCGGCGTTTATGCGGGCCATGCAATCAATGCCAGCCTTCAAAGGCCTCATGGAGGCTTACGCCCAAGCCTTTCTCGAACAGGTCATGGTGTCGGTCGCGTGCAACGGTGCGCACAGCCTCAAGCAACGGTTGGCGCGTTGGCTGCTGATGATGCGCGACCGCGGTGACAGTGACGTGCTCGCTATCACCCAGAGCCTGCTCGGCGAAATGCTGGGTGTGCAAAGGCCGAGCATCACCAATGCCGTCCGGGAGCTGGAACGCGCCGGTTTGATCGAGAGCGGCCGGCGGCAAGTCACGATCCTAGATCGGCAGGGTCTAACGCAGGCATCCTGCGAATGTTATCAATTGGTCCGGGCGCGTCTGGCTTTTCACCTGCCCAAAACATTCGAGTGATAAGTTCCACTGTACGGTAATGTACATTACCGACACCAGGCTTTAGACTGCCTTAGAATGACGGCTCGCAGGGCGGGCGGCGGTAGCCTTCCGGCAGGATGGTGTTCCTGCTGTCGAGGATGAGCCCCGTTATCAGAAGGTGGGCCCGGCAATGAAACGCAAAGCAAAGCTGCCGTTCGACCCCAAAGAGTTTCTCGCGAGGGTAAACAGCGGGCAACGCGTTTTCGAATATCGGAAAGATCAAATTGTATATCGGCAGGGCGATCCTTCGGATGCCGTTTTCTACATTCAAAGCGGCAAGGTCAAGAAGACCGTCGTCTCCGAGCAGGGCAAGGAAGCCGTGGTCGCGCTTCTGGGAGCCGACGATTTCTTCGGCGAAGGCTGCCTGGCCGGCGAGACGTTGCGCCTGTCGACGGTCACCACTCTGATGAAATGTATGATCGCGCGAATCTCGAAGGCGGACATCACCCGCGTGATTCACGAGGAGCCGGCGTTTGCCGAGATGTTTATCGCGCACCTCCTTGCCCGCAACAGCCGCGTCGAGGAGGATCTGGTCGATCAACTGTTCAATTCGAGCGAGAAACGTCTGGCGCGGACGCTCCTGCTTCTAGCCAACTTTGGCAAGGAAGGCCGACCGGAGCCGATCATCGCAAAGGTCAGCCAGGAAACGCTTGCGGAGATGATCGGAACGACGCGGTCCCGGGTGAGTTTCTTCATGAACAAATTTCGCAAACTTGGCTTGATCGATTACAACGGCAGCATCGAAGTCCACAGTTCATTGTTGAATGTCGTTCTGCGCGACCAGCCGCAGCTTAGGCGCTGACGCGTCGTTGCACCGTAGCGCATTGGTCGCATTCGAAAGCGATCTGATCGCCAGCCGGATTCTTGGACGCAATAGGCCGCTGCGAAATTCAAAGTGGTCTATTTTATACAGACCGATCGGCTTATGAGCGCGCCACTACCAAGAATGAATTGGTCGGAACTAAAAAACACCGGCGTTGTTGAGCTATTGCTGGCGTTGCTTCAATCGGAAAAGACAATGAATATTTTCTACATCATCGGCGTAGTGGTCGTTATCGTAGTGGTCGCAGGATTTTTCGGATTGCATGTGTGACGACTGACCCCATCGGCATGCCGAATGGCAACGATGTTCGATTTGACCCGGTCGCATCGGGCGCCCGCAGGGTGATACTGTGCAAAATCGCTCACATCATGTGAACGCATCCGCCGCTTTGGATCGGGCGGGGCATTCGACCTCACCTTGACCGCAAAAACGTCCCGCCGGACCGCGTTCATTCAGCGGCGTTTCGAGAGCAATACCGGTCAATCCTATACAGACTGCAGCGTCACCGAGCGCGCATTCTGACCGGCATCGGGACGTAAAGTCCCCAACCAAAGAGTGTGCCATGAAGAATGCTTTGTTTGCGCTTTGTCTCGTTCCGTTCCTGGCGATACCGGCATTTGCCGGTTCTTCGAACGCCAGCGCCAAACCGATGGTCGTCGCGGAAGGCGTCGAGGTCGGGGTCGGCGACGTCGGAGTTGACGTCGGTGACCAACATCGGCATCGGCACCACGGCGCACCCTCGGTCGTGCTCGACCGAGAGCACCACCATCACCATGGCGACCACGATAGCGACCACGATTACGACCGCCGCTAACAAGCGCATGAGCCTTAGGCGGTGGAGTGTCTAATCACTCCGCCGCCAGCGCGCGTTCCTTGAACGGCAGGCCGAGCCGTTGCCACACGTCGACCAGCGCTTCGGCCAGCGCGTCGATCAGCCCGTCGTCGTGAAACGGGCTCGGCGTGATGCGCAGCCGCTCGGTGCCCTTGGGCACGGTCGGATAGTTGATCGGCTGGATGTAAATGCCGTAATCGGCGAGCAACAGAGTCGCTCGCCGCCTTGCAGCGCTCCGGATCGCCGACAGTGACCGGCACGATATGCGTCGGGCTGGTCATGACCGGCAACGCCGCTGCGGCCAGCACCGCCTTGGTGCGCGCGGCGCGATCCTGATGCCGCTCGCGCTCCCATTGCGAGGTCTTCAGATGCCGGATCGCGGCGGTCGCCGCCGCGCAGACCGATGGCGGTAGCGCGGTGGTGAAGATGAAGCCCGGCGCGTAGGACCGCACCGCGTCGATCAATGCGGTCGAGCCGGCGATGTAACCGCCGAGGCAGCCGAACGCCTTGGCGAGCGTGCCCTCGATCACATCGATGCGATGGGTGGCGCCGTCGCGCTCGCTGATGCCGCCGCCGCGCGGTCCGTACATGCCGACCGCATGCACCTCGTCGATATAGGTCATGGCGCCGTAGCGCGCGGCGAGGTCGCAGATCGGGTTCACATGGCGCGACATCGCCGTCCATCGAATAGAGGCTCTCGAACACCACGAGCTTGGGCCGTTCCGGGTCGGCGGCCGCCAGCAGCGCTTCGAGATGCGCCATGTCGTTGTGGCGGAAGATCTGCTTCTCGCAATGCGCCTGGCGCACGCCCTCGATCATCGAATTGTGGTTCCAGGCGTCCGACAGGATCAGGCAATTCGGCATCAGCCGCGCCAGCGTCGAAATGCCGGTCTCGTTGGAGACATAACCGGAGGTGAAGACCAGCGCCGCTTCCTTGCGGTGCAAATCGGCCAATTCGCGCTCGAGTTCGATCAGCGGATGATTGTTGCCGGCAATGTTGCGGGTGCCGCCGGCGCCGGTGCCCATCCGGGTCGCGGTCTCGACCATGGCGCCGATCACCTTCGGGTGCTGGCCCATGCCGAGATAGTCGTTCGAGCACCAGATCACGACGTTCTTCGGCCCGTCCGGCGAATGCCATATCGCATGCGGAAAGCGCCCGGCGATGCGTTCGAGGTCAGCGAACACGCGGTAGCGGCGCTCGCCGTGCAACCGGTCGAGCGCGCCGGTGAAATAGCCGGAATAATCGATAGTCGGGCGGTTGTTCGGATAGCTCATCGGCAAGCGTCCCCGGCGATTGCCGGCATTCCAAGATATTGGACCTGCAGCGGGCTATTTCTAGAAGCGTTCCAGGGTGTTTGTCGAGATGCTAATAGACGCGGTTCCTTGCCGCGTTGCCGATCGGCGTCAATTTTACGAAAAGTGTTATGCGCCGAGTGCTTTGCGCGGCGCTGCCGCTGCGTTTTCCGCAGGCCCGGCCGCGCGCTTGAGCCAGGGGCTCCATGGCTCCGGCGGCACCAGGCCCTCGGTGACCGAGACCGGCAGGATACGGCCGTCGTCGGTGATGCGGCCGATCATGACCGGCTTGAACAGATGATGGGTCTTGGCGTCCATTTGCACCGAGAAGCCCGACGGCGCGGTGATGCGCCGGCCGCCGAGCGCGTCGCGCACCTTGTCGACATCGGTGGTGCCGGCGGCTTCGACCGCGGCGGCCCACAGCTGAAAGCCGATCCAGGTCGCTTCCATCGGATCGTTGGTCACCGCGTCGGCCTTGCCGGTAAAGCGGCGCCACTCGGCGATGAACTCGCGATTTTCGGGTGTCTCAAAGGCGTGCAGATAGTTCCACGCCACGAAATGGCCGGAGACATTCGAGTGCTTGAGCGCGGCAAGCTCGGCCTCGTTGATCGACAGCGACATGACCGGAATTTCCGCCGCGATGATTTCCTGGTTCGCCAGTTCGCGGAAAAAATGCACATTGGCGTCGCCGGAAACCGTCGCCACGATCGCGGTGCGGCCGCCGCGGGCGAAGCGGCGGATGTCCTCGACCACCGCGCGCCAATCGGACTGGCCGAGCGCGGTATAGCGCTCGCGGCATTCGGCAATGCCTTTGCTCGCCAAATAGCCCTTGAGCACCGCGTTGGTGGTGCGCGGATAAATGTAATCGGTGCCGACCAGAAAGAAGCGGCGGATGCCCTGGTCGAGCAAAAAGTTCACCGCCGGAATCGCCTGCTGCGGCGGCGTCGCGCCGGTATAGAAGATGTTGCGCGAGGCCTCTTCGCCCTCGTACTGGCTCGGATAGAACAACAGCGCCTTGTCGCGCTCGACGATCGGCAGCACTTCCTTGCGCGATGCCGAGCTCCAGCAGCCGAACAAAGCCGCGACCTTGTCGTCGCGGATGAGCTTCTCCGCCAGTTCGGCATAGGCCTTCGGGTCGGAATGCGGATTGACGATGACCGGCTCGAGCGGGCGGCCGAGCAGTCCGCCGTGCGCGTTCTGCCGCTCGATCAGCATGACCAGGAGCTCCTGCAGCGGCCGCTCGCTCGCGGTCATGGTGCCGGACAGCGAATGCAGGATGCCGATCTTGATCGAGCCGAATTCGAGATCGGCGAAATAGCGCGTCACGGCCTCGACCAGCCATTGCGAGCGGCCGAGCAGATCTTCCGCGGTGGCAACGACGCCGTTGCCGGCCTCCTCGACGCTGGTGGCGATGGTCGAGATTTCCGGCAATACGCCGGCCACCGCGCCGGCGACCTGCTCGGCGCTGTTGCCGATCCGATTGATCTCGGCGGCCTGGTGATCGAGGATGCCGGTCAATTGCCGGTTGGCGTCGCTCATCGTCGACACGCTCGACGACACGCCGGAAATAGCCTCGACCGTTTCGTTGACGGCATGCTGGATGTCGTAAATCTGCGCGCCGATCTCGGCGGTGGCTTTGGCGGTCTGCTGCGCCAGCGTCTTGACCTCGGAGGCGACGACGGCGAAGCCGCGGCCGGCAGCGCCGGCGCGCGCCGCTTCGATCGTGGCATTGAGCGCCAAGAGCGAGGTCTGCGAGGCGATCGCCTCGATCAGCTTGACCACGGCGCCGATGCGCTCGGCGGCGGCGGCGAGGCTGCGCACGGTAAAGTCGGTATGGCCCAGATCGGCGATGGTGCGGTCGGTGGCGTCCTTGGCGGTGGCGGCTTCGGCCGAGCAATCGATGATCAGCGCCAGCAAGCCGCGCGCGGCATCGGCCACCGCGGCGACGTCGCGTCGCGCGCCGGCCGCCGCCTCGACGGCATTGGCGGCGCGCGCCGACATGTCCTTGTTGCGGGAGTCGAGATTGGCGGTGGTGATGCGGATTTCCTCGCCGGCGGATTGGAAGGTGACGGTGAGCTCGTCGATGGTGGAGCGGAAACGCTGGGTGAAGAAACCGCGGCTGGCGTAACGCAGCCGCGATTCCGCCTCGCGGCTTTTCAAGTCGACCGCCAGCGCGTCGGCGTCGATCAGGGCTTGCCGCATGGTTTCCGCGGCAACCGCGCTGTCGGCCAGCGCGCCGCCCTGGATGCGGCCCGGCAATGCGGCATAGCGGTCGCCGCGGGCGATCTGGGCGATGGCGCCGACCAAGCCGCGCAAGGTCCGCTCGCAGTAGAAGGCCACCGCCAGCGCGCCGACCAGCGCCGTGGCCAGGCCGAGCCAGAGGCTGCCGGTGCCCCACGTGGTCACGACCGCGATCACGTCGACAAAAATGAGCGGCAGTACGATCCACGCCGGCAGCGGGCTTCTAAATTGCGCGACCATATCGGGTCAATTTCAGCTGTCGGGTAGAAAATTCCTGGAGAACGTGCATGAAATTGCGCATATTCGATTACTAAACCCTTTCGCAATGCTGCGCCGCAGCGCATGAATTAGCGGCACTTCCGCTCAAATAATGTGCGACGGCGGCCGTGCGGCGAATTTGATGAGGACATGACCGGGACAATGTCGGAAAAAATTGTCGGACTGGACCACGGCCTGACCGATTACGGCGATCGCGATTTCTCGCGCTACTTGCGCCGCTCGTTCGCGCAATCGATGGGCTATTCGCGCGCGCTGTTGGACAAGCCGGTGGTCGGCATCGCCTATACGGGCTCGGACTTCAACAATTGCCACCGCCATTTTCCGGAGCTGCTCGCCGCGGTCAAGCGCGGCGTGCTCGCTGCCGGCGCGCTGCCGCTGGAATTTCCGACCATCTCGCTCGGCGAAGTGTTTCTCACGCCGACCAGCCTCAAATACCGCAATCTGATGGCGATCGACACCGAGGAGATGATCCGGGCGCAGCCGATGGACGCCGTCGTGCTGATGGGCGGCTGCGACAAGACGGTGCCGGCGCAGCTGATGGGCGCGGTGTCCGCCGACCGTCCGGCCATCGCGCTCGTCGCCGGGCCGATGATGACCGGACGCTATCGCGGCGAGCGGCTCGGCGCCTGCACCGATTGCCGCCGCTTCTGGGCGCGCTACCGCGCCGGCGATATCGAAGCGGACGAGATTTCGGAAGTCGAAGGCCAGCTCGCGGTGACGGCGGGGACCTGCGCGGTGATGGGCACCGCCTCCACCATGGCTTGCCTCACCGAAGCGCTCGGTCTGTGCCTGCCCGGCACCGCGGCGATTCCCGCCGTGCACGCCGACCGCTTGCGCGCCGCGGAAGCGACCGGCGCCGCGGCGGTCAAGCTGATCGGCTCGACGCTCACGCCCGCGGCGCTGATCAACAAAAATTCGGTCGAGAATGCGCTCCGCGTTCTGCTGGCCATCGGCGGCTCGACCAATGCGGTGATCCATCTGACCGCGATCGCCGGCCGCGCCGGCGTCAAGGTCTCGCTCGAACAGCTCAACACGCTGTCGGACACCACGCCGGTCCTGGTCAATCTCAAGCCGGTCGGCAACGGCTATATGGAGGATTTCTGCTCAGCCGGCGGCATGGGCGCGCTGCTGCGCGAATTAAAGCCGCTGTTGCATCTTGGCTGCATGACCGTGACCGGCGAGACGCTCGGCGAACGGCTCGCCGGCGATGCCCAGAGCGACATCATCATTATGTCGATCGCTCGATTATCGCCGGCTCGACAAGCCGCTCGAACCGGCGGGCGGCCTGATCGCGCTGTTCGGCAATCTGGCGCCGGCCGGCGCCATCCTCAAGCGCTCGGCGGCCGACGCGCGACTGTTCGAGCACGAGGGCAGGGCGGTGGTGTTTTCTTCGCTGGAAGATCTCGCCGCGCGCATCGACGATCCCAAGCTCGACGTCGAGCCGGACGACATTCTGGTCTTGCAGAACGCCGGTCCGCATGCGCCGGCCTGCATGCCGGAAGCGGGCTATCTGCCGATCCCGAAGAAGCTCGCGCACAAGGGCGTCAAGGACATGGTGCGCGTTTCCGACGCGCGCATGAGCGGCACCGCCTTCGGCACCATCGTGCTGCATGTGACGCCCGACGCCGCATCCGGCGGCCCGCTCGGCCTGGTGCGGAACGGCGACCGCATCCGGCTGTCGGTGAAAGCGCGCAGCATCGCGCTTCTGGTCGACGATGCCGAGCTGAAAAAACGCGCCGCGGCCGCGCCGGCGCATGTGAAAATCCCCGAGCGCGGCTATGCCAAGCTATTCGCCGAGCAGATCACCGGCGCCGACGAAGGCTGCGATTTTCAGGTTTTTGCGGCCGCGGTGATGAACCTCTCCCCGCGTGCGGGGAGAGGTCGAGCGAAGCGAGGGTGAGGGGCCTCTCCGCGATTCTGAGCTTCGCAGGCCGAGCCCAGCGGATAGGCCCCCTCACCCCAGCCCTCTCCCCGCAAGCGGGGAGAGGGAGGAGTTCACCCACGCGCCACCGCGATCTCCAGCGGAAACTCGTCGACCACCTCGTGGCCTTTGTCCGTGACGATAAACGTGTGCCCGAGGAAAATGCCGAACAGCCCGTCCATCGTGATCGGATTGGGCTCGGCCATGATGACCATGCCGGGTTTGAGCACTTCCTCGAATTTTTCGGCCGAGACATGCTCGGCGACGACATGCGGCTTGTCGGTGACGAGGTCGATGCCGTGGCATTGCGTCGGCCGCGACTGATAGCCGTTGTCGCGGAAGAATTTGCTGGCCTGGCGCATGTTTTCCACCGGTTTGCCGGGCGCGATCTCGGCAACGATCTTGCGGTAGCCGGGCAGCGTGATTTCGTCCCAGAACTTGCGCACCATGTCGGTCGGTTCGCCGACGCAGATCGGCGAGCCGATCTGCGCGGTGTAGCCGCGAAAGCCGGCGGCAAGCTCCATATTGATGATGTCGCCCTTCTGCAGCACGCGCGACGACGGCCGCGGATTGCCGAAAATCTGCGCCGGATTGGCCATCGGCGTCGAGCCGATGATGAGAAAGTCGATGTCGCCGCCGCCTTCGAGGATCGCCGCGCCGGCGGCGGCGCGCAGCTCGTATTCCTTCACGCCGGGAGCCGCGCGCGCCACCATGGCTTCCATGGCGCGCTGACACAGCACGCCGGCCTTGCGCACGCAGTCGAGCTCCTCGGCGCTGTGGATCGAGAGTAGCTCGTGCAGAAAGCCTTGCGTGAAAATAAGCTCGGCGCCGGGCAGGTTATCGCGCAGCACATTATATTGGTTCACCGGCAGGTAATCGCCGTGCCGCGGATCGATTTCCATCAAGCCGATACGGCCGCGCTCGAGCTTTAATTCGCGCAGCCGCTCCACCATGATGTCGGCGTAACGGCCGCTGCGGCTGTGACGCACGTCCTTCACCGCCACTTCAACCTGCCGGCGCACCGCTTCGGCGTGCGTGCCGCCCATGGAATAGATCATGGTCGGCTCGCCCTCGAGCGGCACCAGCACATAGCTCGCCAGCGCGTGCCATTCCCAATGCCCGGTCAGCCACAGCATGCCGCCGCCGAAGCTCCAATGGCTCGGCCCGCCCGGCACGATCACGGCGTCGAGCTTTTGCTCGCGCATTTTCGTCCGCAGCGCGGCGTAGCGGCGCGCGTATTCGGCCTTGGAGAATTGCTCCCACACGCAGTCGCGGTAATACGGCGTGTCGCGCATATTGGCGAACGGCAGCGACTGGTCGAGCTTGGTGCGCACCTGTTCCCAAGGCTGCGGCCCGATGCGGGCGGGACGAATTTGCGTGTTCATTGCAGGAATCATTTCTCGTTTGCTTGATCGATGGGGCGGCGGACGTATGCCTGATGTGAAGGATCAAAAGCTCGTCGCCCGCTATACGGTAGAAAATGACATAGGGATAGCGCATAACCGGCACGCGGCGATGACCGGCATTGTCGACGACCCGGCCGATCTGCGGAAAGAAATTCAAGGTGTCGACCGAGGATTTAATCGCGCCTAATACTCTCGCGGCGGCATCGGGATTACGTTCGCTCAGATAAGCGGCAATGCCGTCGAGATCGCGCAATGCGCGCGGCGCGTAAACGACATTCATAGACCGCGCGAACGCCAGAACGCTTGAATCGTTTCCGCCGGCACGCGCTCCCCGCGCGCAATTTCCGCTTCCGCCTTCGGCAATCGCCGCTGCCTCTTCCTTTGTCAGTGGATGTCGGCGGGCTTTCGGCAAGCGCCAGCATCAGTCGAGCAATGTCATCCTGCGTTTCCGGCGGCAATTGGCT
Source organism: uncultured Alphaproteobacteria bacterium (assembly GCA_963816565.1). Lineage (GTDB taxonomy): Bacteria > Pseudomonadota > Alphaproteobacteria > Rhizobiales > Xanthobacteraceae > BOG-931. The sequence continues at coordinate 98,537 of CAWFLM010000004.1, read as the reverse complement.
GATGGCGGCTACGGCCTGTTGAACGAGCTTGGTCACGATATCTTTCTCCTCAGTCAAAGGTATCGCTTTTCGCTCGTTATGCGCCATCGGTTGCTAATCGACACGGCCGGGCTCGTGCCGCTGCCTCACTGCTTCGCCCGCACGCCGGCGCGCTCCAGCCGCGGCAACACCTCGTCGCAGAAATACGGCACTTCGTTCGAGATAATTGACGAACGACAGGCCGATGCCGCGCACGCCGGCCTGGCTGACGATGGCAAGCTCCTCGGCGACGCGATCGGGCGTGCCGACGAACGGATAGCCGCCGATCGATCGCGCGGCAAAATAGCGGCGTTTGGCGTCATATTCCGCGGGCGGAATGGTTTGCGGCGTGATGTGTTTGTTGGCCAGCATGCAATCGATCGCGCCCCAGTCGGCGTTGTCGATATTGACGTGCTGATAATAGTCCTCGGCTTCCTTCTGCGTCGGGCGGCAGATCACTTGGCCGACGGTGAACACCTCGATCTCGCGGCCATGCTGTTGCGCCGCGGCCTTGACCTCGGCGACCTTGGCGGCGGTTCCGCCAAGCGACATGCGCGAGGCGACCGTGGCGACGAAAAACGCGTCGCAGTTTCGCACGCGCAAAGGCCTGCCCGACGTCGGAAGCGCCGGCGTTCATCACCAGCGGCCGTGAATCGCCGTAAGGCTTCGGATAGGCCCGCGCGCCTTTGAGCTGCAAAAATTGGCCGTCAAATTCGAAGGTGCCGTCGCAGCTCCACGCCTGCTTGACGACGTCGATCCATTCCTGCGCGTAATCGTAGCGCGCGTCGTGCTCGCGCTGGCGGACGCCGAACATGTCGAACTCGCCTTCGTTCCAGCCGACCACGAGGTTGACGCCGACCCGGCCTTCGCCGATGTGGTCGGCGGTGACGAATTCCTTGGCCGCGATCAGGGGATGAAACAGCGGCGCATGCACGGTGCCGAAGACAGTCATGCGTTTGGTCGCGGCCAGGAGCCCCACCGCCCAGGTAATGGTCTCGAGCGAGCGGCCGTGAAAATCGGTGTCGCCGCCGTAGCCTTTCCAACGCGCGATCGGCAGCATGAAATCGAGCCCGGCCGCGTCGGCGAGCTTGGCCAGCGCCAGGCAATCGGGCCAGCTTGCCGACCAGCGTTCCGGCACCTTGGTCGCCGAGCGGCCGGACGAGCAATTGGCGCCGAACAGGCCGATCTTGAGCGCGTTGCCGTTGTACATGGCGATGCGGTTCTTCATGGAAGCGCTGGGCGCCAGCATCGCAATCTCCTCCGCGTTTGCACCGACCTTAGAGTTTACCATTCCTTAACACGTTGCCTAAAATTTAACCGAATTCAAACTTCCGCCGTGGCATAAGCCCTTGAGGGACCGGGGCTAATGACCACTCACCGATTGCTCACTTTGCTGCGCGCGCTGCTGCGGCCGGCGCCGCTGCTCGGCATGGCGATGATCGCCATGTTTTGGCTCGGCCTGTTCTATCTCTTGGCCGATCACCACGGCACGCTGGCCGACCCGCTGGCACGCCGCGCCGTCTACCTGCCTGTTGTCGTGGTGCTAACGGCGCTCGAGCTCGCCACGATGACCGCCAGCATCCGCCGGCAATTATCGCTCGAGCAAACCAATCTGCGCTTCGACACCGCGCTCGAAAACATGACCCACGGGTTGTGCATGTTCGATCGCGATAAGCGCCTGGTGATTTGCAACGAGCGTTACGCCAGCCTGTACCGCCTGCCGCCGGAATTGTTGCGGACGGGAACCACGCACCAAGCGATCATCGCGCATCGCGTCATGAACGGCGTGCTCAAGGGCGAGCAGAATGCCGTTGCGGTCGACAAAAAGCTCGGCGCCTTGGGCCAGCATTCCGTCGAGAAAATTTCCAGCCGGATCGACGAGCTTGCCGACGGCGGCCTCATTCGTGTCACCCGGCAGCCGATGAAGGGCGGCGGCTGGGTGGCGACGCACGAGGACATCACCGAGCGCCATAGGCTTGAAAACCAGCGCGATACGATGCTGGCGCAGGAAAATCGCAGGGTGCTGACCGAAAGCGCGATCGCTGCATTCCGCGAGCGCATCGAGGAAATGCTCGGCATGGTCTCAAGCAGCACCGAAGCCATGAAATCGACCGCCGGCGCGCTGATCGTCTCGTCGAACGAAGCCACCCAACACGCCGACGTGGCGTTGCGCGAATCCAACGATGCGTCCGACAACGTCTCGACCGTCGCCGGCTCGGCCGAGGAGCTGTCGGCCTCGATCGCCGAAATCAATGCGCAACTGGCGCAGACCACGGCCTTGGTGGCAAGCGCGGCGGACAAGGCCAAAGCCTCGAACGGCGAATATGCCGGCCTGGCGCAAGCCGCCGAAAAGATCGGCGACGTCGTCAAGCTCATTCGCAACATTGCCGGTCAGACCAATCTGTTGGCGCTCAACGCCACCATCGAGGCGGCGCGCGCCGGCGAAGCGGGACGCGGCTTCGCCGTGGTCGCCGCCGAGGTGAAATCGCTCGCGGTCGAGACCGCCAAGGCGACCGAGGAGATCGCCCGCCACATCCTGGCGGTGCAGGAATCGACCGGCAGCGCGGTCGAGGCGGTGCACGGCATCGAGGACTCCATGCACCAAATCTCGACGCGCACCGCCAGCGCCGCCGCCTCGATCCTGCAGCAGAACGCCGCAACTTCAGAAATCAGCCGCAATGCGGTCAACGCGGCGCGCGGCACCAGCGCGGTGGTGGCGGTGCTCGGCAAGGTCTCCGCGGCGGCGAGCGGCACCCGCGCCGCGGCCGAAACCGTGCTCGGCGCCTCCAACTCGGTCGACGCCTCGGTCGGCAGTCTGCGCGCCGAGATCGAGGGCTTTCTCAACAAGGTCGCGGTGTAAGGCCGCGATGACCGGGTCAAAAGCTCGGATCCCTGCCCGACACAATAAAGCACCGCGCCGCCGGCGCACGCGCTGTTTTGTTTATGTGCTGGGAAGCCGGCGCAACAACGATTGCCGAACCTATGTCGGTTGGACCACAGAACTGAAAAGACGCCTTGCCCAGCACAATGCGGGACGCGGCGCCAAATCCACGCGCGGGCGGAATTGGGTTTTGCTTTATTCCGAGTGCTGCGAAACCCGGAGCGACGCGATGAGTCGCGAATGGCATATCAAGCGCGACCGAAAGTTTCGCACCACGCTCCGCTCGGCTCTTTGAAAAACTGGTGCTGCCGCTCAGGATTGAACTGAGGACCTCTCCCTTACCAAGGGAGTGCTCTACCACTGAGCTACGGCAGCGGACCGTTCGGCCTTTGACGCTCGAATACATGCGTGAAAAAGCGGGGCGATCCTTGCCATAGGGGGGTCTTTTGCGCAAGGAATTTGCCGCCAGAAGCGAATGCGGCAGACAAAATGACCAAACCCGGCAAAGCGGCAAAATCGGCGGCGCGCGGCGAGCGGCTGTCGGCGGCGTTGCGCGAAAACCTCAAGCGGCGCAAGGCAACAAGCCCAGCGCGCCGGGCGGAGGCAGCGCGCAACGGGTGAGGAATCCCGTCGGCAAAAGATGCCGACTATCCGGCAATGCGCGGGTCCCGACTTTCGCCGCAATCGGAGGCCGGGAGTAAGGGCTCAGTGGGCTCGGTCCGGAGCGGGCCGCGGGGGTAGATTATGGATCGCATTCGCATTGTCGGCGGCCGGCCGCTCAACGGCACCATTCCGATCTCGGGCGCCAAGAACGCGACGCTGCCTTTGATGATCGCGTCGCTTCTCACCGACCAGACGCTCATCCTCGACAATGTGCCGCGGCTTGCCGACGTGGCGCTGCTTGAGCGCATCCTCGGCAATCACGGCGTCGATATCATGACCAGCGGCAAACGCGCCGGCGAGACCGCCGACCACGGCCAGACGCTGCATATTTCCGCAGCCCGCATCGTCGACACCACCGCGCCCTATGAGCTCGTCTCGAAAATGCGGGCGAGCTTCTGGGTGCTGGCGCCGCTGGTCGCCCGCATGGGCGAAGCGCGGGTCTCGATGCCGGGCGGCTGCGCCATCGGCACGCGGCCGGTCGATCTTCTCATCATGGCGATGGCGCGGCTCGGCGCGGCAATCGAGATCGAAGGCGGCTATGTGGTGGCGCGGGCGCCGCACGGGCTGAAGGGCGGCGAGATCGTGTTTCCCAAAGTCACCGTCGGCGGCACCCATACCGCGATCATGGCGGCGTCGCTCGCCAACGGCACCACGGTGATCGAGAACGCGGCGCAGGAGCCGGAAATCACCGACGTCGCCGATTGCCTCAACAAGATGGGCGCGCGCATTTCCGGCGCCGGCACCCGCCGCATCGTCGTCGACGGCGTCGCCAAGCTCCACGGCGCGCGCCACGCCGTGCTGCCCGACCGCATCGAGACCGGCACCTATGCCATGGCGGTCGCCATGGCCGGCGGCGACATTCTGCTGCAGAACGCGCGCCCCGAACTGCTTGCAGGCCGCGCTCGACGTGCTCACGCAGCGCCGGCGCCACGGTGACGCCGACCAACCAGGGCATCCGCGTCGCGCGCAACGGCGCGGGCTTGCGCCGGTCGATGTGACGACCGCGCCGTTTCCGGAATTCCCGACCGATCTGCAGGCGCAGCTGATGGCGCTGATGACGCGCGCGCGCGGCACCTCGCATATCACCGAGACGATTTTCGAGAACCGCTTCATGCATGTCGGCGAATTGGCGCGGCTCGGCGCGCGCATCCAGCTCGACGGCGAGCGCGCCACCATCGAGGGCGTCGAGCAGCTCAAAGGCGCGCCGGTGATGGCGACCGATCTGCGCGCTTCGGTGTCGCTCGTCATCGCGGCGCTCGCCGCCGAGGGCGAAACCATCGTCAACCGCGTCTATCACCTCGACCGCGGCTTCGAGCGGCTGGAAGAAAAGCTCGGCCGCTGCGGCGCGGCGATCGAGCGGCTGTCGGGGTAGCTCCCGCGCGGATTTATTTCGTCATCCTGATTGCCGGGACAATCGAGCCGCGCCGGGCGTCGGTTGAATCAGCGGCCACGCCGTGAGATTGCTGAAACGCTTTTTACGCCGCGTGCTCATCTTCGGACTGGGCGTGCTGACCGTCTGGTTGATCGTTTACGCCTTTCGGCTGACCGACCGCAGGCTGCCGACCGTCCTGGCCGTAGCGCTCACTTATGGCTTCGCGGCTTATGTCATCCTACCGCGTGCCGTTCGCATGGGCCTCAAGCTCGCGCAGCGCAAACGGGTGCCGCGCTTTACCATTACCGGCGACGGCCTGCCCGGCGATCCCGTCAATCTGGTCCTGATCGGAACGCTGGCGCAGTTGCGCGCTGCCTTTGCGGCCGCCGGTTGGGCCGAGGCCGATCGGTTGGGTCTGACGAGCTCCTGGCGCATGGTCCGCGCCTTTGTCTTGAACAAGCCCTATCCGACCGCACCGTTCAGCACGCTCTATCTCTATGGGCGCCGCCAGGACATCGGCTTCCAGAAATGCATCGATGACAGCCCGCGCAAGCGCCATCACATTCGATTTTGGGCGTTGAGCCCCAAGCGCGCCGAGGACACGGTAGGGACGGCAAGTTTCTGGCTCAACACCGACCGGCCGCCGCACGACGCCCACGCTTTCTGGGTCGGCGCCGGCACCAAAGACACCGGTCTGTCGCTGACCCGGCTCACATTTCAGATCACCCACGCGACCGATTCCGATACCAATACCGAACGCGACTTCATCATTGCCGAGCTGCAGGAGAAGGGCGTCATCGACGAGGTGAATACCTATCAATCCGGGAAGCCGTTGCCCGCGCACGTCAACCACTACGTGACGGACGGCGAAGTGACGGTGGCGAGCCTGACGCCGGCAGCCTCCGGCCCGCTTTTAGGCTAAGTTCAGCCCTTGCATTCGGCAATTGAATCGTGAGGACAGGATGAAGAAGAGCGCCGGAGAAAAGAAGAGACCGTGTAAAAATTGCGAAGGTAAGGGCACGCTCAAGAAAGGCGATAAAATCGTGAGGTGCCAAAGGTGTGGCGGGACTGGCATCAAGCCGTCATGATCCATCCAGGTTCGCCGGGAACGCATAGCGAGCCTTCTGTCTGCCGCCGGCCCTGGCAAATCGCGCGGCAGGTTGGTCACGCCGCCAGTTCGCGCATGATCCGATAAAGCCGCGCCTGGCCCTCGAAGCCGATGCCCGGGCCGGTCGGACAGTTTCAGATAGCCGTCCTCGAGTTTGGCGTCGTCGGCAAAGCCGCCGAAATCGCCGAACACGCCGGGATAGGATTCCGCGCCGCCGAGCCCGAAGCCGGCGGCGATGGCAAGCGACATCTGATTGCCGCCGTGCGGAAACAACAAAGCTGCGCGGCCATTGGTGGCGCGCCAGCATGTCGAGCGTGCGGGCATATTGCACGATGCCGTAGGCCTGCGGCGGATCGACCTGGATGACGTCGCGGCGCGCCGGTTTCAGGCCGCCGAAGCGCACGAGATTCTCCACGTCCTGCGTCGAATACAGATTCTCGCCGGTCGACAGCGGCGCGTCGTAGATCGCCGGCGATCTCGGCCAGCAGCGCGAAGTCGAGCGGATCGCACGGCTCCTCGAACCAGCGCAGCGTCGAACGGCCGCAAGCCCGCGCGCATAAGCGAGCGCCTCGTCGCGGGAAAATTTCGAATTGGCGTCGACCGCGAGCTCGCCGCCCTTCGGCAGGATCGATTTCACCGCCTCGACGCGGGCGAGATCGTCGGCTAGCGGCATGCCGCCGACCTTCATCTTCACCATGGTGTAGCCGGCGTCGAGATGGCCGCGCATCTCGTCCTGCAAATCCTTGCGTGGTCTTGCCCGGCGCGTACCAGCCGCCGCCGACATAGCAGAACACCTTCTCCGCGATCTTGCCGCCGTTGTAGCGCTCGGCGAGCACGACGATGCAGCGGCTTGTCCGCGATCTTGGCGACCGCGTCCCACACCGCGACCTCGATGGTGCCGATGCCGACCGAGCGCTCGCTGTGGCCGCCGGACTTTTCGTTCTGCATCATCGCGGCGAGGATCTTTTCCGGCGCGAAATTGTCGCCCGCCGCGTTGAGCAGCGATTGCGGATCGGCTTTGAGGATGCGCGGAATGAAGCGCGCGCGCATTTGCGCGCCGCAGGCATAGCGCCCGGTGGAATTGAAGGCGAAGCCGCAGACCGGCTTGCCGTCGCGCACGACATCGGTGATCACCGCGACCACCGAGGTCGTCATCTCGGAAAAATTGATGCTCGAATTGGCGAGCGTGGAATTGAGCGGAACCGCGGTCTCGCGGATATCGACGATGCGCATGGGATGATTTTAGGACCGCTACTGGATCTGCGGGATCTTGGCGTCGACGATGACCTTGTGCCAGCGGTCGATCTCTTTCTTGATGTAGACGGCGAATTCCGCCGGCGTGTCGGCGACGATTTCGAGGCCGACCTGCTTGCATTTCTCCTGCACGTCGGGCTGATGCAGCGCCTTGACGATCTCGCGGTTGAGAAGATCGATAATGGCCTGCGGCGTGCCGGCGGGCACGAAGACGCCCTGCATGGTTTCGGATTCCTGGCCCTGGATGCCTTGCTTCGATCATTGTCGGCACGTCGGGCAGCGCCGCGGATCGCTTGAGCGAGGTCACGGCGATGCCGTGCAACGTCCCGGCCAGGATGTGCGGCGCTGGCCGGCGGTCAAATTGGCAAAACCGATCGGCGTTTGATTGGCGATAACGGCCTGGATCGCCGGGGCGCCGCCGCCATAGGGCACGCTCGGCTGGTCGAGCTTGAAATCGAGCTTGAACAATTCGGAGGCAAGCTGCGGCGTGGTGCCGAGACCGGCATTGGCGATGGCGTATTTGCCGGGATTGGCTTGCAGCAGCGCGATCAGTTCCTTGACCGTCTTGGCCGGAACCGAGGGATGCGCCGAGCACGATATTGGGCGATGCGGCGGCCAGTGTGACCGGGGCGAAATCCTTGTACGGATCGTAGGGCTTGTTGGCGTAAAGGCTCGGATTGACCACGAAGCTCGAACTCGCCACCAGGATCGTCGTAGCCGTCGGGCGCGGAACGCGGCGACCTGGGTCATGCCGATATTGCCGCCGGCGCCGGGATGGTCCTCGACATAGAACTGCTGGCCGAGGCTCTGCGACAGCTTGTCGGCCAGAAGCCGCGCCACGAAGTCGCTCGGGCCGCCGGCGGCGAACGGCGCGATGATCTTCACCGGATGGGTCGGGATAGGCGGTCTGCAGCAAAGCTCGCCCCGAGCCCGCACCAAGACTCACGCACAAAACGCCAGCAATCGCGCGGCGAAACTCGCTACAGACATAAAGTCCTCCCCAGATGTTTTGGCGATGCTATCATTCTTCCGGGATCACGCGACCAATTAGCAGGAGCAGGGACGGAACCAATGGCGGGCAAAAAAGTGACGCGCGACGATCTGCGCGAGGCCGCGGAAAAGTACAAGAACTGGGGCAAATGGGGTCCCGACGACGAGATCGGCACGCTCAATTACACCTCGCCCGAGGACATCGTCGCCGCGGCGCGGCTCGTGAAAAAAGGCAAAGTGATCTCGCTGGCGCTCAATTTCGACAATAACGGCCCGCAAGGCGGCAAGACCAATTATCCGGCGCTCGGCCGCATCAATCCGCTGCACACCATGCTGCGCACCGGCACCGACGCCTATTCCGGCGTGCTCGACAAGCGCGGCATCCGCGCCGCCGACGACATGGTGGTGATGCCGCTGCAATGCGGCACGCAATGGGACGGTCTCGGCCACGTGTTCTACGAAAACAATATGTGGAACGGCTATGATTGCCGCGAAGTGTCGTCGTTCGGCGCCGCGAAATGCGGCATCGAGAAAACCAAGGCCAAGATGGTCGGCCGCGGCGTGTTTCTCGACGTCGCCCGCGCGCTCGGCAAGGACTGCCTCGACGACGGCTACGGCATTACCTGCGACGATCTCGACCTCGACCGCGAAGAAGCAAAAGGTCGCGTTCAAGCGCGGCGACTACATCGTCGTGCGCACCGGCCAGATGGAGCGCTGTCTCAAAGCCGGTAGCTGGGACGGTTATCCCGGCGGCGACGCGCCGGGCTTTGCCTTCGAGACGCTGGAGTTCGTCGCCAAGACCGAGCTCGCCGCGCTCGCAGCCGACACCTGGGGCTGCGAGGTGCGGCCCAACAATACCGAAGGCGGCATCAACCAGCCTTGGCACTGGATCACCATCCCGATCATGGGCATGACCATGGGCGAGATTTTTTATTTGAAAGATTTGGCCGAGGATTGCGCCGAAGACGGCGTCTACGAATTCATGTTCGTGGCGCCGGCCATTCCTATTACCGGAGCGGTTGGATCGCCGACAAATCCGCTGGCGATCAAATAGGGAAATGTAGGGTGGGCTGAGCGTAGCGAAGCCCACGTGGTGCTGAGTTCACGTGGCACGGCGCTTCGCGCCTTTGCCCACCCTACGGATTTTGCTCCGCCTCAAGCATCCGACCCAGCACGCGCTTATAGCGCACGCAGCCGACGTCGACGGCGAGGATCACCGGATCGAGCGGCTCGGTCGCGCTCTCGATGAGGCGCTGCTGCGCTTCGATCACCGGCGCGTCCTGCTCTTCAAAGGCAAAACGGCGCATTTCCGCGATCCGCTTCTGTAAGTCGCGGTTGAGCTTGTCTTCGGCCGTCTTCACGCCCCAGCGCACCGCAGTGAAGAAATAATGCGTCGAGCGTTCGGTCTCGGGGGTGAGCAGATGCACCGCGTGGTAGCCGGTGCCGGTCTCCGGCGCCGCGCCGATTGCGCAGATGCCGGTCAAAAGCCGCAGCGCCGCTGGCGCCATCCAGCGCATCTTGGTGAACTTGTCGACGCGCGGCGGATGGTCTGGCCAGAACGGCGCGAACATGCCGGGCGGTTTCGAATTGGTGGCGTGGCGGCCGACCACGACGTCGTCGCCGTCCTGATCGGTGGTGACGTCGGATTCGACGGTGTCGGCATTGCCGAGAATGCCCTCGTGCAGATACGAGGTGTGGCTCAGATCGAGCAAATTGTCGATGATGAGCTGATAATTGGCCTTGATGACGATGCTGTCGCGCTTTGTGGTGTGCAGCTCCGGCACATTGTCGAGCACCGAGAAGTCCGGGATTTTGCCGGCATCGGCGCGCGCCGCGCCCATCCAGATCCAAAGCGCCTTGTGCTTCTCGATGACGCAATAGCTTTTTACTCTGGCGCGGGGCGGAATGTTTTTGGCGCCGTGCGGGTTGTGCACGCAGGCGCCGCTGCCGTCGAATTGCAGTCCGTGATACGGGCACTGGATGCGGTCGCCGCCGACGATCTTGCCCATGGAGAGCGGCGCGAAGCGATGGGCGCAGCGGTCTTCGATCGCCGCGACCTCGCCGTTTGCCTTGCGAAACAGCACGACCGGCTCGTTCATGAGCGTGCGGGCAACGAGTTTTCCGTCACCGAGCTCGTCGGACCAGGCCGCGACGTACCAGGCATTGCGCAGGAACGCGCCGGAAATCATCTCCTGCTGCGGCTTCGCGCCGTTGGTCTTGGCATGAGGCTGATCCAGCATGGCGTGTTCCTTCCAGACCTTGTTTGCCAACATGGCCGTGTTTATGGGCATGATAGCACGGGCCGCCGCCGATTGAAGATGCCGGCCGCCGCCAATCTCGCTCGCGATCAAGTGACGCCGGCTCCAGTTGCGCTTTTACTCGCATTCATTAGGTTTAGCGCTACCGATCACCGCAACACAGGCGGTTCCGCCATGGATACCAAGACCGAGACCAAGCAATTTCCCGTGACGCATAGCGACGCGGAGTGGAAGAAGATCCTCACTCCGGAGCAGTTCCACATCATGCGCGAGCACGGCACCGAGCGGCCGGGCTCTTGCGCGCTCAATTACGAAAAGCGCGCCGGCGCCTTTTACTGCGCCGGCTGCGGGCAAAAGCTGTTCGTGTCCAAGACCAAATTCGAAAGCGGCACCGGCTGGCCGAGCTTTAACGATCCGGAGCCCGGATCGGTCGAGACCACGACCGACAAGAGCTTCTTCATGACCCGCACCGAGGTGCATTGCAGCCGCTGCGGCAGCCATCTCGGCCATGTCTTCGAGGACGGCCCGCCGCCGACCCATCTGCGCTATTGCATCAACGGCGTGGCGATGGATTTCAAGCCGGAGTAACGTCAAGCTGGAAAAATCCGGCGTGATCCGCACAACGCTGCGGGCGAGGGGGAAGTCATGAAGCTGCGGCGGCGTGAATTTTTGCGTCTGGCGGCCGGCGTCGCCGCCGTCAATTCCGGCGTCATGGTAGCCGTGCGGCCGGTCTTGGCGCAGTCCTACCCGGCACGGCCGATCAAGCTTCTGGTCGGCTTCCCGCCCGGCGGCCAGGTCGACATCATCGCGCGCATCACCGCGCAATGGCTGTCGCAAGAGCTCAATCAATCGGTCGTGGTCGAGAACCGCCCCGGCGCCGGCGGCTCGCTCGGCGCCGAAGCCGTCATCAACGCGCCGCCTGACGGCTACACGCTGTTCTTTGCCGCCGCGTCCAACACCGTCAACGCCTCGCTGATGAAAAATCTCAGCTACGATTTCGTCCGCGATATCGCGCCGGTGGCGCCGATCAATCGCATCAATCTGGTGATCGACGCCAATCCGGCGCTGCCGGCCGCCAATGTTGCCGAGCTGATCGCACTGTGCAAAGCCAATCCCGGCAAGATCGTCATGGCGTCGCCGTCGCTCGGCACGCCGCCCTATATGGCGGTCGAGCTGTTCAAGATGATGGCCGGCGTCGATATCGTCCACGTCCCCTATGCCGGCGAAGGCCAGTTGGTCACGGACCTGCTCGGCGGTCAGGTCAAGCTCGGCGTCGACGGCATTTCCGCGGCCATCGGCCAAATCAAAATCGGCAAGCTGCGCGCGCTGGCGTTGACGACCGCAACCCGCATCGACGAGCTGCCCGGCGTTCCGACCGTCGCCGAGACCTTGCCGGGCTTCGAGGCGAGCGGTTTTTCCGGCATCGTTGCGCCGAAGAACACCCCGGCGGACATCGTCGCCAAGCTCGCCGCCGCGGTCAAAGCCATCCAGGCGGACGCCAAATTCAAGGAGCGGCTGGCCGACCTCGGCGTCAGCGAGCTGTCGCTGTCGCCGGCGGAGTTCGGCAAATACATCGCCGACGAGACCGAGAAGTGGCGCAAGGTGGTCGCGTTCGCCGGGCTCAAGCCGCAATAAATTTCCGGCGCCTGTAACCGAGACCGCGCGCCGGCTCGCCGTGCGAGCGGCGGGTGCTCTCAGTCCGACCCATGCGTTTGCGCGCGGTCGCGCTCGGTGTCTATCTCAACCGCCTTTTTCAGAAACTCGTTGCCGAGCGCGTCGAGTTCGGCCGCGATCGGCTTGCAGGCGGGCTCGACGGCGGCTGAGCGCGCCAGGCGAAAGCATTGCTCCGCCTTGTCGACGAAGTACTGGGCGTCAATTGTCATTACGCATCGGCACTAGGCTGATGCTGCGAAGGGTGGTTTCTTCGCTTTCGAGCAGCGCCAGCCTGGCCTGTTTCAGGACGAACACGAACACTGGTCGCTGCAGCTCCGCTCCCTCGGCGATCGCATAGTCCAATAGGCCAAGTAGCCCCTGTGCCGCAGCCTTATTTGAGGTTTCGCCCCCCTGCACTCTACTGTTGGTCTTCACGGTTGCCCCTCATCCTCCCGGTCCACGAAAACGATCTCCATTTCCTCCTGTTCGAGGCTCTGGATGGTCATTCTGATCAGGTGCGCGCTTGCCTCGCCGATTTCGGGGTCGCCCTGCTCGAGAACCGAGCGCAGGAAAGCGATAACCACTTGCCGCTTAAAAGGCTCAATGTCGCCCGATGAATTTGCGTCGCTCGACATGTCCGTTCTCGATTGGCCGGACGGCGTTTCCATCACTTGGCGTCATCGGCGGCTGCACGATAGGGGCCGCCAAAGGTCAAGCCCTCTGGTTCCAGCAAAGCCAGCCTAGCCAGTCTCAGCAGGAAGACAAAAAGCGGACGGCGCAACTCCGCGCCTTCCACGATGGCGTAATCAATAAGATTCATCAGCCCCTGTATGCCGTCGAAACATTCGGCGGCCTGTGCGGGGCCTTTCCTCTTTGCCTTCACTGTTGTTGGCTCCTTTGCCTACGCAGCTTTCTGATCCTGGCGGCGGCGCCACACCACGGGAAAATCCGGGGGCCCGAGCCGATCTCCATCGCTCAGCTTCTGCGTGTGATGCAGTTGGCGCGGCGCCCACGGCCTGGTCTGGAACCGGATGTCGTCGCCGCAATAACGGATCGATGCGGCCCGCCGCACCTGGTACCGGCTGGAGTTGCCGCCGGCGCCGTGAACCGTACGATAATGATGAACGATGACGTCGCCGGGCTCGACCTCGAAATGGACGAGGTCGTAATCATCCATGTGACCCTCGATGTCGGGCACCATTTCGCCTTGCGCACCGGGCAAGGGCGCTTGTGAGACGAATACGTTGGGCTGATAGAGCTTGCCGGTGCGATGCGATCCTCGCACATACATCATGGCGCCGTTTTCCAGGGTCACCGGATCGACCGGCATCCACAGCACGCAGCACTGGTCGCCCTCGATTTCGAAATAGGTGGCGTCCTGGTGGAACGCGGTCCGCTCCCGGGTCTGCGGTTCCTTGACGAAAATCTGGTCGCCGAAGAAATTGACCTGTTCGCCGCCCAGCAGGTTTGGCCGCGATTTCGGGCGCCGCGCCATTCAGCGTAAAGCGGCGAAACTCGCGCACGCGCGAGCCGCAATGCCGGTATCGAGCAGGAAACTGCCCTTGCCGGTTTGATCGCTGTCGAACAGAAACGGCTTGCCGGTCGACAGGATGTGCTCGGCGATGGCGGCGACATCGTGCTGACCCTCGCTGTTGGCCGCGCAGTGTGTTGCGGTCGTAGTTTTCGATAGCGCGCGTGAGCAGGCTCAGATCGTAGCCGCTCGGACTGTCCTGCAGCGTCCGCACCGCCTCGTCGATGCAGCGCCGCAGCGTGTTGACGGTCGGCAGGTCGAGAACGCCGCGCAACAGCACGACGCCGGCCAGATTGTAGGCGGCGACTTCGTCCTTGGTAATCGGGCGTGCAAGCTTGGTCATAGCGAGCCTCGTTGAATCAGGTTACATGATTTGAATCTGCGGCGATGATGCGCGAACCACGTCGGGTCGTAACTGTCTTCGGGCGTGGCAGGCCAACCGACGAATTCGCGCACGTCGACGATGACCTCGGGACAAACCGGCCATCGAATCGCCAAACACTCGCCGCCGCCCGGGGCGCCGCGGCCGCCGCCGTACGGATGCGCCAAGCCGAGCGGGATCGTCTTCGGCGACATCTCCACGAAGCTCGACAAGGTACCGGCGTCGATGACTGTTTGCAGATAGGAGAGCTTCCGCGACGATCGCCCATTGAAACAAGGCGATCAGCAGGCGAGCTTTGGCGGCGCGGTTGTTCTCGCGGCTCTTTTGAGCCGGCATGACGATGTAACGCGTGCATTCGTAGACATCCGGCGCCCGCGCCGGCATGCCGTTCTCTATCAGATACGGGAAATAGTCCGCCAGCAGCGAATATTTCTCGGTCGGCGTCGCGCGCACGCTGCTCTCGATGACGCCGTCGCTGTTGAGATCGATGAAATAAACGGCCTCGTCAACGTCGTACTGATCGGTTTCGCGGCCGTTTCCGCACGGTAGCGACCAGCCGCGCCCCTTAACGAAAATGTCGTGGCGTAACCGGAATAGCTGCTCGAAAATATCCGGCTTGTCCTTGCGATCGCTGCCATGCAACGTGATGATCATGACCTTCTCCACCGTAGGTGAAGAAGGCTTAGTACACGAGCGTGGCTTATCGGGTATCCCAAGTTCTTGGGAGGCGGCTCGCCGCGGCTCATATCGGCTCGCCGCTGACGTCGGCTAAATCGAAATCTCGCCGAATCGAATAGCCTGCACAACAGCATAGGTTCGGCGAAAGGCATCGAGTTTTCGCTTGGCGCTCTCGACGTGAGTAGTGACGGTGGCAGCGCCGATTGAGAGCAGCGGCGCCAATCTCTTCGTCCGATTTGCCGACGGCCACCCATTGCATGATCTCGCGCTCACGCGGGGTAAGGGGGGTGTGCGCCGCTTCTTCGCGCTGATCGCGTATCAGCGCCCGTTTGAGCGCTTGTTGGCTGTAGATGCCGATGATTTCAACAGCGCCGATCGTGCCCTTTGCGATAGGTCGGGGCTCGATCCCGCCGGGCTGAAGACGGAGAGCGACCCGGAGAGCGTGACGATGGGAATGATGATGCCGTCCTTCACGCCGAAGTCCCGGCCCTCGTCCATGATGCTGGCTTCGGCCCGGCTCAGCTTTCGTCGTTTACGAACGTCATTCCAGGAGTATGGCTGGACCGACGTACGGAGTTCCGTGACGAGGGGATCGCGGACCAGATAATTTTTCTCCTTATAGCGGTCGATATATTCCTGCGGCCGATTGTTGAAGACCATGCCTTCATCGGGCGGTCGCCCCGGCCGCGGCATCGACCACGCCGTGACGCAGGTGAAGTCCGAACCACTCGAGTTCTTTCTGTATTTCCTGGCAAATCTCGACGTAGTCGGTCAGCTTTTGCAGCCGCTCGACGAAGTCGAGCGTTCGCTTGCCGTAAACATCGCCCTTCAGACTCATTTCTGACGGCTGCCAGTGAAATCTGACTCGCCGGAATTATCGCGACGAATGAGCACTTGTCCACTGGCGCGGTGGTAAAATCGCGCGTGGTCGTGAAGGTTTCTTCGACTTTCGTGACTGGTGGACAAATAACTACAACTATAGCGAGAAGTTTAGGGCTTAGCCAACTTTGTTGTTCTAACGCTCACTTTAGCGCGTGACCGACGCTTTGCGCGGTGCCGGACTACAGCAGCGACGACGTTCGCCATCGCGCGCCTGGTTCGCCACGGCAATCGTATAAATCCTCGCACCAGTTGGACTGCATATTTATCGGCGAAAAACGCTTCCAACTCGGCATCGATCCAGCGAACAGCGCTGGCCTTACCGACGCTCGTCACCGGCTTGCCGGCAAAAAACCAGCCGGGCTTGCAGCCGAGCGCGTCGGCGATTTGTTGGGCCCGGTGTGCTCGCACGCCGTTGGCGCCATTTTCGTATTTTTGGATTTGCTGGCAACTCACGCCAATTGCGTCGCCCAGCAATTGCTGGCTGATGCCGAGCATCTGACGGCGGATACGGATACGGCTACCGACATACTTCACGCGTTGCCGCTTGCGCCAACCTTGCCTTGTCATGCCCGATAGAGTTGGCCGCGCCGCCGCGCCCTGCCTATTCTAGGAATTTAGGGGGTAACCGAGTCGCCGGACTAAAGGTCGATTTCCCCCAGCCGGATGGCTTGGGCCACGGCATGAGGCCGCCGCAGCGCATCGAGCTTGCGCTTTGCGTTCTCGACGTGCCACGTCACCGTGGGCTTTCGCAGCGAAAGGATGCCTGCAATTTCCTCGTCTGACTTGCCGACTGCAACCCATCGCATGACTTCACGCTCGCGCGCGGTTAAACGCACTGCCGGCGCTCGGTCCCGCCCAGGCAGTGCGGTGGCTTGGTCGATCATCTGCATGGCGTAAACGCCGATGATGTCGAGCACAGCGCGCGCTCGTTCCGACAGGTCTGGTTTCGCCCCGCACGGACTGAAAACCGAAAGTGCACCGGACAAGGTCACAATCGGGATCACGATGCCGTCGTCCACGCCGAAGTCGAGCCCTTCATCCATGATACGACTCTCGCTCCGAGTGAGCTTGCGTCGCTTGCGAATGTCACTCCATGTGTACGGCCGCACCGTCGTTCGCAGTTCGGTGACGACCGGGTCGTGCATCAAATAATTCTTAGCCTTGTAATGTTCGATGTAATCCCGCGGGCGATTGTTCAGAATAACCGCCTCGTCGGGCTGCTGATCCGGCCGCGGCATTGTCCATGCCGTGACGAAGCTGAGCCCGAACCACTCAAGCTCTTTCATTGTTGCGCGGCATATCGCCTCGCGATCGGCCGGTGGCTTTACTCTTTCGACGAAGTCGAGCGCGCGTCTGCCGTAAATGTCGTCTTGCAAGCCCATGGGCGAAACCGCAGAACGATGAACGTCTCATTATCGTCGGTGATCTGGCGCTGTCCAGCCGCCCGATCCGGCGGGTGCAGCAGCCGTTAAAGAGCTGCGGCAAACGGCCTAAGGGTCAATCTGACCCTGCGATTTCCGACTCGCCAGCGCGGCGCCTTGCGCCAGCGCGCGAGCTTCGCCCAGACGATGCTGTCCGCGACCATCGGCTCGGTGCGCACCGCGGTGCCGAAGCCGCAATCGACGCCGGCGATGACGCGCTCGCGGCCGACGATGTCGGCGTAGCGGCCGATGCGCTGCGCGACAAGGCGCGGATGCTCGACGAAATTGGTGGTCGAATCGATGACGCCGGGAATGAGGATCTTGTCGTCGGGGATTTTGATGGTCTTGAGATCCTCCCATTCGTGATCGTGGCGCGGATTGGCGGCTTCGATGCTGAACGCCTGCACGTGGGCCTTGAACGCGATGTCGATGATCTTTGTCAGCGGCAGATCGTGGGTGTGCGGCCCCTCGTAATTGCCCCAGCAAATGTGCAGCCGCATGCGGTCGGCGGGCAGGCCTTCGATCGCCGCGTTGAGCGCCGCGATATTGCGTTCGGCGATCTTGCCGCGGAATTCGTCGTCGGTGAGATGCCGGTACTGGTTGTTGCGCGCCGAACCGAGATCGGGCGCATCGATCTGCAGCACGAAGCCGGCTTCGACGATGGCGCGGTATTCGACTTTGAGCACCTCGGCGAGCGCGGCGAGGTAGGCGTCCTCGCTCGGATAATGCAAATTGATGATGAAGCGCGTCAGGATGCCGGGCGACGGCGCGGTCATGAACACTTCCGTCGGCTTCGCTTTCGCCGCCGCGGCTTTGAGATGCGCGATGTCGCGGTCGAGCGCGGAGCGGTCCTTGTAGCGCAACTCGCCGACGCAGCCGGGAAACGGCACGGCGGCAAAGCTGCCGGCGCTCGCGGGCGAAATCCGGATGCGTCGAGCAGATCGCGGCCGATCATGATGTCGCGGCCTTTGTCCGCCGCGCGCGGGTCCGGCGCGATGCCGGTCACGCGGTGGCGGATATAAGTCGTATAGGACGGCTTGCTCATCTCGCCGTCCGAGACCACGTCGATGCCGCAGGCGACCTGTTGCGCCACGACGTCGTCGACCGCCTTGGCGGTGGCGGCCTCGAACGTCTTCGGCGGCGACGGCGTTGCCTTGCTCTCGCCCGAGAATGAGGTCGATCAGCGCCTTCGGCCGCGGCAGGCTGCCGGTATGGGTGGTGAGGATGCGGTCGGTCGAGGTTTTCATGCGGTGCTCCGGCAAGCGTTGTCGCGGTCACTCGGCCAAGGATAGTGTCCGCGGCAAGCAAAGGTCAGTAGGGGAGGCGCGCCGCATGCGGATCGTCGATTTGAGCCGGGAGCTTTATCACCGCACGCCGTCCTATCCGGGACAGCCGCCGATCATCCACGGCATCTGGAAGACGCACGACGAGGCGTTCGCCGAATCCGGCAACGTCCAGGGCAACAGCGTGATGTTCTTCTCGATGCCCGACCACGGCGGCACCCATATCGACGCGCCGCGCCATTTCGGCAAGAGCGGCACGCCGATCGACAAATACCCGCTGGAAAATTGCATCGTGCAGGGCATCTGCATCGATCTGCGCCACATCGCGCCGCGGGCGGAAATCACGCCCGGCCGATCTCGAAGCGGCGGTGAAAAAAGCCGGCGTGCCGATCCCGAACAAGGGCACGGTGCTGCTGTGCACCGGCCATCACGCCCGCACCTTTCCGACCGCGGCCTATGCGACCGACAATCCCGGCGTCAATGTCGCGGCGACCGAATGGCTCGCCGCACAAGGCATCGTGCATTTCGGCATCGACTCGATGCGGCCGGGGCCGGAGGGCAAGGTCAATTCGCTGGTGCACAAGGCCTGCCTCGACCTCGACATCACCCATATGGAAAGCCTGTGCAATCTGGAAAGCCTGCTCGGTGCAGGGCGAGTTTCAGTTCATCGGCCTGCCGCTGAAATGGCGCGAAGGCACCGGCTCGCCGATCCGCGCGGTGGCGGTGTTCAACGACTAGCCCCTACCAAACAATCTCAGAATCGAGGGAACGATCGGCCCATGCAAATCGGCCACAATCGCAAAATGACCGGCGCGCAATGCCTCGCCGACATGCTCAAAGGCTACGGCGTCACCCACGTGTTTCACGTGCCGGCGGTGCTGCGCACCACCTATGCCGAGATGGAGCGGCGCACCGACATCAAGCGGCTGCATGTGCACGGCGAGAAGGCCGCCGCCTATATGGCCGACGGCTATGCGCGCGCGTCCGGCAAACCCGGCATCTGCATGGCGCAGGTGATCGGCGCGCTCAATCTCGCCGCCGGCTTGCGCGACGCCTGGCTGGCGCATTCGCCGGTCATCGCCATGACCGGCGGCCGCGAGCCGAAGACCAAATTCCGCAAAGTCTATCAGGAGGTCGACGACGTGCCGGCGTTCGAGCCGGTGACCAAGTTCAACGCCACCGTCGACGACGTGGCGCGCTTTCCCGACATGGTGCGCCAGGCGTTCCGCACCGCGGTGACCGGCTGTCCCGGCCCGGTGCATCTGCAATTCCGCGGCAACGAGGGCCAGATCGACGCCGAGGAAGCCGACATGGAGCCGCTCTGTCGAGCCGCAATTTTCCCGCGTGCCGGCGTTCCGCCCGGAGCCGGACGACGGCAGCGTGCGCGCGGCGCTGCAAATTCTGCAGGACGCGGCGCGGCCGGTGATCGTCGCCGGCGGCGGCGTGCGCGCCTCGGGCGCGGCGGCCGAGCTCGTCGCGCTGGCGGAAGCGTTGCAAATTCCGGTCGCGACCTCGCTCAACGGCAAGGATTCGATCCCCGGCAATCATCCGCTGTCGGTCGGCGTTTGCGGCAGCTATTCGCGCGAAAGCGCCAACCGCGTGGTCAACTGCAGCCGATCTGGTCTGCTTCATCGGCACCGAGACCGGCGGCATGACCACGCATTTCTGGGCGGTGCCGAAAATCGGCACGCAGGCGATCCAGATCGACATCGATCCGGAAGCGCTCGGCCGCAATTATCCGCTCGCGGCCGCCGTCAATGGCGACGCCAAAGTGACGCTTGCGCGCATGCTCAAGCTTGCCGATCGCGCAAGCGCGGCCAAGCGCAAAGCCTGGATCGGCGAAGCGCAAAAAATCTGCGGCGAGTGGCGCGACAAATATAAAGCCGCGCTCAACTCCGACGCGGTGCCGATCCGCCCGGAGCGGCTGTGCCACGAACTGACGCAAGCACGTGCCGGACGACGCCATCGTCGTCGTCGACACCGGCCATGCCGGCATGTGGATGGGCGGCATGTTCGATCTGACGCTCGCCGCGGCAGAGCTATATGCGCAGCGCCGGCCATCTCGGCTGGGCGTTTCCGGCAGGCCTCGGCGCCAAATGCGCGGCCCGGAGCGGCCGGTCGTCACGTTCACCGGCGATGCCGGCTTCTGGTACCACATCGCCGAGATCGAGACGGCGGCGCGCTGGGCTATCAATGCCGTGACCGTGGTCAACAATAACGGCGGCGGCAATCAGAGTAAGCGCGGCTTCGACCGCGTCTATGGCGGCAAGCAGACCGACAAGGCGCGCGAATTGTGGACCTTCCGCCAGACCAATTTCGCCCGCATCGCCGAGGACATGGGCGCGCTCGGCATCCGCGTCGAACAGGCTTCGGCATTTCCGGCGGCATTGGCGCAGGCGCTCGCCGCCAACCGTCCCGTCGTCATCGACGTCGTCACCGATATCGACGCGCTGGCGCCCGTTGCCGTCAGCTAGGGCGCGTATTAATGAAGTAAAATGGGATGCGCTGGGTAAGAAAAGCCGGCGCTCAGAACCGCTTCGTTACAACCGGAATACCGTTGGAGAGTAACATGGACGCCAAGACAGATGACAAGAGCGCGGGCAAATGCCCGTTCCTGCACGGCCCGTCGAATCGCGACTGGTGGCCGAACACGCTGAACATCGGGGTGCTCCATGGCAACTCGCCTCAATCCGATCCGATGGGCGAGACGTTCGACTACGCCAAGGAGTTCAAGAGCCTCGACCTCAAGGCCGTGATCAAGGATCTGCGGACCTTGATGACGGATTCGCAGCCTTGGTGGCCGGCCGACTTCGGCCACTATGGTGGTTTGTTCATCCGCATGGCCTGGCACAGCGCCGGCACCTACCGCATCGCCGACGGCCGCGGCGGCGCCGGCGGCGGCCAGCAGCGCTTCGCGCCGCTGAACTCTTGGCCGGACAACGCCAGCCTCGACAAGGCGCGCCGGCTGTTGTGGCCGATCAAGCAGAAGTACGGCCGGAAGATTTCCTGGGCCGACCTGATGATTCTCGCCGGCAACGTTGCGCTCGAGCTCGATGGGCTTTAAGACATTCGGTTTCGCCGGCGGCCGCGCCGATGTCTGGGAGCCCGAAGAGCTCTATTGGGGGCCTGAGGGCACCTGGCTCGGCGACGAGCGCTACAGCGGCGAACGCGAGCTGGCCAATCCGCTCGGCGCCGTGCAGATGGGCCTGATCTACGTCAATCCGGAAGGGCCGAACGGCAAGCCGGACCCGGTCGCGGCGGCCAAAGACATCCGCGAAACCTTCTTCCGCATGGCGATGAACGACGAAGAGACCGTCGCGCTGATCGCCGGCGGCCACACCTTCGGCAAAACCCATGGCGCCGGCGATCCGTCGCTGCTCGGTCCGGAGCCGGAAGGCGCGGCCATCGAGGATCAGGGCCTCGGCTGGAAGAGCAAACACGGCACCGGCGTCGGCGCCGACGCCATCACCGGCGGCCCGGAGGTGACCTGGTCGCAGACGCCGACCAAGTGGAGCAATCACTTCTTCGACAACCTGTTCAACAACGAATGGGAGCTGGAGAAGAGCCCGGCTGGCGCGAAACAGTGGAAGGCGAAAGGCGCGGCAGCCACGGTCCCGGACGCCTACGACAAATCGAAGAAGCACGTGCCGACCATGCTGACGACGGATCTCTCGCTGCGCATGGACCCGGCCTACGCGAAGATCTCGCGGCGCTTCTACGAGCATCCGGACCAGTTCGCCGATGCGTTCGCCCGCGCCTGGTTCAAGCTCACGCACCGCGACATGGGCCCGATCGCGCGCTATCTCGGCCCGCTGGTGCCGAAGGAGACGCTGATCTGGCAGGACCCGATCCCCAAGGTGAATCATCCGCTGATCGGAAAGGGCGATATCGCCGCGCTGAAGGCGAAGATTCTCGCGTCCGGTCTGTCGGTTTCGCAATTGGTCTCGACGGCCTGGGCCTCGGCGTCGACGTTCCGCGGCTCCGACAAGCGCGGCGGCGCCAACGGCGCGCGCATTCGCCTCGCTCCGCAGAAGGATTGGGACGTCAACCGGCCGGCCGAGCTGGCCAAGGTCCTGGCGAAACTCGAAGCGATCCAAAAGGCCTTCAACAAAGGTAAGAAGAAGGTCTCGCTTGCCGATCTGATCGTTCTGGGCGGCTGCGCCGCCGTCGAGAAAGCG
Source organism: uncultured Alphaproteobacteria bacterium (assembly GCA_963816565.1). Classification (GTDB taxonomy): domain Bacteria; phylum Pseudomonadota; class Alphaproteobacteria; order Rhizobiales; family Xanthobacteraceae; genus BOG-931. The sequence continues at coordinate 75,985 of CAWFLM010000004.1, read as the reverse complement.
GCAAAAAAGGCGGGCCACGACGTGAAAGTCCCCTTCACGCCGGGCCGCATGGACGCGTCGCAGGAAGAGACCGACGTTGAATCGTTTAAGCCGCTCGAACCGGCCGCCGACGGCTTCCGCAACTATTATTCGCGGCAAGTCGCTCATGGCGCCGGAAGAGGCGTTGATCGACAAGGCGCAATTGCTGAAACTGACGGCGCCGGAGATGACGGTTCTGCGTCGGCGGCCTGCGCGTCCTTGGCGCCAATGCCGGCGGCGCCAAGCACGGCGTCTTCACCAAGAAGCCGGAGACGCTGACCAACGACTTCTTCGTCAATCTGCTCGACATGAGTACGGAGTGGCAGCCGTCCGGCGAGAATGCGTACGAAGGCCGTGACCGCAAGACCAAGGCGGTCAAGTGGACCGGCACCCGCGTCGATCTGATCTTCGGTTCGCACTCGCAGCTGCGCGCGCTTGCGGAAGTCTATGCCAGCGCGGATTCCAAGGAGAAGTTCGTCAAAGACTTCGCGGCGGCCTGGACCAAGGTGATGAACGCCGACCGGTTCGACCTCGATTGATTGCGGCGGCAAGCTTTTAAAAAAATCAGGGCGGCGTTTGAAGACAGGCTTCAAACGCCGCCCTGATCAGGCGTGGACCCATCAACGCCAAGCCACGCCCGGCGAATCCATTAGCCCACTGGGAAAGCCGGCGCGATTTGCCAGCCTCCAGTGGGATTTCCTCAGTTACTTTTGCTGCTGACTTTTGTCGTTGGCAGTCTTTGAATGCTGTTGGGCATTCTGCGCGTGCTGTTGGGCTTGGGTGGCATGTTCCTTACCCTTGGAATGGTCACTTCTGCCGTGAGCTTCGGCGGCAGCACGATGGGACTTGGCGGCTGATTCGTGATGTTCCGCCGCCTTGTTGTGTTCTTCCTTCATTTGGTTTCTCTCACTGTCGGCCGATAAATTTCGGCAAGCGCACAAGTAGCCCCAATGATGGCCACAGCGAGTGCCAATGGTGTTGATTGTAAGTGGAATTTCGTGACGGATTCTTGAATGGGTTATTGGCGGCCGCTTTCGGACCAGATACCTTTGGCTGTCGCCTATCGCCCCTCGCGTCCTTGCGCGGCAATGAGCCTTAGGCGCTGCCCGTCATTGGTCATTGTTTGCCAAGTTCATCTTCGACTTGTTCGCGATGAAGGGGTTGGAATATGAGCGCCACGCCTATGCCGGGAGTATCTCTCAGGGTCCTGCAACAGATGGACGGCCCGATGCCCGGCTATGCGACCGTCATCGTCGAATTGAAGGTTGCCGCCGGAACCGTGGTCGGACGGCACAGTCATCCAGGCATCGAAACGACTTACGTGGTGGAAGGCTATGCCGAACTCATCGTGGATCACCAACCAAGTCGCGTTGTTCACGCCGGGGAAGCGTTTCAGGTGCCGCCGAATACGGTTCATAGCGTGAAAGTCGGCGACAAGGACGCGAAAGCTTGTTCAACCTTGGTTGTCGAAAAGGGAAAGCCTCTTGTTATTCCCGCCTAACGAGGTCGCGACGTATTCGGAGGTACCGGACTTACAACATCTCCGTCAGTGGCCCATCGCGTCATTTAGCGGCAATGCAGCATTTCGGTCGCAATCGGAGCGAAGCGGACATTGCGGTCCGTAAGCGCGCCGGCGCTCTTCTGGATTCCGGGCTTCGCAGGGCATTCAGCGGATTGAGCAAAACGCCCGACGCGCCGACCAATTGCGGCGAATTGTGACAGTCAAGTCAAGCGTGCTGTCGTTTCGGTCACGAAATTGCAATCGAATGCGGCGTTTGATCGCCTCGTTGGCGCCGCAGAAGTTTGGCAGGTTCTCCGCGTATTAGCGTCATTGCGTGGCTTCGTCGCCTATTGCCGGCTGCAACAATCGGACTTCGATGCGCACGGAACGGGATTCGGCGATCCGTCTGCTGCAATTGCTGATGGTCGCGTCGCTGGTGTTTCCGGCGGCGCTGTTCGTCTATGCCTCCTATAACGATTACCGCGACGTCTATGCGGTCGCCGACGAGCGCATCGATCGTTCGCTCGACGTGCTCCAGGAACAGGCGCTCAAGGTCTTCGAGACCGTCGACCGCATCTTCCCGGAAGTCGGCGAGGTGGTGCGCGGCCTATCGGACGATCAAATCCGCGCCGCGCAAGCAAGCCTCACCCCGCGGCTGCAACGCATCGTCGGCGTCATGCCGCAGGTGCGGGCGAATCGTGCTCGTCGGCCGTGACGGCCGTGCGCTGGCTTCGAGCGTGCCGGCGGCGCTCGCAAGCGGCGCCGACTTTGCCGATCGGCCTTACTTTACGGCGCAAAAAGCCGGCGACGCCGGAACCTATGTCGGCGACGTGCGCAGCTCGACGACGCAGGACGCGGGCAAGTCGCTGTTCGAGGTCTCGCGGCGGCTGCCGTCGGCCGACGGATCGTTCCGCGGCGTCATCGCGGTCGCGCTGCGGCCGCAATATTTCGACGACTTTTACGCGATGATCCAGCAGTCGCCGGGAAATTTCTACGCGCTGGCGCGCGCCGACGGGGCGTTGCTGGCGCGTTATCCGGTCGCTGCGCAGCCGTCGCAGCAGCTCAGTCCCGGCAGCAAGTTGCGCCGCGCGATCGACCGCGGAGTGGCGCAAGACCTGTACTCGGTCACGTCCGAGGTCGACGGCCGCAACCGCCGCGTCGGCTTCCGCAAAGTGCCGGGCTATCCGGTCTATGCCATCGCCGGCATCGACAGCGCCGCGATCCGCGCGGCGTGGCTGCATCAAGTCGGCGGCCATCTGATCTTCGGCCTGCCGGTCACGCTGCTCCTGTTCTCCGCGCTGTGGGTGGTGTTGCGGCGGACCAAACGGCTCTACGACGAGGCGCAGCGCCGCGAATTCGCCGAAGACGCGCTGCGCCAGGCGCAGCGGCTCGAAGCCATCGGCCAATTGACCGGCGGCGTCGCGCACGATTTCAACAATCTCTTGATGATCGTCAGCGGCACGGCGGCGCGGCTTGCGCCGCCACGTCAGCGGGGAGAAGGAAACGGCGCTGCTCGACGCCATCGCCAATGCGACGGCGCGCGGCGAAAGCCTGACGCGGCAGTTGCTCGCTTTTTCGCGCCGGCAGACCCACCAGCCCGCCGTGATCGACCTCGCCGAGCGGCTGCCGGAGATCAAAGACATGCTCAGCCGCTCGCTGCGCGGCGACATCGATATCCGCCTCGGCGTGCCGCGGCGGCCCTGCGCGGTGAAAGTCGACCCGAACGAGTTCGAGCTCGCTTTGCTCAATCTCGCGTTCAACGCGCGCGACGCCATGCCGTCGGGCGGCACGCTGACCATCGGCGCCAAGCCGGTGGTGATGCGCGGCAAGAGCACGGAGGAGGGATTGAGCGGCGAGTTTGTCGCCGTGCGGATAGCCGACACCGGCACCGGCATTCCGCCCGAGGTTCTGCCGCGGGTGTTCGAGCCGTTCTTCACCACCAAGGAGGTCGGCAAAGGCACGGGCTTAGGCTTGAGCCAGGTCTACGGCTTTGCCCGGCAATCCGGCGGCGCCGCCAGCATTGCGACGTCGGCGCGGCGCGGCACCGCGGTCACGCTGTTCCTGCCGCGGAGCTTCGAAGCGCCGGCGCAGCCGCGCCATCAAGCCGTCGCCTCGACCGTCGTCCGACCCGCCGGCGCCGTGCTCGTCGTCGAAGACAACCCCGAAGTCGCCGCGGTCGCGCAGGCCTATCTCGAGCAGCTCGGCTACGCGGTCCGCCACGCAGCGGGCGCCCAGGCCGGCCTCGATCTTCTCGCCGGCGAAGCCGGCATCGATCTGGTGTTCTCCGACATTTTGATGCCCGGCGGGATGAACGGGCTGCAATTGGCCGATACGGTGCGCCGGCTTTATCCGGATGTCGCCGTGCTGTTGACCACCGGCTACAGTTCGAGCGCACAGGATGCGGTGCGCCGCGGCTTTGCGGTGCTGCAGAAACCCTACGACCTCGCCGGATTGGAAAACGCGTTACGCGAGGCGCGCGGAACGGCCGATGGCGCGCTTGCCTCGGCGCGGCGGCGCGCGGCCGGGTGATTGCCCCGGGCTGGACTGCCGGGCGATTGCACGATGCGGAGGCAGAACGCCTCTCAAATCATCCCGACGTCGGCCCCGATGTCAGCCCCGATGTGTCACCCCCAATGTTCACCCCCAATGTCACCCCCATGGCATCGCGACGTCAGCACCGGCAGTCCGCTGGCGCCGAGCGACGCTAAAGCCATCGCCAACGTCAACACCACGCCGATCGCGCAAAAGGCGATGATGGCCCAGGCGTCGGCGTCCGCGTTTGCCGCATAGCTTTTGGCGGCGTTTCGGCCGCGCGTGGCCGGGATAGGAAGCTCACCTCGATTGGGCATCTCATGCTCCTTAAGTTGGCCCGCCGCTGCGGGACGCCATGCAAATCCCGCGCCGCTACCGCAATACCCGGCATGCAAGACAAGACATTGACTTCGCGCGGTCAAATTTTCGGAAAAAGCGAGACTTAGTGGTGTGGGGAACAACGGACGCCCACCGCCGTTGCCTCTGTGCAAATGTCCAATCCCCTGCAAATGTGGAATCCCTGGCTGGCGCTCTCGGCGCAGACGGCGCTCCTTGGCTGGGACGCGCAGCAGGTGATCGCGCTGCGGCTCGTCCGCATCGCCGGCGGCGGCGTCCGCGGCCGGGCCGAAGCGGAGCGCATGATGAGCGAAAAGTTTGCCGCCGCGTTCGAAGCGCAGGCCGTCGTCACGGCGAGCGCGATCGAGGGCGGCAGCAGCCATGGCGCCGGCAAAAAGTTGCTCGACCTCTATGGCAAGCGCGTCCGCGCCAATCGGCGGCGGCTGTCGCGGTAAAGGATTCGGAACCAAGCCCGGTTTGACAGGTTCATTCACTGCGGAAGCCTGCGCTTCCGCAGTCAATTCATATTCAGCGTCGGCGAGGGCTCCATGTTTCAGTACCGCTCCAGTTCATTCGGTCCGAGCGTCAATGCGATTCAAAATCATCTCGGCGCCGTCGAGAAGGAACTCGAAAAGATCGGCCGCATCGCCGGCCGCCGCGGCTCCGCCGCCGCAACGGCTGCGGGCGAACAGATCGGCGAGACGATTTCCACGGTCTTGAGCGACATGATCGAGCGCTTCCGCGCGCGCGGCGAAGCGGCGAGCGATCGGGCGGCGCGGCTCAGCACAAAGGCGCTCAAGCTCGGCGCCGGCTACGGCAGCGACGCCCTGGCGCGCGTCAGCTCGGAAGTCGAGGATCGCCCGCTACTCACGCTCGGCGTCGCTTTGGGCATCGGCGTCCTGATCGGCGCCGCGGTTCTGGGCAGCATCAATCGGCGCGGGTGAGACTTCAATGTGACTGACCCACCGCAATACGTCGCGCGTCTCCCGGATGCGGTGCAGCACACAGTGCTGCGCCGCTGATCCGGGATCTTCGTGAGACTCGGAGCCTGTTACGATCCCGGGTCTGCAGCGCACCACTTCGTGCTGCGCTGCGCCTGGGAAACGTGGTCACAGGTCTATTGACAATGGTCCCCGTTTCGGATACTTCCTGGCAAATCATCCCGCCCTCTGGGACGCCGTCCGGGTGATGCCGGGCGGAAAGGGGCGGGTGCGGTGCCCGCGGGCCAAGCCTCATCAGCTTGGCTCCCGGGCGGCCCGGGCATCATGCCTGCCGGCACTATCGACCGGCGCGTGAGGTGCTCACTGGACTGGGATAGGCGAAGGCGGGTAACGCCCGTTCAGACCGCGTCCCAGGAAGCATGGCCTGGGTTGCGCCTTGGGTGACGTAAGTCCCCTTGGCGAGAGCCGAGGTGGAACGCCGGCAGGCGAGCGCGCCCGAGAGCGGAAGGGCGGCGTAAGCCGCTCCTTCCGTGGCGCGACCCGCACGCCGTTTGCGTGCGGGACGACGTTAGCCTGCGTCTGCCGGCGTTCCGCTTTCCCTTATTTCTTTCTTCTTTCCTTCGTAGCCCGGATGAGCGAAGCGAAATCCGGGATGCGGCTTAGAGGCTTCTCGATCGTACCCGCATATCGCTCCGCTCCATCCGGGCTACAGGTTACGGGCCGTTCGACATCGCTGTTTGACATCACTCGCGCGCGGAATCGCGGCGCGAGAACGGGATCGTATTGCATCCGCCCCGCGAAAGCGGGGGAGGGGGACCATCCGTAGCTCGCGAAGCGAGCGAAGGATGGTGGAGGGGGCCTCTGACTTCGGAGCTTCGTTGTCGGTGCCGCAAGAGGCTCAACGACGGCCCGCGCCCCCTCCCACCGCGCAAGAGCGCGGTCCCCCCTCCCCGCTATCGCGGGGCGGGATGATTACCCTTCGCCCAACTCGCGCAAAATTTCGGCGGTGTGTTCGCCGAGTTGCGGCGAGGGGCGGTCGGATGCCATCGGCGCGCCGTCGAGCACGATCGGGGTGCGGATGCCGGGAATCGTGCCGCCTTTGGCGGCGGGGCTGTCGAGTGCGAGCTTCATGCCGCGATGGATCACCTGCGGATCGGCAAAGACCTGGTCGAGATCGTTGATCGGCCCCGCCGGAATAGTCGCGGCTTCGAGCTTGTCCAAAAGCTCCTCGCGCTTGAATTGCGCGGTCAGCGCGCAGAGCTTGGCGACCAGTTCGGTGCGATGGGCAAGGCGGCCTTTGTTGTCCTGGTACGCCGGCATCGCGGCGAGCTCCGGCGCGCCGAGGATGCCGCACAGCTTGACGAATTGCGCGTCATTGCCGGTGGCGATGATGACGCGGCCGTCGGCGACCGGAAACTCCTGATAGGGCACCAGATTGGGATGCGAATTGCCGATGCGCTTGGGCACTTCGCCGGACACCAGATAATTGAGCGCCTGGAACGCCAGCGTGCCGACGGTGGAATCGACCAGCGCGGTGTCGACATAACCGCCGCGGCCGGTGTGCTCGCGGCGCGCCAGCGCGGCGAGGATGCCGACCGCCGCATAGACGCCGGAGAAAATATCGGCGATCGGCACGCCGACCCGCATCGGCGGCCCGTCGGCCGCGCCGGTCATGCCCATGATGCCGCCGATGCCTTGCGCCATCAGATCGTAGCCGGCGCGCGCCGCCGACGGGCCGGTCTGGCCGAAGCCGGTCACCGAGCAATAGATCAGCCGCGGATTGAGCGGCTCGAGGCTTTTATAGTCGAGGCCGAATTTGACGAGCCCGCCGACCTTGAAGTTCTCGATCAGCACGTCGGAGCGGGCCGCGAGCTTCTTGACGATGCGCTGGCCTTCGGCCGTGGTGAAATCGAGCGCGATCGAGCGCTTGCCGCGATTGGCCGAGTGAAAATAGGCCGAAGACAGATGGCCGCCGTCGGCCGCCGGCACGAATGGCGGACCCCAGGCGCGGGTGTCGTCGCCACTCCCCTCGCGCTCGACCTTGATGACGTCGGCGCCGAGGTCGGCCAGGATCTGCCCGGCCCAAGGACCTGCCAAGATGCGGGCAAGCTCCACAACGCGCAGTCCGGCGAGCGGACCCGGCTTTGGGGACCTGGTTGAGACGGACCCGGCATGTTCACCCCGTAACGTCGCGCGAGAAGCCGCCGCGCGGGCGTTTAACTGACAAAGCGAGGCCGGTTTGTCCAGATTTGTCTACAGCTTCTTGCCGTTAGCGAACTTGTCATGGTGCTGCGCGATTATTAGGTAAGCCTTGCCGGCCGGATGGGATGACTGAGTGGATACCTCATTCTTCAGCGAAATGCTGCAAAGCATCGCCGAGAGGAGCCGCGCCCTGATCAAGCGCGAGCGCCGCGAGCCGGCGCATGAGCGCTCGGCGGGTCTGGTCGAACTCTGCGAGGCGCTGTTGTCCGGCCGCGGCGAGGCGTCCGGCGTCGCGCTGGCGCACGAGATCCTGGCGCACTTACGCCGACCTGACCACCGGGCCGCGCATCGCTTTCTTCGAGACGCTCGCCACCACCTTCGGCCCCGACCGTACCCACATCGACCAGGCCATCGCGGCGTGGCGGCAAGCGCCGTCCGACGCGACGGCGGCCGACCTGCACCATGCCAGCGAGCCACGGCGGCTGGAACTGTTCCGGCGGCTCAATCTCGCCCCTGGCGGCACCGCGGCTTTGGTGCGCATGCGCGAGCAGTTGCTCGACACCATGGATCATCGCCGCGACGATCTCGACGTGATCGACAACGACTTCGTCCATCTGTTCTCGTCGTGGTTCAATCGCGGCTTTCTGGTGTTGCGCCGCATCGACTGGTCGACCTCGGCCGCCATCCTGGAAAAAATCATCCGCTACGAGGCGGTCCACGAAATCCAGGACTGGGACGAATTGCGCCGGCGCATCGATCCGCCGGACCGCCGCTGCTACGCCTTCTTTCATCCGGCGCTGGTCGACGAGCCGCTGATCTTCGTCGAAGTGGCGCTGACGCGCGAGATCGCCGCGGCGATCGGGCCGATCCTGTCCGACAAGCGCGAGCCGGTCGAGCCGCAGCGCGCCACCACGGCGGTGTTCTATTCGATCACTAATTGCCAGCGCGGGCTTGCCGGCGTCAGCTTCGGCCACTTCCTCATCAAGCAAGTGGTCGAGGAGGTTTCCCGCGAAGTGCCCCGCGTCGGCACCTTCGTGACGCTGTCGCCGGCGCCGAATTTCGCCGACTGGCTCAAGCGCGAGCGCAGTAACGCCGGCTCGGCCGCGCTCACCGACGAGGATGGCGAAGCGCTGGCTTTGCTCGACAACGAGAATTGGTGGCGAACGCCGGAGCTCGCCGACCGGGTCGAACCGCCGCTGCTGCGCGCCGCCGCCTGGTATTACATGCGCGCGCGCAACGGCCGCGGCTTGCCGGCCGATTCGGTGGCGCGCTTTCATCTCGGCAACGGCGCGCGGCTGGAGCGGCTCGACTTTCTCGCCGATACCTCGGAGCGCGCGCTCAAGCAGTCCTACGGGCTGATGGTGAACTACCTCTACGATCTCGATTACATCGAGCGCAATCACGAGGCCTATGCGCAGCAGCGCGCCATCGTCGCCTCGAGCGCGGTGTCGCGGCTGGTGACGACGCCGGCGCGCGAGATCGTCGCGGTGTCGGGCTGATCCAAAAAATGCCGGAGCTGCTCGGCGTCCTGGAAACAGTCCTCTACGTCGATGCCTTCGAACGCGCCTGTCCATTCTACGAACAGGTGCTGGGGTTAAACGGCATTTATCGCGATCAGCGGCTGTGCGCCTACGACGTCGGCCATCGCGGCGTGCTGCTGTTGTTCTTGCGCGGTCATTCGCTGGAAACCGTGCACTTGCCCGGCGGCACGATACCGCCGCATGACGGTCATGGGCCCGTCCACATTGCCTTCTCCATCGCGGCCGAGGACCGCGACGCCTGGGAGGCGAAGCTGACAGACGCCGATGTCGCAATCGAAGGCCGCACCACCTGGCCGCGCGGCGGAGATGAGCATTTATTTCCGCGATCCCGACGGCCATCTCGTCGAACTGGCGACGCCGGGACTGTGGCCGGGTATATTGCAGCTGACTTGCCGTACACCGGCACGATGGCGCCGCGGGTGACGCGGTTGTCCGGCGAGGCGAGAAACAAAATCGTGGCCGCGACCTCTTCGACCTTGGGCCAGGCCGCGTAATCGGCCTTCGGCATGGCTTGACGATTGGCCGGCGTGTCCATGATCGACGGCGCCACCGCGTTGACCAGAATGCCGTCCTTGGCGACCTCTTCGGCGAGCGCCGCGGTCAGGGCGGCGACAGCCGCCTTGCTCACGGTATAGGCAACCATTCCGGCGCCGCTGCGCCATTCCAAACCGGCGCGGGCCGAGACGTTGACGATGCGGCCGCCACCCGCCATCGCCGCCACCGCGGCGCGGCAGCACAGCATGCAGCTTAAAAGATTCATATCGATCTGCTGGCGGATCGTCGCCACGGCGGCATCGCGCAACGGCGCGGCGGCAAAGCCGCCGGCAATGTGGATCGAGGCCCATAGCGACGGAATGCCTTGGTAAAGCCTCGCGACTGCCGCCTCGTCGGCCAGGCTGCCGGTCACGGCCAGCGTCACCTGCTTATGATCGCGCAAGCGGAAGCGTTTGGCTTCCGCTTCGTCGTAACACGGCACGTGACACAGCGCGCCGGCCTCGATCAGCGCGGCGACAACGGCCGTGCCAAGCGCTCCGGCGCCCCCGGTGACGACAATGTGACGATCGCGAAAGTCCATGAGCCTAAATCCCCGCCGGCATCATCGCCGTTCTACGGCACGAGGCAAGGCCGGGATGATAGTCTAAGACACAAGGAGAATCAGTGGCTGATTTCGACCTCGCCATTATCGGCGGCGGCATCAACGGCGCCGGCATCGCGCGCGACGCCGCCGGCCGCGGCTTTCGCGTCGTCCTGATCGAGCAGAGCGATCTCGCCTCCGGCACCTCGTCGGCGTCGTCCAAAGCTCATTCACGGCGGATTGCGCTATCTCGAGCGGCGCCAGTTCCGCCTGGTCCATGCCGCGCTGCGCGAGCGCGAAGTGCTGTTGCGCGCGGCGCCGCATCTGATCCGGCCGCTGCGCTTCGTGTTGCCGATCAACGAGGCGCGGCGCTCGGCGACGCTGCTGCGGCTCGGCCTCCTGATCTACGATTGGATCGGCTGGCGCAAGATTTTGCCGGGCACGCGCGAGCTCGATCTGGTCACCGACGAAGCCGGACTGCCGCTCAAATCGCGCTTCCATCACGCCTTCGAATATTCCGATTGCTTCGCCGACGACTCGCGCCTCGTCGTGCTCAACGCGGTCGATGCCGCCGAGCGCGGCGCGGTGATCCGCACCCGCACCCGCTGCATGCGCGCCGACCGCGCCGACGCCTGGCGGCTCGTGCTCAATGACCGCGGCCGGCGCGACGTCATCACGGCGCGCATCCTGGTCAATGCCGCCGGCGCCTGGAGCGAATTGTTTGCCGAGACGGCGCTGCGGGTCGAGCCGCAGCACCGCCTGCGGCTCGACAAAGGCAGCCATATCGTGGTGCGGCGGCTATACGATCACGACCGCGCCTATATTTTGCAGGCGCCCGACGGCCGCGTCGTATTCGCCATCCCGTTTCAGCGCGACTTCACCCTGATCGGAACGACCGATCGGTCCTTCGCCGGCGATCCCTCGACGGTCATGCCGACCGGCGAGGAGATCGGTTATCTGTGCGGCGTGGTGAACGAGTATTTCCGCACCGCGATCGGCGCCGCCGACGTGGTGTGGGCTTTTGCCGGCGTGCGTTCGCTCTATGACGACGGCGCGCGCAAGCCGCAGGACATCGGCCGCGACTATGCGCTCAAGCTCGACGAGCGCTTTGGCGAGGCGCCGCTGTTGACCGTTTACGGCGGCAAGATCACGACCTACCGGCGTCTTGCCGAGGAGGCGCTTGCGCGGCTGGCGCATTTCTTTCCGCGGTCGCGGCCGTGGACCGCGCAAAGCCCGTTGCCGGGCGGCGACTTCGTCTATGACGGCGTCGAGACCCTGATCGAGCGCACGCAGCGCACGTGGCGCTTCCTCACCGCCGACCATGCGCGCCGCCTGGTTAACGCCTATGGCACGCGGGTCGACCGCGTGCTCGGCACAGCGACCGGGCTCGACGATCTCGGCATGCGCTTTGGCGGCGATCTCACCGCCGCCGAGGTGCGCTACCTGATGAGCAAGGAATGGGCGCAGACCGCCGAGGACGTGCTGTGGCGGCGCTCCAAGCTCGGCTTGCGGCTCACCGCGGAACAAGCAGCCAGGCTCGACCGCTTCATGGCGTCGGCGTCGGCGCCAAGCCAGGCCGGTTGTTAAAATTTTATCGGTCGGGCGAACGTTAACTTCATCGATCCGTGTCAGGTTGCGGCGGGGAATATGCGTGGGCACGGGACATCATGGAATCCGCAGCCAATCGGATTGCGCGACAGGTCGAGCGGCTCAAAGTGCTGGTCGTCGATGACGAGCCGAGCATGCGCAAGGTATGCCGCGCGCTGTTGCAGGTGATCGGCATCAGGGACATTCACGACGCGCCCGACGGGCGCAGCGGGCTGCAGGCGATCTGCACGCACACGCCGGATCTCGTGCTGTTGGATTGGGAAATGCCGAGCCCGAATGGGCCGGAATTCATGCGCTTGCTGCGCTCGCCCGGCACATTTCCGTTTCCCGACGTGCCGGTCATCATGCTTAGCGGCCACAGCGAGCGTTCGCGCGTGGTCGAGGCGGTGCAGCTTGGCGTCAATGAATATCTGCTCAAGCCGGTATTGTCGACCGCTCTATTGGCGCGCATCGTGTCGATCTTGGTCAAGCCGCGTCCAATGATCCAGCAGGGCGAATATTATGGCCCCGAGCCGCGCCAGATCTCGACCTATAAGCCGGACGCCGATACCGACTTGAGCCGCATCGCCCTCATCAATTGACGGCATGCCGCTCGCCGCCGGCGTGGCCGTTAACCGGCCGCTCACCACGCGACCGGCGCAACCGGCACAGAGCGCACGATCCAACCAATTTGCTGCTTTTAATTTTACCGTCCTGCAACGGGGCGCGTGCTTTCCTGCTCGAATGCCAGGGGATGAACAGGCACGAGAACCACGCGGCCGTCTTGGCGGCCGGTACGGCATGTCTGCGAAACACAGCAAGAAGCAAATCGAGATTCTGATCCAGTCGCTCGGCGTGCTGGTGGTCGACGACAATCAGTACATGCGAAAGATGATCCGCAACTTGCTGGTCAATTGCGGCATCAAGGATATCTACGAGGCGGCCGACGGCATCGCGGCGCTCGATTCGATCCGCACCATGGCGCCCGACGTCGTCATCCTCGACTGGGAAATGCCCATGCTCAGCGGTCCGGAACTGGTACGGATCGTGCGTTCGCCCGGCGTGTTCCCGATGCCGGATATTCCGATCATCATTCTGACCGGCCACTGCGAACGCTGGCGCGTCGTCGAGGCGGTGCGGCTCGGGGTCAACGAATATCTGACCAAGCCGGTCTCGGCCAAGGCGCTCTACGACCGCCTGCTCTCGATCACCACGCAGCCACGCCCGGTGGTGCAGCTCGGCGATTATTACGGTCCGGAGCCGCGCAAGCTGGTGGCGGATGTGGTCGACGATGCCGTACCGGCGTCGACGCCGTCCGTCGCCCTCGTGAATTAAGCTCACGCATCTTTTCACTCGACGTAGAAATGCTTTAGCGTGCGGCGGCGCGCCGTTGTGGCGCGCGCGGTCGCGGGTCGGGCATCGATGCAGGGCGTCGGATCGAAAGCGGGCTTGGCGAAGCGCGATTTCGCGCCTTGGGCCGATCGGACGTTGCAGCCGTTGTTGCGGATCGAACGGCTGACCAAGCGTTTTGGCGCTTACGCTGCGGTCGACGCTCTATCCCTCGACATCTATCCGGGTGAGTTTTTTGCGCTGCTCGGACCCTCCGGCTGCGGCAAGACCACGCTGTTGCGCCTGATCGCCGGCTTCGAGCGGGCGAGCGCCGGCCGCATCCTGCTCGACGGGGTCGATCTTGCGGCGGTGCCGCCGCATCGGCGTCCGGTCAATATGATGTTCCAGAGCTATGCGCTGTTCCCGCATCTGACCGTCGCGGGCAACGTCGCCTTCGGTCTCAAGCAGGAAGGTCTGCCCAGGTCGCAAATCGCCGAACGGGTCGCCGAAATGCTGGCACTGGTGCGACTCGAAAGCTTCGGTTCCCGCAAGCCGCACGAGCTGTCCGGCGGCCAGCGTCAGCGCGTGGCGCTGGCCCGTTCGCTGGTCAAGCGGCCGCGCGTGCTCCTGCTCGACGAGCCGATGGCGGCGCTCGACAAGAAGCTGCGCGGCGAAACGCAGTTCGAGTTGATGGAGCTGCAGCGCCGGCTCGGCCTGACCTTCATCATCGTCACCCACGATCAGAGCGAGGCGATGACCGTCGCCGACCGCATCGCGGTCATGGACCGCGGCCGGCTGATGCAGGTCGCGCCGCCCGCCGAGATCTACGAGCAGCCGACGTCACGCTGGGTTGCCGACTTCATCGGCAGCGTCAATCTGTTCGAGGGCCGCGTCGGACCCGACGGCACCAGCGTGGAAGGCACCGCCTTGGGCCGGCTGCGCGTGGCGGCAAAAATAGCCGCCGAACCTGGCGCGACGGTTTGGGTGGCGGTGCGGCCGGAAAAGCTGCGGATGGCGCCAAACTCGGCGGCGCCGGACCCACAATCGGCATTGCAAGACGACGTCGCGGCGACGGTCGTCGATGTCGCCTATCTGGGCGATATGTCGATCTATCGGTTGCGCACCGACGCCGGCGTGCTGTTGCAAGCGTGCAGCGCCAATACCGGGCCGCTTGCGGAGCGCGGCGGCGGCGGCAACGATAGACGATGGCTGAACTTTCCGCGCCACGCCGCGATCGTGCTCACGCAATGACGGGCACAGCGGACATGCCGATGCCAAAGCCGCGGCGCTCCTTTGTGGCCAGGCTAGTCGTGCGGATTCCCTATGCCTGGCTGGTCGCGTTCTTTCTGGTGCCGTTTCTGATCGTCCTGAAAATCAGCCTGTCGCAGACCGCGATCGCCCAGCCGCCTTATACGCCGGTCTTCGACCTTGCGGCCGGCTGGCGCGGCATCGCGAGCTTCTTTGCCGGCTTGTCGCTCGGCAATTACGCATTTCTCGGCTCCGACCCGCTTTATTTTCTTTCTTACGTCAAGAGCCTCGAAATCGCCGCGTTGTCGACCGCGATCCTGCTCCTTATCGGTTATCCGATCGCTTATGCGATGACGCGCACGCCGCGGCGGGTGCAGGCGATCCTGGTCCTGTTGGTGATCCTGCCGTTCTGGACGTCGTTTCTCATCCGCATCTATGCCTGGATGAACATCCTGCAGCACGACGGCCCGCTTAACCAGTTGTTGCTGGCGCTCGACCTGGTGCGCGAGCCGCCGGTCTGGCTGTCGACCAACACCGCCGTCTATATCGGCATCGTTTATTCCTACCTGCCGTTCATGGTGCTGCCGCTCTATGCGACGCTGGAAAAACTCGACGAATCGCTTCTTGAAGCGGCCGCCGACCTCGGTTGCCCGCGCTGGAAGGCGTTCTGGCTGGTGACCGTGCCGCTGTCGGCGCCGGGCGTGATCGCCGGGACGCTGTTGTGCTTCATTCCGGCCGTCGGCGAGTTCGTCATTCCGGATCTGCTCGGCGGCTCGCGCACCGCGATGATCGGCCAGACCATCTGGACCGAATTTTTCGCCAACAAGGATTGGCCGACCGCGTCTGCGGTGGCCGTCGTCCTGGTGTGCCTCTTGGTCACGCCGATCGTGATCTTTCAGCAGCAGACGATGCGCGGAGTGGAGCGAGATTGAGCATGCGCAAGATCTCCGCATTCAATCTGGCGGCGCTGGTCATGGGCATCGCCTTCCTTTACCTGCCGATTGTCATCCTGGTCATCTACTCGTTCAATGCGTCGCGGCTGGTTGCGGTTTGGGGCGGCTGGTCGACGCATTGGTATGCCGAACTCGCTGCCGACGCGCCGCTGCTCGGCGCCGCTTCCATCAGCCTGCGCGTTGCCGCGCTCTCGGCGAGCGCGGCGACTTTGTTGGGGACGCTTGCGGCGGTGGCGCTGGTGCGCTTTGGCCGCTTCCGCGGCCGGCTCGTGTTTGCGGCGATGATCTATGCGCCCTTGGTCATGCCGGAGGTCATTACCGGGCTGTCGATGTTGCTGCTCTTCGTCGCCATCTCGGTCGATCGCGGCTTCTGGACGGTGGTGATCGCGCACACCACCATGGCGATGTGCTTCGTCGCGGTCGTCGTGCAGGCGCGGCTCGTCGATTTCGACATGAGCCTCGAAGAGGCGGCCATGGATCTCGGCGCCTCGCCCGCCCGCACCTTCATGGCGGTGACCCTGCCGCTGATCCTGCCGGCGATCGCGGCGAGCTGGATGCTCGCCTTTGCCCTGTCGCTCGACGATCTCGTCATTGCAAGCTTCACCACAGGCCCCGGCGCAACCACGCTGCCGATCCGCATCTATTCGGAAGTCCGGCTCGGCGTCAGTCCGGAGATGAATGCCGTCTGCAGCGTCATGGTCGCCGTGGTCGGCATTGCGGTCATCGCCGCGTCGCTGCTGACCAAGCTCAGCGTCGGCGAGGGGCGGTCCGGCGCGGGCACCGGCTTGACTTGGACCAATCCATTGGTCCATATTTATTGGACTAGTGATAGTCCAAATGGTGTTGCCGTGCGGATTTCCGTAACGGAGCCAAAGGTCAACTGACCGAACTCGTCAGGCGCGCCGAAGCCGGCGATGAGGTCATTCTGACCCGGCACGGTCAGGCTGCGGCCGGCGGCTTGTCGCGGTTAAAGAAAGCTCTCTGAGTCCTGCAGAGCGCAGGCAATTGCTGGAATCGGTTCGCGCCGGGGCTCGGCAACAGCGAGTCCGGGACCAAGTGCCGCGCGAAGCCAAGATTTTCTCTACGATGAGTATGGCCTGCCCAAATGATCGTCGTGGACACCTCGGCGCTGATGGCGATCGTTCTGGACGAGCCGAAATCCGCGGCATGTATCAAGGCTCTCAAGCTGAAGCCGAAGTCCTGATTCCGCCAGCACGTTGGCTGAGGCATTTGTCGTTTCGTCCGGCGGCGCGTCGGGTCGAGCGATGGCCCGTCTTCTGGATAAGTTTGACTTACTCGAGATCGAGACCGTGACCCTGTTTCCGCTCGACACATCGGGCAAGCTTATGGGCGATGGGGCAAGGGCATGCATCCGGCCGGTTTGAATTTCGGTGATTGCTTTGCTTACGCGCTCGCCAAGGAGCATTCCTGCCCGTTGCTTTTCATCGGCGATGACTTCTCGAAAACCGATGTTGCAAGCGCCTTGTAGTCAATCCCGGCTCTCGCCGGGCGGACGAAAAATATAAAACAAAAACCATACCGGAACGATCACCAAGGAACCGAGCAGCAAATTTGGCAGCGCCCAAGCGATCCCTTGGCGCGCCAAGGTCTCGATCCGATCGGGCGAAAGGCCGGCGGTCTTAAGAAGCTCGTCGATCCTGATGCCAAAGTGATCGAGGATCGTCCCGACGATCAGCGACGCGATCAGCACCTTGACCATAGTGCGCGTGAGGCTGAGCATCGGCCAATGCCCCATCGCGGGCGGCGCCCGCGCTGATTCGTACGCAGCGAATCATAGAGCAAAAAGCCGATGATTGCGCGCGCCGGCGCGGCTTTTTGAATGGCTTATGGGGCGGTTTTGGGCACGGCCGGCGCTGCAACGGGCGAAGCGGCCGGTGGCGAGCCCGCAGGCGTCGCCGGGCTTGCCAACAATTGGTCGATCACCGAGCGCACCGCATCGCTAGCATTATAGCTCTTGGCGGCGTTGAGCAGCGGCGCCGCCGCGCCCGAGCGGCGAATCAAGCTCTGCGGATCCGGCAGCATGATCGGGTCATCCCACGGTCCCTGCACGACGAAGGGCAGATCGAACTCCTCGGCGCTGGTGCTCGATACCAGCGTTGCCACGCCCTTGAGATCGAGATCGCGCGACGGCACCGAAGCTTGACCGCCGACGGCGAGTTTCACCGACGGTCCGACGATGTGCATGTCATCGATTAAGACCAGACCGTTTTGAACCTTGAGGTTGACGGCCAACTCATCGAACGGCGTGCTGCCCTGACGGAAATCGCCGTTGCCGGAGAGCGGGCGGCGCTCCAGCCGACGCAGCAATTGCTCGACATTGATGCCGGTCAGCGCGCCGGATTGGGCGTTGAGCGTGGCCGCGCCGTTCAGCGCGTGGGTTACCGCCAGAACGGAATCGCCGGCGCCGTCGAGATTGAAGGCAAGATTGCCGCGACCTTGCACCTTATGCACCCCGAAAATTTGGCCGAGACAGTCTTCCAGATCGACGTCAACGAACTGCATGTTGGAGTTCACCGCGATGCCGCTATCGGCGCTGGCGACGCCGAGCGTGCCTTTGGCGGTGCCGCCGAAAGCCCGTGATTCACCGATTGTGAGATCGAGCTTGCCGTCGTGCATGGTCGCAGCGACGGCGGTGCGGCCCAGTTGCGCGTCCGCGATCTTGATGCTGGCGGCGGAGAGCCGCAAATCGAGATTGAAATCGTTGAACCCGTTGAGCGCGATCGGCAGGCGGTCCCAGTTGTTTTCGTCCCGGGCCAAAAGCCGCACGCCGGAAACGTACGGCGTCAGATCCAGCGCATCGACGGCGAGCGTGCCTTGCACCAGCCGATGACCGTCGGTCGCCAGCGTGAGCGCGCCTTCCGCGCTGTTGTCGTCAAGTTCGACGTTGACATCGGACAAAGCCGCGATGCCGCCGCCGATGTCGCTCTGCGCGCGAAGCGCAAAACGGCCGAAGCCGCCGAACGGCACCTTGCTCTTATCGGTCCAATGCAAGGCGTCGCGCAGCGAGGGCGACTCGACGTCGAGCACGCCGTTGAGCTTCAAGGTCGGTTGATCGGTCGCCGTACCGTCGAAGGCGACGTTGAGCGGGGCGCTCGAGATGCGAAGCTTGACGCCGGAGCGATCGCCGGTGAGCGCCGCCAGAAAATCGCTCAGCGTGAGGCTTGCCTCGACCGGCTCTTCGTTCCAGACGAAACGCCCGTTGGCGCCGAAGCTGCGCGAAATCGACGGCCATGCGACTTGAAAATTGACGCTTTCGAGCCGCTCGGTGGCGCGCTTGCCTTGGTCATGCACGATCACGGTGCCGTCCTGGATGCCGATTTCCGAGAACGATGCCGTACGCTCCGGATCCGGCTGCAAGGCACGCGCCAGCGAAACGATCAGTCCTGACCAATTCGTTTGCCCGGCAGCGGAAAACGTAACGCTGATGACCGGGCGCACCAGCGTCACGTCGGCGATTTCGATGCGCCCGGCCAGCAACGGAAAATAGCGCAGCCGGGCGGTCAATTCGTCCGCCGCAACGGCCGGCTCGCCGTTGCGGCCGTCGCCCAAGATTACGTTGCGGAAGCGCACGGTGCCGGACGGAAACAGCGACAGCGAAACGTCGTCGCCGAGCATCGGATCGAGGCCGGTTACCGCGTGGATTTCCGTTTTCACGGCGTCGCGCACCGCGGCGGCCGGAATGAGAAAGGACAGCGCCACCAACGTGACGAACGCCGCCGCGACCACAGCGGCGACGGCAATCGCAAGGCGTTTCAAGCCGGTGGCCGCGGTCACGGGACGCAATTCCGATTGGTGTGAGGCCGGTCGACTATACCGAGTGGTATACCCGCTGCAAACATGCCCGGCATCTGTGTCGCTTTCGTGGCCGCAACGCTCGCGCGCGCGACCAAATGATTGTCGCCATTAGGCAATTCCCGCAGGCGCGACCGCCATCGCCACCGCTCAGCGGACCGCCGCCTGCCATGGTCCGGACTCGTGGGCTTGCGATACTTCGGCGATCATCTTGGCAATGATGGCCCGGCCGAACGAATTGAAATCTTTCGCCACCATGACAAATGCGCCCGGACCGCCGACAACATTGTTGCGGTAGTAGTTGTCGAGGCCGCCCGGCGGATTGGTGTGTTCCGGATTCCACGGCATCGGGTTTTCGCTGAGAATAACGAGACCATTGATGGTGGCGCCCTTGGCGACGGCTTGGTCGCGCAGCTCGGCGACGTCGCGGCCGTCATTGTTGGTGCCGTCGCCGGACACGTCGATGGTGCGCCTAACGCAGTTGAACGGCGCGCTGGCGAGACGCGCCATGGCGAATTCGATGCCGCCGCTGATCGAGGTGCGGCCGGCGAACGACCGCGGGCTTTCGACCAACTGGTCGCCGAATTGCTTGGCCGCGGCGGCGTCGCCAATCTCGGTCCAGTCGATCACCACGTGTTGCGCGCCGACGCCCGACCACTCGACGAATGTCAATCCGATGCGGCCATTGTGGCCGGACCGGATGGTATCGAGGACACGCGGATCGGAAATGGCGGCGGCGTAGCCGTCGCGTTGCAACTGGAATTTCGTATCGTCGATGCTGCGTGACACGTCGGCAGCCAGGACCAAAAGCAGATCGACGTCGTCGGCGGCGCGCGCCGCGGCCGGCGCCAGCATGCCACCGGCAAAAGCCAATATGACGAAGATTTTGATCATGCGCATCGTCGCACCGGTCGCCAGCATCAATGGCAATGACGGCGAAAACTCGACCGCGGCAAGTCGTTACGGTGCTTCACTCAGTCGAGGCCGTCAATCGGCGACGATGCGGCTCGGCGGGAATGCGACCTCGACCAGCGTGCCGGCGTTCGGCGCGCTCTTGATGCTGAAATTGGCGCGATTGGCCTCGGCCAGCGCCTTGGTCAAAGGCAGCCCGAAACCGATCCCGCCCGAGCCCCAGCTGCCGGAAGTGGCGATCTGCCGGAACGGCTCGAGAGCGGCTGCAATGTCCTTTTCGCTCATGCCGGATCCGGTGTCGCGCACCCGCAACACCGCCTCGCGGCTGTCGGTGAAAACGGTCGATACGATCACCTGGCCGCCCGGGCCGGTAAAGCGGATCGAGTTCGAGATCAGATTGAGCACAATCTGGCGCAGCGACCGCTCGTCGGCGACGACGAGCGGCACGCCCGGCGTCAGCGAGGTGCGGATGATGATGCGGGCGCGGTTGGCTTGCGGCTGCATGATGCCGACGCATTGCTGGGTCAGGTCGTTGAGATTGACATTGGCGAAGCTGAGCTCGAGCTGTCCAGTCTCGATCCGCGACAGATCGAGCAGATCGTTGAGCATCGAGACCAGATGCGTGCCGGCGGCGTGAATGTCCTTGGTATATTCGCGGTAGCGCTCGTTGCCGATCGGGCCGAAGCGTTCAGCCATGATGACTTCGGCAAAACCGGTCATGGCATTGAGCGGCGTGCGGATTTCGTGACTGACCTTGGCGAGGAATTCCGCCTTGGCGGATGCGGTCCGCAGCACCTCGCGCTTGGCGTTGCGCAGTTCTTCGTCGCTCTGCTTGCGGCTGGTGAGGTCGCGAAATACCGCGCCAATGCGGTCGCCGCCGACGCGGGTGAGCGTCATCGCCAGCGGCACGAGCCGCTCGTCGCTGGTCCGCGCCGCTACCTCAAGCACGTTATCGAGAATGCCGGTGCCGCGCAGGATGCGCTCGAAATAATCGCGCGCCGCGTGCCCGCTTTCGGGCGCCAAAAGATCGGCCAACGACCGGCCGGCAAATCCGGCGTCGGCCGTGCCGAATAACGCTGTGGCGCGGGCATTGGCGCCGACGATGCGGCCGTCGGCATCGAGCGTTACGACGCCGTCGGTCGCTGCGTCGAGGATCGATTTGAGCTCGCGGTTTTCCGTCTCGGCCGCGCCAAGCGCGCTCCCGGCTTGCCGTGCCGCCGCCTCGACGTGGTCCTTGGAAGCGTAGCCGTTCGAGGCTTGGCCGTTCGACAGGATCAGCGCCAGCGCCGACGAACCGTGCCACGGCACCGTGAACATGCGGCCGTCGACCACGAGCTTGTCGCCGCGTTGCGTCACGATCGACAACGATTTCAGCGACTGCGCGGCGATGTCGGCGGCGTCGGTAAGGGCATCGGCGCTGGTCTCGGCAAAGAGCGTGGCGGCGCCGCCGGCGCCTTCGATTGCGGCAAGATTCTCGTAGCCGCTCCACGCCAGAAAGTGACGGTTGGCGTACAGCAGCTTGTCATGCCGGTAGACCAGAACGCCGATCGGGATGCGGTCGAGCAGCACTTGCTCGATGACCGGTTCCGCGGTCGGCTCAGCGCGTGCGCTGGCTTCGCCGGCTTCAGCCGGCAAACCTTCCGCCGGCAAGCCTTCCGCATTGTCTGGCGCAACGGCCGGCGCCTCTTCCGGGCCACGCAGCCGTGCCGTCAGCTCCTGTGCCAATTCGCGAAAAGCCCTGCGCTCGACCGGGCTCAATGTCGGCGGCACCTTGGGCTCCGGCGGGGTCGACGGGCGAAACGGCACGACATTGGCTGAAGCCGGCGCCATCGCCAGCGCCAGCCGCTCCGCTTGAGGCGCCGCTGCGGCCGCTGCGGCGGGCTCGATCTGGTCCGGCGGTACTGCGGCCGGGCCTGCCGGGGCGATCGGGGCGGCTTCGTCTTGCTGCAGCGGCTCAACCGGCGCCGGCCGAAAACCTATCGGGTGGTCGCGGCGCGTCCGCACCAACTGGTTGATGCGGCCGATGTCGCGACAGACACCGAAGCCGCGATAGCCGCGAAACCTGCGATCGCGGTCGAATACAGGCAGCCCCGACAATTCGATCGGCAGTGGCTCGGCGGCATCGTCCACCGGCCAGGCCACGGTAATGCCGCTCCAGGTCTCCTGGCTCGCCATTGCGCGCGCGACCTGGTTGGCGGGATCGAGCTTCAACTCGGCGGCAATCTCGTTCCATGGCCGCCCGAATGCCGCCGTCGTGTGCGGTCCCGCGAGTTCTATGAATTCGTCGGACCCGATGCCGAAACGTCCGTCCGCATCCATGTGCCAGACAAAGCGCAGTGGATGCCGGCGTTCGGCGGGGGTCTCATGAATTGCGCTCGAAGCGGAAGCCGGCTCCACCGCCGGCGCAGCGGCCGCGACAGGCGTGGCCGGCGACGCGGTCGCAGCCGCCTCGGCGGACAGCATCGCGCGCGGTGCGATCGTGGCGGATGGCGCCATCTCTTGCCGCGCGCTTTCTCCGATGGGAGTTTCGTCAGCCGGCTGCGGTATTGTGAGCAGCAGCACGCGGGAAGCATCTTTGCCGAGACGCGTGGCTTCGACCGCGAAAGTCGCGTTGCCGATGTGCGCCGTACCGCTCGCACTGCCGGTTTCGAGCACGGTTGCGGCGAGTGTCTCGATGCCGAGCGCCGACAGCATGGTCGCTCCGCACAGACGCGCCTGCGCCGCGGCGTTGGCATAAACGAGTTGGCCGTCGGGGGCGAAACTTGCGATCGGTTCTTGGCAATCGGCGAACAGGCGACAGATCCGCTCGCCCAGCGGTAGCTGCGGTCCCACCGGTTCTGCCGCGGCAATCAGCACCGCGGGCTTGCCGTCGCCAAGAACGACACGCGAGCAGGCGCAAGTCAGCGTGCGGCCGAAACTCGCGCCAAAACCCCGCAACCGCTCGAGACGCTCTTGACCGGCCGCGGGCAGCGTAGCGCCAAGCCGGACGATTTGCGCGGCGGCGACGGCGGCAGCGCTGTCGAAGATCGCCGCGCCGACGGCATTGGCCCATAGCATCTGCGAGCCGTCGATGTTCCATAGCCAAGCCGGCCGGGAACTCGTTGCCAGCGCCGCGAGTTGCGGATGACGTAACAGCGCGAGCTCTCTTTTAACGATCGACATGCGCGTCGGAACTCGTAGCCTAAAGGAATTCTTAATAGTGCGGGGCGTCTGCGGCGTCCATTGCGGCGGCGGGCCGGCGGCCAGGCTTGCCGGGATAACCTTAATCGCCCCGAGGACTTAGCGGGCGCCGCCGTTTCGCTTGCCTGCCGGTCGCGATTTCGCGCTAGGATCGGCGGGCCGGGGCACGAGGAGCGTATGATGGCAAAGGATCCATTCGAACAATTTGCAATCCCAAACGAGGTGCGGGCGTTTGCCGAGCAGAGCGTGACCCAGGCGCGCAAGGCATTCCAGGGATTTATCGAGGCGGCCAACAAGGCCGTGGGACAGCTGCAGGGCCAAGCCCAGGCGGCGCATAGCGGCGCCACCGAAATCGCGCACAAATCGATGGGCTATGCCGAGCAGAATGTCACGGCGACATTCGAATTCGCGCAAAAAATCATGCACGCCAAGGACACGGCGGAACTGATGCGGCTGCAATCGGAGTATTTGAGCCGGCAAATGCAGGCGCTTTCGGCCCAGGTCCAGGATCTTGGTCAAAGTGCCGCCAAGATTGTGGTCGATAGTGCCAAGCCTAAGATCTAGACCGAATTTCACTTCGGCAGGTCTCAGAATCAATAATTTTTTCAATGGCTTGCTGCATTTGTTGTGCATTGCAATAATTCCTGTTGCAATGCACCAAAAAAGTTGCTATGTAAGATACAAGACGTGCCGCGGCTGAGACCCACACGTGGGCTCAATGGGGACGGCGGTGTCGCCGCGGACCGAGACGATATCAGGCAACGCGCAACGGGCGGCGAGGCCAACGAATAAAAAGTTCTCCAGGTGAGACAGCCCAAAAAGCAACGAGCGAAATCAAGGATGAGTGTCATGGCGGAAGCCACCACAACGACGACCCCCCCGAAAATGAAAAGCAAGCCCGCGGCGGGCGCATTCGAGATGCCGAAATTCGAAATGCCGAAATTCGAGATTCCGAAGGTCGAAATGCCGGCCGCTTTCCGTGAATTTGCCGAGCGCGGCGTCGCGCAGTGCAAGGACACCTACGAGAAGATGAAGGCCGCCGCCGAAGAGGCGACCGACGTGCTGGAGACCACATATTCGACTGCCTCCAAGGGCACATCCGAATACGGCCTCAAGGTGATCGAGGCGGCGCGTACCAACACCAACGCGGCGTTCGACTTTTTCGGCGAGCTGATCACCGCCAAGACGCTGTCGGAAGTGATCGAGCTGTCGAGCGCGCATACCCGCAAGCAGTTCGAGACCCTGACCGAGCAGAGCAAGGAACTCGGCGCGCTGGTGCAGAAGGTCGCAACCGAAACCGCCGAGCCGATCAAGAGCGGCATGAACAAGGCGTTCAGCAAGGTCGCCTAACCTCGATCTCCTGATCGCAGCCGCCTTATGGCGGCGAGGGGAAAGCCCGGGCCTAGCCCGGGCTTTTTGCTTTTTTGGCGAAACGGCTGCCGCTTGCCAAACTTGGGCGTTGCTCATAGGTTCCGCGCGCCAAACGATCCGTGCCCGGCTCCGACTTGATCCCAGGGCGGTTTCCGAAAAGATCTTGCCAAGCGTGCGGGCCCGTGCAGCTGTAGCTCAGTTGGTTAGAGCGCCTGACTGTGGATCAGGAGGTCGGTGGTTCGAATCCACCCAGCTGTACCAATCACCGCCGGCCTGGCAAACCGCACCGCAACTGGCTACGCGGTATCGGCGGGACGCCGCCGATGAAAAAACACCTGAACCAGATTGTCTTCGCCGACCACCTCGCCCAGCGTGCGGAAAGCAAAGAACGGGATCAGGATCAGCAGCACGACGAAACTCGTGGCGATGAGCTGATCGAGTGTGCCGCCGCCGACGCTCGATAGCGAATCGAGAAGCGCCCGATGATGAATGATCCCGGTGACGACCTCTTCCAGCGCGTTAAGCACCAGCAGCAATGCGACGAAAACGAGCGACCTGTAGAGCGTCGGCCAGATCAGAGCCCGGTTCTTGTATCGTTCGCCGAGGTGGACTGCATGTCCCACGCTCATGAACTTGGCGCAGATCAGGGCCTTGACGGCGGCGAAGCCGAAGGGCGCGAAAGCGATGCCGTGGGCCTGCAGGATGGTGGCTTTCAGATAGGCCAGGGCGGTGAAGCAGATATACAGATAAGCCGCGATGACGAGGAATTCTTTCGCTTCATCGATGATGCGCCGACCGACGGATTTTGCTGCCGGGGTTCCGCTGGTCATCTTGGCTCCTCCCGTGCCGTGATCAAACTATCTTCTCAGATCACTTCCTTGGTCTTGTCGTCGGTCTCGCCGTAGCGGTGCAGCGTCGCCGGCCGGGTGCCGGCATAAAGCTGCTCCAGGCCGGGCGCGATCTTGGCGTTCTCGCGCTCGAACAGGCTCTTGCCGTCGAGGTCGCTCTCGACCAAAAACGGGCCGAATTTTTCGACGTCGAGTACCCACACTGCCTGCGCCAAGCCAAGCTCTTCGAGCCAATAGACGCCGGCCACCCGCTTGATGCCGCGGCCGAGCAGCGCGCCGGTGCCGTAGCCGACGGTGGTGAGATAGACCGCATTGTTCGGCACGAACTGGGTCCGGTAGGTCTCCGACGTCATGCCGCCTTTGCCGATGATGACGTTGCAGCCGGACATCTTGAACCAGCCGTCGAGCCATTGGGCAAAACGAAATGACGCGGTCGCGGTGACCGCGCCGACGGTATGGCTGCCGTCGGGATTGATGCTGGCGGCCGGCGAGCAATGAAAATTGGTGATACCGAGCGCGTCTTTGCCCGCCGGCATGCCGAAGCCATCGGCAATCGCCCGCTTATAGACGCCTTCGCGGGCGGTGAAGACGCGGCCGGTGAGATAGGCCACCGAGCCGATTTCCAGCTTGCGCAAACCGCTGGTCGCGGCGGGAAGATCGATGTGAACCGTTTTGAGATCGGACATTTGCTCCGCCGCCAAATCTACTCCGCAGCCGCCGCGGCTTGCTGTCCCCACTCGACCGTCTCGCGGCGCATATAATCGGTGAACCACATCGGATCGGTGCGGAACGTGGCCTTGCCGTCGGTTGCGATCCGCGCGCAGGCCCGACGCGACGATAAACAAAACATGTGCACCGACATCGGCATGCCGCCGGTATGGCAGTAGCCGACCTCGATATGGCAATCGATCACCATCGAGGAGCCGACGAAGCCCATCGCGCCCATGCCGATGTTGTTGCCGAGCTCCTTGAATTCGTCTTCCAGCGCCGCGATTTTCGGATCGGGATTGCGCGAGCCGACGACGCGCAGGCAGGAGGCCTGCTTGCCGAGCACCACGCTGGTGTCTTTCGAGCCGCCGAGCCCGATACCGACGATGGCCGGCTGGCAGGCAAGCCCGCGCTTGCCGAAGCCGATCAGCGTGTCGAGGAAAAACCGCCTGATGCCTTCGATGCCGTCGCCGGGAAACAGCATGCGGTAATCCGTGCCGAACAGGCCGCCTTTGTGCACGGTGGTGAGCTCGATCCAGTCGGCGTCGGGATGGAACGCGTATTCGATCTCCGGCGCGTTGATGCCGACATTGTTGTTGTGATCGGTGCGCCACAGCGGATGCACGCGGTTGGGCCGCAGCGGCACGTTCGTCGTGGCCCGCGCCGTGGCGCGGCGCAGCGCCGCTTCGAGCGCGATGGGACCGCCTTCGATGCGCGCCTCATTGCCGATCTTGACGTACCAGCGCGGCAGGCCGGTATCGCCGCACATGGCGCGGCGGTCTTCCTTGGCCGCTTCGTAGTTCTCCAGCATGGCTTTGATGACGAAGGACGACAGGTCGCCCTTTTCGGTATCGGCGCAGCGGCGCAAGCCGGCGAGGTAATCCTCGGGGATTTCGATGGCCGCCTTCGCCATCAAATCTTCGGCAGTGCGTTGAATGGACGACAGCGGGATCATATTGCCTCTACTCGGCCGCGACCCGATCGGGCAACAGCGTTTGGCCCGGCTTCACATGAGTAAACTCGACCGGCCGGTCGGTCATCTCGATCTTGCCGGATATAGACCTCGCCACCGTGAAGGTCGAGGTCGCAAGATCGCCTGGCTCCGGAAAGTCCGAGCGATAATGCGCGCCGCGGGAGTTCTCGCGCCGCAGCGCCGCCAGCGCGATGACGCGGCTCACCTCGCATAACGAGCGCAGATTGAGCCAGTCGTGCCAGGTCAAATTGAACTGGCGGCCGGCATCGGCAAGACCGGTGGCCAGAAGCTCGGCTTCGATGGCGTCGATGCCGGCAAGGCCGCGCTCGATGCTGGCGCGGTCGCGGACCACGCCGACCTCATCCCACATCGTATCCAGGAGCTTTTCGCGCAAGCCATTGAGATCTCCCGGCTTGCGGCTGAAACGGATGCAGCGCGCGCTCGACCTCGGCCTCGAGCACCGCCGTATCGGGCGGACGATGACCGGGATTTTTGGCGATGAAGCCGGGCATCACGTCGCCGGCGATGCCGCCGAACACCGTCGAGTTGGCGACGCCGTTGCCGCCGAGCCGGTTGGCGCCGTGCATGCCGCTGGCGTCCTCGCCGGCGACGAACAGGCCGAAGCGTTCCGTCGTGGTGTCGACCGCGCAGATGACGCCGCCCATGAAATAATGCGCGGTCGGCACCACTTCGACCAAGCCGCCGGCAAGATCGAAGCCGCAGTCGCGGCAGCGATCGACCATGCCCTTGAATTGTTTGGCGACGTTGGCCGGACCGAGATGGCCCATCTTGATATAGACGCCGCCATGCGGCGTGGTGCGCCCGGCGCGCATTTCCGCATCGATGGCGCGGCTGACGACGTCGCGCGTGGCGCGTTCGAGCTTTGGATCGTAGTCGCCCATGAAGCGGCGCATCGCGCCATTGAGCAGATGCCCGCCGGCGCCGCGCAAGCCTTCTTCCAGCACCGTGCCGGTCATGCGCGTGTCCGGTCCGGCGAGCAAACCCGTCGGATGGAATTGCACCATCTCCATGTCGCGCAGCGGCAGCCCGAGGCGCAGCGCCATGGCGAGCCCGTCCATGCTCTTGTCGCCGGACGGCGTGTGATAGCGATACATGGTCGGACCGCCGCCGGTCGCCAGCAACACGGCTTGCGCCGAGACGAAGCGCAATTCGCCGGAGCGCATGTCGATCATCAGCACGCCCGATAGCGCGCCGTCTGGCGCGGGGATCAGCGCCACGGCACGATGTTCCTCCAGACGGCGGATCGGCCGCGCCCAAACCTGCTCCATCAGACGGTTGATGATTTCGATGCCGGTGAGGTCGCCCTTGTGCACGGTGCGGTCGAAAGTCTGGCCGGCGAAGGCTTTGCCGTGCAGCGTGCCGTCGGCATTGCGATCGAAGAAGCAGCCGACCTCGTTTTCCAGTTCGCGCACGCGCTCGATGGCTTTAGTCACCAGCGTCCAGGCCAATTCCTGGTGCGGCAGCCATTTGCCGCCTTCGATGGTGTCCATGAAATGACGCTCGATCGAGTCGCCGGGATTGAGCGCGGCGTTATAGCCGCCCTGCACCATGCGGGTGCAGCCGCATTTGCCGAGCAATCCCTTGCTCGCCACCGTAATGTCGAGATCGGGATTGGCTTTGAGCGCATGCAGCGCGGCGAACAGCCCGGCGCCGCCGGAGCCGAGGATCAGAATGTCGGTTTTGCGATGCTCGACGTTCATGCGATTTGCCTCAGAACACGCCGCGCGAGAAAGATCAAGGCGACGACGGCCGAGATTGCGGCCGCGAGCGTCGCCAACTGCTTTTGGCCGTCATGCCAGGCGAAAATTCTCGATCACCAAGACGCGCAAGCCGCCGAGCAGATGCACCGCGAGCAAAAAAACGAGCCCGCCTTCGGCGAGTTTGACCAGCGGTTGATCGGTCCAGCGCAGGAAGCTCTCGAACCGTGCCTCGCCGTCGATGGCGAGGCCGAGCGCCAGAAAATGAAACGGCAGGAAAATCGCCAGCGCCAGCCCGGAAACGCGATGCACCATGGCGGCGATCCACAGCGGGCTGTCGCGATGCTTGGTCAGCCGCGCGGTCACGACAGCACCACCGCCGCCACTGCCCGCGCGCCGAGCAGGGCCAGGAAGAGCCCGAATATGATCGCGAGATATCCGGCTTGTCGCTCGTTCAACGGCGACCACTCGCTCAAGATATTGCGGATGCCGATCGAGGCATGGATGGAGGCGGCAGCGACAAAGAGGCCGTAATAGGCCGCCCATAGGATGCTGCCGCGGGTGCGCGCCAGAATATCGGCGGCGCTCAGCCCTTGCCGCGTGGCATAGAAGATGACGGCGATATGGCCGAGCACGAGCGGCGCCATGAGCGCCGCCGCCGCCCGCTGCCAGACATAGAGCTGGACATTCATGACTTGATCTCGCCCTTGAGATACGCCGCCGCCGTGCGCCGTTTCAGCCCGGCAATCGCGGCGGTCGGGTTGAGCGTCTGCGGACAAAGCTCCTGGCAGGATTGGTGCGAGTGACAAGCGTGGCAGCCGCCGTCGGCCGCGACGGCTTGCAGGCGTGCGGCATTGCCGGCATCGCGCGCGTCATTGACCAGCGTCCACGCCCGCGTCAGCGCCGCCGGTCCGAGATAGCCGGAATTCCAGCGCACCGTGTCGCAGGCGGCGTAGCAGACGCCGCAATTGATGCATTCGATCGCCGCATCGGCGGCGGCGCGCGCCGGCGTGTCCGGCCGGATTTGCGCAATCGCGTCGTGCCGCGTCTGCGACGGTGCAAAGGCGCCCTTGGCGCGCTGCCACTTGACGAAAAACTCCTCCATGTCGGTGGCGAGATCCTTGATGACCGGAAGATTTTCCAGTGGGCCGATTTCCAGCCGGCCGCCCCCGGCGACCTTTTCCACATGGGTGCGGCAGGTCCAGCGCGGCTTGCCGTTGACGGTCATGGCGCAGGAGCCGCAGACGCCGACCCGGCAGGCGAAGCGATAGGACAGCGTCGGATCGAGATGGCGCTGTACGAAAGTGACCACGTCGAGCACGGTCTGGCTTTCGCGCCGCGGCACGCTGAATGTCTGGTAGCGGCCGTCCTTGCCGCCGCGCCAGAGCGACACGGAAAGTTCCGAAGTCTGTCCGGACATGAAACTCCTCGGGGCGTCCTTATTGCGCGCCTTGACTTAACTTTACCAAGCCGGGTCGCGCACAAAAAGGCGATCCAGGGTCGGCGTTTCCCGCACCATGAGACTTCGCAGCTTTGGCGTGAAGGCGCTATAGTGACCGAAATGTCTGGGAGGACACGTGATGGCCGCTCTCAAGCTGAGCTACGTCCACGGCGCGAGCGAGCAACCGCTTATTGGCCAGACCATCGGGCAGTTTTTCGATGCGGTCTGCGACAAATGGCCCACGCGGCCGGCCTTGGTGGTCCGCCACCAGAATGTGCGATTGAGCTACGCCGAATTGCGGCAACAGGTCGACCGGCTCGCGGCCGGGCTGTTGACGCTCGGGCTAAGTCCCGGCGACCGCATCGGCATCTGGTCGCCGAACAATTCGGAATGGGTGCTGACCCAGTTCGCCACCGCCAAGGCCGGGCTGATCCTGGTCAACATCAATCCGTCCTACCGCATCGCCGAGCTGGAATACGCGCTCAACAAGGTCGGCTGCAAAGCGCTCATCCTGGCCGAGCGTTTCAAGACTTCGGATTATGTCGGCATGTTGCGCGAGCTGGCGCCGGAGCTCGGCCACGCCACGCCCGGCAAGCTCGAATCGGCGCGGCTGCCGGCGCTGCGTTCGGTGGTCCTGCTCGGCGACGGCTGGCATCCCGGCACGTTGCGCTTCTCCGAGATTTTGGCGCGCGGCACCGCGGCGGAGGACAAGCGCATCGCCGAGCTCGCACCGCAGCTGCAATTCGACGAGCCGATCAATATCCAGTTCACCTCCGGCACCACCGGCTTTCCCAAGGGCGCGACGCTGTCGCATCACAACATCCTCAACAACGGCTTCTTCATCGGCGAGGCGATGCGGCTGACGCCCGAGGATCGCCTGTGCATCCCGGTGCCGCTTTATCACTGCTTCGGCATGGTGCTGGGCAACCTCGCCGCGGTGACGCATGGCGCCTGCATGGTGTTTCCCGGCGAAGGCTTCGATCCGCTGGTCACGCTGGAAACCGTCGCCGCGGAGCGCTGCACCGCGCTGCATGGCGTGCCGACCATGTTTATCGCCGAGCTGGATCATCCCGAGTTCGGCCGCTTCGATCTGTCCACGCTGCGCACCGGCATCATGGCCGGCTCGCCATGCCCGATCGAAGTGATGAAACGCTGCGTCGCCGCGATGAACTTGTCGGAAATCACCATCGCCTACGGCATGACCGAAACCAGCCCGGTCAGCTTCCAGAGCTCGACCGAGGATCCGCTGGAGCGGCGCGTGTCGACGGTCGGCCGCATTCAGCCGCATCTCGAAGTCAAGATCGTCGATAGCAACGGACGCATCGTGCCGCCCGGCATGCCGGGCGAATTACTGACCCGCGGTTATTCGGTGATGCTCGGCTATTGGGGCGACGAGGAGCGCAGCCGCGAAGCCATCGACGCGGCGCGCTGGATGCACACCGGCGACCTCGCCACCATCGACGCCGAGGGCTATTGCAACATCGTCGGCCGCATCAAGGACATGGTGATCCGCGGCGGCGAGAACGTTTATCCGCGCGAGATCGAGGAATTCCTCTATCGCCACCCCAAGATCCAGGACGTCCAGGTGATTGGCGTGCCGGACGACCGCTACGGCGAGGAAATCTGCGCCTGGGTCAAGCTGCGCCCCGGCATCGCCGCCACCGAGGACGAGATCAAGGCGTTCTGCCGCGATCAGATCGCGCACTACAAGGTGCCGCGCTACGTCAAATTCGTCGACGAGTTTCCGATGACGGTGACCGGCAAGATTTAGAAATTCATCATGCGCGAGCGCACCATCAACGAGCTTGGGCTTAAAGGCGCAGAAGACGGCGTAGGCGCCGATCCGTCATCCTGAGTGCGGCCGCCATAAGCGCGTTTACGCGCGTCTTCGACGCGCTATGGCGGCCCTCGAAGGATGCGACCGAGGTGCCGAGGGCCGTCGCTCTTCGAGGCTCGACGCTATGCGTCGAGCACCTCAGGGTGACGGTTAAAGCTCACACCTTGATCTTCTCGTCTGCCACGACGCGCGCGGCCGCCGGACGTTTCATCAGCCGGTCCTTGTGCGCGGTGTAGTTTTTCAGCTCCGCCATCGGCAGCTCGCGGCGTACGCCCCAGGTGTAGAAGACGAAGCCGTAAGGATCGAGCACGGAATAGCTGTCGGAAAACCATTCGCGTCCGGCCAGCATGCCGTCGATCTGCTTCAGATAGCCGTGGAACGTCTTTAGTCCCTTGTCTTTGATGCCGGGATAGGCGCTGGCGTCGTCGGTATAGCGTTCGGGCCGCCCGACATGGGCATGCGCCGGATGCACGCTCGAGGCAAAGAAGCCGATCAGCGACAGCGCCTTCGCCTCGGCGCCGGGTCCTTCGGCCACAGGCCGAACCGCTTGCCGAGATAAGGCAGGATGGCGGTGTTCTCGGTCAGCGGCTCGCCGTTGTCGAGCTTGAGCGCCGGAACGCGGCCGAGCGGATTGATTTTCAGATAGGCCTCGGTGCGCTGCTCGCCGCCGGCGAGATCGACTTTCTTCGGCTCGTATGTCTCGCCGCTTTCTTCGAGCACGATATGCGAGGCCATCGAGCAGGCGCCTGGAGCATAATAAAGCGTCAACA
This sequence comes from uncultured Alphaproteobacteria bacterium, assembly GCA_963816565.1. Classification (GTDB taxonomy): domain Bacteria; phylum Pseudomonadota; class Alphaproteobacteria; order Rhizobiales; family Xanthobacteraceae; genus BOG-931. The sequence continues at coordinate 43,151 of CAWFLM010000004.1, read as the reverse complement.
TGCCGAAATCTCCCTGAGAAATTCGCTGCTATTGCTTGGAAGCCTTTTGCAGCATTGGCGCCCCAGGTCTCCTGCTCTTGCCTCGACAAAAGCAAGGGTCTGCTCCGGGCGTCATGGCGCGCGAATAGCTGCCGATGTTCGCCAGGCTCGCTTTTTGAAATCCGGCGTCGCTGACGACCTTGGCCAAGACATCGCTGACCTTGCCGACGATCGCCGTCGGCGTGCCGTTCGGCGCCACCAGCACTTGCCAGCCCAGCGCGCGAAAGTCCGGCAGCGTTTCGGCGACCGTCGGCAGATCGGGAAATTGCGGCAGGCGCTCAGGCGACGCCACCGCGATCAGCTTGACCTGGCCGGCTTTGACCGCGCCGACGATTCCCGAATAGCCTTCGATGATCATCGACACGCGGCCAGATCCGACGTCGGCGAGCGCGGCTGCCGGTCCGCCGGTATAAGGCACGCGCAATAGCTGCACGCCGGCGCGATCTTGCAACAACAGGCCGGTGAGATCGGTAAGCCTGCCGGCGCCGGTCACCGCAATCGAAATCGTGTCGGGCTCCTTTCTTGGCGAGCGCGATCAACTGCGGCAGCGTCGAGACGCCGAGCTTGGGGTTGACCGCGACGAACATCGGATTTTCCGCGGTGTATCCGATCGGAATAAAATCGCGCGGCAGCTGCAGCGGCAGATTGGGCGCGATCGATGGCAGCGCCACGAAGGTCGACAGCGCCGGCATGAACAGCGTGTAGCCGTCCGGCATGGCGTCGGTAGCGGCATGGGCGGCGATGCTGCCGTTGGCGCCGGGATGATTGACCACGATGAATTGCTGCCCGAACGCCTTGCTGAGCCCTTCGGCGACAAAGCGGGCGTCGACGTCCGGCGTCGAGCCGGGAGCTGCATCGGATATGATCGTCACCGTCTTGTTCGGGTAGCTGTCGGCTTGGGCGTGCACGGCGGTTGCCGCCGGCACCGCCATCAGGCACAGGCCGACAATGCGCAACCACTGCCGAAGATCATTCATAATATCCCCCCATTGCGCCGGTGGCCTGCGCCGCACCGAAATAATTCAGTCGAGGATACGGCGGCCGAGCGGGCGTTTCTACGGGGTTAACTGCGCCAAACCGACACGGCATCGGGCGCCGATAGGGCACAGCGGTCTCTTTACGTTAACCCCACGTAAATCCGACGTAACCGCGCGCCGAAGGATGCACATTTAAGAATTTCCTTTTAAGACAAGCTTCGATGCGGCTTCCGCCGGTGCGGCCAGATTTGTGACCAAGATCGTGACACGCGCAACACCGTTAGCAGCGTTCCGCCCGGCGACTGCGCCCGTCGACGTCGGGCATGACGCGCTTTCGCGTCTGGCGGATTTGTCCCGCGAATTTACGCCGCAACTGAGCTTTGCCGTCTATACCCGCCTTGACGACGTCGAAGACGAATGGGGCCGCTTCCAAGAAATCGCCGAATGCACGGCGTTCCAGAGCTTCCAATGGCTGGCGGCGTGGCAGCGCCATATCGGCGCGCGCGACGCTACCGTGCCGATCGTCGTGGTCGGCCGGTACGCCGACGGCAGAACCGCATTCATCCTGCCGCTCGCCATCGAAACGCGCCGTTCGGTCCGGCGGCTATGCTGGCTGGGCCAGGAGCTGTGCGACTACAACGCGCCGCTGTTGGCGCGCGATTTTTCGCAGCGCGTCACGCCGTCCGGTTTCCTTGCGCTGTGGCGCGAGCTGTTGGCGCGCCTGCAATCCGATCGCGCGCTGCGTTTCCACTGGATCGAGTTCGAGAAGATGCCGCAGACGGTCGGCGTCCAGAGCAATCCCTTTGTCAATCTCAATGTCATGCCGAACGCCAACAGCGCGCACATCACGCAACTGGGCGACAACTGGGAGGCCTTTTACCGCGCCCGGCGATCTTCGGCGACGCGTCGACGCGACCGGACCAAGCGCAAGCACCTGGCCGAGTTCGGCGAAATTCGCTTCCAAACCGTCGTTGAGGCGAGACCAGTTGGGTCAAACGCTCGACACGTTATGGGAGCAGAAGAAGCGGATCTTTGCGCGCAAGGGAATCGTCGACATTTTTTCGCGTCCCGGCTACCGCGAGTTCTTCGCCGATTTTGCATCGAATCCGAATTCGCGCCATTTGGCTCACATCAGCCGCGTCGAGGTCGGTCCGACCTGTGCGGCGGCAAATTTCGCGATCGTGTTCGGCGACTGCTACTACCACGTGCTGTCGAGCTATTGCGACAGCGAATTGACCCGCTACGGCCCCGGCACGCTCCACCTTCGCGAGCTTCTGGCCTACGCCATCGAGCGCGACTTGCGGCTGTTCGATTTCACCATCGGCGACGAGCAGTACAAGATGGAATGGTCCGATCTGCGCATGAAGTTGTACGATTACAGTGCGGCCGCAACCTGGCGCGGCTGGCCGGCGAGCTTCGTCTCGACGGCCCGGCGTCGCGTCAAGCGCTTCATCAAGCAGACGCCGCTGGTGTGGCGCTGCGTGTCTCGGCTGCGCTCCGCGGTCGGGCCGCTGTTGTATCGGCAAGCGCCGTAGAACCCTCCGTTTTGATGGTCGTTTCCCGCCGCGAAGCGCGCATGACGGCGGCGGCGTTGACACCTTCGCTTGGCCGGGCGGATACTCATTGAAATTCCAAACAATGGGAACGCCCGTAATGCAACAGCCAGTGCGCAAAGAACAACACGCCGCCGCGACGCCGAACCAGGCTTTCGATCTGCGCTCGACGCTGGAATGGCTGCGCGCCTCCGGCGAATTGATCGAGACCGACAAGGAAGTCGATCCCGACCTGCAAGTCACCGGCCTGCAAAAGCACATGGACGGCGGCTGTCCGGTGCTGTTCAACAACGTCAAGGGCAAGCCCAATCATCGCGTCATCACCAATCTGTTCGGCGACATGGCGATCATCAATCGCATGTTCGGCTGGAAGGACGATGCCGAGCGGGTGCAAGAAGCTGGCGCACGCGCTGTCGCACCCGATTGAAGCCGGTCGAGATCGCGCAAGACGAGGCGCCGTGCCAGGAATTCGTCGTCGACAAGCCGAACGACGTCAACAAATGGATGGTGCCGATCCGCCACACCACCTACGAGTCCGGAGCTTACCGTCGGCTCCGGCATCCGCTGCGTCACCGGCCCGCAATTCGAGGGCGGCTCCGACCTCGGCTACAACCGCATGAATTTTCGCTGGGGCAATGTCGGCACGTTCCAGATTTCCCCCGGCTCGCATATGTGGCAGGTGGTCAACAAATACTACAAGGAAGATCAGCCGGTGCCGATCACCATGTGCTTCGGCGTGCCGCCGGCGTGCACGCTGCTTGCCGGCGCCGGTTTCGACTATGCGATCCTGCCGATGGGCTGCGACGAGATCGGCATTGCGTCGGCGGTGCAGGGCGCGCCGATCCGGCTGGTCAAAGCGCGCACCGTCGACGCCATGGCGCTCGCCGATTGCGAATTGGTGCTCGAAGGCTACGTCAACCCGCGCGACCGCCGCTTCGAGACCAAGGAATCGGAAGATGCCGGCGTGCAGGGCCGCCATCATTTCCACCCGGAATGGGCCGGCTACATGGGCAAGTCCTACAAGGCGCCGACCTTCCACGTCACCGGCATCACCATGCGCAAGCCGGAGACCAAGCCGATCATCTTCGCGCTCGGCGTGCACATGCTCGACGACCACAATATCGATACCTCGGTGCGCGAGGCCGCGATCTATGAATTGTGCAACCGGCTGCAGCCGGGCATCGTGCAGAATGTAGTGATCCCGTATTGCATGACCGATTGGGGCGGCTGCGTCATCCAGGTGAAAAAGCGCCATCAGATCGACGAAGGCTGGCAGCGCAATTTCCTGGGCGCCATTTTGTCGTGTTCGCAGGGCATGCGGCTTGCGATCGCGGTGAGCTGAGGACGTCGATCCTTATTCGATGGACGACATCATGTGGTGCCTGACCACGCGGGTGAATCCGCGCACCGATATTCTCAATCCGATCCCCGGCGGGCGCGGCCAGACCTTCATGCCGGCCGAGCGCATGACCGCGGGCGAGCAGCAATGGACGGCGTCGAACACCCAGTTTCGAGGGCGGCATGGGCATCGATGCCACGGTGCCGTTCGGTTATGAGAGCGACTTCCTCCGCCCGGTCTATCCGATCGACAAAGTGAAGCCGGAGGATTTCTTCTCCAAGGAAGACATCGCCAACGCCAAGAAGCGCATGCACGGCTGGGTGCATTCGCTGGCGCGGACGGGGCGATAGGATCGCTCGCCGTGGCCAAGCGGAAGGCAAACCAGGCGCCGCGCATCGTGAGCCACTTCGCCAAGCTTGACGACGTACGGCTGCATTATCTCGCCGCCGGCACGGGCGAGCCGGTCATTTTGCTGCACGGCTATGCGCAGAACAGCCACATGTGGCGGCCGCTGATCCCGGAACTCGCCAAAACCAACCGGTCATCGCGCCCGATCTGCGCGGCTTCGGTCAATCGTCCAAGCAGGTAAATCGGTTATGACAAGCCGCCAACCGGCTATGACAAGAAATCGATGGCGCAGGATATCCATGCGCTGGCCACTTCGCTTGGGCTAGGACGCGTGCGGATTTGCGGCCACGATATCGGGCTCATGGTCGCTTATGCCTATGCGGCGCAATATCCCGCCGAGGTCGACCGCATCGTTCTGATGGATGCCTTCCTGCCGGGCGTCGGCGCTTGGGAAAACGTGTGGCTGCTGCACGACAAGTGGCACTTCAATTTCTACGGCGAGACGCCGTTGAAACTCGTCAAAGGTCGCGAGCGCATCTACTTCGAGCATTTCTGGAACGATTTTGCCGCCAATCCGAAAAAATCAGTGTCGGAGCGCGACCGCCGCTTCTACGCCAAATCCTACGCGCAGCCGGGCGCGATGCGGGCCGGCTTCGAGGTGTTTCGGGCTTTCGAGCAGGACGGCAAGGATTTCGCTGATCTCGCCAAGACCGAATTGACGATGCCGATGCTGGTCTTGACCGGTGAGAAGGCCTCAGGCGATTTCCTGGTTCAACAGGGCCGGCTGGTTGCCAACAATGTCGAGGGCGTGATCGTCAAAGGCGCCGGCCATTGGCTGATCGACGGGCGGATCAGGTCATCCCGAGGCGTCTGTCGCAGTGAATCGAATGCGTTCCTCTCGCGGAGAGGAAGGCCACGTGCGTTGCGTTGACTGCTACTGATGGTGATGCCGCAAATATTCGTGCAGCGAGGCTGAGCCGCTTTCCTTGAGCAGATTTTTTAGCATCATGTCCTTGCGGCGGCCCTTGGCGAAGCCAGGACCGTATTCCTTGCGCAGCGAGCCGATGCGGGTATTGCCGTGCTTCTTGTCACTGCCGCTCTTGTCGCGATGGCGGTGATCGAGGCCACGACGTGATTTTGCCATGACGTTTCCTCCAGTATTGAACTTGCGCACATTAACACGATTACGGCGGTGAATTAACGGGTTGCGTCGAGCCGCCATCTTCCGCCAGCGCCTTGCGGTCGAGCTTGCCGCGGTCGGTCTTCGGCAGCGATGCGCTGAGCACGATGCGCTTCGGCGCCTTGAATGCCGGCAGCACGCTCGCGCAATGCGCCAATAGCGCGCCGGCATCGAGCGTGGCGCCGGGGCGCGCCACCACGTAGCTTACCACTTCCTCGCCATAGACTCGCATCCGGCACGCCGACGGTGGCGGCCTCGATCACGTCGGCGCATTGCATCAGATAGGAATCGATCTCGACCGGCGAGATTTTCGCGCCGCCGCGGATGATCAACTCCTTCTCGCGGCCAGTCAGCGTCAGAAAACCGTCGGCATCGAGGCTGCCGAGATCGCCGGTGCGAAAGCGGCCGCGGCTGTGGATTTTCACTTCGCCATCCTCGCCGAGATAACGGTAAGGGTGATCGCCGAGCCCGCCGAGTTCGACATAGCCGATTTCGCCTGCAGGCAGGCGCCGGCCGTCGGCATCGACGATGGCGAGATCGTGATAGGCAAACGGCCGTCCGACCCGTGCCGAGCCGGCGCTCCTTCGCCGGGAATGGCGGCAATCCAGCTCGCCTCGCTGGCGCCGCAGCCCTGCGCGACCGGAATGCCGAATTTCTGCTCGAACCGTTTCCACTCTTCGAGCAAGCAGCGGCGCCGAGCTTGACGTGATGAAGCGCAGTTTCGGCAGATTATCGCGATGGGCGGCTCTGCTCGCTGTTGAGCAGGATATTGATCGTCGTCGGATTGCCGGTGGCGATGGTGGCGCCGTGATCGCGCAGATGCTGGAAAAAACGGCTCGCCGAAAATTTCTCCGCGAGCACCAGGGTCGCGCCGCGATTGACGACCGCGAGCGCGCCCAAGGTCTGCGCCGAGTTCCAGCTGAACGGGCGGAAATCGTAAAGCCGATCGTCGGCGGTGATGCCGAAGCCTGCGGCGAGCGGATCGATATTCAGCAGATATTCGCGGAAATTCAGAATCACGCCCTTGGGCTTGGCGCTGGTGCCGGAAGTGAACAGGATGATCGCGTCATCCTCCGGCTGCGCCGCGCCTTGCGGCCTCGCTCGGCGCGCAAGCACGCGAGCTCGGCGAACAGGGTGTCCGATTCCGGCCCGTCCCAGCGCCCGATGCGCAAACGCGGCGCCGGCGTTGCCGCCAACAAGATCGTCGAGCTGCAAACCGTCCTGATAGAGGATGAGCTTCGGCTTGAGCCGCTCGAAAATATTGTCGAGCTGATTGCGGTTCATCTCGATATGGATGGTGCAGACGGTCGCGCCCGCCGCCATCACGCCGAAAAAGCAAAGGAGCTGCTCGATCGAGTTATTGGCAAGGAGCGCGACCCGGTCGTTGCGGCCGAGGCCGCGCGCGCGCAGCAAGCTCGCGAAGCGGCCGATCGTGTCACGCAGCTGCTCCGTAGCTGACGCTGCGTCCGTCCGTCGGCGGCGATACGACCCACGGCTTATCCGGCGAGGCCGCGCGGCCCGCGCGATCCAGCCGCTGCAACAGTTCCGGCCCGGCATTGTCCTGCATGTCGGCGCGCCCGGAATTTCCTTAGCATTATAAGCTTTCCGGCGGCGAATTCAAACCGCCGCGATGACGGCCCGCGCAATGACGGATTGAGCGATCGCCGGCATAGGCCTAAAATGAGGACCCAGAAGGCCGCGGGAGGATGCGATGTTTCTGCGCAATTACTGGTATGTCGCCGCCTTGGACGAAGAAGTTCGCGATCGTCCGCTCGGCCGCATGATCCTTGGCGAACCGGTCGTGCTATTCCGCTCCAGCGACGGTGCGCTGCATGCCTTCGAGGACCGCTGCCCGCACCGGCAGCTTCCGCTGTCGATGGGCAAGCTCGACGGCGACGTCCTGCAATGCCATTATCACGGCCTGCGCTTCGACGGCTCCGGCCGATGCGTGCGCGTGCCGGGCCAGGATCACATCCCGCAAAATGCCCGCGTACGCACTTATCCGGTGGTCGAGCGCTATCGCTGGATTTGGATCTGGATGGGCGATCCGGCGCTGGCCGATCCGGAGCAGATTTGCGACTTCCATTGGCTGGCCGATCCCGACTGGGGCGCCAAGCCGGCATATCTCCATGTCGAGGCCAATTGGCAGCTGGTCGTCGACAATCTGCTCGATCTCACCCATCTCGCCTTCGTCCACGAGACCACGATCGGCAATATGGCGCTGGTGGAGCACGCCGCGGTGAAAGTGCAGCGCGCGCCGAACGATGTGCTGGTGACGCGCTGGATCATCGACCAGCCGGCGCCGCCGACGTTCGTCAAGGTCGGCAAATTCACCGGCAATGTCGACCGCTGGCAGATCATCGATTACACGCCGCCGGCATTCCTGCGGCTCGACGTTGGCGCTACGCCGACCGGAACCGGCGCGCCGGAAGGCCGCCGCGTCGGCGGCATCGGCATGCGCAATCTCAACGCCATCACGCCGGAGACCGAAACCACGTCGCATTATTTCTGGGGGCAGGCGCATGATTTCGAGCCGCACAACGCCGACATGACCGAGCGGGTCTTCCAGCAGATCAAAACCGCCTTCCTCGAAGACGTTGCGGTGTTCACTGCGCAGCAGCGCATGATCAGCCTTAAGCCCGATGCGCCGCAGGTCGATATCAATGCCGATGCCGGCGGCATGCAGGCGCGGCGCATCGTTGACCGGCTCCATCGCGAGGAGCAGGCCACCGCTCCGCACATGCCACGGCGGCGGAATAAGCGGTGCGATCATCGCAAAATGGCCGGTCGAATTTTCGAGTTGAGTTGGTTTGGAAGGAGAGCGACGGCAAGGAAGCCTCGTCGATCTTCCTCACCTCCGACGGCCGTGTCATTTTGCAGGGGCGCGGGGTTTCGGCGATGAGCGCGAAGGGCTTAAACTTGCCGCGCGATGCCGATCTGATCAGCGTCGACCGCAACCTGATCCGCGCCATTAAGGAGATGCTTTGACCGACATTCCGTCGTGCCGAGCCGAACTGTGACCGAAATCCGCAATGGCCGGATCTTCCGCTTGCCGCATGGAGCGACACTTGCGACACGCTGCAGCTGTGGACGCAAATCGTCGGCAAGGTCCGCATCGCGCTCACGCCGCTCATCAATCATTGGTGGAATTCGACGTTCCAGGTGACGGCGCGCGGCCTTGCCGCGCCGGCGATGCCCTATGCCGGCGGCACGTTCGATATCATCTTTGATTTTGTCAATCATCGGCTGCTGATCGAAACCAGCGACGGCGCGCCGATGGCCTTGCGCTTAAGCCGATGGCCGGTCGCCGACTTCTATGCCGAATTCATGGAGCGGCTGCGTCGCCTCGGCATCGAGGTGCAGATCCGGACCATGCCGTGTGAAATCGAGAACGCCGTGCCGTTCGAGCGCGACCGCACGCATGCGCATTACGCCCCGGTCTATGCGCATAAATTCTTGCAGGCGCTGCTGCAGATCAATCGCGTGATGAACATGTTCCGCGCGCGCTTTCTCGGCAAAGCAAGCCCGGTGCATTTCTTCTGGGGCAGCTTCGATCTCGCGGTGACGCGCTTTTCCGGCCGCACCGCGCCGCCGCCCAAGGGCCACACGCCCCATGTGGCGGATTGGATCATGGCGGAAGCCTATTCGCACGAATGCTCGAGCTGCGGCTTCTGGCCGGGCAATGGCGGCTTCGGCTATCCGGCGTTTTATGTCTATGCCTATCCGGAGCCGGCCGGTTATGGCGACGCCCGGCTTGGTACCTCCGAAGCGTCCTACAACAAGGATCTCGGACAATTCATTCTGCCTTATGACGCGGTTCGTCAGGCGCGCGATCCCGACGCGCTGCTGCTCGGATTTCTTGAGGAAACCTACGAAGCCGCGGCAAATCTGGCGCAGTGGGATCGCAAAGCGCTGGAGCGTTCCGTCAGCCGCTCGTGAGCTCGCGCCGCACGATCGCCGCGCCTTGGGCAATCGCCTTCATCTTGCCGAAAGCGACCGCGCGCGGCAGGTATTTCATGCCGCAATCCGGCGCCACAACAAGCCGCTCGGCCGGCACTTCTTTGAGCGCGGCGCGAATGCGTTCGGCGACGATTTGCGGCGTTTCGATCGTCATATCCGATAGATCGATCACCCCCACAATGATCGTTTTCGACGGCAATTCCCTGAGCACTTTGAGATCGAGTTTGGGTTGCGCCGCCTCGATGGAAATCTGCTGCGCCTTGCAGCTTTCCAGTTCCGGCAGGAACGAATAGCCCGACGGTTTATCGCGCACCACCGCCGCGTAGCCGAAGCATAGATGCACCGCGACGGTGCCGGCGACGCCGTCGAGCGCGCGGTCGAGCGCCTTGAGCCCGTACTGCCGGGCCTTGTCGGGATGCTGCTGCATCCACGGCTCGTCGATCTGCACCACGTCGGCGCCGGCGGCGAACAGATCCTTGATCTCGACGTTCACGGCGGCGGCGTAGGCAAGCGCCACCGCTTCTTCGTCTTTGTAGTAGTCGTCCTGCGCCTGCTTACCCATGGTGAACGGACCGGGCAGCGTCGCCTTGACGGCGCGGTCGGTATTGGCGCGCAAGACTGTCAGATCGCGGACCTCGACCGGCCGCGTCCGCCGGATCGGCCCGACCACGCGCGGCACCTGGATCGGCCGGCCGTTGCGGTTGATCACGGTGCCCGGATTTTCGATATCGATGCCGTCAAGCGCGGTGGCGAAGCGGTTGGAATAGCTTTCGCGCCGCTGCTCGCCGTCGGTGATGATATCGAGCCCGGCGCGCTCCTGGTCGCGAATAGCGAGGATGCTGGCGTCGTCCTGTGCGGCTTCGAGCCCCTCGGACGCCACCAGCCAGAGATCGTCGGCCCGCACCCGCGGCACCTGTTTCGACAGCTTTATGCGGTCGATCAGCCATTCCGGCTGCGGATAGGAACCGACGAGCGAGGTGGGCAGCAGCATTGCATCCCGACAATGACTTGATCCCGGACGCGATGCAGCACTTTGGTGCTGCGCCGCGCCGGGGATACTTTCATGCACTATCGACTAAGCCTTCAGCGCGTCGCCGTAAGGATAGATCGCCTTACCGGTGACCTCGTCCGGCGGCGCCAGCACCGTCTGATAGCTCATGCCGCGCCAGGTTTCGAGGTCCGCGGCGTCGGTGAGGTCGTGATACTGCACCTGCAGCTGACGGGCTTTGACCCATTCGCCGTTTTTGCCGAACCTGACGCCGTCGATCATGATGGTGTTGAACGCGTGGCCGCGCATGTGCTCGGCGATCTTGTCGTCGTTGACGCTCTTGGCGCCGGTGACCGCGTCGGCCAAAAGCTGCATGCGGGCGTAGCCCCAGCCGCCGAGATAGTAGCCGAGCGGGTCGATGCCGAGCCCCGGCGCGCGCGCCTGATACTTCTTGAAGAAGTCCGCCGCGGGAGCCATCATTTTCGGCGACGGCACCCAGTTATCGTAGTTGACGACGCCGTTGAGATGGGACTTCAGCTTGTTCTTCAAAGCCGTCGCCTGCAGACCGACCATGGCGCCGCCGAACATTTTCGGCTTCAAGCCGAGTTCGTTGGCGGACAGCAACATGCCGACCGAACTGAGCGGATAGGAGCAGACCACCACGAGATCCGGGTTGGCGGCCTGGATGGCACGGATGACCGGCGAATAGTCGGTGGTGTTCGGCGGGTAGGTCTTGTCGTAGATGACGTCGAAGCCGTACTGCTTGGCATTGGCGCGCGCGCCGTCGGCGGCGTTGTGCGAGAATTCGGCATCCTCGGCCGCGATCGCGACGGTCTTCGGCTTTGGATTTTGCGCCGCCGCCACCTGAAAGAAGCCCTCGGTCAGCGTCGCCTTCGGGTTCGGGCCGGCGGTCGGTATGAACGAGAAGTATTTCGGGTAGTGAAACTCGGCATTGGCGTCGAGCGCGAACAGGCTGATGAAGACCTTGCCCTTCTGCATAACGATCGGGATCGCCGGCGCGACCATGTTGGTCGCGTAGCCGCTCAGCACCAGGTCGACTTTGTCGACGTCGAGCAGCTTCGTATAGATGCCGGGCACAGTCGATGGGTTCGATTGATCGTCATAATGGATGAGCTGGACTTGCCGGCCGAGCAGGCCGCCCTTGGCGTTGATTTCTTCTTCCCAGATTTGGCTGCCGAGCAGCGCCTGCTGGCCGTTCACGGCAAGCGGGCCGGTCAACGCCATGCCGAAGCCGATTTTGATCGGCCCGGCGCCTTGGGCAAAAGCCGGCGTTCCTGCGAGCGCGGGGGACAGCAGAGCGGCGCCAATGCCGGCATTGACGCCGCGGCGCGTTATGCGACAACTCATGGGGTTCCTCCATAGAGCGGGTTGCTGTTTGATGAGACCCGGTCTGACCGCCGGGCTTAGACCTGACGCCATGGCGTTGCGGCACATGGCGTTCAGGCAAAAGCACGAAAACTTTCGCTGTCCCCGCGCCGCGGCGCGGAAGCAGCGGTTGCGCCGCTTATCCCAGCGCCTTCTCGTAGGGATAAATGACACTGCCGGTCTTCTCGTCGGTGGGCGTGAGCACGGTCTGATAGCTCATGCCGCGCCAGGTCTCGAGGTCGGCGGCGTCGGTGATGCCGTGATATTGCACCTGCAGCATCCCGGATTTGGTCCATTCGCCGTTTTTGCCGAACTTGATGTCGGACGCCATGATGGTGTTGAACGGATGGCTGCGCATATAGGCGGCGAGTTTGTCGTCGTTGATGCTCTTGGTGCCCTCGATGGCCTGTTGCAGCACCTGGAAATAGGCGTAGCCCCAGCCGCCGAGATAATAGCCGAGCGGATCGATGCCGAGCCCCGGTGCGCGCGACTGGTAGATTTTGAAGAAGTCGGCGGCCGGCGCCATCAGTTTCGGCGACGGCACCCAGGTTTCGTAGTTGACGATGCCGTTGAGCTTGGACTTGAGCTTGTTCTTGAACACGGTCGCCTGCAGGCCGACCATGGCGCCGCCGAACATTTTCGGCTTCAGGCCGAGCTCGCTGGCGGACAGCGCGATGCCGACCGAGCTCAACGGGTAGGAGCAAATCACAACGAGATCCGCGTTGGCGGCCTGGATGGCGCGCACGATCGGCGAGAAGTCGGTCGTGTTCGGCGGGTAGGTCTTGTCGTAGACGCTCTTTAAGCCGTATTTTTTCGCGTTGGCCCGGGCGCCATCGGCCGCATTGTGCGAAAAGTCGGCGTCCTCCGCCGCAATCGCGATGGTTTGCGGCTTGGGATTCTGCGCCGCCGCGATCTGGAAGAAGCCCTCGGTGAAGGATTCCTTCGGCGTCGGTCCGGACGGCAGCATCGAGAAATATTTCGGATAGTGAAACTCGCCGTTGGCGTCGAGCGCGAACAGGCCGATGAAGACCTTGCCGCGCTGCATGGCGATCGGAATGGCCGGCGCCACCATATTGGTGGCGTAGCCGGAGACGATGAGGTCGACTTTGTCGACGTCGAGCAGCTTGGTGTAAATTCCCGGAACGGTCGCCGGATTGGACTGGTCGTCGTAATTGACCAGCTGAACCTGGCGGCCGAGCAGGCCGCCCTTGGCGTTGACCTCTTCCTGCCAGATCTGGGCGCCAAGCAGCGCCTGCTTGCCGTTGGCCGCCAGCGGCCCGGTCAGCGCCATGCTGAAGCCGATTTTGATCGGTGCGGCGCCCTGCGCGAAGGCGGGAGCCCGGCCTAGCGCCGGCGAAATCAGCGCCGCGCCGATACCGGCGTTGATGCCGCGCCGGGTAATACGATGAATCATGGTTTCCTCCAAAAAGCGTGTTTCTGATTCGTGTACTCTGACCGGCAGCCCGGAGGGCATGACGCGGCAGTGTCGGCTCAAGAATGCCCTGGTTTGACGCGCGTGAAAAGAGAGTCACAGGGAGCGTGGCAATCTGCCCGGCCGGGCGGGGCTCCGCGACCGAACCGCGGGCTCGCCCGGAATCGGCCCTTTGCCAGGCTGCCGCCTACGGATTGGGCATTTCCCATCGGAATCGAACGAGCTAATCTTGCATTGGAGGCGGTCACTCTGGGACAAGCGGACATGATTGCTCTGTCGGTCAACGGCAAGCCCCACCACGTCGACGTCGAGGGCGACACGCCGCTGCTTTGGGTGTTGCGCGACACGATCGGCCTCACCGGCACCAAATATGGCTGCGGCATAGCCCAATGTGGCTGCTGCACCGTGCATATCGACGGCGTCGCCACGCGCTCTTGCCAGGTTCCGGTCGGCACGGTCGGCGCTGCGGCGATCACCACGGTCGAGGCGCTGGCGCAGGACGGCAGGCTGCATCCCGTGCAGCAAGCCTGGATCGACCACGATGTGCCGCAATGCGGCTACTGTCAGACCGGAATGATGATGGCGGTGGTGGCGTTGCTCAAGAAAAAGCCCAAGCCCACCGACGCCGACATCGATGCGGCGATCACCAATATCTGCCGCTGCGGAACCTATCAGCGCATTCGCGCCGCGATCCATGCCGCAGCCGAAAGCGCCTTGGGCCGGCGCGACGCCACGGCGGCGCGATAAATTCATCAAAAAGGAAAGTGCAATGAACGACGTCGCCAAGCCGGAGGCGCCCGTAAGCTACGCCAAGAGAGCCTGGCAGTCGGACGTCATCGTCGATCTGCTCCGGCGCTACGACTTTCCCTATATCGCGCTCAATCCCGGGGCCAGCTATCGGGGCTTGCACGATTCGCTGGTCAATTACGGCGGCAATCATCCGCCAATCCTTTTGTGCCAGCACGAGAAGATCGCGGTGCAGATCGCGCACGGCTACGCCAAGACGACCGGCCGGCCGATGGTGGCGATCGTGCACGACATCGTCGGCATGCTGCACGCCACCATGGGCATCTACTACGCCTATATCGACCGCTGCCCGGTGTTCGTCATCGGCGCCACCGGCCCGATGGATGAAAGCCGCCGCCGGCCGTTCATCGATTGGATTCACACCGCCAATGTCAACGGCGAGCAGCTGCGCCATTACGTGAAGTGGGATTACCAGCCGGCCAGCATCGAAGGCGTGCCGGACTCGTTCGCGCGTGCCTATGCGGCGATGATGACCGAGCCGCAAGGCCCGATCTACATGTGCTACGACGCCTGGCTGCAGGAACAGCCGCTGGAGAAAGACGTCGCCCTGCCGCCGCCGTCGACCAACAAGGTGCCGGTGCCGATGGCCGCCGACATCGCCGCGCTTGGCGAGGTTGCCGACCGGCTTCTGGCGGCGAAATATCCGGTGCTGATGGCCGAATATGTCGCGCGCTCGCCGGGCGGCTTCGACAATCTGGTGGCGCTGGCCGAAACCGTCGGCGCCGCGGTGTTCGACGTTCATGCGCGGCTTAATTTCCCCAATCGCCATCCGCTCAATCTGAGCTGCGAGAAGGAAGTCTTTCGCGACGCCGATCTCATCCTGATGCTCGATGTGCGCGATTGGGAGAAATCGACGCATTACATCGACCGCACCAAACGTGAGGTCGTGCCGCATTACGGTCCCGACTGCCAGCTGATCGATGTCGGCTTCGGCGAGATCAATCTGAGCAAATGGTCGATGGATTATGCGCGCATGCCGACTTGCAGCCTGCGTGTGCTCGGCGACACGCTGACCGCGATTCCCGAATTGACGCGGCTGTGCCTCGAGCGCATCGCCAAAGATCCGGCGCTGGGGAAACGCATCGCCGAGCGCGCCAAGGCGGTCGCGCAGAAACACGATGCGTTGTTTAAGTCCTGGGCCGCGGCGGCGAAAAAAGACTGGGACGGCGTACCGATTACGCTGCCGCGGCTCGCCAGCGAAATGTGGGCGGTGATCAAACACGAGGATTGGGTGCTCACGGCCTGCAATTTGCAGGACTGGGTCTACAAGCTGTGGGACTTCGACAAGCCGTACCGCCACCCCGGCCAGGCGCTCGGCACCGGCACGCAGATCGGCGTCTCGCTCGGCGTCGCGCTGGCGCATCGCGGCAAGGGCCGCCTCGTCGTTGATATCCAGCCCGACGGCGATCTGATGTTCGACGCCGGCGCGCTGTGGAGCGCGGCCAAGAACAACATTCCGATGCTGATCGTGATGTACAACAACCGCGCCTATTACAACGACTGGGAGCATCAGATCCGCGTCGCCCATCACCGCGGCACGCCAGTCGAGCGCGCTTATATCGCGCAGGACATCAGCGGCCCCGATCCCGATTTTGCCACCATGGCAAAGAGCATGGGCTGGTACGCCGAAGGCCCGATCGAAAATCCCGCCGATATCGCGCCGGCGCTGCGCCGCGCCATCGCGCAGGTAAAGGCCGGCAAGCCGGCGCTGGTCGATACGGTGCTGCGGCCGCGGTGACGCTGCCGCTTATTCCTTCACGCTCTTAACCGGCGTTTCCGGCGTCAGCCCGCCGCGGCGGCGGGCGAAGGTTTCCTTGCCGGTCTCTTCCCATTGGCCTTTGACGGCGCGGCTCGCATAAGTGTCCCACACCGCGTCCCAATCGCCGAGCGAATAGCCGTGCCACGGCTGCTTCGGCGTGAGTGCCGGTAGCCCCAGCTCTTCCCAAATGGCGCGCGCGCGCTCCATATATTCGCGCTTCGGTAGCGAGATCGGCGGATAGGATTCCTTCTGCGTGGCATCGATCAGAAGCGTCGATTCCTCGCGCGGTCCGCCCGATTTCGGCCCGTGGCCTTCCGAGCGGTACGGAATCACATGCACGTCCTCGACCGGATTGGCGCGATAGGCGAGCGACCAGAACACCGCATCGGGATTGTCCGGATCGATGTCCTCGCTGACGCCGATGACGTATTTGCCGATATCGGCCTGCAGCGTCGCCGCGCCTTGCAGCGCGCGCCAGATTTCGGTGCGCGGCACGCCCGGCGCAAACTGCACGAACACGACCTTGCGCAAATTGGTCAGCGGCTCGTGCAGCGCGACGCGGCGCACGCCCTTGATCGCCAAAGTGTCGCGCAAATAGGACAGATAACGCGGCTCGTAGGCGACGCGCTTCATCACGCTCGATTCGCTCGGCGTCACCTCGCTTAAGATCGAGGCCCAGACCGGCTTCTTCTTATGCGTGATCGCGGTGACCTGCATCGACATGTTGAAACCTTCGAGCGCAACATGGCCATGGCTTTCGCCGAACGGGCCCTCGGGTTCGAGCAACTCCGGATCGATCAGCCCCTCGACGACGAATTCGGCGTCGGCCGGCACGCGAAGATCGACGGTCGCCGCCTTGACGACGCGGATCGGCGCGCCGGCAAGCCCGCCGGCCACCGCCATCTCATCGCAGTCGATCGGCAGCTTTTGCGGCCCGGTGAACATCACGACCGGCGCGGCGCCGACCACGATGGCGATCGGCATCGGCTTTTTCAGCTTGCGGTATTTCTGCCAATGCAGATAACCGCCGGCGCCGCCGGGCCGCGCCGCCATGCGCACGCCGAGCCGGTCCGTTGCTTTCAGTCCGGCGCGATAGGTGCCCATGTTGCGGATGCCGGTTTCCGGATCCTGGGTGATGCACACGGTGGCGGTGAGGTACGGCGCGGCGTCGTAACCCGGCGTCGAAATCGGCACCGGCAAAAGCTTCAGCCCGCCGTCCGGCTTGCGCAGCGCGTCGCCTTTGATGACGACCTCCTGGCACGGCGCCGTAGTGACCTCGACTGGCGCAATCGGATTGGCGATGGCGTGCATCCAGGCATCGCCGATATCCTCGACCGGACGCCCCATGCCAATGGCATAGATTTCCGCCGAGGCCGCGAGCGCGCCGATCGCGACCGGCGTGTCGTAGCGCCGGCCCTCGCCGTCGGTGACGTTGGTAAAGATGAACGCGCGCCGTTCGTTCTCGCGCAGGCCGCCCTGAAACTGCCAGCGCACCAGCGGATGCAGCTCGGTGTCCTTGTCGATCGCCCGATCGATGCGACGGAGAAGACCCGCCGCTTCGAGCCGCGCCAGATGCTCCTGAAAGTCGAGCGGCGGGCCGCTCGGCTTCCCTTTGGCGCGGTGCGGATCGGGCTGGTCGAGCATGATTACTTCTTGTTCTTCATGTATTCGGCGATGATCGGCTTGGCGATACGGAAGCAATCCACTCCCTTCGGCGCGCCGCAATAGATGGTGATCTGGGTCAGTGCGGCGCGGATTTCATTCGGGGTGAGCCCGTTATTGAGTGCACCGCGCACGTGCGTGGCGAATTCCTCCATCTTGCCGAGCGCCCCGATCATGCCGAGATTGAGGATCGAACGCTCGCGCGGTTTGAGCGTATCGTCGCCCCAGGTCTCGCCCCAGCAATATTCAGTGAGCAGACGCTGAAAATCGCGGTTGAAATCGTCGACGTTTTGCAAGGCACGGTCGACATATTCGGCGCCGAGCACCTGTTTTCGCATCTTGAGACCGATGTCGTAACGCTTCTGGTCCATGGTGTTTCCTCGCTCCTAAATGACGCAGAATTATGTTTCCGCAAATTACTCCTCAGTCACGCCGCCCTTCCAGCGCTTGACGATGCCGGTATCGATGCCGAATAGATCGAGCAGCCGGCCGCAGGTGTGATTGATGATGTCGTCGACCGACTTCGGCCGGTTGTAGAACGCCGGCACGATCGGCGCGATCACCGCGCCGATATCGGCCAGCGTCGTCATCGAGCGCAGATGGCCGCTGTGCAGTGGCGTTTCGCGCACCGCAAGCACCAGCCGGCGCTTCTCCTTAAGCACCACATCGGCGGCGCGCGACAAGAGCGACCCGGTCACCCCGGTTGCGATTTCGCTCATGCTGCGGATCGAGCATGGTGCGACGATCATGCCCATGGTCGGGAACGAGCCCGACGAAATCGCGGCGCCGATGTCGCCGATGGAATAGTGCACCGACGCCAGCGCCCGCACATCCTTCGGCTTGAGGTCGGTCTCGTAGACCAGCGTCATTTCCGCCGACTTCGATATGACCAGATGGGTCTCGATCTCGGCCTTGCGCAGCATTTCCAGGATGCGCACGCCATAGATCGTCCCCGAGGCGCCGGAAATGCCGACAATCAGCCGCGCCGCAGTTTTGGCCATTCCTGCCCTCTTTCTCTTTGTTGGGGTTGTGCCACGGCGCGGCGCGCCGTTCTAGTAGGGCCTTGTCAGGCGGCTATCCCATCGAACGCGGCAGTGAGGAGGTCGACGGCCACCTTGGGAAAGTTCACGCCCCTCGCGCCCTCGTAGGCCGCGACATTGGCCCGCGCCGCCGCCCGCGGCGAGCCCGGCGCGCCGAGCGGGCCGGATTTGGTGAAATTGTAGAGCGCCGCCTGCTGCAATTGCTCGGCCTCGAGCTCGACGGCTTTTACCTTATCGCGGAAAGCTTCCTGCTTACCGGGCTCGACCAAGGTTGCCGCGCCTTTGAGCTTGCGGCGCACTTCGCGGATCGGAATGATGGTGAGCTCCCGCCAGCTGCGCACTTGGTCGTCCAGCTTTTTGACGTCGTCGGCCGACAATTGGCGGCCTTCCGAAGCGAGCCAGAACAGAAACAGCAGCAGATTGACGTCGATCCCGCAGCCGTCCTGCAGGGCGATGCAGGCGTCCGACACGCCGGTCTGGCGATAGAAGTTCAGCGAGAAACGCCAAAACGGCGTGATTGCGGTATTGGATTCTGTCATGCCGATTGTAACCTCTCATAAGCGCCGGCGGCGCGCAGCGCCGCGACGATGCGTTCGGGCGTAAGCGGCGTTTCGGCGAAGTGCACGTTGAACGGCGACAGCGCATCTTCGATGGCCGAAATAATAGCGGCCGGCGCCGGAATGGTGCCGCCTTCGCCGGCGCCTTTGACGCCGAGCGGATTGAGCGGATTGACCGTCTCCACATGGGCGATGGCGCAGGTCGGCACGTCGGTCGCCATCGGCAGCAAATAGTCGGCGAAGGTGGTGGTCAGCGGCTGCGCATTGTCGTCATATTGCATCCATTCCAGCAGCGCATTGCCGATGCCGTGGGCGACGCCGCCTTGCACCTGACCGTCGACGATGAGCGGGTTGATGACGCGGCCGCTGTCGTGGGCGACGGCGTAATTGAGAACCTTCACGCCGCCGGTCATGTGATCGACCTCGACTTCGGCGACATGGGTGCCGGAGCAATAGGCGGCCTGCGGCGGCGTGTAATAAGCGGTGTGCTCCAGCCCCGCGGCTTGGCCGGCCGGCAGCGACACGCCGGGAATGCCTTGCGCCAGGCGCGCCAGTTCACCGAATGGAATCGTCGGCTTGTTGCCCGTTGTCGCGATCGCCAGGCCGTCTTCGAGATCGATATCGCCCCCGTCGACGCCGAGCGCGCGCGCCGCCAGCGCGATGATCTGCGTTCGCACCGCTTCGCCGGCGAGTTGCGCGGAACAGCCGGCATTGACCGCCTGGCGGCTGGCGAAGGCGCCGACGCCCTGGGCGATGGCGCCGGTGTCGCCGACGGTCATCACGATGTCGTCGATGCGGCAGCCGACCTGCTCGGCGACGATCTGCGACAATGTCGTGCGCGTCCCTTGGCCCTGGCTGGTGGCGCCGGTGGCGACCGCGACTTTGCCGCTCGGCAGCACGCGCACGGTCACGCCCTCGAACGGGCCGAGGCCGGTGCCTTCGACATAATTGCCGATGCCGATGCCGATCAGCCGGCCTTGCTCGAGCGCGGCGCGCTGCCGGTCGCGGAATGATTTCATAGCCGGCAAGCCGCAGCGCCGCGTCCTGTCCCTTCGGATAATCGCCGCTGTCGTAGACCAGCGGCTTGCCGTCGCGGAACAACAGGCCGACCGCGTAGGGCATCTGCTCCGGCTGGATGAAATTGCGCCGCCGCACTTCGGCGCGGTCGAGCGACAGCTCGCGCGCCACGCGGTCGAGCAGCCGCTCCATCGCGAACACGGCTTGCGGCCGGCCGGCGCCGCGCACCGGCGTGGTCGGCACCTTGTTGGTGAGGACGACGACGGTTTCCAGCCGATAGGCCGGCACCACGTAGGGACCCGGCACCGTCACGGCGGCGATATAGGGCATGATGATGCCCCACGGCACGAAGGCGCCGCTGTCATGCAGCATCCGGCCGCGAAGCCCAAGGATTTTGCCGGCGGCGTCCACCGCGATCGCCATGTCCCAATATTGATCGCGCTCCTGGGTCGCGCAGAGGAAATGCTCGCGGCGGTCCTCGATCCACTTCACCGGCCGGCCAAGCTTGAGCGCCACCGCCGGAATCACCGCCTCCTCCGGATAGAAGATCGCCTTCGGCCCAAAACCGCCGCCGACGTCCGGCGCGATCATGCGGATCGATTCGATATTGCGGTCGAGCAGATCGGCGAGCATGCCGCGGCCGAGATGCGGCGTCTGCGTGCCGGACCATACCGTGAGCAGGTCCGAAACCGGATCGTGGCTCGCCAGCACGGCGCGGGTCTCGATCGCCATGCCGCCGCCGCGATGTTGCCAGAACACCTCCTCGAAGACGTGCGCGGCGCTGGCGAAGGCGGCCTCGACGTCGCCATAAGCGAGCGGGAAGCGGGCAATGACGTTGCCGGCGAGATCGCTGTGCGCGCGCGGCGCATCGTCCTTGATGGCGGTGCGGCAGTCGGCGGCGGCGGCGAGCACGTCGTAATCGACGACGACCGCCGCGGCGGCATCCTCGGCAAGATACCGCGAGTCGGCGATTACCACGGCGATCGGCTGGCCGACATAACAGGCTTCGTCGCGCGCCAGCGCCGTTTGCGTGCGCGGCGTGGCGATGGCGGGATTCGGCGTGAGCATCGGGATCGGCATCCGGCGCATCGGCTCGGGCAGATCGTCGGCGGTGAGCACCGCATGGATGCCCGGCATCGCCATGGCGGCGCCGATGTCGATGCCGCGGACCATTGCATGAGCATGCGGCGAGCGCACGAAGCAGGCATGCAGCAGGCCGGGCAGTTTCAGATCGTCGACGAAGCGGCCGCGGCCGGAGAGCAGCGCCGGGTCCTCCAGCCGCTTCACCCGCGCGCCGAAATGTTTTGCGCCCATCGCTCAGCTCACTTTCCTGCCCCGGTTGCAGGGGAGGGCAGGGAGGGGAGGTCGCCGCGCAGCCGCTGCGCGGCATCGAGCGCGGCTTTGACGATGCCGGCATAGCCGGTGCAGCGGCACAGATTGCCGCTCAGCGCTTCGCGGACCTCCGCTTCGCTCGGGTCGGCATTGTCGCGCAAAAGTTCGGTGAGCGTGATCAACATTCCCGGCGTGCAGAAGCCGCATTGCAGGCCGTGATTGTCCATGAACGCCTGCTGCAAGACCGACAGCTCGCCGTCGGGCGTAAGTCCCTCGATGGTCGTCACCTCGCAGCCATTGGCCTGCACCGCGAACATCAGGCAGGAGCGGGCGGTGCGGCCGTCGACCAGCACCGTGCAGGCGCCGCACACGCCGTGCTCGCAGCCCAGATGCGTGCCGGTCAGCCCAAGCTCGTGGCGCAGGAAATCGGCTAGCGTCAGCCGCGCCTCGACGACGCGGGCATGCGATTTGCCGTTGACCGTAATCCGCGTCGCCTGCCTAGCCATACTCACTCTACTCGTTACACCTCGACGCCGGCGCGCCGCGCCGCGTCGCGGAGCGCGCGTACGCTCAAGACTTGCGCGAGATGCCGCCGATAGTCGCCGCCGGCATGAATATCGGAAATCGGCTCGATCAGCCATGCCGCGGCGGCCGCACTCTGGATCGTTGCGGCATCGATCGCCTTGCCGGTGAGCGCCGCTTCGGCGGCATCGACCCGCACCGGCTGCTCGGCGACGCCGAGTAATGCGAGCGCGGCCTGCCGCACCACATTGCCGGCGCCGATATCGAGCAGCGCCGCGGCGCCGGCCAGCGCGAAATCGCCTTGCCGGCGGGCGAATTCATGGAAGCCGTGGCCGTGACCGAGCCGCCAGATCGGCAGCTCGACCGCCGCGATCATTTCGTCGGGCGCCAGCGCGGTTGCCATGAAGCCCATGCTGAACTCGCGGAACGGCACTGACCGCAGTCCGCGGATGCTGGCGAGATGGAGAACCGCGTCATAAGCAGCGCATACCGCCGGCAGCTCGGCGGCGGGATCGGCATGCGCGAGCGAGCCGCCGATGGTGCCGCGGTTGCGCGTCTGGCGATGGCCGACATGGCGCAGCGCTTCGGCGAGCAGCGGGCAATGCCGCGCGATCTCCGGCGAGGATTCCAGATCGCGCTGCCGCATCATGGCGCCGATACGCAACCGACCGTCGATCACGGCAACGCCGCGCAAATCGTCGACGTGGCCGAGATCGACCAGATGATCGACGATCACGTAACGGAAATTCATCATTGGCACCAGCGATTGCCCGCCGGCGAGGATTTTGACGTTGGGCAGGCTCGCCAGAAGCTCGGCCGCTTCCTTGAGCTGCCGCGGCGCGTGATAGTCGAACGGTGCAGGCTTCATGGTTGGGGATTTTTACGCTTTTTGCGGGGCGGCGAAGGGCCAGAATTCGGGAGATCCACTGTGTTCGGCGTCACTGACGCTGGCATCGAAGCATGCTAGTTTTTCGCGCGCAAGGAAGGCGATCACCGAGGGGGCAGGTGTCGTGATCTCCAGCATCAGACGGCGTGAATTACTCACCGTACTCGGCGGCGCAGCGACGGCATCGCTGTTGCGGCCGCTCGCCGCGCGCGCGCAGCAGCCGGCCCTGCCGGTGATCGGGTTTATCCGAGAGGGATCGGCCGATACCAACGCGCGCTTTGTGGCCGCGTTTCGCAAAGGCCTCAGCGAAGCCGGCTACATCGAGGGCCGGAACGTGACAGTCGAATACCACTGGCTGAACGGCCAATACGATCAGATGAATGCAGTGGTGGCCGATCTGGTCCGCCGACAAGTAGCCGTGATCGCTACGCCTGGCGCCACGCCGGCTGCGCTTGCGGCCAAAGCAGCAACGGCAACCATCCCGATTGTTTTCGGCACCGGCGAGGACCCGGTTCCGCTTGGTCTTGTCGCAAGCCTCGCCCGGCCCGGCGGCAACGCGACCGGCATCAATTTTTTCGTCAATGAAGTGGCGGCCAAGCGGTTGCGGCTCCTGCATGACTTGGTGCCCAAGGCCGTTCGTGTGGCGATACTGGTCGATCCGAGCAATGCGTCGGTCACCGCGTCTACGTTACGAGGAGTGGAAGAAGCCGCACCCACCATCGGGCTGCAAATCCAGATCCTCAACGCCGCTACCATTGGCGAGGTCGATGCGGCCTTTGCCACCCTTGCGCGCGAGCACCTCGATGCCCTGTTCGTCGCTGCCGATGCGTTCTTCACGAGCCGCGTCGTCCAGTTCGCTGCATTGACCGCGCCAGACGCCATTCCGGCGTCGTACGGGCTTCGCGAATTTGTGGCGGCCGGCGGCTTGACGAGTTACGGCGCGGACCTCCCAGACATGTTTCATCAAGTCGGCGTCTATACCGGCAAAATCCTCAAGGGCGCGAAGCCCGCCGATATGCCGGTCGTGCAGTCGACCAAATTCGAATTCGCCATCAATCTAAAAACGGCGCGCGCACTCGGCATCGACGTGCCACCTGCGGTGCTCTCGATCGCCGATGAGGTGATCGAGTGAGGCGGCGGGAGTTCATCGTGCTTGTTGGAGGCGCTGCAGCGGCGTGGCCGCTCGCTGCGCGCGCGCAACAGCCGGGCAAGCCACCGACCATCGGGTTCCTTGGCGCAGACGCCGCGGGCTGGCGTCCTTGGACGGACGCCTTTGTGGCGCGACTGCGCGAACTGGGCTGGATCGACGGTCAAACAATCGCAATCGACTATCGCTGGACGGAGGGACATCCCGAGCGCGTCGCCGAGATCGCCGCCGAGTTCGTCCGGCGCAAAGTCGATCTCATCGTCACGTACGGAATCGCCGTCCCCACATTAAAGCAGGCGACGGCGGTCATCCCCATCGTCTTTGCAATTGGGCAAGACCCGGTCGGCGGCGGCCTCGTCTCAAGTCTGGCGCGACCCGGCGGCAACGTTACTGGATTATCGTTGCAGGACACTGATCTCGCCGGCAAGCGTCTCGAACTGTTGCGCGAGATCGTCCCGAGCCTGCGGCGACTGGCAATGCTGACTAATATTGGCAGTCCCCAAGCAGCGCCGGAGACGGGTGAGGTTCACGCCGCGGCCCGCAAGCTCGGCCTCGAAATCGTGCCACTCGAAATCCGGCGGGCGGAGGATATTGCGGCCGCCTTCGAGGGGCTCAAGGCCCAAGCCGACGCACTTTACGTCCTGGCCGATCCGATCTTTACCGTCAATCGCAATCAAATTATCGCGCTTGCGCTCGGCGCACGGCTGCCGACAACCTTCAACGCCCGCGCCTATGTCCAAGGCGGGGGTCTCATGTCCTATGGACCCGACTTTTCGGATCTATTCCGACGCTCTGCCGAGTTGGTCGACAAGATTTTGCACGGGGCGAAGCCCGGCGATATCCCGGTCGAGCAGCCGACCAAATTCGAGCTGGCGATCAATCTCAAGACCGCCAAGGCGCTTGGCCTCACCGTTCCGCCATTGCTGCTCGTTACCGCCGACGAGGTGATCGAGTGAGATTTCATTTGTCATGCCCGCGAAGGCGGGCATCCAGTAGCCACAGGATTTTCGGCGACGCGTGACGTGCCCACACGACCTATGGATACCGGATCATCTGCCTTCGCGGATGATGACACGTGAGTAACGTCTTACGCCGTCTTCACCCCAAGCTCCGCCTGCTCCTTGGCGTAGGCTGCGTCCATGCGCGAGGCGAGGCCGTGCTTGGCGAGCTCGGTCGCGAAGATGCGGCGGATTTCCGGCTTCTCGTCGATATAATCGATCTGATCGCCGCCGACGCGTTTGCTGATCCAGGCCTTGGGTACGCCTTGCGCGTTGCGGATGGCGACGCCCTCATGCTTGAAGGCGAGATAGCGCGACGGCGTGGTGCCGGTGTTGAAGTGCTGGTGGAACCACATGTTCGGCGGCACGATCAAGGTGCCGATCTCCCAATCGTAGCGTTGCGGCTCCTCGCCCTCCGGCCACATCATCGAAAAGCCTTCGCCTGAGAGCACGATGACATGTGCGCCGGGGCCGTGGGCGTGGCCCTTCTTGTAGGTGCCGATAGGAAACTGCGAAATGTGGCTGTTCAACGAGCCTTTGGCCATGTTGAAGCGGAGATGGCCGCCGCCGGCGCCGCGCTCCGCCGCGGTGATCAAGGGAATGTTGACCGCGTCGGGCACGAAATTCGTGGTCAGCAGAAATCCTTTCTGCTCGCCCTTCGATGAAAAATAATCCGGCTCGCCGGCGAAGCGGTCCTTGAAGTCGTATGTGGTGTTGAAGATGAAATCGAGGTCTTCGTAGAGATTGATCACGGGCGGCGCGTTGGTGACGGCGACATAGCGCGCCGGCTCGCGCCCTGAGCCGTTGAAGTGCTGGTGATGGCAATTGAGCGGGATAGCGAACAGCGCGCCCGGTCCCCATTCGAAGGTGATGCGGGCGCCGGCGTCGTTCCACACCGTGGTCGAGCCGCGGCCGCTTAGCACCATGACCATTTCTTCGTAGAGCTGCCGGTGCGGAACCAAGCTCTTGCCCGGCGGTATTTCCATCACATAGCAGTCGTTCGAGGTGCGCGAGGCGTCGTGGTTGAGGAACACCGCGTTGCCGCCGCGGCGGGCCCAGGGCTTGAGCGCGACGGTGTTGAGGTTTTTGACGTAGAACGACGGGACGATGTCGAGGCCTTCGGCCTTCACCCAGCGCGTATAGGGTGTTTCCTTCTCAGTCTTGAACTTGCTGGCGAGCTCTTCGGAAACGACGGCATTCTTGGCCATGGCGTACCTGATCTGCTTTCCTCGACATCGATCTTAGCGAAAAACGGAGGGAAACGCTAAACCTTAGCGGCGGCGCGGTTCCGTGCTCCCGTGCGCATGATCACGCGCGGGCGTGTGTTCGTGGTGGTGATCGTGCCCATGGCTGTGACCTTCGTGGTGGCCGTGCTCATGCTCATGATCGTGGTCATGCTCGCGGTGATGCAGGCGCTGCCGCGGCCGCGGCCCGCGCGGATCTTCGTTGAACACCAGGGATTTGATGGTGACCGGCACGGTGTAGGACGGCATGCGGATGCGGCCGAGATCGATATAATCGAAATCCCATAGCACCACGCCGTCGATCACCAGAAGCTCGCTGTCGATGTGCAGCTCATCGCGCAGGATATGGCCGAGCGTCTGCGCCACGTCGCCGTCGAGCATGATGTAGAGCGGCAGTTTCCGGGCGATGCGCTCGGCGAGACCGCCTTTAATGCCGGCGGCGAAGGCGGCGAGCCGCGGATAGGACGGCAGTCCGGTCCAGCGCAACGCCAGCGCGATGTCGCGGTCGGTGCCGTCGAGGTCGAATGCGGTGACGTGGCCGCGGATCGCCTGCGCCAGTTGCTCGGGATCGATGTTTTCGCCGGGAACGAAGGGCGGCTGCACGACCTGGAGATTGCGGCGTGGCAATAATAGGCCCGGCGCGGAAATGTAGCTGGTGTTGCCAGAAAGCTGCACGCTGTATTCCGAAGCGCCGAGCGCGGTGGCGCGGATGCACTCGCCGGCCGGCAGCACCGGCCAAGGAAAAGCGCCTTGCGCGATGCGCCCGGCAATGGCGCGGCCGAGTCTGGCGCCGAGATCGCCGAAGTCGCGCGCTTCGCGTTCATAGACATATTCGCCGACGCCGCCGGAAAACATCACGCCGTCGATGCGGCCAAATCCAGCATCAAGCTCCGCGATCGGGTCGGTGAGATAAAGCTGTGCGATGTCGTGCGGCAGCGGCCGCGCCGTCACGGCGGCAACCAGCGTATCGGCCATGCCGTCAGCGACTTTGTCGAGGTCGGCGGCCGTGACGGCATCGCCGCGGTTCCAGGAAAAGCCGGCGCGCTTGGCGTGATGTTTCCCGGCCGGGTCGAGCCGGACGATCTTGCCGTCCTCGACGACCTGGAGGCGGCCGCCGATATGCACGGCGGCGGTGGCAATCACTTTGCCGTTCTCGACCAGGCCGAGCTTGGTGGTGCCGCCGCCGATATCGATATTGAGGATGCGCTTGCCGCCGTCGCTCGATACCCGCGCGGCGCCGGAGCCGTAGGCCGCCAGCATCGCTTCCATGTGATGCCCGGCGGTGGCGGTGACGAATTCGCCGCCCTGCTCGGAGAGGATCTTGGCGATGCCTTGCGCGTTGTCGCGCCGAAGCGCTTCGCCGGTGAGAATGACGACGCCGGTATCGATCTGGTCCGGCGACAGGCCGGCCGCGACATAAGCGTCGTCGATGATGACGCCGAGCTTTTGATCGTCGATGCGTTCTTCGCTCTGATACGGCGTCAGCGCGACCGGCGACTGAAACAAGGTCTCGCGCGAGACGACGTAATAGCGGCTGGTCAAATCCTCCGCCAAGCGGCGCAAATGAACGCGCGAAAAGATCACTTGCGTGCCTGACGAGCCGATGTCGATGCCAACCGTCGTCAGCGTCACATTGTCTTGCCGCCACAGCGGATTATCCTCGAGCGGGCCGTCGTCATCGTCGAAGTCGTGGTCGTGATCGGAATCGTCGGCATGCGCATGAACGACGTCGCGGCCGTAAAGATGGTCGGCAAGCGTATGGGCCGGCTTCTCCTTTTTATCGTCGGCCATATCTTATTTTCCGTGTTATTTCCTTGGGCTTGTGGGGCCTTATTCTCGCGCCGGGGAGCGCAGGTCAATACCGGGGCGACATACCCAGACTGGAGCGCCAGCAATGACCGAAAATGGCTTGATAACGCTGCCAAGCGCGCACGGCGCCAAAGCAACCGCCGACCGGCTCGCGGCCGAAGTGGCAGCCAAAGGCATGACGGTATTCGCGCGCGTCGATCATGCCGCCGGCGCCAAGGAGGTCGGTATGGCGCTGCGGCCGACCGAAGTCCTGATCTTCGGCAATGCCAAAGGCGGCACGCCGTTGATGGCGGCCAAACAGACGATCGGCATCGATCTGCCGCTCAAGGCGTTGGTTTGGGAGGATGCCGACGGCAAGGTCTGGCTGTCCTACAACGATCCAGGCTGGATCGCGCAGCGCCACGGCGCGGCGGGCGTTGCCGAAGTAACAAGCCGGCTTGCCGCGATGCTGACCGCGTTGGCAAAAACGGCGGCCGCCGCCTGACAATCGAACCGCGATCAAGCGGCCGGGGTGACGGCGACGGCGACGTCGATGTGTTGCCCGCCGGAGCCCAGGATCACGCCATCCATCGGCGCGACGTCGGTATAATCGCGGCCGATCGCCAGCGTGACATGGTCCTGCGCCGCTAAAATTGCATTGGTCGGATCGAGCCCGATCCAACCCCCTCCCTTCCCAGCCCCGCTTGCGGGGGAGGATGGGAGGGGGCCGCACCACAGCAGCACCCAGGCGTGCATGGCGTCGGCGCCCTGCAGGCGCGTCGGATCGGTACGCGGAGCGCTGCGCAGGTAGCCGCTGACGTAAGCCGCCGGCAGGCCGATGCCGCGCAGCCCCGAAATCATGATATGCGCGTAGTCCTGGCAGACGCCGCGGCGCAGCGCGAACGACATCGGCGGCGTCGTGGTGACCGTGGTGGCGCCGATCTCATAGACGATGTCGGCCTTCATGCGGCCGATCAGTTCGATCGCGGCATCGAGCACGGCGCGTCCCGGCGTAAAGCTCTGCCGGATATAGTCGCGGATTTCCGGATCGAGCGAAACGATGCGGCTTGGAAACAGAAAATGCGCCGGCGACAGCGGTCCGAGATCGCTCGTCGCAAACGCCGCTTCGCGGACCTCTTCCCAGGCCGGCGTCGCGGATGGGATCGGGTCGCCGTCAACGGCGACCCGCGCCGACAATTTCACCGTCAGCGTTTCATGCGGCTCGTTGATTTCGATCCAGGTCAGGCGATTGCCGAAAAAGTCCTGGCCCTCGCGCCGGTGCACCGGCTCGGGCACGATCTGCAGCACCGCGACATGCACGCGCTCGCCGTCGCGCGACACCGGCGTGAGGCGGAGCACGTGACGCGCATGCGCCACCGGAGTAGCGTAGCTGCACGTCGTCGTCTGGCGCACGTCGTAAATCACGCCAACGCCTCCCAGACCGGTTCGGAGCGTTCGTTGTTGGTGAGATAGGCCGCGCTGATGGCGTCCGACAATTTCAAGAGCGCCTGTTCGATCTCGACGATCGAGGTTTCGTTGACGGCGGCGGCGTCGGCGGTGCGCAGCCGCGTGGCGACGGCGGCGGCGATTTGCTGCACCGGCGACAAGCGGCCGCTGGAGCTGCGTTTCGGCAGCGCGCGCAGATGCGTCTCGATGCGATCGAGCTGATAGAGCACCGACCGCGGATTGTTCGGATCGAGCACGACGAGGTCGACGACCGGCGCCGGCGCGGCAATCATCACGTAGCGCTGCCGATAGGTGATCTGGCTGTCGGCAAGCTCCAACAGCACGTCAAGCTCGCCGTCGACCGTGCCGGCCTGGGCGAAGGCGCGCGTCAGCCGGCAGGTCAATAAAGCGCGTTCGATGCGGCGGCCGAGTTCGAGAAAACGCCAGCCGGCGAGCTGCGTCATGTTTTCCTGCGCCAGCCCGGACAGCGCCGCAATGATCCGCAACGCCGCTTCCACCCGCTCGGCGATCGCGCTTTCGGCCGGCCCCGCCGCAAGCGGCGCGGCAATGAGCTTGGCCAGATCGTTGATCGCCCGCCAGGCGTCCGGCGAGAAACGGTCGCGAATGACGGAAGCGGCAAAGCGCGCGCTGCTGACCAGGCGCGGCAACGCCCCGTCCAGGTCGGTGCGCGTGAGCACCGTGCGCGCGGTGAACGTCGCCGGCGGGGTGCTGCTGCCGGGCGCAATGGCGTCCCAGGCGGCGAGCAGCGCGCCCATCGTAGCGATGACCGGCGCCGCCGCGTCGTCGGCCTCGGCGACGCGGTTGATAATGGCGCGAACCAGCCGCAGCGTCGCCTCGGCGCGCTCCACGTAGCGTCCGACCCAGAACAGATTGTCGGCGGCGCGGCTCGGCAACAGTCCGCTGGCGCGCTGCACCGGCATCCGCTCCGGGGTCGGCAGCAGCGTGGTCTCGGCCACTGGTCCGTGCGCCAGCACCCAGGCGTCCGCGGTCGCGGCGCCACGCTGCAAGCTGACCGCGCGCGCATCGACATCGTCGGCGATGCGCACGAAGCCGGCGGGCAGCACCTGCCAGCGGGTGCCGACCCGCGACAGGAAGAGCCGCAGCGTAAACGGCCGCGGCTGCAGCCGGCCGTCCCGCCACACCGGCATGCTTGAGAGCGTTACGGCCTCCTGCGCGACGTAGTCGATGCCGCGGTCGCGGATCGACTGCATCAGCGAGGCCCGCTGCGCGTCGTCCAGTCTTGCGCCCAATATCTCGCTGCCGAGCTGCGCATTGGACAGGTGCTCGGTGAAGGCCGATGCAATCACCATGCTGTCGAGCTTGCCGATCATTTCCTCGCGCATATCGGCGCGGCCGAGCCACCAGGTGGCGACATTGGACATTTTCAGTTCGGCGCCGAGCACGATCGGCGCCAGCGCCGGCAAGAACGCCAACATGGCGCGGGCCTCGACCAGGCCGGCGCCGAGCGCGTTGATGATAACGACCTTGCCATCGCGCACGGCTTGCAGGAGCCCGGCGACTCCGAGCCGGGAGGCGGCGTTGAGCTCCAGCGGATCGGCGAAATCGGCATCGATACGCCGCAGCAGCACTTCGGTCCGGCGCAGCCCCGACACGGTGCGGATAAAGACGCCGTCGTCCTGAACGCTTAAGTCTTCGCCCTCCACCAGGAGAAGGCCGAGATAGCGCGCCAGATAAGCGTGCTCGAAATAGGTTTCGTTCATCGGTCCGGGCGTGAGCAGGCTGATGCGCGCATCGTCGCGGCGGCTGAGCGCGAGCAATTCGGCCTGCAAAGCCTGGAAGAAAGGCGCAACGCGCTCGACGCGGGCCGTGCGGTAGATGTCGGGAATGGCGCGCGACAGAGCCAGACGATTTTCGATAGCGTAGCCGGCGCCGGACGGCGCCTGGGCGCGATCGTTGAGCACCCACCAGCGGCCATCGGCGCCGCGGCCGATGTCGACGGCGTAAAAACGCAAGTGCGCGCCGCCGGGCGGCTCGACGCCGACCAAGGGCCGCAAGAATTCCGGATTGCCGGCGATCAATGCGGCGGGCAGCCGGCCGTCGCGCGTCAGCGTCCCCGGCCCGTAGGAATCCGCCAAGACCGCTTCCAAGAGTTCGGCGCGCTGGATAAGACCGGCTTCCAGCTGCCGCCATTCGCCGGGCTCGACGATCAGCGGGATGTGGCTTAACGGCCATGGCCGCTCGAGGCCGGCGGCGTCCTCATAGACGCGATAGAACACGCCGGAATCGCGCAGATAGCGGTCGGCCGCCGCAAACCGGCGATTGATCTCGTCGCCGCCGAGCGCGGCAAGCATGGCGAGGAACGGTTGCCAATGCGCCCGCACGCGCCCGTCGCCGTCCATCATCTCGTCGAACACGCCGTGCAGCGGCCGGTAGCCGGAAATCAGCGGCTCCAGGCTGGCATCCGGTGCGTCAAGAGCGCTGGGAAATTGCAATGCCATGATGCGATTTCGCGAGCTATCGCGCAACGGTCTTCAGTTGGGGCGTCGCAAGTCAAGCGTGGTCGGATATTCGAGCGATGGCTCGAGCGGCGGTATGTCGATCAGGCCGCCGGTATGGCCGTGATCCTGGAAACGCGCCCGCCGCCGCGCTTCCGCCTCATAGGAATTGACCGGGAAAGTCTCGTAGTTGCGCCCGCCGGGATGCGCCACGTGATAGACGCAGCCGCCGAGCGAACGCCGATTCCAAGTGTCGACAATATCGAAAGTGAGCGGCGCATGCACGCCGACGGTGGGCTGCAACGACGACGCCAGATCCCAGGCCTTGAAACGCACGCCGGCGACGAATTCGCCGGAGCGGCCGGTCGCCGTCAGCGGCACGCGGCGGCCGTTGCAGGTGACGACGTGACGGTCGGCGTTCAAGCCGGCGACCTTGACCTGGAGCCGCTCCACCGAAGAGTTGACGAAACGCACCGTGGCGCCCTGATTGCCTTCTTCGCCGAGCACGTACCACGGTTCGATCGCCTGCCGCAGTTCGAGATCGACGCCGCCATGGTGCACGCGGCCGCAGAGCGGAAAGCGGAATTGCCGCTGCGCTTCGAACCAGCCCGGATCGAAGGCGTAGCCGGCGTATTTCAGGTCGTCCAAAATCTCGAGAAAATCGGCCCAGACGAAATGTTCGAGCATGAAGCGGTCGTGCAGCGCGGTGCCCCAGCGCACCGGCCTGCCGTCGAGCGGCGTGCGCCAGAACGCAGGCGATCAGCGCGCGCAGCAGCAATTGCTGGGCAAGGCTCATGCGCGCGTCCGGCGGCATTTCGAACGAGCGGAATTCGACCAGGCCGAGCCGGCCGGTCGGGCTGTCCGGCGAGAACAGTTTATCGATGCAAATCTCGGTGCGGTGGGTATTGCCGGTGACGTCGACCAGGATGTTGCGGAACAGCCGGTCGACGAGCCAGGGCGGCACCCAGTCCGGGCCGCCCGGCGGCGGCACTTTGCCGACGGCGATTTCGAGTTCGTAGAGTAAATCCTGCCGCGCTTCGTCGATGCGCGGCGCTTGGCTGGTCGGCCCGACGAACAATCCGGAGAACAAATAAGACAGCGACGGCCGCCGCAACGCGTAGAGCACGAGGCTCTTGAGCAGATCGGGCCGCCGCAGGAACGGGCTGTCGGCGGCGTTCAAGCCGCCGAGCACCACGTGGTTGCCGCCGCCGGTGCCGGTATGTTTGCCGTCGAGCATGAATTTGTCGGTGCCGAGCCGCGCGCGATGGGCGTCCTCGTAAACGCCGCGCGTGATATCGACGGCTTCGCGCCATGACGCCGCCGGCTGGATATTGACCTCGATGACTCCGGGATCGGGCGTCACTTTAAGGACGTTGAGCCGCGGATCGGGTGGCGGCGCATAGCCTTCGAGATGGATCGGCAAATCGAGTTCGGCTGCGGTCGATTCGATGGTCGCGACCAGATCGAGATAATCGTTGAGGGTTTCGACCGGCGGCATGAATACGCATAAGCGGCCGTCGCGCACCTCGATGGAGAGCGCGGTGCGCACCGGGATATCCGATCCATCGGCGGCCCCGCGATCGCGCCGGCTGGCGCTGCAGCACCAACGTTTCCGGTGCGAGCGGCGGCGAATCCGCGGCGCCTCGCCGCATGCACGACCCGCGGCTTGATCGGATGAGTGATCCGCGGATCGGACAGCGGCAGGCGTTCGGCGAACGGATCGGCCGGCACCAAGTGCGGATAATCGGCCGCAGCGAGTACCGGCAGCGATGACAGCGGCAGGCGCAGCCCGAGCGGCGAATCGCCGGGCATCAGAAACAGATTGCCGCGGCGCGTCCGCCAGATTTCGCTCAGCCATCCGGCTTTGGCCTGCGCCGTCCAGCGTTGCAGCGGCAGCACAAAACCTTTCGGCTCGCCGCTATGTTCGTCGAACAATTTCAGGATGCGCGCGCGCTCGTGCGGATCGTCGATCTTGGGATCGCTGGGATCGAAATTGTCCGGGACCAGGCCGAGCTTGAGCATCCGGTCGACCGGATCCTCATAAGCGGGCTGCGCGTATTCGGCCATCATTCCCGCGCGCGCAGCGACCCCTTCGGCGAATCGCTGCGCGTCCTCGGTCGAGCCTTGCGCGCGGCGGCCTCGCGCACGATCAATGCTTTCGTCGCGCCAGATCGGCACGCCGTCGCGGCGCCAATACAGCGCGAACGCCCAGCGCGGCAGCGGCTCGCCCGGATACCATTTGCCCTGGCCGATAATGCAGCAGCCCGCCGGGCGCGAAGCGGGCGCGCAAGCGGCGGATCAGATCGTCGGCGCGTTCGCGCTTCATCGCGCCGAGCGCATCGGTGTTCCATTGCGCGGACTGATAATCGTCGACCGACACGAAGGTCGGTTCGCCGCCCATGGTCAGGCGCACATCGTGCCGTTGAGGTCGGCATCGACCTTCTCGCCGAGCGCATCGAGCGCGGTCCACGCTTTTCCGAAAACGGCGCCGTCACGCGCGGCTGTTCGCCGAGCCGCGTCACGCTCATGTCGATAGCCGAACGTCGACCTCGGCCGGCTCGACCATGCCGCTGATCGGCGCGGCGGAACGGTAGTGCGGCGTCGCCGCGAGCGGAATGTGGCCCTCGCCGCACAGCAGCCCGGATGTGGCGTCGAGACCGATCCAGCCGGCGCCGGGAATATAGACTTCGGCCCAGGCATGCAGGTCGGTGAAATCGAATTCGGCGCCGGCGGCGCCGTCGATCGGTTTCACGTCCGGCCGCAACTGAATGAGATAGCCGGAGACGAAGCGGGCCGGCAGGCCGATATGCCTCAAGATCTGCACCAGCAGCCACGCCGTATCGCGGCAAGAGCCGGCGCCGGAGGCGAGCGTTTCCTCCGGCGTCTGCACGCCCGGCTCCATGCGGACGAGATAGCGGATCATCTGCTGCAGGCGCTGATTGAGTTCGACCAGAAAGTCGACGGTGTTGCGCGGCTGTGCGCGAGATCGAAGCAACGAATTCTTTCAGGCGCGGGCCGGCCGGCTCGGGCTCGACAAAGGCGGCGAGATCCTCGTTCAGTTCGGCCGCAAATTTGAACGGCCATTTGTCCGCATAGGGCTCGACGAAGAAGTCGAACGGATTGATGACCTCCATGTCGGCGCGCAGATCGACGGTGATGGAGAATTCGCTGGTCTTTTCCGGAAAAACGTAGCGCGCCAGCCAATTGCCGTGCGGATCCTGCTGCCAGTTCACGAAATGCTGCGCCGGCGTCACCGTCAGCGAGTAGCTTGGAATTCGCGTGCGGGTATGCGGCGCCGGCCGCAAGCGCACGATCTGCGGACCAAGACCGATCGGCCGGTCGTAGGTGTAGCGGGTGGCGTGATGGAGCCCGACGAGGATCGACATGCTGTTACACGTTACGCTTTTATCTGCCCGCCAATCATGCAATTTCCGGGCCGCCGTTCGAATGGGCCGTCCGCCGTAGGCTTGATGCTAGCAAGCATGCTAATGTTGCGCAAAGACAAGCCGATAACAGGCTCTGCGCGGGAGGATTTCATGAAGCAACTGATCAAGGATTACCTCGATCAGGGACTATCCCGCAGACAACTCGTGTCCGGCTTGAGCGCGCTGGGAATGAGCGGCGTTGCCGCCAAGGCGGTGGCGCAGAATTTGAGTCCGCTCGCACCGGGCGCCGCCCCCACCGCCGCCGCCAGCGCACCGTCAGCGATTTATGACGTCGAGGGCAACGGCGGCGCGTTGTTCGTGGCGCAACTCAAGGCGGCCGGCGTCGAATATCTCTTTTTCAATCCTTCGACCGGCGATCATCCGATCTTCGACGCGCTCGTCGACGTGCCCGAAATTCATTTGATCAAGGGCATCCAGGAAGGCGCCGTGATCGCGATGGCCGACGGCTATGCGCGCGCCTCCGGCCGCACCGGCGTCGTTGTCGTCGCCAATATCGGCCTGCCCAACGCCATGACGCAGATGGTCAATTCTTACAAGGATCAGATTCCGCTTTTGGTCGCGGTCGCCTCGATCGACCAGGACTGCGCTCGGCCGCGATCAGTTGCAGGAGCCCGATCACCCCGAGCTGATGACCGAACCCATCACCAAGTGGTTCTGGCAGACGCAGTCGACCGCGGCTATCGCGGAAACGACGCGGCGCGCGCTCAAATTCGCCTCGACGCCGCCGTGCGGTCCGGTGTTTTTGTCGCTGCCGACCAATGTGCTCGAGCAGCGCGCCAAAACCCAAGTGTGGGAGCGCAGCAAGTTCGATGTGCCGATGCGGATTCGTCCCGACAAGAACGACATCGAAAAAGCGGCGCGCATGCTGATCGAGGCGAAAAATCCTCTCATCAGCATTGGCGACGACATCACCTGGTGCCGCGGCGAGAAGGAGCTGGTCGATCTCGCCGAATTGCTTGGTGCGCCTGTCGCAAGCTTAACCGGCGGCCTTGGCTATTCGTCGAAGCCGTTCCCGACCCGGCATCCGCTCTATGTCGGCGCGCTGCTGCGCACCATGCGCTATCCCGGCAAACCGGACGTGCTGCTCAATCTCGGCAACCGCTTCGGCGAACTCGCTTCGCCCGGCACCAAATTGATTTCGATCCGGCTCGATCCGACGGCTCTCGCCCGCGCGGCGCCGGTCGATCTCGCCATGGTCGCGGACCTGCGTCTGGCCATGGCCGATCTGGCGGATGCGATCCGCAGCATGGCCACCGCGTCGCGCCTCAAGGCGATCGCCGACGAACGCACCGCGCAGGCGGCTACCTATTCCAAGCAGATGCACGACGAGCGCGAAGCGCTCGCGCACGCCTTGGCCGATTCGACGCCGGTCAGCATCGAGCGGCTCGGCCTCGAGCTCGAGGCCAATCTCGACCGCGACACCTGTTATGTCACCGACGCCGATTCCGGAAAGACCATGGATGCGCCGATGTCGTTCGGCGGCGACGACAAGCCGTATTTCAGCACCAGTCCCAATGTGCTGGGCTGGGGCATGGCGGCCGGGTTCGGCGTCAAGCTGGCGCGGCCCGACGTGCCGGTGGTGTCCGTCGTCGGCGACGGCAGCTTCTGCTTCTCAGGACCGCAGCCGTTATGGAGCATGGCGCGCTACAAGGCGCCGGTGACCGTGATCGTGCTCAACAACCACAGCTACAACAATGAGCGCAATCGCATCTGGAACAGCGCCGGCCGGCAATTCGAAGCCGCGCGCGACATGACCTGTTATCTCGGCGATCCCGACGTCGATTTTGCCAAAGCCGCCGGCGCCTTCGGCGTCGAAGGCGAGACGGTGAAGGAGCCGGACGGTCTGAAAGACGCATTTGCTCGCGCCAAAAGCGCGATGGTCGAGGGACGGCCCTATCTGCTCGACATTCACATCAAGCGTGAGGGGCTTGGCGCGGTGTCCGAGTGGCATCCGCCGTATTCGGTCGCCGACCTGCGTACGCGGAAGGTGTGATCATGCGTGCTGCCTTGCCCGCTCTCGTCGCGCTTTCGATCGTCGCCGCCGTCGCGCCGAGCCGCGCGCAAAATGCCAATCCTTTGCCGCCGGGCGACAGCCGCGACTTGGTCGCGGCTGTCTGCTCGCAATGCCACTATCTCGGCACGATCGCCAAAATTCGCGATGGCGCCGCCGGCTGGCGCGTCTATGTCGACAATATGGTGCTGCGTCGCAGTTGTCGACCCGGAGATCGATACCGTGGTGAATTACCTGGCGCTCAATCTCGGGCCAGGCATAATCTTCCCCGGCCAAGCCGGTCACCCTGCCGATGGCGTCGGCAAGATTTGGTCGAGACGCAATGCAGCGTTTGCCATGACCTCGAACGCGTCGCCATCGTCAAACGAGACCGGCGAACGTGGCCCGTGATCGTCGCCGATATGGTCGCCTGGGCGCACCCACAACGTCCGGCGAAGCAAAAACCATTGCCGACTATCTCGCCGCAAATTTCAGCGACTAAGGAGCAAAGCCGTAGGTATTTGCCGAATGGCATCCCCCGTACAAGGGCCTTTGCGGCCGCGCCGCACGAGGACGATAAGGGGTTGAAACAAGTGGAACTTTCTCCGCCGACGCGGGTTGCGCCAGTTCGGGGGAAGTATGCGATGAGTGGTCAGGGTCCCAGGACCGTCTCGGCGCCGCCCGGTTTCGACGTCTTCCGCGCTATCGACCAAAGCGCGTTGGATGCCATTCCGACGGGCTTTTGCCTGTGCCGGCCGATGGCGGCCTGGTCCGCTACAACCGGCGCGCTGTCGAATTGTGGGGACAGACGCCGCAGGTCGGCGATCCCAGCGAGCAATATGGTCCGTCCTTCCGCCGCTATGGGCCCGCCGGCGAGCCGCTCGACTTCGATGCGACGCCGGTCGCCATGCCACTTCGAACCGGCAAACCGGTGCTTGGCGCCGAACTCGTGATCGAGCGGCCCGACGGCTCGCGCGTGCCGGTGCTGATGAATGCCGCACCGCTTCTCGACCGCTCCGGCCGAGTTGAAGGCGCCGTTTGCAGCTTTCAGGAACTGACCGAGCGCAAGCGCGCCGAAGACGCGCTGCGCGCCAGCCAGGCGGAACTGCAATCCGTCATTAACCGCACGCCGTTCATGCTGGTGCGGTGCAGCCGCGATCTGCGCTACCGCTTCATCAGCGAGGCCTATGCACAGATGATTTACCGGGCCGCGACGAGGTCATCGGCAAGACCATCGCCGAAATGCTTGGCGCCGGCCGGTTTCGAGTACGCTGCACCCCTATATCGAGAAGGTGCTGCGCGGCGAGCCGGTGGATTTCGAATGCGAGCTCTACTTTCCGGCGATCGGATTGCGCACCCTATACATCGCCTATCGGCCCGAAACCGACGCGAAAGGCAACGTCGACGGCTGGATTGCCTCTCTCCTCGACATCACCGAACAGAAACGCGCCGACCGCGAGCGCAACCGCGTCGAAGCCGAGCTGCGGCTGGTCAGCGAACAGCTCGAGGCCGAAGTCGAGAAACGCACGCTCGAGCGCGACCGCATCTGGAACGTGTCCGAAGACCTGCTCGCGGTGTCGAATTTCGAAGGCTATTTCCTCAGCATGAATCCGGCCTGGACGCGTTTGCTCGGCTGGAGCGAGGACGAGATCAAGTCCATGCATGTCAGCGAATTGCGCCATCCCGACGATGCGCCGCATTCGAACGCCGGCCGGCGCAACTGGCGCGCGGGCGTGCCGACAGTGCGCATGGAAAATCGCTTCCGCCACAAGGACGGCTCTTGGCGCTGGCTGCAATGGACCATGACCGAGAGCAACGGCCTGATCTATGTCGCCGGCCGCCATGTCACCGCCGAGAAGGAAGCCGCGGCCGCGCTCGAACGCGCGCAGCAACAGACCGCGCATTTGCAGAAGATGGACGCCATCGGCCAGCTGACCGGCGGCATCGCCCACGACTTCAACAACCTGCTGATGATCGTCAGCGGCCACGCGCAGCGCCTCAAGAAGCCGCTAAGGATCCGCGGACATGCGCGCCCTGGCGGCGATCGAAATGGCCGCGACGCGCGGCGAGAATCTGACGCGGCAGCTGTTGTCGTTCTCGCGCACGCTGCCGCTCAGCCCGACGGTGATCGATCTCGCCGAGGCGGTGCAGCCATCCGCGACGTGCTGTCAGGCTCGATGCACGTCAATATCGAATTCCAGATCGAGGTTCCGGACACGACCTGGCCGGTCCGCGTCGACAAATCGGAACTCGAGCTCGCTCTGGTCAATCTCGCGGTGAATGCGCGCGACGCGATGCCCGAGGGCGGCCGCATTTCGATCGCGGCCGAGAACGTGCATTTCGAGGCGGCCGACTGCGCCGCAAGGCGTCGGCAGGCGATTTCGTCGCGCTCAGCGTCACCGATACCGGCAACGGCATTCCGCCCGATCTTTTGTCGCGGGTGGTCGAGCCGTTCTTCACCACCAAAGGTCCGGACAAAGGCACCGGGCTCGGCCTGTCGCAGGTCTATGGTTTTGCCCGGCGCTCGGACGGCACGGTGTCGATCGACAGCGAAGTCGGCCGCGGCACCAAAGTGACAGTCTATCTGCCGCGCAGCCACGCCGCCATCGCCGCGCCGTCGCCGCAAGACGACGCGCAATATGTCACGCTCGACCGGCAGACGATTCTGGTCGTCGAGGACAATCCCGACGTCCGGCACGTCGCGGTGTCGCTGTTGGAGCAGCTCGGCTACCGCACCATCGAAGCGGAAACCGCATCCGCCGCGCTCGATATCCTCGCCGCCGGCAAAAGATGTCGATCTCGTCTTCAGCGACGTGGTGCTGCCCGGCCAGACCGACGGCCTGGCTTTGGCGCGCACGGTCACGACCCGCTATCCAAACATTCCGGTGGTGCTGACCACCGGCTACACCAAGGTGTTTGATACCGGCCCGGAATTTCCGGTGCTGCGCAAGCCCTACCAGATTTCCGCGCTCGGCCGCGTCATCCATGACGCGCTCGATTCGCCACCGACGATCGGTGATGGCGGGATGAGCGGATGCACGGCGTCACCTTGGCCGGCTTGTCTGCGGGCAAGCCAAGCTCGCGGCAATCCTCGGTGTTCGCCGAGGCTCGGCGCTTGGCGCGAAAGCATTCTCGGCTATGCGCCACGCGAAGGCTGGTGGGCGCACCAGGACTCGAACCTTGGACCCGCTGATTAAGAGTCAGCTGCTCTACCAACTGAGCTATGCGCCCTAACCCAACAACCGCGAGTTTAGGTTCTTCCACCAAGCTGATGGGGCCGGGCTTTGCGGCCCGCATGCGAGCCGTATCTAGAGCATCGCCGGGGCGATGCCAAGTCTGGATGGCACCGGCCGGGAAGAAAGCCGCATTTATCGTTGGCGTCAGCCCAGCATCTTATCACGGGTCCCGAGGCTGAAGTAGTGGAGGCCGGGACCAGTGGGGCCGGCCCGCGGACGGCATCGCGAATCACCCCACATCCGTCGAGTGCAGCCGGCGCTCCTCGGGCTGGCCGCGCAGCCGGCGCACCACGAGCTTGTTGAGCGCGGCGAGATAGGCCTTGGCCGAGGCGACCAGCGTGTCGGGATCGGCGCCCTTGGCGGTCACCGTGCGGCCGTTCTCCGACAGCCGCACCGAGACTTCCGCCTGCGCGTCGGTGCCTTCGGTCACGGCGTGCACCTGATAGAGCTCGAGCACCGCCTCGTGCGGCACCATCGCCTTGATGCAGTTGAACACCGCGTCGACCGGGCCGTTGCCCTCGCGTTCCTCGATCATCGTCTTGCCGTCGATGTCGAGCTTCATGGTGGCGCGCTGCGGCCCGCGCGTGCCGGCGATCACCGAGAGCGAGACGAGCTTGATGTGATCCTGCGCGGTCGCGATCTCCTCGTCGACCAGCGCCTCGATGTCCTCGTCGTAGACGTGCTTCTTGCGGTCGGCGAGCGTCTTGAAGCGGACGAACGCGTCTTCGAGCTGATTGCCGGCGAGGTGATAGCCCAGTTCCTCGAGCTTGTGCACGAAGGCATGGCGGCCGGAATGCTTGCCCATGACCAGCGAGGTCTGCTTCACGCCGACGCTCTCGGGCATCATGATCTCGTAGGTCTGCGTATGCTTGAGCATGCCGTCCTGATGGATGCCGCTCTCATGCGCGAAGGCGTTCCGGCCGACGATCGCCTTGTTGTACTGCACCGGGAACGAAGTCACCGCCGCGACGAGCTTCGACGCGCGCGTCAGCATGGTCGAGTCGATGGCGGTCCAGAACGGCATCACGTCGTTGCGCACCCGCATCGCCATCACGACTTCCTCGAGCGAGGCATTGCCGGCGCGCTCGCCGATGCCGTTGATGGTGCATTCGATCTGCCGCGCGCCGGCGCGCACGCCGGCCAACGAATTCGCCACCGCCATGCCGAGATCGTCATGGCAATGCACCGAGAAGCGCGCCTTGTCGGAATTCGGCACGCGCTCGCGCAGCGCGAACAGCGCGAAATATTCCTCCGGCACCGTATAGCCGACGGTGTCGGGGATATTGATGGTGGTGGCGCCGGCCTTGATCGCCGCCTCGACGCAGCGGCAGAGGAAATCGAACTCGGTGCGGGTGCCGTCCTCGCCCGACCACTCGACGTCGTCGGTGTAATTGCGCGCCCGCGTCACCTGCGCGATCACCATCTCGTAGACTTCGTGCGGCTCCTTCTGGAGCTTGTATTTCATATGCACCGGCGAGGTGGAGAGGAAAGTGTGGATGCGCCGGCGCTCGGCCGGCTTGATCGCTTCGGCGCAACGGTCGATGTCCTTGAACGCGGCGCGCGACAGGCCGCAGATCACCGCGTTCTTGGTGCGCTTGGCGATCTCGTGGACGGCGGCGAAATCGCCGTCGGAGGCGATCGGAAAGCCGGCCTCGATGATGTCGACGCCCATGTCGTCGAGCAGTTCGGCGACTTCGAGCTTCTCCTCATGCGTCATGGTCGCGCCGGGACATTGCTCGCCGTCGCGCAAGGTGGTGTCGAAAATGACGACGCGGTCCTTTTCGGACTTTGCCAGCTGTGCTCCGGATTGGCTGGCGTGGTCATGGCTCGAGGTCCTTTTGGTTTGCGCCCGCCGATCTTCGGGTCGGGGCGCTCGTTGGGTTCCGTTGCTGCAGTCGACCCCTGAGTGCCCAGGCGCAAACGCCCAGCCGGCCCTCAGGGGGTGATAAGGAGCAGGAGCCCGCCAAGAATTTGCAATGCATGCGGGCAGCGCCGGAAGGGCAGAAGCTGCGGCCCCCCGGGTCATCGCGCGGAAATCGCGGCGAGTCGACATTGCTGCTGCCCTCGTTGCGGTCCAAGCTCGCGGATTAAGGTGAATTCCGCGTTAACCCCTGTGGGACCGGCCCTTTTAGCGGAAGAGGCCGCCGGCGCAAGCGCCCCCTCCGAGAGCGCGCCTCAGCGCGGCTCCTCGGCCTTGAGCGCTCGCGCCCCACTTTCTTCAGCTCTTTGAGCGCTTTGCCGGCGACCTTGGGGTAGTCCAGCTTCTCGGCCCTCCCCAGCGCCTCGGTGATCGCCGCCGACACGATCAGCCAGGTGATGGGCTTGTGATCGGCCGGAACGACATACCAGGGCGCATAATCGGTCGAGGTTTCGCGGATCATGTCCTGATAAGCGGCCATGTAGTCGTCCCAGCGCTCGCGCTCGGCGATGTCGTTCGCCGAGAATTTCCAGCGCTTGAACGGCTCGTCGAGCCGCGCCAGGAAGCGCTTGCGCTGTTCTTCCTTGGAAATGCGCAAATGGAATTTCAAAACCAGCGTGCCGTTGCGCGTCAGGTGGCGCTCGAAGGCGCGGATTTCCTTGAAGCGATGTTTCCAG
>CAWFLM010000003.1:0-291139 GCA_963816565.1 uncultured Alphaproteobacteria bacterium | reverse complement strand
TCATCGAGATCATTGCCGAAGGTATCGAGACCGAAGGCCAAGCAGACTTTCTATTATCCGCCGGTTGCGAGCACGGCCAAGGCTTTTACTTCAGCGAACCGGTCAATGCCGAGCGCGCCAGCGAGCTGTTGCGATTGGGCAAGATCGTGCCGGCGCGACGGCCGCTTCGGCTGGTCGAGACCTCGGCGGCATAAGCCGACTTTCCCTAGGCGTCGTCGCGGGTTACACTCGCTTCGATGTCTCTTGCCGCCGATGCCTCGCCGTATTCACCGAACTCGGGCCTGCCGCGCCATGACTGGACGCGCGCCGCGGTGCGGGCGTTGTTCGACCTGCCGTTCCCGGAGCTGATGTTTCGCGCGCAATGCGCGCACCGGGCGAATTTCGACCCGGCCGAAGTGCAGATTTCAACGCTGTTGTCGATCAAGACCGGCGGCTGCCCGGAGGATTGCGCCTATTGTCCGCAGAGCGCGCGCTACGATACCGGCGTACGGGCAGAAAGGCTGATGGCGCTCGACGCCGTGCTCACCGAGGCGCGCGCCGCCAAAGGCGCCGGCGCCAGCCGCTTTTGCATGGGCGCGGCTTGGCGCGAGCCGAAGGATCGCGACCTCGATCATGTTTGCGCAATGGTTGAGGGTGTCAGAGCATTGGGGCTCGAGACTTGCGCGACGCTCGGC
The DNA here is from genome assembly GCA_963816565.1 of uncultured Alphaproteobacteria bacterium. GTDB lineage: Bacteria > Pseudomonadota > Alphaproteobacteria > Rhizobiales > Xanthobacteraceae > BOG-931. The sequence continues at coordinate 290,465 of CAWFLM010000003.1, read as the reverse complement.
ATGCTGACAGCGCCGCAGGCGCGCCGCCTCAAAGATGCGGGTCTCGATTATTACAACCACAACCTCGACACTTCGCCCGAGTTTTACGGCGAGATCATCACCACGCGCACCTATCGTGACCGCCTGGAGACGCTCGATCACGTGCGCGCGGCCGGTATCCATGTCTGTTGCGGCGGCATCGTCGGCATGGGCGAGACTCGCGAAGACCGGGTCGGCATGATCGCTACGCTGGCATCGCTGCCCGTGCATCCTGAATCGGTGCCGATCAACATGCTGGTCAAAGTGCGCCGGCACGCCGCTGGCGGCGCAGGGCGCCCTCGACCCGATCGAATTTGTGCGTACCATTGCGGTCGCCCGCATCGCCATGCCGCGTTCGGTGGTGCGGCTCTCGGCCGGCCGCGAGGAGATGAGCGAGGAGACCCAGGTTTTGTGCTTCCTCGCCGGCGCCAATTCAATTTTTTACGGGCCTAAACTCTTGACCACGCCCAATCCCGGCCGCGACCGCGACCGCGAGCTGATGGACAAGCTCGGGCTTGGCCCGATGGAGCGATCTTCCTCCGAGCTGCGCTGATTTCCTGCCTGGCCGCGCGTCGAACAGGTCAACACGAACACATTAGCGAGGTCGTCAGTCTATGAGCGCTGAGCAAATTGCCGAAAGCCGGAAGCAAGCTTCCTTGCTCGCCTATGTTTGCGCCATCGCGATTGCATTTGGTTCGCTTTCGGCGGTCGCTTTCGGGCAGCAACCGGACGATATCCTCAGCAGAGACAGCGTACTGCACGATCCTGAGATCCCGTCCTTGGGAAATCCCAAAGGCGACCTGACGGTCGTCGAATATTCCGACTATCAGTGCCCGTATTGCAAAAAGATGGCGCCCGAACTCGCGCAATTGGTGCGGGACGACGGCAACATCAGACTGGTCTTGAAAGATTGGCCGATTTTCGGCGCGATTTCGACCGCCGCGGCGGAAATAGCGCTGGCGGCAAAATATCAAAACAAATACGCCGAGGCTCACGATGCGCTGATCGGAGCCGATACCAAGCTCACAAAGGCAAGCATCGCCGAGCTTCTTGCCAAGGCCGGTGTCGACGTCGATCTGGCGATCAAGGACCTCCAGGCCCATCAAAAGACGATCGACGACCTGTTGGCCCGTAACGAAGATCAAGCCGACGCGCTCGGCTTCCAAGGCACTCCCGGCTTCATCGTCGGCACGTTCCGGGTGCCGGGCGTCGTGGAAATGAAGGTGTTCAAAGTCATAGTGGCCGATGCGCGGGCGCAGGCGAAGAAGCATAAAACTTAAACCGCGCAGGATTACACCCCCGCCGCGCCGCCATCGGCGCGGGGATCGTGGGCGCCCTCCAGGGTGCCGTTCGGATGCAGCACGACGGCGCCGGCATGCCCCATGACGTCGGAATAGGGCTCCGACAGGACCTCGACATCGTGACCGGCCGCAGCGAGTCGGTCGACCAGATTGCCATCGAAACGCGGCTCGAGCCGCAGCGCGGTGCGCGGCGTGCCCCAGGTACGGCCGAGCACCCAGCGCGGCCGGTCGATCGCGTCCGAAAGCGACGCGCGGAAATTGACGTAGCGGGTGAACAGCGCGCTTTGCGTCTGCGGCTGGCCGTCGCCGCCCATGCAGCCATAGGCCATGATGCGGCCGTCATTGAGCACGGCGAGCGCCGGATTGAGAGTATGAAACGGCAGCCGCCCCGGCCGCAGATAATTCAACGCGCCGGCGTCGAGCGAAAAGCTCGCGCCGCGGTTCTGCATCAGCACGCCGGTCGCCGGCAAAACGCAGCCGGAGCCGAATTCCCAATAGAGCGATTGGATATAGGAGACGACCAGGCCGCTTGAGTCGGCAGCGCCCATCCAGATCGTATCGCCGGCCCCGGGCGCGAGCGGCCAGCGCGCGGCCTTTTGCGGTCGATCTGCATCGCTTCGTCGGCGATGGCGCGGTCGTCGAGCACGCGATCGAGCGAATGAGCGAGATAATTCGGATCGGTAACGAGGCGGTCGCGCACGCTGCAAGCGCGCGCTTGGTCGCCTCGACCAGGCCGTGAATATGATCGAAGCCCTCCGCTTCACGCACGTTCAGCCGCGCGAACAAGGCCAGAATCAAGAGCGACACGACGCCTTGGGTGGGCGCGTCGGTGTTGTAGACAGTGCTGACGGCAGCTTGACGTGCAACGGTTCGGCCAGGCGTCGCTCGATAACGATCGAGATCGAGGCGCGTGACCGGGCTATGGATGCGTTCGAGATCGGCGGCAATCTCGCGCCCGACGTCGCCGCGATAAAAATCGTCGAGCCCGGCCTGCGCCAAATGTGAGAGCGTGGCAGCTAGTGCAGTCTGTTTCAGTTTGTCGCCGAGCGCCGGCGGCTTGCCGTCCGTCAGAAACGTCGCGGCAAAACCGGGCACGTCCCTCAGTTCGGCGATGTGGTCATGCGTCAGCCGCGCCTGACTGCGCGTGACGGCGTAGCCGTCGCGAGCCGCCGCTATAGCGGGAGCGAAGCAGGACGCCGAGCGGCAATTTCCCGCCATGGGCCTTCGCCGCCTCCAGCGCCAGCAGCCAGCCGCCAATTGCGCCGGGCACGGTCAAGGCCGCCAGCGGCCCGCGCGTCGGGATAGTCTCGTAGTCGCGATAGAGCTCAGGCTTAGCGCAGCGCGCCGGCGGGGCCCGCCGCCATGATGGCGCGCACCCGGCCGGAGGGTTCGCGGACGAGCCAGAAGCCATCGCCGCCGAGGTGGTTCATGTGCGGATAAACGGCGGCGATCGCCGCGGCCATGGCCACCATGGCTTCGAGCGCATTGCCGCCTTCGGTGAGGACGCCGCGGCCGGCTTCGACCGCGGCAGAATGCGGCGCGCAGACGACGCCGCGGCGATGGCCGGCGCTTTGCAGATCGACCATGCTCACTGTGCGCGCGGCCGATTCGGCAAAGCCGCGTTTGCGCAAGAGGGCTTCGGCGCTCGGCAATCGGCCGCGGAAGGCCTTGTAGGCATCGGCGGGTTCCTGCGAGCCGCCGGCGGCGTAGATCGATTCGCGCAGCCGTTTTGCCGTCGCCGCATCGAATATGTCGCCGGTTTCCTCGAACGCCGCAAAGGCGTCGGCATCGAGCACTTCCGACCACATGTAGCTGTAATAGGCCGCGGCATAACCGCCCCCGGAAAAGATGTGGGCGAACTGCGGCGGCCGGTGCCGCATGGCGATCTCGCCGGGCATGCCGATGCGCGACAGCGCCTTGGCTTCGAAAGCCGTCGAATCGATTTCTTCCGGCTGCGACAGCGAATGAAAATCGAGATCGACCGCGGCGCAGGCGATGTATTCGACGGTGGCAAAACCCTTGTTGAAATTGCGGGCGGCGATGAGCCGTTGCAGCAATTCCTCCGGCATCGGCGCGCCGGTCTGGTAGTGGCGGGCAAAGCGCCGCAGCACTTCCGGCCGCTCCAGCCAGTGCTCGTAAAGCTGCGACGGCAATTCGACGAAATCGGTGGCGACGTTGGTGCCGGCGATGGTCGGATAGGTCACCGACGACAAAAGCCCGTGCAGCGCGTGGCCGAATTCGTGGAACAGCGTACGCGCGTCCTCAAAGGAGAGCAGCGTCGGCTCGCCGTCCGGGGCTTTGGCGAAATTGCAGACGTTGACGATCAGCGGGCGGACGTCGCCCATAAGCTTTTCCTGATCGCGCAGCGAGGTCATCCAGGCGCCGCTGCGCTTGGAGGGCCGCGCGAAATAATCGCCGAAAAACAGCCCGACTTTTTTGCCGTCGGCATCGCTGACGTTCCATACCCGCACATCGGGATGCCAGACCGGCACGTCGGCGCTGGTGAAGGTCAGGCCGAACAGGCGGCCCGCCGTATAGAAGGCGGCCTCGATCATGCGGTCGAGGTTGAAAAAGGGCTTGATCTCGGTCTCGTCGAACTCGCACAGCCGGTGCCGCAGCTTCTCGGCGTAGTAGCGCCAGTCCCACGGCTCGAGCTTGAAGTTGCCGCCTTCCTCCTGGATCAACGCCTGCATGGCGTCACGATCGGCGAGCGCGCGCGAGCGTGCCGGGGCCCACACCGTGTCGAGCAGCTGCCGGGCCGCCGCTGGCGTCTTCGCCATCGCATCGTCGAGCCGGTAATGGGCGAAGTCGGCATAGCCGAGGAGCCGCGCCCGCTCGGCGCGGAGCCGCACCATCTCGGCGATGAGAGCCTTGTTGTCGGTCGGCCCGCCATTGTCGCCGCGCATGACAAAGCCGCGGAACACCTTCTCGCGCAGGTCGCGGCGGTCGGAAAATTGCAGGAACGGCTCGACGCTCGACCGCGACAGCGTGACGGCATAGCCGTCGAGCCCGCGATCGCGCGCCTCCGCGCGCATCGCCTCGCGCATGAAATCGGGCAAGCCGGCCAGCTCTGCTTCGCCTTCGAGCCGCAGAGTAAAGGCCTGCTCGTCGGCGAGCACGTTTTGGCTGAACGCAGTGCCGAGCTCGGCAAGCCGCTCGATAATCGCGGCAAGGCGTTCTTTCGCTTTGCCGTCGAGCGCGGCGCCCGAGCGGCGAAAGCTCGTATGGTAGCGCTCGGTGACGCGTTTTTGTTCGGCATTGAGCCCAAGGCTGTCAGCTTCTCGCATCACCGTGTCGATGCGGCGGAACAGCCCCGCATTGCTGTGGATCTTGTTCCAATGGCGGGCGATCTGTGGCGAAAGTTCGCGCTCGATTTCGAGCAGCGCATCGTTGGTGTGCGCCCCGGCAAGGAGCCAAAACGCATTGCCGACGCGTTCCAGCGCCCGCCCGCCCAATTCCAGCGCCGCGATCGTATTTGCAAAGCTCGGTGGCGCAGTCTCCGCCGCGATGGCGGCGACCTCGGCCTCGTGCTCGGCAAGCGCGCGCGCATAGGCCTCCCGAAAGTGCTCGGGCGCCATGCGGTCGAAGGGTGGAACCCCATCCGGGGTGGTCCAGGCCTCCAAAAACGGATTGGCGGCGGCAGGGGATTGGCTAGGGGCTTGGGTCGTTTCGGGCATTGCGGTGGGTCTTACCAAAGGCGGGGGCAGGCGTGATATATGTCATCGCACCAGCGCTGCCAAAGTCGCCAGGGCGGCGAAAGGAGAGTTTATGCCCCGTCACGCCCATTATCTGCCGCACGGCGTCATCCCGGCCGTTATTCTGCCGTTTGCCGACGACTTGGCGATCGACGAGGGGGGCTTCCGCAAGCACCTCTCCGACGTGGCCGCGGCCGAAGGGCTCTCCGCCGTCACCGTCAATGCGCATTCGACCGAGGTCGCCTCCTGCAGCTTCGACGAGCAGCGTCGGGTTCTCGACATTGCACAAGACGAGATCGGCGGCCGGCTGCCGATCGTCAACGGCGTGTGGGCCGACGGCAGCCTCGAGGCCGCGCGTATCGCGCGCATGGCGGAGGCGGGCGGCGCCTCGGCGCTCCTGGTATTCCCGCCGGCGCCGTTCACACTCGGGCAATCGCCGGCTATGGCTGTCGAGCATTTCAAGCGCATCGCCGATGCGACGAGCCTGCCGCTGATCGCGTTCCAGTATCCGCTTTCGACCGGGCAGGGCTATCCGCGCGACACGCTCCTCAAAATGGTCGAGGAGGTGCCGACCATTCGCGCCATCAAGGATTGGTGTGGCAATATTCCGCAGCACGAGATGCATGTCCGCGAGCTGCAAAGCCTCAAGCGGCCGGTCAACGTGCTGTCGACCCACAGCGCCTGGCTGTTGAGTTCGCTGGTGCTGGGCTGCAACGGTCTTCTGTCCGGGTCCGGCAGCGTCATTGCCGACCTGCAGGCAGCGCTGTTCCGGGCGGTCAAAGCCAACGATCTTGCCGAGGCGCGCCGCCTCAATGACCGCATCTATCCGCTGGCCAAAGTGTTCTATTCCGAACCCTGGGCCGACATGCATAACCGTATGAAGGAAGCCCTGGTGCTGCTCGGCCGCCTGCCGCGCGCCGTGGTGCGGCCGCCGCTGGTCAAGCTCGGCCGCTCCGAGATCGAGCGCATCCGCATGGCCCTGGTCGAGGCCGGGCTGTTGTCGGCAAAATCCGCACGCGACGCGGCTTAAGAGGACGCCCCATGGACAGCTCCACCGCTCCGCGCCGACGCCGCATCCTCTGGCCGAACGTGCTGACCGTCTTGAGCGCGGCGATTCTGATCAGCGCCGAAGTGTTCGGCGCGGCCTTCGCCGGCAGCTGGGCGATCGCCAACCTGTTTGCGCTTGGCGCGCTCGGCGCCCGCGTGCTTGACGGACTTTTCATCCTCTGCGGCATTGCGGTGATGGTGCAGTTCGTGCGCGCGGCGCACCACGTCGAGCCGTTCACGGCGGACTGACGTCGCGGTCGCGGCACGCTGGCCGCCGCCCTGCCTCATCTTTTACCTCTCGTTAGGACTAAAACGCTTGACAGCGCGGCTGAATGGATTATTTCGAGATTGCCCAATTTCGCACGTGCCTGTGGCCGTGTGTCGGTCGGTGGGCATCCGGACAAGAGGCCGGACAGCCGCCTAAGGAAGAGACTCTACTTCCTTGCTCCCGCGACCGGCAGCCGGAGGCGAAACCGGCAATGCCAGCTCTCCACTGGCGACGCGGCTTAAAGCAACGACGGAAGGGCTTTTTTGGTTACTGCCGGCGCCAATGCCGGGGACACCGAAGAGGCTTGTCCATCTTTGCCAGCAGTGCGGAACGGGATCTCCCTCATCCGGACCAAGGCAGCAATCACGGCGACGCATGCGGCTCCGCAATAACGCGGGACCGTGCACGTCGCAGGAGATTCACCTCGGCGGCTACGCCGCCTGCCGGATCAGGGAGCTGGGTGGCATGACCACGCGCATCCGCGAATTTCTCAAGCATCGCACCGATAACGGACCCTGCCTCGTCGTCGACCTCGACGTCGTGCGCGAAAATTACCAGAACTTCGCCAAGGTGTTGCCGGACACCAAGGTTTTCTACGCCGTCAAAGCCAACCCGGCGCCGGAAATCCTCAAGCTGTTGGCCGATCTCGGCTGCTGCTTCGATGTCGCGTCACTGCCCGAGACGCACCAGGTGCTCGCTGCCGGCGCTACGCCGGACCGCGTGTCCTACGGCAACACCATCAAGAAAGAGCGCGAGATCGCCGAAGCCTTCGGCCTCGGCGTGACGCTGTTCGCCGTCGACTGCGAGGCCGAGGTCGAGAAGGTGGCCCGCGCCGCGCCCGGCAGCCGCGTGATCTGCCGTATCCATTGCGACGGCTCAGGCGCCGAATGGCCGCTGTCGCGGAAGTTCGGCTGCGAGCCCGCTTATGCCGCCGATATTCTCGAGCACGCGCACAAGAACGGCCTCGTCCCCTATGGCATTTCCTTCCACGTCGGGTCGCAGCAGCACAATGTCGAAGCCTGGGACCGTGCGCTTGGCCTCGGCCGCGTCGGTGTTCCGCACCTGCGCGGAGCGCGGCATCGCGCTGTCGATCGTCAATCTCGGCGGCGGCTTCCCGGCCCGCTATGTGCGCAAGACGCCGAAGCTTGAGAGCTACGGCAAGGCGATCTTCAAGGCGTTGCGCAAGCACTTCGGCAACAATCTGCCCAATACCATCGTCGAGCCCGGCCGCGGCCTGGTCGGCAATGCCGGCATCATCGAAGCCGAAGTGGTGCTGATCGCCAAGCGCAGCCCCGAGGACGAGGTGCGCTGGGTCTATCTCGACATCGGCAAATTCCACGGGCTGGCCGAGACCATCGGCGAATCGATCCGCTACCCGATCCGCACCACGCACGACCGCGACGAGACCTCGCCCTGCATCATCGCCGGCCCGACCTGCGATTCGGTCGATGTGCTTTACGAGAAGACGCCGTATCCGCTGCCGGTGTCGCTCGCGATCGGCGACAAGGTGCTGATCGAGGCGGCCGGCGCCTACACCGCGACCTATTCCTCGGTCGGCTTCAATGGCTATCCGCCGCTGCGGCAATACGTGATCTGACCGCTCGCCCGGTTACGAGACAAAGCTCTGGGCTCCCGCCCAGGGCTTTTGCTTGTGACACTGGCTTAAGGGGAGCCTCGGCAAAACACTCCCGGTGGGCGCTCAGGTGAGATCGATGATCCCGGCCTCGCCGTTCTCCGCTCCCCACGCCAGCAAGAGCCCATCGGCGCTCCAGGCCAGCGCCTTGACCGGAGCCTCGCCCGGCTTCTTGGCCAAGATCTCGGCGCCGTCGTCGATGCGCACCAGCAGCACCATGCCGTCGGCATAGCCGGCGGCGACGATGTCCTGCCTGGGATGGCAGGCGACGGCCTCGATGCGGTGCTCGGACGGCGCCAAGAGCTGCGGCTGCTTGCCCATCGGGCCGTCCTTGGCCTGGAACGGCCACAGGATGAGCTGCGTCGCGCCGGACGTCGCCAGCCAGCGGCCGCCGACGGTCCAGCCGAACGAGGTGACGCGCGCGCTATAGCCCGACATGCGCATGTGCTGGCGGTCGACCAGCCGCCAGCCGTGCAGCATCGGCTCCTGCATGGTGGTGACGAGAAAGCGGCCGTCCGGGCTCACCGTGGCGCCGAGATGCGAACCCTTCCATTCGAGCTTTTCCGGCGTTGCCCCCGCCGCGTTCGGAAACCACAGCGTGGCGCCGTTGTAGTGCGCGATCGCCAAGCGGAATCCTTTGGGCAGGAAGGCGAGGCCGCCGACGGTCGAAGGCGCTTCGAAGCTGCGCAGCTCCTTGGCTTGAACGAACGCCGTCTTGCCGGCCGACCAGGCGACCGCGCCGTCGGGTCCGAGCGCGACGTGATCGATCCAGCGATGCTTGGCGTCAGTCGCCAGGATGCGACTTGAACCCAAATCCGTTGCGATTAACTTGCCGTCGTCGCCGCCGCTGACGATGCGTTCGCCGTCGGTCGCGGTGGTAAGAATCGCGCCGCCATGCACGGCCATGCGCCGCAGTTCGCCGCCCGGTTCGGCGAATAGCAGCGCCTCTTCGCCGAGCACGAATACGGCGGTGCGGCCGAGAAAATGCGCGGCGAAAACGGCGCCGCCCGCATCGACGGCGCGCGTGCGTTCGACGACGGAGACGGTGTCGTTACGAGTGTCGCTCATTCCCGGCGACCTAGGCGGCGCAGCTCTCGAACCCTTCGGTGATCTTCTTGCCTGGCAAATTGCGGCCGATGAAGACGATGCGGCTTTGCCGCTTCTCGTCCTTGTTCCACGGCCGCTGATGGTCGCCGTCGAGGATCATGTGCACGCCCTGGAACACGAAGCGCTCATCGTCGCCCTTGAACGACAGGATGCCCTTGCAGCGCAAAATGTTCGGGCCCTCCTTCTGCACCAGGTCCTGCACCCAGGGAAAGAATTTGTCCGGGTCGAGCGGCTTGTCGCTTTTGAGCGAAATCGATTGCATCTCCTCGTCGTGGTAGTGCTTGAGCCCGCCGTGCTTATGACGTGCGCGTGGTGGCTCTGATCATGGCCATGGTCATGATGGTGGTCGTGACCGTGGCCATGATCGTCGTGATCGTGATCGTGGTCGTCGCCTTCGAGAAAGGCCGGCTCGAGATCGAGGATGCGGTCGAGATCGAAGGCGTTGCGGCCCAAGACCTCGTCGAGCGCAATCTTGGCGCGTTGGGTCTTGTGCACCCGGGCGTAAGGGTTGATGCCGCGAATGCGCGCCTCGACCTCCTCGAGCTCGGCGGCGGAGACAAGGTCGGTTTTGTTGATCAGGATGACGTCGGCGAAGGCGATCTGGTTCTTGGCCTCCGGCGCATCCTTGAGCCGGTCGTTGAGCCACTTGGCGTCGGCGACCGTCACCACCGCGTCGAGCTTGGTCCGCCGCCCGACATTCTCGTCGATGAAGAAGGTCTGCGCCACCGGCGCGGGGTCGGCGAGGCCGGTGGTCTCGACGATGATGGCGTCGAACTTGCCCTTGCGCCGCATCAGCCCGTCGAGAATGCGCACCAGGTCGCCGCGCACGGTGCAGCAGATGCAGCCGTTGTTCATCTCAAACACTTCCTCGTCGGCGCCGACGACGAGGTCGTTGTCGATGCCGATTTCGCCGAATTCGTTGACGATGACGGCGTATTTCTTGCCGTGCGGCTCGGACAGGATGCGGTTGAGGAGCGTGGTCTTGCCGGCGCCGAGATAGCCCGTCAGCACGGTGACGGGCACCTTGTCCTGGGCTTTTTCCGCGGCCTTTTCTTGCGCTTTTGCGTCGGTCATGCGTCCCTCCGTTGGCCCCTCCTATATAGGTATCCGTCGCTCCTTGCATTACCGGGGATGAAACCCGCCTGGCGTCCCAACCGGCTTGATCCGGCCGTCCCTTGGACTATCGTTTTCAACCGCGATCAAAGCGGCGGGAGGGACCGATGCGCATTAGGGCGATCGGGGCCACGAACTTGGCCATGGTCATGACCCTGACCGTGGCGGTCAGCGCCGCGACCGGAGCGGCCGCGCAAAACTACCCCGAGCGTGTCGTTCAAATTATCGCCCCGGCCACGGCGGGCTCGAGCGCCGACATTTTGGGCCGCGTGCTTGCCGACGGCTTCTCGGCGCGGCTCGGCAAACCTTTCATCGTCGTCAACAAGCCGGGCGCCAACGGCGTTCTCGGCACCGCCGATGTGGCACGCGCCAATCCCGACGGCTATACGCTGTTGCACACCGCAACCTATTCGATCACCGTGCAGCCGCTGACCAATAAGGAAGTCGGCTACACCGCCAAGTCGTTCACGCCGATCTGCCAGACCTTCAAGAACGATCAGGTTGTCATTGTGCCGCCGAATTCGCCGCTGAAGACGGCGCGCGATCTGATCGAAGCCGCGAAGAAAAAGCCGGGCGCGATAACCGTCGGCATCCCCGGCATCGCGACCATTCCGCATCTCGCCATGATCCAATTGGCAGACGAGGCCAAGGTCCAATTCAACGACGTGCCGTTCAAGGGGCCGGCCGAGGAAATTCAAAACGTGCGTGCCGGACAGATCGATTTCGCCGCGGTGCCGTTGACGGCCGCGGCGGGCAGCGGGCTTGCCATGCCAGGATTGTTTGCCGAGACGCGCAATCCCGCACTGCCCGATGTGCCAACCTTCAAGGAGCAGGGCTACGACGTGGCGCCGCTGAGCTTCGGCGGGCTGTTGGGACCGGCCGGACTGCCGGCCGAGGTTACGCATAAGCTCGAAGCCGCCTGCATCGCGATCATGAAGAGCGACGCCGCGCAACGCGTGGTCAAGAATACGCTCCAGCCGGCGGATTATTTTGCCGACAGCGCGGGCTTTGCCGAGAATATTGCAGGGACGTTGCCGAGAAAATCGCTTGGTGACGATGCTCAAACCCAACTGACGGTGGGAGCGTCGGCGAGTTTCTGAATCGACCGGTATGCGGTTCGGTCAGGCTTCCAAATGGTGGCCGGGAAATGCCAGCCAGACTATTCCGCCGACCCGCCCGAACAGGACGGATCCGCCGTAGAGGAACCCGGCGACCAGAGTCACCGCGGGACCGGATGGTATTCTCAAATGAAAAGCAATCAGTACTCCGGCAAAGCCGGAAAATAGCGCGACCACAGTTGCCAATACGATCATCGTCGAGATGTCGCGCGTCCAAAACCTGGCGGTGGCAGCCGGAATGATGATGACGCCGACACCGAGCAACGTGCCGAGCGCATGGAAGGCGTTGATCAGGTTGAGCACCAATACCGCGAGGAAGGTCAGATGCGCGATGCCGTCGGCGCGGCTGACCGAACGCAGGAAGCCCGGGTCGACGCAGCCGAGCACCAGCGGCCGATAGATCAACGCCAGGGCGATCAGACTGATCGTCGCATTGACGGCAATGACCAGGAGCTTTTCGGCGCTCATCTTGGCCGCCACTTCGCCGAACAGGAACGTCATGAGCTGTTCGATATCGATGCCGTTGACGATCACGATCACGACGCCGAAGGCGAGCGATACGAGTAGAAACACTGCAAGCGATGCATCCTCCTGCAATGAAGTGGCCCGGCTCACCGCTCCGGCCGAAAGCGCAATGAGGAGACCGGCGACAAGACCGCCGAGCGTCATGGCAAAGACGCTCAGGCCGGCAACAAGAAAACCGATGGCGACGCCCGGCAAAATGGCGTGCGACATCGCGTCGCCGATCAGGCTCATGCGCCGCAGCATCAGGAATACGCCGATCGGACCCGCGCCGAGCGCCAACGCTAAGATGGCGGCCAACGAATGCCGAACCGCAGTTTCGCCAAGAGGTTCGAGCAAATAATGCGAGAGCATGACGCCTAAGCGACCTCGCGCACGGCGCAGGCTTCGGCGCTGTCGTCAAATGCCTCGCACATCAGCCGTGCTTTATTGAGATTCTCCGAACGTAGGACGCTCGGCGTGGTGCCCAAGCCACCGGCTCGCGGGCCAGCAGCAAAGTCTCCGGAAAATTCGCTCGCACCAGTTCGATATCATGCAGCGCCGCCAGCACGGTGCGCCGCTCGCTGTGCCAGCGCCGTATCAGATCCAAGAGGTCAACCGAGGTTTTGGCGTCGACAGCAGCGAACGGCTCGTCGAGCACGATGAGGCGCGCGTCCTGAATTAAGACCCGGGCGAACAACATGCGCTGCATCTGTCCGCCCGACAGCGTGCCGATGGCGCGCTGCTCAAAACCGGTCAATCCCACGGCGGCGATCGCCGCTCGACGATCTTCCGATCGTTGGCGCCGATACCGCCGAACATGCCGCGGCTGCGCCATAGCCCCATGGCCACCATGTCGTAGACGGTAATCGGAAACGAACGATCGATATCGGGCACCTGCGGCAGATAGGCATGTCGTGGGTATCGAGCCCGTCACGCTCGATCGATCCGGCAATCGGCTGCAGCATGCCGGCCACGCTCTTGCACAAGGTCGACTTGCCGGCGCCGTTCGGGCCGACAACAGCGACCAGCGCCCCGCTTTCCACCGTGCCGTCAAGGTGGTGCACGGCGGGATGGCGTTCGTAGCCGAGATCACATCGTGGAATCGCAAGGCCGGCATCGCGCTTATCGTGTCGCCCACAGATACGCCGCCCAGATGAGCGCTATCATTGCGCCGGCGACCGCGAGACGTCGGACCGCCGACAGCGCAACAGCGACGGCGAGATCGCCGGCGACGGATGCGGTTCGCCGCCTTGGTGGTGGTGATGGGTCATGAGCTTCCCGGGCCAGCAACTGTTACAATATAACATTGCCGATGGCCGACGTCAGCAGGCGGAGGCGGATCGTATTGCCAAGCTCCGAGCCCGATCCGATAAGGCTAGCTGTCGACCCTTGCTCGCTGTGGGCTGTTGGAGGCGAATGGCATGACCGAGAGAAGGCGCGCGCTGTTTGCATCGGCGAAGTCTTGATCGAATTGGCACGTGGGGCGGACGGTATGTTCGCGCTGTCCTGCGGCGGCGATGCGTTCAATACCGCGATCTATTTGGCGCGGGCCGGCATCGAGGTCGCATTTGCCACCGCTCTCGGCGACGATCCCTATTCCGATAGCGTGGTCGCGCTCGCCGCGGCGGAGGGTGTGTCGTCTAATCTGATCCTGCGCGTGCCCGGCCGTTTACCGGGCTTGTGCCTGGTCGATAACGATACTTCCGGCGGCGGAGCGTCCGCGCTTGGGACGAGGCCGCGCCGGCGCGCGAACTCTTCGAGCTGCCCATTGGATGCGCATTGCCGAAAGCCTGACGGCGTCGCGGCTGATCTATTTCTCCGGCATCACGTTGTCGCTTTATTCGAACAACGGCCTTGGCCGGCTGTTCGCCGTGCTCGAAGTGGCGCGGCAACAAGGTGCCAAGGTTGCGTTCGACGGCAATTTCCGCCCGCGCGGCTGGCAGGGCGACCTGCAGCGTACGCGCGCGGTCTTCCTTGAAGCGCTCAACGCGTCGATATCGCGTTGCCGGCCTTCGACGACGAGGCCGTGCTGTGGGGCGATCCAGCCCGGAGGCGACGGTGGCGCGGCTGCAAGCCTTCGGCATCGGCGAGATCGTGGTCAAGATGGTCCCAATAGCGCGCTGGTCGCGACCGGCAGCGGTGAACAATTCGTTCCGGTTCCGGAAATCCTGGTGCCGGTCGATGCTACGGCGGCCGGCGATGGCTTCAATGCCGGCTATCTGGCGGCGCGGCTTTCCGGCAGCGATCCGGCGCAGGCCGCGGGCGCGGCGCACCGGCTTGCCGGCAATGTCATCCGCCATTTGGGAGCGTTGGCGCCTCGCAGCGCCATCGCGATGCATTGAACTCTATGACGCCTGGCGCAGCGCCGTGCGCGTCGCGCAATCCCTCGAGAATTGCTTTCGCGCGGGCCATGGAGAAATCCCGCGTCTTCCTATCAAACGCCTCTCCGCTGTCGGGCATCATGTAGCCGTGCAGCACGCCGGGAAAAATGTGCAGGTCGAGATTTTTGAAACGCGGCGCGATGTCCGATAGGCTTCCTGAACCGGCGGGGGAGCGGCGTGATCCTTGTCGCCCCAGATGATGCAGACCGGCGCTTCCACGCCCTCGAGCTCGCCGATGTAATCGAGAAGCTGGTGCCGTGGCAGGACACGCCCGCGGCGTAGCCGAGGCGCTTCGGGGCGATGATCGCGTAGGGTCCGCCGTAGCAGAACCCCATCACCGCGGCTTTGTCGTTGAATTGCGGCAAGGTACGCAAGAAAGCCAGCGTATCCGCGAGGTCGGCTTCGCCGGTCTTGATGCGCTCCAACCGCGGCTGCGCGCGCTCCCTGGCGCGGGCGTCGTCGCGCGGGAGCGGACCGGGCACCGTGCGCCAGAACAGGTCGGGTGCGGCGACGATATAGCCATCGGCTGCGAATTCATCGGCGATCCCGCGCATGTCGGCATCGACGCCGTGAATGGCGGAGGCCAGCACCATCGCCGGCACAGGCGCGTCGGATTTGGGCACGACCAGATAGCAATCGAACTCGCCACCGCCGGTCGAGCGAATCTTGACGGTTTTGCCCGCATTGCCCTGCACGACAGCCGACATGATGATTTCCTCCGAGGTTCGCGCCGGCCGAAGCCGGCATTTATCGATTAAGATGGCTGAGCATCGGAGTTTTTCGTTGTGTTGACAAGTATCTCGCTTACTTGAAATGACGATCGATAGGAGCAGTGGCGATGGCGAAGCACAAGCTGCTGAAACGGCTCTTGGCATTGAACATCCTATTCTTGTCGCCCCCATGGCCGGCAGCGGCGGTACGCCGAGCTCGCTGCCGCGGTCTCCAATGCAGGCGGCTTGGGCGCATGGGGCGGCGCCTATTCGACAGCCCGATGAGATCGCAACCGCGATCCGCCGCATTCGGCAGGTCACCGATCGGCCTTTCAACATCAATTTGTTCGCCGGCGGTTATGACACCGATCCGCTATCGACCCGCAGCCGATGCTGGAAATCATGACCGAGGCGCATGCCAGCTCGGTCTGCCGCCGCCGATACTGCCGCCGCTGCCGCGCGATCCGTTCGACCAGCAATTGGAGGCCGTGCTGGAAGAACGGCCGCCGGTGTTCAGTTTTACCTTCGGCATCCGACCCCCCGCGCAGCTCGATGCGCTAAAGAAGCGCGGTGTCACCATTGCCGGTACGGCGACGACAGTGGAAGAAGCACGGCGGTTGGAGCAGGCGAGTGTCGACGCGATCGTCGCCCAAGGTGCCGAGGCGGGTGCGCATCGCGGCAGTTTTGCTGCGCCATTTGAGGATTCCATCCCCCCGCTTGCCACGCTGCTGCGTGGGGTTTGTGCCCAGCGTTGCATTACCAGTGATTGCCTCTGGCGGCATCATGGACGGGCGCGATATTGCCGCCGCGATGAAACTTGGCGCCGCTGCGGTGCAGCTCGGGACCGCCTTTCTGCCGTGTCCGGAATTGGGCGCGCCACCGGCTTACAAGCGGGCGCTGCTTGACGCCAAGAAAGACACCACCGTCATAACCCGCGCTTTTTCCGGACGGCCGGCGCGTGGCCTGACCAACACATTCATCGCGATGATGGATGGCAAAGAGCACGCTATCCTGCCGTTCCGCCAGCAGAACGATCTCACCCGGCCGATGCGCAATGCCTCCGGACAGCAAGGCGTTGCCGAGTTTGTCTCACTGTGGGCCGGGCAGGGGGTTGCTCGCTCGCGTGCGATGCCGGCGGCCCGATCTCGTGAGGACGTTGATCGAAGAGACCAGAGTTTCGGATGTCGCCCGGGCATAGCTCGGGAGGCTGTTCGCAGATCAATCCACAAAATCGACCGGACGTAGCTCGATCGGCGTACCATGCGGGTCCGCTCGCAGGCGTGCCGCCAGGCGTGGCGCGTCGCGCAAGCTGCATTATCGGCGACGCCTTTTGAGCGACGATGCGCTCAAGGGTGGCGAGCCATGGTGATAATAGGTCTCGCCGGTATCGGGATCGCCGGCGGCTCGCGCCTTCTTGATCTCTTCGCCGAGCGTCGTCGCCCGTTCTTTCCAGGTGAACACCCCGCGCTCATTGAGCGACAGCGCCAAAGCGAACGCTTCCGCTTCCCACGGCTCGCCGAATACCGGGCCTCTTCGTTACGCGGAATACTCGGCACGGATTGCGTTGCGCGAAGCGCGGTGTCGTCGGGGCTCATGCGGGCTCCAGATAAGGCTCAAAGGCTTCTATCGAGACTTTGAGCGTGGGCTCCGCGTTATCACCCCATAATTCGCGGCCATCGAACAGGACCGTATAGAGCCATTGCGGGTCCTCGCCTTTGCCGATCGCGGCCGCGTCGGAAAATGTGACACCCGCGCAGGTCCATCATGCGCCCCCGCGGCCGTGCGCTGGCAGCCGGCCAGCGCGTATGCGTCGTCGGATGAATATTCTTGGTGCGCACGCGGTCGCCAAGTTTGTACCGCGCGGGCGCCTTAGCCGGCCGGGAATATGAGCCGCGGGTCAGCGTGTTCGGCACCTCGGCAGCGTCGAGTTTACGTTTGAGCGACTTGCCGGGATGCAGCGCGTGACCCGCCTTGATTTCGTCGGCGTCGGCCAGGCCGAGTTTGACCACGAGATTTTCCAGCCGCAACGCCCATTTCTTAGAACACCAGTTGACAGATAGACGTCCGGTTTATTCCTCGATGGCCGCACGTGACACATCGATGGTGAAAGCGCCAGCGTAACTCATGGCGCGGTTGAGCGCGAGGCTGCGGCCTTCCCACTCGGCATGGAAAACCGGCTCGTTCGCCTCGGGCTCGACTTTGCCGAAGCCGTGCATGCCGCCCATATCGTGAATGCCGTCCATCACGCGACCTCGCTTGCTTGTCTCGGGCAGTCCAGTGCCGATCATGCAGTCGCGTGTGACCAGCGTGGCGAGTTTTACTTCGCTCCAGCCTTCGGTGCCGGCGGGCCGCATCGGCAGCACTATAAAGCGCGTCTCGGCGGTTGAATCCCAGACGCGGATGTCAGTATCCGCCGGCAGCTCGACGCCGAAGTCGCCAAGGACGCCGCGCGGGTCGTTGACCGCACGCGAGCGATACGGGGCCGCCTTGTACCAGACCGGCGGCAGGCCGAGCACCTCCCAAGGGTAGCAGGAACACAATGTGCAGACGATGATGTTGTGGAGCTTAGGCGTGTTTTCGACCGCGATCAGATGATCGCCGACGCGGTTGAGGAGGCCGAGCGCCAGCACCGCCTTGCTGGCATCCTCGATGAGCGCCCGCTTGAACGCCGGATCGCTCCAAGCCTTGGCGACAACGCAGGCGCCGATATGCGGGCCGACCTTGGTCTCGTAGGCCTCGATGATGAAGTCGATCGCGGCTGGGTCGATATACCCCTTCTCCGCCAGCAACGTTTCGAGCGCACGCACGCGCAATTGCATTTCTGACAGTTCCGAACCGTGGTCGTGGTGGTCGTCGTGATCGTGGGCTTATGGCGCGCTCTCCATTCCCTCCGCAAAGGCCGCATTAGCCCATTATAGTGCGGCCCCCCAGACGCGGTCACAACGCGTAAAAATTTCGAGAGCTTTTCCAAGGAGGTTCCCATGGCAGCAGCGCACATCTTCGATCTTCACGGCAAAGTCGCCCTGGTGACTGGCGCTTCGAGCGGGCTTGGCCTGCGCTTCGCCCAGTGCCTGGCCGAAAACGGCGCCGCGGTGGCGCTGGTGGCGCGGCGCGCCGACCGTCTCAAGGCCTCGCGGCGCCGATCGAAAAGGCCGGCGGCAAAGCCTTTGCGACCGAGGCCGATGTGCGCGATCGCGCGGCGATGGGGGCGGCCTTCGATGCGGCCGAGAAGGCCTTCGGTACGGTGACGATCCTGGTCAACAATGCCGGCGTGGCGCATTCCGGGCGCGCCGTCGAAATGCCCGAGGACGAATGGCGGCGCGTCCTTTCGACCAATCTCGACGCCGTGTTCTTCTGCGCCCAGGAAGCGGCGCGCCGCATGCTCGCCGCCGGCAAAGCCGGCGCCATCGTCAATATCGCCTCGGTGCTCGGCTTGGTGTCGACAAGGGCGTCGTCGCCTATGCCACGGCCAAAGCCGGCGTGATCCAACTCACCAAGGCCCTGGCGCTTGAGCTCGCCTTCAAGGGCATCCGCGTCAATGCCATCGCGCCGGGCTGGTTCGTGACCGATCTCAATCGCGAGTATCTCGAGGGCGAAGGGGGCGCGAAGCTCAAGCGCGAAATCCCGATCGGCCGCTTCGGCGAGGAGCGCGATCTCGACGGCCCGCTATTGCTGCTCGTGTCCGACGCCGGGCGCTTCGTCACCGGCGCGACCATTGTCGCAGACGGCGGGCAGATCGTGGCGCTGCGCGGTTAAGCGACACTGTGGGGCTCGGGGCAGCAGATCGCCTCTTCTTCTTCGGCGCTTTGGCCGGCGGCATCGTCAATGGGCTGACCGGCTTCGGCACGGCGCTCACCGCGCTCGGCATCTGGCTCTTTGCGATCCCGCCGACGGTGGCGGCGACGCTGGTGATCCTTTGCTCGGTCGTGTCGCAATTGCAGACGCTGCCGATGATCTGGCGCACCATCCTTTGGAAGCGCGTGGTGGTTTTTGTCGCGCCGGGCGTGCTCGGCGTGCCGATCGGGACTTTTCTGCTGCCGCATATCGACCCGCGGATGTTCAAGATCGGCGTTGGGGTTTTTCTGGTCGTCTATTCCGCCTATGTACTGATGCGGCGCGTCGAAGTCAAAACCGCCTGGGGCGGACGCACTCGCCGACGGCGTGGTCGGTTTCTTCGGCGGCATTCTCGGCGGATTGCCGGCTTGTCGGGCGTGCTCCCGGTCGTGTGGACCGACATCGCGGCTGGACCAAGGAGCAGCGGCGCGGCGTGGTGCAATTTTTCAATATGGCAATCCTGTCGCTCGCCCTGGTGTCGCATGCCGTATCGGGACTGTTGACGCGGCAGGTGGCGTGATGCGGCGATCATCGCGCTGCCCGGCACGATCGCCGGCGCGTGGCTCGGCGCCTTCATCTATCGCCGGCTCGCCGATCACAGCTATCAGCGGGTGATCATGGTGCTGCTGCTGATCTCGGCTGTCGCTGATCTGGCCAGCGTCTAGATCGCGCCGTTCGCGAGCTCAGCCGAATCGATCAATAGACCGCCGGTACGTACATTTCCTTGGGAACGGGGTGACGCGCATAATCGGGCTGGTGCTCGCGCTGCGGCAACACGATCGGCTCGTGGTGGACGTCCTGGTAGGGCACCTGCTGCAACAGATGATGCATGCAATTGAGCCGGGCCCGCTTCTTGTCGACGCCCTCGACCACCCACCAGCGCGCCTCGGGAATATGGGTGCGCTCCAGCATCTCCTCCTTGGCCTTGGTGTAGATCTCCCAGCGGCGGCGTGACTCCAGGTCCATCGGGCTGAGCTTCCACTGTTTGAGCGGGTCGTGGATGCGCATCAGGAAGCGCATGTTCTGTTCTTCGTCGGTGATCGAAAACCAGTATTTCACCAGAATGATGCCGGACCGCACCAGCATGCGCTCGAATTCCGGCACGGTGCGAAAAAACTCCTCGCAATCCGCTTCCGTGCAAAATCCCATCACCCGCTCGACGCCGGCGCGGTTGTACCAGCTGCGATCGAACAGCACGATTTCGCCGCGCGGCCGGCAGTGTGCGACATAGCGCTGGAAATACCATTGCGTGCGCTCGCGCTCGGTCGGCGCGGGCAACGCCACCACCTTGCAGATGCGCGGATTGAGCCGCTGCGTCACCCGCTTGATCACGCCGCCTTTGCCGGCCGCGTCGCGGCCCTCGAACAAGCACCACCACTTTGAGTTTCTGATGCGCCACCCAATCCTGCAGTTTCACCAGTTCCTTCTGCAGGCGCAACAGTTCCTTGAAATAAGTGTGGCGATCGAGGGTGTCCTGCGCGGATTGCGCCGGTGACGTCCTCGAGAGTTCCGCCAGCCGGCCGTCGTCGATCTCCATTTCGAGCTCTTCGTCGACCATTTCGATCATCTCGTCGTGGAGACGCTCCTCAAGTTCTGCTGCGTGTTTCGGCTTTGCATCCATTTTGCTTGCACCCCAAGGCAGATCGGCGGATAGCGGGCGAGGATTTGCGGATGGTGATGCGCCGACATGACGATTGTACGACATCAGCCGCAATTCGCACCAGTGTTGGCAACAGATTTGATAAGTGAGGAGCCGGCCTTTGCGCGTCCATCGCGCGGCTGATCCGGCCTTGCAGTGTCGATACGCGTTAACGGACGGGAGGCCTTTGCCTCGGCTGCTGGCCCGTGGTCGTCCCCTGCTGCGTGGCCTGAATGATCAGCTGGAATGCGTCGGTTGCCTGTGTCGGTGGGAATCCATGGCGGCCGGGACAATTATAGCTGCGCAGTCCGAGCATGCCGCATTCACCGATGGCCGACGCTTTTCAGGCCCGGCACGCCGCCGTTCTGCCCGGTGCTACTCGTCAATAATCGCAAGTAATGCCGATCTCGGTTTCGGTGACCCTCTCCGGTTTGCCCGGCGGGGTATTCCAGTTCAATATCGTCACCGCGTAACCGGGCCGGCTGATTACGACTGTTCCGGCGCCATTGTGGATAGTGATGATGCCGAAATGATTGATGACCCCGTGCCGTTGTTGCCATGGATAACGGTGACTGTTCCGCCGCGAATGCCGATCGCGGCGGCGGGCGTCGCGATCGACGCTTCGCCCTGGTGGCTGAGCGCGCCGCCGACGAAGCGAAGCGCACCCTCGGTCAGGGTGGTCAGCATGTGGCCGTTGGCCAAATCCGGATCATAAACATATTCGTCAATCACAATATTGGTATTTGGCGCGATGCTCAAAGTGCTCTTATCGACAAAGAGCAATTGCACCGAGCCGCCCGGCGTGGTGTGGATGCGCTCCTTGTGAATGTTGCGCGCGCCGACCGTCAGGGGCGCCCTCGCGCCGCCCGGCGGCGTGCTTTCCGTGGATGGGTTGACGGCGGTCGCGGTCCCGACCTGCTGCGCGGCGGCGGGACCGGCGTCAGCGCCGGCGCGACAAAGGCCAGCAGAACAGGGCGAGGATTCCTTGTGCAAGGTGTGATGGCGCGCCTTTTAGAACCTGATCGTCGGGCCGGCCGTGACGGAAAAGTCATAGCATGGTGAATGCGGCGACGTTGGACTGGTCGGAACGGTATTGCACCAGAGAGCCGAGTAAGATATTTTTCCAGATGGCACTTCGAGGCCGAGACCGGCGCGCCACTCAGTGGTGCGCGGCGTTATTCAACGGATCGATCGAGGGATCGGGTGCAGCATAGAGCCAGCGGCTCACGCCAGCGGACGGGATCAGCGTCCACAACCGGCCGTCGCCCGGCAACGAGAAAGTCCACGGCAGCCAAAGGTCGGCGGCGTAAACGTCGTAGCTATAGGGGCCGAAATGGTCGCTGGCATGGCCAAAACCGAAACGCGACTGCCAGGTCAAGCCGTCGTGTCACCGGTCCGGAAGCTTGCAGCCCATAGGTCGACAGCGTCCCGCTCAAGCCGCTGGCCAGCGGATAGAAGCTCGAATTGCGAAAGCTCTGCTGCACGAGCTCGGCGTAGGGATCGAGCGCAACATTGCCGAGATTGGTGTGCAGCGTCAGTCCGCCGCCCAAGCCGCCGTAATACGGCGCGTCCGCCAGCAAGGCGCCGGTGGCAACCAGATACGGCTTGATCGACAGGCTCGTTTTCGGATCTCCGGTCGGAATTCCAAACCGCGGGCCGGCGCGCAATTCCAACACGCCGACATCGAACTGATGCAGACCTGAACTCCTGCGCATCGTAGCCTACCGCCGATGCTTCGAAAGTATCGCCGTTCTGGTTCTCGAAATCGTGGACGTAGTTGAGCCCGAAAGCGCCGAACCAGTTCCAATCGGGCTTGGAGAAGAAGCTGTCGTCGAAAAAGCGGCCTGACGCCAAAACCGTCTGCGCCCCCGGCCCGGCGCCGGGATTGGTCTGGTAGGCGAGGCCGGTTTGCACGTAGCCGGTGAATTGGTCGACTTGCAGTTTCTTGTCGATGATCGCAATCAGGTCCTGCGCGCGTTCGCTGAGCTCGGGCGTGATGTCGCTCATCTGCAGCGCCGATTGAAAGTAGCTGCGCGCCATTTCGTAGGAGCCGAGCCGAAAATAAAGGACGCCGAGTCGAACGGCACCCGCGACAGCTTCGGATTGTAAAACAATAGCTGCTCATACGTGCCGATCGCGGATTCGATTTCGTCGGCCGAAGCGGCCGCGGCGTATTGCAGCGTGTTATTGAGGTCGGAGGGCCGCGACAGGATGCCTTGAAACAGCGGACTCGGATTTCCGGCGAAATCCGAGGGCGTTTGGGCGGCGACAGATAGCGTCGAAAGGACAAGCAAGCCCATTGGCGCGAAGGCACCCGCAAATCGCCGCCAAAATGCGCGCCGGGACTCGACCTGCAAAATCTCTCCGTCGCCCTAACTCTCGCCCGGCGCCATTGCCGGGACCAGTGGTATTATTTTCCGCGCGAACTCAAAGGCATTGTGCAAGGTAATGCGACCGGTGCATCAAGTCGAGGCCAGCTCTATCGGGAACAGGTTCGTTTATAACAAGAAACGATCAGCCTGCCACCTTCGAGTGTTCGCGCACGTAATTGATGATACCGGAGAAATCTTCTCCGCCGTGGCCTTGTTGCGCGAACTCCTGGTAGATTTCTGCGGCATGCGCGCCGATGGCGTTTTTAACCTTCACCGATTTGGCAGCTTCGCGCGCCAGCTTGAGGTCTTTGAGCATCAAGGCGGCGGCGAAACCGGGCTTGTAGCCGTTGTTCGCCGGGCTGGTCGGTACCGGCCCGGGCACCGGGCAGTAGCTGGTCAGCGCCCAGCATTGCCCCGAAGACGCCGCGGCAACGTCGAACAATGCCTGATGCGAAAGGCCGAGCTTTTCGCCCATGACGAACGCCTCGCCGAGGGCGATCATCGAAGCGGCCAGGATCATATTGTTGCAAATCTTCGCCACCTGACCGTTGCCGGCCTCGCCGCAATGCACGAGGCGCTTGCCCATGCGTTCGAGGATCGGCTTGCCGCGCGCGAAGGCATGTTCGGTGCCGCCGACCATGAAAGTCAGCGTCGCTGCCTTGGCGCCGCCAACGCCGCCGGAGACGGGGGCGTCAAGCGTGGCAATGCCGCGCGCCGCCGCCAGCGCGTGCGCCTGGCGTGCGCTTGTTACGTCGATGGTCGAGCAGTCGATGAACAGCGTGCCCTGCCGGGCCCGCGGCACGATGTCGTTCCATACCGACAAGACGTGCTCGCCGGCCGGCAGCATAGTGATGACGACGTCGGCGTCCTCGACCGTGCTCCTGGCGCTGGCGACGATCTGAACGCCGTCGCGGGCGGCGGCTTCGCCAATGCGGCACCAGGTCGAATCCCAAAACGTGTTCGCCCGATTTAACGAGGTTGGCGGCCATCGGCGCGCCCATATTGCCGAGACCGATAAAACCGATTGCCGGCATCTGCGTCCTCCGTTTAGTTTTCGAATTTCAGTTCCAGCTCACCCACAGATTTAAAATGCCGTCCGACGATCTCCGGCGTCACCGCTTCGAGTGTGTCCGGGCGCCACGCCGGTTTGCGGTCCTTGTCGACGATGGCCGCGCGAATACCTTCGATGAAATCATGCCCGGCGATGCAGGCGAGCGCGATACGGTAATCCTGCTGGAAGCACTCCTCAACGCGCTTGAACGACGCCGCCTCGCGCAGGTTCCGCAGCGTGATCTTGAGCGACGTCGGCGAGGCTTTGCGCATGGCATCAAGCGTTTCATGGGTGCCTGCAGCTGACGTGCGGCGTTTTTTTATGTCTTCTCCCGTATCGCCGCTGAAGCATTGCGCAATCCAGTCCATCGCCTTGCGCAATTTCCCAGGGGCCGGCGGCGTTCGAGAGCTTGCCGAGCGCAGCCAATACCGCTTGGCGATCTCGGCAATCGGCGAGCACAAATGAGAATCTGGCGAGACGCGATGCAGGGATATGGCAATTTCCAAGCCCGCAAAGGGCGAAATCCTGTGCGTTGAGGCGGACGCCGGTCAGCGCGACGTAGACCGTTCCCCGAGCGCGCGCGCAGCAAAAACGAGGCGCCAACGTCGGGGAAAAATCCGATGCCGACTTCCGGCATTGCTATTGCGGAGCGACTGTCAGCACGCAATGGGCGGCATGCGCCGAAAGCCCGACGCCGCCGCCCATCACCAATCCGTCCATGATCGCGATCACCGGCTTCGGATAGCGCGCGATCAGGACGTTGAGCTTGTACTCGGTCGCCCAGAAGCGCGCCGGCAGGGAATCGCCGGACTTTGCCGCGTCGTACAGCGCGCGGATGTCGCCGCCGGCCGCAAAGGCGCGGCCGCCGGCGCCGTCGATGAGCACCGCGCCGACGGCGGGATCGTCCGTCCATGACCGCAGAAATTCCGTCATGGTCTCGGCCATGCCGAGCGTGATGGCGTTGAGCGCCTGCGGCCGGTTCAGTGTGATCCGCCGCAAGCTGCCGTGCGCGCGGACCACAACGTCGCCGTCTCGCACCAGCGCCTCATTCATCGGCCGACAAGGTGCCTCGCCACGATGAGGCGCATGATTTCGTTGGTGCCTTCGAGAATCTGGTGCACGCGCAGATCGCGCACGATCTTCTCGATACCGTATTCGGACAGATAGCCGTAGCCGCCGTGCAATTGCAGCGCCTGATTGGCGACGTCGAAGCAATTATCGGTAACGAACCGCTTGGCCATGGCGGAAAGCTGCGGCGCGCTGGGATCGCCGCGGTCGAGCGCCGCGGCGGCACGCCACAGCAAGGCGCGCGAGGCTTCCAGCGCGATTGCCATATCGGCAAGACGAAATTGCAGCGCCTGGAACTCATCGAGCCGTTTGCCGAAGGCCTTGCGCTCCTTCATGTAGGCAAGCGTTTTTTCCAAGGCGGCCTGCGCGCCGCCGAGCGAGCAGGCCGAAATGTTGAGCCGGCCGCCGTCGAGCCCGGACATCGCGATCTTAAAGCCAGAGCCCTCGTCGCCGAGCCGGTTGGCGACCGGGACGCGTACGTCCTGAAAGATGACGGCACGCGTCGGCTGGGCGTTCCAGCCCATCTTGCGCTCGTTGGCGCCGAAGGAAATACCGGCCGTGTCGCCCGGCACGATGAACGCGGAGATGCCCGACGCGCCTTCGCCGCCAGTCCGCGCCATCACCACATAAAGATCGCCCGCGCCGGCGCCGGAGATGAACTGCTTTTGTCCGGTGAGCACGTAATGATCGCCGTCGCGCGGTGCGCGGGTCGTCAGCGCCGCGGCGTCCGATCCGACGCCTGGCTCGGTCAGGCAATAGCTCGCCAATAGCTCCATAGTGCACAGTTTCGGCAGCCATTTTTCCCGCTGCGCCTCGGTGCCGAAGGCGTCAATCAGCGACGCCGTCATGTTGTGGATCGACATATAGGCCGTGACGGTGGGACAGCCGGTTGCCAAGGCCTCGAAGATCAGCGCGGCGGTCAGCCGCGACAGGCCGGAGCCGCCGACATCCTCGGCAATGAAGACCCCACCCATGCCAAGCGCGGCGGCCTTGCGCATCTCGGCGACGGGAAAGTGCCTGGCCTCGTCCCAGGCAAGCGCATTCGGCGCGAAATGCTCGTCGGCAAAAGCCCGCGCCATGTCGCGAACCGCGATCTGGTCGGCATCGAGCGAAAACTGCGGCACGCTTGGCGTTGAATCGAGCATGAAACTCCCAGCGCAATAGCCGGTCGGTCAGCTCATTGTCGCATTGTCGTTTTGGCGCAGCAATGCACGAATTTGGCCATTCTCCGGGTGCGAAGGCCGGACATCACCGCGCCGTCGCAGTGCTCAAGGCGTGTGCGACTGCTTATGCGTGGAGTGATAAACGTGGCGGTGCGGGTGGCGGTTGACGGTCCCCGGCACAGCGGTGTGGTGAACATAATACGGATTATTATTGCAAAAGCCGCGATTACCGGCCAGCACGTTCGGCACACACTGCTCGACGGTCTGGTATTCGCAATCCCACTCGACTTCGCCGTTGCCGATTTCAACCACCGCGCACCACGGTGCGTCACCAAACCACGCTTGGCTCGGATGGAATTTTCAGAAGTAGCAATGCGGCGGCGCCGGCGATCGCCCATAGCATTCGCTTCATGGCTTCACCTTGGCTTTCCATCCCGCCCCCGGCTTCGATATAACACTTACACGATCCAAGTATTCCTGACCCTGATAAAAATCAATTGGGGGCGCCGGCATGGACTTCACTCTTCCGCCCGAAATCGAGGAGTTGCGCGCTTCGTACGCGCGCCTTCATCGAGACGCATGTGTTGCCGCTCGAATCCGAGCCGGAAAATTTTTCCGAGCACGAGAATATTCCTCTTGCCCGGCTGGCGCCGGTCAAGAGCAAGCGCGTAAGGCCGGGCTATGGGCGCCGCAATCGCCGAAGGAATTCGGCGGCATGGCGCTGCCGATCGTCGCCTGGGCGGCGATCTATGAGGAAGCGGCGCGCTCGCTGTTTGGGCCGCTGTCGATCAATTGCGCGGCGCCGGACGACGGCAACATGAATCTGTTGTCGCGTACCGGCACGCCGGCGCAACAGGAATGGTGGCTGCGGCCGATCGTCGA
Organism: uncultured Alphaproteobacteria bacterium; assembly: GCA_963816565.1. GTDB lineage: Bacteria > Pseudomonadota > Alphaproteobacteria > Rhizobiales > Xanthobacteraceae > BOG-931. The sequence goes on along the minus strand of CAWFLM010000003.1, from coordinate 263,561 downwards.
AGGCAAAGTCAAATCGTCCTTCGCCATGACCGAGCCGGCGCCGGGCGGCGGCTCCGACCCGGCCATGATCCGCACCTACGCCGAGAAGAGAGGCGGCAACTGGATCATCCGCGGCCGCAAATGGTTCATCACCGGCGCCGACGGCGCGGCGCATTTCATCGTCGTTGCGCGCACCTCCGACGACAAGCGCCAAGGGCTCACCGCGTTTCTCTATCACCGCGACCAACCCGGCTGGCGCATCGTGCGCCGCATCGGATCATGGGGCCGGAGGAGCATGGCGGGCATTGCGAGCTCGAATTCGACGGCCTCGAAGTCGCCGACGAGAACGTGCTGCTCGGCGTCGGCGACGGGCTCAAATGCACACAGATCCGGCTTGGCCCGGCACGGCTGACGCATTGCATGCGCTGGCTCGGCCAAGCCAAGCGCTGCATGGAGATTGCGCAGGACTACGTGAACAATCGCGAGGGCTTCGGCGTCAAGCTCGCTGACCGGGAAAGCGTCCAGATCAAGCTCGGCCAGGTAGCGCAGCGCATTCAGATCGGCCGCCTTCTCACCATGCACGCGGCTTGGAAGCTCGATCGCGGCGACCGTGCGCGCAAGGAAGTCTCGATGGCGAAAGTGCATGTCGCCGACACGCTGCATGAGGCGGCCGACACCGCGATCCAGCTCAACGGCGCGCGCGGTTACTCGAAGGACACGATCCTGGAATGGATCTACCGCGCCGCCCGCGCCGCCCGCCTGGTCGACGGCGCCTCCGAGGTGCACAATATGGTGCTGGCTCGCTTTTTACGCGAGGAAGGCCGCGATTTCTGGAGCTGGAGCGCGGGAACAGGGTCTAGGCGGAAGCAGCTTCGCTAGTCGTGCTGTCGCAAAGCTTACGCATAAAGCTGTACAGTGTCTACGTCACGTGAGCCTTCCGCGCCATCCCCATGAGCTAACTTGACCCAGCCTGGCACGGGGATCACCGTATTTCACTGACTCTCGAAGAGAAACTCCAAGGAGCAGATATGAAACTCGCGTTTTTTGACGACTATAAGCTCGGCGTGGTGGTCGGCGACAAGATCGTCGACGTTTCGGCCGTGACCAAAGGCATCAAGGCGCTCGGCCCGCAGGACGTGATCCGCGGCGTGATCGAGAAGTGGAGCACCTATAAGGGCAAGCTCGCCGCCGCCGCCAAGAAAGGCAAGGGCAAGCCGCTCAGCAAGGTCAAACTCCGCCCACCGCTGCCGAAACCGGAGAACATCATCTGCATGGCGGTGAACTACATGGAGGACGGCACGCTGCCGGAGCCGGCGCCGATCAACGCCTTCATGAAATCGCCGAGCGCGGTCATCGGCGACCGCGGCACCATGGTGCTGCCCGACATGGCGGCGAGCGTGTTCGAGGGCGAGGCCGAGATCGCCGTCGTCATCGGCAAGAAGGCCTCGCATGTGCAGGCCAAGGACGCGATGAAATACGTGTTCGGCTATACCAATTTCATCGACGGTTCGGCGCGCGGCGTGGTGCCGCCGACCAACGTCTTCTATCAGATGAAATCGCGCGACACCTTCGCGCCGATCGGCCCCTATATCGTCACCGCCGACGAGATCAAGTATCCGCAAAAGCTGCAGATCACGCTTACCAACAACGGCGTCGTGTATCAGAATTTCAACACCGACGACATGGCGCACAAGATCCCGCGTTGCATCGAATGGGTGACTTCGATTCACACCTTGCTGCCCGGCGACATCCTGGCCACCGGCACCAACCATCGCGGGCTCAATCCTTTCATGGACGGCGACAAGATCGAGCTCACCTGCGAAGGCTGCGGCACGCTGCACATTACGGTGCGCGATCCTCTCAAACGCACCTGGGCGCGCATCACCCGGCTGGCGCACAAGCAGAGCGGGGCGGAAGGCGTGCACACCAAGCAGACCGGAGGCAAATACGCGCCGGCGAAGTGAGCGAGGTAGCAAATCCGACCGTGTAGCAGGGATGCCTTGAACTCCGGTCAATTTGACCAGCGACGCCCAATGCGCATTGCCCTCGGCGATTGATTTGGCAAAGGCGTCGCCGCTTTCGTCCGGCAGATCGTAACCCTGCGTCAAGAGCGGTTCGCGGACACTCGGTTCTTGCTGCGCCTTGATGCCGGCCGCGATCATCTCTTGGATGATGTTCCTCGACGTGGCGGCCTGCGTGAGCAGGCCGAACCACACCAGAGTGGTAAACTCCGGGTGGCCGAGTTCGCGAAACGTCGGCGTGTCGGGCAAGAGCCGGAAGCGGTCCGGACTGGTGATGGCGATCGCGTTGAGCGCACCGCTCTTGATATGCGGCAATGAGTTCTGCGTCTGGGCGAAGCCGAGCGGCGAATTGTTCGCCAGCAGCGCGCTGACCTGCGACGCCGAGCCGTGATAGGGCACGGCGACGAGGTCGAGGCCGAAGCTCTGGTTGAGCTGTGCGCCCAGGAAATCGCCGGGCGCACCCGGACTATAGGAGGCGTAATTGAGCTTCCCCGGATTGGCTTTCACCCAGGCGACGAGCTGATCCAACGTCTTGGCGGGAACGCTCGGATGGGTGACGAGAACGAGCGGCGATTGCACGCCTTTCACCAGCGGCGACGAAAGTCTTTCATCGACCAATGCAGGTTGTCGAACACCAGCGGATTGATTTCGCATAGCGCGGCCGTACCGATCATGATCATCGAGCCGTCGGCCGGCCGGCGCGCGACATATTCCGCCGCTATGTTGCCGCCGGCGCCCGGCTTGTTCTCGACGACGGCGGTACGGCCCATGAGTTTGGCCATTTCCGGCGCGACGATCCGCGTGTAAAGGTCGGGAGCGCTTCCGGCCTCGAACGGCGAAACGAAAGTCAGCAGATCCGCAGCGTGCGCCGGCGCATCGAAGAGCGCCGTTGCAGCGAGGCTCGAAAGCACAAAGCTGCGGCGCGAAATTCGAAACTGCGGGCGCGTCATCCGTTCGACGTTCACATGCATCGTTCGCTCCAAGTCACGGTCAATCCTGCTCAAGCTCGCCGCACGGCGCGTGGGCTTTGGTCGACGGCATCCATCATGGCTTGGACGAGTTGCTCGGTGAGACGAGCGCGTATCGCCGCCTGTGACGGTTGGTTCCACAAATTGAATGTTTCGTCGGGGTCGTTCACGAGATCGTACAATTCACCCCATGTCTCGCCTTTGTAGAGCGTAAGGCGGTGAGCGTTGGTAATGAGGCTGCGCACGAAGGCAGGCTCGGCAAAGCCGAGCCGCGGCGCGCCATCCTGAAATTCGATGAGGATTTGGTCATGCGGACGGGCATCGTCGCGGATCGCCGGCAGCAGCGACTTGCCCTGGATGCCCCAGTACGGCTTGAGCCCCGCGCGTTCGATAATCGTCGGCGCCAAGTCGGTGGTCGACGCCAGAGCGTGGCGCACGCCGCCGCGTGGTCCGTCAGGATCGCTCCAAATGAACGGAACGTTGGTGATGCTGTTGAGCGGCAGCGCGCCTTTGAGCAGCAGATTGAAATCGCCGAGGTAATCGCCATGGTCGGAATTGAATATCACGACGGTGTCGTCGAAATGGCCGCTTGCCCGCAACGCGTCGAGCACCGCGCCGATGGCGTCGTCGATCATCGCGATCATGCCGCAGGTCAGCGCCATCGCCTCTTTGAGCTGGCGCTCCGTCGCCATGAACGCGATTTGGGATTGCGTGTCTTGCGTATTGTCCAACATATGCGCCCGCGCCCAAAGCAAGGGCGGCACGGGGTTGCGGTGCGCTTCGAACGGCAGCCGCACCTCGAACTGTTCCGGCTTATAGAGGTCCCAATATTTGCCCGGCGGCGTGAACGGATGATGCGGATCGGGAAAGGACACGAAGGCGAAGAACGGCCGGTCGTCGTCCTTGGTGCCGCGAAGCCACTTTACCGCGCGGTCGCGAACGAATGCGGTGGGGTAAAGCTCCTCGGGAATCGGCGTGCGGATCGCCTGCGGACAACTGTAGTTGATGCGGCAACTGGTTGGCGCGATCGCGCCAGGCCGCCGCCTGCGGCGATTGCGCTCGCAGCCACTGGTCGTAATGGCCATGCGCCTGGTCGCCGTGGTTGGTGACCATGTCGACGTGGTCGTAGCCGTAATAGGGCAGCTTGAACGCGTAAGGCGTCTCGCCGGAATAGCGCTCCGGCGTCTCTTCGCCGTAGTCGCCGCCGTCGTCCTTCCAGGCTTCGTCCAAAAGCCCCAATGTCTTGGGGTCGACGCGAGGCACGGCGGGATTGGAGGTCATCGGCTGGATATGGCTCTTGCCGATATGCGCAGTGTTATAGCCGCCTCGGCGCAGAACCTCGACAAAGGTCGTCGCCCGGCGGCTCAGGTGATTGCCGTTGTGGCGCAGCCCGTGCGCGGACGGATAGCGCCCCGTCAACAGGCTGGCTCTGTTGGGCATGCATACCGGGCTGGCAACAAAAAAACGATCGAAGCGCGCGCCGCGAGCGGCGATCGAATCGATGTACGGGGTTTTCAGCACCGGATGGCCGGCGCAGCCGAGATAGTCGGCGCGATGCTGATCGGTGATGAAGAACAAGAAATTCGGTCGCTGCACAAATCACTCCGCGCGGCGGCGGCGCGCTCACGGCCGCCGCGCATTCGAGCATGATCGGATCGAGGCTATGCTCTTGTGCTTTGGCAGCCGCTCAATTCCGCCAGGCCGTATCGATGGCGTCGAGCATGCGCAGGTAGGCCGGCCAGTCGGCCGAGCCGCGGCCGGAATCGTGATGCTCGTATTGATGCGCCGTCTTTTCGCAGATTGCAGCGGGAATCTCGACGAGTTCGCTTCCGGTCGCTTCCATCTTGAGCTGGATGTCGGCAGCCTCGAGCAGCGACTTCATCAGCACGAAGGATTCGCGGGCCGTCTGGCCGACGGTGAGCAGTCCGTGATTGCGCAGGATCAGCGCGCGGTTCTTGCCGAGCGCCTTGTTGATGCGCGCGCGCTCGCTGAAGTCCTCGGTGATGCCTTCATAGTCGTGGTAGCCGACGCGATTGTGAAAACGCACCGCCGGCTGCGACACCATACGCAGCCCATGCTTCAAGCCGGAGATCGCCATGCCGTTCTCGGTGTGCACGTGGACGGCGCAATTGACGTCCGGCCGGCCCGACAACACGCCGCCGTGCAGGGTAAAGCCCGGCCGGTTGACGCCCGCGGACTCGTCGAGATCGTCGTCCATGCTGACCTTGACGAGATTCGATGCCGTGACTTCGGTGTAAAGCAGCTCGTGGCGCTTGATGAGGAACTTCCGCTCCTCGCCCGGGACGCGCATCGAGGAGTGATTGTAGATGACGTCGCCCCAGCCGTAATGCGCGATCAGCCGGTAGGTTGCGGCCAGATCGAGGCGGGCCTGCCATTCTGCCGGAGAAATGTCCGACTGCTGAGCGGTGGCGAGCTTAACGTGCGGATTCATGGGCGATCTCCCTCGGATCGATGCAGTTTAGCACGATAATGCGTCGCCGCGCACCCCGGATCAGCGATGGCCAACCGGCCCGGTCAAGGGTTCCACCCATGGGAACTCGCGAACGTCTGCGAGCGCTCTTTGAACGCTTTGGCGCGAGTCGGCGCCTTTGCGCGCGGGCGGCGTCGAGAAAGCCGCGCCGAGCGAGCCGCCATTGAGGTCGACATGAAGATGTTCGAGGTTGAGGTTCGGTCATCCGGTCAGGTTTTGTTAAATACATCCCGTTAGTACAGACCTGCTGGGTTAGCTTAATCGGTAAAGCCACCGGTTTGTATCCGGTGAGTTGAAAGGTTCAAATCCTTTCACCCAGCTCCAAACTCACTCACTCGAAATTCGTCACAACATCGTCACGAAGACGCCATCTGCGGAGCTGGCGCCGACGCCGGCGTTTGATTGGGCAGCGTCAGGCGGTCGAGTTAACCTTAACGGTTAACGGAAAATCGTGCGATCCGCGCTCGGCAATTTCCAGCATGCAGTGAATTGTTGACCTTAACGAATTGAAGTGTAAATTTTTTCTTAACAGCGATGCCGAGGGCCATCGGTTCGCTTAGTGGCGGGAACATCAAATGCGGTACGATATGAGCGCCCCCACGTGGGCGGCGCGGGAACTCGACTATTCTGATCAACGCTCGTGCATAAGCTCTCCAACTCAGCGGCGGCCCGCTTTTCCAGCAAAGCAAGCTGGCGGCTGGACGCGAGCGGTTACTCCAGAACAGATTCTGAGGTCGTTTAGCACCCGGGCATTTCGGCGCGAGAAGCCGGATAAGCCTGACTTGATGCTACAGGTCATCGCCGAGGCTCACGCCCGCCAAGCGCCTATTCCCTTCGTGCAGTATTGGGGCAAGGGATTGCGGCCGACACTGGCGACGCCGGAATATGCCTGCCTGGACTATCTCGATGCGATGCTGTCGCGCATTGCCGAGATCTATGAGCCTGGCGCCGAGTTCACGCTGGTCTTCACCGATACCCACGCGGCATTGAACGGTCACTCGCAAGCCAGCATCCACTCGTACTTCCAGGATCTGGTGCTCGCAACGCGTGGCCGCCGCTTCAAAATTTGCCTGCTCGGCAATCTGGTAAGCGCGGCCGGCTTGCGGCCCGATGCGTCGTCCGAACAGCAAGTTCCGCCGCCTGATCTCTTGGCCGAACTGCGGACCAGCGCGGCCAAGTGGTTCAAGGGCGAAGGATCGGTGGACGAAGGCGCCATCCGCTACTTCCAAGCCAATATGGTAGAGCGGAAAGTCATGGAACGTGCGTTCCCGCGTTCCATCTTCGTTACTTTCAACGGCAGCCAGCTCAGAAGCCTTTTCCCCGATGGACTGCCGATCTTCTACATGTTTTCGTTGCGGCACGGCATCTCGGACAAGCCGTGGTTTCTGCCCCCCGATTTCACGGGTCGGAAGCCGGCGCTGAATGAACCATCCGGCGCTTGCTTTCAGCCGGCCGCAGAATCCCGGGGCGGGCCAGCGTTATGACCGATTACAATGTGCTCGCCGCGGGTGATGCCGCACTCATTGTCGATTTTGGCAATCAGGTCGATCTGAACGTCAGCGCGAAAGTGCTGGCGCTCGCCGGAAGGCTCAACGCACTCAAGATCGACGGCGTGATCGAAACCGTGCCGACGATCCGATCGCTAAGCATCTATTATGAGCCGCTCGCCGTGTCCGCGATCCGGCTTGAGCGACAGGTCGCAGATATCCTCGAACATTTGGAAGAAGCACCGGCAACGGGCCGCACGCGCGACATCCCCGTATGCTACGACCCGGAACTCGCGCCGGATCTCGAACACGTCGCCGCGCAGTGCAATCTCGATCCCGCCGAGGTGATCGAGATTCACAGCAGCCGAACCTACCACGTCTATATGCTCGGGTTTCTGCCCGGCCTCGCCTACCTGGGTGACCTCTCGCCGGAACTGGTTCTGCCCCGACGTACGACACCCCGGCCCAGAATCCCGGCCGGCTCGCTCGGCATCGGCGGCAAGCTGACCTGTATCTATCCAATGGCGACGCCATGCGGTTGGCACCTGATCGGCCGCTCGCCCGTCGCGCTTTGGGATCCGACTCTCACGGCAGGTGCGTTACTGCGGGCCGGAGACAAGGTCAGGTTTAAACCCGTCAGTCTGCGCGAGTACCGAGGCGCGTGCTCCGACGGGATCATCGCCGTACCGCGGGCGGGCACGAGTCATTGAGGACCCCATGTCCGCTGTGTTGCGTATCCTAGAGCCAGGCCTGCTCACGACCGTCCAGGATCTAGGCCGGATCGGCTACCAGCATCTTGGCGTGCCCACGAGCGGCGCACTCGACCCGGTAAGTCTCAGGGCCGCCAACATCCTCGTCGGCAACACGCCGATCGAAGGCGCGCTGGAGATAGCCTACGTCGGTCCGACGTTCATTGTTGAGGCTGACAGCGTAAATCTGGCCTGCGCCGGGGCCGACACGTCCATCGAAGTGCTGGAAGACGAAGCCGCGGTCGGTGGCGTGCGCTATTCATCGATGCAGAGCTTTCTCGCCTACCGCGGCCAGGTCGTCCGTGTAGGCCCGACGTCCGGATCGTCGGTCGTCTACTTGGCAGTCGAAGGCGGATTCGAAATCGAACCGGTGCTCGGCAGTGTTTCGACCTATATCCGCGGCCATATCGGAGGTTGGCAGGGCCGCGCGCTCGTTGCCGGCGATGCCTTGCCGCTCCGCCGGGGCAGCGCCGGCAAAAGGGACGAGTTTCGGCTTGAGGGGCTGGATCTCGCACGGCCGTCCCGCTTCCGCGTCGTTCTCGGGCCGCAGAACACGCGCTTCTCGGAACAATCAATCAAGGCCTTTCTGGACGGCGAGTACACCGTCAGTCCGGCGACCGATCGGATGGCCATGCAGCTTGATGGCCCGAAGCTCGAACACATCGCAGGCCACGATATCGTGTCGGATGGAATTGCGCTGGGTTCGATTCAGGTGCCAGGACACGGGCGACCGATCGTTCTCATGGTCGACCGGCAAACGACCGGAGGCTACCCAAAAGTCGCGACCGTTATTTCGGCGGACCTACCCGCCCTCGGCAGGTCGCGGATCGGCGACAAGATCTCGTTTCAGGAAGCCAGTGTTGAGGAAGCGCAGCAACTGCGCCGAACACTGCTGGCGCAGATCGATGCTATTCCGAACCGGATAGTGCCCGCGCATCCTACCCACGACGACCTCACGGCCTGTCTTCTGGCCAACAATCTCATCAGCGGCATCGCCAACGCGCAATTGGCTCCATCCATCGAGTAACTGGTGACCATGACCACCGCCCATTCCCAAGTAAGCGCTTCGGCTGGCGCAATCCAAATCCAGGCCCCGATCAGGGCGGCCTCGAACGTCTCCCGCGGCATTGTTTGTATGATCATCGCCACCGTCGCGTTCGCGATTACACACGCGTTGAGCAAATGGCTGGTCGCCAGCTATCCCGTGGGCCAGGTCATGTTCTCGCGCTCGCTTGTCGGATTTGCGATTTGCGCGGCCATCCTGCTGCCGATTCACGGCACCTCTGTATTTGCTACCGAACGCCCGACGGCGCACTGGATGCGGGGCCTGTCGCAGGCAGCCTCTCAGACGTTTTCGGTGCTCGCATTCAGTCTGATGCCGCTGGCCGGGGCCATCGCCATCAATTTCTCCGCCCCCTTATGGTCGGCTCTGGTGGCAATCATCTGGCTCAAGGAGCGCGCGGGCCCAGCCCGTTGGGCCGCGTTGCTGGCCGGCTTTGCCGGCGTCCTTATCGTGGCGCATCCGAGCCGCAACTCGCTCACGCTCGGAGCCACCTTTGCACTCCTCAATGCCGTCATGCTGGGGACGGTTACGGTAGCCGTTCGAGGCATGACGCGTACCGAGTTGGTCAAAACACTGCTGATCTGGCAGCTCGCGACGGTGTCGCTTTGTCATTCGTCATTGCTGGTGTTCGGCGCCAAATGGCCGACGCCCCATGATCTTTCGCTATTTATCATGTGCGGCTTGGCCAATCTCGTCGGGCAATTCTTCTGGACGAAAGCTCTAATGCTGGCGCCGGCTACGGCGGTCTCGCCGTTCTTCTATTTCATGCTGGTTTGGGCTACCGCCATCGGATTTGTGGTCTGGAATGAGATTCCAACGACGGCCCTTTTAGCCGGCTCATGCATCGTTGTGGCGTCGGGTCTGTTCCTGTTGTGGCACGAGGCCAAGGCCAACAAGCCCGCCCAGGCCATCTAGTTTGGCGAGCGAGACGTCAGGCAGCTGCTCTGACTGACCCCTGCTCGACCAGCTTGCCAATGTCCCCGGCGGGAGCCGGCATGCCCAACAAGTAGCCCTGCACATCGTCGCAGCCGAGCAGCTTCAGGACCTGCAGTTGCGGCTCGGTTTCGATGCCTTCGGCTACAGTCTTAATTCCAAGACTGCCCGCGATCAAAATGACCGCCTGGACGATGGCGCTGCTGCTTGTGCTTGCACCGAGGTCGGACACGAAGCTTCGGTCGATCTTGACGATGTCGAACGGAAAGCTTCGCAGATAAGAAAGCGACGAGTAGCCGGTTCCGAAATCGTCGAGGGCAATCTGAATTCCGATCTGCTTCAGCTTGTGCAAAGTCGACAGAGTCTTCTCGCTGTCCTCGATAAAGATCGTCTCCGTGCACTCAAGCACGAGCCGCTGCGGTTCGAGGCCCGTCGTGGCGAGTACGGATTGAACTATGGCAACGAAATCCGGCTTGGCCAACTGAATTGGCGAAACATTGACCGAAATTCTCATGTCGACGGGCCACTGCTTCGCCTTGCGGCACGCTTCGACCAGAATCCAATGGCCGAGCGCGTCAATCAAGCCACATTCTTCGGCGACAGGAATGAACTTGGCCGGCGAGATCATCCCTTTGCTTGGATGCGGCCACCGCATCAGGGCCTCGAAGCCCGTAATCGCGTAATTGCGCAGGTCGACGATCGGCTGGTAGTGAACATCCAATCCGCCGTTCGTAAGGGCTTCCCTAAGCTGCAGCTCAATTTCGCGGCGGCTGTTTACGTCATCATTCATGCGTTTTTCGAAGATGCAATAGGTGCCGCGGGTTCCGACCTTCACCGAGTAGAGCGCGAGATCGGCCGCTACGAGGAGCGCGTCGGCCGTCCTGCCGTGGTCCGGTCCAATCGCAATGCCAATGCTGATGCCGGTTGTGATAACGTTTTGCTCGACGTTAAAGGGTTCGGCCAATACGTCGATTATCCGTTGAGCAACGGCCTCAACTTCGTCGTTTGACTGGATGGCGGGAAGCAAGATCGCAAACTCATCGCCTCCGAGACGCGCGAGTACGACCGACTCCCCAAGGATCGACTGCAAACGCTTTGCGACCTGAATGAGAAGCTGGTCGCCCGTCCGATGTCCGAGCGTGTCGTTCACGACCTTGAATCGATCCATGTCCATAAAAAGAACGGCAAAGGGCAACTGTGAAGAGCGGTCGCAGAGCTCCTGCATTTTGGCGCGGAATACGCGCCGGTTGTGCAGGGAGGTCAATGGATCCTCGGACGCAAGCTTGGTGATGTAAGCTTCTGCTTCCTGGCGTTTGGTGATGTCGGTAAAAGTTTGCACAAATGCTCCGTCAGGGAGCCACGTTTTTTGGACCTCAATGAAGGCCCCATCGGATCGCCGGAAATTGGCGGTCGACGACCGTTGCGCACCTTGCGAATCGACACCATCATTGTCCGGCGCTAGGCGATGGTCACTCCACATCTGTGCAACGTCATTGCCGACCTCGTACTTGATGAGTTCGTCGAGCTTTGGCGGCGCCTCTATTATGGTTTGAGGAAGCAACAGGAGTTCCGCACATCGTTGATTGATGATGGGAATATTCCGGTCCCTCGTGACGAGCATGATTCCTTGGCCGATATGTTCCAGGGTGAGCTGCAACTGTTTTGCTTTTTGCTCAGCTCTGGCTTCGGCCCGTAGTATCTTCTCAAGAGCGAGCAATATTAGAACCGTAAGGAACGCGGCGATCAGAGCATTTCGCCAAAGGCTGCTCCAGGCGGACTGGTAGATTTGGCGCTCCTTGGTGCTCACCGTTACCCAGAGAGGATATCCGCTCACCTGCCTCGCCGTGACAACCAGGCTCTCCTGCGCTGTCGAATGCGGCTCGACGAAGGTCCCATCGCCAGTTTTTTGAAGACGTTCGAACAGGTCGGTACCGGACAGGTCTTGTCCCAGCGCAACTTGCGGAATTGCGCCGCCTCCTTCCGAGCGCACTACACCATCGCCGCCAATCATCGCCACTGATGTGTCGGTGCCCAACTTGATCTGATCGTAGAAGCTGGTGAAATACGCCGGATCCATTGAGGCGACGACCACGCCTGCAAAAGTGCCATCCTTGTTTACGTAACGGCGGGTCAACTGAACTGACCACTTGCCACTCGCCCTTCCAATGACGGGCTTGCTGATAAAAAGCGTATCGCTGGTGTTGTTGACTTGAAACTTGAAATGCTCGCGGTCGCTGATATCAATGGGCTTGGCTAGTTCTTTGACGGCATTCGAAGCCCAAGCAATGCCCTTGGAGTTGGTGATCGCAACTTGAACGATGATATCGCTCCGCACGTCCGTCGACTCGACAATTCTCTGATAATCCGTGGTGTCCTTTAAGGCTTCGACCCGGCGGCGAAGATACAACAGGGTCTTGTCAAGTTCGCCGAGCGAACGCAGGACATTTTCCTGAAACAGAAGTGCGTAGTTCTCGTTTCTGTTGATCACCGACGCATAATCTTGCTGAAGGTCGCGGTGGAACATCAACGCGACGCCGGCCCATAGAATGCCAACGGTGACAAGACCAAGGAGAGCCGATCCGCGGCGCCGTAAGGCCAGCCTGGGAATGTTGAGTACTTGCAGCTTCATTCGCGGGAGCTTTCGTGGTTCTACGGACCAGCTCTCGGCGACCCTAACGGGCTTTCTGTAATTTTCGTCTATACATCTGTGGTAAACAAAATATGTAAACAGTATATTAAACGGGTTGTGTTGGGCTCGACTTAGCGACATGCGTGTGAGCGGCCGCTTGGTTCGCGACCTTGGTCGGGAAAACGACAGCGTCGCCTTCATCCGCGGTTCCGCAGCTCGGTTCGAGCCTCGCCATCACGACGACGGCGGAAGACCTTGAGACCGAGGAGCGGCTCGAAATCCTGCGCTCGGAGCGCTTGCATTCGTCCAGAATCCAGCGGCGGACGTTCGCGACGTGTGCGGCAACAACAGCCACGCCTCCGATGTAACCGAGTTCCTAATGGGAACTTCAATTCGTACGTAAAAAACGAGTGACTTCAATCCAATAGCGTTGTTCCGCCTGCTTCAGCGCCCATATTTCCCGTCATAGCCTGCCCTCTGGCAATCTCGCGCCCGTAAGGGCAAACTCTGCCCTTGGAGGCCTATTGGGATGGCGCTACGCGACGTCAAGCTCGACGATAAATACGACCTTGGCCAGCGCCGGGTCTTCGTAACCGGCTTCCAGGCTCTGGTTCGGCTCTGTCTGATGCAGAAGGAACTGGACCGCCGCAACGGGCTCAATACCGCGGGTTTCGTGTCCGGCTACCGCGGCTCGCCGCTCGGCGGCCTCGATAGCCAGTTTCTGCGCGCCCGGCCGTTTCTCGAAAACAACGATATCCGGTTCCAGGGCGGCATCAATGAAGATCTCGCCGCCACCGCCGTATGGGGTTCGCAGCAGGCCGAATTGCGCGGCGAGGGCAAATACGACGGCGTCTTCGGCATGTGGTACGGCAAAGGTCCCGGCGTCGACCGCACCGGCGACGTGTTCCGCCATGCCAATTTCGCCGGCTCCTCGAAGCACGGCGGCGTATTGGCGCTGATGGGCGACGATCATACCGCCGAATCCTCCACCACCGCGCACCAGTCCGAATATCACTTCATCGACGTCATGATTCCGATCCTCAATCCCGCCGGGATTCAGGAGGTGCTCGACTACGGTCTCTACGGCTGGGCGATGTCGCGTTACACCGGCGCCTGGACCGCGCTCAAGACAATGCATGAGACGATCGAATCCACGGCGGCCATCGATGCGAGTCTGGAGCGGATCAATATCGTCAGGCCGGACGATTTCCGCATGCCCGACGGCGGCCTCAATATCCGGCTCAACGATCCGATCCTGGCGCAGGAAGCGCGCCTGCACGATTTCAAACGCGACGCCATGCTGGCGTTCGTGCGCGCCAACAAGCTCAACCGCACGATTACCTCGGGCGGCCGTGAGCCGAAGATCGGCATCATCACCACCGGCAAGAGCTATCTCGACGTTCGTCAGGCGTTCGACGAGCTCGGCATCGATGAAATCAGATGCAACGAACTGGGCATCCGCCTTTACAAGGTGGGCTGCGCCTGGCCGCTCAGCCGGCGCGAGCTTGCCGAATTCGCCGCCGGACTAGACCTCATTATCGTCGTCGAGGAAAAGCGCTCATTGCTTGAAGTCCAGGTCCGCGAAGAGCTTTACGGTACCGCCACCCAGCCGATTTGCATCGGCAAGAAGGATGAAGCCGGCAACTGGCTGTTCCCGGTCAAGGGCGCGCTCGACCCGAACGACGTCGCGATCTGTATCGGCGAGCGGCTCCTGAAATATTACCGCAACGACGACATCGCCGGAAGCGTGGCGCGGCTGAAGGAATTTCAGCGCATTGCCGCGGAAACCAAGGACGTCGCTCAACGCATTCCGTATTTCTGCTCGGGCTGCCCGCACAACACCTCGACGGTCGTGCCGGAGGGCATGCGCGCCTATGCCGGCATCGGCTGCCATTACATGGCGCAGTGGATGGACCGCTCGACGCTCGGCTACACGCATATGGGCGGCGAGGGCGCCAACTGGGTCGGCGAGGCGCCGTTCTCCAATCGCCAGCACGTCTTTCAAAATCTCGGCGACGGCACCTATAATCATTCCGGCTATATGGCGATCCGCGCCGCGATCGCGTCGAACACCAACATCACCTACAAGATCCTATTCAACGACGCCGTGGCGATGACCGGCGGCCAAGCCAATGACGGCGGGCTGACCGTGCCGCAGGTCGCGCGCCAAGTGGCCGCCGAAGGCGCCAAGCGCGTCGTCGTGGTCACGGACGAACCGGACAAGTACCCGCGCGATACCGCGTGGCCGCACGGGCTCACCATCCATCATCGCGACGATCTCAATACCGTGCAGAAACAGCTCGCCGAAATTCCCGGCGTCACCGTGCTGATCTACGACCAGACTTGCGCTGCGGAAAAACGACGCCGCCGCAAGCGCCACACGTTCCCCGATCCCGACAAACGCGTCATCATCAATGAGCTGGTTTGCGAGGGCTGCGGCGACTGCGGCGTCAAGTCGAACTGCGTTTCGGTGCAGCCGCTCGAAACCGAATGGGGCAGGAAGCGCACCATCGACCAGTCGAGCTGCAACAAGGACTTTTCCTGCGTCAAAGGCTTCTGCCCATCCTTCGTCACCGTGCATGGCGCCACGCTGAAAAAGGGCGCCGGTATCGCTGCCGATCGCGATCTGGCGCCGCTGCCCGAGCCGAAGCTGCCGGCGATCGAGCACACCTATAACATCATCGTCACCGGCGTCGGCGGCACCGGCATCGTCACCGTCGGCGGCATACTCGGCATGGCCGCACATCTCGAGGGCAAGGGCGTCGGCGTGCTCGACATGGCGGGCCTCGCGCAGAAGGGCGGCGCGGTGTTCAGCCATATCCGCTTTGCGCAAAAGCCCGAGGACATTCATGCCATCCGGGTCGCGGCCGGACGGGCCGATCTGGTGCTCGGCGGCGATATCGTCGTTGCTGGTGCGCAAAAGGTGCTGGCCACGGTGAAGACCGGCGCGACCAAAGTGGTGGTCAATACCGATGCGTTCCTGCCCGGCGAATTCACCCGCAATGCCGACTTCTCGCTGCCGACTGAGCGACTCAAGCGCACCATCGTTGCCGCTGCCGGCCGCGATAACGCGCATTTCATCGATGCGTCGCGGATCGCCACTGCGCTGTTCGGCCAATCGATCGGCGCCAACATGTTCATGGTCGGCTATGCCTATCAGCTCGGCGCCGTGCCGCTCTCGGCCTCGGCAATCGACAAGGCGATCGAGCTTAATGGCGAGGCCGTTGCCATGAACAAGGCGGCGTTCCACTGGGGCCGCCGCGCCGTGCTTGATCGTGCCGCGGTCGAGGCGCTGGCGAAGCCGCCGGCCGCCGATGGAAACGACGCGGAGCATTTGTCGGAATCGTTTGAAGAAACAGTCGAGCGGCGGGTCGGATTCCTCACCGCCTATCAGAATGCCGCTTATGCCCGGCGCTACCGGACGCTGGTCGACAAGGTGAAAGCGGTGGAGGCCGACCGCGCACCCGGCAAGTGCGGTCTCGCCGATGCGGTGGCGCGCTATCTGTTCAAGCTGATGGCCTACAAGGACGAATACGAAGTGGCGCGGCTTTATACCGACGGCGCGTTTTTAAAGCAGGTCGCCGGCACGTTCGGCGGCGACAATCTGCGCTTCGAGTTTCATCTGGCGCCGCCGCTGTTGGCGCGCCGCGACAAGGAAACCGGCCTGCCGCGCAAGATGAGTT
This sequence comes from uncultured Alphaproteobacteria bacterium, assembly GCA_963816565.1. Classification (GTDB taxonomy): domain Bacteria; phylum Pseudomonadota; class Alphaproteobacteria; order Rhizobiales; family Xanthobacteraceae; genus BOG-931. The sequence continues at coordinate 247,558 of CAWFLM010000003.1, read as the reverse complement.
TCGGGCCGTGGCTGTTTCCGGCGTTCCGCGTACTGGCGAAGTTCAAATTCTTGCGCGGCACCGCGCTCGATCCGTTTGGCCGCTCGCTCGAACGCCGCACCGAGCGCGCGCTGATCGGCGAATACGAGGCGATGCTCGACGAGGTGCTGGCGCGTTTGACGCCGGAGAATCATCATCTCGCGGTCGGTCTTGCCGCCGTCCCGGAAAAAATCCGCGGTTTCGGCCACGTCAAGCAACGGCACCTCGCGGTCGCCAAGGCGGATGAGGCGGCGCTGCTCGAGCAATTCCGCGCCGCCGCGCCGGTGTTGCTCAAAGCGGCCGAGTAAAGCGGATCAGCCGGCGGGCCGCATCGGAGGAGCACATGAGCGCTCTCACGCTCGACCTTGGCCGCTTCGTCGCCGATCTGACTTTGCGCCAAATTCCGTCGCAGGGCGCGGCAGTCGCCCGCACCGGCATCGCCGATTGCTTCGGTGTTTTGATTGCCGGCGCGCGCGATCCCGAGATAGCTTTGGTCGATCGCGAACTTGGTTATGCTGGCGGCGCCACGCTCGCCTCGCTCATTCCTTCCGGCGTCAGGCGCACGCCGGAGACCGCGGCACTGATCAACGGCGTTGCCGCGCATGTGCTGGACTACGACGACGTGTCGCTCGACGGTCATCCCAGCGCCGTGCTGGTGCCGTCGATCCTCGCCCAAGGCGAGGTGAGCGGATCGAGCGGCGCCGAGATGTTGACGGCCTATATTGCCGGCTACGAAGTGTGGGCCGAGCTTTTGGTGCGCGAAGGCGTGCCGCTGCATCGCAAGGGCTGGCATCCGACCGCCGTGCTCGGGCCTGTCGCGGCGGCGGCGGCTTGCGCCAAATTGCGCGGTCTTGATGCCGAGCGCGCCGCGACCGCGATGGCGATTGCCGCCTCGATGGCTGGCGGACTGGTGGCGAATTTCGGCACCATGACCAAGTCGTTTCAGGTCGGACGCGCCGCGCAGTCGGGGCTGATCGCCGCACGCCTGGCGCAAGCCGGATTGACGGCGTCGCTCGATGCGCTGGAACATCGGGCGGGCTTACTGGTGGCACTGTCGCCCGATGGCAAGCCGGATCGGGAACGCCCGTTCGTCGCCGCCCAGAAGCAATGGTACATCGTCGATCACGGCCTTTCCATCAAGCGCTATCCGATCTGCTACGCCACCCATCGCTCGATCGACGCCGCGCTCGATCTGGTGGAGCGTTACGATCTCACCCCCGGCAAGGTCGAACGCATTCACGTCTCAACCGGCCAAACGCAGATGTTGATGCTGCGCAACAGCGCCCCGCAAACCGGACTCGAAGCGAAATTCTCGATGCAGTTTGCCATGGCCGCCGCGCTGGTCGCGCGCCATGTGGGATTACGCGAATTGACCGACGATTTCGTCCGCCGCCCCGAGGTGCAGGCGGTGTTGCCGCGCGTCTCGCTCGAAGGCACTGCGGCCGTCAAGGAAGGTTCCAACTTCGCGCCTTTCGACGCCGTCGAAATCACGACGACCGGCGGGGAAACGCTCAAAAGCGGGCCGGTCGAATATGCCAAAGGCAGCCACGAGCGGCCGTTGTCGCGCGACGAGCTGTGGGCCAAGTTCGCCGAGTGCCTCGGCGCCGAGTTCCCGGATACGAAGAAATCGCGGGCCTTCGAGAATCTGATGATGTTCGACCGGCTCAACGGCGCCGGCGATCTCGGTTTGCAGAGCGTCTAGTTGTGCATCGTTATTGCAATCGCTCGCCGCTGGCGGCGAGGACATGGTAAATTGGTACGATGAACGGCACCCCGCCAAACACCGAACCTGTTGCCGAATTGACCGGCGCAGTGCCGCCCGTAATGGGTCAGGGCGCTGCTGCGGACAATCAAGCCGCAGCACCGCCAATCGCCGAGCCGGTTCCGGTGACTGAGCCGGCGCCGCTCCCGGCAATACCCGCGGGTGACGGCGCGGCATCGCAGTCCGGCATTGCGGCCGGCGCGACGGGCGTGGTTGCGCAAGAGGCAACCGGTGTCGGCGTCCTTCTGGTCAATCTCGGCACCCCCGACGCAGCGACGCCGGCGGCGGTGCGGCGCTATCTGAAAGAGTTCCTGAGCGACCGCCGCGTCATCGAAAACAATTCGCTGTTGTGGAAACTCCTGCTCAATGTCGTCATCCTGCCGATCCGCTCGCGGCGCAAAGCGCGCGACTACCGAAATATTTGGAACCGCGACAAGAACGAATCGCCGTTCAAGACCATTACGCGATCGCAAGCCGAAAAACTCGCGGGTATACTGGAACCGCTCGGCAAGCACGTCATCGTCGATTGGGCGATGCGCTATGCGTCGCCGTCGATCGCTTCGCGGTTGCAAGTGCTGACGACCTGGGGCTGCGAGCGCATCCTGATCATGCCGCTCTACCCGCAATATTCGGCGGCGACCACTGCGACGGTGTGCGACGAGGTGTACCGCTTCATGATGCGGCAGCGGCGCCAGCCGGCGCTGCGCATCCTGCCCGCTTATTACGACGATCCGTATTATATCGAGGTGCTGGCGTCGTCGCTGCAGGCCGAGCTGAGAAATCTGCCGTTCACGCCGGACGCGATCGTCGCCTCCTATCACGGCATGCCGAAGGACTACGTGGCCAAGGGCGATCCCTATGAGAGCCAGTGCGTGCGCACTACGGAGCTGTTGCGCGCGAAGATGGGGCTCGACGAGACCAAGCTGATGATGACGTTCCAGTCGCGCTTCGGCCGCGCCAAGTGGCTCGAGCCCTACACCATCAATACGGTCAAGGCGCTGGCCAAGAAGGGCGTCAAGAATCTGGTCGTGGTCACGCCGGGATTTTCCGCCGATTGCCTGGAGACGCTGGAAGAGATCGCGGTCGACAACGCGCAAGCGTTTAAGCGCGCCGGCGGGGAGAATTTCGCGGCCATTCCCTGCCTCAACGACAGCGAGGCCGGCATGCTGATGCTCTGGCAGCTCGCCATGCGCGAGCTGAAAGGCTGGGTGTGAACGCGCTCGTGAGAGACGGCTCGCTGGTGTCGTGGACCTGGTTTGCGCTGGCGCTTGGCTTGTTTGCGGTCGAGGCGTTGCGCCCTGGCCGCTTTGCGCTCTGGCTCGGCTTTGCCGCCGTGCTCGTCGGCATTATCGCCTCGGTGGCGCGCTGGCCGTGGCCGGCGGAGATCGCCGCATTTGCGGTGTTTGCCGGAATTCTGCTGCCGGCGTGGCGGCGCTATGAACGGAAAGTCTGAAACCGGGCAGAGCCTTAGACGCCGTCGGCCGCAATCAACCTCTCGTTAACCATATCCGTTTTAACTCCGTTAACCAGCGGTCTGCCGTCCGGCGGCCCGTGCCGGTCGTCGCGTGGCGCAATGGCGCGCGGTGGCGCGGACAGGCCGCTTCGGGGCGAGGAGGTCGCAAGGTGCCGCGCCGTTGCCGACCACGAAGCGTCACCGGGCTGGTTTCCTTGCGCTCGGGTTGCTTGCGCTTGGCTGTTGCGGCGCTTACGGGGCTCTTCGCACTCGGTCCAACGCACAGTAAGGCACAGACGGCGGCTTCGACGACCTCTCCGGCAACGTCGCCCGATCTCTATGACGAGTTGTTGCAGCCATCGCTGCCGGGCAATCCCGACAATCCGCCGAGTTTTGCGCCGCCCGGATCGCAAGGCGCGCTACCGCCCGATCAAGCCCCTCCCGCCGGGACATTCTCGGCGCCATCGCGCGTTGGCGCGACGCCGGTCTATGGCAGCCCGACCGGCTTCGGCGCGGGCGACACCGGATTTAATTCCAGCAATGTCCCACCCAAGCGGTTAGCGCAGGCGCCCGACCGGGGGACCGCTCTGGCGCCGCCGGGCGAGACAACTTTTGCGCCCGTTGCGCCGGAGCCGCCGCAAGTCTCCTCGATTCCGCCGGTGCTGCCGGCCCCGCCGGCGCCCGTGGTCTACCCGGCCAAGGCCGCGGCGCGGCCGGGCGCGGTTCTGCCACCGCCGCCCAGCGAACTGCCGATCAGCAATCCGCCGGCGGCGGTCTATCCGGCCACGGCGGCGAGCCGGCCCGGCGCGATCCTGCCTATTCCGCCGCCCGAAGATTTTCTCGGTTCAGCAAGCACGCCGCCGCCCGGCACGCCGCCGCCGAATTCGCTGCCGCTCGGAACGGTGCCGCATGGCACCCTGCCGATCGCCGCCGGCGATCCTTACGAGGCGCTCGGCATCAAGGTCGGCTCGTTTTTGATTCTGCCGGCGGTCGAACTGTCGGCCGGCTACAGTACCAATCCGCAGGCCACGCCCGGCGGCCCCGGCTCGGTGTATTTGGTCGTCGCCCCGGAATTGCACGTGCGCTCCAACTGGTCGAGCAATTCGCTCACCGCCGACATCACCGGCTCCTATACCGATTATCCGAACAACGACTTCCAGCCGTCGTTGAACGTTCCTTACCTCAACGCCAAGGTCGACGGCACGCTCGACGTCACACGCTACACGCAGATCCTGCTCGAGGGCCGCACCATCGTCACAACCGACAATCCCGGCAGCCCGAACATCCAGTACGGCCTCGCGACATTGCCGATCGAAACCACGGTCGGCGGCACACTTGGGTTGGCCGAAGAATTCGGCCGCTTTGACGTTTCGCTCAAGGGCACGGCCGACCGCTCGATGTATTCGAACGGCACACTGACCGACGGCGAGAGCGCCAATTTCGACTGGCGCGCCTTCGACCAATATGCCGGCATTGTGCGCCTCGGTTACGAGATCGATCCCGATCTCAAGCCGTTCGTCGAGATCGACGAGGACACCCGCATCCACGACACGTCGGTCGATATTTTCGGCGAGGATCGCAACTCGGACGGCTCGAGCGTGAAGCTCGGCGCCGACCTTAATCTGTTCGGCTCGCTCACCGGCGAGATCGCGGTCGGCTACATGGAGCGCGACTATCATGACCCGACGCTGCCCAATATCAGCGGCCCGACGATTGACGGGACGCTGCTCTGGCAGGCCACCGCGCTGACCACGGCCAAGTTCACCGCGCAATCGAGCATCGGCGAATCGAGCGTGCAAGGCGTCTCGGGCGAGTTCAGCCGCAGCTTCAGCCTCGAAGTCGATCACGCGCTGCGGACTTGGCTCATCGCCAATGCGATCGTCGGCTACGAGAACGACGACTATGTGGGCCTCGGCCGCACCGACAATCACTATTTTGCCGCCGCCGGCCTGACCTACAAGATGAACCGCGAGGTTCAGCTCAAGGGCGAGGTACGGCAGGATTGGCTCAACTCCAACGTCAGCGGCGCCGCCTATACCGCCACCACGTTTCTGCTGACCATGCGCTTGCAGAAGTAATGCAAATTTGCACTGCAAGTATTTGAAAATCCCTGTACCGTCGGGGGCACGAAATAAAATAGCTCCGATAATTTGATCTCCATCAAGTTGCGCCATGGCAACCTAAGTGTAATCTTCAAATAGAAAAAGAGGCCGACATGACAGAAACATCGCAAAATCAAGCCATTGGACTTTCCCGACGGACGACACTTGTTCGAAGCGTCGCCTGTGCGGCGGGAGCGGTCGTCTCGCTGCTCCCAGTCAGAGAGGCGGCTGCAAAAATGGCGCAGACGGCGGTCACCTATCAGACCACGCCGAAGGGCGACCAGCAGTGCAGCAATTGCTCGCTGTTTCAGCCGCCGAGCGCCTGTACCCTGGTCGACGGCACGATCAGCCCGTCCGGATGGTGCAAATTCTGGGTCAAGAAGGCCGGCTGAGCACGATTTCAGCCCGAACCGGCTCCCGCTCAAACGAGCTTTCAGTCTGGCTTTCGACGGGGGCCGGGCTGATCGCATTGCAATTCGAACAGGATGTCGGCGTTCACGCAAAAACGCGGTGCTAAGCCCATTGCGGCCGCATGATCGAGCCATTCGACGCACGCGCCCTTGGCGGCACAGGCCTGACAGCGCCGAAACGCCGTTGGATATCGCAATTCGAGCCGCATCAGATCGTCAGGCCCCAACTCGATCCCAAGGCTCGCCGTCATCTCGTGCAGGAGAACCGAATTCTCACATTTTGGCAGCGGTGACATGATCTGCCTCCGTTTGCCCGGCAAAACGATTGATACGGGCTTGCTCTCCAGCCTTTTTGATACACGTCAAAATCGGAACGGTTTTCTTAGGCCGTGGCAGTCTTTCGCATAATAACAAGGCGGCGCGGCACCCCCTGGCAACCGCGCCGCCTGCCCACAATTGATCTGATGTTCAAGATCGACCCCGGGCATAAGTAAGCTGACATTTTGCTTGGCCGCTTTCTTTGATCGAAATCAATGTGATGAGAAATGAAGGCGACGGCTTTGTTGCCGAAATACATCATCGCCCGGGGAAAGTTGTAATGTGCTGAATTCGACATAGCCGACTCTGAGTTTATTTCCTATTCTGCTTTCACCCCCTGAGACATTGGTTGCATGCCTCGACGCATGCGGCAGCTAGGACGAGTTGACTCAGGATGCGGGGCAGGCGTGGCCAATTCGTTCCCTCGAGATATTTGCGGCTCGTCTCGGCCGCCGCGCTTGCGCTTTTACTCTCCGGAATTTTTACAATCGAATTTGCCTCGCGCGCGGAAGCGCTGCCGAGTTTTGCCCGCCAGACCGGCCAGCCATGCGGCGCTTGTCACACCGATTTCGCTGGACTGACTCCGTACGGCCGGCGTTTCAAGATAGGTGGTTATACCTACGGCGGCGGTAAGTATCGCACGGCGCTCTTTCCCGATTCCGATGATTTGGCCGATAGCAAAGACAAAAAATGGGTGCCGCCGATTTCGATGATGGCCATCGTCGGCTTCACCAACACCGAAGCGCCGCATGACCGCCACCGACCGATCCCTACAAGACCAACAACAACGTCGTCGTATCGCCGTTGAGCTTCTTCTGGGGCGGCGCCATCACCGACCATCTCGGTGCTTTCGCGCAACTGACCTATGCCGCCCCGCCGGTCACCGCTTCGATTGGCAACGATCCCTACGTCCAACATACTGGACCTGGGACAATACCGACGTCCGCTATGCCGAACTCGACGAGCATCGGCAATATTGCTTCACCTACGGCTCACGGCAAATAACGGCCCCACCGTTCAGGACCCTTGGAATACGACGCCGGCCTGGGGTTTCCCCTACGCGGCATCAACGGTGGCGCCGACGCCCGCACGCCGGCACGATCATCGACGGCGCCTTTGCGGCGCATGTCGGCAGCGTGGGCGCCTATGCCTACGTCGACGACATGCTCTATCTCGAAGTCTCGGCCTATCGCACGCTTGATCGCCAGCATGCAGAACGATCTTGGGCACCGATCCATTCGGCGCGCCCGGGACAGTTCGACTCTGCGCCCTATTGGCGCGCCGCCTTTGAACCGCATTGGGGCAACAATTGGCTTGAGATCGGAACCTTCGGCATGGCGGCCGACATCCATCCGTGGGCTCGCCGCCGTCGGCGCGGTACCGGACCTGTCACGACCGCGACTTTTCCCCAGACCGACAAATACACCGACGTTGGCTTCGATTCGCAGTATCAGTATCAGGGCGACAATTTTTGGTTCACGTTGCGCGGCAGCTACATTCACGAAATTGCAGAAGCTGGACGCGACCTTCGCCAATGGCTATCCACCAATCCGACCGACACTCTCAACGAAGCGCGAGGTTATGCTTCGCTCGCTTACGGCAACGACAACGGATCGTCCTGACCGGCCAATATTTCAATACCTCGGGCAGCCCCGATACCGGCGCTGTACAGCGGCGCCAACGGCTTCAGCCCGAACACAACGGCTGGATCGCGCGAGATCGCCTACATTCCGTTCATAAGCAGTGCCGCGCCGGGCTGGCCGTGGCTCAACGCGCGCATTGGACTGCAATACACCTGGTACGACCAATTCGATGGAACAAGCGTCGGCGCCAGCGCCAACAACACGCTGTTCGCCTATCTTTGGTTGGCGATGTAACAAGCGGGGCCGGAGGTTCGCCATGAAAGCAATACTGCTCGGAGCCGCTGCGGTCTCGCTGCTGACCGTCTCCGCCGCATTCGGCGCCGATCTCGCAGTGCCGCCGGCTCCGCGCCGCGCCGCCGCCTTTCACCTGGACGAGCTGCTACGCGGGCGGCAACGCCGGCGGCGGGTTCGGGCAAAAGGATCTGACGACACCGCCGGCATGCTCTCCCCGCACAGCGGATTTTCGTCCGCCAATCTCGACATCAGCGGTTATCTGCTCGGCGGCCAAATCGGATGCGATTATCAATTCGCGTCCAATTGGGTCCTCGGTATCGAAGGCGCGGCGTCGGGCGGGGACATCGGCGGCAAAACCGCTTCGCGCGACGCCGGGAACTGCCCGGCGACACCGCGACTTTCAAGGACACGACGGACTTCTTACCAGCGTGACCGCGCGCGCCGGCTTCGCCTGGGATCATTGGCTGCTTTACGGCAAAGGCGGCGTCGCCTTCGTCGACGACCGATACAACGCCCCCGGCGCTTTCGGCGGAGCGCCGTACGATTTCGACGGCGTCGGAGACCCGGCTCGGCTGGACCGCGGGCGTCGGCGTCGAATGGGCGGTGTGGGACGATTGGTCGGTCAAGGTCGAGTATAACTACTACGGCTTCGGCACACGCAACGTGACCTTTATCGAGGAGAGCAGCATTACCTCCGGCCGGAGAACATCAAGCAGACTATTCAGACCATCATGCTCGGTCTGAATTTCCACGTCTCCGCTTGGCCATGAGGAAGCGATGGCACCGATGAGAGTGCTCGGCACTTGCAGACAAGCGAACGATGCGGACAGCAGCCGAGACGTCGTGGCTGCAAGGCGTCGCTTGCTATGCGTCACTGCTTGCGATCGTTATTCGCATCGCCGGTCCACGCGCGAGGACGCGGATGCAGGCGCGCTTTCGCAGAAGGAGGTCCAGGCCAAGCTCGCTTATTGCGAGGTCTGCCATGGCGTCGCTGCGCAAGGGTTCAACGGCTACTACCCGATCCCGCGGCTCGCCGGACAGCAGGTCGCCTATATCGAAAACGAGCTGCAGGGCTTCGTCGAGCACAAGCGCACCAACAATATAATGTTCAATGTCGGCCACGTCTTGAGCCCGGCGATGATCAAGGCGCTTGCTACCGATTTTCACAATCTCAATCCAAAGCCGCTCGGCGGCGGGCCGAAGGACTTGGTCCCGGACGGGGAGAAAATCTTCCAACAGGGATTGCCCGACGCCGGCGTTCCGCCATGCGCCTCATGCCACGGCCCCGAGGCCAAGGGGAACGACCAGTTTCCTCGGCTGGCGGGTCAGCTCTATCCCTATCTGGTCGGCCAATTGACCAATTGGGCTAGTGAGCGCGGCGAGACCAATTCGAATGTCATGGCGCCGATCGCGCACAGCTTGACGGCGCCGCAAGTCAAAGCCGTCGCGGCCTATCTCAGTAGTTTGGAGTAACGCCGTGCCCGCCTGCAAAACAATGCAAGTTGCCGCGCCGACAACGAACCCATGCCGCAACCTAACGGCCCGGGGCTTGCGCTCGACGCTGCTTGCAATTGCTCTGACGGCGGCTTTCGCTGGCTCCGGTCGCGCCGACGACATCCAGGCCAAGCTCGGCTACTGCAAAGACTGCCACGGGCCGTCGGCGCAAGGCTACCGCGGCTACATGCCTATTCCGCGGCTCGCCGGTCAGCAACCGCAATATCTGGAAAACCAGCTCCGCGCTTTTATCGAGCATCGCCGCACCAACAATATCATGTTCAACGTGGCCCATGCGCTGAAGCCCGGCATGGTCACGGCGCTTGCCGAGAGCTTTCGAACGCTCAATCCGCCGCCCATCGGCGGCGCCCCGCGCGGCCTCATCGCCACCGGCAAGAGCATCTTCGAAAACGGCGTACCCGACGCCAATATTGCCGCCTGCGCCGCTTGTCACGGTCCCGAGGCCACCGGCAGCGGCGAGATTCCACGCCTTGCCGGTCAGCTCTATCCCTACATCATCAATGAGCTGACGAACTGGGGCAAGGAACGGGGTCAAAATCCGGCACGACCCGACACGTCGGCCATCATGAGCCCGGTCGCGCATAGCTTGACCAAGCCGCAAATCGAAGCCGTCGCGGCTTTCGTCAGCCAATTAAGGTAATTTCCCGTGGTTGGCTCGCCGCTTGAAAAAACCAGAATGCTTGGATTTCGGATGACGCAACACGCTTGGTCGAAAGTGACAGTTCTGGCGATGACTTTCGTGATCGGCGCCGCGTTGGCATGTCGCGCCGAAAACCTCGCCGTCCGCAATTGCACCTGGTGCCACGGCGGCGCGGCGCAGGGCTACGCGCCCGCGCCCCGGCTGGCCGGTCAGCGCTATCAATATCTTGAGAATCAACTTGCAGATTTTCACGCCCATACGCGCGATAACCCGCTGTCGCGGCAATATATGTGGGGCGCGGCGGCAAACCTCGCACCGCAGTCCGTGCGCAATCTGTCGATGTATTTCTCGACGCTGTCGCCGCAAGCGGCCGATGATGGCGACCGGGAGTTCGTGGCTACGGGACGGACGATCTATCAAGAGGGTAGGCCCGACGACAATATCGTCGCCTGCGTCGTTTGCCATGGCCCAGATGCGCAGGGCATCGGCCAAATACCCCGACTGGGCGGGCTACAGTACACCTATCTGAAAAGACGGCTGGAGCAGTGGGGCCAAGGCTATCACGCCGCCGCCGGGCCGCCGATGCCCGATATTTCCAGCAGATTGTCGCCGGATCAGATCGAGGCGCTCGCATCGTATCTTAGCTTCATCAGATAGCAGACGGCCCGGCGACTGCCGCTCGTCCGCGTGTGAGCCTCGCGGGTCTGCCATGCCGGTTAGCAGGCATTCAAATTGACCTAAATCAATCGGCCCGCCTCGATCGGCGAGAAACTGATGCTGGCCGGCGAGAGGAGGGTCCCATGACAGACCTGTCCGGGGGAGAGGAAAAACGATCGAAATTCGAAGCCTTGTGGCGCGTGCTGAGCGATTGGGTCACGGGGCGTTCCCCATCCTGGGGGTCATGCTGCGGCGAACTGGAAATCGAGCGTATCGCCCACGACGTGTGCATGACCCTTGCCGAGCTCCGTGCCGTGGCCAAGCGTGGCCCTGAGGCGGCCGACTTGTTGCTCGAACGCATGGCCGCGCTCGATCTCGACCCGGCGGAGGTCGCCCAAGTCGGGCCGGAAACGTTCCGCGATCTGCAACGCGTGTGCAGCCTGTGTGAAAGTAAAAGGCGTTGCGTGCGAGATTTGATCCGCGATCCCGCTGCGCCGCAGTGGCAGGACTATTGCCCGAACGCCCAAACGCTGATCGCGCTAAACGTGCTGCCCTGGGCGTCGCGGCGCGAATAAGACGCATATTGGCCCCGATCATCACCGCGCCGCGTTGAGCGGGGCTGACACAGCGTCAGACTTTTTCGTCGTTGATCTCGCTTAAGATTTTCTTGATCTCGGCGCGGAAGCCCGGCGCGATGTCCGGGCGCGCCAGCGCGTAGGAGACATTGGCGGCGAGAAAGCCGATCTTCGAGCCGCAGTCGAAGCTGCGGCCGTCGAATTGTAGACCATAGAACGGCTGCTTCTTCGCCAGTTGGATCATGGCGTCGGTCAATTGGATTTCGCCGCCGGCGCCGCGTTCCTGCGTGCCTAATATTTCCAAGATTTCCGGCTGCAGAATATAGCGGCCGGTGAGAATGAGGTTCGACGGCGCGCGGTCGACCGGCGGCTTCTCCACCATGCTGGTGATCGAGAACATCTTGCCTTTGCGCTCGCCGATGCCGACGACGCCGTATTGATCGACGCGATCGCGCGGCACTTCTTCGACGGCGACGATGTTGGCCTGACCCGGCAGGGCGCGCGCCGCTTCGAGCATCTGCGCCAGACAGCCCTGTTCGTGCTGCACCAGCACGTCGGGCAACAATAGCGCAAATGGCTCATGGCCGATCAATTCGCGGGCGCACCATACGGCGTGGCCGAGGCCGAGCGGTTCCTGCTGGCGGGTGAAGCTCGTCGAGCCGGGCACCGGCAGGTCCTGGTTGAGATAGTCGAGGATCTTGTGCTTCTGCCGCTCGAGCAGCGTCATCTCCAGCTCGAACTGGCGGTCGAAGTGATCTTCGATGACGCCTTTGTTGCGGCCGGTGACGAAAATGAAATGCTCGATGCCGGCCTCGCGCGCCTCGTCGACGACGTGCTGGATCAGCGGCCGGTCGACGACCGGCAGCATTTCCTTCGGCATGGCCTTGGTCGCCGGCAAGAACCGGGTGCCGAGACCGGCGACGGGAAAGACGGCTTTACGGACGGTATTCATGCGGTGCGGTCGGGAGGGGAATAGGGAAACTCTACGTTTTGTTGCCCAAATGAGTGTCCAAACTGTGCCGGAGACGGCGGCCGGCCGATCAAGAGCCTAGCCGATCAAGAGCCTATTAGTGATTCGACGTACATTAGCAGGTGGCCGCAGGGGCGACCATAAGTCGGGATTGTGACGCCATGGCCATGGTTGGTTTCTCGGCCAAGTTCTCGATCCGTATTGTTGCGGCGATGCTATGTGTCGCGACCCTCAGCGGCGCGGCCGGCGCGCAGCAGCCCGACAACTGGCTGACGCGCTTGTTTCAACCCGCACCGGCAAGTCCGGTTCCAGCCGCGGGCGACCAGATGCAATGGAGCGGGCAATCCGGCGCGTCGGGCAATCCACTGATGACGGCGGACGCGATTCGTGCCGCCGCTGCCCAATTCGGCAGCTGCATCGAGGCGATGTGGCCGGATGCCGCCCGGCGCGGCATCACCCGGGCAAATTTCGAGCGCCTCACCGCGCGGCTCACGCCGGATCTCAGCATCATGGACAAGCTCGATGCGCAGCCGGAATTCACCAAGGCGCCGTGGGACTATCTCGACCTCCTCGTCAGCGACGACCGCATCGCGCAGGGCCGCGCCTTGCTGGCGCAATATGCGCCGACCTTCGCCGCCGTCGAACGCGCCTACGGCGTCGACCGCACCATTCTTGCGGCGATCTGGGGCGTCGAATCGGACTACGGCGCACTCGGCGGCGATCGGCCGGTGATCCGCTCGACCGCGACGCTTGCCTGCGTCGGCCGCCGCCGCGATTTCTTCCGCGAGGAGTTTTTGTCGACGCTGGAAATCTTGCAGCGCGACGACGTGCCGCCGGACCGCCTGGTCGGTTCCTGGGCCGGCGCGTTCGGGCCGACGCAATTCATGCCGACGACGTTTAAGCGTTACGCGGTGGATTTCGACGGCGATGGTCATCGCGACCTTGTCGATTCGATTCCGGACATGATGGCGTCGACGGCCAACAATCTGAAAATGGACGGCTGGGTTCCCGGCCAGACCTGGGGTTACGAAGTCGCGCTGCCGCGAGGCTTCAATTATCTGTTGGTCGACAGTTCGCGGCAGATGACCGTGCGGCAATGGCAGAGCCTGGGGGTGCGGCGCGCCGACGGCCGGGCCTTTCCGCGTCCCCAGGATCGCGCGTTTCTGCTGTTGCCGGCCGGCGCGCGGGGCCCGGCTTTCCTGATGCTGAATAATTTCAGCGTCATCATGAAATACAATCCCGCCGAAGCCTATGCGCTGGCCATCGGCCATCTTGCCGACCGCATGCGCGGCGGCGCGCCGTTCGTGCAAGCCTGGCCGCGCGACGAGCGCGTGCTCACGCTCGACGAGCGCTACCAGATGCAGCAGCTTCTGACGCGCCGCGGCTTTGCTATCGGCGAGCCCGACGGCCTGATCGGGCCGCGCACCCGGCTTGCCATCCGCGATTTCCAGGCCTCGGTCGGCCAGGTTCCGGACGGTTTTGCCTCAAGCGACGTGCTCGACCGGCTGCGCCAGCCGTAGACGGTGCGCCAAGCGCCTGGAACCACCCTCAGTTTGACATTATCCTTGCGTAAGTCGTTTGTTGGACGGCTTGATCGCGGGCACCGGCGCTTTGTGCCGCGATGCACTAGTCTGGCCGGGTCTCGGATTGTTTGGGTAGGCGATACATGACAACGCAGAATTGGCGACGGCTCGTTGGCGCGCTGGTAATTGCGGCGGGCGCGGCGGCCGTGTCGATACCCGCGGCCGCCCAGGTCTATTATTGGAGCGATCGGCCGTCCGCTCCGGGCTACTATCAGCAGCCGCAGCAGCGCGATTTCTTTTCGTTTCCGTTTTCCGGCAGTGAACGCCGGGCGCCGGTTGCCGATTACTCCAAGGCGCCGGCGCCACGCAAATTGGAGACGCCGCCGACGTCCACGATCGTCGTGGTCGGCGATTCGATGGCCGACTGGCTCGGCTACGGCCTCGACGAGACCTACGCCGATCAGCCCGATACCGGCGTGGTGCGCGAGATCCGGGCTACCGCCGGCCTCATCCGCTACGACCCGAAGAACGAGCAGCTCGACTGGCCGGCGGTGATCAAGGACCAGCTGGCGACGGAAAAGCCGAACGTCATTATCGTCATGCTGGGTCTCAACGACCGCATTGCGATCCGCGATGGCGCGCCGGCCAAGGACGCCGACCAGACCAATCAAGACAAGTCCGCGCAGGAGAAGGCGGCGCAAGAAAAAGCCGCGCAAGAAAAAGCGGCACAGGGAAAAGAAGAAAAGGCGCCGGCGCCGGGCGCGGCGCCCTCTGCCGCCGCGGCCGCATCACAGCCCGCTGTCGCGGACAGCACGGCGCAGCATCCGGTTCCTGGCCGCTCCTACGATTTCCATACCGATTTGTGGGCGGAGCTTTATGTCAAGCGCATCGACGCCATGATCGCGGCGCTCAAGAGCAAGGGCGTGCCGGTGCTCTGGGTCGGATTGCCGGCGCTGCGCGGCCCCAAATCGACGAGCGACATGGCCTATCTCGATGAACTCTATCGCGAGCGCGCCGAGCGGGCCGGCATCTATTACGTCGATATCTGGGACGGCTTCACCGACGACCAGGGCCGTTACGCGGTGGACGGTCCGGATTTCGAGGGCCAGATCCGGCGCCTGCGCACCGCTGACGGCGTGCATTTCACCAAAGCCGGCGCGGTGAAGCTTGCGAGCTACGTCGACCAGGAACTGCGCCGCGTCATGTCGAACCATGTCGCTCCGATCGCGCTGCCCGAGCTGCCCGAGCAGGCGTCGCCGGCCAAGCTCGGCGCGCCGCGGCCCGACGTCGGTCCGGTGTTGCCGCTGACCGTTTCAAGCACCCCGGCGACGGCGGCGCCGGCGGCTTGCTCGGCGCCGGCAGCCAACCCGCCCCGCTTGCGTCCGATCCGCTGGCGCAAAAAGTGCTGGATCGCGGAGCGCCGATTGCCGCCGCCGCCGGCCGCGCCGACGACTTCACCTGGCCGCGGCCGCAAGCGCCGGCCGACGTCGCGCCGCAGCCGGTGTCGCTGTCGCCCGCGGAGCCGGCGAAAAAGGGCGCTGCGCATGACGATGTGAAGAAGCCGGCCGACGCCAAGAAAGATGCAAAGAAGAAGCCGGAAAAGGATTCCGACGCGGCGAAAGATCGGGGATCGCCGCACGTCCAGCTCGATGGCGCGCCGCGGCCGCCAAAAGACATCGGCGGCGGGTTCTGAAGACTAACGGCGATCGTCGCCTCGGCAAGGCGCGAACGTGCTCACCGCGGCAACAGCGTCGATCCCATCAAAAATTTGTCGACCGCATGCGCGGCCTGGCGGCCTTCGCGGATCGCCCACACCACGAGAGACTGGCCGCGGCGCATGTCGCCGGCGGTGAAGACCTTGTCGAGCGAGGTCTTGTAATCGTCGGTCGAGGCCTTGACGTTGCCGCGCTGGTCGAGCGCCAGATTAAGGCTCTTGATCATGCCGTCGTGCACCGGATGCACGAAGCCCATCGCCAACAGAACGAGGTCGGCGGGAATCTCGAATTCGCTGCCGGGAACGGCTTTCATCTTGGCATCGACCCGCACGCAATGCAGCGTCTTCACCGCGCCGTTCTCGCCGGTAAATTTCGTCGTCATCACCGCGAAGTCGCGCTCGACGCCTTCCTCGTGGCTCGACGAGGTGCGCAGCTTGAGCGGCCAGTTCGGCCAGGTTAGCGCCTTGTTCTCGTGCAGCGGCGGCTGCGCCATGATTTCGAAATTGGTCACCGAGAGCGCGCCTTGGCGGAATGAGGTGCCGATGCAGTCCGAGCCGGTATCGCCGCCGCCGATGACGACGACGTGCTTGCCGGCGGCGAGGATTGGTTCGCCGTCATCGGCCTTCTCGCCGGAGACGCGGCGGTTCTGCTGCGGCAGAAAATCCATGGCGAAATGAATGCCCTTGAGTTCGCGGCCGGGCACCGGCAGGTCGCGCGGCTCTTCGGCGCCGCCGGTGAGCACCACCGCGTCATGAGTCCTTGAGCAGTTTGTCGGCCGGCACGTTGCCGCCGACATGGGCGCCGTAATGGAACGTGACGCCTTCCGCCTCCATCTGCGCCACGCGGCGGTCGACGTGATTCTTCTCCATCTTGAAATCGGGGATGCCGTAGCGGAGCAGGCCGCCGGCCTTCGCCCAGCGCTCATAGACGTGGACCTCGTGACCGGCGCGCGCCAGCTGTTGCGCGCAGGCCAAGCCGGCCGGGCCGGAGCCGACGATCGCCACTTTCTTGCCGGTGCGCGCCGCCGCCCGCTCCGGCTTGAGCCCGGCGCAATGGCGCGGTCGGCGATCGCGCATTCGATCGATTTGATGGTGACCGGATTCTCGTCGATGTTGAGCGTGCAGGACGCCTCGCACGGCGCCGGACAGACCCGGCCGGTGACTTCCGGAAAATTATTGGTCGAATGCAGGTTGCGCGCGGCCTCGTCCCAGTTGCCGCTATAGACGAGGTCGTTCCAATCCGGGATCTGGTTGTTGACCGGGCAGCCCGGCGAACCGGGCGCGACCGCGCCGGTGCCCTTGCAATAGGGCACGCCGCAATTCATGCAGCGCGCGGCCTGGGTGACGTAGTCCTTCTCCGGCAGCGGCAGGACGAATTCGCGCCAATGATGAATACGCTCGGCGACCGGCTCGTAGTCGCGATCCTCGCGTTCGTATTCCAGAAAGCCGGTGATCTTGCCCACGACGCACTCTAATTTTCCTCGCGCATGATCTTATCCGACATCCGCAACGCCACTTTTCGGGATTCATGCGTCATTCCGCCGCGATGGCCGCAGCCTTGAGCTCATTGAGCGCGCGGCGATACTCGACCGGCATGACCTTGCGGAATTTCGGATACCACGTTTTCCAGTCGCTGAGGATCTTGGCCGCGACGCGCGAGCCGGTGAAGCGCGCATGCCGCGAGATCAGATGATGCAGGCGGTGGCCGTCGAAGCGGCTCAGGTCCGACATGATGTCGACCATGCCATGCGCCTCGAGATCGCGCGCGTGATGGAAGACCTTGGCGTTGATGTCTTCCTCGCCCGGCATCGGCTCAAGCTCGACCATGGCCATATTGCAGCGCGAGGCAAAGCTGCCGTCGTCGTCGAGCACATAGGCGATGCCGCCCGACATGCCGGCGGCGAAATTGCGGCCGGTCAGGCCGAGCACCACCACCACGCCGCCGGTCATATATTCGCAGCAATGGTCGCCGGCGCCCTCGATGACGGCAGTCGCACCCGAATTGCGCACCGCAAAGCGCTCGCCGGCGACGCCGCGGAAATAGCACTCCCCGGCGATGGCGCCGTAGAGCACGGTATTGCCGATGATGATCGACTGCTCCGGAACGATGCCCGAGGCGGCGGGCGGGCGCACCACGATGCGGCCGCCGGACAGTCCCTTGCCGACATAATCGTTGGCGTCGCCTTCGAGCTCGAAGGTGACGCCGCGGGCGAGGAAGGCGCCGAAACTCTGGCCCGCGGTGCCCTTAAAGCGCGCGACGATGGTGTCGGCCGGCAGGCCGGCATGGCCGTAACGCTTGGCGATCTCGCCCGACAGCATGGCGCCGACGGTGCGGTCGACGTTCCTGATCGGAAAGCTCAGCTGCACCGGCGTGACGCTGCGATCGCCGTTTGCGACTGCGCGATCAGCTTGCGGTCGAGGATGTCGTGGATCTTGTGATCCTGCCGCTCGCAATTGAAGATTGCGACGCTCGGCGGCACGTCCGGCTTCATGAACAGTTTGGAGAAATCGAGCCCGCTCGCCTTGCCGTGCGCGATCAGCTTGTGCTGATCGAACATCTGCATCTGGCCGATCATCTCGTCGAAGGACCGATAGCCCAGTTCGGCCATCAGTTCGCGGACTTCCTCGGCGACGAAGAAGAAATAATTGATGACGTGCTCGGGCTGGCCGGTGAAGCGCTTGCGCAGCACCGGGTCCTGGGTGGCGACGCCGACCGGGCAGGTATTGAGATGGCACTTGCGCATCATGATGCAGCCGGCGGCGATCAGCGGCGCGGTGGCGAAGCCGAATTCGTCGGCGCCGAGCAGCGCGCCGACCACGACGTCGCGGCCGGTGCGGATGCCGCCGTCGACCTGCACGGCGATGCGGCCGCGCAGGCGATTGGCGACCAGCGTCTGGTGCGTCTCGGCAAGCCCGATCTCCCACGGCGAACCGGCATGTTTGACCGAGGTGAGCGGCGCCGCGCCGGTGCCGCCTTCGTAGCCGGCGATGGTGACGTGGTCGGAGCGCGCCTTCGACACGCCGGCGGCGACGGTGCCGACGCCGATCTCGGACACGAGTTTGACCGACACGTCGCCGTCGGGATTGACGTTCTTCAAATCGAAGATGAGCTGCGCCAGATCCTCGATCGAATAGATGTCGTGATGCGGCGGCGGCGAAATCAAGCCCGACGCCGGGCGTCGAGTGGCGCACCTTGGCGATGGTCTTGTCGACCTTGTGGCCGGGCAACTGGCCGCCTTCGCCGGGCTTGGCGCCCTGCGCGATCTTGATCTGCATCATGTCGGAATTGACGAGATATTCGGCGGTGACGCCGAAACGGCCGGACGCCACCTGCTTGATCGCCGACCGCATCGAATCGCCGTTCGGCAGCGGCTTGTAGCGGTCGGATTCCTCGCCGCCCTCGCCGGTATTCGACTTGCCGCCGATCCGGTTCATGGCGATGGCGAGCGTGGTATGCGCCTCGCGCGAGATCGAGCCGTAGGACATGGCGCCGGTCGAGAACCGCCGCACGATGTTCTTGGCCGGCTCGACCTCGTCGATCGGCACCGGCTTGCGTCCGTCCTCCGCGGCCGACTTGATGCGGAACAGGCCGCGGATGGTCAGAAGGTGCTCCGACTGATCGTTGATGATGCCGGCGAAGTGCCGGTACTTCTCGTAGGAATTGCCGCGCACCGCGTGCTGCAGCGCCGAGACCGTCGCCGCGTTCCAGACGTGATCCTCGCCGCGCACGCGGAAGGCATATTCGCCGCCGACGTCGAGCATCGAGCGATAGATCGGCGAGTCGGAAAATGCGTCGCGATGCCGCCGCACCGCCTCGTCGGCGATCTCGGCGAGGCCGACGCCCTCGATCCGGGTCGCGGTGCCGGTGAAATATTTGGCGACGAAATCGGACTTGAGCCCGATGGCGTCGAAAATCTGCGCGCCGCAATAGGACTGATAGGTCGAGATGCCCATCTTCGACATCACCTTGAGCAGTCCCTTGTCGATCGACTTGATGTAGCGCTTGATGATTTCCTTGTCGTCGAGCTTTTGCGGCAGCTCGTTCTTCATCGCCACCAGCGTCTCGAAGGCGAGGTACGGATTGATCGCCTCGGCGCCATAGCCGGCGAGGCAGGCGAAATGGTGCACCTCGCGCGGCTCGGCGGATTCCACCACGATGCCGACCGAGGTGCGCAAGCCCTCGCGGATGAGATGATGGTGCACGGCGGCGCAGGCGAGCAGCGATGGGATCGGAATGCGGTCGGCGCCGGCGCGGCGGTCGGACAAGATGATGATGTTGATGCCGTCGCGCACTGCGATCTCGGCGCGGCCGCATAGCGCGTCGATGGCTTCGGCAAGCCCGTCGGCGCCGGCTTCCGCCGGCCAAGTGGTATCGAGCGTGCGCGACTTGAAATGATCGTGGCCGACCTCGGAGATCGAGCGGATCTTTTCCAGGTTGGCATTGGTCGAGGATCGGCTGATGCACTTCGAGGCGCTTGGTCTTCGAGGTGCCCTCGAGATCGAACAGATTCGGCCGCGGCCCGATGATCGAGACGAGGCTCATCACCAGTTCCTCGCGGATCGGATCGATCGGCGGATTGGTCACCTGCGCGAAGTTCTGCTTGAAATAGGTGAACAGCAGCTTCGCCTTCTCCGACAGCGCCGAGATCGGCGTGTCGTTGCCCATCGAGCCGACCGCCTCCTCGCCGGTCGTCGCCATCGGCGTCATCAGGATCTTCAGGTCTTCCTGGGTGTAGCCGAACATCTGCTGGCGATCGAGCAGCGCCAGGTTCGAGATCGGCGCCGCTTCCGACGTATCCGGCAGGTCTTCGAGCTCAATCTGCGTGCGCTCCAGCCATTTCTTGTAGGGATGGCGCTGCGCCAATTGCGATTTCAGCTCCTCGTCGGGAATGAGCCGGCCCGCCTCGAGATCGACCAGGAGCATCTTGCCCGGCTGCAGCCGCCACTTGGTGACGATCTCCTCTTCGGGAATCGGCAGCACGCCGACTTCCGAGGCCATGATGATACGGTCGTCGCGGGTGACGACATAGCGCGCCGGGCGCAAGCCGTTGCGATCGAGCGTGGCGCCGATCTGCCGGCCGTTGGTGAACGCGATCGCCGCCGGGCCGTCCCACGGCTCCATCAGCGCCGCGTTGTATTCGTAGAAGGCGCGGCGCTCTTCGTTCATCGATTGATTGCCGGCCCAGGCCTCCGGAATCAGCATCATCATCGCATGGGCGAGCGGATAGCCGCCCATGGTGAGGAATTCGAGCGCATTGTCGAAGCACGCGGTGTCGGACTGGCCCTCGTAGGAGATCGGCCACAGCTTGGAAATGTCGTCGCCGAACTTCGGCGACGACACCGAGGCCTGGCGCGCCGCCATCCAGTTGTTGTTGCCGCGCAGCGTATTGATCTCGCCGTTATGCGCGACCATGCGGTAGGGATGCGCCAGCGACCAGGCCGGGAAAGTGTTGGTCGAGAAGCGCTGGTGCACCAGAGCGAGCGCGCTCTCGAAATCCGGATCGTGCAGGTCGGGATAGTAGGCGCCGAGCTGATCGGCCAGGAACATGCCCTTGTAGATCAGCGTGCGGCACGACAGCGACACCGGGAAATAATGCGACACTTGGCGGCCGCGCTTGCCGTGCATGATCCCGGAAATGGTCTTGCGCAGGATATAGAGCCGGCGTTCGAACTCGTCTTCCGACTTGGTCTTCGGATTACGCGCAAGAAACACCTGCATGTGCATCGGCTCGGTCGGCTTGACCGTTTCGCCGAGCGTCGAATTGTCGGTCGGCACGTCGCGCCAGCCGAGGAGCGTCATGCCTTCGCTCGCGGCACACGCCGCGTAAGTGTCCATGATTTCCTGCCGCCACGCCGGATCGTGCGGCATGAACAGGGCGCCGACCGCGTAATCGCCCGGCTTGCGGCAATGCTTGATGCCAAGCTCGGCGGCCTTCTTGGCGAGAAATTTGTGCGGCATCTGCACCAGAATGCCGGCGCCGTCGCCGGCGCGCGGATCGGCGCCGACGGCGCCGCGGTGCTCGAGATTGACCAGGATCGTCAAGGCGTCTTCGACGATCTTGTGCGATTTGCGACCCTTGATGTCGGCAATAAATCCGACCCCGCAGGAATCCTTTTCCAGCGCCGGATCAAAAAGGCCGAAACCTGACGCATCCATCGTCGTACTCGCGATCCTCCCGGAGCCTCGGCCAACGCGGCATCAAGGTTCCGACGCAATCACCGCCGCGCTCCTTTCGCGCCATCGTCCGCATGCGGCAGATGGGACGAAAAGGGCTTGCGCCCAAGGCACGTCACCGACTGCCCCCTCTGGGCGCGTCCTTTGGGCGAGCCACTCGTCTTGGAGGCAACCTTTGTGCCGCTGGAGCGGCCGCTCTGGTTGCTTGTTCTTGCCGCTCGGCGCGCCCTCGCCACTGGCGGCTGATCCCGCGCCTGCGCCCTCCTTAGCCGAGGCGGCGCGCCATGGGTCACCAATTGGGACAGCAATGCTGTCCTATGCAGAACATGGCAAATTCCGCAACCCAACACAAGCGCCGGACCCGTCCCTTCGTTCCCCACCGGCATGATGGGGAGAGAAAACGGACGAAAAGGGCGCTGCCGGCCCCCGGAGGTCATCGATTTTTGCAAACGTTCCGCCGGCCAAGTGGATCATGGGAAGGCCTTTCGCGCAATGGCTCACCGTGGCGCCATCACCGCAATCCGCGCTAGGTTCGCCAAGCAAAATGAATTTCGCCAGCGACAATACGGCGGGCATCGCCCCGGCCATTCTCGACGCGCTTGCCGAGGCCAACCGCGGCTATGCGCGCGGCTACGGCAACGACGACTGGACGCAACGCGTCGAGCGGCAGTTTTGCGAGATTTTCGAACGCGAGGTCGCGGTCTTCTTGGTGCCGACCGGCACGGCGGCCAATGCGCTGGCTTTGGCGCAGGTTTCGCCGCCCTGGGGCGTCGTGTTCTGTCATGCCTATTCCCACATCGCCACCGACGAATGCGGTGCGCCGGAATTTTTCGGCCATGGACTGAAGCTCGTCGGCTTGCCCGGCGACGGCGCCAAGATTGCTCCGGACACCCTGAAGACGGCGCTTGCCGGCTATGGCGGCCATAGCCCGCATCAGATGGTGCCGGCGGCGCTGTCGATCACGCAGGCCAGCGAAGCCGGCACCATCTACCGCACCGGCGAGATCGCGGCGCTGGCCGAGATCGCGCATGCGCGCGCGCTCGCCGTGCACATGGATGGCGCGCGCTTTGGCAATGCGCTGGTGCGGCTCAATGCCAGTCCGGCAGAGATGACCTGGCGGTCCGGCGTCGACGTCTTGTCGCTCGGCGCCACCAAAGGCGGCGCGCTGGCGGCCGAGGCGGTGATTATTTTCGATCCGGTCCGTGCCGCATTCATGGGCGAACGGCGCAAACGCGCCGGTCATCTATTGTCGAAGCATCGCTTCATCGCCGCACAGTTCTTGGCTTATCTCGCCGAGGACCGCTGGCTCACGCTGGCGCGCCACGCCAATGCGATGGCCGACAAGCTCGCGGAGAAACTGATTGCGGTCGGACTAAAGCCGGTCTGGCCGGTAGAGGCCAATTTGATTTTCGTGGTGCTGCCGCGCGGGCTCGACGCCAAGCTTCAAGCCGCCGGCGCCACTTATTATGTCCGTTCGAGCGAGAGCCTCGACGTTGGACCGGACAATGTTCTGGTGCGTCTGGTCACGTCGTTTGCCACCGAACAGTCCGATATCGAACGGTTCGTCGATCTATGCAAAATATCCTGATTGCGCCCAAGCGTCGCCCCAATTGCAGCGGAACTTGACGCCGGCATTTGTATTAAAGTCATCTGACGGGGGAGGGGGTTTACTCGTGCGTGCGAGCGTAACCGGAACCTTCGCGCCGACAACTCTTGGCGCTGACGATCCTGGTCCTGGCCGTTGCCACCGCGCACGCCCAGGCGCCGCCGCTGCCGCAAACTCCGCCAGCCGCGCCGTCGCGCGCGGCGCCGCCGCCGCTTCCCGCTCCCGGTTTTGTCTCGGCCTACGAAATCATGCGCACGCTGCGCTCGGCGGGCTTCGATCCGCTGGCGCCGCCGTTGCGCGAGGGCACCATCTATGTGGCGCGGGCGACCGATTATCGCGGCATCCTGATGCGCGTCGTGCTCGATGCGCGCACCGGCGCCATCCGCGACGCCAACCGCATCGTGCCGGGCCCGGGGAATTACGCCGGAGCCCCCGGCGGCATTTACGGCGCGCGCGCTTACGGCGGACCCGATGGTTCCGGGCCGTACGAGGCGGAGCCCGAACCCTATGATGCTGAGCCGGATGCTCCCGGGCCCGAAGGTTTTGGACCCGATGACGGGGCCGGCATGGTCCGGTTGCCTTACGGATTGCCGCCCGACGCCAATGCCGCACCGGCGCCGCCAGCCGCGCATCCGTCGGCCGGCGGAAGCGTGATGCCGCTGCCGCGGCCACGGCCGCCTGAGCTTGCGTCACGCAAATCGAGACTCCAAGCCAGACGCAAAGCCGGCCGTAACGGCGGCCGCACCGGTCGTGACGCCCGCACCGGTTATTGCGCCTGCGCCGGCCAAGCCGAGCAAAGCGCCATCGACGCTTTCCATCGCCAATTGACCGCCTTTCGCCGCGCGTCATGTGCGGCGCGCAGGCGAGCAATGGCGCGCGGCGCGATTGAGCTAGCGCCAGCCCCCGCGTAGCATGGCGCACAATTATTTCGCCGGGAGGCGCCGCCGTGAAAGTTTGCATGTTCCATCTGATGCCCTATCGGGGGCTGCCGGCGGATTTCGACCAGCGCTACAAATCGGCTTACATCGATCCGTTGTGGTTCGACGTCGCCGATGCCGACAAAGTCGGCGAGTATTACAATGCGACGCTCGATGAGCTGCTGTTTGCCGCCAAATCCGGCTTTCACGGGCTGTGCACCAACCAGCACCATCAGAACGTCTATGGCTTCATGGCCAATCCGAGCATCATGGCCGCGGTGCTGGCCAAAAACACCAACGGCCAGAACGTCGCCATCGTGCAACTCGGCTCGACGCTGCCGTCGACCACGCCGCCGACCCGCATCGCCGAGGAATACGCGATGCTCGACTGCATCAGCGGCGGGCGCCTGGTCGCCGGTTTTCCCACCGGCCTGCCGTCCGACGCCACGATCTCGAACGGCGTCGTCCCGATCGAGCAGCGCGAGCGCTATCGCGAGGCCTTGGCGCTGGTCGTCAAAGCCTGGTCGGCGCGCGAGATCTTCGCCTGGAACGGCAAGCATTATCAGCTCGGCATGGTCAATCTGTGGCCGCGGCCGATCCAGCAGCCGCATCCGCCGATCTGGATTCCCGGCTCCGGCATTTCCGGAACGGCGGAATTCGTGATCGGCGAGGATCATTGCTTCTGTCATCTGAGCTATTACGGCGCCAAGAACGCCAAGACGGTCGCCGAGCGTTATTGGGATCTGGTGGCGCGCAAGGGGCGCGACGACAATCCCCATCGCTTCAGCTTTCTCCAGCTCATCGGCGTCGCCCCGACCGATGCCGAAGCCGAGGAGCTTTACGCCGAGCACGCCGAATATTTCTTCCACAAGCTCCTCTACACGCCGCCTTATTATCAGGCGATCCCCGGCTGTCTCGAATACGAAGCGCTGCGCCAAGCGCTGCATCACAATCCGCGCGCCGAGGTCAAGCTGCGCGAGCTCAAGGCCAAGGATTTCTTCGAGCGCGGCTTTGTCGTCGTCGGCAGCCCGAAGACGGTGCGCGAGCAATTGCTCGACGGCATCAAGGAATTGCGCATGGGCCATTTGCTGGCGCTCCTGCATTTCGGCTCGATGCCGACGCAACTGTGCAAGGCCAATATCGATCTGTTCGCCCGCGAAGTGCTGCCGTATCTGAAGGATCAGTGGGACGATCGCTACGAGGACCGCTGGTGGCCGGAACGCCTCAAGGCTAAGCGTCCGGCAGCGGCCGAAACCGGTGGACAGATCGCCGAACCGGCTGCAGCGTCCTGACGGCGGGAGAGTGACATGGCTGCCGTTGACGTGCGCCGGATCAAGCTCTGGCAAAACCGGATCGATACCGAGGTGGAGATTTCCGGCTCCGGTCCGCCGCTGGTTTATCTGCACGGACCGTGGGGGCTTGCCCCCGATCGCGCCTTCGTTGCGCGCCTTGCCGACACACATAAGGTCTTCGCGCCGAAATTTCCCGGCACCAGCGCCGGCGATCCGAATTCGGTGCACGCGCTCGAGGGTTGGCACGATCTCGTCGTCTATACCGGCGAATTGTTCGACCGGCTCGAACTTGCCGCGCCGGCCCTGGTCGGCCACTCGTTCGGCGCGCTCTTGGCCGCGGAATTTGCCGCCGCCGCGCCGCGCGCGGTCGGCCGGCTGGTGCTGATCGATCCGGTCGGTCTGTGGCGCGACGATCATCCGGTGAAGAACTGGATGATCTTAAGCGACGCCGCGCGCAAAGCGTCGCTGTTCGCCGCGCCCGACGGCGAAGCGGCGCGCCGCTTCTTTGCCGTTCCGGCCGATCCCGCGGCGCGCGTCGAGGTGCTCTCGCAATTCATCTGGGCGCAGGCCTGCACCGGCAAATTCGTCTGGCCGGTCGCCGACCGGGGTTTAAGCCGGCGCATCCATCGCATCGCGGCGCCGACGCTGATCGTCTGGGGCAATGCCGACGGCATTATCGCGCCGGTCTATGCCGAAGAGTTCGCCAAACGCATCCCCGGCGCGATGGTCGAAGTCATCGAGCAAGCCGGGCACCTGCCGCAGCTTGAGCAGGAGGCACGCGTGGCCGCGGCGATCGGCAAATTCCTCGGCTAGCGATGTCTGCGGCGCGTCCGTCCTCTTCCGCCAGCATCGGCAATGGGTGTAGCTTCGCTAAAGAGCTGCCGGCGGGACTTGCCGAGGCCCCGTAAAATCAAAGGCAGCGTTGGTGCCGCCGGCAGGCGAGCGATCCGAAATAAATCGACCGTGGTTCGGAAACCTTCTGCCTATGCGGAAGGCCCTCAAGCTCGTGGGGCAATGCCATGACCCTTCCTCACATGACGCTTCCGCGTCGCAAATTCCTGCATCTGGCGGCGGGCGCAGCCGCGCTGCCGGCGGTCTCGCGCGGCGCCTTGGCGCTCGATTATCCGAACCGGCCGGTAAAGATCCTGGTCGGCTTTTCCGCCGGCGGCGCCGTCGACGTGATGGCCCGCCTGATCGGCGATTGGCTGTCGCGGCGCCTCGGCGGCCAGTTCCTGGTCGAGGACAAGCCCGGCGCCGCCAACAATATCGCCACCGAAGACATGATCCGCTCGCCGGCCGACGGCTATACGCTCCTTCTGACCAATCCGACCAACGCCATCAACGCGACCTTTTACAAGCATCTCAACTACGACTTCTTGCGCGACAGCGATCCGGTCGCCGGCATCATGCGGGTGCCCAATGTCATGGTGGTGGGTGCGGCAGAGCCGATAAAAACGGTTCCTGAATTCATCGCTTACGCCAAAGCCAATGCCGGCAAAGTCTATTACGCCTCGCCGGGCAACGGCACCTCGCCGCACATGTCGATGGAAATGTTCATGCTGATGGCGCACCTGTCGCTCAACAACATCACCTATCGCGGCATGAACGGCGGCGCTTATACCGACCTGATGAGCGGTCGCGTGCAGGTCGCGTTCGACAATCTGCCGGGCTCGATCGGCTATATCCGCAACGGCCAGTTCCGCGCGCTCGGCGTCACGACGACCGTGCGCTCGGACGCGCTGCCGGACACACCGTGCATTGCCGATTTTCTCCCCGGCTATGAGGTCAGCGCGTTCTACGGGCTCAACGCGCCGAAAGGCACGCCGCCGGAGATCATCGAAATCCTCAACAAAGCGGTCAACGACGCGCTCGCCGATCCAACGATGCGCAAGAAATTCACCGACCTCGGCGGCATGATGCTCGGCGGATCGCCCGCCGACTTCGGCAAGTTCACCGCCGCCGAAACCGACAAATGGGCCAAGGTGATCCACGACGCCAACATCGCGCTCATGGAGTAAATGCCGTCACCCCGCAGCGGCAGGCGCTCCGGCGGGCAAGACGATCTGAAAGACCGAACCCCGCGGCTGAGCCGGCAACGCCAACAGCCGCCCGGCATGACGTTCGACGATCATCCGGCAAATCGCCAGTCCCAATCCCATGCCGTTCGGCTTTGTCGTCATGAACGCATCGAAAATGCTGTCCAACTGCTTTGGGTCGATCCCCGGTCCGGAGTCTTCCACAGCCACGACGACGGCATCGTCGCCGTGACGCTCGGCGCGCACCTGCAGCACCCGGCGCTCGCCTTGGCCGGCTGTCGATGCCGGTTTCCATGGCGTCGATGGCGTTGCGGATCAGGTTGACCAGGACCTCCTGCAATTGGCCCTTATGGCCCATGACCGGCGGCAATTCGGAATTGAGCGCCGCATGCGTGGTGATAGCGTTGTCTTTCAGCTCGTCGCGCAGCGTACGGAGCACGCCGAGCGCCAGCTCGTTGACGTCGAGCGGCTCCTGGCGCTGATCGGCTTTGCCGAACAAGGCCCGAATATTCTCAAAGACCTGGCTGGCGCGATGGCTGTCGCTGACGATGCTGTCGAGAGCCGAGCGCGTTTCATCGAGATTCGGCGGCGCATGCCCGAGAAATCGCAGCGCCGCGCCGCCATTCGAGGCGATGCTCGCCAGCGGTTGCCGCACCTCATGGGCGATGGAGGCCGCCATCGCTTCCAGGTTCATCAGCTTGTTGTTGCGTTCCTGCTGGAGCGCCGCGACGGAGCGGCCGAGCTCCTCGGTGCGCTCGCGCAGCTCGCGAAGCAGCCGTGCATTTTCGACCGCGGTGACGGCCTGAGCGGCGAAGTTCTGAACGATGGCGATCTGCTTGGCGGAAAACGGCCGAACCTGGCAGCGGCCGACGGTGAACGAGCCGATGAGTTCGTTGTCCTTGAGCATCGGCACCGCCAGCGTGGTCCGCACGCCGGCAAGCTCGACCGCCGCGACCGTCGGCGGGTTGCCTTCCAGATAGGCCCGATCGGCCGCCAGATCGTCGATGTGAACCGGAGCTTTGCTCGCCAGCATGCGGGCGCTGGCGGAGACTTGGCGCGGCCGATGCGGCGTCCGCTTGCGCAGCGCGATGTAAGCCTCCGGCATGCCCTGCGTGGCGATCAGATGCAGCGCCTCGCCGTCCCAGCGATGGATGGCGCCATTATCGGCCTCGCAGAGCCGCAGCGCGCTCGCCAATATGCTGGTGAAGACCAGCTCCGGATCGCCGGCCGAATTGATGAGCCGGAGCATCTCGGTGGTGGCGTGCTGCTGCTCCACGGCCTCGTTCAGCTCGCGCGCGCAGCCGCGCCACCTCGGTTTCGCGCTTGGCTGCCGGCGGACCGCGGCGCCGCACCGCCTTTGCGCCGCCGCGGCGCTTTGGCGCCGGTTTGCGCCGCCGCGTTTTCGCCGGCGGGCCGCCTATTCGGGAGCGTCGTCGCATCGCCTTCCTCAAAGCCGGGACGACGCATGGTATCGGCTCGGACCGAGGGTGCGGAAGGGGGGCGGATGGCTGAAGGCTTGGGGCAAATTCGATGGCCATGATCGTCTGTCGCGCCGCTCATGATCCGGTCCAAAATCGCCAAACAACAAGCCGGCAATTTGGCCTATAAGCCATTCAAGGCTGAGGGCTTCGTTCGATGGATGCAGGCCGGTCCATGGCGCTTCGCGTTATTGCTGCGGCGAGCGGCGCAGTGTTGATTTTGGCCGGAACGTGCCGCGCGCAGACGCCCGATAAGCCCGATATGTCCTCACAACGGGAATTGGTGATCGGCACCAAGGAAGCCCCGCCGTTTGCGATGAAAGCTGCCGACGGCTCTTGGCAAGGCATCAGTATCGATCTCTGGCGTCACGTCGCCGACCAATTGCACTTGCATTACCGCTTTGCCGAGGCGCCGGACGTGCAAAGCCTGATCGAGGGAGTGGCGGCGGGAAAGTTCGATGTTGCCGTGGCCGCTTTGACCGTGACGGCGGGGCGCGAGCGAATTGTCGATTTCACGCAGCCGTTCTACGCAACAGGCCTTGGCATCGCGGTCCCGGTTGGCGGGGAGGCGAGCTGGCTGCCGATCATCCACACCATGACGTCGTTTGGTTTTGCCCAGGCGGTCTTGGCCCTGATCGGATTTGCGTTGGCCGCCGGGTTTCTCGTCTGGTTGTTCGAGCACCCGCACAACGAGGATTTCGGCGGTGGCGTTGCCAAGGGACTGAGCTCGGGCGTCTGGTGGTCGACGGTGGCAATGACCCAGCGCAGCACCGGGAATTTCGGTCCGCGAACGCATCTCGGACGGATCGTGGCGATCGTGTGGATGATCGCCTCCATCGTCATCATCGCCATATTCACGGCGAGCATCACCTCGGTGCTGACGATCAAGCACCTTCAGGGGGCGGTCCACGGCGTCAGCGATCTGTCGGCCGTTCGAGTGGGCGCCTTGGCCGGAACCTCCACCGAGGACACGCTGTCCGACATGCGAATAACCTACCGAAAATTCCCGACCTTACAGGACGGCCTGCAGGCACTGCGCGCCCATAAGCTCGATGCGTTCGTCTACGACAAACCGCTTCTCGCCTGGGCGATCCAGCAGGGTTTTTCATCCTCGATCGTGCTGGTCGACGGCGACATTTGAGCCGCAACAATATGCCTTCGCCATCCCCGGCAACGATCCGCTGAGAAAAACGCTCGACCTCGCCATTCTTGAAGCGGTGCATGGCCCATGGTGGACGCAAACCACCTTCCGTTATCTCGGTTCGCGATGACTGCGCTTCGTTAGGCGATCGAATGAAGCGTCGCCATGCGCCGATGGCGGCGTTTACGCTGAAGTTGCAACAACCGCTTCAAATCGGGATATGTTCGGAATTCTGGATGGCAGGCTGCTGAGACGAGGTCACTGACATCCGTTTCAGATATGACGGGGCCCCCATCTATGGCTGGACAGGACCGCGCAGATAATGAGGGCGAAATTCAAGATCGCCATGCCAAGCACCAGAGCCTTCACCACTACGTTTTTGTTGTAGGAAGTGGTCTCATTGCCGGAGGCATGGAGTTTTTGTTGGTTTGGCCAGAGAACCACCACTATGCGCTCCTTGGCCTAGCTGCAACGTTGAGCTTGGTAACAATTTACGAAGCTCACGTGTTCGGCTGGGATATAAATTGGATCGTTGCTGGCGTATTTTTTTGGTTTGTGGCCGCTCAAATCCTTAATGGAATTATTGGACCTATAACTGAACTGCCACCTCAGCCTACAATTGGTTGGCTTCAACCCGCCAACGAACCTACCCCATCGAACGCATGCGGTTCTGCGCTGTCGAGGCCAACCATTTTGATCGGAGACAACGCGCTTGTTCCCAAAAATCCCGAGACGCCTTTCCCGGCCGTGAAAATTGGGGCGTGTCCCCCCGTAACCATTCAACGAGGGCCGAACGGCATTGTTCTTAATGCCGTTCTTTATTCCCGTAGCGGAGAGCCCATTGGGACGATTCGAGATAACGGCTACGTCGTAACCGGAGAAAAGAGACTTATCGTCGAAAAAAGCGGTGATCTCAGTACCCTCGTTATCCACGACGCCGAGGGCCAAGAACTTCTTTACGCCCGCTATCTCAATCCCACCACAATCCGACTGAGGGGTATCTTTGCTTGCCCGACACCATTTCTCACGGGAATTAAAGTCACGAACGAGAGAATCCTTGGTCCTCTCGTAACTTTGGGCGGAAATTGCTCGACGGATGCAACGGCAGGCGTCCAGGTGGGCCAATAAGCTTAAAATCGGCCTGTCACGAGGAATGCCCATAGCGACTGGCACATAATCGCCGCTTAGATTATTGGCCCGCCACGCGTTCCTGATCAAATTATTGATCAGGTCGTTTCGCATCGCCAACGGCGACTCTCTTTGTTTCTTCGGCGCCTCTCATCACGCCATTATGCGGACCAAAATCTCCAACCTCATCTCAGCAGCCTGCTATCGCCGTCCCGAACATGTCGGGGTTCATGCGGTTGTTGTAGCGGAACTGAAATTCAGCAACGTACAACGGCATATATTTGGCGCTACATCTTGTGGAACGTGCCGACCACGCCGCGCTTGAAAATCGACCAGAAACCTTCAATCGTGTTGGTGTGGACCGCGCCGACAACATATTGCTTCGCTTTGTGGTCAACCATTTGGTGCGGGAAGTGGCGCAGATAATCGCTGTAGCCCGGCCAGAGTTCGGTCGCCAGCAAACTGACTTTTTCGGAAACCGCCTCGTTCACGAAATCGAGCATAGCCTGAGACGTGACCCGCCTAAGGACGCGGGCGACAACGTTACCCTTCCGCTCTACCGCGCCAATGATAGGCGTCTTGCCAGCGCGCGGCCCCTTGCGCTTGTTCCAATGCCGGTTGTGATCCTTGCCGCCGATCCACGTCTCGTCCATTTCGACGATGCCGCCCAACTTGATTTCCGGCTGGATCAATGCCGCGCGGATTTTGTGGCACATCATGTGCGCCGTATTGTAGCTGCCGAAGCCGAGCATGCGCTGAATTTGAAGGGCGCTCATTCCCTTCTTGCTGGCAAACATGAAGTGGGCGACGCGATACCAGTCGCGGAGAGGCTTCTTGGTGTTCTCGAAGATCGTCCCGGCCAGCGCGGAAAACCGATAGCCGTCCTTGGCGCATTCCCGGCACTGCCAGTGAAACGGCTTGTAGCTAGAGGCGTCGTAAAGGTCTGCATTGCCACAGCGCGGGCAGTGGACGCCTTCCGGCCAACGCCGCGCCACCAAATAGCGCAGGCAGGCTTCGTCGTCGCCAACGGGGAAGCGGGCCTCAAATTGAGCCGTGGTCATTTGCGGGACTGGTTTCGGGCGTTTTGCCATGACGTTCTACCCCTGAGCCTTAACGTAGGAGCATATTGCCATGTCTGACGGTCTTTGTCAACTCCTGCGTAATCGCCCGCTGAAGTTATGTCACCGAATGTGATATTACCCCCTTGACAACTGTCCCCGTTATCGTTACGTTGGGCAGGCTCGCCCATCGAAGGGACGTCGACCGGTGACAGCCGATCGATGGGGCGGGCGCGGTTCCCGGAGGCGGGCTTGTGACCCGCGCCCGGGCGGCTTTGGGCATCGACCGTCCGGCGCGTGATCGGACTGCCAGGTGCTGGCTGCACTGGTGCCGGAGAGGGTCCTCCCGTTTGGATCCGGTGATTCCAGGAAGCGCGGCCCGAAGCCGAGTTGAGGTAAGTCCCTCGGCGTAGTGCCGCGGTGGGGCGCCGAAAGGCGAGGGCGCCGCCGCTTTGATCCCGCGCCGTTTGCGGGAGGAAGCGCTGGTGCTCGCCGCATTCGCTGGCAGGCTTTCTTCTTCTGCGGCGGGGCGGAACCCGTGGTGCGCCTTTCGGCGCTCCGCCTCCCTTCTTTCAAGGGAGGCGATTGGAAGAGCTTTCTTAAAGCGTGAAGCAAAGCTCGGATGCCAAGGCGCATCGCGAGGACGGGGTCGCATTTTCACTTCTCCCCGCGTGCGGGGAGAACATAGGCGTCCTCCGGACGCCGTTCTTAAGTGAAGAAACGCCGATGTGAAGCATCGGCTATGGAGCGAAGCGACGAGGATGAGGGGGCCTCTCCGCGATTCTGAGCGGCGCGGTTTGTGCGGCGGCGCTTCAGATGCCAGCCGCAATTCTGCGCCCAGCCGAGAGGCCCCCTCACCCCAACCCTCTCCCCGCACGCGGGGAGAGGGAGCGCGACCGCCGCGAGAACGGATAGCAAGAGAAAATCAAGGAGACCCCATGCCGATCTTGTCATCCCGCGTGAACTTCAACAAACACACCACCCCCGAAGCGCGCCAGGCGCGCGACAATGCGGCGCGCGGCGCGTTGTGCCGGATTTATTGCGACGTCATGGCGTTGTGGCGCAGTTGCGCCAACAGGCGCTGCTGCGGCAAGTCCGGGCCGTGCCTGGAGCGCGGACGCGTCGGCGTGCCGCGCCGGCGGCATCGGCAAATCCTCGCCGCGGTTTGCGCCGGCGGCGCGCGGCGCCTTGCGCCGATCAATCATGCGGAATTAAAGCTGCGGCGCGATCCGCCGGGCTGGCTATGAGCGGCCGCCGCAAAGCAAAAGCGCCCCGGAGAACCGGGGCGCTTTATCGTTCGCGGATCGACGCAGAAGACTTACGCCGCCTTTTGGCTCTCGATCACCGTGGCGCCGTTGCCCTTGCTGTTGCTTTGGCCGTTGATCGGGATCGAGCGCGGCTTTTTCGCCTCGGGGATCTCGCGCACGAGGTCGACGTGCAGGAGACCGTTTTCGAGGCTCGCGCCCTTGACCTGGACAAAGTCGGCAAGCTGGAACACGCGCTCGAAGGTGCGGGCGGCGATGCCCTGGTAGAGCACCTCACCGCGCTTGCCCTCTTCCGTGGCGTTTTTCTCGCCGCGGATGGTCAGCGTGTTCTCTTTGGCGACGATCGACAGTTCCGGCTCGTCAAAGCCGGCGACCGCGACGGAGACGCGGTACGTATTGTCGCCGGTCCGCTCGATATTATAGGGCGGATAACCGGGCGCGGCGCCCTCGAGGCCCTGATCGAGCAACGAGAACAACCGGTCGAAGCCGACGGTGGAACGATAAAGGGGAGACAGATCGAAAGTTCGCATGGCATATCCTCCTTGTGAAGCGACATGCGGATGACTCGCCCGTAGCGGGCCAAGCCGGTGAATGCGCAGCACATATTGGCCTGCGCATCATTCGATATGGGTAGGCTTCGTCGGCTCGCAAGAGGGGTATAAATCATTGTTTTTACAAGTTGAAATTTCTTCCGGCCCGATTTTCCTTCGCGCGCGGAAAGCAAGCCAAGCAAGATGACCTTGCGCGCGAGGCTGCTATAAGCGGACGCAACACCGCTCAGCTTTCGCACTCATGAAACTCATTTCAATTCCCGCCAATCCGGTCCCGGATCATTTCGTCACCGGCATGCTCAAAACGCCCGACGGCGTGAGCTTGCGCTTTGCGCGCTGGCAGCCGCCGGCCGGGCGTCGCGGCACGGTGTGCATCTTGCAAGGCCGCGCCGAATGGATCGAAAAATATTTCGAGACGGTACGCGATCTGCGCTCACGCGGCTTTGCGGTCGCGGCGCTCGATTGGCGCGGTCAAGGCCTGTCCGATCGCGCGCTCGGCGATCGGCGCAAGAGTTACGTGCGCAACTTTTCCGAATACGACAGCGATCTCGAGACTTTCATGCGCGAGGTCGTGTTGCCGGACTGCCCGCCGCCGATTTTCGCCATCGGTCATTCCACCGGCGCGGCCGTGCTGATCCGCGCCGCGCGTCGCGGCCATCGCTGGTTCGACCGCATGGTGCTGACGTCGCCGCTGCTTCAGCTCGGCGGCGTCGATTATGCGCATGGCTTCGGTCCGCTGGTCGTTCGCGCGCTGCGGATCGCCGGCTTTGGCACCATGTACGTGCCGAGAACCGACACCAGCATCGTCGAATCGCGGCCGTTTCTCGGCAACATTCTCACCACCGATCCGGTGCGCTACGCCCGCAATGCCGCGATCATCGAGGCCGAGCCCGCGCTTTCGGTCGGCGCGCCGACGGTGGCTTGGATGGACGCGGCGTACCGCTCGATGCGCACGATGCGCGAGCGCGGCTACGCGGCGCGAATCCGCCAGCCGATCCTGATCGTCGCCAGCGGCAACGATGCGGTGGTGTCGAATAGCGCGATCGAGGATTTCGCCAGTATGCTGCGCGCCGGCTCACATCTGGTCGTGGTCGGCGCCCAGCACGAGATCCTGATGGAGCAAGACCGTTTCCGTTCGCAATTCTGGGCGGCGTTCGACGCCTTCGTGCCGGGCACGCCGCTGTATTGAATTCAGCTATTCAATATTTCCAGCGCTTGCGCATGCACGCGCCTGTCGCCGGCGGCGACGATGCGGCCGCCGTTATGCGCCCGGCCGTTCTCCCAGGTGGTGATGATGCCGCCGGCGCCCTCGATGATCGGAATGAGCGGCAGTACGTCGTGCGGCTTGAGCTCGGTCTCGATGACGAGATCGACGTGGCCGGCCGCGAGCACGCAATAGGCGTAGCAATCGCCGCCATAGCGCGACAGCCGCACCGTCTTTTCGACGCGGCCGAAGCATTGCCGGTCGGCGTCTTGCATCAGCAGCGGGCTGGTGGTGGCGAGGATGGCCTCGCCAAGCGCGGCGCAAGCGCGCACGCGCAAATCGCGGTCGCCGGCCGGACCGCGATAGCGCGCGCCGCGGCCGTCGCCGGAGAAATGCTCGCGGATGAACGGCTGGTGCATCTGGCCGTAGATCGGCTCGCCGCGGCGGGTGAGCCCGATCAGCGTGCCCCAGACCGGCATGCCGCAGATGAACGACTTGGTGCCGTCGATCGGGTCGAGCACCCAGACATATTCGGCGTCCGCATTATCGGCGCCGAATTCCTCGCCGACCACGCCATGCTCGGGAAAGGTCCGTTTGATGAGCGCGCGCATCGCCGCTTCAGCGGCGCGGTCGGCGGCGGTCACCGGGTCGAAGCCGCCGGCGCGGCTCTTGTTTTCAAGGCCGAGATTTTCGGCGCCGAGCGCGCTGCGGAAAAACGGCCGGATCGTCTCGCCCGAGACTGTGGCGAGCTCGTCCACGAATGCCGCGAAGTCGATCGCCGTCATACCCGCCCCTCAGCTGTTGCGGTTCGAGGTACCGGAGCTTTGGCAAAACGGCAATCGCGGGCGTGATTTGGCGGGCATGGCGGCCGTTAACCCGCTATGCAAAACCGGAGCGGCCGGCCGGCGTCACTTTGCGGTCCATTGGCGCAATTTTATGCATGCTGGGTCAAGCGCTCAAACCATTGATCCCCAAAGGATTATTTTGGGCCATCGGCCTGCAGGAACTGCCGGCAAGCGGTCAGTGCTAAATTAGCGGCAAAAGACTGGGGAAAAGCTCCCAGGGAATAGGTCAATAGCACTTGTCTTTTGTGCGACGCGGTGTATATTGCTGCAGTGCGGTAGCGAGAGGTTTCCTCCCGTTACCGTCGCCCTCCTTGGGCGTTTCCTCCCTAGACTTGGGCCGCTCCCGCAAGGTGAGCGGCCCTTTTTCTTTCGACGCCGAACTGGCCTATTCCGCCGCCGCTCGGTACGGCCGCAGCTCCTCGACCGGGATCATGGCGAGGCGCTCGGCCAGCTCGTCGAACTCGGCGGCAAGCTTGGCAAACGAGGCGGAGCGTTCGTAACGCCGCTCGTCCATATAGAGCGCGCGATTGATCTCGAGCTGGATCGCGTGCAGGCCGGTGGTCGGATTGCCGTAATGCTCGGTGATGAAACCGCCGGCATATGGCTTGTTGCGGCTGACCGAATAGCCGAAGCCGCGCAGGCACTGCTCGATCGTCTCGGCGACCACCGCCACGCAGCTGGTGCCGTAACGGTCGCCGAGCACGAGATCGGCGCGCGGCCGTTCCTCGCGTCCGCCAGTGGAGGACGGCATGGAATGACAATCGACCAGAATGGCGGCGCCAAACTCGCGTTGCAGCCGCATGAACACCCGCCGCAGCGTCCGATGATAGGGCTTGTAGAGGCCGTCGATCCGGCGGAGCGCTTCGCCGACCGAAATCCGCTGATCGTAGATTTCTTGCGCATCGCCGACGACCCGCGCCACGGTGCCTAATCCGCCGGCCACCCGCATCGAGCGGGTATTGGCAAACGACGGCAGCCGGCCGTCGAACATGCGCGGATCGAGCTCGTAAGGCTCGCGATTGACGTCGACATAGCAGCGCGGGAAGTGCGCCCGCATGGTCGGGAATCCGCGCGCCGCCAGCCCTTCGATCAGTTCGCCGACGAAGCTGTCCTCGGAGCGGCGCAGCGTCGCCAGATCGAGTCGCGAGGTTTGCAGGAATTCGGGTGGGTATACTCGCCCGCTGTGAGGCGAATTGAACAGCAGCGGTCCGCGGCAGGCCGGCGGCTCGATAGCCTCGAACGGGGGATCGAATTCGTCTTCAATGTCCGACATGACGCCCGGGAGGCTTCCTGCAAGTGACGAGCCGGCTTGTGTTCCCTAGCGTGCGCCTGCGGCCATTGTCCATAGGCGTCCGGACTTACAAGGCTCTTGCCAAGACCCTTGCCAAGACTTCCTGCCAAGATTCTTGCCAAGATTCCCGCCAGGACCGCTTGCCGCCGCCGTTATATGGGCGTCTTTCACTCGATGTTTACCGGCCATCCGGCTTATGGAATGGAGGGGGCCGGCGTAAGCCGGGTTCAAATGAACATGTCCAAAATTCTGCTTGCGGAAGACGACATCGATATGCGGCGCTTCCTGGTCAAAGCGCTGCAAAACGCCGGCTTTGAGGTCATTTCCTACGACAACGGCCTATCCGCCTACCAGCGGCTGCGCGAAGAGCCGTTCGAGCTGCTGCTGACCGATATCGTCATGCCGGAGATGGACGGCATTGAACTCGCCCGCCGCGCGGCCGAGCTCGACCCCGACATCAAGATCATGTTCATCACCGGCTTTGCCGCCGTCGCGCTGAATTCCGATTCGTCGGCGCCAAAGCACGCCAAGGTGCTGTCCAAGCCGATCCATCTGCGCGAGCTGGTCAACGAAGTGCAAAAGATGCTGGCCGCCTGATCGCCGCCGGCCTCCGGCCAAGGTCACGCGCTTCGAACGTGACGTAGAAATCGCTCGACATTGATCTGCACGCCGCGGGTGTGGTCGAACAGGCGCTTGGTCGTATCGAGCACTTCGTTCGAGGCGGCGTGGGTCGCATCGGCGTGACTGTTCAGGTCCACGATATTGGCGGCAACGGCGCGCGAACTGTCGGCGGCCGATTGCGCGCTGGCAAAAATTCCGGCGGTCTCCGCGGATTGCTGGCCGATCCCGGTCGATATCTCGGTGGCGAAGACGTTGAGATCCTTAACCGCGTCGATGATTTGGCCGATGGTCGACACCACGGCGGAGCAGGTGTCGCGAACCGCGGAAATCTTCCGCGCAATTTCGTCGGTCGCCCTGCCGCTTTGCTGGGCCAGCGATTTTACCTCGGCGGCAACCACCGCGAAACCCTTGCCTGCGATGCCGGCCCGTGCCGCTTCGATCGTCGCATTGAGCGCCAACAGATTGGTCTGCTGGGCGATGCCTTGGATAAGGTCGGTAATCGGCAGTATCTGCTCGACCGAAGCGGCGAGCTTGGCCAATTCGGTGCTGGCGCTTTCCGACTGTCCCGCGGTGTCGTTGGTGAGCTTGAATACGTCGCTGCTGCGCCGCGCCAATTCGTCGATGGTGCGCGACAGCTCGCTGGCGGCCTGCGCGACGCTCTCTACGTTCTCGCGCGTATTGACGACGGCTTCGACCGTGGAGCCCGATTTTGTCCGGGTGTCTTCGGCGGATTTCGCCATGACTTCCGCGTTGCTCCGCACCGCGGTGACTGCTTCCACGAGCTGGCCGGCGATCTGTTTAACCGAACCTTCGAACTCCTCGGCTAGCGCCGCCATTTCCGCGCGGCGTTTCTGCGCCTGCTGCTCGTCGGCCTCCCGCCGTGACGCCTGCATTGCCTGAATTTCAACGGCGTTGCGGCGGAATATCTCGATCGCTTCGATCATCCGGCCGATTTCATCGCCGCGATCGCGATAGTTCAATTGGATCTTGGTGTCGCCGGTCGACAGTCTCTGCATGATCTTAGTGATCGACGTGATCGGTTTGACGATCGATCCGGCGATGAAAACGATCGCGGCAATGCTGAAAGCCAGGCAGGTGAGCAAGCCGACTGCAAGCGAGAGCGTCTCGGTCCGGGTGGCGGCGGACAGATTCTCGACGACGCTGTCCGATTGCGCGCTGACCACCGTGAGAATCCGGCGGATATCGTTCTCGATGCTGGTAAACCGATCGTCGGTTTGACCCAGCATCATCGTTGCCATGGCCGCGTCGGTCGAGCCGACGTCGAGCACGTCTTTGGCCGTGCTTTGGTATTGGGCAAGCTTGGCCTGCAGCGCGGTCAAATCGGCCTTCTCCGCCGCCGATAGATCGGGCCGTTCGGCCAGTTCTTTAAATTTTTGCTGGATCGTCCGGAAATCCGCGTCGATGTCCTCGCGCAGTTTTTGCAACAGCTTGGCGTTGACGCCGTTGCTGGCCCACGAGACGTAGCGGAACAACCGCATGTGCGCGGCGACGACGGTATTATTGACCGACGATGCCGCCGCGCGCGTCGGCAGATTCGACTGGTAAAGCTCGTTCAAGTTACGCGCGACCCGGCTTGACGTCAGCGCGACGGTGGCGGCCATGCCGGCCAGGCAAATCAGCACGACCGCGCAGGCGGTGAATGTCTTGGTGCGGATCGTCAGGCGCGTAAGCGAACTGACCAGCGAGCCGTTGCCGGGTCTCACCATGCGCGGTCCGTCGACGGCTAACTGTGCTCTAAATCCGCGCGACCAAGTCACTCCCGGTAGACCCCGACGCCGACCAGATAGTCGCCCATTTTTTCAACGTAGCTGGTCTTGTCCTCGATCTTGTTGGTCAGCGGGTTCGGCCATTTGTAGTCGACCCATCCGGAACCTGGTCCTTCGGCAATGGCCACCAGTTCCTGGATGAGGTATTTGCCGTCCTGATCTTTCAGGTCGATGAGAATTCTTGCCGATCAAGGCCGGCCGAGCGCCGTGCGCGACGCAAGTGCCCTTCATGTCGTAGATGAAGGGATACAAATCGCGATCGTGAAAAGCCGCGACCGATTTGTCGGAAACGGCTCTGAAGGTCGCATCGGCGCCGTCTTTCGCAAACATTGACTTCGACCCGTTTGACCATCGCGACGGCTTCATCCTTCGTGCCGTTTTCGGTGGCCGACGCGGCGCCGGCAAATAGCAGCAACGTGACCGTGGCGATCGCCGCAAGAATGCGCACCATGGCAGGTCTCCTTGGCAGGGCTGGCAGGAGTCTTCAAAATGACTAATGATAATTAACGACTATTTAATCTGGGTTGGTCTGCGAACGTCTTTTACGGCATCGGCTTGCCGATATCGCGCTCCGCCGCGCGGCGGCAAGACGGGATCGGCGGGGCGATATCGATGTCGAGCGATTCGCGTGCCGTAAGATCGGCCGGCGCGCGGTACCCGCCGCTATCCAGCCATTCGAGTGGTCGTCGCGATGAGTTGCGGCAAAATCTTCGCGGCAATGACTTCCAGGACCGCATCTCGGGTTTCGCGGCACGTTGCCAGAATTACGAACGCGTCGTCGTCTGCCACATTGGGATCACTGAGTGCGCGCACGCGTTCGAGAAGCGTTTCGAAGCCAAGCACGCCAGCGGCGTTAATCAGTTCGTGGGCCTCGCGGCGCGAGCCAGCCAGATCGGACTTGAAGCAGCGGCGCAGTTCCTTCTCGAACGCGACGACTGTCTGCTCGACCTTGACGATACCGAAACTGTCTATCAGTTCCTCCAGCTTTTTGCGGTCGATGTGCGGCGAACCAGGCGGCGAAAGATGCGCGCTCGAATCATTGCGCGGCAGCCAACGCCACAGCTTGCTGTAAAGGCTGGCCCGCTCGATCGGCTTACCGACGTGGTCGTTCATCCCGGCCTTAAGGAATTCCTGAACCTGCTGCGGCAGGACGTTGCCGGTCATGGCTAGGATCGGGATTTCCCTGACCGGAAAGCCCATCTGCCGTATGGCGCGTGTGGCGGTGACGCCGTCCATGTCGGGCATTTGAATGTCCATAAGGACCAGATCGAACTTTTCCTTGCGCAGCCGATTGATCGCCTCCCCACCGCCGCCGACCGGCACGACATCGTAGCCGCCATCCTCCAGATAGGCGCCCACGATCTCCCGATTGGTTTGCAGATCGTCCACGAGAAGGATTCTTCCTTTATTGAGGGCGAAAATCTCCGGTGTGTGCTCAATTTGCGGTACCGGGTTC
Organism: uncultured Alphaproteobacteria bacterium; assembly: GCA_963816565.1. Lineage (GTDB taxonomy): Bacteria > Pseudomonadota > Alphaproteobacteria > Rhizobiales > Xanthobacteraceae > BOG-931. The sequence continues at coordinate 206,173 of CAWFLM010000003.1, read as the reverse complement.
GGTTGCGCCGCTACAGATAGCTGGGCGGTGAACCATACTGTCGTGCCTTTGCCGACGTCGCTCTTCACGCCGATCTGTCCGCCCATGAGCTCCACGAGGCGCTTGCAGATTGCGAGGCCGAGACCGGTCCCGCCGTAACGGCGGCTGATCGATCCGTCGGCCTGCGAGAATTGCTTGAACAAACGATGCTGCCGTTCGCGGGCAATACCGATCCCGGTGTCGGCGACGGAAAAATGGACAAGATTCTCTCCGCCACGTGATAACTTCGGAACGACGGTCACCGCAACCGACCCCTCCGCGGTGAATTTAACGGCGTTGTTGAGGAGGTTGAGCAGTATCTGTCTGAGCCGCGTGTCGTCACCCACGAGCCACTCCGGCATATGACGATCGATCGTCCATTTCAGCAGGATCGATTTTTTTGCCGCCAAGGGCTGGATGACCGTGGTGGCGTTGTGAACCAGCGCGGACAGCGAAAACGGACGGCTTTGCAGTTCAAGTTGGCCTGCCTCGACCTTGGAGAAATCGAGAATGTCATTGACGATGGTCAACAACGCCTCGTTCGCCAGTTTGATGAGGTCGAGATAGCGACGCTGCTCCTTGTTCAGGCGGCCTCGTCGCGACAGCAAATCCGTAAACCCGGCGATGCTCGTCAATGGCGTGCGAATTTCGTGGCTCATGGTCGCCAAGAATTCCGTCTTGGCGGAATTGGCCGCCTCCGCTTCGATGCGGGCCTGTTCGGCGATCTCGGTGGCGCGCTGCAGCTCGCTCGCTTGCTCATTGCGAACGGTGATGTCGCGCATGATCCCGGTGAAGCATTGCTGGCCGTCGATATCGCGCCATTCCGCGACTGAAAGGTCCAGCGAAACAGCAGAGCCATCCTTTCGGAGCCCGATCACCTCGCGGCCGATCCCGATGATCTTGCGTTCTCCGGTTCCGCGATATGCGGCCAGGCAATTGTCGTGCGCGCTGCGGTCGGGTTCCATCATGAGCGACCGGACGTTCCGTCCAATGGCCTCTTCGGCCGAATGGCCAAAGATCGATTGCGCGGCCCGATTGAAAGACTGAATAGTCCCGAATCTGTCGGCGACGACGATCGCATCGACCTCGGTATCGAAAATTGCGAGATAGCGGTCGGCGCTCTCGCGCAGCACCCGGTCGTGCTGTCGCGTTGCCTCGTCCGGTCCGGTCCGCAAAGGATTCCCGCTCGGCGACCGCGTGGCGCGATCCCGCAACCGACGAACGGCGGCTGCGAATTGCGATGAGAACCGGTCCATATTCAACCTCCGTTCGTGCTTCGGCCGTCCCCGAATCATTGGAGTCCGCGGCACAACTGTCACCAACGAAAGGGCTCAATCAGGCCCTTTCATTGCTATTTGAAGATGCGTGACCGCATCGAACAAACAAAGCAAATGAGCAATCTCACAAGCTGACATCGCGACGGCGCAGCAACTCTTGCTTTGCGTTTTATTGTTTATTTGTCACGAATCGCGCACGCTTCAAACATTGCAGCGACGTTATTTATTCGCAAGCAAATCGGATACGTTAGAATACTTATGCGACAATATTGTACCGGGAAAAATTAACATTCGCTCTTGACGTCGCAAGTGACGGAGTTCGAACAGGTCGCCCAAATCCGGGCAGCGTCAGCGCGGACAAGACCTGTGGTTACATCGGCTTGCCGATGCCGCGTTCCGCCGCGCGACGACGGATCACGTCGGCGAAGGCGATATCCTCCAGCGCGATGCCGAGCGATTTGAACAGCGTAATATCGGCTGGTCCGCGGCGGCCGGCGGCTTTCCCCGTCAAAATGTCGCCAAGCTCGACGATGTCTTGCCACTTCAGGCGACCGGCGGCGACCAGGTCGCGGTATTCGCCGGCTTCCTCCTTGGCCTGCGCGATGTGATCGGTCGCGCGCACCGTGGCGCGCAGCACCGTCTCGGCGTCGACTTCGCGCCGGTCCGCGGCATTGGCGCCGGCGGCATTGACGTGAGCGCCGGATTTGAGCCAGTTCGCGCGCAACACCGGCGCCGCCGATTTGGTGATGGTAATGACGATATCGGCCTCGGCGACGGCTGCCTCGCCGGATGCGGCCGGTTGCGCCGCGATTTTGAGCTCGCGCTCGATATGGCGGGCGAAGGCGTCGCGATGCTCGGCGGTGGGGCTGAACACGCGTACGTCTTTAACCTTGCGCACCGCGCAAACCGCGGCGACCTGTGTAAACGCTTGGCGGCCCGCGCCGAGGACGCCGAGCGTGCGGGCTTCCGGCTTGGCTAGGAGTTTGGTCGCGAGCCCGCTTGCCGCGCCGGTCCGCATCCGGCCGAGATTGTCGGCCTCGATTATTGCTTTCAGCTTGGCATCGTTCGCCGAATACAACAGCACGTGAAAACGTGCGCCGTTGCCGCCGGCATAATAGGCTTTCAATCCAAACAGTGATTTGGCGCCCCAGGCCGCGCCCATCAGATTGAACGCGCTGCCGCCCACCCGCGCGCGCTGCCGCGGCAAGTTGACGGTTGCCGGGTCCGACCAAGTCGCGAACAGCTCTTCAAGCGTCCCAATCGCGTCCTTGACGGTGACCAACCGGCAGACGTCTTCTTCGGTGAGATAGATCGGACCTTTAGCTTTGGCCGCCGCTTGCACGTTGACTATGCCGCCGCCCTTCGAGCTAGCCTTTGAAGGCTTGGCTTTCGAAGGTTTGGCTTTCGAAGGTTTGGCTTTCGAAGGTTTGGCCTCTGATTTCTTCGCGGTTTTGGACATGTTCTCCTTCAGGCGGCGGCATGCGAGACTATAATAGTTCGCCAACGGGGAGGAAGGACATGAAGGTCGAAAAAATCAAATATCCCATGGGGGCGCTGACCGCCGAGGGCGCGCTGATTTATGACGAGACGATTTCCGCCAAACGCCCGGCGTTATTGATGGCGCCGAACTGGATGGGCCTGACCGACGCGGCTATCGCGCGCGGCAAGCTTGTCGCCGGCGACCGCTATGTAGTCTTTGTCGCGGATATGTACGGGCAGGGCACGCGCCCGGCCGATTTTGGCGAGGCGGCAAAGCTTGCCAACCCGCTGCGCGAAAACGCGGTCGAGCAGCGCAAGCGTATCCGCGCCGCTTACGATGCGATGATCGCGGAGGCTTCAAAGCGCGATCTGATCGATGGCCGCCGCGCCGCGATCGGTTTCTGCTTCGGCGGTGGCAATGTGCTGGAACTGGCGCGCGACGGCGCCGATATCGCCGCGGCGGTATCGATCCACGGCGATCTGAAAACCGCGCTGGCGGCGAATAAGGGCGCGGTGAAAGCCAAGCTCCTGGTCACGCATGGCGCGCCCGATCCGGTCGCGCCGAAGGCCGATCGCGACGCTTTCGAAAACGAAATGGATGCGGCCGGCGCCAACTGGCAGATGCTGATCTTTTCGGGCGTCTATCACGCCTATACCGACCAGGGTTCCGACGTGCCGGGCGTGGCGGGCTGGGATGAGCCGGCATGCCGGATGACTTACGCGGCGACACACCAGTTCATCGCCGATGCTTTCGCGGGGACATTGTGACGGCACTCCCTGCGGTCCGACAACCGACAAAGCCGTCGGCGCCGGTTCCCTTCTCCGCTGAGGCCCGGTAAGCTGGAGCCAATATGTCGATAACAACGTCATACGCGCCGCAGGAAACGCTCCGACAAGCTCAGCCGCAAAGCTTTACCGGTGGCATTGCCGCGCTCGCCGATGACCGTCTCTACGCGCTGCAAAATCCGTTCGCGCTCGACGGCCGGGTCAGCTCCTATCCGGCGAGCGCACGCGGCTTCTCAGTCGTCAACAGCTACCTGCTCACGCAACCCGACGCCGCCATGCTGATCGACACCGGCTTCGGCAAGGACGAGCCGGTGATCCGCGCGCAGATCGAGGAATTGATCGCGCCCGGATTGCCGCTGTCGCTGTTCCCGCTGCGGCTCAACGAGTTCATGTCGATCAACAACGTCGCGAGCTTCGCCGGCTATTTCAACGTCGAGACCTGCTACACCAGCAATATCGATGCGGCGTTGTGGTTCGATTTCGGCGATGCGGGCGGCCGCGACATTCTCAAATCGATGAAAGTCACGGCGGTGGGCCGCGCCAACTCCATCGAGCTCGGAAAATTGGGCCGCTCGATCGACGTGATGAATGCGCCGATCAGGCTTATCGCCACGCGCTGGCTCTACGACCATGCCACCAAGACGCTGTTCTCCTCGGATCTGTTCACCCATGTCTGGCGCGACACCGCGGCCGGGCCGTGGATCGTGACCGACAGCGACAACGATCCGACATCGCCGCGCGACGTCCGCTCGTTCATGCTCAACACCCGCTACTGGTGGCTGGAAGGGGCGCCGACCAACTCGATCCGCCGCGGCATCGGCAACGTGTTCGATAAATACGATATCGAAACCATCGCGCCGGGCTACGGCTGCATCTTGCGCGGCCGCAACGTGGTGGCGCGGCATTATCAAATGCTCGATGAATTCTTGAAAGCCTGCGACAAGAGCGTGGCGGTGTCGCGCTATGTCACGCGCGACGAGGAGCGCTGACCATGCTCGATATGCCGCATAAAGCCATGCTCGACACTCCCGTTGCCGAACGAATGCCGCGCGAGATTGCGCCCGGCGTATTCTGGATCGGCGACTGCCTGGCGCAGCGCCACAAGGGCAAGGTCTATCACGGCTACAATGCCGCCTTTCTGGTTGCCGGCGACGACGCCTCGATCCTGGTCGAGACCGGGCATCCGAAGGATTTTCCGGTGATCGAGCGGCACCTCAACGTGCTGTTCGCGCGCGGCGTGGCGCCGCTGAAATATCTGTTCGTCACCCACCAGGAGACGCCGCATTGCGGCGGGCTCGGCCGCATCCTGAAAACCTTTCCCGACGCCATCCTGTGCGGCGACGTCAGCGATTATCATTTGGCGTTCCCGCAATACGAACACCGCATGCGCTGGATGAAGGAAGGCGACGAGATCGATCTCGGCGGCCGCAGCTTGATGGCGGTCGAGCCGGTGATCCGCGATCTGCGCACCACCTGGTGGGGGTTCGATACCGGCGAACGCGTCCTGTTCCCGGGCGACGGCTTTGCCTACAGCCACTATCACGAGGACGGCCATTGTGGGCTCGTCGCCGAAGAAGCGGTCTCGCTCGATCTGCCGGACGTATCGTCGACCTTTGCCGACCTTGCGCTGTTCTGGACCAAATTCGCCGACATGAACGTCTATTGCGACCGGCTCGATCATCTGATCGCGCGGCTTAACGTCAAAACCATCGCGCCGACCCATGGTCTGCCGATCACCGACGTCAAGACCACGGTGCCCAAGGTGCAAGCCGGGCTGAAGGCCGCGGCGCTGATGCCGGAGACCGGGACCAACGAGAAGGTGGCGGTCGCTGGGGTTGCTCGTAGCCCAGGTCGCGCGTCCTGGCTCGTGCCAGCTCGTTGAGGGGGAAACCATGAAACAGCTCACTATCGGCGACGTCACCATCACCAGCATCATCGAGCGCGACGGGCCGTGGCGGAAACCCGAGGAGATGTTTCCCGCTTACACGCCCGAGGTCGGCAAGCGCCATCTCGCGGAGCTCGATCGCGAGGTGTTCGATCCGGCGTCGGGCAAGATGGTCATCACCTATCAGACCTTCATCGTGCGCACGCCGAAGCACACGGTGCTGATCGACACCTGCACCGGCGAAGACAAGGGTTATCCGCCGCCGATGGATTTCCCGAAACAGCCTTGGCTCGACGGCTTTCGCGCCGCCGGCCTGCGCTTCGACGACATCGATTACGTATTCTGCACCCATCTGCACATCGATCATACCGGCTGGAACACCATGCTGCGCAACGGCAAATGGGTGCCGACGTTTCCAAAGGCGAAGTACATTTTCCACAAGCGCGAATATGCCGCCTGGGAACAATCGAACAAGCGCGGCGAGAACCGGCCCGGCGGCGGCGGCAATGTGTGGGGCTTTAACTGCGAGCCGGTGGTGGCGGCCGGCCAGGCGCTGCTCGTCGACGACGATTATGCGCTCGACGATACGTTTTGGCTGACGCCGACGCCCGGCCATTCGCCGTGCCATTGCTGCGTCAATATCCGCTCGCGCGGGCAGGAGGCGGTCGTGGTCGGCGACCTGATGCACCACGCTTTGCAGGTCCGCGAGCCGGATTGGTCGACGATCTTCGACTGGGACCAGGAAGAGGCAAAACGCTCGCGGCGGAAATTCTTAAGCGCGGCCGCCGGCACCGGCAAATTCGTGCTGCCAATTCACTTTCCGCATCCCACTGCCGGGCTCATTGAGGCGGACGGCGAGCGGTTTCGCTATAAGTTCGTGCGATAAAATCGCTACTGCCCCGCAATGTGATTGTCGCGGACCACCTGTCCCCACAGCGCGATCTCGCTCTTAAGCAAAGCGGCGGAGGCCTCCGGCAATTCCTGGTCGGGCGGGTATTCGTAGATGCCGCCGTCGGCATAGGTCTTCTGCAGCTTGGGATCGGCCAGCGCCGTGCGTAGCGCGGCGTTGAGCTTGTCGATGATCGGGCGCGGCGTTCCGGCCGGCGCCAACAGCATGTGCCAGAAATCGACATTGAGCTTGGTGTAGCCGAGATCGCCGAAAGTCGGCACGTCCGGCAACTGCGAGAACCGTCTTTTGCCGACGATGGCGTACACTTTCATCTTGTCGCCTTTGACCAAAGGCCCGGCCACCACGGAGGATATGATGCTGAGATCCACTTGGCCGCCGAGCAGATCGACCAGTGCCGGACCGGCGCCGCGGTAGGGCACCTGCGTGACCTTGACGCCCAGCCCTTGCATGATCAGCACGTCGGCCAGATGACCGAACGAGCCGACGCCGGGATGCCCAACCTTGATGTTGCCGTTGTTCTCTTTCAGCCAGGGCAAAAGCTCCTTGAAATTGTTCGGCGGCAGCGTCGGCCGCCCCGCCAGCGTATTTGAGGTGATATTGACGAGGCCGATGGGCAGGAAATCCTTCTCCGCGTCGAAGGTGCGATCGGGGTAGAGCGTCATACCCGCCGCCAGTGCCGGCTGGTGCAGCAGGATAGTGTAGCCGTCCGGCGTGGCGCGGGCGGCCTTGGCGGCGGCGATCATGCCGCCGGCGCCGCCGATATTCTCAATCACGATCGGCTGGCCGAGCGCCTTCTGCATCGGGTCCTGAAGGATGCGCGCTGTTGCATCGTCGGCGCCGCCGGGCGGGAATGCGACGATCAAGGTGATCGGATGATCGGGATAGCTCTGCGCCGACGCGGCGCCCGCGGCCAAGAGACAAGTGACAGATATCAACGCTGCGAGCATACGGACGAAAGTCATGAAACCTCCCCAAAGGCTTTCCAATATGGCCGCTCATTATTCTTGTCCGGCAGCGGACCGATTGAATTCCAAGCTTGCCGCTATATTCAACCTTTTCTCAGCCCTCCTGCAAGACGAATACGAGGGGTGCGTCGCTTCGCATCACTACCGTCGGTCAATGCTTTTTGCGCATCTCGCCCGAGGAATTGACGGTGGCGTGCAGATTGCGGGCGAATTCGACGGCGCCGTAGACCGCCATGTCGGGTCCCGTTTTCACATACTCCTTGACGCCGTAGATCGCCGGCTTCGGCGCTTTGAGGATGGCGGCGCACAGCGTTTCGACCGCGGCATCGAGCTCGGCGGCCGGCACCACGTCACTGACGATGCCGAAGCTCAAGGCTCGCTCCGGACCGATCTCGGCCTGCGAGTAAACCAGATAGCTCATCGCTTTGCGCGGCACGCGGTCGACGAACGACGACATCACCATGGTCGGCAGAATGTTGTGCGCCATTTCGGGCACCTGAAAAACGGCCGCATCGCTTGCCAGCGTGATGTCGCAGGCGGCCGCGATGGCGCAGCCGAAGCCGAGCGCGCGGCCTTGCACCACGGCGATGATCGGCACTTTGGCCTCGCGCATGGCGCCATAGCAGTTGAACACCACATCGCTGAAGGCACGCCGCTCGTAGGCGTCTGGATTGTTCGCCGGCGCGGCGCCCATCATGGCGCGGCCGACGCAAAAGTCTTTGCCGGCGCCGCGCAGCACGACGAGGCTCGAAGTTTTCTCCGCGCCGGCGATAATATCGGCGAGCTCGGCGACCATTTCGTCGGACACGGCATTGCCGCGCGTCGGCTGATTGAGCGTGACGCGCAGGATCGGTCCGTCTTGCTGGGTCAGAATGTCAGGCATTGTCGCTCCAGTCATCTATGCGTCGGTTGACCGCTCCCACGCCGGGGAGGGGTTGGGTCCAGTGTAGCTTCACCGCCTGCCGGCTGTATCGCGGCACTTGCGTTAACCGAACATTTACCATCCCCAAGCCAAACGAGGCTCAGGGCGACGAACGACACCGGGCGAATGCCATGGCCGGGTCCGACATGCGTTGCCTGCAATCCAGCAACTTGGCGTTTTGGCCGGCAGCCTTCGGGGCTGCAGCATCGGCTGCGACTTCGAGATACGGGGGCGACGATCCGTCATCGCGATGAGCAAGCGACATGAACCGCAAAATGCGGCGCGCGCAGACACGAAACAGCGGGAGACATCGGCAGGCGCCAGCTAGCGGGAGGAAACATCCGCCAACCTCAAATTTTGAGGCGTTGACTCGGTGCTTCGCCGATGCGCTGCATTGTCAGCAGTCCGGACAGTTGGCCGAGGCTCTTGTCCTCTATGATCGGCTTCTGTCGCTCAAGCCCGATCTTGCGGAAGTTCATTGCAACCGCGGCGCCGTGCTTGCAGGATTAGGCAAATTCGCCGATGCCGAGGCTGCGTATCGGCGCGCCATCGCGCTCGATCCGAACTTTGTCGATTCCCATAACAACCTGGGCATCGCCCTTTGCGAACTCGGCCAGTGGGATGGCGCGGAGACCGCGTTCCGCCAAGCCATCGCGCTCAAACCGGATTGGCCGCAATCCCACTCAAATTTGGGCATTGCACTGAAGTGTCGGGGCAGCTTCGTGGACGCGGAGGCTGCACACCACAAAGCCATTGCGCTCGATCCGGACTCGCCCGCCTTGTACGGCAATCTGGCGGACGTTCTGACCTGCCTCGGCAAGCTCAACGACGCCGAACAGGCATTGCGGCACGCGATCGCGCTGCAGCCGCGATTTGCCGATGCCTTCGCCAAGCTCGGTAACACGCTGCGGCAGCAAGGCAGGATTGTCGAGGCGGAGGTGGCCTGTCGGGATGCGCTCGCGCTCGACCCGGACCATGCAGAGGCGTGGTTCAATCTCGGCAATGCGCTGACCGACCAAGGCAGGCTGATCGAGGCGGAGACCGCCTATCGGCGCGCTATCGCGCTGAAGCCGAGTTTCGGCGATGCCCATAACAATCTCGGCGCCGTGTTGAAGCAGCTGGGTCGTTTGTCCGATGCCCGTCGGGCTGTCGAACATGCTCTCCGCCTGCCGCCGCCAGATGCTTTGCGCTACCTCAATCTAAGCGAGATCAGGCGGTTCAGCGTCGGCGACCCCTATTTGGCGGACATGGAACAATTTGCCAAAAACATCGCGTCGCTCCCCGCGAAGCAGCAGATCGAACTGCATTTCGCGCTGGCTAAGGCCTATGATGACGTCGAGCGTCGCGGTGATGCGTTCCAGCAGCTATCGCTCGGCAACATCCTCAAGCGGGCGCAAATCGCTTACGACGAAACGGCAACTCTGGGCCTGTTCGAGCGTATCCGCACGGCGTTCACGCCTGAATTAATCCGCACCTTTGGCAATGCGGGAGAGCCATCTCCAGTGCCGGTGTTTGTGGTCGGTATGCCGCGCTCGGGCACGACCCTTATCGAGCAGATCTTGGCCAGTCATCCGACGGTATTCGGCGCCGGTGAGTTATCGAACTTTTGCCAGGCGGCGACCGATATCTTTTCGGCCGCAGGCTGTCCGCTTCCCTTTCCGGATGCGTCGCTGAGCGGTATTGGTGATCATTTGCGCCAGATCGGTGAGCGCTATGTTTCCGAGATCGTGCCGCTGGCGCCGACCGCGACGCGTATCGTCAACAAGATGCCGTCGAATTTCCTGTTCGCCGGTCTCATTCATCTCGCGCTGCCCAATGCGCGCATCATTCATGCGATGCGCGATCCGCTCGACACTTGCATGTCGTGCTTCTCGAAGCTGTTCGCGGATGGTCAGTACTTTACCTACGACCTGGCGGAACTCGGCCGCTACTATCGCCACTATGACGCGCTGGTGCAGCATTGGCATTTGCTGCTGCCGCCAGGCAGCATCCTTGACGTGCGCTACGAGGACTTGGTCACGAATTTTAAGCCCCAGGCTCGGCGCCTCGTCGAATATTGCGGCCTGCAATGGAACCCGCGCTGCCTCGATTTCCATGGCACCGAACGGCCGGTACGTACTGCGAGCGCAGAGTCCAGGTGCGGCAACCGATCTTCCGCAGCTCGGTCGGACGCGCTCAGCCCTACACGCGGTATCTCAAGCCGCTTCTCGCGGAGTTGTATGGAAAGGATTCCGACGAATGAACCCGTCGGGCTGAAATGGCGGCGATTATCACTGCTTCGCGGCGTTGATCGCGCGCCAGATCCTCTCCGGCGTCACCGGCATTTCGATATGGCTGACGCCGAATTCGGCAAGCGCATCCACCACGGCATTGACGACGGCGCCAAGCGCGCCGGTGGTGCCGCCTTCGCCGGCGCCGCGCACGCCGAGCCGATTGGTCGGGGTGAGCACTTCCGAGATGTCGGTGGTGAACGACGGCAACAGGTCGGCGCGCGGCATGGCGTAATCCATAAACGACGCCGACAGCAATTGGCCCTGCGCGTCGTATGCGCACAATTCCCACAACGCCTGGCCGATGCCCTGCGCGGCGCCGCCGTGCGTTTGACCGTGCACCACCATCGGGTTGATGGCGCGGCCGACATCGTCGACCGCGGTATAGCGAACGAGATCGAGCGCGCCGGTTTGCGGATCGATCTCGACTTCGCAGACATGCGCGCCATAAGGAAAGCCGAGTTGCTTGATGGTTTCGTCAGCCGTGGCGGCGAGCGGGCCGCGCAAATCCTCGGGCACCGCAGCGTTGCCGTCGCTGGCCGCCGCGGCCGCGACGTCGAAAATACCGACCGAGCGGTCGGTCCCTTTCACAGTGAATCGACCGGCGGCGAAGCCGATATCGTCCTCGGCGGTTTCCAACATATGCGCGGCGATTTTCTTGCCCTTGTCGATGACGGCGTCGGAGGCGTTACCCATGACGATGCCGGCAAGCCGCATCGAGCGCGCCGAATGCGAGCCGCCGCCTTCCTTGACGATGTCGGTGTCGCTCTCGATGACATTGACGTCGTCGAACGGCACCCCGAGCCACTCCGCCACGCATTGCGCGAAGGTGGTCTCGTGGCTTTGCCCGCTGGACAGCGTGCCGACCACGACATCGACCTTGCCGCGCGGATGCACCGTGATGTCGGCGCGCTCGCGCGGATAGCCGCCGGTGGTTTCGAGGTAACTGCACAGCCCGATGCCGCGCAGCCGCTTGCGCTTCTTCGCCGCGGCCCGGCGCTTTTTGAAACCTTGCCAATCGCCGAGCTCCATCGCGCGATCCATCACCGCGCGATAGGTGCCGTTGTCGTAAACGATGCCTTGCGCGTTCTTGTACGGAAATGCCGACGGCGGAATGAGATTGCGCCGCCGCAAGCTTATGCGATCGAAGCCGTGCTCCTGGGCTGCTTTGTCGATCAGCCGCTCGATCACATAAATGACTTCCGGCCGGCCGGCGCTGCGATAGGGCGTCGTGCACATTGTCGTCGACAGCACGGCGCGCGCCTGCACATGCGAGGTCGGAATACGGTAGCCCGACGTCACCAGGCCGACGCCTTTGACCAAAGGCACGTAAGAGCCGGAATGCGCGCCGATATTGCTGAGATTCGACGAGCGCAGCGCCAGAAAATGGCCGTCGGCGTCGAGCGCCAGTTCCGCCGACACAGTGAGATCGCGGCCCATATAATCGCTGACAAAGGCTTCGCTGCGATCGGCCGTCCACTTCACCGGGCGGCCGACGCGGCGCGAGCCCCAGACCACCAGCGCGAATTCCGGAAAGAAGCTGTTGCGCGTGCCGAAATTGCCGCCGATCTCCTGGGCTATGACGCGGACATTGTCGAAAGGCACGCCGAGGATCGCCGCAATCTCCTTCTTCTGGCGCACGATGCCGCCCGAGCCGGCATATAACGTATAGCGGCCGGTCGCCGGATCGTAGATGCCGACCGCGGCGCGCGGCTCCATGGGCACGCCGGTGACGCGGTTGATCCAGGTGTCGAGCCGGGTGACGTGAGCAGCGCGCGCGAAAGCTGCGTCGGTCGCCGCGGCATCGCCGACCTCTGCGTCGATCATGATATTGGGTAAATCGTCGTAAAGCCGCGGCGCGTCTTTTTCGACCGCCGCCTTGGCGTCGATCACCGCCGGCAGCGGCTCGTAGTCGACGATGACCTTTTCGGCGGCGTCTTTGGCCTGCGCCACCGTCTCGGCGATGACGAAGGCCACTGCAGTGCCGACGTGGCGCACCCGATCGGTCGGCAGCACGTAATGCGGCGCGGCCGGCACCGGCGAGCCGTCGCGATTGGTCAGCACGATATCGGGCGCCGTGCCGGCCGCGACGAGATGCGGAATGCGGGTGAGCCCGTCCGCCAGCGCATCCGCGCCGGTAAGCACCGCGAGCACGCCGGGCATGGCGCGCGCCTCTGCGACGTCGATGCCGCGGATCAGCGCATGGGCATGCGGCGAGCGCACCGCCGCGCCGTAAGCCTGATCCGGGAACTTGAAATCGTCGCTGTAGCAGCCGCGGCCGGTGACAAGGCGCAGATTTTCCTTGCGGCGTACCGTAGTCCCGATGCCGGATTGCATGGCCAGCTTAGTGCGCCGCCTGCTTCTGCTCTTCGACGCGATGGAAGCCGAGCCGGGTCATCACCGGCTCGTCGGTGACACGCAAGATCAGCGCGTCTTCGGCGGCCTCGTGGTGATGCGGCCGCCAGGCCGGGGCGGCGATGACGTCGCCGCGGCGCCATTCGAAGCGTTCGCCGTCGACAGTAGTCGCGCCGGAGCCTTTGACGACGGCGTAGATATTGTTCGCCGTGGTGCGATACGGCGCCGTTGCAACGCGCGGGGCAAGCCGCATCATCGACAGTGCGATCGTATCCATCGCCGGATTGCCGAGTTCGACGTGGGTGCCGAACGGGCCGGTCGGATCGGGCGTGGCGGCGTCGAGGCGCTTTTCGGTTTCGCTCAGCGGAAACACGAACGGCGAAACCTTGGTGGGCGGCGCGTCGGCGAACGCCTCGTGGGCTTTGTCCTCCTCGGCCGGCTCGAAGAACATCGGCTCGAGCAATTGCACCAGCGGCACGTCGAGGAAGTCGAGCCAATAGGCGCTGGCGCGGCTGTCGTTGCCGTGACCGTGACTGCACCAGTTCGGCGTGAGCAGAACATCGCCAGGCTCCATGGCGAGCTTGACGCCGTTGACGTCGGTATAGACGCCGGGTTCGGCGTCGATGATCAGCCGCAGCGCATTCGGCGTGTGGCGGTGCGCCCGCGCCCATTCTCCGGGCATGATCATCTGGTAGGCGCTGACCATGGTGCGCACCGTGCCGTAGCTTTCGCCGGACTCCGGATTGAACAGGATGAGATTGCGCCGCTCGGCAAGCTCGGTATTGATCAGCCGGCCGGCAGCATCGAGCGCGCCGCGCGCCTGTTCGTAGGTCCAATGCGCCGGTGCGAAATTCTTTTTCGGCGCCGGCCACAGCGACGCGACCTTCTTGTTCCAGCCCGGCGCGATGCCGACTTGCGTGAGCTTGCCGTAAAGCTCCTCAAGCGTGCCGGAGCGGGCGAGATCTTCTTGCGACGGGGCCTGCATGGGGGTTTCCTTTTCGATAATGATCACAGTCTAGACGAAATATCGTCCGCTTGCACCGCCGCTTTTGTCGGGTCCCTGTTCGGGGCGATGTTCGTGGCCGCGCCGCGCACGACATCGACCAGGCGCAGCGCATCCATCGGCATCCGATCGTCACGCCAGGCGACATGGCCATCGGGGCGCACCAACACGAATTTACGCTCATAAAGCTTTGCGATATGCGGCTCGGCGATGGCGGCGAAGGCCATCGGCACCTTGCGGTTGTTTGCGGCCTCAAGGAGAGGCGCAGCCGCGGCCTCATCGGAGCCGAAGCACAGAAGCGTATATCCCGGGCCGAACAGATCGAGCGTCGAGCGGCCGTCGGCCAGGACGGCGTGCGGAGCGCGGTGTCCAGGGCGCGCCGTTGCCACATAGACCCCGGGATCATCGGGCGGGGCGGCGGTTCCATCCGGCCAGCAGATCGGCGATCCCTCATAGCGATAGCCGAGATGAACACCCAGCGTGTGCCATTCGCGGCGCATCGTTTCGCTGAACTCGCGGCCGACTTGTTGCCGCGTTGCCGCGCCTTGGGCCGTGGCATCGAGCAGATCGGCATGGCGGCTGACCGAAAGCATCCGCCGCAGATTGCCGCTTGCTTCCGCGACGTTCCTGGCGCCGACCGGCCGGCGTTCGGCGCTATAGGAATCGAGCAGGCCCGTGCCGCCCCAGCCGTCGATCGTGGCGGCGAGCTTCCACGACAGATCGACGGCATCGCCGATGCCGGTGTTCATGCCGAAGCCGCCGGTTGGCGACATCACATGCGCGGCGTCGCCGGCGATGAAGCCGCGCCCGCTGCGATAGCGCTCGGCGACCAGCTCGCGCCGCACCCACGGCAGCACGCTCAAAATCTCGAATTCGAAGTCGCAGCCGACGGCGCGGCGGATCGCCGCTTCGATTTCTTCCGTCGTGTAGTCGTGCGGCTCGGCTCCGCCGATCAGCGACAAGCGCCACTCGTCGCGGCCGTTGATGGCGACGATGGTGGCCCAGGTGCCTTCCGGACCGATGAAAATGTGGCGATAGGCCTTGCCCTTGTCGTGCAAGGAAAGCAGATGCGGGCAACGGAAGATGACGTTCGTGGTGTGGGTCAAGACCGGATTGCCCGACATGCGGATGCCGAGCGTTTCGCGCACCAGGCTGCGCGCGCCGTCGCAGCCGACGATGTAACGCGCCGCGATCTCCTCGCGCGCGCCGGTTTCGGCATTCTCCACGAGCGCCGTCACCAGATCGGCATTTTGCGTAAACGAGACAAGCCGCGTGCGGTAGCGCAACGTTACGCTTTGCTGCGACGCCGCGAACGCGCGCAGGATCGGATCGAACATGTTCTGCGGGCAGCGCTCGCGCCGTTGCGGGCTGTCCTTGGGCGGCGGCGCTTGGCCGATGCCGGGGAAGCGCTCGCGGCCCAGTTCATAGCCGGTGAGACTCGTCAGATAGACGTTGTCCTGCGCGTAGTCGCGCGGATAGGGCGAGCCCTCGACCGCGGCCACCAGGCCCCAGCGCCGGCAGAATTCCATGGTGCGGATGCCGACGAGGTCCATGCGCGGCTGATAGATCGAGCCGTCCGACTGCTCGATCAGCACGCAGCGAACGCCGCGCCAGCCCAGATCGCCGGCGAGCGCCAACCCGACCGGTCCGCCGCCGACGATCAATACCGGCTCGATTCTCGCGATTGCCCGTCCATTGCATTCGCTGCGCATCGGTATGATACGCGGCCGCTCGCGGCAAAGGAAACCGCAGCCTGCGCGAGCGAGGTGGTTTGGCGGTTGTCGTGAACGTCCTGCCGTGACACCATTTAGGCGCCGTTTGTCCGGGTTTCGAAGCATCATGCCGCGCAGCAAAATTCGCAAGAAGTTCCCCTGGGCATCTTTGTCCGACGACGAGTTGCTTAAGGTCCGGCTCAAGGATCTTAAAGTGAAGGTCGAGGGCACGTGGCTCGCGAAATGCCTGCGCACGCTCTACGGCGAACTTGACGGGCACGGCATCCGGGTGCGGCCGCATGCCTGGATTTCGAGCGAGTGGTTTTCCCCGGAAAACACTCCCGGCATCGCCATCCCGTTCTATCTGGCCCATCCCCGGCTGATGCGGCTCGAGAAAAAGATGATCCTCGATGTCGAGGGCGGCACCACGTCCGAATGCATGCGCATTCTCCGCCATGAATGCGGTCATGTCGTCACTCACGCCTATCAGCTCTATCGCCGGCGCCGCTGGCAGCAACTGTTCGGGCCGTCGTCGAGGCGCTATCCGCGGTATTACCGGCCCAATCCGGCCAGCCGCAATCACGTCCAGCATTTGCGGTTGTGGTACGCGCAGAGCCATCCCGACGAGGATTTCGCCGAGACCTTCGCGGTGTGGCTGCGGCCGCGCTCGCATTGGCGCACGCGCTATGCCGGCTGGCCGGCGCTCAAGAAGCTCGAATATGTCGACGAGCTGATGGCCGAGATCGCCGGCAAACGGCCGACGCTGACGCATCGCGAAAAAGTCGATCCGCTCGGCAAGCTCGGTCAGACGCTCGGCGACTATTACAAGAAGAAGCGCGCGCTGTACGTCGTCGACACGCCGAAAACCTACGATCGCGACCTGCGGCGGCTGTTCTCGGCCGATCCCAGGCATCGCCACGCCGAAGCGGCCTCGACTTTCATCCGGCGCAATCGCGCCCAAGTGCGCGAGCTGGTCGCCAAATGGACGGGCGAATATCAGCTCACTTTCGACGTCGTGCTCGACGATATGATCCAACGTTGCCGCGAGCTCAATCTGCGCGCGGTCGGCGCCGAGCGCAAACTGATCATGGAATTTACCGTGCTGTTGACCGCCAAGACCATGCACACGCTGTTCGGGCCGTCGCGGCGAAGATGGATCGCGCTATGAAAAAGCTGCGCGTCCTGCTGCTCGTTCACCCGGACCTGATACCTCCGGAATCGAGCAAGGGCTATACCGAGCAGGAAATCAACGTCTGGAAAACCGAATACGATGTGGTGACGACGCTGCGCGCCGCCGGCCATGAGGTTCGCCCGCTCGGCGTGCATGACGAGTTAAAGCCGATCCGCGACGACATCGACGCCTGGAAGCCCGACGTGGTGTTCACGCTGTTGGAGCAGTTTCGCGGCGAGGCGATCTACGACCAGAATGTCGTCAGCTATCTCGAGCTGATGCGCGTTCCTTATACCGGCTGCAACCCGCGCGGCCTGATGCTGGCGCGCGGCAAGGATTTGTCGAAGACGCTGGTTCATTATCATCGCGTCCCGGTGCCGGCTTTCGCCGTGTTTCCGAAAGGCCGCAAAGTCAAACGCCCGCCGCGGCTCGCTCTGCCGCTGATCGTCAAAAGCGTCAACGAAGACGCCTCCTATGGCATCTCGCAAGCCTCTGTGGTCGACAGCGACGAGAAGCTCGCCGAACGCGTCAACTTCATTCACGAGCGCATCGGCACCGCCGCCATTGCCGAGCAATATATCGAGGGACGCGAAATCTATGTCGGCATCGTCGGCAACGACCGGCTGATCGTGCTGCCGGTATGGGAGCTGCAATTTCAGAACATGGCCGAGGGCGATTGGCTCATAGCCACGGAAAAGGTCAAGCACGATCCGGATTATCAGGAGCGCCGCGGCATCCGGCACGGCCCGGCGAGGGACCTCACTCCGGAGCAGGCGGTCCGCATCCAGGGCATGGCCAAGCGGATTTATCGCACGCTGGAGCTCGACGGCTATGCACGCATCGATTTTCGCCTCGCCGCCGATGGCACGCCGTATTTTCTCGAAGCCAATCCCAATCCCGAAATCGCGGAAAGCCAGGAATTTGCGCTATCTGCGAAGCACATCGGGATCGAATATCCGGATTTGCTGCAACGCATAGTGACGCTCGGCATCAGACGCGGCTCCGCGACTGCCGCCGTCGACTAGCGACGGCCGCGATATTTTCTTAGACGCTTTTATGCTTTTCGCGGCCGCTGCGCGCGTGCCGCTCGGCTTCGCGTTTGTCGGAGTGCTGGTGCGCGGCGTTGCGCGCTTCGCGGCGCTCGTGATGGCCGCGGCCGCGTTGGCGCGCGGCGGCGTGCCCGCCATGCGGCCTCGCCGCAGTCTTACTCGCCGGCTTTTCGAGTTTGGCTTGCGCTTTGGTTCTCGGCTTTGGCCTCTTCGATCTTGATCTCTTCGAACTTCGCCTGTTGCAGTTGGGCTTGCTCGGATTGGGCCTGTTCCACGCTGGCGAAGGCGGGCAGGCTGCGGCAGGGCAGGTGCTGCACGAAAGTCAACGCATCGTCGTTGACCGCCATGCGGCGCCAGGCTTCGACGGGGAGCCCGGTTACCCGCGCGACGTAGCCGCGCGTCTCGCGCGGCAGGTTGCCGCGATGTTCGAGCCATTCGGCCACGCGCCGCGCCCCGGCATTGTAGGCGGCGGCGACGAAGCCGAGATTGCCGAATTGCAGGCGCAGCTCGCGCAGAAAGCGCGCCGAAGCCGGAATCGCTTGCAACGGGTCGAACGGATTGTCGAGCCCGCTCTCGGCGGCGGTCTCCGGCATGAATTGCGCGATGCCCATGGCGCCTTTCCGGCTTACGGCGTCGTCGCGCAGCCGGCTCTCCTGCCAGATCAAATTGGCAAAGAATGGAATCGGCAAGTCGTTATCCTGCGCCGAAGTGTAAAGCGCGTTGCATAGATCGCTGAGCGACAGGTCGCCGGCGTGGCCGGCCGCACCCTCCATATCCGTCCCCGTGCTGCCGAGAGCATCGGAATCGATGTCCGGACTTGCGTCGGCAGTGGCCGGCGTGAACGTTTCGACGGGGACCGCGCGCGGCTGCAGCGACGCTACGGTGAGTCTGTCGGTTCTGCCGGTCGATGACTCGACTTCAATGAACGACGATGCCGCGCCGCCGGCGGCGGCCTGCGGATAGTCGGTGAAGTAACGGGAGTAATCCGGCTCCGGCGCAGCGTCGGAAAGCCACAGCAGCAGGATTGCAAACGCGAGTATCGCACGCATCCTCGTTCCCTCACAGAACGTGTTGCGACGGCGCACAGCGGCGCAGCCCAAGACTGATTAACGAAGGGTTTCCCTCATCCTCTGGCGGCGCTCATGCCGGTCCAAGCGGGCGGCTTTTGGGACGGATTGTGAGTCATTCAAGGCGAATTGCGGCGGAGCCGGACCGGCTGGAACTTGGAACCGCCGCAACCGGCTTGCGCCGTCATCGCGGAAAGCGGATATTTGTTGCGCTTGCGACCAAATTTCTAAGCGTCATTGCGAGCTCTACCAGTCCGTGACGCGGATTTTGGATGGCTTCGCCGCCTCGCTTTTGGCGATGACGGTCGAGTTTCGGGAGGTTCATGATGAATCAGGAAACCAAGCTCCGCGAAGCGGATGGCAAAAACGCCCGTGTCGAATTTCAGTACCAATCCGGCTTCGGCAATCAATTCGTTTCCGAAGCGGTGCCCGGCGCCTTGCCGGTCGGGCGTAATTCGCCGCAGCGCCCGCCGCACGGTCTTTATGCCGAGCTCATCTCGGGAACCTCCTTTACGACGCCGCGGGCGGAAAACCGCCGCACCTGGACCTACCGCATTCAGCCATCGGTCGTGCATCGGCCCTATGGGCGCATCGACAACGGCTTTGTCCGAAGCGCACCGTTCAACGACGTCGACGCCACGCCGACGCAATTGCGCTGGAGCCCGATTCCCATTCCCAAGAAGCCGACCGACTTCATCGAAGGCATCGTCACGCTCGGCGGCAACGGCGAGGTGGCGACGCAGACCGGCATGGCGGTCCACATCTACGCCGCCAACCGCTCGATGACCGGCCGCTGTTTCTACAATGCCGACGGCGAAATGCTCATCGTGCCGCAACTGGGCCGCGGCCGCTTCGTGACCGAGCTCGGCGTCATCGAGGCAGCGCCCGGCGAAATCGTCGTTATGCCCCGCGGGCTTCGCTTTCGCGTCGAACTGCCGGATGGGCCATCGCGCGGCTATATCTGCGAGAATTACGGACCGGCGCTGCGATTGCCGGAGCTCGGCCCACTCGGCTCGAACGGGCTCGCCAATCCGCGCGATTTCCTAAGCCCCGTCGCCGCTTACGAAGACAGCAAAACGCCATGCCTCGTGGTGGCGAAATTCCAAGGCAATCTATGGGCCGCGGAGATGGACCATTCGCCGCTCAACGTCGTCGCCTGGCATGGCAATTTCGCGCCTTACAAATACGATCTGGCGCGTTTCATGGTCATCGGCACGGTCAGCTTCGATCATCCCGATCCGTCGATTTACAGCGTGCTCACCGCGCCCTCGGACGTGCCCGGCACCGCCAATATCGACTTCGTCATTTTCCCGCCGCGCTGGCTCGTCGGCGAGAATACGTTTCGCCCGCCGTGGTATCACCGCAACGTCATGACCGAGTTCATGGGACTGCTGCACGGCGCCTACGACGCCAAGGCCGAAGGCTTTTTGCCCGGCGGCTGTAGCCTGCACAATTGCATGACGGCGCACGGGCCCGATGCAGAGACTTGGCAGCGCGCCAGCCATGCGGAGCTCAAGCCGCACAAGCTCGAAGACACGATGGCATTCATGTTCGAAAGCCGCTACGCGATGCGGCTCACCCCCTACGCGGTTGAGTCGTCGGAGCTGCAACACGACTACTTTGAAGGTTGGCAAGGGCTGCAGCAGCACTTTAAGAATAGCTAGAGGCTTCTCCTCGGCGATACAGCGAAGGAATTCGGCGGTGAAAAAATACGGTGGTGGGTTTCTGCTTGGTGCCGGTCTCGTGCTGGCACTTATCATTGGCGACGGCAGCGCCCGGGCGCAAGATGCAGCGCAGAATTACCCGTCGCGGCCGATAACAGCGATCATTCCCTTTGCCGGCGGCAGTGCCAGCGACGTCGTCAGCCGTATTTTGTTCGACAAAATGTCGAAGCAGTTGGGCCAGCCGATCGTCGTCGAGAACAAGCCCGGCGCCGGCGGCAATATCGGCACCGCCGATGTCGCGCGGGCCGCGCCGGACGGCTACACGATCCTCGGCGGCGGCTCGGGACCGATCGCCGCCAATGTCACGCTCTACAAGCATCTCGATTACGATCCGGCGAAGGATTTCGAGACGATCTCGCCGTTCGCCTCCTTCACTATCGTGGTCGTTGCCTCGATCAAGCTACCGGTTGACACGCTGCCGGAGCTGATCGCTTACGGCAAAGCTCATCCCGGACTCAATTTCGGATCGGTCGGTATCGGCAGTTCGCAGCATCTCGCCGGCGAGTATTTCAGCCAGCTCACCGGCGTAAAGCTCACGCATGTGCCGTACCGCAATATCGGACAATACGCGCCGGACTTGATGTCGGGCCAGGTGCCGCTTGGCTTCCAGTGGTATCCGAACGTCGCCGCGGCGTTACAGGCCAAAGGCGCCAAGGCGCTGGCTGTGGCCGGTCCGAACCGGCTCGACGTGCTGCCCGACACGCCAACGACCAAGGAGGCCGGCCTGCCGCAGTATCAGGCGTCCGGCTGGTTTGCGCTGCTCGCGCCGAAAGGCACGCCGGCGGCGATCGTGGCCAAGCTGAACGGCGCGCTCAAAGACGCTGTTGCCGACCCGCAAGTGCATGCCGGTTTGGAGCGCCAGGGCGCCGAGACGATGTATCTGCCGCCGGATCAGACAGCGAAATTCATTACCGACGAGATCAAGAAATATCACGATATCATCGTGAATGCCGCCATTCCGCAGATCGAATAGCGGCTCGAACCCGCCGGGAACGCGGGCGCGCCACGCCATAATCCGCTTCAGCGAAGCAGCGTTCCTGAACGACGCGGCCGCGGTGTCGGTTATTCTCACGATTTGAGAATCTGCATCGCGCAAAGCTTTGTCGAGGAAAAATCATCATCACTATTTCTGGATATCGAGCATTTTATTTTGCGCTGGAGCGGCGAAAAAAATAGAGTGCAGGCCGGTTCGCGAACCAGTCAGGCCGTGAATGTCTCCGACGCGCAATGCCTACAACGATCCGCCGGTTGCCAAGAGCGCGCCGGTCGCAGATGAGATTAAGTATACCACCTGCTACATGTGCGCCTGCCGCTGCGGCATCAAAGTCAGCCTGCGCGACGGCGGCATTCGATACATCGAAGGCAATCGCCGGCATCCGGTGAACCACGGCGTGCTGTGCGCCAAAGGCTCCGCCGGCATCATGCAGCACTATTCGCCGGCGCGGCTGTCCAAGCCGTTGCTGCGCACCGGTCCGCGCGGCAGCGGCGAATTTCGCGAGATCGAATGGGACGAGGCGCTCGACACCGCGGCCGGATGGCTCAAGCACATTCGCGCGACCGATCCGAAGAAGCTCGCCTTCTTCACCGGGCGCGATCAGTCGCAGGCGCTCACCGGCTGGTGGGCGACGCAATTCGGCACGCCTAATTACGCCGCGCACGGCGGCTTCTGCTCGGTCAACATGGCCGCCGGCGGCATGTACACGATCGGCGGCTCGTTCTGGGAGTTCGGCGAGCCGGACTGGGAGCATGCCAAATACTTCATGCTGTTCGGCGTCGCCGAGGATCACGATTCCAATCCCATCAAGATCGGCATCGGCAAGCTGAAGAAACGCGGCGCCAAGATCGTCTCGATCAATCCGATCCGCACCGGTTATTCGGCGGTCGCCGACGAATGGATCAGCATCCGGCCGGGCACCGACGGCCTGTTCGTCTTCTCGCTGATCCACGAACTGCTGCGTGCGGGAAAGATCGACGCTGACTTCCTCGCCCGTTACACCAATGCCGGCTGGCTTGTCATCCAGGATCCGGGCGCCGCCGACGACGGGCTCATCGCGCGCGGCGATGGCGCGCCACTGGTCTATGACCGCAACAAAAAATCTATCACGAGTGCATTCGATCCAGACGTGTCGCCGGCACTGAGCGGCGAATACACGCTCGACCACGGCCGCCGCGCCGTGCCCGCTTTCGCCCTTTTGGCCGCCCGCTATCTCGACGAGCGCCATTCACCGGACGTGGTGGCCAAACAGATCGGCGTTCCCGCAACGACGATCAGGCGCATCGCCGCCGAGCTCGCTTATACGGCATTCGAGACGCCGGTCGTCATCGATCGCCCCTGGACCGATTGGGCCGGCCGCCGGCACGACACCATGATCGGCCGTCCGATCAGCATTCATGCCATGCGCGGGATTTCGGCGCATTCGAACGGCTTCCACACCTGCCGGGCGCTGCATGTGTTGCAGGCGCTGTTGGGCGCGATCGATACGCCCGGGGCGTTCCGCTATGAGCCGCCTTACCCCAAGCCGGTGCCGCCGGCGATTAAGCCCGCCGGCGCTTCGGCGCCGGACACGCCGCTCGCCGGATCGCCGCTCGGCTTTCCGCGCGGGCCGGAAGATTTGCTGGTCGATGCGAACGGTGAAGCGCTGCGGATCGACAAGGCGTTTTCCTGGGAGGCGCCGCTTGCCGTGCACGGCATGATCCATACGGTGATCGCCAATGCCGTGCGCGGCGATCCGTATCCGATCGATGCGCTGTTTCTCTATATGGCCAATATGGCCTGGAACTCCGCGATGAATACGTCGGAGACCATGGCGATGCTGGCCGAGAAGAACCCGGACACCGGCGACTATCGCATCCCGCGCATCATCTATTCCGATGCTTACTATTCGGAGATGGTGGCCTATGCCGACCTGATCCTGCCGGATACGACTTACCTCGAGCGCTACGATTGCATTTCATTGCTCGACCGGCCGATCAGCACCGCGGAAGCTGCCGCCGACGCCATTCGCCAGCCCGTGATCAAGCCCGATCGCGACGTGCGGCCGTTTCAGGACGTGCTGATCGAGCTCGGCGCGCGGCTCAATCTGCCCGGGCTCGTCAATGCCGACGGTACGGCAAAATTTCCCGGTTTCTATCCGGACTACATCGTCAATCACCAGCGCAGTCCCGGCGTCGGCCTGCTGGCGGGCTGGCGCGGCGCCAATGGCGGCGACGGCGGCTCCGGCGCGGTCAATCCGCGGCAGTTGGAGCGCTATATCGAGAATGAGTGCTTCTGGCGGAGCGAGGTTCCGGAGGAAGCGCGTTACTTCAAGCCGTGGAATGCGGCCTATCTGAAATGGGCCGTCGAAATGGGCTTTCTGTCCCGCGCCGAGCCGATCTTCGTCGAGCTCTACAGCGACACCCTGCAAAAATTCCGGCTCGCCGCGCGTGGACACGGCACCGTCCCGGTGCCGGCGCGGCATCGCCAGCGTGTGGAAACTTATTTCGATCCGCTGCCGATCTGGTACGCGCCGTTCGACGAAGCCGACAGCGCCGGCGACTACGGCTTCCATGCGCTCACGCAACGTCCGATGGCGATGTACCACTCCTGGGGATCGCAGAACGCCTGGCTGCGGCAGATCCACGGCGAGAATTTGCTGCACATCAATACCGCGACCGCGCGCCGGCTCGGCATTGCCGACGGCGATTGGGTCACGGTCACCAGCGCCCACAGCTCCATCACCGTCATGGCGAAGCTGATGGACGGCGTTAATGCGAACACGGTGTGGACGTGGAACGCCATCGGCAAGCGGGCAGGGGCCTGGAACCTCGCCTCGGACGTCGGCGAGGCGACGCGCGGCTTTTTGCTCAATCATCTCATCCGCGATCTGTTACCGCCGCGCGACGGCGGCCATCGCTATGCCAATGCCGACCCGGTGACGGGCCAGGCGGCCTGGTACGACCTGCGCGTCCGTGTCGAAAAGGCCGTGGGAAAACATGAGCGCAGCGCGCCCGCCTTCGCGACACTTGCCGCGCCGCCGCTGCCGCCGCGACCCAAAATTCTCCGCTATGGCGCACAATTCCGCCCCTCGGCGAACGGCCAATGACATCACTGCCCGACCACAGAAGCGGCAAGCGGCTCGGTCTGGTGATCGATCTCGACGTTTGTGTCGGCTGCCACGCCTGCGCGGTGAACTGCAAGGAATGGAACAGCGGCGGGGTCGCCGCGCCGCTCACCGATCTGAACCCGTACGATGAGGATCCGCTCGGCGTGTGGTTCAACCGTGTCCACACCTACGAGACGAGCGACGTCGGCGGCCAGGGGTGCACCGTGCACTTTCCACGGTCGTGCTTGCATTGCGACGAGCCGGCCTGCGTCACGGTGTGCCCGACCGGCGCCAGCTATAAGCGCGCCGAGGACGGCATCGTTCTCGTCAACGAGGACCTGTGTATCGGCTGCAAGCTCTGTTCCTGGGCCTGCCCTTACGGCGCGCGCGAATACGACTACGACGCCGGCGTGATGAAGAAATGCACGCTGTGCATCGACCGGATTTACAACGACAATCTCGCAGTCGAAGATCGCGTGCCGGCCTGCGTCGCGACCTGCCCGACTTCGGCGCGGCATTTTGGCGATCTCGGCGATCCGAGCTCCGACGTCGCAAAGCTTGTGCGCGACCGCGGCGGCTACGATCTGATGCCGGAGCTGGGGTATAAGCCCGTCAACCAATATTTGCCGCCGCGGCCGCGAGGGACGACAGCGCTCGGCGCTGCGGCACGATTGCAACCATTGTCCACCGATACGGTCGGCGGCTTGCTTGGCTGGATCGACCGTCTCTTGTCGAATTGATCAATCGTGCATCCCGCGCTGTCAGTCATCGTATTCACGACGTTATGCGGCGCGGGCTATGGCTTGTTGGCTTGGCTCGGTCTTTACGGCGTCGTCGGTCTGCTGCCGCTCGACCCGGCGTTCGGTGCGGTGTCGATCCTCCTCGCGCTTGGCGTCGTCAGCGCCGGCCTCCTGTCCTCGACGTTTCATCTCGGGCACCCCGAGCGGGCGTGGCGCGCGTTCTCGCAATGGCGGTCGTCGTGGCTGTCGCGCGAGGGCGTGGCCTCGGTGGCAACTTACGTTCCCAGCGTCGCCTTCGGCATCGGCTGGGTCGTGTTCCGGACTACGACCGGGCCGTGGGCGCTGAGCGGGCTTCTGAGCTTCGTCGGCGCGGCGGCTACTGTGATCTGCACCGCCTATATCTATCGCTCGCTGAAGCCGATTCCGGCATGGAGCAACGGCTGGGTCATTCCGAACTATCTGGCGCTTTCGGCGATGACGGGTGCGCTATGGCTCGCCGCGCTCTCGACGTTGTTCGGCCATGAGCTGAAGGGTGTTGGCCTGCTCGTCTTGGTCACGATTGTGCTGGCGTTCCTGCTCAAGCTTGCCTACTGGCGCTTCATCGATACCAATCCCGGAGCAAGCACTGCGGAAAGCGCCACCGGCCTCGGCTTTCTCGGCAAGGTTCGGCTGTTTGAGGCGCCGCATACGTCGGAAAATTATCTGCTCAAGGAAATGGGCTTCCACATTGCCCGTAAGCATGCGCAAAAGCTGCGCGTGGTCGCGCTTTGCCTTGGATTTGTTCTGCCGTTGCTGCTGGCGATCGCCGCCATTGCGGCGACGGGTGTCGTCGTGCCGCTTTGCTGGCTGCTCGCGGCGATCGTTGCCATGGTCGGCGTGTTGATCGAACGATGGTTGTTCTTCGCCGAGGCCAAGCATACGGTGACGCTGTATTACGGCCGCGAGCGCCGATCGTGACTTAAATCTCCGCGCCACGACCGGTGCCGAGCCCCTTCATGGGAGGCGACTTTGGCGAAGCTTGTGAGCGTTGTTGCTGCATTGGCGGCACTGGCCGCTTTTGGCGCGTCCAGTCTCAGGGCGGCTGACGATTACCCGAACCGGCCGATCGTTCTCGTCATTCCGCTGCCGCCCGGCGGCACCAACGATATTATGGCCCGGGCGGTCTCTGACAAGATGAGCGCCGCGCTTGGGCAGCGCATCGTGGTCGAAAATCGTAACGCCGGCGGCAGCGGCACGGTCGGCACCCGGGAAGTCGCGCATGCGGCTCCGGACGGCTATACGGTGATCCTCGGCTATACGTCGACGCTCGCCACCGGCCCGCATATCTACAAGGACGTCGGTTACGATCCGCGCAAGGATCTTGCGCCGATTGGTTTGATCGCGGCGGCGCCGGCGCTGCTCTTGGTCTACAAAGACTTGCCGGTACACAATGTCGGCGAGCTGATCGCACTGATGAAGAGTTCGAAAGAACCGTATCAAGTCGCCACGCCTGGCGCCGGCACCGTCAACTTTCTCGCTTCGATATTGTTCGCCGCGCAGGCCGGCGTGAAGGTCGAGCAGATCATCGAGAAGGGTTCGGGCCCGCTGGTTACCGATATGATGGGCGGCTTCGTCAAGGTCGGCTTCAATCCGATCCCGGCGTCGCGGGCCGGGCTCGACGGCGGCTATATCCGAGCGCTTGCCGTGACGTCCGCCAAGCATTCGACGCTGATGCCAAATCTGCCGACGCTTGCGGAATCCGGTCTGCCGGGCTTCGACGCCACATTGAGTTACGGCCTGCTGGCGCCGGCCGGCACGCCGCAGCCGATCGTGCAGAAGTTGAATAAGGCGCTGAACGAGGCGCTGGCGGACGATGCGGTGCGAAAGCGCATCGTCAACGAGGGCGCCGAGCCGGAGCCCGGAACGTCGGCCGAGCAGGCGGCCGTCATCGACCGCGAGGAAACCAAGTGGGCGGCGGTGATCGAGGCCGCCGGCATACAGCCGAAGTGACTCGCCGCAACTGACCGGATAAGGAATCGAGCAATGAATTTCGATTTCACGGCAGAGCAAAAGCAGTTCGCCGAAACGGTCGGGCGCCTGGCGCGCGAGCATCTCGGGGCGGGCGCGCTCCAGCGCGCGCATGATCCGCGCTTTCCCTTCGATGTTGCGCAGCTTATGGCCAAGCACGGGCTGATGGGGATAACACTGCCGCAGAGCGACGGCGGGCAGGGCGGCAGCCTGATCGACGCCGTGATCGCCATCGAACAGGTCGCGGCCGTCTGCCCGCGTAGCGCCGACGTGGTGCAGTTCGGCAATTTTGGTCCGATCCGGACCTTTGCCGAATATGGCTCGGCGGCGCAAAAAGCGCGCTGGCTTAACGAACTGCTCGCCGGACGGATGGTGATGTCGCTCGGCATGACCGAACCGGATGCCGGCTCTGCGCTCACCGACTTGAAGACGAGCGCGCGAGCGGACGGTTCGCATTATGTCGTCAACGGCACCAAGGTGTTCTCGACGTTCAGTCCCGACGCGCAGATTTTTCTTGTCTATGTGCGCTTCGGTCCCGGGCTTGCCGGCATCGGCTCGGTGCTGATCGAGCGCGGTACGCCGGGATTTTCCATCGGCGCGCCGTCCGCTTTCATGAGCGACGAGGAATGGTGCGAATTGCACTTTGACGATTGCCGCGTGCCGGCGGAGAACGTGCTGCTCGGGCCGGGTGGCTTTAAGAAACAAATGGCCGGTTTCAACGTCGAGCGGCTGGGCAATACCGCGCGCTCGCTGGCCTATGGCCGCTACGCTTTCACCGCCGCGCGCGATTATGCGGCGACGCGCCGGCAGTTCGACCGGCCGTTGTGCGAATTTCAGGGCCTGCAGTGGAAATTCGCCGAAATGGCGATCAAGCTCGACGGTGCGCAGTTATTGCTCTATCGCGCCGCCGCTCAATGCCGACCGAGGCCTGCCGTCGGCCTACGAGACCGCAATCGCCAAGGCCGCGTGCAATCAGGCGGGCTTCGAGGTCGCGAGCGAAGCGGTGCAGATCATGGGCGCACTGGGCTATAGCCGCGAGACGCTGGTCGAATATTGCATGCGGCGCACGCGCGGCTGGATGATCGCCGGCGGCTCGATCGAAATGCTGAAAAACCGCATTGCCGAACACGTCTTCGATCGCCGCTTCGATCAGCGCAAGCGAGTTCGCCGCCGCGGCGGATTGAGCGGTCACGTCACGGCGCGACCGCGCGCCAAGGCGTACAGCAAGCCAGCCACCAGCACGGCGCCCGCCGCTCAAGGCGGCAATATCGGCAATTCGCGAATGCGGCTTCAGCACGTCGCGAGTCGCAGCGCTGGCGAGCGCGAGATTGACGGCAAAGACGCGCGCCACGACGTCGATCACGGAAAAGCCGCGATCGGTCGCGCGCTGATAGAAATGCGAGCGATGCGCCTGCCAGATCTTCTCGCCGTTCGCGACGCGGCGCGACGAGCGTGATGGTCGCGTCGGCGAGGTAATAGAACGGCAAGAGGATCGCCGCGGCGCGGCCGCCGTTGCCGGCGACCAAAACCAGCAGCCAACCGAGCACCAGCCCGATCGGCAGGCTGCCGACGTCGCCGAGAAAAAGCTTTGCCACCGGGCGATTGAAGATAGGCAAAACCGATCATGGCGCCGCACAGCGCGAGGCTCACGACGATCGCCGCCGGCGGCAGGATGCCCAAGCATCCGATCACCGCCAGCGCGGCGGTGATCGGGACGACCTCCGCCACGGTCATCCAGTCGAGGCCGTCCATGAAGTTCACCAGATTGACGAACCACAATCCGCCGATCAGGAGCAGCGATGCGCTCGATCCACCACGGCAGCATCGGCAGGACGCGCAATTCGGCCGGCAGCGCGATAAATCACCGCCGCGACTGCGAGAGCTTGCAGCAGCAGCCGCGGCGCGACGTTCATCGGATGGATGTCGGCGAGCACGCCGACGCCCGCGATCAGGACGACAGCGGCGAATACGGAATTGGAAGCGGATGTTGTGGCTGCGGCGCTCGCCGGCAAGAAAGTATCACGCGCCGTAACGGACCACGATCGTCGCTGCGACAACCGCAATTCCGCCGCCTTGCGGCGTCGGGATCGTGTGCGAGGAGCGCGCATTGGGCCGCGCCAGCGCGTAGCGCTCGAGCAGCGGACGCAGAGACGACGATCAGCAATGCGCTCAGCAGCCGCCGCGATAGCGACGACGACCGCGGCGCGCGGCGCCCAGAATGCGATCACTTCGCTCTTCATCGCCCCCGCCATCGAAGGGGTTAAGCTTCGCAGATTGGTTGGGTTTGATGGATGTCGTCAAGAATGCAGCCAGCACGCTTTGAGATGAAAACTGAGCTAGAGAGAAGCGCGGATTACCCAGCAGACGCCGCATCCAGCGGATCGGAGAACGCTTCGGCCGGAATCCCATGATCCGCCGGCGCGGCGGAGGCCTGGCGCAGCATCATGCCGCCAACAACGCCGACACCGAACACATAAAGCCAACCGTGCGTGAAGTCGAACAAGTGCGAACTCGTGAGCGAGGAGACAACATTCTCAACAACGACAACGGTGCCCACCCAGGCCGTGAAACCCATGGTGCGGAACAGAAGGTAATGCGCCATCCACATCGCCAATAGTACGGCGGTGCCGAGAAGACCCAACTGTATCGCAACAGCAAAGATCTGGTTATGCGGATTGACCGAGGCCACGGCGGCCGCGCCCATCTGGCCGACCGCTGAACGGCGGAATTGGTCAGCAATTGAACCCGTACCGTGGCCGATGAGAGGGGCAGCGCGACAATATCATCGACTTTTTCAGAAATTCAACATGATCTCCGACGTCATTGTGTACATGGGTGACACTATAGTCTTGCACGTCATAAACGGCTTGGATCAGCCGTTGGCGCAAATAGGACGAGCTCGTCCACGATCCCGCCGCCAAGACGACCGCCGCAATGCAAGCGATCATTACGCCTTTCCAGCGCAACTGCCGCCAGCCTAGCAACAGAGCGAGAAGCGGAACGACCACGACGTCGGCGCGGCTCGTCGCGATGAACACCAAATTGGCTAGAAAGAGCAGAGCTAAAATGGCAAGCCCCAGTGCGGTTCGCCGATTTTCCGCCCGCAGCGAATCGCAGATGTACCAGGCCAGAGCAAACACGCAGATCAGAAACAGGGTGCTTTGGGAGATAGTGTCCTTGACCGGAACACCGAATGCCGGATTAGACCGCTGCCACGCCAGCCCTGGCTCGATAACTATGGCCCAGGAAGCGAGCATCAGAACCACACACGATGCGAAAAACCCATGGAGCACCCACACGCCGCGCCCGGATCGCCGAAATTGCGCCAGCAGCAATGAAATCATCAGCAGGCGATTAAATCCGCCAAGCCCCCCAAAACGTTCAGTCCAGCTGACCTCGGCCCAAAACATGCCGGCGGCGGCGAGCAGCCACAACAATACCGGCAACCCGCCGGCCGCTGTTTCGACCTCTCGCCGCACCATTGCGAAATCCATAGTCGCAAGCACGGTGAGCAGCCACACGACGATGAGAATGGAGGTCGCCGACGTCGACCACGGCAGCGACGCGGCGACCGCGACAGCTTCCCAATCGGCAATCTGAGCAAGTCGTTTGCGATCGAGCGTCATCGCGAGCATGAATGATATTTTCGAACACTAGACGACAATGGGATCATTATCCAGAAAATTCACCGGCGAAAGCTTTTGCCGGAATTAGCTGCCACAAAGGAATGATCTCCGTTTATGAGCATGCGGCCTCATGTCCAATCAATGCCGTGCGTCGAGCAGCCGTAGATAAAGCGCGACGATTTGCCGGCCAATGATCTCGGCGGAAAAGTTTTCGACCACGCGGTTTCTTGCCGCCGCGGCACAGCGCGCGCGCAAGTGCCGGCGCGCCGGCAAGGCGCGTCATTGCCGCCGCCAGGGCCGGCGCATCGTCGACCGGAAACAGCAGCCCGGTTTGTTCGTGGATGACGATTTCACGGCAGCCTGGAACGTCGCTTGCAATCATGGCCCGGCCGCACGCAGCCGCTTCCATGAGCGACAGTGGCAGGCCCTCGCGGCGCGACGGCAGCACGGCGATATGCGCGCGCGCCCAAAAGCCGGCGATGTCGCTGACATGGCCCAGCCAGGAAATGCCGAGCTCATTATTCCACGACGTCGCCTCGTCTTCCTCACCGAGGCTGGATTGGCCGGATCGGGTGTTCCGGCAATCAACAAGCGGCTATCGAACCGCGGGCGCGCAATAAACGGAACGCGGCCAAGAGCGTGCGAATGCCTTTGTCGTCGAGCAGGCGGCCGACGAATCCGAAAGTCAGCGGACCTTGCGGCTCCGGAAGCGGCGTGAAGCGTTCGACGTCGACGCCAGATCCTGGAATGAGTTCGATGCGCTCCTTGGCGATGCCGAGCGCAATCAACGCCGCTTTGTCGTCGCCGTTCTGCACCAGCGCGACACTGCCGTCACGATCGACGAGAAAGCGCAGCGGCCGTGCCGATGACGGACCGCAGCGTGCGGGCCTTCGCACTGTCGGATGTAAACGCATAGCCGAGTCCGATGAATGCGTTGACGCAGGCAACTTGCCGTCCAAGCGTCACGATCATGCCAAACACGCAGGCCGGCAGGGCCACGTGATGCGCGACGTCCGGGTTCACCGCGCGATATACGCGGCGAAGTACGGCGATCGTTGCAAGCGCAGCTAACGGCGATAGGCTGCCGCGCGCGAACGGGATCGGATGCAGCATAAAACCTTCGTCCTTGATCGCTGCCGCCCCATCGCTCACGCGCGTCGCAACATGGACTTCAAAACCGGCCGTCGCGTGCAGCGCGCGCCATCGGCAATCGATGCGAAAGAAACGCCCAGTCTTCGGTGACGACATAAAGGAGACGCGGCGCCGGTTTGCGCCGTTCGCCGATCGTGGATCAACGGGCATCTGAAAGTGCCAAAATCGGAAGCGTCATGGCGTCCGCAATCGAACGGCCGATGCGGACCTCGAACATGGCCCCGGCAAGCGCGGCCGCGTGCTCGCGCTCGGTTTCGCCGTAGCCGGTCGCGACGTGCAACGCGCCGGCAATGCCGGCGCGTTTCGCCGCTTCGACGTCGATAGCTTTGTCGCCGACCAGCCAGGATTTCTTGAGGTCGAGTGCGAGGTCGGAAGCGGCCTGCAACAGCATACCGGGGTTAGGTTTGCGCGCCGGATGGTCGGGATGCGCGTATGGCGCGCGGGCTTGCGGATGATGCGCACACGCATAAACGGCGTCGATCCTCGCGCCATCGGCGGCTAGTTCGGCAGCGATGGCCTCCTGCACGGCCTTGAAGTCATCCCAACCGTAATAACCGCGGCCGATTCCGGCCTGGTTCGTAACGATAATCACCGCGAGGCCGCGCTTATTCGCAGCGGCGATAACAGCGCCGGCGCCTTCGACCATGACGACGTCATCCACGCGGCAAAGATAATCGGTTTCCTCGACGATGGCGCCGTCCCGGTCCAAAAACAGGGCCGACCGTCCGGGCGAGACCGAGGTCAAGATTTCGCACCATATGCCCTGGCATTGAGCGGATGATTCTAGGGTCCGCTGCATCGAATATGCTTTCTCGGTGTTTTTGCTGCGCCGACGGCCTTTCATATCGCAATAAAACTATGTTAGGTCCACAGCCGCTTGGCAGCGCGTTCGATAAGTGCAGCGACATCGGCATGAGCGCTAGAAAACGATTTGGTGGCCGAGCATTTCCGCCGTTCGTGCGAGACGCTGTCGCGCGCGGCGGATGATGCAAAGCTAGCGCGCGGCCATTCACGATATCGCCGACGTCATCACGGACGCCTTTCGCGGCGGACATAAATTGCTGATTGCCGGTAATGGCGGCAGCGCCGCGGACGCTCAGCATATTGCCGGCGAATTTTTGTCGCGCTTGAACTTCGACCGCAAACCACTGCCGGCGATCGCACTGACGACCGATTCGTCCGTCCTCACCGCCATCGGCAACGACTATGGCTTCGAGCGCGACTTTCGAGCGCCAGGTGCGCGGCCTCGGCAAACCGGGCGATGTGTTCATCGCGATTTCGACATCCGGGCGTTCGCCGAATGTGATCACGGCGCTCAAAGCGGCGCGCGAGTGCGGCCTGATCACGATCGGCTTTACCGGAACGGCCGCGAATGGCGCCATGCCAGCCCTGTGCGATCATTGCCTCGCGGCGCCCTCGCCGGAAACACCGCTCATCCAGCAAATTCACATTGTCGCGGCACACGCGATTTGTGGCCTGGTGGAGCGCAGTTTATTCGGCGAAGCTCCACACACCGAAATAGTTAATGTTACTATTTCAGATACTTAGTTATGTTCACCGTCTGAACATCAAGCTTGACGTTCACGCCGTGAACGCTGTAGTTCTTGCGCCGAACGGGAGGGCTGGTGATGCCCCAAGCGGCGCGCAACGACGAACCTGACAACGCCCGGATCGTGCTCGGGCTTTTGGAGTCCGTCGAGCGCGACGGCGCCCAGTCGCAGCGCAAGCTTGCCTCCGATCTCGGCATCGCGCTCGGCCTCGTCAACGCCTACCTCAAGCGCTGCGTCAAGAAGGGCCTCCTCAAGATCGGCCAGGCGCCGCCGCGGCGCTACGCCTACTACCTCACGCCGCATGGCTTTGCCGAGAAATCCCGGCTCACCGTCGAATACCTCTCCACTTCATTCTCGTTCTTCCGCCGCGCGCGCGAGGATTGCTCGGGGTGCTGAAGGTGGCGCATACGCGCGGCTGGAACCGCGTCGCGCTGGCCGGCGTCTCGGACCTGGCGGAGATCGCGACCATCTGCGCGCTCGAACAGGGCATCACCATCGTCGCGGTGGTCGACGCCAAATCGACGACACGACCGCTTCGTCGGCACGCCGGTCGTCAAGTCGATCGCGGCGGTGCCGGGCGGATTCGACGCGCTGGTCGTGACCGACCTCCAGGCGACGCGCGAGTCGGTAGCAAGCGTGGCCGATCAGTTCGACGCCGACCGCGTTCTGGTCCCGGCGCTGCTGGGCATTCGTCTCAGTCGCGCGACGGAGAGCGCCGCATGACAGATGGAACTTGCATCCGCGCTGGTTCGTCGCTCACACCCACCCGAATGCCGAGGCGAAGGCGACGTCGCATCTCAACCGCCAGGGCTTTGAGATCTATTTTCCGCGCTATCTGAAGCGGCGCCGGCATGCCCGGCGGATCGAGACCGTCGCCGCGCCGCTGTTCCCGCGTTATGTGTTCGTCGCCGTCGACCTGGCGGCGCAGCGCTGGCGTTCGATCTATTCGACCGTCGGCGTCGCGCGGCTCGTATGCAACGGCGACGAGCCGACCGCGGTGCCCGATGGCATCGTCGAAGCGCTGAAAGAGCCGCGAAGACGCGAGCGGCTTCATCAAACTCGATTATCGGCCGGCAGTTTCGCGCCGGGAGACAAGGTTCGCGTGCTCGACGGCGCATTTTCGTCCTGCCTTGGCCTCTTCGAGGGCATGGCGGAGCGCGAGCGGATCGCCATCCTGCTCGATCTTCTGGGCCGCAAAGTTCGTGTCGTGCTGGATGCCGATTTGGTGGCCGCGGCCTGATATTTGGCGCGCTGTCGGAAGGATCGCGTCCTTTGCGGCGCGTTATTTGATCTGCCGCGTGTGGAGCGGATCGCGTTGTGTGTGTTCGGGTGACCTCGTCTCACCCGGAGTGCGGTAGCGTGGGCGACAGCGGAAAGATGACAGTTCGCGCCGCCGCTGAGGGAGCGCCCGCTTGAGCTCCGAGGCCAGCGATTTGAAAAACCGGTCATTGCCAGCCGATCTGCGCCGTTTGGAAGCGGAGGCGATCTATATATTCCGCGAGGTGGCGGCCGAGTTCCGGAAGCCCGTGTTGCTCTATTCGATCGGCAAGGATTTCGGTCCTTCTTCATCTGGCGAGAAAGGCGTTCTTTCCCTCACCGTTGCCGTTCCCGCTCCTGCATATCGACACCACGTGGAAATTCCGCGACATGATCGGCTTTCGCGATGAAATCACCGCGCAGCTTGGACTTGATCTCATTGTCCATGTTAATCGCGACGGGCTTGCGCAAGGCGTCACGCCGTTCACGCACGGATCTTCGTACTACACCCATGTCATGAAGACGGAAGCGCTTAAGCAGGCGTTGACCCAACACGGCTTCGATGCCGCGTTCGGCGGCGCCCGGCGCGACGAAGAGAAGAGCCGCGCCAAGGAGCGCGTGTTCTCGTTCCGCTCGGCCAATCATGTCTGGGATCCGAAGAATCAGCGGCCGGAACTGTGGCACATCTACAATTGCCGCATTGCCGCGGGCGAATCGATCCGGGTCTTCCCGTTGTCGAATTGGACCGAGCTCGATGTGTGGCGCTACATCGAGCATCAGAACATCCCCATCGTGCCGCTCTATTTCGCGGCGCCGCGGCCGGTCGTGAAAGGAGCGGGGGGCTGATCGTTGTCGACGACGACCGCTTTCCGCTCGAGCCCAGCGAGCGTCCGGCAATGCGCGTCGTGCGGTTCCGCACGCTCGGTTGCTATCCGCTCACGGCCGCCGTCGAATCCAGCGCCACGACGCTTCCCGGCATCGTCCGGGAGATGGAGGCGGCGCAAACCTCCGAACGCGCCGGGCGGTTGATCGATCACGACGCGGGCGATTCCATGGAAAAGAAGAAACGTGAAGGCTATTTCTGAACTCGACGTCGCCGCCGCTACGGCGAGCTCCTTCGCGGCGGACCGCGGCCAGCTTTGCGTGCTGACCTGTGGTTCGGTCGACGACGGCAAGTCGACGCTGATCGGGCGGTTGTTGCTCGATGCGTCGCTGGTGTTTGACGATCATGTTGCGGCGCTCACGCGCGATTCCAAGACGCACGGCACGGTCGGGGGCGAGCTTGATCCCGCGCTGCTGGTCGACGGGCTCGAGGCCGAGCGCGAGCAGGGCATCACGATCGACGTCGCCTACCGCTATTTCGGTACGGCGCGGCGGCGTTTTATCGTCGCCGATACGCCAGGCCACAAGGACTATACGCGCAACATGGTGACCGGCGCTTCGACATCTGACCTTGCCATTCTCTTGGTCGATGCCGAGAAGGGATTGCTAGAGCAAACACGGCGGCATGCCTTTCTGTGTTCGCTCCTCGGCATTCGCCATTTCGTATTGGCAGTGAACAAGATGGATTTGGTTGGCTTCGACGAGCGCCGCTTCCAGGACATCGGCGATGCATTCACGCAATTCGCCAGCCGATTTCCGGCGTGCGAGGTCGCTGCAATTCCGCTCTCGGCGCTGCATGGCGACAATGTCGTCCGCGCCAGCGCGCGGACGCCTTGGTATCAGGGCTTGCCGCTATTGCAATATCTGGAAAGCGTTACCGTTGGCGAACGGCCGGGCGGCGCGCCGCTACGCCTGCCGGTGCAATACGTCAATCGTCCGGATGCCAGCTTTCGCGGCTACGCCGGAACAATAGCGTCCGGCGCGCTTCGCAAAGGCGAGGACGTTATTATCCCGCGCACCGGGGTGCGCACGCGCGTGGTGCGGATCGCGACCATGGATGGCGACCTCGATCGCGCGGTCGCGGCCGATGCCGTGACCTTGGTCCTGGCCGACGATGTCGATGTGTCGCGCGGCGACATCATCAGTCCGGTCGAACAGCCCGCGCCGCGCGCGGATGCCTTTGCCGCGCATCTGGTGTGGATGTCGGAAACGCCGCTTTTGCCCGGCCGAGGCTATTTGCTCAAAGCCGGCGCGCAGACCATCGGCGCCATGGTCACCGAGCTGAAACATCGGATCGACATCGAGACTTTCGATCATCTCGCCGCCAAGGAATTGCATCTCAACGAGATCGCGTTCGTCAATATCGCAACCGCCGAGCCGATCGGCTTCGATCCTTACGATGACAATCGCGATACCGGCGGATTCATCCTGGTCGACCGGCATAACAATGCGACGGTCGCCGCGGGCCTGATCCGCTTCGGGCTGCGCCGCGCCGCCAACACTTACCTTCAAGCTTTCGAGGTGACGAATTCGGCGCGGGCAGGGCTTAACGCCCAGAAACCGGCTCTGTTGTGGTTCACCGGATTGTCGGGCGCTGGCAAGTCGACCATCGCTGATCATCTGGACGAAAACTTCACGCGCTCGGCAAGCACACGTTCGTGCTCGACGGCGATAATGTGCGTCACGGCCTCAACCGTGATCTTGGCTTTACCGAGGGCGACCGCGTCGAGAACATTCGCCGCGTCGCCGAAGTTTCGAATTGTTCGTCGAGGCTGGCCTGATCACGCTCGTCGCCTTCATTTCGCCGTTCCGCGCCGAACGCGAGATGGCGCGTGAACTGGTCGCGCCGGGTGAATTCATCGAGATCTTTGTCGCTACGCCGCTCGCGGCCTGCGAAGAGCGCGATCCTAAGGGCCTCTATAAGAAAGCAAGACGCGGCGAACTG
The DNA here is from genome assembly GCA_963816565.1 of uncultured Alphaproteobacteria bacterium. Classification (GTDB taxonomy): domain Bacteria; phylum Pseudomonadota; class Alphaproteobacteria; order Rhizobiales; family Xanthobacteraceae; genus BOG-931. The sequence goes on along the minus strand of CAWFLM010000003.1, from coordinate 168,339 downwards.
CAGAACTTTACCGGCCTCGATTCGCCCTACGAACCGCCGCTCAATCCCGAACTCACGCTCGATGCTCTCAACGAGGGCCAGAGCGATTCGCCGACCGCATCATCGATTTCATGCAGCGGCGCGGCATGTTGTCGTAAGATTTCGGAGCGGGCCAATAGAATGTCCGCTAGTCCAAAAGTCGTCATTCTCGCCGGCGGTCGCGGCACGCGTCTCGCCGAAGAGACCGACGTGAAACCAAAACCTATGGTGGAAATAGGGGACCGGCCGATCTTTGGCATATCATGAAACTGTATGCCGCCTGCGGCTTCACGGAGTTCTATCTCGCCCTCGGCTATAAGGGCCACCTGATTAAGCGATATTTTCTCGACGAGGTACAGCTCACCGGCGATCTGACGATTAGCGAAACCGCAAACGGCAACGTTATAAGTCGCGCCGAAACAGCGGCGACAATTGCGAGTGCACCTGTGCGACACCGGTCTTGAGACGAGCACGGGCGGCCACGTCAAGCAACTCACGCCCCGGAGCTGCGTTGGATGAGCGACTTTTCTGCTGCCAGACCTACGGGGACGGCGTTTCCAATGTACCGATCGATCAGGTCCTGGCGTTCCATCCCGGCAGTCATGGCCGGCTCGCCACGGTGACGTTTAGCGGTGCGCCCGCCCGACGCGTTTCGGCGGGCATCGTATTTGACGGCGATATAGTCCAGGGAATTTATCGAGAAGCCGCAGATCGGCGAGGGCTACGATTAACGGCGGCTTTTTGGTCTTCGAGCCGTGAGGTGCTCGATGATGATGAACCTCAAAACGCCCAGCAGCTGGAAAGCCAATTGCTCAAACATGTTTCCAACGAGAAACAACTCGCCGCGTATCGGCACGACGGCTTCTGGCAATGCATGGATACGATGCGCGATCTGCGTCTGCTTCAATTCGCTGTGGGGACTCCGGCAAGGCGCCGTGGAGGACCTGGCATGTCTGACGCGTCAATGCCGCGGCAACGTTCTGGCGAGACCGCCCCGTCTTTGTAACCGGCGGCGCCGGTCTGTTGGGTGGCTGGCTGAATCACAGCGCCTGGTCGAGCTTGAAGCTGACGTGGTGGCGTTGATCCGCGACTGGGTCCGGTGATCGCGGCTTGATTGGGTTGGGGCTGGAAAAGCGGGATCAATGTCGTGCGCGGCGACGTGCGCGATCAGGTTGACGCTTGAGCGCGTGTGTTGGGCGAGTACGAAAGTGGACACCGTCCTTCATTTGGCCGCGCAGACCATCGTCGGCATCGCCAACCGCAACCCGATTTCCACGTTCGAGACCAACATTGCCGGGGACCTGGGCATTGCTGGAAGCCGTGCGCCACGCAGCCCAAAAGTGCAGGCGGGTGGTCGTCGCGTCGTCCGACAAAGCCTATGGTTCTGCGCGCACGCTGCCTTATGTCGAGACGACGCCCGCTGGATGGGCGAGCATCCTTACGACGTGTCGGAAGTCTTGTGCCGACCTGATCGCGCAAAGTTACGCGAAGGACATGGAATGTTCCGGTCGCGATCACGCGATGCGGCAACTTCTTCGGGGGCGGCGATCTCAATTGGAATCGTATCATATTACGGGCACCATCCGCTCGATAATCCGAGAGCGAGCACCAGATCGTGCGGTCGGATGGGGAATTCGTCCGCGATTACATCTACGCCGAGGACGCGGTCGATTCCTACCTCTCACTTGGCCGAGGCGCTGCGACGCCGATCTGGAGAATTTGGAGAGCGAAGCTCTGAACTTTTTGACCGGCAAGCCGCTGGAGCGTTCTCGAAGTCGTGGGACGCCAATCGCGCACGGGGATGAAAACAAGACCTGGAGCCGATCATTCTCAATGAGGCGACAAACGAAATCCGCGACGTTCTCAATTCCGAGCAAGGCGCAGACAGCTGCTCACATTGGCGCGCTCGATTTGGCTTCGAGGAAGGGCTAGCCGCGCACGATCGAGTGGTATCGCAAGACATCTGAGCATTGGCTCATGAGGCTTCAATGAGCTTGCAGATGCCGATCGTGCGCCGGCACGCGCTCTCGCGCCGGTCATCGATCTCGGGCGAGACGCCGCTTGCCAACGCGCTGGTCGAGGCCGGAGGCGGCTGGACGAGCCCGAGCGCGGTATCCGCTCCCGTGTCGTGTTCTGCATGAATTGCAGCCTCGTGGAGGTGATCGAGACACGTGCCGCCGAAAGATTTTGTTCTCAAATTACGTATATTTCTCCTCGTTTTCGGATACGGCTATCACAGGCTTCCGCCCAAGAGGCTATTGCGCAGCGCCTCGTTGCGGAGCGCAGGGGGCTCAGGGAAAAAAACTCGCTTGTCATGGAAGCGGCCCTCAAACGACGGCTATCTCGTGCAGCACTATCGCGACTGCGGCATACCGGTTCTCGGCATCGAGCCGGCGGGCAACATCGCCAAGATCGCCGAGCCGAACGGCGTACCGACGCGCCGCGCATTTTTTGGCCGCGACGAGGCTGAACGCCCTGGCATCCGAAGGGCTGCGGTGGTGACGTGTTCCATGCCAATAATGTGCTGGCGCATGTCGCCGATCTCAACGGCTTCGTCGCGGGTGTGAGGATCGTGCTCAAGCCCGACGGCGTCGCGTCGATCGAGGTGCCCTATCTGGGCAAACTGGTCGACAAAACTGGAATTCGACACGATCTATCATGAGCACCTGTGCTATTTCTCCCCTTACGCTCTCGACCGCTTGTTCGCGCGGCATGGCCTGTTGCTTGTCCGATGTCGAACAACATGCCGATTCGCGGCGGAGTCTCTGCGTTTATTCGTCAGCCGCGCCCCGGACAACGTTCGCGCCGGATGAAGGAACTGCTCGACCAGGAAGAGCGCCCTGACAGGACCCGCCGCCTATGCCGATTTCGAGGCGCGCGCGTTCACAAGTTGCGAACGCGAACTGGTCACTTTGCTGATAAGCTCAAGGCGAGCGGAAAAAAACTTGCGGCTTCGGCGCCTGGGCCAAGGGCGCCACGCTGTTAATTATTGTGGGATCGGACGCGACCTGCTCGATTTAGTGGTCGATCGTTCGACCGTCAAGCAGGGCAAACTCACGCCGGGCGCGCATTTGCCAATTCCTGCCGCCGGATGAGCTGCTCGTGCGCAAACCCGACTACGTCCTGCTGCTGACCTGGAATTTCGCCGACGAAATTCTGGCGCAACGGCGGCATACCGGGAGCTGGGCGGCAAGTTCATCATTCCGTCCCTGAAGCCCGGACCGTCTAGCCCATGCAATTCGCTCGACTGCCGCTTCCCGGTGCTTTCCGTGTCGAACTGGAACGCCGCGAGGTCGATCGCGGCTTTTTGCGCGGACGTCTGCGCGGACGAATTCCGCGCGCAAGGATTGGCCACGGAATTCGTGCAACACAGCATTTCGTTCAACGCGCATAAGGGCACGCTACGCGGGCTGCACTATCAGGCCGATCCGCATGCCGAGACCAAACTTCTGCGCTGCACGGCCGGCGCCGTGTTCGACGTCATGGTCGATCTGCGGCGCTCGTCGCCGACCTTTGGCCGCTGGCATGCCGAGCGCTCACCGCCGACAATCATGCGATGCTCTATATTCCCGCCGGTTGCGCCCACGGCTTTCAGGCATTCGAGGACCGCACCGAGCTTTACTATGAGATCAGACGGTCTACGCGGTGGAGGCGGCGCGTGGCGTGGCCTTTGACGATCCCGCGCTGGCGATACCGTCGCCGCTGCCGGATTGATCGTGTCCGCCCCGACCGCGACGCGGCCGCGGCTGACTGAGGCCGAGACCTTCCCGTCAGCGGTTGCGTTTTGCTGACCGGAGCGAGACGGCTTTATCGGCAGGTCGGCAATCGAACCGCTGGGCGCGGCGGGCTTTGAAGTTCATGCCGTGGCGCGGCGCCGGCTCGATACGCCGGCGGACGTCATTTGGCACGAGGCCGATCTGCTCGACCACGAGCAATTGAACCCATTGATGGGCGCGATCGAGCCCAGCCGTCTGCTGCATTTCGCCTGGTACGCCGAGCCTGGAAAATATTGGACCGCCCGTGAATATGTGATTGGCTGCGCGCCAGCCTGGCCTTGCTGCAGGCCTTCAGCCTGAGCGGCGGGCGCCGTGTCGTCATGGCAGGGACCTGCGCCGAATATGATTGAAATCATGAGGTATGCGCTGAGAATTCGACGCCGCTGGTCCCGACTACGTTGTACGGCACGTGCAGGCATTCGCTGCAAGAAGTCTCGGAGCCTATTCGCGGCAATACCGGCTGAGCAGCGCCTGGGGGCGTTTTTTTTGCCTACGGCCCGCATCAATATTCGTCACAACTGGTTCCGTCGGTGATTTGCGCCTTACTGGAAGGCCGCCCTGCGCTTTGCACCAGCGGCGAGCAAGTGCGGGACTTCATTCACGTCAGCGATGTGGCAAGCGCGTTTGTGGCGCTGCTCAGTTCGACAATCGAAGGCGCCGTCAACATCGGCTCCGGTAAAGGCGTGGCGGTAAAGGGCGTCGCATGCGGATCGGTGGGCAGCTCGGCCGGCCCGACCTTGTCCACCTCGGCGCGCGTCCGGTCAAAGAAGAACCTCCGATTATAATTGCCGACGTTCGGCGGCTTGAGCAGGAGGTCGATGGCGTCCGACGATCGGCTTTGAGGGCGGACTTGCCGCGACGATCGATTGGTGGCGTATGCAGCTCTTGTCGCGGGCGGTCGTTTAGTTTGTTCAAATTTTCCTACCGGCAGGCAATCACCGTGACGTTGCGTGAATACATAAAGTCTCGGCTGACGGCCGATCAGCGCAAGCGCGCGCGTCGCGCTATCAATTTCGTGGAAACGGTATGCCCCCCTCTGCGAGCTGTTCGCCAGGCTATAGTCAAACGAGCCTGGCCGCCGCTGCCCGGCAAACGAACATGGCAAACGGCGATACCGCCTGCCATGCTTCCTCGTTTGTGGAAGGCGCGATCAACTACCGCTACGGCGACATTCCGATGCAGAAGCATCCCATCGAAATTGCTCTCTACATGCAGCTCCTTTGGCGAATTAAACCTGCCGCAATTATCGAAATAGGAACGCTGGCGGGGGGCGCGGCGGTCTGGATGGCGATTTGCTCAACATTTTGAAATCGACGGTCGCGTCATTTCGGTCAACCTCAAGGCGCGACGCCGTCCTATATGCCGACAAACGTGAAATTCTTCATGGCGATGCCAGCGATCTGGGAGCCACGCTTGATCCCGAATTCTTGCGGGCACTACCGCGACCGTGGTTGGTCATCGAAGATGCGAGCCATGATTATGCCACGACGCTTGCGGTGCTGCGTTTCTTCGATCCGCTGCTGCGCTGGGGCGAGTACATGATCGTCGAGGATGCGGCCGTCCCCGAGATCGGGCAGGATACTTCTGACGGAGGCGGCGCGCACGTGCTATTGCACAGTTCATGCACGATCGCCGTCGCGACTTTGAGATTGATACAGCGTATTGCGATTTTTACGGCCGGAATGTTACCGGAAATCCGAACGGCTATCTGCGCAAAAAGTGATCGCTGATAAGCTAATCAGAGAGCCGAAATCATCAGAGCAATATCGTCAAACCGCCGAACAGGAAGTAAGTCAGCCGTGTCACAGCATCGCACCAACCCGCAGTTCTCGGATGTCCCGCAGCCTGTGAAGGCAGGCAATGCGCGCGACGCTTCCGATCAGTTCGATTCTGGTGGCAGCCTCCGATCGGGCCAAGGACATTTTCGAGATTACGTTTCAAAACGCCGAAGCGATTTGGCGCGACTGCAATTGGCCGCGTTATGTCGGGTTCACAAGCAAACACAGCGATATTTACGGCTTCGTATCGCTAGCCGCAAAATCCAATTGCGAATGGCGTGAAAGAGTGGGGGACTACATCGACTGTCTCCCGATCATGTCCGTTACATCATGCTGATTGTCGAAGATTATCTGTTCACGTCGCCCGTCAATGGAGTAGCTTTGAATGCACTCGCCAGTAAAATCAGCCAAAATGACTTAGCTTATGTCAAATTAATCCAGTCTTGAGAAATGTTCCCGGTCGGATCATTAAATCATTAGAAGGACGATCAGCAAGCAGCCTCTGAGACTGCTTTCGTTTTCTGAGCCTTATTATTCGTCGGTACAAACCGCAATCTGGAGACGTGACTATCTGCGATCGCTGTTGCGTCAACCAGGTACGGTTTGGGAATTCGAACATACGGTGAGCACCAAGCGTCATTATGAGTATGAGATCCAATTGTAGAATATGTGGGGCTCGTAGCAAGAGAGAAATGGAACCGCAAAGCACCACGTTTACTGGCCCAACAAGGACTGAGCCTTGGTGATTCGAAACGCGAGCGGCAAAATACGAAATTTGAGCTTCGGCGCCTTCGGGAAAAGATTGTGTTCCAAATTTGGATTTCTCAGTTTTCGAGTTCGGCGACGTCTTAATAAGATTTCGCGCCGCCGATAAGCGGCTCGCATATTCGATCCTTCACTTTGAGCATGCTGTCGCGACCAGAGATCGTTGCCGCAGCTTCAGCACTCGTTCGGTAAAAGAATACGATAATCATGAAGATCTACCTTCTTCTCTTCAGAGACATCATCGGATTTCTGCGCTGGCGCTTTCCCGCGCTGCTGGTGCTGATGGCCTTGGTTGCATCGACCGAAGGGCTTTCGGTTACCCTGCTGCTGCCGTTACTTTCGCAGGTCGGAATTTCTTATGCCGTAGGGCAGGGCGCTGCGAGCGCAGTGCTCAGCCGCTATCTGACCACACTTGGCACAACGATCGGTTCTTTGGGATTGCTTGGCGTTGTCATCGCGGTCGCGGCAATTAGGCGATATTATCGATCGCACTGCAATGGCAAATGGCGCGAGCGGCCCGCGGCTATCAGGGACAGCGACAGTCGCAACTATTTGCTGCGCTGATGCATGCCAGATGGGAATTTGTGATCGGGCGAAAAGCCGGAGAATTGACAAATGCGATCGTCAGCGAGAGCGATCGGCTGGCGCAAGCGTTTTTCACCGGACTTTTTATAATTTCGACGTTAATCGGCACCTGCATTTATCTCGCATTTGCCCTGGCAATCGCGTGGCCGGTAACCCTGGGGTTGATCGGATGCGCCCTACTGATGACGCTTTCGGTGTTGCGTCTTTATCGAAAAAGCTCTGCGGTTGGCCGGGCGATCGGCCCGCTTAATGCCGAATTACAGTCGGTGCTCGGCGAGCGGATTCGGGCATCAAGCTCGTCAAAGCGACGACCAGTGAAGACGTTGCCACGGCGCAAGTCGACCGGATCGTCGGCAAACTGCAAAGAGCAAACGCTCTGGCAATTTTCCTGCCGGCGCTGGTACGGGGATTATTCGAGTTTCTCGCTTTCGCCGCGCTTGCCGCGATATTTGTGTTCGGCCAGAAGGGCTTCGGAGTCGCGCCCGGAAACGTCATTGTCGTCTTTCCTTTGTTCATGCGGCTGTTCCCGCGCATCACGGCATTGCCGGGTTACTTGCACATGCTCAACGGCTATGTACACGCCGTATATGCGATCGACACGCTACAAGAGGCGGCCGAAGCTCACGCCGAACGGGCGGGCGGTCGATCCGGGTGGCTTTCGGTGTCGTTGCCCGCACGTTTCGAACTGCACGGCGTTGACGTGCAGTTCGGAGAGCACAAGGTCCTCGATAAAATCGGCCTGACAATTCCGGTGCCGGGCATGATCGGCATCGTCGGCGGTTCCGGTGCGGGCAAATCGACCTTGATGCATACCATGCTCGGCTTGGCCATGCCATCGGCGGGAACGATCAGGATGGGGAACCATCATCTCGCATCGGCGCCGCTGCGTGCTTGGCGACAAAAAATCGGCTATGTGTCACAGGAAACGATCCTGTTTCATTCATCCGTGCGGGAGAATTTAATTCTTGCCAAACCCGATGCTACGGCGGCCGAAGTTGAACTCGCGGTTAGTCGCGCGCACGCGCAAGACTTCATCAACGCGCTGCCAGGGGGCTACGACACGATTATCGGCGACCAAGGGGTCAAGCTTTCCAGCGGACAGCGTCAGCGCCTTGGTATTGCACGGGCGCTCCTGAATGATCCGATCCTGCTGTTGCTAGACGAAGCGATGAACGCTCTGGACGCCGAGTCCGAAAGTGAACTGTTACAAACCATCGAGGCACTACGCAAGGAAATGGGAATTGTGATCGTTGCACACAAACTCGGCACCGTTACGACGGCCGATGCCATCTATGTCATTGATGGCGGGCGGGTCATAGAGACTGGAACTTGGAATGATTTGATGACGCGCCGAACTCGGCTATATGCCATGGTCGAAGCACAATCGACCTCCAATTATCGATCGATAGCAGCGGACTAAAATCCTTCTGATGGCCGATCAGCCAATATTTACGGTTTTTACTCCAACTTACAATCGCGCTCATACGATCAGGCGTGTGTATGACAGTCTGTGCGCACAAACTCTCGCGATTTCGAATGGCTTGTTGTTGACGATGGATCCACTGACAATACTTCGGAGATAATCGCTAAATGGTCGGAAGCCTCCGAATTTCCGATTCGTTATCTCAAGCAGGAGAATGGCGGCAAGCATCTCGCGCACAATCGGGCGCTTGTCGAAGCGAAGGGATATCTCTTTGCGATTCTTGATTCTGATGACGCACTGGTTCCAAACGCCCTCGAAAATCTTGACCGCCTTTGGCGCTGAATTCCTGAAGGAGAGCAGCGCACATTTTGCTCGGTCGGCGGCCTTTGTCGCGATCAGCATGGGGCAATTGTAGGGGATAAATTTCCGACTGATCCTTTCGACGCTGATATGCGTGAAGTAGCTTATGTCCATCGCATTGGCGGCGAAAAGTGGATTGGCTGGGTGACTGAGCTCGCTAGGCGATACCCATTTCCAGAGATTTCCGGGACCTATATTCCAGAGGGGCGATTTTGTTTCGAAATCGCGAAGACCTTTAAACTCGATGGTCAAATGATGTCCTGCGGATTTATTATGTAGACGATTCGGCGACAGGACACACAATCACCAAAATGGGATGGCGCGGTCGTCACGCCACAGGGCGGTGGTATTATTACATTTGGCTGCTCGATAACGACCTCGAATACTTCTTTCGATCGCCAATTCCGTTCGTCAAGGCGGCAGCGGCGTTGCCAATTTGCGCATGGAACTCCGGACGAACGTTAAAGGAGAGTCTGCAAGCTTTGACGAATTTTCGCGCGAGGTTGCTAGTCTTGGCGATGCTTCCTGCGGCCGCCATGCTTGATCTTATGGAGCATTTTCGAGGCACAGCGCCCGCGGAATCGTCGGCGCGGCTTAACTCGACACATTCACCATGAATGTTGAGGCGTGCACGTCACCGCAGTGCGACCCCCCGGTCGTGACCGCCGACATCCTGAGGCGCAAGTATGGAATTGGCGGACACTATTATATTTGGATGCTTAACAACAATCTCGAATACTTCTTTCGCTCCCCGACACCGTTTCTGAAAGGCGCGGCGCTGGTGTCGACGGTTAGCTGGTTTCGGGGCAAAAAGTGAAAGACGGGTTGGCGGCTTTGAAAAGCCGCCGCGCGAAGCTTCTTGTTTTGTCGGCGCTGCCCTTATCCGCCCTGCTTTACGTGCTTGATCGCGCCGATCCAATGCGCACTCGCCGGCCGCTGAAGTGATCGGTCCGAGCGGCTCGTTAAATGAGATTGGGAGCTGTCCGTTGGTTCAAAAAGTGTCATTACCTTCTGACGGGCGAGACGCGATGCTGACGCGCGTTCCGGATCGGCGAAGCAACAGTTTTGGCGCGGTGTCTGCCGGAGAATCCGCGTAGTGCCGGATATTGGCGTGGTTTATCTCTACCGGTTTGGTGAGAATGAAATTCTTGTCCGGAATTTTCTCGACAGCTATCGGGATCATCCGGCCGGCATCGAACATGATCTGCACGTCATATTCAAAGGGTTTCCCGATCGGCACGTTTTCGCGTCGGCTCGTGCGTTGTTCGGAAATCTTCCGGTCAATCCGATCGTGCTGGACGACGTCGGTTTTGACATCAGCTCCTATATCGCCGCGGCGAAAGTTGTGACGAACTCTCGCCTCATGTTCTTTAAGACGTCGAACCGCATTTTGGCTCCGAACTGGCTGCGCAATTTCGATCGTGCCTTGAGTCTTCCCGGCGTCGGGGTCGTCGGCGCAACGGGTTCCTGGGAAGCGTATGCTTCCGATATCGAAGGCGCGATCTGACGGCATTACGACGCCTGGCGCGCCGGCCGGGTTATTTTTGCAACCGTGTCGCGGGGAAGGCTTCCCATCAAAATAGCGAATGGCAAAGACCGGCGCGGCCCCTGAAGCTCTATCTCTTGTTTCCGTTTTATTACGCCTATTATTTGTACCAAAGCGGCCGCTACCCGAATCCACATATCCGCACCAGTGCTTTCATCATCGAGCGGGAGCGGTTTTTGTCTCTCCGCGTTGGGTCATTTGTATCGAAAACGACACGTATCAATTCGAGAGCGAACGCGGATCGATGACGAGACAAATCATGGCGCAAGGTTTGCGGCCTCTCGTCATGGATAGGGTGGGAAATGTGTATGACATTGCCGAATGGAAAGCGTCTCTGACATTTCGAAGCGGCGGACAGATCAATCTGATCGTGGCTGACAATCGGACGCGCGAATACGATTCGGCGCCCGGAGAATTCCGTCAAATTCTGGAAAATCAAGCTTGGGAACATCCCTGGTGCTGGGCGCTTTAGTCCGGGCCGACGCGCCTGCCGTGGCAAAACAGCCACTGGGATCGGCGCCTCGGATCGGCTACGCCCCGCTCACCGCGAGCTTCGAAGCCCCGGGCGATCGGCGGCGCTTCATCGCCTATGCGCGCGCGCGCAATCTGGCCTTTGAAATCGCCGACCCCAACGAGCGATACGACGTCGTTGTTTTGACCGAGGCGGCCGACATCAGCGTTTGGCCGGATTATCGGCACGGAAAAGTCGCATACGACCTCATCAATTCCTACCTTTCCGTCCCGCGGACCAACCTAAACCAGCTCTTGCGCGGCTCCGCCTGGTATTTGCTCGGAAAGCACAAAAAGCTTCGCGTCGATTACCTCAACAGCATTCGGGCCATGTGCCGCCGTGCCGACGCTGTTATTTGCTCGACGCAAGAACAGCAAAGCGTCATCCAAGATTTGTGCGACAACGTGCATATTATTCTGGACGACCATTCAACGGTCGTGAGGAACGTCAAGCAGATCTATGCCGCCGCGAGGCCATTTCGACTGGCATGGGAAGGGCTGCCCAGCAATCTGCCGCAGCTTGCCGAAATCGCGCCGGTCATCCGTCCCCTTCTCAGGGATCGAGCGGTCGAATTGCATGTCGTCACCGATCCGACGCGCGACCGGTTAAAGGGCCTGCTGGGTCAGATCGATACACAAAAGGTCCTGGCGCGGAATTTTACCAACGCCGTTTTTCATCCTTGGCGCGAACAAACGTGTTCCGAAACTATGACTTCGTGCGACCTCGCGCTAATCCCAATTGAACTCGATAATCCCTTTGTCGTCGGCAAGCCGGAAAATAAGCTCTTGCTGCTGTGGCGCATGGGAATGCCGGTCGTTGTGTCGGCGACGCCGGCCTATCGGCGGGCCATGGCAAATGCCGGCACGCCCAAGTTGGCTTGCGCGAGCGACGGTGAGTGGTCGTCAATTCTCGAAGGCATGTTGACCGACGAAAATACTCGCCGCGATGCCGCCGCGCGAGGGCGTGATTATGCAGAAACGGTTCACGGACGCGAGGCAGTATTATCACGGTGGGACAGACTCTTTAGTTCGCTCGGCTACTCGTTCAACCAGACAAGGCGACCGCCGAACCGGCTGCGGGCGCGGCACAGGGGTCAGCGTGACACTGTGAACAATAATCTGGACCTTCAGGTTGCGGGCGGCTTCGGCGAAGAATGGTCGACGTTCCGGCAAGACGACGATCATCTCTCGCAACAACAGCGCCAGGACGATTTTCGACGACTATTTCCGCATTTTTCCGTGGCAGTCTGCTGCCGCCGGGACGGCGGCGTCGGCATCGATGTCGGCTGCGGTACCGGGCGCTGGTCGATGCTGGTTGCGCCGCGCGTCGCGCATCTGCACTTGCTCGACGCCAGCGCCGAAGCGCTGGCCGTGGCGAAAGCAAAATCTGAGCGCTTCAAAGAATGTCAGCTATCACGCCAAGAGCGTCGCCGAAATACCGCTGCCGCAGGCGTCGCTCGATTTCGCTTATTCGCTCGGTGTCCTGCATCACGTGCCGGATACGCAAGCCGCGATCGAGACGATCGCCGACAAGCTCAAGCCCGGCGCGCCGTTTCTGGTTTATCTTTATTACGCATTCGATAACCGCCCGGCTTGGTATCGCGCGCTATGGCGCGTGACCAATTTCGGCGCGTCTTGTGATCTCACGGCTGCCGCATCCGCTGCGGCTCGTCGTCAGCCAGACGATCGCGGCGTTTATTTATTGGCCGCTGGCGCGCACTGCCCGCCTGTTTCCGATCGGCTTCGGCGGCGCACTGCCGTTATCCTATTATGCCGATAAGTCGTTTTATGTGATGCGGACCGACGCTTACGATCGCTTTTGCACGCGTTTGGAAAAACGATTTACGCGCGCCGTGAAATCGAGCGCATGCTCAGACGCGCCGGTTTCGAGAATATCGTGTTTTCGGACCGCATGCCGTTCTGGTGCGCCGTCGGCATCGGCAGGGCCGCGCCGAGTATGATCTCATCAGCCCAGTGCTCGCGCCAGGCCTCCAGCATCAGCACATCCCAAATCAGGTATTGCCAATTGCGCCGGCCATCGATGTGCTCTTGCCAATATCGGCGGACCATCGCGGCATCGAGCAGGCCCGCTTCACGCAAGCGCCGCTCGTCGAGCAGCGCCTCGGCCCAGTCGCGCAACGGCCCGCGCAGCCATTCGCCGAGCGGAATGCCGAATCCCATCTTCGGCCGCTCGACCAGCGCCGGCGGCACGTGGCGATAAAGCACCTGCCGCAACATCCACTTGCTGGTGCTGCCGCGGACTTTGGCGTCGCGCGGCAGCCGCCAGGAGAATTCCACGACCCGGTGATCGAGCAGCGGCACGCGCGCTTCCAGTGCCACCGCCATGCTGGCGCGATCCACCTTGGTCAAAATATCGTCAGGCAGGTAGGTGACCAGATCCAGAAATTGCATGCGCGCCAGCAGATCGGGAAATTCCTTCGCCAGCGTTGGGTCGTCGAGCAGGCTTCGCGGTTCGCGCGCCTGCAGCATGATTTCGGCCGGCTCCCAATGGCTGACCAGCCGGCGGTAGATCGCGTCAGGACTGTCGAGGCGCAGCACGCTGGCGGCTTTGTGCATCTTGTCGCCGGCTTGCGGCGGCCGCACTCGGGCGGGCAACGCCGAAAGCATCGATGTCCAGCGATCCGGGCTTAGCGCGGTGAGCCCGGCGGCGGCGCCATTGCGCAGCGGGCGCGGCAACAATGACAGTGCGCGCCAGAACCGCTGTGCCAATTGATAACGATTGTATCCGGCAAAGAGCTCGTCGCCGCCGTCGCCCGACAGCGCCACGGTGACGTATTTTCGCGTCATCGCCGAAACCAAATAGGTCGGGATCTGCGATGAATCGGCGAACGGCTCATCGTACCATTCCGGCAGGCGGGGAATGACATCGAGCGCCTCATTCGGCGTCACGGTGAGTTCGGTATGCTCGGTCTGCAAATGCTTCGCCACTGCAGCCGCTTGCGGCGCCTCGTTGTAGCCGGGAATGTCGAAGCCGATGGAGAACGTTCTGACCTTGCCTGGGCGTGCAGCCTGCATCAGCGCGACGACAGTCGACGAATCGATGCCGCCCGACAGGAACGCGCCGAGCGGTACGTCGGCAATCATGCGCCGGCTGATTGCGTCAAGGAGCAAGGCTTCCAATTGTCCGGCCAGCTCGTCGTCGCTCCCTTCGAGCGGACGCAGCATTCCATCGCGGGCCCCCGCGCGCGCGTCCCAGAAGCGCGAAATCTGCGGTTCGCCGTTCCACGGCAGTGTCAGGATCGAGCCGGGCTCGAGCTTGTGGACGCCTTGGTAGATCGTGTGCGGCGCCGGAATGTAATTGTGGCGCATGAAGGCCGCGACCGCGTCGCGGTTGATGCGCGGCGTCCAGCCCGGATGGGCGCGCAGCGCTTTCAGTTCCGATCCGAATAAAAAGAGCCCGCCGAACTTCGCCCAATACAAAGGCTTGATGCCGAGCCGGTCACGAATGAGCGTAAGCGTGCGCTCGCCCCGATCCCACAATGCAATCGCGAACATCCCGATCATTCGCTTCAACGTCGGCTCGATGCCATTTGCTGCAAATGACTCCAGTATGGCTTCGGTATCGGAATGACCCCGGAATTTGTGGCCGCCTGCGGCCAGTTCGGCGGCGATCGGCTGGTGGCTGTAAACCTCGCCGTTATATGAAATGACGAAGCGCCCGTCGGCGGAGACCATCGGCTGATGACCGGCCGGCGAAAGATCGATGATGGAAAGCCGGCGATGAATCAGCGCGATACCGGCCTCCACATCGCTCCAGTTGCCGCCGTCGTCCGGTCCGCGGTGTCGCAGGCAGCTGTTCATCGCCGATGAGACATCGGCGAGTTCGCGCTCCAACCCGCTCGAAGGGCCGGCGAGGAATCCGGCGATGCCGCACATCGTGTGTCGACCTTCCGCGATTTTGTTGATCATCCCTAGCCGCTTCCTCGGACCTTCACAACGATTTCGGAACCGGGGAAACGCGGTGAGATTTGGCGGCGGCGTCCGCGCCACGTTGATCTCGTTCCATGCCCGCTCTACAAGACGGTCCGGCCGATTGCGAGAAAAGCCGGCGGCCGCCGCCGATGCGGCGCAAGCAAGAGGTCAACATTGAGTAGGGAAGCGGCGTTGCCGCCGGTAGCAAGCTTCGGCAAAGGTCAGGGCGTCGTTGTGTTGCTGAAGCTTGCCGGCACGTTGGCGTGCTTCTGGTACTTGTTTCGGTACATCGACCTGGCGGAATTGCGCCGCACGCTGCCCGGCCTTGACGTTCGCTGGGTCGTGCTCGCCGTCTCGCTTCTCATGCTGCAAATTCCGCTGATGGCGCTGCGATGGCTGGAGATCGTGCGCGTCTTGAAGATGCCGGACCATCGCTTGACCTATCCGTGGATGGTTTTGGCGGCGGCCATCGGTCAGTTTTTTGGACAAATATTGCCGGTTGTGGCCGGCGACGGCGTGCGCGTCTGGCTGCTCGCGCGTTTCGAAAACGATTGGCGCGACGCCGCGATGAGCGTGGTGATCGACCGCTGCATCGGAGTCGGCTTGTTGCTTGCCTTTTCCTTCGTGATCCTATTGCTGCCGACCGGCATCGGGCTGTTCGGCAACGAACGCGGTGAAATCCTCATCGTGCTTGGCGTCATGCTTCTTGCCGGATGCGTGGCGCTGGTGCTGGGTCCGCGCCTTGGCGCCGTAGTCGCGGCCTGGCGCCATGGCGGGTGGATTGCCGGGGTATTGGTGGGCGCCAATCGCGCAGTGTTCGGGCCGCGCAGCGGCACGATTCTGGGTGTCGGAAGCCTGATACACCTGATGACTATCGCTGCGGTCTGGACGCTCGGCCGGGCGCAGGGCCTGGCAATTTCGCCCGCGGACGCGGCTGTGTTGTTCGCCGTGATGGTGGGTATCGCGCTCGTTCCGTTCTCCATCGGCGGCTGGGGCCTGCGCGAACTGGCGATGGTGTCACTGTTCGGCAATTACGGCTTGACGCCGGAGCGAGCGCTGGTGTTCTCGATGTATTTCGGATTGGCCTGCGTCGTCGCTTCGCTGCCCGGGGCTATCGCTTGGTTTGGCTTCTTGATCCCGCGGCCGGAGCGCCCCGCGGAGCGCGGCGGATGACCGTCGCACAAGCGTCGTCGGCGCTCTCGCCTCGCAAGGAGGCAATCCGCCCTCAGTCGGATGCGACGGCGTCCGAACGCGCTCGATGGCGCCGGCGCGCGGCGTTCTTCCACAGCGAGGATCTGCACTATCTCAAATTCCTCATCCCTCCCGGCGCGCGCGTCCTCGAGCTCGGATGTTGCACCGGCGAACTTCTGGCTGAGTTGAAACTCTCGCTCGGCGTCGGCGTCGATCTGAGCGCTTCCGCCATAGAGGAGGCGCAGCGTGCTTACCCTGCTTATGAGTTCCGCGTTGGCGACATCGAAGCACCCGGCTTCATCGAATCGTTGCCGGGGCCGTTCGATTTCATCGTGATCGTGGACACACTCGGCTCGCTCGACGACTGCCAACTGATGTTTGAGAATTTGCACAGTCTATGCACGCCGGAAACCCGCCTAATCGTCGGCTATTTTTCGCACGTCTGGTATCCGCTGCTCAAATGCGCCGAGGTTGCCGGCCTGAAAATGCCGCAGCCGCCGCAGAACGTGCTTGCGGCATCCGACGTGCGCGCGCTCGCAGCGCTGGCCGACTTCAACGCGCTCAAAAGCGAGCGCCGGCTGTTGTTGCCGCTACGCCTGTTCGGATTGGGCCGGCTCGTCAATCGCTTTATCGCGCCTTTCCCGGGCTTCAATAGTCTATGCTTGCGGCATTATACCGTTTGTCGTTCGCTGCGGCGCCTCGACAAGCCGCACACTGCGACGATCGTCATTCCGGCGCGCAACGAGCGCGGCAATATAGAAGCCGCGATCCGGCGTATTCCGGTCTTTGCCGAAAGCACTCGAAATCATTTTCGTCGAAGGTCATTCTTCCGACGACACCTGGAACGAGATCGAGCGCGTCATCGGCGCCAATCCGCAACTTGACATCAAAGCATTACGCCAGCCCGGCAAGGGCAAGGCCGATGCGGTCTATACCGGTTTCGACGCCGCGAAGGGCGACGTTGTGATGATTTTGGATGCCGACCTCACCACGCCGCCGGAACAATTGCCAAAATTCTGGGAAGCGATCGCGTCGCACAAAGGCGAGTTCATTAATGGCAGTCGCCTGATCTATCCGATGGAAGCCGAGGCGATGCGGTTTCTCAACCTCATCGCCAATAAGATCTTCTCCATGCTCTTTACCTGGCTCTTGGGCCAGCGGTTCACCGATACGCTGTGCGGCACGAAGGTTCTGCGCCGGTCCGACTACCTTCGCCTCAAAACAGGAAGCAGCTATTTCGGCGACTTCGATCCGTTCGGCGACTTCGATCTAATTTTTGGCGCATCGAAGCTCGGCTTGAAGATTGTCGAGGTGCCCATCCGTTACGCCAGCCGCAGCTATGGTGAAACTCAGATCTCTCGGTTCAGCCACGGGCTGTTGTTGCTGCGCATGCTGTGGTTCGCGTTTCTGCGGATCAAGGCGCCGTGATCGGCGAAGAAGGCGGCTCCGATTCGCTGCAGAACTATCGCGCAGTATGGGCGCGCAAATCGGTTCTGCGCGCCATTTACAACGACTTCTACGATCGCATTGCCGCGGCCTGTGTGCCGGGCGCAACGATCGAGATCGGCGGCGGCGTCGGCAATCTTAAGCACCGCCTCGGCGACGTGATCGCGACTGACATCCAGTTCGCGCCCTGGCTCGACGCCGTCGCCGACGCGCAGCAGCTGCCGTTCGCCTCGTCGAGCGCCGCAAACATTGTCATGATCGACGTGCTGCATCATCTGGAGTTTCCAACGGCGTTCTTTCGCGAGGCGCAGCGCGTGTTGCGACCAGGCGGCCGCGCGATCCTGGTGGAGCCGGCGATTACCTGGGGCAGCACGGTGTTCTACAGGCTGCTGCATCACGAACCGGTGCGCATGTCGGCCGAAATATTCGGCGAAGGCCGGCCCGACCCGCGGCGCGATCCCTATGAAGCCAACCAGGCCATCCCGACCCTTCTCGCCACGCGCGATTTGGATCGATTTCATGGCTTGTTTCCGCAGTTGCGCATCGTGCGGATCGACTGGTTCGCGTTTGCGGCTTATGCGCTCAGCGGCGGATTTAAGAACTGGAGCCTTATTTCGGAACGGGTCGCGCGCGGCCTGTTGCGGCTCGAGCGGCCGCTGGAGCCCGCGATCGGCCGCCTAGCAGCGTTTCGCATGATGCTGGTGATCGACAAGAGCGCCGGCGAATCAGAACGCCTAGGCCGGCGCCCGCGAGCACCATCAGCACTGGCTCGATCGGCAGGCGATATTTTGGCGACGCCACCGGTCCGTCGACGGCGAGCACATAGGCAATCCACAGGCCGAATAGGCACAAGGCAGCGATCTGCCCGCCTTGGCGCAACAACACGACGACGCCGATGATCTGGATGAGGCGAACTGCCATTACGCCGGCAATCCCGGCCAGCAATATCCATGAATAAGTCGCGTTGTCGGAGTGGAACAGAAAGTTCATCGCTTTATCGAGCGGCGAAACGCCTGGCGTTGCGTAGAAGCCGGCACGCGGCAATTGCTGGATCGGTGGCGACAGTATGATTCCGGGCGATCCGAGATTGATCGCGGCGCCATTTAACCATGCCTTGGCTATTGCCTTGACGCCGAGAGTGGCGAGTTCGCTGCGTGCGACGGTCTCGTAGCGGCGCGACTGTTCGAACGGGTTGCTGGTCGGCGTTGGATACCTTTCGTCAACCCGGCGCTGTATGTCGTCGTAGCTTTTCTTCCACGGCGTTCCGTCGGCGGCTTCCTTGACCAGCGGCGCCACCCATAATGCAAGATGGATTCCGCTCTGCGGCGTTAATGACCAGGCGCCAAACTGGCTGACATTGCGCCAAATAACGGGCGCGATGCAAAGCGAGAAGATTAAGCCGGCAGTGACGAGTTGTCCGAGAACGTCGCGCGAAAAAAACTTCTTGAACGTGGCGGCCGCGAGCAAAAACAATAGCAGCACCGCGGCGAATGGTGCCGAAAGCGCGCGGATCATTGTTGCCGCGCCAAGCGCGAAACCGATGAGCGCTGCCCAGCGCCAGGTCGGATTGCGTAGCCAATATACGGCAGCAAACAAGAATAGAGTGATGAAAAAAAGGAAAGGCGTGTCGGTCAGCGCGAGACCGCTAAGGACGATCTGTGTCGGATTGACCGCTGCCGCGATGCCGGCCGGCGCGGCGTATGATTCGTTCAGCGCTCGGGCGATGCCGTAGACCAGCAAACAGGTTCCGGCGTCGAAGATGCCCTGGATCAGAACGTAGGCGAGGGTGGTGGCCGCGCCGAACGCCAAGCCGCACAGACCGAACACCCATTGCGCAAGCGGCATGGCGTCGCCGACGGGACCGAGCCATTGCCAACCGCTCAAGGAACCGGAAGCGATTTGCCCGGCGAATTCATGCGCGTAAAAAAGATAGGTGAGAGAATCCACGCTTTGCAGCCCGGCCGAGCCCATCAAAGCAAATATCGCAATCGCGTAGCCCCAACGGACCGCCAGTGCAACGACAAATATCTTCCAGAGCATGGTGCGGTGTGCCAATGTGATGCTTGCATTCACACTATTACCTGCTCAATGAACTGTTGCAATCTGAACTCTTGCAATCTGAATTCTTGCAATCTGAAGCCTTACGATCTTGGCTGGAACGATTCTCGTCAATGATGTCGGCAACGTCTTGGCATATTTCGTCGGCGGTCCATCCACTCATGTTTCCTCACACGTTTGACGCCTAAATCGAAGACGATATGGTAAGACATCAACGCAAGATTGGCGTGATCGGGCTTGGTTATGTCGGCCTGCCCGTGGCGGTGGCGTTTGCGCGGTCAGGCGTCGCCGTGATCGGATTCGATCTCGACCGCAGCAGAATCGACGAATTGCGCGCCGGCGTCGATCGCACCCGCGAAATCGAAATGTCGGACCTGGCGCACCCGACTCTGGTGTATACGGATGACGCGGCGGCGCTGGCTGCGGCGGACTTCTATATCGTCACCGTTCCCACTCCGATCGATGCTGCGCGCCGTCCCGATCTGAGTGCGGTATTTGCAGCTTGCGATACCGTCGGCCGTTGCCTCAAACGCGGCGACATCGTGGTTTATGAATTCGACCGTTTATCCCGGCGCGGTGGAAGAGGATTGTGTGCCGCGCCTGGAGCGCGCCTCTAGCTTGCGTTGCGGCGTCGATTTTACCGTCGGCTATTCGCCGGAGCGAATCAATCCAGGCGACAAGAACCACCGCTTTGAAACCATCACCAAAGTGGTGTCCGGCCAGGACGAAAAAACCTTGCGCATCGTCGCCGAAGTCTATGGGTCGGTTGTCACCGCCGGAATCCATTGCGCCCCGTCGATCAGAGTGGCCGAGGCGGCCAAGGTCATCGAGAATACCCAGCGCGACCTCAATATCGCGTTCATGAACGAGCTTTCCGCGCTATTCGAGCGTTTGGGCATCGACACCGGCGACGTGCTTGCCGCCGCGGCGACGAAATGGAATTTCCAAAAGTTCTATCCGGGACTAGTCGGCGGCCACTGCATCGGCGTCGATCCGTATTATCTGACCTATCGCGCCGAAAAGGCCGGCTATGATCCGCAGGTTATCTTGGCCGGCCGCAAAATCAACGACGGCGTCGGCCAGCGCGTCGCGCGCGAATGCGTGCGGCGGCTGGTCAAGCGCGGCAAAGGCGGGGCGGTGGTCACCGTGCTGGGTATGACGTTTAAGGAAAACGTCCCGGATACGCGCAACTCGAAAGTCGCGGATATCGTCAACGAGCTGCAATCGTTCGGGTTATCGGTGCAGGTACACGATCCGCTCGCCGATCCGCGCGAGGTCAAACGCGAATACGGCATCGAACTTATGACGATGGCGGCGTTGCGTCCGGCCGACGCGGTGATATTCGCAGTCGCGCATGACAGCTTCGTGCACGGCGGCTGGCCACTGTTGATGAAACTGCTCGGCGCCGACGGCGGTGTCGTGCTCGACGTGAAGTCGCAGCTCGATCGTCGGCAGCGGCCCGAACGCGTCGAACTCTGGCGGCTCTGAACCCGTGGCAAGCTCGCAAGCTCCAGTTCTGGTTACCGGCGCTGCAGGCTTCATCGGCTTTGCGCTGGCGCGGCGACTTCTGGAGGGCGGCCGCGCCGTCGTCGGCGTCGACAGCCTCAACGACTACTACGACCCCGCGCTCAAGGAGGCGCGGCTTGCCGTGCTGCGGCAATTCAGCGCTTTCGCCTTTCACAAGCTTGATCTTGCCGACCGCAAAAGCACCGAGGCGGTGTTTCGCGACGGCGACTTCGGTCCGGTGGTGCATCTCGCCGCGCAAGCGGGAGTGCGCTATTCGCTGCAAAACCCGCACGCCTATCTCGACGCCAATCTTGCCGGCTTTCTTAACGTTCTCGAAGGCTGCCGCCATCGCCGCACCGGGCATCTCGTTTTTGCTTCATCGAGTTCGGTCTACGGCGCCAATACCCATCTGCCGTATTCGGTCCACGACAATGTGGATCATCCGATCAGCCTTTACGCCGCGACCAAGAAGGCGAACGAGCTGATGGCCCATGCTTACAGTCATCTTTACGGGCTGCCCGCGACCGGGTTGCGCTTCTTCACCGTGTACGGTCCATGGGGCCGCCCCGACATGGCGATGTTCATCTTTGCCAAGGCGATTGCCGAGGGGCAGCCGATCAGATTGTTCAATTACGGCCGCATGCGGCGCGATTTCACCTATGTCGACGACGTCGTCGAGGCGGTCGAGCGCGTCATTGCGCGCGCTCCGGCGAAAAGCGACGCTCCGCCGGGCGGTGAGCTCGATCCGGCGACCAGCGCGGCGCCGTGGCGAATCTACAATATCGGCAACAATCGCACCGTGGAGATTTCCCGCGTCGTCGAGCTTTTGGAGCTGGAACTCGGCCGCAAAGCCAATATCGAACTGGTCCCGATGCAGCCCGGCGACGTCCCGGAAACCTGCGCCGATGTCGATGATCTTATGCGTGACGTCGGTTTCCGCCCCTCGACGCCCATCGAACAAGGGGTGCGCCGCTTTATCGCCTGGTACCGCGACTTTCATCGGCAATGAGCGCGGTAGCGGAGCGCCGATATGATATTTCGTATTGCCGTCCGGGCTGGACTATAATGCCGTCATGATTGGATTTTTCCGCAATCCCCGCCGCTTTTTGATCGTCGTTCACGACCTTGTCGTCACGGCGTTGGCGGTGCTGGTCACGCTCTATATTCGTTTCGGCGACGACCAAAATGGCGGCCTGACGGTGCGCTATCCTTGGCTTGTCGTCATCCTGCCGGGCTACGTCGTCTATGCCGGAATTGTCTATTGGTATTTCAACCTCTACATCGGCAAGTGGCGCTTCGCCTCGTTGCAGGATTTATCGAACATCATTCGCGCCGTGACGGTGCTCGCGGTCTCGCTGCTGGTGCTCGACTACATTCTTCTCTATCCGACCTTATTCGGGACCTACTTCTTTGGAAAAGTCACGATCGCCCTTTACTGGCTGTTACAGATATTTTTTCTTGGCGGTTCCCGGATCTCGTACCGTCTATTTAAGCACTCGCGCGCGCAGCAGAAGGTCCAGCATTCCAATGCGGTGCCCACGCTTCTGATCGGGCACGCTGCCGAGACCGACGTGCTAATACGCGCCGTTGAAAGCGGTGCAGTCAAGAATGTGCGTCCAGTCGGCATTCTCTCGCCGTCGCCGGCCGATCAGGGCTCCGCAGTTCGCCGCGTTGCCGTGCGCGGCCGCCCCGAAGATCTCGAAAAAACCGTCGCCGCGTTGGCTGCGCAAGACATACGTGTTGGCCGGGTGGTATTGGCGCCAAGCGCATTGGCGCCGGAGCTGCATCCGGAAACGATGCTGATGCAGGCGCGGCGGCTCGGTCTCGCAACCAGCCGGATGCCGTCGCTCGGCGTCGGCGAGGAGGCGCTGCGGCTGGCGCCGGTCGCTGTCGAGGATTTGTTGCTGCGACCGAGTGTGACGATCGATTACGGGCGACTTGAGAACTTCATCAAAGGCAAGACCGTCGTGGTCACTGGCGGCGGCGGCTCGATCGGGGCCGAAATCTGCGACCGGGTCGTCAATTTCCATGCCGACCGGCTTCTCGTCATCGAGAATTCCGAGCCGGCATTGCACGCCGTGCTTGAACAGCTCGCCGTCAAATCGAGCACGACGACGGTTGAGGGCCGGATCGCCGACGTCCGCGACCGTGAGCGGATATTCCGATTGATCGCCGGGTTCAAGCCGAACCTGATTTTTCATGCCGCCGCCCTCAAGCACGTGCCGCTTCTGGAACGCGATTGGGACGAAGGCATCAAGACCAATGTCTTCGGTTCGGTCAATGTCGCCGATGCCGCGCTCAATGCCGGTGCCGATGCCATGGTGATGATCTCGACCGACAAGGCGATCGACCCGGTTTCCGTGCTGGGTGCCACCAAGCGCTTTGCCGAAATGTACTGCCAGGCGCTGGACGCGGCGGGCTATGCCGGCCACAGCAACGGCGGCAAGCCAGCCATGCGCATGATCGCCGTGCGCTTCGGCAACGTGCTCGCGTCCAACGGGTCGGTGGTGCCGAAATTCAAGGCGCAGATCGAGGCCGGCGGACCGGTGACCGTCACCCATCCGGACATGGTGCGCTATTTCATGACCATCCGCGAAGCCTGCGATCTGGTGATCACGGCGGCAAGCCATGCGCTCGGCCCGGCGCGCTCGAACACGTCGGTCTATGTGCTCAATATGGGACAGCCCATCAAAATCGTCGATCTCGCCGAACGCATGATCCGATTGAGCGGGCTTGAACCGGGGCGCGATGTCGATATCGTTTTCACCGGCATCCGTCCCGGCGAGCGGCTCAACGAAATCCTGTTCGCGGCCGAGGAGGGCAGTTTCGATATCGGCATCGACGGCGTCGTCGCCGCCAAGCCGGTTTGTCCGTCGATCGCGGTGGTGCAAGACTGGATCGTCAAGTTGCAGCGCGATCTCGAGGCCGGCGAACGCGCAGCGATCGACGGCGTGCTGCGCGAGGCGGTGCCGAATTTTACCGGCGACGCGCAATCGCGCGGCGAACAATCCAATTGAGAGGGAGAGCGAGGCGATGCGTTTCATGAAAAGGTGCAACAGTGCGCGGGCGACCGTCGCCGTTGGGACAGCAGTCGCATTGCTGGCGCTGACGCTTAACGCCGCCCAGGCGCAGGATAAAACCTACGCAATGAAGATTTCACTGGCGACAATCAACGATCAACTGTTCGCATTCGTCAAAGATTACGCCGCCGCGGTGGCAAAGGCTTCCGGCGGCCGCATCACGCCCGAAATCTATCCCGCAAGCCAGCTGGGTTCGATCCAGCGTCAGGCCGAGGGCGTGCAGTTTGGTGCGATCCAATGCCAGGTCGTTCCGCCCGAATTTCTGGTCGGGATCGACGAGCGCTTCCAAGTTATGGCCACCCCCGGGCTCGTCGACTCGATGGCGCACGGCCAACGGCTGGCCGCGGATCCGGCGGTCTTGAAGCTTATGCTCAGCCTTGGCGCCGACAAAGGAATGCATGGCGTCGGCCTGTTCATGGCGAATCCGTCTTCGGTCATTGCCAAAACTCCGATTCGGCATCTGGCCGATTTCAAAGGCAAGAAGATACGGATCTTTGCCTCGCCGTTCCAAAGCGTGGCCTTCGACCGTCTTGGCGCGACGCCGGTTGCGATGAGCTTGGGCGACGTGCTGCCGGCGTTGCAGCAAGGCGCCATCGACGGCGCCGTCGCCAGCGATACCATCTTCAATGCCTTCCATTACCAGGACGCCGCGAAATACATCACCGAGACCGGTCAGCCGGCGATTTTTGCGATCGTTGAAATCAGCAAGAAGTGGTACGACACGCTGCCCGCCGACCTGCAAAAAGTGGTCGATCAGACGGCTGCCCAGCAATCCGTGGCGGTCAATCCGGAAGCGGCCAATATCACTGCGAATGCCGGCAAGGCGTGGCTGGCGACCGGCGGCGAACGCATCGATCTGCCAGCCGACGAGCAGGCCGCGCTGCTTAAATTACTGGCAAGCGTCGGCGAAGACGTATCCAAGACCAAGCCGGATCTTAGCGGCGCCTATAAGATCGTCAGCCAGGCGGCGCAGCGCACCAAATAAGCGGCGCGGCCTGGTGAAATGCTTGCCGCGCGGCCGGGCGCGGCAGTGCGTCACAGACGGGAATTCCGCGCGCGTTGCTTGCGGATTTGCTGTATCCTGAGCTTTCGGCATGGGGAAGTTCGACGCCGTCTCGACGCGGCGTCAGCGTTGCCGACAGGGAGGACAACATGAACAGCGGACATCACGGACGTAGTGCGCGTTCCATCGCCGCCATCGGCGCATTGGGCGTGGCGCTGGCGCTGCAACTCGGCGCGGCGCAGGCGCAAGACAAGACCTACGAGATGAAAATCTCGACGCCGACGATCAACGACACGCCCGATACCTACGCCAGAAATTTCCTGGAGGCTGTCGAAAAAGATTCGGGCGGCCGCATCAAAGGCCAAGTTTACCCGGCGAGCCAGCTCGGCTCGATCCCGCGGCAGATCGAGGGTACGCAATTCGGTTCGATCCAATGCGAAGTCGTGCCGCCGGAATTCATGGTCGGCATCGATCCGCGTTTCGAGTTGATGGCCGCGCCGGGCCTGGTCGATTCGATTGCGCAAGGGCAAAAAGTCGCTCAGGATCCGGCGGTGCGCAAGCTGATGCTCTCGCTCGGCGCCGATAAGGGTCTCCATGGCGCCGGTTTGTTCATGTCCGAACCGTCGGACGTGGTCACCAAGACTGCGATTCGCAAGCTTGCCGATTTCAAGGGCAAGAAGATCCGGATCTTTGCCTCGCAGTTCCAAAGCGTAGCCTTCGAGCGGCTGGGCGTGACGCCGGTAGCGATGTCGCTCGGCGACGTCGTGCCGGCTATTCAGCAGGGCGCCATCGACGGCGCTGTCACCGGCATGGGACCGATCGCGCATATGCACTTCGTCGATGCGGCGAAATTCGTGACGATGACCAATCAACCCTCGATTTTCATCATCGTCGAGATCAACAAAAAATGGTATGAATCCCTGCCCAAGGACTTGCAGGAGATCGTCGACAAAGACGCCGCGGCGCAGTCTATCGCCATCGTGCCGACCGCGGCCGCGTTCCGCGCCAAGGCGGAGGAAAGTTATGCGGCGAGCGGCGGCGAGGAAATCAAGCTTTCCCCGGACGACCAGGCGGCGTTCATCAAGACGCTGTCCAGCGTCGGCGCCGACGTGTCGAAGGCAAGCCCGCAACTCGCCGAAGGCTATAAAATCGTAACCGACGCGGCGGCGCGGGCGGCGGCCGCCCCAAGCCAGTAACGGGACATCCGGGTAACCGGGGCGCGGCAGTCGGTCACAGCGCGGAATTCCGCGACTTTCCTCGCGGGATTGCTGTATTCTCATTCGCGGCAAGCGAGTGACCGACTCCGCCTCGATGCGGATGTTTCGGCTCGCGCCGACAGGGAGGACTTCATGAAGTTGATTGCGGCTTTGCCTATCGCCCGTTCAATGGCCGCCTTCGGCGGTATTGTCGTGACCTTGGCGCTGCCGCTTGGCGCCGCACAGGGGCAAGACAAAGTCTACGAGATGAAAGTCACGACCCCGACCATCCACGACGTGCCCGATACGTTCGGCGCCAACTTCCTGGCCGCTGTCGAGAAGAACTCCGGCGGCCGCATCAAAGGTCAGGTCTATCCGGCGAGCCAGCTTGGCTCGATCCCGCGGCAGATCGAAGGCACGCAGTTCGGCTCCATTCAATGCGCGGTAATCCCGCCCGAGTTCTTTGTCGGCGTCGATCAACGTTTTGAGGTGATGGCGGCGCCTGGGCTCGTCAATTCGCTCGCTCAGGGCGAGAAAGTCGCCGCCGATCCGGAGGTGCGCAAGCTGATGCTCTCGCTCGGCGCCGCCAAAGGGCTGCACGGCGTCGCGATTTTCATGGCCGAGCCGTCCGACGTGATCGCCAAAGATCCGATCCGTCATCTTGCCGACTTCAAGGGCAAGAAGTTACGTACCTTTGCCTCGAAATTCCAATCCGAGGCGTGGAGCCGGCTCGGCGCCACTCCGGTGGCGATGTCGCTCGGTGACGTCTTGCCGGCGCTGCAGCAGGGCGCCATCGACGGCGCCGTCGCCGGCATGGGGCCCTTCACGCACATGCACTTTGGCGACGCGGCAAAATACATCACCATGACCAATCAGCCCGCGATCTTCCTCATCGCGGAGATCAACAAGAAGTGGTACGACGCGCTGCCGCCGGATCTACAGAAGATCATCGACAAAGACGCCGCCGAGCAGGCCATCGCCATCGGGCCGCTGGCGGTCGAAATGCGCAAGAAATCCGAAGCCGCCTGGACCGCCTCCGGCGGCGAAGAGATCAATCTGCCGCCCGACGAACAAGCGCAAATGATGAAGACGCTTTCCAGCGTCGGCGCGGATGTGTCGAAATCGGATCCGGATCTTGCCGCCGCCTACAAGATCGTGACCGACGCGGCCGCGCGGGCCGCGCCGACCGCGAGCCAGTAATCGGACGCCCGCGCGGGCGCCCGATATACGTGCCAGTTGTGTGCCATGAGCGACCGGGGGCACTTATGCTCATTACGCCTCGCGCCATCGTAAGACGCGCCTGCGCCGTTGCGTTTCTGTTGTCGCTTGCGGCATCGGTCGCCGCCTTGGCGGCGGCCGACAAGCCCTATGTGATGAAGATCGCGCTGGCGACCGTGGATGATCCCCTGCACGAATTCGCCAAGAATTATGCCGCGGCGGTCGAGAAGGATTCGGACGGCCGCATCAAAGTTGAGATTTATCCTTCCAGTCAGCTGGGATCGACGCAGCGGCAGGCCGAAGCCGTGCAATTCGGCGAAATCCAGGCTTTGGTCGCTCCGCCGGAATTTTTGACCGGCATCGATGAGCGCTTCGAAGTCCTGGCGGCGCCCGACCTCGTCAAGTCCATGGCCGCCGGCCAGCGGCTGGCCGCCGATCCGGCGGTACGCAAGCTGATGCTCGCTCTCGGCGCCGACAAGGGATTGCATGGCGTCGCGCTGTTCCTGGTGGCGCCGTCTTCCGTCGTCGCCCGAATGCCGATCCGCCGGCTCGCTGATTTCGAAGGCAAGAAGATTCGGGTCTTCGCCTCGCAGTTCCAGACCGTGGCGATGCAACGGCTTGGCGCGACGCCGAAGCCGATGACCTTGGCCGAAGTGCTGCCGGCGCTCCAGGACAACGCGGTCGACGCCGCGGTTTCCAGCATCGCGGTGTTCACGACGATGCGGTACTGGGATGTTGCCAAATACGTAACCGAGACCGGCCAGCCCGCCATCTTCGGAATCGCTGAGCTGAGCAAGAAATGGTACAACTCATTGCCGCAGGACCTGCAGCAGATCGTCGAGAAGGACGCCGCTTCGCAAGCGGCCGCCATCGATCCCTGGACGGTCGATTTCAATGTCAAGGCCCGCAAGCTTTGGACCGATCGCGGCGGCGAGCTGATCAGCCTGCCGGCCGAGGATCAATCCGCGATGCTCAATGCGCTAGCCAGCGTCGGCGAAGACGTCTCGAAGGCAAAGCCTGAACTCAATGCTGCCTATCAAATAGTCACGGAGGCAGCGCAGCGAATTCAATAGGAACGCAAATCAGAGGCCGCGGAAGATTATCGTTGTTCGGTAGTCGGCCTTCATCTAACGTCGCTCACGAACGATGCACGGGTGCGGTCATCCGCCGCAGTCGGCCAAGCAATAAAAAACGACAGCGCTGGAATTGATGCCCGCCTGCTGCGTTCTCGCGCGGACACGGGCGCCTGACAGGGGAGGGCGAAATGCGCTCGGGAAAGTGGGGAATGATCGTGCCCGCGGTTTCGGCCGGTGCGATCGTCGTGTCGCTCGGTTTGACGCTCGGCACGGCTCGGGCCCAGGATAAATCCTACGTGATGAAGGTCACGACGCCTACCATCAACGATGGGCCACATCTGTTGGCGAAGAATTTTGCCGCCGCCGTCGAGCGGGATTCGGGCGGCCGCATCAAGGGTGAGGTCTATCCGGCAAGCCAGCTGGGCTCGATTCCGCGCCAGATCGAAGGCGTGCAGTTCGGCGCCATCCAAGCCGCGGTCATTCCGCCGGAATTCTTCGTCGGCGTCGATGAGCGCTTCGAGGTGATGGCGGCGCCGGGGCTGGTCAACTCGCTCGAGCACGGCCAGCGGCTCGCCGCCGATCCGGCGGTCTTGAAACTGATGCTTGGGCTCGGCGCCAACAAGGGACTGCATGGCGTCGGCATGTTCATCGCGCAACCGGATTCGCTCGATGCGAAATCGCCGATCCGCCATCTCGCCGATTTCCAAGGCAAGAAGATCCGCATCTTCGCTTCCGACTTCCAGTCCGAAGCGATGAAACGTCTCGGCGCTACGCCGGTGGCCATGACGCTCGGCGACGTCCTGCCGGCGCTGCAGCAAGGCGCCATCGACGGCGCGATCGCCGGTATCACCGTGTTTTCGGCGTTTCACTATCAGGATGCCGCGAAATACGTCACCGAGATCAATCAGCCGCAGATCTTCCTGATGCTCGAAATCAGCCAAAAATGGTACAACTCGCTGCCGCCCGATTTGCAGAAGATCATCGACCAGGATGGCGCCAGGGAAACTCTGGCGATCAATCCGGCGGCGGTCGACCTGTTCAATAAAGCGCGGCAGGCCTGGACCGAAAAAGGCGGCGAGCTGATCAGTCTGCCGGCCGACGAACAGGCCAAGATGATGCAAACGCTGTCGAGCGTCGGCGACGATGTATCGAAAGCGAAGCCGGCGGTCCGCGATGCCTATGAGATCGTGGCCGCTGCGGCAAAGCGGACGCAGCCGTCGCCGAGCCAGTGATCGAAATCGAACGCATGACGGGTCGACGGCGACGGCGCGTTGCCGAACCGAATTGCGGCGGTAGCGCGGAACGGGCCGCCTTGCGAAGGGGACGAGAGTGATCGACGGCGTAGTCAAAGGTGTTCGCTGGCTCCTGGCGTTGACCCGTGCGGCGTCGGCGATTTTTTTAATCTCGAGCGTGGCGATCAATTTCGCCAACATCATCGGGCGCTATTTTTTCAGCATCTCGATCCCATGGGCCGAGGAGATCATGCTCTTCCTCATGGTCGGCTGCGTCTTCACCGGCTGCTGCGCCGTCGCTTGGGAGGGGCGGCAGAATCCGCATGGACGTGGTCGTCAACATGCTGCCGCCAAAGCTGCGCGATCTCGCCAACGCACTGTCCGAGTTGGCCCTGATTGCGACCGCGATTGCAGTGGCGGTGTTCGCCTGGCCGGTCATCAAGGATCTTGCGGCCTTCGACGAGCGCAGTCAGGCGGCGAATTTCCCGCTGGTCATTCCGCAGGCGATGCTGCCGATCGGCTATAGCTTGATGGGACTGTTGGTTGCAATCCGGCTCGTTGTCCGTTGGCGCCGCGGCGGCAATGCCGGCGACGCCGGCACTTCGCATTAAGAGGCGGCGGCGATGGGCTATCTCGTCTTTTTCGGTCTGCCCATCATCGGGCTCATCCTCGGCTTTCCGATCTTTCTCATCCTGCTCATCACCTCGATCGTCGCGGTGCTGACGGTGTCCAGCGATATTCCGACCGACGCCATCCAGACTTACATGTTCGGCAGCCTCGACAATTTTCCGCTGCTGGCCGTTCCATTTTTCGTGCTGGCCGGCGAGATCATGGCGCAGGGCGGTATCGCGCGGCGCATCATCAACATGGTCATGGCGATCGTCGGCGGTATCCGCGGCTCGCTCGCGGTGACGACGGTTGCAGCTTCCGAATTGTTCGGTGCCATGTCGCACACAGCTGTGGGCACGGTCGTCGCCATGGGACGGATGATCTATCCGTCGTTAAAGGACGGCGGCTACAATGAGCGCTTCGCCGTCGGGCTGATCGCCTCGTCGGGCGCGATCGCCGTCGTCATCCCGCCGTCGATCGCGATGATCCTCTATGCAGTTTCGGCGGAACAGTCCGCGGTCCAGCTGTTCACCGCGGGCATCCTGCCGAGCCTTCTGATCGGCCTCATCGACGCCGGCTTTGTCATGATCTATGCGCGGCTGAAAGGCGTTCCGCTCGGCGTCAAAGCGCACTGGGAGACGATCTGGAAGACCAGCAAGGACGCGAGCTGGTCGATCGGCTCGCTGGCCGTGATCTTCGGCGGCATCTACGGCGGCGTGTTCACGCCGACCGAGGCCGCCGGCGTCGCCGTGGTCTATTCGCTGTTCGTGACGATGGTCATTTACCGCGAAGTCGACTTTCGCCGCTGCTGGCAGATCCTGATGAGTTCAGCATTTCTGATTTCGCAGATTCTGCTCATCGTCACGTCGGCGGGGATCTATTCCTGGCTGTTGACGACCAGTGGCATCCCGCAACAGATTGTCGCCTCGATCGACGCGCTGCATATGTCGAAGTGGGAACTGCTGCTCAGCCTCAACGTCGGGTTGCTCATTGCCGGCAGCTTCCTCGAGCCGCCGGCGGCCATCTTGATCTTGACCCCGCTGCTGTTGCCGATCGTGCGTGCCGTCGGAGTCAACCCCATTCACTTCGGCATCATCGTCGCGGTCAATCTCAGCCTCGGCATGTATACCCCGCCATTCGGGCTCAACCTGTTTTCCTCGCAAGCGATCTTCAATGCGCCGCTAAGCCGGATCTATCTCGGCGTGCTGCCGTTCCTGGTGCTGAATTTCGCGGCTTTATTGATCATCACTTACATTCCCGAGATCTCGATGGTGCTGCTGCATCATTGATTTTTACGCCGCGTCCCGGCAAACCTACGGCGCGGCTCCTGATCCCTTCGCGGAAGGCGATTGCTTCATGACCAAGGCGGTGCTTGGCATCATCGGCGGCTCCGGCATTTACGATCTTCCCGGCCTGGAAAAGGTCCGGTCGAAGACGCTCAGGAGCCCATGGGGGACGCCGTCGGGGCCGCTGCGCATCGGCGAGATCGCCGGCCTGCCGGTCGTCTTTCTATCGCGGCACAGTCCCGGCCATCGACTCTCGCCGTCCGACATCAACTATCGCGCCAATATCGACGTGCTCAAGCGCGCCGGCGTCACCGATCTCGTCTCGCTGTCGGCCTGCGGCTCTTTCAAGGAAAACTTGCCGCCCGGCACGTTCGTCCTGGTCGATCAGTTCGTCGACCGCACCTACCAGCGCGACAGTTCGTTTTTCGGCAAGGGCTGCGTCGCCCATGTCTCGATGGCGCATCCGGTGTCGCCGCGATTGCGTATCCACCTCGCGGAAGCCGCGATGGCCGAGGGCATCGCCGCGGTGCGCGACGGCACCTATGTTTGCATCGAGGGGCCGCAATTCTCGACGCTGGCCGAGAGTCTCACCTACAAGAATCTCGGCTATTCGGTGATCGGCATGACCAATATGCCGGAAGCCAAGCTCGCGCGCGAGGCCGAGCTCTGCTACGCCACCGTCGCCATGGTGACGGACTTCGACTGCTGGCACCCCGACCATGACGCCGTTACCGTGGCCGACATCATCAAGGTGTTGATGGCGAATGCCGAGAAGGCCGCGCGGCTCGTGGCGCGCCTGGCCAAGGATTTTCCGCGTCAGCACGAGCCGTGCCCGATCGGCTCCGATCGCGCGCTCGATAACGCGCTGATCACCGCGCCGAAAGCGCGCGATCCGAAACTTGTGAAGAAGCTCGACGCGGTGGCCGGGCGCGTGCTGCGCAAGAAATAAACCGCACCGGCGCGCCGTTTATCGAGCCCTATCGCCGGGCCGAAGTCGCTTAAGGGTTCTTAACCGGCATGCGGCACACTGATGTGCCCTTAAAAGGGCGTTCCAGCGGCAATCTGTGACAGGCATACTTTGGCTCAATCGATCGTTCCCCTGATCATGTGCGGCGGCGCCGGTACGCGGCTGTGGCCGGCTTCGCGCGAAGGCCGGCCCAAGCAATTCCTGCCGTTGTTCGGTCCGCATTCGACGTTTCAGGAAACCATTCTCAGGGTTTCCGACCCGGCCTTGTTCGGCCGGCCGATCGTCGTCACCAACAATCAATATCGGTTTCTCGTCGCCGAACAGCTCGCGGCGATCGGCGTCGAGGCCGATATCATGCTGGAACCGATGCGGCGCGATTCCGGTCCGGCGATCGCGGCGGGCGCGGTGTTTGCAATGCAGCGCGGCGGCGATCCCGTGATCGTGGCTCTCGCCGCCGACCATGTCGTCACCGACCCGGCGGCTTTCGCCAAAGTCTGCGGCTTCGCGGCGGAGGCGGCGGCCGCCGACCGCATCGTGACATTCGGCGTCCGGCCGACGCGGCCGGCGACCGAATACGGCTATATCCGCGCCGGCGCTGCGATCGGCGCCGACATGTTCACCATCGAGAAATTCATCGAGAAGCCCGACGCCAAGACCGCGGAGCGCTACGTCAAGGAAGGCTATTTGTGGAATTCCGGTAACTTCATGTTTCGCGCCGGTCTGCTGCTCGACGAGTATAACGGCTTCGAGCCGGACAGCGTCGCCGCAGTAACAGCGGCAGTGCGCACCGCCGGCGTCGATCTCGGCTTTGTCACGCTCGATGCTCAGTCGTTTGCTCGCGCCACGGCGAAATCGATCGACTATGCGGTGATGGAGCGCACCAAGCGTGCTGCGGTGATGCCGGTGTCCTACGGCTGGTCGGACGTCGGATCGTGGCAGGCGGTGTGGGAGCTTTCCGAACGCGACGCTCTCGGCAATAGCGGGCATGGCACCGGCGCCGTGGTGTTCGTCGATTCGCGCGGCTCTTATGTCACCAGCGACAAGCAGCTCGTGGCGCTGTTCGGCGTCGACAATCTGGTCGTAGTCACGACCGACGATGCGGTGCTGGTGGCCAAGCGCGAGGACGGCGATGGCTTGCGGCGTCTGGTGGCAAAGCTCAAGGAAGTGGCGCCGACCGTTACCGAGGAGCATCTGAAGGTGCACCGGCCATGGGGCTCGTATCACTCCATCGATCGGGGGCCGCGCTTTCAGGTCAAGCGCATCGTGGTCAAGCCGGGCGGCCGGCTGTCGCTGCAGCTGCATCATCACCGCGCCGAGCATTGGGTCGTGGTGCGCGGCACGGCGCGGGTCACCATCGGCGACGAGACCAAAGTCCTGCACGAAAATAAATCGACCTATATTCCGAGCGGCGCCAGGCACCGCCTGGAAAATCCCGGCAAGATCGACCTCGAATTGATCGAGGTGCAGACCGGCAGTTACCTCGGCGAGGACGATATCGTCCGCATCGAAGACGATTATCGCCGCTCGTGAGGGTAAATTCGCTTGCAGTCAGCGCAGCCAATTCTCCAGCACGTCAGATGCGCCGTGGCAGCTGGCAATTCGTGCGGCGATCACGAGAAAGGCAAATGAGCTTAGCGCCGCATTGCTTTTCTTGTGTAAGTATTTGAAGTTGCTATGATATCGTTGTGGATCACGACTTGCGCAGAGGCCGATCGTAAGCCTTTGAATCAATTCGTGTACGGAATTTCCCTGACGGCCGGTCGCCAGTTGGCATGGGGCGTGCTACGGGAAAACCGTGGGGTTGGCTCCGGGTCGCGAGGGGGCTCATGAGTGAAGCTGAAAAACTAGGCGCGGAACCGTTGCGTGTCGGCGTTGTCGGCGTAGGCGTGATGGGCAGTAACCATGCCCGCGTCTTATCGGAACTGCCGGGCGTGAAGCTGGTCGGCGTCGCCGATCCCGACCGTAAGCGCCGCGAGACCGTCGCCCGCAATCTTGGCTGCGCTGCCTTCGACGACGCCGACGCGCTGCTGCGCCACGGCGTCGACGCCGTCACCATCGCGGCGCCCACGCATCTGCATCGCGATGTCGCGATCGCCTGCGCCGCGCGCGGCATCCACATCATGGTGGAGAAGCCGATCGCGTCGACGGTCGAGGAGAGCCGCGCCATCGTTGCCGCGGCGCGTCGCGCCGGCGTCACCTTGATGGTCGGCCATGTCGAGCGCTTCAATCCGGCGGTGCAATCGATCAAGCGGGCGATCCAGGATCAGGACATTCTTTCGATCGCCATTACCCGGGTCGGGCCGTTCCCGCCGCGGATGTCCAATGTCGGCGTCGTCATCGATCTCGCCGTGCATGACATCGATCTCATCCGCTGGTTCACCGATTCCGAAATCGTCGAAATCCAGCCGCAGACCTCGAGCGCGGTCGCCGAACGCGAAGATATCGCGCTGCTGCAGTTTCGCACCGCCTCGGGCGTGCTGGCCCATATCAACACCAATTGGCTCACCCCGTTCAAGGCGCGCACCATCCATATCGCCACCCGCGACAAATATCTCATCGGCGACCTTCTCACGCTGCAAGTCACCGAATGCTTCGGCTTCCAGCCTGACGGCAGCTATTCGATGCGGCATTTATCGGTCGGCTACGCGGAGCCGTTGCGCTCCGAGCTTGTCGCCTTCGTCACTGCCATCCGCAGCGGCGAACCGCCCGCCGGTGACCGGCGACGAAGCCGTCGCCAGCCTCGAAATCGCCATTCGCTGCCTCGACACGCGCTCGGCGCATTCGGCCGTGCCGCAGCGCAAGGGGCCGCGGCGCGTCGTCGGCTAAAAATCCTTCCGCGGCTGCTGGGCTCGCTATCAAGGCAAATAAGACCGATCATGAATCAACACGCGCGTGTGGAACAAAAGCCTATCCCGTTCATCGACGTCGCCGCGCAACGGCGCCGTCTCGGTTCCGCGATCGACGACGCAG
The DNA here is from genome assembly GCA_963816565.1 of uncultured Alphaproteobacteria bacterium. Lineage (GTDB taxonomy): Bacteria > Pseudomonadota > Alphaproteobacteria > Rhizobiales > Xanthobacteraceae > BOG-931. Next base: position 132,807 of record CAWFLM010000003.1, on the reverse strand, counting down.
TGGCGCGCGTTCTGGCGCATTGCCAGTTCATCCAAGGGCCGGAAGTGCGTGCGTTCGAGAGCGAACTTGCCGCATTCTGCGGCGCCAAGCACGTCGATCGGCTGCTCGAGCGGCACCGACGCGCTTCTTCTGGTGCTCATGGCGTGGGAAATCCGACCGGGCGACGCAGTGATCTGCCCGTCGTTTACCTATCACGCCACGGCCGAGGCGGTGGCGCTGCTCGGCGCGACGCCGATCATTGCTGACGTCGATGCCGATACGTTCAATATCGACGCTGAAAGCTGCGAGCGCGCGGTCGCGGCCGCGAAAAAGCTCGGGCTCAAGCCCCGCGCTATCATCCCCGTCGATCTGTTTGGCCTGCCTGCCGATCACGATGCGATCGATATGCTTGCCGCAAAGCACGGCATGCTGGTTCTCGACGACGCCGCGCAAGCCTTCGGCGCGACCTATCGCGGCCGCAAGCTCGGCACCTGCGGCACCGCGACCGCGACCAGCTTTTTCCCGGCCAAGCCGCTCGGCTGCTATGGCGACGGTGGTGCCGTATTCACCGACGATGACGCGCTTGCCGCGCGGATAAAAAGTCTGCGCGTGCATGGCGAGGGTGTCGATAGATACGAAGCCGTGCGCATTGGCATTACCGGTCGGCTCGACACTATCCAGGCCGCGGTGCTGCTGGAGAAGCTGAAAATCTTTTCCGACGAAATTGCCGCACGCAATCGCATTGCCGCGCGGTACGCCGCTGGTCTGTCCGACATCGTGACCGTGCCGCGTACCGGCAACGAATCGACGTCGGTCTGGGCGCAATACACCATCAAGCTGCCGGCGGAACGGCGTGACGGACTTGCCGCAGCGCTTAAGGCCGAAGGCATTCCGACCGCGATCTATTACACCAAGCCGCTGCATCGCCAGCCGGCCTACCGTGGCTACCCTTTGGCTGACGGCGGCGTTCCCGTCAGCGAGCGGTTGTCGGGCGAGGTGATCAGCCTGCCGATGCACGCCTATCTCGAGCCGCCAGTGCAGGACCGCATTATCGAGGCGGTACGCCGGGCGCTGGCGAGCTAAAGCTTGCTCCGTTCATTCCCGCGCAAGCGGGAATCCAGTCTTAATTTCAGCCTGCTGGGCCCCCGCTTTCGCGGGGGCGAGCGGATCGTGGTACCTAATCGGCAATGATCAAGAAGATTCTCACCGTCGGCGGCTACACGCTTCTGTCGCGGCTGACCGGCTTTATGCGCGATATCATGCTCGCCGCCATCCTTGGCGCCGGGCCGACGGCGGATGCATTCTTCGTCGCGTTCCGGCTACCGAATCATTTCCGCGCGATCTTCGCCGAGGGCGCGTTCAATGCCGCCTTCATTCCGGCTTATGCGCGTATTCGCACCCAGGAAGGGGTGAAGGCGGCGGACCAGTTCGGCGACCGCATCTTCACGCTGTTGTTCGCTTCGCAGGTCGTGCTGTTGGCGCTGGCGCTGGTTTTCACGCCGCAAGTCATCGAACTCCTGGCCCCCGGCTTTTCGCGCGAGCCGCATCAATTCACGCTTGCGGTGTCGCTGACGCGGATCACCTTTCCTTATCTCCTGCTGATCACGCTGGTCACGCTTTGGAGCGGCATCCTCAATGCGCTGCACCGCTTTGCGGCGGCGGCTGCGGCGCCGATCCTGCTCAATCTCACGATGATGGCGACGCTCGCGGCCGCAGCGTATTTCCCGGGCGCCGGCTACGCGGCGGCCTGGGGCGTGCTGATATCGGGTGTGCTGCAGGCCGCATTGGTCGGCGGTGACACGGTCTATGCCGGCGTCATGACATTCTTCCGCGCGCTGCGGCTGGACAGCGACGTGCGGCGGTTTTTCACGGCGCTCATCCCGGCGACGGTCGGCTCGGCCGGCACGCAACTGGCGCTGTTCGCCGACACGATCATCGCCAGCTTTCTTTCGGCCGGCGCGATCTCGGCGCTGTATTACGCCGACCGCATCGATCAGCTCCCCATCGGCGTGATCGGCATTGCGGTCGGCACCGTGCTGGTGCCGGAAATGACGCACCGGCTGGCGGCCGGCGACGAAGCGGGCGCCCGCTCGGCGCAAAATCGCGCCATCGAATTTGCGCTTTTGCTCGCGATCCCGTGCGTCGTCGGTTTTTTGGTCGTTCCCGGGCTGATCATGCGGGCCTTGTTCATGCGCGGCGCGTTCAACGCGGCCGACGCGCACGCCGCGGCGATGACGCTGATGGCCTATACGATCGGCCTGGTGCCCTTCGTGCTTATCCGCAGCGTCGTCGCGCCGTTTTATGCCCGTGGCGACACCGCCACGCCGGTCAAGGCGGCGCTGATCGGGACCGCCGTCAATATCGCCTTCAAGATCGCCCTGATGGTGCCGTTGGCGCAGGTCGGTCTGGCGTTGGCGACCTCGATCGGCGCCTGGATCAATTTCATTCTGGTGCTGATATTTGCGCACCGTGCGCGAGTCATCGCCGCCGACGCAACGCTCAAAGCTTCGCTGCTGAAACTTGCCGCTGCCGGCGTCGCGCTCGCGCTGGTTCTGTTGATCGCCGATCCGCTCGTCACGGGACTGTTATCGTCCTGGTCCAGGTTCCGCGACGAATCGGAGCTGGCGCTATTGGCGCTGCTTGGGGGCTTGGTCTATGGGGGACTCGTGCTGGTGTTGTTTGGTCGGCGCTGGGTAGCGCTGATGAAACGCCGCGCCGCGGCCGCCGAAATCCGCGCCGATTTCATCCGCGGCGCAGATCGAGGAAACCGAGGCCGGGCTGGACCAAGGGTTGGACCGGGTGTGATGGAGCGGGAGCAGGAGACGCCATGCGCGTGACGATGATCGGCGCCGGATATGTCGGGCTTGTCTCCGGCGCCTGCTTTGCCGATTTCGGGCACCAGGTGACCTGCATCGACAAGGATGCCGGCAAGGTGGCCGCGCTCAATCGCGGCGAAATCCCGATCTTCGAGCCGGGCCTTGCCGATCTGGTCGAAGCCAATATGCGCCAGGGCCGCCTCGAATTCGCCGTCGAGACCTCGCGCATCGGCGATGCCGAGGCGGTGTTTATCGCCGTCGGCACGCCGTCGCGGCGCGGCGACGGCCATGCCGATTTGAGCTTCGTCTATGAGGCGGTGCGCGAAATCGCTCCGCAGCTTAACGCCGACGCGGTCGTCGTCACCAAATCCACCGTGCCGGTCGGCACCGGCGACGAGATCGAACATATCCTGCGCCAGAAGCGGCCGGACGTCGAAATCCAGGTCGTCTCCAATCCGGAATTCTTGCGCGAAGGCGCCGCGATCCAGGATTTCAAACATCCCGACCGCATCGTGGTCGGCGCCGACGATGCGCGCGCCCGCAATGTGCTGGCGGAAATATACCGGCCGCTTTATCTGAACACGCCGCCGATCATCTATGTCAGCCGGCGCACCGCCGAACTCATCAAATACGCGTCCAACGCCTTCCTCGCCACCAAGATCACCTTCATCAACGAAATCGCCGATCTGTGCGAAGCGGTCGGCGCCGACGTGCAGGAAGTGGCGCGCGGCATGGGGCTCGACAACCGCATCGGCGCGAAGTTTTTGCACGCCGGCCCGGGCTTCGGCGGCTCGTGCTTTCCCAAGGACACCAGTGCGTTGCTCAAAACCGCGCAGGATAACGGCGTGGCGCTGCGCATCGTCGAGACGGTGTCCGCCGTCAACGAGCAGCGCAAGCGCGCCATGGCCCGCAAGGTCGTCGCGGCGCTCGACGGTTCGGTGCGCGGCAAGGCGATCGCGGTGCTCGGCCTGACTTTCAAGCCTAATACCGACGATACCCGCGATTCGCCGGCGATCCCGCTGATCACCGCGCTGCACGATCTCGGCGCGAGGGTGCGCGGCTACGATCCGGCCGGCATGGAGCAAGCCAAGCCGCTGCTGCCGGCCGTGCAATATTGCAACAGCGCCTATAGCGCCGCCGAAGGCGCCGACGCCGTCGTCATCGCCACCGAATGGGAACAATTCCGCGCGCTCGATCTGGCGCGGCTCAGGAGCGTGATGGCGCGGCCGGTCATCGTCGATCTGCGCAATGTCTATCGCGCCGACGAAATGAAGCGCGCGAATTTCCGCTACGTCGCGATCGGGCGGGCCGGGGGTCGATTAGGCCGCGCGGCGTGGTCGCCGCGTTCACCGCTCTTTGCGGAGGTTAGCCGGTTCAGGCTACCAGCCGCACAGCCGACTGATCGTCGAGCAGCTTCAACACTTCGCCGGCCGGCACGGCCTTGCCATAGAGAAAGCCCTGGGCTTGCTGCGCGCCGTGCGCGAGAACGGCGGTCGCTTGCGCCTCGGTCTCGACGCCTTCCGCCGTGACCAGCAGATTCAAGCCGTTGCAAAGGCCGATGATGGCGCGCATGAACACCGCGCTCTCGCTGCTGGTGGCGAGCTCCTGGACGAAGCGCCGATCGATCTTGAGCTTGTCGAACCGCAATTCGTACAGGTGATACAAGCTCGAATATCCGGTGCCGAAATCGTCGATCACGATACGAACGCCGGAATTGCGAAGTGTCTGAATGGCGTGGCGTGTCGCTTCCAGGTCTTCGACCAGCGCGCTTTCGGTAATTTCCGCTTCCAGGCGATGCGGCGGAAGCCCGGCGTCGTTGAGCACGGTCAAGACCGCATCGGCGAACTTGCGGTTGCTGAGTTGGGACGGGGAAAAGTTAAACGACAGCGAAATGTCTTCCGGCCAATTCACGGCGTCGCGGCAGGCATCGCCGAACAACTGGCCCGTCACTATGTCCATCAGGCCGAGCTCATCGGCAAGGGGGATGAACGTATCCGGCATGATCATGCCGCTCACCGGATGTTGCCAGCGGCCCAAGCTCTCGAAGCCGATGATCCGTTTCGATTTCAGGTCGACGATGGGCTGATAATGCGGGTGAATTTCAAAGCCGCCGATTGCCGCCCGCAGGTCCTTTTCCAGGAGCGACCGCTCGCGGACATGCGCATCCATTTTCGGATCGAAGAAACAATACTCGGTGTGGGTGTTGCGGGCGCGCGACAGAGCGACGTGGGCGCAGCGCAGCAGCTCGTCAACCGTCATGTGGCCGCGGCCGGCTTGCGCGATACCCACGCTGGCGCCGATGCTGTGATGCTCAATGCCGATTTGCACGGGCTTTTTGACGACCTCGACCAGAGAACAGGCAATCCGACGCGCGGTTTCGGGGTCGCCACCCGCCAGGCATAGCGCAAACTCATCGTCGCCGATCCGCGCAAAAATGTCGCCCGCTGCGGCGCGATCTCGGATTCGCGAGCCGACCTGCACTAGCGCCTCGTCGCAGCCGACATGGCCATACACTTCGTTAAGCTTCTTGAATTGATCGAGTCCCAGCAACAACACGCTCATCTTGTTGTTGGATTTTTTTAACGCGGCGCTTACGTCGCTTTGGAATTGCCGCCGGTTCGGCAGTTGGGTGAGCGGATCGCGCATCGACGCCGCCTGGGCGTGACGCTCGGCCGCCAGGCGTTTTGCCCGTTCGCGCCGCTGGTCGCCGATGCGGCGGGTGCTGAAAAGCACCAACGCCACGCCGAAAAAGTACAGGAATGAAGGCTTTACCGGTTCGATGCCGAGGACATTGTGCAGAATCGTGAGGCCACCCCACTCGGCAATCGACATATAGGCCAGGATCGCCATGGAGAAGATCACCAAAGCATCGGTGACTTCCCGCGCCGTAGCGGAGGAAAAGTCGATGACCAGGAGACGCTTCAGCGACTTGTTCATGTGCGCACCTCTAGCCGCAGAGGTGTCGCAGAAAGACTTCACTTTTTCATGAATCGACGGCGCTCCAATTAAACCTATTTAGGATTTCTTCACCTAGCCCGGCGCGCCGAACATCATCGAATCATAAGGGCCGCCCGGTCGCTGGGCGGCCCTTGTCGTTGCAGGTATGACGGTATGACCGGCTCAGCCCCAGCGGACGGCGATGGCGCCGGCGATCGAACGCGGCCGCGTTCGCACGGCGTGGCCGTCATTGCCCGATTCGATCACCCACATTCCGTTGTCCTGACCGACGATCTTGCCGACATGATGCGGCCAGACCACGACCGCGCCGACACCGGCGGGGCCGGATCGACCCCAATGCGCCCAATTGCGCGCGAGGTTGAACGATGGGCCGGGATCGCCGCCGACAAGCTGCCGCATCTCCCAGCCGCACCACGCCGCGGGGCGTCCGTTGCCGCGGCCGCGATACGCGGTGCGCTGCGGATAAGCCTCGACTTGCGGTGCCGTAGACCCGAAGACGGACGGCACGAAAGAGGGTTGCGATTGCCACGCGAACGGATTGCCCGGCGTCCATCCCAGCCGAGGTGCCGCAACATCGCGACGCGCCAGCTGTTGATGATGGTGCCGAAAATGATGTTCGCGCGCCTGTGCGGATTGCCCGAACATTGCGATCGCCGCAGCAGCTATCACTAAGATCGTCGACTTCATGCGCTTGGACTCCTACTCGTTACACGTTTGTTGTTGCCATCCGCAAACAAAAGCCCCGCCAAACATCAAGCTTGGCGAGGCTAAGCAGACGGACGCGCCTTGTTGACATCAACGAGGCGCAGGTCGCGTCATAGCATCATTGTCGAGTTGCGCCCTACCCGTTTTTGCATGGCAAGTATTTGTTTCGCGGACGCACGCGCCGGATTCTCGCCGCTTTGTGCGGCGGCCAAATGAGGCGATTGTTTGGTTGTTGTTTGTTTGCGCTCCGACCGGTCAGGGCGATTTGGCGAGAACGACATGTGTTTGGCGGCATTGCCGCCGCGCACTCAGTTTCGACACAAGCGTAAATGCGCGCCCTGATGCCGAGTTCGGGTCCGCGTCTATGCCTGCGCTACGGGGCCCTGCTGTGCGGCGGTGAGGTTGCGCTCGACGCTTAATCCGAACCACGGCCGCAAGGAGGTGCCGAGCACGCTGCCAAGGAAGGCGGCGACCAGCCAGACCCAGCCATGCAGGCTCGCCGATATGATGCCGCTGAAGTAAGCGCCGATGTTGCAACCGTAAGCGAGCCGCGCGCCATAGCCGAGCAACAGGCCGCCAATCACGGCGGCGAGCAGCGATCGCCCCGGCACCTTCCAGCCCGGGTGGAATTTACCGGCGAGTCCCGACGCGAGCAGCGCGCCGAGCATGATGCCGAAATCCATCACCGAGGTGATGTCCGCAAACACACTTTCGGTCAGCGCCTTGGCGCGCTCCGGCGCATGCCAGTAGCCCCACGAGGCAACGTCGACGCCGACGCCGGCGAAGATCTTCGATCCCCAAAGCGCGAACGCCGACGTGATGCCCCATGGCCGGCCGGCGAGGTAAAGTGTGGCGAAATTGCCAAGCGCAAGAGCGACCGCGCCGGCCAGGAGCGGCCACGGCCCGTGCAGAAATCGGGTGAAGCCGCGACGGTCGGTGATGACGCCGTAGCGCAAGTCGTCGTGCGTGCGCCGTTCGATGACTACGGTGGCGGCGGTTATCGCGGCGAACATCATGAGACTGGCGATCAATGCGGGCAGCCAGCCCCAGACCTTAATCAGCGAGACCGATCCGATATTGGGCAGTGCCGACCACCAGGGCAGATGCCAGGCGCCGAACGCGGAGCCAATGATGAAGAAGGCAAGCGTGACCAGCATGCGCGAATTGCCGCCGCCGGTCGTGTAGAGCGTGCCCGACGCGCAGCCCCCGCCGAGCTGCATGCCCAGGCCGAACAGGAACGCGCCGACGATCACGGAAATGCCGACTGCGCCGTATTCGCCGTGAACCGGCTGGCCGAACAGCGAGCCGTGGCCGAGCGCCGGAAAGAACAGGACCGCGCCGACTGCCAGCATCAGCATCTGCGCCCTCAGCCCCGCGCCGCGGCCGTCGGCAATAAAGACACGCCACGCCGAGGTGAAGCCGAACAATGCGTGATAAAGCGCGACGCCGAGGCCGCCGCCCACCAGGAACAACGCGCCCTGCCGCCAGCTATAGGCGTCACCGAGCGCAATCGCGCCGGCGCCAAGGACGGCGGACGCAAGGATCACCACCCAAGTGTTGATCGGGGGAGCCGCGCCGCGCTCGCTGGCGAGCAAGCGTGCGTCAACGGAAAGATCGGTCATGGAAAACTCTCACAGCTCGGACGCGCGCCCGGATTAGCGGCCGGAGGCCGTCCACTCGTCATTTTTAGGCTTCCGTATGTAGAGGCTGTCAACGATAGCTCCAAGCCGCCAGCGTTACGATCTTGCCAGGCGACTTAGACAATTATTCTGCCTAGGACGCCTTTCGTAGAAACGTCTTCTCTCGGGAGCAGCCACTGTGCAGCGGCAGGCCGCATCCTCAGCCCGCCTTGATCCTCCTCGGTCCTGGCGTTAGCGTAAAAAAAACAACACTGGGAGGAGCCGTTTGATGACTCCCTACACCATCACGCCGCTGACCGAACACACCGGCGCCGAGGTGGTCGGCATCGATTTCACCGAGCCGGTCGACGCCGAGACCCGCGCCGCGCTCAATCGCGCCTTTGCCGAGCATCACGTGTTGGTCATGCGCGACCAGGAGTTCGATCCGAACGACTTCAAGGCCGCCGCGCAAGTGTTCGGCGAGCTCCAAATTCACGACCGTAAAGAGCAGCACGTTCCCGGCCATCCCGACGTCTATTACGTCTCCAACGACATCTTCGTGAACGGCAAGCGGATGATTCCGGGCGAGACCTTCCATACCGACCATTCCAATCACCCGGCGCCGCCCAAGGCGACCACGCTGTTCGCGGTCGAGCTGCCGTCGCGCGGCGGCGACACCCAATACGTCAACATGCACGACGCCTATGACGACCTGCCCGCCGCCACCAAACAGCGCATCGACGGGCTCAAGGCCGTGCACGTCTATCAGAGCAAATACAGCCCCCGCGCGCTCTCCGGCCTCAATGAGGACAGCCGGGCCAAGCTGCCGCAGCCCGGCATTCATCCGCTGGTGCGCACCCATCCCGACAACGGCCGCAAGGCGCTGTTTCTCAATCCGGTGCGCATAGAGTCCATCATCGGGATGGACGATGACGACGCGCTCAAGCTGATCGACGAACTGATGGCGCACGCGACGCAGAACAAATACGAATATCGTCACCGCTGGCGTCCCGGCGACTGGGTGATGTGGGATAACCGCAGCGTCATGCACCAGGCCAATCCCGACTACGACATGACCGAACGCCGCTACCTCTACCGCCTCATGCTCAAGGGCGAAGTGCCGGCGTAAGGACATCGCCCCCATGGCATTGACGATTCTGATCGCGTTGGCCGGCGTGATGGGCGCCGGGGGCATCATGCTGGCCGCAGCCGGCGCTCATGTTGCGCTCGGCGCGGGCCTCGACAGCGCCGCCTATATGCTTTTGTTCCACGCCGCGGCCGTTGTCGGCGGCGCGGCGCTCCTCCAGCAAGGCGTGCTGTGGCGACCGTTGGCGCTCGTCGTGTTGGCCGGATGGGTGCTCGGCGCGACTTTGTTTTCCGGCGACATCGCGCTACGCGCTTTCACCGCGCACCGGCTGTTCCCGTTTGCCGCACCCGCCGGCGGCTTCATCCTGATCGGCGCGTGGCTTGCGCTGGCGATCGCGGCTTTGCGGCGCAGCTGAGCGTGCGCTCTGTGCCCGATCAGGACTTGGCTCTGATCAGGACTTGGCTCCGATCACGAGTTGGCCATGTTTGCGGGCTTTGTCGTTTGCGGCAAAGCCAGCCCGATCTTGGCGCCACCACGGATTCGATAGGTAGAGTCCCGTAATATCAATGGCTTAAGCCTGTAAAATGTTAGGTGCCAATATTTGGGCCGCCGCAGGGCTAACGGCGGCTCGCGCTTCGCGCGGCGACTATGCGTCTCGTGTGATTGACAGCGGCCGATGCCTATGATGCCGAGACGCTCGAGGGGAGCATGATGACATTCGTCACGACGGCGCGTCTCGCGGTCCTGCCCACCGCCGTATTGCTGTCGGTCGCCTTGGCCGGGTGCGATCGCGGCCAAGAGCAGCGCGCGGCGTTTCCGCCGCCAACGGTGACCGCGGCCAAGCCGGTGGCGCGCACCGTGGTGGACTACGACGAATATGTCGGCCGCTTTGTCGCCGTCGATTCGGTCGAGATTCGTTCGCGGCTGCCCGGTTATCTTTCGGCGATCCATTTCACCGACGGCCAGATGGTGAAGAAGGGCGACCTCCTCTTTACCATCGACCGCCGCCCGTTCGAAATTGCGCTCGAACAGATGCGCGCCAATCTCGCACAGGCGCGCGCCAACCTGTCCTTTGCCCAGGGCGATCTGCAACGCGGCCAGGCTTTGCTGGCGAACAAGACGATCACCGACCAAACTTACGATCAGCGTCTGCAAGCCAAAAATGTTGCCGAAGCGTCCGTTGCCGCGCAGGAGGCGATGGTGAATTCCGCCGAGCTCGATCTCGATCAATACAGCGAGCTGCGCGCGCCGGTCGACGGGCGGATCGGCGACCGCCGCGTGTCGGTCGGCAACCTCATCACCGGCGGCGCCGGCGGCAATACCACGCTCTTGGCCACCATCGTGTCGGTCGATCCGATTCGCTTCGAATTCACCTTCGATGAGACTTCGTATCTGCGTTACGAGCGGTTCGCCAAAAACCGGAAATCCGAGCAAGCCGCGGATCCGCCGCCCGCTCAGCAGGCCGACAAGCAAGCCGAGCAGCAGACCGGCCAGCCGGCCGGGCAACAATCCGATCCACCGTCCAATCAGCAGGCGGCGGATCAGCGGCAAGACGGCATCGACACCGGCGTACCGGTTGCGCTCAAGCTGATCGACGAAAAGGATTTCGACCACACCGGCAAGATCGATTTCGTCGACAACGCCATCAGCACGTCTTCGGGCACAATCCGCGGCCGCGCCATCTTTGCCAATCCGAACGGGATATTCGTGCCCGGCATGTTCGGCCGTATCCGCGTGCCCGGTTCGCCGCCGCACCTGACGCTGCTCATCCCCGACGCCGCGATCGGCTCCGAGCAGGCGCGCAAATACGTCCTCGTCGTCGACGACAGCGGCACGGCGCGGCAGAAATACGTGACGCTCGGCCAGCTCGACGGCGGCCTGCGCGTCATCCGCGACGGCTTGCTCCCCACCGACCGCGTGATCGTCAACGGCCTGATGCATGTGCAGCCCGGGGTCAAAGTGAAGGCGCAAGAGCAGGGCAATCCCGCCGCGCCGCCCAAGGCCGACGACCAGGCCAAAGCCGGTTGATAGCGTAGATGCGCATCTCGCACTTCTTCATCGATCGGCCGATCTTTGCCGCCGTGGTCTCCATCGTCTTTGTGATCCTGGGCGGCGTGGCGTTCTCGCGTCTGCCGATCGCGCAATATCCCGAGATCGCGCCGCCGATCATCAATGTCACCGGGCAATATCCCGGCGCCAGCGCCGAAGTCGTCGCCTCCACGGTGGTCACGCCGATGGAGCAGCAGATCAACGGCGTCGAAAACATGCTCTATATGTCGTCCAATTCGACGGCGGACGGACGCTTTTCGATCCAGGTGACGTTCGACCTCGGCACCAACCTCGACATCGCCCAGGTGCAGGTCCAGAACCGCGTCGCCATTGCGCAGCCGCGGCTGCCGGCCGACGTCCGCAATATCGGCGTCACGGTGACAAAATCCTCGCCCGACCTGATGATGGTCGTGCACCTTTATTCGCCCGACAAGTCGCGCGATGCCTTGTTCATATCGAACTACGCCACGCTCGAAGTCACCGATCCGCTGACCCGCGTCGACGGCGTCGGCTCGATCACCGTGTTCGGCAGCCGCGATTATTCGATGCGCATCTGGCTCGACCCGGACCGCCTGCAATCGCTTGGCCTGACCGCAACCGACGTCACCAATGCGTTGCAGGCGCAGAACATCCAGGTCGCCTCCGGCGTGCTCGATCAGCCGCCGGTGGCGCATCCGGGCGCGTTTCAGATCGCAGTGCAGACGCTCGGCCGGCTCGATACGCCGGCGGAATTCGGCAATATCGTCGTCAAAGAAACGCCCGGCGCGGTGGTGCGGCTGCGCGACATCGCCGACATCCAGCTCGCCGCGCTCGACTACTCGTCGAACTCCTATCTCGACCACGACCCCGCGGTTGCGCTGGCGATTTTCCAGCGGCCCGGCTCCAATGCGCTCGACACCGCCAAGGGCGTCGTTGATCTGATGGCGAAGCTGTCGCAGCGGTTCCCGCCCGGTGTCAAATACGCCATCGTCTACAATCCCACGCAATTCATCCAGCAGTCGGTCGATGCGGTGATCGACACCATCGGCGAGGCCATCGTGCTGGTCGTGCTGGTGGTGGTGCTGTTTCTGCAGACTTGGCGTGCCGCCCTCATTCCGCTTGTCGCCATCCCGGTCTCGCTGATCGGCAGTTTCTTCTTCATGGCGGCGTTTGGCTTCACGCTGAACAATCTGTCGCTGTTCGGCCTGGTCTTGGCGATCGGCATCGTGGTCGACGACGCCATCGTCGTGGTCGAAAACGTCGAGCGCAACATCGCCGCAGGGCTTCCGCCACGCGAGGCTGCGCGCAAGAGCATGGACGAGGTCGGCTCGGCGCTGGTCGCCATCGCGCTGGTGCTGTGCGCGGTGTTCGTGCCGTCGATCTTTATCACTGGCATTTCCGGCCAATTCTACCGGCAGTTCGCGCTGACCATTACCGGCGCCACCGTCATTTCGCTGATTGTCTCGCTGACGCTGTCGCCGGCGATGTGCGCGCTGCTGCTCAGGCCGCACCAAAGCGGCCACCGCGACCGCTGGTGGGAGCGGCCGATTCATCAATTCTTCGGCTATTTCAACCGCGGCTTCGACCAGGTCGGCTTCGGCATCTCCTGGCTTGCCACCAGAACGGTGCGGCGCGCGGTGATGATGGCCGCAATCTATCTCGTCGTCATCGCGCTCGGTCTCAACGCCTTCCGCACCACTCCGGTCGGCTTCATCCCGCAGGTCGACCGCGGCTATATCATCGTCGTCGTGCAGTTGCCGCCCGGCGCGTCGCTCGCCCGCACCGATGCGGTGCAGCAGCGCGCGCTCGACATCGCGCTCAGTGTGCCGGGGGTGGTGCATGCCGTGAACATCGTCGGCTTTTCCGGCGCGACCTTCACCAACGCGCCGAATTCCGGCGCGCTGTTTCTGGTGCTCGACGATTACACCAAGCGCGGCCACGACCCGCGCGAATCGGCGGCCGCCATCCAGGAGCAGCTCAATCGCCGGCTGTCGGTCATCCAGGACGCCTTCATCATCTCGGTGTTGCCGCCTCCTGTTATGGGCATCGGCAATGCAGGCGGCTTCCGCATGATGGTCGAGGACCGTTCCGGACAAGGATCGGAGGCCTTGCGCCAGGCCACCGAATCGCTGGTGCTGGCCGCGGTGAAAACGCCCGGTATTGCGCAGGCGTTTTCGCTGTTCGAAACTTCGACGCCGCAGGTCTTTCTCGATATCGACCGTATCGAGGCGCAGTTGCTCGGCGTCAACGTTCAGGACGTGTTCAACGCACTGCAGGTCTATATCGGCTCATCCTATGTCAACGACTTCAATCTGTTCGGCCGCACCTTCCGCGTCATGGCGCAGGCCCGCGACGAGGACCGCCAGCACGTCGCCGACGTCTTGAAAATCAGGGTGCGCAATTCCAGCGGCGATACTGTTCCGCTCGGCTCCTTCACCACCGTGGACAACATCGCCGGCCCCTATCGCGTGCCGCGCTACAATCTCTATCCGACCGCCGAGGTCGACGGCGCCGCCGCGCCGGGCTATTCGCAAGGCCAGGCGATCGCGATCATGGACAAGCTCGCCGATGCGACGCTGCCGGAAGGATTCGCCACCGAGTGGACGACGCTGGCCTATCAACAAATCAGGGCCGGCAATACCGCCATGTTCGCGTTCGGACTAGCGGTGGTCTTCGTCTTTCTGGTGCTGGCGGCCCAATACGAGAGTCTCACTTTGCCGCTGGCCGTGATCATGATCGTGCCGATGTGTCTGGTCGCCGCCATTACCGGCGTCATCCTGCGCGGTCTCGACAACAATATCCTCACCCAGGTCGGCTTCGTGGTGTTGATCGGTCTGGCGGCGAAGAATGCGATCCTGATCGTCGAGTTTGCCCGCCAATTGGAAGATCAAGGGCGCACGCGCTGGGAGGCCGCCGTCGAGGCGACGCGGCTGCGGCTGCGGCCGATCCTGATGACCTCATTCGCCTTCATCCTCGGCGTGACGCCTTTGGTTTGGGCAATCGGCGCCGGCGCGGAACTGCGCCAGGCGCTCGGCACCGCGGTGTTCTCCGGCATGATCGGGGTGACGGCATTCGGCCTGATCTTCACGCCGGTGTTCTATGTTATCGCCCGCTATATCGCCCAACTCGGACACCGGCGCGGCAAGGAAAACCAAGGTTCGGTGCAACCGGCCGAATGACCGGCGGTTGATAAAACCAATCCCCGGCCGCCATTGACGGTTTCCGCGGAATAAGGGCGACGGTGCGGTGTTCATCGCGATACGGCTGAGGTACCATTGCCCCTGATGGGTTGCGTGATCTCGGGGGCAATGCCGAACCGCCGCAGGGAGTGATAGCGATGATTCAGAAACTGCTCGTAGCACTTGCCATTCTGGTATTCGGCGTCACCGCTGCCTCGGCGCAGAGCTGCCAAGATGTGATCGACAAGCGCCAGACGCTCATGAAGCACAGCGCCGCCGAGGCGAAGATCGGGTCTTCGATGATCAAAGGCGAGACGCCCTTCGATCTCGCCAAGGTCCAGGAGATCTACGCCACCTTCGCCACCGATGCGGCGGCGATGCCGACACTGTTCCCGGATTGCTCGAAAACCGGCGATCACACCACGGCCGGACCGGCGGTCTGGGAAAGGTCGGACGACTTCAAGGCCGCCATTGCCAAGTTCGCCGCCGACATTAAAACGGCGCAGGATTCGACCAAGGACCTCGACGGCCTGAAGACCAATTTTCCGACCATCGGCAAGAATTGCGGCTCCTGCCATCAGACGTTTCGCGTGAAACCGAGCTGATCAAGCCTCGCGTCCCGCAATGGGGGCGGCCGTCCGTAAGGGCGCGCCGCCTTTCGGCTTTTCGGGAATATTTCCCTGATCCGGGAATCCCGTATTAGGTTTGGGTGGCGGAGGCCGTGGCATGCCGACATTGCGAACGCTCGCGCTCGTCGCCACAGCCGGCGCCACGTTGGCCCTTGCCATGTTCTGGTTCCTGACGCTGCCGGCCGTCGTTCCCGCCTCGGCGCTGCCGCCCTATACGCCCAATCTCGATGACGGCCGCACCATGTTCGCGATCGGTGGCTGCTCGGCGTGCCACGCCGTCCCCAACAAGGATCCCGACAAGGTCGATCGCACCCGGCTCGGCGGCGGTTTGGCGCTCAATTCGCCGTTCGGCACCTTCTATGTGCCGAATATCTCGCCCGACCCCAATGACGGCATCGGCCGCTGGAGCGAGGCGAATTTCGTCACCGCGCTGTGGAAGGGCACGTCGCCGGACCGCGCCAATCTCTATCCGGCGTTTCCCTACACGTCCTACCAGCACATGCAGCTCAACGACGTGCGCGATTTGTTTGCCTATCTCAAAACTCTGCCGCCGGTGTCGGGCAAAGTGCGCCGGCACGATCTGACGTTTCCGTTCAGTGAGCGCTGGCTCATTGGCGGCTGGAAGCTTTTATTCCTGCATGGCGGACCGTTCGTGCCCGATCCGTCGCGCTCGGCGCAATGGAACCGCGGCGCTTATCTGGTCAACGGTCCGGGGCACTGCGCCGAGTGTCACTCGCCACGCAATAGGCTCGGCGCCGTTATCGAGGACGAGCGCTTCGCCGGCGGCCCGACGCCGGACGGCAGCGGCTGGGTGCCGAATATCACGCCGGCCGGGCTGCAGCATGGCGACGAAATCTGGTCGCAGAAAGATATCGCGAGCTTCCTCGGCGACGGCATGACCCCGTCCGGCGATTTCGTCGGCAGCACCATGGCCGAGGTCATCCGCAACACGTCGCTGCTCGGCGCCAACGATCGCGCCGCCATCGCCGATTACATTTTCACGCTGCCGCCGGTACAGGGCCCGACGCCGCCGCCGAAGAAAAAGAATTGAGAATTCGCAAGACGGAAGGGGGAGCGTGAGCACGGCGCCGCCGGCGTCAATCGTCCCGGTCCGTCAATACGACCCCGCTCCGAACGCCTTGAAGGTGATGATGGTGCGGGTCTCGGCAATGCCGGGGATCGGCTGCACTTTCTCGGCAATGAAATGGCCGATATCGGTCGACGGATCGACGTAGAATTTCACCAAAAGATCGAAATCGCCGGCGGTGGAATAGATTTCCGAGGCGATCTCGGCGTCGGCGAGCTTATTGGCGACGTCGTAGGACTTGCCGAGCTGGCATTTGATCTGCACGAAAAAGGGAATCATCCGCGCCTCCGGGACCGTCGCGTTAAGTCTATACCAGACCGCAAGGACTGCACGAGCCCGGCCGGACGGTGTAACGTTTGCCGGCTAACAGGGGTTTTGTAATGCCGGTCGATCTTCGCCTCAATGCCATCGTCGATCCCGAGCGTGCCGGCGGGCGCGATCTTGCCGATTTGGCGCGGCTTTGCGCCCAAGGCGGCGCCACGCTCGTCCAATTGCGCGACAAGGTGAGCGAGACGCGCGCCATGGTGGGGGAGGCGAGGGCGATCAAGGCGGCGCTGGCGCCGCTTGGCGTGCCGTTCGTCGTCAACGATCGCCTCGATGTGGCGCTCGCCGCCAAAGCCGACGGCGTGCATCTCGGGCCCGACGACATGGCGATCGAGGACGCCCGCGCGCTCCTCGGCCGCGACGCGATCATAGGCCTGTCGATCAAATCGGTTGCCGAGGCCGACGCCGCGCCGCTCGATCTGATCGACTATGTCGGCTCCGGCGGCGTCTATGTCACCTTATCGAAACAGCAGAAAAACCCGCCGATCGGTCCGCAAGGCCTGGCGCGCATTATCGCCGCATTGCATCGCCGCGCGCCGCAACTCCCCGTCGTCGGCATCGCCGGTATCGACGCCGGCAATGCCGCCGAGGTCATCGGCGCCGGCGCCGCCGGCGTCGCCGTCATTTCGGCGCTGTCGCTTTCGCCCGATCCCGCCGCTGCGGCGCGCAGCTTGCGCGATATCGTCGACGCCATGCTGGCGAAGCGGGGCGCGTGATGGCCGTTCCGATCGCGCTGACCATCGCCGGCTCGGATTCCGGCGGCGGCGCCGGCATCCAGGCGGATCTGAAAACCTTTGCCGCGCTCGGCGTTTACGGCGCGTCCGTCATCACCGCGCTGACGGCGCAGAACACCAAAGGCGTGTCTGCCATTCACGAAGTGCCGGCGGATTTCATCGCGGCGCAGATCGATGCGGTGTTTTCCGATCTCGATATCGGCGCGGTAAAAATCGGCATGCTGGGCAACGCGGCGGCGATCGACGCCGTCGCCGCAGGGCTCGGCCGGCATCGTGCGCGCAACGTCGTGCTCGATCCGGTCATGGCGGCGACGTCGGGCGAGACGCTATTGCATTCGGACGCGCTTGGCGCGTTGCGCAAACTGATCGCGCAGGCCAACGTGCTGACGCCCAATCTGCCGGAAGCCGCGGCGCTGCTCGATCTGCCGCAGGCGCGCAACGAGAACGAGATGCGCGCGCAAGCGGAAAAGTTACTCACGCTCGGCGCCGGCGCGGTGCTGATCAAAGGCGGCCACGCCAGCGGCCCGGAGGCCGTCGATCTTCTGGTCGAGCCGAGCGGTTCCACCCGCTTCGCGGCGCCGCGCCTTGCCGCCGAAAATACCCACGGCACCGGCTGCTCGCTCGCCTCAGCGATTGCCGCCGGGCTCGCCAAGGGATTTTTGCTCGCCGGGGCGGTCGGCGAGGCCAAGGCCTTTGTGAGCGCCGCCATCGCCGCGGCGGACCGGCTCGAGATCGGATCCGGCCGCGGCCCGCTGCATCATTTCTTCAAGTGGTGGTAACGGCCATCAGGCCACCGGCGCGCCGGGCTGCTTCATCGGATGGGCGCGGGCAAAGGCGTCGATTTGCGACAGCGCATCGACGATGCGGGTGAAGGCCGGAAACGGCGCAGTGTCGACGGCAAAATATTTCGCGCCCGCCGCCTGACTGGCGAGGCAGATATCGGCCATCGTGACCGTGTCGCCGTGGCAATAGCGGCCGGTGGCTTTGTCTTTGAGATGCGTTTCGAGCGCGGTGATCGCGGCGGTGTGCCAATGCCGGCACCATGTGTTGACCGAGGCTTCGTCGAATTTGAATTCGTGCGCCAGATATTCGCGCACCCGCGGCACGATCAGCGGATGCGAATCGCAGGCGACCAGCTGGCTCAAGCCGCGCACGCGAGCGCGGCCGCGCGCATCACGCGGCAGCAAAGGCGGCGTCGGATGGGTCTCATCGAGATATTCGATGATCGCCAGCGATTCGAACAAAGCCGGCCCGTCGCCGTCGATCAGAGCCGGGATCGCCATCATCGGATTGACCGCGCGGTAAGCCGCTTCCCGCTGCTCGCCCTTCATGAGATTGACCTGGATCACCTCGTCGGGCGTGATGCCTTTGAGATTGAGCGCGATGCGCACGCGATAGGTCGCGAGCGAGCGCCAGAATGAAAACAGCTTCACTGTGTCCTCCCCTTTCCGCCGCGCGCGGGTTTATGCCGGGCGCTATTTCTTCGTCCCGCCCGGATCGGCCTTCAGCCCCGCCGCCTCGATGCCGGCAACGGCGATGATCTCGTCATTGTCTCCGGTGTCGCCGGAAATGCCGACCGCGCCGATGATGCCGCCGCTCGCGTCGCGGATCAGCACGCCCGCGGGGTTCGGCACCAGCCGCCCGCCGCTCGCCGCGACGATGGCGGCGAGGAAATTCGGGTTTTGCGCCGCCCGTTCCATCATGGTGCGCGAGCCCCAGCCCATGCCGAGCGCGCCATAGGCTTTGCCGACGGCGATCTCAAAACGAATGATGCCCGAGCCGTCCTCGCGCTTGGCGCAGACGACATGACCGCCGGGGTCGAGCACCACCACGGTCTGCGGCATTTGCTTGAGTTCGCGCGCCTTGTTCAGCGCGACGTCGACGATGGTGGCGGCTTGTGCAAGCGTAACGGCTGACATGACGGCTCCGATTTGTTTGCTGACAGGCTTTTACTGCTGACCGCGGCTCGCCCAATAGGCCGAGACGGTGGAGATTTCGGCACTGCCCGAGCGGCGGCGCTTGGTTTCTTCGTAGCAGGCGAGTGCCTTGTCGACGAGCGGCAGCTCGATGCCGCGCGATTTGGCTTCGGCCAGCATCGCCCGCATGTCCTTGATGCCGCCGTCGACGTCGAAGGTCACCGGACCGGGATCGCCGCCCTTGAGCATCGCGGCAATGCCGGGTGCGCGCACTTTGGCGATGGTGGCGGCGCCGGAGGTGTCGCTCAGCAAATCCATCAGCCGCCCCGGATCGACCGGCAGCGCATGCGCCAGCGCGAGTGCTTCGCCCAAGGCCTGCCAATAAACCATCAGCGGCAGATTGACCGCGAATTTGAGCACCGCCCCGGAACCGACCGGCCCGGCATGTTCGAGGCGGCGGCACAGTTGTTCGAGAATTGGCCGCGCGCGCGCGACGTCGGCGGCGTCGCCGCCCATGAGCCCGATGAGCTTGCCTTGCCGCGCCGGTCCGGTCGAACCGCCGACCGGACACTCGACAAAAGCGGCGCCTTTGCCGCGCACCGCTTGCGCCAGCGCGACCTCGGTCGCCGGTAACACCGTACTCATGTCGATCAACAGCTTGCCGGCGACATCGCCGCTGAGCAGGCCCGCCGGCCCTTTATAGACCGCGTCGAGCGCCGCTGCGTCGGTGAGGCTTGAGATGATGACGTCCGCGCGCCCCACCAACTCTGCCGGCGTCGCGGCCACGGTTGCGCCCGCGACCGTCTTGGCCTTGTCCGGTGTGCGATTCCACACCGCGACTTCGTGCCCTACCTCGATCAGCCGCGCCGCGATGGCCGCGCCCATTTTGCCGACACCGGCGACACCGATACGCATCCACATCTCCTAGGCATTCCATCCCGGCGCGGACGATAGGCGATCGGCGCGGGCTGAGAAAGCGGCTTGCGCAGGCGTGGAGCGGGTGTCATAGCGTCGCGTCCTTGAACAAAAGGGAGCGGGCAAGGGATGGTTTCAGGAAACAAGGGTGTCGTCGGCATCGTCGGCCTCGGCATCATGGGCGGCGCATTTGCGGAAAACCTCGTCGCCGCCGGCTGGCGCGTGATCGGCTGCGACATTGCTCCGGCGCGGCGGAAGGCGCTGGCGCGCGCCGGCGTCGAGATCGCTGCCGACGCCGTCGATGTCGCGCGCCAGGCAAAGACGATCATCACCAGTCTGCCCAAGCCCGAAGCACTCGAGCGCAACCGCCGCCGCGATCGCCAAAGCCGGCCTGCCGCGCCGCGTGATCGTCGAGGCGTCCACCTTCACCATCGACGACAAGGCTCGCGCCCAGGCAGTGCTGCACAAGGCCGGCCACCTGCTGCTCGATTGCCCGGTCAGCGGCACCGGCGCCCAGGCCAGGGTCAAGGACCTCGTCGTCTATGCCTCGGGCGGCTCCGCCGAGATCAAGCGTCTGCGCCCGATGTTCGCCGCCTTCGGCCGCGCCGTGTTCGATCTCGGCGAATTCGGCAACGGCAGCCGCATGAAATACGTCGCCAATCTGCTGGTTGCCATCCACAACGTGGCGAGCGCGGAGGCCATGGTGCTCGGCATCAAGGCCGGCCTGCCGCCGCAGCTCATTTTCGATCTGATCAAAACCGGCGCCGGCAATTCGCGCATTTTCGAGCTGCGCGCGCCGATGATGGTGAAGGACCGTTACGACAATCCGACAATGAAGATCTCGGTGTGGCAGAAGGACATGGACGTGATCGGCAGCTACGCCCGCAAGATCAAAGTGCCGACGCCGATGTTCGATGCCTCGAGCCGCATTTACGACAAGGCGCTCAAGAGCGGCCACGGCGCCGAAGACACCGCCGCGGTCTGCGCCGTGCTGGAAAAAATGGCCGGGGTGAAACGCAATAAAGTGCGCACAAAAAAACGTTGATTGTCATTCCGGGCACGCGGGCTTTAGCCTTCGCCCCGGAATGACACGAGTGGAGGAAAACGCATGTCATCGCTTGAAGGCGAAGCCCGCATGGCGGCGGCCGCGGGCGACCGCAAGCAGATCGAAGCGCGCAGCGAAACCCGCGACGGCATGCGCATCGACTGGAACGTGCCGATTGCGATGGACGACGGGCTCGTGCTGCGCGCCGATGTGTTTCGCCCCGTGGCCGAGGGCCGCTATCCGGTAATCTTGAGCTACGGTCCGTACGCCAAGGGACTCGCCTTTCAGGACGGCTATCCGAGCGCCTGGGCAGCGCATGGCGGAAAAGCATCCCGACGTCACCGCCGGCTCGAGCAATCTCTATCAGAGCTGGGAAGTGGTCGATCCGGAAAAATGGGTGCCGCACGATTATGCCTGCGTGCGCGTCGATTCGCGCGGCGCCGGCTGCTCGCCCGGCTTCATCGATCATTTTTCGCCGCGCGAGACCAAGGATTTCTACGACTGCATCGAATGGGCAGGCGTACAGCCGTGGTCGAACGGCAAAGTCGGCCTGAACGGCATTTCCTATTACGGCATCAACCAGTGGCATGTGGCGTCGCTTGAACCGCCGCATCTTGCCGCCATGTGCATCTGGGAGGGCGCCGCCGACTGGTATCGCGACATGACGCACCACGGCGGCATTCTCTCCACGTTCTGGGAAAATTGGTACGACATGCAGGTCAAGACCGTGCAATACGGCTCAGGCGAGCGCGGCAAACGAAGCCGCGTGCATGGCGAGCTTGTTTGCGGGCCGGACATTCTTTCCGACGAAGAGCTCGCCAAAAACCGCTGCAATTTCGGCGCCGACATCGCCGCGCATCCGCTCGACGACGACTATCACCGCGCCCGCTCGCCGGTCTGGTCGAAGGTGAAGGTGCCGCTTTTGTCGGCGGCCAATTGGGGCGGGCAAGGCTTGCATCCGCGCGGCAATTTCGAAGGCTTACGTCCGCGCCGCATCGAAGCAAAAGTGGCTCGAAGCGCACGGCATCGAGCACTGGACGCATTTCTACACCGATTACGGCCGCGATCTGCAACTGCGCTTTTTCGATTATTTTCTCCACGGCAAGAAGAACGGCTGGGACAAGCAGCCGCCGGTGCAGCTTGCAGGTGCGCCATGTCGATCGCTTCGTCGAGCGCGCCGAGAACGAATGGCCGCTCAAGCGCACCAAATGGACCAAGTTTTATCTCGATCCCGCCGACGGCTCGCTCGGCGACAAAGCGGCCAAGAGGAAAGCCGTGATCCATTTCGAGGCGATGGGCGACGGCGTGACTTTCCTCACGCCGCCGCTGGCGCATGAGACCGAAATCACCGGCCCGTCCGCGGTCAAGCTGTTCGTGTCGTCCTCGACCGGCGATGCCGACATTTTCGCCGTGCTGCGGGTGTTGTCGCCCGATCTGAAGGAAGTGGTGTTCCAGGGCGCCATCGATCCGCATACGCCGGTTGGGCAGGGCTGGCTGCGCGCCTCGCATCGCGCGCTCGACAAGAAGCTGTCGAAGCCGTACCGGCCCTACCACACCCACGACAAAAAGCCAGCCGCTCAAGCCGGGCGAAGTCGGTCGGGCTCGATATCGAGATCTGGCCGACCTCGATCGTCGTGCCGGCCGGCCACCGCATTGCGCTCACCATCCGCGGCAGGGACTACGTCTATCCGGGCGGCAGCGGCGGGCGGCTGTCGAATTTCAAGAACGAGCTGACCGGCTGCGGCCCGTTCCTGCACGACGATCCGCGCGACCGGCCGCCGCAGATTTTCGGCGGCGTCACCGGCCTGCATTTCGGCGGCGCGGCGCGGCCCCATCTGCTGCTGCCGATTATTCCGCCGAAAGAAAAGGTAACGTGCGGGCGGTCGAGGCACTGAACGGCATATCCAGCCGCTGCAATTGGTTGCCGGCTATGTGGGGGCGGTGCAACAAGTGGTCTCGGGCTGGCGCAAGAGTTTGCCCCGCATCGGCGCCGCTCGCGCGACTATCCGCCGCTGCGGGAATGTTGAAAAAAGCACGACAATAGCGGACTTTATAGGGCGGCAGGGCTTCGCCCGGGACGCCTGGAATGATAACGTGACAGCTATGGCCTAAGGCGATCGCGCAGGGACGCACTGGATCGCAGGCGCCTCAAAAATCACGCCGCCAAAGGGAGGATACCAATGTCTCGCAAACTTATGTCTAGAAAATTCAGCCGCCGCGCGGTTTTGGCCGGCACTGCCGCCGGCGCGGCCGCGGCGCTGACCCGCTTTCCGGCGCCCGCCGTCGCGCAGGACCGCGCCGTTCAAGCTCGGCCTTCTGACCGTCAAGACCGGGCCGCTGGCGCAAGGCGGCATCCAGATGGAGCAGGGCGTGATCACGTACCTGAAGGAGACAAACTATACGATGGGCGGCCGCAAGGTCGATTTCGTCTCCGCCGACACCGGCGGCAATCCGGCCGGCACCAAGACCAAGGCCCAGGAACTGGTCGAGCGCGACAACGTCGACGTCATCCTCGGCCCGCTCGCCGCCTTCGAGATGTACGCCATCAACGATTATGTCCAGCAGCAAAAGATGCCGACGCTCTGCCTGGCGGCGGCGGACAACCTCACGCAACGCACGCCCAATCCGTATCTGTTGCGCGCGTCCGCCACGTCCTCGCAGGCGATGCAGCCGATGGGACATTACGCGGCGACCGAGATGAAGCTCAAACGCGTCGTCACCATCGTCGAGGATTTCGCCTTCGGCTACGAGCAGATGGGCGGCTTCCAGGCGGCGTTCCAGGAGGACGGCGGCTGCGTCGTCAACAAGCTGTGGCCGCCGCTGGTCACGCCCGACTACACGCCCTACATCGCGCAGATCAGCGATTGCGACGGCGTCTGCCAGGGCTTTGCCGGCTCGAACCCGCTGCGCTTCATGAAAGCCTATGCCAGCGCCGGATTGAAATATCCGGTGGTGACCGGCGAGACCGGCGGCGACGACGCGCTGCTCAAGAGCTTCGGCGACGAGGCGATCGGCCTGGTCAGCTGCGTGCCCCTACACGCTCGATCTCGAGACCGACGCCAACCAGCGCTTCATCGACGGCATGCTGAAGAATTACGACGCCGTTCCCGGCCAGTATGCCGCCATGCTCTACGTCAATTGCCAAGTGGTCGATGCGGCGCTCAAAGCGACCGGCGGCGACGCCAGCGACAGGGATAAGTTCATGGCGGCGCTCAAGGCGGTCAATCTGACGGACACGCCGCGCGGACCGGTCAAGTTCGATCATCTCAACAACGTGATCGGCACCTTCTACGTCCGCCGCCTCGGCACCGAAGGCGCCAAATACGGGCTCAAGCTCTGGAACAAGACCATCAAGACCTACGAGAACGTCAGTCAGTTCTGGACCTGGCCCGAGGCGGAGTTTCTCGCCCATCCGGTCTATTCGCGCGATTATCCGCCGGTGACCAAGTGCTGATGTCATCACCGTGAGCGATGATCCGGTGGTATCGCGGCCGAGACGGACTGCGGAGCTCCGTGTGCGGATCCGCCGTCCGCACCGGATGACAGCAATCGGCTGTTGTCAGGGCGGCGGGTATGACATTCTGGCTGCTGCTCACCGTCAACAGCGTGACGTTCGGCGGCCTGTTGTTTCTGTTGTCGGCCGGATTTTCGCTGATCTTCGGGCTGATGCGCATTCCCAATCTGACGCACGGCTCGATGTTCATGGTCGGCGCCTATCTCGGCACCACCTTTCTCTCCGGCGCGCTCGGCTTCACGTTCAATTTCTGGCTGGCGGCGATCCTCGCCGCGCTGGAAGTGGCGGTTTTGGGCGCGCTGATGGAGCGGCTGTTGCTGCGCCGGCTCGCCGGCCAGCAATTGGCGCAAGTGCTGGTGACGCTCGGCGTCTCCTTCATGGTCGCCGATCTCTGCCTGATGGCCTGGGGCGGCGATCCGATCTCGGTGGCGACGCCGCCGCACTTCGGCGGCTTCATCCGCTTCGCCGGCGCGGCTTTCCCGCTCTACCGCATGGCGGTGATCGTGATCGCGGTCGTGTTCGCCATCGCGCTGTGGCTGATGCTGGAACGCACGCGGCTCGGCGCCATGATCCGCGCCGGCGTCGACGATCCGCAGATGGCGCGCGTGGTCGGCATCCGCGTCTCGCAGCTCTTCACCATCGTGTTCGCGCTCGGCGCGGGGTTAGCCGGCTTCGCCGGCATGATCGGCGGACCGATCCTGTCGGTCTATCCGGGCCTCGACCAGGACATGCTGCCGCTGGCGCTGGTCGTCGTCATCCTCGGCGGCACCGGCAGCCTGCTCGGCTCCTTCGTCGGCAGCATCATCGTCGGCTTCATCTATAATTTCGGCCAGGCGTTGTTGCCTGAGCTCGCCTATTTCGTGCTGTTCCTGCCGATGGTGCTGGTGCTGGTGCTGCGGCCGCAGGGCCTGTTCGGAGGCCAGATCCTGTGAACAGGTCCGCAACAAGTCCTGTGACGGGCAGTCGGCAGGCGGCGTCGTCGCGCCGCGTCGCCATCGCCGTCGCCGTCCTGGCGCTGATCGCGGTGCCCTATGCGATCCAGCAAGTCTATTACGTCAATATCGCGAGCCAGATTCTGCTCTACGCGGTGTTTGCGCTCGGGCTCAACGTGCTCGTCGGCTATGCCGGACTGGTTTCGCTCGGCCATGCCGGACTGTTCGGCGTCGCCGCTTATGTCGTCGCTTATCTGCTCGCCGCCGGCTACGGCCACGCGCGTCGCGATCCTGGCCGGCGCTTGCGGCGGGCCTCGTCGCCACCGCGGGCTTTGCCGCGCTGGCGCTGCGGGCGACCGGCATCAGCTTCATCATGATCACGCTGGCGCTCGGCGAGATCATCTGGGGGCTCGCCTATCGCTGGATCAGCATCACCAACGGCGACAACGGCATCAGCGTGGCGACGCGGCCGGCGCCGTTCGGGCTGCCGCTCGAAATCGCCGCGCGCTTTTTACGACGCGACGCTCGATCGTGTTTCTGCTCGCGGTCGCCGCGGTGGCGATCTTCGTGCGTTCGCCGCTCGGCGCCGCGCTGGGCGGCACGCGCGACCAGCCGCGCCGCATGAATGCGCTCGGCTATCATGTCTGGATGATCCGGTTCTGGGCCTTCATGTTCTCCGGCCTGTTGACCGCGGTCGCCGGCATCCTGTTCGTCTATTACAACGAGTTCATCAGCCCGCAGGCGCTGGCGCTCACCGCGTCGGCGGAAGGCTTGCTGATGGTGATTTCCGGCGGCGCCGGAACGCTGCTCGGGCCGGTGGTCGGCGCGGCGCTGGTCGTGATCGTCAAGAACGTGGTGAGCGCCTATATCACGCGCTGGAATTTCATGCTCGGCGCCATCTTCGTCGCCATCGTCGTGTTCATGCCGGAAGGCCTGGTGCCGGGCGCGGTGCGGCTGACGCGCTCGGCGTGGCGTGCGTCGACCGGCAGAAGAGCCGGCCGGCAAGCCGGCGGCGTCGATCACGGGGCCGAAGCCATGACCGCGCTCGGCTTCGTCGGCAATCTGAGCAAATCGTTCGGCGGCTTGCGCGTCACCACCAATGTCAATCTCGACATCGCGCCGGGCGAGCGGCGGCTGATCATCGGCCCGAACGGCGCCGGCAAGACCACGTTGTTCAATCTCATCACCGGCGAGATCGCGCCCGACAGCGGCTCGGTCGCGCTGTTCGGCCGCGACATCACCCGGATGCCGAGCCGCAAGCGCACCCATCTCGGCATGGCGCGCACCTATCAGATCATCACGCTGTTCGCGCACGACACCATCGAGCACAACGTGACGCTGGCGTTGCTGGGCCTGTCGCCGCTGCGCTGGAATCCGCTGCTCGCGCTCGACCGCCAGCATCACCTCACCGCGCAGGGCCGCGAGGCGCTCGAGCGCGTCGGCCTCGATCATATCGCCGCGCGGCCGCTGGCGCAGACCTCGTACGGCGAAAGGCGGCGGGTCGAGATCGCCATGGCGCTGGCGCAAAATCCGAAAGTGCTGCTGCTCGACGAGCCGTTTGCCGGCCTGTCGATCGACGAGCGGCAGGACGTGCGCAAGCTTCTCACCGCCATTCCGCGCGACGTCACCATCGTGATGATCGAGCACGACATGGACACCGCGCTCGATCTCGCCGACCGCATCACGCTGCTGCATTTCGGCGAGGTGATCGTCGAGGGCACCCGCGCCGAAGTGGTGGCCGATCCGCGCACGCGGGAGGTCTATCTTGGCGAATAGCGCGCTCGAGCTTCGCGGCGTCGACGCCTTTTACGGCGACAGCCACGTGTTGCAGCAAGTGTCGTTCCAGCTCGGCGAGGGCAGACTGCTCGGGCTGCTCGGCCGCAATGGCGCCGGCAAATCGACCTGCATGAATGTCAGCGTCGGGCTGTTGCCGCCGCGCGTCGGCAGCGTCGAAGTTTTCGGCACGGCGGTCACGCGGCTGCCGCCGGAAATGATCGCGGCGCGCGGCGTCGCGCTGGTGCCGCAAGGCCGCCGCGTTTTCAAAAGCCTCACCGTGCGCGAGAACCTCATGGTCGCCGCGCATGCCGGCTTCGCCACCCGCCACGCGCCGTGGACCGAGGACACGGTGTTCGCCATGTTCCCGCGGCTCGCCGAGCGCCGCGGCCAGATCGCCGGTTACCTGTCCGGCGGCGAGCAGCAGATGCTCGCCATCGGCCGCGCGTTGATGGCCAATCCGCGCGTCTTGCTGATGGACGAGCCGTCCGAGGGCCTGGCGCCGCAAATCGTCGCCGAGGTCATGGCGACGATCCGCAAGCTCAAGGAAAGCGGGCTGTCCATCGTGCTGGTCGAGCAGAGTCCGAAGCTCGTCTTCGACATTGCCGACGACATCGTCATTCTCAATTCCGGCCGCGTCGCCGTGGTCTCGACGGCCGCGGCGCTCAAAGCCGACGGCGTCGATCTGCGCCAGCATCTCGGGGTATTCTAAGCTATTGCCGGCACGGCCGCTTCGCCGAGCTTGGCGCGAAATTTTTCGATTTCGTCGTCGGTTAGGTCTTCGAGAGTTGGTTGAACCGCTTGTTGGCGGCGGCGTTGTCGGAGGCGGAGACGACCCTGCCGCCAACCGGCCATTTAGGCCTGGGGGAGTTTCTTTGAGCACGATTGCCGACGCCAAAGCGGCTGTATTGCAGCCACTGGAGGGGCTCAAGCCGATCGCGGTTTTCACCGCGCTTGGCATCGTTTATGGCGATATCGGCACCAGCCCGCTCTACGTTTTCCAGGCCATCGCCAAGATCAACGGCGGCCATTTCGACGCCGCGAGCGCGCTCGGCAGCCTGTCGCTGATCTTCTGGACGCTGCTCATCGTCGTCGCGCTGAAATATGCCGTGGTCGTCATGCGCGCCGACAACCGCGGCGAAGGCGGTATCCTGGCGCTGATGTCGCTGACCGGCGTCAGCTGGCGCGGCCGCAAGCGCCTATCTCATCGTGTTCGGCTTGATCGGCGCTGCCTTGCTTTATGGCGACGGCATGATCACGCCGGCGATCTCGGTATTGAGCGCGGTCGAAGGGCTCAAAATCGCCAGCGGCGACTTCGCGCCCTACACCATGCCGATCGCCGCCACCATGCTGTTGGGGCTGTTCCTCGTGCAACGGCTCGGCACCGCCGCCGTCGGCAGCGCCTTCGGTCCGCTGATGCTCATCTGGTTCGTCTTCATCGCCGTCCTTGGCGTCATCGGCATCGGCAAGGCGCCGCATGTCCTGGTCGCGATCGATCCGCGTTATGCGGCGGCGTTCCTGGTGCATCACGCCGGGTCGAGCCTCGCCATTCTCGGCGCCGTGTTTCTCTGCGTGACCGGCGCCGAGGCCATGTATGCGGATATGGGGCATTTCGGCCGCAAACCCATTCGCATCGCCTGGTCCGCGGTTGTGTTGCCGGCGCTGCTTCTCAATTATGCCGGCCAGACCGCTCTGCTGATCACCAATCCCGGCGGTAGCGATAATCCGTTTTTCAAGCTGGTGCCGGCTTGGGCGCTTTATCCGGCGGTCGCCTTGTCCACGATCGCGACCGTCATTGCCAGCCAGGCCATCATCACCGGATCGTTCTCGCTCACCCGGCAAGCGATGCAGCTCGGCTGGCTGCCCGGGATGCACATCAAACAAACCTCGTCCGAAGAATTCGGCCAGATTTACGTGCCATTCGTGAACTGGCTGATGATGATCGGCACGCTGGCGCTGACGATCGGCTTCGCCAGTTCCGACCGGCTTGCCGGCGCCTATGGCGCGGCCGTCTCCACCACCATGCTGATGACGACGGCGATCCTTTATCGCATCATGCGGGTGTCTGTGGCGGTGGCCGGCTTGGGCCGCCATCGGGCTGTTCTCGCTGTTCATGTGCGTCGATTTCGCCTTCTTCGTCGCCAATCTCACCAAGATCGCCGATGGCGGCTGGATCCCGCTGTTGTTCGGCCTGGCGATTTTCGTCGTGATGACGACGTGGCACGCCGGCATCGACGCCATGCACCGGCGCCAGGAGCGCGACGCCGTGCTCGATCGGGCAATTCGTCCGCCAATTGCGCGATCATAAGATCCCCCGCATTCCCGGCCGGGCGATTTTTCTCACCCGGCTGCCGGGTTTTATTCCGCCGCTGATTGCCAATCACGTGCGCCAGATGGGATCGCTCTATGAGGAGGCCGTCGCGCTCACGGTGCAGTTTACCGCGGCGCCTCGCGTGCGCGCCAACAGCCGGCTTCATGTCGAGCCGCTCGGCCAGGGCTTTTGGCAGGTGACGGTGCGTTTCGGCTTTATGGAAAATCCCGACGTCTCCAGGGCGCTCGACCGCGAAAAAGCCAAGTGCCCGATCAAATCCGACGATGCCATCTATTTCAGCGAGCGCGACTACGTGGTGGCGCGTAAGCAGAAACCGCGGCTGGCGGCGTGGCGGCGTCGGCTGTTTTCTTTCCTGTACCGCAACTCGATCCATCCGGCCGACCGCTTCAATTTTCCGAGCGAGCATTTCGTGCAGATCAGCCGGGAAATCGAGATTTAAGCGCTGTCGCAGTTTGGACGCGCGCCAGGTCGGCGCGGATGTCACGTCCTTGTCGCGTGCCGCCGACAAGATCAACAACTTGGCGGGCAACAAAATATGCCGGACCGATATTGCAAATTGCCCAACTCGCCGTCACCATGGCGGCGAGGGGTACTGATTGGAGGGGCATTACTTGATTACCGTTCCCGAATTGGCGGCGGAGGCTCTGGGGTCTTACCTCCACGAGCATCTGAGCCGCAGGTTTGCCTCGACGCATGCCGACCTGACCGAGCTCGTTCCTTCGATCGCCCGGCTGGCGATCGAATGCATCGGCAATAGCGACGCGCTCTACCACAATGTCGAGCACACCATGCTGGTGACGCTGGTCGGCTACGACATCATGAAGGGCCGCGCGCTGCTGACGCCGACCTATCCCAGCGATTACGCGCATCTGCTCGTCGCCTGCCTGCTGCACGACATCGGCTATGTGCGCGGCATCCTCAAGGGCGACGGCGCCGACGGCTACGTCATCGACGCCAAAGGCAACAAGGCCAAGCTGCCGCGCGGCGCGTCGGACGCCGCGCTGTTGCCGCTATCACGTCGATCGCTCGAAGCTGTTCGTGATGGACCGCATCGCCAAGATCGAGCTGCTCGATGCCGAGCGGATTGCCGCGCGCCATCGAATTCACCCGCTTTCCCGTCGCCGCACGGCCGGACGGATACGACAGCGAGGAGGGTCTCCTGGTGCGCGCCGCCGATCTGATCGGCCAGCTCGGCGATCCGCATTATCTGCGCAAGGCCAATGCGCTGTATTTCGAGTTCGAAGAAGTCGGCATGAACAAGCAGCTCGGCTACACTTCGCCGGCCGATCTCACCGATCTCTATCCGCAGTTTTACTGGAATAGCGTTTCGCCGCACATCCAGAGCGCCATCCGCTATCTCAATGTCACGTCGAGCGGACGGCAGTGGATCGCAAACCTCTACAGCAACGTGTTTCGCGCCGAGCGCGACCTCAGCCTCTGTGGGCCGCAGCGCTAGAGTTCCATTCTTATTGTCATGACAGTGTCACGCACGGCAATTCATCGTTGCTCAGGTGACATGCGGGCAAACGAGACTATGGATGCGGGCGGTTCGGATGTTCGCGAGCCATTGTGCTCGCCCATGACCTCGATCGCACCCGGTGAGCGAGCGATCCGCGGTGTCGGAGCCCGGCCGGGCGGCTCTTGCGGTGACCGGGCTTGGGGCGCTCGGCATCGTCTTCGGCGATATCGGCACGAGCCCGCTTTATACGCTCAAGACGGCTTTCGACTTTCTCGGCGGCGACGTTACGCCGGACCGCATTCTCGGCATGTTGTCGCTTTTGCTCTGGACGCTGTTTCTGATCACCTCGATCAAATACGTCATCATCGCCATGAGCATCGACAATGACGGCGAGGGCGGCATTCTGGCGCTGATGTCGCTTCTTGGCGTGCAGCGGCGGCATCGGCCGGTCATTGTCCTGGCGGGCCTGCTCGGCGCGGCGCTGATCTACGGCGACGGCGCCATTACGCCGGCGATTTCCGTGCTTTCGGCGCTTGAAGGGTTTGAGATCGCGGCGCCGTCATTGACCAATTACGTGCTGCCGGCCGCCGTTGTCATCCTGGTCCTGCTGTTCGCCGTGCAGCCGCTCGGCACCTCGCGCATCGGCGCCGCATTCGGCCCGGTCATGCTGGTCTGGTTTATCTCGATCGGAGCGCTTGGGCTGTGGGGCATCGCCCGCGACCCGCAAGTGCTGCTGGCGCTCAATCCGCTTTATGGCGTGCACCTGCTCGCCACCAACGGCATGCGCGGCTTTGCCGTGCTCGGCGGAATCTTCCTCTGCGTCACCGGCGCCGAGGCGCTCTATGCCGACATGGGGCATTTCGGCAAATCCCCGATCCGCTTCGCCTGGTCGTGGATCGTTTTTCCCTGCCTGGTGCTCAATTATGCCGGCCAGTCGGCGATCGCGCTGAGCGGCGAGCCGATCGCGAACAACGTCTTCTACCGGCTGTGCCCGCAGCCGCTGCTGGTGCCGCTGATTTGCCTGGCGACGGTCGCCACCATCATCGCCAGCCAGTCGATCATCACCGGCTCGTTCTCCATGACCCGGCAGGCGATCCAGCTCGGCTGGCTGCCGCGCCTGCACATCAAGCAGACTTCGGAAACGGGCTACGGCCAAATCTATGTCGGCGTCGTCAACTGGCTGTTGATGGTGGTCACCGTCGCGCTGACGCTGCTGTTCCAAAAGTCCGACAATCTCGCCGCCGCCTATGGCATCGCGGTCTCGCTGACGATGCTGATGACGTCGTTCCTGTTGTTCATCGCCATGCGCGAGATCTGGCAATGGAATCTATTGACCAGCGCCGTCACGGCCGGCCTGTTCATCATCATCGACGCCGGGTTTTTCGCGTCGAACTCGCTGAAGATCGTCGAGGGCGGATATGTGCCGCTGCTGCTTGCCGCCGCCGTCTATGGGCTGATGCTGATCTGGCATCGCGGCACGGTCGCCGTCGCGCACAGCCTGGCGCAAACGCCGGTGCCGGTGGCGGAATTTCTCGCCGATATCAAGAAGCGCGGCGTTGCCGCGCGTGCCGGGCACCGCGGTCTTTCTGACCCGCACGACAGCGGCGTTCCGCCGGTGATGATCTGGCATTTGAGGCAAAACCGCTCGCTGCATGAGCGCGTCGTGGTGTTGCGGGTGCTCGACCGAATCGAAGCCGCGGGTGCATTGGCCGGACCTGATGTCGGTGGTGCGCGAAGGCGACAACTTCTGGCGCGTGACGGCGCATTTCGGTTTCATGCAGCGCCCCGATATCCCGCATCTGCTGCCAGAGGCGCAGGAGAAAGGCTGCGGCGTCCTGCTCGACGACATGACTTATTATGTCGGCCACGAGATCATCATGCATCGCGAGCGCGGCGCGGAACTGCCGCTCTGGCAGGAGAAGACTATTTGCCGCCATGGTGCGGAACGCCTCGCACGTCACCGACTATTTCCGCCTGCCGAGCGAGCAGGTGGTCGAGATCGGCCGCCAGATTTCGATCTAAGCATTCTACAGTTTCGGATGCGCGCGAAAAGGCGGTTGTGCCGAGCGCCGCTATCGAGCAGATTGCCGCCCCGTCCTCGCCGCCGCAGACGGCGAGATGCGAGCAAGGAAACTCCCATGCCTGAGCAGTGGAATAAATACGGCCCGACCGCGGCGCGCAAACACGGCAAGCCGGGGCGCGACGTGCGGCCGAAAAGCGTCACCATCGACATCCATGCCCATGTCGACGTGCCGGCGGCGGCGAAATTCGTCGCGCCGCATCTCGATATGACGACCGTGCCGCTGGCGCATTTCGCCACGCCGGATTCGAAGGCGCTGACCCAGAAGCAGGCGGCCGATATCCGCGCGCGGCGCGGTCACGAGCACCGGCTCGCCGATCTCGACGCCATGGGCATCGACATGCAGATGATCGCGCCGCCGCCGCTGCAATGCTATTACACGGTGCCGCTCGATATCGCGGTGAAGGCCGCGCAGATCGTCAACGACGGCATCGCCGAATTCTGCGGCAAATTTCCCGATCGTCTCAAGGGCTTCGGCTCGGTGCCGATGCCGGACGGCCAGGAAGCGGCCAAGGAGCTCGAGCGCTGCGTCAAGAAGCTCGGCTTCACCGGCGTCGAGGTCTTGACCAATGTCGCCGGCAAGGAATTGTCCGATCCGGCCTTCGCGCCGTTCTGGAAAAAGGCCGAAGAGCTCGGCGTGCTGGTGATGATCCATCCCAACGGCTTCACCGAGGCCTCGCGCTTCGAGCGCTTCTATTTCAACAACGTCATCGGCAATCCGCTGGAGACGACGATCGCGCTGCATTACCTGATCTTCGACGGCGTGCTCGAACGGCATCCCAGGCTGAAGCTTCTCGCCGTGCACGGCGGCGGCTATCTCGGCGCCTATCCGGGCCGCATCGATCACGCCTGGGGCGCGCGCTCGGACGCGCACGGCGATCTGCCGCAGCCGCCGACGACCTATCTCAAGCGCATCTATGTCGACACCGTCGTGTTCACGCCGTACCAGCTCGCCGAGCTGGTGCGCGTGTTCGGCGCCGATCATGTCGTGATGGGCACCGACTATCCGTTCGACATGGCCGAATACGATCCGGTCGGCCATATCGCCGGCGTCGACGGTTTCGATGCGGCGACCATCGCGGCGCTGGCCGGCGGCAATAGCAAGAGGCTTCTGGCCTTGTAGCGGCTCGGCATTGCCCCTCGCGCCGCTTCGCGCGCACGAAGCATTATTTCGCGGTAGGCGCTGGCGATGCAGGCGGCGGCGCGGCCATGCGCCGCGCGGGGGCATGTGCGGTGGGCGGTGGCGGCGCATGGTGCAGGCGGCGGCGCGTTGACGATACGGGCGTAAACCGCGCCCGGGAGCACCGTCATCACGAAGGTCGTGGGCGTCTCGCTTGGCCCGAACGGGCCGGGCACCTGATTCGACACCGCCGGCATGCTTTTCAGATAGGCCGCAATCGCCAGCGCATCCGCCTTCGTCAGACTCGCGTAACGTGCCACGGCATGACCGGCGCCAGGATGCGCCCGTCAGGCGTTTCGCCTTTAGTGATCGCGGTCACGATTTGCTCGTCGGTCCAATTGCCGAGGCCGGTCGCTTTGTCGGGCGTCAGATTGGGAGCCACGAATACGCCGAGAGGCGGAATGCCGAAACCGACATCGGAGCCGCCGAGGAATTTGCTTTTGTCTGCCTTGCCGAGGAAATGTCCGGGCGTATGGCAGTCGGTGCAGCTGCCGATGGTGACGAGATATTTGCCGCGCGCGACCTCCTGCGCATCCGCGGCAGCGGCGCGAAACGGCACCGCCAGACCGGAGACCCCGGCCAGTAAAACGCAGACGCCAGGTCAAAACGTGCACCGCCGGCCCGATGGCTTCCCGCTGATGTCTTGCCGCGACCCTGCGGCCCTGTCAAAAGTTGAAGATGCTGTGCATCGCATTCTATCTCTCCTCGTTGGTCGACGATTCTCAGAATATTGTTCGCCGATATATGTCGCGGCGAATACAGCGCGCGTGTCAACACCGAACAATTTCACGTCACGCGGATGCTATTTCGGGGTCGAGCCCGACTTCAGCCTTGCTCGCGATGGTCGGCCGAGATCTCGACTATCGCAGCAGCGAGCGCCAGGACCGCCGGTACGATCATCGGATAAGCGATCAGATGCAGCGCCAGCGCGCCGGCGACGGCGCCCGCGGCGTAGGCGATCCAGGCGATCGCCAGCACCGCAAGCGTCGCCTGCTGCCGCGCGGGCCGCAGCGTCCGGCACCGCCGTGCCCAGCCTGACCAGATTGCCGGTGATGAAAACGGTATTGATCGGCACGCCGGCGATGCTGCGCACGGCGGCGTTTTGCACGCCGAGCGCGGCGGCGCAGATCGCGGCGCTCCATTGGCCGGTGATGAATTCGGAGCCGCCCAGCATCAGCGCGGTGAGCACCAGTGGCAGCGCTTGGCGGAATCTTAAGCTTCAACGCGATTTCGGTGACGATCACCGCCGCCAGGAAAATCGCCATTATGCCGAGATGAAAACCGGCGCGGTCGAGATTTCGCCTTGGCCAGAT
The DNA here is from genome assembly GCA_963816565.1 of uncultured Alphaproteobacteria bacterium. GTDB lineage: Bacteria > Pseudomonadota > Alphaproteobacteria > Rhizobiales > Xanthobacteraceae > BOG-931. Next base: position 97,203 of record CAWFLM010000003.1, on the reverse strand, counting down.
CGATGCCGAGCAGAACGGTGTTGCCCGTCTTGGCGCCGACGAAGGTGTCTTAGCGCAGATAGGCGATCGCTTCGGCCGAGCCGCCGATCGCGCAGAGCAGCACCGTTCGTCCGAGATCGCGCGGTTGCATCGCCGGCAGCCCCACGTCCTCAATAGGTGATTGCTAGCGCCGCCTCTTCTTGCCCGGCTTCAGGCGATGCACGGTTGCGGAAACGCCGGCACTGCGGCGCAGTGCATCTTTCAGGTCGACCGGCCGGCCGTGCTTTTTGAACAGATCGCGGAACGCCTCGTCGGCGAGTTCCTGGAAATCCTTCATCTGATCTCGGCCGAGCAGATCGATTGCACGCCAGGTCTCCTCGTCGAGCTGCACGCGCTTGCCCGGCATCAGTCCCGCCTTCTTATGCCGCGAACCGGATCGGGCGACGTCTTGGATCGCCGCTTCTTCCGCCTTCTTGCGGGGATCGCGCGGCTTCGCGTTCGGCCTTCGCGCGCGCTGCGCTGCGCCGGGGCCGCCGCGCGCCGCCGCCGCTTTGCCGCCGCCGGCCTTCACGCTTTGGCGCAGCGCATCCATCAGATTGATGACGTTCGACGGCTCGCGCTCCTTCGGCCGCTCGATCTTCTCGCCCTTCTGCTTCTTGCGCAGAGATCCTTGAGCGCGTCCTCGTACTGGTCCTTGAATTCCGCCGGCTTGAAATGCCCGGTCTTGGTCTCGACGATATGGATCGCGAGATCGATCATGTCCTTCGGAATTTTTTCGTCCTCGATGGTGTCGAAATATTCGTCCTCCTTGCGCACCTCGTAAGGGTAGCGCAGCGTCAGGCCGACCATGCCCTTGCCGCGCGCTTCGAGCGCGATGATGTGCTCGCGCGAAGTGAACACGACCTTGCCGAGCGCCACCATGCCTTCCTTGCGGATCGCCTCGCGGATCACGGCGAAGGCCTGCTGGCCGACTTCGCCGTCCGGCACGATGTAATAGGGATCGCGGAGATAAAGCTCGTCGATCTCGCTGCGCGGCACGAATTCGTCGATATCGATGACGTGCTTGCTCTCGATGGCGACCGCTTCGATCTCTTCGGGCTCAAGCTCGATGTATTCGCCCTTGTCGACCTCGTAGCCCTTGACGATATCGGCGTTGTCGACCTCGTCGCCGGTCTCGGCGTCGACTTTCTTGTAGCGGATGCGGTTGCCGGTTGCCTTGTTGACCTGGTGGAAGCTGATCTTTTCCCGCTCCGACGTCGCCGGGAACAGCGCGATCGGGCACGAGACAAGCGACAGCTTGAGATAGCCTTTCCAATACGCACGCGGGGCCACGAGCTAACTCCATTACTCACCCCCCACCTTTCCTTTTTCGGAACTCGGGACAGGTGACTTCAACGATAGCAGGGAACCCACGTTCCACAAGGAACTCAGAGGCGGTTAGTGAACGGCCGTTTCTTCTTTGTTCTTGCCGTGATTAGGCCTACACTCTCAGCGATTCGACGATTCGCGAGCCCGAAGATCATGCCGGCCAGTAGCGCGCTGAGCAAACAGACCGTCGAAAGCCGCGGAAAAAAGACGCGCGGAAAAAACCAAGCCGCGGCTGTTTCACGCCCGGATGGTGGTCACGCGGATCGAAGAATGGTGCGTCGAGGCCGACAGCGCCGAGGAAGCCGCGCATGCTGCTTGCCGCCGGCGCCGGCCACCGCTGCACCCCTGGCGAAAGCATCCAGGTCGAGGTCGAGCAGCTTATCGACGATTAGAGTGCGGCGCGGCGCGCCGCGGCGTTATTTCCGTTATTGTGCCGAGCCAAAGACGACATGGGCCGCCGCCTCGATAATGGGCGATGAGCTGCCGCCGTCGCAAATTGGACATTTCGCAGTGAAGGTTGCGACCGAAACGGCACGGTGGCGTATTTGAGCGGCATTTCCGGTGCAGTCATTGTTACGGGTGTCATGACGACGGCTGATGCCTCGATGCCGCCGCCGGCGGGCGCGGTGCAGTTTCTCGGCAAGGAAGCGGCCTATTGGCGGCTGCGCATCAAGGGCGCGGCGCTGCTCGTGCTCACGCTCGGCATCTACCGGTTCTGGTTTGCGACCGACGTGCGCCGCTATCTGTGGTCGAACACCGAGATCGGCGGCGAGACGCTGGAATATACCGGGCTTGCCACCGAGCTTCTCGGCGGCTTCTTGCTCGCCATCGCCATCATGGTGCCGCTCTACACGGCGATCGCCACCGCCGCGCTGACGCTCGACACCGCCGACGGCCGCGATTGCCGCGATCGGCTTTTTGCTCCTGGTGCTGCTCGGCCAATTCGCGCTGTATCGGGCGCGCCGCTACCGGCTGACCCGCACGGTGTTCCGCGGCGTGCGGTTCGATCAGCACGGCTCGGCGTGGCGCTACGCGCTCTATGCGCTGTTCTGGTGGACGCTTGCCGTCGTCACGCTCGGGCTGGCTTATCCGTGGGCGCAGGCGAGCCTGCAGCGTTTCAAGATGCGCCACACCAGCTACGGCGATCTGCCGGGCTCGTTTGCCGGATCGGGGTCGGCGCTGTTCTTGCGCGGGTCTGCCGATCTGGCTTCTCGTCGTCGGGCCGATCGTCTTCGCCTTCGTCGCGCTCGGCCGCATGGTCGATTGGGACGCGCTCAACGGCATGGTGGCCGAGGGCGAAAACAATCCGCTCGCCTTGCTCGCCGGCAACGCCGGCATCGATGTGTTTTTCGTCACCGCCGGTGCGCTCGGCACCAGCATCGTCGCCGCGGTGCTGCTCTATCCGCTGTTTGCGGCGATGATGCTGCGCTGGTGGATTTCCGGCCTGCGCTTCGGCGCGGTAGCGGTGCGCTCGCAGCTATCGACAGCCCAGGTCTATCGCATCTATCTGCGCTTTCTCGTCTACGTCGTGCCGTTTTTGCTCGTGGTGGCGGTTGTCGGCGGCCTGTGCGTGGTCGCAAGCAGCGCGCTGGTGGCATCGAACCGCGATTCCGTGCCGGCGGAACTCTTCGCCAGCGCCATCACGCTCGGCATCTATGTCATGTTCGTGCTTGGCGCCTCGACCATTTATCAGGTCGCGGTCACCTTCGCGATGTGGCGGCTCGGCGTGCAAACGGCCGAGTTGTCCGGGGCGGAGGCGCTCGACGGCGTGCGCGCGGCTGGCGCGCCCAACTCCGCGCTCGGCGAAGGCCTTGCCGATGCGCTCGGCGTCGGGGGAATCTGATGGATGCCGATGCGCGGCTGCGCGGTCCCGGCCGTCTATTTCGACGGCACCTGCAGCGCGCGCAATGAGGTCACGGTCGAAGCCGCGGCGGCCGGCTTGCGCATTCTGGCCGGTGGCGGCGACGGCCGTGATGGGTTGCCGGATCGCGTGCTCGACGAATGGGCCTATAGCGAATTGCGCCGCATGTCGGCGCCAGAGGGCGTGCTTCGGCTCGGCCGGCGCGGCGAAACGCTGCTGGCGCGGCTCGAAATCCGCGCGCTGCGCTCGCCGCGGCGATCGAAGATCGCGCCGAGACGCTCGATCGCGGCGGCGCGGCGGAACGGCGATTGCGCCGCAAAGTCGTGGCTTTGAGTTTTGCCGCCGCGGCTTCGCTCGTCGTCACGGCGGTTTTCGGGCTGCCGGCTTTGGCGAGCCGCATCATTCCGTTCGTCCCGCTTGCCGTCGATCGCAAGCTCGGCGACGAGATCGACAAGAACATCCGCGGTTCGCTCGACACCCAGCATCTCGGCGCGGCTTTCACCTGCGGCACGGCGCCGAGCGAAGCGGCCGGCCGCGCCGCGCTCGACAAGCTCGTCGGCAAGCTCGAAGCGGCCGCCGCGCTGCCGTTCGCGCTGCATGTCGAAGTGGTGCGCCGCGCCGAGCCCAATGCCATGGCGTTGCCCGGCGGCCACATTTATGTCGATGACGGGCTGATCGCCAAGGCGCAGACGCCGGACGAATTGGCCGGCGTGCTGGCGCACGAGATCGGCCACGTCGCCCATCGCGACGGCACGCGCACGGTGCTGCAGACGGCGGGCCTGTCGTTTCTGTTCGGCATGATGCTCGGCGATTTCGTCGGCGGCGGCGCCGTCGTCATCGCGGCTCGCACCGTGCTGAAATCGTCCTATTCGCGCCGCGTCGAGGCGGCGGCCGACGCCTACAGCGTCGATGTGATGCAACAGGCCGGCGGCGACCCGCATGCGCTCGGTGCTATCCTGCAGCGCATCGTCGACGACAAGGATCAGGGCATGAAGCTTTTGCTCGACCATCCGGAGACCAAGGACCGGATCGCCGCCATCGACGCCGTTGCGGTCACCGGGCGCGCCGACGCCGCTCCTTGACGCGGCGGACTGGAGCGCGCTGAAACAAATTTGCGCCCCGCTGCCGGGCAATGCTACCGGCAACGCCACCATTCATTAGTCGACCGTCCAACAGCCGGAACCCGTCATGCGACGCCGCATCCTCAACGAACAGCCGATCTCGCGGCTTGCCGTCTGGGCGCGGCGCATCGCGCTGTTTTCGCTCGCCGCGACCCTTATCGCGGTCATCATCGTGCGCTCCGGCGCGCTCGATATCGTGCCGGCGCTGTCGACGCTGGCCGGCGCCCTGGTGCTGGCCTGCGTCGCCATCCTGCTGGCTTTGGCGCCGGCATCGTCATCTGGCGCGACGGCGTCGGCGGCGGCCGGCAGGCGGCCACCGCCTTGTTCATCGGCTTCGCGCTGATCGCCTATCCGCTCTATCTCGGCGTCAAGGCCTACCGGCTGCCGGCGATCTACGACATCACTACCGATCCGATCGACCCGCCGCAGTTCGATGCCATCGCGCGGTTGCGGCCGCGCGACGCCAATCCGATCACCTATGCCGGCCTCTACACCGCGGAGCAGCAGAACGCGGCCTATCCCGATATCGAGCCCGACGACACCACGGCGACGCCGCAGGAGGCCTATGACGCCGCGATGAAGGTCATCACCAAGCGCCGCTGGCGCGTGGTCGATGCGCGGCCGCCGCAAGCGGCCTTGCCGCGCGCCGTCGATGCGCGCGCGCCGCCGGACACTTCGGCGCGCGACGGCATTATCGAGGCGGTGGCGCGCACGCCGATCCTCGGCTTCCGCGACGACGTCGTGGTGCGGGTGCGCGCGACGACCGACGGCGCCCGCATCGACGTGCGCTCGGCCTCGCGCTACGGCCGCCACGATCTCGGCACCAATGCCAAGCGGGTGCGCAACCTGATCGACGATATCGACGACGTCCTGTCCGCGCCGCTGCCGGAAAAGAAAGCGCCGCCGCCGCCGCTCAGCCGCCGGGCAAGGCGGTCGGCCAAGCGATAAGTGCCGGCGATCGACGGCGGGCCTTCGGTCGCGACCACGCCGCGCGCGACCAGATCCTCCAGATGCGCCAGCACGGATAGAGCGGCGGCGCCGGTGAGCCGCGGATCGAGCCCGATATAGACCGCTTTGACGATGGTCGGGATGTCGGCCGCGCCCTTGCCGAGCCGATGCAGGATCGAAGCTTCGCGGCCTTGGCGGTGCCGGATCAGAAACTGCACATAGCGCGGCGCGTCGCGCACCGGCACGCCGTGGCCGGAGAGGTAGAGCGGCTCGCTGCGGCGAGCGAGCTTTTGCAGCGACGCCATGTAATCGCTCATGGCGCCGTCGGGCGGCGCCACGATCGTGGTCGACCAGCCCATGACGTGATCGCCGGCGAACAGCAGATCGGCTTCCTTGAACGCGAACGCCATGTGATTGGCGGTGTGGCCCGGCGTCGTCACCGCTTCCAGCGTCCAGCCGTCGCCGGCCACCGTCTCGCCGTCGGCGAGCGCGACGTCGGGACGAAAATCCATGTCGGCCGAGGCATCGAGCCGCTGCGTCTCGCCGATATGCAGCGGCCGCGCCAGCCGGTGCGGACCTTGCGCGAAAACTTTGGCGCCGGTCGCTGCCTTGATCTTCGGCACCGCCGGCGAATGATCGCGATGGGTGTGGGTGACGAAAATATGGGTGACGGTTTCGCCGCGCACGGCGTCAAGCAGCGCGGCGATATGCGCATCGTCGTCCGGGCCCGGATCGAGGATCGCGACTTTGCCGCGGCCGATGATGTAGCTCATCGTGCCCTTGAAGGTGAACGGGCCGGGATTATTGGCGACCATCGCGCGCACGTTGCGGCGCAATCTCGCGCACCCGGTCGGGCTCGAGATCGAAGGTCTTGTTGAAGGGAATGTCGTCGCTCATGCGGCGCTGCATATCATTTGCGCAGCCGGAGTTCGAATCCCGAAGCGGGGCTCGAGTGCGCAGCGCCGGCAGAGGCGCAATCGAGCAGAATGCGGATGAGGGGTGCCCAAAAATAATAGAGCCCCGGTGCCGGGAATGCCGGGGCTCTAGCAACCTCAATTCGCCACGGTAAGTGAGACCGAGATCGCCGAACATCTGTTATGCAAGTGGCGGGCCAAGTTGCGCCGCGGCAAAAACAGCGGCGATTCCGCCGGGATTTCTGACGGCCAAAACCGGCCTTGGTCGCGGAGCGGGCGGTCGCTGGCTATTTTGCAGGCAGCTGCACGTCCGCCGCTAAAACGGCGTCCGGCTGCGCATGGCGGCGGCGAGCGTGCCCTCGTCGAGATAGTCGAGTTCGCCGCCGACCGGCACGCCGTGGGCGAGCCGCGTCACCTTCACGTTAGCCTCGTGCAGGAGGTCGGTGATGTAATGGGCGGTGCTCTGGCCGTCGACGGTGGCGGACAGCGCCAGGATGACTTCCCTGACCGCCGGCTCGCTTGCCCGCTTGACCAGCGCCTCGATCGTGAGGTCGTCCGGGCCGATGCCGTCGAGCGGGGAGAGCGTGCCGCCGAGCACGTGATAGCGCGCGTTGATGGCATGCGCCCGTTCCAGCGCCCACAGATCGGCGACGTCGGCGACGACGACGATGGCCGAGGCGTCGCGCCTGGGATCGGTGCAGACCGTGCAGGGATTTTGCGTGTCGATATTGCCGCAGACGCGGCACACCTCGATCTTCTCGATCGCGGTCTGCAGCGCGGCGGCGAGCGGCGCCATGAGCAATTCCCGCTTCTTGATCAGAAACAAGGCGGCGCGCCGCGCCGAGCGCGGGCCGAGCCCGGGCAGGCGGGCCAGCAGCTGGATCAGGCGTTCGATTTCGGGACCGGCGGCGACAGCGGGCATTAAAACAGCTTCAGCCCCGGCGGCAGCGGCAGGCCGCCGGTGAGCGCCTGCATCTTTTCCGCGAGCATGGCTTTCGAGCTTGCGCTTGGCGTCGGCATGCGCCGCGACCAGAAGGTCTTCGAGGATCTCCTTCTGGTCGGGCTTGAGCAGCGAATTGTCGATTTGCACGCCGCGCAGATCGCCTTTGCCGGAAAGCTTCACGGTGACCAGCCCGCCGCCGGCCGAGCCCTCGACCTCCAGCCGGTCGAGCTCGGCCTGCATCGCCTCCATTTTCGACTTCAGTTCGGTGGCCTGTTTCATCAGGCCGAGAAAATCAGGCATCGGGGTCGCTTTCGTTCGCAGGCATCCGGCAAATCTTCGGTCCGGCCGCGCCTTCGGAATTTCCCGCCGGCGGGCGGACGTCGACGATCTCGGCGCCGGGAAAGCGCGCCAGCACCGCCTGCACCAGCGGATCCTCGCGCACGTCGTCCTTTAGCTCCGCCTTGCGCGTCTCGGCCTGGGCGCGCAGCGTCGGCATGCCGCGCCTCGGCGGAGACCGCGACCATCCAGCGGCGGCCGGTCCATTCGGCGAGCTTCTTGGAAAGTTCGCCGACCAGCGTCTTGCGCGCGCTCGGCTCCAGCGCGAGTTCGAGCGTGCCGTCCTCGAAACGCACCAGCCGCACGTCGCGCTCGAGCGCGCTTTTGATCGCAAGGTCGCGCTTTTCGGCGGCGAGCGCGATCAGATCCTCAAAGCTTTGATCGCGCGCACGGATTTCACTATCGCGTCGCCGCGCGGTCGCCGTGATCGGGCGCCGGACGGTTGCGGCGCCGCCATCGGCGCCGCGGCGGAAGCGAGCGGCGCCGCGCGGCCGCCGCGCAACTCCGACCGCGCAGTGTCCGGGCGCGTGCTCCGGCGCTTGCAGGTCGGGCGGGGTGGCGCGCGGCGCCATTGCCGCCGCGCGTATCGCCGAGCGAACGGATCACCTCGTCGGGCGTCGGCAGGTCGGCGGCATAGGCGATGCGCACCAAGACCATCTCGGCGGCGTCGATCGGCCGGCCGGCGGCTTCGACCTCGGCGATGCCCTTGAGCAGCATCTGCCAACAGCGCGCCAATACCCGCATCGAGAGTTTTGTCGCAAAGGCGCGGCCGCGGGTGCGCTCGGCCTCGGTCAGCGACACGTCGTCGGCGAGAGCTCGGCACGACTTTGACGCGGGTGACGAAATGGGTGAATTCGGCGAGATCGCCGAGCACCATGGCCGGATCGGCGCCGCTGTCGTATTGGCCGCGCAATTCGTCAAGCGCCGCCGCCATGTCGGCGCGCATCAGCGCCTCGAACAGGTCGATGACGCGGGTGCGGTCGGCCAGTCCGAGCATCTGCCGCACGTCCTCGGCGCGCACCGGCCGCCGCATTGTCAGTTGCCGGCTCCGCCGGCGTGTGCGATGGCCTGATCGAACAGCGACAGCGAATCGCGCACCGAGCCTTCGGCGGCGCGCGCGATCAGCGCCAGCGCTTCCGGCTCGGCTTCGATCGTTTCCTTGCCGGCGATGCCTTGCAGATGCTTCACCAGAAGCGCGGCATCGACCCGGCGCAGATCGAAGCGCTGGCAGCGCGACAGCACCGTGATCGGCACTTTGCGGATTTCGGTGGTGGCGAAGATGAACTTGGCGTGCGGCGGCGGCTCTTCCAGCGTCTTGAGCAGCGCGTTGAAGGCGGCGCCGGACAGCATGTGCACTTCGTCGAGGATATAGACTTTGTAGCGCGCCGAGACCGGCGCGTAGCGGATCGCGTCGTTGATCTCGCGCACGTCGTCGACGCTGTTATGGGAGGCGGCATCCATCTCGATGACGTCGAGATGGCGGCTCTCCATGATGGCTTCGCAGTGGATGCCGAGCACCGGCATTGTGATGGTCGGCGCGGTGACCGAGCCGTCGGGCAATTCGTAATTGAGCGCGCGCGCCAGGATGCGCGCCGTCGTCGTCTTGCCGACGCCGCGCACGCCGGTGAGGATCCAGGCCTGCGGGATGCGGCCGGTCTCGAACGCATTGCGAGATGGTGCGCACCATCGCGTCCTGGCCGATCAGGTCGTCGAAGGTCGCCGGCCGGTATTTGCGCGCCAGCACGCGGTAGGAGGCGGAGGGTGTGGTTGCGTCGTTCATCGGTGCGCGGGGTGAGGGTGGGAGGCTGACGAGCGACCCGAACCGCGCTCGTTAGGGCTGCTTCCTTCCGGACCTGACCCGGTTGGCGAGTGGCTCGTCCACCGCCAACCTCCCGGCCCCTATATCGGCCGGAGAGGGGGCGAAAGCAAGCGGCGGGGAGAAGTGCGCGTCATCCTTATCCTCCTCGTCGGCGACGTCGTAGCCGTAGAGCCAGCCGACCTGGAACGCGGTGGTGTCGCCGCGGCGGCCGGCGCCGAAGCGCTCGCGCAAGGCGAATTTGACGTCGCGCTTGAGCCGCGCCCACGGCGAGGCGAGATGGTTTTCCTTGGCGCGGGCGCGAGCGCCGAGCACGGCGGCCTTGGCGCGCGGCGCCCGCAGCCGCTCATAGGCAAGGAGCGCGGCGTCAAGATCGTCCGGCTGCCGCGCGACCGTCGCCGCCAGCACGCAGGCGTCTTCCAGCGCGATGCCGGCGCCGGTGCCGAGATAAGGCAGCATGGCGTGCGCGGAATCGCCGAGCAGCGTGGCGCGGCCCTTGCTCCAGTGCGGCAGCGGATCGCGATCGTACAGCGCCCATTTGTACCAGCGGGTGCTGCACGGATAGACGCGGGTGAGGTCGCGGTGCCATTTGGCGTAGGTCGTCGTCACTTCCGCCACGTCGCATTCGTGCGTCCAGGATTCCTCGGTCCAGGCGTCGCTGTCGATATGGGCGACGATGTTGAGGAGTTTGCCGCTTTGCACCGGGTAGTGCACGACATGGCCGTGCGGCCCCATCCACATCGCGCCGTCCTTGGTGTTGATGTCGGCCGGCACCGCGTCGATCGGCGCCATGCCGCGCCAGCAGATGCAGCCGGTGAAGCGCGGCGTGTCGGCGCCGAACAGGCTTTCGCGGACCACCGAATGGATGCCGTCGGCGCCGATCACGATGTCGGCTTCGATGGCGCTGCCGTCGGCAAAGCGCGCCACCGCGCTCTTCCCGCCCGGCTCGACCCCGACGCAGCGCATGCCAAGCCGCACCTCCGTCGTTTTGAGCGCGCCGCTCAAAATCTCCAACAGGTCGGCGCGGTGCACGGTGATATGCGGCGCGCCGAATTTTTGCCGGTAATCGCCGCGCGGCGCCCGCGAAATGACCCGGCCGCTTTTCCATGAGCGGATGATCAGAAAATCCTGCACCGATCCGACCGCCTCGACCGCTGCCTCCAGCCCGAGCGCGCGGCAGGCCTTCACCGCATTGGGCGACAGGTTAAGCCCGGCGCCGACCTCGCTCAGCACGCTGATTTCTCGGCGACGATGACCTCGGCGCCGCGCGCCTCCAGCGCCAGCGCGGCGGCAAGCCCGCCGATGCCGCCGCCGATGATGGCGATGCGTGGCGTGCGAGGCATGCGTGGTTCCTTCCGCACTTTTCGTCATTGCCGGGCAATTGACCGGCATCCATGCCGAGGTTGGGCTGGCGAGAGACATTTGGTCAAGCCGTGCCGCTCGGCGCGCGCACCTGGCTTACGCGGCATTCAGGCTCACGCGACATTGACCGTCGCTAGCTGGCATTGCGGCTTACTTCACCGCGGCAAACTGCTAGTCTTCTCGCCGATTCTTCCCGAATCGCGCGAAAGGAACGCCATGCGCCGGAGCCTCGCTCTTGCTGCGATATTCGCCCTCGTCCTGCCGGCCTTGGCTTTGGCCCAGAACGATCACGCCAAACAAAAGGGTCCGCCGCCCAAGGGGCATCCTGCCGGTCCTCCGCCGCCTGGGCCGGGTGGCCCGCATCCGCAGTTCAAGCAGGTCGTTCCGCAGCACGGTCCGGTGGGTGGCGCAAATCCGCAGTTCAAGCAGGTCGTCCGCAGCACGGACCGGTGGGGGGTGGCCCAAATCCGCAGTTCAAGCCGGTCAATCCGCCGCACGGACCGATGGGCGGCCCAAATCCGGCCTTTGTCCATGGCCCCCATGGCCTGCCGCCGGGCGCTCCGCAATTCACTTTCCACGGCCACGATTTCAACCGCGTCCATGTCCATCCGTTCGTTTATCCGAACGGCTGGGCCTACCGGGAATGGGCCGTCGGCGCGATCCTGCCGCCGCTGTTCCTGGTGCCGGATTACTACTATCCGGATTGGGCCGCGCTCGGCCTCGAGCCGCCGCCGCCCGGCGCGCAATGGGTGCGCTACGGACCCGATCTGCTGTTGGTCGATGTCAACACCGGCCAAGTCCTCGACGTCGCCTACGGCGTGTTCTACGAGGACTGATCCTGCCGCGATGGGGATGCGCCGCGTTTAGCGCGGCGCATCGGAAACGGTACAAGACACGATGGCCGGGGATTTTTGTCCCGGCCATTTGCATTTTTAAGCTGTAGGGTGGGTTGAGCGAAGCGAAACCCACCGCAGCACCACGGCAAGATGGTGGGCTTCGCCGCGCTCCGTTTGACGCCGCGCGCCTTGACCTGCCGCAGCGGCGCGGCTTCAATCCGCCGCCCATCAAGCCGCGCCGCGCCGACGCCCAAGGGAGCACGATCATGACCTTCCGCATTGCCGTTGTGCAGCCGATCTCGCATCGTCCGCCGGAGGACGAAAAGAACGTCGCCGATGCGGTGCGGGCGGTCGAGCGCGCGGCGGGCGAGGGCGCGGATTTCGTCTGTTTTCCGGAAAGCTATCCGGGGCCGTGGCGCATGCCGGCGACCTACGATCCGACCGCGGCGCTGGCGGAAGCCGCGGCCAAGCACGGCGTGCACGTCGTCTTCGGCACGCTCGAGCCGATCGATGCCAAAGCGGCAACCGCCTATAACCTCACCGCGATGGCGTTTCCCGACGGCCGCGCGCCGGCGCGCTACCGGCGCACCCATCCGAACGGGCCGTGGATTTATACCGGCGGCAAAAACTGGGAATTCAAATATGTCGCCGGCGGCGACTATCCGGTGTTCGACACCGTGCACGGCAAAGTCGGGCTCGCCATGTGCAGCGAAGTCTATATGCCGGAAGTGACCCGCGCGCTCGCTTTGCGCGGCGCCGAGCTGATTTTCATGCCGGCCGGCGTCGACAAACGCCGGCTGTGGGCGACGTGGCGGACGCTGATCTTCGCCCGCGCCATCGAGAATCTGGCGATCGTGGTGACGACGCAGAATTTGTTCGAGCACGGCCAGCGCGGGCTCGCCATGGTGGCGGCGCCGGAGGAGATTTTATTCGAGAGCACGGCCGCAGGGCTGAGCGTCATCGATGTCAGCCTCGACCGCGTGCGTTATCTGCGCGCGACGCGCGACGAAATCGGCTCGTCGGCAAGCTGCGGCGCCAAGCAAGGCCTGCTCGGCCCGCAATGGCAGCGGCCGGAGCTCTACGACAGCTTTCATCCGCGGCCGTTGCGCGAAGCGGCCGAGTGATGCGCCATATCTCAGCCGTCATTCCGGGTGCCGAGCGAAGCGGAAGCCCGGAATCCATAGCCACAGCGCTTTCGGAATTTTATCAGCGCCGTTCTGCATGACCTGTGAATATGGATTCCGGGCTCGCACCTGCGGTGCGCCCCGGAATGACGTGTGATCGTGCCCCCGCGCCCCGATCTCGGCCCGCCGCCGCAGCTCGGCTATATCGCGAGCCGGCTCGATCGCGCCGCCGGATTGCGCGGCGACGGTATGGCGCTCGAAAAATTGCGCGAGGCATGCGCGCGCCGGCGTCTATGTCGTCGGCGGCGAGCTCGTGGTGCTCAAGGCGGCCTCGCCAAGCTGCGATCCGTTGTTCGCGCCGGCCGACGCGCGCGCGCTCGGCCGCGTGCACGAAAGCGTCTTCCTTGGCCTCGTCGACGAGGCGCCGCGGTTCGGTTTCCGGCTCGATCCGCAATCGATCGAGCCGCTGCAGGCGCGCAACGATCTGAAAATCACCGATCTGCGCTCGATTGCGGTACAGGGCCTGGTCGAACCCGAGCACCTGCCGCCGCTCGCCGAAGCCAAGGCGCTGCTCGGCTGGCATGCGCGGCATGGCTTCTGCCCGAATTGCGGCGCCAGGACCGCGCTCGTCCAGGCCGGCTGGCGGCGCGATTGTCCGGCATGCAAAGCCGAGCATTTTCCGCGCACCGATCCGGTCGTCATCATGCTGCCGGTTGCCGGCGAGCGTTGCGTGCTCGGCCGCTCGCCGCGCTTTGCGCCGACCATGTGGTCGTGTCTCGCCGGCTTTGCCGAGCCCGGCGAATCGATCGAGGAGGCGGTCCGCCGCGAAGTGCTGGAAGAGGTCGGCATCGCGATCGGCCGGGTCAAATATTTTGCGTCGCAGCCGTGGCCGTTTCCGTCCTCGATCATGATCGGCTGCCATGCGCAGGCGCTGTCCGATACGATCGTCGTCGATCGCGACGAGCTGGAAGATGCGCGCTGGTTCGAGCGCGACGAGCTCGTGGCGATGCTCAAGCGGCAGCATCCGGCGGGCTTGACCACGCCGCCGCCGGTCGCCATCGCCCATCACATTATCCGCAGCTTTGTCGAGGGTGGCTGCGATGTCGTCGGCTGAAGCTTCGGCACGGCGGATCGGCGCGCCGCGCATCCTGTGCGCCGGCATCATCGTGCTCGACGAAGTGTTCCGCGTCGAAGAATTTCCGCAAGCCGACGGCAAGGTGCAGGCGAATGGATTTTTCGTCGTCAATGGCGGCTGCGCGGCGAACGCGGCGGTGGCGATCGCGCGGCTCGGCGGCCGCGCCGCGCTCGCCGGGCCGATGGGCGGCCCCGCCGGCGAAGACGATAACGGCGACCGCGTGCTCAAAGCGCTGATGCGCGAGCAGGTCGACTGCGGTTTCTGTCAGCGCATCGATGGGCTTTCCACCGCGCTGTCGGCGATCGTCATGAATGCGCGCGGCGACCGCACCATTGTGACCTATCGCGACGAACGCATCGCCACGGCCGCGCCGGCCGACCCGTCGGCCACGGTCGCTGCAGCCGATGCCGTGCTGGTCGACAACCGCTACCCCGATTTCGTGCGGCCGATCTGCGCGGCGGCACGCGCGCGCGGTTTGCCCGTGGTGCTCGACGGCGACCGGCCGACCGTGGAGGACGATCCGCTGTTTGCCATCGCCACGCACGTCATTTTTTCCGGCGAATGCCTGCGCGCCACAACCGGCCTCGCCGATCTCGGCGCCGGCTTGCAACGCATTGCGCGCAACACCGACGCGTTCCTCGCCGTCAGCAATGGCCCCGGCGATATCGTCTATCGCGACGGCGGCACGCTGCGCGGTCTGCCGGTATTTACGATCGACGCCGTCGATACGCTCGGCGCCGGCGATGCGCTCCACGGCGGCTTCGCGCTGGCGCTGGCCGAAGGCCGCGGCGAGGTCGAAGCGATGCGGTTTGGCGCCGCGGTTGCCGGCATCAAGTGCTCGCGGCTTGGCGGCTCGGCCGGCGCCCCGACGCGGGGCGAAGTCGAGGCGTTGTTGGCGCAGAACCCGCTCCCGGCCGCATTGCGCCGAGCACAGCGAGGACGCATTACAATCCCAGCCGGCACGGACGCCGTGAACCGGAGGAGATCAAGGAGGACCCATGCGGCAGATTTTCTCGAAATGCGTTGCGGCGGCTCTCGCAATCGGCGTCGTCGTCGCGGCATCGAGTGCGGCCCAAGCGCATCATGCCAGACAATGGCGCAGCCATTGGCAGCGGGCGGACATTCTTCCCTACGATTACAGCTACTTCCCCATTATGGGGTACTCGTATTACGGCAACTGCTACCTCGTTGAGCAGTTTGCGCCCGGTCGCCCGTACCTTGTCCGGGTTTGTCCGGAGCGCTGAGAACGCCACACATTCCCGCCTAAGCGGGAAGCCCGGCAGGGGCCCATGCGGGGAATAGGCGGGAGAGCCTGGCGGTCACTTGATTTGGAATATTTTCTCACCGCACGATGGTGCGCTCCATATCCGTCAGTGTTGCGAGTGTTGTGCGAAAATCGAACTCCGCCAGATATCTGTGGAGGTGCTTCTCTTTGCAGTGCTGTAAACGCCCCGCATTCCCCTTTTGAAAATCGAGAAAAAGCCCTCAATCGTGTTTGTATGTACGGTGCCGCGCTCATATTCGCCGCGGGAGTGTGACTACGGTCTCATGTGCAGCAAATTCCTTGCCGACGTTCGTTGTATTTTTTTGCTTTCTTCTCTCATTAAGCCGCGTTTCTCTAGCGTCGTTCTGCCTAACAATGTCATTCACTCTCACTCCATCTGCTATTTCCTTTTGAAACGAGCATACATTGCCTCCACGTTCTACAAGCTCTATGACCTCACGTTTTCCCTCCATACCACTACCTTTTTTCTCTTATATATCTTCCCTCTTTCTAATAGTCTATCTACTTCTTATTTTCCTTCTATCCCTAAATCAGTCTCTTCTTCCTCTACTATCCAACCTTCATCTATATAAATAGCTGCTAAGCCATTTTTTGGAAGAATGTTTCATGGACGCCATAGATCGGAAAATCCTTGCTGTTTTGCAGGACGACGCGGCGCTGTCGGTTGCCGATATCGGGTCGCGGGTCGGACTGTCGTCGACACCGTGCTGGAAGCGCATTCAGCGGCTCGAAGCCGACGGCGTCATCGTCAAGCGCGTGGCGCTGGTCGACCAGGACCGCATCGGGCTCGGCATCAGTGTTTTCGTGTCGATCGAAACCGGCGATCACTCGCAGGACTGGCTCGACCGTTTCGCCAAGACCGTTACCGCCATGCCGGAAGTGATGGAGTTCTACCGCATGGCCGGCGACGTCGATTATATGCTGCGCGTCGTGGTGCCGGACATCGCCGGTTATGACGCCTTCTATAAGCGCCTGATCGCGACCGTGCCGCTGAAGAACGTCACCTCGCGCTTTGCCATGGAAAAGATCAAATCGACGACGGCGCTGCCGATACCGGAGGTCAGATGACAGTAATCAGTGATCGGAAATCAGAACTTTGCCGTTCCGATGATCGATCCGATTGCTGATTACCGATTACCGACAACCGATACCCGGTCACGACGCCGTGCGCGCGATCGAGGCCGATTCCCGCGGCCGCATGAAACTTTGATCGCTCAAGGTCAAAGTGCTGTTCATCACGTAACCGTAAGTCGGATTGTAGCTGTATTGGACCTGGGCGAGCACCAGATAGGTGTTTGGCGTCGCAAGCGAGGCCGGCACGCTGACGATCGTGCCGACCGCGAGCGCCGTGCCGTTGAGCGTGTCGCTCCACACCACCGTGGCATTACCCTGGGCATCGATCGCAATCTCCGAAACGACCTCCTTGAGGTTGGCCGCCGCGTAAGGCGCGATGATCGCCGAGCCGGCATTGAGGATATTCGTCATTTCGGCGTTGGTGATGTCGGTATATTGGCTCGAAAGATCGGCGAGCGTGTGCGCCGTCAATTCGACCTTGCGGTCCGCGGCGATGCCTTGCGAGGCTTCGACGGTGCCGAGATAGAGCGTCAGTATCACCGGCAGCAGCATGGCAAATTCGACGGCCGAAATGCCGCGGCAGTCGGCAATCAAGCCGGCGCGGCAACGGGCGATCGCAGCAAGCGCATTCATCGCGTGCCTCCTCAAGACGATGCGTAGGGTTCGTTTTTGAAGACCGCGGTGGCGGCGAACAGATCGTAGCCGCCGGTCAAGTTGCTGAGGCTGAAGCCGAGCAAATTGACGTATACCGGATACTGATAATAGATCCGCAACATGACGATGTCGCCCGGGCCGCCCGGATTGTAGCCGAGCACGCCGGTATTCAATGCGCCATTCTGTATCGGCAGGCCAAGATTGGCCGCCGCGAACGACGGATAGGTCTCGACGTCGACATAGACCCCGCTGTTGCAGTTGAAGATGCCGTGGATCTGATTGCAGACCTGCGATTTGAATTGCGCGGCGGTCCAGCCGGCGGTTTGCGCCTGGCCGGTAAAGATCAGGCGCGCCGAGGCGGCCGCCGCCGTCTCGAGCGTCTGCCCGGCAAAGAAGACGATCGCCGTTTGCAGGATGGCGAACAGGCCGGCGAGGAAGGGCGCCGCCAGCAGCGCGAATTCAATCGTGGTCCCGCCGTCGCTTTGCGCGAGAAAGCGCCGGAGCACCGGCAAAGGTCGACCGGACGTAGCTCTATTAGACCTAGTCTTATTAGACATGGCGCCCTCACCCGATGAAGGTCGCAATAACGCGAAGCCTCATGGATGAGCGATAGCAGCAGCGCGTTGGCGATTCATTGCAGCGATCGCCGAAACCGGCGGGGCCCGCTTTAAGCTGCCGCTAACCGTTCGCCCGGGTCGCTGTCATTTCTCTCGGCTAGCGCCCGGCGCCGGCGCCCGCGGCCACGGCTTGGTTGCTGCGGGTGATGCCCTGGTTGAGAACCTTATTGAAGTAGTCGACCGGGATTCCGGTGTCCTTATCGAAGTCGTCTTTGCCGGTATCGCCGAGCGTCATCCGCGGCGCGCAGTCGGGCGTGCAGCTGTAGGTTTGGCGCGTCATGCCGCGATAGACAACGACAAGGGGTTCGTCAGGGCCTTTGACCTCGATGGTCTTTTCCATCAGCACGGCGCTGCTTTTATCCAGGACCACCACATTGGTGGCGCCGTAACCCTTGCCGGTGACGACGGCGAGGCCGCCGGGCTGGATCGAGAGATCGGCGATCAGCGGGTCGCCGATCACGACGGTGGCCGCGCGGTCGGGAAGCTTGAGGATTCTGGCTTGGTCGATGTGAACCGAAATCGACTCTTCGGCGATCGCCCGCGAGGCGGCAGCGGCGAAAACGGCGGCCGCCATGAGGGCTGCCAAGAGCCAAGGCAAGAACCAATGCAACAGCCAAGGCAGCGCGCTCTGAGCCAACCGGCCGCGGCCGCAAAACGCCGTCATCGATACGCTCCGAAACGCTACGCGGATTCGACAGTTACACAGGCCGTCCACCGACCGATCCACTTGACTGCAAATTCGTGAATGAAGTGCAAATCGGCGCGTCGGCGCTGCATGCGGCAGGCGCTGTGCCGGCCGCCGGTGACGCTTGCTTAACGATGATCGCAGAATGCCGAAAGCGGCAAAGTATTCGCCGCCCCGGCCGTCACAGCGTGAAGGGATGGACGAGCTGTCCCGGGAAGCTCTCGGGATAGTCGCGCTCAGCGATCCCGTACTTATCGGGTAGCTCGCCGGCCGGCATGTAAAATGTGCCGAACAGGACGTCTAAAAACGGGAACGTCGCCGCAAAGTTCTTCTCGCCGCCGCGGTCGGGAGCGGTGTGATGCCAGCGGTGGAACACCGGACCGGCAAAGACATATTTGAACGGGCCAAGCGTCCAATTGAGATTGGCGTGCACGAAGGCCGAAGTTGCGATGGTGAAGGGACCGAGCACGACAAACACGTTCGGCGAGATGCCGAGGAGAAGCATGATGACGTCGGCGGCGACGCTGCCGAGAAACAAATTGACCGGATGGAAGCGCGCCGCCGAGATCCATTCCAGCTCTTCGGAAGAGTGGTGCACCGCGTGATACCGCCACATGCGCTGGCTGTGAAACATACGGTGCGTCCAATACAGAATGAAATCCTCGCCGAGCAGGAAGATGGCCATCTGAAGGACGAGCGGCAGCGCCGCGAGCGGCCCGTGGCCGTTGTCGTAAAACGCGATCAGGCCGTCGGCGGTGGTGATTCTAAACAGAAGCGCGGCGCCGACGATCAGCATGCCGATGCGCAAATAGCGGGTGATGACCGGGATGAAAAACCAGTAGCACAGGTCGGTCACGAGATCGCGCTTGTGCCACCACGCCTGTCCGGGGTTGCAGGCGCTGAACCAGGTGAGGACGGTGAAGACGCCCGCCAGCCCGAGCGAGATCGGGATGTTCTTGGCAAATGTCTCGCCGAAACTGACGAGAAAGGCGAGCATTTCTTGGGTCATTTTTTGAGGCCTGCGCGGTTTCGTCCGCGAATTTATCGATGCGCTCATGATATCGAGCATGCGGATTAAAACGCCGTGAATGGCGGCCGGTAAAGCGTTGCAGCGGGCGACCGGCTGATACGTGTTTGATGCAAGTTGAGCGACGCCCGCTTACGCGACGGCAACAATCTCATGTTAGGCAATGCGGTGTCTTGGAGTTTCGCGAGCGCCGGCGGTCGCGTCTTGGTATATCGATCGTAAAGAAAATCCGGCCGCTGCCGGCGCATGTGATGCGGCCAAGCATCGAATGCACGCCGCCGCCGCAAGGCGATGTTAACTACACCGCGCAAAGCACGACTAGCGGCGGGTTTCTGCGAACGGTTTAACCCCCTCGAAATTTATCCCCGATAGGGTCTGGCACGATCCAAACGGCGGACAAAAGCCGCTGGGTCAGCTCAGACAGCCACGTGTGGACCTTAAGGAGCCAACTCATGAAGACCCTTTTCTCGCGTTTTGTGAAGGACGAGTTGGGCGCCACGGCCATTGAATACGGTCTCATCGCCGCCGGCATCTCGGTCGCGATCATCGCCGTCGTCCAAGGCCTCGGCACCAAGCTGAACACCACGTTCAGCAGCGTTTCCGGCGCCCTCAAGTAACAGTCGATCTTCTTTCAGTCGCTACGAGAGGGCTCCGGTCGCATGCCGGGGCCTTTTCGCTTTGCAGCGGACGCAATCCGGCAAGCGGACGACATCGAACGGCGAGTGCCATGCTGATTGAAGCGGTCAGGTTGACGTTGTTCCCGGCAATGATGGCCTTTGCCGCGTCGAGCGATCTGTTGACGATGACGATCGCCAATCGCGTCTCGCTCATCCTGATCGCCGGGTTTGTTGCGCTGGCGCTGCTGTGCGGTCTGAGCGGCGCCGACGTGATGTCCCATGCCGGAGCCGCGGCCCTGGTGCTGGGCGTTGCATTCGTCTGCTTCGCCTGCGGCTGGATCGGCGGCGGCGACGCCAAGCTGGCGGCGGTAACCGCCCTGTGGCTCGGTTTTGGCAGTCTCTTTAACTATCTCGTTTACGCGTCGCTGCTTGGCGGGGCGCTGACATTATTTATCGTTCAATTTCGCACCATGCCGCTGCCGCGCCTGCTCGCGGGGCGGGAATGGGCGGAACGGCTGCATAGCGAGGGTGCCGGGGTGCCTTATGGCGTGGCACTCGCCGCCGCAGCGCTGCTCGTCTATCCGCAGACCGAATGGATGACGGCAGTCGGCCTGTAAGTTCAGCCAAGCCGCTCTTGCACGGGGGCGTGCCGCCAGGCGCGGGCGCGTCAACGCAAGATTAACGCGATTTGGATACGCCTTATTAACCATGCCTTGACGTTTAGCTGCTGAAATCCAACGCAGATGGCCGTTTTCGGCCGTGCCATCTCGTGGAAAGTGAAGCGTAATGAAAGCCGCGCGTCTGGTCGTACTCGGTGTCGCTGTCGCCGCCGGCGGCATCGCCGCGTATTTGGCCGCCGGCAGCAAGGCGCCGCCGCCGCCGCCGCCGGTTGCGGCCGCGCCGCCGCTCGAAACGGTCGAAGTGCTGGTGGTCAAATCGGATCTGAGCCGAGGGCAAGTGATCGTAAGTCAGGATATCGGTTGGCAGACCTGGCCGAAGGCGGCCGCCAACGCCGATTTCATCAAGAAGTCCGAGCGGCCGGACGCCATCAACGATTTCGTCGGCGCGATCGTTCGCGTGGCGGTGCTGGCGGGCGATCCCATTCGGGCACCTGATGTCGTGATGGCGAAGGGTTCGGGCTTCATGGCGGCGATACTGCCGAAAGGCATGCGCGCGGTCGCGCTCGACATTTCCGCCGTCACCAGCGCCGGCGGCTTCATCCTGCCCGACGATCGAGTCGATGTCGTGCTCACTCGCCGTGACAAAGCGGCGGAAAAGTCGACCGGCGTCGAGAAATTCGTCAGCGACACGATCTTGCGGAATGTGCGGGTGCTGGCGGTCGATCAGACGATCGATCAGAAGGGCGACAGCAAGGTTGCCCTTGGCAAAACCGCTACGCTCGAATTGACCGAGTTGCAAGCCGAGACGCTCGAATTGTCGCATCAGCTGGGCACGATTTCGCTCACGTTGCGCAGCATCCTCGATTCCCCTGCGGGGGCTCCCGAGGGACAAGAAAACGAGCACGATCAGTCCATCAACACCGTGCGCTACGGCGTGAGCACGGCGGGAACCGGGCGTTGAGCGCGCGGAGGGAATCGACATGAGGCGAGCGGTATCGATCCGAGCGGCGGCAGCTCTCGCGGCGCTCCTCGTCGCCTCGTGCCTCGTGCCGGGGGCGCTGGCGGGCAACGTCGTGTTCAACACGCCGCCGGCGCAGCCGATCCATGTCGCCGCCAGCGATTATGAATCGCAGCCGATGGCGCTGGGGATCAGCAAGTCGGTCGTGGTCGATCTGCCGCGCGACGTCAAGGATGTGCTGGTGGCCGATCCCAAGATCGCCAACGCCGTGGTGCGCTCCTCGCGCCGCGTTTTCATCATCGGCAGCACGGTCGGACAGACCAACGTGTACTTCTTCGATGCCGAGGGCAAGCAAATCGCCGGATTTGATGTCGCGGTTACGCGCGACCTCGACGGCATCCGCCAGGCCATCCACCAAGTCCTGCCGGATGCCGATATTACGGTCGAGGGTATCGGCGACGGCGTGATCCTGTCCGGTTCGGTATCGAGCCCGGTCGAGTTGCAGCAGGCCTTCGATATCGCAGCTCGGCTGCTCGGGGTCGCGACTTCCGATGTGGTTCCGAACGGCAGCAAAATCGTCAATGCCATCGTCGTGCGCGGTCGCGATCAGATCATGCTCAAAGTCGTCGTCGCCGAAGTCGAGCGCGACGTCATCAAGCAGCTCGGCATCAATCTTGCCGGCTCGTTCAACTATGGCACCGCCGTGGTCAACTTCAACAACACGAATCCGTTTTCCGCCACCGGGCAGTCGCTCAGCGGTTCGAGCATCACCGGCGGCTTTTCCTCGGTCAGCGCAACGTTGCAGGCGATGGAACAGGCTGGCGTCATTCATACGCTCGCCGAGCCGAATCTGACGGCGATTTCCGGCGAATCCGCAACATTCGTCGCCGGCGGCGAATTTCCGGTGCTAAACGGTTACAGCTGCTCGACCGTTACCGGCAGCAGCGTGCAGAGCTGTCAGCCGTCGATCGATTTCAAGAAATTCGGCGTCAGCCTCAACTTCACGCCGGTCGTGCTGAGCGAAGGCCGCATCAGTCTCAAGGTGATGACGGAAGTCTCGGACCTGTCTACGCAAAATTCGCTGACCATCGCCCAGCCCGGCAGCAACCTGACTGCGACCATTCCCTCGATCCGCACCCGTCGCGCCGAGACAACGGTGGAAATTCCATCCGGCGGCTCGTTGGCGATGGCCGGCATGATCCAGAACCAGACCAAGCAGGCGATCAACGGACTGCCCGGCTTGGCGGAGCTCCCCATTCTCGGGCCGTTGTTTAAGAGCCGCGATTACATCAACCAGCAAACCGAGCTGATGGTGCTGGTGACGCCCTACGTCGTGCGCGCCGTCGCCCAGAAGGATTTGTCGCGCCCCGACGACGGTTTCGCCGATCCCAGCGACCCGGAGTTGATTTTGCTCGGCCGGCTCAACCGGATCTACGGCGTCGGCGGCAATCCCGCGCCGCCCGATACCTATCACGGCAAGTACGGCTTCATCCTCGATTGATGCGGCCGCAGGAGACCACGATGCAGACTGTCAAGCCTACGACTGCCGGCCGAAGCTCCGTCGCGCGCATAATGGTGCGCGCCGTTGCGGCGGCGGCGTGCGCCGTCATGGTCTGCGGCTGCAACACCGACCAGCAAGTCACCGCTGCTCCCGAGGTGCCGACCGACTATCGCTTGCGGCATCCGATCACGTTGCAGGAATCCAACCGCACGCTCGAACTGTTCATCGGCACCAACCGTGGCGAGCTCAATCCGACGCAACGCGCACAAGTGCTGTCGTTCGGCCTGGGCTGGAAACGCGCAGCGACCGGCGGCGTGGTGGTGGCGCAGCCGGTGGGTAGCAGCAACGAGCGGGCCGTCGCCGACGCGATGCATGAGATCGTCTCGATCCTGGCCGCAAGCGCCATACCGCCGCAAAGCATCGCGGTGCAGACCTATGAAGCGACCGGACCGAATCTGGCCACGATCCGCATCAGCTATCCGAGAATTCACGCCCAGGCCGGGCCCTGCGGCATGTGGCCGGAGGACATCGGTCCAAGCTTCAATCGCGACTATTTCGAGAATCAACCGCCGTGGAACTATGGCTGCGCCACTCAGAACGCGCTGGCCGCCGAAGTCGTCAATCCCTCCGATCTGGTCCAGCCGCGCGCCGAGACCCCGGCCTATGCAGCGCGGCGCACTACAGTCCTGGAAAAATACCGCGCGGGCCAACCGACCGGCGAAACTTCGGAAAACCAATCGGCCAAGATCAGCGACGTCGGCAAGTAGCATGAACAGGTAAGGCGACATGTGATGTCGACCCATGATGAAGCAGAGTAACCAGACCCACCGCGAAGACGCCGGGCCGCCCGAGGCAGCCGCCCGCGACGAACACATTGCGCCGGCACCGCGCGTTTCGGTGCAGGCGTTCTGCGAGAACGTCGACACCGCCGCCGCGATCCAGGCGGCCGGCGAGGATCGGCGCCTGGCCAAGGCGCATCTGCGCATCCAGATGGGAGGGCTGACGGCGGCAGTCGAGGCCTATCAAAGCTCGCCGACGCCGAACGTCATCATACTTGAATTGGAGAACCGCAGCGACGACATCCTCGCCGGGCTCGATCAGCTCGCCAATTATTGCGACGCCGGCACGCGCGTTATCGTCATCGGCCGCATGAACGACGTCATGCTGTATCGCGAGCTGGTGCGCCGCGGCGTCAGCGATTATCTGATTTCGCCGGTCGATGTGCTTCAGATCGTTCGCGCGGTGTGCGGGCTGTATTCGGCGCCCGACGCCAAGCCGGTCGGCCGCATCATCGCGATGGTCGGGGCCAAGGGCGGCGTCGGCGCCTCCACCGTCGCCCACAATGTCGGCTTCTCGATCGCGCACGATCTCAAGCTCGACGCGGTCGTGACCGATCTCGATCTGGCGTTCGGCACCGCCGGTCTGGATTTCAATCAGGATCCGCCGCAGGGCATCGCGGAAGCGGTGTTCTCGCCCGACCGTATCGACACCGCTTTCGTCGACCGCCTGCTCGCCAAGTGCACCGACCATTTGAATCTGTTGGCGGCGCCGGCGACGCTCGATCGGGTCTATGATTTCGGCGCCGACGCCTTCGAGTCCATTTTCGATTCGCTGCGCGCCACCGTGCCTTGCGTCGTGCTCGACGTTCCGCATCAATGGACTGGATGGACCAAGCAGACTTTGGTCGGCGCCGACGAGGTCGTGATCGTCGCCGCGCCCGATCTCGCCAATCTGCGCAACACTAAAAACATCTACGATTTTCTCAAGGCCGCACGGCCGAACGATCATCATCCGCGCTATTGCCTCAACCAGGTCGGGGTTCCGAAGCGCCCCGAAATCAAGGCCGCCGACTTTGCCAAGGCGCTCGACGAGGAGCCTATGGCGATCATTCCGTTCGAGCCGCAGGTGTTCGGCGCGGCGGCCAATAACGGGCAGATGATCGCCGAGATTTCGTCGGGTCACCGCACTGCGGAATTGTTTCGGCAGATGGCACAGCATCTGACCGGCCGGTCGGAACCGAAGAAGCAGCGGTCCAGCCTGCTGTCGCCCTTGCTCGAAAAGCTGCTGGGATAGAGAGTTTGGAGTTGCGTTAGTGTTTGGCAAACGTCCCACTTCCGGCGGTTCTGACGTTGCGGAGCAGCGCCCGGCGCCGGCCGCCGCGCCGCCGCTCGCCGCGCCGCCGGCGCCAAAGGCCGCGCCCACGGAGGCCGGCCGCACGCCGTTTCCCTCGGCGGGTCTCGGCGCGCCGATAATCGGTGCGCCGACCAGCAAGCCGAATGTCGGCGGTCCGCCCAATCCGCCGCCGCAGCAAGTGCCCTCGGCGGTCGATTCGCGCCGCTCGGAATCCTACTACGAAGTCAAAGGTACGATCTTCGGCGCGCTGATCGAAGCGATCGATCTGGCGCAGCTCGCCAAGCTCGATGCCGATTCCGCACGCGAGGAAATCCGCGATATCGTCAACGAGATCATCGCGATCAAAAATATCGTGATGTCGATCTCCGAGCAGGAGGATCTGCTCGACGACATCTGCAACGACGTGCTCGGCTATGGGCCGCTCGAACCGCTGTTGGCGCGCGACGAGATCGCCGACATCATGGTCAACGGTTCGGGCACGGTTTACATCGAAGTCGCCGGCAAGATTCAGAAGACCGGCATTCGGTTTCGCGACAACCAGCAGCTATTGAACATCTGTCAGCGGATCGTCAGCCAGGTCGGCCGCCGCGTCGACGAATCCTCGCCGATCTGCGATGCGCGCCTGCCCGACGGCTCGCGCGTCAACGCCATCGTGCCGCCGCTGGCGATCGACGGGCCCGCGCTCACCATCCGCAAGTTCAAGAAGGACAAGCTGACGCTCGAGCAGCTGGTGCGGTACGGCACGATTTCGCCCGAAGGCGCGGAAATCCTGAAAATCATCGGCCGCAGCCGGGTCAATACATTGATCTCCGGCGGCACCGGTTCGGGCAAGACGACGCTGCTCAACTGCCTGACACGTTACATCGACGACACCGAGCGCATCGTCACCTGCGAAGACGCCGCCGAACTGCAACTGCAGCAGCCGCACGTGGTGCGACTGGAAACGCGGCCGCCCAATCTCGAGGGCGAAGGCCAGATCACGATGCGCGATCTGGTGCGCAACTGCCTGCGCATGCGGCCGGAACGCATCATCGTCGGCGAGGTGCGCGGCCCCGAAGCATTCGACCTGCTGCAGGCGATGAACACCGGCCACGACGGCTCGATGGGCACGCTGCACGCCAACACGCCGCGCGAAGCGCTGTCGCGGCTGGAGTCGATGATCACGATGGGCGGCTATTCGCTGCCCTCGCGCACGATCCGCGAAATGATCTGCGCGTCCGTCGACGTCGTCGTTCAGGCCGCGCGGTTGCGCGACGGCTCGCGCCGCATCACCCACATTACCGAGGTGATCGGCTTGGAAGGCGACGTGATCATTACCCAGGACGTTTTCCTGTACGACCTGATAGGCGAAGACGCCAACGGCAATCTCATCGGCCGGCACCGCTCGACCGGAATCGGCCGTCCGAAGTTTTGGGAGCGCGCGCGCTATTACGGCGAGGAGGCGCGGCTTGCGGCCGCGCTCGATGCCGCGGAGGCCGCCAATGACGGGGTCAAGGTCTAGCGTGCGGATCGCGTCGCGGATCGAGTTGTGTTTGGATTGGCGGATTTAGCCATGAGCACCTACGGCCTGTTTTTCCTGGTGGCGATCGCGATCGGCGGCGTGGTGTGGGTGTTCGTTTATCCCCACCTCTCCGGCGAGAAGAAGGCGCAGCGGCGGATGGCGAGCGTGGCGCGGTCCGAGCCGATCGCACGGCCGGCACGCGGGGCGGGCAAAACGCGGCGCGAGCAGGTCGAAGGCACGCTCAAGGAGATCGAACAACGGCGGAAGAAGGCCAAGCGTCCGCCGCTCCCGGTGCGGCTTACGCAGGCCGGCCTGGATTGGTCGAAGCGGCGGTTTATGATCACCGCGGGCGTGCTCGGTGTCGGCGGCTTCCTCATCATGATGATCGTGCACGCCGGACTCATTCCGGCGCTCGGCGTCGGCTTTGCCGCCGGTTGCGGCCTGCCGTTTTGGATGTTGTCCTACCTAAAAAAGCGCCGCGAGAATAAATTTCTTGCGCAGTTTCCGGATGCCGTCGACGTCATCGTTCGCGGTATCAAAGCCGGCTTGCCGTTGCTCGATAGCCTCAAGCTGATCGCCACCGACGCCGAAGAGCCGGTGCGCAGCGAATTCCGCTCGATCGTGGAGACTCAAACGATCGGCATGCCGATCGGCGAGGCCGCGATGAAGCTGTACGAAAGCATCCCGGTTCCCGAGGCGAACTTCTTTGGCATCGTGATCTTCATCCAGCAGCGCGCCGGTGGCAATCTGTCGGAAGCGCTGGGCAACCTGTCGCGGGTGCTGCGCGACCGCAAGAAGATGAAGGCGAAAATCCAGGCGATGTCGCAGGAAGCCAAGGCTTCCGCCGCGATCATCGGCGCCCTGCCGCTCGCGGTCATGACGCTCGTTTGGATCACGAGCCCGGCCTATATCGACCTGCTGTGGACCGACCCGATGGGGCGCGTGATGCTGGCTTGCTCCGGCGCCTGGATGCTGACCGGGGTTCTGGTGATGCGCAAGATGATCAATTTCGATTTCTGAGACAGCCCAGTCATGAGCTCGCTTATCGCCCAGTATCTCGACCTGCAGGTCCTCACCATGATGTTCGCCGCCGTCGCGGCGGGCGCCACGGTGCTGACGCTGGCGATGCCGTTTATGTCTTCGGACACGCTGGGCAAGCGCATGAAGGCGGTCGCGCTCGAGCGCGAGAAAATCCGGCAGCGCGAGCGCGAGCGCCTGGCGCAGAGCAGCAAGGTCGCGCTGCGGCAATCGCCGAAAATGTACATGAAGCGGGCGGTCGACAACTTCAATCTGTCGAAGTGGGTCGGCCAGGAAGAAGCGCGCGTCAAGCTGGTGCAGGCCGGCTATCGCGGGCAGGCGCCTTACGTGACCTATCTGTTCTTCCGCATGACGATGCCGGTGGTCATGCTGGTGGCGTCGCTGTTTTATATTTTCGTCGTGCTCAATCTCGACTATCCGCCGATGGTGAAAATTGCGATTTGTATCGGCTGCTCCTACTTCGGCATGCACAGTCCGAATCTCTACCTCAAGAACAAGATTGCGCGCCGGCAGCTTTCGATCAAACGCGCCTTCCCGGACGCGCTCGATCTGCTATTGATCTGCGTCGAGTCCGGCATGTCGATCGAGGCGGCGTTCCGCAAGGTCAGCGAGGAGGTCGGCACCCAATCGGTGGCGCTGGCCGAGGAATTCACGCTGACCACGGCGGAATTGTCCTATCTGCCGGATCGTCGCCAGGCTTACGAAAATCTGGCGCAGCGCACCGGTCTCGAAGGCGTCAAAGCGGTCTGTCTGGCTTTGCAGCAATCGGAACGCTACGGCACGCCGCTCGCCACGACGCTGCGCGTCCTGGCGCAGGAAAATCGCGATATGCGCATGGCGGAGGCCGAGAAAAAAGCCGCGGGCCTGCCGCCGAAGCTTACCGTGCCGATGATCGTGTTCTTCCTGCCGGTGCTGTTCGTCGTCATTCTCGGCCCGGCCGCGATCCGCGTCTTGGCGCTGCAATAAAGTCCACGCCGCGGACGTCAGCTCGATCCCGCCGGAAATGCGCGGCCTGGCTGGTCAGCGCAGCGGCGCCCTTGCGCGCCAGCATCTGCCGCAGATAGGCGACATTGGCGGCGGCCTGGTCGGGCGGCAAGTCGGCGCGCGCGATCTGTTCGGCCTCGGCAAAGCGGCCCTCCAAGCCGACCACCAGCGCGAGATTCTGCCGCACCCGCGGATCGACCGGCTGCTGCGCGACGGCCAGCCGCAGCGTCGCTTCGGCTTCCTTGAGGTTCTTCGACAGCGCGTAGGACAGGCCGAGATTGGACAGCACGGAGGGCTCGTTGGGAACGATCTTGAGCGCGGTGAGATAGTGGCGTTGCGCCTCCTCGTGCCGGCCCATCTGATCGAGCACGGCGCCCTGTGCGGACAGGATACGCCAATCCGGCTGCTCCGGCGTGTGGGCGCGGTCGAACACCGTCGAGCGCCTGTTCGTATTCGCCGTCGTCGGCGAGTGCTCGCCCATATTCGCCGAGCACGATCTTGTTGTTCGGGTTTTGCATGGAATTTCTTGCAGGATGGCGACCGCCTGCGCGCGTCTGCCCGCGTGGCGCGCAGCGCCTGCGCGTAGCGTACCGCGACGTCGATGTTGGACGGATCGGCGCGATATTTTTGACCGTAGACCTGAATGTCGTGTTGCCAGTCGGCGTCGGAGCGGTCGCCCGATGCCAGCGTGAGCGAGCCGGTCGTTTCCGTGCTCTGCGTGGTCTGGCATCCAGCCGTTGCCGCGGCGACGGCGGCGAGGATGGCGGCGGTGGCGAACAGCCGTGCAGAGCGGGATCGGGTCGAACGCATCTCGATCGCTGCCTGATAACTGCCAGTTCGCTGCAGGCGCGGACGCGCCCTGCCGCAGGTTCGTTCAGCAATAAAACGTTAACCCTAACGAGGGTTAACGGCGTATGGCAAGCGGGCGTGGAATTGTTACCGTCCGCGTCCGATCTTGCGGGAAATCCGATAGATGAATGCCAAATCGTCGCGCGCCGCGCCGTCCCGCCGCGCCCTTGCCTCGGGCCGGCTCGATGCCGTCTGGTCGACGATCTCGTCGCCGCCAATCGCACGCTGGCGCGGCTTAACGTGCTCGACGCCTTCGGCCATGTCAGCGTGCGCGATCCGCGCGATCCGCACCGCTATATGATCTCGCGTTCGATCGCGCCGGAATCGGTCACCGCGGCCGATATCCTGGTGCTCGATCTCGACAGCCAAACGGTCGATCCCAAAGATGACGGCATGCTGCTTTACCGCGAGCGCTTCATCCACGGCGAGATTTACAAGGCGCGGCCGGACGTCAATGCGGTGGTGCACAGCCATTCGCCGACGGTGGTGCCGTTCACCGTGACGCGCGCCAAACTGCGGCCGCTGTCTGCACAACGCCGGCTTCCTCGGGCTCGGCGTGCCGCTGTTCGAGATTCGCAAATGCGCCGGCGACGGCACCGATCTGATGATCCTCACCCCGGACCTCGGCAAGGATCTGGCGAAAAAGCTCGGCAAGGATGCCGCCGTCGTGCTGATGCGCGGCCATGGCGACTCGGTTGTCGGCCCGTCGCTGCCCAATGCCGTGTTCCGCGCCTATTACACCGAGATCAATGCGCGTCAGCAGCTTGCCGCCATCACCATCGGCGGCCCGATCAATTTCATGACGCGCGCCGAGGCGATCACCGCGAACGAAGCGATGCTGCGCGCCTCGGCGCGGCCGTGGGCGCTGTGGCGGAAGCAGGCGCTGGCGCAACGCTGATTTCACGGGAGCGCTCGGCATGTTCCGGCTCGCAGTCGCCGATCTCGATTCACCCTCATATTTCGTCGCGATCGCGGCGGTCGAGCTTGGCTTCTTCAAGGACGAGGGTGTCGATATCGAGCTGGAGCACAGCTATGGCGCCCGCAATGGGCCGGAACGGCTGCGCGACGGTTCGCTGCATTTCTTCGGCGGCCCGGCCTACGCCGCGACCCGCGCTTTTCCGGCCTGGCAGGGCGCTAAGTTGCTTTGCGCGCTGGCGCAACATTCCTATTGGTTCCTCGGCGTGCGCGCCGATCTCCACGTCAAGCGCGGCGATCTCAACGCGCTGAAGGGTTTGCGGATCTCCTCGTCGATGCAATTTCCGGTGCTGGGGCTGCGCCACCTTTTGGCGGATGCCGGAATCGATCTCGTGCGCGACAAGGTCGAAATCGTGCCGCCCCCGCCGACCGTCGACGGGCGTTTCATGGGCCACGCCGGCATCGATGCCATCGTGCACAATCTGGCCGATGCGTTTTGGGGCAACGGCATGCGGGTCGCGATTGGCGAGCATCGCGGCATCGCCAAGCTTCATCTCGATCTGCGCCGCGGCGACGGGCCGCCGGGCGCGCGGAGCTATAATTTCGCCGCGCTGACCACGACGGAGCGCCTGATCGAAGAGCATCCGCAGGTCGCCGCCGCCGCGGTGCGGGCGATCGTCAAAGCGCAAGCCGCGCTTAAGGCGGAGCCCTCGCGCGCCACCGCGATTGCGGAACGGCTGTTCCCGCCGGAGGAGGTGCCGTTGATCGCTGGGCTGATCGAACGCGATGCGCCGTTCTACTATGCCGCGATTTCACCGGAAGCGGTCGAGGGGTTGAACAAGTTCGCCAAGGCGGTAGGGCTGATCGCCGAACCGGTGCCCTACGACCGGCTGGTCGCCTCGCAGTTCCGTTCGCTATGGCGAGCGTAGCGAGGCGCTTATGGGGCGGTGAAATCGACCGTTGCAGGATTTTAGAATTTGTAGCTCAAACCTCCCCGCACCACGCTCAAATTGGTGGCAGTCCATGAGAAGCCGGACGGATTTGCCGACCCGGCGGACATCGCGATAGCGTTCGGGGCCCTATCAAAGCGGTAGAAAAGGTATTCGGCTCTCAGTAGCCAATTGCTCGTGATCGCCTATTCGAGACCGCCGCCTACTGCGTAACCGGCTTGAGTGTCGGACGGTGTGGTGGTTGCGCTGTAGAGGAAACCGATGGCACTTGCAGTGTAGTCGAGCTTGGCCCAGGCCACGCCGCCGGTTGCGTAGGCCAAAACATTCGGCGTGACGAGATAACCGAAGCGGGCGCGTAGCGAGGTCACCCAATCCAATTTTGAGCTCATAGCTGTAAAGTTGGGCGGTGCGCCAAGCACGGCCGGAGGAATTGCGACCCAGGGCTGCGAGAAAGAACCACCCGCCTTGGACCACGACCAATCGCCTTCAATTCCCGTGACCCAAGTCGGCGCGAATTGCCAGTTGTAGCCGGCGTGCAAGCCGCCGATCACGCTGGAACCACCATTGCTTCCGGAGACGGCGGTGATGCCGAACGCGACCCCTCCCGGTGTCGGAAGCGGATCAAACGCTCCGGTGTTGCCGCTCCACGCTCCACCGACGTCGCCGCCGAGGTAAAAGCCGGTCCAGCTATAAATTGGCGCGGCGGGTGCCGCCGGCGCCTTGGTGTAGCTCGGCGCCGGTGAGAGATCGGCGGCGCTGGCGTCACCGCTCGCGACCATTGCCGCAGCCGCCAAGATCCCAAACACGACTTTCTTCATTCTGTTCCTCAGATCGTCAGCGTGAAATTATGAGGCGCGGCCGCAAACTACCCCCAGAATGCATTGCGTCCGGGGTGTCGTCTTGGTTCATGCTGAACCCGATTGGCGGGCAGTGAAATTGACGGCCATTCTTCGCCGTATTTCTGTCGATGTTGTATTTTTGTGACTATGCAATCAGCGAAATAAATGCGCTGCCGGTGAATTTTTGATCGGGCACGATCATCAGCGTATATTCGTTCGATAGCTAAACGCGCGGACTAGCGCGCCGACAAAATATAATATCATCGCCGACGACGATTCTGGTTGTTGTCTTTCAAACTGACTTCCTCAAGAGTATCGCTGATAACGACTGCTACGTGCTCGTTGATAAGGGCGTGGCAGTTGGCAGGCACGCAAGCGACTTAATTCGAGAAGATCCTGATTAAGTCAGTGGCGCAAATTGCCCCCCGCCGGCGGCACGAAGGCTATCGGCACAGCAAGCTTTGCCGCTTCTAACTAAAACCTGTAATTCATGCCGGCACGAGCGACGTTAAAGATCACACGACTGAAACTCGCGGTAAACGAAGACGCGACTACGTTACCGCCAGGGTTTGTAGCAACATAATCGACGCCGAGGGCGTGACCCAGGTCGACGTATAAAAACTCCGCTTTGATGGAGATGTTGCTCGAAATCGCAAATTCACCGCCCCCTCCGACGGTCCAACCCACTGCCGTTTCAGAATTGGTGCCGGGAAACATTGGTGCTCGTAGTACAGGCGTATCCATAACTTCCGCCGCCAACGGGTAAAACGCTTATATTGGCGCCCGCCGCGTTATTGAGATTGGCGTTTGCGGTCACGTGACCGTAAGCCAGCCCGCCGGTGCCGAATATTAACAGATCATTCCTAGGCAGCCAGCCGACGCGCGCTCTCACCGTCCCGACGACCCAATCTACTCATTGGCCTGGAAGTCAGCGCCTGGAAGCGGGCCGCTAATAGTGAATATCGAGTTTCCGGTGCCTTTTATCCATGCTGCATCATAATCTGCTTCGAATCCTGCGAGCCAGTGCTGATCGAATTGCCAATTGTATCCAACCTGGCCACCGCCGACCGCGCCGCCAATGGAAAAAGATGCGGGCGGAATGCACGTGCCGCCGAAACCGCCGCCGCATGTCGTAGCCAGTGCGCCCGGATCATTTGGAGTGTAATTGACGCTCGGATCTTTCCAGCCGTAGCCGGCGTTCACACCAAGTAGAAGCCGGTCCAGCTGTGGGCCGGCGTGGGCGGACTCCAAGCGGCCGGAGGCGGTGGCGGAGCAGCGCTGGCGTAACCGCTGGCAAGGAGCGCGGTCGTCGTGAACGCCCACAACACAAGCTTTTTCATCCCAGCCCCCAAAATTATTCGGCCGAAACCACAAGGCGCCGACACACGGAGTATCGAGTTCGTGCTTGCCCCTCCAGAATGTATTGCCTCCGTGCTGTCGTCTTGGTTCACAACGAACCCGATCAGCGGGTAACGAAATTTGACACCCACTTTCGCGGCATTTGGATCGATGCGCTAAATTTGCAACTATGCAACTAACGAAATAAACGTGCTGATAGCGAATTGCTGGCAGGTCCGATAAGCGTATATTCCTCCTGCAGTAGAACCGGCAGACCCCGCGCAGCGACATAATGCAATGGGCGACAGCAGCTCTGGTCTGTCTTTCAATACCGACGATCTTCCGTTGCGCGACCGCTTTCCCGCGTTCTGCGAAGAAATGTTCCGGCGTATAATCGGGTCCGATATTGCACAAAATAGTTTAGTGCCGTTCGGTGGCGAGCTTAAAGTACGCCGAGTTGGCGCGGTCAGCATCGCTCATATCGCGACAACGCCGGTCGATATAATTCGTAAGGCACAGCACGTCAGCGACGGCAATGACGATATCGTTGTCCAGCTCTGGCGGCAGGGCTCGCCCACATCATACAGGGCCGGCGCGAAAGTCCGGTGCAGGCCTACGAAGGAATTATTCTGGATAATAGAAACACGGGCCGGCTCTGCGAAACTGAACCGTCGAAAATTTGGCCCTTGTCAATTCCACGGGACAGGATCGCCTGTCTTGCGCCAAATTCGCTTCCTTTGTGGGCTCGCGTTTGACGAACGACCCGGCGCTCCGCCTGTTATTCGGTTATTTGGAGGGGACGCTCGCGCTCGGTCTCGGCGACCGCCATGCCGCTGAGCTCTTCGGCAGCCATCTGGTCGATGTGATTGCGCTTGCGCTCGGCGGCGAGGACGATACTCGCGAAATCCAAGACCAAAGCGAGTGCGCGCGGCGCGGCTTGCTGCGATCTTTCGGGCGGTCTCAGATCAAATTGCCAATCCCGCTTTGAGTGCGGCGACCGTCGCCGCGAAACTGAGCATTTCTTCGCGCTACGTTCATATGCTGCTCGAACAATCCGGCCAAACCTTTACGCAAGACGTTCTTCGGAAGTCTGAGGCCGCGGCGATGCTGGTGACCGATGACGACGGTCAAAATCGAAAAATCGCCGCCATCGCCATTGAAGTAGGCTTCGCCGACCTTTCCATTTCAACCGGGCTTTCCGCCGCCATTTCGGCGATACGCCTTCCGGCGTGCGGGCAAGCGCTGCTCTGGGCGAGGCCCGGCGATGATGGTGGTGGCGCGATGACTGCGGCGCACAGCGAGCTTCTCCAAATCTCCACCCATGATCTGCCGGAACGCGACCGGCTGGAATTCGCGCGCGAAGTTTACGGCCGCATCATCATCAAGCACGAGGTCGAGCCGGTTCCGGGCGAGCCTCACTATCTCCGCGGTATGTTGCGTCGGCTGCCGGATCTCGCCATAGCATCGCTCGCTTGCTCGGCGGTGCACACGAATCGCACTCCCGCGCAAATCGATAACGACGATTTGGTGCTGTGCGTGAATTTGGCGGGCGGTCGGGTGCTGCGCCAATTGGGACGAGAGGCAGTTCTCGGCCAAGGCGAGGCCGTGCTTTCCACGAGTGCCGAGGTGGGCACGTGCGACATCGCTTCAAATTCGCGATGGATTAGCGTCCGTATTCCGTTAGTTAGGCTTGCCCCAATGGTCGCCGATTTACACTCCGCCCTTATTCGACCTATTCCCGCCGGCACGGAATTTTTATCTTTGCTGGTGAACTATATCGGAACGTTGCGGGATTGGATGCGGTGGCGAAGCCGAAGTTGCAGCGCCTCATCGTTACCCACATCAATGGTTTGGTTGCGTCATCATCGGCGCCAAGGACGACGCCGCCGAATTCGCACGGGGCCGCGGCCTGCGCGCTGCACGTCTCGTCCAGGTTCTTCGATTGATCGACGCCGGTATTTTGGATGCGAGGTTGAGCGCGGCTACCGTCGCTGCACAACTCGGTGTCACGCCACGTTATGTACAGCTCCTGCTCGAGGAATCCGGTCAAACCTTCACGCAGCATGTTCTGCGAAGGCGGCTTGAAAAGGCGAAGGAGCTTTTGGTGCGAGACGTAGATCAAAATCGAAAAATCTCCGCCGTGGCCCTTGAAGTCGGTTTTGCCGACCTGTCCCATTTCAATCGTGCGTTCCGCCGCTATTTCGGCGATACGCCATCGGGAGTACCAGCGAATAACGCCATGCGCGGTCGGAAGAACTGAAATGTCGCCGGACTGTGCGGCACGAACGCGGTTGCAGGCAAAGTTTTGTGTCTCACACCGAAGCGTGCGCGACGCCCTGCTTCGCCCGCAGCGCTTCGCCGGCGGCTTCGTAGAAGCTTTGCGCCTCCGGCAGCACGATCGCGGCCGAGCGCACCGCATGCGTCGCCGGATCGAGGCCATCGGGGTCTTTGCCTTGCGCGACGGCGACGCGCCGCCTTGCTCAGGCGCTGCCGCGCCATGATCACGCCGTTGTCGGTCGAGACCAGGTTCTCCTTGCTGCGGTCCTGGATCGGGCCGCAGCTTTCCTGGATCGCGGCGTCCTGCATGGCGATGCCTTTGACGCCGGAATAGGACTTGTGGTGCTTCTGCGCCGCGCGGTCGATCATGTAGTCGTTGTCTTTGTTGACCACCGGGCGGAACGAGCCGGGAATGAGATTGACGTGGATGCCGCCGCCGTTGCGCATCACGTCGAGCTCGTGCGCGGAGAGCGGCCGCGCCGGATGATGGGTGAAGCACCATGACATGCAATTTTCGTCGTCGATCGGCACGAAGGCGTGGCCGTTGAGCGCGTTGTCGCCGTAGGGCGGGATCATGGTGTGGAACGGCATGATCCATTGCGTGATGCGCCAATAAAGCTTGCCCGGCGTCGCCGGCCGGCGCACGCCGATCACCATGCCGCCCTTGGTCTCGATCACCTCGAAGCGCGCATCGGTCTCGCGGGTGAACTCGGCGCCCTGGCCGACATGCAACGGATCGCTGCGCAGATCGTGGCGGTGCAGGAACGAGACGTGCACCGAATCGATGCCGCCTTCGAGCGCCTGCAGCCAATTGCATTCCTGCGTGCGCTTGGAGACGAAGCGATGCGCCGCCGGAACGGTCGCCCATTCGAAATTCGGCGACGGCGGCTTCTGCGCCGTCGGGCCCATATAGAGCCAGATCACGTCGCCGCGTCTCGACGCCGGGATATGAGGCGAGCTTGATTTTCTTGCAAAAGCCGCTCTCGACCGGTTCCGAAGGCACTTCGACGCATTGCCCGGTCACGTCATATTTCCAGCCGTGATAGGGGCAACGCAGTCCGTTTTCCTCGTTCCGGCCAAACCACAGCGACACGCCGCGATGGGCGCAGAATTCATCCATGACGCCGACGTGGCCGCCACTGTCGCGAAACGCGATGAGCCGCTCGCCGAGAAGTTTGACCCGCACCGGCGGGCAATCGGGCTTCGGCATTTCCGACGACAGCAGCGCCGGAATCCAATAGCGCCGCATCAGATTGCCCATCGGCTCGCCCGGGCCGGTGAGCGTGAGGAAATCGTTCTGCTCGCGCGTGGTCGGCGAATCATACGGCCTCTCCCCGCCGCATAGCGGGCCTGAGAGGGTGTTCACGTCATCATCACCCGCACGGGCTTGCCGTCGAGGAAGCCGCGGATGTCCTCGACCACGCCGGTGAAATAATCGCGGTAGTTCTGCGCGGTGACGTAGCCGAGATGCGGCGTGATGACGACATTGTCCATTTTGCGCAACGGATGATCGAGCGGCAACGGTTCGACGTCGAAGACGTCGAGGCCTGCGCCGGCGATCTTCTTGTCGCGCAGCGCCGCGACCAGCGCCGCTTCGTCGATGATCGGGCCGCGCGAGGTGTTGATGATGAAAGCGCCACGTCTTCATCAGGCCGAGTTCCTTGGCGCCGACGAGGCCGCGCGAGCGCGGCGACAGCACGATATGGATGGTGATGAAGTCCGACTGGCGGAACAGGTCGTCCTTGCTGACATAGCCGACGCCCGCCGCTGCGCATTTCTCCGGCGTCAGGTTCTGGCTCCAGGCGATCACCTTCATGCCGAAGGCCTTGGCAATATTTGGCGGTGTGGGTGCCGAGCCTGCCGAGCCCGAGCATGCCGAGCGTCATGCCCTCAAGATCCGGGCCGATGGTGCTCTGCCACGTCGCGCCGGCGTGCATCCGCGCATTCTCGTAGCCGATATGGCGCGTCAGCTCGAGCATCAGCCCGATAGCGATGCCGGAGGTCGGATTGCCGAAATTGGGCGTGCCGCACACGGTGACGCCGCGCGCCTTTGCCGCCTCGGTGTCGATCGAGGCGTTGCGCATGCCGGTCGTGATCAGGAGCTTTAAATCGGGCAGCGCCTCGATCACCTGCTTGGGAAAGCCGGTGCGCTCGCGCATGGCGACGACGATCTGGAAGCCCTTGAGCGCCGCGATGACCTTTCCGGTCCGCCGAGATGTTCGTTGAAGACCTTGATTTCGACGTCGCCCTTGACCTTGGACCAGTCGGCGACTTTGAGCACCACGTTCTGGTAGTCGTCGAGAATTGCGCAGCGAACCGCCATGTTTTCCATCCCATAGAACGCCTGTCGATGGCCTAGCCGTCTCATAACGGCGTAGGCAAAACAAGCGCTCGGCGGATGACGGGGCGACCGCGAGGAGCCCGGTATCATAGCACGGTCATGCGGTTCACGCGTGGCCGGAGCCTTTCCTGAATGTCCGTGATTATCGATTCCGGGCTCGCGCTTCGCGCGCCCGGAATGATTTAGGCGCGGTGTTGGGCGATTCGCTGGGGACGGGGCGGACGGCGACGGTCTGCGAGGTCTGCGACAAGAAGCCGGATGTTGGCATGCCATTTTGGGCCTGGCCCGCGCATATAGTGCAGGTCGGGCCGATAGGAGCCGCCTGTAGCCGGGGATATCCAGAGTTCGCGGAGAGCTTCGAAAAATCACGCCACATGATACGCTCCCGTAGTCTTTTACCGGCCGTTCAAAGGATCCGCCGCCTGAGCCCGAGAGGCCATCGCGGCCGTCAAACGCGGTTCCATTTTCAAACGCGTGTTTGACGCGATTGTCGGCTAGAAATCATTAAAATTTGTTGCGATTTCGGCAGCGCAAGGCCGCAATTGTGATCAGACTTTCGAAGTTTTAGCGCCGTCCGTAGGTGGCCGAAGGTCCGGCGGCCAGGTGCGCCAGTATCCAGTCGACGCAGCCGGTCCTTGCCGCGAGGGCCGCGGTGTCGTTACATCAACGCCAGATTTTCCCGAAATGAGCGCCTTCGCGGTCGTAGCGCCCAGCGCATTTGCCGAGCGGCGCCAAGCAAGAGGGCAGGGCGCGGATGGCCCGCCAATTCGTCTATCACATGGAAGGCCTGTCCAAGACCTATCCGGGCAACCGGAAGGTCCTTGAGGACGTCCACCTGCCGTTTTACCCCGACGCCAAGATCGGCGTGCTCGGCGTCAACGGCGCCGGCAAATCGACGCTGTTGCGCATCATGGCCGGCATCGACAAGGAATATACCGGCGAGGCCTGGGCGGCGGACGGGCGCCCGCGTCGGCTACCTGGCGCAGGAGCCGCAACTCGATCCGGCAAAATCGGTTCGCGAGAACGTCATGGAGGGCGTCGCGCCGCAGAAGGCGATCGTCGACCGCTACAACGAGCTTGCGGACAATTATTCCGACGAGACCGCCGACGAGATGACCAAGCTGCAGGACGAGATCGAGGCCAAGGGCCTGTGGGATCTCGATTCCAAGGTCGATCTGGCGATGGACGCGTTGCGCTGCCCGGCCGACGATGCCGAGGTGGCAAGCTTTCCGGCGGCGAGCGGCGGCGCGTCGCGCTGTGCCGGCTTCTTGCTCGAACAGCCCGATCTCCTTCTGCTCGACGAGCCGACCAACCACCTCGACGCCGAGTCGGTGTTGTGGCTCGAAGGGCATTTGCGCAACTATCCGGGCGCCATCCTGATCGTCACCCACGACCGCTACTTTCTCGACAACGTCACGAGCTGGATTCTCGAACTCGATCGCGGCCGCGGCATTCCCTACGAGGGCAATTACTCGTCGTGGCTGGTGCAGAAGCAGAAGCGGCTCGAGCAGGAAGGCCGCGAGGAAGATGCGCATCAGCGCACGCTCGCCCGCGAACAGGAATGGATCAAAGCGTCACCGCGCGCCCGCCAGGCAAAATCCAAGGCGCGCTACGAGCGCTATGAAGAACTGCTCAAGAAAGCCGGCGACAAGCAGACGCAGACCGCGCAGATCGTCATTCCGGTCGCCGAACGGCTTGGCCAGAACGTCGTCGATTTCGAGGGCCTGAAAAAAGGATTCGGCGACAATCTCCTGATCGACGATCTGACGTTCAAGCTGCCGCCCGGCGGCATCGTCGGCATCATCGGCCCGAATGGCGCCGGCAAGACAACGCTGTTCCGCATGATCACCGAGCAGGAGAAGCCGGACAGGGCACCATCAAGATCGGCGAGTCGGTCCACCTCGGCTATGTCGATCAGTCGCGCGACTCGCTCGACGGCAAGAAGTCCGTTTGGGAAGAAATCTCCGGCGGCCTCGACCAAATCCAGCTCGGCAAGCGCGAAGTGAATTCGCGCGCTTATTGCTCGGCTTTCAATTTCAAAGGCGCAGATCAGCAGAAAAAAGTCGGCGCAGCTCTCCGGCGGTGAAAGAAATCGCGTCCATCTCGCCAAGATGCTCAAGTCCGGCGCCAATGTGCTCTTGCTCGACGAGCCGACCAATGATCTCGACGTCGATACGCTGCGCGCGCTGGAAGAGGCGCTGGAGGATTTCGCCGGCTGCGCCGTGATCATCAGCCACGATCGCTGGTTTCTCGACCGCATCGCCACTCACATCCTCGCCTTCGAAGGCGACAGCCATGTCGAGTGGTTCGAGGGCAACTTTCAGGATTACGAGAAAGACAAGATGCGCCGGCTCGGCACCGACTCGGTCATTCCGCAACGAATCAAATACAAAAAGTTCTCGCGCTGAGCGGCCGCTTTGTTCGATGCGAGCGACGGCCGGCCAGCGTGCGATGGAGCTGGTCGCACGGAAGCGCTTGCGCGGCGACAGCCATGGATTAATAAAATTCAGATCAATAGACGGGTCGGTATTGCGAATCGGCTTGCGACTCATATATATTGCCCTGATCGCCGCCGAGGCCGTATCTTATCGAAGGCGCCGGAGGTCGGATTCCGCGTTCCGGGCGCAAAAGGAGCGGACATTGGCGACAAAAGCGAGTGAAGCGCGGTCGAGCGACGCCAAAGCGCGCGCCGAGGCAAGCTTCAAGAAGGAAGAGCGCGCCAAAGAGGGCGTCAAGGCCATGATGGAATATCAGGCCAACGGCAGCGTCGTTCGTGAACAGAATGGCGCAGTTGAAAGCCTTCGGCTGGCGAAAGAGGCCGCCGACAAGAAAGCCGGTCCGGATGCCCGGAACCCCGCTAAACCCAAGGCGCAAATCGCCAGTCAAGCCGCTCAGATGCGGTTAGCAGTCCAGCGCTAATTACGACGGGACCGGGTAGCGTCCCGCGGGACGCAGCCGCCGCGCCTTGAAACGAACACATCTTTAGCCATATACGCGTCGCGGCCTTATAGGCCCGCTGCGAGCCGCGTGTACGGATTCCCGTCGCTAAACCCCGTTAATTGGCTTCTGGCTCGCCCTTTCCCCGTTCATCGACAGCCCAGATCGCGCGGGATGTCTTGTATCACCCGCAATGCGGGCCGTGGCGTTTCGAGTAGCGGCCGTCGTTGCGCACAACAGAAAGTCATTACATTGACCAACTTTCCCGACTTTAATCTTAACAACGCCATTACGCGCGCGCTGGAAGAAGAGAAATATCTCAACCCCGACCCCGATCCAGGCGCAGACAATCCCGACGGTGATGTCGGGCCGCGACGTGATCGGCATCGCCCAGACCGGTACCGGCAAGACCGCAGCTTTCGCACTGCCGATCCTGCATCGTCTTGCCGCCGCCCCCGGGCGCTCAAGCAAATCCTGCCGCGTCCTGGTGCTCAGCCCGACGCGCGAATTGTCCGGCCAGATCCTCGACAGTTTCCGCACTTACGGACGGCATCTGCGCATCAGGTCCGCGCTCGCGATCGGCGGCGTATCGATGGGCGCGCAGGTCCGCGGCCTCTTCAATGGCGTCGATGTTCTTGTCGCCACGCCGGGCCGCCTGCTCGATCTCGTCAAGAGCAATGCGCTTCGCCTCGGCGAGGTCGAGTGTCTTCGTGCTCGATGAAGCCGACCGCATGCTCGACATGGGCTTCATTCACGACATCCGCAAAATCGTCGCGAAACTTCCGGCGAAGCGGCAAACGCTGATGTTCTCCGCGACCATGCCGCGCGCCATTGCCGAGCTTGCCGCGCACATGCTGCACGACCCGGTCAAGGTCGCGGTCACGCCGGTCGCCACCACCGCAGAGCGCATCGAGCAGCGCATCATCCGCGTCGACCGCGCCGCCAAGCCGGCGTCCTTGTCGACGTATTGCGGCACGAGACGATCGACCGCGCCCTGATCTTCACCCGCACCAAGCACGGCGCCGACAAGGTCGCGCGCGGCTGTGGCAGGCCGGCATCGCAGCCGAAGCGATCCACGGCAACAAATCGCAAGGCCAGCGCGAGCGCGTGCTTGCGGCTTTCCGCAAAGGCAAGATGCAAGACGCTGGTCGCCACCGATATTGCCGCGCGCGGCATCGATGTCGACGGCATCAGCCATGTGGTGAATTTCGATCTGCCGAACGTGCCGGAAACCTATGTGCACCGCATCGGCCGCACCGCGCGCGCCGGCGCGGAAGGCATCGCCATCTCGCTGTGCGACGGCGAAGAGGTGGCGTTTCTGCGCGATATCGAGAAGCTCATTCGCATGTCGATTCCGGTGACCGACCGGCGCACGCATCCGCACGCGCGAAGCGCCCGCCGTCAAGGCTGCGCCGCCGACCATGCCAATGAGCACCGCGGGCGCAACGTCGTCGCCACCACGGCGCAGCAGCAGCGCATCACGGGCAGCGCATCGCGCGCAGACGCGAAACGAACAGCCGCGAAACGATCAGCCGCATACGCGAATGCAAGAAACCGGCATCGCTTCGGTTTCCTTCCTACGCCGCGATCCGATGGCGGGCCGCGGCCCCCGCGCAAATCGCGCCGCGTTGGGCCAGTCAATCAGAGGATCATAACGTGACGAAAGAAGAGCTTCTGCAATTCGAAGGTCTCGTCACCGAGATTCTGCCCGACGCCCGCTACCGCGTTCAGCTCGATAACGGTCACGCGCTCGTCGCCTATACCGCCGGAAGGATGAAAAAAAACCGGATCAAGACGCTTGCCGGCGATCGGGTGACGGTGGAAGTGTCGCCCTATGATCTGGAAAAGGGCCGGCTGATCTTCCGCCATAAGGATGAACGCGCCGGGCCGGGCCCGCGTCCCCCGCAGCGCCAGCAATACCGCCGGCGCTGATCGTCGGCGTTCTCAGCACCACGGCCGCACGGTTTTGAATTCGCCGGGCGCGATGCCGCCGAGGTGCTGCTTGATCTCGTCATATTGAGGATCGTCCGGAGCGTAAATCGATCTCGCCCTCGGCGAGCGGGTCCGGCCACAGCGATCGCAGGCTGAGCGTGATGACGCCGTCCGGAGCCATCTGCGCCATGCCGATACTCTCGACAGCCGCGCAGGGTATCGGCGTCGCTCGACTTGTTCTGTGCGGCAGCGCTCCCCGGCCAAGCCTGCGGCGACCAGCGCAGCAATCGCGCACTCCGTAAGACATAAACGGAAACTCCTGCTAGGAGGAGAGCATAATCGAATCGATCTAAAGTCGCAACGTCTGGACGTCGAACGCCATGGAAGACTGGAGCGCCCGCCAATATCTCAAATTCGAGGACGAACGCACCCGCCCGCCGCGCGATCTGCTCGCGCAGGTGCCGCTGCAACGGCCGAGGCTTGTGGTCGATCTCGGCTGCGGGCCGGGCAATTCGACCGAGCTTCTCGTCGAGCGTTTTCCCCAGACCGAAGTCGTCGGGCTCGACTCCTCGCCGGATATGCTGCGCAAGGCGCGCGAACGGCTGCCTAATTGCAAATTTGTCGAGGGCGATATCGCGACCTGGACGCCCGATCCGGGCACCGATCTCATTTTCGGCAATGCGGTGATGCAATGGCTGCCGGATCATCCCGCGATCATGCGGCGATTGCTCGAGGCGATGCCGCAAGGCGGCGTGCTGGCGATCCAGATGCCGGACAATACGCGGGAGCCGGCGCTGCGGTTTCAGAAGGAGGTCGGCGAGAGCGGTCCGTGGAAGATCACCCCGAGGTTAAGGCGGCGCCGCGCGACGACCTGCCGCCGCCGGAAGCCTATTACGACCTGCTCAAGCCCGCGTGTTCGCGCATCGATATCTGGCACACCGTCTACAATCACGTGATGGCGTCGCCGGCGGCCATTACCGAATGGTTCAAGGGCTCCTCGCTGCAGCCGTTTCTGTCGCCGCTTGACGCCGCGGACCGCGAAAAATTCCTCGCCGCTTACACGGCGAAAATCGTCGGCGCCTACCAGCCGCGCTACGACGGCAAGGTGCTGTTGCGCTTCCCGCGCCTGTTCATTCTGGCGGTGCGATGAAATTGCCGCGCCGTCATGGCCGGACTTGTTCCGGCCATCCACGTCTTGCAATCGCGATCTTTATTGCAATTGCGGTTTCAGTCTCGCCCGCCTATGCCGATGCCGCGTTCCAGGCCTTCCTGCAAGCGCTGTGGCCGCAAGCCGCATCGCTCGGCGTCTCGCGCGCCACGTTCGATGCCGCGACGCGCGGGCTCGAGCCCGATCTGACGCTGCCCGATCTCGTCTTGCCGGGGCGGCCGCAAAAGCCGCCGCCGGGGCAGCCGGAATTCGTCGAGACCCCTGCCGATTATCTCAAAGAGCCGGCGATCGAACGGCTCGCCGTGGAGGGCCGCAAGCTTTATGCGCAATATCGCGACCCGCTGGCCGCGATCGAGCGGGAATTCGGCGTGCC
The DNA here is from genome assembly GCA_963816565.1 of uncultured Alphaproteobacteria bacterium. GTDB lineage: Bacteria > Pseudomonadota > Alphaproteobacteria > Rhizobiales > Xanthobacteraceae > BOG-931. Next base: position 52,847 of record CAWFLM010000003.1, on the reverse strand, counting down.
GCCTGGCATTCGTACTCGCTATTTTCGGCCGCGAGACCGATTACGGTCACGTCGCCGATACGCACGACGCCATCCAGGTGCTGGCGACGCAGGCTTATTACGGCAAACGCAAGGATAAATTCGCGCAAGAATTCCTGCTGGCGCTGAAAATCCTCGACGGGGGCATGATCGCGCGCGCCGCCATGAAAAGTTCCTGGGCCGGCGCCATGGGGCTGACGCAATTCCTGCCGTCGGACTATCTGAAATACGCCGTCGACTTCGAGCACACCGGCCGCGCCGATATCTGGACCTCGGTGCCCGATGCGCTTGCCTCCGCGGCGAAGCAACTCGTCGGCGACGGCTGGCAGCGCGGCGTGCACTGGGCCTATGAGGTGCATCCGCCGGCCGGTGTCGACTGCACGATTGGCGTGCCCGACTACTCGTTGCCCATTGTGCAATGGATCAAGCGCGGCTTCGTGCCGGCCTATGGCCGCGTCATCCCGCCGTCGGAGCAGGCACAGCCGGCGTCGCTTCTCCAGCCGGCCGGACTCTACGGCCCGTCATTCCTCGCCACGGCGAACTATTTCGCCATCAAGCAATATAATTTCTCCGACCTCTACGTGCTGTTCGTTGGCCATTTGAGCGACCGCATCGCCGATCCGCGGCCGCAGACCGCCACATTCGAGACGCCGTGGAGCAAAGTGGCGCAGCTGCCGACCGCCGATCTCGATCGCATGCAACAGATCCTCACCGCGCGCGGCTATTACCACGACAAGATCGACGGCAAGGCCGGCATGCTGACGCGGGCCGCGCTCGGCGCTTATCAGAAGAAGAACGGCCTGAAGGTCGATTGCTGGCCGAGGGCCGCGGTGCTGCAGAACATGGAAGCGAACGACCGATGATTAATTCCGCGCCCGGACATCGTTGCAATCCGGTAGCCATGATTGGACAGCGCCCGATCGCGACGCTATCCATGCGGCAACCCATCAAGCGACACACGAGATCCCGACATGGCTGACACCCCTGACTATACGCCACCGGAAGTTTGGGTCTGGGAGAAGGCCGACACGCCAAATTGGCGCTATGGCCATCTCAATCGTCCTATCGCGGGCGCGACGCACGAGAAGGCGTTGCCGCGCGGAAAGCATCCGCTGCAGCTCTATTCATTGGCGACGCCTAATGGCGTCAAGGTGACGGTTATGCTGGAGGAATTGCTGGCCTCCGGTCATAGCGGAGCCGAATACGACGCCTGGCTGATCCGGATCGGCGAGGGTGACCAGTTCGGTAGCGGATTTGTCGGGGTCAACCCGAACTCCAAAATACCGGCGCTCATGGACTATAGCGAACAGACGCCGCAACGCGTTTTCGAATCCGGCGCGATCCTGCTCTATTTGGCGGATAAATTCGGCGCCTTCCTGCCCAAGGATCACGGCAAGCGCACCGAGGCGCTGAACTGGCTGTTCTGGCAGATGGGGTCAACGCCCTATCTCGGTGGCGGCTTCGGGCATTTCTATGCCTATGCTCCGGTGAAGATCAAATACGCCATCGACCGTTTTTCGATGGAACTCAAGCGTCAGCTCGACGTGCTCGACCGGCAGCTTGCGGACAATCAATTCATCGCCGGCGACGAATATACGATCGCCGATATGGCGATCTGGCCGTGGTACGGCAACGGCGTGTTGAACGGCAACTCCTACAACGACCCGCGCAAATTTCTGCAGACCCACGAATATAAAAACCTGACGCGCTGGACGAAAGAAATCGGCGAGCGCCCGGCCGTCAAGCGCGGGCGGATGGTCAACCGCGCCACCGGACCGCTTGAAGGCCAATTGCGCGACCGCCATGACGCCAGCGACTTCGAAACGAAGACGCAGGACAAGATCGAGGGTAAGCAGGCGCATTGACGAAAGCGTGCGACGTTTTCACAATGCGGCGATGCAGATCACAGCCGCCGTCGTCAGCGAAAAATCAGCCCCGTTCGTCATCGACACGCTGGAGCTCACCACGCCGCGGCCGGATGAGCTGATCGTCCGCGTCATCGCGAGCGGCATGTGCCAGACCGACCTGCACGGTCGCGACGGCTATTTCGCCAGTCCCTATCCCGCCGTTTACGGCCACGAGGGCGCCGGCGTGGTCCACGCGGTGGGTGACGCGGTGCGCGACTTCGCGCCGGGCGACCACGTGGTGATGTCCTATCCGTGGTGCGGCGTCTGCGCCAATTGCCGCGACGGACAGACCAATCATTGCTTGGCCGGCCGCAAGCTGAAAATGTTCGGCACGCGGCTCGACGATACGACACTGTTGTCGAAGGACGGCGCGCCGGTCTACAGCGCCTTCTTCCAGCAATCCTCGTTCGGCAGTTTCGCGCTCACGCAAGCGCGCTGGGCGGTCAAGGTGCGCAAGGATGCGCCGCTCGAGCAGCTCGGCCCGCTCGCCTGCTCAGGCCAGACCGGCGCCGGCGCGGTGCTCAACGTCATGCAGCCTCATCCCGGCGACAGCATCGCCATCTTCGGCGTCGGCGCGGTCGGGCTGTCGGCTCTGATGGCGGCGAAGATTGCAGGCTGCGATCCGATCGTCGCGGTGGATGTGCACGCGCACCGGCTCGCGCTCGCCCAAGAACTCGGCGCCACCCACACGATCGACTATAAAAGCTGCCCCGACGTCGTCGCCGCTATCCGCAACCTCACCGGCAGCGGCGTGCGCTTTGCCGCGGAGACGTCGGCACTGCCGGCGGTGCTGCGCCAGGCCATCGAGTCGCTGATGCCGGGCGGCGTCTGCACGCTCCTCGGCAGCGCGCCGAAAGGCACCGATGCATCGTTCGAGATGCCGTTCCTGCAGCAAGGCCGGTCCGTGCGCGGCGTCGTCCAAGGCGACAGCGTGCCGAAAGAGTTCATCCCAAAGCTGGTCGATCTGGTCGTCGCAGGCAAATTTCCGATCGAGAAGATGATCAAGTTCTACGAACTCGCCGACATCAATCTGGCGGCGGCGGAATCTTCGAGCGGCAAAACCATCAAGCCGGTGCTGCGGATGCCGCACTGATTGTCATGCTCCGCGAAGGCGGAGCATCCAGTAATCGCTGCACGCGGCTTTAGATCGCGCTGCTTGAAATGATCGCGATTACTGGATCGTCCGCATTCGCGGACGATGACATGCGCTCAATCGTCTCCCGGCACCGCTTCCGGCAGGCTGTCGTCGTCCTCGCCCGAATTATGCTCGCGGCCGTGCGCGCTCGTTTTGATCGAGCCGGTGATGCCGGAGCCATAGGAAGGCTCGCCATAGTGCCGCGCGGCGAATTGCGAACGCGCGCGCGCGGCGGCGACCTCGCCGGGGATTGCGCCCGGCTCGCAGATATGGCGGCCGTTATAGTGCCGCATCAGATCGACGTGAATGTGATTGTAGTGATAGACGTTGGCGCCCGGCGCCAGCACGGTGGTGAACTGATCGCAGGCGGCGGCCTGCACGTCGTGCAAAAAGCCCTGCTCCTCGGGCGTGCCGTGCCAACCGTATTGCACGCTGACCTTATGACCGTCGGCGAGATCGAATTCGGCGACGTCGAGCGCGTTGCCGAAGGCGTGCTCGGAAATATGCGCATTCGGATTGCCGTTCATGCCGCGGCATGAATAGGCCGAGATCTGCTTGATCTCGACCACCGGCTGGCGGAACCAATGCGCCGCCGCGGGCTGCACCGCGCCGGCGATCCATTGATCGAGCGCGGACATCACCGGGCAGGCGAGCGTCGCCGGCGGCTCGACTTGCACCGGCAGCGCCGAAGCGGTGGCGGTCGGGCGTCGGCGGACCGAGCGGGGGTGGCGCGCCGGCGGATGGCGGAGCCGGCGAATAAAGCGGCGCGCTCGGACCGCCGTAATACGGATGTGGCGGGCCGCCCGGAATGCCGACGTCGTCGTCCGGCATTCCCGGCGGATCGAGCGACAGCGGCGCGCCGATTTGGCGCGGACTGCGGTGCGCGGATAAGACTGCGCTGCCGGATAGGATTGCGGCGGCGGATAGACTTGCGTCGCCGGATAAGGCTGCGCCGACGGATAGGATTGCGGCGCACCGGATTGCAGCGGCGGTAACGCGCTCGACGAAACGGCGGCCGGCGCTCCCGGCCATTGTCTCGGCATCGCGCTGCTGTTGGCGCCGTTCGGAATCGCGCCCGGCGGCACCGGCTCGTCGTCGTAGGACAGCGGCGCGCTTTCGCCCAGCGCCGAGACGCGCAGCGGATAATCGATGCCGCAGGCGCCCGGTCCTTCGATCGCGGCGATGCGCACGCGTCCCGCGGTGTCGTTGACCGCGCCGGAATTCAGACACGCGAGCTCCGCCTCGTGCCGCCACGGTTCGCGCTCGGCCAGCATGTAATGGCTGCAGCCGGCGACGGCGACCAGGGCGACGAGGACGAGGGAGCTGACGAGATACCAGCGAACTCCGCGCGTCATGCGCGGACAATGCGAGGAATTCCGTTAAGGACTGTTCAACGATAAGCGACGCCTGGCGCGGCAGGAGAGCGTTAACCATGACCCTTGATCCGCGGGAGCCTTTCGGGCCACATCGCGCCAACCAAAGAGGGATGGAAATGCTTTCCGCGCTCGATCTGGCCCGCCGCATCGAGGCCGGCGAATTAAAGCCCCGCGCCGCGGTCGAGCTGTGCGCCGAGGCGATCGCCGCGCGCGAGACAGAGGTCGGCGCCTTCGTCGCGCTCGATCTCGATGCCGCGCGGCGCGGCGCTGACGCGCCCGGCCTCGCGGCGTTGCCGCTGCGCGGCCTGCCGGTGGCGTTTAAGGACATTTTCGACACCGCCGATCTGCCGACGCAATATGGCTCGCCGATCTATGAAGGCTTTCGGCCGCCGGCCGACGCCACGGCGGTGGCGCTTACGCGCCGCTCGGGCGGCGTCATGATCGGCAAGACGGTGACGACCCAGTTCGCGTCGCTGGTGCCGTCGGTCACGTGCAATCCGCATAATCTTTCGCATACGCCGGGCGGTTCGTCGGCCGGCTCCGCCGCCGCGGTCGCTGCGGGCTTTGTGCCGATTACGTTTGGCACACAGACGGCGGGGTCGGTGATCCGCCCCGCCGCGTATTGCGGCGTCGCCGGGTTCAAGCCGTCCTATCGGCTGATCCCGATGGTCGGCGTCAAGGCCGTGTCCTGGCATCTCGACACTGCCGGCCTGTTCGGCGCAGGCGTCGCCGATGTCGCGTTTGCCGCGGCGGCGGTGCTCGACCGCGATCTGCGCGTCGACTGTGCGCCGCCGGCGGCGCCGCGCATTGCGCTCGTCCGCACCCATCTGTGGCCGCAAGCGAGCGCGGCGATGCAAACGGCGGTCGAGACCGCGGCGCGCATCGCGGCGGCGGCTGGCGCGACGGTGACGGAGCTGACGCTGCCGCCGATCCTGGAAGACGCCTACGAAGCGCAATTCACCGTCCAGGACTATGAGAACGTCCGCGCGCTCGCCTTCGAATACGACCGGCACCGCGATCGCATCGACAAGAGCTTGCGCGATCACTTGACGGCCGCGCTGGCAATTTCCGCCGACGAATACGACGCGGCGCGCCGCACCGCGAGCCGCGCGCGCCAGGCGCTGGCCGGCGCCATGGCGGACTTCGACGTTATTCTCACGCCGTCGGCGCCCGGCGCGGCACCGGCGGGCTTGGGCGCGACCGGCAATCCGATGTTCAACCGGCTGTGGACGCTGATGGGCGCGCCGTGCGTCAACGTTCCCGGCTTGCGCGAGAACGAATTGCCGCTTGGCATCCAGATCGTCGGCCGCTTCGGCCGCGACCGCTTAACGCTCGAAGCGGCGCTGTTCGTCGAGCAGGCGATCAAGCGGAAGGTGGGTGGGTGAATCGTTTCATCACCGCCGTAGGGGCGGCCCTTGTGGCCGCCCAATTGCGGGCACCCACAAGGGGTGCCCCTACGAGGCGGATCAGGCCTCGCCGCTCTCGAACATAAAGATGTCGACGCCGCCGGTGGCGAAAGTCTGCACGTCGGCCACCGCCGCCTGGCCTTCGGCGCTGAAAAAGGCTTTTTGGATCGCCGCCATGTCGTCGAAGTGTAAAATCGCGATCAGGTGATAGGGCGCCGGTCCGCCCGGCTATCTCCCACCGTGCGGCGAGCGTATCGCGGTCCACCGCTAATCTCTATTCCGCCGCGGTCTGCGCGCCCGCCAGCGGATCGTAATTGAGGATCGGCGCCAGCCAGCGCTCCGCCTCGGGGAGCGACAAGCCCTTGCGCCTGGCGTAGTCCGCGACCTGGTCGCGCTCGATCTTGCCGACGCCGAAATAATAGCTCTCGGGATGACTGAAATAGAGCCCGCACACCGACGCGCCCGGCCACATGGCGAAACTTTCGGTGAGTTTCACGCCGATTGCGCGTTCGCCGTCGAGCAGCCGGAACAAAGTCTCCTTCTCGGTATGATCGGGCTGCGCCGGATAGCCGGGCGCCGGCCGGATGCCGCGATATTTTTCGGCGATCAGGTCGCCGGTGAGCAGCGTTTCGTCGGGCGCATAGGCCCACAATTCGCGGCGCACGCGCGCATGCATGCGCTCGGCGAGCGCTTCCGCCAGGCGGTCCGCCAGCGCCTTGGCCATGATCGCCGAATAATCGTCATTGGCGTGCTTGAACCGCTCCGCCACGGCGTCCTCGCCGAGGCCGGCGGTCACCGCGAAGGCGCCGATATAGTCGGCAAGGCCGCTGGCGCGCGGCGCGATGAAATCGGCCAGCGCGACATTGGCGCGGCCTTCGCGGCGTGCCAATTGCTGGCGCAGCGTGTGCAGCATGGCGATCGGCTTGCTGCGCACTTCGTCGGTGAACAGCAGCATGTCGTCGCCGTCGCTATTGGCCGGCCAGAAGCCGACGACCGCGCTGGCGCGGAACCAGCGCTCGTCGGCCATTTTGCGCAGCATGGCTTGGGCATCGGCAAACAGGCCGCGCGCCGCCTCGCCGACAGTCTTGTCGTCGAGAATCGCCGGATATTTGCCGTTAAGCTCCCAGGTGGCGAAGAACGGCGACCAGTCGATGGTATCGATGAGATCGGCGAGCGGGATATCGGCGAATGTGCGCGTGCCGGTAAACTGCGGCGCCGGCGGCAAATAGCGGCCGGACCAATCGAGCTTGAGCGCATTGGCGCGCGCATCGGCCAGCGACAGGCGCTGTTTGTTTTCCTCGCCGCGCGCATGCGCCGCCGCGATCCGGGCATATTCGGCGCGGGTATCGGCGATGGTGCGCGCCTTGGCGTCGCGCGACAGCAGCGCCGAAACCACGCCGACGGCGCGGCTCGCATCGTTGACATAGACCGCCTGGCCGCGCCGATAGTTCGGATAAATCTTCACCGCGGTGTGCACGCGGCTCGTGGTGGCGCCGCCGATCAAGAGCGGCATGTCGAAGCCCTGCCGTTCCATCTCGGCGGCGACATGGCACATTTCGTCGAGCGAAGGCGTGATCAAGCCGGACAGCCCGACGATGTCGGCCCGCTCTTCCCTGGCGGCCTGCAAAATCTTCTCCGCCGGCACCATGACGCCGAGATCGACCACGTCGTAATTGTTGCACTGGAGGACGACGCCGACGATGTTCTTGCCGATGTCGTGCACGTCGCCCTTGACCGTGGCCATCACGATCTTGCCGTTCGTCGACACGTGGGCGCGGCCGTCCTTATCCTGTTCCATGTAGGGCAACAGGTAGGCGACCGCCTGCTTCATCACGCGGGCCGACTTGACCACTTGCGGCAAAAACATCCGTCCAGTGCCGAACAGGTCGCCGACAGTATTCATGCCGTCCATCAGCGGGCCTTCGATCACGGCAAGCGGACGCGGCGCCTTGCGGCGCGCTTCCTCGACGTCGGCTTCGATGAAATCGGTCATGCCGTGGACGAGCGCGTGCGACAGCCGCTTCTCCACCGGCCATTCGCGCCAGGCGAGATCGGCCTCCTTCTTTTCCTTGCCGTGACCGCGATGGCGCTCGGCCAGCGCCAGCAGTCGCTCGGCGGCGTCGGCGCGGCGATTGAGTACGACGTCTTCGCAGGTCTCGCGCAATTCGGGGTCGAGGTCGTCATAAACCGCCATCTGCCCGGCATTGACGATGCCCATATCCATGCCGGCTTTGATGGCGTGATAGAGGAATACCGAATGCATCGCCTCGCGCACCGCCTCGTTGCCACGGAACGAGAACGACAGGTTCGAGACGCCGCCTGAAATATGGGTGTGCGGCAGGTTCGTGCGGATCCAGCGAGCCGCCTCGATGAAGGCGACGCCGTAGCCGTTGTGCTCCTCCATGCCGGTGGCGATGGCAAAGATGTTGGGATCGAAAATGATATCCTGCGGCGGGAAGCCGACGCGGTTGACCAGAATGTCGTAGGCGCGGGCACAGATCGCCTGCTTTTTCTCCAGCGTGTCGGCCTGACCTTTTTCGTCGAACGCCATGACCACGACCGCGGCGCCGTAGCGGCGCACCAGCTCGGCGTGGCGGATGAAGGCATCCTCGCCTTCTTTCAGCGAGATCGAATTGACCACGGGTTTGCCCTGGACGCATTTGAGCCCGGCTTCGATCACCGAGAATTTCGACAAATCGATCATCACCGGCACGCGGGCGATATCGGGCTCGGCGGCGACCAGATTGAGGAACGTGATCATCGCCTTTTCCGAATCGAGCAATCCTTCGTCCATATTAATGTCGATGATTTGCGCGCCGTTCTCGACCTGATCGCGCGCCACCGCGAGCGCCGCCGGATAATCGCCGGCGGTGACGAGCTTGCGGAAGCGCGCCGAGCCGGTGACGTTGGTGCGCTCGCCGACATTCACGAACGGAATTTCCGGCGTCAGCGTGAACGCCTCGAGGCCAGACAGCCGCAATCGCGGCGCGATCTTGGGGATGACGCGCGGCGTCTTGCCGGCGACGGCGCGGGCGATGGCGCGAATGTGCTCCGGCGTGGTGCCGCAGCAGCCGCCGATGATATTGACCAGGCCGGCCGCGGCGAATTCGCCGATCAGCTCCGCCATCACCTCCGGCCCTTCATCGTAACCGCCGAATTCATTCGGCAGTCCGGCATTGGGATAAGCGCAGATCAAGGTGTCGGCGACGCGGGACAATTCGGCGATGTGGGCGCGCATTTCCTTGGCGCCGAGCGCGCAATTGAGCCCAAGCGACAGCGGTGCGGCGTGCGCGATCGAGTTCCAGAACGCTTCCGGCGTCTGGCCGGACAGCAAACGGCCGGAGCGATCGGTGATGGTGCCGGAAATCATCACCGGCACCACGATGCCCCGCGATTTAAGTTCGTCGGCGATGGCGAAGATCGCCGCCTTGGCGTTGAGCGTGTCGAAAATGGTCTCGATCAAGAGCGCATCGACGCCGCCGGCCAGGAGCCCGCGCACCTGCTCGGCATAAGCGAGCCGCAACTCGTCGAAGGTAATGGCGCGAAAGCCGGGATTGGCGACGTCCGGCGAGATCGAAGCGGTGCGGTTGGTCGGACCGAGCGCGCCGGCGACGAAACGCTCGCGGCCGTCCTCGTCCGCCGCAAGCCGCGCCGCTTCGCGGGCGAGCCGCGCGCCTTCGGCGTTCAGCTCGTAAGCGATCTCCGCCATGCCGTAATCGGCCTGCGCCATGCGGGTCGAGGAAAAGGTGTTGGTGGAGACGATGTCGGCTCCGGCGCGAAAATATTCGAGATGAATGGCGCGCACCGCGTCCGGGCGGCTGAGATTGAGAAGATCGTTGTTGCCGCGGACCTCGCGGTTCCAGGCGTCGAAGCGGGCGCCGCGAAAGCCTTCCTCGTCGAGCCCGAGCGCCTGGATCATCGTCCCCATGGCGCCGTCGAGCACCAGAATGCGCTCGGCCGCAAGCCGGCGCAGCGCCGCTTCGGCTTTGGAACGGGGTACGGTTTTGCCCATTTACGCGCGCTCCTTCTGCGCCTGAGACTGCGGATGTATTGCGGCTCGTGTCCCGCCCGCAGCCCGAGCAAATGGCAGATCGCGTAAACCAAATCGGCGCGGTTCATGGTGTAGAAGTGGAAATCGGTGACGCCGTGATCGACCAGATCGATCACCTGTTCGGCGGCGACCGCGGCCGCGATCAGCTTGCGCGTCGCCGGATCGTCGTCGAGGCCGTCGAAGCGCTCGGCAAGCCAGGCCGGAATCGACGCGCCGGCGCGCGCGGCGAAATTTTTGGTCTGCTTGAAATTCTGCACCGGCAGAATGCCGGGCACGATCGGGATGTCGATGCCCGCCGCGCGCACGCGGTCGAGATAGCGGAAATAAAGGCCGTTCTCGAAGAAGAACTGCGTCATCGCCCGCGTGGCGCCGGCATCGACCTTGGCCTTGAGCATGTCGATATCGGCAGCGAGCGACGGGCTGTCAGGATGCTTTTCCGGGTAGGCCGACACCGAGACTTCGAGATCCGCAATATGCTTGATGCCGGCGACGAGATCGGCGGCGTTGCGATAGCCGCCTGGATGCGGCGCGTAGCGCGCGCCGATGCCGCCGACCGGATCGCCGCGCAGCGCCACGATGTGACGCACGCCGGCCTGCGCATAGGCCTCGATCACCGCGTCGATATCGGCGCGCGTCGCGGCAACGCAGGTCAGGTGCGCCGCCGGGGTGAGCAGCGTCTCGGCCAGGATGCGCTTGACGGTCGCGTGGGTGCGCTCGCGCGTCGAGCCGCCAGCGCCATAGGTCACCGAGACGAAATGCGGCTTGAGCGGCGCGAGCCGGCGGATCGACTCCCACAGCGACTGCTCCATCTCGGCGGTCTTTGGCGGGAAAAATTCGAACGAGACGCGCAGCCGGCGCTCGGCGCCGGCCTCCATGCGGCTTGGGCGCGGCACATTCATCACGCCACCTCGCGCGCGGCAGGCTGCGCCAGCACGATGCGCGGATCGCGCGCCAACCATAGCGATACGGCGATCTTGCCTTCCGGCCCGGGCGGGAAGGTCTGCTGCCGCTCGACGTCGAGGCCGGCGCCTTCCAGCCATTGCGTCATCGTCTCGGCGGCGAAACCGAGGCGGCGATGAGCGTGCTCCTCGCGCAGGAATTCGAGATCGTGCGGGGCGAAATCGACGACCAGCAGCCGGCCGCCCGGGCGGAGCACGCGTGCCGCCTCGCGCAGGGCATGCGCGCTGTCGTCGAGGAAGTGCAGGACCTGATGAATGATGACGACGTCGAAGGAATCGCGCGGCAGAGCCAGATCGTAGATGTCGCCTTGGCGCACGCTGCAGTGCTTTAAGCCGGCGCGGTCGAGCCGCGCGCGGGCGAGCGCCAGCATGTCGAGCGACAGATCGAGGCCGAGGCCGCGCTCGATATCGCCGGCGAACAGTTCGAGCATGCGCCCGGTGCCGGTGCCGAGATCGAGCAGCGCCCGGATCGGCCGGTCGGCGAGCGCGGCGCGGATGGCGTCCTCAACGGCGGCGTCGGCGATGTGGAGCTTGCGGATGCGATCCCATTCGGCGGCGTGCCGCCGGAAATAGTTCTGCGCCGCCGCGGCGCGCGCCGACCGTACCGCAGTCAAGCGTTCGCGGTCGCGAAGGATGGTGGCGTCGCCGGAATCGAGCCGCGCGATCAGGCTGCGGGCAATGGCGGCGCCGCCGCCGCGCTCGGCCAGCCGGAAGAACGCCCACGAGCCCTCGCGGAAGCGCTCGACCAGGCCCGCTTCGGCGAGGAGCCGCAGATGACGCGACAGCCGCGGCTGCGACTGGCGCAGGATGTCGGTGAGATCGGAGACGGTCAGCTCGGCCTCCGCAAGCAGCGCCAGGATGCGCAGGCGGGTCGCTTCGCCGGCCGCCTTGAGCGTTCCGGTCAGCGCGGCGAAGGTCAGTTGCTCATCGGTCATCGCGCTATTCCCGGTGCTATGCAGGCTTCAGCCTGTGGTATTGCATATAAAGATATCTTTATATCATTAAGCCAAACGGGGCAAGCGCCCAATATCGATGGGATTTGGCCCCGTGGGAGTGATTGCCGCCGGCGGTCTGGCGGCTCGCCAAAACGCATGCCATTTTGCCGCTATGGTCGAAGCGGCCAAACCCAAAGATCCGGCGCGCGAGACGTCATCGCATGGCGACTGGTACGGGCTGCGCGAGGGCGAATCCGCGGTTACCTTGCCGGAAGCCTTCGATGCCTCACTCTATTATATCGGCCGCATCCACACGCCGTGGCAGCGGCGTGAGGACTGCCCGAAAAATCCGCGCGAGTCCGAGGCGGTCTGCACGGTGGAGGTCGATCCACTTTGGGCCGAAGGCCTTTCCGGCCTCGAAACCGTCAGCCACGTGCTGTTGCTCTACTGGATGGACAAAGCGCGGCGCGACTTGGTGCTGCAGTCGCCGCGGCATTACACCGAGCGCCGCGGCACCTTTGCGCTACGCTCGCCGGCGCGGCCCAACCCGATCGCGGCCTCGGTGGCAAGGCTGCTGCGCATCGACGGCAACAGGCTCTCGGTCGTCGGCCTCGATTGCCTCGACAATACGCCGCTCCTCGACATCAAGCCGTATTTCGCCTCGACCGATTCCGTGCCCGACGCGCAGGTCGGCTGGCACAAAGGGCGCAAGCGCTAAATAGCGCGCTCTACTTGGTCGCAGCCGTTCCCCAGGTGCGGTCGAGCACGGCCAGCCAATTGCCAAAGCACAATTTCTCGATCGGCCGCTTGTCGAAGCCGCGCTGGCGCAGCGCCTGCACCAGAATTTGCAAGCCCGCGGCGTCGCCGAGTTCGGCCGGGATCATGGCGCCGTCGAAATCGGAGCCAAAGCCGACGCCGTCTTCGCCCAAATGTTCGAGCAAATGCTCGATATGCCGGACGATCAGTTCTATGGGCGTGTTCTTGTCGTGCCGGCCGTCCGGCCGCAGGAACGCCGTTGCGAAATTGACGCCGACCAGGCCGCCGGATTTGCCGGATTGCGGCCAACTGCCGGTCGGTCAGATTGCGCGAATGCGGGCTGATGGCATGCGCGTTGGAGTGGGTGGCGACCAGCGGCGCATTGCTGAGTTCGGCGACGTCCCAGAAACCGCGTTCGTTCAGATGCGACAGATCGATCAGAATCCGAAGGCGATTGCAGGCGCCGATCAGCGCCTTGCCGAGTTCGGTCAGGCCGGGGCCGATGTCGGGCGAAGACGGACAGCGAAACGGCACGCCATGGCCGAACGCATTCGGTCGGCTCCAGACCGGGCCGAGCGAGCGCAATCCGGCCGCGTAGAGCACATCCAAAAGTTCGAAATTCGCGTCGATCGCCTCGGCGCCCTCGATATGCAGCACCGCCGCCAGCGCGTCGTCGGCGAGGCAGCTTTCGATATCGCCGGCATTGCGGCAGACGCGAACGCGGCCCTGCGATTCGCGTTCGATCCGGTACAAGAGCGAGACCATGGCAAAGACGGTTCGCTGCGCGTCTGCCGCATCGACCGCGGGCGGCGCAGGATCGTTGCCGATGACGCCGCCGTTGTCCGGCGCCGGCGTTTTGCTGCTGGAGCTATTGTCGCGTTTCGGCGACGGCACGAAGATCGCGAACAAGCCGCCGGCAAATCCGCCTCGCCGCGCTTTGGGCAGATCCAAATGGCCCTTGTCCTCGCCTTGCAGGAACGCCGTGACCGCCTCCGCGCTGGCGCGCCGATGCAGCCGCAACAACACGTCGTTATGGCCGTCGAAGATGGCAGTGGGCTTTGGCGCGGACACTTACAATTCCCCCGTACTTAATTCTTTCCAACCGAAAAACTTCGCCGAATGAGATTGCCTCAAAACAGCGCCGGCACCACGCCGATCGGAATGATGCCGAGATAGATTACGCCGTCGGCCACGCGCAGCGGCAGCGCAATGGCCGGCTTTTTGTCGATCTCGGTCGGCTGGCCCATTTTCTTGATGTTGTCGATCAGATTCGAATTGGTCTGGTCGCGCACGACGCCGCTCAAGCCCGGCATCAAGCGGTCGAGCGCGTTGAGCCCCTGATCGGATGAGCCGCTGCCGCCGGTGAGACGATCGATGCCTTGGCCAATCAGCTGGTCGATGCCAAGAAGCGGCACGATATTCTCGATGCCGGCGACGGCAACGTTGAGGACGCCGTCGAGCTTGCCGTTCTCGTTGACGGTCAGCGTTCCGGCGCCGACCACGATGGCATCGCTGCGCTCGATGCGAAGCGATTTGATGTCGATGCCGCCGCCGGACGCCTGCATTTCCCGAAACAGCACCGGCCACGGCTTTGGCGAGAAATCCTTAAATCCGCGCATCACCGCGTCGATGTCGCCCTGCAGCGGCGCGGCGAGCAAAGGATGAAAGCTCGGCGCCAGCGCCGCCGTGAAGTGTCCGGTGGCTTCGATCACGGGATTGCTGCGCGCCGATCCCGCGATGATGCGGCCGTCGACAACGGCGCTGTCGGCCTGGAAGATCATGCCGCTGCCGGGTCCGGCGACGCGATCGAGCCGCGGCTGGGCGAGGCTGACGGATATGCCCTCGGGATCCGTCGGCAGGCCGAGCAGGTCCAATTGCGCGCGCGACCAATTGGCGACGAAAATCGGCGGCTGGCCCGGATTGGCCAGCGTCACCGGGCCGGTAATGTCGCCGTGCAATAGGGTCGGGCGATAAAGCGCGGCCGAGAAGGTGACATCCGTCGCCGTCACATCGAATGGCGGGTTGTTGCTGTTGAACGTCGCCGCGGCCTGCACGCACCGGATGACGATGCGGAAGGGAAAGCCGCCGATGCCCTGCGAGCCGCAGGCATAGACCCGACCGAGCTTGGCCTCCCGATCGATCCAGCCGGCTAACGCGCGGTCGGCGATCGAGGCGGCGAGGTACCAGCCCCAGATCAGGCCGAGAGCCAGGACGATGACGATGGCGACCGGCGCCACGTAGAGCCAGAACCGCCGCCGGCGCGCGGCGGCCGGCCGCTTGCGCAGGCGCTGGGGCGCGGAACGCATCATGCTGAGCGGGGATTTGCCGGACATCGTTGTCTTATGGCCTATGAAAGGCGGCGCCATTGTGCCGCCGTCCTCATCCTGTTAGGCGAGCGAAACAAGGTTTTAGTCAACATCGAGGCGCAATGCATACGACTGCCGAGCGCGAAACCGGGGACCTTTGGGTATTCGGCTATGGCTCGCTGATGTGGCGTCCGGGATTTGCCCATGTCGAGCGGGTTCCGGCCCGGCTGGTTGGCCTGCATCGGGCGCTTTGCGTCTATTCCTTCGTCCATCGCGGTACGCCGGAGCGGCCTGGCCTGGTGCTCGGGCTCGATCGCGGCGGCATGTGCCGCGGCATCGCCTATCGCGTCGCCGCCGCCAAGCGCGCCGAAACCGTCGCCTATCTGCGCGGCCGCGAGCAGGTCACGACGGTCTATCTCGAAACCATGCGGCAGATCGAGCTTGAGGACGAGGCGCGGCGTCGCGTCCGGGCGCTGTGCTATATCGTCGATCGCAGCCACGTCCAATATGCCGGCCGCCTGACGCTCGCCGAAAGCCTGCATCATGTGCGGCAAGGCCACGGCAGCTCCGGGCCCAATCGCGATTATGTGCTGGAGACGGTGCGGGCGCTCGAGGCGCTCGGCTATCGCGAGAGCGATTTGCATCTGCTTGCCGCAGATCTGCAATCGGGGTCAGGCGTCAGGGATCAGGCATCAGTAGTCAGTAATCAGGGATCAGCAGTCAGCTTCCTGATCCCTCATTCCTGTTTCCTGATTCCTCAAGCAAGCGCGCGCTCGCGGTCTCGATCGCGTCCTGCAGCCGCGTGAAGAAGGTATCCCTGTCGAGACCGGGCGGTATCGGATCCAAAACCTCTGCGATAATCGTCCCGGGCAATCGCAGCAGCGACCGGCGCGGCCAGAACAAGCCGGAATTGAGCGCCAGCGGCACGCAGGGCAAGCCGGCCCTGTTATAAAGATGGACGATGCCGGGCTTGTAGCTCGGCTCCGCACCGGGCGGCCGCCGCGTGCCCTCGGGAAAAATGACGACCTGGCGCGGGCGAGCGCCGGTGAGTGCCTGCCGCGTCCGCGCCGTCATGCGCGCCAGCGCCGCCATTCCGGCGCCGCGGTCGATCGGAATGAGCCCGGCTTTACGCATGTACCAACCGAACAGCGGCAGCCACATCAATTCGCGCTTGAGAACGTAGGTCGGATCGTCGAGCAGGGCGTAAAGCGAAAACGTCTCCCACAACGATTGATGTTTGCAGGCGACGATGCACGGTCCGTTCGGAAGTTTCTCGGCGCCGCGCCAGTCCACTTTGGTGCCGCAGACGACGCGCAACAGCCACAGGCTGGTGCGCGAATAAGAGCGGATGAAGACGCGCAGGCACGGATAAGGCAATGCCAATGTCGGCAGCGCCACGATCATGTGTGCGGTCAAATTCAGATAGAACAGCACGTTGAAAGCGATCGAGCGGACGTAAATCGCAAATGATCGGGGCACGGAGAACCTACCGGAGACCGCGTTCACGCCCAGCGCACCGCGGAGGTCGCCAGCGCGCTGGTGTCGAACGCGTCGAACCGCATGCGTACTTTGGCGGCAAGGTATTTGAGATATTCCGACAGCACCAGTCGTGCGGTGTCGCCGCTCGACCACCACGGCTCGATCCGCAACCGGTCGGACACGACCGGAAACGGGATTAGCGCCGCGTCCGGGAGCTGGTGCGCAAGTTCGGCGAGCGCTCGCGGCATGTGATAGGCCGAAGTGACGACGATGAGCGAGTGGAAGCCGTGCGCCAGCGCCCAGCGCCGCGCCTGCACCGCATTGCCGTAGGTGTTCAAAGCGGAATAATCGAGATCGACGCAGCACGACAGCAAAGCGGTGTAGTTGACGACTTCACGCGCGATGTCGCCCGTCGTGGTGCCTGGATTGACGCCGGTAATCAGGAGCCGCTTGCCGCGGCCGGATGCGAGCAGCTCCAGCGCATCGCTGACGCGCGAGGTGCCGCCCGTCAGCACCACGATGCCGTCGGCGTTGCCGTCGAGCACCACCTGGCGGCCGGGCAACAACCAGATGAAACCGGCAAAACCGCAGATCAGCAGGATGAGGCAAAGCGCCACGAGCTTCAGGACGACCGACCTGACGCGCCGCGTTCTGGCTGCGCTCCTAAGACTAAGCATTTGCGCGTGGGTCCCCCGCGCCAAAGTGCATGGCCGAAATCGAGACTTCTGCGGCGAAATTATAACCGCGATTCCGGCACTGGTGTGAATTTCGCAATCGAGACATCGGTTGAAATCGTCGCAACCGCTCAGTCGATGGACGCCAGCGTCTGGTTGACGGTTCGGCGCGAGGTCAAAGCGGTGACCCCAGCCATCAATACGATGAGGACGACGATGGCGAGATAGCCGCCGACCCCGAGGGAGAATGAGCCGAACAAGGCGAGCGCTTCCGCGCCCCCGGAGGTGCCGGAGATCCAGCTGCTTGCCGCACCCAGCATGCCGAACAGCGCCAAAGCCACGCCGCCGCCTATGGCGCCGCCTTTGAAGCCGAGCAACAGAAAATGGCGCAAAAATTGGCCGGCGACGAAACCGTCGGTGGCGCCGACGTAATGCAGGACTTCCACGATCGGCCGGTTGGCCGCCATCGCGCCGTGCGTGGCGAAGGTGACCGAGAGCACCGTCACGATAACAACCAGGGCTAGAATTGCGATGCCGATGACGACCATCGCCTCCGCCATGTCGCGCATGCGATCGATCCAGCCGCGGTGATCGTCGAGGCTGGCGCTGGGAACGCGTGCGGCAAGGACCGCTCGCAGGCCGGCAAAATCCGGCGTCGCGCCGGAGGCGAGTTTGACGACGATCATGCGCGGTATCGGCAACTCGCTCAGCGAAAGGCCGGAGCCGAGCCACGGCTCGACCAGCTGTTCCGACTCCTCCTTCGTATAGGCCCGCACGTCGCCGATGCCGGCGGTGTCGCGCGCGATCGCGACGGCCGCGCGCACGTCCGCCTCGAGGTCGCGGCCGGAAACCGGACGGACCTGAATGGTGACCTCGCGTCCGACTGCCGACTGCCAGTCGCTCGCCGAGGTGACCACCATCATCACGGTTCCCGTTGTCACTGCGGCGAGGAAGGTCATAATGGCGACGACGGCGGTCAGCGAGCGCCCTGCAATCGAGCCGCGCGGCACGATCGACGCCGGGGCGCGCTGCGCCAAAACGCGAGACGATGCCGGGGCGACGGCGTCCCACGGCTCAGCCATCGTTTTCAGCGGCTCAATCGTAGACATGCAGACGTCCTTCGTGCAGGACCAGGCGGCGGGCGTCGTATTCGTCCATCAGCGCAATGTCGTGCGTGGCGATGACGACGGAAGTTCCGGATTTGTTGAGCTCGACGAACAACCGCAGCAGGCGCTGGCCGAGATTCGGATCGACATTGCCGGTCGGCTCGTCGGCGAGCAAAAGCTGCGGCCGTGCGATCACGGCGCGGGCGATTGCGGCGCGCTGTTTTTCGCCGCCCGACAGCACCGGCGGCAAAGCCGATATGCGCTCGCCGAGACCCACCCACTGCAATAGCTCGACGACTTCGGCGCGGTAGCTTGCCTCCTCCTTGCCAAGTACCCGCAGCGGCAAGGCCACGTTCTCATAAGTGGTCATGTGGTCGAGCAGGCGAAAATCCTGGAACACAATGCCGATGCGCCGACGTAGCGCCGCGCGGTCGTCCTTGGTCAGCGTTGCGGTGTCGTAGTCGAACATCGAGATAAGCCCGCGCGTCTGCTTGAGCGACAGGAACATCATGCGCAACAGCGAGGTTTTGCCGGCGCCCGACGGTCCAGTGAGGAACTGGAAGGAATGGCCGTCGATGCGGAAGCTGAGGTCGCGCAGGATTTCCGGACCCAGCCCATAGCGCAAGCCGACGTTCTCGAATCGGATCACGCGGACCTCCGATAAGACCTCACGCTTAGAGCATGATCCCGAAAAGTGGATGCCGGTTTTCGGATAAGATCATGCTCAAATCCACAATCTAGACCTGATCCAATTTGATCGAATTGGATCAGGTCTAGGTTCCCTGCGCGCCCCGGAGCCCAAGCGATTTCGACCTGCCGTCGCGGGCCGCAACCTGATTCGCCCCGTCCCACCGCAACCTAGCACCCCCTGGCGACGCAGGCTCGTCGGGGCGGGTTGGTTTCCAATTCGTTAACAGATCGGCTGTTAGGGTCACCCCCCAAGAGGTGCCGCGCCCCTGATTCGTCCCATGCTGATCGTCTGCCCGAACTGCGCTACATCCTACGATGTCGACCTGGCAAGCCTGCAGCCGGATGGGCGGCGGGTGCGTTGCGTGCGCTGTCGCACCATCTGGCACGCCGAATTGCCGCATAACGAGAAGCTTATCGCCGCAGCCGAAGCATTGGCCCCGGCGCAGCGCGCGGTCGAGGCCGTAGCGGAAGCCGCCGCCGCGGAAACGGCTTTCGACACCGAGCCTCCGGCGGAGCAATTCGACACCGCGCCGGGCGCCGAGGCCGAACCGCTCCCGGAAATCGAATCCGATCCGTCCGTCGTTCCTGCCTCACCCGCTGCGGAGGAAGCCGCGGATCGTCCCGCGGCCGAGGAGCCCTCGATCGAAGTGGAATCGCCGCCGATTGCGCCCGCCGAAGCCGAGGGCGAAGAACCGCCCGTCGACGTCGAGGCAGAGCCGCACGCCGCATCAAGCGCCGAGCCGCTTGAGGATATCGAGACCATCGCGGCGCGACGCTATCCGCGGCACGCCAAACCCAAGCGCTGGCGATGGCCGCTGTCGCAACTACAGTCTGGCATTCTGGCGCTGATCGTCGTCAATGCGATCATCGTCGGCTGGCGCGGCGACTTTGTGCGCGCCTTGCCGCAAACGGCATCGTTCTACGCCTTGATCGGCTTGCCGGTGAATATACGCGGTCTCGATTTCGACGGGCTGGGCACCACGACCGAGCAGCATGAAGGTGTCCCGATCCTGGTGGTCGGCGGCGACATCGTCAACGACACCGGCAAGACCGTAACCGTACCGCATCTGCGCTTCGCGGTTCGCAACGCGGCGAGACAGGAAATCTACTCCTGGACCGCCATCCCGCCGCAGCCCCTACTGCCGCCCGGCGAAGCGGTCGCGTTCCACACCCGGCTCGCTTCGCCGCCGCCGGACTCCCACGACGTGCTGGTGCGTTTCGTCAACCGCAACGACATTTTGGCCGGAAGCCGCTGATCATGGCTCGCATTCTGATCGCCGAAGACGAAGAAGCTCTGTGCGCCATGTGCGCGCGCGCCCTCGCGGGCGCCGGCCACGAGGTGAAGACCGCCTGCGACGGCAGCGACGCGCTCGATCTGCTCAAGCGCGAAAACGGACATTTCGATCTTCTCCTGACCGACATCCGCATGCCGATCATGGATGGCATTGCGCTGTCGCTGGCGGCGGCGCGCGACTATCCCGATCTGACCATTCTGTTGATGACAGGCTACGCCGATCAGCGCGAGCGCGCCCACGGCCTCGACGCCATTATTCACGACGTGATCGCAAAGCCGTTCACGCTTGCAAGCTTACGCGGCGCGGTCGATGAAGCGCTGACGGTCAAGGCGCGTCCCTGATCGGCTCAGTCGTCGCTCGAATAGGGCCGCGGCAACGGGTCCGCCTTTGGCTTGGCATCCGCATGCTGAAAGTCCGGCGCGGCCGTGCCGAGCT
Organism: uncultured Alphaproteobacteria bacterium; assembly: GCA_963816565.1. GTDB lineage: Bacteria > Pseudomonadota > Alphaproteobacteria > Rhizobiales > Xanthobacteraceae > BOG-931. Next base: position 32,319 of record CAWFLM010000003.1, on the reverse strand, counting down.
CGAACTGGATCATGCCGCGGCGGATGGCGCGCCGCTCGGCGAATACATTATACAGGCTCTCGCCGTCGCCCTGGCGGACCGCGCGCGTTAGCGCCGCAAGATCCTCGTTGAAGCGCCCAAGGACTTCGAGCACGGCCTCCTTGTTGTGGAGGAAAATATCGCGCCACATCGTCGGGTCTGACGCCGCTATACGCGTGAAGTCGCGAAACCCGCTGGCGGAGTATTTGAGGATTTCCGAACTCGGTGACGAGGCGCAGGTCGAACGCCGTGCCAACGATGGTGTATGCGATCAAGTGGGGGACATGGCTGGTGACGGCTAGGACCAGGTCGTGATGCTCCGCCGACATGATCTCGACGTTGGCGCCAAACGCCTTCCAGAACCGCGCCAAGCGCTCGACCGCGGACGGGTCGGCGCTGGTCGGCGGTGTGAGGATGCACCAGCGGTTGACGAAAAGCTCGGCGAAGCCGGAGTCGGGGCCGGAGTGCTCGGTGCCGGCGACCGGATGCGCGGGAATGAGATTAACGCCAGCCGGTACGTGCGGCGCCAGGTCGCGAAGCACGGCTCCTTTGACGGAGCCGACATCCGACAGGATGGCGCCCGGCTTGAGGTGGGGGCCGATCTCGCGGGCCACGGCGCCGAATGCGCCGATCGGGACGCAGAGAATCACCAGGTCGGCGCCGGCAACCGCGGCGGCGGCGGTATCGACGACCTTATCGACAATGCCCAATTGCTCGATGCGTTGCCGTGTCGGCTCTGCCCGCGATGTCGCCACGATGGTCTCGACGATGCCAAGCGCGCGCGCCGCGCGTGCGATCGACGAGCCGATCAGGCCGACGCCGATCAGCGCCAGGCGATTGAATAGCGGTGCGGGTTTGGTCACAGCATCACGCCGGCTTTGCCAAAAAGTCCTTGAGCGCGGCGACCACCAGGCGGTTCGCCTCTTCCGTACCGACGGTCATGCGCAGCGCGTTCGGCAGCTTATAAGCCGTGGTCTGCCGCAGGATGAGCCCGCGCGCGGTGAGAAATGCGTCGGCATCCTTGGCGGTGCGGCCTTGCGTTTGCGGGAAATGGATCAGCACGAAATTGGCAACGCTCGGCGTCACCTTCAGGCCAAGCTTGCCGATTTCCGCCGTCAGCCAATTGAGCCAGCGCGTGTTGTGCTCGCGCGAGCGCTCCTGGTGTTCGACGTCCTCGATAGCGGCGACGCCGGCGGCGATCGCCGGCCCGGTGACGTTGAACGGGCCGCGAATGCGGTTGACGGCATCGACGATCGAGGCTGGGCCGAACATCCAGCCGAGGCGAAGCGCCGCCAGGCCGTGGATTTTCGAGAACGTGCGGCACATGACGACGTTGTCGGATGTGGCGACGAGCTCGATGCCGGCTTCATAGTCGTTGCGCCGGACGTAATCGGCGTAAGCCGCATCGAGCACCAGCAACACGTTGCCCGGCAGGCCGCGATGCAGCCGCTTGACCTCGTCGAACGATAGACAAGTGCCGGTCGGATTGTTCGGATTGGCGAGAAAGACGATTCTGGTCTTCTTCGTCACCGCCGCGAGGATCGCATCGACGTCGGCGGTAAAATCCTTCTCCGGCACCTCCACCGGCTTAGCGCCGGCGCCCAGCGTCACGATCGGATAGATCAGAAAGCCGTGCGTGGTGTGGATCGCCTCGTCGCCGTCGACGAGATAAGCGTACGCCAGCAGGTGTAGGAGATCGTCGGAGCCCGCGCCACAGACGATGCGTTCGGGATCGAGCCCGAAGGCGCGCCCAATAGCCTCGCGCAAATCGCTCGCCGAGCCGTCCGGGTAATCCTCCAGATGGTCGGCCCAGGATCGATAGGCGGCGATCGCGCGCGGGCTCGGCCCGAGCGGGGTCTCGTTCGACGACAGCTTGAACACCTTGGCGACGCCGGGCGCGCTGCTTTTGCCGGGCACATAGGCCTCGATATCGAGCACGCCGGGCCGCGGCATTGGACGCATCGCAGTCATTACTTTGCTTTCTTCGTTCATCCGCACCCATGAACCGGTGGGCGGATTTAGCCTTTGGCCGGGATCGTATAGCGGGTCGCGTGGCTGCCGACGAGAGCCGACGAACGGATCGTGACGCCGGCCTTAATGAGAGCGGCGGCAATGGCGTCGATGCCCCGATGCTCGACCGAGACCAAAAGCGCGGCGCCATCGAAGGCGCGGTCCGGCACGGCAATGACGTCGGCGAGCGCCGCCACCGCGTTGACGGCTGCCGCGCTCCAACCGGACACGCGCATGCTCCAAACTTCGGTTTCGGTCACCATGGCGTCGGCGGCGACGCGGGAGACCACAAAAGCCGGCATGGCCGCCGGATGATCGGCGCGTTCGACGAACGGCAGCCGCGCGATGATTTTCGGCGCGGCAGCGAATTCCAGCGCCGCCCACCACGGCCCACCGCCGGCAATCGCGAAAGCCGGAATGAGGCCGAGATCGCCCTTCGATGCGCTGACGGCTTCGACGACGCTCGAGGCGCCCATATGGGGCACGAACGGCACGGTAAAGCCGAAATGGAAACGCGCGGAATCGCGCATCAGCGCGTCTCCGGCGGACAGGTCGGCGTGGACCGCAAACGGCGATTGCACGTAAGTGAAGGTGGCAATGATGACGCGCCAAATGCTCTCGGCGGTATCGAGCGGCAGGTTGCCGTGATGGCGCTTGACCAGGCGGCGCATCATGTCGGCCTCGCGCGCGGGGCGGAAGGCGGAGCCGGTTTCTTCGGTCTTCTTCACCGCGATCAGACGGTCGATGATCTCGCCGCGCTTGATCAGGAGCTCGTGCATCTGTTCGTCGATGCGGTCGATTTCCTGCCGCAGATCGGCAAGCGAATGGTTGGCGCGGCGCGGCGGTTTTGGCATGACTTGACCCGGTAACGGGGCCGATTGATAGGTGCCGTTAAGGCCGAAAGCAAAGAAAACGTTGACTCCGAGCGCAAGCGGCCTATTTACGCCGTTTTGGCCGTCAAGTCATGCGTTTGACTGCGGCGGCACGGGCCACGCCGGGAAGCGCGGCCGCTAAGGACACTTTGATGGCCGACGCCACTGCCGCACTCGATCTTGCCGACCGCGCCCGCGAAGCGGACGAGCCGCATTCGCCCGTCGTGCGCTTTGCCGCGAACAATCCGCTGCAGCTCGATGCCGGCGTCGATTTCGCTCCGCTGCAGATTGCCTATCAGACCTATGGCACGCTCAACGTCGCGCGCAGCAATGCGGTGCTCGTCTGCCACGCGCTCACCGGCGACCAGCACGTCGTCAACGATCATCCGGTGACCGGCAAGCCGGGTTGGTGGGAAACCATGGTCGGCCCCGGCAAGCCGATCGACACCGAGCGCTATTTCGTCATCTGCCCCAACGTCGTCGGCGGCTGCATGGGCAGTTCCGGGCCGGCGTCGACCAACCCGGCAACGGGCGTGCCTTGGGGCCTGGACTTTCCCGTGATCACGGTGCGCGACATGGTGCGCGCCCAGGCTATGCTGCTCGATTATCTCGGCATCGAGTCGCTGTTCGCAGTGGCCGGCGGCTCGATGGGCGGCATGCAGGTGCTGCAATGGGCGGCGAGCTATCCGCACCGGGTGTTCGCCGCACTGCCGATCGCAGCGGCGACCCGGCACTCGGCGCAAAATATCGCCTTTCACGAGGTCGGCCGCCAAGCGGTCATGGCGGATCCGGATTGGCGCGGCGGACGCTATTTTGTCGACGGCATCAATCCGCGCCGCGGCCTTGCGGTCGCGCGCATGGGCGCGCACATTACCTATCTGTCCGACGCCGCGCTGCACCGCAAATTCGGCCGTCGCTTTCAAGACCGCGACAATCCGACGTTTTCGTTCGACGCCGACTTCCAGGTCGAATCTTATCTGCGCCACCAGGGCATCACCTTTGTCGAGCGGTTCGACGCCAATTCGTATCTTTATCTCACGCGCGCCATGGACTATTTCGACCTTGCCGGCGACTATGACGGCGTGGCGGCGAGTGCGTTCCGCGGTACGCCGACCCGCTTTTGCGTGATCTCGTTCACCAGCGACTGGCTGTTCCCGACCGTGGAATTGCGCGGTATCGTGCATGCGCTCAATGCCGCCGGCGCCCGCGTTTCGTTCGCGGAGATCACGACCGACAAGGGCCACGACGCCTTCCTGCTCGACGAGCCGGAATTTCTCGCGATCGTGCGCGGTTTTCTGGAAGGCGCGGCCAAGGCGCGCGGGCTGTAGGCGAGGGCGATGCTGACGCGTCTCAAATACGATCTCACCATGTCGGAAGCCGCGCGCGGCCCGGGCGGCTCGCGCGTCGACTTGCTGGTCGTCGCCGACATGGTGGCGCCCGGTGCGCGCGTGCTCGACGTCGGCTGCGGCGACGGCGAGCTGTTGCGGCTTCTCGAAAGCCGCGGCGTCGACGGCCGCGGCATCGAACTGTCGCGTGAAGGGGTGAACGAATGCGTCGCCAAGGGGCTCGCCGTCGTTCAAGGCGACGCCGACACCGATCTCGAAGACTATCCCGACGACGGCTTCGATTATGTCATCCTGTCGCAGACCTTGCAGGCCACGCGCCGGCCGCGCGTCGTGCTCGAGCACATGCTGCGCATCGGCCGCCACGCCATCGTGTCGTTCCCGAATTTCGGCCATTGGCGGATCCGGCTGCAGCTGTTCTTCGGCGGCCACATGCCGCACACCGACAATCTGCCCTATGCCTGGTATGAAACGCCGAATATCCATTTCTGCAGCATCAAGGATTTCCGCGAGCTGTGTCACGCCGCCGGCGCCAACATGGAGCAGGCGGCGGCGCTCAACGCCTGGGGTCGCCGGATGCGCCTGAAAATGCCGTGGTGGTTCTGGAATCTGTTCGGCGAGCAGGCCGTGTTCCTGCTAAGCCGGCAGGACTAAATGGCTCCTGCTATATAATGTCGTCTGGCGTTGCCTTCGCTCGCGCCGGCATCTTTGTTGGAGCATGATCTGTTCGGAAAGCCGGTATCCATCCCCGGATCAAGTCCGGGGACAAGCGTTTTCCAGATCATGTTCTGGCGCGGGCCCGTAGCTCAATGGTCAGAGCTAGCGGCTCATAACCGCTTGGTTGGAGGTTCGAGTCCTCCCGGGCCCACCATGAATTTATTGGGTTTTTTGCCACGTCGCCTTGTCGCTCGACCAATGAAACGACCAATGAAATGTCGCGAGACTCTGTTGACCGAAGAGCTAGCTCGGTTGACTGCTTAGGAAGTGCAATTTCGGAGACAGTCGCTGAAACCTGTTATGAAATATGTCTTTCCTTTCCAGTTATGGACTTGATAGAAAATTGCTGTTTCCTTATCAGCCCGCGGTCCGCCGGTTTTCCGACGAGCAGCATAGATGGGCCTGACAGATGACGTATCTCCCATCGGTCATGCGAACTCAACCGGCATTAGGAACGGAAGTTCGTACAGGGAGCTCATGCTATATTGAGGCGCGTCGCCAACTTGGGAAAGAGTCTGAGAGCATTCTTGCGCTCGATACCTTGCCGCGTAGGCGCATCCAAATCGCCAAACGCCTCGAAAGCCGCAATCGACGATTCCACATCTTTGACCGGCGTAAGATGCCTCGAAAATGGAAAATCGCTGCCGAACAAAATATGCGAAGGCTCGGCTATCTCCATGAGGCATTTTAGCGGCGCCGGTGCGCAGATCTCCGCAACATCGTAGTATAGCCGCCGCAAGGTTTCGGCAACGGTGCCGCCAACCAAATGTTCGGCAACGCGAGGACGATCATTCATCGCGCTCATTCGATAGATCAGGAACGGAACCGTTCCACCGCCGTGCGGCATGATCCACCGGATGTTGGGATATTTCCTAAATGTACCGTTCCATAGCAGATTGTGGATCGCGCGTGTTGTATCGAGCACAAGTTCCGTCATGCCGGACGGATAATTATAGGCTGGCATATTTTTCGCCTGGTTTCGCAGCGGATGAACGAACACTACCGCGTTACGGCGATCGAGCTCCGCGTACAGCTCGTCATCTTCGGGCTGCCCAAGATGGCGGTCGCCGACGTGAGTCAGCAGGCAGACGCCCTCGAGCTTGAGCGTATCAAGCGTGTATTCCACCTCACGGACTGCAGCTGCGACATCGGGCAGCGGCAGGATTGCAAACGCGCCGAACCGATCCGCATGATCAGAGACCATGCGGGCGGAGTCTTCATTGCATTCCCGCGCCAGACGAATGGCAAATTGGTGGTCTCCGAAATAGACGCCGGGAGATGCAATTGAATTGATCGCGACCGCGATCCCGTTTTTGTCCATCATTTCAAGCTGCGCCGAAACACTCCAGTCGGCCCATGGATTTTCGCCGCTGCCGTAAATCCCAACTTTCTCAAGGGCGCGCTTGTAAAAGTCTGGAATCGGATGCTGGTGGGTATCGATAAGTGGACCGCGAATCACGTGTGCACCTTCTTGCTGTGGGGATCTGAGTTTCAAGGAAAGAGAAAAATCAATGCTGAGCTGCACGTTCCCACGGCATCATTAGCCACTCGACGAGTGCGACCGCCGCAAACAGCAGAATTCCGAGTGCGCTCAGCCAAACAAGGGCCGCCCAGGCTAATGGCCCGTCGAGCTGCGAGTTGGCTGCCAGAACGAGATTGCCGAGCCCGGTCACCGAACCGACAAATTCACCGATGACCGCGCCGATCACCGCGAGAGTTATGGCCACTTTTGATCCGGCGAATATGAAGGGCAGAGCGGCCGGCATCTGTACTTTGAAGAATACCTGCCACCGCGATGCGCATAAGGCCCGGGCTAGCTCCAGCAGCCCAGGCGGTGTTGCCTGCAGACCAGTTGCGGTATCCACGACAATCGGAAAGAACGCCACCAGGAAAGCCAATGCCAGCTTCGAGCTTATGCCGAGCCCGAACCACACCAAAATAATAGGCGCGATCGCAACTTTCGGAACTGACTGAGTTGCGACTAAAATCGGATAAAGCACAAGATTGCACAGCCGCGAGTTGGCGACGAACACCGCCAGCGGAATACCGATCAGCAGCGCCAACCCGAAGCCCAAAACTGTCTCGACGAGGGTCGGCCAGGTTTGTTGCAGCAGCAGGTCGTAACGCTTGACGGAAACGGAGGCGATTTCCATAGGGCTAGGCAGAACCAGCGGGGTGATGCCGGACAGCGACGTGTAGAGCTGCCATATCGCCAGTATCGCTGTAACGCCAAGCAAGGGGTAGATCGAGCGTGCGAGGTTTTGCGGGTTCATCGTGTAATCCCAAGGGCCCGGCCAGCTCGATGTTCAAGTTCAGTGAATTCGGGCACGTACCGCGTTTCCGGCCGCCTCGGATAGGACAAATCAACAGCAATAAAATCAGCGATTCTGGCGGGACGGGGGCTGAAGACGGCAACCTCGTCGGACAGATAAATCGCCTCGCTAATGCTGTGCGTGACCAGCATCACGGTCGCTCCTGTCTTGGTACGGATGTCTAGCAGCAGGTCCTGCATCTCCATCCGCGTCAGTTCGTCAAGCGCGCCGAAGGGCTCGTCCATCAGCAGTAATTTCGGCTGAAGAACAAGCGCGCGGCACAAGGCGACGCGTTGCTGCATGCCGCCGGAGAGTTGCGCAGGGTAGGAGTGTTCGAATCCCGACAGGCCGACGAGCGACAGCAGTTCGGTTGCGCGTTGAGTTGCCCCGCCCTCGGCATCGCCTTGAATCTCAATCGGGAAGAGCACGTTCTTAAGCACCGTGCGCCAGGGCATCAAATTCGGTTGCTGAAAGACCATTCCGAAATCTGGCTGAGGCCGTTCGACCTCAGTGCCGTTGATCTGGACAGTGCCGCTTGTCTTCGGGATAAGGCCTGCGGCAATGCGAAGAAAAGTGGTTTTACCACAGCCGCTGGGCCCCAAAAGGCTGAGGAGTTGTCCTGCGTGAAGATCGAAAGAGACGGTATCGATAGCGACAAGCGGCGCCTGGCCAGCACGATTGAATGTTTTGTGGACGTTTTCGAAGCGACCGAAAGCGCTCCGCGAATCCGTAGAAGAAATTGTCCCGTGTTTCGCCTTCGCAAACCCCCGCGGAACGTCCGAATCGGTCACGGCTTGATCGGCGGATTGGGCAAGAACTCTGTCGTGTACATGTCAGCGGGCGCCGGCGGCGTGCCGGTGACGCCGATATACTTCGTAACGAAGTCGACGTTCGCTTTGATCTGCGCGGGGTCGAACCATCCGAGGCCGTGGTGCTGTGTGTCGGGTGTGACCACGAGATCGCGCACGATGTCGAGTTCGGCGGCGATCACGTCAGGCTTGAGGCTTTGAACAAACTGCAGTTCGTCCTGTGCCGCCTTGGCAGGATGATCAAGCGCAAACTTCCATCCCTTCAGCGCCGCGCGCACAAAGCCGCGGACCACTTGCGGGTTTTGCGAAAGGTACTGTTCGGTGACGCCGATCCCGTTTGAATAGAGCTGGAGGCCATGATCGGCGGGAATGAAAGTCTGAAGCTTTTCATGGGCATCTTCCGCCGCCTTCTCAAGACCAGGCTTGCCCATAATGAAGGTTTCGATCGAGGGAACCTTCTTGGTGATCAGGGCGGCGGGGCGTGCGGGAGGCGCGATGTCGGTAACATGCAGCGTGCTCGGGTCCAGGCCTTTTCCGGTCATGAAGCCCTGCAGGATCTTGGGCGTGAAGCTGCCCGAACCGCTGCCAAGCGTCAGTCCTTCAAGCTGCTTTGGCGTCGTTACGTTTGCCCCGCTTTGCAGGCTGAAAACCGCAATCGGTTGTTTCTGGTAAATGACGGAAACGATTTTGAGCTTGGCGCCAGTCGAGCGGGCAATGGCGACTTCGGGGACTCCCATGAAGCCGAGGTTTGCCGTCCCGGAAGCGACGTTTTGAATGACCTGCGCGCCGCCTTGCGACGGGATGATACTGACGTCGAGTCCTTCTTCCTTGAAGAACCCTTCTGCGACCGCTGCATACCAGGGGGCGTGCCGACCAAGCGGAATAAAGTCGAGTGAAAACACAACTTTGGTCAGCGCTGGTGGAGCGCCCTGAGCAGACGCCAGATCGGGCCGCATGGCCGCGATCGAAACGACGGCGAACGCTGCAGCGATCACGCCTGCAAAAATACGCATTGCTCTCTCCCGCGACGAGATGGGCCGGCCTTGCGCCATGATGGTGCCACCGATAGTTTCGTGCAGTCAACAGATTTTCGACAATCCATTGATTGTCGAATAATGCTCGTATATGCAACTACGGTTGCCGATCGGGCCTTTCAAACCGGGAGCACGCATGCCCGCAATGTCTGCCAAACGTATCGCCGATCAGACTTTGACGGCGTCGGCGTTGAGCCGCATTCGTTCGGACATCATTGCCTGCCGCCTCATGCCCAACGAACGGCTGCGTTTCGAAGCGCTTCGCGAACGTTATGGCATGGGGGTCAGTCCGCTGCGCGAAGCCTTGATGCGCCTCGAAGCTGAAGGGCTCGTCCAGCTTGAGCAGAACAAGGGCTTTCGGGTGTCCGAAGTGTCATGCGAGAATCTGCTCGATCTGATGCAGACTAGGATCGAGATTGAATCGATCGCGCTGCGCTGGTCGCTGCAAAAAGGCGGTGTCGAATGGGAGGCCAATTTGCTCGGGGCATTCCACCGGCTGTCTCGCCAGACCAAGATCGATCCTACCGATCCGGAAACCATCAACGAAGCCTGGAGCCGCGAGCATGCGGCGTTTCATGCCGCACTCGTTTCAGCGAGCGGTTCTCCGGCGCTGACATCGATCCGTGAGCGTTTGTTTGAACAGGCTGAGCGTTATGTCTCGCTATCGATCATGTCGAGCGCGCCGTTGCGTGACGATGTCGGCGAGCACAAACAGTTGATGCGGGCGGCACTCAACCGCGACGTGGAAAAGACGATCGAGCTCAATCGTCTGCATATCAGCCGTACCCTGGACAAGGTCGCGGCGTCTCTTGCCGCGAATCGCAGCGCCAACAATGGGGTAGCCGCACTTAAAAGAAAGTCGTTCAAATGAACGTGCGGGTGCACGCCGGGCCGGTGACAATACCGGCCACACAGCTTGCGGCGTTCGTGGCAAGGCTGCTTGCCGGTACCGGGCTTTCCGCTCCGGCGGCAGAGAAAGTTGCGAATGGCCTTGTTGATGCCGACCTCGAGGGACTCGCGTCGCACGGCGTGATGCTGGCCGATATGTATATCGAGAGGCTGCTGGGCGGCTCGGTGTCGAAAGAAACCGCCGCAGCCGTTGTGTCGGAACGGCACGGCGCCGTCGTGCTCGACGCCGGCAATGCCCTTGGTCAGTTGACTGGCGACCAGGCGATGACCCTTGCGATCGATAAAGCCAGGCAATTTTCTGCGGGTATCGTAGTCGTTCGTCACGGGTTCCATTTTGGCGCAGCCGGCCGTTACGCCCGCCGGGCGGCGGTTGCGGGCTGTGTCGGCATCGCGATGTGCAATACCCGTCCACTGATGCCCGCACCAGGCGGCGCCGAGCGCGTGGTCGGCAATAATCCGCTCGCCATCGCCGTGCCGACCGACGGCGACATTCCCATCCTGCTTGATATGGCTACGAGCGAAGCGGCGATGGGCAAGGTACGCATGGCTGAAAAAGCCAAGGACCCTATCCCGCCAACATGGGCCGTGACGGCGGAGGGGCTCCCCACCACTAACCCAGCCGAGGCCATAGCCGGAATGCTGTTGCCTTCGGGAGGTCCCAAAGGCTTTGGACTCTCATTCCTGATCGACCTCTTGTGCGGGCTGCTGTCACAGGGCGCAAGCGGGGCTCAAGTTCGGCCGCTCTATGGCGATTACAGCGTGCCTTACGATTGCTCGCACCTGTTCATTGCGATTGATGTTGGGCATTTTTGCGATCTCGATTGGTTCCGCGCGCAGGCGGCGAGCGCCGCGGAGCGCATCCGCGGTGGCAAACGAGCGCCAGGCGTCACCCAATTGTTCACGCCGGGAGAGCCGGAGTGGCGGCGGCGTGATCGCTCCGGCGGTCAGGTTTTTGTGGATCCCGCCGTGGTCGCGATGCTGCAACACTACGCTGAGCGCCTCGGTGTTGCGCCAACACCTTTTGACGCCCGGACCCCATAGAAAGAACACATCATGCCAAAGGTCCAGATATCCAGCCCGAAGCTTCGGCAGCCCAATGGCGTTTTCTCGCACGCAACGGCCATCGAAGCCACAGGACGCTTTGTTTTCATTTCCGGAATGACCGCCCGCCGGCCAGACGGCACCATTGCCGGGGTCGGCGACATCACCGAGCAGACCCGTCAAGTCTGTGAGAACGTCAAAGCCGCGGTAGAAGCTGCCGGCGGCACACTGGACGATGTCTGCCGCGTCGACGTCTATGTGCGGAACATGGAGCACTTCGAGGCAATTCACAAAGTGCGTGCTCAGTACTTCAAGCCACCGTTGCCGGCATCGACCATGGTGGAAGTGACCAAGATGACGTCACCTGACTATCTGATTGAAATCAGCGCCATCGCTGTACTTCCGAAGTAAGCGCGGAGACAGCCGATATGTCCGATAAATTTGGAATTGCGGAAGCGGCGAAACGCGGCATCAGGCTGGGCGAGGTCGGTCAGCGCATCGTGCTTGAAAACGAACACGTGAGGATTTGGGAAATCAATCTCGATCCCGGCAAGACCATCGACTTCCATATTCACTATCACCCGTATGTCGTCATATCGCTCGGCGGCGGCGAGAACGAAATCGAGACGATCTTCGGGGATCGTATTAAGACTGTGGAAGAGCTCGGCTCGACGGTTTTCATCAATGAAATGCGAGCCGTTCACCGGCTGACGAATCGCGCGAAAATCCCCTACCTGTCCCGTCTCGTCGAACTGAAAAGCGTGCGGTGGACGACTGAAGCCAAAAGCTGATCCAGGAGTAAAGCCATGTTGTCGAAAGATGCGCCAAAGCTCGAAGAACTTCTTATCCAGTCCGAAACGCTGCCATGGCGCGAAAAGTCGCTAAAGGGAATTTCCGAAAAAATGCTCTGGCGCGACGAGAACACCGGTGCCTCGATCGCACTAATCAAATTTGCCGAAGGAGCCGGAATTCCGCAGCCTCACTATCACGCCGCGAACCAGTTCATGTTCTGTCTCAAGGGCAAGTACGAATACACCTCGACGGGCGTCACGCTGACCGCCGGCAGTTTCTACTGCAATCCAAAAGGCAACGTTCACGGGCCAGCGATCGCGCATGCCGAGACCGTTGTGATCGAGATTTATGACGGGCCGCATTATCCGGAGAAGCCGTCCTGGTATTCCGACGAACAAGATGCCCGCTAATCAAGCTGGCTCGACACCCGGTATCGGGGCTTGCACCGTTATATCGGCGTCTTTGGCAGTACAAAATTTGGTGATTTTCAGGCGCGGGAGTCGAGTGACAATCCCAAACTAAATGCCTTTTGCCGCGTTGCACCCTCGGTCCGCCTGAGAGCCTTAGCGATGTTTTTTGCTCGCGTCTTCTTTTTTGCGTGACCCTTTAAAGTGCGGACGTCTGCAGTTGTCCAGGCCCGACGTTTTGATCGTTTAGCCATGTTACAACCCCCCTTAATCAAGGCCCATGTTTGTAGCTATAAACCTCGGCGTGGGGAAGTACCCCGATATCACCGTGTGGAAAGAATGTCTGCGGCTCGATCGCTCTAAGGGACATTACGGCTTAGCAATGCCAGCGAGAGAAGTTAGAAAGTCGAACGGCGGTGCATGGGGGGCAGGGGGTCGTTGGTAATCGGTTTGGCGACGAGTATGCCAACTCGCCGGGAAAGATGTATTTCTTAGCAAGTTGAAAATTGCGGCGGCAAGCCTCTGGTCGCGTAATGACGGATTACGGACCTAAGAAGCTCAGTGGGTGTTTGCAGACAACTCACCAGTGGGTGCGTAAATATTCCTCGATACAGGCGTCGGAGGCTTTGGCGTAAGTGCCGCGGCGACTGACCGCGGCACCGGTCAGACGTTTGAGCGAGAGTGCCATTTCGGCCGCCTTGACGACGACGGCGATGCCGTTGAGCACCAGCGCGCCGTCGATGATGAATGGGGCTTCGCGCGCGAACAAGAGCATCGGCAGGCCCCCCGCCGGAATGATGACTTCGGCGCCGGCGACAATCAGCGACTGGACCTGCTCGCCAAAGTCGGTCCGCACCCTGGCGTAGCTTTCCTCGTCTGTGAATGCGCGCATGAACGCGGGCAGGTCCATGTGCACGGCGCGCACGCCGACCACGCGGCGATCAAGGCAATGCATTCTCACCTGTCGTTCATGCCAGTCGATGAAGACTGGATCGATGGTCACGAGGCCAAGGCGTCCGCCCATGCTCAAGGCGGTCAGCATGCTCGCTTCGCCAAGCCCGATCACCGGAATATCGATTGCGCCACGGATTTCGAGGAGGCCCGGCTCCTGGAAGTGGCCAATCACGAATGCTTCGTAACCCGCGCGTTCGGCCTCGATCGCGTTGCGGATGGTTTGCGCCGCGCAGCGGAATTCGCTCAGGGGATGAAAATGGCGATCGGGCGGGTCGAGGCCGTGAACCTCGAACTTCATTCCGGCGGCGGCGGTCTTGTCCAGATAGGCCTGCAATCGGTCGATATAGGGTGCCTGCTCAATCGGATGGACGAAGCTCTGGTACCAGATGCGGGCGGAATGAGACGTGGCGGCCATGAGCGATCCCCAGCGAAGGTAAATCGGCGGAACTCTTGTCGCATCAAGCGCGCAAAACACGCAATAGCGAGCTGCGCCAGGGTGGCTGTTGCCGGCGCCGAGCCGGTACAACCGCGATATGTACGATATTTTTGAGCCATCTCGACGCGCTGCGAATGCGGCTGCGCGGCCAGCAATCCGACAAGCGAATGTCAGGTTCTTCTCACCAGCCGGGTAGCCATGGCAAAATGCTTGTTCGGTCCGCTGAACGCCGGAAAGGTGTTGAAGTCGGCGCGCATCTCATGCCGCACCGGCGAATTCAACGCCGCTTTCAGTGCGGCGTGACTATCGAATGCCACCTTGTTCCGCTGCATGAGATTAAGTCGCTGCCACGGCTGCGCGCTGATCCAATCGAGGCGCGTGTAGACTTCAAGCTCGCGGATGCCGGGAAACATCGCCATGTGCCGCGTGTGGTTCTCCAGGTAATGGGAATGCCAGGCGTTCAAATCATCAGCTTCGCCTTCGTAGGAGACAAGATACGTGCAATACGGCTCGCCGGGTGGCGTTCGTAAAGCGGGGTCAGGCACCGCGAATGGTCGTACCAACATCGCCTGTTGCGAGGCTTCGGCCTCTGCCAACCCCGGAAAGTCATTGCGTGAGGTCAGCGCCTGCAGATAGCCGGAGCGCGACACCGATGCCTCAAGGTCGGCAAGCCCCACGAAATAAAGCTGCAGTACCAGCGAAGGCGAGGGTCCATCCTTCACGTATGGGTCGCTGGTGCTGGCTGGCGTGTGCAGCAAAGCGCTTGTCGAGCTTCGGTGTGGCGCGAAGAAATCTCCGTCAACTGCGCCAATTCGTCCGCAGCGATGTCGCTGCCGGACTTGAATGTTAAAAACAGGCATGTGTTCATGCCATGCACTAAAGCACTGGGAGGGCAAATTGACCAGAACGAAGGCGTTTCGCATCTGGGCGCAGGGCGCAACGGATCAGGTCGCGCACCACAACTACCTGGCGGCGTTGCTGCCGCACATGCAGGCCTGCTGCGATCCCGATTTTGGAGCTGGAATTCAAAACCATGACGCCCTCGGTCACGGCTGTGCATGCGCTGTCCGAGCACCGCTTCTCGCGCGAGGTGATCCGCGGCGCCATCCAGGCCGAGCGTGAGAATTACGACGTCTTCTTCATGAATCATTTTCAGGACGTCGGCCTCTACGAGGCGCGTGCGTCGGTGAATATTCCCGTCCTTGGCCTTGGCGAGGCGACCCTGCTGCATGCCTGCACGATGGGCCGGAAGCTTGGCCTGCTTGCGATCAATCCTGCCTTCATTCCGACTCACGCTGAGCAGATTTATCGCTATGGGCTGCAACAACGCATCGCCGGAATTCGCGCCATCAATGCCAGTATCGCGGACTATATGGAGGCTTTCGCCGCGCCAGCCAAAAAGGCGGAGCTATGGGCCCTGTTCGAGGGCGAAGCGCGACGCCTGATCGATGCCGGCGCTGATATCATCGTGCCGACTGGTGGCATTCCGATGATGCTGTTCGGCGACGATCCGTGCGCCAATATCGACGGCGCCCCGATCCTCAACGGTGTCACGGTGGTGATCAAAGCCGCCGAGATGGCAGTGAAGTTGAAGCGCCTCGGATTTCCAACGGCAAGCCGCCACCCACAGTCAGGCTTTGGTCCTCCCGTCGCCACAAGCTCTTCAGGAATTTCTGGACCATGGCTGAATTAGCGCTTCCGACCAGGAATCGAACTCTAATTTGCTTGCAGCAGCGGCCACATCGCGCCGGGCTCGTCCGGCGGCACTGACGAAATCAGCGCGCGCGTATGCGGATGCTGCGGATCGGCAAAGACGGTCTCGATCGGTCCCTGCTCGACGATTTCGCCGCGATACATCACCAGCACGCGGCTGCAGAGATGGCGAACTACCGATAGGTCGTGAGAAATAAACAGCATGGCGAAGCCGAGTTCGGCGCGCAGCCGCGCCAAGAGATTGAGCAGCTGCGCCTGGATTGAGACGTCAAGGCCGGAAACGATCTCATCGGCGATCAGAATCTTGGGAATGTTGCAGAGCGCGCGCGCGATATTGATGCGCTGACGCTGGCCGCCCGACAATTGTCCAGGTAGTCGCGAAGCGACATCGGCCGATAGACCGACCTCGGCAAGCAGTTCCCTGGTCCGTGCCAGGCGTTCGTCCCACCGTGCATGGCGGCTGCCGGCCTCCATGGCCTGGGTGACGATGCTGGCGACGCGACGCCGCGGATTGAGCGCCGAATACGGATCCTGAAACACCATCTGCAGATGCTTCGGCGCGGAGCTCATGGCTCCGCCGCGAAGGTAAGGTCAGATCCTCGCCAGTCGAGCAGGATGCGGCCGGCGGATGGCTGTTCCAAGCCGACCAGAAGCTTCGCAATGGTGCTCTTGCCGCTGCCGCTCTCGCCCACCAGAGCGACAAACTCGTTTTCGGCGATGCCGAAAGACGCGTCCTTGACCGCGGTAACGGTGTGCGCCGCGCCGAACAAACCGCTGCCAACGGCATAGTGCTTTTGCAGCCCTTTCGCCTCCAGCACGTGATGTGCGGACGTATGGCCGACAGCCGCCTGGCGCTCCATCGCGGCGATGCTCGGCGTTGCCGCCGCGCGGAGGCAGGCGACGCGGCGGCCGGCGGAAATCGCGAAGTCCGGCGGCTCGCTGCGCCGTGCATTCCTCCGCGACGAGCGGACAGCGCGGCGCAAAATGGCAACCGGACATGCCGGCGAGCTGGCGCAAACTCGGCATCTGCTCCGGCATGACGTAGAGCGCGCGCCGATCGGCGCGCATCGACGGATTGGCGAGCTAGGAGGCAGCGCGTATAAGGGTGAGCGGGGTTTGACAGGACGGCTCGCGCCGGCCCGCTTTCGACGGCGCGTCCGGCATACATGACAATCACGTCGTCGCAGATTTGCGCGGCCAGCCGCAGGTCGTGGGTGATGAAAATGACCGCTGTGCCGTGCTGGCGCTGCATGTCGGCGATCAGCCGGATGATCGGCGCGTGCATGGTGACATCGAGCGCCGTTGTCGGCTCATCGGCAATGACCAGGCGCGGATTGCTGGCGAACGCCATGGCAATGAGCACGCGCTGGCACATGCCGCCCGACAATTGATGCGGATATCGCCGAAGCAATTCGCTCGCCTGCGGCAGCCGCGCGGCGTCCAGCATGGCCAGCGCACGCTGGCGGCGATCGCTCCTCGCAGCGCCGTCGAAACGGGCAAGGTGCTCGTCGAATTGTGCGCCGACCGTCAGGACGGGATTGAGCGCAGTCAGCGGCGCCTGCGGGATGAACGCAATTGCTCGCCCCAGCAAAGCGCGCCGTTGCGCCGGTGGCATTTGCAAAAGGTCCTCGCCCTCGAACGCCAGCGTGCCTGCCGTGATAGCAAAGCCCGGCGGTAGAAGCTGGGCGATGGCGCGCCCGACCATGGATTTGCCGGCGCCGGATTCGCCGACGAGGCCGAGAATTTTTCCGGGTTCAAGATCAAATGACAGCGCGCGGATCGCGGGAACGACCGTGCCGTCGATGCGCGCGCCGACCACTAAGATCCTTGGCCTGCAGGGCGGGCACGATCTAACGCCCCGTTTCTGCAAGCCGCACGTCGAGCGTGCGACGGAGTCCGTCGCCGAGCAGGTTGAACGCGGTCACCGTCAGGAATATCGCCGCGATCGGCAGCAACAGGTTCGACGGCGATTGATAGACGTATTGCCGCGCATCGGCGATCATCTGCCCCCACGCCGGCTGATCGGCGCCGACACCAAGCCCGACAAAGGACAGGATCGCCTCGACCACGACCGCGATCGCCATTTCCAGACTGACGAGCGTGATCACGAGCGGCAGTGTCGCCGGCAACACCTCCCGCACGATCGTTTGCCAATGGGTAAAGCCCAGAAGCCGCGCCGCGGCGACGTAATCGTTCCGCGTCACGATCAGCACCTCGCTGCGCAACACGCGGCAGAACCGCGTCCAGTCCACGAGAACGATGGCGAGAATGACCTTGCCGAGCCCGACGCCGAGCCCGACCATCAGGATGAGCGAAAGGATCACCGGCGGAAACGACATCCACACGTCGACCATGCGTCCGATGATCCAATCCACGGCGCCGCCGAAATAGCCGGAGATATGGGCCAGGATCGAGCCGATGATCATGGCGCCGAGCGACGCAAATAACGCCACCAGCATTGCCGTGCGGGCGCCGTAAATGAGCCGCGACAGCACGTCGCGGCCGAGGCTGTCCGTTCCCAGTAGGTAGCTCGGATCGCCGCCGGCCGCCCATGCCGGCGGCGTCAAGATCGAAAGCAAATTCTGCTCGTCGGGATCATGCGGAGCGAGCAGCCGGCAAAGATCGCGCAGCCGGCGATGCAAAGGATCATGCCGAGCGCAATCAGAACCCTGGGCGAGCGCAACGAACGGGCGAGGGGACCGGCCATCAGCGCACCCGCAGTTTCGGGTTGAGCACGACATAGAGACTATCGACCACGGTATTGATCAGCAGAACGACAACGCAATAGGTGAGACCGATGGCCTGGATCAGCGGTAAATCAGCATTACGCGACCGCATCGACCATCAAATTGCCCATGCCGGGATACGAATAGATCACCTCGACCAGGAGCGTGCCGCTGAACAGAATGCCGAATTGTACGCCGGCGAGCGTGAGCGTCGGCAGTGACGCGTTCTTGAGCGCGTGACCGAGCAAAATACGGCGCTCGGAGAGGCCGCGCAGCCGGGCCTGTTGAATGTAGTCCTCGTGATAAACGTCGAACAAGCTCGAGCGCAAAACCCGCATGATAGTCGGCGAGAACGCCAATCCGAGCGCGACGGCGGGCAGGACGAGGTGCTGGCACGCGCTCAGAAATACGTCGAAGCGCCCGATCAGGAGCGAATCGAGCAACAGGAATCCGGTGATATGCGGTACGGGCAGTCCCGGTGCGACTTCGCCGGTGAATGGCAGCGCGCGAAGCGCCACCCCGAATACGAACAGCAGGATGAGGCCCCACAGAAATTCCGGAATCGACAGCAGCACGATCGAGAATAGATCGGCGACCGGCTCCAGAATCGTGCCGCGCAGGCGGAATAAGATCAGGCCGCCGCCGAATCCGAGGACGCCGGCGATGACCATGGCGGCGAGAGCGAGCTGGATTGTCGCGGGCAAGGTCGCCGCGACCAGCGATCCGGCCTGCCGGTGAAATTGGATTGATTCGCCCGAAGTCGCCATGAAGCGCGCCGCTAAGCCAGATCGCATATTGTTCCGGCAGCGGCCGATCGAGACCCATCTCACGGCGCTTGGCTTCGATTTCGTCAATCGTCGCGTTTGGCGGCAATGACATCGCCGCCGGGTCGACCGGAAGCGCCCGCAGCACACAGAACAAGAGCGCCGAGACGATGAGCAAGATCGGAATTGCCGCCACGAGACGGCGCGCGATCAGCTTGATGACGGTTGCGATCATATGGCTGCGCCCATAGCACACGCAGCCGGGACATCAGCTCCACTGCAAGGTCTGCGGCAATAGCCATCCATTGCCATATTTCGTATAGGCCAGCTTCTTCTTGCGCACGACCGTCACGACGCTTTGCAGCAAAGGCATGGTCGCACCGTTTTCGACGGCGTAGCGTTCCAGATCGCGATATCCGGCAATCCTCTTGTCATAGTCGGCGACGTTGAACAGCGCCAGCACCCGGTTGCCGATATCCTCGTCCTTCCACGGCGAGAACGGCATTTTCGGGTTGAGCTGATAGCCGGAGAAGATCTCCGGGTCGCCGGTCGCATTGTCCCAGCTATAGAGCGTCGCCTCGGGCAGTTTATTGCCGCGGTTGAGCTCGAAATATTTGGCGTATTCGATGACCTGCACGTCGGCATCGATGCCGACTTCCTTCCACATTTGCGCGATGGCGCGCGCGATGTCGTAATCGCTTGGGAACTGCCCATTGGTGGTGGCGAAGCCGATCTTCACCGGTTTGTCGGGCGAGAACCCGGACTTTGCTAAAAGCTGCTTGGCGAGCGCGGGATCGTATTTGAAAGTGAAGTCGTTGAGATAGCCGGGCGTTCCCGGCGTCGCCAGCACCGAGAGTGGCACCGCGGCGCCGCCATAGAATGCTTTCGACAAGGCCGACTTGTTGATGGCGTGATGCGCGGCAAGGCGCACGTTCTTGTCCGCGAACACCAGATCGTTGCGCACATTAATCAGGATGACGCGGGTGATCGGATTGATCTCGGCGATAAATCCGGCGTCCTGCTGGAAGCGCTGTACTTCGCGAACCGGAACGTTGAGTGTGCAATCGACCTGCCCCGATTGGATCGCCGCCACCCGCGCCGAAGGATCCTTGATGATTTGGATGGTGACGCGCGCGATCTTCGCCTTCGGCCCCCAATAATTGTCGTTGCGCTCGAGCACGATGCGCGAGTTCAGCTCGTATTCGGCGAGCTTGTAGGGGCCGGTGCCGACTGGACTCTTCAGGAAGTTGTCGAGGCCTTTGCTCTCGATGTAGTTCTTGGGAACGACGTAGCTGCCGAGAAACGACATCCACTGCGGCATGGTCGGCGCCGGCGAGCTGAACTTCATCGTCGCTTTGGTCGGCGATTCGATGACAATGTCGTCTACCTTTTTCATGGAATTGGCGATGTCGAGCTTGAGGCCGGATTTGTTGCGCTCGAGGAACGTGTAGCGGAAATCCTCGGTCGTCATCTTGTCGCCGTTGTGGAACGTCACGTCGTCGCGCAGCTCGACTGGCATGCTCAGAGCGTCCGGAGCCAGAGTTCCAGGACTTGATCAGATGCGGGATCAGCTTGAGATGCGGATCCTGATCGAGAGGCTGGTCGAACACGGCCTTAAAGATCGGTTGGGCATCCGGCGTGAACCGTTGATTGGGATCCCAGGTGGGCACGTCGTTCGGCCAGCCGATAGTCGCGGCGTCGTTGGCGGCAGCAAGGGCACGGGCAAATGGCGTGGCAGCGCCAATGGTCGTGGCCGTTCCCATGATAAGTTGCAGGAACGTCCTTCGCTTCAAGTCAGACGTCATGATGTGCTCCTCGGTGCCCAGCTAGCGACGATATGCGATTATAGCTGCAATTCCCATTCCGTCACGCCCGGCCTGGCGCCGGGCTGCGACACTGTTTCCTGCTCAACCGTGGTATCGACGGCCGCCGCTTCGCGATCCCATGTATTGGACGTGACGCCGCGATCGCGCAGCTTGTATTTTTGTACTTTGCCATTTTCCGTCGTAGGCAGTGTGTCCACGAACTCAATGAAACGCGGGATGGCAAAACGGGCGAGCCGCGGTCGGCAGAATTCGCTCAAACCGCTTTCTGTGATGGTACTGCCCGGCCGCCGCACCACGGCAGCCATCACTTCCTCCTCGGCAAGTTCGGAGGGTACGGCAAACGCCGCCGCGGAAGCGATGTCGGGATGACTCAAAAGCACCTGTTCGACTTCAAAAGAGGAGATATTTTCGCCGCGCCGGCGGATGGCGTCCTTCAGGCGGTCTATGAAGCGGTAGGAATCGTCGACCTCGCGGACGACGCGGTCGCCGGTGTGAAACCAACCGTCGCGGAAGGCCTCCGCCGTCTTGTCCGGCATCGCGAAATAGCCGGCAGCGAAGGCGAGTTGATCGTCGGATCGCAAAATGAGTTCGCCGGCTTCGCCCGCCTTGGCGTCGTTGCCGTCTTGGCCGAGGACGCGCGCATGATATCCGTCGCATACTCGGCCCATGCTGCCGGGCCGCTGCTCGGCGGTGGTGCAGCCGATGACGAAATTGGTTTCGGTCGAGCCATAGCCGTCGATCAGTCGAATTCCGGTTCGTTGCTCGAAGGCGATGTGGAGATTGGCCGGAACGCCGGGTCCCAAGCCGCATCGAACGTTATGGCCTTGCTCCTGCGGCGATGGTGGCCTGGACATCAAGATCGGCACCATGGCGCCAAGCACATAGGCCGCCGTCGCGCGATGGTCGACGAGGCTCTGCCAGAACCGTGACGCGGAAAAACGCGGCTCAGCGACGAGCGTCGAGCCTGATAACAAGGCTTGGTAGAACGTGCCGAGCGCATTGGAATGAAACATTGGCAGCGTCGTGCATAGGACGTCGCCCTCGCGAATTTCGAGGTTGCGAATGCCGTTGATGCCCCACCAGAAATATTGCGCGTGTGGGCAGCAAACGCCTTTCGACGGTCCCGTCGTACCCGAGGTGTAGAGGATCGCCAGCAGTTGGGCGGAATCGTTGGCGCCCGGACTGACGGCTTCGCCATGCGGCGGCACGCTGGTTACGGCAACCCGATCGGACGGAATCGGAGCTTTGCCGCCAATCAGCCAGATGCGCTCGAGCGCTAAGTCCTTCATTTCGACATGCTCGAACGCATCAAGCAATTCCGCTTCCATCACCAAAAGGCGGGCGCCGGAGTTGCTCAGGATGTGGCGGAGCTGCGGTCCGCGCGAGGCGACATTGATCATGACCGTGATGGCGCCGAGCCAGGCGCAACCGAGAAAGATTTCGAGGAATTCGGCGCGATTGGAGCACATCAGCGCCACGCGATCCCCGGGTTTGATGCCCGCTGCCGCAAGCGTCCCGGCAAATCGCGCCGCAATGCGCGGGCGCATCCGCGAAGGTCCAACTGACTTCGCCCGCGGTGAACAGTCGATGCCCGCCATAGCGGTGCGCCTGGCGTTGCAGCATGACGGGAAGCGTCCGCTCGCCGGGCGGAAACGCGGCCATGATGTCGGCGACGCTCATCGGCGCTTGTTCCGAATACGACCTTTGTTCTTGGCGCGCTTTTGCGGACTGCGCGCCGGCGCGGTCACCGCGGACGACACTAGCGCGAGGACCCGCAACGGGCTGCCGCTGCCTTCTTTGATTTTGAGCGGGGCCGCGATGACGACTGCGCCGGTTGGCGGCAGGAGGTCGAGATTGGTCAGGCACTGTAGACCGAACCGCCCCGAGCCGTGCATGTAGTAATGGCACGGATAAGGCGGCTTAAGATGAAAGGCCTGACCGGCATCGGTCCCGATCGCTTCTGAGCCAAATCCCAACACCTGGCGGTCATCGACGAGAAATTTCACGGCGTCGGCGTCGGGCCCTGGGGTGTGCTGGCCGGTCTCGTCGAGATTTTGATAGGCGACGGGATCGAGACGCTTCGACCAATCGGTCCGCATCAGAATCCACGATCCTGCCGGGATGCGGCCGTGACGCCGCTCCCACTTGCGCAGGAAATCGACGGTCAAAAGGAAGTCGGCATCGGCTGCCGCTTCGCGCGAGCAATCGAGCACGCAGGCCGGCGCAATGAAGCGCGTCGCCGGAATTGTATCGGTGCTATTGTCGGGCAGATGCCGACCCGAAATCCAGTGGATCGGCGCATCGAAATGCGTGCCGGTATGCTCGCTGCAGGAGAAATTATTCCAATACCAGCCGGGACCGCGCGCGTCATAGCGGGACGCTTCTTCGATGCGAAACGGCCAAGCCTGCCCCAGCTCCGGGGGCAGCACGATCTGCGGGAAATCGGGCGACAGCGTCTGCGTGAGATCGATGACGCGGATACGCCCGGCCGCGAGCTCGGCAACCAATTGCAAGAGCACGGGTTCAGCTCATCTGGGCATGACCGCGAGTTCGCGTTCCAGCGCCTTCGGGTTGTCGCGCCATCGCGCCAACCAATCCTGCGCAATGTCGCCGGGGAAGACGTCCTCGGCCCCGCCGCGCAGCGCGTCGACAATGTCGTCGGCAAGCCGGGCGGGCGCGATTTTCGGCGGCGGCAGCGCCTGATTCCATTCGTCGTCGATCGGGCCCGGAAACACGTTGATGACGCGGACGCCGGCCGGCGCCAATTCGGCGCGCAGGCATTGCGCCAGCGAAAGCGCGGCGGCTTTGGAGGCCGAGTAGGTGCCGTGCGGCGGAAAATTCGAAAGCGCGAACACGGACAGCAGGTTGACCCAGGCAACGGCGCTCGACTGGCCGTCCGCGCCGCGCGAGCGCATCGCCGGGGCGAATTCCTGTGCGAGCCGTAGCAAGCCGAAATAGTTCGTGTCCATCTCCGCGCGCGCCGCCTCGATGCCGTCGCGAGCCGCGATGCCGAAATTGCGGTGATGATCGGCGGTGTTGATAAGAATGTCGATGCGTCCGCCGATCTCGCCCGCGAGATCCTTGACGGCGCGCGAATCGGTCAAGTCGAGCGACACTAGCGAAACCTGCGGCAGCTTCGACAGGCGTTCGAAGCCGGGCGGCTTTTTCCAGGGCTCGGCATATCCTGCCCAAACGAGATCGGCGCCGGCTCCGACGACGGCTTCGACCAAAGCCTGCCCCAGCGCGGTTTTGGCATCCGTGACCAAGACCTTGCGGAATTTCGGATCGCAGGTCATTTCTCGGAGCTGGCGATCGTCAGCCATGTTCGGGGTATCCTTCTCGGGAATCGCGAGGAGCGCCGCTTGGCCGGCGCGGTCGATATGGGGGCGCACGCGCACGCGCGACGGTGCGCGCGCACAGTCGCCGTGTAGGTGCGCGATGACGACCGGACCGCAATCGAGCTTGATCATGCCGAGCCGCCACGGCATGCGTTCGCGATAAAACAGTTCGTTGCTGTGGTGCAGCGTCGTGTCCGAGACCAGCTCGCCGCCGCCGTCCTGCGCCCGCCAATCGAGCCGCTGCGACAGGCAAACCCGGCAGGCTTCGCGCGGCGGATATTGCACCGTCCCGCAATCGCGGCAGACTTGCAGTTCCAGAACACCGCGTGCCGCCGCCGCCGTGAGCCCGAGCGCAACGCGGCTACGGCCTCCGGGCGGAAGCGTTGGCACACGTGTGCGCAGGATCGGGTTCTTGCGCGGCGGTCGCACCAATGGACGCGTCATCGTGTCATTGCCCCGCTGCAAGGATGGCCGCGCCGCTGCACAGCCCGCGATCGTAATTGATCATACCGAAGCCGCTCGCCAGACCAAGCCGCGCCTTGACCACCCCAGCGCCAAGCGGCTGTCCGGTGACTTGGCGGATTATTTCGACCAGACCGAGGAAACCGCCGGCCGCGCCGGCTTGGCCGACCGACAATTGTCCGCCCGACGTGTTGAAGGGAAACGAGCCGTCGGCGGTGAAACTGTGGCGCGCGGACGAAATCCGGGCCTTCGCCCTTCTTACAGAAGCCCAGATCCTCGATCTGCATGATGTTGATGACCGGATAGTCGTCGTAGGCGGCGACGACATCAATGTCCGTCGGGCCGATCCCGGCCTGCGCATACATTTCGTCGCAATCGAGCGCCCATCCGCCACGATACTGAATTGGATCGTCGGGATAGGCGTTGTGCCGCTCGATGGTCGCCAGAATATGGGCATAGGGCAGGTCGAGCTTCTCAGCCTCGCTGCGGCGCAGCACCAGAAACGCCTCCGCGCCTGCACACGGCATGACGCAGTCGAAGAGGCGCAAGGGGTCCGCGATCGGTCGCGCCGTCAGATATTCGTCGAGAGTAAGCGGCTTTTTCATCAACGCGTAAGGGAATTTCAGCGCGTTACTTCGCTGGGCGACACAGAGCTTGCCAAAATCCTCAGCTTTGGCGCCGTAGGTTCGCATGTAATAGCTGGTGAGAAAGGCGAAGCTCGCATTGGGGCCGCCCGAGCCATATGGATAGCTCGCATCGCGGGCGAACTGGCTGAAAGTCCCCAAATTCTGGCGAAACGAATCGGTGTGGTTGGTATCGCCCGCGATACAGGCAACGGCTGCAGCGTCGCCGCTTTGAACTGCCCGCGCGGCGCGGCGCAGCGCGACGATGCCGCAGGCGCCCCCCATCGGAATGTGATCGAGCCACCGCAAGGTAAGTCCGAGATGCTGCGTGAGCCCCACCGCCGTATCCGGGGTGAGCGTGAAGCTCGACACGCACAGCCCGTCGATCCGGTCTTTGCCGAGACCCGATCGTTGCAAAACCTCGGCCAAAGCGCCGGCAAGGAACCAGTGCGCGCCGCGAATGGAGTAGCGCATATAAGGCATGGTCACAGGCGTGGTGACCACGACATCGTCGTAAGCGGCGCGCCTAATGTTCATGGTCAATGCGGCACGACGGCCGTGGCCTCGATTTCGACCTTAGCGGCATCCTCCACCAGCGCCACGACCTGCACCAGCGTCATAACGGGAAAATGCGATCCCATAACGCTGCGATAGGCCGCGCCGAGATCGCTCAATCGCGACAGGTATTCTTTCTTGTCGGTGACGAACCATGTCAACCGGGTGACATGCTCTGCGGCGCCCCCTGCCTCGCGAACGAGGGTAACGATATTCGCAAGCGCCTGGCGCGCCTGCGCGACAAAATCCACGGTTTCGAATTGCTGCTCGGCGTTCCAGCCGACCTGGCCGGCGAGGAAAATCATGCGGCCTTCCGCGGCGATACCGTTGGCGTAACCTCTCGGCTGCTTCCAGCCTCGCGGATCGAGAAACGCATGCGGTGTTGTCATTGTATCGGCCCTGGTTATGAAGCGTCGTGCCGCAGGCGAAAGCGTTGGATCTTCCCGGTTTGCGTCTTCGGCAACGCATCGACGAATTTGACGGAGCGCGGATATTTGAACGGCGCGATCGTCGCCTTGACGTGATCCTGCAGTCGCTTGACGGTATCGACCCCTGCCAGCACGCCGTCTTTCAGCACGACATGCGCCTCGACGATCTGGCCGCGGCCCTCATCTGGCGCGCCGATGACCGCGCATTCCTTGACGTCCGGGTGCGATAACAGCGCGGCTTCGACTTCGGGTCCGGCAATGTTGTAGCCGGCCGAGATGATCATGTCGTCGCTGCGGGCGGCAAAGTGGAAGTAGCCGTTTTCGTCCTGCGCGAAAGCGTCGCCGGTCAGGTTCCAGCCGTCGCGCACATAATTGCTTTGCCGCTTATCGGCGAGATAGCGGCAGCCGGTCGGGCCGCGCACCGCGAGCTTGCCGACTTCGCCACGCGGCTTTTCATTCATGTCGTCGTCGACGATCTTGGCCTCATAGCCGATGACCGGCTTTCCGGTCGACGCCGGCGCCGCGTCGCCGAAGCGGTTGGAAATGAAAATGTGCAGCATTTCGGTCGAGCCGATGCCGTCAAGTATGGGTTTGCCGGTTTTGGCGACCCAATCCTTGAATACCGGCGCCGGCAAAGTCTCGCCGGCCGACACCGCTGCGCGCAACGATGAAAGATTGGCGCCCTGATCCATCGCCGCCAGCATCGCGCGGTACGCCGTCGGCGCGGTGAATGATATTGTCGCCTTATAAGTCTCGATGATCTCGATCATGTTCGCGGGCGACGCGTTTTCCAGAAGCGTTGCGGTGGCGCCAAAACGCAGCGGAAACACCGCCAATCCGCCGAGACCGAAGGTAAATGCCAATGGCGGGGAGCCGACGAATACGTCGTCCGGGGTCACTCCGAGGATCTCCTTCGCGTAGCCGTCGGCGATGATCAGAAGGTCGCGATGGAAATGCATAGTCGCCTTGGGCTCGCCGGTAGTGCCGGACGTGAAGCCGAGCAGCGCGACGTCGTCGCGGCCGGTCCGCACCGCATCGAAGGTCACGGATTTGCTGAGCGCGATGCGGTCGAGCTCGGCATCGTGATTGGCGGTGCCGTCGAAGCCGATCACCTGCTTGAGATATTTGCTGGTCTTGGCGCAAGTGACGAGCTCGTCCATCAGCCGGGTATCGCACAGGGCCAGCGCGACCTCGGCTTTGTCGACGATCTTGCCGAGTTCGCCGGCGCGCAGCAGCGGCATAGTGTTGACGACGACGGCGCCGGCCTTGGTCGCCGCCAGCCAGCACGCCACCATCGCAGGATTGTTCGCCGCTCGGATCAGAATGCGATTGCCGGGCTTGACGCCGAAGTCCTCGACCAAAGCGTGGGCGAGACGGTTGGTCCAATCGGAGAGTTCCTTATAAGTGCGGCGCCGGCCGTTGCCGATCAGCGCGACATGGTCGCCGAACCCGCGCGCGACCATGCGATCGGTCAACTCGACCGCAGCATTCAGATAGTCGGGATAGGCAAAGCCATCGAGCGAAATTTGCGGCCAGTGCTGCGACGGCGGAAGATTGTCGCGGGCGAACGGGTCAGTGTGTGCCGTAGGACCAAGCGATGTCATGATCATGCTCCCGAGAGCACTTGTCGCGCGATGACGACCTTTTGGACTTCGGACGCGCCCTCGTAAATCCGCAGTGCCCTGATTTCCCGGTATAGCCGCTCGACGATGTGACCGCGGCGAACGCCGTCGCCGCCATGGAGCTGGACTGCTTTGTCGATGACGGCTTGCGCGCGGTCGGTGGCAAAGAGCTTGGCCATCGAGGCCTCGCGTGTGACGCGCGCGGCGCCACTGTCCTTTACCCAAGCCGCGCGATAGACCAGAAGCGCCGCAGCGTCGATGTCGACCGCCATGTCGGCGATGTAGCCTTGCACCAGTTGCAGATCGGCCAGCGGGCCGCCGAATAGTTGGCGTTTACGTGCGCGCGCGCTTGCTTCGTCGAGCGCGCGGCGCGCCAGACCGAGCGCGGCGGCGCCGACCGTGGCGCGGAAAATATCGAGTGTTGCCATCGCAATCTTGAAGCCTTCGCCGGGGCTCGCCGACCACGGCCGATCGCCGGGACACGCACGCGATCGAATTTAAGGCGCGCCAGCGGATGCGGCGCGATCACCTCGATGCGCTCGGCGACCGAAAGTCCCGCCGTGGCGCCGGGCACAAGAAAGGCCGAGAGGCCCTTTGCCCCCGGGGCCTCCCCGGTTCGCGCGAACACGACATAAATGTCGGCAATGCCGCCGTTCGAGATCCAGGTTTTCTCGCCGTCGAGGATATAAGCGTCGCCGTCGCGGCGGGCGGTCATCGCGATATTGGCGACATCCGAGCCGGATTTTTCTTCGGTCAAGGCAAAGGCGGCGATCGCTTGCCCGGAGCGCGAGCGCTTGAGCCAATGTCGCTGCTCCGCGCTGCCGAACAGGCTGACCGGACCGGCGCCAAGCCCCTGCATGGCGAAGGCGAAGTCGGCAAGCCCGTCGTGGCGTGCCAGTGTTTCGCGAATGAGGCAAAGCGCGCGCACATCGAGCGGGGCAGCCGCGTCAGGATCGGGCGCGGTGTGGGCGAGGAAACCGTCGCGACCGAGCTTTCGCACGAGTTCGCGGCAGGTTGCATCGACATCGCCGTGCGCGGCCGGCAGGTTGGCCGCGCTCCAGCGCTCGATTGCTTGCGCCAGCGCGCGATGGCGATCGGTAAAGAACGGCCAGCCGAGGAAGCTCTTGTCCGACATCAATCGCCCTCGAATACCGGCTTCTGCTTGGCGATGAAGGCGCGATAGGCGCGTCCGAAGTCTTTGGTCTGCATGCAGATCGCTTGCGCCTGGGCTTCGGCCTCAATGGCCGGATCGAGGCTCATCGACCATTCCTGAATGAACTGGGTCTTCGTGATGCCGTTGGCGAAGGTCGGGCCGGATGCGATGCGCCGCGCCAGCGACAGCGCTTCGTTTTCCAGGACGTCGGCAGCGACCAGCCGGTTGAAGAAGCCCCAGGCTTCGCCTTCCTGCGCCGTCATGGCGCGGCCAGTATAGAGAAGTTCGGCGGCGCGGCCCTGGCCGATGATCCGCGGCAGGATCGCGCAGGCGCCCATATCGCAGCCGGCAAGCCCGACGCGGTTGAACAGAAACGCGGTCTGCGCCTGCGGCGTTGCGATGCGGATATCGGAAGCCATGGCGATGATCGCGCCGGCGCCGGCGGCGACGCCGTCGACCGCGGCAATAATCGGCTTGCCGCAAGACAGCATCGCCTTGACGAGATCGCCGGTCATCCGCGTGAAGGCCAAGCAGCTCCTTAGTCGCCATGGCGACGAGCGGGCCAATGATGTCGTGCACGTCGCCGCCGGAACAGAAGTTGCCGCCGTTGGGCAAAATCACCACGGCATTGACGTCGTCGGCATAGGGCAGCGCGCGGAAGGTGTCGCGTAGCTCGGCATAGGACTCGAAGGTCAGCGGATTTTTGCGATCCGGCCGATTGAGCTGGATGGCGGCGACGGTACCGTCCATGCGCCAGAGAAAATGCGCAGGCTTCAAGGCGGCCATTGCGCTCATGTCGAGCCCTCCCAATCGCTGCGAAACGATTTCAGCTTGGCCGACAATTGCTCGGCGTCGCGCACCGAGATGCCGCCGAGGAGTTCGTCGACCCAACTTTCATGAGCGCCCGCCATATCGGCGAACGCAGCGCGGCCCTTGCGCGTGAGACTGACGAAGGAGGTGCGGCGGTCGCCGTTGCGTTGCGAACGGACGACAAAGCCGTCGGACACGAGCCGGTCGACGATGCCGGTGACATTGCCGTTCGAGACCATGAGAAAACGCGAAATTTCGCTCATCAGCATGCCGTCCGGCTTGCGATAGAGTGCAGCCATCACATCGAAGCGCGGTAACGTCGCGTTGAATTGCGCCTTGAGGCGCTCGCGCGCTACCGCTTCGATCAGCCGGCTAGCGCGCAGCAGCCTGATCCATAGCCGCAGCCGCGCCTTGCTGTCGGCTTCGCGGCGCTGGGCGGGAAACGGCGCGCTCACCATGTCTCGCCTCCCGACACTGAGATCGCTTGGCCGGTGATGGCGGCGCTGCCTTCGCTGCACAGCCACAACGACCGCATCGGCGACTTCTTGCGGCTGAAAGAAGCGTCCCTGCGGATTGTTGCCCGCGAGCACCTGACGCGTGTCGGCTTCGCTCAAATTTCGTTCTTGCGGCGATGCGGTCGACCGCGCGGTCGAGCAACGACGTTTCGGTGAAACCCGGGCAAACGGCGTTGACGGTGATGCCGGCCTTGGCCGTTTCGAGCGCCAAGGTGCGGGCCAGTCCGACGACGCCATGCTTGGCGGCGACATACGGCGCGACGTAGGGATAGCCCTTCAGGCCTGCGGTCGAGGCAATGAAGACGATGCGTCCCCATTTGTGCTCGCGCATGCCGGTTAGCGCCGGCTGTACCGAGAAAAACGCGGCCGTGAGATTGACGTTGATGATCCTGCTCCAAACCTCGCGCGAAACCTTCTCGGCGGGGGCGCTCTCCGCCGTGCCGGCATTGGCGACGACGATGCTGAATTTGCCGCGCGCCATTTGCGCGCGCTGATAAAGCTGGGCGACCGATGCCTCCTCGGTCACGTCGGCAGTTTCGGCGTGAATGTTGTTATGGCGTTCGGCGGTGAATTCGAGCTCCGGCCGGCGGCGGCCGCAGATCGTGACGTTCGCGCCGGCTCGCGCCAATGCAAATGCAATCGCGGCGCCGATACCGCTGCCGCCGCCGGTCACGAGCGCATGTTTTCCTTCAAGGCTCATGTCACACAGTCGTCGTTGCCGGCTCGCGCTCCGGACAGCCGGTAAAGTTGATCGCGGCCGGGATAATAGGGCTGCGGCCAGGTTTCGCCGCGATCACCAAGCTTTGCCGCGGCATGGAGCGTCCAGTACGGATCGGCAAGATGCGGCCGCGCTAGGCAGACGAGATCGGCACGACCGGCCATCAAGATCGAGTTGACATGATCGGGCTCGAAAATGTTGCCCACCGCCATCGTCGCTATGCCGGCTTCGTTGCGGATGCGGTCGGAGAACGGTGTCTGGAACATGCGGCCATAGACCGGCTGTGCATCGATTGAGGTCTGGCCCGCGGATACGTCGCAAATATCGACCCCGGCCTCTTGCAGCATGCGGCTGATCGCAACCGCGTCTTGTGGCAGGATGCCGCTGGGCCCGACCCAGTCGGTTGCGGAAATGCGCACTGAGATTGGCTTTTCCGCCGGCCACACGGCGCGCACCGCATGAAAAATTTCCAGCGGGTAGCGCATACGGTTTTCCAGTGAGCCGCCGTATTGGTCGGTGCGCGAGTTGGTCAGCGGCGTAATGAAAGAAGACAGCAGATAGCCGTGCGCGCAATGGATTTCGAGCAGGTCGAAATCGGCGCGTTGCGCCATCTCGGCTGCCGCGACGAACTGATGGCGCACGCGATCCATATCGGCGCGATCCATCGCGCGGGCGCGCTGGTTGCGTTCCGACCATGATGTCGCGGACGCGGAAATGACCGGCCAGTTGCCGTCTTTGAGCGGCGCATCCATTTCCTCCCAGCCGAGCTGGGTCGAGCCCTTGGCGCCGGAATGGCCGAGTTGGCAGCAGATTTTTGCGTCGGTTTCGCGGTGTACAAAATCGACGATGCGCTTCCACGCCGCTTCGTGCGCCGGAGCGTACATGCCGGTGCAGCCCGGCGTGATGCGGCCTTCCGGACTGACGCATGTCATCTCGATGCAGACAAGGCCGGCGCCGCCCTTGGCTCGCTCGCCGTAGTGAACGAGGTGCCAGTCCGTCGGACAGCCGTCGACCGCCTTGTATTGCGCCATCGGCGACACGACGATGCGATTTTTCAGCTGCATATCGCGGAGCTTGAATGGCGCAAACATCGGCCGCCGCACCTTGTTGTCGCCGGCCCCGGCCAGTCGCTGAAACCAGGCTTCCGCCGCTTCGAGCCAATTTCTGTCACGCAGCCGCAAGTTCTCGTGGCTGATGCGCTGCGAACGGGTCAGCAGCGAGTAGTTGAACTGCACCGGATCGAGATGAAAGTAGCGTTCGAGATCCTCGAACCACTCCATCGAATTTCGCGCCGCCGATTGTAAACGCAGCACCTCGGTGCGGCGTTCATCCTCGTATTTCGCCAACGCCGCCGGCATGGTCGGCTCGGTGTGCAGATAGTTCGCCATCGAAACCGCGCTCTCCATGGCGAG
>CAWFLM010000002.1:102500-139915 GCA_963816565.1 uncultured Alphaproteobacteria bacterium | reverse complement strand
AAGTTCGTTCGCGAGACGGATGGCGGCGCGCACGACCGTCGCGCTGCGGGGATCGGTATCGACGCGGGCTATGAGTTCCTGCGCGATCTTCACGCGGTTGATCGGATAGTTCGCCAGATAGCTGAGCGACGAATAACCGGTCCCGAAATCGTCGACCGCGATCCGTACGCCGAGCTGACGCAGTCGCTGGAAACGGGCGTCGTGCTGCTGGGTGACGTCCATGAGGACCAA
This sequence comes from uncultured Alphaproteobacteria bacterium, assembly GCA_963816565.1. Classification (GTDB taxonomy): domain Bacteria; phylum Pseudomonadota; class Alphaproteobacteria; order Rhizobiales; family Xanthobacteraceae; genus BOG-931. The sequence goes on along the minus strand of CAWFLM010000002.1, from coordinate 139,684 downwards.
CTCGGTCAGCTCGATCTCGATCATGCCGGCCGGGACGCCCCACTTGTCGAGGCTGGCAGAGACTTGACGATCGAGTTCGGTCGCGCCTTTGAACTCAAGTGCCGAGACGTTCACGCCTACCAGCTCGGGCGCGACGCCGGCATTCTGCCATAGCCGCAATTGCCGGCACGCGGCATCGAGCACCCATTGCCCGAGCCTCTGGATCTGGCCGGACCGTTCCGCGATCGGGATGAAGACCGAAGGCGACATCTGCCCGCGCTTAGGATGGTTCCATCGCAGCAACGCTTCCAGTCCAATAATGCGCCCCGAACGCAGATCGACTTCCGGCTGGTAGTAGAGTTCGAGCTCATTGCGGTCGACCGCGCCGCGCAGTTCATCGGCGATGACGACGCGCTCCTCGACCTGGCGATCGAGGTCGGCGTTGTGAAAGCGGTAGCAATTACGGCCATCCTCCTTGGCGCGATAAAGCGCAAGATCGGCCTGAACCATCATGGCGTCAGGCCCGGCGACCTCGGGCGAGTAGCGCGATATCCCGATACTGGTCGAGACGTGAACCTCGTTGCCTTCGATAACAAAGGGTTCGGCTAGAATTTTTCCGATCTTCGCCGCCAATGCGCCTGCGGCCTCGAAATCCTCGACATCGCTCTGCAAGATCGCAAATTCGTCGCCGCCGAAGCGCGCGACAACGTCGTTTTCGCGAACTGCGCTTTTTACCCGCGCGGCGACCTGATGCAGTAACGCGTCGCCGATAGCGTGTCCGAGCGTATCGTTGACGTCCTTGAAATGATCGAGATCGAAATAATGGACGGCGAACGGCTTGGCGCCGCGCCGACACGCAGCGAATGCACTCTGCAAACGTTCGACAAAGGCACGGCGATTGGCGAGCAAAGTCAGCGCATCCAATTGCGCCAGATCGGACACTTTTTGATTGACCCGCATCATACGTGAGGCATGGCTTCGCGACGATCGGACATAATTTACCACCGCGCCGGTGAGGATCAGCCCGAACGCCAATACGATCCATGCACGATCGTGGGCCGCGATCAGTGGACCGTCCGGCATCGGGTGCGCGATCATAGTCAGCCAAGGCTGGCCGTCCGCCTCGAGAGCCCGGCTCCAGTAGGAACCGGTGGCGGCCGAGGCGCGAGACATCGACGCGAGCGGCGAGGTGCGAAGCCGCGAAGGATGCATGTAGTACGGCATGGCTTGCGCGCCGCTGCCGGGTGTGAAGAAAAACAGGTCGAGACCCTTGGGCGTTTTGTTCTCGCTGATGATGATGTTCACCATTTTGGCGGTAATCACCGAGCCGTGGACAAAGCCGATGAGATTTCGCCTGCGATCCGCGATTGTGTCGTGTGCGGCCCCGCGCTTGTATATCGGCAGCGAAAATAGAAAGCCGCCCTGCTTGCCGCCGGTGCTGACCAGCGCGGGAACCGGCGAGAAGCCGAGGATATTTTCGTCCCGCAAACGATCCAACTCGATCAGCGTTGCGGGCTCGGAGCGCAGATCGAGGCCGTAGAGTGGAGATGTTTTCGGAAGCGTCGCATAGAATATCGGATAATATACGCTGCGCTGCGGAGACACGGTCATCTTGTCTTGGGCGTCGATATCCTTGATGTGATAGTGTGGAAGGCCGTCAAGCACGCCCTCGTGCTCGTGCTCGGCGCGCTCGTCGTTGAGCACTCGCGGCACCCACGACAGCGTTACGATAGCTGCGTTTTCACGAAGCAGCGGCTGAGCAAAGGCCTCGAACTCGTTGCGCGTGACCGGCTCGACGGAACTGTCAAATAGTGCGCGCACAGCTTTGAGCCTGTTCACATATTCGTTGATGCCGTTTTGCAGGACCATGAAATGATTTTCGGCGAGCACGCGGAATTGACGCTCGGCGTCATTATCGTCCCGCTGAACGATTATGCCGGTGGCTGCGACCGTTACGGCAATGCCGATGACGGCCGCCACGATGCACGGCACGAATTGCCGGAATTTGCTGAATAGCTGCATCGCCGAGTGCATGCCATTGCTCGCTTGCGATTTTACGCGTCGCAAAATCTTTGAACGGCCCCCGGCATTGCCCGGGTGACTTCTGACACAATCAACGCGCCAACGGGCGGCGAAGGTGTTGAGGGAGGTCAAATATGGTGCGCGACACCGCGCGAATTGACTGCCATGCCTAAAACGGTGTTATGATCGGCGTGCGGATTTGCCGCCAGGCAGCAATGATCCGTCAACAAATAGGTATTACCCGGCATGGCCGACACCCCGCCCGACCGTCTGTCGAACGACCCGAGCAGCCCGCATTACGACGCCGAGGCGCTCAAGCGCGACGTCGGCGTGCGCTTTAGGGGCATCGAGAAAACCAATGTCGCGGAATACTGCGTGAGCGAGGGCTGGATCCGCGTCGAGGCCGGCAAGACCAAGGATCGCCACGGCAATCCGCTGACGATCAAGCTCACCGGTCCGGTGGAAGTGTATTTTAGGGGTGAGGAGAAGGAATAGCGCCGCGCGCGTCAATGCAGCGTCGCGCCACCTTCGATCACACGAAGCTGGATTTGTCCGATCAGCGCCGCGCGACTGGCCTCGGCCGCGGCCATTTCACGCACAGTTTCTTTCGCGGTACTGTCGTTCGAGCCGATGGCGACGATGCCGCCGAGCAGCGCAGCGACCGCGCACGCCAGCACCGCCGGATCGAAGGCGAACGCGCCGAACAGCAAAGCCATGAGCGCTAGGAATCCCGCCGCCACGGCGACGCGCCCGGCCAGAATAAACTTACGGCAACTCTCGAGCTTGTCGGCAAGCTCGTCGATGCGCGCTTCGAGGTGCACGATCTCATCGTGCGGGTCGACGTCATTGATGCCGATGTCGGTCATGAGCGCAGCATATACCGCGCTTTCAACCTTGTTCGGAGCGAAGATTTACTCCGCCGCCACCCGCGTCGCCGGATCGACCGCCTCGACGCGTGCCGCGCAAAACTTGAATTCCGGAATTTTGCCGAACGGATCGAGCTTCGGATTGGTGAGCAGGTTTGCCGCCGCCTCGACGAAGGCGAACGGGATAAACACCACGCCGTCGGGAATGCCGTCGTCCTGGCGCGAGTGCAGCTCGACCGTGCCGCGGCGGGTGGCGACGCGGATCATGTCGCCGGGCTGAATGCCGAGCTTCTCGATGGTGCTGCGCGACACCGAAGCGACTGCGCCCGGCTCGATGGCGTCGAGCACCGTGGCGCGGCGCGTCATCGCGCCGGTGTGCCAATGTTCGAGCTCGCGCCCGGTGGTGAGAATGAACGGAAATTCCTCGTCGGGAACCTCGTCCGGCGGCTGCAGCTTGGTCGCCACCAGCTTGGCGAAACCGCCGGGCCGCGGGAAGCCCTTGTCGAACACCACGTCGCGGCCGGGCTGATCCGGCGCATCGGTTGGATAAGTGACGGCATATTCGCGATCGACGCGTTCCCAGGTGATGTTGGCAAGCGCCGGCATCATCGACGCCATTTCGGTGAAGACTTCGCTGACGTGCTTGTAGTTCCAGCCGCAGCCCATGCGGTTGGCGATTTCCTGGATGATCCACAGATCGTGGCGCGTATTGCCGGGCAGCGGCAGCGCTTGGCGGCCCATCTGCACCTGGCGATTGGTGTTGGTGACGGTGCCGTCCTTCTCCGGCCAGCCGGAGGCCGGCAGCACCACGTCGGCATAGACCGCCGTCTCGGTGAGGAAGAGATCCTGCACCACGAGGTGTTCGAGATGCGCCAGCGCCTGGCGCGCGTGATTGAGATCGGGATCGGACATCGCGGGATTTTCGCCCTCGATATACATGCCTTTAATCTCGTCGTGGTGGACCGCGTCCATGATCTCGACCACCGTCTTGCCCTTCTTCGGGTCAAGCTTGACGCCCCAGGCCTTCTCGTATTCGGCGCGGATATCCGGATCCTCCACCGACCTGTAATCGGGGAAGAACATCGGGATCAGGCCGGCGTCGGAAGCACCTTGCACATTGTTCTGGCCGCGCAGCGGATGCAGCCCCGTGCCGGGCCGGCCGATCTGGCCGGTGATCAGCGACAGCGCGATCAGGCAGCGCGCATTGTCGGTGCCGTGGGTGTGCTGCGACACGCCCATGCCCCAAAAGATGATGGCGCTTTCGGCGCGCGCATAAGTGCGCGCCACTTCGCGTAGCGTGTCGGCGGGAATGCCACAGATCGGCGCCATTTCCTCCGGCGTGAAGTCCTTGACGTTTTCCTTCCAGGCGTCGAAACCCTCGACATAGGTCTGGATATATTGCTGGTCGTAGAGCTTCTCGGCGACGATGACGTTGAGCATGGCGTTGAGCGCCGCCACGTCGGAGCCGTTCTTGAACTGCATCATGCGCCAGGCATGGCGCTTGAGCGCTTGGCCGCGCGGATCCATCACGATGAGCTTGGCCCCGCGCTTGGCCGCCTGCTTGAAAAAGGTCGCGGCGACCGGATGGTTTTCGGTCGGATTGGCGCCGATCACGATGATGACATCGGAATTCTTGCATTCGTTGAAAGTTGCGGTCACTGCCGCCGAGCCGACGCCTTCGAGCAACGCCGCTACCGAGGAGGCATGGCAGAGCCGCGTGCAGTGATCGACATTGTTGCTGCCAAAGCCGGTGCGGACGAGTTTTTGGAACAGGTAGGCCTCTTCGTTCGAGCCCTTGGCCGAACCGAACCCGGCCAGCGCCCGCGGCCCGTCGCGGTCGCGGATTTTGGTCAGGCCCGCGGCAGCGCGATCGAGCGCCTCATCCCAGGTTGCTTCGCGGAAATGCGTCCAGGGATTTGACGGGTCGATATATTCATGCGGAATTTTCGGCACGCCGTCCTTGCGGATCATCGGCTTGAGGAGCCGCTCCGGATTGTGCACGTAGTCAAAGCCAAAGCGGCCTTTGACGCACAGCCTATTCTGGTTGGCCGGGCCGTCCTTGCCGGCGACCGCGACGATCTTGTCGTCCTTGATCTGATAGGTGAGCTGGCAGCCGACGCCGCAATAGGGGCAGACGCTGTCAACGGTACGGTCCGGTTTGCCGTTATAGACGTTATTCTCGTCCACCATGGTCGCCGGCATCAGCGCGCCGGTCGGACAGGCTTGCACGCATTCGCCGCAGGCGACGCAGGTCGAAGCACCCATCGGATCGTCGAAGTCGAACACGATCTTTTCCAAATGGCCGCGGCCGGCCATGCCGATCACATCGTTGACTTGCACTTCGCGACAAGCGCGGACGCAGAGATTGCACTGGATGCAGGCGTCGAGATTGACCGCCATCGCGACGTGGCTGCGGTCCGGCTTGGGCACTTCGGCGGACTTGCGTTTCGGGAAGCGTCCGGCCTCGACCTTCAGCCGCGTCACGGTTTTCCACAGCTCGGAATCGGTATCGTGCGCGACCTCGATTTCCGGCTGGTCGGTGAGCAGAAGCTCGGCGACCATTTTGCGCGCGGTCTTGGCGCGGTCGGTCTGCGTCTTGACCTTCATCCCCGGCGAGGGGTTGCGGATGCAGCTGGCAGCGAGCACCCGCTCGCCTTCGATCTCGACCATGCAGACCCGGCAATTGCCGTCCGGCCGATAACCCGGCTTCGGCGAATAGCACAGGTGCGGCAGCTCGATACCGAGCCGACCCGCGGCGCAGAAAATCGTCTCGCCGTCGCGAATATCGACTTCGCGGTCGTCGATGGTGAAAGTGTTGGGCTTTTGCGCTTTGGCGTCGCTCATCGGAGGGGGCCTTATGGTCACCAATGTCCCAGCGGCTTGGTCAATTCCTCGGGGAAATACTTTAGCACACAAAGCAAAGGATTTGGCGCCGCCTGGCCGAGGCCGCAGATCGAGGCATCGCGCATCAGCGCCGACAGCTCGTCGAGAAGGGCGGGATCCCACGGCCCGTTGGCCATCAGATGCGCCGCCTTCTCGGTGCCGACCCGGCACGGCGTGCACTGGCCGCAACTCTCGTCCTCGAAGAACTTGATCAGGTTGAGCGCCACAGCCTTCATATCGTCTTGGTCGGACAGGATGACAACTGCGTGCGAGCCTACGAAACACCCGTATTTTTCCAGGGTACCGAAGTCGAGCGGGATATCGGCCATCGACGCCGGCAGAATGCCGCCCGAGGCGCCACCGGGCAGATAGCCTTTGAAGGTGTGGCCGCCGGCCATACCACCGCAGAATTCGTCGATCAGCTCGCGCGCAGTGACGCCGGCAGGCGCGAGCTTGACGCCGGGATTTTTGACTCGTCCGGAAACGGAAAAGCTGCGGAACCCTTTGCGCTCATGGCGGCCCTGCGAGGTAAACCAAGTAGCGCCCTTTTCGACGATGTCGCGGACCCAGAACAGCGTCTCGACGTTTTGCTCAAGCGTCGGGCGGCCGAACAATCCCACCTGCGCCACATAGGGCGGCCGATGACGCGGCAGGCCGCGCTTACCCTCGATCGATTCGATCATCGCGGATTCTTCGCCGCAGATGTAGGCGCCGGCGCCGCGGCGCAGATGGATTTTGGTGTGGCTGGATAGTCCCGCTTCCTCGACTTTGGCGATTTCCTCAACGAGGAGAAGGATTATTTCGGGGTATTCGTCACGAACATAGAGATAGGTGTCGGCAGCTTCGACGATCCATGATGCGATCAGCATGCCTTCGATGAAGCGGTGCGGATCCTGCTCGATATAATAACGGTCCTTGAACGTGCCCGGCTCGCCCTCGTCGCAATTCACCGCGAACAGGCGCGGCGCCGGCTCAGCGCGCACCAACGACCATTTGCGCCCGGTCGGAAACCCGGCACCGCCCAATCCGCGTAGTCCGGCATCGCTCACGATCTTGATGAGATCGTCGCGCGTGCGCTTGCCCGACAGGCAAGCCTTGAGCAATTCATAGCCGCCGGCCTTCGCGTAAGCGGCGAAAGGAACTGGCGTCGGATAGGTATGCGCGTGCGCGGGCTTGGCCGCGGCGGCGGTGACTTTCGCCACGTCAGCATGCATCACCTGCACGTGACCGACCGCGCAGACCGGCGCGCGGTCACAGGCGCCCATGCAGGGCGCGCGCACCACGCGCACATCCGTGCCCAGCTTTTTCGGCAGTTCGGCAAGCAACCGCTCGGCGCCAAGCAACGCGCAGGAGAGAGAATCGCAGACCCGCACGGTGATTGGCGGCGGCGGCGTCTCACCTTCCTTCACCACATCGAAATGAGCGTAGAAGGTCGCCACCTCGTAGACCTCGGTAAGTGCAAGCTTCATTTCCTGCGCCAAGGCGGCGAGATGGGCAGCCGAGAGATGACCGTAATGGTCCTGAATCAGATGCAGATGCTCGATGAGGAGATCGCGCCGGCGCGGCCGATCGGTCAGCAAGGCTAGCACTTCCTCCAGGGCTTTCGGGTCGACCTGACGGCCCTTCGGCGTGCGCGGCGGCCGGCGCCGCCCGGCGCCCCCGCGCTGGCTGGGTGAAGAGGTCGGCGGCTGCTCGGTCAGGGTCATCCTGTCCTTTTAAGGTGTGCCGGCTCAACCGGTCGACGCAACACAGGCATTAAATCTCTCTGCTGGCGTTTCAAATTGCAAGGTCTCACGTGGTCGTTCGTTTAGCTGACGAGCCACTTTGTTTAGATGGGCTTGCGAATGCACCGACAAGTCGGTGCCTTTGGGAAAGTACTGTCTCAGCAGGCCATTGGTATTCTCGTTCGACCCGCGCTGCCACGGGCTTTGCGGGTCGCAAAAATAGACATCGATGTTGGTCGCCATCGTAAAGCGCCGATGATCCGTCAGTTCCTTGCCCCGGTCCCAGGTCAGCGACTTATACAGTTCTTTTGGTAGCTTCTTCGCCTGCTGGATGAGCGCGTTGACTACAGTCTGGGTGTCCTTGCCTGCCACCTTGGCCAACATCACGTAACGCGTTTGACGCTCGACTAAGGTCGCGATGTAGGTGTTGTTCGGTCCGGACAGCAGATCGCCCTCCCAATGGCCAGGCACCGCCCTATCTTCAACCGCCGCCGGTCGCTGACGGATTGAGACGGCATCCTTCATATGTCCCCGTCTATCGCCATTTGGATCAACCGGTCTGGAGCGACGCATCGAGCGCTTCGATCGAAGATGGCAAAGCAGCTCTTTCTTGAGCACGCCGCGCGCTTGGACAAACAGGCTGCGATAGATGGTCTCGTGTGACACCCGATTATACTCGTCTTCAGGATGCGTTCTCTTCAGCCAACCGCCTATCTGCTCGGGTGACCAATCCAATCTGAGTTTCCCTGCCACGGCCTGCCGAAGCCGCGAATTGATCGCCAATTTACAACATTTTGGACGACGCGATCGTGCCCAGGCATTCTCGTCCGCAACTGTCGCCCGGTAGCGATCACAGCCGCCATTGCGGCTCATTTCCCGGCTCACCGTCGAGGGCGAGCGGCCAAGCTGTTTGGCGATGGAACGGGCCGATCGACGTGCCGTAACGCCTCTGGAAATCACCTCGCGTTCCGCAAGCGTCAATGCCAACCTGGAGCGACGCCGCTCCGCAGGACGAAACCCTCCATGCGGGGCAACCAGAAAATAGATCGACGATGACTGCTTACCAAAAGCTCGTCCGATCGCCTTCAGTGACTCCCCCCGCTTCCAACGGTCCCATAATTCCGTCTTTTCTGCCGCGGTAAAACCTCTATGAAATCTCCGTTCCATCCCACACTCCATCTTTTCCCTCTAAGATAAAGTGTTGCGTCGATCGGTTGAGACCGCCGTGCAAAAATGCCAATTGAAACAGAGCTGGTTATGCTTCCGATCGTGCCCAATGCAGCTTGCCGCGACACTTGGCCTCATCGGAGCGGCGCGATCGCCGTAGGACCCGCGGGCCAGCGGCTCGGCCGAAAAACAATTTCAATCGATGCGCGAACTCTAAGATATTGAGAAATATTGAATTTTGACGGAAGACGCGCGCGACGCCCTGCGGGCACCATGCAATTTTCTTCTCAATTGCCGCCGAGGAGAGGAATGATCCCATCGAGGCGGGCAGCTCTGCTTATACAGAACACCGCGCCGTTGCGGCGATTGACTATGGTCGAACTTGCCATTGCGCCTGAGCTACGGGTAAATTCTTGCCTGCTTTAGAAAATCGCCGGCCGCGCCGTCCCCAACCAGGACGCATAAAAACTGCGGCAGAAGCGACTGGGGAAATCCAAGGAGGACCACACGATGGCTTTGCTCCCATTTCTTGATCGTAGTCACACGATCGCCAGGCCAGGCTTCAGCCGATGGATGGTGCCACCCGCGGCATTATGCATCCATCTGTGCATCGGCCAGGCCTATGCATTCAGCGTGTTCAATCTGCCGATGACGAAATTGATCGGCATCACGGCATCCGCTCCGGATGACTGGAAGCTGACCGATCTCGGCTGGATATTCTCGATCGGCATTTTCTTCCTCGGCACCTCGGCAGCCATTTTTGGCCGCTGGGTCGAGGAGGGCGGTCCGCGCCAGGCGATGTTTGCGGCCGCTTGTTGCTTCGGTGGCGGCTTTCTGGTTTCGGCGTTCGGCGTCTATATCCACAATCTCTGGGTCATTTATCTGGGTTATGGCGTGCTGGGCGGCTGCGGCCTCGGCCTCGGCTACATCTCGCCGGTGTCGACCCTGATCAAATGGTTCCCCGACCGGCCGGGCATGGCCACCGGCATGGCCATCATGGGCTTCGGCGGCGCCGCCTTCATCGCCTCGCCGCTCTCGGTCTGGCTGATGGCAAAATTCTCAACGCCTACCCATGTTGGCGTCGCCGAGACCTTCATTACGCTTGGCATCGTCTACTTCATCTTCATGATGGTCGGCGCCTTCATCGTGCGGGTTCCGGCGCCGGGCTGGAAGCCGGAGGGTTATACGCCGCCGGTGGTCGAGCAGAAGCTGATCACCAAGAACGACGTCTACGTCTATGACGCGATCAAGACGCCGCAGTTCTGGCTGATCTGGTGGGTGCTTTGCCTCAACGTCACCGCCGGCATCGGCGTGCTCGGCCAAGCTTCCGCCATGACCCAGGAAATGTTCCCGGGCAAGGTGTCGGTTGTCGCCGCGGCGGGCTTCGTCGGGCTGCTCAGCCTGTTCAACATGGCGGGCCGCTTCTTCTGGGCCTCGACCTCGGACTATATCGGCCGCAAGAACACTTATTTCTGCTTCTTCGCGATCGGAACGGTGCTCTACTGCGCGGTGCCCTGGGCCGGCTCGATCGGTAGCGTCTCGCTATTCGTATTGTGTTTCGTCATCATCATGAGCATGTATGGCGGCGGTTTCGCCACCGTACCGGCCTATCTGAAAGACATGTTCGGCACGCGTTATGTCGGCGCCATTCACGGCTGGCTGATCACGGCGTGGTCGGCGGCCGGCGTGTTCGGCCCGGTGCTGGTGAACTACATCCGCCAGTATCAGATCGACAGTGGCGTGCCGAAAGCGCAGGCCTACAATGTTACCATGTACATCATGGCGGGCTTGTTGGTCATCGGCTTCATCTGCAACCTCATGATCAAGGCCGTTCATGCGCGCTACCATATGAAACCCGACCACGAAGCGACCCGCGCCCGGATGGCCGTTGGCGCGGCCGGCGAACCGGCCGGTGCATAAGGAGAGAGAACCATGGCAAACCAGAATCAGACCGGCTCGAACATGATCCCGCTCATCCTCGCCTGGGGTTTCGTTGGTATCCCCTTGGCGTGGGGTGTGATTCAAACGCTTGAGAATGCGATGAAGCTGTTCCAGTAACAGCTTCACAGCCGAACAAATGATGACGGCGCGGCTGCAAAGCCGCGCCGTTTTTGCATGTCGACCGGCCGATCAAACACCCGGTCAACCGACGCATTGAACCAAGTCGGTCGACGAGAAACGACAAGAGTGCAGCCATGCAGGCTAAGGCCGTTCTGATCTCGGGCATCGGCATCGGCGGGCCGACGCTGGCATTCTGGCTGAAAGCCGCCGGCTTCACGCCAACGCTCGTCGAGCGCTCGCCCGGTCTGCGCACCGGCGGATACGTGATCGATTTTTGGGGCCTCGGCTACGACATCGCCGAGCGCATGGGATTGCTGCCTGAAATCGACCGCAGCGGCTATCGCATGCGCGAGCTGCGAATAGTCGATGACCGCGGCAGACGCGTGGCGGGCTTCGGCACTGCGGTTTTCGGCGAACTCACCGGCGGCCGCTACATTACTCTTGGGCGCAGCGATCTGTCGCGATTGATCTTCGATAAGATCAAAGATGATTGCGAGATTCGCTTCGACGACGAGATCGCCGCGTTGCAGAATCGTGACGACGGGGTTGATGTGCAACTCCGCCGCGGCGGCAACCGCCGGTTCGACATGGTGATCGGCGCCGACGGTCTGCACTCGACCGTCCGCCGTCTGGCATTTGAGCCCCACGATTACCTCGAAAAACGGCTCGGCTACGGCGTGGCCGCTTTCGAAGTCGCGGGCTACCGGCCGCGCGACGAGGACGTATACGTCGTCTATAGCGAGCCCGGCCGTCAGCTCGCCCGCTTCGCCTTACATGACGACCGCACGCTGTTCCTGTTTATCTTCGCCGGCGATGTCGACCATCCCGCCGACATGCTCGACCTGGCGGCGCAAAAAGCAATTCTGCGTCGACGCTTCGGCGGTGGCGGATGGGAAACCTCGCGCATTCTCGATGAACTCGATCGCGTTCGAGAAGTCTACTTCGACCTCGTCAGTCAGATTGCGATGCAGCGCTGGTCGCAGGGCCGCGTCACGCTCGTCGGCGACGCAGCATTCTGCATTTCACTGCTCGGCGGGCAAGGTGCCGCATTGGCGATGACGGCGGCCTATGTGCTGGCCGGCGAGCTGGCGAGATCAGAGGGATGGCACGACAGCGCGTTTCGTAATTACGAAGAACTTCTGCGACCTTATATCGACGCCAAACAGAAAGGTGCCGAGCGTTTCGCCAGCTTTTTTGCACCCCGAACCCAACTGGGTCTGTGGTTGCGGAAGCAAGTCATCAGGGCTTTTCGCATTCCAGGCCTGGCGCGGTATGCCATCGGCCAAGACATCGTCGATACGCTGAAATTGCCCAATTACCAATTTGCAGAGCGAGGCTGATCGCGACTAAAGCAAACGGCGCGACCGCGAAGCCGCGCCGTTCTGTTTGACCGCGAAGAAGCGAAATCGGAGTTACGCGACTTTTTCCTTCAAATGCGGGAACATCGCGTGCAGCGCTTCCTGGTCCATCTCGGTCTTGAACTTATGACGGTCCTTGAGCGTGCCGGCTTTCTGGGCTGCGGGCCGGGCGTTGATCTCGTCGACCAGCCGCTTGATGTTCTTGTACTTGTCCCAGGCGCCTTCGCCGGCCACGTTCGGCAGCATCCGCGCCCAGCCCCAGACGTTCATGTCGACGATCGTGTAGGTGTCGCCGAGCATGTATTTGTGCTTGCCAAGCTGCGCATCGAGAATGCCAGCATGACGCTGCGCCTCGAAGACGTAGCGGTTGATGGCGTAAGGCAACTTCTCCGGCGCATAATTCTTGAAATGCACGGCCTGGCCGAAATAGGGGCCGACGCCGGACGACACGAAGAACATCCATGACAGCAATTCGCCGCGCGCCTTGTCGGTCTTCGCCGGCAGGAACTTGCCGGTCTTCTCGGCGAGGTAGAGCAAAATCGCGCTACTGTCGAACACCGTAACGTCGCCGTCGACGATAGCCGGCAGTTTGGCGTTCGGATTGATCTTCAGAAATTCCGGCTTGTGTTGCTCGCCCTTGCGGGTGTCCACCGGAATGGCCTCGTGGGGCATAGCGGTCTCTTCCAGGAACAACGCGACTTTGGTCGGGTTCGGCGCGCCGCTATAGTAGAATTTCAGCATTACTCGCTCCTTTTATGGTTGCAAAGGCATGATCCGGAAAAGCTTGTCCTCGGACTTGATCTGAGGGCGGAACCGGCATTCCAAAAAGATCATGCGCCATCAAAAACCAGAGGGCCAATCACTTCATCGAAACGACTGCGCGCTAGAATAGTCCGACAATCTTGCCGTCCGGCCCGATGTCGATCACGTCCGCCGCCGGAACCCTGGGCAGGCCGGGCATGGTCATGACCTCGCCGCAGATCGCCACCACGAACTCGGCGCCGGCGGACAGCCGCACCTCGCGCACATTGATGACGTGATCGACCGGCGCCCCCTTGGCGTCCGGGTTGGTCGAGAAGCTGTATTGGGTCTTGGCGACGCAGATCGGGAACTTGCCGTAGCCCATTCCTTCGAAACTGGCGAGTTGATCGCGGACCGATTTATCCGCAGTGACGTCCTTGGCCCGGTAGATTTCCCTGGCGATGGTGCGGATCTTCTCGAACAGCGGCATATCGTCGGGATATAGATATTTGAGCTTGCTCTTGCCGCTCTCGGCGACTTTGACGACCGCCCTGGCGACGTCGGCGGCGCCCTCTCCGCCCATCGCCCAGTGATCGGCCATGAGCGCTTCCACGCCGAGCGCCTTGCACTTCTCCACCACCATTTTGATCTCGGCTTCGGTGTCGGCGGAAAACCGGTTGATCGAGACCACCGGCACGACACCGAACTTCTGCACGTTCTCGATATGGCGCTGCAGATTGGCCATTCCCGCCTCGAGCGCCTTGAGATTCTCCGCTTTGAGGTCCTCTTTTTTGACCCCGCCATGGCTCTTGAGCGCGCGAATGGTGGCGACGATCACCATGGCGTCCGGCGCGATGCCGGCCTTGCGGCACTTGATGTCCATGAACTTCTCGCCGCCGAGATCGGCGCCGAAGCCGGCTTCGGTAACGACATAATCGGCGAGCTTGAGCGCGGTGGTCGTCGCCAGCACCGAATTGCAGCCATGCGCGATATTGGCGAACGGGCCGCCATGGATGAAAGCCGGCGTGCCTTCGAGCGTCTGCACCAGGTTCGGCGCCAGCGCTTCTTTGAGCAGCACGGTCATCGCGCCATGAGCCTTGAGGTCGGAGGCGCGGATCGGCTTGCGGTCGCGGGTATAGCCGACGACGATATTGCCGAGCCGCTTCTTGAGGTCGTCGAGATCGCGGGCGAGGCAGAAGATCGCCATGACCTCCGAGGCGACGGTGATATCGAAGCCGTCCTCGCGCGGGAAACCGTTGGCGACGCCGCCCAGCGAGTTCACGATCGAGCGCAGCGCGCGATCGTTCATGTCGAGCACGCGACGCCACGCGACACGACGCGGATCAATGCCGAGCGTGTTGCCCCAATAGATGTGATTGTCGAGCAAGGCGGCAAGCAGATTGTTTGCCGACGTGATGGCGTGGAAGTCGCCGGTGAAGTGAAGATTGATGTCCTCCATCGGCACGACCTGAGCGTAGCCGCCGCCGGCGGCGCCGCCCTTGACGCCGAATGACGGGCCGAGCGAAGGCTCGCGCAGGCACAACATCGCCTTCTTGCCGATGTGGTTGAGCGCATCGGTGAGACCGACCGTTGTGGTGGTCTTGCCTTCGCCGGCCGGCGTCGGGTTGATGGCGCTGACCAGGATCAGCTTGCCGTTCGGCCTACTCTGGATGCGATTTGATGAAATCCATCGATATCTTGGCCTTGTAATGACCATAAGGTTCGAGGTTTTCCGGCGCGATGCCGAGCCGGTCGCGGGCAACGTCGACGATCGGCCGCAGCTTGGCGGCTTGCGAAATTTCAATATCGGATTTCGGCGATTGATGCTGTGAAGCAGGCATTTGAACGGTCCATGGAGTGAAAGTGGGTGAACCCGGCAAGGCTATGAAGCTTTAGTTCGTCGTCATGTGAATCGCGCTTTGACCGCGAGATTGACGGATTTGGCCCATTCGCCGGCTTCGATCTTTTTGCCGTCGGCGGGCTGAACGCGGGAGATTTTGAAGCGCCCGTCGGCGCAAACCACGGTGATGCCGTCGGCTTCCACGGCGACGATTTCGCCGAGCTTGCCGGCGATGCCCTTCGGATCTTTCGCCGGCAGCGGCTTGGCGTCGAAAATCTTCAACTGCTTGCCGTCGAGCGTGGTCCAGGCGCCAGGCGCAGGATTGCAGCCGCGGATCAGCCGGTCAATCTGCTCCCAGGGCTTACCCCAGTCGATTTTGGCGTTATCGGCGGTGCAGCGGCCTTCGTAAGTGGCGCGCGCCTCGTCTTGCTTGATACGCGGCGCTTTGCCGGCCTTGACGAGATCGACCGATTCCAGCATGGCCTCGACGCCCATCGGAAACAGCCGGTCGAAATAAACCGTGCCGAGCGTATCGTTCGGCCCGATCGGCGTTTTCTTCTGGATGAGCACGTCGCCGGTATCGAGCCCATTATCGGGCCAGAAAATCGACAAGCCGGTCTCGGCCTCGCCTTTGATAATCGGCCAGTTGATGGCGCTGGCGCCGCGATAGGCCGGCAACAGCGACGGGTGATATTGGATCGAGCCGTGGGTCGGCAAGTTGAGGAATTCTTCCGGAACGAACAGCGTAACGAAAGCCATGACCTGAAGGTCGGGTTTTAGCGCTTTGAATTCCTCCAAGACCTCGGGCTTCTTGTAGGAATCGGGCTGATACACCGGAAGCTTGGCGGCGAGCGCCGCCTCCTTTAACGGATCGGCCTTGGCACCGGGCTTTTCCGGCGCGACATAGACCGCGACGACCTGTTCGCCGCGCTTGAGCAGCGCTTCCAGCACCGCCTTGCCGAACGCCTGCTGGCCGTGAACCACAATACGCATTGCGACAACCTCTTCCAATTCTCTGTTGTCATGCCCGCGAAAGCGGGCATCCAGTAAACACCGATCGCCCGGCGATTACTGGGTCCCCGCCTTCGCGAAGGCGACGGTCAATTACGCCGCCTCCGCTTTGGCCGGCTTGTCCGGCGCGGTGATGGCGCCCGAAGTTTGATCTCGGCGATTTCCTTTTCGGAATAACCGATAACCTTGCGCAAAATCTCGTCGGTATGCTCGCCCAGAAGCGGCGAGCGCCGCACGTCGGCGGGCGAATCCGACAACTTGATCGGATTGCCGACGGTCAGATACTTACCGCGGCCCGGATGATCGACCTCAACGACGGTGCCGGTCGCGCGCAGCGACGGCTCATCGGCGATTTCCTTCATCGACAGGATCGGCCCGACCGGAATGTCGTGCTTGTTGCAGATGTCCATGACCTCGAACTTGGTCTTGGTCATGGTCCATTCCTCGATGGTGGCGAAGATGTGCTTGAGCCGCGGCAGCCGCGCCGGCGGCGTGGCGTAGTCCGGCTCGGTCTTCCATTCCGGCTTGCCGATCAGATCGCAGATCGCGGTCCATACCGGCGCCTGCGTGATGAAGTAAATATAGGCGTCGGGATCGGTTTCCCAGCCCTTGCATTTGACAATCCAGCCCGGCTGGCCGCCGCCGGAATCGTTGCCGGCGCGCGGCGTCGCTTTGCCGAACGGAATGCCCTCGCCGTATTGGCTGTATTCGGTAAGCGGCCCGTGCGCGAGGCGCTGCTGATCGCGCAGTTTCACCCGCGCCAGATTGAGTACGCCGTCCTGCATCGCGCATAGCACTTTCTGACCGCGGCCGGTGCGCACGCGCTGGTAAAGCGCGGCGACGATGCCGAGCGCGAGGTGCGAGCCCAGTGCCGGAATCGCCGATCTGCGCGCCGGTGACGAGTGGCGGGCCGTCGCGGAAGCCTGTGGTCGAGGCCGAGCCGCCGGCGCATTGCGCCACGTTCTCATAGACCTTGCAGTCCTCATAGGGACCGGGGCCGAAACCCTTGACCGAGGCAACGATCATGCGCGGGTTGAGTTTGTGGATGTGCTCGAAAGTGAGCCCCATGCGGTCGAGCGCGCCGGGCGCGAAATTCTCGACCAGCACGTCGCACAGCTTCACCAGCCGGTCGAGGATTTCCTTGCCTTTGGGATGCTTGGAATCGATCGTGATCGAGCGCTTCGAACCATTGAGCATGGTGAAATAGAGGCTGTCCTGGCCCTTCACGTCGCGCAATTGGCCGCGCGTGATGTCGCCGATGCCGGGCCGCTCCACTTTGATGACGTCGGCGCCCATGTAAGCGAGCAGTTGCGTGCAGGTCGGCCCCGACTGCACATGGGTGAAATCGAGGATTTTCACGCCCTGGAGCGCGAGGCCGGCTTGACCCCAAGGTCTTGAGCTCGGCCGGGGCAGACCGTTGCCGTTATGCTTCGCCGCGGATTTCTTCGGCTTGAACTTCACGACTTTCTTTGAAACTTTCCCGGCGGATTTTTTCGCCGCTGCTTTGGCTTTCTTTTTTGTAGCCATGATTTCCTCTCCTCGTCGTTCGGTAACGGAGCGAAGCGAAAAAGCGCGCTCCCTTATTTCTTGCGAAGCTTGCTTTGCGGATTGAGGTTGCCGATACGTCCGCTCTCGCTGCCCGCCGCCGGATCGATCACCGCGTTGATCAGCGTCGGCTTGCCGGAATCCATGGCGGCGTTGACGGCGCGCTTGAGCTCGTCAGGCGAGGTGGCATTGACGCCGGCGCCGCCGAACGCCTCGATCATCTTGTCGTAGCGCGAGCCCTTGACGAAGACGGTCGTCGCCGGATCCGAACCGGCACTGTTGACGTCGGTGCCGCGGTAGATGCCGTCGTTGTTGAAGATCACGACGCAGACCGGCAGCCTGTAACGGCAGATCGTCTCGATCTCCATGCCGGAAAAACCGAAGGCCGAAGTCACCCTCGACCGCGAGCACGGGCTTGCCGGTCTCGATCGCCGCGCCGATGGCGTAGCCCATGCCGATACCCATGACGCCCCAGGTGCCGACGTCGAGTCGCTTGCGCGGCTGATACATGTCGATGACCCCGCGGGCGAGATCGAGCGTATTGGCGCCTTCGTTGACGAGGATGGCGTCGGGTCGCTCCTTGACGATGGTGCGCAGCACGCCGAGCGCGCCGTGATAGTCCATCGGCACGTTGTTGTTCATCAGCCGCGGCGCCATCTTGGCGACGTTCTCGTCGCGCTTTGAGGCAACGGTCTTGATCCAGTCCGACGGGCGGCGCAGGCCAGGCGGCGCCCATGCCGCCGAGCAGCGCTGAGACGGCCGAGCCGATGTCGCCGACCACGGGAGCGGCGATCTCGACATTCGAATCCATTTCCTTCGGCTCGATGTCGATCTGGATAAACTTCTTCGGCGCCTCGCCCCAGGCCTTGCCCTTGCCGTGCGACAGCAGCCAGTTGAGACGCGCGCCGATCAACATGACGACGTCGGAGTCTTTGAGTACCGTCGAGCGCGCCGCACCGGCACATTGCGCATGCGTGTCGGGCAAAAGACCCTTGGCCATGCTCATCGGCAGGAACGGCGCGCCGCTCTTTTCAACCAAAGCGCGGATCGCATCGTCGGCCTGCGCATAAGCGGCGCCTTTGCCGAGGATAATCAGCGGGCGCTTGGCGCTCTTGAGCACGTCGAGCGCGCGCTTAACGGCATCGGGAGCCGGAATCTGAGCCGGCGCCGCGTCGATGACCTTGACCAGCGACTTTTGGCCGGCGTCCGCGTCCATCACCTGGCCGAACAACTTGGCCGGCAGATCGAGATAGACGCCGCCCGGACGCCCCGAGACCGCCGCGCGGATCGCGCGGGCGAGACCGATGCCGATGTCGGCCGCATGCAGCACGCGGAACGCCGCCTTGCACAGCGGCTTGGCGATGGCGAGCTGGTCCATCTCCTCGTAGTCGCCCTGCTGCAGATCGACAACTTCGCGCTCCGAGGAACCCGAAATCAGAAATCATCGGAAAACAATTCGTGGTCGCGTGCGCCAGTGCGGTCAGTCCGTTGAGGAAGCCCGGCGCCGACACGGTGAGGCAGACGCCCGGCTTCTTGGTGAGGAACCCCGCGATCGCGGCCGCGTAACCGGCGTTCTGCTCGTGTCGGAACGACAATACGCGGATGCCCGCCGCCTGCGCCATGCGGCCGAAGTCGGTGATCGGAATGCCCGGCACCCCGTAGATCGTGTTGATGCCGTTGAGCTTGAGCGCGTCAATAACGAGGTGAAAGCCATCCGTCAGCTCGCGCTCCGCTTCCGGCGCACTTTCCGGGGCTTTCGTCTGCACTGCTGCTTCAGCCATGGGGATGCTCCCTGAATTCAGTCCAAATAATCGGCGTATTTCTCAACGTGCTCGGCAAGGCCAAGCGCATGATCGCGCACCAGCGCTTCGGCGCGCCCGGTGTCGCGCGCCTCCAACGCCGCGATGATATATATGTGGTCGCGGATCGAGCGGTCGGCGCGATCCTTCTCGCCGATCGTCTTTCGCCGGATCATCCGCATATGGGTAAACAGATTTTCGGCAAGCGCCATCAGCACGCTGTTGCGGGAAAGCCGGATGATGGTCTGGTGGAACTCGATATTGACTTCCGAATATTCGTCGAGATGAGCGCGCACTTCGCCGTTCTCGAAGGTGGCAAACATTTTGCGTAACGAGGCGATCTCGTCGTCGCTGGCGTTTTCCGTGATCAGGCGCGCCGCCATGCTTTCGAGCGCGGCCCAGGCGGTGATCAGCTCGATGACCTCGCGCTTGGTTTTGCGCACCACATAGATGCCACGCCGCGGCACCGAACGGACAAAGCCCTCGCGTTCGAGCTGCGCCATCGCCTCGCGCACCGGCGTGCGGCTGATGCCGAAGTCTTGCGCGAGAGACCGCTCATCCAGCCGGATGTCGCTGCGGCTGCCATAGACGTCCATGCCGACGATGACGGATTTGAGCGCCGCATAGGCTTTGTTCTTGTAGCTGAACGAGGTGTCGATCGGGTCCAGCCGCGGCCGTTCGATGGTGTCGGCTTCGCCAGCGCTCGGGGCGCCTTTGGTAACGGGAAAACGATGCAACGGGGAAGACATTGGAAAGACGCTCGAAACCCTTAAAAGACGCTCTCGACCCTTACCGCACGCGATCTTGACGAATTGCCGCCGCGTTGGAGCCCGCATCCATAGCGCACTGTAATACATTATGCCAGAGCCGGAATGCCGCACTTTATGGTGTGATTCGAAAACAAAATCGGGCGCGGGATTGCTCCCGCGCCCCTATTGGCTCGACGAATTTAAGCGCCGCGTTTTCAGCCTTGCGCCATCATTTTCGACCGCATCGGCTTGAGCACGAAGAGCGCCAATGCCACCACGATGAAATTCATCAGCGCGGTGAGCACGAACACCATGTACCAGCTGCCGGTCGATGCTTTGATCAGGTTGGCGACCGGCACCAGGAAGGCCGAGGTGCCCTTGGCGGTGTAGAGCAGGCCAAGGTTCACCGTGGCGAATTGCGGGCCGAACGTATCGGTGCAGGTCGACGGGAACAGGCTGAAGATTTCGCCCCAGGTCAGGAAGATCAGCGCCGCGAACAGCACGAAGGCCCACGGCGCCGTGCCAAGCACCACCAACAGCCAATAGGCGACGCCGCCGAGTCCGAAGGCGATCGCCATGGTGGTTTCACGTCCGATATGGTCGGAAATCCAGCCGAACAGCGGCCGGGCCGTGCCGTTGGCGACATTGTCGATGATCAGCGCTGCCGTCAGCGTGGTCGCACCCCAGAACACAATCTGACTACCGACGCCGAAATCCTTCGCGATCGGCGCGATCTGCGCGGTCGCCATCAGACCCGACGCCGACACCATCACGAACATGATGTAGAGCACCCAGAACACCGGTGACATCAGAACTTCGCGCGGCGAGGAGCTTTTCGCCGATTGCGCCACCTTCGGCGGCGGCGCGCCGGCCATCTCGCCCGCTTCCGGCCCGCGCATCAGCATGGCGAGCACAAAGACGACGGCACCCTGGCCGAGACCGAACCACAAGAATGCCGCGTTGTAACTGTAATTGGCGATCACGTACTGGATCGGGATGACGGAGAGTGCCGCGCCCGCGCCGTAGCCCGCCGCGGTCAGTCCGACCGCGAGGCCGCGCCGGTCGGGGAACCATTTCACCGCCATACCGACGCAGGTCGCGTATATGGCGCCGCCGCCAATGCCCAATACAACAGCGCCGGCGTAGAGCATTTCCAGCGAGTTCGGCATAAGCATCGATGACCCAGCCGGCGCCGACGAAGATGCCGCCAAAGCCGAGCATGACCTTCGGCCCGCGTTGCGGACCAAGCACGTCGACAATCCAGCCCTCGATCGGCGTGAGCCAGGTTTCAAGCGCGATGAAGATCGCGAAGGCAAACTGAATCGAAGCAATCGACCAGCCGTGCGCCTTGTTGATCGGGTTGACGAACAGCGTCCAGCCATATTGCAGGTTGGCGATCATCACCATGCAAATGATGGCGCAGATGAGTTGCCGCCAGCGCGTCCCTTCCACCGCCGACGCGCCGGATTCGACCACCGTGGTTGTTGCAGCCATAACCTCCATCCCTATTTCGGTTTTTATTTGATGTCAGTTTTACACCGTTTAGCCGCTATTTACGAGAACTTCATGGAACTTTTGGCGTTCCGTGGCCATTCGTCACAGTGAATACACTCAGGGGGAAGCAAACCGCGACAATCGTAATGTGCAGTGCAACAAAATTCGATTGAACCGGTTGCGGCCGTCGCGCGTTCGCTGATGGGGAGTTTACCCCTATTTGCATCGGAGCAGTTTATGATCGGCTGGACCCGGCTGGCGCCCCTCGTCGCCCTCGCGGTCGTTTTCGGCCCTACGAATGCTGGGGCTCAAAGCCTCGCGGCAGACGAGGCGGTAACTCCGTATGGCGCGGTTACCCAGCAACTCGGGCTCACGCCGGCGCAGAAGAGCGCGATCTATAATGCCGTGCTGCGGCAACGGGTGCGCACCTCCAGCACGCGAATAGAACCCGCCGTCGGCGCGCCGGTGTCCCGTTCAATCGAGCTTGCAGCGATACCCGAGCAGGCCGGGATCGCGGACGCGACGTTCCTCAAATATGCCGTGGTGGCGGGTGATGTGGTTGTCGTCGATCCAATCAGGATGCGCGTCGTCGACGTCATCCACCGCAGTATTGGACCATGAGCTGCAATGGCGGTGACGTCTAAACCTCAAGCGACATTCGTCCAATCGGCAGCGATGCCGAACCTTGCCAAAATCAGCGCAAAGACCGGCGCGTCGTTGACCGGCGGACCGCCGCCCAACGCAGCGTTCACCATTACCGCAACGCAGCCGAGCCGGCCGCCGCGCACGCTCAAATACGGCGATACGTTCGTTGTCCTCGACAGCCGTGGCGATATCGGCAGCGCATCCGGCGATGCCGGCGGACTTTTCCATCAAGACACGCGTCATCTGTCGCGTCTGGAATTGCTGGTCAACGATGGGCCGCCGCTGCTTCTCGGCTCGAACCTGCGCGACGACAATTCGGCCTTCTTCGTCGATCTGACCAACCCCGATCTAATGGACGGTCAGCACATCGTCATGGAGAAAGACCGCGTTCATATTCTGCGCACGATCTTTCTGTGGCGCGATACCGCCTACCAGCGCCTCGGCGTACGCAATTACGGCGGTCAGGCGATCGACCTTCGCTTGTCGATGCTGTTTGACAACGATTTTGCCGATTTGTTCGAGGTGCGCGGCATGCACCGCGAACGGCGCGGCACCGCGACGGCGAGAGTTCACGGCGACGATCGGGTGCTGCTGGTCTATAACGGCCTGGACGGAAAAGTGCGGCGCACCGCGCTCAACTTCGATCCGCCGCCGGCCGACCTGACAACGGGCTCGGCGGTCTACGAGCTTCATCTCGAACCCGGCGAGATGCGGCCGCTCTTCATCGCGGTGAGCTGCGACCGCACGGACTCGCTGCCGTTGCCGTTCCAGCGCGGCCTCATTGCCGCACGCCGCGAAATGCGCGAATTGACGCGCGAGCGGACCTCCGTGCAAACGTCGAATGAGCGTTTCAACGAAGTCCTGTGCCGTTCGGCCGCCGATCTGGCGATGCTGATGACGGATACGCCGCAAGGCCGCTATCCTTATGCGGGAATCCCCTGGTACTCGACGACGTTCGGGCGCGACGGGCTGATTACGGCGTTGCAGATGTTGTGGTGGTCGCCGGAAGTGGCCCGCGGCGTGTTGCGCCGCTTGGCCGCATATCAGGCTACGACCACGGATCCGCTCGCCGATGCGCAACCGGGAAAAATCCTGCACGAAATGCGCGGCGGCGAAATGGCGGCTTTGCGCGAAGTGCCGTTCGGTCTCTACTACGGCAGCGTCGATGCGACGCCGCTATTCGTGATGCTCGCCGGCCTTTATCTGCAGCGCACCGGCGACGCCGATACCATCCGCGAGCTGTGGCCCAACATCGAGGCGGCATTGGCCTGGATCGACGGCCCGGGCGATCCCGATGGCGACGGCTTTGTCGAATATAAGCGCGCCAGCGAGCAAGGCCTGGCCAATCAAGGCTGGAAGGATTCGCACGACGCCATCTTCCATGCCGACGGCCGCTTGGCCGAAGGCGAGATCGCGCTCGTCGAAGTGCAGGGTTATGTCTATGCCGCCAAACGCATGGCGGCGCGTTGCGCGCGGCTACTCAACCGCGACACCGCGGCGCAGCGGCTCGATACCGAAGCGAACCTCCTTGCCCAGCGATTCGAGGCCGCATTCTGGTGTCCCGAACTCGACACTTATGCGCTGGCGCTCGACGGTAAAAAACAGCAGTGCCGCGTGCGCACATCGAATGCCGGCCAAGTGCTGTTCACTGGCATCGCCGATGCCGACCGCGCCCGACACGTCGCCGAGGGATTGTTGCAGCCGCGCTTCTTCTCCGGCTGGGGTATTCGCACTGTGGCGAAAGACCAGGCGCGCTTTAATCCGATGTCTTACCACAACGGTTCGATCTGGCCGCACGACAACGCGTTGATCGCGCTCGGTCTCGCGCGCTACCAGTGCAAGCCGGCGATCGACACGCTGTTCGGCGGTTTGTTTAACGCGGCGACCTACATGGATCAAAGCCGCTTGCCGGAATTGTTCTGCGGCTTTCGACGTCAGCGCGGTCAGGGGCCGACGCTTTATCCGGTCGCCTGCTCGCCGCAGGCCTGGGCCAGCGCCACCCCGTTCACGTTGCTTGAGGCCTCGCTTGGACTGGAATTCGATCCGTTTAACGGCGAAATCCGGCTGCGCAATCCACGGCTGCCGGAGTTCCTCGACGAGGTGATACTGCGCGATTTGCGGCTTTATTCGTCAAGTGTCGATCTTCGCGTACGCCGTCATGGCGACACGGTTTCGCTCGATACCACCCGGATCAACGGCGATATCCGGGTTTCAATCGTGTTTTCGTCGTGACGGCGGCGGTTTCCCCAAAGGGAAACTCTTGCGTATCGCGGAATCCGGACCAAGTTGGAACTAGCACAGCCTGCTCGGCTTAGTGTTGCGAGTTCCATCGGCGCTGCCTGGAACCTGGCTGGGCCATAATCCCGGGAACCGCTATGTACGGCAAAAAGCTCAGCGGAATAGTGATGGCGCTGGCGATCCTGGCGCTGACCTGCTCGCTGACTTACACGATCGGTACCGCTTTTTCCGAAGACGCCCAGCCCGCGGCAACTGCGCCGCAACCGCCCGCGGCGGAAACCATCCTCAACAATCACGAAGTCGAGGGCATCCTCGGCCGCGAAGTGCTCAGCGCTGCAAATGAGAATATGGGCCGTATCGCCGACGTGATTGTCGATCGCAGCGGCCAGGTGCGCGCCGCGATCGTCGATTTCGGCGGCTTCCTTGGTGTCGGCAGCCGCAAGATCGCGGTCGATTGGAACGCATTGCATTTTCCGCCACCAGGCCAGTCCGATGCAAAGATCACGCTCGAACTCACGCGCGACCAGGTGAAGGCTGCGCCGGAATATCAGGAGGGCAAGCCCGTCGTCGTCCTCGGTGCGCTCGGCAAGCTCGAGCCACTGCCCGAATAGAGACGCATGATCCTGAAATACGTGCCCTCGGACATTTCAGGTCGGGGCGGCAAGGTTTTCGGAATAGATCGGGCGCCACTTGAAACGACCGCTGGAGACGTACCCTGCCTGTAAATCCATTACGCCGTTTACGCCACCAGCCGAATCCGAACGGCGCGATCGAAGCTGGATCCACCTCGAGCCGGCGGACGGCCCGAGGCCGCCGAGCCGCCGCTGGCGCCGTCACGGCGGAGCCTGCGCGGGCTCGATTGGTTTATTTTCTTCGTCGCCGACGTGCAGACCGGATTCGGCCCGTTCGTCTCGGTTTATCTCACGACGCAGCGCTGGACCCAGGTCGACATCGGGCTCGTGCTGTCCGCCACGGGCTTCGTCTCGCTTATAGGGCAGATGCCGGGCGGCGCATTGGTCGATGCCGCTCGCTCGGAGCGCGTCGTCGCCGGCATTTCGATTGCGGCGATCTGCGTGAGCGCGCTCAGCTATGCGGCGCTGCCGATTTTTCCGGTCGTGCTGGCGGGATCGGTGCTGCACGCGCTGGCGAGCTGCCTGCTCGGTCCGGCCATTGCGGCGATCAGTCTCGGACTGGTCGGCCATGCCGCGATCGGCGAACGGTTCGGCCGCAATGCACGCTTCGCCTCGGTAGGCAACGGCCTGGCGGCCGCCGCCATGGGCGCATGCGGCTATCTGCTCTCCGCACGCGCCGTGTTCGTCGTCACCGTACTGCTGCTGGTGCCAGCGCTGTTCGCGCTGCGGTCGATCTCCGAGAGCGAAATCGATCCCGAGCGGGCGCACGGCGCGCCACCGCACCGAAAAGCTGACGAGTCCCAAGCCGCACGACATCCGGTCAGGCCGGGCGCCCTGATGCATAATCGGCCGCTCCTGGTCTTCGCCGGCTGCCTTCTGCTGTTTCACCTGGCGAATTCCGCCATGCTGCCGCTGGTCGGCAGCACCGTCACCATGCACTCGGCGCATTGGGCGACGGTGATCATCGCGGCCTGCATCGTCGTACCGCAGCTTGTCGTCGCGGCGCTGTCGCCGTGGGTCGGCCGGCGCGCGCAGATTTGGGGACGGCGGCCGTTATTGCTGATCGGTTTTGCCGCGCTGCCGATCCGCGGGCTCCTGTTCGCCGCGGTGAGCGATCCGTCGCTGCTTCTTGCCGTGCAGCTGCTCGACGGCATCACTGCCGCCGTGTTCGCGGTGATGGTGCCGCTGGTGGTCGCCGATCTCACGCGCGACACCGGCCATTTCAATCTCGGCCAGGGCATCCTCGGCACTGCGACCGGCATCGGCGCGGCGCTGAGCACGACGCTCGCCGGCTACGTCACCGACCGCTTTGGCAGCCCGGCGGCGTTCGCTTCACTGGCCGCGATCGCCGTCATCGGCTTCACCATGCTGTGGTTCCTCATGCCGGAGACAAGACCGCGGCAACAAGCACGGTAGCCGCCGCCCCGCCTCGCAATGAAAAGGTTCTAAAGCGCCGGGGCGTCGTCGGCGACCAGCCGCAGATGCGGCGAGACCGCGTTCGACAGGCTGCGATAAGCGGCCAGATAATCCTGCGCCATGCGGCGCGCGGTGAAGCGCTCCTCGAACTGGCGCCGGATTTTTTTCCGCGACAAATGGCCGAGCCGGTCGACGGCGCCGACGGCGCCATTGATATCCTCGACGACAAATCCGGTGACGCCGTCGTCGACGATTTCCGGCACCGAGCCGCGATTGAATGCGATGACCGGCGTGCCGCAAGCCATGGCCTCGATCATGACCAGGCCGAACGGCTCCGGCCAGTCGATCGGAACGAGCAGCGCGATCGCGCCGCTGAGGAATTCCGACTTCTCCCGGTCGGCGATCTCGCCGATATATTCGACGTTGCCCGAGGTCATCAGCGGCTTGATTTGCTCGTCGAAATAATCCTGGTCGACCTTGTCGACCTTGGCGGCGACTTTGAGCGGCACGCCGCAATGCTGCGCAATCCGGATGGCGCGATCGATGCCCTTTTCCGGTGCGATGCGGCCGAGGAATGCGAAATAGCTTGGTTTGACGGCTTGCGGGACCAAAAGGTCCGCCGGCAGCCCGTGATAGATGGTGCGCACCCAGTTCGCCTGCGGCAGCGGCCGGCGTTGCGAATTCGAGATCGAGACGACGGGCACCGACGAAAAGGTGTCGAACACCGGCTGATGCTCCGGCAGGTCGAGTCGGCCATGCAGCGTGGTCACGAACGGCGTCGACTGCCGTGAAAACAGCGAGAACGGATAATAGTCGAGATGACAGTGCAGGATGTCGAACTCGGACGCGGACCGGTAGACGCGCTCGAGCATCACCATATGCAGCGCATTCGGATCGCGCACCGCGCCGTCGAGCCGCAGCGCCCGCGGCCAGACCGCCTCCAAGCGGGCCGAAGTCACCGAATCGCCGCTGGCGAACAGAGTCACCTCGTGGCCGAGCGCGATCAGCTCTTCGGTCAGCCAGGACACCACCCGCTCGGTGCCGCCATAAAGCTTCGGCGGGATGGCTTCGGTCAGCGGCGCAACCTGTGCGATATGCATAGAAACGACCCTCGTTGTTTTTGAAAGTTCCGCACCCGGCCACTAGCGATAACGCTGCAAGGGCGAAATATTTCAAATCATGGAGGGAACTTAATTTGCGAGGCGGTTGGAACTTTTTCCGAGACTGCGGCGTCAACCTCGAACCGCATAATTCGGCAGGACGGACCTACCGACCCGCAGCTTAGTGACCGCGGGTAATAAACGGTCGCCGAAATTGATTTGGATCCGGGGCTATGGGCGGAACTTGGTGGGACGCGCCTCGTTCAAGTGATGGCACCTCCCTCAATGACGCAAGCGAACGGTTTGTGAAGCGGTTTGTGAGAGGACCAGCGTTTACCCGGCGGAGAGCGAAAACTCGCATGGCCGAACTCACGCGTTACGCTAATTCCCCCCTCGGCTTCATCTATCGCTACATCCGACAGCGGCCGGTATCGCATGCGGTCATTGTCGCGGCGGTTCTCGGCGCAGTCACCTGCTCGGTCGGCGCGCAATACGGCGTCAAGTATCTGGTCGACACGCTGGCCGGAGGCGCCAACGCCGCGGTATGGACGGCGTTTTGTCTTCTCGGTTCGCTGATTGCGGCCGACAATCTGCTGTGGCGCGTCGCCAGTTGGATCGCCAACTATGCCTTCGTCGGCGTGACCGGCGATCTGCGGCGCGATCTGTTCCGCCATTTGACGGGGCATTCGCCGGGCTACTTCGCCGAGCGGATGCCCGGCATGCTGACGAGCCGGATCACCGCGACCTCGAACGCGGTTTTCACCGCCGAGAACATGTTCGTCTGGAACGTCCTGCCGCCCTGCGCGGCGACGATCGCCGCGATCGTCCTGGTTTGCACGATCAGCCTGCCGATGGCCGCCACGCTTGCCACCGTCGGCGGCATCATGGTCTTTGTGCTGTTTCGGCTCGCGGCCGCTGGCCGCCCACTGCACCATGACTTCGCCACCAAGGCGGCGACCGTCGACGGCGAGATGGTCGACGTCGTGACCAATATGCCATTGGTGCGGGCATTCGGCGGCATCTTGCGCGAACACCACCGCTTCGATGCCACTGTCGATCGCGAGCTGACCGCGCGGCGGCGCAGTCTGTTCTATCTCGAAAAATTGCGCATCTTCCATGCCGTGGTAACGACCGTGTTGACGCTGGGATTGCTGTCCTGGGCAATCATGCTGTGGACCCAGGGCGAAGCGACCACCGGCGACGTCGTCCTTGCCTGCACACTGTCGATCTCGGTGCTCAGCGCCACGCGCGATCTCGCGGTGGCCCTGGTCGATATGACCCAGCACATTGCCCGGCTTGCCGAAGCGGTCGCAACCTTGCTGGTGCCGCACGAGCTGCGCGACCATCCCGAGGCGGAGCCGCTGGTGCGCCGCGGCGCGAGCGTCAAGTTCGAGCATGTCGATTTCGGCTATCCCGACGGCCGGCCGATTTTCCGGAAATTCAATCTCAGTTTGCGCCCGGGCGAGCGGGTTGGCTTCGTCGGCCATTCCGGCGGCGGCAAGTCCACTTTGTTCGCCCTCCTGCAGCGGTTTTACGATGTGCAGGCCGGACGGATTCTGATCGACGGCCAGGATATCGTGCGCGTCACCCAGGAGAGCTTGCGCGAGGCCATCGGCGTCGTGCCGCAGGACATTTCGATGTTTCATCGCTCGGTGATGGAAAACATTCGTTACGGCCGGCCCGAGGCGACCGACGACGAGGTGCTGGAAGCGGCTTTTGCGGCGCGCTGCGATTTCATCGAAGAGCTGCCCCAAGGCACGCGAACCATCGTCGGCGAGCGCGGCGTGAAGCTGTCCGGCGGCCAGCGCCAGCGCATCGCGATTGCGCGCGCCTTCCTCAAGGACGCGCCGTTATTGCTGCTCGATGAAGCGACCTCGGCGCTCGACTCAGAAGTCCGAAGAGGCGATCCGCGAAGCCTTGGGCCGCCTGATGAACCGCCGCACCGTGATCGCCATCGCGCATCGGCTCTCCACCGTGCGCCATTTCGACCGCATCATCGTTTTGCAGGCCGGCGCCGTGCTTCAGGACGGCCCGCCGGATCTCTTGGCCCGCCGCGAGGGCGTGTACCGGCAGCTGGTGCAGCGCGAAATGGACCGCCTCGGCCAGCAGGCGGCCTAACGTCAATTCGGCGCGCTTGTCGGGCCCTGGGCTAGGTTCATTCACCAGACCCTCGCCACGAAACTCAAACGGGCCCCAAGGGGGCCCGTTTGAGTTTGGTTGCGGGGGTAGGATTTGAACCTACGACCTTCAGGTTATGAGCCTGACGAGCTACCGGGCTGCTCCACCCCGCGTCAAACGTCTGATTTATCGAGGGATCATGTAGCAAGCCCCCCTCCATAAGGGAAGTGCAGCCGGCCCAATAATTCGTCATAATGTCATGGTGCGGCTCCTCGGACGGTCATGCACGCGCTTCTAGAACCGGTCATGGGCGAGAAACCAGCCTTACAGCCGAAAGCGGCGATCGGGCCGGCCGTTCGCGCCGTGGCGGCCGAAATTTTGGCAGCAGCCCGCTCAGCGATCGTCGATCCGGACCGCTCCCACCAGAACGCGGTGCACGAGTTCCGCCGCGCCATCAAGGAATGGCGCGCCTTGATGCGGCTTTTGGCCCCGTTCATCCCGGATGCCCAACGCTGGCGCCACGAGGCGCGCGATTACGCGCGCTCGCTCGCCCATGCCCGCGACGGCGCCGCCGCGCTCAACGCCTTCGATAACCTTGTCGACAAGGGCAATCTGGTGCTGTCGGGACGCTCGAGCGCGACCATTCGCGGCCGCATCGAGGCGCTGCGCGACAGCGAGGAGCAGGCGGTGCTGACGCCGGAGCTGCGCGATCGGATCGTGGCCTGGCTCGATACCGCGGCGGCGGCCGTCGAGCAGTGGCCGCTCGATCCGTTCGACTTCTCCTCGATCGCGGCGCAACTGACCGCAGGCTATCGCAATGCGCGCAAGCAGATGCCATCCGACTGGTCGCAAGCGAGCGGCGCGGAACTGCACGTGCTGCGCCAACGCGTCGTCGATCTGCGTTACCAGATGGAGCTGATCGAGCCGCTGTGGCCACGCTTCGGCCGGATGTGGACCGATGAGGCGGAGCGGCTGCGCGGACGGCTCGGTCAATGCCAGGATCTCGAAGTCCTCAAGCGGCTCACCGAGCCGCATCAGCCGCTGGCGCATTGGCGCTCGCGATTGACGCCGGCTTGCACCGAACGCTCGACCGCCCTGGCGCATCGCGCCGCGCGTATTGCGCACCGGCTGTTCGCCGAACGGCCGAAATCGTTCCGTCACCGTCTGGAAATGCTGTGGGAGCACGGACGGTAGGCTCGTCCAACCGCAAACGCTCTTATTTGCTGCTCATTTTGCGACGAACCGCTTAAGTTCCTCAGCCACCCGCGCGATGACACTGCCCCAATCGCCGGGCGAAGTCTGTCGGAACAGGCGCGCGGTCGGATACCAGGGCGTGGTCTCGCCGTCGCGCGTCCAGCGCCAATCCGGCGCGAACGGGAGGAGCACCCAAACCGGGCGGCCCATGGCACCGGCGAGATGCGCTGCGGCAGTGTCCACCGTGACGACGAGATCGCATAGCGCCAGCACGGCGGCGGTATCGCTGAAATCTTCCAGTTCGTCGCCGACATGTGCCACGCGCGATTCGGCGGCGAGCGCCGCGGCATCCTCGCTGCGTATGTCGCGCTGGATGCCAATAAAACTTGCCCGCTCCCAACCCTCCCCCGCAAGCGGGGGAGGGTTGGGAGGGGGAAACAGCGGCGTCAACCGCGCAAAGGGAATTGAACGGTTGCGATCGTTGTCGTGGCTCGGATTGCCCGACCAGACCAGGGCGACACGCGGCCGCGGCAGGGCGGCAAGCCGCGCCGACCATTTGGCCGCGCGTCCCTCGTCGGCGGTAAGATAGGGTATCTGCGTCGGCACCGTTCCGAGCTCCGTGTGCAATGCAAGCGGCAGACTGCCGAGCGGACAGTGCACGTCGAACGGCGGAGCCTCCTCGTCGCGCGCGATCACCGCGGCGACGCCGTCGAGCCGGCGCATCAACTCCTTCAGCTCGGCCTGTACTTCGAGCACCACAGCAGCGCCGTTGTGCGCGAGAAGCGGCGCGTAACGCGCGAATTGAATGGTATCGCCGAGCCCCTGTTCGGCGTGAAGCAGCACGGTCTTGTGCGCGAGCGGGTATTCGCCGAGCCATAACGGCTTGCGGCGGCTTTGCTGCGGCGGCATGCCGGTGCGACGCCAGCGCCATTCGTATTCCGCAAAGCCGTCGGCGTAGTCGCCGCGCAGGAGCAGCGCGAGCGCCTTGTTGAAATGCGCATCGGCGAAATCCCTGCGGACTCTGAGCGCCTCGTCAAAGCCGGCGATCGCCTCGTCGAGCCGATTGAGCTGCAGCAGCGCTTTGCCGCGGTTGAGCCAAGCGTTGGCATGGTCCGGCGCGATGGCAAGCGCGCGGTCGTTGGCCTCGACCGCTTCGGCGTAACGGCCGAGTTTCAGCAGCGCGACGCCGCGGTTGTAATGTACCCCCGGATGGCCGGGCGCAAATTGCACTGCGGTATCGAAATCGGCCAAAGCCTGCTCCGGAAATCCGAGCATGGCTTGGGCGAGGCCGCAATTGAGCTGCGCCTCGACGTGGTTCGGCAGGCGCGCCAGCACTTGCCGGAATTCGGCGAGCGCCTCTTCCGGCCGTCCCAGCGTGACGAGCACGTTGGCATGTTGATGAAGAATGGCCGGGTCGTCGGGCGCCAGCGCGCACGCTTTGTCGAGGCAGTGGAGCGCGTCCGGCGCGCGCTTGAGCGCATGCAGCGCCTGGCCGAGATTGCACCAGGCTCCCGCCGCACTCGGATCGGCCTTGACCGCGGCGCTGAGCACGCGCTGCGCCTCGCCGATCTGGCCCTGCTGCAGCTTGACCGCGCCGAGCAGATTGAGCGCGTCGGCATTGTCCGGCATCGCCTTGAGCACACGGTTATAGATTTTCTCCGCTTCGCGCAGCCGGCCCTGGCGTTGCAAGGCGACCGCTTCGTGCAGCGACTGACCGAGATTGAACGGCCGCGAATTCATAAGCGGTTGATCCGCGCGATGCGCCGGGTCACGTCCGCCGGCGTCGCATTGTCGGATTTCGCCTTTAAGGCCAGCGCCATCGCGCGCCGCCGGCCGGTCAAGACAGCGCACCAGCCAGGCTTTGAGGTTCGGCCACGCCGCAAGATCCATGTCGAGCGCGCGGCTGATGACGGCGGCGACGTTGAGATCGGCCACCGTGAAGTCCGTCGCCGATGAGGTACGGCTGCTTTGCCACGGCTGCGTCCAGCACCTTGAACGGCGCCGCCAGGACTTTGAGCGCCTCCTCGCGCAGTGCGGCGTTGCGCTCGGCCGGCGGCAGCCGCACCGCATGCAGCGACCAGATATTGACGCCGCGGTCGACCTCGGCGATGGCCCAAAAGCTCCATTGCCAGGCGCGCGCCTCGGCTTCGAGCGTCGCCGGATAGAGCTTGGCGTGCGAATACTTCTTGGCGAGGTAGAGCGTGATCGCCAGCGACTCGAACAGCACAAAGCCGTCGTCGACGATGACCGGCAGCCGCCCGTTGGGATTGAGCGCCAGAAACTCCGGCGTCCGGGCGCCGGCATCGCCGATCTCAATCGGCAAATGCTGGTACGGTATCCCTAGCTCCTCCGCCACCCATAGCGCGCGGAAAGCGCGCGTGCGCGCGACGCCGTAGATGCGCAAATCCGCGGTCATTCCCAGGGAATTGGCGAGGTTGTCCGGTCGCTGTCAAGTTGCGTTGTCAAGCCGCGGCAAGGGTCGTAACGTGGCGCCAAGAAACTTAAGGAATGGACATGGAATTCGGCCTTTTCTCCAACGGTTTTCGCCCGCACACCACCGCCGCCCAGACCTACGAAGAGGACCTCGCCGAGATCGTGCTGGCCGACCAGCTCGGTTTTCGCGATTGCTATATCAGCGAGCACCACGGCGAGCCGGTCTATATCGGCAAGGTGGATACGCTGCCGGTGCCGGAACTCTTGATGTGCAAGGCCGCGGCGGTGACCAAGCGCATCCGCATGGGGGCTGCGGTCAAGCTGATCCATCTGCACCACCCGGTCGACACCGCGATCGGGGCCGCGGTCGCCGATCACGTCATCGGCGGCGGCCGCTTCATCTTCGGCTTCGGCTCCGGCTTTCCGAGCCCGCTGTTCTCCGACGAGCGCGGCCTGCCCTATGCCGACCGCCACGAGCGCCTGCGCGAATCGCTCGATCTCATTCTGAAATGCTGGACCGCCAAGGAGCCGTTCGACTGGGACGGCAAGCACTGGCGCGGCAAAGGCATCGTCGCCACGCCGCAGCCGCTGCATGCGCCGCATATGCCGATGGCGACGGCCACCGACACCGAGGCGATGATCGATCTCGCCGCGACGCGCGGCTATACGATGCTGCGAGCGCAGCTTGAGCCGGCCGGATCGATCAGGAAAATTGCCGACCGCTACATGCGCGCCGCCAAGGCTGCCGGTCAGCCTGCTCCGCTCGGCAAATTCGCCGTGGCGCGCTACGTCTATCTCGCCGATTCCCGCCGCGAGGCGATGGACGATCTGCGCGCCGACATCAATTACGAGCTCACTTACCAGATCAAACGCGGGCTGATCCGCATGCTCGCTGGGAATTACGGCATGTCGTTCAATGCCGACCAGGTCACTTTCGATCAGCTCGCCGAGGCCGGCGTTTATCACCTCGGCGATCCGGACACGGTGGCGCGGGAACTGCGCCAGTTATACGAGGCTTCCGGCGGCTTCGGCACGCTGTTGATCGTGACCGGGAAGAAGTGGGCGACCCGCGAAAAGGTGTTTCGCTCGATGCGGCTGTTCATGGAAGAGGTGGCGCCCAAGCTTCGCGATCTGGTGCCGGCGCGCGAGCCGGGCACCGTCGCGGCATAGCACAGAAGCGGAGGAACGCATGCGTCTTGGGATGTTCATGATGCCGGTGCATCCGCCGGCGCGCTCCTTCACCGAGACGCTGGCCGAGGACGAAGAGAAGGCGCTTTACGCCGACAAGCTCGGCTTCGACGAATTATGGCTCGGCGAGCATTTCTCGGCGTCGAGCGAACCGATCCCCTCGCCGCTGATGTTCATGGCGAGCCTCCTGCCGCGGACCAAAAATCTCGCCTTCGGCACCGGCGTCATCTGCCTGCCGAACCACGATCCGGTGACGGTTGCCGCGGAAGTCGCGCAATTCGACCACATGAGCCGCGGCCGCTTCATGCTCGGCATCGGTCCGGGCGGGCTGTTGTCCGATTTCGAATTGTTCGGCAACGCCGATCGCGGAGTTCGCGCCCGCAAGACGATGGAATTGATCGCGATGATTCAGCGCATCTGGGCGCAGGATCCGCCCTACGATTTTCCAGGCGAATTCCGCTCCGTCCAACTCAAGGACGCGATCATTCCCGGGCTCGGCATCGGATATATGCCGAAGCCGTTCCAGAAATCCGGGCCGCCGATCACGATGTCGGTGAGTAGCCGCAATTCACCGACTGCGCGCGTCGCCGGGCAGAAAGGCTGGGGCATTCTGTCCGGCAATAATATGCCGGCCAACGCCGTCGCCACCCACTGGGTGAGCTACAGTAAAGCCTGCGCGGACGCGGGGCGAACCGCGCGCAGCGAGAACTGGCGGGTGTCGCGCAACGTCATGGTGGCGCCGAGCGACGCCGAGGCGCACGACCGCGTCTTTTCCGCGCAAGGATCGAACCGTTATTTCTATACCTACATGCGCGAGGTCCTGTCCCGCGTCGGCATCCTTTCGGTCATGAAGCCGGACCCGAACATGCCGGACGAAGAAGCCACCGTCGACGTCATCACCGAAGGCTGCGTGCTGTACGGCTCGCCGGCGACCATGCTCGATAAGCTCGTCGCTTTCCGCGACGAAGTCGGGCCGTTCGGCACGCTGTTGATGACCGGGCTCGATTGGAGCGGCCCTAACGAAGCGTGGGAGCGCGATTCGATGCGGCTCCTGGCGCAAGAGGTCATGCCGAAATTCCGCCAGCATGCGACGGCGCAAGCGGCGGAGTGACGGATGCTTGCCGATCTTTGCGGTAAACGTTGATGGCGTCATCCTCCCGCGGTCGCGTCGTGCTGTTGACCGGCGCCGCCGGCGGAATTGGCCGGGCGATGACCGATGCTTTTCTCGCCGCCGGGCATTCGGTCGCCGCGGTCGATCGCGACAAAACCGCGCTGGAAAAGCTTACGGCCCGGCACGACGGCGCCAAGGACCGTCTGCATCCCATCGTCGCCGATCTCGGTAGCGAAGCCGGCTGTCAAAGCGCCGTGGCCACAGCCCGCAACCGCTTCGGCGCCATCGAAGCCGTCATCAATAATGCCGGCATCGGCATGTCGAGCATCCGGCCCGACGCCGAGGCGCGCGCTCCCGGCATCGAGGAGCTGACGCCGCAAATCTGGGACGGCTTCATGGCGATCTTCGTGCGCGCGCCGGTCATGCTGGTGCGCGCGGCGTTGCCCGACATGAAACGCGGCGGCTTCGGCCGCATCGTCAATAACACCACGAGCTACATGACCATGCTGCGCGTGCTGCCCTACGGCGCGGCGAAGGCGGCGTTTGAGTCGATGTCGGCGGTGTGGGCCAAGGAGCTCGACGGCAGCGGCATCACCGTCAACGTCCTGGTGCCGGGCGGCCCGACCGATACCGCGCTGATCGCCGACGAATCCGGCTGGCCGCGCGACAAGATGCTGCGCCCGGAGATCATGGGCCCGCCGGCCGCATGGCTCATCTCGGACGAGGCCGCAACATTTACCGGCCGGCGCATCACCGCGGCGCGCTGGGACAGCAAGCTCAAGCCGGCGGACGCCGCCGCAAGCTCGAGCCGCGCCATCGGCTGGCCGGAGCTTGCCGCCGATGCGGTATGGCTGACGGGAAGCAAGGGCTAAATCTCGCGGCCCTCACGCCAGCGCATCGGCGACCGCCTTGCCGCAAGTGACCGTATCGGCGGCGCCGCCGAGATCGCGGGTGCGCAGCTTCGGCTCGGCCAGCACGCGCTCGATTGCCTTGACGATGGCGGCCGAGGCTTCGGGCTCGCCGAGATGCTCCAGCATCATCGCGCCGGACCAGATCTGGCCGATCGGATTGGCGATGCCCTGCCCGGCAATGTCCGGCGCCGAGCCGTGCACCGGCTCGAACAGCGACGGGAATCGGCGTTCGGGATCGATGTTGCCGGACGGCGCGATGCCGATGGTGCCGGTGCAGGCCGGCCCGAGGTCGGAGAGAATGTCGCCGAACAGGTTCGAGCCGACGACGACGTTGAACTTGTCGGGCTTGAGCACGAACAGCGCGGTGAGAATATCGATGTGATACTTGTCCCACTTCACGTCGGGGAAATTCTTCGCCATCGCTTCGACGCGTTCGTCCCAGTACGGCATGGTGATGGCGATGCCGTTCGACTTGGTCGCCGAAGTCAGATGCTTCTTCGGCGTCTTGCGCGCCAGCTCGAAGGCGAATTTCAGCACGCGGTCGACGCCGATGCGCGACAGCACGGTCTCCTGCACCACGACCTCGCGCTCGGTGCCGGTGAACATGCGGCCGCCGATGGCGGAATATTCGCCTTCGGTATTCTCGCGCACCACCCAGAAATCGATGTCGCCGGGTTTGCGATTGGCGAGCGGCGACGGCACGCCGGGCATCAGCCGCACCGGCCGCAGATTGATGTATTGGTCGAACTCGCGGCGGAACAGAATGAGCGAGCCCCACAGCGAAACGTGATCGGGAATTTTCGCCGGCCAGCCGACCGCGCCGAAGAAGATGGCGTCGTGGCGGCCGATCTTGTCCTTCCAGTCCTCCGGCATCATGCGCTGATGCTTTTCGTAGTAGTCGTAGGAGGCGAAATCGAAGTGATCCTGCCGCAATTCGAAGCCGAATTTCTTCGCCGCGG
>CAWFLM010000002.1:0-97500 GCA_963816565.1 uncultured Alphaproteobacteria bacterium | reverse complement strand
GCGGTGTGTACAAGGCCCGGGAACGTATTCACCGCAGCGTGCTGATCTGCGATTACTAGCGATTCCAACTTCATGTGCTCGAGTTGCAGAGCACAATCCGAACTGAGACGGCTTTTTGAGATTTGCGCAGGATTACTCCATTGCATCCCACTGTCACCGCCATTGTAGCACGTGTGTAGCCCAGCCTGTAAGGGCCATGAGGACTTGACGTCATCCCCACCTTCCTCGCGGCTTATCACCGGCAGTCCCCTTAGAGTGCCCAACTGAATGATGGCAACTAAGGGCGAGGGTTGCGCTCGTTGCGGGACTTAACCCAACATCTCACGACACGAGCTGACGACAGCCATGCAGCACCTGTCTCCGGTCCAGCCGAACTGAAGAGTTCCATCTCTGGTACTCGCGACCGGGATGTCAAAGGCTGGTAAGGTTCTTCGCGTTGCTTCGAATTGAACCACATGCTCCACCGCTTGTGCGGGCCCCCGTCAATTCCTTTGAGTTTTAATCTTGCGACCGTACTCCCCAGGCGGGATGCTTAATGCGTTAGCTGCGCCACTGACGAGTAAACCCGACAACGGCTAGCATCCATCGTTTACGGCGTGGACTACCAGGGTATCTAATCCTGTTTGCTCCCCACGCTTTCGCACCTCAGCGTCAGTACCGGGCCAGTGAGCCGCCTTCGCCACTGGTGTTCTTGCGAATATCTACGAATTTCACCTCTACACTCGCAGTTCCACTCACCTCTCCCGGACTCAAGCTTCTCAGTATCAAAGGCAGTTCTGGAGTTGAGCTCCAGGATTTCACCCCTGACTTAAAAAGCCGCCTACGTGCGCTTTACGCCCAGTGATTCCGAGCAACGCTAGCCCCCTTCGTATTACCGCGGCTGCTGGCACGAAGTTAGCCGGGGCTTCTTCTGCGGGTACCGTCATTATCTTCCCCGCCGAAAGGGCTTTACAACCCTAGGGCCTTCATCACCCACGCGGCATGGCTGGATCAGGCTTGCGCCCATTGTCCAATATTCCCCACTGCTGCCTCCCGTAGGAGTTTGGGCCGTGTCTCAGTCCCAGTGAGGCTGATCATCCTCTCAGACCAGCTACTGATCGTCGCCTTGGTGAGCCGTTACCTCACCAACTAGCTAATCAGACGCGGGCCGATCCTTTGGCGATAAATCTTTCCCCGTAAGGGCTTATCCGGTATTAGCACAAGTTTCCCTGTGTTGTTCCGAACCAAAGGGCACGTTCCCACGTGTTACTCTCCCGTCTGCCGCTCCGTATTGCTACGGCGCTCGACTTGCATGTGTTAGGCCTGCCGCCAGCGTTCGCTCTGAGCCAGGATCAAACTCTCAAGTTGGAGAGAGATATGATCTCGGCTGATCACAACGTTTGACGAGGTCCCTACACGTCCGATCGCTTGCGCGATCGGCCGATGTAGAAAACCTTGAAACGTAAGACCGCCGAAGTCTCTTCCATGGCCAATTCCGCGACAAGGTTGCCCCGATCGCGAAAGCGGCCCGCAAGGACTCCGCCGTCCACGTTTCTCTTTCTTCCGATTCACTTGTCAAACAGCCCGGAACCTTGCGGCCCGTCGTCCAGTAAACTCGCTCCGGCTAGGCCGGAGAAACCAGAACCCCGCACATCCGACGCGGCGACGCGAACATGGCCATCAAGAGCATGGCCGGATGCTCGGTCACCGTGTGAACAGTGAGGGGCTTCGCGGACGCGCCATCGCGCTCGGCGGCGGCGCGCCCAAGAGGTCCTATATAGTCTTCGGCGGCCGAGATTGTCAACCTTCTGACATGACATTTCTACCTGTGGATTGCCGAAAAGGCTGCAACTTTCGCCTGACTTCACGGCGCCACCGGGGAGACAGACCAGATCCGGGCCAAAGTAAAGTCGATGCCCGGCCATGTGCCGGGCAGAGCCGCTAGGTCGCGGTCGCCATTCGACTTTTCGCTCGCATCGCGCCGCACTGCGGCCACATTCCTCCGCCGTTCTTGGCAATAGCCCCATCGGGGGATGTCGCAGCGAGGGGAAGCGGCAGCATCACTTTAAACTCTGCGCCTCGACACAACTGGGTCTTGTTGACGGTCCGGGGACCGTCGAGGGCATCGTCTCGAAGAGCGAAGTCGATCGCAAGTGCAAGCGCGCGATCGAGGCAATCTGGCCAGGCACGTGGCAACCAAGGACGTGGCAACCAAGGACGTGGCTACCAAGGACGTGGGGACGTAAACTTGGACCAAGTTAGGCCGCGCGGCGCACGAGACTTTCAGCCTCGGCGGCTTCATGCCGAGGCGATCGATCTCGGCAATGAGCCGCCGCTTTCTGCGGATGGCGCCGGCAGCCTGGTCGACCGGCGCCGGCTCTCGGTGCAATGGTTTTCCGGAACAATCCTCACCGGACTGTGCGGCGCAGCCCTGATGGGCGGCGCCGTTTTTGCGTCACTCGACGGCGAGACCAATTTTGCCAGCGCACCCGAGCAGGTCGAGAGCGCTTTGCGCGGCGCGATTTCGAGCATCGGCGATCGCTTGAGCGGCGCGCATAAGACCGACCGGCTGCCGGCGCTCAGCGAGCCGGCCGTCGCGCGGCAGGTCCTGCGCGTGCCGATCTCCTCGCGCGTGCGCAACCGCGAAACAATCCGGGTCCGTTCCTACGAACGCGTCACCGGCAACCTGTCGCTCACGGCGAGCGAGCTGTCCGCCAATATTCCTGCCTTTAATCCGCAAAAACTGCTGACCGATTCCGTCGCCGGCGACGACCAGACGCCGGCGGCCGAACCGGACGCCGAAGTTTCCTTCGTCACCTGCGATCTGGTGTCGCCCGCCAGAGCGGCCAAGGCATTGTCGCCCGCGGTGTCCCCGGCCGTGTGCGACCTCAATTCATTGTTGTCCAAAGTCAAGCCGGCGACGCTGTTGCCGCTCGATGACGTGCTCACCCAGGT
Source organism: uncultured Alphaproteobacteria bacterium (assembly GCA_963816565.1). Taxonomy (GTDB): domain Bacteria; phylum Pseudomonadota; class Alphaproteobacteria; order Rhizobiales; family Xanthobacteraceae; genus BOG-931. The sequence goes on along the minus strand of CAWFLM010000002.1, from coordinate 94,566 downwards.
CCGCGACGTCGCCGCCACGATCGGGATGGAAAAAGCCTCCTTGCCGACGCGGCCTGGACGCCAAGCCTGAAACTGGATTACGCGTCCGAACATGACGGCGACAATTATTTCGGCTTCGCAGCTCGCGTCGTTCCTGAGAACGTTACGCTGCTGCCGAAGACGACCAATCCGGTCAACGGCACCGCCGATTGGAGCGAACGCCAGATCGTCGTCAAAAAAGGCGAGACCGTCGGTTCGATTTTGCGCGAGCTCGGCGCCGCACCCGACGAGATCAAGAGCATCATTGGCGTGATCGGACCGGCGGCGCTGGATGGCGGGATCAAAGAAGGCGAAAAGCTGCGCGTGCTGATGACGCCCGCCGGCCTCGGTCACATGGAGCCGCTGCGTGTCATCATCGCCGGCGACTCCGGCATCACCGCCGCGGTGGCGCTGTCCGATCTCGGCCAATACGTTCCGGTCGACATTGGCAATATCGACACCGAGGTCACCGATACCGCCGAGGACGAGGCCGACCAGAACGATAGCAGCGCCGTGAGCCTTTATCAGAGCCTGTGGGAGACCGCGCTGCGCAATAATGTGCCGAAGCCGGTGATCGAGGATCTGGTGCGGATTTACTCGTACGACGTCGATTTCGATCGCAAAGTCCAGCCCGGCGACAGTTTCGACGTGCTGTATTCGAATGACGAGAATGGCGAGGGCGCGGCCGAGGTGCGCTACGCGGCGTTGGCGATCGGCGGCGAGACCAAAAAATATTACCGCTTCCAAACCGCCGACGACGGCGTCTACGACTATTACGACGAAGACGGCGTCAGCGATAAGAAGTTCCTGGTGCGCAAACCGGTTCCGACCGGTATCGAGACGTCGCCGTTCGGCTGGCGTACGCATCCGCTGCTTCACATCAGCGAGTTGCATACCGGCGTCGACTGGGGCGCGCCGTTCGGCACGCCGATCTTCGCCGCCGGCAACGGCGAGATCGAGGAGATCGGGCTCAAGGGCGGCTACGGCAAATATGTGCGTATCCGTCATGCCAACGGTTATGAGACCGCCTACGGCCACATGACCGCGTTCGCGCGCGGCCTCGAAGTCGGCAGCCGGGTGCGCCAGGGCCAGATTATCGGCTTCGTCGGCTCGAGCGGGCTGTCGACCGGCTCGCACGTGCATTTCGAAATTATCGTCAATGGCCGCTTCGTCGATCCGATGCGCGTCAAGCTACCGCGCGGCCGGGTGCTCGACGGCGACACGCTGGCAAGCTTCGAAAAAGACCGCACGCAGCTCGATGCCGTATTGGCGACCGCGTTGCCGTCGCATGTCGCACAGGCGCACTAGCTCTGTCCCTCCATGCTGACCGCGCCAAGAGATTTTTATGACTCAAATCGGCAGTAACGACGACCGTCTCGCGGTACGTTCGAGCCGGCTCTGGGCGCTATTTCGCTTCAATATTACGCGAATGCTTTTCCCGCTGCGGATGGCGGCTGATCGGCTGGGCGTTTCGACCGGCAACGTCAAATTCTGGCTGACGCCATGGGAGCGCCGGGACGAACATCTGCCGCTGTCCCACGTAGCCGAGGTCGCGCATACGCGGGGCTTTTTCTGGGACGCGATCAGCGTCGAGAGTTCGGGCGGCGCCAATCCGCTGTGGATCACCGGAGTGTCAAAATCCCCGGCGCGCTATTTCGTCGAGCATCTGCGCGAACGGCTCAACGAGACCATCCCTACGCCGCCGCAGCCACCGCCGCCCCGTTAAAATTTAAGCCGTCGCGGCCGACCGAAATCTTGATCTTCTCGCCATCCTTGATCTTGCCGGCAAGAATGAGCTCGGCCAGCGGATCCTGCACATATTTCTGGATCGTGCGCTTGAGCGGCCGCGCGCCGTAGGCCGGATCGTAGCCTTTCTCCGCCAGCCATTCGCGCGCCTTGGGATCGAGCGTGATGGTGATCTTGCGATCCTCCAGAAGCTTTTGCAGACGCCCGAGCTGGATGTCGACGATGCGGCCCATATGCTCGCGCTTGAGCCGATGGAACAGGATGATCTCGTCGACGCGGTTCAGGAATTCCGGCCGGAAATGCGCGCGCACCTCCGCCATCACCTGATCGCGCACCGCCTCGGTGTCCTCGCCGTCGGCTTGCGCCACGAGATATTCGGAGCCGAGATTCGAGGTCATGACGATGAGCGTGTTGCGAAAATCGACGGTGCGGCCCTGGCCGTCGGTCAGCCGGCCGTCGTCGAGCACCTGCAGCAGCACGTTGAAGACGTCCGGATGCGCCTTCTCGATCTCGTCGAACAGCACGACCTGATAGGGCCGCCGCCGCACCGCTTCGGTGAGTGCGCCGCCTTCGTCGTAGCCGACATAGCCGGGCGGCGCGCCGATCAGCCGCGCCACCGAATGCTTCTCCATGTATTCCGACATGTCGATGCGGATGAGCGCATGCTCGTCGTCGAACAGATACTGCGCCAGCGCCTTGGTCAGTTCGGTCTTGCCGACGCCGGTGGGGCCGAGAAACATGAACGAGCCGATCGGCCGGTTCGGATCCTGCAAGCCGGCGCGCGCGCGGCGCACCGCGGTCGACACCGATTTCACCGCCTCGGCCTGGCCGACCACGCGCTTGCGCGAGCGCCTCCTCCATCTTCATGAGCTTCTCGCGCTCGCCTTCGAGCATGCGGTCGACCGGAATGCCGGTCCAGCGCGACACCACGCCGGCGATGTGATTGGCGGTCACCGCCTCTTCGGCCAGCACTGTGCCGGCGCCGGTAGTCGCCACTTGTCTTCAGCTTGGCCTCGAGCTGCGGGATCGTCGCATATTGCAATTCGCCGGCGCGCTGGTAATCGCCGCGGCGGATGGCGTCGGCGAGATCGTTCTTGGCCTTGTCGAGCTGGTTCTGCAGTGTCGGCGGCCGACGACAGCTTGTCCTTCTCGGACTTCCATTTCGCCGTGAGTGCGTCGGCCTTTTCCTGCAGGCCGGCGAGATCCTTCTCCAGGCGCTTCAAGCGCTCCTTGGAGGCGGCGTCTTTCTCTTTCTTCAGCGCCTCCTGCTCGATCTTGAGCCGCACGATTTCGCGGTCGAGATTGTCGAGCTCTTCCGGCTTGGAATCGATCTGCATGCGCAAACGCGCCGCCGCCTCGTCGACCAGGTCGATCGCCTTGTCGGGCAGGAAGCGGTTGGTGATGTAGCGATGCGACAGCGTCGCCGCCGCCACCAGCGCGCCGTCGGTAATCCGCACCTTGTGATGCGCCTCGTATTTTTCCTTCAAGCCGCGCAGGATCGAGACCGTGTCCTCGACGCTCGGCTCGCTGACATAGACCGGCTGGAAGCGCCGCGCCAAGGCGGCGTCCTTCTCGACATGCTTCTTGTATTCGTCGAGCGTGGTGGCGCCGATGCAATGCAACTCGCCGCGCGCCAACGCCGGCTTGAGCAGGTTCGAGGCGTCCATGGCGCCGTCGGCTTTGCCGGCGCCGATGATGGTATGCATCTCGTCGATGAAGAGGATATAGGCGCCGGCCGCAGCCGGTGACTTCTTGCAACACCGCCTTGAGCCGTTCCTCGAATTCGCCGCGATATTTTGCGCCGGCAATCAAGGCGCCCATGTCGAGCGCCAGCAGCTTCTTGTCCTGCAGGCTCTCCGGCACGTCGCCGTTGACGATGCGCAGCGCCAAGCCTTCGACGATCGCGGTCTTGCCGACGCCGGGCTCGCCGATCAGCACGGGATTATTTTTCGTGCGCCGCGACAGCACCTGGATGGTGCGGCGGATTTCCTCGTCGCGTCCGATCACGGGATCGAGCTTGCCGTCGCGCGCCGCTTGGGTCAGGTCGCGGGCGTATTTTTTCAGCGCGTCGTAGGCATTCTCCGCCGAGGCCGAGTCGGCGGTGCGGCCCTTGCGCAAAGCCTCGATCGCCGCATTGAGCGTTTGCGGCGTGACCCCGGCATTGGCTGAGAATTTTGCCCGCCTCGCTGGTCTTTTCGAGCGCCAGCGCGAGCAGGAGCCGCTCGACCGTGACATAACTGTCGCCGGCCTTTTCACCGGCCTTCTCGGCGGTCTCGAACACGCGCGCCAAGGCCGGATCGAGATAAATCTGCCCGGCCCCGCCGCCAGAAATCTTCGGGCGCTTGGCAAGCGCCGCCTCGGTTGCCGTAAGCGCGGCGCGCGAATTGCCGCCGGCGCGGTCAATGAGACCGGCCGCCAAGCCTTCGGGGTCGTCGAGCAGGACTTTCAGCAGATGTTCGGTGGAGAATTGCTGGTGTCCCTCGCGTTGCGCGAGCGACTGTGCCGACTGGATGAAACCGCGGCTGCGGTCGGTATATTTTTCAAAATCCATGGTCTTTCCCTCGGCCTGTCCCGGCGCCTTTAAAAGCACGACCGGAACATCGTCATTGGGTTCGTTTAGACTTTGGCGCTGGCAAAACCATGACCTAAGTCAAAGATTCCGGCCTGCGCCCGGCGGGTCCCCGAAGGCGACCCGCCACAGATAAATATGGTATCGAAAAGCCGCCGGGAAAAGAGGCAGCGCGGACCGTATGGCTAATATTCAATCGATTTACCGCTACCCGGTCAAAGGCCTCACGCCCGAAGCCGCTGGCGCGCACCCTGCTCAAGCCAGGGCAAACCATTCCCGGCGACCGTCTCTACGCCATCGAGAACGGCCCCTCCGGCTTCGATCCCGCTTCGCCGCAGCTATCTGTCGAAGACCCATTTCCTGATGCTGATGAAGAACGAGCGCCTCGCCAACCTGCGCGCTTCGTTCGATCAGGAAACCCACGCACTGACGATAGAAGCCCCCACCCTCCCCTTCCCCACAAGCGGCACAGGGCTAGGAAAGGGGAACGGTCGGGTAACCACCGGTGACCTGAGCACCGCCGCCGGCCGTGCCGTGATCGAAAATTTCTTCGCCGACTATTGCGCCGATGAATTGCGCGCGCCGCCAAAAATCCTCCACGCCAAAGGCCACAGCTTCTCCGACGTCGCCCGCAAGGTGGTGTCGATCATCAATCTCGCTTCGGTCGCCGCAGTCGAGACCATGGTAGGCGTGCCGGTCAACCCGCTGCGTTTTCGCGGCAACGTCTATGTCGAAGGCTGGCCTGCTTGGAACGAGCTTGACCTCGTCGGCAAAGAACTGCGCACCGGCGGCGCGCGTCTCAAAGTCGTCAAGCGCATCGTCCGCTGCGCCGCCACCAATGTCGATCCCAGTACAGCGCTCCGGGACCTCAATATTCCGCAGACGCTGATGCGCCATCTCGGTCACGCCGATTGCGGAATTTATGCTGAGGTCGTCGAGGGCGGCGAGATTGCCGCGGGCAACGCGATCAAGACCGTTTAAGTCCCCGCGTTGGGATCGTGGTACATCTCGCCGATGATGCCGGTCACTCCGGGTTTTGAGCCGGCGAGATGATAGCGGCCGTCGCGGTCGCGGCTGAGCTTGCCGGCGCCGCGCAATTCGTCGAGCGCGCAGGCGACTTCGCGGCCGTCGCGGCTGCCGACACCCTCGACGATATCGGCATAAAACATCGGGCCGGAGCCGAGCGCCTGTTCGACGGTCTGATAGCGCGCCGGGCCGGAAAACACTTTGGCCGCGCAGCGCAGCAGCGGAACTTCGCCGTCGCGACCGAACGGCCGCGTGCAGTCGAAGCCGGCCTTGGCGCCGGTGCGCCGCCCCTGGAGCGAGGGGTCCATGGTCATAGCCATCATGCCTGTCAGCACCACGAGGTCCTGATCGGCCTGGAAGCGGGTGCCCATCGCCCAGTCGACCTGGCGGTCGTCGTGGATGTCGATGTCTTCGTCGAACACGTAGACATGCTTGAGCACGCGGATGCCGCCGAACAATGCGGCGATGGCGGTGCGCGCCTCGCCATAGACCCGCTGGCGGATCGACACCCGCAGCGTGTTCGAGCCGCCGGAAACTTCGCGCAGATAGACCGCGATCGGCTCGCGCACGCAATTCTTCAAAATCCGCATCGCTTCCGCTTCGGCGCGCAGTGCCGAGATCACGGCACTATCCGTCTCGTCGAGCTTGAATGCCGAGCCGTGCAACAGCGTGTGATGCATCACGTCGGCGCGCATGGTGATCGCGGTGCAATGGAACACCGGGTCCATATGGATCGAGCCGTAATAGCCCATATATTCGCCATACGGCCCTTCCGGTTCGACGTAGCCGCGCTCGTCGAGGTAACCTTCGAGCGTCACCTCGGCGTCGGCCGGCACCAGAATGTCGTTGGTCAGGCTTTTCACCACCGGCGCCGGCTCGGCGCGGAATTGCGCGACCAGCGCGAGTTCGTCACCACCTTGCCGCGTCGTCGCGGCGAAAAAATCAAGCGGATGGGCGCCGGCGGTAAAGGTCACCGGCAGCTTTTCGCCGCGCGCCACCGCGGCGGTGTAGATGCGCTTGAGATCGGACGGCGCGGTAACGTTGATGCCGCATTCGGTGCGGTTGCGCAGCGACAGCCGCCGGCAGCCGACATTGCGTCGCCCGGTTGCCCGATCGATGGTGTAGTCGATGGCGGAGCTCAAATAGCAGGAGCCGTCGAGCGCGTGCTGCGGATGGAACGGCAGCTTGGTGAGATCGACGTCCTTGCCGGTGATCTTGATCGCATGCACCGGCGCATCCGCCGACGGCACTTCGACGACCGGCTGCGGATTGGCGAGCCGCTTGAAATATTCGTCGTACAGCTTCGACTCGGAGGTTTCGAAAGCGGCGGCGAGGCGCTTGCGACTGCCGGCGGTCTTGGCGACCAGATCGACCTGTTCCGGCCCTGCCTTCTTAAACAGCACGGCCTTGTCGGTGCGCTCGATGATCGCGCTCAGCTCGGTCAACGGCACCGGCCGCTCGTGCACCTCCACCTCGCCGAGCTCGATAAGGCGCTCGACGAAGCTGCGCAGCCGGTATTTATCGAAATCGAGATTGGTGGGCTGGGTCATTTTCGAAATGACACCAGTGCGGAAGCGATAAGTCAACTGGCGCGACCGCGCAGGCTCTACGCGGCTTTGCGGAGGCCTACTTACCCCAACCGAAGTGGTAGTTCAGCCCGGCGCGCACGACATCGTCGTGCATCGACACGTTGTCGGTCGGCGCGACGCCGCAGTTTGCCCCGCAATTGAACCGGCCGAGGTCGACGTGCAGGTATTCGGCCTTGGCGCTCCAATTCCCGGGCAGCGCGACTTCGAGGCCGCCGCCGACGGTCCATCCAGCATTGGTCGAGCTGGCGCCGGCAAAGCCGGGCGTCGAGGCATTGATATCGCCGACAGCGAGACCGCCGGTGACATACGGCAAGATACCGCCGAACGCGTAACCGACGCGGCCGCGAACCGTCGAGAGCCAGTCGTTTTCGGCGGTGCAACCGGCCGCGCATCCGGTCGTGCCGGTGCCTTTGAGGTTCGACCAGTCCATGTCGCCTTCGAGACCGAGGACGGTATTGCCGAATTGCCAATTATAGCCCGCGGTGCCGCCGACCTGGGCGCCGGAAAGGTCGACCGGCGTTGCGGAGCCGTTCCACCACGAGCCGCCCCAACCGCCGCCGGCATTGGCGCCAAGATAAAAGCCGGTCCAGTTGTAAGCCTGCGTGACTTCCGCCGGCGGCGCCTTGGTGTAGAGCGGCGCGACCGACAGATCGGCTGCCGCGGCACACTGTGCCGCAACCAGCGCCGCAAGCGCGAAACATCCGGCAACAAGTTTTTTCATCATGGAAGTTCCAGCCTCACCGGCGTCGGTGCCTTGATTGGCTACCGTTCGCCATACCACTGTGCGCATAACTTGGTTACCCCGGTCTTACCGCTACGGTTAAGCCCGAGGCAGCGTCGGCCCCGGCGCCTACTTGGTTGATCAGATAGGCGAAATTGTGCCGATGCCGGGGCGGCTCCTAGGCAGCCGGAACACAACGAATAAGGCTTGCTCTGAGTTCCACAGCGGATTGCAATGAGGGTGGTATAATGTGGGGTGAAAGCGCCGCAATCGCGCGGCTCAGGTAACGGGTCGATGAACTGGATATCGAGTACGTTGCGGCCGAAAATCCGCAGCATTCTGCGGCGCGAAGTGCCGGAAAACCTCTGGATCAAGTGTCCGGAGACCGGCCAGCTCGTGTTCTACAAGGACGTCGAGTCGAATCTCTTCGTCATTCCGGGCTCGAATTATCATATGCGCATGGGCGCCACCGCGCGGCTCAAGTCGATGTTCGACAACCAAACCTGGTTCGACATCGCGGTGCCGGAGGTGCCGCTCGATCCGCTGAAATTCCGCGACGAGCGCCGTTACATCGACCGGCTCAAAGACGCGCGCAGCAAGACCGGGCTGAACGACGCGGTCAAGCTCGGCTACGGTAAGCTCGACGGTTTCGCCGCCGTTATCGGCGTGCAGGATTTCGATTTCATGGGCGGCTCGCTCGGCATGGCCGCCGGCGAGGCGGTCGTCAAAGGTCTCGACACCGCCGTGGAGAAAGGTTGCCCGTGCGTGCTGTTTGCCGCCTCCGGCGGCGCGCGGATGCAGGAAGGCATCCTGTCGCTGATGCAAATGCCGCGCACCACCATCGCGGTGCAGCGCCTGCGTGAGGCGCGCAAGCCGTATATCGTCGTTCTCACCAATCCCACCACCGGCGGCGTCACGGCGTCTTATGCCATGCTCGGCGACGTCCACATCGCCGAGCCCGGCGCTTTGATCGGCTTCGCCGGTCCGCGCGTTATCGAGCAGACCATCCGCGAGAAGCTGCCCGACGGCTTTCAGAAGGCCGAATATCTGCGCGATCACGGCATGGTCGATATGGTGGTGCATCGCCACGATCTGCGCGCAACCATCGCCAAACTGTGCCGGCTCCTCACCAAGGCGCCCGCCGGCGCGTCCCCCTCCCAACTCTCCCCCGCGAGCGGGGGAGGAATAGGGAGGGGACTCCTGCCGGCGCCCGAACCCGCGGTCACGTGAGCGACCGATCGGCCAACACGCCGCCGATCGACGCCGTGCTGGCGCGGCTTCTGGCGCTGCATCCCAAGCGCATCGATCTCGGGCTCGAGCGCATGGCGCGCATCCTTGACGCGCTCGATCACCCGGAGCGCCATTTGCCGCCGGTGATTCATGTCGCCGGCACCAACGGCAAGGGCTCGACTATCGCCTTCATGCGCGCGATCCTCGAAGCTGCGGAACAGCGCGTGCATGTCTATACGTCGCCGAACCTGGTTCGCCTCAACGAACGATTCCGCATCGGGCGTAAAGATGGCGGCAAGCTGGTCGGCGATGCCGAGCTCGGCGCTGCGCTCGCCGAATGCGAGGCCAAAAACGGCGACGCTCCGATCACGGTGTTCGAGATCGAGACGGCTGCGGCGTTTCTATTGTTCTCGCGCAATCCGGCCGACGTCTTGCTGCTGGAAGTCGGGCTCGGCGGCCGGCTCGACGCCACCAACGTGATCGATCGCCCGCTGGCAAGCATTATCACCCGGCTGTCGCTCGACCACCGCGAATTTCTCGGCGACACGCTCGAAAAGATCGCCGCCGAAAAGGCCGGCATTATCAAGCGCGATGCGCCGGCGATTATCGCCGCCCAGCCGCGCGAGGCGCTCGCCGTGATCGAACGCCAGGCAGCGCGGCTCAAGGCGCCGGTGCATATCGCCGGCGAACACTGGACCGCAACCGAAGAACGCGGCCGGCTCGTCTACCAGGACGGCGACGGGCTGCTCGATTTGCCATCGCCAAAGCTTTATGGCCGCCACCAGTTTGAAAATGCCGGCGCCGCGATCGCCGCGTTGCGCGTCAGCGGGCTGAAATTGCCGACGGCCGCATACGAGGCCGGCATGACACGGGTCGAATGGCCGGCGCGCATGCAGCGGCTGTCGCACGGCCGACTTGCCGCCTTGACGCCGCCGGAGAGCGAATTGTGGCTCGACGGCGGCCACAATGCCGACGGCGGCCAGGCCATTGCCGCAGCGCTGGCCGATCTCGAAGAACGCGTGTCGCGGCCGCTTGTGCTCATCGTCGGCATGCTGGCGACCAAGGATTCCGCCGGCTTCCTGAAGAATTTCTCCGGGCTCGCCCGCCGGGTCATTACGGTGCCGATCCATCAGGACAAGGCGGTGCCGGCGGCGGAACTCGCCGCGGTCGCCGACGGCGTCGGCATTCCGGCCTTGGCGCGCGACGATCTCGAAAGCGCAATCGCCATTGCCGGCAAGCTCGACCTGCACCCGGCGCCGCGGATTCTCATCACCGGGTCGCTCTATCTCGCCGGTGAAGTCTTGGCCTTAAACGGCACACCGCCGGAGTGAATTAGTCGGGGTTGCGTGAAGCCGTGTATGCGGCGATCGCCAGCATGTCGTCGACTGACAGCTTGTCCACCACTTGCGCCATCAGCGGCTCCCATGACCCGGCGCGGCTGCCGTCCTGCATGCTAAACAGCTGGCGCACGATATAATTCGCCTGTCGCCCGGCGATCGGCGGCACCTCGCCGAGCCCGGTCAGCGCCGGGCCGTGGCAAATGCTGCAGGGAATCGTCTTGCCGTTACCGCCGGTGGTGACCAGCGCCTCGCCCTTGGCCACGCTGCCCTTCGGCACAAAAGCGATGAACCCCAAGCGCGGATCGCGATTGAGCACGACGTTTTCGTCCTCGGGGATTTCGATGATGCGGTCGCCGATCGGCTCGCTGCCGCCGTTGGGAAGGCGCAGCCGCTTGTTGCCTGGCCCGACATAAGTCTTCGGCACCGTATCGGTTTCGACCACGCGGATCCACGACCGCGGCTTGAGCGAAGCGAAGTAGTCGGCGGCAGCGCGGACATCGTCGTCGGCGATGGCCTTGGCAATCGCGGTCATCGACCCCGACCCCTTGCGCGCGCCGCTCTTGTAGTCGGCCATTTGGCGAACGAAATAGGGCGCCGGCAGCCCCGCGATATAGGCTGATTCATCGTGGCCCGTGCCGGTCGGCAGGTGGCAGGCCGCGCAGGCGCGCACCGTGGTGCCGTTGCCATGGGCGACGACCTGCGGCATCGGCGGATGCATGTCGGGATACCAATCCGGCGGATTGAACAAGTCGTCGATCTGTTTGCGCGTATAGGACTTGGCGCTGCCGGGCGCGGTTTTCGGCAGGCCGTCATCCTGCGACGGCGGCTGCACTTTATCCGTCACCGGAAATGCCCAGTCCGGACGGTCGGCGCCGTAGGCGAGGACCGGCACAAGACCAATGAGCAGCGCTACGGCCACTTTGCGCATTGCCCCCCCCAACATTCGACGCGCCGTTATTGAATCTTGATATCGTCGTCGTGAATGACCTTCGCCCATTTGGCGCGTTCGGCCTTGATGTAAGCTTCGAATTCGTCCGGCGGCCCCGCCATCGATTCAAACATTTGCGGATCGAGGAAACGCGCGCGGAACGCCGGATCGCTGAAAATCTTGATCACTTCCCGGTCGACTTTCATGACGATGTCTTGTGGCATGCCGGCCGGGCCGAACAGCCCGAACCAGGCGGTCGCTTCATAGCCCGGCAATCCGCTCTCCGACACCGTCGGAACTTCCGGGACCAAGGGCATGCGTTTGGGCGCGCCGACGCCGAGCATCTTGATCTGGCCGGCCTTGTAAGCCGGCAGGCCCGACGCGACGCTGACGACCATGGTGTCGATGTGGTCGCCGATAAGATCGTTAAGCGCCGGCGTCGCGCCGCGATAGTGCACCGGGATCATTTTCACCCCGGCCATGCTGTCGAACAACGCCATGTTCATGTGCAGCGCCGAGCCGACGCCTGCCGTCCCATAGGTGATCTGGCCCGGCTTCTGCTTGGCCAGCGCGATCAGTTCGGCGATGTTTGAGACCGGCAGGGATTTGGCGGCTAAGATCGACTGATAAATGCGCACCAGTCCGGTGATCGGGGTGAAGTCCTTGTCGGCGTCGTAGGGCACTTTGTCCTTAGGCAGCAACGTCGGATTGACCGTAAAGGTGCCGGACTCGCCGACCAGAAGCGTGTAGCCGTCGGGCGCCGCCTTGGCGACGGCTTCGGCGCCGATGATATGTGCGGCGCCGCCCTTGTTCTCGACGATGACCTCCTGACCCCAGTCTTTGGTCAGCGCCTGCGCCAGCGCGCGGCCGACAACGTCGGTGACGCCGCCGGGCACCGACGTGACGACCAGCGTGACCTGACGCGACGGGTAATCCGAGGTCTGCGCGTGGCTCGCGCACGAGAACGTAGTCAACAACACAAGTGCGACGAGGTATTTATTTATCATGGATCGCTAGAGCCTGATTTCACCGAGATTGATGCTGGCGCCGAGGGTGGTCTCGATGCGCTTGGAGCGGCCGCGCGAAAAGATGTGAACGGTGTAGCGGCCGGAATTCTCGTCGAGTTTGTCGAATTTGAAGTCGCCGAAATTATCGCTCGTAGTCAGCGCGATCGAGGCGCCGTCCTTGACGAGCTGCACGCTGGCGCCCTCGACGCAATCGACGACGCCGTTTTTTTCCTCAGCCAGCGTGCCGCCGATGAAGCACTTCGAATAGCGCCACAAATTGCGGTAATAGACCCGCGGCTTGGCGCCGAGCTCGGGCTTCATGACTTCGAGATTTTGCTGTTGCGCAAGCCGCGCCATGTCGTCGTCCTCGACCTTGACGGCGCGCATGGCGCCGGTCGGGCACGATTGCTGGCCGCGCGTTTGCTGCCAGCCCTGATCGATCAGATGAGCGTCGAAGGTCCAGGCCTGCGGCAGCTGCAAGTCCTCGTTCCACCAGATGTGGCCGTAGGGGCAGGCGTCGACGAGCTGCTTCTGTCCCTTGGCTTTCTTCGGATCGATGAGAACAATGCCGTCTTTGCGCTTTTTGATCGCGCCGGTCTTGTCCGCTTTCATGCACGGCGCGTCGTCACAATGATTGCACATCGTCGGAACATAGGCGATGTCGATCATCGGCAATTGCCCGCGCTCCTTCTGCAGAATGTCGATCCACTTGTGGCCATGCTTCGGCATCGGCGCCGAGTAGCCGGGCCAGTCATTGCCGACATATTCGTCCATGGCGGCGAGCGTGCACAGATTGCAATTGGTGCACTCGGCGACGTCGATGATCATGTTCCATTTTTTCATGGCGTTACTTCGCCGGCACCAGCTGCGCTTCCTTCAGCGCGCGCTTGATTTCCAAGTCCTGCTTCGTGTCCTGCTCCATGGCCGCGAACGCCGCCGACATGTGCTCGGTGCGGCCGTCCCACAGCTCGATTTGCACCAGTGAATTGGCGCCGGCGAGCGAATGCGTCGACTTGGTTTGCGTCCGCTCGGGCGTGAGCAGATTGAGGCAGCCGCCGCGGTCGACGGATTTTCCCGGCTCGCCCATCGGATCGTAGATCGCCGAGGACTCGTAGCCGTGAGCGACGCCGCGCGGCAGCCGCTGCGTCGGCAGCGCGGCGCAAATTACCGCGCCGCGGTCGTTGAACACCTTGACCAGATCGTGCTTGCCGATGCCGCGCGCCTTGGCGTCGTCGGCATTGATGCGCACGATCCAGTAATAGTAGCCGTCGACCTTGACGCGATGATCCTCGATGTTGAGCAGGAACGAATCCTTGCCGTCACCTTGGGTGTGGAACGAATATTTCGAATGCGGCGTGAGGAGTTGTAACGGATAGCGCTCGAACAATTCGCCGGAATGCGCGCCCTCCCATGACGGCTCGTATTTGACGATCGGCGGCCGCTCCGGATCGTTGAAACGCTTGAGCGAGTTGCATTCGAATTCGAGCTTGCCGGACTGGGTCTGCAAGCCGCGCAAATATTCTTCGGTGTAATCGGACGGCAGCGGCTGCGCCTCCGGCACGTCCTTCTTGCGGTTCTCGTAAAACCAGCGGAACGATACCGGCGCGCGCAGCTTCTCCTTCTCGGCCGGCACGACGAAATAGCCGCGCTTTAAGAATTTCTTCCACGAAATGTATTTCGGCAGGTCGGAAGCGAGGAACACCCGCTTGACCCAGTCGATCTCGTTGACGCCTTCGGAGAAGTAATTGGCAAGGCCGAGCGGCTTGCAGAGTTCGTTGAAGATCCAGTAGTCGGATTTCGATTCGCCTTGCGGCTTGATCGCCGGCGCCTGGAACACGATGACGCGGTGATTGAGCTGCTGCTGGCCGTGATGGCCGTAGCCGCCCAAGCCTGCCCATTCGCTGATGTCGGTGCGCTCGAAATTGGTGCAGGCCGGTAAGAGAATATCGGCGAATTTCGCCTCGCCCTCGTTCCAGATCGACTGGTTGACGACGAATTCGAGATTCGGCGACTGATACATCCGCACCCAGCGGTTGGTGTTGTTCATCGTCGAGAGGATCGAGCCGCCGTATTTGTAGAGCATGTGCACCGGCGAATGCGCCGGCCGCCGGATAAGTGAATTTCGGAAATTGGTGCTCGATCGATTTGCCGACCCACGGATAACCTTCGGCCTTGCCGTCGAGAATCGCCTCCGGCACGAAGATGCGCGGGATGCGCTGATTGTTCGAATTCATGGTCGGCAATTGCGGCATGCGCTGATAGAGCTCGACCGGCATCGAGGTATTTTCGAGATCGCCCGACATGCCGCCGTCGGCATAGCCGGGGAAATAGAAATTGAAGTCGATCGGCGTGCCCCATTGCAGATTACCCATGTTGATGCCGGGCTTGCCGAGGCCCTGCATGGCAACGAGGCACACCATGACGCGCGCCCAGGGAATGCCGGTCTGATTACGGCAGGCGCCGCCGTGGCCGTTGCCCCAGCCGCCGGGCGCGAGATAGACGCGCTTACGCCCCCATTCGCGCGCCAGCGCGCGCACGTCTTTTGCCGGAACGCCGGTTTCCTTCTCCTGCCACTCGGGAGATTTCGGAATGCCGTCATCGTCGCCAAGGAGATAGGCTTTCCATTTATCGAAGCCGACCGTGTGGGTCTCGACGTAGCTTTTGTCGTAGAGGTCTTCCTTGATCCAGACGTAAGCGATGGCCATCGCCATCGCGACCGACGTGGTCGGCTTTGGCGCAAACCATTTGCCGGGCAGAAACTGCGCGGTGGCGTTGTAATAGGGATCGACGTGAACGACCTTGATGGCGAGCTTCGGATCTTTCAGCCATTGCCGCCGCGTGGTGCCTTCCTGCGCGCCATAGGAGCCTGACGTCGACTCCGGATCGGCCGCCCACGACACGATCATGTCGCAGTTCTGCAAACAGTCTTCGACGGTACCGTAAGTCTCCGACTGGCCGACGCGCAGCGTGTGGCCCCAGTGATGCACCGCGCCCCAATACCAGCCCTCCCAGGAATCCGGATTGTGGTGGATGCGCGTCATGCCGACGGCGTTGGCGAAGCGGAACAGCGCCGAGAGGTAATAGCCGACATTGCCCCAGGTGTGATGCGAGCCGTGCGAGAAGGTAATCGCGCCTGGACCGTATTCGCGCTTCTGCCGCTTGATCTCGTCGGTGACGATCTTGATCGCCTCGTCCCAGGAGATGCGGACGTAGCCCGACTTGCCGCGGTTTTGCGGATTGCGCTCGCCGTTCGGATCGAAGTCGACCCGCTTCATCGGATGGAGCAGGCGGTCGGGCGAATAGACGATCGACTTGGCGTTCTGGCCGTGCGGCGCCAGCGTCGTCTTGCGCGGCGGGGTAAGCTTCTGGCCCTTGGCTTCGATGGTCCACGACGCGCCGTCCTCGTCCTTGAGATCGATCGGCGTCATGCGCAAAATCTTGCCGTCCTTGACGTCGACAAACACCGGCCCGCCATTGGTCATGTTGCAATAGCGGGTAACGCCGCGGCGCAATCTGGTGCCGTATTTGAGGCCGGCCGACTGGCTCATCATCAAGGTTTGCGCGAACCAATTGGTCAGATAGTCCGGCCCCTCGACGGTGAGCACGAAGTCCTTTTGCGCGTTGATCTGATCGAGCCAATTGATCGGCGGCGTGAGCAAGCCCGCGCCGATCTTGGCGTTCTTGAACATAAGCTTGATGTCGGGCTTACCGTGCAGGCCGGCGGCCGAGGTGACGATGCCCTTTTTGAACTCAAACCAGCGGCCGATACCCTCGTCGCGCGCCATGATCTGAGCGACGAAGTCGTGCTCCTCCAGGCGATTGCTGAATTCCGGATGCCGTTGCGCCGCCCGCTTGAGAAGCTGCGCCGCGCCGAACAGGATGATCGGGAATTTGAGCTTGGCCAGCGCCATCGCGCGTCCTCCGTAGACTTCCTCGGCATATCCGAGGCCCGTTTTGCCGATAATTCCCCGGAATTGAGAACTTTCCAAGGGGTTGTTGCGAGCGGCGTTATGCGCTCACCGGGAGACTATGTTCTTCATCTCACTTTGCCGCCCTGCGAGGAAGGCCCGCATATTGTCGATAATGAGCGGCATAATGAAATCCTCGTATTCGACAATATAGCCGCCGACATGCGGCGTGACGAATACGTTTGGCAGGTTCCAGAACGGGCTGTCGGGCGGCAACGGCTCGGTCTGGAACACGTCAAGCGCGGCACCGGCGATGCGGCGCTCGCGTAACGCTGCGATCAGCGCGGCCTCGTCGACGGTCTGACCGCGCCCGGCGCTGATATAATAGGCGGACGGCTTCATCGCGGCGAATACGGCGGCGTCGAACAGCGACAAGTTGTGAGGCACCGCCGGCAAGACGTTGATGAGGTAGTCGGCCCTCCTCGCGGCGTCGGGCAAGCGATCCATCGGCATGATTTCGTCGAAGCCCTTTTCCGTCCGCGGCGCGCGGCTGACGCCGACGACATGCATGCCGAAGGCGGCAAGCAGTTCGCCGATCGCCGCGCCGACGATGCCGGTGCCGGCGATGACCGCCGTCTTGCCGTGCAGCGTGCGCCACAGCCGCCGCGCCCAGATGCGATGCTGATAGTCCTCGACCTGGCGTGTCGCGTCGTGACTCACCGCCATCATCATATAGACGACCTGCTCGCGCATCGGCGCGCCGTGGATGCCACGACCGCTGGTGATGAGAACCCCGGGCTTGAGCGCCGGACTGCGCAAGAAATGATCGACCCCGGTCGCCAGCGACTGAATCCATTTCAGGCCCGGCGCACCGGCGAGCATGTGATCGCGCAGCTCGATGCCGAACATGATCATGACGTCGACGTCGGAGAGGTCGCCCCTCACCTCCGCGCCGCCGTGAAACAGAGCGAATTGCAGCTCGGGGAATTCCGCCCGCAGAGCATCGCCATACATTTCGGCATGGACGTCGACGATAAGGACCTTGGTCATGCTTTTGGCAGATTGAAGAGCCGGATGGCATTGTTCGAAGCGATATCCTCACGTGCTGCGTCGGCGATGGACACGTGATCGAGGAATTCGCCGGCCTCCTGCGCTGTTTCGAACGGATGGTCGGCGCCGAACATCACCCGTTCGAGCCCCAGTGCGGCGATGGTGCAATTGAGCGGCTCGGCCGAGCACATGCCCGACGTCGTCACGATGAGGTTCTCGCGGATATAGTGCGACGGCGGCTTTTTCAGTTTCAGGCCGTGAAATTGGGCGCGACTGTCGAGACGCCACAATAGGAACGGCAACGTCTCGCCAAGGTGGCCCAGCATAAGGCGGCTATGCGGGAAGCGGTCGAAATGTCCGCTGACGATGAGCCGCAAGGCATGCGAGCCGGTTTCGAATCCCCAGCCCCACATCGGCCGCATCAGCACCTTGTAGCCCGACAGAACCGAAGGCTGCGCCACCGGGTCGGCTGGATGCAGATAGATCACCGCGCCGAGTTCATCGGCACGCTGCCAAAACGGATAGAGCGCCGGGTCGTCGAGATATTGCCCGTGGGTGTGGCCATTGATCATGGCGCCGCAGAACTTCAGTTCGCGGATGCAGCGTTGCAGCTCATCGGCCGCCGACTTGGCGTCCTGCATCGCGAGGTGAGCGAAGCCGGAATAGCGGTTCGGGCGCTTGGCGATTTCGCGCGCGAGAAAGTCGTTTGACTCGCGCGCCCGCTGCGTGGCCGTCGCGGCGTCGCGCTCGGCCTGCACGCCGGGGCCGGCTATCGACAGCACCGAGCGCGCGATCCCGGCATCGTCCATGCTCTTTAGACGCAATTCGCCGAAATCGGTGAGATTGCGAAAGAAGTATTCGCCGCGCTCCGGCGGGACTTCGGTCATGGTGGGCCGCCAGTAATCCACCAGACCCGGCGACAGGAAATGCTCCTCCAGCGCGATTTTTTTGACCATGCCTCCCCTCGAACGACTGTGCTTGCGCGGCTCTCTGTACCTTATAACCGATATTCGCTAGAAACGACGGACCGTACAACAGTGGCTTAGAGTTTTAAGTGGAGGAACGCCCGTGACGCAGAAAATTCGCGGGGTGACGTTTGAGGAAAACCTCAACAATTCGATGGGGCTCGAGTTCTTCAATCTGTCCCATCGCTTCGGCTACCAGTCGCCCAACTGGCCGTATTTCGAAGACGTCAAGATCGAACGCATCCATTACATGGCCAAATCGGGCGTGCTGTCGCAGCGCATTACAACCTCGATGCACAACACCACGCATATCGACGCGCCGGCGCATGTCGTGCAGGGCACGCCGTTTATCGACGAGGTGCCGCTGCCGCACTTCTTCGGCTCCGGCATCGTGGTGGCGCTGCCGAAGAAGAAATGGGAAAAGATCACCTACGACGATTTGGAGAAAGCGGCCGGCAAGATCGTGCGGCCGCGCGACGTCGTCCTCATCAATACCGGCTGGCACGAGAAATACGAGGATAGCGAGGACTATTTCTGCTATTCGCCCGGCTTCGTGGCGTCGGCCGGCGAATGGTTCGTCGAAAAGCAAGTCAAGGTCGTCGGTCACGACACCCAGGCCAACGATCATCCGCTGGCGACCGCCATCGGCCCGCAGCGCAATGGGCCGCTGCATCCGCATCTCGCCGCCGAATACAAGGAATGGTCGGGCGGCCGCGACTGGAAGGCCGATTTTCCCGATTGGGAGCCGGTGCACCGCATCCTGTTCAAGAACGGCATCCTCGGCATCGAGAATGTCGGCGGCGATATCGACAAAGTCACCGGTCGGCGCTGCACCTTTGCGTTCTTCCCGTGGAACTGGGACCGCGGCGACGGCTGCATCATCCGCTTGGTGGCCATCGTCGATCCGAAGGGCGCCTACCGGATCGAAAAAGGGGAGAAGTTCTAAATGATCGTGCGCAAATTTTCGGAAGCAAAGGCCTACGAGGCGCCGAACCACCGCGGCTATAAATCGTTCCGCGTCTACGGCGCGGAAATGGGCGGCTCGCAGACGCTGGTATTCGGTATTTCGCACTTCCTGCCGGGCGGCGGCGCCGGTCCCGACGCCTCGCCGCCGGAGAAGATCTATTACGTGCTGGCCGGCGAGCTCACGGTGATTGCCGGCGGCAAGGAGACGGTCGCCAAAGCGGGCGATAGTGTCTACATCGGTCCGAACGAAAGCCGCGAAATCGTCAATCGCATCAATGAGGTCTGCACCATCGCGGTCGCGGTCGCGCCGGTGAAGTGACGGCGCATAGCGCCGTCATCGTCCGCGCAGGCGGACGATCCAGTAATCGCCAACGTTGAAAGGGTTCACCGCAGCGCTGGCGAATACTGGATGCCCCGCCTGCGCGGGGCATGACAAGTTTTAAAAACGCGTGGAGCTCCCATGTCCGAAGACTTCCTGAAAAATCCGCTCTCGTTGTTCGACGTCAAAGGCAAGACGGCGATCGTCACCGGCGCCACCGGCGCCTTCGGCGCCATCGCGGCGAAGACCTTGGCGGCGGCCGGCGCCAACGTCGTGCTCACCGCGAACAATGCGGAGGGGCTGAAAAAAATCGCCGCGGACTGCGCCAAGTTCGGCGGCAAGGCCGAAACACTCGCCAAACGCCCGAGCTCGGAAGCAAACTGCGACGCCATCGTCGCGACCGCAGTTGAGAAATTCGGCGGCCTCGACATCCTGGTCGTAGCCTCGGGCCAGAACAAAGTGGCGAAGATCGTCGATCAGAAGGCCGAGGATTTTCTCGACGTGATGGACGCCAACGTGACGCAGTCCTGGCTGATGGCGCGCGCCGCCGCGCGGCAAATGATCAAGCAGGGCCGCGGCGGCAAGATCGTTCTGATGTCCTCGGCGCGCGGCCTGCTCGGTCATCCGGCCGGCTATACCGCCTATTGCGCGTCGAAATCGGCGGTCGACGGCATCACCAAGGCGCTCGGCTGCGAGCTCGGCGCGACCGGCATCACCGTCAACGCGCTCGGCCCGACTGTTTTCCGCTCGCCGCTGACCGAATGGATGTTCGCCGACGACGAACGCGGCAAGACCGTCCGCGCCGGATTCCTCACGCGCGTGCCGAAAGGCCGCCTCGGCGAGCCGGAGGATCTCGCCGGGCCGCTGCTGTTCCTCGCCTCCAAAGCTTCCGATTTCTACACCGGACATATTCTGTACGCCGACGGCGGCTACACGGCAGGCTGAACCGATGGCGAAGGACGTCGCGCAAGCCCGCATCGCCGTCATTGGCGCCGGGCTGATGGGACACGGCATCGCGCAGGTTTTTGCGCTGGCCGGCCACGACGTGACCATCACCGACACGGTGATGAAGAACCTCGATACGGTCACCAAGCGCATCGCCGCCAATTTGCGCGACCTCGGCGACGACCCGCTGGCGATCGCGCGGATACGGCCGTGCCTCGAACTCGCCGAAGCCGTGCGCGAAGCCGATTACGTCGTCGAAGCGATCCTGGAGGATTTGCCGCTCAAGCAAAAGCTGTTCGCCGAGATCGAACGTCACGCACCCGCCGACGCGATCCTTGCCAGCAACACGTCGGTCATACCGATCACCTCGATCATGGAGGGATTGAAAAACCGCGAGCGCGCGCTCGGCACGCATTGGTGGAACCCGCCTTTTCTGGTGCCGCTCGTCGAAGTGATCGAGACGCAATGGACCTCGCCCGAGGTCGTCGCCTGGACCATGGAACTGCACCGCGACGCCGGCAAGAAACCGGCCCACGTCAAGAAGGATGTGCCGGGCTTCATCGGCAATCGGCTGCAGCACGCGCTGTGGCGCGAAGCGATCTCGCTCGTCGAAAACGGCATCTGCGATGCGGCGACCGTCGATGCGGTGATCAAAGCCTCGTTCGGCCGGCGGCTCGCGGTGCTCGGCCCGCTGGAAAATGCCGACCTCGTCGGCACCGATCTGACGCTCGCCATCCACAATACGGTGCTGCCGGCGATCGACAGCCGGCCGGCAGCGTCGCCTTATCTGCAAAAGCTGGTGGCCGACGGCAAGCTCGGCTTCAAATCGGGCGAAGGCTTTCGCCAGTGGAGTGCCGACGAGCAGGCGGCGCTGCGCGCCAGAGTGCTGGCGCACTTGAAGGCGTCGCGCGACAGTTAGACGCTATCGCGCCGCCATCAGCGCTTCGGCATTTGCCGCGAGCACTGCCGGCATGACACTGCTGACGAAAAGTCCGATCGAACCCAAGGCCTCCTCGCGCGTCATGTCGCCGAAAGCGAACTGGCCGACGACGTAATTGCATTGCGTTTCGGCAAGCTGGCGCTCAAGAAATCCGTCACCGTCGCGGGCGAGCCGGCCACGCCCTGGCCGCGTTCCATCAGCGCGTCGAAATCTGCCGGGCGCGGATGATTCTGCGGCTGGCCGCGCAGGCGAAACAGATACGTGAAGCTTTGGTGCCAAACCGGATAAGCGCGCCGCGCCAGAGCGAGTGCCTGGGCATCCGTTTCGCCGACAACGATGAAGCGGCCAAGGCCGAGCTTTGGCAGCGCGGCGCCGGCATGCGGCGGCCGCCACGTCGCGCGATAGCGTTCGATCGACAGCCG
Source organism: uncultured Alphaproteobacteria bacterium (assembly GCA_963816565.1). GTDB lineage: Bacteria > Pseudomonadota > Alphaproteobacteria > Rhizobiales > Xanthobacteraceae > BOG-931. The sequence continues at coordinate 72,877 of CAWFLM010000002.1, read as the reverse complement.
GGTGTCGCCGGGCGGATCGAGGCTGACGACATTGAGGTTGCGCTTGGCCGCGCGCTCGGCGCTGTCGGGTGCATGCACGCCGTACCAGATCGGCGGATAGGGCTTTTGCAGCGGCTCGACCGTCATCGGCACATCGTCGAAATCGAAATGCTTGCCGTGGAAATCTAATCGCTTCACGGTCAGCCCCTTGAGGATCAGATCGAGACCTTCCGTATAGATGTCCTGCGCCGAGCCGGGATCGACGCCGTAGATCGCGAGCTCGATCAGCGAGGCGCCGCGGCCGAAGCCAATCTCGAGGCGCCCGCCGCTCATCTGATCGAGCATGCAAATTTCCTCGATCAAGCGCAGCGGATGATAGAGCGGCAGCACGAACACCATCGGCCCGAAGCGCAGCCGCCGCGTGCGTTGCGCCAGTGCGGCGAGAAAAACGTTGGGTGACGGCGCCATGCCGAGTGGCGTCGCATGATGCTCGGCCAAGTGATAGCCGTAAAAACCGGCGCGATCGTAGGCTTCGGCGATCTTGAGGCGGTCCTCGTAATAGTCCGCCAGCGACGGCCCGGTACGATCGAGATGGTCGAAGACGCCGAATTCGATTTTTTCCGTCCTCATCATGCGAAACTTAGCCTGGATTGTCGCAATCCGTCACCTTGCTCAGGGTTGCAGCCGCAATAAATCTATCAGCGCGCGGCTGTCAGGCAGATTATCGAGGTCCATGACCGTCGCGACGATCGCGTCCGCTTGCTTGCCCATGACAGGCTCCGCAAGCTTGCGAAACTTTTTGGCGATATCGTCGGCGCTGGCGAAGGATTGCTCGCTGCCGCGCGGCGCCTCGCGGGTCTCTGTCTCCACCGAACCGTCGCGGAAGTGGACCTCGACGCGCGCCTTGTGGCGATGCGCGGCGCCGAGCGCCGTGATCGCCGGGTCGTGCACCACTTTCACCTTGCGCGCCAACGCGATGCGCGCCGGGTCGGCGACGCAATCCGGCGTGAATTCATCGACAAATACATCGCCTTCGATCAATAGCGTGGCGACGCAGAATGGCAGATTGAGCTGCGCCGCGGTCAAGCCTTCGGGCTGGTACGGCCAGCCGGCGTGATCGAGCGTGACCTGCGAAGCGTGCACGACGATGCGCTCAATGTCTTCGATCGCGAACGGCCGGCGTTTGCGGATATCGCGAATGGCGTCGAGCGTGGTGTGGTTGCTGCCGACGCAGGAATAGAATTTCAGGGAAATATGCATGGTCTCGAAGCGCTCGCCGAGGCCGGCGCTCAAGGCCGCGAGATTGAAGCGATCCTGCGAGCGCGAGAACGTGGTGCAGAAGCCGCCATAGGGCGCCTCGAACACGTCGACGATGCCGGTGAAATTTTGGCTCGCCAGCAGCGCCGCATAAAGCCCGCTTTGCGCGGCGCGGCCGGCATGCATGCGTTTGACCATGGCGCCGTATTGCGCCGCCATCAGCCCGGAGGATTGCGTGCCGGCGATGCCGAGCGCGTGCACGGTGGCGTCGGCGGAAAGCTTCAGCGCTCGCGCAGCGCCGGCCGCCGCCGAGAACACGCCGACGGTGGCGCCGGAATGCCAGCCCTGGCCGATATGCTCCTGGCCCATGCATAGGCCGACGCGCGGGCCGATTTCGTAGCCGGCGACGGCGGCCGTGAGGAAGTCGCGACCGGACAATCTGGCATGGCTTTCGGCCACCGCGATCAGCGGCGGCAGCGTGACCGCGCCGACATGCAGCACGGCGGTGCGGTGCACGTCGTCAAGTTCGAAGCCTTGCACCTGCGTGCCGTTGACCAAAGCCGCGTGCGGCGAAGAAAGTTTCCGGTTCGTCCCCCAGATCGAGGTGGTGCGCGTCGCATCGAGCGCTTCGAGCGTTTCGCGCAGGATGCGGCACCATTCGAGATTGGCGCCGTAGATGGCGCAACCGAGCGAATCGAGGATCAGAAGCTTTATCCGCTCGCGGACCTCGCTCGGGATTTTCTCGTAGGTCAGGCCCGAGACGAACGCGGCGATCGCGCGGGTGTGGATGTTGTTCGCCGGGGCGTCCATGCCGGAGTTATTGCGCAGCGGTTCGCGATTTCACGCTATCCCACCAGGGACAGACGCCCGACATCACCTCGTAATTGCCATCCATCACCTGCACCGGCCGGCGATAGCCGCTTTCGGCATTCTTCAGCCGCAGCGCGCGGGCTTTCGCTTGATCTTCCGCCGACAGCCAAGCCCGATCATGGCCCCACATGCTGGGCCCTTCCTTGCGCTCATAGGCCTGCCAGGTATCGACGTCGATGGAACGCGCGCCCCAGCCGTATTCGACCATGAAAGCGGACGGCGTCCGGGTATAGAACGATGTGATGAAATCGCTGGTGTGGCGGCCGAGCGTGGTGGCGACACGGCCCGCTTCGCCGAGCGCAATATCGTAACCCTGCCCGACATCGTCGAAGCTGAACAGCTCCATCATGATGTGATGGACCGCGTTTTTGCCGGTCTGGATGAAGGCGAGGCTATGATGGCGCGGGTTGAGGTGGAGAAAGCGCGCGACAAACGGCTGCGAATAATAATCGGTCAGCCGAAAGCCGAGCGTATCCCGGTAGAACGCCATCAGCCGATCGATCGTTGCCGCGGAGTCGACATTGAGCACGATATGACCCAGGCCCAGCGGGCCGGTGCGAAAACCCGAAATCGACCGGCCCGGTTTGAACGGTTCCGTCGCCGTTTCGGCGCCGTGAAAAATTTCCAACCGGTTGCCCAGCGGATCGTTGAACACGATCAGATCTTTCACGTGCCGCTCATCGGCAAGCGCCCGGGCGCCGTGGGCGACTTTAACCCCGCTATTGTCCAGATGCGCCGCCAGGGCATCGAGCGCCGCCGCGTCGGCGGCCTCCCAGCCGAAAAAGCCGATGCCTTCGCCGCCGTCGGCGTCGACGATGATGCGCTGCTTGCGGTCGTCCATGCGGAAGGCGAGCGTGGAGCGCGACTTGTCGATGCGCTGCAGGCCGAGAAGACCACCGCCATAGCTCGCCCAATCGCCCAAATCCTTGGCGCGTACGCCGACATAACCCAAAGCTTGCGGAGCGGGAGTGTGTGCAATCATTACGGGCCTCGCTGCCATCCTTTTACACCGATGGCAACGGCCGCGCTACGACGCGAGTTCTTGTCACGATCGTGTTGACGCCAGGGACCGCGGAGCGTTCGCGCAAAATTCCTGCTCCGCTTCGATTGCCGCGTCGTCCAAAAGCCTTTCCAGGCTTTGTAAGGTCAAGCGCTGCTCGCGGCTCCGGGCATCCGTAGCCCAACAGCCGGCACTGGTCCGCCCACTGGCTTATTTCCTCTGCGGCGGACTTGAACATGGCTTGAAGCCTCTCAAGTCGTCTGCGGCGACGCGAAGGCGGGTCCGAGCAAATGCCTGCCGCGCACCAAGGTCGCCCGCGCGGCGCGCGCGTCGAGCGCCGTCTGAAACAGCGCGGGCAATTCGCGCGGCCGGCTCAGCACCGAGCGCAGCATGGCGCCGATATTGGTGGTTCCGTTCGGGCGCATGGCGGCGACGGCGGAAACCGGCAAGGCGCGCCTGGCTGGATCGGTGATGACGCGGATCGCGGCGACCGGCACCTCGTGCGCCAGTCCCACGGCAGCGACGATGTGCGATTCCATGTCGACTGCGATCGCGCCGGTCTTCAAATAGAGCGCACGTTTCTCGTCGGGATGCGCGATCGGCGCCGGCACGCCAAGCAGCGCGCCGGAAACCGAGTTCGGGTATCGTCTGCAGCAATTTCTGCGACCATTCCCGGCTGATCGGCATACGTTTCGCGCCGGCGATCACCGCCGAGCCGACGACACAGGTTCCCGGCCGCAGATGCGGCGCCAGGCCGCCTGCCACCCCGAAGCTGATAATTCCGGGACATCCGCGGACAAGCGTGCGGGCTTCCGCGATAGCTGCCGTGAGTTTGGCCGCCAAGTTGCGTCCATCACCGCTGCAAATGACGTGCACCCCGGGCCCGGCGGCGATGCGCGCTTCAAACGCAAGTCCGACGACGATAATCACAGTGTCCCCGCTTCCACCTTCAGCTGCCCTGCAAAAGGTAAGCCATGATCACCAGGCTCTTCCCTTCGGCAAGGCATACGCACAACAGCTAAAGACGTGCTTTCGCTGTGCGACTAGCCTTTGGTCACCACTGGCGGCGGGGCCTTGCCCTTGCCGGTCTGTGCGCAGCCGGCAATGCTGAGAAACGCGAGTACAACGGCTGCTCCAAACGCGATCTTTTTCATGGGTGCCCCCGATCCTGCTGGTACAAGAACACAGGATAGGAACGGCGGCCGGGCTCTACTAGTGCAGAAAAGACACAGTGGACATTCGATTGAACGCCACGACCTCGCATAGACGGGCGATAGGCGGAATTCGCGATATGGCGGCCAAATGAAGCTATTCGCCCCGCTCGCCGTGATTTTTGGCTTGGCGCTATTAACCGCTCTGATTGCGTATTTCGGTTTTTCTTCGGTTTTGCAGGCTCTTGTCAGCTCACGATGGGGGACGGCACTTGTTATTATCGCGAGAGCCCTGGCCTTGACCGCCGCTGGGATAGGCTGGTGGTTTCTCCTTACGCCACTGCATCGCGGACCCTACATTTTCGCCGGGCTGCGGTTTATCCGCGAGGCAATCAACACGCTGTTTCCGTTCGGCGGCGTCGGCGGCGACATCATCGGAGCGAGACTTACTGACCCAGTTCGGCATCGCCACAAATATGGCAATTGCCAGCGTTCTCATCGACATTTTTATCCAGGTCGTGTGCCTCTTGATCTTTGTGGCGGCCGGGATCGGTATCGTGCTGGATCTCGCCGGCACGCACCGGCTCTCGACCATGACCTTCGTGATGTTGGCCATCGCCCTGCCGGCCGTTAGCGGGTTCTTTCTTGCTTTGAATTTTGGCGCTTTCGAACCGCTCGTCCGCCGGCTGGTTGCATTCGGCGAAAGACACGACTGGGCGGCATTCAATCACGTTGCCGATCTCGGCGACCGGCTGCAACAAATCTGGCGCAATCATCGCGGCTTGTCGGCATCGTTCTTAATCCATGTCACCGCGGTCTTTTTCGGCGCCATCGAGGTCTGGATCGCGCTCGGTTTCATGGACCATCCGGTGAGCGCCGCCCAAGCGGTGGCGATCGAAAGCCTCGGCCAAGGCAGCCGGGCCATCGCCTTCGTGCTGCCGGGCGGGCTCGGCGTTCAGGACGGTGCGCTTGATTGCCGCCTGCGCCATATTCGGCATCCCGGCAGACGCCGCTCTCGCCATGGCCTTGATCAAGCGGGTTCCCGATCTGGTGCTCGGGATCCCGGCGCTGGTGGGATGGCAGGCGCTGGAGGGCAAGCGATTGCTGTCCGGCGGTCAATAGTGGCTTGGGGCAAATCGCCAGAGCGCCACGGCCCCGATTGGCGCGTTTGTCACACGTGCATGGACCGCCGTTGGGCAATATAGTCTGTTGTCGATAAAAGCCGGCAGGGGTGAGCGTGTACGAGTTTTCCACCAATTCCGCCGTTTGGGCGTCCGCTCTTTGCTATGCGGCGGCGGCGCTCGGATGCGTCTATGCGCTGTTTGCCGCATGGGCCGCGCGCGGTTTTGTCCGACTGGCGAACCTGCCCGCGGCGGATTATCCCGCCATCACTATTCTCAAGCCGCTGCACGGGCTTGAGCCAAATCTCTACGCCAATTTGGCTGGCTATTGTGCGCAGGATTATCCCGGCCCGGTGCAAGTCGTATTTGGCCTCGACGATCCCTGCGACCCGGCCATTGGCGTCGTCCGCAAGCTGGTTGGCGATTTCCCCGATCGCGATCTGACATTGGTGATCGATGCGACACAGCATGGCGGGAACCGCAAGGTTTCCAATCTGATCAATATGGCGCGACAGGCGCGTCACGAGGTGCTGGTCGTCTCCGACAGCGACATTGTCGTCGGCGCCGACTATCTGCGGCACATCGCCGCTGCTCTGGCGCATCCAGGCGTGGGGCTTGTGACCTGCCTCTACCGGGGGATTGCCGCCGCCGGCCTGTGGGCGCGGCTCGGCGCAGCGGCAATCGACTATACCTTCCTGCCCAATGTGCTGGTCGGGCTCAAGCTCGGCCTTGCCGCGCCGTGCTTCGGCTCGACCATCGCGCTGCGCCGGCAAACGCTCGCCAAAATCGGCGGCTTTGAAGCGGTAGCCGACCAATTGGCCGACGATTATGCACTCGGCACGCTGGTGCGGCGCATCGGGCTCCGCGTCGCAATCCCCAACTACATTGTCGCTCATGTCTGTGCGGAGCGATCCGCGGGCGACCTTATCCGTCACGAATTGCGCTGGTCGCGGACCATCCGGTCGATCGATCCGCTGGGCTTTTCCGGACTGGCGCTGACCCACGCCGTGCCGCTCGCTCTCTTCGGTCTCGCGCTCGGCGGCATCAATGCGGCAGGACTTCTCGTCGTCGCCGCGCTCGCCTGTCGCTTGATGCTGCAGAGTGAGCTCGATCGCGCCTTCCGCATGCCCGGCAAATTCTTTTGGCTTGGACCGCTGCGCGATGTCCTGTCGTTCGTCGTTTTTGTCATGAGCTTCTTCGGCCGCGGCGTCGAATGGCGCGGTCATCGCTATGGCCGGCGGGCCGGCAACCGGCTGGCATATTACGGCGAGGTCGAAACGTGATGCGGACATTATTCCTTCAGGCCCCTTCGTTCGACGGCTTCGACGGCGGCGCCGGCTCGCGCTACCAGGCGCGCCGCGAAATCCGCTCGTTCTGGTATCCGACCTGGCTCGCCCAGCCGGCGGCCTTGGTCGAAGGCAGCAAGCTTATCGACGCGCCGCCGCATCGCACCAAGCTTGCCGACGTGACCGCGAGCGCGCGCGACTACGACCTCGCGGTGCTGCATACGTCGGCGCCATCCTTTGCCTCCGACGTGGCGACCATCAAGGCGCTCAAGGCGGCCAACGGAGCGCTGAAAATCGGGCTGGTCGGCGCCAAGGTCGCCGTCGACCCGGCGGGCTCGCTCAACGCCTCGCCGTTGATCGATTTCGTCGCCCGCAATGAGTTCGACTTCACCATCAAGGACGTCGCGGACGGGCGATCCTGGAGCGACATTGCCGGCCTGTCCTACCGCAATCCGGCGGGCGTCATCGTCCACAACGACGAACGCCCGATCTTGGAAAACATGGACAGCCTGCCGTTCGTCACGCCGGTCTACAAGCGCGATCTCGACATCAAGAATTACTTCATCGGCTACCTGAAGCATCCGTATCTTTCGGTCTACACCGGCCGCGGCTGCAAATCGCGCTGCACGTTTTGTCTGTGGCCGCAAACGGTGGGCGGGCATCGCTACCGCACGCGTTCGGTCGGCCACGTCATCGAAGAGATCGCCTGGGCGCAGAAGGCTTTCCCCGAGGTGAAGGAATTCTTTTTCGACGACGATACCTTCACCGACGATCTGCCGCGCGCCGAAGCCATCGCCAAGGAACTTGTCCAAGCTCGGCGTGACCTGGTCGTGCAACGCCAAGGCCAATGTGCCGCGCCAGACGCTGCAAGTGCTGCGCGACAACGGCCTGCGTCTGCTGCTGGTCGGCTACGAGTTCCGGCAATCAGCAGATCCTGCATAATATCAAGAAGGGCATGCGGATCGACGTTGCCCGCCGGTTCACCAAGGACTGCCACGAACTGGGCATCACAATTCACGGCACCTTCATCATGGGATTGCCCGGCGAGAGCAAGGAAACCATCGAAGAAACCATTCGCTTCGCCACCGACATCAATCCGCACACCATCCAGGTTTCGCTCGCCGCGCCCTACCCCGGAACGTTCCTGTTCGACCAGGCGCTGCAAAACGGCTGGCTCGACGAAGCCAACGCCGAACTCGTCAACGACGAGGGCGTGCAGATCGCGCCGCTGCATTATCCGCATCTGGCGCATACCGAAATATTCGACTCGGTCGAGGAATTTTACCGCCGCTTCTATTTCCGCTCCGGCAAGATTGCCTCGATCGTCGGCGAAATGGTCCGCAGTCCGCAAATGATGAAGCGCCGCTTGCGCGAAGGCGTCGAGTTTTTCCATTTCCTGCGCGAGCGCGGCGCGGCGCATTAATTCAGATAACCGTGCTGGCGAAACCAGGCGATGGCCTCGGCGACCGCTTCGCCATAGGGCCGCGCCTTGGTAGCCGAGCTCGCGTTCGGCCTTGGCCGACGTGAAAAACATATGATCCTTCGCCAGCCGTAGTCCGGTCGTGGTCACGAACGGCTCGCGGCCGGTGAGATGCGCGATCGCTTCGGCGCCGTAGGCGATGGGAAAGATGAGCTGGCGGGGCAGGCGGATTTTCGGCGGCGCGCGGCCGACGCGGCGGGCGATGTCGCGCAGCATGTCGCCAAGAACGACGTCCTGGCCGCCGAGAATATAGCGCTCGCCGATGCGGCCCTTTTGCAACGCCGCGACGTGGCCGGCCGCGACGTCGTCGACATGGACCAGATTGAGGCCGGTATCGACATAAGCCGGCATGCGGCCGGCCGCCGCCTCGATAATGATGCGCCCGGTCGGCGTCGGGCGAACGTCGCCGGGCCCGATCGGCGTCGAGGGATTGACGATGACCGCCGGCAATTTTTGCTCCGCCACCATGGCTTCGACCAGGCGCTCGGCGACGACCTTGCTGTATTTGTAGGCGCCGACCGCATCCGCAGCGGCGAGCGGAAAGGTCTCATCGCTCGGCGCGCGGTTCGGCCGCGACGCGAGGGTAGCCACGCTCGAGGTGTAAACGACGCGCTCGACGCCGGCGGAGAGCGCCGCGTTCATCACCGTGCGGGTGCCTTCGACATTGGTGCGCACGATGTCGTCCGGATGGCGCGCCCACAGCCGGTAATCCGCGGCGACATGAAACAGATACCGGATACCCGTCATGGCGCGCGCGACCGAACCGGCGTCGGAGATATCGCCCTCCACGATCTGCAGTCGCGGATCGGCGAGATTCATGCGCGAGCTTGTCGGGCGAACCAGCGCGCGCACCTGTGCGCCGGATTGCAGCAGGCGACGCGCCACTGCCGAACCGACAAAGCCGCTGGCACCGGTGATCAGGATCATGCGTGCACCCCCTTCTGGCGCATCCATAACCGGTATGCTTTGATCCGCAAACACACCATTTTGCCGGGTATGGTGCCATGACGCTTTCACGGGTTTTCTCGCGCCGATTGTTTGCCGCCGCCATCGTTTGCGGCACCCTCTGCTTGACGCCGGGACATCACATCGTCGCGCCGGCACTCGCGCAAAGCGCTAAGCCGCCCGCCCCAACCGCGGGACCGGTTCAGGTCGATCTGTTTCGCGGCCTTGCCGACATTTTTTCGCGCGGCATGGACACGCTGACCGACAAACTCAATCGCCAAGGCTATAGCGCGCGCGTCTATAGCACCAACGGCTGGCAAGCGGTGGCGCAACGCATCGCCGCCGACTACGGGCGCGGACGCAAGGACATCGTGGTTCTGATCGGCCATTCGCTCGGCGCCAACGCGACGATCCAGCTTGCCAATGCGCTCGACCGGTCGAACATCCCGGTCGATCTGATTGTCAATTTCGACGGTACCGAGGCTCATCAGGTGCCGAAGAATGTCCTCCATGTCGTCAATTTTTATCAGAACAACGGCTTCGGAAAACCCTTGAGCGCGGGTCCGGGATTCCACGGCGAGCTGAGCAATATCGATCTGACGGCTGACAAGAGCATATCGCACACGACGATCGAGAAATCGCCGCGGCTGCATGCGCAGGTGATCGCCAAGATCGTCGACATCGTGAACAAGGACCTCGCCGCGAAAATCGAAGCGAGCAAGCCGAAAAAGAAAAAGCCGAAACCGAAGCCGCAGGCAGCACCGCAATGAAACAGGCGACGCCACAATGAAACTGCCGAGCCGCATGATCGACCTGTCGTCGCCGCTCGAAAACGAGACGGTATACGATCCGCCGTTCATGCGGCCGAAGATCGAGTACAAGAGCAACGCCGATACCGCGCCGCTGTTGTGCGAACTGTTTCCCGGCCTGCGCCGCGAGGATTTGCCGGACGGCGAAGGCTGGGCCATCGAAAACATCCAACTGACGACGCATAACGGCACCCACATGGACGCGCCGATCCACTTCCAATCGAAGTCGATCGACGGGCGGCCGATGATGACCATCGACCAGGTGCCGCTCGACTGGTTTTTCCGCCCCGGCGTCAAGCTCGACTTCCGAAAAGTGCCGGACGGCCACGTGGTGACCGCGGCCGAGGTCGCGGCCGAACTGCAACGCATCGGCCACGAGCTCAAGCCGTTCGACATCGTGCTGGTCAATACGCGGGCGTCCGAATGCATCGGCAGCGACGGCTATCTGACCGCCGGCTGCGGCATGGGGCGCGAGGCGACGCTCTACCTCACCTCGCGCGGCGTGCGCGTCACCGGCATCGATGCCTGGGGCTGGGACGCGCCGTTTACGCATACCCGCAAGCGCTGGCTCGAGACCCACGACCCGTCGATCATCTGGGAAGGCCACAAAGCCGGCCGCGAGATTCCGTATTGTCACATGGAGAAGCTGCAAAACCTCGAACAGCTTCCCGATCACGGCTTCACCGTCGCCTGCTTCCCGCACAAGATCAAAGCCGGCTCGGCGGGCTGGACCCGCGCGGTGGCGCTGTTCGATTAGAAGCTTCATCGTTCTTGTTCTCGCGTGCCTCCTTCTCCCCCGCGCGCGGGCAGAAGGTTGGGAAAGCTGCGCTTGCAATGTGCATGGGCTGCTCCTTGTCGACTGTTCGCTCGCTCTGAGCGCGCACGCCCTCTCCCCGCGCGCGGGGAGAGGGTTGGGGTGAGGGGGCCTCTCCGCCGGGCGCGGATTTGCGGCAACGTCTGCAACGCTGTCGCATGATCCGCAGCGCTCAGAATCGCGGAGAGGCCCCCTCATCCTCGTCGCTTCGCTCACTCGACTTCTCCCCGCACGCGGGGAGAAGTGAAAAAGCTTCCCCGTTCTCGCGATGCGGCTTGGCATCCGAGCTTTGCGTCACGCTTTAAGAAAGCCCTTCCAACTGCCTCCCCACGCATGATCCCGAAAAGTGCAGTTGCGGTTTTCGGATCAGATCATGCGGAAAAAAGGGAGGCGGAGCGCCGAAAGGCGCACCACGGGTTCCGCCCCGCCGCAGAAGAAGAAAGCCTGCCAGCGTATGCGGCGAGCACCATCGCCTCCTCCCGCAAACGGCGCGGGATCAAAGCGGCGGCGCCCTCGCCTTTCGGCGCCCCACCGCGGCACTACGCCGAGGGCCTTATCCCTCAACTCGGCTTCGGGCCGCGCTTCCTGGAATCACCGGATCCAAACGGGAGGACCCTCTCCGGCACCAGTGCAGCCAGCACCTGGCAGTCCGGTCACGCGCCGGACGGTCGATGCCCAAAGCCGCCCGGACGCAGGTTACAAGCCCGCCTCCGGGAACCGCACCCGCCCCATCGATCGGCTGTCACCGGTCGACGTCCCTTCGATGGGCGAGCCTGTCGAACGTAACGATAACGGGGACGAATGTCAAGACCAATGTCTCAATATATGTGACACACTTTCATGGCGAGCCGCTTGCAGCCGCGTCCGATCGATCTAGATAGAGCCGATGGGCCCGGTCTCGCTGCTCCTGAACATTCTCTGGATCGTCTTCGGCGGCTTGTGGATGGCGCTCGCCTGGGTGATTGCCGGCGTCATCATGGCCATCACCATTATCGGCCTGCCCTGGGCCTGGGCGGCGTTCAACATCGCGTCCTATGCGCTGTTTCCGTTCGGCCGGAAGGCGGTGTCGCGCGCCGACTATTCCGGCCGCCACGATATCGGCACCGGGTTGTTCGGCTTGGCCGGCAATCTGATCTGGCTCGTGCTCGCCGGCTGGTGGCTGGCGCTCGGCCATCTCATCACCGCGATCCTGCTCGCCATCACCATCATCGGCATTCCGTTCGCCTGGGCGCATCTGAAGCTTGCCGGCATCGCGCTATGGCCGATCGGCAAGGTGATCGTGCCGGCCGATGCGCCGCCGCGGTTTCCGGGCGCGGCGACCTGATGAACGCTAACACGTAGGGCGGATTAGCGAAGCGTAATCCGCCATTTTGTCGGTCGTGAAAACGGCGGGTTACGCCGGAGCTTGTCATCGGGTCGGCCACTTCGGGCCGAACCCGTTGGGCTAACCCGTCCTACGTGCTTCGATGGCGGCTTCGTGCTACGGTGGCTGCCGCAATTCATGTCGGCAGCCGATCCCCCCGAACCGCGAGCGAGGAGTCGTCATGGCGTTCTATATGATTCAAGTCACCTACAAAGATGCCGCCGCCAAGTCGCTGATCTTGCATCCGCAAACGCGGGAAGACGCCATCGCCAAAACCTGCAAGTCGCTCGGCGGCAAGCTGCATTCGTTCTTCTTCGCGTTCGGCGAATATGACGTCGTGTCCATTGTCGAACTGCCCGATAATGCCGCGGCGGCGGCGCTGGCGCTTGGCATCGGATCGAAGGGCGCGGTGGCGAAATTCCACACCACCGTGCTGTTGACCCCGGCCGAGGGGCTGGAGGGGATGCGCAAAGCAAAGCAGATCGATTACGCGCCGCCGGTCATGGCGTGAGAGGCGGGCGCTTGGCTTCGGCTGTGTAGGGTAGGCAAAGGCGCGCAGCGCCGTGCCCACGCGTTCACAGCAGGCCTGATCGTCTGCGTGGGCTTCGCTGCGCTCAGCCCACCCTACATAGCCTTCCGCACCCACACCTTATTATCGTGGAACGCCGCGCCGCCGAACGGCGCGATCGAGTCGGCGCCGGTCAGCGTATTGATGCCGCGGCCGTCGGCGTAGGCCGAATTCGGCCACAGCGATTCCGCGATCAGCACGCCGCGGCGCACGCCGTCGAACAATCTTGGCATGCAGGCGCACTTCGCCGCGGCGGTTGCCGAGCACGACCATCGTCGCCGTCGGCGATGGCGAACGTCGCGGCGTCGTCGGGATGGATCATCACTTCGGGCCGCCGCTCGCGTTGCAGCGAGGTCGGCGTTTCGGTGAAGCTCGAATTGAGAAAGCCGCGCGCCGGCGAGGTGGCGAGCCGGAACGGATGCTCGTCGTCGGCCTCCTCGATGACGTCCCAGTGGTCGGGCAATTCCGGCAGCGGCCGGCGCGACTCGTCGCGGTGCCAGCGCAGGAACGGCACTTGCGGCCAGTCCGGCTTGAAATGGAATTTCTTGTCCGGATAAGCGAAGCCGTCGAGATAATGCGCCTTGGCGAAATCGGGCTGGCAGTCGATCCAGCGCTTGGCTTCGAGCTCGGCGAGCGTGCCCCAGCCGGATTGTTGCAAGCTGACGTCGATCAATTGGCGCGGCGTCATATCGAAACCCGGATGCGCGGCGCCCAGCCGCTTGGCCAGCGCGCAGATCACCTCGTGGTTCGAGCGGCATTGCCCGGGCGGCTCGACGAGCTTCGGCCCGAGCAAAATGTATTGGCTGCCGCCGGCGGTATAAAAATCGTCGTGCTCGACGAACATGGTGGCCGGCAGCACGACATCGGCGGCCTTGGCGGTGTCGGTCATGAATTGCTCGTGCACGCAAACGAACAGATCGTCGCGGGCAAAGCCGCGCTTGACGACCTCCTGATCGGGCGCAACCGACAGCGGATTGGTGTTCTGGATCAAGAGCGCGTCGACCGGCGGCCCGCCGATCAGCGCCTCACGATCGCCGGTCAGAATCGCGCCGATGCGCGACTGGTCGAGCATGCGGATCGACGGATCGCGCAGATCGCTGCCCTCGATCACGCTGTTGTTGAGGTGGAACACGCCGCCGTTATTGTGGAAGGCGCCGCCGCCTTCGAGCTGCCAGGCGCCGGTCACCGCGGCGATGCAGCTCGCGGCGTGCATATTGACCGCGCCGTTGCGCGAGCGCGAGAAGCCGTAGCCGAGACGGAAAAACGTGCGCTTGTTGTCGCCGACGAGCCGCGCGAAGGCTTCGATGGTCTCGACCGGGCAGCCGGCGATGCGCGACGCCCAGGCCGGATCGCGCGTACGCACGTGCGCGGCGAGCTCGTGCGGCGCGTCGGTGTAGCGTTCCAGATAATCCCAGTCGGCCTTGCCGTCGCGGAACAGGCAATGCATCACCGCACAAGCGAGCGCCCCGTCGGTGCCGGGCCGGATCAGCACCGCCAGGTCGGCCTGTTTCATGGTCGCGTTCATGTAGACGTCGACGGCGACGATCTTGGCGCCGCGTTCTTTGCGGGCGCGCGTCGCGTGCGTCATGACGTTGACCTGGGTGTTGACGGCATTGGTGCCCCAGATCACCACGCAATCGGACTTCGCCATTTCGCGCGGATCGGCGCCGGCGAGCTTGCCGGTGCCGGCGATGAAGCCGGTGAAGGCCGGATTGACGCAGATGGTCGAGAAGAAGCCGGAATATTTCTTGGCGTGGCGCAGGCGATGGATGCCGTCGCGCATGACGTAGCCCATGGTGCCGGCATAGTAATAGGGCCACACCGCTTCCGAGCCGTGGCGCGCTTCGGCGCGGGTGAAAGCTTCGGCGACGAGATCGAGCGCGTCATCCCAGGAGATCGGCGCGAATCGGCCGGAGCCTTTGGCGCCGGTGCGGCGCAGCGGATGCATGCAAGCGGTCCGGATGATGCGCCCGCTCGGCGTAGCGCGCGACCTTGGCGCAGATCACGCCCGCCGTGTAGGCATTATCCGCGGCGCCGCGAACCCGGCCGATGGTGTGCGCATCGAGCACCTCGACCTCGAGCGCGCAGGTCGACGGGCAATCGTGCGGGCAGGCCGAGGCGGCAATTTTTTGCGGGCGGACGGCCTGGTTCATCGGCTTAGTTTTATACGTTGACCGACCTCGAAGCCATATGCGCATTCCAGGGCGCGCACGAGCGCTTCAAAGAGGCGACAAACCTCCCAAGCTTAACGGCCAAAATAATGAAAAATTCAGCAGGTTGTTTAGCAAAGCCGCAACCTATTGGGTCAATAGTTGCTAGTGTAACTAATTGGCGCTGACACCAAGTTGACGAAAGTCGTTGGTTTACGATGACTCACATTGGCACCGATATTCGACCCTGTTCTTCGCGAATTGAGCGTTTCAAAGCGTTTGAACATACCAAGGCCTTCGATCAACTCATCGCGCTGCCCTTGATCGTCTGGTACGGGCTCTGTGCGTCGGCACGCCTTCCAGCTCTGAATGGGATATCGGTTACCGACTTCGGCGCCATCGATCTCCGCGCGATTGTGGGTTTAATCTCCACACTTACAACGTTGGTTTTCATCAGCACACTGATCGCTCTATTGATTTTTCGTGATAAGCCTCAGGCTAAATCTGAGGGGCTGTTTCCACGCGCTGCCGCAATAGCGGGAACGTATCTTAGCGTGGGAATCGTCCTATTGCCGCCAGTCGAGCTTTCAAACCGGCTCTACTACGTGTCTACGCTGCTGGCTGTTGTCGGCACGCTCTTCGCGCTCTATAGCGCGCTTAACCTCGGCCGATCCATCAGCATGATGTCGGAAGCGCGCCAATTGGTGGTATGCGGCCCCTACGCCGTGGTCCGTCATCCTCTGTATCTAGGTGAAGGGATCGTGCTCGTTGGGCTAACGCTACAATTCCTCTCGCTATCGGCCGTGCTGATTTTAATGCTGCAATGTGCCTGTCAGGTCATAAGGATGAATAACGAGGAACAGGTCCTGTTGAAGACCTTTCCCCAATATAGGAACTACATGGCTCGGACATCGCGATTGATCCCGCACCTGTACTAGCTGCGCGGATGGCGTGACTCGAAGAACCCCCCGTTGGGTTTCATCTCCAGCCACCGATTTGTCGATTGGTTGCTGGGCGAGATTGCGGTGCGAACAAGCGGACCACGCCCCAATTTACACTTCATTGCAAAATGCGCTTTCAGTCATGCGGCAACCCAAACTCATTTGCGATACGATACCGCCTCCATCCACGGCGACTCACCCGTCATATCCATTGTCTCTGTGGGTTCTTTGGCTGGCAGTAATCCTGGCGGTTGGCCCCTTCATCGTCAGGCGCATCGCCCTGCTTGGTGATGATAATTATCTGCACTGGATGGCAGTCGATTACCTAGCTCGATGCATCTCTCTGATCGGGGTCATCCTCGGATTCTACTCTGGCCTCCTTCAGTCGCCGCATCCACGAACCGGCCGGCTAAGTTCACTTCTGGTTTTCTCGCTGCTATTTGCCGCCGAGTGTGTAGAGCAAACATTCGGCTACCCCATTCTCGAGCCCTATTTTCGCTTTTTGGAGACATCATCTTGGCCCCCAATCTCAGATCCAACCGTTCGGATCGCGGATCTTTCGTTGGGACTCTTGTTTGCTGTATTCGTCGAGGAAGTGGTCTTTCGCAAGTTCTTATTCGCAGTAATCGAGCGCTGGCTCCCACAGCGGCTGCCAGTCATCATCATAAGTTCAGCGGTCTTTGCACTAATTCATTTCACATCGGGTGTTGTAGACACGATGGTGAATGCGTTTGTGAATGGTATCTTTCTTGCTATCGCGTATTGGACAACTCGCCGTCTTTCAGTTTGCGTCGCATCGCATTATTTAATCGATCTTCTCATATTCAGTAGCCATTGACGCCAACCTCGGGATCAAGAGCAATTAATTTCGCACGACGCGATGAGCGAGCCATTCTAGTTGACTTCAGCGATTAGGCATAAACATCTTTCCAACTTTGGACCGTGACCTCCGGGTGCGGTGCAATGGAGCTCACGACGTGGCGTCCGAAATGGGGCGATTGTGTTGCGTCGCGGCGAGCCAAGTCGGCCGCGGCAAGCTGCCGACGCTGGTCGTGGCGAGAGAAGGCAATGGCATGCCAATCCGGCAGTTGCCGGTTGAACTCCGCAACGATCGACGATAGCACAGCCAAGAAAAGCGACAGGAAAAGCGATAGCAAAAGCGACAGGGAGAACGCGTCATGAAAGCTGCCGTGGTCGGCGAAAAAGGAGTCGGAAGTCCGCGACCTGCCGAAGCCCGAGCCGAAGCCGAACGAGGTTCTGATCCGGGTGCGGGCCTCGAGCCTCAACCGCGCCGACCTGATCGTCGCCTCGGGCCACCAGCATGGCAGCGTCGGCGGCGTCGGCGCGCGGATCGGGTCTGGAATGCTCCGGCGAGGTCGAGGCTGTCGGCGGCGAGGTGCAAGCGACGTCATCAAAGCCGGCGACCGCGTCATGGGCTCGGCGCCGGGCGGCTTTGCCGAATTCGTCGCCACCGACGCCGGCCGGGTGCATCGCATCCCCGCCAACAACATGACCTACGAGCAGGCCGCGTGCTTTCCGGTAGCGCTGCAGACCATGCACAACGCGGTCGTCACCGCAGGACGACTCAAGCGCGGCGAGACCTTGCTGATGCAGGGCGCCAGCGCCGGCATGGGCCTGATGGGCATGCAGATCGCCAAGTTCATGGGCGCGGCGCTGGTCATCGGCACCTCGACCAATGCGGCGCGCCGGGCGCGGCTGAAGGAATACGGCGCCGATGTCGCGCTCGATTCGAGCGACCCGAACTGGCCGGCCGAGGTCAAGAAGGCGACCGGCGGCAAGGGCGTCGACCTGATCGTCGATCTGATTTCCGCCGGCGTCGCCAACGGCAACCTCGAAGCGGCGGCGCTGTTGGGCCGCATCGTCAATGTCGGACGGCTCGGCGGCAACAAGGGCGAGTTCGACTTCGACAAGCATGCGCTCAAGCGCATCGATTATATCGGCGTCACGTTCCGCACCCGCACAGCCGAAGAGGTTCGCGAGATCAATCGCCTGCTGCGGGCCGACCTGTGGCCGGCGCTCGAAGCCGGCAAGCTGTCGCTGCCGATCTACAAGACCTATCCGCTGGCCCAGATTGCCGACGCGCTCGGCGTCATGCGCGCCAATGCGCATTTCGGCAAGATCGTCATCGCCATGTCATAAACAACGCTCCCGGGTGCAATTCCCGGCTTGCCCGGCGCAGCCGCCTTCGGCATAAATTTGTCATGACTGATTCGGCGAAGGGCTACGCGCCGATTCTGGCGGCGGGCGGAATCGTCCTACGCGGCGAGGCGCGGCCGCGCATCGCCATCGTGCGATTGCGACGGGAGAAGGCGTGGGTCCTGCCGAAGGGCAAGCTCTTGCCGCGCGAGCGCGCCCATATCGCCGCCAAGCGCGAAGTGCTGGAAGAGACCGGCTACGACGTCTCGGTCCACGAATTTCTCGGCTCGATGTCGTATATGGTCGAGGGCCGGATCAAGATCGTGCAGTTCTGGCTGATGCGCACCGAAGGCGCGCCGGTGCGCGAACTGATGGGCGACGTCAAAGCGGTAAAATTCCTGCCGTTGCGGCAAGCCGTCGAGACGCTGACCCGGCCGCACGAAAAAGTATTTCTCACCCATGTCGGCCCGATCGCGCTCAATCACGCCAAGAAATTCAACGCCAAGAAGCTCGTGCGAGGCAAGACGCGGCGCGTCGCCCGCAACGGCAGCAGGCGCGGCCGCGGCGCTCCGGCCGCGCCAGTCGAACACGTGATCGCGCTCGACTACGGCAAGACCACCCCGAGCGCGGTCAAGGCGCTCGGCAATTGGATCGGCCGCGCCGCGCGCAAAGCGGCAGGCTGACTGATCACCGCGGGCGTTCACGCCTCTTCCGGCAGCACTTCGTGGAACAGGCTGTAGTCGAGCAACAGCCGGCCGTCCGGCGAAGGCTGGTGATGTCCCGGTAGCGGTAGTTCCAGCGGATGTCGCGATGCGAATAGATGCGGCGCGCATGGAGATGCTGCGCGGAACTGTCGTCGACGCCGCTGACGATTGAGCACCAGCGTGCCATCGGACGCGGCAAGCTCGCTTGCGGTCACGCCGTGCAGCGGGCTCGTCTTGTCGATCGGATGAAACAACGTCCAGCTCAGCGCGAACATCGGATGCTCGCCGCGCTCGAGCTTCAGCTCGTAAAAGCGGCGCAGCTGATTGCGTTCCGCGACCTTTTCCACGCGCAATAGCCACAGCCGCGCGGTGGCCTGCGAGATCGTGTTGTGCCGCTCGTTGGCGACACGGATCATCAGCGTCGTTTGTGCCCTGATGGCGGCCGACGATGGGATGGTCGGCGAAAATAAAGCGCGCCCGCGGCCGCGAGAAGCGGGCGAAGATCAAGCCCGGTCATCACCGCGAGGAAACACATGCCGGTGAAGATTTCGATCGTCGCGATGGTGTGGCCGTAATCGGTCTGCGGATGCATATCGCCGTAGCCGACCGTCGCCAGCGTCTCGATCGAGAAGTAGAACAGTTGCAGCGGCGAGTTGCCCACCACGTTGGCGATCGGGTCGGGGCCGAGCCAGTAAAGAAACGCGAAAATGGCGTTGAGAACGACGAAGATCGCCGCGGCGCTGCCGAAAAACACCGGCCAATAGACGATCATCGCGCGGTGATAGAGATCGGTCCAGAAGCCGTCAGCGAGGCCGCGGGTCTCGATCTCGCGCGCGCCAACGCGGACCACATGCGTCCGCGACTGCCCTTTCGCTGCGCTCGTTTTCGGAGCCTTCGTCAAACCGCAATAGCCTTATGCCGTCGCCTTCGCCACGGCGGCTTTGAGGCGCCCATAGACCTTGAGCGCGTTGCCCTCGAAGATCTTCTTGCGGTCGGCGTCGCTGAGCGGCGCCTTGTCGACATAGCGCTTGGTGTCGTCGAAGCCGAACCCGGTCTTCGGATCGTTGCCCTTCACCGCGCCGACCATCTCCGAGGCAAACAGGATGTTGTCGATCGGCACCACTTTGGTCAGGAGGTCGATGCCGGGCTGATGATAGACGCAGGTGTCGAAGAAAATGTTGTCGCCCATGATCTCGGCGAGCTCCGGCTTGCCGTTGTTGAGCGCGATGCCGCGAAAGCGGCCCCAATGGAACGGCACCGCGCCGCCGCCGTGCGGAATGATGAATTTCAGCTTGGGAAAAGTCTTGAACAGGTCGGACAGCAGCACCTGCATGAACACCATGGTGTCGGCGTTGAGGTAATAGGAGCCGGTGGTGTGCATCGCCGGGTTGCAGCAGCCCGAGACGTGGATCATGCACGGCACGTCGAGCTCGATCATCTTCTCGTAGAGCGGGAACCAGGATTTGTCGGTCATCGGCGGCGAGTTGAAATAGCCGCCGGACGGATCGGGATTGAGGTTGCAGCCGACGAAGCCCATGTTGACGCAGCGCTCGAGCTCGGCGGCGGAGTTCGCGGGGTCGGCGCCCGGCGATTGCGGCAATTGGCACACGCCGATGAAATTCTTCGGGAAGAGCGAGATGACGCGCGCGATCAGATCGTTGCAGATCTGCGACCATTC
This sequence comes from uncultured Alphaproteobacteria bacterium, assembly GCA_963816565.1. GTDB lineage: Bacteria > Pseudomonadota > Alphaproteobacteria > Rhizobiales > Xanthobacteraceae > BOG-931. The sequence continues at coordinate 52,604 of CAWFLM010000002.1, read as the reverse complement.
CAGGCTGACGCTCTCGTCGCCGACGTGATGGCCCATGCCGGAGGCGCGCGGCGAGAAGATCGTCAGATCGGTGCCGCGCTCGCGCTGCAGCTTGAGCTGGTTTTGCTCGATGCTGTCGCGGATCTCGTCGTCGGACATTTTCAAGGACGCGCGCGACGGCATCGCCGTCTTGTCTTTGGCGGTGGCGGCCGCGGTCTGCTCCTTGCGGAAGCGATGCAGGTCCTTGGGCTCGGTGGTGTAGTGGCCGTGGCAATCGATGATCATGAGACAGCGCCGTTTCGTGGGGTTGGGGGAGGCGCGATGCTACGGCGCACGGCGCGATTGTCAAACCCCGACCCGGCAGCGGCTTTATTTGCGCATGATCTTTTCCGAAAACCGGTATCCACTTTTCGCGATCATGCCGCTAGGATGCGCCCCGCAATCAGGGAGACCAAGGGATGGCTGAACTTCCGCGGCTCAACGGCGTCATTGGCGCGCTCGAAAAGGGCCACACGCTTGGTGACGTTTGCGCAGGCCGACGTCGAGACGGCGATCGCGCTCGCCACCGCGAAATACGACGGCGTGTTCTACGAGATGGAGCACAACGCCTACGACATCCGCGCCTTCCGCGACTGCCTGCAATACATGCTCAACCGCGGCCAGATCGCCAAGTCCGGCTCGCTGGCGCCGGCGGTGACGCCGCACGTGCGCATTCCGCCGAACGGCGGCGAGAAGGCGCAATTCCACGCCAAGCAGGTGCTCGATCTCGGCGCCTACGGAATCATCTGGCCGCATATCAGCAATGTCGAGCAGGCCTATAACGCGGTCGCCGCCTGCCGCTATCCGCGGCTCAAGGACAAGCCGCTCTACGAGCCGGCCGGCATCCGCGGCGACGGCCCGACGCAGGCGGTGCGCTATTGGGGCATCAGCCAGCAGGAATATTACGACCGCGCCGACGTGTGGCCGCTCAATCCCAAGGGCGAGATATTCGTGATCCTGATGATCGAGGACACCGAGGGCATCAACAACCTCAACGACATCCTGAAAAACGTGCCCGGCATCGGCGCCATCCTGATCGGCGAAGGCGACCTGTCCCAGGAGCTCGGCTATCCGCGCCAGTACGAGCACAAGGTGGTGCTCGAGGCGATGGCGCAGATCGTCAACACCTGCAAGGCGGCGGGCGTCGTCGTCGGCCACCCGCATGTCGAGGCGCACAATGCCGAGCGTATCGTCAAAGAAGGCTATCGCTTCCTGATGTGCGCCCCGGTCCGCAGCTACGGCCACCTCGACAGCGCGCGCAAACTCACCGGGCGGAGCTGACGCTCCGTCAAGTTCGAACGGGAAGCGCCGTTTACCTTCGTTATTCCTGGCCGCCCTCGGAGACCGGCGGCAGCGCGCTGCCCGCCGCGAGCAGGAACCATGCGGCGAAAATATACCATGCCGAATTGCCGGTCAGACCCGGGATCGGCAGGGCAATGGGCAATGCCGCCAGGATGCCGAGCATCGCCAGGCAGCCGGAAATAACGAACAAAGCAATATTTGGTGCGCGCAACATGAGGTCTCTCCCACATTGACATGCGCGCTTGTATGTCATATGACGGTAAAAGCTTGCTTAGCGCGCGCCAACAATGCGGCCTGCGGAACCCGATTTCTTGATCGGCTTTAAGCACCTCATAAGATTCTAAACCTAATGATCGGGCGCATAATCGAGGCGTCACCATGAAGTCTGATCGTCAAGTTCCTCAAAGACGAAAGCGCCGCGACGGCGATCGAGTATGGCCTGATCGCGACCGGGATCGCATTGGCGATCATTCCGGTGATCACCGGGCTCGGCACCAAACTCAAGACCACGTTCTCGACGGTTTCGAGCGCGCTCAAATAGCGCCCGCTCGGGTTCGGCCGCGACCGGCTTTCGCATCCCCTGAAAAGCTGCCAATAGCTGCCCGTCTCACGTGAGGCGCGGGCAATGGGGCCGGTCGATCTTTTCGCCATGGTGCTGGCGCTGGCGGTGCTCATCGGCTGCGTCAACCACATCTGGGCCAGGCTGCCGCCGGCGATCGGCATGCTGCTCGGCTCGCTCGTCGTCTCGCTCCTTATCGTAGCCGCCGATCATGTGCTGCACCTGCACGTCATGCGATGGTTTCGCGGCACGCTCGGCGCCGCCGACCTGCCGCATTTCTTTCTCGACGGCGCACTGGCGCTGCTGTTGTTCGCCGGCAGCCTGCACGTCGACGTCGCGGAATTAAACCGGCGGCGCTGGGTCATTCTGCTGCTCGCCACCGTCAGCGTGATCCTGTCCACCCTCATTTTCGGTTACGGCCTGTGGGCGCTCTTGGGCCTCGGCGCCGGCGTACCGCTGATCTGGTGTTTCGTGCTCGGCGCGCTGCTCGCCCCGACCGACGCGGTGGTGGTGGAAAGCCTGTTGCGCCGCGCCGGCCTGCCGGCGAGCTTGCGCGCGGCAATCGTCGGCGAGAGCCTGTTCAACGACGGCGCCGGCGTCGTGCTGTTCTTGCTGGCGCTGGGGGTGACGCAGGGCGACGCCATTCATCTCGGCGACGGCCATGTGCTCGTGGCGCTCGGCCGCGAGATTGTCGGCGGCGCGCTGCTCGGGATTGTCGCCGGCTGGCTCGCGGCGCTGCTGTTGCGGCAGATTGCCGACGACGGCTTGCAGCTGCTCATTTCATTGGCGCTGGTGCTCGGCTGCTATCGCCTTGCGAACCTCGCCGACCTCTCGGGCCCGATCGCGGTGGTCGCCGCCGGGCTCTGCCTCGGCTCGCCGTCGCCGCGGTTCGGCATGACTCCCGATACGCGCTCGGTGCTGATCGGTTTCTGGTCGCCGCTCAATCAGATTTTGAACACCATGCTGTTTTTGCTGATGGGACTGCAAATCCTCGGCTTGGTCGTTACGCCGATCGAGCTCATTCCCGATCGTGTTCGCAATCCCGCTGGCGATCGTCTCGCGTCTCGTCAGCGTTGCCGTGCCGGTGGCGCTGACCGGCGATAAAATCCACGAAAAGTGGCGGGCCACGACGATTTTGACCTGGGCCGGACTGCGCGGCGGGATTTCGATCGCGCTCGCCTTGACGCTGCCCGCTTCGCCGTGGCGGACGCAACTGCTCGTCCTGACCTATGCCGTGGTCGTTTTCACCGTCGTCGTCCAGGGACTGACGTTTTCGCGCGTATTGCGCAACGCCTAAGGCGGAAAGGCTCTGGAGCCGCATCGTTTTTGATGACCGGTGCCGATCATAAGCTCGAACCCCGCGCCAATTCTTCTCAAGCGCTGGTTTTCGGCGGCTCGGCCGGTAGCCGAGGTAGTATGCGTTCGCCTGCCATGCTAGGGAGTGGGGTAGCCTCAGCCTCAGTCTTGCATCAACGTCAACGTCGGAGACAGATCGTGCTTCAATCGCCATGATCGCGAAGCGCCAATTCCAGCTGCTCCTGATCAAGCCGTCGCACTACGACGACGACGGCTATGTGATCCGCTGGTGGCGCACGATGATCCCGTCCAATTCGCTCGCTGCCATATACGGCATCGCGGCCGATTGCGCCGAGCGGCAAGTGCTCGGGCCGGACGTCGCCATCGACATCACGGTGATCGACGAGACCAACACCAGAGTGGACGCGCCAGCTCTTCTCGCCCGCTTACGATCGCATGGCGATTTCGGTCTTGTTGGGCTGATCGGCGTTCAGTCGAACCAATACCCCCGCGCTCTCGATATCGCGCGGCCGTTCCGGAACGCCGGAATACCCGTCGTTATGGGAGGCTTTCATGTGTCGGGGTGCCTCTCGATGCTTGACGGGCATGCGGTCGATCTCGACGCCTGCCGAGAATTGGGCATCGCCATGTTTGCCGGCGAGGCCGAGGGCCGGCTCGACGGGGTGTTGCAAGACGCGGCCGGCGGGCCAGCTTGCGCCGGTCTACGACTTTATGAAGGACCTGCCGGGGATGGAAGGTACGCCCGTGCCGTTCCTTCCGAAGCGATATGTTGCGCGCACGCTGGGGCTGAGCACGAGTTTTGACGCTGGCCGCGGCTGTCCCTACCAGTGCTCGTTCTGCACGATCATCAACGTGCAGGGCCGCAAATCGCGCTACCGTTCCGCCGACGACGTGGAGCATCTGGTGCGCCTCAACTGGGCGCAGGGCATCCACAAATTCTTCATCACCGACGATAATTTTGCGCGCAACAAAGATTGGGAGGCGATCTTCGATCGCCTGATCGAGCTGCGGGAGAGGGATGGCATCCCGCTTGGACTGATGATCCAAGTCGACGCGCTCTGCCACAAAATTTCGGGCTTTATCGAGAAGGCCAAGCGCGCCGGCGTCACGCGGGTATTCATCGGGCTGGAGAACATCAACGCCGACAATCTCGCGGCAGCGAAGAAACGCCAGAACAAGATCACCGAATATCGCAAGATGCTGCTCGCCTGGAAGGCGCAGGGCATCATCACGCTCGCGGGCTATATCCTGGGCTTTCCTGCGGACACGCCCGAGACCATCAGGCGCGATATCGCCATCATGCAGAAGGAACTTCCGCTCGACGTCATCGAGTTCTTCTGCCTGACGCCGCTGCCCGGCTCGGAGGATCATCAGACCCTCTGGAAAAATGGCGTCGCGATGGACGCGGATCTGAACAAATATGACGCCGAGCACATCTGCACCGCCCACCCGAAAATGAGCAAAGCAGAGTGGGATGCGATCTACCTCGAAGCCTGGTCGCTCTATTACACCCGGGAACACATGGAGACACTGCTGCGTCGCGCGGCGGCGACCGGAGTGCCGATGTTCAGCCTTTTGAAGGTGCTGGCGACGTTCGCGTCCGCGGTTAGCCTCGAAAACGTACACCCGCTGCAATGCGGCATCTTCCGCCTCAAACACCCTTCGGAGCGGCGGCCCGGCCTGCCGCGCGAGAGTTCCTGGATTTTCTGGCCGCGCTTTGCCTGGGAAAGCCTCCGCAAGCACTGCACTGTGATCGGCACGATCGGGCGGCTCGTCCTGGTGAAGATGGCGATAACACGCGATCCCAAGGCGATGAACTACACGGATCGGGCGCTCACGCCGGTCCGCGACGACGACGACGAGACGTTCGATCTTCTCACCAAGACGGGCGGCGCGCAGGTTGCCATTGCGCACGTCAAGAGGGTCGCCGAGCTGACCGGCGCGCATTAGAACGCCAAATCCGTCCGGAGCGCCTAGAACCCCGATCCGTCAGCCGCTGTGGTTTTGATCCGGCCGCCGCTTGCCTGCTGCAGATAGGCAATGATGTCGCGCCGCGACGTCCTCTCGAGAACGCGAACCGGCATTTTCGCGCCGGGAACGAATTGCTGCGGGTCGGTGAGCCACCGATCGAGGCTCTCCGCCGACCAGACAAAGCTCGCGCTCGCGAGCGCCGGCGAATAGCGGTAGCCGGGGACCGCGCCGGCCTTGCGGCCAACGACGTCGCCGAGCATCGGGCCGAACTTGTTGGCGTCGAGCGCGTGGCAAGCGGTGCAACGCTCGCTGAACAGCTCCTGGCCGTGGGCGGCGTCCGGCGGCGCATCGGGCAGAAAGCGCGACAGATCAGTGGCGTTTGCGGGATTGGCCGAGCGGAAAAAAGTATAAGCGAACGTGATCGTGTCGATGCTCCGCAGCTCGGGATCCTTGCCGAAGGCTGGATCGACGAAGAACACCACCGGCATATCGACTTTCTGATGCGGTTCGAGCCGCTCCTCGGTGAAGCAGAAACATTGGATTTTGTTGAAATAGATTCCGGTCTGCAGCGGCGTGACATTGAACGTCGCGTGGCCGACGATCGGCTGATCGCCAGTGTTCTCGGCGGAGAAATAGACCAGCTTCTGCTCGCCGAGATGCACCTTCACCGCGCGCTGCTCCGGCGCGAAGCGCCACGGCAGGCCGGGCTCGACATTGCTGTCGAACTGCACCGTCACCATCCGCTTGGCGATGGCCGCGGTGTCCTCGTTCACGCGTTGCGTGGTGCCGCCGAGACCTGTCGCGCCGCAAAACAACCGGTATAGCTGCGGCGAATAGGCGACCAGTCCGAGCATGACGGCGATCACGCCCAGACACGGCGCGATCACCCGCAAGTTCTTCTGCTGCGAAGATCGCATTATTCGACCATCACGCCGCCAGCCGCCGCCTATAGCTGCAGCGTTGCCATAGATTGGTGGCAAGAAGGAGATGAAGACGTGCGGCGATTTGTCCGCTACTTGCCGAGCAACGCCGCTTCAAAGGCGCTCGCAATCGCCGGCTTGCTTTTGCCGGCCCGCACCGCATCGCCGATGACCACGACTTTTTGGCCCGCCGCCGCTAAATGCCGGAAGCTCTCGCCGGTGGCGCGGCGCGCGCGATAGTAGAACCACTCGCGCAACGCCGGCCAGGAGAACAGCCGCGCCAGGCCCGGCGCGCGCGCCAGATCGTGGTCGAGCAGCCAATCGGCGATGCCGCCGAGGCCGAAGCGATATTCGGCGCCGGTCGCGACGACGATGCGATCGAACGGCGCCAGGAGTCCGGGCAGCGTGTTGACGTCGCTCGCCAGACGAAACATGACGCCCTTCATGACGCAGGCACCCACCAGATCGGCGATATAGCGTTCAAAGCTTTTTTCGCTTGCCTCGACTTCTTGATAGAGCGGCGCCTTGCCGGCATAACGGAAGCTGCCGCCGGGACGCGTGCTCTTCTCGAAAACCACCACCGTATTTCCCTCGGCCACCAGTCCCGCATAAGTGAGTCCGGCCGGGCCGGCGCCGATGACCGCGATGCGTTCGCCACGCGGCGGCTGCGCCGTGGCGAACAAAGTCTCGCGGCCGGCCGCGCCATTGACCACGCAGCCGATGCGCGCGCCGCCGCGCATGTCGTTGATGCAAGTGTTGCAGGCAAGGCAGCGGCGGATCGGCTCGCCTCGGCCGACTTTCTCGACCCATTGCGGATCGGCGACCAGCGTGCGGCCGAGCGCAATGAAATCAGTCTTGCCGCTCGCCACCGCCGCTTCCGCGGTCGCCGGATCGCCGAGGCGGCCGACCGCGATGACCGGCACGCTGACGTGTTTTTTCACGTCGGCGGCGAAATCGAGAAAGGTCGCGTCCGGCAGGCTCATCGGCGGCAGCACGACCTGCGCCGAGGGCAGCGAACGATAATGCCCGGCGGTGACGTGCAGCGCATCGGCGCCGGCCGCCGCGGCCCAGATCGCGATCTGCCGGCCTTCGCTATAGGGCAGCCCGCCGGGGAAGAAATCCTCCACCGACAGCCGATAAATCACACCGAGGCCCGGCACCGCCGCCTTCACCGCGCGCAACACATCGAGCCCGAAGCGGGCGCGGTTTTCGAGCGAGCCGCCATAGTCGTCGGTGCGGCGATTTTCGAACGGCGCGTGAAATTGCGAAATCAGATAGCCGTGCGCGGCATGAATCTCGACGCAATCGAAGCCGGCTTGTTGCGCGCGCTGTGCCGCTGCGACATAGGCGGCCGTCGTTTCGGCAATGCGATCCTTGGTCATCTCCTGCGGAATGATGGTCTCGAACGTCGTCTCATAGACCGGATGCGGTATTGCCGACGGCGCGATCGGCGTTTCACCGCAGATGTCGACGCGGGTGTGCCCGCCGCCATGGCCGAGCTGGATCGAGGCCTTGGCGCCGCCGCCGTGGATTTCACCCACCAGCCGCGTCAGGCCGGAAATGAAACGGTCGTCATAGATGCCGACCTCGTGGCGACGATGCCGGCCGCACTTTTCCGGCGACGCCATCTCCACCGTGATCAGCCCGGTGCCGCCGCGCACCCGCGCCATGTAATAGGCGACGCTGTCGTCGGTGACGAAGCCCTCGGCATCCGCCGTGCGCGTCGTCATCGGCGGCATGACGATGCGATTTTTGATTTCGACCGGCCCGATGCGGGCCGGGGTGAGGAGGATGTTGGTCACAGCGTCGGAATCTCGCCGCCGTCGAGATCGATGGTCGCGCCGTGCATCCAGGTGGCGCGCGCCGATACTAAAAACGTGATCAGATCGGCGACGTCCTCGACCGTGCCGAAGCGCGTGATGCCGAAGCCGCGGCACATTTCCTCCCGCGCCTTGTCCTCCGGCCAGCCGGTGCGCTCCATCTCGGCCTTGATCCGCTTCCACAGCCGGTCGGTCTCGACCATGCTCGGATGGATGCAGTTGACCTGCACGCCCTCCTCCTTGCCGCGGTCGGCGAGACATTTGGAAAACGCGGCGACCGCGGCATTGACCGAACTGCCGATGGTGAACTCCGCGGTCGGCTTGCGCCCGCCGGTGCCGCCGATCGAGACCAGCGAACCGCGCCGCTCCTTCAGAAGCGGCCAGGCGGCGCGCGCCAGCCGCACATGGGCGAAAAATTTAAGCGCATAGCCGTCCTCGAAATCGGCATCGGTAAGCTCGAGGAAATCGCCGCGCTTGGTGGCGCCGGCATTGTTGACCAGAATGTCGAGACCGCCGAGCTCGCGCCGCACCTGGCCGATGAGTTTTTCCGCCGCGTCCTTCTGGCGCAGATCGAGCACGGCGATGCCGGCGCGGCGTCCGGATTTGCGGATCGCGTCAGCGACTTCATTAAGTGCCGCGGCATCGCGGCCGGTCAGCATGACGTCGCAGCCCTCGGCCGCCAAAGCAAGCGCGACGCCGCGGCCGATGCCCCGGCTCGATCCGGTCACCAGCGCGACTTTACCCTTCAATCCAAGCTCCATTCCCGGTGCCTCCTCGGTTCTGCCTGTTGTACCCGGATTTCGCCGGCGCTCAATCCGGGATACGGTCGCAACGCATGACCATCAAAGGCAAGGCCTACATTGCCGGCGCCTAGAGGCATCCGGCATCCGCCGGACAAGACGGCGGCGCGGCTGCACGCCGAGATGGCGCTCGGCGCCTCGCCATAGACGCCTGGCGCATCGGCGGCGAGGTCACGGTGGTGTTCGAAGAAACGGAGAACGGTCCGCCGACGCCGGTGTTCAAGCCGCTGTAATTGGTGCGCGGCCGATGCTGGGATGGGATTAGAACAACCAGCTGCCTGTCACGTAGGGGCCTTGGTCGGTGAAGTTGCTTTGCAAATGCTGCGCCGTCGCCAAGTAAATACCGACGGGTGGAATCATGAGAGCTGTCGGCACCGAGGTCAGGGAATACTGACTGACGGCATTGAAATACACCGCCGCCTGATAACCCATCTCGACCCTGAACAGTCCGTAGTTGCTGGGCGGGAACACATAGGCGGTGGCCAATCTGGCGTCGATGCTGGGAATCACCTGCGTCGCGTTGGGCGACGTCAGAGATTGGTTGTTCGGTCCGACGAGCGCTGGAGAAAGCGTTGAGAAATTGATGCTACTCTTTGCGGTGCCGACCAGGGCTGCTCCCGCGACCTCACCGAGGAATTGGAAGTCGCCTATGGCATATTGGCCTTTCATTCCCAAACGGGGCCCGGCGCCGGTAAACAACGAATTGGTGGTGTCCGCGGTGGAAGCCGTGCCATCCGGGCTTTGGAACGTCCCCGTCAGGTTCTGGCGGATACGCGCAACCTCGACGCCGCCGAAGACGCGCAGCTGGAACGGACATTCGGCGCAGAAGGTATGTCCGCCGTCGAGATTGACGGAATCGTAGGCGAATTGCACGTCGCCAGTAGCGTTCTTGTAAAGCGCCGATTCTGGGCCGATCAAATAAGGCGGCCCCACCATTTGCGTGGGCGCGCCGGAGAACGAGGCATTCGTGGTGGTGTTCAGATGCGTCCAATTCAATTCGATATCGTTGGACTTGTTGGGCATGTAGCGAGCCCCGACCCGGAAGGCAGGATCGAAGTTTGGCGAGAGCGACTGATTGCTCCAATTGGGCGTCGCGAGCGGCAAAGGAGTCACCAGTGTCCCGTATTCGAGATTGCCGGCGCCGGGCTGCAGGAACAATAGCGAGCCGCTGACCTCGAAGTGGGGTCGCGAGTTCAATGTTCGGGCGCCGACGACTTGGCCCGCGCCGGCAGCCAAGGCATTTGCGTTTTGCGGTCCCGACACTGAGGCGAGCGCCGGATTGGATTGTGCAGCCGCCGAGCGGTGCCTTATCGCCGCTGTGGACGACTTCGAGGCGGTTGAGGCGCGCGCGTAACGCGGCATTTTCCTTTTCCAAGGCATCAAGCCGCGCCGAGATCTGCGCATCGACCGTAGCGGCAAGCGCCGCGCGCGACACTCCGGAGGCAGCCAACGCGAAACACAACAACAAAGCAAGTTTTGCGAACCTGTTCATCGTTGCTTCCCTCGCGAAACCTCCAACGTGCCGGGGGCAGGCACATCTCAACCGGCGAGTCCGCCAATTGAGGCGGCCTCAGTCGCTTTTTCCGATTCAAATAGATGTCGAATTGCATCGGCGAGTTTCAACCATTCGGTCGCCATCTCGCGCTGAATGGAACGAGAATCCGGATCCGTTGCCGCATTCATCAGATACAGACAATGCGCGGCGTAATGCTCGTAGTCCTTGTGCTTTTCATCCGCCTGAATTGTCATGAGTCCTGCTTGGGCAAATCACCAAGCGAAGAATCTGAGCGAATTATCGGGGCAAGTCTGTCAGTAATTCTACGGATTCGCGGAGCAACCAAATCTATTAACTTTGCTGGCATGACGGTGCCGGAAATGAAGTGAGGTCAAGATGATGATTGCGGACAACGATGCGACACTCGCCGAGGCAGTAAGAAAGCACATCATCCTTACGCTCGCCTCCTGTGCCGGCAATCGAACTCACGCAGCGAAGATCCTCGACATTTCCATTCGCTGTCTGCGCGACAAATTGCGCGAATATGTAAACGCGGGCATCCCGGTGACAGAGGCGCAACGGCCAAGGTCCGATGCGACCGGGAAGATCGGCATCGTCCTAAGCGCTCGCAGCCGCCGTCGAACGGTTCCAGATTATTTTTTGATTGCAAATCCGGACGACCGGCCGGCGCCGATCAAAGCGGACGCGGTCCGCCATTCCAATGCGCCGTGCGGCGCCCGGAATAGCGCCTACTCGATCTTCAAGCCGAGTTTCTCGATGAGCGCGGCCCACTTGCCTTCCTCGCGCTTGATGTTCTGTGCGTATTCTTCGGGCGTCGACGGCGCGGGATCGCTGCCGGCGGCGATGAGGCGTTTCTTGACCTCGTCGGAGCTCAACATCGTGCGCAGCGCCTTGTTAAGCCGATCGACGATCGGCCGCGGTATTCCGGCCGGCGCGGTCACGCCGTAATATTGCACCGCCTCGAACCCGGGCAGACCGGATTCCGCAGCGGTCGGCACATCCGGCAGCGCCGCCGAGCGGACGGCGGCGGCCACCGCCAAGCCGCGCAACTGCCCGGCCGCGATCTGGCTCACCGAGGCGGGGATGGTGTTAAAACCGAGCGGGACCTGGTTGCCAAGCAGATCGGTGGTCAGCGGACCGGTGCCCTTATAGGCGACGGTCGTGATATCGACGCCGCCCATCAGGTTGAACAATTTGGCGGCAAAGTAATTGATGGTCGGCGCCGGCGGCGTGCCGGCGGCAAGCTTGCCGGGCTCCTTTTTGGCCAGCGCCACCACGTCGGCCAGCGACTTCGCCGGCAGCGACGGATTGGCGTCGACGATAATCGGCGTCGAGGCGAGGAGCCCGATCGGCGAAAAATCCTTGTTGATGTCGTAGCCGGTGTTGGCGCCGAGGCTGATGCCGGTCAGCATCATCCCGATGGTGTAGCCGTCCGGTACAGCCTTGGCGATGTCGCGCGTGCCGATCATGCCGCCGGCGCCGCCGCGGTTCTCGACGACGACCTGCTGGCCGAGCGAAGCCGAAAGATATTGGGCGACAAGCCGGCCCATGAAATCGACGCCGCCGCCCGCCGGATAAGGCACGATCATGGTGATCGGCCGGCTCGGATAATCGTCGGCCGCGGCCGGCTGCGGCGAGGCAAAGGCGAAAGTCGCGATCGTAGCGGCGACCGCGAGTCCGGCCACAATGACACGTTGCAACATTATGATTTCCTCCCCGCGCCACTATAGCTCCGAACGCCGGGCATGCGCTACATTACCGCCGCAACGCAGGGAGCCGGCACATGCGGTTCGGTCTATTCGGCAGCGCCACGGCCCGCCACGGCGGACCGGACGTGGATTCCGGCCAGGGCTACAAGCAGTTCGTCGACTACAATATCGAGGCCGAAGCACTTGGCTATCATTCGACCTTTCTGGTCGAGCACCATTTCACCGGCTTCGGCCAGGTGTCGGCGAGCCTCGCTTTGCTCACCTGGGTGGCGGCCAAGACCAAGACATTGCGGCTCGGCACCGCGGTGCTGGTGCTGCCCTGGCACAATCCGGTGCTGCTTGCGGAGCAGGCGGCAACGATCGACCTCCTCTCGGGCGGACGGCTCGATTTCGGCGTCGGCAAGGGCTACCGCCACAACGAGTTTCACGGTTTCTGCGTGCCGATCGCGGAAGCCGATGCGCGCTTCAACGAGACGCTGGACGTGATCGTCAAATCCTGGACGTCGAAGCAGCGCTTCTCGCATCACGGCAAATATTGGAACTTCGAGGACATCATCGTCGAGCCGCCGACGGCGCAAAAACCGCATCCGCCGATGTGGATGGGCGCCGGCAGCCCCGACTTCATCCGTCAGGTCGCCGCGCGCGGCTACAACCTGTTGCTCGACCAGTTTGCCTCCTTCGAAGCGGTCGCCGAGCGCATCGCCGTTTTCAAGCAAGCCGTGGAAGACCGCGGCCGCGTCTTCGATCCGTTGGATGTCGGCGTCGCGCGTGCGTTCTATGTCGCCAAGAACCAAGCGGACAAGGACGCCGCGCTGGAGCGGCGGATGGAGGCGCAGCGGCGGCTGGAGGCGATTTCGAGCGCGCCCGACGGCACCAAGAGCAAGGCCAGCATCATGACCTATTCCGACACCCGCGAAGCGAGCGAAGAAAGCGCGCTTTACGGCACGCCGGACGAAATCGCGCAAAAGCTCGAAAAGCTGCAGCGGCTCGGCGTGGAATATGTCCTGCTCAATGGCGGCGGCCTGGGGCTCGACAAGGCGAGCGACAACTTAAGCCGCTTCGCCCGCGAAGTGATGCCGGCCTTTGCCGCCGCGGCGCGGGCGCGCGTGGTGGGATAGAACATGATTTTTCCGTCATCCTTCGAGGCTCGCTTCGCTCGCACCTCAGGATGACGATACGCTTCGATGATCAACAAAATCGTACAGACCATGGCCGACGCGATGGCCGGCATCCGCGACGGCGCGGTCGTCCTGCTCGGCGGCTTTGGCTCGATCGGCCAGCCCAATGCGCTGATCGAAGGCCTGATCGAGCAAGGCGCCAAGGACTTGACCGTGGTTTCCAACAATGCCGGCACCGGGCGCACCGGCCTCGCGCGGCTTCTCGAACTCGGCCGCGTCCGCAAGATCATCTGTTCGTATCCGCGCAGCGCCGGCTCGGTGGTGTTCGAGGAGGTCTATCGCGCCGGCAAGATCGAGCTGGAAATCGTGCCGCAGGGCACCATGTCGGAACGCATGCGCGCGGCTGGCGCCGGTATCCCCGCCTTCTTTACCGCCACCGCCGTCGGCACCAAGCTCGCCGCCGGCAAGGAAGAGCGCGAAATCGCCGGCCGCAACTATCTGCTCGAAGAAGCGCTGCCCGGCGACGTCGCGCTGATCGAGGCGTGGGAGGCGGATCGCTGGGGCAACCTGACCTATCGGTCGTCGGCCCGCAATTTCAACCCGGTGATGGCGACGGCCGCGGCATTGACCATCGCGCAAGCGCAGCACATCGTCGAACTCGGCGCGCTCGACCCGGAAAGAATCGTCACACCCGGCATCTACGTCAAGCGCGTGCTGCACGTGCCCTACGGCGAACCGACGGTGACTTGAGGCAATGGCGATGACCGTGCCCGATACCTGCAAACCGCTGACGCGCAGCGAAATCGCCGCGCGCGTCGCCGGCGATATTCCCGAGGGCTGGTACGTCAATCTCGGCATCGGCGCGCCGCTGCAAGTCGCCGACTATGTGCCGGCGGAGCGCGAAGTCGTGTTTCACTCCGAAAACGGCGTGCTCGGCATGGGCCCGGCGCCGGCGCCGGATAAGATCAATCGCTGGCTGATCAATGCCGGCAAGCAATACGTCACGCTGCGCACCGGCGGCTCCTACATGCATCACTGCGATAGCTTTGCGCTCATTCGCGGCGGCCATCTCGATCTTTGCGTGCTGGGCGCGTTTCAGGTCGCCGAGAACGGCGATATCGCCAATTGGTCGATCTCCGACAACGACACGGCGCCCGCCGTCGGCGGCGCCATGGATCTCGCCGCCGGCGCCCGCCAGCTCTGGGTGTTGATGGAGCATTTGACCAAATCGGGCGACAGCCGGCTGGTGCGCCGCTGCAACTATCCGCTCACCGCGCTCGGCGCGGTCAAGCGCGTCTATACCAATCTTGCCGTGCTCGATGTGACCGACCACGGCTTTGCGGTTCGCGACATGGCGCCGGGCCTGACGCTCGATGCGCTGCAACAAGTCACCGATGCGCCGCTGCGCATGGCGATGTAGAATAAGCGTGGTGAGCTATGGCGCGGGTACTGAAAAGCGTGACGTTTGTCTATGTGCCGCGCGAAGACCGCATCCTCGCCGCGATCAATGCCGGCCGTGACGATGCCTGGTCGTGCTGGCTGACGCGGCGGCTGGCGCTCGCGGTCATCGAGCGCGCGACGGTTTACGTCGCCAGCAGCTCCAACCTGACGCAGCGCGCACCGGCGGATCTGCGCGGCGAGATGGCCGCGTTCGAGCGCGACGCGGCGATCGCCAAGACAGCGCCGGCGATGTCAGTGACACCGAACACTATCCTTAATTCGACTGCCGAGGCCGCCGAGCTCGCCGATCGGCTGACGATTTCGCAGCAAGCGGGCGGCTTTCGTTTCGAGTTGCGCGGACTGCGCGATGAAGGCGCGGCCGGGCTGGTCGCGCGGGCCGAGCTGCAACGCATGTTGCAGATGTTGCAAGCCGAGATCGGCAAAGCCGGCTGGGTCGCGGCCCCAGCAATGCCTCAAGCGACGCCGACCCCTGCTGCGGCCGCGTCCAAACCGCCGCGCCATTGACGGTTGCGACGCCGGCAGCGTGGCCGCGGAAATGGCATTGGAACTTTTGCCGACATGTCCTAACGTCCACCGCCGCAAGGGTAATAGGGAGGACGTATTCGATGGCCGCATTTACGTGGGACCACATTCATCTGCGCACGACCAATCCGGAGGCCATGGCGCAGTGGTTCGAGACAAAGCTCGGGGCCGAGGTGGTTCGCACCACGCAGGAGGGCAAGCCGCGCATCGATCTCAAGCTCGGCGGCGCCAATATCTTCATCGCGCCGGTGGCCGACGGCGACGGCACCAATGCCGCGCCCGCCATCCCGTATCGCGGACTTGACCATTTCGGCCTTGCGGTGAACGGCATCGATGCGATTGCCGCGGATTTGAAGAAGAAGGGCGTCGAGTTCACCCGCGAACCGACCACCGTGCGGCCTGGCGTTCGCGTCTGCTTTATCCGTGCGCCGGAAGGCGTATCGATCGAGCTGCTCGATCGCGGCGCCAAGTAGCGTACCCCGTCGCGTCCATGGCGAATGCAGACATCGTAAGCTCGATCCGCACGGCGCTGTTCGAACGCTTCGGCGAGAAATTTGCCATCGATGCCGGACTACCCGGGCTGGAGGAGCTTGCGAAAATCGCAGGCCATCGTTCGCATCGGCGCTACGCGCCGCGTGTGATCGAGCCCGACCTATTAAGGCTCTTGTGCGCCTGCGCACTGTCGGCGCCCTCGAAAAGCGACCTGCAGCAATGCGACATCGTCGTCGTTGGCGATACAGCGATACGAAAAACGATCGTCGCGACGATTCCGGACATGCCGTGGATCTTGGACGCGCCGGCGTTCCTGGTATTTACCGCCAACGGCGCGCGGCTGCCCGCATTATGCAAGATGCGCGGCAAGCCGTTTCCCAACGACCACCTCGATCAGTTCTTCAACGCTGCCGTGGATGCGGGCATCGTGCTGGCAACGTTCATCCAAGCGGCCGCCGCGGTCGGGCTCGGCTGTTGTCCGATCAGCGCGATCCGCGATCATCCCCAAGTGGTGAGCGACGCACTCAATCTGCCGGACCGGGTCATTCCGGTCGCCGGCCTATGCGTGGGATGGCCGGCGCAACCGGGCGAAATCACGCCGCGCCTTTCGCTCGGCACCACACTGGTTGCGAACGCCTACAGCGCGCGCCACCTCGCCGGCGAGCTCGACGCCTACGATCGGCGTCGCGCCGCGTTGCGGCCGTACCGGCGTCAACGCAATGTCGAGCGTTGGGGGGAGACGCAGCCTTACGGCTGGTCCGAAGACAAAGCGCGGCAATATGCCGAGCCGACGCGCACGGACTTCGGCGGCTTCGTGCGCCGGAAGGGATTTCGCCTCGATTAGACGGCAGTCCGTTGCGACTTTAATAGACCACGACCGGCGTCGAGACTTTCACGCGGCTATACAGATCGGCAATGTCGTCATTGGCGAGGCGAATGCAGCCGAAGCTGACGGCGTTGCCGATGGTCTTCGGTGCATTGGTGCCGTTGATTCGAGAGGCGCCGTCGTCGAGCGCCAGCAAACGCGCGCCGAGCGGATTGCCGCGACCGCCGGGCATCATCGGCGGATTGCGTTTGAGCAAATCGGGCGGCGGCTGCCACGGCGGCCACTCCGCCATGCCGGCAATATGCCGCAAGCCGACGAGGTCGTCGCATTGCCGGCCGACCGCGATGCCGTAGCGCAACGCGATATTGTTGGGCTGGATCAGATAGAGAAAGTGTTGCGGCTTATCGACGATGAGCGTGCCGACCGGTTGCAGCGTGCGGTAAAAGGTCGGCTGGCGGCGAAACACGTAAGACATGTCGGGATCGGAATTGCCGCCGTCGACGCCCGGCGCCAGTTCGCCGTTCGCCGCGGTAGCAACGGCGCGGACCGGCGGCGAACCGATTTGCGCTGCGGCCTTGCTTGGCGGCGACGGCGATTTTTGCGCCATCTCCACCCAGGCGACGTAGCCGCCGGCGCCAAGCGCCGCGGCCAGGATGGCGACGAGGATCCAGGCGCCCCGGCGCCATCGCGACGGCGTTGCGACCAGCCCTTCCCTTGCTCGCGCGCGGTCCATGGTTCGCCGCCGATGTCGCCGAAGCGGTCGTGGGTGCGCGCGTCGGGCGCAATCGTGCCGTGCTCGGTCCACGATAGCTCGGATTCGATGCGCTCGATCGCCGCGTCCAGCGCCGATTCCTCGGCGGCGACCTCCGCCGCCGGCGGCGGCGGACGCAAGCTACGCAGCCGGTTCGCCAGCATGCGCCGCGCGCGGTCATAAATGCCGCTGCGCCATTGCGCGTCGCCCGCATCGGGCGCGGTCACCGCACGCAGCAACAAGGAATAATAATCGACCATCGCTCAGCCGCTATTCAGCCCTTGATCTGGCGGCCGGCGCGGGCGTCGGCGATCAGCGCCGTGAACGCCGCGAGCGTCGGCTTGGCGGAATTGAAATAGGTTTCGGGCAGCTTGTTTGCTTTGGCATCGAGCCATTTCTCGCCGTAGCCGATGGCGGTGTGCGCAAGCCGCACCCGGCCGTCGAGCCACGGTCCGCCGCCGAAGCCGCCGATCACCGGAATCTTCACCGCCGCGACTACGGCGGCGCCGGCGACCGGACCGGAATTGGTGAAATCGAGAAGGCAGGCGCCGGCAGCTTCGAGGAGCTTGGCCTCGTCGACGAGCTTTGCCGCGGCTTCAGCGCTCGCCTGCGCCTGCGGCGAATTCTGCGCACTATAGGGAATGCCGAATTTGACGGCGGTCTGCGGGGTCAGCCCGAACTGCGCAAAGACCGGAATGCCTTCGCCGACCAAGGCGCGCACGACATCGGGAAATTCCGCGGCGGCATCGACCTTGATCATGTCGGCGCCGCCGTCCTTGATCAGCCGGAATGCGGCGGCGCGCGCGCTATCGATGCCCTCCTGCACCGGGCCGTACGGCATATCGCAGCTGACCAGCGCGCGCTCGACCCCGCGCCGCACCGCCCGGCAGCAGATCAGCATCTCGTCGAGGCTGACCTCGGCCACCTCGGAACGGCCCCACAGATTGACGCCGACCGAGTTGCCGACCGAGACGAAATCGAAGCCGGCGCGGTCGGCGATCCGCGCCAGCTGATAATCCCAGGCGACGACGCCAACGCTCTTTGTACCTTCGCGCTTCATCGCTTGAAGCGCCGCAATGGTCACCTTGGCGGACATGCCTTCCCCCGAGCCGCCGGGGATTTTAGCACGGCAGTTGACGCCGGTAATGCGTGCCGCCGGCGCAGCGCCGCGCACGGTGCGACACCCGTCCGGAAGGGGCCATGCAGGCGCATTGCGCGCCGGAATTATTGGCGAATTTCCGCGGCTGCCGGCTTCGCCGGCGCCGCGGCGGGAGCGTCGGTTTTGAGTTCGGGAGGCGGGCTCGCTGCCAGCGCCGACGCCGACATCGGGGTCCACCGGGGCGTTCCCGGCACCGCTGCGGCGTTGCCGTCGTGGGCGTTGCCGTCGAGCTTTGCGGCTGCCGGCTTGTGTTTGGCGGGTTTGCCGGCCTTGTGCTCTGCGGGCTTCGCCGGCTTATGGTCGTCCGGCGTGACAGCCTCATGGTCGCCGGACTTGGCGGCGGCGGTTCTTCGCTTGGCTCGCTTCTTCACCGGCTCGGCGGCAATCTGCGCCTCGAGCTTGGCGATCTCGTCCGGCGTGCGCGTCGGGCCGGTATAGACGACGACCGGCGTTACCGGACCCGGATCCAATAACAGGTTGCCGGGGCTGGGCGCGCGCAACGCCGAGAGCACGACGGAAAATTTCGGGCCGTTGTCGGCGCTGTTGTCGGGAGCGCTATCGCCGGAGGCGCTGGTGACGCTACCGAGATCGGCGTCGGGATCGTCTTCCTCGGTGGCCGGGTGGCGGCGGTGCCGGCCGCACATTTGGTCGGTCAGATCGGGCGGCGCCGCATCGATCGGCGCCAGCGTTTCGACCGGGCCGAGCGACGGCTTCAAAAACGACAGCGGCCCCTGATTGAAGCCGTATTGCAACAGTTCCGCGGCCTTGACCGCGCGTTCGCCGGACGACGGCGCGCCGAGCACGACGGCGATGAACCTCTTGTTGTCGCGCTCGGCGGTGGCCACCAGATTAAAGCCCGAAGCGCAGACAAAGCCCGTCTTCATGCCGTCGGCGCCAGGATATCGGCCGAGCAGCGGATTGTAATTGCGGACGATGCGCCGGCCATATTTGATCGCCGGGATATGCCAATAATCGCTGTATTGCGGAAAATCGTGGAGTAAGGCAAGCGCGAGAATGGCAAGATCGCGCGCCGAAGTAATTTGATTGTCGTCGGGCAGGCCGTTCGGATTGACGTAATTGGTTTCGCTCATGCCCAGCTTATGCGCGGTATCCGTCATCTGCTGGGCGAATTGATCGACGCTACCGCCAAGTCCTTCGGCGAGCATCACCGCCATGTCGTTTGCCGATTTCACCATCATCATCTTGATCGCGTTGTCGATCGTGACCTGCGTGCCGGCCGGAAAGCCCATCTTGGTCGGCGACTGCATGGCGGCATTGGCCGACACCGTGAACAACGTGTCGGGCGTGATGTGCTGGTCGCGCAGCGCGCTCAGCGTCAAGTAGAGCGTCATCAGCTTGGTGGTGGAAGCGGGATGCCATGGATAGGTCGCGTTGTTGGCGCGCAGAACCTTTCCGGAACTGGCGTCGACCAGAATGGTCGAACTCGGCCCAAGCAGGCGTTGCCGATACGACCGCGGTAAGCGCGGCCGCTCCGACGGCGATGGAACTCAGGACGATGCCGAAAAGCGGCGCCCGGAGAGAATTCGTACAAGACACGTGTCGCGGTCCGTTCAGTTAGTCGGGCCCATTTTGAGGTCTATCGGGGGCCGCGAAGGTTTCACGCAACGTTCGAGAGCGAGTTCACGCAACCGGGGCGCATCACTATGTAACCCCAAGCCGGGCTCGAAGGCAAAGACGAATAGCGCTATCCTTAAGCGCAGTGTGGACTTGCGAATTGTCCTTCAGCCCAACTGTTCCTAAGCCAATGAAAAGCGACGAAAGTTCGGCATTGGCGCAATCCGGGGAGGAATTATGACCGCCTGCATCGTCGGTTGGGCGCATACGCCGTTCGGCAAGCTTAGCGGCGAAACGGTCGAGAGCCTGGTGGTGAAGGTCGCCACCGAGGCGCTGGCGGATGCCGGGATTGCGGCAAAAGACGTCGACGAAATCGTGCTCGGCCACTTCAATGCCGGTTTTTCGGCGCAGGATTTTACCGCGTCGCTGGTGCTCCAAGCATCGCCCGATCTGCGCTTTAAGCGCGCGACGCGGGTCGAGAACGCCTGCGCCACCGGTTCGGCCGCGGTGCACGGGGCTCTACAATCGATCGCGGCGCGATCGGCAAGAATAGCGCTCGTGGTCGGCGTCGAGCAGATGACCACAACGCCGCCCGCGGAGATCGGCCGCAATCTCCTCAAAGCCTCCTATGTGCGCGAGGAAGCCGACATCGACGGCGGCTTTGCCGGCATTTTCGGCCAAATCGCCGGACTTTATTTCCAGCGCTGGGGCGATCAGTCCGACGCGCTCGCCCGCATCGCCGCCAAGAACCACAAGAACGGCGTCGGCAATCCCTACGCGCAGATCCGCAAAGACCTCGGCTACGAGTTTCTGCCGCGCCGAGAGCGACAAGAATCCGATCGTCGCCGGCCCGCTCAAACGCACCGATTGTTCGCTGGTCTCCGACGGCGCCGCGGCGCTTGTGCTCACCGACGTCGAGACCGCGCTCAAGCTTGACAAGGCCATTGTGTTCCGCGCCGCGCAACACGTGCAGGACTTTCTGCCGATGTCGCGCCGCGACGTGCTCAAATTCGAAGGCTGTGCGGTCGCCTGGCAGCGCGCGCTCGCCGAGGCCGGCATCGGCCTAAACGATCTTTCCTTCGCCGAGGTGCATGACTGCTTCACCATCGCCGAGCTGATCGTCTACGAGGCGATGGGACTGGTGCCCGAAGGCCAAGGGGCGCGCGCCATCGCCGATGGCCTCGTCGCCAAGGACGGTGCGCTGCCGATCAATCCGTCCGGCGGCCTCAAGTCCAAGGGCCACCCGATCGGCGCCACCGGCGTGTCGATGCACGCGCTCACTTCGATGCAGCTGACCGGCACCGCCGGTGACATGCAGATCAAGGACGCCGCGCTCGGCGGAATTTTCAACATGGGCGGCACGGCGGTGGCGAATTACGTGAGCATTCTCGAACGGCTGCGGTAGCCGCGGCACTTTGCGACGGTGGAGCTTTTAGGATTCGTGCGGAGACGCTAAGGACGTGTCCTCGCGAATTGAGGTCACGGGTTCTCGGTCAATCAATGCCGCTTTCCGCCCGAATAGCGGACATCAAATCGCGATTGTCGTCATGGGCCGCAAACAGATTCCCGCAGTTCAGCAAAGGTCGTGGCTATTCGATCACCTCATCGGCGGTGGCGAGCAACGTTGGCGGTACCGTCAGGCCGAGCCTCTTTGCCGTCTTTAAATTCACCGCCAGTTCAAATTTGGTCGGCAGTTGGATAGGCAGGTCACCTGGACTTTCGCCTTTTAGTATCCGGCCAGCGTAGTTGCCCGCCTGCCGGTAAGTATCGGTTATGCTCGCGCCGTAGCTCGTCAGACCGCCGGACCGCACGAACTCGCGGAGGTAATAGGCAGTAGGCAGCGCATATCGAGCGGCGATCTGAATCAATTGAGCAGGATGACTATCGAAGTAGGGATCAACACTGATAAGCATTGCCGCGTTTCGGAGCTTGGCCAGCGCAGCGAAACCTGCGTCAATGTCTTGTTCGCTACCGGCGGTGTAAATATGAAGTTCGCGGCCGATTGTGCTTGCAGCAGATACGGTATCTCGAACTTGGCTGGCGGCACTTGCGGAGCCGGGATGGATGAGTAGGCCGAACGCGGCCGTCTTGGGCGCCAACTCAGTCAGCAGTTCCAGTTGTTTGGCGCCGAGTGCGCCGGAATAGAATGTTGCGCCGGTGACATTGGCCCCCGGCCGGTTGAGGCTGCGGACCAGTCCCGCGGCTACCGGGTCGAACCCAGTGGTAAATACAATTGGAACCGTCTTGGTTGCAGCGATCGCGGGACCGGATGTGCCGCCGGCAATGATTACCGCAACGCGGCGAGCGACCAGGTCTGCCGCAAGCGCCGGCAACCGGTCGTAATGGCTCTCGGCGTAACGGTATTCGATCGCAACATTCTGACCTTCAAAATATCCCGTTTCCTTGAGACCTTCGTGGATCGCGGCGACGAGGTATTCCGCTTCCATTGGCGTCCTGCTGCTGAGGAAACCAATTACCGGCGTCATCGCCTGTTGCGCGCGTGCCGCGAGTGGCCGCCACAAAGCGACACCACCAAGGAGCGCGAGGAGTTCGCGCCGCGTCATTCGATTACCTCATCGGCAGTCGCAAGCAGTGTTGCCGGAACCGACAAGCCAAGCGCCTTCGCGGCTTTGATGTTGATGACCAGATCGATCTTCGTCGGTTGCTGGACCGGCAATTCGGCAGGTTTTGCGCCTTCCAGAATGCGGCCGAGATATACGCCCTCCTGCTTAGCCATCTCGTCGAAACTCGGTCCATAGCTGATCAAACCACCCGAAGTCACAAAACTGCCAATGTAATACATGGTGGGAATTTGAAAGCGCGCGGCGGCGCTGGTCATTTCGTAGCTGAGATCGTCGAATGAAGGATCGTCGCCAACAAGGATGGCGCCGATACGCTTTTCGCGGGCGGTCGCGAATGCAGCCTCTATTTCCTCCGCGCGAGTGACTTGCAGGACCGCGATCGGTAGTCCCAAGGCCGCTGCCGCACGCTCGGCATAGTCCTTGTGCGACGCGGCGTTTTGATTTTTTGGATTCACCAGCAGGCCGATCGTTCCGGCACTGGGGACCAGTTCATGAAGCAACTGAAGCTTTTTCGGCGTCAACGGGTCGAACAGCATTGTGACGCCTGTGATATTGCCTCCTGGGCGGTCGAAACTTTGGACCAGATGAAAGGCAACCGGATCAATCGCAAGTCTAAAGACGATTGGAATAACGGAAGTTACCTGCCTTGCCGCCAACGCGGCGGGCAGTCCCGAGGCGGCAATCACATTCACTTTTTCGCCGACCAGCTCGGCGGCGAGTTGCGGCAAGCGAGAATAGTCGCCCTTGCTCCAGCGATACGAGAACTTAACGTTCTCGTCGTCAATGAAGTTGCGCTCGGCCAAGCCCTTGCGTATGGCAGCGACTGTGCCCGCCTCGGCAGCCTCTCCTTTGCTGCTCAGATAGCCTATGACCGGATTTGGGGTCGGCTGTGCATTCGACGACAGCGCGGCAAGCGTCGGCGCTACCGCTGCACCGCCAATCCAGGCGAAGAAGTCACGTCGTCTCACTGCCTTTGCCCCCAAGGCCCAGAGGAAGCCATCCTATGAGTTAAGTTAGCATTCCGGAAGAGGCCTCCTTATTGTCAGTGCGTTTATAACTGATCCGTCTTCCCGCGTGCGCGGGGAGAGGGCCGTGGTGAGGGGTCTCTGTCGGCCGGACTCCGAATTGTGGCGCTCAGAATCGCGGAGTGGCCCCCTCACCCGCTCGCGTTGCTCGCGACCTCTCCCCGCACGGCGGGGGGAGGTGAAACGCCGAACTGCGCTTGCACCAGCTCGGTGAAGAAGCCGCCGCGCCGCGTTAGCTCGTCGAACGTCCCGGTCTCGGCAATGCAGCCGTCGCGGAACACCAGAATGCGGGTCGCCTCGCGCACGGTGGCGAGCCGGTGCGCAATGACGAAAGTGGTGCGGCCTATCATCACTTCGTCGAGTGCCGCATTGAGCCGCGCTTCGGTGACCGGATCGAGCGCGCTGGTTGCTTCGTCGAGGATCAGGATCGGCGGGTCCTTGAGTAACGCCCGCGCCACCGCGAGCCGCTGCCGCTCGCCGCCGGACAATAGCCGGCCGCGCTCGCCGATGCGCGCCTCGAGGCCGTCGGGATTACGGTCGATGAAATCGGACGCCTGCGCCCGCGCCGCCGCCGCGCGCAACTCGTCGTCGGTCGCGTCCGGCTTGCCGACCCGCAAGTTCTCGGCGATCGAGCGGTTGAACAACAGCGTCTCCTGGAACACGACGCCGATATTGTGGCGCAGCCCCGACAGCCTGAAGCCGCGAATGTCCCTGCCGTCGATCGAAATCGTCCCCGATTGCGGATCGAAAGCGCGGTGCAGGAGCGCCAGCGCCGTCGACTTGCCGCTGCCGGTCGGGCCGACGAGCGCGACGCGATCGCCCGGCAATGCGGTGAAGCTCAAATCCGTCACCGCGGAACGCTTGCCGTCATAGGAAAACGACACGCCCTTGAATTCGACCAGGCCGCGAACGCGTCCCGGATCGATCGCACCGGGCCGGTCGTGCACGGCCGGCACCGTGTCGAGCACGCCGAAGAAGTCGGCGAGCTTCGGTGCGTCCATGAACAGCCGGTTGGAAAAGCTGACCGCCTGCTCGAGCCGGGTGATCAGCATCGCGGCGATCGCCATGAAGCTGACGATCTGGCCGACCGAGGCCAAGCCGACGAGCTTGAGATAGGTCCCGGTCAGAAGAATGACGAGCAAGGTCAGCGTCGTGCCGGCGCGGGTGAGCACGGTGGCGATGGCCCACCACGACAGCACCGGCATCTGCGCGTTCAGGAGCGAGTTCACGACGGTCTTGAGCCCCGACACTTCGAGCTCGACGCGGGCGTAGCTCTGCACCAGCGCGACATTGCCGAGCGCGTCGGCGGCGGTCTCGGCGAGGTCCGAATAATGCCGCTCGACCGCGCGCTGCAACGCGAAAGACTTGTGAATGACGAAGGCGGTGAGAATCGTAAACGCCACGCACAACACGATCAGCGGCAAAGCCAGCCGCCAGTTGAGAACCAGCGTGGCTGGCAGCAGCAAGACGATGAAGACGAAGGCCGACAGATGCTCGCGAAAGAACGACAGCCACAGCCACCACAGCGTGTCGGTGCCGGTCAGCATCACCTTCATCTGCCGGCCGGAATGCGCGCCGGCATGGTAGGCGAGCGGCAATTGCAGCACGTGCTCGAAATAATCCGCCAGCACCATGTTGCGGCGCCGGTGCGACAGCCGGTCGGCGTACCAGGCAACCAGCGTGGCGGCGAAGATGACGAATAGCCCGAAGCCGACCCAGGCGCCGACCAGCGGCGCCAGCGCTCGCGCCGCCGCGCCGACGCCCGCCGGCAACGCGCCGGACAAGGCATCGACAATGCGGCCGAACAGCACCGGCTCGACGAATTGCGCGGCGGCGAGCGCGACATTCGCCAGCGCCAACGATACCGCGAGCCGCGCCACCGGGCGCAGCAGGCCGAGAACACGAAGATAAATTCGGAGAAAGGGCATGACCCGGTTCTAGCGGGGATGGGCGAAAGGACAACCGACGCAGCGCTTCGGGAAATAATGCGCCCCTGCTTGACTGACCACGCTCGGCGCTGTATTAAACCATTCAGTTATTTAAGTGGATGGTTCAATTGAGTCTAAATGCAGCCTTTTCAGCCCTTTCCGACCCGACGCGCCGGGCCATCCTGGCGCGCCTGGCGCTCGGCGAGACCTCGGTGACCGAACTCGCCAAGCCCTTTGCCATGAGCCTGCCCGCGGTGTCGAAGCACCTCAAAGTGCTTGAACGTGCCGGCCTGATTGCACGTTCGCGCGAGGCGCAATGGCGGCCGGCCCGCATCGAGCCACGCGCGCTCAAAGATATCGACGAATGGCTCAATGCCTACCGACGGTTTTTCGACGAGAGCTTCGACCGCCTCGATGACTACCTGAAAAAGCTGCAAGCCAAGGAACCGGACGGCGAGTGATATGGCGGTGACCGACAGTCTCGACAAAGGGCTGGTTCAGACGCTTGCGCGCCTTTCCGAGTTCGTGGCAGCGATGGCGGAGTACTGACGGCAATCAAAGGAGAGTTCCATGCAAGTCCAACCGTATCTGGCATTCGAAGGCCGCTGCGACGAGGCGATCGAGTTCTACAAGACAGCAATCGGCGCCAAGGTCGAGATGCTGATGCGCTTTAAGGAAGCCCCGGACCCGTCGATGATCTCTCCCGGCAACGCCGACAAGGTGATGCATGCCGCGCTTCGCGCCGGCGACGCCACGATCCTGATGTCGGACGGTCGCTGCAACGGAAGTCCGAATTTTCACGGCATTGCGCTGGCGCTCAGCGCCTCGACCGATGCCGACGCCGAACGCATCTTCAACGCGCTGGCCGAGGGCGGCAAAGTGAATATGCCGTTGGCGAAGACATTCTTCTCGTCGCGCTTCGGCATGCTGTCCGACAAATTCGGCGTCGGCTGGATGGTTCTCGTCGGACGATAAGATAAACCGCGATCAAGAGGACGAGCACCATGACGGCCATCGACGCGAAGACGAAGGACTTTGTCATCACGCGGGAGTTCGATGCGCCGCGCGAACTGTTATGGAAGTGTTTCACGGAGCCCGAGTGCATGAAGGAATGGTTCGGGCCCAAGGGCTCGACCGTGATTTCCTCGAAGATGGATCTGCGTGTCGGCGGCACCTACCACGGCGCCATGCGCGATCCGTCCGGCAAGGTGATGTGGGCGAAGTTCGTTTATCGCGAGATCGCCGCACCCGAGCGTCTTTCCTGGGTGCATTCGTTTTCCGACGAATCCGGCGGTCTTGCGCGCCATCCGCTGAGTCCGACATGGCCGCTGGAATTGATCACCACAGTAACGTTCCAAGCGCAGCCCGGCAACAAAACCAAGGTCACGCTTCGCTGGTCGCCGATCAATGCCACCGCCGAAGAGCAAGCGACTTTCGATGCGGCACAGAGTGGCATGACCCAGGGTTGGACCGGCTCGTTCGAGCGGCTCGACGTCTATCTCGCCGAAGCGAAGTAGCGTTGCGAGGAGAAGCGTACCATGACAAACGCCACCCAGGTGCTCGCCGAACGTGAAATCACGATCACGCGGGTGTTCGATGCGCCGCGCGCGCTGGTGTTCAAAGCCTGGACCGACGCAAAAGTTCTGGCGCAGTGGTGGGGCCCGAAAGGCTTCACCAATCCGGTCTGCGAGATCGACCCTCGAGTCGGCGGCGCGCTACGCATCCACATGCGCGCACCCGACGGCAGCATCTATCCGATGAAGGGCGAAATCCGCGAGATCGTGCCGCCGGAGCGGCTCGCCTTCACCAATATCGCCGTCGACGAGGCCGGCAATCACATCATCGAAGGATTCACGACCGTGACCTTCGCCGATGAGAACGGCAAAACCAGACTGACCCTGCACACGCGCGGCAGCGCGATCGTCGAAAAGGCCGTCGCCTATCTGCAGGGCATGGAAATGGGCTGGACCATGAGCATCGACAAATTGCAGGCGTTGCTGGCGCGCAGCGTCTGATTGCTCCTCGCAATGCCGGCGATGCGGGGATAAATTGCCGGAATGGACGCGCCTGAAAGCCGGGTGCCAAATTTCCAAGCTCCGTATGCGCCACCCGACGAGGAACTGGCGACAGGGCTCCTTGCCGGCGCCGCGCGCGAGTCTGCCGCGGAGCGCCGCATCGATGCCCGCGCGCGGCGGCTCGTCGAGGCAATCCGCGCCCGGGCGAGCGGACTTGGCGGCATCGACGAATTTCTGCACGCTTATTCGCTCTCGACCAAGGAGGGCCTCGCGCTGATGGTGCTGGCGGAGGCGCTGCTTCGCGTGCCCGATGCCGCGACCGCGGACCGGTTGATCGAGGATAAGCTCGCCGCCGGCCGCTGGCTCGATGGCGACGTCAAATCGACGGCGTTCCTGGTCTCGGCCTCGGTCTGGACGCTGGGCGTCGCCGCCCGCATCATTCATCCGGGCGAGACCCCGGAAACCATTCTCGAGGGCATCGTGCGCCGCCTTGGCCAGCCGGCCATGCGCGCGGCAACGCGGCAGGCGATGCGGCTTCTTGGCGCGCATTTCGTCATCGGGCAAAATATCGGCGAGGCGCTGCATCGCGCCGGCACGCATGCGGACTTCCGCTATTCCTTCGACATGCTCGGCGAGGGCGCGCGCACCGGCGCCGACGCCGATCAATATTTTCGCGCCTATGCCGAAGCGATTGAAGCGATCGGCGGCAACGCAGGCAATGCAGCACTGCCGGGCCGTCCCGGCATCTCGGTTAAGCTTTCGGCGTTGCATCCGCGCTACGAAGCCATCTCGCGTGACCGCGTGCGCGCCGAACTGAGGCCGCGGCTCCTCGAGCTCGCGCAGCTCGCCAAGACCTACGATCTTCAGTTCACGATCGATGCCGAGGAAGCCGACCGGCTGGAGCTGTCGCTCGACATCATCGGCGCCGTACTCGATGACGCCTCGCTCGGCGGCTGGGATGGCTTTGGGCTTGCGGTGCAGGCCTATCAGAAGCGCGCCGCGGCGGTGATCGACTGGGCCGCAGACATCGCCACGGCAAAAAATCGCCGGTTGACCGTCCGGCTGGTCAAGGGCGCCTATTGGGACACCGAGATCAAGCGCGCACAGGAGCGTGGCTTGGCCGATTATCCCGTGTTCACGCGCAAACCCATGACCGACCTCTGCTACATGGCCTGCGTCAAGCAAGCTGCTTGCCGCACGCCCGCGGCTGTTTCCGCAATTCGCCACCCATAACGCGCTCACCGTCGCCAGCGTGATCGAAGACGCCGGCGGCATCGACGGCTACGAATTCCAGCGTCTCTACGGCATGGGCGAGGCGCTGTACGACGCGCTGCTGGCCGAATTCCCCGATGCGGCCTGCCGGATCTACGCGCCGGTCGGGAGCAATCGCGATCTGCTCGCCTACCTGGTGCGTCGGCTGTTGGAAAACGGCGCCAACTCGTCGTTCGTATCCGTCGCCGCCGATCCGAACGTGCCGATCGCGGAAATCTTGCGGCGGCCGCAAAGCTTCGTCGCCGGCGCGCAGGCAGCGCGCGCAATCGCAAAATTCCGCTGCCGCGCGATCTTTATCAGCCAGAGCGGCGCGGCTCGGCCGGCGTCGAGTTCGGCGATCGCGCGAAGCCTCGACGCGCTGTTGCGCGAGGTACGCGACGGCGAGAGCGGTTTGCAGGACGGAGGCGCCAAAGCTGCACCGCTGATCGACGGCGTCGCGCTGTCCGGAGCCGAGCGCGCCGTCTATTCGCCGATCGACGGCGGACAAATCGGCAGCCGCAATCGATGCCGATGACGCCATCGTGCGCACTGCGATGGCAGCAGCCGCCGCCGGTTTTGCGGCCTGGGCGGCGACGCCGCTCGAGGAGCGCGCCGCGGCGCTTGAGCGCGCCGCCGACCGTCTCGAGCTCAAGCGCGGCCGGCTCATCGCGCTGCTGCAAAATGAGGCCGGCAAGACGCTCGACGATGCGCTCGCGGAGTTGCGCGAAGCGATCGATTATTGCCGCTACTACGCCGCCCAGGCGCGCACCGCGCTGCCGCCGCAGCTGCTGCCGGGGCCGACCGGCGAAAGCAACGCCTTGCGCTATCGCGGACGCGGCGCGGTCGTTTGCATCAGTCCGTGGAATTTTCCGCTCGCAATTTTTATCGGCCAGGTCGGCGCCGCGCTCCTTGCCGGCAACGCCGTCGTCGCCAAGCCGGCCGAGCAGACGCCGCTCATCGCCGCGCTGGCCATCGCGCTCTTGCATGACGCCGGCGTGCCGAAAACCGCGCTGCATCTCCTCCCCGGCGATGGTGACGTCGGCGCCAGCCTTGTTGCCGATCCGCGTGTCGCCGGCGTGGTCTTCACCGGCTCGACCGAGGTCGGCCGCGCCATCAACCGCGCGCTCGCCGACAAGCCCGGCCCGATCGTGCCGCTCGTCGCCGAGACCGGCGGCATCAACGCCATGATCGTCGATGCGACCGCATTGCCCGAACAGGTCAGCGACGACGCGATCGCGTCGGCGTTTCGCTCCGCCGGCCAGCGCTGCTCGGCGCTGCGGCTGCTTTGCCTGCAGGCCGACGTCGCCGAGCCCATGCTGGATATGCTGATCGGGCGCGACGCGCGAATTGAAACTGGGCGACCCGCGCGACATCGCAACCCATGTCGGCCCGGTGATCGACGCCGACGCCAAGGCCAAGCTCGAAAGCTGGATTGCCGGGATGGAGCGTGCCGGCCGCGTGC
Source organism: uncultured Alphaproteobacteria bacterium (assembly GCA_963816565.1). Taxonomy (GTDB): domain Bacteria; phylum Pseudomonadota; class Alphaproteobacteria; order Rhizobiales; family Xanthobacteraceae; genus BOG-931. The sequence continues at coordinate 22,505 of CAWFLM010000002.1, read as the reverse complement.
GCTTGCGCGCCGACCCCGGCAATGCGTTGCCGCCGGGGCCGGCATTTATGTCGCTCCGACGATCATCGAACTCGATCGCGCCGTCGATCTCAACCAAGAGGTTTTTGGCCCGGTGCTCCATATCGTCCGCTGGAACGCCGACGGGTTGGACGCTTTGCTCGATGACATTGCGAGGAACGGGACCGCTCTCACGCTCGGCGTACATTCGCGCATCGATCGCACTGTCGAGCGCATCGCCGCCCGGCTCCCGCACGGCAACGTCTACGTCAATCGCAACATGATCGGCGCCGTGGTCGGCACCCAGCCGTTCGGCGGGACGCATCTGTCCGGCACCGGCCCCAAGGCCGGCGGGCCGAACTACTTGCGCCGCCTCGCGGCCGAGCAGGTCGTGACGGTCAATACCGCCGCGGCCGGCGGCAATGCCGGCCTATTGGCGCAGGACGACTAAAGGACTTGACCTGCGTCAAAGGCCTGACACGGGTCGGAATTAACACAATCGCGACAAGATCGCGGTATTCTGATGAACCATGGCTGATTCGATTTCCCGCCTCTATCAGGCCGCCCTGGCCTGCCGGCACGACGATCCGTCGACGTCACGGACGGCGCGGCTGTTGCGCTCGGGCCGCAGCAAGATGGCGAAGAAGCTCGCCGAGGAGGCCGTCGAGGTCGTGATCGACGCCATGCACGGCGACCGCGATGCCGTGGTCAAGGAAAGCGCCGATCTGATTTATAATCTCGTGGTGCTGTGGGTCGCCTCCGGCATCCGCCCGGACGACGTCTGGAAAGAAATGGACCGGCGTGAGCGGCTCCTGGGCATCGCCGAGAAGGTGCCGAAGAAATTGCCCGAGGAATTTCCGCGACGCAAAATCGTCGTCCTCGAAGGCCGCCGCGCGCGCAAGCGGCGCTGAACTGATCCCACGCTACGTCAATCCCGCAATGGTGGACCAGCTCGTCTCGGCGGTCGCTTCCTTCATCGTCGAGGTGATTTCCGGCCAGCCGGCTATCTCGGCGTCGCCCTTCTCATGGCCATCGAGTCGGCCTGCATTCCGCTGCCCTCGGAAGTGATCATGCCGTTCGCGGGCTATCTCGTCTCGATCGGGCAATTCAGTTTGATCGGCGCCGCGACGATGGGCGCGCTGGGCTGCAATGTCGGCTCGACCGTCGCCTATTACGTCGCGGCCACCGGAGGCCGCAAGGCATTCGAACGCTGGGGCGCTTACGTCCTGGTGCGCCCGCACGAGATCGAGCGCGCCGAATGTTTTTTTGCTCGCTACGGCGCGGTGACGGTCTTCGTCGGTCGCCTGCTGCCGGTGGTGCGGACCTTTATCGCCTTTCCGGCCGGGCTGGCGCGGATGCCGATGTTGAAATTCCAGATCTACACATTTCTCGGCTCGTGGCCGTGGTGCTTTGGGCTCGCTTACGTCGGCTATATCCTGGGTGCACGGTGGAACAGCGATCCGACCTTTCGCCGGCTTTTCCACCAGTTCGACGGCCTGGTTGTCGCAGTTTTGTTGGCCGGATTTGCCTGGCTGGTATGGGCCAGATGGCGCGAGGGTGAGGGTTCCGGACCTTAGCGGCGCGCCGCAGGAGCGGCCTGTCGGCCACAGGCGGTCGCCAGCCTCATCCTTCTTGTCATTGGTTTTCCCGCCGCAATGCGGGTATTCTGACCTTGTTGGCGCCCAATTTGGTGGCCAGGGCTGTTGCCGCGCCGGCGTGCGGCTAGCATCCGTTGGGACCCATGCGGCGGCCGCCAAATTTGGCCATGACCGGAGTGGCCGTGACAGCGCGTCGTTCAAAGCGAGCCATTATTTCTGCGGCACTATCGCGCGCTAGCGGACGGCTGGCCGCGGCCATGGTGGCGGCGACTATCGCCGGGACGGCATTCGCCCAGACCAGCCCACCGCCTGGCGTCGGCCTGCAGAGCGTCCAACAACCGATCCCCGCCCCGGCCACCGCGCCCCGCCCCGCCCTCGAACGCGGGACTGGCGCTACCGCCGCAACCCCCGCCGCCGGCGCCGGCGCTGCCGGAACCGCCGGCCGAGAAGCGCGGTTTCCTCAACGGCTTTGGCAAGTGGTGGGACCAGTCGGTCGCCGACTGGAATGCCAAGATGAAGGAGCAGAAGACCAAGCTTGACGAGATCAACAAGCAGTCCGCGGACGCCGCCAAGGACGCCGCCGCGGCCACCCAGCAGGCGATGAAGAACGCTGCCGACGCCTTGCGGCCCTCTCACGTGGTCGAGATTCAACAGACCTGCCCGGTGGCCGGCAACGGTGCGGCCGACTGCGCCACAGCAGCCACCAATGTCTGCAAGACCAAGGGTTTTAACAGCGGACAGCCGCTCGACGTTCGTACCGCGGAGAAATGCGCCGATTCGCTTTGGGTTTCGGGACAGACCCCGACGACGGCCGATTGCCCGGTTGAAACCGTTCTGCTGCGCGCCGCCTGTCAGTAGCGCCGCGCCGCGCCGCGCCCTGCTCCATCGCAAATGTGCTAAGTGCAATGTGCAAGTGTCTTGGCCCCGTCATGCCGAGGCGCGCCATCGGTGCGCAACTTGGGATGGCGGCAACGATGCTGCATTCGAAGGGGGAGCTTCGCCGTCATGATGTCCGACGCCGACCGCAACAAGGCCGCCGATATTCTTCTCGCCGCAGAGAAGGAGCGCAAGCAGGCGGTGCAGCTCTCCAAGACCTGGCCCGGCATCACCATGGAGGACGCCTATGCGATCTCCACCGCGGTGGCCAATCGCAAAATCGCCGCCGGCGCCAAACTCATCGGCCATAAAGTCGGCCTGACCTCAAAGGCGATGCAGCGCTCCTCGCAGATCGACGAGCCGGACTACGGCCACCTCCTCGACACCATGATGATCGCCGACGGCGCCCGCATTCCGCACGAGAATTATCTGCCTGCCGCGGGTCGAGGTCGAACTCGCCTTCGTCATGGGCAAACCGCTCAAAGGCCCCGGCGTCGGCCTGACCGATGTGCTGCGCGCCACCGAATACGTCGTGCCGGCGATCGAGATCGTCGACGCGCGGCTGCAGGATCCGCGAAAAATATTCGACACCGTATCCGACAACGGCGCCGCCGCCGGTATCGTGGTCGGCGGCCGTCCGGTCGGCCCGCTCGAGGTCGATCTGCGCTGGGTCGGCGGCATCATGTACCGCAACTCGGAGATCGAGGAGACCGGCGTCGCCGCCGGCGTGCTCGGCCATCCCGCGCTCGGCGTGGCTTGGCTCGCCAACAAGCTCGGCCAGCATGGCGTGGCGCTTGAAGTCGGCCATCTGGTGCTCGCCGGTTCCTTCACCCGCGTGGTATTCGCGCGCAAGGGCGACACATTGCATGCCGACTTCGGTCAGCTCGGCGGCATCGCGATACAATTCGTCTAATAGTTGACAAAAATACTGCTGGGGAGGACACGATGAGCACGAGCGACGCCACTGCCGGCGGCAGCGGCTCCATTAGCGACGTTGTCGCACGGATCGAGCGGCTGCCGATCTCGTGGTGGCACATCAAGGCGAGAATCATCATCGGCGTCGCCACCTTCTTCGACGCCTTCGATGCGCTCGCCATCGCCTTCGTCTTGCCGGTCTTGGTGCCGATGTGGAAGCTGAACGGTCCGCAAATCGGATTATTGATTTCGGCCGGCTATCTTGGCCAGCTCGGCGGCGCGCTGTTCTTCGGCTGGATCGCCGAGCGCTATGGCCGCATCACGGCGATGGTCTGGTCGATCTCGATTTTCGCCGTCATGAGCCTCGCCTGCGCTTTCGGCTGGGATTACCAATCTCTGGTCGGCGCCCGCATCATCCAAGGGTTTGGTCTCGGCGGCGAGGTTCCGGTGGCGGCGACCTATATCAGCGAATTGGCGCGCGCCAAGGGCCGCGGCCGTTTCGTCCTGCTCTATGAGCTTGTCTTCCCCATCGGGCTCGTTGCCGCCGGCTTCCTGGGCGCGTGGATCGTGCCGCGCTTCGGCTGGCAGTGGATGTTCGTCATCGGCGCGCTGCCGGCTTTCGTCGCGATGGCCTTGCAGCGGCTGCTGCCGGAATCGCCGCGTTGGCTGGCGACGCGCGGACGCAATGCCGACGCGCAAGCGGCGCTGGCGCGGATCGAACGCGAGACGGAGAAATCCACCGGCGAGCCGCTGCCGCCGCCGCAGCCGGTCACTGTCACCGGCCCGCTGACCGCCTCGTGGGCCGATCTGTTCGGTCCGCTCTATCTGCGGCGGACGCTGGTGGTGTGGGTCATCTGGTTCGCCACCTATTTTTTCAATTACGGCCTCGTCGTCTGGCTGCCGACCATCTACACCACGGTGTTCAAGCTGCCGCTGCAACAAGCGCTGCAATACGGCCTGATCACCCAGGCCGTCGGACTTTGCGGCGCCTTGCTTTGCGCGCTGACCATCGATCAGGTCGGCCGGCGGCCCTGGTTCACTTTGGCATTTGCCGCCAATGCGATTGCGCTCGGCACGCTCTTTGTCCTCGGGCCGGATTCGCCGCAGCGCGTGCTGGTGCTCGTGACCTGCGGCTATTTCTTCGTGTCGGTGCTGTCGATCGGCGTCTATGTCTATACGCCGGAGCTTTATCCGACCCGCGCCCGCGCCATTGCCGTCGGCACCGCGACCGCGTGGCTGCGCTTTGCGTCGATCCTCGGACCGGCCATCGTCGGTTTTATCGTCGGCTCGGGACTTGGTGCGGTGTTTTTGGTTTTCGCCGCCGTCGCCGTCGTCGGCGCGATCATTACCGGGCTATTCGCGGTTGAGACCAAGCGGCGCGTGCTGGAGGAAATCTCGCCATAATCCCCTCCTCGCCCATCCCGGCGCGAGCGTGTAGGCTACGGCAAGAGCGGACCAGCGTGGCGGATCGATCGTGCGCGCATTCGATATCGGGTCTCGCAAGGGGCTGTGCTGGATTTTGGCCGCGGCGGCGGCTTTGCTGCCGGCGGCCGTGTTGCACGCCGCATTGTCGCCCGAGCAGCCGGACGTTACCGGACCGACATCGCTTGCCGGCCAAATTCTGATTGCTGCGCCGGACATGCGCGCGCCGTTCGATCACGCGGTCGTTCTGATGGCTCAGCACAGCCGCGACGGCGCACTCGGCATTGTCATCAACCATCCGCTTGGTACCCGACCGATCGCCGCGCTCCTTCAAGCGCTCGGCGCAGACGCCGGCGGTGTTACCGGCAGCGTGCAAATTTTTCTCGGCGGGCCGGTCAACCCGACAATGGCCGTCGTCATCCATAATGCGGGCTACCGTCGCGACGGCACGCTCGACATCGACGGACGTCTCGCGCTCAGCGATGCCGCCGAGGTTTTGGGCGATCTCGGTCACGGCAAGGGACCGGTCAAAAGCCTTGTCGCGCTCGGCTATGCCGGCTGGGCGCCGTTGCAGCTTGAAGATGAAATCTCGCGCGGTGCCTGGGTCTCGATGCCGGAAGATCCGAAACTGGTTTTCGATGACGACCGCACGAAAGTGTGGACCGACGCGATGGCGCAATATAAGGCCGAGCGTTAGCGCATGGCCGCCGAGGCGAGGCGACGGCCGAAATTAAGGGTTATGACATAGGCGATCCGGTGCCGCCGCAGCGTGCGTTTTCCGCGCCGGAACGCGAAATCGTCGCGGCGGCGGCCTAGGCCGCGCCGGGACACCCGCCGCATTTGTTAATTTCTTCCAACCTATTCTTAACGCCTCCTTGCTATCTCTGCCGCTTCTTAGCCAGAGGTCGTTGTGGCATCGATCGGTTCGCGGTTCGCGCCGCATGTCGCGCTCGAGCGCACCGTCTCGGCCATCGCCAGTGCGCGGCGTGCCGTGCTCGCCGACCGCTATGCGATCAATTCGTTTGCCGTGGAATGGCGTTGGCTCGCCGATTTGCTGCCGATCGAGGACGACTGGCGCGACCTCGCCGCGCGCACGGTCGAGCCCAATATTTTCTATGAGCCCGGCTTCGCGCTGCCAGCCGCTGCGCTGTTCGGCAACGACGTCGGCGCGGTGCTGGTATGGTCGGGGACCGCACCGCGCAAGCTGCTCGGATTCTTTCCGGCCCGGATCAGCGAACGGCGCTACGGCCTGAAGCTTCCCGTCCTCGTCGGCTGGACCCATCCTTATGGTCCGCTCGGGACGCCGCTGGTCGAACGCGAGGCGGCGGAACCGGTCATCGCGGCTTGGCTCGCTCATATTGCCGGCGATCCGTCGCTGCCCGCCTTGGTGCTGCTGCCGCTGGTCGCCGAGGACGAGGCGTTCGCCGCGGCGCTCGACGCCATCCTCGGGCGCACGCAAATGCCTTGCGCCGATTTCTCCCGGCATCATCGGGCCTTGCTGGCGCCGCGAGCCGACCGCTCGCGCTATCTGGAAGATGCGCTCTCGACGCACCGGTACAGCGAATTGCGCCGCAGCGGACGGCGCTTGGCCGACGCCGGCGCGCTGTTGTTCACGGCGGCGTCGGAACCCGCAGCGGTCGCGGCCGGCCTTGATGATTTTCTCGCGCTTGAGGCCGGCGGTTGGAAGGGCAAGGCCGGCACCGCGGCCGCTCATCATGAAGAAGTGACCAGCTTCATGAAAATGACGCTGCCTGCACTCGCGGGCGCGGGCAAAGTCGCGATCTATCGTCTGTTGTTTGACGGTCGTCCGATTGCCGCGGCGATCACGCTGCACAGCGGCGATACCGCTTGGTACTGGAAGACCGCCTACGACGAAAATTTCGCGCGCTTTTCGCCCGGCGTGCTGCTGAGCGCGGCGCTCACCGAAGAGCTCGCCGGCGACGCTACGACCGCCCGCACCAATTCCTGCGCCGCGCCCGGCGCCTCGATGCTGGATCACGTCTGGAGTGAGCGCTTGGCGCTGTGCAACCGCATGATCGCGGTGCGGCCCGAGGCGCCGCTCACCCGCGCCTGCCGGCTGGAGAGCCTGCGCACCGCCGCCATCGCAGCGGGCAAATCGGTCCGCCGGCACATGCGCGGCTAGCGTTGACTTTGGCGCGCGTTTCCCGCGTAGCTCGCGATCACGGCAAGCGCATCGGGCCTTCAAAAGACAATGACCAAACCGATCACCATTCGCATGGGCGGCTATGGACCGCCGACTACATCGTTCTCCAAGGGTCTCCAACTGATCGGCGACGATCTGGTCGCCGCGTTCGGCGACCGCGTCGACGTGAAGTATGTCTGGAACATCATGGATTTCGGCTATCGCGCCGAGGAGATTCTATGGTTGGTCGAGGACGGCGTGCTCACTCTGGGCTATCAGTCCTCGAGTTACCTCACCGACCGTGTTCCCGAGCTCGGCTTTGTCGATCTGCCGTTTCTGTTCCAGACGCGGGAGCAGGCGCGCGCGGCGATGGACAGCGATCTCGGACGTTATCTTGCCGCGAAAATCGAACAGCGCGTGAATTACCGCATCCTCGGCTGGTTCGAAAACGGCTTCCGCCAAATCTCGAACCGCCTGCGGCGCGTGCGCCTGCCCGCGGATCTCAAGGGCATGCGCATCCGCGTGCTGCCAAGCGAGGTGCAGGCCAGAACCTTCGAACTCCTCGGCGCCGTTCCGGTCCGCTGCGATTTGACCGAGGCGATCGCCGGCATCAAGGCCGGCACGCTCGACGCGCAGGAGAATCCGTTCGCCAATACCGTGACCTATGGCGTGCATAAATTTCACCATTTCCACACCGTCACCAACCATTTCTACATATCGCGGCCGATCTTCCTGCATCGGCCGTCGTTCGACGCCTGGCCGGCGGATTTGCAAAACGCCATGCGCGAGGCGGTGGCGCGCGCGGTCGCGTTGCAGCGCGATCTGGCCATCGCGGAAGACCGCGACGCCCGCACCGCCATCGAAGCCGCCGGCTGCGAGATCACCGAACTCACCGCGACCGAACACGCCCAATTCCGCAACGCCGTCGCGCCGCTGCTTGACGACGCGCAGAGGACCTACGGCACCGAACTATTCCACATGATTTAGACTGTGGATAACCGCCGCTTTCTTGGGTACGGCAGCTTCCACGCAATTCAATTGCCAAAGCGAATCAAGCTCTCCTCGGCGGGGCCGAGGGCAATAGCCATGAATATGCATTGGGATCACCTGACGGACCGCCAAAAGCTGGACCTTGTCCGCCGCGATATGAACCGCATCGAGACTACGTTGTCCGCGTTGCTCTCCGAACTGGACGTTACCTGGAACGCGATGAAGGAAACGCGGTCGGAGCTGGGCAAGATCAACAAAGACGTGGCGACCCTGAGATCGCTGTGGCCGCAGAAATATTCCCGGACCGGTTAGCGAGGTTTACGGCGGCGGGCGTCATCCGCCTTGCGCAATCAGCCGCGATGCTCGTTAGGCGTTGCAAGGATCAGCGACCAGAAAACCTTGTATTTCGATTTTGGCGTGTACACTGCGGCGATGCCCATGCGCGTCACGCTCGAATTGAGCATGTTGGCGCGGTGCGGCGGCGAATCGCGCCAACCGGAAAACGCCTCCGCGAGCGTGTGATAGCCGGCGCCGATATTCTCGACCGCGACCGAAGCCTCGAAGCCGGATTTCTTGATGCGCTCCTGGAACGGCGCCCCGACATCGTGATCGAGCTTGCCCTTCGCCGCCATGATCTGCGCTTGCACGGCGGCGAGCTGCATCAGCTCAGGATCGATCGTGACCGGTCCGAGGCCGTTATTGCCGCGGTAGCCGGAAATCATCGATTGCGCGGCATTGGCATCCAGTATGGCGTCCGGCTGCGCCAGGTCTCGGTAGAAGCTCGGCTGGCCGGGTGGCCCCGCATTGTCGGTGCAACCGGCGAGCCCCGCCGCGGTCAGAATAGTGCCGCAGACAACCAACGCGGCAAGCGGTCGAATCATCGAAAATTCCCCCCACGCAATGGCGCAATCATGCGCGGGCAAAAGTGTCGGAAGCGTGAAGCACAATTCCTTTCCACTCTTGGAGAGGCGCCCTGGCCTCAACGGGGCGCCTCGACTACGATCGCACTCTCGCATGACGATCCAGATCCAATGAGTCGATGCCACCATGCCTAGCGGGCCGGGCGCTTCGCGCTCCGACTATCCGATCGTCTTGGAGAAGGACGTCGACGTGCCGATGCGCGATGGCGCGCGGCTAAAGGCCGATATATTCCGACCCGACGACAAGGGAAAATTCCCCGCCATCCTCAATCTCGGGCCCTATCAGAAAGACAAGGTCTGGATCGTGCCGGACACGCTCGCCGAAGCGTCGAACGAATGGATGAACTGGGAGACCGCCAACCCGAAATGGTGGGTGCCGCGCGGCTATGCCGCCGTGCGCGTGGACGGCCGCGGCAGCGGTAAGTCGCCCGGCCAGTGCGAACCGTGGTCGCTTGCCGAGGCGGTCGATCTTTACGACGCCATCGAATGGACGGCCGTGCAGCCGTGGTGCAACGGCAAGGTCGGGCTCAACGGCATTTCCTATTACGCCATCAATCAGTGGTTTGTCGCCAATCTGCAGCCGCCATCGTTGAAGGCGATCGTCCCATGGGAGGGCTTCGCCGATCTGTATCGCGATGCGCTTTACCACGGCGGCATCCTCTCGCTGTTCATGACCAATTGGTACACCGCGCATCTCCTGCATCATGTGTTGGGGCGCGCTTCGCAGCAATTACCGGACGGATGGCAGATCAACACGCTTTATTTCTGGCTGCACAATAATCTCGACAGCGGCGCGTTCCGCGGGGCGCAGGCGCAATGGGACAAGATCGACGTGCCGACCTTCTCGGTCGGAAACTGGTCCGGCATGGGATTGCATTTGCGCGGCAACACCGAGGCGTTCATGCGCGCGTTAACGCCGCACAAGAAGCTGCGCATCCATCTCGGCTCGCACGTGCATCCATTTTATACCGAGGATGGCAGGCGCGATCAGATCCGTTTCTTCGATTACTGGCTCAAGGGCATCGACAACGGCGTCATGGACGAACCGCCGATAAAGCTTGCGATTCGCAAGGGCGGCGATGCTTTCGAGTGGCGGTATGAGCACGAATGGCCGCTCAAGCGCACGCGCTGGACCAAACTCTACCTCGATCTGTCGACTGCGCCGGCGGCAGCCGCGCCGCCAGTCGGCACGCTGACGGAGAACAAGCCGTCGCACACCGCGTCGAGAACCTATCCCGCGTCCAACCTTGGTTCGATGGGATCGACTTCGGCGGCCTCGTCGCAAGTCTTGGGCGGCGGAATCAAACCAGGAATGGGCCTCGCGTTCGAGACACCGCCGCTGCCGGCCGACACCGAAATCACCGGACCGCTCGCCGCCGTGCTCTGGGTGTCGAGTTCGAGCGAGGACATGGATTTGTTCCTCACGTTGCGCAATTTCGCTCCCGACGGCACCGAAATCATGGAGACCGGCCAGCAAGGCGCCCCGGTGCCGGTGGCGAAGGGCTGGCTGCGGGCGTCGCATCGTGAACTCGATCCGGAATTGTCATTGCCCTATCGGCCCTATCATCGCCACGTCCGCCGGCTTTATCTGCAGCCCGGCGAAGTCGTCCGCGTCGAGGTCGAGATTTGGCCGACCTCGATGGTGTTCAAGAAGGGACACCGCATCCGGCTTGATATCCAGCCGCGCGACGGCGTCGGCTCGAGCCACTACATGCATTATCACGCCGATTACAATTCCGGCGCCACCAATACTATCCATGCCGGCGGTGACTGGGAGTCCCACCTGCTGCTGCCGGTGATCCCGCCAGCCGCTTAGAGGCGATCACGAGGACAAACGCGGATTTCGGTCAGATTCCGTTAAGGAATCATGCGTCATTCCTTAACCTCAAAACAACCGGTCGACGGCTACGGTCGGCCGGTTGATCTGGGCGTACGCGATGCTCGGCAGACCATCCTTGGCTAGAGCCAGCCGCAACTGGAAGCTCATCGTCGTGACGGGAGCGGCCGGCTTTGCCGTGGGCATTCTGGTCTACCTCGTCAGCGGCGCCGACTGGATCGTCGCAGCCTTGACGCAGGCGCCCGGCCCGCTGGCCGCCGCCGCGATGGCCGCGCCATTCGGCCTCGGCGCCGCTGCCTTTGCCGGCCTGTTCGTCAACGACCGCCGGCGCGGCCAGGCGCGATTGCTGCGCGCAGCGCTCAACAACATGACCCAGGGACTGTGCATGTTCGACGGCGCGGCACGCCTGGTGCTGTGCAACGACCGCTATATCGAAATGTATCGCTTGCGGCCCGAACATGCGCGCGCCGGCACGCCGTTGCACGACCTGCTGATGCACCGTCTTGCCGCGGGCAATTTTGCCGGAGACGTCGATCGCTATGTCGCCGCCTGTCTCAAGCAGGTGGCCGAAGGGCGCACCGAAACCAAGACGGCCGAGCTGAAAGACGGCCGCATTATCGCGGTGGTCAGCCGGCCGATGGCGGGCGGCGGCTGGGTCGCCACCCATACCGACGTCACCGACCAGTTGCTGGTCGAGAAGGAGCGCAATTCGCTGCGTCAACGCGACGAGCGGCGGCGCTCCATCGATACGGCGATCTCTTCGTTCCGGGCCCGCGTCGAGAGCGTGCTCAAGACCGTCAGCCAAAGCGCCAGCGCGATGAAGTCGGCGGCGAAGACGCTGTTGACGACGTCGGATCATACGCTGCAGCGCGCCGAGGGCGCGGTGCACGGCTCCAACGAGGCCTCGACCAATGTCGAAACCGCGGCGGCGGCCGCTGCCGAACTCTCGGTGTCGATCCGCGAGATCAGCCGCCAGCTCGGCCAGGCCAACGACGTGGTGCGCAGCGCCGCCGCCAACGCCGCCGCGACCAACGAGGATATCGCCGCGCTGGCGCACGTCGCGCAGAAGATCGGCGACGTGGTCAAGCTCATTCAGGACATCGCCGGGCAGACCAACCTGCTGGCGCTCAACGCCACCATCGAAGCCGCGCGCGCCGGCGAAGCCGGGCGCGGTTTTGCCGTGGTCGCCTCGGAAGTCAAATCGCTGGCGGTGCAGACCGCCAAAGCGACCGAAGAGATCACGCACGAAATCATGTCGGTGCAGGCCTCAAGCGGCAAAGCGGTCGCGGCGATCCGCGAGATCACGCAGCGCATGCAGGACATCAACAGCTATACCAGCGCGGTCGCCATTTCGGTCGAACAGCAGGAAGCGGCGACCGGAGAAATTTCCCACAACGTCGCCAGCGCGGCGACCGGCGCCAAATCTATCGTCGACGCTTTGGGCGAAGTCGCCGGCGGCGTGACGCAAACCCGCAGCTTCGGCACAGACGATGCTGGTGGCGTCCGAAGAAGTCGAAAACGCCACCGAGAAGCTCCGCCACGAGGTCGAAGAGTTTTTGGGGACGGTGGCGGCGTAGCCGTCATTCCGGACGCCGGCGGAGCCCGCGGGGATCTTCCTTATACTCGGCCCTTACTGACGGGCTTTATCGCCCCGCGGCATAGCCCTGCATGCCGCGCGCATTGGCGGCGGCGCGGCGGCGGCGTCCGTCGCGCGATGCCGCGGTCAGCCGGCCTTCCGACCAGTCCGGACCGACTTCGACGATGTGTCCGCGGCGCTCCAATTCGGCGACGGTCTTTTTCGGCACGCGGCCTTCGACCGCCAGCACGCCCGGCCGCGCCGTACGCGGCCAGAACGAGCTTGGAAAATGCTCGGAATGCCAGGCCGGCGCATCGATGGATTCCTGCAGGTTCATGCCGGCATGGACGTGGCGCATGAACAGTTGCGTGATCCACTGGTCCTGGCCGTCGCCGCCTGGCGAGCCCCAGGCGAGATAAGGCTCGCCGTCGCGCAGCGCCAATGTCGGCGACAGGGTGGTTCGTGGCCGCTTGCCCGGCGCCAGCGCCGCCGGATGGCCCTCTTCGAGCCAGAACATTTGCGCGCGCGTGCCGAGACAGAAACCGAGCTCGGGGATGACCGGCGAAGAATGCAGCCAGCCGCCGGACGGCGTCGCCGAGATCATATTGCCGGCTTGGTCGACGATATCGAAATGCACGGTATCGCCGCGCATCGCACCCATCCGGCCGACGGTCGGCTCACCGGCGCCGAGCTGGCCGGTCGTGGGTTCGCCGGCACCCGCTGCTGCCGGACCGGCCTCGCGGCGCAGCTTCACCACGGCGCCAAATCCGGCGATCGAGCCGGGCCGCTGCTCCAGCGAAGCCTTGTCGGTGACGAGCTTGCGACGCTCCGAATTGTAGGCATCCGACAACAGCGTCGCCATCGGCACCTCGACAAAATCCGGATCGCCGTAGAACACTTCGCGGTCGGCGTAAGCGAGCTTGGAGCATTCGACGATGGTGTGGATGAAATCAGGCCCCACCGGATCGGTCCCGTCGAGATCGAAACCCTTGAGCAGCGCCAGCTGCTGCAGGGTCACCGGGCCCTGGCCCCACGGGCCAGTTTTGCACACCGTGTAGCCTTTGTAATCGTAGGTCAGCGGCGCTTCGATATGCGGCGTCCAGCGCGCCATGTCGTCGGCGGTCAGCACACCGCGGTGCCGCTGGCCGCTGGTGTCCATGATCTCCTGGGTACCGCAGAAGCGGTCGATGGCCTCGGCGACAAAACCCTGGGACCACGTTTGGCGCGCCCGCTCGATCTGCGCGACACGATCGCCGCCTGAGCTCTCGGCTTCCTTGATGATGCGGCTATAGGTGGCCGCGAAGGTCTTGTTGGTGAACAGCGAGCCGGTGGCCGGCACCTGATTGTTCGGCAGATAGACCGCCGCCGAGGTCGGCCAATGCTCGCGGAACAAGGCTGCAACCGTGGCGATGGTGGCACTGGCGCGCTCGAGCAGCGGATAGCCGTTCTGCGCATAACCGATGGCCGGCGCCAGCACCTCGCCAAGCGGCATCGTGCCGTAATCACGCAACAACAGCATCCAGGTCTCGAACGTGCCGGGCACGACCGCGGCGAGAAGCCCGGTGCCGGGAACGAGGTCGAGACCTTCGCTGCGATAATGCGAAATCGTCGCCTTTGCCGGCGCGACGCCTTGCCCGCAAATGACCTCCGGCTTGCCGCGCCGCACGTCGTGGAGGATGACCGGCACGTCGCCGCCGGGCCCGTTCAAATGCGGCTCGACCACTTGCAGCGTGAAGGCGGTGGCGACCGCGGCGTCGAACGCATTGCCGCCGCGCTCGAGGATGCCCATGCCGACCGCCGTCGCGATCCAATGCGTCGTGGTGACCACGCCGAAGGTGCCTTCGATCTCGGGCCGCGTGGTGAAGGCATTGGGATTGATATTGGTCATAAACAATCTCTTGCTGAGGTCTGGCATGAACTGCGGTCCAGGCGTTAGGCGGCCATATTGCCCGCATGCCGGCAGGCGCTTAGACAATGTATCGGGCCGCACCCAGCGCTGCCAGTGGAAGGTAGGACGGTGCCGAGGCAGACACTTAGAATTGGATTGGCCGGGCTTGGCGCCGTGGGCCTTGGGGTCGCCCGCCGGCTCGAAACCGGCATCCCGGGGCTCGTTCTCGCAGCTATCGCGGTGCGCGATCCGGACAAGGCGCGGCGCAATCTGCCCGAGGCCGGCGCCCGCATTCCGATCGTCGCCGCCGAGGCGCTGGCGCAGACATGCGACATCGTCGTCGAATGCCTGCCGCCGGCGATGTTTCGCAAGGTGGCGATCTCGGTAATCGAAGCGGGAAAGATTTTCATGCCGCTCTCGGTCGGCCAGCTTCTGGAAAACTGGGATCTGGTCGAGCAGGCAAAAATGACCGGCGCGCGCATCCTGGTGCCGACCGGCGCGCTGCTCGGCCTCGATGCCGTGCGCGCCGCCGCCGAAGGCACCATCCGTTCGGTCAAGATGATCACGCGCAAGCCGCCGAACGGGCTCGAAGGCGCGCCCTATCTGATCGAGCACGGCATTTCGCTCGCCGATCTCAAAGCGCCAAAGAAAATCTTCGATGGCAGCGCGCGCGACGGCGCGCGCGGCTTTCCCGCCAACGTCAATGTCGCCGCGGCGCTCAGCCTCGCCGGTATCGGACCGGACAAGACGCGGCTCGAAATCTGGGCCGATCCGACGATTGACCGCAATACGCACCGCATCGAGGTCGACGCCGACACCGCGCGCTTTTCCATGATGATCGAAGGCGTGCCATCGGAGAATCCGCGCACCGGCCGCATCGTGCCGTTGAGCGCGATTGCGGCGTTGCGCGGGCTGGTTTCGGAGCTGAAGGTCGGGACGTAATCGGGAGCATTATGCGACCGTCACGCGATTGTCCTAGGGATGACGGTTCTGGCCACGCAACAAGCCAGCATGATGTGGAACAGTTGACAGCATAACAGTGGAGCTCAGATATGGCTGCTTACACCATCAAGCCGCTCGTTACCGCAACCGCAATCAACACCGGCGGCCGCAACGGACACTCGGAAACGACCGACCATTCGGTGAGCGTCGATTTGTCGGTGCGCAAGGAAATGGGCGGTCCGGGACTGCCCAACACGACCACGCCGGAGCATCTGTTCGCCGCCGGTTATGCCGCGTGCTTCGGCGGCGCGCTCGAATTCGTCGCGCGCCAGCACAAGAAGGACGTCTCCGGCGCTGTGGTGACGTGCAGCACGTCGGTCGGCCCCCGCGAGGGCGGCGGCTTCGGCATCGCGGTGAAGATGCATGTCAAGGTTCCGAACCTTCCGGCCGACGAGGCGCGCCCGTTGGTCCAGGAAACTCACGACAAGGTCTGCCCCTATAGCCACGCAACGCGCGGCAATATCGAGTTTGCTCTGGAAGTCGAGTGAGCGGCCAGTCGGCTTCAGCCGGCGACCGGCCGCTCGGTGCCTTTGACAAACATGCGGTAGCCTGAGCGCACGTTCGGCCAATAGTCCCAGATCGCGAAATGCTGGACGCAGCGGTTGTCCCAGAACGCGATCGAATGCGGCGTCCAGCGGAAACGCATGCTCCAGTGCGGCCGGGAAATATGGTCGTAGAGAAATTCCAGCACGCCGCGGCTTTCCGCCGGCGGCACGTCGTTGATGTGGCTGGTGAACTCCCGGTTGACGAACAGCGCCTTGCGCCCGCTTTCGGGATGCCGGACGACGACCGGGTGGACCGAAATCGGGATAGGCGTCCGCCGCCTTGTCGAAGCCGCGCGCGCCGTCATGGGTCGCAGTCTTGCCTTCGAGATAGGCCTGCATGCCGGGGCTTAGTTCTTCGTAGGCCTTGTAGGCCGAGGCGAACATGGTGTCGCCGCCGCCGTTCGGCGGGATGATCTCCTGGTACAGCACGCTGTACATCGGCGGGACCTCGGCGCAGCTCTGGTCGGAATGCCATTCCTCGCCCGAGACACGTTTCGAGTTCCGGTCGAAATACTGCTTGCGGATGGCGGGATGGCCCGGCACTTCCTTCGATGCGGTCCCTTTACCGCCGACGTGGATATGCGGCTCGCCGAAATAGCGCACCAAGCGCTCGTGCGAATCGAAATCGATTTTCTGATTGCGAATGAAGATGACGCCGTGCTCGATGATGGCGTCGTGCACCTCCTGGACCTGACGGTTGGACAATGGCCGCGCCAAATCGATATCGCCGATCTCGGCGCCGATATGCGGCGTCGACGGCGTGACGGTGATGGTATCGTAGCTCATGGGTCTGGCCTCCGCTGTCCCGCGGCCAAACTTACTCCGGTGCGGCCGTCAGGAAAAGCGCGGCGGGACCCTAGCTCGATCCCGCCGGCGCCGGCGTGAATTTCATCGCCACGCCATTCATGCAATAGCGCAACCCGGTCGGCTTCGGTCCGTCGTTGAAGACGTGGCCGAGATGGCCGCCGCAGCGGTGGCACGAGACCGCGGTGCGCGTCATGCCGAACGATGCGGTCCTCGGTTTCGTCGACGGCGTTTTCGAGCGGGGTCCAAAAACTCGGCCAGCCGGTGCCGCTGTCGAATTTCGTCTTCGAGGAGAACAGCGGCAGATCGCAGCCGGCGCAGCTGAACGTGCCGGCGCGATGCTCCTCAAGGAGCAGGCTGGTGAAAGGCAGCTCGGTGCCCTCCTCCCGCAGCACGTTGTATTGCGCCGGCGTCAAGAGCTTGCGCCACTCCGCGTCGGTATGGGTGACTTCGTAAGGGTGAGTCGCGGCGCTCGCCGCATGCGGCCGCGCCAAGCGGAATAAAGCGAGCCCCAATCCCGCGGCGCCGGCGTAGAAAACGTGTCTGCGTGTCAGCATCAGTCGTTCCTCCCAACCGCGCCAGCCGCACCGCAGCTTTGCGCGAATAAGCTCGCGAGCATTATACGGCAATCGGGTCTGCAAATGGCGCGTTGCGCACGATTTGATGACATCCCATAAAAAGCTCACATAGAGTTGATGGACTTCTGGCGAACGGGAAAACGGGGGATCACGTGGCTTCACCAGTCGAAATCAAGATCTTGAGCACGACCGCCATGAAAATGGTGTTCGAGGAGCTCGGCCCCCGCTTCGAGCGCGAAACTGGCAATCGCCTTGCCGTCGGCCTCGGTCCGTCACTGGTGCTGGAGAAGCGCCTACTCGACGGCGAGACCGCCGACGTGGCGATCGTCACCGCTCCCGGCGCCAAGGAGCTGGTCGGGCACGGCAAGATCGTTGCCGGAAGCCTGGTCGACGTGGCGCGCTCACTGATCGGCGTTGCGGTGCCGAAGGGCGCGCCGCGGCCGGATTTGTCCTCGGCCGAAGCCTTCAAACGGTCGCTACTGGCGGCAAAATCGATCGCGCTGTCGAAGCCGGTTGGCGGCGGCGCCAGTGGCGCGCATATGGCGAAGGTGTTCGAGCAACTGGGCATTACCGAAGCGATGCAAGCCAAGGCCAAATACGGCGCCGGCGGCGCCGCGGGATTGGCCGGTCTCGTCGTCCTGCGCGGTGAAGCCGATATCGGCATTCAGCAGATGGCGGAGCTCATCGCGGTTTCCGGCATCGACGTCGTCGGCCCGCTGCCGGCGGACATTCAAAGCGCCACGATGTTCACCGCGGGAATACCGACCAGCGCGAGCCATCCCGAAGCGGCTCGCGTCGTGATCGACTTTCTCACCACGCCCGCCGCCAAGAGCACGATCAAGGCGAAGGGGCTGGAGCCGGCGGGATCATGATTTTCTTCGTCAATCGCTAACGCGCTATTGCCTTCAGCACATCCGGATTGACCACGTTGATCGGCGCTCCGGCCGCGTAAGCGTTGATCTGGTCGAAAATGTCGGTGAACTGAGTCTCGTATTCGTCGCGCGTCACGTAGCCGATATGCGGCGTGCAGACGACGTTGCTCATGGTCAGCAACGGATGATGCGGATCGAGCACCGGCTCTTCCTCATAGACGTCGACCGCGGCCATGCCGGGCCGCCCGGTGCGCAAGGCTGCGACCAGCGCGCCCGGCTCGATCAGCGGCGCGCGGCTGGTATTGACCAGAAGCGCGGTCGGCTTCATGCGCGCCAAATCGGCCCCGCTCACGATGTGGCGCGTCGCCGGCACCAGCCGCATGTGCAGGGAGACGACGTCGCAGTCGGCGAAGAACTGTTCTTTGCTCGCCGCGATCGCGTAGCCGTCGGCGCGCGCCTGTTCGAGCGTAGCGGGGCGCGCCCATACCAGAACAGGCATGCCGAACGCCCGACCGTAGCCGGCCACCACGCTGCCGATCCGGCCGTAGCCGTAAATGCCGAGCGTCTTGCCGCGCAGCGTCTGGCCGATGCCGATTTGCCATTGCCCCGCTTTGAGGGCGGCGATGTGCTGCGGAATAAGCCGCATCGAGTCGAGAATCAGACCCCAGGTCAATTCCGCGGCGGCATAAGACGGCGTACCGGCGTGCTGGCTCGACGAGACGACAATGCCGAGCCGCGTGCAGGCATCGATATCGATATGGGGATAGACGCTGCGTTGGCTGATCAGCTTCAGTTTGGGCAGCTGCCCAAGGAGCGGCGCGCGAATCTGGGTGCGCTCGCGAAACAGCACCAGAACTTCGGTATCGCGCAGTCGCTCGGCCAACAGGGCCGTATCCTGCACGTGATCGTTCCAGACCGTGATCTCGTAGCCGTCGAGCTTGCGGAAACACGCCAGCGTGCGCAGCGTGTCGAAATAGTCGTCGAGGATGGAAATTTTCATGAGATAAAGGCGAATAGCGAATGGCGAGTAGCGAATAATAGTCCTGTCATTTTCTATTCGCTATTCGCCATTTGGCCTCACAAAAAGAAAACCGGACCCTTGCGGGTCCGGTTTAGTTCGTCGGCGTGGGGGCGCCGACGACACCTTCCAGAGGGGAACAGCTGCCCGCATTCCGGTTGCCTATCTGGGAGGATTAGCAGCAACCGGTGCCTCGCAGCATTTGGCAATTATGCAATTCGAGGCTTAGCCACACAACGCGAAGCTTCACATGACAGCCATGCGGTATAGGCAAGTTGCGGCGTTTGCGCGCAGCCGTCACCGCGCGTGCGCGCTAGAAATTCCAGCGTTGAGCGTTGGCGACAAGGAAGTCGCGAAAGGCCTGCACGCGGGCGACAGCCTTGAGCTCTTCGGGATAGACAAAATATGCATCGAGCGCGATCGCTTCGGCATCGCCGAACAGTTGCACAAGCCCATCCTCGACGAGATAGTCCGGCAGCATCGCAATGCCGAGCCCGCGCTGGCAGGCGCGCAATATGCCGAGAATATTGTTGATGACGAGATGCGGCTGACGCGGCCCTTTGCCGTCGCGCGCGACCTCGATCAGCCATCGCGACGGCTGCAGGTATGACGGTACGTTGCCGCCGAGCACCAGCGCCCGGTGGGTGTCGAGATCCTCGAACGTGCGTGGCGTGCCGAATCTCTTGAGATATTCGGGCGAGGCATAGACGTGGAAATGCACCGAAAACAGCTTGCGCTGAATAAGATCCGGCTGGGTCGGCTGGCGTAGCCGGATGGCGACATCGGCCTCGCGCATGGCGAGGTCGAGCTCCTCGTCGGTGGTGATGAGCGTGATGTGCACTTCCGGATATAGGTCGACGAATTCGCCAAGCCGCGGCGTGAGCCAGTGCACGCCGATGCCCGGCGTCGTGGTCACACGCAGATCGCCGTTCGGCCGCTCGCGCGAATCGGTGAGCTTAGCGCGCGCGGCTTCGAGCTTCATGAAGACCTCATGAGCCGTGCGAAAGAGGAGTTCACCCTGCTCGGTCAGGATCAAGCCGCGCGCGTGGCGGTGAAACAGCGAGACCGAAAGCTCCTGCTCGAGCGCGCTCACCTGCCGCGACACCGCCGATTGCGACAGCCCAAGCTGCTCCCCGGCATGCGTGAAGCTGCCGGCCTCAGCGGCGGCATGAAATACTTTTAACTTGTCCCAATCCATCTGCGGCTACTTTCTTCTCTCCCGCATCGGCGGGGAGAGGTAAAATTCACTCCGCCGCGGCGCGATACGCACCGTTCAGCGTGCGCAGCGAGGAAACGTTCGGCTTCCAGCGCCGCCATGCAGCCCAGCCCCGCGGCCGTGACCGCCTGCCGATAGACGTCGTCGGCGACGTCGCCGGCCGCGAACAGGCCCGGCACGGAGGTCGCTGTCGAATGCGGCGCGGTTTCGATATAGCCCGAGGGCTTCATCTTGACCTGGCCGGCAACCAGCTCGGTCGCCGGCGAATGGCCGATGGCGATGAAAATGCCGTCGATCGCCCGCTCGCCGGTTGCGCCGGTCTTGAGGTTTTTCAGCCGCGCATGGGTGACCTTGAGCGGATCGTGCGTGCCGCCGACGTCGTCGAGCACACTGTCCCAGATCACGTCGATCTTCGGATGCTTGAACAAGCGGTCCTGTAAAATTTTCTCGGCGCGTAAGCTGTCGCGCCGATGCACCAGCGTGACCTTGGCGGCGAAGTTGGTGAGAAATAGCGCCTCCTCGACCGCGGTATTGCCGCCGCCGATCACCAGAACCTCCTTGCCGCGATAAAAGAAACCGTCGCAGGTGGCGCAGGCGGAGACGCCATAGCCGCGGAATTTTTGCTCGCCGGGCAGATCGAGCCAGCGCGCCTGCGCGCCGGTCGCCAGGACCAGCGCCTCGGCGAAATAGTCGTCACCGGAATCGCATTCGATCCGGAACGGCCGCCGCGCCAGATCGACCTTGTTGACGTAATCGGCGACGAGTTTGGTGCCGACCTGGGCCGCCTGCTTCGCCATTTGCTCCATGAGCCAAGGGCCTTGGATCACCTCGGCAAAGCCCGGATAGTTCTCGACGTCGGTGGTGACGGTGAGCTGGCCGCCGGGCGCCATACCCTGGATAAGGATCGGATCGAGCATGGCGCGAGCGGCATAGATACCTGCCGTATAGCCGGCCGGCCCGGAGCCGATGATCACGACTTTGGCGTGGGTGGTGCTCGACAACGGTCCATCTCGATCGTTGCGGCAGGTCTTGCGGTCGATCCTGCCCGGATGCCCCGCGAAGTCGGCTATTCCGGACTTCGCTCGACTGAAATTGCCCTTAAACCCCCGGGTTGCACCCGAGTTTGGCTGACCGGCAGCCATTTGCAGGCAATGTAGGGATTCTGAGGAGCTATGCAAGATACGCAACCCCCCATACGCACAGGAGGTTTGGATCACGAAATTCGCGGCTTTTGGCAGCTCCCGATTAACCCGTCAGCGCCCGATTTCTCCTAGCCGAAAGCCGGGATGACCTCACGCGCGAACAGGTCCACCGAGTGCAAGGCCTCCTCGACGTGCATGTCGCCAAAGGCGAGCCACGGCACGAAGTAGTTCGGCCCGGTGCTTTCGATTTCGGCCGCAATGAAGTCGCGTACGGTGCGTGGCGATCCGGCGACGGCGAGGTCGAGCGCGGCGAGCTCGTCGAAGCTTTCCGGATATTGGCCGGCCACGCGCGGCGCGGCACCGTGGCGTTCGAACAGCCAGAAGAAGTTCTTGCGCCAGTACGGATAGGCGCGCCGCGCGATGGCGAGCGCTTGCGCGTCGTTGTCCGCCACGACCACGTGCCGCCCAACGCCGAACAACGTCGTATCCGGCTTACCAAGCTGACGCCGCACCGACAGATAGCGGTCGAAGATCGGGCGCACCGCTGGCCGCTGTGCCAGCGAAATGACATTGACGTCGTTTTGCGCCGGCCAATCGGCGTTGGCGGGCAGACTGACGCCGTACCACAGCGGCGGATGCGGGTGCTGCACCGGCCGCAACACCATCGGCACCTTGTCGAAGCGATAGAACTTGCCGGCGAAAGTCAGCTCGTCCGAAGCGAGGCCCTTAAGCACGGCCTGGAACGCTTCATGATACATCGCCTGTGTTTGTGCGAAGTCGAGTGCGTAAGCCGCGGTCTCGAATGGCGATACGCCGCGCCCGACACCGAGCTCCAAGCGTCCGGCGCTCATCTGATCGAGCATGCAGATTTCCTCGATCAGACGTAACGGGTGATAAAACGGCAAGAGATAAACCATCGGGCCGAAGCGCAGTCTGGCGGTACGTTGGGCCAGCGCCGCCAGAAACAGTCCGGGCGACGCCGCACAGCCGATCGGCGTGCCATGATGTTCGGCAAGGTGATAGGCGTGGAAGCCGCCGCGATCGTAGGCCTCGGCAAGCCGCAGCCGCCCGGCATAAAGCTCGCCGAGCGAGACGCCGGCATCGTCCATGTGGTCGAATACGCCGAATTTCACGGCGCGTGTCGTCACTTCCACTCGACCTTCATC
>CAWFLM010000001.1:0-1231064 GCA_963816565.1 uncultured Alphaproteobacteria bacterium | reverse complement strand
CCACATTGAGCGTCTGCCCGGTCATGAAGGCGGCGTCGTCGCTCGTTAGAAACGACAGCGCGCCGACGAGATCGTCCGGCACCTCCACCCGCTTGATCGCCTGCAGGCTCGCCACCGCGACGAATTCCTCGTCCATGGTGGCGAAGCCCGGGCGCGGCTGGCGCGCATTCGTTCCCGGCGAACGGGTCAGTCCCGGTGCGATGGCGTTCACGGTGATGCCGTCGGCGGCGAGGTCGCCGGCAAGCCCGCGGGTGAAGCCGATGATGCCGCCTTTACTGGCGACGTAATGCGCAAAGCCAGTGGTCACCGAGCCGAAGGTGCTCGACGCCATGCTGACGACGCGCCCCCATTTTCGCGCGCGCATGCCCGGCACGAAGGCGGCGGTGACCAGGAAGGTGCCGTCGAGATTGATGGAAAGCACCTTTCGCCAGTCGGCAAAGCTCATGGTCGCAAAATCCTGCTGCGGAAAAATGCCGGCGCAGTTCACCACGATATCGACGCGGCCGAATTTGGCCTGCACCTGTTTGCTCATCGCCGCGACCGAGTTCCTCCTTCGACACGTCGCACACGACCGCGAGCGCCTGCCGCCCGGCGGCTTCGACGAGCTTGACGGTCTCGCGCCCGTCGGCGAGGTCGGCGATGGCGACATGCACGCCGTCCTCGGCGAGACGTTTCGCAAAAGCCTGGCCGATGCCGTTGCCGCCGCCGGTGATGACGGCGACTTTGTCCTTGTGCCCTTTGCCCACGAAACGTCTCCCTGAATTGTCGTTGCCCGGTCGCGGAGCGCAAGTCTATCCGCCCCCGCGCGTGAGCAGAAAGATTAAGCGTAACCTTTTCGGGTTTCGCGCGTTGTATGGCGTCGGCGATCGGATTTAGCGATCGCATTGGTCTTTCGATTAAAGATTTGGAGCACGTCCATGCATCTGTCGAACCAAAGTCTTCTGGTCATCCTGCTGGTCGGTCTCGTCGCCGGCTGGCTTGCCGGCAAAATCGTGCGCGGCGCCGGTTTCGGCCTCATCGGCGATCTCATCATCGGCGTTATCGGTGCGTTCATCGGCGACTGGCTGTTGCCGCAGCTCGGTATCGCTCTCGGCGCCGGACTTGTCCCCGCCATCATCAACGCCACCATCGGCGCAGTCCTGCTGCTGTTCGTGGTTCGGCTGCTGAGCGGCGGCTTTGGCGGCTATGGCTATGCCGGCGGCTTGGGCGGCGGTTGGGGCCGGCGGCGGCGGTGGTGGTAAGCCGCAAGCGCGGTTTGGCTTTGCGCGCGACTGGCTCGCGCCGCGCTTGATGAACGCCGGCGGGTGATTGTCCGCCGGCTTATTGTGCGGTCAGCTTGGCGGCTCTTCATCCAATCCAGCAACGACAGGCCGGGGACTTTTTTCCGCTTGGTCCGCTTACTCTGCTTTTTGCTCTTGCCGATTTTCTTCGCCGGCGGCGGCGCGGCCAATGCGGCTGCGTCCCGCGCCAGGCGAAGCTCCTTGAGCCGCGCGATCTTGGCGGTCAGCGCGTCCGCGGCGGCTTCGTAGTCCGACTGGACACCGTTGCCATCCTCACGCCCCGGCGACTTTCGAAATTGCGCCTCGGCCCGCTGCTTCATCGAAATGCTTGACATCTACCCTCCTGCAATCTGCTTTGGGTGCCGCTGCACCCATTTTAGTTATGCACGATCTTTCCCGGCCTTGCTTTGCCCGCCAAAGCAGACTTTGCCAAAGGCGGGGAGCGATATTATCCCGGATCAAGTCGGAGCGAAGCTTTTCGGGATCGGGCTTCCCGCTTGGCGGCAATGAAAACCTCGCCCCGGCGCGGTCATGGTTTCACCTGCCCACGGTCAGGACTGATCCAAAGTGACCACAATCGAAAAATATATCAGAATTACCGGGGAAATACGCTGCTTCCTCGCCGGCGGCATTCTGGGTTGTGACCGGCCCGCCGGTCATGGCAAGCTGTCATGCCGTGAAAGCCCGCCGCCGCCCTCCGCGGGCGCCACAGCGTCGGAGACGGAGGCGCAAATGACCGATGCCGATGCCGAGGACCGCGCCACAGGCGCCGACCGGCCGCCGATGATCTCGGATCGCGGCCTGGCTGCGATTGTCTACATCCTCT
Source organism: uncultured Alphaproteobacteria bacterium (assembly GCA_963816565.1). GTDB lineage: Bacteria > Pseudomonadota > Alphaproteobacteria > Rhizobiales > Xanthobacteraceae > BOG-931. The sequence goes on along the minus strand of CAWFLM010000001.1, from coordinate 1,228,958 downwards.
ATCTGGTCGGCTTCCTCACCGGCGTCAGCGCGGTGGTCGGCCTCATCATTGCGTCGATGGGGGTCGAGCGGGCCGAGCCGGTCAGCCGCAGCCATTTCCGGTTCCAGGTCAGAACCTTTTGGATCGGGCTCGTCTACCTCGTCGTCGGCATCGTCACGCTTTACATTATGATCGGCGGATTGATCCTGCTGTGGTGGGCGGTCTGGACCTTGATCCGCTGCGTCAAAGGCATCTTGGCGTTAAACGCCGGCGAACCGATCGGCGATCCGCAGTCGTGGCTGTTCGGGTGAGCGGCAGGATGGGTCGAGCCGTTGCGAAAGCCAACGAGTCCTACTGGCTCGCGCCCTGGTCCACTTCTTCCAGGATGCGCTCCTGCACTGCCGGGCTTTCGATGATGCCCATGTGGGTATAGCCGGGCACCGGAATGTTCTGTGCGCCGGCGATGGTGCCGCCGAGTTCGCCGACGAAATTCACCGCGTGCGCCACGCCGCTGACCTGAACGGATTCCGACGGATCGATACCGATCAGGGTGACGTCGCGGGCGCCGCAGGCGGCGGCTTGTGTCGCGACCTTTGCGGCGCGCTCGGCGCCGAACGAATGGCCGATGACGACGATGCGGTCGGCGGGATGCGCGCAGGCATCCGCGGCGAATTCGCGGTCCTGTTCGAAGCTGCCATAGGCGACGATGTAGCCGCGCTGGCGCAGCCGGGCGGCGATGGTGGCGAGGCCGCCGCCGACAAACAGTCCGTTCATCACATAGGCGCGGGTGGCCGCCCGAGCTTCTTGAGTGAACGCGTCGGTGCCGAGCGCGGCCACGAGCGCCATGCAGCAAAGGATCAAGGCGCATCGCTCCTACCCCTGGCGAATAACCTGACGACCGGCAATCCGATTTTCCGTCCTCGGACATCGCCGGGTCAAGGGCCCGCCGTTCTCGCCCGATAGGCCTCGATCGCCGCGCGCAGCGGCGGCGGCATCGGCATCGGCTCACGCGTCTCGAGCGACATCATGGCGGTGACCATGCGGGCGCGCAGCCGCTCGAGCCCGTCGCGGTGGCAGACGATGACGATGCCGAGCGAGGAGCGGCCGATGCGATCGACCAACAAGGTCAGTTCGATGACTTCGCCCATCAGGCTCGGGATCTTAAAATCGCATTCGATGTGCACGAAGGGGAAGCCGAAGCGCTCGCCCATCACCAGAGCGGCATAATCGTGCTTAAGCTCGTCCTTGTACCAGTCCTCGATCACGACCGTTGAACATGTCGAAATAATGCGGGAAGTAGACGATGCCGGCCGGGTCGCAATGGGAAAAGCGGATCGGCACGCTGCGGGTAAAGGCGCCGTCAGGCGGCGTGAATTTTTCTTCGCGCATGAGGCGGCCCATCCTACGTGCACCGCTTGAGTGGGACAGGATTTCAGAAACGCCAACGACTATTTCATGAAATCGTTGGAGCGCAACACCACGGGCCGGTCGGGCCGGGCCTGTTCTTCGAAAAATTTGACCGAGGCGCGGTCTTCGATGACGTCGCGCAAGCGCAGAAACTGGTCGACCCGCTGTTCCGGCTTGAGCGCGCGGCCGTCCTCGAGATTATCCATGGCCGCGGTGCTGATCGCGCAAACGATGATCTTATCCGCATCGCGCATCGTGAAATCGACGACCATCCGATCGAAGTCGTAGCCTTGCACTTCGCCCCGCTGCAGCGGCATTACCGATACTCCGTCCCGGCGGGAACGCATTCCCGCCATAATGTGCGGCCCACATCGTCAAACAGACGCCACTATAGCGCAAATCGGCAGCGACGCCGCGAATTTAGTTTTGCGCGCGCCCTTGTGCATTGGTCGCGGTACCACAGATGTAAAGATACTGGCACGCAACGGCTTGCTGAGAGCTGCCCAAAAAACGGCGACCCGCCGAAGTCGCCGTTCAACAATAACCGGCAGCGTTGGTGCCATCGGCTGGCACGATTCCACTCTAAAATCGATCTTGATTTGCATGGCGGGCGCGTTCTGCGCCGGCCAGGCCGATCGCGCGCGCGGCTCCGGTTGCGCGTGTCAGCAAGACATTTTTACACAGCATTTTACAAGGAGAAGACCGATGGCTAACGAAAACCTGACTCTCCACCTCAAGGTCAAAGACTTTGCCGCGTGGCGCACGAGCTACAATGGCCACGAGAAGGAGCGCACGTCCGCGGGCATCACCAACACCAAGGTGTTCCGCAGCGCCGACGACCAAAACGACGTCGTCATTCTTGCCGACGCCGCCGACGTCGCGAAAGCCCGCACTTGGTTGGGCTCGAATGAAATGAAGACGGTGATGGAGAAGAGCGGCGTCGTCGGCTCGCCCCGGATCCAGTTTGCCGCTGCGGCGTAACGCGTAGCGCAAAACCTAATCGGGGCGGTCTGTAGCGTGAGTATTCTGTTGCGTGGCCGCCCCGAACCTGGATGCGCATCCCGTCGCGCCGGCGACGATCCGATAGGCGAAGCGGTCTGTCACCGCGCGCCGGCCTCGATGTGAGCTTTCGTCCTCAGCGAAACGGTTTCCGACTTTAGCTGCCGCGGCCTTCTTTGGCCTGGCCGTCCAGCCAATCCGACAACTTGCCCGATTCGCCCTTGGTCTTGCGTCGCCGTTTCGGCGCGGCCGGCAATTGCGGCGGCGCGGCGGCATCTCTTGCCAAGCGCAGCGCTTTCAGCCGATCGGTCTTGGCGCGCAGCGCCTTGGCCGCGGATTCATACTCGGACGTCGCCTTTTTGGCGTCGTTGGCGCGCTGCGCCTTCGCGAACTGCGCGCCCGCCTCGTGCCTGTTGGATTTCTCCATCGCGGTGACATCCTTTGCCATGGTTAATTGCGTGCGTCGTCGCCCGCTCAATGGCGTAACAGTTAGTCAGGCGCAATGCGAGGCTTAGTTCGGACCGGCAGCACCATCGTCGGTGGCGGAAAAACCCAGCGCCGCGATTTGGCGCAATGCGCGCCAACTCTTACCGATCCTGCCAAACCGACGGAAAAGAGCTACTTCGCTTTCACCTGATCGGCGGATTTGAGGATGATTTCCGACTTGCCGCGGTAGAGACTGACCGCGCCGGTGACGTCGACGACCTTGCCGTCGAGCGCCTTGACGTTCGGGAATTTTGCGCTGTCGTCGGTTAAGATCACTGCGGCGAAGACGTTGTCGGGATAGCGGCCGCCGATGTCGATGAAGGTCATGCCGGAGCGCGCGGAGTAGACGTTGCCGACCGGGCCTTCGATCGTCACCGTTTCTCCAACATGCGCCTTGGCATCAGCCGGCGCGATGGTCGGCATTTGCGCCAGCGCCGGCGTGGCGAGCACGGCCAAGCCAAGAGAACAACGCAAGAGAAAAACCACAGAGTCAGAATGAGCGTTTTCATTATCTCCTCCCCCTCGGCGACCGCCTTATGGAACAAAACAGGAACACATCCGCCCGGGAGAGTCAAGGGCCGTGTGGGTGTGGTCTGTCGGGCCGCATGCAGCATGCCGATTTGAACCATCAGCAGGCGCGGCGGCGACATATAGCGTCCGCGCCAGACGAGGCTTGCCGTGACCGAAGACCGTTTGCCGATCATGCGGACGCTTGCTGCGGCCTATCGCGATTGGCGCCGCGCATTGTTGGTGCTGCCCACGCTCGCGCTTTGCGCCTTCCTTATTCTTGTTGCGCTCTCGGCCGGCGAGGAGTTCTTCCCGAAACGGATATGGGACCAAGAGCTCGCCGGCTGGGCTTTGGGCGTTGCTCGAAGACGCGCTCTGGGCGCTGTTGCTAGCGCCGGTCGTCATTGCCGTCCATCGCTTCGTGATCCAGGACGTGGTCACGCCGGCCTATGCGCTGCCGCTCGGCGACCCGACCTATCGCCTGTTCTTTGTCTGGCTGTTGGCGTTGAAAATTCTCGACGGTCTGGCGTTCGATCTGCTCGGCGTCATGCAGGCGCTCGCTTGGCCGCTCTGGGCCAGCACGCTCGGTCTCGCCATGGCGCTGATCGCGAGCATCGCCGTATCATTGCGGCTGACGCTGTTGCTGCCCGCGCTTGCGGTGCATGCGCCCGGCGCGACGGCCGCGCACGCGCTCGCCGACAGCAAAGGCCAAGTGTTGCGGCTCTGCGCGGTGTTTACGCTTGCGCTGCTGCCGTGGCTCGCCGTCGATCTTGCCGGCGTCCTTCTCCTCGGGCGCCGCATCGAGGTCACCGGCTCGCCGCCGATGATAATCGGCCTAATAATGGGCGGCCTGTTGCAAACGATCGTGCTGACGCTTTGCGCGGTCATCGCCTCACTCGCGTTTCGGCTGCTCGCCGACGCCGTCAACCGCGCGCCGAAGCTTGCGTTGGCGCATCCGGTGACGAGGCGGCGTCCGGATTGAGCGCTCCGCGCTCCGCTCCGGCGACCCGGTAAGTATTTCTACAATCGCGCTCGGCTGAAGCGGCCCATCGCTCGCTATCGTTGTTTGCGAAATCTGCCGGTTTTACGCGGCAAGGGGCTTGAATTTCACGACCGTGTCGAACCGATGCTCGCAGCTATCGCATAGCCAGTAATGACGGATCTCGTCGCCGCCGCGGCACGCCGAGAATTCCGGGTATTCCGGCGCCATCATCGGTTCGCCGCATTTCGGGCAGGACGGCCGTCCGAAATAGCTCTCGTGGAAAAAGCGCATCGGCGCAATGGTTTTGCCAGCGACTTGAAGCGTCATGGCGAATCCCTCCGTGCCAGATGGACCCAATTTACCGGTCCTCTGTGTCATCCTTGCGGTGGCCGCTTCAATAAAGCGTGAAGGAGGTCGCGCGCTTTTTACCGAGTTGCATTTTCGCTCAAGTTCCGCAGCGCAACATACCGCGCCGGCCACCTCTCCACGACGACACAACGGTATTTTCGTGTCGCGCGGCGCGCGGCATTGCTATGCTTGACCGCCTCCTCGCAAGGGACAACGCCAATGCCCGGACTTTTGCAAAATCACATCGCTGTCGTCACCGGCGCAGGGTCCGGAATTGGCCGCGCCATTGCGCTCGGCTTCGCCCAAGAGGGCGCGGAGGTCGCGGCGCTCGACGTCAACGGTGAGACGGTCGGCAAGACGGCGGCCGATATCCGCGACGCCGGCGGCAAGGCGCGGCATTTCACGCTCGATATTACCGATCGGACGGCTTGCCGCGACGCCGCGGCGAAGGTCGCGAGCGAAGTCGGCGCGGTCTCAATCCTGGTGAACAATGCCGGTATCAACCGGCGTAACGCATTTACCGGAGACCCGGATGCGGTGATTGCGGATTGGCAAGACATCATGGCGGTGAACCTCGGCGGCCTGTTCAACGTGACGCACGCGTTTCTCGCAGCCTTGCGCGCGGCCAAGGGGCGCATCGTCAACATCGCCTCGATCCAGTCGTTCGTGCATGTGCGCACGCCGAACTCGCCCGCCTACACCACATCGAAGCACGGCGTGCTCGGTTTTACCCGCGCCTTGGCCGCCGAGCTCGGCAAGGACGGCGTGCGGGTCAACGCCATCGGCCCCGGCCTGATCGAGACGCCGCTCAACGCGCAAGTGCGCGCCAATAATCCGGAGATCGTGAAGATCTTTCTCGACCACACGCCGCTCGGCCGCACCGGCCGGCCGGAAGACATCGTCGGCCCGGCGATTTTCTTGGCCTGCGACCTGTCGGCCTATGTCACCGGCGCGATCGTCATGGCGGACGGCGGCTATCGGACGATCTGATCCGCCGCTACGCTTGCGGGTCGCACTACTTTCCCGCCGCTTTGCGCAGCGCGGCGTTGATGCGGTCCTGCCAGCCCGGACCGTCTTCCTGAAAAAAATCGAGCACGTCGCGGTCGATGCGCAGCGACACAGTTTCCTTTACGCCAGGCAGCGACGGCGGCGGTTTCGGCGGGGCTTCCACCGGCTTGGCGGTCGCGGTCTTAAACGCTTGCTCGGCTGCGGAGCGAGGATCGGTTGGACGACGCGCCATAATACCTCCCGATGGCCACGATGTAACGGTTGCCGGATTATAGCTTGCCGTCGCCCACTGCGTCATCGATCGCGCGCAGCAGCGTCAGTAGCGCGGTGTTGAGCGGAGTGGCGATGCCGTGGCGCGCGCCGGCCGCGACGATGGCGCCGGTCAGCGCCTCGACTTCGAGATGGCGTCCGGCGAGCCGGTCGAAATACATCGACGTGCCGAGCTCGCCGGAAAATGTGAACAGCGTCGCCATGGCGCGCGCCGGCTCATCGTCGGCAAGCGTCGCGCCCTCGGCGCGCGCCACCGCAACGGCTTCGGCAAGAACGGCGTGGCAAAGCACCTGCACGTCGGGCCGCCGCAACACCGCCTGCCGCTGCAGCGTCAGCGTGGTGATCGGATTGGCGATCGCGTTGATCAAAAGCTTGCGCCAGATGAGCGTGGCAAAGTCCTCGCTCAACAGCACCCGAAGCGGCGTGCCGTCGAACAGTTCGGCGAAAGCGCGACCGGCCGCGTCGTCCGCCACAGCCAGATCCTGGTCGGAGCCCTGCCGCAGCCGCACGCGATCGGGATCGAGCCGTTCGCCGTTATAATAGACGATCACCGGCAGCACGGTTGCGCCATTGGCGAACGGCGCGACGCGAGCGACATGGCCGATGCCGTTTTGCAGGACGGCGACGCGGGTCGAAGGCGTGCAAAGCCGCGCCAGCCACGGCGCCGCCGATTCCGTCTGGTACGTCTTGGTGCACAGCAACACCCAATCGGCCGGCGCCGCGCGCGCCGGATCGGTGACCGCGTTGAGCCGCACTTCGGCGGTACCGCCCGGCCCGTCGAGCACGAGCCGCTCGATCGGCCGGCGCGTGCAGGCGATGACGTCGTGCCGCGCCGCCGCGGCGAGGCAGCCCGCGGCGACGCCGCCGATGCTGCCAAGCCCGACCACGGCCACCGTCAGGCGCTGCGCCTTTGCCGACATGCCGCTATGGTCCGGCAGATCGCGCGAAAGTCAAATACCGGTTTCGATTTCTCCGGCGCGTGGCTCGAACAGACGGCTCGGGCCGTAATTGGGGCCCGACGTTGGCGCCTGCGCAGACAAATAGCATCGTGCTAGCCTGCGGCCGCATTTTGCAGGGGCCCACACGCATGTCCGACCATCTCGAAATCGATCCCGCCACGGCCGATAAGCGTCAGGTCTATCGCCTGCTCACCGGCGCAGTGGTGCCGCGGCCGATCGGCTGGGCCTCCACCGTGAATAAAAAAGGCATCACCAATCTGGCGCCGTTTTCGTTCTTCACCGTGGTCTGCGTCGTCCCGCCGATGATCTCGCTGACCATCGCCCGCAATCCCGACGGCAGCGAGAAGCATACGCTGAGGAACGTGCGCGAGACCGGCGAATTTTGTTTCAACGTGGTGACGCATCCGGTCTGGAAAGAGATGGTCGATTCGGCCAATGCGTTTCCCGAGAGCGACAGCGAATTCGCCGAGACCGGCTTGACGCCGATCGCAAGCGTCAAAGTTGCGGCGCCGCGCGTCAAAGAGGTGCCGATTCATTTCGAATGCAAATTGCACCGGGTGATCGAACTCGGTCCCAACCGACATCCGCTGGTGATCGGCGAAGTGGTCTATATGCACGTCGATCCGGGCTGCATGACCGACGGCTATATCGACATGAAGAAGCTCGATCCGATCGGTCGGCTCAACGGCTTTTTCTATGCGAAGTCTTGGCGAGATTTTCGAGCGCAAGTTCGACGACGGGCAGCCGCGATGAATCCGTTCGACGTGGTGGTCACCGCCGCGGTCATTCTTGGCGCCGTGCTGGGCTTCATGTCAGGCTTGGTACGCAGCTTGGCAACAATCCTTGCCTATCTCATCGCCGCGCCGGTTGCCGTTGCGATTGCGCCCACTATCGCGCCTCTGCTGACGGGAAACGCGACACTGCCTCCCGAAATCGCGTGGTTGCCGCTGTTTGCGATCTTCCTCGTGACTGGCGTGATCCTCGGCGCGCTGTTCCGCCACGGCGCCAACGAATTCGTGGGCACCGATCCGCTGCTGATAGATCGCGTCGGCGGCGCCTTGCTCGGCGCGGTGCGCATCCTGCTGGTCGCCGTCCTGATCGTGGTGATATTCGATCGCATCATTCCCGCCGACCGGCAGCCAGCCTATCTCATCGGCTCGAAGCTCCGGCCCTATCTTTCCGCCGCCGGCCAAAAAGGCTTCGCCTCGCTGCCGCCCGATGCCGAAGCCTATATCGACAGGCTCAAGCGCGAGCGCGGTCTGTAGCGCTGTCGTTCTGTTTGAAAATTTCGACGCGCAATGGCAACACCGCACCGAACCATGCCGCGTGAGCGGTATGGTCGGTGAAGTCGTCGCCGGTCTCGGGATGCAAGAGCACGGTCAAGCCGTCGCGATTGAGCATCAGCCACGGGACGAAGGCGGCCAGCATCTGCGTCGGAAATGCAATCTGGTACATCGATTGCGGATGCGGTCCGACCAGCTCGTCGTGCCAGCGTCCAAGCTTGGCTTGCGGAAATTCGCCCGCCACGCGTTCGCGCAAGCGCGCGGCCCGGTCGCGGCTCGTGACCGGGTCGTAATAGACGTGCACGTGATAATCTTTGATCGCATCGACGGGTAAAGCGGGCATCGCGGTCAAGCCTCACGCAGTTGCGTTTCGATGATTAGCCAAGCTGGACCCGGCGCGGTCCCGCATAGAGATTGGCGATGAGCACGGCGAGGATGCCGGTGAGAAAAATGCCGTCGAAGGTGCCGGCGCCGCCGATCGAGGCGACCGGTGCGCCGAGCCCGCGCACCTTGTCGAGATTGGTGAGGTCGGCGCCGATCAGCGTGCCGAGGCTGCCGGCAATGTAGGCGAGCGGCGCGGCGTCGCGCTGCGACAGCAGCAGTGCGACCACCGCCGTCGTCACGACCGGAACGAACACCGGCACCGCGATGCCCAGTCCGGGAACGGGATTGGCGAGCCAATGCAGCACCACAGCGACGATCGTCGTGGCGACAGCCCCCTTCGCCCAGAGATCGCGTTTGAAGAGGAGGTAAAGCGACAATAGCGTCGGGATGACGGCCCCGCCGACATTGACCGCGATCACAGTGCCTTGCCAATGCGTGACCATCGGCACTTCATATTGCATGCCGAAAAAATCCACGGTCTGGTCGGACATCACCCGCTCCGGCGGCAGCTGTGCGATTGGGATGTTAAAAATGCTGCCGATCAGCGAGCCAGCCAGCAAAAGGAGCGCCGTGCCGGAGCCGATGCCGAGACTGGTATAGGCGAAACGCAGCGATTGCAGAACGAGAACGCCGATGAAAATGACAACCAGTACGGCGAAGAAGCCGGGCGCCAGTGGCAAATAATGGTATTGGCTCATCTCCATCGGCGCTTGCTCCGCGTCTAATTGTTGTAGCCCGGATGGACGCAGCGATATCCGGGGTCCGCGCGTTAACCGCTCCAGCATGTCGCTTCGCTTATGCGGGCTACATAAGAATAGCCGCCTTGCTACTGCAACGGGCGGCCCTATAATACGCCGCTTCCTTCGCGCAGGGATATTGGTCGTGGCGCCGCCGGGAGCGAAATCAGTAGCCATTATCATGGGCAGCCAGTCGGACTGGCAGACCATGAAGCTTGCCGCCGAGACACTCGACGCCCTCCAAGTGGCCTATGCGGCCCGCATCGTCTCGGCCCACCGGACGCCTGAACGGCTTTACGCTTTCGCCAAGGGGGCAAAAGCGGAGGGATTCAAGGTGATCATCGCAGGCGCCGGCGGCGCGGCGCACCTGCCGGGAATGACCGCGGCGTTGACCAGCCTCCCGGTATTCGGCGTGCCGGTGGAGTCCAAGGCGCTGTCCGGACGAGATTCGCTCTATTCCATCGTGCAGATGCCTCCGGGCGTTCCGGTCGGTACTCTCGCCATCGGTCAAGCCGGCGCGATCAATGCCGCGCTGCTTGCCGCCAGCGTCTTGGCGCTCAGCGATCCCGCCTTGAGCGAGCGTCTGGATGCGTGGCGGGCGCGACAAACCGCGGCGGTCGCCGAAGCGCCCAAGGACGGCGCCAAGGACGGCGCCAAGGACGGCGGCAAGGACGGCGCGTGAGCCAAGCTTCGCCAGCCGGCTCGCTTGTGCTCAAACCCGAGGCCACCATCGGCATTCTCGGCGGCGGACAGCTCGGCCGCATGCTCGCTTTGGCCGCAGCCAGGCTCGGCTTCAAATGCCACGTCTTCGCGCCCCATCCGGATTCGCCGGCTTTCGAGGTCGTGCGCCGCGTCACCCGCGCCGATTACACCGACACCGGGGCGCTGGCCCGCTTCGCCGAGAATGTCGACGTCGTCACTTATGAGTTCGAGAACGTGCCGGCGGAGACCGCGACATTCCTCGCCGCGCGCGTTCCGGTCCTGCCCGATCCGAAAATCTTGGCGATCACCCAGGATCGCCTCGCCGAAAAGAACTTCGTCACCGCGCTCGGCATCCGCACGACGCCGTTTGCCGATGTCGGTTCGGCCGGCGAACTGCCCGCTGCGCTTGAGCGGATCGGCCGGCCGGCCATCTTGAAGACCCGCCGCTTCGGCTATGACGGCAAGGGCCAGGCGACGATCGAGAACGGCAGCGATCCGGCAGCGGCCTGGCGCGACGTCGGCGGCCAGCCTTGCATTCTTGAAGCCTTCGTGCCGTTCGAGCGCGAAGTTTCGATCATCGCCGCGCGCGGCCATGACGGCGCCGTTGCTTGTTTCGACGTGACGGAAAACGAGCATCGCAATCACATCCTGAAGTTTTCGCGGGTCCCCGCCGCGCTCGGCGCGCAGGACGCCGCGGTGGCGCGGCGCATCGCCGAAACCATCGCGCATCAATTCGCCTATGTGGGCGTGCTTGCAGTCGAGATGTTCGTCCTCGGCGATGGCGGCCTTGTCGTCAACGAGATCGCGCCGCGGGTGCATAATTCCGGTCATTGGACGATCGACGGCGCTTCGGTGTCGCAATTCGAGCAGCACATCAGGGCGGTCGCGGGCTGGCCGTTGGGAAAGCCGCTGCGCTATGGCCGCGTCGAGATGACGAACCTCATCGGCCAAGAAGTGGACGACTACCGGCGCTGGCTCACGATCCCCGGTGCTGCGGTGCACCTCTACGGCAAGGCCGCGGTGCGGCCCGGCCGTAAAATGGGGCACGTGACGCGGATCTTTCCGAATTGAAAATTTGCTAAGGCTTTTGCCGGTAGACTTTTCCGCGCAGTTCTGCTAATGGGCCGCGCCGAGGTAGCCTGGGCATTGCGCCTGGACCACCGCACAATCCCACGAGCTGACTGCAAAAGGAGCACGCGTGCAGGTTCTCGTCCGTGACAACAATGTCGACCAGGCCCTCAAGGCGCTGAAGAAGAAGATGCAGCGCGAGGGGATATTCCGCGAGATGAAGCTTCGCGGCCATTACGAAAAACCGTCCGAAAAAAAGGCTAGGGAGAAGGCGGAAGCGATCCGCCGCGCCCGCAAGCTTGCGCGCAAAAAGTTGCAGCGCGAGGGGCTGCTGCCGATGAAGCCGAAGCCCACCACCGGCCCGGCAGCCGGATTTGGCGCCGGACCTGGAGCCGGATTTGGCGCCGGATCTGGAGCAGGCCGGTCCGGTCCGTCGCGGACGCCCCGGTTCGGCTGAGCCGTTGAGCGTATTGTCGTGATGGCGCAGGGTTTTCCCTGCGCCGTTTTTTTGGCGCGCCGGGATGTTATCTTGCCGCCGATGACCCGGTCAGCCCTCGTCACGCTCAGGATCGCGCGCAGTGCGCCCCACCTCCGAGGGGGCTTGGCGCTCGTTGCCCTCTCGGCGCTGTTGGCGAGCGCACTCGTCGGCTGCGCGACGCTGGGCAATCCGCCGGCTTCCGATGCCGGAGCGAGCGAGGGCATGCTGGCGACGTCGCAGTCGAACCTGACGTCGCTCGGCGAGGTCATCGCCAAGCATCCCGACGATCCGCAGGCCTACAACATGCGCGGTTCGGTCTACGGCGAGGCCGGCCGCAACGATCAGGCGCTGGCCGATTTCAACAAGGCGATCGGCCTCGACCCCAATTACGCGCAGGCCTATGCCAACCGCGCTCTGATCTATCGCAAGACCAATCAGCTCGCTCTCGCGCTCGCCGACGATGACAAGGCGCTGACGATCGACGCCGACTATGCGCCGGCTTATCTCGGCCGCGGCATCGTCTATCGCGAGCAAGGCCGCGCCACCGATGCACTCGGCGATTTCGATAAGGCGATCGCGCTCAAGCCGGACAACGCCGACGCCTATTACAATCGCGGTCTGCTCTATCAGAGCCGGCAGCAACACCAATTCGCCATCGACGATTTCTCGACCGCGGTCGGTCTCGAAAACGGCAATGCCGAGCCATGGATCGCGCGCGCGCTGAGCTATCTCGCCATCGGCGACAATAAGTCGGCGGCGAGCGATCTCGACCAGGCGGTGCAGCTCGATCCGCAGAATGTGCGGGCCTGGACCAGCCGCGGGCTGGCCTACGAGCGGCTCGGAGCGAAGGACAAGGCGGCCGGTTCCTATGCCAAGGCGCTCAACATCAGCGACAAATACCCGCCGGCAAAAGAGGGCTTTGCCCGCGTCGGCGGCAAAGTCGGCCAGACCTATCCGACGTTTTGAGATCGTTTCCCGGACGCGGTGCATCGCGTCAGACACGCGATGAGCGATCTTAATCCAAATCGCCGGCGAGGAAGCGGCCGACGGCGTCGAGCGCGCCATTGTTGTCGAGGTCTTCGTGACCGCCGTCGAGAAAACGCACGATGTGTTTCGGCTTGTTGGCGAGTTCGAACAGACGCTCGCCCATGGCGTAGGGCACGATCCGGTCATGTACGCCGTGCAGGATCAACAGCGGCGCGGTCACCTGCTTGATGCGCCGGTCGGTGTGGAATTGGTCTTTCATCAGAAGCCGCACCGGCAAATACCAATAGCGGGATTGCGCAATGGCGAGCGCCGAGGTGAATGGCGCCTCCAGGATGACGCGGCCGACCGGTTTTTCCGCCGCCAATGCAACCGCCACACCGGACCCTAGCGATTCCCCCCACAGCACGATCTGTTGCGCCGGATAGTGCGCGTCGGCGAAGGCATAGGCTGCGTCGGCATCGCGGATCAGGCCTTGCTCGCTCGGGCTGCCGGAAAGGCCGCCATAGCCGCGATATTCGAGCGCGACCAATCCGATGCCGGCGGTGACAAGCTTGTGGAATCGCTCGACGCGATAATTCAACGCACCGCCATTGCCATGGAAATAAAGAATGACCGGGTTGCCGGCCTGCGGCGGCACATGCCAAACCCGGATTGGCACGCCGTCGGCGGCGGTCAGCGGCACTTCGGTGGCTTCGGGCAGGCCGGCTGCGGCCGGCGTCGTGTGCGTCCGGTCCGGGAAATACATCAGCGAGCGCTGGGCGAAATAGAGCATCGCCGCAAAGCCGACATAGCAGCAAACCGCAATAACGCCGATCCAGCCGAGTACGGTCATCGTGCGCGACAGCGGCCGCGGGCGCCGCTTTCTGCTCCACGCTTGCAGCAGCAGCGCCATCGAGACGGCGAGCACCCGTTCGACGTGACGCCGGGCCTTGTCAACGGCTGTTTGCGTTGGACGTTCAGGCGCATCGCCGGTCGCCTCGCGCGGCCCCGCGAGCGGCTGCACCACGTCTGTGGTCGCTTCTATCGGCATGGTCGCATGGCAAAGGCGGACCGAGGTTGCTGGAAGGTTCCGGATGCAGCAACAAAGTTTGTCATAAAAGAAACCGGCCGGCTTACGAAAAGCCGGCCGGCTGAATTCAACGCGCCGAATTCAGCATGCTTTGGCGCGGTCAAAGGCAGGCCGCTGCGGCCGCCTTGTTACTGGCAGATCTGGACGGTCCGCCAGCGATAGCCAGCGCCTTCGATCCATACCTTGCGCTTTCCCCAATAGCAGCCGGGCGCGAGCTCCGCGTAGCCGGGGCCGGGCGGCGGATAGTAGGCTCCGGGCGGCGGCCCATAATAGCCAGGGGGCGGTGGCGGCGGTGGGCTGTTGGCGATGGCGTTGCCGACGATAGCGCCCGCGACAACGCCGCCGAGGACGCCGGCACCCACAGCGCAGCCCACGCAATAGGCGTTTGCCGGCGCCGGGGCGGCCACAGTCGCGAGGCCCAGGCTGACCGCCGCAGCCAAGCCCAAAAGCGTCTTGTGCATGTGTTTTCCTCATCTGACCGGCCGGGAGCCGATCTGAAACATGGATAGCGGGAAGTCCCGGACCCCCCCAAGATTTAGGTCGAACTCAACTTAGGTCGAACTCACACTCACTAAAGTTCGACTATTTGGCGGAAGTTTGGTGCCGATGGCGCATTTGTGGCCGTCACCCCGCACCAAGGGCGCCCCTAGGGGGACGCCCTGGCCTTCCAGCAGCACAACCCAAGCTCCACAGCTTAGACGCAGCCGCGTACCCAGGCGTAACCGTTCCACCAGCGCCGCCACACGCACGGCCGCCCGTAATAGGGAGAGGGGTAATATCCATACGGATAGCCGTAGCCGTAGCCGTAGTAATACGGCGAGGCGAGCGCGCTACCGACCAGGGCGCCGGCGACGAAACCGCCCGCTCCCCAACCCCAGCCGCCGCCATGCCAACCGCCATGCCAGCCACCACCCCAGCGGGCCTCCGCCGGGCCTGACGTCGCCACCGCCGCTCCGGCCAGCGTCGCAGCAGCAACAACAGCAGCCAAAATCTTTCTCATGACATCACCTCGACAATTGAGTTTGACCCGCACCCTAACCGCCCCTTGGTGTCCTAAGTTCCCACTTCTTGGTGAATGCAGACTGAACACTTATGCCTGAATCCAGCCATCATTAGGATGCCCACGCCGAAAGTCAGCTTTTTTGCTCCAACCGTGCCACCGGCGACCTTGCGCGATCGGCAATGGCGCGCTGCACAATTGCAGGTTCTGGCGGCGTCCGATCGAGGCCTGACGCCATTTCTACGCGGTCCGCGATCGTGCAGCGTCGTGCCGCCGCGGACCGGTCGGCGCCGGCAAGGCATCGCGAAATTAAATCTTCGTAATCTGATCGGTTTTGCCGGTTAAACCGGCGGGCCTGATCGGCGAGGGGCCTTGCGCTATGCTTTGCCTTACGATTTGCGCGGCGAGGATGTTCGGCAATGAAAAACCGGACGGTGAAGTCGGGTCGCAAACCGATCGTCTCGTCGCGACCGCGGCCGAAACCGCCCCGCGTGGCAGCCGATGAAGTCATCGAACCGAAACCCTCGCGAGCGCCGTCACGCTCGAGCTTCATGCGGCTTGCCGCGGAGGTCGATGCGCTGACGGCGCAGCTCGAAACTTCGCGCGAGCGCATCGCCGACCTGGAGGCGCGGGTCGACATCGATCCGCTGACCGACGTCCTCAACCGCCGCGGCTTCGAGCGCGAGCTCAAGCGCTCCCTCGCCTACGTCAAGCGCTACGGCACCAGCGCGGCTTTGATCTATGTCGATCTCGACGGTTTCAAGCCGGTCAACGACCGCCATGGCCACGCCGCCGGCGACGCCGTGCTTAAGGCGATCGCGGCGGCGATCTCACGCAATGTGCGCGCCTCCGATGTCGTGGCGCGCGTCGGCGGCGACGAATTCGCCGTGCTGTTGTGGAACGTCGGCGATGCCGCCGCGGCCGCCAAGGCCGCCGCGCTTGAAACAGCGGTCTATTCCACCGAAGTTCGCTGGGGCGCGTCGACTTTTGTCGTCGGCGCCTCCGCGGGCGTCGCGCTGTTAGGACGCCTCGACAGTCCCGCCGAGGTGCTGGCGCGCGCCGACGCGGCGATGTACGCGCGCAAGGCCGAACGGACTCCTCATTACGGAAGCCGCTAACGGGTCCGGCCGTGGCCGGCCCGATGACCGATCAAGCGATAATATCCGGCGTAAGCTGGTCTTCGATGAAGGTGATTCGGTCGCGCAGTTGCAGCTTGCGCTTCTTCAACCGCTGCACCTGGATGAGGTCGGAGCCCGGCGATTCCTGCAATGCCGCGATCGCGGCATCGAGGTCGCGATGCTCCTGCTGCAGGCGCCCCAGTTGCGCCCGAAGCTCGCGTTCTTCCTCTTTCGTCATCGCCGCCTTGGTCGAAGCCTTAGAGCATGTTCCGCAAAAGTGGAAAGCGGTTTTGCGAGAACGACATGCGCAAACAAATAGCTAGAGTAGGATGGCGATTCGACGATAAAGTCATCCTACTCTGGTCGGCCTTGCGCTTCGGCCGGTCGGCCGCCCGCACAGACACCAAGTAAGTCACTCTGGATTATCGCGTTTTAGTTAATCGCCGACAAGGCCGCGCGGCGAGCCCAGCAATTGTGCACAATCCGCATGGAGGTGCGACGTTGGGGGATTTTCGTATGCACTAAAACGGAGTATCCTTGCTTTCGGTTGTTAGGGTGTAGGATGATCCGATCAGGTTTAAATCTGACGCAAGGAGGCAGGCCACATGGCGATTGAATCGCATCTTGCGGAACTCGAAAAACGGCACCAGGCGCTCGAACAGGAACTCAACGAAGCGCTCACCCACCCCTCCGCCGACGACCTTCAAATTGCCGAACTCAAGCGAAAAAAATTGCACGTCAAGGATGAGATCGAGCGCATCAGGCTCGGCGTACTCGTCCATTAGTCGGTAAGCTCGTAACAGCTCGGTTCGCTCGTCCCCGCGACTGCGGGGACCCGGTCCTTCGTTATTTTCGATTTGCCAGCCACCCGGATTTCCGCTTGCGCGGGGAATGCGCGGCGCATTTCTACACCCTCTTCACCGCATCCCGCAGTTTGAACTTCTGCAGCTTCCCCGTCGAGGTTTTCGGGATTTCTGCGAACACGATGCTGCGCGGGCATTTGTAGGACGCGAGGTGGTCGCGGCACCAGGCGATCAGCTCGTCGGCGCTTGCGCTCGCGCCCGGTTTTAGTTCGACGAAGGCGCACGGCGTCTCGCCCCATTTTTCGTCCGGCTTGGCGACCACGGCCACGACTTGCACGGCCGGGTGCTTGTACAGCGCGTCCTCGACTTCGATCGAGGAAATGTTCTCGCCGCCGGAAATGATGATGTCCTTGGAGCGGTCCTTGAGCTGAATATAGCCGTCGGGATGGATGACGCCGAGATCGCCGGAATGAAACCAGCCGCCGGCGAACGCGGCCGCAGTCGCGACTTTGTTCTTCAGATAGCCCTTCATCACCACATTGCCGCGGAACATCACTTCGCCGAGCGTCTCGCCGTCGCGCGGCACCGGCTCCATGGTCATCGGATCGAGCACGTCGAGGCCTTCGAGCACCGGATAGCGTACGCCCTGGCGCGCTTTCTTTTCGGCCTGCTCGGCGTCGGAGAGCGCGTTCCAGTCGCGGTGCCAGTCGTTGACGCAGGCCGGACCGTAAACCTCGGTGAGGCCGTAAACATGGGTGACGTTAAAGCCCGCCGCTTTCATCGCCGCGAGCACGGCTTCCGGCGGCGGCGCGGCGGCGGTGATGAATTCGATGCCGTGCGGCAACGGCTTCCTCTCATGCTCCGCGGCGCTGAGCAGCGTCGACATCACGATCGGCGCGCCGCACAGATGCGTGACCTTGTGGGTGGCGATGGCGTCATAGATCGGCGCGGCGCGGACCGTGCGCAGGCAGACATGAGTGCCGGCGACCACCGACAGCGTCCACGGAAAGCACCAGCCGTTGCAGTGGAACATCGGCAGCGTCCACAGATAGACCGGATGCTTGGCCATGTCGCAGGTGATGACATTCGCCATCGCCAGCAAATAAGCGCCGCGATGGTGGTAGACGACGCCCTTGGGATCGCCGGTGGTGCCGGAGGTGTAGTTGAGCGCAATCGCGTCCCACTCGTCGTCCGGCATCAGCCAGGCGAATTCCGGATCGCCGTCGCGCAGAAAATCCTCGTAGTCGAGATTGCCGAGCCGTTCGCCGGCGCCGGTGTATTCCGGATCGTCGTAGTCGATCACGAGCGGCCGCGCCGCGCAGCGCGCCAAGGCGTCCTTCACCACCTTGGAAAATTCGCGGTCGGCGAGCAAAACCTTGGCGTCGCCGTGGTCGAGCGTGAAGCCGATGATGGCGGCGTCAAGCCGCGTATTGATGGTGTTAAGCACCGCGCCGGCCATCGCCACGCCGTAATGCGCTTCGAGCATCGCCGGCACGTTCGGCAGCACCGCCGCAACGGTGTCGCCGCGTTTGATGCCGCGCTTGACGAGTGCCGACGCGAGCCGGCGCGCGCGGCCGTAGAATTCGCGGTAGCTCCACGACCGCGCGCCATGAACGATCGCGATCTGGTCCGGATAGACTTCGGCCGCGCGGGCAAGAAACGACAGCGGTGTGAGCGGCTGGAAATTCGCCGCATTGCGGGGAAGATCGGGGTCGTAGGGCGTCGTCGCCATGTTTCTCTCTCCCTACTGTTTTTTAAAAGTTAGCAGATATTGGACCTGACGGCGAATAGCGCGCCACTCGCTATTTAGCGCCCGAGCTGGTTCCAGCCCTGCCACAACAGCGCGAGCGAGATCGCAAACATCAAGCCGTAGGCGATCTGATAGAAGCGTTCGGTCGGCGTTTTGTGAACCAGCCAGATGCCGAGATAATTGGCGGCGACGGCGAGCGGCAACAGCGCCAACGAGGTCGCGAAATTGCGCATCGAAAACTGGCCGAGCACGAAATACGGCACGATCTTCATCTCGTTCATGAAGGCGAAGAATATCGTTGTGGTGCCGACCAGAGTGAGCTTGTCGAGGCGCTGCGGCAGGATGTGGATCTGATAGGGCGGCGCGCCGACATTGACGAGGAGCGACATGAAGCCGGCAAGCGAGCCCCAAAATACGCCCAGCACCGGATGCGGACGGCCATCGCCAGCATCGGCAGGCACCGTGGCCGGGCGAACCCAGGCGATGAGCCAGGTGTTGAGCCACCGGTAGATGACGAAGACGAAGCCGATGCTGCCGACCATAAGCTCGATGGCGGCGTTGGAGACGTGGCTGGCGAACAGCGTTCCGGCCGCCATGCCGATGGCGGCGCCGGGCACCAGGACTTTCAGATTCCAAAGGCTCCAGGCGCGGCGGTATGTCCACACCGAGATGCGCGTCCTGAATGATCAGCAAAGGCAATATGATCGCCGCGCCTTGCAGCGGCGGCACCGCCAGCGCCAGCATCGGCGTCGCCACCATGCCCAGCCCGGCAAAGCCGCCCTTGCCGAGGCCGAGGAGCGTCACGGCCGGGATGGCGAGAAGATAGAACAGCGGATCGGTGATCACGGCGGGATTAAAGTGATGAGGAGGCGGGCCGTCGTGACATAGATCAAAGCGCGGGGCCTTAGGCCAGTGCCGTGATGCATGTGCCCTTGCGTCGTGGCAGCCGCGGGGCTGAAAATACCACTCATTGCCGGGAGGCATCGCCATGGACGCCCGTTCGAGCCGCTACCATGAAGTCTATGCGCGCTGGCAGCGCGATCCATTGGGCTTTTGGGGCGAGGCGGCGGCCGACATCGACTGGTTCGAGACGCCGAAAACCGTGTTCGATCCGAAAGCCGGCATCTACGGCCGCTGGTTTCCCGACGGTGTCTGCAACACCTGTTTCAACGCGGTCGACCGCCATGTCGAGGCCGGGCGCGGCGAGCAGGTCGCCATCATCTACGATTCGCCGCTCGCCGGCGTAAAGCGCACCATCAGCTATCATCGCCTGCTCACCGAGACGCAGGTGCTCGGCGGCATGCTGCGCGACCTCGGCGTCGGCAAGGGCGATCGCGTCATTCTTTATATGCCGATGGTGCCGGAAGCGGCGATCGCGATGCTCGCCTGCGCGCGCATCGGCGCCATTCATTCGGTGGTGTTCGGCGGTTTCGCCGCGCGCGAATTGGCGACGCGGATCGACGACGCCACGCCGAAAGTCATTCTCTCCGCGAGCTGCGGCTCGGAGCCCGGCCGCGTCGTTGCCTACAAACCGCTGCTCGATGAAGCGATCGCGCTTGCCAAGCACAAGCCCGAGGCCTGTCTGATCCTGCAGCGGCCGCAGATCGCAAGCCGCATTGATCGAAGGCCGCGACCGCGATTGGGCGCGCGATGCGCGATTACGCGCTGGTTCACGCCCGCAACGCCTGGGACTGCGTGCCAGTCGCCGCCACCGATCCGCTCTACATCCTCTACACGTCCGGCACGACCGGGCGGCCCAAGGGCGTGGTGCGCGACAACGGCGGCCACATGGTCGCGCTGCAATGGTCGATGCAGAATCTCTATGGCATCGAGCCGGGCGAAGTGTGGTGGACGGCGTCCGACGTCGGCTGGGTGGTCGGGCATTCGTACATCGTCTATGCGCCGCTGTTACATGGCGCCACCTCGATTCTTTACGAAGGCAAGCCGGTCGGCACGCCCGACGCCGGCGCGTTCTGGCGCGTCATCGCCGAGCACGGCGCCGTGGCGATGTTCACCGCGCCAACCGCGTTTCGCGCCATCAAGAAAGAAGATCCGGATGGGCACGCTATTCGCGCAGCACGATCTGAAAAAATTCCGCACGTTGTTTCTCGCCGGCGAGCGTGCCGATCCGCCAACGCTGGAATGGGCCGAGGCGCTCTTGAAGGTGCCGGTGATCGATCATTGGTGGCAGACCGAAACCGGCTGGTGCATCGCCGGCAATCCGATGGGCCTCGGCATGCTGCCGGTCAAACATGGCTCGCCGACGGTGCCGATGCCGGGCTACGACGTGCGCGTCGTCGACGAGGGGCCGCATGAAGTGCCAAGCAATAAAATGGGCTCGATCGTCATCAAGCTGCCGCTGCCGCCGGCCTGCCTGCCGACGCTGTGGCAGGCCGACGCGCGCATGCGCGAAAGCTATCTCGACGAATTTCCAGGTTACTACAAAACCGCCGACGCCGGATTCAAGGACGACGACGGCTACGTCTTCGTCATGGGCCGCACCGACGACATCATCAATGTCGCCGGCCATCGGCTCTCGACCGGCGGCATGGAGGAAGTGCTCGCTGCGCACCCCGACGTCGCCGAATGCGCCGTGCTCGGCATCAAGGACGAGCTCAAGGGCGAAGTGCCGTGCGGCTTCATCGTGCTCAAGTCGGGCGTCAACCGGCCGCCGACCGAGATCGAGAAGGAATGCGTGGCGCTCATCCGCGAAAAGATCGGCCCGGTCGCCGCCTTCAAGCTCGCCATCACCGTGGCGCGGCTGCCGAAAACGCGCTCCGGAAAAATTCTGCGCGGCACGATCAAGAAAATCGCCGACGGCGATACCTGGCAGATGCCGGCGACTATCGACGATCCGGTGATTTTGGATGAGATCGGCAGTGCGCTGAAGGGGAAGGGCGTGGGGGCGTAGCTGCCACTTCGTCATGCCCGGGCTTGACCCGGGCATCCATGATAAATCATCGTCATGACGGTCTTACGGCAGACGGCGTGGAGCGGCCGCATGGATTGCCGGGTCAAGCCCGGCAAAGACGAGACGATGCGTTCTGGCGGACGATTGCTCCTCTGCATATTGGTGGCGGCGAGCACCGCTGCGATCGCGCAGGCACCCGCCGTTCTGCCGGCGCAGACTGATCAATCCGTCGCGCCAACCGCGCCGCCGCCCGCCCCCAATCATCCCCCCACCGCCGACGATATCTGCCGCGCCATCGAAACCGACGCGGCGGAGAACCAATTGCCGGTCGAGTTCTTCGCTCGCGTGATCTGGCAGGAGAGCCGCTTTAATGCACAAGCGGTGTCGAGGAAGGGCGCGCTCGGCATCGCCCAATTCATGCCGGCGACGGCGGATTATCGCGGGCTGGTCGATCCGTTCGACCCGATCGAAGCGTTGAAGAATTCCGCGAGCTATCTGCACGACCTGCAGCAAAAATTCGGCAATCTCGGCCTTGCCGCCGCGGCCTATAATGCCGGGCCCGGCCGCGTCGTCGCTTTTCTCGCCAACCAGCGGCCGCTGCCCGCGCGAGACGCGCAATTACGTCGCCATCATCACCGGCTGGACCGCCGACGATTGGGCGTCGCCGTCGCCGCCGAAGACGGCGGAGACCACGATCCCGCAGGGCGTGCCGTGCGCGCGGCTTGCCAATCTGATCCTGGCGCCGAAGGCGGAGGCGCAACGCATCGCGGCTTACGTGCCGCGCTGGGGCATGCAGCTCACGGCCAACTGGTCGGAGAGCAGGGCCTGGGCGATCTATCGGATGATCCAGAACAGATACGCGAACTTGATCGGCGATCGCGAGCCGATCGTCATCAGAAGCCGCGGCATCGGCTTGGGCAGCGCGCCGCGCTACAACATCCGCATTGCCGACGACGACCGGCGCTATCTGGAAAATTTCTGCAACAAGCTGATCGCCGCCGGCGGCGCCTGCGTGGTGCTGCGGAACGATCGGGGGTGATGCCTTTAAACCGTCATCCCTGAGGTGCGAGCGCAGCGAGCCTCGAATAGTCGACGGCCGCGGCGCTTTGTGCCGGCATCCTTCGAGGGCCAGCCTCGCGGCCACCTCAGGATAGTGGGAACAGCTAGATTACTCCGCCTTGCCGCCGAGCTGCTTGAGCTTGGCAAACACCGCACTGACGTCGAGATCGTCGGCTTTCTTCGACCTCCGCTGGCGTCGGCTCTTCCGGCTCTTCCTTCGGCGCAGTGGTGACGGAAGCGGGCAACAGCGTCGCGCCCTGTTCCTCGACCGGAACCGGCTTTTCCTTGGCCGCCTTCTGCACTTCGAGGTCGAGATCGATCTGCGAGCACAGGCCGAGCGTCACCGGATCGAGCGGCGTCAGATTGGCGGAATTCCAATGGGTGCGGTCGCGGATCGCCGCGATGGTCGATTTGGTGGTGCCGACGAGCCGCATGATCTGGCTGTCTTTGATCTCGGGATGGTTGCGCACCAGCCACAGGATTGCGTTCGGCCGGTCCTGGCGGCGCGACACCGGCGTGTAGCGCGGGCCTTTTTTCGGCTTGGCTTCGGGCAGGCGGGTTTTCGGTTCGGCGATGTGCAGCTTGTGGTTCGGATCGGCTTCGGCGGCCTTGATTTCCTCGCGGGTCAATTGCCCGGTGAGGATCGGATCGAGTCCCTTGATGCCTTGCGCGGCGTCGCCGTCGGCGATCGCCTTCACTTCCAGCGGATGCAGGTTGCACAGCTGCGCGATCTGGTCGAACGACAGCGACGTATTTTCGACAAGCCACACGGCTGTCGCTTTGGGCATCAAGGGCGCGGTCGCCATAGGTAAATCTCCTCTGCGCCTCGCCCGCCCGGCCGGGCGAAGCCACTCACGTCATCGAAGATGACTGGAAAGCGGTAGGAATATAGGCGTAGGCCCGGTGCCGCGCAACCGGCCGCAATAGAGCCGCGCGGCCGTGGCGGCTTGACACATAGGCCGGTAAAATCGGGCAAAACTGCCCGCGTGGGGCATCAATCGGGGGAACCGGGCATGGCCGGAACATTGGACGGCAAAGTGGCGATCGTAACTGGCGCCGGCCGCGGACTGGGACGGGTCATGGCGCTCGGCCTGCTCGAGGCCGGGGCCCGCGTCGTAGCCGTCGATCTCGATGGGCCGCCGCTCGATGAAATCCAGGAGGCTGCCGAAGACCGCGGCGTCGGCAATCGCTTCAACGGCGTCGTCGCCGACGTCACCTGGAACGACAGCGGTCCGAAGATCGTGCGCGTCACCGCAGAGCGGTTCGGCCACGTCGATATTCTCGTCAACAATGCCGGCACCAATATCGGTCTCCTGCGCCGCGAAGGTCAGCCGCGCGGCAAGCTGTGGGAGATTACGCCGGAAGAGTTTCGCCGCATCGTCGACGTCAATGTCGTCGGCACTTTCCTGATGACGCGCGCCGTGGTGCCGGCCTTGCTGATGCAGCGCGCCGGCCGCATCATCAACGTGACGACGAGCCTCGACGTCATGTGGCGCGGCATGATGCAGCCTTACGGCGCGCTCGAAAGCCGCCAACGAGGCGATGCTCGCCGCTTTGGCGGAGGAGCTCGAAGGCACCGGCGTCACCGCTAATGTTCTGGTGCCGGGCGGCGCCGCCGACACGCGCATGGTGTCGCGCGCTAGCGGTGCCCGACCGGGCCTCGCTGATTGCGCCCGATGTGATGGTCAAGCCGCTGATTTGGCTGTGCTCGAACGCTTCCGACGGCGTTAACGGCCAGCGTTTCATCGCCATGAAGTGGGACGAGACATTGCCGCCCGAACAAGCGGCGAAAAACGCCGGCGCCCCTGCGGCCTGGCAACAGCTCGGCCGCCAAGCGATCAATCCCGCCGAATTACGGTAACGGTTATCGGTTTGCCGGAACCCGACCCTGCACCGCATTGGCGAAGGCGTCGTAAGCGATGCTGCCGTCGGCCGCGACCGGACACCTGCTCGCGCAGCCGCGCCTTGAGTTGTTCGCGCTCGTTTGGCGACAGCGCGCAGAAGCGCTTTGCCGCGCGGCCCGACCGGTTGCATCATGGAATCCGCGAAGTCGTCGAAATTCGGAAAGGCGACCGCAATGCGGATCACTTCGGTCTCGACCGATTGCAGTCCGGCCTTGCGCCATACCGCATCCATGTTTTCCCGGCGCGACGCCTCGACGCCCGGCGGATTGGGAGCCGTCGATGCCAAGCGACTTCATCGCCGCACTGATCGGCTCGCTCGGAATGCCGCCGGCCGGAATGTCCCACATATAGGTAGCGACCGAGCCGCCGGGCTTGACCACGCGCGCCATCTCGGCTGCCGCCTTGAGCGGATCGGGAACGAAGGTGATCACCAGCGCCATCGACGCGGCGTCGAAACTGTTGTCGTCAAACGGCAGCGCCTGCGCGCCGCCGACGCGAAATTGCGCGAGCTTGGTTGCCGGCCGCTTCTGCGCATAGTCGATCTGGTCCGGCGATGGATCGATGCCGGTCACCGCGGCGGGCGCGGCGCGCGCGATCAGCACTTCGGTGAAGGCGCCGTTGCCGCAGCCGACGTCGATCCAGCGCAGCCCCTTCGGCGCGCCGAGCCAGTCGAGAAATTTCACGCCGACCACTTGGCTCCAGCGGCCCATCAGCCGTTCATAGGCCGCGCCGTCGGTGAAGAGATTCGCCTCCGGTACGTTCATTGCAGAATTCCTTTGCGTTCGCTCGCGCGTGCTTGCCTCATTGCGCGGCAATCCCGGTATCCTTGATGATCGGTGTCCATTTGGCGGTCTCGGCTTTCTGTTTTGCCGCTAATGCGTCCGGCGTCTGATCATCCGGGGGCCAGATTTCCTGGCCGAGCTTCTTAAAACGCTCCTGCACGCCGGGGTCGGCCAAAGCCACGCGAATCGCGGCATTAAGCTTTGCGATCACCTCCGGCGGCGTGCCCGCGGGCACCCAGATGCCGTGCCAGAAACTCGCATCGATGTCGGGAATGCCGAGCTCATCGAGCGTCGGCACCTCGGGCGCCGCCCACCACCGCTTAGGCTGCAGCACGGCAAAGGCTTTGAGCTGTCCGCTCTGGACCTGGCCGAGCTGCGCCGCCGCTTGGCCGAAGGCGAAATCGATATGGCCGCCGAGCATGTCCGTCAGTTCCGGCGCGCCGCCGGTATAGGGCACGATCTGGAACGACGTGCCGGTGCGTTTGGCGAAGAACCGCGCGGCAATATCGGTTGGACCGCCGACCCCGACCGTTCCCATGGTCGCCTTGCCGTCTTCGGCTTTGAGCCAGGCGATCAGGCTTTTCACGTCGTCGGCCGGCAGCGTTTTTCGCGCGATGATCCAGATCGGCGTATCGGCAATCAGCGACACCGGCGCCAAGTCCTTCGCCGGATCGTAATTGAGTTTCATGATCGCCGGATTGAACACGGCGGTTTGGGTGTGGCCGATGCTGACCGTGTAGCCGTCGGGCGGCGCATGCGCGACGCGGCCGACGCCGATGCTGCCGCCGGCGCCGCTGACATTCTCGATGATGACGCTCTGGCCGAGCGCCCCCTGCATCCGCTCCGCCAAAATGCGCGCAATGGTGTCGGTCGGGCCGCCGGCGGGGTAGGGCACCACGATGGTGATGGTGCGTGACGGATAGATGTCGGCGGCGGCCGCGACCGTGCCAGCCGCGAGGATCGTCAATACCAGCGCGATGAGCTTGCGCATGCGATTTCCTCCTCTGCTCCTGCGAACAAGAGCGCGACGTTATTCCGCGGCCGCTTTCGTCGCGCCGCCGGCTTGGATCGCGGCCCAGACCCGGCTCGGCGTCGCCGGCATGTCGATGTGCTCGATGCCGAGCGGCTTTAACGCGTCGAGAATGGCGCTGATCACCGCCGGCGGCGCGCCGGTCGCGCCAGCCTCGCCGGCGCCTTTGATGCCGAGCGGATTGGTCGTGGCCGGCACCTCCGTCAGCTCCGATACCATGTCAGGGAAGTCTTCGGCACGCGGCATGACGTAGTCCTGGAAGCTGCCGGTGAGGAGCTGACCTTCGGCATCGAACACGATGGATTCCATGAGCGCCTGGCCGACGCCCTGCGCGACGCCGCCGTGAATCTGGCCCTCGCAAAGGAGCCGGTTCATGACCTTGCCGACGTCGTCGACGGCCGCATAGCGCAGCAGCGACACCATGCCGGTCTCCGGATCGATTTCGACTTCGCAGACGTGGCAGCCATTGGGGTAGTTCGACGGCTCCGCCGAGAATGTGCCGGAGGCTTCGAGACCGAGCTCGAATTGCGGCGGCAGCATCATCGGACGATGCAACGACATCGCGACCGCGGTGAGCGGCAGCGCGCGATCGGTACCGACGATCCGGAAGCTGCCGTCCTTGAATTCGATGTCGCCGGCCGCGGCCTCCATCATCATGGCCGCCATCGGCTTGGCCTTCTCGATGATGGCGTCGGCGGCGCGTTTGAGCGCATTGCCGCCGACATGCATGCTGCGCGACCCATAAGTGCCGCGTCCGATCGGCACTTCGTTGGTGTCGCCCTGGATGAACCGGATGGAGTCGATCGGCATGCCGAGCCATTCGTGCACCATCTGCGCATAGACGGTGTGGTGGCCTTGGCCATGCGAATGCGTGCCGGCAACGATCGTGACGGTGCCGCTCGGATCGAAGCGGATCACCATCTTCTCGTTAAATACCGCGGCCTCTTCCAGGAAATAGCCGATGCCGCGGCCGCGCAGCTTGCCGTGCTTCTTCGATTCCGCGGCGCGTTTGGCATAACCGCTCCAGTCGGCGAGTTTGAGGCACTCATCCATCACGTGCATGAAGTCGCCGCTGTCATAGGTCATGCCGGAATGCGGGATCTTGTGCGGCATGGCGGACGCCGGGATGAAATTGCGCCGCCTGATCTCGATCGGGTCGATGCCGATGATGCGCGCCGCCCGTTCGATCAATAGCTCGATCAGAAAGGTCGCCTCGGGCCGTCCGGCGCCGCGATAGGGCGCCATCGGCGTCGTATTGGTCAGCACCGCTTTGGCGGCGGCGAACACCGCGGGAATATTATAGACGCCGGGCGCGAGCTTGATCGCGTAGAGCGGCACGACGATGCCGGCCTCGAATATATGCGAGCCCATCTGGTGCAACGCGTTGACGCGCAGCCCGAGGATCTTGCCCTTGTCGTCGAGCGCCAATTCGCCCGTCACGACCTGGTCGCGGCCATGGGCATCGCCGACGAACGCTTCCGAGCGCGTCGATACCCATTTCACCGGCCGGCCGCCGACCCGGCGCGACGCCCATACGACGAGCGCATCCTCCGGATAACCGCCGTTCTTCATGCCGAAGCCGCCGCCGACATCGGGCGAGATCACGCGCAGCTTCGATTCGGTGATTTTCAGCACATTGCCGGCGACATGCTGGCGCGTGCCATGCGGATTTTGCGTGGTCGAATAAAGCGTATAGCTCTCGCTGTCGGGATGGTATTGACCGATGGCCGCGCGCGGCTCGATGGTGTTGGCGCTGACGCGGCTGTTATAGAGCTTGAGCGTGACGACGTGCTTGGCGCTGGCGAAGGCGGCGTCGACCGCGTCCTTGTTGCCCATCATCAGCCCGACCGCGACATTGTTGGGGGCCTCGTCCCACACCGCGGGCGCACCGGATTTGACTGCGTCTTCGACATTGACCACCGCAGGCAGCGGCTCGTAGTCGACCTCGACGAGCTCGGCGGCGTTCTTTGCCTGGAACAGCGTTTCGGCGACGACAAAGGCGACGCGTTCGCCCAAGGCGCGCACTTTGCCGATGGCGAGGATCGAGCGCAGCGTGCGGTAGCCCTTCGGTCCGCCCATGTCCTCCGGCATAACCGGCGAGAAAGCGCCAAGACTTGTCGGCCGTGACATCGGCTCCGGTGAGAACGGCGAGCACGCCGGGCGCGGCCTTGGCCTTGGCGGTATCGATGCGCTTGATGCGGGCATGGGCGTGCGGCGACATGACCACGACGCCATGGCATTGCTGCGGCAGCTCGATGTCGTCGACAAACCGGCCGCGCCCGGTAATGAAGCGTGGGTCCTCGAGCCGGGTTACAGGTTGACCGATGCCGAACTTGTTCACGCAGTCCCTCCCGGGTTGTCATCCTTCCCGCTATGCGGGGCTTGAGGAAATGTATACTTGCGATTTAGGGCAATGAGAATGGAGCCCGTTTCTCGTCGCCGGGGGTAGATCATGCCAGAGTTCAAGGAATCGGCGTCTTTCGACTACATCATCGTCGGCGCCGGCTCGGCCGGCTGCGTGCTCGCCAACCGGCTCACCGCGTCCGGCCGCCATCGCGTGCTGCTCTTGGAGGCCGGCGGGCACGACCGCAATATCTGGATTCATATTCCGCTTGGCTACGGCAAGCTGTTCTCCAACCCCAAGGTCAACTGGCTCTATTCGACCGAGCCCGAGCCCGAGCTCAATAACCGCAGGGTGATCCAGCCGCGCGGCAAAGTGATGGGCGGCTCGAGCTCGATCAACGGGCTCCTCTATATCCGCGGCCAGCACGAGGACTACGACCATTGGCGGCAATTGGGCAATGCCGGATGGTCGTTTAACGACGTGCTGCCGTATTTCCGGCGCGCCGAGGATCAGGAGCGCGGCGCCGACGAATTGCACGGTGTCGGCGGCCATCTGAAAGTCTCCGACGTCTGCGAGCCGCACCCGTTATGCGAGGCCTTCATCGAGGCGGTGCAGAAATCGGGTTTCCCGCGCAACGACGATTTCAACGGCGCGACCCAGGAAGGCGCCGGATATTTTCAATTGACCGCGCGCAACGGCCGCCGCTGGTCGACCGCGGTCGGTTATCTGAAAGAGGCAAAGCGGCGGCCCAATCTCGCGGTCGTTGCCGACGCGCTCGCCACCCGCATTCTGTTTTCCGGCAGGCGCGCCGTCGGCGTCGAATATCGGCAGAGGCGATGCCGTGCACACCGCCCACGCCAACGCCGAGGTCATCGTCTCGGGCGGGGCGTTTAATTCGCCGCAGCTCTTGCAGCTCTCCGGGCTGGGGCCGGCGAAAATCCTGCGCGATCTCGGCATTGCGGTCATTGCCGACATGCCCGGCGTCGGCGCCGATCTGCAGGATCATTTGCAGGTTCGCATGCACTACCGCTGCACCGAGCCGATCACCATGAACGACGTGATCAATAATTGGCGCCACCGCTACGCGGCGGGACTGCGTTATCTGCTTGTCGCGCAAGGGACTCTTGACCATCGGCGCCGGCTATGCCGGGGCGTTCCTGCGCACCCGTCCGGATTTGGCGACGCCCGACGTGCAGATCCACTTTCTGATCTTTTCCGCCGACGCCGCCGGCGCAACGCTGCATCCGTTCCCGGGCTTCATGGCTTCGGTCTGTCAATTGCGGCCGGACAGCCGCGGCTTCGTGCGCGTCAAATCGCGCGATCCGGCCATGCCGCCGGCGATCCAGCCGCGCTACCTTTCGGCCCGTACCGACTGCGACTGCATCGTTGACGGCATGAAGCTGCTGCGCCGGGTCATGAACCAGCCGGTGATGCGCCGATACATCGCCGAAGAGTACGCGCCCGGCGAGCAATGCGCGAGCGATGCCGATCTGCTGGCTTTCGCGCGGCAAACCGGCACCACGGTCTATCATCCGACCTCGACCTGCCGCATGGGCTCCGATCCGAACGCGGTGGTCGACGAGCGCTTGCGGGTGCGCGGCTTCGAGCGGCTGCGCGTGATCGATGCCTCGATCATGCCGACGGTGGTTTCGGGCAATACCAATGCCGCTGCGGTGATGATCGGCGAGAAGGGCGCGGATATGGTGCTTGACGACGCCCGCGCGAGCGCGCCGGTGAGACTGTCGGCGTAAAAACTACGACGCCTTCGGGATCGGCTTGGTATATTGCATCGGCATATATTTGCGGTGCTTGACCTGCTTGGTCTGAACCGCATTGCAGCCGTTGCCGCCGCAGATGATCGAGGCCTTAGCCGGCGTGCCGATGGAGAAAATCGTTGCCGCAGCGAGCGCCGCTAGAAACGTCTTGCGCATATGAATTCTCCGGTGGGTTCGCCCTTTTCGCTCGATAGAAGCTTATGGTGAATGAAGGGTTAACGGCGCATTGCGCGGGCTTCGGCGCAGGTGCATCATGGCGCAAAACGCGGCGCAAGATCGCCACCAAGGAGCGGCTCCCATGCACGACATCGTCATTCGCGGCGGCACCATCGTCGATGGCACCGGCAAGGCGTCTTACACCGGCGACGTCGCCATTTCCGGCGGCCGCATTGCCGCGGTCGGCGGCAAGCAGGGTCCGGCCAAACGCGACATCGACGCCAACGGACTTATGGTCACGCCGGGCTGGGTGGACGTGCATACCCATTATGACGGCCAGGCGATGTGGGACCCGCTGTTGGCGCCGTCGTGCTGGCACGGCGTCACCACCGTCATGTTCGGCAATTGCGGCGTCGGCTTCGCGCCGGTGAAAAAAGAGCATCGCGGCGCGCTGATGGATCTGATGGAGGGCGTCGAGGAAATTCCCAATCCGGTGCTCGCCGCCGGCCTGACCTGGGAATGGGAGACGTTCCCGCAATTCATGGACGCGCTGGAGCGCCGGCCGCGCGCCATCGACATCTGCGCGCAAGCCGCGCATCTGCCGACCCGCGTCTATGTGATGGGCGACCGCGCCGTGCGCCGCGAGCCGGCGACGCCGGACGATATCGCCGAAATGCGCAAACTCACCATCGAGGCGCTGCAGGCCGGCGCGTTCGGCTTCACCACCTCGCGCACCGATTCGCACAAGACTCCGGACGGCGAACTGGTGGCCTCGCGCGACGCCGACGATCATGAATTGCTCGGCATCGGTTCGGCGCTCGGCGTCACCGGCACCGGCGCCTTCGGCATGAACTCCGACTTCGATGACGAGGAATTCGAGCTGCGCTGGATGCGCAAGCTCGCCAAAGACACCGGCCGTCCGGTCTGGTTCCTGCTCACCGACCGCTACGAAGATCCGCAGCGCTGGCGTCGCCTGATCGGCGCGGTGCACGAGATGCGCGCGAAGGGCCTGCCGATCACCGCGCAGATGGCCGGCCGGCCGATCGGCGTGATGATGGGCATCGGCACCGCGCTCAATCCGTTCACGGTGCGGCCGAGCTACAAGAAGCTCGAAAGCCTGCCGATCGAAGAGCAGCGCCGACGGCTGCGCGATCCGCAAATGCGGGCGCAAATCCTCGCCGAGAAACCGTCGGACGCCGAAGTCGCCAAGCTCGCGCAATTCCGCCAGGCCGTCACCCGGAAATGGGAACGGTTCTATGTCATGGGCAACCCGCCGGATTACGAGCCGGGCCCGGAAAAGAGCGTGGCCAACATCGCCGCCGCGAACCGGCCGCCCGCCCGACGAAGTCGCCTACGACACCATCATCGAGGAAGGCCAGTATCTCTATTTCCCGGTGGTGAACTACGTCACCGGCGATCACGCGCCGATCTATGAAATGCTCAATGACCCGGCCTGCCTGTTAGGCCTGAGCGACGGCGGCGCGCATTGCACCTCGATCGTCGATGCCGGCGTGCCGACCTTCATGCTCACGCATTGGAGCCGCGACCGCTCGCGCGGCCCGAAGCTGCCGGTAGAAATGCTGATCAAGCGTCAGACCAGCGAGACCGCCGATTTCTTCGGGCTGTCGGATCGCGGCCGGCTCACGCCGGGGCTGCGCGCCGACGTCAACCTGATCGATTACGACCGGCTGCAAGTGCAGAAGCCGGAACTGGTGCACGACATGCCGGCCAACGGCCGGCGCTTCGTGCAGAAGGTCGACGGCTACCAGGCGACCTTCGTCGCCGGCACGCAGATCTTCGACCGCGGCGAGCATACCGGCGCGCTGCCGGGCAAACTCGTGCGCGATGGCCAGGTCGGCGCCGCGCTGGCGGCGGCGGAGTAGGGCGCAGCCGGCGCGGGCGGCCTCATGCCACGCGGAATATGTTCGAGCGTGCGCCGTCCGGATGCGGCAGCTCGGCGCGTTTGACGCGGTTACGGCCTTCGGCCTTGGCGTCGTACAGCGCGCGGTCGGCGTATTCGAGCAGAGCGTCCAGCTGTTCTTTCGCATCGAGGCTACCCGACACGCCGACGCTGACCGTCGCATCGATTTGCCGATCTCGGATCGTCCGACAGCCTTCCGCAAACGACACGCGAATCCGATCGGCCCGAATGCCGGCCGCTTCGATGCTCGATCCCGGCAGCACGACGGAAAATTCCTCGCCGCCCATGCGGCCGAAGACGTCACTCGGCCTGAGCGCCGCCGTCGCTATCTCGCAGAATTTTCGAATCACGGCGTCGCCGACCGCATGGCCGTGCCTGTCGTTGATGGCCTTGAAGCGATCGAGGTCGAACATCATCACCGAAACCGGCGCGCCGTCGTGCCGGCAGCGCTGCAAAAGCCGCTCGGCGTTCTCCAGGAAAGCGGCACGATTGGCGATGCCGGTGAGCGAGTCCGTGCGCGCCACCGCCGCACTGGCCGCCTCCTTGCGCTCCTTGACCAAGGCAAAAATGAAAGCAGAGGTGCCGAGCGCAAAGACGATGCTCTCGAAATAGATAAATCCGAACAGGCTCGACAGCGACGGTAGCGTGTTTCGCCCTTCGAGCCGCTGAACGTGCTGTAGATGCCGATCAACAAGGCGATGCCGTGCACGCCCGTCAGGATGATAAGCGGCCAACGCGCAATCAGCCGATCGTCTCGACCGAGCCACAGGCTCGTCGCGGTCGCCAGCGTATATGCGGCGCCGATGGCGAGCGCCAGCGCCCCGGGATTTTCGCGAAACGCCGCCAGGCCGCTGCCGAGGGCTACCGCAACCGGTCCTACCAAGACAACGACAAGCGGTGAGGATTTGCAGTCGAGATTGCGCGCGGCCTTCCAGATCAAGCTCGATTGGCCGGAGAGCAATGTGCCGCCCAGCACGGTCCACGCCGGCTGGCGGAACGCGACCCCGAGCATCAGCGCAAGAAAGCCGGCGGCCGCGACGACATTGGCGATCCCCCAAATACCGAGGACCGGTTCAGCCCGGTTTTGCAGCCAGGCAAACAGCAGAACCGCGCCGGCGCATGCCAGGACGAAGCTTTGCATAACCATAAGCGTCGGCAGATCGAGCGCCATGAGGCAGATACCTACGCCATGATTAGGCCGCGGCAAGCGTTCCTTTGGCGGTGCGCGCCGGCAAATGCGAATGCGTGGGCGACGGGATCGGACAGCTCCGCGCTGCCGATATCCCACTTCGCCGTAAATAGATTGTGCAGGGATAGAGGACAATTTTGATCCAAGTTATGCAAAATCATTTACGGAGCCTTCAGTGTCGTGGACGTTTGGCGGCGTGCTTGCAGACTTAAGGCGCCGGCCGGCCGATGCTGACCGCGGCTGAGGGGACAACCATGCTGCACATTCCCGGCGTCACCGAGCGGTTCGCTCGGCTGTGGTGCAGGACGCGGTGGAGCGATCTGCCGGCCGAGGTCGTGCATCAAGCCAAGCGCTCGCTCCTTAATTTTTTCGCTGTCGCCTTGACCGGCTGCCGCAACGAAACTTTCGAGATCGCGCTACAAACGCTCGCTGAATTTTCCGGCGGGCGCCAGGCGAGCTTGATCGGCCGGCGCGAGCGCATCGACGCGCTGAACGCGGCGTTTCTCAATGCCGCGGGCGCCAATGTGCTCGACTTCTGCGATACCCACGTGCCGACCGCGATCCATCCGACCGCGCCCCTGGCGCCGGCGCTGCTGGCGGCTGCCGAGCTGGCGCGCGTCGGCGGCCGCGAACTGCTGTTGGCTTTCGTGCTCGGCCAGGAGGTCGAATGCCGGATCGGGCTTGCGATGTCGCCGAGCCACTACAACAGAGGCTGGCACATCACCGCGACCTGCGGCGTGTTCGGTGCCGCCGCCGGCAGCGGCAAGCTGTTGGCGCTGAGCCCGCAGCAGATGGTGTGGGCGCTTGGCGCCGCGGCGACGCAAGCCGCCGGACTGTGCGAATGCCTGGGCACCGCGGCGAAAAGCGTCGGCGTCGGCAATTCCGCGCGCGGCGGCTTGCTGTCGGCGCTGTTGGCGGCGAAGAATTTCGCCGGCCCTGCCGAGCCGCTCACCGGCACGCAGGGCTATTACAACGCGCTCAATGAGACGCCGAACCTGGCGGCGCTCACCGACGGCCTCGGCGAAACTTGGGAGATTCTAAAGACCTCATACAAGCCTTACCCGTGCGGCTTCGTGCTGCATCCGGTGCTCGATTGCGTGCTGGATTGGCGGCGCGACAATCCGGGTGCCGTCGTCGAGCGAGTCAAGGTCACCGGCAATCCGCTGCTCGGGCTGCGCGCCGACCGACCCAACATCTCGACCAGCGCTCAATCGCAGGTCAGCGTGCAGCACGCCGTCGCCGCCGCGCTGGTCACCGGCAAGGCCGGCGTCGAGCAGTTTGCCGCGGCTTGCGTGAACGATCCGGCGGTCGCTGCGTTGCGCGGCAAGGTCGAAGTCACGCGGGACGAGCGATTCGCCACCGTCGCCGCCGCGGTCGAAATCGTCACCGCGGACGGCAGGCTGCACAAATTATCGCAAACCGCGGCGCGCGGCAGCGACCTAAATCCGATGACCGACCGGGATCTCGAAGGCAAATTGCGCGCCGCCGCCGCGGGCTGGGATCCGCGTCATGACGTGGCGCCGCTGATCGCCGCGATCTGGGACCTCGACAAGGCCGGGGATATTTCCAAACTGACGGCGCTCATCGTGCCACACGCGTGAACGCGGTCGAGGCCGACGGGGGCGCCATGAAGCTTTACCAAGGCAGACGCACCATCGACGGCCTGGTCGTGACCGTGGACGGCCGGCCGCTCTCCGAACATTACGAGGTCAAGCGCTTCACCCGGTTTGGCTTCGAATGGACCTATGACGGTGAAAGCCCGCGACAGCTCGCGTTGGCAATCCTGGTGGATTATCTTGGCGATAACGAGCGGGCGATCCGGCTGTCCGAGGCCTTCATGAAGAAGATCGTCGCTAATCTCGACAACGATTGGCGGTTGACCGGCGCTGAAATCGACGCCGCGCTCCGTGAGCTCCAGAACTAGCAGGTGGTTAGCAACGCCCTTGCAAAGTGCTAAAATTGAGAAAAATAAGACGCAGGGATGGAACGTCCATGATCACGCAACGCCAGATCGATTTCCGCAACGAATACCGCTCCCGCATTGTCGGCTGGTACAACGGCTACTTCCACATCGTACTGATCTACGCGATGGGCGCGGCGGTGCTCTACATCACCATTTCGCACATCCATAACGTGACGCCGCTGGAATGGCTCACGGTGCCGCTGACTTTCCTGTTCACCAACGCGTTCGAATGGCTGGTGCACAAATACGTCATGCACCGTCCGGTGAACATCAAGGGGTTGCGCGCGATCTATGAGCGGCACACGCTCAATCACCATCAGTTCTTCAGCGACGAGGAAATGCGTTTCCGCGACGACAAGGACTGGCGCGTCACCGTATTCCCGCCCTACGCGCTGGTGGTGTTCACGCTGATGTCGATACTGCCCGCCGCCGCTCTCGGCTTCGTCTTCTCGCCGAATGTCGGCTGGCTGTTCATATCCGTCACTACCGGCATGTATCTGATCTATGAGTTCATGCATTTTTGCTGCCACGTCGACGAAGGCTGGTTCGTCAAGCACTGCCCGCTGGTCAACACGCTGCGGCGTCATCACACCGCGCATCACAATGCGCGGCTGATGATGGAAGTGAACATGAACCTGACATTCCCGATCGCCGATTGGGCGTTCGGCACCTCCGACCTCGATCGCGGACTGTTCGGCACGATGTTCAACGGCTATTCGACGCGCTTCCTCAAGCGCAATTTGCGCGGCAAACCGAAGGGGCCGGAAGAGGCCGCGGCCACGCCGCTCGGCGCCAATTGAAGCGCCGCGGGGTATCGCCATGCCGACCGATGTGAAAGCAGCCGTTTCCGCGGTGGTCATCGCGGTGGCGCTCGGACTTGTGCTGTGGAGCGGCTCGCCGATCCAGGCGGGCTTTCACAACTTTGTCCTCTTCACCGCCGTCTTCTTTGTCGTCGCCATGTGGATCTTTCCGGAAGCGGGCGGCAAAAAAAGCGGCCGGAAGCAGTAAGCCGTTTCGCCTTGCCGGCGCCAGCGCGGCCAATGGCAAACGCCTGCGGCCGCGCCGCGCGGCTGACGCGTCGTTGACTTAAGCCTCGTATTTGAACGACAGCGCGACGCGGGTGCGAAACGCCAAAACCTTGCCGTTCTCGACCCTCATGTCCATCTTGGTGACTTCGGCGACCCGCAGATCGCGCAGCGAGCCGGCGGCGGTTTCCACGGCGCGCCGCCCGGCATCCTCCCACGATTTGTCGCTGACGCCGACGACGTCGACGATACGGTAGACGCTGTCCTTTTGCTTCTTAGCCATTGGATCTATCCTTTCCGGCTTGTTTGCATGCGCACGATACACCCAATGACCTTGTACCCGGAAGCTCCGCCGCGCTAGGCTTTGCGCCCGATAAACAACAGGGACGGGGATGGAATGCGATGAGTAACGGCGTCAACAGCAAGCGGGTGTTTTGCGTGCAGCCGCACCGGCCGGTCGGCTTTGGCGAGATGTTGGGCAAGCGCGGCGACATCCGTCTCGACATGCTCGAGCAAAAGAGTCCGGACGCCGCCGCGCTGGAAATCCTGGCGGCGGCGCACGCCTATCAAATGAGCTCGGCGCGCGACGAATTGGCGCCGCACTATCACGCCGGCGCCGAGCTGTTAAGCAAGACGCCGAGCCTGCTGATCGTGTCGACCAACGGCGCCGGCTACGACACCGTGGACATCAATGCCTGCACCAAGCGCGGCGTGCTGGTCGTCAATCAGTCCGGCGGCAATGCCGAAGCGGTCGCCGAGCATGTGCTCGGCATGATGCTGTGCCTGATCAAGCGCGTCCCCGACTCCGATCGCGCGCTGCGGGCCGGCACGATCAAGAACCGCAACGATTATACCGGCGGCGAAGCGTTCGGCCGAACCGTCGGCATTATCGGGCTTGGCAATGTCGGCCGCCGCATCGCCGAGCTCGCCGGGATCCTGTTCAAGATGAAAGTTCTGGCCTACGATCCCTATCTGAGCGCGGAGGTGGTGAAGGCGCGCGGCGCGGAGAAAGTCGAGCTTGACGAGCTGTTAACGCGCTCCGATTTCGTCTCGATCAATTGCCCGCTGACGCCGCAATCGCGTAAGCTGATGGGCGCGCGCGAATTCGCGCTGATGCAGCCGCATGCCTATTTCATCACCACGGCGCGCGGCTCCATTCATGACGAGGAGGCGCTGGAACGGGCATTGCGCGACAAGAAAATCGCCGGCGCCGGGCTCGACGTGTGGGAAAAGGAGCCGCCGCCGGCCAGTCATCCGCTGATGCGATACGACAACGTCATGGTGACGCCGCATATGGCGGGCGTCACCAAGGAGGCGCGCATCAGGATGGGACAGTTCGCCGCCGAGCAGATGCTCGATGCGCTCGACGGGCGGCCGGTGCCGCGCATCATCAATCCGCAGGTCTGGCCGGATTACGCCAAGCGCTTCGAGAAGACCTTCGGCTTTGCACCGGCGCCGCCTCCGGACGAACCGAATTGGCACGCGGCGGAGAAACATGGGTAGCTGTCATGCTCCGCGAAGGCGGAGCATCCAGTAATCGCAAGCCTCGCATGTGAATGACGGTCGGTGATTACTGGATCGTCCGCCTTCGCGGACGATGACAGGCTGAGTGCGAGTGCCGGATCACCCCGTATATTCCAGAATGTGCATGCCCTGGCCCCAGCGGTCGATCAGATAAAGCCGGCCGTCGCCGTCGGCGCCGATATCGTTCGACTGGATGCCGGGCGCACCGTCCGGCGTTTCCGGCACGTAATAGCCGACTTCCTTCGGATGCAGCGGGTCGCGTACATCGATGGCGCGCAGCCCGGCATTGAAATAAGTCAGGAACACGATGTCCTTCCACGGTCCGTCGGCGGGCAGGTTCTCCAGAATATTGTGGGCGCCGAAGCGGCCCGGCCGGTCGTAATATTTCTCGCGCTCCGGCATATAGGTTGCGATCGGCACCGGATTGGTCTCGTCGCGCGCGTCGATGATCCACATGAATTGCGCGTCCCAGTATTTCTGCTTGGCGCGCGCCTCGTCGGTGACGACGAGGTAAGGGCGGTCGCCGATCGGCCAGCAGGTATGGTTCGAGCCGGGAAACGGCGGCGACCATTTGGTGTGGCCGACCAGCTTCATGGCGCGCAGATCGCTGCAGTCGATGATCGCCATGCCGCCGCCCCACCAGGCGCAATACATGCGGTTGCCGCGGATCATCGGCGGGCCGTGCAAAGTGGTCGCTTCCTCGGCCGGATGCGGATCGTCGCCGACTTCGCTGGAGTCGGTCTTCATCCACGGCAAGCCCCAGATGCTGACCACTTCGGGCTTGAGCGGATCGGAAATATCCAGCGTCCAGATCACCCGCTTGGTCCAGCCCGGCGCGTCGTTCGGCATGAAGGCGAGCTTGCGATTGAGATCGACGCCGAAGCGGTGCGGGCCGGAGCCCGGCATGTCGTAGAAGCCGATCGGCTTCGGCGCTGACGGCGTCGAAATATCGAAGATGAAAAAGCCGGCGCGCGCGTTCTTGCCTTTGTCGCCGGCGAGCCGCTCCGAATTCACGTAAAGCAGATCGTCGCCGACGATGCGGAGCTTGTGGCAATGAATGCCGGGCGGCGCGCGGAATTCGCCGACCTTGTGCGGCTTTTTCGGATCGCGCACGTCGTGGACGGTAAAGCCTTCCGGGCCGTTATAGCTCGAGCCGCCGACCGCGCCGACATAAGCGTGGCCTTTGTGGATCTGCACCAACGAGCCGCCGCCCCAGGCCGCCGACGCGTCGTGGCCGATCAGGCGAAAGTTTTTGGCTTCTTCGGGAAAGGCGGGCATGGTCACTCCTTGTTCACAATCGTCATTTCACAAGTTTTATGGCGCGGTCGTAATACGACAGATCGATGTAACGCTGCGGATCGGCGGGTTGGCCGCCTTCGACTTCGGCGCGCAGCGCCAGCACGTTCTTAAAGCCCGCCATGTCGAACTTGGCGTCGCGGGCGAAACCGAAGCCGGGTTCTGCCATCAGAGCGAGGCTCTGCTCCGCGATGTCCTGCGGCATTTTCAGCTTGTCCATCAGAATGGCGACGGACGCGGCGCGGTTCTTCGGATCGAGCGACCAGCGCAGCGCTTCGATATAAGACGCCAGGTAGTTCACAAGCGTATCGGCATGGTCGCGCGCGAAGGCGCGGCGTACGAAATCGCCGCCGGCCTGATAGGGGCCGAGCAGATCGGTGGTGCGGCCTAGGCTGTGCAGGCCCTTTTGGGCGGCTTCGAGCGAAAACGGCAGATTGAGAATGGCGCCGGCATTGTTCTTGTCGGTGAACAGCGCATGCAGCCGAAACGAGCCGTTGCCGACCGGATTGAGCGTGTAATCCTTGCCGGCCTCGAGGCCATGCTGCTGCAAGATCTTTTTTGCCTGCAGCGCATAGGCGGTGTTGGGCGCATCGACAACGATGGCATGGCCGCGGATATCGGAAAAAGACGTGATGTCGCCCTGCACGTAGAATTCGTTGGTGCCGCTGTCGCCGCCGCCGACGATGACGATGTCCTCCTTGGCGTCGTCGATCATCGCCAGCGCGTTATCGACCGCCGAATGCACGATATCGGCGGCGCCGCTCGCCAGCGCGGCGCGCTGGCTTTTGGAGCCTTTGGTGAATTGCAGGTCGGCGGTGAGTCCGTGCTTGGCGAAGAAGCCCTGCTCGACGGCCACGTAAAACGGCAAGGCGCGGGCATTGGGAAACGTATTGACGTGAATGAGGGTGGGTTCGGCAGCGCGAGTCGTTGCGAGGCTCGATAGCCCTGCCAATAGTATCAGCACGCGGCAGAGCATCGGTCCTCCATGGCGCGAATGCGCTTTTATTGTCATCATCCGCGAAGGCGGATGATCCAGTAATCACGGCTGCCCCAGGATATTCAAGTCCCACTGGCGCTTACTGGATGCGGGGCATGACAGCATGAGGGATTGCCATTTTGACCGAGCGCGTTGAACCGATAGCGGCCGCTGCGGCGGGGCAGGGCGACCTGTTCGGCCATCCGCGCGGGCTGACTTACCTGTTCACCACCGAGATGTGGGAGCGCTTTTCCTATTACGGCATGCGCTCGCTGCTTGTCCTCTACATGACGAAATATCTCCTCCTGGCGGACCATTCCGGCCATGTCGTCGGCCTGCTCGCGCTCAAGCGCGGGCTCGAAAGCATCTTCGGCCCGCTCGACGTGCAGCCGCTGTCGTCGCAGATCTGGGGGCTTTACACCGGGCTCGTCTATTTCACGCCGATCTTCGGCGGGCTTCTGGCCGATCGCGTGCTCGGCCAGCGCCGCACCGTCGTGGTCGGCGCGGTGCTGATGGCGATCGGCCATTTCATGATGGCGGTCGAACAGCTTTTCCTGTTCGCGCTGTTGGCGCTGATCCTCGGCTCCGGCTGCTTTAAGCCGAATATCTCGACCCAGGTCGGCGGGCTTTACGCGCCGGGCGATCCGCGCCGCGACCGCGCCTATTCCATCTTCTATGTCGGCATCAATGTCGGCGCGTTTTTGGCGCCGCTCGTCTGCGGCACGCTCGGCGAGGAAGCCGGCTGGCACTACGGCTTCGCCGCCGCCGGCGTCGGCATGTGCATCGGGCTTTGCATTTATCTCACCGCGCTGCCGCATCTGCCTCCGGACGAGTTGCACAAGGCGAAGGCGGCACATACCGAGCATCGCCCGCTGCGCCGCGAGGAATGGCGCGCCATCGCGGCGCTGCTGGTGCTGTTCGTGCCCAACACTTTGTTCTGGGCCTGCTACGAGCAGATCGGCAACACCACGATCCTGTGGATCGACGCCGATGTCGACCGCGGCATCGGCCTGTTCGGATCGGCGACGCGCATACCGACGACCTGGTTCCTCGCCTTCAATCCGTTCATGATCTTCGCCTTCACGCCCTTCGTCGTGGCGCTGTGGGCGCGGC
This sequence comes from uncultured Alphaproteobacteria bacterium, assembly GCA_963816565.1. GTDB lineage: Bacteria > Pseudomonadota > Alphaproteobacteria > Rhizobiales > Xanthobacteraceae > BOG-931. Next base: position 1,187,666 of record CAWFLM010000001.1, on the reverse strand, counting down.
AGGCGGCGCGTGGCAGCGAGCCGTCGACCGTGACGAAAATGGCGTTCGGCTGTTTCGGCGTCACCGCGGCCAATCTGATCATGGGCTTTGCCGCCTTTCATGCCGGCGCCGGGCAGGCGAGCTGGCTGTGGCTCCTTGGCTCGATCGCGATCACGACGCTGGGCGAGCTTTATCTGTCGCCGGTCGGGCTGTCGCTCGTCACCAAGGTAGCGCCGGCGCACGTTCTCTCGATGATGATGGGCGTCTGGCTGGCGACGAGCTTCACCGGCGGCTTTCTCGCCGGCTTTCTCGGCAGCTTCTGGAGCCGCATGGCGCACGTTGAGTTTTTCTTGATGATCGCCGCCATCGCCGCCTGCGCCGGCTTGATGATCCTCGCCTGCCACCGGCCGCTGAAAGGGGCGCTGGGGGAGTAATTCTTCATCTCGCCCCGAGCATTATGTGGGGCAAGACAATCCAGCCGTAGGGGCGCCCCTCGTGGGCGCCCTCGCCACAGCGCCCGCAAAAAGGGCGGCCACGAGGGCCGCCCCTACGGATTTCGCAATACCGGCTTTTTTAATGCATCGCCGCCGCCGCAGCCGCCTGCGGATTTTCGATATGCGCGATGTTGGTCTTCACCGCTTTCTGGACCTTCTCGAAAGCGCGCACCTCGATCTGGCGGACGCGCTCGCGCGACACGCCGAATTCGTCGGCGAGCTCTTCCAGCGTGATCGGCTCGTCGGCCAGCCGCCGCGCCTCGAAGATGCGGCGTTCGCGGTCGTTGAGCACCGAGAGCGCGTCGCCGAGCGCCTTATGGCGGTTGTCCGACTGCTCGCTTTCGGCGAGCCGGCTTTCCTGGCTGACTGAATTGTCGACCAGCCAATCCATCCATTCGCCGGAATCGCCGTCTTCGCGGATCGGCGCATTGAGCGAGGCGTCGCCGCCGAGCCGGCGGTTCATGTCGATGACGTCCTGCTCGGTGACGCCAAGGCGCTTGGCGATCAGCTTGACCTGATCCGGCCGCATGTCGCCTTCGTCGAGCGCGGAGATACGGCTCTTCGCCTTGCGCAGGTTGAAGAACAGCTTCTTCTGGTTGGCGGTGGTGCCCATCTTCACCAGCGACCACGAACGCAGGATGTATTCCTGGATCGCCGCCTTGATCCACCACATCGCGTAGGTGGCGAGCCGGAAGCCCTTGTCGGGCTCGAAGCGTTTGACCGCTTGCATCAGGCCGACATTGCCTTCGGAAATCACTTCCGAGATCGGCAGGCCATAGCCGCGATAGCCCATGGCGATCTTGGCCACGAGCCGTAAATGGGAGGTGACGAGCCGGTGCGCCGCGTCGCGGTCGCCGTGCTCGCGCCAGCTTTTGGCCAGCATGAATTCTTCCTGCGGTTCCAGCATCGGGAACCGCCTGATTTCTTCCAGGTACCGGGTGAGACCGGTCTCGCCCGACAAAACGGGCAGTGCAGCAGTCTGGGCCATTTTAGCGCCCTCCATCCTATCTGTGCCCCCGCAGGAGCGGCGGGCAAAGGCGCCGTCGCTTGGCTTAAGCCGGCGGCGCCAGTTTCGTGATCTCGCACCCGCAACATAATACACGGTCGAATCAGGCGAGCGGAAGGGAAACGGCATCACATCGGCGCGATACCGTCTTGATTTCCGTCAAGTGGCGGGCAAAAGCCGCAAAATCGGTAAATCCTTACTTATCGCCTGACACTTCAGCACCGGCTTCGGCCCGACCGCCGGCCAGCGCTTTACGCAAACGGGCGAGGTCACGCGGTAGTTCCGATTGGAACCGCACTATTTCGCCGGTTGAGGGGTGTTTAACCGACAAAATATGGGAATGCAGCGCCTGCCTGCCAAGGGCTGCGAGCGCGGATTGGGCATCTAGCGGCAAAAGCGCCGTTTTGGTGCGAAATCCGGCCCCATAGGTCTCGTCGCCCAGCAAGGGATGGCCGATCGAGGCCAAATGGACCCGAATCTGATGAGTCCGGCCAGTTTCCAGCCGGCACAGCAGGAGGCTTGCCGCCGGCTGCTCCGGCCTGGCGGCTTTCGTGGTCTTTTTGGCAGGCTTGGCGCTGCTATACCGCTCAAGCACCTGCCAATGGGTGACGGCTTCGCGGCCGCCTTGGCGCACCGCCATACGGTCGCGGGCGCGGGCGTCGCGGTCGATCGGTTTATCGATGGTGCCGTGCGGCCGCTCCGGCGCGCCCCAGACCAAAGCGAGGTAGCTGCGCTCGAACGTCTCGTCGCTTTTGCCGTGATCGGCGAATTGCGCGGCCAGCGCCCGGTGGGCGCGGTCGTTCTTGGCCACCACCATCAGCCCGGTGGTGTCCTTGTCGAGCCGGTGCACGATGCCGGGCCGCCGCTCGCCGCCGATGCCGGAGAGGCTGTCGCCGCAATGGGCGATCAGCGCGTTGACCAGCGTTCCGGTCCAGTGGCCGGCGGCCGGATGGACGACCAGATTGCGCGGCTTGTCGATGACGATGATGTCGTCGTCCTCATAGACGACAGTGAGCGGAATGGGCTCCGCCGCGGGCTTGGCCGGCTCGGCCGGCGGCACGTCGACGACGACGGCGGCGCCGGAATTGACGCGATGGCTCGGATCGCGGATCGTCTTGCCGTCAAGGGTGACCGCGCCTTGCTCGATCAGCGCCTTGAGCCGCGATCGCGACAGCGCGGCGGGCTGCTCGCCGAGATGCCGGGCCAGCACGCGGTCGAGCCGCTCGCCGGCCTCCTCGGCGGCGACCAAAACCGATGTCTGAGTAAAAGTATCGCCCATGGACCAAAAATCCGAAAATAAAAAACCCGACGATCCCGCGCCCGATCAGACGCCGCAAGCGCTGGCGAAGGTGCGGCTGTTGATGCTGATATCGGCAGTCACCACCGCGGTCGCCATCGCCGCCGTGATCGCCGTCATCGGCTACCGCGTTTATCACGCCGGCGAAAGCGGCGCTGGCAGCATCGCCAGCGGCACGATTTTGCTGCCCAAAGGCGCGCATGTGGTGTCGACCACCATCGGCGACGGCCATATCGTCGTCACCTTGGATATCGGCGGGGCGAGCGAGGTCCGCATTTACGATCTCAAGACGCTGCAGCAGACCGGCCGGCTGCAGTTCGGAGAGGAAAAGTGAGGCTCGTCATTCCGGGGCGCCGCAAAGCGGCGAGCCCGGAATCCATAACCACAGACGGCGCCGACCAAATCTCCGGAAAATTTCCTTCCCGGTCAGCGATTATGGATTCCGGGCTCCTCACTGCGCTCGGCCCCGGAATGACGGCTTGCACGGACCCCTTATCGCAGCTATTTCGACGTCACGCTCCCTTCGTCTAGCGGTCTAGGACGCGGCCCTCTCAAGGCTGAAACACGGGTTCGATTCCCGTAGGGAGCGCCACTCCGCTCTTCCGCCCCGATATTTTCGTCGATCGTCATGGTCAATCGAGCGGCCAAATTCGCACCGCGTCGGGATCGATGTCGAAGTGGCAGACACTACCCAGCGGCGGATCGATGTAGCCGGCCGCGACTTCGATCGATGCGTCGCCGAAACGCAGCGCGATCTGATGACCGGATGCGACGCGGGTGACAGCTTCGACCACGCCCGCGTAACGGCCGCTTTCGCTTAAGCGGACCCGCGCCGGCGATACCGTCCAGCCGACATGCGCGCCCGGAGTGAGCGCCGGTCCGGCGACCTTGAGCACCACGTCCGCGCCGATCGCAATGCCGTCGATACCGGAGGCAATGCCCTTGGCCGCATGATCCGCGCCAAGAAGCCGCGCCACCGTTTCACTGTTGGGGCGGCGAAACACCTGGTCGGTCGGCCCCGATTGCAGCACGCGGCCGTTTTCGAAGACGAGAATTTCGTCGGCGAGCATCGCCGCTTCCGCCGGGTCGTGCGTGACGAGAATGGTCGTGGCGGTGAGTTCGTTTTGCAGCGCCAGCATTTCCCGGCGCAGCCGAGCCCGCAGCGGCGCATCGAGCGCGGAAAAGGGCTCGTCGAGCAACAACAGGCGGGCAGGGCGCACCAGCGCGCGCGCCAATGCGACCCGTTGCTGCTGGCCGAGCGACAGCGCATCCGGGCGCCGGTGTTCGAGGCCGCGCAATCCGAGGCGATCGAGCCAATGTCTTGCCTGATTCGGATCGGCGCCGGCCGGAAACGACAAATGCTCGTTCACCGTGAGATGCGGAAACAGACCGTAGTTCTGCGGCACGTAGCCGATGCCGCGCGCCGCCGGTTCGAGCGGCGCAATATCGCGGCCGTCGAGCCGGATGTGGCCCCGATCGCAGGCCTCGATGCCGGCGATCATCTTCAGCGTCAGCGATTTGCCCGAGCCGGACGGGCCGACGATGGCTAGCCGGCGCGCTTGCGGCGACCAGGCGACGTCGAGCTGGAAATTGCCGAGCCGCTTTTGCAGCTGCAGAGCCAGATCGACCGGGCGCGTCGGCGCGGAGGCCCGCAAGGGAATTTCGGGCGGTGCGCCGGATAACACTCCGGGCACTGCCGCCATCGCCGTTCGCGCGGATGTCCGGCTTGCGGCAAGCGTGCTCAGCACCATGACGGCGAGCGCAAGCGCCAGCGTCGGCAACAGCACCGGCAGCATCGCCGGCAGACCCTGCGCGCCAAAGGCGACATAGGTGTAGACCGGCAGCGAATAGGGATGATAGGCGACCATCACGGTGGCGCCGAATTCGCCGAAGGCGCGCAGCCACGCCAGCAACAATCCGGACAGGATCGCCGGCCGGGCGATTGGCAGGCAGACGTGAAAAAACACGTAGAGCGGACCGCGCCCGAGCGTCGCGGCGACGCCTTCCAGCCCCGCATCCATTGCGGCGAAGGCCGAGCGCGCGGCGATGATCAGAAACGGCGCGGCGACGAAAACTTCGGCCAGCACGATGCCGGCGAAGGAATCGGTCAGCGCGCCGCCGGTGAGACGGCCGATCGGCGTCGCATAGCCGACCAGAAACAAGCAGCAGCACGCCGCTGGCGAGCGGCGGCAAAGCCAGCGGCAGTTGGACGAGAAAGCCGAGTAATCCCACCGCGCGCCCCGAAACCCGCGCCAACAGATAACCGAGCGGAATGCCGCCGAACGCGATCAATAATGTCGCTGATGTCGCGCTGGCGACCGATACCAGGCAGGCGCGCGTCAGCGCTGCGGTGTCGACCGTATTCCAGTCGGCCAATCCCGCCTGCTGCGCGCCGGCGATCAGCGGGGCGATCAGATAGATCGCCAATAGCCCGGCAAGCCAGGGAATCGGTGCGGGAACGCGGCGCGTCACTTGGCCCGATCGAGCAGCACTTGGACGTCTTGCGGCACGCCCGCCGCGTCACCCGTTAGCGTCAGCTTTTGCGCCGCGAGCCCATGGTCCTTCATGATGCGCTGGCCCTGCGCGCCCAAGAAAAAGGCGAGAAACGCGTCGCCGCCGGCCGCATTTGGCGCATTGTGCAAAATCGTAGCGGTATAGACCGCCTTCGGCGTGATTTCCGGCGGCAGCGCGATCGCCGGTATCTTGGCGTCGGCGGTCTCCGTCGAATAGAAGAAGCCGACATCGAGCTGCCCCGATTGCAACCGGCCGACCAGTGTCTCCTCCGGCAGAACTTGCGCGGGATTGTCCGGCGCGCCGATGATTTTCTCCGACAGGCCGGGGCTCTTATAGAAGGTTTCCGCTTGCTGCATCAGCGTCACCGTGAGCGCGCCCTTGGGATCGAGCTTGGGGTCGGTGCGGCCGATTTTGATTCCCGGCTCCATGAGCACCTGATACCACGGCTTCGATTTCAAGTCGGCGGCGAATTTGCTCGACGCGCTATAGCCGATGACGACCGGGGATTGGGCGAAGGTGATATACCAGCTCACCCAATCGCCGTTGGCAGCGCCGATAAGACCGTCGTTGACCTTGGGGCTGGCGCTGGCGAACACGTCGCCTTGTCGCAGCTTGCCCTTGATCTGATTGGCAAGCCCGCTCGAGCCGCCGGCATAGCCCTGGAACGTGTCGCCGCTGGCTTTGTCGAAGGCCGGGCCGACGCCATGCTCCATCAAATTCACCAGCGAGCCGGCGTAGAGCACGTTGACTTTGCCGGCGGCGGATGCCGGAGACACAGCGAGGAGCGACAGACCGACTGCGAGTAATGCAGCACCAGACACCGGCAAAAGATTGGTGGACTGCCGCCGCGACATGGTTGCATTCCCGATGGCAACGATTTTTCGATCGATCCGATTGCGCACGCTCAGCTTCATGAAAATCCTCAAAATAGTTTGCCCCGCGGCGAAGGCCGCGCGGTCGGCACGTTCCTGGATTTCAGTGGGACAGGCTTCGGAAGCGCAGTCCGAAGCACGTGAAGACGTGCTTACGGCACGTCAGCGTCGAACGGCAGGATAACAACGATTTTTTACAGCGAAAAGCCCAAAAGCACCCGCTATATTTGGCCATATATGACGAACAGTCGCAATGCGGCGAAGTGGCCGGCTACCGGTCTAGCCGGCAAGCCTCGCGGATCCGTTCCACCAGCATGTTGCTGAGGAGCGGCTTTTCCACGATCGGGACGGCGGCCTTGGCCGCACGAGCGCTCAACGCATCGCTGGGCTGGCTGATGACGAGGATGGCCGGTGTGCCGACATTGCGCTCGCGCAGGCTCGCGATCAGGTCCATTCCGCTCATCCCGGGCATGCGCTGGTCGATGACAAAGCATTGGCAGTCGTGCAAATCGCCCTCGCCCAGTAGCTCGGCGCCGTTGCGAAAGGTCCGCACACTAAAGCCTTCAAGTTCCAGCGAAAATTTCAGCGAACCGCAAACGGCCGGGTCGTCGTCGACGACGACGACCACCGGCTCTTTCGGTTTTAACTGCGATTGTGGGGTCATGACCGGCAAAATGGCGAGGCGCCGGCCTTGGCGCATTGATTTGGCTCAAATCGGCGCGGCGACCTTTCCATCCCCTTCGGGGGCACTGACGACACTACTCATTCAGATCCCAAAATGCCGACGACCAGCGCCATGCGCACGAGGTCGGACAGGCTGCCGGCCTGCATTTTGTTCATGAGATTGGCCCGGTAAATCTCCACGGTTCGCGGGCTGATGCCGAGGTCGAAGGCGATCTGCTTGTTGGCGCGGCCGGCCACCAGACCGCCCAATACGTCCCGCTCGCGCGGCGACAGCGCCGCCAGACGGCTTTCGATTTCGGCGCGTTCGCTATCGCGCCTGGCCTGGCCGCCGTGCTGGCGCAGCGCCGCTTCGACGCTGGCCAGCAATACTTCGTCGTCAAAGGGCTTTTCCAGGAAATCCACGGCGCCGATCTTCATCGCCTCGACGGCCAGCGCCACATCGCCGTGGCCGGTGATGACGATCACCGGCACGGCGATTTTGATCTCCTTCAGTCGGCGCAGCAGATCGATCCCGCTCAGATCCGGCATGCGGACGTCGGTGATGACGCAACTCAGGCTGGCGTCAGGCAGCGAGTTAAGGAAGGCGTTGGCGCTGGCGAAGCTTTTTACTTCGATTTGCGCCGTGCGCAGCAAGAAGGCGAGCGATTCGCGCAAGCCCTCGTCGTCATCGATGACGTGGACCAGTCCCTTGTCAGACGTCATCGCCAGCCTCCTCCTTGGTCACAGCCGGTAAGGTGAAGGAAAATATCGTACCGCCGCCGTCATTCGGCCGCGCGGCAATCGAGCCGCCATGGGCCTCGATAATGGTGCGTGAAATCGACAGTCCGACGCCCATGCCCGTGCGCTTTGTGGTGACAAACGGCTGGAATAGTTGGGCGCTGATTTCCGGCGCAATTCCGTCGCCGGTGTCGGCGACGCTGATCTCGATCGAGCCGCCTTGCGCCGGCGCCGTCGCAACGACCAGTTCCCGCGTCGGGGACTCCTCCATCGCCTCGATGGCGTTGCGCATGAGGTTGAGCAGAACCTGCTGGATTTGCACCCTGTCCGCGAGCACGAAATCGAACCCGGGCGCGAAAGCAAAGCGCACGCGCACGCCTTTGTCCTTGGCGCCGACCAGCGCCAGGGCGCTCGCCTCCTCGACCAGCTTCTTGACGTCTTCGACCCGCCGCTCGCTCTCGCCGCGGGCGACGAAATCGCGCAGCCGGCGAATGATCTCGCCGGCGCGCAGCGCCTGATCGGCCGCCTTGTCCAGGGCGTCGCTCACCAGGCCGGTGGTCTCGTCGGAGCGATTGGCCAAGAGCCGCCGCGATCCCTTCATGTAATTGGCGATCGCCGACAGCGGCTGATTGAGTTCGTGGGCAAGCGCCGAGGCCATCTCGCCCATCGCGGTGAGCCGCGACATGTGGACGAGCTCGGACTGCAATTCCTGCAGCCGGGCTTCGGTATGTTGCCGCTCGGTGAGGTCGCGGATGAAGCCGGTGAAGAAGCGCCGGTTGCGCACATGCATTTCGCCGACCGCGAGCTCCATGGGGAACGTCGAGCCGTCGTGGCGTTGCCCGACCACGACGCGGCCGATGCCGATAATCCGCCGCTCTCCCGTGCGCAGATAGCGATTAAGGTAGCCGTCGTGACCTTCGTGATAGGGCGCAGGCATCAGCATCTTGACGTTCTTTCCCAGCGCGTCCGCCGCGGTATGGCCGAACAGCCGTTCCGCCGCCGAGCTGAACGATTGGATGAGGCCGTGTTCGTCGATCACGATCATGGCGTCGGGAATGCTGTCCAGAATCGATGCGAGATGAGCCGCGCGCTCCTCGGCATCTGCGGCGCTTGCCGTCGCAGTGACTCGAGCGCGGCGTAACAGATCGCCGCGCCACGACACGCCAATGCCGACCAGGCCGAAAACCGCGCAAGTCACCCAGTCCGCAGCAAGCAAGGCACGGAAGTCTCTGACCAGAAATAGCCCGAGAACCATGCCGAGCGCGGTGGCCACCAATCCCGGACCCCAGCCGCCGAATGCCGAGGCGATCAAGATCGCCGGGACAAAGAACAGGTACGAGCCTTGACCATGCAGCAGGTCGGCGAGCGCCAGCTCGCGGCAAGGCCTGCCGCAATGGCGATGATCGCGATGCCGTAGTGCCGGGCCGCTCTGCGCCAAGCCGACGGCGCCGCTGCAATAGCGGCCGCGAATGAGTGTGATCGGGGTAAAATTTCAACCATTGCAGGCCGCTAATTTGTCGCCCACCGGTGTCGCGTAAATCGAAAATAGAGGTGGCCATTCAATGGCTTCATGGACGGCGCTTCCCATAGCCTAAGGGAAAACCCTTAGGGTCAATATCTGAATTTTCCGCGTGTCCGCCGAGGCTTAGCAATACCTCCCGACGCTCCTGGAGGTAAAGCCCCATGCAAACCCAAACCGCACTTCGCAGCGATGCAGTCCGCCGCCCCGTGATCGCCGTACGCCACCCAGCGCCGGTTGCAAGCCACAGGCACGATGGCGCAATCGATACCGGCGGGCTCGATCAATCGATGGAGCTGATGGGCGCCGTGATGACCTATCCGCGCAATTCAGAAATTTTCGGCGATAACGAATCGGCTGACTACCTTTACAAGGTCGTCAGCGGCAGCGTTCGCACCTATAAAGTGCTGAGCGACGGCCGCCGCCAGATCGGCGGGTTTTACCTGCCCGGCGATATTTTCGGTCTTGAATTCGCCGACGAGCATACGCTGTCCGCCGAGGCGATCACCGACACCAAGGTGCTCGTGGTCAAGCGTAGCGCGATCACGGCGCTGGCCGGGCGCGACGCTTCGGTCGCCCGGCAGCTCTTCACGCTGACTGGCCGCGAGCTGCACCGGGTTCAGGATCGCATTCTGCTTCTGATCAAGAGCGCGCAGGAGCGAGTTGCGAGCTTTCTTCTGGAAATGTCCGAGCGCGGCTCCGGCGCCAACGCCATCGAGCTGCCGATGTCGCGCCAGGACATCGCCGACTACCTCGGCCTGACCATCGAGACCGTGTCGCGGACACTGACCTTGCTGGAAGACTCCGCCGCGATCGAAGTGCCGACGTCGCGCCGCATCGTGTTGCGCAATCGCCCGGCGCTCAGCCGGATGAACGGCTAACGCCGCGCGTTGGCTAGCAGGGGACGCAGTTAGGGACAGGAGACAACCATGCAAGTCAAAGATATCATGACGCAAAGCGTCATTTCCGTCGGCGCCGATGAGCCGGTCGTGAAGGCGGCGCGCATGATGCTGCAAAACCGGATCAGCGGTTTGCCCGTGGTCGATGCGAAAGGCCAACTGGTCGGCGTCGTTACCGAGGGAGACTTTCTGCGCCGGCGCGAAATCGGCACCGAGCGGCAGCGCCCGAAGTGGCTCGAATTCGTCCTTGGTCCGGGAAAACTGGCGCAGGAATACGTCCACACGTCCGGCAGGAAGGTCGCGGAGATCATGACGCCCGATCCGTCGACCATTGGCGAAGACGACTCGCTGGAAGACGTTGTCGAAGTCATGGAACGCCGCCACATCAAGCGGCTTCCCGTGATCCGGAACGGGCGGATGGTCGGCATTGTCAGCCGCGCCAACCTGATGCACGCGCTGGCCAGCTTGTCGCGCGAGATTCCGGCTCCGGCCGGCGGCGATACCGCGATCCGCGACGCATGCATCGCGGCATTAGGAAAGCAGCCCTGGGCGCCGCACGTCAATATCGTGGTCAAGAACGGCGTTGCGGAACTGTGGGGCGTCGTCACCGACAATCGCACGCGGCAGGCGCTTGTCGTCGCCGCCGAGAACGTAGCCGGCGTCGAGAAGGTGCACGACCATCTGGTCTGGGTCGAGCCGATGTCCGGCATGGCGTTTTCCTCCGCCGAGGACGAAGCCAAGGAAAGCGCCACCGTTTCCTAAAGATCGAGCCGGGCCAACACTGAAAGAACGACGGAGAATCACCGGCCATGCAGCGGATCGTGCAATTGTGCGTCAGCGTGGCCAGCTTTGCCAACGTCGTGGCGATTCTGATGGTGACCACAGCTTCGCCGGCAAAAGCCGAAGACGTGCTGTCGCCGGCGGCGCAGCGCGGCCTGGTGCTTGTGCGCGCCGATTGCTCGCGCTGTCATGCCGTCGGCCGGGTCGGCGGCAGCCCGCTGAAAATCGCGCCGCCGTTCCGCACGCTGCATGAGCGCTATCCGGTCGAGGATCTCGAAGAGCCGCTCGCCGAAGGCATCATCACCGGCCATCCGACCATGCCGGAGTTCCGCTTCGATCCCGGCCAAGTCGGCGACATCATCGCCTACCTGAAATCGCTCGAGCGCTGAATCGGCGAGGCGCGAGCGAATCTCTCCTTGATCGAAACCTCCCGACGACGACATCGAGACCTGAAGCCGTAGCTTTTTGACTGAGCATTATCTTTTCCGACCTTGCTTCGCCCGCCGAAGCGGGCTTCGCGAAGGCGGGAAACCGGTATCCAGCCTCGGATCAAGTCCGAGGGTAGGCATTTTCGGGATCATGCACTAAGGCGTCTTGTCGACCGGCTGCGGCGTGTAGATCGCCCGCTGCTCAACGTTACAGATTTTCTCAATTTTATCGCTGCGCAGCCGCAGCAGCATCCGCGGCGGCTTGGTCTGCTGCTCGGCGGCTCCACCGTCGATTTCGATGAGACTCTGCCCGCCGGCCCGGATCACAAACGCATCGGAGCCGCGGCAGTTGGTCATGTCGCCTTCCGCGCCGAGGAGCGCCGTGTTGCGCGGAGATTTTTCGATGTCTTGGCCGTGTAACAGCACCACGCCCGCCGCGTGACAGCCAGAACCGGCGCTGCTTTCGTAGGTGAAATAACCGATCGTGACGGGAGCTGCGGCGGGATCGAGCTTGAGCTTTGCGTAGCGCGCGATGGTTGGACTGAACGGGCCGGGAAGATCGAGTGTGTCGGCATCTTCCACAGTGATCGGGTCCGCGAGTTTTTGCGTGGCCAATTTCTTGAAGGTCTTTCCGGCCAAAGCCTGCTTGCACAGGGCAGGCGCGTGGGCTTCGCTCAAGACCGGCGCATAATGCCGTTTGAATTTGCAGAGCTCGCCGCGGTCGGGTTTGACGACATCGTATGGCCCATTGTCGCCCTCATAGACGACATAATACGTGCCCTTGAATTGGACGATGCGCGGTATCGTATCGAGCTCCATGTCTTGGCCGATCGAGCCGTAAAAGTTCACTTCACTGCTCGACGCCGTTTGTTGCTCGGCGGGCGATAACGGCCGGGTGCTGGCGACGATGCTATGCACATCGGCGGTGCCTTGCTCGACGATGTAGACGTGGCGCAACTGGCCGTCGCCGGCGATATCGACCGGGTCGGGATAGCCCCACAATTTATCCTGGTCGCCGCGGTTATAGGCGGCAGCGATAGCGGAGCAGACATCGCCGGCCGACGCCGCCGCGGCCTGGGCGGCAGCGCAACACTGCGAAGCCGCCGCTTCGGCGCACAGCGCAACGAGTATGGCGATTGCAGCCGTATGCACTCTCATGCCGGGTCAACGGGCTCAGATTGGAGCTGCCGGCAATGAGTGTCGAAACTAGACCGGCAGGTTCACGACGACGACGGCAGGTTCCTGCGGATCGGCCGAAACCGTAAAGCCAAGCTTGCGGCACATGTCCAGCATCGTGACATTTTCGCGCAGGACTTGCCCGCGAATCGAGCTCAACCCTTCGGCGTGCGCATATTCGACGATCAGCTCCATCAAGAGCCAGCCGAGCCCGTGGCCCTTCAGATCGGAGCGGATGAGGATGGCGTATTCCGCGGTTTCGAAATTGGGATCGGCGTGGATGCGCACCACGCCGAGCATTTCGCCGTTCGTCTCGTCGATGGCGATAAAAGCCATGGCGCGGGCGTAATCGATCTGGGTGAAGCGCGCGATGAAAGCATGGCTGAACTCCTTGATCGGGGCGAAGAAGCGCAGGCGCAAATCCTCCGCTGTGACGGCGGCGAAAAACGGCGGATACAAGGCTTCGTCCTCCGGCCGGACCGGACGGACCAGAAGCGGCGTGCCCTCCGGCAGGGTCAGGTGCCGCTCCCATTCTTTCGGATAGGGCCGGATCGCGAAACGTCCCGAAGGTCCGGCGCGGCGCGGCTCGGCCGGCGCGATCGAAACGCGAGCGTCGACGGCGATGACGCCGGTCTCGTCGGCAAGGACCGGGTTGAGATCGATCTCGCGGATCTCGGAAAAATCCGCGGCAAGCTGCGCGAGCTTGACCAGGAGAAGAGCGATGGCGTGTTCGTCGGCCGCGGGCACGTTGCGGTAGGCCTTGAGGATGCGCGACACGCGGGTGCGGCCGATGAGGTCGCGCGCCAGCGCTAGGTCGAGCGGCGGCAGCGCCAGCGCTTTGTCGTCGATCACCTCGACCGCGGTGCCGCCCTGGCCGAAGACGATGACCGGACCGAACGTCGGATCGTCGGCCAAGCCGACGATGAGCTCGCGCGCTTTCGGCCGCACGATCATGGGAAACACGGTCACGCCGTCGATCCGCGCGCCGGGCTTGGCGGCGCGGGCCCGATCGAGAATCTCCGTTGCGGTCCGGTGTACGTCTTGCTCGGTAATGAGACCGAGACGGACGCCGCCGACTTCCGATTTGTGCACGATGTCCGGCGACAAAATCTTCAGAACCACGGCGTTGCCGGCGGCAAGATGCGGCTTGGCCGCGGCGACGGCTTCATCGGGCGTGCGCGCGAGCGTGGCCGGCGTAATCGCTATCCCATAGGCCGAAAACAGTTTGGTCATTTCGACGGGATCGAGCCAGCTGCGCTTATCGGCAAGCGCGGCGTCGATGATCGGGCGCACCGCTTGCATGTCGGGAGCGAAATCCTGCGGCAGGCTGGGCGGTGTCGCCATCAGCTGCTCGCGCGATTGCCGGTAGCGCACCAGATGCATGAAGCCGCCGACCGCGTCGGTTTCGGTCGCGTAGCTCGGAATCCCCGCGGCGTCGAAGGCCTCCGCTGCCGGGTCGCTGCCGCCGATCCACACCGCGAACACCGGCTTCGGCAAGTTGCGCGTCTGACGATGCCGCTCGGTCACGGCGATCACCGATCTCGCCGCCGCGCTCGGCGAAGCAAGCGCGGTCGGTACGTTCATGACCAGCACGGCGTCGTTGGCATCGTCGTCGAGCAAGTGCTGCAGCGCGACGGTGTAGCGATCTTCGTCGGCGTCGCCGGCGATGTCGACCGGATTGGCGCGGGACCAGATCGGCGGCAGCGCCGCATCGAGCTCCGCCATTGTCGCGGGCGAAATGTCAGCAAGCTCGCCGCCGAAATCCGCCAGCCGGTCCACCGCCAGAACGCCGACGCCGCCGCCATTGGTCAGGATCGCCAGCCGCTTGCCGGCAAGGCTCGTCAAATGGCCGAGCGTTTCCGCGGCGGCGAACAACTCGTCGAGATCGAGCACGCGCAGCAGTCCGGCGCGGCGGAACGCGGCGTCATAGACTGCATCCGAGCCGGCGAGCGCCCCGGTATGCGTCATCGCCGCTTTGGCGCCCTGCGCGTGACGTCCGCTTTTGACGACCAGCACCGGCTTGGCGCGGGCGGCAGCGCGCGCCGCCGACATGAATTTGCGCGCGTCCTTGACCGACTCGATGTACAGCAAAATCGCCCGCGTCGCCCGGTCCATGGCGAAATAATCGAGCAGGTCGGCAAAATCGACGTCGATGCTGTCGCCAATGGAGACGACAGCGGAGAAACCGACGTTGCGCACTGCCGCCCATTCCACGAGACCAGTGGCGATGGCGCCGGACTGCGAAATCAGCGCAAGGTCGCCGGCGCGCGGCATCGACGCGGCAAAGCTGGCGTTGAGCTTGACGCCGGGAACGAGCAAGCCGAGGCAATTCGGTCCGAAGAGGCGCAGCCCCGCGGCGCGCGCGGCTTTTTCGCTGGCTTCCGCAATCGAGCCGGGGCCGTGGCCGAGACCCGCGGTGAGAATGATGGCTGCCGCCGTGCCCTTGGCGCCTGCGGCCGCGACGGCGGAAGGAACGGCCGGCGGCGGCACGCCGATCACGGCGAGGTCCGGCGTGCTCGGCAGATCGGCGTAAGATTTTGCCGCGCGAACGCCCTCGATGGCATGGTAATGCGGATTGACCAATTGAATGTCGCCGGCAAAGCCGCTGCCGCGCAGATTTTTCAAGACCGCATGGCCCGGCGATTTTTCCCGCGGACTGGCGCCGACGACAACGACGGATCGCGGCGCAAACGCCTTATCGAGACGATAGATCGACATCCGTTGTCCGAATTCTCCGGCCGCCTCGGTTATGATCTAGTTGGCTTGGTGAACGAATTTAAGACGGCGATGCCCGGCACGAGGCCGGGCATCCCGATCTTAAGTATTGCTACCGATGCGAGGCTTAGCCAACCAGCGGCTTTAGCATCGGATATTCGTCGACCATATGCATCTCTTCGACCAGGCCGTCGAGGCCCCAGACGTGTCCGGCGCGGTGCGCGATCAGATAGACGATCACGGTTGCGTAGACGAGATGATAATCGACCATGAAATTCACCGGTTCCTCGATGTACGGGAATTTCATGTGGGCGAAGTAATAGGTGATCATCAGCAGGATGCCGAACGGGCCGCTGACGCGCACCATGAAGCCGGAGATCAGCGACAGGCCGATCAACAGGTGACCGTACTTCACCAGAAAGTCGGTGATGGGCAACAGCGTCGGTGTGGCAAACACCGCAAACTCGTCGTGGAACGTGACGACGTGATTGAGGAACCCGGCGGTATCGAAGTTGTCCCAGATTTGCCAGGCGCCAGCATAGAGAAACGTCCAGCCTATCAAGATACGCAGGATGAAAATGACGCTACGGTCGAGTTTGGTTTCGGTGTCGGGTTCAGTCATGGCGCGCTCCCATTGGAAAATGACAAGTTAAAAATCGCACTGACCGGGGGGCGCGGCATTGATTTGAGTCAAACCGCATGCGGGTTACAAAAGCTGATAAAATCCCCGCGCTTGGCTTGATTTGGATCAATGCCGTTGGGGTTCGGACTGTCCAATATTGCGGCTGACTTGGAGCAACGAGGTCTTTGAGCGACAAGGTGCCGTATCATGACGACTACACGACGACTTGAAATCTTCCAGAGAGGCGTATTCGCCGGCGCCGCAGGCGGCCTGGCCGAGATCGCATGGGTCACGCTTTATGCCGGCGCCACCGGCGGCGATCCCGCTGTTTTGGCGCGCGGCGTGACCACTGCCGCCGGAGTGAGCGCGTTGCTGCCGGCATCGCCCGTGATACTCGGTGTTGCCGTGCACATGGCGCTGGCGATGACGCTTGGCATCGCGCTGGCGTTCGTCTGGTCGGCATTGCGCGAGCGGCGGCCCAGCCTAAGCAACCCGTACCCGTTGATGCTGACGGCGCTGGCCGGAGTCTGGGCCATCAACTTCCTTGTCGTGCTGCCGATCGTCAGCCCGGCTTTTGTCCACATGGTTCCCTATGCGGTCAGCCTGACCTCGAAATTGTTGTTTGGCGTGGTTGCGGCGGCAGTGCTGCGGCGGCAGGCGGTTGTCGAGTTGCTGCCGTCTATTGTTCGGGGAGGATGACATGGACGCAGAAGGCGGAAGATTGTTCTATTTGGTTGCGACAAGTCTCGCCGGTTTTGTCGCAGCCTTGGCAGCGCTGTCGTATTTCCTCGATGCGCCCAGAGGCATGCCGGTCATCTCAGCGGCGGCTCTCGCGCTTGCCGCAGTTATTTGGCTGATCGGCTGGGCCGGTCGCCACGTACTTGCGGGCCGCTGAACGCGTGCCAAGCCGGGTCGGCCTATGAGACCTTCGGCGCGGTGGCCAGGACCAATGCGCTCAAGGTTCTGATCGAGGCGGAGCGCTCATTACTTCTTGCCCACTTTCAGCTTCAACAGCGCATCGGCGTTGGCATGGGTGAGCTTCTCCCGGTCGCCCGGCGCCGGCGCGACGCGGTCGAGAAAGGCGCGGCCCTCGGCATTGGCAGCAAACGGATAGTCGACCGAAAACATGATGCGGTCGATGCCGAAGGTCAGCAGCGCGCATATGTATGGCGGGGCGTCGAACACGCCAGAGGTGGTGAGCCAGACCTGATCGCGAATGGTGCGGCTGATCGGCCGTTTCAGGTAGCCGACATCGTGCACGAAGACTTCGTCGATGCGCGCCATCATCATCGGCAGCATCTCGCCCATATGGCCGACGATCAGCTTCAGCCGCGGATGCTTATCGAGCGTGCCGGCGAGCACGAGGCGCAACAGATGAATGGCGGTCTCCGAATGCCAGCCCCAACCGGCGGTTTCGAGCACGCGCGCCGCGCCGTCCGGCAGGTTCGAGTAATAGGCCTGCCGCACCGGCTCAATCGGCAAATGCGGATGAATGTAGATCGGCACGTCAAGCTCGACGGCGGCGGCCAACAGGCTGTCGTAGCGCGGGTCGTCGAGGAAGCGGCCTTCGGTGGTGCCGTTGACCATGGCGCCGACGAAACCCAGTTCCTTCACGGCGCGGCTGAGCTCGTCCGCGATGGCGTCCGGGCTTTGCATCGGCAAGGCGGCAAAACCGGCAAAGCGGTCGGGATGGCGCGCGATGGCCGCGGCGAGGTGATCGTTGATGTCGCGGGCGAGCGTGACGCCGTCAGGACCGGGCATCAGGTCGGCGGCCGGGCCGGCATTTGACAGCACCTGCACGTTGATGCCGGCGTCATCCATCGATTTCAGACGCCGCTCGCCGATTTCGGGGAGCAGCTCCATAGGATTGACCGCACCGGGCGTGATATTTCTCGGCCGGAAGCCGCGGGCGCTGATGACTTTCGGGTCGATGCGCTTGGCCAATGCCGGGACTGAAAAATGCTCCTCGAGCGCGACGGTACGCATAAGCGATGTCCTCCCCTTCATTTCGGATGAGGTTTGTTGCATTGCTGTTGCCGTCCCGCAAGCGCGGCAATCCGCAAACCGGCGTGGCCGTGTTATGCTCGCTCCATGACACGTAATTCCCGTTGGCGCCGCCCATGATCCGTGCCGCAATCGTCGGACTTGGCCGCTGGGGCCGCTCGCTGGTCAACGCCACTGCCGGAAAAAGCGACGACATTCGTTTCGTGCGCGCCGCGACCCGCACGCCCGCAAACGCCGAGGACTTTTGCCGCGAGCGGCAAGTCGCCCTGGTCGGCAGCTATGATGAAATCTTAAGCGCTCCGGACATCGACGCCGTGGTGCTCGCCACGCCGCACAGCCAGCACCGGGCGCAGGCGCTTGCCGCCATTGCGGCGGGCAAGCACGTGTTCGTCGAGAAGCCGCTGACCCTTGATCTTGACAGCGCGCTTGCCGTCGCCGCCGCGGCGCGCAAAGCGGGCTTGGTGCTTGCCGTCGGCTTGGCGCGGCGATTCCATCCAAGCATCGCCGAACTGCGCGCCCGCGCGCGCGATGGCCGGCTCGGCGACGTCGTTGCCATGGTGGCCCAGCACACCACCTCGACCGTGCAATTCATCGCGCCGGACAATTGGCGCGCATCGGCCGAAGAAGCGCCGGGCGGAGCCTTCACCGCGGTCGGCGTGCATTCGCTCGACAATATGATCGAAATCGCCGGCCGCGTGCGCGACGTACGCTCTATCACCGCGCGCAATTATCCCGGGCCGTCCGACGATACGACCACGGTCATGCTGCGGTTCGACAGTGGCGCGACCGGACTGCTGTTTTGCTCGGTCGCTACCGCCACCAATTTCGAGCTCACGACCTACGGCACCAAGGGCCTGGTCGAAATTTCCCGCCCCGACCTGTCGCGCTTCCGTTTCGCGCCCACCGCCACGGCGGCGCCCACCGGACCGGTGCCGGCGCCGCCGGACGAAGTTCTGCAATTCTCCGGCTTCGATATGCTGCATGCCGAGATGACGGCGTTCGCGCGTGCGATCCGCGACGGCGCCTCCTATCCGGTGCCGATCGGCGACGTGCTGCACGGCATGGCGGTGTTCGATGCCGTGGTCGAATCGGCGCGGCGCGGCGAAATCGTTGCCGTCAGCAACTGATTTCCGTTGGCGCGCTCATGTCAGAGACATAACTTATAAATTCATTAAGCCTGTCGGCTGAGCGTCACAATCGGCCCGGCACGGTCTTGCGAAGTTTTAGCGTTGCCGCTAAATAAGTCGGATCGAGCTTTCGGCCGAATGATTTGGCCTAGCAGCGACTGATAAGCGCGCCTGACTGACGATCTTTCACCAAAATCTCGAGCTAACCGGGCCGGGCACAATCGCGCGGCTCACTTTGACATGTCTATGAGGAGAGACCCGTGAACAACGGTACCGTGAAGTGGTTCAACGCACAGAAGGGATATGGATTCATTCAACCCGAGGGCGGCGGCAAGGACGTGTTCGTCCATATCAGCGCCGTCGAGCGCGCCGGTCTTCGTGAGCTGAGGGAAGGCCAACGCGTTTCCTTCGAAGTCGTGGTGGACCGCAAGACCGGCAAGTCGGCCGCTGAAAATCTGAAGACCCTGTAAGTCGCCGCGGCGCGGTCGCACGCGCTGCTATCGAGCTATCCCCGGACTGCATGCGCGCAGTCCGGGTTCACCGGATGCGCGACGCCCCGGATTTCGCAGGCGCAATCCGGGCGACATTGGAGTTTGCGCAACCGAAAGCCGTGCAAAGACGACGCTGCACGATCAAGACGCGGCACGATCAAGACAAAGTCTGCACAATCAAAAACGATATTGAGACCGAGCACCGCGGCCGTGGCAATGACGGCGGCGACGCGCGTTAGCGCGGTGTTGGCGAACGCGTGTCAAGAATCCTGGATGTCGGCGCGGAATCGCAACAGCCGCAGTGCGTTCGCCGTGACCAAGACCGTGGCGCCGGTGTCAGCGAGGATCGCCATCCAGAGCGACGTGAACCCAGTCAACGTGGTGGCCAGAAAGACAACCTTTAGACCGAGAGCGATGCCGATGTTCTGCCATATGTTTCGCAGCGTTGCCCGCGCCAACTGAACGAGCTCGACGACGCCGAACACGCGGTCCTTGAGCAGCGCGGCGTCGGCAGTCTCCAGGGCCACATCGGTGCCGCTGCCCATCGCCACGCCGACATTTGCGGCGGCGAGTGCTGGAGCATCGTTGATGCCGTCGCCGATCATCGCGACCGGGCCCGAGCTCCGAAGCGCGGCGATGGCGCTTAGCTTGGCGTCGGGCAGCAGCTCGGATCGCGCCTCGATCTTAAGGGCGGTTGCGATCGCCTCCGCGGCACGGCCGTTGTCGCCTGTCAGCATGACTGTTCGCACGCCGAGGGCTTTGAGCCGAGCGATGGCCGGCGCGGCATCGGCGCGTGGCTCGTCGCGGAAGGCGATCAGTCCGAGGAAGCGCTTTGCCAGCAGCACCACGGCCACGACGCAGCCGGCGGATTCGAAGGCATCGATTTGCGATGACAGATCGTCCGACACGGCGCGGAGCTCGCGAGCGAAGCGAGGCGATCCGACCGTGATAAAACCTTCCCGGAGGCGGCCGGTGATCGCTCTGCCCGGAACGGCAGTGGCGCCGCCGAACACGGGGCGAAGCATCAGACCGCGGGCCTCGGCGGCCGCTACGATCGCAATGCCGAGCGGATGGCTTGAGCCAATCTCGACCGACGCAGCCGTGGCGAGCAGTTCGTCGGCGCCACCGTCGATCGCAATGATGTCCGTGATACGCGGACGCCCGGTCGTGAGCGTCCCGGTCTTGTCGAAGGCAATGATGCGGACTTTGCCGAGCGTCTCCAGCGCCGCACCGCCTTTGATCAGCAGACCGTGACGGGCGCCGGCCGCCAGTGCGGATGCGATCGCCGCAGGGGTGGAAATCACTAAAGCGCATGGGCAGGAGATCAGCAGTACGGCAAGCCCGCGATAAAGCCAAGTGTACCAATCGGCTCCGAGGAGGAGCGGAGGCAAGACCATCACGAGACTGGCCGCCGCCATGGCGGCTGGCGTGTAGTACAATGCGAAGTCATCAATAAAACGGGCGGTTGGCGCTTTCGAGCCCTGGGCCTCCTCGATCAAGTGGATAATGCGGGCAATCGTGTTGTCTGCGGCGGTATGTGTGAGGCGGACACGCAGCGCACCATGGCCATTGACGCTGCCGGCATAGACGAGGTCGCCGGTGCTTTTCGCGACTGCCATGGACTCGCCAGTGATCGGCGCCTCATTGACCTCGGATTGCCCGTCGATGACGTGACCATCGGACGGTATTCGGTCGCCCGAACGCACCAGGACAACATCGTTGACCTTAAGCTGCTGCACCGGAATTTCGCGAACCTGCTCGTCCTCCTCGATCCGAGCCACACGCGGCACAACCTCCATCAATGCCTCGATACCGGCTCTCGATCGCGCGGCCGCAACACCTTCGAGACATTCGCCGACGGCGAACAGGAAAATGACGACGGCCGCTTCTTCGGGCGCTCCGATCAAAATGGCCCCAACCGTCGCCAGCGTCATGAGCGTTTCGATGCCAAACGGCATACCCGCGTCGATGCCGGCCATGGCGCGGTTGGCGACAGGCAGGAGCCCGACAACGGCCGCAGCGGCAAAAGCCAAATTTGTAAGGCCCGGAAACGCTCTGGACACGACAAAAGCAGCGATAAGGAGCGTCCCCGACACCATTGCGGCGCGGCCCTTGCGTGACCGCCACCACCGTCGGCCGCTCTCGTTGTCTGCCCGCGAACCGCGCGCCGTGACGGCCGCGGCGTCGAACGGCAGGGACGTATAGCCCAGCTCCCGGATCGTTGCTTCGACCTTCTCGCGGCGGGTGCGTCCTTCGTCGAGCCGGAGCGAAAGCATCCCGGTCGCGTAGCTCACCTGGATGTCGGTGATACCCGGAATGCGCTTGAGCGCGCCCTCGATCTTGATGGCGCAGGCTCCACAATCCATGCCTTCGATCCGCATTTTAAGCGGATTGTTTGCACGCGCTGCCTCCATCTGCGATGTCATCTGCCATGTCATCGAAGCACGCTCTTTTCAAAACTGCCAGTGCATCCGCCCGGAGAACACATTCACCGGTCCGCGATCCTCGTTGTAACCGGGATTGACGATGAACTGATAATCGGCGGTCAGATGCGTCGAGGCGGACAGGGCGTAGCTGTAATAAGTCTCGATGATCTGTTCGAGACCGGGATGCGGCAGCTGACCATCGCCGATGAGTATGCCCATGCCGCCGTCATTGAAGAAGGCCTCGTGCTCGCCGGAAATGCCGTTGACGACGCCGGCCAATGCGACCGTGTCGTCCGGCCGTCCCCATTGCGTGCCTTTGAGCGCTAGCCCGGCGGCGACCGTGCGGTCGATATCGCTGAACTCATAAGGTTCGATGTTACCGTTCGTCACGCCGGCGCGGACGAAAGCGCCCAAATCGGACGTGATCTCCTGTTCAAGATTTACGCTCAGCCCGCCGCGGCTCTGATATTGGCGCACGGCGGCGATATCGGCTGGGCCGCCGGTGATCTGCGCCAATGCGATCGCATCTTGGTAGGTCCCCATGCGGCCGCGGCTGAGAAATCCCGTCACCGCGATCTTGCCGGGATGTCCCCACAGCTCGTAGCGGCGCTCGATTTCGCCGACCCATTGGAATTGCTGAAAACCCGGATCCAATTCGAGATTGTTGGGCAGGACTGACAGATCGAACAAGCCGCCGCGCAGGGTCCAGTCGCCCTGGTACCACTCGGCGGCGGCGCCAAGCGTATAGCCCCACGGCTCGGCGGCGTAGTCGAAGGTTCCGGTGTCGACGATTGCCCAGTTCAAGAAATCGTTGCGTGGGTCGTGCGCGTATTTGTTGTTGTCGAAGATGTCGGCGACGCTGAATTTCCCGACCGTTAAGACAAGGCGGTTGGACGTCTGGTCCCCGGCGAACTGATTGATGCCGGCATCCACTTTCTGCGTTTCGCCGCCAAGATCGATGGTCTGACGGATGAATGCGCGCTGCAATCGGGTATAGGGATAGGCGAATCCCACCTTGTAGGCTTCACCGCTGGTGAATCCGGCGACTCCAAGCGTGTTGCCAAGTCCAAAGCCCTGGTCGATTTCCGGGTTCAGCCACAACTCCGCCCCGTCCCACAGGCGCACGCCGGCATACAACGTTGCATCCGAGGTCTCGCGACCCTCGCCGCCGCCGGGCAGACTATTGGTTCCCTCATAGGGCGACCGGAACGCCGGATAACCCTGCCAAGTGAACGTGGTCTGACCGTGAAAATTGACGATGTCCGGCTCGGGCGTCCGCGCCGTCACGTTTGCCGGAGCCGCGTCGTCGCCAAATCGATAATTCAAGCCGGCGCGCAGCTCTTGCAGCGACAAATCGGAATCGATCCGCTGCCCGCCGGTGGCGAACGACACATTGCTGTGGCCGTAGTCGGTGAACAGATATTGGAAACTCGCGGTCCAGTGCGGTGCCACCGGCACCTCGACGCCGGCTCCGGCCGCCCATCCCAAGCGCCACAAAAATGGCATGTCGGTCGTGCCGGTGGCCAGTTGCGTCAGGCTGAGCTGGTCGTAAGTCCAGGCAAATCCGCCGGTCGCATAAAGCAGCCAGCTGCCCGGAGCATAACCGATGCGACCACGCACAGTGCCGGACGAAAGCACTGTCTCACTATAGCTCTCCGGGCCGGCCGGCGAGGAAAACGTCGAGATGCCGCCAAGGGAGATTCCTTCGGGATTTTGAATGCTCGGAAACGACGCGTCGGTCTCGGCGCCGATGACAAACCGGTTCGGCAACATAGCGTCGTAGCCGGCTTGCAATCCTGCAAAAAAGCTTCCTGTTCCCTTAAAGACGTCAAATCCCTGAAATATGTCGAGCGAGCCGGCGAGGCCCGGCGCCGTCGTCCAATTCGAGCTTCCTCCAGCGTAACCAAGGTGTCCGCCGACATAAAAGCCAGTCCAGTCGTACTCCGAAGGAGCCGCCGGCGGCGGCGCTTTCGTCAAGACGTCCGCGGCATCGACGGCCTTTGTCGATCCGTCGACCAAAAGCGCCACGCACGCCAACACCCAAGCCGCCCGCACCTCACGCCCCCTGGCTTATCTCCGATTCACGGCACCCCGCTTGGGTCAACGCCTCCCGTCGACCAGCGGCATCACGAGCGCAATCAATACGCATCCCAGCAAGATCAGGTCGTTTCTCGTCAGGAGCGTCTGGATCATGGTGTGATTGGCAAGCGCCGGCTCAGTTGCCCGTGGGCAACCCCGGAATAGGGATGCCGATTGTCTGAACGATGAGGAAAGTGTTGAGCACCAGCACGATCGCGGTTCCGACCAGCGCAGCGATCTGGGTGAGGCGGCTATTGGCGAATTGCCCCATGATGTCTCGCCGTCGCGTGAAAATGAGTAGAGCGATCATCGGCAGTGGCAGGGCGATACTGAGCACGACTTGACTGATGACGAGGGCATTTGTTGCGTCCGCACCCAGACCGACAACCACGAAAGCCGGAATCATTGTGACAAGCCGTCGGACCCAGATCGGAATCCGGAACCCAACGAAGCCTTGCATGATCAATTGGCCGGCCATCGTGCCAACCGTTGAGCTCGATATCCCCGACGCGATCAGGGAGAGCAGGAACACGCCCGCTGCCCCGATGCCGAGCAACGGCGTCAATGTGTGATAGGCCGTCTCGATCTCCGCGACTTCGGGATGTCCCGCATGGAATGCGCCCGAAGCCATCATCACCATCGCCATATTGACCAGGCCGGCGAGAGTCAGTGCGATGATGACCTCTTGATTTGAGAAGCGCAGCACCATTCGCCGCTCGTCCGCGCTGTGGGCCGGCGTGCGGGCCTGGGTCAGGCCGGAATGCAGATAAACGGCGTGCGGCATTACAGTTGCGCCGATGATACCGACGGAAAGCAGTAGAGCTTCGGTATCGGCTAGCTGCGGCATGACCGTGTGTAATGCGGCCGAGCTCCAATCGACCGGAACTATGAACAGCTCGATCAGGTAGCAAAGCGCGATAATGCCGACCATGCTGCCAATGATCAGCTCTAGCGCTCGGAACCCATGGCGTTCAAACATCAAGATGCCATAGGTGACGATGCCAGTGACGACCATGCCCGCAAGGAGGGGCATGCTGAACAGGAGCGAGAGCCCGATGGCGCCGCCGAGAAACTCGGCGAGATCGGTCGCCATGGCGGCGACCTCGCTGACGATCCACATCGCCCAGACGACCGGCCGCGGAAACTGGTCGCGGCACATCTCTGCCAAGTTTCGGCCGGTGACGATGCCGAGCTTGGCCGACAGCGCCTGAAACAACATCGCAATCAAGTTGGCCAGCAGGACGACCCAAAGCAGGCCGTAGCCGTACTTCGCACCCGCCTGAATATTTGTCGCGAAGTTTCCGGGATCTATATAGGCGATCGAAACAACCACTGCGGGACCGGCGAAAGCCAGATACGCACTGGGCCTGCGGCGCTCCCCGCTCAATATTCCGCGTGCCGCCGCGACGCTGCGCTCCGTGAGCGATCGTGGCTGCACCTTTAAGTCGGTCATCGTATTGCTCTAGCGTCAACATAAAGATGTAGCCATGGCTACAGACTAATGGATAAACTGTAGTTGTCAATGGGCTACGCCATGTTCATTAGGCTACATTTTGACATTACGATGTTTAGTGTGTTCTCTGTGCAACATGATGTTTCGGGAATTGGGGCGCCGATGATGCAAGCGACGCTATTGGGCAAGACCAAGCAAAAGCATAGCGAAGTCGTGTTGGGGCTCCCCACCGAGCTGACCCAGGCGCGCCGTTTCGGCAAAACCCGATCGGCGCAATCGACCGCGCTCCTTGAGGACTACGCCGAACTGATCGCGGACCTACTCGCCAGCATCGGCGAAGCCCGCCCCACCGACATCGCCCGCCGGCTTGGCGTGTCGCACGCCACCGCGATCAAGACCATTTCCCGCCTCAAGCGCGCCGGCCTGGCGACGGCGCGGCCCTAT
Source organism: uncultured Alphaproteobacteria bacterium (assembly GCA_963816565.1). Taxonomy (GTDB): domain Bacteria; phylum Pseudomonadota; class Alphaproteobacteria; order Rhizobiales; family Xanthobacteraceae; genus BOG-931. Next base: position 1,161,940 of record CAWFLM010000001.1, on the reverse strand, counting down.
CGGGGCGTCTTTCTGACCGAGAAAGGCCACGCCTTGGCCGACCGCGTGCGGGTGCGCCACCGCCTGGTGGTGGATTTGCTGCGCGCGCTCGGCGTGCCGACCGAGTCGGCGGAGGCCGACGCCGAGGGCATCGAGCACTACGTCTCGGAGAACACGCTCAAGGCGTTCGCGCAGTTTCTAAAGGCGCGGGGGTAATCTTTGGCCTCATCCTGAGGTGGCCGCGAAGCGGCCCTCGAAGGATGCTGTAGAGGCGTTCGGGGCCGTCGCCCTTCGAGGCTCGCTGCGCTTGCACCTCGGGGTGACGGAACAGAGGCTGCCTTACACCGCGTGTGCGGTGAGCGCGTCGACGATGCCGTCGACGACCTCCTCGACCATGATCTTGTCGTCGCCCTCGCCCATGATGCGGATGACCGGTTCGGTGCCGGACGGCCGCACCACGAGGCGGCCGTGGCCGTTGAGGCGGCTTTCGGCATCGGCGATGGCCGAACGCACTTTGGCATGTTCGAGCGGCTTGCCGCTGCGGTAGCGCACGTTGCGCAGCACCTGCGGCAGCGGCTCGAAGCGATGGCAGACCTCCGACACCGGCTTGTTCTTCTTCTTCACCACCGCGAGCAATTGCAGCGCGGCGATGAAGCCGTCGCCGGTCGTGGTGTAATTCGACAGAATGATGTGGCCGGACTGCTCGCCGCCGACATTGTAGCCATGCTCGCGCATCTGCTCGAGCACGTAGCGGTCGCCGACCGGGGTGCGAATCAGCGAGAGCTTGAGCGATTGCAGATAGCGCTCGAGGCCGAGATTGGACATCACCGTGGCGACGATGCCGGGCTTGGTCAGCAGACGGTCTTCCGCCCAGCTCTCGGCGATCACCGCAAGCAGCTGGTCGCCGTCGATCAGGTGGCCGTGCTCATCGGCGATGACGACGCGGTCGGCGTCGCCGTCGAGCGCAATGCCGATATCGGCGCGCATCTCGCGGACCTTGCGGGTGAGCGCGTCCGGCGCCGTCGAGCCGCATTCGCGGTTGATGTTGAAACCGTCCGGTTCGACGCCGATCGAGATGACGTCGGCGCCAAGCTCCCATAGCGCGTCGGGCGCCACGCGATAGGCGGCGCCGTTGGCGCAGTCGATGACGACGCGCAATCCGTCGAGCGAAAGATTGCGCGGCATCGTGCGCTTGGCGAATTCGATGTAGCGGTCGTGCACGCCGTCGATGCGTTTGGCGCGGCCGAGCTCGGCGCTTTTCGCCAGCCGCTTGGTCATGTCGGCGTCGATCAGGGCTTCGATCTTCTGCTCGACCTCGTCGGACAGCTTGTAGCCGTCCGGGCCGAACAGCTTGATGCCGTTGTCGTCGTACGGATTGTGCGAGGCCGAAATCATGACGCCGAGGTCGGCGCGCATCGAGCGGGTCAGCATGGCGACGGCCGGGGTCGGCATCGGGCCGAGCAGCAGCACGTCCATCCCCACGGAGGTAAAGCCGGCGACCAGCGCGGTCTCGATCATGTAACCCGACAGGCGGGTATCCTTGCCGATGACAATGCGATGGCGGTGCTCGCCGCGACGGAAAATCAGGCCGGTCGCCTGGCCCACCTTGAGCGCCAGCTCCGGCGTGATCACGCCATTGGCGCGGCCGCGAATACCATCGGTACCGAAATACTTGCGAACCATAACTGGGGGCCCCACCGCCGTCCTCTCCGGGCGGCGATATTAGCCCGTTCCGGATCGCAACGGCTTCAAAAAATATGGGGTAATCTTACCGACCGCGGTAACACGGCATTCATCGTAAGGGAAAGCCTAATCAACGGGTTACCTTCGTAATCGCACTCCGGATGGAACCCGTCTAGCGCTGCTGCTTTGGCCTCGTTCTTGTCATAGACACTGGAAGGCGGCTGAGTGACGGAAACCGGGTCCGACCCCGGAAAACTGTCCTCCAGGCCTTGCTCGAGCGCATCCTCGAGCCGCTCGCGCCGCTCCTCTTGGCCGCGCCGCTTGGCGTCGCGGCCCCCGTCCTCGCGCTCAGAGCCGCCGGCATCCGGCTGCAGCGACCGGTTCTTGTTCCATTCATCCATGACGATCGCCTTTCCGGGTGTTGCCACACTGGCGGAGGCATTTCCGCCGCTTGGAAACAACCGTTTAGGCCCGGCGCCGTTCCTTGCGCATCCAGGCCGGATTAGCTCTTGGTTTGTGGTATCAAATAGCGGACTTAAGGGCCGGGAAGCTCACATGAAAACCATGACCTGCATCGAGGACCTCCGGCAGGCCGCCCACCGCAAGGTGCCGCGCGCGTTCATCGATTATGCCGAGGCTGGCTCCTATGCCGAACAGACATTGCGCGCCAACCGCACCGATCTCGAACGTATCAAGCTGCGCCAGCGCATCCTGTTCGACGTCAGCAAGCGCAGCACCGCGACGACGATCCTCGGCGAGCCGGCGGCGCTGCCGCTGGCGCTGGCGCCGATCGGATTATGCGGCATGCAGCATGGCGACGGCGAGATCCTGGCCTGCCGCGCCGCGCAAGCCGCAGGAATTCCGTTCACGCTGTCGACCATGTCGATCTGCTCGATCGAAGACGTCGCAGCCGCCGTCGACAAGCCGTTCTGGTTTCAGCTCTACGTCATGAAAGACCGCGGTTATATCCGCTCGCTGATCGAGCGCGCCGCCGCCGCCAAATGCAGCGCGCTCGTTCTCACCGTCGACCTTCAGGTGATCGGCCAGCGCCACAACGACATCAAGAACGGGCTGTCGGTGCCGCCTGAGATCCGTATCAAGAACCTGATCGATATCGCCACCAAGCCGGCCTGGGTGCTCAGCGTGTTACAGGGCAAGCGCAAGACCTTCGGCAATATTGCCGGCCACTATCCCGGCATGAACAACGTCACCGTGTTGTCGAAGTGGATTGCCGAGCAGTTCGATCCGACGCTGAGCTGGAAAGACGTCGAGTGGATCAAGAGCCTGTGGCCGGGCAAGCTCATCCTCAAGGGCATTCTCGACCTCGAAGATGCGCGCATTGCCGCCAAGACCGGGGCGGCGGCCTTGGTGGTGTCCAATCACGGCGGCCGTCAGCTTGACGGCGCGCCATCCTCGATCTCCATCCTGCCGGCGATCGCCGACGCGCTCGGTTCGCAGATCGAGCTCATGTTCGACGGCGGCATCCGCTCCGGCCAGGACATTCTGCGCGCGCTTGCGCTCGGCGCACGCTCCTGCATGAGCGGCCGCGCCTACATCTATGGCCTCGGCGCCGCCGGGCAGGCGGGAGTGGCGTGGGCCATCGAGATCATGCGCAACGAGCTTGACATCAGCATGGCGCTGACCGGGGTCAACAGCATTGCCGAGATCGACCGCCGCGTGATTGCCCAAATTTAAGCTTTTCACGCCGCCGGACGCGATTTACCGGTCGTCAACCCTGTTCGCTCACGGGGCGTCAACCTTATGAACCGATGAAACTGTTCGGACCGAACCAGTTTGCGACCGGTGCGTTCTAAGGGGGTGGGGCGGGGAAGTTCTTACGGTGCGTTTCCTCGCCGCCATGCGACCGCAATACGGTCGCCAAAAGGAGGAAAGCATGCGTAAGATTCTTATGGCCGCGGCAATCGTTTCCATGACAGCCACATTGGCGGCGCCGAGCGCCCGCGCCGACATGGTCGGCGCCGCGGCCGGTGCCGGCACTGGCCTGCTGATAGCCGGTCCGCCCGGCGCGGTTGTCGGCGGCGTGGTCGGCGCGGTCTGGGGCAAGCCGTTCTGGGGCCCCTCGATCGGCAGGGGCCATTGCTGGACCGACAACGATTTCCACCGCCACTGCAATCGGCATTGGTGAGCCGCGCCGTCTTTCCCGGATGCGGTGCAGCGCCATTAGCGCGTTCACGCGCGTCTGCGACGCGCTACGGCGGTGCACCGCTGATCCGGGAACGCCGCAGACTCGGAGCTTGTGAGGATCCCGGGTCTGCAGCGCACCACTTCGTGCTGCGCTGCGCCCGGGAAACAGGTCTTCAAATCTACTCTTCCTTATACCCGTAGGCCTGGGCGTTGCCGGTCGCGCCGTAATATTTGTACGGCAGGAATTTCCCTGACATTGAGATCTTGACCCGGTCGCCCTTGGGATCGGCCTGCCGTTCCAGCCCGAGGTCGAAGTCGATCGCCGACATGATGCCGTCGCCGAACTCTTCCTCGATCAGCACTTTCAAGGCCGGCCCGTTGACCATCACCAGCTCGTAGAAGCGGTAGATCAGCGGATCGGTCGGCGGCATCGGCGAGCCGCGGTTCGGCACTTCGTTGAGCAGCGCCTGTTCGCTCTTGCTCAAGCCGAACAATTCGGCGGCCTTCGCCGCCTGCGGCTTGGTCAGCTTCATCTGGCCGAGCATGGCGCCGGTGATCAGCACCGGCGACATGCCGCCGATCTCGCCGCAGATATATTTCCAGCTCCAGCCCTTCTCGCGCTTGATGTCGAGCAGCTTTTCGGTGAGTTCGGCGCGCGACTTTGTCGATGTCATGGACGACCTCCTTCTGGCACCTATTGCTCAGAAAACGAGCAAATGTCGTGCCAAGGGCCGATGGTCCAGCCGAAGATTACGGCTCCATCGTGCCGATGCCGACATTGATGCGCCCGGTCTGCAGCGAGCCGTCGGAAGCTTTCTCGGGACGGAACACCGACACCTTCGCGCCGGGCTTGAGATCGTCCTTGCTGCCCGGAACATACATGCGGATCTTCGCGTCCGGTCCGATGACGATTTTCTGTTCGCCGCCCTTGTATTTGACCATGACGACCTGACCGTTGACGCTCGCGACCAGATCCCCTGCCGTGCCGTTGGTCATCGTCGAGCCGGGGCGATCCCACGGCCGGAAACCCTCGCCGGTGCCGCGCTGCAACTCGGCAAAGATCGTGACTTGAATTGCCTTTTGGCTGCCATCCGGCTGCGGCATAGCGCCGACGCCGATGAAGTCGTTCGGCTTCACATCCGCAAGCGTTGCCGCCTTCACACCGAATACCTTGGCGTTGTCGAGGAGTTTCACGCTCACGTCCGCGCCGTCGGGCTGCTTGATGACGACCGTCGAGCCTTCGATCTTGTCGATGACGCCGTGGACGACTTGCGGCGCCGGAGTCTGCGCAACCGCAGCACGTCGCCGCGATCGCGGCGCACGAAAGCGGACACGCGGCCGCGAAGTTTATGCTCCTCATCTCAACCTCCCATGGCATTTGTGACGCTTCACCGCCAAACGCCGTAATCGCCGAACTGAAGATTTGGAGCTTCCAACGTGCCGTCCGGAAGTTTTTTCGCGGCGAAGACGACGATTTTTTGTCCCGGTTTGAGATCGGCGACGGATTTTTTTGTGAGGGTGACGATTGTCGTGGTCGGCGATACGACGACTTTCTGTTCGCCGTCCTTATATTTCAACGTCAGCGTTTGACCATCGACGCCGGTAACCTCGTTGTCGACGGTCGCATTCGTCATCGTGCTGTTGGGTTCGTAATCCCATGGCCGATGCCCTTCGCCGACGCCGCGCAAGGCTTCCGGGAAGATCACGACGACCACGGCTTTCTGGCTGCCGTCGGGCTGCGGCATGCCTGTCACAGCAATGTATGAGTTCGGTTTGATATCGGCGAGCGACGCTTTGACGACCTCCGTTGCCGGCGCATTGTCGGCAAGCTTGATCTTCATTTCCGCGCCATCACGCGATTTCACCGAGAGCATCGAGCCGTCGATGCTCTCGATAGTGGCGCGCACGCGCAACGGCGGCGGCGGCGCTTGTGCAATCGCAAACGAAGCGCCGAACAACAACGCCAAGGCGCTTACGACAGTGATCTTACACGCGGTTCATCGTCACTCCTCCCAATTCGCCTCGGATCGAGGGCACCGGGTTATAACCCCGGATTCATAGCCTTATTCCGATCGGCCTATTTGCGGAAGGGCGAGATCGGCTTCCAGCAGAACCCGCAATTCCGCGGTGACTTCGGGCTTTTTGCCGAACCACAGCATAAAGCCGCGCACCGCCTGATGCATCAGCATACCGAGCCCGTCGGCGGTGCGCAGTTCCCGCGCCCGCGCCGAGCGGAGCAGCGGCGTAACCAGCGGCCAGTAAACAAGATCGGCGACAATGGCGTGACTGGGCAGCCGCCCGGTGTCGAGGCCGAGCTCCGGCTGGCCGGGCATGCCGAGCGTGGTGGTGTTGACGACGAGCGCCGCGTCGCCGAGCGCGCCATCGCGTTCGTCCCAGCGGACAGGATGAACGCGCGCGCCGAAGCGTTCCCGCAAAGCCTCGGCGCGGCGCGCGGTCCGGTTGGCGACGACGACACGGTCGATGCCGCGTTCGAGCAGGGCGTAAACCACCGCATGGGCCGCGCCTCCCGCGCCAAGGACGACGGCCTTGCCAAGCCCGCGATCCCAGCCGGGCGTGCAAGCGTCGAGATTGTCCAAAAAACCTTCGACGTCGGTGTTGGTCGAGCGCAACACGCCGTCGAGCCACAGAGTGTTGGCGGCGCCGACGGCGCGGGCGCGATCGTCCGGCTGCGACCATGCCAGCGCCGCTTCCTTGTGCGGCACAGTGACATTGGCGCCGGCATAGCCGCGCGCGGCGAGCGATTGCACGAAGGCACGAAATCGATCGGGCGGCACCGCTTCGCGCCGGTACTCGCCGGCGATGGCGTATCGCTTGAGCCAATAATTATGGATAAGCGGCGAGCGCGAATGTTCGACCGGCCAGCCGATAATGCAGGACGCGCGCGCCTTTGCGCTCACGCCTCATCCGCCACGGTGTTGCTCAAGACGCCGATCTCGGGGCACTCGACCTCGATGGTGTCGCCGGGCTTGAGCCAGACCGGCGGATCGACCTTCGGGGTATTCTTAACCGGCGTGCCGGTGCAGATGACGTCGCCGGCCTTGAGCGTCATGAAGCTCGTCGTGTAGGCGATGATGTCGGCGAAGGAGAAGATCATGCTCGCCGTGGTGTCGTCCTGCGTCACCTCGCCGTTCTTGCGCACCACAAGATGCAGCGGCTTGCGTCAGATCGAACTCGGTCTGGATCCACGGCCCGAGGCCGCCGGTGGCGTCGAAATTCTTGCCCTGGGTGACGTTGAACTGGCCGTGCCGCGTCCAGTCGCGGATGGTGCCCTCGTTGGCCAGCGTAATGCCGGCGATCATGTCGAGCGCGCGGTCCTTGGCGACGTGCTTGCCGTCGCGGCCGATTACGATGGCGATTTCGCCCTCGTAGTCGAGTTGCTCGGAGATTTTCGGGCGAATGAGATTTTGCCCGGAGCCGACCATCGAGTTCGGCGCGCGGTAGAACATGCTCGGATATTTCGGATTATTGGTGACATTATAATCCGCGCCGCGGTTGGCGTAATTGATGCCGATGCAGAGGATCTTTTCCGGCGTCGGCAGCGGCGCCAACAGCTCGACTTCGGCGAGCGTTACGTCCGGGCGCACGCCGGACGCGGCGGCCTTGGCCTGGTCGAGCGCCTGGGCGCGAAATACCTCGCTCAGCGAGGCAAAGCGGTGCAACCGCGGCCGCAGATCGACGATACCGTCGCCGACCACCGCGCCGAAGCTCGGCCGGCCGCGTAACGCATAGCTCGCAAGGCGCATATTCAATCCCCCGACTTTGCCTGGGCATATGCCCTGCGGATCGATGTGTTAAAAGTCGCCGCCCCAACCGTCAACGGGGCGGGGGAGGAATGGGCAGAGGAAAATGAGGACGCTCTTCCTCGATTGCAACGATCAGCTGGCGCCGGTCTGGCAGCGGGTCCTTCGCGCCGGCGATCCGCCGATCGACGTCAACCGCCAGCCGTTCGCGCCGGACGAGCTGCCGCGCGTGCTGGCCGGCTACGACATCTGCATCGACGATCATTCCTATATGCCGACGCCGCTGGTCGACCGGTGCCCCGCGCTCAAGCACGTCGTTTTTCTCGGCACCGGGCCGGCGAGCTATATGAGCCTCGCCGACATGGCGGCGCGCAACATCAAGGTCCATATCATCAAGGGTTACGGCGACACCGCGGTCGCCGAGCATGCCATCGCTCTCCTGTTGGCCGCCAGCCGCGATGTCGCGCGGATGGATCGCGAGGTGCGTGCCGGCACCTGGACGCCGCATGAGGGCGTGCAGCTCTCTCGGCAAGACGCTGGGCGTGATCGGGCTCGGCGGTATCGGCCGCGAAGTGATGCGCATCGGCCGCGGGCTCGGCATGGAGGTCATCGCCTGGAACCGCACGCCGCAGGCTGGTGCTCCTCTCGTTTCGCTCGAGGAGCTATTGGAGCGTTCGGACGCGATTTCGATGAATCTGACGCTCAACGACCAGACCCGCGGCTTTCTCGGGCCGGCGCAATTCGCAGCGATGAAGCCCGGCGTGATTTTCGTCAATACCGCGCGCGCCGGACTGGTCGATGAGACAGCCTTCATCGAGGCGCTGCGCTCCGGCCGCATCCGCCATGCCGGGCTTGATGTATTTCACGCCGAGCCGCTCAAGCCCGACCACCCGCTGGCGCACATGGATAATGTCACGCTCTCCGCCCACGCCGCCTTCCGCACGCCCGAAGCCTCGATGACGCTGTTGCGCCGCGCCATCGACATCGTGCGCGATATTGTCGACAATGAACGGCGCTGAGCGGCATTGCGGACCGATCATGACCGAGCGCCATCTCGACATCAGCATCCGCGTTAACGGCGAACACGTGCGCGAGCGCGTCGAGGCGCGCAAGACGCTGGTCGATTTCCTGCGCGACGATCTGGGGCTGACCGGCAGCCATATCGGCTGCGAGCAGGGCGTGTGCGGCGCCTGCACGGTGCTCCTCGACGGCGACGTGGTGCGCGGCTGCCTGGTGCTGGCGGTGCAATGCGACGGCGCCGCGGTCGAGACCATCGAGGGGCTGTCGGATTCCGGGGTCATTGCCGACCTGCAGGCGGCGTTCCAGCGGCGCAATGCGCTGCAATGCGGCTTTTGCACACCCGGCATGCTGATCGGCGCGCAGGCGCTTCTGGCGCGCGCCGGGGTGCCGAGTCGTGATATGATCCGCGACCATCTTTCCGGCAATTACTGCCGCTGTACCGGCTACCAGGCCATCGTCGACGCCATCGAATCCATCGCCCAACAACGGGCGGAAAAGGAAGCCTCGCCATGAACGAACACGCCAATCCCAACCCTGCGATGTCAGTGCCGCTGTCGCAAGCCGCCGACGCGCTCGAAGAACAGATGATGCACGAGCTTGGCGAGCACATCGCCACCAAGTCGGTGCTGTTCAATATGGCCGACGGCAACGTGACGATGGACAGCGGCCCGAAGCTCAAAGCCGCCAATCCGGACAAATACTTTCTGATGGGCGCCGATCCGCGGCTGCCGAAAATGCCGGAGAAGCCGACGCTGATCGATTTCTTCAACAACCGCTTCGCCTCCCTCAATCATCTTTTGCAAAGCGCGACGCACGCGCTCAAGGGCGGGCATAGCGAAAAGGTCGTGCTGGCCTGCCTGCTGCACGACATCGGCGTGGCGAGCTTCATCCGCTGCGACCACGGCTATTGGGGCGCGCAGATGATCGAGCCTTATGTCGACGAAGAGGTGAGCTGGGCGGTGCGCACGCATCAGGCGCTGCGTTTCTTTGCCGATCCGTCGGTCGGCTACGAATATCCGCAGATGTATATCGACTATTTCGGCGCCGACTATAAGCCGGAGCCCTACATCGTCGCCGAATACGAGCGCGCCAAGAAGCACAAATACTACATGACCTCGCGCATGATCACGGTGAACGACATCTATTCGTTCGATCCCAACGCCAAGGTCGATCTCAACGATTTCGTCGACATCATCGGCCGCAACTTCAAGCAGCCGAAGGAAGGCCTCGGCTTCGACAATTCGCCGTCGGCGCATATGTGGCGCACGCTGATGTGGCCGACGCGGTTCCTTTATCGTCATTCCGGGGCGCGGGACGGGCGCCCACGACGCAAAGCGTCGTGGGATCCCGATTGGCCCGCGAGCCCGGAATCCATAACCACAGGTCAGCGAATATGGATTCCGGGCTCCTCGCTGCGCTCGGCCCCGGAATGACGGCCTGAGAAGAAATGAAAATCTCGCCCGACCAGCCGTCCGGTCTTACCGCACTCGACCGGCCGAATTCCTATATCGGCCGCTCGGTGCCGCGGCCAATCTGGCGCGGCTGACGCAAGGGCGCGGTCAATATGTTACCGACGTCGTCTTGCCGCGCATGGCGCATGTCGCCTTCGTGCGCTCGCCGCATGCGCACGCCCGCATCAAGAGCATCGAAGCGGCGGAAGCCAAGCAAGCACCGGGCGTGATTGCGGTCGTCACCGGCGCCGAGCTGGCCAAAGTAATCACGCCCTGGGTCGGCGTGCTCACGCATCTCAAAGGCATCAAATCGGCGCCGCAGCACGCCATCGCCGTCGACCGCGCCTGCTGGCAGGGCGAGGCGGTATGCGCCGTGGTGGCGCGCAGCCGCGCCGAAGCGGAAGACGCTTGCGCGCTGGTCGCGGTGGACTACGAACCGCTGCCCAGCGTCACCGACGCGGAAACGGCGCTCGAGCCCAAGACGCCGGTCATCCATCCCGCGCTTGGCGACAATCTCACTTTCGAGCGCGTGCTCAATGCCGGCGAGCCGGACAAGGGTTTTGCCGAGGCTGACGCCGTGGTCGAGACGACATTTATCTTCGGCCGCCATACCGGCGTCACCAACGAGCCGCGCGCCATCGTCGCCGACTGGAATCCGGGCGAAGCGCGGCTGACCGTCTATCAAGGCACGCAGGCGCCGCACATGATGCAGAACCTGTTCGCCAAGCATCTTGACCTTGAAGAGAACCAGGTCCGCGTCATTACCAAGGACGTCGGCGGCTCGTTCGGCATCAAGGTGCATGTCTATGCCGACGAGATGGCGACGGCGGCGCTGGCGAAACTCCTCAAGCGGCCGGTCAAATTCGTCGCCGACCGGCTTGAAAGCTTCGTCACCGACATTCATGCGCGCGATCATCGCGTCAAAGCCAGGATCGGCGTCAAACGCGACGGCGCGATCACCGCCTTCGAGATCGACGATCTGACCGGCATCGGACCCTATTCGGTCTATCCGCGCACCAGCGGCATCGAAGCCAACCAGGTCGTCAATCTCACCGGCGGCCCTTATACCTGCCCGAATTACCGCGCCCGCGCCCGCGTCGTGTTCCAGAATAAGAATGTGATGTGCCAATACCGCGCCGTCGGCCATCCGATCGCGGTCGCGGTGACCGAAGGGCTCGTCGAGCTGGCGGCGGCGAAAATCGGCATGGATCCGGTCGAGCTGCGGCGGCGCAATCTGTTTGCGGATAACAAATATCCAGCCACCAGCGCCGCCGGGCTGAAATTCGAAGGCCTGTCGCATCACGCTTCGCTCGACAAGATTCTCAAGATGATGGATTACCAGGCGCTGCGCGCCGAGCAGGCGCGCTTACGCCAGCGCGGCACGCATCGCGGCATCGGCTTTGCTTCCTTCATCGAAGTGACCAATCCGTCGGCGGCGTTCTACGGCGTCGGCGGCGCGCGCATCTCGTCGCAGGACGGCGCCACGTTGCGGCTCGACGCGACCGGCGCGGTATTCTGCCATTCCGGCGTCACCGAGCAGGGGCAGGGCGCCGAATCCGTCTTGGCGCAATGCGTCGCCACTTCGTTCGGCGTGCCGATCGAGCGCGTGCGCGTCGTCACCGGCGATACCGACAATACGCCTTACGGCGGCGGCACCTGGGCCTCGCGCGCCGCCGGCATCGGCGGCGAGGCGGCGTGGCAGGCCGGCAAGGCGTTGCGCGACAATGTGCTCGCCGCCGCCGCCTCGATCCTGCAAGCCGACCCGAAGGCGCTCGATATCCGCGCCGGCGTCGTGGTCGATGCCGGACTCCGGGCGCGAGCGCATGGGCCTCGATGAAGTGGCGCGCGTCGTCTATTTCCGGCCCGACACGCTGCCGCCCGGCTTCCAGGCCGAGTTCACCGTGACGCGGCATTACGTGCCGCGCGCCTGGCCGTTTGCCTTCACCAACGGCGTGCAGGCGTCCTATCTCGAGGTCGATATCGCGCACCGGCGAGATTAAACTGCTCAAGCACTGGTGCGTCGAGGATTGCGGCACCGTGATCAATCCGCAACTGGTCGACGAGCAGATCCGCGGCGGCATCGTGCAGGGCATCGGCGCGGTGCTGTTTGAGCATTGCCTCTACGACGACGCCGGGCAGCTCCTCAACGGCAACATGATGGATTACCTGGTGCCGATGGCCGGCGAAATGCCCGACATCGACATCGGCCATGTCGTGACGCCGACCGCCGATTCCGAGCTCGGCGCCAAGGGCGCCGGCGAAGCCGGCACCGCCGGCGCGCCGGCCTGTGTCATGAACGCGGTCAACGATGCGCTCCGCCCGCTCGGCGCGGCGCCGATCACGGCGATGCCGATCACGCCGGAGCGTGTGCTGGAAGCGTTGCGGGGCGGGTAGTCCACCGTTACCGACAGTTCATGCGCGGTGGCTGCGGTGGGTGCTATATCAACCGCCGCAACAAGCCCCGAGTCGCCGCGCACAATGTCCCCCGACCGAAAACCAAAAACTATCGCCATGATCGTCGGCTCGGCGATCATCATGCAGCAGATCGATTCCACCGTGATCACCACGGCGCTGCCGCAGATGGCGATCTCGCTGCACACCGATCCGGTGCGATTGAGCGTGGCGATTACGGCCTATCTGCTCAGTCTCGCCGTGTTCGTTCCGGTCAGCGGCTGGGCGGCGGAGCGGTTTGGCGGCCGCACCGTGTTCCGCGCGGCAATAGCGCTGTTCACGCTCGGCTCCATGCTGTGCGGCCTTGCCAACAATGTCGTCGAGCTGACCGCGGCGCGGGTGCTGCAAGGTTTCGGCGGCGCCATGATGGTGCCGGTCGGCCGGCTCGTCTTGTTCCGCAGCATCGACAAGGCGGCGTTGATCGGCATCATGGCTTATCTGCAGGTGCCGGCGCAGCTCGGCCCTGTGCTTGGCCCGCCGATCGGCGGTTTTATCACCACCTATTTTTCCTGGCGCTGGATTTTTCTGGTCAACGTTCCGCTCGGCATTCTCGGCATCGTGCTGGTGACGCTGTTCTTCGACAACCCAAAGGAAGACACACCGCGGCCGTTCGATTGGGCGGGGTTCCTCCTCACCGGCGCCGCGCTGTCCTGCATCATGTACGGCGTCGAGGCGCTGGGACGCGGCCGCGGCGAGGTGCCGGTTGCGGCCGGATTGCTGGTGTTCGGCTTCGCCGTCGGGGCGCTGGCGCTACGGCACCTGCATCGCACCAAACATCCGGTGCTCGACCTGTCGGTATTTAGCGTCGCCACCTTTCGCGCCGGTATCTACGGCGGCTCGGCCTTCCGCGCCGGCGCCGGAACGCTGGTCTTTCTGCTGCCGCTCCTCCTTCAAGTAGTGTTCGGCCTGTCGGCGGCGGCATCCGGCAGCATTACGTTTGCGACCGCGGCCGGTTCGCTGTCGATGAAGATCGCGGGACCGCGCGTCATCGCTCGCTTCGGCTTCCGCCATGTCATCCTCATCAACGGCGTCATTAGCGCCGCAACCGTCGCGATGTGCGCCTTCTTTGTGCCGGGCACGCCGCTTGCCGTCATCTTCCTGTTGCTGCTGGTGGCGGGTTTCTTCCAATCGCTGCAATTCACCGCCACCCAGGCGCTGGGCTATGCCGATGTGAGTCAGCGGCAGATGTCGACGGCGACCAGCATCGCCAGCATGGCGCAACAGTTGAGCCGCGGCTTCGGCATTGCGATCGTCGCCGTGCTGCTGCACCTGTCGCTCGCCTGGCGCGGCGCTGCCGTGCTCGATCATTCCGATTTCATCGTCGCGTTTTCCGGCGCGACGCTGATGGCGCTGTGCTGCCTCGCCTTCACCTGGTCGCTGCCGCATGATGCCGCCGTTGAGGTCAGCGGCCACCGGCCGAAGATTCGCGCATAGCGGCGCACGCGGCCGCGGCACTTGTCGCCAACCGGTCGGCTTCTACAATGACGGCGGAGGAAACACGCATGACCAATTGGAAGGACGAGCAAGTCCTCATCGTCGGCGGCGGCATCGGCGGGCTGGCCGCGGCCTTGGCGCTGTCGCGGCAAGGTATCCCTTCGCAGGTCATCGAGCAGGCGGCCGAGTTCAAGGAGATCGGCGCCGGCATCCAGCTCGGCCCCAACGTGTTCCGGATGCTCGAGCGGCTCGGGCTGATCGAGCCGGTCAGCGCGCTCGCGGTGTTTCCCAACAATCTGATCATGATGGATTCGGTCACGGCTGAGGAAGTCACGCGCATTCCGCTCGGCGACGCGTTCCGCAAGAAATTCCATCATCCTTACGCGCTCATCCATCGGGCCGATCTGCACAAAGTGCTGCTCGACGCCTGCCGCAAGTCCAATCGCATCCGTCTCGATGCCTCGCAGAAAGTCGTCAAGGTCGACGAGATCGATGGCGGCATCGCGGTTACGACCGAAAGCGGCAAACACTATCGCGGCGCGGCTTTGATCGGCGCCGACGGCCTATGGTCGACCATCCGCCAGATGCTGGTCGGCGACGGCAAGCCCAAGCCTGCCGGACATATTACCTACCGCGCCGTGCTGCCGACGTCGGAAATGCCGGAACAATACCGCTGGCGCGACATGGTGCTGTGGGCCGGCGAGAAAGTGCATCTGGTGCATTATCCGCTGCGCACCGGCGAATTGTTCAATCTCGTCGCAGTGTTTCATTCCAACCGCTATGAGGAAGGCTGGGACAGTTTCGGCGATCCGGCGGAATTGCATGAGCGCTTTGCCCAGACCTGCGAGCCGGTGCGGACGCTGCTCAACAAGATCGAAAGCTGGCGCATGTGGGTGTTGTGCGACCGGCCGCCGATCAAGGACTGGAGCAAAGGCCGCATCACGCTCCTCGGCGACGCCGCGCATCCGATGCTGCAATATCTGGCGCAGGGCGCCGGCATGTCGATCGAGGACGCGGTGTGCCTCGCCGACAAAGTGGTGGCGGCGAACGGCGACTATGCGGCGGCGTTCCGCGCCTATCAGGCAGGCGCGCTATCTGCGCACCGGCCGGGTGCAGATCATGGCGCGGGTCTATGGCGAATTCTATCACGCCTCGGGTGTCGCCAAGGAGCTGCGCAACATGATGCTGTCGTCGCGCACCGCCGACGACGCCATGGCCGGCATGGAATGGCTTTACGGCGAGCAGAAGGAATTGACGGGGGCGGCGTGATCCGATCGCAAGAGCGGATCACCAAGCCGCTATCCTACGCGGCGCGTCGACTGGGCCGGCGGACGGCTCTCACTTTCCCGCTTCCTTCGCCGCCGCAGAAGAACCGATCGCCGCCATCCGACTCCAGCCCCGACACACTGACTCCTGGCGGCATCTCGAGGCTCTCCAGCACATCTCCCGTTTGCGGATCGACGCGCCGCAAGTCGCTTTCGTTCGCCCTCAAATGTGGCGTGCCAGAGTTCCCCGTCGACCCAGGTCACTCCGGTGACAAAGCGGTTGGATTCGATGGTGCGAAGAACCGCGCCCGTGTCGGGATCGATTTGATGGATCTTCCGGTTCCGATATTGCCCCATCCACAGCGTCCCTTCGGCCCACGTCAGCCCCGATCCGGCGCCTCCCGGTGCGGGAATTGTGCCGAGCACGCGGCCGGTTTTCGGATCGATCTTCTGGATGCGGTCGCCGGAAAGCTGGAACAGGTGGCGGCCGTCGAACGCCGCTCCTGCATGCGCGGCGACATCGATCGCGCGGACCTTCTTCCCGGTCTTCGGATCGAGTGCGTTCAGCTTGTCTCCTGAGGCAAACCAGACGTGTTGACCGTCATAGGTGACCCCGGCGACGTGTTCGACGCCGGGAAAGGGGCCGTATTCGCGAATAATTTCGGCTGCTGCTCGTTTCATGCGTCGATCCTAGCCCCTTGGCAGCGGGCCCGGGAGTAACAAGGTTGTCGTGAAACCCGGCACCGGCCGGGTCACCCAGCGACGTGCTCGGCCGCGACCGAACGACTGCACCGTGCCTGTTGTCGCCAGCTCTTCGAGCGCGCGCTGCACAGTCCGGGCGCTGGCTCCGAGCGCCAGCGATAGTGCCGAGCTCGACCACGATTCGCCGTCGGCGAGGAAGGCGAGCACCGACGCATGCTGATCTTCGACCGGCGGCGCCAGCACGACGACCTTGCGCGCATGCCGCGGCGCCAAGGCAAAGCCCAGCGTCGTCGCGCTGATGTCCGCCAGAGGTTTAAGCTTCGAGCGAAGCCGCCCGATTTCGACGCGCAACCGCGCGCGATGCGATTCATCCGCGTGCTTCGCGCGGAAGGCTTTGGCGAGGAGCGTGCTCCTCGAGACGTCCGCGGGCCAGGCTTCGCCCAGCGCGCGCGCCAGTGCGAACAATACCGGGCGCGTCGTGAGCGAGACCACGGTGTCGGCGTCGCGCACGACATGGCGGCATGCGTCGACGACGAGCGTTCCTGAAGCCAGCAGGGCTTCGACCTCCTCAAGCAAGATGAGCCGCTCCTCACCGGGCGCAATCAGGCGCGCGGCCGGCGTGTTCAAAATAAGGGCGGCGCCTTCGACCTCCGCCATCAGCGCGGGGATGCCCGCATCACGCGCGGCACGCTCGGCCTCGGCAAGCGCGGCGCGGGCTGTCTTGATTTGCAAGCGCCGCATCGCAACTCCGGCGACCGCCAGTTCGTGGCTAGCCCGCAAAGCCGGCGGCAAGGGCGCGGCATCGAACTTCGCCAGCGCGCGCTCGGCCTCGTCGAGGCGCCCGATCAAGAGCAGGCGCCGAACCTCGAGATGCCCCGCGTGCGCGGCGTTCGCCCGGTCGCCATGCCGCTCGAGCGCCGCCCGAGCCGTACCGAGCGCCTTGGCCGAAAAGCTCAAGTCGCGCGAGACGAGTGCAATCTCGGCCTCGGCAACGATGCAGCGCGCCCAGGCTACCGGCTCTTTCGGGCCAAAGGCGCGCGCGGCTTTTCGCAGGAGCGTCCTCGCCCGAACGAAATCGCCAAGCTGCGCCATGGCGATGCCTCGAAGCGCCAGTGCCGGCGCCTCATTGCGCAAAGCGACCCACTTTAGCGCGCCAAGAGCATCGCCCGTTGCCAGTGCTTGCGCTGCGGCGGCGATCACTGAGTCCATCGGAATCCCGTCACACTTGTCACTCTCAGCCTTTCGATGTCGGGCCCTATTCTACACACAACGACCAACAAATACGTCGCAACGAGAAGGCCACCGTCATGATTGACTGGACGATCCTGAACCCAACGTTTCTCACAGCCATGGTCGAGTGGACGGTAGCCGTTGTGACTGTACTTGCCATCGGGCCGGGCAATTCGGCGACCTCAGACGATGCCGAAGATCAAGGTCTGCAGTGATCTGCGGAGCCGGAGGCGAATCCCGTCACACTTGTCACTCCCGTCGTTTCCACATCGGCGTTACGTCTGTCTGGAACCAACAACACGGAACGGAGCAACGGACATGCCTGACATTTTGCACAAGGTTGGAATCAAATCGTCGTCGCTGGATGCCGTCTATAAGGCATTGACCACGGTCGAAGGACTTTCTGCCTGGTGGACGAACAACACGCGGGGAGACGGCAAAGTCGGCGGCGTTCTCCAGTTCCGCTTCGGCGACGGCGGTTTCGACATGAAGGTTCTCGAGCTTAAGCCCGGCGAGCGGGTTCTCTGGCAGGTGGTCGACGGGCCCGAAGAATGGCTCGGCACCAAGATCAGCTTCGACCTCAAACAGAACGGCGACTGGATCGTTGTTCTGTTCAAACACCAGGGCTGGAAGGAGCCGGTGGAGTTCATGCACCACTGCAGCACCAAATGGGCGGTCTTCCTCTTAAGCCTCAAGTCGCTGCTTGAAACCGGCAAAGGCGCGCCCTGGCCGAACGAGATCAAGCTCGACGCTTGGGAATAAGCGCTCTGCGACTGTATCGCGTGGCCGCAGAAGAATCGGCCCGATCGAGAAAAGCACGACCAAAGAAGAACGAACAGGACAAAACATGAAAAATAACAATCAACCGAACGTACATGCCGCGATCTTTATCGGCAAATGGACGCCTCGAATTTTGTTTTCGCTGAAGGAAAAGCCGCATCGCCACGGGGAGCTTCGCCGCAACCTCGGAAGCATCTCGCAGAGGATGCTGACGAGAAATCTTCGCAGCCTGGAATCCACCGGATTGGTCGGGCGGCGTGTGACGATAACGAAGACGACTGCTGTCGAATACTCTCTGACCAAATTGGGAAGGACCATCATCGCACCGCTCAGAGGCATGTGCCGCTGGGCGAAATGGTACGGCAGGGCAGTAAGTGCCGGCGTGCGGCCTCCAGCAAAAACAAGAGAGGCCACCTAGGGACACGCGTGTTCCTAATTGCGCGCGGCTTGGCAAGCTGTGCACGTGGAAGCGAAAGCCAATTCTGGCGAACGGAGAGGAATGATGACCGATCACAAGACTGGAACTCGTGAGCAATGGCTCGCCGAACGCCGCGAACTGCTCAAGGCGGAGAAGGAATATTCGCGCCACGGCGACGCACTGACGCGCCGGCGCCAGGAGCTTCCCTGGGTCCGCATCGACAAGGGCTACCGCTTCGACACCGATGAAGGTAGTGCCTCGCTCAAAGACTTCTTCCGAGGGCGCTCGCAGCTCCTCGTCTATCACTTCATGTTCGGGCCCGACTGGAAGGCGGGCTGCCCCTCTTGCTCGATGATCGCAGACGCCTTCAACGGGTCCTACATGCACCTGGCGAATCATGACGTGATGCTGTGGGCCGTCTCGCGGGCGCCGCTCGCGAAACTGCAGGCATACAAACAGCGAATGGGCTGGACTTTTCCCTGGGCCTCTTCGCACGGCAGCGACTTCAACTCCGACTTCAGCGTTTGGATCACCGAAGAACAACAGCGCGAGGGCGCAGAATACAATTATCGGCGCGAGACGCCGATAAGCGACGTATTTCGGTGGCGGGCGGGCGAAGAGGGCGGCGGCAACTCGGCTGAAGGCCGGCTAGCGGAGGCATGCGGAGTCGACGTGCCCGCCTATCACCGCGACAGACCGGGCATGAGCGCGTTCGCGCTCAAGGGCGGCGCCATCTACCACACCTATTCCACCTACGCGCGCGGCGTGGACCCGTTCTTTGGCGTCTATCACTGGCTCGACCGCGCTCCGGAGGGGCGCAACGAAACGGGTGTCTGGTGGCGCCGTCACGACGAGTACGACAAGCGCTGAGCGATGCGCCGAGCCTTAGCGCAAGCGCAAGACGCAGTTCTCACGCACGATGTCCGACAAACAGGAGACGGCAATGAAAATCTTAGATTCAACAGTTCTGGTGACGGGAGCAAATCGCGGCCTCGGAGAGGCTCTTGTTGAGGAAGCTTTGAGGAGAGGCGCAAAGCGGGTTTATGCCGGCGCGCGCCGGCCCTTTGTCCACCCCGACCACCGGGTCACGCCACTGACGCTGGACGTCACCAACGCGGCGCAGATCCGGGCGGCCGCCGAGGAAGTCGACGTTCTCGACATCCTCATCAACAATGCCGGCATCTCGCTGCAAAACGATCTGAGCGATCGCGCCGCGCTCGAACGGCTCCTCGCCGTCAATCTCTTTGGCACGTATGACGTGACCCAGGCCTTCCTGCCGGCGTTGGCTCGCCACCGAAGCGCCATTGTCAACGTTCTATCCCTGGCATCGCTTGCCGCCGTGCCGTTCGATTCCCTCTACTCGATCTCGAAGGCTGCCGCCTTCTCGCTCTCGCAATCGTTGCGCGCTCTTTTGGCCGGACGGGGCGTCAGCGTCCATGTAGCCCTGCCGGGGCCCATAGACACCGATATGGCACGAGGCCTGGACATTCCGAAGGCCGCTCCGGCGTCCGTCGCGCAAGCGATCTTCGACGGTTTGGAAATTGGGGAGGAGGAAATTTTCCCTGATCCGATGTCGGAGGCGATCGCGGAGGGCTGGCGCAACGGTGCTGTGAAGGCGCTGCAGCGCCAGTTTGCTGCTTATGTCGACCAAACTCCCATCAAATCAGGAGCAGCGTGCTAATCGGCGTGTCGCGAGCGCTTGCGACGTCAAAGAACCGACATTCCGAAAGCGCGACGGAGAAGACCCAAAGCTTGTGTAGCGCAGGAGAGCAAGATGAATGACATCGCGAGTGACAAACTTGGTGCGCCCGAGATCGTCGATCGGACCACCTTCCAGGTGGAGCTGGACGCGTTGCGGATTCGCGAAAAGGCCCACACCCGCGAAGGCGACGCCATTGCGGCGGCGCGCCGCCAGCTCCCCATGGTCGAGATGAATGGCGCGACACCGCTCGTTGGCGAGCGCGGAAAGGTGACGCTGCTGGACGCGTTCGAGGGTCGCCGGCTGCTCATCGCCTATTACTTCATGTGGCATGCCGGAAAACCTGCGCCGGAGCAGTGCGAAGGTTGCACCTTCTACACTTCGCAGCTGCGCGAGCTGTCCTTCCTGCATTCCCGCGACGTCACCTACGCCACGTTCGCCCAAGGGCCGTACCCAGAGAGCGCCCGCTACCGCGACTTCATGGGCTGGGAGATGCCTTGGTACTCGGTCCCGCGGGACTCGCTCGATAGCCTCTTGGTTGGACGCCGGGTGGGCATGATGCACATCGTTTGCTACCTGCGGCAGGGCTCCAAGGTCTTCGAGACTTACTGGACGACGAGGCGCGGCGTCGAGGCGATCGGCAACAGCTATCGACTGCTCGACTTGACGATCTACGGGCGGCAGGAGGCATGGGAGGACTCGCCGGCCGGATGGCCACAACGGCCGGAAGGCGAGCATCCTTACCGCACCGATGGACGCCCCATCGTCCAGTGGCCCCGCCTGCAGGCCGGCTACTCCGACGACCTCGGAACCGCCAAGCGCTGAGGGACGACCATGTCTGATATTCTCATGACTTCACGGCCGGCCGGCTCGAAGCAGGCGTTCGGAACTAGTCGCGGATCGGCCGCCCGCGTCGCGGCCGACTGGCTCTGTCTTGCGGCCACTCCGACCTTCGCTGTCATGGCGCTACTGACCGCTCGCGGTGGCGGCCAGCCGGACATCCTCTGCGCGGCCATGCACCATGCGTCGCCGCTTGGCGGAATGGTCCCGATGTACTTCTTGATGAGTGTCTTCCACGCGGTGCCGTGGCTGAAACTGATTTGCGGTCGATAGCAGGCGATCTCGGCAAAACGAGAAGCGCCGCTATCCCGCGTCAGTGCTGTGCGGGCTGCGCCGCGACGGCATCCCGCGCCCGATGAAATTCCGGGGTTGGCGGCGGGCCCCAGTTGGTGGTCTTGCCGGCTTCCCAGGTCTTCGGCCGCTGCGGCGTGTCCTGGTGCCAGGGCCGGGGTTCGAAATAGCCGAGCTCCTCGTCCACCATCTTGTCGAGCTCGCAGAAGAACTCGATCACCTGATCGTCCGGATTGCGATGATAGGTGGCGATATTGTGCCCCGGTCCGTGACGCAACGGCCCCCAGATGATCGGGATTTTTTTCTGGCCGAACAGGTCGCAGGAATTTTGCAGATGGATGAAGTCCTTCAGCTCGAACGCCATGTGATGCATTTTCGAGGCCGTGCCGCGGATGAAGTTCACGGTGTGATGATCCGAATTGCAGCGCATGAACACGAAGAAGTCGGAAATCCAATCCGAGACCCGGAAGCCCATCACCTTGCTGTAAAACTCGGCCGTCTTTGCCGGGTTTTCGACGACCCAGGCAATGTGGCCGAGCTTGAGCGGCCCGACGCCGTGGTGTTGCAGATGCTTGCCGAGATAGCTCCATTCCTTGAACAGCGCGATCGTCGTGCCCTTGTTGTCCTGAAACGTGAGCACCGGCCCGATGCTCGGAACCGAATCGTTGCGCAGCTCGCTTTTGACGCCGTCCTTTTCCAGGTCACGGGCGAGCGCGCCGAAGTCGGACTCCGGCGCCACTTCGAACGACAACGTGGTGCAGCGTTCGATGTCGCCCTTGTTGATCTGGATGGCGAGTTGGCCGACCTTGGTGGTGAGGAACGCGCGGTCTTTTTCCTGCTCGGCGAGCACCAGCCCCATCACCTCGGTGTAATAGTCGACCAAGCGCGGCAGGTCGGGTGTCTCGAATGTGGCGTGTCCGATGCGTCGTGGCTTGATCATGGCGGTTCTCGCTCTTGGTCATCATCCGCGCCGGCGGATGATCCAGTCATCGCCGCCGCGCATTGGCAACGCGGCAGCTCGCGAGGGTACTGGATACCCCGCCTTCGCGGGGTATGACAAGCAACGGCTTGCGGCCTTGCCAATGGCGCGGGATCGCGGTTTGGTCGCAACCGCAGTCATAAGGGAGAAAACGCCAATGGCTTCGGCAAAACCCGCCGGTTACAGGCTCGCCACCTATAAATCGAGCGAGGGACCGCGCGCTGGTCTCGTTATCGGCGAGGAGGTTTTCGACGCGGCCAGGCTTACCGGCAAACCGGCCTATGCCAGTGTCATGGGCATTCTGGCGGATTGGAAGTCGGCCGATGGCGCGCTGAAGAAGGCCGCCGCGGGGGCGGCGAAAAGCCGAGCCAAGCGCCAGCCGTTGAAAAAGACCAAGCTTCTGGCTCCCGTTCAGTACCCTTCCGCGATCTACTGCGCGGGGGCGAACTACGCCGACCATGCCGCGGCAATGGCGGCGCGCGAGGGCAATCCGCCGCCGCCCGATCCGCATGAGCAAGGCCTCAAGCCCTGGCATTTCCTCAAAGCGGCGCGCACCATTACCGACCCCGGCGCGACCGTTAAGCTTTCCGGCTACTCCGAAGCCATGGACTGGGAAATCGAGCTCGCCGCCGTCATCGGCCGGCCGGCAAAGGACGTGCCCAAGGAAAAGGCGCTCGGTTATGTCGCCGGCTATATGGCGTCCAACGATTTTTCCGCGCGCGACCGCGGGCGGCGGCCGGCCGTGGTGCCTACGTCCCCCTTCAAGATGGACTGGACCAAGCATAAGACCTTTGAGGGCTCGTGCCCGATCGGGCCCTGGATCGTGCCGGCAAGTGACATCGCCGACCCGCAAAATCTCGGGCTCAAACTGTGGGTCAACGGCGAGCTCAAGCAGAATTCCAATACCGGGAAGATGCTGTTCACGCTGGCCGAGCAGATCGAGCAATTGTCGATCAACATGACGCTTCATCCCGGCGATCTTATCCTCACCGGTACGCCGTCGGGGACCGGCGCCGAGAGCGGAACCTTCCTCAAAGCTGGCGATGTGGTGAAGGATCTGGGTCGAAAACATCGGCGAGATCGAGAACCGGATGACCTAGCCCGACCGTCACCCCGGCATGGCTGGGCATCGAGTTATGCCCGTCGCGCGGGGCTTTGGTTTGTGCTAAAAACACCGCCGGTACGGGCTTTGAGTCCGGGCCGCTCAATCGCCCCGGTGAGGGCGAGGCAAGAAACCGAACCGAAAGGGTAAAACGCGAGGGCGTAAAGCAAATGGCCGAAAAATTCGTCGCAAAACTCAATGAAATGCAAAACGGCGACCGCCGCATCGTCTTTGTCGGCGATAACGAGATCGGCGTGTTCCGGCACGAGGGCGAGTTCTACGCCTACAGTAATTTCTGCCTGCACCAGGGCGGCCCGGCCTGCGAAGGCCTGACCATCGCCAAGGTCGAGGAGCGGCTGCGGGACGACAAGACCTCGATGGGCCTCTACTTCTCCGAGGACGAAATGCACTTCGTCTGCCCCTGGCACGGCATGGAATACGACATGAAGACCGGCGAGTGCGTCTCGGATCGCAAGCTGAAGCTGAAGAAATACAAGACGGTGCAAAAGGGGGAAGATCTTTATGTCGTCGCCTAAGCGCGCCGCCAAATCCGTTGCCAGCAAGGCTGCCGCCGCCAAATCTTCGGCGCGGACACGCCCCGCCGCGCTGCGCGCCGTGAAGCCAGTCGTTGCGCCCGACCACGGTGCTTCGGCCGACGCCAAACGGTTGGCCGCGACGCTCGAGCGCAGCGTCATCGACGACAAGCTCGACACCGTTTCGGCCGAGGCGCTGCAAAAGCTCATGGCGGCCGCCTGCCGGGTCTACACCGCGCGCGCCCAAGCCGGCGAGCAGTTCACGCCGGTGCCGAAGAATTCGATTACCGCCACCGACGTCATGATCACGGCGAGCGGATTGTTGCGGTCAGCCGATCTCGCGGTTTTCGAGCTCGGCATGTGGCAAAACTGGACGGGGCGGTGACGCCCGAAGAATGAATTGTTGCCGCTCATTCCCGCGCAAGCGGGAATCCAGTCTGGGTCCCCGCTTTCGCGGGGACGAGCGGGATAGGAATTGAAAAGAACTACGTAAGGAGAAACGTCATGGATCTCATCGCCGATCGCGGTCGCCGCGTAACGATCGAGGAGCTCAATACCACGCGCCTGTTGTCGCATGCGCGCAAGCAGGCGCATCAGCGCAATCTCGACGACATGGTGATCGTCGATGTCGATGCTCATCATTACGAGAACGAGAGCTACGACGAGTTTCTGCCCTACATGGAAAACGACGTGCTGCGCCAGCTCAGCCTGGCGAGCCGCACCAAGAACAATCGGGCCGGAATTACCGCGAGTCAGGTCGGCTATCAGGACATGGGCGGCCGCGTCACGCGCTATCCGATGCGCAGCTCGGAAAGGACTGAGGGCCTCAAGGGCGCGCAGCGCGACATCCAGCTCGGTCATCGTTGGATGGACGCGATGAGCGTCGATTATTCCTGTCTGTTCCCGACCGGCATGCTCAATATCGGGCTGCATCCGCAGAAGGAAATGGAGGTCGAGCTGTGCTGGGCCTATAACCGCTGGCTCACCGAGAAGGTCATGCCGGAGGGCGGCAACCGTTTCTTCTCGATGCTGTGCCTGCCGTTCAACAGTCCCGAAGCGGCGCTGCGCCACGTCGAGGTGTTCGGCGACCGGCCGAATGTCGGCGGCTTCATGGTCACCACCGTGCGCTCGGACATGGCGGTCTATGACAACGCCTATATGAAGCTCTATCGGGCGCTAGAGGAACGCGGCCTGGTGCTGTCGTTCCATTCCGGCCCGAACTGGGGCGAGCCGATCTACAAGAGCTGCAACCGCTTCCTCTCCGCCCATGCGCTCGGCTTTACCTGGTACAACGTCGTGCATTGCACCAACTGGGTGATCAACGGCATGGGCGAGCGCTTCCCCAAGCTGCCGGTGATCTGGATCGAATCGGGCATCGCCTGGGTGCCGTTCCTGATGCAGCGGCTCGACCACGAATTCATGCTGCGGCCGTCGGAAGCTCCGCTCCTGAAGAAGAAACCGTCGGACTACATGCGCGACATGTACTACTCGTCGCAGCCGATGGAGATTCAGGATTACGGCGCCATGGAGTGCACCTTCCGCATGATGAATGCGGAGACGCAGCTTCTCTATTCCTCCGACTATCCGCACTGGGACTTCGACCTGCCGGCGACCATCTACGACCTGCCGTTTTTGTCGGAGAAGGCCAAGCACAATATCCTCGGCGGCACCGCGGCGCGGCTGTTCAAGCTGCCGCCGCGCAACGACAAGCAGAAAGAAAATCTCAAGCGCTTCGGCAATCTCACCGCCGCGGCCGCTTGACCGCTCTGCCGCTGCCCCGCCGCGCGGGGCGGGATTAGACGATCAATGCCCGGCTTTTGCCGGGCATTTTTCTCGGCCCCCCGGCGCAATTGCGGCGCAAGCAGGGCAGGGAACTTTTCGTGGAACTAAAGCAACTAAAATTAGTTATAGATTGCAGGTGTTTGTGCGGGCTTTGTGCGTCGCACAAAATGCTGGCTTTTTAGTCATTTAATCGCTATCCCAAGCCCTCCAGCAGACAAGAGGGACGACCGAGGATGAAGCTACTTGTAGCCGCGGGACTTTTTGTGGGTCTTGCTTTGAGCTTTTCCGCCACTACCGCGAACGCGATCGATCTCGCCGAGCTGGCGCCGTGCCGGCCGGCCGCCGCGAAGATGTGCGACCATGAGGGCGGCATGACCTGGAACAACATGCTGCGCTGCGGCGCGACGCTTGCCGCCCACAGCTGGCGCGTCGGCGATCAATGCCGCGCGGTCTTGAGGAAATACGGTCAGTTGTGATCGCATTGTCCCGACATTTTGTAGTGTAGTTGCGTAGTGCAAAGCCCCGGCGCCCAGCTTTTTAGAAACTGGCGCCGGGGTTTTTGTTTGTTAAAATCTGACCTTCCGGAAACCGCGAAAGCCAGCCGGAATGAACGCGCTTCGCGAACGGAAGGCGGTCACTGCGACCGCCTCGCAGCGCCAGCGGCTTCGTTCAATCAGTGCCAGACTTCGCTTTGATCTGTCTTATCTGCGCCTCGCTCATGCCGCGGATGAAATCCGGCAGCGGGATGAATCCGACGGGCTGGAGATAGCTCGCGGCGTTACCGCCGGTTTCCGAGATGCTCCAGCGCAAGAAAGCGCGCAGCGCATCGGCCGTCGCGGCGTCGGGCTGCGATTTCGAAACCACAGCGTATTCGTAGTTGATCAGCGGATAGCTGTTGTCGCCGGGAGCATAGACGAGGCTGATGCGCTCATAGGGAGGCGTGCGCGGATCGAGCTGGGCGGCGGCATCGGCAATTGAATCCGGCGTGGGGAGCAAGAACTTGCCGTTTTGGTTCTCGACCATGGCCGTGCCGAGACCGGCTTTGGCGATCGCTCCGCCGTAGCTGATTCCCACGTAGCCGATCGAGTAGGGGGTGGCGGCGAGCGTCGCAACGAAGCCGTCATTTCCAGTCGCGGTCTTTTCCGCGGCAACATTGGGCCAATTGACGGTGCTGCCGTAGCCTGGATTGTTTTCCCAATTATCGGCGGAAAAATCCAGGAACTGGGTGAAGATGAAGGTGTCGCCGGAGCCCTCGGCGCGGCGGACCGGAACGATCGTCTGGTGCGGGAGCGCTACGCCGGGATTCATCGCTTTGATCGCCGGATCGTCCCACTGCGTGACGGCGCCGGAATAGATCGCGGCGAGCGTTGAGCCGTTGATCTTGATATTCCCGCCGTTGAGACCCGGAAGGTTATAGTTGATCGTCTGGGCCGAGATGGCGAGCGGGATATCGAGGAGATCCGGATTATGCGCCGCGATCGCATCGGAGAGATAGGCATCGGAGGCGCCGATGCTGGCTTTGCCCGCGAGCGCGGCTTGCTCGCCGGCGCCTGAGCCGGTCGCCGCTGCGCTCAGATCGACATCGGTAGCGACGCTCTTGTAGCCGGCGATCCAGGACTGGAACAGCGGGTAGAGCAAGGTCGAGCCGGTTTCCGTGAGTGTAATGTTGTCGGCCGCATGCGCCATCGGGACCGCTAGGACAATGGCGATGGCGCCACCGCCAAGCATATGGCGAAGTCGGTTTTTCATGACTGCGTTTCCTGTTCTTTGCTGTTGTCTGCTCAGCGGCCGATGGTATCGAGGTTCACGCCGGTGGTTTCGATGCGATACATCCAGGTCACAATGGCGCCCAGCACGGAGCTGATGACGAGGGCGTAAAGCAGCGAGCGAGTCCCGATGGTGACCAGCAGGATGGGGAAGCCGTAGGTGGTGGCGACTGCGCCGACCTTGCCGATCATCGCCGCGAAACCGGCGCCCATGCCGCGGACTTCGGTCGGGAACACCTCGCCCGCGAGCAGGTAGGTTTGCGCGTTGGGGCCGATATTGGTCATGAAGTTGAACAGCATGACGCCGGCCATGATGAGGTACAGCCTGGTCGAGCCGTCCGCGTCGAGCGACAGGGAGGCGATACCGAGCCCGACCGCGCAGCCGAGGAAGCCGAAGATCTGCAACTTGATGCGTCCCAAGCTGTCCGACAGCGCGATGGCAAAGATGATGCCGACGATGAGCAGCGACGTTGTCAGCGCCGCCGCCTCGGCCGAATGGATGCCGCTCGCAATCAGGTCGGCGGGGCTGCGGATCTTGTCTGGCCCGCTGCCAAGCGCGGCGGCGATCAGGGTCGGGGTGAAGACGCCGATGCCGTAAGTGCCGAGATCCTGGAACAGCCACGGCGCCGAGGAGAAGATGGTGGCGCGGCGATTTTTTGCGTTGAAAAGCGCAAAGAAGCTCTGTTTCGACGCGCTCTTCTCGTCGGCGACATGGCGTGTCAGCTCCACTTTCTGCGGGTAAGTCGGCTTACGGGCGAGCAGGCGTGTCACGGCTTTTTCGGCGTGTTCGTGCGCACCGCGCACGATCAGCCAGTTGGCGCTTTCGGGGATAAAGAAGCGACCGATGGTGATGACCACTGCCGGCGCCAGCGCGGTCGCGTACATCCACCGCCAGGCATCGATGCTCGGGTCGAGCACGAGCACCAGCGCGCCGACCGCGATGCCGCTCATGGCGCCCACCGCCTGGAAGGCGAAGGCGCCGAGCACAAGGCGGCCGCGCGACGCGCTGGGAATGCTCTCGGAGATAATCATGTGCGCGGTCGGGTAGTCACAGCCGAGCGCCATGCCGATGCCGAACAGGCAGATGACCAGCGATAGAAAGCCGCCGACCATTATCAGCAGCGCCAGGAACATGCAGAAGATAATCATCTCGGCGATGAACATGAGCTTGCGGCCGAAATAGTCCGACAGGCCGCCGAGCAGGATAGTGCCGACCAGAATGCCCGCGAGGCTAGCTGAGGTGACGAGACCCGCCTCGCCGGCGCTGAGCCCAAACTCACGGGTGATGAGCGGCACCGTCACGCCGCCCATGAATACGACGAAGCCCTCGAAGAACTTGCCGGACGCGGCGAGCGCCCAGATACGCCACTGCATGCCGGTCATGGGCGTGGATTTCAACGTGGTCCCGTCGGACCACACCGGCAATTCGTCGATATATTCTTGGACTGTTTTATTGCCCGGCGCCGGTTTGTTGTCCGGCGGGCTGTACACTTCTCGCGCAGCGGCGTTGGCCATTGCCTAGCTCCCCAATTAACGAGTTCCTAATCTGGGGGCGCTTGATGAAGCATTCATGACGGCAGCCGTGCCACGGTAAGTAAGGCCACGGGGGCTTAGCCGCCATCATTGTCATCGGCGAGAATTTGACCGTGGCGCAAGTCACCCCTTTCCACGGCCGTGCCGCCTCACGTAGGGTCGGGGAAAACGGGAGTGAACATGGCCGACGACGTCCACGAGATCTACGCGATCAAATACGGCCACCATGCGCGCCGCTCGCCGGCAAACTTCATCGACGGCGACCCGCACGATGTGCTGCAGCCGCTCGATTTCTTCGTCTGGGCGATCGTGGGTCCCTCGGGCACGATCGTGCTCGATACCGGCTTCGACGAGGCGATGGGCAAGAAACGCCAGCGCGAAATGATCAAGCCGGTGCGCGAAGGATTAGCCGCGCTCGGCATTGCGCCCGAGGCCGTCAAGGACGTCATTATCAGCCATCTGCACTACGACCATTGTGGCAATTACGATCTGTTTCCACAGGCGCGCTATCATTTGCAGGACCGCGAGATGGCCTATGCTACCGGCCGCTGCATGTGCCATCGCGCGCTGCGAGCGCCGTTCGAGGTCGACGACGTGGTCGCGATGGTGCGCAAGGTGTTCGCCGGCCGGTGCGCTTTCCACGATGGCGAGGATCAAATCGTACCGGGCGTGACCGTGCATCACATCGGCGGGCACTCCAAGGGATTGCAGAGCGTACGGGTCAAAACGCGCCTCGGCTATGTGGTGCTCGCCGCCGACGCCTCGCATCTTTACGCGCATGTCGACGGCGGGCGGGTCTTTCCGCTCGTCTATAATGTCGGTGAGGTGGTGGAAGGCTACGAGACCCTGAAAAGGCTGGCGGCGGCGCCGCGCCATGTCGTGCCGGGGCACGATCCGCTGGTTCTGGCGCGGTATCCGGCGGCCAAGCCGGGCCTTGAGGGCTGGATTGTCCGGCTCGATGCCGAGCCGAAACAGAGCTAGCCGTCAGTTGCTGCAGGGCCGCGCAATTGCGCAGCCCTGCATCCGAGCTACGCGACTGCCGTTTTCGGCGTACCCGCCGGTGCAATAGAATTCATATCCAGCGACGCCGCGGCCTCGATCACAAAATTGGCGACCTTTTCCGGCTGGTGAAAGCATGGCCAAGTGGCTCGTCGAAACGGTCAAGGTTTTCGCGCCCATCCGCTGCGCTGTATCTTTCTCCTGCTGGGGCGAGATCATTCGATCGTTCGCGGCAATGACAAACCAGCTCGGCTTGGTGTGCCATGCGGCCGTCTTGATCGGCGTTCCGAGAACAGCGCCGTCGGTTGCCCCCTGGGTGGCGAACACGAGACTTTGCAAATCGGGCGAAAGGTCCTGCCCGAAGTTCTCAACGACGCCCTTTCGGGTCAACAGAAGATAGCCGTCTTCAATCGGTTGAATTGTGCTCAAGCCGGGCGGCGTAGGATACTTTTGCCCCATGCCACCCAGCGTCTCTCCGACGTCGGGCGCGAATGCCGCGACGTAAACGAGCCCCGCGACTTTGGCATTATTGCCGGCTTCGGTGATGACTGCGCCGCCGTAGGAATGGCCTACCAGAAGTACGGGGCCGTCTTGCGCGTTGACGATCCGGTTCGTCGACGCCACGTCTTCGGCAATCGAACTCAAGGGATTTCTGAACGGCTATGGCGTTCAGACCTTTGCTCTGTAGCAACGGAATAAGCTTGGACCAGCTTGAGCCGTCGGCCCACGCACCGTGGACCAGCACAATGTTTTTCACGGTCGGCATAAATACCTCCTGGGTTGCAGCATCATCGGAGATTGCGTCTGCGCAATCACGTTTGCTCAAGTCCCGACGTCATTTCGCGGGGCGAATGCAGTTATGGCCCCGGAAAGATCGACGGGTCCATTCTACCTTCGAGACGGCGGCCAGTTCTGCCGAATAAGCAATAACCTGCTCATAAGGCCGGTGATAGAGCCGGATGCTCTCGATCAATCCATTGTCATCGAAGGCCAGGACCGTCGTGCCGGCGATGTCCTTGCCCCGGAACTTTCCCTCCCATTCGAGGCAAGTCCGCGATGCGGAGTTTGTTTCGTGGGTGAAGTTGATTGCGTCGTACATGGTGCGCGACGCGTCGAAGAAGCTTTGCAGATCAACCGGGCCGATAATCGACCGCGTTGTGATCGACGTGTCGATGGTGACATTTTTTGAAAACGCCGCCGCGAACGCTTCCCGGGTTGGGCGCTTGAGAATTTCGGTCCAGAAATAACCTGGAGGGTTCTGTTTGCGGGTTCGCCGTCATCAAGAAACTCCGTGGGAGAACAGAGGTGCCCAATCGGCCCTATGCGGCGGCGGCCATGCGAAGTGTTGGATAATCCGTGTAACCATGGCCATTGCCGCCATAGGACGTCGATCGATCGAATGGGTTGAGCGGGGCGCCGGTCCGCAGGCGTTCCGGCAAATCCGGATTGGCGATAAACATTCGGCCGAATGCGACCGCATCGGCCAAGCCGCTCTCGACAACGTAGACGCCCATCTCCGGCGTGTAGCCGCCCGCAGTGATCATGGGACCGTCGAATAGCCGCCGGAAGAGCGAAGCGTTATCGGCACTATCGACGCTGGCGTCATCGCCGAAGCCTACGGAGGAGGCGCGCGGCTCGATCAGGTGAAGATAGGCGATGCGACGCTTGCTGAGGCCGTCGATCACGTATTTGAAGTGAGGCACGGTATCACTGTCGCTGAGACCGCCCAAGTTGCCGTGCGGGGAAAGCCGAACCCCGACACGGTCCTTGCCGATGTCGTCGGCGATGCCATCGACGACGTCGAACAAAAGCCGGGCGCGTTTCTCGATCGTCCCGCCATAGGCGTCGGCGCGGCGGTTGCTGCCATCCTGCAAAAACTGATCAAGCAGGAAGCCATTGGCGCCGTGGATTTCAACGGCGTCGAATCCGGCTTCGCGCCCATTTCTGGCGGCCTGCCGGAAGTCGGCGACGATCGCCGGTAACTCGCTCAGGTCCAGCGCGCGAGGGGTCTCAAAGGGAACCTGCTGAGACGTCGGCGTGTAGATATTCCCAGGTGCGGCGATCGCCGACGGCGCGACCGGCAGACTGCCGTCGGGATTATAAGAAGAGTGTGACCAGCGACCGTGGTGCACGATCTGCAACACGAAGCGTCCTCCCTGAGCATGCACCGCATCGGTGGCGAGCCGCCACCCTGCAATCTGTGCCGGGGTGTGGATGCCGGGCATATTTGGATAACCGTGGCCCTGCACGCTGATCGCTGTGGCCTCGGTGATATTCAACCCGGCGGACGCGCGCTGACCGTAATATTCGGCATTCAGCGCGGTGGGAACGTTGCCTGGACCGGCGCGCATGCGGGTCAACGCCGGCATGACGATCCTGTTGGGAAGGGAAAGAGCGCCAAGCTTGAGCGAATTGAAGAGAATATCAGAGGACATAAACGGAAACTCCTTCATTTTTTTTTTTTTTCGGCGCGCGATTAGCTGAAGGTCAGATTACCGAAGTCGAGCGAGACGAGCAGCGGCTCCGGCACCTTTTGCATTGCCTCGTCATAAGCGTAGATTCGACGCGTGCTCGGCATCTTCATTCCCTGGAAGTCGCGATAGTTGGTCGTGTAGTTCGCACCGGTGGCGCCGCCGAGGATATCCACGGTGTAGTCGTGCCTTCGCATCAGGCCGTCCGGCCCAAAATGTGTGATTTGCGTCTTGTTGTGGGAGACGATGTGGTCGGGGAAAGTCACCTTCAGGCGTCGCCGGTCCTCGCCGTCTTCATGCCAAGGCTCGATCTCTTCGCACTCGAAACCCGGATACGTATAGAGGAAGGGCAAAGTGAGATAGGTCCACAAAGCCTCGCTGGCAAAGAAGGCGACGTGAAACTTGTCCCACGGGTCATCGGCCTTTTGACCGACGAACGCCGCTTCAGGATCGTTTCGAATTCTCGATGGGTTTGCCGTCTAGTGTCTCTATCGTCGATGCGCGTTGGAACAAATACGCTGCGTTCGCACTGCGTCGGGAAGGGGGAAACCGTGAGGTGCTGTTCGTGGGTCCGGACGTCAAAGACCTTATCGATCAGCAATCCGGGCTGCTGTTTCACGTGCCAGATAGCGCCGTCGATCGAAACCTCGGCTCGGAGTTTGGTGAAAGCGTTCCAGCGGTCCAGGCCGCCATGGGCTTCCAAGGCGACTCCCAATAGATCGTTCATGGAATGCTCCGGGGGCGGAACGAATGTCTTCGTTGCGGGAGCCATGGCACCCGCAATGCAAGTCAATATCGAAGCTTTAGATTAGAGTTGTGCCGGCCGATGGCATCGGCGCCGCCCGTGGAGTGAACGGTCATTTCGGTACATGACCGTTTTATGAGCAGCTTTTCGGCAAGCAAGCGGCCGCCGTTAGCTAATCAACTGTGGTCCGAGGACAGAACCACAAGGGGTCGGAAAATTTAATTTGCCGGCGGAGGTCGCGTTTTGCTTCGATGTGAGCGCCAGTCATAATGCCTCCTAGGCGGCTTAATTGTCCTCCGGCGACTTTACCTGTGGCCGCGTTCACAACGTGAAATCGCTCACAGATACAATGTCTTTCATCATTTCCGCGAGGCCGACTTGTTGCCCGATCCGGTCGCGATGCCGCACCAGCCATCACCCCGGTAGCAATTCGGGGTGATGGCTCAGAACGGATGTGAAGCTCGCAGTATTGGCTTCAATGGTGCCGCTATTTTGCGGCAGGAGCCGCTGCGTGATGATGGTGATGATGATGGTGGTGGTGATGATGGTGATGATGCATCGCGGGCGCCGCCGTTGGCGCGGTTGCGGCGGGCGCCGCCATTGGCGCGGCTGCGGCGGGAGCTGCTGCTGGCGGGGGTGTCGGTGTCTGTGCGAACGCCGGCATCGCTGCAAAGTAAGCCACCACAGCGGCTGCCCCCAGTAGGTTCCTGAGCATGATATCTCTCCTTCGGAGTTTTTTGGACGTTATGTCCTATTAAGCGGTACGTGCCGCCTCATGAATGACCCCTGAACGAGCCCTGTTCGCTGCAGTCGTGTGTGCGCTGCAGCATGCCGTATCCGCGGGCCCGCTATTTTAATCAAACTGACAACTATTGTTCCTAAAATCGTCGCGGCGCGATGGGGAAACCGCCCGCGCCTTGCCAGTCGGGGAATCTAATGCACACATTACTATTGCCGCTGCAGCCGCGGTTCATCGCATTCACGCTCGTCGTCCTGATCGCCGCCGCGCTCGGCGTGGAATTCTTCCTCGGCTTCAGGTCGCTCTTGATCGAAATTCCCCTGGTCATTTTCATCTCGTTGTCCGTCGTCGGCACCGTCGACGTTTTGCAGAAGCGCCACGCGGTTCTGCGCAATTATCCGCTCTCGGCGCATATCCGTTTCATCCTCGAAGAGATCCGTCCCGAGATCCGGCAATATTTTCTCGAAAGCGAGAAAGACGGCACGCCGTTTTCGCGCGACAAACGCGCGATCGTTTATCAGCGCGCCAAGCGGGCCTTGGACAAGCGGCCGTTCGGCACGCAGAACGACGTCTATGCCTCGGGCTTCGAATGGCTCGATCACTCGATCGCGCCGAAGCCGGTGGCGAAGGAGCCGTTTCGTATCCTCGTTGGCGGTCCGGATTGCGAGAAGCCCTATTCGGCGTCGATCTTCAACATTTCGGCGATGAGTTTCGGCGCGCTCAGCCGCAACGCCATCCTGGCGCTCAATGGCGGCGCCCAGCGAGGCAATTTCGCCCACGATACCGGCGAGGGCGGCTATAGCCCGTACCACCGCGAAAACGGCGGCGACATCATCTGGGAAATCGGCTCCGGCTATTTTTCCTGCCGCAACGGCGACGGCACCTTCTGCGCCGACAAATTCGCCGCCGCCGCGACCCAACAGCAGGTCAAGATGGTGGAGCTCAAGCTCAGCCAAGGCGCCAAGCCCGGCCATGGCGGCGTGCTGCCCGCCGCCAAGGTTAGTCCCGAGATCGCCATGACGCGCGGCGTGCCGGTCGGCGTCGATTGCATCTCGCCGTCGGGGCATTCGGCGTTTTCGAGCCCGATCGAGATGTTGCAATTCATCGCCACGATGCGGCGGCTGTCGGGCGGCAAGCCGGCGGGCTTTAAGCTGTGCATTGGTCATCCCTGGGAGTTCCTCGCCATCTGCAAGGCAATGATCGAGACGAAGATATATCCCGATTTCATCGTCATCGACGGCAAGGAAGGCGGCACCGGCGCGGCGCCGCTCGAATTCACCGACCATCTCGGCATGCCGCTGCGCGAGGGGCTGAACTTCGTGCACAACGCGCTCATCGGCATTAATGCCCGCGACCGCATCAAGCTCGGCGCCAGCGGCAAGATCATCTCGGCCTTCGATATCGCCCGCGTATTGGCGTTGGGCGCCGACTGGTGCAATTCGGCGCGCGGCTTCATGTTCGCGCTCGGCTGCATCCAGTCGCTGTCCTGCCACACCGACCGCTGCCCGACCGGCGTGTCGACGCAAGACCCGACGCGCCAGCGCGCGCTGGTGGTGCCCGACAAGGCCGAGCGCGTCTACAATTTCCACCGCGCCACCATCGAATCGCTTGCCGAGCTGGTCGCCGCCGCGGGGCTCGATCATCCGACGCAATTCGCCCCGGCGCATTTTTCGCGGCGCGTGTCGCAGCACGAGGTCAAGAGCTTCGCCGAGCTTTATCCGCCGCTCAAGCCCGGCGAATTGCTGACCGGCAGTGCCGACAAGCGATATGAGATGGCCTGGGCGATGGCGAGCGCGGAAGAATTCCGGGCGCTGCCGCGGGCCGCGTAAGCCCGGTAAGATGCTCGTCGAGCCCCGTAGGCCCGGCCGTCCGCACGGTGCGGTCACGGCGGTCGACGGCAAGACAGTGACCCGGCTCAATCCGGCGACGCGAGGCAGCCGTCCCGCAACCAATTGCGGGCCCGGCGGTTATGAGAAAGGCGCTCGTTGCGCGCTTATCGGTGGCGGCAGCGGCTGCTTTATTGCAAGAACGATCATTGGAGAAACGGCGATGGCCAAGAGCAAACGCAAATACTCCCCCAGTGTCGGCAGCGACGTGGCGCGCGAAATGCGCCGCTTCGAGCGCGGCACCGCCAGAAGTGGCGAGGGCGGCAAAGGCGGCAAGGTCAAGAGCCGCAAGCAGGCGATCGCGATTGCTCTGTCCGAGGCGCGCAAGGAAGGCAAGCGGGTCCCGAAGAAGAAGTGATAAGAAACGGGGCAATCCGCCGGCCGGACCGATTGTCACGGCACCTTCTCACATTCACTCCGGCGGGATAAGCTCGCGCTCTTTCAGCGGTTCGTGCCGGAAATCCGCAAAGATGATAATTCCGCGGCGACGGTTTTTGTCTTTGGCGGCGGCCTTCGCGGTTGCCGTGCCGCGACCGACGTGCGCGCTCGATTATCCGGCGCGCCCGGTGCGCATCGTCGACGGCTTCGGCGGCGGTAGCACCCCCGATCTGGTGTCGCGGCTGATCGGACAATGGCTGGAGGGACGGCTGCATCAGCCTTTTGTCGTCGACAACCGGGTCGGCGCCGGCGGCAATATCGCCGCCGAAGCGGTCGCCCATTCGGCGCCGGACGGCTATACGCTGCTGACTTGCGTCACCGCCGACGCGATCAACGCCACGCTCTACAGCAAATTGGATTTCGATTTCCCCGGTGATTTCGCGCCGGTTGCCGGCGTGATCCAACTGCCGATGGTGATCCTGGTCAATCCATCGTTCCCGGCCAAGACCCTTCCCGAATTTATCGCTTACGCCAAGGCCAATCCCGGCAAGGTCAACTTTGCTTCGCCCGGCGTCGGCACGCCGATGCATGTCGCGATCGAGCTCCTGAAAATGCAGGCCGGCATCGACGTCGTGCACGTGCCGTATCGCGGGCCGGCGCCGGCATTCACCGATCTCTTGGCCGAGCAGGTTCAGGCCTTCATCATCACGCTGTCGACCGCGATCGGTTTCATCAGGGCCGGCAAATTGCGCGCTTTGGCGGTGACCAGCGAAAAACGGGCGGACGTGCTGCCGGACCTTCCTGCCGTGGGCGAAGTGCTGCCCGGCTTCGACGCCACGGCCTGGGACGGCGTGTGCGCGCCGAAGGGCACGCCGCCGGCCATCGTCGAAGCGCTCAGCGCCAATATCACCGCGGGCCTTGCCGATCCGCAGCTCGTGGCAAAGATCAAGGATCTCGGCGGCGACACCGAGCCGATGGGCTCCGCCGAATTCGCCAAGTTCCTCGCCAACGAGACCGCGAAATGGGCCAAGGTGGTCAAATTCGCCAACATGCACGCGGATTGATGGCCGGCCCGCCAAGGAGACCGCAATGACATTGCCGCGCCGGCGATTTTTGCATCTGGCAACGGCCGCCGCCGCGCTGCCGGCGCTGCCGCGGCTTGCGCAAGCGGACGACTATCCGACGCGGCCGGTCCGTCTGATCGTTACGGTGCCTGCCGGCGGCTCGCCCGACATTATCGGGCGGCTGATTGCACAATGGCTGTCGGAAAAACTCGGCCAGCCGTTCGTGGTCGAAAACAAGCCCGGCGCCAGCACCAATATCGGCACCGAACTTGTGATGAAATCGGCGCCGGATGGCGATACGCTGTTGCTCGCGATGTCGTCAAATGCGATCAATCCGGCGCTCTACCATCATCTCAATTTCGATTTTCTCCGTGACGCCGTGCCGGTGGCGAGCATCGCGACGATCCCGCTGGTGATGGATGTCAATCCCGCGGTGCCGGCGAAAACCGTTCCAGAATTCATTGCTTACGCCAAGGCCGATCCGAGCAAGATCAATCTGGCTTCCGGCGGCAGCGGCACGCCGCTCTATGTCGCCGGCGCGCTATTTCGCATGATGGCCGGTCTCAACCTGGTCGACGTCATCTATCAGGGCGAAGCCGCGGCGATGCCCGATCTCGTCGGCGGCCGGGTGCAGGCGATGTTCGGCGTTATGCCGGCGTCGCTTGGCTACATCAAATCCGGCAAGCTGCGCGCACTCGCGGTCACGAGCGCCAAGCGCCAGGAGCTGCTCCCGGACGTCCCGGCCATGGCCGAGTTTCTCCCCGGCTACGAGGCGAGCGGCTGGTACGGCGTCGTCGCGCCCAAAGGCACGCCGCCGGACGTCGTCGCCACACTCAATAAACAAGTCAACGCCGCGCTCGCCGATCCGCCGATGCGCAAGCGCTTTACCGATCTCGGCTGCGAAGTCTTCACCGGCACGCCCGCCGACTTCGCAAAATTCATCGCCGCCGAAACCGCCAAATGGGCCAAGGTGGTCGAATTCGCCAATATCAAAGCGGACTGACGTCGGCTGAGCCTGCCGTCACGATGCGATCGAGGGGACTAGCTATGGAATTGCCGCGACGCCGGTTTATGCATCTGGCCGCAAGCGCGGCGTCGCTGCCGTTACTGCCGCGCCGTGGCACGGGCGGAGGACTATCCGACGCGGCCGGTGCGCATCGTCGTGCCTTATCCCGCCGGCATCGCTCCCGATGTCGCCACGCGGTTGCTCGCGGATGCGCTGTCGCAGCATTTCGGTCAGCAATTCATCGTCGACAATCGCCCCGGCGGCGCCAGCAATATCGGCACCGAAATCGTGATCCACGCGGCGGCCGACGGCTACACGCTGCTGACGCTGACGATGACCAACACCATCAACGTGTCGCTGTACGACAACTTGTCCTTCGACGTGATGCGCGACATCGCGCCGGTCGCCGGCCTCGTCAAATTGCCGCTGGTGCTGGTGATCAATCCCGCGGTGCCGGCGCAAACCTTGCCGGAGTTCATCGCCTACGCCAAGGCCAATCCCGGCAAGATCAACTACGCCTCGGTCGGCAGCGGCGCCGCGACCAACGTGGCCGGCGAATTGTTCAATGAGTTGGCCGGCATCAAGCTCGTCAACGTGCCCTATCGCAACAGCTATATTCCCGATTTGTTGAGCGGGCAGGTGCAGGCCGGCTTCACGCCGATCCTGCAGACGCTAAGCCTGATCAAAGCCGGCAAGCTGCGCGCGCTCGCTGTCACCGGCGTTGCGCATTCCGACGTGTTGCCGGACGTGCCCAACGCGGCGCAATTCGTCCCCGGCTACGATGTCGCGGTCTGGGATGCCGTCGGCGCGCCGGCGCAGACGCCGCCCGCGATCGTCGAGGCGCTCAACAAGGCGATCAATGCGGCGCTCAGCGACCCCAAGATGCAGACGCGGTTCACCGATCTGGGCGCCGCGCCGATGATCATGACGCCGGCGGAGCTCAAAAAATTCATGGCCGACGAAGTGGCGAAGTGGGGCAAAGTCGTCAAAACCGCCGGCATCAAGCCGGAATAAACCGATGAGCCGACCGGCCGTCGGCCGGGGAGGGGCTAGCGAGGGAGCCACGAAGGAGCCATGAGAAAATTTCCGCGCCGGAGTTTTCTGCAACTGGCGGCGGCAGGTGCCGCCACGCCGTTCCTGCCGAGCACGGCGTCGGCGCTCGATTATCCGGCGCATCCGGTGCGCTGGATCAACGGCTTTGCGCCGGGCGGCTCGCCGGACGTCATTGCGCGGCTCTTCGGCCAATGGCTGTCGGCGCGGCTTGGCCAGAATTTCGTCATCGAGAACCGGCCCGGCGCCGGCACCAATATCGCCACCGAAACGGTGGTGCGGGCGCCGGCCGACGGCTACACGCTCCTGCTGATCGCTTCGCCGAACATGATCAACGGCTCGCTCTATGCGCATCTGAACTTCGATTTCGTGCGCGACATCGCGCCGGTTGCCGCCATCGGCCGCAATCCCTTCGTCATGGTGACGAATGAAGCGTTCGAGGCCAAGACCGTCGCCGAATTCATCGCCTATGCCAAAGCCAATCCGGGCAAGATCAACATGACCTCGACCGGCACCGGCAACCTGACCAATTTCGCCGGCGAGTTGTTCAAGATGATGGCCGGCGTCGACATGGTCAGTGTCCCGGCGTCGAGCGAGATGCAGGCGCAGAGCGATCTGTTGACCGGCCGCGTCCAGGTCATGTTCGATCCCATCGTGTCTTCGCTCGGCTACATCAAGTCGGGTCAATTCCGTGCGCTCGGCGTCACCGGCGCAACGCGCTTGGCGGCCTTGCCCGACGTGCCGGCCGTGGGCGAAACCGTGCCGGGCTACGCGGTCGACGGCTGGCTCGGCGTCGGCGCGCCCGCGGGCACGCCCGACAGCGATCGTCGAAAAACTCAACGCCGCGATCGGCGACGGCATCGCCGATCCGGACATCAAGGCGCGGCTGGTCAATCTCGGCTTCGTGCCGACGGCGATGACGTCCGCCCAATTCGGCGCCTTCGTTGCCGACGAAACCGCCAAATGGGCCAAAGTGGTCAAGTTCGCCGGCGTCAAGCTCGATTGAGCGCCCCGGGCAAGCGCCGTTTCAACCGCGCTTCGCCAATATCGCCTTGATCCGCTGCGGCGTCACCGGCAGCGCGCGCACCGCGCCGGGAATGCCGATGGCGTCGTCGATCGCCGAAGCGATGGCGGCGCCGACCCCGGTGATGCCGCTCTCGCCGGCGCCCTTGATGCCGAGCGGATTGAGCGGCGTGGTGTAGTCCTCGCGCAACAGCACTTCCGGCGCCGGCGTGTCGTGCAGCGCGGGCAGAAGATAATCGGCGAAAGTGACGGCGAGCGGATCGCCGCGCTCGCTGTAGGTGAATTCCTCGTAGCAGCGCGCCGCCGAGGCCTTGCGCATAGCCGCCGACGATCTGGCCGTGCACCAGCGCCGGATTGATGGCGCGGCCGATGTCGTAGGCGATGCAATAGCGCTCGACGGTAACGCCGCCGGTGTCGCGATCGATGCGCACCACGGCGACGTGGCTGCCATAGGGATAGACCTGATGCTCGGTCTTGAACCAGCCTTCGGCCGACAATCCCGGCGCGCGGTCGCCGCGCGCCTTCGCCGTCGGCTCGAGATTTTTCGCGATTGCGGCGAGGCTGATCGACGGGCCGGGCCTGCCGTCGATGTACGGTCCTTGCGCATGACCTCGCCGCCTGAGATGTCGAGCGCGTCGGGCGTCGTCTGCAGCAATTCGGCCGCCATATCGAGCGCTTTCTTCCGCACATTGAGCGCCGCGATATGCGTCGCCGACGCGGTCATCACCGTGGCGCGCGAGGCATGCGCGCCGATGCCAAAGGCGATGCGGTCGGTCTGGCCGTGGATGACGCGGCAATCTCTGTAGTCGACGCCGAGCGCGTCGGCGGCGACCTGCGCCATCACCGTCTCAAAACCCTGGCCGATCGAGGCGCCGCCGGTGACCACTTCGACCATGCCCGAGGTGTCGATGGAAATATTGACGCCGTCGGTCGGGCCGAGCCCGCTTTTCTCGACGAACATCGCCACGCCGATGCCGACGAGTTCGCCCGCGGCCTGGCGCCTCTTCACCTCGGCATTGAGCTGCGTCCCAGCCGATCTCGGCGAACAACTTATCGAGGAGCCCGATATAATCGCCGGTGTCGTAATGGATTTCCTCGCCCAAGGCTTCGAGCGGGCGCGGATAGGGCATCTCGGCGGCGGTGATCGCGTTGCGCCGCCGGATCTCGATGCGGTCGATCTTGAGTTGCTGTGCGATCGCGTCGACCAGCCGCTCGCGCACGAAAGTGGTCTCGTAGCGGCCGGGCGCGCGATAGGTCGCGGCCGGCGTTTTGTTGGTCAGCCGGAAATGGCCGATCGCCCGATAGGCCGGCACCCGATACGGCCCCGGCAAGATGCCCGCCGTCATGTGCACGACGCGCGCCGCGTGGGTGCGCACATAAGCGCCCTGGTCGTGGAAATAGCGGTCGTCGATGGCGAGGATGACGCCGTTAGCGTCGACCGCGGCGCGGATCTGGTGCAGCTGCTGGCGCGAATGATTGGCCGCGATCAGATGCTCGCGGCGGTCCTCGATCCATTTCATCGCGCCGGTTGAACTTCTTGGCGGCGACGCAAACCAGCACGTCCTCGGGATAAAGCTCGCCGCGCACGCCGAAGCCGCCGCCGACATGGGATTCGTGCACGTGGATCGCGCTCGGCGATAGCCCGAGCATGCGCGAGAGCAATTCCTGGATGCGGTGCGGCACCTTGGCGGCGCCGTGCAGTTCGAGAATGCCGCGCGCGGCGTCGTAGCGGCCGATGGCGCCGCGGGTCTCCAGCGGCACGCCGGAATGCCGGCCGACGGCCAACTCAAGTTCGACGATGTGCGGCGCGTCGCGGAACACCGCGTCGACGTCGCCATAACCCTGGCGGATGATGGCGGCTTCGCTGGAATGGCCCGGCGAAAATTCGACCGGCGCGGCCTGCGCATCGAGGAGCGGCGGCAATTCCTCGATCTCCGCGGTGACCAGGTCGGCGGCGTCCTCGGCGACATAGGGATCGGCGGCAAACACCGCGGCGATCGGCTCGCCGACATAGCGCACGCGGTCGATCGCCAGCACCGGCTGGCGGTAAGGATCGAGCGCCGGGATCGAACCCTCGCGGAAATCGATCGGCGGCACTTCGGCGATGTCGGCTGCGGTCCACACCGCATAGACGCCGGGCAGCGCGCGCGCCGCCGCGGTGTCGATGGCGACGATGCGGCCATGCGCCTGCGCCGCGCGCACCACGCGCATTGCAAGCTGATGCGGAAAATTGATGTCGCCGGCAAATGCGCCGCGCCCGGCAACCAGCGGCGGATCCTCCAGCCGCAGGACGGATTGGCCGATCCACGGGATTTTGGCTTCGGTATTCATGTTGCGCAGTTAAACCCTATTGTCATGCCCCGCCAACGGGTCCGGCC
Organism: uncultured Alphaproteobacteria bacterium; assembly: GCA_963816565.1. Classification (GTDB taxonomy): domain Bacteria; phylum Pseudomonadota; class Alphaproteobacteria; order Rhizobiales; family Xanthobacteraceae; genus BOG-931. Next base: position 1,119,357 of record CAWFLM010000001.1, on the reverse strand, counting down.
CGAAGTGGCCGGCCCGATGACAAGCTCCGGCGGGGCATCCAGTAATCGCCGACGCGTCGGCGTCTACTGGATCGTCCGCCTTCGCGGACGATGACAATGTAGGGAAAGCACCACTCACGACTTCGCCGCCCGCTCGAGCGCCCGGCGCGTCACCGCCAGAACGAGATCGCGCCGGAATTCGGCGGTGGTGACGTTGTCCTCCATCGGATCGATGGCGGCCGTTGCGGCTTGCGCGGCCGCGCGGAACGCCGCGTCGCCGGGCGCGGCGCCTAACAGCGCGCGCTCGGCTTCGCATGATGCGCCGCGGATTGACCTCGGCGCCGCCGACCGCGAGCCGCGGTTCGGCGATCGTGCCGCCGTCGAGCCGATAGACGCCGAGCGCCGCGGCCATGGCGAAATCGCCGGCGCGGCGGCTGAACTCATAAAAGCCGCAAGCCGTGTCCGCGGGCAGGAGCGGCAGCCGCGCCTCGACCAGCAACTCGTCGTCGGCGAGCGCCGTGGTCATGACGCCCTTGAAGAAATCGCGTGCCGCGATGACGCGCTCGCCGCGCGTGCTCTTGGCTAGCACCTCGCCGTCGAGCGCCACGAGCACCAGGCACCATTCCGACGCCGGATCGGCATGCGCCAGCGAGCCGCAAAACGTGCCGCGGTTGCGGATCGGATAATGCGCGATGTGCCGCACCACGTCGGTAAGCAACGCGCCGAGCGGCCCGTCGCAGACCGGCCGGTGAAACGCCGCATGGCGCACGCCGGCGCCGATGACGAGCTTGCCGTCGGCGACGGTGAGGCGCTTGAGCGCGGCGACGCCGTTGATGTCGACGAGATGCGCCGGCTTCGCCAGCCGAAACGCCATGGTCGGCACCAGACTCTGCCCGCCGGCCAGCACGCGGCCGTCCTCGCCGGCGACTTGCGCCAGAATGGCGACCGCCTCGTCGACGGTTTTCGGCGCGTGGTAGGCAAACGCCGCAGGCTTCATCGCGCTGGTCCTGTGCGCTGGTCCCAAGTTCGGGACTGGTTTATGTTTTTGAACTGGTGCACAGATTTTGGCACAGAGTCAAAGCGCGGTAGAGTCGAAATCCGGCATGAAGCCTCCCGCATTTTCCTATCACGATCCGCGCTCGACCGCCGACGCCGTCGCGCTGTTGGCGAGCCTCGACAACGCCAAAGTGCTCGCCGGCGGCCAGTCGCTGATGCCGATGCTCGCTATGCGTTACGTGCTGCCCGACCATGTCATCGATCTCAACCGCGTCGACGGGCTGAGCTACATCCGCGAGCGCGACGGTGCGCTTGAGATCGGCGCGATGACGCGCCAGCGCGACATCGAATTCTCCGAGCTCGTCCGCCGACGCTGCCCGCTGATGCACGAAGCCATCGCCCAGGTCGGGCACCGCCAGACCCGCAACCGCGGCACGCTCGGCGGCTCGCTGTGCCATCTCGATCCGGCCGCCGAGCTGGTCGCGGTCGCTGCCGCGCTCGACGCCAAGCTCACGGTCGCCGGCAAGAACGGCACGCGCGAGATCGATTTCGCCGCTTTCCCGGTCGCCTATATGACGCCGGCGCTGGAGCCCGATGAGCTTTTGACCGGCGCGACGTTTCCCTGCTGGTCGAAGCGGCACGGTGCTGCCTTCGTCGAGTTTTCCCGCCGCCACGGCGATTTCGCCATTGTCTCGGCGGCGGCGCTCATCGAGGAAGACGGCGCCGGCAAAGTCACCCGCGCGTCGCTGACCCTCGGCGGCCTGGGCCCGGCGCCGCTGCGCGCCAGCGACATCGAGCGCGCGCTGATCGGCGAGACGATCGACGACAAGCGGCTGCGCGAACTCTGCGAGCCGCTGCGCAAGCTGCGAAGCGGTCGACGACATTCACGCGCCGGCGTCCTATCGCCAACAACTGGCGACGGTGCTGTCGCGCCGCGCGCTTCTGAAAGCACACGAGCGCGTCGATGGCGAGGGCGGCAGCGTGAGCGAGCAACGAACAATCGCCGTCACCGTCAACGGCAAACGCCACGAAGCGGAAGTGCCGGTCCGCCTGACGCTGGCGGATTTTTTGCGCCAGCGGCTTCGGCTTACCGGCACCCATCTCGGATGCGAGCACGGCGTCTGCGGCGCCTGCACGATTTTGTTCGACGGCTACTCCGCGCGCTCCTGCCTGATGCTCGCGGTGCAGGCCGACGGCCACGACATATTGACCGTCGAAGGCATCGCGCCGGACGCAAAGACGCTGCATCCGCTGCAGCAGGCGTTCCACGACCATCACGGCCTGCAATGCGGCTTTTGCACGCCGGGCATTCTGACCACGCTGATCGAGCTTCTGCGCGACAATCCGAATCCGACCGAGCAAGACATCCGCATCGGCATTTCGGGAAATCTCTGCCGCTGCACCGGCTATCACAACATCGTCGCCGCCGCGCTCGACGCGGCGAAGCGGATGCACGCCGATAATGGAGGTCACATCTCAGAGGACGGATGAGAGAAGTTGCGTTCTCGACCCTCTGACCTTCGATGCTTAAGTCCGTTCCGCCTCGGCGAGGAGCCCAACATCGGCACCGGCGTCGCCATGATCACCTCGGCCCCGGGGCGTAAGCCGCCGCATCGGCGAAGCGGGGAACGGCGGAATACGCTTCGCTATTCCCCCGACGTCCTTTACGGCCTGAACAATCGAGGATCGAGCGTGAATGGTGTGGTGGCTTCGATCAGAACCGCGGCAACGTTTGCGGCGCGATGATTGATCAAAACGTTGCGATCTGGCGCGTCGGCGATTGGCATGACGACGGAAGGCACGAAGAGCAGTATTTCATTTGCGGAGTCGAGCCAGCGGTCGCCGATGCTCTGCGTGTGCGTCTGCTGCCTGATCCAATCCGCGGGCAGTTCGTCGATATCGACCGTACGCGTGGAAATGCCATCCGGCACCTCATAAGCGACCATGACTTGTGGCGGCAGCAGTGCCGGATCGGTGACGTGAACGCGTTTTTCCAAAGCCGCAAGCGACGGCACGGTTGCGCAATAGGTCACCGGACGGCCGCGCGTATTCCAGCGGCCATCGTTGAAAATTCCATAACCGCCGTCGAAGTCCGCGGCGCGGCGCGCGCTCGCCAGCCGCCACAGGCGCATCAGGCCGCGGCGCCCCAATCGATCTTGGCGAGAAGCTGTTCGACCACGCGCGCACCGGATTCCGTCCGCACGAGTTCCAGCGGCGACTTGCCGTCGAGCAGCCCCAATTTTTCGCGTAGCCAACGGTTGGCCTTTGCGTCGTCGCCAAACACGTCCTCTGCCAATGCTTGAATTCGGGTGAGCCTGACCACGCGATCGGACTCTTCGACGGTCAGCGGCTCCTTCTTTATTTGGCGGTGCCGCCATGTCCGAGCCGGAATGATGAAGTCGTAAATCTCCTGCTTGGAAAAACCGGCCCGCTCGAGATGGGAGAGAACCTTGGCGTGAAAGCGGAGATGGACAACACGTGCGAGATCGGCGTCCGAAAATACATCCGTGCCCAGCGCAGTGCGGCCGCCGAGCTTATGAAAGACCTTTTCGACGACAGGTTGGGGCGCTGCCATTGCAGACTCCCTTTGTTATGGCTTCCCTTGGCTTGGCAATTTGCCGCCTCAATATAAGGCATCTTGCCGCTACGTCAAGTTGCCCTACGTCCCCGTTTTTGTAACCACCTCTTGACATATGTCCCTATTTACGTTACATACGTGCGAATCAAATCTCGCCCTATGGGACGCCGTCCGGGTGATGCCGGGCGGAAAGGGGCGGGTGCGGTGCCCGCGGGCTAAGCCTCATCAGCTTGGCTCCCGGGCGGCCCGGGCATCATGCCTGCCGGCACTATCGACCGGCGCGTGAGGTGCTCACTGGACTGGGACAGGCGAAGGCGGGTAACGCCCGTGCAGACCAAGTCCCAGGAAGCATGGCCTGGGTTGCGCCTTGGGTGACGTAAGTCCCCGTGGCGAGAGCCGAGGTGGAACGCCGGCAGGCGAGCGCGCCCGTAAGCGGAAGGGCGGCGTGAGCCGCTCCTTCCGTGGCGCGTCCCGCATGCCGTATGCGTGTGGGTGGTGTTAGCCTGCGTTTGCCGGCGTTCCGCTTCCCTTATTTTTCCTTCGTAGCCCGGATGAGCAAAGCGAAATCCGGGGTGGGCTTAGAGGCCTCTCGATCGTACCCGGATATCGCTCCGCTCATCCGGGCTACAGGATACGGGCCGTTCGACATCGCTGTTTGACATCGCTCGCGGGCGGAGTGCGCGCGCGAGAACGGGATCGTATTGCATCCGCCGCCGCGAAGCGGGGGAGGGGGACCGCGCGTTTGCGCGGTGGAGGGGGCGTCTGACTCGGAGCTTCGTTGTCGAGAGCAGAACAAGCGTCGAGGCCCGCGCCCCGCCCACCGCGCTTCGCGCGGTCCCCCCTCCCCGCTATCGCGGGGCGGGATGTCACGCCCTCGCGTATTTGCCGCGGTTGAAGAAGCGGTCCTTCTGGTCGTCGTTGGCCGCGTCGCGGTTCGATTTGATCAGGGCGACCTTGGCGAGCGCCGCTTTGACCGCCGGCCGTTCGTCGATCGATTTGAACCAGCGCGCCAGGTTCGGATTGTCCTCCCACTTCACGCCCTGGACGTCGTGATTGCGCGTCCACGGGAAAGTGGCGATGTCGGCGATCGAATAGTCGGCGCCGCCGAGATAGGGCGATTGCCCGAGCCGCTTTTCCATCACTTCGTAGAGCCGCTTCACCTCGGTCTGGTGGCGCGACATCGAATTGGAATGATCCTTGTCCTTCGGTGCGAACATCTTGAAATGGGTGAACTGGCCGAAATTCGGACCGATGTTGGAGGTCTGGAACAACAGCCATTGCAGCACGTCATATTTCTTCGCCATATCCTTGGGCAAAAATTGTCCGGTCTTTTCGGCGAGATACATCAGGATCGCGCCCGACTCGATGACGGTATAAGGCTTGCCGCCGGGGCCGTCGGAATCGACGATCGCCGGAATTTTCGAATTCGGATTGATCTTGACGAAGTCCGGATTGTACTGCTCGCCCTTCCACACGTCGATGAAATGCTCCTTATAGGGGAGCTTGGTTTCTTCGAGCATGATGTAGATTTTCTGCACGTTCGGGCTGGTCAAGGCATAAAGATCGATCATGGCAATATCCTCGGTTTCCTCTTTGGATTTTGGCGGAAGGTGGTGAACCTATCGGCCACGCCGGATGTGGGCAAGATGGCGGCGGGCCATGCCTGCTCTGCCGCCAATCACTTGTGCGACATCGGCAATGCCGCGTAGGTTCGCGCCCGGGCGAACAAGAAAAATGGGGGAGAACAACATGCGGCGCCTATTCCAGCGGCTTGTCGCCGTGGTTTTGTTGGGCGTGGCGGCGGTTGCCGGTGCGGGCGCGGCGTGCGCGCAGGACAGCTACCCGAATCATGCAGTGCGCTGGCTGGTCGGCTATCCGCCGGGCGGCTCGACCGATATCTGCGCCCGGCTGATCGGCAATTATTTGTCGCAGGCGTTGCATCAACAATTTCTGGTGGAGAACCGGCCGGGCGCCGGCAACAACCTCGCCGCCGAGATGGCCGCCCATTCGCCGCCGGACGGTTATACGGTGTTCCTGGTCAATCCGGCCAATGCCATCAACGCCACGCTGTACAAAAATCTGCCGTTCGATTTCCTGCGCGACATGGCGCCGGTTGCCGGCTTCATCCGCGTGCCGAATGTGATGGAGGTCAATCCGAACGTGCCGGCGGATACGGTCAAGGAATTTATCGATTACGCCAAGGCCAATTCCGGCAAGGTGAATATGGCGTCCGCCGGCATCGGCACCTCGACGCATCTGTCGGGCGCCTTGTTCATGCAGATGACCGGCGTCAATCTGGTGCATGTGCCGTATCGCGGCGCCGGGCCGGCGCTGGTCGATATGCTCGGCGGCCAGGTGCAGGTGTTTTTCGACAATCTGCCGTCCTCGATCGGCTATATCAGAGCCGGCAAGCTGCGCGCTCTGGCGGTGACCACGGCGGAGCGCTCGAAAGCGCTGCCCGACGTGCCGACGCTCGCCGAGACCGTGCCGGGCTATGAAGCCAGCGCCTGGTTCGGCATGGCGGTGCCGGCCGGCACGCCGCGCGACATCGTCGAGACGCTCAATCGCGCGGTCAATGACGCGCTCGCCGATCCGGGCGTGCAGGCCAAGCTCGCCGAGCTCGGCGGCACTTTGATTTCCGGCACGCCGGAGGATTTCGGCAAGCTGATCGCCGACGAAACCGACAAATGGGCCAAGGTGGTCAAGGCCACCGGCGCGACGGCGGAGTAGAAAGAATGACGACAGGCTTTGGCCGCTCATCCCCGCGTCAGCGGGAATCCAGACTGTGTCGCCGCTTCCGCGGGGACCTGCGGTGTTTTTTGGTCGCTCTCGGTTTTCTTTTTGCGCTCGCCATCTTCATGCCGGCTCTAGCGCAGGATTACCCGACACGGCCGATCCATGCGCTCACCGCAGTCAGCGCCGGCGGCACCAGCGACATTTTCATGCGTGCCATGGGCCAGGAGCTCGGCAAGCGCTGGAACCAAACCATCGTGGTGGAGGATCGACCCGGCGGCTCGATGAATATCGGCGGCGAGGCTTGCGCCCAGGCGCCCAACGACGGCTATACCATCTGCATCCTGCCGCCGGAGACTTTGGCCTATAACAAGCTTCTGTTCAAAGCGCTGCGCTACGATCCGGAGCGGGATTTCGCACCGATCACCAACCCGTTCTTCACCACCCAGGTGCTGGTGGTGAGCGCCAAGCTCGGCGTGCATTCACTGACCGAACTGGCCGCACTGTCGAAGGCCAGGCCGAAAACCTTGAGCTACACGGCGCCGTCAATTCCGCTGGTCGCGTTCATGGAGCAATGGATCAAGTCAAACGGATCGGACATCGTCAAGGTGCCGTTCCGCGGCGGCGGTGAAGCGGTCAACGACATGCTCAGCGGATCGACGCCGGTCGCTTTTTTCGGCGCCTCCAACTGGCTGTCGTTCATCAAGAACGGCACCGTAATTCCGCTCGCAGTGGACAGCCCGATACGTTCGCCGCTTCTGCCCGACGTGCCGACGCTCGCCGAGCTTGGCTATCACGGCGACCTCACCCGGCTTTATTTCGGCATCGTCGCGCCGGCCGGCACGCCGCAGCCGATCGTCCACAAGCTTTACGACGAGTTCGCCGCGGTCGGTAAAGACGCGGAGTTTCGCCAGAAGCACATGATCGACGTCGGGCTTGAGCCGGTGTTCAGCACGCCGGAAGAATTCGCCGCCTTCCTGAAAGCCGATCGCGCGGCGTCCGCCCGCATCGTTCATGAATCCGGCATGGAGCCGCAATAGTCCTCACATGATCATCGAATGGCACACTCACGTTTATCCGCCCGAGGAAGCGGCGGCCGATGCGCTGGCCTGGGACGGCAAGAGCGGTCCGACCTGGGCCGGCCGCTGCCCGATGACATTGGAGAATGTGCTCGACGCCCATCACCTCTGCGGCATCGGCGTCACCGTATTCAGCAACGCCGCGCACTATATGCGCGGCAAGCCGCAAGCCGAGGAGCTCAAGGCGATCCAGCGCTGGTCCGATTACGCCGCCGAAATCCAGGACGCCCACAAAGGCAAGCTCTACGGTTTCGCCACCATGCTGCCGTGCGGCGGCCCGGCCTTCGTCAAAGAGACCGAGCGCGCCATCCGCCAGCTCGGGCTTAAGGGCATCCTCATCCATTCGAACCACAAGGGCCATTATCCCGACGACGATGAGGCCCGGCCGTTTTGGGAGCTGGTGCAGGATCTGGACGTCCCGGTCTTCATTCATCCGCCGCATGTCGGTTTTGGCGAGGAGCGGGTGAAGGAGTATCGGCTGGCGTCGAGCGTCGGCCGGCCGGCGGATTTGTGCCTGGCGCTGTCGCGGCTGATCGTGCGCGGCATATTGGAAGATTTTCCGCGCTTGACGATCGTCGCGTCGCACGGCGGCGGCGGATTGTGGGAAGTGATCGGCCGGCTCAATTATGCCTACGAGCTGCAGGAAGAGTGCTATTTCCTTGGGTCCTATGCGCCGATCAAGATCAAGCACGAGCCCGGCCATTACGCCAAGCGCATGTATTTCGACACCGTGACTTATCATCCGCCGGCGGCGCAGCTCGTCGTCGACTCCGTCGGCGCCGATCACGTGCTCTACGGCTCGGACGCGCCGCCGCTGACTTCGCTCAAGCCGCGGGCGATCGCGCTGGTCGAGGGTTTGAGAGTAACCGGCGAAGAGCTCGAGAAGATTTTCTGGCGCAATGCGGCAAGGTTGCTCAAGCTCGACCTGGCAATCGGTGTCGCATAGGGGTTTTTGCAATTTCTTCGAGAATTTCCAGTGGCTTACAGTGGTGTCTGGGTACTGTTACCGCCACGACACGCTACGCATGAATCAGCTGTGAGTTCGCCCTCCGCCCACGGATTACGATGGACCGCCTCCGGTTGTCGGGCGTTAAATCACTCAGATAGCAGGAATCGCACTGGGGGCTTCCATGCGTCACTCACTGACCGCGTCACTTTTCGCTGCCGGCTTGCTTCTCGGTTCGGGCGTCGCCGCGTCCGCTGCCGACATGGCTGTGAAGGCGCCGCCGCCGGTGGCGGTGTACGATTGGACCGGCTGGTACGGTGGCGTCAATGTCGGTTACAGTTGGGGTCACAGCACCACGACCACCACTCCTAATGATCCTGCGCTTGCGGGCATTGTCGCTACCCAGAGAGTTGATCATCGTGGCTGGGAAGCCAGTGTCGAAGGCGGCTATTGCTGGCAGCGACCGGCGACGGTCTACGTGGCCTGTTTGGAAGCGCGCTATGACTTTCCGCGAGAGCGATCGAGTACAAGCACAACGGGCATACCTGGTACGACAACAAACATTTACAGCACGACCAATGTCGATCCGATTCTCATCGGCCCACATCTCGGCGTCCTGACGGATGCCAACCATACCATGTGGTATGGTGCTGGCGGCCTTGCAGTCGGAGAAGTGGACGGGAGTGCTACCGCTAATGATGGTGTCGGTGGCATATCCACGGCAAATCCCGGCAGCAAATGGTCAGCGGGTTGGTTTCTGGGAGCCGGGATCGAGCACATGGTCGATCGGAACTGGAGCGTGAAGGTCGAATACGATTATGTGCGTTTAGGCGGTGGCGGCTCTACCGCCTATTATGCTGGAACCAATCCTCAAACCAATTCGACCTTTCGCGGCGCTCCCATATTCCCCCCTGGCAGCGCCGCGATCGGAGGCCATGCTTTCGATAACGTTGTGAGCGTCGGCATCAACTATCACCTGCACTAGGCATCGTTGATTTCGAGCGGGCGGCGGCCCGTGGGGGCAGGGTTCCTCGTGGGTTTGCCTTTTTTCCTGGATTGAGCGCACACTTGGTGCAGATAATGCCCAAGGTGAGCGCCTTCGAATGACATCCGCAAACAGAAAATCGCCCGAAGAGCTGCGCAGCTACCGCTGGCTCGGCAAAAACGATCTGCGCTCGTTCGGCCATCGCTCGCGGCTGCGGCAGTTCGGCTACGACCGCGCTGATTGGGTCGGCAAGCCGGTGATCGGCATCATCAACACCTGGAGCGAGATCAACGCGTGTCATGGTCATCTGCGCGATCGCGCCGAGGACGTCAAACGCGGCGTCTATCAGGCCGGCGGGTTTCCGATCGAGCTGCCGGCGATGTCGCTTGCCGAGCCCTTCGTCAAGCCGTCGACCATGCTCTATCGCAATTTTCTCGCCATGGAATGCGAGGAGCTGTTGCGCAGCCATCCGATCGACGGCGCGATTTTGATGGGTGGCTGCGACAAGACCACGCCGGGCCTGGTCATGGGCGCGATTTCGATGGGCATTCCGGCGATCTATGTGCCGGCCGGTCCGATGCTGCGCGGCAATTGGCGCGGCCAGACGCTTGGTTCGGGCTCGGACGCCTGGAAATACTGGGACGAGAAACGCGCCGGGCGCATCGGCGACGACGAGTGGAACGAGATCGAAGGCGGCATTTCGCGCTCGTTCGGCACCTGCATGGTGATGGGCACCGCGGCGACCATGATGGCGATCACCGAGGCGCTCGGGCTCGCGCTACCCGGCGCGTCGTCGATCCCGGCGCCGGACGCCAATCACCCGCGCATGTGCGCCGCCGCCGGCCGCCGCGCCGTCGACATGGTGTGGGAGGATCAGACGCCGGAACAGATCTTGACGCCGGCCGCTTTCGATAACGCCATTCGCGTCCATATGGCGCTTGGCGGCTCGACCAACGCCATCATCCATGTCATCGCCATGGCGCGCCGCGTCGGCGTCAATCTGGATATGGCGCGCTTCGATGCGATTTCGCGAACGGTGCCGGTGATCGCCAATATCACGCCGTCCGGAAAATATCTGATGGAGGACTTCTTCTATGCCGGCGGCCTGCGGGCGCTGATGGGGCAGATGCGCGATCTGCTCGATCTGTCCTGTATCACCGTGAGCGGGCGCACCGTCGGCGACAATATCGCGGGCGCCAAGGTGCATCTGCCCGACGTCATCCATTCGCTGCAACAGCCGCTTTATCCCGAGGGCGCCACCGCGGTGCTCACCGGCAATCTGGCGCCGCGCGGCTGCGTGATGAAGCCGGCCGCCGCCGACAAGCGCTTGCTGCATCATCGCGGCAAGGCGCTCGCGTTTGAGAATTACGATGCGATGGCGGCCGCGGTCGACCGCGACGATCTCGATGTCACGCCCGACCATGTGCTGGTCTTGAAAAACGGCGGACCGAAAGGCGGCCCCGGCATGCCGGAATGGGGCCAATTGCCGATTCCGAAGAAGCTGCTCAAAGCCGGCGTCAAAGACATGCTGCGCATCTCCGATGCGCGCATGAGCGGCACCAGCTACGGCGCCTGCATTCTCCACGTCGCGCCGGAGAGTTTTGTCGGCGGTCCTCTGGCCTTCGTGCAGAGCGGCGACGAGATCGAAGTCGATGTCGCCGCGCGAAAAATCCATCTGCATGTCGGCGACGAGGAACTCACGCGGCGGCGCGCCGCCTGGCAGCCGCCGGCGCCGAGTTATCCGCGCGGTTACGGCGCCATGTATTCGCAGCATATCGGCCAGGCCGACGAGGGCTGCGACTTCGATTTTCTGCAAGGCCAGGCCCGCATCGCCGAGCCGGAGATACATTAATCGTCATTCCGGATGCGGTGCAGCGGCGGTCCGCAATGGCAGCTATCCCGCCGGCAGGATGACGGCGCGGCATTCGCCGAAGCCGATGCGCGCGGCGCCCGATTTCTCGCAAAACCCACGGAAAATGATTTCGTCGCCGTCTTCGATAAAGCCGCGCTTTTCGCCGCCGGGCAGCAGCAACGGTTCGGCGCCGCGCATAGTGAGTTCAAGAAGCGAGCCCCAGCTCGATTTTTCCGGTCCCGACACGGTGCCGGATCCGAGCAAATCGCCGATCCGGACATTGCAGCCGTTAGAGGTGTGATGCGCGATCATCTGCGCCGCGGTCCAATAGAGCAGCGCGCACGAGGTCTGCGTGATGCGCGTCGGCGCGGTGCCGGCGCGGCGCATGGCGACGGTCGAAATGTAGGCCTCAAGCGTGATGTCGAGGCCGCCGTGGGCGCGGTCTTCGGCATCGTCGAGATGCGGCAACGGCGCCGGATCGCCCGCAGGCCGCGCGAAGGCGCTGGTCCGAAACGGCGCCAGCGCTTCCGCTGTGACCACCCAGGGCGAAACCGTGGTGGCGAAATTCTTGCCGAGGAACGGCCCGAGCGGCTGATATTCCCAGGCCTGGATATCGCGCGCCGACCAGTCGTTGAGCAGGCAATAGCCGAATACGTGCTCGGCGGCGCGGCCGACGGGTATCGGCTCGCCGAGCTCGTTGCCGGCGCCAATATAGATGCCGAGCTCGAGCTCGAAGTCGAGATTGCGCGAGGCCCCGTAGCTTGGCGCCGCGTCATTCGGGCCCTTGCGCTGGCCGCGCGGCCGCTTGAACGGCGTGCCGCTGACGCGGATCGAGGAGCTGCGGCTGTGATAGGCGACCGGTACATATTTGTAGTTCGGCATCAGCGGATTGTCGGGACGGAACATGCGCCCGGCATTGGTGGCGTGAAAGATCGAGGCAAAGAAATCGGTGAAGTCGCCGATGGCCACCGGCAGTCTCATCTCCGCCCGCGCCATCGGCGTCAGGTGCTGACGGAGCCTCTCGTCGCCGTGCTCGACGCTGAGCCCGCGCGACAATGCGAGCCGCAATGCCGACCAGGCTTGCGGCCCAAGCGACATGAGGCCATTGAGCGTCGGCGCGGTGCAGGCGCGTGCCGCATCCGCCGCCGGTCCGGCGAACATCGAGGCCGCCGCTGCGACATCGAGAATCTGATCGCCAATCGCCACGCCAACTCGCGGCGACTGGCCTGAGGCCGGTTGGAACACTCCGAACGGCAGATTTTGAATCGGAAAGTCGCAGCCCGGTGCATTGGCGCTTTCGACGAGACTTTTTCGCGCCGGATCGTGGGTTTCGTTGAGCGGGATTGTCATGTTCGAGACTGTGCGTAGGCCACGTCAATGCGCCGTTTGTTTTTCCGCAATTGTGCGGATGCCGTCGTAGCGTTCGATAAAGTCGGCATACATACGCTGCAATCCCTCGCGCAACGGTATCGTCGCGCGCCAGCCCAGCGCATTGATGCGCGAAACGTCGAGCAGCTTACGCGGCGCGCCGTCCGGACGCGATGGGTCGAATGCGATCTTGCCGCGATAGCCGACGACATCGGCGATGACGCCGGCGAACTCGGCGATGGTCAGGTCCTCCCCAGTCCCGACGTTGAGAAACGTCAGATCGGAATAGTGCTTCATGACGAACACGCAGGCATCGGCCAAATCGTCGGCCGCCAGGAACTCGCGCCGCGGTGCGCCGGTACCCCAGACCGTGGCGCTCGGCTCGCCCTTGGTCTTGGCCTCATGAAAACGCCGCATCAGGGCCGCCGGCACGTGGCTGTCGTCGGGATGATAATTGTCGCCGGGCCCGTAAAGATTGGTCGGCATCACCGACACGAAATCGGCGCCATGCTGCAGCCGATAGGCCTCACACATTTTGATGCCGGCGATTTTGGCGATCGCGTACCATTGATTGGTCGGTTCCAGCGGGCCCGACAGCAGCATATCGGGCGACATCGGCTGCGGCGCCAGCCGCGGATAGATGCAGGACGAGCCGAGATAGACGAGCTTCTTGACGGCGCAGCGATGCGCGGCGCGAATGGTGTTGAGAGCGATGGCGACATTGTCGGTGAGAAAATCGGCGGGAAAGGTGGAGTTGGCGCGGATGCCGCCGACCTTGCCGGCGGCGACGAATACCGCATCGGGCTTGGCTTGCGCCATGAAGCGGTCGACCGCTTCCGCGTGCCGCAGGTCGAGGTCGCGGTGCGCGGCGAAAATGACATCGCAGTCTTCGCGTTCCAGCCGGCGCATGATCGCGGAACCGGCCATGCCGGCGTGTCCGGCGACGAAGACCCGCTTGCCGCGTAAGTCGAAAATGACGGGCGCGTCGCTCATGCGATTTCGCCGCTCTAATCGTGGACCTGGCGTAGCGCGCCTTCGCGACGCATTTCCGTTAGATCGGCATCGACCATTTCGCGCACCAGCTCATCGAACGAGACCTTGTGACGCCAGCCGAGCTTTTGCCGCGCCTTCGAAGGATCGCCGAGCAGCGCATCGACCTCGGTCGGCCGAAAGTAACGTTCGTCGATCTCGATCAGCACGCGGCCGTCGCGCGCATCGATGCCTTGCTCGGCAAGCCCCGCGCCGCGCCATTCGATAGTCCGGCCGACGCAAGCGAAGGCCTTTTCGACGAACTCACGAACCGAATGCTCTTCGCCGGTGGCTAAAACATAGTCGTCCGGCTCGGGCTGTTGGACGATGAGCCACATGCCTTCCACGTAATCGCGGGCGTGACCCCAATCGCGCCGTGCCGCGAGATTGCCGAGGAACAGTTTGTTCTGCAGGCCAAGCTCGATTGCGGCGACCGCTCGGGTGATCTTTCGGGTCACGAAGGTCTCGCCGCGCGTCGGACCTTCATGATTGAACAAAATTCCGTTCGAGGCGTGCATTCCGTAGGCTTCGCGATAATTGATGGTGATCCAGTAAGCGTAGAGCTTTGCCGCCGCGTAAGGCGAGCGCGGATAAAACGGCGTCGTCTCGCGCTGCGGCGTCTCCTGCGCTAAGCCGTAAAGTTCGGAAGTCGAAGCTTGATAGAACCGCACTTTGTCCTCAAGACGCAGAATGCGGATTGCCTCGAGCAAACGCAGCGGTCCGAGCGCGTCGGCATTCGCCGTGTATTCCGGCGTCTCGAAGGAGACGCGCACGTGGCTCTGCGCGGCGAGATTATAGATTTCGGTCGGCTGCACTTCCTGCATGATGCGGATCAGATTGGTCGAATCCGTCATGTCGCCATAGTGCAGGAAGAAGCGCACGCCGGATCCGTGCGGGTCTAGATACAAATGGTCGACGCGCGCGGTGTTAAACGACGACGACCGCCGCTTGATGCCGTGCACGGTGTAGCCCTTGCCGAGCAACAGCTCGGCCAGATAAGCGCCGTCCTGTCCGGTTGCCCCGGTAATCAATGCAACGCGATCGGTCATGGAAACGGGCTCTTAGGATTGGGCTCTTGAATTGGGTTCTTGGATCGGGTTCTTGGGTTGGGCTCTTGGGAATGGGTTCTAGAGGTTCTGGGCCGGCGAGTCTCGCCATTTCTCCTTGTCGATTTACGCCGGCGCCGCGCCGCCGGCGCGCTGGCGTTCCCACATCTGCTGATTTTCGCTCATGCGGCGCTGACCTTCGGCATCGATGGCGCGTTTGAGGTCGGGGTGGTTCGCGGTGAGCGTGCGGAAGTCGGCAAGGTCGAGGATCAGGAGCGTCGACGGCATGGTCGTGGTGACGTTGGCGCTGCGCACCGAATCGCCAAGCAACGCGAGCTCGCCGAAAAACGCTCCGGTGCCGAGCCGCACCGGCGTCGGCTTGATATCGACCTGCACTTCGCCCGCGGCGATAAAATACATGCAGTCGCCGACCTTGCCGCGCCGGATAATGGCGACGCGCTCCGGGACTTCGAGACGCCGCAGCATATGGGTGATTTCCGTGATCGACGACGGGTCGAGCGATTGAAAGAACGGCACTTTGCTGACGAGGTCCCAGGTCTGAATGAAATTGCGCCGCCGGGTTTCGGCGGCAAACCCGGTAGCGAGAATGCCGGTCGACAGGCCGAAACTGACAATGCCGAACACCATGACCACGCCGCCGAGCAGATGTCCCAATTGCGTGATCGGCACTTTGTCGCCATAGCCGGTGGTGGTCAGCGTCACCACCGCCCACCACAGCGCTTCCGCCAACGAGCTGAAGGCGCCCGGTTGCACTCTGCGCTCAATTACGAACATCGCGGCCGACGAAAGAAACAGCACGATCAGGAACAGCGCGAACACGCTCGCCAGCGGTTTTGCCTCAAGCACGAATACGCGGCCGAGCTGCGCGAAGCCGGGCGAGTTCTGGGCAAGCTTGAGCACCCAGAAAGACGCGAACAGCCATGCATTGGGGGCCGTCGCGCCGTCGAGCAGCGCGGCCGGCACGGCAATCAGGCTGATGACGTCGACAAAAAACGAAAAAGAGAGAAAATGATCTCTCGCCAAACCGGCGCGGATGGCCGCTCGCGCGCGAACCACGGTCTCGACCGCAAAATAGGCGAGGCAGCACCACAGACACGCATTGAGCCAGCCGCCGGCCGCGCTTTGCATCGTCGGGACGGTGTAGGCGGTCATTGCCGATAGCCCGACGGCAAGGACGACGATGCCCGCCAGCGACGATGCGCCGAAGCGACGCAGCGGTGCGGTCACTTGCGCGATTATTCCGATCGCGTCGCTAAATATCACGCCAACCCCGAAATACCCGATTGTAACCAACCCGGTAGCCAAATTACGCCCTCGAAGCCGGATGGGCCAGCCGAAATTGCACTCAGAAAGCGGTCTCGGAGCGGAAAACATATTGATGGAAAAGGTAAATTCGCTCTTTGCCGCACCCTGGCCGTGCTTAAATTGACCCTCCGATGCCGTTACACTGCGTCGACTCAACGACCCTCTTCCTGCAAGCAAGCTGGGGCATTGCATGAAACGACGGCCGATTTCACGCTTCGAGCTCGCGAGCTATCTGCTGTCGCCGTCGTTGTTCGTGATGGTGACGCTCATGGTGGTCGAGGCCATGCTGGCGGCCGCGACCACTTGGCTCGTCATCAATGCCGGCCGCAGGGTGGCGGTCGGAGAATTTCTGGTCACCGACCTGGTCTGGATCCTCACCGCGCAATCGACCTCCTATGTGGTGGGCGTGATCAGCTGGATTTTCGCCGAGCGGGCCGGCTATCGCGGTTTCGGCAAATTCATGCTGCGCTTTGCCCGCGAGAACCGCGATAAGGTCACGCTGCTCAACGAGAAGCCGGCGCGCGAGCAGGTCGAGCCGTTCCTCACCGGCGAGACCTTCCAGTGCTTCTTCAACGTCATGTATGAGCTGGAATTCGCGCTGAAGCTTTTCCTAGGACTCGTGTTCAACGCGCTGGTGCTCGGCGCCGAGATCGACCCCAGCCTGCCGGTCGCCTATGTCGGCGCCTTCGGCGCGCTGTTGTTGATGCAGTGGGTGCTGCAGAAGCCGATCGCGCACGCTTATCTCGAAAACCAGCGCATGAACAACCGCGTCACCGCGCAGGGTTATACCGCGTGGGACAATGTGTTTTCCGGCAACAGCTACAATCTGCGGCTTTGGCTGTACGGTTTTAAGACCAAGCTGCGCGAAGGCCTGGTGGCGCAGATCCGCGCCATTGTCGCGCGCGAGGGCATGAGCGCGATGAGCGGCATCGTCAGCCTTGCCATCGTTTTTGCAACGATCACCATGGTGGCGCTGCACAATGTCGGCGACACCGTGCTGCTGGTCGGGCTGGCGACGACACTGCCGCGGCAGATCGAAATGACTTACGAGCTGCATCTGCTCGCTTCCGGCTGGAACGATTTTATCGCCATCTGGACGCGGTTCGGCGGCGTCGCCGCCAATATGTCGCCGGAGCCCGATGCGGATTTCGACAAGCGCATCAAATACGACCGCCTGGTGCTGCGCGAGGGCGATCGCGCCAATGTGGTGTCGTCGCTGGGCGATGCATTGCGCGTGGCGCTGGCGCAGCCGACCGGGCGGATCAATGTGCGCGGCGGCAACGGCGCCGGCAAATCCTCGCTGCTGGCGAGCCTCAAGACCGAGATGAAAAAGCGCGCTTATTATTGGCCGACCACGGACCGTCTGGCGTTCCAATTCGCCGGCGGCGTGGTGCCGGTCGACGTCGAGGGCGATGACGAAGACGAGATTATCGTCGAGGAGATCGATGGATAAGAAGCTCGGCTTTTCCTCGGGCGAGCGGCAGCTCAAATCGCTTGAGGAGATCGTCAACGCCACCCATGCGCAGGTCTATTTGCTCGACGAATGGGACGCCAATCTCGATCCCGCCAACAAGGCCAAGGCCGATGCGCTGGTCGACGAGCTTGCCGCGCGCGCCCGCGTCGTCGAAATCTCGCACCGGGACCAGACGGCCTAAGCGTCCAGGAATGCGATGAATTATCGTATTTCGCTGCCCTTTCCGGGGTGTGACGGTCGGCACGTCTGTTGGCCTGAAATGTGATACCGTAACAGTAAGCCTGAAAGCGAGATGACGCATGAAGCGGCGTGAATTCCTCGCCCTTGTCGGCAGCGCGGCTGTGAGCGTGCCGCGCGCCACGCGCGCACAGCAGGCCGCGCAAGTGCGCCGGATCGGCGTGCTGATGAATCTCCCCGATGGCGACCCTGAAGCCAAGCGGCGCATCGACGCGTTCCTGAAGTCGATGAGTGCGTTGGGCTGGGATGACGGCAAAAACATTCATGTCGACTATCGCTACGGCGTCGGTCCGCAAATCGTCAAGAAAAACGCCGCGGAGCTGGTTGCCCTCGCGCCGGACGTCATCGTGGCGAATGCGCCGCCGGCTGTGCTGGCGGTACAGCAGGCGACCCACAGCCATCCCGGTCGTGTTCGCCGCGGTCACCGACCCAGTCGCACTCGGCCTCGTGCAAAGCTTGGCGCGGCCGGGCGGCAACGTCACCGGTTTTTCCCCCGCCGAAATTGGTCTGAGCGCCAAGTGGCTGGAGCTTCTCAAAGAGATTGAGCCCGAGGTGAAGCGGGTGGCGGTATTTCGGGCGGCCAGCAATCCCGCATCGGAGACGCAGATCTCCATCATCGAAACCGCGGCGCGTGCGATGGGAGTGGATATCAGGATCATCGATGTCAGCGATACCGCCGCCATGGACCGAGATGTGGCCGATTTCGCGAGCGCAGCCGACGGCGGACTGATCGCGATCAGAACCTCGGAGAACGTTGCAGCGCGCGGCGAGATCATCGCGCTCGCGGCGCGCTACCGGCTGCCGGCGGTCTATCCCCTGCGCTTTTTCGCAACCGGCGGCGGCCTCGTTTCCTACGGTCCCGACATCGTCGATGAGTACCGCGAAGCCGCGGGCTACGTCGACCGCATCCTCAAAGGCGCCAAGCCTATGGATTTGCCGGTGCAGTCGGCGAGCAAGTTCGAGCTGACGATCAATCTCAAGACCGCGAAGCAACTCGGCCTGACAATTCCGCCGTCGCTGCTGGCGACCGCCGACGAAGTGATCGAGTGAATTTGTTCGTCATAGGAGATTGGCCATGAAACGCCGCGATGTCCTCCAAGTGCTTGCCGGCGCAATGCTTGCCGCGCCCGGCGCTGCCGCTGCTCAGACCGCCACAAAGGTTTACCGCGTCGGCACACTAACCGTAGGGCCGCCGATTCCTCCCACCGCAGGCACCGGAGCGATGCTCGTTGGCGGGCTGGCGCAGCGCGGCTTCACGCTTGGGCAGAACCTTGCCTACGAAGCTCGCGGTGCGGCCGGCAAGGTAAGTCAGATGGCTAATCTGATGCAGGAGCTGAAAGCCGCCAATGTCGACGTGGTGGTGACCGTCAGCTATCCGGCGGCGGTAGCCGCCAAGGCTTCGGGCGTGCCGACGGTGATCGCAACGGGCTCCGGCGATCCGGTCAAGACCGGGCTGGTTGCAAGCCTGGCGCGGCCGGGTGGCAATGTCACGGGGATTGCCGACGACGCCGCGGCGCTTTCCACCAAGCGCCTCGGTTACCTCAAGGCATTATCGCCGCAGCTTCGCAAGGTGGCGATGCTGTGGAACAAGGACGATCTCGGCATGTCGCAACGTTACGATGCGTCGGCGCAGGCCGCGCAAGAGCTCGGCGTCACGGTCGAGCCGCTCGGCGTGCGTGAGCCCGATGACTTCAACGAAGCCTTCGCGGCCATGGACCGTGAGGCGCCGGACGCCATCCTGATGGTCTCCGATTCGCTGACGCTGCTCAATCGCAAGCGCGTGTTCGATTACGCGCTCGCGCACCGGCTGCCGGCAATCTACGAGCAGGACTTCATGGCGCGCGATGGCGGCTTGATGTCATACGGTGCGGACCCGAAAGAATCCTTCGATCGCGCCGCGGCGCTGACTGCCCAGATTTTTAAAGGCGCCAAGCCCGCCGACCTGCCGTTCGAGCTGCCGACGCGCTATCTGTTCGTGTTCAACATGAAAACCGCGAAGGCGATGAATCTGAACGTGCCGCCAAACTTCCTCGCGCTCGCCGACGAGGTGATTGAGTGAGGCGGAGGGATTTCATCTCTCTGTTCGGCGTCGCGACCGCCTGGCCGGTTGCCGCTCACGCGCAGCAGCGCGGGGGACGGATACCGCGTGTCGGAATCATCGACGATGGACCGATCTGGGATCCGTTTCGCCAGCAATTGCGCGAATTGGCCTACGTCGAGGGTAAAAATATTCAGTATGAGTATCGCCGGGCGGATGGCGTGCCCGAACGATTGTTCGTCGCGGCCAACGTGCTTGTGCAGCTTCCCGTGGATGTGATCGCGGTGTATGGCTCGCCGGCGGCGCAAGCGGCGCAGCAAGCGACCAAAACAATTCCGATCGTCGCGATTTCGGTGGGCGATCCCGTCGCGGCGGGACTCGTCACCGGCTTTGCGCGGCCCGGCGGCAACATCACCGGCAACACCATTCTCGGCAGCGACGTTGTCACCAAGCGATTGCAAATCCTCAAGGATGTCATTCCTTCGGTTTCGCGCGCCGGCTATCTCTGGAATCCCGACAATGCGTCCAGTGGCGCGATTTTGCAGGGGCTCTTGAAGGCGGCTCCGCTGTTTCACATGACGCTTTCCTCGTTCGAGGCGCGAACGGCGGATGACTTCAATGCCGTCTTTGCACAGATGTCGTCCGATCGGCCCGACGCGGTGCTGCTGACGAACGATCCATTGCACCAGACGCAGATGCAGCGGGTGATCGATTTTCTGCTGAAAAGCCGCATTCCGGGTTTGTTTCAAATCAGGCAGAACGTCGCCGACGGCGGGCTGATGTCCTACGGCGCGAGTTTCTCCAGCCTGTTTCGGCGTGGTGCGCTCTACGTCGACAAAATCCTGCACGGTACGCCTCCCGAGGATCTGCCTATCGAACAGCCGATGACGTTTCAGCTCTTCGTCAATCTCAAGACGGCAAGGGCGATCGGCCTGGAAATCCCGCAGACGGTACTGGCCCGCGCCGACGAGGTCATCGAATGAAACGGCAGCCGGGTGGACGGAAATTCTGCTAAGATGACCCGATGAAGGCGGACGTTGACCATAGGGCCGGCATGGCTCCAAGCGGGGTGGCGGATCGGCTCGCCGCCGCCGCGTCGGCATCCGGCGCGTCGATCGTGCGCAGCCGGCTTTTCATCAAATATGTGGCGCTGTTCGTCAGTGTGGTGGTGCTGGCGCTGGTCGCCAATGGCGCCTTTGAAGTCTGGTTTTCCTTCCAGGAGCAGAAATCTTCGCTGATCAATATCCAGCATCAGCAGGCGGAAGCCGCCGCCGACAAGATCGAGGAATTCGTCACCCAGATCCAAAGCCAGCTCGGCTGGACCACGCAGCTGCCTTGGACCGACGGCACGCTGGATCAACGCCGGTTCGATGCGCTGCGGCTGCTGCGCCAGGTGCCCGCCATTACCGAGCTGGCGCAGATCGACGCCTCCGGTCACGAGCAGCTCAAAGTCTCGCGGCTCACCATGGACGTGGTCGGCAGCGGCATCGACTACTCGGACAAGCCGGAATTCACCCAGGCGATGAAGGACAAGGTTTATTACGGTCCGGTCTATTTTCGCCGCGAATCCGAGCCGTATATGACGATCTCATTGGCCGGGGCCCGGCGCGAGAACGGCGTCAGTATCGCCCAGGTCAACCTCAAGCTCATCTGGGACGTGGTTTCGGGCATCAAGGTCGGCGACAACGGCCATGCCTATGTGGTCGACGGTGACGGCCGTCTGATCGCCCATCCCGACATCAGCCTGGTTTTGCGCAACACCGACATGTCGAAACTCGCGCAGGTTCAGGCCGCGCGCGCCGGCGGCAGCGGCCAGGACGTGCAGGAAGCCGACGACATCACCGGCCATAAGGTGCTCACCGCCTATGCGCGGGTGCATCCGCTCGGTTGGTTCGTCTTCGTCGAGACGCCGATCGAGGAGGCCTATGCGCCGCTCTACCGCTCGATCCAGCGCAGCGGTTATGTTCTGTTCGGCGCGTTGGCGCTCGCGTTCATCGCCGGCACGTTTCTAGCGCGCCGCATGGTGGTGCCGATCCAGGCGCTACGCGCAGGCGCCGCCCGCATCGGCGCCGGCGATCTGGCGCAACGCATCGACATCAAGACCGGCGACGAGGTCGAGGCGCTGGCCAACCAATTCAACGACATGGCGGAGCGCCTGCAGGAATCCTACGCCGACTTGGAGAAGAAGGTCGACGACCGCACCCGCGAATTGACCGAGTCGCTGGCGCAGCAGACCGCCACTTCGGAGGTGTTGCGCTCAATCGCCAGCTCACGCGGCGAACTGGAGCCGATCTTCAACATTATCTTGGCAAGCGCCAATAGGCTGTGCGAAGCAACCTACGGCACGATGTACTTGCGCGAAGACGACGGCTACCGGGCAGCCGCGCGCCAAGGCCATTTGCCCGCGAGCGCCGAACAGATGTGGTGGAGGGGCGATGTCTTTCAGCCGCGGCCCGATGTGCCCTTCGGCCGCGCCGTATCCTCCGGCCGCCCCGTTCTCGTTGCCGATTTGGCAACCGAGCCGGCTTATCTCGACCGCGATCCTTGGATGGTTGCCGGCGTCGACCTCGCGGGCATTCGTTCAATGTGCGCCATTCCGATGATGAAGGACGACGCATTGGTGGGAGTGGTGGCTTTTTATCGGAGGGAAGTGCGTCCGTTCACGGAAAAGCAGATTGCATTGGTGCAGAGCTTCGCCGCGCAGGCGGTGATCGCCATCGAGAACGCGCGGCTGCTGAGCGAATTGCGCCAACGCACCGACGATCTCAGCGCATCGCTCGAGGAACTGCGCACCGCGCAGGATCGCTTGGTACAGACCGAAAAGCTTGCTTCGCTCGGCCAGTTGACCGCGGGTATCGCCCACGAGATCAAGAACCCGCTCAATTTCGTCAACAATTTCTCCACGCTGTCGGTCGAACTGCTCGACGAATTGCAGGAGGAATTGGCCAAAGTGAAAATCGATGATGCCGCGCGCGAGGAAATAACCGAATTGTCCGACACGCTGAAAGGTAATCTTGAGAAGATCGCGCAGCACGGCAAGCGGGCGGATTCGATCGTCAAGAACATGCTGCTGCATTCGCGCGAAGGCTCCGGCGAGCACCGGCCGGTCGACGTCAACGGTCTCGTTGAAGAGAGCCTCAATCTCGCCTATCACGGCGCCCGGGCGGAGAGGCAAGGCTTCAATATCACGCTGGAACGCGCATTCGATCCGGCCGCCGGCGAGGTGGACCTTTACCCACAGGAGGTCACGCGGGTCTTGCTCAATCTGATCTCGAACGGCTTTTATGCCGCGACCAAGCGCAAGGCGCAGGCCGACGGCGAAAGCTTCGAGCCGACGCTCGCGGCGTCGACCAAAAACCTCGGCGACCGCGTGGAAATCCGAATTCGCGACAACGGCACCGGCATTCCGCCTGAAGTGAAGGAGAAAATGTTCAATCCGTTCTTCACCACCAAGCCGGCGGGCGAGGGCACCGGGCTAGGTCTTTCCATCAGCCATGACATCATCGTGAAACAACACGCCGGCACAATCGCGGTCGATACCGTGCCCGGCAAATTCACCGAATTCACCATCGTTCTTCCGCGCAAGGCGGCAGCGCTCGAAAAGACAACAGGAGGACGCGCGTGAGTCTTCTCATTCTCGTGGTCGACGATGAGCCCGACGTTGAAATTCTGTTTCGCCAGCAATTCCGGCGCGATCTGCGCGCCGAGCGCTTTACCATGCAATTTGCCCAATCGGCGCCGGCTGCACTGCAGGCCATCAGCGCCGCCGCCGGCGCCTCGCTCATTCTCATTTTGTCCGACATCAATATGCCGGGGATGAGCGGGCTGGAACTGTTGCCCAAGGCCAAGGCAGTGCGGCCCGACGTTCCGGTCATCATGATCACCGCCTATGGCGATGCGGAGACCAAGCGCAAGGCGTTGGAGCAAGGCGCCGATGCGCTGCTTACCAAACCGATCGATTTTATCGCGCTACGCGACGAGATCGAGACGCGGGTCGGAAAGGCCGCATGAACATCCTGTTCGTCGATGACGAGCCCGATCTCGAGGCTCTCATTACGCAAAAATTCCGCCGCCAGATCCGCGACGGAACGGCGAAGTTTCTCTTTGCCCGCGACGGCATCGAAGCCCTCGAGACGCTCAAAGCGAATAGCGACATCGATCTGGTCGTCAGCGATATCAATATGCCGCGCATGGACGGGCTGACGCTGTTGCAGAAGCTGCAGGACAGCGACGGCGGGCCGTCGACCATTATCGTGTCGGCCTATGGCGACATGGCGAACATCCGCACCGCGATGAATCGCGGCGCCTTCGATTTCGTCACCAAGCCGATCGATTTTGCCGATCTGGAAACCACAATCGCCAAGACGCTGCGCCATATCGAAGCGCTGCGCGAGGCGCGCCGCCGCCAGGCCGAGGCCGAACGTGCCCACGCCTCGCTGTCGCGTTACTTCTCGCCGAACCTGGCGCTCCGGCTTGCCGGAGAGGAGGGCGCAAGCGAGCTCGAAGGCCAGCGCCGCGAGATCGCGACGCTGTTCACCGACATCACCAGTTTCACCGCGCTCGTGGAGGCGCTGGAGCCGAGCGTGCTCGGGCCGCTGCTCAACGATTATTTGACCGGCATGACCGACATCGTCTTCGCCCACGACGGTACGGTGGCAAAAATCATCGGCGATGCCATTCATGTGCTGTTCGGCGCCCCGGGCGAGCAATCGGACCATGCCTCTCGCGCCGTGGTCTGCGCGCTGGCGCTCGACGACTACGCGCAGGCGACTTGCGCACGCTATCGGGCGAAAGGTCTGGCGCTCGGGCTGACGCGGATCGGCGCGCATGCCGGGCCGGCGATCGTCGGCGCCTTCGGCGGCGGCCGCTTTTTCGACTACACCGCCTATGGCGACACCATCAACGTCGCGGCGCGGCTCGAAAACGCCAATAAGCAGCTCGGCACTCGTATTTGCGTGAGCGCGCCGCTCGCCGGCAAAGTCGACGGTTTCAAGGGCCGGCCGGTCGGCGATCTGGTGCTGCGCGGCAAGACCGAAGCGCTGCGCGCCTACGAGCCGTTGCCGCCCGCGCAATACCAAAGCGCGGCGACCAAGAGCTACCTGGAGGCTTTCGCCAAGCTCGAGGCCAACGATCCGGCCGCGGTCGCCGCCTTTGCCGCCCATCTCGGCAAGGAGCCCGAGGATCAGCTTGCCAGCTTTCACCTCAAGCGGCTCTTGAACGGCGCCACCGGTACCCGGATTGCGATGGACTAGGGACGGGTTTCAAACCCGCCCCTCCGTCGTCTGTGATAGGTTTGTCGCTGGTTTTTGGCGCGGTGGGTGGCGGTGTGAAGCGGACCGGCAAGACCACAAGTAAGGCAGCAAATTTGCGGCGGCGGAAGCCTGCGAGCCGCAAGCGCCCGGTTGTTGCCAAACCGAATGCCCGACGCGACCGTGCGGATGGAAGCCTGCAGGAGCGACTCGCTTCGAAGACCCGTGAGCTGAACGAGGCCCTGGAACAGCAGGCGGCGACCGCAGAAGTGTTGCGCGTCATCAGCTCGTCCCCGGGGGATTTGCAGCCGGTGTTCGAGGCGATGGTGGAAAAGGCGCGGCGCTTGTGTCAGGCGGATGCGGGCCATCTCGCACTTCCGGTCGGTGACGATTATCGAAGCGTCGCGGTCGCCGCAATGTCGCGCGAGATGGAGGTGCTGATCGGTTCGGTGTCCTATGCGCCCGGCCGCGGGACGGCCATCGGGCGAGCCCTGGCAGAACGCCGTCCGGTGCAGATATCGGATATTGGCACCGACAATGAGCACGTCGCTCGGCAAGCCGCGCATAAGGGCTTCATAAGGACGATCCTCGGAGTGCCGCTCCTCCGCGAGGGCGAGGCGATCGGCGCCTTCGGGCTTTCGCGCCAGCGCATAGAGCCGTTCAGCGAACGCCAGATCGAGCTGGTGCGCACCTTCGCCGCCCAGGCCGTGATCGCCATCGAGAATGCGCGGCTATTAGGCGAATTGCGCGAGTCGCTGGAGCAGCAGACCGCGACTTCCGACGTGCTGCGCGTCATCAGCTCGTCGCCCGGCGAATTGCAGCCCGTGTTCGAGGCCATGCTTGAAAATGCCACCCGCATTTGTGAAGCCAAATTCGGTACGATGTTCCGTTTCGACGGCGAGCGGCTGCACCTGGCCGCAATAGTCGGCGCGCGGCCGGACTATGCCGAGTTTTTCAAAGGCCGTGGCGCATTCTTACCGGCTGCGGGCAGCCAGCTCGATCGCGCCATGAAGACCAAGCGGGCGGCTTACACCGCCGACATGGCCGCCGATCCCGTCCCGGGCTCCCCGGCGCGGCTCGGTGGCGCGCGCTCGGCCATTAGTGTGCCGATGCTCAAGGATGACGATCTAGTCGGCACTATCACGATCTATCGTCAGGAAGTTCGCCCATTTACCGACAAGCAGATCGAATTGGTGCAGAATTTCGCCGCCCAAGCGGTGATCGCCATCGAGAATACCCGGCTGCTCAGCGAACTGCGCCAGCGCACCGACGATTTGAGCGAGTCGCTGGAGCAGCAGACTGCGACTGCCGATGTGTTGCGCGTCATCAGTTCGTCGCCCGGCGCGTTGGAGCCGGTCTTCCTCTCCATCTTGGACAACGCAACACGGATTTGCCAAGCCAACTTCGCCACCTTGTTCCTGCGTGAGGGTGAAGCGCTGCGCGTGGCCGCGCATCATGGTTCCTTGACCAAATCATGGGACGAGCAGTGGCGGATCGGGATGCTGCTGCAGCCGGATCGAGAGTTGCAGGCATTTCAGACTCTCTCCGGCGGGGAGCCGCTCCAGGTCGTGGACCTGAGCAAGGCCCCATCGTATCTCGCCCGCAACCCGAAGGCCGTGAACTCCGTCGAGACCGGCGGCATTCGCACGATGCTTACCGTGCCGATGCTCAAGGACGGCGAGGCGATCGGGGTTATCACCATCTTTCGCACGGAGGTGCGCGAATTCACGGAAAAGCAGATTGCGCTGGTGACGAACTTCGCGGCCCAGGCCGTCATCGCCATCGAGAACACGCGGCTGCTCGACGAATTGCACCAATCGCTGGAGCAGCAGACGGCGACGGCTGACGTCCTTCGCATCATCAACTCATCGCCGGGGGATCTGGAGCCGGTCTTCGAGGCCATGCTGGCGAACGCTGCCCGTGTCTGCGACGCCAAGTCCGGAAATATTTTTCGCTGGGATGGCGAATTGTTTCATCATGTCGCGGCACACAACACGCCGGCAGCCTTCGCCGAAATACGCAGGCGCGCGGCCACCTATCGTCCTGATCCGATCACTCCGCTCGGCCGCGTGCTGGCGAGCAAATCGATAATTCACATCGCCGATCTCGCAAGCGACGAAGCCTATCTGAAGGCGCGGGAGCCCCGAATCGTCCAAGCCGTAGAGCTTGGAGGTATACACACCGCCCTGGCCGTTCCGATGCTCAAGGACGGCGAAATCATTGGTGCGTTCACTATGAACCGCGAAGAAGTCCGCCTGTTCACCGATAGGCAGATCGAACTCGTGGAAAACTTCGCCGCCCAGGCCGTCATCGCCATCGAGAATACGCGTTTGCTCAATGAATTGCGGCAGTCGCTGGAGCAGCAGACGGCGACATCGGATGTGCTGCGCGTCATCAGCTCGTCGCCGGGCGATCTGGAGCCGGTGTTCAAGGCGATGCTCGCAAACGCAGTGCGTATTTGTGAGGCCAATTTCGGCACGCTATTTGTTGTCGAGGGAGATGAATACCGCACAGCGGCCGGGCACAACATGCCATCGGCATTTTTGCAGCAAAGACAACGTACGCCGATGGTGAGCATGACCGGCGATACAGCGCTGGCGCGGGTGGCGAGGACGAAACGGCCGGTACAGATTTCCGATGTTGCCGAAGACCAAGCCTACCGGTCCGACCCCCAACGCCTAAGTTTCGTGGGCCAGACCGGAGCCCGCACCGTGATTTGCGTTCCCATGCTCAAGGACGGTGCACTGGTTGGTGCGGTGGCTATCTATCGGCAGGAGGTCCGGCCATTCGCCGACAAACAAATCGAGCTATTGACCAATTTCGCCGCCCAGGCCGTCATCGCCATCGAGAACACGCGACTCCTCAACGAATTACAGCAGTCGCTGGAGCAGCAGACTGCGACGGCCGAGGTGCTGCGCGTCATCAGCTCATCGCCGGGCGAGCTGGAGCCAGTCTTCAATTCTCTACTAGTGAATGCGACGCGTATTTGCGGCG
Organism: uncultured Alphaproteobacteria bacterium; assembly: GCA_963816565.1. Lineage (GTDB taxonomy): Bacteria > Pseudomonadota > Alphaproteobacteria > Rhizobiales > Xanthobacteraceae > BOG-931. The sequence goes on along the minus strand of CAWFLM010000001.1, from coordinate 1,091,448 downwards.
CTCGTTTCGGCAGTCTCTTTATCTACGAAGACGATGCTTTTAGGGAAGTGGCTTTGTACAACCCGCCTCACCAATTTGCGAACGTGCGGTCGATCAACGCGGTTTGGCGACCACCGCCCGGTGGAACGCTCGCGCAGATCGTCGAGACAAAACAATTTGTTCATGTCGAAGATATTGCCCTTCGCCTGCAACAGGCGAAGCTCGACAAAGAGGGAACTCCTCTGGTCGAACTTATCGAACTGGCCGGAGCGCGCACAATGCTCGCCGTGCCGATGCTCAAGGAAGATGAGTTGATCGGCGCGATTGGCATCTACCGCCAAGAGGTTTTACCATTCACCGACAAGCAAATCGAACTGGTGCGGAATTTCGCCGCCCAGGCCGTCATCGCCATCGAGAACACGCGGCTGCTTTCCGAATTGCGCGAGTCGCTGGAGCAGCAGACCGCAACTTCCGAAGTGCTGCGCGTCATCAGCGCATCGCCCGGCGATTTGCAGCCGGTGTTTACCACAATGCTGGAGAATGCCGCGCGTATCTGCGAGGCGAAATTCGGGACAATGCTGCTGGCCGAAGGCGATAAATTCCGCACGGCCGCAATGTATGGTGCCCCGCAGGCGTGGGCCGAGAGGCGCACCCGCGAAGCGCTATTTTCCCCCGGACCAAGCAACAACATCGTTCGCGCCGTGCGCTCGAAGAGGGCACAGCATGTCCCGGACCTGCGGCTCGACCAAAGCTACATCGAGCGGGACCCGGCAGCCGTCGCGTTGGCGGAAATCGCCGGGGCGCGGACGCTCGTGGTCGTTCCCATGCTCAAGGATGAGGTAGTCGTTGGCGTCATCGGTATTTACCGGGAGGAAGTGCGCCCATTTACCGATAAGCAAATTGCGCTGGTCACGAACTTTGCCGCGCAGGCCGTCATCGCCATCGAGAACACGCGGCTGCTGAGCGAATTGCGGCAATCGCTGCAGCAGCAGACGGCCACGGCCGACGTGCTCAAGATTATCAGCCGGTCCACTTTCGATCTGCAAAGCGTGCTCGACACGCTAGTCGAATCTGCAACCCGGCTCTGTGAAGCGGACAAAGCCTCAATCAACCGCGCCCACGATGACGGCTATCGATCCGTCGCCATGTATGGCTTTACACCTGAATTTGCGCGCTACATGGAAGAACACCCGATTATTCCGACTGGCAGCGGCTCCATTGTTGGCCGCACCATCATGAGCGGACAAACGGTGCAAATCACCGACGTGATGAACGACCCTGACTACGAAGTCACGGGCAGGGTCAAGGTCGGCAATGTCCGCACCTTGCTGGGCGTTCCGATGCTGCGCGAAGGCAGCCCGATCGGCGTCATCGTGCTGATGCGAAGCGAGGTAAGGCCCTTCACCGACAAGCAGATCGAACTGGCGCAAACCTTCGCCGACCAGGCGGTGATCGCTATCGAGAACGTTCGCCTGTTCGAGGCCGAGCGGGAGCGCACGCGCGAATTAGGGAAATCGCTTGAGGACCTGCGCACCGCGCAGGATCGCCTGGTGCAGACCGAAAAGCTCGCATCGCTCGGCCAGCTCACCGCCGGCATCGCCCACGAGATCAAGAACCCGCTCAATTTCGTCAACAATTTTTCCTCCCTTTCGGTCGAGCTGATCGATGAGCTGGATGAAGAATTGGCGAAAGTAAAAGTAGACGCCGCGGCGCGGGGCGCGATAACGGATTTGGCGAAAACGCTCAAGGGCAACCTCGAAAAGATCGCGCAGCACGGCAAGCGCGCCGACGCGATCGTCAAGAACATGCTGTTACATTCGCGCGAGGGCTCGGGCGAACATCGTCCGGTCAATGTCAACGCGTTGGTGGAGGAAAGCCTCAATCTCGCTTATCATGGCGCGCGCGCGGAAAAGCAGGGCTTTAACATCGTGCTGGAGCGGTCGTTCGACGCGGCAGCGGGTGAAGTCGATCTCTATCCGCAAGAGGTGACGCGGGTCCTCCTCAATATCATTGCCAACGGGTTTTACGCCGCGACACAAGCGCAAGTCGCAGACCGACGGCGCCGATTTCGAGCCGACGATTATCGCGTCAACCAGGAATCTCGGCGATCGCGTCGAGATCCGCATCCGCGACAATGGCACCGGCATCCCGCCCGAGGTCAAAGAAAGAATGTTCAACCCGTTCTTCACCACCAAGCCGGCGGGTGAGGGCACCGGGCTCGGGCTTTCCATCAGCCATGACATCGTCGTCAAGCAGCACGCCGGCACGATCGCGGTCGATACGCAACCCGGCCTGTTTACCGAGTTCACCATCGTGCTGCCGCGCAACGCCGCAGCCTCCGGCCAAGAAACCCGCTAACAACCAGCCATAACAGGGGGAAATCGTGTCCGATCATAAGTTGACCGATCTGATCGAGGAATTGGCTCTGGCCAACCGCATCCTCGCCAATGAGGGCGTGCTCGATGCTTTCGGTCATGTCAGCGCGCGTCACCCGACGGACCCCAGGCGCTATTTGCTGTCGCGCTCGCGTTCGCCGCTCCTGATCGAGCCGGACGACATATTGGAATACACGCTCGATTCCGAACCGGTACGGCCGCCAAAAGTGCACCTTTACGCCGAGCGGGTCATTCACGGTTGCATCTATCAGGCGCGTCCCGATGTGATGGCGGTTTGCCATCATCATGCGCCGGCGGTGATGCCGTTCGCCATCGCCGGCAAAGCGATCGTGCCGGTTTTTCATCTTGGCGCCGCGGGCGGCGAAAATATGCCGTTCTGGGACCAACATCGCGAGTTCGGCGATACCAATCTGCTGGTCGCGAAACAGGAGGAGGGTCGTTCACTGGCGCGGGCTTTGGGACAGCATCCGGCCGTTCTGATGAATCGCCATGGCGCCACGGTCGTCGGCGGCGGCTTGCGCGAACTGGTGTCGCGTTCGATCTTCATGTGCCAGAACGCGGATTTTCAGCTGCGCGCGCTCACGCTCGGCACGCCTGAACCTTTACATCCCGGCGAGGTCAAGCTGGCGAGCACGCTCAACGCGTTACCCAATGTCGTCAACCGCACTTGGGAATATTGGAGCATGCGGCTCGAAGCGGCCGGCGCCATGCCGCCGCGGCGCTCGAGCGCGAAAGCGGCGCGGCGGCCGGTGCCGAAACGGTCCCGAGTCACGCCCCGCGAACGCCGCAAGGGCAGGCGGCGCTGAAGCCTCGACCAAACAATCAATGCCGGTCGCGGGCTGCGGCGCTGATCGCGCGCAGCATGGCCGCGCGATCTTCCTTGAGCACGGCGCGGACCGGCTCTCGGGCGCCGATCTGGCCCATTTCGCGCTGGCGCTTGACGGTTGCGACGGTCATCAGCGGTTCGACGCCGAGTTCGCGCAGCGTGTCGGCAACCTCTTCCATCTCGGCGGCGCGGCGCTCGCCGTGGCTCGCCATGCGTTCGAGATTGTAGGGAACGATCTTGCCCCAATCGAGGCCGGGATAATTGTTCTTCATCGAGGCGGCGACCTCGTCGATAACGCCGGCGCGCGCGGCGGCCAAGAAGCACTCCAGCGTCAGTGCTTCGATGCCCTTGATCATGACGCTGCGCACCATCTTGATCGCGGCCGCGGCGCCGATCTCCGCGCCGGCGATGCTGGCGCGCATGCCAAGCGCCGCGAGCGTCGGCGCAACCGCCTCGGCGTCGGCGCCGGCGAGCAGCATCGGCGTTTTATGCCGCGCCGGATGAATCGGCGCCAGCACGGCGACGTCGACATAGCGCGCGGCGTCGCCGAGAAGCTTTGCGGTCTCTTGCTTGCGGCCGGGCGAGACCGAGTTGATGTCGAGCACAGTGGGCTTTCCGGCAAGGTGGGGCTTGATCGATTGCGCCGCCTCGACGCTCGATGCCGCGGTGACGGCGGAGATGACGATATCGGCCCCGCGCACCGCCTCGGCTGCCGAATTCGCGCAACGCACCTCGCTTGCCGCTGCGGCCTGCCGCAGCCTTGCGCCGCCGCTTTGCGGGAACAGGATGTCCCACGCCGCCATCCGTTCGACGCCTTCCTCGCGCAGCCCGGCGGCGATCGCCTGACCCGCTTCGCCGAAGCCGATGAAGGCAATGCTCGGCCTTGCATTGGGCATGGTGAATTCCCTCGCTCGCGTCTTCGCTCTGCCAATGATATGGCAGCTTAGCCACCCGGTCCGCAACGGCGGCCGCCGAATGCTTCCCATCGCCGGATATTCCCATGACTGATCGTTCCTGTCGCGACCGTCTGGAACAGGCGCTCGCCCGCATTGCCGATCCGAACGGGGAGGGCGCGCGGACCTGCCTCACGGTCTATGCGCAAGACGCCCGCGCCGCCGCCGACGCGGCCGATGCCCGGGCGGCGCGCGGCGCCTCGCTTGGCCCGCTCGACGGCAGCATTGTCAGCATCAAGGATTTGTTCGATGTCGCCGGCGAAGCCGACCCGCGCCGGCTCGAAAATTCTTGCCGAGGAAGGCGGCCCCGGCAACGGCCGATGCGGCGGTGGTGCGGCGGCTGCGGGCGGCGGGCGCGGTGATCGTCGCCAAGACCAACATGACCGAATTCGCTTTTTCCGGCATCGGCGCCAATCCGCATTTCGGCACCCCAGGCAATCCGCGCGATCGCGCGCGCGTGCCGGGCGGCTCGTCGTCGGGAGCCGCCGTCAGCGTCGCCGACGGCATGTGCGACATCGGCATCGGTACCGATACCGGCGGTTCGGTGCGCGTCCCGGCGGGTTTGTGCGGCCTGGTCGGATTCAAGCCGAGCCGGCAGCGCGTGCCGACCGATCGGCGCCTTTCCGTTGAGCAAGACGCTGGATTCGATCGGGCCGATCGCGCAACAGCGTCGAGGATTGCGCCAAAGCCGATGCGGTGCTGGCCGGTGAGCACTTTGCGCCTCTTGAACCCATCGCGCTCGGCGGGTTGTCGCTCGGCATTGCCGAGGGCTTGCCGCTCGACCGGCTCGACGACGACGCGTCGCCGCGGCCTTTGTCTCGGCGGTGGCGCGGCTCGAGCGTGCCGGCGTGCGCGTCTCCCACGAAGCGTGCCGCTGTTCGACGATATGCTCGCGGTCAACGCCAAGGGCGGCATCGGACCGGCCGGAGGCTTGCGTCGCGCTTCGCGATCGATGCAGCCGCCGCGCCGCCGATATCGACCCGAATGTACGCGTGCGGATCGAGCGCGGCTGCGCGGTGAGCGAAGCCGACTATGCCGACATGATGCGCGAACGCACCCGGCTTCTTCGCGCCATGGATGAGCGGCTTGCTCCGCTCGACGCGCTTGTGATGCCGACGACCTCCATTGTCGCGCCGACCATCGCCGAAGTCGCGGACGAAAAAGTCTTCGCGGCGCGCAATGCCGCGGTGTTGCGCAATACCTCGATCATCAACTTCTTCGACCTCTGCGCCATTTCGCTGCCGCTGCCGACGCCGCCGGCTGGGATGCCGGTCGGCCTCATGCTGATCGCGCGCAACGGCCAGGATCGCAGGCTGCTTGACCATGGCCGCGGCGGTGAAAAATTGGCTCGCGAGACTGACGCCGCTTGTCTAGAAATCGTGCAGCGCCTCAAGCAGCATGCTGATGACTAGCGGCGCCGAGCAGTTCGATCGAGTCTGCTTTTCGTGTCGCGCCGCCAGCGTCTTGGCGCGCCCGAGCAGTGTGCGGCCTTTCGCCGTAAGCTGCAGCGCGTGGCTGGCGGCCGTCGGCTGATGGATCTCAGGCGCCGGATCATTCCGCGCCGCTCCAACCGATGCAACAGACGCACCAGCCGCGCCCGCTCGATAGCGAGCGTCGCCGCCAGTTCCGCCTGGGAAAGTCCCCGATTGGCGTTGATCACGGCCAGCACCGAGAACTGCGCCGGGCTGATGTCGATACCCGCGAGCGTGCGAATGAAATCCTGAAATACCCAGACCTGGAGGCGGCGCAGGAAATAGCCGAGATGGCCATCGAGGGCGCCGAGAGCGATCGACGGACGTTGGCCGCGACGCGTCGGCGCTGTGGTGCGCAGCGCAAGTGCGCGCTTCCTGGGACTTTTCCTCCCTGTCATTGACCCTTCTCTCACAGCCGATCATTCGGCCTCGCGCCGCGCCCTGCGATAATAATGGTCATTGACGAGCATTTGTTGTCCAGGTCAACAATATGCGCAATGCTGGGGATCAAAGCCGCCCAGCTCGCCGCCGTTTCGGGCTTGTGACCGCTACGATAAATCCGGCATCGTGCGGAATGAGAAGCAGCATAATCCATGGGAGGACACCGTTATGACATGTTATCACGTCAACCCAGCCGACGTTAATGTGATCGCCGGCGCCGCCGTCACTGCGGCGGCGATTGCCGCACCGGCCATCGTGCGCGCGCAAGGAGGCCCCCTGAAGGTCGGGGTGCTGCTGCCGCGGTCGGGCTTCGAAGCCGGCATCGGCCAGGACTGCCAGCGCGGCGTCGAGCTCGCGCCGGCGATCTTCAAGTCCATGGGCCTGCCCGAACTCACCATCATGGACGGCGACACCGAATCGAGCGTCGATACCGCGCGCCGCGCGCGCCGAAAAACTGATCAGCGACGGCGCCCAGCTCCTGATCGGCGCCTTCGATTCCGGTCAATCGACCGCGATCGCCCAGGTCGCCGAGCAGAACGGCATTCCGTTCGTCATCAATATCGCCGCGGCGCCCGATATCACCGAGCAGGGCTACAAATTCGTATTCCGGAACTTCCCCACCGCCGGCGATGATTCTGAGCGATGCTTTCAACAATCAGAAGGAAGTCTTCGGCCTCGTCGGCCACGCGCCGAAAACCGTCGTCTTCATGCACGTCAACGATACTTTCGGCACCGCGATGTCGAAGGGCATCCACGCCATGATGCCGAAATTCGACATGCCCTACACCATCGCCGACGAGATCGCCTACGATCCGGCGGCGCACGATCTTTCCGTCGAAGTGGCGAAGGCCAAGGCAAGCAACCCCGATGCGCTTCTTGTCGTCAGCCGGCTCAATGACGCAATGCTGATAACGCGGGAATTGGTCAAGCAGCGCTGGACGCCGCAAGCCATTCTGAGCATGGGACCGGGCTGGTACGAGGACCAATATTTCAAGACGCTGGGTAAGCTGTCCGACGGCCCGCTGAGCTTCGTTCCCTGGTACGATCCGAACAAGAAGCTTGCGCAGCAGCTCGAAGCGGCATTGGCCAAGGCCTATCCCGGCGTCAACCTCAACACCAATCACGTGTTCACGTTCGAGGCGCTCCTGGTCGCCGCGGACGCTTACAAGCGTGCCGGCTCGACCGACCCGAAAGCTTTGGCCGACGCCATCCGCGCCACCAACATCACCGACAATGTCAGTATCGGCGGCGGCATCCAGTTCAATGCCAAAGGCCAGAACGACAAGGTCAAGGATGGCGCGATTCAGAACCGCGGCGGCAAGCCTGTGGTCATTGCGCCGCAAGCCGCCGCCAACGCCAAGCCTGAGTGGCCGCTCAAGCCCTATCAGGACCGCGGCTGAGCTCGTCGGTGCCGTTCGAGGTCTATCTGAACGTTGCCGTCGGCGGAGTTCTGACGGGCCTGGTCTACGGCCTGATGGCGCTCGGGCTGTCGGTCATTTTCGGCGTGGTTCGCGTCGTCAATTTCGCCCATGGCGAGATGATGTCGATCGCGATGTTTCTCGCCGTGGTGCTATTTTCCGCATTTCACCTCGATCCGTTGATCATGATGGTGCCGATCGCCGCCGTGATGTTCGTGTTCGGTTACGCGCTGCAATCCGGGACTGATCAATCCCTTTATCACCCGGCCGGAACACAGCCAGTTCCTGTTGTTGGTGGCGCTGGCGATCATTATCGTCAATGTGCTCCTGATCGTGTTCGGCCCCGATGCCCGCACCGTCCAGACCGCCTATGCATTCGACAGCTTCCAGCTCGGCCCGCTGCTGGTTGACGCCACAAAGGTCTATGCCGGCGCCGCAGCGATCGTCTTTGCCGCGCTCCTGTTTGCATTCTTCCGCTATACGCTGATCGGCACGGCGATCCGCGCCTGCGCCGACAATTATACCGGCGCGCTCGTTGTCGGGCTCAACGTCAACCGGCTCTACGCGCTCACCTTCGGCATTGGCGCCGCCTGCGTCGGCGCCGCTGGCGCGATGATGACCCTGATCGTCGACGTCACGCCGATGATCGGGCCGACTTACACGCTGTTGGCTTTCGTGATCGTCATTACCGGCGGGCTCGGCTCCATGCCCGGCGCCCTTCTGGGCGGCATCTTGATCGGGTTGACCGAGGCGCTTGCCGGCCTGCTGTTCACGCCATCGGCCAAAAGCATGTTCGCCTTCGGCATTCTCGTGCTGGTCCTGCTGTTCCGGCCGCAAGGCATCCTCGGCAAGAGGCCGGCGTGATGGCGGCCCTCGCCGCGCGTCTGACCGGCGACGTGTCGCGCCGGACCATGATTTGGCTTGCGGCGCTGCTCGTGGCGCTCGTTATCGCGCCGTGGGTCGTCAACGACTACCTCGTCACTGTTCTCATTCTCATTCTCTATCTCGCCTACACCGGCCAGGCCTGGAACATCATGATGGGCTTTGCCGGTCAGCTTTCGCTCGGCCATGCCATCTATGCCGGTCTCGGCGCCTATATCGCGGCGGCGCTGTTCACGCGCTATGGGATCGGTCCCTGGTTCGGCTTTCTCGCCGCGATGCCGGTGGCGGCGGCGAGCGGCGCGGTCATCGGCTTTCTCGCCTTCCGCTTCGGCGTGACCGGAGTCTATTTCGCCATCCTCACCATCGCCTTTGCCGAATTTGCCCGTATCGGCTTCGACCATCTCGACATCGTCAACGCCGCCGCAGGCCTGTTCCTGCCGGTCGCGCAATATGCGCATAACGATCTGTGGCGGCTGCGTGGCGATCCGACGATGTTCTATTATGTGATCCTTGCCGCCACGATCGCCGCGTTCATCCTATGCCGCGCCTTGTTGACCAGCCGTATGGGCTATTTCTGGCTCGCTATCCGCGAGGATGAGGAGGCCGCTCGCTCAGCCGGCATCGATACCTTTCGCTACAAAATGTATGCGGTGACGATCTCGGCCGCTGTGACCTCCTTCGCCGGCGTGTTCTACGCCTTTTTTTACAACAATCTTTTCCCCGAACAGGTGTTCAATATCTCGCAGTCGATCCAGATGATTTTGGGCCCCATTATCGGCGGCGTCGGCACGCTGTTCGGCCCGATACTCGGTGCGTTCGTGCTCACGGGGCTCGCGGAATCGCTAAACTCCGCTTTGACGGCGTTCGGCTTCGATCTGCCGGGCGCCGAGCAAGTGTTCTACGGCGTATGCCTCCTCGTCGTCGTCGCGGCGCTGCCGGAGGGGATTTGGCCGTGGCTGGCGCGGCGGCTCGGTGTTGCGGAGCGGCAACGATGACCGCGCTGCTCTCGCTCACCGCGGTCAGCAAGCGTTTCCGCGGCTTGGTCGCGGTCGACCGCGTCAGCTTCGACGTCGCCGAGGGCGCGCTATTCGCGGTGATCGGTCCGAACGGCGCCGGCAAAACGACGTTGTTCAATATGATCGCCGGCGCGACCACCCCGGACGACGGCAGCATCGTCTTTGCCGGGCAGCCGATCGGCGGCTTGGCGGCCGACGCAGTATGCCGGCGCGGCATCGCCCGAACCTTCCAACTGGTACGGCCGTTTCCGGCTCTGAGCGTGGAGGATAACGTACTGGTCGGCGCGCTGCTGCATCGGCGCAACGTCGGCGCGGCGCGCGATCACGCCCATGCACTGCTGCGCCGTCTCGATCTGTTCGACAAGCGGCGCCAGCGCGCCGCCACCTTGACGCTGCCGGATCGCAAACGTCTCGAAGTCGCCCGCGCGCTCGCGACCGGGCCGCGGCTGTTGCTGCTCGACGAGGTCATGGCGGGGTTGCGGCCGACCGAGACCGACCGCATGGTCGGGATATTGCGCGATCTCAACCGCAACACCGGCGTGACGATCCTTTTGATCGAACACGTCATGCGTGCGGTGATGGCGCTTGCCTCGCGTGTCCTCGTGCTCGATCACGGTGTGGCGATCGCGGAAGGCACGCCGCAAGCCATCGTACGCGATCCGGCGGTCGTGGAATCTTATCTCGGCGCGGAGGCCGTCTGATGCTCTCCGTCGAAAACCTCGACGTATTCTATGGCGACGTCCAGGCGCTTGACGGCGTCTCGCTCGAAATAGAGGAAGGCGCCATCGTCGCCATCGTCGGCGCCAATGGCGCCGGCAAGACGACGCTCATTCGCGCGCTGGCGGGAATGCAGCGGCAGCTGCGCGGGCGGATTTCATATTGCGGCGTCGATATTTCCGGCTGGCCAAGCCATCGCGTCTGTGACCTCGGCATCGGCCAGGTGGCGGAGGGGCGTCAGGTGTTTCCGACGCTGTCGGTCGAGGAGAACCTCGAAGTCGGCGCCATGCTGTCGCGCGCCCGCGCCGCTCGGGCGAAAAACCGCGACCGCGTGTTCGGACTATTTCCGAGGCTCGCCGAGCGGGCTCGCCAGCCGGCGGGCACGCTGTCCGGCGGCGAACAGCAAATGCTGGCCATCGCCCGCTGCCTGATGGGCGCGCCGCAGCTCATTATGTTCGACGAGCCATCGCTCGGTCTGGCGCCGGCGATCGCGCGTAGCGTGCTCGACACCATCGCCAAGCTTAATCGCGAAGGCATCACCTGCCTCGTCGTCGAGCAGAATGTGGCGCTGTCGCTCAAGCTTGCGAGCCGCGCCTATGTCTTGGAGAACGGCCGCGTCACGCTCACCGGCACCGGCCAAGAATTACTGGCCGACGACCGTGTGCGCAGCGCCTATCTCGGATTGTGAAGGCGGCCCAATTAGTGGGCCGGGCGACGGATGCGCTCCATCAGCGCCGATAATGCCGCCACCCGCGCGCTCAACGGCGCCAGCGGAAACGCTTGGCGCAGACGATTGTAGACGTCTGCGGCGGTCGGCGCCTCGACATCGGCAAGCGCTGCGGCCATGGCGCGCGCCATGTCGGCTTCGGGCCGTCCGCTCAACGGCGCCGGCACCAGCGCAACGTCGCCGAACGGGATCGGGGGTTGAACGCGCAACGTGACACGGCGGGCACCCATGACGCGGGGGATCATGGTGAACTCCAATCGGTTATGGCTGCGTTTCAACGCGCGATATTTATTCAAGTTCCATCGAATCAAGGCGAAGCAACCGCGCCCTTATGGGCCGGGCAATGTGACAAGGCGTTGACTTGGCTAAAAAACGACTTGGCTGGAAAACGACTTGGCTTCAAGATGCTTTCGGCCGGCCTCGAGGCGCCAGGACGGCCAAGGCGTGCTTTGCCGGCTTGGATTCGGGCGCCTTCAGGCCGTGCGGGCTACTTCAGAGGCGGCCCGATCGTGACATTGAGCTTGCCGACGCCTTCGACCTCGCACTCGATCTTGTCGCCGGCGACGGTGGCGGCGACGCCCGACGGCGTGCCGGTCATGATGACGTCGCCGGCGGCAAGCTCCACCATCTCCGATAATTTCGCGATGATTTCCGGCACGTTCCAGATCATTTGATTGAGATTGCCGTCCTGGCGCATCTTGCCGTTGACCGAAAGCGTGATACGGCCCTTCGACGGATGGCCGGTCTCGGACGCCGGCCTGAGGGCCCCGCAGGGCGCCGAATGGTCGAACGCCTTGCCGATCTCCCACGGCCGCTTGATCTCGCGCGAGGCGATTTGCAGATCGCGGCGCGTCAGATCGATGCCGACGCCGTAGCCATAGATACAGTCGAGCGCCTTGTCCGGCTTGATATTGCGGCCGCCGCTCTTGAGCGCAACGACGAGCTCGACCTCGTGGTGCATGTCTTTGGTCAGCGACGGATAGGGCACCGTGCCGCCGTCCGGCACGATGGCGTCGGCCGGCTTGGCGAAGAAGAACGGCGGCTCGCGCACGTCGTTGCCCATCTCCTTGATGTGCTCGACATAATTGCGCCCGACGCACCACAGCCGGCGTACCGGAAAATATTGGTCGGTGCCGGCGACCGCGATCGCGGCCTGCGGCGGCTGCGGGATGACATATTTGTTGCTTTGGCTTTTAGCGTCGGTGCTCATGATGAAGTCTGCCGTTGGAGGGAAGAACGCGCGGACTTATAGCTTGCGCGTGGTCGCGTCAATCTGACATTCCACTGACGTTTTTTATGCAGAGGAAGCGATGGCGAGCGGCGAGGTGCTGAGATCCTGCGGCGGCGGCGACTGTTCCTTGAGCTGCAGCCGGTAGAACGAGGCGTAACGGCCGCCCTTGCGCAGTAATTCATCGTGCCGGCCGGATTCGACGACGAGCCCGTTTTCGACCACCAGAATGCAATCGGCATGCATGATCGTCGACAGGCGGTGGGCAATAACAAGTGTGGTGCGCCCCTTGCAGAGCTCGGCGATCGCTTCTTGCACGTAGCGCTCGGATTCCGAATTGAGCGACGCCGTCGCCTCGTCGAGCAGAATGATCGGGGAGTCCTTGATGAGCGCGCGGGCGATGGCGATGCGCTGGCGCTGGCCGCCGGAAAGCTGCATGCCGTGCTCGCCAACCGGCGTATCGTAGCCGGCCGGAAAGCCCATGATGAAATCGTGCGCATGCGCGGCCTTGGCGGCGGCGACGATGGCGGCATCGTCGGCATCCAGCCGGCCGAGCGCGATGTTCTCGCGGATCGTGCCCCGGAACAGGTGGACGATCTGGCCGACATAGGCAGTCTGTTGCCGCAGCGAGCCGCGCGACACCGCGCCGATGTCCTGGCCGTCGATCAGCGCCCGCCCGGAATCGACGTCATGGAAGCGGAGCAACAGATTGAGCACCGTCGATTTGCCGCCGCCCGAAGGACCGACCAGCGCGGTGACCTTGCCCGGCTGGGCGACAAAACTCATGCCGCGCAGCACCGGGGTGTCGGCGCGGTAGGCAAAATGGACGTCGGCAAATTCGATGCGCGCCACCGTCAAATGCAGCGGCGGCAGGTCGTCATCGTCCGGTTCGCCCGGCGGACTGTCGATGATCTCGTAAAGAATACGCACGCCGACGAGGCTGTTGTTGAGGTCGATGTTGAGCCGGGCGAGCCGCTTGGCCGGCTCGTAAGCGAGCAAAAACGCCGCCATGAAGGAAACGAATTCGCCCGGCGTCGCGCCGGTTTCGATGACGCGGTAGCCGCCATAGATGGTCGCCAGCGCCACGGTGAAACCGCCGAGCATTTCCATCATCGGGCTGGCGCGGTTGGCAACGCGCGCCATCTTGTTCGATTCGTGCTGCACCTCGGCGACGCTTTTATCGAGCCGCCGCCGCATCTCGTCTTCGAGCGCGAAGGCCTTGACCATGCGCATGCCCTGCAGCGATTCCTGCATGGTCTCGATAATGCGGGTGCCGCCGGTGAATTGCATGCGCGCAATACCGCGCACTCGCCGGATCAGCTTGCGCAGGAAAAAGAACGCCGGCGGCGCCATGATGAAGCCGCCCAGCGCCATGACCGGATCCTGGATCAGCATGACGATCGTCAGGCCGATGAGCGACATCAGATCGCGGCCGATTGCGGTAATGAGAAGGTTGATCACCTGACTGACGGCGGCCGCGCCGGTGGTCAGCCGGGCGATGAATTCGGATGAATGCCGGTCGGCGAAGAAGCCGATGTCTTCGTGCAACAGCTTGTCGAACAGCCGCCGCTGGTTGCTGGCGATGATGCTGTTGCCGATCGACGACAGTATGACCGCGGAACCGTAAGTGGCAAATCCCTTCGCCGCGAAGATCGCCATCGCGATCACGCCGATGACGACGATGCCGTGGAAATTGTGACTGACGTAAGCCTCGTTGGTCATGGTGCCGAGGAGATACGCGGTCAGCGCCGTGGCGGCGGCGGCGATCCCCATCAGCACGAAGGCAACGACATAACGCGGCCAGTATTCGAGCGCTTCGTCGAGCAGCAGGCGGCGAACCAGTGCGACGGTCGAGTAATCGTCCGAAGAATTGGCCGTGACGGCTGTCATGCTGCCTCGTTTTGCCCGCTTAAGCCGCTGGGGGCAATGGCCCTCAACGGCGATAGCCGCGCCTGGTTACAAGAGCCGGATGGCGAAGAACAGTGGGGACGTTCTGGCTAATTGGATTGCACTCTTCACTCGGCCGTTCCATCGTGGCTGAACCTTCGGAGATCGAATGTCCCTTGCACCAGTCGGTTATTTCGATGCCAGTTTTCCCGGCGCCACTCAAGTCGTCCGGGTCACAAACCTGCACGAGGCCCGGGTATTCGCGCGCCGGTGGGTGATCAGAGACAAGGATCCGGCGTTGAAAGCGCTTCTTCGGCACATCGAGAAGGCCAACAGTTCCACGACCGCGGACAGCGCGATGCTGCAATTGAAGCAAGCGCTGGCCAGCCGGGGTTTGTTAGTCACCGCAACTCCGCAGACCGGTGGCGCGCTGCCCAGTGAATAAAAAACCGCCCCCGAAGGGGGCGGCTTCGATCGGTCGCCGTTCGGCGAGCAATCAATGCAGACGTTAGGCTGCCTGGATGTTGCCGACGGCGATCTTGCCGGTGCGGCGATCTTCCTGGGTATCGAAAGCAACTTTCTGGCCTTCGACCAGTCCGCGCATGCCGGCGCGTTCGAGCGCGGTGGCGTGGACGAAAACGTCCTTGCCGCCGGCATCCGGCTGAATGAAGCCGAAGCCTTTTTGGTCATTGTAGAACTTTACGGTGCCCGTATCCATCAAGATATCCTTTCGCTGAGTGAGGTGCACATGAGCGACGGACGCGCAACTGCGCGTCTGTAAGCTCAAACCGTCGATGTTTGGAGGGTCTGAACGTGCGCCTGGAAGTCAGCAAAGGCGAAACGGCCCGATTGTCCGGCCAAATGTCGATATCCGTTACTTAGTCGATAAGCATGGCCTTTACAAGGCGAGTTCAGGCGGTGAGCGGCGCCTGTGCGCCAACCCGACTTCGCAGTTCGCGAAACGTAATAAGCCGCTGGGCGGTTTCGTCCCAAAGCACGAGACGCACGCAGGCCAGGCTCTGACCCAGCGTGAGACGGCCGACATTCGCCAGATCGGGGTGCTGGCGCAGCGCCAGCGGCAACCGGTAGAACGGAATTCGGCTGCACAAATGGTGGATGTGATGCACGCCGATATTGGCGGTGAACCATCGCAACACCGCCGGCAGATCGTAATGCGAACTGCCGTAAATCGCCGCGGTTGGGAAGCTCCAATTGCGGTTCGCGGTCCAGACGGTGTGCTCGAACTGATGCTGGACGTAGAACAGCCATACTCCGATCACTCCGGCGATCAGCGCAATCGGCAGATGCAACAGCAGAAACGGCCAGACCCCGATCCACCACATCATTCCGGTAACGATGAGAGCGATCGCGACATTGGTGGCCATGGTGCTGACCCACGGCGTCCAGCCTTCCCGCATCAGGCCCAAGGGAAGTCGGTGGCGCAGGAAGAACAGGTAGATGGGGCCGACGCCGAACATCACCAGCGGATGGCGGTAGAGCCGATAGGCGATCCGGCGCCAGCGCGGTAGTGCCAGATATTCGCGCACGGTCAGCGTACTGACGTCGCCGATGCCGCGGCGATCGAGATTGCCCGACGTGGCGTGGTGGATGCCGTGCGTGTGTCGCCAGAAATCGTAAGGCGTCAGCGTCAACACGCCGATCACGCGTCCGACCCAATCGTTCGCCAAGCGATGACGAAAGAACGAGCCATGACCGCAATCGTGCTGGATCATGAACAGGCGGACGAGAAAACCCGCAGCCGGAATGGCAAGCAACAAATAAAGTCCGTAGCCGACATGATAGACGAACCACATCGACAGCCAGAGCAGAACAAATGGTACGATTGTAATCAAAATCTCGATGATGCTGCGCCCATTGTTCGGTTCACGAAGGCGCGCCAGACTTTGCGTCAAGGCGCGCAGATCGGTCGCAGCGGCGCCCGCATCGGCGTTCGGTCCGTCGTTCAAAATTCTCTCCGCGGCTGATCGTAGAATAGGTTGATGCCAGAGGTTAGCGTATTTTCCACCAGGAAGGCGTCTTTTTTATGCCGGAGGGCAAACGGAGCAACTGCCGGAGCAAACGTCGCTTTCAGGCGCCGCCGCCTGCTTACCACGCCAAGCTTTGCGGTAAGCGTTTGATTTCGACAAATATAATCCCCCGTCGGCGGGCTGGTAATGCGACGTTTTGAACATATATTAGGCGCTCTATTCGACGATGCTTAGCTCTTTTCATCAGAGGCCGCTTCATGATGGGATTTGACTACGGTGCAACGGCTGAGCTGTTTTCGACGCGAAAGCGGATGCCGCGGCGGCAGGCGTTCAGTTACAAGCGATTTGCGCAAGCCTCGGACGCCATCCGATTCGCCATGGAGGATCTGCCGCCGGAATCCCTGCTTGGCGCGTTTCTCGAAGTCGACGAGCAAAGATACGGCACCGACGATATTCGTCGTCTGTATGAGAGCGCCGAATTTCCATTGCGGCGTCACGGTCCCCGATCGTGACCGACAAGACGATCGATCTCGACCGGCATCGCGGGATGGCCGCTCAGAAGGCGACCGATCTTCGCCGTCTCTTAACGGACGTGGAAGCCAACGAAACCTTGTTACGCCAACGGCAAGACGAGTTGGAAGCGCATTTGCTGGCGGCGCCGGCGGCGACCTGGCACGAAGCCGCCGACAAGGCGCGCTACCTCCTCAAACTGTTTGCCGCGACACTGGCCGCCCAAGACCCGCGGCGGCAAATGCTGATTGCTGCGGTTGTCGCCGACTTCAAGCGTCTCGCCGGCGAGGACTAGCCGGCCCCGCGACGATAAAAGCGAACCGGCGGCGCTCAGCCGCGGCGGTCGGCGACCCGCGCGGCCGGTATTGCGTCGGTGTGGCCACCGGCCGTCTGCAATTGACCCACCAAGCGGCGCGTTATGAGTTCGCGCTCCCAATCGAGCGCGTGCGCGACGATTGTCGCAAGATCATCGAACCGCGGCTGCCAGCCGAGAGTCGTGCGGATTCGCTCGGCGCCGGCGACGATGCGAGCCGGATCGCCCTCGCGCCGCGGTGCGTATTCGACCTTGAAGTCGACGCCCGAGACCCGCTTCACCGTCTCGATCACTTCGAGCACCGAGAAGCCGTGGCCGTAGCCGCAATTGAGCGTCAGCGAGGCGCCGCCGGTACGCAAGTGGCGCAACGCATCCGCATGGGCGCGGGTGAGATCGCTGACATGAATGTAATCGCGAATGCAGGTGCCGTCGGGCGTCGGATAATCGGTGCCGAAGACGTCGAGCTTGGCCCGCAGCCCCAACACTGCCTCGGCCGCAACTTTGATCAGATGCGTGGAATTTGAACCCGATTGGCCGGTGCGCCCACGAGGGTCGGCGCCGGCGACGTTGAAATAACGCAAGATCACATGGGCAAGATCATGGGCGCGGCTGGTGTCGCGCAGCATGATCTCGGTCATCAGCTTCGACCAGCCGTAGGGCGAGATCGGCAGTGTCGGTGCATCCTCCGAAACCGGAACGGCGGCGGGATTGCCGTAGACCGCGGCGGTCGAGGAAAAGATGAAATGGCGTACGCCGCAAGCGACGGCGCATTCGATCAGCGCGCGGGAGTTGGCGGTATTGTTGCGATAGTAGCCGAGCGGATCGCGCACCGAATCCGGCACCACGATCGAGGCGGCGAAGTGAATGATCGCCGCAATGCCGTGCTCGCGCAAAAGCCGCGTCACCAGCGGCTGATCGCCGGTCTCGCCGACAATGAGGGGAATACCTTCGGGGACCGCCCAGCGGTGCCCGGTCGAGAGGTTGTCGAGCACGACGACGCGTTCGCCGGTGTCGGCCAGATCGCGCACCATCTGACTGCCGATATAGCCGGCTCCGCCAGTGACCAGGATCGTCATTTTCAGCGACTCATCAGCCCTGTTTTCCGATGAGTGGCCTTACTCCGATTTGGCGAATGTTCTGTTAAACGGCCGGGTGAGGCGACGAAACGGCTGAAAGGACGCGGAGGGTTGCGGTGAGGACCTGCTCCGGGCCGATGTCGCGCATGCAGCGGTGATGGGCGAGGCGGCAAACCGGCTTATGGCAGGGTCGGCACGGCAGCTTGCTCGTCGTCTCCACGATCCCGGCCAGCGGGTTCAGCGGCGCCCAGTGCCAGGGGCTGGTCGGACCAAATATCCCGATCGAGGGCGTGCCGAGCGCCGCGGCGACGTGAAGAAGCCCCGAATCGTTCGAAACCGCCGCACTGGCAGCGGCGAGCGCGAGGATCGCATCGCGCAAATCGCGGCCGGTCAGATCGTGTGCCGGCGTTTCGCCGACGATCTCGCCGGCAAGCGCTTTTTCGTCAGGGCCGCCCAGCACCCAGACCGCGAAACCTTGAGCAATCAGGCGGCGGGCGAGCTCGGCGTAAGCGGCGCTTGGCCAACGTTTCGACGGTCCGACGGCGCCCGGGGCAAGCGCCACGACAGGCCGATTGTCGGCATTTAACCCGCGCCGCTTGCGCCACGCCTCGACTTCTTCCTGCGGAACTTTGAGCTCCGGTAAGGGCCAATCCGGCGGCAATTTTGCGCCAGCCGGCAGCGCCAAGGCCGCGCAGCGGTCGACCATGCGCGGCAAAGTGCGCTCGCCGTAACGGACATCGTTGAGCAAGAAAAAGCGCGCCTCGCCGGCAAAACCGGTGCGCTCCGGTATGCCGGCAAGAAACGGCGCCAGGGTCGATTTCCAAGTCCGCGGCATGACCAGCGCCGTGCCGTAACCTTCGTTCTTGAGGCGTTTTGCCAGCGCATATTGCTCAAACAGCGCAAGACGGCTGCGCGGCAGGTCGGTGACGACGGCTTGGCGTAGCCCGGGCATGTAATCGGCCAGTGGTGCGCACAGCGTCGTCGCCAGCATGTCGACCGGACGGTCCGGATAGCGTCCGTTGAGGAGTTTCACCACGGTGTGGCAGCGGACATAGTCCCCGATCCACATATACGGAACGATGAGGATGGGACGGCGGTCTACGCCATTATTTGAACTTTGATTCATTATTATCCGGGAACTCGCACTCAGGATTTTGCTTCGCGCCGCAACGGTTCGCTCGGCGGCGGCGGCCAATTCTGCGCTTGTTCGTAGCGCTTGGCGTAGCGGTAATAGGTCCCTTCGAAATTGCCAAAGGCGATGACGAAGCCGGCCCAGCCGTCGATAAAGCCAAGCTTGAAAATATAGTGCTTCAGGAAAGCCCAGCAGCCGTGGCCCAGCGCGCCGGCCATCGAGATGCGCTTTCCGGCGAGCTTGGCGGCTCCGAGCGACGAATAGCGGTTGGCCTTGCGCAAGACCTCTTCGAGATCGCGAAAGGGGAACTGCCAAATTGCATTGCGGAGCGTGCCGAGCGGTTTGCCGGTGAGGAGCTCATAACCTTCGTGGACCGGCTCCGGCGTGTAGCGCATGCTGCCTTTGCGAAACAGCTGCGGCTGGCGGAAGTTCGGATACCAGCCCGAACCGCGGATCCAGCGGCCCATCATGAAACTCCGGCGCGGCACGAGATAAGCGTCGGACGCTGGCGCGCCCGCGAGCAGGCCGAGAATCTCGTCGCGCACGGCCGCGGTGCAGCGCTCGTCAGCGTCGAGGCTGAAAATCCAATCGCAGCGGCAGGCTTCGATGGCGCGATTGCGCAGATCGCCGAAGCCATTGAATGGGGCCTGCACCACTCGCGCGCCGAGCGCCGTGGCAATCTCCACCGTGCGGTCGGTGCTGGAAGAATCGACAACGACGATCTCGTCGGCCCAAAGCACGCTCTCGACCGCGGCCCTGACCTTCTCGGCCTCGTTGTAGGCGAGGATATATGCGGAGACCGTCTGCATGATCTGATCGCCAGTATATCCGGCGTCGGTGCCGCTTTGCGAATTGTCGGCTTGAGACCAGTTTCAGTAAGAATGAATTATAATTCATCTATTAAACGCGCTAGAGGTCAAGTGTTGCCGAGCCGGCGATAGTCGGGCAAAGGAGCGGTGCGGTCGGCACAGGCCGATCGCATCCTCAAAACTGTCGTTGCTGTCGATGTTATTGGTCACCGGCGGGGCCGGCTTTATCGGGTCGAACGTTGTCGCAAGCCTCAACGAGGCCGGACGGAGCGATATTGCCGTCAATGACGTGCTCGGCAGCGACGGCAAATGGCGCAATCTCGCAAGCCGCCAGATTGCCGATTTTATTCCGCCCAACGAGCTTGGGCGCTGGCTGGACGGCCGCAAACTCGACGCCGTCATCCATCTCGGCGCCATATCGTCTACGACCGCGACCGACGGCGACGCCATTATGGAGAATAATTTCCGCCTCTCGCTCCGGCTGTTTGACTGGTGCGCCGCGGCGCGCACACCTTTCATCTATGCCTCCTCCGCCGCGACTTATGGCGACGGCGAGCAAGGCTATTCCGATGACTGGTCGAACGGCGCGCTCAAACGTCTCAAGCCGATGAATCTCTACGGCTGGAGCAAGCACTTGTTCGATCTCACGGTGGTCGAGCGCGTTCGCCGCAACGACCCACTGCCGCCGCAATGGGCCGGACTGAAATTTTTCAACGTGTTCGGCCCCAATGAGTACCACAAGGGCGAGATGATGAGCCTTCTCGCCAAGCGCTTCGACGAGGCCAAAGCCGGCAAGCCGATCCGCTTGTTCAAGTCGCATCGGCCCGGCATTGCCGACGGCGAGCAGAAGCGCGATTTCATCGCTGTCGACGACGCCATCGCCGTCGTGCGCTGGCTTATGGAAACACCGGCCGTTTCCGGGATTTTCAACGTCGGCACCGGTCAGGCACGCAGCTTTCGCGATTTGATCACAGCCATGTTCGCGGCCCTAGGCCGCCAGCCGGCGGTCGAATATATCGACATGCCGGTTTCGCTCCGCGACAGCTACCAGTATTTCACGCAAGCCGAGACCGCCAATCTGCGGCGCGCCGGTTATAATGCCGACTTCACGCCGCTCGAGGCGGCGGTGCAGCGTTACGTGAATGGCTATCTTGATCGCACCGACCGCTATCGCTGAGCACGATCGAGAGGAAACGCGGCAACACACATGTTCGATTTCGAAGAAGCCCTCAAGCTGGTCGCAAAACAGACGGTGCTCTGCGTCGGCGACCTGATGCTTGATGACTTCGTCTACGGCGAGGTCACGCGCATTTCGCCGGAGGCGCCGACGCCGGTGCTTGCGGTGGCGCGCAGCGAAGTCGAGATCGGCGGCGCCGGCAATGTCGCGCGCAATATCGCGGCGCTCGGCGCACGTTGCATTTTCGTCGGTCTTGCCGGCAAGGACGACGCGGCGCGGACTTTGGCCGACGCCTTGGCCAAGCTCAAAGGCTCGGTCGTTCCCCATCTCGTTATCGAGCCTGGGCGGCATACCACCCGAAAAGTGCGCTTCGTCTCCGAGCATCATTCGGCGCATCTGATGCGGGCGGATTGGGAGACGGCACAGCCGGCAAGCGCCGCAAGCGAGACCGCAGTTATCGCCCACGCCGAAGCGGCGCTGCCGCAGTGCGGCGCGGTGGTGCTGTCCGATTATGCCAAGGGCGTGCTGACGCCTCGCGTCATCCGCGCCATCATCGACCGCGCGCGGCAACTCGGTAAACCGGTCGTGGTCGATCCCAAAGGGCACGATTACAGCGTCTACCGCGGCGCCACACTGATCACGCCGAACCGTGCGGAACTTGGCGCCGCCGTGCATCGGCCGGTCACGACCGAAGCCGAGATCGGCAAGGCGGCGGCCGAGCTCGCTCGCATCGTCGATAGCGACGCCGTTCTGGTCACGCGCAGCGAGGAGGGCATGACGCTCCACGTCGAAGGTCATGCGCCGCTGCACATTCCCGCTTACCCGGTGAAGGTGCGCGACGTGTCGGGCGCCGGCGATACCGTTGCCGCGGTGATGGCGGTGCTGCTGGCGATGGCGGCGCCGTTCGATTCCGCCATGCGCGCCGCCAATGCCGCCGCCGCCGTCGTCGTCGGCAAGCGCGGCACTTCGACCGTCACGCTCGCCGAATTGCGCCACCGCATCCTGCCCGCGGCCTCGCTGGCGCCGGGCGACAAGATCGTGTTCGACTGGTCGATGCTGGACGAGCAACTGGCGGACTGGCGCCGCCACGGCCTGCGCGTCGGCTTCACCAATGGCTGCTTCGACCTGCTGCATCGCGGCCATGTCAAGCTGCTCGCCGAGGCTCGCGCCGCTTGCGATCGCCTCGTCGTCGGCCTCAACAGCGACGCCTCGACGGCGCGGCTCAAGGGCAAGGGCCGGCCCATCAATCCGGCCGAGGGCCGCGCCGAAGTGCTTGCGGCGCTCGAAGCGGTCGATCTTGTCGTGGTCTTCGAGGACGATACGCCGATCGAGCTGATCAAACGCGTGCGTCCCGCGGTGCTGGTCAAAGGCGCCGACTACCGGCGCGAGGACGTCGTCGGACACGACGTCGTCGAGACGGCGGGCGGCACCGTGATGCTGGTCGACCTCGTGCCCGGCCACTCGACGACGGCCATGGTCAAACGGGCGCAGCCGGCGAAACAGACCGCGGAAGAATGACCGATGCGGACGGTATTTCCCTGGCAGGTCGAGAACGAACTTAAGACCGAGTTTTTCGGTCCGTTGCAGACCGGCTTCTTCGTCGAAGTCGGCGCCAATCAACCGCAGCAAGGCTCGCAGAGCTGGCAATTCGAACAGGCCGGCTGGCGCGGCGTTTTGGTGGAGCCGCAGCCGGACCTGGCGGAACGCCTGCGCCAGTCGCGGCGCGCGCATGTCGTCGCCGCGGCCTGCTCGTCGCCGGCCAATGCCGGCACGGCGATGACGCTGCATGTCCTTGGACCGCATTCGTCGCTCAATCGCGAACTCGCCGTTACCGGCGTGACGGCGCAATCGACCATCGAAGTCCCGGTGCGGACGCTCGACGAGATCCTCGAACAGGCCGGCGCGCCGACGCCGATCGATTTCGTCTCGATCGACGTTGAAGGTCACGAGGTCGAGGTGCTGTCCGGTTTCGATTTGGCGCGCTGGCGCCCGCGGCTGCTTCTGGTCGAAGACCACGTCACCAGCCTCGCCACGCACCGTTATCTGACGCGCAGTGGTTACCGGTTGATCCGGCGCACCGGCCCGAACGGCTGGTACGTGCCGCAGGACAAAGCGCCGCGCGTCGGCTTCGGCTGGTGGCAGATTGCGCGCAAATATTACTTCGCGCTGCCGATCCGCATGTTGCGGGATCGCAGGCGCCGGCTGCGCGACCGGCTTCGGCAACGGCGCCGTCCCGACGCCGTCGCCGCAGCGCTTCGAGCGAGCGACAAATCGTGAGCGGCGCGGCGCTGATTTCCGTGATCGTCACGACCTATAACCGCGAGGATGCGCTCGACGCGGCATTGCGGGCGCTGGCCCATCAATCGGACCGTAATTTCGAGATCGTTATTGCCGATGACGGCTCACGGCCGGACACCGCGCGGGTGATCGAAAGCTGGCAGGCGCGGCTGCCGCTGCCGCTCAAGCACGTCCGGCACGAGCATCGGGGTTTCCGCGGCGGTGAGATCCGCAATCGCGGCATCCGCGCCAGCGCCGGAGAGGTCTGCATCTTCCTCGACGGCGATTGCCTGGCGGCGCCCGATTTCATCGCCGCGCATCGCCGGCTCTACGAGCCGGGCTGGTTCGTCACCGGCAATCGCATTTTGCTCTCGCCCGAACTGACCGCCGCCGTGCTGGCGCGCGGCCTCGAGGCGGAGCGGTGGAATTTCGCTGCTTTGCTGGCGCAGCGGTTGCGCGGCGGCATCAACCGGCTTGTCGCCGACGCTGCGGCTGCCGCTCGGGCCGTGGCGCAGGCTCCAGCGCGCGAGCTGGGAAGGCGCGCAAACCTGCAATCTCGCGGTGGCGCGGCGCGACCTCGATCGCATCGACGGCTTCGACTGCGCTTATACCGGCTGGGGCCTTGAGGATTTCAGACCTCGTCGTGCGTCTCCTGCATGCCGGCGTGCGGCGCAAGGACGGCCGGTTCGCGACCGGCGTGTTGCATTTGTGGCACCCGCCGAACGACCGCTCGCAGTTTCCGGTAAATCAAGCAAGGCTCGATGAGGTGATCGGCGGCAATCGCGTGCGCGCCTTGCGCGGTCTGTCCGCGCTGAGCGACGCCGTTGCGCCGCCGTGCGACAGCGCTTCGGTGGCGTCACAATGAAGCCGATTGTATTGCCGGATGCTCCCCGGGTGCTGGTCGTGGCGCTGCGGCGGCTTGGCGATGTGCTGTTGACCACCCCGCTTATTCGCAGCGTCAAGCGAGCGTTCCCGCAAGCTTCGATCGATGCCTTGGTATTTGCCGGCACCGAAGGAATTTTGACCGGCAATCCCGATATTGCAAAAGTCCTCACGCTCTCGCAGCGTCCGCACGCCGGCGAAACGCTGGCGCTGATGGCCCGGCTCTTCAAGCGCTACGATCTTGCACTGTCGACGCAGACCGGCGACCGGCCGACATTCTTGGCGGTTATGGCCGGGCGGCAAAGCGCAGGTCCGGTAGAGGCGGACGGCGCCGGAGCTGCCGTCAAGCGCATCGCGCTCAGCCGCTCCATTGTGGGCGAGCGCGGGCAACATCGCGTCCTCGACATCCTGCGCCTTGCCGAACTCATCGGCATTCCCGCGCACGCCGAAATCGTCTGTCCCGCAGGCGGCGTGCGCCCGGCGCTCGCGCCCTCGCAGCCCTACGCCGTCGTTCATGCCGCGCCGATGTTCACCTATAAGCGCTGGACTGCCGCCGGCTGGCGGGCGCTGGCGGCGGCGCTGCACGAGCGCGGCCTCGCCACGGTCACGACTGGCGCCGCGACCGATCGCGCCTATCTCGACGACGTCTGGCGCGACAGCAAGGTCGTCCGCCTCGACGGCAAGCTCGACTGGCCGGCACTGTCCGCTTTGATCGCCGCCGCGCGCGTCTATATCGGGCCGGACACCGCCATTACCCACCTCGCCGCCGCGACAGGCGCGCCGACCGTCGCGCTTTACGGCCCCACCGATCCGCGGCTGTGGGGACCGTGGCCGCTTGGCGGGCTCGACCGCCCATGGGCCGCCGCCGGCACCATCCAGCATCGCGGCAATGTCTGGCTGGTGCAAAATCCGCTGCCGTGCCTGCCGTGCCAATTGGAAGGTTGCGAGCGCCGGCTCGACAGCCACAGCCAATGTCTCGACGAGCTTACAGCCGCCCAGGTGGTGTCCGCGGTCGATCAAGCACTGGCGCTGCGGCAGGCGGCGTAGCGGCTAATACAGCGGCGACTGCACCGGCGCGGTCGGCCGTCCGAGTTCGCCCGTGACCAAATCGAACGGCGTATAGGTCTGGGATTCGCAGGCGTCGGTTTCGACGGCGTAACGCGCGTCGACCACGGCATTGTCCTGGATGAAGATCGCATAGCTGCGCAAGTGCCCGCGATCTTGAAAATGGACGCAAGCGAGCCAGGTCCAGCCTTTGATGGAGTTGGTCCAGCGTAGGCCCGATATTTCGAAGTCGGCATAGGCCGCACGGTCCTTCAATGCCGATAAGAGATATTTGGCGGCGAGCGAAACGTAGGCCGGCGGCGGGGCGGGCGGCGGCGCGGCTTCGCTCGGCAGCGCCAATTCGCTGCATCCGGACAACACGATAAGTGACGTGAAGAGCGCCGCGCGCCGTATGGCGGCGCTCAATAATATCCGGCTGTCGCCGACACAATGTCGGCACCACAGTCCCGCCATGAAAGCCGTCCACCTGGAGATGCGCCCGGCGGGGGGAAAGTATAAACTTTCGTGCTCTAAAACCGCATGCGGCGCGCG
Organism: uncultured Alphaproteobacteria bacterium; assembly: GCA_963816565.1. Taxonomy (GTDB): domain Bacteria; phylum Pseudomonadota; class Alphaproteobacteria; order Rhizobiales; family Xanthobacteraceae; genus BOG-931. The sequence goes on along the minus strand of CAWFLM010000001.1, from coordinate 1,065,746 downwards.
AGCTCTTGCAAGGCAAAGCATTGGCATGGCGGCGCTGCTAGCGATCCGCGCTGCGCTCGGACAAAACGGCAAACGGCACGCGATGCAAAACTCGAGCAGGATCGGCCGGCCCGCGCGGCCCCTGATCGTCACGCGCCTTGTCGCGACGGCGATCGTGGTATGGACCGGGTTGACGCTCGGCTCGTGCGCCGGCGGGGCTTCCGAAGACGGATTCTCCGCCTATGTCGCCGACCATTGGCCGCATTGGGCCGGCGGCATGCCGAGCGATGTGCCGCCGCGGCCCGGCGCTCCGGGCTACAACCAATTCGTCGCCCACGGGCAAGCCGATCAGGATGTATTGCCGCCCGCCAGCGGCGCCAACGCTCCGGCCGTGCCCGTCAAGCCGGTGTTCCAGACCGCGCCGTCGGCGCCGGCCGCGTCCGCCGAGCCGGTCAAGCCGGCCCCAGCGCCGCCCAGCGTTCAGCCCACGCCGCAAGCTGCCTCCGACGATTCGAGCGTGGTGCGGGGCGGACTGTATTAGCCGCATCACGCCACACCGGCGCGCAACAGGTCGTGGAAATGCACGATACCGACCGGGCGCTCCGCTTCCACGACGATGAGCGCCGTTATTTTCGATGAGTTGAGAATCTGCAGGGCCTCGCTAGCCAATTGGTCGGGCCGCACCGTCTTTGGTGCCGCCGTCATGACGGCATCGACCGACGCCTGCAGCAAATCCGCGCGCATGTGACGGCGCAAATCGCCGTCAGTGATGACGCCGGCAAGCTTGCCGTTCTGCTCGATCACAGCCACGCAGCCAAAACCCTTGGCCGACATTTCGACGATCGCGTCCGACATCGGCGCGCCGCGCTTGATCAGCGGCACCGCCGCGCCGGGATGCATCACCTCGCCAACGAATTTGAACGCCGCGCCAAGCTTGCCGCGCGGATGAAAGACGCCGAAGTCGATCGCGGTAAAGCCGCGGCTTTCCAGTAGCGCGATCGCCAGCGCATCGCCGAGCGCGAGCTGCATCAGCGACGAGGTGGTCGGCGCCAGATTGTGCGGGCAGGCTTCGCGCGTCGCCGGCAGCGCCAGCACGATATCGGCGGCCTTGCCGAGCGTGCTTTCGACATTCACGGTGATTGCGATGAGCACGATGCGGAAGCGGCGGGAGTAATTGATCAGATCCTTGAGCTCCTCGGTCTCGCCGGACCACGACAGCGCCACCATGACGTCGTCCGACGTAATCATGCCGAGATCGCCATGGCTTGCGTCGGCGGCGTGGACGAAGAATGCCGGCGTGCCGGTCGAGGCGAGCGTCGCGGCGATTTTGCGCGCCACATGGCCGGACTTGCCCATGCCGGTGACGATCACGCGGCCGCGCGCCGTCCGGATGGTGTCAACGGCGGCAACGAATGGCGCGCCCAATCCGTCGGACATCGCTGCGACGAGCGCCGCCACGCCCTCGGCTTCGGTATCGAGCGTGCGCAGCGCGGAGGCGATGTGGGAATTGGCGGCCGGCTTCGACTTGCCCGCGTCCGACGAACTCATCTTGGCCCGTGTCCCCACTCTATACTCCACAGTACCGCGCAATATCGCCGTAACGCCACCCGACGGGGCAAACGGCTTCCGAGTCTATTTCGCCCAGGCGGCAAATGCATCCGCAAAGGCGCGATCGCCAGGCGGGCCCTTTTCCATGGCCAAGATAGCGCGGCCGCCATTGTTATAGACGATCGGGATATCGAACCACGGCTTATCCTTGAGCAGCTGGATATTGCGTTGCACGTCGGTGTCGACCGCGGACAGGCCGATCAGGAAAAAGCCGTTGGTGACTTTGACCGCGAGCCCGGCAAGCGGAACGCCGCGCGCCTGCTCGGAATCCTTCATCAGCACCCCAGGCACATTGGCGATGCCGCCGCCGGGAAAATCCGGCGGCAGGTTGAACATGATTTCGATCGTGTGACTTGCCGGCAGGGCCTGATCGGTATTGCGCCGCAATGTCCAGGTCACTGTCATGTTGCGCTCCGGGATCGTAACATCCGCGCGCACTTCAAGCTCGGGCGCCAGTCCACTGCCGGGCGAGACCGTTTCGGTGCGCCAAACGGCGGAGCCGACAAATTGCCGGCCCTGCGGATTATTCGGATCTTCCTCGTAGAGCACGACGCGCTGCGCGACCTGCGGCGCGTTTTGGGGCGCATTTTGCCCGGCGGGCGCGCCGGCGGCGGGGGCTTTGTTGTTGACCGGGCAATTGCTCCTGCGGCACGCGGCCGGGAAATTTAGGCTCTGCGGCCGGGGCCTGCGCCGTCTGGGTCGGTTTCGACCTCATATGCGACACGAAGTTGTAGAGGCCGATGATGTTGGACCACTGCCACGAGATCGTCGCCGTAAGGCCGGCGAGGACGATCAGGACGACCGCGAGCTTGGCGAGACCGCGATAGGACCGCGGCGGCCGCGGCTCCGCATAATGTTCCGGTTCGCGCGCGCGCGACGTGCGCGGTCGCGCGAAAGCCGCCGCCGCCGTCGCGTCCTCGCCCAAATCGTCGGCGGGCTCGATCAGGCGCGCGTAGCGCGTCGTCGTCGAAATCTTCCGCTTCGTCGTCGACGAAGTGCGACTCCAATCGGTCGCGAATCGGCGGCAGCTCTTCCTCGTCATCGGAGAATTGTTGGGCCGGCGTGGCGCCGTAGGAGTCCCGCGTGTCGCGGGCCGATTGTGCAGACTTGGCGGTTGCGGCGCCGAGATCGTCGACTTCGTTGACGACGTTGCGAAAGCTTTTGAGCCCCTCGCGCGGCACCGGCGAGGTTCGTGCGTTCAATAACCGCGCGCGTGCGCTGCCCGGGGTGGCGGGGCGCAGCGCATCGTCGGCAACGACCTCGCTTTGCATCCGCAGCGGCGACGGTTCGGACCGTGGCGACGCCGGACTTCCGAATTCAGGGCGCGACGCGGAGGGCATAGCGCCCGGCGTGGCGGTCGGCATGGCGCTCGGCGGCTGGCCCGGACGATCGCGGCGCGGCGCGATCGGCGCAGCCGGCGAAAAGGCGTTCGGGGCGGGGCTGGCGCGCGGCGGCGCCGGGCGTTCGCTGCGCGTCTTGCGCACGCTCTCAGCCTCGACTTTGCGGATGGCGTCTTCAAGGGCGAGGCGCTCGCGCGTGATGTCGGCCTCGGACAGCGCCGGTTCGATCGATCGCAACTGCGAGACCAAGGCCGCGCGCGCCCGCTCATAGAGCGCCCGGCGAGCTTCGCCGGTGCTGTTTTCGAGGCCCTCTACGGCCCGGGCGATGAGCGGATGATAGTCTGCCATTTGTTCAGTTTACGCTTCGCGCGCGAAAATTTCACCTTAAGCTTCAAAGGGATTTTGCATGAGGATGGTGTCCTCGCGTTCCGGACTGGTCGACAGGATGGCCGCGGAACAGCCGATCAGCTCCTCCAGCCGCCGCACATATTTGATCGCTTGCGCCGGAAGGTCGGCCCAGGACCGGGCATGCGCGGTCTTTTCCCGCCAGCCGCCAATGCTCTCGTAGATCGGCTCGACCCGCGCCTGGGCATGCTCGCTGGCGGGCAGATAATCGATCTCGCGCCCATCCAGCCGATAGCGGACGCAAACCTTGATCTCATCGAACCCGTCGAGAATGTCGAGCTTGGTCAGCGCCAAGCCGTTGATGCCGCTGGTGCGGACGGCTTGCCGCACCAGCACGGCATCGAACCAGCCGCAGCGCCGCGGCCGGCCCGTGACGACGCCGAACTCCTTGCCGCGCTCGCCGAGCGTTTTGCCGACCTCGTTGATCTGCTCGGTGGGAAACGGTCCGGCGCCGACCCGCGTCGTATAGGCCTTGCAGATGCCAAGCACGTAACCGATCGCGCCGGGCCCAAGTCCCGAGCCGGTCGCCGCCTGCGCCGCCACCGTATTCGACGACGTGACGTAGGGATAAGTGCCGTGGTCGATGTCGAGCAGTGCGCCTTGCGCGCCTTCGAACAAGATGCGTTTGCCCTCCCGGCGGCGTTCGTCGAGCAGCGACCAAACCGAATCCATGAAGGGCAGCACCTGCGGCGCTACCGCCGCCAGCTCGTCGTAGAGCGTTTGCGGCACGATCTCGGCTCATGCCGAGCCCACGGCGGAGTGCATTATGATGCGCAAACAGGCGCTCGATCTTGCCGTTGAGCATTTTCAGGTCGGCCAGATCCATCAAGCGGATGGCGCGGCGTCCGACCTTGTCCTCATAGGCCGGGCCGATGCCGCGGCCGGTGGTCCCGATAGCGCCCTTGCCGGAGGCCTGCTCGCGCGCGACGTCGAGCTCTTGGTGCAGCGACAGGATCAGCGGCGTGTTTTCCGCAATCCGCAAGTTTTCCGGCGTGACGGTGACGCCTTGTTTCTTGAGCTGGGCGATCTCGGCCAACAGCGCACGCGGATCGAGCACCACGCCGTTGCCGATGACCGAGAGCTTGCCCGGCCGCACCACGCCCGACGGCAATAGCGACAGCTTATAGGTGGTGCCGTTGATCACCAGCGTATGCCCGGCATTATGGCCGCCCTGGAAGCGGACGACGATGTCGGCCTGCTCGGACAGCCAATCGACGATCTTGCCTTTGCCCTCGTCCCCCCACTGGGAGCCGACCACGACAACATTTGCCATGAGGAATTGCCCCCAAGAGGCCCAATGAATACTGAATGACTGCTCGGATGGAGCGGCTGCCGGCCGCAGCCGACCGCCCCGGATAATGGATGCCGGTGCCGGACGCAAGGAAAAGCGCCTCCCGCAGGCCCCTGTGAGTTCCGACAATTCATTGGTTTCACAACAAATTCGCCGTTAGCCTTGTTGCCGAGATACCGGATTTGTTTCGGCCGCCGCAGGCGGCAATGCGGCTTGGCCGGGCAGGCGGATTGTCGCAGTCTTGCATCGCGACTGGGGTCGTGCGGCGGATCGCCGCCTGGGCAGCCACGCCAGTCATGCGCAGGACGGCACTGGTCTAGCGGCGCAGCGGCGGGCTAGCCCACGCGGCATATTGTTGGCGACGAAGAGATACGCATGTCGGGGACACAAGTGCGACGCCTGAGCCAAAGCCCCGCGCAGAGTTCGCGCCTGACCGGCGGCTGGTTCTTCGATCAGCCATATCTGCTGCTGTCGCTGACCTCGCTGTTTTGGGCCGGCAATACCGTGCTCGGGCGGTTTGTTGCCGGGCATGTGCCGCCAATCACGCTCGCCTTCATCCGCTGGAGCGGGGCAACGCTGATCCTGCTGCCGTTCGCGGCGCGCCACATCCTGCGCGACTGGCCGATCATCCGTAAGAACGCCGGTGTCCTGATCCTGATCGCCTTCGTCGGTTTCTCCGTCTACAACACGATGGCCTATTACGGCCTGCAATACACGACGGCGATCAACGGACTGTTGCTGCAATCGGTCGGGCCGCTGTTCGTCGCGATGTGGACCTTCGCGCTGTTCGGCGAACGGCTGACGCTGCGGCAGGCCTGCGGCATCGCCGTGTCGCTGACCGGCGTTCTCGTCATCATCTGTCACGGCAGCCTCACCGTCCTCCTCACGATCAAATTCAATCGCGGCGACGTCTGCTTTGTTTTGGCGCTCGTTACCTATGGGTTCTATGCGGCTTACTTGCGCAAGCGGCCGGCCATCCATCCGCTGTCGTTTCTCGCCGTCGGCATGGGGCTCGGCGCGGCGATGCTTATTCCGGGCGTGGTCTGGGAGATCGCCAGCGGCCGCACCGTCGTGTTCGACGCCGAAAGCCTGGCGAGCTTTGCCTTCGTCTGCATCTTTCCGTCGCTGCTCGGCTATCTGTTCCTCAACCGCGGCATCGAACTGATCGGCGCCAACCGCGCGGCGCCGTTCATTCATCTCGTCCCGGTGTTCGGCTCGGTGCTGGCGATCGTGCTGTTAGGCGAGCGCTTCGAGCTTTTCCACGCCGTCGGCTACGCGCTGGTGTTCGCCGGCATTACGATCGCGACGAGGAAGTAGTTCGCGCTTTAGTCACGCCGCTGCGCGCAATGAAACACGCCGAGTATCGTGACACCTCGTTCGCCGGCGTCGATCTCGTACACGCAGAATATAAGGCAACGCTCTTACGACCCATTCTCTTGTCCCGAGCGCGCGCCCCGGGCGACCCGAATACGGAAAATAGCGCAAGACTTCCGCTGCCTCGCGGATGCTGGCGCCGACACGCGCCGCGGCCGCGGGGTTTCTTTGATCGATATATTCGTGGATCGCCAGAAGCTGTGATCGCGCGCGAGCGCTGAATTGCAGCCCTATCGGTCGAATCGTCGCCACACTTCGCCCATTTCGGCGTCGCTTGCAATCTTGCCTTCGCGGACTTCGCGCTTTGCTAGTTCGACTTCCGCGACTTGTTGATCGCTCAACTGATAGCGGTGCGCGTCTGGATTGGCGAAACTCAGGAGAAATTCGGCGGCAATTTCCTGATCGTGTTCAGGGAGCCGCTTCACCGTGTCGATGGCTTCTTCCAGGAGTTTTATCATCATTCTATCCTAGCACAGGATTGGGCCTGACGGAATTCCTCAAAACATCAGCGGCTTGACCTGCTGCACGTTCGTGATCTGCTGCACCTTGCCGAGCACCTCGGGCGGCACCGCGCCGTCGACCTCGACCAGCGCGATGGCGTTGCCGCCTTCGGCCTCGCGGCCGAGATGGAAGGTGGCGATGTTGATGCCGGCTTCGGCCAAGAGCGTGGCGAAGCGGCCGACAAAGCCCGGCTTGTCCTGATTGGTCACGTAAAGCATCGACGGGCCAAATTCGGCGTCGATGCGGATGCCCTTGATGTCGATGATGCGCGGCCGGCCGTCGGCATAGACGGTGCCGGAGACCGAGCGGGTCTGCCGGTCGGTGACCACGGTGACGGTGATCAGGCTGTCGTAATCGCCTGCGGCGTCGCGGCGGGTCTCTTCGACGACGATGCCGCGGTCCTTGGCGACGATCGGCGCGGAGACGACGTTGACGTCTTGCAGCATCGGGCGAAGCAGCCCGGCGACCGCGGCCGAGGTCAGCGCCTTGGTGTTCATCGCCGCGACCTCGCCTTCGTAGGAGATCTGCACCTTCTTGATGCCGGTCTCGGTGAGCTGGCCGGCGAACGAGCCGAGCTTTTCGGCAAGCTCGACGAAGGGTTTGAGCTTGGGCGCTTCCTCGGCGCTGATCGAGGGGAAATTGACCGCGTTGCTGATGGCGCCGCGCAACAGATAATCCGACATCTGCTCGGCGACCTGCAGCGCCACGTTCTCCTGCGCCTCCATGGTCGCGGCGCCGAGATGCGGCGTGCAGATGACGTTCGGCAGCGCGAACAGCGGGCTTTGCGTCGCCGGCTCCTCGCGGAACACGTCGATCGCCGCGCCGGCGACATGGCCGGATTTGAGCGCCTCGACCAGCGCCTGCTTCGTCGATCAATTCGCCGCGGGCGCAATTGATCAGGCGGACGCCTTTTTTGGTCGCGGCGAGCGATTCGGCATTGATGATGTTGCGGGTCTTGTCGGTCGAGGGCGTATGCAGCGTGATGAAATCGGCGCGGCGCAACAATTCGTCGAGTTCGACTTTTTCGACGCCGAGATGCAGCGCGCGCTCGGCGGAGAGATAAGGATCGTAGGCGATCACCTTCATCTTCAGCCCGATGGCGCGGTCGGCGACGATCGAGCCGATATTGCCGCAGCCGATGACGCCGAGCGTCTTACGAGAAAATCTCGACGCCGAGAAACTTGTTCTTCTCCCATTTGCCGGCGCGCGTCGATGCGTCGGCCTCCGGGATTTGCCGCGCCAGCGACAGCATCAGCGTGATGGCATGCTCGGCGGTCGTAATCGAATTGCCGAACGGCGTGTTCATGACGATGATGCCGCGCGCGGTGGCGGCGGGGATGTCCACATTATCGACGCCGATGCCGGCGCGGCCGATCACTTTCAGCCCGTTGGCCTTTTCCAGAAGTTTGGCGGTGACCTTGGTCGCGGAGCGGATGGCAAGGCCGTCGAAGCCGTCGATCGCCGCGGCAAGCTTGTCCTTGTCCTTGCCGAGATTGGGCTGGAAATCGACGGTGACGCCGCGATCCTTGAATATCTGGACGGCGGCAGGAGAGAGCGCATCGGAGATCAGAACACGGGGGCTCATGGCACGATCCTTTAAGGTCAGCGCATCCAGCGCAGCATGTGGGGATAAGGTTGGACGCCGTTTTGCGCGGCCAGATGCGGCTCGCAGCTCATGCCGTAGAGCTGCAAGAGCGGCACGCCGAAATAGTGCCCGGCGGTGAAGTTCTCGATGATGGCGGCGCCGCCGCCCTTGAAGGCGGCGTGAAAGACGATGGCCGGATCGATGTCGAGATGGCGTAACGCGGCATAGGACCAGGCGATGGTGGTGAGCTCGTCGCCGGGGCTCGGCGACAGGGTTGGCGCATTGCGTTCGGCGGGATCGGCGACGGCGATATGGCCCGCCTCATGGAGCATGTCGCCGGGATAAGTCAGGCGCGCCTCGTCCACCAGGATCGCGCCATGACGGATATCGATGCCGGGCAGGAAGGTCGGCTGCGCGCAGCGTCGCCGCGCGCACGTCGATGCCAATGCCGCGCACAAATTGCGCCAGCCGCTCGGTGAGAGGATTGGCGAAACAATCATGGCGGTCAAGCCGCTTTGGCCAGGGCGTCCTTGGCTTTGGCGTAGGCCCAATCGAGCCACAGCGTGAGCGCCTCGACGTCGCTCCGCTCGACCGTCGAGCCGCACCAGATGCGAAGTCCCGGCCGGCGCGTCGCGATAGGCGTCGATGTCGTAGGCGACGCCTTCCTTCTCGAGCGCGGCGGCGATGCCCTTGACGAAGGCCGCTTGCGCTTCTGGCGCAAGCCGCGTGACGGCCGGGTCGACGACTTTCAGGCAGACCGAGGTGTTGGAGCGCAGTGCCGGATCGCGCGCCAAAAAATCGATCCACGGCGTCTTCGCCACCCAATCGGCGATGGTCTTGGCATTGCCGTCGGCGCGCGCTTGCAAGGCCTTCAATCCGCCGACCGATTTCGCCCAGTCGAGCGCGTCGAGATAGTCCTCCACGCACAGCATCGACGGCGTGTTGATGGTCTCGCCCTGGAAGATGCCTTCATTGAGCTTGCCGCCCTTGGTCATGCGAAAGATTTTCGGCAACGGCCAGGGCGGCGAATAGCTTTCGAGCCGCGCGACGGCGCGCGGCGAGAGAATGAGCATGCCGTGCGCGGCCTCGCCGCCGAGCGCCTTCTGCCAGGAGAAGGTGGCGACATCGAGCTTGGCCCAGTCGAGCGCTTGCGCGAAGGCGGCCGACGTCGCGTCGCAGATCGCAAGTCCGGTGCGATCGGCGGCGATCCAGTCGGCGTTGGGCACGCGCACGCCCGAGGTGGTGCCGTTCCAGGTGAAGACGATGTCGCTTGCCGGATCGATGCCGGAGAGATCGGGCAGTTCGCCATAGCCGGCGCGGCGCACGGTGACGTCTTTGAGCTTCAGCTCTTTGGCGATGTCGCCGACCCAGCCTTCGCCGAACGATTCCCACGCCAGCACCGTCACCGGACGCGGGCCGAGCAGCGACCAGAACGCCATCTCGATGGCGCCGGTATCGGAGGCCGGCACGATGCCGATGCGGTAATCGGCCGGGACCCGCAATATTTCGCGCGTCAGATCGATGGCGCGCTTGAGCTTGGCTTTGCCCGCTTTGGAGCGGTGCGAGCGGCCCAGAACGGCGTCTTTGAGGTTTTGCGAGTTCCAGCCCGGGCGCTTGGCGCAGGGGCCGGACGAAAAATGCGGCACAGCCGGCCGCACGGGAGGCGTCGTTGGCGTCATGATCTATCCTTCCAGATAGTCGCCCCTCGGTGGGGAGGGGTGTCCCACGGTCGGAAATAAGGAAGGCGAGGGGTGACGTCAAGCGGGATAGCGGACGACGGAGGCAGAGAAGTGAAACCAGTCCTCTGTCGTCTGGCCTTAGAATTTGAGGCCGGCGCCGATGCGGGCGCTGCTGATCGCGGCCGCAATGCCGGCGACCGGGGCGAACTGGATATACTCGTATTCGGCGCGCAAGAAAATATTGGACGTGAGCGCCACGTCGACGCCGCCGCCGACCGAGAAGCCGTAAAGCGGCATGGAATAGCCCGAAGTAGCGTTGGGAAAGGAGTAATCGAGGCAGACCCCCGGGGACGGCGTGCACGGCAGGGCCGGCGTGGTCGGAGGCGGTGGCGAGTCTTGCTGGCCGTAGACCAGCGTTGTCAGGGCGTAATTTCCTCGCCCCATGGCAAAGCCGGCAAAGCCGTAGGGCATGAATTTATTGTCGAACACCCAGCCGGCGCGAGCGCGGAGCGAGCCATAGTCGCTGATTTCCATTGAGCCGGTGCCCTGCGTGGTCACGGAGACCAAGGAGGAGCCGATCGCATAAATGCGGTCGAAGAACGTGGAGTTGCCCGCGACCAAGCTGAAAGGAGAATGGGTATAGTTGGCTTCCAGCCCGAGGACCAAATCCGCCCATTGGGTATTGTAACCGACGAAGCCGCCGTAGCCCGTCACATTCGCATTGGCGTTGCCGAGGATCGGGAAAGCCGACGGATCAAAGTCGGCCTCCACCGTCAGCCCCCGCAAACTATAAGCAAGCAGCCCCGAGGTCGCGCTCGAAAAGCTGGCGGAGCCGTTGGTGTAACTCATTTGGCCGCCGAAATAGAATCCGCTCCAGCGTGGATAGGTTGCCACTCCGACGCTCTCGGCGCCGCGCAGCGTGTCGAGGTCAAAGTCGGCCGCGAACGCGCTTGGCGTCAACGCGAACAACATCACAGCACAGATGAACCAACGCACAGCCGCGCCCTCTCCATCCGATCGGCGCGCATCGCGCGGCCGAATAGGCGCGATCATCGAGCATTAACCTTAATGGAGGGTTAGCTTGGCCGGGGCTGGCGCGGCCCCGGCTCGCCAGTTAGCCGCGGGTCGACAGTGGATATTGCGGCTGCGGCTGCAGCATCATCGGCTGCTGCTGCGGCACCATGACCGGAGCCGGCTGGTAGACCGGCGCAGGCTGATAGACCGGTGCGGGCTGCGTGTAGACCGGCGGTGCCGGTTGCGAATAGACCGGAGCCGATTGCACCATGACGGACTGCGCCTGAACGAAGGTCGGCCCGGTGTCGATCGGGAACCGCCAGCGCATGCCCAGCATGAAGTCGTTCGAGCTCAGGTTGGAGAATTTGTAGGAATCCGCGCTGCAGCCGCCGATGCAGTCGATTGCGTCGGTGACCGAGCCGTAATTCAGGTAGCGGTAGGACAGCTCGACGAGGAAGTTCTTGGTGACGCTGTAGTCGAGACCGGCATAAAACGCGTAGGCCGGACTCAAATTGGTGCTGTTGCGGCCGAAGCCTGCGCCGGTGGTGCCGATCCCCATGTCGACCAGGTCGGCCATCTGATTGTAAGCGCCGCCGATGCCAAAGCCGATGAAGGGCGTGACACAGTCCCAGGTGCCGAAATCGATATAGGCATTGGCCAGAACGACCCACGACCGCAGATAACCTTGATAGGAGTCGCCTTGTCCGGTGTTCACGTCGTACACGCCGCGCGCATTGACCTGAGTCCGGTCGCGATATCCGGCCGTCACGTCGAAGCGCAGCCAGCTGTTCCATTCATAACCGACGCCGGCGTCGAAGAAGACGGTGTCGGCCCATGAATGCTGATCGAATGCGAAGGGAATGCCGGCATCGGGAGCGCTCGGTATCCATTGGATATCGAACTGATTGGTGATGCCGATGCCGATGTCGCCGCGCAGATACCAGGCGCCCTCGGGCTGCGCTATCACCATCAGCGGCGGTTGATACGCGTATTGGGGCTGCGGCGGCAGAGGTTGCGGCATATCCGCGGCAAAAGCCGCGGTGCTCACCATCGCTGCCGCGGCGGCGCCGATAAGGAGCCTTACGCTTACCATCGCTTCGACCTTTCCTCGATGCGACCGCGCGCCCGCAGCGGCGCACGGTCGTTGAGCAAAGCGAAGGTAGCCAGGAAATGTTTAAGCGGGTCTTAACCTTAACTCTTAACCATGATCATTCATCCGACATGACCTAATGCCGGCTTTCGCAAGCTTGAGCGTGCGGCGATTGGTGTCAGCCGGCATGGCAACGGCTGGCCTTGAATGGCCGGCGTGCCGGTAAACGCGGTTAAGGATTCGTTGACGATTGTGACGCCGAGCCGTCCGCAAAATTGCGATTGCGGTCAGTCTTTGTCTTCGTCGAGTTCGCCGATGTGGTGCTGGGCGTAGAGCTCGAGTCCGAGCTTGGCGACGAGGTCGAGCTGGGTCTCGAGGAAATCGATGTGTTCCTCTTCGTCGTGCATCAGCGTCTCGAACAGATCGCGCGACACGTAATCCTTGACCGCATGGCAGTGCGTCGCGGCCTCCTGGTACAGCGTACGCGCCGAGATTTCGGCGGCCAGATCGCAGTCGAGCACTTCCTTGACGTTCTGCCCGATATGCAGCGGGTCGAGCACCTGCATATTGGGGAAGCCGTCGAGGAAGATGATGCGCTCGATCAGCTTGTCGGCGTGCTGCATCTCCTCGATCAATTCCTTGCGCCATTGCTTGGCGAGCGCCTTGTAACCCCAGTTGTCGAGGAGCCGGTAGTGCAGCCAATATTGGTTGACCGCGGTCAACTCGTGCCGCAGGCTCTTGTTGAGATAATCGATGACTCCGGGCTCGCCTCTCATGGTCGTGCTCCTGCGCTCTGCGTTGTTTCCGCACTGAGTAAGGCGGGCGACTGATTATAACCGCTGCGGCGAATGCCGAAAGCCGCGCGACGGCCGCGAGCGCCGGTCATTTTTGCAGCGGTGGAAAAATCAAGACCGATCGACGGTGTCTTGGCAGCAGCCGGGTTCGCCGGCAGCCAAAGCCTCGTTCATGATGCGCCGGATGGTGCTTGCACAGCGCCCGCACTGCGGGCTGCAACCCAGGCAATCGTAGACCTGACCGGTGGTGCGCGGGGCGGCTTCCGCCGCCGACAGTGTCGCGCGCACATCATGGTCGGTGAGCACGTTGCAGGAGCAGACAATCATTGCAGGAAGATCCCGGCGGCGAATTGGTGCAATCGGTAACATTCACTAGAGGGGGAATTCTAACTTTGCAAAGGAAATCAACTCTTTATAGGGATTCTAATGTTCTCCGATTTGGCTAGCCTTTTGCTAATTCCCTGCAAAGCTTCGATTTCCGCCGCGATGGTAACGGCCGGCAAGCGGACGGCGGTAAACCGTACGGATGACTTCGGCCGCGCTCAGGCGGTGGCGGATTCCTCGGCATCGTCGTCGCGATCGTTGCGGCGGCGCCAGCGCGACCGCAGCCGGAACAACCGCGACGGCACGTGGCAAAGGTCGTCAAGCAAGCCGGCAAAACGCTGGCCGCGGCCCAGCGCCCGGTCGAGCGCGGCCATGGTGCGCGCCAAACCCGGATCGTCGTCCTTGACCCAGGTGCGCAACACCGAGCCGAACATGACGGCGAGGCCCTGGGCGCGGATCATGCCGCGCGGTCCCGATGCCTTGATCCCGGCGGCGGTCAACATCCATTGTTGCGACCGCACTGCGAGCCCGTTGACCGCCAGCGCCAGCGGCGGATTGCGCGTCGCCGAGCGCATGAGCGAGCGCACCGCCTCGCGGCGCGGCGCCATGACCTCGAGCCGGCGCATCAGCACGTCGAACAGGCGTTCGCGCGGCGGCTCTTCCGCCATGTCGGCCATATCCTCGGCCAGCACCGCGCGGTCGACGGATTTGAGATAGGCCGCAAGGATCGCGAGCACGGACGGGAATTCGCCGCGCAACTGCGCCAGCGATACACCGGCGCCCTCGGCGATTTCGGCAAAACCGATCTGCTCGATGCGTTGCTCGGCAAGGAGTGCGAGGAACGCGGCAACGATCTGGTCGCGATCGCCGGCCGGCGGGGCAGCGTCGTCCCGCGCCGGCTTCGAAGCTGATTTTCGCGCGGGTCTGCGGGCGGGCTTACGAGCCATGACACAACTCCTCGACTGAACTTGCAAGAATCCCGGCGCGAAGGCTTCGAACGCGCCGCGGCTCACATTCAATGTAGGTCTGCAGCGTCACGGTTCCAAGGCGGGGAACAGGCCGCCGAGGTTCAGTTCGCCAATTCGCGGGAGCGGGCGGTCGCTGCGGCGACGGCCCGCGTCATCAGCGCCGCCAAGCCGTCGTCGCCCATCAGCACAGCCAATGCGGCAGCGGTCGTGCCGCCGGGCGAGGTTACATTCTCGCGCAAAGCGGCGGCGTCGAGCGGCGAGCGATGCAGCAACTCGCCGGAGCCGGCGACGGTCTCGCGCGCGAGTTTTGCCGCCAGCGGCGCCGGCAGCCCGGCCGCCACGCCGGCCCCGGCGAGCGCCTCGGCAAGCAGGAATACGTAAGCCGGGCCGGAGCCCGACACCGCGGTGACCGCATCCATCGACGCTTCGTCGTCGACCCACTCCACCGTTCCGGTCGCCGATAGCAGCCGGTCGGCGAGCGCGCGCTGCGCTGCGCCGGCGTTGCGCGGCACCGCTACGGTGATGCCGCGCCCGATCGCGGCGGGCGTATTCGGCATGGCGCGCACCATCGCGGCGGGCCGATCGAGCGTCGCGGCGAGGAAGCGCAATGTCCGCCCGGCCATGATCGAGATCACGACCGTCGCCGCGGAAACCAGCGATGAGAGCTGCGGAATTGCCTCTGCGGCGACCTGCGGCTTGAGCGCGATGACGATGGCGGCGGCGACGCCGAGCGTTTTCGGATCCGGGTTGAGCTTCAGGCCCTGCCGCGCCAGCGCGGAAATTTCCGGCGCCGGCTGCGGCTCCAAGACCGCGACTTGTTGCGGATCGAGGCCGAGCCGCAGCCAACCCTCAAGCAAGGCGCCGCCCATTTTGCCGGCGCCGACCAGGACGAGCAGGCCGGGAAAATCCCGCAGATCGGCAATCGCCGCGGCCTCGGTCACGCCTCACCCGAGGTCTCGAACATCGCCGCATCCATCGCTTCGCGTGCCGACTTGCCGGCCCAGATGACGAATTGGAACGCCGGGAAATAGCGCTCGCAGGAAATCGAGCGCGGTGCCGAGCACCGCCTCGCATTGGCGCCCCGACGCGGCGACGCCGCCGGCCAGCACCAAAGCGTGGCGAAACATCACCACGCCGTTCTGCGTCCAGACGTCGAAGTGCCCGATCCACAATTGCTCGTTGATCATCGCGATCAGCTGCTGCACCTGGCCGAGCCGCCCGTCCGGCACCTTCATGTCGAAGGCGCAAGCCACATGCAGCGCCTCGATGTCGTTCATCCAGGTGAAAGAGACCTGGTAATTGGTCCACCGCCCGGTGACGACGATGCCGATTTCGTCTTCGCCGGCGCGCTCGAACGGCCAGTTGTTGCCGGACGCCATCCGCTCGACGACGTCGAGCGGATTATTGTGCTGATCGCTTGCCGTCTCGATAAGGGCCATGCTGCCTCCCCACACAGTGCCGCTTGGAAGTGGAACTGCGCACGCCACAGCACCCATCCGAATACCGGCTGCAATTTGACGCAGGGACGACTTTTACAGGCCGATTGACGGACAGCCGCGAATCAGCCGCCGCACCGACTATAATCGGCCTGATTCCGTCCGCCAAAGGTTGTAAAAGCGCCTCTGCCGCCGCCGCTGCCGGCAGTCATGAAGTGATTTGCGGCTTGCGCACAATCCTCGAAATAAGTCCGTCCACAGCGCCGACTGCGACAGGTTGACTCAGGGGGGGGGGACGATTTCGCTGCTTTGCGCCGTCCTGCGTCTTCAGTCCTACATCGGTGAAGGGCCCTGAAGGGGATGCCGCAGTAGTCGCAGCCAGGATGAAGGAAGCGAAATCCGGGATCGGCCTCGACGGTTTCACGATCGTCCCCGGATTGCGCTGCACTCCATCCGGGCTACGTCGATCGTCATTGCCGTGGGCCTTGACTTTGTACCTTAGGGACTTATATTCACTCACCTCAGGTGAATGAATGAATACGGCCCGTCTTATAAGGTTCGCAAAGAATGACCCGGTGCTCGCTGGCTCGTCGGCGGGGCGGCGAATGTCTAACGCCCTATGGGAAATGGCAAAATCCTGCGAGGCAGGGTTGCTCGTCTTGGATTGTGCAGGCGTAAGCGTCGCCACGTCTAGCTTCCTACGCGAGGGAATTATTGCCTTTCGGTCATTGGTTCGACGAGAGAGGCCCGATTTGTACCCAGTTCTTTCGAACTGCTACGCCTGACGTTGAGAAAGCTCGCTGTGCTTCTAAATCAAATGAGCGAGGCGTTTTGGGTATTCGATTAGCCAACGCGTAGTGAAGAAGTATCGCTTGATAGGCCGCATAGACGCTAATCTAAAAGAGACGCTTGAGTTCATTCAGAATGGTGAAGGATACGATGCTGCTACACTATGGCGAAGCACAAATTCGACCAATCAGTTGGTGTAACCGCGTGGAATAACCAACTCGCCAATCTATCCAAACAAGGTCTGGTGTTTGAAAGCAGAGTCGGAAAGCACAAGTATTTTCACCCGTTGCACGAATGCCAGGGCTGAGTTAATGGGTGCGGATCGTCTCAAGGAAATAAAGGACAACGCGAAACGCGGCTGGAACAAGGCTGGAGAGCGTTTATTTGGTCCAACGCCATTCTCACTCTTCGATGCACAAGCGTGCGCTTGAACGCCGTTCCTTCCGCATCATGCTCAAAGCAAAGCATCTGCTAGCGTCGGTGATGAGTTGCTCGCTGCACAATAGACAACGAAATCGATTTACCCATCACCCGCGGACCCGATCGTTATCGGCGAGTGCTCAGGAGCTCCCCGCTTCCATTCTTCGAAGAACTAAAGATCGGAGGCGCTAATCTGTTTGGACGTGATCGAGGTCGGCACCATCACCAACACTATCGAGGTCGCGCCCAAATAAGTTCAATCTCAATTCAATGGTGACGATTGGCATTTCCGATCCCGAATGAGCCACCTGTCGTTCGGCTGTGCACAGCTGTTTCCTACTGAGACACTTGCGGCGGGTCACGTTAAAGGACGCGGCTGTCGATTGCCAGAGATTTTGCTGCGGCACAGCGCCGACTGTCAAACTGTCTGCTTCAACTCACCTCGCAGCTATGCCAGAGCGGCTCAAGGAGATCAGAGGATTCGATCTACTGACAACGTTCCTAAGGTGCGATCCCGTCGATTTCCATCCGCATCCGTGGGTTTGCACCCCTTCAAATTCATCATGCCTCCTCTCGCAAGCAGCTGTTCTTCAACGAAACAATTGCGATCTCTCTTTATGAGCTTCTCGATCAGCGACGGAGCACCGAGATATTTCTCACAGGAAGATATCACGCAAAAATTTTCGCATTAGCCCCAAGGCCAAATCTGCTGATTTCAGGGCATTCACAAGGATCGATTTCTTGAGCGGGTTTGGCAGTCGCATTACAGGAATTCGATTGTCGGCCTTACTTAAAGTCCCTCGGAATCGCAATATTCACGTCCTCCAAATTTCAGCGTTTACAACAATGTCCCCCGACCCGAAAATCTCTACAATATAAAACGCATCTGACTTTGCTCTCACAAGAATTCCTTGCTGCCGGCGTCCCAACCGCACTCCATATTAATGCGTGCAACGATATCGATTATGATCGCTACATCTGAATTTTTATCGATCCGTGACCGAATTTCAAGCGATCTCGTTCGATTTCATCACCGGGCCTGGATATCCGAGTAGAATGTGGTGGCATATCAGAAAACTTCTTGAGCTTCGAACTCAGTATTTCGCCGCCAAATTCAACTTGTTTTGCGAGGAGGACCGTTAGCGTTGCCTGCGCTGTCGGGAGCGTATTCCAATATTGTTATTATTGATTACCAAACTTGCCCGACTGCGCTGCTCGGCATCGCATGCTCTTCGGAACGACGGTTCCATCAAAGATCGTCAAAAATCATCTTCCCGAGGGGCAGCCAATCGACGAACTGTTATCGCGGAATGTAGCTGCTGCGAAATCTCGGTCTGAGCTATCTACTCAAACATCCCCGCATCGCAAACTCTCTACGAGCGATTTGCTCGTCAAAAGACGAGTAGTTGCAGGCAATATTTATGATAAAGTCCCGGCAATTGGACCTTTAAATTTTCACTCTGGCCGCCTGAAGCCCGGGGCTGATACCATCAATAAGAAGAGCGTGATCACCGCTTCGAAATCGAAGAGCACTGCTGAGGTTCATGAGACCGCGGAAAAGATACGAAATCCGCCCCCATGTCCGGACAATCTCCCAAAGCGCGAAGTCCCATCGGCTAAGGCGAGTTGCAATGCTTCCCCGGAATCCCTTAAATGAACTAAATTCTGGAGAGATCGTAAGACTTTCCAGAACACCCATTTCGCTGTCAGCAAGCACGATCTCCAGTTCATGCATCTACGCTGGAAAAACCTGCATATCCCAGATGTCGGAGCAGCGCTATTGATCGAAAATGTTTGATACCAGCTCGCGCGTCGGCCACCAACTCTTGAGCATTCTTCATCGGGATCCCAGCTCAGGTCGCTCGCCTGTTGCATCGACATACAGAAATCATACCAATCGTCGGGATCTTCGTCCTTTTCCCAATAGCATTTAATCAATCGCGAGCGGGCTGCGTCGCTCTCGAATAGGGCGGTTCGTTGGCCACCACTTATTGCTTGAACTAGCTGAACGCGTTTACTGGTGGCTAACTGGTTCAATTTCTGGTAGGGCGATGCCGGTTCGAAGCAGCCACTGAAGTTCAATAATTGTCCCAAGATTTTTCGCTAAAAGTGAATTGGTCGGCCTGCCGACTGTGCTGCCCACAATCGCCGCAAATGCCAACTCATCGAGTTGTTGGTATCCAAATTCTTCGGTCAAGCGGTTACTCGGCTCGCTTTGCAAGTTCGCTGTTTACATCTCAACTTACAAGGCACTACGTTTGTCTCTATTAACGAGACAACTCTTGACATCCGTCTCCGTTATCGTTACATTCGCCCCCGAATTGAAATCCCGCTCGACGAGGACGCCTTCGCGAGGGTACTCCTAGGCGGAGCGGGGGCGGTTCCCGGAAGCGCGGCGATACACCGTGCGTCCGGGCGGTTCTGGGCATCGACCGTCCGGCGCGTGACCGGACTGCCAGGTGCTGGCTGCACTGGTGCCGGAGAGGGTCCTCCCGTTTGGATCCGGTGATTCCAGGAAGCGCGGCCCGGAGCCGAGTTGAGGTAAGGCCCTCGGCGCATGCCGCGGTGGGGCGCCGAAAGGCGAGCGCGCCGCCCCTTAAATCCCGCGCCAATGCGGGGCAGGGGGCGAATATAGCGCGCGCCGCATACGCTGGCAGGCTTATCTTTCTGCGGCGGGGCGGAAACCAGTGGTGCGCCTGTCGGCGCTCCGCCTCCCTTCTTTCAAGGGAGGCACGAAGGGCTTTCTTAAAGCGTGAAGCAAAACTCGGATGCGAAGGCGCATCGCGAGAACGGGGAAGAATTGTTTTCACCCTCCCGCTGCAGGGGGAGGGTCGCGCCCGAAGGGCGCGGGGTGGGGTGAGCGGCATCACGGAGAGCACGGCGGAGACAGCGCACTTCCCCCCACCCGCATCGCTGCGCTCGCGACCTCCCCCCTGCAGGGGGAGGTGAAGAGATGCCCATCGCGAAGACTGTGGAAGAGAGGATGAGGACGAAAGTCATGCACCGCGACAAACGACACTTGGGCAAGCGCAGCTTTCCCGGCCGGCTGACGCTGGAGGAGTGGTTTGCGATGCCGTGGCGGTCGCGCATCAAATTGATCTGGCGCGCGCAGGCCGACCTGTTGGGCTCGTTCCGCTACTGCGCCGACAAGCGCTGCCGCCGCCACCGCCTTTGCGTCAGCGACGATCCGGAGGCGTGCTGGAAAAGGATTTAGCGCATCAGAAGGGGTTCGCGCATCAGGATGGTGATGCCGAAGACGATGCACCGGGAATGGGACCGGCTCAACCGGCTGAACCACCTGTGATGCGAGGGACCGCCGCATGGCGAAAAGCGGGAGAGAATTGTTTCCGCCCCCGCGGCAGCGGGGGAGGGGGACCACCCGAAGGGTGGTGGAGGGGGCTTCTGAGATGGAGCTTCGTTGTCGCTGCAGAAGGAGTTTGGACATCAGCATGCAGCAACGGAATCTTGCGTCGCGTCGCCGCCCGCGCCCCTTCCACCATCCTGCTGCGCAGGATGGTCCCCCTTCCCCACTTTCGTGGGGCAGGAAAGTCTCAATCAAACAAACTCGACACCGATTCTTCGGCGGCGGTGCGGTTGATGGCTTCGCCGATCAGGCCCGCGATCGACAGCACGCGGATGTTTTTCGACGCGTTGATCGCCTTGGTGGGCTGGATCGAGTCCGTGATCACCAGCTCCTTGAGCTGGGATTTTTCGACGCGCGGGATGGCGCCGCCGGACAGCACGCCGTGGGTGATGTAGCCATAGACCTCTTTGGCGCCTTTCTCGAGCAGCGCGTCGGCGGCGTTCACCAGCGTGCCGCCGGAATCGACGATGTCGTCGACCAGGATGCAGACGCCGCCAGCCACCTCGCCGATGACGTTCGCAACTTCGGACTCGCCCGGCTGCTCGCGCCGCTTGTCGATGATGGCGAGCGGCGCGTCGATGCGCTTGGCGAGCCCGCGCGCGCGCACCACGCCGCCGACGTCGGGAGAGACCACGATCACCTTGGAGAGATCGAAGCGCTCCTTGATGTCGCGCATGATCACCGGCGCGGCGAACAGATTGTCGGTCGGGATATCGAAGAAGCCCTGGATCTGGCCGGCATGCAGATCCAGCGTGAGCACGCGATCGACGCCGGCGCGGGTGATCAGGTTGGCGACGAGCTTGGCCGAGATCGGCGTGCGGGGTCCGACTTTGCGGTCCTGCCGGGCATAGCCGTAATAGGGGATCACCGCGGTGATGCGCCGCGCCGAGGCGCGCCGCAGCGCGTCGATGATGATCAGCAATTCCATCAGATGGTCGTTGGCGGGATACGACGTCGACTGGATGACGAACACGTCGGCGCCGCGCACGTTCTCCTGGATTTCGACGAAGACTTCCATGTCGGCGAAGCGGCGCACCACCGCTTTGGTCAGCGGCGTGCCGAGATAGCCGCCGATGGCTTCGGCCAGCGCAGGGTTGGAATTGCCGGCGACGAGCTTGATCGCACCGTTATTGCCCGCCATCCCACTCTCCAGCCCGGGAGCCCGATCCTCAATGCGCCGTCCCCGGACTTGGTGCCGAGGGCGGGGCTTTCAGAGAAGATCACGCTCCGACCAAAACAAGAACCTGATACAAGCCGCTTGCGGGGCTGGCAATATGAATCAAGGCCTTGTCCCCGCTGGATTTTCCGCGTCGGCGTCGAGGCCGAACAAAGCGGTCGTATCTTTGGCCGCATGATCGCAAACTGACTGGAACGCGCTTTCGCGGCCGCGGCGCGGCCTTGCGGCCCGGACATGCAGGACGAGCTTGCCGCGAATGCGCCTGCAATCCTGGCCGGGCGAACGGGCATCAGCGCCGTGCGTCGGATTGAGTCGCCGAAGACGCAAGCCTCGCTTCGAGCAGGAATCGTCTTGCGCACGGCGGAACGCGGCTGAATTTGCGTCCGCCGAGCAGGTCGCGCTGCCAGGTCTGGTGCGTAACACGTCCTGTCCGCAGACTACCGCTATGACGCCATGCAGGCGATGGGCTCGCGCGAAACTCGCCGATGAGGTAGTTGACGCGCTCACTATCTGGCGACGGCGATCACCGCGAGGGTGCGCCGTTCGCGTGCAGTTACGCATTCAGGTCGCTATCGACCGGCCTGTTGACGACGTCGCGGCGCCCATGCCGATCGAAAGCTGATACGGGCAAAGGCCGCCGTTTACGACGTACTGGTCGCCTCGTCCCGTAATCGCGCCGCGCTGCCGATCTGTCAGTTCGCCATTCCTCGACGGCAGCGCCGCGCTCAACGCGATTCCTCGAAATGTCAGCCGGCGGCCGCCATAGCGCGGCCGGCCGACGCCCGCTGGATCGACGCCGCCGACGTGAGCTCTTGACAGGCTAGCTTAGCCGGCCAATGCGCTCGACATCATTGCCGAAGGCGTCTGCAATCGTCGTGTAAGGTCAGCTCACATTCCAGCGCAATCGCATTGACGTGGCGGCCGTAATCGGGCTCGCCGCGATGGGTGGTGCGGCGATAGCTGAAAAAGCGCGTCCGGATCGGCATAGGTGCAAAGCCCAAGGTCCTCGATCTGCCCGACGCCGGCGCGCTCGAGCCGCGCCGCGACATAGCCGGCAAGATCGAACAGCGCATGGCCGGCGCGCGGCGGCCGGCGCGAAGAACCGGCTGCTGGCGCGATCCTCGGCGGCAAAGCGCGCGATCGAGATCGGGGCCGACCTCGTAATTGGGCTGCCGGATCATCGGCCCGAGCGCGGCGCGGATTCGGCCGCGCTCGGCGCCGAGCCTCTTCCATCGCCGCGACCGTCGCCTCGATCACGCCGGTGAATGCGCCGCGCCAGCCGGCATGCGCGGCGCCGATCACGCGCGCCTGCGGATCGGCGAACAGCACCGGGCCGCAATCGGCCGTGGTCACGCCGATCGCGAGCGCCCGCACGCGCGTGACGATGGCGTCGGCGCGCGGGCGGTTTTCGTCGTCCACGGCGCCTCGGCGACGACGACGTCGGCGAGTGGATCTGGTAGGCGGTGAGAAAGCGGTCCGGCGCGACGCCGAGCGCGGCCGCCATGCGGGCGCGATTCTCGGCGACGTTCGCCGGGTCGTCGCGCGAGCCGATGCCGCCGTTGAGGCTCGCATAGACGCCGCCGGACACGCCGCCGGCGCGCGTGAAGAAGCGCGTGGCGGATGCCGGTCAGTGCCAGCGAGGCGGCTTCGATCATCATGACGGCGTCTCGAATCCGGGCAGCGGACCGAGCTGCGGGCGCGGCGATGGCGATCGCCTTGAACAATTCGCCCATGCCGCGCGCGCCGCTCGCGCGATCAGCCGCGAGAACGCGATCTCGATGTCGGCGGCCTTGTCGAGCGGCGCGCTCGCCTTGAGCGCGGCCGCGCGTTGCTCGATGCCGAGCGCGCAGGAACAGTCGCGCTGCCGCATCGGACCATGAATGCGCGCGCCCATGCTTTCGGCGCTTTGCGCCAGCGCCTCGAAATCGACATGCGCGGTCAGATCGGCCTTGCCCGGCGCGCGCAGCGGATCGGTGAAGGCATGCCCGGCGACCGCCTGCAGCGTGTCGCCCAGGCCGTTATGGGCATGACCGTAGTCGATGATCAGGGCCGCGCCTCGCGTGCGCATGCGGCGGCCCAGTTCGAGCGCGATCCCGTCGGCGCGCCATTCGAAGATCGCGCCGTCGGGCGCCTGGCGCAATCCGCGCGGCATCGACGGTCTCGAACATGCGGCAGCGGATCGCGCGCGATGCCGAAGCACAGATTGCCGTCGGCGTCGATCTCGACGACGCGCTCGTGCCAGCCGTCGGCCTGTTTGACCGCTTGATGCACCGGCAGCGCATCGATGAATTCGTTGGCGATGATGATGCTCGGGCCGCGCGGGCACGTCGTCGAGCGTGGCGTGCCACAGCATCGGCACGTCGAGCTTTTCGAGCCGCCGCTGCTGCACCTGCTGCAAGGCCGGGCTGATCTCGACCAGATGCAGCACGATCGCGTCGCGGAAGCCGGTCACGACTTTGCGCCGCGCGCAGCGCGTCGTGCATCAACGTGCCGCGCCCGGGGCCGAGCTCGACGATGCGCACGTTTTCCGGCGCGCCCATCTGCCGCCAGACCGCCGCCATCCACAGGCCGATCAACTCGCCGAACATCTGGCTGATCTCGGGCGCGGTGATGAAATCGCCGCCGGCGCCGAGCGGATCGCGCGTGATGTAATAGCCGTATTGCGGATGGGTCAGGCACAGCCGCATGTATTCGGCGACCGGCATCGGCCCGGCGGCGGCGATCAGCCGGCGGATTTCGCTCTCCAGCGGCGAGCGCTCGTCAGCCATCTTTCGCTGTCGGTTCGTGCGCGTCAATGCGTAGGCCAGGATGGCGATGCCGGCCAGCATCAGCGGAATGCAGAGCAGCATTCCCATGGTCAGCGCCGCCCCAGAGAAAGCCGAGCTGCGCGTCGGGCTCGCGGAACAATTCGCAGATGATGCGCGCGATGCCATAGCCGAGCGCGAAGGCGCCGGTGACGACGCCCGGCCGCTTGAGCGCGCCGGCGCGCACCAGCACGCCGAGACGATGAACAGCACGATGCCTTCCAGCGCCGCTTCGTAGAGCTGGCTCGGATGGCGCGGGATCGGGCCGCCATTGGGAAAGATCATGGCCCACGGCACGTCGGTCGGCCGGCCCCACAATTCGCCGTTGATGAAATTGGCGATGCGGCCGAGAAACAGTCCGATCGGCGCCGACCGCGGCGGTGACGTCGCCGAGCGACAGCATCGGGATGCGCCGGCGCCAGGCAACAGCACGATGGCGACGACGCAGCCGATGACGCCGCCGTGGAACGACATGCCGCCGTTCCACAGCTGCAAGATCTCGGCCGGATGGGCGGCGAAATGCGGCAGTTGTAGAACAGCACATAGCCGGTGCGGCCGCCGAGGATGATGCCGAGCGTGACCCAGATGACGAAATCGTCGAAGTCGAGCACCGTGAACGGCGCCGGTCCGCCCCAGAGCCGCTCCGAGGCGATGATGGCGCGCGCGTAAAACCAGCCGGCGATGATGCCGACGATATAGGCCAGCGCGTACCAGCGCACCGCGAGCGGCCCGATCGAAACAGCACCGGGTCGATGGCGGGATAAGGAATGACCGGCAGAACAAGCATCGGAGGCTTTCCGTCAAGCGCGAGTCGCCGTCGTGATGGGCGCTATGCGCGACTCGGCGGCCAAGCCCCTTGCGGCCGCGCCGCACCATCGCCATTGTCTGGCGCATGGCAAGCGGGCCGGCAGCGGCAGATTCTGCCGGCCAGCTTGCGGAGGCGGTCATGGTGCAGACGACGAACCGGTTCTTCGATGAGGTCGCGCGGCTGATGAACGACGCAGCCGGCGTCGCGCAAGGCGTGCGGCGCGAGTTCGAGACGCTGTTCCGCAGCCAGGCCGAGCGCTTCCTGCGCGATCTCGACGTGGTCCAGCGCGAGGATTTCGAGGCGGTCAAGGACATGGCCCGCCTCGCGCGCGAGGAAAACGAGGCGCTCAAGGCCCGCGTCGCGGCGCTGGAAGCGGCGCTCGGCAAGTCCGGTCACGGCGCCGACGGCAGTCGCCGCGTCCGCCGGTCAGACGCCGGGACGAGCCGATCGCGGCCCGGCTACTGAGCGCGCCGTTCGCCGGCTCGCCTTCCTTGTTTTTCAAGGCCTGCGCCGCTATAAGCGCCGCGACCGCGGCCCCTCAGCACCCCTGGAGGCTCGCCGCGGAATTTCCCTTAATACACAGGCTTAAGACGAGGATATCATCATGGCGACCGTCAATCTGATCAAGGCGACGGCGCGTTCGCGGGCAGGCAAGGGGGCCGCCCGGGCAGAACGTCGCTGCCGGCCGCGTTCCCGGAATCATCTATGGCGACGGCAAGCCGCCGCTGCCGATCTCGCTCGACTACGCCGATCTGCACCAGCGCATCTATGCCGGGCATTTCCTCACCACCATTCATGACGTCGAGATCGACGGCGTGAAGCACCGCGTCATCCCGCGCGATTTCCAGCTCGATGCGGTGCGCGATCTGCCGCTGCATGTCGACTTCATGCGGCTCGGCGAGGGCGCGACGATCCGCGTCAATATTCCGATCCACGTCAAGAACGCCGACCAGTCGCCCGGCGTCAAGCGCGGCGGCACGGTCAGCATCGTGACCCACACCATCGAGGTGCGCTGCCGCGCCGACGCCATTCCGGCCGGCATCGAGGTCGATGTCAGCGAGCTCGAGATCAACCACTCCAAGCATCTGAGCGATATCACGCTGCCGGAAGGCGTGCGCGTCGTGTCGGCGCCGCGACATCACCCTGGTCACGGTGGTGCCGCCGTCGGGCTATGCGGAAGAAATGAAGGCCGCGGCCGAAGCTGCCGCTGCCGCCGCGGCCGCCGCTGCCGCTGCCGCTGCCGCGCCGGCACGCCGGCCGAGGGCGCCGCTCCGGCGCCGCCCCGGGTGCTGCCCCGGCGCCGCTCCGGGTGCTGCGCTCGCCGGCAGCGGCGCCGGCTGCCGCTCGCCGAGAAGAAGTGAGGTTGCCGGGCTCCTTTCGCGCGGGACGACGCCGATGCTGCTCCTGGTCGGACTCGGCAATCCGGGAGCGCGCTATGCCGGCAACCGCCACAATATCGGCTTCATGGCGGTCCAGGCAATCGCCAAGCGCCACGGCATCGGGCCGTGGCGCCGGCGCTTCCAGG
This sequence comes from uncultured Alphaproteobacteria bacterium, assembly GCA_963816565.1. Taxonomy (GTDB): domain Bacteria; phylum Pseudomonadota; class Alphaproteobacteria; order Rhizobiales; family Xanthobacteraceae; genus BOG-931. Next base: position 1,039,471 of record CAWFLM010000001.1, on the reverse strand, counting down.
GCGTCGCCTGCGAGGGGCCGATCGGCGGCGAGCGCGCGCTGCTTGCTGTTGCCCGGCACGTTCATGAACGAATCCGGCCGCGCCGTCGCCGAGGCGGCGCACTTCTACAAGCTTCCGCTCGCCGACATCACGGTGTTCCACGACGAGATCGACCTGCCGCCCGCCAAGGTCAGGGTCAAGATCGGCGGCGGCATTGCTGGCCACAACGGCCTGCGCTCGATCTCCGAGCATATCGGCAACGATTATCGGCGCGTGCGCATCGGCGTCGGCCATCCCGGCGACAAGGATCTGGTGCAGCATTATGTGCTGAGCGATTTCGCCAAGAGCGAGCGCGGCTGGGTCGAGGCGCTGATCGCCATCATCGCCGACAATGCCGACCTCCTCGTCGCGCGGCGAGGACGCGAGCTTTCAGAACAAGGTGCACCTCGCCATGGCGGCGAAGGGCTTCGGCGACAGCGAACGGAGACCAACGACGATACGCGACGACGGCGTGAACCGGCCGATCGACAGGTGAAGAAATTCCATGGGCTTCAAATGCGGCATCGTCGGCCTGCCGAATGTCGGCAAGTCGACGCTCTTCAATGCGCTGACCGAAACCGCGGCGGCGCAGGCGGCGAATTATCCGTTCTGCACCATCGAGCCGAATGTCGGCGAGGTCGCGGTGCCGGATCCGCGGCTCGACACGCTCGCGACGCTCGCCAAGTCGGCGCAGATCGTGCCGACGCGGCTCACCTTCGTCGATATCGCCGGCCTGGTGCGCGGCGCCTCGAAAGGCGAGGGGCTCGGCAACCAGTTCCTCGCCAATATCCGCGAGGTCGACGCCATCGCCCATGTGGTGCGCTGCTTCGAGGACACCGACGTCACCCATGTCGAGGGCCGCATCGATCCGGTCGCCGATATCGAGACCGTCGAGACCGAGCTGATGCTCGCCGATCTCGACAGTCTGGAACGGCGCGTCGACGGCTTGAGCAAGAAAGCCAAGGGCGGCGACAAGGAAGCCAAAGGAGGCGCTCGATCTCGTCAACCGCGCGCTCGCGCTGCTGCGCGACGGCAAGCCGGCGCGGCTGACCGAGCGCAAGCCCGAGGAGGAAAAGGCCTTCCACATGCTCGGCCTGCTGACCGTCGCTGCCGGTGCTCTATGTCTGCAATGTCGAGGAGGCTGCGGCCGCGACCGGCAACGCGTTCGCGCGCAAGGTCGAGGCGCGGGCGAAGGCGGAAGGCGCGGCCGCGGTCGTCATCTCCGCCAAGATCGAATCCGAGATCGCGGTGCTGTCGCGCGACGAGCGCGACGAATATCTCGCCGCCGTCGGCCTCGAGGAAGCCGGGCCTCGACCGGCTGATCCGCGCCGGCTACGCGCTGCTCGATCTGGTGACCTTCTTCACCGCCGGCCCGAAGGAGGCGCGCGCCTGGACGGTCACGCGCGGCACCAAGGCGCCGCAGGCCGCCGGCGTCATCCACACCGATTTCGAGCGCGGCTTCATCCGCGCCGAAACCATCGCCTATGACGATTACGTCGCCTGCGGCGGCGAAGCCGGCGCGCGCGACGCCGGCAAGATGCGGCTCGAAGGCAAGGATTACGTCGTGCCGGACGGCGACGTCATGCACTTCCGCTTCGCGACCTAGGATCAGGATCAGCACGCGGACGGCTCTGATTCCTGATCCCTGATCCCTGATTCCTGATCGCGCCGAGATGCTCGTTGATGCGGAACACGATGAGCACGAATTCGGCGATGATGCGCGCCACGATCACGCCCATGAAGGCGCCGAGCAGGCTGGCGATCAGAAGATCATGCCGACGAACGGATTGATACGCCATGGTTTCAGCGAGGTGACCGCGCCGGCGATCCCGAGCAGCACGGAAATGACGACGGCGAGCCAGTAGAACACCTTGATCACGGTGGGCGTCACGAACCGCTCCCACTGGAACAGGTCGCCGAGGCCGAACATGATTCCTCCTGGCAAAGTCTGCGCGTGATTCCCGCGCGCGGCAGACTGCACTCCGCGATTGCAGCGGTCAATCGCGGCCGGTCGACGCCGGCAATTGACTGCCTGTCGGCGATCGGGCCTAGGACTTGCGAGAAACTGCCGCAGGCTCCCAATGCGCAGGCTCCATTGGGAGGATTTTACGGCGCTGGCGACGCAATTTTCGCCCGACCAGCGGCGCGCCGCCGCGATCGCCGGTGTGGCGCATGCGCTGCACGACGGCTACACCGACCTGATCTACATCTTGCTGCCGCTGTGGCAGGCGGAATTCGGCCTCGATTACGCGGCGCTCGGCGCTGCTGCGCGGCGTGTTTGTCGGCGCCATGGCGAGTCTGCAAATTCCCGCAGGCCTGCCTCGGAACGGCTCGGCGCCGCGCGCGTGCTGGCGCTCGGCACGGCGCTTGCCGGTCTCGGCTATTGCCTCGCCGGCGCGAGCTCCGGCTTCGCCATGCTGCTCGGCGCGCTGTTCATCGGCGGCCTCGGCGCCAGCACCCAGCATCCGATCGCCTCCGCGTTGGTCGCCCGCGCTTTTGCCGGGCCGCGCTCGCTCAAGGCGCTCGGCACCTACAATTTCGCCGGCGATATCGGCAAGATGACGCTGCCGGCCACGCTGTCGCTGATGCTGCTGGCGATGGCCTGGCGCCCGGCGCTTGCCATCCTCGGCTGTCTCGGCTTTGCCGTGGCGGCGGTGATCTTCGTCGTCACGCCGCGCTACGAGCGCGAAGACATCGCCCATCGCAAGCGCAATGCGCAATCGGCCCAACCGCGCAAGCGGCCGCCGTACGCGTTTCCGCTGTTGCTCATGATCGGCATTATCGACAGCGCGACGCGCATGGGCTTTTTGTTGTTCCTGCCGTTCGTGCTCAAAGAAGGGCGCAAGCGTGCAGACCATCGGCCTGGCGATGACGCTGGTTTTTGCCGGCGGTGCGGCGGGCAAGCTCGCTTGCGCTTTCATCGGCGCGCGGATCGGTGCGATCGGAACGGTCTGGCTGACCGAAGGCTCGACCGCGGTGGGAATTCTGGCGCTGTATCCGCTGCCGCTTGACGCCGCGCTGGTGCTGCTGCCGCTGATCGGCGTCGCGCTCAACGGCACGTCGTCGGTGCTCTACGGTTCGGTGCCCGATCTGGTCGCGCCGCAATGGCGGAGCCGCGCGCTGAGTATTTTTTACACCGGCACGATCGGCTCGGGCGCGATCGCGCCGATGCTGTTCGGCCGCGTCGGCGATGCGTTCGGCGTGTGGAAGGCGTTGACGCTGGTCGCCGTCATCGTGCTGCTCACGCTGCCGCTTGCGGCGCTGCTGCGCGGCCATCTGCCGCGCGGATATGGTTCGCGCGACGGCGTGAGCGCGTCAATTTTGCGGCGGCGGAACACGCCGTGCCCGGGGCCGCGTCCGTTACACGCCCGACAATGCGCTCCTCGACGGCAGCCGTCGACAGGAACGCCCGACCACGAAGGCGTTGAGGTGGTGGCCCGGGCGATCGTCCGGACGGCCGAATGGCATTTGATATCTGCATAGGAGTAAGCCATGAGATTCCTCATTCCCTCAACGGCGCTCGGTCTGGCGCTGGTCGCAGCGCGCCTGCCGCGATCGCGCAGGTGCAAACGGGCATCACCCAACGGCCGCCGTGATCACGCAGCCGGCTGCGACCGTACCGCGCGACCGTATCACCGAGACAGTGCAAACGACCGAGACGGTCCGCACGGTGGCGGCCCGCTTGTCGCGGAGGTGTCCGCCGCCAAATCGTGACGACGCGCACCATCACGCTCCGCATTGTGCGACGCCCACCGTCGAGGCGAGCACCGTTACGGCCGCGCCGCAGCCGCTCTATGACGAGGTGGCGACGGCGCCGATCGCGGACCGTCCGCAGCCGCTCTACGACGAGTGCTGCCAGCCCCGGTTGTCGCCGCCGCCCCCGTCGTGGACGGCGCCGGTGGTCGCCGCTCAGCCGTTTATCTATCGCTACGTCTATGAGCCCGACCGTATCCTGGTGGTCGACCCAATCCGGCATCGCGGTGCAGTCGATCGCGCGCTAAAGTCCCGCCCTGCGTGTCGAGCGAAAGCAGTTCGGCAGGCGCGTGCCGCAGTCCGATGGCTGTCGGGGCGCGCGCCGTCAGTTGCGTAAATTCTCGCTACCGCTGCGCTGACAATAATTCTCGCGCCGGTCGTCGGTGCATCGGGCGCACGGGCGCGAAAGGCAGCAATGCCGCTATAGCGGATTTACGGCTTCCCATACAACCAGAAGGCACGCCCGTAATGACTGTTCACATCTCATATTTCAACTAAATAGCGATACCCGTAAATATCACAATTCCTCACCTAACAAGTTCTCCTCCATACATTAGACTGTAATTACGATGGCGAATGAGCCTACGGCCGGCCGATCCGTCGTCCGATGGATATGCCATCGAACACGGGAGACCGCCATTGCGCCGACGGCAAACGGTAAAAGACAAGCTGACGGCTCGCGAGATCGGAGTTCTCCGCTGGGTCGCGCACGGCAAATCGGCCAGGAGATCGGCGAAATTCTCCACATCACCAAACGAACCGTCGACGAGCACGCGCAGACCGCGGTGCGGGACTGGCGCCGTGAATCGGACCCATGCGGTCGCCCTGGGGCTCCGCGACGGCATCATTAAGATATAAGGGGTTGTACCTATAGACCCGTCACAATTGACAATATCGATTGGCGATGTGGCCGTGCCTAGTGGGGGCTGTCGTAGAAAAAAATTCGTACCTTTGATCAGGCAATTCCCGGCACTGATGTTGCGGAGGCGACAGAACACCAGATCCCGCAGGCGACGACGGAGTTGACGGCGAGCGCGAAGACCAGATCGGCTGCCGCGGGGGGGCGGGTCACGAAAGTCAGGGAAACTAGCAAGCTGTTCCTTGCGCCGAGCGCTTGACTCCGAGGCATCGTTCGACGTCGAGGCATTTGCCGCAAACTATGGCGAGTACCGTTTTACGGCTCAAGACCGGCACCCTGCTCTACCGCCAAGGCGAACCTGCCGACGCTTTGTACTATCTTCAAACGGACAATCCAAACCACCGTGGTGTCGAGCCAAGGCAAGGGGGGCATCCTTGGCAAGTCTCGAGGCCCGGCGGCTTTTTTCGGCGAAAGTTGCCTGCTCGGCAACAGGCTCCGCGTCGCCACGCCGACTGCAGTTGCCGACAGCGTCGTGGCGCGATTGGAACGTGCCAACGTCGTCCGCGCCGTTCGCGCAGGTAAATCCGCGGATCGCCGAGCATTTCCTCCTCGTCGCCCTGAAGAAGGTCTCGCGGCTGCGCGAAGGCCAGATCAGCCAACTTTTCGATTCGAGCGAGAAGCGGCTGGCGCGCGCGCTACTCGTGTTGGCCAATCAGGCAGGGACGACGGCGCGCCGAATGTCGTACGCAACGTCGACCAGGAAGCATTAGCGCAGATGATCGGCACGACACGCTCGCGCGTCAATGTTTTCATGAACAAGTTTCGCCGGCTGCGTTACATCCACTACGACGGCAATGTCATCGTCGTGCGCGGTCCGCGCTGTGCAACGCCGTACTCAACGATGACAGCCTTGGCGAATCCGACGACGGCATGGCAGTGGCCTGTTAGCGCGTAGCCGTCGACGAGAAATCCAGCTGCTGCCGGCACTCCCGGCGGTTGATCTGAATGAAGGCAGTCCGATTGCCGCTCCGTTAATTGGCCGCCGCAATCCGGAGCGGCAACGGTTCCGCCAAGCGCAGGATGCGTGAGGCAGGGACGATGTTTGCTGCGCCGGTCAACGGCGAGATGGGGAGCGGATGTCTATCGCAAGGGACGGAGCTGGCGCCGAACGAGCGTTCGGGCCCTGGAAGGCGGCGGATTTTGAAACGCTCGCCGCAACGTACGGCGGCACGACGATTTCCGGGACGAAAGCGGGGATCGCGGTCTATGCGCAGGGCGATCCGGCCGACAGCCTGTTCTACATCTGCGAAGGACAGGTGCGGATCAAACTCGTCTCGCCGCAGGGCAAATGGCCATTATGGCCACCCTCGACACGACGCCTTCTTTGGCGAAACCTGCCTGCTGGGAGAAAACGTGCGCGTGGCGGCCGCCGTATGCCTTACCGATTGTTCTCGTACAATGGCGAAAGCCAATGCGATTGAGCGCTGCAAAGCGATCCGCGGTTCGCCGGGTTCCTGCTGATGCGAGTTCTGCGCCGGGTCCGGCGATTGCGGGCACGGCTGATCAGTCATCTTTTTGAGAGCAGTGAGCAGCGTTTGGCGCGATACTCCTCATGCTGGCGAACTACGGTGGCGACCGGGACGAGGCAATCGTCGACAGGCTCGATCAGGAGGATCTGGCCCAGATGGTCGGTACCACGCGGGCCCGCATCAGTCATTTCATGAACAAATTCCGTAACCTGGGTTACATCGATTACGACGGCGACATCGCGGTGCATCGTTCCTTGTCGCATGTGCTGGCTGCCGAATTCGGCAATCCCGAAGACCCGAGCGAAATTCTGTGAGCGAAAACGCGTCTCCGGCCGCACAATGCGCGCTTAAACCCCCAAGCCAGACATACAAACAAACTATTAGCAACCGTCCTCGTGTTAGTACGTACGCAAATTCCGTATAAGTTGTGCAATTTTGAACAGCGACTTAGCCGTTGTTATGTCAGGTATCATACTGACTGATTTGGCGCGTGGGTCGCTGGCGCTTCGCCCAAAGAAAATTGCGCGAGGTTCCATGTCTCCATAATGGGCGGCCGAGCTATGCCCAGCGAGGAGATTTGCGTCACAGCGAGCAGGCTAACCGATGGCGCTCCATGAAGCAGACTTCGCGGCAAACAGCGAGAGGCCGACACGATGGGTCAATATCGGACAAATCAAGTGGGATCAACGAGATCTTTATCGTCGACGACGACTACGACATGCGCGAAGCGCTTTCCTCCATCCTCCGCGACGCGGACTTCGCACCGCCGCCTTTGCCGATGGCCGCTCGTTTATTCGGCTTGCGCGCGGTCAAACTCCCGCTTGTGTCCTGCTCGATTTCGTGCATGCCCGGCTTAATCGGATCTCGAAGTACTCAAAGAGATCGACGCCAGGAACTATCCGGCGCCTATCCTTATGATCTCCGCGCAGGAGGACGTTTTGAACGTCGTCCAGGCGATGCGCAACGGCGCGTTCGACTATCTGGAAAACGGCTCGATCCCATGCCATCGTGCCCGCGTCTACGAGGCTATCGACGGCTGGAAGCAGTTTCGCGAGCGCGACGAATTGCCGTCGCCGGTTTCGCCTTCGACATCCGCGGCTATTATCAGCTGACGCGGCGCGAACGCGAGGTGCTTGGCGCAGATCGCCACCGCGGCCTCCAACAAGGAGACCGCGAAAAATCTCGACATCAGCCCGCGGACCGTGGAGATCCATCGCGGCCGGATCATGCACAAGCTCGGCGCGAAGAATTCCGTCGATCTGATGCGTATTGTCATGAACAGCGTCCCGCATGAGCGAAGCCGTAACGTTTCAGGCGCGGCAGCGTCGCCGACCTGATGGTCGCTGACGTGCGATTAGGCTTTGCTCGATAGATTGAAAATTGCCTTTGGTCATCAATAGATGAATGGATAGCCGCGGATGCCACGCGATGGCTACCCGCGTTATTGCGTTCGATGTAGCGGCGCCATCTCGAGATTATCAGCTGCTTTCGCCCGGATTGTCAGCAGGCTGGTCACCAGGGCTGTATCGGCTGTGTAATCGTACGAATGGCGCCGCGCGTGGTGCCTCACGCAGCCTGGAGTCCAGCCCAGTGATGATGCAGTTCCTCGACACGTTCAACCTGTTGGTCCAGCGAAACCCGCACCAGGTCGGAATGGCCGAAGCGCTTGGAATAGTCGACGATCGACACGACCTCGGGCATCAGCCGCGGCGTAAGACATTACGGCGGCTTGTGGCCAACCATCGCCACGGATGGTCGCCATGGTCATTATCCGGCACTCATTGAGCAGTGCAATAATTTCAGCTTTTAAATCGCGACCCATTACGAACTCCTTAGATGCATTCCGACAGCGCTATATTTTGCTCTCGCCGAATTTTGCATCCGTACAAATACCTGCTGGCAATGCCAGAATAAAAGTTCAATAGCCGCCTCAGTTGGCCGCCGCCGCGCGGCTGACGTAAAGTATTTGTACGTACATCAGATAAAACATGTTTGGTTCATCCAGAACTCGTGCCTTTAGTATTTTTACCTAGGAAATTTCGCGTTCGCCCGTCGCGAGTATTATTGCAAAATTATATTGTGATGCGGCAGTGTCGCCGAAGCCAATAGTGGCGATGAAGGCTCCTTCGCGACTATGCCTCCCCGACCGATCGCGCGTGGCGCTTCATGACGAGCATCGCTGCTTCCGGTGCAGAAACATTCAGTTGCCAGCGCAGGCGCTCAGCAAGCGAGCACAAAATTGATCAAAGCAATTCTCCTGATCGAAGATAATCCTGGAGACGTCCGATTGCTCCGCGAAATGTTCAATGATCACGGCGCTCACGACACCGAAATGACGCACGTGGATTGCATGAACGCGGCCGAGAAGTACCTTGGCGAGCATGTGGTCGACATCATTCTGCTCGACCCGGGACTGCCCGATGCGCAGGGACTGGGTGCGATACGCCGCGCCCATGCCGCCGCGCCACGTCTCCCCCTCGTGGTGCTGACCTGCTTGGATGACGAGATGGTGGCCGAGCAAGCCCTGCAAGAAGGCGCCCAAGATTACCTCATCAAAGGCCAAATCGAAGTGCGCGGGATTTTGCGGGCGCTGCGCTATGCCACCGAGCGCAAGCGCCTGGAGCAATTGAAGGACGAATTCGTCTCGACGGTGAGCCATGAGCTGCGCACGCCGCTGACTTCGATCTCCGGCTCGCTCGGCCTGCTTATGGGCAATGCGGCCGGAAATCTGCCTCAGTCGATGGCGCGCTTGCTTGCGATCGCGCACACCAACAGCAAACGCCTGGTGCGACTCGTCGACGACATTCTTGATATCGAGAAGATTCAGGCCGGACGTATGATCTTCAATTTCAGTCGCGTCGAAGTGCGGCCGTTGGTGGCGCAGGCGATCGAAGCCAATCGGGGATTTGCCGAAGGTTATGGTGTGCGCGTTCGGCTGGAGGCGGCGCATATCGCCGCGGACGTGCGAGCCGATCCGGACCGGCTGCTCCAGGTCGTCACCAATCTGCTTTCGAATGCAATCAAGTTTTCTCCGACGGACTAGTGAAGTGGTGGTCGCGATCGAGAAAGGAACCGACATGGTCCGTCTTACGGTGCGCGACCATGGCCCGGGCATTCCGGTCGACTTCAAGCCGCTCATCTTCGAGAAATTCGCGCAGGCCGATGCCGGGGACGCGCGGCAGAAGGGCGGCACCGGCCTTGGGCTGAGCATCGTCAAGCAGATCGTCGACCGGCTCAGCGGCGATGTGGGCTTTGCCGATGCTCCCGGCGGCGGAACGATTTTTCACGTCCAGCTACCCTGCTGGGATCATGTGGCCAGCCTCGCAATCGATCGCGATGCGAAGCCGGATGCGGCGCGGCTATTACTTTGTGAAGACGATCTCGATACGGCGCTTACGCTGCGCGAGCAGCTGAGGCAGGTCGGATTTGCCACGGATTTCGCGTATTCTGTAGGCGACGCGCTCACGCGTGCGGGGGCAACGCAATATCACGCAATTCTGGTCGATATCCACCTGCCGGATGGCGACGGCGTAAGTCTGATCGTGCGCTTGCGCGCGTTGCCGCAATATCGCGACACAGCGATCATCGTTGTCTCCGGCGATCCCAGCCGCGGGCGCGACGATTTGCGATCGTCCAAGCTCAATGTGCTGGATTGGCTGAACAAGCCGGTGGACTTCGACCGCCTGTGCGGCTGCTTGCCAAGCCCGTTGTGCAGGAGGCGAACAGACGTCCGCGAATCCTTCACGTTGACGAAGACAACGCCGTCGCCCGCGCGCTTGGCGAAATTGGCGATGTCGTGACGGTCAATTCGATCGAGGAGGCGCAGCGAGCGCTGAAGGCCAGCGACTTCGACCTTGCGGTGCTTGATGTGGCGCTCGCCAAAGGGGCCGGTCCCGATCTGTTGCCCGAACTGCGCGACAGCAAGGGCAATGTAATTCCCGTGGTCGTTTTTTCCGCCGACGGCGCGAACTTGACATCTGATGCACAGGTGTCGTCCGCACTGGCCAAGTCGCATACATCAATCGATAGCCTCGTGGCCACGGTGCGCGATCGCCTGGCATCCCGGGCAACGAATTTATCCAAGGAGGTCGTATGACCGATATTCGCATTCTGCTCGTGGACGACGAGCCGGATATCCGCGAGGTCGTGGACGTATCGCTCGGCCTGGATCGTGAAATTAAGACGCGGGCCTGCGCGTCGGGCGCGGATGCGCTGGTGGCGGCCGCCGAGTGGTCGCCTTCACTCATCCTGTTGGATGTCATGATGCCGCTCATGGACGGCCCGGCAACGCTTGCCAATCTGCGCAAGAATCCGCGGACCGCCCACATCCCGGTTGTGTTCCTGACCGCTCGTACGCGGGCCGACGAGATCGAGCAATACACCTCGCTTGGCGCCCAAGGCGTACTGTCCAAGCCATTCGATCCGATGACGCTCGCCGCGTCGGTGCGCAGCTACCTGCCGCCGTCGGCAGCCCACCATGCTCCCTGATGCAAACAATCAATTTCGTCCGTCCTCAAGATCTCGCGGCTCAAATCCTTGCCGAAACACAGATAATCGCGAAGGCCGGTCACCACACAATAACCAGAACAACGAAGATACGGCTCGTCATACGCACAACCACCTAAGACCGCCAAGCTGCCACGCGAGTTGACGCGACAGCCGATGACCTTGCGAGCGACCAGTGCCAGTGATTGAAAAACGAGAATCGCCGCGACACAAATGCTTTTTGCGAGCCTTCGTATATTTTGAAGGCCGCGGCACCGCTATCGACTGCGTTGTGCGCGATATTTCCGATATCGGTGCGCGGTTGCAATTCGATAAGCCGCTGGTTTTGACTGAGCTTTTGGATTTGCACATCCCGATCAAGGGGCAAAGTTTTCATGCCGAGAAGCGGTGGCACGACGGCGACCAGATAGGCGTCACCTTCCGTGCAGCCACAAAAACAAAAGCGGAAGATACTGGCGTCGACAGGCGCGTGGATCGACTTAAGGAAGAAATTGTCGAGCTGAAGAAAGCAATTAAGCATCTACAGAAAAATGGCGACCAAAAAACGGAAGAATTATAGGGGCGCGGCGTCGTCGAGGCTCAGCGCCCCAAACTAGCCATCGCGCGAGATCGTTCGTCGGTCGTGCGCAAAAACGCGGAAGCCACGGTGAGTGCGCAATGCCGGCCAGCCTCTGACAAATCGGATGGTGCAAGTCGCGTTCGGATCCGCCTTTGCGATCCTGCTCGTCGTGGGCGGTTTGTCCTATCGCAGCATCGTCGTGACGAGTGGAAACAATTACTGGGTGCAGCACACCCACGAGGTTCTGGAAAACCTTGAGGAATTGCAATTCGCGATGGAGACGATGACGTCGAGCGTCCGCGGGTTTCTCCTGGTTAAGGACGAATCCTATCTCGATCGCTACCGTGCCGCCAGATTAAGTCTGGAGCAGCATACGGCGGCCGTCCGCGACTTGACCGTAGATAATCCCGTGCAGCAGCGCAGGATTTCAGACCTCGAACGGCTGGCCGCCCAAAGGTTAGACCTCGCGGACAAAAACATTGATTTGATCCGAAATCACCAGCCTCTGCCTGAAGTGGCCACAGCTCGGGCCGGACCTGGCCTGCAGATCATGGTCGATTATCAAGCGATCGTTCGCCAGATGCAGGACGAAGAACACCGATTGTTGGTGCTGCGCGATGCGGAGACTGCGGCGGAGCACGAGCCGTACCGAGATTATTCTGATCCTTGGAACCGTCCTGGGCCTCCTGATCACCGCCGCCGCCGGCTGGATCGTCCAGCGCGACAGTTCGCGGCGCGAGATCGCCGAGGAGGCGCTCCAGGAAAGTGAACGCAAATATCGGACGCTGATTTAGGGGGTCAAGGACTACGCCATCTTTATGCTTGGGTCCGCTGGGCGAGATTCGCACCTGGAATCCCGGCGCGGAGCGAATGTCAGGTTGCACGTACGAGGAGGTCGCCGGTCAGAATTTCTCTCGTTTCTTTCCGGCGGAAGACATCAAGCTGGGCAGGCCGCAGGAAATACTCCGGATAGCCGCCGCAACGGTCAATACGAAGAACAAGGCATGCGCGTGCGCAAAGACGGCACGCGTTTCCAGGTCCGCACCACCTTCACGGCATCGCGCGATCCGGCCGGAAATCTGCGCGGGTTTTCCGTCATCAGCCGCGATCTCACCGAGAGCAAGGAGTCGGAGACGAAGTACCGCGGGCTGCTGGAGGCGGCTCCCGATGCAATGGTGGTGGTGAACCAAAGCGGGGAGATCGTTCTGCTTAATCTGCAGGCGGAGAAACAGTTCGGCTACCGCCGCGACGAACTGCTCGGCCAGAAGGTCACGAACATTATTCCGGTGGGCTTTGCGGAACGGCTGATCGCGGACGATCTGCGCTCCGCAGAAGACGCCTCGGCGCAGCAGATCGGGACGGGGATCGAGCTTATTGCGCGGCGCAAGGACGGCGGCGAATTTCCGATCGAGATCATGCTGAGCCCGCTGGAAAGCACCGAAGGAACCCTGGTGACGGCGGCGATCCGCAACATCAGCGTGCGCAAGGCCGCGGAAACGCACCTGTCGCAGATGGAAGGCCGCTACCGCGGACTGCTGGAAGCGGCTCCGGACGCGATGGTGGTGGTCAATCAGGGCGGCGAGATCGTCCTACTGAATGTTCAGGCGGAGAAACAGTTCGGCTACCGCCGCGACGAGCTCTTGGGCCAGAAGGTCACGAACATCATTCCGGTGGGCTTTGCGGAACGGCTGATCGCGGACGATCTGCGCTCCGCGGAAGACGCGCTGGCGCAGCAGATCGGGACCGGGATCGAGCTCATCGGGTTGCGCAAGGACGGCGGCGAATTTCCGATCGAGATCATGCTGAGCCCGCTGGAAAGCGCCGAAGGAACCCTGGTGACGGCGGCAATTCGCAACATCAGCGTGCGCAAGGCCGCGGAAACGCACCTGTCGCAGATGGAAGGCCGCTATCGCGGACTGCTGGAAGCGGCTCCGGACGCGATGGTGGTGGTCAATCAGGGCGGCGAGATCGTCCTATTGAACGTTCAGGCGGAAAAGCAGTTCGGCTACCGCCGCGACGAGCTCCTCGGGCAGAAAGTCACGAACATCATTCCGGTGGGCTTTGCCGAGCGGCTGATCGCGGACGATCTGCGCTCCACCGAAGACGCGCTGGCGCAGCAGATCGGGACCGGGATCGAGCTCATCGGGTTGCGCAAGGACGGCGGCGAATTTCCGATCGAGATCATGCTGAGCCCGCTGGAAAGCGCCGAAGGAACCTTGGTGACGGCGGCAATTCGCAACATCAGCGTGCGCAAGGCCGCGGAAACGCATCTGGCGCAGATGGAGGGCCGCTACCGCGGGCTGCTGGAAGCGGCTCCCGACGCGATGGTGGTGGTGAATCAGGGCGGCGAAATCGTGCTGTTGAACGTTCAGGCGGAAAAGCAATTCGGTTACCGCCGCGACGAGCTCCTCGGGCAGAAGGTCACGAACATCATTCCGGTGGGCTTTGCCGAGCGGCTGATCGCGGACGATCTGCGGTCCGCGGAAGACGCGTCGGCGCAGCAGATCGGGACGGGTATCGAACTCATTGCACGGCGAAAGGACGGCAGCGAATTTCCGATTGAGCTGATGCTGAGCCCGCTCCGCAATGCCGAAGGCACCCTGGTGACGGCGGCGATCCGCGACATCAGCGTGCGCAAGAAGGCCGCAGTCGTTCTGCTGCAGAAGGTGGAGGAATTGCACCGCTCGAACGAGGAACTGGGGCAGTTCGCCTACATTGCCTCGCACGATTTGCAGGAGCCGTTGCGGATGGTGGCCAGTTACACCCAGCTTTTGTCCAGACGATACAAGGGAAAGCTCGATGCCGATGCCGACGAGTTCATCGCGTTCGCCGTGGACGGGGCCAGCCGAATGCAACGCTTGATCCAGGACCTGCTGGCCTATTCGCGCGTCGGAACAAAGGGAAAAGATCTACTCGAAACCTCGAGTGAAGCCGCATTGCAACAGGCGCTGGTCAATCTGCGCGGCGCCATTGAGGATAGCAATGCCGTGGTAACGCACGATCCTCTCCCCGCCGTCCTGGCCGACGAGATGCAACTGGTTCAGTTGTTTCAGAACCTCGTCGGCAATGCCATCAAATACCAAAAGCCCGGAGTTCCCCACGTGCATGTTTCCGCCGCCAAGAACGGCGGGAGGAAATGGGATTTTGCGGTGAAGGACGACGGACTGGGAATTGACCCGCAATACTTCGAAAGAATTTTCGGCATGTTTCAGCGGCTGCACAAACGGGACGAGTTCGCCGGCACCGGTATCGGATTGGCCATCTGCAAGAAGATCGTCGAGCGGCACGGCGGCAATATTTCCGTCGAATCGCAACCCGGGCACGGCTCGACGTTTCGCTTTGCGCTGCCGGGAAGTGGCGATGTCACAAAAACTATCGGAGATTAAGGCATGACATTAGAAATTCTCTTGGTCGAAGACAGTCCTGGCGATGTTCGACTGACGCAGGAAGCTTTCCGCGGTGCCGGCTCGCTTATCAATTTGCACGTGGCTATCGACGGCGTGGCGGCCATGGCCTTTTTGCGACGCGAGGGCTCCCACAGCCAAGCCCCCCGCCCGGACTTTATCCTGCTGGATTTGAACCTCCCGAAAATGGATGGCCGCGAAGTTCTGGCCCTCATCAAGGAGGATAGCGGCCTGAAATCAATTCCTACAATCATTCTGACCACTTCCGAGGCCGAGGTGGACGTTTTGAAAAGTTATCAACTTCAGGCGAATTGCTATCTCAACAAGCCGGTACAGTTGGACGCGTTCGAGACCGTGGTGAAGACCGTCAACGACTTTTGGCTGACAATGGCCAAATTGCCGCCGCGGGCGAATTTCGCATAAACGGAAAATCGGCCGCCAAATTCGACGGGCAAGAAGTACAGAGTAACAGAGTAACGGTATGACCAAGGAAGTTCTCCTGATTGAAGACAGCCCCGGTGACGTCCGGTTGACGCTGGAGGCCTTCCGCGATGTCGGCATCGCCGTCCACTTACATGTCGCCAACGACGGCGTGGATGCCATGGCCTTTCTCAGGCACGAGGGAGCGCACGCCGATGCCCCTCGCCCTGATTTTATTTTGCTGGATCTGAACCTGCCGAAAATGGACGGCCGCGAGGTTCTGGCGCGCATCAAGAGTGACGAAAACCTCAAAACGATCCCGACGGTCGTCCTGACCACTTCCGATGCGGCGGCGGATATCGCGAACAGTTATCAACTCCAGGCCAACTGCTACCTCACCAAGCCCGTTCAACTGGACGAGTTCGAAGCCCTGGTAAAGAACATCAGCGATTTCTGGCTGCGGAAGGTCAAGCTGCCGCAGCAGGCGCAAAGCCAATGAGGCGGAAAAACGCCGGCCGGCTCGTCAGCGACGGCTTGGGCAACGTCTCATTCAAGCCGCAATCCGCGCACGTCTCCAATGTGCGCATTGCTTTGACGGGAACCGAACCATGAATACCGTCGCAGAGGGCGAGAGGTTCATAGAGGTTCTCCTGGTCGAAGATAATCCCGGCGACGTCCGGCTGGCGCGGGAGGCCTTTCGCGACGTCAACATTCACGTCCGTTTGCACTTTGCTTCCGATGGCACGGAGGCCATGGCATTTCTAAAACGGCGCGGGGCTCACCTCAATGCGCCGCGGCCCGATCTCATCTTGCTGGATCTGAACCTGCCGAAAATGGATGGCCGCGAGGTTCTTGCCCAGATCAAGGGAGACAAAAACCTCAAAATGATTCCCACTATCGTTCTGAGCAGTTCCGAGACCGACGCGGATGTTTTGACAAGCTATCAACTGCAGGCGAGCTGCTACCTCAGAAAACCCGCGCAGTGGGACGCATTCGACGGTCTGGTCAGGGACATCAATGCTTTCTGGCTGACCAAGGTCAAGTTGCCGCAGCGGGTGCCAAGCGGATGACCGCAAAATCCATCAATTCGGTCCTTCTGGTCGAGGATAATTCGGGAGACGCCCGTCTGCTGCGCGAAATGTTCGACGAGCAGGGCTCGCACGGCACAAAATTGACGATCGCGCCGTCAATGGATGAGGCCGAGAAATATCTTGCCGAGCATACGGTCGACATTGTCCTGCTCGATCTCGGATTGCCCGATGTCCAAGGACTGGATGCGGTGCGCCGCGCCCACGCCGCCGCGCCCCGTATCCCTTTGGTCGTGCTGACCGGCTTGGACGACGAGACGCTTGCCGCGCGTGCGCTGCAAGAAGGGGCGCAAGACTATCTCGTCAAAAGCCAAATCGACACCTATGGCACCACGCGCGGGCTGGTGCGCGCGCTACGCTATTCCATCGAGCGCAAGAACCTGGAAGACGCTTTGTTCGTGGAAAAGGAGCGCGCCCAGGTCACGCTCAACAGCATCGGCGACGCCGTTGCCTGCACGGACGTGTCGGGAAACCTCACCTTCCTCAATCTCGTCGCAGAGAAATTGACCGGCTGGTCGTGGCAGGAGGCGGCCGGCCGGCCCATGGCCGAAGTGTTCCGCATCCTCGACACCACGAATCGCGAAGTCATTCCCAATCCCATGGATAGGGCAGTTCGGGGCGACCAAACGGTGCACCTGCCGGCGAACTCCATCCTCGTCCGGCGTGACGGATTTGAAATTCCGATCGAAGACTCCGTCGCGCCCATTCACGACGGTGAAGGGCAGGCTGCCGGGGCGGTCATTGTTTTCCGTGACGTGAGCGTGGCCCGGGCCATGGCGCTGCAAATGACCCATTCCGCCGAGCACGACTTTCTGACCGGCTTGCCCAATCGGATGCTCCTGAACGACCGAATTAGCCAGGCGATCGCCTTGGCGCCGCGTCACATGAAGCACGTCTCGGTACTGTTTCTGGATTTGGACGGATTCAAGCACATCAACGATTCGCTGGGACATCCGATCGGCGACAAACTTCTTCAATCCATCGCCAAGCGCCTAGTGGAGTGCGTTCGCGGATCGGACACGGTCAGCCGGCAGGGCGGCGATGAGTTCGTCGTGCTGCTGTCGGAAGTCGAACTGGCGGAAGACGCGGCCATTACGGCGAGAAGAATGCTGCAGGCGGTGGCGCAGCCTCATTCCATCGACCACCACGATCTTCACGTCACCACAAGCATCGGCGTGAGCGTCTACCCTGACGATGGCCTGGACGCGGAGACACTCATCAAGAATGCCGACACCGCGATGTACCAGGCCAAGGAAAATGGGCGCCAAAGCTTTCAGTTTTTCAAGCCGGCGATGAATGCCCGGGCGGTGGAGCGGCAATCCACCGAAGAGGGCTTGCGGCGCGCCTTGGAACGACGGGAATTCACGCTGCACTTCCAGCCGAAGATCAATCTGACGACGGGAGCGATTACCGGGGCTGAAGCACTGATACGTTGGATGCATCCCACGCGAGGATCGGTATCGCCGATAGACTTTATTCCGGTCGCGGAAGACTGCGGTCTCATTCTGCCGATCGGCGCCTGGGTTCTTCGTGAAGCGTGCCAGCAAGCCCGGGCGTGGATTGATCTAGGCCTGCCGGCAACGAGCATGGCCGTAAACGTCTCCGCGATCGAGTTTCGCGACGAGAAATTTCTGGATGGGTTGTTCGCAATCCTGAGCGAAACGGGCCTCGATCCGAATTCGCTTGAGCTGGAACTGACCGAGAGCGTTCTGATGAAGCATGCCGCGTCCACGGCAACCATTCTCCGGACCCTGAGGGAAAATGGCATCCGGGTGGCGGTCGATGACTTCGGCACGGGCTATTCGAGCTTGAGCTATCTGCAAAAGTTTCCGGTTGACGCCGTCAAGATCGACCAGTCGTTCGTTCGTCAGATCAGCACCGCCGGCGACGATACGACCATTGTCAAAGCGGTGATCGGCATGGCCCGGGGTCTCAAGCTGCGGGTCATTGCCGAGGGCGTCGAAACGCTGGAGGAGGTGGCATTTCTGCGCGCCTACCGGTGTGAAGAGGCGCAAGGTTATTATTTCAGCCAGCCAGTGCCGCCGCAGCAGTTTGCGATGTTGCTGAGGCGCGGCATACCGGAATCCCGCATCGTGGTTGAACGGCCGCCCCAGCTGGCAACTGTGGACGGGAGGGGCTGAGATTTCGGCGAACCGGCCGCGTGTTGCGCAAGTTTGACGCAGGTTGGATGTGCGAGTGCGCCGGGACCCGTCTCGCGGGCATGCGTTTCGTTGACGACTCTTCGGCGGCGCTGAGGGGCTTCGAAGAGGGTTGGCCGAGCAAGCCCGGCAATCCCGGTGTGGACCGCGGGACGGCCTCCACTGCCGGCGTCAGCGCGCGGCTTTCTTGCCGGCTTCGACGACGACCTTTGGCAGCACGTCGAGATAGGGGCCCATGAAGAACGCCTCGCCGGTCCCGTCGCCGTAGTAACGGTCATAAGCGTCGATCATGGCGCGGACCGGCGTGGCGCAAGACGGCATCGAAGCGACGATAAGGTCGCCGAGTTCGCTGCCGAACTCGGCCGCCGGCTTTGAGCCATAGCGGGGATCGGCGACCACCGCGCGCACGATGCAATCGGTTGCCGAGCGCACCAGTGGCGCGGTTGCGGCGCTTTTCTGCTGTGTGGAGAGCGGCACAGCACCATTGCCATCGTTGAGCGGTTCGGTAGCCACGGCAACGAGCAACGCCGTGCCAAAGAGCGGTGCAAGAATCATAGCCTGTCCCTCGCCCGGCCGCATGCGAGCCATAGCGGGGCCGGTTATCGCCGGTCAACCCTCAATCCGGCGGCACAATGTGGCCTTCCCTGGTTCCGCGCCGCAGGCGTGCTATAATTGGCGTAGTCGATCGACGGAGCACGATGATGATCCTCCCCCCGGTATTGATCCTTGGCGCGCATTTGATCATGCCGGTCGCAGACAGCGTGCCCACGCTCAACGTCGAGCAGGTCTGCCAGGGCATCGCCCAGCAAGGCGGCGTCTCGTTCCACGACACCGACATCGCCGTGGAAAAGAAGAACTGCCTCGACAGCGAGCAGGCCACTCGCGACGAACTGGCCAAAGAATGGTCGAGCTTCTCGCCGACCGACAAGACCGCGTGCACCCGCAAATCGACGATGGGCGGCGATTCGAGCTATACCGAGCTGCTGACTTGTCTGGAAATGGCGCGCGATGTGCGCACGATGCGCAGCGACCAGGCCAAGTCTGCCGCGCCACCTGTAACACCTGCCGCCGCCCCGCCGGGCCACGCGCAGCCGAAGCCGTAGAGCGGCGCGGGCGGACAGGGTCAGTAGCCGATAAGGATTTCGCTGACCGTCGGTTTGATCGCGCGAATGGCGGGATCGGACGAGCTGTAGTCCTTGTCGGGCGATAGCGCGCTGACCTCGTCAGGCGAGGCTTTCGGATCGGCGGTCAGGCTCACGCCCGATTTGCAGCTGCCGGGCAGCGATGCCAGCGCGCCGTCGTCCCAGTCGCTCACCGACGCCACGCCGTTTTTGTCGAAGCCTTTAATCTTGAACGGCTTTTTATTGAGCTTTTCAAGCTGTACGAGGTTGAGGCCGAGCCGCATGCCGCCGGGCGCGCCCCAGGTCGATTTGCCCTTGATGTCGATAAGATAAACGCCGCTGCGCTCGGCCGGATTGGACCACCACACTTCGAGCCGGCGCTTCGGGTCGTTCGGAAATACGATCGAGGCCTTGACCTTGGCGCCGCCGTCGGCGTCCACGTCGGCGAAAGTGACGTTCTTATAGTCGAACGTCATGGCGAGCCGAAGATGGTTCGAATTCCTTGCTGAAGATGCCGGTGCAAGCCACCACGTGAGCGCCCGGTGGGGGCATTTTGGGCTCGGCGGGGTGCGCCGCGGCTGCCGCCGCGGCATGCGTCGCCGGATGCGCCGTGGTGTTGGAGCCGCCGGTCGGCTCCGCTACCGCCGCAGGAACTTTTTGCTTGAGCTGGGACGGCGCGAGTTGATCTTCCGAACTCAGCGCCGGGTCGGACTGCGCCGCCGCGCCGGCCCCCGATCCCTGCTGCGCCGCCAATGGGCCGGCGGCCATAACGCCCGCTATCAAACCAAGTGCCGCTACTGGCGCGGCGCCGATCCATCTTTTACCCATCCCCACCTCCGTTCCCTCCCGGAGCGTCATATAACACATCCAAGACAGGCTCGCCCCCGGCACGGCGCCGCGGCGAGCCGCCGCACGCTATTGGCGATGCGATATGCAGTTCGTACCGGCGTACCGAGCGCGAAGCCCGCCTACGCTATTCGAGCTACGGCGGGCAACCTTCGCGGAGATTATGGGCAATGGCTTGCCGAGCCGAAGCTCGCGGCAGCTTCGCCCGCCTTCGCCCTTTGTACTTCGGCGCGGCAGCCTTCACTCGCTTCGCGAGCGAAGGCTGGTGGAGCCAGGCGGAGTCGAACCGCCGACCTCTTGAATGCCATTCAAGCGCTCTCCCAACTGAGCTATGGCCCCTTCAGGGATTGGACGTCAGTAATCGGTCGTCAGAGGAACCCCAGTCATTCTGATACCTGCTTACTGACCTCTAATTATCCTTCCTCTTCGGGCTCGATGTCGCCGCCGATAATATCGGTGACGTCGGCGTCCTCTTCCTCCTGCTCCTCGATGAAGGTGTCGTCATCGAGCGTTTCCTCGATTTCGACCTCTTCCTCTTCAGCCCCCGGCTCCGCGGTCGTGGGTTTCTTCGCACCTTGCGCCTCGGCGTCGGCCTCTTCGAGCGATACGGTCTCCACCTCGGCCGGCTCCGGCACGACGACCTCCTCGACCGGGACAACCGCACGCGGGACTACCGGCGCGGGTTCCGGGCGGCCGCGCGATACAACCGGCGCTACCACATAGACCGTACCGCATTTGGGGCAGTGGATCGGATCCTTGCTCAGGTCATAGAATTTGGCGCCGCAACCGGCGCACAGCCTTTTAACGCCCAGTTCGGCTTTGGCCACGATCCGCATCCTTTCCCGCAATTCGGGTGCTTCACTTGGCTAGTCGCAGCGCGGCTGTCAATAGACGATCGTCGCCATTGCGGCGGGCGGCTCGAAACGCAAAAAACGACCGGATGACGGGCCGCCGCGGCACGTGATAGAGGGCGCTGTTCCGTCGCCACGTCATGATCCGGTCCATGATCCGGTTCATGACCGGTCCACGGCTCTGATTGGATTAAATCCTATGCCCGCCACCCGCGTTCCGCTTGCCGCCCGCCGAAACGGTTCGCTTTCCGGTTCGGTTCGGGTCCCAGGCGACAAATCGATGTCGATTCGTGCACTTATCCTTGGCGCGCTCACGGTCGGCGCCACCCGCGTCGGCGGACTGCTTGAAGGCGAGGATGTCCTCAACACGGCACAGGCTTTGCGGGCGCTTGGCGCCCGTGTCGAGCGCAGCGGCGAGCGGGAGTGGCTCATTCACGGTGTCGGTGTTGGCGGCTTTGCCGAACCCGCGGGTCCGCTCGATTTCGGCAATTCCGGCACCGGCTGCCGGCTTATGCTCGGCGCGGTCGCCGGCTGCCCGGTCACCGCGACGTTTGACGGTGACGCCTCGCTGCGCTCTCGCCCGATGCAACGCGTGCTCGATCCGCTCCAGCGCATGGGCGCGCGAACGCTTGCCTCGGTGGACGGCCGCCTGCCGCTGACGCTTGCCGGCGCGCGCGACCCGATGCCGATCGTGTTCGCGCCGCCGGTGCCCTCGGCGCAGCTGAAATCGGCGACGCTGTTGGCCGGTCTTTCGGCGCCGGGCGAGACCGTCGTGATCGAGGCGGAGCCGACCCGCGATCACACCGAGAAGATGCTGCTTCATTTCGGCGCCGAAGTGCGGGTCGAGCTGGACGGCCAAGGAAATGGCAACGGCCGCCGCATCACGCTCGTCGGTCAGCCGGAACTGACGCCACGGCCGGTCACGGTGCCGGCCGACCCGTCGTCGTCGGCATTCCCGCTGGTCGCCGCCTTGCTGGTGCCGGGCTCGGACGTGGTGCTCCGCGGGGTGATGATGAATCCGCTACGCACCGGGCTGCTCGCCACGCTCGGCGAAATGGGGGCGCGCATCGAGCGGCTCGACGAACGCAATGAAGGCGGCGAGGACGTCGCCGATTTGCGCATTCGCGCAGGCGCATTGCACGGCGTCGAGGTGCCGGCGGGGCGCGCGCCGTCCATGATCGACGAATACCCGATCCTCGCCGTTGCCGCCGCCTTTGCCGAAGGCCCGACCGTGATGCGTGGACTAAAGGAGCTGCGCGTCAAGGAATCGGACCGGCTCGCCGCCACCGCCGCCTTGTTGCGCACCAACGGCGTTGCCGCCGATATCGAGGGCGACGACCTGATCGTTTATGGCACAGGCCGTCCCGCCGGTGGCGGTCTGGTCACCACCCACATGGATCACCGTATCGCCATGGCGGCGATGGTATTTGGCCTCGCCAGCGAAAAGCCGGTGCAGATCGACGATGGCACTTTCATTGCAACGAGCTTTCCGGGTTTCGTCGAGCTCATGCAGTCGCTGGGCGCGGAATTGTCATGATCATCGCCATCGACGGACCCGCTGCCTCGGGCAAAGGCACGATTGCGCGGCAGATCGCGGCGGTCTATGGGCTGCAACATCTCGACACCGGGCTGCTTTATCGCGCGGTGGCGAAGGCCGTGCTCGATGCCGGCTATCCACCCGACGACGTCGACCATGCGATTGAGGCCGCCATCACGCTTGATCCGACGAAATTTCAGGACAATGCGCTGAAATTGCAGGCCATCACCGAGGCGGCCTCGGTTGTCGCCGCCATTCCGCAAGTGCGGGAAGCCTTGATGAACTATCAGCGCGAATTTGCCACCCGCCCGCCCGGCGCGGTGCTCGATGGCCGCGACATCGGCACCGTCATCGCGCCCGGCGCCGACGTGAAGCTGTTCGTGGTCGCGTCGCCCGAAGTGCGCGCCGAACGGCGGGTGCGCGAATTGTGGGCACGCGGCGAAGCCGCCGAGGAGCAGGAGGTCTTGGCCGACCTGTTGCGGCGCGACGAGCGCGATTCCCGGCGCACGGCGGCCCCCCTTCGGCAAGCGCCAGACGCGCACTTGCTCGATACCACGCATTTGGGTATAGACGCGGCGTTCCGGGCCGCCGTCGACATCATCGAGGCCGTTCGAGCGGGCCGAAAGCGTCGATAACCAGCGCTTTCGTCATTGGAGGTCAGCCCGCTCACCGCTTCGTCTGCATGATGCCGGCTTGATTGCCTTCGGAACGCAAGCTTTTCCTAAACGTATGGCCTTGGCCCCATCCGCCGGTCTTGCCGGCGGCCGCCGCACGTTCGGGAGCATTTTCATTCAAGGGGTCGGGAGTGATTTATGGCTCAAGCTGCCGTTCAAACCGCCGCCTCGCCGACGCGCGAGGATTTTGCCAAGCTGATCGATGAATCGTTTGGCGACGGCCATCTGCAGGAAGGTGCCGTGGTCAAGGGCACGGTCGTCGCGATCGAACGCGATCTCGCCGTCATCGATGTCGGTTTAAAGACCGAAGGCCGCGTGGCGCTGCGCGAATTCGCCGGCCCCGGCCGCAACACCGAGATCAAGGTCGGCGACACCGTCGAGGTTTATCTCGAAAGGATCGAGAATGCGCTCGGCGAGGCGGTGCTGTCGCGCGATAAGGCGCGCCGCGAGGAAAGCTGGGGCAAGCTGGAGAAAGCGTTCCAGAACAACGAGAAGGTGACAGGCCAGATTTTCAATCAGGTCAAAGGCGGCTTCACCGTCGATCTCGACGGCGCCGTGGCCTTCCTGCCGCGCTCGCAAGTGGATATCCGGCCGATCCGCGACGTGTCGCCGTTGATGAACAACCCGCAGCCGTTCCAAATCCTCAAGATGGACCGCCGGCGCGGCAATATCGTCGTGTCGCGCCGCACCGTGCTCGAGGAGACCCGCGCCGAGCAACGTCAGGAGCTGGTGCAAAATCTCGAAGAGGGCCAGGTCATCGACGGCGTGGTCAAGAACATCACCGACTACGGCGCATTCGTCGACCTCGGCGGCATCGACGGGCTTCTCCACGTCACCGACATCGCCTGGCGGCGCGTCAATCACCCCTCCGAGGTGCTCAATATCGGCCAGCAGGTGAAGGTCAAGATCATCAAGATCAATCACGAGACCCACCGCATCTCGCTCGGCATGAAGCAATTGCTCGACGACCCGTGGCAGGGCATCGAGGCAAAATATCCGGTCGGCGCGCGGTTCAAGGGCCGCGTCACCAATATCACCGACTACGGCGCTTTCGTCGAACTGGAACCGGGCATCGAGGGACTGATCCACGTTTCGGAAATGTCGTGGACCAAGAAGAACGTGCATCCCGGCAAGATCGTCTCGACGTCTCAGGAAGTCGAGGTGCAAGTCCTCGAGGTCGATCCGGTCAAGCGCCGCATCTCGCTCGGCTTGAAGCAGACCATGCGCAATCCTTGGGAGGTGTTCGTCGAGAAATATCCCCCAGGCTCCGTCGTCGAGGGCGAGGTCAAGAACAAGACCGAATTCGGCCTGTTCCTCGGGCTCGATGGCGACGTCGACGGCATGGTTCACCTGTCCGATCTCGATTGGAAACGGCCCGGCGAGCAGGTCATCGAGGAGTACAAGAAGGGCGATAAGGTCCAGGCCCAGGTTCTCGACGTCGATGTCGAGAAGGAACGCATTTCGCTCGGCATCAAGCAGCTTTCGGAAGGCGGCGCACCCGCCGCCGCTCCGGGCGATGCCGCTGCGGGCGAGCTCAAGAAGGGCGCGGTCGTCACCGGCGAAGTTACCGAGGTGAAGGAAGGCGGCATCGACGTGAAGATCGTCGGCACCGATTACACCTCCTTCATCAAGCGTTCGGAGCTGGCGCGCGATCGTTCCGAGCAACGGCCCGACCGCTTTGCCGTCGGCCAGAAAGTCGACGCCCGGGTCACGCAGTTCGACCGCCGCACCCGGCGCGTCACGGTCTCCATCAAGGCGCTGGAAGTCGCCGAGGAGAAGGAGGCGATCGCCCAATACGGCTCGTCGGATTCCGGCGCGACGCTGGGCGACATCCTGGGTACCGCGCTCAAGCGCAAGGGCGAGGAGACCGACGACAACGAAAAGGAAGAGGAAGAGACCGAGGAGTGAGGAGCCGCCATCGCGGGGCATTCATGCCCCGCGACGACCGACCGTGGGTGGGGAGCAAAAGGAAGGGACCATGTCGCTCGATGCCGACCTGATCGTCGACCGCCGCCGGTTGCGGCGCAAGCTCACGTTCTGGCGCGTGCTCGCCATCGTCGTTGTTGTCGTCGGTATCGCCGGGGCCGCGGCGCTGGCCGGCAACCGCATCGGCGCGTTCGGCGTGCGTCCCTACATTGCGCGGGTGACGATCTCCGGCTTGATCCGCGGCGATCAAGAACGGGTCAGGCAGCTCGATCTTCTGGGCAATTCGGCATTGGCGCGCGCGGTCATCGTCCATGTCGACAGCCCCGGCGGCACCACCGCCGGTTCCGAGCAACTGTTCGATTCGCTGGCGCGCTTGCGCGAGAAAAAGCCGCTCGTCGTCGTGGTCGACAGCATGGCGGCGTCGGGCGGCTATATCACGGCGCTTGCCGCCGACCATATCGTGGCGCAGCAGACATCGCTGGTCGGCTCGATCGGCGTGCTGTTCCAATATCCCAATGTCGCCGATCTTCTCGGCAAAATCGGCGTGAAGGTGGAATCGGTGAAATCGACGCCGCTCAAAGCGGCGCCGGACGGTTACGAGCCGACCAGCCCTGAGGCGACCGCCGCGCTCAATGCGATCATCCAGGACTCCTATTCCTGGTTCAAAGGCCTGGTGCAAAGCCGCCGTCATCTGACCGACGACCAGCTGGCGGCGGTCGATGACGGCCGCGTCTTCACCGGGCACCAGGGCCTGCCGCTCAAGCTGGTCGACGAGCTGGGTGACGAACGCACCGCCGTGGCCTGGCTCGCCAAGGACAAGCACGTCGACGCCAAGCTGCCGGTGCGAGACTACCAGCTGCAGAGCCGCTTTAGCGACTTGACGTTCTTGCATGCCGCGGCCGCGGCCCTGCTCAATGCGGCGGGGCTCAATGCGCTGGCAGAGCGCCTCGACCTTTGGGGCGCCGGGCAAGCCGTGGAGCCTTTCAGCCTTGACGGTCTATTGGCCCTTTGGCACCCTTCCGGCATGAACTGAGCGGCGTTCGCGGGCGATCCAAACTTTTGCGTAAGGGCGGCGGGCCATGATCAAGTCGGAACTCGTTCAACATATCTCGGCGCAGAATCCCCATCTCTACCAGCGTGACGTCGAGAATATCGTCAACGCCATATTGGGGGAGATCATCGCGGCGATGGCGCGCGGCGACCGGGTCGAATTGCGCGGTTTCGGCGCATTTTCGGTCAAGCAGCGCCCGGCGCGCACCGGGCGCAATCCGCGCACCGGCGCTCACGTCGCCGTCGATCAGAAATGCGTGCCGTTTTTCAAGACCGGCAAGGAAATGCGCGAGCGGCTCAATCGCCCGAGCGCGGGTTGACCGGCGCATTGCGATCGGCCGGAAGTCTCCTCCGCAAGATCGTTGCGGCGCTTGTTCTTGCGACGCTCGCCATCCTGCTCATTGCTTTTGCCGTTGCCAACCGTGCGAGCGTGACGCTCTCGTTCGACCCGTTCAATGCGGCGGCTCCCGCCGCGTCGGTGACGTTACCGCTGTTCGCTCTCATCATCATCGTGCTGATCCTCGGCGTGGTGATCGGCGGCAGCGCATCCTGGCTGCGGCACGGCCGGTGGCGCCGCACGGCGCGGCGGCTGGAGCGCGATCTCGCGAGGCTGCGCGAGGAACTGGAGGCGCACAAACGGGCCGCGGCTGCCGCTCCGGTGAACGTTCCCCGCGCAGCCGAGCCGCCCGAACGGCTCAAGCTCAAGCCGCCGGTGCAGTAAATCCGCGGATTAGCCGCGGGCAAGACAAAACACGCGGCACGATGTAGAACGGCGGCAGTTTTGGCTTGGCTAGTTCATGATCCGGCGCATTCATGTCGCTCACAGTAAAAATCTGCGGTCTTTCGAGCCCTGAAGCGCTCGACGCGGCGCTTGATGCCGGCGCCGACATGGTCGGTTTCGTGTTCTTTCCGCCGTCGCCGCGCAACCTGTCATTCAAGACCGCGGCGGCCTTGGAATTGCGCGTGCGCGGCAGGGCGATGAAAGTTGCCTTGTCCGTCGATGCCGACGATACGTTTCTGTCCTACGTCGTCGATGCGCTCGGACCCGACATTCTTCAGCTTCATGGCAATAAGTCGTCCGTTGCGGGTGGCTGCCGTCAAAGCGCGGTTCAAGCTGCCGGTGATGAAGGCGATTGCCGTCGAGTCCAAAGGCGACCTAGCGGCGATCGCGCGCTATGCCGCGGTCGCCGATTGGCTGCTGTTCGATGCCCGAGCGCCGCGCGAGGCGACGCGGCCGGGCGGTCTCGGCAGAGGCGTTCGACTGGCATCTTCTGGAAAATATCGATCCCGGCGTGCCGTTCATGCTTTCGGGCGGCCTTAATGCCGGCAATGTCGGCGAGGCTTTGCGCATCACGCGCGCACCTGGGGTGGATGTATCCTCGGGCGTCGAGCGCGCCCCGGGCGAGAAGGATGCCGATAAAATCCGCGCCTTCGTGCGCGCCGCGCGCACGGCGGAAAGCAAAACGCCCATCCGGCAGCGTGAGAAGGATTGCCATGACCGTGCAGCAACTCAATTCCTTCCGCACCGGGCCGGACGAGCACGGCCATTTCGGCATCTATGGCGGGCGTTTCGTCGCCGAGACGCTGATGCCGCTGATCCTGGAATTGGAAGACGCTTACGCCAAGGCCAAGGCCGATCCCGAGTTCAAAAAAGAGATGGACGGTTACTTGGCCCATTACGTCGGCCGGCCGTCGCCGCTCTATTTTGCCGAACGGCTTACCGAGCATTGCTCCTGGCGGCCTTGAGCCCAAGATTTATCTCAAGCGCGAGGAGCTCAATCACACCGGCGCGCACAAAGTGAACAACGTGCTCGGCCAGATCATGCTGGCGCGGCGCATGGGTAAGAAACGCATCATCGCCGAAACCGGCGCCGGCATGCACGGCGTCGCCACCGCGACGCTGTGCGCGCGGTTCGGTCTTGAATGCATCGTCTATATGGGCTCGGTCGACGTCGAACGGCAGAAGGCGAATGTCTTCCGCATGCACATGCTGGGCGCCAAAGTGGTGCCGGTGGAGTCCGGCGCCAAGACGCTCAAAGACGCCATGAACGAGGCCTTGCGCGACTGGGTCACCAATGTCGGCTCGACGTTTTATTGCATCGGCACCGTCGCCGGCCCGCATCCCTATCCGATGATGGTGCGCGATTTCCAGTCGATCATCGGCCGCGAAACGCGCGAGCAGATGCATAGAGGCCGAAGGCCGGCTGCCGAATTCGCTCATCGCCTGCATTGGCGGCGGCTCGAACGCCATGGGCCTGTTTCATCCGTTCCTCGACGACAAGGACATCGAAATCTACGGCGTCGAAGCCGCCGGCCACGGCCTCGATAGCGGCATGCATGCCGCCTCTATCGAAGGCGGCCGGCCGGGCGTGCTGCATGGCAACCGCACTTATCTTCTGATGGACGACGACGGTCAGATCACCGAAGCCCATTCGATCTCGGCCGGGCTCGATTATCCGGGCGTCGGTCCCGAGCATGCCTGGCTTCATGACGTCGGCCGCGTCACGTTCTTGTCGGCGACCGACGACGAGGCGCTCAATGCGTTCCAGCTTCTGTCGAAGCTCGAAGGCATCATTCCCGCGCTGGAACCGGCGCATGCCATTGCCAGGGTGCTCGATCTGGCGCCGCAAAAGCCGAAAGACCACCTGATGGTGGTCAATCTCTCTGGCCGCGGCGACAAGGATCTGGATACCGTGGCGCGGCATCTGGGAAGCGAGGCGCGATGAAATGAGACCTTCTCTTTCGTCATTCCGGGACGCGCCGAAGGCGCGGGCCCGGAATCCATAACCCCGGTCTGTGAATTGATTCCGGGCTCGCCGCTTCGCGGCGCCCCGGAATGACGTGGGGATTTATGACCGGCCGCATCGAGCGGCGCTTTGCGGCGTCCGTAAAGAAGGCCGCGCCGCGCTGGTGACTTTCACCATGGCGGGCGACCCGGATTACCCGACGTCGGTCGCAATCCTCAAGGCGTTGCCCCAAGCCGGCGCCGACGTCATCGAGCTCGGCATGCCGTTCACCGATCCGATGGCCGACGGCCCGGCGATCCAGGCGGCGGGACTGCGCGCGCTCACAGGCCGGGCAAAATATGAAAAAGACGCTGGCCGCCGTGGGCGAATTTCGCAAGGCCGACGATGCGACACCGCTGGTGCTGATGGGTTACTACAATCCCATCTACGTCTATGGTGTCGACCACTTCCTTTCCGACGCCAAGACAGCCGGAGTTGACGGGCTCATCGTGGTCGATTTGCCGCCGGAGGAAGACGCCGAATTGTGCCTGCCGGCCATGAAAGCCGGCGTCAATTTCATCCGGCTGGCGACGCCGACGACCGACGACAAACGGCTGCCGACGGTGCTCACCAACACCTCGGGCTTTGTCTATTACGTGTCGATCACCGGCATTACCGGCGCCGCCGCTCCGGACCCCGGCACAGTCGAATCCGCGGTCGCCCGCATCAAGCGGCACACCAAGCTGCCGGTCTGCGTCGGCTTCGGCGTGCGCACGGCAGAGCAGGCGCGCGCCATCGCGCAAGGCGCCGACGGCGTGGTTGTCGGCTCGGCGCTGGTCGAGGCGGTGCGCTTAAGCCTCGGACCCGACGCCAAGCCGACGGCGGCGACAGTAGAATCGGTGACCGATCTCGTTCGCTCGCTCAGTGACGGTGTACGGGGCGCGCAGCGAGTTCGGGCCTAGCGTCATCGCAGCAATTTATCGAGCGTGATCGGCAGATCGCGCACCCGCTTGCCGGTGGCGTGATAGACGGCATTGGCGATGGCCGCCGCGACGCCGACAATGCCGATCTCGCCGACGCCTTTGATGCCGAGCGGATTGATGATGTCGTCCGGCTCGTCGACGAAGATGACGTCGATGTCGTGCACGTCGGCATTCACCGGCACATGATACTCGGCGATGTTGGCGTTCATGACACGCCCGAAAGCATGATCGATCAGCGCTTCCTCGTGCAGCGCCATGCCGATGCCCCACACCACGGCGCCCATGATCTGGCTGTGCGCGGTCTTGGTATTGAGGATGCGTCCGGCCGCGACCGCGTCGACCACGCGGGTGACGCGGATCACGCCAATCTCCTCGTCGACCTTGACCTCGGCAAAAACGGCGGAGTGCGTGTTGCACGCGTAGGACTTTATTTCCTTGAAATCGGACGTGCTTTCCCGCTCGACGCGGTCGAGGCCGCTGTAGCTCATGGCATCCGCGATCGAAACGGCCCGCTCCGGCGCTGTCTTGCTGACGATCTTGCCGTCCGTCGAGCGCGGTGTCGTCGAGCTTGGCGGAGGCGAGCGCGGAATTCGGCGGCTTCCTGGCTAGCCGCAACAGCTCTTTGCGTACCGCCTCGGCCGTCCTGGCGATGGCATTCGCGACCGACGCCGCGGTCCACGAGCCGCCCGCAACTTGCGCCAGCGGCAGCGTCGAGTCGCCGAGCTTGACCGTGACATTGTCGAGCGGCAGACCGAGCATGTCGGCGGTCACCTGCGCCATGATCGTGTAAGTGCCGGTGCCGATGTCGGACGCGGCGCAGGCGACCTCGGCATGGCCGTTGGCGGTGAGCACGATGCGGGTGGCGAATTCCATCTGCAGCGCTTCCCAGACGCCGGTCGCCATGCCCCAGCCGACCAGTTCGCCGCCGTCGCGCATCGAGCGCGGCTCCGCCATACGCTTGTCCCAGCCGAACGCCGCCGCGCCTTGTCGGTAGCATTCGCGCAATTTCTTGCTGGTGTAGGGCCTGTCCTCGTGCTGATCGCGGTCCGAATAACAGCGTAGCCGCAGCTCGAGCGGATCGAGCTTGAGCGCGACGGCAAGCTCGTCCATTGCGCATTCGAGGCCGAATATCCCCGTCGCCGCGCCGGGCGCCCGCATGTCGGAGGGTGTCGACAGATCGAGCCGCGCGAGTCTGTGCAGATATTTCGCATTCGGGGTTTTGTAGAGCAGGCCCGACCAGCCGGTGTCGTTGCGGGAAAAGTCTTCGTATTGCGAAGTGGCCGCGATCGCCTCATGCATGACCGCATCGAGCGTGCCGCCCTCGCTTGCGCCCAGCGCCAGACGTTCGATCGTGGCCGGGCGATGGCCGAGCTCGTACATCTGCGCTCGGGTCAGCACCAGACGAACCGAGCGTTGCAGCGCCAGTGCCGCCAGCACCGCCAGCACCGCCTGATATTGCGGGCGCAGCCCCGCGCCGAAGCCGCCGCCCATGAACGGCGACATGCACGCGCAGCCGGTCTGGCTTGAGCGCGAATACGCTGCACAGATAGCGCTGCACGTTCTGCACGCCCTGGGTCTTGTCGTAGACCGTGAGCTTGCCGTCGCCCTCCCAGACCGCGGTCGAGGCGAAGAGTTCCATCGGATTGTGGTTCTCGCGCGGAATGAAATACTCCGCCTCGTGACGCACGGCGGCCGCCGCGAAGGCTTTGCCGGCGTTGCCGCGCGGCTTTTCGGGCTTCTCGACCGTGAAGGCGTTGCCGCGTTCCGCCTGCAGATCGGTGTCAGATTTTTCCTTCTTATATTCGACGCGCACCAGGGTGGCGGCGAAACGCGCGATTTCCCATTCCTCGGCGACGACGAGCGCGATCGGTTGCCCGCTGAACCTGACCCGCTCGTCGTAGAGCGGACGAAACGGCGAACCTTGTTCCGGCCCGACGTCGTCTCTGTAGGCCTGCGACTTGGCGGCCATGCGCGGCCGATGGTCGTGAGTGAAGACGTCGACTACGCCCTCGACGGCGAGCGCCTCGCTTGCGTCGATGCGCACGATGCGGCCCCTGGCGATCGTCGAGGCGACGACGGCCCCGTAAACGAGGCCTTGGGTGTTGTATTCGCCGGCATATCTCGCCGCGCCAGTGACTTTGGCGCGGCCGTCGATGCGGGATGTCGGCGTACCGATATATTGCGCGGTCGTGGCGGCCATGACGCTCACCGGATCTTCTTGTTGGACTGCGATTGCGGCGTGCCGTGCGCGGCTTGCGTCAGCGCGCGGACGATGACGCGGCGCGCCAGCTCGATCTTGAAACGCGTTGTGGGCGTGGCCTTTGGCGTCCCGCAAAATGACGTCCGCGGTCTGCACGAAAGTGGAACGCTCGGCGGTCTTGCCGCGCAGCGCCGCTTCGGCGCCAGCATCTCGCCACGGCTTGTGGGCGACGCCGCCCAGCGCCAATCGCGCCTCCTTAATGGTATCGCCCTCCAATTCGAGCGCGGCCGCGACGGAGACCAGGGCAAAGGCGTAGGACAGTCGGTCGCGGATTTTGATGTAGGTGTAGTTCTTGGCGAAGCCCTGGGCGGGCAGCTCAACGGCGGTGACGATCTCGTCGGCCTGCAAATTGGTGTCGCGCGCCGGCGTGTCGCCGGGCAAGCGATGAAAGTCGGTCATCGCGATGGTGCGCTCGCCGGCCGGGCCGGCGACGTGGACCTTGGCGTCCAGCGCCGCCAGCGCCACGCACATGTCGGACGGATGGGTGGCGATGCAGGATTCGCTGCGTGCCGAGGATCGCGTGCATCCGATTGAGCCCGGCGAGGGCGGAGCAGCCGCTGCCCGGCTCGCGTTTATTGCACGGCGTCGCGGTGTCGTAGAAGTAATAGCAGCGGGTGCGCTGCAGGAGATTGCCGCCGGTCGAGGCCATGTTGCGTAATTGCGCCGAGGCGCCGGCGAGGATCGCGCTGGCCAGGATGCGGGTAGCGCTCGGCGATCAAGGGGTGATAGGCGAGGTCGGAATTCGGAACGAGCGCGCCGATGCGCAAGCCGCCATCCGCGGTCTCCTCGACGGTCTTGAGCGGCAGGCGCGAAATGTCGATCAGCCGCGACGGCCGTTCGACGTCTTCCTTCATCAGATCGATCAGATTGGTGCCGCCGGCGATGAATTTCGCCTTGGGGTCGGCGGCGATCAGGCGTACCGCGTCGGCGACGTCATTGGCGCGGGCGTAGTGGAAATTGATCATGACCGCCCCGTCGCGCCTTGCATGGCCTGCTCGACCGCCGCGACGATGTTGGGATAGCAGCCGCAGCGGCAGATGTTGCCGCTCATGAGTTCGCGAATCTCGTCCGCGGTTTTCGCTTTACCCTCGGCGATCAGGCCAACGCCGGAGCAGATCTGGCCGGAGGTGCAATAACCGCACTGAAACGCGTCGTGGTCGATGAAGGCCTGCTGCAAGGGATGCAGGGCGCCGTTCTTGGCCAGGCCCTCGACGGTGGTGACTTCGGCGCCCTCCTTCATGACCGCGAGCGTGAGGCAGGAATTGATGCGCCGGCCGTCGACCAGCACGGTGCAGGCGCCGCATTGGCCGTGATCGCAGCCCTTTTTGGTGCCGGTCAGGTCGAGACGGTCGCGCAGCGCGTCAAGTAGCGTCGTCCACGGCGCCACCGTGAGCTGCCGTTCGACGCCGTTGACGATGAGCTTGATCGGGATTTTCTCGGGCGCCGGGATGGTCTCGCCAATCCGTCGCTCCGTGCTTGATGGCGCCATAGGCACCTCCACACGTTCTGCGGCTCTACCCGGCCTTTCTCATATAATCCGGCTGCACCCAGGAAAAAGCAGCCTTGAAGCAATTTTCCGCCGTCGCCTGCGGAAGCCGCGGCGCGGGCTTAACGCCGTCTCGCAGCCGGCAGTTCCGGCCGCGCCGCACCCGGCGTTGAATTTCAGGTTCCCGCTTCACACATATCTCATCCGAAGCTGGAGGGAATGTGACATGGCCCGTGACGTGGCCCGCGATTGGATGTGGTCCGAAGCCTGCGAAATGCTGGCGCGGGCCGAGCGCATGCACCGCGAGCTGTTTCGCCCGGGGGCGAGTGAGAAGCGCCAGCCGGCCTGGGAGCCCCCGGTCGACATTCTGGAGACCGAACGTGAGGTTTTGGCGCTGGTCGCGTTGCCCGGCGTCGAAGCCGACAGCGCCCAGGCCGTGATCGAGGAAGGCGATCTGGTTATTGCCGGTACGCGCGTCCTGCCCGAGCAGCTGCGCACGGCCATCATCCACCGGCTCGAACTGCCGCAAGGCCGATTTTACCGGCGGGTGCGCTTGCCGGCGGGCCGTTATGCGACGGTGCGCCGTGCCACTGTCGCCGGATGTCTCTTGATTACCTTGCAGAAAGCGTAGGTCAGCGTGGCTGAAGAAATACTCGCAAAGAATGGTTCTTCCGAAGGGAGTAGCGGCGGTTCGCTGCCGCCCTTGCCGCCGGATGCCGTCATTATCGTGCCGGTGCGCAACACCGTGCTGTTTCCGGGCCTCGTGGTCCCGATCACGCTCGGCCGGCCGAAATCGGTCGCCGCGGCGCAGCAGGCGGTGCGCGAACAGCGCCAGGTCGGCATCCTGTTGCAGCGCGAGGCCGCGGTCGAGGATCCGAGCGCGATCGACATGCATCGCATGGGCACGCTCGCCAATGTCTTGCGGTTTATCACCGCGCCGGACGGCACCCATCATGTCGTCTGCCAGGGCGAGCAGCGCTTCCAGGTCGTCGAATATCTCTCCGGCTGGCCGTTTATGGTCGCGCGCGTGCTGCGCATTCCCGAACCCGATACCCGCAGATCGGAAATCGAGGCGCGGTTCGTCAATCTGAAGGCCCAAGCCGTCGAGGCGATCGAATTGTTGCCGCAGGTGCCGGCCGATCTGCTCGCCGCGATCCAGTCGATCGAGACGCCGGCGGCGCTTGCCGATCTGGCGACCGCCTATATGGACGTGAAGCCGGAAGAAAAGCAGGAGATCCTGGAGACCGTCGACCTCGCGGCGCGGATGGATAAGGTCTCGCGCATGCTGGCGCACCGCATCGAGATACTCCGCCTGTCGCAGGAAATCGGCCGCCAGACCAAGGCGTCGCTCGACGAGCGGCAGCGCGAAGTGCTCCTTCGTGAACAAATGGCGGCGATCCAGAAGCAGCTCGGCGAAGGCGAGGAAGGTAAGGCGGCCGAGATCGCCGAGCTGGAAAAGGCCATCGCCGAAGCCGGCATGCCGAAGGAGGTCGAAGACGCCGCGCGCAAGGAATTGCGCCGGCTGCAGAAGATGCCGGAAGGCGCCGCCGAATACGGCATGGTGCGGACTTATCTCGACTGGCTGATCGAGCTGCCCTGGAAGCTGCCCGAGGAAAAGCCGATCGACATCAAGGACGCCCGCCGCATCCTCGACGAGGATCACTACGACCTCGACAAGATCAAGCGGCGCATCATCGAATTCCTCGCCGTGCGCAAGCTCGCCCCGCAAGGCAAGGCACCGATCCTGTGCTTTGTCGGTCCGCCCGGCGTCGGCAAGACCTCGCTCGGCCAGTCGATCGCGCGCGCCATGGATCGCAAGTTCGTCCGCGTGTCGCTCGGCGGCGTGCACGACGAGGCGGAAATCCGCGGTCACCGCCGCACCTATATCGGCGCGCTGCCGGGCAACATCATCCAGGCCATCCGCAAGGCCGGCTCGCGCAATTGCGTGATGATGCTCGACGAGATCGACAAGCTCGGTGCCGGTTTCCACGGCGATCCCGGCGCGGCCTTGCTCGAAGTGCTCGACCCGGAGCAGAACAACACGTTCCGCGACAATTACCTCGCGGTGCCGTTCGATCTGTCGCGCGTGGTGTTCATCACCACGGCGAACATGCTCGATACCGTTCCGGGGCCGCTGCGCGACCGCATGGAGATCATCAGCCTTGCCGGCTATACGGCCGACGAGAAGCTGCAGATCGCGCATCGCTATCTGCTGCGCCGTCAGCTCGAGGCCAACGGGCTCAAACCCGGCCAGGTCGAGATCGATGACGATGCGCTGCGCGAGGTCATCCAGAGCTACACAAGGGAGGCCGGCGTGCGCTCGCTTGAGCGCGCTATCGGCCAGGTGCTGCGCAACGCCGCGGTGCGCATTGCCGAAGGGCAAAGCGGGCCGATCCGCGTCAGCCGCGACGATCTCGTTCCGATCCTCGGTGCGCCGAAGTTCGAGAACGAGGTGGCGATGCGGACCAGCATTCCGGGCGTGGCGACCGGGCTTGCCTGGACGCCGGTCGGCGGCGACATTTTGTTCATCGAGGCGACGCGGATTCCCGGCTCCGGGCGGCTCATTCTCACCGGGCAACTCGGCGAGGTGATGAAGGAGAGTGCGCAAGCCGCGCTCTCCATCGTCAAGAACCGCGCCGTGGCGCTCGGCATCGATCCGGCGCGCTTCGAGAAGAGCGACATCCACGTCCACGTGCCGGCGGGCGCCATCCCGAAGGACGGGCCGAGCGCGGGCGTCGCCATGTTCATGGCGCTCACCTCGCTGATGACCGACCGCACCATCCGCAGCGATACCGCCATGACCGGCGAGATCAGCCTGCGCGGCCTCGTCCTGCCCGTCGGCGGCATCAAGGAGAAGGTCGTCGCCGCGCACTCGGCCGGCATCCGCCGCGTGATGCTGCCGGCGCGTAATCGCCGCGACTACGACGACATCCCCGAGATCGCGCGCAAGGAAATGGAGTTCGTCTGGCTCGAGCGCGTCGAGCAGGCGGTCGAGGCGGCGCTCGATCCGGCCCGGCGCAGCCGGCCGCCGACAAAGCGCCGGCCACCGCGCCGCAGTTGGCCGACGCGCAGGCGTAATCCAATCCTCCCATCCCGCTCCAGGGCGCGCGTTACGCGCTGGGCGGGGCTCGGTCACAACAGCGACGCCATTTCTCACGTTGTCATCCTCCGGGCTTGAGCCCCCGCGCTGGTCTCCGCATGCGGCAAGTCCCGTGCAGCGACGCATAAAGCGCGAGCGATGAAACGCGATTCTGAACCTAGCTTTCTCACCGCACGGATTGCCGGATCAAGTCCGAGCTTCACGCAATCCGGGTTTCACTCGAACAGAATACGAAATAAAAGAAAGGAAGCGGAACGCCGGCAGACGCGGTCGTCCAAGACCCGCACACATACGGCGTGCGGGGCGCGCCACGGAGAAGGCGGCTTGCGCCGCCCCTCCGCTTTCGGGCGCGCTCGCCTGCCGGCGTTCCACCAACGGCACTTGCGGCAGCGACCGAACGCCACCGCTCAGCTCCAGTTCACGCGCTTCCTGGGACGGAACTAGGTAGGGATGGGCGTTACCCACCCCCGGCCGTCCCAGTGCAGCGGGCGTTATAAGCCCGCAGGCCGGTCTAAAATGCCGGCCGGGCGTTTTGGCCCGGAGCCGCCCGGGAGCGGGGGTGACAGCCCCGCCCGCGGGAACCGCCTCGCCCCTTTCCGCCGGCGTCACCCGGCGGCGTCCTTCTGGGCGAGTTTGATTCGCCGTCTTGTATCCAAAACGGAGACCATTGTCAACAGTAACGTGACGAGCGGCGTCGCCGCCAATCGCGCCCGGCCCGTTGAATATCGCCGGCAAATTCCGTCAAATCACGCGAACGGGTCCAGGCTCGCGCCGTTGCGCCCGCCGGCAGGGGGATTTGCGGATGACATTCGCTGCAAGACTGAAACGGCTGCGCGGTTCGCTCGCCGATTCCGCCGGCACCATCGTGTTCGGCATGGAAGACGGCACGGTGTCGATTTTCGGCCTGATCTTCGGGGTCGCCGCGACGACGACCAATGCCCGCACCGTGCTCATCGCCGGCGCCTCGGGAGCGGTGGCGGCGGCGGTGTCGATGATGGCCGGCGTCTTTCTCGACGTCGAGACGACGCGCGACGAGACCAAAACCAAGCGCGCCGCGCTGCAATCCTCGCTCGCCGCCGATGCTGCTTCCATTTGTGCGGCGCTGCCCGGCCAGCTGGCGGCGGCCGGCTTGACGGCGAGCCAATCGGCGGCGCTGACCGGCGCGGTGCTGCACGACCGCGCGGCGCTCGACGGCCTTCTGCTGGCGCTTCACGGATCGCCCGAGGCGCCGCCTAACCCGTGGGAACAGGCGCTGTGGATGCTGATCGCGGATTTCGCCGCGGCCGCGGTGCCGATCCTGCCTTTCGTTTTCCTTGCGGTCGCCGAAGCGCGGCTGGTCTCCGCCGCGATGACCGTTACGCTTTTGGTCGGGCTCGGCATCGGCCGCGCGCGGATCGCGGGAGGCCATGTTGCGCGCACGGTCGTCGAGACGGTCTCCGTCGGCATCGCCGCTGCATTAGCCGGCGTCGCGATCAGCGTCGTGATCGATCGGTTCTTTACCGGGTGATGCGGCGTGTAGGATGGGTGGAGCGAAGCGATACCCATCATAGGACGACGCGGGTGAATGATGGGTTTCGCAAGTGCTCGACCCATCCTACGAAGCGACGATCAACCATCAATCGCCGGCAACCCCAGCGCCTTATCCACCAGCGCCCCGGCCCGCTTGAAATCGAAATACCGATAAAGATGCTGCTTGGCCACGAACGACGGCCCGCCGTAGAATTTCTCATACTGCGCGTGACGGCTGCCGAATTCGGAGCCGAGGAAATCCCAGATGAGCCGCATCAGTTTGACGCGCGTCCTGGCGTCGGTTGAGCCGGAGCGCATGTAGCGGTCGAGGTCGGCGGCGATCTCGGGATTTTGGAAATCGGCATCGGAGGAGGGTAGCGTGATGAAGGCAGCGCCGGCCATTTCGCGGAAAATTTCCAGCATGCGGCCGTTGAATTCCGACTGCATGGCGCTCGCGGCATAATAAGCCGTGCGCGACGGCCACAGCACGCCGTCTTGGATGGTGCCCATGGTCTCGTGCGCGTGCAGCATGGCTTCGTAGATCGAGACCAGCGAACAAAGCTCGCCCATCAGGCCGACCACGGCGGGGTTGGCGATGTTGCCGGTGGTCTGGTTCATGCGCTGAGCGAGGCCCGCCATGAAGCGCAATTTGGTGACGTAGCGCGTCTGCGCCTGATGATTGCCGTAAAGATGCGACGGCGTCTTGCTCCACTGGTCGCGCGACAGTTCGACATTGCGATAGATGAAGACGCGCTCCCACGGCACGAAAACATTGTCGAACACGACATAGCTGTCGCTCTCGTCGAAGCGGCGCGACAGCGGATAATCGGCGGCGCTGCCGGCGCGCGAATAGGGCTTGCGCGGATAAAGTTTGACGCCTTCGGCGGCGACCGGCACGGCGAGGCAGTTGGCATAATTCTCGTCGCCTTTTTGCAGCGGCTGGATGCAGCTCAGATGAATGTAATCGGAGATCGCGCCGCCGGTGGCGAGCTGCTGCGCGCCGGTAATGACGATGCCGTCGTCGCGCTCCTTGACCACGCCGGCATAGAGCGTCGGGTCGCTTTGCTGGTGCGCGGGTTTTGAGCGGTCGATCTGCGGCGGCACGATGGCGTAGGAGCAATAGACGTGGTTGTCGCGCATGAACTCGTAGAACGCGGTGAGATTGTCGGCGAATTTTTGCTCGCCGGCGCTGGCAAAGAAACTCGGCACCGCGGCATAGCCGGTGAAGAAGCCGGCGACATGATCGGGCGCGCGGCCCATCAGGCCGAAGGTCGCTTCCGCCCAGGCCTCGGAGAACAGCCGGCGAGCGCGCAGATCGGCATGCGTCTTCGGGATTTGCCAGGCGCGATGGACCGGTTCGCCGGTCTTCGGCGAGAGCGAACGTCATGCGCTCGCGGTTGCCCGGATCGGCGGCGATGTCGTAGAGGCTCGCGATCGAGCGCGCGGCCTCGCGGAACGCCGGATGCGCACTGACGTCCTTGACCGCTTCGCCGTCGAGAAAGACGCGGCGGCCGTCATTGAGCGAGGAAAGATAGTCGGCCCCGGTGCGCATCGCGTCTCCTTTAATTCTTGAGGTGCATTGTGCCGTGGCCCGGCCGACCTGTCATGTACTCGGCGAAACCGTCGATCTGTCATTCCGGGGCCGAGCAACGCGAGGAGCCCGGAATCCATAACCACGGATCCGACGGGATTGGCGCGGCAGCAAGGATCGATAAATTCGTGATTATGGATTCCGGGCTCGCGCTTCGCGCGCCCCGGAATGACCCGTGGCCGCCCAGTCCTTGCCGACGCCGGCGCCGGTCGGGAATACCAGCGATTTGATGACGACCGGCACCGCGCCCGAGGTGTCGAGGATGGCGCCGATGTCGATGTAGTCGAAGTCTTTGAGCTCCAGCCCGTCGATCGAGACGATCGGATTTTTGACCTTCATCTCCTCGCAGTAATGGATGCCGATCAGGCCGCCGACGTCGCCATCGCCGGCGAGCACGATGGGATGGCCTTGCGCCAGTACGGCGGCGAGACCCTCGGCGACGCCTTTGCAGAAATCGTCGAGGCGGCGGAAGGTCGCCGAGCCGCGCCACGGCACGAACAGCGCAACCGGGCTCGCGCCGTCGCCGAGATCGAGCCGCTTGAGCGCCGATTTGATGGCGGCAGCGACGGCGGCGGGATCGATGTCGTCGTTAAGCGCCAGATCGGGCGCGATCACCGGCACGTTGCGCAGCGGCAGGGTGTCGAGCGGCTGGACGAAGATCGTCGAGCCGGAGACTTGCATGGTGTATTGCGAGGCGCCGATCACAGTGGCGCGGATGCGGGCGTCCGGCCGCGCCAGCTGCAGTCCGCTTGCCGCGAGCCGGGTGCGCAGCTCGGTCGCCAGCTCTGGCCCGAGATCGCCGAAGCTCTTCGCCTCGCCGCCGTAAATATATTCCGAGACGCCGCCGGAGAAGCTCACGTCGAAGATGTCGCCAAGATACGTCAACGGATCGAGCCGCAGCAGGCCGGCGCCGCCGGCGCGTGGCGAGCCGCCGCGCATGGCTTCGAACAATTTATCGGCCATCAACGCTGCGAGCGCGCGCGCCTGTTCCTCGGCCACGACGCTGCCCGGCGCGAGCGTCAGGCCAAGTGCGGCGCCGAAATGGCGGCCGGCCTCTTCGAGGCGGACGATGCGGCGCTCTTCGTCGAGCACGACGAGCCGCGCGCCGCTATCGAGCGCGGTGACGTCGATCACCTTGCCGTCGGCGCAGACCGCGATTTTCGCCGTGCCGCCGCCGACGTCGACATTCATCACCGCCGCGCCGGCGCGGATCGAGCGCGCCACCGCACCGGAGCCGTAGGCCGCCATCACCGATTCCAGGCTGTCGCCGGCCGAGACCGCGACCATGCGGCCGGCCTGGCGCGCGAACAGTTCGCCGATGGCGCGCGCGTTCTTGCGCCGCACCGCGACGCCGGTGAGGATCAGCGCGCCGGTATCGATCTCGTCGGGATCGATCTTGGCGTCCTTGTATTGCCGGTCAATGAACAGACCGAGCGCCATCGCGTCGATTTCGTCTTCACCGGCGTAAGGCGTCAACAATATGTCGGACTGATAAAAGCTCTCGCGCTCGGTGACGACGTAGCGGGCATCGAGCCGCTCCAGCACGATACGCGAGAAACACCAGATGCGAGGTCGACGAGCCGATATCGACGCCGACCGAGAGCACGCACAGTTCGTCCTCCTCGCCGAACGTGCGCCCGGTATTGGAGAAGAAGATGCGGCCGCCGTGGGACTCGTCGGTCATGCTTTCTTCCTGTCATCGTCCGCCAACGGGTCCGGCCCGAAGTGGCCGGCCCGATGACAAGCTCCAGCGGACGATCCAGTAATCGAAATCCTTTCAGGAATATGCATGGACCGCTTCGGCAGTGTGTACTGGATGCCCCGCCTTCGCGGGGCATGACAGGAGCGCCCTCATTCCTTCGGCAACAGCCCGCGATAATCGCGCTCGTAATATTCCGGCCGCATGCGGTTCTCGGCGCCTTCTTGCTTCATGCGCTCGGCATATTCCTGGCGCAAAAACGGATCCTCCATGTAATAGGGGATCGCGGTGCCGCCTTCGGGAATATCCATGGCGGTGTAATCGGTGTGCTTCTCGCCGGGCGGGCCGGGCTCGCGGCCGGGATTGTGCGGGCCGAACCAGGCGGTGAGGCGGAACGGGTCCTTCGAAGCGCCGAAGTGCTGGTGATACCAGCGCGCGCCGCCGGGCGCTGCCGACACCATGCCGACCGGCTCGTAATCGACGCGCTTGACCTCGCTTGCCTTGCCGTCCTTCCATGGCGTGAGCCCCAACTGCTCCGGCCAGGTGTAGGTGTAGCCCTTGCCTTTGACGCAAATCAGCACCGCGGCCGAGGTGTGGGCGTGCGCCTTGGAGTAATGACCGTTCTCGTGCTGGCCGATCCACAGATAAAACGTGTTGCCGGTCATGAACGGCTCGACGCGGCGCCAGCCGGGCGAGCGGCGGTTGTCGAGCGGCAGATCGCAATTGACGATATCGGGAATGAAATTGGTGCGCCGCATGGCGAGCCCGCGCACCGGGTCGGGCTCGATGTCGTCCTTGTATTTGTAGAAGTCGTCGGCGCCGGAGAAACGATCGCGGAACGCATACGGGCAATCGAAGATCATCCCGGTATTGTTGATGAGGTTCATCAGGTTCGGCGCGGTGGTGCCGGCAAGCAGCAGCGCCGGCGCCGAAGAGGCATTGACGATGCGGTGCATGGCGTTGACCGGGATCGAGAACAGCGAGCCCTTCTGCCATTCGAAGACGTGGCGCTTGGTTTCGCCGTCGAGCCAGACCTCGGTCGAACCGCGGCCTTCGACGACCAGATAGATTTCCTCGTAGATGTGCTTTTCGGGAAGAAGCGCACCGGCGCCCGGCACTTCGACGACGTAAGAGCCCCATTTGCCTTCGGTGCCGTGCAACTGGATATAGCTGCCGCGTCCGCCCAGCCGCGGCCAGGGCGCAAGCGGCAGGTTCTGTACCTTGCTTACCCCGATGTCGCGGTAGATCGGAATGTCGTCTGATTCCATGAACAGGTCGTACGGCGTCTTCGGCCGTCCGAACTTGCCGAAGCCGGCGCGCTTGAAACCGGTCGGTTCGTGCCAGTGAACCTGGCCGGTGATTTCGTGCATGGGTGCCGCTCGGGTGCGCTCGTTTGCCTGGGCTTTTACGCCATGTACAATGCGCCCCGATCGATTGCAATGCGAGCGCAACGTCGTGCAACGCATCGAGGTTTCGCATGCGGGAGGAGGCAGAAGCCATGCCGATAAAGCCATGCCGATGAACAAGCCGCATCTCGAGTTCCACAAAGTCGACATGGGCAACGGTTGGGTGACGCCACCCGGTTATCCGGCCGGCATCCAGCAGAAAATCCTGGCGAGCGATCTCGACGAGACGCGCAAGATGGGCAGCCGCACCCGGCTCCTGCGCTTCGCGCCCGGCGTCCATACCACCGCGCCCTTCGTGCACGATCACTGGGAAGAGGTTTATCTCCTCTCCGGCGATCTCATCGTCGGCAATGACGACAAGGGGCAGGGCGGCGAGCCGTTCGAGGCGCCGACGTATGCCTGCCGTCCGCCCGGCGTCCATCACGGTCCGTTCAAGTCGGAGCGCGGCTGCATGCTCTACGAGATTCATTATTACGATGAGGGCAGGAACTAGCGCATCGTCATCGTCCGCGAAGGCGGACGATCCAGTAAGCGCAGCCCTGGCCGTGACAGCAGGGACTACTGGATGCTCCGCCTTCGCGGAGCATGACAAGCAACGGAACGAAATACGATGTCAGCGTTAGAGCAAGCAAAGCCGGTCCTGCGTTCCTACCTTGCCGCCACGCCGGATTTCGCCGCGGGGAAATCAACGCCGCGGCAATTCCTCGAAGCTTCGCTCGATTTGTTCGATCAGTGGGAGCCGCGGATCGGCGCCTTCGTCTCGACGGACCTGCCGGCGGCGCGCGCCGCGGCGGAGCGTTCGGGCGAGCGCTGGCGGGCCGGCAAACCGCGCTCGCCGATCGACGGCATGCCGGTCGGCATCAAGGACATCATCGAAACCGTCGATATGCCCACCCAGATGGGCTCGCCGCTGTTTGCCGGCTGGCGCTCGGAGAAGGACGCCGCCTCGGTGCGTGCGCTGCGCGACGCCGGCGCGGTGATCCTCGGCAAGACGGTGACGACCGAGTTCGCCGCGTCCGAGCCCCGCGGCACGCGCAATCCGTGGAACACCGCG
The DNA here is from genome assembly GCA_963816565.1 of uncultured Alphaproteobacteria bacterium. Classification (GTDB taxonomy): domain Bacteria; phylum Pseudomonadota; class Alphaproteobacteria; order Rhizobiales; family Xanthobacteraceae; genus BOG-931. The sequence continues at coordinate 995,357 of CAWFLM010000001.1, read as the reverse complement.
CATACGCCGGGCGGCTCATCGAGCGGCTCGGCGGCCGCGGTCGCCGCCGGCATCGTCAGCGCGGCGCTCGGCACCCAGGTGATCGGCTCGACCATCCGGCCGGCGAGCTTCTGCGGCTCTTTCGGCTTTAAGCCGAGCGTCAATGCGCTCAACCGCGAAGGCAGCCACGATTATCAGAGCCAGAGCTGCACCGGCGTGCTCGGCGCTTCGCTGGCGGACGTCTGGCAGATTGCCTATGAGATCGTCGCCCGCGTCGGCGGCGATGCCGGCACGCCCGGCCTGCAAGGCCCCGACACTTTGCCGCCGGCGGGAAAGCCGCGGCGGCTCGCCGTGCTCGAAACCGCCGGCTGGGACAACGCCTCGGTCGCCGCCAAGCAGCAGCTCGGCGAATGCGTGATGCGGCTCAAATCCGCCGGCGTCGAAATCCGCACCCGCCACAACGACGACAAGGTCGCGGCGCTGGAAACGGATCTGCTCAATGCCGCGGAACTATCGCATCGCTGCAACGGCTGGGAGACGCGCTGGTTCTTCCGCACCATGCGCGACCGCGACGCCGCCAAATTGAGCCGCAACGTCATGGAGCGGGCACAGAAATACGAGGACCTGACGCTTGCCGAGCATCGCACCGACCTGAAACAGCGCAGCCGCCTGCGCGCCGTCCATGCCGAGCTCGCCGCCAATTGCGACGCCTGCATTACGCTCGCCGCGCCGAGCAACGCCCCGGAGGGGCTTGCATCGACCGGCAATCCGGAATTCGCCGTGCCGGCATCGCTCCTTGGCGTGCCGGCGCTGTCGCTGCCGTTGTTCGAGGTCAACGCCATGCCGCTCGGCCTGCAGCTGATCGGCTTTTTCGATCGCGATGCCGATGCGTTTGCCATTGCGGGCTGGCTGATGCAGGCGCTGAAACAGTAGGGTGGGCGCAGCGCGAATTGAAAGTTCAGCCGCGTGGGCAAAATCGTCGTGCGCTGTGCCCACGCCGGAACGCAATGACAGACGATTTTTCCCACCCTACGAAAAACGGAAAACCGCATGCGCACCATCGACGCCTTCAATCATTTCTTCCCGAAGCGCTATTACGAGGCGCTGTTGGAGACGCCGGCCGGCGCCAAGGACCTCGGCAAGCGCGTGCGCGGCATTCCGGCGCTGTCCGACATCGATTTGCGGATTGCCATCGTCGAATCGTTCGCCGATTACACGCAGCTTCTTTCCCACGGCCTGCCGCCGATGGAGCGGCTGTGGGGTCCGGACAAATCGCCGGACATGGCGAAGATCGCCAACGACGGGCTCGCCGAAGTGGTCGCCCAACACCCGAAGCATTTCGTCGGCTGGTCGGCGTTATTGCCGATGAACGCGCCGGAAGCGGCCGCCAAGGAGGCCGATCGCGCGCTCAAGAACGGCGCCAATGCGGTGCAGCTCGGCACTAATGCCAATGGCGTGCCGCTCGACGCGCCGCAATTCCTGCCGATCTTCGAAGTGATCGCCAAATCCGGCAAGCCTATATCTGCTGCATCCGGCGCGCACCCGCGACATGCCGGATTATCCGACCGAGACATACTCGAAATACGAAATTTGCAGCGTGCTCGGCTGGCCTTACGAGACCGGCGTGACGCTGGCGCGGCTGATTTTCTCCGGCATCATGGATCGCTTTCCCGATCTGAAAGTGATCGCGCATCATCTCGGCGGCGTCGTGCCCTATCTCGAAGGCCGCGTCGGGCACTCGTTCGATCAGCTCGGCGTGCGCACCTCGGACGAGGATTACGGCGCGCTGCTCAAATCGCTGAAGAAGCGGCCATACGATTATTTCAAGGATTTTTACGGCGACACCGCGGTCGAGGGCGCGCGCGCAGCGACGGTCTGCGGGCTCGATTTCTTCGGCGCCGATCACGTGCTGTTCGCCTCCGATTGCCCGTTCGACAAGGAGAAAGGCCCCGGCTATATCCGCGACACGCTCAAGGTGCTCAACGCGCTGCCGCTGTCGAACGCCGAGCGGGAGAAGGTTTACTTTCGCAATGCCGTGAAGCTGTTCGGGCTGGCGGGGTAATCACCTCTCCCCGCGTGCGGGGAGAGGTCGTCGCGCGAAGCGCGGCGGGTGAGGGGGTCTCTCCGCAATTCTGAGCGTTGCGGATCGAAGCGGTGCCGTTGCAGATAGTTTCGCAATTCTCAGCCCAGCGGATAGGCCCCCTCACCCCAACCCTCTCCCCGCGCGCGGGGAGAGGGAGATCACTCATCCACAATCCGCGCCCGCAGCACGCCGATGCCGCTGATCTCGACTTCGAGCGTGTCGCCCGGCTTCATCCACAGCGGCGGCTTGCGGCCGTGGCCGACGCCTTCGGGCGTGCCGGTGGCGATGACGTCGCCCGGCGACAGCGCGGTGAAATCCGAGCAGAAGGCAATGATCTGGGGAATTGAGTAGATCAACTGATCGGTGGTGGTGTGCTGCACCTGTTGGCTGTTGAGCCGCGTGGTCAGCGTCAGCCGGCTCGGATCGGGAATCTCGTCGGTCGTGACGAGCCAAGGGCCGAGCGGCCCGGTGCCGGGAAAATTCTTGCCCGAGGTGACGGAGAATTTCTGATAGTCGCGCACTGAGCCGTCGACGAAGCAGGTATAGCCGGCGACATGATCGAGCGCATGCTCGGCTTTGATGTGACGGCCGCCCTTGCCGATGACCAGCGCAAGCTCGCCCTCGAAATCGAAATTATCGGACACCGTCGGCCGGATCATCTCGCCGCCATGGCCAATGAGCGTGTCGGCGAAGCGGATGAACATGCTCGGCTGCTTCGGCAGATCGCGGCCGACCTCGGCGGCATGGGCACGGTAATTGACGCCGGCGCAGATAATTTTGTTCGGATTGGGAATGACCGGCAGGAATTTGATGTCGCCGAGCTTGTGATCGGGCTTGGCATTCCGAGCCGCCTGGCGCATCGCCTCCATCGCGCCGGCCGCCAGCGCGGCGCGCAGATCGGGCTGGGCGATCTTATCGTTGAGCGTGACGACGCCGTCGCCGCCTGCCGCGCCGAAGCATTCCTTGCCGCCGGCGACAAAACTCAAAAGCTTCATTGAACTCTCCCTCGCGCACCCGCTCGCCGCTCGCCTGTTTTGCTTTGCGGGGGCAGTGTAATGTCCGCGCCATCGACCGCAAGAACAACGGGGAGGGCAATGACCGATCACTTACGCGAAACGCTCGCCGACGCCGGACGCGTGCTGGCGATGGAAGGCCACGGCGATTACGTCGCCGGGCATATTTCGGTGCGGCTGCCCGAAAATCCCGGACGCTTCCTGATGAAGCCCGCGGGCATCGGCATCGAGGAGATGCGGCCCGACAACATCATTACCGTCGATATCGAAGGCGACAAGGTGGACGGTACGATGCCGCGCCACAACGAAGTTTATATCCATTCCGAAGTGTTGCGGGCGCGCAGCGACGTGGCTTGCGTGATCCACAGCCACCCGATGCATGCGGTGGCATTTTCCTCGCTCGGCAAGCCGCTCGTCGCGGTCGGCAATTCGAGCGTGCATTTCACCGACGGGCGGCTGCCGGTTTTTTCCGAGACCACCGATCTCATCATCAGCCAGGAACGCGGCCGGGCGGTGGCGCGCTGCCTCGGCGCGCATCCGGCGCTGATCCTGCGCAATCACGGCATTGTCGCTACCGGCGCCAGCATCGCCGAGGCGGTGTGGACCGCGATCAAGCTGGAAAAGGCCTGCCAGTTGCAACTCATGGCGGAAGCCGCCGGCGGGCCAAGACTTCTCGCCGAAGGCGCTGACCTCGACAAGAAGCGCAGCCGCGCCGACCGGCCCGATCTGCACGCCAACACCTTCGGCTATCTGATGCGCAAGTGGCGCTGCCAGTGCTGTGGCGAAATCGTGCCGGCGCCGCATGTGGCGACGTTCGAGAACAAGGATCAGCGCTAGCGCCGATCCCTTGCTTTTCGGCGCGAGATCGAACTCCGCTTTAGAACTTGATCATGTCGGACGTAGTCAGCGTGACCATCGTGGCAACGAGCGGCGCGTGGACGAAGTTATAGACGACATATTGCTCGATATATTCGTTTTCGGCCGAGGATCCGTCGATCGGATCGATGACTTTAAATCCCCGGAATGCGGCATCACTGGCGGTATACAAAACTGCTCCGTTGGCGTTCACGCCGGTGACGATGACCGTCTTGATCCCCTTGTCCTTCAGAATCTTCTCCAGGTCGGTATCCTGGAACTTGTCGGCATGCGCGTTGACCACCGGCTCGCCCGGCAGCGGTGCGACATCCGCCCAGATATCCTTGGCCGTCATATTGCCGGCCGTGCTGTAGACGACCATCACGCGATTGGCGCGCGCCTGCGCCAACAGCTTCTTCATCGCCGGCAGCGAGGCGACGCAGCGCGGCTTCTTTTGCGGATCGCAGACCGGATGCACGAAGTCGAGCAGCAACAGCGCTGTCGTGCTCGGATCGACGGTGACTGCCTGCAGCGCGGGCGGCGGCGGCGCTTTGATATTCGCCCAGTCGTCGATAACGGTGCCGGCCTGTGCCGACACCGCCGCGCTGCCGAATGCCGCGACCGTCAATCCGATCGCAGCAGCCAATCGGGTCAGTTTGGCTGTCATTGGCTCTTCCCGGCTTCAAACGATGTCCGTCAGAATTTGATCATCTCGGATGTCGTCAGCGAAATGTGCGAGGCGATGACCGGGCCGTTGACCAGCTGCCAGGCGGTGAATTGCTCGGCATAAGTGGTCGCGGCGCTGGTCGCGTCGAGGACGACGACGACGTTGAAGCCCAGCTGCGCGGCTTCGCTCGACGTTTCTATGATGGCGCCGTTGGAGGACACGCCGGCCATGACAAGGGTGGTGATGCCGTGGTCTTTGAGGGTTTTTTCCAGATCGGTATTGAGGAACTTGTTGGTGAATGACTGCACGAACGGTTCATTGCCGGTCGCCGCCACTTCGGATTCGACTGCGCTGATCGGTACTTTAGGAACGCTGGTATAGACCACCAGCACCTTGGCCGCGCGCGCTTCGGCGAGCAGCTTCTTGGCGACCGGCAGGGACGCCATGCAGCGCGGATACCGGCTGCAGATAGGCTGCACGAAATCGGCCATCACCAGCGCCGTGGTCTTGGGATCGACCGTCACCGCCTTGAGCTCCGGCGGCGGCGGCGCCTTCACGCTAGCCCATTCGTCGATGATCGAGGCGTGCAGCGTCGATGCCCCGAAGCCTAAGCCCGCCAGCAATCCGAATGCGAGAATCCATTTCGTGCTTTTCATGTGTTCCTCCCCTTGTGGTCCGTTTTTTTCGTCGCCCAAAATGTCGGGCCTCCACTATAAACATCGGAGACCACGATTGTATTCCAGACCATTCCACCCGTCGATGCAAATCCCAAGATGTCGCGGGCCGCGTGACAGCATGGACGAAAACGGACGTTCAGGCCAATATCGGGTCTTCATAGAACTCGGCGGAATCAACCGCCGGCACGGGGAGGCGGACATGGACATCAAGGTCGGCAAGAAGGCAATTGCCGAAGCCACGGCGAAGCTCAAGAACTGGGGCCGCTGGGGCAAGGACGACCATATCGGCACGCTCAACCAGGTCCGACCGGAGGACATCGTCAAGGCCGCAAGCCTCATTCGCACCGGCAAGGTTTTTGCGCTGGGCATCCCGCTCGACCGCGACGGGCCGCAGACCGGCCTGTTCGGCGGCCGCTTTAACCCGATCCACCAGATGCTGGCGACCGGCACCGATGCCATTGCCGGCCAGCAGGATTGGAACAAGATCCGCTATGCCGACGATACGCTGATGCTGTGCGTGCAGGGCGCCACCCACTGGGACGCGCTCGGCCACGTGTTCTACGAGGACAAAGCCTATAACGGCCACGACGCCAAGCTGATCGATTCCAAGGGGCTGAACGTGCTCGGCATCGAGCACTCGAAAAGCAAGATGGTCGGACGCGGCGTACTGCTCGACATCGCCCGCTTTCGCGGCGTGCCGTGGCTGAAGGATGGCGAAAGCATCGCCAACGACGAACTCGACAAATGCGCCAAGCAGCAGAACGTCTCGATCGGCCGGGGCGATTTCGTCATCATCCGCACCGGCCAAATGGAGCGCTGCCTCGCCGAGAAGGAGTGGGGCGGCTATGCCGGCGGCGACGCGCCGGGCGTGAAATTCGAGAACTGCTATTGGTGCCAGGACAAACAGATCGCCGCGATCTGCACCGATACCTGGGGCGTCGAGGTGCGGCCGAACGAGACCGGGGAAGCCAACCAGCCATGGCACTGGGTGGTGATCCCGGCCATGGGACTGTGCATGGGTGAAATCTTTTATCTCAAGGAACTCGCCGAAGATTGCGCCGACGACGGTATCTATGAGTTCTTTTTCTGCGGCCCGCCGCTCATCATCACCGGCGGCACCGGCTCGCCGATCAATCCGCAGGCGATAAAATGACGCTTGCTATATGTACCAAATTTGATACATAGCGGGTCGTGAAGCGACTTCCTGCGGCATTCTTCACCTTGCCATCCGGGAGGGAGCCGGTCCGGGAATGGCTCAAAGGACTTTCCCCGGCCGACAGGAAGATTATCGGCGAGGATATCAAAGACGTCGAGTTCGCTTGGCCCATTGGAATGCCGCTCTGTCGACATCTTGGCGACGGGCTTTGGGAAGTCCGCAGCGATCTGCCGCTCGGGCGTATTGCGCGAGTAATATTTTGCGTGCGCGATGCGCGGATGGTCCTGCTCCATGGGTTTATGAAGAAAACGCAGAAGATGCAGATCGTGGATCGCGACGTCGCGGTCAAAAGAATGAGGTCACTCGGATGACAAAGAAACGCAAGGCCCGGATCGGCTCCTCCTTCGATGATTTTCTCAAGGAAGAAGGTATCTACGAAGAAGTCACCGCCCGAGCGATCAAACGCGTTATCGCCCGCCAGCTCGATGCGTTGATGCAAAACGAAGGCTTGACGAAGTCCGAGTTGGCGCGGCGGATGGATACCAGCCGCGCCCAGCTTGATCGCCTTTTGGACCCGGAAAACGAATCCGTAACTCTCGGCACCTTGGCGCGGGCCGCACAGGCTGTCGGACGTCAGTTACGCTTCGAGTTGATTTGATGGAAGGAGTGTGACCATGGCCCGCTACCTCAAGCGTGGAATGGACGCGAGTGCGATCAAGGCGGCCGACGCCAAAGTGCGCGAGACGGTCGAGGCGATCCTTGCCGACATCGAGGAGCGCAAGGACGTTGCCGTCCGCGAGCTGTCGCAGAAATTCGACAACTGGTCGCCGGCCTCGTTCAAACTTTCGCCGGCCGAGGTCGAACGCGCCATCGGCCAGGTCAAGAAGCGCGATCTCGACGACGTCAAATTCGCCCAGGCGCAAGTGCGCAATTTCGCGAAAGCGCAGAAGGACACGTTGCGCGATCTCGACGTCGAGACGCTGCCCGGCGTGGTGCTCGGCCACCGCCACATCCCGGTAAACTCGATCGGCTGCTACGTGCCGGGCGGGCGCTATCCGATGGTGGCGTCGGCGCATATGTCGATCGTCACCGCCCGCGTCGCCGGCGTGAAGCATATCGTCGCCTGCGCGCCGCCGTTTCACGGCGGGCCGCATCCGGCGATCGTGGCGGCGATGCATTTCGGCGGCGCCGACGAGATTTTCGTGCTCGGCGGGGTGCAGGCGGTCGCCGCCATGGCGCTCGGCACCGAGACCATTGCCGCGGTCGATATGATCGTCGGGCCGGGTAACGCTTACGTGGCTGAGGCCAAGCGGCAATTGTTCGGCCGAGTCGGCATCGACCTTCTCGCCGGGCCGACCGAGACGCTGGTTATCGCCGACGACAGCGTCGACGGCGAAATCTGCGCCACCGATCTCCTCGGCCAGGCCGAGCACGGCCCGACCTCGCCGGCGATCCTGCTCACCACTTCGGAAAAACTCGCGCGCGACACCATGAAGGAAATCGAGCGGCTGCTCACAATCCTGCCGACCGCCGAGATCGCCGGCAAAGCCTGGGCCGATCTCGGCGAGGTCATCGTCTGCGAGGACGAGGCCGAGATGGTGCGCGAGGCCGACCGCATCGCGTCCGAGCATGTGCAGGTGATGACGCGCGATCCGGATTATTTCCTCAATAATATGAAGAATTACGGCTCGCTGTTTCTCGGCCCGCGCACCAATGTCGCCTATGGCGACAAGGTGATCGGCACCAACCACACGCTGCCGACCAAGAAAGCGGCGCGCTATACCGGCGGGCTGTGGGTCGGCAAGTTTTTGAAAACCTGCACCTATCAGAAAGTGCTCACCGACGAGGCGAGCGCCAAAATCGGCGAGGTCTGCTCACGGTTGTGCATGCTCGAAGGTTTTGTGGCGCATGCCGAACAGGCCAATGTCCGGGTGCGCCGTTATGGCGGGCGCAACGTGCCGTATGGCGAGGCGGCGGAGTGACTATCTTCACCTCTCCCCGCTGTGCGGGGAGAGGTCGAGCGAGCGAAGCGAACGAGGGTGAGGGGGCCTCTCCGCGATTCTGAGCTTGGCGGCAACGCCCCCTCATCCCAACCTTCTCCCCGCGCGCGGGGAGAAGGAGCAGCAAGCGGCACTTCCTGTGACACATATCAACCTCGCCAAGACACCCTCCTTCCGCCTCGACGGCAAACGCGCGCTGGTCACCGGCGGCGGGCGCGGCATCGGGCTCACGGCGGCGTCGGCTTTGGCGGCTGCCGGCGCGCAGGTGACGCTCGCGGCGCGCACCACGAGCGAGATCGAGGATGCGGCCGCGGCGATACGAGCGCGCGGCGAACGGGCCGAAGCGCTCACTCTCGACGTCACCGATGTTGAAGCCGTGCGGCGCGCCATGGCCGCCGCCGCGCCGTTCCAAATCCTGATCAACAATGCCGGCATGAACCGCCCGGCGCTGCTGCCGGACGTCAAGATCGAGGATTTCGACGCCATCTTTTCCCTTAACGTCCGCGCCGCGTTCTTTGCCGCGCAGGCGGTGGCGCGCCGCCTGATCGAGGCAAAACTGCCCGGCTCGATCGTCAACATTTCCTCGCAGATGGGCCATGTCGGCGCCGCGCGCCGCACCGTTTACTGCGCGTCCAAACACGCCATGGAAGGCTTCACCAAGGCGATGGCGATCGAGCTGGCGCCGCACAATATCCGCGTCAACTCGCTCGGCCCGACCTTTCTGGAGACGCCGATGACAAGACCGTTCTTCGAAAACAAGGCGTTCCGCGACGAGGTGTTGTCGAAGATAAAACTCGGCCGGCTCGGTCAGCTCGAAGAACTTACCGGCGCCATCGTCTTCCTTGCCTCCGACGCCTCGTCGCTGATGACCGGCTCGGCGCTGGTGCTCGATGGCGGCTGGACTGCGGAGTGAACCATGGACGACGCCGAGCTGCGGAAAGAGATCGTCGGCACCTGGAAGCTGGTGTCAGTCCACTACGAGGATCAGGCGACGAAGGAGCGCATGCCGGTCTATGGCGAGCATCCCAAGGGCATCCAGATCGCGACACCGCAAGGCCGCTGGCTCGCTCTGATGACGGCCGATGGCCGCGCTGTTCCGCAGACCGACGCGGATCGCGCGGCAAGCGCTCAAGAGCATGATCGCTTATACCGGTCGGTATCGGGTCGAGAACGGCCAGGTCATCACCAAGGTCGAGGCGGCGTGGAACGAGGCTTGGGTGGGCGGCGAGCAGGTGCGCAATATCCGCTTCGAGGGGAACAGGCTTTACATCGAGAGCCCGCCGATGCCGCATCCGAATATCAACGACAAGACGGTGCGGGTCATTGTGGTGTGGGAGCGTGAGCGCTAGGCGCTGATCGGATAGACCGCCTTCTCGCCTGAGAGCACTCGCGCCACGTCGCTGGCGCATTTGGTTTGCAATTCATCGAGCGCCTCGACGGAATAGAACGCGGTGTGCGGCGTCAGGATCACGTTGTCGCGGCCGATGAGCGGGAAGTCCTTCCCCAGCGGCTCATGCGTCACCACGTCGAGCGCGGCGCCGCCGAGATGGCCGGAATCGAGCGCGGCGACAAGCGCGGCCTCGTCGACCAAGGGGCCGCGCGCGGTGTTGATCAAGTATGCGCCCTTTTTCATTTTGGCGAAGGCTTTTGCGTTCATCAGCCCGCGCGTCGCCGGCTGCAACGGCGCGTGCACCGAGATGAAATCGGAGCGCGCCAATAAATCGTCGAAGCTTGCGCTTTCGACGGCGGTTGAGGCGAGCGCGTCCTGATTGACGTAAGGATCGTAAGTAATGACCTTCAATCCGAACGCCTTGGCCTTGGGCGCCAGCGCGCGCGGGATGTTGCCGAAACCGACCAGCCCCAGCACCTGGCCTTCGAGCCGGCGCAGCGGCACGAGCGGCGGCACCTCCCAGCGGCCCGATTGCACAAGCTTGTTGGCGAGCGTCACCTTGCGGGCCAGCGCCAAGAGCAGCGCCATGGCGTGGTCGGAGACCTCGCGCAGGCAATAATCCGGCACGTAATTGACGGCGATGCCGAGTTCTTTCGCCGCCGGCAGGTCGATATTGTCGACGCCGAGGCCGAAGCGGCCGATCGCCTTGCACTTTTTAAGCTCGCGCAGCAGCTGGCCCGACAGCTTGGCATAGGTGACGAGAATGGCGTCGGCGTCGCGCGCCACCGCCAGAATGTCTTCCGCCGAGGGGCTTTTCGCCATGCGGTATTCGGGATCGAGCCGCGCCAGCGCGGCCTTGGCGGGATCGAGCGACGGGAACGGACTGTCGGTGACGGCGATCAGTGGACGGGGCATAAGCTCTCTCATGTCTGTCATCATCCGCGAAGGCGGATGATCCAGTATATTTTCCCCCGGGCTTTTGTGATTACTGGATGCTCCGCTTTCGCGGAGCATGACAAATTATCACATATCCTAACACCCGATCACAGCGCAAATACCTGCGGGTTGACGCAATTCGGCAATTTGTGGCCGCCCAAAAAGGCCAGGATATTGTCGACTACGATATTCGCCATGGCTTCGCGCACTTCCGGCGTGGCGCTGCCGAGATGCGGGGTGAGCACCACATTGGACATTTTGGTGAGCGCCTTGTCGATCTTCGGCTCGTGCTCGAATACGTCGAGGCCGGCGCCGGCAATCTGTTTTTTCGCCAGCGCCCGCACCAAGGCGGCCTCTTCGACAATGGCGCCGCGCGCGGTGTTGACGAGAAACGCCGTCTTTTTCATCAGCCGCAGTTCGCGGGCGCCGATCTGATGCCGCGTTTCCTTGTTGAGCGGCGAATGCAGCGAGACGAAATCGGATTCGCGCAGCAATTGGTCGAGCGGCACATAGATGAGCCCGGCTTCGCGCTCCTCATGCTCCGGTTTCCGCCGCGGCGTCCAATAAAGCACGCGCATCGAAAAACCGTGGGCGCGTTTGGCTACCGCCTTGCCGATCAAGCCGCCGCCGCCGATCAAGCCCAGCGTCTTGCCCCAGACGAAGGAACCCATCAGGTGCGCCGACTGACCGCCGGGGAATTTGCCGGCGCGCGCCAGCTGATCGCCTTCCAGCATCCGCCGCGCCACCGCCAGCATCAGGCCGAAGTTGAGATCGGCGGTTGCTTCGGTGGTGATCGGCGCGGTGACGGTGACGGGAATGCGCTGCGCCGTCGCGGTCTCGACGTCGATATTGGACGGCGTGATCGATTGCGCCGCGATCAGGCGCAAATTCGGGTTGGCCATGATGACGTCGCGGTCGATCTTGTCGTGCAACAGGCAGAACAGGATATCCGCTTTGCGCACTGCGGCGATCAAAGTGCGCTTGGGAACGATCCGGCTTGAATCGGCAAACAGCGTCACCCGCGCCGCCGCGCGCAGGCGCTTGAGCGCTTGTTCGGACACCGGCTGCGTCACAAAAACGCGCGGATGGGCGGATTTTTTTGCCATCAGGCGCGCCACCGCACCACGCCGGCGACGCCGTCGACCGCGACCTGGGCGCCGTCGGGAATGCGCCGCGTCGCATCGAGCACGCCGAGCACCATCGGAATGCCGCGCTCGCGGGCGAGCGAGGCGAGATGCGAGGTCGAGCCGCCGAGCTCGGCGACGACGCCGCCGACCCGCGGCAGGATATGACTCAACGCCGGCCCGGCGACGCGGGTGACCAGAATATCGCCGGGCGCGACGCGGCTTAATTCGCACTCGCAATTGACCACCACGGCACGGCCGGAGCCCCAGCCGATGCCGGCCGGATGGCCGTTGAGCCCGGGATGCTTGAGCCAGATTTCGTCGGGCACCTGCGCCGGCGCGACATGCAGCGGCCGCGCCTGCAAGAGCTTGAAGCCGGCATCGTCGAGCGCCCATTCGATCTCGACCGCCATGCCGAGCACGTCTTCGCATTTGCGCATCAGACGGCCGAGCGTGGTGGCCTGGCCGGCTTCGAGGCAAGGCGCGCTCACCAGCGCTTCCGGCACCTTTTGCGCCGCCGTACCGGTGCCGTTGCCACTGCCGTGCAGGCAGGCTTCGCGGTGATGCTTGCGGCCGGCGTCGTTCGAGCGGACGAAACCATGGCGGGTGAGCACGACGCGGTCCGGCACCACTTCGCCCTGTGCGATCGCCGAGCCTAGTCCCCAAGTCGCCGAGATGAGCATCTGGCCGTCGGCGGTTTGGCTTAAAGCCCCGCCCGACGCACGCGCGTCAACGAGCGGCTGCACCAGAACCGCCATCGCGGTGCCCGACGGATCAAGCCCATGCTGCGCCATCGACCGCCGCGCGGTGGTCGTCCACAGCGCCGCCCAGCAGGCGCGCAAGCTGGTAAGGAATTCGGCGTCGTCGCGCACGCCGAGAAAGCTCTCGAACTGACCGGCGAAATTGCCTTCCGCCCGATCCTCGATCAGCGATGAGGACCGCACCGCCGCCGGCTTGTCGGCGTCCCACCATGCCGTGAGCACGTCGGCCAGCACGTCGGGCGCGAGATCGCTCTGATAGAGTTTCAACCGGATTTCGACCGCCAGCCGGCGCTGTGTCGGTTGATCGGCTTGCGGATAGGCGCCGATCATCTCGCCGAGTCCGAGATATTGCACTTGGCGATGATAGGCATCGGCGGCGATGCAAAAACCGCCCGGCGTCGGCAGACCCGCGCGCATCAGCGCCGCCAGATTTGCCGCCTTCGGCCCGACGCGATTTGGATCGGTCGCGGCGGGGTCGGCGAGGGGGAGGATGAAAGTGGACGCACTCATCTTCATTGCCAATTCATCGGCACGCTTCTCTTCCTCCCCCGCTTGCGGGGGAGGGCAGGGAGGGGGCCAATGGCTTGCTCGGAGTTGCGGCGAGCCCCCACCCGGCGCGCTTTGCGCGCCGACCCTCCCCCGCAAGCGGGAGAGGGAATATTCACTTCACGTGATCGCCGTAGCCGGGCAGCGGATCGACCACGGTGATCTGCTTGACCGGGAAATTGGACACGATCTCGATGCCGTCCTTTTTCACGATCAGCATTTCCTCGATGCGCACGCCGTAACGGAATTGCTTGCCGTGCTGCGTTTCGAGCGCAAAGGTCATGCCTTCCTGGATGTCGATCGGGTGATCGAGCGACCAGATACGCGAGATCACCGGCGGATCGTATTGGGCAAGGCCGAGGCCGTGGCCCCAGAAATTCGCGGCGGCCTGGTCTTCGTCCTCGTAGCCCCAGGTCTCCATCGCCGACGGCCATTTCATCGCGATGTCGCGCGTGGTGGCGCCGACTTTGACCGCGCCGATCGAGTCATAGAGCCACTTCAGCGCGGTATTGTAGGTATCTTTCTGCTCCTGGCTCGGCTCCTTGCCGACGCAATAGGTGCGGTAATAGCAGGACTTGTAGCCGTTCCAGGTCAGCGCCGCCAAATCCATGAACACGATGTCGCCGGGCTGGATGATGCGGTCGGAGAAATTCCGCCAGTTCGGCCAGGTGTTCGGGCCGGACGAGACGATGACGTCCTCGACGTCCTCCATGCCGGGAATGTTGTAGAGATATTGCATCAGATGCGCGGTCACCTGGTTCTCGGTGACGCCGGGGCGCAGGAATTTCATGCATTCCCAATGCGTGGCGTCGCCGATGGCGCCGACGATGCGGAAGCATTCCTGCTCGTCCTCGCTCTTGACGGCGCGCGCGTCCATCATCGCGCTCATGCCGTCGGTCCAGTTGATATTGTTCTCCTTGAAGACGTTGATCATGTTGATGTCGATGAAGTCGACGCCGAGCTTTTGGCCGGCGACGCCGTTCTCCTTCATCGCCTGTAGCGCCGCCTTGACGAATTTGTTGACCTGCTGGGTCGAGGCCGGCCCGGCGGCGCCTTTGATCCAGGCAAAGGAGTGGCGCACGTTCTCCTTCGGGATCCACGGCGAATGCCGCTCGATCTGGAAGCCGAGATCGCCCTGCTCGAACAGGATCGGCGCGCCGTCGCCGCACAGCATGGCGTAGCGCAGGCCCGGCTTGAGCCGGTTCCAGCCCGGGGTCAGCGTGCCGGTGAGATAGCGGACGTTCTCGTCATACATGCACAGCATCGCGCCGAGGCCGTGCTTCTTCATCATCGCGCGCGCCCGCTCGGTGCGGTATTTGCGTAAGCGGTCCCAGTTGACCCGCTGCTGCCAATCCAACCCGGCAATGCCGAAATTCGCTCCCATCGGGCTCTCCCACTCCTCGCTTTACGTGACCGGAACCTTGCCCACCTAGTGTCCGAAAAATACGGGCCGTGCAAGGTGTTGACAGCGGGAAAGGCTTGATGCCGCGGCATTATTGTGGGGATTGGGGAACGGCGCGCGGCGCTGCATGGGGGAGCGCCGCGCATGGTCATTGCACCGACAAGCGCCGGATAGCGAGCGCGATGTCTCCGCCTCGCGCTTTGGCGAGAAGACGAGGCCGCTTAAGCCTTAAACTTCACGACCTTCTGGCGCTGCTCGCCGAGGCCGTCGATGCCGAGCGTGACCACGTCGCCGGCCTTTAAGAATTTCGGCTCGGGCTTCATGCCAAGCCCGACGCCCGGCGGGGTGCCGGTGATGATGACGTCGCCCGGTTCCAGCACGAAATATTGCGAACAGGCCCAGACGATGTGCCGGCAGTCGAAGATCATGGTCTTGGTGTTGCCGCGCTGACGTTTCTCGCCGTTGACGTCAAGCCACATTTCGAGATTTTGCGGATCCTTGATCTCGTCCTTGGTGACGAGCCACGGGCCGAGCGGCCCGAAGGTCTCGCAGCCCTTGCCCTTGGTCCATTGCCCGGCGCGCTCGATCTGAAAGACGCGCTCGGAGACGTCGTTGGCGAGGCAATAGCCGGCGACAACGTCGAGCGCACTGTTCTTCGACAAATAACGGGCGCGCTGGCCGATGACGATGCCAAGCTCGACCTCCCAGTCGAGCTTGGTGGAATCCTTCGGGACCATGGTGTCGTCGTTCGGGCCGCAGATGCAGGATTGCGCCTTGTTGAAGATGATCGGCTCCTTCGGGATCTGCATGCCGGCCTCGGCGGCGTGGTCGGAATAATTGAGCCCGATGGCGATGAAATTGCCGACCTTGCCGACGCAGGCGCCGATGCGGGGCTTGCCCTTCACCAGCGGCAGCTTTTCCGGTTTGAGCTTGCGCAGCTTGTTCAGGCTTGCCGGGGAGAGCGCCGCGCCCGCGATATCGGGGACGACTTTCGAAAGGTCGCGGATACGGCCCTCTTTGTCGATCATGCCGGGCTTTTCGCGGCCCGGCGCGCCGTAGCGAACGAGTTTCATGAATTTCTCCTTGGCATCAGTGTTTGCGGAATTTTTTCAGAACGCGCCGGGGAATCGGCCGCCGTCGATCAGAAGATTCTGCCCCGTGATATAGCCAGCCTGCGCCGAGCAGAGGAAGGCGCAAGTGGCGCCAAACTCATCGGCCGTGCCAAGCCGCCGTGCCGGGACCGAACTCGATGTTTGCCGCCAGCGCCTCGTCGTAGCTGGTGCCCCGCTTCTTCGCGGTCGATTCCACATTCGAGCGGAAGCGGTCGGTATCGAATATTCCCGGCAGCATGAAATTGATGGTGACATTGGATGCGGCGACGGAACGCGCGACGCCGGCAAGAAAGGCGGTGAGGCCGGCGCGCGCGCCGGACGACAGATCGAGACCGAACAGCGGCATTTTGACCGATCCCGAGGTGATATTGACGATGCGGCCGAATTTTTTCGCGATCATCGGATCGATGGCCTTTTGGACCAGCTCGACCGCCACGACCATGTTGGCGATGACGCCGTCGAGCATTTTCTGCCCGGTCGAGCTCGCGGAAGTCGCGAAACGGCGGTCCGGCATTGTTGTTCACCAGGATATCGGGCTCCGGGCAGGCGGCAAACAGCGCTTTCTGGCCTTCGGGCGAAGCGACGTCGGCGGCCACCGCCGTGATCTTGGCGCCGGTCGCCTTGCGCAGTTCGTCCGCGGTCGCGGCGAGGCGCTCCTTGTCGCGGCCGTTGATCACGACCTCGCATCCGGCTTCGGCAAGGCGATGGGCACAGGCGCGGCCAAGCCCGCGGCTCGACGCGCAAACGATCGCCTTGCGGCCGGCGATTCCAAGGTCCATCCCTACGCTCCCTTTTGTGCCTTTTATCGCGCGGCTCTGTTCTCGTAACTGGACGTGCTTAAGTCAACGGCCAAATCCGCCATCGGGCATTGTCGCAAATGACTTCCTTCTCCGATGCATCGCTTCGCCGAACTGGCGTTGATCGTCGTCCTTGGCCGCCTTCTCGGCCATCACCGGTGGCGTTGCCGGCTATGGCACCGGCGCGCTGATGCCGCTCATTCTGGTGCCGATGGTTGGCGCGGCGCCGGTGGTGCCGATCATTGCCATATCGGCGCTGTTCACCAATAGCGCGCGCGTGTTGGCGTTCCGCCGCCTGCTCGACCCCCGCCGCGCCGTGATTGCGCTGGTCTGCGCGCTGCCGACCTGCGTGCTCGGCGCCTGGCTCTATACGCTTTTGTCCGGGCGCGGCGCCGCGCTGGTGATCGGATCGAGCCTGATCGCGACGGTGCCGCTACGGCGGCTGCTCAAGCGGCGCGGCCACCGGCTCGGCGAAAAGGGCTATGCCGCGGCGGCCGCGGGCTGGGGCATTGTGGTCGGCGGCACCACCGGGGCCGGCGTGATCCTGTTGTCGCTTTTGATGGCGACGGGCCTGGAAGGCGCAGCCGTCATTGCCACCGACGCGACGGTGTCGATCGGCATGGGCATCGTCAAGATTTCGGTGTTCGGCGCCGCCGGCGTCCTCACCCCGACGGTGATCGTGATTGCGCTGTTGATCAGCGCCGTCGCGTTTCCGTGCACGTTTCTGGCCAAGCTCATCATTAACCGCATGCCGGTTCACGTGCACACGGCCTTGCTGGACGCCGTGGTCATCATCGGCGGCTCAGTGATGATTTTTGGCGCGTGGCGATAGGGTGGCGAGCCGTGCTCATCGCGGCCGGTTTCACGATCGGCTGATTTTGCGATCGGACGAACAGGTGTGGCCGAACGCATCGGCGGCGCGAGAGCAAGATTGCGCTACGGCCACTTCACCACCGGCGGCATCGAGGACAGGATCGACTCGACGTTGCCGCCGGTGCGCAGTCCGAAAATCGTGCCGCGATCGTAAAGCAGATTGAATTCGACGTAGCGGCCGCGACGGATGAGCTGCTCTTCGCGCTCGGCGTCGGTCCAGGCTTTGGCAAAATTCCGTCGCACCAACTCGGGATAGACATTGAGGAACGCGCGGCCGACCTCCTGGGTGAAGGCAAAGTCGGCAGTCGAAATCGCCGCTGTCGAGCCAATCGTAGAAGATGCCGCCGATGCCACGCATCTCGCCGCGATGCTTGAGATAAAAATAGTCGTCGCACCATGCCTTGAATTTGTCGTACGGCGCGACGCGGCTATGCGCGTCGCAGGCGGCCTTCATCGCGGCGTGAAACGCGACGTGTCCGGGTCGTCCTGGCGGCGCCGCCGCTCCAGCACCGGCGTCAAGTCGGCGCCGCCGCCGAACCAGGATTTGGTGGTGACGACATAGCGGGTATTCATGTGCACGGCGGGCACATGCGGATTGTGCATATGCGCGATCAGGGAAATGCCGGTGGCGTAAAACCGCGGATCGTCAGCGGCGCCGGGAATTTCCTTGCGGAACTCCGGGGCGAATTCGCCGAACACCGCCGAGACGTGGACGCCGACCTTTTCGAAGACGCGGCCATGCATCATCGCCATCACGCCGCCGCCGCCGGGCATGGCGCCGGTGTGGTCGGTGCGGCTCCACGGCGTGCGTGTAAATCGGCCGGCGGACGATCTGCCAGCGGCGCGCCGGCGGGAAGTCCATTCTCGATCGCTTCGAACGCCGCAAGAATCCGGTCGCGCAAATCCTCGAACCAGACTCTGACGCGGTTTCTTTGCGGGTCTTCGATTTTGCCTGTATCGGCCATGATCCGCTCGTCGGCGTGATAGAGGCGGTGGCGCAGCCGATTATGCGTTACTCCGCGTCCACTTTTTCCGCCAACCACACCTTGATCAGCGATTGATAAGGCACGTCGCGCTTATTCGCTGCGATTTTAATGCGATCGAGCAAGTCCCTGCGGCAGGCGAAGCGAAATCGCGGTCGTGGAGAGTTTCAGGTTGGGAAATTGCACGCGCTGAGCTTTGCTCCAATCCAAGTAGTCTGTGGTATCATGCGTCTCCCAGAACCTCCGTTCCTCGGCTTCGCTGCGAAAGCGAGGAATTGGCTTAAGCTTCCCGCTCATAAAGGCCTCGTTCTTTCCTGTTCATATCGCGCGCGGAGATCACCCGAACTCCTCGTTCTATTCGCGCGTAAGGTGAAGGTTACATGCAACAGCCGGTTCTCGAGCGTTCGCCCCAATGCGTGATAGCGCACTTCGTCCTGACTGTGTTTCACATCGTCAGCAAGCAAGAGTCGGATGTCGGCAAATACCTGTTCCGCCTCGACTTGCGATACCGAATGCTTGTCAACGCTCTTGAGACTGTTGCCGTCGTCCCAGTCAAATCCAGTGATTGGGCTCAAGTCGAGCATGGCTGTATATTATCATAATATACATGAATTCCAAGGTCCAGACCCTTATATTTCGACATTTCGAGTGCACTGCCGCAGCGCTTCACCGGCGGCCATGGCTGCGGCGATTGCGACATTGAGCGAACGCAAGCCCGGACGCATCGGGATCACAAGCCGCGCATCTGCACTGGCGTGCACCGCTTGCGGCACGCCCGCCGACTCGCGGCCGAACAGCAGGACATCGTTCGGCTCGAAACGGTAATCGAGGTAGGACACCGTCGCCGCGGTCGTGAACACGACGAGTCTGTGACACTGCCGCCGCCGCCAGGCGTCGAATTCCTGCCATGAGCCGTGCCGCGTCAGCGCGACGGCATCGAGATAGTCCATGCCGGCGCGGCGGAAGGCGCGATCCGAGGAGGGAAAACCGGCCGGCTCTATAATATGCGCTTCGAGCCCGAGACATGCGCACAGCCGCAACACCGTCCCGGTGTTTTGCGGGATATCGGGCTCATACAACGCGATTCGAAGCGTCATCTCAGGGCGACCGGCGTGCTTCGGCGACGATCCGCAGTTATACGGATCGGTTGAGGAAACGGGCACATAAGTTGCATTGTGGGTGTCGTTGCGGCCACACTTGCACTATCGCGGCAAGGGTGCCAATAAAACGCCGCCGGAATGTGTCGCCTCGAACCTTCCCAAGGGCGGAGGCGACCGGGTCTTTCCGCCGCCGCACGGGGGCCTACCGGGGGCGGTTTGCAGCGCGGACGGGGCAACCGGCCAGACGTAAGAGGGTCGAGGCTGTGACAGCAATCTCAACGGCGGAGAGAACACGCCGGGATTTTCCTTCCATTTCCACTACCGCCGCCGGCCTCGTGACGAACCGGCGAAGCATCGCGCAATCAGGCACATAAGGTTCGATTATGAGCGGACACGCGACCTACCAGCCGCAAAGCCCCTTCATGAAATGGATGGAGCGGCGGCTGCCGATTGGCAGCCTCGTCTATTCCTCCTTCATCGCCTATCCGACGCCGCGCAATCTGAACTATTGGTGGACGTTCGGCGGCATTCTCACCTTCATGCTCGGCGTGCAGATCGTCACCGGCGTCGTGCTGGCGATGCACTATACGCCGCACGTCGATTACGCCTTCAATTCCGTCGAAGGCATCATGCGCGACGTCAATTACGGCTGGCTGTTGCGCTATGTCCATGCCAACGGCGCGGCGTTCTTCTTCCTTGCCGTCTACGTCCACATGGCGCGCGGCATGTATTATGGCTCCTATAAGGAGCCGCGCGAGGTGTTGTGGATCCTCGGCGTTATCCTGTTCCTGCTCATGGTGGCCACCGGCTTCATGGGCTACGTGCTGCCGTGGGGGCAGATGAGCTTCTGGGCGGCAACAGTCATCACCAACCTGTTCTCGGCTATACCCGGGCGTCGGCGGCTCGATCGTCACCTGGCTGTGGGGCGGCTTTGCCGTCGGCAATCCGACGCTCAATCGGTTCTACTCTCTGCATTACCTGCTGCCGTTCGTCATCGCCGGCGTGGTGGTGCTGCACGTTTGGGCCCTGCACATGGTCGGGCAGAACAATCCGACCGGCGTCGAGCCGAAGACCGAAAAGGACACGGTGGCGTTCACGCCCTACGCCACGGTGAAGGATGCCTTCTTCATCGGCCTGTTCTGCATCGTGTTCGCGTATGTCATCTTTTACATCCCGAACTATCTCGGCCATTCCGACAACTACATTCCGGCCAATCCGAGCCAGACGCCGACCCACATCGTTCCGGAATGGTACTACCTGCCGTTCTACGCGATCCTGCGCGCGATCCCGAGCAAGCTCCTCGGCGTGACCGCGCTCGCCGGCTCGATCGTGGTGCTGGCTTTCTTGCCGTGGCTCGATACGTCGCCGGTGCGTTCGGCGAATTATCGGCCGCTGTACCGGCAGTTTCTGTTCATCTTCTTCGCGGCCGTCATTGGGCTCGGCTATCTCGGTTCGCAGGAACCGGTCGGCGGCTATGTGATCGCCGCGCGTATTCTCACCGCTTACTATTTCGCCTTCTTCTTCATCATCTTGCCGCTGTTGGGCCTGTTCGAAACGACCAAACCGCTGCCGAATTCGATCTCGGAATTGGTGTTGCGCGAAGGCGTGCCGATCGGCGCATCGGCGCCGCCGCCGGCCGCACGCGGCTAAGGAGACCGGGCCAATGAAAATTCATCGCAGCATCGTCTTGGCCCTCACGCTGGCGGCGTCGCTCTCCGTCGTGGTGACGGTGGCGGCCGCGCAGGAGGCGGATGCGCCGACGCGGCTGAAGTGGTCGTTTTCCGGCCCGTTCGGCACCTACGACCCCGCTCAGCTGCAACGCGGGTTTAAGATCTATCGCGAGGTTTGCTCGAACTGCCACAGCCTGAAACTCTTGTCGTTCCGCAATCTGGCCGATCCCGACGGCCCGGCTTTCACCGAGGCGCAGGCCGGCGCCATCGCCGCCACTTTCCAAGTGACCGACGGTCCGAACGACCAGGGCCAGATGTTTCAACGCCCGGGCAAGATTTCCGATACTTTCCCGCCGCCGTTCCCGAACGACCAGGCCGCGCGCGCGGCGCTTGGCGGCAAGCTGCCGCCGGACATGTCCGATCTCGCCAAGGCGCGCAGCTACGAGTGGGGCTTTCCCTGGTTCGTCTTCGATGCCTTCACGATGTACCAGGAGGACGGCCCGGACTATATCGACGCTATTCTGAACGGTTATACCGACCCGCCCGCCGGTTTCGCTCTGCCGCCGGGCGGCCAATACAACAAATACTTTCCCGGTCACGCCATCGGCATGCCGAAGCCGTTGAGCGACGGCCAGGTCGAATATACCGACGGCACGCCGACGACCGTCGACCAATACGGCCGCGACGTTGCCGCCTTCCTGATGTGGGCCGCCGAGCCGAAGCTCGACGCCCGCAAGCGCCTCGGCTTCCAGGTGATGATCTTCCTCATCGTGTTCAGCGGCCTTCTTTACTTCACCAAGAAGAAGGTCTGGTACGCGGTGCTGCACGATCCGGAGCTGGAAAAGCCGCGCGCCGACCGGCACTGAGCTGCTTCACGCCAGAATTTCGCGAACCACCGACGTGACATTATCTCGGTCGCCAGCGGCAAGTCTGCCGACGCGTCGGAGGATGAGTTCGTTCGGCAGCGTGAACAGCTTCCATCGCACCACGCAGGGACGATTTAGGCCGGCGGGTTTCAGGTCCGCGATTACGAGGTCACTCGGCCATTGCGAACGGGCGGCGGTCGTGATCATGGCGCAAATCGAATGGCCATGAGACCCGTTGAATACCGTGTGGGAAATAATGACAGAGGGTCGGCGTTTATCTGCGGCGATGTCGACAAAGGGAAAAGGCACGACGACGACGTCGCCGAAATCACAGATCACGAAACGCCTCTTCGTCCTCCGGCGAATTCCATTCGGACATGGTCTCGCTCAATGCCGCCAGATAAGCGTCGGCTGTTCGCACCTCGCGCACTTCGACCCGTTCGTGACGCCGCGCCTGAAAGCTCTTCCAGATCGTTTTCATATTGCCAATCGGCTTGATGGATTGCTGCGGCCGTCCATCCTTGCCGATACGGGTTTTCTCCCAAGCTCCGACAATACCGTCGACTTCGAGCTCAATGATTTCGCCAGGCGCGAGGGAGGTGATACGGTCCTTCAGAACTTTCCCGCCCTCGATATGGTTTGCCCAGATCGTGTCGTCGCGAATTTCCACATAAGCCATGGCTCGCTCCGCCGAAAACCCAAGTTTCGCTGCACTATAGGGGTGGGGTGGGGGTGGGGTCAATATTGGATGGGTGTCTGCCGATGACCAGCGTCGCTCTCGAAAACGATCTCAAGGCCGCGATCCGCACCATCCCGGATTATCCCAAGCCGGGCATCATGTTTCGCGACATCACCACGCTATTGGGTGATGCACGGGCCTTCCGCCGCGCCGTCGACGAACTGGTGCAGCCATGGGCCGGCGGCAAGATCGACAAGGTCGCCGGCATCGAGGCCCGCGGCTTTATTTTGGGCGGCGCCATCGCGCACCAGATCTCATGCGGCTTTGTGCCGATCCGCAAGAAGGGCAAGCTGCCGTTCAAGCGGGTGAGCATCGGCTATTCGCTCGAATACGGCATCGACGAAATGGAGATGCACGAGGATGCCCTGGTCAAGGGCGAGCGGGTCATCCTGGTCGACGATCTCGTTGCCACCGGCGGCACCGCCGAGGCCGCGGTCAAACTCCTCAAGCAAGTCGGCGCCGATGTCGTCGCCGCCTGCTTCATCATCGATCTGCCGGAGCTCGGCGGCGCCGAAAAAATCAGAAAGCTCGGCGTGCCGGTGCGCACGCTCGTTGCCTTCGAGGGGCATTAGCACGGCGTATTGTGCCGCGGCGGGCGCGCTAACGCGCCTGCCGAGCCGGCTCTTTCCTGCCGTCGCGCAGCGAAGACTCCAGCTCGCCGATCAAAAGCCGCAGTTCGAGATCGCGGAATTGCGCGAAAATGCCGCCGATCCAGCTATGCACTTCGGTCGGACCGCCCGGCTGGCGCGCCATGTAGGCGGAGAACGAGAAGCCCGGTCGGTCGATGACGCCGCGGACGATCGGGGAGAGTCGCGGGATGCGGATGACGCCGAATTCCGGGCGTGTCGGCGGGAAATCCTGCGGCACGAACATGAATGACGCCGCTTCGTTGTGTATCGGGATGAAAGTCGTTCGCGGCAGGCGGCGCCGCAGCTCGGCATAGCTTTGGGCGGTGGCCGGCGCCGAATCGGTCACGAACAGCACGACCGGGTCGATGCCCCGCCGCCGCGCTTCCTGCTCGAAGCCGATCTCCGCCATCACCGCGAAGAATTGCTCGAACAGTGCGTAACCCAGATCGATCACGGTGGTTCGCCAGTGGTCGGTGATGAGCCGGTCGAACAGCGCCATCTGGCCGCGCGTATCGGCGACGTCGGCGGTCCAGACCAGGTTTGGGAAGTAGGGCGCCAGCGCCGGCTCGCGCGGATCGAGATCGTAACCGACCAGCGAAGCTCGCCCGCTCGACCGGAAGAACTCGATCAACAGCCGGGCAATGAGCGTCTTACCCACCCGCGGGTGCTGCGCGGCGACGATGTAAAGCGGCGTGCGTTGCGGCATTTCCCGCCAAGCGTCCAATCCGGGTGCAGCTGGATTGAGACTATGACGAAATCGCAACAGAACCTAGCTAAATGCCAAAGCGGTGGGGAAACCCCCAAAACCGCCGCCTCGATCAGGTCCGGGTGCCACCTTGCGCGCGCGTCGCCGAAACGGCGGTGCTGGAGGCGTCAAACATGTCAAGCAGCTTCACGCGATCGTATTCGCCCCAGACATTGCCGAGCCAGTGCCGCACATAGCCCCGCAGCACGAACGAGTAATTGGCGGTGTCGCCCTTCGGGTTCTTGTTGGCGACAAACGTCAGGAACGGCACGGAGGCAAGCTCGACCTGCTCATAGGCCATCTCGTTGAGCTTCGGGATATTGATCGTTACCGCGTCCTTCAGCTTCTTGAAGTACGAGGCGTGGGTGGCCTGGTCCCATTCGAAGAAGTTGGTGTTGTTGATGAAGTTCTTGACCAGGAAATACTTGGCGTCGGCGGTGAAGGGAGCGGTTTCCTCGATTTCGTTCAACGAGGCGATCGACGAGCCGAGAATGTGAAAGACGATGAAGGTGATCTGTCCCTTTTTCACCGCGTCGAGGAAGCCGATATCGCGCAGCGCGCGCAGCGTCGGCGACAATAGGCCGGCGCGCACGTCGACCACGGTCACGGTGGCGTCGGTGGTCGACAGCGTGTCGATGATCCGCATCTGGTCGGCCACCATGGTGGCGTCGACGATATCGCTCGTTTCGGGATGGAAGCGCTTGAGCGTGCCCTTTGGCGCTTCGGAGTCGAAGGCGCGCGTGGGTATGTGATGTGCGGTGAAATAATCGAGCAGCGTGCGGGCGACCGTAGTTTTGCCTACGCCGCCCTTATCCGCGCCAACCAAAATCAGAGCTGGTTTAGCCATGATCGAACCCTCATTGACGCCCAGGTTGCGTCCTTCGTCCTCGACTTTCGCTTCTACACAGCCGCGCGACCGTTTGGAAGCCTGATCGTCTGCCCGACGGCCCGGAGAGCGGTTTTATGGCTATTTGTAATTTGTTAAGGTTAATTCCGCGGTCGGCCGGCTAGCTGCCGCGAGGCGGTCCCCAGGGGCCGGGCCCCGATTCGGAGGAAGGCACGGCGGTTGGCTCGGCCGGTGGCTCGGACCATGGTCCAGGCGTGGCGGAGGCCTCGGTCGCCGTAGTTTCGGTTGCCCAGGGGCCGGATGGGCCAACTGATGGGCCGTCTGACGGTCCCGCGACGGTGGGTTGATCGCCGGTCGCATCGCTTGCCGGCGGCGGCAGCGCGATCGGGCCTGGGTCGTGGCCGCCGGCAAACTTGACCAGCGCCGTGACGCGGCTGTCGACGCTCGGATGCGTGTCGAACAGCTCGCCAAAGCCCTCGCGCGGATTGTCGATGCACATTTCCATCACGGCGGACGTGGCGCGGTGAAGTTCGCCGCGGCCCTCGATTTTGCGCAGCGCCGAGATCATCGCGTCGGGATTGTGGGTGAGCTCCACCGAACCGGCGTCGGCGAGATATTCGCGCGAGCGCGATAGAGCGAGGCGGATGACGAAGGACAGCACATAGGCAACGACCAGAAGGCCCACGGCGATCAGGATCGCCAGCCCCGCGCCATTGCCGCCGCCGCGGCGCTCGGATCGCGAGCCGCCGAACCCGACGCTGTTATAGAACCAGAGCCGGAACACCAGCTCGACAAAAAACGACACCGCACCGGCAATAACGACGGCAACGACCATCATGCGGACGTCGCCGTTGCGGATATGCGTCAGCTCATGGCCGAGCACGGCTTCGATTTCGGCGTCATCGAGCGTCTTGAGCAGGCCCGTGGTGACCGTGATCGAATATTGCTTGGCGTTCATCCCGGTGGCGAACGCATTGAGCGCGTCGGAATCCATGATTTTCAGCTTGGGCGTCTGAATGCCACGCGAGATGCAGAGATTTTCCAGAATATTGTAGAGCCGCGGCTGTTCGCGGCGCTGCACTTCGCGGCCGCCGGTCAGCGCATCGATCATGTCCTGATGAAAGTAATAGGCAATGACAATCCAGGCCGCCGCGCCAACGGTGGCGAACGGCGCAGCTTTGAGGAAATCGATCCAGGCAAGCTGCAGAAGCGTATCGATGTCGGCGTTGACCGATAGTCCTTCGGCCACTAGCGCGCCGGCATAGACCAGCACATAGACAAGCAAAAACAGCCCGGCGAGCAGGACGATCGAACGCCGGCGGTTCGACTGGATGTGACTGTACAGACCGTAAGCCGCCATAGCTCGGCTCCAGGACGCCGAGACTAGAACTTGACCGAAGGCGCCGCCGTTTCAGCCTGCCGGTCGGCGCCGAGGTCGAAATAATCCTTCGGCGCGAAGCCGAAGGCGCCGGCGAACAAGGCGGCGGGAAAGCGCTGAATGCCGGCGTTGTATTCCTGCGCCGCGTTGTTGAAGAAGCGCCGGGACGCGGCGATCTTGTTTTCGAGATCCGTCAGCTCGGCCTGCAATTGCTGGAAATTCTCGTTGGCTTTGAGGTTGGGATAGGCTTCCGACAGCGCAAAAATCTGGCGCAATGCGCCGGACAGCATGTTTTCGGCGGCCGCCTGTTGCGCCGGTCCCTGTGCCGAGACCGCAGCATTGCGCGCCTTGACCACCTCGTCGAGCGTGCCGCGCTCGTGAGCGGCATAGCCTTTGACCGTCTCGACCAGGTTGGGAATGAGGTCGTGCCGCTGGCGCAATTGCACGTCGATATCGGCAAAAGCCTCATTGACCCGCTGCCGCATCGAAACCAGGCCGTTATAGACCATAATCGCCCACAAAATGACGACGACGATCACGGCAAGAACGATGATGGTCGAAGTAGACATTTTGGGCTCCTTCAAAGCGGATCGGGGAAATCGTTCGCCGGCGATGCGGCCTGTCTACAGGCAGTAGATAAGCACGGTTTATGACGGCCGCGAGCGCCCAAGGGTTCAATTCTTGGGTTCAACTATCGGGTTCAATTCTGGGATCGACCCTGGCGCCAGTGCCGCACCTCTGAAGCAGCCCATTGCGCCGTTAACGTTAGCTCCGGATCGACGTCGCATCGACGGGGTGGGTCATTTAAGAATTCAGACCCAACAGGGTGAATGAAAATGTCCGAGCAGCATCTCGGTGCCTTCCCGCCGGGTCAAAACGGCGGCGCGGCCGAATTGCCCGAACCGCGTGACGCCGCGCCGCAGCGCCGTCGCGCCACAGACCGCGCCATGGATCGCGCCGCCGACGACAGCCATGTGCTGACGCGGTTCGAACAGGACCAGCTGGCGCGCGAATTTGCCGATATCGAGCGGGCGAGCGCCGCGCTGCGGTTGGGTGAGCCGGCGCTGCGGTCCTGGACCAAGCCGGCGCTGCCGCAGGCCGCCAAGAAGCCGCGGCCGCTTTGGCTTCTGATCGGCATTTTGTGGCTATCCACCGCGCTTATTACCGCGGGTGCCGTTGCCGCCATCGCGACGCTCGCGGGATAGCAGCGCCCGCGCGGTTGGCGACAGCGACAATATCCTAGACTGGGAATCGGGTGGCGCGACGCCACGGGCCGGCTAGATTAAGCCCATGCTTCGATGCGGCCGCGTGCGCGGCCGGGTGTCGCTGGCAGACGGGCTGACGCGACAGCCAGGGGGATGCCGATGCCGAGCGCTGTCGTCACCAAGACGTTTGGAACCGTGAGCGCTGATCGCCAGAAGGAGATGAGCGGACTGGAATTCGTCCAGGGGCTCGTCGACGGGACGCTGCCGCTCAATATGATCGCGCAGACCTTGGGCTATGACGTGGTCGAGGCGGAAAAGGGACGTGTCGTCGTCGTCCTCGAGCCGAGTGAGGCCCACCTCAACCCATACGGCACGGTTCATGGCGGCGTCGCGGCAACGCTGCTCGACACCTGCATGGGGCTGGCGGTGCAATCGACCCTCGACAAGGGCTTCGCGCAGACGACGGTCGAGTTCAAGATTTCGCTGATACGGCCGATTACGCCGGGAATGGGACGCATCAAGGCAGAGGGCACTGTGTTGAATTGCGGCCGGCGCGTTGGCACCGCCGAGGGCCGCCTCGTCGATGGCAAGGGACGCTTGCTTGCGCATGGCACGACCACGTGCCTGATTTTTGCCAACTGACGTCGTTTGCCGGACCGGCTGCGCGCGGGATCAATAAGCGTTGCGATACGCCTCGGGCGACAGCAGCGTGCGCGCCAGGATTTTCAGGTCGAGCCACAGCGACCAATTGTCGATATAGAACAAATCGTACTCGACGCGCTTTCTGATTTTCTCGTCGCTGTCGATCTCGCCGCGATAGCCGTTGATCTGCGCCCAGCCGGTGATCCCGGGTTTGACGTTGTGACGCCGCGCATAAAGCGAAATGCGGCGCTCATAGTCGTGATCGTGCGCCAGCGCGTGCGGCCGCGGCCCGACCAGCGACATGTCGCCGGTAAGCACGTTGAAGAGCTGCGGGATCTCGTCGATGTTCCAGCGCCGCAGCCAGCGGCCAAGCCGGGTCAGGCGCGGATCGTCGCGCGTGGTCTGCGGCACCACGGCATCGTCTTCCAACGTCCGCATGGTGCGGAATTTTATGATGCGAAACGGCTGCTGATTGAAACCATAGCGCCGCTGCACGAAGAAAATTGGGCCTGGGCTGTCGAGTTTTATGAGAATCGCGACGGCGACGAACAGCGGGGTCAGCGCGATCAGCGCCAGCGACGCGAACAGGAGATCGAAGAAGCGTTTCTGCACCACCTCGGCGCGCGACAGCGGCAAGCGCGTCAATTGCAGACTCGCCAGCGGCCCGACCTTGGCCAGCTCCACCTCGTCGAATTTGTGCAGGATTTGCTCGGGCCCGAGATGGATTTCGACCGGCAGCGCCAGGAAGGTCTTGGCACAACGGTCGATGATTTCGGTCGCCGACCACGGCAACAACAGGTAGATGGCGTCGGGCTCGAGGCTGCGCACGCTGGCGGCGGCCTCGGCGAGGTCGCGGTCGAGCACCGCGCGCCGGGCGTCGGCCGAAGCGGTGGCCGGCACCGGGGTGAGGAAGCGGCAGCCGACGATGGCGAGCCCCAGCGCCCAAGGCTCGTAATGCTGGACGAAGGCGCCGATATGCGCGCCGGTGCCGATCAGGCAAATACGCTGGGCCGAAACCAGCCCGGCTGCGCGCGCCAGCGCGGTAATGCGCACGATGGCAAAGCGCGACACCACCAGAGCGGCGAGCGTGGCGAAATAGAACAGCACGATCCAGCCGCGCGAATAGTCGACGCTGACTTGCGCCAGGAAGCCGAGCATCAAGAGGCAGATCAGCGTGACGTTCCACAATTGGATGGTGCGGCGGGCGTGCGGCCGAAAGGCAAAGAAATTCGGCATCCGGTATTCGCCGCGGAACACGTTGGAGATGGTGAATATGCTCGCAGCCAAGAGCCCAACCTGGACGCAGCGCGAGATTTCGTCGATGTCGCCATAAGCAATGCGGTAATAGACGATGCCGGTAAGGCCCGACATGGCGACAATGAGCGCGACGTCGATCAGGAAGA
Organism: uncultured Alphaproteobacteria bacterium; assembly: GCA_963816565.1. Classification (GTDB taxonomy): domain Bacteria; phylum Pseudomonadota; class Alphaproteobacteria; order Rhizobiales; family Xanthobacteraceae; genus BOG-931. The sequence goes on along the minus strand of CAWFLM010000001.1, from coordinate 965,779 downwards.
TGGCGATGGAAAAAGTGCCGCGCGAGGCCGACGCCCAGGCACGCAAAACCCGGCTCGTCTGCGGCAGGGATGCCAGCGTGTAATTGGGCTGAACGTTCATCGGCGCGGCCGGCTTGGCTGTTGCGTTTTGCACGAACGGGGCTCGCCGCCGCCCCGGAATGGGACAGCGCGGCCGCTCGTGCCGAGGTCTCGCCAGAACCGTGCCAGCGGCGCTGCCATGCACGCATCGCCGGGACGCGCGCCGCCCGCGGCGTGTTAAGATTAACCGGCTGCCCGGCGACGACATCAACGGACGCCGGCTTGGGGAGGACCATGCAAGGCAAAATCGCACTCGAAGAACATTTCGCCATTCCGGAAACCGCCGAAGATTCGATGGGTTATTTTCCGGAGCCGGTGCGGCGCGAAGTGGGCGAACGGAATGCCGACATCCATGGCCGGCGACTGGCGCTGATGGACGAGCACGGCATCGAAATGATGATCCTGTCGCTCAACGCGCCGGCGGTGCAGGCGATTCCGGACACGGCGCGGGCCGCCGAAGTCGCGCGCAAAGCCAACGACTATCTTGCCGAAGAGGTGCACAAGCGGCCGGACCGGTTCGCCGGCTTTGCCGCGCTCGCGATGCAGGATCCCGACATCGCCGCGCGCGAACTGGAGCGCTGCGTCAAGGAGCTCGGCTTTCGCGGCGCGCTGGTCAACGGCTTTTCGCAATCAGGCGACGCCGACACCGTGCTCTATTACGACCTGCCGCAATACCGGCCGTTCTGGGCTACGGTCGAACGGCTCGACGTTCCGTTCTATCTGCACCCGCGCAACCCGGTGCCGCGCGATGCGCGGATTTACGACGGCCACCCGTGGCTATTGGGACCGATCTGGGCCTTCGGCCAGGAGACCGCCGTGCACGCATTGCGGCTGATGGCGTGCGGCCTGTTCGACGCTTATCCGCGGCTCAATATCGTTCTCGGCCATATGGGGGAAAATCTCCCCTATGGAATTTGGCGCGTCGACAATTCCAATGCCTGGATTCCCGAACCGCAACAAGTGGCCGGCGAAAAGGCGTCTCGGCGAATATTTCTCGTCCAACTTCTTTCTCACCACCTCGGGCAACTTCCGCACCCAAGCGCTGATGAATGCGATGCTGGAAATCGGCGCCGACCGCATCATGTTTTCGACCGACTGGCCGTTCGAGAATATCGATCACGCCGCCAACTGGTTCGATGCCTGCCCGATCAGCGAGAACGACCGATACAAAATCGGCCGCGGCAATGCGCGGCGCTTGTTCAAGCTGGGGAATGAGTAAGGGCGGCAAAGCGATTGCTGCGCCGTTCGCGCCCCTAGCTCGCCTCGCGCAGCTTCACCGCGCCTTCGAGGTCGACGGAAACAAGCTGCGACACGCCGCGCTCCGCCATGGTGACGCCGTAGAGCCGGTTCATGCGCGCCATGGTGATCGGGTTGTGGGTGATGATGACGAAGCGGGTGTCGGTCGAACGCGTCATTTCGTCGAGCAGGTCGCAGAAGCGCTCGACGTTGTAGTCGTCGAGCGGTGCATCGACCTCGTCGAGCACGCAGATCGGCGCCGGATTGGTGAGGAACACGGCGAAGATCAAGGCGAGCGCCGTGAGCGCCTGCTCGCCGCCGGATAACAGCGACAGCGTCGCCGGCTTCTTGCCGGGCGGCTTCGCCATGATTTCGAGCCCGGCTTCCAGCGGGTCCTCGCTCTCGATCAGCTGCAGCTCGGCATTGCCGCCGCCGAACAATTCGCCGAACAGCTTTTTGAAGTTCTCGTTGACGATCTGGAACGAGGTCAGCAGCCGCTCGCGCGCTTCGTGATTGAGGCTGTGGATGCCCTGGCGCAGCCGGCGGATCGCTTCGACCAGATCGTCGCGCTCGCCGACGAGCTTTTGGTGCTGGCCTTCGACGTCGCGCAATTCCTCCTCGGCGAGCAAATTCACCGAGCCGAGCCGCTCGCGTTCGGCCTTGATGCGCTCGATCTTGGCCTCGACCTCGGCGATCGAGGGCGTCTCGGCATCCGGCTTGAGTTCGGCGACTTCCGCGGCGCTGGCCGGCTCGACTTGCAGGATTTCGCGGATTTCGTGCTCGACATCGGCAAGCCGGCGCCGGGCGCCGTCGTGGCGCTCCTCGCCGCGCGCGGCTTCGGCGCGCGCTTCGCCGACCGCTTCCAGTGCTTGCGCGCGCGGCCTTATCGGCCTCGGCGAGATCGATCTCCGCCGCCGCGAGCGCATCGGCGGCGGCGCGGCGTTCGGCGGTGGCGGTTTCGATCTCGCCGATCAGCGCCTGACGCTGGCTTGCGAACTTTTGCGGCGCAGTGACCAGTTCGGCGCGTTCGTTCGCCGCCTCGTCGGTGCGCTTGGCGAGCGTGGCGATCTGCGCCGCGGCATTATCGTTGCGGTCGTTCCATTCCTTGCGCTCGGCGGCGATGGCGCGCAGCCGGTGATTGGCAAGCTCGGATTCGCGCGCGATCGCCTGCGCTTGACCGCGCTGTTCGGCGCAGGCTCCGCGCTCGCGCACGATTGCCGCATTGATAGCGGCGAGCTTGCCTTCGATGTCGGCGGCGTCCGGCAAGGCGGCGAGCGCCTTCTGCGTCTCGGCACCGGCGAGCGTGGTCTCGTCGCGCGCCGCGCCGATCCGCTGCCGCGCCTCCTGGAGCGCCGAAATGCGCGCCGCATTGCGGCTAATCTCCCGCTCGGCGGCGGCGTGCTGCTCGCGCGCGGCATCGGTCGTGTGCTGGGTCTCGCGCCAGCGGGCGCGCGCTTGCGTTTCAGTCGCGACGGCGGCGCCGAGCGCCGCTTCGGCGGCCTCGACGACACCGCGTTTGCTTTCGACCTCGGCGCGGGCGGCCGTAAGCTCGCTTTCGATCGTCAAAAGCCGGCCGCGTTCGGCGAGCCGCCGCGCCGCGCCGGTCGGGGCATGGGCGGCGACGGCAAAACCGTCCCAGCGCCAGAAATCGCCTTCGCGCGACACCAGCCGCTGCCCCGGCTTGAGCATCGCGGCCAAGCGCGGTCCTTCGGCGCGGTCGACCACGCCGATCTGGGCGAGGCGGCGTTGGAGTTCGGCCGGCGCTTTGACATATTCCGACAACGCCATGACGCCGTCCGGCAGATGCGGATCGGACGGATCGAGCGCCGCGCCGGCCCAGTGCATCGGGGCAGAAGAGCCGACCGGCGCGTCGAGATCGTCCCCCAAAGCCGCGCCGAGTGCCTTTTCGTAGCCTTCGGTCACGGCGATGGCGTCCATCACCGGGGGCCAGAGATTCTTGCTTTCGACCGCGAGCAGCTTGCCGATGGTCTTGGCCTCGGTCTCGAGCCGCTGCACGCTCCGTTCGGCGGCAGCCAGCGGCGCCCGCGCGGCGTCGATCTCTTCGCGGGCGCGCCGATGCGCGGCTTCCGCGGCATGCGCCGCCCCTTCCGCTTGCGCGAGCGCGGCCTGCGCTTCGGCAACCGCAGCAGCCAGCGCCGCCAAGTCCGGCGCGCCGGAGTTGGTCGCGGCGAGGCCGGCCTCGATATTGGCGAACTCAGCCGCAAGCCGGGTGGCGCGCTCCTCGTGTTCGCGCAAGCCGGTCTGCAACTGGTTGCGGCGGGCGGTGAGGTCGGCAAGCGCGCCGGTCAATTCGGCAAAGGATTTTTCCGAAGCCGCGAGTGCGGCATCTGCGGTGGCGACGCGACCGTTGGCGCCGGCAAGCTGCGCGTCGGTTTCCTGAGCGACCGCGACCAGCGCCCTCTCTTCGGCGTCGAGCCGTTGCAGCGCCGCCGCGGCGTCGGCCGCCAGCGCCCGCTCGCGGGCGAGGTCAGCCGCGAATTGCTCGATGCGGCGATCGAGCTCGCCGATGCGTTCCTTGGCGCGGGCCTCCTCGCGTTCCAGCGTCTCGCGCGCGACGATGAGGCGTTGCAGACCGGCCGCGGCCGCGGCTTCCGCTTCGCGCAAGGCCGGCAGCCCGGCGGCGATGTGCGCCTGGCGGGTGGAGGCTTGCGCGTGTTCGCCGGTGCGCGCCGCAACCACGCGAACGGCCTCATCCTTGGCGCGGCCGGTTTCGCCGACTTCGCCGCGCGCCGCGATCCAGCGCAAGTGAAACAGCAGCGCTTCGGTGCGGCGCACCTGGCCGGAAATATTGCGGTAGCGCACCGCTTGCCGCGCCTGGGTTTTCAGCGCCGCGACCTGGGCGGCCAGTTGCCCGATGACGTCCTCGACCCGCACCAAGTTCGCCTCGGCCGCCTTGAGCCGCAGCTCCGCTTCGTGGCGCCGCGCATGCAGCCCGGAAATGCCGGCCGCCTCTTCCAGCACGCGCCGGCGTTGATCCGGCCGCGCCTGGATGATCTCGCCGATGCGGCCCTGGTGCACCAAGGCGGGTGAATGCGAGCCGGTCGAGGCGTCGGCGAACAGCATGCCGACGTCGCGCGCGCGCACCTCGCGGCCATTGATGCGAAAGGTCGAGCCATGCTCGCGCACGATCCGGCGGGAGATTTCCAGCATATCGTAATCGTTGAACGAGGCCGGCGCCGTGCGGTCGCTGTTGTCGATCGAGACGGCGACCTCGGCGTGATTGCGCGCCGGGCGGCCGGTATTGCCGGAGAAGATCACGTCGTCCATCTCGGCCGCGCGCATGGCCTTGTAGGACGCTTCGCCCATGACCCAGCGCACGGCCTCGACCAAGTTGGATTTGCCGCAGCCGTTCGGGCCGACGACGCCGGTCAATCCCGGTTCAATCTCGAAATCGGTCGGTTCGACGAAGGATTTGAAGCCGATCAGGCGCAGCCGCGTGAGCTTCATTCGCTTGGCACGTCCCTCTCCCATGCCGCGGCGGTGCAGGGAATCGTTAAATGCTCACGCCGAGAGCCGATACCCAAAGGCTTGCTCCCCGGCGCGGGAGATGTGCCGCATCGGTGCGGACAATGAATTGTCGGGTAACCGAGCGCAACACGCGCCGCCGAATTATCCAGACCTTCCGCCGCCGGCTTTGTCCCGGGATGTTCCGCCGGACTCGACGCAGCGCCGGGGAAAACGCGAAAAACCCTTATCCTGTCTTAAGATAGGGGTCGATCTCCTTGGCCATCTGGTCGATCGAAATGTCGCCGATCAGCTTCTTGCCGTTGATGAAGAAAGTGGGCGTCGAATTGACCCCGAGCTTCTCGACGGCATGGTCACGCACCGCCTGGATGTCATCGAGCACCTTCTGATTCGCCAGGCATTGCTTGAACTGATCGTCGGTAAAGCCGAATTGCTTGGCGATTTCCTCAAGCGGGGGAACCGGATCTTTGACGATCCATTGCTCTTGCTTAGCGAACAGCGTCTCCACGATCGGCATATATTTGTCCTTGCCGCCGCAAATCGCCACCATGAATCCCGCCGCCGCAAGCTGGTCGAGCGGGAACGTCCGCAGCGTAAAGCGCACCTTGCCGGTGTCGATGTAGCGTTTCTTCAACTCCGGAAACGTCGTCTCCGAGAAATGCGCGCAATGCGGACAGGTCATCGAGGCATATTCGATGATCGTCACGGGCGCCTTGTCCGAGCCGATGAAAATGTCGCCGTTGGGACCGGCATCGGCCAGTTCGGCCGGCGAGACCGCCGCATCGTCTGCCCAAGCCGGGCTTGAGAGCGGCAGGACCGCTGCCGTCACGCCGGCTCCGACGAGGGTAAAAGCCGCACCGGCCAACAGCAACTCACGACGATTAAGCGTCACGGGAAGGCTCCTTCGAGCGGGAAAAACCCAGGAATTGTTGGCTACGAATGTGGCATTAGCGCGCCTGGGAGCCAAGTACCCTGCAATGCCCCTGCGGCGCCAAGGGTCACGGTCGCTTGATCGATGCGCCAAGCCGCGCCAATGCGTTTTTCAAGTCGTCGTCGTGGATAGCCGAGAGCGTTTGCGCAACCTGCATTGCCGCCGCCGGGTCGACGCCGCGCGCCGCTTTGCGCTCGCCGCGGCGCAGCGGCGCCTGGCGCAAAGCAAGCCGCGCCACGGCGCGCCAGCCGAGGAAGCGGTTGACCCGCTCGCAGATCACGTCGCCGAGATGCTGAATTTCGATCGCCGCCGGGCCCTCGACCCGCAGCACCAGGGTGCCGGGCTCGCGCTCGTCGCCGTCCGCTGGGCGCGTCCATTGGATTTTGATCGGCTCGCTATGGGCCGAGATTTCGGCGCCGACGATCTCGGTCCAGCGCGTCACCATTTCGGCGGAGGCAAAGCCCTGCCGGTTGAACGTCTCGCCCACGATTTTGGGGACGAGGTCGCGTAACGGCCTGGCGAACGGGCGTGCGGACTTGTTCATCACGGCAGGCTCTGTCATCCCAGCGGCGATGACCGTAGCAGCGAAAACGGCCGGACGACAGCGCACCCAGCACGCCGCGGCGGTCTCGTCACCGCAACCCACCGATTTGCTCGGCCTGGTATGACCGGCATCGCCGCAAGCTGCCGTGGCGCGCGCCGCCGGGGGAGCGCGCCGCGCCGTATCGCGTCTGGCTCTCCGAAATCATGCTGCAGCAGACCACGGTCAAGGCGGTCGGGCCCTATTACGCGCGCTTTCTGGCGCGCTGGCCCGATATCCGGGCGCTGGCGGCGGCGCCGCTCGATGAGGTGCTCAAGATCTGGGCCGGCCTCGGCTATTACGCCCGCGCCCGCAATCTGCATGCTTGCGCCCGCGTCGTGGTCGAGCGGCACGGCGGGAAAATCCCGGAGAGCGAAGCAGGCTTACGCGATTTGCCCGGCATCGGCGCCTATACCGCCGCCGCCATCGCGGCCATCGCCTACGATGCGCCGGTAACGCCGGTCGACGGCAATATCGAGCGCGTCATTGCGCGGCTTTATGCCATCGACGCGCCGCTGCCGGCGGCCAAGCCGGAGATTTCCCGGTTGGCGCGGGGACTGACGCCGCCGCACCGCGCCGGCGATTTCGCCCAAGCGATGATGGATCTCGGCGCCACCATCTGCACGCCGAAGACGCCGGCTTGCGCGCTGTGCCCCTGGAACGAAAGCTGCGCGGCTTATGCGCGCGGCGACGCCGAGACATTTCCGCGACGGGTGCCAAAGCGGGAAGGGGCGCTGCGCCGCGGCGCCGCATTTGTGGCACGCCGCGCCGACGGTTTCGTGCTGCTGCGCACGCGGCCCGAAAAAGGCCTGCTCGGCGGCATGACTGAAGTGCCGACGACGGAATGGACGAAAGATTTCGACGAAAGCGCCGCGCGCAAGAGCGCGCCGCGTTTTGCTTCAAGGACGGCGCCGAAATGGCGGCGCACCGCAGGCATTGTCCGCCACGTCTTCACGCATTTTCCGCTCGAACTCACCGTTTATGCCGCCGCCATTCCGGCGCGCACGCCCGCGCCCAAAGACACGCGATGGATTGCAATTGCCGAGCTTGCCGGAGAAGCTCTGCCGAGCCTGATGCGCAAGGTGTTGGCGCACGCGCTGACTTCGGATCGAATATACAAAGACCGACCGGGAAAGGATCGAGCATGACAATCGAACGTCACGAAACTGGGCCGCGCATGAGCAAGGCCGTCGTCCACGGCGATACCGTTTATCTTGCCGGCATCGTCGCCGACGCGCCCAAGGGCAAGAGCACGGCCGAGCAGACCAAGAGCATCCTGTCCCAGATCGACGGCTTTCTCGCCAAGGCCGGCACCGACAAGAGTAAATTGCTCTCGGCCAATATCTGGATCACCGACATGGCGAATTTCGCCGAGATGAACGCGGTCTGGGACGCCTGGGTATCGCCCGGCCATACGCCGGCACGCGCCACGGTTGAAGCGGGCCTCGCTTCGCCCGACTATAAAGTCGAGATCATGGTGGTCGCCGCGCGATGAGTGGCTGAGCCTGGTATCCTCGCGATCTTCAACGACTGCCGCCCCGGCCGCGAGGCCGAATTCGAAGCCTGGTTCCAAGGCGAGCATCTTGTGGAGCGGCTTTCGGTGCCGGGCTTTGTTTTCGGCCGCCGTCACAAGGCGCTGTCCGGCTCGCCGGGCTATTTCAATTTCTACATGGTCGAAACGCCCGCGGTGCTGACGTCTAAGCCGTATCTGGAGCGGCTCGACCATCCGACGCCACTGACGCACACGATCATGTCGGACGTGTTCGTCAATATGAACCGCACCGTGTGCCGGCGCGTCGCCCGCTGCGGCGCCTTTCGCGGCGCCTTCGCCGTCGTCGCCCGGTTCGAAGGGAAAGCCGACGACGCGGCGCTGACAAAGGCGCTGGAAGAACTCACGACCGAAACCGCCGTTGCCGGCGGCGAAATCTGGATGGCGCTCGATGCCGCCGGCATGCCGGTATCGATGGAGGAGAAATTGCGGGGCGGCGACAAGAAGATTGCCGGCGCCCTGATGGTCGATACGCTTTATGAGGAAGACGCGAACGCGGTCGCCGCTCGCTTGGCGAAGCAATTCCCGGACGCCATGGTCGGCGTCTTTAGCGTGCTGTGCCAGATCGGACGAGGTGATCTATGAAAGCGCTGCTGCCCTTGGCGGAGACGATAGCGCGGCGGCTGATCGCGCGGCGCGAAACGATTGCGATCGCCGAATCCTCAACTGGCGGGCTCATTGCCGCTTCTCTACTCGCGGTGCCTGGCGCGTCGGCTTATTTTCTCGGCGGTGCGGTGGTCTACACCAAAGCGGCGCGCGCGGCGCTTCTTGGGTTTCGGCGATGCGGAGATGGCGGGCATGCGGGCGGCGACCGAACCTTACGCTTTATTCATCGCGCGCCGTGTGCGCGAACGGCACGGCGCCGTCTGGGGCCTCGGCGAAACCGGCGCCACTGGACCGACCGGCAATCGTTACGGCGATCCGGCGGGCCACACCTGCATTGCCGTCACAGGCCCGGCCGAGCGCGCGGTGACGCTGCGCACCGGCAGCGCCGAGCGGCTTGCGAATATGGAGGCGTTTGCCAAGCGCGCGCTTGAGCTGCTTGTCGAGGTCATACCGGGGACGTAGCCGGAGGCTTTACTCGGCGGCTTGCGCCATTTCCGACCGCACGATGGCGCGGAAGTCGTCGATCAGCGTCAGCCCTTTCGGCGTCTCGACATGCCAGAAGGTCCAGCCGTTGCAGGCGTCGAGGCCTTGCGCCAGCGCGCCGATGCGGTGGATCGAGCCGACCGCCTCGCCCAGAGATACCGCGCCGTCGGCGCGCACCAGCGCGCGATGCCGCCGTTTGGCGTCGACGAGATCGATGCCGGGCGAGATCATGCCGCGCTCGATCAGGGCGGTGAACGGCACCCGCGGCGCCTCGCGCGCGGTCATGAACGTGGCCAGCGACGGCTCCGGCATTGGTTCGATGGCAGCGACGCGTTGCTCGGCCGCGGCGGCGTAATCCGCCTGCGCGCTCGAAGCCTATAAAACGCCGGCGCAGGCGGCGCGCCACCGCGCCGGTGGTGCCGCTGCCGCAGAACGGGTCGAGCACCAGATCGTCCGGCCGCGAGGCGGCGAGGATGATGCGCGCCAGCAACGCCTCCGGCTTTTGCGTCGGATGCAGCTTTCTTGCCGTCGCGTCCCTTCAACCGTTCCTCGCCGGTGCACAGCGGGATGAACCAATCGGAACGCATCTGGATGTCGTCGTTGCCCGCCTTGAGGGCTTCGTAGTTGAACGTATAATTGCGCTTGTCGGCACTGCGCGCCGCCCAGATCAAGGTCTCATGCGCGTTGGTGAAGCGGCGGCCGCGGAAATTCGGCATCGGGTTGGATTTGCGCCAGACGATGTCGTTGAGGATCCAGAAGCCCATGTCCTGGAGTACGGCGCCGACGCGGAAAATGTTGTGATAGGAACCGATCACCCACAGCGTGGCGGACGGCTTCATCACCCGGCGGGCGGCGGCGAGCCAGGCGCGGGTGAAGTCGTCGTAAGCCGCGAAGCTTGCGAACTTGTCCCAATCGTCGTCGACTGCGTCGACGCGGGAATTGTCGGGACGCTTGAGGTCGCCTTGGAGCTGGAGATTATACGGCGGGTCGGCAAAAACGAGGTCGACGGACTGCGCCGGCAGCTTCGTCATCTCGGCAACGCAGTCGCCGACGACAATGCGCGCGGTGGCAGGCTTGAGGGACTCAATACACACGCGGGGCGCCCTTACGGACGCCCCGCGACGCGACACAACCATGACTCAGAACTCTGACTCAGGCGACGCTGGTCGGCGACGCGGGACCTACAACCGACAAAACGGATCATGCCGGCTCAAAGTAAAAAACGTGTTACTGAAACGACGGCGCTGCTAGGCAATAAATGCCGGGAAACACTTGGTTAATTCGATGCGCTCGGCCGACGGTATTGCCTGAAAGTGAGATGCCGCCGCGCCGGACTTTTTGATGGAGCAAATACAAATGCGTTGGGATGAATTCCGCCGTTCGAGCAATGTCGAGGACGATCGCGGCGCCAGCACGGGCGGCGGCTTCGGCATGCCGGGCGGCGCGCACGGTCTCGGCATCGGCACCATCATCATTCTCGGCCTGGTCGGCTGGGCGTTCGGCATCGATCCGAGCGTGCTGATCAACGGTGCGGAAATCCTCTCCGGCGGCGGCTCGGTCGTGCAGCAAAGCGGCCCGCCGCCGGCGGACGATGCGCGCACCGCCGAGACCAAGGATTTTATCGCCGCGGTGCTCGGTGACACCGAGGACCGCTGGACCGACATTTTCACGGGTATGGGGCGCACTTACCATCCGGTGCCGTTGCGGCTCTATGACGGCGCGATCGACGGCGGTTGCGGCATGGCGCAGTCGGCGATGGGGCCGTTCTACTGCCCGCGGGATAAGGATATCTACCTCGATATGTCGTTCTTCCGGGACATGCAGGACAAATTCAACGCCTGCTCGAGCGACAAGGCGTGCCGCTTTTCCGAGGCCTATGTGATCGCGCACGAAGTCGGCCATCACGTGCAGGACGAGCTCGGCACCCTGCCGCGCGCGCAAGCGGCGCAGCAGGCGGCTTCGACCAAGACCGAGGTCAATGCGCTCCAAGTGCGCATCGAGCTGCAAGCGGATTGCTATGCGGGGATCTGGGCGAACCGCGCCCAGCAAAAGCACAGCTTCCTCGACGCGGGCGATGTCGATCAGGCCTTGCAGACCGCCTCCGCCATCGGCGACGACCGCCTGCAGAAGGAGTTCCAGGGCTACGTCGTGCCGGACAGCTTCACCCACGGCACCTCAGAGCAGCGCAAGCGCTGGTTCTCAAACGGCTTTAATTCCGGCCAGCTCTCGGCCTGCGATACGATGTCGGCCAATTCGCTGTAATCATCACCTTCCCGCGCGGGGAGAGGTAGGCGTCCGCCGCTTGGCAGAGATGATCCCGTTGCTCTTACAGTGCCCTTGTTCTGTTGCGTAAAGGCTTACCGATGCCAGGGATCGACGAGACCAAACAATTCGTGCCGCTCAAGCTCGCGGTGCTCACTATTTCCGACACCCGCGACATGAAGGACGACAAATCCGGCGCGCTCTTGGTGCAGCGCATCGTCGCCGCCGGGCATTACGTTGCCGAGCGCAGCATCGTCACCGACGACATCGAGGCGATCCGCGCCCGGGTCAAGGCCTGGATCGCCGATCCGATGATCGACGTCGTTATCACCACCGGCGGCACCGGCTTCACCGGCCGCGACGTGACGCCGGAAGCGATCGAGCCGCTGTTCGACAAGAAGATGGACGGTTTCTCGGCGCTGTTCCTGGTGATCAGCTTCCCGAAAATCGGCACTTCGGCGATCCAGTCGCGCGCCACAGCCGGCGTCGCCGGCTCAACGTATATCTTTTGCCTGCCCGGCTCGCCCGGCGCCTGTAAGGACGCCTGGGACGAGATCTTGGTGCACCAGCTCGATTACCGCTACGGGCCGTGCAATTTCGTCGAGATCATGCCGCGGCTCGACGAGCATTTGCGTCGGCCGAAGGCCAAGCGCAACGGTTTAGCGCGACGGTCTAGAGAGGGCGGCAACGGAGATCGCTCCAGAGCCCTCCCAGCGGCGGCGGGTCCGGGTTGGTGGTCTGAAAACGAATTTCCGGATTGGCACCACGACATCAACGATATGGCCTTCAGCTCATTCCAAGGATCGTCCGGCAGCAGTTTTGCCCGTGGGAAGTTCCGCGCAATCCAAGTTTGAATGGCTACGCTTTCGGTCAGAACTTGTCCGCCGACGACCAGTAACGGAACCTTATGTTTGGGATTAAGCTTCAGGTAATCGGGAGAACGGTGCTGGTTTTTCCGGAAATTAAGAGGCCGCACCTCGAATTCCGCGTTGGCCTCGGTAAGCGTGATGTACGGCGCGAGTGCGCAGGTGGTCGGAGCATAGTACAGGATGATTTCCATGAAATTCCCCAATTGCGACGCGCGTGACGGTAACAGCTCAATTCGGCGGCCAAGCTTACGGTCGGGAGTGGAGTGTGTCTATTGAGGCGCCGACGTCCCCGATGGGGCATGTCCGGAAATCGAAAATTACAGTTCCAAGTCCCAATGCTCGCTGACCACCGGCTGGCTCCAGCTCACGCGCTCCTCGCTGCGCGTGAGCGTAAATCCGGCTTTCTGATAAATGTGCCGCGCCGCGGTGAGCACGCTGTGCGTCCATAGCGTGATCTTTTTGTAGCCGGCGCCGCGCGCGAAATCGATGCATTCGTCGACCAGCCGCGCGCCAAGCCCAAGTCCGCGCGCTCTCGGATCGACCAGCAGCAAGCGGATGCGCGCGACCGTGTCGGAATCGGCGGCCAGGAAAACGCAGCCGATAGTCTCGCCGTCCATTTCCGCGATCCAGCAGCGCTCGCGCTTGGGATCGTTCTTGTTGGCGAAGTCGGCGACGATTTGCGCGCAGACGCCTTCGAACGGTTCGATCCACCGTATTCCTGCGCGTAGAGCTCGGCGTGGCGCTTGACCACCCAGCCGAAATCGCCGGGCCGCGGTGCGCGCAAAATGTAGCCGCGGTCCTCGGCTGGCGCTTGCGGCGCCGTCGTTTCGGCACCGCCGTCGAGCAGCGTCTGGATCGTCGCCATCGCCGCGATCAGACGGAGCTGATTCTCCGGCTTGAGCTGGCCTAGCATCGCACCGGTGTCGTGTTGCGAACGGCGCTCCAGCGGCGCGTAGTCCTTGCGGCCGCGCGGCGTGAGCGTCAGATGGCTTTGCCGGGCGTCGCTTGAGGAGGCCTCGCGCCGGATCAGCCCGCGCTTTTCGAAATTGCGCAGCACGCGAGACAGATAGCCGGCATCGAGATCGAGCGCGCGGCCGACCGCGCTTGCGGTCGGCGCATCGCCGCAGGCGATCTCGTAGAGCACGCGTGCCTCGCCGAGCGAGTAGGGGCTGTCGAGGAAGGTTTTCCGCAACACGCCGATCTGGCGCGTGTAGAAGCGATTGAAGCGGCGCACCGTCGCGATGCGATCCTCCTCGACGCGATGGTCGGCGTGGCGATGCTGGAGCCGGCAATCCGAGATTGCATATACTGACTGAGGCAAGCCTTCGGCCAGTTCACTCGACAATAGTCTTAACTTGCGATCATGATGCCCGCCGAACGCTTGCGTGGCCAGTTTGACGATGTGGCGGCGGCCGATGCGGCGAACGAGATCGTGTTCGGGATCGCCGGCCGCTTCCGAATGGCCGCCTGAAGTTTCATAGAAGTCCTTGGCGATGAGCAGGCCTTGCTCGGGCCGCGGCGGCGCGCCGAGCAGTGTCGCGATCGAGCGCAGAGAATTCGCGCAAATCCGCTTTGCCGGCTGCCGCGGTGAAACACGGCTGCCGGCGCCTGGCCCTGCGTCCTGTTGCACGAAGCGCCCGACCTCCCCCGTCCACGGCGTATCGAGCACGATGCCGGGCCGCAGGAACATCAGCCATGGCATGCGCGCCGCCGACGCAGCCGCCTTGAGCCGTCCTGCGAGTGGGCCCTCGACCACCATGAAACTGCAGCCGGCGACGTCGGCTACGGCCGCGGTGTCGTCTTGCGAACCGCCGTCGGCAATCAGCACTTCGGCGACCAGTCCGGCCGTGGCGCCCGGCACCAGCGCGGCCGAGCGTCGGCACCAGCGCGCGTTCCGAATTCCGCGTCGGGATAATGACGCTGATCATGTCGCGCGGCGCGGGCCTTCCCCTAAATACGGTCTTCCGCAAGCTGAATAGGCCGCGGGCGGAAAGCCGCCAAGGCTTGTTTATAGGCAGCGGCTCACGGAGATTTGTTCTTGCTTTGTTCTATGAGCCGGCGCTAACTTGGCTCAAGGAGTTGCCCATGAGTTATCGGCCATGAGTCGTTCTTCCGCGTTGCGACGCCCGCCGGCACCGCTGCCCTCGCCGGCGGGCGAATTGGGAGCCACCGTCGACCGCGAGCGTCGCCGCGGCCGCGGCACGATTTCGAATGCCTCCGGACGGTTCGAGCCGCTCGCCCGCGTCGCCTTCGACGACGGTTGGCAGGATTTGGCCGGCAATGGGCTCGAAGAACTGCCGGCGTTCAAGACCACGGTGACGGTCGATTCGACGCGCAAGATCATCGCGCGCAACGACTCGCCGGACATTTCCTTCGAGCAATCGATCAATCCTTACCGCGGCTGCGAGCACGGCTGCGTCTATTGTTATGCGCGGCCGAGCCACGCTTATCTCGGGCTGTCCCCGGGCTCGATTTCGAAATCCAAGCTGCTGATGAAGCCGCATGCGCCGGAATTGCTTGAGCGCGAATTGTCGGCGCCGAATTACGTGCCGAAGATCATCGCGCTCGGCTCCAACACCGATCCGTATCAACCGATCGAACGGCGCTATCAGATCACGCGCCGCATCCTCGAAGTTTTGGAGCGCGCCGGCAATCCGGTCGGCATCGTCACCAAATCGGCGCTGGTGCTGCGCGATCTCGATATTCTCGCGCGCATGGCCAAGCGCGATCTGGTCAAGGTCGCGATCTCGGTCACCACGCTCGATGCGAAATTGGCGCGGGTGATGGAGCCGCGCGCCTCGACCCCGCCGCGCCGGCTCGACGCTTTGCGGCAATTGGTCAAAGCCGGCGTCCCGACCTCGACTTTGGTCGCGCCGGTCATTCCCGCGATCAACGACGCCGAGCTGGAGCGCATTCTCGAAGCGGTGGCGGAGGCCGGCGTGCGCAACGCCGGCTATGTGCTGCTGCGCTTGCCGCTGGAAATACGCGATTTGTTCCGCGAGTGGCTGACCGAGAATTTTCCCGACCGCGTCGAGCACGTGTTCAAGCTCGTCCGCGACACCCGCGGCGGCAAGGACAACGATTCGACTTTCGGCAAGCGCATGACCGGCTCCGGCCCGATCGCCTGGATGATCGGCCGCCGCTTCGAAGTCGCCTGCGAGCGGCTCGGCTTCAATTTGACCAGCGTGAAAACCACGACCGAGCATTTCCGGCCGCCGCGGCCGAAGGCGCAACAGCTCGATTTGTTCTGATCCGGAAATAGAGGACAATTTCTCCACAATCCCTTGGCGTTGGCGACCGCGTTGCGGATTGCATGGCGGCGTGGTCATCATGGCTGCATGAGTCGCACCATGACGGCCCAGAACGGAACCAGCCGCGAGGAAACCGGAAAGCAAGCCGCGCCGGCGCGTCTGCCGCTCGGCGAACAAGATCGTCACCCGGCCGACGTTCCGCCGCGAGCGTGCGGCGCTCAAGCGCGGAACCTGGCCGGTCGCCGGCTGCGACGAAGCCGGCCGCGGGCCGCTCGCCGGGCCGGTGGTGGCGGCAGCCGTCATTCTCGACCCGGACAATATTCCACGTGGGCTCGACGATTCCAAACGCCTCACGCCGGAGCGGCGCGAGGTGCTCTATGAGCGCATCTGCGCGCGGGCGCAGGTGGCGGTGGCGATGGCGCCGCCGGCGCGCATCGACCGCGACAATATTTTGCGCGCCTCGCTGTGGGCGCTGGCGCGGGCGGTCGCGGCGCTGCCGGTCAAGCCGCGTCTTGTCTTCGTCGACGGCCGCGACCGCATCGATGCCGGCTGCGATTGCCAAGCGGTCATCGGTGGCGACGGCCTCGTCGCCTCGATCGCCGCCGCATCCATCGTCGCCAAGGTCACGCGCGACCGGCTGATGGCGTGCCTCGGCGCCGTCCATCCCGGTTACGGTTTCGAGCGGCACATGGGCTATAGCGTGCCCGAGCATTTCGCGGCGCTCGGCCGCCTCGGACCCACCATCCACCACCGCCGCTCGTTCTCCCCGGTCGCCGTTGCGCTCGGCCTGCCCGATGACGCGGCGGAAGCAGCGATCGCCAGCGTATTGCCTCTCTAGCTTCGCCGCCGTATAGGGCACCGCCAACCATCGCTTGGCGATGATGTACGCCTGCCCGCCGAGTTTGATGTTATTTGCCGATGTTTTACGTCCCCCTTTACGTCGAAATGCTGCGCTCGCGACCGTTGCTGGTGTTTTGGCCGGCGGCGCTGCTGCAGGCTGCGATCTGGATTGCGGTGCCGGAGGTATTCTATTCGGCCCCGCCGGAGGGGTTGGCGCAGCTCCTCGCCATCGGTCACGAATTTCGCTTCGACGCCGGCGTCGGTCCGCCGCTGGCTTATTGGCTCGCCGAGCTCGCGTTCCGCGCCGCCGGCATGTTCGGCGTCTATGTGCTGGCGCAAATTTGCGTGGTCGCGACCTACTGGTGCGTATTCGCGCTCGGCCGCGCCATCGCCGGGCCGACGCATGCGGCCATGGCGGTGCTGCTGATGGTCGGCATCTCGCTGTGGACGGTGCCGTCGCCGGATTTCGGGCCGCCGATCCTGGCTATGGCGCTGTGGGCCGCCGCGCTGCTGCACTATTGGCGCGCGGTAACCGAACGCGCATGGCAATCGTGGTACGCGCTTGGCGCGGTGGCGGCGCTGCTTCTGTTGTCGAGCGATGCCGCGCTGCTGCTTCTCGGCGCGCTCGTTGCGTTCACCGCGCTCACCGAGCGCGGCCGCGCCGCGCTCACCCGCGACGCCTGGATCGTGGCGCTGGCGCTGGTCCCGTTTTTGTTCCTGCACCTCATCTGGCTTGCCGGGATGTCGCCGGATGCTTCCGGCGAAGCGCTCGCGCGCGCGCTGGCACGGTTGCGCGACGGCGCGCTCGCCGGCGCCAATACGACCTTGTGGCTTCGGCTTGTCGCCGCCCTCGTGCTCGCCCATGCTGGGCTCGCCATCCTCTTGGTGCTGTCGGCCGGCTGGCCGCGGGTGAGCACGAGCCCGGCGCCGGCGCTGGCGCGCAAGCCGGTCACTCCGTTTGCGGCAACCTATGTAAAGACTTTCGCGCTGCTGCCCGGATTGCTGGCGACGATCCTCGCCGTGGTGCTCGGGGGCACGCTGCCGATCGGCGGCGCGGCGCCGCTTGTCGTACTGTCCGGGCTCGCGCTGGTCATTGCCGCTGGCGACGCTATCGAACTCTATCATCAGCGCATTCTCGGCTTCGCCTGGGCCGGACTTTTGATCGTGCCGGCGATCTTTGTGCCGTTCCTGATCGTGCTGTTGCCGTGGACCGCCGCTATGGATCTGAAAGTCGCGCAACCGGCCTCCGCCATGGGCCGGTTTTTCGCCGATAGCTTCGAACGCCGGACCGGGCAGCCGCTTGCCGTGGTCACCGGCGATCCGCGCCTTGCCGCGCTGGTCGCGCTTGCCGCGCCGAGCCGGCCGAGCGTGTTGTTCGACGCCGATCCGGCGCGCTCGCCGTGGGTCACCGCCGACGACATCCGCAAGAAGGGCGCCATCGTGATCTGGCAGAGCGCCGACACCACGCCGACGCCGCCGCCCGACATCAAGGCCTATTTTCCCGATCTGGTGGCCGAAGTGCCGCGCGCCTTCGATCGGCCGGTGCAGGGCCGCATGCCGACGCTGTGGATCGGCTGGGGCGTGATCAGGCCGGGCAGCGTCACGGCGGCGGCGCGCTAAATCACTAGTGATACGCCGCGCCCTCGCGGACTTTGCCGCGGAACAGCCAATAGGTCAGCGCAGTATAACCAAGCACGATCGGCAACAGGATGAGCGTGCCGACCAGCATGAACATCTGGCTCGACGGCGCCGCGGCGGCGTCTTGGATCGTCAGCGTCGGCGGCACGATATAGGGGTAGGTCGAGATGACGAGGCCGATATAGCCGAGTAGGAACAGCGCGATGCTGGCGAGAAACGGCGCCGCGTCGCGCCGCGCCTCAATCCAGTGCCACTGCGCGAACGCGATCAATGCGATGACGATCGGAATTGGCGCCAGATAGATCAGGTTCGGCATCGTAAACCAGCGGTGCGCGATGCGCGGGATGGTCAGTGGCGTGTAGAGGCTGACAGCGGCCATGAAGACAAGCACGGCTATGAGCAGCACTTTGGCTTTGCCCGCGGCGCGCACCGCCATGTCGCCATCGGTTTTCAGCATCAGCCAGCACGCGCCAAGCAGCGCATAACCGGCGATCACACCGAGCCCGCATAGCAGGCCGAACGGCGTCGCCCAATCGAACGGCCCTCCGGCGTAAGCGCCGTTCTCGATTTTGACGCCTTGCACCAGCCCGCCCAGCACCACACCCTGGCAAAAGCCGGCTACCGTCGAACCCGCGGCGAACACGGTGTTCCACAGCGGCTTTCCTTGCGCGATCGAACGGAACTCGAACGTGACGCCGCGAAATACCAAAGCCAAAAGCATGACGATCAGCGGCAAGTAAAAAGCCGGCATGATGATCGAATAGGCGCGGGGAAACGCGACCAGAAGCCCGCCGCCGCCGAGCACCAGCCAGGTTTCGTTGCCGTCCCAAAACGGCGCGATCGACGCCAGCATGCGATCGCGCTCGACGTCGTTTTTGGCGAACGGAAACAAGATGCCGATGCCGAGGTCGAAACCGTCGAGGACGACGTAGAACGCCACCGCGACGCCGATCAGCGCGGCCCAGATCCAAGGAAGTAATGGGGCGATGTCCAAGGTGCGAGTCATGGCGAGAACTCAGGTCTCGAAAGTCGGATGGCCGGCGGCAAGATGCGGCGTGTGTTCGGGCAGCCGCGTCTCCTGGATGCCGCGCGCGATCAGCCGGTTGATGAAATAGATACCGAACGAGAACACCACGCCGTAAACCAGGACGAAGAGGATCAGCGTCGTCGCGATGCTCCCGGCCGGCACCGGCGAGACCGCGTCCGCGGTGCGCAAAATGCCGTCCACGATCCAGGGCTGGCGGCCGCTTTCGGTGACGACCCAGCCGCCAATGACGGCGACAAAGCCGACCCACCAGGTCTGCGCCACCGCGTGCAGATACCAGCGCGTCTCGAACAATCGCCCGCGCCACCACAGCCAAGCGCCGAGCCAGGCCGCCGCAATCATATAGAGACCGATCCCCACCATGATGCGGAAGCCGAAGAACACGTTGGGCAGCGGCGGCCGATCCTGCGGCGGTACGTCCTTTAATCCCGGAAACAGGCCGTCCCACTGTCGCGTCACCAACAGCGAGCCGATATGCGGCAGCGAGACCGCGTAGAGATTGCTCTGCGTGTTCTCGTCCGGCCAGGCGAAGAGTTCGAACGGCGCTGGTTGGCTGCTGTCCCAATGCGCCTCCATGGCGGCGATCTTCATCGGCTGATATTTGAGCGTGTTCTCGGCATGCAAGTCGCCGATGATCAGCTGCAGCGGCGCCAGCACCGTGGTCAACGCAACCGCCATGCGCAGCATGGTGCGCGCTTCCTCGACATGGCGATTGGCCAACAGATAGCGTGCCGCAACCGCGATGCCGACAAAGCCGCCGGTAAGCAGCGAGGCATTGAGCATGTGGACGAGCCGATAGGGAAAACTCGGATTGAAGACGATCGCCCACCAGTCCGCCGGATAGGCGATGCCGCCTTCCATCGTGTAGCCGGTCGGCGTTTGCATCCAGCTATTGGCCGAGAGAATCCAGAACGCCGACAGCGTGGTGCCGAAGGCGACCATCAGGCCGGAGAACACGTGCAGCCAGCGCGGCACGCGCTCGCCGCCGAACAGGAGCACGGAGAGAAACGACGCTTCGAGAAAGAACGCCGTCAAAACCTCGTAGCCGATCAGCGGCCCGACGACGTTGCCGGCGACCGCGGAAAAACGGCTCCAATTGGTGCCGAACTGATAGGACAGCACCACGCCGGACACCACGCCCATCGCGAACGACACGGCGAAAATCTTGGTCCAGAACGCCGCCAGCCGCTTATAGCGCTCGGCTCCGGTCCAGCCCCAGAGGACTTCCAGCGTGGCAAGATAGATCGCGATGCCGATCGTAAAGGTCGGAAAGATGATGTGAAACGAAACGGTGAAGGCGAACTGCAACCGCGCCAGCAGAACCGGATCGAGGTGCATGACGGAACTCCGTCACCCGAGGCCGTGAATGGTCATATTATAAGCGCGCAACCGGTGAGGGGGAAAGACCGTGGACGACGCCGGCGCTGTCCGCGCGGAAAGGCCGCGATGCGAAACTACTCGCTGGCTAATTCGCCGACGCCAAGCCGGAGGTGCTGGTGCTGGCGCTCATTTTCGCGCTTAAATTCGCGATCGGCTGAAACGGCCACCTTATCCGGGACAGGAGAATCGCCATGCCCAAATTGTCCGGCTATGCCTCGCTTGCCGCGCTGCCCGAGGAGCGCATCTCCGACAAGATCACCCGCAAAATCGCCGCCGGCGATCGTGGTATGATGGTGTGGTGGAGCATGAAGGCCGGCGCGCGGGCGAACGCGCACAAACATCCGCACGAGCAGATCGCCTACATGCTCAAGGGCAGGATGGAATTCCGGCTCGGCGACGAGCAGAAAAGCTGCGGGCCGGGCGACGTCGTCGTGATCCCCGGCAACGTCGAGCACGAGGCCTTTTTCCCGGAGGACACCGAAGTGATCGACGTGTTCACGCCGCCACGCGAGGATTTTCTGACCGGCGGCCTACCCGACTACATGAAGGTTAAGTAGCAGGCGCCGCGAACGCTTTCTTCAGCGCCAGAAAGTCCCGCCAGGCGAAGCGCTTTTGCAACGGGCTGCGCAGCAGGAAGGCGGGATGGAACGTCGCCAGCGCGCGGATTTCGCGCGTGCCGGTGTCGTAGGGAAACCAGCGGCCGCGCGTGCGCGTAATGCCGTCCTTGACGGCGAGCAGCGTTTGCATCGCCGGCCCGCCGAGGCAGACGACGAAATCCGGGTTGGCAAGCTCGATCTGGCGGCGGATGAACGGCAGGCAGATCGCGGTCTCCTGCGGGGTAGGCGTACGATTGCCGGGCGGCCGCCACGGCACGACATTGGCGATGTAGGCCGACGTCCGGTCGAGGCCGATCGCCGCCATCATCAGGTCGAGCAATTTGCCGGAACGGCCGACAAAGGGACGGCCGACGATGTCCTCGTCGTAGCCGGGCGCTTCGCCGACGAACATGACGCGGCTTTGCGGATTGCCGTCGGCGAAAACCAGTTGCGTCGCCGTGGCGCGCAGCGCACAGCCTTCGAACGCTTCAAGCAGCGCGCGCAGCTCATCGAGTGTCTGCGCGTTCTGCGCGGCTTGGCGTGCCGCCATGACCGCGGCTTCGGGCGAAGCGGGTGCAGCGGCCGGCGCGCGTACTTTCCCCTCCCCTGAAAGGGGAGGGTCGGATCGCGGAACGCGATCCGGGGAGGGGTCATTGCGGGCGCGTTGGCCGCTGACCGCCACCGGGACAGCTCCGCTGTCCATCTTTCCCCTTTCAGGGGGAGGCGGAACATCCGCCATGCGGTCGACCGGTTCCTCGCCGATAAGCGCATCGGCGCCGGCATCGAGGT
Organism: uncultured Alphaproteobacteria bacterium; assembly: GCA_963816565.1. GTDB lineage: Bacteria > Pseudomonadota > Alphaproteobacteria > Rhizobiales > Xanthobacteraceae > BOG-931. The sequence continues at coordinate 944,160 of CAWFLM010000001.1, read as the reverse complement.
AGAAAGCGATGAGTTCGCGCGCTTCCTTGCTTTGGGGTGTCACGGTCAAAATTCCGGCGCCAAAATTCCGGCGAATGTCTTTGTCGATTGTATTGGCACTAATTTCATGAAAAATCATCGGCTATCGACCGGGAACGGAGCATGCCAATGAACACACCGGAGCTTCCGGCCCGGGAGGCGATGGAATTCGACACCGTGATCGTCGGCGCCGGGCCCGCGGGCCTTGCCGCCGCCATCCGGCTCAAGCAGCTGGCGCCGGACAAATCCGTCGTCGTGGTCGAGAAGGGTTCCGAGGTCGGCGCGCATATCCTTTCGGGCGCCGTGATCGATCCGATCGGCCTCGACAGTCTCATCCCGGAATGGCGCGGCGAAGACACGCCTATCAAAACCGAAGTCACCGCCGACCGCTTCTACGCGCTCGGCGCCGCGGGCAGCTTACGGCTGCCGCTCGCTTTGATGCCGCCGCTGATGAGCAATCACGGCAATTTCATCGTCTCGCTTGGCGACGTCTGCCGCTATCTGGCGCAAAAGGCCGAAGCGCTCGGCGTCGAAATCTATCCGGGCTTCGCCGCCACGGAAATCTTGTTCGAGAACGATGCGGTCGCCGGCGTCGCCACCGGCGATATGGGGATCGCCAAGGACGGCCATCACAAGCCCGGCTTCGCCCGCGGCATGGAGCTGCGCGGCAAATACACTTTGTTCGCTGAAGGCGCGCGCGGCAGCCTGTCCAAGGTGCTGATCGAGCGCTTTGCGCTCTCGCAAAGCCACGAGCCGCAAAAATTCGGCATTGGACTGAAAGAGCTGTGGCAGGTTGCGCCAGAGCGACACCGCAAGGGTCTCGTCCAGCACACGCTCGGCTGGCCGCTCGACAACCGCACCGGCGGCGGCTCGTTCATTTATCATTACGACGACAATCTGGTTTCCGTCGGCTTTGTCGTTCATCTCAACTACCGCAATCCCTATCTGTCGCCGTTCGAGGAATTTCAGCGCTTCAAGACGCATCCGCTGGTGCGCGACACTTTCGCCGGCGGCAAACGCATCTGCTACGGCGCCCGCGCCATCACCGAAGGCGGCTGGCAATCGGTGCCGAAGCTTAGCTTCCCCGGCGGCGCGCTGATCGGCTGCGCGGCGGGCTTCGTCAACGTGCCGCGCATCAAGGGCAGCCATAACGCCATGCTGACCGGCATGCTTGCGGCCGAGCACATCGCTGCGGCGCTCGGCGAAGGCCGCAGCAATGACGAACTGTCCGGCTACGAGAATGCCTGGCGCTCCTCGCCGGTCGGGCGCGACCTGTGGCGGGTACGTAACGCCAAGCCGCTATGGTCGAAATTCGGCACCGCGCTCGGCATTGCGCTCGGCGGGCTCGATATGTGGACCTCGACGCTCGGCTTTTCGCCGTTCGGCACGCTCAAGCACGGCAAGCCGGATTATGCGACGCTGCAGCCTGCGGCGAAATGCCGGCGCATCGCCTATGCCAAGCCCGACGGCAAGCTGACCTTCGATCGCTTGTCGTCGGTCTATCTGTCGAACACCAACCATGAGGAGGACCAGCCGGTCCATCTTCTGGTGCGCGACCCCGCTTTGCAAAAAGCGTCGGAGTACGACGTCTATGCCGGTCCTTCGGCGCGCTATTGCCCGGCCGGGGTCTATGAATGGGTCGAAGAGAGTGGGCAAGAGAAGTTCGTGATCAACGCGCAGAATTGCGTCCACTGCAAAACCTGCGACATCAAGGACCCGAACCAGAACATCACCTGGGTGCCGCCCGAAGGCGGCGGCGGGCCGAATTATCCAAATATGTGATCGACGTGAACAACGGGCGCAGTGTGGCTGAGTTCGCGGCTCGGCGCAGCTGAGTGCGTAATTCCGCTGCCGCGATTTCGCCGCCGTTCAGGCCTAAAGGCTTACTCGGCGCCGAAACGTGGCGCGGCGGGGTGCCCGGTTTGTGTCCTTGCGGGCGTTCGGCAAAAAGGTCATTCTTGCGCGCAGATTAAGAGGCATCGGGCTGGCGATTCCCGCTTCGCCGCCGCAGTTCGTCAGCCGAACCAGTTCGCCAATGGAGATGTCGTGACTCATTCGCTGCCCCGGCATGCCGCTACCGTCGGCATCGCCTTAGCTTTGAGCCTTTCATCAGCGCTTGCCGCCGAAACGCCGGCGCAGCAGCAGCTTTCGCCCGACAACGCTTTCGGCAGCTATCTGGCCGCCCGGCATGCTTCGGCGGAGCGCGACGAAGGCGCGGCCGCCACCTACTACCTCGACGTTCTCAAGCTCGATCCGCACAATTCGGATCTGCTCAGCCGCGCGTTCCTTTCGGAACTCAGCAACGGCGATGTCGACGCGGCGAGCAAACTGGCCGACCGGCTGCTCGCGATCGATCACAACGATCGTATCGCGCGGCTCGTCGTCGGCATCCGGGAACTCAAGAAGAAACATTACGGGCAGGCGCGGGAAGATTTTACGCAGTCGGTGCGCGGTCCGGTGACCGATCTCACCGCGACGCTGCTGTCGGGCTGGGCGCTCGCCGGCGAGGGCGATGCGCACGCGGCGGTCGATGCCATGGACAAGCTGTCGGGGCCGGATTGGTACGGCATTTTCAAGGATCTGCACGCCGGACTCATTCTCGATCTCGACAAGGACAGCAAGGCGGCCGGCAAGCGCTACGCCAGCGCCTATAAGGCCGACCCGACGGCTTTGCGCACGGTGGAAGCCTATGGTCGCTGGCTGTCGCGCAACGCCAGCAAGGACGATGCGCTGAAAGTCTATGCCGATTTCGCCAAGGAGCTGCCCAACCATCCGGTTATCGTCGAAGAGTTGAAAGCAGATTTCCGAGGGCGAGAAGCTGCCGCCGCTGGTCGATACGCCCCAAGCCGGCGCCGCCGAGGCGCTTTACGGGCTCGGCGCCTCGATCGGCCGCCGCGGCGGCGAGGATCTCGCGCTGATCTATCTGCAGCTCGCACTCTATCTCGAGCCAGACCACGCCATGGCGCTGTTGTCGCTCGGCGATCTCTACGAGGATCTCAAGAAGCCCGATCTGGCGATCAAGGCATACGAGCGGGTGCCGGCGAGCTCGCCGCTGTCGCGCAACGCGCAAATCCAGATGGCGGTCGATCTCGATACGCTCGACCGCACCGACGAGTTCAAGAAGCTGCTCGATAAAGTCATTGCCGAGCATCCCAAGGACACCGAGGCGATCATCGAGCTCGGCAATATTCAGCGCGGGCGCAAGGAATTTGCCGATTGCGCCAACACCTACAGCAAAGCCATCGACACGCTGCAAGATCCGCAGAAGTCGAATTGGGTTATGTTCTATTTCCGCGGCATCTGTTACGAGCGCTCGCAGCAGTGGCCGCTTGCCGAAACAGATTTCAAGAAGGCGCTGCAGCTGTACCCGGATCAGCCGCTGGTGCTCAATTATCTCGGCTATTCGTGGGTCGACAAAGGCGTTCATCTCGACCAAGGCATGGACATGATCCGCAAGGCCGTCGAGCAGCGGCCGGACGACGGCTATATCGTCGATTCATTGGGCTGGGCCTATTTCCGCACCGGCAATTACGACGAGGCGGTCAAGAATCTCGAGCGGGCCGTGGAGCTCAAGCCCGAAGACCCGACCATCAACGATCATCTCGGCGATGCCTATTGGCGGGTCGGACGCACGCTCGAGGCGCACTTCCAATGGTCGCAGGCGATCGACCTCAAGCCCGAACCGGAAGATCTGCCTAAGATCGAGGCCAAGGTCAAAGACGGGCTGCCGCCCGATACGTCCTCGGCGGCCGATGCCAGTAAGCCGAATCCCGCCGCGGATTCCGACAAGGCAAATTCGGCGGCGGATGCCGACAAGGCGAAGAAGACCGGCAACGGCGGCTGAGGCTTCTCTTTGGCCCTACTGCTCGCCGAGACCGCGCCGGCCAAGGTCAATCTGACATTGCGGGTGCTCGGTCGCCGCGCCGAGGGCTATCACGAAATTTCGAGCCTGGTCGTCTTCGCCGATTGCGGCGACCGCTTGGTTCTGACGCCGGGGGACGAGCTTGCGCTGACCGTCGGCGGGCCGCGTTCGGCGCAAGCCGGTGCCGACGCCGACAATCTCGTCCTCAAAGCCGCAAGCGCCCTTGCCGCGCGCATCCCCGGGCTCGTCTTGGGCGCGTTTCACCTCGATAAGGATCTGCCGGTTGCGGCCGGGCTCGGCGGCGGCTCGGCCGACGCGGCCGCGGCGCTGCGGCTGTTGGCGCGCGCTAACGCTCTCGGCCGCGACGATCCGCACCTCTATGAGGCGGCCCGCGCCACCGGCGCCGATGTGCCGGTGTGCCTCGATCCGCGGCCGCGCCTGATGTGGGGCATCGGCGAAAAACTCTCAGCGCCGCTTGATCTGCCGCCGATGCATGCCGTGCTGGCCAATCCAGGCGTCGCGGTTCCGACCAAGCTCGTGTTTGCCGGCTGGACGCCGGCCGCCACCCCGGCGGCAGCCTTGGACCTCGCCGCAGCATCCAAACTCGCAAATCCCGACGAGCTGCTAGGGTGCCTCGCGAAGCAACCGAATGACCTCGAAGCTCCCGCCATCGCCCTGGCGCCGGTGATAGCCGACGCGCTCGCGGCTTTGCGCAGTCTCGCCGGCTGCCGCCTCGCCCGCATGTCGGGCTCCGGCGCCACATGCTTTGGACTTTTCGATTCTGCTGCCGCCGCGCGAAGTGCGGCAGAGCTATTGCGAGACAGATATCGACAATGGTGGGTGCGCGACTGCGTGTTGGGAAGCGGTTGATTTAGTGCGTCCGCGCGATACAAAAATCGACGGTCTCGACCAAAGCGGCCTTCATCGTCGAATTCGGGAAACAGTGCGAGCGCGTCGCGGGCGATGGCGCCGTAATGGTGGGCGCGGCCGATGGTGTCTTCGAGCGCGCGGTGCTTAACCATAAGTCCGATGGCGTGGTCGAGATCGGCGTCTTTGGTCTCGCCACGTTCCAGCGTCCGCCGCCAGAATTCGCGCTCGTCGTCGCTGCCGCGGCGGAAGGCGAGCACGACCGGCAACGTGATCTTGCCCTCGCGGAAGTCGTCGCCGATGTTCTTGCCCAACCGAGCCGCGGCGCCGCCGTAATCGAGCACGTCGTCGACCAATTGGAAGGTGATGCCGAGATTCATGCCGAACGAGCGGCTGGCGGCGGCTTCGGCCCTCTGCCGCGCCGACAGCGCCGGACCGACTTCGCATGCGGCTGCAAACAACTCGGCGGTCTTGGCGCGGATCACGGCAATGTACTCGTCCTCGGTCGTCGCCGTGTTCTTGGCGGCGGCGAGCTGCATGACCTCGCCTTCGGCGATCACGGCGGCGGCGGCGGAGAGGATTTCGAGCGCCTTGAGGCTGCCGACCTCGACCATCATCTTGAACGCCTGGCCGAGCAGGAAATCGCCGACCAAGACGCTCGCTTCGTTGCCCCACAGCATGCGGGCGGCGAGCCGCCCGCGCCGCAGCTCGCTCTCGTCGACCACGTCATCGTGCAACAGCGTCGCGGTGTGCATGAACTCCACTGCGGCGGCCAGCTTGATATGGCCGTCGCCGGCATAGCCGGCGAGCCGCGCCAGAGCCAGCGTCAGCATCGGCCGTAGCCGCTTACCGCCGGAATTGATCAGGTGATTGGCCACCTCGGGAATCATCGTCACTTCGGAGCCGGTGCGGGAGATGATGGTGGCATTGACGCGCTCCATGTCGGCCGTCACCAGATCGACCAAGGGGTCGATCGACGGCTCACGCGGGCTTTCGAAGGGTACGATGACGGCCACGAGTGCATTCTCCAGGCAGATGGTTCCGGGCGCGACGCGGAAGCATAGAAACGCTATGGTGATGCGGCAAGTGCGCCGGCCAATATGCGCCGCCATCTATAAATTCGCCGGTGGCGTCCGGCCAGCATCTATCATGCCACAGAATGGCGGCGGGGAGGGGGACGAAAAAGGCATGTCAAGCAACGAACTCGCCGCAGAACGCGTAAGCAAAGGCCGGTATGACGTCACCCAATTGGACGTGGCGGTTTTGCTGCCGTGTTACAACGAAGAACACGCCATCGCCAAAGTGGTTGCCGACTTCCGTGCCGCGCTGCCGGGGGCGACAGTCTACGTTTATGACAATAATTCCACCGACGGCACCGTGGCGGCCGCGACACAGGCCGGCGCCGTCGTCCGCCGCGAGAGCCACCAGGGCAAGGGCCACGTGGTGCGGCGGATGTTCAACGACATCGAAGCCGACGTTTACGTGTTGGTCGACGGCGATGCAACCTATGACGCGCCGAGCGCGCCGGCGATGGTCGACAAGCTCATCGCGGAACGCCTCGATATGGTGGTGGCGACGCGCATCGATCGCGAGGCGGCGGCCTATCGCCCCGGCCATCGCACCGGCAATCGGCTGCTGAGCGGCTTTGTCGCGCACATATTCGGCCGCGCCTTCACCGATATCCTGTCCGGCTATCGGGTGTTTTCGCGCCGCTTCGTGAAATCGTTTCCGATCCTGTCGGGCGGCTTCGAAATTGAAACGGAATTGACCGTGCATGCGCTCGAGCTCGAATTGCCGGTGGGCGAAATGGCGACGCCGTATTATTCGCGGCCGGCCGGCTCGATCTCGAAGCTGTCGACCTGGCAAGACGGCTTCCGCATTCTGTGGACGGTGTTGCAGCTCTATCGCGCCGAGCGGCCGTTATCGCTGTTTGGCGCCTTCGGCATCGCGCTGATCATCATGTCCGATCGGCCTCGCCATCCCGATCGTCATCACTTACGTACAGGAAGGCATCGTGCCGCGGCTGCCGACGGCGGTGCTGTCGACCGGATTGATGCTGCTCGCTTTCCTGTCGATCGCCTGCGGCCTGATCCTCGACACCGTCACGCGCGGCCGGCGCGAGGCCAAGCTGATCGCCTATCTGGCGCTGCGCGCGCCGGGCGAGGAGCGGCGGCGGACCTGAAAACATTGGGAGCTGAAAATTGCGCGAACTCGTCCGCACCAACGATGCCGTGCTGATTTCGGCGCTCGAGGCGCTGCTCAATGGCGCGCACATCGAACATATGGTGGTCGACCAGAATATGAGCGTGCTGGAAGGCTCGATCGGCATTTTCCCGCGCCGCATCCTGGTCGGCGATGATCAGGTCGAGGCGGCGCGGCGGCTTCTGCAGGATGCGGGCTTCGGTAACGAGCTGCGCCCGCACACGGACTGATATGTCGGTTGAAATTTCCGCCGCGCGCGGTCAAACCAGCGAGGACGCCGTCCTCGGCGGCAAGCTTGTCTTGCGCCAGCCATTGCGCGGCCATCGGTTCGGCCACGACTTCGATCCTGCTTGCGGCGGCAGCGGACGCGCATGGCGGCGAGCACGCCGTCGAGCTCGGCGCCGGCGTCGGCGCGGCGGGATTGGCCTTGGCGCGGCGCGTTGAAGAATTGACCGTAACACTTGTCGAACTCGATCCGGAGCTGACGGCGCTGGCGCAGGAAAACGCCGGACGCAATGAGCTCGCGAACCCGCGTGCGCGCGGTCTGCCTTGACGTTGCCGCGCCCGCCGCCGCGTTCGCCGCCGCGGGGCTCGCACCGGGATCGGCCGATTGTGTCCTGATGAATCCGCCGTTCAACGCGCCGCAAAATCCGTCGCCCGATCGCGGCCGCCGCGTGGCGCGGACCGCGTCGCCGGAAACGCTTGCCGTGTGGCTGTCGACGGCGGCGCGGCTCCTGCGCCCATTCCGGTGCCGTGACGCTGATCTGGCGTGCCGACGGGCTTGGCGATGTGCTTGCGGCGCTGGCTGCGGATTTCGGCGCGGTCTCGGTCTTGCCAATCCATCCCAAGCCGGGCTCGCCGGCGATCCGCGTGCTGGCGCGCGCCGTAAAGCACCACAGCGGGCCGCTGTCGCTGCTGTCAGGATTTGTGCTCGCCGACGCCGACGGCAAACCGAACGCAGCGGCGGACGCCGTGCTACGCGACGGTGTAGCCCTTCCATTCCCGGAAAGCTGAGCGCTGAACGTTACGAAGTGTTAATGACTGGAACTAATTCGGGGTTTAGACGCGATTGCTGCTCAGCCCTTAGGCATCACGCTGGTAGCGAATCGGGCGGCCCGGCACGGCTTTCTTCGCTTCGGTGCGGATCGGAATATAGGAAAGACCAACAAATACGCTGATAAGCATCAAAAGGAATTCGATCTTCGTCACTGCTTCGCCTCCGCATTGTTTCTGACACCGTCAGTCAAAGCAAAAAGCGTTCCACGTATTAAAAAAGGGTTACTTGAGGCTTAACGATACCGATCATATTTGAGCTTTATGACCGAACCGTGGACGGGGGAACGCGTGCGAAATCTTTGCGGCCGCCTCCTTGGCTCACTCAGCCCGCTCATTCCGCAGCGTTTTCGACGCGACCGGCCGGTCGTGCCGGTGGTGCGGCTGACCGGCATTATCGGGTTTTCGACGCCATTGCGGCCGGGCCTGTCGCTTGCCGGCATCGCCCGCACGCTCGACCGCGCCTTTGCCATCCGCCGCGCCGCCGCGGTGGCGCTCGCCATCAATTCGCCGGGCGGATCGCCGGTCCAGTCGCACCTCATCTTCCGGCGCATCCGCGAATTGGCGGCCGAGCACAAGCGGCCGGTTCTGGCCTTCATCGAAGACGCCGGCGCGTCCGGGGGTTACATGATCGCCTGCGCCGGCGACGAGATCATCGCCGACCCGCATTCGATCGTCGGCTCGATCGGCGTCGTCGGCGGTTCGTTCGGATTCGACAAGCTGATCGCCAAAATCGGCGTCGAGCGCAGGCTCTATACGTCGGGCGAGCACAAGGCGATGCTCGATCCGTTCCTGCCCGAAAATCCCGACGACGTCGAACGCCTGAAGACATTGCAGCGACACATCCACGACGACTTTATCGCGCTCGTCAAATCGCGGCGCGGCGCCAAACTTGCGGGTCCGGAAAATGACTTATTCTCCGGGGAATATTGGACCGGGCGAAAGGCGCTGGAACTTGGCCTCATTGACGCCATCGGCGACTTGCGGAGCACATTGCGCGAACGATTTGGCGACAAAGTGGTTACACCTCTGATCAGCGCCGAACGCGGCTTCCTGGGACGTCGCGTTTTCGGCGTCGCGCCTGGCGATCCGACGCAAATTGCCGGTCAAGTCGGTCTTGCCGAGGACCTGATTTCGGCGTTTGAAGCGCGCGCCATTTGGGCGCGTTATGGTCTGTAACGACCGCGCGCGAGTTTCGGGAGAATAAAGATGCCGCCGTTCATCGTGTTCGCGCTTGGAGTCATGGGGGCGGCCGTGGTGGTGCGCTGGTGCGCGCGCGAAGTGCGGCGCGTCAACGCCGATCTCGATGAAGTGCGCGCCCAAGCTGCCGTCGAGCCGCTCGACCGCACCACGTTGCCGAAATTAAAGCCCGATCCGAAGACCGGCGAATACCGGCCGGGATGAATGAGCCGCTAGAGCGCAATCGTTTCAGATCGAATCGATTGACGCCCTAGCATTTTGTTTGAGCATGATCTTTTCGGACCTTCCTTCGCCCGCCGAAGCGGGCTTCGCGAAGGCGGGAAACCGGCTTCCACTTTTCCAGATCATGCTCCACGCGTCTCATTCCGGCTTGATGTCGTTTTCTTTGATGATGCGGCCCCACTTGTCGTACTGGGCTCTCATGAAAGTACCGAGCGCTTCGGGCGTGCCGCCAACCGGTGTTGCTCCCGTTTTGGCGAGCTTGTCGTGGACGGCGGGATCGTTAAGCGCGTCGTTGACGGCTTTGTTGAGCTTGGCGATCACCGCGGCCGGCGTCTTGGCCGGCGCCAACAGCGCATACCAGTTCGACGCGTCGGTGTTCGGGTAACCTTGTTCGGCGAGCGTCGGCACATCGGGGAGAACGGCGTCCCGTTTGTCTCCGGCAATACCGATCGGAACAACTTTGCCGGCCTGGATTTGCGAAATCACCACCGGAATATCCAGCGCCACAACCTGCACCTGGCCGCCCAGCAAGTCGGTCAGCGCCGGCGCCGCGCCGCGATAGGGCACGTGCAGGAATTTCACGCCGGCCGCCGCATCGAGCAGCAACTGGGCAAGATGCGGCGGCGAGCCGACGCCGGTCGAAGCAAAGGTTACGGCGCCGGGCTTTTGCTTGGCGAGCGCCACCAGCTCCTTGACGTTTTTGACGCCAAGCTGCGGCGACACCACCAGCACCTCATGCACCGTCGTCACCAGTGCGACCGGCGCGAAATCGCGGAACGTGTCGAACGGCATATTAGCCTGGATGTGCGGTGACACCGTCACCGCGCCCGAGGTGGTGAGAAACAGCGAATAGCCGTCGGGGTCGGATTTGGCGACATCGGCGCCGCCGAGCGTGCCGTTGGCGCCGGCCTTGTTGTCGATATAGACGCGCTGGCCGAGCAGCGCGGTCATCTTGTCGGCGATGATGCGGCCGACGAAGTCGGTCGGACCGCCGGGCGGAAACGCCACCACGATGCGCACCGGCCGGGTGGGAAAGTCCTGCGCCTTGGCAAATTGCGGGGCGGCGAACGCCAAGACCGTGGTCACGCCAATCACTATCGCTCGAATTAAACGCACAAATTCCTCCCGTATTCAGGCGTCAGGTACCGAGAATCAGGTATCAGGAATCCGGCAGCAAGTCTTGATCCCCGATCACCGATCCCTGATGGCAGGCGAGGCTTGACCTCGCAAGACTTGACCTTGCTCGGGCCTTCCACCAACAACGGCACATGAACGCAGAATTGCCGCCCCACATGCGCCCCGAACGCTCGTTCCAGGGGCTCATCCTCGCCTTGCAGCGCTACTGGGCGGACTGGGGCTGCGTCATTTTGCAGCCCTATGACATGGAGGTAGGCGCCGGCACCTTCCATCCGGCGACGACGCTGCGCGCGCTCGGGCCGAAGCCCTGGAATGCCGCCTATGTGCAGCCGTCGCGCCGGCCTAAGGACGGCCGTTACGGCGAGAACCCCAACCGCTTGCAGCATTATTATCAGCTGCAAGTGGTCCTCAAACCGTCGCCGGACGATTTGCAGGAGCTTTATCTGAAGTCGCTCTACGCCATCGGCATCGATCCCAAGATCCACGACATTCGCTTCGTCGAGGACGATTGGGAAAGCCCGACGCTCGGCGCCTGGGGGCTCGGCTGGGAGTGCTGGTGCGACGGCATGGAGGTGTCGCAGTTCACTTATTTCCAGCAGGTCGCCGGCGTCGAATGCGCGCCGGTGGCCGGCGAACTGACCTACGGCCTCGAACGCCTGGCGATGTACGTGCAGGGCGTCGAGAACGTGTTCGACCTTAATTTCAACGGCCGCGACGGCAAACAGCGGGTGAGCTACGGCGACGTGTTCCTCCAGGCCGAGCAGGAATATTCCCGCTACAACTTCGAGGCCGCGGATACCGACATGCTATTCCGCCACTTCAAGGACGCGGAAGAAGAGTGCAGGCGGCTGTTGCAGATCGGCGCCAAAGACGTGCGCAACGAGCTGGCGCTACCGGCCTACGATCAATGCATCAAGGCAAGCCACGTGTTCAATCTACTCGACGCCCGCGGCGTGATTTCGGTGACCGAGCGGCAGAGCTATATTTTGCGCGTGCGCGAGCTTGCCAAAGCCTGCGGCGCGGCCTGGCTCGCGACCGAAGGCGGAGGGAGAAGTACCAAAATGAGCGATGTACCGGAAATCGGCGGCCGTCGGCCGCTGCCCATCAATGTCGTGGCCGGCGAAAGCTATTGGTGGTGCGCCTGCGGACGCTCGAAGACGCAGCCGTTCTGCGACGGTTCGCACAAGGGCACCGCATTCCGGCCGCAGGAATGGAAGGCGGAGGCGAACGAGGAGGTGTGGTTCTGCGCCTGCAAGCGTTCGTCACATCAGCCGTTGTGCGACGGCAGTCATAAGACGCTGCCGTAATGCCCGATCTCCTGCTCGAATTGTTCTCCGAGGAAATCCCGGCGCGGATGCAGGCGCGGGCGGCGGAGGATTTGCGCAAAGCATGTCACCGACCGGCTGGTCGCGGCGGGCCTCGTCTATGAGGGCGCCAAGGCTTTCGTGACGCCGCGGCGGCTCGCGCTCGCCGTGCACGGCGTGCCGGTGCGCCAGCCCGATCTGCGCGAGGAGAAAAAAGGCCCGCGCGTTGGCGCGCCGCAGCACGCGGTCGCCGGATTTTTGAAAGCCGCCGGGCTGAAATCGATCGCCGAAGCCAAAGTGCAGCCCGACAAGAAGGGCGACTTCTATGTTGCGGTGATCGAGAAGCCGGGGCGCGCCGGCGATCGACGTGATCGGCGAGATTTTGCCCGACGTGATCAGAAACTTTCCGTGGCCGAAATCGATGCGCTGGGGGGCGCCGTCGGCGGCGCCCGGCGCGCTCGCCTGGGTGCGGCCGCTCCATTCCATCGTCGCCACCTTCGGACCGGAGACCGAGGAGCCCGACATCGTGCCGTTTTCGGTCGACGGCATCGCCGCCGGCAACTTAACGCGCGGCCATCGTTTCATGGCGCCGGAGCCGTTCACGGTGCGCCGGCTCGACGATTATCTGCAAAAGCTCGACAAGGCCAAGGTCGTGCCCGATGCGGAGCGGCGGCGCGAGATCATCCGTACCGAGGCCAAGCAGCTTGCCTTCGCGCAAGGGCTTGAAGTCGTCGAAGACGAAGGCCTGCTTAACGAGGTCGCGGGCTCGTCGAATGGCCGGTGGTGCTGATGGGTTCGTTCGAGGAGAGCTTCCTTCGGATTCCCGAGGAAGTCATCCGCGCCACCATCCGCAACAACCAGAAATGCTTCGTGCTGCGCGACGGAGCGCACGCCAAGCTGGTCGACAAGTTCCTCCTGGTGTCGAACATCGAAACCGCCGACGGCGGCGCCGCCATCGTCGCCGGCAACGAGCGCGTCATCCGCGCGCGGCTGTCGGATGCCAAGTTTTTCTACCAGACCGATTTAAAGACGCGGCTCGAAGATCGCCTGCCAAAGTTCGAGCACATCATCTTTCACGAGAAGCTCGGCACGCAGGCCGAGCGCATTGAACGGATTGAGCGATTGGCAGCCGAACTGGCGCCGGTGGTCGGCGCCGACACGCTTAAAGCAAAACGTGCGGCGCAGCTCTGCAAGGCGGATTTGCTGACCGAAGTGGTCGGCGAATTTCCCGAGCTGCAAGGCACCATGGGCAAATATTACGCCGAGGCCCAGGGCGAAGACGAAGCTGTTGCGCACGCCTGCGAGGATCATTACCGGCCGAAGGGGCCGGACGATCTGGTGCCGAGCGATCCGGTGTCGGTCGCCGTCGCGCTGGCGGACAAGATCGATACGCTGGTCGGGTTTTGGGCGATCGATGAGAAGCCGACGGGGAGCAAAGACCCTTATGCGCTGCGACGCGCGGCGTTGGGCATCATCAAAATTATCTTAGAAAACCAGATTACGATACGATTAGCTGCGGTTTTCGCATCGGTACTTCAGAACGGGTTTTCTGGTGAGTTGGACTCCACCACCAATGGCAACGATTTTAGGTACACTTATATTTTGCGGTTCTTTGGAAATGTAATCGAGCGGGCACTTTATAGTCGTCCGATGCCAGCATTTAGCCTTGAGGAAGAACAATCGTACATAGCGGAATGCAAAAACTTTCAAGCCGACAAGATTTCCAGTGATGCTCTCTACTTCTTTGCCGATCGCTTGAAATTCCAGCTCCGTGAACAAGGCGCTCGGCACGACCTTGTCGATGCCGTGTTTCGCGCTCAAAGGCCAAGACGATCTCCTGCTCATCGTCCGCCGCGTCGAGGCTTTAGGCAAATTCCTCGACACCGAGGACGGCAAGAACCTGCTCGCCGGCTATAAGCGCGCGACCAATATCATCCGCATCGAGGAGAAGAAGGATTTGCGCGACTATACCGGCGCGCCGGAGGCGAAGCTTTACAAGCAGGATGAAGAAAAGGCGCTGGCGCGCGCGATCGACGCCGCCAAGGCCGAAGCCACGCGCGCCGTCGAAAAAGAGGATTTCGCTGCGGCGATGACCGCCATGGCGAAGCTGCGCCCCTATGTCGATGCCTTCTTCGACAAAGTTACAGTGAATGTGGAGGATCAGGCGCTCCGCGAGAACCGGCTGAAACTGCTCAACGAAATCCGCGCCGCCACCCGCGCGGTGGCGGATTTTTCGAAGATCGAAGGGTGAATAATTCACCTCGCCCCGCCGCTGCGGGGAGAGGTCGAGCGAGCGTAGCGAGCGAGGGTGAGGGGGCCTCTCCGCGATTCTGAGCGCCGCCGTCCTGCGCCCAGCGGATAGGCCCCCTCACCCCAACCCTCTCCCCGCGCGCGGGGAGAGGGAGTAGAACCGAATGGCGGCTGGCGCGTTGAACGTCTGTCGAATTTCAGCCGCGCCTTATGCGCCCTTCCCGAAATGCATTCCAAACCCGAGGCAAATCATGATCATCACCGCTGCCGAACTGTCGCCGATCGTCGCGCTCATTGCCGGCATCCTCATTCTGATCATCCCGCGGCTCCTCAACATCATCGTCGCGGTCTATCTCATTATCGAGGGACTGGTCGGGCTCAACGCCATCCACCACTTCATCCATTAGCGCCGCTCCTTGCGTCGCATGCCGGGACTTGCAATCACACTTCGCCTGGTCCCTCTACCCGAATGATGTCATGGCCAAATCGCGCTCAAAAATCTCCCGGCAGCCGGTGAAAAAATCTGCGGCCCGCAAGGGCAAATCCGCACGCAAGCCGCTGCGTAAATCAGCGCCGGCGAAGGCGCCGGCGCAAGGCAAGTGGGTCTATGCCTTCGGCGGCGGCAAGGCGGAAGCCCGCGCCGGCATGCGCAATTTGCTCGGCGGCAAGGGTGCAGGGCTTGCCGAAATGGCGCATCTCGGCCTGCCGGTGCCGCCCGGCTTCACCATCACCACCGAGGTCTGCACCTATTTCTATACGCACGGCAAAACCTATCCGAAGAGCCTCAAGGCGCAGGTCGAGACCGCGCTCAAGGACATCGGCCGCATCGCCGGCAAGAAATTCGGCGACGCCGAAAATCCGCTTTTGGTCTCAGTGCGCTCCGGCGCTCGCGCCTCGATGCCGGGCATGATGGACACCGTGCTCAATCTCGGGCTCAACGACGTCACCGTGAATGCGCTTGCGGAAAAGTCCGGCGACCGGCGTTTCGCTTTAGACAGCTACCGGCGCTTCATCACCATGTATTCCGACGTGGTGCTCGGCATCGGGCATCATCATTTCGAGGAAATCCTCGACGACCACAAGGATCGCAACGGCTACGCGCTCGACACCGATCTCAACGCGCAGGATTGGTCGGAGGTCATTGCCCATTACGAGGAGCGCGTCGAGGAGGAAACCGGCAAGCCGTTCCCGCAAGACCCGCACGCCCAATTATGGGGCGCCATCGGCGCCGTGTTCGGTTCGTGGATGAATCAGCGCGCCATCACCTATCGCCGCCTGCACGCCATTCCGGAAAGCTGGGGCACCGCGGTCAATGTGCAGGCCATGGTGTTCGGCAATATGGGCGAGACCTCGGCCACCGGCGTCGCGTTTACGCGTAATCCCTCGACCGGCGAGAAAAAACTCTACGGCGAGTTTCTGATCAACGCCCAAGGCGAGGACGTGGTCGCCGGCATCCGCACGCCGCAGGAGATCACCGAGGCCGCGCGCAAGGAGGCCTCTTCCGACAAGCCGTCGATGGAGGCGGCGCTGCCGGAAGCTTTCGCCGAGTTGCAGCGCATCCACGCCAAGCTCGAAAAGCATTACCGCGACATGCAGGATATGGAATTCACCGTCGAGCAGGGCAAGCTGTGGATGCTGCAGACGCGCAACGGCAAGCGCACCGGGCAGGCTGCCTTGCGCATCGCCGTCGAGCTGGCGCAGGAGAAGCTCATCAGCAAAGAGGAAGCGGTGGCCCGCGTCGATCCCGCGGCGCTGGAGCAGTTGCTGCATCCGACCATCGATCCCAAAGCCGAGCGCAAGATCCTCGCCACCGGCCTGCCGGCCTCGCCCGGCGCGGCGAGCGGCGAAATCGTCTTTTCGTCCGAGGAGGCGGAGCTCCTTAAGAGCCAGGGCCGCAAAGTCATTCTGGTGCGCGTCGAGACTTCGCCCGAAGATATCCACGGCATGCATGCCGCCGAAGGAATTTTGACAACGCGCGGCGGCATGACCTCGCATGCCGCGGTGGTGGCGCGCGGCATGGGCAAGCCCTGCGTCTCCGGCGCCGGCTCCTTGCGCGTCGACTATCGCGCGCAAACCATGACGGCGGGCGGCACCACGCTCAAGAAGGGCGACACGCTCACCATCGACGGTTCGACCGGCCAAGTGCTAGCCGGCAAAGTGGCCATGCTCGAGCCGGCGCTCGCCGGCGAATTCGCCACCGTGATGCAATGGGCCGATGGCGTACGGAAGCTCAAAGTGCGCGCCAATGCCGATACCCCGGCCGACGCCCGCGCCGCGATCAAATTCGGCGCCGAGGGCATCGGACTGTGCCGCACCGAACACATGTTCTTCGACGAGGATCGCATCCGCGCCGTGCGCGAAATGATCCTGGCCGGCGACGAGAAAGCGCGCCGCGCCGCGCTGGCCAAGCTTTTGCCGATGCAGCGCGCCGATTTCGTCGACCTGTTCAAGATCATGGGCGGCTTGCCGGTGACCATCCGGCTGCTTGATCCGCCGCTGCACGAATTTCTGCCGCACAGCGACAAAGAGATCGCCGAAGTGGCGCAAGCGATGGGCGCCGATCCGCAAAAGCTCGCCGATCGCGCGCGAGAGCTGCACGAGTTCAATCCGATGCTCGGCTTTCGCGGCTGCCGGCTCGCCATCGCCTATCCCGAGATCGCCGAGATGCAGGCGCGCGCGATTTTCGAGGCCGCGGTCGAATCGGAGCGCGCCACCGGCAAGCCGGTGGCGCCGGAAATCATGGTGCCGCTCATTGCCAGCAAAATCGAGCTCGATATCGTCAAGGAGCGCATCGACGCCATGGCGAAGACCGTGGCGTCCGAGACCAAGAGCAAGCTTCATTATCAGGTCGGCACCATGATCGAGTTGCCGCGCGCGGCGCTCAAAGCCGGCGAGATCGCCGAGACCGCCGAGTTCTTCTCGTTCGGCACCAACGATCTCACGCAGACCGCCTTCGGCATCAGCCGCGACGACGCCGCGAGCTTCTTGAGTATCTATACCGCCAAGGGCATTTTGCCGGCCGATCCGTTCGTGTCGCTCGACCGCGAAGGCGTCGGCGAATTGATCCGCATCGCCACCGAGCGCGGTCGCAAAGTGCGACCGAAGCTCAAGCTCGGAATTTGCGGCGAGCACGGCGGCGATCCGGCTTCGGTGGCGTTCTGCCACGAGGTCAAACTCGATTACGTATCGTGCTCGCCGTTTCGCGTGCCTATCGCGCGGCTCGCCGCCGCGCAAGCCGCGCTCGGCAAGGGCGCGACGGTGGATGGATAGTGGAACTGCGTAGTTCCATCGCGCACACTCTTATCGTGGTTAATGAACTTCAAAAATTTGCGCGCGATTGTGGCGCGCACGGAACCTGCAGAACTTTTCCGTAACGATGATTGCGGCATCGCGCCGCGAATCCCGCGTGCTGCCGCGCAATTAACGCCTTCGCAACGTTAACCCGACAATAGATAAACCAGTCGCATTCGAGCCACTCAACTGGCTTTTCCATAACCGTGTACGCGTTGCGTGTTGCGCGTGTTGGCGTAGGGGTGATTGTGGCTTCGCGTATCGGGGTGGTAAGCGCGCCATTTACTGCGCGCTTCTGGTTCAGCGCTTTTTGCATCGCCTTGATGCCGACGTCGGTCGGTTATCAGGATCTTGCTTCGCTCATGGCGCGCGAGCGCGGCGCCTCGACGAGCTGGCATTTGATCGCTTCGCCGCTCGGCACCGTCCAAGCCGCCACCTTCAACTATACGCGGCCGATCGGCACCACGATCGGAGAGCCGGTCGGCCTGGTGAACGTCAATTTCGATCCGCGCTCGCTCGACACTTACGCCTGGAAGATCGATGAGCCGATAACCGTGCAGCACGCGCGGCAGATCGAATATCCGACCGTCGACCGCACGCATAAAGGCGACCGTCTGCCAATGAGCAACGTCGCGCCCGCACCGGCCGCGCCGGCAAGCTTGCCGCAGTTGCAGCCGGTCAGCGCGCCGGCCGCGCCGGCCGTTCCGCCGGCATCGCCGCCGCCGGGCGCGACGCCGCAACCGTCGAAAAGCGACCAGCATGCGCAAGCGAGCGACGCCGCGCCGCTCGTCGTGCAGACCGACATCCATCACGACGTGTCGACGGCAATGGCGCCGGCCGCCGTCGCCGCCGATGACGATTTGATTGCGGTGGACCGTCCGTCCGACAGCGCGGCGCCGGGCGACGGCGACGACGCTTCATCGCTCGAAGAAATGTCGTTCCTCGATGATGATAGCCGCTGACCACAGTGCGGCGGTCTATTTCGGCACCGGCGTCATGGGCTCGCGCGAGGGCCTGCAAAGCTGGGCGCCCGGAGCGGCGCCTATATTGGTGCCGCCGTCGGACGATTCCGGCATAAAACTCTCGGTGCTCGAAGGCGCCGATTACTGGCCGACATGGACGGGAAAGACGCGGACGGGAAAGACGTGGACGGAAAAGACGTGGGCGGCGAGTCGGTGGCCGGCAAGGACGACGCCAGCCGGCTGGAAAGCCCGGCGCAGCGCCTCGGCCTCGCCGGCGAGCCGCGCGCGCACGCCGAAAAGTGCCTGAGCGAAGCGATCTACTTCGAGGCGCGCGGCGAGCCGCTCGAACGGCCAGGAAGCGGTGGCGCAAGTCGTTATGAACCGCGTGTTCTCCGGCTACTATCCGCACGACGTCTGCGGCGTCGTGTTTCAGAACAAGAACCATCATCTGGCCTGCCAGTTCACCTTCGCCTGCGAAGGCAAGGATTTGAGCCAGATCGACGAGCCCGATATGTGGCAGCAGGCCAAGGATATCGCCAAGAATATGCTCGACGGCAAAATCTGGCTCGCCGATATCGGGCACGCCACGCACTATCACGCCTATTGGGTGCACCCGAGCTGGGTGCATGAAATGGTGCGGCTGTATAAGCTCGGCGTCCACACCTTCTATCGGCCGCGCGCCTGGGGCGACGACGAGCCGACTTGGAGCCCGGCCGCGGTCAAGGACGAAACCCAGGCCGACAAACCGCAAGCCGCGATGCCGGCCGCCGCCGCCGCGCCGGTCGCTGCGACGCCTGTCCCCGAAGCGGCGGCCAAGGGTCCGCAAGCCGCCGCGTCGCCTGTGCCCGCCGACGCCAAGCCCACGCAGACGGCGAAGCTGTGATCGTCATTGTCATCATCCGCGAAGGCGCGATGACTCCGAGTAATCGATTCACTTTGCTTCAAATTCGGCGCGGTCTCGCGGCGCGGCGATTACTCGGATGCCGCGCTGCCGCGGGGCATGACGGGTCACATCTCGATATCCAATCCGACGTCGAGATTGGTCACCGAATGGGTGAGCGCGCCCGACGACAGATAGTCGACGCCAGTCTCGGCGATCGCCGCGGCGCTTTCCAGCGTGATGCCGCCGGAGGCTTCGATGACCAGCCGGCCGGCGACCATGGCGACTGCCTGGCGCATCGCCTGCGAGATCGAAATTGTCGATCAGCACCACGTCGGCCAAGCCGACGTCGAGCACTTCGCGCAGTTGATCGAGCGAGTCGACTTCGATCTCGATCTTGACCAGATGCCCGGCGGCCGCTTTGGCGCGCCTGAGCACCGCAGCGATGCCGCCGGCCACCGCGATGTGGTTGTCCTTGATCAGCATCGCATCGTCGAGGCCGAAACGGTGATTGTAGCCGCCGCCGCAACGCACGGCGTATTTCTCCAGCGCCCGCAGTCCCGGCGTGGTCTTGCGCGTGCAGACGACGCGCGCCTTGGTGTGGGCGATGCGGCGTGCGAATTCCGCGGTGGCGGTGGCGATGCCGGAAAGATGGCCGAGGAAGTTGAGTGCGACGCGCTCGGCGCCGAGAATGGCGCGGGCGTTACCGGCAATCGTCATCAGCGTGCTGCCGCCCGCGATCGCCGCGCCGTCGCGCACATCGGCGGTGATCTCGATGTCGGGCGCGAGCCGTCGGAACGCCGCCGCCACCAGCGGCAACCCGGCAAGGGTGCCGGATTGGCGCGCGTTGAGCACGGCCCGGCCAAGCGTGTCCTCCGGCACCGTCACGATCGAAGTGATGTCGCCGGCGCGGCCGAGGTCCTCCGCGAGCGCGCGCGTCACCGCCGCCTCGATCTCGAGCGGGGACAGGAAGGCATCGGGGCAAAGGAGTGAGGCGGTCGGTGACATGGCTGGCGACGCCGAAATGGGCCGGAAATCCATAAGCGCTGCCCGGGTCTATGGCAAACGGCGCTGTAGTCCATGCATCGCAATGAGGGTCAGCTATGCGCCGGCCGATCCGGGGCAAATGATTTCGTTTGGGCGCCGGCGAGGCAAGCTCTATGCTCCCCGCCTGTTCGAATCTTTGCATTGCCGGGGCGACATGACGACTTCTTCCAAGCCAATCGGCAGCTGGCGCACGCCGTCGCTGGTCATCGGCTGCGGCTGCCTGATCGCCATCGTCGCTTTCGGCCCGCGCTCGACGCTCGGCTTCTTTCTCACGCCGATGTCGAGTGCGCATCATTGGGGCCGCGACGTCTTCGCCTTCGCGCTCGCCCTGCAGAATTTGCTGTGGGGCATCGGCCAGCCGCTCGGCGGCATCATCGCCGATCGCTTCGGCACCGTCCGGGTGCTGTGCGTCGGCGCGCTGCTCTACGCTCTCGGTCTGGTGTTGATGTCGCATGCCACCAGCGCGCCGCTGCTCGACACGTCGGCCGGCGTGCTGGTCGGGTTCGGCTTGGCCGGCTGCTCGTTTCCGGTGGTGCTCGCAGCTTTGGGCAAGATCGTGCCGCCGCAATGGCGCTCGCGCGCCTTCGGCTTCGGCACGGCGGCCGGCTCGTTCGGGCAATTCCTCTATTCGCCGGTTGCGGTCGCGCTGATGGATACCGTCGGCTGGCAGCAGACGCTGGTGATCTTCGCCGTCAGCATGCTCACCGTGCTGCCGCTGTCGCTGGCGTTAGCGACGCCGCCATCGGCTCATGCGCATGAGGGCGAAGCGCAATCGCTGCGGCACGCCCTGTCCGAAGCCTTCGCCCACCGCTCCTACGTTCTGCTCGTGCTCGGCTTCTTCACCTGCGGCTTTCAGTTGCAATTCATCACCGTGCACATGCCGTCTTATCTGATCGACCGCGGGCTCTCGGCGGAAGTCGGCGGCTGGACCATCGCGACTATCGGGCTGTTCAATATCATCGGCTCGGTGTTCGCCGGCTGGCTCGGCGACCGCATGCCGAAGCGCTACGTGCTGTCGATTATCTATTTCACCCGCGCGATGGCCATCTTCGCCTTCATCTCGTTCCCGGTCACGCCGGCAACCTGCATCGCGTTCGGCGCGGTCATGGGCTTCATGTGGCTCTCCACCGTGCCGCCGACCAATGGCATCATCGCGCTGATGTTCGGCACGCGCTGGCTGGCGACGCTGGCGGGCTTCGCCTTTTTCAGCCACCAGGTCGGCGGCTTCCTCGGCGTCTGGCTCGGCGGCCTCGTCTTCGACCGCACCGGGTCCTACAACGCGGTGTGGTGGCTGGCGATTGCCTTCGGCGTGCTCTCGGCGCTGATCAACATGCCGATCGTGGAACAACCGGTGCCGCGCATGGCCTTGGCGCCGGCCGAATAATCCCGCGGAGAGACCGGCGCCGTTTCTTGATGGGCGATGCCCGGCCGTGCATTCTGATGGTGCATGATCTTTTCGGAAAACCGGTTGCCACTTTTCCGGATCGTGCACCGGGGCCTGGAGTACCGCCATGAGTAGCTTCAAAGCCATCGTCATCGACAAGTCTGAGGCCGGTCAGACCGTGCGGCTCACCGACTTCGACGACAACAACCTGATGGACGGCGACGTCACCATCGGCGTCGAATATTCGACGGTGAATTACAAAGACGGGCTTGCCGTCACCGGCAAGGCGCCGGTGGTGCGCCGCTTCCCGATGATCGCCGGCGTCGATCTTGCCGGCACCGTGGAGTCCTCCTCGCACCCAAGCTGGAGATCCGGCGACAAGGTTATCGTCAACGGTTGGGGGCTGGGCGAGACCCATCTCGGCGCCTACGGCGAGAAGGCGCGCGTCAAGGGCGATTGGCTGGTGCGGCTGCCGTCGGGCATGACGACGCGCGACGCCATGGCGATCGGTACCGCCGGCTATACCGCGATGCTTGCGGTGATGGCGCTGGAGCGGGCCGGGCTTAATCCGTCGCGCGGCCCGATGATCGTGACCGGAGCCGCCGGCGGTGTCGGCTCGGTCGCCATCGCGCTCCTCGCCAAGCTCGGCTACAGCGTGATCGCCTCGACCGGCAGGCCCGAAGAAGCCGATTATCTCAAGGGGCTTGGCGCCGCCGACGTGATCGGGCGCGAGGAATTGACCGGCTCGCCGCGTCCGCTCGGCAAAGAGCGTTGGGCCGGCGGGATCGATGCGGTCGGCTCGACCACGCTCGCCAATGTGCTGTCGATGACGCGCTATGGCGGCGCCATAGCCGCCTGTGGACTTGCCGGGGGAATGGACTTGCCGGGCTCGGTCGCCCCGTTCATTCTACGCGGGGTGTCGCTTCTTGGTATTGACTCGGTCATGTGCCCGTTGCCGTTGCGACGGGAGGCTTGGCGGCGCCTCGAGACCGATCTCGACCGCGGCAGGATCGCGGCGATGACCAACGAGATCGGGCTCGCCGACGTGATTGCCGCGGGCCAGCGCATCGTCGAGGGCCGGGTGCGCGGCCGCATTGTGGTAAAAATCGGGTAAAGGCCGCGAAATTTTGCCGCCTATTTCCGCCATCTTGCGAGGGCGCTATGGTAAGGGGACGGTTAAGAAATCTTGTTAATGTCGCCCTAGCAGTGGGAGTGGAGTCGTCAATGTTGCGGCGCGTAGCTGTTGTCTGTGCATGCGTTTTCGCAGCCGGAATTTCTGCCACCAGTCTGGCGCTTGCCGAGGACCTCGGACCGGAACAGGCCCGCGCCTTCGTGGTGGGTAAGCTGTTCTCCTATAGCTGCTTCGAAGGCACCGCCGGGAGCGGGCGGATTTTTGCCGACGGCTCCGTCATCGGAACCATCAAGATTCGCGGCCAGGGCGAGACCCGGTTCGCGACCTTGCCGGCCGGAACGATAAAGGTGGATGGCGGCTCGATGTGCGCACATCTGCCCGGCCTGCCGATCACGCCTTGCTTTAGGGTGGAGAAGCTGAGTTACCGGAGCTTCCGCGGTTCGGTTGCCGGGCTGGGCTTTGCTTATTGCGATTTCTACCAGCGCAATCCGCGCACCGAACTTCTCACCAAGCGCGTCGAGCCGCGGCCGGCGGCGACGCCGATCTCGAATATGCGCCCGGTCCTGCGGCCTTCGCTGGCCGAGTAACGTTCGTCATTCGAGGTCGAGCCGGAATGGCGTCGCCTCCGCGGTGAGGACGCCGCGGCCGATGGTTTCGACCGCGGCTATCATGCGGCCGTCGCGGCCTAACAGCCGATCCGCCAGCGAGACGATGCGGATATTCGGCGTTGCCGTCGGCGATGCGTAGCGCAGCGCCTGCGCGATATCGTCTTCGCCGCGTTGTGGATTGAGCGCGCAGACGGCCGTGAACGCGCTTGCCGTCGAGCGGCTGATGCCGGCGAAGCAATGGACCACCAGCGGGGCGCGGCGGTCCCAGCCGCGCACGAAGCTGATGAGTTCGGCGACATGCTCTTCGCCCGGCGCGATATAGCCGTCGAGCGGCGCGGCAATATCGTGCAGCCGCAGCCACAAATGGTTTTCCGGCGCTATCGAGGTCGGCCGTTCGACGCGGGCTTCGTCGCCGAGCAGCGACACGACATGGCGCGCGCCAGTATCCTCGACGATCTCATGCAGGCGTGACAGCGAGCAGACGTGAATCATGGCATCAATCGATGGCTATTAGTCTCTCAATATAGGTATGTCGCGGCGCAAGTGTGACGCTTGATAATCGATTTGAGCATGATCTTATCCGACCTTGCTTCGCCCGCCGAAGCGGGCTTCGCGAAGGCGGGAAACCGGTGGCCACTTTTCGGGACCACGCTCACTCGGCGATAAGCTTCTTGAACCGCTCGTGGTAGCGCGCCTGCGCGGTCTCGGCCGGCCATGGTTTTAGGTAATCGCGCTCCAGCGCCGCCGAGAACACCGGCGGCCGGCCGAAAAACCGCCGCGCCTCGGCGGCTTCGAAGCCGGCCAGCCGGGTCGCTTCGAGATAGGCGGCCTGCCGGTCGGCGGCCTTGATCAAGGCTTCGAGGTCCGGCGCCGACTGCGCCGGCAGGCCGAAGCGCAAATGGATGGCGGTAAGGAGTCGCCGCTCGACCGCTTTATAGGCGTCGCCGATCACCGCCTTGAACGGCGAGATCATATCGCCGATGACGTATTCGGGCGCGTCGTGCAGCAGTACCGCAAGCCGGCGGCTCCGATCGAGCCGCGGCACCCGCGCCCGCGCCAGGGCCTCCACCAACAGGCAATGCTGCGCCACCGAATAAATGTGCGCGCCGACGGTCTGCCCGTTCCAGCGCGCCACGCGCGCCAGCCCATGCGCGATGTCTTCCATCTCGATATCGAGCGGCGAGGGGTCGAGCAGATCGAGCCGCCGCCCCGACAGCATCCGCTGCCAGGCGCGCGGGGTCTGCATGGCAACCCTTTTATTTGGCGTTTTTTTGAACGGCCTCATGGCGATAGCAGGTAATGAGATGGTCATTGACCATGCCGACCGCCTGCATGAAGGCGTAGACGATGGTCGGGCCGCAAAACTTAAAGCCGCGCTGCGCCAGTTCCTTGGACATCGCGCGCGAGGTCGCGGTTTCGGCGGGCACCTGGCCCATGGTGCGGTAGTGGTTCACCTTCGGCTTGCCGTCGACGAAATCCCACAGCAATTTGGAAAAGCCCGGGCCTTTGTCCATGACGTCGAGCCAGCCGCGCGCCGAGAGCACCGCGCCCTCGATCTTGGCGCGATTGCGCACGATGCCGGCGTCGCCCATCAGCTTCTCGACCCGGGCCGGCCGGTAGCGCGCGATTTTCTCCGGCACGAAGCCGTCGAAGGCGCGGCGGAAATTCTCCCGCTTGCGCAGGATGGTGATCCACGACAGGCCGGCCTGGAAACCGTCGAGCACGAGTTTTTCGTAGAGCGCGCGGTCGTCGTATTCCGGCACGCCCCATTCTTCATCGTGATAAGCGATGTAGAGCGGATCGGTCTTGGGCCATGGGCAACGCACCAAGGCCGGATCGTGGGCGTGCGCGGTCATTCGGCGGCCTTTGTTGCGCCGGCGGCAACTTCGGATTCGCCCGGAAACGCAAAGCGCGCCCAGTCCGGCTTGACGAGCCGGATCGGCACGCCGTCGGCAGCGAGCGCGTCGCCATGCGACAGCGCCTCAGCCGCACGGTCGAGCCGGACGAGGGCAACGCCATAGCCGTTCGCTGCCGAGCCCAAGGTGCCGACCGGCCGCGCGCCGGCGGTAATCGCGGCGCCGGCCTGCGGCGCGGCGCCGTCGTAGCGCACCGGCACGGCGCGCGTGCGCGCGGTGCCGCGGTGCTCCATCCGCGACACGACCTCCTGGCCGACGTAGCAGCCCTTGGCGAAATCGACGCCGCCGAGCTGGTCCATATCGGTCTCGTGCGGGAAGGCGTCGCCGTATTTAAAATCGATGCCGCCTTGCGGCACGCCGAGCGCGATGCGATGCGCCTCATAGTCGCTTGCGGCGGCGAGTGCGGCGCCGAGCTCGGCCGCCGCCGCGGCGGCTAGGTGCGGCGGCATCATCACGCGAAGCCCGAGCGCCGGCAGCCGCGGATCGGCATAGCACAGTCCGTATTCGGTCGCGGGCGCTTGTGTCGAGTTTTGCCCGTCCCAGGCGGCGAGCACGCCAAGCGTTGCCGATAGGTCCTCGATCAATACCTTGGCGCGCAATTTGTAGAGGTTGAGTTTTTCGACGAGCGTTGCGACGAGCGCACGCGGGGTGTCGAGCAAAAAACCGCCGCCGGTCGCTGGCGGCGCCTCGACCGCGATGAAATCCGCGATGATTTTGCCTTGCGGCGTCAACAGCGCGCAAAATCGCGCCGCGCCCGGCGTCAGCTTGAGCATATCGGCGGTGACGAGGCCGTGGAGAAAGTTCCGCGCGCCGTCGCCGGCGACCTTGATGACGCCGCGATCCGGCAGAAGGGCGGCCTTCATGCGATCCAGGTTCTCATGAGTTCAAGCGCTCGATTAAGCTTGCCAAGCCATGCGGCCGCGGCGCTGTCATCGCAAGGTCATTATCGGCGCGCATTTCCGCAAAAGTTCTCGAAGCGAAATGCGCGGTGCGGCTTTTCAGCCTACGCGCTCAATCGAAACCGGCGGACGCGGTGGATTTACTGCCGCGACAGTTCGACGGAAAATTCGCCGTTGCGGATGCGGGCGCCGAGATTTTCGGCATATCGCGCGGCCGCTTCTTCGCCATAGGTCGAGATCAGCTCGGCCAGCGCCAGAAACAGCGCGGTCTGCGCCAGGCAGTCGCCTTCGATGCCGTCGTGCGCCGCCTCGGTCCAGGCGTCCTGAAGATAAGCCAAGCGCCAGCCGCTTTTGCTCGTGCTCGGCCAAGGCCTCGCGGGGCGCAAGATTTTGCGTCGCCATCTCATCGCTGTCACGTCATCGCCGCGGCCCGCGGCGTCCCTACCCAAGCCGCACGTTAGCACGCGCATGTCGGGCTTTTGAGGGCGAACCTTGAGGCAGGGTTAATGCCCGCGGCACCGGCTTTCCGGCGCTAATTCGCGTAACGGGCGGTGATGTCGCGGGCGATCTTGGCGCCCTCTTCGCATATAGCGGCGGATGACGACGTCGGCCGCCGGGGTGCAGGTCCGGTAGCTCTGCTGGAAGCCGCGATAGCCGCGGTTGAAGCTTGCGACCATCTCATCGTGGCGGTCGCCGGTGGGCGCCTCGGCGTCGATCAGCGCTTGCGCCTCGTTGCGCCATTTCTGGCCGTCGTTGGAGTCGCATATGCCGCGCAGGAAATGCAGCGCGCCGAGAATTTCCGACAGCCGTTGCAGATCGGGATCGTAGGGCGCCGGCTGATCCTGCACGGGAGGCGGCGGCGGGCCGGCCGGCTGGGCGGGGACGGCCGGCGCGGCGGGCTTGGCCGGAGCGGGCCGCGCCGCAGGCGCCTGCGGCGGCGCCAATGGCGCACCCCAAAACTGCGCGCTGCGCCGGCGCCGCGATGCCGAGCGCGAGCGACACAGCAAGCAAAAATCGAAACCTTGCCATGGCTGGAAAGATCATGGCTGGCAAAGATAGGGGGTGGGCCGAGCCTGCGGCAAGCACCACAACAGCGCACGGTTGAGCCAGGCATCATGCGGCCGGCCGACGCGCAGGCTTGCGGCGGCGACGATCGCGGCCAAGCCCTCGGTCGTGTTCAGTCCGGAAACCTCCTGCGGCGCCAGCCATTGCGCTTCGGCCAATTCCTCGTTGAGCGAAATTTCGCCGCCGATAAAACGCGCCGCAAACGGCAGAATGACGAAATGCCGTTCGACCCGGCCGGCGGCGTCGCGCGCGATGGCCTGCCGGAAGCCGACCAGCTCGACCGGCTCGATGTCGAGCGCGGTCTCCTCGCGGACTTCGCGGATCACCGCCTGTTCCAGCGTTTCGCCAAGCTCGACGCCGCCGCCGGGCAGCGTGTAGAGGCCGTGCGCGGGCGGCCGCGCCCGGCGCACGATCAGCACCCGGCCGTCGCGGAATATGGCGGCGCTGACCGCGAGGTACGGCCGCGTTGGATAAGTGCGCGCGCTTTCGGCGTCGCTCATTAATATTCGGCTCCGTTTCGTCCTATATCTCTGCATAGCATGTGCGGACGCTATGTCATCATCTCGACGCCGGAAGCGATCCGGGCGCTGTTCGGCTATGGCGAGCAGCCGAATTTTCCGCCGCGCTATAACGTGGCGCCGACGCAGCCGATCCCGATCGTGCGGCTTGTCGACGGCAAGCGATCCTTCGCGCTGATGCGCTGGGGCTTGCTGCCGTCGTGGGTGAAGGACCCGAAGACGTTTCCGCTTCTGATCAATGCGCGCGGCGAATCCGTGCTGCGAAAAGCCGGCCTTCCGCAACGCCATGCGGCGGCGGCGCTGCCTGATACCGACCGACGGCTTCTATGAATGGCAGGTCGGGGAAATGCCGGCGGCCCGAAGCGGCCCTATTTCGTGCGCGCCAAGACGAGACGCCGGCGGCGGCGCGCCGCCGCTCGCCTTTGCCGGACTCTACGAAACCTGGACCGGACCGAACGGCGAAGAACTCGATACCGCGGCCATCGTCACCACCGCGGCCAACCGCACTCTGACCGCGATCCACGATCGCATGCCGGTCTTCGTGCCGCGGGACGCCTTCGATCTGTGGCTCGACTGCGCCAATGTCGAGGCCGATGTCGCGGCAGCCCTGATCAAGCCGGCGCACGACGCTTTGCTCGAAGCCTACGAGATCTCGACCGCCGTCAACCGGGTGGCAAACAATTCCGAGGCGCTACTCCAACCCGCGTCCGCCGTCGCGCCGGCGCCTCCGAGAGCACCGCCGCTCAAACCCGGCAAGCCGAAAAAGTCGAAAGTTCCGGACGATCAGGCGTCTTTATTTTAAGCGCACCAGAACGGCCGTTGCGACGGTTGCGATGGCAGCGGTCTACGATTTGGCGGTTGGCGCCGCGGCACGCGGCCGCCAATCCGCATGGCTTGCAACATGGGCAACCCTGCCGCATGGAACATCGCCCTCGTCTGGATGTATAGGAGACGTTTGTAGAATAGAGTGTGGGACCGTCCTGAGCGGGACGGGAACGCGGGACGTGCCCAGGGAACCGGGCCGTCCCTAAGAAACAGTCGGATCAGGGAGGTGGAGATGTCGACAGTAACCGCACCGCTGCGTCGCACCGCGGCTTTTCTCGTCTTGGCGGGAGCCGCGGCGGCCATTGCGGCGGCGCCGGCGGTTAGCTGGGCGCAGACCGGCGGGGACGCCGACGACCATCAAAGCGACCGAACTTGAGCCGACACCCGATCCTTCGCTGTCCTTCAACGGCATGGCCGATGCGTTGGGCTTGTTCGCCAAGCACGGTCTCACGCTCGAGCCCGGCCCAAAACTCGGCGGCGGCGGACCGGCCCGCGTGCAGGCGATCGTGACCGGCAACTCCGAGGTTGCAACAAGCGACATCATTTCGGTGATGGGCGGCATCTATTCGGGCGCGGCATCAAAATTCTGATGGTTATGACGCCTTACGGCGACGAAGAGGTTTGGGGACAAGACCAGTACAAGACACTCAAAGATGCCGAGGGCCAGACTTGGGGTGTCGCCAGTCTCGGCGGCGCGCAGCGTTTTAACGCGCAGATGACGGCCGAAGGCATGGGCTATAAGTCCGATGCTTTCCAATGGATCGCCATTTCCGGCACCGACGCGGCGCGGCTCGAGGCGCTCGACACCGGCCGCACCCAGGTGACCAACCTGTCGCATCTCGGCGCCGCACTGGCCGAGGCCAAAGGCTTCACCAAACAGGTCCACATCCTCGTCGAGCATTCGTCGAAATACACCCCACCGGTGCCGCGCCTTGTCGTGGTGGCGCAGACCGACTGGCTCAAGTCTCATCAGGACGAAGCGACCCGTTATGTCGAGATGATGCTCGATGCCCACCGGCAGTGGGAAAACAATGCCGATTCATGGATCGAGGCGGCTAAGAAAATCTATCCGGAAGCCGGCCTGAACGACCAGGAGCTTAAGGCGGCGTGGCAGCTGTTCCGCGACGGCGGCTATTTCTCGGTCAACGGCGGCATCAATTACGCGGCGACGCAGAAGATTATGGACCTGTTTTTCAAGCTGCGCAGCGAGAGTCCGAACCAATATTTGTCGAAGCCGGCCGATCTCTACGACACCGGCCCGCTACAAGCGGCGCTTGACAAGATGGGCGTCGTCAAAGGCACTCCGGGCCTGCCTGACGTGCCGGATTGGGACGGCGCCAAGGCCGCGGCAGCGAATTAGGCCGCGGCCGGGCAAGCCGGCGACCATAAGCACATAACGCCGGTTCGAGTCCGCACGATGCCTGAACTTGAGTTCGTCAACGTCCGCAAGAGCTACAAAAGCCCGACCGGCGAAAATCTGCTGGCGCTCGCCGATTTCAGCCTGAAGGTTGACGGCGGGCGCTTTGTCAGCGTGGTCGGGCCGAGCGGTTGCGGCAAGACCACGCTGTTGCGGATGGCGGCCGGCCTCATTCCCGCCGATGGCGGCGAAATCCGCCTCGACGGCGACGAACTCAC
The DNA here is from genome assembly GCA_963816565.1 of uncultured Alphaproteobacteria bacterium. Taxonomy (GTDB): domain Bacteria; phylum Pseudomonadota; class Alphaproteobacteria; order Rhizobiales; family Xanthobacteraceae; genus BOG-931. The sequence continues at coordinate 913,883 of CAWFLM010000001.1, read as the reverse complement.
CGGCCCCAGCCCAAAAATGTCGATGGTATTCCAGGCCATCGGGCTGATGCCGTGGAAAAGCGTGCAAAGCAATGTGGCGTTGGGCATCCAACTGCAGGCGCATCGTCGCAAACTCGCCGCGTCAGAGACTGCTCTCGTCGGCGCCACGCTGGCGATGGTCGGCCTCAAAGGCTTTGAACACTATTATCCGCATCAGCTCTCGGGCGGCATGCAGCAACGCGTCGGACTGGCGCGGGCACTCGTGCGGCAGCCCGAGATCCTGTTGATGGATGAGCCGTTCGGTGCGCTCGACGCACAGACCCGCGCCGTGCTGCAGGACGAGCTTCTCAATTTGTGGGGGCGGGTGAAAAGTACGGTTCTGTTCATCACCCACGATCTCGACGAGGCCATTTACCTCTCCGACCTCGTCGTCATCATGGGGCGCCGCCCCGGCCGTATCAAACAGGTTCTGCAGGTAAAGCTGCCGCATCCGCGCTACAGTTACGACGCGCGCGCCGAGGCGGAATTCGCGCATTTGCGCAGCATTGCCTGGCAAAGCATTAAGGAGGAGCTATGACGCAATCCGCCGATCGGCTCTCGTCTTCCGCCGGACGCAACGGGAAATCGAGCTTCGCCGCGCTGGCCTCGAACCACTACGTTCTGACCGCGCTGTCGGCGGTCATGTTCATTGCCATCTGGCAGATCGTGAGCATGAACGTGTCGCCGATCATTTTGCCGTCGCCGGCCAAGGTCGCCGTGGCGTTTGTCGAGTTGACCGCCTCGGGCGAACTGATCCGCGCCACGGGTCAGACCGTCTGGCCGTTCGCCGTCGGGCTGAGCATCGCCTTTGTGGTTGGCACGTCGCTCGGCCTACTTCTGGGCATTTTCCGAGCCGCCGCGCGCATTCTCGATCCCTACATTTTCGTGTTCTGGTCGATTCCCAATATCGCCTGGCTGCCGTTGTTCATCGCCTGGTTCGGCGTAGGCCAGGCGACGCTGATCATATTCGTCTTCGTCTCGGCGGTGTTTCCGCAATTGCTCACGGTCGAGGCCGGCGCCAAGGAGGCCGACAGTTTTCTGGTCGAGGTGGCGCGCTCGCTCGGCGGTACCAAGAGCGAAATTCTGCACATCGTGGTGCTGCCGTCGGCGCTGCCCTATATTTTCGCCGGCTTGCGCATCGCGGTCGGCCGCGCGTTGGTCGGCATTATCGTCGGACAATTGCTGATCGTAGCAACCGGCATCGGCTACATGTTCCAGTTCTACGGCGAAACTCTTTCGCTCGCCAAATATTTCGCGCCTTTGATCGTGATCGCGGCGCTCGCCGTCGCGCTCAATCGCGCGGTGAACTGGGCCGAGCATGTGCTGATCCCGTGGAAGCCGCGGGCTTTCACTTAAGCAGAATTATGCTCGCTTCCTGTCCGACCGCGAGGTGACGGCGATGATGCTGCTGCTGCTAACTCTCGAGCGTTACCGCTCGACCAGCGTCCAACCGCTCAGCGTAATGAGTTTGAGCTTGGTGTTGAGATAGCCTTCAAGCGCGACCACCGCCGCCATGACGCGCGGCAACGGCGACGGGCGAAGAATATCGACGAACATGCAATAACGCAGCTGGTCGGTCTCATTGGCGGACAGATGCAACAGCGTGTCGTCGAAGATGAACAGCTTATTGTCGCGCCAGTAATTCGTCGTATCGCCGACCGTGATGTAGGCGGACTTATCTTCGATGCGGTTGACGTTGTACAACACCCGCAACGTTGGTCGCAACCAGCCGAAATGGGGTGACGTCGTGATCTTCTTGTTGAAGACGGAAAGCCCGATGGTCTTGATGTATTGCCACGGCTCGTAGAAGCCGGGAACATCGACGATGGTCTTGCTGTTGACCCCGTAGCATCGCCAAAACAGCATCATGCGGCGATGTTCTCTCGAGCGCTCGTCGACCTGGCGGACCAGGTCGGCGTCGTCGGTGAGCCGGATCAGTCGCCGCACTTCATCTTGATAATCCGGCGGCAAATCTTCCAGGCGATAGACGCCCTTATTGACATACGGCAGCGACAACAGATCGAGCAGAATATTGATGGGAGACAGCATCCAGACAAGGAAGCCATTGCCGATGAAATAGCGGCGCAGTGTCGATAATTTCAGGTCGGTATTGCGGCTGACATCGTAGGCGCCGCACAATGCGTAGAACAATGCGATCTTGGGAAAGAAATAAGCGAATGGCGCCAGCACGCAGAGCGGAAACAACACCCGCCGCAGAGCAAATCGCCAAATTCTATCGAAAAGCGCCCGGCCTCGAAGAGGCTCGCTGAGTGTGGTACTCAAAGCCTACCGCCTTTGCAAAAGCACGACTGTGACTGGAAGCTTGTGAGAGTTTGTCGGGCAGGCCCGAGCCGGAGGCGAGCGTAGTCTGCTTTTTCAGGCGATGCCATCCTAAATCGGCCATGCGCAGATTGATTTCGGCACTCTAATCCGCCCAGGAGCGCATTTCCGGGCTGGATTTGAGCGGTTTTCCTACGATTTCCGAGGCTCTAACGGCAATTCGACGGTCTCTTACTCTGAGATTGCCTCGGGGCGCGGTTCGCGCGTGGCACGAGCGTGCGAAGAAAGCCGCCGCACTTACTGAGTAACGCCCAATAAAGGTTATCGAACTCCTGCGTTTAAGGGCGGCTAAGTACAACCGCACGGTAACAAATATCTGTCATACCGCGGGCTCTCGACCGACGACCGGGCGAGTGTCGAGACCGCACGATGATGAAGTGGCTTCAGGCAATTCGGCAGAGCACGACCTATCTCGGGGTCGCGGTCATCATCATCATTTGGGGCGGAACTTATCTGCTCGCCGGGCAGGAGCACGAGAGCGCCTACCAGGACGGGGTGCGCCAAGGCGGTAATCTCGCGCGTGTTCTGGAAGAATATATCAAGCGGGTGGTTCAGGAATCCGACAGCTCGCTATTGGGTTTGCGGCGAGCCTATCTGAAGAATCCGCAAAATTTCGATATCGCCGGCTGGGTTGCCCGCACGCAGTTCGCACAACGACCTGACGGTGCAATTCGGCATTGCCGATGCCGATGGTTTCGTCAGGCTGTCAAGCCTCGGACCGGTAAGGTCTCCGCCCTATGTCGGCGACCGCGCGCCTTTCACCATCCCGCGCGATGACAAGACCGACCAGCTTTATATCAGCGACCCGGTGATCGGCCATGTCACCAAGAAACTGACGATCGAATTTGCGCGCCGCATAAACAAGCCGGACGGATCGTTTGCCGGCGTCGTGGTCAGTTCGCTCGACATCGCGGAGCTGGAAAAGTTTTTCAGTTCGCTCGATCTCGGCAAATCGGGAGTCGTTGCCCTGGTCGGCACCGACGGCGTGCTTTGCGCGCGCGGCGGTCCCAACCCGGCGACCACGGGTTTCGCCGGGATGTCAGTCACCGATTCGCCGTTGTTTCGCACCTTGGGGAAGAGTCCGGCAGGAACGTATTGGAACGAGGCGGCCGGGAGCTTGCGGTTCGACGGCATAAGCAGACTGATGTCCTACCGGACGGTCGCGGGCCTTCCGCTGATCGCCGTGGTCGGCCTGGCCGAAAACGACATTTTCCGGCAAGCCGACGCGATCCTGCAAAAATACATCGTGGCCGGAGCCGTGCTGACGCTCATCGTGCTGATCGTCATGATTTTCGGCTCCTCGCAACAGGCGCATATCCTGGCGGCCGCCGCCGAACTGCAGCGGTCCAAGCGATCGCTCGAGCAGTCGAATCTGTTGCTGCATACCGCACTGAAAAATATGGCGCACGGTCTGTGCATGTTCGATTGCGAGCAGCGCCTCGTCGTCTGCAATGCGCGCTACGGCGAAATGTATGGACTTGTTGCCGAGCAGACCAAGCCCGGCACTACGCTGCGCGCGGTTCTCGAAGCGCGGGTCCGCGCCGGCAAATCGCCGCAGGACAGCGAGCAGTATATCAATGCCCGGCTGGAAGAAATCACGAAGCGCGAGCCTTATTACGTCGAAAACCTGCTGCGCGACGGTCATATCTATGCCGTCAGCCACCGGCCGATGCCCGATGGCGGCTGGGTCGCCACCCATATCGACATCACCGAACAACGGCGCGCCGAACAGGAGCTGGACGAAACCCGGAAGTTTCTCGATTCGATCATCGAGAACATTCCGGTTTCGGTGGTCGTCAAGGACGCGAAAACCCGCAAATATCTTCTCGTCAATCGGGCATTCGAAACCATGCTCGGCATTCCCCGCAGCGAAATGCTGGATCGCACCGCGTTCGATATCCACCGGGCGGAGGATGCAAGCAACATTGAAAAGGCCGACGCCGAATTGCTGCAGGACAGCGATCGCATCAGTTACAAGGAAATCGAGGTCAATACGGCGATGCGCGGGCCGCGCATGCAGTCGACCCGCCGCATGGTCATCAAGAACAGTCAGGGCGAGCCGAAATGCATCATCGCCGTTATCGAGGACATCACCGAGCGGAAAAAAGCCGAGCAGCGCATCGCCTTCCTGGCGCATCACGACGCGCTGACGGGGCTCGCCAACCGCGCCGCCTTGATCCAGAAAATCGAGGAAGCCGCCGCGCGCCAGCGCCGCCTGCAGGAACCGTTCACCGTTCTGATGCTGGATCTCGATCGCTTCAAGCAGGTCAACGACACGCTCGGCCATCCGGCCGGTGACGCGCTCCTGATCGAAGTGGCCACCCGGCTGAAGTCGCTATTGCGCGAAACCGACGCCTTGGCCCGGCTCGGCGGCGACGAATTCGCCGTGATTCAATCCGGCGAGACCGACCAGCGCGAGGCCGCCAAGTTGTTGGCGGAGCGCATTATCGAAATGCTGCGCCAGCCATTCGACATCGACGGCGGCAACATCAGCATCGGCACCAGCATCGGCATCGCGCTGGCGTCCGAACACGCCACCAGCGCCGACGATCTCTTGAAGATGGCGGATCTGGCGCTCTATCGGGCCAAGTCGACCGGCCGCAACGGCTACACTTTCTTCGATCCCGAGATGAGCGAGATCGCGAGCGCGCGCCAGGAGATCGAGAGCGACTTGCGCCGAGCCATCCAGGAAAACGAGTTCGAGCTCCACTATCAGCCGATCATCGATTCCAAGACGCGCAAGATCTGCAGCGCCGAGGCGCTGGTGCGCTGGCGGCATCCGACCAAGGGTCTCATCTATCCCGATTTGTTCATTCCGCTTGCCGAGGAGACCGGCCTGATCACGCAGATCGGCGATTGGGTGCTGCGCGCGGCATGCGCGGAAGCGGCGACCTGGCCGGCGGCGGTCAAGGTCGCCGTCAATCTGTCGCTGGTGCAGTTTCGCAAGACGAATTTGCCCGACCTGATCATGCGCGCGCTGGCCGAGTCCGGGCTGGCCCCGGAGCGCCTGGAGCTTGAAATCACCGAGACGGCGCTGATCGAATCGGCGGCGGAATGCCTGCCGGCGCTGCGCCAGTTCAAGAGCATGGGCATCACCATCGTGCTCGACGATTTCGGCACCGGCTATTCCTCGCTCAGCCAGCTGGCGATGTTCCCGTTCGACAGGATCAAGATCGACAAGTCGTTCACGCAGAACCTGACCAAACGCAGCGAATGCGCCGCAATCATCTCGGCGACGCTCACTTTGGCGCAGAGCCTCGATATCGCGACCACCGCCGAGGGCGTCGAAACGGCGGATCAGTACCGGCTGCTGCGATTGGCCGGCGTGACCTCGCTGCAGGGCTATCTGTTCAAGCGCCCGGGACCGGCCTCGGAGATCGATTTTGAAGGCGTTTACGGCGGTGTGGCGCTCAACAACGCCGCTTAGCCGCTGGATTGCTGATTTGAGCATGATCTTATCCGAAAACCGGCATCCACTTTTCGGGATCATGCTCTAGGCGACCAAACCCTTTCATCAATGCGATCGCGCGAGCGCGAGGATCTGACGCGCCTCCTTGGGCGTCGCCACGTCGCGGCCGAGACCTTGCGCGATCTTCATCATCCGCTCTACCAGGACCGCGTTGTTCTTGGCGAGTTCGCCGGGCGCGATATATGGATTGTCCTCATAGCCGACCCGGACATGGCCGCCGAGCGAGACCGCGAGCGACAGCAAATCCCATTGCTTTTGCGGGTTCATGACGCTCACATTCCAAATGCAATCTTTCGGCAGGTGATCGACCATGTAGATGAGCGCCTTCTCGGTCGGCGGCGTCCAGGTGCCGCCCGGCCAGCCGAGAAACAGCGTGGTGTAGGCCTTTTCCCTCAGGTAGCCCTGCTTGCGGATGAATTCGAGATTCCAGAACGCGCCGGTGTGGAAGCACTCGACTTCGAGCTTTACCCTGTGCTCGACGGCGGCTTTGGCATAAGCCAGCAATTCCTCGACCGGATAAATCGCCATCATGCGCTTGGGCGGAAATTGCGGATCGGGATAGAAATATTCGTCATGGGCGTTGAATGCGACCGCCATCATGTCCGGCGACAGCGTCATCAGCTTGACCTTTTCCTCCAGCCGCGCGCTGGCGACGCCGAACTGCATGACCGGATCGGTCTTAGCCAGAATCGCTTCCTGCAGCCGCTTCCAGCCGTCGTGATCGATGCGCGACACCTGCTTGCCGTCGGCCTGCACCTTTTCTTCGAGCGTGCGAATGCCGTGGATGTGGGCGATCGCGGCGCCGGCCTTGATGCCGTCGATATATTGGGCTGCGACGCCGGCGATGTCTTCCTGCGGCGGGCAGTAATGATTGATCGGATAGGAAGTCCGCGAGTCGCAGGCGACGGTGATGATCAGCTTGTCCATTTTCGACGTTCCCTCTGCGTGCTTGCGCTGCAGCACTGGATCGATATTCGTACCCAGCTTCGTCGATGTCAGCCTTAAATTGACGCAGACGTCGGGTTTTTGCGCCGTGCCTTTGATCAGGTGTTAGCCGCCGGGCCCTCGGGCGGGCAACACTTGGTTTACGATACCGGCGATATCACCCTGAAAGCGAAGCACTGGCGGCGATATCGCGCGGATTTTCCCCGCCGATTGCGGACCGTTGATAAAATCAAAACCAGCTCCCGCTACATTTCTACTCGACCGAAAACCGAGAAAATCCAGCCATTTCACATGAATATCGTCGTTAATCGTCCCGATAATAGCTGCGACGCCGCGATCATTGGCGCCGGCCCGTATGGCTTGGCGGCGGCGGCCCATTTGCGCGCCGTCGATGTTTCGGTCCGCGTGTTCGGCGAACCCATGTCCTTTTGGCGCCGCAACATGCCGTCTGGCATGAAGCTGCGGTCACCGTGGATTGCGACACATATCGCCGAGCCCCTCGGCCGCTATCGGCTTGACCACTATTTCGACGAAATGAGTCTAGCGTTGCCGGAGCTATTGCCGGTCGAGAATTTCATCGATTATGGAACGTGGTTCCAGAAACGGGTCGCGCCCGATCTCGATAACCGAAAAGTCGTTCGGATTGCACCCCGCGACGGCGGCTTTCGAATCGTACTCGAAGACGGCGACAACATTTTTGCCAAACGCGTCGTCATGGCGACCGGGCTCCTTCATCACGAACACCGGCCTGCTCAGTTCGAGGGTTTGCCGCCCGGCCTGGTTAGCCACTCGTGTGAACATACCGATTCCGGGCAATTCCGCGGACGCCGCGTCGCGGTAATCGGCCGCGGACAGAGCGCGGGCGAATCGGCTGCTCTGCTGCACGAGGCCGGTGCGGATGTGGAAATCATCTGTCGGGGACATCTGCTGTGGAACGCCGATCCAGCCACGCGCAGCGCTTTGCGCAAAGGCTTGCGCTCATTGCTGGGTGAGGCATTGATCCCGCCGTCTCAGGTCGGGCCGTTTCCGTTCAATTGGCTGGTCGAAGCACCGGCGGCAATACGCCATCTGTCGGCAGGAGCACGCGACCGGCTCAATGAGCGCTGCCTGGGGCCCACCGCGATCCTGTGGCTGCGGCGGCGCTTGCAAGACATTCCGCTCCAAGAAGGAACCCGTATTCTCGAGGTGCGCCGCGACGGCGATCGTATCGCCCTGACATTGGACGGCGGCTCCCGCCGCGTCGATCATGTCCTGTTGGCAACCGGTTACAGAATTAACGTCGATAAGATGCACATTCTGGATCCGCAATTGCGCAGCCGCATCATCCGGCACGGCAATTCTCCGGTCTTGTCCGCGGAATTTGAATCGAGCGTCGCCGGTCTGTATTTCATCGGCGCCGCCGCCGTCGCAAGCTTCGGGCCGCTGCTGCGATTTATTGCAGGCGCCGGATTCGCGGCCCGGCGGGTCGCGCGAGCGGTGCGCGATCGCGGACATTCCTCAGGTGCCGCCGCCGACGGCCATTTCGATCTTCTTCTCCGAGACCCTCCGGCGCTGGCAGACGCCGAATGGACAGGGTCATGACCCTCGACGCGGCGCCTGCGGCCGCTCTTGGCGGCGCTCTTGGCGGGCCGTCAGGCGCCCTGGTTGTCGGCGGCGCTCACGTCAGCATCGCCGTGGCGCGCAGTCTCGGGCGACGCGGCATTCCGGTGTGGCTCCTCGCCAGCCACCCGCTGCCAAGAACTCTCGCGTTATGTGCGACGCAGTTTTTCCTGGCCCGGCGCCGAGCACCCCGACGGAGTTAAGTCGATTGTCGACGTCGCGGCCCGACACCGCTTGAAAGGATGGGTGCTATTCGCGACCGGCGACGAAGATATGCGCTTGATTGCGCAAAATCATGCGTTGCTCGCGTCGCACTTCCGGGTGGCGACGGCGAACTGGAACACCATCCGATGGGTTTACGACAAGCGCCTGACGTATCGGCGCGCCGCCTCGCTTGGCATCGACTGCCCTCGAGGCTTTCAACCGTGCGACTTGGAAACCGTCCGGCAGTCCGATGTCCAATTCCCGGTCGTTCTCAAGCCGGCATGCCGCGATGGCATCAACGAATTGACCAAGGCAAAAGCCTGGAAGGCGGACGATCGCGATGCACTATTGGCGCTGTACCGGAGGGCAACGGCGCTCGTCGGCAACGATGCTGTGATCGTCCAGGAGTGGATCCCGGGAAACGGCGAGACGCAATTTTCCTACGCGGGCCTGTGGGACCGCGGCAAGCCGGTCGCTTCATTAGTCGCGCGGCGAGCGCGCCAATATCCGGTCGACTTCGGCCGATCGAGCACCTTCGTCGAGACCGTGGAACAAGAGCAAATCGAAACATTGGCTTGCCGTTTCTTGGAGTTCGCTCGGTTACTCCGGCGTTGTCGAAATCGAATTCAAGTACGACCGGCGCGATCGGCGCTACAAGCTCTTGGACGTCAACGGCCGGTTCTGGACGTGGACCGGACTTGGACAGCATGCTGACGTCGATTTTCCGTACTTGGCGTGGCGGCAGGCGCTCGGCCAAGACGCCTCATGCGCGCCCGCCGAGAGTCGCGCCAAGACCGGAGTGGCATGGATGCATGCGAGCCGCGACATCCTCGCGGCAGTAGCGGAAATATCACGCGGCGTTTTGACCGTAAGCGACTATCTTGCCGGCCTTCGCAAAGAATTGGTTTTTGCGAGCTTTGCGGTCGACGACCCATTGCCGGCGATCGCCGAACTTCCCCTGTTAGCTTGGAGCCGCCTGACAAAGCGATGCGACGGACGCTCCGGATTGCGGGGTACAAAAGAATTCACCGATGATTTGGCGGTTGGCGGCGGACCGTTGGCGAATCTGGGGCCGGCCACGGAACCCACCCTGGGAGCTGGCTTGGGAGCCGGCGTGGAAGCTTCAATCGATTTGCGAGCTTCAATCAATGCAGACTAAAAGCGCCTATGAGGCCGGGCCGCGTTGCCCCCACTGCGCCGCGTCGATGCAGATGCTGGGCTCGATTCCCGGATTCGCCAGATTGGCTGAGCTGCAGACATTCGAGTGCCGGCTGTGCGGCCTTACGGTCTGCGAAGCGGTCGACGACGAGGCATTGGACGCCGCAATTCCGCTCGCACCGCGCTAATCCTGGCAGGAAAAGACGTGCGGCCCGCGGCGCGGATTAAGCGCTAAAGCACCTTGCCGGGATTGAGGATGCCGTTCGGGTCGAGTAGCGCCTTGATGCTGCGCATCAGATCGTAGGCGACCGGATCCTTCACCGACGGCAACAGATCGCGCTTCATCACGCCGATGCCATGCTCGGCCGAGATCGAGCCGCCATATTTCTTGACCACCGCGAACACGACCGCGTTCACCTCGTCCCAGCGCTTGAGATAGTCGTCCTTGTCGGCGCCGACCGGCTGGGTGACGTTGTAGTGGATATTGCCGTCGCCGAGATGGCCGAACGGCAACGGCCGCGCCCCCGGAATGAGCGCGGTGACCGCGGCATTGGCTTCGGCGATGAAGGCCGGCACTGCGGCGACCGGCACCGAGACGTCATGCTTGATCGAGCCGCCGGCGAAGCGCTGCACCTCGCCGAACATTTCGCGGATGCGCCAGAACGCCTTGGCCTGTTCGAGACTGTCGGCGACCGTCGCGTCGGCGAGGAGCCCGCGCTCCATGCCTTGGCCCAGAATGTCTTCGAGCACGGCGCGCAGGCCGTCGCGCTGTTGCGAGGACAACTCGATCAGCACATACCACTGGTGCGGCGCGGCGAGCGGATCGCGGCAACCCGCGGCATTCTCCAGCACCAGCTCGATGCCGCGCCGGGTCATGATCTCGAAGCTGGTGACGTCGCCGCCGCTGCGCTCTTGCGCGATGCCCAAAAGTTCGAGCGCGGCCTCGACCGAAGTCACGCCGGCAAAGGCGGTCTCGATCGAGCGCGGCCGCGGCACCAGGCGCAACACCGCCGCGGTGATGATGCCGAGCGTGCCTTCGGCGCCGATGAACAGGTTCTTCAAATCGTAGCCGGTATTGTCCTTTTTCAGCTTGTTGAGCGCGTTGAGCACGCGGCCGTCGGCGAGCACGACCTCGAGGCCGAGCGCGTGCGAGCGGGCGATGCCGTGCGCCAGCGCCGCGGTGCCGCCGGCATTGGTGGAGAGATTGCCGCCGATGGTGCAGGTGCCTTCGGATGGCAGCAGCTGCGGGTAGAGCCGGTCGACGGCGGCCGCGGCTTCGCGGGCGCGCTGCAAGGTGACGCCGGCCTCGCAGGTGAGCGTGTTCGACGTCGGGTCGACCTCGCGGATGCGGTCGAGCCGGTTGAGCGAAAGCACGATCTCGTTGTGGTGCGGAATCTGGCCGCCGACCAGCCCGGTATTGCCGCCCTGCGGCACGATCGCGGTTTTGGTCGCGTTGGCGAGTTTGACGATCGCCGCTACTTCGCCGACCGATCCCGGCCGCAGCACCATCGGCGTGTGGGCCTCGAACAGATTGCGCAGCTCGACCAGATATGGCGCCTGGCGCGCCGGATCGGTGATGGCGTATTTGTCGCCGACAATCGCCGCAAAGCGCGACAGCAGTGCGGGGTCGGTCTTGGCGGAGGGCCGATTGAGTGGCTTGTCGAGCATCAGGGCGTTTCCGGCAGTTGCTGTTCTCGAATAGTAAACATGGCAGCCGGATTATCGCGGCGCAACCGCCTCGGTGCCGTCAATTTGCCTTCAGAAAGCCGACGTAATCCATCTCCGCGCGGTCGAGCGCCTTTTTGCTGTTGCCGGTCATCACCACGTCGACCACGAATTCATTGCCGTCCTTGTCGGCATCGATGCCGAAGGCTCCCATCTCGTAAGCCTGCTGCGTCTTGCTCGGATTCTCGTAGGCAAAGCGCAAGAAGCCCGGCTTGCCGTTGGCGCGCGCGACCGCCGGGAGCTCGGCGATCTTGGCGTTGCCGACGGCGGCGAGCCAGCGCTCGTTGGACACGCGGGCGAAATCGTCGAGCGTCTGCTGCTTGTTCCTGTGATAGAAAACCTGCACATACATCAGCGGCTCGGCGGTGGCGAAATCCTTGCCCTTCGGCACCATGATCTGGACGTTGTTCTCCTTGGTCGCCGGCGCATCGAGCGCCCAGCCGTCCGGCGGCGTCATCGTCAGGCGAAACGACGGGCAGAGCTGCTGGCCGCCGCAGGGATTGAGGAATTTCTCCACCTCCGCACGCGCGGCGGCGGCGTCGAGCACCAGCGCGGCGGCAAACAGCATCGTCAGTAAGCGAGGGCGTTTCATCTCAGCCTCGTTGGTATTTCCCTTTACTCAGCGCGGCGCCGCGGCGCGCTGCAGCCGGTCGTTGATCGCTTCGCCGAGATCGTCGTGCGGGACCGGCATCACCGCGATCGTCGTGGCGCCGGCGCCGTCGAGCGTGCGCAAGTAGGAAAACAGATTGGCGGCAGCTTCTATGACGTCGCCGCGCGCGGAAAGGTTCAGGACGTGGGCGGCTTTTTCCGCGCCGTGGGCCGGCGCGGGCCCGAACGCCAGCAAGGCTTCGCCGGGCGCGACGCTGTGGGCATCGAGCCGCAACGGCGTGCGCGGCGCATAATGCGAAGCGAGCATGCCGGGCGCGAGCGGCGCATCGTCGGCGCCGTTTGGTGGCGCGGCGGCGAGCCGCCGGCCGAGCGCGGTTTCGATCGCCTGGCGCGACAGGCCGCCCGGGCGCAGCAGCACCGGCGCGTCGAGACAGGCAACGATGGTCGATTCCACCCCGACCGGCGTCGCACCGCCGTCGACGATGAGGTCGACACGGCTCGTCAAGTCGGCGAGCACGTGCGCGGCGGTCGTCGGCGAGACATGGCCGGAGCGGTTGGCCGATGGCGCGACCACCGGCCGCTCGAAGCGGGCCAGGATGCTTCGCGCCACCGGGTGATCGGGGACGCGCACGGCAATGGTGTCGAGCCCCGCCGTCGCCAGCTCGGCCACCGTGCATCCCGGCGTTTTTCGCAAAACGAGCGTCAGCGGTCCCGGCCAGAACGCTTGCGCCAGTTGCGCCGCGCCGGCGGGAAACTGCGCCAGCGCCCGCGCCGCGGCGAAATCGAGCACGTGAGCGATTAGCGGATTGAACGACGGCCGGCCCTTGGCCGCATAGAGCCGCGCCACCGCCTCGCCATTGCTGGCGTCGGCGCCGAGTCCGTAAACGGTCTCGGTCGGAAAGGCGACGAGCCCGCCGGCGGCAAGCACGCGCGCGGCATCCGCGATCGCGGCGTCGTCGGCGCGCACAACGCGCGTTGTCATTGGGCCTGTCATGGCGCGACCTTGGTGCTTAAATAATGCCCACGCAACCGCGGAAACGCGGCGGCTTGCCGGGGCGGAATGCCGACGCTATAAGCCGCCCGCGGCCCCGCGTTGGCCAATGTCGGAGTGTGGCTCAGCCTGGTAGAGCACCTCGTTCGGGACGAGGGGGTCGCAGGTTCAAATCCTGCCACTCCGACCAAGACTTCTCCAAATAAATCAAAGTCTTTTCGCACCAGAGCGCGACCCGCTAAGGGCGCGCCGGGACAGTTATCGGGACAGAAACGACGCTCAGGACTGCCACCGCCGCCTGATCCTGAAAACGAAAGCCCCGGTGCCGTGGCAACGGCAACCGGGGCAGAAGTCCAAAGTGTTCCGAGCGGAACAAGTTCAAGATCAAGCTACCCCAAGATCGTCTGCCACGCAAATTCAAAGACAGCAGTTACGCCAGACGCGCCGCTACTGCAAATCGTGATTGAGCCGACAGCTAGCCATCGGAAGTGGATCGCACGTCTCGGCGACCGCGTGCTTTGCCGGAGCACATCGCCGCTCGTCACATCTGCGCGGTTGCTGCTGGCGGAGGGCTACTCCGCCGACAGCATCATCGAGATGTGGCGTCCCGACACCGATGCTTGGGCATTGCGAGGTCGCCTCGGCCCTGTTGCGGCAACGCTCCTAGACGGCGAGACGGCCCCGCGCCGCGCCAAGAACGGGGTGCGGGTTCGTTTTCCTGGGATAGCCGCTACCACCCAAGCCGGGGACGCCCTGAGCAATTCCCAGCAACTGCCGCTCGACCCTTGTGCACGGCGACTTTCCATGACGACCGCCACCCCGGCCGGGGATGCGTCATGACAGACAATATTGAGCAGGCTAAATCCGAGTCAGTGAAATGCGCGGTTTTTACAAATTGTGGCAAAGCTGAACGCCAAGATACGTCGGTAAAACCGCCAAAACAGAGGCTGATGCGCGTTCCGTTCACAGTGTCCCGGCTGATGGAATTTTGCACCCGGCGGGAACTCGTCAACCAGACCGGCCACGATGTTTTGGATTGGCCGATGGTGGTGATCAAGGAAGCGGTCGACAACGCACTGGATGCCGCCGAGGAGGCCGAGATTGCGCCGGTCGTTTCAATTGCTGTGAAAGGCAGATCAATCATCATCAAGGACAATGGACCGGGCTACGCGCATACAACACTGGGGGACTGGGGGTCCCGAGTTCAAATCTCGGCGCTCCGACCAACAAAACCTCGGCAAATAGAGGATTTCCGTAACTCGCCGCGCAGACGGTCTGGGTACGAAAGTCGAACAAAATGCCGCCAAAGCCCCAAAACTCGCAATATCCCGGAAAAAGTCCCGGACTTTGTTCATCCGTTCGTGAACCGTTCGTTGCACGTAAAACCGCTCCTCGCGGGGCCATGTCGTGACGGCAAAGCAGCACGGGGAGCCGCGCCACCGACACCATCGCATCTACGATAGAACATCGCACCGGCTGCGCGAGATAGAGCGAATTATCGTCCATCGTTATGGCTCAGTTCCAGACACCGACGCCGCCGCCATCATCCTCGATCAAGTTGCTTGCTGCTATTTGCACATGCTCCGTAAAAGAATCGGGCGGCTGCCTGAACTTGTTGATCTGGCCGATAGGCTGAAACTCTGGTGCGAGCGTTGGGCACCCCATGCTCCTATCCTGATGTGTCGACGCGTTGCTGAAGAGGCTCTAAGGCGGCCTCGGCTCGATTGCGCGGATGATTGCGCCGCGCGCCTCCGACTGTCCTACGAAGAACGTACCTTGTTCCACATCACCACAATCGGAGCATTTGACGTAAGCAAACGAGAACGAACCAAGCGACGCAAGGCGCGCAAGTTAATCCGGGACCGTACCCGGGCGGCCAAGAAACGAGCCGAACGTGGCGTCACTCCGAGAACGCAATACGAAGCAAACAGTCTATCCCGGGCCAAGCCATGGACGTTGGAAGGCATCTCTCGCCGCACATGGGAGCGTCGCCGACGAACGACCTTCGGGCACCCGACATCGAAAATCGCGGTCACATTTGACGCAAGTCCGTCGTCCACCAGTACTGCTTCTATGCTGGGCGACACACTTGCGTCACCTGTCACCCACGTCGACGCGATTGGTTCTACGCTCATAAGCGGCCCGCTGTTTCTTTATGTCCAGCTCTTTTAGCTCGCGGAGAATGGAGGGTTTCATGGCATCCTTGCCGGCGTCCTGTAGGTGGACCGCCATGATCTTCAGCTGGTCCGAGGTTAGACCGCCGAGTCTCTTGAGCTTTGAGCGCCGGTCCTTTTTGACCTCCAGGGCCATGCGGCCGGAAACAATTTCGCTCGGTGTCGAGATTGTTTTACCCCCCTTCTTACCGCGCCCCGGTCCGGCTGGGGTCGCCTTCGGCACTTTCTGGATTGGAGCGCTGGTCCTCTTTGACCTCCAGGGCCATGCGGCCGGGCACCGATTTCGCTGGCTTGCGAATTCGGTCCTGCTTCTGCCCACCAGCTGCCTTCGGCACTTTCTGGATTGGAGCGCTGGTCCTCTTTGACTTCCAGGGCCATGCGGCCCGTTATTTCGCTACGTGGCGAAGTAATTGCTTTGGGACCGGTCTTCGCCTTCGGCACCTTCTGGATTTCGCTGTTGATGCGGTGGAACCCACTTCTGCGCGACAGTGAAGGGATCGAGGTGCTTATGGACCCGCGTCGCGGCCAGCGCGCGGCCCATGCTGGCCCGCGCAATCGTGCTGGCGACATCGCGGAAAGGATTCCAACCGATGGCACACGATACTGAGATAGCGGCGACCCCGCAGACAAGCGAGCAAGTGGCTAGTTCGCCCGCTACCGAACGCATGCGGCGACGTCGCCAACATCGACGTAACTCAAGGAAAAGGAGAGCATTATGACAGAAAAAGAGACGCGCCTGATCTGGAAGGACTCGCCTTCTGGCTTTTCCGACGTGATGTACGCTGAAGCGGCGTACTACTGCTGCACCGTGCTGTATTGGATATTTCCTGAAAGTGGGGGCTTTGGTCGGTGGGCAATGCAACGCACCCCCATTCTCGACGGCAAGGTTTTTGCCACACTGGATGAAGCCAAAGCTGCCGGAGATAAAGCCTTCCATTGGTTTGAGACGACGAAGCCTTGGAGCGTCATTTGCGATGAGGATGCTTGGACCGACAGCAAGCTGAAGCGACACTATGAGCCGGGCTGTAAGTACGCCCGTGAACCCGCTTAGCATCAATTTTGCTTCCTCCATAGTCGTGGCGGAAACAGCGAGGAAATCCGTTCCGAAAGGGACAATCGGGCGATCCCCGAGGGCGTCCACCGGGTGCCCACGTCGCGCTCAGCCGGGGGACAGAAAAAAATCGCGGACAACCCCATGCACCAAGACGTTGACATAAGACTTGCGAATCTAAAGCGAGCGCCGCGATGTGGGGCGCGGACGCGGGCCGGAACGCCCTGCATGTGTCCAGCGGTGAGCGGGAAACGACGCTGTCGGATGCACGGCGGTGCGCCGGGATCGGGTGCGCCATGCGGTGCCAAGAACGGAAACTTCAAGAATGGCGACTGGACCGCCGACACCATCGAGGAGCGAAGGTGGCTGCGGTCTCTCGTGCAGTCCTTTGCGAAAATCGGGGCAACGGAATGACGACTAAATCGAACAGCGTATCGACGCCAGTCGCTGGTCAGCGCCGCCAGCCGCCCCGAGTCAAGCTGTGGCGGGCCGATGCGTATGCGCTGCAAACCCATCCGCCTGACGGTGAGCACGATAACTGGTGGCGACGACTGAATGAAGCGCTTGGCACGGTGTCGAGCGATTTCGTCAACTCGTCTTTGCTCCAACTTCAGGCTGCCGCTCGCTCGCCTTATGGCACAATTTCGGAAACCGCACTGAACGCCGCGCTGGCGATGATCACCGCCGCAGCGCCAAAAGATGAAATTGAGGGCGCGCTCGCTGTCCAAATGTCATGCACTCATGCGGCTGCGATGGCCATCCTCGGCAAGCTCGACGTCGGCTTTGGATCGGAGCGGCGAGTTGCGATGTTTGCGTCGGCTGCCGCTCGCTTAATGCGAACATTTGCACTGCAGGTCGAAGTCTTGCGACGCCTGCGCCACGGCGGACAGCAATACGTTCGTGTCGAGCACGTCCATATAAACGAAGGTGCTCAGGCCGTCATCGGCAACGTTGGAAGCCCAATACGCGACGGTAGCGCTGGCGGCGACAAGAAGGACTGTTCAGAGTAATCGCGCGAGCCCGTGATCCACTCAATTATCACCCAATGCGGAGCCAGTGACCGTAGCACCAAGTAGCCAAGACCGTATATCGCTTGGCCCCATGCTCTTGCTGCATTGACGCCATCCAATTGCTTTTTCACGCGGTGCCGGTCCGCGGGTGTGTACCGCCTTCTCATTTCAAATTGTTTCCTCCGCGAACCGCTAAAATTATCGGATGTATGCAACGCCAGTGAATCCTGGTCTAACGGTCTCGTTTGTGTAGCAGCGCAGACCACCAGTTCCGACGGCAGATACGTGGTCAACAAAACCATTTTTGATGTAGAAAATAGCGTGGCAAGCAGCAAAGCTCTGCATGCAATTTGTGAAGTTGTTATAGGTTGCAAAGTTTACGCTACCGGCAAATACAGTGCCACCCCCTGAGCAGGAAGCGACATTGCGGCCATTCACATAATCTCGAATCTCGGTCCCATCAGCAGCGGTTGTTCGCACCACCGGAAGTGTTAGAAAAACAGGGTGCTTGTCCAAGTCCGAAACGGGATGCCCTGCCCATGCATCGAGGTCCTCCTGATGCACGGAAGCGCATGCTGAAAGCACAAGGCACGACCCCATAATCGTGGTGGCTGTGGTAGCCCAAAATAAAAAACGCCGGATCATCTTCTACCTCAAAGGTCTAGAAGACCAATTACGTGCATTATAATGCGTCGCAATTAAATGCACATCCTGCCCGACTACGCCCATGTCAGAGGACGTGCGGCGGATGGTTGGGCAGAATGTGAGGCGGCTGCGGATAGCGGCTGGCCTCTCACAGGCGGAGCTTTCCGAGCGCATGGGCGTGGATCGCGCTTATGTAAGCGGCCTCGAATTGGGCCAGCGCAATCCTACCGTCGTTACGTTGTGGCACATGGCCAAGGCTCTCGGGGTGCAACTTGGTTCATTTTTCACGGTGGAGAAATCACCGAGTTGCCGGGGCCGTTAGGGCGGTTTCACTCCCTGGTGAGGGAGGGAGACAAGACCGTCGCGGTCCAATACCTTGCCCGGGTGATGCACTTCGGCGCGTGTCCTCGGCCCCAAGCGGAAGTTGCCAATGGCTCAATTTTACCAACCAGACCTAAGCGAGAATATCGACAGTCCATTCGTACGAGATGGTAACAATAAACTCGTCCGCCGTTCCTACTGGCTGGATATGAATGATCGCACTCTCGTTATGGTCATGACTAATGGGATTGGCGCGCACCTGACGAACGAGGAAAAACGAGCGCATCTGACAGACCTTCGCCGCGAGCATTTAATAGATCAGGTCTGTGTTCAGGAAATACTACCGCCTGAGAAATAAAGGTCTCGTTTATTTGATCTTAGCCGTTGTCGCAGGCAACTGTCCGCATCGAGCGCGTCCATGTGAACGAAGGCGGGCAAGCTGCCATGGGCAACGTGAAAAGCCAGATACATGACGATAGCGGGGCCAGCGGCGGGCGAGACAGTCCGCAATAAATCCACGTCGACCGCAACCTGACCAAAGCGATCCAACCTCGGTCGCTATACCCCCCGATTGTGTTGCAAAACTCTCATTGAGACGGGGTTTGAGCCGTGATTCCGTGGATCAGGATGTGATTCGCGGGAGCGGTCGATGATGGGACGGCGAGAGCGCGGGCAAGGTCAATTCTTCTACGTGTTCAATCTCGACAAGGTGGTGCCGGCGGATCATTTGGTCAGGCAGATCGACGGCGTTCTCGATCTGGATTGGGTGCACAAGGAGCTTGCGCCGTACTACTCGCGCACCGGTCGGCCGTCGATTGATCCGGTGCTGATGATCCGGATGCTGCTGGTGGGCTACGTGTTTGCGATTCGATCGGAGCGACAATTGTGCTCCGAGGTGCAGGTCAATCTCGCATATCGATGGTTCTGCAAGCTCGGCATCGAGGACGGGATTCCCGACCATTCGGTGTTCAGCCGTGCCCGGCACGAGCGCTTTCGTCAGAGCGAGGCGTTACGCCGGGTATTTGAGAGCGTCGTTTCGAAGTGCATTGCCGCTGGCCTGGTTGGCGGCGAGGGTTTTTCGATCGATGCGAGCCTGATCAGGGCGGACGTGGACAAGAAGAAGCGGATGCCTGGCGATCAGCCGATTGGTTGGCCGAAGCCAGAGGAAGCGTCCCGCGCCGTTCGCGAGTATCTGGCGGCTTTAGATGCCACCCAAAACCGTGGGGAGAACAGCGAAGATGACGACAAATTCGATGGGGGCAGCAGACGCAAGCCTCCTAAAGAAGTGTCGCTGACCGATCCGCAGGCGGCATGGGTTGCGAGGAAGAACACCGATCCATTTTTTGCTTACGACGCCAACTATCTCATCGACAACAAAGCCGGGATCATCGTCGACGCCGAGGGCACGCGCGCCAACCGGATTGTTGAGATCGCCATTACCAGGACCATGCTGGAGCGGGTCGGGCGGCGCTTCCAGCTTCGACCGCAGCGGCTCGTAGCCGACACTGCTTATGGTGCGGTCAGGCTGCTCAAGTGGTTGGTGGACCGTAAGATAGCCCCGCACATCCCGGTCTGGGACAAGTCGGCACGCTCCGATGGCACCCTCAGCCGCGCCGATTTTGTCTTCGACCGGGAGCGCAACGTCTATATCTGTCCAGGTGGAAAGCTGCTGCACACGACCGGAACGGTCATTGACGGCGGTACGCTTCGCTATCGTGCCTCAAAGCGCGATTGCGATGGTTGCGCGCTCAAAATGCAGTGCTCCCCCAACACGCCTATGCGGCAGATTCCCCGCGATCTTCATGAGGACGCTCGCGATGTCGCCCGCGCACTGGCCAAGACCGAGGCTTACGAACAATCACGTCGCGAACGCAAAAAAGTCGAGATGCGGTTTGCCCACATGAAGCGCATCTTTAAGCTCGACCGGTTGCGGCTGCGCGGCTTGAGCGGAGCTAAAGATGAGGCGCTCCTGACAGCCACCGCACAGAACCTGCGACGCCTCGTCAAATTTCTCTGTCGTCCGCCTCCAGAGCTGGCGGTCGTTTGAGTGATTAGCTGGAGCGCGAGGAATGCCAATCGAGACCAGCTTCAGATGCTCTCGACGCTAAACGGGATAGACCGATCGGAAACTCAAAACCCTACCTAGCTGCAGCCCGTCCAGTTTCGCAACACAATCCACCCGATCGCGACTATATCGCGGACGTCGCGGTACTTCGGTTCAGGGCGCTGGCGAGCACTATTTCCGGGACGGTGAGGCCGAGCGCTTTGTAGCCGGATGCGATGAGGGCACGAGCTAGGACCTTGCCGGGCGGCCACTCGAACGCCGGGCCTTCTTTCAAACCGAGCCTGCGAAAGACGATAGCTGCGGGGCAAAATCCGGTGAATGCCGATTGGACGAGGTTGAGACCTACAAAGGCGGTTAAAAGCAGCCAGTATGGGCTGACCAGCCACGCCAGCGCAAGACTGATAAGCAGCATGCTGCCAGCGAAGATGAATACTGCACGATCGACATTCACGGCGAACCTCCCGAGTGAAAAGGACCAAGGATGAATATTTTCCATCCAGTTATTGACTATATATTCTAATCTTCGTATATACGCAACTATGAAAATACAGGTAGCTGACATGCTTGCCGCAGCGGACGAGGCGAGCGGCCTGTTGAAGGCGCTGGCCAACCGCCACCGGTTGATCATCATTTGCCAACTGATCGAGCAAGAACGTTCGGTGGGCGAACTCGCGGCGCTGCTGAAAATCCGCGACTCGACAGTGTCGCAGCATCTGGCGCTGTTGCGCAGGGACGGGCTGGTTGCCGCGCGGCGCGACGGACAAACGATCTGGTATTCGATCGGCAGCCCGCAGGCGGGCGAGCTCGTGCGCACGCTCTATCGGGTCTATTGCGCGCCGGCCGCGGCGTGCGTCACCAAAGCCAGGCGCAAACCGACCCCGGCGCGGCGCCGCAGCCTTGCGGCAGATCAATGACGGCGCCCGCGATTCGGGCGAAACGGGCCGTCATGGCAAGATCCGACATGACGAGGCAATGGATTTCGTTGCGTGCCGCTATTATGGCGGCCGGCGCGCTGATGTTGTTCGCCGCAGGTCTGCGCTCGCTCAAGACACGTTCGTCGTTGCGCCGCAAACGGTCGCCGACGAGAAGGCCGTGTTCGCCACCGTCGAAAGCGCCAATATCGTGCCGGCGCGGGCGCGCATCGGCGGCACCGTGGTGGAGCTTGCGGTGCAACGCGGCGATCATGTCGAACAGGATCAGGTCGTCGCCACCGTCGCCGACGAAAAGCTCGCGCTGCAGATGAAGTCGCTCGACGCTCAGATCGCCGGCCTCCAGGCCCAGCTTGCCAAGGCGCAATACCGATCTCGACCGGCGCGCGAGGAACTGTTTGCGCACGGCACGACGGCGAAGGCCACCCTCGACGCAGCGCAGACCGCCTTTGACGTCGCGTCCAATTCGCTGAAATCGCGCACCGCCGAGCGCTCGGTGATCGAACAACAGGTTACCGAAGGCAAAGTGCTGGCGCCGACCGCCGGGCGCGTGCTGACTGTGCCGGTGACCACCGGCACGGTGATATTGCCCGGCGAACCCGTCGCCACCATCGCCGAGCAGAATTTCGTGCTGCGGCTGCGGGTCCCGGAGCGCCATGCCCGTTCCTCAAAGCCGGCGATCCGGTCCGCATCGACGGCGAAGACCTCGGCAAAAGCGGCGCACAGTTCGGCACCATCAATCTCGTCTATCCGCAGATCGAGGACGGCCGCGTGGTCGCCGATGCAAAGGTCGCCGATCTCGGCGATTATTTCGTCGGCGCAGCGCATCCGCGTCTGGGTCTCGGCCGGCGAGCGCGACCAGCATTATCGTGCCGGGCGCGTTCATCGTCACCCGGTTCGGCATCGATTATGCGCGCGTGCGCAAGGGCGCCGACACGGTGATCGACGTGCCGGTGCAGCGCGGGCGCGAACTTGCCGCGGCCGGATATGCCGGATGCGCTTGAAATCCTCTCCGGCCTCACAGCGGGCGACGTGCTGGTGCGGCCGTGAATCTCGGACTGTCCGGCCGCCTCACCCAGGCGACGATCCGTTCGCCGCTGACGCCGCTGTTCCTGCTCGCGGCGCTCGCGGTCGGGCTGCATCGCGCTTCTGACCATCCCGCGCGAGGAAGAGCCGCAGATCAGCGTGCCCATGGTCGACATCCGCGTCAACGCCGACGGGCTGAAGGCGCCGGACGCGGTCGAACTGGTGACCAAGCCGCTCGAAGCCATCATCAAGGGCATCGACGGCGTCGAGCACGTCTACAGCCAGACGGTGGACGATCGCGTCATGGTGACGGCGCGCTTCCTCGTCGGCACCAATGCCGACGACGCCATCCTGCGTGTGCACGAGAAGATCCGCGCCAATCTCGACCGCATTCCCGTCGGCATTCCCGAGCCGCTGATCGTCGGCCGCGGCATCAACGACGTCGCGGTGGTGGTGCTGACGCTGTCGCCGAAGCCGGAAGCCGCGGCGCGCTGGACCGACAAGGATCTCTATGAGCTCGGCCGAACAGCTGCGCACCGAACTGGTCAAGACCGACAATGTCGGGCTGACCTATATTTCCGGCGGCAATCCCCAACAGATCCGCGTCGAGCCCGATCCCGAGAAGCTCGCGCTGTTCGGCGTCACGCTGCAGCAACTGGTCGCCAAAGTGCGCGACGCCAACCGCTCGTTCCAGGCCGGCAGCGTGCGCGACAACGGCACCATGCGCGACGTCGCGGCCGGGCCAGACGCTCGCCGGCATTCCCGACATCGGGCTGCTGCTGGTCACCACGCGCGACAATCGCCCGGTCTATGTGCGCGACGTGGCCACGGTCGTGATCGGCCCGAGCCCGCAGGAACACCGCGTCTGGATGGACACGCCGGGCCAAGGCGGCCATTGGAACCGCGTGCCGGCGGTCAGCGTCGCCTTTGCCAAACGCGCCGGCGCCAATGCCGTGGTGGTGGCCGAGGATTTGCTGGCGCGGCTGCAAAGCGTCGAGGGCCGGCTGGTCCCGGCCGACGTCAAGGTGACGGTGACGCGCGACTACGGCGAGACCGCCAACGACAAGGCGAACGAGCTGCTGTTCCACCTCGGCGCTCGCCACCGTGTCGATCGTGGTGCTCATCGCCTTCGCCATCGGCTGGCGCGAGGCGCTGGTCACGCTGGTCGTCATCCCGACCACCATTCTGCTCACGCTGTTCGCCTCGAATATGATGGGCTACACCATCAACCGCGTCAGCCTGTTCGCGCTGATCTTCTCCATCGGCATCCTGGTCGACGACGCCATCGTGGTGGTCGAGAACATCGCCCGGCACTGGGCGATGAAGGACGGCCGCACGCGCATGCAAGGCGCGATCGAGGCGGTGGCCGAAGTCGGCAATCCGACCATCGTCGCCACCCTGACCGTAGTGGCGGCGCTGCTGCCGATGCTGTTCGTGTCCGGGCTGATGGGCCCCTACATGGCGCCGATCCCGGCCAATGCGTCGGCGGCGATGCTGTTCTCGTTCTTTGTCGCCATGGTGATCGCGCCCTGGCTGATGCTGCGCCTGCACCCGCAAGGCAGCTCCGCTGCACGAGCACGAGGCCGCTCACGGCGAAGGCTTTCTCGGCCGGCTTTATCGCCGCTTCGCCACGCCGGTGGTGCGCTCGCGCCGATCGGCCTGGATGTTCCTTGATCGGCGTCGGCATGGCGACCGTGCTCGTCTGCATGCTGTTCGTGACCAAGAGCGTCACGGTGAAGCTGCTGCCGTTCGACAACAAGTCGGAAATGGCCGTGGTGCGTCGATCTGCCCGCGGGCGCGACGCTTGAAGATACCGAGCGGACTTTGTTCGCGATCGCCGACGTGGCGCGGCAACTGCCGGAAATCCGCTCGATCGAAGACCTATGCCGGGCACGCCGGCGCCGTTCAACTTCAACGGCCTGGTGCGGCATTATTATATTCGCGAAGCTGCCCGAACTGGGCGAACTGCACCTCAATCTAGCGCCAGCGCGCCGAGCGCAAGCGTGCGAGCCACGCCATCGCGCTCGATCTGCGCGCGCGGCTGAAGGCGCTGACGTTGCCGGCCGGCACGGTCGCCCGCGTGGTCGAAGTGCCGCCCGGGCCGCCGGTGCTGGCGACGCTGCTCGCCGAGGTTTACGGGCCAGATCGACCACCCGCCGCGCCGTGGCGCCAGAATTGAAGAAGATCTTCGCGTCGGTGCCCTACATCGTCGACATCGACGATTTCGATCGGCCAGCCGCGCCCGCGCCTGCGCATCTCGATCGACCAGGATCGGCTGGAATTTTTCGGCGTCGAGCAGCGCGACGTCTACGACACGATCCAGGCGCTGTTCGGCGGCACCGCGGTCGGCTATTCGCACCGCGGCGAAGATCGCAATCCGATCGAGATCGTGGTGCGGCTGCCGAAGCGCGACTCTGTCCTGGAGCGAGCTTCTGGCCTCGACGCCGGTTCCGGCCAACAGCGTGCCCGGCAACAAGACCGTGGTCGAGCTCGGCGACGTGGTGCACGTGACCAAGGAATTGGGCTCGCCGGCCATCTTCCGCCGCGACGGACGCTTCGCCGACATGGTGATGGCGGAACTGGCCGGCGCCTATGAGGCGCCGATCTACGGCATTCTCGATGTCGACAAGCTTATCGCAGCCCACGATTGGGGCGCGCTCGGCAAGCCGACCATCCGCTTCCACGGCCAGCCGGAGGACGAAAGCAAGCCGACGCTGCTGTGGGACGGCGAGTGGGAGATCACTTATGTCACCTTCCGCGACATGGGCGCCGCCTTCGGGGTCGCGATCGTCGGTATCTACATCCTGGTGGTCGCGCAATTCGGCAGCTTCAAACTGCCGCTGGTCATCCTCACGCCGATCCCGCTCACGCTGATCGGCATCGTGCTCGGGCACTGGCTGTTCGGCGCGCCGTTCACCGCTACCTCGATGATCGGGTTCATCGCGCTCGCCGGCATCATCGTGCGCAACTCGATTCTGCTGGTCGATTTCATCCGCCACGGCGCCGGCAAGGGAAAGACCTTGCGCGAGGTGCTGCTGGAAGCCGGCGCCGTCCGCTTCAAACCGATCCTGCTGACCGCGCTTGCCGCCATGATCGGCGCGGCGACGATCCTGCTCGACCCGATCTTCCAAGGTCTGGCCATCTCGCTGCTGTTCGGGCTCGCGTCATCGACTTTGCTGACCGTGCTGGTGATTCCGGCGATCTATGTTGCCTTGCGCGATGCCGACAAAATAGTCGGAGAGCCAGCTGCGGGCCGATAAATAACAGCGCTTAATGATTGGCTGTTCGATAAAAATGTCGCCTTTGGGTCACGAACGACCGATTTGCGATGTTCGGCCAATGTCCGCTCCTCCCACAAACGGACATTCCGCTAAGGTTTGTTCAGCAGCTCCGGCAGCTTCGCGACGTTCGCCGCGATGCGCCCGCCCGTCGCCGGTAGGTTCATAGGCGAGGTTCCTGTCGTTCCGGTGGCGCCAAATCGCGATATATCACGTAAGTTCGCTTTCGACCGATTGCAGAGATGATAATGAAAACTCCCCAAAATATGCTGTTACCGATCCAAAGTAATAACGCGCCAATTTGTTGGAGAACCGACTCGGACGTGGCGTAGTCGAGCATCGATATACCACTGGAGATGAGCCAAATCAGCACAAGACCCAGTATAGCAATACCGCCGGTATCAAACGTCTGAACTAAGCCTGTGCGAGCATCGTGCGGTCGATTGTCTTCGACCATGTGGGCGATGCGGACTGGTGATGGGCGGGTAATCCGCGGAGGCCGCATTTTTCTTGCTGCCCAAATAGTGGCCCCGATTAACGCCGAAACAAAAAGAAACGCAGCGAAAAATCTAACTGCCAGCGGCATCTCTGTGTTGAAAACTTTTTCAAGCATCGGCGTGTAGCTTGGCGATATTCGCCGCGATGCGCCATGCTTCCATCGCGTGAGTAGCTTAGCCGCTGAGCGGCGGCTACATTTACTTGCTACGCTGCAGTTCCTCGCGAAGTTCGAATACATGGCCTGCTGCCGGTTCCGAAGACACCGAGTTAGGTGTTTTAATGGTACCGGAGGTGGATCATGGAGAGGCGGAAGTTTACACGCGAGTTCAAGCTTGAAGCGGTGCGGTTGATCAGGGACCGCGGCGTCTCGTATGTGCAGGCGTCGGCGGACCTTAGTGTGCATGCGACACAACTGCGTAACTGGGTGAAGGCACAGGCGGATGATCCGCAGTATGCATTCCCCGGCCCAGGTCAGATGAAGCCCGAGCAGCTGGAGATCGCGCAGCTCAAGCGCGAGGTGATCAGGCTGAAGGCCGAACGAGACATCCTAAAAAAAGCCGCGGCCTACTTCGCGAAGGAATCGACGTGAAGTTCTCCTTCATTGCGAAGCACCGGGGGATCTGGCCGGCAGGATGGTTGTGCGAGGCGCTCGGTGTCTCGCGGGGTGGGTTCTATGCCTGGCTGACACGACCGCGCAGTCAGCGCAGCCGGAGCGATGAAGAGTTGGGCGCGAAGGTTCGCTCAAGCTTCCTCGGCAGCGACCGGACCTATGGCGCCAGGCGGGTGTGGCGCGACATGCTGGCGGAGGGCGTGTCGTGTGGACTGCATCGGATCGAGCGATTGATGCGGCTGCAGGCTCTCAAAGCCCGGCCGCGCCGGCGTCGACTGCCGCCCGATCTGGGTGAGCGGCAGGTCGCCACCGTCGCTCCGAACGTGCTCGACCGCAGCTTCGAAGCGCCCGCTCCCAACCGCAAATGGATCGCTGACTTCACCTATGTCTGGACAGCGGAGGGCTGGCTCTATGTGGCTGCCGTGGTCGACCTGTTCTCGCGGCGCGTGGTCGGCTGGTCGATGAGCGCTGCGATGAGGGACTGTCAGGAATTCTTGTGTGTGAGGCCATAATGATGAGAACCGAAGGAGCATCATATGGCAATCGAGAAAGAGCTACTGGACCAGCTACTGGCCGGCCGCGATCCGAAGGACGTATTCAATAAGGATGGGCTGGTCGACGAACTGAAGAAGGCGCTGTCCGAGAGGATTCTGAACACCGAGCTCGACGAGCATTTGGACGGCGACGGGGTCGACGGCAAATCCAATCACCGCAACGGTTATTCGAAGAAGTCAGTTCTGACGGGCACTTCGAAGATGACGCTGTCGGTGCCGCGGGATCGGGCTGGGACATTCGATCCGAAGCTGATCGCCAAGTACCAGCGCAGGTTTCCGGATTTCGACGATAAGATCATCTCGATGTATGCGCGCGGGATGACGGTCCGCGAGATCCGTGGCCATCTCGAGGAACTCTACGGCATCGAGGTTTCGCCGGACCTGATCTCGGCAATCACCGACGCGGTGCTGGACGAGGTGACGGAATGGCAAAACCGCCCGCTCGATATCTGCTACCCGCTGGTGTTCTTCGATGCCATCCGGGTCAAGGTCCGCGACGAAGGCTTCGTGCGCAACAAGGCGATCTACATCGCGCTCGGCGTTCTGCCGGATGGCACCAAGGATATTCTCGGCATCTGGATCGAACAGACCGAGGGCGCCAAATTCTGGCTGCGCGTCGTGAACGAGCTCAAGACCCGCGGGGCGCAGGATATTCTCATCGCGGTCGTCGACGGCCTGAAGGGCTTTCCCGAGGCCATTACCGCCGTTTTCCCGCAAACGATCGTGCAAACATGCATCGTCCACCTGATCCGTCACTCGATGGATTTTGCCTCATGGAAGGATCGCAAGAGTGTCGCGCAGGCGTTGCGTACGGTCTATCGCGCGGTCGATGCCGCCGCCGGCCAGGCTGCCCTCGACGCCTTCGCAAAAGGTCCGTGGGGTGGAAAATATCCGGCAATCGCCCAGAGCTGGCGTCGCAATTGGGAGCTCGTGATTCCCTTTTTTGCTTTTCCGGAAGGCGTCCGGCGGATCATCTACACGACGAACGCCATCGAGGCCTTGAACTCGAAGCTGCGCCGCGCCGTCAGGACTAGGGGGCATTTTCCCTCTGACGATGCCGCGATGAAGCTGTTATATTTGGTCTTGAACCATGCGGCTGCAGAATGGAAACGACCACCGCGTGAATGGGCCGAGGCGAAGACGCAATTTGCCGTCATGTTCAACGAGCGTTTCGTGAACTCATGACGGATAACCGGTCTCACACAGAAATCCTGACAGTCCCCTGCGATGACCGCACAACTCGTCACCGATGCCCTGGTGATGGCGATCTGGCGGCGGGGCAAACCCGACGCGCTGCTGCATCACTCCGATCGTGGCAGCCAGTACACCAGCGAGCAGTTCCAGAAATTGATGTCAGATCACGGTGTGGTCTGCTCGATGAGCCGCTCAGGCAACGTCTGGGACAATGCGGCGATGGAGAGCTTCTTCTCCTCGCTGAAGACCGAGCGCACAGCCCGCAAAACTTATCGGACGCGCGACCAAGCCAAGGCCGACGTGTTCGACTACATCGAATGCTTCTATAATCCGAAACGCCGGCACTCGACGATCGGATATCTAAGTCCCGTGGAGTTCGAAATGCAGGCGGGATTCGCTTAGGCGGGTGTCAACCAAACCGGCAGCAGGCCAGTCTAGGTGCGCGTTCATCCAGGCATGAATTTAACATCGCCTTAATCTGAAATGGCCCTACCCATCGCCCGCCTTTTAGCATTTCAGCACCACCCTCGACACTAACCAACATCCTATCAACAAACGTGGTAGTTTGCAGTAGCGCGGGGCCGGATGGCCATCCGTCGCACCTCACCACCACCGCCGAGGTGTTGCCCCGCGCCGACCATTCGTCGGCGGTGGATGGCGGTGGTCGGTGACATACCCTCCGAATCGAGAGCAACTTCGAGCTCTTACGCCGCCGACCGGGAATACAGCATTCGATGATTGGATCGCACCGCAGCGTACGGCTGCAATCGCTCGTATTGTAAAAGCGGTTGGAAAATCACCTAATAATGAAGTCGATCTGGCCACTAGGGTCTGTACTCAGATAGCCCATTGAAAATCAACAGCGAACATGATTCACCCGTGGTCGGAGGTGCATCATGCGGTTTGATTTGAGCGACGACGAATGGGCCTTTTTGAGCCCCTGATGCCGAAAAGCCGAAAGAGCGCCCGCGCTGACGATCGCAAGATCATGAACGCGATCTTTTATGTGCTGCGCACTGGGATGCCATGGCGTGATTTGCCGGACCGCTATGGGCCCTACACGACGGCGTACAATCGCTTCAATCGCTGGTCCGGTCGCGGTATCTGGAAGCGGATTTTCGACGCCCTGGCATCGAAATCGCGCGACAGTCTGTATCTGATCGACAGCACGATCGTGAAAGCCCATCGTGCGGCCAGCGGGGCAAAAGGGGGGAGCAAAATCAGGCGATCGGCATTAGCCGCGGCGGCCGTACCACGAAAATCCACGCTCTCGTCGACAGCAAAGGTCGCCCACTGAACTTCACGGTGACGGGCGGCCAGGTGCACGACAGTCAGGTCGTTGGCGACGTTCTCGACACTCCCAGACCGCCACTGGCCGTCACCGCCGACAAGGCTTACGACAGCGACAGAGTGCGTCAGCAGATCAAGGATGAGGGCGCTCTACCGATCATCCCCAGCCGCAGCAATGCAACCAAGAAAGCCTATTGTCCGAAGCGCTTTTACCGTCGACGCCACAAAATCGAAAACTACTTCTGCCGCATCAAAGATTGGCGCCGGATCGCCACTCGCTATGACAAACTCGCCCGAAACTTCCTTGCCGCCGCCGCCCTCGTTGCCGCACTCTACTGGATCAAATTGTAAGTCCAGACCCTAGCATTTTTCAGGCTTTTGTCGAGGTACACAGTGAACTTGATCTCTTTGAGGACTCTAAAGCAAGCAGCCGCTTAAGGAAGATCAAGCGAACTTTAAAAGCAGTGCAAAAGCAGATCGCATTTGTAAGCACCGACCCCTATCTCAGCCAAAGGATCAAAGACGCTCACGGGGTTGCGCCACGACCCATCGTTCAATTGGTCTTTGAATTGCAAAGCTTTGAAATTGAACTTGCATCGCTTGCCAAAAATTGGCGAAGCAAAGCTAATTTGCCAAGTGAATTAGATGGTCGTCGCCCGAGCGAACTCGAATGGCTGTCGGGCGTATCACTCCCCCTGGTCTATGAGCGCTATTTTTCGCGGCGAGCGGGGCGTTCTCGAACTAAGGGCAAGCCCGGTGGACCCGCTGTCAGATTTATCGAAGCCACCATGGGCGAGCTAGGGAGGCCATATGGCCGGGAATTGATTGTACGGGCATTCAGTCGAATGGCTGCCCTGCGCGACGACTACCGAGCGGCCAAGGTGGCCAGATAAGACATCCCGCCACCATTGGGCCAATTTTGAAAAACCGCAGCTATTTTTGCCCCATCTTTTTCGCACGTCTCAACTCACCAAATACCTCGTGTTCGGCTCGTTTCGTCGATGTGCGCTTGAAACGCGAGGAAGAACAATGCGGGAAGTCGGGTTGCCTCATGACGCACAAAAAATGGTGAACGATCCATCGTTTGCTCATCCTCGTTGCGTTGGCTTGGATACCCCCATACGACTAAGCCGAGTGGTCGAGATTGCATTTCCTGAGGGCGGCATGACTGTGTCCGGCCTACGTCGTGAAGCCAGCAGGGGGAGACTTTCGATTGAGGTCATAGCGGGAAAGCAGTTCACGACACTCCGAGCAATAGAGCAGATGAGGGAGCTATGCCGCGCCAAGGCAAAGGGGCCAGATTGTGGCTCGAACCAGAGGACCGTGACAGAGATGGACAACTCATTCACCGATCCACATGGGTCATCCGTGATGGAACGCGCAAAATCCGCACGCGCTGCGCTCCAGCGGAGTGTGAAAGAGCGGAGCAAAAACTCGCCGAATACCTTACCAAAAAATACCGACCAAACCGAACACGCAGCCGTCATCCCACTGAAATTCTCGTGATAGACGTTCTGAAAATCTACGATGATGATGTAGTCGGGACTCACGCGCGTCCTGACGAAACCGGACAACGGCTTTTAAAGCTGGCTGATTTTTTTGAAATCGATACGCTCGCAGACGTGTCCGGTGCGCGTTGCCGCGAATACGTAAAGTGGCGAACCGCCCAGCCGATCAAGTCCTTCACCAAGAATAAGCCGGGCCTCGCCAGCACCGCAGCGGCGCGGCGTGAGCTGGAGGATTTGCGTGCGGCAATCAATCATCATCGTAGGGAGGGCCTTTGTTCGGAAATCGTGTCGGTTGTCCTCCCGGAAAAGGGTGAAGGCCGCGACGTGTTCCTCACCCGACCGCAGGCTGCTCGCCTGTTGCGGGCAGCTTGGCGCGCCAAGCAGATCATGGGTGACCAGATCACCGTGCGAAGCACTGGCCGACACATTGGGCGTTTCATCCTCCTCGGCCTCTACACCGGAACCCGGCACCGGACGATCTGCGATGCAGCGCCGCGCCCGACTATTGGCCGAGCCTATGTTGATCTCGACCGTGGCGTCTTCTACCGGCGCGCTCGCGGTGAAAAGGAAACCAAAAAGCGCAAGCCACCGGCGCGACTGTCTGATCGGCTCTTGGCGCATCTTCGTCGTTGGGAACGCCTCGGCATTGCCCAAAACGCGATTATCGAGTGGAACGGCAAATCGGTCCGGTCGATCCGCAAGGGCTTCGCAGCGGCCGCGAAAGCGGCCGGACTGCCAACGACCGGGCCGGACAGAGTCACGCCACACGTTTTAAGGCACACAGCGGCGACGTGGGCGATGCAGAGCGGTGCTGATCCGTATCAGACGGCAGGTATGCTCGGCATGACAGTCGAAATGCTGCTCGACCGCTACGGCCATCATCATCCCGACTTCCAGCGTGAGGCGGCGAACAAGCTGGCGAATGGCGGGCGGTTACCGGGACAGCATCGGGACAGAAATACCGTGAACAAACAGCGGCAAATGTCATCGGTCGTGACAAAAACCGCCGGATAATCAAAGGTCCTAAGATGAGACACATCGTTCGGGACGAGGGGGTCGCAGGTTCAAATCCTGCCACTCCGACCAATCATTTCAATTACTTAGAGCATCTTAATTTTTTCGGTTTTTGCCTACCGTCAATGAATGGAGTTGCAACCCATTGAATAAATGGAGCGAATATCTTTGACAGTGTTTTTGGAAGACCAACCGTCAATGATTGGCGCAGATACGAAAGATCGATTAGCCTGGAGTAATGTTGGCGTGGGTTGGGCACGGGATGGTGTTTAATAATTGGGTTGATGCAATAGCGGAGGCCGCCGAGCGCAGGTTCGCGGAGGGGAAGCCATTGTTTCTGGCTCAGATACCACCGCTGTTGCATAAGGCAGGCTTCGACTTCGGCTCTTTGCTTGCGGGCCGCACCTTGCGCGAAGCCATCAATATCGATGGCTCAGAGAAATTACAGTTGGTGAGAGACCCCGCCAATCCACTCGCATGGGCAGTAGTTCCAAAGTCAGCACCTTCCGATTTAGATCTGGAATCCCTGTTCCTGCGGTCGCCAAGGGCTGGATTTACCGACGTTAGCGCGAGTCAATATCCGCGTTTTAAAAGATGGTTCTGGACCGCGTTTCTTAAAGCTCTCGGCCCCGCCGAAAATCGGTGGATTTTGCCTGATCGTTTTGTTGATCTTCCAGATTCAACTGCTCCGCCCGATGGTGCCGTTCGAGTTGAAAGTGGTGATATTGTTGAAACAGCGCCAAATGCTCCAACGAACAATGCGGCCATTCACGAATCAATCCAAAAGTGGGCGACGCGGACAAATACACATCTTGATAGTTTCACGTCGGCTTCTTCTGAATCAGAACCAAAACCCGTAAGAAAAGGGTTTCTCGCATTTGATTCGCTGGGAGTGGACGACCTTAAGAGAATTATGGTGCCTTTAGATATCGTGGTGAAGCTTCTGCGGCGTTAAGTTCATGATGTTCTTGTTTGGCGGCATTCCGAACATTTATTATGAGCGCTTGCGTGAACTCGCAGCGCGGCGGCTGAATGGAGATCAGTTTACGGGTTTGCCGTTGTATCCGTCCGTGGATCGTACCTACACAATAAGCAAAGCCTATTGCGAGGAGTTGATCCGAACGCTTGTCGTGTATGTTGAAGGCAGGCCGAATTGTTTGAATGAGGGTCTGGGGGTTGTTCTCCTGCACAGGGAATGGGAAAGGAATCTTTTCGAGACGGACTTTTGGCCGTTCGCGCTCTGCAAGACTGTTCACGTGACGACGCGGATCAGTCGTAACGGCATGGGGTCTAATCGGGTCGCCAATATTTATGCAAATCTTGCTATCTCCGCTGCGCAGCAGTTGCGAAAGCCAATTTATGCATTGACTACAGAGTTTGCTACTAGATTGCGTCGTACTCCGCTGCTTTTGCCGGTGCGCCATTTTGATTCGCAGCATCTAAGAAATTTGCTGATTGAAACCTTCGAGGTGAGAAACGCACCGCATCCAACGGTCGCCATCACTAATGCGTGTGCCCGCTTTGTCGATCACCATCCCTTTAATTTAAGAGGCAGGGGTGGAAGTTTTGAGAGCCCGCATGGAGTGAAATTCACAGTGCCAGGTCGGCAGGATTTTCACGGGCGTCGAACGCAAATCAAAGCGATTGGGCATAATGATGTTTGTTTTTTAAATGCGCGCGTTCGGCTTGGCGGGTTTTTCGCGGACGGGTTTCATTACGACTGTACGCGAGGAGCGTCGAATTATGCGGGCCTATTCCCGAACTGTCACAATGAGAAGGCCTACTACACGGGCCGACCCCATCTAAACGTGTATCCCAATTGACCTGCCACTGAGTTTTTCCCCCACGCGGAGTTAGAGTCCGGCCTCCATAAGGGGACGGACGATGAAGCGGATTAGGTTCACGGAAGAGCAGATCATTGCGGTTCTGCGCGAGCACGAAGCTGGTGCGAAGACGGCCGATCTGGCGCGCAAGCACGGGATCTCGGAAGCAACCCTATACAACTGGAAGGCCAAATACGGTGGCCTGGAGGTGTCCGAGGCCAAGCGGCTGAGGACACTGGAGGAAGAGAACCGCAAGCTGAAGAAGCTGCTAGCGGAGTCGATGCTCGACAACTCCGCCCTGAAGGAGCTGCTGTCAAAAAAATGGTAGGGCCCGCTGCCAAGCGAGAGGCTGTCGCTCATTTGCGTGGCGTGTTGGAGATGAGCGAGCGGCGGGCCTGCACGATCGTTGCCGCCGATCGCAAGATGATCCGCTATCGATCACGTCGGCCGCCCGACACGGAGCTGCGTGCCCGTCTGCGCGAGCTTGCCAATCAACGGCGCCGGTTCGGCTATCGCCGCCTGTTCATCCTGTTGCGAGACCAGGGTGAGCCGTCCGGCGTCAACCGCATCTATCGTCTCTATCGGGAGGAGGGACTGGCCGTGCGCAAACGCAGAAGTCGCCGCAAGGCGGTAGGAACCCGCGCGCCCATCCTCGTCGAGGCCAAGCCAAATGCCCGTTGGTCGCTCGACTTTGTCCATGACCAGCTGGCCTGCGGTCGGCGCTTCCGCATCCTCAACATCGTCGATGACGTGACCCGGGAGTGCCTGGCGGCAATCCCCGACACTTCGATCTCAGGCCGACGGGTTGCCCGCGAGCTCACCGTACTTATCGAAGGGCGCGCCAAGCCGCGGATGATCGTCTCCGACAACGGCACCGAGTTCACCTCGAATGCGATCCTAGGCTGGGCAAAGGATCATCGGGTGGAATGGCACTACATTGCGCCTGGCAAGCCCATGCAGAACGGCTACATCGAATCCTTCAACGGCCGAATGCGGGACGAACTTCTCAACGAAAGCCTGTTCCTTGATCTCGACCAGACTCGCCAAATCATCGCTGCATGGGTTGCCGACTACAACACGACGAGGCCGCATTCCTCGCTCGGTTACAGGACGCCGGCGGCTTACGCCGATCAGCTCACCGCAACCGGCCATCGCGCTGCGCTACATGACGGCTCCGCGCGCTGTCCGGTTGCTCACACCGCGCCGAAAGGCGT
This sequence comes from uncultured Alphaproteobacteria bacterium, assembly GCA_963816565.1. Taxonomy (GTDB): domain Bacteria; phylum Pseudomonadota; class Alphaproteobacteria; order Rhizobiales; family Xanthobacteraceae; genus BOG-931. Next base: position 878,621 of record CAWFLM010000001.1, on the reverse strand, counting down.
ATCAACCGCCGAGGCTCTAATCGCCGCTGGATGAAAGTTCAGTGGCAGGTCACAATGATTTCATCAGATGATCAGACGCAGCAAAGGCGACAACTTTGAATGTTGTCGCCTTGCTGGCATTACTGTTGTGCTTGGCTTTACGAGGCCTCGAGCCTCAAACCATGTCTTATGCCTAAGCGTCCAACCCAGGAGGGTCCGCGCGGACCAGTCAAGGGATCTCGGCGTTTAAGCAAGTCTGCTCAGTTTTGCACCTCCTGACGCAGACATTCGCGGGGGGCTAGGCCGACCAAGTGGCCGGTTGCGCCCGCATGGAGCCATGGGCGATATATCGATACTTCCGAAAGGAAGTCAAGGACTTGCGCCCAAACATCACGCTACAAGTAATTTATTAACAGGCCACTAACTATTTGGTTCCATTGATCCTTTTACGCGATTGGTCTCGAACTTCGACCGGATTACTACCGACGGTTTCAGCATGAAACAGATTATAGCAGAATTCGAGCGGCTTCGCTCTCGTCGTCAACGTTTTCACAAGCGAACAGCCGTTACTGATCGTCAATGAATGGTCAATGATTTGAGCGAACAAAAAGCGATTTTAGAGTATTCGAGCGCATAGGAAAGCACTGTAAACATTGGATTTGCCGGCAGCGCTGTCCGTTCGGGACGAGGGGGTCGCAGGTTCAAATCCTGCCACTCCGACCAATTCCCGGCCCCGTTATTTGACCCTTCATGCGACCCGTCGCTTGGCGTGACGCCGTTGTCGTCAAGCCGAACGGACCGCCCAATCATTCCGGAATCCGCGTGGTCTGGAACGAGATGAATTTCCACTTGCCGTCGATCTTGCGCGCGACCTGGGTGGCGTAGAGCCTCGTCTTGACGGGCTCGGCGCCGCCGCTGGCCGGGGCAATGTTGACCATCTCGCCGGTCAAAATCGCAAAATCGCCATAGACGCGAATTTTCGGCGCGCGCGGCGCGACGCTGCGCGGCGATTTCCGGACATGAGCGAGCATCGCGGCTTTGTCGTGAATGAGCGCCGTCGCGTGCACGTGAACATAATCGTCGGCGACCAAATCGCTCAGCGCCTCGATATCGCCGGCCGCCAGCGCCGCCCGCCGGCTCTCCTCCAGCGCCGCCACTTCCGTTTCACCCGCCATCCGTCTCTCCTATTCTGCCGTCTGCGCCCGGTCTTTATCGTTACCAGGCAGCCTCGAGAACCTCCAGGACGTCGGCGGTCCCGGTGACCTTGCGCGGATTGCTGGCGAGCAATGCGTTTTTCATGGTGCGTTCGGCGATCGCCGGGAAATCGCCTCTGTCGACGCCGATATCGCGGAGCCGGCTGCGCAGCCCGAGATCGGCGATCAATTCCGCCACCACGTCGGCGAGCGGTACGCCGGGCCGGCCCATGCGCCCGGCGAGCTCTTGCTGCTGCTCCGCGCTCGCCGGCAAATTCCAGCGCAGTGTCGCCGGTTGCAGCGCCGCCGAGCTGACGCCCGGCGGGATGCGGTAGCGCTCGCCGAAGACGAGGCCAAGCGCATGGCCGAGGCCTTGGAACACGCCGCTGAGGTCGGGATCGCGCGCCCACCAGGCGCACAACAGCCCGTACAGCCGGGGCTCGAGATCGTCGGGGTTTTTCTTGATAGCGCGCAACGCGCCGGGCAAATGCCTGATGCCTTCGCCAATCATCATCTGCGAGACGAGGTTGGCCTTGGGCGACATGAAATCGGCGATAAAATGGTCGACCAGATAAATGCCGGAGGCCAGCAATTGATCGAGCGAGGTGAACAGCGTCACTTCCGGATCGAGCACGACGGTCCGCGGGATCATCAACGGATGCGCATGCGCCTCCTTGGCATGGGTCGCAAGATTGAGCACGCTGCCACCGAAATTGAATTCCGCCGCCGAATAGGCGGACGGCACCGCGATCATGCGGATGGCGTCGTCCATGCCCGGCGGATGGCGCGACGGGTCCATGCCGGGCACTTGATGGACGCCGAACATGCGGTTGGGGACCAACTCTTCGACCGTCGTGAAATTGTGCCACAGGCAGCGCTGCATGATCTTGACCGTGTCGGTCACCGAACCGCCGCCGATCGAAACCAACAGGTCGGCCTTGGCGTCGCGTGCTTGATTGGCGGCTTCGACGACGACCTCCTTGGGCGTATGCGATTGGGCCTTGCCGTAGGTGCCGGCATGACGGGCGCCGAGCGCCTTGGCGATGGCGGCGGTCGGACCGTTGCCGCCGGCGAGATGGCGGCTGCACACCAGAAAGACGCGATGCGCTTGCAGCCGTTCGGCTTCCTCGGCGATGACTTCGGCGGCAGGCCGGCCGTAGATGATGCGTTCCTGCTGGAAATGGAGTTTGGTGCCGGCAATCATAAAATTCTCCCGTTGCCGCGAAGTTCAAGCACGTTCGATCCAGTGACGCCAGCCGCTCCCGCAATTGACACCGGCGATGAGCCGGACGAAGGATCGCCGCCACGAGGCCGGCAGTCGGCCTCTCGGGAGAAAACGAAAATGAATGCGGCGAATGCCAACAATCCGCGCCGAATCGATGTGCATCACCACCACACTTCGCCGGGTTTTTGCGCGTTGATCCGCGCGCTCAACACCGGCCAGAAGCATCACGAGGATTGGCAGCCCGCCGATTCGATCGCGGCCATGGACGAGGGCGGCGTCGCCACCTCGGTCACGTCCACCACCGAGCCCGGCGTATGGGCCGGCGACGACAAAGCGGCCTGCGATCTTGCCCGCGAGTCGAACGATTATCAGGCCGATCTCGTTGTCAATTATCCCGGCCGCTTCGGCATGTTCACCACGCTGCCGATGCCCAATATCGAGGGCACGCTGCGCGAGATCGAATACGGCTTCGACGTGCTCAAGGCGGACGGCGTCTGCTTCATGACCAGCTATCTCGGTAAATATCTCGGCGATCCCGCCTTCACGCCGGTGATGGAAGAACTCGACCGCCGCCACGCCGTCGCCTATGTGCATCCGACCCGCACCAATATTACCAATCTGGTGCCGGATCTGATCGACGCGATCCTGGAATACGGCACGGAAACTTCCCGCACTATCGCTAGCCTGATGTTCAGCGGTACCGCGACGCGCTTTCCCAATATCCGCTTCATTTTTTCGCATGGCGGCGGCACGCTGCCGTTCCTGATGGGCCGCATTCTGTTCTGGGCCGATCGCCGCCAGGATTTGAAGCCGCGCCTGCCGGACGGCCCGGTGGCGCAATTGCGGAAATTCTTTTTCGACACGGCGCAGGCTTTCAATCCTTACGCGCTGGCGTCGGTGACTAGGCTGATGCCGGCGAGCCAGATCGTGTTCGGTACCGACTTCCCGGTAATCACGCCAGCGGTGACTGCCCAGGGCCTGATCGATTTCGGATTTTCCGACGCCGAACTTCGCCTAATCGATCGCGATAATGCGCTGCGCATCATGCCGCGGTTGAACTGGTGACAGGTTTGCAATCGACGCGGACATTTTCCCGTTGTCCGCATCGGCATTGCCGCCTAGAGTTCAAATAACAAAAACGGAAGACCGAACTCTTCCGAACTGCGGGAAACGTCCAAAAAATTCCGTCCGCCGCGCAATCGGACGATGCAATGGCTTGCGTCATCGACGTGAGCGGGTAGGGGGCGCTGAACATGGCTCAGTCGATCGAAGGCTTCGTCAACGACGCGATGGACAATGCCAAGATGAGCGGCGCCCATTGGCGGGCGCTTGCGCTCATCACCGCCGGTCTGTTCTTCGACTTGGTCGATCTCGCCATTTTCGGCGGACTGGTCCCCGACATGATCAAGGACCAGTTTCTGACGCTCGGCAATGTGCCCTTCGTCGTGACCGGCGTGCTGTTGGGATTATTCTTCGGCTCCGCCGGGCAGGGCGAGCTCACCGACCGCTTTGGCCGCAAGACGGTCTATCAATGGAGTCTGCTGCTCTACGGTTTCGCCACCATCGCCTGCGCCTTTTCGCCGAATTACTATTGGTTGGCCGGATTCGCTTTCATCGCCGGATTAGGGCTGGGCACCGAGATCGCTCTGGCCTTTGCTTACGCCGCCGAGTTCTCGCCGAAGAACGTGCGCGGCCGCAACATGTCGCTGGTCCATCTCGGCGGTGGCGCGCTGCCCTGGCCGGCGGCGATCATTTTCGCGCTTGTCTTCCGGGATTCGCTCGGCTGGCGTGGCATTTTCGTGCTGATCGGCGTCTGCGCGCTGATCGTCTGGGTGCTGCGCTTCAACCTGCCTGAATCGCCGCGCTGGCTCGCCACGCACGGCAAAGGCGCAGACGCGCTCAAAATCCTGCCCGCCTTCGGCATCGCCGGACCGCCGCCCGGCGTCGCGCTCACGACGACACCGGCGAGCGATACTAAAAGCGATCCGCTCTGGGTGGTGTTCTCGACCTATCGCAAGCGCGTGCTGATGGCGATGCTCGCCTTCTTCGGCTTCTACGCCGTCGCCACGATATTGGGCACCTTCATGCCCGCCATCATGGCCGGGCGCGGCTTCGCCATCACCAAGGCGCTGCAATTCACTCTCGGCATGACGCTGTCTTACCCCTTGAGCAGCCTGTTCATGATGTGGTCGCTCGATCATATCGGCCGCATCAAAACCGCGGTCGGCGCCTTCATATTGGCCGGCGTATTTTCGGTGCTGTTTTCTCAGTCCGCTTCCAACGAGATGATTTTGCTCACCGGCTTCTGCATGTTCTTCTTCCAGCAGCTCGGCGGCAATTCGCTGACCATGTTCACCTCGGAAAGCTTCCCGACCAATGCCCGCGCCACCGGGGCCGGCCTTGCGGTCGGCACCGGCCGTATCGGCGCGATCGTGTCGAGTTACGGCATCGTTGCCTTGCTGCCCTACGGCTTGCCGGCGGTATTCGGCGCCACCGCCGGGCTACTGCTCATTGCCGCCATCGGCACGCTGTTGATGGGCCGCGAAACCAAAGGCCTGTCGCTCGACACGATCGCGCCGCCGACCGGCTAATCGGCCTGCCGGCGACTGATTTTCGGAGTCGTCGGACTTCGAAAGGGGGCCTCGGCTTCACGTCGATTGGCTTGGCGAACGCAGTGCATCCTCGATGTGGTAGGAATTCCGGGACTTGGATGCGCGACGCCGTGGAGAGTTGATGATGAACTTGCCGGAATTCCGCAACATCGTTCCCCCACCCGGTAAGACGGGCATCGCGGGTGCCGACGCAAAATCCCATACCGCAGTCAAGCTAAAGAACCCGCGCGCGCAGGAATTGATCGGCACCTGGCGGGCACTCTATGAAAAACCGTTTTCGGGCGTCACCAGCGACGGCAGCGTTGTCCCCGGCCTGTTCGCGCTGGCGCCTAACGGCGCGCCTATCGAGTCGATGGTGGCAGCGGCCACCGCTCTGCTGTCGCGTCTGACGCCCGTGCAGCGCGATGCCGCGTGTTTTCCGTTGGACGCGCCGCAATGGCGGCGCTGGCAGAACACCGAGCTGCAGCTCGAAGCCGACGGCATACGCCTCGACCAGGCCGACGCTTCGGTCCGCGACGCCATCATGGCCGTGGTGCGGGCGAGCCTCAGTCCGCAAGGCTTCGACAAGACCCGCAATGTGATGAAGCTCAATCGTTTCCTCGGCGATCTGGTGGATGGGCCTGGCGTGATGGGCGAATGGAGCTTCACCTTCAGTCTGTTCGCCACGCCGTCGATGACCGAGCCATGGGGCTGGCAATTATTCGGCCATCACCTTGCGCTCAATTGCTTGGCGATTGGGGAGCAGATGGTGATCTCGCCGACCTTTCTCGGCGCGGAGCCGTTCTATGCCGACGCCGGCCCGTTCAAGGGCATCCGCTTGTTCAAGGAAGAGGAGGAATTGGGGCTGGCGCTGATGCGATCCTTGTCGCCGGCGCAGCAGGCGCAAGCGACGATATTCCACTGCGATGAAAGGCGGCGACATGCCGCGCGAGCGCGTGCATTTCGCCGACGAGCGCCATCTCGGCGGCGCGTTCCGGGATAATCGCATCGTGCCCTATGAAGGAATAAAAGTTTCGCAACTCTCGCGCGACTGGCAGCAGCGTCTGCTCGATCTGATCGAAGTCTTTTTGATCGTGCTACCGTCCGGCCCCCGCAAGGCCAGAATCGAAGAGATCGTTCGCCATCTGGACGAGACGCAGTTCTGCTGGATCGGCGGCCATGACGAGACCAGCACGTTCTATTACCGGGTGCAGAGTCCGGTGGTGATGATCGAATTCGATCACCATTGCGGCGTCTTCCTCACCAATCAGAATCCGGAAAAGTTCCACGTCCATACCATCGTGCGGACGCCGAACGGCAACGACTACGGCAAGGCGCTGGTCGATCTTTACCGCGCCCGTTCGCGCCAACAGCGGCCGCGGCCGGGCAATTGAAAGCGGCAACGCGCCGTAATCTAGAACGTGACCTGCCAGGATTGTCCGGCGCCGACGTGGCGGCCACCGTCGATATAGATGCTCGACCCGGTAACGAAGGCGGACTCGTCGCTGGCGAAATACACCGCCGCGCCCGCGCATTCCACGGACTGGCCGACCCGCGCCATTGGCACCCGCGTGGCGTGGCGCTTCTCGTGCTCGCCGCCGAGCACATTGCGGGTGAGATCGGAGATGATCATCCCCGGCGAGATCAGATTGCAGGTGATCTGATGCGGCGCCATTTCGATGGCGATTGCCGCCGCGAGCTGCATGACGCCGCCCTTGGAGGCGCAATAGGGCGCCATGAAAGGATCGACCTGTTTCTGGTTGGCCGAGGACACGAAAACAATGCGCCCGCCGGCGCCCCGCGCCACCAGATGCCGGCATGCTTCCTGCGCGCAGAGAAAATATCCGCGCAGATTGACCGCGTGAATGTAGTCCCACTCGGCATCGGTGAATTCGAGGAACGGCTTGCGCAGCGTCACCCCGGCATTGGCGACCAGGATGTCGAGATCGCCTAGCTGCGCGATGGCGTCGCGGACCATGCGGCGCCCGGCCGCCGGATCTGAGATATCCGCCTCGACGATATGCGCTACTCGTCCCATGGCGCGGATTTCGGTGGCAATCGCTGAGGCGATATCGGGATGGTTGAAATGATGGAGCGCGACGTCGGCGCCCTCGCGCGCGAAGGCGAGTGCGATTTCCTTGCCGATCCCGTGGCTTCCTGCGCCCGTGACCAGCGCTTTCTTCGACTTCAGACGCATTGCAGTGTTCTCCAATTGCGAGAGCCGGCCGGCTTGCTAACACGTTCCGGCGACAATACGGTGCCTACATAAAATAAAAACGCACGCGTGGGCAGCGCTCGCCTGCAACGCCGCGTGTCGAAGGGAAGGGGAAATGCCATGGCTGCCAACCAGTCCGTTGCCGCCGACCAATCCGTTCAATCCTTCGTTGCAGAGGGCTGGAGAACGCCAAACTAAGTCCGCTGCACATGCGGGTCATCGCGCTCATTACCGCGGGCTTCTTCCTCGATCTGGTCGATGTCGCGGTATTCGGATCGCTGGTGCCCGACATGGTGCGCAGCAATTTCGCAACCGCCCCGCAACTCGGCGCCGTGATCAGCGCCACGCTGTTCGGCACCGTGGTCGGCTCGTTCGGTCAGGGCGAACTGACCGACCGCTTCGGCCGCAAGACGATTTATCAGTTCAATCTTCTGCTGTTCGGGGTTGCCACCATCGCCTGCGCGTTCGCGCCGGACTATGTCTGGCTCGCCGCGCTGCGCTTCATCGCCGGCATCGGGCTTGGCGCCGAGACGCCGCTGTCCTTCACCTATGCCGCGGAATATTCGCCGAAAAACATTCGCGGCCGGGTCATGGCATTCGTGCATCTGATCGGCGGCGCCTCGTCATGGCCGTGCGCCATTTTGTTTGCGCTCGCCTTCCGCGACATCATCGGCTGGCGCGGCATCTTCGTGGTGATCGGCATTGCCACGCTGATCGTCTGGCTGTTGCGCTTTTCGCTGCCGGAATCGCCGCGCTGGCTCGCCACCCACGGCAAAGGCGACCAGGCGCTCGCCACCTTAAAGCGCCTCGGCATTGCCGGGCCGCCGGCCGGCGTGACGCTGACCACCGACGTCGTCAGCGACACGCATTCCGATCCGTTCGCGGTCGTGTTCGGAAAATATATGAAGACCATGATTCTGGCGATCGTGGCGTTCTTCTTCGTCTATTTTGTGGTCTATGTGGTGGCGTCGTGGATGCCGACCTTGATGGGCTCGCGCGGCTTTTCCGTCACCAAGGCGCTGACCTTCACCTTCGGCATGACGCTCGCTTATCCGTGCAGCAGCGCCTTCATGATGTATTCGCTTGACCGTTTCGGCCGCTTGAAGACCTGCATCACCGCGCTCATTGCCGCGGCGATCGTCTCGGTAATCTTCGTCAACTCGGCGAACGAGACGATGCTGCTGGTCGTCGGCTTCCTGATGTTCTTCTGCATCCAGACCGGCACCAATTCGATGGTGATCTACACCACCGAATTGTTCCCCACCAATGCACGCGGCACCGGGCTCGGAACGGCGTTCGCGGCCGGCCGGTTCGGCGGCACCTTGGCCGGCTCGGCGATCGTCTTCATCCAGGCCTTTGGCATTGTGGCCGTGTTTGCGGCGTTGTCGGTGGCGCTGGCGATCGGAGCGGTCGCAGTATTCTTGATGGGTGTCGAGACCAGTCACAAGGCGCTCGACGCCATAGCGCCGCCGACGGGGTGATGCGCCTCTTCGGACGCGTCGGCTACTCGGCTTTGATATTGGCGAACTTGATGACCTTCGCCCACTTGTCGGCGGCGTCGGCGGATTATCCGGACAAACACATACGCCGCCAGAATAACGAAGCCGCTCACGGCGAGCGTGGCGTGGATGCCGATCGTTCCGCCGCCGATTTGTTTCCCGAAGATGCGCGCGGCAAGCAGCCTCGCGCCGAGTAAAGCCGCCAGAACGAACAGCATGGCGGCGATGATGCCGAACGAGGCAGTGCCTAGTTGTACGCCGCGCGGCGGGCCGCGCAGCGCCAGAGCGAGGCAGCCGAGCCCGACGAGAGCGAGAATGCCGTGCAGCGCGCCGAGCGGCCATGGTAGCGGCAGTGGCGGTGCGGTGGTTCTGTTGCTCCGCAGATGCAGCACCGCGAGCATGGCGCCCAAAGCAACCGCAATGGTGAGAATGACGAAGGCGGCGGTCAACATCGCGGGCGCGCCTCTCACCGTCCGGCAATCAGGGCAAGGAGAAGCCCGACGAGCGCTATGGCGCCGCCGTAATAGATCCACCGGGTCTGGCTGACCATGAAGCTCTCGGCGGGCCAGCGGATATAGCCGGCGCCTTGGGCCATGAAGAACAGTCCCGCCGCTAAAATAACGATGCCGATGAGGACGAGGGGCATGCGCATGTCTCTTCTCCAAACATTGCAGTGGAGCGATGCCGCCGCCGCGCGCCGCGCCAGCCGCCCGGCGCCGTCGGATTGGCGCTTTCGGCCGGTGCTATCAGAGTTTGCGGCGTGCGCCTACCGCGCGCGGCCCGTGAACGTGGCCGACTGCGGTCCGGCCGATCCCGCGCGCCTATGCGCGGTTGACGGCGGCGCGGCGAACGTCGAACCTGATCGCATGGCAGCGTATATCCAAGCGCGCAATGTCAGCCTGACCTTCCGGCCGCCGAACCGCGCGCCGGTGCGGGCGCTCGGCAGCTTCGATATCGACGTCGCCGAAGGCGAGTTCGTGTCGATCCTCGGGCCGTCCGGCTGCGGCAAGAGCACCTTCCTCAATATTCTGCTCGGCCTGATCAAGCCGGATTCCGGCGACATCCTGATGCACGGCAAGAAACTCGCCGGGCCGGGCACCGATCGCGCCATGGTGTTTCAGGATTTCGGGCTGTTGCCGTGGCGAACGGTGGAAAACAATATCGAGCTCGGGCTCGAGCTGAAGAAGGTGCCCGCCGCCAAGCGCCGCGCCATCGCCGCGCGGCTCGCGACGCTGGTCGGGCTTAACGGCTTCGAGCATCATTATCCGCATGAATTGTCCGGCGGCATGAAGCAGCGCGTCGGCCTGGCGCGGGCCTTGGCGACCGATCCCGACGTGCTGTTGATGGACGAGCCGTTTGCCGCGCTCGACGCACAAACCCGCGATCTGATGCAGGTCGAGCTGTTGCGCGTCTGGCGCGAAGCGAAGAAGACGGTGCTGTTCGTCACCCACCAGATCGACGAGGCGATCTATCTGTCCGACCGCGTCATGGTCATGAGCAAGCGGCCGGGACGGGCCAAGAAAACCTTCGCCATCGATCTGCCGCGGCCGCGCGAGTACGAGATGCGGGTGACGCCGCAATTCAACGAGCTTAAGCTCGAAATCTGGAATACGCTCAAAGACGAGATCGTGGTCTAGGCCATGACGGACCAAACCGCAGACCAATCCGTAATCCGGCCGTCCTTGGCGTGGCGCTATCGCAATTTCCTGCTCGGCGCTTTTGCCGTGGTGCTGTTCTTCATCGCCTGGCAGGCGATCTTCCTGGTGGTGCCGTTCAATCCGCTGTTCATCAGCAAGCCGAACCTGATCGCCGCGGGCTTTGTCGATCTCATCGAGAGTGGCGAGTTGTTCGACGATCTCGCCGTCAGCGCGGTGCCGTTCTTCTTAGGCCTCGGCGCCGCCGTCGTCATCGGCGTGCCGCTCGGCATCGTCATGGGCTGGCGCGTGCGGGTCGGCTATGCGCTCGATCCGCTGATGACGATTTTCTATGCCAGCCCCTTGGTGGCGCTGGCGCCGCTCTTGGTGATCTTTTTCGGCGTCGGCGTGGCGGGCAAGACCATCATCGTGTTTTCGCTCGCCGTGTTCCCCTTCGTCTTCAATGCCTGCGCCGGCGTGCGCGCCGTCGACCGCCGGCTGATCGACGTGGTGCGCTCGCTCGGCGGCGGCGAGTGGGACCTTTATCGCAAGGTGCTGTTGCCGAGCGTGCTGCCCTTTGTCGTCGCCGCCGCGCGCATCGCCATCGGCCGCGCCTTGATCGGCGTCTTGGTCGGTGAGTTCTTCGCCGCCTCCGAAGGCATCGGCTTTGCCATCTCCCGCTACGGCGACTTGTTCGCCATCGACAAAATGTTCGCCTGCATCCTCACGGTCATGGTGATCGCGGTGGTGCTGACCGAAGGCATCCGCTTCGCCGAGCGCAGCGCCTTTCCCTGGCGTGCCGGGCAATAGCGATGGCCGAGCTGCAAGCCGATTTTTCCGTAACCGGCCCGGCGGAGGCCGCGGCGCCGGCGCACCGGCTTTGGCGGCGCATCGAGCCGACCGCGCTCGGCGTCGGCAGCATCGTGTGTCTCCTTCTGGTGTGGCAGTTCCTGCCCGATCTCGCCCCGATGAAGGCCGGCACCAAATTGTTTTTCGCGGTGCCGAGCGAGATCGTCGGCACGCTATGGCAGATGTTCGCAACCGGCTCGATCTGGGGGCCGCTCGGGGTCAGCGCCAGCGCCTTTGCCGTCGGGCTTGCATTCGCGATCGTCGTCGGCCTGCCGCTCGGCATCCTGCTCGGCCGATCGAACACGCTCAATGCCATGCTCGATCCGTTCATCACCGCGTTCAACGCCACGCCGCGGCTCGTTTTCCTGCCGCTCTTGATGCTGTGGTTCGGGCTCGGGCTATGGTCCAAGGTCGCGATCGTCTTTCTCGGCGCCTTGTTCCCGCTCTTGATCAATACCTACGAGGGCGTGCGCAACGCCGACCGGCTTCTGATCAACGTGGTGCGCTCGTTCGGCGCCGGCGAATGGGACATCGCGCGGCTTGTCGTGGTGCCCAACGCGCTGCCCTTCATCGTTGTCGGACTGCGGCTGGCGATCGGCCGCGCCATTCTCGGCGTCGTGGTGGCCGAATTTTTCGGCGCCCAGGACGGCCTCGGCGTGGTCATGGTCCGCGCCGCCAGCGAGTTCAAGGTCGACGTGGTGTTTGCCGGCCTGATCGTGTTCGCCGTCCTGTCGCTTGTCATGACCGGTCTGGTCAAGCTCCTCGAAGACCGCATGAGCCGCTGGCGCCCGCAGCGGGGCAGCGGAGATTGAGGAGTTTCCCGGACGCGGTGCAGCGCGAAGCGGTGCGCCGCTGATCCGGGATCGTATCAAGCTCCGAGCAAGCGACGGTCCCGGGTCTGCAGCGCACCACTTCGCTCCGCTGCGTGCTGCACTGCGCCCGGGAAACGCATAATTAATCCGCCTTCGCCGGCGCGGCGAGATTGGCCGGCACGTAGTTCATCTCTTTGAGCGTCGACTCCAAGAGGTTGCGCGCCAGAAACTGCTCCGGATCGGGCAATGGCTTGTCGGCCGGCCATTGCCGCGCGGCGATCATGGTCTGGCGCCGCGATTCCAGGATGTCCGCGAACAGATCCTTCGGCACTTCGGCGCCGTAGGAATCGTGCAGCTGATCCCAGATGGCGCCGGCTTCGGCGTCGGTCTTGATGCTGCCGATATGGTGCTCCATCACCTTGATCGAGCCTTCTTTATTGGTGCGGAAATACATCACCGCCTTGGCGATGGCGCGGTCGATCTTCTTGACCGTATCGGGATGCTGCTCGACGAAGCTTTGCATGCACCAGATGGTGCCGCCGGCGCGCGGGATATAGTCGCCGGTGCGCAACAGCACTTTCAGCCCGGTCTGTTCGGCGACCACCGCATGCGGAATAGACAGCGAGGCGCCTTGGATGTCGTTATTGGTCATGGCAGCGATGCGCTCGGCCTCGCCCTGGAAGGAGATGACCTTGTAGTCCTTGCCGGCGTCCATGTGAAAGAAACGGTGCAGCACCGCCTGCGCCTCGTCGTAGTCGGCACCGCCGGGACGGCCCAGTCCCAGGGTCTTGCCTTCGAGGTCTTGCGGCTTGGCGATCTCCGCTCGCGTGGTGATGGTCCATTGCGATTTGAGCGACTCGCCGACGATGTAGGTGATCTTGGCGCCGCTCAGCGCCGCCTGCGCTCCGCCCGAGGGGATCGGCGCGCAATCGAGATTGCCGGAGAGTATGGCGGTCACCTGCGCGCTGGGCTGTAATTCGACCAGCGTGGCGTCGAGACCTTCGGCTTTGAAGAAGCCCTCGTCCAGCGCGACGTAGGTCGGAACGTGGAAGCCGTCGCCGCCGACCACCTTGCCGATGGTCACTTTGGTCTGCGCGTCGGCACCGGCCGCCGGCGCCAAAATGAGCGCGATGGCCGCCGCAACCGTCGCGGCGGACGCAAGCACAAGTCGGGGTATTCGCATGAGGGGCCTCCCAGTTTTTGTTGGTCAATCACGGCAACGGCGGCGGTACGAAAGGGCAGGTAGGCTTGCGGGTAGAGTTGCAAGTAGGGTTGCAAGTAGGGTTAAAGGGACAGGCGGCGTGCCGATGACCGGACCTTAGCACAGGGGCGAGGGTCAATTGCTGCGCCACGCGAAATTTTGTCACGGTGACAGCGCCCCCTGCCGTCGTCATCGTTGTCCCTTAGGCTGCACCGGATGGCCTTTATGTCCCGGTTATGCGATGCTTCCGGCAACGTGAGGGGCTAACCGGGGGCCGGCCAAAGGACACTTGGCCCGGCGATCTATGATGACCGCGACCCCGTCGAGGGTTCGCTTAGGGAGGATTCTATGAAACGGCTTTGCTTATTGGCCGCCGCTGCGACGCTGTTTGCCGCGCCGGCATTCGCTGAAGACACCATTACCGTCGGCTTCACCAACTCGCAGACCGGCCCACTCAATGTCGATTCATTGGGTCAGCAGCGCGGCTACGAGTACTGGCGCGACGAGGTCAACGCCGCCGGCGGCATCAAGGTCGGCGACAAGAAATACATGGTCAAATTCGTCAGCTATGACGATCAGTCGGTCGGCGGCCGGGTGCAGCAGCTCTACACGCGACTGATCAACGAGGACCATGCCCAATTCCTGTTCAGCCCCTATTCGTCGGGCCTGACCGCGCCGGCCGCGGTGATTTCCGAGCAATACCAGAAGATCATGATCGATAGCGGCGGCGCCGAAGAAAAGCCGTTCGAGCTCGGCAACAAATATCTGTTCATGGTCATCTCCTCCGCCAGCCATTATCTCTCCGGCGCGGTCGAAGCGCTCAAATCCAAGGATCCGAGCGCCAAGATCGCCATGGTCTATTCCGACGACCCGTTCTCCAAGGCGGTGCTGACCGCGGCCAAGCAGCAGGCTTTGGCGGCCGGCTTTCAGGTCGTGATGGATGAATCCTATGCGCCATCGACCACCGATTTCGGCCCGATCGTCAACAAGATCATCTCATCGAACGCCGACGCCTTCCTGGGCGGCGGCCATTATTCCGACGGCGCCACGCTGGCGCGCCAGATGCATGACCAGAAAGCCGGCATGAAGTGGATCTCGATCCTGGTGGCGCCGGCCGACGATAAGTTCGGCGAACTCGGCCCCGCCGCTTCGGGTGTGACGGTGCCGTCGCAGTGGGAGCAGCAGGTCAATTACAAGCCGCAATTCGGACCGACCACCGCGGAATTCGCCAAGGCGTTCCAGGATAAATTCCACGCCAAGGCGGATTATCACGCGGCGTCCGGCTATACGAGCGGCGTGGTGCTACAGCACGCCATCGAGCAGGCCGGCTCGATCGATCCGGAAAAGGTGACGGCAGCGCTCAATGCAACCGATATCACCACCTTCTTCGGCCACGTCAAATTCATGACCGATCCAGGCCATCACGGCTTGCAGGAAGCGCACAAGATGGTGCTGGCGCAGTGGCAGAACATCGACGGCAAGCTTGGCCGCCAGGTGGTCTGGCCGTTGGAGGCCAAATCCGCCGATCTCATCTATCCGATCTCAGCCAGCCAGTAATGGGGCAAAGAGGCCGGCGCAATTGACGCCGGCCTCGTCCGTTTAATCGTATGCTCGGCATCCTCGCTTCGATCATCGACGGCGTGCTGGTGGGCTTGGTCTATGGCCTTGCCGCCATGGGGCTCACGCTGATCTGGGGCGTCATGGACGTCATCAACCTGACCCATGGCGCCATGATCGTTGCCGGCATGATGGCGCTCTATCTCTTGGTCAACGCGCTCGGCATTTCGCCTTATCTCACTTTGCCGCCGGTCTTGATCGGCGGCTTTTTCGTCGGCGTCGCGCTGTACTGGATCGCCATTCACCGCATGGTCGGGCGGCCGCCGCTGATGAGTCTGCTCTCGACCTTTGCCGTCAATCTCATCCTGATCGGCGTCGGCACCGCGGTATGGGGCACCGCGCTGTTCAATGTCGAAGTGTCGCTGCCGGGCCTCACCATCGGCCGCTACACTTTTCCCGGCCCGCATATTCTTGCCGCCGTGTTGGCGGCGGTGATCGCCGGGTTACTTTACGTCTTTTTGCACTACACCCGCACCGGCAAGGCGATGCGCGCGGTGGCCAACAATCGCGAGGCCGCCGAATTGGTCGGCATCCCGACGACGCGACTGCTTGCCATCTCGGTCGGCGTCGGCGTGGCGCTCGCCGGCGTGTCCGGCATGCTGATCGGCACGCTGTTTCCGTTCACCATCCTGTCCGGCGACGGCTATCAGCTTAAGGGCTTCATCGTCACCGTGCTGGGCGGTTTCGGCAATCCGGTCGGCGCGCTTTTAGGCGGCGTCGCGCTCGGCCTGCTCGAAGGCCTGGTGACGCCGTTCGTGCCGGTAAGCTGGACGCTGGTGATCGAGTTCGTGCTGTTCGTGCTGGTGCTGATTGCGTTTCCCGGCGGCATTTTCGCGTCGCGGCGCGGAGCGCTCTAGATGCTGCGGCGACCGTTCTTCTGGATCATCGCGCTCGTTATCGCCGTCTTCGCAGGAGCGCCTGCGTTCGGCAACAACGTCGAATTGCGCGAGAGCCTGGCGCTCGCCGCCGTGTACATCACGCTTGCCTCGAACCTCAACCTGATGCTGGGCTATACCGGCTACATCAATTTCGGCTCGATCGTGTTCTTCGGGCTGGGCGGCTATATCTGCATCTGGCTGGTCAGTTCCTATGCTTGGTCGCTGGCCGCGAGCCTGCTCGCCGCCGGGCTCGGCGTCTCCGTGCTGTCGTTCATATTCGGCGTCGGCATTCTGCGGCTGCGCGGTCCGTTCTTCGCGCTGGCGACCATCGGCATCGTCGAGGGCGTGCAGGCTTTTACCGAGAATTTCACGCCGTGGGGCGGCTCGTCGGGCATCTATATCTCGCCGCAGGTGTTTCTGCCGCTCGGCGGCTCGGCCCAGGCGCTGTGGGTGATCTATTTCCTGTTCGTCGCGGTGATGGGTGCTTCGCTCTATCTGAGCTACGCCATCAAGACTTCGAAATTCGGCCTGGGCCTACTTGCCATCGGCCAGAACGAGGACGCCGCCGCCATCCTCGGCGTGCCGACCCCGCGCTACAAAGCGCTGGCTTACAGCGCGTCCGCGTTCCTGCCCGCCATCGCCGGCGGGCTTTATTTTTTCAAAGGCGCCTTCATCCAGCCCTCCGACGCCTTCGATCTGACGCTGTCGACCGAGGCGATCGTCATTTGCATGCTGGGCGGGCAGGGCACCGTGACCGGCGTGGCGCTCGGCGCCTATCTCTACGAGGAGCTGCGCGGCTATCTGTTGACGTCGTCGACGTTCTCGAATTTCCAGCTGGTGATCGCTGGCGTGTTGCTCCTTCTCATCGTGCTGTTCTTCCCCTCCGGCCTGATGGGTTTCGTCTATAGCCGATTTCCCGGTTTGAAGCGGGTGCTGGAATGACGGCGCTGCTCGAACTCGACCGCGTCAGCAGGCGCTTCGGCGGCTTGCAGGCGGTGAACAATCTGAGCTTCGTCCTGTACGAAGGTGAGATTCTCGGTCTGATCGGGCCGAATGGCGCCGGCAAATCGACGCTGTTCAATCTGATCAACGGCGTGTTCGCGCCGAACTCCGGAAAAATCGTGTTCGACGGCGTCGACATTACCGGCGAAAAGCCGTTCGTCGTCGCCCGCCACGGGCTGGCGCGCACCCATCAGATCGTGCAGCCGCTGACCAATATGACGGTGCTGGAGAACTGCACGGTCGGCGCCTGCTTCGGCCGCGAGAATCTACCGCTGCATCGGGCGCAGGACGTCGCCCGCGAGGCGGTGCATGTCACCGGCCTCGACGACCGCATCGATATGCTGGCCTTGCACTTGACCATCGCCGGCAAGAAGCGGCTCGAGCTCGCCCGCGCGCTCGCCGCGCAGCCGAAGCTTTTGTTGCTCGACGAGGTGCTGGCCGGGCTCAATCCGACCGAGGTCGAGCATATGATCGGCGTCATCCGCCGCATCCGCGATTCCGGCGTCACCATCCTCATCATCGAGCATCTGATGCAGGCGATCATGAGCCTGTCGCACCGCATCGTCGTTCTTAATTACGGCGAGAAGCTCGCCGAAGGCCTGCCCGCTGAGGTCGCACAAAATCCGCAAGTCATTGAGGCCTATCTCGGCGATCCCAAGCTCGCCGAACAGCTGCATGGGGGCGGATGATGGCTGACGCGGTTAATCCCAATCCGGTGCGCCCCGCCTCGCTGCCCGAGGCGCTCCTAACGGTCGAGAACCTCGAAGCCGGTTACGGGGAGGTCCAGGTGCTGTGGGGCCTGTCGCTCAAAGCTCGGCGCGGCGCGCTCACCGCGATCGTCGGCGCCAACGGCGCCGGCAAGACGACGACCTTGCGCGCGGTCGCCGGTTCGATCGCGCCGTGGCGCGGCAAGGTCACTTTCGAAGGCGACGACGTCACGCATCTGCCGAGCCACGCCAAGGCGGCGCGCGGTTTTGCTTTGGTGCCGGAAGGCCGGCAATTGTTCTCGTCGATGAGCGTCGCCGAAAATCTGGAAATGGGGGCGTTCTCCAAGCGCGCGGCGAGCAAATATGCCGACCGGCTCGACAGGGTCTTCACGCTGTTCCCACGGCTTGCCGAGCGCAAGCGCCAGCAGGCCGGCACGCTCTCAGGCGGCGAGCAGCAGATGGTGGCGATCGCCCGCGGGCTGATGTCCGATCCCGCCATCCTCATCATCGACGAACTGTCGCTTGGGCTCGCCCCGGTGGTCGTCTATCAGCTCTTGGCGACGCTCAAGCAGCTCAAGGATGCCGGGCTGACTATTCTCCTCGTCGAGCAGAACGTGCATCTCGCTTTGGCGCTGTCCGACTACGCCTACGTCGTCGCCGAAGGCCGCATCTTCATGGAAGGCGTGCCGGCGGAGTTGGCGGCTAAGCCGGAGATCAGGCGGGCGTATTTGGGGCTGTGACCTGGGCGGCAGCTCGCGTGACCGAGCGACGGTTTGGCGCTTTGCCAGGCGGTGGCAACAGCACGTCGGCCGCGGAAGTCTCTTACCGCTCGAGTTGCACGGTCTGGCGCACTGCTTGCCTGATGCGCAGCGCCAGGCGGCCTTTGAGCGTGGCGCGATAATTGCCGTTGCCGTAACCGCAGACCATGCCGCGGCCCTCGAGACGGCGCGCCTGATCGTGGCTTAGCCCGTTCGGGCGAGTGCCCGAAGCGACTTCGATCAAGGCATAAAGATCGCCGCGCTTTAAATCCTTGCTGATCCAGCCCTGCGCGTCAAAACTCAGCAGTTTGACGATAATGGCCAAACCGACCAAAGCGCACATCAGCAACGCGTACTCAGTCCCGGTCATGGACGCACCCCACCCACCGACTGACCAATCCTACATAGGAAGCCAGAAAGGACGCAATCGCGCAGTTCAATTTTGTACACTCGCCTGAGTTGTTTTTTCGGCGCACGGCAAAAGCGATGGATGCAAAGGCGCATGCGTTGCTCGTTTGGCGCCTTTTTCTTATGGTTCGAAGTCAGTCGGGGAGAAAGTAATGGCGAATGCTGCACTGCCGAAATCGCGTGAAGTGAAGATCCGCGTACATGACGGCGTCGAGATCGCGGTTGCGTTGTATATGCCGGACGGTGAGGGGCCGTTTCCAGTGCTGCTGGCGCCGTCGCCGTACCGCTATGACAACAATGCGCTGCCCGCGAGCCCGCAATTCCTCTGGCGCGAGACCGGTCCGATCGAGCTTTATGTCGAGCGCGGCTATGTCTATGCCCATATGGACATCCGCGGTTGCGGCAAATCCGGCGGCGAATTCCGCCTGCTCGATCGCAACGAGCAGAAGGATCTGTACGACGTCGTCGAGTGGCTCGGCCGCCAATCCTGGTCGAACGGCAAGGTCGGCGGCATCGGCCAATCCTATTTCTGCATGTCGCAATGGTGGATGGCGATCGGCAAACCGCCGGCGCTGGCCTGCATCTGCGCCTTCGACGGCCTCAACGATCCGTATCGCGCCTCGGTCTATCAGGGCGGCATGCTCGGGGATTTCTTTGGCAGCTATTGGTGGAACCAGAACCGCATCATCAATCGCCATCCGGCCAACGGCGAATTTCCGCGCGAGCAGCCCTACGACTTAAATCTGCGCATCCAGGAGCATCCGACCTATGACGACTTCTGGCGCGAACGCTGCGCCGCCGAGCATCTCGATGAGATCGAGGTGCCGCTTTATTCCGTCGGCGTCTGGGGCAAGGTCGATCTGCATACCCGCGGCAATATCGACGGCTTCCGCCGCGCCCGGGGTCCGAAGAAGCTGAAGATGATCGGGCCGGTCAACGCCTTCGTCGCCAACCGCGAGTTCAACAGCCGCGAACTGCACGAGACGATGCTCTTGCCGTTTTACGATCACTATCTCAAAGGCCTGCAGACCGAATATCCGCAGCGTCCGGCAATCGAGTATTTCGTGCGCGGCGCCGACGCGGTGCGCGCCGCCGAAACTTGGCCGCCGGCCGGCGTGCGCTATGTCACCTGGCATTTGAGCGGAGAGAAATCCGGCAGCGTGACGTCGCTTAACGACGGCGCGCTTACCCGCGATGCGGCCGCGGGCGAGGATAAAACGTCGTACGCCTATCCCAATCCGGGCTGGATGATGGGCGTGGTCGGCTTCGGACCGAACAATGCGCCCGATCCGGCGCGCCGCGTGCTGACCTTTACCACCGCGCCGCTCGAGCGGGATCTGGAAATCGCCGGCCCGATCAAGCTCACGCTTTATGCCTCGTCGACGCGCAACGACATGGATTTTTTCGTCAAACTCTCCGAGCAGATGCCGCAATCGGCCGAGGACCGCGGCAAATCGCTCAATCCGGCGTCATTTTGGATCACCAAAGGCTGGCTACGCGCCTCGCACCGCGCGCTCGATCCGCAAAAATCGACCGAGATGGAGCCGTACCACACCCACACCGACCCACAGCCGATCGAGCCGGAAAAAATCTATCGTTTCGACATCAGCATCGAGCCGATGGCGCACCGGTTCAAGAAGGGCAACCGCATGCGGCTCGAAATCGTCAACGGCGATTCCGTCGTCACCGATGTGTTGTGGACGCATTACTACGTGCCGAGCAAGATCGGCGCCGACACGATCTATCATTCGGCGGAACATCCTTCCACGCTGATCCTGCCGGTGATGGAAGGCGCATAGTTGTCGAATCCCGCCTACGCGCAGAGGCCGCGCTGCGGAAAGCCAGGGTGATGACCGGGCACGCCGTTTCGACCGGTAATTCGTGCTAAGCTGACGGCGGTCGCTGTCGACCTATGCAACGAGGTTAAAGAGCTTGCGAGGTCGGGCCAGCGGACACGAGCGCGACAATCCTGGGGAGAAACGCCACGTCGGCGAGCTAGGATGCTGACGGCCGCGGCTCGACGCTGGCCGCTGCGGCGCAAAAACCTGCCCCGGGGAGCCGATCCGGGGCGGGCTGCTTTTTGTTAGATCGCGTTCTGCAGGAGGGAGAAGATCGCGGCCAGCTTGGTGCCGACGTCCTTGACGCCGGGAATGATAGCCACGGAAATGCCGGAGGTGATGAGCCCGTATTCGATCGCCGCCGCGCCGGATTCGTCTTTCAGGAAACGCTGGAGCTGCTTGAACATTGGGTGCCTCTTCCCTTGATTTGTTCGAGGCGCAATCATGTAACAGAAGCGGCATGGTAAATGAATTGAGATCGCCGTTAACAATGAACCGGTAAACGCGCGGGGAAATGCGATGGAATCGAGACTTTCTCGCCGCCGATCGAATTGGCGGCAGGCTTTCATCGCATAACCTTAATATCGGCGCCGCGGCGGCGGACGCTGTTCGGGAGAAAAACATGAAACTCGGCTTTTTCATCATGCCAGTCCATCCGCCGGCGCGACAATATGCCGAGACGCTCAAGGAAGACCGCGAAGCGTTCATCCTGGCCGACCGGCTCGGCTACAGCGAAGGCTATTGCGGCGAGCACCTGACCGACCTCGTCGAGAACATTCCGTCGAGCCTGATGTTCTGTGCCTCGCTCGCCGGCTACACCTCGACGATCAAGCTCGGTACCGCCGTCGCCAACCTGCCGTTTTGCCATCCTTTGCTGGTCGCGACGCAGGTGGCGCTGGTCGATAACCTGCTCGCCGGCCGTTTCCTCCTCGGCATCGGCGCCGGCGTTTTGCCGTCGGATGCCGAAGCGCTCGAACTCCTGAGCGCCGACCGCGGCGCCATGTTCGCCGAAGCGATCGATCATATCCTGGCGCTGTGGGCCAACGAGGCGCCTTACAATCTAACCGGCAAATACTGGAACATATCGACGGCCAAAACGGTGTGGCCCGAGATCGGTATCGGCGGCATCGTCAAACCCTATCAGAAGCCGCACCCGCCGATCCTCGGCACCTCGAGCGATCCGAACTCCAAAGGCCTGGTGGCGCTTGGCCGCCGCGGCTGGTGGCCGATCTCGTCGCATTTTTTGCATTGCAATCACTTGCCGAGCCAGTGGGCCAATTATGCGCGAGGCTGCGGCGAAGGCGGCCACAAGGCCGACCGCGCCAATTGGCGGGTCGCGCGCACGATCTTTGTGGCCGCCGACGACAACACCGCGCGCGCCTATGGCGGCGACGACCCGAAAAGCCCCTATCGCTTTTACATGAACCAGCTCACCGCCAAGCTCCGGCGCGGCAAGAAACTCGATTGCTTCAAGATGCGCCCGGAGATGACGGACGATGACGTCACGCTCGATTACATTTTCGACAATCTGGTTCTTCGCGGCAGCGTCAACCGTGTCGTCGACGGCATTCTTGATCTGCGCGAGCGGACCGGCGACTTCGGCACGTTGCTTTATTGCGGCATGGACTGGGCCGATCCGGCGCTGGCGAGGCGATCCATGGAGCTGATGGCCGAAAAAGTGATGCCCGCGGTCAACGCCGCGATCGGCAATCGGGCGGCGGCGGAATAGCGCCGCCGCGGCGCGGTTCCTATATGCGGCTCCGTATGCTTTTGGAGCCATGGTGCCGCAGCCGCTCGTCGTTTCCATTCCGCATCGCCTCGGCTGGGAGGAGGCGGTGCGCCGATTGAAATCCGGTCTTGGCAGCGTCCGGACCGACTTCGGCCATCTGTTCAACGTCCAGGAAGAGACCTGGACTGGCGATCGTCTGCAGTTCCGTGCCAGTGCGATTGGGCAAGCGGTGAGCGGCATCGTCGATGTCGCCGACGATCACGTCAATCTGGAAATCGTGCTGCCATGGCTGTTGGCAAAGCTCGCCGAAAAGATCCAACCGCTCATTCGCCGCGAAGGCACACTGCTGTTGGACAAGAAATAAAACCGGCGCGACCTTGCGATCGCCCCGGTTTAAGGGCGTTTGTGGATCGTCAGTAAGCGATGGTCAATTTCATGGTTGGTCCGCTGTAGATGCGATTCAGATTGGTCCCGATACCGGCCGAGTTGAAACCGCGAAGCGCGTTCCAGTAGCCGTCGATCCGATAGTTCAGGCTCAATTTGGCGCTTTGGCTAATTGCATATGCGAGCCCGGCTTGCGCATCGGCGTTGAACACAAAGACGTCGCTACTGGTGCTAGCCGCAATAGGACAGCCAGAAAGGCAAGGTACCGTGGCGCCGCCGAAGGCGCCTGTAACGCCGACAGTCTGGTTTGCAGAATTATGACCCCAAAGACCTGCGACACCACCGTTATACTCGATCGACCAAGCGGCTTGTAGCGGTATGCTGCCTTCGATCGCGAGCCGCGGTCCGGCGCCGAGGAATTTGTCGGTCTGCTGATAATTCCGGGTCTGTACTCCGGAGGGAGCGAACGCAAAGCCTGAAACGCCTCCGTTTGTTTGTCCCCAGATGTCAGCGACCCGCAAGCCGAACTTTGCTTGGGCGGGTGACCCGATCCCCAAGTCGCGGCCGACCATGAAATCGGCTTCCCAGTTATGTTCGCTGCGGTTTGCGGAGTTGGTACCGACGGCCGTGCCCCTGGTGAATATTGCTGTCTCCGGACCGCCAGCAGAGTTGGAGCCGTTCCCCATGTAGCGGAAGTCGGCGTTGACGTGCCACGGTGACGAGGCAAATTTGTAGTCAACGCCTATGGCGCCCTGCCATCCCCATCTTTTTGCGTTGATGTCGAACGGCGGATTGTTGAAGCCCGGCACGAACGGGTCGCCCGACAGATAAGATCCGCCACCTTCGAGCCACCACGTCGTCACCGCGGGGGTAGGCGGTGGTGGCGGCGGCGCTTTCGTCTTCAGCGCCATGTCGGCGGCAAACGCGGACGGTATCGCCGCGTACAGCGCCAGACCCGAAATGCCGGCGAGCAAAGCCATTCTTGTTGCGCGCATGACCGTAACACCCCCTTTTTGGTCAGTTCGCTTATCCCGTCAAAACAGCCATAATGCCGTCATGACAACTCCTGTGGTTCAACCTACTCACTTATCGCAGCACATCCACTATGATTTGCCGGTAAATCGTCACTTCAGCCGGCCTGTGGCAAAATTAGAACAAAGACTATGCCTGGAAGGAAATAAGAGGCGGACCAGAATGCAGGAGCGAGCGCCGCGATGGTAAGGCGTTCCGCTGCCGACCAATCCGAACCTCCGGCGCAGCCGATGTCCGGCCTGATCTGGCTCGCCTCATACCCGAAATCCGGCAACACCTGGGCGCGGATGTTTCTGTCGAACCTTGCCGCCATCATGGCCGGTGAAACCGAAAAACTCGCGCTCAACGCTGTCGCCCGATTCTCGCACTCGGCCGATTTTCAGATCTATTTCGAGGAGATTCTCGGCTTCAAACCGACTGCGCAGCACTGCAACGAAATCGCAGCGGCGCGGCACAAGGTTCAACAGAAAATTGCCGATACCTACGAGGGCTTGATCTTCCTCAAGACCCACAACGCGCTGGTTATTGACCGCGGCCATCCGGTGATCAATTACGCGGTCACCTCGGGCGCCCTGTATATCGTTCGCAATCCGCTCGACGTGGCGATATCGCTCGCACATCATACCGGTAAGGGCATCGATGACGCGATCGAGACCATGTCGACCGAGGGCGCGGAAACGCTGATCGACGATAAGTCCGTCCATGAAGTCTGGAGTTCGTGGAGCCGACATGTCTCGAGCTGGACGCGCAAGCCACATCCGGCCATCCATGTCATGCGCTACGAAGACATGCTGGCGGATCCGGAAGCGTCATTCACGGCGCTTGCGCGGCATTTGCAACTCGACGCCACGCCCGATCAGATATCGCTCGCGGTCAGCCGATCATCATTTGAAAGTCTTCAGGTCGAGGAAGAGCGTAGCGGATTTGCAGAACGGCCGAAGGAAGCCAAGCGCTTCTTCCGCGAAGGCCGCATCGGCCAATGGCGCGAGCTGCTGACGCAACAGCAAATCGACCGCATCGTCGCCGATCATCGCGAGCAGATGGCGCGCTTTGGCTACTGGCCGCCCGCTTGATTGTCGAAAGCGAAATCGCCGCGCGCGATTACAGCTTCTCGGCCAGGAAACGCAGTAGCCGCGGCGCGACAAAGCCGGTGAGACTGCCCGGCTCGTCGATCGGATCGTTCATCCAGTAATGCGGCGCGCCCGGCACGATGGTCGGCCGCACGAAAAAGCCGGCCTGCTTGAGCGCCAGCTGGAACGGATCGGTTTGTGCTTTGCGGTCGACTAGATCGTCTTCGGTGCCGGTAACCAGGAGGACGCCGATCCCATTATTGCCGAGCGTGGCATAGCTGATCGGCGAAGCATCGAAATACAGTTGCCGGTTCTCCATCGGCGAGGCGCCCATGAATTTCTGGAAATTATTGTCGCGGCCGCCTTGCAGCTGATAGTTGGTCCACATCGCAACAGCGTCGTAGATGCCATAGACGCCGACTAGCGCCTTGACGCTGGTGTCGACTGCGGCGAACGGATCCTGCGGATAGCCGCCGGCGAATTTTTTGCCGCCGAGCGCCGCCAGTGCGGCGAGGTGCGCGCCGGCCGAAGCGCCAAGGAGCCCGATGCGCGCCGGATCGATGCCGAAGACGCCGGCCTTGCCGCGGATGAATTGCACGCCGGCGAGCACGTCCTGCACCGCTTCGGGGAAGGTTTTGCCCTTGGTCGCCAGCCGATAGCTGATGGCGAACACGGCGATGCCGCGCGCGGCGAGATACGGTCCCCAATATTGGAACGCGCCGCGCACGCCGGCGACCCAGCCGCCGCCGTGCACGGCGACCAGCGCCGGCGCCGCCTTTGCACCGGATTTGGCGCCTTTCGGCAGATAGAGATCGCCGGCGAGCTCGATGCCGTCGTGGTTGGCATAGGCGATGCCGTGCTGGACGGTGACGGTGTCGTCGGTCATTTTCTCGCCTCCTGCCTTGAGCCGCACGCAATGGCAAACGGCAGGAGCCGTGGTAGAACAACACAACGGGCTTTTGAAGGGCCCGTCCCGCACGATCCCGGAAACTGGGAACGGATAACATCATGCGGAAAGGAAAAAGGGACGGGGAATGCTCCAACCGGCACAAAGCGCGGCAGGATCGGTTGTCGTCGCGGGCGCGCGTATCGACATGATCGAGCGCGGTTCGGGTCGGCCGCTGCTTTTTCTCCACCCCGAGAACGGCATCGAGCCGGCGACCGCGGCCATCGACGAGCTTGCCAAGTCCGCGCATGTGTTTGCGCCGACGCATCCCGGCTTCGGCCGCTCGGAACTGCCTGTGGGCATGCGCACGGTCGACGACCTGTCTTATTTCTATCTCGACCTCCTCGATCAGCTCGACCTTCGCGACGTTACCGTGGTCGGGGTGTCGCTCGGCGCCTGGATTGCCGCCGAGATCGCGGTGAAATCGACGGCACGGATGGCGCGGCTCGTTATGGCCAATGCCGTCGGCGTCAAAATCGGCGATCGCGAGACGCGCGACATCGCCGACATTTTTGCGATCACGGACAAGGAATATCTCGAACTCACTTACTGCGATCCGAGCAAGGGGCAACGCGACTACAAGGCGCTGCCGGACGCCGAAGTGCTGGCCGCGGCGCGCGCCCGTGAGGCTACCGCGCGCTTTGCCTGGAACCCTTATTTCCACAATCCGCGGCTCAAAAGCCGGCTGCACCGCATACGCATTCCGACGCTGTTTCTGTGGGGCAGCTACGACCGCATGCTCAGCGAGGCTTACGGACGCGCTTTTTGCGCGGTTGATTCCGGGTGCACGGTTCGAGGCAATCGACCAGGCCGGGCATTTCCCGCATCACGAGCAGCCGAAAGTTTTCGCCGAGCGCGTTCTGGCCTTTGCCGGGAACAAATGACACTACTCAGCTGACAAGAGAGCGCCCATGAGAGTCTATCAGTTCAGCGAACAGGCCTATTTCCCGACCTGGAACGATCATTCCGGCTCGCTGCGCGTTATTCTGCCGAACCGCAAATGCGATCCGCACATCGCCGCCGATCTGTTCCACCGCTATTACGACGAGTATCAGCTGTGCGACGAGCTCGGTCTCGACATCATGCTCAACGAGCATCATCAGACCGCGACCTGTATGTCGTCGTCGGTCGTGGTGGGATTGGCGGTGTTGGCGCGCGCCACCAAGAAGGCGCGGCTTTTGGTGCTCGGCTATCCGATCGGGCACCGGCCGGATCCGCTGCGCGCCGCCGAGGAATTGTCCACCATCGATGTGATCTCCCGCGGCCGCCTCGACATGGGATTTATCAAGGGCATCCCCTACGAAATCCCGGCGTCCAACCGCAATCCGACCGAGCTGATGGATCGCTTCTGGGAAGCGCACGACTTCATCATCAAGGCGATGACCACGCATGACGGGACGTTCAACTGGGAAGGCGAATTTTTCCATTATCGCCAGGTGAATATCTGGCCGCGGGTGTGGCAGGAGCCGCATCCGCCGGTGTGGTCGACCACCGGCTCGTCGACCCAGGCGCGCGTCCTCGGCGAGCGCGGCTACGTCATGGCGACGCTCGGCACCGGCTTCGGCACGCGCAAGCTCTACGATGCCTACCGCAAGGGCTATGTCGGAAAATTTGGCCGCGCGCCCGGCGCCGACCGTTTCGCCTATCTCGGCCTGGTCGCGGTTTCTCACGACAAAGAGGAAGCACGCAAGCGCGGCGACCTGATCGCCGGTTACCTGCGCACCAGCGCCATCGTGCATGTGCCGTTCCGCAATCCGCCCGGCTATGTGTCGCCGGAGGACAATGCCCGGATGCTCCGCGGCGAATCACCGCCGCGCGGTTTCACCAAGGACGGCCGCCCCATCAACATTCACGCTACAAGCGTCGACGATCTGATCGACGCCGGCATTCTGTTTTGTGGCACGCCTGACGAAGTCTACGACCAGATCGTCGCGTTCTGCGAACATTGCGGCGGCATGGGCAACCTCTTGATGATGGGCCAAGCCGGCTTCCTCACCCACGAGCAGACCGTCGACAACCTCACGCTGTTCGCGCGCGAGGTGTTGCCGCGGCTCAAGGCCTATCAGCAACCCGACGCCGAGGCTGCGGCGCGGGCGGTCGCGGCGTAATTACTCGTGACTTCGACAGGTCGGTTGGGCGCTGAGTCTTGGGGAGCAGCAGCCCATTTGCCATGTTCAAAATTGCAACAAATCTTGATTTTGCAACGCGAGCGGTTCATGGAGAGGCGGCGACGACGGATGCCGGCAGCACGTGGAATAATGCGATGATGAGCGAGCCGTTTGCGTCCGATCCATTCGTGGTTGGCAAAAGCGCGCCGTCAGCCGAGCCGCCGCATATTTCGGCCGAGGAGTCGTTGTGCCCGGTGGTGTCGCACGACTGGGTAAACTCGGAATACAAGCATCTCGTCGTCGAGGCCTCGTCCAAGGCTCTTACCGTCACGCCGGGGCAGTTCTTCAATCTGCTGTGCCCGTCGCCCGACGTCGGCGAATTGTTTTTCCGCCGGCCGCAGAGCGTCTATCGCGTCAATCGCAAGCGCGGCCGCATCGAGTTTTTGTACAAATGCGTCGGCCGCGGCACGCGCGGGCTTTCGCTGCTGGAAAAGGGCGACGCGCTCAACATGGTCGGCCCGCTCGGCGTCGGCTTCCGCCTCGATCCGGCCTGGCGTCACATCGTCGTGCTCGGCCGCGGCGTCGGGATCGCCACGCTCGGCCCGATCTCGCAGCTCGCGCGCGACAACAATGTCGGCGTCACCGCCATTCTGTCGGCGCGCGATGCCGATTTCATTATGGCCGATACGTTTTTCCGCGAGGCCGGCGACGTGGTCAGCGTGCTCGACACCGATGGCTCGAGCGCGGTGGAGAATGTCGAGAAAATCCTCGGGCAATCTGATCGCGCAAAACCGCGCCGATGCGTTCTTCACCTGCGGCTCAAACCGCCTGTTTCAGCTGATGAAGCGGCTCGGCAAGGCCCACAACATCGCCGGCCAAGTGGCGATGGAGCAGGTGATGGCGTGCGGGCTCGGCCCCTGCTACGTCTGTGTCCGCACCTTCGACGTGAACGGCAAGAAGGAACTGCGCCGGGTCTGCATCGAAGGGCCGGTGTTCGACATGCAGGAGGCGGTCGGATGGTAGAGGCGATTGCATGGTAGATATGCGCGTGCAGATCGGTGCGGTGACGCTGCAAAATCCGGTGATGCCGGCCTCCGGCTGCTTCTCGACCGATCTCGCCCAGGTCATGGACATCAACCGGCTCGGCGCCATGGTGGCGAAGACGGTGTCGCGCGACTACCGCGCCGGCAATCCGCCGCCGCGGGCCGCCGAAGTCGAGGGCGGCATGATCAATTCGATCGGCCTGCCGACCAATGGCATTCGACTATTTCTTCGAGCATCAGGTGCCGGATTATCGGCGCTTTACGCCGCCGCTGGTCGGGTCGATCTCGGCGACCACGATCGAGGATTTCGAAGGCTATGGCGCGCGACGTCGCCAAGGGCGACATCGACGTGCTCGAGGTCAATATTTCGTGCCCGACGCGCGATCCCAAGGGCGGCAATTTCGCGCTGCATGCCGAGCTCACTTATGACGTGGTCAAGCTCATTCGCGCCACCACCGACAAACCGGTCTGGGTGAAGCTGTCGCCCAATGCCGGCGACATCGTCACCGTGGCGCAGGCCGCCGAGCGCGCCGGCGCCGACGCGCTGGTTGTGGCCAATACGATCCTCGGGCTGAAGATCAATACCGACACGTTCCGCCCCGCGATCGGCAACAAGTTCGGCGGCTTGTCCGGGCCAGGGATCAAGCCGATTATCATGCGCATGGTCCACCAATGTGCCAAAGCGGTGAAAATCCCGATCATCGGCTGCGGCGGCATCGTCAAGGTCGAGGATGCGGTGGAATATCTGCTGGCCGGCGCCAGTGCGGTGATGATCGGCTATCTCACCTTCCGCAATCCGACCGGCATGATCGCGATCATCGACGGGCTTGAGGAATGGTGCGCCAAGCGCGGCTTTGCCCGCGTCGCCGATCTCACCGGCGCCATGATCGACGAGCCGCCGATGGAAACTTTTGCCGCCGCCGCCGCGCCGATCGGGTAAATTATCGTCATGACCACGCGTCTCACCATCCGCAAGCCGGACGACTGGCACCTGCACGTTCGCGACGGCGAAATGCTCAAAGCGGTGCTGCCCTACACGGCGAAGAATTTCGCCCGCGCCATTTTGATGCCGAACCTCATCCCGCCGGTATGCACCACCGCCGAGTGCATCGCCTATCGCCAGCGGGTGATGGCGGCGGTTCCGCCGGGCGCGAAATTCAAGCCGCTAATGACCTGCTACCTCACCGATGACACCGATCCCGACGACGTCGAGCGTGGCTTTCGCGAGGGGGTCTTCACCGGGGTCAAGCTCTATCCGGCCAATGCCACGACCAATTCGGCGGCCGGCGTCACCGACTACAAGAAAGTCATGCGCGTCTTGGAGCGCATGGAAAAGATCGACATGCCGTTTCTGATGCACGGTGAGGATACCGATCCGGACGTCGATATTTTCGATCGCGAGAAGGCGTTTATCGACCGGCACCTGTCGCAATGGATCAAGCAGTTCCCGAAACTGCGTTTCATCCTGGAGCATCTGTCGTCCAAGGACGGCGTCGATTTCGTCAAGAGCGCGGCGCCGCAGGTCGGCGGCACGATTACCGCCTATCACATGATGCTCACCCGCAACGATTGGTTCGGCCACGGGCTCAAGCCCTATATGTACGTGATGCCGGTAATCAAAACCGCGCGGGACCGCGCCGCGCTACGCAAGGCGGCGACATCGGGCGAGACCTGCTATTTCCTCGGCACCGATTCCGCGCCGCACCCGTATTCGCGCAAGGTGTCGACCAACGGCGTGCCCGGCATGTTCAATGCGCCGGTCGCGCTTGAGACCTACGCTCAGGTGTTCGAGGAGGAAGGCGCGCTCGACAAGCTCGAAGCCTTCGCCTCGCTCAACGGACCGAAGCATTATCGCATGCCGCCGAACGAAGAGACCATCACGCTGGAAAAGACGCCGTGGACGGCGCCCGAGGAGGTCAAGGTCGCCGGCCCCGACGAGCGCGCCTTGGTCTATCGCGGCGGTGAAACCATCGCCTGGAAGGTGGTGCAATAACTCATTATTGTCATGCCCCGCAAAGGCGGGGCATCCAGTATTCGCGAGCGAACCGGCCTACGCGCTGAACACGGTCGCTGTGGTTACTGGATCGCCCGGTCGAACCGGGCGATGACAGGCTGAAGGATCGAACAATGACGGGCTTTCCCGACAAAGAGGTGATCGCCAATCTGACGGCAAAGATGCTGCTTGAGGTCGATGCGGTGCGCTTCATGACCGACAAGCCCTTCATCTACACCTCAGGCTGGGCGAGCCCGGTCTATACCGATTGCCGGCGCCTCATCTCGTTTCCACGCGTGCGCCAAACGCTGATCGATTTCGGCGTGACGACGGTGATGCGCGACGTCGGCTTCGAGCAGTTCGATGCGGTTGCCGGCGGCGAGACGGCGGGAATTCCGTTCGCCGCCTGGATGGCGGACCGGCTGATGCTGCCGATGCAATATGTGCGCAAGAAGCCGAAAGGCTTTGGCCGCAACGCCCAGATCGAGGGCCATATCGAGGAAGGCGACCGCGTGCTGTTGGTCGAGGACATGACCACCGACGGCCGCAGCAAGGTCAATTTCTGCAAGGCGCTACGTGGGGCCGGCGCCGTGGTCGACCACGTCTTCGTGTTTTTCTTTTACGACATCTTTCCCGAGGGCAAAAAGATCTTGAGCGACCTCGGCGTCACGCTGCATGCGCTGGCCACCTGGTGGGATGTGCTGGAAGTAGCCAAGAAGAGCGGCAAGTTCGACAAGGGCAAGCTCAAGGAAGTCGAAAAGTTCATGAAGAACCCCGCCGCCTGGTCGAAGGCGCATGGCGGCGCCGCGCAAGCGGCGGAGTAACGATAGGGACGGGAAATGCCAAACGAAGTTGCGGATGTGGTCGTGGTCGGCGCCGGCAATGCGGCGTTCTGCGCGGCGCTGGCGGCGGAAGAAGAGGGCGCCAAAGTCATCATGTGCGAGGCCGCGCCCGAGGATGAATCCGGCGGCAACAGCCGCTTCACCGCGGGCTCGATCCGCGTCGTCTATAACGGCATCGACGACATCAAGACGCTGGTGCCGGATCTGACGCCGGCGGAAGTCGAAACCACCGATTTCGGCACCTACACCGCCGAGCAATTCTACGACGACATGGCGCGGGTGACGCAAAACCGCGCCGATCCCGATCTGGTCGAGCTTTTGGTCACCAAGAGCTTCGACTCGCTCAACTGGATGCGCCAGAAAGGGGTGCGGCTCATTCCGATCTATGGCCGCCAGGCGTTCAAGATCGACGGCAAGTTCAAGTTCTGGGGCGGGCTCACGGTGGAATCCGTCGGCGGCGGGCCGGGGCTGATCAATATGCTCACCGCGTCGGCGAAGAAGCGCGGCATCGATATCCGTTATTCGACGCGCGGCATGGATTTGTTGTTCGACGGCGACCGCGTCGAAGGCGTTCGGGTGCGCGAGCACGGCGCGGTGCGCGAACTGCGGGCGAAGTCGGTGGTGCTCGCCTGCGGCGGCTTCGAAGCTAATCCGGAATGGCGCACCCGCTATCTCGGCCCCGGCTGGGATCTCGCGAAGGTGCGCGGCAGCCGCTTCAACATCGGCGACGGCATCCGCATGGCGCTCGACATCGGCGCCGTGCCGCGCGGCAACTGGTCGGGCTGCCACGCCGTGCAGTGGGAGATGAACGCGCCGGAATTCGGCGATCTCGCCGTCGGCGATCAGTTCCAGAAGCACTCTTATCCGTTTTCGATCCTGGTCAATGCCACCGGCAAGCGCTTCGTCGACGAAGGCGCCGATTTCCGCAACTACACTTATGCGAAGTATGGCCGCGTGGTGCTGGAGCAGCCCGGCCAATTCGCCTGGCAGATATTCGATCAGAAGACCAAACATCTGCAGCGCGACGAATACCGCATCCGCCAGATCACCAAGGTGACGGCGAACACGATCGAGGAATTCGCGCAAAAAACTCGAAGGCGTCAACGCCGCCGAGTTCCTCAAGACCATCAAGGACTATAACGGCGCGGTGAAGACCGACGTGCCGTTTAATCCGAACGTCAAGGACGGCCGCGGCACCACGGGTCTCGCGATCAACAAAAGCAATTGGGCCAACACCATCGATGCGCCGCCGTTCGAGGGCTATGCGGTGACGTGCGGCGTCACTTTCACGTTCGGCGGGTTGCGCATCAATACCGAAGGCGAGGTGCTCAACACCGACTACCAGCCGATCCGCGGCCTCTACGCCGCGGGCGAGCTGGTCGGCGGGCTATTCTATTTCAATTATCCGGGCGGCTCCGGCCTGATGTCCGGCACCGTGTTCGGCAAGATCGCCGGCACCTCCGCCGGCCGCGCCGGCAAGAACTGACCGGGAGAGCCGGCCATGGACGTCAATGTTAGCCGCTCGCTCAACGAGCTCTCCGCGACCGAGATCGTCAACGCAATCGCCGCAGGCAAAACGACCTGCGAAGCGGTGGTGCGCGATTGCCTGGCGCGGATCGCCGAACGCGACGGCGTGGTGAAGGCCTTTGTGAATTTCGATGCCGACGTCGCGCTGGACCAGGCGCGCGCTCTCGATCGCGGGCCGCGCCGCGGGCCGCTGCACGGTATCCCGATCGGTCTGAAGGACACGATCGACACGTTCGATATGCCGACCGAGATGGGCTCGCCCGATCTATCGCGGCAACCGGCCGCGGGCCGATGCCTCCTGCGTTGCGCTGTTGCGCCGCGCCGGCGCGGTGATCCTCGGCAAGACGGCAACCTGCGAGTTCGCCGGCAGCGCGCCGCCGGCGACCACCAATCCGCACAATCGCGAACATACGCCGGGCGGCTCGTCGAGCGGTTCGGCGGCGGCGGTGGCGGATTTCATGCTGCCGGCGGCGCTCGGCACGCAAACCGGCGGCTCGGTGCTGCGTCCGTCGTCGTTCTGCGGCGTGTTCGGCTACAAGCCGACCTACAACACCATCAACAAGCAGGGCGTCTGGCCGGCCGCCAACTCGATCGACACCATCGGCTGGCTGGCGTGCTCCATCGACGATATCGAGCTTTTGATGAGCGGTATTGCGCATGCAGGCGCCGCAGCTGCCGCGCAAATTGGAAAGTGCACCGCGGATCGGCGTCTGGCGTACCGATTTGTGGGACACCGCGCAGGACGAGACCAAAGCTGCCGTCGCCGATGCCGCCGCCAAGCTCGGCAAAGCCGGCGCCACGGTGCGCGACGTTGCAATGCCGGATGCATTCAATGGCCTGCATGTCATCGCCCGCTCCACCATCGGGTTTTACGAGCGCGCCGCCTGCATGGCGTTCGCCTGGGACAACCAGCGCGAACGGCTGTCGCCGCAAATGCAGCGCTATATCGAAAACGGTCATAAGATTTCGCGCGACGACTATGTCGCCGGCCTGCAGCGTCTCGATGACTGCCGCGTATTGTTGGCCGAGGTCTTCGCGAATTTCGACGTGTTGTTGGTGCCCTGCGTGCTTGGCGAAGCGCCGAAGGGTCTCGGCGCGACTGGCGATCCTTCGCTGCAGGCGATCTGGACCGCGCTGCACACGCCAACCATGACGCTACCGACCCATCGCGGTCCCAATAATCTACCGGTCGGCATCCAGCTGGTGGCGCAACGCTACGATGACGATCGGCTATTCGCCTGCGCGCGCTGGATCTGGGACAGGATCGGCGCGCCGGAGATGGTCGGCGTGCGCCGGAGCTAATTATGGAATTCGACAATTCGTTCGACGTGCCGCTGCCGCCGGCGCAAGCTTGGGCGGTGCTGATGGACATTCCGCGCATCGCGCCGTGCATGCCGGGCGCGGAATTGACCGAGATCGTCGATCCGCAGAACTACAAGGGCAAGATTGCGGTCCGCCTCGGTCCGGTGGCGCTCACTTTTGCCGGTCGGGTCGAATTCGATCAAATCGATGCGTCGAGCCGCACCGCGCGGGTCAAGGCGCAAGGTAACGATGCCAAAGGCCGCGGTGGCGCCAATGCCGCTGCAACGTTCCGCATCGAGCCGGCCGGCGGCGGATCGAAGGTGCGCATCCATACCGATCTGGCGCTGTCGGGCGCGGTCGCGCAATACGGCCGCGGCGTCGGCATGATCGAAGCGACCGCCGGACAGATCGTCGGGCAATTCGCGACCAATTTGCGCGCGCAGCTTGCGGAAATGCCGCCCATGCCGGATGGCGTTTTGCCGCCGGCGTCTTCGGAACTGCAGCCGGCCGCCGCCAAGCCGATTTCCGGGCTTTCGCTTATGGTCCGCGTCATTTGGTCGAAGCTCATGGCTCTGTTCAGCGGGCATAAAACCTAGCATTCTCCATCGCAGGCAGTCGTTCGGGGCGGTCAAGGCGATTTCGAGTACCAGTCAGTGAATGGATCGATCGGAGCCCGTGTGCCGCGCCTGGAAGACCAGGCGCTCTTGACCGGCGAGGGCCGTTTCGTCGACGACATTGCGGCGGCTGGCGCGCTGGTCGCGGCCTTCGTACGCAGCCCGCACCCGCATGCCTTGATCCGCAGCGTCGATGCGGCTAGCGCCCGCGTGCTGCCGGGGGTCGTCGCGGTGCTTACCCTTGACGATCTCGCGCCGGTGCTCAAGCAGCGGCGGATGATGCGGACCTCCAATTCCGGCACCGGGCTCGACCGCAGCTGGCCGTTCGCGCTGGCCGACGGCGAAGTCTCCTTTGTCGGCGAACCGGTGGCGATCGTGCTCGCCGAGGATCGCTATATCGCCGAGGACGCCGCGGCGCTGGTCGAGGTCGATTACGATTTGCTGCCGGCCGCCGTCGATTGCCGGATCGAGCGCGCGCCGCCGGTGCGCCGCGAGCTTACTTCGAACGCGGTGATTTCCTACCAGGTCGCCTATGGCGACGTCGACGCGGCTTTTACCAAGGCGGTGCATGTCGTGGGTGACGATCTGTGGATGCATCGCGGCGCCGGCCATTCGCTGGAAGGCCGCGGCATCCTCGCCCAAATCGCCGACCGCGAAACGGCGGTCTGGGCCTCGACGCAAAAGGCGCACGATCTGCGCACCGCCTTTGCCGATTATATCGATCTCGACGAAAGCCGGTTGCGCGTCGCGACGCCGGACGTCGGCGGTGGCTTCGGACCAAAGCTCTGCGTCTATCCCGAGGATGTCGCGGTGGTCGCCGCCGCGACGCTGCTCGGCCGCTCGGTCAAATGGACCGAGGACCGCCGCGAGCATTTCACCAATGCGGCGCAGGAACGCGATCAATACTGGTCGATCGAGCTTGCCGCGGATGCCGAAGGCCGGCTGCGTGGCGTGCGCGGCCGCCTTGTGCATGATATCGGCGCCTATGCGCTCCAGGACGTCAACATCCCGTACAATTCCGCGACCACGCTGACCGGGCCTTATGTGGTGCCGGCGCTGGCGATGGATGTGGTCGCGACCCATACCAACAAGGCGCCGGTGTCCTCGGTGCGCGGCGCGGGCTATCCGCAGGCGGCGTTTGCCATGGAACGCATGATGGACCGCTTGGCGCATGCGTTGAAAATCGACCGCGCCGAATTGCGCCGGCGAAACCTGATCCCGGCGGAGAAAATGCCGTATCTGAAACCGCTCAAGGCGCGCTCCGGCGAGCAGGTGCAGTATGACAGCGGCGACTATCCCGGCTGCCAGGCGGAAATCCTAGCCGCCGCGGGCTGGGACGAATTTCCCCGCCGCCAAGCCGAGGCTCGTGCGCAAGGCCGTTACATCGGCATCGGATTAGCCCATGGCATCAAAGGCACCGGACGCGGTCCGTTCGAATTCGGCAACGTCCGGGTGTCGCCGACGGGACATATCACGGTTTCGACCGGCGCCGCGCCGATGGGTCAGGGCCTCGCCACCGCGCTGGCGCAGATTTGCGCCGAGGCGTTCGGCGTGCGTGCGCAGGATGTCAGCGTCATTGCCGGCGACACCGCCGCGGCGCCGCTCGGGCTCGGCGGCTTTGCCAGCCGGCAGACGGTCACGGCCGGCTCGTCGGTGAAGGTCGCGGCGGATGCGGTCGCGGCCAAAGCGCGCAAGCTCGCCAGCCACATGCTGGAAGCAGCCGAGGAGGATCTTGAAATCGTCGGCGGCGAAGTGCGCGTGGTCGGCGCGCCGCAGCTTGCCGTCAAGCTCGGCGAATTGGCGCGCATACTTAAGGGCGCGCCCGGCTACGGCTTTCCGCCAGGCATCGATCCCGGCCTCGAAGCCAGCGCCACCTTCCGCATCGATCAATTGGCGTATTCCAATGCCTGCCACGTCGTCGAAGTCGAGGTCGACATCGAGACCGGCGGCGTGCGCATTCTGCGGTATATTGCGCTGCAGGATGCCGGCCGCCGCGTCAATCCGATGATCGTCGAAGGCCAGGTCCACGGCGGCATTGCCCACGGCGTCGGCAATGCCTTGCTGGAATGGATGGGCTACGACGCTTCGGGCCAGCCGGTGACCACGACGTTTGCCGATTATCTGATGCCGACGGCGACCGAACTGCCGAATTTCGAGACGCTGTATAAGGAATTGCCGTCGCCGCATAATCCGCTCGGCGTCAAAGGGGTCGGCGAGGTCGGCGTCATTCCCGCGGCCGCCGCCGTGATCTCGGCGATCGAGGATGCACTCTCGCCGTTCGACGTCCGCATTTCGCAGATGCCGGTCATGCCGCACGAGCTCGTTGAATTGATCGCCAAGGGCGCGACAGGATAACCGTTCCGCAATAGGAGACTAGAATGAATCGCTTCAAATTCGCCGGCCGCGCGCTGCTGTGGTCGGCATTGCTATTATCGCTGATCGCGCCGGCGCGCGCCGAGACGTTTCCGTCGCGGCCGATTCATCTGATCTTGCCGTTCCAACCGGGCGGTATCGTCGATTTCGCCGGACGGGTTCTGGCGCAGAAGCTCGGCGACGCGCTCGGACAGACGATCGTGCCCGATAACAAGCCCGGCGCCGGCGGCATTGTCGGGCTCGATTATGTCGCCCATTCCGCGCCCGACGGCTACAATATCGTGCTGATCGATCCGAGCGTGGTCATCAATCCGACGCTGCAGAAGTCGCTGCCGTTTGACGTTTTCAAAGACCTGGCGACCGTTTCGATCATCAATTCCTCGCCAGAGGTTCTGGTCGTGGCGCCGCAGCTCGGCGTCAAGACCTATCCGGAGCTCGTGGCCTACGGCAAAGCCAATCCCGGCAAGCTCAATTATGCCTCGGCGGGCGTCGGCACCACGCCGCATCTCGCCGCCGCGATGTGGGCGCAACGCACCGGAATCTCCGCGGTCCACGTGCCCTACAAAGGCGTGGGTCCGTCATTCGTCGACCTGATGAGCAATAAAGTGCAGATGGAGTTTTCGAGCATTGCCGGCGCGCTGCCGTTCACCTCGAAGGGCAGCGTCATCGCTCTGGCCACCACCGGCGTGAAGCGCTCGCCGGTCTATCCCGATCTGCCGACGGTGTCGGAGTTTTTGCCGGGATATAGCGTCGATCTTTGGCTCGGCGTTTACGCGCCCGCCGCCACGCCGCCCGACGTTCTCGCCAAGCTCAACGCCGGCATCGCCAAGGCGCTGCAGGACGATCAGCTCAAGGCGGCGTTCGCCAAATTCGGTCTGACCCCGCGCGGCACCAGCCTCGACGAAGGCGCCGCTTTCACCAAGTCGGAATACGAGAAGTGGAAAAAGGTCATCGCCGACGGCCACATTACGCTGGATTGAGCAAGGCATGAGCGGGGCCGACACGACCAATCCTTGGCCGACCGAATTGCGCCTGCACAAGGATCGCAAGACGCTCACCGTCGCCTTCGTCGACGGTGAGCGCTTCGATCTCGCCGCCGAGTATCTGCGGGTGCGCTCACCGAGCGCCGAAGTGCAAGGCCATTCGCCGAGCGAACGGCGCACCGTCGGCGGCAAGCAGGAGGTGGCAGATTCTTGAGCTGCATCCGGTCGGCAATTATGCGGTGCGGATCGTATTCGACGACATGCATTCCACCGGAATATTCAGCTGGGATTATCTGTTCGAGCTCGGCCGCAACCGCGAAGACTATTGGCGCGATTATCTTGCCGAGCTCGCCGCGCAGAACCTGTCGCGTACGCCAGTGTGACAGTAAAGCGAAAACGCGGGCGCTTTTAGCCGTTGTTTTGCCGACAATCGTCCCGCCGCGACTTAACGGCGCGCTGCCGCCCCGTCGGTAGATTTCCCTATACGCGTTGGCAACGCGAACTCGGGCACGGCTTGCACGAGGGGCGAAGTCAAACGGGTGGAGGATCGGCAGATGCGCATTTTCGGCGATTGGCTTTCGCGCTTGATGACCCATGAGCATGGCGTAACCGCCATTGAATACGGTCTGATCGCGGCCGGCATCGCAGTTGCGATCGTCGCCACGATCGCGGCACTCGGCACCAATCTTGATACGACCTATTTGGACGTCTCCAGCGGCCTGTAAAAGGACAGCGAACGCTGCGGCCGCTCGCGCGTCAACCATCGGTCAACTTACGCGCGGCATGATGAAGGCAGTGTCGGGGAGGGGCGTAGATGGGGCACCTTCCGGCATCAGAACGGCCTCGATCCCTCTCCCTCGGGATCGAGGCCGTTCGTTTTTTTACCGTCAGCCTTACTCTTGATCGCTGCAACGTCGCTCCCGTCCAGCGCCTTTTTGCCGGCATGGTTGACAGAATGTTGCTGGCAATCCGCCGCCGCCTCGCCCGACACAGCTATTTCAGGGCATCGGCGCCGGCTTGTGCCGGCGCGAGATCGGTGCGCCCAGTTGGCGGCCGCTCACTCCAATGCCGCCAACGACCTTGCCGTCGACGACGAGAGGTAGCCCGCCGATCGAGGCGGTCAACTCCGGCGACAGTGTCACGACATAGGGATGACCGCTTTCCATCTGATCGAAAAACGCTTTGTCGGGCGCTTGAATATCGCAGCGGTGCGCGCTTTGCGAACGGCAATTTCGGTTGCCGCGTAAATCGCGCCGTCCATTTTTTCGAAGTAGACGAGGCTTCCGCTCGGATCGACGACGGCAAAAACGTAAAGATACTGCGTCTTGTTCGCCTCGGCGAGGGCAGCGGCGATGGCTTTCTTTGCCTGGCTGATTGTGACCGGTGGGCCGTAAATGGGCGGCGGCGGTGGCGGTGAAGCTGGCTGCTGAGCAAAGGCAGCCGATCCAAAGACCATAGCGGCGCAAATTGCACCCACAAACACACTTAAACGACGCATTGTTTCCTCCCAGATTTTTTCAGCGATTGTTGAGACGCTTCCGCACCGGTTGAGTACGGAATTATTTCGAGCACGGTCAGTCTAGCTAATCGCTCAGCCAAGGCCAATCCGGTTATTCGACCCGCCTGGCGCACCTGCGGCGACTGCCGCCCTCGTTGTGTCAAAAATTGGCTATGAAGAGGTATGTCGAGCGTCGATTTGGAAGGACCGGTGTGGGGATGAGGATCAGTCGGAAATATCGATACGCGCGCATTTTGTTCGTCGCGGCTCTCGCCGTTGCGCCGGCGATCCAGCGAGCGCCGCCGGCTGCCGCTCAGACCAACGCGCGGAGCGACGCCCCGCAAGTTCTTTCCGCGGCGATGGCGCAATATCACGTCGCGCTGGCCGCCTATGACAATGCGCATGACGGTTACGCCGCTGCGGCGAGCGCGTACTGGCATGAGATCGCGGCGAAGCGGCAACTGCGCAACGCCAAGCGCGCAAACGGCGAAGCGCTCTCGCTCGACGATTACGTGCTTACCCAACCGCCGGTCTATAGCGGCCCGCCGAAGCCGCGCAATCCGGTCCAGCCGGAAGTGCCGCCGCGGCCGGTCTATGTGCCGGTCGTCACCGATTTTCTTGCTGCCGCGCAACGGCAGTTCAAGTTCGCGCCGCAACTGCCGCAAAGCGACGATCAGTTCAAGCGCGCGTATGCCAGAACGGCGCTAGCGGCCGGCCTGACCCGAGAACAGGTCGTGCGCATCTACAGCTTCGAAGCGACCGGCAACGGCAGCTACGACGTCGAGGCCGGCCGCGAATACAACAAGAACGACCGGGCCATCACCACCGCGCTTGGCTACAATCAGCTGCTGGCGACCAATACGGTCGAGATCGTGGCCGAAGACGGCGACCGCTTTCTTGCCGATTTGCAGGCACGGGCCGCGCAACTGCCCGATGGTCAAAGACGGCTGCTGGCAAACAAAATCGATGTCATGGGCAGGATGATCGCGTTCGCCAGAAGCGTGCCGGATGCCTGGGGCCAGCATGAAATCCTGGCCAACACCGAAAAGGGGCTCGCCGTGCATGCGCTCAATCTCGACGTCGAGGTCGGCCCGCTGCTGCAAACCCAGAAGCTTCTGGATTCGGTCGTATTCGCGCGCCGCAAGGGATTCGCCCGCACGCTGAGCGCGGCTGAACTTGAAATGATGAATCTGACCGGCGACGGCAACGGCTTCGATATGGTGACGATGCCGCTGGACTGGCGCGACAGGGTGCCGACCGCCAATTTTTTCCAGCCCAGCGGCTACGCCGACAATCCGGTAGCACAGCGCAACAACGTCGTCGCCAAGCTGCTTGCGGCCACCGATGCGCGGATGGACGAAGAGAGCAAAAAGCCCGGCGCCGCGGAACTGGCGGCCTTCTTGCCTTGACCCGCGGTTCCCGGAGGCCTTAACGGGATACCGAATTACGCCATTGCGATGCCATTGTGAGTGGCTACGATACCCGGTCCAATGTCATTGAATTTCCATTCACCCTCGGATTTGTCGGCTCGGTCATGCAGCGGCGCGAGTTCATAACATTGCTATCGGGCGCGGCGGCGTTTTGGCGGGCCATGTGGCCGACCGCGGCGCGCGCGCAATATCAAGCTCAGCCCTATCCGCCGCCAGGACCGCCGCAGGCAATGCAAGCACCATCGGCCGCGGCGGCCGCCGACAATTCGGTCGGCCAGGTTGCGACCGTGCAAGGCAGCGCAACCGTTACGCGCGCCAATGCCGCGGCAGCGGTCCTGCAAGTTTCCGATCCGATATTCAAGAACGACACGCTCCAGACCGCCGCGGATTCCGCGCTCGGCGTTACCTTCGATGACGAAACCACGTTCAGCCTGTCCGCCGATACCCGTATCGTCGTCAATGAGTTCGTGTATCAGGAGGGCGGCAGCGGCAATGCCGCCGCGTTCAATGTCGCCATCGGCACCGCGGCTTTCGTCGCAAGTCTGGTCGCTAAGACCGGCGACATGACCATCACGACGCCGGAGGCGGCCATCGGCATTCGCGGCACCACCGGCGTGGTCGACGTGCCAGCGGCCGGGGAACGGCTGAGCCGACGGTCAAGCTTTATCCCGACGCCGACGGCCATGTCGGCCAGATCGAACTATTCGACCGGCAAGGCAACCGGCTCGGCGCGCTGACCCAGGGCGCGAGCGCATTCTCGCTTCGTCGCGGCGCGGGCGGCCGGCTGATCGCCCAGCCGTACCGGATTCCGCCACAGGAAGAGGCACGTGACCGCGGCGTGCTGACGCGGCTCAATGCGACGCACACGATCGGCCGCCAGATGCTCAACCAGCGCCGGCAATTGCGCGGCCCCAATCGGCAAGGGCCGAACAATCAGCGGCGTCAGGGCGGTCCGCAGAATTTCCGTCCGGGGGGCCGACAGAATCTTCGCCCGGGCGGTCCGCGGCCGTTCAATCGTCCGCCGGGGCCCGGCCGGCCGCGTCCGCGCGGGCCGAAGAACGACAATCGAAACCGATAAAAGCGCCGCACCAATCCGGCCCGACAGAAACGAGGAAACCCATGCGAGCCTATCAAATCCCCAAGGGCGGCGCCGGCATCGAGTCGGTGGTTCAGTCGAACGTCCCGATCCCAAGCCGGGCCATCGCCAGGTGCTGGTGAAGGTCAAGGCCTGCTCGCTCAATTTCCGCGATCTCGGCATCGTGCGCGG
The DNA here is from genome assembly GCA_963816565.1 of uncultured Alphaproteobacteria bacterium. Taxonomy (GTDB): domain Bacteria; phylum Pseudomonadota; class Alphaproteobacteria; order Rhizobiales; family Xanthobacteraceae; genus BOG-931. The sequence continues at coordinate 836,074 of CAWFLM010000001.1, read as the reverse complement.
CACTTACCGCATGCCGGTGCGTGAGAACGTCATTCCGCTGTCCGACGGCGCCGGCGAAGTGGTCGAGGTCGGGCCGGGCGTAGTGCGTATCAAAGTCGGCGACCGCGTCGCCGGCAATTTCTTTCAGCGCTGGCCGGGCGGCGAGCCGATGCCCGACGCGCATGCGAGCGCGCTCGGCGGCGGCATCGACGGCATGCTGGCGGAATATGTGGTGCTGGAGGAGGACGGCGTGGTGAAAGTCCCGCCGCATCTGTCGCTGGAAGAGGGCGCGACGCTGCCCTGTGCCGGCGTCACGGTCTGGCACGCCATGATGGAGCACGCCAAGCTCAAGGCCGGCGACACCATCCTGCTGCAAGGCACCGGCGGTGTCTCGATTTTCGGATTGCAATTCGCCTACGCCATGGGCATCCGCGCCATCATCACCTCGTCGAGCGACGAGAAGCTCGAGCGCGCCAAGAAACTCGGCGCCGCGTTCGGCATCAACTACAAGACCACGCCCGACTGGGACAAGGCGGCGATGGAATTCACCGGCGGCGCCGGCATCGATCATGTTGTCGAAGTCGGCGGCGCGGCGACGCTGACGCGCTCGTTCGGCGCGCTCCGCGTCGGCGGCAAAATCACTCTGATCGGCGGCTTGAGCGGCGGCGCCACCGAACTCAATCCCGGCCTGATCTTCTCGCGCCGCGCCAACGTCCAAGGCATTTCGGTCGGCTCGACGCAAATGTTTCTGGCGATGAACCGCGCCATCGAAGCCAACGCCATTAAGCCGGTGATCGACAAAGTATTCGGCTTTGCCGATGTACAGGCGGCCTACCAGCACATGGCCTCGGGCGCGCATTTCGGGAAAATTGTTATTCGTGTGGGGTGAAGAAGAAGTTCAGCTGGCTTGCCAAGCCAAAGCTCGCGGCAGCGTGCGCCCGCCTTCGCCATTCGGCTCCGGCGAGGCAGTCTTCACTCGCTTCGCGAGCGAAGGCTGGTGGGCGCTGTAGGGATTGAACCTACGACCTCTCCCGTGTGAAGGGAACGCTCTCCCGCTGAGCTAAGCGCCCGGTCCAGAATCGCGATTTAGTCGGCGGCTCTTCGGGGTGTCAAGCGAACGGAGAAGCTGCGCAAATCCGGGCTTAATTCGTCGAAGCGACGCGCGAAGCGGTCGATTGCAGCGCGCGGATGCGGTCGGCGAGCGTGTTCTTGTTTTCCGCCGCGGGATCGCCGTTCGCGGCGGCTTCCTCGCCGCGGCCGGCAGCCGAAGCGGCGCGGCCGACGCTGGCCGCTTCGACCAGCAAGGATTCGATCGGCGAGCCGGGGCCTTCCAGCGTCGCCGTCAGGCGGGCGACCTCGGCGGCGACGTCGTTGATGCGTTCGCGCAACAGCGCGTTCTCGACGCGCTCGGCCGCCCAGGTCGATTCGGTGTCGCGCTTCATGGTGCCGATCTCGCGCTGCAGCTTGCCGCGTTCCTCGATCGCCGCGGCAAGCTGGGCTTCGAGCTGCGCGATATCGGAGCGGAACCGTTCCACGGCCGTGCTCGAGCGGCTGCCGGAGGTGGCCAATTCGCTGCGCAGATCGGTCTCGGTCTTGCGCGCATCTTCGAGCTCGTTGCGCAGTCGCTCGAGCTGATAATCGCGCTCGGCCAAGACGCGGCCCTGATCGCCAAGGCGGGTTTCGAGATCCTGGACGCGGCGATTGAGCACTTCCGCCTCGGTCTGATGGACAAAGAGCTGCCGTTCGAGATCGGTGGTGCGCGTGCCGAGATCGCCGAGCTTGCCGCGCGCCGCGGTCAATTCATTCGTCGCGGTCTCGGCGTCGGCGCGTTCGCGCCTGAGCCGGCGCTCGGTCTCCTCGACCGCCCGCTCGTAATCGGCGACGCTGACTTTCATTGCTTCGACCTGGGTGCGGAACGCCGCGATCTCGGTGCGCTGGCTGTCGGCGACCAGCGATCGTTCGCCGAGCTCGCCGAGCAATTTGGTCAGCTCCGCCTCCTTGTCGGCGAGCTGCCGCTCGGCCTCGCGCAGCGAGCTCGACTTGATCTGGAATTCCTCTTCGGTCGAGCGCAATTGGTCGCGTAAGCTCTTGTCGCGGGTTTCGAGCGCGAAGATCGCGGCGGTCTTGTCGCCGAGCTCCTTCTTGAGCTGATTGATGGCGTCGCTTTTCTTGCCAAGCTCGGCGAGCTGCGTCGTGGTCTTGGCTTTCATCTTCTCGACGCTCATTTCGAGGCGTCGGGTCGACATCGCGAATTCGGCGCGGAGCTGATCCTTGTCGGCGCGGATCTCGGCGATCGACAGCGGGGTGGCCGCTTCGAGCCGCTTCATCGTCAGGCGGACGGCGCGGTTGTGCACCAGCGGAACGAACAATAGGCAAAGCAACGCCGCAACGAGGAATCCGATGCCGAAATACATGACCGATTCGATCATGACGCTACGCCTCCAAGCCCCTCCGCTCTCTCACCCAGCTTGCGCGGCATGCAAGGGAAGGGGAACGCAAGACCATGCCATGGGGGTGCAACCCGCACCACATTGACGAGCCGTTAACCTAAACCGAGTTCGTCCGCAGCGCCATCGTCATCGATCGTTGTCGCGACTTTCGCCGGAAGCCGAGCGATCAAAACGGATTCCACGTCGGGTGGTCGGTGAATTTCAGGTAGCCGAGATTGGCGCCCAGGCGGAAACCGACGCCGGAGCGGATCGGCACCAGCACGATATTATCGGCCGTCAGTGCGGTCATGCCGAAACCGCCGATAAAATAGGCGGAGCCGTTGACGCCGCCAAACCGGCTGAAGATCGCCTGGGTGGCGGGGAGATTATAGACCAGCATCATGGTCCGCGCGCCGTCGGCGCCGGCATCAAAGCCGATGCTGGGCCCCTCCCAGAACACGCGTAAATCGCCAGCATTCTTTGTGTAAAGCGTGCCGTCGCCGTAACGCAACCCGCCGACAAAGGCGCCACTGCCCTCTTCGCCAAGGATGTAGCCGTTGGGCTCGCCCCATTGGCTGAACGCTTTCTGCATGACCATGGCCAGTCCGCGCGACACCCCGCCGAAGAAGTGATGTCCGGCCTCGATCAGTTCGTCCGGCGAGAAGTGGTTGGAGTCCCGGGCTGGCGGCGGGCCGGAAACGGGCTGGAAGCCGGCGGCGGCTGCTGTTGGGGCTGGGGCGGCATGGTCTGGGCGCCGACTGGGCTCGCCACCAGCCATGCAATGACGATGACACTCCCGGCGACGCGCAAGGTGACATTCATCGTCAGCTCCCGCTTAACCCCTTGCTCACGCAATCGGCTCTAACTTGGTGCGAATCAGCCCAGCTTTTGCCGAGACTATGACGACAGCACGGCGGAAACGGAAGCAATACTGCGCTGCCAGTGCGGCCTGCGCCGGGCTTTTAGCCTATGCCGGCCTCATTTTTGTGCTCACCGCCGGACCGCCGACCTTGCGCGCGGCCGCCAGCGAACGGATTGTGGCGGACTGGCATACCGGTCTTGCGATCGACGGCTACGATCCGGTTGCCTTCTTCACCGACGGCAAGCCGATCGAGGGCAGTGCCGATCTTGAATTGCGCTATGGCGGCGCGGTTTGGCGCTTTGCCAATATCGGCGACCGCGCAGCATTCGCGGCAAGCCCCGATGTCTATATGCCGCAATATGGCGGCTACGATCCGCTCGGCATCGCCCATGGCGTCGCCGTCGCTGGTAATCCGAACATTTGGCTGATCGCCGGCGAAAAGCTGTTCCTATTCTATGATGCCGACCGGCGCGACAAGTTCACCGCCGATCCGGACCGCATCGTCGGACCGGCCGAGCGGAAATGGCCAAGCGTGCTGGGCCGGCTCATCCCGTAATCGGCCGGCCGGTTGCGACGAAAGCCGGGATCAAGAGCTCCGGCGTGCCGTAGCGCAGCGGCGTTCCGTCGGGCGCCGTCACCTCGCCGCCTGCCGCTTTGAGGATGGCGTGACCTGCCGCGATGTCCCAGTCGTGCGTCGGCGCCAGCCGCGGATAAAGGTCGGCTGCACCTTCGGCGAGCCGGCAAAATTTTATCGATGAGCCGGATTGCACGAGTTTGGCCCGCGGAAAGCCGTCGACATAGGCGCGCGTGCGCGCATCGAGATGCGAGCGGCTGACCACAATCACGGGCTCGTCTTGCGGCCGCGGCCGGGTGCGGATCGGCGCCGGTCCTCCGGGCGAAAGCATCCGCGATAAGCGGTGGGCACCGCTGCCGACGATGCCCCACCAAAAGTCACAAAGCGCCGGCGCGCAGATGATGCCGAGCACCGGCGTGCGATCGGTCATGAGCGCGATATTGATGGTATATTCGTCGCGGCCGGCAATGAATTCCCGTGTGCCGTCGAGCGGGTCGACGAGAAAATAGCTGCCCTGTTCGATCGCTTTCGGCTTTTTGCGCGAGGCTTGCTCTTCCGAGACGATTGGCACTCCCGGAGCGAGGCGTTCTAGGCCTGCGCAAATGATGGCTTCGGCGGTCTCGTCGGCCGCGGTCACCGGCGAGCCGTCGGCCTTAGTCCGCACATCCACTTTGGTGGCCAAATCCACGATCTTTTCCGCCGCGTGCGAGGTGAGCTTGATGAGCTCGTCCATGAGCCCTGCGCAGGCGGCGGCGTCTAAGCTTGGCACGGAGGGTTCCTAGGGTTCCGAGGGATTGCGATCTAGCACGCCCCGGGCTTGAGGGCACGATTGCCGAATTGCCCGCGCTGTGACACGGACGGGCTTTATTCCGTGCCGCGGAGTTACTCATGTCGGCGCCCGTTAACGGCCCCATCAGCATCGGAGCCCTCGATCTTGCGGCGCTCCTTTGCTCGCGCGTTTGCCACGACCTGATCAGTCCCGTCGGCGCCATCGTCAACGGGCTGGAAGTCCTGGAAGAGGACAAGGACGAAGAGACCAAGACGTTCGCCCTCGATTTGATCAAGAAAAGCGCGCGACAGGCTTCCGCCAAACTGCAATTCTGCCGGCTGGCGTTCGGCGCGGCAGGTTCTGCCGGGGCGCAGATCGAGCTGGGCGATGCCGAAAAAGCGGCGCGCGGTCTCATCGAGGACGGCAAAACGACGATCGTCTGGAACGTGGCACGGGAGCTGGTGCCCAAAAACCGGGCCAAGCTCCTGCTCAATATGCTGATGGTGGGTGTCGGTGCCATCCCGCGCGGCGGCACCCTGACCGTCGATCCCCTCGATGGGGGATATCGGGTCACCGCGGCAGGGCTGAATGCCCGTATTACCCCGGCTACCGCCGAACTCCTGGGCGGTAGCGCGGCCCAGCCGGTCGACGCCCATGCCATCCAGCCGGTCTACGCCGGAATCCTGGCCCGAGATTGCGGGTTGACGCTGTCGGCGGCCCCCGAGGGCGAAACGGTGGTTGTAACCGCCCGTTGAGCCGCTTTTTCTCGGTTCGCCGAGCCCAATTACGGGCGTCCCGCAACCGAAATTAAACCCTTTGGCAACAGACTAAGCTGGCCCGATCAGGTGCAGCGCGCCTGGCGAGGACGGCGCGCGTCGTGCGCGGCTGGCGATGAAATGCACGCTCTGCGTGCGCCGGCGGCTTGCCGGTGGCGACGACGAGGCGCCTTGGATGGACGAGTTGCTGCGCGATTTTCTCACTGAAACCGGCGAGAGTCTCGATCTCGTCGACGCCGAGCTTGTGCGTTTCGAACAGGAACCGAATAACGGCGGCATTCTCGGCAATATTTTTCGTCTCGTCCACACCATCAAGGGCACTTGCGGTTTTCTCGGACTGTCCCGGCTCGAAACGCTGACGCATGCCGCCGAAACCCTGATGGGTAAATTCCGCGACGGCATGCCGGTCACCGCCGAGGCTGTGACGCTCATTCTTGCGACCATCGACCGCATCAAGTCGATTCTCGCCGAACTCGAGGCGAAAGAGCAGGAACCCTCCGGCGATGACGCCGGCCTGATCGAGCAGTTGGCGCGCATGGCGCGGCATGAGGCTGCGGCGGCGCTGCAGCCGCCGACGCAGCAAAAGCCTGTGGCCGGGGATCGCGATGAGCGCCACGTCGCGACCGTAACCGCCGAGGCCGAAAAACCCGCAGCCGAGACCAGCGAAAAGCTCGCCGGTCATTCGATCCGCGTCAGCGTCGACACGCTCGATCGCCTCATGACCACGGTTTCCGAACTGGTGCTCACGCGCAACCAGCTTTTGGAAATCGTGCGCCGACACGAAGAATCCGACTTCAAAGTGCCGTTACAGCGGCTCTCCAATGTCACCGCCGAGCTTCAGGAAAGCGTGATGAAGACGCGCATGCAGCCGATCGGCAATGCGTGGCAGAAACTGCCGCGCGTGGTGCGCGACTTATGCGCCGAACTCGGCAAAGAGATCGAGCTCGAAATGCACGGCGCCGAGACCGAGCTCGACCGCCAGGTGCTCGAATTGGTGCGGGATCCGCTGACGCATCTGGTGCGCAATTGCGCCGATCATGGCGTCGAAAGCCCCGCCGAGCGCATTGCCGCCGGCAAATCGAAAACCGGCACGATCCGGCTTACCGCCTATCATCAAGGCGGCCACATCATCATCGAGATTGCCGACGACGGCCGCGGGCTCGATGTCGCGCGCATCAAGGCCAGGGCCATCGAGACCGGACTCGCCAGCGAAGCCGATCTGGCCGGCAAATCCGATGCCGAGATTTGCAGTTTCATTTTCGCGCCCGGCTTTTCCACCGCCGCGCATGTCACGAGCATTTCCGGGCGCGGCGTCGGCATGGACGTCGTGCGCAGCAATATCGAGCAGATCGGCGGTACGGTGGACCTGAATTCATCGGCCGGCGTCGGAACGAGTTTCACCATTAAGATTCCGCTCACGCTTGCCATCGTCTCGGCGCTCATCGTCGAAGTCGCCGGCGAGCGCTTCGCCATTCCGCAGCTCTCCGTGCTGGAGCTCGTTCGTGCCGGCGGCGGCGAGCACCGCATCGAGCGGATCAAGGACGCGCCCGTGTTGCGGCTGCGCAACCGGTTATTGCCGCTGCTCTACCTCAAGGAGGTTTTCCGGCTCGGCGACAGCGAGCGCGAGAGCGGCTTCGTCGTCGTCATCCAGGTCGGCAATCAGGTGTTCGGCGCCGTGGTCGACGGCGTGCTGCATACCGAGGAAATCGTGATCAAGCCGGTGTCGTCGAAGTTGCGGCACATCGCGGTGTTTTCCGGCACCACCATCCTCGGCGACGGCTCGGTCATCATGATCGTCGATCCGAATGGCGTCGCCCAGGCGCTCGGCCGTGCCGCTCAGGCCGCGCCAGCCGATGCGGCCGAACTCAAACAAAGCGAGGAGACCGCGGTCGACGATATCGTCTCGCTGCTGGTGTTCCGCGCCGGCTCGCAGCGCCTCAAAGCCGTGCCGCTGTCGCTCGTCACCCGCCTTGAGGAGATCGATTGCCGCCGTATCGAAATCTCCGACGGCCGCCACCTCGTGCAATACCGCGATCAGCTGATGCCGCTGCTTCGCATCGATGCCGCTGCCGGCCTGAAGAGCGAAGGCGCCCAGCCGATCCTGGTATTTTCCGATCATGGCCGCTCGATGGGCCTCGTGGTCGACGAGATCGTCGATATTGTCGAAGACAAGCTCGACATCGAAGTGGCGAGCGATCGCCCCGGCGTGCTTGGTTGCGCCGTGATCAAGGGCAATACCACCGAGATCGTTGACGTCGCGCACTTCCTGCCGCAGGCCTTCGAGGACTGGTTCCGCCGTCGCGACGGAGCGACCAAAGGCCCGGCGCGCACGGTGCTGCTGGTCGATGACTCGCCGTTTTTCCGCGATATGCTGGCGCCGCTGATCAAGGCGGCCGGCTACCGGGTGATCGCGGTCGCATCGGGCAGCGAGGCGCTGACCGCGCTTAAGTCCGGCGGCCGTATCGACCTCGTCGTGACCGACGTCGAAATGCCCGACATGGATGGCTTTGCGCTGGCGCAAGCATTGCGGGTGGCGCCGGCGACCGCCGCCATCCCGATCATCGCCCTTGCCGCCATGGTTTCCGACGACACGATCGCGCGCGGACGCGCCGCCGGCTTCCACGATTTTGTCGCCAAATTCGACCGGCCCGGACTGATTGCGGCGATCAAGGAACAGAGCGCCGATCTGGAACGGGCAGCGTGAGCGCGATGAACGACAACAGCAACGTCACCGATTATGTCACCTTCACCGCGGCCGGCCAGCTGTTCGGTCTGCCGATCGAACGGGTGCAGGATGTTTTCAAACCGGCCCGGATGACGCGGGTGCCGCTGGCCGGATCGGAGATCGCGGGCGTGCTCAATCTGCGCGGCCGCATCGTCACGGCGATCCATCTCGGCAATCGGCTCGACCTCCAGTCGCGGCCCGACGAAAGGCCGCCGATGGCGATCGGCATCGAGTGCGGCGTCGAATTGTTCGGCCTTCTGGTCGACGGCGTGGGCGAGGTGCTCAAGCTGCCGGACGGCGAACGCGAGGCCAATCCGATCAATCTCGATCGCAAGCTGGCCCGCGTCTCTGCCGGCGTATTCCGGCTCGATGGCCAGCTTCTCGTCGTGCTCGACGTCGATCGCGTGCTGGATCTGGGCGGCGAGACGATGGCGGCATGAAAATCGGCGGCATGAAGATGGGCGGCATAAATCGGAACGGCACGGATAGGAACTGCAACGAGACGAGACGGCGGCTTGGCCCGCGCAAATGTGAAGCGAGGAAACTATGAAAACGTGTTTGGTTGTTGACGATTCCAGCGTCATCCGCAAGGTGGCGCGGCGAATTCTCGAAGGGCTCGAGTTCCAGATCGTGGAGGCGGAGAACGGCGAGGAGGCGATTGCATCCTGCCAGACGCAGATGCCAGACGCGATCCTGCTCGATTGGAACATGCCGAAAATGGACGGCTACGATTTTCTGCGGGCGCTGCGGCGGCTGCCGAGCGGCGATCGGCCCAAAGTGGTGTTCTGCACCACCGAGAACGACGTCGCGCACATCGCCCGCGCGCTGCATGCCGGCGCCAACGAATACATCATGAAGCCGTTCGACAAGGACATTGTCGAAGCCAAGTTCCAGGAAGTCGGCCTGATCTAAGTGCGGCGGTGCGTCACGTTGTAGCGCTTCGCGTATCGAAGTCCGCGTACCGAAAGTCCGTGTAGCATGAGTACCGTCCTTGCCGCCGCGACCCCCGCGTCCCGGACCGCAAACCCGATCCGGGTGATGGTTGTCGATGACGCCATCGTCGTGCGCAGCCTGTTGGCGCGCTGGGTCGATGCCGAACCCGATATGCAGGTCATCGCATCGTTGCGCACCGGCCGCGAAGCGGTGGCGCGGATCGAGCAATGCGACGCCGACGTCGTCGTGCTCGACATCGACATGCCGGAGCTCGACGGCATTTCCGCTCTGCCGCTGTTGTTGCAGAAGAAACGCGATCTCGTCGTCATCATGGTGTCGACGCTTCACGCGGCGCAGCGCCGAGATAAGCTTGCGCGCCTTGGCGCTGGGCGCCGCCGACTATATTCCAAAGCCGGAAACGACGCGCGAGGCGGCGACCTCGGTCGGCTTTCGCCGCGAGCTGATCGAGAAAATCCGCACGCTCGGCCGTAACCGGTTCTCGCCGCGCGCCTATGCACGTCAACCGGCGCCGGGAACAGCGCCGGCGCTGCGTGGCAAAGAGGCCGCCAGCCCTGCGGGCGCGAAAAAGCGTCCTGCACGAGGCCGAGCCGTTACGGTTGCGGCCGTTTTCCGCCGTGCCGCCGCGCGTGCTTTTGATCGGTTCTTCGACCGGCGGCCCGCAGGCGCTCACCGCCTTGATCGAAAAGCTGCCCGCCGCGGTCGACCGGGCGCCGGTCTTGATCGCGCAGCACATGCCGCCAATGTTCACGACTGTTTTGGCCGAGCATCTGTCGCGCGTCGGCGGCCGCGGCGCGCACGAAGCCGAGGACGGCGAGCCGGTGCTTGCCGGCGGCATCTATGTAGCGCCGGGCGGCCGCCATATGCGTGTGGTGCGCGACGGCGGCGGCATCAGGATCGCCCTTGGCGACGACCCGCCGATCAATTTCTGCAAGCCCGCGGTAGACGCCTTGTTCGGTTCGGCGGTCCCGGTATGGGGCGCGGCCACCCTGGCGCTGGTTCTCACCGGCATGGGCGCCGACGGCTCGCGCGGCGCTGCCGATATCGTGGCGGCCGGCGGCAGCATCATCGCCCAGGACGAAGCGACGCAGCGTGGTGTGGGGCATGCCGCGCGCCGTGGCGCAGGCCGGCTTGTGCTCGGCGGTACTGCCGCTCGATCAGATCGCGCCGAAAATCATTCGCCTGTTCTCGGGAGTGCGTTCGTGACGCCGCTCGATTACGATTTCCTGCGCACTTGCTCTGAAGGCGCGTTCCGGCCTCGTGCTCTCGGCCGACAAGCAATATCTGGTCGAAAGCAGGCTGCTTGCCGGTTGCCCGCAAAGCCGGCCTGGCCAATCTCGGCGAGCTCGTGGCGGCGCTCAAGCTGGCGCAAGATCCGGCACTGATGACCGCCGTCGTCGAAGCGATGACGACCAACGAATCGTTCTTCTTTCGCGACAAGACGCCGTTCGAGCATTTCCGTTTGACGATCATGCCGGCGCTGTTGGCGGCGCGGCGGCCGACGCGCAGTATCCGCATCTGGTGCGCCGCCGCGGCGACCGGCCAGGAGCCGTATTCGCTTGCCATGTGCCTCAAAGAGTTCGAGCGCCGAAATCGCCGGCTGGCGCATCGAATTGCTGGCCACCGACCTGTCCGGCGAGGTGCTGGAGAAGGCGCGCAGCGGACTCTACACCCAATTCGAGGTGCAGCGCGGGCTGCCGATCCAGCTTCTCGATCAAGCATTTCTTGCAATCCGGCGAGTTGTGGCAGATCGCGCCCGAGCTGCGCGCCATGGTGCGCTACCGGCAGCTCAATCTGCTTGGCCGATTTCTGCCAGCTCGGCATGTTCGACTTGATCTTCTGCCGCAACGTGCTGATCTATTTCGACCAGGAAACCAAGATCGACGTGCTCAACCGGCTGGCGCGGGTCATTGCCGGCGACGGTTATCTCGTGCTCGGCGCGGCCGAGACGGTGGTCGGCCTGACCGACCGCTTCAAAATGGTGCCCGACAAGCGCGGCCTTTACACGCCGACCGTAAACGCCGCCCGGCTGTCGCCGCTCAACTCCGCCAAGCCCGGCCCGCGGCTCGTTGCCGTCAACGGCGGACGCTAGATCTCGCACAATACAAAAACCCCGGCCACTGGCCGGGGTTTTGCCGTCTCGGTCTTACCGTGTTCGTCAGGCCGGCTATTACGCCGGGATTTTGACCTCGTCCTCGGCCGGCTCGCGCAGCACATAGCCGCGGCCCCACACCGTTTCGATGTAGTTCTTGCCGTTCGAGGCATTGGCGAGCTTTTTGCGCAGCTTGCAGATGAAGACGTCGATGATCTTCAGCTCCGGCTCGTCCATGCCGCCATAGAGGTGATTGAGGAACATTTCCTTGGTCAGCGTCGTGCCCTTGCGCAGGCTCAGGAGCTCCAGCATCTGGTACTCCTTGCCGGTCAGATGCACGCGGGCGCCATTGACCTCGACGGTCTTGGTGTCGAGGTTGACGCACAGATCGCCGGTATTGATGACCGACTGGGCGTGGCCCTTGGAGCGGCGCACGATGGCGTGGATGCGCGCGACCAATTCGTCCTTGTGGAACGGCTTGGTCATGTAGTCGTCGGCGCCGAAGCCGAGACCGCGGACCTTGTCCTCGATGCCGGCGAGACCGGAGAGGATCAGGATCGGCGTCTTGACCTTCGACACCCGCAGGCTAGCGCAAGCACCTCGAAACCCGACATATCCGGCAAGTTCAGGTCGAGCAGGATGATGTCGTAGTCGTAGATCTTGCCGAGATCGATGCCTTCTTCGCCGAGATCCGTCGTGTAGACGTTAAAGCTCTCGGATTTGAGCATCAGCTCGATCGATTGCGCGGTGGCGCTATCGTCTTCAATCAGCAATACGCGCATGCCAGTCCCCTTCTTCGCCGCGCGGGCTCAAGGTCGGCACGCCGCAGCGGCGGCCTTCCGGAAAACGCCTTGCACAAACTGATTCGGGACAGTAACGGCGCTATGGTTAACAAAACCTGATTCTGGTCACGCAAGCATTCAATAGGCAAATTCCGGCGAATCGCCTTAAGATGTTGCGTGGTAGTGGTTTTTTAGCCACGTTTGCGTTCATGTCCCAGATTAAGTCTCGGCGCTAACCGACTCAAACGACTCATCCCTCCGTCCTGGAGGGGTGAGCGTGCCTTGGCCCTAAGGACGACTGCGCAATGATTAACGTCCCGGGTAAACAAGCGATTAAGAACAGGGCCCCCGAAGTAACCATTCTTTTGCGGAGATGGCCGGGCGGTCTGTGGCGGCGTCACCGGCAAAGCGGCGGGAGCGGGCCATGAAGGCGCTCGCCGAACAGATCAATGAGCTCGACGGCATCGAAATCTATGGCCGCGTCGTCGGGGTGCGCGGGCTGATGGTCGAGGTCGCGGGCCCCTTGCATGCGATGTCGGTCGGCGCCCGGGTGGTCATCGAGACTTCGGCCAAAGCCATCCCCTGCGAGGTGGTCGGCTTCTCCGGCATTAACGCGCTCTTGATGCCGTTTGCCCCGCTCGAAGGCGTGCGCCGAGGCTGCCGCGCGCTGGTGACCTCGGTCGCCGGCGCGGTGCGGCCGTCGGCGGGCTGGCTCGGCCGGGTGGTCAACGCGCTCGGCGAGCCGATCGACGGCAAGGGCGCGCTGCTGCTCGGACCCTCGCCCTATCCGTACCGCAACACGCCGCCGCTGGCGCATGCGCGTCGCCGGGTCGGCTCACCGCTCGATCTCGGCGTGCGGGCGCTCAATACCTTCGTGACCTGCTGCCGCGGCCAGCGCATGGGCATTTTCTCCGGCTCCGGCGTCGGCAAATCGGTGCTGCTGTCGATGCTGGCGCGCAACGTGTCGGCCGATGTCACGGTGATCGGGCTCATCGGCGAACGCGGCCGTGAGGTGCAGGAGTTCTTGCAAGACGATCTCGGCGACGCGGGCCTCGCCCGTTCGGTGGTCGTGGTCTCGACCTCCGACGAGCCGGCGCTGATGCGCCGCCAGGCCGCCCATGAGACGCTCGCTATCGCCGAATACTTTCGCGACGAGGGCAAGGACGTGCTGGTGCTGATGGATTCGGTGACGCGGTTTGCCATGGCGCAGCGCGAAATCGGTCTCTCCGCCGGCGAGCCGCCGACCGCCAAAGGCTATACGCCGACCGTTTTCACCGAACTGCCGCGGCTGCTCGAGCGGGCGGGACCGGGCACCGAGCAGGGCACCATCACCGGCATTTTCACGGTCCTGGTGGACGGCGACGATTACAACGAGCCGATCGCGGATGCCGTGCGCGGCATCCTCGACGGCCATATCGTGATGGAGCGCGCCATCGCCGAACGCGGCCGCTATCCGGCAATCAATGTCCTCAAATCGGTCTCCCGCACCATGCCGCGGGCGGCCGATCAGGCCTATCTGCCGGCTTTGACCCGGGCCCGGCAGGTCATGGCGACCTATGCGGATATGGAGGAGCTCATCCGGCTTGGGGCCTACCGGGCCGGATCGAGCCCGGAAGTCGACGAAGCCATCCGCCTGCACAAGCCGCTGGAGGACTTTTTGGGCCAAGGTAAGGAAGAAGCAACCAGCTTGGCGGAAGGTTACAGCCGTTTGGCGCAGATCGTCGCGACCGCGGAAACCTAACGCTAACGTTATCCGTGCCACAATCGGTCGATCCGGCGCCGTGCGACGGGGTTCGCTCGGGCATTAATGCCCAAGGTTTTCCGGAAATGGCTTCGGGGGAGTAGTAGTCGATGAAGTCCCGAGAGACGCTTATTCGCCTGAAGAAATTTCAGGTCGACGAGAAGCGGCGCAAGGTCGCCCAGATCGAGACCATGATCGCCGAGTTCGAGCGCATGGCCGGCGACCTTGAGCGCGAAATCCGGGCCGAACAGGATCGCGCCGGTATCCATGATCCCGGCCATTTTGCCTATCCGACGTATGCCAAGGCCGCCATCGCGCGGCGCGAGAACCTCAAGCGCTCGGCCGACGAGCTGCGGGTGCAGCTCGAGGACGCCAAGGGGGCGCTCGGTGAGGCCTTCGACGACCTCAAGAAGGTCGAGTTGCTCGACGAGCGCGACCAGCTGCGCGAACGCGAAGCGGACAATGCCGCCGAGCAGATCGAGCTTGACGGTATTGCGCTGATGCGCGCTCGCGGCATCGCTCCGGCGTAACGTCCCACATCCCCTGGTTTGCTCGTCCCCGCGCCAGCGGGGACCGAACCTTTGAGCTCGGTCCGGCTCCGAATTCCCGCACGCACGGGAATGAGGGGGAATTCGTCCCGGTTCTACCCCGCATTCGCTCTCGACGAAGGCCACGCTCCGCGGCGATAATCGGCCGGAGCGGGGGGCCCTGTGGGCGCTCGTGCGGCCTTATCGGGGCCAGAGGCTGTCATGTTGATGCAGACGGAACTGGTCTGGCTGCTCGGCGCCGTCGCCAGAGGCGACGAGGCGGCGTTTGAACGCCTCTATATCGAAACGCGCGCGAAACTTTATGGGGTATTGCTCCGTATCTTGGGCAGGCCAGCATTGGCCGAAGAGGTCATGCAGGAGACCTACCTCAAGGTTTGGAAAATGGCCGACCGGTTCGACCCCATGCTGGCGAGCCCCATCACCTGGATGGTGGCGATCGCGCGCAATCGCGCCATCGACATCGTGCGCAAACGCGGGGATGTTTCCATCGAGGAAGAGCCCGAAGCGATGGAGACGGCATCCGAAGCGCCGTCGCCGCTGGCGCGGCGCGAGATGACCGAGGAGCTCAAGCGGCTTTTGTCCTGCCTCGGCAAGCTCGATCCGGAGAAGCAACGCATCGTGCTGTTGGCCTATTACAGCGGTTGGAGCCGCGATCAGCTGGCGCAAAAGCTCGATATTCCGGTGAACACGATCAAAACCTGGCTTCGCCGCAGTCTCCTCGAAATTCGCGAGTGTATGGGAGACCGAGCATGATCGTGCTTGAGAAGAACCTGTTGAGGTAGCGATGTACGACGACGACCGGGATGCTCTTGCCGCCGAATATGTCTTGGGAACGCTCTCCGCCGACGAGCGCGATCAGGCCGAGGCGCTGCTCGTGATCGATCCGGGCTTTGCCGAGATTGTGCGCGTGTGGGAGCGCCGGCTGGGCGAGCTCAACGTCATGGTCGAGGCCGTCGAACCGCCGCCGGACGTTTGGGACAGGATCAAAACCGAGGTCGACGGCGCCGAGCAGCACATCGCCGCCGAGATCGAAGCCGCTCGGCCGGCCAACGAGCAAAATGCGCCGGCGACCGAAGCAAGCCTGCTGCCGACGATCGAAGAGGCTACGCCGCAAATCGCGCCCGAAACGCCAGCGGAGGTGATGCCGGAGGTGGCCGGCGAGCCAGCGGCGCCGACGCTCGATTTTTCGTCGACGCCGGCAGAAGATTCGGCTGCCACGCCGCCGGAAGATCCGGACGACAGCGCGGCGGTTGCGGCGCTGGCTTCAAGCCTGTTGCCGCCGGACGAGAACACCGAAGCGCAAAAGCCGCCATCGCTCCAACCGACTCCCGCGCCGGCGGGGCCAAAGATCGAGCGCAGCGCCGAGGTGGTCTATCTGGCGCGCGAGGCGCGGCGCTGGCGCGGGTTTACGGTGGCGATGAGTGCGATCGCCGCTTTGCTTGCGGTCTATATCGCGGTCGGCCAGTTCGCGCCGGGCCTTCTTCCAATGGGCCGGCTGCCGCAATCGGCGGCGACGGCGCCGCCCGGCTCCCGGCTTGTCGCGGTATTGCAGCAAGAGCCGACGGCGCCGGCATTTCTGCTCACGGTCGATCCGCAAAACCGCACCATGACGGTGCGCAGGGTGACCGCAAGCGCAGACCAAGGCCGCAGCTACGAACTTTGGTTGATCCCGAATAACAATCCGAAGCCCCGTTCGCTCGGCCTTGTCGGCGCCGACGAATTCACCACCCGAGCGTTGCCGGCAGACTTCGATCTCGCGGCACTGCGCGCGGCGAGTTATGCGGTATCGCTCGAGCCCGCCGGCGGCTCGCCGAGCGGCGCGCCGACCGGGCCGGTTCTCTTCACCGGCAAAATGGTGGAATCCGTACCGGCCGCGACGGCGCCGAAGACCTAAAAGATTACCGGATGGTCGGCAAATGCCCGCTGAGCGTGGTTGGCTGGCCGGCCTTCACCAGAATTTCGGTGCCGAGATTGACTCCGCCGCTCACATTGGCGAAAATGCCGACCACCGCGACCAACGTCGCGCACAAGAGCCCGATCACCACGATCTTCAAATGGGTGGCGCGGTCGGCGCTATACATCGAATGGTTCATGACAATCCTCCCGCTTCTGCCCATTGGTCGCAGCAGCCGGGCTCAGGGTTTCGTTCAAGCGCTACACTTAGGCAGCGATGGCGGTCACAAAAACGCCTCTTCACCGAACCTTGAAGACACGTGATAATGATTGAAGCGACGCTTGGTTCCTGCCGCAGCCGACAAACCCGGTCGGAGTATTCGCCTAAGCCTATGCCGCAACAGCGATATTTCAGAAGGATCAGAACGTGAGCCAGATCACATCCGAACTTGCCCCAACGGGCGTTCTCCGCGCCGGCATCAATATGAGCAATTTCCTCTTGGTCACGGGAAAAACCGCCTCGGGCGATCCGCAAGGCGTGGCGCCCGATATGGCCGCGGAGATCGCACGGCGGCTTGGCGTGCCGGTGGCATACGTCAAATTCGACCGCCCCTCACATTTGGCCGATGCCGCCGGCACCAATGTTTGGGACATCGGGCTGATCGGCGCCGAGCCGCAGCGGGCGGAGAAGATCACGTTCACCTCCGCCTATTGCGAAATCGAAGCCACTTATTTGGTGCCGCCCGGCTCGCCGATCTCCAGCATTGCCGATGTCGACCGTCCCGGCGTGCGGATCACGACCCGGCGCGGTGCGGCCTACTGCCTCTGGCTCGAACGCAATATCAAAGAGGCCAAGCTCCTGCTCTCGGACACGGCGGACGGCCCGTTCGACCAATTCGTCGCCGAGAAGCTTGAGGCCTGTGCCGCGCTGCGGCCGCAGCTTCTCACCGATGTGAACAAGCTCCCCGGCTCCAAAATCCTGCCGGGGAATTTCATGACCGTGCAGCAGGCGATCGGCACGGCCAAGCCGAACACCGCCGGCGCCGCGTTTCTGAGCGAATTCGTGGCAGAGGCGAAAAAGTCGGGGCTGGTGGCGCGCCTGATCGAGAAGCATCACGTCAAAGGCCTATCGGTCGCGCCCTAGACCATGATCCGATCGAATTGAATCGCCATTAAATGCTTGCCACCGTCTTCAGCCGCGCCCGCGGATGGATTTCCGATTGCGCCAGCACCGCGGTTTGCGCGCGGAACCGCTCGACGATGCCGCGCACGAACGGCCGGATGCCCGACGAAGTGACCAGCACCGGCGCTTCGCCGTCGCGGGCCGCCTGCTCGAACTTCTCGCGTACCAGATTGATGAATTCGGTGAGTTTCGAGGGCTGCATGGCGAGGCTGCGCTCGTCGCCTTGGCCGACGATCGATTCGGCGAAGGCCTGCTCCCATTTGGCGGTCAGCGCGATGATCGGCAGCGTGCCTGCCGCGGTGATATGCTGAGCGCAGAGCTGGCGCGCCAGCCGCGCGCGCACGTGTTCGGCGAGCATGGTGGCGTTGCGCGTTGCCGGCAGTCCGTCGGCGATGCCCTCGAGGATGGTCGATAGATCGCGAATCGACACCCGCTCGGCCAGCAATATTTGCAGCACGCGCTGGATGCCGGAAATCGTGATCTGCGCCGGCACGATGTCCTTGATCAGCTCGCTCTGCTCCTTCGGCAGCTCCTTGATCAATTTCTGCACTTCGCCATAGGACAACAGCTCCGCCATATTGGCCTTGATAAGCTCGGTGAGGTGGGTGGCAAGCACGGTGGCGGCATCGACGACGGTGTAGCCCTTGACCGAGGCCTCCTCTTTCAATGCGGCGTCGATCCAAGTCGCCGGCAGGCCGAACGTCGGCTCGGTGGTATGCGTGCCCGGCAGCGTGACCTGATTGCCGGACGGATCCATGACCATGTATTGGCCGTGCCACACCTTGCCGGTGCCGGCCTCGACCTCCTTGATCTTGATGAGGTAGCTGTTGGCGTCGAGCTGGACGTTGTCGAGGATGCGCACCGCGGGCATGACGAAGCCCATTTCGGTCGCCAGCGACCGGCGCAGCGCCTTGATCTGCTCGGTCAGCCGGTCGGAACCGTCCGGCGCGTTGACCATCGGCAACAGCGCGTAGCCGAGTTCGATCTTGAGATCGTCCATCTTGAGCGAGGCGGCGATCGGCTCCTCGGCGGGCGCCGCCTTGGCGATTTCCACCTTTTTCGCCTCGTCGGTGACCACCTGCTTGGCGCGGCGGTCGATGGTGAAGGCCATCGCCGCCGTGCCGCCGCCAAGCACGAGAAACGGGATCATCGGAATTCCCGGCAGCAACGCCATGACCAGCATGACCGCAGCCGACATGCCGAGCGCCTTGGGATAGGTGGAGAACTGGCTGAGCAGCGCCTTGTCGGCGGCGCCGGCGACGCCGGCCTTGGAGACGAGGAGACCGGCCGAGGTCGAAACGATCAGCGCCGGAATCTGCGTGACCAGCCCGTCACCGACCGTCAGCAGCGTGTAGTCCTGGGCGGCGTCGGCGAAGCTGAGGCCTTGCTGCACGATGCCGATGATCATGCCGCCGATGACGTTGATCATCACCACGAGGAGCCCGGCGATGGCGTCGCCGCGGACGAATTTCGAAGCGCCGTCCATGGCGCCGAAGAAGCCCGATTCGTCTTCGAGCGTCTTGCGCCGCTGCCGCGCCTCCTTCTCGTCGATCAGGCCGGCATTGAGATCGGCATCGATGGCCATTTGCTTGCCGGGCATGGAATCGAGTTGGAAGCGCGCCGCCACCTCGGCGATGCGTCCGGAGCCCTTGGTGATGACCACGAAGTTCACGATCACCAGGATCGTGAACACGATGATGCCGATGACGAAATTGCCGCCCATGACGAAATTGCCGAACGCCTGGATGACATGGCCGGCGGCGGCGGTGCCTTCGTGGCCGTGCGCCAGGATCAGCCGCGTCGAGGCCAGATTGAGCGCCAGCCGCAGCATGGTGGCGATCAGCAGCACGGTCGGGAACGACGAGAATTCGAGCGGCGCCTGGATGAACAGCGACGTCATCAGGATCAGCACGGAAAAGGTGATGGAAATCGCCAGCGCAAAATCGAGCAGAACCGCCGGCAGCGGCAGGATCAGGATGACGAGGATCGTCATCATGCCGACGGCCAGCACAATGTCGCTGCGCCGGAGCATGGTGCCGAAGTCGGCGAGCCGCGACAGCGCCGTTTCTCCGCCCTGCGCTGGTAATGCGTCGCTCATGCCGGTCGATCGGCTCCGTCTACGGTCGTGCGATTCAAAGCTGTGCGCGGCGGCCGGTGGGCCACCGACGTGAAGAAGCGGAGCCGCGCTCGAGTCCAAGGCTGACCCCAAAGAGCGTTAGAACAGTGCAGTAGAAACGGTTACGCCTCCCAGGCAAAATGTGCCGGGTATATGGTTAGCGGTTGGTTAACGACGGGCCGTCCAGGGTCAAATGGCCGCCTGAAAGTCGATAACAGGAGAACTCTTGTGGCTTGCCGTATAGTCGCGATCGTTGCGTTTGCCGCCTTTGGGCTCACCGTGTCGGCGGCCTGCGCCGACGGCATCGCCCCCGGACTGTGGAAAATCACCTCTCGCGCCGAGAGCGCAGGCATGGTCAGTCCGCCGCACGAATCGTCCAAATGCCTGACCCAGGAGCAGACCAGCGACCTTGGGACGACATTCTCGCCAACTGGGATGACCGTAAATTCGGACTGCGCGCCGATCGAGCGCAGTCTCAAGGGACCGCTGTTGACCTGGCATCTGGTCTGCAAGGGCCAGCTCAACATGGATCTGAGCGGCGTCTTCAACTTCGACAGTCCGCACCACTATACCGGCACGGTGCGGACCAAGGCGGATGATGGCGGGGATGCCGCCGGTCGATTCGCAAAATACAGTTGAAGGGGAATGGGTTTCGGCATGCCCGCAACAGTGAGCGGCGAATGGCGAAGTAAGCGAATGAGCGAACAGCGAATGGGAAATGAAAAGGCGATCATCGAACGGTTCGACATTCGCTATTCGCCATTCGCTTGCGTTGGCGCTGCTCGCATTGCCTGCACGCAATCAGCCGTCGCCCAGGACCGGCCCAAAGACCGGCCTTCGTCTTTCGTCGATGCGGCAACGGTGGTGCCGGGACTGATCGTCGAGATGCGCTACGCCGGTTCGCATAATTTCACCGGCCGGCCGGTCGACGGCTATCAGGCGCCGCACTGTCTGCTCACGCGTCAAGCCGCGGATGCCCTCGCTGACGTTGCACGTGACGTGGCGCCAAGCGGGCTGCGTATCAAGGTGTTCGACTGTTACCGGCCGGTGCGCGCGGTGGCAAATTTCGTCCGCTGGGCGCACGACCTCCGCGACCAGACGACCAAAGCGGAGTTTTATCCCGACGTCGACAAGGGCATGCTGTTCCGCGACGGCTATATCGCCTCGCATTCCGGCCATTCGCGCGGTTCGACCATGGACTTGACGCTGGCGAAAATCGACGGCACCGAGCTCGATATGGGCACTCATTTCGACTTCTTCAGCCCGAAATCATGGACCGACGATCCGACGATCACGCCGGCGCAGCATGCCAACCGCATGCTGCTCGCCACAGCGATGCGCCACCGGGGCTTTCGCGGCTACGACAAGGAGTGGTGGCATTTCACGCTGCGCGGCGAGCCGTTTCCCAGCACCTTTTTCGATTTCCCGGTGCAGTGAGGAAGCCATCAGCGTCATTCCGGTGGCGCGCGCGAAGCTCGGGCTCCTCGCACTGCGCTCGGCCGCGGAGTGACGCTACAGCCCCAAATAAAATTTCTTGATCAAATCGTTGTTGTTGAGCTCGTCCATGGTGCGGCCCTCGAAGGCGATCTTGCCGTGGACGATGACATAGCCGCGGTCGGCGATGCGGATCGCCTGGGTGAAATTCTGCTCGGCCATCAAGACGGTCAGCGAATAGCGCTGCTTCATCTCGTTGATGGCGTCGATGGTGCGGCTGACCAAGATCGGTGCCAGGCCCACAGAGGGCTCGTCGACCAGCAGAATTTTCGGCGCCAGCATCAGCGCGCGGCCGAGCGCCAGCATCTGCTGCTCGCCGCCCGACATGCTGCCGGCAAGCTGGCTGCGGCGCTCGGCAAGACGTGGGAAGGTCTCGAAACAAACTTCCAGATTGCGCGCCATATCGCGGCGGGCGGTGCGCCGAAAGGCCCCGAGCAGGAGGTTTTCCTCGACCGTCAGCTTGGGGAACAGCCGGCGGCCCTCCGGCACCAGCGCGATGCCGAGATCGACGATCTGTTCGGTGGTGCGCCCAACCAGATCGTGATGGATACCGTCGATTTCGGCGACGATGGAACCTTGGCTTGGCCTTACCAGGCCCATGATGCATTTCATCAGCGTCGACTTGCCGTTGCCGTTGGTGCCAAGCAGCACGACGGTTTCGCCGCCGCCGACCTTGATCGAGACGTCGTCGATCACACGCACGGCGCCGTAGGCGGCGTGGATACCGGCGATGGTGAGGCTGCTAGCCAAGGTAAGCCCGCTCCACTTCCGGGTCGCGCACGACATCGTCCGGCGCGCCGTCGGCGATTTTCTTGCCGGACACCAGCACGACCAGCCGGCGCGAGAAACTCATCACCGCGCGCATGATGTGTTCGATCAGAATGATGGTGACGCCCTTGTCGTTCAAGCGGGACAGCAGCGTCAAAATCTCCTCGATTTCGGAATGCGTGAGCCCGGCCATTGCTTCGTCGGCGATCAGGAGCTTCGGTTCGGCCGCCATGGCGCGGGCGAGTTCGAGCTTGCGCATCTCGACCTGGGTGAGGTCGCGCGGCAGCCGCTGTGCTTTGGCTTCGAGGCCGACTTCGCTCAGTAAATGATGGCAGCGCTCCTCGACCTCCCGCGCCGAATGAATGGTGCCGCGCGCCGCGACGGTATAGAGCAGCGGAACGCGGATATTGTCGGCGAGACTCAAGCTGGCGAACGGCCGCGGCAGCTGAAAGCTGCGCGACAGGCCGAGGCGGGTGCGCTGATGCGCGTCGAGCCCGTCAAGCTTGCGGCCGTCGAAGCGCACCACGCCTTGTTCGTTGCGCAGCGTGCCGCAAATGCAATTGACCAGCGTCGACTTGCCCGAGCCGTTCGGCCCAATCAGACCGAGACGCTCGCCGGCCGCGACCGACAGCGAAATATTCTCCAGCGCGACGAAACCGCCGAAGCGCTTGCCGAGATTGTCGATCTGAAGGAGGTCGGGGTTGATCGTCGCACCGTTGGCAACGCCGTTCATGGCACGGACTCCGGCGCATCGGCATCGACGCGGCGGCGGCCGACGAAATCGTCCGGCTTGCGCTGCCAATAGGTGTGAACAAGCCCGACAATGCCGTTCGGCGCCACGATGACGAATACCACCAGAAGAACGCCGACCAGCAAAAGGTTGACCGCAGACGAGATCGTGACCGTGGCGACCTGCTGCAGCGTGCCGAGCAGCAATGTGCCGATCAGCGGGCCGACCCAACTCGTGGTGCCGCCGATCAGCGGCATGGCGATCGAATTGACGGCATAGTCGAGGCCGAACGTCGAATCCGGCTGCAGGAAGCCGATGTAATACGGGAACGGCGCGCCGGCCATGCCCATCAGCGCGCCGGAAATCGTGGTGGCGATCAGTTTCAATCGCAGCGTCGGCACGCCGGACGCCTCCGCCGCGAGTTCGTCGTCGCGGATGGTGGCGAAGCCGTAGCCGAGCCGCGAGTGCTCGATCAGCCGCGCAATGGTGATCGCCGCGACGGCGAGCAGCATCATGATCAGAAACAGATACCTGATATAATTGCCGATCGGATAGATCTCCTCGGGGCGGATGATGTAGGCGCCGCGCGAGCCGCCGACATAATCCCAGTTGACCACCAGCGTCTCCAAAACGACAGCCAGCGCCAATGTCGCGATCGAGAAGAACGCACCGCGCAGCCGCAGCGTCAAATAGCCCATGCCGAAGCCGACGATGCCGGATACGACGCCGCCGACCAGCATCATGACGGGAACGGGTATCGGCGAAGGATCGTCGCCGGTGGTGAATTTGTAGATCGCGACGGTCGAGTAGGCGCCAAGCGCGAAAAAGCCGGCGGTGCCGAAATTCACATAGCCGCAATAACCGCCAAGGATATTCCATGCCGTCGACAGCACGACATATTGCAGAATGACGTAGCCGGCGAAGAACACGTAGTCGTTGCCGATCGCGAGCGAGCCGGCGAACACGATGGCGGCGATGACGAGACAGACGAGGAGGAAGACGGGCGTGCGCATGGTCACCGTCCCAACAGGCCGGCCGGCCGCACGGCCAGCGTCAACAGCAGGAAACCGAACGATACCGCCGGCGCCCAGGACGGGCCGTAGAACGTCGAAGTTAGGCTCTCGACAATGCCGATCAGCATCGCCGCGATAACCGTGCCGGGCAGGCTGCCCATGCCGCCGAGCACGCAAATGGCGAACACGCGGCCGATATATTCGCGTCCGACGGACGGCTCTACCGGCTGGATGATAATGAGAAACGCTCCGGCGAGCGATGCGGTCGCAATCGAAATGCCGAACGCGATGCGCTTGATGCTGACCGGATCGATCGCCATCAGCCGCAGCGCCAGTTGATCCTGCGCCACCGCCATGATGGCGCGGCCGATGAAGGTGCGCGTCAGAATGAGCTGGAGCACCGCGATCAGAAGGAGCGACACCACGCACGGCACCATCATGCGTAGCGGCAGGTCGACGTCGCCGACATGCCAGGTCGGGCCGATGTAGGACGCATTGACGTAGCGGTAATCGACGCCGAAATACAGAACCAGGGACACTTCGGTGATGAACAGAAGACCGAAAAAGAAGGCGAGCCCGCGCAACGATTCCTGGCCGCGCTTTTCGAACGAGACGTAATAGACTTGATAGATTCCGGCGCCGAGCACGTAGAACAACGGCGTGGCGATGATCGCGGTCACAATCGGATCGATGCCGTACGTCGTGTTGACGATATAGGCGACGTAGGAGCCGAGGATGATGAAGGCGGGGTGGGCGATATTGACGATGTCGAGAATGCCGAACGCCAGCGACACGCCCGACGTCACAGCGGCATAAAAGCCGCCAATCAGGATGCCGGAAACGACGGCGTTGATGAGAAGATTGAAGGAAAAAATCATTACTCAGCCACTCAGCCCCCCATGAGCTTGAGGGCTTCCCCCCTTTGGCTACGCTCGTTCTTGGTCTTCACTGTCCGCGCCGGCCGACAGTCCCGCAACCCTTTAGATCAGGGCTTCCCCTCTGGCCATGATACTGGATGCCGCGCTTTCCGCCTACGCGCCCCGGCGGACCAAAAACCCGCCGCAACTCGGATCGCGAGCGAAGGCGGGTCGCTGGGCACCACGGTCAGAATCCGATCGGACATTACGCTGCGGCGCGTACCTTGTCCGGGATGGCGAGCGGCTTGTTGGCGCTATTAAGGAATTCGATGGTCATGAAGACCATTTCCTTGTCACCGAGATTCTCGAGGTCGTGGACCTTGAATTCACCCGGACCGTAGGTTTCGTGGCGGGTCTCGCCGGGCTGATAGGTATATTCGACGGTCGTGCCGTCGTGCACGTGCTGGCGGCCGCGCCCGCCCGTCACCGCGGTCCAGAAATAATCGAGCACATGGCGGTGAAATCCGATCCGCTCGCCGGGGGCAAGCCGGATGATCCAGACCCGCACGCGCGCGCTCTCGGACAGGAGCGTCGATCCGACACAGCCGTTATTGTTGTGTTTCTCGCGCTCGAATTCGGCGGCGATGGCCGGGGGCCATGCCGACTTGTCAGCGCGATCCGTCGTCTTATCCAGCATGGTCAGGGCCATGGCGCTCCTCCAAGGAATATAGGCACAATATAGAAAACCTTTGCGGCTTGGGAAAGCTTTGCAAAGAGCAGGATTTGGGCAGGGTCGGGCTAGGTGAGAATGTCCGGGAAACGCCGCGCGCTGGTCATTGGCGGCTCGATGAGTGGGCTGTTGGCCGGTATCATGCTGGGCCGGCGCGGCTGGGACGTCGATATTTTCGAGCGCGTCGAAAAGGAGCTGGCCGGCCGCGGTGCCGGCATCGTCGCCCAGACCGAACTGATCGCGCGCCTGGACGCGCTGGGCCTCGACACCCGCCAGCTCGGTGTCGCCATGACGACGCGCCGGATCCTGGACAGGACCGGCCGGACGGTGCTCACGCTCGAGTGCCCGCAGGTGCTCACCGCCTGGGAGCGCGTCTATCGCGTGCTGCGCGATGCCTTTGCGCCGGAGCGCTATCATCGCGGCATCGGCTTGCAGGCGGTTGAACAAAGCGGGCAGGGCGTCGTTGCGCATTTCAGCGACGGCAGCACGGCCCTTTGCGACGTGCTCATCGGCGCCGACGGCTTGCGCTCGACCGTACGCCAGCTCTGCGCCCCCGCTGTCGCGCCGCTCTATGCGGGCTATGTGGCCTGGCGAGCGCTTTTGCCTGAAAGCGCCATCCCGCCGGCGATCCATCGCGAGCTCTATATGGACATGACGTTCTGTCTGCCGCCCGGCGAGCAATGTCTGGGCTATCCGGTCGCCGGGCCGGACAATGAGCTGCGCGCCGGCCAGCGCCGCTACAACGTGGTGTGGTACCGCCCGGCGGACGAGACGAGCGAATTGCCGGCGCTGCTCACCGATACGGCCGGCGTCGTCCATTCGATTTCGATTCCGCCGCCGCTCATCCGCGCCGAGCCGATCGCCGCCATGCGAGCGGCGGCCGAGCGGCTGTTGGCGCCGCAGTTCCGCGCGATTGTCGGTCGCATCGACGAGCCGATCCTGCAGCCGATCTACGATCTGGAGTTCCCGCAGCTGGCCTTCGGGCGGATCGCGATCATCGGCGATGCGGCCTTTGTCGCGCGGCCGCATGTCGCCGCCGGGGTTTCCAAGGCGGCCGACGATGCGGCGGCGCTCGCGCAGGCGCTCGACGCCGAGGACGTCGTGGCGGCGCTGCGCCGCTTCGAAACGGAGCGCCTGCCGGATAACAAGAAAATCATCGAACGCGCCCGCCACCTCGGCGCCTTTTTGCAGGCGACGCAAACCGCCGAGGAGCGCGCCCGCTCGGCGCGCCACAGTATTCCCGAGGCGGTGCTGGCCGAAACGGCGGTGCTGGATTTTCTGCACACGTGAGGGACGTTGGTTATTTCGTTTTGAGCATGATCTTTTCCGAAAACCGGTAACCACTTTTCGGGATCATGCTCTAAAGCACCCGCCGCGACGTCGTGTGAATGTAGCGCATCAGCGCATCGACCGACGGCAACGTCGATGTTTTCTTGAAGAACATCAGCGGCGGCGCGATGAATAATCCGAGCGTGACCACCATCGCGCCCAGCAAAATGGGATAGCCGATGACGCCCTGGTACAGCCAAACCATGCAGCGGATGTAGGTAACCCCGGTGAACGCCAAGGCGGCCACGATATAGGTGGTGGCAAAAAGCAACGTACCGAATGAACTTGGCGCTCCGCCGAGTTCGACGGACGGATTGGAGGTCCGGTTGTCGCTTCTCGCAGGGGCTGCTGCGGCGGCTTTAGGCGCCGCGCCTGGCGCCAAGCCTGGCACCAAGGCAGGCGTCCGGTTCATTGCGTTCCGCTGCGACGGTTGCCCTCCGCCATCGTCTATCGTGTCCGGCTGCACGGCCTGGAGGATTTTCGAAAGCGATTTTGCAGTATTATCGGCGCGCTCTTGCGCGCCGGCGGCAGGTTGGCGCGGCGCCGGCGCCGCTGCCGGCTTCTTAAGCGTTTGGGACTGGCCGGCGCGCGCTTCGGCCTCAATCCTGCGGATGGCCGTCTCCAGGGCAGCCTGCTCGCGCATCGCCTCTCGTGCCGGGCTTTGCGGAGTACGGCCGCGCAGCTGCTCGGCGACGACGGTTCGGGCGCGCGCGTACAAATCCCGCCGCGCCTGCGCGTCGTTATGCGGCAAGCCCGCAACGGCCCGCGCCAGAACCGGATAGAAATCAGCCATTGTAGGCCGCCCCACGCGTACAACCTCCAAGACAGTATGCCTTTCCGCCCTTAAAATCCACGCCTTACAAATATCCCGCGCCGGCGCCGGCGGCGAATTTTGCCGGCTCGCCTTCCCACGCGATGCGGGCGTGTTCGAGGACATAGACGCGGTCGGCGTGCGGCAGCGCGAAGGTGACGTTCTGTTCGCCGAGCAGCACGGTGATGTCGGTCGTTTGCCGCAGCCGCTCCAACGCCTTGGAAATCTGTTCGAGGATGACGGGCGCCAGTCCCAGCGTCGGTTCGTCGAGGATCAACAGCTTCGGCCTCATCATCAGCGCGCGCGCGATCGTCAGCATCTGCTGCTCGCCGCCCGACAGCGTGCCAGCGGCCTGCTTCTGGCGCTCGCGCAAAATCGGAAACAGCTCGAATAACCAGGCGATCTGCTCGGCGCTCTCGGCTGCCGGCAGATGCTGGCCGCCGAGATCGAGGTTTTCGCGCACCGTCATGTCGGTGAAAAGGTCGCGCCCTTCCGAGCATTGCACGATGCCGTTGCGCGCGATCGTCGCTGCGGTTTGGCCGCGCAATGAGGCGCCCGCGCGGCGAATGTTGCCGGTATAGGGCAGCAACCCGGAAATTGCGTTGAATAGCGTGGTCTTGCCGGCGCCGTTTAACCCCACGACCGAGACGAATTCGCCGGCATGGACGTGGATCGATACGTTCTGCAGCGCCTGCGCCTTGCCGTATTGGACGCTGACATTGTCCACTTCGAGGAACGGCGTGGTGCGGTCGCGGAACGTGGATTCCGGTCGCGCCGCCGTCTCGATGCTGCCGCCGAGATAGACGCGCCGCACGGTCTCGTTGCGCATCACCTCTTCGGCGCTGCCTTCGGCGATGCGTTCACCGACATACATCGCCAGCACGCGGTCGACCAAACGGGCGACGCTCTTGACGTTGTGATCGACCAGAAGCACGGCGCGGCCGTCGTCGCGCAACTCGCAAATGAGGTCGGAGAAGGCCGCCGTCTCGGTCGAGGTGAGGCCGGCGAATGGTTCGTCGATCAGCAGCACCTGTGGGTCGCGCGCGACCGCCTTGGCGATCTCGATCTTGCGCAAGTCGGCGAACGGCAGAGTGGCCGGCCGCCGGTCAAGGACGCCGCTCAAGCCGACGCGTGCCGCGATGGCGCGGGCGCGCTCATCGGTCTGCGGATCGACGAACAGCCGGGTGAGCTTGTCCGGCAACAGTGCCAGCTTGATGTTCTCCAGAACCGTTTGGCGGTGCAGCGGCCGCGAATGCTGAAACACGATGCCGACGCCCAAGCGCGCAATCCTATGCGATGGCCAACCGGCGACTTCGGTGCCGTTGATACAGACCGAGCCGGCATCGGGGCGTTCGATCCCCATGATCAGCTTCATGACAGTCGACTTGCCCGAGCCGTTCGGTCCGATCAGTCCTAAAATCTGGCCGGCGCCCACGGAAAAGGTCATCTCCTTGACGGCAACCAGGCCGCCGAAGCGCTTGGTGAGGCCGGCCACTTCAAGATGGGCGCGCTCGGGCATGTTCAAGCGCCGTCCGTGGACCGCGTCAGCAGGCCAAAAAAGCCATTGGGAAAGAACAGCACCACGCCGAGCGCCATGGTGAAGACCACGAAATTCGATAGATCGCCGAGCGGCCGTAGCGCCTCGCTCATGGCGACGAGAAACACGGCGCCCAGCACGCCGCCTAAAATCGTGCGCCGGCCGCCGATCACCGCGGCGATGATAATCTGGACGCCCACGGTGATATCGACCAACGAGCTGACCGAGGCCGAGCCGATGTAGAAAACCAAGAGCGCGCCGGCGAGGCCGGAAAAGAACGCGCTGATGATGAAGGCGGTGAGCTTGTGCTTGGTCACATTGAAGCCGAGCGCGCCGGCCTGGACGGCGTCTTGGCCGCTGGCCTGCAGAATAAGTCCGACCGGCGAGCGCGACAGTGAAAACAGAATCGCGCCGCTGACCGCCATGAACCACAGCGCGATTTCGTAATTGGTGGCGTCGCTGATCGAGATGACGTCGGGCACGGTGAGCCCGTTTTCGCCGCCGGTCAGATGAGCGTCGACCACGATGAAGTTCTGCAGCATGAGGACGGCGACCAGCGTGGTCAGCCCGAAATACGGCCCGCGCACCCGCAGTGCCGGAAGCGCCAGCACGACGCCGCCGACGACGGCGGCGAGGGTGCCGGCGACGACGCAAAGCCAGATTGGCGGTTGATAGAGATTGTCGAGGATGCCCGCCGTATAGGCTCCGGTGCCGATCAGGAAGGTCGGTCCAAAGTTGACCTCGCCGGCAAAACCGAACAGCAGGTCCCACGCCATCGCAAAGACGCCGGAGTAGTAGGCCATCGTCAACAGCCCAAGAATGTAGCCGGTGACCCACAGCGGCAGAAACGCAGCAACGACAACCACGCCGAGAGCGACAAGGAGAATGCGGGCGGCCTGCGAACGCATCTAGCGGCGTCCCAACAGGCCGCGCGGTCGCACATACATCACTGCGACAAGCAGCAGCAGCGCCGGGATGGTCCGATAGGCTGGCGAGATCAAATAGGCCGTCAGCGTTTCCAGATAGCCGACCACGTAGGCGGCGATCAGCGCGCCGGAGACGCTGCCGAGCCCGCCGAGCACCACGATCGAAAATGCGCTCGCCGTCAGCGGCCCGACGCTATAGGACGACACGCCGAGAAACATGCCGAGCAGCACGCCGGCAATGCCGACGAGGAGACCGTAGATCGCCCAGATGGCGATGTAGACTTGCGACAGTTCGACGCCGAGCAGTGTCACTCCGCGCGGGTTCATCGAGGCGGCGAGAACCGCCTTGCCGGCGCGGGTACGGTTGACCAAAAGCCATAGCGCCGCGATGACCAGCCAGCACACGATGGCCGTGAAAATCTCATTCGCCGGCGTGCGCACGCCGACGATAGAGATAACACCCTGCACGATCGGCGCCACGGTCTTGGCGTTGTCGGTGTAGAGATAGGCAATCAACTGCTGGATCATGATGCCCCACAGCAGCGTCGCGGTTAGAATGAAAATCTCCTTTTCCTCCTCGCGGATTTTGCGCGTGAGCTGCAGCGGCCGTACCACGACGAAATAGGTGAGGAGCGAAGCGACGAAGCCGATCGCCACGCCGATCGTGGCGCCGGCGTAAGGTCCGGCATGCAATTGGTCCCCGGCCGCCCAGGCGGCGACGACGGCCGCCACCATCAGCGCGCCATGCGACAGGTTGAGCACGCCCGAGACGCCGAAAATAAGCGCAAAGCCGGTGGCGCCGAGCGCGTAGAGCGAACTGATCGCAAAGCCGTCGATCAGGATCTGCCAGAATAGCGTCATAAGATCACGTTGCGAAACGCCCGTCATCGATCAAGAAAACTCCCCGCTCGCGAGCGCGGGCGGGGAGAATTACGTGCGGACCGATCATTGCCTTATCAGTCTGCCGCGCCAAGCTTGATGAAGGGCGGGAACTTCAGCTTGCCGTTGGCGACGTCGGCGGGCCACAGGTTGACCTGCTTGCCGTTCTGCCATTGCAACATCAGCCCGGTGATTGTAGCCCGGTCCGATCTTGAGCGCATGCGGATTCGGCGAGTCCTTGCCCTTGAACTCGACGGTGCCGATGGTGCCGATATAATGCGTCTTTTCCAGCGCATCGACGAGCTTGTCGGAGTCGGTCGATCCGGCCCGCTTGATCGCATCGGCGAGGTAATAGACCTCGTCATAGGCGGTGTAGCCGCAATAGGACGGGTTGTTGCCGTAGCGCTTGTTGAAGGCTGCGACGAACGGCAGCGTCTTCGGCGTCACCGCGACATCGGGACCGGACACGCCTTGATAGAGCACGCCTTCGGTGGCGCCGTTGGTGTCGTTCCAGAAGCTCGAATTGGTCGCTTGCGAGGAAATTCCGAACATCGGGATCGGCACTTCCTGTTGCTTCCATTGCACCGTCGGCTGCACGCCGACATGCGAAATGCCGGTGATCATCACGTCGGGCTTTTCGCCTTCGATCTTGTTGAAGATCGGCGTGAAATCGGTGGTGTCGGGCGAGAAGCGGATATGATCGAGCACCTTCAGTCCGATTTGCGGCAGACATTTCAGGTATTCGGCGTCAAGCGGCGTCGTCCAGGCGGCGTCCTCGCTCATGACCACGGCCGTTTTCATGTGGAGATTTTTTACCAGAAGATCCTTCGCGGCCGAGCAGACCTGGTCGGCGAGGCTGGTCGAGGTCAGATAGCCATGGAAGGTGTATTTGAGGTGGTCGTAGTCCTTGGCGATGTTTTGGGTAATGACGTCGGAAGCCGCGCCGGGCGTGACCATCACGGTTTTGAGGCGTCCGGTCCACGGCTCGAGCGCGAGCACGACCTCGCTGATGTAGCTGGCGATCACCGCGTTGACATGGTCTTCGTTGACGGCGCGCTGAAAGGCGCGCACCGCCTCCGGAGCCGTCGAATGATCGTCGTAGGAAATGATCTGGATCTTGCGGCCATTGACGCCGCCGGCGGCGTTGATTTCGTCGGCCGCCATCTGGGCGGCTTGCGGAATCGAGGATCCGGCGACAGCCTGGGCTTCGGCGATGACGCCGATTTTGATGGGCTCGTTGGATTGCGCGTGGCCGGGCGTGGCCAGCGCCAGCGCGGCAACGGCCGCGCCTGCGGAAAGCAGCGCGGACGCCCCGCGCCTGACAGAGTTACTCATTGCTCCTACCTCCCTGAAATTGCAGTCGTCTCTTGAAGATGACCGCCTGCCGGCAGTCTATCTTATCGCCCTTGCGCGGCAAGCCTCGGCAAGCCAACCTCTGGCACTTTTGGACCGGCCGGCCGGTTTGTCGCAGGGCAGCGGCATCGTCCCGGCCAAGGCGACAACGACGACCGATCGGGAGGAAAGTACTCAGATGAAAGCTGCATATCTTGAACAATTCGGCGGCGCGGAAGTCCTGAAATATGGCGACCTGCCGGATCCGGTGGCGGCGCCGGGCGAAGTGGTCGTCGACATCGTCGCTGCCAGCGTTAACGCCGCCGACTGGAAGTTCCGCGCCGGCCAGTATGCCCGCCACTCCCAAGTTAAATTTCCGCAGATTCCGGGCCGGGACTTTTCCGGCGTGGTCAGCGCCGCCGGCGGCGGCGTCGATCTCGCCGTCGGCGACGCGGTATTTGGCGTACTCGATGCCGGGCGGGAAGGCACCTATTGCGAAAAGCTCGCGATCAAGGCCGCGATCATCGCCAAGAAGCCCGGCGGTCTGTCGCACGTGAACGCCGCCGCCTTGGCGCTGACCGGCCTCACTGCGGTGAATTCGGTGGAAGACACCTTAAAGCTCAAGCGCGGCGAGACGATCTTGATTCAAGGCGGCGCCGGCGGCGTCGCCGGCTTCGCCATTCAGTTCGCCAAGCATCTCGGCGCGCGGGTGATCACGACCACGAGCGCGGCGAACGCCGATTACGTACGCTCACTCGGCGCCGACGAAGTCATCGACTACAACAGCCAGGATTTTACCAAGGTCGTGGGCAACTGCGACGCCGTGTTCGATACCGTCGGCGGCGACGTCGCGGAGAAATCCTTCGCCGTGCTTAAGCCCGGCGGCCGCGCCGCCTTCATCGCGTCGGGCATGGAAGCGCCAAAACCCAACCGGCCCGATGTCACCGCGCTGCGGCCGCCGGTGCCGCGCTCGCGCGTGGCGATGGAGCGCGTCGGCCAGCTCGTCGCCTCCGGCGCGGTGCGTCCGCCGGAAATCAAGCTCTACCGCCTATCGCAAGCCGCCGACGCGCATCGTCTGAGCGAGTTCCGTCACTTCCGAGGCAAGCTCGTGTTCCAGGTGCGGTGAGCGCGGCGTCACACGTGCTGGCCGCCGTTGATGTGGATCTCGGCGCCGTTCACGTAGGACGCGGTGTCGGTGCACAACACGTAAATGATTTTCGCCACTTCGTCCGGCGTGCCGAGCCGGTGCATCGGAATATTCTCGACGATCTTATCCGTTCCCGGCGATAGCATCGCGGTGTCGATCTCGCCCGGCGCGATGGCGTTGACGCGTACGCCGCGCGAGCCGAAGTCGGCCGCCATCTCGCGCGTGAGCGCGGCGAGTGCCGCCTTCGAGGTCGAATAGGCCGTGCCGGCGAACGGGTGCACGCGCGAGCCCGCGATCGAGGTGACGTTGACGACGGAGCCTTTCGCGGCGCTCAGTTCTTCGAGCAATCCGCGGGCCAGCATGATCGGTGCGAAGAAATTGACCTGGAAAATATGGTGCCAATCGTCGCGGGAGGTTTCGATCGAGCCAAGCCGCTTGCCGCCCGCGGCCTTGGGCGAGATCGCCGCGTTGTTGACAAGCGCGTGCAGTTCGCCGTTGAGACGCTGCTTTGTTTCCGCGATCGCCGCTTCGGTATTTTCGGGATCGGCGAGATCGACTTGGATGTGATCCTCCGGGCCCGCTTCCCAAGGACAATTCTCCGGGAACGGATGGCGCGAGCAGGTGATGACGCGCCAGCCGGCGGCGGAAAACCGCTTCACCGTGGCATGGCCGATACCGCGGCTCGCCCCGGTGAGAAGGAGTGTACGGCGCGGCTGGTTGTTTGGTGGCATCAATTTTTCCAGTCGAAATGATCTAAGGGTAGAGTCTCGTCTTGGTCCACGGCGCGCCGATGCGCTCACGCGCAAAGGCGATGCGGTCGTGCAGCCGGAATTGCCGCTCCTGCCAGAACTCGATTTCGGACGGCACGACGCGATAGCCGACCCAGTGCGGCGGGCGCGGCACCGTGCCGATGGCGAATTTCGCGGTACAGCGCGCGATCGCCTTTTCGAAGGCGAGCCGGCTTTCCAGTGCGGACGATTGCTTCGACGCCCAGGCGCCGATCTGCGCCATGCGCGAGCGCGTCGCGAAATAAGCGTCGGCTTCCGCGTCCGGCACCGTCTCGACACCACCGCGCAAGCGCACCTGGCGCTGCAGCGCTTTCCAGTAAAATGTCAGGGCCGCCTGCGGCGTGGCGGCGAGCTCGTGGCCTTTGGTGCTCTCGGCATTCGAGTAAAACACGAAGCCGCGCTCGTCGAAGCCTTTCAACAGAACCATGCGCGCATTGGGCCGACCGTCGGGGTCGACCGTGGCAAGCGTCATTGCCTCGGGATTGACCGGTTCGGAACGTTTAGCGTCGGCGAACCAGGTGGCAAACAGGCGCAATGGCTCGTCGGCCTCGGTGAAGTCACCGCCCGTTAACCCTGTCGGGTGTTCTATGGACGCCGCGTCTGACATGCTCGGAGTACCCAGTGCTCGTCTGCGGCGATCGAGAAAGCTGCCGCCGGTCTCAATATAGTGGAACGGCAGGCTTGCGCCTATGTCGGCGGTTGCCTGGGCTCGCGCTCGTTGCCGCTATCGTGAGCGCGCTTGGCCTTTCCGGCTGCTCATATCGGCTGGCCGCACTCGTCTCGCAGGACGATACCGACGTGACGACAACCGGCTCGGTCACCCAGCCAACCGACCGCGCGGTCCCGGTCGCCATTGCCTCCGGCCCCGCCGAAGCGGACCTTGCCTATGCACGCGCCGCTGCCTCAAACGTACTCGCCAGCGGCGGCAAAAATGCGAGCGTGCCTTGGCAAAATCCACAAACTGGCGCCAACGGCAACATTACGCCGCTCGATACCTCGTATCGTGAAGACGGCCAGCCGTGCCGCGACTTCCTTGCCAGCTATATGCACGGGCCAGCCCAGGATTGGCTGCAAGGCGCCGCCTGCCGCACCTCGAGCGGCGCCTGGGAAGTCATGCGCTTGACACCGCTTAATCCGAGCTAAAGCGGGTATCATCCGTCAAAGCGCCAGCCAATTCGCCTGTTACATTGCGTGACAGGCGATTTATTCCCACATTGAAAGCACGTAAGAACCGAGTTGGGCGGGCGGGGCCGGCCCCAAAATTTAAGACGGAGTTCGGCAGGGATGCGTGATCCCTATGAGGTCTTGGGCATCGATCGCAAAGCAAGCGCGGGCGATATCAAAAGCGCCTATCGCAAGCTTGCGAAAAAACTGCATCCGGACGCCAACAAGAACGATCCGAAGGCGGCGACGCGCTTTGCCGAGCTCAATGCGGCCAATGAATTGCTTGCCGACGAAGACAAGCGCAAAGCCTTCGATCGCGGCGAGATCGACGCCGAGGGCAAACCGCGCTTCCAGGGCTTCGACGGCGGTTTCGGACGCGGACCAAGATCGGCCGGCGGCGCTGGGCTCGGTCCCGACGCGAACTTCGAAAGCTTCAATTTCGGCCCGGAGGGCTTCACCCGCGCCGGCCGGCGCGGCCGCGGTGGGGCGGCGGCTTCGGCGGTTTCGAGGACATTCTCAAGGAGGCTTTCGGACGCGGCGCCCGCGGCGGCGCCGAGGCCAATTTCGAGCCGGAGGATTTTGGCGTCGGCGCCGACACGCAAGCCGAAATGTCGGTGTCGCTGCCGGATGCCGCCAATGGTTCGACGCAGCGCCTGCACTTGCCGAACGGCAAGGATGTGGACGTCAAGATCCCCGCCGGGAATTCACAACGGCCAGACCATCCGCCTCAAGGGTCAAGGCATGCCCGGACAGCACGGCGCCGGAGACCTGCTCATCACGGTGTCGATCGCGCCGCATCCGGTCTTCACGCTGGAAGGCCTCGATATACGCCTCGACCTGCCGATCACGCTTTACGAAGCGGCGCTCGGCGCCAAGGTGCGGGTACCGACCCTCGATAAGCCGGTCGAGATCGCGATCCCGCCGTCAACGTCGAGCGGGCGAACCTTCCGCCTCAAAGGCAAGGGCTTTCCGGCTAAATCCGGTCGCGGCGATCTCCTCGCCACCGTCCGCATCGTGCTGCCCGAGAACAGCGACCCCGAACTCGAAGCGCTGATGAAAAAGTGGCGGAGCGAAAAGCCCTACGACCCGCGCAAGGATTTGTGACTTCGTCATTCCGAGACGTGGAGCAATGGGTCCGGCCTTTGGCCGGGCCCGTTGGCGGCGCCCCGGAATTGACTTCTGTTACCCGCCCTGCGGTGCCGGTATTTGCCGATCGATCTGCTCATAGGCAGCCTGCGCGATCTCGTGCAGCTTGTCGCGTTCCGCCGGCCCCGACAGCACGTAAGCGAGGTCGCCATCGACCCAGTAATAGGCCGCATTTTGTGGGCCGGTCGTATAGCGCAAAGCGGTGTCGCGGTCGCTGGTGCGTCCGCAATACAGGGTGAAGCGCTCGCCCGACGGGGTTTCGTACATGAAAAACGCGGTCGCTCCGGTCGGTCCCGGCAACAGCCGGCCGCCGACGAGCTTTAATCCGACCTTGTCGAGTTGCGGGCGCGCGCAGCGGCGAGCCGACCCGCTTCGACAGCCATTCGTCCAGATGCGGCCGCTGATCGCCCGGCACCTCGACCGGGTGGCGGACTTCGACCACGTAGAGGCGGTAGGCGTCGAGCGCGTCGGCGGTGAAGCGCGTGAGATCGGACGGGCTCGTCCCCGCTTCGACGCCGCGCACGGTCCAGCCGAGTACGCCGCCGGCAAGGAATGCCGCGACGATCGCTGCAGCGGCGGCAGCCATCGCACCGTAGCGGCGGCGTGTCAGCCGGTTGACGTTGAACCGTTGCGGCGGCATTTCGTCGGCAACGGCGCCATAACGCGCACGAATGAGCTCGGCCTGCTGGCGCCAAGCGGCGACCCTGGCGTCGTCGTCGGGATGCGCCGCAAGCCACGCTTCGACGATCGCGCGTCGGTCAGCGGGCAATTCGCCGTCGACATAGGCGTTGAGTTCATCTTCGCCGACAATTTGGTCTCGATCGATCATAGTTCGCTCTCTCTATTCACTTCACGCGGCGCAACGCCGGACGTTCGCCGTCGAGATATGCCTTTATTTGACTACGCGCGCGCGCTAGCCGCGACATGACGGTGCCGATGGGCACGCCCTGTACTTCCGCGACTTCGCGATAGGTCAGGCCCTCGAGGACGACGAGCAACAGCGCGGCACGTTGATCCTCGGCAAGTTCGTCGAGCGCACGCGAGATATCGCGGCCACCCGCTTCCGGCCCGCCGGTGGCCGCATCGCTGTCCTTGATCGGCGCCAGGACCGGCCGCCGCGACAAGGTGCGAAGCCGGTTGCGGTTGAGGTTGGTCAGGATGGTGTAGAGCCATGCGCGCGTATCTCCGCCGTGAAACAAATGCTCGGAGCGCAGCGCCCGAACCAACGTATCCTGAACAATGTCATCTGCCGTCTCGGCGTCTCGGGTCAGGGCCCGTGCATAACGCCGCAGCGCCGGGATCGCCACCTTGATGTGCTCGTGAAACTCGCTCAAGCCAGTCACCTGTTAAGCAACGTTAAGAGCTGTGGCGCCGACCGCTATGAGCGGCGTGCGCCCGCATTCAACAACACCACCGGCGGCAGCCTATTCCGCTGTCGCGCATGCAATGCCCCCAAGCTTGATGGCCCAGTGACCCTATGCCATAGGAGGCCGGGGGCTGAAAACGCCGTATGGGGTCGAAGAATGACCGAAGTCTCGGGCCTCATGCGCGGTAAACGCGGCCTCGTCATGGGGGTCGCGAACAATCGCTCG
Source organism: uncultured Alphaproteobacteria bacterium (assembly GCA_963816565.1). GTDB lineage: Bacteria > Pseudomonadota > Alphaproteobacteria > Rhizobiales > Xanthobacteraceae > BOG-931. Next base: position 798,411 of record CAWFLM010000001.1, on the reverse strand, counting down.
CTCGCCTGGGGCATCGCCAAGGCGTGCCGCGCGCACGGCGCCGAGCTGGCTTTCACCTATCAGGGCAATTCGCTCAAGAAGCGGGTCGAGCCGCTGGCTTCGGAACTCGGCGGAATCGTCGTCGGCCACTGCGACGTCACCGAACCGAAGACCATCGATGCGGCATTTGCCGCCGTTCAATCGGCCTGGGGCGCGATCGACTTTCTGGTTCACGCCATGGCCTATTCCGACAGGGACCAGCTCGACGGACGCTACGTCGACACGACAGAAGACAATTTCATCAAGACGATGCTGGTGAGCTGTTATTCGTTCACCGCCATCGCGCAACGGGCCGAGAAAATGATGCCGAACGGCGGCGCCATGCTGACGCTGACCTATTACGGGGCGGAGAAATGGATGCCGCATTACAATGTGATGGGCATCGCCAAGGCGGCGCTGGAAGCTTCGGTTTGGTATCTCGCCGCCGATCTCGGCGTGAAAAATATCCGCGTCAACGCCATTTCGTCGGGACCGATCAAGACGCTTGCCGCGGCCGGCATCCGCGATCTGCGCTATATCTTCAGATGGAACGAATATAATTCGCCGCTGCGGCGCAACGTGACCATCGAAGACGTCGGCGAAGCCGGCGCCTATTTGCTCTCCGACATGTCGCGCAGCGTTACCGGCGAGGTGCACCATGTCGATGCCGGCTATCACATCGTCGGCATGAAGCATCCTGACGCGCCGGACATCGCCGTCGGCAAGGAGTGACGCGGAGGCGCCCGATACTCATGCCGGTCCTCTATTACGTCCGTCACGGCGAGACCGACTTCAACGTCGAGGGGCGACTGCAGGGCCGTCGCGATATTGCGCTCAATGCCCGCGGCCGCGAGCAGGCCGCCGAGTGCGGAGAATTGCTGCGCGATTTGTTCGCGCGCGAGGATCGCAAAGCCGCAGATTTCGCCTACGTGGCGAGCCCGCTGCTGCGGGCGCGCAGCACGATGGAAGTGTTGCGCGGCAATCTCGGGCTCGATCCGTATTCCTACGCAATCGACGATAGGCTGATGGAGATTTCCTACGGCGAATGGGAGGGGTTAACCTTGCCGGAAATCGACGCCCGTATGCCCGGCATGCTGGGGAAGCGCGCGCAAGACAAATGGGACTTTGCGCCGCCCGGCGGTGAAAGCTATCGCGCGCTCACCGCGCGCATCGGCGAATGGTATGACGCGCTGACGCAAGCCACGGTGGTTGCCGCTCACGGCGGCGGCGTGCGCGCGCTGATCGCGCTGTTTGGGTTGCTGCCGCGGGATGAAGCGACGCATGCGCAAATCGAGCAGGGCGTGGTCTATGCCTTTGCCGACGGCAAGATGGCCCGCTACGCCTGAGTGGCCTTCACAAGCAAAAAGCGGGCGAACCTCGGTTCGGTCGGAGTTCTAAAAATAAAGCGGCCAAACAGCGTTTGGCCGCTTTTGCGAGATCGTGATCTCGCGAAATCCGAAATCGTAGCGTGGCCCCAATACGAGGCCTCGTGCTTACGACTTGGTTTTCTTCTTCGCTTTCTTCTTCTTCGTAGCCATGATTGTGATCCTTGGAGTTTGTGATGAACCTACGGCAGGGTTGGTTCAGTCGCAGGCTTAATCTCGGTCCCTGGGCCATCGCCCCCTTACCACGTGGAACAATGCCACAGAGCGGCGCGGTCTGCAATCGAAAAAACGAAAATAATCTATATTTTTCCGTAACTTAACGGACGTTCAGGTTTTCATGAAGCGCCATTCAGCGACATGAACGCGAAATGAATGCTTGCCACAATCCGGACGGGGCGCTGCGTATTTCGGCGGCAGAATGGCATGGAAAATTTTGCATGCGCGAAAGCAATGCATAATTTTTGCCGCACCTGCGAACGATGCCGGCGCGAGGGAAGTGCATTTGACCCGATGGAGTGCGCGGGCTACCAAGCCCGAATAAGCCAAACTGCCTACATTCAAAGCCATTCGGCGTCATCGGCGCGTCATGTCCTTCAATACGTTCGGCCATTTATTCCGAGTCACGACCTTCGGCGAAAGTCACGGGCCGGCAATCGGCTGCGTGGTCGACGGTTGCCCGCCGCGCATTGCGCTGAGCGAGGCCGACATCCAGCCTTATCTGGACCGCCGCCGTCCCGGCCAGTCGCGCTACACGACGCAGCGCCAGGAACCCGATGCCGTCAAAATCCTTTCCGGCGTGTTCGTCGACGAGGCAAGCGGCGCGCAAGTCACGACCGGCACGCCGATTGCGCTCGTCATCGAGAATGTCGACCAGCGCTCAAAAGACTATTCCGACATCAAGGACAAATATCGCCCCGGCCACGCTGACTTTACCTACGACGTCAAATACGGCTTGCGCGATCATCGCGGCGGCGGCCGCCAGTCGGCGCGCGAGACGGCGATGCGGGTCGCTGCCGGCGCAATCGCGCGCAAAATCGTGCCGGGCCTGATGGTGCGCGGCGCGCTGGTGCAGATGGGGCCGCATCGCATCGATCGGGCGCGCTGGGACTGGGCCGAGGTCGAGCGCAATCCGTTCTTCTGTCCCGATGCCACGCTCGCCGCCACGCTCGGCGATTATCTCGACGGTTTGCGCAAGCGCGGCTCCTCCATCGGCGCGGTGATCGAGATCGTCGCCGACGGCGTGCCGGCGGGGCTGGGCGCGCCGATTTACGGCAAGCTCGATGGCGATCTCGCCGCGGCGCTGATGAGCATCAATGCTGTCAAGGGCGTCGAAATCGGCGCCGGCTTTGGCGCCGCCGAGCTGACTGGCGAGCAAAACGGCGACGAGATGCGCATGGGCAATGACGGCAAGCCGCTGTTTCTTTCGAACAATGCCGGCGGCATCCTGGGCGGCATTTCCACCGGGCAGCCGGTGGTGGCGCGCTTTGCGGTGAAACCGACTTCGTCGATCCTTATCTCGCGCCGCACCGTGGACCGCTATGGCCGCGAGACCGAAATTTCGACCACCGGCCGCCACGACCCTTGCGTCGGCATCCGGGCGGTGCCGATCGGCGAGGCGATGGTGGCCTGCGTCATCGCCGACCATTATCTACGCCAGCGCGGTCAGGTCGGCGAAACTCCGGCTTGGCCGTTTCCATCGATAAAAAAATGAACGACATCCACCAGCACATCCAGTCCGTCGTCGCCGCCTTCGCGCGCGGCGAGATTGTTATCGTTGCCGACGATGACGATCGCGAGAACGAAGGCGATCTGTTCGTCGCGGCGAGCCTGTGCACGTCGGAAAAGATGGCGTTCATCATCCGCAATACGTCCGGGATCGTCTGCGCGCCGCTGGCTCCGGAGGAAGCGCGGCGGCTGCACCTCGATCCGATGGTGGCGCTCAACGACGCGCCGCTCGGCACCGCATTCACCGTCTCGGTCGACGTCCGGCACGGCCTCACCACCGGGATTTCCGCCGAAGAACGCAGCAACACCGTTCGCGCGCTTGCCAACGGCAATTCCGGCGCGGCCGATTTCGTGCGGCCCGGCCACGTCTTTCCGCTGGTGGCGAAGAACGGTGGCGTGCTGATGCGTTCGGGCCATACCGAGGCCTGCGTCGATCTTTGCCGGCTCGCCGGCTTGCCGCCGGTCGGCGTGCTGGCCGAGCTCATGAACGACGATGGCACGGTCATGCGCGGACCGGAGCTTGCCGCCTTCGCCGACCGCCACAAGCTGCAACGCATTACCATCGCGGAGCTGATCGCCTACCGGCAGGCGCGCGACAAGCTGATCGAACGGGTCGGCGAATTTCCGGTGCAATCCGAGGCTGGCGCGCTGACCGGCTACGCATTCATCACGCCATTCGATGCGGTCCACCACATGGCTTTCGTCTATGGCCGTATCGGCGACGGCAGGAACGTGCTGACCAGATTGCACCGCGCCGACATCATCGCCGACGTGTTCGGTGGCGCCAAGACCATCCATCAGGCGCTGGCGCGTTTCAAAGCCGAGGGCAGGGGCGTGCTTATCTTATTGCGCGACGGCACCGCAGGCGTGCCGGTGATTTCCATCCCGAAATCCTCCGACACCGCCTCCGGCGAAGCGCGCACGCGGCAATGGCGTGAGATCGGTCTCGGCGCGCAAATCCTCAAAGATCTCGGCGTCAGCTCCATTCAACTCATCACCTCGTCGCGCCCGACAACCTATGTCGGCCTGTCCGGCTTTGGCATCGAAATCGTCGGCACCGAGCCGATCGACGGCTGACGTGACCTGTTGGCCGGTCGCGAACGCGCCTATACTCCCGCGTGAGACATCGGGCCGACTGATGCCCGGGCGTCGGCACAAATTGAAAGCCGCAAATTGGGGAGGAGAAAAATGAGCGACGCCGCTACAGCTCCGGCTGCAACTCCGACCACCAACCAGATTTATAAAGTAGCGCTCGCCAGCATTATCGGTTCGGTGATCGAGCAGTACGACTTCCTGGTCACCGGCGTGATCGCGGCGACCGTCTGGGGCGGCATCTTCTTCAAGCTGCCCGGCCTTGCGGCGGTTGCCGCCGCCATCGGCGTCTACGGCCTCGGCATTATCATTCGTCCGGTCGGCGCATTCATCTTCGGCCATATCGCCGATACCTACGGCCGCAAGGACGCCATGGTCTATGCGCTGGTGCTGATGGGAGGCGCCACGCTGTTGATCGGGCTGACGCCGACCTACGACAGTATCGGCGTCATCGCGCCGGTGCTGCTGATTATTTTCCGGCTGCTGCAGGGAATCAGCTTCGGCGCCGAATTTGGCACCGCCTCGACCTGGGTGGTCGAGCAGGCGGCGCGCTCGAAGTATCGCGCCTTCTGGGGCGCCTGGGTTGGCTTTGCCATTCCGATCGGGCTATTGCTCGGCTTCGGTTCGGTGATCTTCGTCAAATCGCTGATGAGCCCGGAAGACTTCGTCGCCTGGGGCTGGCGCATTTTCTTCATCATCGGCTTCCTGGTGGCCATCGTCGGCTTGGTGATCCGCACCCGCACCATGGACAGCTTCGTGTTCGAGCAGCACAAGGCGCAGATGGTCCTGAAATATCCGGCGAGCCAGGTCTGGCGCGAAATGCCGTGGACCATCCTGCGCACCTCGCTGGTCAACGCCATGTTCGGCGGCGCGTTCTTTCTCTATTTCGTATTCGGCACCGGCTACATGAAAGCGGTCGGCTTCACCGGAAACGAACCGGAATATATCGGCCTGATCGCAGCCGGATTTATGCTCGTTTTCATGATCGTCGGCTCGTTCCTGGCCGACTACATCAGCCGGCGGGCGATCCTGCTGACCGCGGCGGTCGTGCTTTTCTTTTTCGCCGTGCCGTATTTCTATCTCGTCAATACCGGAAGCGTGCTGCTTGCCACAATTGCCGAGATCATCGGCTTCGGCTTCGTGTTCGGTTTCGGCTATGGCGCGATCCCGACGTTCTATACGGAGAATTTTCCCACCCGCTATCGCGCTTCGGGAGCGAGCGCCGCTTATCAGATCGCGCAGGTCTATGGCGGCGGTCTGATCCCGATCGTCGCCGGGCAGATTCTGCGCGTCTACGGCGTTAAGGACGCCTATGTCTATATCGGCGGCTTGGTGATGTGCTACGCCGTGGCGGCGATCGTCGCCATTCTGCGTACGCCGGAAACCAAGGGCGTCGATCTCGAGAACTGAGCCGGTCGCACGCGCGTATCAACTCGCCGGCTGCGCCCGGTTCGGAAACAATTGCGGCCGCAGCTTCGGGTGGCAGCCCATCATCTTCGGCGCATAAGCCGTCTCGGCGCCGAGCTCCTCGGCGGCGTGCCAGGCCCAGCGCGGATCCCACATCGCGCCGCGCGCCAGGCAGATCAGGTCGGCTTGGCCGGAGGCGACGATGTCCTCGGCCTGCCGGTAGCCGGCAATCAGGCCGACGGTCATGGTCGTAATGCCGCTTTCCTTCTTCACCTTTTGGGCGAACGGTACCTGGTAACCGGGCGCCAACGGAATCTTCTGCTTCGGATCGAGCCCGCCCGTCGATACGTCCATATAGTCCATGCCGCGCTTTTTGAGCTCCTTGGCCAACAGCACGGTCTCCTCCGGCGTCCAGCCGCCGTCGACCCAGTCGGTTGCGGAGACGCGCATGCCGATCGGCTTGTGCTCGGGCCATACCGCGCGCACCGCCTCGTACATCTCGATGGCAAAGCGCATGCGGTTCTCGGTCGAGCCGCCATACTCGTCGGTGCGCTTGTTGGAAATCGGCGACAGGAACTGGTGGCCGAGATAACCGTGCGCGCCATGCAGTTCGATCACGTCGTAGCCGATGCGGTCGACGCGCTTGGCCGCGGCGGCGAATTCGCCGATGCAGCGCTTGATGTCGTCCTTCGTCATGGCATGCGGCACCGGCCAGCCGGTGTCGTAGGGAATGGCCGAGGGCGCCTCCGGCGTCCATGCGTCCGGGCCTTCCAGGATCGGCTTGCCACCCGCCGCCGGCGGCGTGGTCGGACCCTTGCGCCCGGCATGCGCCAACTGCACGCCGAGCTTGGCGACGCCGTAGGTCCGGCAAAAATCGTGCACCCGCTTGAGCGCCGCCTCGTTTTCGTCCGACCACATGCCGGCGCATTTCGGCGAAATCCGCCCCTGCGGATTGACGTCGGTCATCTCGCACATCACGAGCCCGGCACAGCCGAGCGACATGTTGCCGAGGTGCATGAGATGCCAATCGTTCGCCGAGCCATTGTCGGAATTGTACTGGCACATCGGCGAAACCACGACGCGATTGGGCAGCGTAAGCCCGCGCAGCGTGATCGGGGAAAACAGGACGCTAGCCATAATCACGGATCCTTGGTGCTGAGATTGAACGACGGGGACTTGCAATAACACGAATTCGGCCGAGCCGTAAAAGCCTCAGAATGCCGGTATTCGGTGCAGTTCCGGCGGCTCAGGCGGATCAATGAGTCGCAACCCTCGGCTACCCGGCCGCGGCGGACATGGTCTAAGCTGGCACATGGGTTAAGCTGGCGTTCGGGGAGCCAGGGGGGACAGGACTCGTGAACGCGCAGTTCTGGGTCGTTCAGATCTTTAATGGGGTTTCCTACGGCGCGCTGCTGTTCCTGGTGGGCAGCGGTTTGTCTTTGATTTTCGGCGTCATGCGCATCGTCAACCTGTCGCATGGCGCTTATTTTCTGTGGGGCGGCTATATCGCGCTGTCGGTGATCTGGGCGACCGGCTCCTGGGCGCTGTCGCTGCCGGTGGCGGCGTTTGCGGTCGCGCTAATCGGCCTCTTGATGGAACGGGTGTTCCTGCGGTCGCTCGGCTTCGATCCGCTCCGCCAGGTGCTGCTGACGGTAGGCTTTGCCTATCTGTTTCAGCAGGGCGCGCTCGATATCTGGGGCGGCAATAATATGGAGATCAATCCGCCGCCCGCACTGACCCACAGCATTACCATCGGCGGCGTCTATTTCCCGCTCTACCGGATGTTCATGATCGCGATGGCGCTCCTGATCGGCGTCACGATCTGGCTGGCGATGGAGAAGACGCGCATGGGCGCCGCGGTGCGCGCGACCGTCGACGACGCGCAAATGGCGCGCGGCGTCGGCATCGACACCAATCGCATTTCCATGTTCGTCTTCGCGCTCGGTGCGTTCTTGGCGGCGCTCGGCGGCGTGATCGGCGGCGCCTTTCTCGGCGTCTATCCCGGCCTCGATTTCGAAATATTGCCGTTGGCCTTCGCCGTTGTGATTATCGGCGGCATGGGGTCACTCGGCGGCGCCGCCATCGGCGCGCTGCTGGTCGGGCTTGCCGACAATTTTGGCAAGGCGCTGTTTCCGGAGCTTTCCTATTTCACGCTTTATGCGCCGATGGTCTTGATCCTGGCGATCAAGCCGACCGGCCTGTTCGGCCGCGAGTGAGGGCGGCCGGGATGAGCCAGAGAGCCAAAATTCTCACCGTCGCCGCGGTTCTGTTGGCGCTCGCCATTATCGTTCCGCTGTCCACCTCTTTCGTCGTGCTGCTCGCCACCCGCGCGCTCGTCTTCGCCATCCTGGCGATGAGCGTCGACCTTCTGCTCGGTTTTGCCGGCCTCGCTTCGATGGGCCAAGCCGCCTATTTCAGCGTCGGCGCCTATCTGACGGCGATCCTCGCCACCAAATACAATATTGGCCTGGGCTGGGATTTTTGGCTGGTGGTGCTGCTGGCCATGCTGAGCGGCGCGGCAACCGCGGCGTTCTTCGGCCTGTTCGCGGTCCGCGCCACCGGCGTCTATTTCCTGATGATCACGCTGGCGCTCGGTCAATGCGTCTGGGGTTTGGCCTATCGCTGGAACTCGTTGACCGGCGGCGACAACGGCATCAACGTCACCAGCCGGCCGAGTTTCGGGGTCGACCTGACCGACGAGCGGACCTTCTTCTTTCTGGTCTTCGGCTTCTTCGCCGTCACGCTGTTGTCGCTCTACATCCTGGTGCGCTCGCCGTTCGGCCGCAGCCTGGAAGGCATTCGCGAGCGCGAACTGCGCATGCAGATTCTCGGCTACAATACCTGGCTGCACAAATACATTGCGTTTATCATCGCTGGAGCCGTCGGCGGTTTGTCCGGAGTGCTATGGGCGCATACCAACGGTCTGGTCAGTCCCGATACGGCGGTGCTGACGACTTCGGTGGACGCGCTGCTGATGGTTGTCCTCGGCGGCGCCGGCACGCTAATCGGCGGCGCGCTCGGCGCGGCGATCGTGTTCGGCTTGCGCGAATATCTGTCGACGCTGGTGCATTGGTGGCAATACGTGCTGGGCGGCGTCTATGTGGTGACGATCCTGTATCTGCCGATGGGGTTGATGGGACTTCCGGCGCGATTTCGGCAACCCCGCGCTTTGTCCGAAATGGCGGAGGAAACAGCAGCGCCGGATAAACTTGCAGCCTAGCTTTCCGGAACGCATCACGGAAGGCGTCAAAATATGGGAGGAAAGACATGACGATCGCATCGCGACCAAAAATGCTTCCGCTATTGCTTGGCGGCGCTTTTGTGCTCGGCCTGAGCATGAACGCGCCGGCCCGGGCCGACGATCTCCGCATCGGCTTTCTGGCGCCGACGACCGGATTTTTGTCGCAGACCGGTCAAGACATGGAGCATGGCTTCGAATTGTATCTCAACGATCACGGCGGCATGCTCGGCGGCGCCAAAGTCGATCTCATCATCGAGGACACGCAGGGCAAGCCTGACGTGGCGGTCACCAAGGCCAAGAAACTGGTGCTGCAGGACCATGTCGACATGTTCATCGGCGGCGTGCTGGCCTCGACCGGCTATGCGTTGGCGCCCGTGAGCACCGAAGAAAAGACGCTCTATATCGCATCGGTGCCCGCGGCCGACGATTTGACGCAGCGTCAGCTGAGCAAATATCCCTATTTCATCAGAACCACCTGGACGAGCTCACTGCCCAATCATCCGCTCGGCCAATGGGCCTGCGAGCAAGGCTACAAGAAAGTCGTCACCGTCGCCGCCGATTATGCCTTCGGCTATGAATCGGTTGGCGGATTTCAGAGGACCTTCGAGGACTGCGGCGGCAAGGTGATCCAGAAAATCTGGCCGCCGCTCGGCAACAAGGATTTCGGGCCCTACATCCCGTCGATCAAAAGCGACGCCGACGCCATATACTCGCTGATGGCGGGTCCGATGTCGCCGCAATTTCCCAAGCAATTGCGCGAGGCCGGAGTGAAGCTGCCGATCATCGCCGGGGGCACCAGCTACGACGACTATAACGTGGCCTTCGACGGCGACGAAGTCATTGGCGACGTTTCGGCCTTGATGTACAGCGCCGCCTTGCAGACGCCGAAGAACGAGGCCTTCGTCAAGGCGTTCCGCGCCAAATACAATGAGGTTCCCGGCTACTACGCCGAAGCAAACTACACCACCGCGCAGATGATCGACGAAGCCATGAAGCAGAATGGCGGCAAGTTCCCCGGCGCAGAAAAGTTCATCCAGACCATGCTTGGCCTGAAAATAGACGCCGCGCGCGGGCCGGTCGCCTTCGATGACATGCGTAACCCGATCGAGAACGTTTACATTCGCAAGGTCGAGAAGACAGCGCTGTTCGGCGACGCCAAGCCACAGCTCTGGAACATCGTGATCAAGACCTATCCAAACGTCGGTCAGTTCTGGACCTACGGCAAGGAAAAGTTCCTGCAGCAGCCGGTTTACAGCCGCGACTTCCCGCCGTGCAAGGACTGCGAATAGGCTTCCGGCGTCCCGATCCTTCTCCGCCTTGCGGGGGAGGGTTGGGCGCTGGTAGCGCCATGAGCCATGAGCAGGTTTGGCATCCTCTTTCACGATGAGTGACCGCGTGAGCCACAGCGTCGGGCCGTCATCTGCCGGCAATGGCGTTGAGCCGGTGCTCGAGTTGAAAAACCTGTCGAAATCGTTCGGCGGACTGCAAGCCGTGCGCGGCGTCTCGCTGAAAATCATGCCCGGCGACCGCAAAGCGATCATCGGTCCCAACGGCGCCGGCAAGACCACGTTATTCAATGTGATTACCGGCATCCATCCGGCCACCTCGGGCAGCGTCGTGCTGTTTGGCCGCGAAGTGACGCGCTGGCCAAGCCATCGGCGTGCCGCGCTCGGCATGGCGCGCACCTTCCAGGTCACGAGCCTGTTTCCGAAACTGACGGTGCTCGACAATGTCCTTTTGGCCATCACCGGGCCGCGATCCTCGAAATTCGTGATGTGGCGTTTTTTGTCGAGTTATGGCGAGGTCTATGACAAAGCCTATGGGCTCTTGGAACGGGCCGCTTTCCTCGATCGCAAGGATGTCGAGGTCCGCTATTTGTCGCATGGCGAGCAGCGCCAGCTGGAAATCGTGGTCGGGCTGGCAAGCGATCCGAAAATCCTGCTGCTGGACGAACCGGCGGCCGGCTTGTCGTCCGGCGAAACCGCGGAGATGGCCGCGTTCCTGCGCAAGCTCGATCCCGACCTGGCGATCTTGCTGATCGAGCATGACATGGACGTGGTGTTCGACGTCGCCTCGGAAATTTCCGTGCTGCATTTCGGCGAGGTGTTGGAAACGGGTACGCCGCAACAGATTCACGCGAGCGCGCGCGTCCAGGAAGTCTATCTGGGGGCCAGCTAGCGTGATGAGCATCCTGAGGGTCGAGGACATCCACACCTATTACGGCAACGCTTACGTGTTGCAGGGCCTGTCGCTGCAACTCGAGCAGGGCCAGATTCTCGGCCTGCTCGGGAGAAACGGCGTCGGCAAGAGCACGCTGGTCAATTCGATCGTCGGTTTCGTGCCGCCGCGACGCGGCAAGATCTATTTCAAAGGCGCCGACATCACCGGCGATTCCTCGTTCGCCATCGTCCGTGGCGGCATCGGGCTGGTGCCGCAGGGCCGCCGCGTTTTTCCCACGCTCAGCGTCGAAGACAATCTGCTGGTTGCCGAACGCCACGCCGAACGGCACGGCTGGAGCTTGCAGCGGGTTTACGCGCTGTTCCCGCGGTTGCGGGAACGGCGCAATCAGCGCGCCAAGACGCTGTCCGGCGGCGAACAGCAGATGCTCGCCATCGGCCGCGGCCTGATGACTAATCCCGACTGCCTGATCATGGACGAGCCGTCGGAGGGTCTCGCTCCGATCATCATCCAAGGACTTTGGGAGGCAATCGCCAAGCTCAAGGAGGAGGGGCTCTCTATTCTCCTCGTCGAGCAGAATGCGGCGCTGGCGCTCAAGCTCGTCGACTTCGTGCACGTCATGAGCAAAGGCCGCCTGGTCTATTCGGCGCCGCCGGGCGAGCTATGGGAGAATCAGGAGATCAAGTCGCGATTTCTCGGGATTTGAGATCTCACCGACAAGTTAGAGCATGATCCGGAAAAGTGGAAACCGGTTTTCCGAAAAGATCATGCTCCAATGTAGAATCTAGACCATGATCCGATTCAACTTGATCGGATCATGGTCTAGGGCCGCCAGTTGAGCTGGACGACTTTGTTGCCGCTGGCCTGATTATATTGGATGGCCTGCGACTTCATGCCCGCAATCGACTGCGCGTTGCCCAGCGGACATTGCACCGAATCGTGCGCCACCTGCGCGTGGTCGAGCGCGCCGGCGAACTCGGACTCGACCGTCTCCATCGATTCATCGACCGAGAATGGCGCCGACATGTACACCGTATGCTGGGCGGGCGCGACGGCGAGGCAGTATCGCCAATCCGCGGCGCGAGCGCCGCCGCCGTTCCAGGCGCCGATCAGGAAGAAGAGCCCTAAGAGCAACCGGTGCAACCGACTTCGCATGGCGTCACCTGCACGAATCGCGTTGGCAAATCCTAGCGAACTACCGTCCCTTTGCCACTGCGATTTAAGACCTTAGTTTTGAATTGCGGTTCCTTCCGATTGGGCAGGGGGCGTTGCCATGCCGCTTCGCCTATGCATGTTCTTGACTCTGCCCCCGAGCCGTTCCGGAATAGGGGGGTAGGGTAGGAACACATGATCAAGAAATTTCACGTTCTCTATGTCGGGCAGATCGAGCTCGACAATGTCGGGCTTGCCGGCACGCCGGCCAACGACCGGCGCTATTCCGACGAGCGGCTGCGCGAGGCCTTCTTCACCGCGCGTGACGTCGCCCAGCTCATGGACGAGCTCGGCTTCGACGTGCTGTGGACCGCGGAGCATCATTTTCAGCGCGAGGGCTACGAGGTCTTCCCCAACCTGATCCAGCTCGGGCTTTGGCTCGCCACCCAGACCAAGCGCCTGAAATTCGGCTGCGCCTTTAACGTCCTGCCGATGTGGCATCCGATCCGCATGGCCGAAGACTACGCCATGGCCGACATTGTCACCGACGGCCGCGTCGTTCTGGGCGTCGGCCGCGGCTATCATACCCGCGAGGTGGAGAGCTTCGGCGCGCCGCTCCTTGACGCAGACAAAAACCGCGAACTGTTCGAGGAGCAGCTGCGGCTTCTCCTGACCTGCTTTAACGAGCAATCGTTCCACTTCAAGGGCAAATATTACGAGGCGCCGCCGCCGGTCGATTACCGCGGCTACAAGTTAAAGGACATCACGCTGGTGCCGCGGCCCAAGCACCTGCCGGTGGAAATCTGGATGCCGATCGCCAGCGGCAAGACCATCGAGATGATGGCGCAATACGGGCTCAAAGCAATGGTGACGCTTAACGGCGAAAAAATCCTCGACGACGTTGTGCGCGCCTATCACGCGGCCTGCCTCAAACATGGCCAAAACAAGCAACTGGGCGAGGACGTGATCTGGGGCGCCGGTGTTTATCTCGCCAACAGCCGCGACGAAGCGATCAAAAAACTCGAACCGGCCCACGACGAGCGGTTCAAGTGGTTCGCGCCGTTCGGCTTCGTGCGCTACGCCGACGAAGAGGGCCGCACCTGGGGCACGCCGGGCGCGCCGTCGCGCACGCCGCTCCTCAAAGACGGCGTGGCGCAGAAGGCCTGGTTCTGCGGCCCGCCCGCCGAGGTGATCGACGGTATCAAGTCGATCGAGGCGAAATACCCTGGGCTGGAGAACTTCATGATCCACTGGGCCGAGGGGCTTTCGCCCAAGGAGTTCAAGGAACAGCTGCGCTGGTTCGCCAAGGACGTAATGCCGGCATTCAAGTAGCTCGGCGTTACTTCTCCAGTCGCGCCACGATCTCGACGTGCGGCGAATAACGGAATTGGTCGACCGGCGTGACCGCGGTGATCCCGTAGCCGCCGTCGACGATAATGCGCATATCGCGCGCCAACGTTGCGGCATTGCATGACACCGCGACGATGATCGGAACGCCGCTCGCTGCGAGTTCGCGCGCCTGCGCCTGCGCGCCTTGGCGCGGCGGGTCGAACACGACCGCGTCGAAGCGGTTGATCTCCGCCGCCTGGAGCGGATTTTTGAACAAGTCACGCCGTTCCGCCGCGACCGGCTTTAAGCCTGACGCGGTTGCGGCGGCGCGCTTGAGCGCGGCCAGCGCCGCTTCATCCGCGTCGACCGCGACAACACGCGACAACGCGGCGAGCCGCAGTGCAAACGGCCCGACGCCCGCGAACAAGTCGGCGATGGTCTTGGCGCCGGCGCAGGATTGCAGGACGAGCCGCGCCAGCGCCGCCTCGCCTGCCACCGTCGCCTGCAAGAATGCGGCGGGCGGCAGGACGACAGTCGCAGCGCCGATCTGCAGCGTCGGCGCGCGCGCTTGCGCGATCAGCTCGCCATGGCGCGTCAGCCGCGCGAGGTTTTGCTGGGCTGCGACCTGCGCCAATTTGCCGGTCGAGGCTGCCGTCAGCGGACCCGAGCCGCGGACGTCGATATCGAGGCCGGTATCGGTCGCCGTCGTCTGGATATCGAGCGGCTTTTGCATGGCGCCGAGCCGCTCGGCGATGGCCCAGGCTGCGGCGACCGCGCCATCGAGGCTCTTGGCCAATATCGGGCAGCGGTCGATGGCGACGAGGTGATGCGCGCGCGCCGCCGAGAAACCGACTTCCAGGACGTCGTGGGTGCCGCGCCAGGCATGAAACACCGCGCGGCGGCGGCCGTCGCCGTGCGCGTCAACGAGATCGGCCACCGGCGCTTCAACGCCGGCCTGGCGGAGCGCCTCGACGACGAGACCGTGCTTCCACGCGCGGTAAGGCGTGTTCGCCCAATGCTGCAGCGCGCAGCCGCCGCAAATTCCGAAATGCGGACAGATCGGCGCGATGCGCTCGGGGCTGGATTTTTCGACGGTGAGGAGTTGCCGGCGATCGGGATGGCCGGGCCAATCCGCGACTTCGACACATTCGCCCGGCAGCGTGCCCGCGACGTAGATCGGATTGTCGGTATCGCCGGCCAGGCCGTCGCCGCGATGGCCGAGACCGCGGATCTCAAGGCGCTCAACCACGTGCGGCCTCGATGAAGAATTCCTGGTTGCCGTCGCCGCCGCGGATCGCGGCGGCAACGATACCGCCACTACGCCAGCCCAGCGTCGTGACGAAGGCGGCTACATCGTTGCAAACGGCGGCGTGCACCGTTTCGTCGCGCACGATGCCTTTCTTGATCGACTTCTTGTTTCCTTGTCCCGCCTCGAATTGCGGCTTGATCAGCGCCAGGATTTGCGCGCGCGGCTTGAGCAGATGGCCGACCGCGGGCAGCACCAGCTTGAGCGAGATGAAGCTCACGTCGATGGTGACGAAATCGGGCTGTTCCGGCAAACGCAACGGATCGAGCTTGCGGATATCGGTCTGTTCGATGCTGAGAACATCGTCACGGGCGCGCAGGCGCGAGTGCAATTGCCCGGTGCCGACATCGACTCCGTAAACGAGCTTGGCGCCGCGGGCGAGTAGCACTTCGGTGAAGCCGCCGGTGGAGGCGCCGACATCGAGACAGATGCGGCCGGTGACGTCGAGCCCGAAATGATCGAGCGCCGCCGCGAGCTTGATGCCGCCGCGCGATACATAGGGGTGCTCGGGCGCAGCGGCGATGATCGCGGCGGTGGGAATTCCTTCGGAGGCTTTGCGCACGGGGTGTCCGTCGGCGGTTACCCGCCCGGCGGCAATCGCAGCTTGCGCCCGGGCCCGGCTATCGAACAGGCCGCGCGCGACCAGCAGCCGATCGGCTCGTTCTTTGGTGGTCATGGCTGTTGTAGGGTGG
Organism: uncultured Alphaproteobacteria bacterium; assembly: GCA_963816565.1. Lineage (GTDB taxonomy): Bacteria > Pseudomonadota > Alphaproteobacteria > Rhizobiales > Xanthobacteraceae > BOG-931. Next base: position 782,886 of record CAWFLM010000001.1, on the reverse strand, counting down.
GCATTGCGCCCGCTCGGACTTGGCGCGTGGGCAAAATCGCTCTGCGCAATGCCCACGCGGCTGTTCAACAGAAAACGATTTTGCCCACCCTACGGAGGGGCAGCTTTTTTCAGGCGAGCTTGATCACTTCGCCGCGCATGTTCTGGCCGAGCGCCTCGAAGGCCTTGGCGACAATGCCTTTGGCGTCGAGACCGGCCTTGGCGTACATGGCATTGGGCGAATCCTGATCGATGAAGAAATCCGGCAGCACCATCGAACGGACCTTTAGGCCGCGATCGAGCGCGCCGTGCTCGGCGAGCGCTTGCAGCACGAAGGAGCCGAAGCCGCCGATCGAGCCTTCTTCGATGGTGAGCAGCACTTCGTGCTCGCGAGCGAGCCGCAGCAGGAGGTCGACGTCGAGCGGCTTGGCGAAACGCGCATCGGCGACCGTGGTCGGTAGCCCGTAGCCGGCGAGTTCGTCGGCAGCCTTGAGGCATTCGCCGAGGCGAGCGCCATAGGAGAACAGCGCCACTTTGGTGCCCTCGCGCAGGATCCGGCCCTTGCCGATTTCGAGGGGTTTACCCTCTTCAGGCATAGCCACGCCTCTTCCCTCGCCGCGCGGATAGCGCAGCGCCGACGGACGATCGTCGATCGCGACGGCTGTCGCCACCATGTGCACCAGCTCGGCCTCGTCGCCGGCGGCCATCAGCACAAAGCCGGGCAGGCAGCCGAGATAGGCGACGTCGAAGGCCCCCGCATGGGTCGGCCCGTCGGCGCCGACCAATCCGGCGCGGTCCATGGCGAAACGCACCGGCAGGCGCTGGATGGCGACGTCGTGCACGACCTGATCGTAAGCGCGCTGCAAGAAGGTCGAATAGATCGTGGCGAACGGCTTGTAGCCTTCGGTGGCAAGCCCGGCGGCGAACGTCACGCCGTGCTGCTCGGCAATGCCGACGTCGAAAGTCCGGTTGGGAAATTCCTTCTGGAACAGGTCGATGCCGGTGCCCGACGGCATCGCCGCGGTGATGGCGACGATCTTGTCGTCCTTCTTCGCTTCCTTGATCAGGCTTTCGCCGTAGACTTTCTGATAGGCGGGCGCGGTCGGCTTCGACTTCACCTGGGCGCCGGTGGCGACGTCGAATTTGACGACGCCATGGTATTTGTCGGCGGATTTTTCCGCAGGCGCGTAACCCTTGCCCTTTTGCGTGACGACGTGAACGAGGATCGGCCCGTTCTTCATGTCGCGGACATTTTGCAGTACCGGCAACAGGTGATCGATGTTGTGGCCGTCGATCGGCCCGACATAGAAGAAGCCGAGTTCGTCGAACAGCGTGCCGCCGGTGACGAGGCCGCGGGCATATTCCTCCATCGCCATGGCGCGCTGCTCGAGCATTTTGCTCGGCATGTGCTTGGCGACGCTGCGGATCAGCTTGCGCAGGCGATGATAGCCGCGGCCCGACACCCGGCGGGCGAGATAGGCCGACAGCGCGCCGACCGGCGGCGCGATCGACATGTCATTGTCGTTGAGCACCACGATGAGCCGCGAATTCATGGCGCCGGCATTGTTCATGGCCTCATAGGCCATGCCGGCCGACATGGCGCCGTCGCCGATGACGGCGATGACGTTGTTTTGCTTGTCCTGCAGATCGCGCGCCACGGCCATGCCGAGCGCCGCCGAGATCGATGTCGAGGAATGCGCGGCGCCGAACGGATCGTATTCGCTCTCGGCGCGCTTGGTGAAACCGGACAGTCCGCCGCCCGTGCGCAGGGTGCGGATGCGGTCGCGGCGGTTGGTGAGGATTTTGTGCGGATAGGCCTGATGGCCGACGTCCCAGATCAGCCGGTCGGCCGGGGTGTCGAACACGTAGTGCAGCGCGACCGTGAGTTCGATGACACCGAGGCCGGCGCCGAGATGGCCGCCGGTCACCGCGACCGCGTCGATGGTTTCGCGGCGCAGGTCGTCGGCAAGTTGCCGCAGCTGGTTGGGCTCAAGGCGCCTTAAGTCTTGTGGGGTCTTGATTTGGTCGAGCAATGGGGTCTTTGACGAAACCGTCACGCTACGCTCCTTTTTCAGACCAATCCGTTGGTTCGGCCTGACGCCGATAATTGGGGCTGGTGACGCCCGGCGATGGTTCACGCAGATAGGGATGCTTCATGCAGATTCTAAGGTCCCTACACCATTCTATGCCGGCAACGCAATTTGATCGGCACTGCCGGCAGCGAACGGTCTAGAAGGAACCGTGAGCCTTTCTAAGGGCTTATAACTACAATCCCATTCCCCTATCGAACGTCCTGCATCACCCCGTTAACTCCATGATGTATGTAAGGTTCGGCACTTTACCAGGGCTGGCATGTCCCGTTGGGCGGGATTCCGGCACCTGCTATAAGTCTTGAAACCGGGCGAGGTGGTTCACCGTGGCGCTCGAATTATACCGCAAGAAACGGAAATTTGATGTCACCTCCGAGCCGCGCGGCCGCAAGGCGGCCCGCGGCGGCAGCCGCTATGTCATCCAGAAACACGACGCGACCCGGCTGCATTACGACCTTCGCCTCGAGCTCGACGGCGTGATGAAGAGCTGGGCCGTCACCCGCGGCCCCAGCCTCGACCCGTCCGAAAAGCGTCTTGCCGTTCACGTCGAAGACCATCCGATCGAATACAACACGTTCGAAGGCACCATTCCGCAGGGCGAATACGGCGGCGGCACGGTGATGATCTGGGATCGTGGCCGGTGGTTTCCCGAAGGCGATCCGCACAAGGGCTATGCCAAAGGCCACCTCGAATTCACGCTCGACGGCGAAAAGCTGCACGGCCGTTGGCACCTCGTGCGCATGCGCTCGCGCGATAAGGACCGTCACGAGAATTGGCTTCTCATCAAAGCCAAGGATGAAGCCTCGCGCGGCGGACGCAGCCGCGACATTTTGGAAGAGGAGCCGTTGTCGGCGGCGACCGGCCGCTCGATGGACGAGATCGCCGAGGGTAAGGGTAGAAAACGGGTCTGGCATAGCAATCGCCAAAGCACGGCCACAGCCGGCCGGGCGTCCGATCCGGCCGGGCCGGGGTCGCAACGCGAGTTCAAGACGCAATTGCGGGCGTTGGCCGCTTCGCCAAGAAAGAAGAACTCCAGTTCGCGAACCAAGAGGACGGCTGAGGAAAAACGCGCGCCGAAGCGGCCGCCTCGGCTTCCGGCAAAGCCGAGATCAAGGGCTAAGGCGGCAGTCGCGGCGGCTGCGAGCAAACGTTCAGGTCCGCCGCCGCCCACCCGCAGAAGCGGCCGGTTGCCCGATTTCATCCCGCCAAGTCTGGCCACATTGCACGACACCGCGCCGAGCGGCCCGGATTGGCTGCACGAGATCAAATTCGACGGCTACCGCATCGAGGCGAGACTCGATAACGGGCTCGATCGCGGCAAGGTCAAACTGCTCACGCGCAAAGCGCTCGATTGGACGCATCGCTTCGAACGGATCGCGCAAGCCGTCGCGGCGCTGCCGGCCGACACCGCGCTCCTTGACGGCGAATTGGTGGTCGAGAACGACAAAGGCATTTCGAGTTTCTCGATGCTGCAAACCGATCTGAAGGAGCACCGCGGCGATCGCTTCGTCTATTGGGTTTTCGATCTGTTGTATCTGGACGGCCGCGATTTGACCGATGCGCCGTTGCTCGAGCGCAAGGCCGCGCTGCAACAGCTGTTAAAGGGCAGCGGCAAAAACGGGCCAATTCGCTACGCCGAGCATTTCGACGACGACGGCTCGGTGATTTTCAAGCATGCCTGCGCAATGCATCTCGAGGGCATTGTGTCGAAGCGGCGCGACGCGCCCTATCGTCCGGGGCGCTCGGACAATTTCATCAAGGCCAAATGCCACAACGCGCAGGAGTTTGTCGTTGCCGGCTATTCTCCGTCGACGGCGCTACCGAAAGCGGTCGGCGCGCTGACGGTGGCGTTTCACGACAACGGCAAATTGCGCTACGCCGGACGCGTCGGCACCGGCTATACCCGCGAGACCGCCCGCGATCTGTGGCGGCGGCTGGAGCCGCTGCGGGTCGATCGCCCGGCCGTCACCTTGCCCAAGGACGAACGGCGCAAGAATGTTGTCTGGGTGAAGCCGCAAATTGTTATTGAGACCGAGTTCCGTGGCCTGACCCATGACGGCTTGCTGCGGCAAGCCGCCTACAAGGGGCTGCGCGAGGACAAGCCGGCGCGCGAAGTGGTGCGCGAGACGCCCGCTCCGGCTCCGGTACGCGCGGCGCAGCGACAAGCGGTGCGAAAGTCGCCGCCGGCGGCTTCAAACAAGCGCAGCGGCAAAAGCGTCAACCGCGACGCCACGATCGCCAATGTCCATCTGACCCATCCCGACCGCGTCTATTGGGCCGATGCAGGCGTTACCAAGCAAGACTTGGCGGAATATTACGTCAGCGTGTGGGATGTCATGGCGCCCCATGTCGTCGACCGGCCGCTTGCCATCGTGCGCGCTCCGGAGGGTGTCGGAGGCGAAACGTTCTTCCAGAAGCACATCGCCGCCAATATCAAGCAATCGCCGCTGCGCCATGTCGTGGACGCCAAGGAGCACGACGTCATCGCGGTGGAACAGCTCGACGATCTTATCGCATTGGTGCAGTCCGGCGCGTTGGAGATTCACACCCGCGGCTCCCGGCTCGGCAAGCTCGAGACTTGCGACCGCATCGTCTTCGACCTCGATCCGGGGGAGGGCGTGTCCTGGAAGCAAATTGTCGCGGCGGCGGTCGAGACGCGCGAGCGGCTCAAGGCGGAGAAGCTCAAAAGCTTCGTCAAGCTGTCCGGCGGCAAGGGCGTTCACGTCGTCGTGCCGATCGACGGCGCCGACTGGGACACCACCAAGGCATTCACCGCGCGCATCGCCAACGCCATGGCCGCCGATTCGCCAAAGCTCTATCTCGCCAAAATGACCAAGGCGCTGCGCCACGGCAAAATCTTCATCGACTATTTCCGCAATACGCGCGAGGCGACTTCGGTCGCCGCCTATTCGACGCGCGCGCGCGCCGGGGCGCCGGTGTCGATGCCGCTGTCATGGGAGGCGCTGGTCGCGAACGAGCGGCGCCAATCAGTTCACCGTGCTCAATGCCAAGAAGCAGTTGCGCGCCGACGCTTGGGCCGAGATGGGCAAGGTCAAACAGAAATTGCCTGAGCCACCGAAGCGGCGGCGTTAATAGTCTTGGGCCGCGTCATTCCGGATCGCCGCGCAGCGGCGAGTCCGGAATCCATATCCCCTGCGCCGGGCTTATGGATTCCGGGCTCCGAGCTTCGCTCGGCCCCGGAATGACAAACCTCAACCGGTAAGCCTCAAGCGCTCCGCCTTCGGCTCGAATCGCGAGCGGAAAATCTCGGCGTCGAGCGGATCGGCGAAACAATAGCGCACGAAGGCGGCGTAATCGTCCTCGACATACATGTCGAATTTTTCGACGTATTTGATGAGGAAATCCAAAATCTCGCTGTCGTCGGCGAGCTGCCGCCGCGGCAGCACGACCTGATAGGGGCATTCCTTATCGAGTTTGCGCAGCCAGGCGCTTTTCTTGTCCGAATCCATGGTCTTTGCCCCGAATCTCGTTTGCTTTGGCACCGATCCGAACCGACGAAGTGTTCACTATTTGTTCTAACGAGTCAAGTGAAATTCTGTGTGCGGCAATTGTTGATGGCGCGGCGGGGTTAATTCCTTGAGCGGCCCGGTTGGGCGCAAATTACGGAGTAATTCTCGTGAAAGCCATTTTGGGACTGACGATCGCTGTTGCCGGCGCAGCGGCGGCCATGTGCTTTGACGTTCCGGCGAGCCGGGCATCTTCCGGGGATGCGCCTTGGTGCGTCATGCGATTTAGCGATGACATCTATTGGGACTGCCAGTACCGGACAGCCCAGGAGTGCCTGGCGAGCATTGCCAGCGGCAATCGCGGCTCCTGCAACTTAAACCCGTCGCCCGCGCCTTCTTCGCCGGCCGCATCGGCGCAGCCGCGACGCCGGAAATAGTGTGTAGGGCGGATTACCCGAAGGCGTAATCCGCCGTCTTCAGGCAGCGGAATGGCGGATTACGCTCCGCTAATCCGCCCTACGCGCTGACCTTTTCAAGGAATTAAGAGGCCTCTCCATTCCAAGAAGTCCCAAGAACCGCTGTCTCTAATATCGCGACACGATCCCTTGACGTTCGTCCCCGTTATCGTTACGTCGGGCAGGCTCGCCCATCGAAGGGACGTCGACCGGTGACAGCCGATCGATGGGGCAGGTGCGGTTCCCGGAGGCGGGCTTGTAACCTGCGTCCGGGCGGCTTTGGGCATCGACCGTCCGGCGCGTGACCGGACTGCCAGGTGCTGGCTGCACTGGTGCCGGAGAGGGTCCTCCCGCTTGGATCCGGTGATTCCAGGAAGCGCGGCCCGAAGCCGAGTCGAGGTCAGTCCCTCGGCGCATGACCGCGGTGGGGCGCCGAAAGGCGAGGGCGCCGCCGCTTCGATCTCGCGCCGTTCGCGGGAGGAAGCGATGGTGCTCGCCGCATTCGCTGGCAGGCTTTCTTCTTCTGCGGCGGGGCGGAACCCGTGGTGCGCCTTTCGGCGCTCCGCCTCCCTTCTTTTAGGGAGGCACCGGAAGGGCTTTCTTAAAGCGTGCAGCAAAGCTCGGATGCGAAGCCGCATCGCGAGAACGGGGAGGCATTATTTTCACCTCTCCCCGCTGCGCGGGGAGAGGTCGAGTGACCCCCGACTTGATCGGGGGGAACGAGGGTGAGGGGGCCTCTCCGCGATTCTGAACGTTGCGGACCAGGCGACCGCGTTGCAGATGCCGCCGCAAATCCGCGCCCAGCGGAGAGGCCCCCTCACCCCAACCCTCTCCCCGCACGGCGGGGAGAGGGAGCTCGCATCGCGAGAAAAGATGGAGGCTCTTATCGAACAAACGAGGCCGGCATTTGTGACGCCGCGGAGCGAGCAAACGCTATTCGCCGTCGAGCGGCTCGGTGCCGGTGGGCTTGCCGGTTGCATCCAGCGTGATCTTTTCGACGCGCGCCTCGGCCGCCCGCAACAGATCCTCGCAGCGGCGCTTGAGCGCTTCGCCGCGCTCATAGATGGCGACCGACTCCTCCAGCGGCACTTTGCCCTCTTCAAGCCGCTTGACGATCGATTTCAAGCTCCTCGATCGCCCGCTCGAACGGCATTTTCTCGATATCGTTGTTGTTGTTCTGCGCCTGCGCCATCGTCCGCTCAATGTAGCCCGGATTACGTGCCGCGTAATCCGGGAAAGTCATGCTCCCGGATTGCGCCCCGCGCAATCCGGGCTACAAAATTATCCCCGCATCAACGCGTTGACATGCGCGGCCACCGAATTGCCGAGCGCTTGGAGATCGTAGCCGCCTTCGAGCACGGAGACGACGCGGCCGCCGGCGTGGCGATCGGCGACGTCCATGATTTTTTGCGTCGCCCAGGCGAAATCCGCCTCGTCGAGATTGATATTGGCCAGCGGATCGCGGTAATGGGCGTCAAAGCCGGCGGAGATAATGACAAGCTCGGGTGCGAATTCGGCGAGCCGCGGCAGAATCCGGCTTTCGAAGGCATCGCGGAATTTCTCGGGGCCGTCGCCGGGGCGCAGCGGCGCATTGACGACGGTGTTGTAGTCGCCGCTTTCGCCGACCGCGCCGGTGCCGGGAAACAGCGGCATCTGATGCGTCGAGCAATACATCACGGTTTTATCGGACCAGAAAATCTCCTGCGAGCCGTTGCCGTGATGGACGTCGAAATCGACGATCGCCACGCGCGCGATGCCGTGCTTGTTCTGCGCATGGCGCGCGGCGATGGCGGCGTTGTCGAAGAAGCAAAATCCCATCGGGTGGGCGGTTTCGGCGTGATGGCCGGGCGGCCGGGTCGCGACAAAGGCATTGGCGGCGCGTTTAGCCAAAACCTCATCGACGGCATGGATCGCGCCGCCGGCGGCGCGCAAGCCGGCCTCGAAGCTGCCGGGCGACATCGAGGTGTCGCCGTCGAGGTGGGCGATGCCCTCTGTGGGCGTGGCGTCGCGCAGCGCCTCGATATAGTCCATCGGGTGACACAGCGCGATCGTCTCGAACGCCGCGCGCGGCGCCTCGACCCGCGCCAGCATCTGGAATTTTTCCGCTTCGAGCGCGGCCTCGACGGCGCGCAGCCGGTCGGGCCGCTCCGGATGACCGGCCGGCGTCAAATGCAGCAGACAGGCTGGATGGCTGATGAGGAGTGTGGTGGACATTGCAACGAATGTAGGATGGGTTGCGCCGTTGCGAAACCCGTCATTTGCCCCCCGCTACGAGGTCAGCGCCGCATCGGCGCCGCTCAGCACGCCGTCTCCGCCCTCGACCACGGTGCGTTCGAGCGCGCCGGCCCCAACCGCGATGTTTTCGGCAAAGAACCGCGTCACCGCGAGGCGTGCCGCCGCGTCGCCGCCGAGCCGCAGCGCCGCCAAAGCCTCCTTCGCCAACAGGCAGCCGCCGGTCGTGATGCCAAACAGCCGCAGATAAGGGGTCGCACCGGCCAGCGCCGCATCGGGCTCCTTCTCGATTTTGGCGAGGAGCCAGTTCGTCGCCCGCGACAGGCTTTCGACCGCATCGCCAAGCCGCACCGAGGCCCAGCCGAAGGCCGGGTCATTGCTGGCGTTGAGCGCCCCGACGATGCCGCGCAGCTCGTCGCAATGCGCGGCAACGGCGGCGCCGTTCGCAAGCGGCAGCTTGCGGGTCACCAGATCGATCGCCTGGATGCCGTTGGTGCCTTCATAGATCGGCGCGATCCGCGCATCGCGAAACAGCTGCGCCGCGCCGGTTTCCTCGATATAGCCCATGCCGCCGTGCACCTGCACGCCAAGCGAGGCGACCTCGTTGGCGATGTCGGTCGAGAACGCCTTGGCCACCGGCGTGAGGAGCGATGCCTGCTGATGCGCGGCTTTGCGCGCGGCGTCGTCAGCGCTGCGTTCGCTGCGATCGATCGCCATGGCCGCCGCATAGCAGATGGCGCGCGCGGCTTGCGTGAGCGAGCGCATGGTCAAGAGCATGCGCCGTATGTCGGGATGGGCGATGATCGGCGCCGTCTCGGTCGCTTTCATCCCGGCGGTGCGGCCTTGCCGGCGGTCGCGCGCATAAGCGAGCGCCTGCTGCGTCGCGCGCTCGGCGATGCCGACGCCTTGCAAGCCGACGGCGAGGCGGGCGCGGTTCATCATGGTGAACATACAAGCCATGCCGGCATTTTCCTCGCCGATCAAAAATCCGGTGGCGCCGGCATTGTCGCCGAGAATCATGGTGCAGGTCGGCGAACCGTGAATGCCGAGCTTGTGCTCGATCGAATGGGCGCGGATGTCGTTGCGCGCGCCGAGCGAGCCATCGGCCTGCAGCAAGAATTTCGGCACCAGGAACAGCGAAATGCCGCGCGTGCCGGGCGGCGCATCGGGCAGACGCGCCAGCACGAAGTGGATGATGTTGTCGGTGAAATCGTGCTCGCCGTAGGTAATGAAGATCTTCTGGCCCTTGAGGCGATAGCTGCCGTCGCCGGCGCGCTCGGCCCGCGTGCGCAAGGCGCCGACGTCGGAGCCAGCCTGCGGTTCGGTGAGCTGCATGGTGCCCATCCATTCGCCGGACACGAGCTTTTCCAAATAGGTGCGCTTGAGCGTGTCGCTGCCGTGGGCGTTGAGCGCGTCGATCGCCGCCATGGTCAGCATCGGACCGTTGGCGAAACCGACCGAGGCGGAGTGCCACATTTCGGTGCAGGCGGCATTGACGGTCTGCGGCAGGGCCTGGCCGCCCCATTGCGCCGGCGCCGTCACCGCATTCCAGCCGGCCAGCCGCCAATCGCGGTACGCTTCCTTCCAGCCCGGCGCCGTGGTGACGGCGCCGTTTTCGAACTTAGCGCCGAACGTGTCGCCGATGCGATTGAGCGGCGCGATGACCTCGCCGGCGAAACGGCCGGCCTCCGCCAGCACCGCATCGACGTCATCGAGCGAAAGGTCACCGAACAAGCCTTGCTCGATGGCGGGCCCGAGCGCGGCGCCGTATCTGAGTGCGAAACCGATATCGTCAAGCGGAGCGCGATAGCTCATGGGCGTCCCCAATATGCGGTGCGGGCTTGCTCATCCCGTGGCGATGATGACGCCCGGCGGCGGCACACTATCGTCCGGCACGAAGAAATCCGGCGCCAGCGTTTGTGCCGGATCGACGCGGTAGCGCTCAAAGTCGGTGACGCCGTTCTCCGCCAAAAAGCTGTCATCGATGACGAAGCGGCCGGTGAATTGGCGCGAAGGCTTGTTGAATATGGCGTAAGCCGCATCCGCCACGATGTCCGGCTTGCGTCCCCGTGCCGCCATCGCGGCGCCACCGAGAAGATTCTGCACCGCGGCCGTCGCGATCAGCGTGCGCGGCCACAGCGCGTTGACGGCGATGCCCTTCCCCCGCAGTTCGCCGGCGAGCCCAAGCACCACCAGGCTCATGCCGAATTTCGCCATCGAATAGGCGGTGTGCGGCGCGAACCATTTCTCTTTCATGTCGAGCGGCCGCGAAATCATGAGAATATGCGGATTGACCGCTTTCTCCAGATAGCCGATCGCCCATTTCGACACCATGAAGGTGCCGCGCGCGTTGATCTGGTCCATCAGATCGAACCGCCTCATGTCGGTCGCCGTGGTATTGGTCAGTTGAATTGCGCTGGCGTTGTTCACCACGATATCGATGCCGCCGAATTTTTGCGCGGTCTTGTCGAGCGCATCGCGCACCATGGCTTCGTCACGGACATCGACCACCAGCGGCAGCGCCTTGCCGCCGGCGCGTTCGATGTCTTCGGCGGCGGTATAAATGGTGCCGGTAAGCTTGGGGTGCGGCTCCGCCGTTTTTGCGGCGATAGCGATATTGGCGCCGTCGCGCGCGGCGCGCAGCGCGATCGCAAGCCCGATGCCGCGCGAGGCGCCGGTGATGAAAAGTGTTTTTCCGGACAGCGCCATTACCGGGATTGCTTCTTGCGCGACAGGAAGGCGGCAAAGGCCGCGCGCGCCTCGTCGGACTGCAAACGCTCGCGAAAATGCATGATCTCGGTATCGATCTGCCGATCGATGGCGTCAACCCCGCCGCGCATCAGTGCCCGCGATACCGCCACCGCGCCGGCGGGGAGAGCCGCAATCTCGCGCGCCGCCTGCAGTGCCATGCCGTCGACGGCAGCGGCCTCGACCACGCTGTTGACGATTCCGGCTTCTTTGGCCTCGGCGGCGGAGAGCGGCCGGCCCATCACCAGCATCGAGAAGGCGCGCGCATAGCCCATGCGCAGCGGCGCCAAGAGACTCGATGCGGCTTCGGGAATAAGCGCAAGTTTGAGGAATGGCGTGGTGAAGGTCGCATCGCCGGACGCCACGACATGATCGCAGTGAAACAGCATGGTCACGCCGATGCCGACCGCAAGGCCGCTCACCGCCGCGACCAGGGGTTTGCGATTGTGCGCGATCGCCTTGAGAAATTCGACGGTGCTGGGCCGCAGCGCGCCGCTTTGCGCCGATTTGAGAAACTCGCCGATGTCGGCGCCGGCGGAGAAAGCGCCAGGGCCGCCGGCGATGACAATGCAGCGGATCGCTTTGTCGTCTTGCGCTTCCCCCAGCGCGCGGGTCATCGCGGCATACATCGGCTGTGTCAACGCGTTTTTCTTCTCCGGCCGGTTCATCCGGATGGTGCGGATACCGGCATCGTCGCTGACCTCGATGGAATCGGGCATTGGCCGTCTTTCGCGGCTGTGGCCGGCGGGGTCGCCGGCGCAATAGACATTATTATAGAGTACGGAATCGACGCCGATAGCCGGGGATATTATTGATCCCAGGGGGGCCCGCCGTTATGGTCCGCCGGGCCGTGGGCGATCCCCGGCGCCAATCCGGATTGGGGCGTAGCCAAGTGGTAAGGCAGCGGATTTTGATTCCGCCATTCGGAGGTTCGAATCCTCCCGCCCCAGCCAACCAGTCCCGTCTCTGTCGCGCGTTTCCAGTTCGTCAGAATATCTCCGATTATCCCGGCACTTAGCGGGCCACTCATCCGTCTCTGCTCCTGAATTTGCGTGATCTCGCGGGCGCAAAAGGCTGATTTTCGCTTTCAGTCTCCGGTCCCGAATTTTCAATATCCGAATTTCTTAAGCTGAGACCGGTTTAGCCTGGGAAGAGACCGGTTCGACACTTCCAGGCTTGATCAAAAGGCGTTCCATCGACGTGAATGTTTGCCGCCTTTATGATTTTGTTCCAATTGGTGCCTTGGGAATTGATATGACGATCAAAATCTTCAGGAGCGCCTAAGGAGCTCGGTTTGAGGACCACGTTCTGCATGTCCTTCAGGTCAACTATCAGGCGTGAATAATCAGCGCATCCAGCGCTGTTGCCCCCTGTCCCTTAGCATGCACCATAAGCGGATTGACATCGATCTCGGTTAATTCAGGGATCGTCTGCATCAGCTGGCCGATCGCGAGTAGAACCTGCACCACCGCGTCGAGATCGGCGGGCGGCGCGCCGCGGACGCCAGCTAAAAACTTCGCCGAGCGGAGCTTGCCTAGGGCTTCGAGAATCTGCGCTCCGTCGGCATTGCCGGCCAATACCTGCACATCGCCCAACGCCTCGACCCATATGCCGCCGAGACCTAGCAACAGTACTATACCCCAGCCGGGATCACGTTTCGCGCCTACCATCAGTTCGACTCCCTTGGGCGACATCTTCTCCACAAGGGCGCCATCGAGACTGACATCAGGCGCGGCATGTTTGACGTTCCGCATCGTCATGTCCCAGGCTGCGCGAAGCACAAATTCCTCTGTCAGGTTCAGCACGACGCCGCCGGCTTCCGTCTTGTGCGATAACGAAGCGGCCTGCGCCTTGAGAGCCACCGGATAGCCAATCCGCTTGGCCAAAGCGACTGCTTCGTCCGGGGTGCGCGCGAGGTCGCCGTCCGGCACGCGAATGCCCACGGCAGCCAGCACCTTTTTGCCGAGCCATTCAGGTTGGGCGCCCTGATAGAGCCTGGGTAGTCCGGCGAATGGCGCGTCTGTACCGGCAACGCGCGTGCGAGCAAGCGAACGCCCGTATTTGGTATAAAGCGCGATCGCGCGGAGCATGCGATCGGACGAGCGCGAGAACACTGCTGGGCCTTCCTTGACTGCCTCGTTCACGTCGGTGCCGAGCTGCCACGTGTCGCCAAGCGCAACCATTACTTTTGGCTTCGGCGAGTGCGCCATGCCTTCGTTGAAAGCCTTAACTGGAATCGCCGTGTTGATCGGAAACGAGATAAACAGCATCCCGACATTGGGATCGTCGATCAATGCCTTGGTCACCATGGGAAGCATGTGAGGCGCGAAACCGGCCGTGGTATCGAGTGGGTTGCCGTAATTCCCGTATGATGGCAGCGTTTCGCTGATCCTTTTCAACGTAGCGGGTGTCAACTCAGGAAGCTCCAAGCCGATGTCCTCGGCGAAATCGTCGGTCAGTCCGACGTATGCACCCGACGCGGTGAGGATGCCGGGTCCTTTCGTGGGCGGCATGGGAAAGCGCTGCAGGATGGCAACGAGATCCATCATCTCATCCATGGTGAAGACGACAACCGCGCCGGCGTCCTCGACCAGTGCTCGTATTGTGTCGAAGTCGCCGATTAAGGCCCCGGTGTGTGATTGCGCCGCCCTGCGGGCTTTGGCGCTGCGGCCCGGCAGCATCAATGCCACTGGCTTCCCTGCAGCGCGGGCGCGCTTCAGGGCTGCTAGAAATTTCTGCGGCCGCCTGATCTCCTCGCAGTAGAGTGCGATCACGCGGGTGGACCGATCTTCGGCGAGAAATTCCAAAAAGTCTGTGGATTCGAGGCCGGCCTCGTTACCGGTTGAAATCACGTAGGACACTGGGATGCCTCGGCCGTCGGCGGCGCGTTGAAAGTGGCCGAGCAAGCCACCGCTTTGGCCGACGAAGGCGACGCCATTCTCGACGCCGCGCAGCGCCTCGCGGGCATACAGCATGTGCAACATCATGCCGTTGACGTTGTTGGTGACGCCGAGGCAGTTGGGTCCGACAACGGCAAGCCCCGCTGTTCGTGCGGCGGCGGTGACCGCATCCTGCGTGGCGTAATCGCCGACCTCGGCGAAGCCCGCGGCGAACACCATGGCCGCGCCGACCTTCCGTCGCGCGCAGGCCTCTATGGCCTCGCGTACGGCACCTGCCGGCAGCGTGAACACGGCAAGCTCGACGCCTTCCGGCAATTCGTCGGCACTCTTCAGCACCGGACGGTTGTCGATTGGCTCGTCAGTTCGGCCGACCAGATAAATGTCGCCCTTAAAGTTATTGACCTTCAGACATTGCAGAATGACCTGGCCGGCACTGCCTGCACGTGTTGATATTCCAATGATCGCGATCGAGCTTGGACACAGAAACTTCGCAACGGCCTTCGGGCCGCGAGCGTCTTGCGGCCCGCTCATGCCGCATCCCTGTCAGGCTGAAACATCAGCAAATGGGTACCATCGCCGACCGGATGCCAATAGGGTTTCACCTTCATGCCGACCTTCAACTCAGCAGCCGGACAATTGACGATATTAGCGATGAAGTTGACGCCGACATCGAGCGTCACGCTCACCACCGCATAGGGCTCGATGCCGCGGAAGGCCGGAGTACCGCGCTCGGCGATGGTGTAGGAGAACACCTGGCCCTTGCCGGAAACTTCGCGCCATTCAATGTCGCGCCGCCGCCCGGTGAAAATGCTCACCGGGCGCGGAAAATGCTGAAACTTTCCGGCCTTTTTGCAATACTGAAGAAGGAGCTTCTTCTGCTTCGTCCCCTCCCAATATGGTTCGGAGAAATCGAAATGCTTGATGGCGCGCTTAACGCCAAGCGTGTCGTTCAACGGTCTGTTGGCCATGGCCGCCTCGTTCATTCTGGGACTAGCACCAGAGCCGCGCTCGAACCCCAGTTGCGTCCATAATTGATCCAACCGATACCGGTCACCAATGCGTTTTTGGTGTTCTTGACTTGGCGCTCGCCGCCTTCGCCGCGTAGCTGCCGCACAGCCTCAATCAAATTATGCGAGGAGCACGCGGCTTGGCCGGCAGAAATCTGCCCGCCGCCGGTGTTGAGCGGCAGATCGCCGCTGAAGGAGAAGTCGTGGTCGCGGATGAAGGGCACTCCTGCGCCCGGCTTGCAGAAACCGAAGGCCTCAAACTGCAGCATGATAGCGATAATGAAGTCGTCATAGGGGTGGAACGAGGCGATGTCCCTGATGCTCAGTCCGGCCTCGCCGAGCGCCTTCTTGCCGCAGACTTCGTGGCCGCTCTTGGTCACATCGACTAAATTCTCGCCGCCCTTGAAGTTGGTGCGCTCGGCATAACCGATCGGAATGATGCGCTTGGTCAGACCTTTTTGTTTGGCGCGCTTGCGGCTCATCATGATCAAGCCGGCCGCGCCGTCGGCGCGCATCACGCAATCGAGGAGTCGGATCGGATCGGCGATGACGCGCGAATTAAGGTAATCGTCGACAGTGATCGGCACGCGCAGTTTTTCGCAGGCGTTCTCGTTAAGGAGCGCATGGTTGCGTTGCGTCACCGCGATCTTGCCCAGCATCCGGTAGTCGAGACCGTATTTCGCCTCATAGGCCCGGCTGAGCAGCCCAAAGGCGCCCGGCGGCCCCATCAGGCCGTAGGGGTCGGTCCACTCGCGCCGATAGGAGTGACTATGATCGGTCTTATCCTCCAGCACGTGCGTGTCGGCGAACAGCAAGAAGGCAACGTCGCACAGTCCATAATCGATCGCCGCCGCCGCCCGCACTACGCATCCCGCAGCCGAGCAGCCGCCGGTGTGAACCTGCTCGCAAAAGCCGACATCGAGGCCCAACACGTCGGCCGTGGTCTGCGCCCAGAACGGATTAGCAGCGCCGGTGCCGGTCAGGCCCGCCAGCACTAGGCCGTCGATTTCGCTCTTCTCGACGCCGGTCTTGTCGAGCAATTCCTCGAGAATTTCGCCTCCTAGCACGAAGACGTCGCGATCGCTCTTCTCCATCACCTTGGTTTCGGCGTAGGCCACGATCGCATTGTCGCGCAAGCTCATCGTTACTCTCCCTGAATACGCTGTTCGTGAGCTTAGTCCGGCATGCGGACACGCGGCGCCGTCTTATCGAGAAACTGATTGAGTTGTGTGATCAATTCCGGGCTGCGGGTGTATTCCGCGACCATGCGCTCGAAGAACAGACCGTCGTCATAGGACAGATCTTGCAGCCGTGGCAGGCTGTTAGTGATGGCGAAGTTCGAAAGCGGCGCGTTTTTGCAGATTTTCAGGGCGAGTTCCTTCGCTTTCGCCATCGACTGCCCCTTCGGTACGAGGTACTGAACGATACCGTAGCGTTCGGCCTCGTCGGGTCTGAGCACGCGGCCGGTGAGCATCATGTCCTGCATGCGGGCGAACCCGATTAGCCGTGCAACGCGAACCGAGCCACCGCCGCCGATGAAGATGCCACGGGTTCCCTCTGGCAGGCCAAAAAATGTGGTCTCGTCGGCGACGCGGATATGCGCGGCGGCAGCCGTCTCCAGCCCACCGCCCAGCGTGGCGCCATGCAGCGCCGCGATGAACGGGATGTTGCCGCGCGCCATCGCCTCGAAATAGGTGTTACGATTAAACGCGAACGGCAGCCGCTGCGAGCGCCCGTTCTTCCAATTCTCCGCGGCCCAGCGCAAGTCGAGACCGGCGCAGAAATTGTCGCCGTGACCGAAGATGATGCCGCATTTAGCTTCCTCGCCGGCGCGCTCGACAGCTTTGCGCAATTGCTTCATGACGGTCGGATTGAAGCAATTGCGTTTGTCCGGACGATTGAGGCCGACAAGAGCGACCTCGCCGTCCAACTCGTAAGTGACTGTTTGCTCTTCGCTCATGACTTCTCCTGGTTCAGCGGGGCAAATCGGCCCCTTCCGCGCGATAACGTTTCGCTGCATGTCTCTCGTGCGGCTTGGTGGAGCTATAGCGTCAGGTCGGCCATTTTGACATAGCGGCGCCGCTGCGCTGCGGCGTTGCCGAATAGCGAAGACAGCAGCATGGCCCGCTTGAGATAGAGGCCAATGTCGTGCTCATCGGTGAAGCCGATCGCGCCGTGAAGCTGAATGCAGGCCTCAGTAACGAACATTGCATCCTCCGATGCCTTGGCCTTCACGGCGACCGCCAGCGCGGGATCGATACGATAGGGATCGTTATTGGCGGCGACCTGATACAGCAGCGACCGCGTCGTCTGGGTTCGGATATAGATGTTGACCGCCTGATGCTGAAGCGCCTGAAAGCTGCCGATCGGCTCACCGAACTGCTTGCGGATTCGCAGATAGTCCAAGGTAATTTCTTGGGCCTTATCCATCACACCGAGCAATTCCGCGGACAACGCAATCAGGGCGAGATCGGTGAGCGCTTCGACGGCATTACGTGACGATTGGCGCGATGGAACGACATCGGCCGGCGCATCCTTAAGGCTCAGCCTCGAAAGTTTGCGGCCATCTACTGTCGGGGTCGCCGATAGCTCGCAGCCCGGTGCGTGACGGTCCACGTAGAACAGCGCCGGTCCGTCGTGCCCGCTCGCGCTGACCAGAAAGCCATCAGCGCCGTCAGCGCAAACGAAAGTCTTGCTTCCCGTCAAACGGGGCGCGCTGTCCGATCCCGCCGCGACTGTGCGCGGCTCATTGAGGTCGTTGCTGTGGGCGCTTTCCTGCAGCGCCGGCACGACCAGGGCCGCGCCGGTCATCGTCCGTTCTAGCATCGAATGTGGAGTGTGGCCCTGCGCCAGCGCGGCCGCCGAGATCGCCGCAAGCCCGATCGGTTCGCAGACGAGTCCCCGCCCGGCCTGTTCAAGCACCAGGGCAAGCTCGGTAAGGCCGAGACCGAGACCATTCACCGAACTTGGCACGAGAATGCCCAGCCATCCGAGTTCTCCGGCCTGCCGCAGCTTCTCCGCCGCGAAGCTTATATCACGCTCACGAAAGCCACGTGCGACCTTCGGCCCTGCCGCGCCAGCGAATTTCGCGGCGCTGTCGCGCAACAGGATCTGCTCCGAAGTCAGATGTAACTCCATGCAAGCCTACCGCGTCCGCGTTGGTTTCAACATGTCAATTCGGGAGGTTCAGAACGCGGCGAGCCACGATATTGCGCTGGATCTCAGACGAGCCACCATAGATGGTCGCGCGCCGCACCTGCAGGAACGGCGTTGAGACATCTACCGCGCCGAAATCAGTCATGACTGGCATTTCCGCTGCAGCGTGGCTGCCCGCAGCTTCAATGAGCAGGTCGTTGAGCGCCTGAAGAAGCTCGGAGCCGAAAATCTTGATGATTGACGATTCCGGCCCGAACTCTGCTGTCGATTGGTGAGCTCCACCGCATGACTGAACAACGCCGCCAACGCCGTGACGTTGATGCTGGCTGCTGCGAGACGATCCTGGAAAGCCGGATCGGCCATCAAGCCGGAAGCGCGCGCCATGGTCTTGATGCGCTCAAGTGCCATCAACGCAAATTGTGGGTTTGAGGTACCCAGACGCTCGTGTCCGAGCAGTGCGTTGGCGATGCGCCAGCCGTCGTTGAGTTTGCCGACCAGGTTTTCGGCGGGCACGATGACGTTGTCGAAAAACACCTCGCTGAACTCATCGTCGTTCGCGATCGTCTTGATTGGCCTAATCTTAATGCCAGGGCTGTGCAGATCGAGCAGCAGGAAGCTGATGCCGGCGTGCCGCGGCTGCGCGTGCGGGTCGGTGCGCACCAGAGCGAACATCCAGTCGGAATAATGGCCCCAGGTAGTCCAGATCTTTTGTCCCTGCACGACGAAATGATCGCCTTCCAGCGTTGCCCGCGTCGCAAGGCTGGCGAGGTCGGATCCAGCGCCGGGCTCCGAATAGCCTTGGGCCCAGATCACTGTGCCGGCAATAATCGGCGGTAGATGTCGCGTCTTCTGCGCTTCGGTCGCAAACTCGATCAGGATCGGGCCGATGTGATTGAGCCCTTGAGCCGGTAGTTGTGGAGCGCCGATTCGCGCCAACTCTTCGGTCATGATGATCTGTTCGTTCAGCGTGGCGCCCATGCCGCCGTACTGCTTCGGCCAGTGCGGCGCGATCCAGCCTCTGCCCGATAGTGTGCGATACCACGGCATCAGTTCCGCGGGAGGCGGACGATTCGTTCGTCCCCGCAGCGCAGTCGGAAGATTGGCCTCGAGCCAAGTTCGCACTTCGGCGCGGAATGCGACCTCGGCGGGTGAATTGCGGCGAAACATGGCGGTTGTTTTCAATGTGGCAGTCGCGAGAAGGCTTGCAGCTCCGAAAATGCGATCCGCAAACTTCATTCCATCTTGATGTGCGCCGCCTTCACGACGGCGGTCCACTGCGCGCGCTCCGCGATGAGCATCCTGTCGAGATCCTCAGGCGTACCGATCTTGATCTCGGCGCCGAGCGCCTCGAGCCGGTCCCGGGTAGCCGGTGCGCCAAGCGCGTCGCGGAATGCGCTGTTAAGCTTGGCGATAATGTCGGTCGGTGTTCCAGCCGGCGCCACTACGGCGAGCCAGAAAGGCGACTGCAGTTTCGGAAAGCCCTCCTCGACCACGGTCGGCACGTCAGGCAATTTCGGATCGCGTTCTTTGCCAGCGATCGCGATGGGGCGAAGCTTGCCAGCCTCGATGTATGGCAGACTGGTGGTACTAGGATCGGCGATGATCCCCACCTGCTTGGCCAGAATGGCGTTGAGCAAAGGGCCCGTTCCGCGATATGGCACATGCAAGATGTTGACGCCGGCTTCGAGCTTGAACATTTCGGCGAGCAGATGCGGCGCCGTGCCGAAACCCTGTGATCCCCAAATGAGCTTGCCCGGATTGGCCTTGGCGTAGGCTGCGACCTCGGGCAGTGACTTCACAGGCAGGTCCGGATTGACCGATATGATGAGCGGCGTTTCGATGAGCTGGGCGACCGGCGCGAATACCTTGGCTGGGTCGTAACCGATATCAGGGTTCACAGCCGGACCGGTTGTCAGCGCCCCACCGGGAGTCATCAGGAGGGTGTAGCCGTCCGGATTGGCGGCCGCGACGAACTTGCCACCTATGCCGCCGCCGGCGCCGCCGCGATTTTCGATCACGATGACCTGGCCGAGGACCGCTCCAAGTCGCTCGGAAATAATCCGCGCCATGCCGTCGGTTGGTCCGCCCGGGGGAAACGGTACGACGATCGTGACCGGTTCCTTTTTGGGATAGATTTGCGCGTTCGCGACCTCTGAGCTGTTCAGCAACCATCCGGTGCACAGTGCCAGCGCTAGCAGAGCTTTCATCATCTTGGGTCGTCTCCCGGTCAGTCCGACTGAACGGACCATCGTTTTATGGTATTTTGCTATTGTAGCCTGAAATTTCCGGAATCGATGACGGAAAGACAAGGGTTTTAATCATAGGTCTTATCGTCCCGCCGGGTCGGCGATCAACGATAATCGGTCATCGCCTGCGCCCAGAGATCGGTCGATGTCTCGCTTTTGCCCCGTCTCCCGGCTGGAGCTACGTCCGTTCAGCCTCTGCCGGCTCAACCGGTCGACGCAACACAGGCATTAAATCTCTCTGCTGGCGTTTCAAATTGCAAGGTCTCACGTGGTCGTTCGTTTAGCTGACGAGCCACTTTGTTTAGATGGGCTTGCGAATGCACCGACAAGTCGGTGCCTTTGGGAAAGTACTGTCTCAGCAGGCCATTGGTATTCTCGTTCGACCCGCGCTGCCACGGGCTTTGCGGGTCGCAAAAATAGACATCGATGTTGGTCGCCATCGTAAAGCGCCGATGATCCGTCAGTTCCTTGCCCCGGTCCCAGGTCAGCGACTTATACAGTTCTTTTGGTAGCTTCTTCGCCTGCTGGATGAGCGCGTTGACTACAGTCTGGGTGTCCTTGCCTGCCACCTTGGCCAACATCACGTAACGCGTTTGACGCTCGACTAAGGTCGCGATGTAGGTGTTGTTCGGTCCGGACAGCAGATCGCCCTCCCAATGGCCAGGCACCGCCCTATCTTCAACCGCCGCCGGTCGCTGACGGATTGAGACGGCATCCTTCATATGTCCCCGTCTATCGCCATTTGGATCAACCGGTCTGGAGCGACGCATCGAGCGCTTCGATCGAAGATGGCAAAGCAGCTCTTTCTTGAGCACGCCGCGCGCTTGGACAAACAGGCTGCGATAGATGGTCTCGTGTGACACCCGATTATACTCGTCTTCAGGATGCGTTCTCTTCAGCCAACCGCCTATCTGCTCGGGTGACCAATCCAATCTGAGTTTCCCTGCCACGGCCTGCCGAAGCCGCGAATTGATCGCCAATTTACAACATTTTGGACGACGCGATCGTGCCCAGGCATTCTCGTCCGCAACTGTCGCCCGGTAGCGATCACAGCCGCCATTGCGGCTCATTTCCCGGCTCACCGTCGAGGGCGAGCGGCCAAGCTGTTTGGCGATGGAACGGGCCGATCGACGTGCCGTAACGCCTCTGGAAATCACCTCGCGTTCCGCAAGCGTCAATGCCAACCTGGAGCGACGCCGCTCCGCAGGACGAAACCCTCCATGCGGGGCAACCAGAAAATAGATCGACGATGACTGCTTACCAAAAGCTCGTCCGATCGCCTTCAGTCACTCCCCCCGCTTCCAACGGTCCCATAATTCCGTCTTTTCTGCCGCGGTAAAACCTCTATGAAATCTCCGTTCCATCCCACACTCCATCTTTTCCCTCTAAGATAAAGTGTTGCGTCGATCGGTTGAGACCGCCCTCTGAAAAGCAAACAACGCGGGATAACAGCGCAGGGCGGTCTAAATTCCCTGTTCTGAACATTTGCTTCCCTGTTCAGGCGTTAGAAATTCCCTGTTCCGGCACGTAGGGAATTGGATCAAAAGTCCCGATTGCACCGGTACTATTCGGGATTTCCGGAGACGCATGCAGCTCAAGTTTTGCGAAATTCCCTGTATTTTTCCCTGTTATCAGGGAATTGGGCGCGGAGACCGGTTCGCGGTACACTGCGTCGTCAGCCAGCGCCCCTTGCATCAATAAGAAAATATTGAAGATGAGTTTGCCTTCCCGGCCTTGGACACGGCCGCCTCAACTGACAAAGCCGAAATCGGCCGCCTTGATCGCGCCGGCTCCAATCCCCAAATCCGACGCGCCATGAACATTCCTGTCCGCGCTCCCGAGGGCGCACCGCCTCAGTCAGCCCTCGCCACTGAAGTCGAGCGCCGCCGCACCTTTGCGATCATCTCCCACCCGGACGCCGGCAAGACCACGTTGACGGAGAAGCTCCTGTTGTTCGGGGGTGCAATCCAGCTTGCCGGGCAGGTCAAGGCCAAGCGCGCCCGGCGTTCAACCCGCTCGGACTGGATGACCATTGAACGCGAGCGCGGCATTTCCGTTGTGACCTCGGTGATGACCTTTGAGTATGACGGCCGTGTCTTTAACCTGCTTGATACGCCCGGCCACGAGGACTTCTCGGAAGACACCTATCGGACCCTCACCGCGGTCGACTCGGCGGTGATGGTGATCGATGCGGCCAAAGGCATCGAGCCGCGGACTCGCAAGCTCTTTGAAGTGTGCCGGCTGCGCGACATTCCGATCATCACTTTCATTAACAAGATGGATCGTGAAAGCCGCGATCCGTTCGAGCTCCTCGATGAGATCGAGAAAACACTGGCACTCGACGCCGCACCGGTCACCTGGCCGGTCGGGCGCGGCCGCGATTTCATGGGCACAATTGACGTTGCAACCGGTGGCGTGCGCTTGCTCGACGGCGATGCCGGCGCCGCGGGCCGGCTGCGCGAAATGACAATTGCCGAAATAGCCGCTTTGAACCCGCAGCTCGACGCCGAGGCTGTCAGTCATGAACTTGATCTCGTGCGCCATGCTTGCAAGCGCTTCGATCCGCGGGCTTTTTCCGAAGGCCACATGACGCCGATCTTCTTCGGCAGCGCGCTGAAGAATTTTGGCGTCGGCGATCTTCTCAATGCGCTCGGCGCGATGGCGCCGCCGCCGCGGGCGCAGTCGGCCGACAAACGGATCGTGACGGCAACCGAACCGCGCATGTCTGCATTCGTTTTCAAGATTCAGGCGAACATGGATCCGAATCACAGGGACCGTATTGCCTTCGTGCGACTATGCTCCGGCAAGCTCAGCCGCGGCATGAAGGTCAAGCAGGTGAGAACGGATAAATCCATCAGCCTCCATGCGCCACAATTCTTCTTCGCCCAGGATCGCGCGCTCGCCGAGGAAGCTTACGCCGGCGACGTGGTTGGCATCCCGAACCACGGCACTTTGCGGATCGGCGATACCCTGACCGAAGGTGAAAACCTCAACTTTGTCGGCGTGCCGAACTTCGCGCCGGAGATCCTCCGCCGCGTTCGTTTGCCCGATTCGATGAGGGCAAAGAAGCTCAAGCAGGCGCTCGAGCAACTGGCCGAGGAGGGTGTCGCTCAGGTCTTTCGGCCGGTCGATGGCTCCCCAGCCTTGGTCGGCGTCGTTGGGCCGCTGCAACTCGACGTGCTCAAGGCCCGGCTTGGCGATGAATATGGAATAGAGATGGATTGGAGCACGGCCGAATTTCAGTTCGCCCGGTGGATCGCGGCGGAGGATTCCAAAACGCTCGATCGTTTTGTGGCGACCTACCGCTCCGCCATCGCCGAGGATTTCGACGGCGATCTCGTTTTCTTGGCGCGCCGTGCTTTCGACTTCGAATACACGGGTGAGCAGAATCCCCACATTTCCTTTACCGACGTGAAGGATATTCACCGGCGCGAGCCGGGCGGCAAGGTTGAATAGGCAGGATCGCGACCCGCGCTACTCGTCCGCTTGTGTGAAGCGATTTACTCGCCGTGGGTCGAGGCACGGCTTGATCTCACTTATCTCCCGGCGCAATCTTCCCGAAACTGGAGGAAACGCCGTTGAGCATCGCCGAATTGCGGCCAGCATCCGCGCCGGGAAACATTCCGAGCGCCGAAGAACTAGTGGCGCGGGCGCGCGCGCTGGCGCCGAAATTACGCGAGCGGGCGGTGCGCGCCGAGCGCGATCGCAATATTCCGCAGGAATTGGTCGACGAATTCATCGCCGCCGGGCTTATTCATACGCTGCAGCCCAAGCGTTGGGGCGGCTATGAGCACGACCACGAAGTGGCGTTCGATATCGCCGTCGAGCTTGGGAAATCGACCTGCGGCTCGTCGGCGTGGTGCCTGAACTACCTTGCCGATCACGCCTGCATGCTGGCGCTGTTCCCGGAAGAAGCACAGCACGACGTGTGGAGCCGCAACAACGCCGCCTGCATCGCCACCTCGGCGGCGCCGACCGGAAAGGTGGCGCTTGCGCCCGGCGGCTATCGCCTCGACGGCCGCTGGTCGTGGTGCTCCGGCTTGCGGCATTCACATTGGATCATGATCGGCGGGCTGGTGCAGCGCCCTGGGGAGGATCATCCCGACATGCGGCTCTACCTCGTGCCGGTTTCGCAGGTGAAACAGGACGACACGTGGTACTGCGCCGGATTGCGCGCCAGCGGCTCCAACACGGCTGTGCTCGACAATGTGTTCGTACCCGAGCATCGCAGCGTTTCCTTCTCGGTGCTGCGCGAGGGTTGTTCGCCGGGATCGAAGGTCAACGCCAATCCCATGTACCGGGCGCCGTTTATCGCCGTGCACAGCTATGCGCTGCTCGGTCCGGTGCTCGGCGTGGCGCGCGGCGGCTATGCCGAATTCGTACAGTGGACACGGCAGCGCTATCTGACTTACACCCAGCTCGCCATCGCCCAACATGTCCCGGTGCAGATCCGCGTCGCCGAGATCGCGGCGCAGGTCGATGCCGCCGAGCTGTTGGCGCGGCGCGCCTTCGCCACTGCGCGAGCCGATTATGCCGGCATGTCGCTTGCGACCCGCACGCTGTTGCGGCGCGATTTCACCTACGCCGTGCGCAGCTTGCGCGAGGCGCTGGACGATCTGGTCAAGATCGCGGGCTCAAGCGGGCTCATGGACGACAACCCGGTGCAGCGCTGCTGGCGCGACGCCCACGCCATTTCCTCCCACGTCGTCATGAACTGGGATGTGCCGGCGGAGAATTTCGGCCGGGTAGAATTCGGTCTGCCGCTCAACCCGGCATACCCGATGTTTTGATTGCGCGCGTTAATTCCAGCGCCAGACGCCGTAGGCGTGGCCGTTCTGCATTTGCGGCGCAACGTAAGTCGGCTTGCGATTGCCGATGGCGCCGAGCATGGCGATCCAGTTCAGCAATTCGCCGCCGACATTGCCGGCTTTGAGCAACTGATGTTCCGTCGCTTCGGCGATCAGCCGATCGATCTGTTGCTCTTCGAGCGATTTGATCACGCGCATCGCCCAATCCGGATCGGGCACGCCGTCGGAGCGGCCCGGCGCCATGCGCGGCCCGCCGACTTCAAGCGAGAAGCTGCCGGAGCCCATGATGACGACGCGCAGCGGCTGCGGCCAGGCTTCGATGGCGCGAGCGACCGCTTTGCCGAGGTCGTAACAGCGTTGCGCGGACGGCAAGGGCGGCAGGTGGCCGCTGACGAAGAACGGAATGACCGGGATTTGCATCTCCGGGGTGAGGAAATGCAACGGCACGGTGATCGAATGATCGACCGAGAAATTCTGCGTCATGCCGACGTCGTAGCCGGCGCCGACGGCGGCGGCGCGGATGTGCGCAGCCATTGCGGGCAGCGATTTGACGACGTAATTCGGCACGTCGCGCGGCTCGTCGTTCGGCGCCTTGAAGGACTTGTCGATGCCGACGGCGAAGATCGGCAGATCGTTGAGGAAGAACGTGTTGAGATGATCGGTGTCGAACATCACGATCAAATCGGGCCGCGTGGCCGCGAGCTGTTCCTTCTGGGCGCCGAACAATTTGGCGATTTCGCAATCGGGGCCGTCGCGTTTGACAAAATGCGGAAAAATCGGCGTATGCGGCACGCCAAATCCGGCAACAATCTGCGCCATGTCTATTCTCCCGTTAGCCGCGGCCGCTTCACGCCACCGGCTGGCCGATCTCGTCGACCTTCACCGCGCGCATGCGTTCATTGTAACTCGGCACGTTCAGTCCGCAGACTTCGAAGCGGGCCAGATAGCCCATGAGAAAGCCATTGACGCCCATGCGAAACAGCGTGCCGACGTCGCCGGCGATCAACGCCCGCCGCTCGTCGTCGGTCAGGTCGAGTGGCGCCAATGCCTTGGCGGGGTCGGCCTTCATGGCGGCACGGAAGGCATGATCGCGCAAGACCTCGCGACATAGATAATTCACGGCGAAGATCGACATACCCGGCTCCCTTTGCGCGGAGCATATTTTTCGCACGATAGCGCGGCGATTGCCACCGCCGCCTCGCCGTGGCTAAGCTTGCAGCTCTGTCCGGGAGGAATGCCATGGATGCAATTGTAAGCGCGCGGCAAGACCGCCGCCGGACCAATCCGGTCTTCAACGACCGCAAGCTCAAGCTCGGCACTTTCGGCACCAATCTCGACCGCGGCTGCGCCATCTCGACCATCGATGGGGTGCTCGAGATCAATTGGCCGAATACCCTGGAACTGGCCAAGACGTCGGAAGCCATGGAATTCGAAGCGCTAGTTCCGATCGGCCGCTGGCACGGCTTCGGCGGCGTGACCAATTTCAACGGTCCGGGCTTCGAGTGCTTCTCCTGGGCTTCCGCCATCGGGGCCTCGACGCGCTATTCCGGCATCTTCGCCACCTCGCATGTGCCGACCATTCACCCGGTGATGGCGGCCAAGCAGGCTGCAACCATCGATCACGTCACCGGCGGCCGCTTTGCGCTCAACATCGTGACCGGCTGGAATCGCCCCGAAATCGAAATGTTCGGTTCGCCGCTCATGGAGCACAACGACCGTTACGATTGCGCCGCCGAGTGGCTGCACATTTTGAAAGAACTGTGGACGCGCGACGAGCCGTTCGATTTCGAAGGCCGCTTCTACAACATCAAAAAGGGCTATCTCGAACCGAAACCGATCCAGCGGCCGTTTCCGGCGGTGATGAACGCCGGCGGCTCGGAGAAGGGCCAGCACTTTGCCGCCAAGCATTGCGACATGGTCTATGTGGTGTTCGGCTCGCACGACTTCGACGACTGCAAGGCCAAGGTCGATTCCTATCGCGAACTGGCGCGCCGGGAATACGGCCGCGAAATTCAGGTGTGGAGTTACGCCTATGTGGTGCAGGGCGAGACCGAAAAAGAGGCGAAGGATTATTTCGAAGATTACGTTCAGGACAAGGGCGACTGGGAGGCGGTCACCAATCTGGTCGACACCATGATCGCCAATGCCAAGACGCTGCCGTCAGCTGTGCTCGCCGAAATGAAGAAGCATTTCATTGCCGGTTGGGGCGGCTATCCGCTGATCGGCACGCCGGAACAGATCGTGGATGGGCTGGCGCGGATGTCGAAGATGGGCCTCGACGGCACGCTGTTGAACTGGCCGCGCTATATCGAGGATCAGCACTGGTTCAAGGATCATGTCTATCCGCTGGTGGTGCAGGCCGGGCTAAGGTGAGATCAAAAATACGGCCGGCTGGCGTCGCGGCCGAGGCCGAGCTCCATGCGGCCGTAATGCGTGAAGTTGGTTTCGGTGTTTAAGCTGATATGCATGGACATGAAATGAATATCGCGCCAGGCCCGCTGCAGCGGATGCGACGAGGTGAAACCCGCCGTGCCGCTGAGTGCAACAAGCGCGTCGATCGCCGCGACCGTCAATTCGGATATGCGGGCGAAATCGCGCACCGAGCGCGCCAACTGCGCCGGCGAATAGGCTTCCGGTGTGTCGGTCACGGCGACCGCGCGGCGCAATAGCAACTCGGCGGCATCGATGTCGGCTGCCGCCCGCGCCATCCGCACTTGGACCGACGCTTGTTCGGCAAGCGGCCTGCCGTCCTGGGTCTTGCGCGTTTTGGTCCATTCGCGGAACATTTCATAGGCGCCCTGGGCAGCCCCGAGCATCGGCGTCGCGAACGAGATCGGCGCATAATAGAAAAACGGCGTGTGAAAGATGACGCCGCTATAGATGGCGCCGCCGGGGGTCTTGGCGTCGCGCAAGTCGGTCAGCCGCAACACGCGGTTTTCAGGTACGAAGGCGTTGTCGACGACGATGGTCTTGCTGCCGGTGCCGCGCATGCCGGCGGTGTACCAGGTGTCGCGGATGGTATATTCGCCGGGCGGCACCAGAAAGAATTTCCATTCCGGCGCCGGACCGTCGTGCGTTATGCCGCCGAGCATGACCCATGAGCAATGATCGACGCCGCTGGCAAAGGGCGAGCCGGCGCTCGCGATGCGGTAGCCGCCGTTTTCGGCCGCGGCTTTCACGCTCGGCGCAAACGAAGCAGCAATCGGCACATCGAGGCTTTCGGCCCAGACCGCCTTCTGGCCCGCTTGCGGATACTGCGCGATCAGGTGGGCGTGGTGAATGATCAGGCCGGCGCACCAGCCGTGCGATGCATCGGTTTTGCTGAGCTCCCGCGTCACCTCGTACCAGGTATCGAAACCGAGACCGTAGCCGCCGATCTCTCGCGGCAGCAGGATACGGGCGAAGCCGGCATCGAGCATGTCCCGCGCGGAAGCTTCCGGAATTCGCCGTGCCTCTTCCGCCGCTGCGGCGCGCTCGGCAAAGCGCGGCGCGAGCGCCTTTGCGCGTTCGACGATCTGTTGGGCGGTCGGGTTTTGCGCGGGCGACGGGTAGGGCGGCGGCGAGGGCGACATGTCGTGCTCCTATCGCTTGGACGGATCGTCGGCCGGCGGGGCAAGCTTCAGCCGCCGGCCGACCGGAAACAGTTGCAGGTCGTAACGGTTGATCACCCAGCCCCAGATTCCCATCGGCGCCTTCAACATGATGGCGATGGCGAGAACACCCAGCAGGATCAAGTAGTAGGTGCCGTAATCGGCCAGCACCTCGCGCAGGACGATATAGACCAGCATGCCGATGAACGGTCCCTCAAGCGTGCCGATACCGCCAATGACGACCATGAAAATGACGACGACCGTCCAATCGTTGATGGAAAAGCCAGCCTCGGGCGAGATCCGCAACTTTTGCAAAAAGATCAAGCCGCCGATCAGACCGGTGCAGGCGGCGGTCGCCACGTAGATTATGAATTTCGTGCGGAACGTATTGACGCCGAGGCTCGCGGAAGCCGGTTCGGAATTGCGTATCGCCGTCAACGCCAGGCCGTGACGCGAGCGCAACAGCAAATAGACGATGGCGAACACGAACAGCGACGTCGCCAGCGTCATCAGGTAGAGCATGGTATCGCGCACGTCGCGGTCGGCGGAGATTTCGCGCAAGATCGGAACGGTGAGCGAGAGTCCGGAGCCGGCGCCGAGTACCAGAATGAGGCTCGCGATCAGCGAAAAGACCTCGGACACGACCCAGGTGCCGATGGCGAAATAAGCGCCGCGCAGGCGAAACACCGCGAACGAGACGGGAATCGACATCAGTCCCGCGAACGGACCGGCGAGCAGCAAAGCGAGGTACACGTTCATGTTCCAGACGCCGGTCAGATAGAACAGCATATAGCCGCCGAGTCCGACGTAAGCCTGCTGGCCGACCGACACCAAGCCGGCATAGCCGGCGAGCAGATTCCACAGCTGCGCCAACGCCACGTAGTAGGCCATCTCGGCAATAAGCCGCATCCATCCGGCATCGCCCCACCACGGCAGCGAGAGGAGCGCCGCCAGCACGATCGCCGCCAAGACCGCGAAGACGCGACTGGCCTTGGTCGCGCGCTCCACGCGCACGGGTTCCAAATCGGCAGCCACATCGGCTGCTTCATCGCCAGCCATATCACCGGCCATATCAGTCCCTCGTGCGCGGAAACAGCCCGTTCGGGCGAAGGATCAGAATGGCCAGAAACGCCAAGTGTCCGGCGAGGATTTGCCACGTCGGATCGAGCGCGGCGCCGACCGATTGGGCGATGCCGAGCACCATGCCGCCGATCAGGGTGCCCCACATGCTGCCCAGCCCGCCGATGATCACCGCCTCGAACGCCAGAATGAGCCGGATCGGTCCGGCCGCGGGATCGAAAATGGTGCGGATGCCGAACAATACGCCGGCGATCGCGGTGAAGATCATCGCGATGCCGAGCGCCAGCGCGTAGAGCTTGCGATTGTCGATGCCCATCAGCTCGGCGGTGTCGGCATCGTCGGAAACCGCGCGGAAGGCGCGGCCGATGCCGGTGCGGTAAAACAAAAACTGCAGGCTGGCGATGGAAAAGACCGCGACGGCAAAAACCAAGAGCGGATAAACGCCGACGTCGATGCCGCCGGGCAAGTGCAGGCTCGCGGTCTCGATAGCGCCTTCCTGGAGCCGATGGTCGTAGGCGCCGAAGCCTTGCAACAGCCCGTTCTGGATGATGATCGAAATGCCGAAGGTGACGAGAAGCGGCGGCAATAGCCCGCCGCTGAGCGTCTGATTCAACAGGCCGCGTTGTAGCGCGTAGCCCAGCGCAAACATCACCGGCACCACGATCGCCAGGCTCGAGAACGGATCGAGGCCGGTGCCCTGCGTGACGACCAACGCGACGTAGCCCGACAGCACGATGAAGTCGCCATGGGCGATGTTGACCAGCCGCATGATGCCGAACGACATCGACAAGCCGATGGCGAATAGCGCGTAGATGCCGCCGAGCAGGCTGCCCTGGATGAAGATGTTGAGCCATTGCATGGCGGCCGCCCGTCTTACATTACATGCCGAAATAGGCGGCGGTCAGCGCGCCGCGGTCGAAATTCTTGGTCGGCGCGCTCAATGCCAGGCGACCTTCCTGAAGGCAGTAGAAACGCGCCGAGGCATCGAGCGCCCGATTGATGTCCTGTTCGACCAGCACGACCGTGGTGCCCTCGGCGGTGATGGCGCAGAGGCATTGATAGATGTCGCGGATAATGACCGGCGCCAGCCCGAGCGACAGCTCATCGCAGAGCAGCAGCCGTGGATTGGACATCAGCGCGCGGCCCACTGCGGCCATTTGCTGTTGTCCGCCCGACAACGACGGCGCCGGCAGCCGGCGTAATTCAAATAGCCGCGGGAACAACTCATAGACGCGCTGGAGATTCCACGGTCCGGCACGCCCGCTGTGAGTGCCGAGCAGGAGATTTTCCTCCACCGAAAGGCTGGGAAACAGCCGCCGCCCTTCCGGCACCATGGCGATGCCCAGCCGAACGATTTCATGCGGCGTCTTGTGCCCGATCGGCTCGCCGTCGAACAGCACCGTCTCCGGCGCGGTCGCCAGCGCCCCGGCAATCGCGCGCAATAGCGTGGTCTTGCCAGCGCCATTGGCGCCGATAATGGCGACGGTCTCGCCTTGCTCGACCGTCACGTCGAGACCGAACAGCGCCTGGAAGTCGCCGTAGAACGCCGAAAGGTTCTGCGTGCGCAACAGCGTCATGACACCGGTATGCCCATATAGACTTCGCGCACGCGCGGGTTCGCCATCACCTCGTGCGGATCGCCCGCGGCCAGAATCTGGCCGAAGTCCATCACGATCAGCCGGCTCGCCACCGAAACCAGCGCGTGCACGATGTGCTCGATCCACACGATCGTGGTGCCGCGGGCGTGAATGTCCTTGATGGTCTTGACCAGCTCGCCGCACTCGTACTCGGTCAATCCGCCGGCGATCTCGTCGAGCAGCAACAGCTTGGGCGCCATGGCGAGCGCGCGCGCCATTTCCAGCCGTTTGCGCTGCAACAACGTCAGCGTACGCGCCGGCATATTGGCTTTGTCGTAAAGTCCGGTGACTTTGAGGACTTCGCTACAGCGCTTGTAGCTTTCCCGCTCGCTGATGCCGCCGCCGAAAATGGCGCCGACCAGAAGATTCTCGAATACGCTCATATTCGCGAACGGATGCGGAATTTGATACGAGCGGCCGACGCCCAAGCGCGACCGCGCATGTGGCGGCATCGCCGTCACGTCCAGGCCGCCGAACTCGATGCGGCCCTTGGTCGGCGCCGCATCGCCGGTGATCAAATTAAACAGCGTCGTCTTGCCGGCGCCGTTGGGGCCGATGACGGCCAAGGCTTCGCCGCCGGCGACGGCGATGTCGACCTCATCGACGGCTTTTAACGCACCGTAATGCTTGGATACCGCCTGAAGCTGGAGAAGGGCCGCCATGGACAGCTTTCATGCACAATTGTCAGCTGTGACCGCCGCACTGTGGTGCGGCGGCCGTTCTTCGTTTTGTTAAGACTTATACTTCGGCCTTTGCCGGTATCAGGAATAGGAAATCGCAGAGAACGGTCGGTCGACCGGGATCTGCGGTGCGCTGCCGTTGAACACGATGTTGAGGTCGTACTTCCACTTCGTGCCCTTTTCCCACTGGCCGCCGACGATCGGCGTCGTGCACACGTTCGGCACCGGGTTCTGCGGGCCGGGACCGGCCTTCCAGGTGATCGGACCGACGATCGACTGGTAATCGGTGTCGGCGATGGCGTCGCGGATCGAGGCGGCATTGAGTTTCTTGGCGCGCTTGAGCGCGTCGATCGCGACTTCGAGATTGGCGTGCTTGAAGCCGAGCGGCTGGGTCCACTGCTTGCCGCTGGCTTTTTCGTAGGCGTCGCAATACTGCTGTGCCGTCTGGCCGGTCAGGCCCGACTTGAACGGATGGTGATGCGACCACCACACCTCCGTCGACATGCCGGCGCCGCGGTCGCCCAACGCCTCGACGGCGGTCGGAAACAACAGCGCCTTGGGCGGCGTCACGATCTTCGGCTGAAAGCCCTGCTGCGCGCATTGCGTCCAGAAAATCGCGAATTGCGGCGGGTTGAAAATACCGCAGGCGATATCGGCATTCATGCTCTTCAATTGGCCGATCTGCGCCGAGAAGTCGTCGGACAGCGGCGGATAGAGGCCGAGGTAATGCACGTCGAAGCCGTGGCTTTTGATGGTCGCCGGCAGCCCGTGCTCGGGGTTGCTGGCGGCGATGCCGTCGGGATCGTTGGTCAGCATGATCCCCGCGATCTTGTTGCTCGGCAAAGTCAGCCACATGTCGGCGAACATATTGGCGACCATGTCGAAGCCCCAGAAGAAGTGGTAGGTCCATTCGAAGCCCTTCTTCGGATCGCCCTTGCGGCCGAAGAACCACGACTGCCACGGATCGTCGGACGTGATGCAAGGCACGCCGGCGAGCTCGCATTGATCGGCGACCGGATTGGTCGTATCGCCCGTCGACGAAGCGATCATGATGTCGACCCTGTCGTTATTGATGAGCTGCGCCGCTACTTCCGACGCGCGGTTTGGGTTCGACTGGCTGTCCCTGTTGAGAATTTCGACGCGGTGCTTCTCGCCGGCGACGACGATGCCGTCACCCAAAAATTTGCTGACCTCCTCGGCAACCCACTTCGAGGGTTCGCCGAACGCGGCAATCGGGCCGGTTTCCGGCGTGATCTGTCCAATCTTGATGGTTTTAGGCGCCGCCCGCGACGACTGAAACGTCCACGGCGACGTGATAAGGCCGGCGCTGCCGACGGCGGCGAGCTTGAGAAGCTTGCGGCGTTGCTTATCGACCTTGTTGGCGTGCTTGGTTTGCGGTCCCCATTTGATGGTCATGAATAACCTCCCTGCTCCCTTGGGGTCACTGTTCTATTGTAAACCGGGTGGGCGGTGCCCCACAGTAGCCCAATCATCGCAGAATGGCCGGCGCAAGGCTACACAGACGCACCGCAAAAATCCGCTGCAATACTGGCTTTCCAGCGTGTGGGACGGTCAATCCGGCAACCATGGGACGCGGCGGATTTCGTCGGGCGGGTGCGGCAAAGTCGGGTTTCGCACGGTCGCCGCCGCGCCGCGGCTTAAGCGAAATTTTGCAGCATTGCCTCACGCAGGAATTTCGGCAGTTCGGCAAGATCGCCGCTGCCGTAATCGTTGGCGACCGCCGCCGAGAGCGAGACCAGCGTCGCCGCCGACAACGGCATTGGCACGCCGGTCAGTGCGCCGGTTGCCACCGCGGACATCAAATCCTTGCGCAGGGTCCGGATGTCGAGCGTCATCTCGGCTGGCGCGCCCTTGATCACATCGACTTTGCTTTTGAGCCAGCCGCTGGCATAGGGCGCTTCCTGCAAGACGTCGAGCATCTGGTCGAGGGTGAGGCCTTGCTTCAAACCGAGCGCCAGCGATTCCGATATCGCCTGGATATAGGCGCCGAGGCCGAGATTGACCGCGAGCTTCATGGCGTAGCCGGCGCCGTTCGGTCCCATATGCGCGATGCGGCGCGTCATCTGTTCCAGCACGGCACGCGCGCGCTCGAGATCCTCGGCGCGGCCCCCGACCATGGCGAATAGCGTACCCGCCCGCACTTGCGGGATGGTGCCAAGCACGGGCGATTCAATGAGCCGCGCGCCCTTGGCATCGACCAGCGGAGCCAGCTCCCGGCCGGTCATCGGCTGCAACGTGCTCATCTCGATGAACAGCTTGCCCTTGACGTCGCCGGCAAGAAAGCCGTCCGGCCCGTTGAAGATGCGCCGCACGCCGTGATCCTCGGTGATGATGGAAATCACGATCTCCGACTGGGCGGCGATGTCGCGGGGCCCGGCGGCGATCCGCAGCCCATCGGCCGCAAGGGAGCGGGTGACGTCGGCGTTGTGATCCCAGCCCACGACGTCAAAGCCCTGCCGACGCAGGCGCTGCGAGATCGCCGCGCCCATCCGGCCCAATCCGACAATTCCGAGATTTCATGACGTACTCCCTGATCCGCACAACGAAAGGTTATGATGCAACCATTGCGGTGTCGCACTCTTGTCGCACGATAATTGACAGCAATTTGTGCTGGGATACTCTGTCGCGTCAACGCCACCATCCATTTGCGCAGGCGGCGAGCATAAAAACAAATGGGCGCGGAAAATCTCCGCGGCTGGGGAGGATGATTATGCGACATCGCTTTCTGCTTGCTCTGTTGCCCTTTGCGCTGGGGGTGCCGCTCGCTCTCGCGGTCGTACCCAAGGCCGATTTGCGGCGCAATACGTGCTGAAATGGGCCGTCGTCACGCGCGGCGACATGCAGGAGAAGTTCGGCCGCAAGCTTGCCGAGGTGCTGCCGCAAGCGACCAATGGCCGCGTCGAAGTGCAGGTCTATCCAGGCGGCCAGCTCGGCAGCCCGTCGGCGATGATCGAAGGCTTGCAGCTCGGCACTATCGAAGCTTACGAAAATCCCGCCGATTTCTTCACCGGCGTCGACCCGCGATTTGGCGTATTCAGCATTCCGTTCCTGTTCAAGAGCACCGAGCAGGCCAACAAGGTTCTCGCCGATCCGGAATACAACGACTTCGTGATGCATATGGCGGAGGCCAAGGGGCTGGTCGGCGTCAACCTCGCGGTGGCGGCGGAGTTGCTCTATTTCGGCGTCAAGAAGCCGCTGCGGACGCTGGAGGATTTCAAGGGCATGAAGCTGCGCGTCAACGCCACACCGGCCGAACGCGCGCGCATGGCCGCGCTTGGCGCGACCGCAGTGCCGATGGGCCTGCCGGAAATGATCACCTCGCTGCAGAACGGCGTGATCGACGGCACCATGAGCGGCATGTCGATTTTTACGAATTTCAATCTGCAAAATGTTGGCAAGGTGCTGCTTGAAACCCATGACACGCTGCTGGTCTCCTACGGCGCCATGAGTAAGCCGTGGCTCGACAAGCTGCCGCCGGACCTCGCCAAGATAATTGTCGATGAGGCGCGCAAGCTGCAACCATGGTCGCGGCAGACCGCCGTCGACGAGGTCGCGCAATTGCGTCAAGTGTGGCTCAGCCGCGGCTGCGAAATCGTCCATCTGTCGCCGGCCGATCAGGCCGAACTGGAGAAGCGGCTGAAACCGATCGGCGCCGAGGTCACCAACAGCGATCCGGTGCTCAAGGCGTTCTACGACAAGACCGAGGCGCTGGCGGCGAAGTACCAATAAGCCGGCGCTGCACACCGGGCCGAAGCGTCGCCGCGGGTGAAGCGCTTCGGCCAAATCCAGCCGGGCGATCAATGGTGGCGCTGTCGCATAGCGCCGGGAAATTTCGCGCGCCGGGCCCGAGGGTAGCGAAGATGTCGGACGCAAAGCCGCAGACGCGGCGACGGCAGATCGAAGAGTTCATTTTCGTCAGAATCCCGTACGTCTTGTCCGGCACGCTGTTCCTGATCGCGGTCGTGCTGAACATCGTCAACGTCATCGGCCGCTACGTGTTTGGCATGCCGGTATTCTGGGCCGAGGAGGCGCTGACATTCACGGTGATCTGGATCGTGTTCCTCGTTGTCGGCGCCATCACCTATCGCGGCGCGCACTTGAACATGGATCTGCTCTATTCCAGGATGCCGGCCGGCGCGCAGCTCATCGTCCGAATTGCCATCGCGCTGGCGCTGATCGTTTGCGCCGTTTACACGGCGATGCAGTCATGGGCGGTGGTCAAGCTTCATTACCTGACAAGCGGCGTCACCGCGGGCACCAATATTCCTTTGGTCATCCCGCACTCGGCGCTGCTGTTTGGCTTTAGCTTCATGGCGGCGGCGGCGATCGTGCGATTGCCGTCATATATCAGCGGCAAATTCGATTGAGCGGGGCGCGGCCATGTGTTGGGTGATGCCATGTATTGGGTAATGGCGATCCTGCCGTTCGCGCTGCTGTTGCTCGGCTTTCCGATCTTTCTCCTCTTGCTCATCACCTCGCTCGTTATCTTGATCGGCTTCTTCGATATCCCGATGACGGTGGTGCCGCAGGATATCTTCAACAGCCTGAACAAATACGCCCTGCTGGCCGTGCCGTTTTTCGTCTTTGCCGGCAGCTTGATGTCGCGCGGCGGCATTTCGGTGAGTCTCTTGCGCTTCGTCAGCTCGCTGATCGGCGGCTTTCGCGCCAATGTTCCGTTCACCTCGCTCGGTTTTGCTGCTTTGTTCGGCGCGACCTCGGGCGTGACCACGGCGGCGACTGCGGCGATCGGCACACTGACTTATCCGAAAATGCGCGAGGCCGGATACAGCGAGGGCTTCGCTGCGGCGCTCATTACCTCCGAGGGCGCGCTCGACAATCTCATCCCGCCGTCGATCGCCATGATCATCTACGGTATCGCGTCGGATACGTCGATCATCCAATTGTGGACCGCCGGCATCGGCCCCTGCATCCTGCTGGCGAGCATGTTCGGCGGCTACATTTATTATCACTCTGTCAAAGTCGGCATCGTCGACGCCGGGCGTTTTTCCTTCAAGGAATTGTTCGCGGCGACGCGCGACGGCGTCTGGTCGCTCGGCGCAATTGCGGTGATCATCGGCGGGATTTATTCCGGCGTGTTCTCGCCGACCGAGGCCGCCGGTGTCGCCAGCGTCTATGCCATCGTCGTCAGCTATTTCATCTATCGCGAAGTGACGCTTGCCGACATATTCGAGACGGCCGCGCGCTCGATGTACCTGACCGGCCTGATTTTCATCATTGTGGCGATCGCCGGCCTTTACTCTTGGCTGTTGACGATCAGCGGCATCGCACAAGCGCTCGTCACCGTGATCACCAGCATGCACTCCGAACGCTGGGTGGTGCTGTTGGTGATCAACCTGTTCCTGCTGTTCATCGGCTGCTTTCTCGATCCGGCCTCCGGCCTGATCATGCTGACGCCGCTGTTGGCGCCGGTCGCCGCGTCGCTCGGCGTCGATCCGATTCACTTCGGCGTCATCGTGGTGATGAATTTGACGATCGGCACCTTTCATCCGCCGTTCGGCTTGAACATTTTCGTCATTCAGGCGCTGTTCAAGACGCCGTCGGAGACGCTCTATAAGGGCCTGATCCCGTTCGTGATCCTGGCGGTGATCGCGCTGCAGATCGTCACCTATGTGCCGGCGATCTCGCTGACCATCGAGCACCTGTTGTTCCGCCGCTAGCGCAACAGTTTCACCGGCTCTCGATCATCCCGGCGACGTTCTTGAGCGCCGCGCGAAGATTGTCGAACATGGCGATGCCGTCGGCCGTGACCTTGCGCTTGACGGCGTGGCCGCGGGCTCCGGGGAGCCGCGGCGGTTCGGCGCCGGCCATCGGCTTTGCCTTGCCGACCATGTCGGCGATATGCGCCATGCGCGCATCATAGGCCTTGGCGCCGGCAAAGCCTTGCGGATTAAGCACCAGGAAGAAATGGCAGATATTGCTCGGCCGCTTGACTACGTTCTCGTAAGTGACCTGAAAGCCCGGCTCGCCGTCGGACAGCGCGCTACAAAGAACTTCGACCATCAATGACAGCGCGTAGCCTTTCGGGCCGCCGATCGGCAGCACCGAGCCTTTGACCGCTTCGGCCGGATCGGTCGTCGGCCGGCCCTGCGGATCGAGCGCCCAGCCCTCCGGTATCGTCTTTTGCCCGGCGGCGAGCATGTGGCGGATGCGCGAGCGCGCCACCGCGGCGGTCGCCATGTCGGCGATAATCGGTTCGGCCTCATGCAGCGGGAAGCCGACGCCGATCGGATTGGTGCCGAACAGGCCTTCGGTGCCGCCGGTCGGCGCGATCGCCGGGCTGGCATTGGTGAAGGCCAATCCAATCAGGCCAAGCGCTGCGGCGTGGTCGACGTAATAGCCGGCGGCGCCGAAATGGCTCGAGTTGCGCACCGTGACCGCGCCAACGCCATGCGTCTTGGCGATCTCGATCGCCAGATCGATGGCGCGCCGGCTGGCCACCAGGCCCAGCGCATGATCGGCGTCCATTACGGCGGAGCAGGGCAGCGCCTGCGTGATCGAAATCGCGGGATTGCTCTTGATGGTGCCGTCAAGCAACCCGCGCGTATAGAGCGGCAAATGCACGACACCGTGCGAATCCGAGCCGTGGGTCTGCGCCCAGAGCGCGACTTCGGCGCCGATTTCGGCGTCCGTCCGCGGCACGCCGCAATAAGTGAACACGTCGACGACCAAGGCCGCAAGGACGGCCGGTGTCACCTTGTCGGTCGCCGCCATCTGCCGGAGTTTTGCCGATAGCGTGCTTGCGTCTTGCATGGGTTCGCTCATCACTTCGGCGCCGCGCCGGGGAAGAATGCCTCGGCGTTGCGGTGGAAGATTTTCTCATAGACGTCTTCGGAATAGCCGAGCGAACGCCAATCGTCGACC
The DNA here is from genome assembly GCA_963816565.1 of uncultured Alphaproteobacteria bacterium. Taxonomy (GTDB): domain Bacteria; phylum Pseudomonadota; class Alphaproteobacteria; order Rhizobiales; family Xanthobacteraceae; genus BOG-931. The sequence goes on along the minus strand of CAWFLM010000001.1, from coordinate 743,909 downwards.
AGCCGCTCATGGGTGAGGGTGGGCCAATCCCAGCCGAACAGAATGCGGTCCTGCAGCCGGCCACCGATTTCCTTCTTCAAGGCCGGGGTGAAATATTTCGGCGACCAGCCGTGCAGTTCGTAGCGGACATTGGCTTTGTGCAGCAGGATCGCGATCATGTCGTCCTGCCACGGCCAGGCCGGCCGGCCGGCGAGGATTTTCAGCTCCGGAAACCGCGCCGCCACGATGTCGACGTGGCGCGGATGGCCGTCATCAAGCACGACGCCCATGCCGCCGGGCATGCCCTGGCCGATGCCGGTGAGGCCGGTCATCAGCAGCACCGGCACGCCGGCCTCGATCGAGAGCTTGTAGAACGGATCCCAGATCGGATCGCTGGGCGGAAACCGCAAACTGTTCTGGCTCTGGCAAAAACCGAGAAAGCCGCAATCGGTCGCTTTGAGCCGAACATATTCCTTAAGCCAAAAGTCCTTCATTGCCGGGTTGGCGGCGAGCCAGTTGCCGTAAACCACATCGCGATGATCGCGGGCGAATCCGGTCGCGTAATCGTTGGAGGTGCGGATTTCGTCTTCGTCGGTCATCCGCCAGGTGCGGTAGATATCGAGGATGCTGCGGACATTGCGCTGGCGAAAGCCGTCGGCCATCTCCGCTTCGGTCTGAAACGTGCGCTTGCGCTTGAAAATGCGCTCGGCATTGGCGAGCTCCTCGGCGGTGCGATGATGCAGGCCGGCGCGCGTGGAGAAATGCGAATGGCAATCGAAATAGCGCACGGCGCTCACTTCTTGTCGTAGCGCTGATCGAGGATGCGCTTGGGCTTGCCTTCGCGGCCGCGGTTCGACCATTCCATCAACGCGTCCTCCGGCACCAGCTCGACGTCGAGCTTGAGCCCAAGATCGGAATGCAGCCGTTTCTCGATATGATCCTTGAGGCCGTCCCAGCCTGGCGCGTCGTCGCGCACCTCGACCTTCACCGTCATCTCGTCGCGGATGACGCCGTCGCGCACATTGCGCTCGGCGATGCACAGCCACTCGCCGGTGGTGCGGTTGTCGCTCTTGATGGCGGGCAGGCAGGCCTGCGGCCAGATGCTCACCCCGCGGATGCGCACCATGGTGTCGCTGCGGCCGAGCATTTTCTGCATACGGCGGAAGCAGCTGCCACATTCGCAGCGGTCGGTGGCGACGATGCGGGTGAGGTCGCGCAGATTGAAACGGATCATCGGCTGCTGGCGGCGATGCAGGATCGTGCACACCATGTTGCCGATCTCGCCGTCCGCGACCGGCTTATTGTCCTCGATGCCGACGATTTCGAAGAAGGTGGAATCCTCGTGGAAATGCAGGCCGGCCTGGTGCTGGCACTCGAAGGCGCCCATGCCCATTTCGTGCGTGCCGTACATGTCGTAGACCTTGCAGCCCCATAAATCTTGCAGCTGATTGCGGAAGGTGTTCTCGGTGTCGGGTCCAAGGCCGCAGCCGAGGAATTTCGTTTTCAGATCGCGCACGTCGAATTTGAGCTCGTCGCGCGCCACTTTGGCGAGCTGGGTGGCGTATTCCGGGCGCACGTACCAAACGTTGGTGCCCCATTCCTGCGCGATCTCGATCTGCCGCCGCGATGACGTTACGGCGCCGGTCCCGGTGGTGATCGGCAGCGCGCCGAGATAATCGTGGGTTCCCTTGTAGGCGCACCAGCCGGCATTGCCGAGCGAGCAGGTGTGCGGGATTTGCAGCCGATCGCCGGGACGCACGCCGCAGATGTAGAACACGCGGGCGATAGTAAGCCCGTTTAATTCCCATTCGAGCGGCGCATAGAGCGTCGGCCGCGGCTTGCCTGTGGTGCCGCCGCTGGTTTGCAGCTTGAGCGGCTGGGTTTTGAGTATCTCATCGACATTACCGTTGATCAGGCCGAACGGCGGGTTCTCTTCCTGATCTTTCTTGATATCGGCGGAATTGAAGGTCGGTAGCTTGACGATATCGTCGATGCTTTTGATATCGCCCGGCTCAAGGCCGGCGGCTTGCCAACGCCGCTTGTAGAAGCCGTTCTGCCAGCCGGTTTTCATCAGGTCGAGGAACTGCTCGTTCTGAAATTTTCGGATCTCGTCCGCCGACCACTTCCACCGCGTTTTGGCGAAAACGTCCGGCACTGGATAGCGCTTATACAGCGCGTCCCAGTCGATCGAGCGGTGATAGATCGGCAGCGTCGTCTCGGTGACGCTGCGCTCCATGACGGACATTTTCGTCTCCATGCTCATTCCAGGCGCGACGCGGCGAGTCGCCGCGCGGCGCGGGGCATCCGCCGGGCGCGGATGCTCAGGTCTTGTAGTCGGGCGCGTCGCGGTCGAGCTTGCGAAGCAGCGCCCGCCACGTCATTTGATTAAAGGGCTGATTGCCGTCGGTGATGATTTTTGCTTGGCCGATCGTCGCGTCGAGCACCGTTTGCGGCGGCACGTAAGGTTCGACCGCACCGGCCGCCGAGCGGACCTGGGTCTCGCAAGCGCGGATGACAAGGAACGCCAGCATATAGGCCTCGTGCACGCTGTGGCCCCACAGCACGAAGCCGTGGCCGCGCTGCAGGACGATCTGCTTATTGCCGAAATTTCGCGCCAGGTGCTGGCCTTCTTCGGCGGTCGACAAGAGGCCCTCGTAATCGTGATAGCCGACCGGCCCGAGCCATAGCGCGTATTGATTGCCGGGAATGAGTTCGTGCTCCTGCATCGCCACGGCGGTCGCATATTTGGTGTGCAGGTGCATCACGCATTGCGCCTGCGGAAAGGCGTCATAGATGCCCTTGTGGAACGGAAATGCGAATTTGTGCGGCAGCTCGTCGCTCGGCTCGACGTGATTGCAGTTCTCGTCGAGCTTATGCAGATTGGAGGCGGTGACCTCCTCGAACAGAATAGCCGCCGGGTGCATCAGAAACTGGCTCGGGTGGTTCGGCACCCGGGCGGACAAATGGGCGAACAGCAATTCGTCCCAGTCCTGCAGCGCCGCAAGCCGAAAAGCGGCGGCAAGATCGACGCGGACTTTCCATTCGGCGGGGTCCATGCCCGGTTTCAACGCCCGGGCGGTGCTGGTTGCGGCGTTCACGGCATCTCTCCCTAGATTAGCGCCGTTCCACGGCGCGTCTGTTGGCGCAAAGTATGTCCGCGCGACGCCATGTTGTCCATTGCCGTCGGGTTTGCACCGCGCCAGGCGCAATGCAGCTTCTCCCATTGAGCAATGGGCGATTGCCCCGCGGAGTTGAACTGATCTTTAGCGGCCGTTCCGGCCGTGCTAAAAGTCATGAAATGACAGATACGACAGTGCTCGACCGTCCATCGCGCCGCGCCCCGCCGCGGGTTGATGAAAGCAAGCTTTCGCAACCGTTGCAGGATTTGTTCGCGACCTGGCGGCAAGCGTTGAAGCAGGAATTCAACGGCCTCACCGCGGGCGGCGAGGTCGAGCCAAATCTCTTTCCACTGCGTGTGACCGGGGCGTCGACTCGACCATTGCTCACTGCTGTCACCGAGTTTTTGGCCTCGCTTGACGACAAGCAGCGCACGGCGGTGAACTTTCCCGTGAACAGCGAGGTGTGGCGGCATTGGAGCAATATCCACCGCAACGTGATGCGGCATGGACTATGTTTTGCCGAGTTGAGCGATCGCCAGCTTGAGCTTGCCTACGGCATCATGCGCATCGCGCTCGGCCCGCGGGCTTACGAGACCGCGCGCAACGCCATGCGGCTCAACGAGCATCTGGCCGAGCTCACCGGACTGTCCGACGAGTTCGGCGAGTTTTTCTACTGGATCAGCATTTTCGGGACACCGTCGGCCGTCGCGCCGTGGGGTTTCCAGATCGACGGCCACCACTGCAACATCAACTGCTTTGTGCTCGGCGACCAACTGATATTGTCGCCGATGCTGCTCGGCTCGGAGCCGGTGCTGGCGGAATCCGGAAAATATAAAGGCACCACGGTGCTGCGCGAGGAAGAGGCGCGGGGCTGGACTTTCATGAATTCATTGACGTCCGAGCAACGCGCCAAGGCGACGATTGGCTACGACCTGCCGTTCGACGGCTACGCGTCGGGCTTCAAGGACAATGTCATTATTCCCTATGACGGACTGCATGCCGCCGACATGACGCCGGCGCAACAGGCTTCGCTCGTCGATCTGATCACGCTCTACACCGACCGGCTGCCGCCTGTGCACGCGCAATTGCGCCTCGACGAGGTCACGGCGCAGCTCGATCGAACGGTCTTTGCCTGGATCGGCCAATTCGATCCGGTCGCCCCGTTTTATTATCGGATTTACAATCCGGTGATCTTCGTCGAGTTCTATCACCAGCCCGGCGTGGCGCTGCCGGATACCGGCTATAACCGCCGCCATGCGCACGCGCTGGTGCGCACGCCGAACGGCAACGACTACGGGCGCGCGCTGCTGCGGCAGTTCGAGGCGGATTAGCTTTTGCCGGCCGGGTTGCCGCCCAAGGCTTCCGCGATCCAGTCGCAAATGAATTCGCGCGTCGGCGCCACATTGTCGACGCCGCAATGCTCGGCGCCGCCGTCGGCGAGCTTCTGCACGTGCAACTCCGCTTTGGGACTGGAGGTGCAATCGGCGATAAGCCGTTCCGCCTGGCTCAGTGCGATCTGGCGATCGTTCTCGCCGTGGACGCACAGGATCGGGCATTTGATCTGGTGCAAAATGCCCCGCAGCGACAATTTCTCCGAGACCGCGACCACGTCTTCGACCGATGACTTGCCGAACACCCAGCCGACGTGGTCCCAATAGTGCGGCACCGGCAGCCGCTGATCCTTCGATTCATAGCGCCGCCGTTGCGTCTCGCCCCAGTCGTAATTGGCGCCCCAGGCGACAGCGCATTTCATGCGCGGCTCGAACGCGGCGATGCGCGGCGCATGATAGCCGCCGAGCGATAGCGCCATGATGCCGATGCGGTTGGCGTCGATGCCGGGCGTCGCTTGCAGGAAATCGACCGCGGCCCCGGCTGGAATTTCCGCCTCGGGACCGTTGTGGAGCCCGCGTAGGCGCAGCGATTCGCCGACGCCCGGATTGTCGACGACCAGCGTTGCAATGCCGCGCTCGGCCAGCGCGCCGGGCACGCCGACCAGATAGATGATCTCCTTGGTGACGTCGAGACCGTCGAAATGAACCATGCAAGGAGTATCGCCGCCGGCATTTCGCGGTGTGACCAGAAGCGCAGGCAATGACGTGTTCAGATACGGCACGTCGACCCGCCGGCAGTTCTGCCGCGTCAGCGTCAGGAAACGGGAAAAGCAATCGAGCGCCGCGCGGTAGGCATCCTGGCGCGGCGCGAAATCCGGGCGCTGCATGCGCTCGGCCTGAATGTAAGCGATGAACGCGCGGCGATATTTGGCGCCGGCGCTGAGCAAGCGGCCGCGTGCTTCGTCGGCCGCCGCTTGCCGCTTGAGCTTGGCGCCGAGCGCGGTCCAATTCTCGAAGAATTTTTCCGCCGCGGCGTCGTCGCGCTGCTTTGCCAGCGGACGCAACGCGCGGGACGCATCGTCGATGTCGCCGATGCTGCCACCCATGCCGAGCGCGAGATTGACCGCCATATTCCAGGTGTAGTTGTCGTCAAAATACTCGAACATTTTCATTCATGGCGCGCCGGCCGGCGTGCCATTCCCCCGGTTGTCGACTAAGCCGCCATAACACGATCCAGGTCCCCCAGCATCGACAAAAGCGCATCGCGCGACTGCAGGATCGTTAAGCTGGATTGCCATAAGCGCTCGGCGGCGTCGTCGCCGAGGCCGTGTGCGACACAGCGCTGGAATTTTTTCCGCACGTCGGCTTCGACAAACGGCCGCGCCGGATCGCCCGGAACGTCGTCGATGCGATGCTCGTGCCGGCCCGATGCTGTCGTGACGACGATCCGCGCCGGCCAGGCGTTCGGGTAGCCGGCGAGAAGCGATTCCTCGCCGGCGATCCGCACCCGCGCCATGAAAGCCTGTAACGTCGGCATTGACCGCTCCGCGGCCTGATCGAGGTCGAGCATCTGGTCGGGATGCAAGACGGCAAGCGCCAATCGATAGGGCAGGCTGGTAAGATAGGACGCCCGATTGCCGGGATTGACGCCGTGGTCGATCATCTTCAGATGCGGCGGCAGCACGTAAGCGGTGATTTCGGAAATCTCGGCCGCGGCAACGCCGCCATCGAGAATTTCGCGCAACGCCTGCGTTGCCGCCATGGTTTGGCGCGCCGCGCACCATGGCTTGAAGGAAACGCGCATCACCGCGGCGGCGTCGTTCGCCGCGGCCATCGCACCGAGGTCGGGCTCGATGCCGTAAACGTCCGGGAACAGGCGCGAGCGCAGCACGTCGGTATCGGTGGTAAAGCCCGCCTGCACCGCGCGCGCGGCCGTCACTCCGCCGCGCGCGGCATTGCCGACCAGAAACCAGCGCGCCGTGGTTGCGGCGTGATGCTGGCCGACCGCGGGCGAGGCCAGGGTCAGCGCCAAGGCCAGCGCATGGGCGGTTTGCCGTTCGTCAAGGTGCAAAAGCCGCGCCGCCACGGCCGCTGTGCCAAAGCCGGCGCCAAAATAAGTCGGCCAGATGCCGCGGTAGAGGATGTTCGGCCCTTTCATCGTCAGGCCAAAGCGGATCATCGCCTCGTAGCCGACGAGCATGGCGGCCGCGAGGTCGCGGCTCTCCGTCTCGGGCAAAGCTGCCGCCAACGTCATTGCCGCGGGAACGACGATCGAACCGGGCGTGATCATCGACGCCAAATGAATGTCGTCGATCTCGCTCAGGCGGGTCAGTGCGCAGGCGGCGGCGAGATTATCGGCCAATTCGTCCCCGCTGCCGCCCGAATGCCGCCGGTTGCGATAGGACAGCAGCAGTTTGCCTTCGGGCGTTTGCGTCGCCGCGATCCAGGCGCCAATCGTGTCGGCGACGTGCAGTCGCAGTGCGTCCAGCACTGGCGCGGCCACGTCTTCGCTTCGCAACCGCACGATGAGGGCAGCGAGTTCGTCGATTCCGTTCATGGCGGCGTGCCGGCTTGCTTGAATGGCATGGTCACTCAGAACTCTTCGGAGCCGCCAGCATCGCCGAGATCGGTGTCGGCGAATAGCGCGTCGAGCGGCGTGAGCGTGCCAGTCAGGCCCTGTTGCTGGCAGTAGCGCTGCACCGTTTGCAGATTTTTGCAGTTGGCCGGGGTCAGTCCGTAGGACCACGGGTCCTTGCCGAGCGTCGCTTCCTGCTCCTCGACCGCAGTGCGCACGAAGGCAAGCGGCACCATGCGTGGGTTGGCGAGCCGCCGGTAAGCGAGCTGCTTTGCCTGTTCGAAGGCCTTGACCAGATTGGTCGCCACCCACGGATATTTGTCGGCGACCTCCTGCTTGACGGTGGTGACATGCATGATGGGGAAAATGCCGGTTGCCTTGAAATACGCGAGCTCGACGTCTTTGTAGTTCGGAAACAAGCGCGCGATGCGCCGGTCGCCTTCGACGAAAGGCCGCGGCAGCGTCGGCGAGATCATCGCCGGAATATCGCCGTCCGCCAGCATGTCGCTCAGCGGCTTATCGGACGTCTTCGTCTCGATGCGCAAACCGGGCGGCGGCTTGAACGCGACGTCTTCGCTGCGCTCGACGAGCCAGGTGATCGAGCGGTGGTCGAGCCCATAATGCTCGTCGAGAATGCCCCGGATCCAGATGCTGGTGGCCGGCTGGAAATTGGTGCCGCCCACCACCTTGCCGTTGAGATCCTTCGGCGTCTTGATGCCGGCCGCGGCGTTGACGAAGACGAAGCCGTGGCGGAAGCGGCGATGCAGGAATACCGGAATGGCGGTGAGCGGCTCGCCTTGGTCGCGGATCATGAAATAGGCGCCGACGTTTTCCTCGCAGACGTCGAATTCGTGCTTGCGGCCCATGCGCCAATGCCGTTCGCGCGGCCCCATCTCGGAGAGAAAGATCAGTTCGAGACCGTCGGCCTGCACCGTTCCGTCCTTGAGCGGCCGTACGATGTCATAGTCGCCGCATGCCACCGTCAATCTAAGCTTGCTCATTTGGTTTCCCGCCCGCGCATCTTAATCGCGCCAACGCCCGTAATGCAGTTCGGCGCGGCGCACGATCGCGTTGAGCCCGATTGCGATCGCCGCCAGCATCGAGACCAGGCCGATCAGCTTCGTCGGGTCGAAATTCTGAGTGAAAACGCTGGTGAAATAGCCGATGCCCGCGGTCGAGACGTAGAGTTCGGCCAACAGCACGCCGAGCAAAACGCCGCTCATTCCCAAGCGCATGCCGGTGAAGAAACTCGGTATCATGTGCGGGAAGATCACATGGCGGAGCAATTGCCATCGGTTCGCGCCCATGGAGCGGGCACTGACAAAAAGCACCGGCTCGATCTTTTGCACGCCCGCGGCCACCGCGATCATGATCGGGAACATGCCATGGCTGACGCCGAAAGCAATCTTCGAGGCGACGCCGATGCCGAAGATGAGGACGAACAGCGGCAAGATAGTGATCTGCGGAATGCCGTAGAGCAAGAGCACGATCGGCATGAAGCTTTGATGGGAAAAACGGTTGAGACCGACGGCAAGGCCGACGCCGGCGCCGACGATCACCGACAGCACGAAGGCAATCGCGATCTCGTATAGTGTCAACCACAGCGCCGACGGCACTCCGGGGGTGGCGAACAGGTCGCCGAGCGACGTCAGGACGACCGAAGGCGGGCTGATGAAATCGCGGTCGAGAAAGAAACGCGCCGCAATTTCCCAGATCATGAGCAGCAGGATGACGACGCCGAGCCGGGCGATGCCGGGACGCTGCGCCAAGCGCCGCAGCGCGGGCACGCGCCGCGCGGTCAGGCGCGCCGCATCGCTGTGGATCACCGCCATCGCGCCCGTCCTTCCAGCTTCGATACGACCGCGTTGAGGAACACCACGATGGCGATAACGAAAGCGATGTAGGCGAACATCCGCGCCGTATCCATGTTTTCGGCGAGGTCGACGATGCGATGGCCGAGACCGGCAAACGAAGCGATGGTCTCGCTGCCGATCACCGACAACAGCGCGACCGTGAAGCCCATGCGCAGTCCGGCGGCAATGACGGGCAGGGCGGCCGGCAACAGCACATGACGGAACAGTTGCAGGTCGCTTGCTCCCATCGAGCGGGCCGCGGTGACCAGCGTGCGGTCGACGTAGCCGAATCCGGCAATGGTGCTGAGCACGATCGGAAAAAAGCTGATGGTGGCGCCGAGCGCGATCTTGGAATTGGGGCCGAGCCCGAGCAGCAAGACGTATAGCGGCAGGAACAGGATGATCGGGATGGCATAGATCGCGGCCAGCAGCGGCTCGAAGATCTTTATCAGATATCGGGAGCGGCTGATCACATAGCCAAGCGAGATGCCGAGCGGAATCGCTATGGCGAAGGCAACGGCGAGCTCGCCGAGCGTCACCTTGAGGTCCGGGATGAACGCGCCGGTGGCAACGACGTTGATCAGCTGGTGCCAGACATCGATCGGGTTGGGCAGCAAAATACGGCTGACGCCCCACACCGTGGTGGCCAGCGACCACAGGAGCAGCACCGCGCCGAGGAATGCGATCTGCACCAGCCGGCTCCACAGCCGGCCTTGCTTGCTCTTTGGTCCGTCCGCGTTCATGCTCCGATCTCCGTCGGTAGCCGCGGGGCCGACCTGGTCATAACGCCGGCGCGACTGCGCGGTCTCCGACATCGCCTTGCGGATTTCGTCATGCAGCAAGCCGTAGAGCTGGTCGCGCAGCGCGTGAAACTTGGGCGCGGTCATAAACGATGGCTTGCGCGGGTGCGGTTCGTCGACGGCGATGATTTGCTTGATCGTTCCGGGCCGCGCCGAGAACACCGCCACGCGGTCGGCCAGGAACACCGCCTCGCCGAGACTGTGCGTGACGAAGACGATCGTTTTCTTCGAGCGCGACAGCAGCACGGAGAGATCCTCGCCCAGCACCATCCGCGTCTGCTCGTCGAGCGCACCGAACGGCTCGTCCATCAACAGAATGTCGGTTTCCAGGCTGAGCGCACGCGCCAGTGCGGCGCGCTGGCGCATGCCGCCGGACAGCTGACTCGGATAATGCTCGGCGAAATCGAGCAGACCGACCGCCTCCAGCGCGCGGCGGGCGCGCTCGCGCCGTTCGGCCTTGGCGACGCCTTGGAACGTCATGCCGAGCACGATGTTTTCGTAAACCGTATTCCAGGGAAACAGCGCGCTTTCCTGGAATACGAAGGCGAGGTCGTGCGGCATCGGACCGCGCACCGGCTTGCCGGCAACCGCGACCGTGCCGGTGGTCGGCGCGATCAATCCGCCCATGATGCTCAGCAATGTCGACTTGCCGCATCCCGATGGCCCGATCAGGCAATGCAATTCGCCCTGCGCGACGTCGAGCGAGGTATCGAGCAGGGCCTGGACATGGCGCGCCTCACCCGCTTCGCCGAACCGGTGCGAGACGCTGTGAACGGCAATGGCGGATTGCGCGGATGTCATGCGATTTCGGCGAAATGCGCGGCCGGATCCACCAGGAGCCGAAACCGGCCGCAACAGGCTACTGCGGGAGGAACTGCTCCGTGTACATCGTCTTGAGATCGGGCGGCTCCTTGAACATTCCCAATTGGATCCAGGATCGCGACAGCACGTCCAAAGCCTTTTGCGAGAATTTCCCGTCGGCGGAAAACATCGGCATGACCTCGTCATAGGTCCTGCTCGAGACATCCTCGTCCTTCTGCATGACCGCGCCCGCGATCTTCACCGTTTCCGCCTTATGCGCCCGCATATAGGCGATGGTCTCAAACCAGCCCTCGAGGAAATTGCGCAGATCGTCGGGCTTGCTGGCGATATCCTTGTCGGTCGCATAGATGACGTGGATCATGAAATCCTTCATCTGGGTGAAGCGCACCAGAATGCGGCCCTCGCCCTTGTTCTCCAGATTGAAGGCATTGCCGACATCCATGATGATGCCGTCGATATCGCCGCGCTTGAGCGCCGCGATCTGGCCGGCCATTGCGCCCATCGGTTCGATGTCGATCCCATCCGGGCCCCAACCTTGGCTGCGCGCGGTCTCGCTTACCAGAAAATAGGTCAACGATCCGGGAGTGGAGACGCTGACCTTTTTGCCCTTGAGATCGGCGACCGTCTTCGGTCCGTCGGGACGGACAACGATCGCCAGCAAGAGCGGCGGACCGGCCATGGCGGCGATCGCCTTGACCGGAGCGCCTTTGACGATGAAGGCCATCGCCGGCCCGGAACCGAGCCCGATGTCGATGCTGTCCGACGCCATGCCTTGCTGCAGCTTGGCGTCGCCGGCGAAGGCGGTCTCCTGGATGTCGAGCCCGTGTTTCTTGAAAATGCCGGTCTGCATCCCGACGTCGAGCGGCGTGAACGAGAAGGCTTCCGGCACCGCCTTGCCGACCCGCAGCGTGTCGTCGGCATTGGCGTTGGCGGAAAGTCCGATCGTAGCGGCCGCAATGATGGCCGCCACGGCGAGGCAATTCGGCAGCTTGAATGTCCTGTATGGATTGTACATGTCCTGGGCTCCCCTCCGGTCACTTTATCTTATTCCCCTCGGGCAGCTTGACGCTGCACGTCGAGCGTCACATTCTAGCGGCTGGCGCTGCCGTTGCGACCGGCTTTTCGTCGCATTTCGTCACGTAAGGCATCGGTTGCGGCGGCGTCGAGCTTGAAATCCTCGCTCATCACGACGCCGTACAATTCGCGCGCGGCGCGACGGGTGATGAACTCCTCGCGCACATCGTCAATGACCTCGGCCGGCTCGCGGTCGCAGGGGTCGCCCCAGCCGCCGCCGCCTCCGGTGCGCACGATCGCGGCAGCGCCGACCGACGACCGGTATGCGGGCGCCGGCGAGTTGATGGAAGTCGGTCTCATCCGCCTGCCGCAGCAGGTAGCCGCCACTCTCGCCTGGCGTGCCGCCGCGCAAGCCCCATGGCGGACATTGCTGGCGTCGGGTCTGCTCGAAATTCCACAGACCCTCGACGAGGTTGCGGACCCGCATGTCGATGCCGAGGCCGCCACGGTATTTTCCGGCGCCGCAGGAGTCCGGGCGTAGCGCGCGGCTTTCCACCAGCACCGGACATTTCAGCTCGATGCCCTCGATGGAGCCGTTGCGGACATCGCCCTGGCACACCGACACCGTGCCGGATTCGCCGTCCTCGTAAGGCCGGCCGCCCCAGCCGCCGCCTTCGATGCTTTGCACCACAAAGCGCCGTCCGGTTTTCGGATGCAGCCCGAAGAACACCACTGCGCCGCCCAGGAGGCCGTGGTGCCCGGCCGGCACGCGATCGGGCATGGCTGGCGCCAGCGCCGCGACGATGCAGTCGACCACCGTCGGCACGATCGCGCTCCAGCCCGCCATCGGCGCCGGGAATCGCGCCATCATGATGTTGCCTTCCGGGATAATGACATCGAGCGCGCGGAACGATCCCTCGTTGACCGGGTCGACCGGTCCGGTCAGCGCCTTATAGGCGACGCGGGCGCCGGCGAGCGTGCGGGAGTTGATGGCGGCCTTGCGCTCTTTCGAGCAGCCGGACAGGTCGATGGTCATCGACGAGCCCTTCACCGTGACCTTGGCATGGATCGGCACCGGCTCGCCCTTGCGCACGCCGTCGTCGTCGATCGAGGCCGAGGCTTCGTAGACGCCGTCGGGAAGCTGCGCCACGACGTTGCGGCACTTGCGCTCGGTCTCGTCGAAAATGCGCACGATCGCCGCCAAAATCGTATCGCGGCCGTATTTGTCGAACAGCTCGTCGAGGCGGCGGGCGGCGAGGCGGCAGGCCGCCATCTGCGATTTCATGTCGCCGAGCGAAGATTCCGGAAAGCGGATGTTGTCTTTGATGACGCGATAAAGCGTCTCGTCGAGCGCGCCTTTGCGATAAATCTTGAGCTGATCGAATTGCATGCCCTCGAGCCATGGATCGGCGACCTGCGGACCGGCGCCGAAGCCGGTCGAAGTGCCGCCGACATCGATCCAATGCGCCCGCACCATGGCGAACATCAAAAGCTCGCCGCGGTAGAAATACGGCATGTAAATGACGATGTTATTGAGATGCTGGCCGGCGACCGCCTGATGATTGGTGATGATCGCGTCACCCGGCGCAAAGCCCTTGGCGCCGTAGCGTTGCATGCCGTCGGTGATGATCACGCCAAGGTCGGCGACGAAGTGCGATACGCCGCCGACATTCTGCGAGATGAGCTGGCCTTTGGGATCGACCAGCGCGGTGCAGAAGTCGCGCACCTCGTAGATCATCATGTTGTAGGAGGTGCGCTGCAGGTCGGCGGCCATTTCGTTGGCGATCGCCGGCAGCGCATTGCGGATCACTTCCAGCGTCACCGGATCGAGCGATACGCCGCGCGCCGCGCGCGAACGCCGCGCCGGCTTTGCCGCCTGCTTCGCCGCCTTGGCCTTGCCGCTATGGGTTTTTCGACTCATCGTCTGCGTCCCACCGCAATGATCAATTCGCCCGACGGCGCCACCCGGCAAGCGTCGCCCGGATAAAGCAGCGTCGTGGTGCCATGCTCCTCGATCAGCGCCGGCCCGTTGATGCGCGCGCCGGCGGCGAGCGCATCGCGCGCATGAACCGGACAGGCGACGGGCTTGCCGCCATTGCCGAGATAGACCGGGCGGCGCCGCACCGGCGCCCGCTTGCCGCCGCGCTTTGCGCGGGAATTTCAGTCTCGGCCGCTTGCCGACGACGGCAAGACGGATATTGACCATCTCCACCGGCTCCTCCGGCGAGTGGTGGGCGTAGCGTTGCTCGTAGAGGCGGTCGAACGCAGTGCGGATGCCGAGTCGATCGCCCTTCTTCAACTGCGCCAGCGTCACCGGTACCGGCAAGGTGAATTCCTGTCCGGTATAGCGAAGGTCGAGATGGATTTGCCGCACCGCGCCGCGCGCGTGACGCAATCCGGCTTCCGCTTCCGCCACCATCTCGTCGTGGACCTTGATCAGATCGGCGAAATCGATCGCGGCAAGATCGGCGTAATAAGTGCGGATGAAATCGTGGCGCTCGTCGGCGAGCAGCATGCCGAGCGCCGAGAAGTGCGAGGGAAACAGCGGCACGATCACGGTCGGAATGTGCAGTTCGCGCGCGATATCGAGGACGTGAAGCGGACCGGCGCCGCCGGAAGCGACCAGCACGAAATCGCGCGGATCGTAGCCTTTCTCCACCGAGACTTCACGCACCGCGAGCGACATCTTGTTGACTGCGATTTCGAGGATCGCATGCGCCGCTTGCGTTACCGACATGCCAAGCGGCTTGGCGATTTTCTCGTCGATGCCGCGCGTCGCGCCGTCGGCATCGAGCACCATGGTGCCGCCGAGAAAATTGTGCGGGTCGAGCCGGCCGAGCGTCACATTGGCGTCGGTGATCGTCGGTTCGCTGCCGCCGCCGCGATAGCAGATCGGGCCCGGGTCGGCGCCGGCGCTGTGCGGGCCGACCTTGAGCGCGCCGATCTCGTCGCGCCAGGCGATGGAGCCGCCGCCGGCGCCGATCTCGACCACGTCGATCATCGGCACCATGACCGGATGGCCGCTGGCATAGCCGCCGACGTAATAGCCCGGCGCCATGGTCGGCTCGCCGTCGCGAATGAGGCTGGTCTTGGCGGTCGTGCCGCCCATGTCGAAGGAGATGACGTTGCCGTAGCCGAGCTTTTCGCCGACCCGCGCCGACGCGATGATGCCGCCGACCGGGCCGGATTCCATCATCGCCACGGGACGTTCCTGCGCCACTTCCGGCGTCATGACCCCGCCGTTCGAGCGCATGATGGAGAGATTGCCTTTAAAGCCGATCGCCTCGAGCTTGCCCTTCAAGGCTACGCACGTAGCCGCCGACCTTGCGGCCGACATAGGCATTCACCACCGTGGTCGACGTGCGCTCGAACTCGCGATATTCGCGAAGTATCTCGTGGGACAGCGACAGGTAGGCGTCCGGCAGCGCGGAGCGGATGATCGCGCCGGCCGCGCGCTCATGGTCCGGATTCACATAAGAGTGCAGGAAGCACACGGCGACCGCTTCGACGCCCTCGGCGGCGAGCACCCGCGCCGCCGCTTCGACGCCGGCGCGGTCGAGCTTCTGGTGCACCGCGCCGGACGCCAAAACGCGCTCGACCACCTCGCGGGTGAGATGCCGCGGCACCAGCGGACGGTGCCGATGAAACAAAAGATTATAGGCTTCCGGCCGGTTGCCGCGGCCGATGATGTAAATGTCGCGCGTACCGGCGGTGACGACGAGACCGGTCTTGGCGCCGGTGCGCTCGATCAGGATATTGATGGCGATGGTCGAGCCGTGGATCAGTTCATCGATAACGCCGGCGGTGAGGCCGCTCTTGTGCAGACAATCGATGATGCCTTGGACGAGATCGGCCGGCGTCGTCAGGCTCTTCGCGTCGACGAAGCGCCCGGCGCGGTCGTCGAAACCGACCAGATCGGTAAATGTGCCGCCGATATCGATGGCAACGGCAATCACGCCTTGATCTCCCTGTCGCGGATTGCCAATGGATGGCGGCGGCTTTGTTGAGGCCCTTGACTATCGTCTCCGCGCGGCTTTGACCAGCTACCGCGCAGCTAAGACGGCAAGCGAGTGTGGAACGGCCTAGGGAGCGTCGGTGCGATGCAGGCGATGGTGCTGGAACGGCTCGGGCGCTCCGCTTCGACTTGTGGAGCGGCCCGATCCGCGGCCGGTCGGCGGTGAGGTGAGGGTGCGCAGTCGCTGCCTGCGGGGTATGCCGCACCGACTTGCACGTCGTCGATGGCGAATTGCCAAATCCGAAACTGCCCATCGTACCGGGCCACGAAATCGTCGGCCGGATCGATGCCGTCGGCGCCGGCGTTGACACGCTTGCGGCCGGCATGCGCGTCGGCATTCCCTGGCTCGGCAGGACCTGCGGCCGTTGCCGCTACTGCCGCGAAGGCCGGGAAAATCTCTGCGATCATCCGCTGTTCACCGGCTATACGCGCGACGGCGGCTATGCCACGCATGTCGTCGCCGATGCGCGTTACGTATTCCGGCTTGCCGACAGCGGCGACGATGTCGCGGATTCGCCGCTGTTGTGCGCCGGCCTGATCGGCTGGCGCTCGTTGCAAATTGCCGGCGACGGCAAGAAAATCGGCTTTTACGGTTTTGGCGCCGCCGCCCATATCATCGCTCAAGTGGCACGCTGGCAGGGCCGCGACGTTTATGCGTTCACCAGATCCGGCGATGGCGCTGCACAGGCCTTTGCACGGAAAGCTCGGCGCGTGCTGGGCCGGCAGTTCCGACGACGCGCCGCCCGACGAGCTCGATTGCGCCATCATCTATGCGCCGGTCGGCCCGCTTGTTCCGGCGGCTTTGCGCGCCGTGCGCAAAGGCGGACGCGTCGTCTGCGCCGGCATTCATATGAGCGATATTCCGAGCTTTCCGTACAGTATTCTGTGGGAGGAGCGGGAGCTGAAATCGGTCGCCAATCTCACCCGCAAGGATGGCGAAGATTTTTTCGCTATCGTGCCGCAGGCCGGTATCGTGACGCAGACCGTGCCTTATCCGCTCTACCGCGCCAACGACGCATTGTCGGATTTACGGGCCGGACGGCTGCAGGGTGCCGCGGTGCTGGTGCCCTAGGCCGGGTTCAATGTCCGCTTCGCTCCGAACGCAACCGAAATGCGCAATGACGCGAAGGGCCAGTAAGCGACATTGGCCTCGCGTGCGCCCACACCTGTTCACTGCAACCCTGGAGCCCGGGCTAATGCCGCTTCGGTCTGCTCGACCAGTTGCCGCATGATTTCCGCGACCGTCAGGATCTCTTCACGCCGCCGGCAGTCTGGCCCGCCCACACCAGTGTTTCTCGACGCTGTCCCCGCCGAAGTCTCTCGCCGATTTCCGCCCAAAGACGTGGGCCATTGCGACGAGCTTCATCTCGTTTCATTCCCCATTCATCCAGAAACGGTGTGCGAAGGGTTCTCCCGACGGTGCCATATCCAACAGTACCCGGCACTGGAATGATGTCGTTGATGACCTCCGCTTTCACGGCGTCCTCGGAGCGCGCCTCGATGATCGCCTGCTTCCAATCGTCATCGATCGGCGACTCTTTGGAGGCAAGGAAGCGGGTTCCCATGTTGACGCCGACGGCTCCCAGCATCAGGGCCGCAGCAATACCGCGCCCATCATAGATACCACCCGCAGCAACAACCGGAACCGGCGACACAGCATCCACGACCTGCGGCACGAGCGCCATCGTGCTGATGGTGCCACCATAACCGCCAGCCTCGGTGCCTTGCGCGATAATCACATCGACCCCGTGCGCGGCTGCCTGGATGGCCTGGGCGACCGTTGTGACCTGCAGCATGACGCGAGACCCCACGTCATGGGCCTGGCGGATCAAATCGCCCGGATCGTCCAACGCGAAGGAAATGACGGTAGGGCGAGCTCGCAAGGTGTGCCGAAAGCTCTCAACATCCAAGGTTTGCGGAATGTGATTGATCGCGAAGTTGCGGTTGGTCAGGGTGGGTAATAGGTCAATGTCCCGCTTGATCACTTCGGCGGAGCGAAAAAGTGACCCAACGCTCCCCAGCCCGCCTTCATTGGAGACCGCGGCGGCGAACTCAGCAGACGTGGCGCCCGCCCCCATCCCTGCCAGGATGATCGGTACATCGATGCCGAGGAGATCGCAGAGCTGTGTCCTGAGCATGGTTCTCATCCTCAATCGGTTTGATGCGTTATGTGGAACGTTGCACTATTAGCACAACGCCGGACGCGATCATTCAAGGGCGAGCACAACTTGAATTGCCAATCATCCTTTCGGCGTCACAACGACCGCTATGGGTCGTTTTCGACCAAGTCAGGTCGTTTTGCCTTCCAGTTCATGTCAGCTTCGCGCCGAAAGCGGACCCAAGACCGGGAGGGAGCCCGGAGCGCATTGAGATCGATCATGGCTGGGGCGCCGTGTTAACGAGTTGACGCCGTAGCTCGGGCGAAGAGTGCGGCGCGGGCGCTAGCTAGCGTCTGCTCCGGCGAGCCGGATGCATCGACAATCGTCCACGTGACCGTCGCCGATATCGAACTCATCCTGCAGGCGTGCCACCTTGGCGTCGGCATCGGATGCATCGGGACCGCGCGTTTCGACCCGGGCGAGGCGTGTCGGCAGATCGGCGACCAGGAACAATCCGCGGAAATCCGCTTCGCCGCCTCGGCCGCGGCTTCAATCGCGGCGCGCTCTTGCGGTTTGGCGAAGACCGCGTCGACGACGACTGAATGGCCGGCGTGCGCGACGCGCTCGGCCTTGTCGGTCAAGCGGCGATAGATTGTCTCGGATATTTCGGGGCGATAGGCCCCGGCCGGCAAACGATCGCTGCTCGGGGATGCCGAAAAGCGCTTTGCGTTCGACGTCCGAGCGCAACACCAGGGCGCCCGGCGGAGGCGGCAAGGCGGCGCCAGCGCGCGCGCCAACATCGATTTACCGGTGCCCGATAATCCGCCGGTGCAAGCGATCGTCGGCTTTGTCGGAATAAGCAGCTCGAGCGCAAGATCGAAGTAGCGTTGCGCCGACCGCGCAAGATCGGCTTGGTCGGCCGCGGCGGCGAGATCGCGGCGGGCGGCCGTGACCTTGGCGCGGATCGCGGCGCGAAGCGACATGAAAAACGGCAATGCGGCGATGCCGTCGCAATCTTCGTCTCGCCGCGAGGCGGAAAATAGCCGTTCAACACGATGTTCGCCGGCCGTGGCAGCCCGCGTTCGATCAAATCCATCAGCAGAAACGCCAGATCGTAAAGCACGTCGCCTGCGGCGATGATCGGGATCGAATTCCAGCGCGTCGAAGGCGACCGGCTCACCGTCGAGGACCGCGATATTGCCGAGATGAAGGTCGCCATGGCCGCGCCGGATCAGGCCCGCGCGCCGCGCGCGTCGAGGAGCGGGCGCAATTTTGCCAAGCGCGGCCTGCGATTTCCGCTCAAGCTCGTCGACCGCGTCGGGCCGGGAACAGGTCGCTGTGCGCGCCGAACGCCGCCGTGTTGTCGCGGATGAATTCCGCGACGGCCGCGAGCCAGGCGCGGCTTCGACGCGCTCGGCGCGCCCATGCATAGCGGCGACGGCGATGGCGAGCTTGGCGGCAAGCGCCTCGTCAAGCTCGCCGCGCTCGGCAAGATGGTCGAGCGTCTTGTCCTCGTCGAAGCGCGTCATCTCGACCGCCCATTCGATCGCCGCGCCGGCGCCGTCCAAGGCGAGCGAGCCGTCGGCTTGGCGCACGATCGGCACGATGCGGCGATAAAGTTGCGGCGCAAATTTGCGGTTGACGTCGAGTTCGGCCTGGCAGGCGGCCTTGCGCTTGTCGAGCGTCGAGTAATCGAGAAACGGATAGCGCACCGCGCGCTTGACCTTGAGGACGCGATCGCCGGCCAGGAACACGACCGCGGCATGGGTTTCGCAGCGCCGCACTGCGCCGCCGCCATAGGTCGCCGGATCGCTGAGCAGCGGCGAAGACGGCATCCTGAGAATCGGCTGGTTTCGCGGTCGCTGCCATCCCAGACGATAGCCGCAGGCGCGAGAGTCCGAAAGCGGGCGCGGCGCTCGCGTGCGCCCGTCGAGACCTAGCGATCGGCGGCGATTGCGGATGAGGATTGCGCGAGCCGACGGCTCTTCGGTGCGGCCGGCCCCGTCATGTCGCTCGGCCTGGTCGGCCATTTTGAGCCAGTCCCGGGCCATGTTGAGCAGGAACACCCTGCGGTCCAAGTCGGGAATGTGCTCGGCAAGTTCGACGCAATTGGCGGCATAGAGCCGGTAGCAGGCGACGGCTTCGCGACTCACAGACATCCCCCGTGATGTCTTTCATGCCCCGCGATGTCTTTTGGCATAAGCGCGAATCCCGACATTTGTTCCGTGCCGAAGGTTTCCGCCGCAACGGCGCGAGCCGGGCGGCCGGGCAACAAATTTTTCACTTTCGCGGATTTTTGCCGGAACCTTACCGATCCGACCGGCGTTTGGGGTCAAGGCATAGAAGGTTGAGGCCCGACAGTGAGGGGGATTCCACGTCGGCTTGGAATTGCGCGCCGCGGGATTTGATCCTGCCCGGCGCGCTTTGCCGCGCCCCTCGTCATACCCCGTGGTGCGTCGCGGGCTGCCCGATCAAATCGCTGGCTTTGGAGAGAATTATGCAGACCGCTGAAGACGTTGTTGGCTCGGCACCGCCAACGGTTCCGCCGCTCCCGGCGGCCGAGCGCCACGTCGACGGCGATGCTCAACGTCGTGCCCAGGTCGATGCCCAGGTCGATGCCGGCGGCCTGACGGAACTGCTTCATGCGCTGCAGGCCATGCGGGTCGGCGATTTCTCCGTCCGCATGGCCGGCGACCGCGTCGGCATCCTCGGCAAGATCGCCGACACGTTCAATGAGATCGTCGCCACCAACCAGCGCATGGCCAAGCAGCTCGAACGGGTCGGGCAGGTGGTGGGCCGCGACGGCCGCACCCGCCAGCGTGTGCGCTTCGGACTGTCCGACGGCGCCTGGGGCGAGATGGAAGCTAGCGTCAATTCGCTGATCGACGATCTGTTGTGGCCGACCACGGAAGTGACGCGCGCCATCGCCGCGGTGGCGCAGGGCGATCTGTTGCAAACCGTGCAGCTCGACGTCGACGGCCGGCCGCTGAAGGGCGAATTCCTGCGCTCCGCCGAAATCGTCAACACCATGATCAAGCAGCTCAACGTGTTCACCTCGGAGGTGACGCGCGTCGCCCGCGAGGTCGGCACCGAAGGCAAGCTCGGCGGCCAGGCGCAAGTCGGCGGCGTCACCGGCGTGTGGAAGGACCTCACCGAGAGCGTCAACTCGATGGCGTCGAACCTCACCGCGCAGGTCCGCAACATCGCCGAGGTGACGATCGCGGTCGCCAACGGCGACTTGTCGAAAAAGATCACGGTCGACGTGCGCGGCGAAATTCTGCAGCTCAAGGAAGCCATCAACACGATGGTCGATCAGCTGCGCTCGTTTGCCTCGGAAGTCACCCGCGTCGCCCGCGAAGTCGGCACCGACGGCAAGCTCGGCGGCCAGGCCATCGTGCCGGGCGTCGCCGGCACCTGGAAGGATTTGACCGACTCGGTGAACGCCATGTGCGGCAACCTCACCGACCAGGTGCGCAACATCGCGCACGTGACCACCGCCGTGGCGCGCGGCGACTTGTCGCGCAAGATCACGGTCGACGTGCGCGGCGAAATTCTCGAACTGAAAGACACCATCAATACGATGGTGGACCAGCTCAACTCGTTCGCCTCGGAGGTCACCCGCGTCGCCCGCGAGGTCGGCACCGAAGGCAAGCTCGGCGGCCAGGCGCAGGTGCCGGGCGTCGCCGGCACCTGGAAGGATTTGACCGACAGCGTCAACTTCATGGCCGGCAACTTGACCGCGCAAGTCCGCAACATCGCCGACGTCGCCACGGCAATCGCCGGCGGCGACTTGTCGAAGAAGATCACGGTCAACGTCTCGGGCGAAATTCTGCAGCTGAAAGAGACCATCAATACGATGGTCGATCAGCTCAACGCCTTTGCCGGCGAAGTGACGCGCGTGGCGCGCGAGGTCGGCACCGACGGCCGCCTCGGCGGCCAGGCCAATGTGCTCGGCGTCGCCGGCACCTGGAAGGATTTGACCGATTCGGTCAATTCGATGGCGTCGAACCTGACCGCGCAAGTGCGCAACATCGCCGAAGTGTCGACGGCGATCGCCGTCGGGCGACTTGTCGAAGAAGATCACGGTCGACGTGCGCGGCGAAATTCTCGAGCTGAAGGACACCATCAATACCATGGTGGACCAGCTCAACGCCTTTGCCGGCGAGGTGACGCGCGTCGCGCGCGAGGTCGGCACCGAAGGCAAGCTCGGCGGTCAGGCCCTGGTGCGCGGCGTCGCCGGCACCTGGAAGGACTTGACCGAATTCGGTCGAACTCGATGGCGTCGAACCTGACCGGCCAAGTGCGCAACATCGCCGAAGTCGCCACCGCCGTGGCGCGCGGCGACTTGTCGCGCAAGATCACGGTCGACGTGCGCGGCGAAATTCTCGAGCTGAAAGACACGCTCAACACCATGGTGGACCAGCTCAACGCCTTTGCCGCGGAAGTGACCCGCGTGGCGCGCGAGGTCGGCACCGAAGGCAAGCTCGGCGGCCAGGCCAACGTGCCGGGCGTCGGCGGCACCTGGAAGGACTTGACCGACTCGGTCAATTCGATGGCGTCGAACCTGACCGGCCAAGTGCGCAACATCGCCGAAGTGGCGACCGCCATCGCCGGCGGCGACTTGTCGCGCAAGATCACGGTCGACGTGCGCGGCGAAATCCTTCAGCTGAAGGAAACGCTGAACACGATGGTGGACCAGCTCAACCGCTTCGCCGGCGAGGTGACGCGCGTCGCGCGCGAGGTCGGCACCGAAGGCCGCCTCGGCGGCCAGGCCAACGTGCCGGGCGTCGCCGGCACCTGGAAGGATTTGACCGACAGCGTCAACTCGATGGCCGGCAACCTGACGGCGCAAGTGCGCAACATCGCCGAGGTGACCACCGCCGTGGCGCGCGGCGATCTCGGCCGCAAGATCACCGTCGACGTGAAGGGCGAAATTCTCGAGCTGAAGAACACCATCAACACCATGGTGGATCAGCTCAACGCCTTTGCCTCGGAAGTCACCCGCGTCGCGCGCGAGGTCGGCACCGAAGGCAAGCTCGGCGGTCAGGCGCAGCGTGCCCGGCGTCGCCGGCACCTGGAAGGATTTGACCGACAACGTCAACTTCATGGCCTCGAACCTGACCGCGCAGGTGCGCAACATCGCCGAAGTGGCGACCGCCATCGCCGGCGGCGACCTGTCGAAGAAGATCACGGTCGACGTGCGCGGCGAAATGCTGCTGCTCAAGGACACGCTCAACACCATGGTCGAGCAGTTGCGCTCGTTCGCCGCCGAAGTGACGCGCGTGGCGCGCGAAGTCGGCACCGACGGCCGGCTCGGCGGTCAGGCCGTGGTGCCGGGCGTCGCCGGCACCTGGAAGGACTTGACCGACAACGTCAACCTGTTGGCGGCGAACCTCACCACCCAGGTCCGCAACATCGCCGAGGTGACGACCGCGGTGGCGCGCGGCGACTTAGTCGCGCAAGATCACGGTCGACGTGAAGGGCGAAATTCTGGAACTGAAAAACACCATCAATACGATGGTGGACCAGCTCAACGGCTTCGCCTCGGAAGTCACCCGCGTGGCGCGCGAAGTCGGCACCGAGGGACTGCTCGGCGGCCAGGCGCAGGTGCCCGGCGTCGCCGGCACCTGGAAGGACTTGACCGACACCGTCAACGTCATGGCCGCCAACCTCACCGAACAGGTGCGCGGCATCGTGAAAGTGGTGACCGCGGTCGCCAACGGCGACCTCAAGCAAAACCTCGCGGTGAAGTCGAAAGGCGAGGTGGCGGCGCTCGCCGAAACCATCAACAACATGACCGACACGCTTGCCACCTTCGCCGATCAGGTGACCACGGTGGCGCGCGAAGTCGGCGTCGAAGGCCGGCTCGGCGGCCAGGCCAACGTGCCCGGCGCCGCCGGCACCTGGAAGGACTTGACCGGCAACGTCAACCTGCTGGCCGCCAATCTGACGACGCAAGTGCGCGCCATCGCCGAAGTGGCGACGGCGGTGACCAAGGGCGACCTGACGCGCTCGATCCAGGTCGAAGCGCGCGGCGAAGTGGCCGAGCTCAAAGACAACATCAACACCATGATCGACAATTTGCGGCTCACCACCGACCGCAACACCGAGCAGGACTGGCTGAAGACCAACCTCGCCAAATTCACCAACATGCTGCAAGGCCAGCGCGATCTCACCACGGTCGGCCGGCTCTTGCTTTCCGAGCTCACGCCGCTGGTCAACGCCCATCAGGGCGTCATCTACCAGATCGAAGGCGAAGAGAAGAACAACAGCCTCGCATCTGCTGGCGGCCTATGCCGACGACGGCGCGCAACGGCCACCCGCAGTCGTTGCGAACTCGGCGAGGGCCTGATCGGCCAGTGCGCGCTCGATAAGCGCCGCATGCTGATCACCGACATGCCGGAAGACACCGTGCCCATCAGTTCGGCGCTGCTCAAGGTGCGGCCGCGCAACAATATCGTGCTGCCGGTGCTGTTCGAGAACCAGGTCAAGGCGGTGATCGAGCTCGCCTCGATTCACGAATTCACCGCGCTGCAGACCATGTTCCTCGAACAGCTCACCACCTCGATCGGCATCGTGCTCAATTCGATCGAGGCGACGATGCAGACCGAAGGCCTGCTCAAGCAATCGCAGCAGCTCGCCGGCGAATTGCAGGCGCAGCAGAAGGAGCTGCAGCAGACCAACGAGCAGCTCGAACAGAAGGCGCAGCAGCTCGCCGAGCGCAACGTCGAGGTGGAACGCAAGAACCAGGAAATCGAGCAGGCCCGCCGCGCGCTCGAGGAAAAGGCCACCGAGCTCGCGCTCACCTCCAAGTACAAGTCGGAATTCCTGGCCAACATGTCGCACGAGTTGCGCACGCCGCTGAACTCGATCCTGATCCTCGGCCAGCAGCTCACCGACAATCCGGAAGGCAATCTGACGTCGAAGCAGGTCGATTTCGCCCGCACCATTCACGGCGCCGGCACCGATCTGCTCAACCTCATCAGCGACATTCTCGACCTGTCCAAGATCGAATCCGGCACCGTCACCGTCGATGCCGAGGAGGTGCTGTTCTCCAACCTCGTCGACATGGTGGCGCGGCCGTTCCGCCACGAAGCGGAAACGCGGCAGCTGTCGTTCGAGGTCCATGTCGATCCCAATCTCGGCCGCAGCATCACCACCGACACCAAGCGGCTGCAGCAGGTGCTCAAGAACCTGCTGTCGAACGCGTTCAAGTTCACCGCCCAGGGCGGCGTTCGGCTCAACGTCAACGCCGCCGTCGGCGGCTGGAGCGGCGATCATCCGGTGCTCAGCCAGGCCGCCGGCGTGGTCGCGTTCGAAGTCACCGACACCGGCATCGGCATTCCGCAGGAGAAGCAGAAGATCATCTTCGAGGCGTTCCAGCAGGCCGACGCCTCGACCAGCCGCAAATACGGCGGCACCGGCCTTGGCCTCGCCATCAGCCGCGAATTGGCGAGCTTGCTCGGCGGTGAAATCCATCTGCGCAGCGCGCCGGGTGCCGGCTCGACCTTCACGCTCTATCTGCCGATCAAATATGTCGGTCCGAGCGCGCCGATCCACGCCGGCCGCGGCTGCCGGCGCCACGGCGTCGACGCATCGGCCGGCTTCCACATCGTCCCCGAACGCACCATCGAGCCGATCCCCGACGACCGGCTGGACATCCAGGCCGGCGACGCCATCCTCCTCATCGTCGAGGACGATCCGCACTATGCCCGCATCCTGGTCGATCTGGCGCGCGACAAGGGCTTCAAGGCGTTGTTGGCGATGCGCGGCGACGATGCGCTCAATCTCGCCAAGCAATATCAGCCGACCGCGGTCTCGCTCGACGTATTCCTGCCCGACATGCTGGGCTGGAACGTGCTCAGCCAGCTCAAGCAGAACCCGCTCACCCGGCATATTCCGGTGCAGATCGTCTCGCTCGACGAAGACCGCCAGCACGGTCTGGCGCGCGGCGCCTTCGCCTTCGTCAACAAGCCGACGACGCGCGAAGGCATCGACGAGGCGCTCTCCCGCATCAAGGAGTTTGCCGAGCCGCGCAAGAAGCGCTTGTTGATCGTCGAGGACAACGCGGCCGAGCAGATGAGCATCCGTGAACTGCTCGGTCATGACGATATCGAGATCGTCAACGCCGACACCGGCGACGAGGCGCTGAGCACGCTGCAGGAGAAACCGTGCGATTGCGTGGTGCTCGATCTGCGGCTGCCGGACATGTCGGGCTTCGAGGTGCTGGAGCGCATGCGCGCCGACAGCGGGCTTGCCGACATCCCGGTCGTGGTCTTCACCGGCCGCGAATTGTCGGCCGAGGAGGACGCCCAGCTGCACACCATGGCGCGCAGCATCGTGGTCAAGGGCGTCGAATCGCCGGAGCGGCTGCTCAACGAGACGGCGCTGTTCCTGCACCGCGTCATCACCGATCTGCCGCCCGAGAAGCAGCATATGCTGGAGCGGCTCAACAGTTCCGACGAGGACCTGGTCGGCCGCACCGTGCTCCTTGTCGACGACGATCCGCGCAACATTTTCGCGCTTGTCGAGCGCGCTGGAACGCCGCGGCATGAACGTGCTCACCGCGACGACCGGCGCCGAGGCGATCCAGATCATCGAGGAGACGCCGGCGCTCGCCATCGTTCTGATGGACATCATGATGCCGGAAATGGACGGCTATCAGACCATCGAGAAGATCCGGCAGAACAGCGCCTACCGCCGCCTGCCGATCATTGCCTTGACCGCCAAGGCGATGAAGGGCGACCGCGAAAAATGTCTGCAAGCCGGCGCGTCGGATTATCTCGCCAAGCCGGTCAACACCGAACAGCTGCTATCCGCCCTGCGGATGTGGCTGCATCGCTAGGCGGAGCAAGATGAACGAAAACGGCACGACCGAGAAAGTCAACGTTCTGCTGGTCGACGATCAGCCCGACAAGCTGCTCGCCTACGAGGTGATCCTCGGCGAGCTCGGCGAAAACCTGGTCAAGACAGCGTCGGCGCGCGAGGCCTTGCAGTTTCTTCTCAAGAACGATGTCGCCGTCGTCCTGATCGACGTCTGCATGCCGGAGCTCGACGGCTTCCAGTTGGCGGCGATGATCCGCGAGCATCCGCGGTTTCCGCAAGACGGCGATCATCTTCATTTCCGCCATTCATTTGACCGACGTCGATCGGCTGCGCGGCTATGAAATGGGCGCGGTCGATTACGTGCCGGTGCCGGTCGTGCCCGAAGTGCTGCGCGCCAAGGTGCGGGTGTTCGCCGAGCTGTTTCGCAAGACGCGCGAACTCGAGCGGCTGAACGTCGAGCTCGAGCGCCACGTTGCCGAGCGCACCGCCGAGCTGCAGGCCTCCAACGCGCGGCTGCTCGAAAGCGAGCAGCAGCTGCGGCTGGCGACCGAGGCCGGCCGAAATCGGCTTGTGGGACGTCGATAATGTGACCGACACGACTGTTCTGGCCGCCGCGCGTCAAGGCCATGTTCGGCATATCGCCCGACGTCGCCGTGAGTATGGCGGACTTTTATCGGCGGATTGCATCCCGAAGACAAAGAAGCGACCAGCGCGGCCTATGCCGCCGCTTGCGACCCGCAAAAGCGCGCCCTCTACGATGTCGAGTACCGCGCCGTCGGCAAGGAAGACGGCGTTGTCCGTTGGGTCGCGGCTAAGGGCCGCGCCGTGTTCGACGACGACGGCAAGTGCGTGCGCGTGATCGGCACTGCCATCGACATTTCCAAGCGCAAGGAGGCCGAGGAGCGCCAAGTCCTGCTGGCGCGCGAGGTCGATCATCGCGCCCGCAACGCGCTGGCGGTGATCCAATCGATCATCCGGCTCACCCGCGCCAAAACCGTCGACGATTACGTGCAGGCGATCGAGGGCCGCATCAAAGCGCTGGCGCGCGCGCACACGCTGTTGTCCGACTCGCGCTGGCACGGCGCCGATCTCGGCGACTCTCGTCACCGAGGAACTCGCGCCCTATCGCGGCGGCGACAAGATCACGATCCGCGGGCCTGATATCTCGCTGCAGCCGGCGACCGCGCAAGGCCTGGCGCTGGCGCTGCACGAGCTTGCCACCAACGCGGCCAAGCATGGCGCGCTGTCGTCGCCCAGCGGCAAGATCACGCTCGACTGGCAATTGCAAAGCGACGCCTTGGCGCTGAACTGGGCGGAAACCGGCGGCCCGCGGCATCGTCTCGCCGTCGTCGCGGAGCTTCGGCCTTAAGGTCATTGTCGCCAGCATCGAGCAGCAGCTCGGCGGCAAGGCGGCGTTCGACTGGGATCCCGAAGGGCCTGCGCTGCGCATTTTCTATACCGCGCAGCGAGCTGACGAAATCGCGGGCGCTCAATGCCTTGCGCGACAACGGTCAAGCCAATGGCGCCGTCATCGGCCTGAAACGCGACGAGAAGCCGCGCGTGCTGCTGGTCGAAGATGAGGCCCTGGTCGCCATGATGATCCAGGAAACGCTGGCCGAATTCGGTTACCAGGTGATCGGCCCGATCGCCTCCGCGTCCGAGGCATTGGCGTCGGCGCGCGACAGCCAGCTTCGATGCCGCCGTGCTCGACATCAATCTCGGCGACGGCATGGTTTACACGGTCGCCGAGATCTTGAGCAAACGCGGCGTACCGTTCGTCTTCGTCACCGGCTACGACGCCGACAGCGTCGATGGCCGATTCGCCGGCGTTCCGATCCTGCAAAAGCCGATCGAACGCAACATGCTGCAGAAGGTTTTTCTGCTCGGCGCCGGCCATGTGGCGGCCGCCGACGGACCTCGTTCGGCGGCGCGCGCCTGACGGCTTCGCGTTAGGCGTCCAAGTACCGCGCGCACCTTGGCGGCGAGTTGGTCGAGCGTGAACGGCTTGGAGATGAAATTGACGCCGGCGTCGAGCACACCGCCATGCACCACGGCATTGGCGGTGTAGCCGGTGGTGAACAAGACTTTCAGGCCGGGCCGCCGCCGCACCGCCTCGTCGGCAAGTTTCTTGCCGTTGACGTCCGGCATCACCACGTCGGTGAAGAGAAGTTTCACGTCGGTCACGCGGTCGAGCGTCGCCAGCGCATTGGCGGCGCCGTCGCAGTCGAACACCGTATAGCCCAGCTCGTGCAGCGCTTCGGTCGCCAGCCGCCGCATCAAGGGATCGTCCTCGACCACCAGGATGATTTCGTTGCGATCGCCGGTGCGCATCGGTTCGAGCGTCGTGCGCTTGATTTCCGTGGCGTCGGCGACGAGGCGCGGCAGATAGATTTTCACCGTGGTGCCGGAGCCCGGCTCGCTATAGATCTTGATGTGCCCGCTCGACTGCTTGACGAAGCCGTAGACCTGGCTCAGCCCGAGCCCGGTGCCTTTCCCGGTAGGTTTGGTGGTGAAAAACGGATCGAATACGCGCGCCGCGACGTCGGCTGACATGCCAACGCCGGTATCCGTCACGGCGATCATGGCGAATTGTCCCGGCCGCACTTCCGGATTGTGCGCGCAATAGGCTTCGTCGAGATAGGCGTTGGCGGTTTCGATCGTGAGCTTGCCGCCGTCGGGCATGGCGTCGCGGCCGTTGATCGCGATGTTGAGGATGGCATTCTCGAGCTGCTGGGAATCGACGTGGACCGTCCACAGGCCGGCCGCGGTTACCGTCTCGATCTGGATGTGCTCGCCCAAGGTCGAATGCAACAGCTCCGACATGGCGGCGATCATCTTGTTGGCGTCGAGCGGCTGCGGCGACAACGGCTGCTGGCGCGCGAAAGCGAGCAGCCGCTGCGTCAGCGTGGCGGCGCGCTCGCTGGCGACGGTGGCGGCATCGAGAAAACGCTCGATGCCGAAGTCGCCCTTGGCGATGCGGCGTTTGACGAGGTCGAGCGCCCCCATGATGACGCCCAGCATATTATTGAAGTCGTGGGCGATGCCGCCGGTAAGCTGGCCGAGGGCTTCCATTTTTTGCGCTTGGCGCAGTTGACTTTCGGCCGCTTCGCGGCGCGTCACCTGATCGAGCAGTTGCCGGTTGGCAAGCGCCAGCCGATCGCGGGCGGCGGTGAGCGTCGCAAAGGAGTCGCGGGTAAAGCGGGCGATCAAAAAGCCGACGCCGCAGATCAGCAGAAAGGCGATGGCGACGCCGGCCTGCAGCAGCATGCCGGAGCGCGCTGCGGTTGACTGGCGCGCGGTCAGCAGGCGGTCCTCTTCGGCCTGCATGCCGTCGATGCTGCGGCGGATTTCCTGCATCAGCCGGAAACCCTGGTCGCTATTGACGATGGCCAGCGCCGCGTCGTTGTGGCCGGCTTTGTAGGCATCCGACGGTGGCGCGCAGCTCAGTCGAGCTTGTCGTTGATGAGCTGGCGAAGCTGGGGAAGATTTTTGACCTGCGCCGGGTTGTCGCTGACCAGATCTTGCGTGCGCCGCAGCACTCGGGCAATTGCGCAAGCGCCATCTGATAGGGCCCGAGATAAATCTCTTGCCCGGTCAAGAGATAGCCGCGCTGGCCGGTTTCCGCGCTTTGCACGAGGCTCAGGACGCGCGTCAACTGCGCGCGCACTTCGAGCGAGTGCTGCACCCACTGGTCGTCGTTTTTGTTGCGCGCGCCCAGCCAAAATGCGGCAGCCACGATCAGAGCCGCGAGTGCCGTGGTGACGACAAGGCTCCGGTTGAGCAGAGCCAGCGGTCTCGCTCTGTCTCGGCTCGGATGTTGGCTCGGTCAAATTCGCGCCTGGGTGTGATTGGCCTTCATCCGAAGCATGAAAGCCAAAATCGAAAACGAAGTCCGTCAATGGCCCCACGCGTGGGCGCCCGGCGGCAATGCTGGACATTATCTTAATCGGTTCGAACTCGCCTACAGCAAAAGACGTAATCGCATATTTCGGATGTGGAACTCTGTAGCGGTGGCGTGCGTTTTCCCTCAGGTTGCAGTTTAAGAATTGATTTTCTTGGGTCACTGCAATTTAACCGCGCAATGTTCGGTCTCTGACATACCGATATTTCATCTGCCAATTTTTAAGGACCGCCGGGCATGCAGCTTCAGTTGCTACGAATGCGCATTGCGCGCCTGTGGGCTGTTCAAGCCGGTCACGCCGGAAGAGCTCGGCGCTATCAACGAATGAAGAAGCGAGCATCTGTAGGCTGCCGGCCGGCGCCGAAATCATTCGCGCCGGCGACGATAGCCCGGAGCTTTACACGCTGTATTCCGGTTGGGCGTTCCGCTTCAAAATGCTGCCTGACGGCCGCCGGCAGATTTTGAATTTCCTGTTGCCGGGCGATTTGCTCGGCCTGCAGGCCGCCATGTTCGACGCCGCGCTGCACGGCATCGAGGCGTTGACCGATGTGCAGCTTTGCGTGCTGCCGCGGCGCAAGGTCTGGGCACTGTTCGGCGAGATGCCGGGTCTTGCCTTCGACGTCACCTGGCTCGGCTCGCGCGAAGAAAGCATCGTCGACGAGAACCTCGCCAGCGTCGGCCGGCGCAGCGCCGTCGGAACGGGTCGCGGCGCTGATCGTTGCGCTCTACAAGCGGGCCAAACTGTTGGGCCTGGTCAGCGACGACAGTTTCGCCTTTCCGCTGACGCAGCAGCACATCGCCGACGCGCTCGGCCTGTCGCTCGTCCACACCAACAAGACGCTGGCGCAGTTGCGGCGCATGGGCATGTTCACACAGCAGCAACGGCACGATGACCCTGATCAATCCGCGCGTGCTCGAGCGCGTCGCGCAATATTTCGATGAGGAAATTCCGAAGCGGCCCGCTGATCTGAGCTGCAGAACCGGAAAAAAGCCCCGAGCCACAAGGCCGAGGCTTTCGCAGCGTCAAGACGTGATTACGTCGGTATTTGCTTGATGTATCGGGCACCCAAGTCGTCTTGGTGCTGTCGTATTTGAAGCCGGGCGCCCTCTTGAGCGCGTCCTTGGTCGTGTCCATCGTCAGATAGACTTTGTCGTTCTTCATGGTCTGCTTGATGGAGTTGAAATTTACGGCGACGTCCTTTTCACCGGCGCCGAGGAAGCCGCCGACGCCGACGATCACGGCTTGACCTTGCCGTTTTGCCGACCAGGACGTCCATGACTTCGCCGATCTTGTTGTTGGATTGATTATAGACGTCCTGCTTGTACCAGTCGGTGACGGTCAGGCTTGAGGACGGGACGCTGGTCATGAGACCGGAGCCGCCGGCAGCCATCGGTTGGGCAAATGCCGCGGTGGACAGAAGCAGCGCGCCGGTAGACAGAACAACAAGCATTTTCATTGGGTGTAATCTCCGAAGGGGGATGGGTGATACGAGACAACGCACGAACGCGTTGTTTCGGTCCATGAGTGAGCAAAAATTTCTTCTGGGAACCGTGATTTGCGTGAGATGTCAGCTCGGCGCAAGCGATGCTGACAGGCGGCCCCGGAAATTTTCTTTGGCTGGGCGGGGCTGGTAGCGGCCGTGCGAAAACCCGTCATCGTTCGGAACGCATCGATTTTCGATCCACAGGACCTGAAATCTTCGCTGCAGGCGGGGATTTTTTTGCCCAAGGCTCCTACTCTTGCCCAAAGGGAGGAACGATTCGGGCGCGGCGACGTATTCTGTGGCAAAGCGCAAAATCGAAAACTCACATGAAGCTTTTCAAGTGTCAGCATTGCGAGCAATTGCTCTACTTTGAAAACACGGTGTGCGAGAAATGCGCGCACCGGCTCGGCTTTATTCCGGAGATCATGAACCTGTCGGCGCTGGAGCCGGCAGGGGACGTCATGGCGCGCGCTTGCGGTGGACAATAAGCTCTACCGCTTCTGCGCCAATGCGCAATTCAACGGTTGCAACTGGATGATCGAGGCCGACACCGCCGACAGCTTACTGCGCGGCGTGCCGGCACAACCGCACCATCCCCGACACCGGCATCCAGGATCATCTCGTCGCCTGGCAGAAGATCGAAGTCGCCAAGCATCGGCTGTTCTATACGCTGATGAAGCTCAATCTGCCGCTCGACGAGCGCAACGAGGAATGGCGGCGAGCGCCTGGCGTTCGATTTCCTTGGCGAGCCCGCCGCAGGTCGGCGGGCCGCGGGTGATGACCGGTCACGATAACGGCCTGATCACGCTTGCGCTCGAAGAGGCCGACGACGCCGAGCGCGAGAAGCGGCGCACCATCATGCACGAGCCATACCGCACGCTGCTCGGCCACTTCCGCCACGAGGTCGGGCATTATTTCTGGGACCTGCTGGTGCGCGACGGCGGCCTGGTCGAAGATTGCCGCAAGATTTTCGGCGACGAGAGGGTGGACTATGGCGCGGCGCTGCAGGCCTATTACGCCAACGGCGCGCCGCCGAACTGGCAGGACAATTTCATCAGCGCCTATGCCACGTCGCATCCGTGGGAGGATTTCGCCGAAACCTGGGCGCATTACCTGCACATCGTCGACACGCTGGAAATGGCGCGCGCCTTCGGCATGTATGTGCGTCCGCGGCTGGCGCGGCCGGGCGAGCTTGACGCCCAGGTCGATTTCGATCCTTACACCGCGCGCGATCCGTCGCCGTTGATCGAAACCTGGATTCCGTTGAGCAATGCGCTCAACAGTCTCAATCGGACGATGGGGCTATCGGATATCTACCCCTTCATCCTGTCGCCGCCCGTGGTCGAGAAGCTGAGCGCGATCCATGATCTCATTCACGGCAACAAGCTGCCGGTGGGGAAGGAACAGGCTGCCTGACTTTTTGCATCGCCGGCGCAGGGCGATCGGCGCAAGAGCGGAATACCTGATAAAAAAGCAGCCCGCGCC
Source organism: uncultured Alphaproteobacteria bacterium (assembly GCA_963816565.1). Lineage (GTDB taxonomy): Bacteria > Pseudomonadota > Alphaproteobacteria > Rhizobiales > Xanthobacteraceae > BOG-931. Next base: position 710,606 of record CAWFLM010000001.1, on the reverse strand, counting down.
GGATGACGGCGCGGGCGGCCACGCAGCTCGTGGATGCTAAGCCGCAATGACGTCGACGATCTCCAGCGTATCCGGATCGATGATCAGGATGTTGTCGCCGACCATGATGTAATCGAAGCCTTCGAACTGCGGCACGATTTCCACGATGTCCTCGGGCAACACTTCGACATGCACGTCATGTGGTACTCTCACGCCGACCGCAATGTTGAAGTTCACGTTCGTCGTTACGCGCGCCGGTGACTGCGGCCGATGATAGCCTGGATTTTGCTGCGCTGCGTCTGCGACAGCTGGACCGCGCCGCCGCCTGAGCCCTTGGTCTTGCTGGCGTTTTGCTCTGGGCGTTCACGCCGGACTTAGTGTTCTCTTCCTGCGCGTCGCGCTGCTCTTCTGTGCCGGATTTCTCGTCCTGCGCGTGTTGCGGCATGACTTGTTTTGCTGGCCTTCTTTCTGTTCTTCTTGGCCGAGTCGCTGGTCCGGTTTCCCGCCCGTGGCGGGCGCTTGCGCCGACTTGGCGGCGCCGGCACCGTTGATGTTGCCTTTAAGTGCCCCGCCCATGGCGCCAGGGGCCTGGTGTTCGGTGCTATCCGATTTCGCGGCGCTGCCGCCGGCCGGAGCCTGTGTCGAAGGGCTTTGCGTGGTCTGCGCCGACGCCAAGCCGGCCACTCCTACGACCGCCGCCGCGGCGACCGTCGTTAACAATAACTTCCTCATCGTGCGTCTCCTGTTCTCCCTCAAAATCGAGTGACGGCGGTTTGCATCGCAACCCACGTTCCGCTCGATCATGCACTGCTGCCCCAACTCGGCTGCGACGTTGGCGTTCCGGCATTGCCTGCAAGGATTTGCGGCACGTTGCCGGTAAGCGCGGGCGGAACTTTTGTTCGACGGCCGATGTTATTTCAACGACAACCCGTAATTCGGAGGCAATTGGGGGAGTAGCTCTTCGCCAATTCGCGATCGCAATTTGCTATCGAGCAATGAAGGAGAATGCAGATGAGCTCTTCCTCCGACCGGCACCCGGTTGAGCCGCACCCGGTGGTGCCGACCCAGCAGGCAAGGCAGGGCGTCACTGGGCATAATGTCCGCTACGTGCTTGGCTTCGGCATCGCGGCCATCGTTATTCTGTTCGTGATTATCTGGCTGATCTATTTCGGCTGAGGCCTCGGTCGCTGCGTTCGACGAGCGCAGTGCGCTCCTTGCCGACTTCGTCGGCGCTCACCGCACGCGCGGCATTGTCGGCCGCTAAACCGTCCGCATCGTTCCGGCGAGAGCAGCGACGACGAACAAGACCAAGGCCACCAGAAACACGATTTTGGCGATGCCGACTGCGGCACCGGCGATGCCGCCGAAGCCGAGCACAGCCGCGATCAGCGCGATGATCAAAAGCGTCACGACCAGATTGAGCATGGGGTATTCCCGCATCCGCGTGGGCCGTTTTTCACGCGGCCGGTTTCATTTTGCCCTCGCAGGAGAAATGCCGGGCGGCGAAAAGGTTCACGATTTTGTTTGTTGGGCTGCGGCGAGCCGGGCAAGTCTCGGTCACGGGAACCGGAACCGCGTTCGGTGGTTCACAAGGCGAACCGCGGCAATTGGGTGGCAAAAATTCGTATTGCATCCGCCATTTGAGAATTGCCGCCTCAGTCGTGAACCGAACATTGCCGGGAGAGAGACATCATGGACGACACCACAATCGTCGGCGACCGGGTCGCCGTAGTGAGTACGCCGCAAGGCGCGTGGGGCATGGCGTGGGGCGGCGTGTCATGGAGCGCAGTCATTGCCGGCGCGCTGACCGCGATCGCGGTTTCATTCATCGTCATTTCACTCGGCAGCGGGATCGGAATGGAGCTGGTCTCGCCGTATTCGTATTCGTCTTCTCCCTCGGCCAGCACCATGACGGCGATCGGCGCGGTGTGGCTGGTCTTCGCCCAAGCCGTCGGTTTTGCGACCGGCGGCTATGTTGCGGGACGAATGCGCCGCTCGCCCGCCCAGTTGCACACCGATGAAGTGAAATTCCGCGACGGCGCCAATGGGCTGGTGGTTTGGGCCATTGGGGTGGTGGTGACGTTCTTCATTATCGTCGCGGCTGTCGGCAAGGTCAGTTCGGCGACGGGCAGCGCCGCCGCGGGCCTCGGCGCGACCGGCGTCGGCGTCGCCACCGCGACCTCGCAATCGCCGTCCGTGGATTATTTCAGCGATGCGCTGTTGCGGCCCAATCCGCAAAACGCGGCCCAAAGCGGTGCCAATGGCGCCCACGCTGGCCCGGCCGGCGGCGCAGCGGCGGGAACGCCGGCAGCGGGCAATGAAGCAAACGGTGCTTCGACCGGCCAAGCCGGCGGCGGCCGCCAGCAACAAGCGCAAGTTAACCGCATCCTGGTTACCGCTTTGGCGCCCAGCGGCTTGTCCAATGACGATCGCACCTACTTGGCGCAGCTCGTCGCGGCGCAGACCGGGCTCAGCCAGGATGAAGCGCAGCGCCGGGTTGACGCCGTGACCGCCCAGATGAAGCAGGATGCGACCCAGGCCGCCGAGACCGCGCGCAAAGCGGCGGCTTATCTGTCGTTCTGGACTTTCATGTCGCTTCTTTTCGGCGCCGTCTGCGCAACGCTGGGCGGCGTCCTCGGCGGCGATTTGCGTGACGAATTCGAACGCGCACCGCGGTCGCGACTGCGCCGCGTTGATCGCGACAAGTCTTCACGTCGCAAAAGGCCGGCGCGCCAATGCGCTGGCCTTTTTGTTTCTGCCGGAACTTATGAAAAGACACAGTGAAAAACACATGACATGCCGCGCGCGGTTCCCGGAACGAGTTGCCGCGCGCGTTCGTTGGCTTTGGTAGCGGGCGTCAACATGATCCCGAATGACTTGGCCTCGGATTTGATCCGAGGCGGGCAGGCTTTGGAACCAAGATCAATGCTGGAAAAGCCCGTCACCACCACAAACCAACACGAGTAGGAAGCCACCGCTATGGGACTGTTCACTAAAGACATCAAGACTATGGAAGATCTGTTCATGCACACGCTCCGCGACATCTATTATGCTGAGAAGCAAATCGTCAAAGCGTTGCCCGACATGATCGAGAAAGCCAGCGATCCGCAGCTCAAGCAGGGTTTCCAGACCCACTTGCGTGAGACCGAAAACCACGTCAAGCGGCTGCACCAAGTGTTCACCCTCGTCGGCCATAAGGCGCAGGGCGTCGATTGCCCGGCTATCGACGGCATCCTCAAAGAAGCCAAAGAAGTCGCTGGCGAAGTCGACAAGAAGTCGGTTCTCGATGCCGCGCTGATTGCCGCGGCGCAGGCCGTCGAGCATTACGAGATGACGCGTTATGGCACGTTGATCGCGTGGGCCAAGCAACTCGGCCACAACGATGTCGTCACGCTTTTCAACCAAACGCTCGACGAAGAAAAAACGACCGACAAGAAATTTACCGCGATGGCCGAAAGCCAGGTCAACCGCAAGGCCGCTTAGCCGACGCCCGGCCCTTGTGACGGCAGCGCCGCGCCACCCGCGGCGCTGCTTGTCTTCTGACGCACCTCTTGAGCCTTGCCAATTCCCTGTTCTGTTGCGGGCACAGTTCGCAATAGGTGAGGGACATGCTCAAGTCGACCCGTGAAAAAGCATCGCATAAGGCCATCAAGCAGCAATTGATCGTCGCCGGCAAAGTGCTGGTGGCGGAGGGCCAGGACGATTTTACCCGCGGCCTATCTCGTTTCGGCTGCCGGATGATCCGGGCCGCTTCTTCATGAAGGCGCACAGCCTCGGGCTCGACGAAATCACGCCGGAAAACATCCTGACCATCGATCTCGACGGCAAGGTCGTCGCCGGCACCGCGCGGCGGCACAGCGAGGTTTTCATCCATTCCGAGATCTTCAAGGCGCGCGCCGACGTCAATTGCGTCATCCACACCCATCCGACCTATTCGATCGCGCTGTCGGCGACCGGCCGGCCGCTCAAATGCTACAGCCAGCCCGGCGCGCTGTTTTATGAAGCGCTCGGAATTTATACCGACACCATCAATCTCATCCGCAGCCCGGCGATGGGCGCAGGCGTCGCCCGCGCGCTAGGGCGGGGCAGGGCGGTGCTGTTAAAAAACCACGGCGTCGTCGTCACCGGCGGCAGCATCGCGGAAGCCGTGATCGGCACCATCATGCTGGAGAACGGCGCCATGGTGCAATTGCCCGCCGAAGCCGCCGGCGACCTGGCGCCGGAATTTCCGCGCGCCGATATCGAGCGGCTCAAGAACGACATCAGCCAAAGCGAGCAGTTTCAGATCAATTTCGATTATCTGGCGCGGCGGGTGAAACGCGGCGGCAAGTAACGGTCGGTGCCGGCAAAGCGGCATGAGCTTAAGATCGCATCAAAAAGACCGCCGCGAGACCAACCCTGCATTGGGCCGCCGCAAGCTCAAGCTCGGCACCTTCCAGACCAATCTCGATTCCGGCTGCGTGATGTCGGATCTCGACGGCCGGCTGGAATTGACCTGGCCGAACACCGTGACCTTGGCGCAGCTCGCCGATGACATGGACTTCGAGGCGCTGGTGCCGGTGGCGCGCTGGCGCGGCTTTGGCGGGGCGACCGATCCGCAAGGCCCGGGCTTCGAGACTTTCACCTGGGCCGCCGGCATCGCCGGCGCGACCAAAAATTCCGGCGTGATCTCGACCTCGCATGTCGCGCTCAATCATCCGATCATCGCCGCGAAGCAATCGACCGCCATCGACCACATTTCCAACGGCCGCTACACGCTCAACATCGTCAACGGCTGGAATTATCCGGAAATGGAAATGTTCGGCGTCGCGCTTCTCGAGCACGACGACCGCTACGCCTGCGCCGAGGAATGGCTCGCCATCGTCAAGCGGCTGTGGACCGAGGACGACAAATTCGACTTCGACGGCAAGTTCTACCGCATTAAGGGCGGCTATCTGCAGCCGAAGCCGATCCAGGCGCCTTATCCGGCGATCATGAATGCCGGCTCGTCGGAGCGCGGGCGCCACTTCGCCTGCCACTACTGCGATCTCGTCTTCACCAATATCCGCAGCCACGATCTCGCCACCAATACCGCCCATGTCGCTGCCTATCACACGCTCGCCCGCGAGACTTACGGCCGCGAGGTCAAGTGTGGAGCAATGCCACGGTGATCCAGGCCGAGACCGAGCAGGAGGCGCGCGACTTCTATCGCTATTATGTGCACGAGAAGGGCGACTGGGTCGCCGCCCAGCAACGTCATCGACACCATGGCGGCCGAGATCAACAAGCGCGACTATCCGGAGGAGCGGCGCAACGCTATGGCCGAGATGATGATCTCCGGCTGGGGCGGATTTCCGCTGATCGGCACCAAGGAGCAGATCGTCGACGGGCTCGCCACGCTGTCGAAAATCGGGCTCGACGGCGTGCTGTTGTCCTGGCCGCGCTACATCGAAGGCATGCGCGAATTCCGCGACGTGACTTATCCGCTCGCTCAAGCAGGCGGGATTGCGGGACCCGGTGTGATGGCCATCGGTCACCAGCTATCGGGTGGCGCACAAGCGCCAGATCCCGTGCAGATGTTGCTGCAAAAGGGGCATGAGTAGACGAACAGCCGCCCCCGCCGCCACCGGGGACCACGTCATAAAGCCCCGCATGTAGCGTGGGTGGCGCGATTATGTTTGGTCGCGGCCGATGCCGAAAAGGTGGTGCTGAGAACAATTGCTGCGTAAAGCGCAATTTTGTCTTGTCGGAGCATTTTCGTATCTCGCGGTTGCTTTGCGACTTGGCGCGAAATTGGTTTGCTAGCCGGCCAACACAGAACGAGACCCCAAAACGCCCCGTTTATTCCCGCGTGTCAAATTAAGTTGATAGGTGTCGCAGCTACGGCTTGCTCCGCGACCGCGTCGAGCGATGCCAACGCACTTCAAACCCGCCAGGCTTTGACCTGCCGCACCATGGTCCAAATGAGCCGGTCAAGGTCGACGCCCATATTGGCTACCCGGGTGTTGGTGAAGGCCGCCCAGCAGAAGCCAGAGTGCGTGCGCACCGCAAGCGTCTCGGTGCCGGGCAAGGTGCCGTTGTGCCACCAATTATTGACGGCATTGACCTCCCAGCCCTTGGCATAATGCGGATTGGCGGTGGACGCCGTGGTCATGATCGCAAGCGTCTGCGGCTGTGAGAATATTGGGCGGCGCGGCAAAGCCGTCGACATGCATGAAAAATTGCACGAAGTCGGTCGGCCGCGCGATCCAGCCGCCGTGCGAGTCCATCCGCGTGACGTTCATATTGTAGGGATTTTCGCGGCCTTGGCCGTAATATTTCACTTCGTGAGGCTGCCGTTGCGATAGCGTATTGCCGGCGATGGTCATGTCGGTGATGCCGCAGCGTTCCAGCACCGCGGTCCGCACATAGTCGGCATAGGGCCGGCCCGTGATTTTTCGATCACGCGCCCGAGCACGCAATAGCCGAAATTGGAGTAGGCGTAATTTGTCCCTGGCGGATGATCGAGCGGCCGGGTGCGCAGCGTAAACGCGATCAGCTCGTGCTGGCTCATTTGCGGATTGTGAAACATCGGATCGTGGCCATCGTTGTTGGGCCAGCCGCCGGAGGTGTGCGTGAGCAGATGCTCGATCGTGATGTCTTCGATCCCGGGATGAAACGGCGGCTTGCCGTAATCGAGCCCGGTGATGGCGCCTGGCCGAACACCTTGTCGGCGAGCTTGATCGTCCGGCTTCGACAGCGAGAAAATCGTGACCGAGGTCAGCGTCTTGGTCACGCTCGCGATCGGAACAAATTCTCCGGCGTCGCCGCCACGCGATTGTCCCGGTCGGCGAAGCCGAATGCGCTCCTGATAAACAATCGTGCCGCCGTAGCCGATGGCGACGAAAGCGCCGGTACCGCATATTTCTCCATGAAGGCGCCGGCGAGCTCCGCCATCGCGGCGGCTTCGGCCGCCGTCGGCTGTGGGACCTCATTGGCCGGTTGTGCGCGTGCGGCCAACGGCCAAGCCGCCGCGGAAGCGCCAATCAATGCGAGAAATTCCCGGCGCCTCATGGGATACCCTCGTTCCAGGATCAAAGGCTGCCATAGTGTATCGGGTTAGTCGCATTGGGCATGACAAAGGTTTTGGCAAAAAGGGATTTTCGGGTTGGCGTGCCGTATCGCCTTTGGCGTAGCCGCGTATCCACCCTATCGTTGCCGGGCCATTCTGGCTATGCTCAGTGAGCTCGGACCCGTCTGACAGCCGCGCTGCGATCTAGGCGATTGCGGTCCAGGTGATTTTGATGACAAATCCGGATATTCGCGCCGCGCTCGACGTCACTGGGCGGCATCCGATGCGCAACGACTTCGAAACGGAACATGAGATTTATTGCGACGATGCAATACTCGATTATCCGCAGTCGGGAGAGCGAATCCGGGGCAGGCGGCATATCCAGTTGGCACGGGCCGCTCAGCCGAACAAAAAGCGGTTCAACGTCAAACGTATCTTGGGCAAAGACGATCTTTGGATCACGGAGCCGGTGATGACATATGACGGCCAGCCGTCCTATGTCGTCAGCATTATGGAATTTCAGGGCGGCCAAGTGGCCGATGAAACCCAAATCTTCGGGGATGCATTCGCGCCGGGGCCATCGCGTGCCCAATGGGTAGAGCCGATGCGCTAGTGGTCCGATTTAACATTTAAATCCGCCAACCGGAGGATAGGCGCCATGGAACGCGCGAGAACTTACCGTGATGTCGCAATAGAGCAGATGCTGGAAACCGTCGCCGAAGCGATGGATCAGGTGATTGACTATTGGGCAGACCTGCCGGCGCCGATGGTGAACAAGCGCTCTCGAAGAGTTTCGCGCCCGACTAGGGGCGGCAATTGATTCCGTGGAATTTGTTAGAGGGTGGGCTTGAGCGGGGAGATATCGAAGCCCACCGCGGATATGCGCGGCCGATAACGTTGGCACGGCGCGCGAGCTTGTCATCGGGCCCCGCGCTCCGGTCACGCCCACGGCTGCCCGCGCCGGCGGCCTCAAACGTTCGGATCATTGGCATTCGGATAGAAAAGCTGTTGCCGTTGATCTTGTAACCGGCAATCACCTTCTGCCCTTCCGGCGAAATCAGCCAGTCGATGAATTGCTGACCAAGCTCCTTCTTCACGCTTGGACATTTCGCCGAGTTCACCAGCATCACGCCGTACTGATTGAACAGGCGTTTGTCGCCCTCGACGACGATAGCAGATCGCCCCGGTTCTGAAAAGCAAGCCACGTGCCGCGATCCGACAGCACGTAGGCATTCGACGCCGACGCCATGTTGAGCGCAGCGCCCATACCTTGGCCGATCTCCTTGTACCAAGGACCTTTACCTTCGTGATATCGATGCCCGCATCCTTCCAAAGCGCAAGCTCGGCGATGTTCGTACCGGAGCGGTCGCCGCGTGAAATAAAAGGCTCCGCCTTGGCCTTGATCGTTTGCAACGCCGTCAGAATGTCTTTGCCCTTGACGCCCGCTGGATCGTCTTTGGGGCCGATCAGGATGAAGTCGTTGTACATCACCGGATAACGTTTGACGCTGTACCTTCCGCCAAGAATTTCTCCTCAGCGGATTTGGCGTGAACAAACACCACATCGGCGTCGCAGCGGCGCGCCGTATCGAGAGCTTGGCCCGTGCCTTGCGCCAGCACCTTCACCACGATGCCGGTCTTTTCCTTAACAATCGGGAGCAAATAGCCAAAAGACCGGAGTCCTGCGTCGAGGTTGTCGAGGCGACGACAATCGATTTTTCCTGCGCGTAAGCCTGCCGCACATCAAGGCCGTAGCCGTCATAACAGTCGCGATTACCGACGCTTTAAGAACTGCGGCCATCGGCTCATGAAACCAATCTCCCCGGCAATGTCCGAGACACTTTCGCTCGTTTAGCGGGCCGTCAAGGCGCGTCCGAATACGAGGCTCAACGCGCTTACGGTCATCGACAGGATGATGAGAATAATCCCCAAAGCAAGAGCGAAGCTCAATTCGCCCTTGCTCGTCTCCAAGGCGATAGCCGTTGTCATCGTCCGGGTATAGCCCCGGATATTGCCGCCAACGATGATAATCGCCCCGACTTCTGCAATTGCGCGACCGAACGCGGCGAGGAAGGCGGTCAGCAATCCCTCACGGCCAATGAGCATGATCGGGATCATGGCTCGCAAACGTGAAGCGCCATCGACCAAAAAGGCGTCCCCGTAGGCGGCCCAAATATCCACCGTCATCCGATGCACGAGCGCGACGACAATTGGAATGCCGAGGGCGGTTTGCGCGATCACCATCGCGGTTGGCGTGAACAGGATGCCCAAGGATCCCAGCGGCCCGGACCGCGACAACAGCAGATAGACCACAAGTCCGACGACGACCGGCGGCAGACCTAGGAGCGCATTGGCGATGACGATCAATGCGCCTTTCCCCGAAAGCGATACATTGCCAACGCCGCGCCAAATGGCGATCCGATCACAAAGGCGCAAAGGCTGGCTGTGAGGCTGACCCCAAGCGACAACGCGACGATTTCGCGTAGCTCGGGATCGAGGTGAACGATCAGAGCCGCCGCCGTATATAGTGCCTGGATTAAGTCCTGCATCGTCCAGGTACTACCCGCACCTGGGCAATCGGCAAAGTGGGGTACTGTCCGGGGGCGCGCGCCGCAGGCGCAGGGGCTGCGTGGCGTACGGGGAGGTTTTAAGGAAGAAGCGCAGGTCCACGGAGCGAAGCGGACTTATCTTGGCCGCGCTCGCAATGACATTTCGGATCGGATAGAAATGGGCGCAGGCCCACCGCACAACCCACCCAATAGGAACTTACCAATGCCACGCATGAAGGGCGCCGAGCTGATCACCGAATATCTGATCAAGAACGACATTCCTTATGTCTTCGGCATTTGCGGCCACGGCAATGTCGGCATGCTCGATCCGCTCTACGAGGCGCGCGACCGCATCACCTTGATTTCGCCGCGCCACGAGCAGGTCGCCGCCCATATGGCGGACGCTTATTTCCGCGTGCGCCACAAGCCGGTGGCGACGCTGACCTCGTGCGGGCCGGGCTCCTGCAACATCGTCATGCCGCTCGCCTGCGCGCTGACCGATTCCTCGGCGATGCTTGCCATCACCGCCAACGTGCCGACGCAAGCAGTTCAACCGCAGTCCGTTTCAGGAGATCAACCGGCACTATCAGGCCGATTTCGTCAACATCGTCCGCCCCGTGGTCAAGCGCAGCTTCCAGCCGACCCGGGTCGACATGCTGCCGCTGGCGCTGCGGCAGGCGATGACCACGATGCTGTCGGGCCGGCCGGGACCGGTGAACGTCGACGTGCCGTTCAACGTCTTTCAGGAAGAAGATGACGTTGAAATGCCGCCGCCGGCGTCGCCGCTTAATACGCAGCGGGGAGGCGCCTCGCCGGAGCAGATTTCCCAGCGCCATGGATATGATTGTGGCCGCGCAGCGGCCGGTCCTCTTCATCGGCCATGGCGTGACGCTGTCGGAAGCGAGCCGCGAACTCACCGAATTCGCCAAAAAGCTCGCGATCCCGGTGATCTCTTCGCCCAACGGCATGGGCTGCCTCGACATGACCGATCCGCTGTCGCTCGGCTTTATCGGGCGCAACGGCGCCTATCCCGCCAACGAAGCCGGCCGTCGCGCCGACCTCGTCATCGCCATCGGCGCGCGGTTCGACGATCGCTCCGCTTCGTCGTGGCTGCCCGGCTTTTCGTGGAATTTTCCGCACACCAAGCTCATCCACGTCGACGTCGATCCGGACGAACTCGGCCGCAATTATCCGCCCGACCTCGCGCATTCTCGCGGATGCGCGCACCTTTCTGCGTCAGCTTTTGGCGGAGATTCGACGACGCAGTGCAAATCGGCCGCCACCAAAGAATGGATCGCCGACATCGCCAAATGGCGCGCCGAATGGGAGAAATTCATCGCGCCGAATTTCGATATGCACACCTCGCCGCTGCGGCCCGAGCGGGTGGTCGCCGATTGCCAGGCGGTGCTGCCGCCCGACGGCATCATCTGCTGCGACGTCGGCGTGAGCCACAACTGGTACATGCAGTTCTGGAACGCGCGCAAACCGCAACCATGCTCAATTCCTGGGGCTTTTCCGGCATGGGCTTCGGCGCTGCCGGCGCGCTCGGCGCCAAGCTCGCGGCGCCGGATCGGCCGGTGGTTGCGGTCACCGGCGACGGCTGCTTCACCATGGTGCCGCACGTGCTTTGCACTGCGGTCGAATACAACATTCCCGTGGTCTGGGTGATCTGGAACAATTTCGGCTGGGTCTCCATCCGCGACATTCAGCTCGGCCTGTTTGGTGGCCGCGAGTACGGCACCATGTTCCGTCAGGGCGCCAACAAGAAACCGTACAATCCGGATTTCGCCGCCTGGGCCAAAGCCGCCGGCGTCGATGCGATCACCGTAACGCAGTCGCAGGATTTCCGTGGCGCGCTCGAACACGCCATGAAGTCCAACAAGCCTTATCTGCTCGATGTTCACGTCGACGCCGAAGTGCGCCCGCCCACGACCGGGGCGTGGCAATTGCCGCCGACGCATTACAAGGAGCCGGTCTTCGGCCAGCGCTTCATCCCGGACGCTGCGCCGGTGAAGTGAGCCTGCGGTCATGCATCGCCTTCGCATAACGAAGAAGGGCAGAGCATGACAAAGAGAGGGACGTCATTTCTGAGAGACGTGCAGCGATCGCCTCATGCTCGTCCCAGCCGAGTCTGAAGTCTCTGTCATATTGTCGAAGAATCATATCGCCGCCACGCTGTCGTAAGCCGCCCTAAGTCCGTTTGCAGTTAGCAATGGCCGAACGCCGCCGTTCCATCGATGGCGAATTATCATGGACTCGAGTCACCCCTCGCGTTCCGCAAAACCGCAGGCGTCTGCGCGCCCGTCGCCTTGTGTTGTTGGCATCTGTCGCCGCACTTGGCGCCAGCTTGTTTCTTGCCGGTCCCATCGGCTATTGTCAGCTGCTGGCGACTTTGGTGCGCCGCCGCGCGCACGCTGCCGAGACCGCGTAGCAGCCGCTGGCACATCCGCCCGGCTTCGCCGACATCGTCTCCAAGGTGAAACCGGCAGTGATCTCGGTCCGCGTCAAGATCACGGCGGCGCCGAGCCCGCATGCGCATGCACGATGAAGCGACAAGACCGCCGTTCCGTTCGCGCCGGGCTCGCCGCTGGAGAAATTCTTCCATCAGTTCGGCCACCAGTTCGGCCACAATGGGCAGCGTGCTGCGCCGCGCCCAGACCGTCATCGGTGAAGGCTCGGGCTTCTTCATTTCGCCTGACGGCTACGCCGTGACCAACAATCACGTCGTCGATCACGCCAACTCGGTCCAGGTGACCACCGCCGATGGCACGATCTACCGGCGCAAAGTCGTCGGCACCGATCCGAAGACCGATCTCGCCCTGATCAAGGTCGACGGCAAGAACGACTTCCCGTTCGTGAAATTCGCCGATCACGAGCCGCAGGTCGGCGACTGGGTGATCGCGGTCGGCAATCCGTTCGGCCTCGGCGGCACGGTGACGGCGGGCATCGTTTCGGCGAGCGGCCGCGACATCGGCGCCGGCCCCTACGACGACTACATCCAGATCGACGCGCCGATCAACAAAGGCAATTCCGGCGGACCGGCCTTCGACGTCGACGGCAATGTGATCGGCATCAACACCGCGATCTTTTCGCCCTCCGGCGGCTCGGTCGGCATCGGCTTCGACATCCCGGCGGATACTGCCAAGCGGTCATCGCTGAGTTGAAGGACAACGGCCACGTGACCCGCGGCTGGCTGGGCGTGCAGATCCAGCCGGTGACCGCCGGCCATCGCCGACAGCCTTGGCTTGAAGAAGGCCGAAGGTGCCCTCGTCGATGAGCGCGCAGAGCGGACAGCCCGGCGGCCAAGGCCGGCCTGAAGTCGGGCGACGTCATCACCGCCGTCAACGGCACGCCGGTGAAAGACGCCCGCGACCTCGCCCGCACGATCGGGATGATGCCGCCGAATGCGGCGTGAAGCTTGACATCCTTCGTCAGGGCGAAGCCCAGACTGTCACGGTGACGCTTGCGCAAATGCCGAACGAGCAAACGGCTAGCGCCGCCCCGGCAACTGTCGCCGAGCCATGGCGTGCCGCATCTCGGGCTGACCGTGGCCCCGGCTGCTGCCGTCGGTGCGGGCCAGACCGGCGTCGTGGTCACGGCTGTCGATCCCAATGGGCCTGCGGCCGAGGCCGGCTTCGAGACGGGCAACGTCATCCTCGATGTCGGCGGCAAGGCGGTCACCAATGCCAACGACATTGCCACGGCACTGGTGAAGCCAAGGCGCAAGGCAAGCATGACGTTCTGATGCGGGTGAAGGTAGGCGACGCCACGCACTTTGTCGCGGTGCCGCTCGGCAATGCGTGATGGAAAGTAGCGAGTAGTGATCCGCGCGCCGTGCGGTGCCGCTATTGTCTCCCGGCATGTCGCCGAGGGCCGGTCGTGTGGGGACGGGTTTCAAGACCCGTCCCCATTCGTTTGCGGCGCCGCTTCGTTCAGGCGGCCGAACGGGTCAGCCGGTCGCTGTTGGCGTGCACGCAATCTGCCAATGGCGCATAGGCCCGCGCGGCGGCGGCATAGAGGTCAAGCCCCTCATCCAATGCCCGCTCGGCGGCAAGTCCGGCCTTGGCGAATGCCAGGAATTTTTCAATGATCTTATGTCGTTGGCTTCTTCGATTACCGTGTCCGGGAGCGCTTGAGGCAAACAGCATGAGCCGCGCCGAAATGACGTTCTGCGCCTCGCAGGCTAAACGGACGGCCTCGAACCAGTTATCCCAGAAATTGTTCATGTCATCCTCATCGCGGGCAACGCGCGGCCCAAAAATCCGCCAATGGCATTGCCGCTCGATCGTACAATGTCGCGCAAATTATCTAAAATTGCCGCGTGCGATTCGCTAAAATTGCAGCGATTGCGGTAACCGTCATGCTGCGGCGCGCGCGGCTTTCGACCTGGCGATGACGCTAACTTCCCGGGCAGCGCTTGAAGAAATGATAAATCTCCGGAGCCTGCAGCCACATCAATGAATAGGTCAGGCCGCCGTTCTTGGTGATCCAAGCCTGGATGTCGGGCGGATAGTCTTTCCACAGGCTGGCGTCACGAAATAGGGAAACGCCAAATGGAATCCGAGCGACCCCTGGCGTGGCGCAGATATTTCGCGCGGGATGTAGCCGGCCAGCACGGTGCAGGCGGACACGCACGGTCCGGCAATGCGCACATTGGCGTGCGCGTCGGCGAGCTTTTTCCATTTCGCTTCATAGGCGACAAGGAAGCCGCCGTAGTCGCCGGAGACTTCTACGGTCTCCGCGCGCGCCATCGACATTGCCAAAGATAAAAAAACGATCACGAGGGCTTGCCAAGCTCTCATCGCCAGCTCCGTTCCGCTCGGGAAATTGCACTTTTGACGTACTCGAACCGAAGGCCGGCGGAAGGCCCCGGCCGCAGTTCCATACTAACATAAATCTTCGCCGGGGACGCACCGCGCCATTGATTTGTCCCGATCGCATGCTCACGTGCCGCCGGCATGGGGATCGCCATAAAACTCACATGTTCGATCGCCTATGCCGAACGCTCGCGGCACCGGCTCGATATCTGCCGCCCCGGCGGCGCCGTCGCGGCGCCCGTGGTGGTGTTCTTCTACGGTGGCGCGTGGCGCAGCGGCAATAAGGCGCTGTATCGCTACGTCGCCAAGGCGCTGGCGCGCCGCGGCTATGTGGCGGTCGTTCCCGATTATCGCATCTATCCGGAAGCGCGTTACCCCGACTTCCTCGAGGACGGCGCCCAGGTCGTGCGCTGGGTCAAGGACAATATCGGCCGCTTCGGCGGCGATCCGGACAAGATCTTTTTGAAGGGCCATTCAGCCGGCGCGCATATCGCGGCGATGCTGTCGATCGACAAGCGCTGGCTGGACAAGGTCGGGCTCGCCCCCGGGCGCGACATCGCCGGCCTGATCGGCCTTGCCGGTCCCTACGATTACCTGCCGCTGCGCGACGAGACGCTGAAAGCGATCTTCGGCGGCGCCGACCGGCCGGAGACGCAGCCGATCTTCCATGTGGCGCCCGGCGCACCGCCCGCGCTGTTGCTGACCGGGAGCCGCGACCGCCTGGTCGACCCCGGCAATTCCACTCGTCTTGCGGCGCGGCTGACGCAGCCGGCAATGCCGCGACGGTTAAGACCTATGCGCGGGTCGGCCATTACGTCATCATCGCCGCCGTCGCGCCGCTGTTGCGTTTTCTCGTTCCGGTATTGCGCGACATCGATACGTTCATTGCCGAAGCTCTGCATTTGCAGGCATCGGCCAAGGAAGCGGCGCCACCGGTCGATTATCCAACCGACGAACGATTGCGACCGCCGGCGCATAACGGCACGCGGCGGCGTCGCGACGGCGACGGTTATGTTGCGGCGCACTGTTGCCGCCTTGCTAAGCGAAGCCAACAGGTAAAGGTTAGTGGGTGCGAGTTACGCCTGCGCGGCCGGACGCTATAGCGTCGAAGTGGTGCGCAGAAATAGCGTCGCGATAGTGACACCGTCGCGCAACAAAAAAGCGGGAGAACGCTCATGGCCATCACGCTCGACCCATTGGGCGCGCAACAAAGTGCGCAGCAAAACCTGGCCGATGCAGCCGCAGAGCAGCGCGGTTCAAATGAGCTGGTTAAGCTCATTCGCAAATTGCGTTGGATCGGCATGGAAGAAGAGGCCGAGCGGCTGCAAGCGGAGCTGACCGAGCGGCACGCTCCGGCCGCCGACAGCGTCGTCGCCTTGTCGGGCGAGACGGATTGATTACCCGGCCATTAGCGCGATCGGCAAAGGTCGAACGTCGGAGGAAAGTCAGCGCCAAAGGGAGGGATTACAATGGTCGCAATCGAGGCACTCGCCACGCTCGCTGTGATGTGGGCTCTGGTGCTCTGGGGCTCGATCTACTTCAACCGCAACGTAATCTGAGACGTTGCGGCGAATCCGAGCGTCAGCTGTCGGGGAAGTAGGCTCCGAGATCGTTGATCGCCAATAGGGCACGGCGAGCGAGATCGGCTTGGCTGCGACTACCGGTCCGCTCGAACGCTGTTTTGAGGTGAAATTTTACGGTGTTCATCGAAATCCCTTCCCGCTCCGCGTAGTCTTTGAGTTCTATGCCGGCGAGTAGCGCCTCCACGACTTTGGCGGCGCCAAGCGGCACTTGTAACATCTGCGCGAGCCGCTGCACGGTAGCGACGATGCGCCGGCTCGGATCGTGGATGACGATCAGGATGCCGCGCCGCGTTCGCAGCAAAATATCTTCGGTCGATGGCAGCGGCGCAACGAGCGCCACATAGGCCGGACGGTCGGATGGCCGCTTGATGTGAATGAGTTCGCCGGCGCCGCCGCGCAACACATCGGATTGCATTGCCGCCAGACGCTTTGCCGCCGCATGATCGGTCGGCAACAGCCGGCCTTTCCGGTCGAGACTGATGCCGTCGCGCGCGCCAGCGATGGCGCGGGCCGCCGCATTGACGAACAAAGACGGTCCGTCTCCGGAGATCGCGATGATGCCGGCGGTGTTGCGATTGACGATCGATTCCAACAGCTCATGGCGCATCTGGCTTTGTAGAAAAACACGGCGAATTTGCAGTGCACGGGCAAGATGCGGGGTAAGCCGTTCGAGACGAATGATGTGATCGTCGTCGAAAGAGTTCCTGTCCCGTGCCCTGATGCATGCCAATGATGGCGAAGCGACCGGCCGTCGAAAGCAACGGCGCCCCGAGAGTCCCTTCGATACCGTACGGGCGAAAAAATTCGTTGAGAAACATGGAGGTGCGCAGAAATTCCGGTGAGAATATCCGATCGGTGGTCGTTGCCGTTCCGGTCTGTAGCGCGGCGAATTTCATGGGCGCAGGGTCGAAATCCGCGTACCGGGCATAACTACGCAGGAATGCGGCGTCGGTGATCCCGATCCCGACGGCGAATTGGGCCTCGGGGTTCACCTGGTCGAACTCGCCCAAGGACACGCCGGAACTGTCGAAATACTGCCCGATCAGCTCGATCGCCCGCTCCAATTCCTCCGGATCGCATGCGCCGCGATAGATCGCATCGATGATCTTTTGCTCCAGTTCGGCGCTGTCAGGCATCGGCAGCTTTTCTCACTCGGCCCGGCGCCAACAAGTGAACCACATAAATTTTGACCACACTACCCGAACGGGTAGGGACGCAACGCCGTCGGCGTGAGTACTTGCGGAATCGTCTAACCGCTTGAAGGCGGCGAACGTGCATTTACATCGCTTTGGCACACAGATCGAGTGGACCCATTTACCGATCCCAGCCTACTTCACATCACAGGTGCATGACATGCCGATGAGAGGCGAGCTTGCCGCGCCGGCATCGCGGTCAGAGCACGGCGGGCGGGGAGGCGAGATATCTGGGCGGTCATCGGTTTTTGCCTGATCGGCCTGGCCATCTCGCTCTATTTGGCCCTAGCGCGCAATCGCTCGATCAGCTTCCCCTACTCATCGTGCAGTACAATCTTGGGTGAGACGATGCGCGGTTTCTCCAATACGCGGCTGTCGGCATCGCCGATGCCGGTCTACTCCGACGGTGCCCTCCCAGTTTCGAGCGGTGACGGCGTTCGTCCGCATATCCTGACGAAGCTCATGGTCGCGATCTCCGGCCGCGCGCACGTGATTTCCCTGGCGAAGGGAAAACCCCAACCGCGATCTGATGCCGTTCCCGCATTACCCGTTTTGAGCTCGAAACGAGTAGCCAATGGACGCCGTGCGTCGGTGGCTGATCTATCGTCGACTGCTCAATGAACTCACCGCCGTTCCGAGCTCCGCGCTGGCGGAGCTCGGAACATGCCGAACCGCGTTGTGCGACTTTGCTTGGCATTGTGCGGGACGCGAAATCGAAAGATGGACGATCGTCCTCG
Source organism: uncultured Alphaproteobacteria bacterium (assembly GCA_963816565.1). Lineage (GTDB taxonomy): Bacteria > Pseudomonadota > Alphaproteobacteria > Rhizobiales > Xanthobacteraceae > BOG-931. The sequence continues at coordinate 692,719 of CAWFLM010000001.1, read as the reverse complement.
CGCCGCAGCACACGCGCCACGTGCGACGGGAAAATCCGCGGCACCGAGGCGGCCGAGTTTTGCGAAAACTGTGGTCGATGCCGAATAGCGGAATGACCACAAAAGCGTCACGCGCCGCGCCCACCAGCGCCATCGAGATCGCCGGCACGTAGGTGATCACCAAGAGCGCCAGGAAATTCACGACGACGAACGGCAGCACGCCGCGATAGATCACGCCCATCGGCACATTGAAGACGGCACGCGCGGCGAACAGGTTGAGCCCGAACGGCGGCATATAAAGGCCGATCGACAAATTCACCGCCATGATGATGCCGAAGTGGATGGCGTCGATGCCGTGGGCGGAGTCCGGGCTTATTAAGAGTGGCCTCGGTTGCGGCGGCCGCCCATACGGGAAATTACCTAGTTGCGGCGGCATGCCGAAACGTGCATTCACGCGGCCGGCATTGACGGTGCGGCGAGGCGAGGTGGTGCATTGCGCGCAATTCTGGCATCGTTAGGAGCCTTTGCCGCCGCCGGCCTGCGGCCGCGCACGGCGCTTGCCAAGGCGATCGTGCTCGTCCTCCTCATCAAGCTCATCGGCGTGACCGCCATGCGCATCTACTTGAGTATAGGCAATGTCGAGCCGGCCGTGGACGCGGCGATGATGGCGCGCGTTATCGGCGTCGCGGCGCCGACGCATCAACCTTGATGGATGTTGTCCGATGTCTCATTTCGATCCGGTCACCCTGGCGCGTCTGCAATTCGCCGCTACGGCGCTTTACCATTTCCTGTTCGTGCCGCTCACGCTCGGGCTGTCGCTCCTGCTCGCCATCATGGAGAGCGCCTATGTCATGACCGGCCGGGAAATCTGGCGCGACACCACCCGGTTCTGGGGCAAGCTGTTCGGCATCAATTTCGCCATGGGGGTTGCCACCGGCATCACCATGGAATTCCAGTTCGGCACCAACTGGGCCTATTACTCGCATTATGTCGGCGATATTTTCGGCGCGCCGCTGGCGATCGAAGGCTTGATGGCGTTCTTTCTGGAATTCGACCTTCGTCGGCATTTTCTTCTTCGGCTGGGATCGCCTGCCGAAACTCGGCCACCTGACCGTGACCTGGCTGGTGGCGATCGGCTCCAACCTCTCGGCGCTATGGATTTTGATCGCCAACGGCTGGATGCAGCATCCGGTCGGCGCGGTATTCAATCCCGACACCATGCGCATGGAACTGTCCTCGTTCTGGGACCTGCTTGTTCAACCCGGTGGCGCAAGCCAAATTTGTCCACACGGTCGGCGCCGGCTACGTCACCGGCGCGATGTTCGTGATGGCGATCTCGTCCTATTACCTGCTCGGCGGCCGCTTTGCGGCCTTCGCCAAGCGCTCGATCATCGTCGCCTCGGCCTTCGGGCTCGCAGCGGCGCTGTGTGTGGTCATTCTCGGCGACGAGAGCGGCTACACCGTTTCCGAAAATCAGAAGATGAAGCTCGCGGCGATCGAGGGCATGTGGCAGACCGAGCCGGCGCCGGCCGGCTTCAATCTGATCGGCATTCCCGATCCGGCCCGCAAAGAGGTCGATGACAGCATCAGGATTCCGTGGGTGCTCGGCATCATCGCCACCCGCTCGTTCGACCAACCGATACCGGGCATCGACGACTTGGTGGCGAACAACGCCCAGCGCATACGCGACGGGCTGGTCGCCTATGACGCGCTGGAAAAGTACAAGGCCAATCGCAACGACACTCAGGCGGCGGCGGATCTGCGGGCGCACGCGGCCAATCTCGGCTTTGCGCTGCTGCTCAAGCGCTACGTCGACGACCCGCGCACCGCCGATGCGGCGACCATCGCCAAAGCCGCGGCTTCGACGGTGCCCGACGTGCGCACGCTGTTCTTCTGCTTCCGCATCATGGTCGCGCTCGGCTTTTATTTCATTGCCTTCTTTGCGCTCTGGTTCTGGGACGTGTCGCATCGCGACTTCTCGCGCCGCTGGCTGCAGCGCGTTGCGGTCTGGTCGCTGCCGCTGCCTTGGATTGCGGCGGAGCTCGGCTGGGTGGTCGCCGAATATGGCCGCCAGCCGTGGGCGATCGACGGCGTGCTGCCGACGTTTCTGGCTTCCTCGTCGGTCTCGGCGGCGCAGGTGCTGTTCACGCTGTGCGGCTTCGTGCTGTTCTATTCGTCGCTCCTCGTGGTCGATATCGTGCTGATGCGCAAATACATCCTGATGGGGCCGGTGGAAGCCTTAGGGCTTGGCTCGCCGGCGCCGGCATTGGCGCCGTCGCCGGTACCGGCGGAATAGGGGGCAAGCCATGTCGTCGATCCCGCTCGACTACCAATCGCTGCGCGTCATCTGGTGGCTGTTTCTCGGCGTGCTGCTGATCGGCTTCGCCGTCATGGACGGCTTCGATCTCGGCACGGCGATGCTGCTGCCGTTCGTGGCGCGCACCGACAGCGAGCGCCGCGTCACCATCAATGCCATCGGCCCGTTCTGGGACGGCAACCAGGTCTGGCTCATTCTCGGCGGCGGCGCGATCTTCGCCGCCTGGCCGATGGTCTATGCGGCGTCGTTCTCCGGCTTCTACATCGCCATGTTTCTGGTGCTGGCGTCGCTGATCCTCCGCCCGGTCGGATTCGAATTCCGCAACAAGATCGCCGACACGCGCTGGCGGACGTTTTGGGATTACGCGCTGTTCGCCGGCGGGCTCGTTCCGAGCGTGGTGTTCGGCGTGGCGTTCGGCAATCTTCTGCAGGGGGTGCCGTTCCGCATCGACAGCGACCTGCGCATCCTCTACCAGGGCGGCGGACTTATTCGAGCTTCTCAATCCGTTCGGGCTGTTGTGCGGCCTGGTCTCGGCGGCCATGCTCGCCACCCACGGCGCGGTCTATCTGACGATGCGGACTGACGGCGAGGTCAAGGCGCGCGCTCGCGCCTTCGTAACCATGGGCGCGCTGGTGACCGTCGTCCTGTTCGCCATTGCCGGCGTGTGGGTATGGGCCGGCATCGACGGCTATGCCATCACCAGCGCCATCGTGCCCGGCGGTCCCTCCAATCCGTTGTTGAAAACCGTCGCGCGCGTGCCCGGCCAGTGGTTCGCCAATTATGCGGCCTATCACTGGATGATTGCCGCGCCGGTGCTCGGCTTTGCCGGACCGCTGCTCGCACTGGTGTTTACGCGGGTGGGCAGCCGCGCGCTCGCCTTTATCGCCAGCGCGCTCGGCATTCTCGGCATCATCGCCACCGCCGGCCTGAGCATGTTCCCGTTTCTCATGCCGTCCGACATCGCCCCCGGCGCAAGCCTGACGGTCTGGGACGCTTCGTCGAGCCGTCTCACTTTGTTCGTGATGCTTGTGGCGACGCTGATCTTCCTTCCCGTCGTGCTGGTCTATACCGGCGATCGTGTTCCGCGCGCTGCGCGGGGTGGTGACCGCCAGCATGATCGAGAACAATTCCCACTCACTCTATTGAGGCAGCGCAATGTGGTACTTCACCTGGGTTCTCGGCCTCGGTTTTGCCTGCGGCTTCGGCATCCTCAATGCGATCTGGCATGAACAGCTATCTGCCAAACGAAAACATCGCCGAATGAGCATGGCCGAATAATGGGGGCTCGGAAACGTCGGCCTAGCGGCCGGCGCCAATGAGCGCCATCGAGATCGCCGGCACGTAGGTGATCACCAAGAGCGCCAGAAAATTCACGACGACGAACGGCAGCACGCCGCGATAGATCATGCCCATCGGCACGTTGAAGACGGCGCGGGCGGCGAACAGGTTGAGCCCGAACGGCGGCATATAAAGGCCGATCGACAAATTCACCGCCATGATGATGCCGAAGTGGATGGCGTCGATGCCGGCGGTTTCGACGACCGGGAGGAGGAGCGGCGTGAGGATCAGGATCGCCGGCGCCGGTTCGAGAAAGCTGCCGGCGACGAGCAGTCCGGCATTGACGAACAACAGCGTCTGCCAGTGCGGCAGGTGCAATGCGGTGACGCCGTGGATGACGTTTTGCGGAATGCCGCTCGTGGTCATCAGCCAGGAATAGACGCCGGCGGCGGTGACGATGATGAGGATTTGTCCGATCAGCACCACCGAATTGACGATAATCTGCAACAACTCGACGACGCCAACCGTGCGGTAGACGAACATCGCCACGAACAGCGAATAGACCACCGCCACGCCGGCGGCCTCGGTCGGCGTGAATATGCCGCCATAGATGCCGCCGAAGATCACGACGATGGTGCCGAGCGCCCAGCTCGCCTCCTTGGTCGAGACCCAGATATTCTTCCAGCGCGCCGGCGCCGACAGCGGCACCATTTTGATCCGCGCGTAGACCATCACATAGACGGCGTCGACGACGCCGATCAGGAGACTTGGCAGAATGCCGGCGGTGAACAATTTGATGGCGGAGACCTCCGCCGTCATGGCGTAAAGGATCATCGCGATCGACGGCGGAATGATCACCGCGACCGCGCCCGAGGAGGTAATCAGGCTGATGGCGAAGCGCTCGCTGTAGCCGTGCCTGGTCAGCGACGGAAACAACAGCCGGCCGATGGCGACGACCGTACCCACCGAGGTATGCGCCATGGCGCCGAATAGCTCCGAGGACGCCACCGTCGTCACCGCCAGCGAGCCGCGCACGCCGCCGATGATCGACACCACCCAGGTCACCACCCGCTCGGCGATGCCGCCGCGGCCCATGATCTCGCCCGCCAGCACGAAGAACGGCACCGCCAGCAGCGGAAAATTGTCGAGGCTGCCGAACATATAAGTCTGCACCGCGTCAGTCGGCACATGAGCGACGAAGACGATCGCGGTGAACGAGGTCAACAGCAGGACGACGAAGATCGGCAGGCCGAGGATCAGCAAAATCACCGGCAGGATGAAATAGACGAACGTCGCCATTTCAATGCTCGACGTCCCGGCTGGCGATAATGTCGTCGTGGCGGACGCCGACCGCGATCAGCCGCACGGCGATCAACAGCGCCATCAGCAATAGCCCGATCGGCACGGCGGACTGCGGAATGACGAGCGGGATGTTCGCGGTCTCGCTGCGCTGGTCGAGCTCGTAGAACATGGTCATCACCGGCCAGGCGAATACCGCGACCGCGATGCAGGTGGCGATGGTGACGATATCGGACAGCACATCGAAGATTTTCCGCGCGCGCGGCGGCAACAGCGAGATGACGACGTCCATGCGGATGTGGCGGCCGAGCCAGCCGGCCTGGGCGGCGCCGAAGAAGACGCAGCCGATCATCAGGAACAGCATCGCCTCTTCGGCCCAATACAGCGATACCGAGAAGACGTAGCGCCCGATGATGTTAGCGAAGTTGATGCCGACGCTGAACATCAGCATGGTTCCGGCGGCGATGCGCAGCGCGACGACGAGAGCTGTGGCGCTACGCAGAAGAATTTCTTTCATCAGTTCCCGTTTCCCGTATAAGCCGCTCGGCGCGTAGGCGCAGCCCGAAGTGGTGCGCTGCAGCACCGGGATCGCCGGAACGTAATCCTTCGACGCCCCCGATCGGCGGGCAGCGCTGCACGCTGACCGCGTCCGGGAAACGAAATCCGCCTCAGTGTTTGGCAGCCGCTGCGCGCACCGTTTGCAGCATGTCATGCACCGCCGGCTGATCCTGAGTTGCCTGGTCGGCGACCGGATCGAGTAGCGTCTTGATCTTGGCGAGGTCGTCGTCGGGCAGCGTGTGCACCGTGCCGCCAAGCTTGGTCCAGGTTTCCACCAGATTCTTGGTGAAGTCGACATTATATTGCTGCGCCTTGGCCTGCGTGTCCTTGCCGGCGTCGACGACGATCTTCTGCAAATCCGGCGGCAATGTATCGAACCAGGGCTTGCTGATGACGGCGAGCGAAATGATGTAGGTGTCGTTGGTGACGGTGATCACCTTGAGAAGATCGTTCATCTTGAAGGAGACGAACACCGAAAGCCCGGAAATCGTGCCGTCGATCGTGCCTTGATCGAGCGCCGGCACCACGTCGGACAGCGGCATACCGATCCCGGTGGCGCCGAGCGCCGCCATCTTCTTGCGCTCGAGCTCGGTGCCGTTGATGCGCAGTTTCTTGCCGGCGAAATCCGCCAGCCGCATGATCCCTTTCTTGGCGCCGTAGTCGGACGCTCCGATATCCATGGTGGCGAGGCCGACCATGCGTTTCGGCGCCAGCATGTCGAACATCGTCTTTTGAATCGCCGGATCCTGCACCGTCGCAATGGCGTTTTCATTGCTCTTGAACAGCATCGGCGCCGAGAACACGCCGAAGCGCGGATCGACGCCGACGAAGAAATCGACCGGGCCGATATACCCTTGGACGGTGCCGAGCTGCACGCCCTGGATTTCGGCCGGGATCGGGCCAAGCTGGCTTGCCGGGTAGATTTGCACCTCGATGCGGCCGCCGGAGGCCTTCTCGACCTCCTCCTTGTAGAACTTGATGAACTGGTGCTGGGTCTCGTTCATCGTCGCGGTGCCGAATTTCATGACGAAGTCGGCGGCCGACGCCGGAACGGTCGAGCGTGACCATGCCGAGCGCCAAGGCGGCGCCAAGCGCCACGCTTGCCGGCGCAAAATCCGATTGTTCGTGCAGACATTGATCCCACCCTCTGTGTGAATCCCGACGCGTCTTTTGGGCCGATGCCCGCGCGTTTGCGGCGCCGACTATAAAGCAGCGGGGGGCGTTGCCAAGCGCGGGCAGAGGGCTTAGTGTCGCGTCACAAAAGATGAGACATTGGGCAACCTGGGTTGAACGCAGCCGGGCGACGCGCAGCGCTAGGAGGGAGCATCACCGATCGCGCATGCGGTCCATCAGCACCTTGTCCTGGCCGCCGTCGATTTCGATCATGGTGCCGTTGACGAAGAAGGCGAGGTCGGAGGCGAGATAGGCGACGAGGTTGGCGACTTCTTCGCATTCGGCGATGCGGCCGAGCGGGATCGAGGCCGGCGCCAGTTTGTCGGCTTCCTCGTAGGACAGCTTCATGTCGCGCGCCATCGCCTTGACCAGGCCGGCCCAGCGTTCGGTGCGCACCGGGCCGGGATTGACGACGACGAAGCTGATATTGTCCTTGCCGTATTGGCTGGCGAGCGATTTGGTCAAATTCTGCCCGGCGGCGTTGGCGGCGCCCGGCGCGATCTCCCAATAGGAGACCTTGACGCCGTCATTGCCGATCAGGTTCACGACGCGGCCCTTCTTCTGTTTTTGCATGATCGGCAGAACGTGCTTCATGCAGCGTACATAGCCCATGAATTTGAGCTGCAGCGATTGCGCCCAATCCTCCTCGCTCAAATGATCGAGCACGCCGCCGGGCGACGAGCCGGCATTGTTGACCAGGATGTCGATGCGGCCGAGCGCGGCATGGGCCTGCTTGACGAAGTTTTCGGCGTCGGCCGGCTTGGTCAGATCGGCGGGGATGGCGACGATCTTGCGGCCGGTGGCCTTGGCGATTTCGGCGGCGGTCTCTTCGAGCGGTCCCTTGCGCCGCGCGCAGATCGCGACGTCGACGCCTTCGCCGGCCAGCGCCCGCGCGATCGCCTTGCCGATGCCTTCGCTGCCGCCGGTGACCAGCGCCGTCTTTCCGGTCATCCCCAAATCCATCGCGGCGTCTCCCCGTTTTTTGCCGTGTCGGCTCAGACCAGCATACGGACAATCGCCAGCCCGGCAAAGAGCGCCCCGATCGCCAGCACGACCGAGCCGCCACATAGATTGCCGCGCCGCCGATTTGGCCGCGCTCATAGAGCAGCGCCGCCTCCAACGAGAACGCCGAAAATGTGGTGAAGCCGCCAAGAATGCCGGTCGTCAAAAACAACCGCCAGTGCTGCGGCAAGCCGCGCCGCAGCGCGAAATATTCGGCGATCAGTCCCATAACAAAGGAGCCCAATACGTTGATCATCATCGTACCGAGCGGAAATCCGGTGCCGAACAGCCGCGCGGCGGCGAGATTGAAGCCGTGGCGCAACGCGGCGCCGATGCCGCCGCCGAGAAACACGATCAAATATCCCATTGCATTCCTCCAGTCACAGTCATCAATTCGATCCAAGCCGCGCGCGCCATTACGTTGCGAGCGCGTCTTGAACCGGCCACGAACGGCGCTGGAGGCAGTGGGAGTAAAAGACATACTCCTACCGACGCCAAAGCGCCCGGTAGGAGTCATCAGCCGAAAGTCTGTCAGACTTATCGGCGGTTACGGGGGACCCCATCCCCAGAAGCGTGGCGATATTAGCCGGGAATCAAGCAATGACAAGCCCGGTATCGCCTCGTCAGCCGGCGCGGCGCTCAAGCGGGCGTTCGGCGTCGTCCGGGAACAGCCGATCCGACATCGCGCCGCTGTAGCGGAATTCGCTTTGCACGATTTTGGAGTCGTTCTTCTCACGCAACGCCGCATCGGCCTCGCCATAGAGGAAGGCCAGGAAAGCGTAGCGCTTGCCGCGCGTCACCGGCGTCACCTGATGCAGCGCGCCGCAGGAAAAGACGATGGCGCCGCCGTGCGGCGCGCGATAGCTGCGGCTGCCGAATTCGGGAAAGACCAGATCGCAGCCGTCATAGTCCTTATTGAGGTTGATGGTGACGGCGAAGCGGCGATGTTGCGCGCCGACATTGACGTTGTCGCGGTGCCGATGAAAATGGCCGCCGATGGCGCTGTCGTAGCAGGCGACGATATAGCGATCCATGCGGGTCGCCGAGAACTGAAAGAACCGCTCGATCGCCGGCACCAGGCGGCGCACGATCTGGCTGCGGATCGTCTCGCGCACGTCCGGCACCAGGATGCTCAGATCGTTGCGGCGCTTGAGCCGATAATCGACCACGGTCGAGGTATTGCCGTCGCGGTCGAACAGAAAGCCGGAATCCTTGCCGCCGACCTTGTCGTAGACCTGGACGAGGAAATCGCACAGCTCGAAATCGAACACCCGCGGCACGATGAGCGCCGGCGCGGTGAGCGGCACGCCCGCCGAATCGTCGACCGCCGGCAGGCTTTGCAGCACGTTACGCACCGTCTCGGCATGTCCGGCGGCGAAGGTCCCAGGGAATGTCGGCGATCGCGCGCAGCATCGGATCGAGCACGACGGTGCGCGGCATCCCGGCGGCGCCGAACGAGCGGCTGATGGCGCCGTCATAGTCGGCGAGAAAGGAGATCGCCGGCGTGCTCATCGCGACATAAGGCGTCGGGTCTTGCGGCGGCGCGGTGAAAATGCCGCAGAAAACGATCCGGTCTTCGTCGAAAAGCTGCGTGTCGCGCAGAAGCTTCGTCAGTTCGCCGGCCGGCTTGCGGATCGGCTGGCGAACCCAAAAAGCTCAGCACGATCCAGCGGCCGGCCGCGACCTGGAGATTGAAGGCGCCTTCGCCGATCAGCGGCGCGCCGAACCACGGCGCCGGATCGCCCAAAACGATGCTTTTGCCGGCCGCATTTGTCGCCATGGCGGAGCCTTTACTGTCGGATTTCGCTTGCCGGCGGATCGTCCTCCGTCATGGTAAATTTTGTTCTAATCCGGCGCTTTGGACGCCGGCGCCCTCTTATTATCCTCGCTCAACGCCGCTGATTCGCCGCGCCGGAAAGGACCGCAGCGTCCCGTGATCGAACGTTTGCAACGCGCCGACCGGAGCCTTCGCATCGGCGAGCTTGATCGTGCGCTGGAGCGCGCTCCCGACGATATTGCCGCGCGCTCCGAACGCGCCGGATTGTTGCGCGAGCAAGACCGGTTTGAGGAGGCCAAGCGCGATTACCTTGAGGTTCTTCGCCGGCGCCCGACCGATTTTGCAGCGCTGAACGATTTCGGCATGCTCGTCCTCAATGCCGGCTATCGCGAAGCGGCGCGCTCGCTGTTTCGCGAGGCGGTACGGCATCATCCCGGCAATCCGGCCGGCCACGTCAATCTCGCCAATCTGCTGCTTCTCCTCGGCGAACGCGATCAGGCCCGGCATCACTTCGAAGCCGCATTGCAGATCGATCCCGGCCATATCCACGCCCATCGCGGCATGGGCAACCTGTTGGCCGAACTCGGCGATGCCGCTGGCGCGCGCCGCCATCGCGACCGCGGCTTTAAGGACAACTTTCTGACGGCCTTGGATTATCGCGGCGAAGGGCAGGGCGTTGCGGTGTTGCTGCTGGTCGCCGCGGCCGGCGGCAATATCCCCGTGAAATCGCTCCTCGACGACCGCTATTTCCGGACCACCGTGCTGGTGACCGAATATTACGATCCCAAAGTGCCGCTGCCGCCGCATGACGTCGTCTTCAACAGCATCGGCGATGCGGATCTCTGCCGCGACGGCCTCGACGCGGCGCGCGGGCTGCTCGCCCGCACCAGTCGGCCGGTGATCAATCATCCCGCGCAAGTGCTCAAGACCGGCCGCGTCGCCAATGCCGAGCGCTTGCGCGGCCTGCCGAATGTCGTAGTGCCGCGGATGATGCCTGTGCCGCGCCGCGCGCTCGCCACGGCCGATGGCGCCGCAGCGGTCGCCGCCCAGGGATTTTCATTTCCGCTTTTGGCGCGCGCACCGGGTTTTCACACCGGCCATCATTTCGTCCGCGTGGAAACGCCAGCCGAGCTTGCCGCCGCCGTGGCGCATTTCCCCGGCGATGAGGTTTGGCTGATCGAACAGCTCGACGCCCGCGACGGCGCAGGGATGTTTCGCAAGTTTCGCGTCATGTTCGTCGACGGCCGGTTATATCCCTTGCATCTGGCAATCTCGCCGGACTGGAAGGTCCACTTTTTCACCGCCGATATGGTGCAGTCGGCCGAAAATCGCCGCCGCGACGCCGAGTTTCTCGCCGCTATGGCAAGCATCATCGGGCCGCGCGGCATGGCGGCGCTCGATCGCATCAATGCCGCGCTCGGCCTCGACTACGGCGGCATCGACTTTGCGGTAAACGCCGATGGCGACATTTTATTCTTCGAAGCCAACGCGACGATGGTCGTGGTGCCGCCTACGGCCGACGACAAATGGGCTTATCGGCATCCGGCCCACGCCAATGTGCTTGCGGCTGTTGGCAGGATGCTCGCTGCGCGATCGATCGCGGACAGCGCCGCGTAGATCGCATGTGTTTGCCATCGAAAATCGTGCGGCTTTGCCGCGACACACGGCAGTTTTTAAGGCTTCGTTAACGATAAATTGCCCAAACTATGTGCGCTGCTTCCGTCTGATAACAACAATTGCAGGTGCGGCGGGCGCGGCGGATTCATCAAGGGAAACGCCGATGCACAGCAATCAGCTTGGAATTGCACTCGCGCTTGTTGTCGGTCTCCTCGGCACCGCGGCCTTAGCCGAAGATGGAGTTTCCAGCAGTAAGATCGTGTTTGGGCAAGTCGCGGCGCTTACCGGCCCGGCGCAGGATCTCGGTCAAGGCATGCGCCAAGGCATATTGGCCGCCTTCGACGACGCCAACCGCCATGGCGGAATTTCCGGCCGCACGCTGGAATTGAAATCAGTCGATGACGGATACGAGCCGGAGAAAACCGTCGCCGCGACCAAACAGATTCTCGACGACGACAAGGTCTTTGCCATGATCGGCGCAGTCGGCACGCCGACCTCGAAGGCGAGCCAGCCGATCGCGACCGAAGCAAAAGTCCCCTTCATCGGCCCGTTCACCGGCGCCGAATTCTTGCGCTATCCGTACAATCGCTACGTCGTCAATGTACGCGCGTCCTATTTCGAGGAAACCGAGGCCTGGATCGAGCATCTGACCAAGGATCTCGGCATTACCAGGATCGCGATCCTCTATCAGGACGATGCCTTCGGCCTTGCCGGCCTCGAAGGCGTGCAGCGAGCGCTGGCGAAGCGCAATATGACACTGGTCGCCTCCGGCAGCTTCAAACGCAATACCACTGCGGTGAAATCGGCGCTGCTCGACATCATGAAGGGCAATCCGGAAGCCGTCGTCACGGTCGGGCCCTATAAGCCGGTCGCCGAATTCATCAAGCTCGCGCACCAGGTCAAAATCAATCCGGTGTTCGTCGCGATCTCCTTCGTCGGCTCCGATTCGTTGGCGCAGGAACTCGGCAACGACGGCGCCGGCGTAATCGTCAGCCAAGTAGTGCCGTTCCCGTTCGACACTTCTTTGCCGGTGGTGGCAGCCTATCAAAATGACCTGACCACGGACGACGCAAAGGCCAAGCCGGGTTTCGTCTCGCTGGAAGGCTATTTGGTCGGGCGGCTTGTCGTCGAAGCGCTCAAGCGCGTGGATGGCGAGCCGACGCGCGAAGACCTGCTCGACGCCATTTATCGGGCTCCATTTGATCTCGGCGGCGTCACGCTGAAATATGGACCGGCCCGCAATCAGGGCTCGGATCAGGTGTTCTTTACGATCCTGCAAGCCGATGGATCGTTCAAGCCGGTCGTGCGCCTCATCAAGATGGCAGCCGGGCAGTGACCAAGCCCGCCATCTCGGGTTCGCGGCAACGAGGTCGACGGTGCCTCTAGGAAATCTGCGATTGCGCCCTGGCGGTGTTCGCAGCCGGTTCGGCTCGTTCACCTGGCTGCGCACGATTCGCGCGCGGTTGTATCTGGCGTTCGGCCTCGCCGCGGCCTTGACCGTAGTCGGCTCGTCGTTTGCCCTCCTCGCTTCCGTCAACATCAGCGCGACGCTGCGCGACATCGTATCCCGCAGCATGCCAGCAACCGTCGAGTTGTTCCGGCTTGCCGAAGACACCAATAGCCTGATCGGATCGGCCCCGCGCCTGATCGCGGTCCAAGACGACAGCCAGCGGACGCAGGTCGCGAACCAGATCGCGACGCAGTCCAAGCATCTGCAGACCAGAATTGAAAATGTGCGCGCACTCGATGCCAGCGAGAGCGACGAAATAGCGGTAGCGCAAGGCGCCATGGAGGAGCGGCTCAATGCCCTCAATCGGGCGGTCGCGGAGCGCGTTCAGATTGCCGCACAGCGGCGCGCACTGACGCTTGCCGTCCGCAAGGCGCACGAGAATCTTCTCGAAGCAATTACGCCCGCTATCGACGACGCGAATTTTGATCTGATGACGAAGAGCCAGGCCGAAGACCGAACCACGCTGAACGGTTCGATCGATGCATTGCGCCGGCTCCTCGAAGTGCAAGCCGATGCCAATCTGCTCGCCGGCCTGTTGATCGAAGCGTCGATGGTGACCGACAGCGCCAATTTGCCGCCGTTGCGCGATTCCATCGCGGCTGCGGAGCGTGACATCGACGGCAACCTGAGAGAACTGCCGGCGTCGGACCAGCGCAATAAAATGACCGGCCTGTATGGTAAGCTTGCAGCGTTGTCGGGGAACGACGGGATTATCGTGAAGCGGGCCGGCGAACTCAACGACGAGCAAGACACGCAGCGACTCTATGACGCCGCGCTCGGCGAGGCGACCCGGCTGCGCGCCGCCGTCGAAAACCTGATCGAGCGGCAACGAGTCTCGGCGCAAGCGCTTTCGGGGCGCGCCATGTCCCAGATGGCGTTCGGGCGGGCCGTTCTTATCATCCTGAGTATCGCGGCGCTCGCCGCCGCCGGCCTGATTGCGTGGCTGTATGTCGGCCGTAGCATCGTCGGCCGCTTGACGCTGTTAAGCGGCGCCATGCGGCGCATCGCCGGTGGCGAAGCCGATGTTGCCGTTCCCGTCGGCGGCCAGGACGAAATCGCCGGCATGGCGCAGGCGCTGCTGGTCTTCCGCCAGGCGATGGCGGACGCTATCGCCGCGCGCCACGCCGATGCCGAGCATGCCCGCGAGTTCGAGTTCGCGCCGGCAAGACAATCGAACTGGCGACGCGAAACTTCGAACACGAGGTCAACGACATCGTCCAGGCGCTCGATGCCGCCTCGAAGACGATGGATCGTTGCGCGCAGATCATGGCGGAAGCCGCCGAAGACAATAAGACGCAAGCCCATGCCACCGCGACGGCGTCCGAGGAAGCAACCACGAACGTCGACAATGTCGCCATGGCGGCCGAAGAGATCGCGCAATCGGTGGAGCAGATATCTCGAGCCAGGCGCGCACGTCCGCGGACATCGCGCGCCATGCCAGCGACGAGGCAAAGTCGATCATCAGTACCGTAGAGCGGCTCGCCGCGACGGTCGGGCAGATCAACAGCGTCAGCAACCTCATTCGCGACGTCGCAGCGCAGACCAATCTGCTGGCGCTCAACGCGACCATCGAGTCGGCGCGCGCGGGCGCCGCCGGACGCGGCTTTGCCGTGGTCGCCCAGGAGGTCAAGTCGCTGGCGGCGCAGACCGAGAAGTCGACCGGCGAGATCACGCAGCAGATCTCCTCGATCGAGGCGACGACGTCGAACGTGGTCCAGGCCATGAAAGCGATTACCGGAACGATCGGGCAGCTCGACGAGAACGCCAACGAGATTTCGGTGGCGGTGCAGCAGCAGGATGCGGTCAGCAAGGAGATCGCGCGCAGCGCCAATGCCGCGGCCGAACGTACGCGTGAAGTCTCGGCGAGCGTGGTCCAAGTCTCGGATGCGGCGGCAAAAACCGGGGAGGTCGCCAATGCGGTGCTCGCCGCCGGCGGCGAACTCGCGGCAAAATCCGGCCGGTTGCGCGCCGAAGTGGAGCGTTTCCTGGCGCAGGTCCGCGTCGCCTAGCGCGACTTTTAGCAAGCGGACAGCGCCACCTTAAGCTCTCGTCACAGCTTTTGCGATAGACCGAGGTAATAGCCGCGGCGCGCGCCGTATTGCGGCGCGAATACGCCGATGCCGGACCCGTCGCGCAATTCATAAATCTGATCGAACAGATTGACGATATCGAAACGGACGGTCAGTGGCTTGTAGTCTGACGACCATTTGAAATCGTGCGCAATGCCGGCATTGATGACCGCGTAAGGCGTGGTGTGCAGCGAATTGGGCACAAAATCCGGCAAGTCGCCGGCGCGCAGCCCGCTGCCGTAGATCATATCCGCGGTCAAGGTCGTATCGTAGACGCGATAGGAAACGCCGGCCGAGCCGGTCATGCGCTGCATGTCGTCGGTGTAGTGATAATTGTTTTGCAGATAAGCAAGCGTCGCGGCATCGAACAGATACTGGTTCGACTCCACGTCGATAGCGCGGGTGATGTTGTAGGCAAAATTGGCATAGGCGTTGAAATTGCCGTTGGTGTATTTGAGCTTGAATTCGCCACCTTCGCTGTAGCCGCGCGCATAGTTGAACTGCGTCAGCACCACGGCGGCGCCGAACTGGCCGTCATCGATCATGTCTCGCGCCATCTTGTAGTAGGCGTCGAGCCCCATGGTGAGGCCGGGCAGCACCGTCTGATCAATGCCGGCGTCGAAATAGTGCGAGCGTTCTGGCTTCACCGGATCG
Organism: uncultured Alphaproteobacteria bacterium; assembly: GCA_963816565.1. GTDB lineage: Bacteria > Pseudomonadota > Alphaproteobacteria > Rhizobiales > Xanthobacteraceae > BOG-931. The sequence continues at coordinate 677,486 of CAWFLM010000001.1, read as the reverse complement.
GCGGTGAATTGATCCGGTTGATTGGTGGTATTGGCAAACAGCGCGACGTTGGATTGCGTGGCCTGAGCCTGATAGGGCGGCGTGAAATAACGCGCATAGCCGGCGTGAAGGGTGGTGCCCTCAAACGGCTTGTAGACGAGTGCAAATCGCGGGCTGAGCTGGTTGGCGTCGACAAACTGATACAATTGGTCGAAGCGCAAGCCCATATTCACCGTCAATTGGTTCGTCAGCTTCCACTCGTCCTGAACATAGGTGCCGATGTTCCAGCCGAGCAGGGAGGTTTTGTCGGTGACGTCGAACGCCGGTCCCGGTAACCCGCGCCGACGGAATCCGGGCATGACGGTGGAAACGTTGGTGACGTTGGTTTGCTCGCCGCTCACCGCAAACCCTGCACGCAAGGTATGCCGGCTGTCCACGATGTAGGACGCATCGCCTTGCATGCCGGTCAGCGTGCTTTGCCTGATCACATCGGACGCGACATCGTTGAAGACCATGTCGCCAAAGACGTCAGGTACGAAGTGAACTTCGGCGTAGCGCGAAAATGCGGCGAGTTGAGCATCGCCGTCAGTACCGTGCTTTTGCAATGCCGCCATGGTCACGTAATAAGAGTTGTATTCGTTTTCGTTGAGTGTCGATGAATCGTAACTTGTTACGGGCGCTCCAAATGGAAAATCGCCGAGCGGCACCTGATTGGGATTATTCGGTATTTGAAATGCGCTATAGGATGCGGCCGAGATCACGCTGAAGCGGGTGGATTTGTCGAGTAGCGTCGAGGCATAGCCGAAAAACTTGCCCTGCCGGGTTTGATCGTGAATGGCATTGAGCCCCGGCGTTGGATTTTCAATGCCGAGACCGTTCCAGTCGCCGCGCGCGGAGACAAAATATTCCGAATTGCCGACGCTGCCGCCGTAGTCGAAGCTCGGCGTAAAGGTTTGCCGGCTGCCGCCGTAGAGACTGACTTCGCCGCTCGGAGCGGCGAAGGATCGGCTGGTAATGTCGAGCACGCCGGCGGTGCGCAAACCGTATTCGGCCGGCAGCGCTCCGGTCAGGAGCGACATGCTGCCGATGAAATTGGTGTCGAGGAACGGGCCGAGGCCCGAAACGCCCTCCGGGACGACGACGCCGTTGATCCTGGTCTGGACATTGGCGTATTCGCCGCGCACGTGGAAGCTTGGATTGGAGACTGCGGAGTTGTAGGACACGCCCGGCATCTGCAAGATGACTTTGTCGATCGGCGTATTGTCGGCCTGCGGCAAGCTCTCGATCGTGTCGCGAGTAACGGTGTAAGTCGATGCGCCGATTTTCGGCAGGAGATTCTGATCGCGCGCCTGATCGAGTCCCGTCATTTTTGCGTCGAGTGCCCTTTCGGCGGCGGTCGTCGGATTGATTGTGGCCGCGGCAGCCGTGGGCGCCTGTGGCGCATGGCGCTGCACGGCCTTCGGTTTTTGCTTTGGTGCACGCACCACGATTTGCGGTAACTGCGAATTGCTGGAGCCAGGCGCCGAAGGAGTGGCCTGCTGCGCGGACGGTGCGGCTGTAGAGGGTTGCGGCGTTTGTTGCTGCGCTGGAGTTTGCGCATCCTGCGATACCGACGGCTGTTGTGCCTGCGCATGGATTTGATGAATGTCGGCTAAGCCGAACGCGGCTGCGAGTGCGAAGATCGCGGCGTCACGGCGGAATATTCGCCACAACCTTCGCGCTCCGAACAATCGTGATAATGAAAGCCGCCTGGACACAGTTTAGAACCATGAAAAAGTGCAGATATTTCAATATCTTGTTAGCAGGCATAAAAAAACAGCGCCAACACAAAAATGCATTTCGATCGTCGAAGATAATTCTTCTAATTCTAAACTGCGGCGGCGGTCGGTTTATAGAGATTCCAAACGTGGTCGCGGCGCCAGGAATTTCTCCGATAGTTCAAGTGGGCAGCCGCCGATAACGCGCGTAGAGCGGCTCCCACATCTTGGCACGAACCGCGGCGGCTAAATTCTCGTCGGACATGGAATCCGCCAATCCTTCGGCCTGGGCCTTTTTGGCCGTGGCGAGCGCGACATGGAATGAGAGCTTGCGAATTTCGACGAGCGGCGGCAGCAGGTTCGCGGCCGGGTCGTGCTTGGCCGGCGAGAACTCGGCAACGGTTCGTGCGGCGGCAAGAAACATTCCATCGGAAATGCGGCGAGCGTCGGCGACGATCGCGCCAAGCCCGATGCCGGGATAGACATAGGCGTTGTTGGTCTGGTCGACGCGAAAATCCTTGCCGTTGCGCTTGAGCGGCGGAACCGGACTGCCGGTGCCGATGATGGCGCGGCCTTCGGTCCAGGCATCCAGATCCTGCGGTGTCGCCTCGGCCCGTTCGGTCGGGTTCGACAAGATCAGGAGCACCGGCCGGCGTACGCGCTTGGCCATGCTGCGCACGACGGCTTCCGAGAACGCCCCGGGCTGGCCGGACGTGCCGATCAGCACCGTCGGCTGCGCATTGGCGACGACGTCGGCGAGGTCGATCCAGCCGGGCGATTCCAGCGCCCAGTTGGCCAGCCGATCGGGTGCTTGCACGAACGGCGCTTGAAAGGATTGCAGGCCCTTCATGCCATCGACCAGCAGTCCCTGCCGGTCGACGAGATAGAAGCGGCGCCGTGCCTCGGTTTCGCTCAAGCCCGCCTCGACCATGGCACGGAGCAGCAAGGCGCAAACCCCGGTCCCCGCCGATCCCGCGCCCAACACGGCAATACGCTGCTCGGTGAGCGGTACACCCGTCACGTTAATGGCGCTCAACAGCGTACCGAGCGCGATCGCGGCAGTGCCCTGAATATCGTCATTGAAGGTACATAGCCGTTCGCGGTAGCGCGCCAACAGCCGGTTGGCGTTGCCAAGCGCGAAATCCTCCCAATGCAGCAGGACGTGCGGCCAGCGTTCGCGTACGGCAGCGACGAAGATCTCGATGAATTCGTCGTATTCGACGCCGCGCACCCGCGCGTGCTGCCAGCCGATATAGAGCGGGTCCGCCAAATGTTTCCGATTGTCGGTGCCGACGTCGAGCAGGATCGGCAGCGTCGTCGACGGATGCAGCCCGGCGCAGGCGGTGTAGAGCGACAGCTTGCCGATCGGAATTCCCATGCCGCCGGCGCCCTGGTCGCCGAGCCCGAGGATGCGTTCGCCGTCGCTGACCACGATGGCTTCGACTTTGTCGTAGCGCGGATGGCCGAGGATGCGGCGGATCAAGTCTTTGTGCGGGATGCTCAGAAACACGCCGCGCGGCTTGCGGAAGATGTGGCTGAACACCTCACAGCCGAGGCCGACGGTCGGCGTATAGACGATCGGCATCATCTCTTCGATGTTGCGGGTCAACAGCGCGTAGAACAGGGTCTCGTTGGAATCCTGCAAGCCGCGCAGGAACACGTAGCGCTGTATATCGCTGCCAAGCCCGCGAAAAGCGTCGAGCCGGCGCATGACCTGGTAATCGAGTTCGGCGACGTGCGGTGGCAACAACCCTTGCAGGTCGAACGCGTCGCGCTCATCCTCGGTGAAGGCGGTGCCCTTGTTGAGAATCGGATCGTTGAGCAGCTCATAGCCGCTCAGCGCCGTTTCGACGTATGGCGATATCGGTCTGCTCATCGGTCCCGGCACCCAACCGCATCACGATACAGGCGAACGGGAGCATTCGACAGGAGTTTTACGACACCCTTATCACTAGGCGGGATTTTCGGCGGCGCGCAGTCCGGCTTCGCCGTTGCCAAAGGCCACCCCTTTGGCTTCCGTGCCGATGGCGGCCAGAATGACGATCGCGACTGCGACCGTGCCGGCGACGGCAGCAAGTGCAATGGCGTAATTGCCGCCATAATGCGCGGCGATGCCCGCCTGCAGCGTGGCATTGACCGAGGCGATGAGGTTGCCGAGCTGATAGACGAAGCCGGGAAATGTGCCGCGTGCCTCGTCGGGCGATAATTCGTTCAAGTGCACCGGAATGACGCCCCAAGCGCCCTGGACCATCACTTGCATCAGGAACGCGCCGGCGGCGAGCCAAACCGCGCTCGTGGAGAAGGCCCATAACGGCAGCACGACGAGCGATAGCAGCGCGGCGATAATGATGATGCGCCGCCGGCCGAACCGTTCCGACATCGCACCGAACGACAGGCCGCCGATGATGGCGCCGATATTGTAGATGACCGCGATCAGGCCGACCTCGTGCGGTGAAAATCCGTGCTGGACCTGCAGGAAGGTCGGATAAAGGTCTTGCGTGCCGTGGCTGAAGAAATTGAACGCGGTCATCAACAGCACGGCATAGATGCCGAGCTGCCAATGCGACCGCACGATCGCCAAGGTATTGCTGCGCTGCGGTGGTCGGCCGCCAGCTCGGCGATTCCGGAACGCTGCGGCGAATATAAAACACCAGCAGCGCCGGGAATGACGCCGACCATGAACATGCCGCGCCAGCCGATATACTGGAACAACAGGCCGTAGACGATCGAAGCGAGAAAATATCCGGTGGGATAGCCGGATTGCAGCAATCCGGATACCAGACCGCGCGCCTTCGGCGGAATGGATTCCATGGTCAGCGACGCGCCGACGCCCCATTCGCCGCCCATGGCGACGCCGAAGATGGCGCGCAGAAGGAGGAGCGTGGCGAGATTCGGCGCGAAACCGGAGGCGAATTCAATCGCCGAATAGAGCAGCACGTCGACCATCAAAGTCGGCCGGCGTCCCCAGCGATCGGCGGCGCGGCCGAAGATGTAGGCGCCGATCGGCCGCATCGCCAGAGTGAGCAGGATGGCGAAGGTGACGTCGGTGATTTGCGTGCCGAATTCCGTCGCAATGTCCTTGAGCACGAAGACCAGGAGAAAAAAATCGAAAGCATCGAGCGTCCAGCCCAGAAAGCTCGCAGCAACGACGTGCTTCTGATCGCTGGTCCATCCCGAAAGCGCTTCGATGCGCATGTCGGCCTCCCTGGGCGCGGGCTAGCCCTCGACGTCGGTGTCGGGCCTATCGTCGCCGCGCGCCAATTCTTCGTGCCATTTTCCATCCTGGTCTTCCCAGGAAATCGCCCTGGTTTCCCCCGGCACGTGTTGCTCCTGGGCGGCGCGCTGTGCCGCTTTGCGGGCGGCATCGTGGGACGGGAATGGCTCCGAGTACACGCCGTCGACCCGATAGGCCCAGCCGTCGTCGTGCGGGACGATATGATAGGTTACCTTGGCCATTTCGCACCCTCTCTTTGCGGAATAATAGGATATAGGGACGAAAGTTCCAGTCAGGCAACCGGCGTCGCCGCGGTTTCGCGGCGGCGCCGCGTCTCGTAAGCCTTCAAATGCGTATGAGCGACCTGTAACAGCGGATAATCGCGCTCCAGGCCCAGACCGCGTTGCAACAAATCGCCGATAATGTGGTCCGCCTCGATCGGCGCTCCGCGCTCGATGTCGCGCAGCATCGATGCGGCAAAACCGGAGCCGGGCGCGGTCAACATGGTTCGGCTGCGCGCCAGGATCGCTTGGCTCGGCGCAAAGCCGCGCCCCGCTGCGATGGCCGTGCACTCATCCAGCAGCGAAGTCGTCAGGGCGGCCCCCTTGGCCGCGACGATGTCGCCGACCGTGGCCCGCATCAGGCAGGTGATGCCCGCCGTGGTCGCGATGAACACCCACTTTTCCCACATTTCCTGAAGGATCGCGGTGCTCAGCCGGCAATCGAAACGGGCGCCGGCCATGGTCGCGGCGATCGCCTCCGCGCGTGCGTTCCGCGAACCGTCGCGCTCGCCGAACGATACGAGATGCGTGTCGTTGAGGTGGAGAATCCGGCCCTCGGCGTCGAGCGTGGTTGAGATCACGCATTGACCGCCGAGCACGGCGCTCTCGCCGAACCGGCCGGCAAGGAAATCCAGATGCGCCATGCCGTTGAGAAACGGCAATATCGCCGTATTCGCGCCGACGGCCGGTGCGAATGAATCGGCGGCCGAAGCAAGATCGTAGGCCTTGCAGCTCAAAAGAATGAGGTCGAACGCGTCGCGCAATTTATCCGCCATGACGGTCGGCGGGTTCGGCAGATCGGCATCGCCGAGCGGGCTGCGGATGACCAGCCCGGTCTTTGCCAACTGCGCGGCGCGCCGCGGCCGCACCAGAAAGGTCACGTCGCGGCCGGCCTGCAACAGCCTGCCGCCGAAATAGCCGCCGATCGCGCCGGCGCCGACTACGAGGATACGCATGCGGCCTATCCGCTCACTGGGTTCGCCGGCCGCTTCGGCACCAGCAAGTTGCCGGTGAACATCATGACCGTCTCGTCGTTCTGATTGAGCGTCGTGGTGCGCACCCGGATCATGCCGCGGTCGGGGCGCGATTTCGACGGCCGCACCTCGACGATTTCGCTCTTGGCGTGCAATTCATCGTCCGGGCGGACCGCACGCGGCCAGCTCAGCTCGTCGAAACCGACGCCGAGAATGCCGCCGGCCGGTTTCAATTCGCCGTCCACCAGGAGCCGCATGGTCAGCGCCGCGGTGTGCCAGCCGCTTGCCGCCAAGCCTTGGAACGGCGAATGGCGCGCCGCCTCCTCGTCGATATGAAACGGCTGCGGATCGAATTGCCGCGCAAAGGCAAAAATCTGATCCTTGTCGACGCGCAAGCGGCCGGTGTTGAAGACCTGGCCGGCGGCGAAATCTTCCAAGTAGTGGACGGTCATTATTCTATGGACTCCTGAGCATGTGGGGCGCCGCGCCGCGTTTGAACCAGACGCCGCTCGCCACCGCCGCTGCATTAATGAGGCCGAAAGCGGCGAGCGCCACCGCCAAAGCGAGAAAAACATCGGTCAAGTTCCCGGTCCAGCGCAAGGCCATGTAGCCGCCGCCGGCTGCGATGACGAGCCGCGCCATATTGGCGAGCAACGGCCACAACAGGCGCCCCGCGCCTTGCGAAGCAAAGTAGAGCGCCATGCCGAGGCCGAACAGGCCATAAACCGGACCGACCGCCTGTAGATAACGCGAGCCGGCATCGATCATCGCCGGGTCGCTACCGAACAGCGACAGCCAGGCGCGCGGTTCGGCCGCCGCGGCAAAGCCGATGATCTCGCACAGCCCGGCGCCGATCGCTGCGCCGATCCAGGCCACGCGCAACGCGCGCTCGGGGCGGCCGGCGCCGATATTGGTGCCGACCATGGCGACGAGCGGGCCGCCGAGGCCGAACACCAGCGGAATGAGCAAATATTCCAGCCGCGAGCCGGTGCCATAGCCGGCAATCGCCGCCGGCCCGAAAGCGCCGACCAGCGCGGTGGCGATAGCGATGGTGAGATTGGTCTGCACTGTGATCAGCGCCGCCACCAAGCCGACGCGAAGAATGTCGGAAAATAACCGCCAGCGAATCCTGATGCCGCGAATGGCGAGGCGGACCACGCTGCGGTCCGATCTCAGATAGGCCGCGAGCGCGAGGCTTCCCACTGCATAATAGACGACGACGGCGACGGCGCCGCCGGCAACGCCGAGTCGCGGCAACGGTCCCAGCCCGAAGATCAGGCACGGCGACAGCGGAATAAGCACGACGACGCCGGCGCAGGTCACGAGCGCGGGCACCATCATGTTGCCGGTGCCGCGAATCACATTGGCGAGCGAGTTGAACAGCCAGACCAGGATCGCGCCGGCAAAGACCACGCGGGAGTAGATCAAAGCCGCTTGCAGCGACGCGCCGCCGCCGCCCATCGCGCCATAGAGCCAGCGGCCGCCGCCAAGCAACGAAACCGTGAAAACCAGCCCGAAGACCAGCGCGATGACGAGCGCATGCGCGACCAATGCATTGGCATCGTCGCGGCGGCCGGCGCCGAGCGCACGCGCGATCGCCGACGATATGCCGCCGCCCATGGCGCCCGCCGACATCATCTGCATCAGCATCAGCAGCGGAAAGACCAGCGCCACGCCGGCCAGCGCATCGGTGCCGAGCTTGCCGACGAAATAGGTTTCGACCAGGCCGACCGAGGACTGCGCCAGCATCACCAGCATATTGGGCGCGGCGAGGCGTATGAGCGTCGCCGCGATCGGTCCCTCGATCAATACGCGGGTTCGCGGATCGTAGGTAATTTTCTCGCTCGCGCCGGCGGCAGGCGCGTCCGGGAGCGGTGCTGTGACGACGACACTTGTTGCCGACATTCGGTGCGCTCCGGCCAGCTATCGCGCCCTATTGCAGGATAGCCTAAATAGGTGCATATACACCTATATGAAAGACAAGGGGACCGCAACAGCCGCCGGAAGTGGAGCAGCCATGCTGGAGCAGATATGCCGCCCGTGACCGTCAACCCGGCGGGCTGCAATTGCCTGGCGCTGCGCCAGGCCGCGCGCCATGTCACGCAACTCTACGATCAATTTCTGGCGCCGAGCGGGTTGCGGGCGACGCAATATTCGATACTGGCAAGGCTGCAGCGCAAAGGGCCGATGACCATCAATGCTCTCGCCGCCGAGCTGGTGATGGACCGCACCACGCTCGGTCGCAACATCCTGCCGCTCGAACGTGACGGCTTGATTGCCGTCGGCCCCGGGAAATCCGACCGCCGCAGCAAGGAGCTGCGCTTGACTGGCGCCGGCGACGCTCGGTTTCGTACCGCGCTTAAGCGCTGGCAAGAGGCGCAGGCGCAGTTCGAAGCCGTGTTCGGCGCCGGACGCGCCGAGACTTTGCGCGCGCTCCTGCAACAAGTAGCGACCGGCGAAGTGCCAGCCGACAACGGCCCTCATGCATAACGCGAAAAATCTCGGCCCTCTTTGACCACGAATTCGAGCAGGAATGGCGCGCCCGTTTCCGTGACGGCGACCGCCTCCTTGATGGCGCCGACGATAGCGGCCGGCTTTTCGACGCGCGTTGCCGCGACATTGAGGCCCTCGGCCACTTTGGTGTAGTTGCCGCCGACCGCCATGGCGCCGAATTTCGCATCGGAAATCTTCAGCACGTCGCGCTCGGCCCCCATCACGCCGTTGTTGAAGACCACGGTGAGGATTGCGATGCGGTTGCGCGCGGCGGTCTCGATATCCATGCCGGTCATGCCGATCGCGGCGTCGCCCATGACGTTGATGCAGATTTTCTTCGGCGCTGCGAGCTTGGCGCCCATCGTGATACCGAGCCCGTAGCCGAGCTGGGTCGACTTGCCCCAGCCCATATACGATCCCGCGGCGGTCGTCTCCCAGAACGGGATCATCTGCTCGCGCGGACTTCCCGAATTGTGAGTAATGATGACGTTGTCGCGGTCGAGCGTGCGCATCATGTCGCGGATGACGCGGTATTGGTTGAGCGGCGTCTCGTCGGAGTTGAGGAACTTGGCCCACTCGTCGAGCCACGCTTTCTTGCCGGCGGCGATTTCCTCCTTGAGCGAAGCGAGCGCGTTGCCGCCGCCGGGGCCTTTCTGCTTGGCGATTTCGGCGATCAGCGCTTCGATGACGAGTGCGGCGTCGCCGACCACGGCGTGATCCGCGCGATATTCCTTGTTGATATCGCCGGCATCGTTGGTGGAATGAATGATGGTCTTGCCCGGCGACACCGAAGGCCCGAAATTGGTGATCGTCAGACTTGAGCCGATCGCCATGACGACGTCGGACTTATTCATGAAATCGGCAAAGACTTTCGAGCGCGAGCGCGTCGCGCCGCCGAGCGCAAGCGGATGGCTGTCGGGGATGGCGCTCTTGCCCGGATTGGTGGCGACGACCGGCGCCGGCAGGAGTTCCGCCAGCGCCGCCAGCCGATCACCGGCTTCGGCATAGTGCACGCCTTGTCCGGCCCATAGCAGCGGGTGCTTGGCCGCCAGCAGCATCTCGGCGGCTTTCTTGATCGACGCCGGATCCGGCGCGGCGCGCTGCACCGGGACCGGCCGGTAATCGAGCGTGCCTTTGAATTCGGCGTCGAACACCTCATCCGGCACTTCGATGAGTACCGGACCGGCTTTGCCCGAGCGCATGGCGTGGTAGGCGCGCCGCATCAAGTCCGGCAGTTCCTGAACGTTATGCGCCAGCGCCGACCATTTGGTCACCGCGCGATAGACGTCGGCGGCGCGGAAGACGGGACGCACGTATTGCCGCGCCAGTGGCAGGCCGCCGGAAATGACAAGGAGCGGGACATTCTCGGAATAAGCCTGAGCGATGCCAGGAAAGGCGTTCTCGATGCCCGGTCCGGCCTGGGCGGCAAACACGCCGTTCTTCTTGCCGCGCTTGATGCGCGAATAGCCGTCGGCGATGCCGACGCCGACGCGCTCCTGGCGGCATAGGATCGGGCGGATGTCGATTGCCGCGCACGGCTCGATCACCGGATTGCGCGGATAACAGGACAGAAATTCCGTCCCCTCGCGCTTGAGAATTTCCGCAATGAGCGCGGCGCCATTCATGTGTTCGCTCTCCCGGCTGGCCAAAATTCATCCTGCTATCATAGGCCGGAACCGATGCGCTGTACCATCGCAAGGCCGCCAAGGTGGCATCGCCGTAACGGCATTCCTTCTCCTGCCGCCTTTGGTTATGATTGCGGCCTTGCCTGCGGAGCGTGCGCAATGAGCCGGCTTATTGCCCTTGGGGGTCTTCTTGCTTTTGCCTGCCTCGCCTCGCCGGTAGCGGCGGGCGAGTACGGGCAAATCGAGAATACCTGCTACCAATGCATGCGCGACGCCATCTATGCTGACATCAAATTGATCGATCGGCTGGAGGCCAATCCGGACATCGATGACGGTATCAAAGGTCCGCAGATCATCGCGGCCCGCGCCGATATTCACCGCTTGCGCACACTCCTTGGTCCGCTCGAACTGCAGGGCACCGAGCCGTGCTGCTACACGCGGCGGCCGCTTTACATCCGCTGAGCGATCACAGCCTCATTCGGCCGGCGTCATCGGCGGTGCGTCGAACAGGCCGGGCAGCAGCCGGCTTCGCGTCCGTAGCGACCACTGGCCGAGCCGATCGAGATAAAGATAAACCACGGGCGTCGTGTAGAGCGTGAGCAACTGGCTGATCAGCAGCCCGCCGACGATTGAAATGCCGAGCGGCCGGCGGATTTCGCCGCCATTGCCGAAGCTCACCGCGAGCGGCATGGCGCCGAGGATCGCCGCGGTGGTCGTCATCATGATCGGCCGGAAGCGCAACAGGCACGCCTGGAAGATCGCATCGTAGGAACTCAAGTTCCCGGTTCGTTTCGCTTCGATGGCGAAGTCGATCATCAGGATGGCGTTCTTCTTGACGATGCCGATCAGCAGAATCACGCCGATCAGGCTGATAATGCTGAACTCGGTATGGAACAGCATCAGCGCCAATATCGCGCCGACGCCCGCCGACGGCAGCGTCGAGAGAATCGTGATCGGGTGGATGTAGCTCTCGTAGAGCACACCGAGCAGGATATAGACGGCGGCGATCGCAGCGGCGATCAGCACCGGCTCATCGGCCAGCGAATCGGCGAAGACTTGCGCGGTGCCGGCAAGACTGCCGTGAATAGACGCCGGCATCCGGATTTCCTTAATGGCGTCGTCGATTTCGTTCGCCGCGTCGCCGAGCGCCGCGCCCGGCTGCAAATTGAACGAAATAGTAGAGGCGACGAACAACCCTTGATGACTGACGGAGAGCGGCGCATTGCCGGCATTGTAATGACTTAACGCGGCAAGCGGCACCATGGTCTCCACCGCGGTCGACACCGCAGCGCCCGAGGATGTGGCGCTTCTGCCGGAATTGGCCAGCGCGTTGATGGCGGCATTGCGCGCCGAATTGTTGTTGGCATTGGCCGCTGCGGTTGCGCTCGACGTTTGATTGTCGGCTGCGGCTTTGCCGGCGGATACCGCGCCCGCGGGCGCGTTCGATTGCTGCGTTCCCGACGCGCCGCCGCCGGACGTCGCCACGTAAATATCGCGCAGTGACGTCGGATATTGCGTATAGCGTGGATCGATCTCCATGACGACGTGATATTGATTGATCGCGCTGTAGATGACGGAAACTTGGCGCTGCCCGAAGGCGTCGTAAAGGGTGTTGTCGATCTGCGCCGGCGTGATGCCGAGCCGCGAGGCGGTCGGCCGGTCGATAACCAGATCGGATTCCAGGCCACGCTGTTGCTGATCGGAGCTGACGTCGGCCATGACCTTGGAGTGTTCGAGCGCAGCTGACAAGCAGCGCCGTCCATTTGGACAGCAGGTCCGGATCGTCGGCCTGCAGCGTATATTGATATTGCGCGTTGCTTTGCCGGCCGCCGGCGCGGATGTCCTGGACGCCGAACAGAAAGAGTCTGCCGCCGGGCACCTTGGCCAGCTTCGGCCGCAATCGCGCGATCACCTGTTCCATGGACGGGCGCTGCTCGATCGGCTTCAGCGACACGAAGACCGAGCCGGTGTTGATCTGGCCGAAGCCGCCGCCCGAGCCGACGCCGGTATAACCGACGACGTGCTCCACCGCCGGATCTTGCTGCACGATGTCCATCATCTGGCGGAGCTTTTGCGTCATCAGCTGGAATGACACGCTTTGATCGGCCTGAAGCGAGCCGATCATGCGGCCGGTGTCCTCATCCGGAAAAAATCCCTTAGGCACGATGGCAAACAGCACGACGTTGAGCACGATGGCGCCGAAGAAGATGAAAAGAACGAACCTGCTGTGCTGCAACGCCCAGGTGAGCGAATGCTCGTAGCCGGCCAGCACCCGATCGAACAGGCCGCGGCGACGCGGAGTTTGACGCGGCTGCGGTGGGCGCAGGAACAGCGCGCACATCATCGGCGTCGTGGTCAGCGAAATCACCAGCGAGATCATGATCGCCAAGGACAGCGTCATGGTGAATTCGCGAAACAACCGGCCAAGGATGCCGCCCATCAACAAGATCGGCAAAAACACCGCGATCAGTGACAGGCTGATCGATAGCACGGTGAAGCCGACCTCGCGCGCGCCGAGAAGTGCCGCCTGCAGGCGCGGCATGCCGGCCTCAAGATGGCGCGAAATGTTTTCCAAGACGACGATTGCGTCGTCGACCACGAAGCCGGTGGCGATGGTGAGCGCCATCAGCGACAGGATGTCGAGGCTGTAGTTCAAGAGATACATCGCGCCGAACGTGCCCAGGATCGACACCGGCACGGCAACCGACGGAATTGCGGTGGCGCGGAAGCTGCGCAGGAAGAAATAAACGACGATCGTCACCAGCGCGATGGCGATCACCAGCGTCAGCTCGGTGTCGCTCAGCGATTGCCGGATCGTCGTCGAGCGGTCGATGGCGATGGTCACATTGACGTCGGCCGGCATGGCCGCCTCGAGATGCGGCAGTTCGGCCTTTATGCTGTCGATGGTCTCGACGATGTTGGCGCCCGGCTGCCGGAACAGGATGACCAACACCGACGGCTGGCCGTTGGACAGGCCGAGATTGCGCACGTCTTCGACGGAATCGGAGACCGAAGCGACGTCCGACAGTCTGACCGCGGCGCCGTTGCGATAGGCGATGACGAGCGGCGCGTAATCCGCTGCCGTGGTCGACTGATCGTTGCTGTAGATCTGAAAGCGCCGGCTGCCGTCGTCGATGGTGCCTTTTGGGCTATTGGCATTGGCCGCCGCCAGCGCCGCGCGCACGTCTTCAAGCCCGATACCGTATTTGAACAGCGCCTGCGGATTGAGCTCGACGCGCACCGCGGGCAGGGCCGCGCCGCCGAGGATGACCTGACCGATGCCGGTGATCTGCGACAGTTGCTGCTGAAAGACGTTGCTCGCCGCATCGTAGATCTGGCCTTGCGTGAGCGTCTTTGACGTTAGCGCCAGGATGAGGATCGGCGCATCGGCCGGATTGACCTTGTTGTAGGTCGGATTGCTTTTCAGAGCTCGACGGCAGGTCGGCGCGGGCGGCGTTAATCGCGGCTTGCACGTCGCGCGCCGCGCCGTCAATGTCGCGGCTGAGATCGAATTGCAGCGTGATGCGGGTTTTCCCGATGCTGCTTTGCGAGGTCATTTCGCTCACGTCGGCGATCTGGCCGAGATGACGTTCCAGTGGCTCGGTTAGGCTGGTCGCCACCGTTTCCGGACTGGCGCCCGGGAGCTGCGCACTGACCGCAATGGTGGGATAGTCGACCTGCGGCAGCGGCGCGACCGGCAATTTCAAGAACGCGAGAATGCCGGCCAATGCGATGCCGAGCGTGAGCAGCGTTGTCGCCACCGGCCGGCTGATGAATGGCGCGGAAATGTTCATTCGGCCGGCGCTTCGGGAACGATCGGCGTCGCAGGCCGGCCGCCGGTCAGACGCACCGCCAGGCGGTCGAAATAAAGGTAGATGACCGGCGTGGTGAACAGCGTGAGCATTTGGCTGACGATCAGGCCGCCGATAATGGCGATGCCGAGCGGCTGGCGCAGTTCGGAGCCGGTTCCGGTACCGAGCATCAGCGGCATGGCGCCGAGGATCGCGGCCATCGTGGTCATCATGATCGGCCGGAAGCGCAGCAGGCAGGCCTGGTAGATCGCGTCACGCGGCGGCAGGCCCTCGACACGCTCGGCCTCCAAGGCGAAGTCGATCATCATGATGGCGTTTTTCTTGACGATGCCGATCAGCAGAATGATGCCGATGATGGCGATGACGTCGAGGTCGTAGCGCAGCAGCATCAGAGACAGTAGCGCGCCGACGCCCGCCGACGGCAAAGTCGACAAGATGGTGATCGGATGGATGAAGCTTTCGTAGAGGACGCCGAGCACGATGTACATTGCGACCACTGCGGCAATGATCAGAAATACTTCGTTGCTCAACGAGGACTGAAACGCGGCCGCCGTGCCCTGAAATGCGGTGATGAAGCTCAGCGGCAGGCTGGCCTTGGCTTCGGCCTGCTGGATCGCCTTGATAGCGGCATCGAGCGAATAGCCCGGCGCGGTGTTGAACGAAATCGTCGTCGCCGGAAATTGACCGAAATGCGTGATCAACAGCGGCGCGGCGCGCTGTTCGATATGGGCAATGGCGGTCAGCGGCACTTGCCCGTTGGTCGTCGACGAGGAGGACGGCAAATACAGCGATTCCAGCCCGGTCAACGACTGCTGCAGCGTCGGCGCGACCTCCATGATGACGCGGTACTGGTTCGATTGAGTGTAGATCGTCGAAACGATGCGCTGTCCGAAGGCGTCGTAGAGGACGTTGTCGATCGTTGCCGGCGTGATGCCGAAACGGCTGGCGGTGGCGCGGTCGATGATGATGTCGACTGCCAGACCCTGCTGCTGCAGATCGCTCGCCACATCGGTGATTTGCGGCAGCTCACTCAATTGCTGCACCAGTTTCGGCACCCAGGTATTGAATTCGGACGAATTGGCGTCCTCCAGCACAAAATGATAGGGCGCGCGGCTGATGGTGGAATCGATCGTCAGATCCTGAACCGGCTGCATGTAAAGCGTGATGCCGGTGACGCCCGCGACTTCGCTCTGCAAGCGGTCGATAATCTGGCTGGCGGTCAGGTTGCGCTCGTCATGCGGCTTTAGCGAGATCAGGAAGCGGCCGGTATTGAGCGTCTGGTTGGTGCCGTCGACACCGACGAAGGAGCTGAGATTGACGACGTCGGGGTCCTTGAGCACCGCTTCCGCAAGTCGGCCCTGCAGGTCCGCCATTTCCTGATACGACACGCTTTGCGAGGCCTCGGTGATCGCCTGGATCATGCCGGTGTCCTGCACCGGAAAGAATCCCTTCGGGATCAGCACATAGAGCAGAACGGTCAAGCCGAGTGTCAGAACGGCGACCAGCAAGGTCGCCGGCTGGCGGTCCAGCACCCAATTGAGCGCACGGCCATAGGCGGCGATGACGTCGTTGAAGACTTTTTCCGCCTTGAGATCGAAGGCGGACCGTTCTCGATCAGGGTGATGCCGGATGAGCTTGGCGCACATCATCGGCACCAGCGTCAGCGACACGACGGCGGAAATGACGATGGTAACCGCGAGCGTAATAGAAAATTCGTGGAACAGCCGGCCGACGACGTCGCCCATGAACAGTAGGGGTATCAGCACGGCGATCAAGGAGATGGTCAGCGAAATGATGGTGAAGCCGATCTGCGCGGAGCCGCGCAAGGCCGCTTCGAACGGGTCCATGCCGTCCTCGACGAGGCGGGCGATGTTCTCGATCATGACGATGGCGTCGTCGACGACAAAGCCGGTGGCGATGGTCAGCGCCATCAGCGACAGATTGTCGAGGGAAAAACCGAGGAGATACATCGCCCCGAATGTGCCGACCAACGACAGCGGCACCGACAGGCTCGGGATGATCGTGCCCGGCAGCGTGCGCAGGAATACGAAAATCACCAGCACGACCAAGACGACGGCGAGACTGAGCTCGAATTCCACGTCGGCGACCGAGGCGCGGATCGTCACGGTGCGATCGCTCAGCAAGCGCACGTCCATCGCCTGCGGCAGCGTCGACATAATTTCCGGCAACAGTGTTTGAATGCGGTCGACGACCTGGATGATGTTGGCGCCGGGCTGCCGTTGCACGTTGACGATGATTGCCGGCGTCGTGTTCGCCCAGGCGCCGAGCTTGGTGTTCTCCGGGCCGCTGACGATCGATGCTACGTCGGTCAGCTTGACCGGGGCGCCGTTGCGGTAGGAGACAATCAGATTGCGGTATTGATCGGCGCTGATGAGCTGGTCGTTGGCGTTGATCGTCGACGCCTGTGTCGGGCCGTCGAAATTGCCTTTCGGCGTATTGACGTTCAGGTTGTTGATCGTGGTGCGAATGTCGTCGACGTTAAGCCCGTAGGCGGCGAGCGAATCCGGGTTGAGCTGAATGCGCACCGCCGGCCGTTGCCCGCCGCTGATGCTGACCAGACCGACCCCGGTGAGCTGCGAAATCTTTTGCGCCAGCCGGGTCTCGCTGTAATCCTCGAGGTCGGTCAACGCCAGCGTCTTTGAGGTGACCGCGAGCGTCAGGATCGGCGCATCGGCCGGATTGACCTTGGAATAGATCGGCGGCGCCGGCAGATCGGCCGGGAGCAGGTTGCCGGCGGCATTGATCGCGGCCTGCACCTCCTGTTCGGCGATGTCGAGTGAAAGATCGAGGCCGAACTGCAGCGTGATGACGGAAGCGCCGCCGGAGCTCGCCGACGTCATCTGGTTGAGTCCGGGCATTTGCCCGAATTGCCGCTCCAGCGGCGCGGTGACCGAAGACGTCATAACTTCCGGGCTGGCGCCGGGGTAAAGCGTCTGCACCTGGATCGTCGGATAATCGACTTCGGGCAATGTCGACAGCGGCAAGAAGGTGTAAGCGACGATGCCGGAGAGCATGATCGCCGCCATCAACAGCGTGGTGCCCACCGGGCGCCGAATGAAGGGTTCGGAGACGTTCATCGCACCGCTTTACCGCCGCGCTCGATCGTGACCACGCGCACGCCGGCGTTTCACTGCCCGCCGTTCGAAGGCTTATTCTGCGAGTCGCCGGAATTATGGCCTGACTGACCGGCCGGCTTATGATTTTTCGGCGGCGCAGCGCCGGCTGCGGCCGGCTGATCGGGCGCCGGGGCAACGGAAACGCGAAGGCCGTCGCGCAGCCGGTCGGTGCCGTCGATGACCACCCGCTCGCCGGCGGTCAGGCCAGATCTCACCTCGGTCAAGTCGCCGTCGACCGCGCCGGTTTTGATCTGCCGCACCGCCACGGTGCTGTCGGTATTGATGGCATAGACATAGGTACCGGGCGAGCCGCGCTGGATCGCCGAGGTCGGCACCGTTACGACGTTTTGCAGGGTCTCCACCAGAAGCCGCGCATTGACGAATTGGTTCGGGAACAACGCATTGTCGGCGTTATCGAATTGCGCGCGCACTTTCACGGTCCCGGTGGTGGTGTCGATTTGATTGTCGACGGCGGAAACTTGACCGGTGGCGAGTTCGTGGATGTTGGCGCGGTCATATGCGGTGACGATCAGCGTGGTACCGGCATTGAACTGCGGCATGATCTCCGGCAGATCGTCCTCGGGGATCGAGAAGATCACCGTGATCGGCTGCAACTGGGTGATGACGGCAATGCCGGTCGAGCTCGTGGTCTGCACGTAATTGCCCGGATCGACCAGGCGCAGGCCGACACGGCCGGTCACCGGCGAGACGATGTGGCAATAGGAGATATTCAGCGCTTCGGAATCGACCAGGCCCTGATCTTGCTGGACCGAGCCCTTGTATTGCTGGACGATGAAGACCTGATCCTCGGCCTGTTGCTTTGCGATCGAGTTCTGCTGGGCGAGCGTTTGATAACGCGTGAGGTCCATTTGCGCCTGCGCCAGCAACCCCTCGTCGTGCGCGAGCTGGCCCTCGTATTGCTCCTTTAAAATCTGATACGGCCGGGCATCGATCTGCGCCAGGAAATCGCCCTTCTTGACCAGCTGGCCCTCGGTGAAGCCGACGTCGGTGAGTTGGCCGTTGATCTGGGTTTGCACGGTCACCGTCGCGATCGGCGTCACGGTGCCGAGCGCATTGACGATCTCACGGATGTTGCCGGTTGCCACGGTTGCGGCGCCGACCGTTTGCACCGCGCCCTGCGGGAAACGTCCGCCTGAGGGAGCCGATTTTATCCAGCGTACCGTTTGGTAGACGGCAAGCGCGAGCAAGATCGCAACCAGTGCGACGCCGATCCGGAAACGCCAACGCGAGCGCGTTCTTACGACCGGACTTGGTGCGAGGTCCTTATCAGTTCTGCGCGTTCGCTCGTCCATGATGGGCGTTTATCGGTCCCGACATTTCGACTTGCTTCGACTTATAAAATGCGCCGGCATCGCCCGCCTAATGAATATTCGCTAATAACCGGCAGGCCGCCGTCCCCACGCACATCGGCTGAGCCCCTATAGGAGCTTTGCTTCCGGCGGCCAGTGTCGTCGGAATCGACTGTTGAATCAATAGTTTGATGATTCATGAAAAAGTCCGTTGGCCATGACTGCCGCGATTTGACGTCCGAACCGGGCCTGAGCCGGCGGTACCCAAATCTGGGCCGCAGGCGCCGCTTGATTCGCAAACCGCTATCGGCACTCGTTCGTGGATTTGGCCGCTATTGTCCCGCCGGCGCGGCGGCCGGCGGAATTGGCATCGTCGCATCGGCGGGCGCGGACTCGACAAGAGCTGGCGGTGTCGGCGGCAGCTTCTGAAAGAACGAAAAGCCGTTCTGCAATTGCACCTGGGTCGGCAATTGCGTCGTGTCCCAGCCGCCGCCGAGATCCTCGATCAGGCTGACGCTGGCGAGAAAAAGGTTCTGGCGCGCGGTCAATTCGGATTCCTCGTCCGCCAGCAACGCGACCTCCGCAACCACGACGGTCGTGAATGCCACCGTGCCGGCTTGGAATTGATTCAAGAACACGTCGACGGCTTTGCGCTCGTCGGCAACCGCGCGGCGCTCCGCCGCCAATTGCTGTGAGAGGAAATGGATCGCCGCGAGTTCGTCCTCGACCTGCTGAAATGCGGTCAGCACGGTCTGCCGATAATTGGCGACGCTTTCCCAATACACCGCGCGCGCCGCGTCGACTTGCGCCGCGGTCAAGCCGCCGTTGAACAGAGTCTGCGTACCGCTGGCAGCGATCGATCCGATCGAACGCGCCGCGGAAAACGGCAGCGGGATCGGGCCGAGATATTCGATCATGCTGGACAGCGAAATGTCCGGGAAATACGCGGCCTCGGCGACGCCGATCAGCGCATTCTCTTCCTGCATGGTTCGCTCCGACGCGGCAATGTCGGGACGCCTTTCAAGCAGCGTCGAAGGAACCGTAATCGGAGTTCTCGGAATGCCGCCGCCAAGATCGCGCGGCGCGATGCCGAGTTCGGCGGGAGGCCGGCCGATCAACATGGCGATGGCGTGTTCGAACTGCGCGCGTGACGAACGCGCGGTCGCAAGTTGCGCCTCCGTGGTGCGAATGTTGGCGTCGGCGGTCGCCACGTCGCCTGCCGTGACCGAATAACCGGCTTTGAATTGGTTATTCACGATGTCGTAGGTTCTCTTGTATTCGGCGATCGTGCGTTGCAACAGATCGATCAGCGCATCCGATGCGCGAAGATTAAAATAGGCGGTGGCAAGCATTGCCTGCTCGGACAGCTTCGCATTGTCGAGATCGGCGGCGCTCGCTTGCGCGGCGGCGGTGTCGCTTTCGACCTGGCGGCGCAGCTTGCCCCAAACGTCGAGGTCCCAGTTGCCGCTGATCGGCGCGCTGTATTGCGTCGTGTATCGCGTTCTCAGTCCGGCGCCGACCGCGCTTCCGCCGGTCGTGCCGGCGAGCGCGCCGGTGCGGGTGCGGGTCGCGGTGTAGTTTGCGGTCGCGGTCGGAAACAGCGCGGACTGCGCTTCGCGGATGATCGCGCGGGCCTCTTCATAAGCAGCGGCCGAGGCGGCAACGGTTTGATTGGAAATTTCGACCTGGGGAACGAGCACGTCGAGGCCGCGATCGCGATAGACCGTCCACCAATCGCCGCGATCCAGGCTATCGCTCGGATTGGCGAGCTTCCAGCCCTTGAGCTCCTTATAGTCGGTCGGCACCGGCGCCGGTTCGCGGGAATAATCGGGCCCCACCGTGCAGCCGGCGAGCGCGAAGCCAAGGGCTAACGATCCGAGGCCGAATGCCAAAGCCTGGCCGCAGGCTCGCGGAGGTGAGAAAGCTCTGCGCCGCACCCAACTACCCCGATGCACGACAGCATGGGCCAACGCGTGCACTGGCAAAAACCCGTTGCTGTAAGCCCCAATAACGCAACCCGACATTATGGCCGACCCGGACTGGTCGAAGCATCGTCGATATCGATATGAGAGTGGATGCCGCTGGAGGGCATGGCCGGCAGCGGATCGCTCACATTGTGTTCACCCGACCTCCGGCCCCCAGGCGATCGGTTCGATCCAGATCATATCCCTGCCCAATTGGCATGGATAAATCCTCGATACCCGAGTGAGCATGCATAACTCATGGATGAAGATCAACCGCACGAGGTTTGGCCTTAGGCGATGCCCATCGTTCGGTGGGGCCATGTGATATTCGGGCGACAGTGCGGCGCAGCATCACAGTTACGGAGGTTTCGGAACGGAGGGGCGATCGGACGTTCGTTGCGCATGGTGGCCGGCGCACGTGATGCGCATGGGAGGGAATTTCAATGCCAAAGATAGCGAGAAAGATTAGGCCGTCAAAATTTCCGACACTTCTTGCTGCGATCGGTCTGGCGCTATGCGTGAGCAGCGGAATGGCGCTCGCCGCGAAACCGGGCGGCGGAGGTCATGGCGGTGGCGGGCATGGCGGTGGTGGGGGACATGGCGGTGGCGGCGGGGCGGCGGTGGCGGCGGTGGTGGCCATCGTGTCGGTGGCGGGGGTGGCGGTGGCCTGCATATCCATGCGGCGAAGGCCTTAGTGACCCCGGTCCGTACCAAATCCGCTATGACCTCGCAGGTTGCCAAAACGCACGGGCATTTCGGAAACCGGTCGGCCCATTCCCATGCCGCTTCGCAATTTGCGCATAGCCATATTGGGCATGGCCCCAAGACCTCCAACACCTTGAAGGCCTCCAACAAACTGAAGGCCACCACTAACCTGAAGGCCACGAACAATTTGAAGGCCAAGAACAGCGCACTGACGAATGCGCGTGTGCGGCCGCTCGCTCAAGGGGCCGATCCGAGACATTTCGAGGAGCGGCGTCGGAATTTTGCCGAGAATGCCGCGTTTCGCCCGTTTGTCGGCCATGACTGGGGCGCCACGGCTGGCATCCCTACCGTCATCTGGGCTGGATCGGCCCGCTGTTCTGGCCTTATGCCTACGGCGATTTCTTTTATTATGCGCTGTGGCCCGACGACTACGAATATGTCGATCCGTTCTGGGCCTACGGCTACGGCGACATCTACGAGGCCATTTTCTCTCCCTATAGCTATGAGGAGTACGTAACGGGACCGCAGGCGCCGGAACGCATGGCGACGCTTGTTCAGGGCATGGCGCAAAGCTGCGACCAAGAGGCAGCCGAGGTCACCGGACTGGCCGATCGATCAGATCCAGAGCGCCGTGCAGCCGAACCCGCAGCAAACCGCATTGCTCGACGATCTCGGCAACGCCATCGTCGAAGCAAGTCACCAGATCAAGATACACTGCCCCACCAGTGTTGCATTCGCGCCGACCACGCGTCTTGACCAAATGCATCAACGGCTGCAAGCGCTCGTCGACGCGGTGAACGTCATCAGCCCGCCGCTGACGAAGTTCTACGACTCGCTCTCCGACGAGCAGAAGGCGCGGTTTAACGATATCGCGCCGCCCGCGCCGAAAACACGCGGCCAATGGCAACGAGAGCACGCCCAGCGTGCAGGCGCAGTGCAACGCCAATGTCATGGCGTGGCCGACCGATCAGATCGATAACACCGTGCAACCGAACGACGCGCAACGCGCCAAGCTCGAAGCGTTGAAGTCGGCGTTGTCGCAGGGGGCGGATACCATCAAGGCGGCGTGTCCGACCGAGGTGCCGCCGACCCCGCCGGACCGTCTCGCCGCTATCGGCAACCGGCTAAAAGCCATGCTCCAAGCGGTCGGGACCGTGCAGCCGGCGCTGGCGGATTTCTACAATTCGCTCAGCGACGATCAGAAAGCGCACTTCAACGGCATGGGCAAGCAGCTGTTCGCGCAAAACCAATAACGCGCGAATAGCGAAATGGCGAGCAGAGAACGTGCCAATGGGCGCCAGACACGCGCTCGAGTTCGCCTGAGCTCGATCGATTGTCCCCAACCCGCCGCGCAATCCGCGATAGCGTTGTGCCGCCGCAGCGCGCGCCATGCCGTTATCGTGCTGCTGGAATGCGAGCAAAACGGCTATGAATTGGCGGCATAGGCGTGTCAAGCTGACGCGTCTTTATCTACTGCGCGGCCGGTTGGGCCGCTTAAAGTCCGGAGCAGTTCGTGACCATTCCCAAGCCCAACTACAATCCTCCGTTCAACGTCACCCGCGCCAGCCACGCGGTGCTGTGCGTCAAGGATTTGGCGAAGAGCCGCACCTTTTATGTCGATCTGATCGGCTTGATTGTCAGCGACGAGGACAAGGATACGATCTACCTGCGCGGGGTCGCCGAGGCGTGCCATCACTCGCTGGTGCTTAAGCGTGCGAGCGTGGCCGAAGCCGAACGCGTCGGCATGCGTTGCTTCACCGAGGATGATCTTGAAAAAGCGAAACACTATTTCGAGAAGGCCGGCTTGCCGGCGCAATGGGTCGAGCGGCCGTACCAGGGCAAGACGCTACACGTCAGCGATCCGGGCGGTGTGCCGCTGGAATTCTGCGCCACCATGACGACCAAGCCGCGGCTCCTGATGGATTTCGGCCGTCATCATGGCGCCGTGCCGCAGCGCATCGATCACTTCCAAGTTTTGGTGCCGGATGTGCAGCGGCAATTGGAATTCTACATGGGCCTCGGCTTCCGGCTCTCGGAATACATCTCGCCCGATGGCAGCGACGAGCCCCTGTTCGTCTTCCTGCAGCGCAAGGGCAATCCGCACGACATCGTCTTTGCACCCGGCGCCGGGCCGCGGCTGCATCATGCCGCGTTCAGCATTCCGGAATCGTATCACTTCTTCTACGTCTGCGATCTGGCTTCCGAATTGGGTTTCGCCGAGAATATCGAATTTGGCCCGGGGCGGCACGGGCCGGGTTTGGCGCTGTTCGTCTATATGCGCGATCCCGATGGCCATCGCATCGAATTGTTCAACACCCACTATCAATGCATGGATATCGAGGACGAGCCCGTGCGCTGGGACGCCTCCGTCGCCGGCAAGCGCCGCTGGCAATTGCCGGCGCGCGCCATGTGGTTCGCCGAAGCGAGCCGCTTCACCGGCGTCGAGCTGCGCGAGCCGGCGAAGAAGGGCAATCCGATGACGCTGGAGCGCTATGTGGCGGCGAAATAGGAGCGTTCAGTCGTGCCGGTTTCGTTGCCGACGACGATCGATTGCCGTGGCGGCGGGATTAGTCATCGCGTTGTTTGCTGCTGTGGTGCAGCGCAAGCGGATCCGAACGCGCTTTGGAATATCGTGCACGGCCAATGCGTGCCGGACGAACTGGAGCACGGCGATCCGAAACCTTGCGCCGAGGTCGAACTCGGGAGCGGTCTCGCCGCAGGTTACGCGGTCCTCAAGGACATCAGGGGAACGACGCAGTATTTGCTGATACCGACGAGGCAAATCGGCGGCATTGAAAGCCGCGCTCTGCTTGAGCGGCATGCACGCCAATTACTTCGCCGATGCGTGGCGGGCGCGGCACCTGGTCGAGAAGATTGCTCGGGCACGCGATGCCGCGCGACATGCTCAGCCTGGCCATTAATTCGGAATTGGCGCGGTCGCAGAACCAGTTGCATATTCATATCGACTGCGTCCGTGCCGATGTGCGCGAGGCGCTGCGCCGCGAACGTGCGGCAATCGGCCGGCACTGGAAGCCGCTGCCGGTCTTGCTTGCCGGTCATCGCTACGGCGCCATGCGTATTACGGGACGGTCGCTTGCCGGACACGATCCTTTCAAGCTATTGGCGCGGGGCATCCCAGGCGCCGCCGCGGATATGGGCGACCACACGCTTGTGGTTGTCGGCATGCAGTACGCCCATAGCGGTCCCGGCTTCGTCATCCTCGACGATCACGCCGATCCCGGTCACGGCGATGACGCCGGCGGCGAGGAGTTGCAAGACCATACTTGCGCGCTGGCTCGTCGGAAAAGCTAAACGCGCCGATGCAGCCGGTGCTCGATCCATAAGAGGATCGCGTTGGCGACCGCGGCGAAGGCGAACAGCACCACGGCGATGGTGATCATTTCCTTGGTCTGCAGCAGTGTCATCGCGTTGATGATGAGGAATCCCAGACCATCCTTCGAGGCGAACATTTCGGCCAGCAGCACGCCGAGCAGCGTGACAGTGAAACCGATGCGCAATCCGGCCAGGACCTCCGGGATGGTCGCCGGCAACAGCACGTTCCAGATCGTCTGCCACGGCGACAGATGCAGCGTACGCGCCGATTTCAGATAAACCATCGGGATATTGCGGATCGCCGCCATGGTGAGGAGCGCGACCGGAAGGATGCCGTGGATCGCCCCGAACACCACTTTGCCGGACAGCGTGAGGCCGAAAATGAGCAGGATCACGGGGTAAAGCGTGATTTTCGGCAACGAATAGAGCGTGATCAGGATCGGCTCGCCAACCTCACCCGAGAGCCGCTGGGCGCCCATCCAGACCCCGATGGCAAGGCCGAGCCCGTAGGCAATAGAAGCGCCAGCGCGAATGCGGTGGCGGTGGCCGCGGCGTTCGCGGCAAAGCGCGCTGAGGGCACGAAGTGGGCCAAATAAGAGAAAGTCGGCGCCGGGCCGGGCAGGGCGGTGTCGCCGACCCAATGGGCGAGACCCTGCCAGAGCAACACAACGGCAATAACGATGATCATCGTGTCGAGGGCGCGCCGCGCTGCCGTCATGATGGCCTCGCGCCGCGCCGTTTCGCCCAGCGCAGATCCCAGGCGTGCAGGCCGGCATTGACCACGGTCGCGATCAACAGCACAAACAGCATCAGCGCGTACATGCGCCGATTGTCGAAGTCGGCGTAGGCATTGGCGATGGCGCGGCCGAGGCCGGCCGGCGCCAGGATAAATTCGGCGGCGATCACGGCGATGAAGGCATAGCTCACCGACAATTTGACGCCGGTGAAGAGGTAAGGCGCCGCCGCCGGTAGCTGCAGTTGCAGCGCGGTCGCGAACCGGCTCATGCGATGGACGCGGGCGACTTTGGTCAGCACGCGCGGAATCCGGTCAAGGCCGTTGAGCGTTGCGATGATCATGGCGACGATGGCGGTGGCGACGCCCATCAGCACGATGGGAATGAGCGACAGGCCGAATAGCGCGATCATCACCGGATAGAAAATGAAAACCGGCACCGCATAATAGGTGGCGAAAAACGGATCGAGCGCCGTACGCAGGCGCGGCAGGGCGTGAATAACGAGCCCCAGCGCGAAGCCGAACACGACTGACAGCGCGACGGCGATCGCAATAACGCCGAGCGTGCGCACAATGTCGTCATTGAGCCGACCCGACGCCAATATGGCGACGAGCGCAGTCGCCATTTCCGACGGCGGGATCATCACGCGGTGATCGATGAACTTCAGCCGGCACGCGAGTTCGAGCGCGCCGATCATTACGACGATGACGAGAAGTCTGATCCAGCCGGCGCGGCTCATTCCGCCGCCGATACCGCCTGCGGCGGCAGATCGGCATGACCCAGCGCTTTGAGAGATTCGCCGCGCAATCGCTCCCATAGCCGTCCGGTGATTTCCCCGAATGTCGGCTCGGCGACGATGGTCGAATCGCGCTCGCGCGGCCAATGGGTTTCGATCATCTCGATGAAGCGGCCGGGGCGCGCCGACATTGCGCCGACGCGGTCGGCCAGCATGGCCGCCTCGTCGAGCGCATGGGTGATGAGAAGCACCGTCGCGCCGGTCGTGCGCCAGAGCCGCAAAACCTCGTCGCCCATCAAAAGCCGCGTCTGCGCATCGAGCGCGCCGAACGGCTCGTCCAGCAGGATGAGACGCGGTTGCAGCACCAGCGTGCGCGCGATGCAGACGCGCTGCCGCATCCCGCCGGAAAGCTGCGACGGATAAGCCTTGGCAAAATCCCTCAAGCCCATGAACGCCAGCGCGTCGTCGACCCGGCGGCGCACTTCCGCCGGCGCCGTGCCCTTGCGCCGCAAGCCGAAGGCGGCGTTGTCCCACACCGTCAACCAGGGAAAGCTGGCGTCTTCCTGGAAAACGACCCCGACGCCGTCGGGGACTTCGTCGGCGACGGCACGCCCCTCGAACGTCACCGTGCCGGCGGTCGGCCGCTGCAGACCGGCGAGCACTTCGAGAAAGGTCGACTTGCCGCAGCCCGACGGCCCGACCACGGCGAAGAACTCGCCTTTGTGGAGATCGACGTCGATCGGACCGAGCGCATGCACCGGCGGCTGACCGCTGGCGCCGGGATACACCCGCGTCACGCCGGCGAATTGCGCATGAACATCGCCGTGCACGGCTGCGGCCTTACTTCTGCAGATCGCTCGGCAGGAACGACGTATCGACCATCTTGTTGAGATCGAGCGGCTTGTCGACCATACCGACATATTTCATCGCCCGCTCGGTCGTCTGCAGGAGATCCATCTCCATGTTGCCTTCGCTCCAGAACCTGGCCGCGACGAGTTCATGCACCATGGCGGCGACCTGATCGGGCGGCAGCGGCGCGTAGAGCTTGGACAGAATCTCGATGGCGTCATCGGTGTGTTCGTAGATGTATTTGACGCCCTCGCGCCGGCCGGCGAGCAACGCCCGCAATTTGTCGGGATGGTTGCGCATCAGGTCGCCGGTGGCGATGCCGATGGCGGGCGGCAAATGCGGCATGTCCTGCGGCCCGAGGATGACCCGGTATTTGCTGGCGCCGTCCTTCAGGCGGAACAACACGGTGGGGATCGCGGTGACATCGGCGGCGCCGGTTTCGACCGCGGTCACTGCGCCGGGCAGGCTGCCGAATGCGACCCGTTGCATGTCCTCCGGCTTGAGCCCGGCCTTCTCCAAGCACTAGCACCGCGGTCATCTCGCCGAGCGATTTCGGTTCGCTGATGCTGAACTTCTTGCCCTTGAGATCATTGATCGACTTGATCGGCGAATTCGGCATGACGACGATGTTGAGATCGAGAAGCCGCGAGCCGATATTGACGATCCGCAGATCCTGGCCTTGGTCGATCGCGGCAAGCACCGGCGCAGGAGAGACGTCGCCGTAGCCGAGCGCGCTCGCCATAGCGGCGCGCACCGAGGCGCCGCCGCCGGCGCCGGAGATGACGTCGGTGAGGTCGATGCCGGCCGTTCTTGAAGAAGCCCTTGGCTATCGCCACCGCGAACGGTGCGCCCGAGGGGTCGGCTTTGTACTGGGTGACGAGCACCTCGTCGGCCGACGCCCGAAACGGCGCGGCTAAGCATAAGGCGACGACAAGGCCCAAATATCGGCGCTGCAACATATCAACCTCCCCCTGGTTTCGTTTTGACGCGGCAAGTCGGATATTATCCCACATGCGTTCGATGATAGAATCAACCATGATGCCGCAGAGTGCTCTTCATAGTTGGGATTTTCCGGGGATTGCATGACGCTCGCGGGTCCGAGCGAGGCCACGGCCGCTGACATCAAGGGGCGAGGGCCCATCTGGCTCGCCTCTTATCCCGCCGGCGTGCCTGCGACCATTGACGCCGATGCCTACCCGTCGCTTCCGGCGATGCTGATCGAGGCTTGCCGGCAGCATGCCCCGCTCCCGGCCTTCGAATGCTTGAGCGCGCAGATGAGTTTCGCGCAATGGGACCGCGACAGCCGCGACTTTGCGGCGTTCCTGGTCGAGGAAGTCAATTGCCGTCCAGGCGACCGCGTTGCGATCATGCTGCCGAACATGCTGGCTTATCCGGTCACGTTCCTCGGCGCGCTGCGCGCCGGCATGACGGTGGTCAACGTCAACCCGCTCTATACGCCGCGCGAACTGCAAGAGCAGCTCGCCGATTCCGGCGCCGTCGTCATCGTCATCATGGAAAATTTCGCCCACAAGCTGCAGGACATCCTCGCCGCCACGACAATCCGCCACGTCGTGGTGGCCCGCCTCGGCGATTTCGTGCCGACACTCAAGCGCTGGGCGTTCAACTTCGCGAATTCCTATATCGCGCACGCCGTACCGGCCTGGCGCTTCGAGACATTCACCATGCTGCAGGACGCCTGCGATCGGGCGCCGAGCGAGCGCTACCGGGACGCGCCGGTGCAGGCGAGCGATGTCGCGTTGCTGCAATATACCGGAGGCACCACCGGGGTCGCCAAGGGCGCCATGCTTAGTCATCGCAATCTGATCGCCAATACGCTGCAGTGCTGCGCCTGGAGCGCCGCCGGCGTGCGGCCGGAAGCCGAGCGCGTGCTCACGCCGCTGCCGCTCTATCACATTTTCTCACTGACGGCGAACCTGCTGAGCTTTGCGGTTCTTGGCGGGCTCAACTTCCTCATTCCCGATCCGCGCGACCTGCACCGTCTTATCCGCACCATGCGCCACGCCAAGATTACCTGGATGTCCGGCGTCAATACGCTGTTCAATGCGCTGGTCAACGCGCCCGAATTCGCCGGGCTGGATTTCAGTGCGCTGCGCGTGGCGGTGGGCGGCGGCGCCGCGGTGCAGAGCGAAGTGGCGCGGCGCTGGCGCGAAATCACCGGCAGTGAATTGGTCGAAGGCTACGGCCTGACCGAAGCCTCGCCAGTCGTCTGCATCAATCCGTTTTTCGCTCCGAAGCAAGGCACCGTCGGCCTGCCGGTGCCCTCGACCGAAGTCAGCATTCGCGACGATGCCGGCGAGGCGGTTCCGGTAGACGAGGCCGGCGAGGTCTGGGTGCGCGGGCCCCAGGTGATGCTCGGCTATTGGCGGCGGCCCGATGAGACGGCGCATGTGCTGACCCCCGACGGCTGGCTCAAAACCGGCGATATCGGCGCGTTCGACGCAGATGGTTTCTTGCGGCTACTCGATCGCAAGAAGGACATGATCAACGTCTCCGGCTTCAAGGTGTTTCCCAATGAGGTCGAAGACATCGCCATGCTGGACCCGGGCGTCCTGGAAGCCGCCGTGATCGGCGTGCCCGACTTGCGCACCGGGCAGGCGGTCAAGCTCTTCGTCGTCAAACGCGATCCCGCACTCACCAAGGCCGATCTCGACAAATTCCTGCACGATCGTCTTGCCGGCTATAAACGCCCCACAACAATCGAGTTTCGCGACGAATTGCCGAAGAGCAATATCGGCAAGATTTTGCGCAAAGACTTGCATTGAGGGCATGCGTTTGCAGGTGGCCCGCCGGCCTTCCTGCCCGGATGCGCGCGTGCTAACCGTACCGCCGCAGAAAATACCGGGAGGACGCCGCGCTTATGCCCAAGCTGCAATTGTCGTTTGCTTGCGCGCTCTATGACCGGATGCAGGCGCTCTATACCGGCGAGGTGCAGCCGGACGGCATCGAGCTGAATTTCATCGCCATCGATCAGCCGCGGCCGATCTTCGACCGCATGTCCGGTGGTGAGGAATTCGACGTCGCGGAATACTCCTCGTCCGAATTCATCCAACGCTTCGCCAACAAGGAATGCCCGTTCGTCGCCATCCCGGTGTTTCCTTCGATCGCCTTCCGGCTGGGCTTTATCGCGATCAACCGCAAATCCGGCATCAAGACGCCGAAAGACCTCGCGGGCAAGCGCATCGGCGTGCCGCTTTACACCATGACCGCGGCCATCTTCATCAACGGCATCCTGCACCGCGAGTTCGGTGTCGATCTGTCGAAGGTGCATTGGGTGCAGAGCGCGATGAATACCGCGGGCTCGCACGGCAGCCCGACGGTGTTGCCGCTTTGAAAAAGATCTCGATCGAGAACAACAAGACCAAGAAGACGCTCGGCCGGCTCCTGGCCGACGGCGAGATCGACGCGACGCTCGGCACCAGCCTGCCCGACGAAATCCGCTCCAACCCCGACATCGTGCGGCTGTTTCCCGACTATGTCGCGCGCGACATCGATCTCTACAAGCGCAAGAAAATCTATCCGATCATGCATCTGGTTGCGATCAAGAAGAGCGTCTATGAGCGCTATCCGTTCGTCGCCACGAGCCTCTATGACGCCTTTGTCGAATCGAAAAAGATCGCGCGGGAAAAGTTCTTCAACCTGCGCGCGGTGCGCTATATGACGCCGTTCTTGATGCGCGAAATTGACGACATCTGGGAGGTGTTCAACGGCGATCCGTGGCCCTATGGCGTTGAGCCGAATCGGGCGACGCTGGAGGCGCTCATTCAATATCAGCAGGATTTGGGCTTGATCTCAGCCCCGGTCAAAGTCGACGATCTGTTCGTGCCGACTTATGGGTGAGAAGATTATGTAGGGTGGGCAAAATCGTCGGCGGAGGACAGCGTGGGCGGGGCGCGCGAGCGATTTTGCCCACGCGGCTTAACCGAGATGCGCGCCTTTGCCCACACTACGGCTGACCGCCAGGAGGAACAACCGACATGAGCCAACTCGACGATCTGTTGCGCGACCTCGTCGTCGCCAACCGCATCCTGTCCAACGAAGACGTGGTCGATGCCTATGGCCACATCAGCGTGCGGCATCCCGACAACCCGAAGCGCTTCTTCCTGTCGCGCTCGCGCGCGCCGGAATTGGTCGAGCATCACGATCTCATCGAGTTCGACCAGGAGGGCGAGCCGGTCAGCGACAAGCGCCAGCCCTATCTCGAGCGTTTCATCCATGCGGCGATTTTCGAAGCGCGGCCGGACGTCACCGCGGTGGTTCACGCCCATGCCGAGGACACGTTGCCGTTCGGCATCATCAACAAGCCGCTCGAGCCGGTGATCCATTCCGGCAGCTTCATCGGCGGCAAGGTGCCGGTGTGGGACATCCGCAAGAAATTCGGCGAGACCGATCTGTTGGTGCGCAATATGGCGCAAGGGCGCGATCTGGCGAAAAGCCTGGGCAAGGGCAATGTCGCGCTGATGCGCGGCCACGGCTTTGCCTCCGCCGCGCGTTCGATCATCGAGGTGGTGCGGCTGTCGGTCTATCTGCCGCGCAATGCGCGGGTGCAGATGAACGCGATGCGTATGGGCGGCAAGCCGAAGCCCCTGTCCAAGGGCGAGATCGCGGCGCGCGCCGCAGGCTATAAACCGGCCTCGGCTGAAACCTGGCGCGCCTGGGAATATTGGGCCAACCGCGCCGGCTGCGGCGACATGATCGGCGAACCGCATGCGCACGCGCCGAAGAAGTAAGGCGTCGCTACTCGTGCTGCATTGCGCAGCCACCGGCTTTCATTCAGCCGGCGCGCATGGCACACTTTGCCGCATTGAAGGATATCGCGGCCGGGCCATCGCGGCCGTCCGGTCTTGAAGAGCGAAAATTAGTCCCACAACACGAGGAAATCAACCATGACTACGCGTTATGTCGGTTTATGCGCCGCCGCGGTACTGGCGGCCCTTGCTTTGCAAGCGACATCCGCCAGCGCCCTGACGATGACGGAGTGCAGCGCCAAGTATAAAGCCGCCAAAGCCGGCGGCACGCTCAACGGCATGAAGTGGAACGACTTCCGCAAGGCGCAATGCGGCACGGAGGCGGCCGCGCCCGCCGCCGCGGCGCCGGCCCCTGCCGCCGCCTCGGCCGCACCGGCTCCGGCACCCGCCGCAGCGCCTGCTGCCGCGCCAGTCGCCGTCGGCAACGCCGTATTCCCAAGCGCGGTCGATGCCAAATATTCCAAGGATTCCGCCGGCAAGGCCCGCATGCTGACCTGCCTCGATCAGTACAAAGCCAACAAGGCCGGCAACGGCAATGGCGGCCTGAAATGGATCCAGAAAGGCGGCGGCTACTACAGCCAATGCAATGCGAAGCTGAAAGGCGCCTGATCGATAAGCGCCGCAACGGCGAAAAAAAGCGGAGCGCGGACGTGCCGCGCTCCGATTGCGTTTCAGGACATTGATGCGGCCGATCGCTCTTCGGTTGGCGGGCAAAAAATCGGAGCGCGAACACCCCGCGCTCCGATCGCATGTCTAGACGTTGATGCCGCTGCCTAATGCAGCACGAGTTCCGTCACTTCGCCGCCCTTGGCGCGGCCTTGCGCGTAATACTGGCCGATATTCTTCATCAGCGCCGCATCCGACACCGAATAGATCACGGCGTCGGTCTTGCCGGTATTGATGTGGCGCCGCCACAGGAAGTTCGGCACCACGAACAGATCGTTATGGCCCCATTCGAAGCGCTTGCCGCCGACTTCGGTCGTGCCCGAGCCTTCGATGCAGACATAATAGGTGCCGGCGGTCTCGCGCTTCCATTCGGTCTCTTCGCCGGGGCGCAGGAGCTGCGCCGAGTAATTCAGCGTCTTGAACACCGGCTCGCCGGTCACCGGATTGACGAAGTCGACCTTGATGCCCTCGTAGGGGTCGCCCTTCTCCTTGCGCAGCGAGTGCAGCATTTCAAGGACATCGGCGCCGCGATAATGGAACAACGGTGCGGGCGCGTGGCCGACGCCGCGCTGGTGGTCGACGAAGGTCGGCTTGATGCCGCCGTGGCTGTAGAGATGGCGCGAATAGCCTTCCGCAACGGTGACCGCCTGCACGTTGGTGTTGCCCTGCGCGCCGGGCATGTTGTGATCGACCCAGGCGGCGTCGAGGAATTCCATCAGCGGCCAGTCGAGCGTATCGATCCAGATCACCGGCTCGCCGGAATTGTTGCCGTGATCGTGCCAGGTGCCGTTCGGGGTGAGAATGAGATCGCCGTAGTTTGCCGTGACCTTCTCGCCTTCGACGACGGTGTAGCCGCCATTTTTGGAAAGAATGGTGCGGCTCGCATTCGGCGAGTGCAGATGCACCGGCGCGACGTCGCCGGGATTATAGATCGAGATGGCGCAGCGGATGGTGTTGGTCACCTGCAAGCGGCCGTTCAGGCCGGGATTGAGCAACAAGATGCTCTGCCGGTCGGCAAATTCGATCGGCGAAACGTCGGCCTTGCTGGCGATCTCCGAGATTTGCTTGAGGTAGCCGTTATATTCGTTCCACTTCCACATAAAGGGAACGGTCTTCATCTGGTTGACGGCAACGCGCCCGCTGGCGAGCTGGCCCGAGCCTTCGCCGCTGGTCTCGCTGAACCACGGTTTCTGTGCCGGCGAATTGGCCTGTGTGCGGACCCAGATGTTGTGCTTGCCGGCGTCGGTATTGATGGCCTCCATCAATTCGCGCGCCTTGTTGGAAAGCCCGCCCGGGGCAGGGGCCTTCATTGTTACCGTTGCCATGACGTTTTCTCCTTAAAAAGGACGCGGCCTTATACGGCTCGATTGCCTTTGACTGAAGGTATAGTGGCTCGGCCGGCTGTTTGCAAAGCCATCGCGACGGCGCGGCGCGATGCGTGCCCCGCCCAAAAAGCATACCGCAGGTCAGTCAGGCGGCCAGGAAATCCCGGATGGTCTGGGTGAATTCCCATAGGCCGGTCCATGTTGGAGATGTGACCGGCGCCGGAAATTTCGAAAAACCGCGAACCGGGAAGTTTTTCGGCAAGCTTGCGCATCGGCGCCGTGGCGGCGTCCTTCTCGCCGCCGAGAAACAGCACCGGGCGCTTCACGGTGGCGACGGCGGAGGCGTAATCGTGGTCGGCCAGCGCCGCGGCGCAGCCGATGAAGCCGTTGACCGGGGTGGCGCGGATCATGGCGCGCACCTTGTCGATGTGCGGCGGATTTTTCGCCAGGATTTCGGCCGGAAACCAGCGCGCGACGGTCGGCTCGACCAAGGCCTCGATGCCTTGCTTCTGCGCAACCGCGATACGCTCTTCCCATTGCTGGCTCGACTGCGGCGTCGATTGGCACGGCGAGTCGCAGACGATAATGCGCTCGAAGCGGTCGGGATGGCGTTCGGCAAGCCCGAGCGCGGTGGCGCCGCCCATCGACAGGCCGGCGAAATGCGCCTTCTTGATCGACAAAGCGTCGAGCAGGCCCAGCGCATCGGCAAGCAGCGTGTCGTATGAGTAGCGGCCTGCCGGTGCATCGGTTGAGCCATGGCCGCGCTGGTCGTAGCGCAACACGCGGTACGAATCTTTCAACGCCGCCGCCTGCTCGTCCCACATCGCAAGCGAGGTCGCGAGCGAATTGGAAAAGACGAGGCACGGCGCGCCATCCGGGCCGTCGATCTGATAGTTGATGGTGATGCCGTTTGCTTTGATTTTCATGGTTGTTTCCTGGCTAGGCTTTATTGGGGAAGAAAATCTTCGAGCAGTGCAGCGAGCGCATGCGGCGATTGCGTCGGCATGAAGTGGCCGGCGTCCTCGATCAACTCGAAACCGCGCGCCGGGAATTTTTTTCGCAAGCTCGGCCGTGCCGGCATGCGGCCGCACCGTGTCGTGGCGGCCGGCGACAACCATCGTGGGGCAGCGGATCAGCGGCAGCATGTGCAGCATATTGGTGCGCGCCAGGCAACGAAAGGCGAGACCGAAACCGACCGGATCGTTGCCGAGATAGCGCCCGAGATAGGCTTCGTAAGCGGCCCGCTCGCCGAGATTGGCGGGGGTAGGACAGCATGAGCGTCGTCGGCAGCGACGCGCGCATGCCCTCGCGCATGGCGAATGCGGCGCGTTCGTCGAGCACGGCGGCACGGCTGGCGTCCACTCCCGGCGCCGGGTTACACAGGACCAGTGCGCCGACCTGGTCGGGATGCTTTTCCAAAAAGCGCAGCGCCTGGGTTGCGGCCGCGGCGACGGTGACGAAATGATAGGGCGGCTCGAGGCCGACGCCCTTGGCCAGCGCCTCGAAATCCTCAACCAGCGCGTCATTGGTAAAGTCCTGCCGCACTTTTTCAGAGGTGCCGGCGCCGCGCTGGTCGTAGCGCAGCACGCGAAAGCGCTGCGCGAGCCGCGGCGCGAGCGCGTCCCAGGACTGCAGCGTGCCGCCAAGCTCATGCAGCAGGACGACGGAGCGTCCGCGCGCACCGGCAAGGGCGTAATGCAGGCTCACGCCATTGGCGTCGATGAACGGCACGTTGGCTCCTCTAAAATTCCCAGCCGATAAGACGGTCGAGCGAATAGGCGCCACCGCCGTGAACTAGGAAATAGAACGTCGCGACCAGCCACATCAACGTATATTCGAGGCCGAGCTTGTTCCAAAAATAGCGGCCGACGCGCCAGCGCTCGAAATTTGTCACAATCAGGAACAGCACCAGCGGCACCGCGGCGGCGCGCGTAAACAGACCGAGCGCCAGCATGGGGCCGGCAATGAGCTCGGTCGCCGCAATCAGCGGCGCCCACAGCCAGCCGGGGCGATAACCCCAAGCGTCGAGATCGAACGCCAACAGGCGCACGTTGCCCTGGCGGATGCCGGTGCCCGGGAAGAATCCGAAGGCCATGCGCAATCCGTGCGGCACCATCCACAGCCCGACGACCACGCGCAGCAACGCCTCGCTCAGCGGCGCCAGCGTCCGGTAAACGCTCTCCAGTTGCGGAAAGACCAGGTGCATTTCGCTCATTTTTCGAATTGGCGAGCGGATTTGCCGAGACAGATTTGTGCGGCGTTCGCCTAATGCGCCATCAGCACCGGCAATTTCGCAT
Source organism: uncultured Alphaproteobacteria bacterium (assembly GCA_963816565.1). GTDB lineage: Bacteria > Pseudomonadota > Alphaproteobacteria > Rhizobiales > Xanthobacteraceae > BOG-931. The sequence continues at coordinate 641,529 of CAWFLM010000001.1, read as the reverse complement.
TGGCCAGTATGTGCCGCGTGGTGCCGCCGAAAATCATCTGGCGCAACCGGCTTTGCGTATAGGCGCCCTTGACGATGAGGTCGCAGCCAAGCTCTTCGGCCTTGGTGATGATGGTTTCGCCGGCACTGCGCTTGCCGATGGGTTTCATCGTAATGGTGTCGGCGGTGATGCCGTTCAGCTTCAGCGAGCGCGCCATTTGTTCGCCGCTCGGTCCGGCGACGGTGGCGCCTTCTACTGTCAAAATGGTGATGCGGTCGGCGAGGCGCAGCAGCGGCATGGCGTCCGCCATGGTGCGCGCCTGTTCGGTCGAGTTATTCCAGGCGACCAGGATATTGGTGCCGAGCGAGCGCGGCGAATTGGGCGGCGCGATCAGCACCGGGCGGCCGCTTTCGAACAAAGCGGATTCCAGCGTGATCATGGAGGGGCTTTGCCATTCGTCGCCTGGCCGCGCCAGCACGATCATGTCGAAGACGCGGCCGTAGCTGCCGACAAAATCGTGACCGCTCGGCGCGTCGTTAAGCCACGACCAGGATAGTGAGGCCTCCGCCTCGCCGGCGCGGGAGGCGATGTGGTGGCCGTCCATGAAGGAGCGGAACAGCATTTCCGCCTGCCGCACCATTTCGGCGTCGTTCTCCTTCACCGCGACCATGGTCAGGCCGCTGTCGGGGTCCATGGCGACGAGATCGGCGACCGCAGGCCGCAGTGGAAAGCCCTCGATGCAGCTGTCGAATTTCTGCGCCAGCAACAGCGCGGTATCCAAGGCCGAGACCATGGTGGAACCGTGCTCGGTCGGAACGAGAATGTTTTTCATGTGCGCGCCCCAGATGCTGTCGGCACAGCCGTAAAAGCTTCCCCGTGGAAGGCACCCCTTAACGGGGTCTTGAGCTTACGGTCATACTGCCGCGCCGAACCGTGGCGGACAAGCTCCCGCTTGCGGCGGTTAGGCGGGCGAGGATGAGTTCCACATGGTGCGGTGCGGAACGCTGCCGGACAAGCCTAAGACTTGAGGATAATTTCCGGATTAAGCAACGCCGCAGCGATGCACATTCGTTACCTTTGCTAAGGTACGTTCGATTTGCGCTGCGATTCGTCGCGGCGCGACAGGGCGAGCGCCATGCGAAACTACGGTATCCGGCAGGTCCAGACCACCGCCCGCATCCTTTTGATTTGTCCGGAATGCGGTCAGGAAAATTCGGAATTCGCCGAGGCGCTGCGCAGGATAAGCACCTTTTACTGCTCCGGCGAGGATTGCGATTACATTTTCGACCTCGCGCCGGGCCAGCGCAGCGACGTCGGCCGGGGCTTTATCGACGCCTGCAGGCGGTTCTATGCCGCGTTCTATACGGTGCGCGGCGAGCGGGCGCGCTGATCATGCAACCGCCTGCGCGGCGGCCTGCACCAGTGCGATCGGATCGGTGAAGGCGGCAACCCCGAGCGCGCGCAGTTTTTCCACTGCCTCGTCCACGCTCATTTTGCGCGTCGCGGCGTGGCCGGCGGCAAATCCGACGAACAGCGGTTTTGGCAGCGGCTCGGCCATGATCCAGGCGGCGAGCGCGTCGATACGCTCGGCGAGCGAACGCGAGGCGATGACGGTTTGGAACACGATCGCCTTGATGTTTGGCCGCGCCGCCAGCGCGCGGGCGATTTTCAGCCGTTCGGTCATGGTCTCGTCGGGCGCGCCGCGCAGATTGTCCATGAAGCTTGCGGCGCGCAGGCCGTGGTCGGCCAGGAAATCCATCATCATCATGGCAAGCCCGGCGCCTGAGGTGACCAGGGCGACGTTGCCGTCGGTTTCGATCAGTTGGAAGCCGAGGTCGCGGGCGGAACGCTCGAGCGCCGTCATCGCGCGTTCGGCGAGCCGGCGGCTTACGGAAAACTCATCCGCATCGTGGCGAAAGTCGGCGGCCTCGTCACGGATGATTTTGGCGTCGCAAGCGATGAGATGGCCGTCCTCCGTCAGCGCCAGCGGGTTGATCTCCAAAAGCTCCAGGTCCTCCGCACGGGCGATGTCGGGCAGCCGGAGCGCATAGCGCGACAGCCGCGCCGCCAATTCGCGCGGAAAGAGCTTGGCGATCGCCGGAAAAATCGCTTCCGCAGTCGTTGCCTCCGCAACCGCAATGCGCGCGAGCTTGGCCGATTGCTCGACATTCTCGCCGCCGTGCGGTGCGATCAGAAGCTCCAGCGCCTGCCGCGTGCCGTCGATGCGGACCGCCATGAAGATCTCGCGCACGATCGGCACCGCCGCTTCGAACAAAAGCGGCGTGTCGGCGTCGTCGAGGCTCGCCAGGATCAGGCGGCGCGCGTCGCGCAAATCGGCTGCCTTGTCGAAACGCCGGACCAGGCCGCGCTTGCCGCGGCCGCCTTCGAGGACTTGCGCCTTTAACAGGAATCCGGGCCAGTCGGCTGTCTCGCTGGGCGCATTTTCGCCGGCGCCAAGGAGCACGCTCCGCGGCACGGCGACGCCGTGACGGCGCAGCAAGGCTTTTCCGTCGACCTCGGCCAGACGCATAATGGCTGACTTTCCTAGAGCGCCGTCCGGCGCTGTCCCCGGAGCATACCGCATGTTGGGCCCGTTACGCCTGCCGTTCCTCGATGCCGAGCCGTGGCGCGTCGCGGTGATCAGCCCGACCGGACGCTATGCGCGAAGCCAGGTGGCGGGAATGCTCGCGGCCGGCACGCCGCTCCTCGGCGGCATCGCGCTTGGCCGGGGCGGCGGCGAGATGGACGGCCTGCCGCTCTACGACCGCATCGACGATTTGCCGCAAAAGCCGAATATTGCGCTCGTCTATACGCCGGCCCAAGGCGTCCGCGCGGCGGTCGCCGAATGCGCCGGCGCGCGCATTGCAACCATCGTGGCGGCCGCCGAATATGTGCCGGTGCACGACGCGCTTGCCGCCGCTGCGCTGGCGCGCGAAGCCGGCAGCTGGCTCGTCGGGCCGAACACGCTCGGGATTTTCGTGCCGGGGCGGGGGCTGCTCGGCTCCATCGCGCCGAGCTTTTGCAAACAAGGCAAGCTCGCTGTCGTCGTGCGCAGCGGCACTGTTGCGCTGACACTGGCCCGGCAATTGACGCTCGCCGGCATCGGCCAGCGCATCGTCGTCCATGTCGGCGGCGACAGCGTGATCGGGCGCAATCCGCACGAATATCTGAACGCGCTCGCCGCCGACGAGGCGACGTCGGCGGTGCTGTATTGCGGCGAGATCGGCGGCGACAAGGAATATGCCTTGGCCGACGCCGCGCGCGGTTTCGCCAAGCCCATCATCGCCATGGTGGTCGGCCGCCATGCGCCGGTGCAAAAGCAGATGGGCCATGCCGGCGCCTTGATCGGCAGCGCGCGCGAGAGCGCGGATGCGAAGCTCGAAGCGCTCGCCGGCGCCGGCTGCCGGATCGCCAAGGGGTTGGAGGACGCCGTCGCGATGGCTGCGAAGTTCGGCGGGATGGTCTAAGCTTGGGCATCGTGTCAAATCGCCATCACCACCCGTTCCTGAAATATCGCCGCCGGGAAGAATTTTCTCCCAGGGACTGTCCATGAAGCTGCACTGGTCGCCGCGCTCGCCGTTCGTGCGCAAGGTCATGATCGTCGCGCATGAGCGCGGGCTCGCCGGGCGCATCACCTGCGTGCGCACCGTGGCGGCAATGACCAAGCCGCACGCCGAACTGATGAAGGACAACCCGTTGTCGAAAATACCGACGCTCATTCTCGACGACGGTACGGTGCTCTACGACTCACCCGTGATCTGCGAATATCTCGACGCGCTCGACGGCACGCCAAAGTTGTTTCCGCGCGAGCCCAAGGCGCGGATGACGGCGCTGCGCCGGCAAGCGCTCGGCGACGGCTTTCTGGACATGATGGTCGCGCTGCGCAACGAACGCGAGCGCGCGCAGCCTTCCGAGATTCACATCGCGAGCACGGCGGCGCGACAAGCCGCGGTGTTAAAAAGCCTCGAACGCGAAGCGGAATCGCTGACCACGACGCCGTTCGGCATCGGCCATATCGCCATCGGCTGCGCACTGTCCTATCTCGACTTCCGCTTCGCCGCGGAGAACTGGCGCAAAGATCATCTCCGCCTCGCCAATTGGCACGCCGCCTTCGCGGCAAGGCCGTCGGTGCGCGCCACCGAAGCGGTCGACGATTCGTAACTGTCCCTACAGCGTCGGGTCGAGCACGATCTTGCCCTGGCCTTCATGCGCTTCGACCAGCCGGTGCGCCTCGGCCGCCGCCGACAGCGGCAGCACGCGCTCGATCTGCGGGATGACTTTGCCTTGCGCCGCGGCTTCCAGGCAGTGCGGCAGATCGGATGGCGTGTAGCCCGGCATGCCCTTGATGGTGATGCGCTTGTGATAAAGGTGCGAGAAATCGATCGCGACGTTCGGCCCGGCATGGGCGCCGGCGGTGACGAGGCGGCCGTTGTTGCCGATACCGCGGAAGGCCAGCGGCAGCACGGTGGGATTGGCGATATTGTCGTACAAGACGTCGACGCCTTTGCCCGCGGTGATGTTCATGATGGCGTCGAGAATATTCTCGGTCGCGTAATTGATGCCGTGATCGGCGCCGAGCTTCTTGCCGAGCGCGACGCGTGCATCGGAGCCGGCCGCCGCGATCACGCGCGCGCCGATCACGTTCTTGGCGATCTGGATGCCGATCGTCCCGAGATTGCCGCCGGCACCCATGATCAGCACGGTTTCGTCGAATTTGAGGTCGGCGACGTGAAACAGGAGATTCCATGCCGTCGGCACGTGGCGCAGCACGACGGCGGCGCGATGAAAGTCGAGACGCTCGGGGAGCGCCACCGCCGCGCAGGCCGGCACGGTGACCAATTCGGCAAACCCGCCGGGCCGCTTGATGCCCATCATGCCGCGCGGCCCGTTGTAGCCGGCGCCGTCCTCGGCGCAAAATTCGAGCGGCATGAAGCCCGCAGCGGCGACATGATCGCCGAGGCGCCAGCGGCTGACGCCGGCCCCGACCGCATCGACTGTGCCGGCGCAATCGACGCCGGGAATGAGCGGCAGCACCGCGCCGCGCGCGGATTCCTTGCCGGCGCGCAGACTCACATCGAGCACACGGTTGACGGTCGCGGCGTGAACTCTGATGCGGATTTCGCCGCTGCGCGGGACCGGATCCGGGACCTCTTCGAAGCGCAGGACGTCGGGCGGGCCGTATTCGTGGATGACGATGGCTTTCATGCTAGATCTACTTTTTAATCGACTTGGCTTTCACTGCGAACGGCTATCAGGCCGCCGGACATGACGTTTTTGGGGTTGATCGTCAATGGAATTAGAAGACAAATTCGCCATCGCCGAGGTGATCCAGTCCTGGGGCGTCTATCGCGATCAAGGCAAGTGGGACGAGCTGCGCGGCACCTTTACGCCTGACGGCCACATTTCGATCTCCTGGTTTCGCGGCCCGTTCGAGCAATTCGTCGACCATTGCAAGGCCAACGCCGCCACCGGCAACACCTGGTCGCGCCATCATTTGTTCGCGCCAAGCGTGAAGCTCGACAAGGATCGCGCGGTGGCTGAAACACCCGTCATTATCCGGGTGCGGCAGCAGTTCAAAGGCGTGCCGGTCGACCTGACCTCGTGCTCGCGCTTTCTCGACCGCCTCGAGCGGCATGCCGCCGGCTGGCTGATTGCCGAACGTGCGGCGATCTACGAGCGCGATCGGCTCGATCCGGTCGAGCCGTCGCCGGATTACGACAACTTGTTCCTGGCCGGCGGCGCGGCACGCTTTCCGGAACAATACCGCTATATGGCGTTTCGCCTCGCGCACGCGCCGGGACGCAAGCTTGCGTCCGTCGTCTATCGCGACGGCGGCGCCGAGACCACCGACCTTTACGCACGCTATTCGATTTGGCTTGCCGGCGGGACAGCTTGACGCGGGTACGGCTAGCGGGCTAGCCGCGAGGCACTGGAGCCCTTCATGGCAGTCTATACCGATGTCGCGGCGGAGGACCTCGCCCGCTTGCTTGCCGGTTACGACATCGGCGAGCTCCTTGCCTACAAGGGTATCGCCGAGGGCGTCGAAAACTCGAATTTCCTCGTTCATACCGATACCGGCAATTATATCCTCACGCTCTATGAGCGGCGCGTCGCCGAGCGCGATTTGCCGTTTTTCCTAGGGCTGATGGAGCATCTGGCGAGCCGCGGCATCACCTGCCCGCAGCCGGTGAAGAATCGCGCCGGCAAGGTTTTGGGCAAGCTTGCCGGCCGACCGGCGGCCATCGTGACCTTCCTCGACGGCTTGTGGATCCGAAGGCCTACCGCAGCGCATTGCGCGGCGCTCGGCGAGGCGCTGGCGCGGCTGCATCTGGCCGGCGCCGATTTTCCCATGCGCCGCGACAATGCGCTCGCCGTCGCCGGCTGGCGGGCGCTCTACCAAGGCTGCCGCGAGCGCGCGCACAAGGTCGAGCGCAATATCGAATCGCTGGTCGCCGCCGAATTGGACGTGCTGGAACGCGACTGGCCGGGCGGCTTGCCGCAAGGCGTTATCCACGCCGATCTGTTCCCCGACAATGTCTTTTTCCTCGGCGACAAGCTGTCCGGGCTGATCGATTTCTATTTCGCCTGCACCGATACGCTGATGTACGACGTCGCCATCTGCCTCAATGCCTGGTGCTTCGAAACCGATCATTCCTACAATGTCACCAAGGGCCGCGCGCTTCTTGCCAGTTACGCCAAGACGCGGCCGCCGTCGGAAGAGGAATGGGACAAGCTGCCGCTGTTGGCCCGTGGCGCCGCCTTGCGCTTTCTGCTCACCCGGCTGGTCGATTGGCTCGACGTGCCGCCCGGCGCGCTGGTGCGGCCGAAGGACCCGCGCGAATATGCGCGGAAGCTCCGCTTCCATCAAAAGGTCAAGAGCATGCGCGACTATGGAGTAGGCGCGCCGTGACTGCCGATCCGCCGCAACGCTGCCGCAAAATCTGCCGCATGTGGTCATTCACACCGACGGCGCCTGTTCCGGCAATCCCGGGCCCGGCGGTTGGGGCGCGATCCTCTCCTTCGGCGATCGCGAAAAGCAGCTCAAAGGCGGCGAAGCCAATACCACCAATAACCGCATGGAATTGATGGCGGCGATCTCCGCGCTCGAAGCGCTCAAGCGGCCGTGCCGCGTCGATCTCCACACCGACAGTCAATATCTGCGCAACGGCATTATGAGCTACATCGCGAAGTGGAAACAGAATGGTTGGCGCACCGCCGACAAGAAACCGGTCAAGAACATCGATCTATGGAAACGCCTCGATGCCGCACTCGGCGAGCATCAGATTCGCTGGCATTGGGTGAAGGGCCATGCCGGCCACGACATGAACGAGCGCGCCGATGAGCTCGCCCGCGAGGCGATTGCCGAAATCCGGGCGGCGGGGATATCCTAACCGTCATTCCGGAAGCCGCATCAGCGGCTGTCCGGAATCCATAACCACAATCTGCGCAGAACTTCACCGATCGTGATTATGGATTCCGGGCTCGCGGGCTTTCGCCCGCGCCCCGGAATGACAACTCACAACGACTTCATCAGATTGTCAGCGCCCGACACCTCGGCCTTGCCCGGCGCATCTTCGACGTTGAGCGTCTTCACCACGCCGTCCTCGACCACCATGGCGTAACGCTGCGAGCGCACGCCAAGCCCGCGCTCGGTCAGGTCCGCGGTCAGGCCGAGCGCCTTGGCCCAGTTGGCGCTGCCATCGGCGAGAAATTCGATGGCGTCGCCGCCGGAGGCCTTCTTCCAGGCGTCCATCACGAACACGTCGTTGACGCCGGTCACCGCGATGGTATCGATGCCCTTGCCCTTGATCGCGCCGGCGTTCTTCACGAAGCCCGGCAGGTGGTTCTTGTGGCAGGTCGGCGTGAATGCGCCCGGTACCGCAAACAGTACCACCTTCTTACCTTTGAACAATTCGTCCGAAGTCTTCGGCTTCGGTCCCTCGGCCGTCATAACCATGAAAGTGCCGCTGGGGACGCGGTCGCCAACCTTAATCGCCATGATCGTTTTCCTCTCGCTTTCACAATAAAAACTCGTCCGCAGCGGGATATCGCTGCCGTCGCGCCATAACCTAACGTCCCGTGCGGATTAGTCGAGATGGGCTGGAACCTCGATGGCGTCGTCCTTTGACACGGCCGTGAACGTGAGTGTCGCGCCAATGGCGTGCGCGTCGGGCGGCAGCCCATCGAGATCGAATGTGAATTGCCGCGTCTCACCGCCGCCGCCCGTCGGTTCCGGCTGCGGCAGCGCCCAATCGGGCGTCGGCCCTTCGACGAACAGAGTGACCGGCGCGCCCGCCGGCGCGGCAACATCGACGACGACATGATCGTGCGCGGCGCCGGCAATGCGATGCACCGCGAGGACGGCAAGGCCGTCGCCTGGCCCCGCATTCTGGCCGAGCGGCACCCGCCGTGGTACACGAATTTCCGCTTGCTCGATGGCCGCATCCTCCGCGCCGTCACCGTTGAGCGCGAGCTGCAGGTTGGCCTCGGCCGGAACGCAAAGATTTCCGCAGATCGCATAACCGAGCTTGAGATGCAGGTGGGATTGTTTCGCCGCATCTATGGGAGCGACCTGCAACGGCAAAATGACATGATCGACATAGCCGATCGAAGTGCCGCCGGCGCCATCGGAAAATCGCTCCGGCGCCGGCCATAACACGGTGGCCGACTTCACATTGTCGGAGCCCGAAAAATCGAAAGTCGGCGGCACGCCGCTATCGCCGGGGTCGCGCCAATAGGTATGCCAGCCTGGATCGAGCTTGAGCTCCACGCCGGCGCGCAAAATCGGCGCGGCGGTGGATTTGCTCAGCGCGCCGGCAATCAGGCGCGCCGCGGTATGCGGCTGGCTATCCCAGCCCGAGGCGTCCTGCGCCGACGCAACCGAAGCCACGCAAGCGATGCCAACGAGCACCAGAGCCGGAATCGTAAATCGAACGGCTGTCATCATCGCCGCTGTCTAGGGCGAACTGAAGGGCAGCGCCACTGACATGATCGTGACCGAGAACTACGACCAAAATAGCAAATTGCCGCGCGCCACCGGACCGCCGCAATTGCCGGCGCGGCTGATAGGCCATACGCATATTATGAACTTTTAGCGCGCTCGTTCGTTTGCAAATCCGGATCGATGGGCTAACCTTTCCGCATGAAATTGCCGAGCGGTACACCGGGTAAATCGAGGCGCCGAGGCTATCTCGACGGCCAAATGCTGATCGCGATGCCGGCGATGGGCGACGAGCGCTTTTCCCGCTCGCTGATCTATATTTGCGCGCATTCTTCCGAAGGCGCGATGGGCATTGTCGTCAATCACCCGGCGCCGAACATCAACTTTTCCGATCTGTTGGTGAAGCTCAACGTGATCCCGGCCGCCGACGTGATACAGCTGCCGACGCGCGCCGGCGTGGTCAAAGTCATGCGCGGCGGCCCGGTCGAGACCGAGCGCGGCTTTGTGCTGCATAGCGCCGACTTTTTCATCGAGAATTCGACGCTGCCGATCGACGACGGCGTCTGTCTCACCGCGACGATCGATATTCTCAAAGCGATCGCACGGGGCGATGGACCGGCCAGCGCCATGCTCGCGCTCGGCTACGCCGGCTGGGCGCCCGGCCAGCTTGAGACCGAGATACAGAGCAATGGCTGGCTGCATTGTCCAGCCGATCCGGACCTCATCTTCGGTTCCGATATCGGCGCCAAGTACGATCTGGCACTGAAGAAGATCGGCATCGATCTCGGCATGCTGTCGAGCGAAGCCGGGCACGCGTAGCGGGAATCGGGAGTCGGTGTTCAGGGATCAGCTATTCAGAAAAGCCCGGTCGTCCTAATTCCTGATGTCTGATCCCTGAGAATCACGAGCCGAATACCTTCGCTCTGATCCCTGATTCCTGATGCCTGTTTCCCGCTTCCGGCTCGAGGAGCGCGCGGGCCCGCTCGGCGGTCATCGGCTCGCCGAACACGAAGCCTTGGGCGTATTCGCAGCCGAGCTGAGAAAGCTCGACCGCGTCGGAATCTCGACTCGGCGCCTTCCGCCACGACGTCCATGCCGAGATCGTGCGCCAGCGTGATGATGGATCGCAGAATGACCGGGCGCGTGCCCTTCGACGTCATGCGAACGAAAGACTGGTCAATCTTGATGGTGTCGAACGGAAACCGCTGCAGATAAGACAGCGAGGAATAGCCGGTGCCGAAATCGTCTAGCGCGAGGCCGGCACCCAGTTCGCGAATCCGGTGCAGCATCTGGGCGGCGTGCTCCGGATTTTCCATCACCACCGACTCGGTAAGCTCGAGCTTCAGCGTTCCCCGCGTCAGCGGCGCGCGCGCCAGCACGGTGCGCAGATCCTGAATGAGGTCGTGACGCAGCAATTGGCGCGACGAGACGTTGACGCTGGCGAAGATCGGCTCGCGATGGCGCAACGAGCGCTGCCAGGTCGAGAGCTGCCGGGCCGTGCGGTCGAGCACGAACAGGCCGAGTTCGACGATCAGTCCGGTTTCCTCGGCAATGCTGATGAATTCCGCCGGCGACAGCCGGCCGAGCTTCGGATGGTTCCAGCGCGCCAGCGCTTCGAAGCCGGCGACGGAGCGGTCCTCGAGCCGCACGATCGGCTGATAAAGGATGGCGATCTCGTCGCGTTCGAGCGCCCGGCGCAGGTCGGATTCGATCGACAGCCGATCGGTCTTGCGCGCGCGCATCGCGGCCTTGAACACATCGATGCGATCGCCGCCGCCCCGCTTGGCGTGATACATTGCGAGTTCCGCGTCCTTGAGCGTCTCCTCGGCGCGCTGCGCTTCGATGTCGGCGAGCACCAAACCGATCGAGGCGGTGAGGAATATTTCGCGATCGCGGAACGTGATCGGTGCGCGCAGCGTCTTGCGGATGGTCTCGGCCAGTGCCGTGATGCGCGCCAGCTCGCGTTCCGAGAGCAGGATCAGGCCGAATTGATCGCCCGACAGGCGCGCCAGCGTGTCCTGCGGCTTGATGAGCCGGCCGAGGCGGCGCGCCAGCGTGAGCAGGATCGAATTGCCGACCGCCATGCCGACGGAATCGTTGACCTGCTTGAAACGGTCGAGATCGATGATCATGACGGTCGGCCGTATCGCCGTGTCGGCCTTGGCGAGGCCGATCACGGATTGCAGCCGATCGATGAACAGTTCGCGGTTCGGCAGGCCGGTAAGGTTGTCGTGCACGGCGTCGTGCAATAGCCGCTCCTCGGCGGTCTTTATCTCGGTGACGTCGGTGAGCGTGCCGACCAGGCGAACCACCTCGCCGTCGGAACCGACGACGGGCCGGGCGCGGAGCGCGAACCACAGATAGTGCCCGTCGGCGGTGCGCATGCGGAAATCCTGCGCCACGCGTCCGCGCCGTTGTTCGAGCACGCCGTCGAGCGTGGCGCGGAAACGATCGCGGTCGAGCTGATGCAGCACCTCGAGCCAATTGGCGGCCGGACCGTCGAGCGAACCGTGCTTGAGGCCGAGCGCCGTTTCGGTCTCCGGACTGGTAAAAACCTTGTCCGAAGAAACGTCCCAGTCCCAGATCATATCGCCGGCGCCGGTCAGCGCCAGCGCGCGCCGCTCGACGTCGGAAACGATGTTGCTCGCCGCGCCGCCGGCGAAGGCGTGCTGCATCACCGTAAAGCCGATCAGCATGACGATGAGAACGAGGCCGCCGAGCAAGGCCGGTCCGACGATGTCGTTGGTAAGAAATCCGAGCACCGTCAGCGCCGCGCCTATCACCCAGACCACAAGCAGCAGCCAGGTCGGGATCAGCATCACCGCGCGGTCGTAATCGTGCGTCGCGAGATAAATGACGAGCGCAAAGCCGAGTATCGCGACGAGAAACAGCGACATGCGCGCGATGCCCGAGGCGACGGCCGGCGAAAACAGCGCCACCGCGACCAGCGCGCCGAGAAACGCCAACCAGCCGACGGTGATATGAGCGTAGCGCACATGCCAGCGATTGAGATTGAGGTAGGCGAACAAAAAAACCAGGAGCGTCGCTGCCAGGATCGCTTCGCCCGAGGCGCGCCAGATGCGCTCGGCGCTCGACGACATATCGAAGACTTTGGGCCAAAAGCCGAAATCAATGCCGATGTAGATCAGCACCGCCCAGCCGAGCGCCGCCGCGGCGGGGAACATGACGCTGCCTTTGACTACGAACAAAATGGTCAGGAATAGTGCCAGCAAGCCGGCAATGCCGATGACGATGCCTTGATAGAGCGTAAGCGAGTTGAGCTTGTCTTTGTAGGCGTCAGGCTCCCACAAATAGAGCTGCGGCAGATTGTCGGTGCGCAGTTCGGCCACGAAGGTAATCACGGTGCCGGGATCGAGCGTGATGCGGTAGATGTCGGCTTCGGGGCTGTCTTGCCGCTCGGGCGGATCGCCCGACGACGGCGTGATATAGACAATGCGCGACTGGCCGAGATCGGGCCAAATCAACCCGGAACCGACCATCCGGTAATGCGGCGCGACGATCAGCCGGTCGATTTGCTCGTCGCCGTTATTGGCGAGCGCGAACACCGCCCAATTCGTTCCGGATTGGCGCGAGCGCACTTCAATGCGGCGGATGATGCCGTCATCGCCCGGCGCGGTGGAAACCTGGATGCGGTCGCCGTCGGTGTGCTCGATCTGGACTGCGTCGGTCAGATCGATGGCCGCGGCATCGGTGCGGACATTGACGGCTTCGACGGCTTGAGCGGCCGACACGCCGAGTAGCGCTACGACGGCAAACGCCAACAGGGCGCTTGCCATTCCGCAAGGCCTCGCGGCAAACGCGATTTTCGCGGCGATCTTGGTGGCAATTTTGGCGGCAGTTTTGGCGTAGGACGAAGTGGCGCACGCAGCAGCGTCGCAGGACGTGTCGGCGCTCAAATCGGCGGCGCGCAAAAGTGCCAAGAAACCCCTCCGAGGCCGGCAGTCGGCGCCATTTGCGCCACTCATTATCGATCCCCGGAATAAGTACCTACCGGGCTTTGCGCCGAATTCGCGACGGCTTCACCTCAATCCAGCCACGGCCGCGCGCGCCACAGGCCGTTCTTAGTAGCCGTTGAGGGGTTGCGGGGCAAGGACGTTTCCCGTGTACTTTCAAAGGGTCAGGACAATTTTTGCCGCTTTGGTTGCCGCGCCTCGCCGGCCACGGTCCAGCCGCTGCCACGGTGTGACAAGCGCGGCTACGGGCGTTAAAATTTCCGGGTCGGAGAATACGCTATGGCCGCCGTCGATGACGACGATCGACCGAAGAAGAAGATCGTCCATGAGATTGGGCAGGATTTGACGCTGTTGTCGGCGGCCGAACTCGCCGAACGCATTGGGCTTCTCAAGGACGAAATCGCGCGGCTTGAGGCGGACATGGCGCGCAAGCGAGCGATGAAATCCGCAGCCGACAGTATTTTCAAAAAATGAGCTTTTTCAAACGCTTGTCTCAAGGTCCGATACAAGTCTCGTGCTGAGTGTCAAAAAGACTTGGTAAGTTTCTGTGATTCCTTAACCTTTCGTTAAGCTTTCTCGTTCATTACAAACTGTGTCCATCTTCTGGACATTGAGTGGCTCCTGTCCACTCTGTTTGACGCCTCCCTGTTATCACCTTAAGCCGCCGGAAACGGCGGCTTTTTTTTGTTAACGATTGTGACCGCCGCGACCGCCGCGCGCGAGTATCGTGGCTTTCTTCTCAAGCGATGCGTGGCTGGCAACTATGTCGGCAGGTTCAGGCGCGGCGAGTCTGGACAGCACGCACGCGCCGCGCGATGCTGTCGGCTGTAGTGTGAGGCGTACATGTCCGACAAGCGTGCGATGGAAGCCGGCGCGGTCTCGTTTAGCGAGCGGCTGGCGAGTTCCCAGGTTTTCGCGACCCTTTTTCGCGACGGCATGGCGCTGGTCGAGGAAACCGCAAGCTATCTCGACGGAGCGGGCCGTCAGGAACTCCAAGAAACTCGAACGCAGCGCCAGCCTGGTTTACGCGACCGAAAGCATGCGGCTGACCACGCGGCTGATGCAGCTGGCGTCGTGGCTATTGCTGCACCGGGCGGTCAAGGAAGGCGAGATGACGCTTTCCCAGGCCAATAAGGAAAAAAGCAAAGTGCGGCTCGCCGCTTGCGAGCCGGGAGACGCGAAATCGCTTGAGCTGTTGCCGGCAAAGCTGCAGGAGCTGATCGCGCGATCCACCAAGCTGCAAACCGAAGTGCGCCGCCTCGATTCCACGATGCACGCCGCCGCGCCGGCCAGGGCCGCCGCCGATAATCCGGTCGAGCGGCAATTGGGGCTGTTGAAAGCGGCGTTCGAGCAGGACGCCTGAAAATCCTGCCGCTTCGTCCAGCACAGGCGCAAATCCGCTAGATCCGGCCGCCGGCTATTTCTTCAAGAAACCCTCGAACTTCTTGTTGAACCGCGACAATCGGCCGCCGCGGTCGAGCAGATGCTGCTGGCCGCCGGTCCAAGCCGGATGCGACTTCGGATCGATATCGAGATGCAGCGTGTCGCCGGGCTTGCCCCAGGTCGTGCGCGTGGTGAATTCGGTGCCGTCGGTCATGACGACCTTGATGGCGTGGTAGTCCGGATGAATGTCGCTTTTCATAATCGTGCGCTTTGGCTTTGATCTGTTGACGGAATTTGGCGGCTCTATAACGCGTCAGCACCCTCGCGGCAAGCCGCCGCAATTGACCGGCAGCACGGCCACAGGGCATTAGCTTTCGCGGCCAGGATTCGCCGCCGGGCCGTGGCGCTTGGGCCGAACCGCCGAGAAACTACGATGGAACGACAGGAACTCCGCGCCGCCGCTTCTCTTGCGGCCGTCTTCTCGGTCAGGCTTCTCGGCCTGTTCATGATCTATCCGGTGTTCGCGGTCTATGCGCGCAACCTCACGGGCGCCAATCCTTACCTGATCGGGGAGGCGCTTGGCATTTACGGGCTGACCCAGGGGCTCCTCCAGATTCCGTTCGGCCTGCTGTCCGACAAAATCGGCCGCAAGGTCATGATCGTTCTCGGGCTTGATCCTGTTTGCGGCCGGCAGCGCGGTGGCGGCGCTCTCCACCTCGATCGACGGCGTCATTATCGGCCGCGCGCTGCAAGGCGCCGGCGCGGTCGGCTCGGTGATCCTGGCGCTGGTGGCGGATCTGACGGCGGAGGAAAACCGCACCAAGGCGATGGCGATGGTCGGCGTCACCATCGGCGGCTCCTTCATGGTCGCGCTGGTGGCGGGCCCGATCGCCGCGCATTTCATCGGCGTCGCCGGCATTTTCTGGCTGATGGTGGCGCTGGCGCTCATTGGCATTGCGATCACCCAGTTCGTGGTGCCTAATCCGCCGCGGCTGCGGGTGCATCGCGACGCCGAAGCCGTGCCGGCCATGATCGGCGCGGTGCTGCGCGACCGGGAACTGTTGCGGCTCGATTTCGGCATTTTCGCGCTGCACGCCATGCTGACCGCGAGTTTTCTGGTGGTGCCCGGCTTGCTGCGCGGCACGCTCGACCTGCCGGTGCAAAATCAGTGGATGGTCTATCTGCCGGTGCTGCTTGTTTCGGTGGCCGTGATGGTGCCGGCGATCATCGTCGCCGAGAAATACCGCCGCATGAAAGGCGTCTTCGTCGGCGCGGTGGCGGCGCTGGTCGCGAGCCAAGCGATGCTCCATTTCGGCGCCGGCAATTTGTATGTCCTGCTTGCGGCGCTCCTGGTGTTCTTCTCGGCCTTCAACGTCATGGAGGCGAGCCTGCCGTCGCTGATCACCAAAGCGGCGCCGCCGGACGCCAAAGGCACGGCGATGGGGCTTTATTCGAGCCTGCAGTTCCTCGGCATTTTCGTTGGCGGCGTCATTGGCGGCTTCGCCAATCAGCACGGCGGCGATGCTGCGGTATTTGCGCTCACCGCCGGCATCGCGCTCGTCTGGCTGATCGCCGCGGCGACCATGGCGCAGCCGAGCTACCTCACCACGCGGCTTCTGCCGATTGCCGACGGCAAGGCCGGCGATGCGCAAAGCCTGGCGGCGAAACTGCGGCAGGTGCCGGGCGTCGCCGAAGCCGTGGTGATCGCCGAGGACAAGCTCGCTTACCTCAAAGTCGATTCCAAAGTCTTCGACGCCAAGCTCGCGGCATCGCTCGCCGGCGCGCCCTGAGCCGCGGCGTCTGCGCTCGCCCTCGGCCGGCGGCGCATAGCGGGCGACGCGGTTGCGGCCGGCGCGCTTGGCCTCGTAGAGCGCCAGATCAGCTTGTTTGATCAGTTCCTCGATGCCCGCCGTCGCGGCATGGCAGACGCTGGCGCCGACGCTGATGGTGACCGCAATGCGCACCCCGCCCGCGGTGACGATATAATCGGCAACGAGCTTGCGCAGCCGCTCGCCGGCGGCGACCGCGTTGTCAAGCGTTGCCTCCGGCAACACCAGCGCGAATTCCTCGCCGCCCAGCCGCCCAGCGATATCGGAGGCGCGCTTCTGCTTCTGCAAAATGTCGGCGACCGTCTTGATGACTTCGTCGCCGACGTCGTGGCCGTAGCTGTCATTGACCCGCTTGAAGTGATCGATGTCGAGCATCAATAGCGCCATCGGCCGGCCGTAGCGGCGAAAGCGCGTCCATTCGGCCTCGGCGAGGGAAAGGAAATTGCGCCGGTTGTTGAGCCCGGTCATGCCGTCGACGGCCGCGAGCCGCTCCAGCGCCTCGGCCTCGCGGACCAGATCGCTGACATTGCCGTAAGTCAGGAGCCGCCCGCCGTCGGGCAGCGCCTTGCAGCGGAAACGGATGACCTCGCCGTTGTTGAGCCGGATATTGAGCGCGCCGTCATGGCCGGTGCGGATCGATTCCAGCTGCTTGGCGAGATAGTCGCCGAGCCGGTGCGGCGCCACCGCATAAGCGGCGTTGCCGCGGCCGTGATACATCAGCTTGATGAAGGTCGGCCGGCTGTCGGCGACGTCGTCGGGCACGCGCCAGAACTTGCGAAAGGTGCGGTTGACGAATTGCACGCGGCGCTGCGCGTCCAGAACGACGATGCCGTAATCGAGGTCGTGGACGCTGGCGCGCAGCGCGGCAAGCTGCGCCGCCAAGTCCGCCGCGTGTCTGCGCCGTATCGCCGCCGTGTCCGCCGCGCCAACGGGGTCGGCATCCGCCGCGGGCTTGGTTTGCAAGGTATTGGTCCTGGTGCTCGTCATCATGCCAGCAGCTTAGCGTCGGCTTTGCGCCAAATCGTTGCGCGTTTCGGCAAAATTGTAATCTCCGCGTTGCTAGGTGTTTGTACCTGATCTTCGACGCATCACATCATATGCTTCAAGGCCGCCAGCTCATGCGGTGCACCGGCCGGCCGGAAAACGCATTGACGCCGCCGCCGGTGATGACGAAGCCGCTTCGCTCGTAGAAGCCGATGGCGCGGGCATTGTCGGTATTGACGTCGAGCTCGAGGCCCGCCGGCGAAATCACGCTTGGCTTCCGCGATCAGCGCCTTGCCGACGCCAATACCCCAAAACTCCGGCGCCACCACGAGCTGGTCGAGATAGCGCGACACCGGATCGACGGTGACGAAACCGATCATCGCAGCGCTCACTGCGTCTGCGCGATCACGATCTTGGCCGCGGCCATGATCTCGCTGCGTCCAGCGCGCGCGCCACCAGTCGAGCCGCGCGGCAAAATCGAATTGCGGATAGGCCGCCTGCCAGGTCTTCAGCCACAGCGCGATCGCGGCGTCCTCGTCGCGCGGCTCATAGGGACGTAAGGAAGAACGCAGTCGTGCCGCTCACGGCGCCGAGGCTTCCCTGATCTCGGCCTTGCCGGCTTCGCTGCCGGCTTCCTTGAACAGCCGCAGCAATTCGCGGTGCATGAAATCGTTGCCGGCGACGACGTCGCCCGACTTGAAAATGTCGCCCTTGCCGTCGCAATCGCTGACGAAGCCGCCGGCCTCGCGCACCAGCAGCGAACCCGCGGCGAGATCCCACGGCGAAAGATTGCGCTCCCAATAGGCGTCGAGCCGGCCGCAGGCGATCCAGGCGAGATCGAGCGCGGCGGCGCCATAGCGGCGCAGCCCCGCGAAATTCTGCTGCGCGGCGGCAATCTCGTGGCGCGCCAGAGCAAGATCGCCGCCGGCCGTAATGCGGCAGCCCGCAGGCGACCACGGCGTCGGCAAGCTTTTGCCGCGCCGCGACGCGGATACGCTTGTCGTTGAGATACGCGCCCTTGCCGCGCTCGGCGACGAACACTTCGTCGTTGGCCGGATTATAGACCACGCCGGCGACGATGGCGCCGTCGCGCTCGAGCCCGATCGACACCGCGAAATGCGGAATGCCGTGCAGGAAATTGGTGGTGCCGTCGAGCGGATCGACGATCCAGCGGTGGCTCTTGTCGGTGCCCGCGAGCGCGCCGCCTTCCTCGCCGAGAAAGCCGTAATCCGGCCGCGCCTTGGCGAGCTCCTCGCGCAGCGTCTCCTCGGCGCGGCGGTCGGCCGCGGTGACGAAATTGCGCGGGCCCTTGAGCGACACCTGCAAATGCTCGACCTCGCCGAGATCGCGCTTGAGCCCGCGCCCGGCGCGATGCGCCGCCTTGATCATGACATTGAGAACCGCGGAGTGCTGCATGGCGTGTCTGGTAACCCTTAAATGCGCGGCGTCAAGTTTTGCTTATCCGTGCCGCGAGAGCGCGGGCGGCGACGCTCGCGCTCTTCCCCGCGGCGGGGGAGGGCGGGGCGGGGGCCTCAACGTGGGAACTGCGGCGGCGACTAACGATAGCTGCACGTCAAATCGCGGAGAGGCCCCCTCACCATGCTGCGCTCGACCTCTCCCCGCAGCGGGGAGAGGGATAATACTTCCCCGTTCTCGCGATGCGGCTTCGCATCCGAGCTTTGCTTCACGCTTTAAGAAAGCCCTTCCAGTGCCTCCCAAAGAAGGGAGGCGGAGCGCCGAAAGGCGCACCACTGGTTCCGCCCCGCCGCAGAGAAGAAGCCTGCCAGCGTATGCGGCGCGCGCCATCGCCTCGCATCACCCGCGAACGGCGCGGGATTGAAGAGGCGGCACGCTCGCCTTTCGGCGCTCCACCGCGGCACTACGCCGAGGGTCTGACCTCGACTCGGCTCCGGGCCGCGCTTCCTGGAATCACCGGATCCAAACGGGAGGACCCTCTCCGGCACCAGTGCAGCCAGCACCTGGCAGTCCGGTCACGCGCCGGACGGTCGATGCCCAAAGCCGCCCGGACGCGGGTTACAAGCCCGCCTCCGGGAACCGCGCCCGCCCCATCGATCGGCTGTCACCGGTCGACGTCCCTTCGATGGGCGAGCCTGCCTTACGTAACTATAACGGGGACGGATGTCAAGGGGTTGTCGCTAGACAGGACGCGACGACGCTTCGCCTGGGCAAGTCCGCTATCCTATGGCCGGGCTTGACTTCTGAGCCATCCACGTCTATCTGGCGTTGTTGCCAGTCGCTTAAGACCGTGGATGATCGAATTTCCTTCCCGTACAGTGATCGATGAATGATACGAGTTCCTCGGCGCCGAAAGATCGACTGCTCTGCCGTCGACTCGAAGATCATTGAGAGCGAACTTGCCCTCTTTCGATGGCGCGAAATGGAAGAAATAGCCGCCACGATCTTTTGGGCCGTCTGGATATCGTAGGCACACGGTCACGCCGGCGGGCCGCTGCTCTGCCAACATCTTCAATTCGTCGAGCGAAAATAGCTCCTTCATATCGTACGTGACGACGGGCGGGAACGGAGGCGGACCAATAGTGTTCTTAGCCATCGGTTCGCAAGGTTACTGCGATACGGTTAAGGGATTTACAAAATTGCGGACGAAGCAAATAGACGCACTTCTCTGTGACATTCGACTGCACCTGCTTGGGTTCCTCCCTCGCACCAACGCTTGTCCGCCAGTAGGGGGACGAATTACGGCTTCCCCGGCACCGCCAGCGACTGCTGCGGCGCCGCCACGGCCTGCGCCTGCGCGGCTTGCTGCTGCTTGAGCGCTTCGAGCCAGGGCTGCGCCTGCTTGGTGCCTTCCGCCACCGTTGCCGGGGGCAGGCTTGCCATGAAATCGTCGAGCGTGATGTCGGTCTCGCCGGCGGCGCGCGAGACGAGGTGCCATTTCACGGCTTTGACCGGATCGCGCTCGGCGCCGAGCCCGCTCGCCATGATCCGCGCGTAGCGGTCCTGCGCGATCGGGCTGCCGTGCTGCGCGGCCTTGTGGAAGATTTTGGCGGCGGCGTCCTCGTCGCGCGTCACGCCGTCGCCGTTATAGAGCGCGATGCCGTATTCGACCTCGGCGTCGGTGTCGTCGCCGAGCGAAGCGGCCGCCCACAGCTTCACCGCTTCGGCCATGTCCTTTGGCACGCCGCGGCCGTCCTTGTAGAAGGTGCCGAGCGCGTATTGCGCCTGCGGGAGGCCGGCGTCGGCGGCCTGGCGCAGCAATTCGGCGGCGCGCTTGAAATCCTGCGGGAACAGCTGGCCCTCGATGTAGAGCAGCGCCAGATCGTAGGCGGCTTCGGGATGGCCGAGTTTTGCGGCGGCGGCGAGCCATTTGGCGTTCTGCTCGCGGTCGCGCGGGCCGGCGCGGCCGCTGAGCGCGAACATGGCGAGCGCGAACATGGCGTTCCGGTCGCCGCGCGCGGCGGCGAGCTTGTACCAGTCGGCGGCCTTCTTGTCGTCGCGCGGCACGCCGAGCCCGTTGGCGTAGAGCTCGCCCAGAAGCGTCATCGCCGGCGCATTGCCCTTCTCGGCGTCGTCGGTGGCGTATTGCAGCGCGGTGAGGAAATAGCCGCGCTGATAGGCGCCGAAAGCGAGGTCGGGTTTTTGCGCACCGGTCGCGGGCGCGGGGAGTGCGGTTTCCGGCATGTATTGCACCGGCGGCGCGACGCGGGCGGGCGGCTTGGGCTGGGCGGCTGCGGGGTGGGTGAGGGTGAGTGCGATGAGCGCGAGCAAGATGCCTCCCGCCCCGCGATAGCGGGGAGGGGGGACCGCGCAGTAGCGCGGTGGGCGGGGCGCGGGCCGCGACGCACCTCCTGCGACGACAACGAAGCGATGAATCAGAAGCCCCCTCCACCACGCTACGCGTGGTCCCCCGCCCCCGCTGGCGCGGGGGCGGATGCCAGCTGTTGCGCGGCCGCGGCGATGGTGGCGGCGGTGTTGTGCGGCTCGGTCCATATCCACTCACCCAGCGCGATGAAGTCGGCGCCGGTTTGCGCCAAAGGCGCGATCTCGTCGCGGCTTGCCGCATAGCCGACGCAGGGGATTTCGAACAGCTCCGCCCACCAGAAGAGACGCTCCAAAATTTCGTCGAAGGGCAGACCCGGGCCGCGTGGCGGCGGGTCGCCGAACATCACGTAATCGGCGCCAGTCTCGGCGGCGAGCATGGCATCATGACGGCTCGAAAGCCCGCCGGCGCCGGCAATGCGGTCGGGTTTGAGGAACGCCAGCGCCGCGGCAAAGGCGTCGATGCCGGACAAATGCGCGCCATCGGCGCCGGCGCGCGCCACGATGCCGGGGCGGTTGTCGAGCAGCAGTGCGACATCGCGCCGCTGCACGGTCTCGGCCAAGATTTTGGTGCGGTTGATCAGCGTGCGCTCGTCGGCCTCGGCAAGGCGAAGGAGCACCGCGGCAACATCGCCGGCCGCGAGCGCGGCCTCGAGCTGCGGCGCGAAGGCGACCGGCTCGGCGACCGGCGGGGTGATGAGGTAGAGGCGGGGGGTGGGTCGGGGAGGGGGCATGGCATGGTCATATATGAAACTCGCGACCCTACCAGTTCCGTCATGGCCGGACTTGTTCCGGCCATCCACGTCTTTGGTTCGTCGCGGCTGTTAAGTCGTGGATGCCCGCGACAAGCGCGGGCATGACGAGGCAGGGGTTTGCGCGCCATTCCTCCCCCGCTTGCGCGGGGGCGGAAGTTACTCACGCCGCTTTGCGCTCCAGATCGGCTTTCCATTGGCCGCCGGTGGCGAGCCCGTTCATCATGGCGCGGTGGGTGAAGGCGCGTTGGGCGGCGGCGGTGTTTTCCGATTTGCCCGACCAGGTGGTCTGCGGCGCGTGCTGCAGCGCGCGGCCGTAGGAGAAGGTGACGCGCCACGGCAGCGGGCCCATCTTGTTCATGGCGTCCAGATGCGCGGTCGCCTCCTCGTCGGACTGGCCGCCGGAGAGAAAGGCGATGCCGGGCACCGCGGCGGGCACGCATTCCTTGAGCACGCGCAGCGTCTTGTCGGCGACTTCTTCGACCGTTGCGCGGCGAGCCGATTTTTTCCCGGGCACCGCCATGTTCGGCTTGAGCACCATGCCTTCGAGCGCGACGCGGTTATAGAACAATTGCTGGAACGTCTCCTTGAGCACCCAGGTGGTGACCTCGACGCAACGGTCGATGTCGTGGTCGCCGTCCATCAGCACTTCCGGCTCCACGATCGGCACGATGCCTTCGTCCTGGCAGAGCGCCGCATAGCGGGCGAGCGCATGCGTATTGGCGGCGACCGCAGTGTAGCTCGGCATTTCGTGCTGGGCCGATATCGATCACCGCGCGCCATTTGGCGAATTTGGCGCCGAGCGTGCGGTATTCGGCGAGCCGCTCGCGCAGGCCGTCGAGCCCCTCGGTGACGACTTCGCCGGGGCAGTTGGGCAGCGGCTTTGTGCCCTTGTCGACCTTGATGCCCGGCAGCGAGCCGGCCTTTTCGATCAGCTTGACCAGCGGCGTGCCGTCCTTGGCGTTCTGGCGGATGGTCTCGTCATAGAGGATGACGCCGGAAATATATTTCGCCATCGCGTCGCTGGAGCGGAACAGCATTTCGCGATAGTCGCGCCGGGTGTCGGCGGTGGAGTTCGACGCCGAGCGCGTCGAAGCGCTTCTTGATGGTGCCGGTGGATTCGTCGGCGGCCAGAATGCCCCGGCCGGGAGCGACCATCGCGGTTGCGACCTTGTTCAGTTCGGCAGAGATTCATCTCGCCCTCCTGTTCGCGCCGGCGACCCGGCTGCGCCTAAATTCAGGCCTCTAACGTGGCGGAAGCCCGTGCCGCTTTCAACACCTCGACGCCCGGCAGCGTCTTGCCTTCGAGCCATTCCAGAAACGCGCCGCCGGCCGTCGACACATAGGTGAAGCGGGCGGTGACGCCGGCGAGATTGAGCGCCGCCATGGTATCGCCGCCGCCGGCAATGCTGACAAGCCGGCCGTCGGCGGTGAGTTCCGCCGCGGCCTCGGCGACCGCTACGGTGCCGGCATCGAACGGCTCTGCTCGAAGGCGCCGAACGGTCCGTTCCAGACCAGCGTCTTCGAGCGCGCCAACACCGAGATCGCCTGTTCGACGCTGCGCGGCCCGATGTCGAGGATCATGTCGGTTGCGCCGACAGCGTCGACCGCAACGACGCGCGTCGCGACGCCGGCGGCGAGTTTTGGCGCCACGACGGCATCGACCGGCAGCACGATGCGCCGCGCGCCGGCTTTGGCCTTGGCCAGAATATCGCGGGCGGTCGGCACCAGATCGGCTCGACCAGCGACTTGCCGACCGGCTTGCCGAGCGCGAGCAGGAAGGTGTTGGCCATGGCGCCGCCGATGATCAGCGTGTCGACATGGGTCATCAGGTTGCCGAGCAGATCGAGCTTGGTCGAGATCTTGGCGCCGCCGACGATGGCCGTGACCGGGCGGTCCGGCGCGTGCAACGCCATTTGAGCGCTTCGAGCTCTTCCTGCCATGGCGCGTCCGGCATAGGCCGGCAACAGATGTGCGATCGCCTCGACCGAGGCATGCGCGCGATGCGCCACCGAGAAAGCGTCGTCGACGAAAATATCGCCGAGCGCGCGCCAGCCGTTTGGCGAAGTCGATGTCGTTCTTTTCTTCGCCGGGATGGAAGCGGGTGTTTTCCAGGCAGAGGATGTCGCCGGGCTTTATTGCGGCGACCGCGCTTCTCGGCGACCTCGCCGACGCAGTCGTCGGCAAAGCCGATCGGCCGGCCGATGATGGCGCGACCGCGGCGGCGACCGGCTTGAGCGATTCCTTCGGATCGCGGCCTTTGGGCCGGCCGTAATGCGACAGCAGCACGACCTTGCCGCCCTTGTCGGCGATCTCGGTGATGGTCGGCGCGTTGCGCTCGATGCGCGAGACATCCGCCACTTTGCCGTCCTGCATCGGCACGTTGAAGTCGACGCGCACAAGACGCGTTTTCCTTTGACGTCGGCGTCTTCGAGGGTGGGGAAGGACTGCATGGAGGCGCGCGGATCGGTAAAGACTCTTCAACCGAGCTTGCCCATCGCCACCGCGGTGTCGATCATGCGATTGGAGAAGCCCCACTCATTGTCATACCACGACATCACGCGAACCAGCGTGCCATCCATCACCTTGGTCTGGTCCATGTGGAAAACCGAGGAATGCGGGTCGTGGTTGAAGTCGCTCGAGACATTGGGCGCGTCGGTATAGCCGAGGATGCCCTTGAGCTGCTGCTCGGCGGCGCGCTTGACCGCGCCGTTGATCTCGTCCTTTGAGGTCGCGCGCTTGGCGACGAATTTGAAATCGATCACCGAGACGTTCGGCGTCGGCACGCGGATGGAAACGCCGTCGAGCCGGCCGGCGAGTTCCGGCAGCACCAGGCCGACCGCTTTGGCGGCGCCGGTCGAGGTCGGGATCATGTTGAGCGCCGCGGCGCGCGCCCGGTAGAGGTCCTTGTGCACCTGATCGAGCGAGGGCTGGTCGTTGGTGTAGGAGTGGATCGTGGTCATAAAACCCTTGTCGATGCCGACGGCGTCGTTGAGCACCTTGGCGACCGGCGCGAGGCAATTGGTGGTGCAGGAGGCGTTGGAGACGACGGTGTGGGCCTTGGTGAGCTTGTCGTGATTGACGCCGTAGACGACGGTGAGATCGGCGCCGTCGGCCGGCGCCGAGACCAGCACGCGCTTGGCGCCGGCGGTCAGATGCGCCGAGGCCTTGTCCTTCGACGTGAAGATGCCGGTGCATTCCAGCGCGACGTCGATGCCGAGTTCCTTCCACGGCAGTTGCGCCGGATCCTTGATCGGCAGTGACCTTGATGGCGCCGTTGCCGCAGGAAGATGGTGTCGCCCTTGACCGTGACCTCGCCGGGAAAGCGGCCGTGCACGAAGTCGTAGCGCAACAGGTGCGCATTGGTCTCGACCGGCGCCAGATCGTTTATGGCGACGACTTCGATATCGTGGCGGTCGGCTTCGATGATGGCACGCAAAACATTGCGGCCGATGCGGCCAAACCCGTTGATGGCAACGCGAACCGACATCTTATCTCCCGGTCTCCCTTCGCCGCCGGCCGAAATCACGCGGCGGCAGCTCTTATTATGTAATTATTTTCCATGACTTTCCTAATAGAGCCAATGCCGCTTCGGCCACCTTTTCTGCCGTTATTCCGAAATGACGGTAAAGATCCTTGGCGGGCGCGCTGGCGCCGAACCCGGTCATGCCGACAAAAGCGCCGTCCGAACCGATGATCGCGTCCCAGCCCTGGCGGATGCCGGCCTCGACCGCGACATTGACCGCGGCATCGCCGATGACCGCGCGCCGGCGTCTCCGGCGCGGCGAGCAAGCAGTTCGAAGCAGGGCACCGAGACGACCCGCGCCGAGATTTTGCGCGCGGCGAGAAGCTTTTTCGCCTCGACCGCGATCGCGACTTCCGAGCCGGTGGCGAACAGCGACACGTCGGCATCGCCGTCGTCCGCGGCGATCAGTTCGTAGGCGCCGGCGGCGCAGCGGTTGTTTCGTCAAATCCCTGGCGCAATTGCGGCAGGTTCTGCCGCGTCAGCGCCAGCACGCTCGGGCCGTCTTTGCTTTCGAGCGCGAGCTGCCAGCATTCGACGGTCTCGACCACGTCGCACGGGCGAACACTTTCAGGTCGGGGATCGCGCGCAGCGCCGCGAGCTGCTCGACCGGCTGATGCGTCGGGCCGTCCTCGCCGAGCCCGATCGAAGTCGTGCGTCATCACATGGATGACGCGCTGGCCCATCAGGGCGGCGAGCCGGATCGCCGGCCGGCAATAATCCGAGAACACCAGGAACGTGCCGGAATAGGGAATGATGCCGCCGTGCAGCGCCATGCCGTTCATCGCCGCGGCCATGCCGTGCTCGCGCACGCCGTAATGGATGAAGCGTGCCGGAATAATCGGCGGCGCTCATCGCCTTCATGCCCTTGGCGCGGGTATTGTTGGAGCCGGTGAGGTCGGCCGAGCCGCCGATCATTTCCGGCAGCGCCACGGTCAGTGTGTCGAGCGCGAATTCGGACGCGGCGCGGGTGGCGATCTCTTTCGGCGCCGCCGCGAGTTTCTGCTTCACGCCGGCGACCGCGGCGGCGAGCCGCCGGCAAGTTCGCCGCGCGATGCGGCGCTCGAACTCGGCGCGCTTGCCGGCGTCGAGCGCGGCGAGGCGCTTTTGCCAGGCCGCGCGCGCGGGCTTGCCGCGCTCGCCGGCGGCGCGCCATTGCGACAGAATCGCCGGCGGAATTTCGAACGGCGGCGAAGTCCAGCCGAGCCTTTGCCGCGCCGCGGCGATCTCCTCGGCGCCGAGCGGCGAGCCGTGGCTCTTTTCAGTGCCGCCCTTGTTCGGCGCGCCAAAGCCGATCGTGGTGCGGCAGGCGATCAGCGACGGCCGGTCGGATTGCTTGCGCCGCCTCGATCGCCGCCGCGATCGCCGCGGGATCGTGGCCGTCGATGCGGCGTCGCCGCCCAGCCGGCGGCCTCGAAACGCTTCACCTGATCGACGGAATCCGACAGCGAGGTCGGCCCGTCGATCGAGATGCCG
Organism: uncultured Alphaproteobacteria bacterium; assembly: GCA_963816565.1. Classification (GTDB taxonomy): domain Bacteria; phylum Pseudomonadota; class Alphaproteobacteria; order Rhizobiales; family Xanthobacteraceae; genus BOG-931. The sequence continues at coordinate 614,890 of CAWFLM010000001.1, read as the reverse complement.
TTGTCGTCGTAGAGCACGATCAGCTTCTGCAGCTTCAGATGACCGGCAAGCGCGATCGCTTCCTGGCTGATGCCTTCCATCAGATCGCCGTCGGAGGCGAGCACGTAGGTGGTGTGATCGACGATGTCGCCGCCGAATACCGCGGCGAGATGCCGCTCGGCGATCGCCATGCCGACCGCATTGGCGAGACCCTGGCCGAGCGGGCCGGTGGTGGTCTCGACGCCGGGCGTGTGGCCGTATTCGGGATGGCCGGGCGTGAGCGAGCCGAGCTGGCGGAAGCGCTTGATCTCCTCGATCGTCATCTTCTCGTAGCCGAGGAGATAGAACAGCGCGTAGAGCAGCATCGAGCCGTGACCGGCCGACAGCACGAAGCGGTCGCGGTCGGGCCAGGCCGGAGCGGCCGGATCGAATTTCAGAAATCGCGTGAACAGAACGGTGGCGATGTCGGCCGCGCCCATCGGCAGGCCGGGATGGCCGGACTTCGCCTGCTCGACCGCGTCCATCGCCAGCGCGCGAATGGCGTTGGCCATGAGATCGTGCTCCGCGCGCGATGCGCGGATCCGCGCCGGATTGACGGCGAACGCGGGAGGCCTGGGCGAGGTGAGCGCTCGCCGCGAGAATTCGGTCCGGCATCGTCATTGGAATTGCCATTCGCGGCGGCAAAGCGGCGCGCGGATGGCGGCGCGATAACAGGCGGGAGATAGCATGGGAGGCCCTTGAGTCAATTCCGCGTCCGCCCGCCGGCGCGCGTCATGCACAGGCCGCCGACGCGCGCCGTTGACGCTTTCCCGCGATACGACGTAAAGTTCTTCCGATAAACAGTTGCCAGTCGCACGATTTTCGGTTTCGTGTGCGGACCCCGGATGGCCGCGCGGATGGCCGCATGAGCGACACCGATCCGATCGAAATCGCGTCCCGGCGGTTGTCCCAGGCGCTCGACGCGCTCGACGCTGCGGCCGAGCGCCGGCGCGACGCCGACCGCGCCGAGGAAGCGCTTGCCGGCCAGGTCCATGCGCTCGATTCCGATCGCGCGCGGCTGGCGAGCGAACTCGACGAGGCGACGGCGCGCGCGCGTGCGCTCGAAGCGGCCAATCGCGACGTCGCGCAGCGGATCGATCAGGCGATCGCAGACCATCCGCGGCGTGCTGAGACGAAGGCTGGAACGCAGGGACTCGAAACGCAGCGATACGAACGGGACACGAAATGGCGCAGGTCAACGTCACCATCAACGGCCGGCAATTCCGCATGGCGTGCGAGGACGGCCAGGAAGATCACCTCAATGAGCTCGCGCGCGAGCTCGACGGGCGGATCGACGGCCTGCGCGCGAAATTCGGCGAGATCGGCGACACGCGCTTGACCGTGATGGCGGCGATCACCGTTGCCGACGAACTTGCCGAAGCGGGGCTGCGCATCAAGCGGCTGGAGGAGGAACTCGCCGCTTTGCAGGACGTCCACGCCGCCGCATCCGACCGCAACAAGACCACGCAGGCCACACTCGCGTCGGCCCTGTGCGCCGCCGCCGAGAGGATCGAGGGCATCACCAAGAGGCTCAATCAGCCATCGCCACCAGCGGCGTCGCGTTGGGGTGAATTATCTCCGCGCGTGCGGGGAGAAGGAGTTTTCGATGCGAGCGGCAGCGGCGGTCCTCGATTACCTTTTTTTTTTTTTTTTTTTTTTTCCCCCCCCCCCCCCCCCCCCCCCCCCCCCCCCCCCCCCCCCCCCCCCCCCCCCCCCCCCCCCCCCCCCCCCCCCCCCCCCCCTCTCCCCAAAAACATATAGGTCTTGCTGATGGATTACAAGGAGGCCAGCGCGCGTGCGTGGCTGTCTTCTTCGCGTGTCGCCGACGCTCGACGCGTCCATGCGACGTCGATCGCCGATGGGCTGGATCGACGCGCGGCGCTGTCCGGTATCTGCTCTCATCGCGGCTGACCTTTCCCAACGTTCACAAGAGTGAGCGGCGCGATTCCTCGATCGCCGAGCCCTATTCGCCGACCATTCGACGCGTTGCACGCGCCGCGCGGCTACTGGTCGTCGCCGACTTTCTCGATCGTCTTTCATGCCGGCGACGAGGTCAGCTGCAGCAGTGCCAGCAGCGAATTCACCGACTCGACCCAGGCGTCCGAACCCCCTCACCCTCCGTGGACTGACGCTGTAGAGCTCGTTCGAGCCTGCCGCCTGGCCGGTGCTCGGCGCCGACGATGTCGTCGCCGCCGTTTTCGGCGGCTTCGTCCGGTATAACTCCTTATTCAGGATTGCCGTTTTTCGCCTAGAGGCCAAGTACGATCAAGCTTCGCTGTCACTTCATCGCGCCGAATTCGTCGTGTGGCGCATTACGCCGGCGCACAGCAATTTAAGTTCTCTGTCGTGAACATCACCGGCATCGGCTCGGTGACCCATCTCGTCTTCGGCACGCTGCGAGCGAGGGCGGCTGGTTCTTGCGCAATTTTCTGCCTTATGCATTCGCCGTCGTCGCGATCGTGCGTGCTGATGTGATCATCGCCGAGCCCACTTCCTTCCTGCCGAATCCGACGCCGCTGCCGCGCCTGTCATCCTGCCCCCGTTCCGCCTACCCAGCGCTGCGTTGCCTTCTCGTCCCTGTCACCGCCGGCACGATCTGCTAGTGTCTGTTCTTCTGCGCTGCAGGTCTCGGCTTGTATATGCATTGACGCGAGATCGTCTTCGCACGTACCGATTTCCGAATTCTTCTGTTCTAGCCGTCTAGTCGTGCGTATTCCGGTCGACACCATCCCCCTCGGCGTAGCAGCGTCTAGTTTTAAGCGGACCTCCGAGCGGTTACCACGAGATTAAGTAGGCGTCTTCGCCCATTGCGCACTACATTGTCGATGCGGGGCTGCCCGGTGCGTCAGGAGCCAATTCTCGGGGCCTTATCGATCATTAGGGAGCTGTCCCTGGCCGGGCTCGTGGGCCCGGTCATATGGCGCCCACCTACATTTGTAGGGAACCCGGGATCGCTGCTCCAACGGCCGGCGCGGCTCCGCACTTTTCCTGCATATCCCAAGCACTGACCTCATTCCGTCACCCTTAGTGCTCTGCCGAAGTCTGAGCCTCGAAGGGCGACAGCCAGCGCCTCGGCCGTATCCTTCGAGGGCCGGAGCTCGTCATCAGCCAGCACTTCGGCCGGAACCGTCGCCACCTCAGGATGACGGAAACAGTCGTGGATTCTGCTCAGAGGAAGCCGAACTTCGCCGCGAGGCGCTCGCGCGGCGCGATGCGCTGCCGGCCGATGTGCGCAGGCCGCGGCCGAGGCGATCGCGGCGCGCGCGTTTTCGCTGCCGATTGCGCCGGGCACCATCGTCTCCGGCTTCATGCCGATGAAGAGCGAGATCAATCCGCTGCCGCTGATGCGCAAGCTTGCCGAGGCGGGCGCGCGGCTTGCGCTGCCGGTCGATCGCCGGGCGCGGCAAGCCGCTCATCATGCGCGCCTGGCATTGGGGCGAGCCGCTCGAGCGCCGGGCATGGGGCATCCGCGAGCCGAAGCCGGATGCGGCGGAAGTCGATCCCGATATCCTGATCGTGCCGCTCCTCGCCTTCGACCGCACCGGCCATCGCATCGGCTATGGCGCCGGCTATTACGACATGACCATCGCGGGATTGCGCGCGCGCAAGGCCGTCACCGCCGTCGGCATCGCGTTTGCGGCCCAGGAAGTTGCCGCCGTGCCGGCGACGCCCCGCGACGCGCGCCTCGATCTCGTGCTAACCGAGCGCGAGATGATCGATCTGCGAGGCGGCTAAAGCATGCGCATTCTTTTCATCGGCGATGTGGTCGGGCGCAGCGGGCGCACCATCGTCATTGAGCGCTGCCGAGGCTGTCCGCGACTGGAAGCTCGATCTGGTCGTCGTCAACGGCGAGAATGCCGCCGGCGGCTTCGGCATCACCGAGGCGATCTATCGCGAATTGCTCGATGCCGGCGCCGACGCCGTCACGCTCGGCAATCATGCCTGGGACCAGAAAGAGGCGCTGGTCTTCATCGAGCGCGCGCCGCGCCTGATCCGGCCGATCAATTATCCGGCCGGCACGCCCGGCCGCGGCGCGGCCCTGATCGAGGCCAAGAACGGCGCGCGCGTGCTCGTCGTCAACGCCATGGGCCGCATCTTCATGGACCCGCTCGACGATCCGTTCGCCGCGGTCGAGCGCGAGCTTGCCGCCTGCCCGCTGGCAAAGGCGCCGACGCCATCATTGTCGATTTCCATGGCGAGGCGACCAGCGAGAAGCAGGCGATGGGTTATTTCTGCGACGGCCGCGCCAGCCTCGTGGTCGGCACCCACACCCATGTGCCGACCGCCGATCTTCGCGTCCTGCCCGGCGGCACCGCCTTCATGAGCGACGTCGGCATGACCGGCGACTTCGATTCCGTGATCGGCATGGCCAAGGACGAGCCGCTGCAGCGCTTCGTGCGGCGGGATGTCGTCGGCGCGGTTCGAGCCGGCGTCGGGCCCGGCGACGTTGTGCGGCGTTGCGGTCGAGACCGATCCGGCGACCGGGCTTGCCGCGCGCGTCGGCGCGGTGCGGCTCGGCGGCGGTCTGGAACAGGCGAAGCCGGCGTTCTGGGCCTGAGTCGTAGTTCGGCTTTATTTTCGCATCTGCCGCCTTATAAGGCGGCGACGCATCAATTCAGCCGCGTCATGCGTGCGCGTCGCTGCGGCGCGCAGACGTCGAGACGCAGAGAGACGGAGCATGGCCGGACATTCACAGTTCAAGAACATCATGCACCGCAAGGGGCGGCAGGACGCGGCGAAGTCCAAGCTGTTCGGCAAGCTCGCGCGCGAAATCACGGTGTCGGCCAAGCTCGGCCCGCCCGATCCGGCGATGAATCCGCGGCTGCGCGCGGCGATCATCGCGGCGCGCGCCGAGAACATGCCGAAGGACAATATCGAGCGCGCCATCAAGAAGGCGCACGGGCAGCGACGGCGAGAATTACGAGCAGATCCGCTATGAGGGCTATGGCCCGGGCGGCGTCGCGGTGATCGTCGAAGTGCTGACCGACAATCGCAACCGCACCGCGGGCGAAGTGCGCGCGACCTTCACCAAGAGCGGCGGCAATCTCGCCGAAACCGGCGCGGTCTCGTTCATGTTCGATCATGTCGGCGTCATCGAATACGACGCCAAGGCGGCGAGCGCCGAAGCGATGTTCGAGGCGGCGCTCGAAGCCGGCGCCGACGACGTGGTCTCCAGCGAAGACGCCCACGAGATTTACGCCGCGCAGGACATTTCGGCTCGGTCGCCAAGGCGCTCGAAGCGAAATTCGGCGAGCCGCGCAAGGCGTCGCTGGTGTGGCGGCCGCAGAATACCGTCGCGGTCGACGACGAGCAGGGCGAAAAGCTGTTCAAGCTGATCGAGAACCTCAACGACACGACGACGTGCAGAACGTCTATGCCAATTTCGAGGTTTCCGACGCGCTGGTGCAGAAGATGAGCGCGTAACAAGGAACCCCCTCTAGACTCATTGCGAACATATAGCGACCGCGCGGCGACCGCGAAGTCGGCGATGCAGCCGGCATATTTCTTTATATCGAGCGCGTTCGCGGAACATCGCGGCACCGAGCAGGGCCGTGAACACGAAGCTCATTTGCGCCACCGGCACGAGCACGCTTGCCGGCCCGAGCGCGAGCCCGTGCATCAGCAGCACGAAGGCGCCGAACAGCGCCAGCGCCGCAGCGACCGCGTAGGGCCAGACGGCGGCGGGATGCAGATCGCCGTTCGCCGACAAAGACGAACAGCGTCGCCAGCGAGCAGAACATCCAGGCCTGCGCGGCCACCATGGTTTCCGGCAGCGCGCCGTGCTGCAGGCCGACCTTGTAGAACAAATTGATCAGCGCCATCGCCACGGTCGCGATCAGCACGCGGTCAGCGAGGCAAATCTTATTTGCCGCGTTCGCCGCCGGCTTCGGCGAGCAGCAGCCACACCGCGACGAGCGCGCAGGCGAGCGCAGGGCCTTCGCGACGGTCAGCGTCTCGCCGAGAAACAGGATCGCGAGCGCCGCGGTGATCGTGAAATTGAGCCGGAAGATCGGCGCATTGGTGCTGACCGCGCCGCCCTGCAGGCTGCGGATGAAATTGTACAGAGCGACGAACAGAAAAAATCCGGCGAGCGAGCCCCACAGGGCGGACGGATGCGGATGCAGCGTTGCCGGTGAGCCAGGCATAAAGCGTGACGCCGGGACAGAAATCCAGGCCTGCGCCATCAGGAATTCCCCGGCGGCAAAGCCCGCGGCCGCGCCGCGCTTATAGATCAGGTCGCTCACGCCGAAGCAGAGCATGGCGCCGAGCGCGAAGCCAGACCGGGTGTCATGCTTTCGCTGGAGTGGTCGAGGCGGTGACGCATTTGCCTTATCAGGGCGCGGCGCGCCCGGCGAGCGGGCCTAGGCATTGCCGGCATGCTATCAATCGGACGCCATGACCCGCCCGATTCGCATTCTCGGCATCGATCCCGGGCTCCGCCGCACCGGCTGGGGCATGGTCGAGATTGCCGGCAATCGGCTTGACTTTATCGGCTGCGGCTCGGTGACGACCAACGATCGCGATGCGCTCGCCGTGCGGCTTCTCGCCATCCATGACGGGCTGATGCGCATTCTCGACGAATTCCGGCCCGACGAGGCCGCCGTCGAGGCGACCTTCGTCAACAAGGACGCGCAGCGCGACGCTCAAGCTCGGCCAGGCGCGCGGCATCGCCATGGTGGTGCCGGCCAGGGCCGGCGTGCCGGTCGCCGAATATGCGCCGAACCTGGTGAAGAAAAGCATCGTCGGCGCCGGCCATGGCGACAAGACGCAGGTGCGGATGATGATCGGCGTGCTGCTGCCGAAAGCCGATCCGGCGTCCCACGACGCCGCCGACGCGCTCGCCATCGCGGTGACGCACGCGCATCATCGGCAGAGCGTGGTCGCTCAAGGTGGCGATGGCAAAGGTGGCGGCACGATGATCGGCAAGCTCAAAGGCATCGATCGACAGCTACGGCGAGGATTCCGTCATCCTCGACGTCAACGGCGTCGGCTATCTGGTGCATTGCTCGGCGCGCACCTTGCAGGAACTGCCGCGCGCCGGCGAGCCGGCGACGCTGTCGATCGAGACCCATGTGCGCGAGGACCAGATCAAGCTGTTCGGTTTCACCAGCGACGTCGAGCGCGAATGGTTCCGGCTGCTGCAGACCGTGCAGGGCGTCGGCACCAAAGTCGCGCTCGCCGTGCTCGGCACGCTCAAGCCCGCCGATCTCGCCTCCGCCATCGCCATGCGCGACAAGGCGATGGTGGCGCGCACGCCCGGCGTCGGGCCGAAAGTCGCCGAGCGCATCGTCACCGAACTGAAAGACAAGGCGCCGGCCTTTACCGATGTCGATCCGGCCTTGGTGCGGCTCTCCGGCGCGCTCGACGAAAAGCGCGCGCCGCGGCCGGTCGCGGACGCGGTTTCGGCGCTGATCAATCTCGGCTATGCGCAGCCGCAGGCCGCCGCCGCCATTGCCGCCGCCGCGCGCAGCGCCGGCGAGGGCGCGGAGACGACGACGCTGATCCGGCTCGGCTTGAAGGAACTGGCGAAGTGAAGCGCCGGCGAAGACTCGGCAAACTCGGCAAGCGACAAGGAACTGATCGCCGCCGCGACCGCGGCGATCAAGGAGCGCTATCGCGACGACTGGCAGGAGGTCGGCGCGGCGCTGCGCACGCGCTCGGGCACGATCTTCACCGGCGTCAATCTCGATGCCTATCTCGGCCGCATGGCGGTCTGCGCCGAGGCCGTCGCGCTCGGCCGCGCCGTCGTCGATCTCGGCGATGCCGGGATCGATACGATCGTCGCCGTGCGGCATCCGCCGCCCGATGAGAAGGACCAGACCATCAAGGTCGTGTCGCCGTGCGGCGCCTGCCGCGAACTGATTTTCGACTATGATCCGCAACGCGCGCGTGATCGTGCCGAACGGCAAGGCGCCCACGGTGGTGCCGATCGCCGATCTTCTGCCCAACAAATATAGCCGGGGGCCGGAGCGGTGAGCACGAGCGCCGGACGCAAGCTGGTGACGCCGGAGCGCCGCGAGGAAGACGCGGCGGAGGCGTCGTTGCGCCCGCAGCGGCTTGCCGAGTTCGTCGGCCAGGAACAGGCGCGCAAGCAATCTCAGCGTGTTCATCGAGGCGGCGCGGGCGCGGCACGAGGCGCTCGATCACGTGCTGTTCGTCGGCCCGCCGGGGCTCGGCAAGACGACGCTGGCGCAGATCGTGGCGCGCGAGCTCGGCGTCAATTTCCGCGCCACCTCGGGGCCGGTGATCGCCAAGGCCGGCGATCTCGCCGCGCTGCTCACCAATCTCGAAGAGCGCGACGTGCTGTTCATCGACGAAATCCACCGGCTCAATCCGGCGGTCGAGGAAATGCTCTATCCGGCGATGGAGGATTTTCAGCTCGATCTCATCATCGGCGAGGGGCCGGCGGCGCGCTCGGTGAAGATCGATCTCGCAAAATTCACGCTGGTCGGCGCGACGACGCGCGCCGGCCTTCTCACCAATCCGCTGCGCGACCGCTTCGGCATTCCGGTGCGGCTGAATTTCTATACGCGTGGCCGAGCTCGAGCAGATCGTCAATCGCGGCGCGCGCGTGCTCGGCATCGGCATGACCGCGGACGGCGCCAACGAGATCGCCCGCCGCGCCCGCGGCACGCCGCGCATCGCCGGCCGGCTGTTGCGCCGCGTGCGCGACTTCGCCTCTGTCGCCGGCGCCACCGCGGTCGATCGCGCCGTCGCCGACAAGGCGCTCGCCGCGCTCGAGGTCGACGCCGCCGGCCTCGACGCCATGGACCGCCGCTATCTCGACGACGATCGCGGTGAATTACGGCGGCGGCCCGGTCGGCGTCGAGACGCTCGCGGCGGCTTTGTCCGAGCCGCGCGACGCCATCGAGGACATCATCGAGCCTTATCTGATCCAGTGCGGGCTTCCTGCAGCGCACGCCGCGCGGGCGCCTGATCACCGGCCACGCCTTCCGGCATCTCGGGCTTGCCGAGCCGACGCGCGATCCGGCGCAATTCGGGCTGTTCGGGTCGGACGAGGACGACTGAGGCAATGACGCAAACCTACGAAGGCGGCTGCCATTGCGGGCGGGTGCGCTTTCGCGTCACGGCGGATCTGTCGCGCGTCACCGAATGCAATTGCTCGATCTGCGCCAAGAAAGGCTTCCTGCATCTCATCGTGCCGCCCGAGCAGTTCGAGCTTCTTCAGCGGCAAGGATGCGCTGACGACCTATCGGTTCAATACCGGCACCGCGCAGCATACGTTCTGCGCCACCTGCGGCATTCATCCGTTCTATGTGCCGCGCTCGGACCCCGATAAGATCGACGTCAATGTGCGCTGTCTCGACGGCGTCGATGTCGCCGCGCTCAAGACCCATCATGTTCGACGGCAAGAACTGGGAACACGCGATGACCGAGCGGGTGCCGTGGAGATAGTGTAATGACGCAGCGTTTCTCTCGACGGCGAAATCCGCGACGGCCGGCACGTGCTCACCGTGCGGGTCTATTACGAGGACACCGATTTCACCGGCATCGTCTATCACGCCAATTATCTGCGCTATATGGAGCGCGGGCGCACCAATTATCTGCGGCTGATCGGCGCCGATCACCGCGCGCTGTTCGAGGAGACCGAGAAGGAAGCGCCGGGATTTGCCTTCGTCGTGCGCTCGATGACCATCGATTTCCTCAAGCCGGCGCGCATGGACGACGTGCTCGACATCGTCACCGAGCCGGAAGAGGTGAAGGGCGCCTCGACCACGGTGCGCCAGCGCGTCATGCGCGGCGACGAGCTTCTGGTCGAAGCGCATGTGCGCGTCGCCTTCATCAGCGGCGGCCGGGCGCGGCCGATCCCGAAGCCGCTGCGGATCGCCATGAAGGCCGATCAGGACGAACTTAACGGGCAACGCTAGGGCGCGGACTTACAAATTAGCTGCTGTCGGCGGTTCGCTGAATGTCCGCTTCGATGCGTGATATAGTCCTGGTATGTCGTTGCGCGACCACATGCCAGCAAAGGGTTGGCGCCATGATGGTCGACGACGAGAGCTGACATGCAGCGAATATTCGGCAGCATTTATTGGCATCCGACTTTGCTTAGAGCCATCGTCGCAATAATATGTATTGCTGGCGTAATATGGCTCGTCATGGAGTATTTCAATCCCGCGCCGCCATCGACCATTACAATCGCAACAGGACCCAAAGGCGGAGCCTATGAGTTCTTTGCCCAGCAATATCGGGAAAAGCTCGCCCGGTCCCACGTCAAGCTCAACATACGCATAACGGATGGTACATCGGAAAACATAAGGCTTCTTGAGGACCCGAAGTCCGGTGTTCAAGTCGCCTTCGTGGTGGGGGGAGCCTCGAATAGCCAGGAAGCACCGGGCCTGCTGTCATTGGGGCGCGTCAACTACCAGGTCTTTTGGCTATTTTATCGTGGGACGGAGACTTTGGACCACCTGACGCAACTCAAGGGCAAACGCATTGGCGTAGGGCCGGAAGGCGTCGTCACTACGCACGTCCTCGACGCCGCCGGCGTCAATTCTCAGAGCGCGACGCTGTTACCGTTCACTGGGTCGGCCGCGGTCGAGGCGCTGCTCGACGGTCGGCTCGACGCTATTTTCGTTGCGCTGGCGCCGGAATCCTCAATCATCCAACCTCTGCTTCGAGACCCCAATGTTCGATTGATGAGCGTTTCTCAGACCGAGGCTCTTACCCGGATTTTCCCCGATCTTGTCCGGTTGGTCCTGCCGCAAGGGGTGATCGATCTTGAGCACAATATTCCGCCAAATGACGTAAATCTCATCGGAACTACCAACGCCGTGGTCGTGCGTGAAGATCTTCATCCGGAGATAATAGATCTATTGGCGAAGACGCTTGTGGAGGTGCATAGCGGAGCGGGGATTTTTCAACGAGCAGGTGAATTCCCTACGCAAACCGATCCGGAATTCGCCGTTGCCGATGGCGCGCGTGAGTTCTACAAAAACGGTCCATCCTATTTAAACAAATATCTGTCCTACTGGTACGGTTAGCCTCATCAAGAAAATAATCGCGGTGATCCTGTCCTGCGCCGTGGTTCTTGTGCCGTTTTCAAGAATTGTGCCCAATCTCTCCACATGGGTTGTTCGCGATCGCATGCACGATTTGTACCGTCGGCTCAGGTTTGTCGAGGCTGAAATACAGACAGACCCGACCCCTCACAGCTCGATGCACTTCAATCCGATCTGGAGAGTATTGAACAGTTGGCAAACAATTTGGGAGTGCCAATACGGCACTCCGACCTGTTTTTCGAACTCAAAACCCACATCGATCTCGTTCGCCAGCGTCTTGGATTGCATCGCGCCGTGTTGCACAGCGAGATACGTGAGGTCAGTTAAGGCTCAAAAGAAAGACGCGGTGGCGTGCGATCGTTTTATTGCACTGCCAGTAATGGTTCGTTCGCGTTAGCCCGCTCAAATGGATCAAAATTCATTGGCCAATAGGGGAGTTGCCATTTCCTGTGCGGAAGGTGGCGTTGCTATTTCCTGCAGGGGAGACGCTATCGTGGATGATCCGGCCTGTTGCCTGCCCAACTCACGCAAGTCTTTGGCTGGGACTTAGCGACTGAGCCTCGGTTGAGGACGGCTGCGCCGTTTTGGAAACATACCGGTCGATATCTCGACAAGCATTTTCAAGCGCCGTGCCGTCCGCTGCGCTTTCGGTCATGATGTACATCCCCACTCGCAACGCGTTTGAAGTTTAGTAGAAACGCCTTGCTGTTAAAATAGTTTATTGTCGCGCTATGTCCGGTGCCGGAATTGGTAACAAGTTTGACCATCCCCTTGGGCAACGTCCGTTGTGCCCCCGAGAGTGGCGAGCGAAATCGGGGTATTGCGGACTGCATTGGTGGCTCCGCGCTCTAGTCTTTAAGGTTCGGCCAGACCGGAAGCCATGCGCAACCTATACGTGCTGTTTTTATGACTTAGAGGCTTTGCCGTGGGCGGTCAACGGGCCATCCCGCGAGGCTATAGAGGTCTGCGGCATGCGCTCGCACGGCCCGGTCACCGGGCCTTAACGTCGCATTAAGCACAGTCGGGCTTCGTAAGCGGGAACGACCGGTGTTGCGCCCTAGTTTGGACAAGTTTCGCGATTGATTTCCGCTCGCCGGGGACGGGTCCGGCTCGGGTCTTCGCGAAATTTCGGGTCTTGGTCGGCGCGCGCGAAGCGACCGGCGATAACCCTTTGCTCCCGACGCCAGTGCGCCGCGCCGGCATGGACCAGTACTCGGCCCAATATCCGATGGCCCACGGCCTGGCCTGCAGTACTTGGCCGCAACTGTCGGACCGCCGAAAGGGACGCTCCATGAATCCAACCGACATTGCCTCGTCGGTCGCGCCGCTGACTTCCGCCAATCTCTCGCTGTTTCACCTGTTCTGGCACGCCCACTGGATCGTCGAGTCGGTGATCGTCGGCCTGTTGCTGTGCTCGGTATGGGTCTGGGCCATCGCCATCGACAAAACGCTGTTATTCTCGCGGCTTCGCCGCGCCGGCGACCATTTCGAGGAGGCGTTCTGGTCAGGCCAGTCGCTGGAGGAACTTTATAAATCTCTGGCCGGTCAGCCGGGCCATTCGACCGGCGTCTTGTTCGTCGCCGCCATGCGCGAATGGAAGCGCAGTCTCGAAGGCCACGCCCGCTCCTTTGCCGGCCTGCAAATGCGCATCGAGAAGGTCATGAATGTCGCCATCGCGCGCGAAGTCGAGACCATGGAGCGGCGCCTTTTGGTGCTGGCGACGGTCGGCTCGGCGGGGCCCTTTATCGGCCTGTTCGGCACGGTGGCCGGAATTATGACAAGTTTCCAGTCGATCGCGGAGTCGCAAAGCACCTCGCTGGCGGTGGTCGCCCCCGGCATCGCGGAATCGCTGTTTGCGACCGCAATCGGCCTCGTTGCCGCCATCCCGGCGACGATTTTCTATAATAAGTTCATCACTGAGGTGAACCGGCAGGCGCAGCGGCTGGAAGGCTTCGCCGACGAATTTACGGCGATCCTGTCGCGGCAGATCGACGAACGGGGCTGAGGGCTTTCGGTCATGGCGGCAGGCATCCTGAGCGCGGGCTCGGCTGGTGGCGGCAGGCGCCGCCGGCGCCGCCCGGTCATGAGCGAGATCAACGTCACGCCGTTCGTCGACGTCATGCTGGTGTTGTTGATCGTGTTCATGGTCTCGGCGCCGCTTTTGACGGTCGGCGTGCCGATCGATCTGCCGCAGAGCCAAGCCAAGGCCTTGCCGCAGGACAACGAGCCGCTGACCATTTCGGTGAATGTCGACGGCAAAGTATTTCTGCAAGACAAGCAGATCGATCTCGACGATCTGGTGCCGAAGCTCAAAGCCATTATCGATGCCCGCCACGGCGACCTCAACGAGCTGATCTATGTGCGCGGCGACCGCAAAGTCGACTACGGCACGATGATGCGGGTGATGGGCCAAATCTCGGGAGCCGGCTATCATCGGGTCGCGCTTGTCACCGATGTCGAGCAGAACGGCCAATGAAGACCGGCATGACCATATCTTGCGTCGGTCATGCGGTCGCGATCGGCTGTGCGCTTGGTGGCGATTTCGGCGCAGCCGATGGAGGTGCCGCCGGTCGAGTCGCTGCCGGTGCAGATCGTCTCCGAGAAGGACTTCACCCAGCTCACGCAAGGGGTCAAAAACGCCCCGAAGCTGAAAATCGACATGCCGAATCCGCTGGCCGATAAAGTCGACGCGCCGAAGGCGGTCGATCAGCTGGCGCCCAAGGTCGCCGACAAGCCGGAAATCAAGACCGACTCCAGCAAATCGAGCCCGCAGCCGAAGCCCGACCCCAAGCCCGATCCGAAGCAGGCGCAAAAAGCCGACAAGCCGCCGCCGCCGGAATACAAGCCGGATCAGATCGCCGATCTTTTGAAGAAAGACGCCGCGAAGACTCCGTCAAAGCCGGACGATCAGTCGACGCCGCAAAAGGCGGATACGCCGAAGTTCGACGCCAATCAGGTCGCGCAATTGCTCGACAAGCGCGACCCGCAGCGGCAAATTGCGTCGAACGCAACGATCAACGACGTGGCCAATCTCGGCGCCGCGTCAGGCGCACCAGCCGCGCAGATGTCGCAGAGTGAGATCGACGCCTTGCGCGCCCGTATTTCGAGTTGCTGGAGCCCGCCGCCGGGCATCGACGCCAATTCCAAGGTCTATGTCGTGTTGCGCGTTCTGTTCAAGCAGGACGGTACGCTGGGGCACGAGCCGGTCCTGGTCGAAGCCACGGCATCGTCGTTGGGTCCGGCGCTGGCCGAGAGCGCCAAACGCGCGCTGCTGTTGTGCCAGCCTTTCACCATGCTCAAACCCGAGCACTATGACCAGTGGAAAGACCTCGAGCTCAAGTTCGACCCTCACGAATTGCTTGGCGGCTGACCGGACGGATTAAGGCAAATGACGTTTCGACGCAGATCCAATCTCGTTATGACGCGACGGCGCGCGCTTGCGCTCGGCGCCGGCCGGCGGTTTGGCCGGCGGCTTGACGCTCGTGCCCCGCAACGCCGCCGCGGTGGTGCGGCTTGACATCACCCAAGGCAATTTTCAGCCGATGCCGATCGCGATCAGCAAATTCATCGGCGGCGGCGAAGGCGACGACGACACCGCGACCGGCGTCACGCAAATCATCACCGCCAACCTGCAGCGGAGCGGCCTGTTCGCCCCGATCGATCCCGCCGCGTTTATCGAGCGGATCGCCAGCGTCGACACGGTGCCGCGTTTCCCCGATTGGCGCAGCGTCAATGCCCAGGCGCTGGTGACCGGAGCGATGACGCGCCAGCCCGACGGGCGGCTCAAAGCCGAGTTCCGGCTGTGGGACGTGCTCGCCGGTCAGCAGCTCGCCGGCCAGCAATATTTCACCACGCCGGACAACTGGCGCCGCATCGGCCACATCATCTCGGACGCGATCTACCAGCAGCTCACCGGCAATGGCGGCTATTTCGACAGCCGCGTCGTGTTCGTCGACGAGACCGGTCCGGGCACCGCGCGCGTCAAGCGGCTCGCCATCATGGATCAGGACGGCGCCAATGTCCGCTATCTGACGCGCGGCGACGATCTGGTGCTCACCCCGCGGTTTTCGCCATCGACGCAGGAGATCACCTATATGGCCTACGGCCAGGGCGATCCCCGCGTCTATCTCTACAATATCGACACCGGGCAACGCGAAGTCGTCGGCAACTTTCCCGGCATGAGCTTTTCGCCGCGGTTCTCGCCGGACGGCCAGAGCGTCGTCATGAGTTTGCAGCAAGGCGCGAACTCGAACATTTACGTCATGGATCTGCGCTCGAAGGCGACGACCCGGCTGACCAACACCCAGGCCATCGACACGTCGCCGTCCTATTCGCCGGACGGATCGCATATCTGCTTCGAATCCGATCGCGGCGGCCAGCCGCAGATCTACGTCATGGCGGCGAGCGGCGGGGCGGCGCAGCGCATCAGCTTCGGCGATGGCGAGTACAATCACGCCGGTGTGGTCGCCGCGCGGCGACTACATCGCCTTTACCAAGATCGCGAGCAGCACGTTCGCCATCGGGGTGATGAAGCCGGACGGTAGCGGCGAGCGTATCCTCACCGAAAGCTTCCACAACGAAGGCCCGACTTTCGCGCCCAACGGGCAGGTCATCATGTTCTTCCGCGATCCGGGCGGCACGTCGGGGCCGTCGCTGTTCACGGTCGATATTTCCGGCCGTAACGAGCAGCGGGTTCCGACGCCGAACTACGCCTCCGACCCGGCATGGTCGCCGCTGTTGTCGTGACTCCGCATAATTACGACTCAATGTCCGCTTCGCTCCGCGAGCGACCGAAGTGCTGCATTGCCGCGAAACGACGCGACGGGCCATAACCAACTCGGCACGCTCGAACAATTGTCGTGATATTTGGACGATGCAATAATACTGCTTGCGACATGTCGCAATTGACAGCTAAAAAGTGGATTGCGCACTGGGCTTCGTTCGGGCCGATGATTTGTATTCTTTCGGCGGCTTAAATGGGGGAAAGGATGCTACGTACTTTTATTTGTCTCACAGCTTTGCAACTGTTCGCGTGGAGCCCATCTTGGGCCTGCACTGGCCAAGTCGGCACCGTAATATTCCAGGATACCTTTTCCGATGACACTGGGGGCTGGGATCTGGCTCCGCCATTGACCACAATTAAACCCCCGGTATTTTTGCTTTCTGGCGACGCGACTTATTCAGGACAAGAATCCTTAAACCTGACTTTCAACGCTACCGACGGCGATTACTGTATGGATTTCATTCTCCCTGCCGCCATCGCAGAAAATAATCAGATGTACGCTGGGCTGCCTTTTTGGGCCGCCGACTACAAGAGTTTTATGGACGCTGAAGTGTCGTCAGACGGCACCGTGTCGCTGAAGAAAAAGGCGTCAGGAAACTGGAACACCTTGTTTAGCGTGCAAAAGGTACCGGCATTCGTTTCCACCGCGAAAGCGGTCAATTCTGTCCGGGTCACAGCGCTCGGGGGCCTTCTTACGGTCTATCTGAACGGAACACAGATCAAGTCCGAGAGAGCCCAAGAACCAGCAAACCCTGGCCTTAGCTTCGGTGTCTTTGCTGGCAGCGACGATGCAGTTCCTAACCCCCCCAAGTTGCAGATCAAAGGCTACAAGGTAACAACCGGGAAATAATGGCCTTTACGTTTGATGCGCATGGGCGTGGCATCAATGGTCCCAAGAAATTTCAGGGCGCCCAATTACCTTGTCTGAGGTGACGAATTTTCGATCGTGCTCGTGACATGGATTCCGTCGGCCTCGATTGTGACTCGCGCCGACAATGCTTCGCCCGTTGCGTCGCCTACTTTGGAGAAGGTGACTAAACTCGATTTCAAGACTTTCGTCTGTGCGTCCCAATAGTTGAAATTATCATCCTCCCAAATTGCAAATCTGTTATCGCCACCTCCGCCCCACACGGTTCTGATAGATTCGCCGCCCTGCCGATAGGAGACACTTTCGGCGCGGTAATAAAGGGTTTTCACGCGAAGTGCAGTATCGAATTCGGCGCAATCGCCCGTGTCGATAGAGAGCCAACCGCGTGAAATCCAGGAATCGGAGCCGGTTTGGGGATAAGCGATCGCGATGTAGATCAAATGCGGGAATTTATTGCAGAAGACGATGTCAGCCCTGGCCGCCGACGTTGCAAAGAGACACGCTAGGCCGATTGCGCATGCCTAAATCGTTGACTTTAATGCGGACACGAAAGCACCCCAACCAAGTTGCGGCCAGTATACAGGAATCCGCGGCGGATTATTAGACGACTAATGTGTAGGTGCGTGCCCAGCGGGTCAGCCCTGTCGCGGAGCTGATGTCGGGGTCATTTTCGACCGACCCACCGGTTTTGCCTATCGGTCCATGTCCCCTTCGACCCGAAAGCGAACTTGGGGCCGGCCGCGGCAAGACCGCACCATATTGAGATTGGTGACAGGGCATAGAGGGCGGCGGGTTCCATAGAGTCGCCGTATTGACGCCCCATTAACCACTGCAAAAGCTTTCCAGGGAATCCGCAGCGTCAAACTATCTTTGCAAGGCCGCATCAAGGTTGACGGAACGTTCGTTTAACGAAGGCACTGCTAGACCCGCTGACGACAATCCATGTCCGGTCACGATGTAAGTATGGAGGCACCGGAATGCGCACGGCGAATATGATCCGCGGCGCCAAGTTCGTTGCCATTATCCTGGCGACGCTTGCAGTGGCGGCTTGCGCCAAGAAAGACGATCAGTCGGCGATGAATGGCGCGGCGGCCGTGCCCGGCAGCCAGCAGGACTTCGTCGTCAATGTCGGCGACCGCGTGTTCTTCGACACCGACTCCTCGGAGCTGTCCGATCAGGCGCGCGCCACGCTCGACAAGCAGTCGCAATGGCTCAACAACTACAACAGGTATTCCTTCACCATCGAAGGCCACGCCGACGAGCGCGGCACGCGCGAATACAATATCGCGCTCGGCGCCCGCCGCGCCGAGACGGTGCGTGAATATCTGATCTCGCGCGGGATTTCGGCGGCCCGCATGCGCACCATCTCCTACGGCAAGGAGCGGCCGGTGGCGCTGTGCAACGATATTTCCTGCTGGTCGCAGAACCGGCGCGCCGTGACCGTGCTCGATCAGAGCTCATAAATCCGCGGCCGCGAAGAGTTTGCAAGCGATCGGCGCCGTCATGGCGCCGATCGCATTTTAATGACAATATTCTCGGCCTGGATGTTCGGCCTTGCCAAGGCGGGGCCGAAATCGGATCGTAGCAGCCGCGCCGCACGGTATCGGTTGCGTCACCTTGATTTCGTAAGCGCATTTGAACAAGGGTTCGGCCATGACCCGCCGCTTTTTTGCCCGCGTCACGCTCATGCTTGCCGTTTGCGGCGGCGTCGCCGCCTGCGGCAAGAACAACGAATACGCCGCGCCGCCGCCGCCGAAGGTCACGGTCGCCGCGCCGGTCGAGCAGGATGTCACCCGCTATTTCGAGGCGACCGGCAACACGGCGTCCGTCAATTCGGTCGATCTCGTCGCGCGCGTGCAGGGTTTCGTGCAGGCGATCAGCTACAAGGACGGCGATTACGTCAAGAAGGGCACGTCGCTGTTCACCATCGAGCCGGAGCCGTACAAGCTCAAGGTGGACGCGGCCAAGGCCGCCGTGGTCAGCGACCAGGCGACCTTGACCCAGGCGCAGGCCGAATATGACCGGCAGGCCGCTCTGGTGGCCAAGCAAGTGTCGACCCAGGCCAATTACGACAAGGCGTTGGCGCAGCGCGACTCCGCGCAAGCCGACCTGCAATCCGCGCAAGCCAATGAGCGGCAGGCCGAGATCAATCTCGGCTATACCGACGTGACCGCGCCGTTCGACGGCGTGGTGACCGCGCGGCAGGTCTCGATCGGCCAATTGGTCGGCGCCAACTCGCCGACCACGCTTGCCACCATCGTGCAGCTCGATCCGATCTGGGTGAATTTCACCGCCAGCGAGCGCGACGTGCTGCAGGTGCGCGCCATTCTCGCCAGCCGCGGCGAAACCACGGCCGCGCTGATCGGGCATGCCGGTCGAAGTCGGATTGCAGAACGAAAGCGGGTACCCGCACCACGGCAAGCTCGACTACGTCGCGCCGAACGTCGATCCGTCGACCGGGACGCTCGCCGCGCGCGCCAGCCTGGACAACGGCGACCACGCGCTGTTGCCCGGCTATTTCGTGCGCGTGCGCATTCCCGGCAAAACCGCAGCCGGCGTTGCTGGTGCCCGACGTCGCGCTCGGCACCGATCAGGGCGGCCGCTATGTGCTCGTCGTCAACAAGGACAATGTCGTCGAACAGCGCAAGGTCGAGCCGGGACAGCTGGTCGGCGAGCTGCGCGTCATCGATAAAGGTCTCGCCAAGGACGACCGCGTGGTCGTCGGCGGCATCATGCGCGCGATTCCCGGCGAGAAGGTCGATGCCGAAGCCGCGCACGGCGGCTGCAAACTAGCGCGTGATGATCCGACGATGATCTCGAAATTCTTCATCGAGCGTCCGGTTCTGGCGAACGTTCTCGCCATCCTGATGATTTTGATCGGCGCGGTCGCGCTCTATGACGCTGCCGGTCGCGCAATATCCCGACGTCGTGCCGCCGACCGTGCAGGTGACGACGCGCTATCCCGGCGCCAGCGCGCGCACGGTGATGGACACCGTGGCGCTGCCGATCGAGCAGCAGGTCAACGGCGTCGAGAACATGATCTACATGCAATCGACCAGCGCCAGCGACGGCAGTCTTATACGCTCACGGTGACCTTCAAGATCGGCACCGATCTCGATGCCGCGCAGATCCTGGTGCAGAACCGGGTGGCGACCGCGCTGTCGCCGTTGCCGCAGGCGGTGCAGGCGCAAGGCGTCACGGTGCAGAAGCGCTCGACCGCGATCCTGCTGTTCGTCACTTTGACGTCGCCGGACGACCGCTACGACAGCCTCTACCTCGCCAATTACGCCACCATCAATCTTCGCGACGAACTGTCGCGACTTCCCGGCGTCGGCAACGTCAACGTGTTCGGCGCCGGCCAATATTCGATGCGGGTCTGGCTCGATCCGGAGAAGCTCAAAGCGCGCAGCCTGAACGCGCAGGACGTCGTGACGGCGTTGCAGGAGCAGAGCCAGGAAGTGACCGCCGGTCAGGTCGGCATGCCGCCGACGCCGCCCGGCGTCGACTTCCAATACACCATCGAATTGCAGGGCCGGCTCACCGACGTCGATCAATTCGAGAACGTCATCGTCAAGACCGGCGACAACGGCGAGATCACGCGGGTGCGCGACGTCGGCCGCGTCGAGCTCGGCGCGCAGACCTACGGCCAGTACTTTCACGCTCGACGGCAAGCAAGCCGCCGGCATCGGCATCTATCAATCGCCCGGCGCCAACGCGCTCGACGTCGAGCATGTCGGTCAAAGCCAAAATGACGGAGCTGGCGAAGGCCTTCCCGCAGGGCCTCGTCTACACCATCCCGTTCGACACCACGGTGTTCGTCAATGCCTCGATCCACGAAGTCTACAAGACGCTGATCGAGGCGGCGGTGCTGGTGCTGATCGTGATCCTGGTCTTCCTGCAGGACTGGCGCGCCATGCTGGTGCCGGCGACCACCGTGCCGGTCACGATCATCGGCGCCTTCGCCATGATGTGGGCGCTCGGCTTCACCGTGAACTTCTCGACGCTGTTCGCGATCGTGCTGTCGATCGGCATCGTGGTCGACGACGCCATCGTCGTGGTCGAGGGCGCCGCGCATAATATCGAGCAGGGCATGAGCGGCCATGATGCGGCGATCAAGGCCATGGATGAGCTGCTCGGCCCGATCATCGGCATCACGCTGGTTCTGATGTCGGTGTTCCTGCCGGCGGCGTTCCTGCCGGGCCTGACCGGGCGCATGTATGCGCAGTTCGCGCTGGTGATCGCGGCAACGGCGCTGCTCTCCGCCGTCAACGCGGCGACGCTCAAGCCGACGCAGGCGGCGATGTGGCTGCGCCCACCGGTACCGCCGGAGCGGCGCAATGCGTTCTATCGCGGCTTCAATGCGGTCTATGGCCGCCTCGAACACAACTATGCCGGCCTGATCGATCACATGGTCGACGCATGCCGGGCTCATGACATTGATCGCCTTTGCGATCATGGCGGTCGCCGTTCTGGGGCCTGTCGCGCGTGCCGACCGGCTTTCTGCCGATCGAGGATCAGGGCTACGTGCTTGTCAGCGTGCAGCTGCCCGACGGCGCCTCGCTCGCCCGCACCCGCGACGCGCTGCAACAGGTCTCCACGATCGCGCGGCAAGGACGACAGCGTCGCTCAGGTGATCGCCATCGCCGGCATTTCGGTGCTCGACAACAGCGCGACGCTGGCCAATGCCGGCGTCGCCTATGTGGTGCTCAAGGATTGGAGCGAGCGCGCCGATCTGCGCACGATCTTCACGCGCCTCACGCCAGGCGCTAAATGCCGTCGATGCGCGGGTGATCGTGCTGCCGCCGCCGCCGATCCAGGGCATCGGCAATGCCGGCGGCTTCACGCTGCAAATCGAGCTGCGCGACGGCTCGACCGATTTCGCCAAGCTGCAAAGCATCACCAATACCGTCGTCGCCAATGCGCAATCGCAGAGCGCGCTGCAACGCGTCTCGACGTCGTTCCGCGCCATCGGCGCCGCAAATTCGCGTCGACGTCGACCGCGTCAAGGCGCAGACCCTGCACGTCCCGGTCGATCAGGTGTTCTCGACGCTGGCGACCTATTTCGGCTCGACCTATGTCGCGCAGTTCAACAAATTCGGCCGCGTGTTCCAGGTCTATGCGCAGGCCGATGCGAAATTCCGGCTGCGGCCGCGCGACATCGAAAGTCTCTCGGTGCGCAATCAGCAGGGCGACATGATCCCGCTCGGCACCATGGTCAAGATCGAGCCGATCGTCGGGGCGCCGCTGATCAGCCTGTATAATCTTTATCCGTCATCGAGCGTGATCGGACTGCCGGCGGCCGGCTTTAGCTCCGGCGAGGCGATCGGTTTGATGGAACAGAATGCGGCGGCGACGCTGCCGCCCGGCGCCGGCAGCGAATGGACCGCGATGTCGTATCAGGAGAAGATCGTCGGCAATCAGATGTATTTCGTGTTCGCGATGGCGATGCTGCTGGTTTATCTGGTGCTCGCCGGACAATACGAAAGCTGGTACGCGCCGCTCGCGGTCATTCTGTCGGTGCCGCTGGCGCTGACCGGGCCGGTGCTGGTGCTCGAAATGCTGCGCATCGACAATAATCTCTACACCCAGATCGGCATCATCCTGCTGATCGCGCTATCGGCCAAGAACGCCATTCTGATCGTCGAAGTGGCGCGCGAGCACCGCGTGCGCGACGGCAAGCCGATCCTCGAAGCCGCGGTCGACGCCGCGCGCGCGCGCTTCCGGCCGATCCTGATGACGTCGTTTGCCTTCATTCTCGGCGTCGCGCCGCTGGTCATCGCCAGCGGCGCCGGCGCCAGCGCTCGCAAGTCGATCGGCATCACCGTGTTCTCGGGCATGATCGCCTCGACCTGCCTTGCCGTGCTGTTCGTGCCGTCGCTGTTCGTGGTGATCCAGCGGTTCGAGGAATGGCGCGCCTCGCGCAAGAGCGCCGCGGATTGCGCCCGCGGAATAGACCGCGGCGGACCGGTCACGATGCCGCCGCGAGCGGGCCACAGTCACAATTTGGACGCAGGACGCGCTATGGTAAGGCAGGGGAAACTAACGACAATGCTTCACGCAATGAGCCGCTCTACGCCTGTATTTGCGCTCGCGTTGTTATGCATGACGGCGACGCGCAGGCCGCGCATGCGCAAGACACGCCGAGCGATCTGGTGACCCGCCTCGACCGTCTCGAGGAGACGGTCGCGATCTCACCGGCCAGGTGAGCAATTGCAGTACCGCAATCAACAGCTCGATCAGCAGCTCCAGCGCCTGCAAGGCCGGTGCGCCGCCGGCGGCGGCGCCGCCGCCTGCCGGGCGCGCCGCCGCCGCGATCCTCGGTTTCCACGTCATTACCGCCGCCGACGGCCACGCCGTATTCGACGCCGCCCGGTCAATATTCGCCGCCGCAGCATATCCGCAGCCCGCGCCGCCGGCCCAAGATGCGCCGCCGCCGCCATACGGAGCGCCGCCCGCGCCCGTCATCGCCGGCCCGCCGCCGTCGGGCGGTCATGATGCGTTTAACCCGGCGCTCGATCCGAACGCGCCGGGTGTGCCGCATCCGCTCGGCACCAGCACCGCCGCGACCGAGCCGCCGCCGCCTACGCCCGGTACGGCGCGCCGCGGCAACCCGGCGCGCCGCTCAATCTGTCCGGCGCGCCAGGCCCTTCTGAGCCGCAAGCGGCGCTTGCGCCGGGCGGCGCCCTGCCGCCGCCGCCGCCGTCGAATCCGAATGCGACCGGCGCCATGCAGCAACAGGCGTCGCTGCCGCCGAACGCCACGCCAAAGGACGAATACGATCTCGCTTATGGCTACGTGCTGCAGAAGAATTACGGACTTGCGGCGCAGACCTTCCGCGATTTCCTGCACAAATATCCGAGCGACCGGCTGACGCCGGACGCCCAATATTGGCTCGGCGAAAGCCTGTTCGCAGGACCAGAAATATCACGACGCCGCCGAAGCCTTCCTCGCGGTCTCGACCAAATACGGCACCAGCGCGCAAAGCGCCGGACGCGCTGTTGCGGCTCGGCCAATCGCTTGCGGCCTTGGGCGAAAAGGAAGCGGCCTGCGCCTCGCTCGGCGAGGTGTTGCGCAAATATCCGCACGCTTCGATCAGCGTAAAGCAAAACGTTGACCGGGAGCAGAAGCGTGCCCACTGCTGAACAACCCATTCGCGACGATTGAAGCGAATGCGCTGTTCTCCGGCCTTGAAAATCTGCGCGGACTGATCCTCGCGGTTTCCGGCGGTCCGGACTCGATCGCGCTTCTGGTGCTGGCGGCGCGCTGGGCGAAAGCGCGCCGAGCGCGCGCCGAAACTCGCTCGCCGTCACCGTCGATCACGGTCTGCGCGCGGAAGCGGCCGGCGAAGCGGCCGCGGTCGAGCGCCTTGCGCGCCGCCTCGGCGTTAGCCCATCGCACGCTGCGCTGGCGCGGCGGGAAGCCGGAATCCGGTCTTGCAGGAAGCCGCCCGCGATCGCGCGCTATCGGCTCTTGGCGCAAACCGCCGGCGCGCGCCGGATACGCCCATATCCTGACCGCGCATACGCTCGACGATCAGGCCGAAACGGTGCTGTTTCGTCTCGCCCGCGGCAGCGGACTCGGCGGCCTTGCCGGCATGGCGTATGCCGCGCCGTTGCCGGTCGGCCGCGGCAGGCACTTTTTTTCTGGTCCGCCCGCTGCTGCACGTTCCCAAGGCGCGGCTGGTCGCGACGCTTGAAGCCGCCGGCGTCCCCTATAGCGAGGATCCGAGCAACCGCGATCCGCGCTTCACGCGCGCGCGGCTGCGCGCGTTCATGCCGGCGCTGGCCAAAGAGGGACTCGATGCGCGCGGGCTGGCGCGCTTGGCCGGCCGCATGCGGCGCGCCGAAATGGCGGTCGAATTCGCCGTCGCCGCGGCGCGCGAGGCGCTGGCGCCGGGGCCGTGGCCGCAACGCGGTCCGATCGCATTCGCGACCGACCAATTTGCGGCTCTGCCCGCCGAAGTGGCGTTGCGGCTCCTCGGCCGCGCCATCGCCCATGCCGGCGACGAGGGCCCGGTCGAGCTCGCCAAGCTCGAGAGCCTTTATGACGCGCTGCGCCAGGCCGATTCCCGGCTGCGCCGGACCCTGGCCGGCGCCCTGATCAGCCTCGGCAGCGACCGGCTGACGGTCGAACGCGCGCCGGCGCGCCGCAAACCGGCTCTTCGCGCGCATCGCAACAGCGCGCTTTACGAAATAGCCGTATATATTGCGTGGCTTGCGGAGTGGGTTCCCTTGGCAGGGGGCGGGCTGGCCCTTACATTGCCGGGTACTGGGGACGTGAAGCCGCCACGATTTGCCGGCACGCATAAGACCCCCGGACTCTGCTCGGTCGGGGGTCAAGGACATAAGATGAACGCCAATCTGCGCAATTTCGCCCTGTGGGTCATCATTGTCCTGCTGCTGCTTGCATTGTTCACGCTGTTTCAGAATCCGGGCCAGCACACCACCGCGCAGGACATTTCCTTCTCGCAGCTGCTCAACGAGGTCGACCAGGGCCGCGTCCGTGACGTCCTGATCCAAGGCCCCGAAATCCACGGCGACTTCACCGACGGCCGCACCTTCCAGAGCTATGCGCCGAGCGACCCGACGCTGGTGCAGCGCCTCTATAACAAGGGCGTGTCGATCACGGCGCGTCCGTTGAGCGACAACGTGCCGTGGTTCGTGTCGCTGTTGATTTCCTGGCTGCCGTTCGTCGCGCTTGATCGGCGTGTGGATTTTTCTGTCGCGCCAGATGCAGGGCGCCGGCGGCAAAGCGCTCGGCTTCGGCAAGAGCCGCGCCAAGCTTCTGACCGAGGCGCATGGCCGCGTCACCTTCGAGGACGTGGCGGGCGTCGACGAAGCCAAGCTCGATCTGCAAGAGATCGTCGAATTTTTGCGCGATCCGGCCAAATTCCAGCGGCTCGGCGGCCGCATCCCGCGCGGCGTGCTGCTTGGTCGGTCCGCCCGGCACCGGCAAGACGCTGTTGGCGCGCGCCATCGCCGGCGAAGCCAACGTGCCGTTCTTCACCATTTCGGGTTCCGACTTCGTCGAAATGTTCGTCGGCGTCGGCGCGAGCCGCGTGCGCGACATGTTCGAGCAGGCCAAGAAGAACGCGCCCTGCATCATCTTCATCGACGAGATCGACGCCGTCGGCCGCCATCGTGGCGCAGGCCTCGGCGGCGGCAACGACGAACGCGAGCAGACGCTCAATCAATTGCTCGTCGAGATGGACGGCTTCGAGGCCAATGAAGGCATCATCTTGATCGCCGCCACCAACCGGCCGGACGTGCTCGATCCGGCGCTGTTGCGCCCGGGCCGCTTCGACCGCCAGGTGGTGGTGCCCAATCCCGGACGTGGTCGGCCGCGAACAGATTTTGAAAGTGCACGTGCGCAAGGTGCCGCTGGCGCCCGACGTGAACTTAAAGACCATCGCGCGCGGCACGCCGGGCTTCTCCGGCGCCGACCTGATGAATCTCGTCAACGAGGCGGCCTTGATGGCGGCGCGGCGCAACAAGCGCATGGTCACCCAGGTCGAGTTCGAGGACGCCAAGGACAAAGTGATGATGGGCGCCGAGCGCAAGTCGCTGGTCATGACGGAGGAGGAGAAGCTCCTCACCGCCTATCACGAAGGCGGCCACGCCATTGTCGCGCTCAACGTCAAGGCGACCGATCCGGTGCACAAGGCGACCATCATTCCGCGCGGCCGCGCGCTCGGCATGGTCATGCAATTGCCCGAGCGCGACAAGCTGTCGATGTCGCTCGAACAGATGACCTCGCGGCTTGCCATCATGATGGGCGGCCGCGTCGCCGAGGAACTGGTGTTCGGCCGCGAGCGCGTGACCTCGGGCGCCGCGTCCGATATCGAGCAGGCGACCAAGCTTGCCCGCATGATGGTGACGCGCTGGGGCCTGTCCGAGGCGCTCGGCACCGTCGCCTATGGCGAGAACCAGGAAGAAGTGTTCCTCGGCTATTCGGTGGCGCGCCAGCAGAACATTTCCGAAGCCACCGTGCAGAAGATCGACGCCGAGATCAGGCGCCTGGTCGAAGCCGGCTATCAGGAAGCCAATCAAATCCTGACCGACAAGCGCGCCGACCTTGAGACGCTCGCCAAGGGCCTGCTCGAATTCGAAACGCTGACCGGCGACGAGATCAAGGATCTGCTGCTCGGCAAGCGGCCGACGCGCGAATCGGTGATCGAGCCGACCACGCCGCGCGGTTCGGCCGTGCCGACCGCCGGCGCCGGCCGCAACCGGCCGCGCCCCGAGCCCGGCCCGCTGGAGCCGCAGCCGCAGGGGTGAGCGAGGCTCCGACCGCCGGGCGTGAACCGTGAGCGTGGACCGCGCGACGGACGGGGGAGGCGGCCTTATGCGGATCTTGTCGATTGCCGGCCTAGCGTTGTTGCTCGCGGCTTTTCCCGCAACGGCGCAGACTGCCAAGCCGCCGGTTGCCCATCCCGCGGCCAGTAAAGCCCTGCAAGCCGCCAACGCCGTCTCGACGCCGGAAATGCGTTCGGCCGCCGAGCTGGCGTTGTCGTCGGACCCGGTGTTCGACGACGGCACCTATCTGCGCATCAAGGAAACGCTGCTCAGCTATTCGGATATTCAGGTGCGCGGCGGCTGGCCGACGCTGCCGGCCGACGCCAAGCTTGCGCCGGGCGCGAGCGGCCCCGATGTCGCGCTGTTGCGCCGCCATCTCGTGATCGGCGGCGATATGCCGGCAGACCAGGAATCCGGCGACGTCTACGACGCCGCCGTCGTCGAGGGCGTCAAACGATTCCAATTGCGTCACGGGCTTGACGCGACCGGGACGGTCGGCGCGCAGACCGTAAAAGCGCTCAACGTCCCGGTCGGCGACCGCATCAAGCAGCTCGAAGCCTCGCTGGAGCGCCTGCTCGGCATGGATTTCATGTTTGCCGAGCGCTACGTCGTGGTGAACATTCCCGCGGCCTTCGTCGAGGCGGTCGCCAACGGCAAGGTCGAGCGCCGTTATCGCGTCATCGTCGGCAAGATCGACAAGCCGTCGCCGACACTGTCGGTCTATATCACCGCGATCGATCTCAATCCGACCTGGACGGTGCCGCTGTCGATCACCAAGACCGAGATCGCCAACCACATGCGCCGCGACCCGAGCTATCTCAGCCGCATGCATATGCGGCTCCTCGGCGCTCACGACGAAGAGATCGATCCGTCGAGCGTCGATTGGTCGATGGAGCGGTCGCCGAACTTCACCGTCAGACAGGACGCCGGCAACTGGAACGCGCTCGGCAATCTGAAAATCGACATGCCGAATCCGTATTCGGTTTATATGCACGACACCGATACGCGGAAACTGTTCAGCGCCGACTACCGCTTCGATTCGCACGGCTGCACCCGGGTCGACAATGTGCGCGATCTCGCCGCCTGGATTCTGCAGGACGGCCCGCCGGGCTGGGATCGCGCCGCCATCGATGCCGGCATTGCCGCCGGCCAGACCAAAGTCATCAACCTGCCGCACAAGATCCCGGTGGCCTGGGTCTATCTCACCGGCTGGGTGACGCGCGACGGCACCGTCGAATTCCGCGACGACGTCTATAAGCACGACGAAGAGCTCGACCGCAACGGGCTTGCCGAAGCCGCCGCCGGCGGGTTCGTCGCGCCGGTGCCGACGACGAACCTCAAACAGGTTTCCATCGACAACCAGTGAGCTTGCGCTTCCCGCGATCGTCATCCAGAGCTGCTCGCGCGTTAGCGCTGGCCTCGAAGGTGTTGCTCGCGCCGTCGCCCTTCCCGATCAAGTCGGCGGGTCGCACCCGGGTGACGGAACGCGGCATAATGCAGCGATCGGATGTCATTGCCGGACACTCCGCATGCGCCAGATGGTCTTGGTCGGCTTCCTGCAGGCGCAGAACTGCAGCAACCTCGCCAGTTCCTGGCGCCATCCCGCTTCGCGCACCGACAGCTGGTCGCCGGATTTCTACCGGCATATCGGCCGCGTGCTGGAGGAAGGCAAGTTTCACTTGGGCTTCTTCGACGACCGGCTGTCGATGCCGGACATGTATGGGCGCGATCACGGCCACACCGTCGCCCACGGCATTCGCTGCGTGAAGCTTGACGCCGTCACCGTGCTCACGGTGATGGGCATGGCGACCGAACGGCTCGGCCTCGGCGCGACCTATTCGACGAGCTACTACGAGCCGTTCCACGTCGCGCGCGTGTTCGCCACGCTCGATCTGATGACGAGTGGCCGCGCGGCCTGGAACGTCGTCACCTCGCTCAATGACGGCGAGGCGCAAAACATGGGCCGCGACGAGGTGATCGGCCACGATCTGCGCTACGACCGCGCCGACGAATTCATGGAGATCGTGCTCGGCCATTGGGATGCCTGGGAGGACGACGCCATCGTCCAGGACAAGGCGTCGGGCCTGTTTGCCAAGCCGGAGAAAGTGCATCGCCTCGATTACCAGGGCCGCTACTTCCGCTCGCGCGGGCCGTTCACGGTGCCGCGCTCGGCGCAGGGCCATCCCGTCATCATCCAGGCCGGCTCGAGCGGCCGCGGCAAAGCGTTTCGGCGCGCGCTGGGGCGAGGTGATTTTCGTCGTCTATCCGAACATCGACGATCGGCCGACGCGACTACGCGGAGTTCAAGGCGGAGGTGGCGCGCTTCGGCCGCGATCCCGAGGCGGTCAAGATCACCCACCTCGTCAACACCGTGGCGGCGGCGACCAAAGCCGAGGCCGAAGACAAGTGGGCGGAGATCGAGAAGCTGCCGCTCGAGATCGATGCGCTGTCGCTGTTGTCGGAGGCGCTCAACTTCGACTTTGCGACGAAAGGGCATGGATGAGCCGTTCACGGCAGCCGAGCTCGACGGCGATGTCGGGCCTGCAAGGCATCCGCGACCGCGTGGTGAGCGCGAAGAAAAATCCCACGGTGCGCGACTTCATCGCAATCAGCGGCCGCGGCCGCGTGCACAATCCGATCGTCGGCGGCCCGAAGGAAGTGGCCGACCAGCTCGAGCAATGGTTCACGGCGCCGGCCTGCGACGGCTTTGTCCTCTCCGCCACGCATGTGCCGGGCGCCTACGAGGATTTCGTGCGCTTCGTCGTGCCCGGAGCTGCAGCGCCGCGGCGCTGTTCCGCAAGGACTTCGCCGGCGTCACGTTGCGGGAAAATCTGGGGCTGCCGGTGCCGGCGATCGGCGCGTGGCGCGGTGCGGCGGGCTAGACGGCGGCTAATTGCTCCGATCTTGCGTCCGCTTTCGGGCCTCGCCGATATCACGGGAGTCACAGCCGGACCCGTCGCGGTCGAGAATGAACCCAAAGCGGAGATTTACGCGACTTAACACTTCATGTCGTAATTTGGGGTCCTCCGCGTAGCGCTGAGGTCGATCTGTTTCTTGCGATTGTGGTCAATTTGGATCAGTCCCGCCCGTGGGCAGTTGCGACGATGAGGTTACGGGGTCAACAAAGGACCTTCGATCATGACCATGACAACTTCAGCCTGCGCAACGGCAGTTGCGCTGCTTACTGGCACTGCCTGCTTCGCAGTGCCCGCCGCCGCTCAGGGCGCGCCGGTGTGGCACCACGCCAAAACGTCGTCGGCCCACTCGCGGACATTATTCATGAGCGCCGTCGCCGAATACGACGCCGGGCTTCGGCGGGGCCGCGAGAACTCAACCAACAACGCCTATCTCCGCGGTTTTCGGGACGGCACCAGCAGCGAGGCATACAGTTCGCGAGCCTATGCTGCGAATCCCTATGCCGGTAATCCGGTCGCCCTCGTCAGTCCCTATGCCGGCCAGCCTGTTGCCGGATATTCGCCTTACGGCCGCGATGCGGTCTATGCCCCGGTGACCGGCGGATATTCGTCCTATGACCTGCGTTCGGTTTCCTATGGCGATGGCCTTGCATCCGATCGCTATGATTCCGGCTATGCTCCGCGCGGCCTCATGGACGTTGCCGTTGCCCCGGTAACTCCGGCGGCGTCTTCGGAGGCACAAGCCGCTCATCTGAACTATTGCGCCGCGCGCTACCAATCCTTCGATCCGGCCTCCAATACGTTCCTGGCTAATGACGGCAATCGCTACTATTGCCAGTAACAACTCGGCGTCTCGCCCGTATATCGGGCGGGACTTTCATCGCGGCAAAGCTGACGGCTGCCCATTCTTCTTAGAGCATGTCTCGCAAAAGTGGAAACCGGTTTTGCCAAAAGGACATACTCAAACAAATCGCTAGAGCGGGATGGCGTCCAAGGAAAAGTCATCCCGGTTTAAGCGATTGAGGGAACCTAATTCGCCGGCCGAACATTGTCTTAACGGTCGCGGGATGCGTTTATTCCCAAAGATCAAAAGCCCCAGCCCCAAAGCCCCGAGCTGTGGGCTTTTTTTGCATTAGGCGGACTGCTGCATAGCGCAGTCCCGCCGTAGGTGGCGGCCTCATACGTTCATGTCGCGGCGAAAGCTCTCCGCGAGTCACGCCCTCGATAGCACCGACGGCCTTATTTCGCCGCCTTCGGCGCCAACAGCGACCGTATGTCCGACCTTGTCGGCCCTGTCGTAATCCGCCGTCGCCCGCGCCATGTCGCCCTTGTCCTGATACAAGGCGCCGCGCCTCGGTAGGCGTCGGAATTTTGCGGATCGAGCTGATGGCCCTGTCGTAATCGGCAAGCGCGCCCGCGACATCGCCTTTGGCCTTTATAAGCGGCGGCGCGAAAAATGTATTGCCCGCATCGGTCGGAATGATTTCGATAGCTTTGCTGTAGTCGGCGATCGCCAGGTCGAATTTGCCGTAGCCCTCATAGATGCTGGCGCGGTTTGAATAGGCGCCGGCATTGGTCGGATCGATCTCGATCGCTCTGGTGAAATCGGCCACCGCGCGGATCGAATTCGGCCTTGGCCTTATAGGCAATGCCGCGGCCATCGTAGGGCAGCGCATTGTCGGGATTGATCCCGATCGAAGCGTTGTAGTCGGCGAGCGCCTGGTCGAGACTCGCCCTGAGAGCGGTAAATGTCGCCGCGGCAGGTCGTACGCAAGCCAATCTTTCGGGTTGATGGCGATGGCTCTTGCTGAAGTCGGCCAGCGCGCGGTCGAGATCGCCCTTGTTGCGGTAAACATAGCCGCGAGCGGTATAGAGATGGGAATCGCTGGGATTCAATGCCGATCGCCGCGGTGTAATCGGCAAGCGCAAGATCGAGATCGCCCTTGCTGGAATATTCCATGGCGCGCACGTCATAGTTGCGGCGTCTCCTTGGGATCGATGGCGATCGCGGCCGTGTAGTCCGCGATCGCACGATTGGAGTTCTTTTCGGCGGCGTAGACATTGCCGCGATTGACGTATGGCGAGTGCATAATCGGCCTTAAGCCGGATCGCTTCGTCATAGTCGGCGAGGGCGCGGTCGAAATTCTGATGGCGAGCGTAGAGAAAGCCGCGATTGTTGAAGGCGACGGGCATCGTGCGGCGCGAGCTGGATTGCCTGCGTTAGGTCGGCGAGGGCCTGATCGAAGTCGCTCCTTGCCACGTAAGCGACGCCGCGGCTGTTAAAGCGCGCCGCGGCACTCGGAGCGAGCGCGATCGAGTGGTCATGAGTCGGCGATGGCGCGGTCAAAGTCGCCGCCGCCGAGATAGGCAATGCCGCGATTATCGAAGAGCTCGGCCAGGTCGGTCCCGCTATAATGCCCCGATCCGATCGCCTGGGTGCAACCGGCAATCTGCTCGGCTCCAGGCAAATCGGCTTTCCGGTGCATTTGAAATCGTCGGAACGATTGCGCCCGCGCCTGGAAGCAAACAGCGCGAGCGCCAGGGCCGCTGCCGAAAGCAGCGTCAGCACGCTCCACCGCCCGGGATCGCCGAAGACCATGGCAGATCGCCACATAAATCACGACCATCGAACTTGAATTGGTCGTCGCGAACGAGGGCGGGTTCAAAACGCCCGGCACATTCTATTGCAACAGCGGCGTCGGATTGGCGGCCGGCGGCTCGATGCCGAAGGTGGCGGCGGTCATGCAGGTCATCGAAAAACTGCCGATGGAGGCGACCAGCGCCACCAGGCTTTCCAGCCCCATGGTCTTTTCCGCGGCGCCATATTTCGTCGCTCAAGCCTTTGTTACGACCTAATTCAAAGGCCACGGTCAAGAGGTTTTTTCGCGCACTATCGGATAGGTTCGGCGTCTTGTGCGCGTGATCGCGGCGATCACGGCCTGGTGATGCCGACGGAGAGCGACGGCGCACTTGGGCGAATCACGGTTAGCGCGCGTTCCAATGCCGGGCGACGACGAAATTGACGATCTGCTGCTCGCGTTGAGACAGCTGCCCGCCGGACAGCGACTCGCGCAAGCCCTGCGCCGACTTGAACAATTTCGGCAGCCGGATATAGGCATTATACGGCCCGCGACGATGCCGGCTCCGGCTTTGGCGGTGTCGTAGACCCGCGCCTGTTCGGCATTCATATCGGCGCGCGTCGATGATGGGGATGCGTGGCATGCGTTTCCTCGTTTGGTTTTGGTCGCGGGGGTAAGGCTAGCATCGGCTGGCGGCTTGTGCGACCCACCCATGAATTCGTCGGAACGATCCGATGCCGCTGCAAAATCGGGTAACCCCTTTGGCGACCTTGTTGCGACGCCAGCGCGCGGTTTGTTTCTGGGCAATCGCGGCGGGCGTTTTCATACCGATGCGAAGACGCTGACGGCGCGGCGCTGGGCGTCGCGGCAATGGATTTGCTGCGTGCTCGATTTCAAAGGCCGCCACCGCGACGTCTGGGGACGGTTCTATACCGAGCTGTTTTTTCTCGACGAACCGACCGCGCTGGCGGCCGGGCATCGGCCCTGTTTCGAATGCCGGCGCAAAGAGGCGTTGGCCTTTGCCGAGAGGCTGGCGGATCGCGAAAGACCTTCGCGCACGGCCGACGTGCCGCCGAGATGGATCGATGTGCTGCACGGGAGCGTCTCGACGGCCGCGCCAAGCGGTGCACCGGCGCGCACATAGACGAATTACCCGACGGCGCATTTGTCGCGCTGGAGGAGGGCGCCTTCGCCGTCCACGGCGACGTGCTGCTGCGCTGGACGCCGCGAGGCTACGATGTGCGCAAGCCGCGGCCGCGTGGGCGCAGGTATTGATGTCCTCACGCCACCCGCGATCCTTGCGGTTTTGTCAGCCGGCTACCAGCCGCATTGGCATCCGAGCGCCGACGTCTGACGTTTATGGCCGTCGTGCTCGCTGCCGCGAATCGAATAGCCGCCGTCGACCGGCAGCACAGCGCCGGTGACGAAATCCGCGGCGAACTGCACAGGAACACCGCGGCGCCGGCCAAGTCGTCTGGTTCCCCCCAGCGGCCCGCCGGCGTGCGCGCCAATACGTTGTCATGCAGGCCTTCGATCTGCTCGCGGGCGCTCCGCGTCAGCTCGGTATTGATCCAACCGGGCAGGATGGCATTGACCTGGATGTTGTCGGCCGCCCAAGCCGCGGCCAGCGAACGCGTCAGCGCGACCAGCCCGCCTTTGCTCGCGGCATAAGGAGCGACGAGCGGCGCGCCGAAGATCGAATACATCGAGCCGATATTGAGGATTTTGCCGCGCCCGGCCGCCTTCATATGCGGATAGGTCGCTTGCGCGCAAAACATCGCGCCGGAGAGATTGACGTCCAAAACTTCGCGCCAGTCGTCCTCGGAAATTTGTTCGGGGCGCTTGCGTCTGGTGGTGCCGGCATTGTTGACGAGAATGTCGCAACGGCCGAAATCGCCGATGACGGCGTCGAGCATCGCCTGGCACGAGGCTTTGGACGACACGTGCAGCGGGTAGAACCGGCAGCGAAAACCGGACGCGCTTAATTCCGCGACGGCCTTTTGTCCCTTGGTCTTATCGCGGGCGGCAATGGCGATGGCGGCTCCGGCTTGGGCCAGGCCGCGCGCCATGCCCAAACCCAGTCCGCCATTGCCGCCAGTAACGATCGCGACGCGACCGCTCAGATCGAACGGACTCACGTTCAATTCCTCCCCCTTCGCATGCGACCGCAGCAAGGCCGCGTCGGCCTAACTCACCCGCGGAACGCCGCCTTGATCTCCTCGACCGTCACGCCGGGCTTGCGCGCGGCGGCGATGATGCGGGCTTCTTGCTTCATGAGGCCGTCGAGCGCGGTCTGCAGCGCGTCGACCTTGTCGGGCGGCACGACGACTGCGCCGTGGCGGTCGGCGTGGATGAGGTCGCCGCTTTTGACGTCCATGCCGTGAATGCGCACGGGAATGCCGAACTCCTCGACATGCACAAAAGCATGCGAGGGGCCGATCGAGCCGGCGAGCATCTGGAAGCCCTCGGCCACTTGCGCGATGTCGCGGATCGAGCCGTTGGTCACGGTGCCGAGGCAGCCGAGCGCCTTGTGCACGTTGGTTTGCACCTCGCCCCAGAACGCGCCGTAGCCCGGTGGGTCGTCCTGGTCCTCGATGACGACCACGCTCGGCCGCGGCGCGGCGGCGACGTAATCGAGATAGTCCATGCGCTTGGCCATATAGCTCGGTCCGCTCACCGCGTCCTTGGCGCGGATGGCGACGGTCTTGGCGAAGCCGACCATCGGCGGCAGATCGGGAAACGGGCAGTGCAGATGGGTCACGGTGTAGCCGGCGCCGCGCCGCTCCGGAGCGACGATCTCAATGAGATTGCAGACGGTCGGCGTATCGATCGAACGCAAGAATGCGAATTGCTTCTCTGACAACACAGGTTTTCCCCTTATCCGACTTTTGGTTTCTAGACCTAATCCCACGCCGCGAGCACGATGATCGCCATGATGACCTGCATGGCGACGATCACCGCGACGCAGCCGCTCCAGCCGGCCGTCGTCCAGGCGATGCCGGTCAGAAACGCGCCGGCGCTGCCGCCGATATAGAAGGTCGAGGCGTAGAGCCCGACCGCCGACGAGCGGCCCTCCTTGGCGGTGAGCGTGACATATCCAGTCGAAATTGTCTGGCACAGCATGCCGCAGACCGCGCACAGCGTCAGCCCGGCGACGATGATCCAAACCGGCGGCGCCAACAGCAGTAGCGCGCCGACAATCCACACCACGATGGTGCCGAGCACGAGGCGGCGGCGGCCGAACAGCGCGATGGCGCGCCCGGTCCATGGCAACAGCGGACTGGAGACGAGGTAAGTCAAGAACAGCGCGCCCAGAAGCGTCGGCGAGAAGAAGTACGGCGGTCCGGCCAGATGGAAGCTGACATAAGTGAAGGCGGCGATGAAATTGAACAGCACGCCAAAGCCGATGGCAAAGGTCGCGACCAGGCGCCGGTCGCGGAAATGGCGAAACATTTGCGACAGCGACAACAACAGGCCGCCGGAGCGCACGAACTGCCGCTCGCGCGGCAACATCAGCGTGACGATGACGGCGGCAACCAGCGTGATCAGCGCGACCACCTGGATGGCGGAGCGCCAGCCGATCACGTCGGTCAGGATGCCGGGGATGAAACGGCCGGAAAATCCGCCGATGCTGGCGCCGGTGACGTAAAGGCCGGCGACGCGCGCGACGTCGCGCGGCGGCCACTCGTCGCCGATATAAGCCACCGTGACGGTGAAGATCGGCGGCACCAACAGGCCTTGGACGAAACGCCAAACGACGAGCTGCGGAACGGTCGCCGCAAAAGTCATGATCACGGTCGGCACCGTGATGGCAAACATGGCGGCGACGATCAGCCGCTTGCGCCCCAAAACATCGGCCAAGGCGCCGGTGAACGGCGCCGACAGCGCGATCGCCAAGGTGCTGGCGGTCATCAGCGAGGAGATTTCGCCCGGGCCGACGTGGAATTCACCCGCTAGCTGCGGCAACAGCGCTTGCGGCGAGTAAAGATTGACGAAGGCGGAGAACCCGGCCGTCGCCACCGCCAGCGCGCGAAAATCGAAAGCCATAGGACATTATGAGCGACGCGCGGGCGCGAACGCACGCCGTCACCGCGATGCCGGTCAGAGCTGACGGATCGAATCGAAATTCCAGGCCTGCGCGCTCGGATCGTTTTCGCCGACCCGCAGCGTCGTGGCATTGACGAGGCGATAGGGCGGCACCGGCAGATTGTACGGCGCCGGCACCCCGGAGAAGACGCGTCCGGCCGGATCGTATTTCGAGCCGTGGCAGGGACAGAAATAGCCGCCCGGCCAATTCGACACCGGCGTCGTGGCGCTTGGCGTCGGATAGAACAGCGGAATGCAGCCGAGATGGGTGCAGATGCCGACCAGAATGCCGTATTCCGGCTTGAGCGAGCGGTGCCAATTGGTGGCGTAAGGCGGCTGCTGGGGCTGTTCCGAATCGGGGTCGGAGAGGAGCGACACCATCTGCTGGCTCTGCATCGAATTCGAGCGTCTGCTTGGAGCGGTGGAAGACGAAGATCGGCCGCTCGCGCCAGCGGATCATGACCTGCGAATTTTCCTCGACTTTGCTGAGGTCGAGATCGACCGGCCCGCCGGCGGCCAGCGTCGAGGCGTCGGGGTTCATCTGGTCGACCAGCGGCACCAAGGCGGCCGCCGCGCCGACCGCGCCGACCGTGGCGGTGGCAATAAAGAGAAAATCGCGCCGGGTGGCTTCGGGGCCGTGGCCGCCGGTTGACGCGGTTGTCGCAGTGCTCGCCATGGTCGGATCCTTCTCGGTCGGTCCTTTTGGGCTGATTTGCCGTCTGCTTGCAGCTTATGTCGCCATGGACGGGGTCTAGTCAATCAGGGGGAGCGCGCTCTTCCCTTTTGCCCCGCAAGTTTCGGTCATGCGTAATTTGCGCTATGGAACGCGGCAACGACTATGCACGTCCCGTACCAATTCGCGCCGCAATTGGGCAGGACGGACAAGTGGGCGTCCAGGGAGACGCAGATGCGCGCCAAGGACAATCTGCGCAGCGCCGCCGAAGTTCTGGTCGATCAGTTGCGCATCCACGGCGTGCAGCACGTCTTTTGCGTGCCCGGCGAGAGTTATCTCGCGGTGCTCGACGCGTTTCATGACAGCGATATTACCGTCACGGTGTGCCGGCAGGAGGCCGGCGCCGCGATGATGGCCGAAGCCATCGGCAAAGTGACCGGCCGTCCCGGCGTCTGCTTCGTCACCCGCGGCCCCGGCGCCACCAATGGCGCGCACGGCATCCATATCGCGCAACAGGATTCGAGCCCGCTCATCATGTTCGTCGGCCAAGTTGCGCGCGACATGCGCGAGCGCGAGGCCTTCCAGGAGGTCGATTATCGCGCGGTGTTCGGCGCCATGACCAAATGGACCACCGAGATCGACGATCCGGCGCGGGTGCCGGAGATCGTCTCGCGGGCCTTCTACACGGCGGCGAACGGGCGGCCGGGACCGGTCGTCGTCGCCATCCCCGAGGACATGCTGGTCGAGCGCATTGCCGTCGCCGACGCGCCGCCCTATGCGCCGGTCGAGACCGCGCCGGGGCCCGACGCAATGGCGAAGTTCGCCGAACTCCTTGGCGCCGCGCGGGCGCCGATCGTGCTGCTCGGCGGCAGCCGCTGGTCGGCAGGCAGCTTCCGCGAGCGTTGGCCGCTTCGCGGAAAAATACGCGCCTGCCGGTGGCGACGACCTTCCGCCGCGGCTCGCTGTTCGATCAGACGCACCCGTGTTACGCTGGCGACCTCGGCATCGGACCCAATCCGAAACTGCTCGAACGCATCAAGGCTGCCGACCTTGTCGTCATGATCGGCGGCCGGCTCGGCGAATTGCCGTCGCAAAGCTACACGCTGTTCGATATTCCCACGTCCGCAAATTCCGTTCGTGCATGTGCATCCGGGCGCCGAGGAACTCGGCCGCGTCTACAGCCCGCATCTGGCGATCCATGCGACGCCGACGGCCTTTGCCGCGGCGCTCGAGGAGATTGAAATTCGCCGCGCGCGCCGTCCGGCGACGCCAAAGCCGCGCATGCCGACTATCTGCAATGGACGGACAAGCCGACCGAGCAGCCGGGCGGCGTCAATTTCGGCGCGGTGATGGTGTGGCTGCGCGAAAATCTCCCCGCCGACGCCATCCTATGCAACGGCGCCGGCAATTATGCGGCCTGGATTCACCGCTTCTTCCGCTTCCGCCGCTTCGCCCACCACGTCGCGCCGGCCTCGGGTTCGATGGGCTATGGCGTGCCGGCCGCGGTGGCGATGAAGCGGCTTTATCCGCGAGCGCCAGGTCGTCTGCCTCGCCGGCGACGGCGATTTTTTGATGAACGGCCAGGAATTCGCCACCGCCGTGCAATACGATCTGCCGATCATCATCGTCATCGTCGACAACGGCATGTACGGCACCATCCGCATGCATCAGGAGCGCGAATATCCCGGCCGCATTTCGGCGACCGAATTGCGCAATCCGGATTTTGCCGCCTACGCGCGCGCCTTCGGCGGCTTCGGCGTCTCGGTCGAGCGAACGGAAGATTTTCCCGCGGCGTTCAAAGCGGCGCAGGCGTCCGGCAAGCCCGCGATCGTGCGCCTAGCGATCGATCCGCGAGGCGATCACGCCGACCGATCACGCTTGCCAAAATCCGCGCCAGGGCGATGGCGGAGAAGGGAAGATGACGCCGCATTGCGCCATCAAAATGTGAAGCCGGGAACGAAAACCGGATCGCCGCGGATTGAGCTGGCGACAAGCGGAGTCTCAATTCGACATGAAAGCATTTATCGGAACTGCGGCTCTGGCGCTGGCGATCGCGATGACGGCCGTTCCCGGCCGATGCCAAAGGCTGCATCAAAGGCGCGGTTGTCGGCGGCGCGGCAGGCCATGTCGCGGGTCATCATGGCTTACTGGGCGCCGCGGCCGGCTGCGCCATCGGCCACCATGAAGCGAACAAGAAAGACAAAGACGCGCAGCAGTCGCAGCAATAATCTCGATCACTGCGCCTTTGATGCCGGCGGCCTTGATGATCGGGTACCACTTATCGATCTCGGCTTTCTGAAAGGCGTGCAGCGCCTCGGGCGTTTCCTGCTCGGGCGGATAAATCATCTGCGCCAGATCGGTGAGCCGCTTGCGGACGGTGGGATCGGCAAGCGAATCCATCACCGCCGCGCTGACTTTTTTGATGATCGCCGGCGGCGTGCCCTTGGGCGCCCACATCGCATGCCAGAACGAGAAATAGAATCCCGGCAACCCGGCTTCATCGGTGGTCGGAATATCGGGCGCCACTGCGATGCGCTCTTTGGCGGTGACCGCGTAGGCCTTCAGCGCGCCGCTCTGCACGTGCGGCAGCGACACCGCGGGCGTATCGAGCTGCAGATCGGTGGTGCCGGCAAGGAGATCGTTGGTGGCAAGGCCGGCGCTGCGATAGGGGATCATCTGCCACTTCACGCCGACCAATTGCTCCATCAACACGCCGGCGATGTGGCTCGGCGAGCCGACGCCGGAGGTGCCCATGCTCGCCTTGTCGGCATTGGCCTTGAGCCACGCGACCAATTCCTTGAGGTTATTGGCCGGCATGGTCTTGCGCGCATCGATGAAGAACGGCTGCGTGGCGACGAGCGCGATCGGCTCGAAATCGTTCAATAGATCGAAGCCGAGATCGTAAATGGCGCCGTTCGCCATGTTCGTCCCCCACATACCCCACAGGAGCGTGTAGCCGTCCGGCTTCGACCGCTCGGCGCGGGTGACGCCGATGGTTCCGGCGGCGCCGGCGACGTTCTCGACGACGACGGGCTGGCCGAGCCGCACGCTGATCGCTTGCGCCATGATCCGGCCGAGCACGTCGGTCGATCCGCCCGGCGCCAGCGGCACGATGAAGTCGATCGGACGCGATGGGTAATCTTCGGCATTGGCCGGCGCTGCAAAGCCAAAAATGAGCGCGGCGACAGCCGCCGCGATTGCCGACTTCCCGATCATGGTCGTTTCCCCCGACAGACGTTCCCTCTGCTATGCCAGAGGAAATGCCGCCGCCAAAGGGCAAAACCGCCGCTGCGACGCAATGGCTCTGCGTTTGCCGGCACCTTTGAATCGTGGTTCAGTTATTCCGCTGCGCGATTCCATCTTTGCCAAACCCGCGATGCCCTATCGACGCACCGCAAATGTCGAGCGCCGGCTGGCCGCACGTCATGCCGCCATCATCGCCGCGGCCCGGCAGGCGGCGAGCGAAGGCGGCATGGCGGCGGTGCAGATCGCCGCGGTCGCGGCCCGCGCCGGGATCGCTGCCGGAACGGTGTATCGCTATTTCCCCGGCAAGACCGATCTGGTCGCGGCGCTGCTGACGGAAATATCCGAGCGCGAAATCGCAGCCCTGCGCCGCGCCGCCGCCATCGCGCCGGGTCCGCTGTCGGCGCTCTCCGCCGCGATCATGACATTTGCCATGCGGGCGTTGCGCGACCGGCGGCTAGCCTTTGCGGCAACTGGCGAGCCGGTCGATGCCGAGCTTAATGCCGTGCGGCTGTCCTTTCGCCAGGCGCTCGTCGCCGAGTTTTCGGCGCGCATCGCCGCGGCGGTCGCCGGCGGGCATCTGCCGGAGCAGGATGCCAAGCTTGCGGGCGTAGCCTTGGTCGGCCTTCTCATCGAAGCCTTGATCGGGCCGCTGGCGGAGGATGCCGCAGGCCGCGAGCGCGTGCTGCTGCAATCCATGACGCTTATTGCGTTGCGCGCGCTCGGCGTTGCCGATGCGCGGGCGCGCGGGCTCGTGGTGCAGACGGTCGTCGATTCCGGGTGAAGCGTTATTCCTTATGGAAACCCTTAGTTGTCATTGCGAAGGCGCACGGGCGGCAGCATGCCAAGAAGCCGTACCAGCTCGCGCTGATTTCTCCGCGCCGGTGCGGACGAAAATTTCGGCGAGGTGCGTCCGCAGCGTTGAGATTGCGATATTGCGATCGCGCGCAATCCGATCAGAGCCCGCTCGGCATTCAGTCCTCGCCCGGCGGCGCCGCTTCCGACTTCCGCTTCAAGCGCGATGTCACCCCGGTGGCGCTACGCGACGACGGCGTGACGCTCTACAGCTTCCGCTATTTCGGCAGCGATCAGGTCTATGTCGGCGTGATGGCGCAGCAGGCCGCCGCCATCGTCCCCGAAGCCGTGACCAGGCATCCGGATGGCTTTCTCTATGTCTATTACGACCGGCTCGGCCTGAAAATGCAGACCTTGGAAGAGTGGCAGGCGAGCCAGAGGACGGCAAACACCACCCAGTGACGGGAAGGCAGGGTGATGCAGTGACGCGTGGGCAAGGCGCGCTCATACGATTTGCCGACGCGCGAACGCATTGCAGCGCGCCGAGCCCACCCTACAGACGGCTAGTGCGACATCAGCGCCGGAATCGTCAACGAGCGGAACATCGAGTGGGTCACGCCGCCGAGCACGAATTCGCGCAAGCGCGAGTGACCGTAGCCGCCCATCACCATGAAATCGGCGCCGGAGTCGGCGGCGTGCGACAGAAGCGCATCGGCGACGTCGATCTTGCCGCCGGCAATGCGGTGCACCTCGACGTTGAGGCCGTGGCGGGCGAGATGCTGGCCCATATCGGCGCCTTCGATCTCGTGCTCCTTGCCGCGTTCATTGGTGATGATGACGATCTCGACCCGGCCGGATTTGACCAGAAGCGGCATGGCGTCGGCAAAGGCGCGCGCGGCCTGCCGGCTGCCGTCCCAGCACACCATGACATTGTCGAGCTTGAGCGGCGCCTTCTGGATGTAAGGCACCATGATCATCGGCCGGCCGGATTCGAACAGCGTGGTCTCGGCGACGATCTCGTCCACGGCTCGAGGTCTCGGGCTCGGCTTGGCCGACAATGGCGAGGTCGAAGCGCCGCGCGATGCGGCCGAACTGATCGCCGGCGCCGGCGAAGCTGGCGGTGAGCGTCAACGGCTCCGCCGACAGTCCGGCGCGATCGGTCGCCGCGGCGAAGCGGTCGATGGCGGCCTTGGCCGCGGCTTCGTTGTCGGCTTGCTGGCTCTCGATGACTTCGGCCGGGATATAACCGGTGCCCGACACCGGAACGATCGGATCGAAGACAAACGCGATGCCGGTCAGGTGCGCCGCAAAGGCCGAAGCGACGGACACCGCATAATCGCCGGCGGGATCGCTGTCTTTGCCGACGCTGAGATTGACGACGATATCCTTGATCATGGCGGCGTTTCTCCCGGCTGATGTGCGTCAAGCTTATCGCATTTTCGATGCCGGCGCGCCTTGCGCCAGATCAAGCCGCAGGCGCATCCCGCGGGTCTATTTCTTGACATTGCCGTTGGCGTCGAACTGGCTGACATAGGCCCAAAGGTCGTCGATCCTTTGCTGGTCCTTGATGCCGGCAAACGGCATTTTGGTGTCCGGGATCATGGCGCTCGGGCTCTTGATGTATTGCTTGAACGTCGCCTCGTTCCACACGATCCCCGAATTCTTATTGGCGTCCGAATAATCGTAATTCGGCACCGTGCCGGAATGTCGGCCGTCCAGCCCATTGAGTTCGGGGCCGACCTTGTTTGCCGCGCCGGGGCCGATGGAGTGGCAGGGGTAGCACATATTGAACACCTGCTTGCCTTTGTCGGCGTCCTGGGCCCGGGCGGGCCCGGCCGCGGCCGCCTGAAACATCGCTGCGCCGGCCGATGCGGCGATGAGTACCGCCGCCATCCTTGTTCTTGTCATCACGTCTCCCTTTCGGCATTGCCGCCGCCGCGCCCCGGTCGCCGTTCAAGCGAGCCCGGCGCGGCGTGTCAACCAGTGTCGGCGCCGCGCCGCGCGGCCCATCCGCATCACGATTTGATGCGCGCATTGCCGGCATCTTCTCCGCTATAATGGAAGCGCGAACGCGCTTGCGAGGTTCCGATGCCGCTGTTGATGCCACTGTTCGACGATGCGGTGCTTAAGCGCCGCGCCGAGATCGTGGCGGCGCTCAAAAGCATCGTGCCGGGCGAGGGCGTCATCGCGTCCGAGGAGGCAATGCGGCCTTACGAGAGTGACGGGCTCACCGCCTATCGCCAGCTGCCGATGGTCGTGGTGCTGCCGGAAACCACCGCCCAGGTCGCGGAGGTGCTGCGGTTTTGCCACCGCGAAGGCATCAAGGTGGTGCCGC
Organism: uncultured Alphaproteobacteria bacterium; assembly: GCA_963816565.1. Lineage (GTDB taxonomy): Bacteria > Pseudomonadota > Alphaproteobacteria > Rhizobiales > Xanthobacteraceae > BOG-931. The sequence goes on along the minus strand of CAWFLM010000001.1, from coordinate 571,276 downwards.
GCGGCGCCGGAACCTCGCTGTCCGGCGGCGCGCTGCCGCTCGGCGACGGCGTGCTGCTCGGGCTTGCCAAATTCAACCGCATCCGCGAGATCGATTATGACAACCGCGTCGCCGTGGTCGAGCCCGGCGTCACCAATCTCGCGGTGTCGCAGGCGGTCGCCGACGCCGGCTTCTATTACGCGCCGGACCCGTCGTCGCAAATCGCCTGCACCATCGGCGGCAATGTCGCGGAAAATTCCGGCGGCGTGCATTGCCTCAAATATGGCATGACCACGAACAACGTGCTCGGCTGCGAACTCGTCCTGATGACCGGCGAAATCGTCCGCCTCGGCGGCAAGCATCTCGATGCCGGCGGCTACGATCTCCTCGGCGTCGTCACCGGCTCGGAGGGACTCCTTGGCGTCGTCACCGAAGTGACGGTGCGTATCTTAAAGAAACCGCAGACCGCGCGCGCGGCGCTGATCGGCTTTGCCGCGTCCGAAGACGGCGGCGAATGCGTCGCCAAGATCATCGGCGCGGGCATCATTCCCGGCGGCATGGAAATGATGGACCGTCCCGCCATCGCCGCCACGGAAGAATTCGTCCATGCCGGCTATCCGCTCGACGTCGAGGCCTTGCTGATCGTCGAGCTCGACGGTCCGCGCGACGAGGTCGATCATCTGTTGGAACGGGTGCAGGATATCGCCAAGGCCTGCCGCGCGGTGACCTGCCGCGTCTCCACCTCCGAGGACGAGCGGTTGTTGTTCTGGGCCGGCCGCAAGGCGGCGTTCCCGGCGGTCGGCCGCATCTCACCGGATTATTACTGCATGGACGGCACCATTCCGCGGGCGCAATTGCCGCTGGTGCTCCACCGCATCAAGGAGATGTCGGCGAAATACGGCTTGCGGGTCGCCAACGTGTTTCACGCCGGCGACGGCAATCTGCATCCGCTGATCCTGTACGACGCCAACATGCCGGGCGAGCTCGATCGCGCCGAGCAATTCGGCGCCGATATTTTGCGGCTGTGCGTCGAGGTCGGCGGCGTGCTCACCGGCGAGCACGGCGTCGGCGTCGAAAAACGCGATCTGATGCCGGTGATGTTTTCGGAAATCGATCTCAACGCGCAGCAGCGGCTCAAATGCGCCTTCGACGACAAGAGCCTGCTCAATCCGGGCAAAGTGTTTCCGACGCTGCACCGCTGCGCGGAACTGGGCCGCATGCATATTCACGCGGGCCGTGTCGCGTTTCCGGATATTCCGCGGTTTTGACATCCGCGATCATCGGCATCCTCATGAAATTCGGCATTTTCAGTTCCGCGCAAGCCAACGGCAACGACCTCGGTCCGGAAACCGGGCAGGGGTTTCGCGACTATCTCGACTTCAACGTCGAAGCCGAGGCGCTCGGCTTTACCTCGAGCTTTCTCGTCGAGCATCACTTCACCGGCTGGAACCAGGTATCGGCGACGCTGATGCTGCTCATGGCGCTCGCCATGCGAACGAAGACGCTGCGGCTTGGCTCGGCGGTGATGGTGCTGCCTTGGCACAATCCGGTGCTGCTTGCCGAACAGGCGGCGACCCTCGATCTGGTCTCCGGCGGCCGCTTCGATTTCGGCATTGGCAAGGGCTACCGGCATAGCGAGTTCAAGGGCTTTCAGATCGCCCCGGAGGAGGCCGAGGCCCGGTTCGACGAGGCGGTCGAGGTGATCAAGCGCGCGTTTACCGAGCGCACGCGCTTTTCGCACCACGGCCGCTTCTGGCATTTCGAGGATATCGTGGTCGAGCCGCCGCCGGCGCAACAGCCGCATCCGCCGTTTTGGCTCGCCGCCGGCAGCGCGCCGTCGATCCGCCGCGCCGCCGCGCGCGGCTTCAATCTGATCCTCGATCAATATGCCGGCGCGGCGCAAATCGCCGAGCGCATCGGGCTCTACAAAACCGAGCGGCTGGCGCACGGCCTCGGCTTTACGCCAATGCAGGTCGTGGTGGCGCGCCAGCTTTACGTTGCCAACGACGAGACCGACAAGCAGGCCGCGCTGATGCGTCAAGCCGCCTATACCAAGCGCACCGTCGATGTGTCGCGCCGGCCCGACGGCAAGGGCGGCTCGCATGTGCTCGCCTATGCCGACAAGGCCGGCGGCACCGAGGCGAACGCGCTGTTCGGCACGCCGGACGAAATCTGCGCCAGGCTCGAAGCTTTGCGAGACGCCGGCGTCGACTATGTCCTGCTGACCATCTCCGGCGGCCGCGAGCAGCTGCGCCGTTTCGCACGCGAGATCATGCCGGCCGTTGCGCGTTTCGGGCCCGCGGCCGACGCCGCCGAATGACGCTGCGCCCGATGGCCGACAACCTGAAACCCCGCGATGTCGCCGAAGTCGAGCAGGCAGTCCAATGGGCGCTCGGCAACGGCAAAACCTTTGAAGTCGTCGGCCATGCCAGCAAGCGCGGCATCGGCCGCGCCGCGCAATGGGATGCCACGCTCGATCTCTCGGGGCTTTCCGGTGTCACGCTTTACGAGCCGGAGGAGCTCGTGCTCTCGGCGAAAGCCGGCACGCCGATCGCCGACATCGAAGCGCTGGTGGCGTCGGCCAACCAACAGCTCGCCTTCGAGCCGATGGATTACGCCGCGCTGTTGGGCGGCGCGGGCGGCGCTGGTACGATCGGCGGGGCGATTGCCGCCAATCTCTCCGGCCCGCGCCGCATCAAGGCCGGCGCCGCGCGCGATCATTTCCTCGGGGTGAGCGCTGTTTCCGGCCGCGGCGAGACGTTCAAGTCGGGCGGTCGAGTGGTCAAGAACGTCACCGGCTACGACCTGTGCAAGCTCCTTGCCGGCTCATGGGGCACGCTCGCCGCCATGACGGATGTCACCATCAAGACGCTGCCCAAAGCCGAGACCGAGGCAACGATCCTGGTACTCAATCTGCGCGACCCGACCGCGGGCAAAGTCATGATGGCGGCGATGGCTTCGTTCGCCGATGTGTCGGGCGCGGCGCATCTGCCGGCCGCCGTTGCCGCGCGGGTCGCCGAGACGGCGTCCGCGCAAACCGCGGTAACGGCGTTCCGCCTTGAAGGCGTGGCGCCATCGGTGGCGCAGCGCAAGGCCGTGCTGGAGAGTCTGCTCGCGCCGTTCGGCACGCTCGGCACGCTCGGTGAAGCGGCCTCGGGCGCGCTGTGGCGGGCGATCCGCGATGCGACGCCGTTTGCACTCGACGGCGCCGCGGGCAAGCGCGATCTGTGGCGCATTTCGACGGCGCCGACGCAAGGCGCCGTTGTCGGCAACGCGCTCGCCGCTGCAACCGACGCGGAACTGCTCTACGACTGGGCCGGCGGCCTTATATGGGCGGCGCTGCCGGCTTCGGATAAGCCCAAGCGCCGCTCGTGCACGAGACCGTCGCCGGCAATGGCGGCCACGCCACGCTTATTCGCGCGCCGGTTGCAGCGCGCGCCGCGGTCGACGTCTTTACGCCGGAACCGCCGGCGCTCGCTGCATTGACCAAACGGGTGAAGGGCGGCTTCGATCCGCAAGGCGTGCTCAATGCCGGGCGCATGTGGGCGGGGGTGTGAGCCATGCAAACCAATTTCACCCTCGCGCAGCTTGCCGATCCGGACATCGCGGAGGCAAATAAGATTTTGCGCGCCTGCGTGCATTGCGGCTTCTGCACCGCGACTTGTCCGACTTATGTGCTGGACGGCAACGAGCTCGATTCGCCGCGCGGGCGCATCTACCTGATCAAGGACATGCTGGAGCACGACCGCCCGGCGACGGCGGAAGTGACCAGGCACATCGACCGCTGCCTGTCGTGCCTGGCTTGCATGACGACATGTCCGTCCGGCGTCCACTACATGCATCTCGTCGATCACGCCCGCGCCCATATCGAGGCAACCTACCGCCGCCCGCTCGGCGAGCGCTTGCTGCGCGCGATGCTGGTAACGCTGATGCCTTATCCGCGCCGCTTCCGGCTGGCGCTGCATGCCGCGCGCCTCGGCAAACCCTTTGCGCCTGCCGCCGCGGCGCTTGGGTTCAAGCGGGTCGCGGCGATGCTGCGGCTGGCGCCGTGGCAGGCGCCGCCACGCCCGCTCGCCGCGCAGACCTTCACCGCCAAAGGTGCGCGCAGAGGCCGTGTCGCGCTCCTTGCCGGCTGCGTCAACGACCTGCTCAAGCCCGAGATCAATGCGGCGACCATCGGCGTGCTGACACGGCATGGCATCGAGGTGGTGCTGGCGGATGGCGCCGGCTGCTGCGGCTCTCTGGTCCACCATATGGGGCGCGAGGCCGCGGCGCTGGCCCAGGCGCGGGCCAATATCGAGGCCTGGAGCGCGATCGGGGGCCTCGACGCGATCCTGGTCAATGTTTCGGGCTGCGGCACCACGGTCAAGGATTACGGATTTATGCTGCGTGGCGACCCGGACTATGCCGCCCGGGCGGCTCGCGTGTCGGGCCTGACCAAGGACATTTCCGAATACCTCGCCGGCCTGCCGCTGCAGTCGGACGGCAAGGCGCCGCCGCTTGCCGTTGCCTATCATTCGGCCTGCTCGCTGCAGCACGGCCAGCGCATCGAGCGGCAGCCGAAGGAGTTGCTGACCAAACTCGGCTTCGTCGTGAAGGACGTTCCGGACGGTCACCTGTGCTGCGGCTCGGCCGGGACCTACAATATTTTGCAGCCTGACATCGCAAGGAGGTTGCGCGAGCGTAAAGTCGGGACTATCGAGAGATTGCGACCTGACGTGATTGCAGCGGGCAATATCGGCTGCATCACGCAAATCGCGGCGGGCACGAAACTGCCGGTCGTCCATACGGTCGAGTTGATCGATTGGGCCACCGGGGGATCTTGTCCGCAGATGCTGCGGGAGTATCCGCCGCGTGCGATGCGCCCCCTCGCCACTGCGGGCTGAGGGGGCTCGGGCGGCATGTGCGGCATGTATCACTCTGACGGTCTCTGCTGATGGGGGCCGCAAGATTTGAATTTCGATAGCGAGATCGGGAGGTCGATCATGGCGAAGAAAGCGAAAGCGAAGAAGAAATCCGGGAAGAAGAAGAAGGCCGCTCCGGCCGGCAAGAAGAAAAAAGTACTTAAGTCGAAAGCGAAGAAAGTCGCCAAGAAATCCGCAAGAAACCCGCAAGAAAGCTGCGCCCAAGCGCAAGGCTGCGCCGAAGCCGAAACCGGCTCCGATGGCCGCCCCGGCACCAGCGGCGGAACCGGCGCCGTCCTGGACCCCGCCGATGGGTTCCGGTTTCGGCGGCAGCGGCAGCGGCAGCTAAGTCTTTCGCTCGATTGCGCCGCACGGCGCTTGCGGCCCCGCATTGCATCGGCTTTGCGGGGCCCATAGCATTGCCGTAACTTCATTGGTCGGGGCGTTGCGCCGCCGATCCGAGGCCGACCGAATCGGCGGTCCCGCTCTGTCGAGGGAGGTGCGTTATGCCGGCGACCTATAACATTCTGCTGATGGGCGCGTCCTACGGGTCGCTGCTCGCCTCGAAGCTGTTGTTCGGCGGACACTCGATCCACCTGGTCTGCCTGCCGGCCGAAGCCGACCTGATCAATACCGAGGGCTTTAAGGTTCGCCTGCCGATACGCGGCCGCAAGGACCCGGTGCTGTTGGAGTTGCGCAAGCTCCCCGGCAAGGTAACGGCCGGGCCGGCTTCCGGCGTCGACCCGCGAAAATACGATCTCGTCGGCCTGTGCATGCAGGAGCCGCAATATCGCTCCGCCGGGGTGCGCGAACTGCTCGATGCGGTGGGACAATCGCGGGTGCCGTGCATGTCGATCATGAACATGCCGCCGCTGCCTTACGTGAAGCGCATTCCGGGGCTCGATTACGACGCGCTCAAGCCCGCTTACACCGATCCGGGCGTCTGGGATTCGTTCGATCCCGCAACGATTACTTTGAACAGTCCCGATCCGCAGGCGATCCGGCCGCCCGACGAGAAGGTCAACTTTCTCCTGGTCACGCTGCCGACCAACTTCAAATGCGCGAGGTTCAGCGATGACAAGAGCACGGCAATCCTGCGCCAGCTCGAGCGCGACGTCGACGCGGCGCGATTCGATACGCCGGAGGGCAAGATCGAGCTGCCGGTCAAGTTCAAGGTTTACGATTCGATCTTCGTGCCGCTCGCCAAATGGGCGATGCTGTGCGCCGGCAATTATCGCTGCGTCACCAAGGACGGCATGCGCACCGCGCAAGAGGCGGTGCACAGCGACATCGAGACCTCGCGCTCGGTCTATAACTTCGTCAACGATCTCTGCATCAAGCTCGGCGCCAAACCGGACGACCTGGTGCCGTTCGAGAAATACGCCGCCGCGGCGCAGTCGCTCACCCGTCCCGCTTCGGCGGCGCGCGCGCTGCAAAATGGCGCGCCCAATATCGAGCGGGCCGACAAGCTCGTGCAGCTCATCGCCAAGCAGAAGGGCTTGAGCCATCCCGTCCTCGACGCGACGGTGGCGCTGGTCGACGCACGGCTCGATGCCAATCGCAAGAAGCAGGCGGCGTAGCTAGCGCCTAATCGGTTTTGATGAATCAAAACCGGGCTCTAGCTTTTTAATTGAGCATGATCTTTTCCGAAAACCGGTATCCACTTTTCGGGATCATGCTCTAAACGACCTCGACGTCCTGCCAGAAACCGAATTGGCCGCCGACCTGTTGCATCTCGGGCCGGGGCGCTTCGTAGCACCATGCCGCGCGCGGATGCGGCGTGCCGTCAACGATGACGTCGTAGAATTGCACGCCGTGCGGACAGGCCCGATCGTCCGCGGTTTTGTCGGCTTTTCGGAGCCGGTCCATGCGTACCGCGGCGGGCGGAAAATACTGATAGCCCTTGCATTCGATGACATCGTTGCTTTGGGCAACGATTTCGCCGTCAACGATCGCCTTCATGATTTTATCGCTCCGTTCGGCCGCTCCCCTGCGGAAAATTATAAGGGAAATCGCATAGCGCCGGCGAAAATCCGGGGCGATCGACGCTGTTTTTTTCGGGTAACCGCACAAAAGCGGCCGAAAAGTGTATCCTGCGTGCCACACTTGGTCAGAAACGGTGAAGTTATCCCGAAAAAGCATAAAAAGTCAGCATTTGCCGCTGTTTTAAGCTTGGCTGTTCGTTAACAAAATTGAAGAATTCGTGAAGGTTCACGCTGCGCAAGTTTGTTGGACGAGTGGCGCTGCAGGGATTGGCTTCGTACCGGCCGCTGACGTTGGGGTCACCCGAGTACAGGCAGGGACAATAGAAGGGGCAAGTTATGAAAAGAGTCGCTTTATCCTTGGCTTTGGTGGCCGGTTTGGCCAGTTCTGCAATGGCCGCCGACATGGCGACCAAAGCCCCGCCGGCACCGGCGGCGCCGCCGCCTTCGCCGTGGGATGTCGCCATCTCCGCTGCGTTGATGACCGACTATAATTGGCGCGGCATCACCCAGTCGGCGCATAAGCCGTCGACGCAAGCCGGCTTCGAGCTGCGCTATAATCAAACGCCGAGCATGCAATGGTATGCCGGCCTCTCCGGCGAGAGCATCGACTTCGCGAACAATGCAGCGGCGGAAATCGACATCTACGGCGGCTTCCGCCCGACCTTCGACAAGCTCGCCCTCGATTTCGGCTTTTGGGAATACTGGTATCCGGGCGGCAACTGTTATGGTGCCACGGTAGTGCCTGGTCCGAACACCGCATCTAGCCATTGTAGCAATCCGGCCGGCCCTTTCGTTGCGGCCAAGAATGGCCTTCGGCGTTGGCGCGTTGCCGGAAATGAAGCGGTGGCCGATGCGAGCTTCTGGGAACTCTACGGTAAGGCCACCTACACGTTTAACGACCAATGGGCTGCCGGCGTACAGGAATACTATTCGCCGAACGTGTCCGGCACTGGCGCTTGGGGCTGGTTTTCGACCGGCAACGTGACCTACACGGCGCCGAGCTACGTGGTTCCCGGCCAATAGCGGCATCGGCGGTTATATTTCCGCCGACCTGGGCTACTGGGATCTCGGCACGAGCAATGCCTTTTATGGCACTGACGTTGCTGGATCGCCGTTTGCCTTTGGGGTGAAATACACAAGCTACACCACCTGGGACGCGGGCTTCGGCTGGACCTACAAGGCGTTTACGCTCGATCTGCGCTACTACGACACCAACCTGACCAAGTCCGAGTGTAACGCCTTCACCAGCGCGTCGAACTCGTCGTTCTCTGCGAGCAACGTAACCACGCAGAATCCCGAACGGCCTCGGCTCGAATTGGTGCGGCGCCTCCTATATCGCGAAGCTCTCCTTCGCGGCGAACCTCAGCGGCCTGAAGTAAGCATCGGCTGAGCAACTTCTAAGAATTGCGGCCGGTGGCAGAAATGCCACCGGCCGTTTTCGTTTTGCACTCGTCATTGCGAGCGAGCGAAGCAATCCGTGCGGTGGTGCAGCTCATGGATCGCTTCCATTACGCGCTCCGGCACTTCGGTCTGGACTTAAACCCACCGTAGCTCGCGGATGCGCGATAGGCGGATCCGCGTGTTCGGGCGCGGACCCGTCGGCTCCTCGCAATGACGAATCGTTCACTCCGCCGCCGAGACCAGCGGCACGTCGCGCACCTGCGAGGCGCCGTCGCCGCGCACCACTTCGATACGGCGGCGGTGGAAGGCGCCAAGCGTCGCGCGGTGCCCGATGGAAATATCGTGGTGCCTTTGAGCCGGTCCTGTAACAGCCGGTACAGCGCGGCTTCCGCGGGCTCGTCGAGCGAGGCGGTGGCCTCGTCGAGGAAGAGATAGTCGGGCGCTTGCAAGAGCGCGCGGGCGATGGCGAGACGCTGCTGCTCGCCTTGCGACAGCATCCGGTTCCAATGGGCTTCCTCGTCGAGCTTGCCGCTCCATTCGGGCAGGCCGACGGCAGCGATCACCTCGGCGATGCGGTTGTCGTCGAACGTTCCGACGCGCGCCGGATAACTGACTGCCGCGGCCAGCGTTGCCACCGGGAAATACGGCCGCTGCGGCAATAGCATCACCTTGGCGTCTTTCGGCACCAGCACGCGGCCGGATCCGAACGGCCAGATGCCGGTTACGGCGCGGAACAGCGTCGACTTGCCGGCGCCCGACGGTCCGGTGACAAGGACGCGCTCGCCGGGCGACAAGACGATGTTCTCGGCGTCGACCAAGGGCGCGCCGCCGGGCAGACGAACCTCGAGGCGGTCGATCGAAATCGCGCTCGAGGTTTCGCGCGGCAATACTTCGACCGCAGGCTGGGTCAACGCGACTTCGCGGCCGGCGACGATGGCGTCTTCGAATCCCGACAACCGCGTCACCACCGCGCGGTATTGCGCGATCGACTGGTAGGCCGAGACGAAATAGGACAGCGCCGTCTGCACGCTGTTGAAGGCGGATGCGGTCTGCATCAGGCCGCCGAGTTGCATGGCGCCGGAGAAATAGGCCGGGCTCACCATCAGATAGGGAAAGATCACCGAAGCCTGCGAATAGCTTTGGGTGAAAAAGCTGAGCTTTTTCTGCCGCTGCATGATGGCGATCCAATTGCCGACGACCAGAGCCCGAAGCGGCTGAGATGACGTTCGCGCTCGGCGGGTTCGCCGTGCAACGCTGCGATCTGCTCGGAATTCTCGCGGGTGCGCACCAGGTTGAAGCGAAAGTCGGCCTCATAGCGCTGTTGCTGAAAGTTCAGCGGAATCAGCGGCCAGCCGATGAGGTGCGTGAATACCGTGCCGACCACGGCGTAGAACAAAGCCGCCCAGACCAGATAGCCCGGAATCGCAACGGACACCCCGAACAGATGCAGCGGCGCCGCCGCCGACAGCGTCCACAGGATGACGACGAACGAACACAGCGTTACGCAGGAGCTCAAAAGCCCAAGCCCGATGGAGAGCGTGCTCTGCACGAACATCTGCAGATCGTCGGCGATGCGCTGGTCGGGATTGTCGGCGGCGTCGCCGAGAAGCTGCATGCGGTAATGGTTCGCCGTGTTCAGCCATTGCCGCAGATAGGTCTGCGTCATCCAGCGCCGCCAGCGGATCTGAAGCCAAAGATTGAGATAGTTCTGATAGACCGCGAGCACGGTATAGACCGCGGCAAGCCCACAGAAGACCAGGATGTACCAGACGAAGCCGTTCCAGTCGCGGTTCTGCAGCGTGTTGTAAAAGCCGTTGTACCAGTAGTTCAGGATCACATTGATGGCGACGATCGACAGTTCGATCGCAACCACCGCGCCGAGCAAAAGCCGCCCCGGCCAGCGGTCTTCCGAGCGGAAATAGGGAATGGCCAAGCGCCACATGGTGGCGAGCGTGGCAATAAGACGATTTACGGAAGACCTCCGACGTTTAAGGGTGCGGGGCGCAAAGGGGGCGCCGGAACAAGCAGAAAGAGCGCATCGAATAGGGACCTGGTCGTGCCGGCGCGGCGGCCATGTTGCACTGCAATATCACGGCGTCGGGCCTTATGGGCACACTTTATCCGCCGCTCGATAACGATCTTCCACGCCAATTACCGCAGGATTACCCGCTTTGCAGCGGGGTGTCGAACAATCGCGTTTTCTTGATGTCACCGACTGAATTTTTACCGCGACATTCCGGCGCGCGGGCCAGCCCGCCATTCACGCCCGCCATTCACGCCCGCCATGGACCGGCCGCCTTTCCTTTTCAAAGTCATGCGGTAATGATCGCGCCCGGCCGCCCGGCCGCCCATCCGCCCCACCCATTCTCCATCGATCCAAGTCTCTACCGAATTCAAGGGTAACGATGCTCAATTCGCGCCGGCGTTTCGCCTGTTTCTTCGCTTTATCTTTCGGCCGTTGCCGGGGCCTGGCCCGCCCGCGCCGGCGAGCCGTTTCCGTACGGCAGCGAGCTGATGCTCGATGCGGCGCCGATGCCCGGTTCCAAGCGCATCCCCATGCTGGAGATCGAAGACGACGGGACGGCCTCGATCGATCTGTGGTGTACGAGCCTGCACGCGCAGGCCACCGTCACCGACGACTACGATCGCGATCGTGCCCGGTCAGCCGGCCAGCCTCATTCCGGGGCAAGCGGCAGGCGACACGCAAGCACCCTGCGACCCGGACCGGCAAGCAAGCGACGCCACGCTTCTTGCCGCGCTTGCCCAAGTCACCGCGTGGCGGCGCAGCGGCGACCTCGTGGAATTGTCGGGACCGACCACGCTGCGCTACCGGCTGATGACGAATTGAGACTCGCGACAAGACCGCCGGGTGCGAGCTTATGGAGGCAGGCCGGCTGCGGACCAAGCCTCAGTGAGAGGTTCGGCCAGCACCATCGGAATCCCGATGGCAGCACAGAATTTCGCCGCGCTGAAGGAGGGGTCCAACGCCAGCACTTGCGCCGCCATCGCTTTCGCTTCGTCGATGCGCCCGAGCTTGGCGAGCACCGCCGCCAAAAGGCTGTGGGATACGCTCAAGCTGGGATTGGAGTGTATAGCGCGACGCGCGGCATGCGCCGCTTCGTCGTAGCGGCCGCGCAGAAAATGCCCGATGGCGAGCGATTGGTAGGCGACGTAGCTCAGGCGGTCGAATGGACTGATCCGCAGCGCCCGTTCCGCCCAGTCGATGGCAGGCTCCGCTTTGCCAGCATAAGCTGACGCATTAGAGCCGAAGAACAGCGCTAAAGCAGACGACGGGCTGATTGCCAACGCCTGCTCGAAAGCTTCAAGCGCCGTGGCGCGATCATGTTCGATTATCGAAATGACAAATCCGCCAAGCGCCAGCGGCGTCGCATCGTCGCGGCCATAGGCGAGCGCGGCGTTCGCATGCCGGATGGCCGCGTCTCGGTATTTGCTATTGTATCCGCGGCGGACGAAGAAAATCTCGTTGCACCAGGCGAGGAGGCCGTGGACGGTGCCGTAATCGCCCTCCAGTGTCAGGGCCCGCTCAAGAAAAGGCATGGCCTTCTCCGCCTCGGCCGGCATTGCCACGAAGACGTGAGGAATGGCCCGCAAAGCGAGATCGTAAGCGTCCAGACTCTCCGGCCGCTTCCGCTTGACGCGCTCGATCTCCGCTTCACGCAAGCTTGGTTGTATGGCGCCGACGACGTTCAAGGTGATTTCGTCCTGAAGGGCAAAGATGTCGTCCAGCGGACGGTCATAGTGTTCGGCCCAGATATGAATGCCGGTCTCGGCCTCGACCAATTGACCGGTGATCCGCACCTGACGCCCCGCCTTACGCACACTGCCTTCGAGCACATAGCGCACGCCGAGTTCACGGCCCACGCAACTCACGCTCACCGCCTGGCCTTTGTAAGTGAAGCTCGAATTGCGCGCGATGACGAAAAGCCACTTGGCGCGCGAAAGACCGGTGATGATGTCGTCAACCATCCCGTCGGCAAAATAGTCTTGCTCCGGATCGCCGCTCATATTCGTGAACGGCAACACCGCCAACGATGGCTTGTCGGGCAGGGCGAGCGTGGGGGCAGGTTGCGCGTCGGGCGCAGCGGCTTCGTTATGCTCCTCCTTAGCGACGACCGGCCCGACATAGCGGTAGCCGCGGCGCGGCAACGTCTCAATCCAATTTTTGCCGCCGGGTTCATCCGCAAAGACCCGTCGCAACGCCGCAATCTGAACGGTCAGGTTGCTGTCGTCGATCGCGAGCCCCGGCCAGGCGCTTTCGATCAGCATGTCCTTCGAGATCGGGGCCCCCGCTGCCTCCACGAGCACGCGAAGCAGGGCAACGGCGCGCTGTCCGAGCGCCACCGGCTCGGAGCCGCGGAATAGAATTCCGGCCGCCGCATCAAGGCGGAAGGGCCCGAACGCATAGATCGCCGCCATAGCCGCTACGCACCTAATTCGCAAACATTTTCGAATTAATTCGGAACCGTTTTACGACTTTCGGCGGGGATCGGCCATTACTTAGTTGCGTAACCCACGGATGGTCCGTGGATCAACCGCACCAACAAAGGATGACTCAGATGTCTATCACCGCCAAACTGTCCATGCTCTCCGTCCTTGCGCTGTTAATCGCGGCGCCGGCCGTCGCGGCTCAAGTGCCGGCGACTGAGGGAGACTACTATGCGCCCACCAATACGATCGTGCAGCAAGCAACCGCCCAAGACTTGAAGCAAGCGCAGGAAGGCGACTTCTACGCCCCCACAAAGGGCAAAGAAGTCGGCTCGCAGCGGACTGCCGCGATCGAAGAGTGCACGCAGCAGGCCAACTCGGAATACGGGCCGAGCGGTGACACCTCCTGGCGCCGGTTCAATCACGACGCTTACGCCGCATGCATGGCCAGCGCCGGCCAGCCGGAATGAATTTGCGGCGAGCGATGGAGCTAACAAGTTGTTTTTCAACACGCTGTCATCCGGTCCGAACCGAAGAATCCGAGGTGGTGAAAGCCAAGGTTTCCAGGAAGGACCGGATGACCCTCCACCCGAGCGGCGTCAAGGGCGATGAAGGCGTTCCTGTTACGATTTCTTTTTAAGGAGGCACGGACATGGTGAAGGATGCGAACGAACTGCATGCCAACCCCGGCGGCACGGCGTCCTCCAACGGAGCGGACATTGGCGCCGCAAAGCGGAGCTCTGTCGGGTTCATTGGTCTCGGCCGCATGGGCACGGTCATGGCGGCGAACCTTGCCACGGCGGGTTACCGGGTCATCGCGGATGTGCGCCGCGCCGAGCGGTTTGCGGAAACGAAATCGCTCGGTCTCGAGCCGACCGCGGAAATAGCCGATCTCTTCGGCTGTGAATTCGTCGTGAGCATGCTGCCCGACGATGATGCCGCCCGCGCCGTTGTGTTTGGCGGGCTCGCGGCCGGTCTCAAGCCGGGGGCTATTCATATCTCGATGAGCACCATCAGTACGACGGCCTCCGCACAGCTGGCGATGGAACACGCGCGACGCAGGCAGGGTTATGTTGCGGCGCCGGTGTTCGGCAATCCGGATGCCGCCAAGACGCGCCAGCTCTTCATTGTCGCCGCCGGCGCCACAACCGATGTCGAACGCTGTCAACCGTTGTTCGACAATCTCGGGCAAAAAACATTTGTAATCGGTCCCGATCCTGAGCACGCAAACCTGGTCAAGCTGCTCGGTAACATGATGACCGCGACCACGTTGGAGATGCTGGGCGAGGTCGTTGCTGTGGCGCTCAAGCGCGGACTCGATCCAAAGTCGTTCATCGACATCTTGACCGGTACGATGTTCGGCGGACGTGCGCATAAAATCTATGGCGACAAGATTGTCAGGCAGTCCTACGCAGCCGGTTTCGTCATTCCCCTGGTGCTCAAGGATGTGCGTCTGGCGCTCGCCGAGGCGGAAAAAGCCGGCGCCCCGATGCCGTCGGTAAATGTGGTGCGAGACCGGCTGATTACCGGGATTGCCCGCGGCTACGCCGATCTCGACTGGACCGTGCTTGGGTTGATTGCGGCTGAGGAAGCCGGCATGCGGCCAAGTCTTCCGCGTAGCGTCAACTGAACTCGGCAAAAAGAAGTCAACGACCGAACGAAGGATCGAAGCCATGACTATGCAGACCAGCTCTCACGACGCCGAGATGGAATATCTCCGCGCTCCGTTCAAAATTTCGCGCATCGCACTCGGAACCTGGGCGATCGGCGGTTGGATGTGGGGCGGCAGCGACGAGGCGGAGTCCATCAAAACGATTCACGCAGCGCTGGATAGCGGAATCAACCTGATCGATACGGCGCCGGTTTATGGTTTTGGCCGTTCCGAGGAGATCGTCGGCAGAGCTCTCGCCCAGGACGGCCGCCGCAGGCAGGCGTTAATTGCGACCAAGGTCGGGCTGGCTTGGAAAGACGGCAAACCCTATCGCGACGCCAGCAAGACCCGGATCGTTCAGGAAGCTGAGGATTCGCTGCGCCGTTTGCAAACGGACGCGATCGACATCTACCAAGTCCATTGGCCGGACCCCACCATCGCGATCGAGGAAACCGCGGAAGCGATGGCGGAACTTTATCGTGCCGGCAAAATCCGCGCCATCGGCGTGAGTAATTTTAGCCCGCCGCAGATGGAAGCGTTTCGCGCCGTTGCCCCGCTGCACACCGTGCAGCCGCCATACAATCTGTTCGAACGCGGCATCGAGAATTCGGTGCTGTCCTATTCCCACGACAGAAACATTACCACGCTGGTCTATGGATCACTCTGCCGCGGACTGCTGTCAGGGCGCATGAATGCCGACCACCCGCTTCACCGGAGACGATCTGCGCCGCCACGATCCCAAATTCCAATTGCCGCGCTTTCTCCAGTACGTTGCCGCGGTCGAAAAGCTCGATCGCTTCGCCCTGGTGAATTACAACAAGCGCGTCATCCACCTGGCATTGCGCTGGCTGCTGGATCGCCCGGGTGTAGGCGTCGCACTGTGGGGCGCACGACGTCCCGATCAGCTTGCACCTTTGGCTGACGTCATGGGCTGGCGGATCGATGCCGAAGCGATGGCCGAGATCGATCGCATTCTCGAAACATCGATCAGCGAGCCGGTCGGCCCCGAATTCATGGCGCCGCCGGCGCGCAATCCGGCAAATGGCGCAAGATCGGGTCAAATTCGGCAAACTCGGCAGAGTCACGGCTAGGTGCGGGAAAAATAACCTAAGCGGCAAGCAGCAACGGGAGATATGTCATGGCCAGGCTCCACATGACCGAAGCGTCCGCCGGCGGCGACTTGGCCGTTGCAGAGCGGCCCTCGTCAGCTCCGGATTATAGCCGCGAAGGCGTCGAGGCGACGAAACCCCAAGCACGTCCCGTCGCGAAAGCGCCTCCGATTGCCCCGGACGATTCTGCGGTTCCTCTATCGGCGCGGATCGCGATCGGCACGGCGTCACGTACCCGTCGGCGTCCTACTCTGCGCACCCTTCTCATGGCGGCAGGCATCCTCGCCGTCGTCATCGGCTCGGCAACGGTCTGGCTGCGCGGCGGACGTTATGCATCGACTGACGACGCCCTGGTACAAGACGCCAAGCTCTTGGTGACGACGGACGTGTCCGGCCTCGTATCGTCGGTCGATGTTCGCGAAGGGCAAGCCGTCAAAGCCGGCGACGTGCTGTTTCAGATCGATCCTCTTGCTTTTCAGATTGCGCTCGCCAACGCCGAGGGCAACCTGCACGAAACGGCGCTGACGATCGAGTCGATGAAGGTCGACTACAAGGTCACGCTGAGCGACGTTGCCGCGCAGCAGGCGCAGGTCGCTCTCGATCAGGTGACTTACGATCGCGACGCATCGCTGCTTCCCAACGATACCGTTCCGCAGGCGGTGTATGATCAGGCCCGCTACACATTGCAATTGGACAAGAGCAAGCTCGTTTCCCTGCAGCAGCAGGCGCAGGTCCAGCTCGCCAAGCTCGACGGCAATCCCGACATCGCCGTGAGCCAACATCCGCTCTACCGGCAGGCCCAGGCCGAGGTCGATGAGGCGCGACGCCAGCTCAACCACGCGTCGGTGCGCGCGCCGTTTTCAGGCGTCGTCACCCAGGTCGACGCATTGCAGCCCGGCACTTATCTCGTCGCGCAGACGGCGGCGTTGACCGAGACCGGCGCCATCGCGCTGGTTTCCAGCGATCGCATCTGGGTCACCGCTCAAATGAAGGAGACCGATCTCACCTACGTCAAACCGGGCAATCGCGTCGAAATCTCGGTCGATACCTATCCCGGTCAAACCTGGTCGGGAGTCGTCGAGGCCATCAGCCCGGCGAGCAGTTCGGAATTCTCGGTATTGCCACCGGAAAATACCAGCGGCAATTGGGTCAAGGTCGTGCAACGCATTCCGGTGCGCATCGGCATCAGCCAAAAGCCCGGCGCACCGATCCTGCGTTCCGGGATGAGCGCTTATGTCGACATCGACACCGGTCATCGCCGCACCTTGAGCGATCTGTTCTGACAATTTTTGAACGAGGATGACGCCATGACAACGTCGATCGGGCAGTCCTCAGGCGGCAACTATCGCGCCATCGTCACCGCCGGCGTCATGGCGGCGACGCTGATGCAGACGCTGGACACGACCATCGTCAACGTGGCGCTGCCCTATATCCAGGGCTCGCTCGCAGTGTCGCCGGACCAGATCACCTGGACGCTCACCGCCTATATCGTCGCCGCGGCGATCATGACCCCGCCGATCGGGTGGCTCGCCGCGCGTTTCGGCGCCAAACGGCTGTTTCTCATCTCCGTTGCCGGTTTCACGGTCGCTTCGATGCTTTGCGGCACGGCGCAGTCGCTTACCGAGATCGTGCTCTATCGTGCGCTGCAAGGCGTTTTCGGCGCGTCGGTGGTGCCGCTGTCGCAAAGCACCATGCTCGACATTTTTCCGCCCGCCCAGCGCGGCCAGGCGATGGCGCTTTGGGTTATGGGAGTCGTGGTCGGGCCGGTCCTGGGGCCGACGCTGGGCGGCTATCTGACCGATTTCTACAACTGGCGCTGGGTCTTCTACATCAATCTGCCGATCGGCATCCTCTCGATCGCCGGACTGTGGCTTTTCATGAAGGACACCAAACGCACGCCGGGACGTCATTTCGACTTTGTCGGCTTCTCGGTGCTCGGTATCGGGCTTGGCGCATTGCAGCTCATGCTCGACCGCGGCGAGTTCAAGGACTGGTTCGGCTCGACGGAAATTATCGTTTACGCCGTGTTGTGCGGTCTCGGATTCTATTTGTTCATCGTTCATCTGTTCACCGCCGAAGCGCCCTTGATTCCGCCCCGCATCTTCCTCGATGCCAATTTTTCCGCCGGCCTCTTGATGGTCTTTGCCGTCGGCATGCTGGTGCTGGCGACGGCGGCGTTGCTCGCGCCCTATCTTCAGGTGCTCGCTGGCCGTTCGATCGTCGACACCGGCCTGCTGTTGGCGCCGCGCGGGGCTGGAACCATGGTCGGCGTCGTGCTGGCGGGACGCTTGTCCAATCGCGTCAATCCGCGATTGATGATGCTGGCCGGCATTCTGCTGATCGCCGAAAGCCTGTGGGAGATGACCGGTTGGACGCCGGACATCGATGCGTGGTCGTTCACGCAAAACTCCCTCATCCAGGGTTTCGGTCTCGGCATCGTCTTTACTCCGCTGCAGGTCGTTACCTTCGCCACGCTGCCCGCCGAACTGCGGACCCAGGGCACCGCGCTGTTCAGCTTGCTGCGCAACATCGGCCTGGCAATCGGCGTATCGGTGACTTCGGTCGTACTCGAGCAAAGCACGCAGATCTTACACGCCGCGATCGGCGCCAATGTCTCCTCGTTCAATCGCAATCTGCAGATGAGCGGCGCCTATCTGTGGTGGGGCATCTCCAATCCGCAAGGGATCGCCGCGCTTAACGCGGAGGTTACCCGGCAGGCCGCGATGATTGCCTATCTCGACGATTTCAAGCTGCTATTCATCGTCAGCCTGCTGATGATACCGCTGCTGCTGATGATGCGGGGGCCGCCACGCGAGCCCGGCGATATTCATGCCGCTGTGACGGCGCACTGAAGCGGCCGTGTCGATGCGCAGCCTATACGGCTCACCCTATAAACAAAAAAGGGCGCGGATTGCTCCGCGCCCTTTGTTGCTGTGTTGATGGGTGAGCTTCGGGCGGATGAGCTTAGAAACCCATCCCACCCATGCCGCCCATGCCGCCGCCGCCGCCCGGCATCGCCGGCATGGCGGGGGCTTCTTTCGGCGTTTCGGCGATCATGGCTTCGGTCGTGACCAGAAGTCCGGCGATGGAGGCGGCGTCTTGCAGCGCCGCGCGCACCACTTTGGCCGGGTCGACGATGCCCTTGTCGAGCATGTCGACATAGTCCTCGGTCTGCGCGTCGAAGCCGTAAGTTTCCGACTTGTTCTCGAGGATCTTGTTGACGACGATCGAGCCTTCGACGCCGGCGTTCTCGGCGATCTGGCGCAGCGGCATCTCGATGGCCTTGAGCACGATGTTGATGCCGGCCTGCACGTCGGCATTGTCGTCGGTCAATTTGCCGACCGCCTTCTTGGCGCGCAACAGCGCGACGCCGCCGCCCGGCACGATGCCTTCCTCGACCGCGGCGCGGGTGGCGTTGAGCGCGTCCTCGACGCGGTCCTTCTTCTCCTTGACCTCGATTTCGGTGGCGCCGCCGACGCGGATCACCGCGACGCCGCCGGCGAGCTTGGCAAGCCGCTCTTGCAGCTTCTCGCGGTCGTAGTCGGAGGTGGTCTCCTCGATCTGCGCCTTGATCTGATTGACGCGGGCTTCGATGTCCTTTTTCTTGCCGGCGCCGTCGATGATCGTGGTCTTTTCCTTCTCGATCACGACCTTCTTGGCGCGGCCGAGCATCGCGAGCGTCACGCTTTCGAGCTTGATGCCGAGATCTTCGGCGATGAGCTGGCCGCCGGTGAGGATGGCGATGTCTTCGAGCATCGACTTGCGGCGATCGCCGAAGCCGGGCGCTTTGACGGCGGCGACTTTCAGTCCGCCGCGCAGCTTGTTGACCACGAGCGTGGCGAGCGCCTCGCCTTCGAGGTCCTCGGCGATGATCAGAAGCGGCTTGCCCGACTGCACCACGGCTTCGAGCACCGGCAGCATGGCTTGCAGCTGCGACAGCTTCTTCTCGTGGAGCAGCACGTAGGCGTCTTCGAGCTCGGCCACCATCTTCTCGGCATTGGTGATGAAGTAGGGCGACAGATAGCCGCGGTCGAACTGCATGCCCTCGACGATCTCGACCTCGGTGTCGAGCGCCTTGGCTTCCTCGACGGTGATGACGCCTTCGTTGCCGACCTTCTGCATGGCGTCGGCGATCATCTTGCCGACGGCGGCGTCGCCGTTCGACGAAATGGTGCCGACCTGCGCCACTTCGGCAGACGAGCCGACCTTCTTCGAGCGCTTCTTGATGTCGGCCACCACCGCGGCGACCGCGAGATCGATGCCGCGCTTGAGATCCATCGGGTTCATGCCGGCGGCCACCGATTTGACGCCTTCCTTGACGATGGCGGCGGCGAGCACGGTCGCCGTCGTGGTGCCGTCGCCGGCGACGTCATTGGTCTTCTGCGCCACTTCGCGCACCATCTGCGCGCCCATGTTCTCGAACTTGTCTTCGAGCTCGATCTCCTTGGCGACGGTGACGCCGTCCTTGGTGATGCGCGGTGCGCCGAACGATTTATCGAGGATGACGTTGCGGCCTTTGGGGCCGAGCGTCACTTTCACCGCATTGGCGAGAATATCGACGCCGCGCAACATGCGGTCGCGCGCGTCGGTGGAAAATCTTACGTCTTTCGCGGACATTGCAGTTAGCTCCTTGGGTTTGCTTTTCCATCGTCACCCTGAGGTGCGAGCGGCGAAGCCGCGAGCCTCGAAGGGTGCTGCTCAGTGCCCGTCGCCCTTCGAGGCTCGGCGCTTGGCGCCGAGCATCTCAGAGTGACGGAATTCGGTTCAGGCGATCACGCCCATGATGTCGGACTCTTTCATGATCAGGAGTTCCTCGCCGTCGAGCTTGACCTCGGTGCCCGACCATTTGCCGAACAGCACGCGGTCGCCGGACTTGAGCCCGATCGCAATGAGCTTGCCGCTCTCGTCGCGGCCGCCGGGACCGACGGCGACCACTTCGCCCTCGGACGGCTTCTCCTTGACGGTGTCGGGAATGATGATGCCGCCCTTGGACTTCCCGTCGGCGTCGATACGCTTGACCACCACCCGATCGTGGAGCGGTCGGAACTTCGTTTTTGCCATGTTTACCCTCGTCGCCGCGCAGCCTTGCTGGGCATTTGGCGGCTTTTGCCGTTAGAAAAACTGCTTGTTTTGCAGCGCCTTAGCACTCATACTAACGGAGTGCCAATGGCCTGCGGGACATAGGGTTTAGGCGTTGCGCTGTCAAGCCGCCTCGCGTGCGAATGGCAAATGGCGTCTGGGGAGGAGTGAGAGCATAAGCCACGCCCCCTTCGCTATTCGGCATTCGCCATTCGCGATAAGCTTGGTGGTCGTGTCCCGGGAGGAACTCTTGCGCGCGCTGACGCTGGACGAGGCCAATACCATCATCGCGGCGACCTTCGCCGCGGCCCGGAAACATAAATGCCGACCGATGAGCGCGATCGTGCTCGATGCCGGCGGACGGGTGAAGGCGTTCCAGAAGCAAGACAACGCCTCGATGCTGCGTTTCGAAGTCTGCTACGGCAAGGCCTATGGTTCGCTGGCGCTGGGGCGGCCGTCGAAGCTCGTCTTGCAGAAGGCCAACGAGAAGCCTCTGTTCATGCAATCCATCGAGAACCTCGCCGACTATCCGCTGTTCCTCGAAGGCGGCGGGCAGCTCATTCGCGACAAAACCGGCGAGGTGGTCGCCGCCATCGGCGTCACCGGCGACGCCAATGAGATGGACGATATTTGTGCCATCGCCGGCATCCATGCCGCCGGCTACCGCGCCGACAGCGACTTCTTCGACGATCCGGACCTGATGCGAGCCTTGAGCATCCACAAGTCGGCGCCGCCGGTCGATCCGCGTCCGCAAACGGGCCGAGTAAGACGCCGCGGCGCCGGGCCGGGCGGCAATGGCGGTCGCGCCGCCCGCCATGCTTCCGGCCGCAATGGGCGCTCGGGCGGGGCGCAGGCCGCCAAATCCGGGCCGTAATCGTCGCCAACGGTGCGGCGGTTAATGGCGGGGGGTCCAATTTGAAACAAAGTCGAAAGGTCGGGGCGGTAAAACCGGCGCAGTTTCATTCCGCGCCCGTTTTCGGGAGGATCCCTGCATGAGCGCGTCATTTCGGCGATTGGCTTTCGGCATCGCGGCAGCCGGCGCTCTGGCGCTTTCGGCCTGCACCTCCAACACCCCGGCGCCGCAAGAGGCGGCAGCGCCGCCGCCCATGGCGGCCCCGGCCATTCCATCCAAATATCGACCGGAAGACATCGTCGGCCGCTGGGGCTACGGCGCATACCACCGCGACGAGGATTTGGCGCGCACGGCCGCGGCAGCCCGCCAGCAATGCGGTCAGCCGGTCGAAATCACGCGCGGGCCGAACGGCGGCGTCATGATGTATCTCGCCGACAGCGCACAATTGCAGGAATTGCAGCTCAAGGGCTCGCAAAGCGGTAAGAATTACATCGGCCCGCCCGGCGATCCCGGCGGACCGCAGGATCGCGAGATCGTATCGTTCGACGGGCGCACCATGGTGCTCAAGTGGATGGATCCGGAAGTCGCCGGCCGCTACGGCACCGGCGTCTATGTGCGTTGCGCCCCCGAAGGCACCGCACGCGCCGCCGGCCGTCCGCCGATGAAACCGCCGGCGGGGCAGTAGCGCTGGCGCTACATTCATAGAACCGTCATCCTGAGGTGCCCGCGCGAAGCGCGGGCCTCGAAGGATGCTGCTCGGATGTCCGGGCCGTCGCCCTTCGAGGCTCGCGGAGCTTGTCATCGGACCGGCCACTTCGGGCCGGACCCGTTGGCTCGCGCTTCAGGGTGACGGAATAGCAAATGCCCAACCCCCGCGAATTCATCTTCGGCCCCTGGCGCGCAGTCAGCGTGCTCGGCCTCACCGAGATCTTGTCCTGGGGCGCGTTGTTTTATCCGCCGGTGCTCACCGTGCCGTTGATCGCCGCCGATCACGGTTGGTCGCGCTCGTTCGCGATGGGCGGTTTCTCGGCGGCTCTGCTCGTCGGCGGGCTGTGTTCGCGCTATGTCGGCGCCGCCATCGACCGGCTCGGCGGGCATGTCGTCATGCCGGCCGGCTCGCTCCTCGGCGCCGCGGGTTTGGCCGCGCTCGGGCAGGCGCACGGCGCCGCCGCTTATTTCTCGGTATGGATGGTGCTCGGCGTCGCCATGGCAGCTTCGCTGTACGATCCGGCGTTTGCCACGCTCGGCCGCATTTTCGGCGCCGGCGCGCGGGCGCCGATCACGACGCTCACGCTCGCCGGCGGTTTTGCCTCGACCGTAAGCTGGCCGGCGACGCAATTCTTTATCGATCGGGTCGGCTGGCGCGGCACCTATCTGGTCTATGCCGCATTACTGGCTTTTGTTGCCGCGCCCTTGCACGCCTTCGCGTTACCGCGCCATCGCGCCGAGACCGTGGCGCCGACGGCGCCGGCGCCCGAGCAAAAACCCGCGACCGTTATTCCGGCGCACGGTCTCGCTTTTATTCTGGTCGCCGCCGGATTTGCCTCCTATGCCTTCGTGCCCTCGGCGCTGTCGGCGCAGCTTCTCGCCATTTTCAAGAGATTCGGCCTGGCGCCGGATATCGTGGTGGCGATCGGCATGCTGTTCGGCCCGGCGCAGGTCTTGGCGCGTATCGGTGAGCTTGGCTTCGGCCGGCGGCGGCATCCGCTGTGGATCGCGCGCTTCGCGGTCGGGCTGTTGGTCGTAGCTTTCGCGCTATTGGCGGTGTTGCCGTTCTCCGCCGCCACGGCCGCGGCCTTTGCCGTGCTGTACGGCATGGCGAACGGCCTTTTGACCATCGCGCGCGGCACGGTGCCGCTCGCTTTGTTCGGCGCCGCCGGCTACGGGCGGCTGGTTGGACGGATCGGCGGGCCGTTTTTGGTCGTGCAAGCGGCCGCGCCGGTGGTCGTGACCTATGTCGCCGAGCGCGCCTCGGACGCGTCGGGCCTGGCGCTGGTCGCGGCGTTCGCCGTCGCGGCGTTTATTTGTTTCATGACGATCCGTGCGCCGCAATAGCGGCTTGCATCGACGCGGCTTCAGCCATCGAACATAGCGTCGATATCGCTCTGCGACATGTGGCCTTTGTCGCTGTCGAGCCGCGGGCCATGTAGATCGGGCTGCAAATTCGGCGTAATAGCCGATGCGGCGCCGACTGCCGGCGCCAGCGGTACGTCGTCTGCTGTGAGCGACTTCATCACCTTGGCGACGCGCTGGCCGATCAGGTCCTGGAAATTGCACGCCTCGAAAATACGCAGAACGCTGTCGGCGATGTCCTGCGCCAGTTCCTGCTCGAGCCGTCCCTTGAGCGCGGCCGACAGGTTATCGGCAAGCTGATCGATCTCTTCGGCGGCGGCGAGAATCTTCTGCGTCGCCTGCACGGTGCCGGCGGTCACGGCGTCGAGCTCATGCGCGATGCGCGTCATATTTTCCGCTTGCAATCCCGGATCACGACCGACGCCGGCGGTTTCGCGCGCAGCGGCTGCATCGGCCGACGGTGGAGCCGGCGCTGCCGCCATCAAGGCTTGCAGCGCGGCCAGCGCCTGGACGATCTCGCCGTCGTGCGGCGAAGCGGTCGCGGCAGGGGAGGCGTGCATCCGACGCGCGGCCGCGGTCTGTTCGATACGGAAAACCCTGCGCGGTTCGGGCATGCCACTACCAACTGACTTCGCCTGACCCTAGCGAGCCGCCACTTAATACGACGTTCACGTCCGCTCGCCGTTACGGCGAACGTCTGATTAACCAAGACCTCCGACCGTTGACACAAAATCAACTCTAACTTGATGAACAATGTGCGAATGGCGCGCTGCCGCAATTTGTTTACCAAACAGTCGAGGTTTGCGGGCGTACTCGTGGCATGAGCGCACGCACGAGGCGCTCGGCGTGAAACCTGCGTAACGAGTACAGCAATGCGGCGTATCTGCCTTACCGCGCTCCTTTTGAGCGCGCTTTCCGGCCCGGCCTTCGCGCAAGTCACCGCCTATCCTTACGGCAGCCAGTACGGCGGCCAACCGGTTTACGTGGCGCAACAACCGGCGCCGCAACAATACTATTATGTGCAGCAACCGCGTTACGTCAGCGCGCCTCCGAATTATCCGCAAAACTACGCGACCGCCACCCCGCAGGGCTACGCAGTCGCCGCTCCGCCGCGTTATGCCGCTGCCGCGTCGCCTAGCTATGCCGCCCCCGCGCCGCAGACCTACGCCGCGGCGGCGCCGCAGACTTACCCCGCTGCGCCGGCGCCCGCCGCCGCGGTGCCAAACCCCGGCGGCGGCGGTTTCCTGCAGGCGATTTTCGGCGGTCCGACCATCAATGTGCCGGTGTCGCACATCTATCCCGGTTATCAGGCGCCGGCGGCCCAACCGGTGCCGGTCGCTCCACCGCAGCAACAAGCCTACGCGCCGGCCAACCCGCCGGACGAGTCGAATTATCCGATCGATCCGAAATTCATGCGCCAGGTCGTCGCTTATAACGGCAACGAAAAGCCGGGCACGATCATCGTCGATACGCCGGATAAGTTTCTGTTTCTGATCGAGGACGGCGGCAAGGCGCTGCGCTACGGCATCGGCGTCGGCCGACCCGGCTTCACCTGGTCGGGCGTGAAGGCCATCACCGCCATGAAAGAGTGGCCGGATTGGACGCCGCCGCCGGAAATGATCGCGCGGCAGCCCGGCATCCCGCATTTCATGGCCGGCGGGGTCGGCAATCCGCTTGGCGCGCGCGCGATGTATCTCGGCTCGACGCTCTACCGCATTCATGGCTCCAATGAGCCTTGGACCATCGGTCAGAACGTGTCGTCGGGCTGCATCCGCATGCGCAACGAGGACGTCGAGGACCTCTATAACCGCGTCAAGATCGGCACCAAGGTCGTCATCATCTAGCGCGGCGGTCTTGCGGTTCCGCCGGTCGATCGCCCCCTCTGACCGATCCGGACTTCGTCAAAGCCATACGTTGTCAAAGCAATGGCCGATAACAGCGCGCAGAAAAATTCAACGGCGTTCCGTCTGGCCGCGCTCGATCCGGATTTTCTGCTGGGCAACTCGATGCGCGGGGTGCGCCTGCAGATCGAATACGAGAAGGCCGAGGAGCGGCTGCGCGCCTGGACCGTCCGGTCGACCGTGGTGGTGTTCGGCAGCGCGCGCGTGCGGCCTTCGGCCGACGCCTCGCCGACCGCCACCGATCGTGCGGCGCGGTGGTACGACGAAGCCCGGCGTTTCGGCCGGATCGCATCGGAGCGCGGCGGCGCGCTGATTTCGGACCACGGCATCCGCGACAATGTCATCGCGACGGGCGGCGGACCCGGCATCATGGAAGCCGCAAATCGCGGCGCGGCCGACGCCGGCGCGCCATCGATCGGATTCAACATCGGCCTGCCGCACGAACAGGAGCCCAACGCCTATTCGACGCCGGATCTGACCTTTCAGTTCCACTACTTTGCCATACGCAAGCTGCATTTCGCCATGCGCGCCAACGCGCTGGTAGCGTTCCCCGGCGGTTTCGGCACGCTCGACGAATTGTTCGAGATTCTCACGCTCGATTCAGACCGGGAAAATGCCGCCTGTTCCCATTCTGCTGTTCGACAAGTCGTATTGGACAAACGTCGTAAATTTCGCAAAGCTTGCCGAGGTAAAGACCATCGACCGTGCCGATCTCGATCTTTTCTGCTACGCCGACGATGCCGAAAGTGGCTGGCAGGAATTGCTCGGTCGCGGACTGCGAACCGGGCCGCGGCCGCCCGGCTATCCGTCGCAGCGTTACTGACCGCAAATTCCCCCGCAGAAGGCGATTTCCCAAAATGGCAATGACAACAGCGTCCGCTGCCGGCGGCGACATCGAAATGACGTTTCTCCAGCAGATCGGTGACGATCCCTTCTCAGCGACGCCTGAGCCGCGCCGCCCAGATCGCCGCAGTGGCGAAGCTCGTTGCCGATTTCATCGCCGGCGCGCGCAAAAGCCTCGACATCGCCATCTACGATTTCCGGCTCGACGGCGACGCGGCGACGGTCGTGAGCGCGGCTTTACGCGAGCGTGCGCGCAACAATGTCGCTATCCGCATCATCTATGACGCCACCACCGAGCCCCAAGGCAACGGCGTATCCGCCCTTGCGCCGGTGCACCTCGAGGTCGATTTCAAGGCGCCCGGCACCGAGACGTTCGTGAACTCCTTTGCCGATATCGCGCAAATCAAACCTGTCACCGGCTATCGCGCGCTGATGCACTGCAAATATCTCGTCCGCGACGGCGACAGCGACGATGCCGCCGTGTTCTTCGGCTCGGCGAACTACACCGACGATTCATGGGGATTGCAGGAGAGCAATCTCCTACACATCCGTTCTCGGCCGCTGGCCGCCTTTTTCACCGAAAATTTTGCCCAACTATTCGCCACTGGCCGGATTCCATCCAATCCGACCGACCGTGAGGTCGACGTTGTCAATGTGTCCGGCGTTCCGGTGAAGATTGGTTTCGCGCCGAAACAAAGCCCGGCGATCGTCAAGGAGATTGTCGGCGCGATCACCTGCGCGCGTGAGCGGCTCTTCGTGGCATCCGGTGTGGTGTCATCGGGACCGATTTTGGCGGCGCTATCCGAAGCGATCGACCGCGGCATGCGGATCGGCGGGCTTTACGATGGGCCGCAGATGGATTTGGTGCGGCGGCAATGGCAGGCCGCGCATGTCGGCGCCGACAAGATCAATACCTGGGACAAGGTTGCCGACCATCTCGTGCGCAAGAACTCGCTGGCCTACGAACGCAACAAGCCGCAACGGCCGCACAATTTCATGCACAACAAGCTCGTCGTTGCCGACGACGTCGTGGTGACGGGAAGCTTCAATCTGTCGAACCACGCCATGAGCAACGCCGAGGACGTGCTGTTCATTCATGACGCTGGAGTCGCTTCGGCTTATGCGGCCTATATCGAACAGCTCGAGGTGAGATACAGCCACATGGTGCATCCCGGTCGGCGGTGACGCCGGTCACGCCAGCGCGTAGCCGCGTGATTCCAGGAGCCGCGGAAAATCGTCGTCGAGAAAATAAGCATATTCGCGCGCCCGCAGATCGGTGAGCGGGTCGAGGCGGCGCAGTTCATCGTCGACTTGGCCAGGATGGCACATGACGACGCCGCCGTCGGGCAAACCGTCGAGAAAGCCTGGAAATAATCTCGCGTAATCGGCGCCCGGCGCGAAGGAATAAGTGCCGGCAAAGGCCGGATTGGTGCGCACGCCCTCGCGGAGCGTAAGCCGCTGCAGGCGGCCGCTGAGCGCGTCGAGCACAAAGCCCTTGGGATCGGCGAGGTTTTTGCGCGCGGCAGCGGGCCTGCCGCATTGCCGCAGCCAGGCGCGCGGCGCGGCATCCTTGATGACCCGCACCAGTACATTGCGAATTTGCGGAAACACATGGATATGCTGATGGCCGTCGACAAAATCGGGCGTGCGGCCGAACGCGGCGACAAATGCGGCAAATTGGCGTGCAATCTCGATCTCCAAATCCTCGGGCTTAAGCCAATGCGCAAGCGCGCGGCCGGCCATCGCCGCCAGCGGCAAGAAGGCGTCATTGCGGGTGGGAGCGAAATCGGCGGTCAACGGGTGAAACGGCGCCGTCAAGGTGACGTGCAATCCGATCGCTGCGGCCGACGCCGCAGCCCCCGCAAGGGCAGCCGCTTCCGCCGGCGAAAAGCTCGGCGCCAGCACCATAACGGAGGTCGCATTGATGCGGCGCCGCGCGATGAGATCGCGGATCGCGGCGCTGACCGCGGGCGATAGGCCGTAATCGTCGGCGCATAGCCAGATGTGGCGCGGCTTCGGCTCGCTCATTCGGCCGCGGTGCGGGCGTCGTGGTCGGTCTGTTTGACGTCGTCTGCGAGTTTCACGTCATGCTCGGCGACGAAATAGACCGGCCGGCCTTTGATCTCTTCCAAAATCTTGCCGATATATTCGCCAACCACGCCGATCATGATGAGCTGGACGCCGCCGAGCACCATCACGCCGACGAACAGCGACGGGTAGCCGGGAACCTTGGCGCCATAGACCAGGGTCTCGTAGACGATTTGCAATCCGTACATGAAGGCGATGACCGCGAGCACTATGCCCATGACGGTGGCAAGCCGCAGCGGGGCCACCGAGAAAGCAGTGACCCCGTCGATCGATAGCCCGATGAGCCGGCGCATGTTCCAGGCGCTGAGGCCGTCGACGCGCGGCGCTGGCTCGTAGTCGATGCGCATTTGGCGAAAACCGATCCAGCTCGACAGGCCCTTGAAGAAGCGGTTGCGTTCCGGCAGTTGCCGCAGCGCGTTGGCCGCGCGCGGCGATAGCAGCCGGAAATCGCCGGCGTCCTCCGGAATTTTCGGCCGCGCACCCCAATTCAACAGCACGTAAAACGCCTTAACCGAAAGCCGGCGCAGGATCGATTCGCCGGTGCGGTGCGCCTTCGCGGTATAGACGACGTCGCAGTCGTCATCGAGCCAGTGGCCGACCAGCCGCTCGATCAGATCCGGCGGATGCTGGCCGTCGCCGTCGATGAACAGCACGGCGCCGCGCTGCGCGTGATCGAGGCCGGCGAGCAGCGCCGCCTCCTTGCCGAAATTGCGCGACAGCGAAATCACCTGGACGTCGACGCCGGTCGGCCGCAGGTCGCGGGCGATAGCGAGCGTGCCGTCGCGGCTGCCGTCGTCGACATAGACAATTTCGCAGGATAGCCCGCGGGTCGCGGCAAGGCGTTGCGCGATCTCGACAAGCCGTTCGTGCATGCGCGTCAGTGCCGCCGCCTCGTTATAGACGGGCACGACGATGGAAAGCCCTTGGGCGCGCGAATCCGGCAAGGATCGCTCGCGCGCCATCGGCCTCAATCTGGGGTCGGCAGTCGCCGCCATTGCGGGTCCCTTTTCCGCCAGTTCTATAGCGTAATTGGCGGATGCTGTCGCGACTGCGGTTGCAGCCACGGAATGGTTAACGGCGGGCACAGTCCGCTGCCGAACGCCCTCCGGACGTGATATGCGGGGAGCGAATGACCCCCCGCCATCCCTTCAATTCGAGCCGCGCCAAACTCATCCGCGCCAAGCTCGCCGAGATTTGGCACAGGCAAACGACCTGGCACAGGCAAACGCTCAGCCTCAAGGCGGTCTCCTTCGCGCTCATCGGCCTCCTTAATACGGCGGTCGATTACGGCGTTTTTCTGCTGGCACAGGCGGCCTACCAAAGCTCGCCCGCCACGGTTTCGGTATTCGCCGCGCTGGCCGCGGCCTGCCGCTGCGGCGCCGCGCCGACCATTTTGTTGGTCGCCGCCAACATCACTTCGTGGATGGTCGCGGTGAGCGTTTCCTACATCTTGAATTCCTCGATCACCTTTGCCGCCGAATCCGGACGCCGATTGCGCTGGCGCCATTACCTGGCATTTCTCGCCGCCGGCATTGTCGGCCTCATCGCCAACACCGCGACCTTGGTGTTTGCCGCGCAAGTGCTCCTCTTGCCGGTGTATCTGGCAAAAGCTTTGGCGATCCTGGCGAGCTTCATCGTCAATTTCTCGCTATCGCATTTTGTGGTGTTTCGGGTGCGCGCCAAGTCGTAGCCGAGGCGAGCCGCGCATCATGGGTGCCGCACGGCGGGTTCCGTGCCGCGCCTGGATGAGGCTCGATAAGCCGCATCCGGGCCGCTCGACGCTGCCGGAACTTGCTGGCGTTACAACTGGTTTCCCGGATATGCTGACTTCGGCCGGGCAACGGAGCGTCGTCGTGCCGGATAATGCCAACGACAATGCAAGCGGTGCAGCGGTGCGCGATGGCAGCGAGCCGACTATCGTTGCCATCGGCGCTTCGGCGGGCGGCGTGTCGGCGTTGCAGAGCTTTTTTGCCGCTCTTCCGGAGCACCCCGGCGCGGCCTTCGTCGTGGTGGTGCATCTCGATCCGCAGCACCGCAGCGAATTGCCGAGCATCCTGGCGACCAAAACGCGGATGCCGGTGGTTCAGGTCACCGCCCGCGAGCGGGTGCAGGCGGACCATGTTTATGTCATTGCACCCGACCGCCGTCTGCAGATGGTCGATCACGAGATTTCGGCCCTTGCGTTCGACGAGCCCCGCGGCCACCGGGCGCCGATCGATTTGTTCTTTCGCTCGCTGGCCGAACAATTGGGTGAGGGTTTTGCCGTCATTTTAAGCGGCGCCGGATCGGACGGCGCGCTCGGAGCTCGCGCTGTGAAGGAGGCAGGCGGCATCATCCTGGTGCAGGACCCCAACGAAGCCGAATACGCCTCGATGCCGCGCAGCGCCATCGCCACCGGCGTCGCCGATTTCGTCATGCCGGTGCACGATCTGGCGAAACAGCTATGCGATCTCATTGAGGGCAAAGCGAACATATCGGCCGACGATATCGGCAATTTCGAAGAGGACCTGCTGCGCAGCATTCTCGCCAATCTGCGGGTGCGCACCGGCCATGACTTTGCCAAGTACAAGCGTTCGACCGTGCTGCGGCGGATCGCACGGCGCATGCAGGTGACGCGAAGCGCCAATCTCAAGGACTACGACCAGGCGCTGCGCGACAACCCGGAAGAGGCGCAAGCGCTGTTAAGCGATCTGCTCATTTCGGTGACCACCTTCTTCCGCGACGGCGAAGTATTCGAAGTGCTTGCTCGGCATGTGATGCCGGAGCTGTTCAAAGGCAGGAAGTCCGAGGACACGATCCGCGTCTGGGTTTCGGGCTGCGCCACCGGCGAGGAGGCCTATACGTTTGCCATGCTGCTGTTGGAGGAGGCGGCACGGCACCCGGTCCGGCCATCGATGCAGGTGTTCGGCTCTGATCTCGACGCGCGGGCGTTGGCCTTGGGGCGAGAGGGCCGCTATCCGCTAACTATCGAAGCCGACGTCAACGAACACCGGCTGCGGCGTTTTTTCACCCGCGAAGGCGACCATTATTTCGTACGCCACGAGCTGCGCGATATGGTCCTGTTCGCCGTGCACGATCTGCTCAAAGATCCGCCGTTCTCCCACGTCGACCTGATCTCCTGCCGCAATCTGTTGATCTATCTCGACCGCGATTTGCAGGAGCAGGTGTGCAGCACGTTCCACTATGCGCTCAATCCGGGCGGCTACGTCTTTCTCGGCTCCTCCGAGTCGCTCGATAATCCGCCCGGGCTGTTCCGTTGTGCCGACCGCACCGCTCGCATTTATCAATCCACGGCGGCGCCAGGCGACAAGCCGCGGCTGTTGCCACGGCTCCTCGGTCCGGTCCGCATCCGCGAGCCGGTCGGTCCGCTGCCGCGCACGGTGAGCCCGACGGTCGCGCTGAGCGAGGCGGCGATGCATCGGCGCGCCATCGAGCAGATCGCGCCGCCCAGCATCCTGGTCGACGAACTCGCATCGCTTGGTGCACCTCTCCGAGCATGCCGGCCGTTTCCTGCTGCCCTCGGGCGGCCCGCTTTCTGGCGATGCCGTCGACCTGGCCCGGCCGGAACTGCGCTTCGAGCTGCGCTCGGCGCTTAATCGCGTATTCGAGCTGCACGAAAGCACGCTGAGCCTGCCGATCCTGGTGCGTTTCAACGGCGCGCCGCACCGCGTTCACCTGCTGGTCAAGCCGGTGGCCGACGAGGCCGGCGCCGAAAGCCACAACGCGATCGTCATTTTCATCGAGGGCGAAGCCGTCGACGAAAGCCTGCTCGAAGTCGGCAGCCAGGCCGGCGCCGAGACAGTGCGTCGGCTGACCCAGGAGCTGGAACTGATGCAGGCGCGGCTGCATACCGTGCGCGAGGAATCGGACTTCCGCCAATCAGGAACTGCGCGCCGCCAACGAAGAGCTGCAATCGATCAATGAGGAGTACCGTTCCACGTCCGAGGAGCTGGAGACCTCCAAAGAGGAATTGCAGTCGATCAACGAAGAGCTGCAGACCGTCAACGCCGAGCTGAAACTCAAGCTGGACGCAATCTCGCGCGCACACAGCGACCTGCAAAACCTCATCGCTGCGACCGACATCGGCACGCTGTTTCTGGATTCCTCGCTGCGCATCAAGCGTTTCACCGATCGGGTCACCGAGCTGTTCAGCATCACGCAAAGCGACGAGGGGAGGCCGATCACCGACTTCGCTCACCGGTTGGAATACGACGATCTGGTCAGGGATGCGCGCGCGGTGTTGGCCGATCTCACGCCGCTGCGGCGTGAAATTCGCAGCCGCGACGGCCGCTGGTACGATGTGCGGCTGCGTCCCTATCGCACCGCCGACGACAAGATCGACGGCGTGGTGATCACATTCGTCGACATTTCCGAGCGCCATGTGGCCGAGGCGGCGGCACTCGCCGGCGAAGGCCGCCGGCGTCTCTTGCTGAGCGAATTGACGCATCGCGTCCGCAATAGCCTGGCGATGATCCAAGCCATTGCGCGCCACACCTTCCGTGGCAACCAGCCTAATGAAGAAGAGCTTAAGCGATTTGAAGGTCGGCTCGCGGCGCTCGCCGGCGCCCATACCCTGCTGGTGGAATCGGACTGGAAGGGCGCCGACCTCGCCGAGCTTGCCCACCAGCAGCTCGATGCCTATGGCAGCGAAAATCCCGACCGACTGCGCATCGCGGGAGAAGCGGTTTTACTGCCGGCGGATCTGGCGACGCCGTTCGGCCTCGTGCTGCACGAACTGGCAAGCAATGCCGCCAAACACGGCGCTTTGTCGAACCAGACCGGCAGAGTAGCGGTGACTTGGACTGTGAGCCGCGGGAACGAGGGGCGGCTCATCAAGGTTGAGTGGCAGGAAACAGCCGGTCCTCCAGTGCGGAAGCCTGCCGCCGGCGGCTTCGGAACGACGCTTATCGAAAGTGCGATCCCGGGCGCGAAGGTCAAGCGGGAATTCCGCTCCGGCGGCCTGACGTGCATCATTGAGATGGAGCCGCCGGAGACAGTTGAAAATGAAGCTTGGGCAGCGCCTAGTCCGATCCCGCGCTGCGGCGCGCGCGTACTCGTGGTCGAAGATGACGTCGGCAAGGACCTGCGCTCGCGAATGGCCCGGTACTGGGTCAGTTCTTGTCAGGGAAACTACCTATCGTGCCGGGATCTTGTTGTGCCAAGCTCCGGCTGAAGTCTATATCGGTGAGCCGAGTTCCGACGAGTAGGTTTGCGGCTATGCCCAACTATACGTTCGAACTCAGAGACGGCTGTGGCGGAATCGACGACGAGACCGGTGTCTCGTTGACCGACGGCGTGGATGCTTTGCGCTATGCGCGGGCCGTCGTTCAAGAGCTGATGCGCAGCCGCGAAGCGCAGACCCGCACCTGGCGACTGGATGTTTACGATGAGGCCGGCGAATGCGTGTTCGCGCTCCCGTTCGCCAGTATCGACCCGACCCTCGATCATTTGCGCCCGGAATTGCGGGCCATGGTGGAAAAATTCTGCGATCGCCGCCGGTCCGTGGACGAGATGATTTACACCGCGCGCGGCACCGTGCGGGAGTCGCAGGCGCTGGTGGCGCAGTCGCGCGGAAAACTATATGTCGCGGCCCGGTCCGGCGACAAAACCATACGGGATCGATAGGCGATGCCTGAACGCCGGCAACATAAATGTATGATCGCCTGCCTGCTCGCGAAGTCGGTGGTCATGCGGAGTGAATGGAACTTTTTTGCAGCGGGTTACGTTGCCACAACATTGACGGGGCATAGCAGATGATTGAGCCATTTGCGGCGGGCAGGGCCGGTCCCCTGCCTGAACAGACGCCTAGTGGTGTAGGCAGTTGGGCAACCGGCTTCTTGCTACCCTGCCCAGCGACGTTCTGATGTTGCTCGAGCCGGACTTAAAGCAAGTCGTACTGACGCCGGGCGTGGTCTGCTTCGATCCCGGCGATCCGATCCATCAGGTCTATTTTCCCCATACCGGCATGATCTCCTGCCTCGTTACTACCGGAGACGGTGAAATGGTCGAGACTTCTTCGGTCGGGCGCTATGGGGCGCTGGGCTTGCAAAGCGGCTTGGGCCAGCGCGTATCGTTCACGCGGGCCGTGGTGCAGATTGGCGGCAAATTCTCGGTGGTCCCGGCAAGCCGGTTCGAATATGCGGCCGGCCGCAGTGCGGCTTTGCGTGAACTCATCATCCACCACATCGAAATGCTCTGGGCGGAAGCCCAGCAAAATGCCGCCTGTAACGCCGCCCACGACGGTTCGTCGCGGCTGTGCCGCTGGCTGTTGCAATGCGCGGATCGCATCGGCAGCGAGCAACTGCCGCTGACCCAGGAATTTCTCGCTGACATGCTCGGCGTGCGGCGCACAACGGTGACGCTGTTGGCCCAGGAACTGCAGAAAAAGGGTATACTGCGCTACAGCCGTGGCCGCATCACCATCCTTGACCGTCCCGCGCTGAAGGCGGCTGCTTGCGACTGCTACGACGCGACCAAGCACGATCATCTGCGGCACAAGTCGGCGTGAAGGTCTAAAGACCGAGCTGCTCACTGTGGCGGCTGGCGCTTACGAGTTGTGCACAATGACCGCGAGCGTACCAAGCGGTTTCCGCTACGCGTTTAGCCGGTGTGATGTTTCAGCGTCTGCTCTAGATTTTCGGTCTTGGCGCGAAGGGTGGTCTGCAAATTCTGCCAATCGTCGCTGACAACTCCCCAATTGACCATCGGCGCCTGACCGCCAGCAGAGCTGGCCGAAGTCCATTGGCGGTACGGCCCGTCGTGGAATCGCACTCGTATGCACCGGCGATCGTCACCAACACACCGAGGATAAATCCAAGCAAAACCGGCACGGCTGCCTCCCGTTTAAATTAAATGGCGTACAATGGAACGCGGCTGCGCTGCGATAAGTTCCGCGGTTTGTCTAAGCGTCCTAAATGGTGGCGCCGTGGTGGCCGAACAGCACGACCAACGACGATCAGCACCACAAGCCAGATCAGGCCGTGGCCGCCGCCGCCATAATAGCCGCGGCTATAACCCCAGTAGCCGCCGCCACCGCCGAACAGAAGGACCAGAATGACGATAAGAAGAATGAGACCCATGGTTCGACCCTAAA
This sequence comes from uncultured Alphaproteobacteria bacterium, assembly GCA_963816565.1. Classification (GTDB taxonomy): domain Bacteria; phylum Pseudomonadota; class Alphaproteobacteria; order Rhizobiales; family Xanthobacteraceae; genus BOG-931. The sequence goes on along the minus strand of CAWFLM010000001.1, from coordinate 535,871 downwards.
TTTCCGTCTTATGATTGATCGGGACTTTGCCGAGAGGCAAATCACTGGCGAAAACGAAAGTTCCGCAACGCCGCAAATAAAAGCCGTGCCGGTTCGACAATACAAATTGAGCCGGTGAACGACGGAACGTTGCCTTGTGAACTTTTGCGGGCATTCGTGCGTTAAGCCGCGAGGAATTCCTTCGACAACCGCCGAGGACGATCAATGCCCCAGACCCGCGCCGCCAGTTCCGATTTCAACCGCGCCTTTGGTGATGCCAAGAAACAAGCCAGCGGCGTCGCCGACGACGTCTCGGACGCCGCCCAGGAGCTTTACGGCCACGCCCGCGACAGCGCCGCCGATCTCGCCGACAGCGCCAACCGCGCCGCTCGCAAGACTGCCGGCTCGTTCGAGAAGGCGTTGCGCCACACCATCGAAACACAGCCCTATACCGCCGTGGTCATTGCGCTCGGCTTGGGCTGGCTGTTCGGGCGCATGCATCGCCCGCTGTGAGGACGGAACATGGCCGAAAAGCTTCGTGAAGCGACGCGTGAAGAAGAGCGCGAGACTGAAGACCAGATGGCGCGGCGTAAGCTCGGCCCGCGCGGCGAGCCGGGCGTCGCCGATACTGCGAAGATGACGCCGCAGCAGGAGACCGAACTGCCGAAATCCGGCGAGTTCGACGGCCATACGGCATAGTCCGGCGCAACAGCCTAGGTCGAGCGGGGAGCGAAACCCGGGCAATGATCTTATTTGATCGACAGCCCGAGCGCCTTGACCATGTCACCCCACTTCTTGACTTCGGCTGAGAACATGGCGTCGGCCTGAGTTTGGCTGCCGGCGATCGGGTCGAAGCCCATATCGGTGAGCTTCTTTGCCACCTCCGGACTTTTCACGATGTCGTTGATGGCGGCGTTGAGCGTTTGCAGGATCTGCGGATCGGTCTTGGCCGGCGCGAAGAAGCCGACCCAGGATGCCGCGGTGAAGGCGGGATAACCCTGTTCGGCATAGGTCGGCACGCTCGGCGCCACTGCGGCGCGTTTGTCGGCGGCAATGCCTAGGCCTTTGAGCTTGCCGCCGGCGATCTGCGCCGCCGCGCCGCCGCCGAGCGTGGTCGCCATAAGATCGACCTGGCCGGCGATGGTGGCGTTGATCGCCGGCGCGCCGCCCTGGTACGGAATCGGCTGCACCGGCACCTTGGCGAGCTGTTTGAAGAAATATTCCGCCTCGATATGCGAGCCGGTGCCGACGCCTGGAATGGCCATGTTGATGGTTCGCCCGTTCATGGCCTTGACGAAAGCGGGCAGATCTTTCGCCGGATTATCCGGGCTCGTCACCAGCGCTTCGGGACTCGACGCGGCGATGGCGACGGTCTTGAAGTCGGTTGCCGAAAATTGCTTGTCGGCGAACAGCGTCTCGTTGATGGCGAGCGCGGTCGTGGTGGCAAGGAGGGTGTAGCCGTCCGGGTTGGCGCGCGCCACATAAGCGGCGGCGATATTGCCGCCGGCGCCGCCGCGATTTTCGACCACCACGTTTTGATGCAGCCGTTCGCTCAAGCCTTGGCCAATCAGGCGCGCCAGGGTGTCGGCGATGCCGCCGGGCGCAAAAGCGACGATCACCGTGATCTTATCCGCCGGATAGGTGGCCGCCTCCGCGCCGCCGCAGCCGACAGCGAGGACGACCAGCGCCAGCGCGGTGAGCGCATTTCGGATCGTGCGCGACGTTGCCATCGGATCGTCCCTCGAATGGGGATTGCGCATGCGGTATGCGAATTGCATGCTGAAAGGAGCGCGCGTGCGCCACTTGAAGTCACGCGGAGTGCATCATGAAGCTTCCACGCCGTCAATTCCTACGCCTGGCGATAGGCGCGGCGACCGTCCCGGCGCAGGCCACAGGCGCCATGGCGCAAGGCGATTATCCAGCGCGACCACTGCATCTTCTCGTCGGTTACGCCGCCGGCGGCGTCAGCGACATTCTGGCGCGCCTGATCGGTAAGGAGTTGTCGGACCGGCTCGGTCAGCCTGTTATCGTGGAAAACCATCCGGGCGCCGGCGGCAATGCTGCCGCCGATCTGGTCGTGCATGCGGCGCCCGACGGCTACACACTACTGCTCGCCGGCATGGCCAACGCGATCAACGTGTCGCTTTATCCCGACCTCGATTTCAATTTCGCCCGCGACATGGCGCCGGTGGCAATCTTCGCCCGCAGTCCGATGGTGATGGAGGTCAACCCATCGTTCCCGGCAAAAACCGTTGCCGAGTTCGTTGCCTATGCCAAGGCGCATCCGGGAACGATCGCCATGGGTTCGGCCGGTACGGGCGGGTCGACCCATGTCGCCGGCGAGCTGTTTCAAATGCTGACCGGAACGAAATTTACGCACGTGCCCTATCGCGGCTCGCCGCCGGCGCTGGACGATCTTCTCGCCGGGCGGCTTCAAGTCATGTTCGACAATTTGACCTCGTCGCTTGCGTTTATTCGCGCCGGCAAGCTGCGCGCGCTTGCGGTGAGTTCACGCACCGACGCGCTGCCCGATGTGCCGTTGATCAGCGATTTTGTGCCGGGCTACGAAGCCTATTCCTGGAACGGCATCACCGCGCCGAAGGACTGCCCGCCGGCGATTTCGCCAAGCTCAATGCGGCGGTTAATGCAAGCGTGGCCGATCCGGCGTTCAAGGCGCAGCTTGCCAAGTCGGCGATATTCCCGTTTCGGATTCGCCGGGCGGATTTGGTAAACTGATCGCGGCGGACAGCACCAGATGGGCCAAAGTTGTTAGCTTTGCGGCTATCCAGGTGCATTGACGCCGCGCTAGGCGCGCTTTCGAGCTCGGCCGCGAGCTTGGCGTAGAGCGGATTGTCGCGCGTATAGACGTAATCGAGCGCCGCGACGGAAACCGCTTCGGCGCCGTTTTCGCGCAGAAAACTTGCCAGCGCGTGGACGTTTTCCGGCGGGCAGTGCAGCGTGAGCATGCCGGACGATGTCGGGCCGCCGAACGGGGAGGCGACGCCGAATTTTTCCCGCGCGCGCCGAGCAGTTTTTCGTTCAAGCCGGCAAAGCGGGCGCGCACTTCGGAAAACGCTTCGGCGCGTTTTTGCGCGGCGATGCGGTCGAGGAGGAGGCGTGCGGTTTCGCGCTGCTCCGGGTCCAGGCCGCGGCGCGCGCGGCGACGAGATTGGCTTGCGAGCGCAAGATGACGCCGTCCTCGACCACTTTGAGGCCGTTGGCGGCGAGCGTCGCGCCGGTCGTGGTGATGTCGACGATCATTTCCGCGGTGCCGGCCGCCGGCGCGCCCTCGGTCGCGCCGGAGCTTTCGACGATGCGGTAATCGACGACGCCGTGTGCGGCAAAAAAGTCGCGCGTCAGATTGGCGTATTTGGTGGCGAGCCGCATCTTGCGCTCGTGCTTGAGGCGGAACGCGGTGGCGACGTCGTCGAGATCGGCCATGTTGCGCACGTCGATCCAGGCCTGCGGCACCGCGACGACGACATTGGCAAAGCCGAAGCCGAGCCCCGCGATCAGCACGACGCGCGGTCGGATTGCGGGATCATTTCGCGCACCAAATCCTCGCCGGTGACGCCGAGCTGCGCCGCGCCTTGCGCGAGTTGTGCGGTGATTTCGGCCGCCGAGAGATAGGCGATCTCGATGCCGTCAAGGCCGGCCATGGTGCCGCGATAATCGCGCGCGCCGCGCGGCTTGACGAGTTCGAGTCCGGCGCGCGCGAAAAAGCTTTCCGCGTTCTGCTGCAGCCGGCCTTTCGACGGCACCGCAAGGATGAGCGGCGCGCTCATGACGCGCCTCCGCTTGTTTTAGCGCGCCGCCGCGCTTGCGGGCGAGTTCGTCGATCGAGGCGGCAAAGCCGACGGCCGGGATCGGCTCCTTGGCCCCAGCCGCGTCAGCAAGCCATCATAGCGGCCGCCTGCGACCAGCGCGCTCTTGCCGCGCGCCTCGTGCAGCTCGAAGACGAAGCCGGTGTAATAGTCGAAGCCGCGGCCGAAATCGGTGGCGAATTTGATGGCCCGCACGTCGACGCCGCGGGCGGCAAGAAAGCCGGTGCGCGTCTCGAACAGATCGAGCGCCGGCGCCGAGCGCGATATTGGCGTCGGCGGCGAGCGCGCGCAGCTCGCTCGCCGCGTCGTCCGGATCGCCGGCGACGGTCAAAAACCGTTCGATCAACGCGCGGGTCTCGCGCGGCAGCCGGGTCGGTGCATTGAGCGCCGATTGCTCGAGGAAGCGGTCGGCGATTTCCGCGACCGAACGGCCGCCGACCGTGGCAATGCCGGCGATCGAGAGCAGATCGGTGACCAGATGATGCGCCGCCTTCGGATCGGAGCCGGCGAGCGCGGCAAGCACGCCCTGATATTCCTTCGAGCCGTTGGCAGGAGCGAGCGTCATCTGCTCGAGGTCGTGCTTGAGCGAGGATTTGCGGTTGAAATCCTTGATCAGGCGGCGTTTCCACACCGGCGCCAGATCGAGCACGGCGACGAACGCCGAAAACAGACCGACGTCGCCGAGGCGGATCTCGGGCGCGTCGACGCCATATTGCGTGGTCGCTTCAAGCCCAAGCGCCAGCATTTCGGCGTCCGCCGCCGCCCTGTCCGCCCGGCCGAAACTCTCGATCCCGGCCTGGAGAAATTCGGATGCCGCGCCATGGCGATGGCGGAACACCGCGCCGAGATAGCAGAAGCCGGCAGGCTTGCCGGCTTGCGGCGAAGCCAGATAATCGCGCGACACCGGAATGGTCAGATCGGGCCGCAGGCACAATTCGCGCCCGTCCGGATCGGCGGTCAGAAACATGCGGCGACGGATGTCCTCGCCGGACAGATCGAGGAACGGCTCGGCGGGCTGCAGCACCGGCGGCTCGAGCCGCGCATAGCCGGCGCGCATATAGGACGCGACAAGCGCTTCCGCCCGGGATCCTGCCCGGTCTGCGCTTTGCTCGACATATTTCTCACTCGTGGCCGGAGGCAAGCCGGCCATTAACAATGCTGCAATACTGCGGCGTTGCGGCCCTTTAGCACGACAAGCGTCGCCATTCGATGAAGATCGGCGGCGGGCGTTAATGCCGGGCAATGCGAGGCGTCAGACGCCTGCCTGAGACCGATATTATCGTAAAGAATCAATAATCTTACGCGCCGCCGCGGCGTGATCCGGCGCGGGGGCGGTGGTTGTGGGCAGCCGCATGGCTATGCGTTGAGCGGCGTCCGCTTTTTTGACCGTGATCGTGCAGGCCATCGGCCGGCATATAGACCACGTGGCCGTGCCGCACGCCGCGTTCGGCGATGATGTGGTCGGCAAATTCCTGCACGTCGGAGCCGCGGCCCTTGAGCACGGTCACTTCCATGCAGCTGTCGTGATCGAGATGCATGTGCAGCGTGGCTTGCGCGAGGTCGTGACGGTGATGGAAGTCGCGAGTGAGCCGCTGCGGCAGGTCGCGCGCCTCATGGTCGTAGATGTAGATCAGCGCGGCGACGCATGGCCGCGGCCCGCCGACTTCGACCGCGGCCTGCTGCAGCCCGGAGCGGGCGAGGTCGCGGATCGCCTCGGAACGGTTGGCATAGCCGCGCGCGGCCATGAAACGCGCCAGCTCGGCGTCAAGCTCGTCGTCGATGGTGATAGTCACGCGCTGCATCGCTGTCTCCAAAATGGCGGCGACGCAGTCTAGCACCGCCGGAGCTTATTTGGCCGGTGATTGCGCCTGAGGCAAGGGCTCGACGGTGAACAGGTTGGGTGCGGTCATGACCGCGTTGAAGCGGGCGATCGCGTCGGGGTTTTTGTTGATCGCATCGAGCTTCGGCAGCCACGACGCCGCGACAGTGTACTTAAACCCGGCGCCGGTCGCCTTGCTGCGGATTTCCGCCACTCCCATCGCGTCCTCGGGCGCCTTTTGCGGCGAGACCTGCAGAGTGCCCTGGCCGACGCTCGCCACCGTGGCGATGGCGATGCCGTCGGCCGGGCAGGGGCACGGCGATTTCGGTCCGCTGTAATAAATGACCGTGACGCCGCGCGGCTTGGCGTCGAGCCGCTTGAGCGCATCGAGCCCGATACGGATGCCGACCGGAATAAAAGAGCCGAAGAAGCCGTGGATGCGGGTGCCAAGCGTGACCCATTGCTCCGGGGTTTCGGCGCGGGCGTTAGCGAGCATGCAAAGCCCAAGCGCTACGGCCGCGATCGATCGGATTGCAGTTCTGGCCATGACATTCTCCCTTTCCGCGTCGCAACCGGGTTAGCGGTGCGGAGCATGATCTCAGTATGCACTTTTATATCATTTGTCATATAGGCTTCCTAGCCATTCGATTATCCCGCTGCCATGGCCTTCGCGATGATCGCTTCGAGCGCGGTGAGACCATCGGTGAGCGCGGCCGGACCCGGCTGCAAAATTAAGGGCGACTTGATCTCGTAAACAGCGCCGCGCTGCACGGCAGGCAGGCCCGCAAATCCCGGTCTCGCTACAACCTTCTCAGGACGGAATTTTTTTCCGCACCATGAGCCGACGATAATCTCCGGTGCGCGGTCAATAACCTCGGCTGCCGTCACGATGCGGTCCCGGGCGGACTTGCCGGTGGCGCGGTCGCCGAAAATATCATCTCCGCCAGCGACCTCGATCAATTCCGAGACCCAGGCTATCCCCGAGATCATCGGATCGTCCCATTCTTCGAAATAGACCTTGGGCCGCCGTGCCAGCCGCGTGGCGCGCCGGCGCGCGGCTGCGAGGGCCGCCGCTAGATCGTCGGCCAACGTATCGGCACGCCGCTGCACGCCGACCAGCGCACCCAGCGTGTGGATCATGTCAAGGATTTGGACGATGGTCCGCTGGTTGAACGCGTGAACATCGACGCCTTCCTTGATGAGAGCCGCGGCGATGTCGGCCTGCAGGTCGGAAAAGGTCAGCACGAGATCGGGCTTGAGCTCGAGGATCTTCGGAATGTCCGCCGAGGTGAAAGCGGAAACGCGCGGTTTCTCGCGCCGCGCCCGCGGCGGCCGCACCACGTAGCCTGAAATGCCGACGATGCGGCGCTCCTCGCCGAGCAGATAAAGCGTCTCGACGGTTTCCTCGGTCAGACAGACTATTCGCTCGGGCGGAAACATCGGTGGCGGTCTCTGCAATTAATGCATTACCGTCCTTCCAACGACCGAAGGCAAGACAGCAGCCTGCGCCAGGCGATTACGACGCCGGTCAGGCTGAATGCCAAGCCGCAGCTGCAAAGAACGACGATCAAGGCCGCGCGCAACCGCGGACGCGCCGTGAATGCCGGAAAGTTGAGCGTATGAAGCCCCGTGAAGAGCCAGCGATAGGCCCGCGACGAGGCATCCAGCTTTTCCAGGAGCACGCCGTTGGCGCCGTCGATGTCAAACCAGTCCGTGCCGCACACTAGCCGGAACACAGGAGCGCCCGGCATAGCGGCGGCAACCCCATAACTGTCGTCCGGTGCGATGACGAAGGAGCCTGCGCAGGAGCGTGCAAGAGGCCTGGCGGCGATGTCGATCTCATCGGCGCAGAGGAAGTCACGGTCCGGCTTTGTCGAAGCGTCCGTGGCCGCGACTAGAAATAGTCGCTGCTTGTCGATGGCGGTACGCTCGCGCCGATAAATCCGGCCACCCAACGTGAACCATTCCACTTCGCGGACAGCCGACAAACGGTCGGCTGCGTTGGGCGGCAATATCCTCCAGGCCGCGGTTCCGTTGACCGCAGCCGTCTCTGTCGCGCTGGGCTTGCCGGTTGAAAACAAATGGCCGTCGTCCATCGACAGCCAGCCGCTGAATATCCAGGTCAGTACGAAAAGGCCGCAGCAGAGGCCCAGCCAGTGGTGCAACGCCTGCCAGCCGCGATAGGGCGAGGAAAAGCGCGGTCCGTCGGCGCCGAGGCGCAGCATGCCGATCAACGCACCCGCGCTCGCGCCAATTAACGCCAGCAGCGAGAGCCACCACAACAGCCGGCTCCACGCCGCCGGGTGGCTGCGCAGCACGGTCGGATAAATCCAATGCGTTACGCTGCCGGCATAATTCCAGACACGCTCGCGGCGCGTCGTTTCCAGGACGATTTCGCCGGTGATCGCGGACACATAGAGCTCTGTGCCCGACGCGTCATGAAGCGCGACGCGATAAAACGGACGGTAGCGATCGTATTGTTCAGCCACGGTCCATTGATCGTAAGTTATTGTCGTAGGAATGCCGGCCGTCGACGCATCCCAGTCTCGGCGTGCCGCATAATCCTTGGCAAACGCCATTGCTAAGTCCGGCGAATGCACGGTCGCGTCGGAAAGGTCGGCGGCATGAAGCGCCACGACGCGCGACGAATCCGAGACCAGATAAACCGGCCCATCGCTTCGCTGCACTAACTGTACGCGCGCGGCGTCGTCGAGCTTGCCGGCGGCAACAGCTTCCGCAGGGCCGTAGCGGACGCTTGCCGGATCGATCGGAGCCAGTCCGGCAAAACGATCCGCTTCGGCAAAAACCGGAAACGGCACGAAATGCATGACAATGCCGGACGCAAACCACATCGCGAACAACAGACAGAACGCGACGCCGAGCCAGCGATGCAGCAAAATCAGGACGCGCATGGTCGCATCGGCGTCTCACCATTTGGCTGAGGCGGCAACCTCATAGGTCCGCGGCGCGCCTAGATAAACCTGATCTGGATAGCCCGGATCCGAATACGCCGCATAGACGGTGTTCGTCAGGTTGCGCACCCGGAACGTGATGCGAAAGGTCTTGATTTCGGGCCACGCGACGTCGCGGCCGGGAATGTCGACGAAGGCATAAATATCGGCCGTCGTATAGGCGTCCATCGTGGTCAGATTGTCCTGGTACACGAAACGCGGCCCGACATGGCGCACCGAGCCGCCGAATTCGAGCGGCCAGGGCCAATAATCGAAGCGGTAGGATGCACCGGCATTGACGATGAGCGGCGCGACGTTCGACGGCGTGTTGCCGGTCCAGACGTCGAAACTGACGAAGCGCGAGTGATTCCAGGCCGAATTGGCCCACAATTTCCAGCCTTGGAACGGACTGATCGCGGCCGAAACCTCAAGACCCTTGCTCTCGACCTCGCCGGCGAGATCAACCGTCGTTGTATTGACTGGGACATAGACATTACGTTGGACGATGTCGTAGGCCGCCACCGTCCACTCGGCCTTGCCGTTCCACAGGAGCTGCTTGGCGCCTGTCTCATAAGTGCGCGCGCTGGTCAGTTCGAGCGAAGTGCCCGGCGTGAGCGAGAAGACGCCCGCGGCGGCGGGATCGTAGGCCGTTGCGTACATGCCATAGAACATCAAATCGTGGATCGGCTCGTAGGTCGCAGCCGCGCGGTAGGAGACCGGTGTCCAGGTTTTGGAGAAGGGAAGGCCGGTCGGGATGCTGCCATCATAGTTGCCGCCGGAGCGACCGAGAGTAAGAGCTTCCAGCCGCGTGCCACCGATCAGTGCGATCTCCGGCGTGAGTTTGAGGCGGTCCTCGAACGAACCGGCGACGTCTGTCAGCCGGCTGCCACGGGTATCCGGAAATTCGGGCCCGTACAGACCCTGGGCCGGGTCAATCACGCTGACATTGTCGTATGGATAGTCGTTGGGATCGCCTTCCTCGACGAAGGTGATCCAGTTGCGGCTCGTCTGCAGTTGCGCCGCGAAGCGATTGTCGAAACCGAACAGCCGCGAGTCCCATGTCATATCGGCATTGTTGCCTATCATTTGCTGATCGTGTGTCACGAAGAATCGGTCGCGATCGATGGTATTGGCCGCAATCACCGAGCCGTCGTCGAACGCATAAGTCTCGCTGTCGAGCCAATTGGCCTTGGCCCGCCAGTAATAAACCTGATCTTTTATGGTGACATTGTTCAGCGGTGACCACTCGAAACCGGTGCGCAGCCACAGCTCCTGGGCGCCCGTCGCGTTGTCGGCTACGTTGTAGTTCGTCGTCAGCGTCCGGGAATCGACCGTCAATGGTCCGACGATGGAGCCGGAAAATGTGTTCGCTTCCACGCCCGAGACCACGCCACTGACGGCGTTCGAACCGGCGAACGAGGTCGGCACCAGCGGTGTGCCCCAATAGGCCTGGCCGGAATCCTTTTTGTATTCGACCGCGCCCCACACCATGAAATTGTCGGTCGCGTGGTAGTTCAATTGACCGGACAGGTCGGTCAGATCACGGAAGCCGCCGTCGATGAAGCTGTTGAGCTGGCCGCCGGAGACATCGAGGCGGTAGTCGAGCCCCTTGATGCCCGTATTGCCGCCGGAACCGTAATGCGCGAGCGGCGAGCCGTAGGAGTCGAAGGAAAAGTCCGCCTCGCTTTGGGTCGGCCCGCTGGTCGGCTGCCGGCTGACATAGTTCACCGAACCGCCGATGGCACTGAGCCCGGTCATTATTGATGAAGGACCTTTGAGGAATTCAACCTGGTCGAGATTGGCGGTGCCCATCCAGCGCGAAGTAATATCGGACGGCCCGGTCCATATCCCGTTATAGAGCGTATTGACCTCGCTGAAGCTGAAGCCGCGCATGGAAAAATTCGCCGGCGCACCGGCGGAATCGACCGACAGCACGCCGACTGCGCCTTGGGCCGTGTCGGCCGTGGTGCGGTATCCCTGGTCCTGAATCGTTTGTGCCGTAACGATATCGACGCTGGCCGGCGTCTCGACGACCGGCAATCCGAGCCGGCTGGCGCTGGTCGCGACGCCGTTGAACGGTGTTGCCGGAATGCCGGCGAGCGCGTTGGGCTGCGAGGGGCCGGGGTTCGCCGTCGAGGGGGCCGGGTTCGGCGTCGGAGGCGTGGCCGCCTGGGTCTGCGGATTTTTCACCTTGCCGTGCTTTGTCGGCCGATGACCCGAAACCTTAATTTGTGGGAGATTTTTTCGTTCGCAGCCGGCTGAGTGGTCGCCGGCTGGCCCGATGGCGCGGCAGTCTGCGCGGCAGCGGGCCGGCTTACCGCGAGAGCGACCGTCAGGATTGCCGATGTTGAGATGAGAGAGCAATAAAACGCAGAAAACCGGCCGCGCTTGCGGCCGCGATTGATGACAGGCAACACGCCACGCCCCAACGGCGAAGAACGTATCCGTCACCGCGATTTTGGCTGAGTGGCGGCCCCATTCGCCCTTGTTGGGGACCGTAAAACAACCGGACTCGATCTTTACGTCAGGACACCCCGCCCAACGCGCTCGCGCGTGACTCGTTGCTGGTGGCAGATCTCCTGGCTCGCGGGTCGCCGCCTTGGGCCGCCTTCCCAGGAACGTTAGTCGCTCCCAGTGGCAAGATTGGCCGAAAACTCGCCGCTTACAGTTGCGGGGGCAGCCGCGGCGTTGCGTGCAGCAAGTGCGCGCGCACCGCGTTCCCTTTTGATCCCTTGCGGGAACCACCGCCGATGATTTTGGAGAGGTGCTTGAGAACGGTCAAGCGGATTTATTCGTCTAGCGGCGAAAGTTGCGGCGCTATCGGGGACGTGCCTCGATCCGGCGACGCTCCGCACGAAGTACGGTATGCAGTTTTATTGACAGGATCATACTGCCGACGCAAGTTGGCCCACTGTCGGCGTCAGAGTAGGATAGTGATTTGATGTCATCGCGTCGGCTTGCGTCGGTGATGTTTTTCGTCTCGTCGCTCTGCGCGAGTGCCTGGGCTCAGACGCCGCCGACACCGCCGACACCGCAGCCGCCGCCAGCCGGCGCGCTGCCGGCCGCGGCCAATCCGCGGCCGGCCGCACAAAGCGGCAGCGCTTCGCTCCCAACCATCCAGGTGACCGCCCCGCACAGCAAGCCGCGCCTGACGCGGGCCAAGCCGGCTCAGGCTGCGGCGCCAAGCGCGACGACTTCCGCGCCGGCGTCACCTTACCAGACCGGCGCTCCCAATATTGCCGGCGGCGCTCCGGCGGTGCCGCAATTGGCGAGCCAGATGATCTTTTCCGGGGCCGACCTCAACGCCCGGCCGGTCGCCCGGCCGGGCGAAATCCTCGAAGCAGCCCCGGGCCTGGCGGTCGTCGATCACGCCGACGGCGGCAAGGCCAATCAGTATTACTTGCGCGGCTACAATCTCGATCACGGCACCGACATGGCCACCTATGTCGACGACGTGCCGATCAATTTGCCCAGCCACGCGCACGGCCAGGGCTACACCGACCTCAACTGGCTCATTCCGGAAACCGTCGGCGGATTGGAAGTTCGCAAGGGGCCGTATTTCGCCGACGTCGGCGACTTCGCCAGCGCCGGCGACTTGCACGTGTCGCTGCGCGACAGCGTCCCGCAGAATATCGAGTCGATGACCGTCGGTAGCTTCGGCTACGACAGATTTCTCACTTTGGGCTCGACCAAGGCCGGCGGCGGCTCGCTGCTCTATGCCGGTGAATTCGATGCCTATGATGGGCCGTGGACCACGCCCAACGACGTGCGCAAGTTCAGCGGGTTGTTGCGCTACAGCCAGGGCACCGCGACGGACGGCTTCTCCGCGACTGCGATGGCCTACGCCAATACCTGGAATTCCACCGATCAGGCGGCGCTGCGGGCCCTGACCACCGGACAAATCGGTCTTTACGGCGAACTCGATCCGACCGACGGCGGTGACACCAGCCGCTTTTCGCTGTCGGCGCGGATGGCGCAGACCGTCGACGGCGGCTCGTGGAAGGCCAACGCCTATCTGGTCAAACAGGAACTGGACCTGTTCAACAATTACACTTGGCACCTCGACGATGCGAGTAACGGCGACAATGGCGACCAGTTTCACCAGCACGACGATCGCATTTACGGCGGCGCCGGCGCCTCGCGCACCATCGATGGTTCGTTGTTCGGCCGGCCGACCGAAACCGTGCTCGGGGTGCAAGGCCGCTACGACGACATCGATCTTGGACTGAGCAACACGGTGGGCCGCCAATTGCTCTCCAATGTGCTGCTCGACCATGTCGACGAAGGCAATGTCGGCATCTATGCCGAGAACACGGTGCATTGGACCGACTGGCTGCGCACCACCACCGGCTGGCGCGGCGATTATTTCGACGCATCGGTGAATTCGATGCTGCAGCCGGCGAATTCGGGAAATCCAAAAATGGCGATTGGCAGCCCGAAATTCACCATGACGTTCGGTCCGTTCGCCAAGACCGAATTGTTCCTGGGCGCCGGCATGGGCTATCACAGCAACGACGCGCGCAGCGCGGTCGTCACCGAAGTCCCAGGCGATCCGACGACCCCGGAAGGCGCCTCGCCGCTATTGGTGCGTTCGCGCGGCGCCGAGGTCGGGGTGCGCACCAAAGCCATCCCCAATCTCGACAGCTCGATCAGCCTGTTCTACCTGCACCAGGATTCCGAATTGTTCTTCGATGGCGACACCGGCAACACCACCGCCGGCCAGCCCAGCCAGCGCACCGGCATCGAGATCACCGACGATTATCGCCTGCAATCCTGGCTCCATGTCGACGGCGACCTGGCGCTGTCGCGCGCGCGGTTTCTCGGTTTCGACACGACGCAGGCGGCGCTCTATCAATCGCTCGCCGGCTTTCCGCAGGCGCAGATCGGCAACGCCCCGGGCAATTTCGTCTATAACGCGCCTTGGATGGTGGCCTCCGCCGGCATTACGCTCGGCGAGAGCACCGGCTGGTTCGGCGCGCTGCGCTGGCGCTACATCAGCGCGCGGCCGCTCACCGAGGACGGGGTCTTTCAATCGCCGCCATCGAATCTATTCAACGCCGCCGTGGGCTACCGCTTCGATAACGGCTGGAGCATCCGGCTCGACGCCATCAACCTTCTGAACTCGACGACCGACAATGCCACCTACGCTTACGGATCGCTGCTGACGACCGACGCGCTTTACACGATGTGCAAATCCGCAGCCCCGCCGCCGGCGGCGGTCTGCGCCAACGGCGTCATGGACTACGTCTACCATCCGATCGAGCCGCTGAGCTTTCGGCTCACTTTGGCTGGCCCGCTCGAATCGATCGGGACGCTTAACGTTGCAGCCATGGCTGCCGAGCTTCGCCGCTCGATCGCGTTCAGGCCCGTTCAGCCGGGCAATTACGATTGGACCGGCTTCTATATCGGCGGTCATGTCGACGACGCCTGGTCGAAGACCAATAGCAGCACCGTCGACACCGCGACCGGCGCCGTCGCCGCCAGTCGTGAGCAGCGCGGTCGCAATGGCACGGCGGCTTGCAGCTCGGTTACGACCAATGTTGTCCTCGCGTGTCGTGGTCGGCGTCGCGGCCGACGTGTCGTCCGGCAACACCAAGACGACCACGGCCACCGATGCCTCAGGCACCAGCGCGGATCGAACAACGGTGTTTGACAGCGAAACCGTGCGCGGCCGGCTCGGTTACGCATTCGACAATGTCCTGTTTTACGGAACCGGCGGCTGGGCGTGGTCGAGCGATCAGTTCATCCGAACCCAGCTCACGGGCACGCTCAATCTCGCGACGGCCGGTACCGAGGAGGCCGTGAACAAATATCTCGGTGGCTGGACGTTTGGCGGCGGGGCGTCGTTCGCCTTCGGGCAAAATTGGAACCTGTTCGCGGAGTATCGCCGTACCAGCTTCCGATCGTCCACGGCGACGTTGCCGTTCTCGCAAGTTTCAACGACGTCGACCGCCAGCGTGAATACGATCACGATGGGGCTGAACTACAAGTTCGACTGGAGCACGCCGGTAGGCATGTTGTGAGGCGGCGTCAGTGCGACGAGCGGGCTCGGCCGAATGAGCGGATGCCGACCCTCTTGCTAAATGTAATATTATAACGTTAGCATGCCCCGATGGGGTGGGTTTATTGCCAGAGACGGCGTGGCGCGTACCTCGCGCTTGCGGCGCTTGTGCTGCAAATCGCGGTGTCGTTCGGGCATGTCGACCTCGACGGCATCGTCGGTCCCGACCATCTCACTCTGAGCGGCCTGCATCAAACCGTCGTCGCCAAGGCTTCGAATCGCGGTCCGGCGCAGGCGCCCGGCGACGACGACGGCTACTGCCCGATCTGCGCCTCGATCTTTATGGTCTCCAGTTCGTTTGCGTCCGAGCCGCCGCAATTGCCGGTACCGGACGGCTTCGAACGGATCAAACATTCCGTTCAGCGTCGCGCACGGCGTCTTCACGCCGCTGCGGGTCGCTTTCCGCTCGCGCGCTCCGCCGGCCGCCTAGCTTAGCGGTCGGTGCCGGTCTTTGGCGTTGCGGCGCAGTTTTTTTCGCGCCGGCAATGGCCGCAAGATCCAACGCGGCATTTCACTTCCTTGCAAGTCACGCGATTGCCGCGACTGCACGACCGCCATTGAGCCGGCCGTTCGCCATCCTTGCAGCAGCCATTGCTTGGCGAGTCTCATGTCGGTTCATGCTTATCGCGGCCGTCGCGCGGGTATCTTGGCGGTTCGGCGCTGGCGGTGATGCTTGCCATCGGTTCGATGGCGAACGCGCAGGATCAGCCGGCGCAAAGTCCGCCGCCGCCGCAAGATCAACCCGCTGCAGTCTCAACCTGCGCAGCCCCAACCGCCAGCGCCTTCAACGCCGCCGCCAGCAACACCGACACCGTCGGCAGCCGCGCCTGCGCAGCGGCGCCCGCAGCGCCGCAAGTCGGCGGTCGCGGCACTCAGCTTCCCCAAATCACCGTGACGGCTCCGCCAGTAACGCGGGCGCCGCGTGCAGGTCGTTCGGCGCACACCGCCGCACGCCGACGGTGCCGCCGGTGACGCCCGCCGAGCAACTCACGGCAAAACAAAACGGCTTCGATGCGGCGCGCAGCAATCTCTACACGACGATCGGCACCACGTCCGACACGATCAGCAACGACACCATCCAGGCGCTGCCGCAAGGCAGCAACGCGGCGGTCGAGCGCGTTATGCTTGCAGGCGCCGGGCGTATCGCAGGATTCCGCGGCCAGCGGGCTGCTTCACGTCCGCAACGATCACGCCAATGTGCAATTCCGCATCAACGGCGTGATGCTGCCCGACGGCGTCACCGGCTTCGGCAGCGTTCTCGACACCGACCTGATCGGCAGCATCTCGTTGATTACCGGCGCGCTGCCGGCCGAATATGGGTTGCGTACGACGGGCCTGCTCGACATCACCACCCGCACCGACATTTTCAATAATTCGGGCAGCATCAGTTATTACGGCGGCAGCCGCGGCACCATCGAGCCGAGCTTCGAATATGGCGGCACGGTCGGCGCGAACTGTCCCTCGACCGCGGCGGCGACCGGAACGGCGAAGCCACATCGGCGGCCTGTTTCGGCGGCGTGCAATATTTTGTCACCGGCAGCTATCTGCAGACCACCGAGGGCATCGAAAATCCGCTGCCGACGCTCAACGCCATCCACGATTTCTCGTCGCAGGAAAAAGGCTTCGCTTACGCGTCGACGTTCATCGACCCCTATACGCGCCTGACCTTGATGGTGGGAACGGCCACCAGCAATTTCCAGATTCCCAACGTGCCGGGTGCGCCGACAACGCGCATCACGCCGCCGGTGTTCGGAGTCACCACTTTCGATTCATCGATGCTTAACGAGAATCAATACGAGGATACCCAGTTCGGCGTGCTGGCGTTGCAACGATCGATCAACGGCTTCGACGGGCAATTGTCCTATTTCACCCGCTACGACGCTCTGCACTTCATGCCCGATCCGGTCGGCGACTTGTTGTTGAACGGCATCGCCTCCGACATCAGCCGGCAAGCCTATACCAACGGTATCCAGGGTGACGCATCCTATGTCCTTACCCCGGCGCACACGCTGCGCATGGGATTTACGGTGAGCGCCGAACAGACCTGGGTCGACAACACGTCGTGGGTCGAGGCCGGCCGCCGGCGGGCCCGGAACCGCCTTTCCAGCGATCACCGACGACTCCGCCAAGCTCGGCTGGCTCGCCGGCGTCTATGCCCAAGACGAGTGGAAGATCACCGACAAGCTGACGATGAACGCCGGCCTGCGCTTCGACCAGATGTGGCAATATACCGACGCCAACCAGTTGAGCCCGCGCGTCAGCTTCACCTACAAGCCGTTCGAAAACACCACGCTTCCATGCCGGCTATGCGCGCTACTTCACGCCGCCGGTTCTGGTCGAGGCGGCGCCGGCCACTCCCGCGTTGTTCGACGGCACGACCGGAGCGGCGAGCAACGACGGCAACAGCCCGGTGCAGCCGGAACGCTCGCATTATTTCGATGCCGGCATCGATCAGAAAATCCCGTTCGGCTGCTACACGGCCGAGGCCAAAGACTGCACCACGCTCGATCTCGGACTCGATGCCTATTACAAGATCGCGACGGACTTGATCGACAACGGCAATTTCGGCCAGGCGCTGGTGCTCAGCGCCTTCAATTACGCCAAGGGCGTGGTCCAAGGTGTCGAATTTTCCGCCAAATACCACAGCGGCAATTTCCAGGCCTATGGCAACCTCGCCGTGAGCCAGGAGAAGGCCACCGACGTGGTGTCCAACCAATATTTGTTCGATAACGTGACGCCGCAACCCGATCTCGGCGGGTTGACCGAGCTGCAGTATCTCGACTCGCATTGGATCTACACCGATCATACCCAACTGGTGACCGGCTCGGCCGGCGCCGCCTATAAATTTTGCGGCCGCCCGTCCTATGCCGGTGAGAACTGGTGGGGCTCGCTGTGCGGGACGACTGTCAGCGCCGACATGATCTACGGCTCCGGCCTGCGCACCGGCGACGCCAACATCGATACCGAGCCGCCTTACGCGCAGTTCAACACCAGCATCGCGCACGAATTCGCCATGCCGGACGGCAAGCCGCTCACCGTGCGCTTCGATGTGGTGAATATTTTCGACACGATCTATCAGATCAGAAACGGCAGCGGCATCGGCGTGTTCGCCTCGCAATTCGGCCCGCGCCGCGGCTTCTTCATCGGCATCAAAAAGCAAATATGAGTGCGTACCAACATGACGCGCGAAATCAAGAGGTGTGTTATGGCGTCGAACTCCAAGCGTGATCGCGCGGTCGGAGCGGGATCGTGGCTGGTGGCAGTGGCGACGGTGCTGTTCGGGCTTCTCGCCGTCACCAGGCAGGCGTCGAGCGCCGACCTGTCGCCCGGTCCAATACCCGCACCCGCTGTTGCGCCGGCAGGCTACAATTGGAACGGCCTCTATCTCGGTCTTAACGCCGGCTGCGGCATTCGGGACCGACACGACAACGGCTTCAGGGGGCGGCGTCGGTGCTACGGCCAGTGCTAACGTTCCAGGATTTATTGGCGGCGCCCAAATCGGAGTGAACTATCAGACCGGCGCCGTGGTCTGGGGATTCGAGGCCGATTTCGACGCCTCCACCCAGAATCAATCACTGGCCGCCGGGGTCTTGTCGGGCACAAGCCAGATGCCGTGGTTTGGAACGTTACGCGGTCGATTGGGCTTGGCCTTCGACCGGCTCCTTGTTTATGCGACGGCGGGCGGTGCAGGCGGCGAGCTGAGATCCAATTTCGCTATTCCCACCGGCTCTACCAGCACAACCGTCACCTACGGCACCTGGACGGCCGGCGGCGGGCTGGAATACGCCATCACCGACAATCTCAGCGCCCGGATCGAATACCTTTATTTCGATAGCGGCAACGTCGGCACGGGCTCAATCGGCCCTCCTACCACCGCGATCAGCAGTCGATTTAAAGACAACCTGATGCGCGTCGGCTTGAACTATCGCTTTCCGGTCGCGTGGTAAGACTTAGTGATGCCGCACTTCAACGGTGAGGTGCGACAAAGCGCGGAACCCGGCGAGCAGCGACTGATAATAAGCAGGATTGCGCTGCGGCTGTTGGGTGGCGACGCAGACGATGGCGCCGAGGTGGCCGGGGCCGAGCCGCCATAGATGGAAGTCGGTCAATCGATCACCGTCCGTCTCGATGATCGTGCGCATGCGCTCGGACATCCGCCGGTCCGGATTCATATCGAGCAGGATGGCGCTGGTGTCGCGAATGAGCGTATAGGCCCAGGCGGCGATGACGACGGCCCCGATCAGTCCGACCGCCGGGTCCATCCAGTTCCAGCCGAGCAGAAGCGCAAGCGTAAGGCCGACGATCACCAATACCGATACCGCCGCATCCGCCAGCACGTGAACGATGGCGGCGCGCATATTGTTGTCGCGATGCGCGGTATGGTGCGCGGCTTCATGTGCGAGTTCATGCACATGTTCATGCGCGTGATCGTGGTGTGGGCGTCGTGATCGTGGCTGTGGTGATCATGGCCGTGACGATGGTTGCCGCCGCTGAACAGCAGCACGCTGGCCACGTTGACGATCAGGCCGAGCGCGGCGATTGGAATCGCCTCGCCGAACCGGATCGGCACCGGCCAGAACAAACGGGTCACGGCCTCGTAGCCGATCAACAGCGCGATCATCGCCAGCACGATGGCGCTGGTGAATCCGGCGAGATCGCCGAGCTTGCCGGTGCCGAAGGAAAAGCGCTCGTCGTTGACGTGGTGCCGGGCATAGCGGTAGGCCAGCGCGGCAAGCAGCAGCGCGCTGGCATGGGTCGACATGTGCAGGCCGTCGGCGACCAGTGCGATCGAGCCGAACATCAGCCCGCCGGCGATTTCGACGACCATCATGAAGCTGCATAACGCGATCACCGTCCAGGTGCGGCGCTCGTTCTGCTCGTGGCCTTCGCCGAGAAATACGTGGTTATGGTCGTTCGGCAGGGTTTCCGCCATGGTGGCTCCTTCGCTCGTTCCATGCGTTACTTCAGGTAGGCCTGCACCGCCTCGATCAACTCGTCGGCGCCGCGGCTGCGCTCTGCGTCCTTGCTCGGATCGACGACATGGAGGCGGATATGGTCCTCGATGACCTCGGACATCAGGCTGGACATGGCGCCACGTGCGGTAACGATCTGATGCAATATCGTGGCGCAACTCTGTTCGTCCTCGAGCGCGCGCTCGACCGCTTCGATCTGGCCGCGGATGCGTCGGACCCGATTGAGCAACTTCATTTTTTCGCGTTTGGTATGAGACACGGTTGACGGTCTTTCTTTGATAGGGTAGGGGGTATCCTATATAGCATAGGGGGTATAGTATAGTTACTCGTTCGAAATGTCGAGTGCGCCGCTCGGCCTCGCCCCCAATCGGCCATGGGCAGTACAGCCTTCCGAAACGGCGACTGCAGGCGAACATGCCGCCGCCGGATATAACACCGTCGATTGCGGCCAGAGTGACTGCGTCGGGAAAAGCGATCGCGTTTAGCGGATCGTTTTCCCTAACGCCCACCGCCCGCCCCAATCAAGGAAGAAGAGGTGAGCGATGTTCGCAAAACTCGCAGCAATTCGAGCATTCAACCGCGCCACGGCGCGCCGCTTCGCAGCGCCTGCCGCGCCGCAACGATAATCAGCCATTCCGGCCGCTTCGCTGCCGCCAGCCGCGGCGGCGGCCGGTCTTGCTTTGCCGTTGGCGCAAGGCGACGGCCGGCGGGCTCGAATGCCGCTGGCTTGTCGAGCGATTGAGGCTTCGAACTTGAAGAACCGGGGCTAAGTCGGATGCGCACCGCGCGCGGCTCGGCCGTGGCTTCGCGTCGGCACCCCTTTTGTTATTCAAACATATTGCGTTCGTAGATTAGGCTGTACAATGTAGCCTTGACTACAAGGCGGTCAGGTTGCAGCGTATTTGGCGAGGACGTCGATGGCCACGGTCGGGGGCTGTTCGATCTTGCCGCTGTCACGCTATTGTCGTCGGCGCGATGGCAGCAAAGGCGGGTCGGTTGTCGAACGGGTGGGTTGGCTGCGATGGGGTTGGGCCGGCGATGAGGGGACTTGTCGCGTGGCTTGGCGCATACCGGCGTCGGTTTGGTCGCGGTTGTGGGAACCGCCTTTGCCGCCGACCTGTCGGGGTGCTGCCGACCAAGGCGCCGCCGCCCTCGGTCCGGCGCCTATGACTGGACCGGCTATTACATCGGCGGCCATCTGGGTTTGCCGGGGGTTCGTCGGCTTGGTCGTCCGCACCCGGGCTCTCGGGTGCGCTCGATTTTTATAATTCATTGGAATGCTTCAAGGGAACCGGCAGCTATTTTCTCGGCCTGCAGGCCGGCTATGACCGCATGCTTGCCGTCGCGCTGGCTGATCGGCATCGAGGCCGACGTTTCATTCCCGAGCTTTTCCTCACACACGATTGGCGGTTCGGCGACTTCGGCACTGCGGCGACCGGCGTTGCAGCTATGCCGAACAAGCCGAGTTCTTCGGCACGCTGCGCGGCCGCGTCGGTTATGCACCCGGCAACTGGCTCTTCTACGCGACCGGCGGGTTTGCCTGGAGCTACGACCAATTTACCCGCACGCAGCTCGCCGGTGTGCCGGTCGGCGGCACCGCGACGCCCGGCACGGTGGAAAATCTGTTCATGGACCGCGCATCGGCGGCGCAGTCGGCGCCGGGGTCGAAGTCGCGCTGACGCCGAGCTGGACGGCGCGGCTCGAATACCTGTTCACCGATTACGGCGCGCGCAGCGTCGCTTTTCCTGCAGGCGCGCAGCGTTTCAATTCCGACCTCGCATTGCAGACGCTGCGGGTTGGCCTCGATTACAGCTTGGCAGCGACATGACTGTCGACACTTTCACCAAAGCGCCGGACGCGCTCGAGCTCGACCGCTTCGCACTGCACGGCCAGACCACCTTCGTCGAGCAATATGTGCCGCCGTTCCACGCGCCCTATCACGGCCAGAACAGCCTCGATGCAAATCAGGGCCGCGAAGGATGGGGCGCCATGTTCTTTGCCGGCGTCAAGCTTTGGGACGGCGCCGAATTATGGATCGATCCGGAAATCGATCAAGGGTTCGGACCGAGCGACTCGGTCGGCGTTGCCGGCTATCCGGGCGGCGCCGCCTATAAGGTCGGCGCTTCGGTGGCTTATGCGCGGATCCAGCGCGCCTTCGTGCGGCAAACCATCGATCTCGGCGGCGCCTCTGAGAAAGTCGCGGCCGATCAGAATCAATTCGAAGGCTCGAACACCAGCAGATCGGTTGGTGCTTACGGTCGGCAAGCTTGCGCCGACCGACATGTTCGATCAGAACAAATACGCCACCAATCCCCGCCAGGATTTCATGAATTGGGCGTTGATCGACACCGGCACATTCGATTACGCCGGCGACGCTTGGGGCTATACCTACGGCGCTGCCGCCGAATGGTACGAGGGCGACTGGACGGTGCGCGGCGGCCTGTTCGATCTGCCGATCGTTCCCAACAGTACCGATCTCGATGCGAGTTTCGGGCAATTCCAATGGATCGGCGAGGTAGAACGCCGCTGGGCGCTGTGGTCGCACCCGGGCAAACTCGCGATCACCGGCTATCTCACCCGCGCCCGGCTCGGCAGCTATCAGGATGCCGTCCAATTGGCGCAACTCGTCGGCGGGCCGGCCAATACCGTCCCCGTGCGGCAGCTCCGCAGCCGCGGCGGCATCAGCATAAACGCCGAACAGGAGATCACGTCGGACCTTGGCATTTTCATGCGCGCTGGCGTCGCCAACGGCGATATCGAACCCGACGTCTATACCGACATCGATCGCACGGTCGCCGCCGGATTGCAGCTCACAGGCACGCAATGGGGACGCCCCGACGACACATTTGGCTTGGCCGGCGTGATCAACGGCATTTCGGCCGCGCACGAGGCCTATCTCAATGCCGGCGGGATCGGCATTGAGGTCGGCGACGGCATGCTGCCGCATCCCGGGCTCGAGCAGATTATCGAGACGTATTACGATTTCCGCTGTACGACTGGCGGGTGACGCTCGATTATCAGTTCATCGCTAATCCGTCTTATAATCGCGATCGCGGCCCGGTTTCGCTCATTGCGCTACGACTCTATTCGCAGTTTTAGGCGCGAATTTTAGTGTCGGGCAACGCTTGGGCAGTAAATAGAGTTACGGCTACGTGTCGGTCTGTCCCGCCGACGATCGGTCGCCAGCCCGTCGGGCCTGTGCTAGCGTGCCGCTGATGAAACGCCTGCGACAATTCATCGGATGGCGATCGCGCGGCGGCTTGTTGGCCGTTTACGTCGCCTATTCGCTTGCCCTCCAGGCGATGGTGGCGGGCGTCGGGCTCGGCATGTCGGCTTTTGCGGCGCCCGGACCGACCGGCCTTGTCATCTGCAGTGGCGCTTTGGCCCATGCGGCGGCGCCCAATGGCGACCGGCAAAAACCCAACCCCGCGCCGCAATGTCCGTTCTGTTTCGTCGCCGCGCAAAGCGCCGGTCATGTCGCGACCGCGGGCGAAGCACCGGCATGTCCGGCCTATCGCGGTCTGCCGGTCGCTGCGATCTCGAACACCGGTGGCGACGGGATATTTGTCCCTCAGTTCCGCCATCGGCACGGCGAGCCCCGCGCGCCTCCGGTTTTCTCCGTCTGACGCTTGCACCCGTTCCGCATTTGCGGAGCCATTTGTCATGCGCTTACGGAGAACACCATGCGCTCTTTACCGACACTCGCCTTTGCGGCGGCCTTGATCGGCTTTGCTGCTCCCGCTCTCGCCCAAGGAACCGGCAACGCTTCGATCACCGTCGAGCAGCCCTACGCGAGGGCAACGCCCGCCGGCGCCAAAACCGGCGCGGTCTATATGACGATCGACAACAAGTCCGGCGCCGCCGATCGCCTGACCGGCGCATCATCGGACGTCGCCGACAAGCTGCAAATTCATGAAATGAAGGTCGAAAACGGCGTCATGCAGATGCGCGAGCTGCCCGATGGCCTGCCAGTTCCGCCCGATGGATCGGTGGTGCTCAAGCCCGGCAGCTACCATGTGATGCTGATCGGACTGAAGAAGCCGCTGACCGCCGGCGAAACCTTCCTGCTGAAGCTCACATTTGAGAAAGCCGGGACTATTTCGGTCACGGTTCCGGTCCAGGCCATGGGCATGCAGAAAAGGCGGCATGGAATATGGGCGGCATGGGCATAGCAACCCGAGCGGGGGCATGGGCAAGATGGAGATGAAATGATGCGAGCCCGCCAATGGTTACTGACGGTGTCTGCCGGACTGTTCGGCTTCGTTGCCGTAGCGCTGTGCGTCGTCTATGCCGTGTCGTTTCGCGGTGCCGGCCAAGGCGTGGCCGCCGCTGCCATTGGCGGACCGTTCACCCTGACGGACGACACCGGCGCGACGGTCACCGAGAAGACGCTCGCCGGCAAGCCCTATGCCATGTATTTCGGCTACACCTTCTGTCCGGACGTCTGTCCAACCACGCTGTTTGACTTGTCGCGGTGGATCCAAAAGCTCGGGCCGGACGCCGACAAGCTCAATTACGTGTTCGTCACCGTCGATCCGGAGCGGGACACGGTGAAGTCGATGCATGCCTATCTGTCATCGTTCGATAAGCACATCCGCGGCTACACCGGCACGCCGGCAGAGATCGCTCAAATCGCCAAGGAGTATCGTGTCTATTACAAGAAAGTCCCGACCGATGACGGCAGTTACACCATGGACCACTCCGCCATCATCTATCTGATGGGATCGGACGACAAATTCGTCACCGTGATTCCCTATCAGGAGGACGATGCGTCGGCGATCGCCAAGCTCAAGAATCTGGCGGCGGTGACGCCGACATCGTGACGTTGCGCGACCGTGTCGTCGGCCGCCCTTTGACGGATCGCCCGCAAGCACGCGCGGGCAGGCTATTTCGCGTCGATGACGATCGGGGCAGCGAGCGTCAGACGCTTGCCGGGACCGAGCACGGCATTGATGGTGACCATCCAATTGCCGGCC
Organism: uncultured Alphaproteobacteria bacterium; assembly: GCA_963816565.1. Lineage (GTDB taxonomy): Bacteria > Pseudomonadota > Alphaproteobacteria > Rhizobiales > Xanthobacteraceae > BOG-931. The sequence continues at coordinate 511,288 of CAWFLM010000001.1, read as the reverse complement.
TGGGAAAGCGCGATGCCATCGACGTGCCATAGCCCATCGGCGTCTTCCACGGCAGGCCGCGTGATCGCTTGGCCGCCTGCGCCCGGCGGAGCGAGGGTCAATGTCAGCTGTCTGGCATCGAGCTCGTTTTCTTCCGCGTCCCACAAATGGATGGTGACGCCCGCGACGCCGACATGCCCCGGCTCGACCGTGACGTCCGCCATGCCATTTTCAGTATGGATGTGCTGGAAGGATGCGTCGGCCGGAATGGCGCCGGGCGTGCCGTGCTGATGGAGGTGACTGGCGGGCGGCAAAATGCCGAGCCCGGCGACGATGCAGATGATCGCTGCACCCGCAATGGCCTCGATCACCGCGTTCCGGCGCAACAGGCGCCGCGCGCACAGCGTGTCCGCAACGTCAGTGTTCTGCATGAGCCTCGGCGTCAGCCGCGACCAATTGACAGCCGCGATTCCAACCATGGCGGCGAACAGCGCGATCTTGAACAACAGCAGCCGTGCGTAGTCGTTTCCGGTGAGCGCCGAAACGCTGCCCACCAAATACCAGCTATTGACGATGCCGGTAAGGAGAAGCGTCGCGACGCTGGCGATACCAAGCGTTGAAAACCGCCGCGTCGCCGACCGGGTTACGGCGAGGCCCGCCGCGTCCGGTCCGGTCATCGTCAGCAGGATGGCAAGCGGCACTAGCGCGCCGACCCAGGCCGCCGCAGCGATGAGATGCAAAACGTCGGCGGCGGGGTGGACAATGCCCTCGATGCCTTGACCGCCGATCGCATGGCCGGCGAAGGCCAGAGTGCCGACAAGAACTGCGGCCAGGAGCACCGTGACCGTCTTAAGCCAAAGCGAGGTCACGCCTTTGGCCGAAAGGAAGTGCACGAACAAACCGCCGAGCAGACAGGCCACTACAAACCGCAACTGCCAGTCATTGCCGAACTCGGTTTGCGTCAGCACGGTCCACAGCACGCCTTGCGATGCGAGACCGGCCAGCGGCTGACCGCTCATCGATTCGGCGGTGAGGACGAGCCAGAACGCGCCCGACAGCAGGGCTATGAAGAGACCGATCCAGGCCATCCAGGCGAGACGGATGCGAACGGCGAAAGCGCCGCGCGCATCGTCCTTGGCGCCACGGAACGCCGGTTCGCTGACGCAGACAACAAAAAACACAACGCCCGCCACGGTGATGGTGGCGGCGAAGTGCAGCGCACGCACGTAAAAGAGCGGATCGCCCACGTGATCGCCCGCCCGGTTTATTGGCCGACGTGGAAACTGAAGCTGCCTTGCGTGGTGTGCGTGTCGACCGAGAGCGCGTGCCAGTGCACGTGATAGGTACCGGGTCCCGAGGCTTTAAGCCCGACCCGCATGGTGTTGCCGCTGATCTGCGGCTTGCCTTGGTCGACGCGGTCGCCGCCGGGGCCGGTGACTTCGACGGTGCTAAACGACGGCTCCAGGCTTTGCGTGAACGACAGCGAGAGTTCGTGCGGCGCGATCGGTACCGTACTGCCGACCAAAGGGCTCGCGTGATCGAGGAAGGCGTGTGCTCCAGCGCCGCTCGAAGCCATCGCCATTGCCGCGAGCGATAGGAACAATGCGGCCGTTATCGTAAAAAGGGTGCGCATGGTCTTTCACCTTAGAAGCTGATTTTGCGGGGAGCAGGGCTGGTGCCGCCGAGCAGCGGTTGACCGATCGTGCTGGGGAACATGTCGTCGAGATAAAGATGCAGCTGGCCGAGGACGCCGACTCCGGTGCCGCTGGCGCGGTTGACCGGAATTTGCGCCTCAAGGCCGACCTGGAAGTAGCTGCCGATCCAAATCACGCCCGGATTAACGGTGCCGGTGGTGATCGGGCTATTGCCGTAATTATTGGCGACCGGCGTCGCGAATTGCGCTTCGACGATCGGGATCAGGTGATTGACGAAATCGGGCAGCTGATAGATCCTGAATCTCCGATTTCAGATACGGCATGCTATATTGAATCGATCCGCCATAGACCAGCACTTGCGGAATGTAGGCGCCTTGCGCCACTTCGTAGGACGTGGTCGGAAACTGGTAGCCGACCTGTCCGGTCACGGCGAAAGCGCGCAAGGCTCCGGCATCGTCGGGCAGGTCGCCGAACCCTTTGCCGAAATAGAAGGTCGGCGTCAGCAAGCTGTAGGGCGTGCCGATGCCGGAATTGACGGCGCCGGTGCCGCCCCAGTCGGCGATCAGGCCGAGCAGCATGGCCGTCTCATGCTGGTCGTTTTTGAGAAGCTGATATTGCAGCGTGGTTTCAAGGTCGGCGAAGCCGGCCAGCGTCGGAGTGCCCGGTTGCCGGATTTGGGTCCAGGTGTCGCCGATCGAAATACCGAGGTCTTCGGTGATGCGTTTCGAAATCTCCGCCGAGATATCCCACTCGGTCGCCGGCGGAACGTCGCCGGTTTTCGACCAGGACACCGTCGGTAGCGACAACTCATCCGCCACGCACGGGTCGTCGATGGCAAGCGTGGCGGGAAAGAACCGGGCGCCGACAAAGCAGTGGGCGAAGGCGGCCGAGTAGGGCAGGCAGGCGAACAACAGTGCCAGCGCGCATAGGCGCAAATGCCGGCGATTGCGGGACATGGCTGGTCTCCATTACAGCGCGGATTTGACAGTCGCCGCCGGAATAGCGGCGACGCGTCACGCGGCGTAAGGAGGCGCCCTCGCTCGATGTGATTTTGCTAAACGCGTGCCGCTGAGCGTAAGGAGCGCGACGGGGACGACGCGATGGACTATCGCAGCCGGCAACGGCGCGACGGTCGCCGGCGGCGGCGGCAAAGTGGCAAGCGGCACCAGGCAGCCGACGCAGCGACAATCGATGCAGACGTTGCCGTTGCTGCGGCTGCCGAGCGGATCGGATTGGCCGGTGGGCGAGTGGTGGCAAATAGCGGCGAGCGGATCGAATGTGCCGTCGGCGGCCGCGCGGGCGGCGCCGAAACTTGCGAGCAGGCTCGACAGCGCCACGGCGTAAGCTGCGGCCAGCGCAATGATGCGCCGCCGCCAAATGTGCTTGCCGGTCTGCTTAACGAAAGATCTGCGCACTGCCAATTCCCAGGGCGAAGGTGCCGAGTGAATGAACACTCTAGCGGCAAATAAATTCCCCAACTAGCGCAAAAACCAGGTCGCCGCTCGGTGGCCGAGCTTGCCCATGCCCGCCGCATCATCCGCGAGCTCGCCGAAGCCGGCGGTTACGGCGACCGACCTTGACGATGATCGTGCGCAATTCGCGGGCAAGACGGTCTATTCGATCCCGTTCATGCAGCAGTGAGCGCTGCGCTTAAAGCCCGTGCCGCGCCAGCACTTCGCGGACCGCATCGATAAGCTGGTCTTCCGGCACGGCGCGCTGCGCCTGCGCTTGTTTCTGCAAATGCTCCTCGCGGCCCTTCTCCAGCGTGGCAAGTTCGGTGCCCACGATCAGATCCTTGATGGTGACCTCGCCCTTGGCTTTTTCGTCGGAGCCCTGAATGACGACGCAAGGCGAATTGCGGCGGTCGGCATATTTCATTTGCGGGCCGAATTTGCCGGCGCCGAGATAAAGCTCGGCGCGGATGCCGGCTACGCGCAGCTTAGCCACCATGGCCTGATAATCGGCGATGCGGTCACGATCGAACACCGTGACGACCACCGGGCCGCGCTCGGTCTTCAGATCGACCTTGCCGAGATAGTCCAACGCGGCCAGAAGCCGCGACACGCCGATGGAAAATCCGGTCGCCGGCACCGGCTCGCCGCGGAAGCGCGACACGAGGCCATCATAGCGGCCGCCGCCGCCGACCGAGCCGAAGCGCGGCGAGCCGTCCTGGCCGTCGGTCGCAAAGGTCAGACCCACTTCGAACACCGCGCCGGTGTAATATTCGAGTCCGCGCACGACGCTCGAATCGAAGCCGATGCGATCCGCTCCGTAGTCTCCGCGCGGACCAGGGCGCCGATCTGCTTTAGCTCCTGAATGCCGGTTTTGCCGGTTGAGCTCAATCCAATGAACGTTCCCATTCTTCCAGGACGCCTTCGAGATCGCCGCTCGCTGTTCGTCCAATCGGAAATTCGATGTAATTGAGCACGCATCTCGAGTCTGTTTAGCATTCAGCCCCGCGCCCCTGGTGAAGTCGCCGCTTTCGTCCCTGCGGCCCTCGCCAAGCAGCGCTTCGACGCCGTGGCGTCCCAGCCGATCGTATTTGTCGACCGCGCGTAAAACCGTCAGACGCTTTCCGGCATTCGCTTCTCCGCTGAGCCCGATCAACTCGAGCACGCCGTCGAGCACCTTGCGGTTATTCACCTTCACCACATAGCTGCCGCGCGGAATGCCGAGCGCTTCCATGGTATCGGCCGCCATCATGCACATTTCGGCGTCGGCGGCGGGCGACGACGAGCCGACCGTGTCGGCGTCGAACTGCATGAATTGGCGGAAGCGGCCGGGACCGGGCTTTTCGTTGCGGAACACGTTGCCGACGCGGTAGCTGCGATAGGGCTTCGGCAGCGTGTCGAAATTCTCCGCGACATAGCGGGCAAGCGGCGCGGTGAGATCGTAGCGCAGCGACAGCCATTGCTCGTCGTCGTCCTGAAACGAGAACACGCCTTCGTTCGGCCGGTCCTGGTCGGGCAGGAACTTGCCGAGCGCGTCGGTATATTCGATGGCCGGCGTCTCCACCGGCTCGAAGCCGTAAAGCTCATAGACCGCGCGGATTTTCTCGATCATCACGCGCGTCGCGGCGATCTCGCCGGCCGTGCGGTCGGCGAGCCCGCGCGGCAGCCGCGCCTTGAGTTTGTTGGATTTTTCGGGTTTGTCGGCCATGCGTGGTGGTATCAGCCGTAATTAACGTGCAGCAACCACGCAGGCGTTCGCTATTTTCGAAGTCGGACGACTGTTCCGTTGCATCGATCCGCACCGGTACCTCCGTTCTGAATGTGCGTTTCCGAAGACGTACCCCGGGCCACCGCCATTTTCGTCGATGAATTCGATTCGCCGGCCAATTCGAGCGCTTGCCTTAGCATCGCGACCGTAGCTGACACCTGTCCGCTCTTCTCCCTCAAATAGTCGATACCGTGGCAGCTCCAATTCGGGCCGCGTCCGCGAGGTCCTGCTGAGTCCACTCCAAGCAGCGCACGCGCCGCCCTGCATTGGGAAGCGGTATATCTTAGCTCAGCAAATTTTATTGACACTGGCACTTCAATCGCGATCAATTCAATCGTTTTTAATTCAGTGGGAGCCGACCCGCCCTAAGCATTAACTCGGCTATCACGGATAAGAATAGTGACTTACCATTGAGTTGGAGTGCGAGAAGTGCGAAGACCGGCAGTTTGCTCACCGCCGCCACTTCATCGGCGGCTCGGACGCCCGGATCATCATGGGGGAGGATGAGGCCGCCCTGCTGCGGCTGTGGCGGGAGAAGCGGGGCGAGGTCGAGCCCGAGGACCTGTCGGGCAATCTCATCGTCCAGCTGGGCCTGGCCACCGAGGACCTCAATCGGCGCTGGTACGAGGCCAATACCGGGCAGGTGATTACCGATATCCAGAAGCGGGTGTTCCACCCGGCGCTCAAGTGGATGGCAGCGACGCTGGACGGCCGGGTTGTGGGCTCCGATGCGGTATTCGAAGCCAAATTCATGCTGCCGTGGTCGTTCTCGGAGGAGGGGGCAGCTGGCAAATACATGCCCCAGCTGCAGCATAATATGTGGGTGGTGGCGGCCCGGACCGCGGTGCTCTCGGTGATTACGGGGGGCGGCAAGTGGGTCGAGATCGTGGCCCATGCCGATCCGCTCTATCAGCACCTCATCGTCACCGCCGAGCGGAAGTTCTGGCGCTGTGTCGAGAACGGCGAGGAACCGAAGCTGTTCGGGGTCGAACCGCCCAAGCCCCGGATCGAGGCGGTTCGCATTGTCGATATGAGCTCATCCAATGCCTGGGCGGAGTTCGCCGGCCTCTATGCCCAGACCCGCCAAGCCCATCTCGACCATGAGAACGCCAAGGCCGAGCTTAAGGGGCTGATGCCGGAGGATGCCAAGGAGGCCATCGGCCATGGTCTTCGCGCCAAGCGCTCGAAGTCCGGCGCCATAAGCTTCGATCTCCTGGAGAGCGAGGGAGGCTAGCCATGCACCGCTCCAGTGAATCGATCGCCGCCTTGGCCGGCGCGCTGGCCAAGGCGCAATGCGAGCTCACCAACCCCGAAAAGTCGCTCATCGGCGCCATCAAAGCGGAGGAGGGCGGTGACACGGCCGAGCGGCTGTTCCGCTATGCCTCGCTGGCCAGCGGCCTCGACATCGTGCGCAAGACCTTGGGCCAGCATGAGATCGCCACCGTGCAGACCACCGCCATCGATCAGGACGCGGGCATCATCAATCTGACCACGGTCTTGGCCCATGCCTCTGGGCAATGGATCGCCTCGGACTGGCCGGTCTGTGCCATTGCCGACTCAGCAGAGCCGCATCGCATGGGCGCGGCACTGACCTATGCCCGCCGCTATGCGCTGTTCACGCTGGTCGGCATCGCCGGTGAGGATGACCTCGATGCACCGGATCTGCTGACCCCGGCAACACAGACCCCAGGAACGGGACGCGCGGCAACGGACACGGCGTTGCCCGCGGCAATGGCTCAGGTGCGGCAAGCCCCTTCACCCATGCGCCGCGCCGCCACGGCTCGGACTTCAAGCCGGCAACCGTTGTCGCCGGACCAATCCGCGCTCAAACGCGACTTGATCTTATCCGACCTGGCAAACGGTGGACTCCCGGGATGCGGCGGCGCTTTGGGCGCAGCGCGTCATGGCGGCCAAGAACAGCTTGACCGCAGCCGACGCCGCCCGCGTGGAGGCGGCGTTCCATGCCAAAGTGTCGACGCTGCAAGAGGACGACAATGAGGATGCGGCCGCTCTCATGCCGCTCAGTCGCGAATGAACGGCGATATCGCCGGCCAGACGGTCCGGCCAGCGCACGCTGTCGCAGCGCAGCGCGACTGATCCGGTCAACGGCGTCGACAAAAGCGCCCTCGCATTCCCCGAGCCGCGGCGCGTCCGCGATAAGGAGCATCTGCGATTCGTCGCCATCCAGCCCTGCCTGATCTGCGGCCGCAAGCCCTCCGATCCCCATCACTTGCGCGTTGCGCAGGCGAGGGCGCTTGGCCGCAAGCCGAGTGACGAGTTTACTGTCCCGCTGTGCCGCGGCCACCACCGCGAGCTCCACCGTTTTGGTGATGAGGCAGCATGGTGGAATAGATCAGGGGTCGATCCGCTGCCGCCGGCACGCGTGCTCTGGCTAAAATCCCATCCGCTGCCGGCCGTGAGAGCCAGACGGTGTCGGAGAGCCCGACTCTCAGCGGCTTCGGTCGTCCAACGGCGCGACGCAGCGGCCACATTCGGCAGGCCGCGCCGATCGGCCAAGCGCGGGCCCATTAGCGAAACGAAGCCAAATTCGGCAGCCGCGAAGCCATGACCTCGTTCGCGCAATGGCAGGCCAACCGCCGCAACGCCGCCAAGAGCACCGGACCGATCACCCGGAAGGCAAAGAACTTCCCGCTGCAACGCGGTACGCCACGGCCTCACCGCCGAGACTGTGATCGGCGCACTGGAAGATGCCGAGGACTACAAGGCCTTCGAGGCCGCCATCATCGCCGACTACGATGCGCAGTCCGCGGTCGAACGCGAACTCGTGCTTCGGCTGGCCAGTGCGCTGTGGCGGCTGCGCCGCGCCACGGCCATGGAAACCGGCCTGTTCGAGATCGAGGCGGACCATCTGATCGCTGCCGGGACAATGCCCCGGCTGCAGCCGCCGGCGCGCGACGTGGTCTATGCCTTGTTCAGATCCGACGCTCGCGACAATGCTGGCATGTGCGCCATCGCAGCCGACGCGCGACCCCCAAACCGCCGGCGGCCGAGCCCCAGACGAGGAACCCGCCGCCGATCCCAGCCATCACCTCGCGCAATGCTTTTTACGTCTGGCCAATCTGCCGACTTACCCGCTCGACCGGCTCAGCCGCTACGAATACGCGCTGTGGCGCCAGGTTGCCCAAATCCTCTTCGCGCTCGACAATCTCAACCGTCGAAAACCGCAGGAGAGGCAGCCTCATGACGAGCGGCGGTGCCGGCGTATGTCTAATCACGGCTTCGATGATAACTGATTGGGCGCAGTGCCGTCGGCAAACTGGGTTCGTTTCGATCTACCCGAAGGCGCGTGTCGCATCAGCGAGGAAACTATATCAAAGAAGTTCGGCTTGGACGGGCGACCGGACAGACTTGAAGCCTCGTAACAAAGGCCGCTTCTGATGGTCGAGCAATTTAGCGAGCCATAACGCGAGTAAAGTCTAATCGACAGAACGCTGGCTCAGAGATCGGTCAGAAGCAACGTCCACTGGGATCGGATTGCACGCACAGGCCAAATGAAAACCCGGTTCGTTTTGTAAAATTATAAGCAAGTCTGCGCCTGCTAAACTTGGACGGATACAGTCGACGATAATGATCATTTGATTACGGTCAGAGAAACTCGGATTCCAAACAGAAAATTTGACTTCCAAACTCGTCTTCCTCTAAATAAACCCGCCGCCCGAATCTCGCTTTTTGCTTGCAGCGTCCCGCTCGGCAAAATGATTGTACCTGAGCTTGTACGTTTGGCGATGCGGCTCAGGCTGCGAGGTTAATCCTCGCTTTTCCGTTATGTGATTTACTTGTTGGGTTAGGCGCCGTTGGGTGCCGATGCCAAGAGTATGTTTTTACAGCGGTGTGCAAGTCGAACCCAAATTAACGGATCTGGTCATGAGTAACCAACAGTGGAAACGTCCCAATGCACTGAAACACGAAGTCTTCGCGGCGGCTGCGATCATCCCCGGGGAAGATCGGTGGGAGTTTGAGGAACTCCACAGTTCGCTCATCCAGGAATGGCAGCCCGACGGTCCAACCGAAGAGGATGCCGTCCTCGACATTGCAAAATGGTGTGGCGCAAGCGTCGGGTGCAGAGGTTATTTGAAATTCAAGTGCAAGAAAATTCTCTTAATCCAAATCATCGGGCCTACGATGAAGACGTTGCTCTAAAACTCTTCGCTGGTGCCGTTGCGCACGAACCGGAAACGGCTTTTAGGGACCGGACACGCTGTCTTAGCCCCGAAAGAATAAGCCAATTGGTAGAAAAGTGTCCGCGTACAAAATTCAAAACTACTGCAGAATGGGCCGCGGCCGTTGTCGACGAAATCAACTCACAGCTGTTAGAGACTATTGCTCCAGCTGAAGTGCAGGAAATACTGAAGGTCAGCGGCTCCTTGTCATCCGCCTATCTATTGGACGATGATCTTTTGGAACGAGAGCTTATGCTAGACGGACACCTGAGTGCGATTATCGACCGAGCAGTAAAACGTTTGGTCCAAACTAAAGCCATGAAGCAGATGCTTGCCGCAACCCAACTAGATCGATCGGGCGTGCCCCCTAAGAAAGTCGAGCGCCTCGCACAACGAAACTAATGCGTTATGGGGGTGGTAACGGCGCGGAAGATCGCATCAGTTTCCAGCCTGACAGCTTCCAGCTGGTTCCACTATGTCGATGTTGGTTTAGTAAAAAATTAAAACAATCATAGATTGCATGTTTTGCAAAATGAGATACAATTTCAATAATTGAAATCAAAGAGTTCTATGCCTGAGGTGGGCCGACTACCCAGGAATCCAGGGAGGAGCACTCCTATTCCCGATGACCTCAAATCCTACTGGCTGCCGTTTACGCCGAACCGCGCCTTCAAACGCGCGCCGCGGCTGATCGCGCGCGCCAAGGACATGCATTACTTCACGCCGGAGGGCCGGGCCGTGCTCGACGGCGCCGCCGGGCTGTGGTGCACCAACGCTGGGCATTGCCGCGATCCGATCGTCGCGGCGATCCAGCGGCAGGCCGAGGAACTCGATTATTCGCCGGCCTTCCAGTTCGCCCATCCGAAGGCGTTTGAGCTGGCGAGCCGCATTGCGGCGCTGGCGCCCGGCGATCTCAATCGGGTGTTCTTCTGCAATTCCGGTTCGGAAGCCGTCGACACCGCGCTCAAGATTGCGCTTGCCTACCATAATCTGCGCGGCGAAGCGGCGCGCACCCGGCTCATTGGCCGCGAGCGCGGTTATCACGGCACCGGCTTCGGCGGCATTTCGGTCGGCGGCATCGTCACCAATCGCAAGTTCTTCGGTTCGCTCTTGACCGGCGTCGATCATTTGCCGGCGACCTATAGCCGCGAGCATCAGGCTTTCACCAAGGGCGAGCCGGACTGGGGCGGCCATCTTGCCGACGAGCTCGAACGCATCGTCGCGCTGCACGATGCATCGACCATCGCCGCCGTGATTGTTGAGCCGATGGCCGGCTCGACCGGTGTGCTGCCGCCGCCCAAGGGTTATCTGCAGCGGCTGCGCGCGATCTGCGACCGCCATGGCCTGCTTCTGATCTTCGACGAGGTCATCACCGGCTTCGGCCGGCTCGGCTATGCCTTTGCCGCCGGACGCTATGGCGTGACGCCGGACATGATCGTCTTCGCCAAGGGCATCACCTCCGGCGCGGTGCCGATGGCCGGCGTGATCGCGCGCGATGGCATCTACGAGGCCTTCATGCGCGGGCCCGACCACGTCATCGAGCTGTTCCATGGCTATACCTATTCGGCGCATCCCTTGGCCTGCGCCGCGGGCCTGGCGGCGCTCGATTTGTATCGCGAAGAAAAGCTCTTCGAGCGCGCCAAGGCGCTGGAGCCACGTTTTGCCGATGCCGCGATGACGCTCAAAGGACTACCGGGCGTGCTCGACATCCGCACCGTGGGGCTGACCGCCGGCATCGACCTTTCCCCGCGCTCTGGTGCGCCGGGCTTGCGCGGCTATGAGGCGATGGTGCACGCCTTTGCCGAGGAAAACCTCATGATCCGCGTCACCGGCGACACCATCGCGCTCTCCCCGCCGCTGATCGTCAGCGAGGCGCAGATCGGCGAGATTTTCGAGCGGGTGGGCCGGGTGATCGGGGCGGTGGCGTAGTCCCGTCATTCCGGATTGCCGCCTTAGCGGCAAGTCCGGAATCCATAATCACAGGTCAGCGAATATCGATTCCGGGCTCGCGGGCTAAAGCCCGCGCCCCGGAATGACAGTCCGAACTACTGCGGCTTTACGATCGCCCAGCCGACATGGACGGCGCCATCGCCGCGGCGCATCGGCAGATCGAACGGTGCGCCGACTTCGGCATCGGGCGCGACGGCGGCGAATGGCGCCGGTAGCACTTTGGGATCGCTTTGCGTCCACACCACGACGGCGCCGTTTTTGCGCAGGGCGTCAAGATCGATCCACGGCGCGCGGGCCGGTTCGCCGTCGATCAGCACCTGCGGCTGATCCGGCGAATAATGCGCGAGATTGCCGGCGTCCCACATCGAGCCGATGACGTAGCGCAGCGGCCTGCCGGTGGCGGCGTGAAAGCGCTGCGTCAACGCGGCGCCCAGCGCGTTCCCCGGATAAAACTCGGCGCGGTAGCGATGGTCGAGGCGCGGCAGCAGTGTGTAATTGATGACGAAGGCCAGCGCCAAGACGGTGAATACTGCGGCCCAGGCGGCGACAACGCGCCCGATGCGATAGCGGTCGAGGATGGGCTGGACCATCATGACGATCCACAGTCCGACAAAAAGCCACAGCGGGTAGCCCCACATGGCGACGGCGCCGCGTCCGCTCGCGACGGCGAGCGCAACCGTCGTTATCCCGGGGCCAAATGCGAGAAGGGTGACGATGCGGCGGTCGAAGGCGTCGGCTAAATCTACCCTCCCCACAAGGGGGAGGGGGGCAGTTTTGGGCCGCGGCCAAATCAGCGCGCCGGCGATGAACGCCGATGGCAGCAGAAAAAATATCTGGCTGGCGGCGAAGAATGCCGGGTGCAGGATGTGGTCGAACCAGCCACGCACCGGTGCGGCGCGGTGCTCGGCATAGGTGAACGGCAGGAAGTCGGCGTGGAACAGCCAGATCGCATGCGGCAGCGCGACGAGGAGCGCGACGCACAGAGCAAGCCATGGCCCGGGCGTGGCCAAAGCGCGCCGCGCCTGCCTGTCGAACAGCACGAAGAGCGCATAGGGCGCCGCCAGCATGACGACAAAATATTTTGCCCACAGCGCGCCGCCAAAGGCGACGCCGAGGAGCGTCCAATGACCGAGCCGCCCGCGTTTGAGCGCCGCATGAAAGCAATAACCGGCCAGCGCCCAGAACGGCAATTGGACGACGTCGTGATTGAATTTCACCGCCGTGTATTGGAAATAATGCATGCCGTCGATAATGAGCACGGCAACGAGCGCGCCGGTTGCGCCGACGAGCGGCCGTGCCGTGGCAAAGACCAAGGCAAAGGCAATGACCACCGCGGCTTGCGCCAGGGCGTAATAGGCGGCGTCCACCCCAAAGCTGCGGTACATGATCTCGACCAGCCACCACGGCAGCGGCGGCAGCTTGTCGGAACCAAGTGGCCATTCGCGGCCGTAGGTGAGCGCCTCGATCAGATCGAGCGGCAGGTTGGCGTAAAGCAGGCTCGGTAATGCGGTCCAGACGGCAAAATGCAGGGCCAAAAACCAGCCGAATGCGGCATTCGGCCGGCGCTCGATCCAGCCAATCAATCCGGGCTTTGGAACTGCGGCGGACGCCGCAAGCGGCGCCGGCGCGGGGGCTTGATCGAGCATGTCACCGACCGTGCATCAGTTTTAACTTTATAAAACCAGCGCAAAGCCTTAGCCATGTCTATCGGCGTACTTGCTCTATCGGCGTACTTGCGGCGATCCGGCGCTTGTGGACACTGCTAGGCCTCAGGCGCGAATCGCTTCCGGGGGAATAGGGAGTAGGGCGGCATGCTGCGTATCAGCGCCATCTTCATTGCGGCCTGCATGGTGCTCATCGCCGGCTCGCTCGGCATCGTGGTCTATCTGCGCTTCGGCTTTACCGGCGCCGAATTGGCGCTGGTAGCGCTCGGCGCGCTGACCGCGCTCGCGGTCTATAACGCCATCGCCGCGCGCAAGCATGATCGCCTGGAAGCAAGCAATCAGCTCGCCAATCTGGCGCGCGGCTCCGACGACCTCGCCCGCCAATTGGCCGAGTTTGGCCGCCGGCTTGGCGCCATGGAAGGCAAAGTCGACACCGTCATCGACCGCGCCTTGGCGACCGCGCAGCCGCTCGCCGCCGAGATCGAGGAAATGTCCGCGCTGGTCAAGCAATTGGCCGACTCGGTGGCGACCCACGAGGTGGCGCTCAACGCCGAGCGCCGGCCCGCCGCGGTCGAGCCGCCGCCCGCGGTGAACGGTGCGGCGGCCGCTGCTGCGCCGGAATCGGCCATTGCCACGGCCGCGCCGTTGCCGCCGCTGGCAACGGCGGCGCCGGCAGCGCCGCTCGAGCGTAAGATTGCGGCCTTCGCCGGGCTTGACCGCGACGGCATCATTGCCGCCATCGCAAGAGCCATCAACTCAAGCAAGATCGATCTTTACCTGCAGCCCGTGGTGACGCTGCCGCAACGCAAGGTGCGCTATTACGAGGCATTATCGCGGCTCAAGGCCGACAACGGCGAGCTGGTCGCGGCCGGCGATTTCCTGCCCTATGCCGAAGCCGGCGCCCTGATGCCGCGGCTCGATCATCTTTTGGCGTTGCGCTGCGTTCAGGTGGTGCGCCGACTGCTCCTGAAGAACCGCGACATCGGCTTGTTCTGCAATGTCTCCGGCGCAACGCTGACCGATTCCGGATTCCCGAAATTTCTGGAATTCATGGAGGCCAACCGCGCCATCGCGCCGTCGCTCGTCTTCGAATTCACCCAAAGCGCGGTACGCGCCATGGGGCCGATCGAGCACGAGAGCCTCGCCGCTTTGGCCGAGCACGGCTTCCGGTTTTCGATCGACAACCTTACCGACCTGCGCATCGAGGCGCGCGAATTGAACGAGCGCGGCTTCCGCTTCGTCAAGGCGCCGGCGACGCTGTTGTTCAATCGGGTCGGTGTGGCTTCGACCGACATTCATCCGGCCGATTTCTCCGATCTGCTCGGCCGCTTCGGCATCGATCTGATTGCCGACCGCATCGAGGCCGAGTCGACGGTGGTCGATCTGCTCGATTACGACGTCCGCTTCGGACAGGGCTTTTTATTCTCGCCGCCGCGGCCGGTGCGCGCCGAAGCGCTGCAGGCCGCCGCCGGCGACTTCAAAGAGGCCGGCACCGACCCACATCCGCCGCAACCGGCAGGCGCCGCAACCGCAGCCTCCGGTAATCTGGGCCAACTGGCGCGTGCCGGGATGCGGCGCAACTGAACTTCACAGCATCCGAGTTTTTCATTGGCCTCTTTTATCGAACGATTTGAGCCGCTCGCGCGCGCCTATGACGTGCTTCTGTGCGATGTCTGGGGCGTCATTCATAACGGGCTGGCGGCGTTCCCGGCGGCCTGTGAGACGCTGACGCGCTTTCGCAAGCGCGGTGGGGTGGCGATCCTGATCACCAATGCGCCGCGTTCGGGCGAGGCGGTGGCGCGTATCCTCGACCGGCTCGACGTGCCGCGCGACGCCTACGATGCGATCGTAAGCTCCGGCGACGTCACCCGCGGCATTGTCGCATCGCGGCTGCCGCAGACCGTTTTTCATCTCGGCCCGCAGCGCGACCTTTCGATTTTCACCGGCCTTGATGTGAAGTTTGCGCCCCTCGAGAGTGCCGACTACGTGGTCTGCTCCGGCCTGTTCGACGACACGACGGAGGCGCCGGAAAGCTATCGCGATATGCTCGGAGCGATGCGTTCGCGCGCGCTGTTCATGGTCTGCGCCAATCCCGACATTGTCGTCGAGCGCGGCGATACGCTGGTCTACTGCGCCGGGGCCTTGGCCGATGCCTATGCGGGGCTCGGCGGGCAAGTGCTTTATTGCGGCAAGCCGCATGCGCCGATCTATGACGCCGCGTTGGCCACGGTCGCGGCGTTACGCGGCGGCGCGGCGCCGGAGCGCAAGCGTGTGCTCGCCATCGGCGATTCGGTCCGCACCGATCTCAAGGGCGCCGCGGCGTTCGGCCTCGATTATATGTTCGTGATCTCCGGCCTGCATGCCGAACAATTCGGTTCGCGCGACGCGCCAGATCTGGCCGCGCTCAACGCGATCTTCACTGCCGCCGGCGTCGCCCCGAAGGCCGTGATGCGCGCACTTGCATGGTGAGCTAAGGCCGGTCTGTCGGCACAACGTCAGGCTTTGTGCAGCGCCCGGGCTCCGACAAAAGTCGCGGCATTCACCGCCTCGACCGCCGAAGTGAATTCGGTCTTCTCGGCGAACACTGCTTCGATCTTGGCTTTGAGCGTCTGCGCGTTAAACGGCTTGACGATGTAATTGTTCACCCCGGCCTTCTTCGCCGCGATGACGTTCTCGGTCTTGGATTCGGCCGTCACCATGATGAAGGGGGTGGTCTCGATCTGCGGATTGGCGCGCACGCGCCGCAACAGGTCGTAGCCGGTCATCGGCTCCATGTTCCAATCCGAAATGACCAGACCGTAGCGCTTGGTGCTCATCTTCTCGAGCGCGGCGCTGCCGTCGGAGGCGTCGTCGATGTCTTCGAAGCCGAGCTGGCGCAACAGATTGCGGATAATGCGCACCATGGTGCTGTAGTCGTCGACCACAAGCACCGGCATTTTCGGATCGAGCGCCATGGCTCTGCTCCCAAGCCTGCGACCGGCGCAAAAGTCTGGCGCGTCTGGCGCGCAAGGGTTTGCCGTATCAACCCTAGGTCGAAGCCAATTTCGCCCTCGACCGTCCCACCTCAGCCGGTAAAACTACATCGCGGGATTGAACGACGGGTTAACCACCGGGGCGGACTGCCGTCCGCCGAAGCCGTTCCGGCCGTCCCTTGACTTTGCAGCTGATGCGACGGCACCACTCCCGGATCGTCCCGTAAACCGGTTCTTAACCATCGTAACCCCGATGCCGACGAAGAATTTCCGCGTCGTGCGCCATTTTGCGTCCGCTGACGCATCCAATGAGCCATTTCCGCAAGCGCTCCTTGGCGCGGTTGTCGCCATCGGCAATTTCGACGGCGTTCATCGCGGCCATAAGGCCGTGATCGCGGTGGCGCAGCAACGCGCAGCGGCACTTGGCCGGCCTGCGGCGGCCTTGACCTTCGAACCTCACCCGCGCGCCTTCTTTCACCCCCGTGAGCCGTTGTTCCGGCTGACCGACGCAGCCACCAAATTGCGCTTACTCGCCGCCACCGGGCTGGACGGCGCCATCGTGCTGACCTTCGACGAGGCGCTTGCAAATCTCTCCGCTGAGGAATTCGTCGCCCGCATCCTGGTCGAGCGTTTCGCGGTCGGCGGCGCGGTAATCGGCTTTAACTTCCACTTCGGCATGCACCGCGCCGGCTCGCCCGAGTTTTTGGCGGCGGAAGGCAAGAAACACGGTTTTGACGTCGTCGTCGTGCCGCGCTTTGAGGATAATGGTCGTCCGGTATCGTCCGGGCCGATTCGCGAGGCGCTGGCTGCAGGAAAGCTCGACGAGGCGGCGGAGTTCTTGGGGTATCCGTGGTTTCTCTCCGGCACCGTGATGCACGGTGACAAGCGCGGCCGCGAACTGGGATTCCCGACCGCGAATCTGAAGCCCGACCCGGCTTGCGGCTTGCGCCACGGCATCTATGCGGTGCGCGCCGCGGTCGGCGGCCGCCGCTACGACGGCGTGGCAAGCTTCGGGCGGCGCCCGATGTTCGATGCCGGCACCGTGCTGCTTGAGACCTTTCTGTTCGACTTTTCCGGCGACCTCTATGGCGCAGCCATGGATGTCGCCTTTATCGATTATCTCCGCGACGAGAAGCTGTTTGCCTCGGCAGAGGAGCTGGTGCGGCAAATGCAGGACGACGCCAAGCTGGCGCGGCAAGCGTTAGCGCGTCAGCCTCAGGCGTTTCCGCCGATCTAAGAATGGTCCCGGTCCCGGTTCCGATCGCGGTATTCGCGTGCCCATTGCGCCGCCATGAAACCGAGGAGCGCCACCGGCACCAAGCGCTGCCAGCCGATCGTGCGTCCGGCCTCGACGGCAATGCCAAGGAGCTTGGGATCGAGCAGCCACGATGGCGAATGCGCCTTCGCCGCGCGGGCGAGAATGGCGCGCTCGCGGACGCGGCGGCGAATGAGAGCGCTGACGATGGCGGCGACGACGGCGATCACGACGAATATGCCGGTCATGATCAGGGCGGCGAAGACGCTGCCGAATTGGATGGCGAACCAGTCGTAGCCGCCGACGCAGAGAAAGACGAACGCAGTGATCAGTGCCAATGCCATGATGCCAAGCCAGACCATAACGGCGACACTGGCGCCGTTCTTGGCCTGGATCGACAGCGTGACCTCACGCATCAAAGTCTTGAACATTAGCCGCCCCGCTCAGCGCAGCTCCTCAGCGCCTTATCGACGCCAGGTCGCGCCGAACAAAAAACCGAGGCCGGCCACGATCGCAAGCGTGGCATAGGGACGGTTCTTGATCAACTTGTCGATCGCTTCGACGAAATTGTCCGAGACCTCGCGCATGGCGTCGACCGCCTCGCGGCTGTGCTCCTGCGCGTCGGCAACGGCATCATCGACGCTCGATTTGGCGTGTTGCCAGGCCGCGTTGCCTTTGTTGCTCAAGATGCTGCCGACCTGCTCGGCCAGCCGGGCGAAGTCGTCGCGCAATGCTTGCAGGTCTTTCTGCATGTCGGACGAAGCGTCGGCGGCCGCTTTGCCGATTTCGTGCACGCCATCGCGCGCATCGCTGGCGCTCTCGCGCAAGTTCGAAGAGATGCCGTCGAGGCGCTGTCCATACCGTTACTCCATGAAATAAGAATGCGGATTGCCCGGATAATCACCCGAGCTTCGAGAAAGTTCCATTGATAAATGTCAAAGGCGAAAAAGCTCAATTCAGTCAGGAAGTTTGACCTCCTCGGCTGGCAACAGATGATTGAAGATGACGAGCCCGACGATCGAAAGCGGCACCGCGAGCAAGGCGCCGAACGGGCCCCACATCCAGGTCCAGAAAGCCAAGCGCCAGAAATACCAAAAGCGGATTGAGCGTCAGCCGGCGGCCGATGATGGTCGGAGTGACGAAATGTCCTTCCGCGGTGGTGACGGCAATGAGCCCAAGCGGCGCAATGAACGCGTGGCCGAGCGACGAAAACGTGACCAGGCCGACGCCGAACAAGGCAACCACCATGACGGCCGGACCGATATAGGGCACGTAATTCAGCAAAGCCGCCAGTAGTCCGAAGATCGCCGGACTGGGCAGACCGACGAGCCAGGCGCCGACGCCGACGATAATGCCGACCGCGGTGTTGATGATCGTCACCACGGTAAGATAGCCGGCGAGGTTGCGCTCGATATCGTGCATGATTCTTAAAAACCGCAGCTTTGAATCGCGATTGGCGAACATCGTGACGGCCTGGTTGCGCAGTTCGATCTGGCCGACGAGAAAAAAATAAAGGGTGACGAAGAACAGCAGCAGCTCTCCCGCGGCGGGCGTGAGAAAGGCGACCACGGGCAGCACCATGCTGGGTGCGCTGACGCCTAAGCCGGTATTGTTGCCGCCGAACAGCGAGCCCTCGAGCTCGTGCAGCGCCGCCAACGGCTGATCGAGCACCGAGAGCTTTTGCTGGATCGTGGCGCCGATCTCAGGGGCGCGGCCGATCCACTGGCTGACCGGTCCCGCCAGCGCCGTCGCCAACAGGCTCAGCGCGCCGAGGCCGAACGCGAGGATCACCAGCGCGGTCAGCCACGGCGAAATGCCGGAGCGTTTGGCCGCCTTGACCAGCGGCGCCAGCGTGACCGCGACCACTGCGGCGGCCAGCACTGGCAACAGGATGGCCCGGCCGATATAGAGGAAGGCGCCGAATAGCAGCAGGAATATGCCGATAGTCGCGGCTTGGCCGGCCGACGCCCATACGTTTCTAACGCTCTCGACCGGCTGCGGATCGCTGATGACAAGCGCGTGGCGGACTTCGCGTTTCGGCCGGATATAATCCACAAAACCCTCCGTCGCCCCAAAGCTTCAAGCCGTTCCGGCGCCGATATCTCGTGACAACGTTGGGTCCAGGCGGTCGTTCCCGCAGGCCCGCCGCAATGCCGGGCTAGAGACCCTTTCCGCAGCGCAACCGGCTTGTTAGAAGGCGCAACCCAAAACGGACCGCAAGGAGACGGACCCGCAAGTGACCGAGCCCAAAGCGCGCGATTACTCCGAAACGCTGTTTCTGCCCAAGACCGACTTTCCGATGCGCGCCGGCCTGCCGCAGAAGGAGCCGGAGATTCTGGCGCGCTGGGCGAAGCTCGACCTTTACGGGACGTTGCGCGCCGCGGCCAAGGGCCGGCCGCGCTTCGTGCTCCATGACGGGCCGCCTTACGCCAACGGCAACATCCATATCGGTCACGCGCTCAACAAGATCCTCAAGGACGTGGTGACGCGCAGCCAGCAGATGCTCGGCTACGATTCGAATTACGTGCCGGGCTGGGACTGCCACGGCCTGCCGATCGAGTGGAAGATCGAAGAGGAGAATTACCGCGCCAAGGGCAAGCCGAAGCCGGATTTCTCCAACCCCGCGGCGCTTGGTCGAATTCCGCCGCGAGTGCCGGGCCTTCGCCGCGCACTGGATCGAGGTGCAGCGCGCCGAGTTCATCCGGCTCGGCGTCATCGGCGACTGGGCGCATCCCTACACCACGATGGACAATTTCGCCGAGGCGCAGATCGCGCGCGAGCTGATGAAGTTCGCCGCCAACGGCACGCTCTATCGCGGCTCGTAAGCCGGTGATGTGGTCGGTGGTCGAGAAGACGGCGCTCGCCGAGGCCGAGGTCGAGTACGAGGATTATACGAGCGATACGGTGTGGGTGAAGTTTCCGGTTAGCGCCATCCGATGACATGGGAGGCGGAGAGGCACTCAAAGAATCTCGCGAGAGCTAGCTTGCTGCGTCGTTATCTGGACGACGACGCCTTGGACGATCCCGGGCAATCGCGCGATCAGCTTTTCGCCGAATATCGAATATGGCCTCTATCGAGGTGACCGATGCGCCCGACGGAAATTGGGCGAAAGCCGGCGATCGCTTTGTTCTCGCCGACAAGCTCGCGATCGATGTGTTTCGCCAGGCGCGGGTGACCGCGTATCAAGAGATTGCGCAAGTTTCCACCAGCGGCACTTTCGCGCAATCGTCTGCAGCCATCCGCTGAAGGCTTTGGAGGCGATTACGAGTTTCAAGTTCCGCTTTTCGCCGGCGATCATGTCACCGACGACACCGGCACGGGCTTTGTCCACACCGCGCCCGGACACGGACGCGAAGACTTCGACGTTTGGACGGCGAACGCGGCGAAGCTGGCCGCGCGAAGGCATCAACACCCCCATCCCTTATACCGTCGACGCCGACGGCCGCTTCACCGATCAGGCGCCGGGCTTTACCGGCAAGCGCGTGCTCACCGACAAAGGCGAGAAGGGCGACGCCAACGAGGCGGTGATCAAGGCTCTGATCGATGCCGGGATGCTGCTCGCGCGCGGACGACTGAAGCATCAATATCCGCATTCGTGGCGCTCGAAAAAGCCGGTGATCTTCCGCAATACGCCGCAATGGTTCATTGCGATGGATAAAGACATCGACAAGCCCCACGATACGCTGCGCCATCGCGCGCTTGACGGCGATCAAGGCGACGCGCTGGGTGCCGGCGGCCGGCGAGAACCGCATCAACGGCATGATCGAGAGCCGGCCCGGACTGGGTGATCTCGCGGCAGCGCGCCTGGGGCGTGCCGATCACGGTGTTCATCAAGGAAAAGCCGGACGGTTCGGTCGAAATCCTCGACGATCCCGAGGTCAATGTCCGCATCGTCGAGGCGTTCGAGGCCGAAGGCGCCGATGCCTGGTACAAGCCGGGCGCGCGCGAGCGCTTTCTCGGCAAGCTCGCCAACGAGGGCTGGCAGAAGGTCGACGATATTCTCGATGTCTGGTTCGATTCCGGCTCGACGCATGCCTTCGTGCTGGAAGATCCGCGGCATTTCCCGAGCCTCGCCCATATCAAGCGCAAGGCGGACGGCGGCGACGAGGTCGTGATGTATCTCGAAGGCTCCGACCAGCATCGCGGCTGGTTTCAGTCTTCGCTTCTGGAAAGCTGCGGCACGCGCGGCCGCGCGCCGTTCGACGTCGTGCTCACCCATGGCTTCGTGCTCGACGAGAACGGGCGCAAAATGTCGAAGTCGCTCGGCAATGTCACCGCGCCGCAGGACGTGATCAAACAATCCGGCGCCGACATTTTGCGGATGTGGGTGTGCGCGGCGGACTATGCCGACGATCTGCGCATCGGGCCGGAAATCCTCAAGACCACCGTCGACACCTACCGCAAGCTGCGCAATACGCTGCGCTGGATGCTCGGCAATCTGGCGCATTTCCAAGCCGCCGATCGGGTCGCGACCGAAAAAATGCCGGAGCTCGAGCGGCTGATGCTGCATCGGCTTGCCGAACTCGATCCGCTGATCCGCCAGGCTTATGCCGATTTCGATTACAAGCGCATTTTCGCCGTGCTCAACGCCTTCATGACGGTCGATCTGTCGGCGTTCTATTTCGACATCCGCAAGGACGCGCTGTACTGCGATCCTTATTCGTCGACGACGCGCAAAGCCTGCCTCACGGTGCTCGATCACCTGTTCCGCGCCACGGTGTGTTGGCTGGCGCCGATGCTGTGCTTTACCGCCGAGGAAGCGTGGCTGGCGCGCGATGCCGAACGCGCAATCGGTTCATCTCGAGCCGTTTCCGCAAGTGCCGCCGTCGTGGCGCGACGACGGGCTGGCGGAGAAATGGCGCAAATTGCGCAATGTGCGGCGCGTCGTCACCGGCGCGCTGGAACTCGAGCGCGCCGCCAAGCGCATCGGCTCGTCGCTCGAGGCGCATCCCGTCGTTTACATCGCCGATCTCGATCTGTTTGCGGCGGTGGTCGACGCCGATCTTGCCGAATTGTGCATCACCTCGGGCGCCGCGCTGGTCGAAGGCGAGGGGCCGCCGGAGGCGTTCCGCCTGGCGGACGTGGCCGGCGTCGCCGTCGTTCCGGAACTGGCGCAGGGGAAGAAATGCGCGCGATCCTGGAAAATCTCTCCGGCCGTCGGTCTCGACCCGCAATTTCCCGACGTGACGCCGCGCGACGCGCAGGCGCTGCGCGAATGGGAAGCGCTGCGCAAGGCGGCCGAGTAGGGCCGAACAGGGAATTCAGATGGCGGATGCGACGCAAAGTCAGCCGGCGAGGTCTTATGTCTGGGGCCGGCTTAGCGCCTTCGGTCTTGCTGTCGCGGCGATCACCTGCGCCGCCGATCAGGCCGCGAAGTTTTGGCTATTGTTCGATTTCGATCTGGCCAATCGCGGCACGGTTGCGGTGACGCCATTTATCGATCTGGTCCTGACCTGGAATACCGGCATCAGCTACGGTCTGTTCCCGCAGCAGGGCCCGGTCGGCGCCTGGGCGCTCCTCGCCTTCAAAGTGGCGGCGATCGTCTTCCTGTGGGTCTGGCTGACCCGGTCGGCGTCGCGCCTGACCGCCGTCGCGCTTGGCCTGATCATCGGCG
The DNA here is from genome assembly GCA_963816565.1 of uncultured Alphaproteobacteria bacterium. GTDB lineage: Bacteria > Pseudomonadota > Alphaproteobacteria > Rhizobiales > Xanthobacteraceae > BOG-931. The sequence continues at coordinate 488,798 of CAWFLM010000001.1, read as the reverse complement.
GCGCGGTGGGCAATGCCATCGACCGGCTGCACTGGCCGGGCGTCATGGATTTTGTCCTGTTCCACATCGAGACAACCGGGTTCACCTTCCGCTGGTATGTGTTTAACCTCGCCGATGTGGCCATTGTTGCGGGGGTGGTGGGACTGTTGTATGAATCTCTCTTGGGTGGGGGTGCCGCAAAAGCGCCCTGATCGCATCGTTAAACCTGCCGCCGGGTACGGGTTTTTGGTCGATGCGCGCTATCGGCCAATCTGACGCTGGCAAATCCAACGCTGGCAATTCCAGCGCCGGGCAAATCTGGCGCTGGCAGGTCGGGTGAGGGCATGCCGCAGGATCGAACAGTCGGCCGCGACGGGCGCAACATTCGCCGGAGCAAGTTTTTGCGCATCGCGCTGTCCGGCGCCGTGGCGGTGCTTGCTGTTTGCGCCTGTTCGGCCGCACGCGCCGGCGACGACGATGTGTCTTCCAAACAGTCGTTCACCGACAAATTCATGAACACCCTCGGCTTGAAGAATCCTTTCGATCCGCAATACGGCATCAATTACAGCGAGCGCTCGCCGCTGGTCGTGCCGCCGACGCGCGATTTGCCGCCGCCGCAGTCCGCCAACGGACCGCCGGTACCCAACTGGCCGGTGGATCCCGAGATTAAAGAACGCGCAGCGGCAAAACAGGACGAAAAGGTCAGCCCGAAACCGGATTATGTCACGGATTCTTCGCGCCCACTGCGTCCGAGCGAGCTCAATGCCGTCAATGCGCCCGGCACTAACGATCAGACTTCGTCGTCCGACCGCGGCACCAAAAAGGCCGGCATTCTTAACTTCGATTGGCTCAAGCAAGAAGACTACGGCGACTTTTACCGGCGAGCCGCCGCGGGTGAGCCTGACCGATCCGCCGCCCGGCTATCAGACGCCATCGGCGAATCAGCCCTACGGCATCGTGCCGGAGAAGAAAATCTACAAGCCGCCAACGCTCGGCGAGCGGATGGAGCCGGTGCAATAAAACGGGCACAGCGAGCACGGCTGTCGGGGCCGGTTCGTCTGGGGGCGGTGGCGGCCAAACCTTGTGGACCTGACCGGCGGTGCAGGGGTCCCGATCTAACGCGTAACGTCGGATCGTGTTCGGGGCGCGCCTTGAGCTCGCGGAGGTGATGTGTTGTCGAAAACCCTGCTGGTCGTTCTGGCGCTTGCTTGCGCCGCCTTAAGCCCCGCGGGCCCCGCGCGCGCCGCCGCCGGGCCCGAGGTTACCCACTTCACCCTGTCGAACGGCTTGCAGGTCGTTGTGGTGCCCGATCATCGCGCTCCGGTCGTCACCCATATGGTCTGGTACAAAGTCGGCGCCGCCGACGAGACGCCCGGCAAATCCGGTCTCGCCCATTTCCTCGAACATCTGATGTTCAAGGGCACCGCGAAAAATCCTGGAGCTACTTTCTCGCAGGACGTAGACGAGATCGGCGGCCAGGAGAATGCGTTCACAGACAGCGACTATACCGGCTTCTATCAGCGGGTGCCGCGTGCGCATCTCAAGGAGATGATGGCGTTCGAAGCCGACCGCATGACCGGCTTGGTGCTTAATAACGATGTGGTGGAACCCGAACTCAAGGTCGTGCTGGAAGAACAATATATGCGGGTCGCCAACAATCCGGCCGCGCGGCTGAGCGAGCAGATGGACGCCGCGCTCTACCTCAACCATCCTTACGGCCGGCCGGTGATCGGCTGGCGGCATGAGATCGAAAAGCTCGACCGCGACGATGCGCTGGCGTTTTATCGGCGGTTCTATTCGCCGAACAACGCCGTCGTCGTCGTTGCCGGCGACGTCACGGCCGAGGAGGTCAAGGCCGACGCCGAGGATACATACGGCAAGGTCGCCGACCGCGCTCCGACCAATCTGCGGCAGCGGCCGATGGAGCCGCAGCAGGAGGCGCCGCGCACGGTTACGCTCGCCGATCCGCGCGTCGAGCAGCCGAACGTCAGCCGCGACTATCTGGCGCCTTCGGAGACCACCGCCAAACCGGGCGAGAGCGAGGCGCTCGACGTGCTCGCCCACGTGCTCGGCAGCGGCGAGGATTGCCGGCTGTACCGGACCTTGGTGGTCGATAAGGGCATCGCGCTCAACGCCGGCGCTTATTATTCCGGCACTGCGCTCGACTACGCCGAGTTCGGCGTCTACGGCGCGCCGAAACCCGGCGTTTCGTTGCACGATGTCGAGGCCGGCATCGACGGCGTGCTCAACGACGTGATCGATCACGGCATCACTGCCGACGAACTCGATCGGGCCAAGACCCGGCTGATCGCGGATGCCGTCTATGCCCAGGACAATCAGGTCACCTTGGCGCGCTGGTACGGCTCGGCGCTGGCGACCGGGCAGACCGTCGACATGGTCCGTACCTGGCCCGACCGCATCCGCGCGGTGACCGCCGAGGCCGTACAACAGGCCGCCCGCATTTGGCTCGATCGCCGCCATTCGGTGACCGGCTATCTCGTGCCAAGCCTGCAGCCACAGGAGAGCCATTCGTGAATGCTTTTGCGCCCATTTGGTCCGGTTCGCTGCTCCGGCGCACTTTGCTAACGCCGGTTGCGATGGCGGCATTCGCTTTGACGCTCACCGTGACTGCCGTTCCGGCGCGTGCGACCACGATCCAGCGCGTGGTCAGCCCCGGCGGCATCGAGGCATGGCTGGTGCAAGAGCAGGCGGTCCCGCTCATCGCCGTCGACTTCGCTTTCACCGGCGGCTCGGTCCAGGACCCGCCGGGTAAAAGCGGCACCGCCAATCTGGTCGCATCGTTGCTCGACGAGGGCGCGGGCGATCTCGATTCGAAGGCGTTCGCCGATGCGCTCGAGCGCAAGGCCATCGAGATGAGCTTTTATGCCGAGCGCGATCATCTCGGCGGCGCGCTGCGGACCTTGACGGAAAATCGTGACCAAGCCTTCGATATGTTGCGGCTGGCGTTGACCGCGCCGCGCTTCGATGTCGCCGACGTCGAGCTTAATAGGGCGCAGATTTTGTCGATGTTGCGCCGGGAGACGACGAGCCCTCAGGAAATCGCCGGCCGGCGCTGGTGGGAAACCGCCTTCGCGGGGCATCCCTATGGCCGGCCGGTCAGCGGCACAGCGGAGACTCTGCAGACCGTCACCATCGACGATCTCAAATCCTATGCGCATCGCGTGCTGGCGCGGCAAAACCTTAAAATTGCCGTTGTCGGCGACATCGACGCCGAGACGTTAAAGCCGCTGCTCGACCGCGTGTTCGGCGCGCTGCCGGCGACGCCGGATTTGATGCCGGTCGCCAATGTCATGCCGGCCGGCGTCGGCCGGCAGATCGATGTCAGCCTCGATGTGCCGCAGGCGGTGGTCGATTTCGGCGGTCCCGGCATTGCACGCAAGGACCCCGACTTCATGGCCGCCTATGTCATCAATCACATCCTCGGCGGCGGGTCGTCTGACTCTCGGCTCTATCAAGAAGTGCGCGAAAAGCGCGGCCTCGCCTATTCGGTCTCCAACAGCCTGATCTGGCTCGACCATTCCGCGGTGTTTCTCGGCGGCACGGCCACCCGTGCCGACCGTGCCGGTGAGACGATCGATCTCATCCAGAAGGAAATCCACCGCTTCGCGGAGCAAGGTCCCACAGCGGCCGAGCTCGCCGAGGCCAAAAACTACGTCATCAGCTCCTTTGCGCTTAACCTTGACACCTCGACCAAGATCGCTTCGCTTCTGGTCCAATTGCAGCTCGACGATCTCGGCATCGATTATTTCCAGCAGCGCAGCGCCATGATCGATGCGGTCACGCTCGACGACGCCAAGCGCGTCGCTAAGCGCCTCCTCGACAACGGCTTGCTGGTGACCGTCGTCGGCAAGCCCGCAGGCGTTGCCGCAGCCAACACGGCGCCGGGCCAGGCGGGCTTGAGCCGGCCAGCGGGGGCCATGGCCGGACCGCCTACGGCGGCGAATTCCGAATTACGCTGAGCAGCATTTAAGGCTACGGTGACGCACCATGATCCGCGTCACCGCCCATATCGACATCGACGAGCGCGAGATCGAAGAACAGTTCGTGCGCGCCTCGGGACCGGGCGGCCAGAACGTCAATAAGCTGTCGACGGCGGTGCAGCTTCGGTTCGATGTGCGGCATTCGCCGTCGCTGCCGTCCGACGTGCGGGCGCGGCTTGAACGGCTCGCCGGGTCGAGGCTGACGCGCGATGGTGTGCTGGTCATTATGGCGCAGCGGCACCGCACCCAGGCGCGCAACCGGCAGGACGCGCTTGACCGTCTCCTCGATCTCATCCGCCGCGCCGCGGTTGCGCCGATCAAGCGGCGGCCGACCAAGCCGACACGCGCCTCGCGCGAGCGCCGCATCGAAGGCAAGAAGCGTCGCGCCGGCATCAAGCACCGGCGGACGAAGCCGTCATTCGATTGATGAAGAGATCAGTGCAGCAGCGCGTAAATGCCGCCGGTGACCGTGAACAGGCCGAGCGTGATCATCGCCAAGGCATAGAGAGCAACCTGCCGCGAGCCGGTATGCTGGATCGGATCGAGCACCGCTTCGGCGGGGTTGTCGGGATCGTAAAAGACGCGGACCTTGCCGCCGGCCGGGTAGGTTTCGACGACTGACGCCATGTGCTTCTGGCGGCCCTCATTGCCGCCCCAAAACACCCGGCTCGATTGGTAGTCCTTGCCGCCGACGCGGTAACTGTATTGCAGTGCCGCACTGTAGCGCCACCGGTGCCCCGGCGATTTTTCCACCGCGGATGCCGTGACGGTTGCCGAAGCCCTCGGCCATTTCTTGCTGGCATCAGCGCGCAGCCCCTGCCGGAGTTGCACGGCGTAGAGCACGGCCCCGATCGCAATCGCGATCACGCCCAAACCGATAAGCACCGCATTGACCATTGCATACTCCAGACCGTCGCCACGGACGGGTTTTGCCCTGGATTTCGTCCCTACTCAATCCGGGTTACGGTGAGGGCCGAGTTGTCATCCAAATCCACGGCCCCATCTACGGCCCATGCCCATCCGCCAGCTCTCGGAAGCCACCGTCAATCGCATCGCCGCGGGCGAGGTGGTCGAGCGACCGGCCAGCGTGGTCAAGGAATTGATCGAAAACGCGCTCGATGCCGGGGCGAGCCGCATCGATGTCTTCACCGACGGCGGCGGGCGGCGGCTTATTCGCGTGGCCGACGACGGCGAGGGCATGACGCGGGCCGATTTGTCGCTTGCCGTCGAGCGCCATGCCACGTCGAAACTCGCCGACGACGACCTGGTCTCGATCCGCACGCTAGGGTTCCGCGGCGAAGCCTTGCCTTCGATCGGCGCGGTGGCGCGGCTTACGATCGCCACCAGGCACGCCGGCGAGCCTCATGGTTGGGCAATCGAGGTCGATGCCGGCGCAAAATCCGAGGTAAAGCCTGCGGCGCTGGGGCAGGGCAGCCGGATCGAAGTCCGCGACCTGTTTTACGCGACGCCGGCGCGGCTTAAATTCCTCAAGCTCGACCGGACCGAGGCCGAAGCGGTGCGCGAGGTGGTGCGCCGGCTCGCCATGAGCCGGCCCGACGTCGCTTTCACGCTGGCCGGCGAGGAACGCGCGCCGGTGAGCTTTGCCGCGACGCTGCCCGGCGCGACCGGCCGCCTGGCGCGGCTCGGCGACGTGCTCGGCGCCGATTTTCGCGCCAACGCCGTCGAGATCGCCGCCGAACGCGACGGTGTCACCATCGAGGGCTTTGCCGCGCTGCCGACGCTGACCCGCGCCAATGCGCTCGGCCAATATCTGTTCGTCAACGGCCGGCCGGTGCGCGACAAGCTCCTCATCGGCGCCGTGCGCGGGGCTTACGCCGATTATCTGCCACGCGACCGCCATCCGCTGGTCGCGCTATTTGTCGCGCTCGATGCGCGCGAGGTCGACGTCAACGTTCATCCGGCCAAGGCCGAGGTGCGCTTTCGCAATGCCGGCCTGGTCCGGGCGTTGATCGTGCACGCGCTCAAGACGGCGCTCCTGCGCGAAGGCGCGCGCGCGGCGACGACGGGCGGCTCGGCCACTATCGCGGCGTTCCGGCCGCAGCGCGGCTTTGACTGGCGGCGCGCGCCGGCGCGGCCGTACGATGCGCGGCGGCCCCCACCCAATCCCTCCCCCGCAAGCCGGGGAGAGTGGGGAGGGGGCTTCCGTGGCGGTTTTGCCGAGGCGGCGCAGGCCGCCTTCGACACCGGCGGGCCGGCTGCGGACATGCGCGATGAGCCGCCTGCCGGTTTCGCAGATGGGACGGAACTTGGGGAAGCGGACGCCGATCAACTCGATCATCCGCTCGGCGCGGCGCGTGCGCAAATCCACGACACTTACATCGTCGCGCAGACGCGCGATGGGCTCGTCATTGTCGATCAGCACGCCGCGCACGAGCGCATCGTCTATGAGCGGCTCAAGGCTGCGATTTCGCAAACCGGCGTGGCGCGACAGCTTCTTCTGATCCCCGACATCGTCGAGCTCGACGAAGCTGACGTCGAGCGGCTTGTGGCGTGCGCCGACGAACTCGCCCGTTACGGCGTCGTGCTCGAAGCCTTCGGACCCGGCGCGGTGGCATTGCGCGAAACGCCGGCGCTGCTCGGCGAGATTGACGGCTGCGGGCTCGTGCGCGACCTTGCCGAGCATTTGTCGGAGTGGGATGAGACTTTACCGCTCGAACGCCGGCTGATGGCGGTTGCTTCCTCGATGGCCTGTCACGGCTCGGTGCGGGCCGGGCGGCGACTCAAGCCTGGAGAGATGAACGCGCTATTGCGCGAGATGGAGGCGACGCCGAATTCCGGCCAGTGCAATCACGGCCGGCCGACTTACGTGGCGCTCAAACTCACCGACATCGAGCGGTTGTTCGGACGGCGCTGACGGACACAAACGGAGCGTGAGATGAAGTGGAATTGCTGGCTATTAGCTGCCGCATTGGCAATCGCGGCAGTTTCGCCGGCCGGCGCGCAGGACTGGCCGACCCGGCCGATAACTCTCGTCGTGCCGTTCGCCGCCGGCGGCGGCGTCGATGTCAGCGCCCGCATCCAGGCGCAGGGCATGAGCGAACGCCTCGGCCAGCCGATCGTCGTCGACAATATGGGCGGTGCGGCTGGCATGACCGGGGCGCTTCATGTCGCCAAATCGGACCCCGACGGCTACACTCTGCTGATCGGCAATAGTGGCACCCAGGCGTTTAGCCAATCGCTGTACAAGACGCCTCTGTATGATTCCGTCACCGACTTCACGCCGGTAGGACTCGCCACCGAGTTGCCGCGCATCCTGATCGCACGCAAGGACCTGCCGGTTTCAAATCTGCAGCAGTTCATCGCGTATGTGAAAGCCAACCAGGCCAAGATGCAATTCGGCTCGGCCGGCGTCGGGTCGGGCACGCATCTGCCTTGCGTGCTGCTCAACACGGCGATGGGCGTCACCGTCACCCACGTGCCCTATCGCGGCGAGGGTCCGGCGCAGCAGGATTTGATCGCTGGCCGCCTCGACTACATGTGCTCGACCATCCAGACCGGCGCGGCTTTGGCCAAGCAGGGCGAAGTCAAAGGCATCGCCGTGATGTCGCCGCGGCGGGTAAAAATCATTCCCGACCTGGCGACGACCGGCGAGCAAGGCCTGCCTGGCGTCGAAGCCAGCGTCTGGAATGCCTTCTTTCTGCCGAAGGGCGTGTCGCCCGCAATCGTGCAAAAAATCAACAAGGCGATGAGCGACAGCCTCGACGATCCGGTGGTGAGTAAGCGGTTGGAGGACCTCGGCCTTGAAATCGTTCCCGCCGCGCAACGCACGCCGGATTATCTTGCCAAATTCCAGGCCGACGAGGTGGCGCGCTGGGCCAAGGTCGTCCACGACGCCGGCATTACGCCGAATTAAAGCGCAGAAAAATAAACTCGGTGTCGTCGTAGGCGCGCCGTTCGAGCTCGGTAAATCCCTCAGGCGCGGCAAAGCGGGCCTTGGTCGCTTCTTCGACGACGATCAAAGCCTCCGGGGAGAGCCAGCCGCCTTGGCGCGCCGAGGCGAGCGCCGCTTCGGCGCGGTTTTGGCCATAGGGCGGATCGAGCAAGACGAGCGCGAACGGCTCGAGCGGATGCGCCGGGCCGAGCTTGGTGGCGTCGCGGCGGAACAGGCGGGTGGTGCCGCCAAGCCCCAATGCGGCGACGTTTTCGCGGATGAGCGCGCGCGCTTCGGCGCCGTCGTCGACGAACAGCACGAAGGCCGCGCCAAGCGAGGCCGCTTCGATGCCAAGCGCGCCGGTGCCGGCGAACAGATCCAGCACGCGCGCTCCACCGACCGGATCGCCGTAAGCATGGCGAAGAATGTTGAACAGCGATTCGCGCAGGCGATCGGCGGTCGGACGGATCGATGTCGTTTTCGGCGTGGCCAGCGAGCGTCCACGCAGCCGTCCGCCGACGACGCGCATTATTTTCCGCCGCGCGGCTGGCGCGGCCGTGGACCGGAGGCGCGATCGGGCGAACGATGGCGGCTTTGCGGGCGCGACGATCGGCTCGGACGCTTGCCGTACCGGTCTTTGCTCATTGCTTCACGCGGCTCTTGCGTCGGCGGCTGGCCGTAGCGCTCGACGGCGACAGGACGGCCCTTGCGGTCCGCCACCAGTGCGGCTCGCATTTGCCCGGCCGGACGCTCGCGCCCCTTTGGATCGCGCTGTTCGCCGTGAAACTTGCGCCGCAGCTTCTTGGTCGGGCTGGTCCGCCTCATGCGTGCGCCAGGCGTGCGCCGACGATTTTCGTTCATCAGGTTTTTTGCTCGTTGCGTCTTCGCGCGCGACGCGCTTATCAAGCTGCCGTCGCGGCGGCGCGGGCGCCGCGATCGGCGCGGAGAAATCAGCGCCGGAGAGCGCCCCGAGCTTGTCGCCAAGCTGCTCGCGCAAGACCCGGGTCGGCACCTCCTCAGTCGCGCCAACCTCAAGCTCGCCAAGCTGGAATGGGCCGAACGAAACACGAATGAGGCGCGTCACCGTCAGCTCCAAATGTCCGAGGACATTGCGCACTTCGCGATTCTTACCCTCGCGGATCGCAAAGGTGAGCCAGAGATTTGAGCCTTGCACCCGATCGAGATCGGCCTCGATCGCACCGTAGCGAATGCCGCTGATGGTGATGCCTTGGCGCAATCGGTCGAGTTGCGCCTGCGCGACCGCACCGTGGGCACGCACGCGATAGCGCCGCAGCCAGCCGGTTGCGGGCAGTTCCAACACCCGCGCCAGCGCGCCGTCATTGGTGAGGAGGAGGAGGCCCTCGGTATTGAAGTCGAGCCGGCCGACGCTGATCAGCCGCGGCAGCTCCGGCGGCAGCTTTTGAAATATCGTCGGCCGGCCGCGCGGGTCGGCATGGGTGGTCAATAGCCCGCGCGGCTTGTGATAAAGGAAGAGCCGCGTGCGCTCGGGCCGGGGCAACGGGGCGCCATCGACGCTGATGCGGTCGGCCGGCGTGACATTGAGCGCAGGCGAGGCGATCACCGCGCCGTTGACGGCGACGCGGCCGGCGGCGATCCAACCCTCCGCCTCGCGGCGCGAGGCGAGCCCGGCTCGGGCGATTGCCTTAGCGACACGCTCGCCGGATTTGTGCTCATGGTCGTTCATTTGCGCTCTATATAGACCTTGTGCCGGGCATCCGCGCCTTTATACACCGCAACGGACAAAGACGTGGATGGCCGGGTCAAGCCCGACCATGACGACAGATGCCTTCCTTTATGGATATGGCCTTGGCCGAAGCGCGCGCCGCCGGTGAATGCGGCGAGGTGCCGGTCGGCTGCATCATTGTGCGTAACGGCGAGGTTATCGCGCGCTCCGGCAATCGCACGCTGGCCGAAGGCGATCCGACCGCGCATGCGGAAATAATCGCTATTCGTGCGGCGGCGCGCTTGCTGCGCTCCGAGCGCCTCGACGATTGCGATCTCTATGTCACGCTGGAGCCTTGCGCGATGTGCGCCGGTGCACTGTCGCTTGCCCGCATTCGCCGGCTCTATTACGGCGCCCCCGATCCCAAGGGTGGCGCGGTCGATAACGGCGTGAGGTTTTTTGCTTCGCCGACCTGTCATCACCGTCCGGAAGTCTATGGCGGACTGGGAGAGGCCGAGGCCGGAAGTCTGCTGCGAGAGTTTTTCAAGGAGCGGCGTTAAGAAGCGCTGCCTCCATAATAATTATTTCTCGTCAAATCTTGATCAAGCGGTCGCAAATCGCGATGGCGACGGCGTGGGTTCTGTTCATGGCGCCAATTTTGGAAACGATCGAAGAAACATGGGCGTCGACCGTTCTTTTGGTGATATCGAGAGTTTCACCGATTGCCGAGGCAGACTTGCCGCGGGCCACCCATGCCAATACTTCCATCTCGCGTGCGGTAAGCGAGTAGGGGCGCTTTGCTGCCTGCGGCGACCGAGAGCCGCCGACTTTAACCCTGCCACGCCGCCGTTCTGCGATGGGAGATTTCGCCATTAGCTCCGTTCTGATGGCTAAAAGTGCGACGCGAAGACCAGGGGGAGCCGTACGTCGTCGCGCTTGGACGGCGATGAATGGCCGTCGAAAGCGGCTTTGTCCAATATCGTGATACGTCTTTTTCGATACTTTTAGTGTATCGTAAGGGTAATTGCTTATGTTCGACGGTCGCGCCTAATTGCAAGCCCGGTCGTACCGGGCGACGGTCGATTTTACGGATAAACAACAGATGGAATTACGCCATCTCCGCTATTTTGTAGCGGTCGCGGAAGAATTGAATTTCACTCGTGCGGCGAAGCGGCTCGGTATCAACCAGCCGCCGCTCAGCTTGCAGATTCGGCAGTTGGAAAAGGAACTGGGTACGCCGCTGTTCGTTCGCCGCGCGCGCGGCATCGAGTTGACCGATTCCGGAAAACTGATGCTGGAGGAAGCGCGCGTCATCCTCAAGGAGGTCGAAACGGCCAAGGCCGGCGTGCAACGCCGCGCCCGCGGCGAAACCGGACGGATCGAAATCGGCTTCAGCGGCGGGACCTATTTCCACCCGCTGGTGCCGGCGATTATCCGCGAGTACCGGACGGATTATCCCGACGTCGTTTTGTCTCCGCAAGCAAACAGCACGGCGCTCTTGATCGCGCAATTGCGCGCCGGACAGATCGACATTGCCTTCGTTCGGCTGCCGATCAGCGATGGGGATGGCTTCGCGATCGAACCTCTCGTCGACGAACCTGTCGTCGTGGTGGTGCCGAGCGGTCATCCGCTCGGCGGCTCGACTTCGGCGCCGCTTCAGGCATTCGCGAAGGACGTCTTCGTTCTCTATCCGCGCGAGATCAACCCCGACGTTTATGATTTAGTCATCGCCGCGTTCAATCGCGCGGGGGTCACGCCAGTGCTCGGTCAGGAGGCCCCGCAAATTGAGTCTGTCATTCCATTGGTGGCGGCCGGTTTGGGCGTGTCGATCGTGCCAAAGTCCATGAGTCGAATTCTGCTCGAAGGGGTCAACTATTTGTCCGTTGAAGGAGATGCGCCGCGCGTGAAAATCTGTTTGGCGTATCGCCGCGACGATCGCACCCCAGCGGTCCGAAATTTTGTGGGCGTCGCCTGCCGTGCAAAACGGGGGCAGCATTGATGCAGGTCATGTGGCGAGCAGTGCGCCAAGCTTTTGCTTCATCTCGGACTTCGCCGCCTCGGCGGCGCGGATGATCGAGCTGGCCTGATAAAAGTCGAGGGTGCGAAAGATGCCGACATTGGGCCGGATCACCAGATCCGGTGCCGCGTGCTTGTGCTTGGCGGCAACGATGGTCGAGCCCATGATGAGGAGCGTCGTGAACATGCTCTCCCAGGCGCCCGGCATGTCGCTCCGGTCGGCCGCCGGAACGCCGAAGACGTCAACGGCGACCACGACATCGGCGCGACCGGCGAGCCGATCGAACGGCAGCGGATTGGTGGCGCCGCCGTCGACCAAGACGCGGCCATCGATCGACACCGGCCGGAACAGGCCGGGAAAAGCGATCGAGGCGGCGAGCGCCGGACGCAGCGGTCCGTCGGCACACGCGGCTTCCGCTCGCCGATGCAAATCGGTCGCCATCGCAATCAGCGGAATTGCCAGCGCGGAAAATTCGTCCGGAATCGCGTCGGGCAAAAACTGGGCGCAGAATTTTTCGGCGTCCATCTGCGTCGCCTGGCTGAACGCGCCGGAGAAGAGGTCCGTGAGCTTGCCGGCGCGCGCCTGCACCAGGCGGCTCATGGTTTCACGCCGGTCGTGGGCGAACCTGATGACGTGGTGGCGGATGTCCTTGCCGTTCATTCCGGCCGCATAGGCGGCGCCGATCAGCGCGCCGATCGAGGTTCCGGCAATGGCAACGGGCTTTATGCCCATCTCGTCGAGCGCCTCGATCACCGCGATATGCGCGAGACCCCGTGCGCCACCCGAGCCGAGCGCCAGCGCGAAGGACTTCATGTTGCCGCCTGCTGCGCAAACTCCCAGCCCTTGGCCGCGAGCGGGGCCACCAGCTCGGCCTTGGCGGCGGCAAAAGCGCTGGTGGCGGTGCCGTCGCGCACGCGGCCGGCGATGCCCTGCATGATCGCCGCGAGGCGAAAAAAATTATAGGCGAAATAGACCGGCAGATACGGCCGCGGATCGAGCGCGGTGCGCGCTACATAGGCCTCGACATAATCGGAAAGCGTCGGAATGCCGAGCGTCGGGAGATCGAAGCCGGCAAGCGAGCCGGTGCCGGCTTGCGAATGCGGCATGTGCCACGCCATTAAATGGTAGGCGAAGTCAGCGAGCGGATCGCCGAGGGTGGAGAGCTCCCAGTCGAGCACGGCGGCGATTTTCGGCGCATGCGGCGCGACAATGATGTTGTCGAGCCGGTAATCGCCGTGCACGAGCCGGGGCGTCCGGCTGAGCGGTACATGCGCCGGCAGCCACGCGATCAGGCGCTCCATGTCCTCGATGCGCAGGGTCTCGGACGCGCGATACTGCTTCGACCAGCGCTCGACCTGCCGCGCCACATAGTTCTCGCCGCGGCCGTAATCCCCCAGTCCGATTTTGCGCCGGGTCGAAATTATGCAGCCGCGCCAGCGTCGCATTCATGGCGTCATAGATTTCCGCGCGCTCGGCCGCGACGGCGCCGGGCATGTGCGGCTCCCAAAAGACGCGACCCTCGACATAGGCCATGACGAAGAACGCCGTGCCGATAACGCTTTCGTCGGCGCAATAGAGCATGGGCGCGGCCACCGGAAAGCCTTGCGCATGGAGCGCGCTGATCACCCGGTATTCGCGGTCGACGGCATGTGCGGAGGGCAACAGTTTGCCCGGCGGCTTGCGGCGCAGCGCATAGCGCTGCAGCGGGGTCGCCACGAGATAGGTCGGATTGGATTGGCCGCCCTTGAATTGGCTCACCGCGATCGGCCCGGTAAAGCCCGCGATCCGATCGCGCAAATAGGATTCCAGCCGCCGGACGTCGAAGCGCAACCGCTCGACGACTTCGCGCGTGCCGGAAAAGGCGGTCTGGCGGTCGGATGCCAAGTCGTCTGTCATGGCGCGGTTAAGTCTATCCCGTGCCGAAGAACTCCAGCAACGCCCGCGCCGTTGCGGCCGGATTCTCCTCGGCTAGGTAATGGCCGCTGTCGATGGCAAAGCCGCGCAAATCGGGCGCCCAGTCACGCCAACATGCGAGCGTGTCGAGACCGCCATTGGCAGGGAGCCCGCTCGATCCCCACAGCGCCAGGACTGGACAGCCGATCGTGTTGCCCGCGGCGCGGTCGGCTTCGTCGTGCGCAAGGTCGATGGTGCGGCCGGCGCGGTAATCCTCGCACATCGCGTGGATGCGGAGCGGGTCGTCATAAGCGGCGTGGTAATGCGCCAGCGCATGCGGATCGAAAATCGAAGCCTGTTCGGCTTTGGCGCCGGCAGCGGCGCGGGAATCGAAGAAGAATTTCGGATCGTGCCCGATCAGCGTCTCGGGAAACGGCTCCGGGAGCGAGAGGAACAGCCAATGCCAGGCGCGCGCCGCCAGCTGCGCATCCATGCGACGCCACATGTCGCAAGTCGTTACGATGTCGAGCACCGCAAGCTGATCGAGCCGGCCGGGATGATCGAGGGCGAGGCGGTAGCCGACCCGGCCGCCGCGATCATGACCGGCGAGCCGGAAGCGGTCGAAGCCGAGCGCCTCCATGACCTGGATCATGGCCCTCGCCATGGCGCGCTTGCTGTAGGGGGCAAGATCGGACTGCGCTTGCGGCGCCGCGGACCAGCCGTAGCCGGGCAGGTCGGCGATAACCAGCATGAAATGCGGCGCCAGCAACGGCGCCACGCGGTGCCACATGACGTTCGACTGCGGATGACCATGCAGCAGCAGAAGCGGCGCCCCGCCGGCCTCGCCGACGCGGGCGAAGATTTCTCCGATCGAGGTATCGATCCAGCGCGAGGCGTAGCCGGGGTAAAGATCGACGAGGTCGGGCATTATTTCGCCTCGCGGTCCATTGCGCGCCAGCCTATGTCGTGGCGGCAGAAGCCGTCGGGCCAGCGGATGCGAGATACGGCTTCATAAGCGCGGCTTCGCGCCTCACTGACCGTCTTGCCGATCGCCGAGACATCGAGGACGCGCCCGCCATTGGCGAGGATTTTTCCGCCTTCCGCCTTGGTGCCGGCATGGAAGATTTCCACGCCTTCGACGGCTGCCGCGTCGTCGAGACCCTCGATCGCGGTGCCGCGGGCGTAAGCCCCGGGATAGCCCTTGGCCGCCATCACCACGGTGAGCGCCGGTTCGGCATACCAGCGCAAGTCGAAATTTTTCAGCATGCCGTCGCGACTGGCCAGCAGCGCCGGCACCAGGTCCGACATCAGGCGCAGCATCAGCACCTGCGTTTCCGGATCGCCAAAGCGGGCATTGTATTCGATCAGCTTCGGCCCTTCGCGGGTGATCATCAGTCCGGCGTAAAGCACACCCTTGTACGGTGCGCCCATCGCCTTCATCGCCCGCATGGTCGGTGCGACGATTTCGGCCATGATGCGCGCGCTCATGGCGGCATCGATATTCGGCGCTGGCGAGTAGGCGCCCATACCGCCGGTATTCGGTCCCTTGTCGCCGTCATAGGCGCGCTTGTGGTCCTGCGCCGTCGTCAGCGGGATCGCGGTCTCGCCATCGCACAACGCGAAGAAGGAGGCTTCCTCGCCGTCGAGGAATTCCTCGATGACGACCTCGACGCCGGCTTCGCCTAAGCCGCCGCCGAACATCAGGTCGATGGCGCCTTCGGCCTCGTCGAGGGTCTGCGCCACGACCACGCCTTTGCCGGCGGCAAGCCCGTCGGCCTTGACCACGATAGGCGCACCCTGGGCGCGGATGTAGGCTCTGGCGGCATCGGCGGCGCGGAAGCGTTCATAACCGGCGGTGGGGATGCCGTTCGCCCGGCACAGATCCTTGGTGAAGCCCTTGGAGCCTTCGAGCCGTGCTGCGGCCTTGCTCGGGCCGAAAGCCTTGATGCCGGCGGCTTCAAGGTCGTCGACAATGCCGGCGCAGAGCGGGGCTTCCGGCCCGACCACCACCAGATCGATCCCATGGCTGCGGCAAAACGCGGCCACCGCCGCATGATCGGCGAGGTCGAGCGCGACGCATTCTGCTTCGTGGGCGATGCCGGCATTGCCCGGCGCGCAGTAAAGCCTGTCGACAAGTGGGCTTGCGGCCATCTTCCAGGCCAGCGCATGCTCACGCCCACCAGAGCCCAAAAGCAGGATTTTCATCTGTTAAGACGCATCTTTCGGCGGTTTCCAGTGGGCTTGCGAGCGGTCCGAACTATGTAGCAAAACATAGAATGCGAGCCGACTCGTCAATCTCGCCGCCGCCTTTGTGCAGAACCGCATGAACGAACCGCGCCTCAATCTGCCGGAACTGACCGTCTCCGAACTGTCGGCGTCGCTGAAGCGGACGGTCGAGGATACCTATGGCTATGTCCGCGTGCGGGGCGAGGTGTCGGGCTACAAAGGACCGCATTCGTCAGGGCACGCCTATTTCGCGCTCAAGGACGAAGGCGCCAAGATCGATGCGGTGATCTGGAAGGGCGTATTCGGCCGCATGCGGCTTAAGCCCGAGGAAGGTCTCGAAGTCATCGTCACCGGCAGGCTGACGACCTATCCCAGCCGCTCCAGCTATCAGATCGTCGTCGAGACGCTGGAGCCAGCCGGCCTCGGCGCGCTGATGGCGCTGCTGGAGGACCGCAAGCGAAAACTCGCCGCCGAGGGATTGTTCGACGAGGCGCGTAAGCAGCTGTTGCCGTTTCTGCCGACAGTGATCGGCGTCATCACCTCGCCGACCGGAGCGGTGATCCGCGACATCCTGCACCGCTTGGCCGATCGCTTTCCGCGCCGCGTGCTCGTTTGGCCGGTCAAGGTGCAGGGCGAGGGCTCGGCCGCCGAGGTTGCCGCCGCGATCGCGGGCTTCAACGCTCTGGAGGAACTCGCCGCTTGGCCTTTGCCGCCGCGACCGGATTTGATCATCGTTGCGCGCGGCGGCGGCTCGCTTGAGGATTTGTGGTCGTTCAACGAAGAGATCGTGGTGCGCGCGGCCGCGGCAAGCTTCATTCCGCTCGTTTCCGCAGTCGGCCACGAGACCGACGTGACGCTGATCGATTTTGTCGCCGACCGGCGCGCGCCGACGCCTACCGCCGCCGCGGAAATGGCGGTCCCGGTGCGCGCCGAGCTTCTGGTCGATGTCGATTCGCTTGCCCGGCGAGCGCTCGCGGCGTGGCTGCGTAATCAGGAGGGGCGGCGGGCCGAATTGCGCTCGGCGACGCGCGCATTGCCGGACGCCGATGAGGTGCTGGCCGTGCCGCGGCAGCGCCTCGACCACGCCGCGGCAAGTCTGCCGCGCGCACTGCGCGCCAACGCGCAGAGCCATCACGTTGCATTCTCGCGGATCGGCCATCGGCTGAGTAAGCAATTGATGCGGACCAATGTCGAACGCCGGCGCGAGCGCTACGGTGCGATCGCATTGCGGTTGCGCGCGGGCGTCGCCGCGAATATTGCCGTCCATCGCACAGGTCTTGCGCGCGACGGCGAGCGGGTCGGAGCGTTTGCCGAGCGCGCGCGGCGCGCGATTCGTCAATTGGTCGCGGTGCGGCAAGTCCGCACCGAACGCGGCAGCCAACTCCTCGCGGCATTTTCCTATCGCGGCGTGTTGGCGCGAGGTTTTGCACTGGTTCGCGACGCGGCGGGCCGGCCGTTGCGCAATGCCGCTGCCGTTACCGCGGGCATGCCAATCGAAATCGAATTCTCCGATGGTCGGGTCGGCGCCCGCGTCGACGACCCGGCGTCCGCCGTCAAGCCGGGCGGCGAAGCGCCAAAACCGCGGCCGCGGCGCGGCAGCGGTCCGGGCCAAGGTAATCTCTTTTGAAACAAGACAATCTCTTTTAAAACGGGAAGGACGCCACATGCAGGGCAAGATCGCGGTCGAGGAGCATTACGCCATTGGCGCGACGGCATCGAAGTCGGTGCGCTTTCCGGAACATCCCTATTGGGCGGGGATCGAAGGCAAGCTGATCGATCTGTTCGATCGGCGATTAGCCGAAATGGATGCGTCCGGCATCGGTTGCGCAGTGCTGTCGCTCAATGCCAACGGGATTCAGGAAGTTCCGGAGGCCGCGACAGCAATCGCACTGGCGCGCGAAGCCAACGATGCTTTGGCGGACGTCGTCGCCAAACGGCCCGACCGCTTTGCGGCGCTCGTCGCGCTGCCGATGCAGGATCCGCAGGCCGCCGCCGCCGAGCTACAGCGCTGCGTGCGCGATCTGAAATTCAAGGGCGCGTTGGTGAACGGCTTTTCTCAAGTCGGCTCCACCGACTCCGCCGTTTATTACGACCTGCCGCAATACCGGCCGTTTTGGGCCGAGGTCGAGCGCTTAGGCGTGCCGTTTTACCTGCATCCGCGCTATTCGCTGCCGAGCCGCCGGCAACGCTACGAAGGCCATCCGTGGCTGATCGGCTCGCCGTGGGATTTTGCCGAAGAGACCGCGATCCATTCGCTGCGCCTGATGGGCAGCGGCCTGTTCGACGATTATCCCAAACTGCAAATCGTGATCGGGCATCTTGGCGAGCGCATCCCGTTCGATCTGTGGCGGCTCGATCACCGGCTTAGCAAGCTGCCGGGCCGGCCGGCCAAGCGAACCATGGCCGAATATTTCCGCAACAATTTCCACATCACCACCAGCGGCAATTTCTGCACGCAATCGCTGATCCACACCATCCTGACTGTCGGCGCCGATCGCGTCTTGTTCGCCGTCGATTATCCGTTTGAGGATCATGCGCAGGCGGCGGAGTGGTTTGATGCGGCCGAGATCGCCGAGCACGATCGAATCAAAATCGGCCGTGACAATGCCAAGGCGCTTTTTGCGCTCGAGTGATCTCGATTTTCTGACTGCTTGTTCATTTTGCGGCGCATTCGCGGTCGCGGAACCGCCATCATGTTGCGGTGTTATGGAAAGCGTGCAGGTTCGCGCCCAAGGAGAACGACAATGATACGGACTATGTTTGCGATGGCGGTCGCCGCTCTGGTCTTGGCGGCCGTTTCCGGGACTTCGCAAGCCGCGCCGATCGCGCCGCTGCCGGGTGCTGTGTCGACCGATGCCGGCGGTGTCACGCCGGTTTACTATCACCGTTACTACCACCCCTACTACCATCGGCACTGGCGTCGCTGTTGGTGGCACCGCGGCTATCGCGTTTGCGGCTGATAGGCATTCTAAGCTTCGGACGAGGGCGGTAACGCGAAGTCATTTCGACGCCGCACCGAGAGTGATCGGTGCGGCGTTTTAATTTTGGCGGCAAATGCATGGGGTAGCGTCTTTCGTCCGGGCGGCCGGGCGATTATGTTTACGTCCGAAAATGGATCGTTCGCCGGGCGGTCGGCCCGGAAACGAGCATTATTCCTGGGTACTCGGAGGTCATTTTGCTCAATCGTACCGATCGTTCGACGCCGATGCCGGGCGAAGCCGAGGTCAAATATCTCGACGGCGATTTTCGCGTCATGCGGCCGGGCGCCTTCGTGCGTTGCGCGGTGACCGGGGCGCCTATACCGCTCGAAGAGCTGCGCTACTGGAGCGTTGACCTGCAGGAAGCTTATGCCACGCCCGAGGCAGTGTTGCAGCGGCTGGGTTCGAGCTATTTGCGCGACGCCTGACGCTTAAGCGGCTGCAACAGCATCTGCCGGAATAAATCAGCTTGCTCGATCACAAGCCGTACCGGCAGCGTGCTGGTCCGCGCCGACAGCGCCTCGAGCTCCGGCTCGCCGGCAATGCGCACGAGGTCTTTTTCGGTGGTGACGAGCATCAGGCTGTGGCTTTGCGCCCGCGCGATCAAATCCTGCGCTTGTGCCGCGGTGTACCTGTGGTGATCGGGAAAGCTTGCTTGTTCGGCAACGTCGATGCCGGCGGCGGCGAGGGTAGCGAAAAATTTCTTCGGATCGCCGATGCCGGCGAACGCCAAGGTCTTGCGCCGGCCGATCGCGGCAATCACGCTCGGATCGGGCTCAAGCCGGGCCTGAAAGATCGTCAAGCCGTGCCGGCGCGCGCGCTCGATCACCGCAGCCGCGCCGTCGGGCGGACCGACGACCATAAGCGCCTGCGCGCGGTCAAGCTGCAAGCCGAGTGGCGCCCGCAGCGGGCCTGCCGGGATGATGTGGCCGTTGCCGATGCCGCGGCGGCCATCGACAACGACAATGGTGAGATCCTTGGCGAGCGAGGCGTTTTGCAACCCGTCATCCATCACCACAACGCCGGCGCCGGCGAATTGCGCGAATTTCGCGCCGGCAACGCGGTCGCGCGCAACGATAGTGGGCGCGAGGCGGGCGAGCAGCAGCGGTTCGTCGCCGACGTCGCGCGCGCGGTGCAGCGCCGGATTGACGCGCACCGGACCGGCAAGCTGCCCACCATAGCCGCGGCTGAGAAAGAACGGCCGTTCGTGCGCGGCGTGCAGGAATTGCCCGACCGCGATGGCCGCCGGCGTCTTGCCGGCGCCGCCGACGGTGAGATTGCCGAGACAGATCACCGGCAGACCGGCCCGTTGCCCGGTCGATTGCAGGCGCACGCCTGCCACGGCGCCATAGAGGGCGGCAAAGGGGATCAGGAAGCTGCCGCTGCCGGGCCGCCACCAAAAATCCGGCTCACGGGTCATGACGCCCGCTGCTCGAGGCGAAGCTGCATGAGATAGGGATCGAGCGCGGCCAGCGTGCGTTTGAGCGCGCCGCCGAGCCGGCCGACCGTCGCCGCCGCGGCGGCAGCGACGGTGTTGCGCGCGTCCGTATCGGCCAGCCAGTCGCCCAGGCGTGCGGCGAGCGCCGCCTCGTCGTCGACTAGCTCGGCGCCATGCGCTGCATCGAGCGTTGCGTAGATTTCGGCAAAATTCCAGACATGCGGGCCATGCAGAATGGCGGCTCCAAGCCGCACCGCTTCGATCGGGTTTTGGCCGCCGTGGCTCACCAGCGAGCCGCCCATGAAGACGATCCGCGCCAGCCGGTAGATCAGACCAAGTTCGCCCAACGTGTCGGCCACGTAGATCCCGACATCCGGCATCGGCTGGGCGCGGCGCGAGCGCAGTGCCACGGCAAGGCCGGCGGCCTTGGCGAGCTCGACGATGCCTTCACCGCGGGCCGGATGGCGCGGCGCAATCACGCTCAAAAGGGTGGGAAATCTAGCGCACAATCGGCCATGTGCCGCGATGATCGCGGCTTCTTCGCCGGAATGCGTCGAGGCCGCGGCGACCACCGGGCGCGCGCCAATGATTTCCTTGAGCCGTTTTAGTACCGCCTGATCGGCCGGCGGCGCTGGCACGTCGAGCTTAAGGTTGCCGGTCAGCATCACCCGCGGCGCGCCGAGCTGCGCATAACGTTCGGCGTCCGCGGCCGACTGCGCCAGACACAGATCGAAGCGGCTGAGCAAAGCCGCGATCGCGCCCGGGACGAGCCGCCACCGGCTGAACGAGCGTTCCGACAGCCGGCCGTTGACCAGGATCATCGGAATTTTGCGCTCGGCGCACGACAAAATGAGATTGGGCCACAAGTCGGATTCGACAAACAGCGCGAGACCGGGCCGCCAGTGGTCGAGAAAGCGTCGCACGAAAC
The DNA here is from genome assembly GCA_963816565.1 of uncultured Alphaproteobacteria bacterium. Classification (GTDB taxonomy): domain Bacteria; phylum Pseudomonadota; class Alphaproteobacteria; order Rhizobiales; family Xanthobacteraceae; genus BOG-931. The sequence goes on along the minus strand of CAWFLM010000001.1, from coordinate 467,762 downwards.
GCGGCGCGTCGAGCGGAATAAACTGGTGCAAGGTGCCGTCCGGCAGCCGTTGTTCGGCCAGCGCCGCGGAGGTGACCGTGCCGGATGTGACCAGCACGGCGAAGTCCTGCGCGCGCAGCCGCTCGATCAGCGGTACGACCGCGAGCATTTCGCCGACACTGGCGCCGTGCACCCAGATCAGCGGACCGTTGGGCCGTGCCAGCGTTGCCTCGCCGCGACGCTCGGCCAACCGCTCAGGGTGCTCCTTGCCGCGATCGAGCCGGCGCGCCAGCACCTGCCGCGCCATCGGCGCGCCGGCGGCGGATGCCAGCTGATAGACGCGCAATGCCAACGGCACTCGACCGACCACACTCAAACTCCACTGTGCATCTTAGGGACTTCAGATCCGCCACACTAGGGCTGATCGACAAGCTCATAGGCCCGCCGCGTCGCCGCGTTGAGCCGATCCTCCAGGAGACGGCGTGCCGCTTCAAGCCCGGCGTCGTCGGCATCGGCCGGCACGCTGATCGGCTCGGCGGCGACGCCCGCGCCGCGGCCAAACGGCAGGTTGATCGTGGTGCGATCCCAGTTATTGACCACGTAGCGACGGCTGGTCGCGATCGCGCTCGGATAGATCGGGCGGCCGGAGGCCTGCGCCAGCTTGATGATGCCCAAGCCGGCAACGCGCGCGACTTTCGGCACGTCCGCCGACAACGCGATCGAAGATCCTTCGGCGAGCGAGTCGAGCATCGCCTGGAAGGCGGCGACGCCGGCTTTATGTACGAACCCGCCGCCGTGATTGCCGGAGCCGCGAATGGTGCCGACGCCGAGCCGCTCCGCGGCCACTGCGTTGATCTCGCCGTCGCGGTGCCGCGACACCAGCATATTGACCTTGTGCTCGATCTTGCGCGCCACCGGCGCCAACAGATGCTGGCCGTGCCAGAACGCCAAGATGATCGGCATATCGGCTTCGCCGCGCGCATAGACGTCGGCCGGTTCCAGCGTAAAGCGGGTCGTGCGGCCGACAAAGCGCAGATATTCGGCGGCGATGATCCCGATCGTCACCTTGGCCCAACGTTGTTGTCCGATTTGACGCCACAGCCGCATGCGTGCCCTTAACGTTGTGGCGCCGGGCTGTCCGGGTCGAGCAGGCGATGCAAGTGAACGATGAAGTAGCGCATCTCGGCGTTGTCGACGGTGCTTTGTGCCTTCGCCTTCCATGCCGCATAGGCGCCGGCATAGTTCGGATAGACGCCGACGATGTCGAGCTTGTCGAGATCTCTAAATTCGGTCTTCGACAAGCCGTCGAGTTCGCCGCCGAAAACGAGATGCAGCAGTTGCTTGGGTTTGGGAGCGTCAGACATGGTGTTTAATCCGCGCGTTCAATACGCGATTTATGAAAACGCCAGGCGTCCGTCCCCAAGGAGTTCGATGAGCGCCGCGTGCCTGTCCCGGCCGGCCGCGACGAGCGTCCCATGCCGCGGCACGGGACGATTATAGGTCACAGTTTCGCCCGTTATGGACGTTAGTGCGCCGCCCGCTTCGTGCACCAAAAGGTCAGCCGCCGCAAGGTCCCAATCGTGGCTGTTGCCGCCGGCAAAGGCGACGTCGCAGCCGCCATGCGCGACCTGGGCCAGTCGGAGCGCCAATGAGCGCATCCGCGGCATGGCCGTAAATGGCGGCATGGCGGCGGTCAGCCGTTCGAGTAGCCCCCGCGGGCCGGCGATCCGCGCGCCGTCCAGTTCAGCCCCCTTGGTCGCTTCGATCTTGGCGCCGTTGCAGGTGGCGCCGGCATTGGCGCAGGCCACGAAAAATTGGTCGACGACCGGCGCGAACAGACAGGCCGCGATCGGCCGGCCGTCCGCGACCAGAGCCACCGACACCGCCCAATCCGGGAAACCCGCGATGTAAGCGCGCGTGCCGTCGATCGGATCGACGATCCAGACATGACGTGCGGTCAGACGAGCCGGATCATCGACGCTTTCTTCCGACAACCAGGCAATGCCGTCGTTGCCTGTGGCAAGACGCTCGCGCAATAAATTGTCGACGGCAATGTCGGCCTCGCTGACCGGCGACGCTGCCGGTCCTTTGGTCCAGGTCTTCAGCGGCGTGCCGAACATCGAGTGCGCCAGCGACCCCGCTTCGCGGACGGCGGCTTCGAGCCGCGCCGAAATCTGCGCCAGTTCTGCGACCTCAATGACCGGCAACCGTCAGGCCCTCCACGCGCACAGTCGGTGCATTGGTGCCGAAGCGGAAAACCAGATCGTTGGCCGGCGTGAGGTTTGCGAACATTTCAGCAAGATGTCCGGCGATGGTGACTTCGCTGACCGGAAAAGTGCGCTGGCCGTTCTCGATCCAGAAACCTGCGGCGCCGCGGCTATAATCCCCGGTGACCATGTTGGCGCCCGAGCCGATCAGATCGGTGACATAGAAGCCGTCGTCGATGTCGGCGATGAGTTGGTCGGGGCTTGGCGTGCCGGGCGCCAGATAGAGATTGCTCGGACCGGGGGAAGGTACCGAGGAAACGCCGCGCTGGGCATGACCGGTGGTGTGCAGATCAAGCTCGCGGGCGGTGGCGCAATCGAGCAGCCAGGTCTTGAGCTCGCCGTTCTCGACCAGTTTGACGACACGGGTAACGACGCCCTCGGCGTCGAACGAGCGCGAACGCTGCCCGCGCTTGCGCAACGGATCGTCGATGATGTCGATGCCGGATGCGAAAATCTTTTGCCCGAGCTTTTCCCGCAGAAAGCTTGTCTTGCGCGCCACCGAAGCGCCGTTGGCGGCGGAGGCGAGATGATTGACCAGCGAGCCGGAAATGCGCGCATCGAACACCACCGGCACGCGGCGCGTCGCCACCTTGCGCGGATTGAGCCGCTCGACCGCGCGCTCGCCGGCGGTGCGGCCGACCTTGTCCGCCGCTTCGAGGTCGGCGGCATGCAGCGTTGAGGAGAAATCGTAATCCTGCTCCATGCCGGTGCCCGCCCCGGCGATTGCCGCCATCGAAACCGAATGCCGCGAGCCGAGCGTTGCGCCGCGAAAGCCATGGCTCGTCACCAACACCATGCCGCCGATGCCGGCCGAGGCCGACGCCCCGCCGGATTTGCTCACGCCACTGACGCCGAGCGCGGCCGCCTCGGCTACCCGCGCGCGCCGTTCAAGGACGTCGACGCCCGCCATGTCGGGATCGAGCAAATCGAGATCGGGAAACTCGCGGGCGAGCAAAGCCGGATCGGCAAGGCCGGCGAACTTGTCTTCCGGCGCGGCGCGCGCCATGGCGACGGCGCGCTCGGCCAGCGCATCGAGACCGTCCGCTTTGATATCGTTGGTCGAGACCGCCGCCTGCCGATGGCCGACCAGGACACGCAAGCCCACGTCGTCGCCTTCGGAGCGTTGCGATTCCTCGACCGCATTGTCGCGCACCTCGACCGACAGCGACACCGAGCGCACGGCGACCGCATCGGCCTCACTGGCGCCGGCGCGCCGTGCCGCCGCCACCAGGCGGGAGGCGAGGTCGATGAGGGCGGATTGATCGAGTAGGGAAGTCATTGCGGTTGACACTCGGTTTATGGGGATGTGCCGGCCAAGACAAGCGGCGGGGTAGGGCGAAGATGTACGCGTCAAGCGCGCGTTTCAACACCCCCTCCCATTCCCTCTCCCGCGTGCGGGGGAGGGTGGGGTGGGGGGCAACTTGCGCCCGCTTGGCAACGACTCGTCAATCATGCGGCGCAGTGGGCACGGCGCTACGCCGCCTTAACCAGGAACTTTAAGCCGATTGCGACGGCACTATGGCATGGTCGGGTCATAACCGGGCGGAACAGCCCGGCGGGAGCAAGGGCGCGATCCGGAAAGCGTTTTTCCGCAACGACCGCGCCCAACCAAAATCTTAGAGCGGCAATCGGTTCTAACCGAAGCGATTGCCGGTCTGAATTTCGGGGCGTCACATGGAAGCCGGCAGGATCGCTGCCGGGTCGGGCCGCGCGTGGGCATGCCCACAGCGGCTCGACCCTTTCTCTCTGCCCGTGCGTTTCGAAGCCGCCGACGACGCGGCCGACGGACGCCGCCGCGTCGTCGACCTGCACCGCGAGCGCGTGGTGCTGCGGCGCTCGGTGCGCGGCATGCGCATGGCATTGAACATGCCGGTCGCCGCCTTTCGCGGCGTGGCGATCCGACTTTCCGGCGCCACGGCCGAAAATTCCACACCGACCTCCATCGCGGTCGTCCTCGAACACCAAGATCCCGCTTTGTCGCTGGCGTTGTTTTCGTCGCCGGAAGCCGACGACATTGTCGCCGAGTGGCAATCGTGGGGCCGCGTGCTGGGGCTGCCGCTCTTGGTTGCCGAAGGCGATGGCAATCTGCGCGAGCCTTTCGCGCGATTGGGCGCGCTGCGTATCGAAGCTCCGAGCTTTCGCCGCCGCCGCCGCACCGCGATCGCGCGGCGCCGACCGTCGCGGCTCCTGCGCCGCCGGCCGGGCAAATTGCCGGAGACGCCGGTGGTGCATCGCGGCGAGCGCGAGATCATCGCAAGAAACTAAATCCGCCCCGCTATCGCGGGGGCAGAGTATTTTTCGCCGCATAAAAATCCTCCGGCAAATTCCCCCGCGCTTTGCGCTCGGGCGCGCTGATGTTGCGCGGCACGCCGTGCAGGAGCTTGCGCTGCACTTGCCCATGCAGCCGCGGATGCACCATGCGGAACGCGCGCTTGAGACAATCGGTCACGTAGCCGAGGCAGCGTCGCGCCCGGCGGCAGCGGCTTTTCGGGCACGTCCGCCACAGCGCGAACGCGTTGCAATAGCGCCGCTGCTGCGCCGCCGCCTCGCGCCCATAACGCCGCGCGAACTCGGCCTCCGACAGTTTGGGCTTTCGCGCCTTAAAGCCTGCCTGGAGCATGGCGGCATAGACGGCGATGTTCTCCTCGAAGCGGTCGGTGTCTTTGCGTTTCATGGTCTTACCCGCGTTTTCCGGTTTCCGTCATCCTGAAGGTGCGCGCCAACGGTGTTCCCTCTCCCCGCGCGCGGGGAGAGGGTGGGGTGAGGGGGCCTCTCCGCCGGGTGCGGATTTGCGGCAACGTCTGCAACGCTGTCGCATGGCCCGCGGCGCTCAGAATCGCGGAGAGGCCCCCTCATCCTCGTCGCTTCGCTCCTCGACTTCTCCCCGCACGCGGGGAGAAGTGAAAATGCGCTCCCGTCCCCGCACGCGCCTTGGCGTGCGGGCCGCCCAATCTCAGTCACGTGAAGCGCGAAGCGGGAGCAAAAAGAATGGCGAGGGGTGGTTGGCCTCGCTGTTTCTCTTCGCTTTTGCCGTTTCGCAAAAATAAAAGGATATGGAACGCCGGAAGACGCAGGGGCCTAACCTCCGCACCTGTTACGGTGCGGCGCCGCCCCCTGAATGGGGAGGGGACAGCTCGCCTTCCGGCGTTCCACCAGGGCTCTTCCCAAGGGGTGTGTAGTCCCTTGGTGCGATCCGGGCCAGGTTTCGTGAGCAAATCGTCGAAAGCGGCGGGGGTCACTCCGCCGACGGCCGGCCCACTTCCAGCGACGCACCTCGCATGCCGGTCGTAATGCCGGCAGACATGATGCCCGGACCGCCCGGGAGCGGGTAGCAAGCCCGCCCGCGGGCTCCGCCTCTCGCCCCGCCGCCGCAGTTTGCCTCCACGGCGGCGTCCTTTACGGGCGAGATGATTCGCACAATATGTAACTGAAAGGGGGACAGATGTCAATAGTTGAAGGACACCTTTTAGCTGATATCGGCCACTACCTGAGACCGAACAAAGACACCATGACCCTGAAAGAGACCGTGTAGGGCAATCATCGATGCTACGGCCAGGTAGGGCTACACTAACAGTTGCATCACCCGGGATGGTGGGGTGTGATGATAGCGATCCGGCTGGGGACCGATGTCGATGCCTGATGTACGTCAGAAGCTTATTGGTCTGCTCGACTACGTCGAGCAGGTTGTGCGTCTTGATGAACGGGTCGCCTTCCGGCTCTCCGAGTACCGCCTACCGGACGGCTCAACTTTCGCCATTACCAACGCCGAAACGCACAACCTGCCCGGGCTCCGCCACGATCAGCGGGACGACGAAGGTTCCGTCTGGCTAGAGGTTGAGCGACTGTCGCGCAAAGAACCCCCATCGCCACCGGAGGAACTCGCTCCATGGATCGTAATTTCTCCTAACCCCGCGCACGCGCCGGAAATTCGTGCTGAGCGGATGGTGACCGCCTCCGCCGCTGAGCGCGACACGGCCCTCGCCAAGGGGGAAGTGCGGCCCGACGACGTTTTGGAGGCCCCAAGAAAAAGAGGCGAGCCAGAAAACGTGCCGGCGCGGTTCGACCTGACCCTTCGGCTTGAAGATCACCCGAGGCTTGGCGAGGCCATTCCCCCTCCGGTGATCCATGCACGACATCGTCTTTCTATTCGACGTCGACAATACGCTCCTCGACAACGATGCGGTCCAGGAGGATCTCAAGGCGCATCTGGCGGACAACTACGGCGCTCCGGCGCGCGACCGCTATTGGCAGATCCTGGAAGAGCTTCGCGCCACGCTCGGCTATGTCGATTATCTCGGCGCGCTGGAGCGCTATCGCGTCGAGGCGCTGCACCGGCCGGAGCTTTTGCGCATGTCGAGCTGGCTGGTCGACTATCCGTTCGCCGAGCGGCTTTATCCCGGCGCGTTTGAAGCGATCGCCCATGGGCGCCGCTTCGAGCCCCCGGTCATTCTGTCCGATGGCGACGCGGTGTTCCAGCCGCGCAAGGTCGAGCGCTCCGGGCTTTGGGGCGCGGTCGAGGACCGGGTGCTGATTTATATCCACAAAGAAGAGGAGCTCGCCGACGTCGAACGGTTTTACCCGGCGCGGCATTATGTGCTGATCGACGACAAGCTGCGCATTCTCTCCGCGGTGAAGGCGAGCTGGCAGGGCGAGGCGTGACGACGGTGTTCGTGCGGCAAGGCCATTACGCGCGCGATAAAGCGGCGCTGGCGGGCTATCCGTCCGCCGATGTCACGCTGGAGCGGATCGGCGATTTCGCCGCGCTCGATCGCGGCGCGTTCGGCTAGCGCGGGTACGGTGAGCGAAATCGCCGCTCATGCGCGACCGCGTGGTCACCGCGCCTAAACGATTTTGCCGACGCAGCCTAGCTCTCACTCCGCGGTATCCACCCCACGCGACTACGCGAGGCGGGCATGACAATCGCGAGAGAAACAACCTCTCACTCCAACGGCTCGACCTTGACCAGCGCATGGTCGTGGTTGGAGCCGACCCAGAACGACACCGGCGTGGTGGCGTTGTCGATCGCCACCGTGCGCATATTGGTGTCGGACGGCATCGGGAATTGCGCGGTCTGCCCGCTCTTCGGATCGATGCGCACGACGCGGTCGGTCGACATGGTGGAGGCCCACAGATCGCCGTTCTTGTCGAACTTGGCGCGGTACGGGAAGGTGTCCGGCGGCAGATTATATTCGGTGAAGCCTTCGGTCTTCGGATCGAACACCGCGACCTTGTTGCCGCGATATTCGGTTACCGTGATGCGGTCCTGGCCGTCGATCTCCATGCGGCGCAGCCGGGCGTGAGGGGTGGGCGGCGTGTACCACGTCACCTGCAGCGTCTTGGCGTCGATCTTGCCGAGATGCCCGTCGTCGAATTCGGCGAGCCACAGATTGTTCTTGGAATCCGATATCACCTGATAGATGCCGTAGTGGTGGCCGGCCGGCAGCGCGTCGGTGGGATGGAATTTCTCCCATTTGCCGCTCGCCAGATCGAGCCGGAAAATGTCCTGGGTGCCGACGCTCTTGGTCCAGACCTTGCCGTCGACGTCGTGGCGCAGGCCGACGAAGTTAAGCTGCACGCGATTGTCGTTCCATTCCGGCGGCAGCGGATAATATTTGGCTTCGCCGGTCTTCGGATCGAGCATGCCGATGGCGCCCTGGTACATGGTGTCGAACCAGAGCTTGCCCTCCTTGTCGAATTCGAGGCTGAGCAGGCCGACCGGTGCGTCGGGCTTGAAGGTTTTGATCGGATATTCGGTGAGCTTGAGCGTTTTCGGATCGAACTTGGAGATGAACTGCTCGCCGAAGTCGGTGTACCAGACGTTGCCGGCCTGATCGAGGATGATGTCATGCGGCTCGATGGTCGCGCGCGGCAGCGTGTATTCGGTGACGATGGCGCGCGTCGAAACGCCGGTCGGCCGCGGCAGGGTCTTGCAGCGGATAGGTCCAGTGATCGGCGGCGCTGAGATTGATGGTAGCGAGATATTCGGCGGCCTTGCGGAACTCCTCGGGCGTGCCGGCGCGCGAGCGGTCGAGCATCGGCTGCGGTTTGACCGGCTGGCTCACCGCGCCATAGCCCTTCATGCGCGAGATCACGGCCGTCCATTCGTCGGCATCATGCGTCGAAAGCACGATGCGCTCCATGGTGTGGCAGCTGGTGCAGTCGAGCAGGAACGCCTTTTGCTCGGCCGTGCCGGGAATGCTCGTCATCCATTCGGCATTGGTGAGCTGGTCGGCCAGGTTTTTGGTTGGCACGAGCTTGAGATTGGCGACCACCGGGTCTTCGGCGACGACTTCGGCCGCGGCGGGCGCCGCCGAGATCGTAGCCGACGGCGCGGATTGCCAAGCGTGTAATGGCCCGGCTCCAGCCGGTCCTCCGGAAACGCGTAGTGACCGGATTTGTCGGTGGTGACGCTCACCGAGACGATCGAGCCGTCTTTATGCGCGGTGACGACGACGCCTTCCATCGGGCCCTCGGCGTCGGAGGTGACCTGGCCGATCAGGGCCGGCGGTTGATCTTTAGCGGTGGACGGAACGGCCTGGCACAGCACAGCCGCAAGCGTAGCGATGCCGAGCATGGGTATGGATTTCATCGACTGCTCCCTAGGAATTGCCGTTATTCTTATGATTCATTGCATTTTGCTCTCGTTGGTCCCCGCCAACAAGTAAAATCCGGCGCAGCCAGGGTTGCGCGTTCAGGTGACGTGCGGCAGCGCCGCATCAAGAAGGAGGCCGGCGAACAGGATCAGGCCGGCATCGCGGTCCGATTTGAACACGACGAGGCAATTGTCGGGATTGGCGATGTCGAGGCGCACCATCTGCCAGGCGAGGTGGGCGGCGAAGGCGAAAAGTCCGAGCGCGAAAATCAAGCCCGCGCCCGCGGTATAACCGGCGGCGCCCAGAAGAATAACGGCAACGCCGTAGAATAAAGCGAGCATTGGCTTGGTGCGCGGGCCGAATAATAACGCGGTCGATTTGATCCCGATCAGCGCGTCGTCCTCGCGGTCCTGGTGGGCGTAGATCGTGTCATAGCCGATCACCCAGGAAATCGATCCGGCATAGAGCAGGAGCGCGGGCAAATCGAGGCGGCCGAAGGCGCCGGCCCAGCCCATCAGCGCGCCCCACGAAAACGCCAACCCGAGAACGATCTGCGGCCAATAGGTAATCCGCTTCATGAACGGATAGATCGCGACGATGACGAGCGAAGCGATGCCGAGCGCGATGGTGAAACCATTGAAGGTCAGGAGCACCGCAAGCCCGACCAGAGCTTGGAGGACCAGAAACACCGCCGCTTGTGTGACGCTGACCTGGCCGGACGGGATCGGGCGGGACGCCGTGCGCTCGACCGATTTATCGAGGTCGCGATCGACAATGTCGTTCCATGTGCAGCCGGCGCCGCGCATGGCGAAAGCGCCAATGAAGAACAGCGCCAACAACGGTGCGATGTGCCAAACGCCGGGCTGCCAAACATTTGGCGCTCTGGCGTGGCTGGCGACGGCGGCCAGCGCCGACGACCACCAGCACGGCAACAGCAACAGCCAGGAGCCGATCGGCCGGTCGAGACGCGATAGCCGCAGATACGGCTGCGACCAGGCCGGCGCGCGCGTGTCCACCCAATTGCCGGTCGCGTCGGCGACCGATCCGGCCGCGGGGTTCATTTTATCCTATTGACCTTGCCGGGCTCATCGGCCCAGCGGATTACCGGTCAGCGTGTCGAAAGTGCCGCCGTGGCCGGCCTTGGTATTGGTCGCCGAATCGACCGCCGGCGTCTTGATGGCGTCGCTGAGCGTCGGCGCTTTCGGGGCCGCGCCTTCGGCGCAGGCGGAGTTGCGGAATTTTATCGATTTCTCATGATTGACCTTGGCGGCGACGAGCGCCTCGTCGGGCACACCGCACCAGGTCTTGTTGTCGATCAGAAATTTAACCACGAGGTCCTCGGAAGCCACGAAGGCAGTCATCAGGCGGCAAATATCTTTGCGGTCGGCTTTGGCCTTCATCGCCGCCGAGACCGCGTTGGCTTTGACCTGGGTGGCCTGACTAAGGGCCGGAAACTTTGTGCATTGCTGCGGCATGGCCGGTTGCCCCATCTGGGCCCATGCGCTGCTGGCGCCAAGCGGTACTGTCGCCGATGCCAAGCACAGTGCGATGGCGAGGCCGCGATTCATTGGGTAAGCCCTTGTTGCAAGCCCGGCTTCGGTCTGCCGGTTGAAGTCTGCCCGAAGTTGCGCGGTGATTAAAGACGGGTTGAATTCGGCGATTAGACGGCAAAAGTCCTACGCCCGGTCTTTTCCCGGCCCCACTCTAGGGGCTAAACGAGGCCGAGGCGCAAGCTTTAGGCGGCTTTTGCCACTTCCGGTCCCAAAATCGGTCTGCCATGCCCGACTACGATTTCCGCAGTCCTCGGCTTTTCGTCAACGCGCCGCTCGACACCGGGACAGCGGTCGCGCTCGAGCGCGCCCAGGCGCACTATCTCAGCCACGTGCTCCGCTTGCGGGATGGCGACCGCGTCCTCGTTTTCAACGGCCGGGACGGGGAATGGAGTGCCACGCTCGAGACCGCCAAGCGATCCGCAAGCCTGCGCATCGGCGTGCAGACGCGGCCACAGACGGCGGCGGCAGACCTGCATTACCTGTTTGCGCCCTTAAAGGCCGCCCGGCTCGATTACATGGTGCAGAAGGCAGTGGAAATGGGTGCGTCGCGGCTTGAGCCGATCCTCACCCGCCATGGCCAGGTGACCCGGGTCAATCTGGACCGAATACGGGCAAACGCCATCGAAGCGGCCGAGCAGTGCGGCATTCTCGCGCTGCCGCAGGTCGCTCCGCCGGTGGCGCTGTCACACTACCTCGCCGAGCGCGACCCGGCGCGCTTGCTGGTGTTTTGCGACGAAGACGCGGTGGCCGCCAATCCCGCGACGGCGCTTGCCCAGGTGGGTCAGGTGCTGGATCGGGTTCCTGCGCGAGGCGGCTTGGCGGTCCTGGTCGGGCCGGAAGGCGGCTTTGCCGAGGACGAGCGCGCAGCGCTCCTGCAACAGCCAAACGTGGTGCGGCTTTCGCTCGGGCCGCGCATCCTGCGCGCCGACACGGCGGCGGTCGCGGCCCTTGCCGTGGTGCAGACGGTGCTCGGCGACTGGCGGTGAGGAATTAGTGGATCCGGCCCGTCCGGTCGTAGCAGACGAAACTGACGTAGTCGCCGTAGCTGCGATGAATGCTGGTCACCTTGCCGAGCCGGCCGTAGCGGGCACAAAAACCTTCGGCGATCTCATCGTAGGTGCCGGGGATGGCGGGACGATAGGGGAAAATGCCGCCGGTATTGTTGCCGGTGATCTCAGGGCCGGGGCCGGCAAAGTCGGCGCCGAACGCCATCGCATTGGTGCTGGCCACACTGGTGCTAATCATGGCGGCGAGCGTTGCCACGCCAAACGCAATCAAAAGCTTCCGACCAATCGCCGAACGCATCGCCGAGCCTCCCGCCCCATCCATAGCAAGCTTAATTCCCCCTGCGGCGGAAAGAAAGCGGGCTCGGCAGCGGACTGCCGCGGGCGGCGAAGAAATTCACACCATCGAATAGGCGCTCGCCACCATGCCGACCGGGCGCCGGTCGGCGGCGTTGAGCAGCATGACGCGGCCGAAGCTGGTATTGCGGCCGATCCGTACGACCCGGGCGTCGGCGACGATGTCGAAACTCACCGGCCGCAGAAAGTGGGTGGTCTGGTCGATTGTGCTCATCGGCCGGTAACCGTTCCAGGCCGCCGAACAGGCAATGACCATGGCGGTATCGGCGAGCGCCATCAGCGCCTGACTGCACACCGCTGCGCCGTCAGAGCAGACCTTCTTCGAATACGGCAGCCGCACCGTGGCGCCCGGTTGCCAGTCGGGCGGCGCGCCCGGCGGACGAACCGCCTCCACGCTCTCAACGAGCAGCGCCAGATCCTGCACCCAGGGAGGAAATACTTCCGTCATCAGGCGTCCCGCCGCCTGCAGACCGAATGAGGGCTGCGGCTTCAAAAGTCGATGCACGTCGCCCATGGCCGTTCGTCCCCCCAATATATCCCCTCTGCTCCGCCGCAATCCGGCGGATCACCCCAAACTTCAACTACGCAGATGAACTGGTCGCCGCAGATTCGCGGCTTGCTCTTGCGAGCGCGCTGACAAACGAATCAAATGCAACGACAAAGAAGTCGTAGCATAACATAAGTAAAATCCAGTAGGGCGCGTGCGCCTTCGGCGGACCGCCCAGCCACGGTAAGAGGACCTTGACCGGCGACCATGGCCACGGCACGCTAACCCCGTTTTGCGCGGGAACGGGGAAGAGCAATGTCGCGATCGAAGCTGCGGGCGGGTTTCGGCCTTCTGGCATGCGCCGTGCTGGCCGTTGCGCTCGCCCTGGCGCCATTGGCGCAAGCTGGCGCCGCGACCATCCTTGAGAAGAATTTCTGGATGTCCGGCCCCGACTACAGCCGGGACCTGCCGAGCTGCGAGTTCCACGGCGCGCTCGACCGCATTATCCGAGACTTCCACACCAAGGAATTCCGGTTCTGGAATTCGGACCTGCAGATCGTCGGCTTCGAGAACCTCCACGAAATCGACACCATGCCCTGGGCGGCGCAATCCATTCCACGCCGCTTTTGCGGCGGCACGGCTGTGATCAACGACTCCAGCAAGCACGCCATCTACTATTCGATCGCCGAAGATACCGGCATGATCGGCATCGACTGGGGGGTCAATTTCTGCGTCGTCGGGGTCGACCGCGACTGGTCTTCCAATCCGGCTTGCCGGTCGGCGCAGCCCTGATCCGGCCTAGCCTGGGCCGAGCCTCGTTTGCGGGAGTTAATGCCGCAACGCCTGCAACACGCAGTCACGCAGCTGGGCCGGGTCGCGCGCGCCGCGTTGGGCGAATTCGATCACGGTCTTGGCGACCGCGTCGGTCTGGCGCTGATCGCGATCGCCGACTCCCAATTCATGGCAGACTTCGGCGTAAGTGCGCGTCATCATCAAGATCGCTTCCGGCCCAAACGGCTCGTTCTCGAACAACCGATGGACGGTCATGCATGCCCTCTCGATGTAGTTTCTCCGAGGCAGTTCAAAGTTAGGATGGGCGTCCCCGGGTTTCCAGGATGCCCACGAAAACGATCCCCGTTGTTCGTCACAAGGTCGTAAAGATGTATCAGTCTCGCCACGATCTATCCACAGATGTTCTTGATTTGTTCTGACGATGCGCTATCGTGGAAACCTCCGGCCAGAGGGGCGATGATGGTCAAGTCCGTTGTCGGCGTTGTGTTGGTTGCGTTGCTTATCGCCCCTCGGCCGGCCACTGCGCAAAGCGGCATTGGAACCGCGCCGCGGAACCAGGCCGGCCAATTCGACTTCTACGTGCTGTCGTTATCTTGGTCGCCGTCGTTCTGCGCCGAGGCCGCCGAACGTCGCGCCGGCCGTTCGGCGTCGCTGCAATGCGGGGCACGGCCCTATTCGTTTGTCGTTCACGGGCTGTGGCCGCAATATGACCGGGGCTTTCCGCAATATTGCGAAGATCCGGCGCCGCGGCTTTACCGCGGCATTGTTTCATCCATGCTCGATCTGATGCCGGCGCCGCATCTCATCTATAACGAATGGGATAAGCACGGCACCTGCTCGGGGCTTGCGCCACAAGCCTATTTCGACGCCGTGCGCCGGGCGCGGGCGGCGGTGAAAATCCCGCCCGACTATGGCAGCCTCAACGCTCCACTGGCGGTCACGCCGGGCGCGGTGGCCGACGCCTTTATCAAGGCTAATCCCGGCTTGTCGCCGGACGCGATCGCGGTCGAGTGTGACAGGAAGCGCCTGACCGAAGTTCGGCTGTGCATGTCCAAGGACCTCTCCCAAGAAACTTCCGAGAAAACGCCATTTCACGGCTGTCCCGAGGTTGCCAAGCGCAGCTGCCGGCGCGATCAAGTGGTGATGCCGCCCGTTCGCGGCGGCAACACCTGATCGAGTTTCGGGCTTATTGCTCGCGCCCCATTGCGGGATGATCGGCTGCGGTGGAACCTGCCGCGATGAATTATCAGCACGCCTTTCATGCCGGCAATTTCGCCGACGTCCATAAGCACGTCGTGCTGACACTCATCCTCGAGCATTTGCGCGCCAAGCCCGCGGCGTTCCGGGTCATCGACAGCCATGCCGGGGCGGGCCGCTACGATCTTTTTGGACCGCAGGCGATGCGGTCGCCAGAATGGCGCGACGGCATCGAGCGCGTCATCGCCGCTGCGCCGGGATTGCGGGGAAGCGGCGCCTATGCGCTGCTTGAGCCTTACCTCGACATTGTCGCGGCGCAGAACGCCGGTGGGGACCTGCGTGTCTATCCGGGATCGCCGCTGATCGCCAAAGCGCTGCTGCGGCCGCAGGATCGCCTGATAGCGTGCGAGCTTGAGCCGCGCGCCGCGGCCTTGCTCAAATCCACCCTGCGCGGCGATCCTCGCATGCGGGTATTGGCGATCGACGGCTGGATGGCGGTCAATGCCAATGTGCCGCCCAAGGAACGCCGCGGCCTCGTCCTCGTCGACCCGCCTTACGAGGAGGCCGCCGATTTCAGCCGGCTGACCGGCGCACTTGAGGCAGCGCATCGCAAGTGGCCGACCGGTACTTACATGCTCTGGTATCCGATCAAGGAGCGCCGCGCTCCGGACGCGCTGGCGCGGCGGCTAACCCGGCTCGGTGTGCCGAAGGTGCTGCGCTGCGAAATTACGCTTCGACCGCCGCGCCCGGATGCCGGCCTCGTCGGCTCAGGTCTTATCGTGGTCAATCCGCCCCATACATTGGCGCAGGACCTGGAGACGTTGTTCCCCGTACTTATACGGGTCCTGGCGCCGACCGGCGCTTACCGGCTCGATTGGCTTTCGCGCGAAGCGTTCGCCGAACGGTAGCGAAACCGAATCGGAAGCAGGTGCAACGCGGCAAAAATGCCCGCTTGCCACTTTTCCACACGCGCAAATTGGTCTAATTGAATCGGTGTTGGCTTGGACGTTCCGCCTCCTGTGGGGGGCCGGCGGAGTGACTGAGACGGTCTGGGGCTCACAACTCTTTGCTCGCGTGGATGTTCTGGCTGGCCGTCGCACCGTGGGGGTGGCGGCGGAAGAACTACGGGGGAAGGAGTGTCTCGATGGCAATGACCGGTACGGTCAAATTCTTCAACGGTGAACGCGGCTATGGCTTTATCAAG
The DNA here is from genome assembly GCA_963816565.1 of uncultured Alphaproteobacteria bacterium. Lineage (GTDB taxonomy): Bacteria > Pseudomonadota > Alphaproteobacteria > Rhizobiales > Xanthobacteraceae > BOG-931. Next base: position 452,329 of record CAWFLM010000001.1, on the reverse strand, counting down.
CCCGACGACGGTGGCCGCGATGTGTTCGTGCACATTACCGCCGTTGAACGCGCCGGGCTCAAATCGATGGTGGAGGGGCAGCGGATCAGCTTCGACGTCGAGCCCGACAAGAAGGGTAAGGGCCCGAAGGCGGTAAATCTCGTCGTCACCGGCTAAGACGGCGTCGCCGCGGCGCGCAATACGCCGCACGGCTTAAAGGACGGACGGCAACGACGCCGCCCGTGGCTCAAGGTTTTTTCCTGCAGGATGTGCTTTATTCCCGCCGCTTAGGCGATTCCGGATTGACGCAGGGTCTGTCCGAAAACCAGTTTCCACCCCGGATCAAGCCCGGTGCAGGCTCTTTCGGGATCGTGCTCCGATAAACTTCAAGCAGGGTGCCGCGATGATGATGCTACGTTCTTCGCCGTCCTCGCCGTTCGGGCGCAAGGTGCGAATCGCCGTGTCGCTGCTCGGTTTCGACGGCGACGTGAAAATCGAACCGGCCGACACGACCGACGTCAATGACAGTGTGCGCGCGCAAAATCCGCTGGGCAAAATTCCGGTGCTGATCGCCGAAGACGGCGTCGCCTATTACGACTCGCGGGTGATCCTCGATTATCTCGATGATCGCGCCGGCGGCGGCAAGATCCTGCCGCGCGATCCGAAGGCGCGTCTTGCCGCACTGCGCCTGCAGGCGCTGTGCGATGGCATCCTCGATGCGTCGATCCTGACCATCTACGAGACCCGCTGGCGCAAGGCTGACGCGCACGAGCCCAAATGGCTCGAACACCAGGCCGGCAAGGTGGCGCGCGCGCTTGCCGCGCTCGAAGCCGCGCCGCCGGCGCTCGATGCCGGCTTGCCGAATGTCGGACAGATCGCGCTCGCTTGCGTGCTCGGCTACCGCGATTTCCGCTTCGGCGGCGGCTGGCGGAGCGATCATCCGCGGCTCGTCGCCTGGCTCGACGGCTTTGCCGCGCGGGCGCCAGCCTACGCCGCGACTAAGCCGACCGGGTGAAGTCTGGTGCCGTGCTTCGCGGGCTACAGTCACAGATAAGCGCGCTCGACACCATGCGCCGCCATCAACGCGGCGATGCGCTTGCGGGCGTGAAAGACGCGGGTTTTCACGGTGTTTTGCGGCACGCCGATGATCCGCGAAATTTCCTCGATCGATTGCTCATGATAATAGACCAGATCGATGACCTGGCGGTGCGCACTCGACAGTTGTTTGAGACAGGCTTGCAATATCGCGCTGCGATCGGCTTGTTGCATGATAACCTCGGGATCGTCGGCCGGGTCTTCAATCGTTTCGACGACGTCGTCATCAAGCGCCGCGAACGAGCGTTGCCGTAACGCCGTCAACGCCTTGTAGCGGGCGATGCCCAGCATCCAGGTCGTGACTTGCGAGCGCGCCTCGAAGCCGCGCGCGCCACGCCAGACGTCCAGAAACACTTCATTGAGCAAGTCTTCGGCGGTCTCTTCGTTTTTGACGATCCGGGTCAGGAAGCGGAACACCCGCAAATGGTGCCGGGTGAATAAGAGCCGCATGGCGTCCTTGTCGCCCTTTGCAATCAGTCCGATCAAGATTTGGTCGGACGTTGCCATCGCCGCTGACGGCCGGCTCGAAACGCCCGAGGAGATCGCTGGATTGTATTCCATAGCCGTGCCCCTGTGACACGACCCTAGAATTTTTTAGCGATACCGCTCCATTCTACGTTGGGAAACAGGGGATACCGGAAGGGAGGGGGACCTTATACCTTGGTATAGGGAGACGACGCGTCCGGAGAAATCCCGCTCAACGCGTCTTGCCGGCCTCCGATTTATTGAGCGCCCTGTCGAGGCACTCGATCAGGCTTTTTTCTTCAAACGGCTTGCGCAAAAAACCGGACGCGCCGGCGTCCATCACCCGGTCGCGAACTTTCTGCTCGAAATAGGCCGTCATGAAAATCATCGGCGTCCGATAGCCGCCGGCAATCAGCCGGTTCTGTAAATCGGCGCCGTTCATGCCCGGCATATTCAGGTCGGTGATCAGACAGGACGAATCCGTCAGCCGATCCGACCGCAAGTATTCCTCGGCCGAGGAAAACATGGCGGCTTGGTAGCCGAGCGATCGTATCAGCCTTGCGGTCGCTTCGCGCACCGATGCGTCATCGTCGATGATGGATATCACGCGCTGTTTCGCCAATTTTTGGAGTCCTTATTCAGCGCGATTGAGCCGCAACGGACGATATTTCGCCACTGTACATGGGCAAGGTTCGGGCATCGGATAGGGCAACGGAACTATACTTGTGTATATAGGCGATCACATCGGCTCGCGGCGAATGCCCAATGCATCGGCCATCCGCACCAGCTCGGCGAGCGACTTTGCCCCCATCTTGCGCATGACGCTGCCGCGGTGAACTTTCACGGTGATTTCGCTGACCCCGATTTGTCCGGCGATCTGCTTGTTCATCAAGCCGGACGTGACGAAGCCCATGATTTCTTGTTCGCGCGCAGTGAGCCTCTCGAAGCTGGCTTTCAGCTTGGCGGCGCTGTCGGCGTTTTTGCGCCGGTCGCGATCGCGTTCGAGGCCGATTTGGACGGCGTCCAGCATGTCCTGGTCGCGAAATGGTTTGGGCAAAAACTCGATCGCTCCCGCTTTCATCGCCCGCACGGTCATCGGTATGTCGCCGTGGCCGGTCATGAAGACAATCGGGATGTCGATACTTGCCTTGGCCAGTTCGGACTGGAAATCGAGTCCGCTTAAGCCCGGCAATCTGACGTCAAGCACCAGGCAGCTCGGGACGTCGGGCAGCGTGCCATGCAGAAATTCCGGCGCCGAGGTGAAGGTCTCGACCTGCAAGCCGACCGATCGGAACAGGCGCGATAGCGACTCGCGCAGCGAGGCGTCGTCGTCGATGACAAAGACGATCGGCAATAGTTCGGCGCCCGCGTTCATGAGATTGCCTTTAATCGTGCGGTGCCCATTACGTCCCCCCAGCCCGACTTCCCGTAGCCGGGGCGCGCCACGAGGCATGGGTTGGCATGGTAGCGGGACCTGTGGGTCCACGGAAAGTGGTTGGCGTTAAGGGCCGGCCCGCAGCGCCGCTCGGCCGCTCCCTCACGCCACACGACAAGGACCGCGAGAGCCTGTAAAGGGCGGGGCGCAGTTGGCGAAGGATCGAGCATGCCGCTCTTTACCCTTGACGAGCTTGCGGCGACCGCCGCGATCGTGCGCGGGGCGGTGCCGCCGACGCCGGCTTATGCGTGGCCGCTCTTGGCCAAAGCGATCGGCGCCGAGGTCGTCGTCAAGCACGAAAATCATACCCCGACCGGATCCTTCAAGGCCCGCGGCGGGCTCGCTTATGTCGACGCGCTGCTGCGCGCCGGGCCGCGCCCGCAAGGCTTTGTCACCGCCACCCGCGGCAATCACGGCCAGTCGGTCGCCGCCGCGGCGGTGCGCAACGGCATTCCGGCGGTGATCGTGGTGCCGGAAGGCAATTCAAGCGAGAAGAACGCGGCGATGGCGGCGTTCGGCGGTGAGGTTGTCACCGGCGGAAAGGACTTCGACGAGGCTCGCGGCGTTGCCGCGGCGATCCAGCGCGAGCGCGGCTATCATTTCGTGCCGTCCTTCCACCGCGATCTCGTCAAAGGCGTGGCGACCTATGCGCATGAATTATTTGCAAGCCGCGCCGACCTCGACGTCGTCTATGTGCCGATCGGAATGGGCTCGGGAATTTGCGGCTTGATTACGGTGCGCGATTTGCTGGGGCTTCCGACCGAGATCGTCGGCGTGGTCGCAGCGAACGCGCCGGCCTTCGCGCTGTCGTTCGCGGCCGGCCACCCGGTGGGGACCAATTCGGCGCGGACCTTCGCCGACGGCGTGGCATGCCGCGATCCGCCGGCCGAAGCGCTCGACATCATCCGCGCCGGCGCCGCACGCGTGGTTGCCGTCACCGAAGACGAGATCGCGGACGCGGTTCGCCTCTACTACACGACGACCCATAATCTCGCCGAGGGCGCCGGCGCCGCGCCGCTTGCGGCGTTGATCAAGGAAAAGGCCCGCTATGCCGGCAAGCGCGTGGGGCTGATCCTCTCCGGCGGCAATATCGACATGCCGGTATTTGCGCAGATTTTACGCGGCGAGACGCCGGCGGTGTGACCTGGGCCGGGCGCTCATAAATCCGGCTCAAGGTCCGCTTCGCTCCGCAAGCGACCGAAGTGCTGCATTACCGCGCAATGACGCGATGGGCCGATAGCCGACATCGGCGAAGATTTGCACCTGAATTTGGCACCAGCTAACTGATCGATCTGATAGGCGTCGCGTTTCAGTTCTAAATTCTTGATTTTTGCACTCGCCTATAAAGAGGGTGAGACGATCCAGGCACGCGCTTGATCGGCCTCTTTTGTCGAAAAGACCTTCATCGCACCGGGCATTAGAAAGCTGAAAAGTGAAATCGCATGGGCGATCCACTGGACGTCGGTGACGACCGCGGCCCGTTCCCAGCGAGTGAGGTGTTGCATTCCAATCTTGAAATCTTCCACGATCGCATCGGCGTCAATGCCAGCAAAATCGGCTCCAAGTTCGTAATACAGACGAAGCCGATCGTGGCCGGCGAAAGCCTTCTCGACTGCTGGAATGAGGGTCGAAACGTAGTCGGCCTTCGTTACCTGTCCTCGACCCGCGAAGGCGGTGACATCTTCGGGAAACCCTTGCAACTGCACGATCATTTGTGTTCTCCAGCGTAGGACCACTCTCCTGCGGCCCTGATGACGGGAGCCGTCATCAAAGTCAGTATAATTCTTGACCGAATGCTTTAGGCTCAGACGCCGCCGACCGCGACGTGCTGCTTGAGCCGGTTTGGCCGCACCGCCAGCGTCGTGACCGGGCACAACGGCGTCGGGATCGGGGTCTTTTTGAAAGTCGGGGTTTCGCCGCCGCCGCCCTCGATGTCCACCCAGACCAGCCATTGCGCGTCGTCGCGGTCGGTAAAATCTTCGCGGAAGTGGCTCAATCTCGTCTCAGTGCGATAGAGCGACGCGCCCAGAATGAAGCGGGCCGCGAGTAACATGGCCTCGGTCTCCTTCAGCCGCACCAGTTCGTGCACATGGGGAGCGGCAATCTCGCGGAATTCGTCGGCCAGGCGATCGATCTTGCGGCAAGCCGCTTGCAACCGCTCGCCGTGTTTGAGAATGCCGACATCGTAAGCGAACATGATCCCTTGCAGGTCACGCAGGATACGGTCCGACTCGGCTTGGGCGGTCGGACGAAGCGGCTGCAGGAGCTCTTCATGCATCGCCTCGACCTCGGCGAGATTGACGCTTGGTGCGGCCAAACGATCGAGGTCCTCCACTGCGCTCCTCCCGGCGACCCAACCGTTGCCGACGCATAGTCCGATATGGAAGCCCGCGAAGTGATTGGCGCAGCCGCTCTGCGCCAGTCCGGCGGCAAGCAGGCCTGGGACGTCGGAGCGGCAGTCCGGCCCGGTCCGGATCGCCATTTTGGTCATCTGATTGAGTGCGTAGTAGGGCGTCTTGCCGAACATATCGGTGTCGGCCTCGGAGCCAAGCTTGCGGAAGAAATAGTCCATCCACTTGACCTTGCTGTGGATGAAGTGGTCGCGCATCTCTTCCGGAATCGGCGACATGTCGAGATAGAGCGGATCGTTTCCCTTCTTCTTTTCTTCGGCCATGGCGCGGGCGATGCGCGGCACGTCAGCCTCGTCCGCCCATTCCGGCTCGTAGCGGCGCATGAAGGCTTCGCCTTTGGCGTTGGTGAAGCGAGCGCCCTCCTGGATCGCGAAAGTGATCCCCTCGAAGTAAAACTTCGGCGTGCCTGGCCGAACGTAACTGAACTCCGCATTGCGCAGCGCGGCGCCGGCCCGATAGGCGAGCAGCGTGCCGGTTCCGGTGATGTCGCGCACGAAGCCTGAGCGAAACGTGATCGCATTGGTGGCGACGATCGTCGCGCGCGCTTTGATCAGGTGAAACTCGCCGGTCCGGCTATGGATTGCGGTGGCGCCGACGATGCGACCCGAGGGGCCACCGAGGAGACCGGTCACGAACAGCCGGTCGAGCAGCGCCACGCCTTTTTCCGCGAGCGCAAGCCGCAGCCGCCAGCAGAATTCGAGCCCGCCGCCTTCCGGGCACATCACCCGCGCGAGATCGAGGCCGCGGGTCGGCCGGCGTGCATACTTGCCGTCGATGCCGCGCGGAAATTTCAAGCCCATGGCTTCGAAATCCGCGATCCGGTCGAACGAATTCACCAGCGATTCCCGCACCAGGAGCTGATCGGCGATGCCGTCATTGCCGGCGACGATTTCCCGGGTGATGCCGTCGATGTCGTCGTCTGGAGAGGCGACGATCATCCAGGCGTTGGAGAACGCGGTGTGACCGGTGCGGCCGGTCATCCATGAATCGGCGACCGCCACCTTGGTGCCGCGCGGGCCGTGATGCTTGGCGCTCAATGCCGCGATCATTCCGCCGGAGCCGCCGCCGACGACGAGAATATCGGTCTCGATAAACGTCCCTATCGATTCCGCCATGCGCCGGCTCACCAGGGTCGGGGTCGATTTTTCACCGACGGATGCACGTCGACGATCTGCTCGGGACAAAAAATCTCGCAGCTAAAGCAAGTGATGCAGTGCTCGCGAAATTTGATTACCGGCAGGAGCTTGGTCTGCACCAGACCGTCGATCGGGGCCTGCAACGGCACCGGCTCCATGTGGATCACGTCGGCCGGACAGACGTCATCGCAAATGCCGCAGCTTGTACACTTTTCAAGTTCGATATTTTCGATCATCCTGCGCCCGATATTCCCGACCGTCCTTCGCTTAGACGCAATTCAAACAGGAATGACGCCTGCTTGAACTCGGCGGATTGTCCGTCAATATGGACCGTCACGCTCCCCGACGATAGTCCTTAGGCGATGAAGTGTCATGAGCCGGGTGTCCATTGCAGTTGCCACACGGGATTACGATCGGGCCCGCCCGCCGGTGGATGGGCGCGTGCGCGTTGAAGACGGCGACGTCAACTACCTGACGATGCCCGTCGAGGAGCGCGTGCACGTGCGTCAGTATTTTCTATCTTGGGGCGAGGCCTGATGACGACCTTCGTTCTCGTTCACGGCGCCTGGCACGGCGCCTGGTGCTGGCGGCGGGTGGCGCGGCTGCTTGGGCGCAACGGTCACGACGTATTTACGCCGACGCTGACGGGGCTTGCCGAACGGTCGCACTTGCTGACGCCCGAGATCGGCCTCGACACGCATATTCTCGACGTCGTCAACGAAATGAGGTGGCAGGAGCTGCACGACGTTGTGCTGGTCGGCCACTCCTACGCCGGCATGGTGATTTCGGGCGTCGCCGAGGCAATGGAAAAATCGATCGCATCGTTTGTGCTCTTGGATGCGTTCTTCCCGGAATTGGGGCAGGCGCTGATCGATCTGGCGCCGCCGCCGGTTCGCGAGGCTTTCCTGGCGGCCGAGCGTAATGGTCTCGCGACGATCCCGCCGCGCTCGGCGGCGATGTTCAATGTCAATGACCGGGACCGCGCTTGGGTCGACGCCCAATGTACGCCGCAGCCCGTCAAATGCGGGCTGCAGAAAGTGGCGCTGACGGGAGCGCGCGAACGGATCGCGACAAAGACCTATATCCGCGCTTCGGCCTATCCGAGCCAGCCGTTCGATCTGGCGCTTGAAAAAGCCCGTGCCAGGGGCTGGCGCAGCTATGAGGTAGCCTGCGGCCACGACGTCATGCTGGACGCCCCGGAACAGCTCGCCGAGATTTTGCATGATGCGCAGTGCATGGCAGGTGATCGGGACGCCAAAACAAAAAGGCCCCGGGGCAAAGTCCCCGGGGCGCTTTGCCGCCACGCCGTTGCCGCCGGATTAGAACTTATAATTTACGCCGGCGCGCAATAGATTGGCGTTGAACGAGACTTTATCGGTTGTCGATACGCCACTGCAGGCCAGTCCACAATTGAAGCTGCCGAGATCGACATAGAGATATTCGACCTTGGCCGTCCAATTGTTAGTGAGCGCGGCCTCAAGACCGGCGCCGACGGTCCAGCCGGTTTTGGTGGCGAGCTCGACACGAAGCCCGGCGAAGAGGCGCGAATGTCGCCAAACGCGGCACCCGCTGTCACGAAGGGTAAGAACCGGTCGGCGGCATAGCCGAAGCGGCCGCGCGCGGTCGCGAGCCACGAGTCGCTGGTCTTGCAGCCGGGCGCGCAGGCATTGTTAGTGCTGCCGTTGATGTCGGCCCAGTCGATGTCGCCTTCGAGGCCGCTGACCCATTGTCCGAACTGGTAATTGTAACCGACGGTGCCGCCGACGAGGCCGCCGCTGATATTGCGGCTTCCCGTCGAATCCCAGTTCGAACTGCCGAAGCCGCCGCCGCCGTTGATGCCGACATAGAATCCCGTCCAGCTAAAGGGCGGCGGCATGACCGCAGCGTTGCGGGTAGTACGGCATAGGCTGGGGCCGCGCCAAATCGGCCGCCGCGGCCGCTCCGGTGAGCGCCAAAAGGCCGATCACGGTAAAACAAAAACGCTTCATATTGGACCTCCACTTGGGTCGTGGTACAGGCCTCGTATAGTATTCAGAACAGGCCTTTCATCTAGTGTAGGAATACAACAGTCGTTTTAAATTTTGTGCCTGTATTGTGGCGAGAATCTACTCTAATCGTCTTAATTATAGTTATGAGATTATTATCTGTAGAAATTACAGTAAATAAAATATTAATTACTACTATGGCCGTTCGTCGCGCTCCGTCGGTCTAGAAATGATAGTTGAGGCCGAGCCGCAGCAAATTGGCGGTGAGACCGTTATTGGCGCCGGTCACCGAATAGCCGCGGTCGGCGAAGTCGAGATAGAGCCACTCCGCTTTGGCCGACCATTGCGGCGTCAAGCCGACTTCGGCGCCGGCGCCGGCGACCCAGCCGAAGCTGGTATGGCTCTCCGAAAGATTGCCGGCGGTATCGGCCGTCAGCTCCCCATAGGCGAGGCCGGCGGTGCCGTAGATCAGCACATTGTTGATGGCGACGCCGGCGCGGCCGCGCACCGTGCCGAACCACGGATTGGAAAACTGCCACGGTGCCAGAGTGTCTTCCGCGCCGGACAGCTGAAAATCGGCCTCGGCCCCGTAGACGAAATTGCCGTGCTGCCAGTTGAAGCCGGCTTCGAGGCCGCCGGCCACGCCCGACGGATGCGTCGGGTTGTTGCTCACGCTGCCCCATTCGTAGCCCAACGTGCCGCCGAGATAGGGGCCGGCCCAGCTATAGGCCGAATACGAGGCTGGCGCCGTGTAGTACGGCGATGCCGGCAGATCGGCGGCGACGGCCGCGCCCGCCACCGTGAGGGAAAGGGCCGCGCCAAAGAGAGTCGCTCGAATTGTTCTCATACAGGCCTCCCAGTTGGAATCGGGCGGAGACAATGACGCCGCGTGGCCACGCGTTGCTCTTGCGGCGTCGAGCAAAGCGGGCGCCGGTCGCCGTCCGATCAGGAGAATTTATCGCGATGTTTAAGTTAAACAGTGCTGAATCGTTGCGACGTTCGAAGTTGATATCGTTAAGAAAATCTATATTTCATCGGCATAGCCGATGAGCACTCCGAAACCAGAAATCGCGCCCGAGAGCGAGATCGTCGAGGAAGACGACGAGCCGTCGCTGCCGCAACCCGACGAGACCGAAGCGGCCCGGCTGTCCGTCGACGAGGGGCCGGGTTCGCTTGCCGCCGGCCGCGCCGCGATCCTCCGCCATGCCAAGCTCGCGCCGTCGCGGCCGGGCGTCTATCGCATGATCGACGCGCACGGCGATGTGCTCTATGTCGGCAAGGCCAAAAATATCAGAAAGCGCGTCGCCGCCTATGCGCGCCCGACCGGTCTCGACTCTCGCATCGAGCGCATGATTGCCGCGACGCGAACGCTTGAATTCATCGTCACCCGCACCGAGACCGAAGCGCTGCTGCTTGAGGCCAATCTCATCAAGCGGCTGCGGCCGCGCTTTAACGTGGTGCTGCGCGACGATAAATCGTTCCCTTACATTCTCATCACGTCCGACCATTGGGCGCCGCAAATTCTCAAGCATCGCGGCGCGCGCACGCGGCCTGGCCACTTTTATGGACCCTTCGCCTCGGTTTGGGCGGTCAACCGCACTGTCAATGCGCTGCAGCGCGCATTTCTGTTGCGTTCGTGCAGCGATCCGTTCTTCGAGAGCCGGACGCGACCGTGCCTGCTCTATCAGATTAAGCGATGCTCGGCGCCGTGCACCAAGGAGATCGATTTTCAGGATTATTCGGTGCTGGTGCGCGAAGCCAACGCGTTCCTGTCCGGCCGCAGCAAGACGGTCAAGGACGAGCTTGCCGAGGAGATGGAAAAGGCCTCCGCCGCGCTTGATTTCGAGCGCGCCGCAATCTATCGCGACCGGCTCTCCGCGCTATCGGCGATCCAGTCGCAGCAGGGCATCAATCCGCGCGGTGTCGAAGAGGCGGACGTGTTCGCGGTGCACCAGCAGGGCGGCTTTTCCTGTGTCGAGGTGTTCTTCTTCCGCACCGGCCAGAACTGGGGCAACCGCGCCTATTTTCCCAAGGCCGACCGTTCGCTTCCGCCCGGCGAGGTGCTGACCGCCTTTCTGGCGCAATTCTACGACGATAAACCGCCGCCCCGGCTTATTCTGATTTCGCATGCGATATCGGATCGTGCGCTGCTGGCGCAGGCGTTGTCGACCAAGAGCGGGCGCAAGGTCGAGGTGCTGCTGCCGCAGCGTGGCGAGAAAAAGGATTTGATCGAGCATGCGCTCGCCAATGCCCGTGAGGCGCTGGGCCGCAAGCTTGCGGAGACGACGTCGCAGGAGAAGTTGCTGCGCCAGCTCGCCGAGACTTTCGGGCTGCCGCGCGTGCCGCGCCGGATCGAGGTTTACGACAATAGCCACATCCAAGGCTCCAATGCCGTCGGCGCCATGATCGTCGCCGGCCCGGAGGGTTTTCGCAAAAGCCACTATCGCAAATTCAATATCCGCTCGACCGAGCTGACGCCGGGCGACGATTTCGCCATGATGCGCGAGGTATTGGAGCGCCGCTTCAAGCGGCTTTTGGCCGAGGCGCCGCGGCAGGAGGGCACGGTCGAGCTTCCGCAATCCGAACAGCCGCTGCCTGAAGGAGAGGATGAGAGACTCGCCCTGGCCGGATGTCCTCCTCCTCGATGGCGGGCAGGGTCAGCTCACGGCGGCGCGCGAGGTGCTTGAGGAGCTCGGTGTCGACGTTCCGCTCATCGCCATTGCCAAGGGGCCAGAGCGCGATGCCGGCCGCGAAACATTCTTTCTTCCCGGCCGCGACTCGTTCAAGCTGCCGCCGCGCGATCCGGTGCTCTATTTTGTCGAGCGGCTGCGCGACGAGGCGCATCGTTTCGCGGTCGGTTCGCACCGAGCGCGCCGCAAGCGCGATCTGCGGGAGTCCGGCCTGCAGGAGATCGCCGGCATCGGCCCGACCCGCAAGCGCGCGCTGCTGCACTATTTCGGCACGCTGAAATCGATCGAGCGCGCCTCGGTCGCGGATCTGATGCAGGTCGATGGAATCAGCGCGGAAACCGCGCGGCGGATTTACGAGTTTTTCCATGACGGGACGGCGTGAGCGGCAAGCCCACCCAGGCCTCATCCGACCGGGCATAACAGCGTGCGGCAACGAAAAATAAGCTTGATCCGCAAAAGTGACGGCAGCCGGGTCTGTCGGTTGCCGAAGCGCGGCGTTATGGTAACGGCATGAACGCGACCACGACGAGCACTTCAGGCCGGCTCCGCGCCCATCCGCTCGCGCTGCCGAACATCCTGACTTATGGCCGCATTGCGGCGGTGCCGGTCGTGGTCGGCTGCCATGTTCTGGCAGAATATTTTGCATGGCGGGCTGTGGCTGCGCTGGGTTGCGCTGGTCATCTTCGTTGCCGCCGGCGTGTCTGACTTCCTCGATGGCTATTTCGCCCGCATCTGGGCCCAGCAATCCTCGCTGGGCCGCATGCTCGATCCAATCGCCGACAAGCTTTTGGTCGCGTCCTGCCTGCTCATGCTGGCCGCCGAGAATACCATTCACGGCTGGGCGCTATGTGCCGCCGTCATCATTTTGTGCCGCGAAATTCTGGTCTCGGGACTGCGCGAATATCTTGCGGAACTGCGGGTCAGCGTCCCGGTGACGCGGCTGGCAAAATGGAAAACGACGCTGCAGCTGGTCGCCGTCGGTTTTTTAATCTGCGGCGAGGCTGGCGATGCCGTCGTGCCGGCAGTCACGCGGATCGGTATCACGCTGCTATGGCTCTCCGCGCTTCTTACGCTTTACACCGGCTGGGATTACCTGCGGGCGGGGCTGCACCACCTGACGAAGGAGGATGCGTGAAGTTGCGCTATTTCGCCTGGGTGCGTGAGCGTATCGGCAAGGCGGAGGAAGACATCGCACCACCCGCCGGAATTGCGACGGTCGGCGACCTCATCGCCTGGCTGGCGCAACGGGGCGACGGTTACGCTTACGCATTCGAAAATCCGAAAACGATCCGCGCCGCGATCGATAAGAACCACGTAAAATCCGATGTGCGGATCGAAGGCGCAGCCGAGATTGCATTCTTTCCGCCGATGACGGGGGGCTAACGGCCTCTGCCATGGCTACGACCATCCGTCTGCAGAGGGAAACATTCGACGCCGCCGCGGAGGCGGCGCGGCTCACGCGCTCGCGCACCGATATAGGCGCGGTCGTCACTTTCACCGGCATCTGCCGGGCCGACGAAAAAGGCGAGGCGATTGCCGCCCTTACGCTCGAACATTATCCAGGCATGGCGGAAGCGGAAATTGCGCGCCACGTCGATGAGGCGCAGGCGCGCTGGCCGCTGCTCGGCCTGACGGTGATCCACCGCTACGGGCGGATTGCTCCGGGCGAGCCTATCGTGCTTGTCGTTGCGGCGTCGAGCCACCGCCAGGCGGCCTTCGCCGCGGCCGAGTTCCTGATGGACTATTTCAAAACGCGGGCGCCGTTCTGGAAGCAGGTCGAGAAGCCGACCGGCGGGATGGTCGAAAAAACCTGGGTTGAGGCAAAATCGGCCGACGAGGCAGCGGCCGAGCGCTGGTCGGTGCCGTCAGGCCAGGAGCGGCCAAGTGCGGCCAAGTAGCCGCCAAGTAAAAGCGATCGCGGAGCGGCAAAAAACGCCAATTCGGCTAATTGACGGCTCAGGCAGGCTTATTGTCGATGAACGGCCCGCGGCCGATCATGATCCAATAAGGGCTACAATCTATCTATCCATTCTCAGCCAGCGGAAGTATTATCAGCCACCGGGCGGGTGTCTCGGTGAGGCAATGGCGCCGAATTAATTGGGAGTAGATGATGGCCGTAGGTACCGTGAAGTGGTTCAATTCGCAAAAAGGATATGGATTCATTCAGCCGCAAGCCGGCGGCAAAGATGTTTTCGTCCACATCTCGGCGGTCGAGAGAGCCGGGCTTAGCGGCCTTAACGAGGGCCAGGTGATCGAATACGAAGAGGTCGCGAACAAGGGCAAAACGTCGGCGGAAAACCTCAAGGTTCAACGCTAGTTTTCGCTCGGCAGTCGCCAACCGACAACCGTAGCTTCGATGCGGCTGTCGGTATCCAGGCTTTGCCAGGCGCCATCGCGCCAGCGACACAGGAACGGAATGACATAGGTTCCAACGTGATCCTCGCAAAGCAGCTCGAGCGGCTGATCCGTCGGGGGGGTTCCGTCGTGTGTATAGGCGTCGATCCGCTGTTGCCGTGTCGCCATAAGTTACCTCTCGCGAGCCGAGGCCGCGGCGTTGCCGCGTGTCGGAACACGGGTCGTTAACGGCTGGCGGCCATGCTGCCAGTGGATTGATTTGGGGGTAACCGCGTGAGCGCCGAAATATTGCATTTGTGCGACTATCGTACCGACGATGGCGCTGAAAGTGAGATCGATCTTGCCACTGCTGTCGATGTTGCGATCCGGGATTTGCGTGAAATTCTGCTGTGCTGGGGTTCTGATGTAGCACGGCAGCGGGCGGAAGAGTGCGAATTGACGCTGCGCCGCGCATTTTCCGGAGTTGTCATCTGGCAGCTCAGAATTTCGGTAGGACGCGGATGGAAAAGACCCCATCCTTCAACCCTTCGGACTATACGCTCGCCATCAAGAATAAGGGGCGACCGCCTAAGTCCTGGCGTTGGGAAATCTATGCCGCGGGCAAGAGCAAGCCGGTGCGGCAATCCGAGTTCTTTGCCACGATGTCGGAAGCCACCCGAGCCGGCAAGACGGCTTTGGCGGAAATCAGGGCTAACCAAGCCGCCTGATGTCTTGGGTTGTCGCGTCGGGTGAGAGCCGCCTGCCTGCGCGCGCCCGACCTACCCGGCGAGCGCTGCTTTGCCTGGCTCCTTGCGCAGTGGAGCAATCAACTGCCGTCCTTGAGCAGATGCCTGGCAAATTCCGGCAGCGTGCGGAAGGCGAAGTGCAGGTTTTCGTTGAAGGACGCGGTCTGGTAGCCGTGGCGACGCCAGGCGAGGATGAGCGCATTGCGGCTGAACAGCGAGACGTGGCCATTGCGCGGACCGACATACCACCAATTGAGGCCCATCTGATCGAAATCCTGCGGCTGTAGCAGCGTCGAGAACAGCACCATCCCGTCCTCCGCCAGGCTTGCCAGCATGGCGGCGATGCCGGCCATCGGATCGGGCATATGCTCGAGCGTCTCGAAGCACGTGACGAGATCGAACGTTCCGTGCGGCTGCTCCGCGTAGCCGGTGGTGAACGGATCGTAGGTCACGGCAGCGCGAAATCCCGCGCTGCGCAATGCAGCGCACAGGACATCGTTGCCGCCGCCGTAGTCGAGCACGCGGAGATGCGCTTTATGCGCGCTGAACAGTCGCCCGACCATATCGGCATTAACGCTCGGCCAATTCGACACGTAGTCTGGATCAAGGGCGAGGTAGCCGTCGTTGTAAATGTGCGCCTTGAATTGCGCGTCGCTCCAATCGTCGAAGGCGTCGGTGAATAGGAAGCCACAGGCCCCGCAGCGTCGATAATAGACCGGGAGGCTCGATGGCGGCAGCTGCTTGACGTTCGATGTGTGGCAGCTCCTATGGAAGTCGACGACGCCATAAAGCGAGGCTGGCCCACCGCAGATTTTACAAGCCGTCGGCGCAACCGAGACCCTTTTAAAGGCGAGCCCCCGCACAGCCTCGGCGGTGTGAACCGCGTCACGACGGTTCAGCACGCGCAGCGCATCGGCGCGATTGTTGCGCACATCGGCGCGGCTGGGCTTGAGCTCGAGCGCGCGGTCGTAGCAGGCCAGGGCCTTGGCATCGTCGCCTTGCGCGTGGAACACCAAGCCGAGGTTTGACCAGGCACCGGCCAAATCGCCATTGCTCCGCAGCGCCGTCGCAATCAGACGAAGCGCCTTCGCAAAGTCGCCCCGCTGATACTCGACGACGCCAAGCATATGCAGCGCCTCGAATTCGTCCGGCCGATGCTGCAGTACTTCGGAGCAAAGACGGCCCGCTGTGTCGAGGGCGCCGGTCTGAAGCGCGGCAAATGCCTGGCGCAGTTTACGCGCCAGGCTCAGGGGTAACTGCGCGGCAGCCGGGGTCGAAGGGGAATGGCCGGTCATGTCTATAGCCGGTGAGTTGCAGCAATTCGCGACGACGAAGCATTAACGTAGGCGCCCGCCTGAAGAGCGCCAACCTGGCCAACCTTGCTCTGGCGGCGGCGCCGTCTGCACAATATGCTCGGCTTGGTGAAAGCCAAGGAGGCTGCCGAGGGCGGAAAGGAGGCTGCTATGTCCGTACAAGCCCGTAAGCGCGTGCATGACGATATCAGGCCGGAAAATCCGCCGGAGCGCGCCGCGCATTATCTTGATGTGCCCAATATGCCGTGGGAGGCGACCAAGTTCCCCGGCATCAAGATCAAGGTGCTCTATACCGACGGCAACGGCATCACCACGGCCCTGTTCAAGCTCGAGCCGGGCGCGGTCGTGCCGCTGCACGAGCACACGGCGTTGGAGCAGACTTACGTGATCGAGGGCTCGCTCGAAGATCACGAGGGCAAATGCGGGCCGGGCCAATTCGTGTGGCGGCCGGCCGGCAATCAGCACGAAGCGGTGGCGCCGCACGGCGCCATTCTGCTCGGCTTCTTTCTCAAGCCCAACCGTTTTGCCTACGGCGAAAAGTTCTTCACCGAAGCCGGGCAGCGTTAGATCGAGCCGACTGCCGCTATGCCGCGGCGGCCTTGCCGCCCGGGTGGACCGTGTGCTCGTAATCGCGCATCAATTGCGCGGTGATGCGCGCCGGCGTGAAGGTCCACTGCGCGATCTCGGACACGGCGGTGACTTCGGCGGCGGTGCCGGTGATGAAACACTCCGAGAAGCCGGCGAGTTCTTCCGGCATGATGCGCCGCTCGATCACTTCGATGTTGTTGCGGCGGGCGAGTCCGATCACGGTCGAGCGCGTGATGCCGGCGAGGAAGCAGTCGGCGATCGGGGTGTGGATCTTGCCGTCTTTGACGAAGAAGATATTGGCGCCGGTGCATTCGGCGACGCGGCCCTGCCAGTCCAGCATCATGGCGTCGGCATAGCCGCGCTGTTCGGCGCGATGTTTTGAGATCGTGCAGATCATGTAAAGACCCGCCGCCTTGGCAAGGCACGGCGCGGTCTTCGGATCGGGCCGCCGGTAGTCGGCGAGGTCGAGCCGGATGCCTTTCAGGCGCTGCGCCGGATCGAAATAGCTCGGCCATTCCCAGGTGGCGATGGCGAGATGGATTTTGTTCGATTGCGCCGAAACGCCGAGCGCTTCGGAGCCGCGCCAGGCGACCGGACGCACATAGGCTTCTTTCTGATTGTTCTTGTCGAGAACGAGCTGCTTGGCGGCGTCGATCTCGGCGACGCTATAGGCAATTTCGAAGTCGAGAATTTTTGCCGAATTCTTCAGCCGCTCGGAATGCGCGGTGCCCTCGAAAATCTTGCCGCCATAGGCGCGCTCGCCCTCGAACACGCAGCTCGCATAATGCAGTCCATGCGTGAGCACGCTGATCTTGCAGTCCACGGTGGGAATAAGCTCGCCGTCGAACCAGATCAGATCGGATCGCTGATCGAAGGGCACTGCCATGGCATTGCCTCCCTCGGTTATGGCCCAGGTCGCGCCGTAATCACGGCCGCGCCTGGATTTTGCACCAAGACCGGAGACCCGCTATGGTCTCCGCCGCTCCAAGAGACGCGTCATGAGAGCGCGCCACGGCGCCCTACGCAATGTCCCGAGCGGCCAGATAGCGTCTGAGCTACGGAACGTTATGACGCACCGCAGCTTAACAACCAAGTCGAAATATGTCAACATACCTGACCTAAATGGCCGACATCAGCATCACCACAACCAGCAAGCCGCGCGCAGCCGCTTCAGTTCAGGCTTCGGGCGAGGTCGCGCCGGCCGCCGGCGAGCTTTATTTCGACCTGATCGAGCTTTTGTTCTTTGCCTATCGCGACTTCGTCGGCGATCCCGATGAAGTGCTGGCCAAGCTCGGTTTCGGTCGTGCGCACCATCGCGTCCTGCATTTCGTCAACCGCAATCCCGGCATGAAGGTTGCCGACCTGCTCGACGTTTTGAAGATCACCAAGCAGTCGCTCGGCCGCGTTCTCAAACAACTGATCGACGAGGGCTATGTCATGCAGAAGGAGGGCGCCAACGATCGCCGCCAGCGACTGCTTTACGTAAGCCCGGCCGGCGAGGCGCTGGCGATGAAGCTCGTCGGGCTGCAGACCGCGCGCATCGCCCGCGTGCTTGCCGAACTCGGCCCCGGCGCCCGCGAGGCGGCACGGCGCTTTCTTGCCGGCATGATCGACGCCAAGGATCGCGATCATGTGCTGCGCATGATCGCGCATTCGGATTCACTTGAAACGCAGGCTCGCGTGCCGGCCCGAAACGACACGCCGTGACGATCGCAGGCGACCATCAGGCGGCAAATCCGGCCGACAGTTCGGCACAAAATCCGGCCGACGACGCGCCGCATCTTCTCGTCGTCGATGACGATCGCCGCATTCGTGCATTGCTGTCGCGTTTCTTGCTCGGCGAAGGCTATCGCGTCACGACGGCGGAAACCGTGGCCGATGCGCGCGCCAAGCTTGCCGGCTTGAAGTTCGACCTTCTCATCCTCGACGTCATGATGCCGGGCGAAAACGGCTTCGATTTTGCCCGCAGCATTCGCACGGCATCGACCGTGCCGATCCTGATGCTGACCGCGCGCGACGAGAAGGAAAGCCGGATCATGGGTCTCGAAATCGGCGCCGACGATTATCTGGCAAAGCCGTTCGAGCCGCGAGAACTCTCGCTGCGGGTTGCCAATATCCTCAAGCGCGCGCGGCCGCCCGCCGCTACGCCCGTTGAATCGGTGCGCTTTGGTCCGTTCGTCTTTCATCTGGCGCGCGGCGAGCTGCGCCGCGGCGAAACGGTGATCAGGCTGACCGACCGCGAGCGCGAAATGCTGCGCGTACTGACCACAAGCGCCGGTGAGACCGTGCCGCGCCAGGCGCTCGCCGGCAACGGCGAGGCGGTCGGCGAGCGCACCGTGGACGTGCAGGTCAACCGATTGCGCCGCAAGATCGAGCGCGATCCCGCCAATCCGCTGATCGTGCAAACCGTACGCGGCGTAGGCTACCGGCTGGTGGCGGCGAATTGAGCGGCACCATGACCAGGCGCGATCATGACTAGCTTGGATGCGGGGATCGGACGCTTGCGCAATGCCGCCGGCCAATTGGTCGCGGCGGCAAATGCATTGGCCAGCGCCGGCGCCACTGTGGTGCGGCCCATCGCCGGACCGATTACGCAACCCTGGGACCGCTTCGGCCGGTGGTTGAAATCGGTGATGCCGAAGGGGCTTTATGCCCGTTCGCTATTGATCATCATCGTGCCGATGGTGGTGCTGCAATCGGTGGTCGCGCTGCTATTCCTGGAACGGCACTGGAATTTGGTGACGAATTATCTTTCATCTGCGGTGACGCAGGAGATCGCCACCCTGATCGACGTCTATAAGACCTACCCGCAGGACGCCGAGCATGCCCAGCTCCGCCGCATCGCGCAGGACCGGCTCGGCCTCGTCGTCGATTTCATTCCGGGCGGCCAATTGCCGCCGCCCGGGCCGAAACCGTTCTTCAACCAGCTTGACGCCGCGCTGTCCGACGATATTCGCAAGCAGATCGGCCTGCCGTTCTGGATCGACACCGTCGGCCGCTCTTCGATCGTCGAAATCCGCATCCAGCTTCCCGGCACGATCATGCGCGTTTTCGCGCCGCGCGCCGATGTGTACGATCCGAATTCGTGGATCTTCCTGGTCTGGATGGTCGCAACCTCGCTCGTTGTGCTGGCCATCGCGATTGCCTTTCTGCGCAACCAGATCAGGCCGATCGTGCGACTCGCCGACGCCGCCGAGGCGTTCGGCAAGGGCCGCGAGCCGCAGAATTTCCGCCCGCGCGGCGCGCGCGAGGTACGCCGCGCGGCGGCCGCGTTTTTGGAAATGAAGGGCCGCGTCGAGCGCGCCATCGAGCAGCGCACCACCATGCTCGCCGGCGTCTCGCACGATCTGCGCACCATCCTGACCCGCTTTAAGCTCGAACTGGCGTTGCTCGGCGACGGCCCGGAAATCGAGGCTATCAAGAAGGACATCGACGAAATGGCGGCGATGCTCGAAGCCTATCTTGCCTTCGCCCGTGGCGACACCGGCGAGCAATCGGCGCCGACCGACATCGCCAGCTTGCTCGAAGAACTCAAGCTCGATACCGAGCGCCATGGCCATGCCGCCAGCGTGACCTTCTACGGTCAGCCGGAAGTCACGGTGCGGCCGGCGGCGTTCAAGCGTTGCCTCGCCAATCTGGTCAGCAATGCCTCGCGCTTTGCTTCGACCGTTGCCATCACCGGCCACCGCGACCATCGCTGGCTTACCGTTACGGTCGACGACGATGGGCCCGGAATTCCGGCGCAAATGCGCGACGACGTGTTCAAGCCGTTCCTCCGCCTCGACGACGCGCGCAATCAGGACGAAGGCGGCACCGGCCTCGGCCTCGCCATTGCCCGCGACATCGCGCGCTCGCATGGCGGCGACATCACGCTTGGCGATTCACCGCTCGGCGGCTTAAGGGCGACGGTGCGCGTGCCGGTTTAGGGCGACGTCTTGCAACGGGGGAATAGAATTTATTGCGGCCTTGCGCCGTGCCTCGCGGATGGTGATGGCACGTCCCGCTTTGCTTGCCTTCGCGCGTGCGATCTTGATTTCGATTTGGCAGCCCAGGGCCGCCAGGAATTGGAGCAGCCGTTCAAGTGAGACTTCGGTGAATTTGCCGCGCAGAATTTTCGACAATTCGGGCTGTGTGGTTCCGAGGCGGTGCGCGGCGGCGCGTTGCGTAAGGGCAAGCGCCTTAATCGTCCGATCAGGCGCAAAACGAGTTCGGCTTTCAAATAGTGTTCTTCGGCGCCGGGAAGCCCAAGCTGCAGCCAGACATTGCGTGCAGGGTCCTCGGCTGGAGACCTTTTTGTCATCGCCGCTTCTCCTTTTCCTCGATCAAATCGCGTAATCGTCTCTTGATCAGGTTGAGTTCCATTATCGGCGTCTTGATGCCGGTTTTCGATTTCTTCTGGAAGCGTCCGATGGATCGCTTCCGCATAACGGACCGTGTAGACCGCACGGTAAGTACCGCCGTCGTAGCTCTCTTCTGCACTTCTATGATCGCCGCGCCGCCGAAACCTTTGAGCGTCTTGGCCATCGTAGCGTGCCGTTCGCCCATCTGCGCAAGGAATAGGGCGTAGCCCAGTTTCGCGCTGTACGATGGCCGGAAAGGCCATGAATTCAGCCTTCGAAGTCGCACGCCAGATCAGCGGTCTCGGCTCGCGGCGGCTTCGAGGCATATTTTAATTATGTGATATTTCACATAATTGTTCAATCATGCGGTAACAAGCGGTGCCGAGGCCGGCGAACTCATCGCGCAGCGTTCGCATTATGGACACGCGGTAAATATTCGTGCGGCCGTCTGACGGCTTTTCGGCCTTGAACGGTCTGCATTTCCACTCTCTTCTTCTCGACACCAATAGTCGCCGTCTGGGGGACGCCACCATGGCCGTGGACGAAGAAACCAAAGCGGACAACGAAATCCGAGAGCCGTCCGTTCGAGGCGGATGTCGCGAAGCTCCTGCACCTGATGGTGCATTCGGTCTATTCCGACAAGTCGGTGTTCTTGCGCGAACTGATCGCCAATGCCGCCGATGCCTGCGAGCGGCTGCGTTACGAGGCGATCGCCGATCCGGCGCTGCTTGGCGACGATTCCAAGCCCCGTATCACCGTTGCGCTCGATCCCGACGGCAGAAAGCTCAGCGTCGAGGATAACGGCATCGGCATGAGCCGCGAGGAGATGGTCGAGGCGCTCGGCACCATCGCGCGGTCGGGCACCAAGGCGTTTCTGGAGCGGCTCGAAGCGGCGCAATCCAGCGAAGGGGGCCAAGCGGGGCAAGGAGGACAGCGCCCTCATCGGCCGCTTCGGCGTCGGTTTTTACTCGGCCTTCATGGTGGCGGAGCGGGTCGAGGTGGTCTCCCGCCGCGCCGGGACGGATGCGGTCTGGCGGTGGTCGTCCGATGGCAAGGGCACGTTCGAGGTTTCGTCGTCCGCTCCCGACTCTCCCATGGAGGCCGGGAAGGAGAGGTGGGCGCGCCGCGTCGCGGCACCCGCGTCGTGCTGCATCTGATGGAAGACGCCAACAGCTATGCTGAGCGGGCGACCGTCGAGCCCTTGATCAAAGCGCAATCGGGCCACGTACCGGTGCCGATTGCGATCGTGGACAAGCCTGGCGCGGCCGCCGCCGAGGTCACCGACGGCGCCGCCTTGTGGACCAAGCCGAAAGCCGACATCAGCGCCGCGGACTACACCGATTTCTACCGCAGCATCGCGGTGGCGTTCGACGAGCCGGTGCTGACCGTTCATTTCCGCGCCGAGGGCCGGCAGGATTATACGGCGCTGTTGTTCGTTCCCGGGTCGCGGCCGTTCGATCTGTTCGATCCGGACCGCTCTGGCCGCATCAAGCTCTACGTCAAGCGGGTCTTTATCGCCGACGACGTCGACATCCTGCCGCGCTACCTGCGATTTGTTCGGGGGCTGGTCGACTCGGCCGATCTGCCGCTCAATGTCTCGCGCGAGAAGATCCAGGAGAGCCCGCTTCTGGCCGCGATCAAGAAAGGCGTGACCAGCCGCGTGCTCGCCGAGTTCGAGCGGCTCGCCGACAAGGAGCCGGAAACCTTCGCCAAGATCTGGGACACTTTTGGCGCCGTCTTGAAGGAAGGCATTTACGAGGATTTTGAGCGCCGCGACACGCTTTTGAAGCTGGCGCGTTTCAAGACCACGGCGTCGCCCGACGCTTGGCGCAGTCTCAAGGACTATATCGCGGCGCTCAAGCCCAATCAGACCGCGATCTATTATCTCGCCGGCGACGATATCGCGCGGCTGAAAGCCTCGCCGCATCTCGAAGGCTTCCGCGCCCGCGGCGTCGAGGTGCTGCTGTTGCCCGATCCGGTCGACACGTTCTGGGTCATGCCCGGCGTCGGTTTCGACGGCAAGCCATTCAAGTCGGTCACGCAAGGCGCAGCCGACCTGGCGCTGATCCCGCGGCTCGATGCGGCCCGGGCGGTGGCGCCGGACGTCGCCCCGTCGGTCACGGACTTTCTCGGCTTTGTGAAGACGACACTCGGCGACGCCGTGGCCGACGTGCGGGCGTCCGACCGGCTCACCGACAGCGCTGTCTGCCTGGTGGCGCCGAATTCGGGGCCGGACCGGGCGCTGGAACGGATTTTCGCCGGCGCCGGCCGGGTATCCGCGGCATCGAAGCCGATCCTCGAGGTCAACCCGCAGCACGAGCTGATCGGCGCGCTCGCAGCGCTTGCCGACAGCGAGCGGGGTTTTAAGGAGGACGCGGCGCACCTGCTGTTCGACGAGGCGCGATTGCGCGACGGAGATCGTCTGGCCGACGCCAAGGCGTTTTCCGACCGTCTGGCGCGCGTGCTCGGACGCGGGCTGCGCCAGAATCGGGAGTAACGCCGCTTTCGCACGATTATTCCGCCGGAGTGCGCATCTCGGCCGCGATCGGCGGAGCTTCGGTGTCATGCGGATGCAGCGACGGTTCGATCGGCGGCTTCGAGCCTTTCAGCCGGAAATAGATCTGCGAGCCGATCAGGATCACGCACAGCGCGACGAACAACGCGCTGATCGGCCGTTCGACGAAGACGCCGAGATCGCCGCGCGAAATCAGCATGGCGCGGCGGAAGTTCTCCTCGAAGCGCGGTCCGAGCACGAAGCCGAGCAGGATCGGCGCCGGATGGAAGCCAAGCCGCAGCAGGACGTAGCCGAACATGCCGATCACCACGGCCTCGCCGACCTGGAACAAGTCGTTGTTGGCGGCGTAGACGCCGATGCAGACGAAGAACAGCGCGCTCGGGTAGAGGTAACGATACGGGATCGCCAGCATCTTCACCCAGATGCCGATCAGCGGCACGTTGAGGAGAACGAGCAGGATATTGCCGATCCAGAAGCTCGCGACCAGGCCCCAGAAAATGTCGGGATGCTGCGTGATGAGCTGCGGGCCGGGCACGATGCCCTGGATCATCAACGCGCCGAGCAGCAGCGCCATGACGGCATCGCCGGGAATGCCGAGGCTCATGGTCGGGATGAAATCGCCCTGCACCGAGGAGTGCGTCGCGGCCTCCGGACAGGCCACGCCTTCGATCGTGCCGTTGCCGAACCGTCTCCGGCGTTTTCGAGATCTTCTTTTCCGCCGCGTAGGCGACGAACGACGCGATCGTCGGGCCGGTGCCGGGAATGAGCGCGCACAGGCTGCCGATGATCGTGCCGCGCAGCATCGGGAAAAACGCCCGCTTCAACTCGGCCTTGCTCGGCCGCATGTCGCGCAGGCGGACCTTGGTATACTTGCCGTGTCGATCGGCGCGACTTGTTG
Source organism: uncultured Alphaproteobacteria bacterium (assembly GCA_963816565.1). Classification (GTDB taxonomy): domain Bacteria; phylum Pseudomonadota; class Alphaproteobacteria; order Rhizobiales; family Xanthobacteraceae; genus BOG-931. The sequence continues at coordinate 428,399 of CAWFLM010000001.1, read as the reverse complement.
ATGCTGCTCATGAACTCGGCGATGCCGAACAGCCCGAGCGCAAGCGCGATCAATTCGATGCCGTCGTCGAGTTCGGTCATGCCGAATGTGAAGCGCTCCGAGCCGGTCTCGATGTCGGTGCCGACGAGCCGAGCATCAGGCCCAGCACCGTCATCGCCACGCCCTTGATCGGCGAGCCGCGCGCCAATGTCGAGCCCGCCAGCAGGCCGAGCAACATCAACGAACAGACCTCTGCCGGACCGAATTGCAGCGCCGCTCTCACCAGCAGCGGCGACAGGAAAATCATCTCGGTGATGCCCCACGAGGCACCGACGAACGAGGCGAGCACCGTGATGCCGAGCGCGACGCCGCCTTTGCCTTGCTTGGTCAATGGGTAGCCGTCGAGACAGGTGACGGCGTGCGGCGGATGGCACGGCAGATTGAGCAGGATCGAGCAGATCGCGCCGCCGTATTGCGCGCCGTACATGACGCCGGCCAGCATCAGGATCGCGGCGACCGGCTTCATGCCGAAGGTCAGCGGCAGCAGGATCGAGATCGTGGCGAGCGGGCCCATGCCGGGCAGCACGCCCACCATGTTGCCGACCAGCACGCCGATGAAGCACCACATCAGGTTGTGCGGCTCGAGCGCGACGCCGAATCCGTACCAGAGGTCGGTCACGCCATTGTCCTATCACTGGACTCCCCACCAACTGAAAATCGGCATTGGAACCTGCAGAAAGTAGGAGAACAGGCCGACGCCGAATACCGTCACGACGGTCGCCAGGATGATCGTGCTTTTCCAGGTCGCCTGCTTTCGCCGAGCGCGGCAATGCAGACGCACGCGAACGTTCCCGGCGCCATGCCGAAGTAGCTGCCGAAGAAGATAAACAGCACCGGGCTCATCAGGATGCAGAACCAGCCCCACCATTGCGGATGTTCGGGCAGGATGCTCTCGCCGTGTTCGCCGCCCTCCGCCGGTTGGGCGAGCGACGCGGCGGCAATGGCGATACCGAGGATGACCAGGAGTACGCCGAGCGCGGTCGGAAAGAAGCCGGGCCCCATATGCATCAGCGTGCCGGGCCGGTAGGTCGCGCCTTTGAGCGCGATGCCCAGTCCGAGCAAAAGCATGAAGTCCGCCAGCGTAGAAGTCACGCTTGCCCATCAGCACGCGGAGAGGGCTGGTGGAAGGCCGCAATCTTTCCTCCCGGCCGGTCTGCGGGGCCGTTACAGGTCTCGCCCCGATCTTCTTCGAAACGAGCAACTACTCTATATGCCGCGAAGTTCCGCAGTGACGCGGGCGCGGGGTTCCCCTCGCTCTTCGTGGCGCGAACCATGCGCCAGAAGACCCTGCTGTAGCAGGCACCAAACGATATATGGCGCGGGGTTTGGGTGCAACTGCCATCTATATAACCGCCTGGAGGCTGCATTATTCCCGCTTTGGGAAGTCAAGCCGGTCGGCCGATGGGGGCGAACAGATCGGGCCTGTCGTTGCGCACATTGCCGACTTGGCGGTCGACCGGCCAGGACGTCATGCCGCCGCCGGGATAGGGTCGCAGCATAGCCTTGAGTTCGGCGTCGTTTACCGTGATTTCACCAAGCCATGCCGGCCACCGGTCCGGCGCCAGCAGAACCGGCATACGCCCATGTAATGGCTCAAGAAGTTCGTTGGCTACGGTGGTGATGATGGTGAAGGATTTGAGCGTCGTGCCGTCCGGTGCGCGCCACTGGTCCCATAAGCCGGCAAAAGTCATGGGCCCGCGATTGGCAAGCGCTACAGCGAACGGTTGTCTGTCGGTATCGCGCCACTCGTAATAGCCGTCGGCGATGACCAGGCAACGGCGGCCGGCCCGCCAGGCGGACCGGAAGGCGGGGCGGTTGTCCACACCTTCGGCGCGGGCATTGAAAGTCGAATAGCCGATTTTGAGGTCCTTCGCCCAAGCCGGGATCAGTCCCCAGCGCATCGCAGTCAGCGTCCGTTGACCGTTGTTCGAGACGACAACGGGAAGCTGCGAGGTCGGCGCCGCGTTCCAGCGCGGCCGGTAGTCGCCGATCTCGTCGAAGTCGATCTTCAGATCGAGTTTTATTTCGGAAACGTCGTCGGGCAGTTTGGCGCGGCCACACATGGCAAGGCTCCGTTGGCAGGGCTCCGTTGATTTGTCGGTGGTTCAATGGAAGTCGCGGCTCTTGAGAATGCGCCATGACCCTTCCTGATGCGTCGGGCACGAAGGGTTCGGCAGGAACAGCTCGCCGTCACGCAGCGATGACAGTTCGGCGGAAAGATCGACGAAATCTTGCGCGACCACGTGGATGACGAGGCCGGCGCGCTGCAGCCGTCCGCGCACGGCGAGGAAACGTGCCGTCATCACCGTGCGGCGGTTTTTGGCAAAGACTTTCGGCCAGACGATGATGTTGGCGATGTCGGTCTCGTCTTCGAGCGTCATGAACACGACGCCCTTCGAGGTGCCCGGTCGCTGCCGCACCAAAACGAGACCGGCGACGGTGACGGCGGTATCCCCTCCTGTCCCTCCCCCGCTTGCGGAGGAGGGTAGGGAGGGGGCGCTGCGCAGTTGCGCGTTGCGCATGGCGCCGAGCGCAGTCAGGCGGTCGCGGAAAAACTGCACCGGATGCGCTTTCAGCGACAGCCCGGTCGCGACGTAATCTTCCACGACATGCTCGCACAGCGGCATGGGCGGCAGCGCCACCGGCGGTTCGGCAAACAACTCGTCGCTTTGATGCGGTGCCAATAGAGGAAGCGCGTGGGGAGGCGTTTGGGGCGGCGTTTTATCCGTGCCGGCGCGCGGCGGGCGGATGCCGATCATGTCGAGCCGGCGTGCCGCCCATAATGCGGCGCGGCGGTCGAGGCCAAGTGAGCGAAATGCGTCGGCCTCGGCGAGCCGCTCGATGGTAAAGCGCGAGACTCCGGCGACCGCCGCCAGCCGTTCGATGGATGAAAAGCCGTTGCCGCGCGCGGCAATGAGCTTTGTTATTTCCGCTTGCGCAAGGCCGGCGACCAGGCGGAAGCCAAGCCGCACGGCATGGCGACTATTGTTCTCCGCTGGATTCCCGCTTGCGCGGGAATGAGCGGCAGAAACTGCCGGCTCCAGCGTGCAATCCCAGTCGCTGAAATTAACGTCGGCTTCGCGGATTTCGACGCCGTGGGCGCGAGCGTCGCGCACCAGCTGCGCCGGCTGATAAAAGCCCATCGGTTGGCTGTTGAGGATGGCGGCGCAGAAAACGTCAGGATAGCGGCATTTGATCCACGCCGAGGCGTAAACCAGAAGCGCAAAGCTCGCCGCGTGGCTTTCGGGAAAGCCGTATTCGCCGAACCCTTCGATCTGGCCGAAGCAATGCTCGGCAAAGCTGCGGTCGTAGCCGCGCCCGGCCATGCCGTTGATGAACTTGTCGCGGAACAAATGGACATTGCCGGTGTGACGGAACGTGGCCATGGCGCGGCGCAGTCCGTCGGCCTCGTCGGGCGTGAATTTCGCCGCCGCAATCGCGATCTGCATCGCCTGTTCCTGAAACAGCGGCACGCCGAGCGTGCGTTTGAGAACGTCTTTCAATTCGTCGGCCGGTCCATGCGCCGGAGCCGGCGAGGGGTAATGCTCCTTCTCGATGCCGTCGCGCCGGCGCAAATAAGGATGCACCATGTCGCCCTGGATCGGCCCCGGCCGCACGATCGCAACCTCGATGACGAGATCGTAGAAGCATTGCGGCTTCAATCGCGGCAGCATCGACATCTGCGCGCGGCTCTCGACCTGGAACACGCCGACTGAATCGGCGCGTGACAGCATGTCGTAGACGGCTGCATCGTCGGCCGGCAGCGTGGCAAGCGAGTAATCCTTGCCGTAATGCATTTGCAAAAGATCGAGCCCGCGGCGCAGGCAGCTCAACATGCCAAGCGCCAGCACATCGACCTTCATCAGGCCGAGCGTGTCGATGTCGTCTTTGTCCCACTCGATGAAGGTGCGGTCGTCCATTGCGGCATTGCCGATGGGGACCGTCTCATCGAGCGGCGCGCGGGTAAGGACGAAGCCGCCGACATGCTGCGAGAGATGGCGGGGGAAGCCGATCAGCTCATCGGCAAGCCCGACGGCTTGGCGGATCGCCGGATTGTCCGGATCGAGGCCGGCCTGGCGGATGTGGTCGTCCGGCAGCCCGTCGCCATAGCCCCATACGGTCTTGGCCAATGCCGCGGTGACGTCCTCGGTCAAACCCAGCACCTTACCGACTTCGCGGATGGCGCGGCGCGAGCGATAATGCACGACGGTTGCGCAAATCGCCGCGCGACGGCGGCCGTAGCGCCGGTAGATGTACTGAATCACTTCCTCGCGCCGCTCGTGCTCGAAATCGACGTCGATATCGGGCGGCTCGCCGCGGTTCTCGGAAATAAAGCGGGCGAACAGAAGGTTGCTCTTGTCCGGATTCACCGACGTGATGCCGAGGCAAAAGCACACCGCGCTGTTGGCCGCCGAGCCGCGGCCCTGGCAGAGGATTTCCTTGTCCTGATTGCGGGCAAAAGCAACGACATCGTACACGGTGAGGAAATAGCGCGCATAGTCGAGCTTGGCGATGAGTTGCAATTCATCACGCAGACGGTTTTGCACGTCGGCGGGAATGCCTTCCGGATATCGGTCGAGCGAATAGCGTTCGCGCGCGCCCGCCCACGTCAGGTCTTCAAGATGCTCTTGTGCCGTCTTGCCTTCCGGCACCGGTTCGTCGGGATATTCGTATTTGAGTTCGCCAAGCGAGAAGCGGCAGGCTTGCGCAATCTCGACGGTGCGGGCAATGGCGTCGGGAAAATTGGCGAACAGCCGCGCCATTTCCGATGGCGGTTTGAGGTGCCGTTCGGCATTGACGGTAAGCCGCAGGCCGGCTTCGCGCGAATGTGCATTTTTCGCGCACGCAAGTGAGCACGTCGGCGAGCGGCCGGCGTTCGGCCGTGTGATAGAAAACATCGTTGACGGCGACGAGCGGCGAGCCAAGCCGGGCGCCGAGTTCGGCCAAAAGACCGAGCCGGCGCGGCTCGTCGCCGCGGTGATAATGAACGCCGGCGAGGAAGGTGCGGCCGGGCGCGATGCGGGCGAGGGCGGCGAGGCGGGGGGAGAATTCGGAATCGTTTCCCGGACGCGGTGCAGCGTGGAACGCTGCACCGCTGATCCGGGATCGTACCAAGCTCGATGTTTGTGACGGTCCCGGGTCTGCAGCGCACCACTCCACTGCGTTGCGTGCTGCGCTGCGCCCGGGAAACCGTTGCGGGGGGATAACGATAAAAATCTGGCCTTCGCTGGCGGTGAGAATCTGCTCGAAGGCGAGCGCGCATTCGCCTTTCTTGGCCTTGAGATTGCCCGCGGTGATGAGGCGGCAGAGCCGGCCATAGGCCGCACGGTCGGTCGGATAGGCCAGCACTTCGAAGCCGTCGCCGGTGACCAGCCGCGTGCCGACCAGGAGCTTGATGTTTCGCTTGCGGGCTTCGTCGTAAGCGCGCACCACACCGGCAAAAGAGTTACGGTCGGCAATGCCGATGGCGGCAAGCCCAAGTTCGCCGGCGCGCGCCACCATTTCCTGCGGATGCGAAGCGCCGCGCAGGAAGGAAAAGTTAGTCGTGACTGCAAGTTCGGCGTAGGTGTTCATCGGATTGCTCATGCAAACAGCCCTTTACGCAAAGAGCCCTTGCACGAACCAGCGCGCCGCCGCCGTTTCGCGCCCGTAAAGACCTTCGCGATAGAGCCAGAAGCGGTGGCCGCCTAAATCCTCGACGAGGTAATAATCCCGCGTGAGAGTGTTTTGCCGCTCGTCCCCGTGAAAGCGGGGATCCAGTTCTGGATTCCCGCTTGCGCGGGAATGAGCGGTGAGATGGGGCGCGCGCCACCATTCGGCGCCGATGCGTTGCGGTCCTTGCGCGCCGGCGACGTCATAGGTCACGCCGCGCCAGGAAAAACGCCGCGGCGGACCGTCGGGTACGAGCGCGGTCACTTCGGTCGGCTCGGCGCGGGGCAAGAGCAGGAGCGGGCGTTCCTGCTCCGGCGCGGGCCAAGCAGAAATTTCGCCGTCGACAGGCGGCAGGATTTCGGCGCGCTCGGGGAGATGACTGGCGACCGGCGCGAAGCGCCGCACACCCGTCGGGCCGAGACGTTGCCGCAACGCATCGATCAAGGCCGCGCACCGCTCGGCACGGTCGTGCTGCCCCCATCCCGGTCCTCCTTCAGGCAGAGTGAGTTCGGTCTGCCGCGCCGGCATCGGTTCGGCCTGGGTGACGGCAAGGCCTATGGCCTCGAAGCCGAAACCGGCATCCTCCATTGCCGCCAGCGCTTCGAGCTTAAGCTCGATCAGACGCGCCACATGGGCAACGCTGCGGGTTGGCGCGGTGAGACCGATAGCGATGGTTTCGACCGCGCCGTCGACGCGATAAAGGCAAAGCCGCAACGCCCGCGCGCCGACGTCGTCGCGCAGCAACACATGGACAAGGTTTTGCATGAGGCGGCTGGCGCGCGCGACGACCGCTTCCGCCATGACGATCGGCTCGAGCGAATAATGCAGGCTGTGATAGACCGGTGGTGCGACGATGGGGATAAGCGGCTCGTCGGCGCGGCCGAGCGCCTGGTCGAGACGGCGTAAGAGTTCGGCGGCAAAACGCGCGGCAAAGGGCGCCCGCGGCTTGTCGATCAGCGCACCGATGGTTTTGAAGCCGAGCCGGCGAAGCGCGGCGCGGGTTTCCGATGACAGCCGCAAGGCAGCGATAGGCAGATCCGCCAGCACGGCGGCTTCCCGGCCCGAGGGCAAAACAACCAGAGGCGCTTGGTGAAAGCGCGAGGCCGCCCAGGCGGCGCCCGGCGTGTCGGCCACCGCAAGCCGTGCCGCGAGCCCGAAACGGCCAAGCCTTTCGGCAAGATCGGCGATCAATCTTTCCTCGCCGCCGAACAGATGGGCTGAGCCTTCGGTGTCGAGGAAAAAACCATCGGCGCCGTTGTCCTCGCTCCAAAAATCTCTGCACAAGGGCGAAGCAGTCGGCGTGTAACGCGTCGCCCACAACGCCAGCCGGCGCAGCGCGGCATCGTCGGCTGCGGCATTAACCGCGCGCACTTGCAGAAAACCCGCTTTCGCCCGCGCGTCGGCCAAAGGTTCGCCGACGGCAAGTCCCGCCGCCTCCGCCGCCTCGTTTAAGGCGGCGATCCGCGGGCCGCCGGCGCCGGCAACGGCAAGGACGAAGGGCCGCTCAGGATCGACCGGCTTGCAGAACTTCTTTGGCTTGCGACGTCATCGCTTGCGCCGCGAGAAAACGCTGGATCGGCCAGCGCGGCAGCCAGACTGAAACGATGCGCGACATGATCGTACTCCACTAGCCATTCGCCCGGCCGTCCGTTGCGAGCCCGTTCAAGCTGCAGATGCCATCGGGGACGCGCGTAAAGACCGAAGCGGTCGCGTGCGGCTTCCGCCGTGCCGACGCGCCAGCGCGTTGCCGCGGCGCTTGCTTCCAGCGTCGGCGCCGGCCGCAACAACAACAGCGGCAGCCCGGCCTCGCTGGCGGCGAGATGCAGCTTTTGGCTGGTCTTCAGATCGAGCTTGTCGATCATCCCGGCGACGGCGATCGGCGCCGCCGAACGCAACGCTTCGGCCATCGCCCACAGCGTGTCTTTGCGGTGCGCGGTCTCGATGAAGATCAGGCGCGCCGGATCGAGGCCGAGCGCGTTGAGGCCATGTCCGCAAAGGCGGCCATACTGGCGACGCGCATAGGCCGGCAGGACGAAAACCAGGGGGGAGGGGCAAGAGATGCGGGCCAGCAACGCCACGATAAAGCCGAAGGCGGCCGGGAAAGCGGCCTGCATTTCGGGCACCACTTCATGCAAGCCGCCACAGGCCAAGCCGCCCTCCGCCAAGTGAGAATCCAGGGCGGCAAGGCCGAAGGGCAGGATTTTGGGCAAACCTTCTTGCCGTGCGCCCTCAGTTGCGGAAAGCAGCTGCCGCAATTCATGCATCACGACGGCGCGGCGTCGCGCCGGGGCAGGCGAGTTTGGAAGTGAGCCGGAAAGATTAGCAGGCTCTGTCATTTAGCCGGCCTCTCGAACCCTCGTTCTTTAGGCCGTTTTGGCCCGTGGATAAGGTGTGTCTTCGATGGAATGCTCTATAGAACAAAAAGAGAACATTGCCAAGAGGGCACCGGAGGTAAGCGGGACGGAAGAAGGGGACCCAGCCACCCCAGCCGCACGGTCCTTCGCGTTGCTTTTCGGGGCCGACCGCCTAAACTGCCGCCGTGCAAATCACCCTTCGCAAACTGCTATTTGTCACGGTTTTAGTGGCCGCAGCGCTGTGTCTCGGCGTTCCGGCGAGTTCGGCTGGCACTTATGGCGACGAAAAGTGGTGCGCCGTCACCAGCGAAAGCGGCGGTGTCCTCAATTGGGACTGCGAATATGACTCGGTCCCCGATTGCGCGCCGGCCGTCAATCAGGGCAACCGCGGCTTTTGCGCCATCAACCCCTATTATCGCCCGCCAGAGCCGCCGCCGCCCCCGACTCCGCAACGCTGACGACTGAAATAACAGGCAAGGACCGACGCACAATGCCGGAAGCCGACAAGGAAGGCGAACGCTACTCCCTCGATCGACCGCAGCAGACGCCCGGCTTTTATCTGAAGGGCTCGCATCAGCTCGACTGGGGCATGAAAAACCGTATGGCGCGGGTGTTCGACCCGGCTTCGGGCCGCACCGTGATGCTCGCCGTCGACCACGGCTATTTCCAGGGCCCGACCACCGGGCTCGAACGCATCGATCTATCGATCGTGCCGCTGTTGCCGTCCTGTGACGCCTTGTTCTGCACGCGCGGCATATTGCGCACCGTCATTCCGGCCGAATGCGGCAAGCCAATGGTGCTCCGCGCCAGCGGCGGTCCGAGCATTTTGCGCGACGAACTCTCCGACGAGCAGATCGCGATGGACATGGATGACGCGATAAGGCTCAACGCCGCCGGCGTCGGCATCCAAGTTTTCATCGGCGGCGAGCACGAGACGCGCTCGGTGCACAACATGACGAGGCTGGTCGATGCCGGCTTGCGCGCCGGCATACCGGTCATGGGCATTACCGCCGTCGGCAAGGCCATGGTGCGCGATGCCAAATATTTTCGCCTGGCGTGCCGCATCATCGCCGAGCTCGGCGCGCAATATGTGAAGACCTATTACGTCGACGAGGATTTCGAGACCGTCACGGCGTCATGCCCGGTGCCGATCGTAATGGCCGGCGGCAAGAAGCTCCCCGAACTCGAGGCGCTGACCATGGCCTACAACGCCGTGCAGCAAGGCGCCTCCGGCGTCGACATGGGCCGCAATATTTTCCAATCCGAGGCGCCGCAGGCCATGATCGCCGCGGTAGCGGCCGTCGTGCACAAGAACATGAAGCCGAAAGAGGCCTACGATCTGTTCAATACGTTAAAGGCGAAAGGCGCGATGCGCGCAGCCTAAAATTCAGCGGTACGTCGCACCGGTCCAGCGCCGATCAAAAACCAGGCGACGGCGCCGGCTGCAATTGCGCCGCCGAGCGCGGCCAGCACCTGCGCGATCCACGAGGCGCTGCCGACTGCGCTTTCATCCCGATGCACCGGTGCGACGAGAGCGGTTTGCTGCCGCGGAGCGGCAGCAGAGTCATCGCTCGCCGTTGTCGCTGCGGGCCCATGATCGGCGGTCGGATCGCGTGCATCGGCCTGATCCGGTGCAGTGATTTTGACAGTCTGGACCTTGACTGCGGTCGGGCTCGATCCGGCATCGACGCCGGGCGGCATGCTTTCCGGCAGCGGCGCAACGGTCGTGTCGCTCGCCATTGCAGCCACGCTGTTGGCGGCCGGAGCCGACTTCACCGCGGACCAGTCGCGAGTAGGCGCCGCGTCCGGGGCGGCTTGCGCCGGCGGTTCTTCGGCGAAGGCAGACGCGGCCACGGCACGGTCGCGGTGTTCGCTCTTCGCTGTTTTTCGGGTCGAGCTGTGGCGGGCGTGCGCAGCGGCCACTCTGGCGTGGCGCGACTTTTTGGCGGCTGTTTTCTTGCGCGTTGCGTGCGCGGTTTTGGCGTGATGCTCATGCGGCGGCCGCAGGCCTGCGAGCAAGGCCAAGGGCTTGCCGGCTTGTTCGCTGGTCGCGGTCTGCGCCTGCGCGCTGCTTAACGCCAGCGCCACGGCTAGTGCCCCAGCAAACCCTGCACCGACAACGCGAATCCCCAACATCACCCGCTCCGTTACGCACGATTTGGTCCGTATAGGGCACAGCCGGCGTGACCGCAGGGTGGCGCAATTGCGGATTTTTTCGCGCAAAAAGCGGAGGAAAAGCGGCGTCGTTAACGCTGTTGCGGCATCAGCCCAGTTCGGTCAGCACCTCGGGGAAATGATGCAGCCGCTCGCCCGGGCCGTCCGGTCCGATCAGCCAATTGTCGCAAAACCACGACAGCATGCCGCCGCGCATATAGGTCGGGTGCACGACGATGTTCATGTCCTTTGCAATGCTCATCGGCTCGTCGCTGCGGATAAGCGGGCGCTCGACCAGATCGTAACCCTGGCCGTGGCAGTGCAGGCGCTTCTCTTCGGGCCGGCCGTTCTTGCGCATGAAGTCGTTATAGGCCGCGAACACGTCCTTGCAGGCGGCGCCCGGCTTGAGCAGGCCGAGATTGAATTTGCGCGCTTCGAGCGCGAAAGCGTATTCGTCTTTCATTTCCTGCGATGCCTTGCCGACGACGGCCGTGCGGCCGAGCTCGGTATACATGCCGCCGGGTCCGGCGTCCTCGACCAGCAACGCAACCGCATCGCCTTCCTGGATGACGCGGTTCTGATAATGGCGCGCGGCGAATTGCGCCGGCTTGCCCGGCGGCATCGAAGCGCACAGATAAATGCCGTGCTCGCTGCCGTGGCGCTGGCTGTAGCATTGCGCGATCGCGGCGATGTCGCGGTCGCGCATGCCGGGTTCGACGGCGGCGAAGGCCGCGCGCATGGCGCCGTCCTGCATCGCCGCGGCGCGCCGCACCAGGTCCTGTTCCTCGGCGCTCTTGATGACCTTGATACGGTCGACCAGATCGGAGGCATCGACAAACTTGGTGTTGGAGAAGCGTCCCTTCTGCAGGTAATCGACCATCGCAAACGACATCTGATAGGTGCCGACAAGTCCGATGGTACCGCCGGCATAGGGCTCAAGCCCCTTGGCCGCGAGCTCCGGATCGTAGGGCGCAGTGTAATAGCAGGAGGCGTAGCTCGGCGTGGTGAACCACCGCTTGACGCCGCGGCGGGTGCCGTCGCTTTTGCCGTTGAGTTCGGTGACGCCGCCGAACGGACCTTGGCTGACCAGCGTCATCAGGTCGTCGCGCGGAAACACCACGGTGAGCGGATAGCCGTTGGTCGCCGGCAGGTCGGTGAAATATTTGACGTAGCCGCCCATCTGGTCGCTGTTGTTCTGCATCAACAGCACGTCGATTTTGTCGCGCTCCATGGCGGCGCGCACCGCGGCCCAGCGCCGTTCCAGCTCGGCGGTCGAGATCGGCGTCTGCAGGCGTTCGGACAGCTGTTCCATCGCGCTCAACTCCTAATGGGGCACTACGTTGATCATGCCGTCGAAGTCGCTTTTGAGAAAGGCTCGCATATTGGTTTCGACGGTCGGCAAGGCATAGTCGATATAGACGTCGCAAAAGCCGCCTTGATGCGTGGTGATGATCACGTTCTCCATCGCCCAGAACGGATGATCGGTCGGCAGCGGCTCCTGATTGAAGACATCGAGCGCGGCGCCGGCAATGCGGCCAGCTTTTAGCGCCTCGACCAAAGCCGGCTCGTCGACCACCCCGCCGCGCGCGAGATTGATCAAAAAGCTCGACGGCTTCATTGCCGCAAGCACCTTGGCATTGATGCTGTTTCGGGTCGCTTCGGTCAGCGGCGTCAGCAGCACGAAAAAGTCGAAATCGCCGACCACCTTTAACAGCTCGTCGCGGCCATGCATGCGGTCGAAGCCGGCGACCGGCCGCGGCGCCGAACTCACGCCGGCCACGGTCATGCCGAAAGCCTTGCACATTGGCGCCAGGGCCTCGGCGATCAGCCCGACGCCGAAAATGCCCACCGTCTTGTTATGCAGAAGCTGCGCCGGCCAGCGCCGCCACTCACGCGCGTCCTGGCCGCGGACCGCGCCGGGCAGATTACGCGCCAGCGCCAGCATCGTGCCGAGCGCTGCCTCCGACACCGGCGGCCCGTGGATGCCCCGGACATTGGTCACGATGACGTCCTTGCGCAGCGTCGGCTGATCGATGAGGTTGTCGACGCCGGTGCCGAGCGTCTGAATCCATTTCAGCTTTGGCGCCTGCTCCAAGATTTTGGGGGTCATCATCGGCGTGAAGGTGATCAGAGCGTCGGCGTTCGCGATATGGGGCCCGACCTTGGAATGATGGTCGACCAGCGTCATCGGCACGTCGGGAAAGCGCTCTTGCAGGCGGTCGCGGTATTGCTTGCGGATCGCCTCGGTCAGGCCGAGCAGAATGAGGACATTGGTCATCGAGGCGGGTACCGGCACCGCGCCGGGCTGACGTCATTGGCGGGTTGCGCAAGCCTTATATCTTCTTGTGCGAAGCCTCGCCAAGGTGTCGCGTGCGAGAGCAACCTCGGCTAACATCGGAACCACCCGGTCCGGATCGGGGGCCAAGCGGGGAGCCATTCATGTCGATCGACCTGTCCACGGTGAACTGGACTTACGTCGCCTTGATGGCGGCCTTCGTATTCGTCGCGACTTTCGTCGGCGGCATCATCTCGTTTCGCAATCGGGTCGGTGCCGCGGTGGTCGCCGCCATCCTGTTTGCCGCCATGTTCGTGGCGTGGAATTATTATCCGCACCCGCAGATCCAGCTTCCGATCATAGGAACATACTCCACACCGGGCGGTGGTTGACCTTTCCGCCGGTCCGGTTATGCGTAGGTGAGTTTTGCCCGGGTGAAATGGAGCGGTCATGAACAAGGTCTATGCGGATGCGCAATCCGCACTGGCCGGGTTGCTTAAGGATGGCATGACCATCATGGCCGGCGGCTTCGGCCTGTGCGGCATCCCGGAAACCTTGATCCTCGCGATCCGCGATTCCGGGGTCAAGAACCTGACCGTGGTCTCCAACAATTGCGGGACCGACGGCAAGGGGCTCGGCATCCTGCTCGACACCCGTCAGATCAAGAAGATGATCTCTTCGTATGTCGGAGAGAACAAAACCTTCATGCAGCAATACCTCGCGGGCGAGCTCGAGATCGAATTCAACCCGCAGGGCACCTTGGCCGAGCGCATCCGCGCCGGCGGCGCCGGCATTCCCGCCTTCTTCACCAAGACCGGCTACGGCACCAAGATCGCCGAAGGCAAGGATACGCGGGACTTCGACGGCGAACGTTACGTGATGGAGCGCGGCCTGGTCGCCGATCTGTCGATCGTCCACGCCTATCGCGGCGATACCGAGGGCAATCTCGCCTATCGCAAGACCGCGCGCAATTTCAATCCGCCGATGGCGACCGCCGGCAAGGTGACGGTGGCCGAGGTCGAGCACCTGGTGCAGCCCGGCGACATCAATCCCGACCACATCATCACGCCCGGCATCTATGTCAAACGCATGATCTACGTGCCGGCGGCGACCAAGCACATCGAGCAACGCACCGTCCGCAAGCGTCAAAAAGCCGACGCGCCGGCCGGAACGGGGGAGGAAGTCTAATGCCTTGGACCCGCGATCAGATGGCCGAGCGCGCCGCGAAAGAGCTGCGCGACGGCTTCTATGTCAACCTCGGCATCGGCATTCCGACGCTAGTGTCGAATTACATTCCGGACGGCATGAGCGTGCAGCTGCAATCGGAGAACGGCATGCTCGGCACCGGGCCGTTCCCGTTCGAGGGCGAGGAAGATCCCGACCTGATCAATGCCGGCAAGCAGACCGTCACCGAGCTGCCGACCACGAGCTATTTCAATTCGGCCGACAGCTTCGCCATGATCCGCGGCGGTCACATCGACATCGCCATTCTCGGCGCCATGGAGGTCGCGGAAAACGGCGACCTCGCCAACTGGATGATCCCCGGCAAAATGGTCAAAGGCATGGGCGGCGCCATGGATCTCGTCGGCGGCGTCAAGAAGGTCGTCGTCGTCATGGAGCATTCGGCCAAGGGCGATTCCAAGCTCAAGCAGCGCTGCACGCTGCCGCTGACCGGCGCCGGCGTCGTCGACATGGTGATCACCGATCTCGGCGTGTTCATGCTCGACCGCCACGGCGGCGGCTTGACGCTGATCGAGCTGGCGCCCGACGTCACGCTCGACGATCTCAAGGGGAAAACCGACGCCAGCTTCAAGGTCGCCAATACGCTCAAGCAGTAGCGCCGGCCGTCTCGGGGCTCAGGCAAGCTCGCCGACCCCTCGCGTGGCCTCGAACAGGAACCAAGTGCGGCGCTCGGCCTCGTCGATCCAATTTTCGATCATGCTGGTTGTGGCGACGTCGCCGTGCTCGTCGCACAGATCGTGGGTTTCCCGCAAATTGGCCACCAGCTGTTTGTTGTCGTCGCGCAGTTCGGCCAGCATATCCAGCGGCGTGACAAAATCGGCGTCGTTGTCCTCGATGCGCTGCAGGCGGCCGATATGGCCGATCGAACGAAGCGTCGTGCCGCCGATCTTGCGGGCGCGTTCGGCAATGTCGTCGGTCGTGGCGAAAATCTGGTCGGAGTGCTCGTCGAGCATCAGGTGATAGTCGCGAAAATGCGGCCCCGACATGTGCCAGTGGAAATTCTTGGTTTTCAGATAAAGCGCGAACATATCGGCGAGCAGGATACTGAGCGCGCCGGCGATGTCGCGCACGGCATTGGAACCGAGGTCGGTCGGCGTTTGCAGTGCGCCGGTTTGCAAAGCTTTAGGATCGCGGGGATTCATTTTTTAGTCTCCTATTTTCAAACTATCGGCGCCGAGGCCGGATGAAACCTGCGCACCGCAAAAAATCCCAGCAGAACGAAGACGACCAGCACGACAGCTTGCGCGACGAAAAACGGCGGCTCCGATTGCGTCGGCGCTAACGCGTGCACTGCGGGGATTTTCAAAAACGATTGGAAGACGCCGACGAACACGTCCAGATATAGCGCTGCAATCGCGGTGACGACATAAATCCAGCGCCAGGAGCCGGCGAGCCGGAAAACGTAATAGGCGCTCACCGCGACGGCGAGAAGGACAAGAGTGAGAATGCCAATTGCGCGCGGCGGATCGAAGCCGAATGGGGCCAGGGGGAAGCCGCTCAAGCTGGTCAGGATCGCGGTGGCAAGAAACAGCACCGTCCACACGGCGAACGCTCTCCCGCTTATCAGGCCGTACAACATGATAAGACCGGCCGCCATTTCAATCAGGCTGATAACAACGTGAAATTCGAGAAGCGTCATGTCAACCCTCCTGCGATTTTCGACTGGCTATGAAGCGTCGATCGCCATTGCCGTCTATGCACCTTAATCGCGAGTGCCGCGGTAGTTTAGCATGATGCTCATGGCCGCGCGGCGGCCTTGGTCACGATGCGACGAGGCAGGCACCGATTTGTGACAGGCTTGGCTTGGCGGAGTTGCGGTCCGGTCGTGGGCAGACTTTATGCCGGAAGGGCAGCCATGCGCCTATTTCGGCCTTGCGGGTGCCGCGGCAAATGACAGTGGCCCGCTTTGCCGTTATTGCTCGACGCTCGATCCGTCGGGAGACGCCGCGCTTGTCGTGGCGTGAATTTGCTTCATGAATGACGAGCGCAACGAAAGCGCCATATGGCCGCGGGGTGAAGCGATTGTCGCGCCGCAGGAAGCCGCGGGTTTTGCCGCGCCGGCGGCAGCTGCGGCGGCGCCCGCACGGGATGCCGAGCCGAAACCACTGACGCATGGCGAAAAGCGCCTGATCGTCATGAGCATGATGCTGCCGGTGTTCCTCGGCTCGATCGATCAATCGATTCTCGCCAGCGCGCTGCCGACCATCGGCCGGGTGTTCGGCGACGTCACCGAGCTGCCCTGGGTGATCACGTCGTACCTGATCGCCGCGACCGCACTGACGCCACTCTACGGCAAATTCGCCGACATCCACGGCCGCCGCATCACGCTGCTGATTGCGCTGGTCATCTATATGGCCGGCGCGATCGTCTCGGCATCGGCGTCAAGCATGCTGATGCTGATCTGCGGCCGCGTCGTGCAGGGCATGGGCGGCGGCGGCATGATTTCGAGCGCCCAGATGGTGCTGGGCGACATGGCTCCGCCCAAGGAGCGCGCCAAATACTACACCTATTTCTCGATCGCATTCACCACCGCCGGCGGCTGCGGCCCGGTGCTTGGCGGCTGGATTTGCGATCACCTCTCCTGGTGGATGATTTTTTTATGGAAAATCCCGTTCAGCATCATCGCCATGGGGCTCGCGGTGAAGACGCTGCGCCGTCTGCCGCGGCACGGCAGGCCGCATCGGCTCGACTTTCTCGGTGCAGTGCTGGTGATCGCGGCAAGCTCGTCTTTCATGCTTGCGCTCAATCTTGGCGGCACGCATTACCCATGGCTATCGGCGCCGGTGCTCGCGCTGCTTGGCGCTGCCCTCCTTCTTGGCGCCGGATTTGTCGTGCGGCTGCTCACGGCCGTCGAACCGCTGATCCCAATCGCGATCCTGGCCGATCCCGCCGCGCGGCTTACCATGGTGGCGCATTCGTTCGGCTGGGGTTCGATCGTGTGCCTCAATATTTTTCTGCCGATGTATCTGCAAAGCGCGCTCGGCTGGTCGGCGACCTCCTCGGGACTGAGCCTCGTGATCCTGATGGTGACGCTCAATATCAGCGCCGGACTTTCCAGCCAGCTGATCGGACGGGTCCGGCGTTACAAACTTCTGCCGCTTTGCTTTCTCGTCGTCGGCCTCGGCGCGGTCGTTGCGCTCGCCTTCTCGACCCAGGGCATGAGCTCACTGAAATTCGAGATTATTTTGTTTCTGATCGGCATCGGTTTCGGGCCCACCGCGCCGCTGACCCAAGTGGCGTTGCAAAACACCGTTTCCATTCACGATCTTGGCGCGGCGATCGGCACGATGAACTTTACGCGCACCTTGATGGGCACCATGCTGATTGCCGGGTTCGGGGCGGTTGTGCTGGCCAAGGCGCCGCTCGGAGCCGCACCGGGTTCGCTCGGCCACGCGTTCCTGGGCAGCGCGTCGGTGGCGACTTTTCAAATGGTATTCCTTGCCATCGCCGGCACGCTAGCGATTTCGTTCCTGGCAGTGATCCTGCTTGAGGAAAAGCCCCTCGGGGAAACCCTTCCCAGCCCGGCTACCAGTCCCGACACGATCGATTAACGCAACGGCGGCAGGATCGGGGGCTGCTTTGCTAAATGCTCTTGCGTCCCGGCCCGGTTCGGGGGCAATTTGGCTTGCAGTGCCGGGGGTCGTCCGGCCTCGGGGGCTAAGACTTCTGAGGAAATGCGAGAATTCACTCTAGTCCGTGTGCCTCGCAGCATCAAAAATTTCTCATAGGCATTTGAACCACTTGGCCGCGATCGGCGACCAATTTGTGAGCCGACTCTATGGCGATGCAAGCACCGGCCGATGAAGCGTTGATCGGTCGAATTGCCCGGGGTGACCGGCTCGCGATGCAGGTGCTGTTCGCGCGGCACCATGTGCGGATTTATCGCTTTGTTCTGCGTCTGTTGCGTGACGAGATGGCGGCGGAGGACGTCATCGGCGAGGTGTTTTTGGACGTCTGGCGGCAGGCCAACCGGTTTGAAGGCCGAAGCGCGGTTTCGACCTGGCTTATCGCCATCGCTCGCTTCAAGGCGCTGTCGATGTTGCGCAAGCGGCGCGAGGACGGGTTGGACGACGAAACGGCGGAGCTGATCGAGGAACCCTCTGATGATCCGGAACTTGCCCTGGCGAAAGTCGACAAAGGCGAGAAACTGCGCCGGTGCCTTGCTGGGCTGTCGCGCGAGCACCGTGAGGTCATCGATCTTGTCTATTACCACGAGAAATCGGTGGAGGAGGTCGCTCACATCATCGGAATTCCGGAAAACACGGTGAAGACACGAATGTTCTACGCGCGCAAGAAGCTGGCAGAGCTGTGCCGGGTGGCGGGAATCGATCGAGGTTGGCCATGATAGGCAGCGATGCGGCAAGCAATTCGGGCCAGAATATCGAACCCGGCGACATTGAAGCCCTGCTGCCCTGGTATGCGGCGGGTACGCTGCGCCGTCGTGACCGCCAGCGCGTCGAGGCGGCGCTGCGGCAAGATGCCGAGCTGGGCAGGTCTTGTCACCAACGGTCTTGCGCGTCAGATCGAACTCGTCCGCGAAGAGTTGGCCGAGACCATTCATCTCAACGAAACGCTGGGCGCGCCGCCGCCGCATGTTGCCGACCGGCTCATGGCCGCGATCGATGCCGAGACCAACGCAGCGCGCAAGCACGTTCCCGGCTCCGTCGCCGGGTGGCTGACCGGATTTTTCGCCAGCCTGCCGCCGCGCACTTTGGCAGTGGCCGCATCCTTTGCCGTACTCGCAATCGCGCTGCAGGCCTTCATGCTGGTTGATGTTTTCACCAAGCCGCAAGGCTCGTCCCAGCTCGCCTCGCTCGGCGGCGCGCATCGCCACGACAGTTTTGCGATGGTGCGTTTCGCGCAAGCGGCAAGCGCCGCCGAGATCACCAATTTCCTGCACAATTATCA
The DNA here is from genome assembly GCA_963816565.1 of uncultured Alphaproteobacteria bacterium. GTDB lineage: Bacteria > Pseudomonadota > Alphaproteobacteria > Rhizobiales > Xanthobacteraceae > BOG-931. The sequence continues at coordinate 409,775 of CAWFLM010000001.1, read as the reverse complement.
GGCCGCGCTGGTGGACGGTCCGACGGAAGGCGGGCTCTATCGCGTGCGCATCGCGATGAAGTCGCTCGCCAAAGAAGAGCTCGGCAAGATCGTCGCGCGCATGCGGCAAGAGCGCGTCGTGGAGTTGGCCGAGCCGGCCGAACCGGCCGAGACCGTCGAACCTGCCGAGCCGGGCAAATAATCCGGGCCTTCCAAGCTATCCTACTGCCAATACGAGTATTTTCCCTCACTTGAACCTTTCCTCCGGCGGTCCGACCAATCATTGGTGGCGCCAACAAGCCCCATCGGCGCGCTACTCCCCGATCCCCAGCGCCGATTTTCAGACCCGCCCGGCCTCGTCCCCTCCGGGCGGGTCTTCCATTTCAGGAATCGCCCGCTCAAAGCGACGCCGCATCGGCTGCTTCGGATAGATCGGGCGCCAATGGCCCTTTGCGCCGCCGTCGAAGATGGCGGAGAATGCCGGCGGTGGGGGAATAGTCGGTGGGTGGCGATACCGTCCTCGAAACCGAGGACCTGACCAAGGATTTTGCCGGTTTCGTCGCGGTGCGCTCGGTCAATCTGCGCGTCGCGCGCGGCAGCATTCACGCCATGATCGGCCCGAACGGCGCCGGCAAGACCACTTGCTTTAATTTGCTGAGCAAATTCCTCACTCCGACCCGCGGCCGCATCGTGTTCGATGGGCGCGACATCACCGCGCTCAAGCCGGCCGAGGTCGCGCGGCTCGGACTGGTGCGCTCGTTTCAGATTTCCGCGGTGTTTCCGCATCTGACGGTGCTTGAGAACGTGCGCATCGCGCTGCAGCGCCGGCGCGGCGGCTCGTTCGATTTCTGGCGGAGCAAACGCGTGCTCCATGCGCTCGACGAGCGCGCCGTGGCGCTGATCGCCGATGTCGGGCTCGCTCCTTATGCCAATGCGCCCGCCGTCGAATTGCCCTATGGCCATAAACGCGCACTTGAAATCGCAACGACGCTGGCGCTCGATCCGGAAATGCTGCTGCTGGACGAGCCGACCGCGGGCATGGGCCATGACGATATCGCTCGCATCAGTGCGCTGATTAGAACGGTTGCCGTTACGCGCACCGTGCTGATGGTCGAGCATAATCTCAGCGTAGTGGCGGATTTGTGCGATCGCATTACGGTGCTCACCCGCGGCCAGGTACTCGCCGAAGGCGATTACCAGACCGTATCGGCTGATCCCGCCGTGCGCGAAGCCTATCTCGGGACCGGCCATGATTGAGAAGCGCCCAGCCGAGACGCGCGCCATGCTGGCAGTGAACGGGCTCGAAGCCTGGTATGGCGAGTCGCACATTCTGCACGGCGTCAGCTTCGACGTGCAGCCCGGCGAGGTGGTGACGCTCCTTGGCCGCAACGGCGTCGGCAAGACCACGACGCTGAAGTCGATCATGGGCATCGTCGAGCAGCGCCGCGGCTCGGTGCGCTTCGAAGGACGCGAGCTCGTCGGCATGTCCTCGGACGCGATCGCCCGCACCGGCATCGCCTACTGTCCGGAAGAGCGCGGCATTTTCGCCAGCCTCGACGTCCGCGAGAACCTGCTGCTGCCGCCGCAGGTGCGGCCCGGCGGGCTCGATCTCGATCGCATCTTCGCGCTGTTTCCCAACCTGCGCGAGCGGCTGTCAAGTCAAGGCACCAAGCTCTCCGGCGGCGAGCAACAGATGCTGGCGATCGGCCGGATCTTGCGCACCGGCGCCCGCTTGCTGCTGCTCGACGAGCCGACCGAAGGCCTGGCGCCGGTCATTATCCAGCAGATCCGCGAGACCATCGCTTCGCTGAAAGCACAAGGCTTCACGATTCTTCTGGTCGAGCAGAATTTTCACTTCGCCGCCGCTGTCGCCGATCGGCACTACGTCATGGAACACGGTCGGGTCGTCGATGAATTCTCGACCCCGCAACTAAAGGCGAATACGGCAAAGCTGCACGAGTATCTTGGGGTCTGATATATTGAACAGAGGGCCAAAGAGCCCGCATAAAGGGAGGTGCGTCATGCGATTTATAGCGAGTCTGGCATTCGCCGCCGCCGCGTCGATAACGACGGCCGCGCATGCCCAGCCGATCAATGTCAAGATCGGCGTTCTTACCGACATGTCGAGCCTTTACGCCGACGCCACCGGCCCCGGCTCGGTGGCCGCCGCCAAATTGGCGGTGCAGGATTTCAATCCCGCCGCTCACAACATGACGGTCGACCTCGTCACCGCCGACCATCAGAACAAGCCGGACATCGGCTCGAACATTGCGCGGCAATGGTTTGACGTCGACCATGTCGACGCCATTGTCGACGTGCCGAATTCGGGTGTGGCGCTTGCCGTCAGCGACGTCACGCGCGAAAAGAACAAGGTGTTCCTGGTCTCCGGCGCGGCGATCTCCGACCTGACCGGGCCGAAATGCTCGCCCAACACCATCCACTGGACCTACGACACCTGGATGCTCGCCAACTCGACCGGCAAATCGGTGGTGAAAACCGGCGGCGACACCTGGTTCTTTCTCACCTCCGATTACGCCTTCGGCCATGCGCTCGAGCGCGACACCACCGCGGTGGTTCTGGCCAACGGCGGCAAGGTTCTCGGCAGCGTGAGCCATCCGCTCAATACCCAGGACTTCTCGTCGTACCTGCTGCAGGCGCAAGCCTCGAAAGCTAAAATCATCGGCCTCGCCAATGCCGGCGGCGACACCATCAACGCCATCAAGCAGGGCGCCGAATTCGGCATTACGGCGGGCGGCCAGCACTTCGCCGGGCTTCTGGTCTTCATCAGCGACGTCCAGGCGCTCGGGTTGAAGACGGCCCAGGGTCTGGTTCTGACCGAGACGTTCTATTGGGACATGAACGATGCGACGCGCGCTTGGACCAAGCGCTGGCAAGTCGACCGGCCGGGCAAATTCCCGACCATGAACCAGGCCGGCGTCTATTCGGCCGTGTTGCATTACCTCAAGGCGGTCGCCGCGCTTAAAAGCGCCGACGACGGCAAGGCGGTGGTCGCCGAGATGAAGAAGCTGCCGACCGACGATCCGCTGTTCGGCAAGGGCATGGTCCGTGCCGACGGCCGCAAGATCCACCCGGCCTATCTGTTCGAGGTGAAGTCGCCGGCGGAATCCAAATATCCAGGCGACGATTACAAGCTGCGCGCCACCGTTCCGGCGGATCAGGCCTTCCGGCCGATGAAAGACGACAACTGCCCGCTGGTGAGCGGCTAAGCTTCCGCCTCTCCCCGCCCGGGCCGCGCTCGCGCGCCCGGGTGGGGAAGAGAGCGCGCGGGCTGTGTTGAGGACGAAGCGAGCGTGTCCGCATGTTCGAAGTATTCGGCATCCCGTCGCAGGCGCTGTTCGCGCAGCTGTTGCTCGGGCTCATCAACGGTTCGTTCTACGCGCTGTTGAGTCTCGGGCTTGCCGTCATCTTCGGCATGCTCAACATCATTAATTTCACGCATGGCGCGCAGTATATGATGGGCGCATTCGTCGCCTACATGCTGCTGCAATATCTGGGCATCAATTATTGGGCGGCGCTCCTTATCGTGCCGATCCTGGTCGGCTTGACCGGCATTCTCATCGAGCGGCTGTTTCTGCAACGGTTGCAGAAGCTCGATCATCTTTACGGCTTGTTGCTGACGTTCGGGCTGGCGCTGATCATCGAGGGCCTGTTCCGCAATTATTACGGCTCCTCGGGGCAGCCTTATGAGGTGCCGGACGCACTGCAGGGCGGGCACAATCTCGGCTTCATGTTTCTTCCCAACTATCGCGCCTGGGTGATCGCGTTTTCGCTGGTCGTGTGTTTCGGCACCTGGTTCGCTATCGAGCGGACGCGGCTCGGCTCCTATCTGCGCGCCGCAACCGAAAATCCGACGCTGGTCCGCGCCTTCGGCATCAACGTGCCGCGTATGGTGACGCTCACTTACGGGTTCGGCGTCGGGCTTGCGGCGCTCGCAGGCGTAATGGCGGCGCCGATCTACAACGTGTCGCCGCAGATGGGCTCCGACATCATCATCGTGGTGTTCGCCGTCGTGGTGATCGGGGGAATGGGCTCGATCATGGGCGCGATTGTTACCGGCTTTACCCTCGGCATCGTCGAGGGACTGACCAAGGTGTTTTTTCCCGAAGCCTCCAACACGGTGATTTTCGTCATCATGGTCATTGTGCTGTTGGTCCGGCCGGCCGGCCTGTTCGGACGGAGCGCCTGATGGCAAACGCCGTCGATACGCCGACACTGCAGATTCCGGGCGAGGCGGATCGCAGCGTCGCGGTGGCCGCCGCCGTTTTGGTGGCGTTTCTGGTTGCCGCGCCGTTCGTGCTTTATCCGGTTTTTCTGATGAAGGCGCTGTGTTTCGCGCTGTTCGCCTGCGCCTTTAATCTCCTGATCGGCTATGTCGGGCTGGTCTCGTTCGGCCATGCGCTGTTTTTCGGCTGGGCGAGCTACCTTGCCGCCTATGCCGCCAAAACCTGGGGCCTGCAGCCGGAGCTTGCCGTCGTCGTCGGCACGGCAACCGCCGCGGTCTTCGGCCTGGTCGCCGGCGCCATCGCCATTCGCCGTCAGGGCATCTATTTCGCCATGATCACGCTGGCGCTGGCGCAGATGATGTATCTGGTCGCATTGCGGGTAAAACTCACCGGCGGCGAGGACGGCATCCAGGACGTGCGCCGCGGGCAATTGTTCGGCGCATTCGATCTCAACAACGAAATGACGATGTACGCTTTCGTTCTCGTCGTCGTGCTAGCCGCCTTTTTCCTGATCTACCGCATCATCAATTCGCCGTTCGGCGAGGTGCTCAAGGCAATCCGCGAAAACGAGCAGCGCGCTATCTCGCTGGGCTACCGCACCGACCGCTACAAGCTCGTCGCGTTCGTGTTGTCGGCAACCTTGGCGGGCCTCGCCGGTTCGCTAAAGGCGATTGTGTTTCAGCTCGCCTCGCTCACCGACGTGCATTGGACCATGTCGGGAGAAGTCATCCTGATGACGCTGGTCGGCGGGCTGGGCACCATCTTCGGCCCGGCGGTCGGCGCCTTCATCATTGTCGCGATGGAAAACTATCTGGCGCCGTTCGGCCAGTGGGTGCTGGTGATCCAGGGCGTCATCTTCGTCGCCTGCGTACTGACTTTTCGCCGCGGCATCGTCGGCGAGCTGGGAAACTGGCTGCGGGTGCGACTTTAAGCCAAATCAATTTTTGCACGCTGTTATCCACAAACTTAAAGTCAACAAATAGTCCGCGTTGTCGCCACATTCATTTTCATTGCCGAATCAACCAACGCACGTTGTTTATCGGAAAGCGCCAATTTGGACGGCGTTTTTTGACCTTGCGCTTCTGGTTGCTCCGCCATGTCGGAACCGCAATCCGGTCGGTACGACACTATCGCACGCCGCTGGCTTGCCCTGATCGAGCGTCGGCAGGAGCATTTCCTCGATTTATGCGACAGCGGGCGCTGGCGGCATTATTTCACCGAGGCGGAATTTCTCGATGAAATGCGCAAAGTGCTGCAGGTGCGCGACCAATGGGCGGCGATTGCCGGCGTGCCGCTCAACAGCGAGGACCTGCCGCAGGACGATGCCGGCGGGCTACCGCCGCCGCTCCCAGCCGGCATGGCAGCGTCGCCTTGGCCTGACTAGATTCCGGGCATGCGAGACGGGTTATCCACAGCCGGAAATCCGCCGGCTGTGCAGCCGCAGGTCGTGCGTCATGCGCTGCGGTTTATCGTCTTACGCACCCGCACGCGCTATCCCGCCCAGGTCCTTCTTCCTCAAACCGCATGTGAGCATCGATGCCGAGCGCTTTGTTCTCACCGATAAAACTTGCCGATCTCGATCTGCCGAACCGCATCGTGGTGGCGCCGATGTGCCAATACAGCGCCGATGACGGCGTCGGCAACGATTGGCACATGACGCATCTCGGCATGCTGTCCAATTCCGGCGCCGGCCTGTTGGTCATCGAGGCCACCCATGTCGAGCGGCACGGCCGCATTACCCATGGCTGCCTCGGCCTCTATTCCGATGCTTGCGAGGCGGCGCTGGTGCGCATCGTCAATCACTGCCGCCGCATCGGCAGCGCCAAGCTCGGCATTCAATTGGCGCATGCCGGCCGCAAGGCATCGTCGCAGCGGCCCTGGGAGGGCGCCAAGGCGCTCAGCGATTCCGAAGACGCTTGGCCGACGATCGGACCTTCGGCGGTGCCGTTCGGACCGGGCTGGCACACCCCGCGCGCCATGACCGAAGACGACATGGCGCATGTCACTGCATCCTTCACCGACGCGGCCAAGCGCGCTTTGCGGGTCGGCTTCGACGCTATCGAATTGCATTTCGCGCACGGTTATCTGCTGCACAGTTTTGTGTCGCCGCTGTCGAACAAGCGCAACGACGCCTATGGCGGCGCGTTCGAAGGCCGTATGAAATTTCCGCTCGAAGTGGTGCGCTCGGTCCGCGCCGCGGTGCCGCGTTCTGTCCCGCTCGGCGCCCGCATCACCGGCACCGATTGGGTCGAGGGCGGGCTCACGGCTGACGATGCGGTGGCGATGGCCAAGTCGCTCAAAGCGGCCGGGCTCGACTATGTCGACATCTCGTCGGCGAATATTACGCCCGACAGCCGCTGGCCGAGCGAGCCCGGCTTCAACGTCCCGATCGCGGAACGGGTGCGCCGCGAATGCGGCATCGCGGTGCGCGCCGTCGGCATGATCGCAGGCGCGCAGCAGGCCGAAGAGATCATCGCTTCCGGCAAGGCGGATATGGTGGCGATGGCCCGCGCCTTCCTCGACGATCCGCATTGGGCCTGGCGCGCCGCGCAGATGCTGGGCGGCGAGGTTGCCCGCCCGCCGCAATATGCCCGCTCGGCGCCGAAGCTATGGCCCGGCGCGACCCTGCGCGGGTAATGACGGAACTGGCCCGTAGCGCCGCGCCAGCCGCGCCGGCTCGACGCCGAAGTAATAAGCAAGCCGCAGCCGCCACATCAGCACGATCGTCCGAAATACGCCGTGATGCTCCCAGCGCCGGCCCGACGTGACGACCGGCGAGCCGACGCAGTACGGCCGGCACAGGCGCTTGAGACGTCGCGACATCGCAATGTCTTCCATCAGCGGCAGGTCGGGAAAACCGCCGACCGCCACAAACGCCTCGCGCGTCATGAAGATCGCCTGATCCCCGGTGGCGATGCCGGTGAGCCGCGAGCGCCAATTGATCATGCGAGCGACGACCGCCAATAGCGGATGCCGTCCGGCAATGCGCAGATCGAAACGGCCCCAGGCGCGGCGCATCAGCGCCGCGGCAATGAACCGGTCGGCATCTTGCGGCAACGCCGTATCGGCATGCAGGAAAAGCAACGCATCGCCGGTGCCGAGCGCGGCGCCCGCGTTCAACGGCGCGCCGCGTCCGCGCGGAGCGGCTATCAAGCGGTCGGCAAGCGGCCGCGCCAGGTTCGGTGAGCCGTCGCTGGAGCCGCTGTCGACGACAATGATTTCGGCGCCACGGGCGCGCAACGGCGCCAGCGTCGTAAGCGCGTCAACAATGATGGCCGCCTCGTTGAGCACCGGAATGACGATGGTGAGCCGACGCATGCCGCCAGATTGACGCGTTCAATCCGTTATGTCGAGGCGTGGCCGCCGGCGCAATTGCCCTGCGCCCTTTCGTCGGCGATGATGAACAGACTACGGTTCGACCCTTGCAATCAATGCTTCGTGGGAGAGATGAAAAACATGGCGAATATCGCGCTTGTCGGCATGACCGGCAATATCGGCAGCCGGATCCTCATCGAGGCGCTGGCGCGCGGACATCGCGTGACTGGGACGACCCGCGGGGCGGCCAATCCGCCGGCGCGCCAAGGCCTCACCGATCGCGACCGTGCATCCGGCAGACGCCGCGGCGCTGGCGCGCGTATTGCAAGGCCATGACGTCGTCGTCGTCTCGCTCAAATGGGACGTCAACGACATCGACGCGGTGATCGAAGCGATCCGGATATCGAAGGTGAGGCGAGCGCTGATCGTCGTCGGCGCCGGCAGCCTGCTGCGGGCCGACGGCCGGCTGCATTTCGATCACATGGCGACGCCGGCGCCGAGCTCGAAGCCGGCGATGATCGCGCTTGAGAAATTGCGCGAGGTCGACGATTTCGACTGGACGGCGATCTCGCCGCCCACCTCCATCCAGCCCGGCGAGCGCACCGGCAAATATCGTCTCGGCACCGACACGATGGTGGTCGATGCAGCCGACAACGGGCGGATATCGCGCGAGGATTTTGCCGTCGCCATTGTCGATGAGATCGAAAATCCCAAGCATGTCAGGCGCAGATTTACCGTCGGCTACTAGCCAAGCTGCGGTCGCCTCGCTGATGCGGCCGACGCGGCCGAAACCGGGACATGAAAACATGAGCAATCCGGTTCTGGTCGAAGTGACGCGTGGGCCGCTGGTTGAGAGCCGCCACTGCGGCGCCGTCGCGGTGACCGATATCGAGGCCGCAACGTGTTTGCGGTGGGCGACATCACCGTCCGGTCTTTCCGCGTTCGGCAATCAAGGCGTTGCAGGCCATTGCCCTTGTCGAATGTCGGCGCCGCCGACCGCTATGGTTTTGGCGACGAGGACCTGGCGCTCGCTTGCGCTTCGCACAGCGGCGAGCCGGCACACATCGCCGGCGTCGTGCGGATGCTGGCGAAAATCGGCCTCGATGTCTCGGCGCTGCGCTGCGGCGCGCATTGGCCGATTTCGCAGTCCGCCGCTTATGCGCTGGCGCGAACCGCCACGCCGTCGGCGCTGCACAACAATTGCTCCGGCAAGCACGCCGGCTTCCTCTGTCTCGCCTGCGCTATGGGCGCCGATACGGCCGAATATTTTCGTCCCCAACATCCGGTGCAGCGGGAGGTGCGCGCCGTGCTGGAAAATTTCACCGGCGCCGTCCTTGGCGAAGACGTCTGCGCCATCGACGGTTGCTCGGTGCCGACCTGGGCGATGCCGCTGCAAAATCTCGCGCATGGATTTGCCAAATTCGCTACCGGTCATGGTCTGGCGCCAGCCCGCGCCACTGCGGCGGCGCGATTGCGGCAGGCCTGTGCGGCAAAGCCATGGTTCGTCGCCGGCACTGGGCGGTTCTGCACCGAGATCATGGAGCTCTTCGGCGAGCGTACTTTCGTCAAAACCGGCGCCGAAGGCGTCTATTGCGGTGCGCTGCCGCGACAAGGGCTCGGCATCGCGATCAAATGCGATGACGGCGCCGCTCGCGCCGCGCAGGCCGTCATGGCGGCGACAATCGCGCGCTTTCTGCCGCTCGAGGCAGCCGAGCGCGCGGCGTTAGAGCCGTTGGTTCGGCCGGTCTTGCGCAATTGGAACGGCTTCGAGGTTGGTGCGATCAGAGTGACGGCGGCAATTTGACCGGCATTACCGCACCCGGTTGCCGTCGATCGACAACTGCGCGTAGTGCTCCGCGCCTTCCTTGCTAAGATCGCCGGTGACCGTCTTGCCCCATTCCCTGCCGACAATGGCGCCGAGGCGTGCGCCGGAGACGAGATTATTGGCGATGACGGCGGTGCCGGCGCCGGAGGCGACGGAAACCGCGATGCCGTAATCGGCGTCACGCACGACGTTCGCGGTCACCGCAACGTCGCGCAGATAGGCGCCCCAGCCGGCCTGGATGCCGGCGCCTTTGGCGCTCTCGATGACGTTGCCGCTGACGACCGTGTCGGCTTCGACGCCGATGCCGAGCGTGTCATTGGGATCGCTGCCGGGCGGTTGGCCGCGCCGGAGGTTGCGGATCAGGTTGCCTTGCACCACGGCGAGCCGGCCGCCTTTGTCGAAATTCGTCACCGAGACGCCGACCGCCGCACCATCGACGATATTGTTGGCGATCACCGCGCCCTCGAAACCGAATTCCGCGTAGAGCGCGCACTCGCCGAGACCGCTGCAGGTGTTGCCGACGATCTGCAGGTTGGAGGCGCTGGTGCCGCGCACCGCGGAGAACGCGGCATTGCGGATGCGGTTGCCGCGCACGATGACGTTGTCGGCGCGAAAAACGTTGATGGCATTACCGTACTGGCCGGAGCCGCCGGCTTTATTGGCGATGTCTTCGATGCGGTTGTCGACGATAAGCGTGCCATCGTCGCCGGGCTTGTCGCGCCACACCAGAATGCCGCCGTTGCCGGCGCGCTGCACCGTATTGCCGGCGATGCGCAGACCGGCGGCGTTGTTGGAGAAAATCGCGTAATTGGCGGCGTCGATCACGGTGTTTCCCGTTACCTCGCCCGCGATCGCGTCGAGCCTGATGCCGTCGCCGCCGGCATTGACGATCATGCAATCGGTGAGGCGCAAGGCGCGCCCTTGCGTCAGACTGTACGAGGCCGCGGCCGTCAGGCAACGCAACGTGATTGCCATCGAGCACGAGGCCGCTGACGCTCACGTAATCGCTGCCGGCCGACGCGTCAGCAATGACGGCCCGGCGGTCATGACAAGCCGCGTCGAGCCGATGACTCCGGCGATTGCGGAAAAAGGCGGCAATTGCAATGCGCCAGCGCGATACAGTCCGGGCGGCAACCGCAGCAGCGATCCGGCCGACGCCGCCTGCGTGATCGCGCTCTGCAGAATTGCGATTGGTCGAGATCCGCGTTCGGCCGCACCCCGAGCGTCGTGGCGTCGATCTCGGCGCGTGGCGCGGATGAAATACCAAACGGTTCGTGTGCCGCGACAGGCGTCGCAACGCCGGCGGAGGCGGCGCCGGCGAAAGCGGCGAACAAACGGCGGCGATCAAACTTCATCGCGGACATTCCGGCGCAAAGGCCAAAAAAACTGGTCGATAAAACTGGCAAATATTGATGTCCGAAAACCCTCTTGGAGTCCCCCCGCCAGCGCCGTTTTCGCCCGCAAGGTTAACGACGGCTTGCGGCCACAAGCGCGATCAGCATCGCTTCGGCCGCGGCGACGAGTGGCGGCAGTGAAAGTGACTGGAGGTTCGCGCGCCGACGCCGCGGTTTTAGTCGGACCGGAGGAATGTGAACGAACTGAACGAGCGGCACGCCGGCACGCGTTCGCTCCAATGCACGCCAATAGGCATAGTTGCAAAGATAGCGTCCGGCGTCGCGCGATAGCCGCGCCGGCACCGCAGTCGGCCGCACAGCGGCGAGAAGGCGCATGAACGGCGCCGCGCCGCGCCGCGATCGCGGCTCACTCTTCCCGATGACGCCAGACTTCGGCCGATATCCGCTGGCGTCGGGAAACAACACCGAGACGGCGTTGCGGGCGCGAGTCTCGATGCAAAGCTCGTGGCGACGTCCCGCGAGCCCGAATATGAGCACGATGTCGGGCTTACTCGCGAACAGCTTCGGCAGATCGCGATCGACTGCGGCATAAGTGGTGGCAAAAATGTGTGTGCTGCGTTCGACGCCGGCCAAAGCCGGGCGTCTGCGGCGCGCCAGGGCCGCGACCAGCGCCGCGCTCGGATTGAACGGCGCACCCGGGAATCGGCCGAAGCCCGCGAGAACGACACGCATGACGTCACGCGCCAAGTAGGCCGACGATTTGCTCGACCGCCGTGCCGGGCGCCATGCGGCCCGCGGCGACATCGGCCTCGATCCGCGGCAAGGCCGCCTTGAGCGTGCGATCGGTGCGCAGCGGCTCGAATAGCCGCTCTTCCAGCATGGTCCACATCCATTTCACCTGTTGATCGCCGCGGCGCGCCGCAAGCTCGCCGGATGCGGTGAGGCGCTGGCGATGGTCGAGAATATGCTCCCACAGCGCCTCGATGCCTTCGTCCTTGAGCGCCGAACAGGTCACGACCGGCGGCGACCAGTTCGGCGAGCGCGGCGACAGGATGTGCAGCGCCGCGCCATATTGGGACGGCGGCAAGCTTGGCACGGGGCAGGTTATCGCCGTCGGCCTTGTTGACCGCGATCATGTCGGCAAGCTCGACCACGCCTTTCTTGAGCGCCTGTAACTCGTCGCCGGCGCCGGGCAGCGCCAGCACCAGGAAAAAGTCGGTCATGTCGGCGACAGCAATTTCCGATTGGCCGACGCCGACGGTCTCGACCAGCACGACGTCGTAGCCGGCGGCCTCGCATAGCAGCATGGTCTCGCGCGTCTTGGCCGCGACGCCGCCGAGCGTGCCGGATGACGGGGAGGGGCGAATGAAGGCGTTGTCGTCGTTGGCGAGATGCGCCATGCGCGTCTTATCGGCAAGGATCGAGCCGCCGGTGCGACGCGATGACGGATCGACCGCGAGGACCGCGACCTTGCGGCCCTGGCCGGTGAGCTTATGCCCCAGCGCATCGATCAGGGTCGATTTACCCACCCCCGGGGCGCCGGTGATGCCGACGCGCACCGCCTTGCCGGTTTCGGCCAGCAGCGCCTGGGTCAGCGCGGCGGCAGTGTGGCGATGGTCGGCGCGCTTACTCTCGACGAGCGTAATGGCGCGCGACAGCACAGTGCGGTCGCCGCTGCGGACATCGCGCGCGAGCCGTTCGACATCGGGAGGCGGGGGAGGCGAGGCCATGCAGTCTCATTGGCGGCATGAATCGACGGCATCTTACATCGTCGCTTGCGGTTTGGTGCCAATGTTTTGGCGTCGTGATTTAGCGAATTGCAACCACGATGACGGGAAGAAAATTGCCCGGCGCGGGAATAGCGGCTTTCTGAATTGACAAACCCAAACCGCCCGAGCGGCGCCAAGATTGATCTCGGAAAGACCCTGCTGCCGCCGAATTGAGGCCGCATCGCGCCGCTGACATTGCATGCTCAAGAACGACGCGGTGAGCGGCGTCGTTTGTCCATCCTCCAGCAGGGAGACAATCGATGAACTGGGATCAGATTCAAGTCAATTGGATGCAATTCAAGGGCAAGGTCCGCAGCAACTGGGTCAAACTCACCGACGAGGACTTAACGCGCATCGGCGGCCGCCGCAGCGAATTGGTCGGCCGCCTGCAGGCGCGCTACGGCTTCGCCAAGGCCGAAGCCGAGCGGGAGATCGAAGCCTGGATGAAGGCGCAGCGCCACGCCGCTTGAACGCCGGTAGCCGACAATCCCCTCTCGGAGCAAGAGGGGGTTATCACCATTTGTCTCCGTCGCTTTTTGGCCGGGTGCCGGCGAAGATCGCCGACGCCCTCGGGCGACAGATATTGCCGGAAGTCCGTCCACGGCACGAATACGGTGTAGGGACCTTCGGCATAAGGTCCTACCCCGTAAGGCGAATAGTGGAACGTCAGTCCGGCGCTCTTGCCGCTTTCGGTCGACGGCGCGAGCATCACCGGTCCGAGTTCGAGAAGGCTCGGCTTGATCCCATCATTGATGAAATTGTCCTGCCGCAGTTCTTGCTCCGGCGTCATGCTTCGCGGCGGGCGTTTCGTCGTCACCATAGCCGTTGATGCCAGTTCGCCAGCTTGGCGGCCGCGACGGCAAGTTGCGCCAGCCGCGCCAGCGCTGTCATGGTCGGCCCGTTGTCGGCCGTCTCGGTGAAGAACGGACGGATGCTGATGCGCTTCTGCGCCGGGACGTCCCATAAGATGGTGTCGATTTCCTGGTTCGGATGGGCGCCGCCTTCGAATGTGCCGTCGCTGCGGACGACGCTGATATAGCGGCCGACCGCCGAGCGCAGGTCGTAAACCCGGTCATACGACCATTGCTGGCTCGCGAAACGATTTCGGATCGTCGCGCCATTGCGCGGTGGCGTCGGCGCTTGCCTTGTCCGCCCACGTCTTGCCCTCGGCGAGGCAGTTGGCGAACAGGCCGGCAAAAGGCTTGAGCGCGTCGTCGACGACGACGGAAACCTCGACGTATTTTTTCTCGATCGAAATCTGCGGCGGCGTGTCGGCGAAAGAGTTCTGGCGGCGGCCAATATCTGCCATGCGACCACGAAAGCCGCGCCTGCGAGGCGTCGGCCGCTATGGCCCGCGGCTGAGTAATCATCTATCGCCTCGCGATCGACTTGCCGGCCGCTGACTGCTAAGACGCGGGATAGCGACGATTGCGTTCACGGCAAGATCGCAAAGGCGCGCGCCGGGAAGCCGAGGCCGTTTTTCACCTTGGGCCAGGTCACCACGATCAGCGCGCCGGTCGGCGGCACTTTATCGAGATTGGCCATGACCTCGATCTGGTAATGGCCGTGCTGCAGAATCCAGGTTTCCGAGTTCATCTTGTCGGTCGTGTCGGTGTCCATGGATTCGTGGCCGGTCGCGGTCACGCCGCGCTTCTCATAAAGATATTTGATCGTGTCGAATGACCAGGCGGGAAACGGCTGGCGCTTGAAGCGCTCGGGGTTGCTGTCCCAATCCTTGTACATGTCGGTGCGCAGCGCGGCGAACGCGCCCTTCGGGATGCGGCCGTGCTCGCGTTCCCAAGCTTTGAGATCGGCGATCGAGAAGGCGTGGTTCGGATCTTTGCCGAGATAGGGCGTGTCGTCGAGCACGACCAGCCGCAAAATCATCTGCTTGAGCGGAATCTGATCCATGGTGATGCCGTCCTGCGCGAAATGCGCCGGTGGATCGACATGCGTGCCGTATTGTCCGACCATCTGATAATAGGTGGCGCGGAATTCGTCCTTGGGGATGGTGTAAGGCTCGCCGGTCTTGGGATCGCTGGCCGGCGAGAATTTCGCTTGGCCGAAGCCCGCCCAAACCGGGGTGTCCGGGCCGAACGAGTGGGTGAGGTCGACGAATTGTTTCGTTGCGATGATACGATAGGCGCGATCGAGGTCGGATGCGGCTTGCGCCGGCGCCGCAATTGCCGCGCCGAAGCAGATAAGTCCGGCAAGCAGGATTGGAACGCGGCATTCAAACAAGCGGGTCATCGAACCTTCTCCATGCCGCAAACGCTCGGGTCCTTTGCCACTGTTATTTCAATCCCGCGGCGCGAAAGGCGTCGACATATCGTTTCATCGTCTCGGGGGAGGACCAGACCGCATTTTGCTTGATCCAGCTTTGTGACATTTCGGGCGCCAGCCGGCGCAGCTTTTCCAGCGCGTGACGCGCTTCATGGGATTTGCCGCCAAGCGCGAGGTTGATGAGGAGGGCCCGTTGGGCGGTCGGCGAATTCGGGCTGTAGATGGCGGCGTTGCCGGCAAATTCTATCCCGCGGCGGTAGTTTTCGGTCGCAAACGAGGCCGTCGCACGGACATTGTCATGGGCGCCGGCATAGCCGCGCGCCAGCAAATCCTGCGGCGCCAGCCGTTCCGCAATATCGGCGTGCGCGAATGTCGGGCCGTGGTCGCCGGCATAGGTGGAAGCGAGCGCCAGAAAATAATGGCCGACGGCAAAGTTCGGATTAAGCTCAACCGCGCGCTGACACGGCAGGATCGCGTCTTCGGGCTGCCGCCAGATCGAAGCGTAGCCGAGCGCGGCGTGAGCCCAGGGCTCGTCCGGATTGAGGGCCAGCGCTGTGCGCGCCGCCGCCAGCGCCGTCGGGATGACGTCGTGCCGGTCCGCCCAGCTCATATGGACGCGCAATGTGGTCACGATCGACAGCAGGCTGCGGATTTGCGCGGATGCCGGATCGATTGAAACAGCCTTTTGCAGAAGCTCGTGCGCGGCCGTCACATTGCCTTGATCGCGGGTATTCATCAGCGACAAGGCCCGCACAACGCATTCCCAGGCGTTCAATTGCATTGCCGGTTTCCGTTGGGCGCGGAAATGCTCGGCGAGATACAAATGCGGCTCCACGGCAGCCAGAATTTTTTCGCAAATCCGATCGAACAGCTTGAAATTGGCGCCTCCGTCCAGATCGTAGCGTTCTGCCCAGATTTGATGCTCGGCGAGACCGTCGATGAGCTGCACGGTGATGCGGATGCGGCCGGCCAAGCGGCGTATGCTGCCGTCCACGAGATAGCGAACGCCAAGCTTGCGGGCGATCTGGCCGGCGCCGAGCGGTTGCCCCTTGCAGGCAAAGCATGATGCACGCGTAGCAACGTACAGCCAACTGACTTTTGCCAGCGCGGTGATCAGATCTTCGGTCAGGCCGTCACCGAGCGAATCCTGGCCGGGATCGCCGCTGAGATTCGTAAATGGGATGACGCCGACCGTCGGATAATCGGCGAGTGCGGCGCGGTGGCGGATTTCCTCCGCCGGGTGCGAGATCCCGGACGGGCTCGTTTCTTCGATGAGGGACCCGACAAACCGAAATCCCCTCTTCCGCACGGTGCGGATGAGGCGCTGCCCGCTGCCGCTGTCGCCGATAGCTGCTCGCGCTGCGCTGACACGCGTATCGATCGCGGCCTCGGACACGACGCGACCGTGCCAGACCGCTTTCCACAGTTCGTCCCTGGTAATCAGGCGGGCGCGGTGCCGGATGAGATATTCCAGGACGTCGAAAACCTGCGGCTCGACCGCGTATATCGTTTTGCCGCGGCGAAGTTCACGCCGTCCAGCGTCGAGTGCATAGTCTTCAAATCGGTAGATCAAGATAGCGCCGCCTTGGTCGCGCGGCGGAGAATAACGAAAAATAAAGGAGGACCCAAGCCAACCTTTAGCTTTTCTTTAGGCGAGCATCTGCGCGGATGGCTAGGTTCGACTTCTTCCCTCGGGGGCGCTTCACCCCGAGCCAGCAGGAAGCCGCGAAGCAGGAGTTGGAGATGGCGCAGCTCGCTACGGTCGGTTTGCTCGGCGTTTTGCTAACCGTCGCTGCAATCGTTTGGCGAAACCGGTCACCGCAAACGGGCGAAAACACACGTGGCTATCCGAACTTCGGTTCGGTTGGCGGCGTGCTCCGTGTGGCAGGCGGCAGGTCCTTACCCGTAGAGGGTTTTGAGGACTGGAAGCTGCATTACCTTCGGATCGCCATCTCCGCACTTCCTTCCGAGCGTCGGCCTGTTTCCCGGCCCAGCCGCGCCGGCGCGGCGTTGGCCCCGGCGCTCATCGTCAACCGGCGAGACCGCACGTTACAAGGACTCGGACATGCCCATGAGGGGTGAACTCACGCATCCGGAATTGCGTAAATATTGGAAGCCATACGATGACGAGCTGCCTTGGACTTGGCGGCAAATCCATGACGCCGTCGGCGCGATCGATCCGATCGTCCTTTGGTTTTCGGGGACCGGCCTTTTGCTATCTGTCTGTCAGATGATTTTTGATCCAGCCTCCGCAGATATCGGCGGGTCTCTGGCTTACGTATTCTAACGGCGATGGCGCGCGGCTGGGCTCGCAGCTCATCACAGACTAAGCGTCCGGCAGCGGGATGAACTCGGCGGTGTCGCCGGGAACGATATCGAAGCGGCCAGCCTTCCAGTCGGCTTTCGCCGCTTCGATGCGCTCCTTGCGCGAGGATACGAAGTTCCACCAGATGTGGCGCGGCCCGTCCATGGCGGCGCCGCCGACCACCACGATATGCGCGTCGCTCACCGCCTTCACGGCGATGCGGTCGCCGGGCTTGAGCACCAGTAGACGTTCCGGGCCATGACGGTCGCCGGCAATCTCGATTTCGCCGGCGATGACGTAAACGGCGCGCTCTTCGTGTTCATCGCCGACCGGCAAGATCGTTCCGGCTTTCATATGAGCTTCGGCAAATACGGTGTCCCAACTCGTTACCACGGGCGAGCGCAGTCCGTGCATCGTTCCGGCGACGACGCGCAAATGGAGGCCCGCCTCGCGCAGTTCGGGAATGTCGGCCGCCGCGGTGTGGGCGAAAGCCGGCGCGGTCTCCTCGTCGTTGATCGACAGCGCGACCCATAATTGCAGGCCGTGCAGCGGCTCGCCGCCGTCGCGATGGTCGGGCGCGGTGCGCTCGGAATGCACGATGCCGCGTCCGGCAGTCATCCAATTGACGGCGCCCGGTCGGATCGGCAGTGCGGTGCCGAGGCTGTCGCGATGCACGATTTCGCCGTCGAACAGATAGGTGACGGTGGCAAGACCGATATGCGGATGCGGCCGCACGTCGACGCCGTCGCCGGCCTTGAATACCGCCGGGCCGAAATGGTCGAAGAAGATAAAGGGTCCGACCATGCGCGAGCGCGCCGACGGCAGCGCGCGATGGACTTGAAAGCCGCCGAGATCGACCGAGCGCGGTACGATCAGCTGTTGCACCGCATCGCTTGCCGGCGCATCGCCTAAGGCGGGGTCCTTGCCGGGAAAGAAGCTCATTCTGTTTCTCCTTTCTCAGATCGCCTGGAACGGCTGCTCCTTTACCGAATCGACCAGGCCGTAGAACACCTCGTTGACCTTGGGCCAACTCGGCAGCTTCTTGACGTTACGTAACCAGCGCTCGACATTAGGATAGGCCGAGAAGTCGCAGCGGATGACTTCGCCGAGCGTGACCAGAGCGGCGCCGAAATAGTCGGCGATCGTGATCTGGTCGCCGCACAGATATGGCTTGTTCGGCCCAATCCAATAGTCGTTGAGGATTTGCAGCCAGCGCTTGGCATTCTGCTGGCCGAATTCGATCGTTGCCGCCTGCGCTTCATCGCTGCGCCGCTTGAGATGCGGAAACAGCTGCGGATAGCACAGATTGTAGGCCCATTCGCGATAGAAATTGCTGTTGAGCCAATCCATCACCTCGTTGACCTTGGCGCGCTGCTTCAAATCCTTCGGGTAAGCCGGGGAGCCGATCTTGTCGGCGAGATATTTCAGGATCGCCGAACTTTCGGTCAAACGCAGATCGCCATCTTCGATCATCGGCACGAGACTGTTTGGATTGAGTTCCGTATAGGGTGGCTTGTATTGCTCGCCCGTGAACAGGTCGCACCGTGACTTCGTCGACCGGAATTTTATTCTCGGCGATAAACAACCGGACCGGCCGGCTCGTCATCGATACCGGATGCATATAGAGCTTCATGGCAATTTCCTCCCTCGCACGCGTGAATATCGCCCCAGTTTAAGAACCGGGCGTGACCGACGCCATTCACGATTGTTTTAGCGCAAACACCGGAGGGTGGACAGTCTAGCGCCGTGGCTACCCCGCCTTCGCCACCAAATCGGCGATAAAGCGCGGTTTGGCGAAGGCGGCGACGTGGACCTCGGGGGTCCAATACTTCGTCGGAAAGCTGCCAGCCCTGCGGTAGCGTTGGGCGATGGTGTTCACGCGATGCCGCCGCAGCCGCATGTCGTCGGTGGCAAAACCCATGGCCATATGGCCACCGACATAGACCGGAATGGCGGCGACATAGCAGGTGGCATCGGCGAACAGCCGCCGGAACTTCTTCATGGTCGAGGTCAACTCGTTCTTCTGGAAGAACGGTACCCCGTTCTGCGTTATCAGAATGCCGCCGTCATTCAAACAGCGGGCACAGCCGGAATAAAATTTTGCGCCGAACAGGATTTTCCCGGGTCCTAGCGGATCGGTCGAATTGACGATGACGATGTCGAAGCGACGGCCGGTCTTGGCGACGTATTTGGCGCCGTCGTCGATCACGGATTCGAAGCGTTTGTCGGAAAAGACCGGCCCGGTAAATTCGGGAAAATGTTCCTTGGCGAATTCCACCACCTTGGCGTCGATCTCGACTTGGGTGAGGCGTTTGACGGTTTTGTGCTTGAGCACTTCCTCGGCGATGCCGCAATCGCCGCCGCCGATGATGAGGACGTCTTGGGCATGGCCGTGCGCGAACAGCGGCACATGCGACATCATCTCCTGGTAGATGAATTCGTCTTTCTTGGAGATTCTGGGTGGCGCCGTCGAGCATCAGCATCTTGCCGAAGAACGGCTGCTCGAACAGGACCAAGTGTTGGTGCTCGGTCTGCACTTCGTAAAGCACGTTGTCGACCTGAAAGCTCATGCGGAAACCGAGATCGTCGAACAGCGTCTCGGCAATCCAACGCTTCGCGGCCATCAAATCCTCCCGATACGAAAACGGCCGGGACTTGGCCCGGCCGCTCGAACATTCGTTTCAAGCCGCCGGGCTTCAGGCGTCTTGACCGCGCAGCAGTTCGTTGACGCCTACCCGCTTGGCGGAAAATGCCTCGCGCAAAACCGGAATGCAGGCATCCGGATCGGCCGCGCCGCACATGAATACGTCGAGTGCGGCATAGCCGATTTCCGGCCAGGTGTGGATGGAGATGTGGCTCTCCGCCAGCACCGCCACGCCGGAAACTCCGCTCGGCTGAAAGTGGTGCAGATGAATATGTAACAGCGTCGCACGCGCGGCCTCGACGCAGCGCCGCAGCGTCGCCTCGATATGGTCGATGTCGTTGAGACGCTTGGCGCCATGCAGATCGACGATCAAATGCACGCCGGCGCAGCGGACGCCGTTGCGCGTGGCGAAATGATCTTTGCCGTCGATATGGCGATCTTCCTCCGGTGCCGGAGTCGCCACTTTCAGTCTGGTCTTGCGGTCTTCCTTTCGGGCGGTACCTGGGATCCCCAAGCCCTTCACCGATCGTAAGAGGGCGTGTTGGCTCATGCCGTCCTCCCCAACCTAGATCAGAACCCGAGATGCCGGCGAGCCGGCGCCACGGAAAGCGAAAGCCGCTGGATCAGTCCACGCGAACCGACCAACAGCGGCTAATTCCCCACATAAATGCAATCAGCATGGAGTCAAGCAGATTCTGCAAGAAAACCTTTAATGCTTCGTCACGATCGTTGCGCGGACGGCACGTCGACGCGTTCGCATGCGCAACGCGCGGCGCCGAATGCGTAAGTGCCGCCCGACTCGAAAGCCGACGTGCATGACCGCAAAGCGGATGACTGCTTCGCGAGACGACGAAAGCAATCGCAAAAACCCGATGGTGCGGCGGTTTCTCGTCCGCGCGCTAGACCGATTGTCAGGGTTGCGGCGCGCGCCGAGAGCGTGCCACTCGGACTTTCGTGCGCGCTGTTCTTCAGCCGTTGACGGCGACTGCCGGAGGCACCATCGGCGCGGCCGGCTTCTTGACGCGGGTGCGGAAGAAGCTGAGCACCCGGCGCGCGGTTTCGGGCTGCAATCGATTGAAGCTCGACAGTGCATGTTCGAGGTCTTTCGCCGACATGCCGCGGTCGGCCGCGCGCAGCAGCAGCACCGCTTTGGTGGTCGTCGTCGAAAGGCCCGCCACCTTGGCGAGAATGAGGATGATCTCGGCGCTGGGATCGAGCAGCGCGCGCTCGACGACGTCGATCGGGGTGTCGCACATGATCGACAGCGCAATCGCAGTCTCTTCGAATTTGCGGTCGCGGGCGAATTGGTAGATTTCGGATTCGCCGATCCGCCGGATGCGGTTGAGCCGCTCGACATAAGCCTGTGCGGCGGCAAAATCCGGCGAGGTGTTACGGGCTTCGATGCGGATGCCGCCTACGACTTCGGCCACAACGCCGTCGATGGCCGAACCGGCCTGCGGGTTTTCGGCGGCCAGCCGCTGGCGCACGGCGCTTGACGCTTTGTCCAACAGAACCAGGAAATGCTGCCGCGGGATGTCCGAGCGCAGCCCCACTTCGGTCGCCAGCGCGTCGTCGCCGGTCGAGCGCCCGACCAAGGCGCGGAAGCCGGCGTCGGAAAATCGCGCGCCGACGTTCCTGACCACCGAATGAACCACATCGCGGTCGCCGCGCTCGACCAGGACGTCGGTCACCGGCTCGCTTAGCGTGCGGGCGCTGCGCGATGGCGAACAGATGCTGCTGGCTCTTATTGCGGCCGGCGGTGATCAGATCGCGGTCGTCAAGCCGTGGCGATTGGGCGAGGACGGGGCTTGCGACCTCGATGTCGTCATCGAAGGCCAGCATGTGGATTACGTTTGACGGTGCGTTGGCGATCGGCGCCAGCCGATGCGCCAGCTTGGCGCGGACCTTGGCCTCGATGGTGTTGACGAGGCGGGCCATGACATCGTCGAAAACGCCGACTTGGTCCTCGGAATAGTGCTCGGCGCCATTGATGAACAGGTCGGTGATGCGGCTGAGGATATCGATCCGGCGATTGATGTTCCCGGATGCGAGGGCGCCCTCGAGCTCGTCAAGTAGAGGCAGGGTACGCATTACAACTCCGGGCGCCGCCACGCCGTTGAATTGCCGGTAACAATGCATTGAGAACGGTGAATAAAGCCTTTCAACGGGTCCCGGCGGGCGGCGCGAGCCGAGTTAAGCGAATGCTAACAGCGGTTCTGACGCGGCAATCTCTGCGGGATTGGCGGCACGAGGTGGTTGGGTCAAAGCTCAGGTCGAGCCGGTGCGGCGCCGCCCGACCAAGACGCCCATGCGGTTTCGCACTTCGGCGGGCACGCGGTAGTCGCGCAGCACCGGCCGCGGGTCGCGCAGTCCGCACGCTTCGCGCTGGACCATGAAGCACCACAGCGCGTCGCCGGCATCCTGCAGCAGCTGGGCACGCTTGGCGGTGGGCTCGCGATGGACGCGGTCGTATTCGACGAGCGCCGCGAGTGCCGCTTCAAGCGCACGGCCGATCCGGCCCAGCGCGGAGGCTTGCTCCTGCGCGATTTCGTAATCGAGGGCGGCGACAGGTTTGGATGGCTGCGGGGCGGATCGTAAGCTCATGACGACAGGTCTCGCGCAATCATAACAGACGATCTCGCCCAGTCATCGTTGGCGTTCCCATGGCTGGCGTTCCTAGGGTTGGCGTTCCCACGTCACCACCGAGACGCCGGCGGCAGCGTCGAGGTCGCGCCGCGCGCCCGGCGTGAAGCCGCGTTGCATGAGCACGTCTTCCGGCGTCGCATTCGGGCCGACTTCGGTGAAAACCGCAAGCCCGCCCGGGATTTTTGCCTTGGCAGCCCGGGACAGGTGAAACGCATCGTAGAGCGGCAGAAACCGGCTGAACACTTCGGGGCCGC
Organism: uncultured Alphaproteobacteria bacterium; assembly: GCA_963816565.1. Taxonomy (GTDB): domain Bacteria; phylum Pseudomonadota; class Alphaproteobacteria; order Rhizobiales; family Xanthobacteraceae; genus BOG-931. The sequence continues at coordinate 387,156 of CAWFLM010000001.1, read as the reverse complement.
CGATGACGGCGACCGTGCCGTCACTGACTCCGAGCCGTTCGATCGCCTGATCGAGGCTGGCGCCGAGCGGATTCCACAACAGAGCATGGGGATGTTCCGGATCGGGCGCGAGGGCGGCGATCTGACGGGTCAGGATGAGCCGCTTTCGCCGCGCGGCGCGCGGTCCGCCTTCATGGGAATGCCGGCCGTGCACAAGGACGGCGGCACGGTCGAGTGCGGCTTGGAAAAAGCGCTGATCGGCCGCATTGCGGATCGAATCCGGCATCTCGCCTTTGGCGTCGGCGAGCATGCCGTCGGACGAAACGATGACGTAGCCTTCGATGCGTCGCACCGGCCGATTTTAGAAGACCGCCAGGTACCGCAGCAATGAAATTATGCCGATAATGATGACCACGACACGGACGATCTGCTTTGCCCGGCCGTCGATCGGCAGCATATTGACCAGGTAAAGCACGAGAATGATGACGACAAAGGTGATCAGGGCGCTGATGAGAATGGACATAAAATGCCTCGCGATGAAATGCGCCAAATAACGCGCGTTCCGCGGGTTTGGTTCCGTCCCGGAGGGTCGGGCTGCATGCGGACGCGTTTTGCCTTATATTGCGGACTCAATGGAGGCCGCGATGTCCTCTTCGCCAAGCCTGATCATGATCCAATTCCTCGCCTGGGTCGAGGACCGCCCGCGCACGCGCGAGCAGGCGGTGGAAGCCTGGCACAGTTGTCCGCACATTTCGGTTGGGAGGATGCGGTTGTCGACGGCCTCGTGCGCACCGAGAACGACGGCCATCGCACGATCGCGTTGACCCGGCACGGCCGCGCGGTGCTGGAACAGGCCGAAAAATTCAACGCCGCGATCGACGCCCTTTGCGCGGTTAAGTCAGCACCTCGCCGCCCGGCTGCGGCGGCACTTCGAAGGCGTTGAGCACAAAGCCGATCATGCCGTAGAAGCCGGCGCAGCTTACCGCCTCGATGACGCCTTCGCGGCCGAGCGCGCCTATTGCGCGCTCGAATGTAGCGTCACTGAGCGTTTTGGTCGTGAGCAATTCGGTGACGAGGTCGTAGATCAGCCGCTCGTCGTCGCGCGAGAAGTCCGGGCGCTTGTTGGCGCGGATGGCGTCGACGATTTGCGGCGACAAGCCCGCTTGGCGCGCCAGCGGCTCGTGCACCGACCAGGCATATTTCACCGTTGCCGCGCGGCACATCAACAGCGTGATTAATTCGATCAGCCGTTTGTCCAACCTGGGATTAACGCGAAAGCAATTGGCCAGCCCGTTGGCGGGCTCGGCGAGGTCGGGAGTGTGCATCCATACTGAAAACGGACCGCTCAGCTTGCCACGCGGCCGCGTGCGCATGATCTCGTCGTAAAGCTGCTGCTGTCGCGCGCTAAGAGCTTCCCGTTTGACGTCCTCGATGCGAGCCATCGCGGTTCCTCCTATTTTAATTCTGCCGAGCCGTCGCCGCGGATCGCCGCGACATAGCGCGCGACCGAGCTTCGCACGATGGCTTTGCCGTCGTGCGGAACGATGCGGTCGAACCAGGCGCCATAGATGATGTCGAAAGGGTAGGGCTCAAGCAGCGCGCCGATCCGCTCGACGGCCGGCGCCGCCAGCGGAAAGAAATTCGGGTAGCTGCGCATAAAGCTGACGAAGTTGCGGTTGGGCAGAACCTGCACGATATCGCCGGACAACAACGCGCCGCGGCCCGCTGCGCCCTTCGCCCAATGCAGCACCGTGCCGCCGGCGAAGTGGCCGCCGCAGCGGATCAGCGTGACGCCATCGGCCAACGCCAGCGTATCGCCATCCCATAGGCTAATGGCCGGATCGGGCCGCATGACCCATTGGCGGTCGCGGGCGTGGAGATGGATCGGCGCGTCGAAGGCATGCGCCCACTCGACCATCGACGCGTAATAATGCGGATGCGAGATGGCGATGCCGATCAACCCTCCCAACGCCTTTACGATCGCGATCGTGGCTTGGTCGAGGAGCGAAATGCAGTCCCACAACAGGTTGCCTTTATCGGTGGCGAGCAACAGCGCCCGCTGTCCGATGGCGAATGCGGGCATCGTGCCGATGCCGATCAGATTCGTCTTCGTGCTGACGGAAACAGTTGAAATGGCTGCCGTTCGAGCGCATCGTGCGTCGTCCAGGCCTGACCGGACGGCGGCACATATTGGCGATCCTCGTCGCAGATCGGGCAGCGCTCGGGTTGCTTGTTCCGATGGCGCGAACTGGGCTCCGCAGGTGACGCAAATGAAGGCCGGCATTGGCGTAATACACATGAAAAGCGCGGGCCCGCAAAGCACCCTAGCGCACCCCCGCGATCGGCAATGCGGCAAACGGGCGATTGCATTGCACCGGGCAACCCATTATCTGGAATTCAAACGAAGGTTTGAAAATCGGAAAGGCGTAGCGGCCATGACGCGACCATCCGAGGTGACGCGTGACCGGATCACCAAAGCCGCCGAGCGGCTGTTCGCCGAGCGCGGTTACGACGGCACCAGCATTCGCGCCATTGTCGCCAAGGCGCGGGTGAACCAAGCGGCCATCAATTACCATTTCGAGGGCAAGGACGGGCTTTATCGCGAAGTGTTGCGTGCTGCCTTTCGCGCTATGACCGAGGATCAACTCGCGCATGCCGAGGAGACCAAGGCAATGTCGCGGGAGGATGCGTTGCGGGCGTTTATTCGACGCCAGTTGCATCCGCTTATGGGGCGCGACGAATACAGCCGCTACATGCGGATATTCAATTGGGAAACGGTGCGACCGACGCCGGTCTTTCGGGCTCTGGTCAGCGAAGAGGCGGCGCCTTTCATGGGACTTGCAGCCGATCTCATACGCCGCTTTTTGCCCAATGCCGATCCCAGAACGGTGACGGTGGCGTCGATCTGGCTGATCGGCCAATGCAGCGTGTTTCTGCGCAACCGCGACCAGCTCGCGCAGGCTCCGATTGGGCTTGTGCTCGACAATGAGGCGGTCGAGTGGCTGGCGGCGCTGATCGGCAGCTGGCTGGTCGGCGGTCTTGGTCGGCCGGCTTGAGGAACCCGGCGCGAAAAGCGGGGAATGCCGCAAAAATTCCTTTTTCTTGGCTCGTCGCGCCCAGAACAGGTGTTTGAAATTCAATCGCGCGTTTGAAATATTGGAGACCGGTGATGCAGAGCAGCGGGATCAGGACGATGCAGCCAAACTGGGCGGTGCAGCACCAGGGACCCTGGCTGGCGCGATTCCTCGGTAAATTAGTGCTCGACATCCTTCCGGCCGCCTTGGCGAGCGTGATCGGCGGGTTCCTGTTCACGCAATATCATTCCGGCCACACCACGCCGCCGCAGTTGGTCGACGTCCAGCCGGCCTCGCCCGAGATGATGGCAATGGTCCGCGACGAGCATGCGCTGATCATCAATTATCTCAAGGTCCAGATGGCCGCCGAGCAACGTCGCGACCAGGCCGAAGACGCGGCGACCGCACGCGCCGCGCAGCAGGCGCGCGCGGCGGCGGATGCCAAATTGGCGGACGCCTTGTTTGCCTCGCAGACGATGGCTCAGCAAAGCGCCCCAGCCCCGGCCCGGCTCCGCCGAAAGTCGGGCCCGCGCATCGCAAAGCGCCTGCCGTCCTCGCCGCTGCGCCACACGCGCCGCTTACTATTGCGGCCGCAGATCCGCCCGCGAATGATGCGACTGCGTCGACTGTCGTGCCCGGCGAAGCGCGCGAGCCGGACGCGCTGCTCGACAATCCGCTTGTCGCCGGGACGCTCAACATTAAGGACCACGTCGTCGCCGCGACCCGCCATGTCGTCTCGGTCATTGGCGAAATGTTTGCCTCGGTCGGCGGCAGCATTAGCGGCATGGTGTCCGGCAGTCGACAATTCAACTCGGCGTCATGATGCCGCTCGCGAGTGCAGTCGGCGTAGAACGAAATGGCGCCTACCGCCTACGCACAGGGCTGTGCAAAACCGTCCCACCATGTGCAGTTTTACTACCGAATTACCGTCGATAGGCACGTGCAAATGATGCCTTTTGGCAACAGGCCTTCGATTTCCGATCGGCCGCATATTGCCGGGTTCCGTCACTCTCGGTAAGCCATAAGGTAGCGATCAAGGGAACGGTCGTGGCGGCGCCGGGTTGTGCATATCACGGCCCGGTCGAGGTCTATGTCGATGGCCAGGATCCGGGCGTCAAATTGGATTTGTGGTTTTAGACTCGATGGCGCGGCCAGGAAACATGCGAACTGCAGCAGAAATCTCAGTATCACGCAGTCGGGAGATCGCAATGCGTTCGGCCGGTAATTTCAATTCGGAATGGGGCTATTTGGCACCCGCGCCGAGTTTTATGCGCACGGCCCGCGTTGTACTTGTCGCCACCGCCATTGGCGCGACCGCCGGAGCCGCCGTTGTCCTCTCGCTGATCGACCGGCCTGCCGGTGAACGCGACAAGACAGCGTCGATCACCGCCCACGCCATCGTCACCAGCGCACGGGCCGCGCCGGCCATGGCAACTCTGGCGCCGGATTCGGCGTCCGGCGCACTGGCTGCGCCGGTCAAGGTCACGACGGCCGTTCCGCCGAAGGCCGCCCCAGCGATACAAGCAGCCTTGCCGGCGGCACAGGTGCCTCCGCCGGCGCCGGTGGCCTCGCAAGCCGCGTCGGCTGCAGCGCCAAACGTGCTGCCGCCGGCCGCCGCGACACAGTCGACGGCGATTGCCGCGCCCCAGCCGGCGGACGGAAAATGCCGACGCGAGCGGTCCAAGTGCGGTTCCCGCAGCTGCGCCGAAGCCGGCTCCGGGATTTGCCTCGCTGTCGGACGTGCCGCCCGCGACCGAAGCGGCGCCTGCCGAGCCCGCGGATCAGGCGTTGATCCCGCCGCAGACAGTGCCGCCGGTCAAAAAATCAAAACAGCACGCCGCTTATGCCTCGAGCGGCAAATATCAGCCTACACCGGGCCTTGGCACGGTATTGCGGCGGCTGTTCAGCACGCACAATGGAACATCCTACTACCCGAACCGCTGATCGCTGATCCGGCCGGGTGTACGCGCAAGAGCTACGCGCCACAGACAATCATCAGAGCGTGAGCACGCAAGAACGGCCGCGGCGGCAGTGACGTCCGGCTTACGACGTAAACGAACTGCAACCGCCCGCCAACGACTGGCGGGCGGCAGCAGAAAGTTGAGCAAGAAAGGTCAGATTATTTGCACTTACCCTTCTTGACCGCGGCGTCTTGCGCGGCCCAGGCGCCTTCGAAGGTCGGCGCCGTCGCGACGATGGTCCAGCCCGTGCCGATCGGCTTCGCGCTGGTGTCCCACCAAATGCGGCAATAACCGAGCTCGAATTTCACCACGGCGAAGTCGGCGCGTGCCGGTGCGGCGGCGGCAAAGCTCAGCGCCAATACACCGACGGCAAATGCCAAACGCTTCATTGTCAGCTCCCTGTTGTGCCTTCCCGGGAACTTTCCGATAGTACGGGCTCGAACTCGAGGCAAGCCCATACCGGGTTCGCTATGCGACTAATGACCAAGTGAGGCGGGCGGGCAACATTGGAGGACAAACTATGCCGGAAGTGGTCGTGTATATTTTGGAAGGCCGTACGCTTGAGCAGAAGCGCGGCTTGGTCAAAGACATCACCGACGCCGTGGTGAAGAATGCGGGCACGACGGCCGATCACGTGACCGTCTCGCTGGTCGAGACGGCGAAAACGTCAAAAGGCAAAGGCGGCGTGCTGTTCAGCGAGATGGCCCCCCGCTAGCTGCATTCGGCTGGATTTTCGCAGCACCCGCAGCCGTTAGGCCGCGGGTGCGTTTTTTTGCCCATTTGGGCCCCTAAAATTGCTGTGAGTGCGTTGCACAATGGACTTGCTGCAATGCGGTAAATAGCTGATAATAGACGTTCAATGTTCAAAAGCCGGAAGAACGGCAGGTCGAGGTGCGACATGAGCGAAGTGTGGGATACGAAGGATGGCCGACGCCGGGTCCGGCGCGATCCACCGACCCTTGAGGACGCTGTCCTGGCGGCTCAGGGGCTAAGCGACGATGTCGACGCCCAGATCGACATTGTCATGTCGCTGATGCAAGCGTCCGCCGAAGCGGCGCGGGCCGCCATCCTGAAAATGGGACAGCGCAAGGACACCAGCCGCTTTACTATCGCGGGGCGTTCCGGCGCGCCGCGCGCTGTTTTGGTTGAGCGCCGTCCCTCGCGCGCGGCAGCGTTGCGGCCTAAAGCCAGCGTCGGTTACCGGGGTCGGATATAACGCGCGCCGACACCAGGCGATGCCAGACGAACAGCACCACCACCGCACCGATAACGGCGCCAATCAGGCCGGCGCCTTCATCCGGTTGGTAGTGGCCGATCGCTTGACCGATAAAGGTCGCGATGAATGCGCCGGCGATTCCAAGTAGCGTCGTCAAGATGAAGCCTGAGGGATTGTTGGGGCCGGGTGCCAGGAAGCGCGCGATGATTCCAGCAACGAACCCGATCAGAATGATGCCGATAAAGTGCATGACGACCCTCGCAATGTTTTCGCCGCGACTACGTTTGCCGCTATCATCCTAACAGCCGGACGGTAGTCAATGCCACCTGAGGCCGGCCGGCCGGTGCCGCGACGGCGGCGGCCGAGGCCGCTGTGACGGCGTGCCCGATTGATTATATTGTGACCGCGCTTGGATGACGCCCGCGTGTCATTGCGAGTGCGATTGAGAGGCCCTAGCAGGTCCGCCATGACAAAAACCATTGTCAAGCCGCGCACCAAGGTCAAAACCGAGACGGAACGGCCGCCGCTGTACAAGGTGATCCTGCTCAACGACGATTACACTCCGCGCGAATTTGTCGTGCTGGTGCTCAAGGCAGTCTTCCGCATGAGCGAGGATCAGGCCCATCGGGTGATGATGACGGCGCATCAGCGCGGCGTCTGCGTGATCGCGGTTTATACGCGCGACGTCGCCGAGACCAAGGCCAAGGAAGCGACCGAGCTTGGTAAGAGCAAAGGCTATCCGCTGTTCTTCACCACGGAGCCGGAAGAATAACAGCCGTTAGCCCGAACGCATTGCCGCAATAGTGACAGCCGGTAATTTTCCGGTTCGTCACTTGCCTTGGATCGACAGCCCGCCGGGGCCGACATTGATGTGAAGCCCCTCGGGCGGGTGGCGGTCCTGATAGAGCTGATAGGCCATGACGGCGACCGCGATCACCAAAGCGCCGACGATCAGATAGAGGATATTGCTGCGCGTCACCGCCGGGTCCTTCCGGAACAATCGAATCACGGACGCAGGATATCACGGGCGAAGCCTCGCCATGGACGTCGGCAGACATCGCGAAGAAGAGACTTCTATTTCACCTTAAGCAATTCGACGTCGAAGATCAGCGTGGCGTTCGGCGGAATGACGCCGCCGGCGCCGCTTGCGCCATAGCCGAGGCTGGGCGGGATGATCAGCGTGCGTTTGCCGCCGACCTTCATGGTGGCGACGCCTTCGTCCCAGCCGGCTATGACCTGGCCTTTGCCGAGCGGGAATTCGAACGGCTCGCCGCGATCGAGAGAGCTATCGAATTTCTTGCCCTTCTTGCCGCCTTCATACAGCCAGCCGGTGTAGTGCACGACGACGGTCTGGCCGGGCTTCGGCGATGGGCCGGTGCCGACTTTGGTGTCGATGATGCCCAATCCCGTGCTCGTGGTGGTGACCGGCTGCGCGCCAGCGGGGGCGGCGGCGACCATGCCGATCGCAACGGCTATGGCAAACGCAACGAAAGCGCCGGCGCGCGGAAGAAGTCGCATTGCTGTTCTCCTCGGCAAGATGGGCCGCCGTTAAGCCACGTCTTGCAGTCACAGGCGTTGCAAGGCGAGCCGCAGACCCGAAATCCGTCATGCCCATCGCGCGGGCGTGACGGAAACGGGCCTGCTTATTGCCGGTCGTCGTCTCTGCTAAGCGCGCCGCCGCGTCGGCACCCGATAGGCCATGCGGGCATGACCGGCGCAATAGGAGAGGCCCCCGACCGCTTCGTTGCCGCAATAGGCAAAGTCCGCCGCGCATGGATCGCCGATCGGCCAGTGGCATTTGCCTTGCGCCAATTCGGTGAGCGAGCAGCGTTGCGTCGCGTCGATCGCCTCGTGCGGGGCCGCGTCGTCACCGGCGAGGCTCGGCGATTGCGCAAACGTCAGGCGCAAGAAGCGGCGTTGCGGCGACGACCGCGGCCGCGGGGCGCGCGGCGGGCAGGAACGGCCCGGCGCCGCCGCTGGCCGCCCCGGCGCCAGGCCGAGGCGATGGATCTTGCCGATGACGGCGTTGCGGGTCACGCCGATTTCGGCAGCTATTTGGCTGCAGGACAGACCGGAGCTGACACAGTTGCGCAGCTGCTCGATCCGCTCCGGGGTCCAAGGGGAATGAGGCGGCGCGTGAGACGGCGTAGGCGGAGAATGGGGTGTGGCAGTGGTCGTGCTGTTGAGCATGGAACGGCCTCGGTAAAATGCCGCGGCCGGTTCTGGGCCGCCGCCAGGGCAAAGGCTAAGCGCAACGGGGCCGCGGGGGCCGGCTGGTCGCAGCAACGCGAATTCGGTGCGCAGGCACGCGCAATACTTCGTGGAAGTACCGGCGCCGCGATCACCGAGCCGCATCCGCGCAAAAGCGATTGCAAGCCCGCCGCTTTGATTGGGACCCGTACGCCGGACTGACCGGGCCGCTTTAGCTTTGTTGTGCGAAAAACCCTCGCCAGGACCTACCGTTTCACGATTCGAGTCGCCTGCCAAGAGTTTTAACGATATTATAACCTTGTTTTAACATGGAAGTCTCGAGTTCAAAAAAATGGCACGACCCGAAAACCGCTCGGAAGCCAAGGCTTTGAGCCTGACGCTGCCGCTGGAAACCTTCAATTACCTCGCTCTATTGGCCACCCTCGGCAAACTCGGCCGTACCGAAAACGAGGTCGCGACCCACATCTTGGTACGCGAGGTCTATGCCATGCACGCCGCGCGCTTCCATGAGACCCGGATCCCGCCGCCGCCGGACGAGGGCGGGTGAAGGGCAAGGCGATTGGGTTGACTGTACCTAAAATATAGGTACTTGATGTAGGTACTAAGGGAAGTACCTAACATGTCGAAATACAGCGCTCTTGGCGATTACCTCAAAGGCCAGCCCCGCGACGCGGTGCCGATGACGTTCGGCGAGATTGAAAAGATTGTCGGCGCCAAGCTTCCGGCATCCGCCCACAAGCATCGCCCGTGGTGGAGCAACAATCCGGACAACAGCGTGATGACGAAGGTGTGGCTCGATGCCGGCTTTCAAAGCGAGCAGGTCGACATCGCTACGCGCAAGCTGGTGTTCCGCCGCGTGCGCAAGCCGCCGACGGCCAGCTGCCGGCGGACGAAAAGCCGTTTCATCCGGCTCTACGGATTTATGAAGGGCCTCGTGCGCGTCATGCCGGGCACCGACCTCACCCAGCCTGCCGATCCGGAATGGGCGGATCGGCTCGACGCACTCTACGGTCCCGAGAAACGGGAGGAGTGAGTGCGGCCGCTCCTTCTGGATACCTGCACGCTCGATCTTCATGTACCGAACGGGCTCGCCTCGCACCAGCCGCGATCGAACTACTGCAAGCCGCAAGCGCGGCCGAGCGGCGGTCAGCACCTATATTTCGCCGATCACCGCCTGGGAGGTTGGCATGCTTACCGCGCACGGCCGGCTGCAATTGTTGATCAGGCCGGAGCGCTGGTTCGCCAACTTGTTTGAAGCACCCGGTGTGAGGCTTGCCGACATGTCGGCGGACGTGTTGATCGCGTCATCTTATTTGCCCGGCAAGCCGCCGAAAGATCCGACCGACCGCATCATCGCCGCGACCGCGCGCGAGCTCGGCGCCACCCTCGTCACCCGCGACCGCGCGCTGCTCGGCTACGGCGAGCAAGGCCATATCGCGGTGGTGGAGTGCTGAGGCCGCTCACGCCGGCCCACCGGGCGACACAAGCAAATCCTCCTCGGCGAGCAATTCGCGCAAGTCGCCGATCGCCTCGATGGCCTCTTCTTCGCTCGTCACCGCTTTGAGGCGGTGCCACAGTTCGCGCCACGGTTCAGGCCGGCCGACGCGCATCGCCTCGTCGACATAGCTGCGCGCCTGTTTCAGCGTTGTCAGCCGCCGCGGCTTCGGCGTGTCCTTGATGACAAGCGGCGGGGCGATCGGGAAGTCGTCCATGGCGGGTGCCCCTGATTGAGCTCTGTCGGCCGTCTGGGCGGCAATGTAGCATGGCTGGCGCCGCCATTATGCGCTGCCGCGGCATCAGAAATCTTGTGAAGTGCGCGCTAGCGCGAATTCGCCTACATCGCCAGGCGGGGCGACGCGAGATACAGGTCCAGAAATGAATCGTCCCGACGCGCCCGCCGCTTTCGCCGCATCCGCGAATGCTCCCGCACAGGTTCCGGTCCCGCCGCGGCGTTGGCGCGGTACCGGCCTTATGTCTTAAGCATTTTGCGCATCATGGTCGGGCTTCTTTTCCTCGAGCACGGCATGTCCAAGGTCATTCGGCTTCCCGCCGCACGGCCACATGCCGGTGTTCCCGGAGACCGAATGGTTCGCCGGCCGGATCGAGCTGATCGGCGGCTCTCTCGTCGCGCTTGGGCTGTTCACCCGCGCCGCCGCTTTCATGGTATCCGGCGAGATGGCGTTTGCTTATTTCATCAACCATGCGCCGCGGAGCTTCTTTCCGCTGATCAACGGCGGCGAAGCCGCGATCCTGTTCTGCTTCGTGTTTCTTTATTTGGTATTCGCCGGCGGCGGACCGTTGAGTCTTGATGCGCTGGTGTGGCGGAGGCGGCGGTAAAGGGCCACTCAGTCCCGCTCGTCCCAAGGTTCGCGCGCGGCATGATGAATGTGTAATATTTCGACGACGTCGGCGTGCGCCCGATAGAATATTCTGTAGGGGTAGCGGCCAACCGGCACAACTCGCACCTCGGGCCGTTTGGCCGAACGTCGAGCGCTTTCCGGCCAGCGTCCGATATGCGCGATCACCATGCGGATTTGGCGCTCAACGGCAGGAGCAATTGTCGGGTAGTTGATGGCGAGCCAATCGGCAATTTCGTCAAGGTCCCGCAGCGCGGCAGGCGTATAGAAAACCTTCATCGGCGGCGGAACTTGGCAAATACCGCCTCAACCTCCGCCTCAGTTGCAAAGCGTCCTTGATCGGCGTCGCGCAGGCCACGATCGATGCCGGCCAGTTCCGCTTCGGTCGGTTGATAGTCGCCGCCGTTAAGACCTTGCTCGATATCGCGCGCAATCTCGGCCAGTTCGTCCTGAGCGTGGGCAGGCCAGCTTTCGACACGTTCAAGAATTTCAGCAAGCTGCTTAGTTTTCATAGGCGCAGTCTAGCATGAATCCGGATTAGCGGAATATGCTGCGCCGTCGTCCCGTCACCTTATGCGCTGTCATCGTAATCCCTGACGGGCACCATCATCGGAGTAAGTGATATGGCGGAAATAGCGGATATGAGCGTCGACGAATTGCATGCCCGCATGCTCAAGAAACCGCTGTGGGTGGTGATGTCGAAACCCGCCGCGCCGCCGGCGGAGATGGCGCGGCACCTTAAGGCGCATCTCGAGCATCAGATCCGCATCGAGAAAGCCGGCATCATGTATGGCGCGGGTCCGGCGACCAAGCCCGGCGATGCCGCGCCGTCGTTCGGGCTGATCATCATCCGCGCCAAGGACGAAGCCGAGGCGCGCCGCATCGCCGATGCCGACCCGATGCACGCCGCCGGCGCGCGCCGCTACGAGCTTTACGCCTGGTCGCTCAACGAAGGCCACATCAATGTGAAGCTGAACTTTTCCGACCAGAGTTTCGCGTTCGACTAGCGGAATTTGGCGGCGCGGTTCCCGCCTGCCGGCCGCGGAACAACTTGCCGCGTCGTGCGCTTTAGGAGCATGGGGACAATTGCCTGTCGAGGGCGTCGCCATGGCGATCGTAGCCATTGACCGCGAATCCGCCTGGCGTCGAAGCCATGGCCCGCCGGGATAACGATCCGGTGACGTTGCACCGGACCATGCAGATGATGATCGGCGACGGCCTGAGAGAGCATTATCAGCGGCCGCAGAGATTATCGCATGAGCTCTTTGTCGTCCTGATGCAATTGCAGGAGGAGGAGCGCCGGCACGAGGCGGCCAAGCGCGCGCCGCGCCGTTCGCGCGGATCGCCGCGCGATCCCGCTTCATCCGGCCACGCTGCCGAGATGGCCGAGCACGCTCGCCATGTTGACCAGGCATGCAACGACAAGGGCGACGATGAGCATCGCGTTCATCGCAGAAACTCCGAGACGCGCCGAAGCAAAAGAATCGCCCGGCGATGAGCTGGCGGAGCTTGAACGAGACTCAGGTCAAGAGTCCCAAACTTTGTTTTTTGCCGGATTCATCTCTCGTTTACGGAATCCGGCGCGATTCTCACCGCAAGCGCGGAGGACAACAGACGGGAGGCTCGCATGCGCACGCTTACGGCTTACGGGATCGGCGTCGTCATCGTTCTCGCCGTGCTCAACGGCATGGCATGGCGAGCGGGAAACCCCCGGCTTCATGAGATCAATGTCTTTTCCGCAGGCTTCGTCCTCGGGTTTCTCGGCACCTACATTGCGGCTTGGCTCTATGGCTACCGGCGGGTCGCTTGATTGCACAGCGAGCCACTGCCGATTGTCTGGATGGTGCGATTCCACTATGCCTGCTGGCGGGTAAGGGCGTTCGGGCGGCCAAGGAAACTCAGGGAGATCGACATGACGGCGACAGCGTTTCAGCGTTCAGCGGCACGTTTCGGGGCTGTTTCAGTCGCCGCGCTGATCGCGGCTTTCGCCATCGTGGAAGCCCGCGCGCAGCAGACCGTCAATCCCGTGCCGCCACCGCCGCCGCCGACTTTCAATCCGTCAACGCCAAACACGGTGCCGCAAGCGCCGTATGTGCCGGTTTCGCCGGCGTCGCCCTCCGGCCTGGGCTCCACGCCGGCGGCGCCGAGTTCGCCGGCTATCGAGGCGCCGCAGACGCTTAATCCACCGACGGTCAACGCGCCTACACCTGCGCCCGCACCCACACCGACACCGACACCGACACCGACACCGACACCGACACCCACACCCACACCGACACCCACACCCACCGACCCCACACCCACACCGACACCCACACCCACACCACCCCACACCCGCACCCGCGGCGGCAACGCCCGCTCCATCGCGCCTACATGCCGTTCATCACGGCCGTGTCCACCACCATTGGAGGAGGCGCCACGGCCAATTCCATGCCGTACGCGTATTAGGCCCGTCCTACTATCCGGGCCTGGGCGAAATCTATCCGCCCTATGCCAATCCCTGCCATATCAGCCAGACGTGGTCCGGCTATTACGCGGGGTCTTGGACCTACAGGTGTTTTTGGTGAGCGCCGAAGTTTGTTTTTGATGGGTGACCAATCGGGCATCTCGCCGGCTTGCATCCTAAGAGCTGCGCATTGCCAGCGCGCTTAAAGTGTAATACAAGAAGTGTGCACTCTTTAGATGAGACGCGCGGGGTCAGCGGCGTAAATTTCACCACGCCAAACACCAGGGGGAGGATGTCATGCATAAAGCGGGACTTTGTCTTGTACTCGCGTTCGTTTTGTCGACAGTTTTGTCGGGCAGCGCGGGCGCCGCCGGGCAAAAGTGCGGCGGTTTTGCTGGCCTCACCTGTGGCCCGAAGGAATTTTGCCAACGCCCGACTGGGATCTGCTTTTTTCCCGACATGGAAGGCACCTGTACTCGCGTGCCGTTCGTCTGCGGAAAAATCTATCTTCCGGTTTGCGGTTGTGACGGCAAGACCTACGGCAACGACTGCGAGCGACAGCAGGCCAAGGTGAGCCTCGCTCACGACGGCAAGTGCGCCTTCTAAGAGGCGGCCTGCGTCAATCACTTGGCTGACATTGCTGGGATCGGCATAGGGCGGATAAAGTTCGCCCAAGCCCGAAAAGCGAGCGTAGCCCAGATTGCGTTACGCGCAATTAATACGCTGGCGAGTTTTTGCCGGATTGTGTGGCACGGCTATTACGCAGGAAATTGGGCGTACAGTTGTTCTTGGTGAGTACGTAGGATGGATGGAGCGACCTGTCCGCCGACGCGCGTGGCGCGAAGGCGGAAGCGATACCCATCATCTATCCGGGAGGCTGCACGATGGGTATCGCAAGGGCTCCACCCATCCTACGCGCTTCATCCGCCGCCCACTTAAGCTTCGCTTCTCGAATCGCGGCAGGCCGCGATGCGGTCGCCGACGATTGGCGGGCATGCCCGAAACCCCGGATGTCGCTCGCGTTCATTCGGGCTACGCTCGTCTGCACTGACCGCATTCACTGAGTACCTCTTCCGTTACCGCACCCGGAGAGTTTATTCGTAAATCCTGCGAACCAATAAAAAAAGCACGATAATGCTGGCAACAAAAACAAAGATCACGGCCGTTATAAGTAGCAGAAATCCAACCAGCCTAATTGCCTGCGTAGTGACGATCGGCCTGACCAAAGAACGATGCCGACATTCACGAGCGCCCATAAAATTACGCACCAATAAGGTACGATTCCTTTCACGCCGCTATAGATCGCGCCAATCAAGTTGAGCGAAGCGCCGGACGGGTAAGCGCCATGCATCAATCTTATTCAGAAGGCTGCAGGATGGGTTTCGCAAGGGCTCAACCCGTCCTAAGGCTAACCCTGCTTATCGCGTCTTGGGATCGGTCGCCGACGAATCCGCAGTTGTCACGACAGCACTTTGATACCGAGTGGAATCAGGGCGGCGGCTGGCAGCTTATGCATAGTGTCGCTCAGGTATAGTCTTTTGCTTCGGCGACACGGCCGCGCAGCCGGCGCAGCCGGAGCGACGAAGAGCTGGGCGCGAAGGTTCGCTCAAGCTTCCTCGCCAGCGATCGAACGTATGGCGCCAGGCGGGTGTGGCACGACATGCTGGCGGAGGGTGTGGCGTGCGGCCTGCATCGGATCGAACGATTGATGCGGCTACAGGCTCTCAAAGCCCGTCCGCGCCGGCGTCGACTGCCGCCCGATCTGGGTGAGCGGCAGGTCGCCACCGTCGCTGCCAACGTGCTCGACCGCAGCTTCGAAGCGCCCGCTCCCAACCGCAAATGGCTATCGCCGACTTCACCTATGTGTGGACAGCGGAGGGCTGGCTCTTTGTGGCGGCCGCTCGCTCGACCTGTTCTCGCGGCGCGTGGTCGGCTGGTCGATGAGCGCGGCTATGACGGCACAGCTCGTCACCGATGCCCTGGTGATGGCGATCTGGCGGCGGGGCAAGCCCGACGCGCTCTGCATCACTCGGACCGCGGCAGCCAATACACCAGCGAGCAGTTCCAGAAGCTGATGACAGATCACGGTGTGGTCTGCTCGATGAGCCGCTCAGGCAACGTCTGGGACAATGCGGCGATGGAGAGCTTCTTCTCCTCGCTGAAGACCGAGCGTACAGCACTGATGTCGAATCGGCCGCGATGATTTAGCCAATACGGCCAACTTCGTGAGCGAGTGTAAATCGAGCCCGACGGCGATTAGCCTCTGGCGCGAACATCTTTTGGCGGCGCAGAAGTGCTCGCCTCGGATGTGGCGAACTCGATCAAAAGGGCCGAAAAAGGAAGTGAAGATCGCAAACGTAGACAATATGAAAACCGAGAACGCGACAAATTTATACTTAATGGAACTAAATGCCGAGATTATAGTGTTCGCCAGAGCGAAGACAAAAAGCCAGTCGCCGGTCTTAAAAGCCGAGCGGGGAAGCGTCCAGCATGTGAGAATAAAGGGGTAGAACAGGATGTAGAGCGACCAACCCAAAAGATACTTGTTCTTTGTGACGAGGAGGGCGGTCGAAACCGCGGCGAGTAGAATCAGAAATTTGTATTCAACAACCCACATATAGTGGGGGCTGATTTTGTTGACGAGAAAGACATCAATGTCGAAAATGAATAATTTGCAGATGGCATAAATCCAAAATGAGGCCGCAACCACCTTTCTGATGGCAGCCAGACTGCGTTTTTTAAGCCGTTCGCCGGATTCGACGTCGGTGTCAGCGCATTTGAGTGCTCGATGCCTCTGCAATAGTCGCCATAAAGTATCCATCTTTAATTCTACGAACACCCCGTGGTCCCGCCGCACGTATCGCACTTCAAACACGTGCCGTTGCGTCACCAGCGTGAAATTCCCGCACTCGCCGCAAGCCTCGCCCTCGTAGCCCTTGGCGCGCGCTTCGGCGCGCTTCTCCGCCGCGGCGTGTTTGGCGTGGCTGCGGGCGTCGACGCGGTTGACTTGCTCGAGCTGTTGCGCGGGGGAGAGTTTTTGCTCGGGCTCGGTTTTGAGCGCGACGCTGCCTGAGATTTCGCCGCGCGGGGCTGGAGGAGGAGGCAAGGGCGGTGACGTTGCTGCACCCCACCCCGTCCGCCTTCGCTCGCTCCGCGAGCTTCGGAGGACGACCCTCCCCCTGCGGGGGAGGGTGAAGTGGCGTCCGCTCCGCCCGACATGACTTTCAGCTTGTCGGTGCGCGAGCGGGTCAGGCCCTTCGACACGTAGCGTGTCTCGGGGGACGGGCGGCCTTCCTCGACGCCCTTGCCGAGCGCATCAAAGCCTTCGCCCGACGGATCGACATGGGCGAGATCGAAGCGCGACAGGTAGCTCACCGCCAGCTCGCGGAACACGTAGTCCAGGATCGAGGTGGCGTATTTGATCGAGTCGTTGCCCTGCACCGGGCCGGACGGCTCGAAGCGGGTGAAGGTGAAGGCGTCGACATATTCGTCGAGCGGCACGCCGTATTGCAGGCCGAGCGACACCGCGATGGCGAAGTTGTTGAGAAGCGAGCGCAGCGCCGCGCCCTCTTTGTGCATGTCGATGAAGATCTCGCCGAGCTTGCCGTCGTCATATTCGCCGGTGCGCAGATAAATCTTATGGCCGCCGACCACGGCTTTCTGGGTGTAGCCCTTGCGCCGGTCGGGCATGCGCTCGCGATCGCGCATCACCACGATGCGCTCGACGACTTTCTCGACGATTTTTTCGGCAAGCCCCGCGGCGCGCGCCGCGGCGGGCTTGTCGAGGAACGCTTCGATGACGTCCTCGTCCTCGTCCTCGTCGGCGATGAGCTGGCTTTGCAGCGGCTGCGACAGTTTCGAGCCGTCGCGATAGAGTGCGTTGGCTTTTAAGCCCAGCTTCCAGGACAGGACGTAGGCGTCCTTGCAGTCCTGAACGGTCGCCTCATTCGGCATGTTGATAGTCTTGGAAATGGCGCCGGAGATGAACGGCTGCGCCGCCGCCAGCATGCGGATATGGCTGTCGACCGACAGGAAGCGCTTGCCGGTGCGGCCGCACGGATTGGCGCAGTCGAACACGGCATAATGCTCAGGCTTCAAGTGCGGCGCGCCTTCGACCGTCATGGCGCCGCAGACGTGGATATTGGCCGCCTCGATTTCGCGCTTGGAAAAGCCGAGGTGCGAGAGGAGGTCGAAACTCGGCGCGGCGAGATCGGCCGGCTCGACGCCGAGCTGGTCGCGCAGGAGGTCGACGCCGAGCGTCCATTTGTTGAAGGCGAATTTGATGTCGAAAGCGGTCGGCAGCGCCTTTTCCACTTTCTCGATCGCTTCCTCAGTGAAGCCTTTCGCCTTGAGCGTGGTGTGATTGATCGCCGGCGCCTGGCCGAGCGAACCATGGCCCACGGCATAAACGATGATCTCGGCGATCTCGCTTTCCTTGTAGCCGAGGACGCGCAAAGCCTCCGGCACGGCGCGGTTGATGATCTTGAAATAGCCGCCGCCGGCAAGCTTCTTGAACTTCACCAGCGCGAAATCGGGCTCGATGCCGGTGGTGTCGCAGTCCATGACGAGGCCGATGGTGCCGGTCGGCGCCACTACGGTCGCCTGCGCATTGCGGTAGCCGTGCGTCTCGCCGAGCGTAATCGCGCGGTCCCAGGCGCGCTTGGCGTGCTCGATGAGCTTTCGGTCCGGGCAGGCCTTGTGATCGAGCGGCACCGGCGGCGTCGCCATCGCCTCGTAGCCGGTGCGGTCGCCGTAGGCGGCGCGGCGATGGTTGCGCATCACCCGCAGCATCGGCTCGCGGTTCTCGGCAAAGTACGGGAAGGCGCCAAGTTCGGCGGCCATTTCGGCGGAGGTAGCGTAGGACACCCCGGTCATGATCGCGGTCAGCGCGCCGCAAATGGCGCGGCCGGCCTCGGAATCATAGGGAATGCCCGACGACATCAAAAGCCCGCCGACATTGGCGTAACCGAGACCGAGCGTGCGGAAGTCGTAACTGCGCTGCGCGATTTCCTTCGACGGGAATTGCGCCATCAGCACCGAGATTTCGAGAACGACGGTCCACAGCCGCACCGCGTGCTCGTAGCCTTCGACATCGTAAAGCTCGCTCTTGAGCGTTTCGCCTTTGGCCTCGGCCGGCAGCGCCGGGGTGTGGAAGGCAAGGAGGTTCAGCGAAGCGAGATTGCACGCCGTGTCGTCGAGGAACATGTATTCCGAGCACGGATTAGAGGCGATGATCGGCCCGGACGCGGCGCAAGTGTGCCAGTCGTTGATCGTGGTGTGGAATTGCAGGCCCGGATCGGCTGAGGCCCAGGCGGCGTAGCCGATCTTCTCCCACAAATCGCGCGCCTTCACGGTCTTGGCGATCTTGCCCTTCTTGGTGCGCCAGAACAGATCCCAGTCGCGATCGGCGTCGACGGCTTTGAGGAACTCGTCGGTGACGCGCACCGTATTGTTGGAATTCTGGCCGGAGACCGTGAGGTAGGCTTCCGAATCCCAATCGGTGTCGTAGATCGGGAATTCGATGTCCTTGTAACCCTGCTTGGCGAACTGGATGACGCGGCGGATGTAATTGTCCGGCACGTGGTTCCTTCGCGCCGCCTTGATCTCGCGGCGCAGCACCGGGTTCTTCTCCGGCGTGAAGCAATCGTCGCCCGAGCCTTCGCAATTCACGCAGGCCTTGAAGATCGAACGCAGGTGCTTCTGGTTGATCTTGGAGCCGGTGACCAGATTGGCGACCTTCTGCTCCTCGATCACCTTCCAGTCGATGAACTGCTCGATATCGGGATGGTCGACGTCGAGGATCACCATCTTGGCGGCGCGGCGCGTGGTGCCGCCCGACTTGATCGCGCCCGCGGCGCGGTCGCCGATCTTCAGAAAGCTCATCAGGCCGGACGACTTGCCGCCGCCGGACAGCTTCTCGCCCTCGCCGCGCAGTTTTGAAAAGTTCGAGCCGGTGCCGGAGCCGTATTTGAACAGGCGGGCTTCGCGCACCCACAGATCCATGATGCCGCCCTCGTTGACGAGGTCGTCGGCGATTCCCTGGATGAAGCAAGCATGCGGCTGCGGATGCTCGTAGGCGGTGGCCGACGGCACGAGCTTGCCGGTCTTGTGGTCGACGTAGAAATGGCCTTGGCTCGGGCCGTCGATGCCGTAGGCCCAGTGCAGGCCGGTGTTGAACCATTGCGGCGAGTTCGGCGCCACCATCTGCATCGCCAGCATGTAGCGGTGCTCGTCGAAGAACGCCTGTGCGTCGGCCTCGGCGGTGAAATAGCCGCCCTTCCAGCCCCAATAGGTCCAGGTGCCGGCGAGCCGGTCGAACACCTGCTTGCAGGAGACTTCGCCGGTAAAGCGTTCAGCCTCGGGAAGCTCTTTGAGCGCCGTTTCGTCGGCGACGCTGCGCCACAGCCACGACGGGACCGTTTCCTCCTCGACCTTCTTTAGGCGCGAGGGCACGCCGGCTTTGCGGAAATATTTTTGCGCCAGCACGTCGGAGGCGACTTGCGACCATTGCTCCGGCACTTCGACGTTCTCGGCGTGGAACACGACCGAACCGTCCGGATTGCGGATTTCGCTCGTCGTCAGACGGAACACGATGTCCGCGTAGGGCGATTGTCCCTCTTTGGTGTAGCGCCGCTCGATCCGCATTTTCTGCCCCTTAAATCCTGGTGTTTCGGTATCGGGGTCCTACGCATTCAATATAGGACACCGACGATTTCCCCGCGACGCAGCGGAAGCATTCCGCGACGCCGACCTCACCCCTGTTTCTGTCTGCCACCCAACCCACCCGGCTTTCGCGGCCGGCTTTGTTTTGGCACTCACCCCTCGAACTCCTCGGGGCTCTCCGTTCGGACGCAAAAATCCACGCTCGCGCCACGGCGGCACGGAGCACTCCCGCAAACCCTTTTTGGAGAGCCCGGCGGACTTCGTTACCCGCGCGCCGAACTTTTGAAGGCTAGGCAAGCCGGGCGCGTACGTCAAGCTTTAGTATGAATTCCTAAATCAACCACTAAATGTGGGGATTACGGGGAAGAATCGGGAGGGGACGCGCAAGTATCGGAGATTCGGGCGGAATCTGAAAGAGGCACGCTAGGGCGAGCCGGATTCTGGTGTGCGCAACCCAACTCTGGCGTGCCGGACGGAGTTGCTTTCGCGGTTCGATGTCGGGGCTAAGAGGCGGGAGGGGTATCCACTTCTGGGCAACCCGTCACGCCTGTGTCACGCAATGACGGGGGTTTTCTGCCGATTCCGAGTGAAATAGCCTGCAAAAATAGGGCTTTCTCGCCCTTTGGTTCGGCCGCGCCGCTGTAAGGTCTTGGAATCGCTGACGAGACTCAGGCGCTCGGGTTTTGCAGCCGTGGCCGTCCACAGCAATCGCATTCGAGCCACGGCGAGAGTCCGCCGCCATCACGCTGCCGCGCTCGCCGCCAAACCCGTTTTTAATTAACCTTAAAGAAGTCTTACTTTTCGCTTCCGCTGTAGCTTGCTTGACGGGGCAGAAGGGGCCGCCAATAACCTTTTGGTAATGTGTGGGGCTTTGTTCCAGCGTGCGATCCGCGTGGGGCGCGTCATAGCTTGTGCCGCCCTGATGACGGGCTGTACCTCGGCTATCCACAACGATCCGATCAATGCGCGGCTCACCGCCAATCCGGCCCAGGTCGAAGCCGCACTGACGCCGAGCGTTCCCGATAATTACGACGACATGGTCGTAGCGCTGTCGTTCTCAGGCGGCGGCATGCGGGCGGCGGCGTTCTCCTACGGCGTTCTCACCGGTTTTGAGGAGACGCGGGTGCCGTCGCGCTCCGGGCCGGTATCGCTCCTCGACCGGCTCGACTTTCTCTCCGGCGTCTCCGGCGGCTCGGTGCTGGCCGCCTATTACGGGCTGCGCGGCCGCGCGGCGCTCGCCGACTTCAAGCAGCGTTTCCTCGACGTCGATGCCGAGCAAGGGCTGCAAACCAATCTCAGCCTCGGCAACATCGCGCGCGGCCTGGAAGGCGGCGTCAACG
This sequence comes from uncultured Alphaproteobacteria bacterium, assembly GCA_963816565.1. Classification (GTDB taxonomy): domain Bacteria; phylum Pseudomonadota; class Alphaproteobacteria; order Rhizobiales; family Xanthobacteraceae; genus BOG-931. The sequence continues at coordinate 365,909 of CAWFLM010000001.1, read as the reverse complement.
ACGCAACGGCGTTCCCGGTCTGGCTCGACGCGCATTTGTACAATCACGCGACGTTTAAGGATCTGCTCAGCCGGCCGCGCCCGCGGGTCTGGATCAATGCCTCCGACATCTATAACCGCACCGCCTTCATCTTCGCGCCGGTGACGTTCAGCGCGCTGTGCAGCGATCTGTCGAGCTATCCGGTCTCGCTGGCGGTGGCGGCTTCCGCGGCGGTGCCGGTGGTGTTCGCGCCGATCGTCATTCAGAACTATCCGGGCGGCTGTCCGGTCGGGCTGCCAAGCTGGGTGCAGCGGGTGCATGACAATCCGGATGCGCCGCCGCTGATCAAATCCTACGCCGATGCGCTCGAGCGCTACCGCTCCGGCGAGATCAAATACGTCAAATTGCTCGACGGCGGTCTGGTGGACAATTACGGGCTCGCCGGTTTCACCATTGCGCGGCTGGCCTCGAACACGCCCGACGGTCCGCTGGCGCCGCAGGAAGCGGTCAAGCTGCGGCGCTTTCTGTTTCTGGTGGTCGATTCCGGCCGGGCGCCGGCGGGCAAGTGGGCGCAAACCATCCCCGGTCCGTCAGGCGTCGATCTCATCATGGCGACGTCGGATACCGCGACCGGTTCCGGCGCGATCGGCAGCTATTCGGCATTCGACGCCACCATGAAAGACTGGCGCGAGCAGCTGATCCGCTGGCGTTGCGGTCTATCCCAAGCCGAACGTAGCCGGCTCGGCGCGCCGGCCGGCTGGAATTGCCGCGACGTCGAGTTCTTCATCAGCCGCATTTCGTTTGACGCACTGGGCCAGGAACGTTCGGCCGCGCTCAATGCCGTCGAGACGCGCTTCAAACTGCCGCCGGACCAGGTCAATATGCTCATCGCCGCCGGCCGCGACGCGCTTGCCGCCAATCCGGGCTTCGTCGCCTTCATGAAGCTCGCTGCCGCGCGGATCGCGCATGCCGCCACTGCCGCCGCGCGCGGCGCCGGTCGCCGTCGCGCCGCAAGCGCCCGCCGCGCAGGAAGCGCGGGCGAATTAGCCTTATTCCGCCGCGGCCTTGGAATGGCCAAGCCGGCGGTTGAGCGTCGCGAGCAGCGCCTCGGCGGCTTCCGCGATCACCGTGCCGGGCGGGAAGATCGCCTCGGCACCGGCTGCTTTGAGCGCGGCATAATCCTGCGGCGGCACCACGCCGCCGACCACGATCATGATATCGCCGCGGCCTTGTTTGGTCAGTTCCGCCTTGAGTTCCGGCACCAGCGTCAGATGCGCGGCGGCGAGCGAGGATACGCCGAGGATATGCACGTCGTTTTCCACCGCCTGGCGCGCGGCTTCCGCCGGTGTCGCGAACAAAGCCCCGATATCGACGTCGAAGCCGAGATCGGCGAAGGCCGACGCGATCACCTTCTGGCCGCGGTCGTGGCCGTCCTGGCCGATCTTGGCGACCAGGATGCGCGGGCGGCGGCCTTCGTTGTCCTCGAATTCGGCGACGAGCTTTTAGCACCCGCTCGACGGCGTCCGTCATGCCGACCTCCCGCCTGTAGACGCCGGAGATTGCCTTGATCTCCGCCTGGTGGCGGCCGAAAACTTTCTCCAGCGCCAATGAAATCTCGCCGACCGTCGCCTTGGCGCGGGCCGCGTCGATGGCGAGCGCCAGCAAATTGCCGTTGCCGCCGGCGGCATTGCGCGTCAGGGTCTCCAGCGCTTCGGTCAACGCTTTCGGATCGCGCTCGCGCTTTAATCGCGTGAGCTTGTCGATTTGCAATTGCCGCACCGCCGCATTGTCGATCTTGAGCACGTCGATCGGCGCTTCGTCGCGCGGCCGGTATTTGTTGACCCCGATCACGGCTTGCCCGCCGGAATCGATGCGCGCCTGCGTGCGCGCGGCGGCCTCTTCGATGCGCAGCTTCGGCAGCCCGGCTTCGATGGCGCGCGTCATGCCGCCGATCTCTTCGACCTCGGCGATGTGGCCGAAAGCCTTGGCGGCGAGATCGCGCGTGAGCCGCTCGACATAGAACGAACCGCCCCAGGGATCGATGACGCGCGTGGTGCCGCTCTCCTTCGCCAGCACGATCTGGGTATTGCGGGCGATGCGGGCGGAAAAATCGGTCGGCAAGGCGAGCGCCTCGTCGAGCGCGTTGGTGTGCAGCGATTGGGTGCCGCCTTGCGTCGCCGCCATGGCCTCAATCGCGGTGCGCGCCACGTTGTTGAAGACGTCCTGCGCGGAAAGCGACCAGCCGGAAGTCTGGCAATGGGTGCGCAGCGAGGCCGAACGTTCGTCCTTCGGATCGAACTGCTGCATCAGTTTCGCCCATAAGACCCGTGCGGCGCGCAGCTTCGCCACTTCCATGAAAAAATTCATGCCGATGCCGAAGAAGAACGACAGCCGCGGCGCAAAACGGTCGACCGCGAGATTGGCGGCGATCCCGGCGCGGACATATTCGACGCCGTCGGCGAGCGTATAAGCGAGCTCGAGGTCGGCGGTCGCTCCGGCCTCCTGCATGTGGTAGCCGGAGATCGAGATCGAGTTGAACTTCGGCATATGCGCCGAGGTGTAGGAAAATATATCGGAGATGATGCGCAGCGACGGTTTTGGCGGATAGATGTAGGTGTTGCGCACCATGAATTCTTTGAGGATGTCGTTCTGGATGGTGCCAGCGAGTTTTTCCGGCGGCACGCCTTGCTCTTCGGCGGCGGCGATATAGAGCGCCAACACCGGGAGCACGGCGCCGTTCATGGTCATCGACACCGACATCTGATCGAGCGGAATGCCGGAAAACAGCGTGCGCATGTCGTAGATCGAATCGATGGCGACGCCCGCCATGCCGACGTCGCCGGAGACGCGCGGATGATCGCTGTCGTAGCCGCGATGGGTGGCGAGGTCGAAAGCGATCGACAGGCCTTTTTGCCCGGCGGCGAGATTGCGCCGGTAGAACGCATTGGAATCCTCGGCCGTCGAGAAGCCGGCATATTGCCGGATGGTCCACGGCTGGGTGACGTACATGGTCGGGTAGGGGCCGCGCAGAAACGGCGCGATGCCAGGGTAGGAATCGAGGCCGTCCAGGCCGTCGAGCGCGGCGGCGTCATAGGCATTTTTGACGTCGATGCCCTCGGGCGTCTGCCAAGGCTTAGCGTGCAAAGGTGCCGCCGGCGCCGCGCCAAGCGTGTCGGCATAACCGACCTGCGAAAAGTCCGGGATGCGGCTCATACTTTCATCCGTTCTGCGCTAGAATATCGTAAGCGGCGGCCAGTGTCGCCAGTGCATCGCAGCCCTCGTAAATGAAGGATTGCACGCCGGCAGCGTGCCAGGCGGCTTCCCGCTCGCCGGGACGGCCGGCCAGAAAAATGTGTTTGGCACCGGCCGACTTTAGTGCCGCGATGGCCGCGGGCGCGTCTTTTTCATAGACTTTGTCGGACGAGCAAAGACAGGCCAGTGTGGTGTCGGCAGTTTTGTAGACCGAAGCGAAATCCGGACCGGGGCTGGAGACCGCCTCGACGCCACCGATCTCGAAAAAGTTCTTGGCAAAGGTCACACGCGCATTGAATTCGGCCGGAGCGCCGAGCGTCGCCAAGAAAATCTTCGGCCGCGCCCCGGTCCGGGCGAGAATTTCGTCGGACCGCTCCCGCAGCTCCTCGAAGAGCTCGGCAAGCCGGATGCGGGGCAGCGGCGTTACCATCACAGTAGCGGGCTCGTCGTCCGGCAGCGGGCGCGGCGCGACCTTGAGCACAGTGGCTGCTGTTTCGTGAATGTCGGGGAAGGCATTGGTGCCGGTCAAAACGTCTTTGCCGCGGGCGACGGCTTTCTGGCGCTCGGCGCGCACCGCAGCGACCTTGTTCTGGATCAATCCGGATTCCAGCGCCGCCCACGCGCCGCCGACCTTTTCGATCTCCTGGAAGATCGACCAGGCGGCGGCGCAGAGCTCGCTCGTCAGCGCCTCGACCGCGCCGGAGCCTGCGGCCGGATCGGCGACGCGCGCCAAGTTCGATTCTTCCAGAAGCACAAGCTGGGTATTGCGCGCGACGCGTCGCGCGAAAACGTCGGGCAGGCCGAGCGGCGCCGTATGGGGCAGCACTGTGATCGCGTCGGCGCCGCCGAAACCCGCCGCAGCTACCGCAATGGTGGTGCGCAATATGTTCACGTATGGATCGCGCCGGGTCATCATCCGCCAAGCGGTTTCAGCGGTGAGCAGGACAGGTTTCGGCGTAATGCCGCAGGCCGCCTCAATGCGCGCCCACAGTTTTCGCGCCGCGCGGAATTTCGCCATGGTCAGAAACTGGTCGGCATCGGCCGACAGCCGAAAGTAGATGGCGTCACGCGCCGCTCCGAGCGCCATGCCACAGTCCTTGCCTCCCGCCTCGAGCGCCCGCAGATAGGCCACCGCGCTGGCAAGCGCGAAGGCGAGTTCCTGCGCCTCGGAGCCCCCGGCATTGTGGATGACGCGCCCATCGGCGACCGCAAACGGCCCACGAAATCCGGCGCCGGCAAGTCTGCCGATCGCGGCAGCGAAATCCCGCGCCATCTCGTTCCAGGATCGCGGGCTTCTGCCGGATGCGGCAAAACCCCCAATCGGATTGAGGCTGGTGCGCAAATCGACCGAGGCGGGGGCGATGCCTTGGGCTGTGATGAATTCCGTCAAGTCGCCAACGACGCGTCGGGTCTGCGGGGAAAGATTAAGGTCGATGGCGACACCGGCTGTAAGATCGATGCCGTCAAGCAAGCGCGCCAGCGATACCGACGCCTCGAGGCCGTAACCGTTGGCACTTACCGAGCCAGCAAAGACCAGCACCAACCCGGTTGCGCCGTTGCCTAATTCGTCTCGAGCCTGAACGTTGGCCGCTGCCGGGTCGGGATGATCGACGCGCTGCATCAGTGTCCAAGCGGCGCCCGGGGCGCGGCCGACGACGGCGCGCGCGGCTGGGGCGCGGTCATAGAGCGGCTCAATTGTCAGGCTGTCGTAAGTTTTGCTCTCAAGCCTTTGAAATGGCGTGCCCTTGAGCGCGCTATCGACCAGCCGGCGCCACTCGTCATGGGACGAGGCCGGGAAATCTGCGGCAAAGGAAAAAGGCTCGGCGGCTGTCATAGAGGCAAAATGCCATGCTTGGCCGGGCAGGGCCAATGGTCGTTGCCGTGCAATTGCCATGCCGTGCGCAAGGTTATAACGGCGGCAGTTTCTCGATGCCGCTTGCGTCCAACCGGTCGAGCGCATCGTGCACCCGGATGCCGCCAATCGTGCGCTCCGGTGCAATTTCGGCAAGCGGCGCCAAGACGAAGGCGCGCTCGAACAGGCGCGGATGCGGCAGCGTCAGGTCTGGGTCCTTAAGAACAAGGTCGCCGTAAGCAAGGATGTCGAGGTCGAGCATTCGCGGTCCCCAGCGGCGCTCGGCTTTGCGATCACGGCCCAGCGCGCGCTCAATCGTGAGTGCGCGCGCCAACAGATCGCGGGGCGGCAGCGAAGTGGCGACGGCAATGACGGCGTTGATGAAGGGCGGCTGATCGGTGACGCCCCACGGCGGCGTGCGATAATCCGATGAGCGTGCCAACAGCCGTACCGCGGCGCCGTCGCACAGCATGGCGATTGCCCGATTGAATGTCTGCCGCACGTCGCCGATATTGCCGCCGAGCGCGATCAAGGCTTCCGCCAGGTCCGCAGTCGAACGCCCAGCCATGTCTTCAGCCATGTCTGGCGGCGCGGGTGCGCTCGACGGTGACTCCGACGTCGTCGAACGTTGCGGCGATCGGCGCATGCGGTTTGTGCACGGTGACGCGCACCGCGCGAAGCTGCGGGCAGCGCTCGAGCAAGGCTTCGGCGACCGCGCCCGCAGCGGCTTCGACCAGCCGGTAGCGGCGGGCGCAAAACGCCTCGCTCACCGTTTTCACTACCATGTCGTAGGACACCGTGTCCTTGAGCTTGTCGCTGCGCGACGCCGCAGCGAGATCGATATCGAGGACCAGATCGAGCCGGAACGTCTGCCCGACCTTGGCTTCGTGCTGCATCACGCCGTGATAGGCGTGCAGTGCCAGTCCGCTGACGAAGATCGCGTCGCTCATCGCGCGTGCCTGATGGCGGCGGCGACGGCGAGCGCCTGGGCCGTGACGCCAACATCGTGCGTGCGGATGATGGCGGCGCCGTTTTCCGCCGCCATCATGTGCGCGGCCAACGATCCGCCAAGCCGTTCCGTCGGCTCGGACGGCATGATCGAACTGATGAAGCGCTTGCGCGACGCGCCGACCAGGAGCGGCAGCCCGAAGCTGCGAAATTTTTCCAGCTTGGCGATGCAAGCCATGCTTTGCTCCGGCGTCTTGCCGAAGCCGATGCCGGGATCGAGCACGATCCGGTCGCGCGGGATCTCTGCCGTCCAGGCGATTTCGAGCGAACGCGAAAAGAACTCGTCGACGTCGGCGATAATGTCGACGTTCGGATCGGCGGTTTCGCGATTGTGCATGATGACGACAGCGACGCCGTGCTCGGCGACGACGCGAGCCATGTCGGCGTCGCGTTGCAGGCCCCAAACGTCATTGACGATGGTCGCCCCGGCTTCCAGCGCCCAGGCCGCGATACCGGCTTTGCGGGTATCGATCGAGACCGGAATGCCGATCGTGGCGACCGCCGGCAGGATCGGTGCAAGTCGCTCGCGCTCTTCGTCAAGCGAGATCGGGCGCATGCCGCCGTAAGGGCGGGTCGATTCCGCGCCGATATCGATAATATCTGCGCCCTCGGCGGCGAGCCGCCGGGCCTGCTCGATAGCCGCCGGCGGCTGCAAAAACCGGCCACCGTCTGAAAACGAGTCCGGCGTCACGTTGAGAACGCCCATAATCAACGGGCGCGGCAGCGGCCGGGTTTTGGCCAGCAGCTGAGTCAGTACATTTTCCGGCGCGGAACCGGCGGAGCGGGGCTCGCTTGTGGCCGCTGTTTTGGCCATCGTCGGGGTCATCCCAAGCGGTATTGCCAAGCACTATTTGCCAAGCGCTATCAGCCGTCGCTTTGCGCGGTCACTGAGTCCGAGTTCAAGCCGTCGCACTTGTTCAAGACCGGACGGCCCTTGGCGGCTGGCGCGCGGCAACCACCGCCGTCTAATAGCGGATGATGGGCTGCAACCCCTTGGCGTCCTCGATCCAGCGGATCACCATGTTCACCGAGGGCAGGATGCGCACCAACTGACGTTTGCCGTTGGCTTCCTTCATGGCAAGCGCAAGTCGCTGCGGATTGCGGAAGCGAAGTTCATTGGCAGTGCGCACGCCGACGACCCGCAACAGTTCGGAATATTCCCAGCCGACGCCCTTGATGCGCATGCGATCGGCGGCGGTCACCCAGTCGAGAACGCGCTTCTCGTCGGCGCCGATTTTTTGCGCCAGCTTCAGCCGCTGTTTCGGTGTCTTGGCCGAGCGCAACAGCCCCACGGTGGTGCGGATCCCGTCCGACTTGAGAATTGCGGCTACGTCAGTCCCGATCCCCTGAATTTCGGTAATGGGATACACCATCGATGTCCCTCTCAGCACAAAACTCGTCGCGGCAACACCATTCGTACTCAAACAAACTGCGCCAAACCCGGGATTGCGGCGACAATCTCGCCGACGGCATCCTCGCCCGCTTTCTCACGCGTATAAGCAATGACGGCCCGGGTGACGCTCTGCACCTGTCCCATACTAAGCCCAGCCGACATCAAGCGCATGCCCGCGCCCATTACCCCGCTCATTCCACCGCCGCCTTCGCTCGCGGCCTTCTGGATCAAGGTTTCGGCTCCGGGGAGCTTGGCCAATAGCGGTTGCACTTTGTCGGCCGGTCCTTCCTTCACCAGGAAGTCCAGGATAATGCCGACCGCCATTTCGGCGGTAGCACGATCTATCGCTAGGTCGGCGACAAGCCGTCCGATGAGTTCGTCCATTGCCCCACGCCATCCCCGCACTTTCGGCAGGTTTTCGCCATATTGGACGCTTGCCAGGGATGTGACAAGCAGATGCGACCGATTTGTCACACCAGGACCCGAGAAGCGTTTCGGAGCGTTGCAAACATGCAACGGTTTGGCGGTGCGGCACGATGGAATTGATGAAAGATGCTGATTATAAAACAAAAGCTTGATCCGCCGGACACGCCGGCGCGCATGAACGAGGTGATGCCATGACGGCAACGGAGGCTCTTCCCAAGGTCCTCGAACGCATCGACCGCGATCTTCAAGCAAGCCTCGATCGCCTGTTTGCGCTGTTGCGCATCCAATCGGTGTCGACCGATCCGGCCTATGCACCGCAATGCCAAAAGGCCGCCGCGCATGTGGCGGCCGACCTGCAAAGCCTCGGTTTCGAGACCAGCGTGCGCCCGACGGCGGGCCATCCGGTGGTGATTGGCAAAAGTGGCAACGGCAAAGCCGCCGATGCTCCTAGCGGCGCGCCGCGCGTGCTGTTCTACGGCCATTACGACGTCCAGCCGGTCGACCCGCTCGATCTTTGGCACAGCCCGCCGTTCGAACCGCGCATAAAGACGCTCGACGACGGGCGCAAGATCATCGTCGCCCGCGGCGCCTGCGACGATAAAGGCCAGGCGATGACATTCATCGAAGCCTGCCGCGCTTTTAAGGCCGTTACCGGCGCGCTGCCGCTCGACATCACGATGATGATCGAAGGCGAGGAGGAATGCGGCTCGAAAAATCTGTTCGCCTTCGTGCGCGACAATGCCGGGGAGCTCAAACGCGATCTGGCTTTCGTTTGCGACACCGGGATGTGGGACGGTGAGACGCCTTCCATCACGACATCGCTGCGCGGGCTGGTTTACGAGGAAGTCAGACTGACCTGCGCCGATCGCGATCTTCATTCCGGCCTGTTCGGCGGCGCCGCGCGCAATCCCATCCATGTTCTTGCCGATATCATTTCGGCGCTGCACAGGCCGGACGGTTCGGTCGCCATTGCCGGCTTCTACGACGGCGTCCATGAACTGCCGGACGACATCAAGGCCGATCTCGCGGGTCTAGGCCTCACGCCGGAGAAATTCCTGCGACCGGTCGGCCTGAAAATTCCGGCCGGCGAGAAAGACCGCATGCTGATCGAGCAGATTTCGACGCGGCCGACCGCCGAGGTCAATGGCATCATCGGCGGCTATACCGGGGAGGGGGCCAAGACCGTCATTCCCGGCAAAGCGATGGCCAAGATCTCGTTCCGCCTGGTCGGCGCGCAGGACCCGGAAAAAATTCGCAGCCAGTTCCGCGATTTTGTCCGGGCGCGCATTCCGGCCGATTGCACGGTCGAGTTCGGCAATTTCACCAGCGCGCCGGCATTCGAGGTGGCGTTCGACAGCCCGGCGCTCGCCAAAGCACGCGCCGCGCTCGGCGAGGAATGGGGCAAGAAGGCGGTGACTGTAGGCGGCGGCGGCTCGATCCCGATTGTCGGCGATTTCAAGACCGTGCTCGGCATGGATACGCTGATGGTCGGTTTCGCGCTCGACGACGACCGCGTGCATTCGCCGAACGAAAAATACGATCTTAAATGCTTCCACAAAGGCATCCGCAGCTGGGCGCGGATCTTGGCGGCGCTTGGCGAAGTAGCGGGCGGCCGGTAGCACGGCCCCAAAGGCTACACGAGGGCGACTTCGCCCTGTTTCTTGCGCTGCGGCTCGGCGCGGCGTCTCCGGTTGTGCAGGAGCGTGAGCTGCTGGCTTGCAGAATCGTCACGCAGCACGATGCGCACGATATGCTCATAGAGCGATTTCGGCGAGACCGGCTTGACCAGTAACTCGTCCGCGCCCGAGCTTTTTATCGTCAGTGCCGCAGCTTTGGTCAGATATCCCGACAGCACGATGATCGGCGTCTTATGGGTGGGGGATTGTTCTTCCTTCGCCATTCTGATGAAGCGAAGTCCGTCGAAAATGGGCATGACAAGATCGGTGATGATGATGCTCGGCATTACGCTACGTGCGAGTTCAAAAGCTTCGACGCCGTTCGCCGACTCATAAACCTCGCGGCTGCCGAATCCGAGCAGCATCGAGTGGATCAGCCGCCGGGAAAAGGGCTGGTCGTCCACGACCAGAAAACTGGTCCGCGAAAAATCCAACGGAAATGACGAGCGATTGAGGGATAAGGACATGATCTAATACCGTCGCCTCGTGGCCGCATCACAGCGCATTGGCAGCGCGAGTGCCCGGCTGAGTTCGCGCCGCGGCGTTGAGATCGTTGACGGTTTTGGATACCGCGTTTCGGGCGCTTGCCAGCGCGGCGCAGATGCGGCGTTTGCTGGGTGAATCCGGCCAGTGCGATAAAGTGCTTTGCTGCTGTTCCAGCGCGACCAGGAGATTTTGCAGCTTGGCCAGAACGTCTTGCGGCTTGGCATCGAGGACATGCGACTGCAGTGTGCGCGACAGAAAGCGTAAAACGTCATAGTCGGCGGCCGGCGACAACGGCGGCCCGTGATCCTCGATCGCCATCGCCGCTTTCGACATTTGACCGTCCCCCACCCGTAAACAAACGCCGTCGCGCGGGTCGCGAACCCGACCCCGCCGATGCGTTCCCCCGGCGAGTTCATACAGCAATTGCGGTTCCAGCAGATTGAGAATACGCGAAATTGCTGTCAGAAATTGCCTGACGTCTTAACCGATCGTTCACCGTAACGCCGATGCGGAAGGTGGGCGTGGCGCCGTCACGGAAATCGGACGGCGGCGTCCGGCTATAGATCGAGCCAGCCTTGCGTCGAGGCATAGCGGACCAAATCCGCGCGGGTCTTCAACCCGAGCTTCTCGAGGCCGCGGGCTTTGTAGGTCTCGACGGACTTCACGCCGACGTCGAGACGCGAAGCGATTTCCTTGTTGGTCAAACCCAAACCCGCCATTTTCAGAACGGCGGTCTCCCGTTCGGTCAGCGCCGGCGCCGCGTTGTGATGCGGCGACGGTTTGCTGTGACCGCGTTTGCCGTCGACGGGCCGCCGCGAAATCGCCGGATCGACATAGATCCCGCCGACGATGACGGCGCGAATGGCGTGCACGAGATTTTCCACCGCCGAGCGCTTTAAGACATAGCCGCGGACTCCGGCCTCAAGCGCCTGGTTGAGGTAGGCGCGGTCTTCATGGAGCGTCAGCATCAGCACGTTCAATTCCGGGATTTCTCCGGCGAGGCGCCGGCTGAGCACGATGCCGTTGAGCTCCGGCATCGAAATATCGAGCACGGCAACGTCCGGCCGCTTCTCGCGGATGACTTTCAGTGCAGCCAATCCGCTCGCCGCTTCGCCGACCAGTTCGAAGTCGTCTTCGGCCCGGATGAGATTGCGTAGCCCGTCGAGAACTATGGGGTGGTCGTCGGCCAGCACGATACGCGTCTTATTCATATCGCCGACCTCTGGCCGTCGAGCGCGATGCGGGCGAAAATCGTGGTGCCGGCGCCGACCGCAAATTCCACATCGAGCGTGCCGCCGACGAGCGACAGCCGCTCGCGCATGCCGTCGAGCCCGAGGCCGCGGCGATTGCCGACCCTCGAACTTTGCGCGCCGAGGTCGAAGCCGCAGCCGTTGTCCTCGACGATCACTTGCAGCGTCGCATCCGGCCGCCGTATGACGACGCTGACGTCGGCCGGTCGGCCGGCGTGTTTGACAATGTTGGTGAGTCCTTCCTGCACGACGCGGTACACCGCGGTGGCGATTTCGTCCGGCACCTCATCGAGGTTCGGATCGTCGCAATGGAAGTCGACCTCGGTGCTGCATTGCTCGCTCCATTCGGCGATGTAGCTCGCGAGCGCCTTGCGCAAGCCGAGTTCGTCGATCGATGGCGGCCGTAATTCCCAGGCGATCCGGTGCAGTGTCTTGCCCATCTCTTCCATTTTTTTACGCACCAGAAGCAGCCGTTCGCGCGCCGCGCCGGTGGTCAAGGCATCGATCTCGTTGAGTTCGAGAATGGCGGCGATTAGGCTTTGCCCGGCTTGATCGTGCAACTCGTGCGACAGGCGCAGGCGCTCATTTTCCTCCGCCATCGACAGATGGCGGCGCAGCCCGATTACCAGGTGCGATTTTCTTTCGCTGTCCGCCGCCAATTGCGAGTTGGCGCGCGATAAGTCGGCCAATAGACTATCCCGTTCCGTCAGCAATGCTGCGGTCGGCAGCGACCAGAGCGAAGTGATGGCAAGAAACGCCTGCAGGGCGAAGATTCGCTGCGACAAGTCGGGCTGCGAAAGAAACAGCGGCTTTCCGATATCCATGACCACGAACGTGCTGGCTATGACCGCGACCAGGAATGTCGCCGCCGTTGCGCCAATGACGCCGAACCGCACCGTGGCGAGCAAGATGGCGGGCGCGATGATAAAAATGACGGGACGGAAATAGGCGGCGCAAATGCTGACCGTGATAAAAAGGGCGAGGATAGCCGCGGCCTCCGAGAGGCGCTCCTTTATTCGCAAGGCGCGCCATTCCTTGGACATGATACTGACCAGGAACGGCACCAGAATGATCATTCCCAGCGCATGACCGGGATACCAATTCCGCCAAACCGCGGGCCACGGGACACTATGGGCCAACCCATAGGCGCTGGCGCTGATAAGCGTGCTTCCAATCGGCGCCACGCCTCCGACCACGAAGATGAACGTGAGCACGCCGTTAAATGAGGTCAGGTTGGATGAGTTGATTTGAAACGCCGATAGTAACGCCAAAGCGCTGACGACCTCGATGGCGTTTGCCCCCATCAATGTCGCGGAAAGTGCGGGATTGTTGCCGGTGAGGAGGCTTGCAAGCGCTGTTGCCGCAGAACCGCCGATGATAATCGAGGCGTAATTAGTGAAGCTGCGCCGATGGCACAGCAACATCGCCAGCATGATCGCGTTTGCCGCCCAGAGCGTGGAAACAAGATTGGAGTGCCGCGAAATAGCGATGGTGAGAGCCGAGACGGCAAAAATCACGACCGGCAGCAGGAGATGATAAGCGAACGGTAGACGGGGAAGCGGCTCGCCGTCGGTCCCGGCGTCGAACTGCGACCCGTTCGTTCGCGGTTGTGCGACGGGCATCGCCGCCGGCGGCTGACCCTGAGCGAGGGCGGCGAAAATATGCGCAGGCAGTATCGGCATGATCACCGTACCACAGCTCGCCGGACTGACGGCCGCAGACGCAGTCGAAATCGGCTCCGGCTGAACGTTCGAATAGCCCACGTCAGGCAGCCGCGGCAATGGCCGAATGCTGCCAATCCGGAAGCTTTATTCCGTGGCCGCGTCGATCAGCCGTGGACTGACAAAGCGTTCCAGGCGGCCGGCATGCGGGTGCAAAAGCGACCAATCGTCGACCGGCAGATCGATGACGACGAGGCCCGAGGTCGGTAGCTTCTCGTTGAGCTGCTCGCGCACCTCCACGTCACCCGAGGCGATCAATTGCGCCGCAAGATCGTGGAGCCCGGGATTGTGACCGACAACGAGGAGGGTGTGCGCCTTGCGCGTTTCGCCAATGACGCCAATGAGTGCCTCCGCAGTGGCATTATAGATGCGCTCGTCATTGACTGTCCGCGGTGCTTTGGAAAAGGCCGTCGCGGCCAGCGCCCAGGTCTCCTGCGCCCGTTTCGCGGGAGAGACCAAAGCGAGATCGGGAATGAGGTCGTGGTGCACCATATAGGCGCCGATGACCGGCGCTTCGGCGCGGCCGCGTTTCATCAGACTGCGGTCGCGATCGCGCTCGCCTGGCGCGGCGCGCTCGGTTTTGGCATGGCGAAGCAGCATCAAACGGTGCATCGCAGTAATGTCGCTTTCCGGGCCTAACGTGTCTAGTGCTGCGCCGACGAACTGCCTACATTGCAGCGGCATGCCGCGGGAATGGTTCAGTCAAGCGCCGTCATGAGCGAATTGGATTCCACCACCTATGGCGACAGCTGGTACGCCGCAACGATGGTGGACGCCCCGCTGCGGCCGCCTTTGTCGCTCGATCTCGACGTCGACGTTTGCGTGATCGGCGGCGGTCTCGCCGGTCTGACGACGGCACGGGAAATCGCGCGGAGCGGCTGGTCCGTGGTGCTGTTGGAGGCCGGCCGCGTGGCCCAAAGCGCGTCGGGACGTAATACCGGCTTTGTACTGCCGGGTTTTGGCACTGACGCCGATAAGCTCACCGCCCGCGTCGGCTTCGACCGCGCCAAGAACTTGTGGTCGCTGGCACAAGCCGGTGTCGATTATGTCCGAACCACGATCAGCGCCGAAAATGCGCCCGGCGTAGACCTGCAGAACGGCTGGCTCTACGTCTCCAAAAAAGACAACAGCGATGAATTCTTGAGCTATGTCGGGCTGCTGGGGGAATTGGGTTGTGAGATCGAGGGCTGGCCGACCGAGCGGGTGCGTTCGGTCCTGCGCAGCGAACGCTACTTCTATGCCATCAACTATTTACAGGCGATCACCGTCCATCCGCTTAATTATGCGCTGGCGCTGGCTGCCGCCGCCGAACGCGACGGCGCGCGTATCTTCGAGCACACGCCGGCCCTGTCGATCGATCCGACCGGCGTGCGCAAGCGCATCGTCACCCCCGGCGCGCGATTGCGCGCCAATCATGTCGTGCTCTGCGGCAACGTGCAGCTTGGGCGGCTGATGCCCCGTCTTGCCGCCACGCTGTTACCGATGACGACCTATGTGATTACCACCGCGCCGCTTGGCGAGCGTCTCGCCGGGGCGATCGGCTACCGCGGCGGCGTCAGTGACGGCGAGCGGGCCGATAATCACTATCGCATTGTCGGCGGCGATCGCCTGATGCTGTCGGGGCGCGCGACGGCGTGGGTAAGAGACCCGCGCCGCTATGTCAGCGCACTGACCGCCGATATCAAAAAAACTTATCCGCAGCTCGGCGACGTCACGGCCGACTATGCTTGGGCCGGCACATTGGGCCTTACGCTACACCGCATGCCGCAACTCGGCGAGCTCGGTCCAGGGGTCTGGCTGGCGAGCGGCTTCGGCGGCCATGGCCTCAACACCACCGCGATGGCCGGCAACATCGTTGCGCGCGCGATCGTCGAAGGCGACGAGACCTGGCGGCAATTCACGCCGTTTGAATTGGTATGGGCGGGTGGCGTGTTCGGCCGAACCGCCGCACAGGCGCGTGTATGGATCAAAAGGCTGCGCAATCGTTTCGAGGAGCGCCGTGCTAAGGCGCGCGAACTTGCGCATCGCCAGGCGCGCGAAGCCGAGATCGACCGGGCGGCGCGACAGGTTGCGCCGGCGCCGGAGCCGGCGGCTCGGGACGTGAACGTGCCGGAATCGGCGGCAACTCCCGCACCTGATTTAGCCCCGCGCAAAGAGCCGGTTACGGCTGCGGAGTCCATTATCCCCGCGCCCGGCGACGCGGAAGCTGTCGGGCGATCGGAGCTGCCGGTACAAAACGCCGCTGCCAGCCGGCCGAAGCGCAGGCGCCGTCGCGGGAGCGAAAAAACCATTGCCGGTGGCGAAGCGGATCAGGGCGCCAAGCCTTAAATCGGCGCTGGCCGAACAAATCGGCAACAGGTTCGCCGCAAATTTACCATGCGGCATTTCCCGCTTTCGCTCCGCCGCACTGTTTGCGCTATGATCGGTACGGACCGGGAAAGCCGGACGGGAGTGGGTGGCCATGGTATCGGCTGGGTGGCGTTTTGCGCTTGCATTGTTAGTCGTTGTCGCGCCGAGCCTCGCCGCGGCGGCCGATCTGCCGCCGCAGGCGCCGCCGCCGCCGACCGCACCGGCAGCCTTCGTGCCCGCCGTTCCGGACTGGATCGTTACCATAGGGGCGGAGGGCCGGATTATCCCCGCATTTCCCGGCGCGGCCGACAAAAAGCTCGGCTGGTCGGCGCTGCCACTGTTCAGCATTCGCCAAGCCGGCACGCCGCCGGACTTCTTCGGTCCACGCGACAGTTTCGGCTTCAACATCATAAACACCGGCATGTTTCAGTTCGGTCCGGCGCTGCAATTCGTCAATCGGCGCAAAGCTTCGGACTATGCCGAACTCAATGGGCTCTCCGATGTCGACTACGCCGCGCAGGTGGGCGCGTTCGCCAATTTCTGGCCGGTTTCGTGGCTGCGGTTGCGTGGCGAGGTTCGCCAAGGCATCGGTGGCGAAACCGGCGTGACCGGCGACGTATTCCTCGATGCGGTCGTGCCGCTCGGTCAGTGGACGCTCTCGGCGGGACCGCGGGTGACGCTGCAGACCGTCGGCGGCGACATCGCCATATTTCAGCATTACCGCGGCGCAGGCTGCCGCCGCGATTGCGTTACAGCCGAACTCTGGCGCCGTTGAGCGCCTACAATGCCGGCGGCGGCCTTTACTCCTACGGCGCCGGTGCGCAGGTGCAGTATGCGTTCAATGAGACATGGACGGCTCACGCCTTCGTCGAATACCAGCGGCTGACCGACTCGGCGGCGGATTCGCCGCTGGTGACGCAGCGCGGTTCGCCGAACCAGCTTACCTACGGCCTCGGCGCGACTTATTCGTTCAATATGCACCCGTTGTGGTGAAGCTTGTTGATTTGAGCATGATCTTATCCGACCTTGCTTCGCCCGCCGAAGCGGGCTTCGCGAAGGCGGGAAACCGGTTTCCACTTTTCGGGATCATGCTCTAGCGTCCCTCGCGCCGGGTCATAAACGCCAGCCGCTCGAACAGGTGCACGTCCTGCTCGTTCTTGATCAGCGCGCCGTGCAGCGGCGGAATGAGCCGCTTCGGATCACGCTCGCGCAGCGTCTCCACCGAAATGTCCTCGACCATCAGAAGCTTCAGCCAGTCGAGCAGTTCCGACGTCGATGGTTTTTTCTTCATGCCGGGCACGTCGCGGATCTCGTAGAACAGCTTCAGCGCTTCGGCGACCAGGCGATGCTTGATGCCGGGAAAGTGCACTTCGACGATCGCACGCATGGTGTCGGGATCGGGAAAGCGGATGTAATGAAAGAAGCAGCGGCGCAAAAACGCGTCCGGCAATTCCTTCTCGTTATTCGAAGTGATGACGACGATCGGACGGCGGCGGGCATGAATGGTTTCGCCGGTCTCATAGACGAAGAACTCCATGCGATCGAGTTCTTGCAGGAGATCGTTCGGAAATTCGATATCGGCCTTGTCGATCTCGTCGATGAGAAGAACGGGGCGCTCGTCGGCAACGAATGCATCCCATAGCTTGCCGCGCTTGATGTAGTTGCGGATGTCCTTGACGCGGACGTCGCCTAACTGGCTGTCGCGCAGCCGCGTGACCGCATCGTATTCGTAGAGGCCCTGCAAGGCCTTGGTGGTCGATTTGATATGCCACTCGATCAAGGGCGCAGCGAGCGCTTTGGCGATCTCGATCGCCAGCACGGTCTTGCCGGTGCCGGGCTCACCCTTGACCAGCAACGGCCGTTCCAAGGCGATCGCGGCATTGACCGCAACCTTGAGATCGTCGGTGGCGACATAAGCGCTGGTGCCTTCGAAACGCATGAAGTCCCGTTCGTTTGTTGTGTGGCGGATTAGACCATGTCGAACTCGGCCTCGGCAAATTTTGCCGCCAAGCCGGCATATCCGTACCGGAGAGAATTGCGCCGCGAACTCAAGCCATTGAAATCACTAGATCATTTAGTGGCACGCGGCTTGCTGTCTTCGGCTGCGAGTGCGGCTGTCCGCCGCTGTCGCGTTGAGATCGAGTTGGAGACAAGTCATGGGTATCTTCAATGCGTTGACCACCGCAGTGGCTGGTCTTCAGGCACAGTCCTTCGCCCTGCAGAATATTTCCGGCAACATCGCGAACTCGCAGACCACCGGCTACAAAGAGACCGACACGAGCTTTCAGGATCTTGTGGCTCAGGCCGCGCTGAACCAGCAGACGACAAACGGCGTGATCGCCGATTCGGTCGCAACCAACACCGTCCAGGGCACCATCAACTCGACGCAGGTGTCGACGGATATGGCGATCAACGGTGACGGCTGGTTTGTCGTTGCGCAACCGACGGGCTTTACCGACAATCAACCGACCTTCTCCGGCGTCACCGACTTCACGCGCTCCGGCAATTTTCAATTGAATGCCAACGGCAATCTGGTCAATGCCGCCGGATACTATCTCATGGGCATTCCGGTCAACGCGACTACCGGAAACCCTGAAGGCAGCGTTCCGCAGGTTTTGCAATTCGATAACAATTTCATACCGGCGCAGGCGACCACGTCGATCAGCTATCAGGCCAACCTGCCCAGCACACCGACTTCGGGAATGATCGTTCCAGGAAATTTTGCCAACAATCCGATCGCCGGCGCGGAACTTATCGGAACCGGCGCCACTCTCAATCCGGATGCAGTCGCGGTCGGAACTGGCACAGTGGGCAGTCTGACGAACGCGACCACGCTTTTATCGCTCGGCATTGCGGCCGGCGATAAGATCATGGTCGGCGACGGAACCAACACGACGACCTATACAGTCGACCGGCAGCGATACCGTCGGCGATCTGATCAACGCCATCAATGCCGGCACCGCCGGCAACGCCACGGTGACTGCCTCGCTCAATGGCGGCAACCTGGTTCTCACCGGCAATAACTTCACTTCGACGATCGGCGTGACCGGCAGCGGCGCCAGCGACGCCGCCGATCTCGGCTTCGGCGCTTCGCACAACACGTTTCCGCCGACCAATCTGCTGACGCAGGGATTGAACGGCAAAACCCTGACGGTGTCGGTCGGCGGCGGCGCGCCGCAGACCATTACGTTTGGCACCGCTGCAGGCGACGTCGCGACGCTCGGCGGTTTGCAGACCGCCGTGCAAAACCTGACCGGTGTGATCGGCTCGGTGAACACCGCCAACGGCGATATCAACTTGCTGGCAACCGATCCGACGGCTACTCTCGCAGTGGCCGGAACCGCCTCGCCGTCGACCTTCGGTATCCAGAATGCAAACTCGGCGCCTGGCAACGGAACGGTGATCGGCAGCGACGTCACCAATTTCACCAATCAAACGGTCGATGGCGGCTCCATCACCGCCTACGACACCGAGGGCAATCCGCTCAATATTCAGTTCCGCTGGGCGCAAGTCGGTAATGCGTCCGGCGCCAGCACCTGGAACTTGTTCTACCAGACCAATGCGACTGCAACCGGCGCGCAAGCGGCTTGGCAGAACGTCGGCTCGAATTTCATTTTCAATTCCAGCGGCCAGCTCACCCAACCGACTTCGAGTGTGCTCACGCTGCCAAACCTGACCGTCAATGGCGATACGTTGAGCAATGTCGAGATCAATCTCGGCTCCAACGGCCTTACGCAGTTCGCCAATTCGAGCGGTGCGGCGCAGGTCACTAAACTCCAGCAAAACGGCTTTGCCGCCGGCCAGCTGCAGTCGGTCGCGGTCGACAGCGAGAACCGCGTGGTCGGCACTTTTACCAACGGGCAAACCATCCCGTTGGCGCAGATTACGCTAGCGACTTTCAACGGTGAGAATTCGCTGCAGGCGCTCAACGGCGGCGCTTACGCCGCGACCGCCGATTCCGGTCCGCCGATTTTCGGCGCGACCGGTAAGATCGACGGCAGCTCGCTGGAATCCTCCAACGTCGATATTTCGACGCAGTTCAGTAACCTCATCGTGGCGCAGCAGGCCTATTCGGCCAATGCCCGCGTCATGACGACGGCAAACCAGATGATCCAAAGCCTGCTGCAAGTCATTCAGTGATGTGGCGGTGTGAGCACGCCCGGTCGCCGCCATGAGCATCAACCAGGCGCTGTCCGCCGCGGTGGCGGGCGTCAACGCGACCCAGCAATCGTTGTCGGTGGTCGCTGGCAATGTGGCAAACGCCAACACGCCGGGCTATGTCGACGAGAGCGTCAATCAGGTCGAGGTCGCGGTTGCCGGACAGGCCGGCACGAGCGTCGACGTTGCCGGCATCAACCGCAATCTCAATACGCTGCTGCAAAGCCAGCTGTGGACCGAGACGTCCGGCAGCTCCTACGCCGGCACGAGCGCGCAGCTCTATCAGCAACTGCAGCAGATTTACGGCACGCCGGGCTCCTCGTCGTCAATTGACGCCATCTTCAATAATTTCACCAGCGCGTTGCAAACGCTCTCGACCAGCCCGAGTTCGTATTCGGCGCAGAGCGCCGCCGTCAGCGCCGCGCAAGGCGTAGCGCAAAACCTCAATTCGATGACCGCCAGCATCCAACAGCTGCGCGGCCAGGCCGAGGCGGGCATCGCCAACGGCGTGCAAACGGCCAACACCGCGCTGCAACAGATCGCTCAGATCAACCAACAATTGCTGGCGGCGCCGCCGGACAGCGCGACCGCATCGCTCGAGGACCAGCGCGACCAGGCCGTGACGCAGCTCGCACAGCTGATGAACGTCAATGTCGTGCAGGGTTCCGACGATCAAATCTCGGTCTTCACCGGCACCGGCCAGCAACTTGTCGCCGGATCGCAGGCCGGGCAGCTTTCGTTCAACAATGTCGGCGCGCTCTCCGCCACTTCGCAATGGAGCGCCAATCCAAGCCAGGATAGCGTCGGTACAATCACGCTAACCTCGCCCGGCGGCACGTCGACCGACCTGATCGCCACGAACGCCATCCAATCGGGACAGATTGGCTCTTATATTCAAATGCGCGATAGCATTTTACCGCAGGCGCAAGCGCAGCTCGACGAGCTGGCGAATCAGATGTCGCAGGCTTTGTCGAACCAGACGACGTCCGGCAACGCCGTGACGTCCGGTTCGCAAGCAGGCTTCAATATCGATGTCGGCGCTCTATCGGCGGGCAATACCGTCCAGCTCAGCTATACCGATGCGCAAAATAATTCGCACACAGTGACCATTGTCGCTCTCGGCGCCGGCGGTGCGCTGCCGGCGCAACCGGCCAATTCCAGTAACCCGGTGGTGGGAGTTAATCTTGCTGCCGGCATGAGCTCGGTGGTGTCGCAGCTCAATGCCGCATTGGGCACGAACCTGCAATTTTCCAATCCGTCCGGCACCGTTTTACAAGTGCTCAACAATGGCGCCGGCAATGTCGTCAATTCACTGTCGGCGACTTCGACCGTCACGTCGCTTGCAGAGCGGCGGCCCACAGCTGCCGCTGTTTACCGATGACGGTCAACCGATCACGGGCGCCATTACCGCCGGCGGTTCGCAGACCACGGGGCTCGCCGGCACGATCGAAGTCAATGCCGCGCTCGCCGCCTCGCCTTCGAGTTTGGTCGCCTTTGCATCGAATACCGCGGCCGGCGATCCGACGCGGCCGAATTTTCTGCTCGGCCAGATGACCAATGCGGTGCTGGCCTACTCGCCGGCAACCGGTCTCGGCACCGCCTCGGCGCCCTATAGCGGCACGCTTTCGCAATACATGAGCGCGGTCGTCAACCAGCAAGCGCAAGCCGCGAACGCCGCGACCAATATGCAGCAAGGTCAGCAGACAGTCCTCACGGCCCTACAGCAACGGTTCAACGATCAATCCGGCGTCAATATCGATACCGAAATGTCGAACCTGATTGCGCTGCAGAACGCCTATAGCGCCAACGCCCGAGTGATGTCGACGGTCGAGCAGATGATGACGACGCTATTGCAGGCGGTGTCGTCATGAGTATCACCGGTCCGGGATCGATTACTGCGGCCAGTGTGACGGCCCAGAACAATATGATGACCCAGCTCAACACGCTGGGTGAGCAACTGGCAAGCGGGCAGGCGGCGCAGACCTATTCCGACCTGCAGTCGCAAGCCGGCGTAGCGCTGGCGCTCAACGCGCAGCTTTCGGCTCTTACTGGCTATGGCAACACCGCGACGACGGTAGGCACGACGCTAAGTGTCGCCCAATCCGTGCTGACCCAACTTGGCGACGCCGGGACCGCGGTCCAGCAGGCGGTCAACCAGCAGGGAGCGTTTACGCTCGACAATAATGGCCAGACCACCACCCAGGCTGCGGCTGCGAGCCAGCTCGACAATATCCTGTCGCTTCTCAATACCCAGGTCGGCGACAATTACATTTTCTCAGGCAGCGGGCAGAACCAGCAATCCGTCGCCAGCGCCTCGGATATTCTCAATGGCAATGGCGCCCAGGCCGGCTTGATCCAGGTGATATCGGAACGCCAGCAAGCCGATCTCGGCGCCAGCGGGCTCGGCCATTTGAGCGTCGCCGTAGGCGGCTCGGGTTCCACCGTGACGCTCAGTCAGGACGGCACGCCGTTCGGCTTTCAGCTTACCGGCGTGGATTCCAGCCTGACCGGCGCGACCGTCACCGGGCCATCGGGTTCCCCGGCGTCGATCTCGGTCGATCTCGGGTCCAATCCGAATTCCGGCGACTCGATCCAGTTCCAGCTCACGCTTCCGGATGGTTCGACCCAGACCATTTCGCTGCAGGCGACGACGAATTCGCCGCCGGGCGCAAACCAGTTCACCATCGGTACATTGCCCTCGGACACCGCGACCAATCTGCAAGCCGCCCTGACCTCCGCCATCACCGGTTTGACGCAGACGGCGCTGCCGGCTGCCTCCGCGATGGCCGCCGCCAATGATTTTTTCGGCTCCAATCCGCCGCTTCGCGTCAACGGCTCGCCGCCCAACACCTCCACCGCTCTGGTGAACGGCACCGCGGCAAATACCGTATTCTGGTACACCGGCGAGAATGGCAGCACGCCGGCGCTGCAGACCGCGACCGCACAGGTTGGGCCGACGATGACCATCGCTTACGGCATGCGCGCCAACGAGCAGGCGCTCACCAATCTGGTCGCCAATGTCGCTGTGCTCGCGGCGACGACCTATTCGGCGAGCGATCCGAATGCGCAGGCGAATTATCAGGCGCTGAGTCAGGATGTTGCGGCGAATCTCGACGGCCAATCCGGGCACCCAGACGGTCAGCGATATCGAGGCCAATCTCGCCAATGCGCAGACCACCGTCAGCAACGCCGGGAAGCTGAACACGCAAACGCAAACGACATTGCAGGATATGTTGCAGAACATCGACGGCGTGAACCAGAACCAGATCGGCGAGGATATCCTGACATTGCAGAATAGCCTGTCGGCGTCGATGTCGGTTACGGCGCGGCTTGCGCAACTGAGCCTGGTCAATTATCTCGCGCCGGTCACGGGCTAAGCCGGCTAACCGGCCACGGGTGTCCTGACAAAGATCGAATCGCCGGCGCAGGTAGCGTTGCGTCCGAAATTGTCGGTAAAGCGCGTATCCACCAAATACGCGCCGGGATGATCGGCGACGAACCGCCGAAGCGTATCGCGTTTTACGTCGCTATCTTCGACGACAAGGTAGTCGCCGGACGACAGATATTTGTGGAAGTGCTCCAGCACCGCGCCGACGTTATGATGGGCGTCTTCGACGACGAGCCAGGGATGCGGTTCCGCGCCAAGGAGTTCCGGATCGAACAGTTGTTCCGGATCGGAGCAGTCGCCGTGGCGGAATTCGACGCGGGGATGTTCGATGGTGGCCTTCACCCGATCGACCGAGTGAACGCGGCCTTCGATGCCGCAGAACGCCATGGTGTCGGCGAACCATATGGCGCTGGCGCCCAAACCCGACCCGACTTCGAAGACGGTTCGCGGCCGAAGTTCGGCGATCAGCGCCGGATACATGGCGAAATCGAAGATGTTTTTCATCAACGGCGTGCCGCGCCAGCGCATCAGCGATGGCGCGCCTTGGCAGGTGAGCAGGACGTCGACGCCGAATTCGGTGCCGAATCGCGGATGATAGTGAGCACCCGATCGTTCGCGTTGGGAAAATTCGACGAAACGCCCCTGCCGCCAGCGATCGAGAAACAGCCGCAGCCGCTGCAGATCCCATTGCAGGCTTTGGCCTTGTCCGGGCGAACGCAAGGCATTTTCGCGGACGCTGTCCTCCCAGGAGCGGGTCGGATCGAAGCTTGTAAGCTGGGCCAACACGCGGGTGAGCCAGCTATCGAAGATGCTACGGAGGCCGATTTGCTCTTTTTCGATTCTCGTCCGGGTTTCGCCGATAAATTCCAGCGCGGCCGCCTTCAGCTCGTCACCGGCAATCAGCTCCGCCGCGTCCGTCATTCGACCTCCTCCGCAATGGCCGTTCGGCCATGCAGCGCAGGACGATGGCCGAGGGCTGCTCGGCTCGCCCGAGAATTGCGACGACAGATCGCCGTGAAACGTCATCGGACCGACATGGCTGAGCGTACTTTTGAGATCGGCCCAGATCTCGCCGCCCATATCGATCCAGCGCTTGCAGAAAGCGAAATCCTCGCTGAGATAGGTGCCGTCCTCGGCAATCATGCATTCGAACAGCGCGAAGCGGTTGTCGCTGGCGACTCGCGGCATCGATCGAATGGTCGCGCTTATAGCGCAACTACCGGGTAGCTGGCGCACATGCGTTCTAGGGCTTCGCGCCGGATCATGAGAAAGCCGGTGCCGGCGTAGCGGACCTTGATGAAGCCGCCCTTTCGGATGACCGCGTTCGGATCGTCCACTTCAAACACGTATTTGAGCGCCGCCGCGGCCGGATTGGCGCGGCCGGTTTCGATGGTGTTTCTGACTTTGCCCCAATCTATCCGCTTGATCGGATAGATCGCCGCGCACATGTCGGCGCCGCACTCGATCAGACGAAGAACCTGATCGGGCTCGAAGCCGATGTCGGCATCGATGAACAATAAATGTGTTGCATCCGAGTCGTCGAGGAATTGCGAAATTAGGCTGGCGCGCGCGCGTGTGATCAACGCATCGCCGTCTTTGAACAGGACCTTGAGATTGAAGTCTTTGTACGTGCGAACGAGATTTTGCAGTTTGAACAGCGACGCCGCGTACAGGACGGAAATCTGGCCGCCGAAGCACGGCGTCGCGACGACAAGATTGACCGTCGCCCGGGCTGGCGCAAGCGGCGGCGCCAAAGCCGGCGCCATCGATGCAGCCTGTCCCTTGATAGCCGACTGCGCCGCGCTCGACCCTTTGGCGCTGGCCGCCGCGTGCTTGGGCTTAGGGGTCTTGGCGCTGGTGGAGGGCATAACGGAAGTCCCCGATTTTCATGTTCGCGACGGCCGACCAGGAAGTGGTTCCCGATGCGCAAGTGCGAAGAGGGGTAGTCTCAAATCATGGTTAACCAATTGCTAACGGGAATGGTTAACCGCGCCTTAAACTGGTCCGGAGGATTTGCTGAATTGATGAAAACCCTTATGGCGCAAGCGCGGCGGGGCCTGCGGCAAGAGGCGCGAGAGGCCAGGTCGGTAACATAGGTCAGGTCAAAAAAGTCGCAGATTTACGCGTCTTTAAGCGAATTACGGCAAACCTTCGGCAGCCGATCCGTTCGATCGGAACCTGCACTCGCCGGTACGGCACGTACAGCAAGTGCAAGCCAGTACGGCCTGTAACCAGAAGGGTACCACTATGTCTGACATCACCTTGAGCAGTGGCATACGGCAGAACTTGCTGGCCCTGCAGAACACTTCCAACGACCTGAATACCACGCAGGAACAGCTTTCGACCGGCAAGAAGGTCAATTCCGCCTTCGACAATCCGACCTCCTACTTCACCTCGCAGTCGCTGACCAACCGCTCCAACGATCTGAGCGCGCTCCTCGACCAGATCGGTCAGGCGCAGCAGACGCTCAATGCGGCAAACGACGGCCTGACCGGCTTGACCAGCTTGCTCGAGCAGGCGCTGTCGACGGCGCAGCAGGCGCAGCAGGCGACCACGGGCACCGTGACCTATAGCGGGACCCAGACCGGCAGCGCGATCGCCGCCGACACGACGCAAGCCGTCAGCACGACGACCTTCGCCAATGCGGTCACCGCCTCAACTCCTTCGGTGCAGACGACGTCCGTATTCAAGGCCGCCGGTCTCGCCCAACTGACGATCGGCGATACGCTGACCTACTCGCTTGCCGGCACTACGGTGACCGCCACGTTCGGCGCGGCCACCAATACAGCGACCAATACGTTCGCCGATCTGGCCGGCCTGACCTCCGTTCTTAACACCGGCACCGGTGCGAGCGGCAACCTCAGCGCTGTCGCGCAGGTTACGAACGTCGGCGGCGCCGGCGGCACCGTGCAAGTGCTCGGCGACGATCTTACGCACAACCTCACGACCACCGCCACCAGCACCGGCAACGCCCTCACTGCCCCGAACTTCACAGGCAACACGACTGCCGCAACCTGGGCGATGCGCTGACGATTTCCGACGGTGAAGGTCACTCGTCGTCCTTCTACTACGTTGCCCATAATGCCGTTACGACAAACGACACCTTCACCAGCTCGGCCAATCTCATCAGCGCGATCGGCAGCTCAAACCTGAGTGGCACGATCACGCCGACCATTAACGGCAGCGGCGACCTCGTGCTCAGCAGCCCGGACGGTGCGGTCACGGTCGGTGGCGCTTTCGGCAACACCGATCTGGGTCTCTCCGCCACGGCTTACAAAAACAACTACAACTCGACGTTGGCGGGGCTTGCCGCCGAACAGCACGCTGACGGTCCAGGTCGGCACGGACGCGGTGAATACGCTGACATTCGGCAGCGGCAACGGCCAGATCTCGACCTTGGCGGAGCTCAATAGCGCGCTTGTCGGCCATCGGCGATATCAGCGCAACGGTGAACGCGCAGAACAAGATCGTGTTGGCGCCGACGAGCTCGAGCCTCGTCACTATCGGCGGCACCGCGGGGACGGTGACCGGGCTCGGCTTTTCCAGCGGCACCACGACGCCGACCGCGACGGTCGTCACCGCGAGCTCTACCCGCGCCACCCTGCAGAGCAACTACAACGCGCTCTTGACGCAGATCGATCAGCTCGCCGGCGACTCGTCCTATAACGGCGTCAATCTGCTCAACAGCAACAACCTGACGGTCAACTTCAACGAGAACGGCACCAGCGGTCTGACCATCGCCGGCGTCAACTTCAGTTCGACTGGACTTGGCCTGTCGGCGGTCTCGGGCAACGGCGTTCCAGGACAACACCAACATCGCGACCACGGAATCGGCGATCAATAACGCGATCACCAACGTGCGCGCCCAGACCGAGACGTTCGGCACCAACTCGTCGACCATCTCGACCCGGCAGACCTTCGAGACCAACCTGATCAACACCCTGCAGACGGGCGCCAGCAACCTCGTCCTGGCGGACCAGAACCAAGCCAGCGCCAACCTGCTGACCGAGCAGACGCAGCAGCAGCTGGAAATCTCCGCACTGTCCATCGCCAACGAGGCGAACCAGTCGGTGCTCAAGCTGTTCGGCTAATCTTCTTCTGGTACAGGCTTCTGGTGAAGGACGGCGGGGCGAAAGCCCCGCCGTTTTTCTTTTTGACGGCGGCGTGAAGGTTCTCAGGAACTGGCCCGCTTCGCTTCTCGCTATTTTGTTACTCGCCGGTAGCGACCGCATTAGCGCGCCTTAACCCCATCCGCGACCATGCTCCGGCGCAAGGAGTTTCAGACGTGGCCCTGAAGATCGAACTCAAGC
The DNA here is from genome assembly GCA_963816565.1 of uncultured Alphaproteobacteria bacterium. GTDB lineage: Bacteria > Pseudomonadota > Alphaproteobacteria > Rhizobiales > Xanthobacteraceae > BOG-931. The sequence goes on along the minus strand of CAWFLM010000001.1, from coordinate 338,661 downwards.
CGAACGAGCGCGATCCTTCTTGGCGACTGCGTCGTCACCAATACCGACCAGCGCACGCGCCTGTTGATCGACGGCGCGGTCGCCGATCCTGCGCGAAAAGGACATCATGTCGCTGAGCCGCGCCGACAGCCTGGCGAAACTCATCTATCTCGCCGTGCAGTTCATCTACACGGCCAAGCGGCCGCAGGACCATCAAGCGCTCTATTTCCGGCTGGCGGCCGAATTCCTCAAAGCCGCGCCCGGCGCGCAAGCCCTATATCGAATGCATCAACAATCAAATCTTAACAGGCGAGCCGTATAAAGCCCTCAAGGAAGCGCGCAAGCTCATTGCTTACGAAAAGGAACATCTCGACATGCGCTATGCCAGCCAACGCTTACGCGAAGACCGCCATCGAAACGGCAGCCCCGCGTGACCTCGAGGCAAACTTGCTCCTGCAGGCGGCGGCAAAATTGCAGGCAGTTCATGATTCCTGGCGCGACAAGCCGTCGGGCCTTAACGACGCGCTCCTCTACAATCGCCGGCTTTGGACAATTTTTCTCGACGCGGTGATGAGCGAAAACAACAAATTGCCGGTCGCGGTCCGCGAGAATATCAGGCGGCTCGGCGTTTATGTCATGGCGGAGACGTTCTCGCTCATGACCAAGCCGAAGCCGGATCACCTGAAATCGATCATCAAGATCAATCGCGGCATTGCCGCCGGCCTGCGCGGCAAGAGCGTAAAATCAGCATATAGCCACTAGCTGGCGTTGCGAGGAACGCAAGCGCCCCGAGACGATCAGGCGGCGAGCGGCATATCCAATCGGAGCCGCCCGCGTAGATGCGGTATGCGGTTTACGTCCATCTTCGCGGCGAGTGTCCGCATATAAAACAGCTCTTCTTTGGTGGCGATTCGAAAAGTCCGCAAATTCGCGCTGCCCGTCGTGGAAATCAGCGTCCGATAACGCCGTTTCGAACAGATCAAGCCAACCCGATCCTTCCACGTCGCCGTCCGCACCCTCGTTAAAAAGCATTTTCTGCCGATCGCGAATGCAAGTCGGCAGCTCCGAAGGATACAAGATCATACAGTGCGCGCAGCGGCGCCTTGCCGACCGGCGCGCCGCCTGTTTGTTTCACCAAGGCCGATTTATCAAGCTCGCTCGCATAACTGACGACCGTTTGATCCAGGAATGGCTCGCGTATTTCGAGCTGGAATTGCATTGAGCAGCGATCGACCCTTTGAAGATTCGCGCGATGCATCATGCCCAAGCATTGCTTCTGCAGATTGCGGCCCGCGCCGTTCGGCTGCATGAAAGCATGTTCGAGCGGCGAGTAGCCGGCGAACAATTCGTCGGCGCCTTCGCCACATAACGCGACGCGGAAGCCATCTTGATGAATACGCTGCGAGAGGAGATAGGTGTAAAGGCTCGGACGAATTACCGCGGGCTCGAAGGTTTCCACGGTGTCGACGACCATCTCGATGAGGGGAAGCGTCTTGGCGCCATGCGCTTCAACGGCGACTTCGCGCAGATCGAGGCCGGTCTCCTCGGCATAGCGCTTGGCGTAGATGTGATCGGGCGCGTTGCAACCAACGGCAATGTAGCCGGGCATGTCGGGGCAGAATCGCCGCGCATAATGCATGATGAGCGTGCTATCGATGCCGCCGCTGAATAGCGCAGCGACCGGAAGGTCTGACGGCATGCGGATGCGCACGGCTTCCGATAAGAATTCGGTCCAGGTCCTGAGGCGAGGCGGCGCTCGATGCCGTCGGCGATGGCAGGTTGTAATGGCGCCCGCAAAAATTGCGGGTCAGCATATAGCCCGGCGGCAACAACAAGACATCGTCGCCTTCGGTCGCGTCCAGCAACGGCCGGATTTCCGAGCAAAACAAAAAGCCCTTGGGCGACTGGATCAGATAGAGCGGCTTCACCCCGAAAGGGTCGCGCGCGGCGAGGAACTCGCCGGTCGCGGTATCGATCGCGACGAAGGCATACATGCCGGCCAAGCGTTTGATCCCGCCGGGCCCCAGGCCCGGAGCACGTTGGCGACAACTTCGGTGTCGCATCCGGTGCGAAAGCGCACGCCGAGCGCCTCCAATTCCTGGCGCAACTCGACATGATTGTAGATTTCGCCATTGAACGAGACGAGAAAGCGATCGTCGAAAGACGCTTGCGGCTGCGCGCCGTGTGCCGCATCGACAATGCGCAAGCGGCGCGTGCACATCGCGGTATTCGTTGCCGACCGTGACGAGTGGATCGGTAACGTCTCCTCGATGCAGCATGCCCGCGATCAAACGCCGGACGGCCGCTTCGGCGTCATCCCAATCGATGGCCACCGCTATTCCGCACATACCGCCCCCGAGCGCCAATTCCACCTGGCTAAGCCCCTGGAAACGCAGAGCGACAAATCCACCAAAATCTGGATCTAGCGTAGGTCGTTAGGGTTAACAGTCGGTTCCAATCGCCAGCAGGGAAGGCGTTGAAATCGACGTCGCTTCGCCCCGCTCCACGGCCGGCGCAGGACCATGGTCGGGTGCCGTTGGCATCAGGCCAGCAGATTGACCAAAGAGCCGAGCGAGCCGGTGCTCGCCAGGAGGGTTTCGGCGGTGCCGCCAGTTTGCAGCGCGGTGGCTGAATTAAACAGGACGGCTGCTGGTGAAGTTGTCGGAGTGGTGCTGGATGACCCGGCCGAACTGCTCGTGCCGCTCGTTGACGCGGCGGCCGTCGTCGAAGAACTTGAAGGAGGGGACGAGGCGGAAGAGCTTGAGGCGCTGGAGGAACTGGGAGAGCTGGAAGTGGGGGCAGTGGGCTGGAAGCTGGCGTTCTTGGCTCCGAAACCAACGTTCGATGCGAAAAGGCCGCCGACCGAGACTGAATCCGTATCATTATTGCCGGTGAGAACCAGTTGGCCGCCGGCGTTAAGCGACGCTGTGACTTGCGCGTTGGCGGCAATGTTTGGATTATTGATGGCATTGATCAGATCGCCGACCGTGTCGGTCCCGGTCGATGCAAATGTTGTGGTATTGGTGCCGTCGCTGACGGTGATCGTGCCGTTCTTGGGAATCCCGAGGGTCAGGAGCGCGGTGTTCGCCGACAGCGGCACCGTTCCGGTTCCGGTTGCAGGTGAGCCGGTACTTGCAGCATTGGAAGAGGACGTGGCTGAGCTGGCCTGCGAGGCTTGCACCGCGCTTTGTAACGCGGCCGTAAGCTGGGCTTCGACGCGGGCTTGCGCTTCTTTGGTCGCAATGCTCGCCATGCCCTTGGCCTCGTTGGACGAGAGGCCGCCCATGGCTGAAATCAGCGCATTGCTCAACGCGGAACTCTGGGTCTGGCTCTGTGCCTGGCTGCCAGTAGTTTTGGTCCTGCTGCCAGAACGAGACGCTGCCTAAGCTTCCGATTCCCATGAATTTCGATGCCTCGCCAAACCGGCCACTCGCACGGCTATTGATGCACCATCGCAGTTAACGGAGTCTCGATCGCAAAGAAATTTACGCCCTGTTAACCATCATGATCGACCTTGGTTTTCGGGCGAGAGGGGCGCGAACGAGCGTCCTGTAATTCCCGCAGCTTCCATGCTGCGGATAAGGATGTCATGACGAAGCAACGGACCGCGCGGCGTTCTCAATCCGGCCGCTCTTTCGAACAAGCGCTGGCGCTGCACCGGGGCGGGCAGCTCGACGACGCGGAACGGGTTTACAACACCATTCTGGCGGCCGATCCGCAGCACAGCGACGCGTTGCACTTGTCTGGCTTTCTCAAACATCAACAAGGCCGATCGATTGATGGTCTGCGCCTCGTCGCCGCGGCGTTGAAGGCGCGGCCCGGATCGGCAGACGCGCTCACGAGTTACGGCGTGATCCTCGACGCGCTTGAGCGCCATGAAGAAGCGCTGGAGAGTTTCGATCGGGCGTTGGCGCAGCGCGCCGGCGACGCCGTCATACACTACAATCGCGGCAACGCGCTCAAAGGTCTCGGCCGCTACGAAGAAGCATTGGCGAGTTATGATCGCGCGCTCGCGCTTGCACCCGATCTTGGGCCTGCACACCATAATCGCGGCAGTACCTATGCGGTGCTCAATCGAAACGACGAGGCGTTGGCGAGCTTCGATAAGGCGCTTTCGCTGACCCTTGAGCGGGCCGGCATCAAGATCGCAGATGGTATCTCGCTAGCGGCGTCCGAGCTCAGCGGTGAACCGCGCGAACACCTGGATAAAGCGCTTGCTGCCGATCCCAATAGCGCTGAGATGCTCAACAACCGCGGCCAGGTTCTAACTCGGCTGAAACGCTACGATGAGGCGATTGCGAGTTTTGACAGGAGTTTGGCGCTCCGTCACGATCAATCCGATGCGCTTTGTCATCGCGGCGAAGCGCTTGCTGCGATCGATCGTTTTGACGATGCGCTGGCGGATTTCGCGCAGGCGCTTCGGATTGATCCAAATTGCTCCGACGCGCACCTCAAGCGCGGCAATGCTTTGTACGCATTGAATCGAACGGACGAGGCGCTGCGTAGTTTTACCGCTGCACTGGCGATTATGCCGGAGAGTGCCGAGGCAAATTTCAATGAGGCGCTGAGCCGGCTATGCCTCGGCGATTTTCGCCAAGGCTGGCAAAAATATGAGCACCGCTGGGAAAGGGCTGAATTTGCCAAGGAACGGCCGACCTATCCGCGTCCGATGTGGCGCGGGGAAAAGGAACCTACAGGGCAAGACCATTCTCCTCGTCGCCGAGCAGGGTCTGGGCGACACCATCCAATTCGCCCGTTACGCACCATTGGTTGCGGCGCTCGGCGCGAAGGTGCTGCTTGGCGTCCGACCCTCGCTCACCGCGCTGATGGCAACCGTTCCCGGCGTCTCGCAGGTGTATGGCGGCGGCGAGGTGCTGCCCGAGTTCGACTTGTACTGTCCGCTCTTGAGTCTGCCATTGGCGTTCGAAACCGAACTTGCGACTATACCTTCTCAGGTCCCTTATATCTGGCCTCCTGAAGACCGCATCGCCAAATGGCGCGAACGCTTGCCGCAGAACGGGCGGCTGCGGATTGGAATTTGCTGGGCTGGCATCGCCGGGCACCAGAACAACCGCCGCCGCTCGATCCCTATCGAGCGCTTCGGCACAATACTTTCGGTTCCGGGGATCGATTTCGTCAACCTGCAAAAGGAAGTTAGCGAGGCGGAGGCGGCGATCTTGAGCGAGCACGGCGTCAATCAGTTCGGGCAGGAATTTGCGGACTTTGCCGATACCGCCGCCATCGTCTCGATGCTCGATCTCGTCATTTCCGTCGACACCTCGGTCGCGCACCTGGCCGGAGCCATGGCCAAGGCGGTCGCGCTGCTGGTGCCGTTCTCGCCGGATTTTCGGTGGATGCTAAATCGCACCGATAGTCCCTGGTATCCGACCATGCGACTATTTCGGCAAAGTGCGATTGGCGATTGGGAGACGCCGGTCAATCGCTTGTGCGCTGAGCTTGAGGCCGTGGCTGCGCGTCGCCGTTCCGGCTGAGCAGCCGGCTGGTGCGCGTTACGAGCGTGCGGCTGACCGCGAGCGGCCGGCCGTGCTTGGGACTGGGCGCCGCAGCCCGCCCGCTCGCGCCGTAGATCTGCGGCGCCGCCTTGCGCGCCAGATCGCCTGACAGCCGGCGCATGATCCCTTCCGACACCGCATGCGCGGTGGCCAGTACGATCATATTTTTCTGCAAAATGCCGCGAAACGTTTCCTGCAGCCGGAGCATCGCCGCGCATCGGCCGGGTGCGGATTGCCGCAAAAATTTTGCACTGGCCTTCAGCCGTTCGCTAGCCGCGAACAACTGGCCGGAAAGTTCCGCCTTGGCCGGTTCGAGGGCCGCTGCATTGCGAATGCGGCCGGCATGGACCAAACGCGTCTCCCGTTCGAGGAGGTCGCCGAGTTTTTCCATCAATAGAGCGAGATCGTCGATCGCTTGCTCGGCTTGCGCGGCTGTCGCGATGGGACTCATGACGTCAGGCCCTGTTCCTTGAGCAAGGTGTTGTATACCATCGGCGCTATGCCGATGCCGCCGGCCTTGGCAAATGATTTGGCCATCTGCTCGGTCATGAACGATCGCCAGATTTTCAACGCGCCGCTGCCGCCGAACGGGCCGTCGCCGTCGATGTTTGTGAACATGTCTTGAAACATGCTGCTGAGAAAATTGGCCTCGAAGCTCTGCGCGGATTCCTTTGCCTTGCCTTTGAGCCGCAACGCCGCCTGCGCGTTGACGCTCGCCGCATCGCCGATCGTGGATAGCGAAGCGCCGAGATCGACCGGGCTTAAGCTTGTCATCACATCACCTCTATGTCGGCCTGGATGGCGCCGGCGGCCTTGATCGCCTGCAAGATGGTGATGAGGTCGCGCGGCCCAATGCCGAGCGCATTGAGCCCGTCGACAATCTGTTGCAGCGAAACGCCTTCGTGAAGCATCGCTAGACGCTTGCCTTCTTCTTGAACGCCGATCTGCGTCCGCGGCACCGTGACGGTGCGGCCGCGCGACTGCGGCGCCGGCTGACTGACTTGCGGCGATTCCGAGATAGTGACGGTAAGATTGCCCTGCGCGACGGCAACCGTGGACACGCGCACATCGCGGCCGATGACAATCACGCCGGAGCGCTCGTCGATGACGATCTTGGCTTCTTCGTCCGGCTCGACCTGCAATTGCTCGATTTCGGTCAAAAGCTGCACGATGTTCTGCGGGAATTTTTTCGGCAAAGTGAGCTGCACGGTCGATGGATCGAGCGGTTCGGCAATCGGCGCGCCGATATAGTCGTTGATAGCCTCGGCGATGCGCTTGGCCGTCGTGAAATCGGCGTTGCGCAGAGCAAGGCGCAATTGTCCGACGCTGTTGAGCGCGAATTCAATCTCGCGCTCGATGATGGCGCCGTTGGGAAGTCGCCCGACGGTTGGTACGCCGCGCGTAATGCTGGCCGCCTGGCCCTGGGCCTGAAATCCGCCGATAGACAGCGAGCCCTGGGCGACCGCATAGACGTTGCCGTCGGCGCCTAACAGCGGCGTGACCAGCAGCGTACCGCCCTGCAGGCTTTTGGCGTCGCCCATCGCCGAAGCGGTCACGTCGATGCGCGTGCCTTGCGTGCCGAAAGGCGGCAGGTCGGCGGTGACCATGACGGCGGCGACATTGCCGGTGCGAATTTGCTGGCCGCGAATATTGACGCCGAGCCGTTCCAGCATCGCCTGCAGCGACTGCTTGGTGAAAGGCGCGTTATTGAGCGTATCGCCGGTGCCGTTAAGCCCGACGACGAGGCCATAACCGATCAGCTGGTTCTGCCGCACGCCCTCGATATTGGCGAGGTCTTTGATGCGCGACATTGCCGCCGCTGGCGATGCGGCATAGGCAAAGATGACCAGCGCGGCTAGCGCGGTTCGACACGTCCCTCTCATCTCTTGCTCCCCAAGAGGCCGGACGGGGTAAGCAATGCCAGTTGCATGCCATCGGGGCTGTGCGGATAAGTGCTTGATATAAAATGCTAAATATAAACGGGCCGGTCGGCTGGCTCAGGTCGCGGACAGCATGCCTTGCCGGTTGGGGCAATTCTTGCCGGCAGGCTTTACCGGCCATTAACCATAAGAGCACACCTTCTTCTTATGCGCGTTGAGGGACCGAACCGGACGGCATTGGCGACGGGGCCCGCCGCGGCGCGACGGGCGCCAGGGGGTACATTCTCTCTTGCCCAGACGGACGCCCCCCAGGCGCATAGCGCGGCGATGGCGCTGCGAACCTTGGGCGGCATCGATGCCTTGATTGCGCTGCAAGGCATCGAGGACCCGGTGGAGCGCCGGCGCCGCGCCGTCAAACATGGCCACCGGGCGCTCGATGCACTGGACGAGCTTAAGATCGGGCTCCTGGCGGGGACGCTGGATCAGGCCATAATGCTGCGGCTTAAATCGGTCGCGGCCGATCTTCATGACGGTTCGGGCGACGAACGGCTCGACCAGGTCCTGGCGGAAATCGACCTGCGGGTCGCCGTGGAACTGGCCAAGGCCGGCATGGTCTGAGCCAAGGCCTGAACGACGGCCTGAGTCATGGCTTGGACGATGGCCCGAACGACGGCCTGAACCCCCAAAAGTCACGGATAATTGGCTGCTTCTGTCACGGCAACACGGCGCGCGCCGCCGCGCCGGCTATGGCCGGTCGTTAATCGAAAGAACGTAGCCCGCGCCGTCACCGCTTGATCTTTGTTGTCACTGTCATGGACCTTGGATATAAGCCGCGGCGCGAGGGGGGCCTCGCGATGTAGGGGTGCGGGGAGTAAGAGAAAAATGCAGTTGTTAAAGGGCCGGAACGGTCGAGCCGCCGACAAGCCCGAAATGAACGGTAAGGGTGAGGGAAGCCTTCGACTGGAAGAAAGGCTGTATCGGCCAAGCGACAAAGAGCCATTCATGAACGAGCGTCAGCGGGACTATTTCCGGCTGAAATTGCTCGATTGGCGGGAGGACATCCTCAAGGAGGCCAAGGAGACGCTGCAGCATCTCCAGGATGAGAGCCAGAATCACCCCGACCTCGCCGATCGGGCGTCGTCGGAGACCGATCGGGCGATCGAGCTGCGCGCCCGCGACCGCCAACGCAAGCTGATCGCCAAGATCGATGCCGCGCTGCAACGCATCGAGGACGGCACTTACGGCTATTGCGAGGAAACCGGCGAGCGGATCACGCTGAAGCGGCTGGAGGCACGGCCGATCGCAACTTTATCGATCGAAGCCCAGGAACGTCACGAGCGGCGCGAGCGCGTTTATCGCGACGATTAAGCGGCGGACTGGACCGCGCCTCGCATCGACGCGCTGGAACGTTAGGCGCTTCGCGGCGGTTTTGCCCTCGGCACGCCGTTAAGGTTTCATTTACCGCGTTCATTTACCGGTCGTTAAAGATCGGACGCGGGGTTCGATGTCGTCGAACGGGCCGGCACAGCAATACTTGCGGACAAATTCGTCGCGCATTCTTCGCCGCGCGCTGCGGGCGCACCAGTGCGGCGAGTTTGCCAAGGCAGAGCGGTTATACAACGCGCTCCTGCAATATCATCCGGAAAATTTCGATGCATTGCACGGCCTCGGGCAACTGCATTGTCAGCGCGGTCGTCTCGAGACGGCGCTGGTGCTTATCCAAGCAGCGCTCAAGAACGACAGCGGCCGCGCCGAGGGTTTCGCAAGCCTTGGACTGGTTTTCCATTTACTGGGCCAATTCGAGGAAGCGCTGACAAGCTACGACGAGGGACTGGCGCTCGATCCGTGCAATGCGGAGCTGCTCAACCGCCGCGGAGTGGCGCTGCTCGAGTTGTGCCGTCCGCTCGACGCCCTGAAGAGCTTTGAACGCGCGCTTGCCGTCGATCCCGGCCACCTCGATGCGCTCGGCAATTGCGGCAATGCGCTGATCAAGCTCAACCGGCCGCAGCAAGCAATTGCCGCTTACGATAAAGCGCTGGGTATCGTGCCCGAGAATGCCGGTCTGTTGACCAACCGCGCCGTGGCGCTGCGCCGGCTCGACCGACCGCACGAAGCATTGATGAGCGCAAGCCGCGCGCTTGTCAGCAACCCGAGCTTTGCCCAGGCCCGATTTGTCGAGAGCGTCACGCGACTGACGCTCGGCGATTTTGCCGCGGGTTGGCAAGGCTACGAAGCGCGCTGGTTGGTCGGCCTGTTGGCATCGCAGCGCCGCAGCTTTACGGCGCCGCTCTGGTCGGGGAAAGAACCGCTCGACGGCAAGACTATTTTGCTGCACGCAGAACAGGGCTTCGGCGACACGATCCAGTTCGTGCGTTATGCGGCGCTGGTTGCCGGACGCGGCGCTGAGAGAATCGTTCTCGAAGTGCAGCGCGAACTCGTGCCGTTACTGACAGGCATTGCCGGCGTTGCCGCGGTGATCGCGCGCGGCGAACCGCTGCCGGCTTTCGATCTGCATTGTCCATTGCTGAGCCTGCCGCTCGCTTTCGCGACCGAGCTGGCCACGATCCCGGCGCCGATCCCCTACCTCACGCCGCCGCATGCCCGGGTTGCGGCCTGGCGCAGCCGGCTGCCAGAGCGCCGGCCGCTCATCGGCCTGGTCTGGTCAGGAGATCCAAATCACGACAACGATCTCAATCGATCGATCGGTCTTGCAACGCTGGCGCCGTTACTCGATTTGCCGAATGTTGCGTTCGTCAGCCTGCAGCACGACATCCCCGAGCGGGACCTGCCGGTTCTGCAAAAATTGTCGAACTTGCACCGGACAAACTCCAGGTTCTGCGATTTCGCCGATACCGCCGCGGCGATCTCGCTGACGGACGCCGTCATAACGGTGGACACGGCAGTGGCCCATGTGGCGGGCGCGATCGGGAAACCGCTGATGTTGCTGCTGCCGTTTGCCGCGGATTTTCGCTGGCTGCGCGAGCGGCAGGACAGCCCCTGGTACCCGAGCGCGCGGCTCTACCGGCAGCCAAAATTCGGCGACTGGGACAGCGTGATCGCCACGGTGAGGCAAGACCTCACGCGGTCGGCGGTTTTTTCGTCACCGCGCAGGCTCTCGGCATAATCCAAACGGTTGCGGCCTCCGGCGGGGAGCTGCCGGAGGCCGCGGCGTGTCGGGATCGACGTTACTCATACGCGACGCTGATCCCGGGGAGGGCGGGTGTTGGGTAATCAGCCTAGAACGGCAACAGCACGCTCAGCGCTTGCTGGCCCCACGGCGGCTGCTGAATGTCGGACAAAGTGCCTTTGCCGCCGTAGGCGACGCGCGCCTCGGCGATTTTGGCCAAGTCGATCTGGTTGTCGCTCTCGATGTCCTCCGGGCGCACCACGCCGGCGACCACCAGCACGCGCATTTCCGCGTTAAGCCGGACCTCCTGCTTGCCTTCGATCACCATATTTCCGTTCGGCAGCACCTGCGTCACCACGGCTGCCACGTTGGTCAACAACTGATCCTGCCGGTTGATCGTGCCGTTGGCGTTGCTCTGCGTGTCGGTATTCGCGGTGATGATGCTGCCGGGCAGGATGGCTTTGGCCGGATTGACGATGGTGTTTGCGCCGATGAAATTGGTGATGCCGGAATCCTCGGTCGAGGTGCGCTGGATCTGGGTCTGATCCTGAAATTGCGCCGTGTCGTTGATGTTGACCTTGACCGTCAAAATGTCGCCGACCTGGTGCGCGCGCTGATCCTTGAAAAACGCGCGCGAGCCGTTGCGCCACAGCGAGTTGGGATTGAACGAAGCGGGCTGCGGCGTCGGCATCGGCATTTGCACGGGCTTATATCCGGGCGACGTCGTTGGATTGGACACCGGCGATAACGGCGGCGGATTGCCTATATCTTTCAGCCTGTCGAGCGACGCGCAACCAGAGACGCCGAGGGCGACCGACGACAACAGGGCACAACGCAGCAGCAAAACGCGTTTCGACATCGAACAACCTCTCACTCGCGGCACGCCTGCAACTTACTCCGACAGCTCCGTCGAATTCTCGACGACTTGCGTGGTAACGGGACCGACGGTGACGCGGTCCGGACCTGAAACCACAGCCTGCATCACGCGCTTGGATTCGGTGTTGACGACGCTGATCGTGTCGCCGATCGCTCCGGCATCCTTGGCCTGGCCGCGCAGCGTCAACGTTATGCCCGGCACCTGATAGATGATGGTCACGCTGTCGTTGCGCGCGACGATCTCGGGTTTCATCAGATCGGCGGCGGCAAGCGGTTGATCCGGACGCAGGGCGTGCCGCGCCGCCAGTCCGACCGCGGCGTCGCCGTCGGTGAGGGCCGCCCCGGCTTCGGCCTTGGGCCGTCGCACCATGGTGAGATCGGATGCCTTGAGCAGTTCGCCGCGCTCGATCGGACGATCGACGGCAATGGCATCGATGGTCTCGATCGCGGTGCCGGTATAGCGCGCCGGTTGCCGGTGCAGCTCGATGCTTTCGGGCATATCGAACGTCACGTCGAAGCGCGTCGTGCGCGGGTCATAGGACAGCGCCAGCACTTGCAATTCGCCGGTCACATTGGGCTCGACTTGCAGCGTACGCACGTCGCCGTCGAAATTGATCAAGATATCGCGCGCATTGCCGAAGCCGTATTGGCCGGACATCGCCTGAGCGATGCGGGCGGAGATTTCCCGCGCGGGGATAGCGCGACTGGCGCGCGTCACCGTGACTTCGGCAAGCCCGCGGGTATCGATCCCGATAAGCTGGTGCGGCCGGATGGCATCGAGAATGCGATCGGTCGCGACGGCCCCCGTCGTGCCGAGATCGGGGGCGCGGAAGATCGGAACGTCGGCGACCGGCCCGGCGTTCTCGACGAGGTCGCCGATGGTGACGATGTCGCTCGATACGGTGACGCTCGCCTTGAGCGCCGGCAACGGCGCCGGCGCCGGGGTCTGGGCGGCCGCCGTTCCGCCCAACGCCAACAGCAACGCAAAGCTTGCGATCATGAGCCGGGTCATGGTCTAGACCTTTCTCACTTCATCAGTTGCGACGTCGTTTGCAGCATTTCGTCGGCCGCGGTGATGACCTTGGAATTCATCTCGTAGGCGCGTTGCGCCGCGATCAGATTGGAGATTTCGACCACCGCTTCGACGTTGGATTGCTCGAGATAGCCTTGTTGCAGCGTGCCGGCCCCATCGGTGCCGGCGAGCGTGTCCTGCGGCGTGCCCGAGGCCGGGGTCGCCGAGAACAGATTGTCGCCGTTCGCCTGCAGGCCGGCATTGTTGGAAAAGCGCGTAATGGTGAACTGGCCGAGGATGCTGGACGTGGTGCTGCCGGGCAGTTGCACGGACACTTGGCCCTGCTGATTGATGGTAAGACCGCTCGCGTTCGGCGGGATGGTGATGCTGGGCTGAACGACGTCGCCCTCGGCGTTGACGATGCGGCCTTGCGCGTCCTGCTGGAACGAGCCGTCGCGCGTATAGCTGAAAGTGCCGTCCGGCATCTGGATCTTGAACCAGCCGTCGCCCTGAATGGCGACGTCGAGCGTATTGCCGGTCTGCTGCAGCGAGCCCTGCGTCATCAGGCGCGGCGTGCCGACGGTCTTAACGCCGGAGCCGAGCTCGATGCCGACCGGCAGGATGTTGCCCTGGTCGGAGGCTTGCGCGCCGATGCGCTGCACGTGCTCATAGAGCAGGTCCTGAAACTCGGCGCGTTGGCTCTTGAAGCCGGTGGTCGTCATGTTTGCGATATTGCCGGCGATGACCTGGACCTGAAGGTCCATGGCCGCCATGCCGGTGGCTGCAGTATCAAGCGCACGCATCGTACCGTCTCCCGAACCTTAACCCTTACGAACTCGGCGTCTGCGACAGTTGCGACAGTGCGCTGCGGCGCTGCTCGCTTTGTTGCTGCAGCACGTTGGCGATATCGGTGTAATTGCGCGTGATCTCGATCATTCGCGCCATCGCGGCGACGCCGTTCACGTTTGATTTCTCGATCGCGCCTTGAACCACATAAGTGTTTGCCGGCGCCGGATCGGGCGTGACGCCAGTGGGCGCCGTGAAAGTCGAGCCGCCGTCCTTCTGCAGCAGTTGCGGCTGGGCAAAGTTGACGAGCTGAAGATTGCCGCGCGGCGAATCGGCGGCGCTGCTGCCCTCGCGCACCGTGATGATGCCGCCGCGGCTGATGGTCACGTCGTGATCGGTGGATTGGAAGGTGATCGGCCCGGAATCGCCGATCACCTGATTGCCGTCGTCGGTGACGAGCTGGCCTGAAGCATTGATCGAGAGCGCGCCGTTTCGCGTGTAGCGTTGCTGGCCGTTCGGCGTCTGCACAACGAGATAGCCGCTGCCGCTGATGGCGACGTCGAGCGGATTGCCGGTGTGCTCGACCGCGCCTTGGCTCATGTCGATCCAGCTGGCGCGATCTTCGACGTATCTGATGCGTCGATCCTGGCCGGCGAAATTTTGATCGCTGGCCCGCGGCATGAGGTATTCCTCGAACATCGCGTTGTCGGCCTTGTAGCCCGTGGTATTGATATTCGCGATATTGTTGGCAATGACGTCGAGCTCATGCGTGAGCGCCATCTGCCGCGACAGGCCGACGAGAAGGGCGTTCTCCATCGGTACTCTCCCCTGGTCGACGAAAATGCCGTCCGTGGGCATCTGCGTCTGCGCGCTTAAGCCGCTCTCCCAAGCCGCCTGCAGCGCCGATTGCGCTAACCTCTTTTGCAGAAGCCGTGCCAATGGAAAAAATTGTGTTTAAACAATAAGATAATGCGCCAAGAGGAACCGATGAACGGGCAGAAAAGGCCGTTTCCGGTGCCGCACCCGGCAAATAATTCCCGCCGCGGCTACCGCGGCAAGTATCCGTTAACCATTACTCCCTAGCTTCAAAACCAACGGCGCTACATCCGGCGCCAAGTAGCGCTCGCAACATTGGTTTTGCGTCCTGTCCGGCCGGCTGCGTGCGCCCTCACGCGAGCGGGAGCGGTGATGGCAACGACAAACGAAGCTCAGACAGAAGACGATAAAACCGAGACCGAAGGCGAGGAAGCCAAACCGGCGCCCGCCAAGCGCAAGTTGTCGCTAAAAGTCATCCTCATGGCCGTGGGCGGCCTGGTCGCCATCGGCGGTATTGGCGGTGGCGCCTATTTCTTCTTCTTTACGCACAAGAGCGAAGCGGCGACCGCCGCCAATCAGGTCAAGCCGCCGGCCTTCCTCGATATGCCCGACGTTCTGGTCAATCTATCGAGCGGCGGCGGCAACGAACGCACCCAATATCTGAAAGTCAAAGTCGTACTCGAACTGCCGGATCAGGAATTGTCGGCGCAAATCCAGCCGATCATGCCGCGCATCATGGACACCTTTCAGACTTACTTGCGCGAATTGCGACCGACCGATCTCGACGGCTCCGCCGGACTATACCGCTTGAAGGAAGAGCTGACCCGCCGCGTCAACGCTGCGATCGCGCCGAGCCATATCAACGCTGTGCTGTTCAAGGAGATCGTCATCCAGTGACGGTCGCAGCCTGAGATTTACCGGACATGCCCGCGAAAGATCAGATCGATAACGACGCGCTCGCCGCCGAGTGGGGCGTTGCGCTAGAGGCCGAGCAGAACACGGCGGCGCCGGCCGCCGAAGCGCAGCCGGCGGAAGGACAGAGCGCGAGCGAATCCATGGCGTCGCAATGGGCGACCATGGTGGACGACGGCCATTTCATCCAGACCACCAAGGGCGGCGCCGAGCGCGTCCTCACCCAGGACGAAATCGATTCGCTTCTCGGCTTTAGCCTCACCGACATTTCGCTCAACGACAACTCCGGCATCCGCGCCATCATCGATTCGGCGATGGTCTCCTACGAGCGGTTGCCGATGCTGGAGATCATCTTCGACCGGCTGGTCCGGTTGATGACGACCAGTCTGCGCAATTTCACCTCCGACAACGTCGAAGTATCGCTCGACCGCATCACTTCGGTGCGCTTCGGCGACTACCTCAATTCAATTCCGCTGCCGGCGATCCTCGGTGTGTTCAAGGCCGAGGAGTGGGACAATTTCGGTCTCGTGACCGTCAATTCGAGCCTGATCTATTCGATCATCGACGTGTTGCTCGGCGGTCGGCGCGGCCAGACCGCAATCCGCATCGAAGGTCGACCGTATACGACGATCGAAACCAATCTGGTCAAGCGCATGATCGAGGTCGTGCTGGCGGATGCGGAACTCGCTTTCAAGCCGCTGTCGCCGGTGAAATTCAACATCGATCGGCTGGAAACCAACCCGCGCTTCGCCGCCATTTCGCGGCCGGCAAACGCCGCGATCCTGGTGCGGCTGCGGATCGATATGGAGGATCGCGGCGGCAACATCGAATTGCTGCTGCCATATGCCACCATCGAGCCGATCCGCGACGTGCTGTTGCAGATGTTCATGGGCGAAAAGTTCGGCCGCGATCCGAACTGGGAAGGACATCTGGCGACCGAACTGGGTCAAGCGGAAATCGCCGTCGATGCCGTGCTTTACGAGGCGCGGCTGCCGTTAAAGCAGATTATGAAACTCGATGTTGGCGACACGCTGATGTTGGAGCTTAAATCGGACGCGCCGGTGATCGTGCGCTGCGGCGAGGTCACGCTGACGGAAGGCCGCATGGGGCGCGTCGGCGACCGCGTCGCGGTGCGCGTCGGCAAGCCGTTGCGCAAGCCGAACCTGACTTTCGCGATGTTCGAAGCCGCGGCCGGCTCCGGCAACCGGATGGAGGCACAATGACAAACGGCATCGAAATAATCATCGATGGCTTGGTGGCGATCCTGCTGATGCTCACGATCGGCTACTGCATGATGCTCAATCGCCGGCTAAAGCTGTTGAAAGCCGACGAGCAGTCGCTGCGGGCGACCATCTCGGAGCTGGTGACCGCGACCGAGATCGCCGAGCGCGCCATCGGCGGATTGAAGCTAACCGTGCACGAGTGCGACACCGGCTTGGGTGAGCGGTTGCGCAAAGCCGAGCGCGTCACCATCGAGATCGAGCGCAGCGTCGTCGCTGGCAAGGAACTGTTGGGCCGGCTGTCGCAGATCGTGACCGCCGGGCGCGGCAATGAGCATCCGGTGGCGCCGCTCGAGGCGCGCGGCAGCGCGGCCAAAGCCGACGCCGGGACGGCAGCCGACGCGGCGCTCAAGACCGACGCCGATAGCAAGTCCAATCCGCGGACCGGTGCGAGGGCGGTCGCTGCAGCGGCGGAAGCTTTCGCGGCGAGGGTGCGCACCAAGGTGCATGGTCTGGCGGCATGATTCGTTACATTCGCGATCTGCGGTTTATTTCGATTGCGCTGATCGCGAGCGCGTGCCTGTTGACGCTCAAGGTCGCCGATATCGCTCTGCATAGTTCCTATTTTTTCGCGGGCAACAATGCGCTCCCGGCCGACGGCGACGTTTCGGTCGTTCGTCCGATGCCGGACGCGACGGCGCCGGCCGGATCGGCCTTGTCCTGGGCGCAGCAGATGTTCAACTTTCCCGACGGCAGCGGCGCGGTGCCGGCGCCGTCGGCAGCTCCGAGCGTCAGGCCGCAACTCGCCGACTTGGACGGTCCGGATATAACCGGCTCGG
Organism: uncultured Alphaproteobacteria bacterium; assembly: GCA_963816565.1. GTDB lineage: Bacteria > Pseudomonadota > Alphaproteobacteria > Rhizobiales > Xanthobacteraceae > BOG-931. The sequence goes on along the minus strand of CAWFLM010000001.1, from coordinate 321,701 downwards.
TGAACAGCGAACCGGCGAGCGCCAACAGCGCGCCGGCCGCAGGCAGCGGCGGCTCGCCGCCGCTCGGCAAAGACGGCAAGCCGACATTGCCGCCCAGCGGCACGGTGATCCCGACCAGCGGCGCCGCGTTGCCCACCGGCGCCGAGCGGGCCATCCTCGAGCGATTGCAGCAACGCCGCGAGGAGCTCGACAACCGCACCCACGAGCTCGACATCCGCGAGAGCCTGATTCAAGGCGCGGAAAAGCGGATGGACGCCAAGCTCGCCGAACTCAAAGACGTCGAGTCCCAAATCAAGGCGGCGACGCTGCAGAAGGACGACGCCGAAAAAGCGCGGCTTAAAGGCCTCGTCACCATGTACGAGAATATGAAGCCGCGTGACGCGGCAAAAATCTTCGATGGACTCGATCCCAATGTTCTTCTCGAAGTGGCCGCCGAAATCAATCCGCGGACCATGGCGGATATCGCCGCGCAAATGTCGCCGGATGTCGCCCAGCGCTTGACGGTCGAACTGGCCGACAAGGCCCAGAACCAGGCCAAGAGCGGCGACGCCAGCGCCGCCAATCTGCCGAAGATTCAGGGCCAGCCGACGACGCAATAGGCGAGGGGCTCTGCCACAGCGATTGCCGGGATGCTCGGCTGCGATCCGAAAGGTCATCGTGCCTGTGACATAAGTTCCTGTAATCATTGAATTAAGCCGACATTAAGCACAACCACTTACCGTGCAGCGTGGCCGGGCATCGGGGACGACGCAGCGGCCGCGAAGGCGCGTCCGCCTGGCTGTCGGTCGAGTTCGGGTTTAAGTCGGTTTCGAGTTGTTCATGGCGTGCGGTCGCACCACCCAGAGTCTTTTTCTTCGACTTGGCCTTGCGCGCCGCAGCAAGATGGCGGCCGCTGTCGCCTTCTATTTCTTGGCGCTTGCGGCGCCGGCAGTCGCCGCGGCACCTGTACCGGCGCCGGTCAAGGCCACGCTGACCGCGACCACCAGCGACGGCTTTGCGCGATTGGTGTTCACCGCGAGCGAATATATCGACGGCTCCGCGCGCCAATCCGGCAATGTGCTGATCATCAGCTTCAAGCAACCGCTCGATGTGGCGGTTAACCGCGTGGCGGAACAGGCGGCCGACTATATCGGCGCGGCGCGGCGCGATCCCGACGGCAAGGGCGTTCGCATCGCGCTGGCGCAGAGCGTGACCGTCCACGCCATGGCGGCCGGCGAAAAGTTCTTCATCGACCTGTTGCCGGCGACCTGGAGCGGCTTGCCGCCGGGCCTGCCGCAGGACGTCGTCGACGAATTGGCGCGGCGCGCGCGCGAGGCCGAGACGCTGCTGGAACATCAGCGCAACGCGGTACAGACCAAGAAGCTGACGCCGATCCGTGTTCACGTGGCGAGCCAGCCGACCTTTACGCGTTATCTGTTCGCCGTGCCGGGCCAGACCGCGGTGTCCGCCGACCGCGTCAAGGACAAGCTGGTGCTCAATTTCGGCGCGCCGATGACGTTCGATCTCGCCGACGCCCAGGCGGCGTTGCCGAAGGCGGTGCAGGAAATCTCGAGCGAATTGGACAACGATACCGCGCTGGTTCGTTTCATCCTCGCCGCCAATGTCGACACCCGCACCTTCCGCGACGAGTTGGGTTTCGTCGTCGACGTGGTCAATGCGCCGACTGATGCGGACGCGTCCGCCGCGCCGGACACGGCGCCGGCGCCGCCGCCGCAGCAAGATGCGGCGGGGGAGGCCGCTGCACCGAACCCAGGACAAAGTCCCGTCCCCAGCCTTGCCGACGCAGCGGCGAAAATTTCGGCGGCGGCCGCCGTCCCGGGTCCGGCGTCGCCCGGCAATGCACCGTCGCCGCAGCCGGCAACGATAGCGCCGGTTGCTCCACCGCCGAAACCGGCGCTGCCGCCACCCGCAGCCGCCAATCAGTCGTCCGCGCCACAAACCGCAACGCCGATGCCGACGGCGCAAACCGCGCCGCCGCCGGCAACTGTCGCAACGCAGCCGCCAACGCCCGCGCCAACGACTGCCGCGCCACACTTGGAGGAGCGGCCCGCCGTGCATGGCGAGGCGCCGATGCCGTCGTCGCCCGCCGCTGCGCCGCCAAAGATGACGGCAGTACCGGAAGCGCCAAAACAGCCGCCGCCGGCCGCCGCTCCGGCGCCGGCTGCAGCGCCCGACAAGACCAGCGAAGCCGCGCCGCCGCCCCCCGCCGCGCCGAGCGCAGGCGACACCGCCGGCAAAATCACGGCCGAGCTTAGCCAGCAGCAGCCGGGCGGCGATCTGAAAGTGTCGTTTGCGTTTAAGATGCCGGTCGGAGCGGCGGTGTTTCATCGCGCCGACACGCTGTGGATCGTGTTCGATTCCAAGGCCGCGATCGATTTGAGCGCGCTCGAGGGCGAGCCGAGCCGCACCATTCGCAGCTACGACTTCAGCCAGAGCGGCGATGCCGACATTGTGCGGCTCAAGCTCGACCGGCCGCGGCTGTCGAGCGTCGCCGCCGACGGCGCGGCATGGACGCTCGATATCGGCGATACCGTGCTGTCCCCGACGCGCGCGCTTGACATCACCCGCAATGTGATCGGGCCCAATCGCTCGAGCGTCTCGATCGCGTTCGACAACGCGCAGCGCGTCCACCAGATCGCCGATCCCGACGTCGGCGATAAGCTGTTCGTCGTCACCGCGCTCGCTCCGGCGCGCGGCCTGATCGACGAGCAGGATTTCATCGAATTCCACGCGCTGGCCTCGACGCTCGGCGTGGTGATCGAGCCCCTGGCCGACGACCTCAGCGTCAGTGTGGTTCCCGACAAAATCGTCGTCACCCGTCCTCTCGGTTTGACCTTGTCGACCTCGATGCAGACCTTGATGCACGGTTCGGGGCTGCGCACGGCGATGTTCGATTCGCAGGCCTGGGGCTCCGATCGCCAGGGCGCGTATTTCGCGCGCCAGGCGCAGCTCATCGACGTCGCCGCCGCGGCGCCGCCGCACCAGCGTTTGCTGCCGCGGCTCGAACTGGCGCGCTTCTATATCGCGCGCGGCATGTATCCGGAGGCCAAGGGCGTGCTCGACGTGGCGCTTGATGACGAGCGCAGCTCGGCCGAGAGCGTCGCCGCCATCGTGCTGCGCGCGGTCGCCGAGATCATGATGGGCCGCCCCGACGACGGGCTCAAAGATCTGGCCACGCCCGGCGTCGGCGATCAGCATGACGCGCCGCTGTGGCGGGCGCTGGCTTATGCGCGGCAGGGCCGCTGGGCCAAGGCCCGCGAAACCTTCAAGACCATGGCGGCGGCGGTGGCGACGCTGCCGGTCGAGCTGCAGCGCGTCGCGCTCAAGGACGAAATGCGTTCCGCGATCGAGATCGGCGATTTCAACGGCGCCTCCGACGATCTCAACGATTTCGAGACCATCGGCATCCCGCACGAGATGGAGCCGACCATCGCCGTCCTGATGGGCCGGCTCGCCGAGGGGCTCGGCCGCAAGGAGGACGCGCTCGCCGCCTATCGCACGGCGGCCGATTCCTGGGACCGGCCGGCCGCCGCGCAAGGCACCTTGCGCGAGGCCGTGCTGCGCTACCAGCTCGGCGACCTCAAGCGCGACGACGTCATTTCGGAGCTCGAATCGCTGACCACGATCTGGCGCGGCGACGAGACCGAAATCGAAGCGCTCAAAGTTTTGGCGCATCTGTACACCGAGGACGGCCGCTACCGCGACGCCTTCTATGTCATGCGCAGCGCCATGGCGGCGCGCCCGGATTCGGCCTTGACCCGGCAGATCCAGGACGAGGCGGCGGCGACCTTCGACGCGCTGTTTCTCACCAACAAAGGCGACACCATGCCGGCCATCGATGCGCTGGCTTTGTTCTACGACTTTCGCGAGCTGACCCCGATCGGCGCCCGCGGCGACGAGATGATCCGGCGGCTCGCCGACCGCTTGGTGTCGATCGATCTGCTCGATCAAGCGGCCGATTTGTTGCAATACCAGGTCGATCACCGCTTGCAGGGCGCCGGCCGGGCGCAGGTGGCGACGCGGCTTGCGGTCATCTATCTGATGGACCGCAAGGCCGACCGCGCCTTGGCGACGTTGCGGGGGAGCCGCACCGGCGGCCTGTCCAACGATTTGCGCGACCAGCGGCTGCTGCTCGAAGCGCGCGCGCTGTCGGACCTCGGCCGCCACGAGCTCGGCCTCGAAGTGATCGCCGACGTGACCGGCCGCCCGGCCGATCGGCTGCGCGCCGATATACTGTGGGCGGACAAGCGCTACGACGAAGCCGCCGAACAGATCGAATTGATGTATGGCGACCGCTACAAGGATTTTACGCCGCTTGATGACGACGAGCGCGCCGACATCATGCGCGGCGGGGTCGGTTATGCGCTCGCTTCGGACTCGCTCGGGCTCGGCCGCTTCCGCGAAAAATACGCGGCCAAGATGGCGGCGACGCCGGACGCGCAAAATTTCGCCATCGTCTCCGCGCCGCTCGGCGCCGACGGCGACAATTTCGCTGCCGTTGCCCATGCCGCGGCCTCCGTCGATACCCTGGAAACGTTCTTGCGCGATATGAAGACGCGCTATCCGGATTCGAGCGCGGTGGCGCCGCCGACCGAACCGCCGCCGCCCGACGCGCCGAGCGCGTCATCGTCGCCGCCGCAGACGCAGCCCGCGCTGCCGGAGCTCGGCCCCGATCTCGGCCCGCTGCCGCCCGCCCGCGCCGCCGGCCACACCGCGGAGCGTTGATCTCCTTCTCCCCGCGCGCGGGAAGAAGGTGAACGCAAAGCGATCCCGTTCTCGCGGGCGCACTCCGCCCGCGAGTGATGTCAAACAGCGATGTCGAAGCGCCCGTATCCTGTAGCCCGGATGGAGCGGAGCGTAATCCGGGTACGATCGACGGGCTTTAATGCCGATCCCGGATGCATTCCGCTACGCTTGCGCTTCGGCGGACTGTTACCGAAGCTCGCATAGCGAGCGAAGGCTGGCGTTTCATCCGGGCAAAAGAAAAAATAAGGGAAGCGGAACGCCGGCAAACGCGGGTACCACCACCCGCACGCATACGGCGTGCGGGACGCGCCACGGAGAAGGCGGCTTGCGCCGCCCTTCCGCTTTCGGGCGCGCTCGCCTGCCGGCGTTCCACCTCGGCTCTCGCCAGGGACTTACGTCACCAAGCGCAACCCAGGCCATGCTTCCTGGGACGTGGTCTGGACGGGTGTTACCCGCCTTCGCCTGTCCCAGTCCAGTGAGCATCTCACGCGCCGGTCGATCGTGCCGGCAGGCATGATGCCCGGGCCGCCCGGGAGCCAGGCTGATGAGGCCCAGCCCGCGGGCACCGCACCCGCCCCTTCCGCCCGGCATCACCCGGCGGCGTCCCATAGGGCGAGATTTGATTCGCACGTATGTAACTATAATGGGGACCGATGTCAAGAGGAGTCGTCACTGTGATTAAGACCTCGGCGCTTGAATTCCGACAGGCTCGGCGTACTTTCAATTGTGCAGGCAAGTGCCGCGTCGGCGGGAGCATTGGCATGAAGATCAAGGTCGTGGTGCACGAGCGGCCGAGGCGTCGCCGTCGGGCCGAAGTTCGCTTATTGCTGGCTGCGCACCCCGGACCATGGAGCTCGATCTGTTGCCCGTCAATCTCCACGGAGTCGATCGCGGTGCTGTTCTTGCCGATCACCGTACTGCGGCGCCCAAGTCGGCCGCGGCATAGATTTTTGCTTGGCGCATGATCTTATCCGAAATCTGCCATCCGACTACAGATCGCTGGCTGCGAATATGGCGCAGCATGTTCGAGCAAGCCGGCTGGCGACTTGCTGCGCGTCAGCGGCAGGATGCATATCTCGGCCAGTCAGGGCAGTGTGAGCCACGAAATCTGGCATTGCCCGATTCATGGCATCGGAATTTCCCCGTGCCAGATCGGTCTTGCTGATCGGCATACCGCCAACGCATTCTGCCGAAGCGATATCCCGCGCGGTCGCAATTTCGGATGGCGGTCTTAGATGCCGAAGGCGATTGTGCCCAAGGCCGTTCCCTAAGCATTAGCCGCACTGATGCCATATCAACAGCGGAGCGCATCAACGAATTGATGAGGAAACTGCATCTACCATCCGGAGACACGACAATAGTCGCTCTACTCGATGCTCACCGGTGCCAGCAGACGAGGGAGATCGTCTGAAGAGCGCTGGGAAATCGTCGAATGGTTCGGACGCCGAGGTAACGACGCCGTTCGGCCTGCAACATCGATGCCGCCTCGACGTACGATCGCGCCAGTCCCAGTAAGACTTGATCTGCAAGGCGGAACGATTACGCTGCCGCAGGCAGATGCGTCAGCGGTAGCTCAGCGTATTCCGGTCAGCGTTTGCCGGGCAGCGTGACCGGCCGGGACCGCAGAGCTGGCGATGATGCTTTGCCCGCGGGCACCGGCCTCGACCTGAGCCGCCTCGGCATCACCGGACGTCGTCCCACTGGGGCGAGTTTAATTCACTGCATGTCAACGGCAATTGGTACCGTCCCCTACCGTCATGCCCGCACTTGTTGCGGCATCACGTCTTTGCCTGGGCGCGCTTAAGCGTGGACGGCCGGCAACAAGTCCGGCCATGACGGTGGGAGCTGAAGAAGCATATTTCAACACCCATCGAAATAATCCTTGACGCCCCGCCCATATTTCAATAACCATTGAAATATGAAAAAGACCGATGCCGTGGCGGCTTTGGCTGCGCTGGCGCAGGACAATCGTCTCGATGTGTTCCGGCTGCTGGTGCAGGCGGGGCCGGCGGGCCTGCCCGCCGGCCAGGTGGCGCGAAAGCTTAAGCTTGCGCCGAATACGCTGACGTTTCATTTCGACCGGCTGCGCGATGCCGGGCTGGTGACGGTGCGGCGCGACGGCCGCTCGATGATCTATGCGACGCGGTTCGAAACCATGAACGCGCTCGTGCAATTTCTCACCGAGAATTGCTGTCAGGGCAGGGCCGAAGAGTGCGCGCCTGCTGCAGCTTGCGCCCCGGCTGCCGCGCCGCGCGTGCGGCGCAAGGAGAGTGCAACATGAAACTTTATCTGTTCGAGCATTGCTCGCTGTGCTTTCGCGTGCGCATGACGGCGGCGCTCAAGCGCCGGCATCTGGCCGAAAGCGTGGTGCGCGACGACGATTCCGCGACCATGATCGATCTTGTCGGCAAGCGGGTGATCCCGATCCTGGTCAAGGACGACGGCGCGCCGATGCTCGAGAGCATGGACATGGTGGCGCATATCGACGGCCTCGGCGCGCCGGTCTTGACCGGGCCGCAGCGCGGCGACATCGCCGCCTGGGCCGAGCGCGCGGTGGCGAAGACCGCGCCCTTGACCATGCCGCGCTATCCGCTGCTCGATCTCCCGGAATTCTCAACCGTCGCCGCGCGCGATCATTACATCACGCGCAAGCACAAGACCTACGGCGATTTTGTCGCGCTGCGCGCCAAGACGCGCGAGCAGGTCGACGCACTGATGCCGGAGCTCGAGACGCTCGACCGCCTGATCGAGAGCCCGGACGCGGTCAACGGCGCGCTGTCGCTTGACGATATTCGCGTGCTGCCGCTCTTGCGCTCCGCCGCCGTCGTCGAAGGCTTACGCTTGCCGCGCAAGGTGCGCGATTATTTCGAAACCATGATGGCCCGCATCGGCTACCGGCCGTTGCCGGCGGTGTGAGGAGAAACCGTTATGAAACGCCTGCATGTCCACGTCGCGGTCGACGATCTATCCCATTCGATCGGCTTTTATTCGGCGCTGTTCGCGGCGGCGCCGTCGGTGGTCAAGACCGATTACGCCAAATGGATGCTCGACGATCCGCGGGTGAATTTCGCCATCTCGACGCGCGGCCGCGCGCCGGGTCTCGATCATCTCGGCATTCAAGTCGAGGATAAGACGGAATTGCACGAGGTTTATGCGCGGCTGCATCGCGCCGGCAGCGCGGTCATCGAGCAGGGCGAAACCGCCTGCTGCTATGCCAAGTCGGAGAAATCCTGGATCGAGGATCCGGCCGGCATCGCCTGGGAGACGTTTCACACCACGGGCGAGAACACCGATTACGGCGACGGCACCGGCGAGCGCGAGGCGCGCGTCGCTAATGCCAAGGCTTGTTGCGTACCCGTCGCGGCGGTTGCCGATGAAACCGCGGCGGCCTGTTGCAAATAAGAGGCGCGAGAAAGCGGCCATTCACAATCGTGTTGTCGGACGCCGTTATAAGAATGTCATTTTAGTTCCGGCGCCCAGCAACATAGGGAGGGGCAAATGATTGAAGTCGTGGAGAAAAAAGTCGTCAACGTGCTGTTTCTCTGCACCGGAAATTCGGCGCGGTCGATCATGGCCGAGGTGATCCTTAACCGTGCCGGGGCGGGCAAGTTCAAGGGCTTTTCGGCGGGCAGCGCAGCCGAAGGGCCAGATTCACCCCTACACTCTCGATCTCCTCAAAAAGCTGCATTACGACGTGACTGGATTGCGGTCCAAAAGCTGGACGGAATTTTCGCGGCCCGGACGCGCCGGCGCTCGATTTCGTCTTCACCGTCTGCGACGACGCGGCGAAGGAAAGCTGCCCGGTGTGGCCGGGCCAGCCGATGACCGCGCATTGGGGCATCCCCGATCCGGCGGCGGCGACCGGCAACGAAGCGGAAATCCGCTTTGCCTTCGCCGATGCGCTGCGCATGCTGACCAACCGCATCAACATTTTCGTCAGCCTGCCGCTGCAATCGCTCGATCAGCTGAGCTTGCAAAAGCGGCTCGACGCGATCGGCACGGCGAAAGAAGCGTCCGGCAAACCGGCTTCGGCGGCCTGATGGCGGAAGCGCCCGCGCCGCTGCCGCGCCGCCTCCTTGCCGAGGGTCTCGGCACCGCGATCTTGGTGGCGACCGTGGTCGGCTCGGGCATCATGGCGGAGCGGCTTGCCGGCGGCAATCAAGCCGTCGCGCTACTTTGCAATACCATCCCGACCGGCGCCATCCTGGTGGTGATCGTCACCATTTTCGGCCCCGTCTCGGGCGCGCATTTCAATCCGGCAGTGTCGCTTGTTTTCGCCACGCGCGGCGAGATGCGTGGCGCGAAGTGGCGCCCTATATCGCCGTGCAATGTGCGGGCGGCATCGCCGGCACGATGGTCGCGCATCTGATGTTCGATCTGGCGCCGCTGGCGATCGGCATCAAGGGCCGCGAGGGACCTTCGCAATGGCTTGCCGAAGCGGTCGCCACCTTCACGCTCATTGCTGACCATCCTCGGCGGCGTGCGCTATGCGGCGGCGGCAGTGCCGTGGCTGGTCGGGCTCACCATCACCGCGGCCTATTGGTTCACCTCCTCGACCTCGTTTGCCAATCCGGCGGTGACGCTGGCGCGCGGCTTTACCGCGACGTTCGCCGGCATCGCGCTCCATGACGTTCCGGGCTTTATCCTGGCGCAGTTCGTCGGCGCCGCCATTGCGGTGCCGGTGTCGCTGACGCTGTTTCCGGCGGCGCAGCGAGCTGCGGCGGGCGTCGTCTCGCGCGACGAATTGGCGCCCAGGGAATAGCCCTCAGTTGCACGTCGCGACGTTGCCGTTTTGGGTGCAAGTAAAGCCTGGAAGCTCGACAGGTATGACATCGGCGGGCTCCGCAGCCGCCGCCGGATTGCTGTTGCGCGGCCGCCGCGCTCTGTTGCGCCAGGACGGAATTTTTTGAGTTCGCCCGCCGCTGGCTCTCGCTTACCGCCTTCGACCATTTTTCGGCGATGGCGGCATTGCCTTCGGCGATTGTCATTTTTCCGCTTTGCACTTGCCCGGCGATCACCATGCTGTCCGCCATGACGCCCCGCACCAAATCTTGATCCGGTCCGAAAGTCGGCAATTTGATTGCGAAACCGTCGTTGATGCACTGCCTTCGCACGACCGCCGTTGTTGGATCGCCAGCCGGAAATTTGGCGTCGCAGGCCGCCATCGCAGCTTTCGACTGTTCGATGAGCCGGGCGTTTGCCGCGGCCGGTTGCTTGGATGGCTCATCGGCTTGGGCGCGTGGAGCAATCGCACAGCCGGAAAGCGCAAGGCCGGAGAACGCAAGGCTCAGAACCAATGAGGTGAGCGTCATGCTATGCCGCACGGCGGTGCCCAGGCGCGCCCCAAACGATAGTCCGACGATTTGAGCGCGATTCGCAAGTTGGCAGGGGATCCGCTTGGCCGATGGCGTCGATAGCGGCAGCGACGCGCGTGAGGGTTTCGATGCCCGGTTTTGCGAATGACGGCATGTGAAACGGGTTGACGTCGTGTCGATTGCGCCCGTAATTTGCGAGTCTGAGTGCAAGTCTGGGTGCAAGTCTGGGTTTGGGGGCATTGCAATGGGGGACATGATGCTTCGATCGATGCCTCTGCGGTTCGCGGCCGGTGTCTTGATTGCGGCGGCCACAGTATCGTTGTCCGCCGCCTCGGCCTGGGCGTTCAACCAGGAAAACCTTCAGTCCGGTGGGACGGGCAACGCGGCGATTGCCGATCCGGACGATCAGTTCACGAACTCCGGGCAGGGCGTCCACCCGTTCGGTCTGAACGGTCCGACGGTGCAGTTCGGCATACAGCAGCGCACGGTCACGCCCCTCGGCAGCTTCCAGGGCAACGACCGCGATGGGTCGCCTCCGGACCCCTATTTTCATCCGCCCGGCAACGGCAATAACTGAACGCTCTTAGCGCACGCCGCAGAACGAAGCGGCAAGATCGTCGCGCGAATTCCCGCGGTCAGGTTCCGTAGCTCTGAATGAGCGAGCCGGCGACCAGCGTCCAGCCGTCGACCAGCACGAAAAAGATCAGCTTGAACGGCAGCGACACCACGACCGGCGGCAGCATCATCATGCCCATCGACATCAGCACCGAGGCGACCACGAGGTCGATGATCAGGAACGGCAGGAACAACAGGAAGCCGATCTCGAAGGCGCGCTTGAGCTCGGAGATCATGAACGCGGGGACCAAGACGCGCATCGACAGATCTTCGGGTTTTTCCGGCGCCTTGTCGCCCGACAAATCGACGAACAGCTGCAAGTCTTTTTCGCGGACGTTCTTTTCCATAAAGGCGCGCAGCGGCACCGCGCCGCGCTCGAACGCCTGATCGACGGTGATCTGATTGGCGACCAAGGGCTTGATGCCGGTGTCGTAGACGTTGGTGAAGACCGGGCCCATCACGAAAGCGGTGAGGAACAAAGCAAGCGAGATGACGACCGAATTGGGCGGCGCGGTCGCGGTGCCGAGCGCGGTGCGCAGAAGCGACAGCACCACGACGATGCGGGTAAACGACGTCATCATGACCAGGATCGACGGCGCCAATGACAGCACCGTCATCAGCGCGATCAACTGAATGATGCGCTCATTGAGCCCACCGCCGCCGGCGGCGGTGGCGCCCTGGCCGAAATTGATGCTGATATCCTGCGCGGCGAGCGGCGTCGCCGAGAACAAAAGTGCCGCTACTGAGGCCGCTACGGTTATGAACCGAACGCGGCGGCCCCATGATGCGAGGTTCAGGGTTTGGTCGGACGGCCTAGCAAACTCGCCATCTCCTGTTCGAGGCTGTCGTAGGGCGTGGTCTTGCCCTGGTTCGGCTTGACGTCGGGGCGTGCGGCTTTGCTCTCGGCCGGGCGCGGCATCCGCGGCGGAGCGGGCTCGGCGGCAGCCGGCGGGCGGCCTTCGGTGATCGGCTTGCGCAACGCTGCTTCCAGACGTTGCGCCATGTCGGCCAGGCTTTGATCGGGCGTGGCGGCTTCCGTCGCGGGCGCGGGAGAAACCGGCGGCGCCGGCGGCGGTGCTGCGGCAATCGGCGGGGCAGGGGGTGCGACGGGCTTGCGCGGCGGTTCCGCTCGCGGTTCGATCCGGGGCTCTTCTCGAGATTCGATCTTCGGTTCCATAAGCAACTCGTCCGGCAGCGGACGCGCGGCCGCGGGACGATTGCGCGACAATACCGGAGGCCGTGTGGTGAGTTCGTCGGCCAGCGCCGCAAGCGTGTCGCGCTGCGGCCGCGGCGGCGGTTCGGCGGCGGGCTGGAACGATCGGGGCAATTCCTCCGGCAGAGGCTCAAGCCGCGGCGTAGGGCGCCCGACGCCCGCCGGCTCCGGCTGCAACGGCCAAGATCCGCCACCATGACCGTTGCCGTTCTCGGGCAGCGGAATGGCCCGCGGCAGCGCTTCGATGCCGGCGGCCGGACGGCTGCCAAGGTCACGCGGCGCGGCGACCGCGCGCACGATATTGGGTTCGACGACGACGTCGGTCGGGCCGCCGATCATCAACAAATGCTCGACATTGTCGCGCCGCACCAGAATGAGCCGGCGGCGGCCGTCGACGCTGGCGTAATCGATCACGGCAAGGCGCGGCTGGCGGCCGCGCGCGCTGGCCCCGCCGAGCCGGCCGGCGCCGAACCGGCGCACCGCCCAGGCGGTGACGCCGATGAGCCCGAGCACGATCAGAAAGGCGAGGAAGAAGCGAACGGCGAGCGGCATCTCCGCCCCGAACAATGTATCAAACATCCGCACAACTCCCCGTTTCGCACCGGCGCGCCGATGATCTTTCAAAGGTTAACGGCGCGGGTAACATTTGCCGCCGTGATTACTAACAAAGCATTAAAGATACTAGCCGGTTTTCGCGCCAAAGCCGACGCCTCAAGCATTGTCATGGTAAACGGCGGTTTAATGGCAAAACCACCGCAATCGGCGCTTTAACCGGCCGTTAACCATAGGCCCGGCAAAGTCTGCCGGGTCGCAATGGGGACGCCGCCGATGCCGATCACCGACATTCCGATTCTCGCCATGCTGCGCGAGCGCATGCAGTGGCAGCAAGCGCGCCAGCAGGTGCTCGCCGAAAACGTCGCCAATGCCGATACGCCGGATTATCAGGCCAAGGACCTCGTCGCGCCGGATTTCTCCCGCGAATTGTCGGCCGCTTCGGTGACGCTGGAGCGGACCAATCCGAACCATATCGCGGCTGCGTCCGGCGGCTCGCAATTCGCCACCGACGAAAGCGGCCATTACGAAGTTCGGCCGCGCGGCAACTCGGTCAGTCACGAAGACGAGATGATGAAGGTGGCGTCGAACCAGATGGATTACGAGGCGGCCACCGAGCTCTACACGCACAGTCTCAATCTGATCAAGCTTGCGATCAAAGAGTGAGACGGGCGGTGCGACCTCTCCCCGATAAGCGCGTGCGGGACTCTGCCATGAGCATGGACTTCATGAAATCGCTCGCTGTCGCGGCCTCCGGTTTGCGGGCGCAGATGGGGCGCATGCGCATCATCACCGAGAACATCGCCAATGCCAATTCGGTGGCGGGGGCGCCCGGCGGCGATCCCTATCGGCGACGCATCGTGACCTTCTCCTCCGAGCTCGACCGCTCGCTCGGCGCCAACGTCGTCAAGCTCGGCCAGGTGCAAACCGACAATTCCGATTTCCAGATCAAGCACGAGCCCGGCAATCCGGCGGCCAACGCCCAGGGCGACGTCAAATATCCGAACGTCAATACGCTCGTTGAATTGACCGACCTGCGCGACGCGCAGCGATCCTATGAGGCCAATCTCAACGTCGTCACCGCGACGCGCAAAATGCTCCAGCTCACCATCGACATCTTAAAGACCTGATCATGGCCACACCGACGATTGCCGCCAACGCCTATGCCGCGCTCGCCAAGATGCGCGAGGACACGGCGAATATCGCCGGCGGCCTCAACAAGACAGCGGATGCCGGCCCGAACTTCGGCTCGATCCTCAAGGACGTGATCGACGCCGTCTCGGCGGCCTCGCAAAGGTCGGACGCGCAGGCGCAAGCCGTCGCCGCCGGCAAGGCCAATATGGTCGACGTCGTCACCGCGGTCGCCGAGACCGAAACCGCGTTCCAGACGCTGGTCTCGGTGCGCGACAAGGTGATCGCGGCCTATGAGGACGTTTTGAAGATGCCGATCTAAGTTCTTGTAGGGTGGGCGCCGCGTCGAAAGGCTCAATCGCGTGGGCAAATTCGTGCGGCCGCGGTGCCCACGCGGCTCGGCTCGGCAGACGATTTTGCCCACCCTACGGAACTGCGCGGGCAATGACAGGCAAACAGGAGCGAGAATGACCGGCCCGGAAGTTTTGGACGTTTCGCGCGACGCCATCGTCACGCTGTTGCTGGTCGCCTCGCCGCTGATGCTGGTCGGGCTGATCGTCGGCGTCGCCATTTCGCTGTTGCAGGCGCTCACCCAGATCCAGGAAACCACGCTGGTGTTCGTGCCGAAGATCCTTGCCATCTTCCTCGCGCTGCTGGTCGCGCTGCCGTTCATGGCCGACGCGCTGCACTCGAACTTCTTGCGGATCGCCGCGCACATCACCAGCGGCTAAAGCGGCACGCGCGGGAGTAAGCGGGGAGGCGAGGTGCCGTGACCATCGATATTTCCAACCTGCCGGCGTTCGGGGCCGCTTTTTTGCTGGTGTTCGCGCGCACCGGCACCATGGTCATGCTGTTGCCGGGGCTCGGCGAGCAGAGCCTGTCGCCGCGGCTTCGCCTCACCGTCGCGCTGATGCTCGCCGCCGTGCTGTTGCCGCTGCATCGCAACGATTATCACATCGATCCCGGGGCGCTGGCGCCCGACATCGTCATGCTGATCGAAGAGATCATCATCGGCGCCGTGCTCGGGCTGACCGCGCGGCTGACCATCTCGGCGCTCGAAGTCGCCGGCTCGGTGATCGCCCAGCAGCTCGGTCTGGGCTTTGTCACCACGGTCGATCCGACCCAGGGCGAGCAGGGCGTCATCCTCGGCACCTTCCTGACCATGCTCGGCATCACGCTGTTCTTCGCCACCGACATGCATTATCTCGTCATCGCCGCGCTCAACGACAGCTACACTTTGTTCGCTCCGGGCGAGCTGCCCGCCACCGGCGACGTCGCCGCGCTGATGACCAAAACCGTATCCGGCGCGTTCCGCATCGGCATCCAGCTGTCGGCGCCGTTTTTGGCGTTCGGTCTGTTGTTCAATCTCGGGCTTGGCGTGCTGTCGCGGCTGATGCCGCAAATGCAGGTGTTCTTCATCGCGCTGCCGGCCTCGATCATGATCGGCTTTCTGTTCCTGATCCTGGTGCTCGGTTCGATGATGGGATTGTTTCTCGACTACGCCGGCGGCGTGCTGTCGCAGCTCGCCCCGCACGCCTAAGCGGCACCGAAACGCGCGATGGCCGACGAACGCGACGATACCGAACATACCGAAGACCCCACGCCGCGGCGGCTCGAGGAAGCCATCAAGCGCGGCGACGTGGTCAAAAGCGTCGAGGTCAGTACCTGGTTCACCATCGGCGGCGGCACTCTGATGCTGATGGTGTTCGCCGGACCGATGGCGGAAAACCTGCAAGCGGTGTTCCGCGGCGTGCTCCTTCATTCCGGCGAAATTCCCGCCGACGGGCCGGCGCTCGACCACCTCATCAAGGGGCTGGCGATGCATATCCTTGCCGCGCTCGCCATCCCCATTCTGGTGCTGGCGCTCGCCGCGCTGCTCGGCAACGCCATCCAGCATCGCATCTTGTTCTCGGTCGATCCGATCATGCCGCAGCTGTCGCGGATTTCGCCGGGGGCGGGGCTGAAGCGGCTGTTTTCCAAGCAGGCGCTGGCCAATTTCGCCAAGGGTCTCGCCAAGGTCACGCTGTTCGGTACGGTGATCGGCGCGCTGCTGTGGCCGCAGCGCCAGCGGATCATCGGCTTGGCGGCGGTCGATCCGGAAATCGTCCTGCCGTTCACCCGCGCGCTGGCGATAAAAATGCTGGGCACGGTGGTGGCGATTCTCGCCATCGTCGCGGCGGCCGATTACCTGTTCCAGTACCGGCAATGGTTCGAGCGGCAGAAAATGTCGGTGCGCGAGATGAAAGAGGAGTTCCGCCAGAGCGAGGGCGATCCCGCCATCAAAGGCAAAATCCGGCAGTTGCGCATCGCGCGCGCCAGAAAGCGCATGATGTCGGCGGTGCCGAAGGCCTCGGTGGTCATTACCAACCCGACCCACTTCGCCGTGGCGCTGAAATACGAGCGCGGCATGAATGCGCCGATCTGCGTCGCCAAGGGCGCCGATCTGATCGCCCGCAAAATCCGCGAAGTAGCGGAAGCCCACGATATTCCGATCGTCGAGAATCCGCCCTTGGCCCGGGCGTTGCATGGCACCGTGGAGATCGACCAGGAAATTCCGCAAGAGCACTACCGCGCGGTGGCCGAAATCATCGGCTACGTCATGCGGCTGCGCCGTTCGGTGTTGGGACCGGCTTGATTGTGCACGTCTTTGCAAAGCCTCTTGCGCGATTCAATGGCGCAAGGCACGAAGGGCGGGGCATGACCGAGCAGGCCAGCTTCGAACGGGCCAAAATCGAACGGGCCACTGAGCAGCCCATGAATGCATCGCCGTCTGCAACCCCGTCTGCTTCAGCCCCGTCTGCCGCAACCCCGTCGGCACGCCTGATGGCCGCCAAAAATATCCCGGTCGCCGCGGGCACAACCGCGATCGACCGAACCTCCTTTGCCGAGAAGCCGGATGACGCAGCCATGCGGTCCGCGATCGATCGCAGCGCCGCCGGCGGCTCAAGCCGCGGCAGCATCATCCTCGTGCTGGTGGTCGCCGCCGGCCTGGTCGCCGCCGCAACCGGCATCGTATTGGCCGGCGGCAACAATGCCGAGCCGTATATCCTGGCGTTCTTGGCTGTGCTCGCCACGGTCGGGGTGTTCTCGCTGTTCGCTTTGGCGTGCGGCATCTTGCGCGTCTCCGCTGCGACCACCCCGCATCCCCTGATCAAATCGATCCTCGACGGCGCCTCCGAGGGCATCGTGGTCACCGATCACGACGGCCGCGTCATCTATGCCAATGCCGCCTATCTCGATCTGATCGATGCCGCCGATGCCAAGGACTTGCGACCGGTCGAGCGCGCCTTTATCGGCGACGCCGACGCGTCCGAGGCGATTTACCGGCTGCTCAAAGCCGCCCGCGAGGGCAAGCGCCTCGACGAGGAGGTGCGGATCGCCGGATTACGCGGCCGGCCGGCGCGGTGGCTGCGGTTCAAGATCCATCCGCTCGGCGCCAACCGGCGCGATGCGCGACTGACGGTCTGGTCGCTTGCCGACGTCACCGCCGAGCGTGACCGGCAGGAGAATGTGTTTCAGGTGCTGCAGCACTCGATCGATTATCTCGATCATGCCCCGGCCGGATTTTTCTCGGTCGATGACAAGGGCGACATCGTCTATCTCAATGCTACGCTCGCCAATTGGCTCGATCAGGATCTGGCGCAGGTCGGCTCGGGCGGGCTCAAGCTCGCCGATCTGGTCGCCGGCGACGGTGCGGCGCTGTTGACGACGTTGCGCGGCGCGCCGGGCGACGTCAAAACCGAGGTGCTCGATCTCGATCTGCGCACGCGCTCCGGCCGCACGCTGCCGGTGCGGGTGTTCCATAAGCTCGCCTACGGCGCCGACGGCGCGCCGGGCGCGTCGCGGACATTGGTGCTCAATCGCGCCCGCGACGACGGCACCGATCCGCAGCGCGCCGCTGAAATCCGCTTCATGCGGTTTTTCCACCGCACGCCGATGGCGATCGCGACCATCGACAAGCATGGCGGCGTCGTGCGCACCAATCCGCTGTTTGCCAAGCTGTTCCACGGCGTGCGCAGCGAGGAAGGCGAGAACCGCTCCATCCTCGCCATCGTCGCCGCGCCCGATCGCGAGGCGCTGGCCGCCGCCATCGCGCAGGCGGCTCTCGGCGAGGGCGACATCGCGCCGGTTGACGCCACGCTCGCCGTCGACGGCGAACGGTTCGGGCGCTTCTACGTCACCGCGGTCGAAGAGGAGGAGCGTGACCAGGAAGCCGCCATCGTCTATGCGCTCGAGACCACGGCGCAGCGCGAGCTCGAAAACAAGGTCACCCAGCAGCAGAAGATGGAGCTCGTCGGTCAGCTGGCCGGCGGCATCGCCCACGACTTCAACAATGTGCTCTCCGCCATCATGATGGCGACCGACTTTCTGCTCAACGCGCATAAGCCGACCGACCCGTCGTTTGCCGACATCATGCAGATCAAGCAGAACGCCAACCGCGCGGCGAGCCTGGTGCGGCATCTGCTGGCTTTCTCGCGCAAGCAGACGCTGCGCCCGCAAGTGCTCGATCTCGGCGAAGTGCTCAACGACCTCACCATGCTGCTGCGCCGCTTGATCGGCGAAAAGGTCACGCTCGAGGTGGTGCATGGGCGCGACTTGTGGCCGGTCAAGGTCGATATTTCGCAGTTCGAGCAGGTGATCGTCAATCTCGCGGTCAATGCGCGGGACGCCATGCCCAACGGCGGCCGGCTGCACGTGCGCACCGCCAATGTCACGGCGCCGGAATGCGCTCAATTCCACGCCAAGGGCATGCCGGCTGCCGACTATGTGCTGGTCGAAGTGGCCGACACCGGCACCGGCATTCCGGTAAAAATCGTCGACAAGATTTTCGAGCCGTTCTTCTCGACCAAGGAGGTGGGCAAGGGCACCGGCCTCGGTCTCTCGACTGTGTACGGCATCATCAAGCAGACCGGCGGCTTCGTCTATGTCGACACCGCGGAAAACAAAGGGGCCAAGTTCCGCATTTTCCTGCCGCGCCACGTCGCCACCGCGCGCGAGCTTGCGGCCGAGCGCGACGCCGCGGCCGAGGCGCCGGCGGCCGATGCCGGCAAGCGCCCGGTCAGTGCCGATCTGACCGGCGAGGGCACGATCCTGCTGGTCGAGGACGAAGAGGGGCTGCGCCAGCTCAATGCCCGCGGCCTGGCCTCGCGCGGCTATACCGTGCTGGAGGCGGCCAATGGCGTCGAAGCCATCGAGGTTTTGGAGCGTCACGGCGGCAAGGTCGATCTTGTCGTGTCGGACGTGGTCATGCCGGAAATGGACGGCCCGACGCTGTTGCGCGAACTGCGCAGTCGCGATCCGAGCCTGAAAATCATCTTTGTCTCCGGCTATGCCGAAGACGCCTTCCAGAAACACCTGCCGGCCGATGGCCAATTTGCCTTTCTGGCGAAACCTTTCACCCTCAAGCAGCTCGTCAATGAGGTGAAAGAGACGCTCGCGGCCTGATCGGATGGCGCGCCGGCGGCTTCGTTCGCCGCAACGCATGCCCAAATGACGGAACTGCGGTGCGGCATTCGCGCGTGCGACGCTTTGCGACAGGCCGCCGCGGCCCGGCGCGGGCGTAGATAGGTGCGAGCGCAAGCGCGGTTGCCTTAGGTCCCGCGCCGGGCGCCTGCGAGGGACCTGTCGTGCACCGATTGGTCGGAACTCACGGTTCCATGCCGGCGCGTTTGCTGGCGTCGCTTGCCATGTTTATTGCGCTGGCGCTCAGTCTGGTCTGGACCCAAGCGGCCGATGCACGTCTCGAACGGGGACTGAGCTTCGCCGATGGCGGCGTCTTTGGCTCGATCAATTTCGACGACGTGCTTTCGTTCGATAATTCGCCCCGTTCTACGGTCGCGCAGCCGACTTATCCCGGCGACTCGCTCGGCGATCTGTTCAACCGCGGCAACCTGATCGGCGCTTTCGCCGCCGGTTTCCTGGGCTCGGGCGTAGTCGGGCTTTTGTTCGGTCACGGCGTGATCGGCGAATTGAACGGGGTCGGTTCCGTGCTCGGTCTTCTCTTCCAATTGGCGCTGATCGCGATGTTGGCGCGGCTGATCTGGACCTGGTGGCGCGACGACAAGGTGGATGCCTCGGCAGGGCTTTCACCGCGGCAATTGGCCGACGCCTATGGACGCCAGCGCCAAGAAACGTTGCTCGACATCGAGCCGGACTCGGCCGGCGACGCTGCCCAAGTTAGCGACACCGAGGCCCGCTCCAGCACTGAGCAGCCGCACTCCTGAGGCGACCCGCGCCGCGGCCGTAACACTCTCGGTTCTCTCTCTGCTATTGCGATGACGGCCCGTCGTGGCACGACTGCGGCCCGGCTTGATGGGGCAGCAAGTTCGGCACGTCGCATTTGGAGCAGGCGCCAAGCGCGAGGCCGAGGCCAACGCAAGCGATCAGTAAAGCGAGAAGCCGCGCCCGGCGTTGGGGCGCAATGTGCGCGATATCGGACACGGTGCTTTTCATAGGCCGCCTTCGCTTATAACGGTAAGCCACGCCCCGACAAAGGATCGTTAATCGGGCCCCGCGCTCAGCGCTGCAGAACGCCGATCACGCGACTGGCAAAGCTCAGCCGCTCCGCCATCAGGCCGATCACATAGGTCAGGAGCGCCTGCACCAGCGCGGGATGCTCGACTTTGAGGTGCTCAAACGCATCGGCCCGCAGCTCGTAGGCCACGCTCGCCACTTCGGCCTGCACGGTGGCGCTGCGCGGACGTCCGGTGAGCAGCCCCATCTCGCCGATGGTGGTATGCCGCCCGAGACTGCGCACGCGAATCGAGCTGCCGTCCCCCAAGCTGACCAGAATCCCGACGCGGCCATCGATAATAAAGTGCATGGAATCGGAAGGCCCGCCTTGCCGTGCGATGACGTCGCCCGGCGCGAAGTCGTGGCGCCGGCAGTTATCGGCCAATATGTCGGCAAACCCCGCGTCGCCGAGCGCCTCGGCCAGCCAATCGCGCAGCGAACGCCCGCCGGCCTCGCCGTCATCGTGGGCGACAATAATGGCGTTCTCGGCGAACTCGAGCGCGCGGTCCATGTCGGCAAAGATCGGGACGTTCTCGGTGATGACCGCATTGTCGCCGAAAGCCTTCTCGATCGAGGGCGTCAGGTGCACCAACACCAGACGCGCGCCCAGCGCCTCGGCGGCCTGTTTGATCTGCGTGAAGCTATGCACGGCGGATGAATCCAGACCGGTGACGAGCCGAAAATCGAACAGCAGAAATCGGCATTCCGGCCGTTCCGCCAGCAAGCGCTTGATGTGTTCGTAGAGCCGATTGGCGGAGCCGAAAAACAGGTAGCTTTGCAGACGCAGGCCCTGCAATTCGCGGCCGTGAGCACCGAGCAGCGCCAGTTCCCGCGGCCCGCGATCGAGCGAACTGCGATATTCCGAACCGTCGAAGGCGAGCTTGACGACATTGATGCGACCGGCGCTCAAGGCGAACGTGGCGCAGCCGAAGATCACTCCGATCGACACGCCGGGCAAAAAGCCCCACCAAACAATGATCAGAGCGATCGCAAGCAGGGACAGGTATTCGAGCCGCTCCAGCTGGCGCGCGCTCGACACCAGCCAGCGCTTGGCGGCATCGTAGCCGATCGTCACCAACAGCCCGCCGAGCACGCATTTGGGCATGTAGCCGAGAAATTCGGGATTGACGAAAACGGCCGCGGCCGACATCGCCGCGATCAAGAGGCCAGCGACGCGGTTGTCCTTGCCGAGGATGAAGTTCAGTTTTGACCGCGTGCTGGTGAGGCAGGACACGTAACCGCCCAGCGCGGCGCACAGCAGATTGGCGATGCCCTGCAATTTGAGCTCGCGATCGAGGATGGCTTCGCGTTTGGTCGACATCTCGATCGAGGTGATATTGAGCAAGATGCTGATCGTGCCCACGAACATCACGGCGATGAAATCGGCGCCGAGTTCGGGCAATGCCGACCACGGCACTTGCGCAAATGTCAGCGTCCACGGCGGCGCAAAGGCTCGCGCCGAGGGCATCGTGAACATCCAGCGCTGGGCCTGGGCATCGGCAATGGGAATGCGAAACATAAGGAGCACGACATAGAAGCCGGCGATGCTCACCAGGAGCTGGGCCGGCATCGCAAGCGGCGATTTCCAATATTGCCGCCCGGCCACGAGAAATGCGGCCACCGCGATTCCGGCGGCTAATTTCTCCGCGCTGGCGACGTCGAAAAGATGCACGATGTTGGCCACATTCAGCGGAGAGCCGGTCAGGATGCGATAAACGCCGGTCAACATCAGACAACCGGAGGCGCCGAGAAAGCCGCCGATCACCGGATAGGGAACAAAGCGGATGGCGCGGCCGAGCCGCGCCAGACCGAGGCCGCAAAGCAGGAGTCCGGTCAGCGCCGCGCTCAGCGCCAGCACCACCAAAGTCGCCGTCAGGAGGCCATCGTCGAGCCCGTTCGACCGAAGTCGCACCGCGAACGTGCTGACGAGCGCGGCAATCACCGCGCAGGTCGAGCCGTCGGGTCCGCCGATCGCAAAGGACAGCGAGCTGCGCCACGACGTGACCGCCCCGCCGATCGCGCCGGTGACGAAAGTCGCCGTGAGACCGTAGGCCAGCCAAGGCGCGAGCGGCCCCGAGAAGATCAGCGCCGCATAGGACACGTAGAAGAGAATGGAGAATACGCCGACCACGACGCCGGCGACGGCGGTATGCGCCAGCGGGGTATTCAAGCCACCCCGGATAAAGCGGACGAGTGCCCCGGACTGAATCGCCGTATCGCTCACGCAAGTCCCAATTCGGCTGACATCCGGGACGGGTCGGATGCTTGAGTGACAGACCGATGTTGCCTCCGCGATTGACGTCGCGCGGGGTCCCGGATGCGCTCAGCACCTACCATGATTTGGCGGCAATATCGAGTAAGCGCCGCGGAACTTCGCGGCTATCCGCCGGAACCGAATTCCGTCGCTCTATCGAGCCGCAAGCACGGCCCAATCTACGGCGCAGATCAGGGGTCTTCAGCGTCCTTGCAGGCGCACGGCGCGGCCGTCATTGCTGAGGTCGGGTAGGAAGGCGGTGAATAGCCCAATCAACGGCAGAAACGCGCAGATGCGATAGACGAATTGGATGCTGGTCCAATCGGCGAGCACGCCCAAGACCGCGGCGCCGATGCCGGCCATGCCGAACGCCAGGCCGAAGAACAGTCCCGACACCATGCCGACCCGGCCCGGCATCAGCTCTTGGGCATAGACGACGATTGCGGAAAACGCCGACGACAATATGAGGCCGATCAGAATGCTCAGGCCGATTGTCGCGGTAAGCCCGACATAGGGCAGCGCCAGGGTGAAGGGCAGCACGCCCAGGATCGAAGCCCAGATGACCCGCTTGCGGCCGATGCGGTCGCCGATCGGACCGCCGACAAAGGTTCCCACCGCAGCGGAAGCGAGGAAGACGAACAGGCAGAGCTGCGACTTCTCCGTCGACAAGCTGAACCGGTGCATCAGATAGAAAATGTAATAGCTGGTGATGCTCGACAGGTAGAAGAACTTCGAGAAGATCAGCGCGATGAGCACCACGATGGCGCGGCGGACCTGGGCTGCCGGCAGCCCCAAAGCGGCGGCCGCTACCCGTCCGGACTTCCGTGCGCCATGGCCGGAGTTCTTGTACCAGCGTCCCACCACCGTTAAAAGAACGATGCCGGCAAGCGCCAACAGCGCGAACCAGGCGAGACTCTGCTGGCCGCGCGGCAGGATGAAAAACGCCGCGATCAGCGGGGCGAGCGAATTGCCGAAATTGCCGCCAACCTGGAACAGCGACTGCGCAAAGCCATGCGCGCCGCCCGAAGCCAGCCGAGCGACGCGGGAGGATTTCGGGGTGGAAGATCGCCGAACCGATCCCGAGCAACGCCGCGCCAGCCAGCACGATGAGAAAAGTCGGCGCAAAAGCCAGTACCGCAAGGCCCAACAACGTGCAGGTCATGCCGAACGGCAACGAATAAGGTTGCGGGCGGTGATCGGTGTACAGACCGATGACTGGCTGTAACAGCGACGCGATGCCTTGATAGATCAGCGTGATGACGCCGATCTGCGCGAAGCTGAGATCGAAATTGCTCTTGAACATCGGATAAATGGCCGGCAGGAGCGACGTCGCCACGTCGTTGAGGAAGTGGCAAAAGGTGATCGCGCCGAGAATTGCAATGGCTGTGGCGCCGGCCTGCTGCCGGCCAATAACGGCTTGGCTCAAGGGATAAAGACCTTTCCTGACCTCTGCCGACCGCCATCGGCAAGATCGGTATTGGGGCGCTTGTCATAAACGGCTGCGCGGCGGCCTGCCATCCCAATCGGGCATCACACCTATGTGCGAGGCGAGTGCCGCCCGCGCAAGGATACTGATGCACGAAGTTAAGCTTCGATTTTGCCAGAGTATCGCGCGCGAATTTCCACTATCTTACCGGCGGCCGGCCGGCGGGTTCACCGACCGCGCCGGTCAGCAATAGGGAGAGAAGCGTTATGGACATTCAAGTTTGCGGCTCGGTGCCGTCGCGGCGCGGCCCGCCCGACAGTTTCACCGGCGTGGTCTGGCAGGAGCCGATCATCGAGGCGCCGGCGCCGGCGCGGGTGCGTTCCGGCCTGGTGCGCTTCGAGCCCGGCGCGCGGACCCATTGGCACAGCCATCCGCTCGGGCAGACGTTATTCGTCGTCTCCGGCGCCGGCCGGGTGCAGACGTTCGGCGGCAAGGTGCGCGAAATCAAGGGCGGCGACGTGGTCTGGATTCCGCCGAACGAAAAGCATTGGCACGGCGCGGCGCCGACCACCAACATGGTGCACGTCGCCATGCAGGAATCGCTCGACGGCAAGCATGTGACCTGGATGGAGCCGGTGACCGACGAGCAATACAAGGCCGCGCCGTAGGCTGACAGCGATGCGCTACGAACTTTACTACTGGCCCTCGATCCAGGGCCGCGGCGAATTCATCCGGCTCGCTTTGGAGGAAGCCGGCGCCGATTATGTCGACGTCGCGCGGACCGGCAAGCGCGGCATGGCGAAGATGATGAAGCTCCTTGCCGGCAAAGGCATCGCGCATCCGCCTTACGCGCCGCCTTTCCTCAAAGCGGGCAAGTTCGTCATCGCGCAGACCGCGGAAATCCTGTTCTTCCTCGGTCCGCGCCTGAAACTTGCGCCGCGCGACGAAGCGGGGCGGCTGTGGGCGCATCAATTGCAGCTCACCGTCACCGATCTTGTCGTGCGCATCCACGACACCCATCACCCGGTATCGGGCTGGCTTTATTTCGAGGAGCAACGCCCGGCGGCCAAGCGCCGCACCAAGGATTTTTGGCGCTATCAGGTGCCGAAAATGCTCGGCTATTTCGAGCGCGTGCTGGGCAAGAACGGCGGCAAATATCTGGTCGGCCGCAGTCTCACCTATGTCGACCTGTCGCTGTTCGAGATCGTCGAGGGCCTGCGCTACGCATTCCCCAAGCGCATGAAACGCTACGAGAAGAAGATACCGGGGCTCGTCGCGTTGCGCGACCGCGTCGCGAAGCGGCCGCGCATCAAGGCCTATCTCGCCTCGAAGCGGCGCATTCCGTTTTCCCAATGGGGCATCTACCGCTATTTCAAGGAACTCGATGCGTAAGAGCCAGGCGAGCGCGGCCGGCGCAATGGCAATCCCGCAATAGTCAGGTTAAGTAGGGCGGGGATAACGCCAAAATCCAAACGGGGGTACTATGCCGATCTGGCCACCTGCTATGCCGAGTGGGGCGGATTTCGATCTCACCAACGGCCTCAATATTCTGCGGCTGATCTGCGGGCTGTTCTTCATCCCGCATATTGTCGGCAAGTTTACCGAACCCGCGACGCTGAATTTCTTCAAGGCCGCCAAGTTCAATCCGCCCGCGACCTGGATGTATTTTGCCGGCACGATCGAGACGTTCCTGACGATCGGCCTAGTGTTCGCCATCTATACGCCGTTTGTCGCCGCCGTCGCTGCGTTCCATCTATGCGTCGCCGGGGCTGCGACTTATAAGGTGAGCAGGAAGTGGATCTGGGTGATCGGCGGCGTCGAGTACTGCGTGTTCTGGACGCTGTGCTGCATTGTCCTCGCCATGTTGACGTGGCCCAAATAAGCGCAACTGAAGTAAGAACGCGGATGCAAATTTCGAGCGGGATAAATCGCGGGAGCAGTGAATGATCAAAGCGGCCATTGTCGGGCTTGGCTGGTGGGGCAAGACGGTCGTTAAATCGGCCGAAGGCAGCGACGCCATCCGTTTCATCGCCGGCGCGACGCGCACGGTGACGCCGGACACTGAGGCGTTTGCCAAGAAGCAGGGTTTCAAGCTCGAAGCGAATTACGAAGCGATATTGGCCGACAAGAACGTCGACGCAGTTGTACTGGCGACGCCGCATTCGATGCACGGCGCGCAAGTGGTTGCCGCCGCCGCCGCGGGCAAGCACGTGTTCTGCGAGAAGCCGTTCACGCTGACCAAGCGCGAAGCCGAAGACGCCGTCGCCGCGGTGACGAAAGCCGGCGTGACGCTGGGGCTCGGTTACAATCGGCGGCTCCATCCGGAAATCGTCAAGTTGCGGGAGATGGTCCGTACGGGCGAGCTCGGCATCATCCTTCATGTCGAAGCGACCATGACGTTTCCCAACGTGCTGTTCATCAATCCGGGCCATTGGCGCGCCGACAAGCATGAAACGCCGTGCGGCGGCCTGATGCCGATGGGCGTGCACGCGGTCGACGGCATGATCGATCTGTGCGGCCCGATCGACCACGTTTTTGCGCAAAGCTTCCGCCGCGCAGCTCCAATCGACGCCGACGATACCACCTCGATCCTGTTCCGCATGAAAGAAGGCATGTCGGGCTATCTCGGCACCATGACCACGACCGGACCGGGCTTCTCCTTCCAGGTGTTCGGCTCCAAGGGCTGGCTGCGGCTCGAAGGCGTCACTCACGTCGCCGGCGCGTCCTCGGAAGAGCGCCGCACCAATTTATTCGGCACCTGCAAGTTCCAGCCGGTGAAGGGCGAGGCCAAGACCTGGCAAGCGGCGAAGCTCGACGTGTCGCGCGCCGCGCTCGAAGCTTTCGCCAAGGCGGCGGAGGGCGGCCCGGCCTATCCGATCCCCTACGATCAAATGATCCACGGCGTCGCGGTGACCGAAGCCATCGTGCGTGCCGCGGGCTCGGAGAAGGTCGAGAAGGTTTTATAACCGTCATCCTGGGGTGGCCGCGAAGCGGCCCTCGAAGGATGCTGGCTCGGGTACCCGGGCCGTCGCCCTTCGAGGCCCCCCCGATCAAGTCGGGGGTCGCACCTCAGGGTGACGGGACACAAGAACAGACAGGAACACGACAATGGATCTCGGCAACGGCCTCGGCCATCTGACTTATTCGACGCTGGTGCATCCCGCCGATAATTGGGAGCAGCTCTACCATTCGCTCACCACCTATCTGCCGAAGGTGAAGGCCCGGATCGCCGGCAACAAGTCATTCGGTGTGTGCATCCGCTTGTCGGCAAGCTCGGCGCAAACGCTCGCCAACAGCCCGGCCGAGCGCGCCAAGCTGAAAAAATTTCTCGATGACAACGACATGTACATCTACACCGCCAATGCCTTCGTCTACGGGCATTTCAAGGGCGACAAGGTGAAGGAGCAGGTTTACGAACCGGATTGGCGCGGCGAGGAGCGCACCCAATACACCATCAATGTCGCCGACGTGCTGGCCGACGTCTGCCGGCCGGGCATCGCGCCGTCGATCCAGAGCGCGCCGCTCGGGTTCAAGCCACGGGTGACCGGGGACGACGTGGTCGCGAGCTACACCGATCATGTGCTGCGGGTCGTCGCGCATCTCATCGCGCTTGAGGACCGCACCGGATGCACCGTGCAGCTGGCGCTTGAGCCGGAGCCGTATTGCTTCCTCGAAACCACCGACGAGACCATCGCTTATTTCCGCGATCACCTTTATTCCGGCGCCGCGGTCGAACGGCTCGCCAAGCTAGCGCATGTGCCGATCTCCGAAGCAAACGAAGCGCTGCGCCGCCATGTCGGTATCGTCTATGACATTTGCCACCAGGCGGTCGAATACGAGAACATTTCGGAGTCCTGTCAGAAGCTGATCGATGGCGGCGTGCCGATCTTCAAGTTTCAGGAAGCCGCCGCCCTGCATATTCCCGAAGTCACGCAGGACGTCGCCAACACGCTCAAGCGCTACGCCAAGACCATCTATCTGACGCAGACGATCCAGAAAATGGACGGCAAGCTGACGAAATTCCTCAACGTCGACGACGCCATCGCCGCCTTCGAGAAGGAGCCGGGGCCGCGCGAGTGGCGCACGCATATCCACGTGCCGGTCTTCCTCGACGATCTCGGGCAATTCCGCACCACGCGTTTTGCCATCGAGGATGGCTTGCGCTTCCACAAGCAAAAGCCCCTGTCGCGCCATCTCGAAGTCGAGACCTATACCTGGGACGTGCTGCCCGAGAACCTCAAGAAGGGCGACATCGTCGATAATGTTTGCCGCGAGCTCGAGTGGGTGCGCGGGCAATTGGTGTGACGCGGCCAGCGGTTTCGCAAGGAGTATTGGCATGAAGGTCGGATTTATCGGACTTGGCCGCATGGGCTCGGCCATGGCGCGCCGGCTGGTCGACGCCAAGCACGACGTCGGCGTTTACAATCGCAGCGCCGACAAATTAAAGCCGCTGACGGATGCCGGCGCCAAGCCTCTGGATTCGATCAAAGCGGCGGCCGATTACGGCGCGGCGGTTTTCACCATGCTGGCCGACGACGCCGCGCTTTTGGAGGTGGTGACCAAGCCCGGCGGCTTGCTGCAATCGTTGCCGAAGGGCGGCATCCATATCTGCGCCGGCACGCATAGCGTCGCGGCCATGCAGAATGTCAAAAAGCTGCACGCCGATGCCGGACAGGTTCTCATCGCCACGCCGATGTTGGGACGCCCGGAGCTTGTCGCCTCAGGCACGGCCGGCATGCTGGTCGCCGGCGACCAGGACGCGGTGGCGCGCTGCCGTCCGCTGCTCGAAGCCATTCCGCGCCGCACCTTCGAAGCGGGACCCGATCCGGTCGCCGCTGCCGCAATCAAGATCGCCAACAATTTCGTGCTCGGCTGCGCCATCGAGGCGATGGGCGAGGGGTTCTCGCTGATCCGCAAATACGACGTGATGCCCGACGTTTTCCTCGACGTCATGACCGACGGCCTGTTCGCCTGCTCGGCCTATAAGGTCTATGGCAAAATTATCGCCGAGGAGCGTTATCAACCGGCCGGCCAGCGCGCCATCTTGGGCTTGAAGGACGCCAATTTCGCGCTCGAGGCCGGCGGCGCGGTCGGCGTGCCGCTGCCGTCGGGAAATGTCTGGCGCGATCGGCTGGTCGGCGCCATCGCCCACGGCGAAGCCGAGCACGACTGGGCGGTGATGGCGAAGGATCAGGCGCGCGCCAGCGGGTTGAGTTAAGCCACCGCCCGGACGCGATCGAGCGCGTCCGTCATCATATTCGCGCTCTTCTGCAAGCCCTCGCGCTCTCCGACGGACATTTCCGGCTGCAGCACTTCGATCACCCCGCCGCGGCCGATGACGCTCGGCAGCGACAACGTGACGCCGAAGTCTTTTTGCAGGCTGCCGATCGGCATGACCGCGTGCTCGTCGCGTAATATCATCTCGGCGATACGCGCCGAGACGATGCCGATGCCGTATTGGCTGGCGTCGTGGCCTTCGATGATGGTGATATTGGCGTAGCGCACATCCTTCTCGACCTTCTCGCGCAAGCCTTCGACTGTCTCATCGCGCTTTTTCAGAAGCGCCGCAATCGGCACGCCGCCGATGCGTGCGGCCGACCAAAGAAACACCTGCGCGGTGCCGTGGTCGCCGATGACATTGGCGTCGACATTGGCGGGATCGACGCCGAAATAGCGTCCGAGGTGAACGCGAAAGCGCATGGTATCGATAAACGTGCCGGCGCTGATGACGCGCGCCTCGACGCCAGCGCCTTTTGCTGCTTCACGCGCGATGTCGGCGAGCGGATCGGGCGGATCGGTGACGACGAGCAGAACGGCGTCCGGGGCGGCGCGCACGATGCGCGGAACGATGTCGCGATAGATTGCCGCATTCTTGTCGAGGAGCCGCAGCCGGCCCAGCGGATCGTTGCGGTCGGTGGCGCCGCCGGTCTTCTCGTTGACGCCGGAGGTGATCATGACCACGCCGGCGCCGTTAAGCGCGTCGTAGTCGCCGTCAGCGATCTCGACCTTAGGCCCGAGCGGCGTCCCGTAGCGCAAATCGGTGGCGACCGCCTCGGCGGTCTTGCGGGTGCGGTTGACCAGCACGATGTCGCGCGCGCTGCCGCGGTTGACCGTGGCCATCGCGCAGGCGCAGCCGACCGTGCCGGTACCGACAATGCCGATTTTCATGGTACTTCAACCCCAGTAGGATCATCGCCCTTCCGCTTCGACTTGTATTCGCGGCCAAAAAGTGGTGCAACGGCGGCGAACCGCAATTTTTCGCACCAATAGGCGCAATTTGCCCATCGATCGGCCAATGAATCTTCGGCCGCGCGACCATGACTCTTTTTCCGCCACCGTGCCCGTTTCGACGACAGTGCGTAATCGATTGATGCAGATCGCGAAATTTCGTGTGGCATGGTGCGGCGGCAATTCTTTGCAAGTGTCTGCAGCATGGCACACGATTTGCTGATGCCGTTTGTGACGCGGCAATTGGCGTAATTTTTCGCGAAAGATTTTTCGGACAAGTGTCGGCGTGATCGCACGCGAAACGATGTGTCAAATCTTCGACGCAAATGGTGCGTAGGAATAGCCAGACGCCAGTGACGTGTTACCGATTCGTCATCGGCAATTCACGCTCTCGAGGCAATTTGAAGAAAAGCGAGGGGACGGAATCGCCCGTAAACGTTGCACCGTTACGGGAGATCATCGTGGCCACGCAATCGGTTCCATCGCAGTCGGTTTCGCTCCGCGAAAATGTCTTTGTCGAGCCGCGCCGGGTCGGCTCGTTGCGCCATCGAATCATCGAGACGCTATTGGAGTGGCGCCGGCGCACGCGCTCGCGCCAGGAACTCGCGCGTTTGTCCGAACTCGATTTGAAGGACATCGGCTATCCGGCGCGGGTCGACGCGGAGAAAGCCAAGCCGTTTTGGCGGGCATAATCCACCGAAACAAGGAACGTATGAAAATGGCGGTCGTGGTCCTGGCTACGGTGTGGCGCCTAAAGAGCGATCCGTCGTTTGAGGCGGTGTGCCTGTTTTCGCTACTCGGGCTCACGCTCACGCTGGCGTTTCCCGGGTTGATGCCAGGTTGATTAACCCAGCGCCTGCGCTCCGGCTTGCGCGATCTGCTCGTCCTCGTGCGACTGCACGCCGGACACGCCGATGCCGCCGACGCATTGGCTTGTCATGCATCAGCGGTACGCCGCCCTGAATGAGAGTGCCGGGAAAGTCGACGAAGGCCGGGCGCGCCTTGACCATATCCTCGAAAAACTTGCTCGGCCGTCCGGTCATCGCCGAGGTGCGGGCCTTGCCGATCGAGACTTCACCGGAAATGCGCGGCGCGCCGTCCATGCGGTGAAAGCCGAGCAGAATGCCGCTGTCGTCGAGCACCGAAGATTGCCACCGCCCAGTTGTTCTTGGCGGCTTCGGCCTCGCAGGCGGCGATGAGTTTCTTCACGTCAGCGGACGTCAACGCGTGCTTGGTACGCATAAATGCTCCTGGTCTGGCGGCGATCTATTCCGCCTGCGCTTCGCGGCGCAGCATAATTTACTTCAGCGAAAAGCGGATCGGGACGGTGAGATCGAGCTTGGCTTCGGTCATGGTCGCCGGGAACGGCGGCAGCGGCTGGGCGCGCTCGATCATGGACATGACCTCGTCGTCGAGCGCCGGATAGCCGGAACTGCGCACTACACGGTGCTCCAGCACATGGCCGGTGCGGTCGACGCTGAAGCTCAACAGCACCACGCCTTCCTCGCCATGCTCCTGCGCCGCGCTCGGATAGCGCTTGAACTGTTCCAGATGCCGCACCAGGCTCGTCTGCCAGGCTGGCGCGATGTGCGGCGCGCCGCCCTTGCTGCGCGCCGGCATCGCCGGCGTCGGCGGCTTCTGCTCTTCGACCTTCGGCGGTGGCGGCGGGGTCTCGGGGGCGGCGATGGCTTGCGGTTCCGGAGGCGGCGGAGGTTTCTCGATCTCCTGCGGCGGCTGTTCGGGCGTCGGCGCCACCTCGGGCTGATCGACGGTGTCGTCGGTCGGCGAAAAGTCCACCGCGATCGGCGTCATGTCGTCGCCGATTTCGTCAGGCCTGTGGACGTAGACGTAAGCGGCAATGGCGGCGAGGTGAACGCCGAGCACCACGGCGGCGGCTATCGCCCAACGCCGCAGATCGCGCGGGTCGTCGTCATCGAACCAAGTGAGCGAAGATGCGTTCATTTCGCTCTCGCGTGTTTCCATTCCGACCAGCGCGATCTTGAGGTAACCGGCGTCGCGCAAAATGTTCATCAGTTGCATGACGTCGCCATAGGGCACGGTGCGGTCGCCGCGCATGAAAATGCGCTCTTCCTTGTCGCCCGCGGTGGCGCTGGCGAGCACGCCGGGCAGCGCATCGCGCGACACGGTATTGTCGCCCACCGCCAGCGTGCCGTCGGCCTTGAGCGTGATGTAAACCGGTTTCGGCGGCCGTTGCTGCTGCGGCGCGGTCGAGGAAGGCAGATCGACCGCCACGTCCACCGTCGCCAGCGGCGCCGCCACCATGAAGATGATGAGCAACACCAGCATCACGTCGATGAACGGCGTGACGTTGATGTCGTGCACCTCGGTGAGTTCGTCGGTGCCGTGATCGAGGCGAATGGCCATTGGACTTAGCTTCCGCTTATTCGGCGGCCTGGTACCCGGCGGCTTGTTACTCGGCGGCTTGGGTCATCGGCAATTTGGCGCGGTCGAGATCGCGGCTGACGAGCCGCATCACCTGCGCCGAAGCGTCGCCCAGATAGGCGCGGTAATGCGCGGTCTGCCGCGCCAGCACGTTATAGATCATCACCGCCGGGATGGCGGCGACCAGGCCGAAGGCGGTGGCCAGCAAGGCTTGCGCGATACCGGGCGCCACCACCGCGAGATTGGTGGTGTGGGCGTTCGAAATGCCGATGAAGCTGTTCATGATACCCCACACCGTGCCGAACAAGCCGACAAACGGCGCCGTCGAGCCGATGGTGGCGAGCACGCCGGTGCCGCGCGAGACTTTTCGGCTTACCGCCATCTCGATGCGCTCGAGCTGCAACGCGATGCGCTCCTTCAATCCTTCCGCACGCAGATTGGCGGAAAGCCGGATCTCGGCCGCCGCCGACTGCACCAACTGCGCCACCGGACTCTCGCCGTCGCGCAGCTGCTCGTGCGCCTGGGCGAAGGTCGCGGCGCTATTGAGGATGCGGATATCGCGGCGGACTTCCGTGCGCGCGCCGCGCAATTCCAGCGTCTTGGCGAGCCACACCGTCCAGGTCACGAGCGAAGCGAAGGCAAGCCCGATGATGACGCCCTTCACGATCAGGTCGGCATTCTCGAACATGCCCCATGGCGAAAGATCTTCCGGCAGCTCGGCGCCGCTGACCATGTGCTCGCCGGGCGGTGGTTCGCCTGCCGCCGGCGCCATCGCATTGGCGGCGTGGGCGCTGCCGGGGCCGGCGCCATCGCATTTGACGCATTTGACGGCGAATCCTCGGGCGCTGCTGCGTTCGGTGCGCCGGTTGCCGGTGCCGCCGAGCGGTGGCGGACGGCGCCATTTGCGGTGCGCCCGTTGCGGGCTCGGTCGGCGCGGCGACGGGAGCTGCCGGAGCCGGCGGTGTTGCCGGAGCTGGCCCCGCGCCAGGAGCCGGATTGCCTTGCGCGAACGCCGACGGCGAAAGCGCAATCGCGGTCAGGAGTGCGGCGGTCAAGGGCCGCCGCTGCACAGCTTGCAAAGGCGCGATGCCGAATTGATCGCTGCGGACGAATACGATCCTTCATCTCATGCGTTCCATAGTCGGTTGCGTGGCGTCGCCCATGCGGGAGTAACGGTGTCGAGCAAATATGACGTTATAATGTAACATTATGGCAAGCTCGGTCCAGGCGCCGGCATGTTGTTTTAGTTTGGAATAAAGAAAAACTGCTGTCTTTTCAGCATCTTCCGCCACTGCATCGGGCGCGGTCAAGCCAATACCGCAAAGTGAGCCGGGACGCACCGGATTTTAGTCCCCGAGACAGAATGCCGCCCCCACTTCGGCAACCGTTGGCGCCGCCATGTACATCAGACGCCGGCTACCGTCCACGGCCGGAAGTCGCACATTATTATGTCACGATGCGGGCGAAACGCCGGCGCCGATCATACCGGCTCGGCGTCGATCAGCACGAAGGCGACCACCGCCGGCTCCGGCGTGCGATTGCTCCAGGCGTGGTTGGTGCCGCGCTGGACAAGGACGTCGCCGGCTTTCAGCAAGACCTCGCCCTCGTCCATCATCGCGTAGATCTCGCCCGACAGCACGATGGCGTAATCGATCGTTGCCGTCTTGTGAAAACCGGGATGGCGCGGATTGTTGCGGTCGGTGGCCGCCGCGCGCCCGGAATCGTCGGGCAGTGCATGTTCGCGCGCGATCGCGGCAAGACGCTCGGAGTCTGGCGGATATTCGATGACGCGGAACACCGAGCCGTTTTGCGGCGGCGGCAAGCGATGACCGCGCACGATGGCGTCGGCGTTGCCCCGATTGTCGGCGGGCGTCTTCGTCGTCTCCCAGAGTTCATGCACGATGGCGCTGCCTTTGGTGCGGCTGAACACGTGCGGGGTCGGGCCATCGATGACGAAAATCGAGCGCCCGGCCGCATCATGGCCGGTAACGACGCGGCGAATTGGCTTGGTCATGTTTGGTCCTATCTGCCGGCTCGCATGCGCGCCAGCAACTCGGCCGTCGGATAGGAATCCGCCGACAGGCCGTATTTCTGCTGCATCGCCTTCACCGCTTGGCGCGTTTTCAAGCCCAAAAAGCCGTCGATGGCGCCGACGTCGTAGCCGGCATGGGCCAGCATGGCCTGCAAGGCTTTGACGTCGGCAAACGGCAGTGCCGGCGGCGGATTGCCGCGGTGGAGTGGACCTGCGCCGGCGATGCGAGTGGCGAGATAGGCGGCCGTGGTCGAATAGATCAGCGAATTGTTCCACTGCAGATAAACCTGGAAATTCGCATAGACGAGGAACGCCGGGCCGAGCCGCCCCATCGGCAGCAGCAAGGACGCCGCGAGACTATCCGCCGGCAGCGGCCGGCCATCGGCAAGCGTCACGCCATAGGCCGCCCATTTCGCCCGCGGCAATTGGATATCGAGATCGGCTTGTTGCCATGGCAAGTTGGCCGGCAGGCGCACCTCGGTAAGCCACGGCTCGCCGCGCTTCCAGCCGAGCCCGACCAGATAATTCGCCGTCGAGGCAAGCACGTCAGGCACGCTGCGTAAGAGATTACGCTTGCCGTCGCCGTCATAGTCGACGGCATATTTGTAATATTCCGACGGCATCATCTGGGTCTGGCCGAGCTCGCCGGCCCAGGAGCCGATCATCTCGTCGGGACGCAGATCGCCGCGCTGGATGAGGCGGAGCGCGTCGAGCAGTTGCGCGCGGAAACGATCGGCGCGCCGGCAGTCGTAAGCGAGCGAGACCAGCGACGGCAGCGAATGGTAATTGCCCATGTTCGCCCCGAAATCGCTTTCCAGGCCCCAGAACGAAACAATGACGGCGGCCGGCACGCCGTATTGCTGCTCGATGCGGGCGAAGACGGGCGCGTAGGTCTTGATCAAGGCCTGGCCGCGCTGGATGCGATAGGCGGCGGCCATGCGATCGGAAAATTCCAAGAAGGTCTGCGTGAACACGCGCTGGCCGCGGTCGATATTGACGATACGCTGGTCGTAAACGAGATACGGCGCAGCCTGCGCGATCGTGCTTTGCGAAATGCTCTGCGCCACGGCCTCACGCTCCAGCTCGGCGAGCCACGCGTTGAAGGGTCCGCTGCTGCGGCACGGCGCGGCGGCGTTCGCGGCAGTTGCGGCCAGTAACACAGCGAGAAGAACGGCAGCGCGAATCATTTCGCGATCGCGCTTTTCAAATACCAGTCCAAAATCTCTTCGCCGGTCCAGTACAAGACGCCGTCGAAGCGGCGGGTGTAGTCGTAGATCGCTTCGAGATATTTGATGCGATGCGGCTGGCCGGAGAGATAGGGGTGGATCGCCAGCGCCAGAATTTTGGCGCGCTTTTCGCCCTCGGCGTAAAGCCGGTCGAACTGGTCGACGGCGCGCTTGAACAGATAGTCGGCCTCGTGGTGAGCCACCGCCATCATCGGAATGTCATTGAGCTCCATGGTATAGGGCAGCGTCACCAAGGGGCCGTTCACCGTGCTGATCGTGGTCGGTTCGTCGTCATAGACCCAATCGCCGATATATTTTATTCCCGCCGCCGTCAGCAGATCAGGCGTCTCCAGCGTCTGCGTCAGGCCCGGGCCGAGCCAACCCAGCGGCCGCTTGCCGCAAAACTGCGCCACTACGTCGAGCGAGCGCGCGATCATGGCCTTCTGATCGGGCTCCTTGTGGATCGGGCCTTGTTCGTAGGAGTGGCCCATGAATTCCCAACCGTCGCTTTTTGCTTCCTCGGCGACGCGCGCATAATCCTCGCAGACCCGCGCGTTGATCGCCAGCGTCGGCCGGATATTGAGGCGCTTGTAGAGATCGAAGAAGCGCCAGACACCGACCCGCATGCCGTATTCGTGCCAGCTCCAATTCGGCACGTCGGGGAGCTGCGTCACGCCGGTCGGCGGCGCCAGCACCTGGCGCGCCATCGGTTTACCGATGTCCCAGACTTCGAGATTGACGATGGTCCAGAATACGATGCGCGCTTGGTTCGGAAGGCGCAGCGGCGGACGGTCGACGATTGCGGAGAAGTCGCTTCGCTCGCCCGGCAGCATCAGTTTCGCGATTGCCTTTTTCTTGGTGCGTTTCGCCATCCCCGTTGCCTCATCCGTCGATTCGCGATGTTCGTAGCGCTGCGATCAATCGGGTCAAGCGCATGGCCGGATTGACGGCAAACCATACGTCGGCAGATGGACTTAAGCCAAGTTTGCTGTGATTGTCGCCCGATATCGGGTGGCAATCACATCCGCGTTAGGCGCCGCGAATGGGCATTGCAGTCTGCGTCGGATCGATCATCTATGGAACCAACGCGTCGGGGCTTGATTAACTTGCCAGCCTTTGAAATTCTCCTGTGAATCCCGCCTTTTGCGGACATTGATCAATGCCAGGCTCCGCCCTTTCCCAGCGCCTTCGGCTCGCTGAACCGGCTCGTCCCGTTGCTGCGACGGACGGTGCCGTAGCGGAAGCGCCGGATCCGCGGCAGCATTGGCTCGACGCCTTTGGCGCCGTGCGCGCCGAAACCGAGCGCCGCGCCGCTTTGCTGTCGCCGGAAGATCAGGTCGTCCAGTCGATGGCCGATACGAGCCCGACCAAGTGGCATCGCGCCCACGTCACCTGGTTTTTCGAGCAGTTTCTGCTCAAGCCCTATGTCAAAAATTATGGTCCGTTCGATGAGCGCTTCGCTTATTTGTATAATTCCTATTACGTTTCCGCCGGGCCGCGTGCCGCGCGCCCGCAGCGCGGCCTGGTGACGCGACCGAGCGCGGCCGAAGTCGCCGCTTATCGCACGCATGTCGATAGCGCGGTGACGGCGCTGATCGAAACCGCGACCGATTTCGCCGAACTCGTTCCGATCATCGAGATCGGGCTTAATCACGAGCAACAGCACCAGGAATTGTTGCTCACCGATATTTTGCACGCCTTCTCGCACAACGAGACACATCCGGTCTACGATCCGGATTGGCAATGGCCGCGGACGGACGACCGCGCCGTTGCGGCGGCGACGCTGTCGGGCCTCGATACGATCGGGCACGCCGGCGACGGTTTTTGCTTCGACAACGAAGCGCCGGCGCATCAGATCGTGCTGCGCCCGGTGCGGCTTTCGCCGCGGCTCGTCACGAACGGCGAGTGGCTCGATTTCATCGCCGACGGCGGCTACGAGACGCCGACGCTGTGGCTGTCGGACGGTTACGCGACCGTCGAGGCGCAAGGTTGGCGCGCACCGGGCTATTGGCGCCAGATCGACGGCGCCTGGTTTTCGATGACGCTAGGCGGGTTGCGCCGGGTCGATCCGGCGCAGCCGGTGTGTCATGTTAGCTATTACGAGGCCGACGCCTTTGCCCGCTGGGCGGGCAAGGATTTGCCGACCGAAGGCGAGTGGGAAGTGGCGGCCAAACGCGGCGCGATCGCCGACGCGTTCGGCATCGTCTGGCAATGGACGCGCAGCGCCTACTCGCCCTATCCCGGCTACCGGGCGGCGCCGGGCGCGCTCGGCGAGTACAACGGCAAATTCATGGTCAATCAAATGGTCTTGCGCGGCTCGTCGCTGGCGACGCCGGCCGGCCATTCGCGTGTGACTTATCGCAACTTTTTTTATCCGCCGGCCCGCTGGCAGTTTTCCGGATTGCGGCTCGCCGAATACCAACACTGAGTCAGTCCATGGCAAGCGCCCGACAAGCCGCGCTGCGCGCGGCGCCGTCCATCGAAACGACCGATCCATTCGCCGCCGATGTGCTGGCTGGACTGTCGGCCAAGCCGAAGCGGCTGCCGCCGAAATATTTCTACGATTTGGCCGGCTCGGCGTTGTTCGAGCGCATTACGCAACTGCCGGAATATTATCCGACGCGCTGCGAGCTTGCGCTGTTGCGCGACAACGCGCCGGCGATCGCTTCCTTGTTCCCGCCGAACTGCGCCTTGATCGAGTTCGGCGCGGGTTCGAGCCGGAAAGCGCGCATCCTGCTCGGCGCCGCGGCGACGGTGGAGGCCTACGTGCCGGTCGATATTTCCGGCGATTTTCTCCACCAGGACGCGGCACAGCTGCGCCGCGATTTTCCGCACCTTGCGGTTTATCCGGTGGTCGCCGACTTCACGCAAAGCTTCGAGGTTTCGCCGGCGATCACCATTCTGCCGCGGGTCGGTTTCTTTCCCGGCTCCACCATCGGCAATTTCGAGCCGCATGAGGCGGCCAAATTCCTCCGCCATGCCGGCGTCATTCTCGGGGCCGGCGCCGTGCTGGTGATCGGCGTCGATCTGGTCAAGGACGCCGAGATCCTCTGTCCGGCGTATAACGACGCCGAAGGCGTCACGGCCAAATTCAATCTTAATCTGCTGGCGCGCATCAATCGCGAGCTCGGCGCCAATTTCGACCCGACCACGTTCGAGCATCACGCCTGCTATAACCGCGAGCACAACAGAATCGAGATGCATCTCGCGAGCACCAAGCGGCAGAAGGTCAAGGTTGCCGGCAAGGCGATCGGTTTTCGCGCTGGCGAGACCATCCACACCGAAAACAGCTACAAATATACCGTCGAATCGTTTCAGGCGCTGGCGCGTGGCAGCGGCTGGTCGCCGGTGCAGGTCTGGAGCGACGGCCTTTTCAGCGTGCACGCGCTTCGGCGGACAGAGGACAGATGACAGACGACGGACTATGCTTTTCTGTCTTCTGCCGTCCGTCCACCCTCGTCTGACCCATGCCCATTTGCGAAGTCGATCCGTGGCGCCTGCAATATTTTGCCCACGTCAATACCGCCGCCAATATCCCGACCGAGGATAGCGACGCCTGGCAATGGTATCCGGCGCATCGCTTCGTCTACGACAAGCTAAAGCTGGCGCTCGGCCAAAATCTCGACGCCGCGCCGCACGGCGTGCCGCCGCCGTTCTATCCGGTTTTTTCCAAGCCGATCGTCAATCTCAAGGGCATGGGCGTCGGCAGCCGCGTACTGGCGTCGGAGGCCGATTACGTCAAGCACTATGCGCCGGGCCATTTCTGGATGACGCTGCTCGACGGCCGGCACGTTTCCTCCGACATCGCCGTGGTCGACGGCGAGCCGCGCTGGTGGCGGCACACAACCGGCAAACCGGCGGGCGAGGGCACCTTCGATTACTGGATCGTGCATGCCGAACCGGACGCCGGCATCGAGAGCCGCTGCGGGCAATGGGTGCAAAAAAATCTTGCCGGTTATACCGGCATGCTCAATCTCGAAACCATCGGCGCGACGATCATCGAGGCGCATTTGCGCTTTTCCGACCAATGGCCCGATCTCTACGGCCCCGGCTGGGTCGACGCCGTGGTCGGACTCTATGAGCGGCAACAGTGGGATTTCGCCGACGACGATCGCAGCGAAGGCTATAGCGTCGTGCTGTTCGGGCCGAACGGCCGCCGCTATCGGCAGCCGCCGCCGGCGCTCCTCGAGGCCGTCAAGGCGGTGCCGGGCGTCACCAGCGTCCAAATTACCTTTCACGATGACCGCGCCCCGGAAGAGCACGCCATGCCGCCCGGCGGCTTTCGCCTTGCCATCGTCAACGGCTTCGATCTGCGCGCGGCCATGGCGGGGCGGGAATTGCTGAGAGGATATTTCTTGCCGCCGCGCACTTGAGCCGCTAAGCACAGTATGGTAGAAGGTTCCATACATATGGGTGAATGGTAGAAACATGGGCCTAAACATCAAAAATGACGAGGCGCACCGGCTCGCCGAAGAGCTATCACGGCTAACCGGCGAGAGCTTGACGGCCGCGGTCACGGTGGCGGTGCGCGAGCGGCTCGAACGGGTTCGGCGCGAGCGGGGAAGAAGTCTTGCCGATCGCTTGCTGGCTATCGGGAAAGATTGCGCGCCCCGCCTCAAAGAACCATTTCGGTCCGTCGATCATGGCGACTTGCTGTACGACGAGCATGGTCTGCCGCGATGATTATCGACGCCTCCGCGCTGATAGCTATCCTGCGTGACGAACCGGACGCGAACCTTTATGCCCGAGCTATCGAAGAGGCGACCAGGCGCCGCATCTCAGCAGTCAATTTCGTCGAGGCGGCAATCGTGATGGACGGCAGCCGCGATCCCGTCGCGAGCCGACGCTTTGACGAGTTGTCGGCTGCCGCGCAGCTAACCGTCGAACCGGTTACCCGTGAACAGGCGCAGCTCGCCCGCGAAGCCTACCGCGATTTCGGCAAGGGCAGCGGACATCCCGCACGATTGAATTTCGGTGACTGCTTTTGTTACGCGCTGGCCAAGGTTACGAGCGAGCCGCTGCTCTTCAAGGGCGAGGATTTTGCGAAGACCGATCTGCACTCCGCGCTACGATGACGTCCACTTGCCAATTGCCTTTCCCACTTGGAGACGAGTGAACTATAGTCGCGTCTCGCTATTAACGGTCGGATGAATGTTGCCGCGTTGCTGCACCGCGCTTGCGCTTCTGATCGCTACGTTCGCGCCCGCCCACGCGCAGCAGCAGGTCAAGATCGGCATCGGCTACGGGCTGGCGTTTCTGCCGCTTTATATCTGCGAAGATTTGAAGCTGGTCGAGAAACACGCAAAGGACGCCGGTCTTGACGTGAAGGTGAGCTACTCGCGGCTTTCGGGCGCAGCGCAAGTGCAGTCGGCGCTCGCCTCGGGCACGATCGACATGGGGCCGTTCGGCACGGCGCCGCTCTTGGCAGCATGGGCAAAGGCCAAGGACACGCCGCAGCAAATCCTCGCCGTCTCCGGCATCACCTCGCTGCCGCTGACGCTCCTAAGCGATCAAGCGGACGAGCATTCGCTCGCCGATCTCAAGCCGAGCGACCGCATCGCAGTGCCGACAGCGACCTCGCCGCAGATGCAGCTCCTGGACATGCAATCGGAGAAAATCTTCGGCCGCTACGACCGGCTGCGCGGGCAAGTCGTCGTGCTGTCGCATGCCGATGCGGTTGACGCACTGGGCGAGGGAGCGAGCCAGGCGAAGGACGGCATAACGGCCTATTTCGCCTCGCCGCCCTATACCGAAATCGCGTTGCGCAACGCCGGCGTCCATCCGATCCTCAATTCGGCCGACGTGATCGGCGGCAAATTCTCCTTCCTCATCCTGGGCGCGACCAAGACGACGATCGATGCGCAGCCGCGCCTGCCCGAGGTGATCGACAAAGCGATCGACGAGGCCGCCCGCGTCATCCACGACGATCCGCGACGCGCGGCCCAGATCTATCTGACGCACGAGCCGTCCGGCACGCTCAATGGCGCGACGATGGCGGCGGTGATCGGCGACATCAAGGACAATTTCGGCAGCGCCGTTTATGGCGTGCAGGCGATGGCCGATTTTTTGAGCCGGCACGGCGAATTGAAGACGCCGCCGGCGAGTTGGAAGGACGTTGTGGCGCCGGCATTATTGAATTCACCCAGCACTTGAAAGGTCGATCATCATGGCGAACGTCATCAGTATTTGCGGCAGCCTGCGCAAGGCTTCCTACAACGCCGCTCTGGCGCGTGCGCTGCCGTCGCTGGCGCCGGCGGGTATGACCATCGCGCCGGCGCCGCCCTGGGACAAGTTTCCGATCTACAATGCCGATATCCAGACCGGCAGTGGCTTTCCCGCCGACGTCACCGCCTGGGCCGACGCCATCCGCACCGCCGACGGCGTGATCATCGTGTCGCCGGAATATAATTGGAGCATTCCCGGCGGGCTTAAGAACGCGATCGACTGGGTGTCGCGCCTCAAAGAAATTCCGTTCACCGGCAAGCCGGTCGCGTTGCAATCCTGCTCCGGCGGGCTTCTTGGCGGGGCGCGCATGCAATACCATCTGCGGATGGCGCTCACCACCCTCGATGCGTTGCTGTTCGGCAAGCCGGAAGTGTTCGTCAATTTCTCGGCGAAAAAGTTCGACGAGAAAACGCTGGCGCTGACCGATCAGCCGACCATCGATATGGTCAAGCAGCAGCTTGCCGGTTTCGCCAAATTCATCGAGCGCTACGGCGGCAAAAACTGAACGACCAGAAACCGAACAACGGCGATAAATAAAGAGGAGGGGACCATGGCGCGACTCGATGGCCGCGTGGCGATTTTAACCGGCGGCGCTAAGGGCATCGGCCGCCATTATGCCGGAGCGCTCGCCGCGCAAGGCGCACGCCTGATGATCGCCGATGTTGCCGACGGCAAGGCGGTCGCCGAGGAGCTG
Organism: uncultured Alphaproteobacteria bacterium; assembly: GCA_963816565.1. Lineage (GTDB taxonomy): Bacteria > Pseudomonadota > Alphaproteobacteria > Rhizobiales > Xanthobacteraceae > BOG-931. Next base: position 279,128 of record CAWFLM010000001.1, on the reverse strand, counting down.
GCGCGCAAGCACGGCGCCAATTCGGTCGAAAGCGCTGTCACCGACGTGAGCGACGAAAGCGCGGTCAAGGCGCTGGTGACCAAGACCATGGACCGCTTCGGCAAGATCGACATTCTGGTCAACAATGCCGCTTTGTTCGCGCCGCTTCAGGAGCAGAAGGTCACCGAGATCGATGTCGCGTTGTGGGATCGCGTCATGGCGGTCAATATCCGCGGCGTATTTCTGATGACCAAGCACGTCGCGCCGCACATGATCGCGCAGAACTACGGCAAGATCATCAATATCAGCTCCGGCACCGTGACCCGCGGCATCCCGCAATTCGCGCATTATGTGACCTCGAAAGGCGCGGTGACGGCGTTCACGCGGGCCACCTCGCGCGAGCTCGGCGAGCACAATATCTGCGTCAACAACCTGGCGCCGGGTTTTACGCTCAGCGAGACCGTGATCGAGGAAAATCCCGGCCATCTCGAGCACTCGCGCCAGCCTTCGATCGCGCGCCGCGCGCTCAAGCGCGACGAATATCCGGAAGACCTCCTTGGTGCGCTGGTGTTCCTGGCGTCTCCCGACAGCGATTTTATCACCGGGCAGACCATCGCGGTCGACGGCGGCGCCACCAATAATTGAAACGCCGGAGTTCAGTGCGACGGCAGCCGGTCGAACAGCGTTTGCGCGGCCGTCGCGGCAGCGGCAAAGCCGGCTTGTTGCGGCGCCCGCTGCGGCGAAGCATTTTAGGAATTCCGCGTCGGACTGTGCGCTCAGCGCGTCGGCCTTGTCTTGCGCCGCAGGGTCGTTCGCATTGGCGGCGTCGGCCGCTGTCTTTTCGAGATCGTTGCGGATCGCCTCGCATGCCGCAATCGGCCCGACTGCCTCGAACTCTTTGGTATTGGCGACGAACACGCGGCCGCCTTGCGACAAAGCGATAAAGATCTCGTCGGCTTTTCCGGGGAGATCGCTTTGGGTGCGTGCCGCGAGCATGGCATAGGCGAAACCTGCTCCGGGCGGCGCCGTAATGGGAAGGTCGGCGTAGTGCACGATGGCGGCGTCGGTGAGAACGGCCTGGCTGTAGAAGTCCTGGTCCTTGATCGCGGCGCTCGGATCTTGCGGAAGGTCGCTGCCCGCCCAGTTCTTATGCGCTTGCAGCCAGCGCTGGAACAGACCGCCGGTCGTTACGATCACGCGGGTCTTGGCATCGAGCCCGCCATAGACCATGCCGTCGAGCAGGCCAAAATCTTCGTCGCCGTCGCTGAGCGTGTCGAGATTGATCGCGCTTTTGCCATCGAGCCCCTTGATCGCGACTGCACCGACGATGGCGCGCAACTGCTTTTCGAGGCCGGCCAGCTCCCGATTATCCAGCGCGATAACCCTGTCGTCGTCACTGCCGGTCGGGTTTTTTGGTTCGGCAGCCGTGGCGGCTTTGACCTTGGCGATCGCCGCATCGCGGGCGGCCCAATAGGTGTCTTCCGGCGTCGCCGCGGCGGCCGCGGTCACGATAAAGGCCGCCATGATCGCAACGGCGAGTTCGGTTTTGGGGGCTCGCATCCCGTTTGGTCGCGCCCGACGCCGCCGGAGTTCATGCCGCGGCTTGGAGCTGGCAAAACCGCCGCGCCCGCATGGCAGACCCGCTCATCGCCTGCGCGGCGGCTATTTCCGCCAAGCAGGCCTTTGACTATATTGTGTCAAAGCAACGCAATTTCGCGAGTCTTTGGAGGACGCCATGGCGGTCGCTGCCGCAGAGAAGACGGGCAAGCCCAACCCAAAACACAATATCGAGGCGGTCCGGCAGGCCTATTACGACCGCATCGCCAAGCACGACATGACGCCGCTGTGGAAGGTGATGAATTCGATCGTCACCAAGGAGCCGGTGTCACGCTGCCAGCCGGTGGTCTGGCATTTCGACGACGTCAAATCGCTGGTCATGGAATCCGGCAGCCTGATCTCCGCCGAAGAGGCCAAGCGCCGCGTCTTGATCCTGGAAAATCCGGCATTGAAGGGCCAGTCCCGCGCCACCAATACGCTGTTCGCCGGCGTTCAGATGATCCTGCCGGGCGAGGTCGCCCCCGCGCATCGTCACGCCGCCGCGGCGATCCGCTTCGTGCTCGACGGCGAGGGCGCATATACCGCGGTCGAGGGCGAGAAGGCCTTCATGTCGCCCGGCGACTTCGTCATCACCGCAAGCTGGGCGCCGCACGATCACGGCAACACCTCGAAGCAGCCGATGCTCTGGCTCGACGTGCTCGACGTGCCGGCGGTGAATTTCTACGAAGCCTCGTTTGCCGAAGATTTTGACGATCCGACACAGGAGACGACGCGGCAGGACGGCGATTCGCTTTCCTTCTACGGTTCGGGCGTGCTGCCCGACGGCACCCCGGCGATGAACCGCACGCCGGTCATCAATTACACCTATGCGCGCACGCGCCCGATCGTCGAGCGCATGATGCGTGCCGGCGAGATCGACAAGCGCCACGGTGCGCGGGTGCGCTACGCCAATCCGGTCACCGGCGGCCCGGTGCTGCCGACCATGGGCGCTTGGCTCGCCATGCTGCCGAAGGGGTTTAGGGGCGAGCCTTACCGGTCGACCGACGGCGTCATCTTCGCCTGTGCCGAAGGCCAGGGCTCGACCGATGTCGACGGCAAGGTTCTGGAGTGGGGACCCAACGACGTGTTCGTGGTGCCGCCGTGGAAGCGCTATTCACACAGCGCGGCAAAAGAGTCGGTGCTGTTCTCGATTTCCGACCGCCCGGCCCAGGAAGCGCTCGGCATCTGGCGCGAGGGCAAGTAGTCCTCCTCAGCTAGCGCATTTTCAGGATGATGACCCGGTCGCTGGTCGGGTCGGTCGTCTTGCGCAGTTCGGCGACTTGCGCGGCCGTGACCGCCGGCGCCGCATTGCCCCAGCCGTTGCGGATAAAGGTGACAACGTCGGCGATGTCCTGGTCGGAGAACTGCAGCCGGAATTGCGGCATGCGGTAGGCGTCGGGCGTGCCTTTGACGACCAGCGGATTCGAGCCGTTGAGCACCAAATTGATGAGCGAAGACGGATCGTTGTCGAGCAGGATCGGGTTGCCGGCCAGCGCCGGTATATACGGGGTGAAGCCCTTGCCATCGAGCCCGTGACAGTTCGCGCAGGTGCCGGTGTAGACGGCGGCGCCCGGTTCTGCGGCGTGACCGCCGCGCAGCTCTGCCGTGGTCGCATCGTTATAAGCAACGGGCTGCTGCGTTGATGTCGCCGGCAGCGATTTCAGATAGTCGGCAATGGCGTCGTTATCGCTATCCGACAGGTAAGGCGTCGAGTTGTTGACGACATCGATCATCGAGCCGAAGGTCGTACCGACGCGGTTGTGGCCGTTCTTGAGAAACGCGACGATGTCGTCCTTCGACCAAGTGCCGAGACCGGCGCGCATGTCGCCGCGCAGGTCCGGCGCGTACCAGGCGTCGAGCTCCGCTCCGGAGAGATAGTCGGTACTGCCGTCGTCGAGCGCCATTTCATTCCAGGCGATGCCGCGCGGGGTGTGGCAAGCGCCGCAATGGCCGAGGCCCTGCACCAGATAGGCGCCGCGATTCCACGCCTCGTCGTGGCCGCTCTTGGCGACATAGCTGCCGCTCGTGGTGAACAGAAGATTCCAGATCGCGAGCGGCCAGCGGAGGCTCAGATAGGACGGGATCTCATCGGGCTTATTCGCCTGATTGACCGCCGGCACCTGCTTCATGAAAAAATCGTACAGCGCCGCCACGTCGGCGTCGGAAAGCTTGGCGTAGGACGGATAAGGCATCGCCGGATAGAGCCGATGGCCGTCTTTGGCGATGCCTCCCCGCACGGCGCGATCGAAATCTTCGAGACTGTAGCTGCCGATGCCGGTCTCGGGATCGGGCGTGATGTTGGTCGAATAAATGGCGCCGAGCGGTGTGCCCATCTTCAGCCCGCCGGCGAACGCCTTGCCGCCGGGGGCCGAGTGGCAGGAGACGCAGTCGCCGGCCCGGGCGAGGTACTCGCCACTGCCCGGAGGACTGGCGTTTTCGTCGGCACGCGATGTGCCTGCTGCGAACAGCAAAAGCAGCCCGCAGCAGACCATCCTTGAAATTGTCGTCACGTCGCTTGGCCTCCTTGGCAGGCGTCGCCCCCGGCTTTTATTTTGATTGGCGCAAGGCGGCCGTCGGCCGCCCCAGGCAGGGATTGTGAGATATGCCGGCTAGACCGATCCAGAGAGATCGTTATCGATGATCGGCAGCGTACGAATGCGTTTGCCGGTGGCGGCGAAGATCGCATTCGCCACCGCGGCGGCGATCGGCGGGGTAGCAGGCTCGCCCGCGCCGCCCCAAACCTTGCCGCCGCTCGGTACCAGATGAACGTCGATCTTCGGCGCCTCCGCAAGGCGCACCATGCGATAGGTGTCGAAATTGCCCTGCACCGCAGCGCCGTTCTGGATCGCGATCTTGCCGTAGAGCACGGCGCTCAAGCCGAAGATCACCGAGCCCTCGGCCTGTTCGGCGATGGTCAGCGGATTGACCATGTAACGGGTGTCGAGCGCGACGGTGACGCGATTGACCTTCACCTCGCCGTTCGGCCTGACGGTGACCTCGGCGACCTGCGCGCAGAGACTATCCGTATCCGTACAGATGGCGATGCCGCGGCCACTGCCTTTCGGTAATGGCTTGCCCCAATCGCCCTTGTCTGCGGCGGTATCCAGCACCTTGAGCCAGTCGGCCTTGCCTTCCAGGAGCTTGCGCCGGATTTGATAGGGATCGAGGCCGCTTGCCGACGCGATCTCGTCGAGGAAGCTCTCGATGGCGAAGACGTGCTGATTGGCGCCGGGTGCGCGCCAGAACCACACCGGGAGGTGCGTATTCTTGACCAGCAATTCGACGCGCGTGTTCGGCACGTTGTAGCCGTTATCGGCCAATCCGGCGACGGTCTGCGGCTCGACTTTGGTGGCGGGGAACGGCCTGCCGACCGAAGCGAAGATCGACGACGTGACGACCCGCATCGACCATGCGGTCGGCAATCCGTCGGCGCCGACGCCGGCCTTGAAGGCGACCACCGCATGCGGACGGAACTTGTCCTGGCGGGTGTCTTCCTCGCGTGTCCACACCAGCTTCACCGGCCGTTGCACGACCTTAGCGATGGCGATGGCCTGCTTGACTTCGTCATTCGCGTCGCGGCGTCCGAAGCCGCCGCCGACGAAGCCGTTGTGGACATAAACTTGCTCCGGCTTCAGGCCGGACGCCTTCGCCGCCGCCTCAAGCGCCTCATCGGCTGCCTGCGTTCCGACCCAGACGTCGAGCCGGTCGGGCTGCAAATTGACGGTCGCATTCATTGGCTCCATCGGCGAATGCGACAGATACGGCGTCTCGTAGATGGCCTCGAACGTCTTTGCCGCGCCCGACATGGCTTTATCGATGTCGCCGTCATTGCGTGCGGTCAGCATCGGCTCATTGAGCGCCGCGCGGTATTCCTTCGAAAGCTGCTCGCTGTCGACGCTGCCTGCGGCGCCGACATCCCACTCGGGCTGCAGCCGGGACAGTGCCCGCTTGGCGCGCCAATAGGTGTCGGTTGCGACCACCGCCACTGCATTGTCGAGCTTGACGACCTGGACGATGCCCGGCGCGCCGGAAAGCACCGAGTCGTCGACGCTCTTGAGCTTGCCGCCGGGAACGGGGCAGGCCGTGATGGCGGCGAAGACCATGCCCGGAACCTGCGCGTCGATGCCGAACTTGGCCGAGCCGTCGGTCTTGTGCACCACGTCGACGCGCGGCATCGGTCGGGGGATGAAGGTGAACTGAGCCGGCGTCTTGATCGCGGGTTCTTTGTCGAGCGTAACCTTCGCAGCGTCGGCGGCGAGCTCGCCATAACGTAGCGTCCGGCCCGAAGGCTGATGCGTCACCACGCTCGCCGCCGCCGAGCACTCCGATGTTGGAACGCTCCAGCGCGCCGCGGCGGCGCCGATCAGGCGCTCGCGTCGCGCTGGCGCCGACCTGCTGCATCATCTTTTGCGACGCGCGCACCGAGCGGCTGCCGTTCGAGAACATGGGACCGTAGACCTTGTTCTCACGGAGGTTGCGGTTAGGCGAGGCATATTCGATCCGCACTTTCGACCAATCGCACTGCAGTTCCTCGGTGATCATCATCGGCAGTGCGGTCATGCTGCCTTGGCCCATCTCCGAGCGCTGATAGCGGATCAGGACGGAGTCGTCCGGGTCGATGGCGATCCAGGCGTCGATTTCGTTCGCCGCATAGGCGTTGTCGTCGTTCCAGGGTTGCGCCGGGACAGTAGCGGCGTGGGCCGCGCGTGGGGTGGCACCGATGCCGATCATGAAGCCGCCGGCGGCGGTGGCGGCGGTGAGGATAAAGTGACGGCGGCTCAGCGTTGAAGCGACGCGGCTTCCATGCATCGCGGCCTCCCTTAAGCTTTCATGGCGTCGGCGGCGCGATGAATGGCGCGGCGCAGACGTTCATAAGTGCCACAACGGCAAATATTGGTGATGTTGGCGTCGATATCGGCATCGGTCGGAGTGGGGAACTCTTTGAGGAACGCGACCGTGGCCATGATCTGCCCGGACTGGCAGTAGCCGCATTGCGGAACGTCTTCCGCAATCCACGCCTTTTGCACCGCATGGCTGTTGTCGGCGGAGAGGCCTTCGATCGTCGTGACCTTCGCGCCATTAAGCGCGCCGATCGGCACCGAGCACGAGCGCATTGGCTTGCCGTCGATATGCACCGTGCAGGCGCCGCACTGCGCGATGCCGCAGCCGAATTTCGTGCCGGTCAGGCCGACCACGTCGCGCAGCACCCAAAGCAGCGGCGTATCGGGTTCGATATCGATTTGTTTGGAGTTCCGTTGACTTCGATCGCGATCACCGTGGCTCTCCTCAGAGTGGGTGACAGGGTCAGACAAGCGACGCAATTACGTTGCGTCGAGACATGAAACTAGCAAAACCTTCGAGATAATCCAAGGCACTCCGGTACGCTCGCATCACAAGGTAGAGATGGAACCACTGGCGGCGATGCTAAGTCGAGGTGGACGCCCCTAAAATCGCTGCCGGTATTCCGCCGGCGTGGTGCCGACTTGCCGCGCGAAGGCGCGGCGTAATCTTTCCTCCTGGCCGAAGCCGCACAGCGCCGCGATCCGTTTGATTGGTAGATCGCTTTCTTCGAGGCCGCGGCGAACCGCCTCGACGCGGATCCGCTCCACCATGCGCGCCGGCGTGACGCCCATCTTCGCCGCATAAATTCGCGCGAAGCTGCGCGGGCTCATGCCGGCCTGCTCGGCGAGCCGCTCGACGCGCAAATCGCCGCCGACATTCTCGGCGATCCAGTCGTGCAGCGGGGCAAAATGATTGGGCGCATTGCCGACGGCTGCCGCGGCCTGCGCTTCGAGCGGCGCGGAAAACTGCGATTGGCCGCCGGGCCGGTTGAGAAAGACCACGAGATGACGCGCCACGGCCATCGCGACTTTGCGGCCGAGATCTTCCTGCACCAAAGCCAAGCTCAGATCGATGCCGGCGGTGATGCCGGCCGAGGTCCAAATCCGCCCGTCGCGGACATAGATCGGATCGGCGTCGACTTGGATGTCGGGGTACTGCTGCGCCAGCCGGGCGCAGAATTGCCAATGCGTCGTGGCGCGCCGGCCGGCGAGCACGCCGGCTTCGGCGAGCAGGAACGCGCCGGTGCAGACCGACGCGATGCGGCGAACCGATGCCGCCTGGCGGCGCACCCATTCGACCGTTGCGGCCTCTTTCACGGCGTTCTGGACGCCGCCGCCGCCCGGTATGATCAGCGTATCGATGCGCGCTTTGCCGAGCGTGCGAACCAGCGGACGGGTGACCAGCGGCAGCCCCGACGTCGTCGTGACCGGACCGCCGCGCCGCGACACCACCACCACCCGGTACGGCGCGCCGTGCGCGCCCTTTGTAATTTCATTGGCGATTTCATTGGCGCTGGCAAAAGTCTGCACCGGCCCGGCCACGTCGAGGAGTTGCGCGCCCTCGAAGGCCAGGACCACCACCAAGCGCGGCGCTCCGCGTCTTGTCTGTTCTTGTGGCGCATGGGTCATCTCCCAGCCGGTTGGCAGAAAATAGCAGGTATAATGACATTGCTGCCATGACTCCTGTCATGGCGAAAAATTGGCGTGTTTGCTGTTCAGCCGGAGGAGCCAGCGCATGGCGGCCACGCATTCATCCTGTCAGATTGGATTGTTGCTGTTTCCGGCGATGACGCAGCTTGACTTTACTGGGCCTTACGAAGTGCTCGCCCGGCTGCCGGACACCGTAGTCCACGTCGTCGCCAAGACCCGCGAACCGGTGCGGACCGATCGCGGGCTTATGCTACTTCCGACCGTGACCTGTGCGGATTGCCCGCAACTCGATGTCATTGTTGTTCCCGGCGGTCCCGGCCAGCAGCCCCTGATGGAAGACGAAATCGTGCTCCAATTCCTGCGTACTCAGGCGAAACACGCAAAATATGTGACCTCGGTCTGCACCGGCGCATTGGTGCTCGGCGCGGCCGGCTTGCTCAAGGGCTATCGGGCCACCACCCATTGGCTGAGCTTGCCGCTTCTGCCGCTGTTCGGCGCGGTCCCAGTCGAGGAGCGCGTGGTTATCGACCGCAATAGAATGACCGGAGGAGGGGTCACGGCCGGCATCGACTTCGGCCTGCAACTAGCGGCGCTGCTGCAGGGCGAAATCATCGCCCAGCAAATCCAATTGGCAATGGAATACGATCCCGATCCGCCGTTTCAGAGTGGCTCGCCAGCAACGGCACCCAAAGATGTGGTCGATACGGTTCGGCGCGGTGCCGAGCAGTTCCAACGAGAGCGATTGGAAGTTTGCAGGCGGGTTGCGGCGCGCCTGCGCGACGCCGCCTGAAGGGAGAACGCGATGCTTGAACTGCGCCCGAGTTGCGAGTGCTGCGACAAGGCTTTGCCGCCGGCGGCGACCGACGCGATGATCTGTACTTACGAATGCACGTTCTGCCGCGATTGCGTCGAGAACCGGCTCAAGGGCGTCTGCCCGAACTGCGGCGGCAATTTTTCGCCGCGCCCGATCCGGCCCGCGGCGAAACTCATCAGCAATCCGCCGACGACGCAACGCACGTTCAATCCGGCGGGCTGCGGCAGAGCGGCTTAGTCCACCCCGTATGCATGCCTTGTGACGTTAGGCGTCAAGCTCGTCCATCAGCCGGCCGAGATTTTGCGGGCGCGCCGGTTCGTCACCGAGCTTGTCCTTGAGCCGCTTGAGGCAGCCCCACAGCACCGCCTGATTGCTGTTGACCACGGGCTTGCCGAGCGCCGCTTCGATCGCCGCCACCGCCTCGATCTGGGTGGTATTGGTGCAGCTTAAGAAAATGCCGTCCGCTTCGGGCGTGTCGTTTTCCTGCGCCAGTTCCAGCCAGCGTTGCGGCGTCACCGTCTCGAAGTCGGCGGGCGTCTTGCATTTGAGCGCGACGTCCTTGACGACGGTGAAGCCCGCCGCGGCGAGATAGTCGATGATATTGTCGTTCGACATATAGGGGCTCAAGCACCACGAGCTTCTTCAGGCCGAGCGCGCGCAACGCGTCGCTCACCAGGCTCGACGTCGACAGCGCCTCGATGCCGGTGGTGCGGCGGATCAGCTCGATGATGCGCGCTTCGCCGTCGGCGCCCTCCTTCATCGAGGTGTGGGTGCAGTGGAAAACGATGAGGTCCGGTCCGGCGTCGGCCAGCGTGCCGGCGGCATGCGCGATCTCGTCGGTCAATTCCGCGACCGTCCTATTCGGCTGGCCGGCGACCCGGCCGCGCGCCACCAAGACGCCGAGGCCGTCGGGCGCATAGTGATTGAACTGCCGCTCGGTCATGCGGTTGACCGACGGAATGATCAGGCCGATCCGCGCGCGGGGCTCCGGCAATTCCGCGACCAGGCGATCCTTGTCGGCGACGGCGTCCATGTCATCCTCCACGGCGGCTTTGTTGTTGTCCCGGCCATCCTAGCAAAGCGAATTCGTAGCCGCGATGCCTTGTGCGATCCCTTGTCCGATCCCTTGCACCGCGGTTCCGATCATTGTATGATAATACCGGGGGTCGAATTGGGGGATACCATGCGTTTGATGTCATTCGTGAAGTTCGCATTGCTGGCGGCCGCGGTCGCGCTGCCGTCGGCGGTCTCGGCCAAGGCGATGAAGGCGCCGCCCGGCTCCTGCGCCGTCGACAAGAAGCACTTCGTCGCCACCAATACGTTCTGCTCATTCAACTGCGATCCGAAGACGCAGTGGTGCAGCCAGCAGCTTTGCGTGAACGGCACGTTGACGCCGATGCTGCCCTGCTACACCGGCTTTTGCACGCCGAAGTGCGGCGGCTGACGGGCTTCTCGTCGCGCTGAGACGATTTCAGCCCGCCGCGAATGCCCGCGGGGGCGGGTCTTGCTCGTGCGTTGCGGAAGCGCGTAACCGAACCGCGATGGACGCACCGGCGCGCAAATCGAAGCTGCTCAAGGGCATAACCGGCGACTGGGAAGTCGTCATCGGCATGGAGGTCCATGCCCAGGTCACCTCGCAAGCCAAGTTGTTCTCCGGCGCCTCGACCGCGTTCGGCGGCGAGGCCAATGCCATGTCTCGCTGGTCGATGCCGCCATGCCGGGCATGCTGCCGGTGATCAATGCCGAATGCGTGCGCCAGGCGGTGCGCACCGGGCTCGGGCTCAAGGCCAAGATCAATCTGAAATCGGTGTTCGACCGGAAGAACTATTTCTATCCGGACCTGCCGCAGGGCTATCAGATCAGCCAGTACAAGCAGCCGATCGTCGGCGAGGGCGAGGTCACGGTCGATATGCCGGACGGCGAGGCGGTGCGGGTCGGCATCGAGCGGCTGCACCTCGAGCAGGACGCCGGCAAATTGCTGCACGAACAGCATCCCGATATGTCGCTGGTCGATCTCAACCGCTCCGGCGTGGCGCTGATGGAAATCGTGACCAAGCCCGATCTGCGCTCCGCCGACGACGCCAAAGCTTTTCTCGCCAAGCTGCGCAGCGTGCTGCGCTACCTCGGCACCTGCGACGGCGACATGGAAAAGGGCAGTCTGCGCGCCGACGTCAATGTCTCGGTGCGCAAGCCCGGCGCGCCGCTCGGTACCCGCTGCGAGATCAAGAACGTCAATTCGATCCGCTTCGTCGGCCAGGCCATCGAACACGAGGCACGCCGCCAGATCGAAGTCATCGAGGACGGCGGCAAGATCGATCAGGAAACGCGGCTGTTCGACCCAGACAAGGGCGAAACTCGCGCGATGCGGTCCAAGGAGGAGGCGCACGACTACCGCTACTTCCCCGACCCCGATCTGTTGCCGCTGGAGCTTTCGCCGGCGCTCGTTGCCGATCTGCGGAACGGTCTGCCGGAGCTGCCGGACGGGAAGAAGTCGCGCTTCATGCGCGATTACGCGCTGTCGAGTTACGACGCCGATGTCCTCGTCGCGGAGCGCGAAATGGCTGAATATTTCGAGACCGTCGTCGCCGGCGGCGGCGCGCGGTCGCGCCGCGATCCAAAGCTTGCCGCCAATTGGGTGATCAACGAGCTGCTCGGCCGGCTCAACAAGGAGGGCGCCGACGTTACCGCGTCGCCGGTCTCTGCCGCGCAGCTCGGCGCCATTCTCGACCTCATCGCCGACGGCACGATCTCCGGCAAAATCGCCAAGGACGTGTTCGAAATCGTCTGGGCCGAGGGCGGCGATCCGCGCTCGATCGTCGAAGAGCGCGGCTTGAGGCAGGTGACCGACCTTGCGGCGCTCGAGAAGATCGTCGACGACATCGTCAGTAAAAACCCTGACAAGGTCGCCGACGCCAAAGGGAACCCGAAGGCGATCGGCTGGTTCGTCGGCCAGGCGATGAAGGCGTCGGGCGGTAAGGCCAATCCGCAGGCGGTCAACGATCTGCTGCGGAAGAAGCTCGGGCTCTGAGTACGAAGTCGCGCGCGTCGCCGCGTTGCGTCGCCGAACGCCGATCGTAACGGACCGCTAACCCGGAATCGGAATCGAAAATCTCGCGCGCGGCGGCGCCGTTCTGTGCCGAATGCGCTCGCCGAAGACGCTGCGCGCGAATCGGTTTGGCACCGATTCGCACAGTTTGCGCTCCGTGGGAGCCGGCAACGCGTCCGTAAAGGCGCCCGGTGCATAATTTTTTTCACCGCGCGAGGGCGGGCCGCACCGGCTATTGTCGCGGCGGTAAAAGCGGCTGGGCGAACCGCAATTCGATGCGTCGGCGCCGCTCAGTCAAAATTAGTGACGTCGCAGAAACCCATATTTAATCGGTATTTCTGCGATATGCGGAAAATTTTGCGAGAAACAGCACGAACAAAAATTTTTCGGCGCGATGTCGTATCCGCTCGCACGGAGCGTGGCGCGCGGCGGCGGCGGGCCGCGGCGGCTTACACACAAAATTAAGTGGAGTCACTGTTATTTTTTTTCCTGTGTAGTAATCGGGATGTAGTGCGGATCAATTCGCGACTGCACTGACCGATATCGCCATCCACTCAAGCTAGGAGGGCAGCAATGGCGAAGAAGAGAAAAGCTAAAGCTAAGGCGAAGAAACCGGTAAAGCGTCGGAAGAAGAAGTAGCTGACGCCGCTATCGGTCTTCGACTTCGCTTAGTCGAAGATCGCGTCACACGGGCCGGCCGCTGTCGAGGATGGATCGACGATCTTCCGAGGCGGGCCGGTTCCGGTGGACGACAGGGGGCGTCGGCGGGACGGAGGTGCAAGCTTCGCGCTCGTGTTCAATCGATGCGGCCGCGAAGACGAGAGACGGGCAGCCGGACCTCGCGCTGGCAAAAGCAGTCAACGTCCTTGCCCTTCCGCCATCTCGCCGACGCCCTCGGTGTTTTGGCAAATTCCTCCCGAAACTTTCACCGGCGCCGTGGAGCACATCCGCGGCGCCGTTTTTCTTTGTGCTGACATGAAACGCGCGCGCAAGAACTTACGGGAAAAAGGCGGCAACCGCCGCGGCGAGGCCGGCGCCAGCGCGTGACGGATCGCGCCGCGGGAAGCCGATCGAGCTTTATTACTGGCCGACGCCGAACGGCTGGAAAATATCGATCATGCTGGAAGAGTGCGGGCTGCCTTACGTCGTTCGGCCCGGTCGATATTTCCAAGGGCGAGCAATTCGCCGCGGATTTTCTGGCGATCTCGCCGAACAACCGCATGCCGGCGATCGTCGATCCGGCCGGGCCCGGGCGGCCGGCCGATCTCGGTATTCGAATCCGGCGCCATCCTGCAATATCTCGGCCGCAAGAGCGGAAAGTTTTATCCGCGCGAGGAGCGCGCCCGCGTCGCCGTCGAGGAATGGCTGTACTGGCAGGTCGGCGGGCCTCGGCCCCATGGCCGGGCAGGCGGTCCACTTCCGCCGTTACGCGCCGCAGGAGATTTTCTACGCGATCGCGCGCTACACCGACGAGGTCAATCGCCTCTACGGCGTCATGAACACGCGCCTTGCCCAGCACGAATTTCTGGCCGGCCGCTATTCGATCGCCGACATGGCGGCGGTCGGCTGGGTGCGGCTCGCCGAGCGGCAAGGCCAAAACCTCGGCGAGTTCCCGCATCTCAAGCGCTGGTTCGAGACCATCGGCGCGCGACCCGCGGTCAAGCGCGCCTTCGCCATCCGCATCGAAGCGGCGTCCGCGGTCGACATGCGCGATCCGAAAGTGCGCGCCGTGCTGTTCGGCCAGCGCGCCCGCTGACCCGCAGTTCCACCGGCGGCGGAAATGCGATAACGTGCGGATCACTCGACCATGGAACGCTCCACCCCGCGATCGCAGCAGGTTCTCGCGCGCGCCTTCGCCGCACACCAGGCCGGCAATATCCCGCAGGCCGAGGTTCTTCTATAAGCTGGTGCTGCAGGCCGACCAGCCGGCAATTCGATGCGCTGCACATGCTGGGCGTCATCGAAGCGCAGCGTGGCAATTTTGCCGCCGGCGTCGCGCGCATCAACGAGGCGCTGCGGGTCCGGCCGAATCCGTGGATGCGCTGGTCAATCTCGGCCGCATGCAGAGCGAGCTCGGCAGACACGCCGAGGCCGCCGCAATCTACCAAAAGGCTTTGGCGCTCGATCCGCGCTCTGCACTGGCGCACAACAACTTGAGCATCGTGCTGCGCCGGCAGCGACAATACGACGACGCCATCGCGCATTGCGACGCCGCGCTGGAGCTCGCGCCGAATTATGCGGACGCATGGAACAATCGCGGCAACGTCCTGTTCGACCTCGGCCGTTTTGACGAAGCGTTGTCGACTATGACCGGTGCTATCGCGCTCAACGCGAATATTGCCGATGCCCATTTGGGGCGGGGCAACGCGCTTAAGGAATTGAACCGGCACGATGCGGCGCTCGCGGCCTACGATCGCGCGCTCGCCATCAACCGAAGCTCGCCAAAGCCTGGTTCTGGGCGCGGCAATGTCGTTGGCTGAAATGCAGCGCGACGAAGAGGCGTTGGCTGGCCCGCGACAGAGGCGTTCGCGCTGATGCCCGATCTGGACTATGCCGAGGGCAGCCGGCTTCACTCAAAGCTGCATCTCTGCGATTGGGCTAAATCTTGCGGAGGAAGTGGCGCATCTTTGTAGGCGCCGTCAAGGCGGCAGAAAACCGGCCTGTTTGCCGTTTATGCTCCTGCCAATGGCGTCATCGGCGGCCGATCAGCTGAAATGTACCGAGTGTTATGTGAAAAATCAGCCGTCCTTCCCGGCAGATTTGGCGCGAGCGAACTCTATGCGCATGAGCGCATTCGCATTGCGCTATGTATCGTCGGATTTGCGCGAGCATCCGGTCGCGCATCTGACGGCCGGCTTGTTCGAGCACCATGACGGTTCGCGCTTCGAGACGATCGCAATTTCGCTCGGGCCGGCGGAGGATTCCGGACTCTATCGCCGCATCGGCGCGGCGTTCGATCAATTCATCGAATGTCGTTCGCAGAGCGACGAAGAGATCGCCGGTCTCATGCGCGAGCCTCGAAATCGATATTGCCGTCGATTTGAACGGTTATACGCAGGGCAGCCGTCGCGGCATTTTCGCCAGGCGCGCGGCGCCCATTCAAGTCAATTATCTCGGCTACGCCGCGACCATGGGCGCCGATCATTATGATTATATTATTGGCGACCGGACCGTCATTCCGCAGCAACAGTTCGAGTTCTACGCGCGAGAAGGTCGTCTGGCTGCCCGAGAGCTTTATGGTCACCGACGACGCCCGGATCATCGCGGAGCGAACGCCGTCGCGCGCCGAGTTGCAATTGCCGGAGGCGGGTTTTGTGTTCTGTTGCTTCAATCAATCGTACAAGATCAATCCCGCGATCTTCGACGTCTGGATGCGGCTTTTACGGCAAGTCGACGGCAGCGTGTTGTGGCTCCGGGACTACGGCGCCGCGACCTCGCGCAACCTGCGGCGCGAAGCCGAGCGCAGAGGAGTGGCGCCGGAGCGGCTGATCTTTGCGAGTCGCGTTCCGATGGTCGAGGATCATCTGGCGCGACAGCGTCAAGCCGATCTGTTTCTCGATACCCTGAACTACAACGCTCACACGACCGCGAGCGATGCGCTTTGGGCCGGCGTGCCGGTCCTGACGTGTCTTGGTTCGACTTTTGCGGGGCGGGTGGCGGCGAGCCAGCTTCGCGCTGTCGGGCTTGCGGAACTGGTGACGGAAAGTTTGCCGGACTATGAGGCGGTCGCGCTGAAAATAGCCACCGACCCCGCCTTATGCCGTCGCTCAAGGACAGACTGGCGCGCGAGCGAACAACCGGCCCGCTGTTCGACACGCGGCGCTTCACCAGAAATATCGAGGCGGCCTACACGACGATGTGGCAGCGCCTTCAGCGCGGCGAGCCTCCGCAGAGCTTCGCGGTCGACCCGGCATAACGGCGCGACGGCGGTCGGCTTGCAAACCGCCGGCCCGTCATTTCGCCCGCGTCCAGGTCTGCGATTTGCACAGGATGCTCATGACGCAGCCCTTGAGATCGGCGGTATTGTCGCCGGTCATGGTGAACGAACCGGTATAGGTCTTGCCGTCCGACGCGTTGTAGACGTTGCCGCTCCACATATTGGCGCCGCTTGGCTTCATGCCGAGCACGATCGCCACGCCGAGCAGCGGCCGGCTCTGCTTGGAGGCGTCGGCATTATTCTTGTCGAGCTTCGGCCTGCCGGTTGCCGGGTCGTTCGGCTCCTTCAGCCATACCAGCGTACCGCAGATCGCTTCGCCGCAATTGGCGATGCGGACCTGACTGTCCTTTTCGGCGGTGTACCAGGTGCCGAGCGGACCGGCGGCAAGCGCGGGCGGCGCGACGATTGCACCGGCCAATAGTCCGATAGCCGCCAGCCAAAACGCCGCCGCCGCCCTGCGATAGGTTGTCATTGCACCCTCGATGTTTGCGTGGTCCGGAGGATCGGCACAATTAGTCGATACGGCGCCTATTGCCTAGCGCCTTGCCTAACGAAGCGTTGCCGCAAATGCGCGGATCGCGCCGCGCAATTCAGAATCGATTCATCGCATTGCTTAAACCACCGTTCAAATCTTCTGGGGATTATCGCGTATCGATTGGGGCAAAAATCCGGACGAAGACTTCGGCTAAGGCCGGACGATATGGACAGGGGAGTTCGTTATGGCTCGTTTTGAAATTCTCGACAGCACTGCGGCGCCGCTGGGTCAAGGCCCGGCCGCGGGCGACATGCTGTTCGAACTGGGAATGATGTATTCGGTCGGCCGCGACGCGCCGGTCGATCTCGTCGCCGCGCATAAGTGGTTCAATCTCGCGGCGATGAAGGGCAATGGCGACGCGGTGCGGCTGCGACGCGAAGTCGCCAGCCAGATGTCCGACGTCGAGATTGCGACCGCCCAGCGCGCGGCGCGCGATTGGCTGCGCGGCAACGAAGTCACCGCGGCGCCGGCGATCGCCGCCTGACCTTGCCGTCGCGACGAGATTGCGGCCTGCAGATCGTGCTCAGTTTCGCCGCGGCGGCTTGCGGACCTGAAACTGATACATTCCGCGGAATGTCTCCGGCGCTTCGGTTTCGAAAGCATCCCAGCAATCGAGATCGGTGAGCGCGCGCCCTGGAAAGCGCGGGTGAATTTTTGCAAAACTCGCGGATTCCAGGTTGAAGCCGCCGAAATGCAAATCGTTCGCCGCCAGGAACGCTTTAATTTGCGGCAGCGTTATCCGGAGCTCCTGCACGTGAAACAGCAGGTCGCGGCATTCGCTGGTGGTGTAGAAGTCCTGCGATCCGGTCAGCGACTTCAATAAAGCATCGTCGGATGCGATGATGTCCTGCCGGCAGAGCCTGATATCTTGCGGGATCGGCCGATAGCCGCGTTGAGCGATCAAGTCGCGCGCCGCGGCGACGTTGCGGCGAGCCAGATCGCTGTATAGCCCGATGTTCATGGTCCCGCCGGGCCGCAACAGCGACAGCAACACGCGCCAGCCGTGCCACGGATCTGCAAGGTGATGAAGCACGCCCGATGCGTCGATGAAGTCGAATTCCCGGCCGATCGAGCCTAGTTTCAAAATGTCAGCCTGCGCGAATTCGACTATTGTCGAGGCCGAGCTTTTTCGCCATGCGCTTGGCGTAACTGAGGCTGGCGCGGCTGAGATCGATGGCGAGAATGCGCGGCGCGACCGGCGCCTGCGATAGTCGACGAGCGAAAGACCTGTTCCGCAGCCGGCAATGAGTATGTCCGGAGCCGGGCCGGCGCGCACGTCGCATTCGGGCTGTCTTTTCGGGTGGCACCGTTGTGACCCAGCGCGGGTAGGGATTTTCCTCGTATTGCTGGCGTACCGCCTCCGACACCGCGTCTTCGATGGCGGTGAGTGTGGGGAGTACTGCGGCGATTTCGCGTTCCTCGGCCGGCTCCGTGATTTGCTGGAGGATCAAGGCTTCGACGCATTGCGGCCATGACTGTGCCGGAGCGACGCAGCATCAGTCAAGGCATGCAGCGGAAAATAGGCGCCGACCGTCACGAGCCACTGCGCCGGAACCGTGATCTCCGGCGTTGATTTTATCGCCGAGCGCCGCTTTCAACTCGATGGCCTGAGCCGCTTCGCTTTCGGTCAAGGGAGTAGATATATTCGTTGAGAAAGCACTGCCGTGCCACCGCGCAGAAAAACTCGAGTAAGCTCTCGTTCCATTCACCCTGCACTCGTGGCACAGCGTCAGCATGGCGTGGCGTACGTTGGTCAAGAGACGCTCGAGACCGATGTCGGTGATCGGGCTCGCGTTCGAGCAAGCCGCGAAGCAGCAGATCGCCTGACAGTTCCGCCATCCCCGGCAGATCGAGCAATTCGCCAGCCGGCAGCTGCGTCGGCCAAGCCGAATTGACGCGCGCGATGCAATCGTTGATGCCGGCGCTAAGCTTGATGAGACTGAGGAATGCGCGCGTAAGCGTCGCGGGGCGGCGCCCAGTCTTCCAACAGCGCACGCAACATCAATTTCCGCGCCCGGCCATCTTTGTCCGACCTGAACACCGCATTGCGCGCGCAGCGAGCAAACAGCAGTCTTGCCTGGCGTCGTTTCGCGCAATTCGAGGGCGCGATAGGCGGCTTGAACGGCCTTCACATCCTGTCCGGTGGCCAGATAAGCTTGCGCCAGATTGCCAAAAGCTTCAAACAAGTCGGGGTCCAATGCGACCGCGCGTTCAAGCTGAATAATGGCCTGGCTGGTCTTGCCCTGCACCATAAGCACTGCGCCGAGACGGCTTTGAGTTTCGGCATGATTGGGAAAATCGTTAGGATATGCTTGTACGCCCGTTCGGCTTCAACGATTGCTCCGGCGCGATGACGTTCCACCGCTGCGCCCAACAGATTGGCAAGCGTTTCGGAAGCCGCTGTGCTCCCCGGCGGAGCTCCGCCGGAACGACCAAATGTTCGCGGTTTATTGTTCATTGCGCTTATCTAATGACTCAATGAGCGGGGGCTGGCCCGTCAAGTTAAGGTGTGCCGGCGTCCGAAACCGCGGGGCGAGGTCAGGTGCGCTCGATAGCCACAGTGCATTAACTGCTCCTTCGCTGAACTTTCCGAGGACATCGTGCTCCGCGGCAAAGCCGGCGCATATTCGGCAAATCGCGTCAGCGCCAAACAGGGTGGCGGAGAGGAAGGGATTCGAACCCTTGATACGGCTTTGGACCGTATAACGGTTTAGCAAACCGCCGCCTTCAGCCACTCGGCCACCTCTCCGTAAGCGCAAACCTGCAGCCGCCTAGCGCGGGGCCTTGATATAGCGTGGCGCGAGCCGCACCGCCAAGCGCGCTGTTTTGTGGTTGGCCATCCAATTGCCGTCCGGTAACCTCGTCGCGGATATAGTAATATATCCCCCTGTTCTGGTGCTTCCTCAGGAGGTTCCACCAACGCGGTTACAGCCGACGGCGCCGTCTCAAGCTAGCCGTGGTCCGAAAAAACTGGATAGATCACAAGCGTTGGTAAAGTAGACCATTTATGTAGTCCAGCAAAAATGATGCGGTTGACCTGCTCCCTTAAACGCGCCCGTTTTTGGGTACAGTCCGTTCCCTACTGCTCTGAGGCCGATCTTTGGACCGCCGGATGGTAGATTTTTCCGGCTTGCTCACGATGGCGGGCTGGCTGCGCCAACGTGATTGAGCAACGTAATCGGCGTCTTTTGGCCGATCGCCCCATGGGGGCGTTCCTCATTGTAGTACTTGCGCCAATCCTCCAACTTTTCTCGGGCGTCTGCAAGGCTCAGGAACCAATGCGCGTTGAGACACTCGGCTCGGAAGCGACCGTTGAAGGCTTCGATGAACGCATTGTCGGTGGGCTTTCCCGGCCGGGAGAAGTCGAGCGTGACACCGCGCTGGTAAGCCCACAGATCCAAGTCGCGTGACACGAACTCAGTGCCCTGGTCGACCCGGATCGTTGCCGGCAATCCCATCTCTCGCCCAACTCTTTCCAGCACCTCGACGACATCTGTGCCGCGGAAGGAGAAGCGCGGCTCCAGCGCCGGCGAGAACCGCGAGAAGGTGTCGACGATCGTCAGCACGCGCATCTTGCGGCCGGTCGCCAGTTGATCATGCACGAAGTCCATGGCCCAGGTCTCATTCGGCTGAGTAGCGACGCGGCGGTCATCACGCAGCTTCGCCTTGACCCGCCGCTTCGGCGTTTTGTTGCGTAATTGCAGGCCCAATTCGCGATAAATGCGCCGCGTCTTGTTCTGACCGAGAGACCAGCCTTCACGCCGCAGCAGCACATGAACGCGGCGATAGCCATAGCGGACGCGCGTCTGGCAAATCTCCTTGATCCGTTGTTCGAGGGCTGCCTGTCCGGGGCGACGAGACTTGTAGTGGTAGGTGGACGTATCGACCAGGAACACACGGCAGGCTCGCCGGATCGACACATTCCAGTCGCCGCGCATCTCATCAACGAGCTTGCGCTTGCGGACAGGCTTCAAAGCTTTCGGCGGAGCGCGTCCTGAAGCATCTCCTTGTCGAGGCTCAGATCGGCCACAACCTTCCGCAGCTTGCCGTTCTCGTCTTCGAGCTGCTTCAACCGCCGCATCTCGGTCGGCAGCAGCCCGTCATACTTCTTCTTCCAATTGAAGTAGGTCGCCTGGCTGATGCCGGCCTTGCGGCAGATATCCGCCACCGGCATGCCATCAGCACCTTGCTTGAGAATGAACGCCTTCTGGGCGTCCGAAAACCGCGAGGCCTTCATCGCTCTCCGCTCCTCCCAGCCGGGGAATCACCGCGGAAAACTCTACCCAAAAACGATCCAGTTTTCCGGCCTCAGAGCATACGGGAGACGGACATGCGTAAGAGCAGATCCACAGAAGAGCAGATCCACAGAAGAGCAGATCCACAGAAGAGCAGATCATCAAGGTGTTGAAGGGGTACGCTGCCAGGCTGTCGGCGGGCGAGCGGCCATGATCGCAAAGCCGATTGACTGGCCACATGCGGCGGCGGCGCCTTGGTTGCCTGCGTCACCTCGAAGGCGTATTTATGGGCCACTGAATTGGCGACCGGGCAACGGGTCTTTCGGGCGATAATTCCCGCCGTGAGCACACACTGCGCCAGAGAGAAGTAAGTACCCTCTAACTGCGGACCTGTGACAGTGGTGTAACCATTAATATGGCGAATGTGCAAAGAACTATTCAATCATGCCGTTGCGGCTTTGAATAATCAAAACCTTCTTGAAGCCGAGCGTCTATTCAGAGAAGTACTTAAGATTGAAAAAAAGCACGTTGCTTCGCTCAATTTGCTGACCATCGTTTTGATGAACATGGAGCGTTTTCGTGAGGCTGAGGAGTTCATTTCGAGAGCCGTGAAACTGAATCCAAAGCTCCGATGTGTCTTTCTATAATTATGGTCTCATATCGAAGCGCCTGAATAAGCCGCAACAAGCTCTTGAGCATTTCGATAAAGCGCTGCGACTTAAGCAAAACGTACCGGAGACCTGGAACAATCGCGGGACGATCTTTAACGATCTAAACGCTACCAAGAGGCGATCTCCGATTTCGATCAAGCGATCGTGTTAAACGCGAATTATTCGGAAGCCATATGCGAACAAGGCAAAGGCACTTTTTGAGCTCAAGCGCTATGAAGAAGCCGCAGCGGCCTATGATAAAGCGCTGGCGCTCAAACCCGACTTGGCAGAAGCGTGGCTTGGTCGCGGCAATGTCTACACCGAACTCAAGCGCTATGACGAAGCCGTTGCCGCCTATGACAAGGCGTTGGCACTCAAACCCGACTTGGTGGAAGCGTGGCTTGGTCGCGGCAAGACGTTCGCCGACGCTAAGCGTTATGAGGAAGCTTTCGCTGTCTATGAAAAAGCTTTAGCATCTCAATCCAGGCTTAGCAGAAGCGTGGCTTGGTCGCGGGAATGTCTACACCGAGCTCAAGCGCTATGACGAAGCCTTTGCCGCTTACGACAAAGCGCTGGCGCTCAAACCGGACTTGGCAGAACGCGTGGCTTGGCCGCGGTAATGTCTACACTGAACTCAAGCGCTATGATGAAGCTTTTGCGGCTTATGACGCAGCGCTGGCGCTGAAAGCGGATTTGGAGAGCGCCTGGCTTGGTCGCGGCAACGTCTACACCGAACTCAAGCGCTATGACGAAGCCTTTGCTGCTTATGACGAAGCGCTAGCGCTGAAGCCGAACTCTGGAGGGCGCTTGGCTTGGTCGCGGCAATATCGACGCTGCACTCAAGCGCTATGACTGAGGCCTTTGACGCTTATGACAAAGCGTTAGCGCTGCAGCCAGACTCGGAGAATGGGCTTGGCTTGGTCGCGGCAATGCCTTTTACCGGCCTCAAGCGCTATGACGAAGCCTTTGCTGCCTATGACAAAGCGTTAGCGCTCAAGCCTGATTTGGCAGAGGCGCTGGGCTCGGTCGCGGCAATGTCTTTATCGGCCTTAAGCGCTATGACGATGCGCAAGCCGCATATGACAAAGCGCTGGCGCTCAAGCCCGATCTGGCAGAGGCGTGGCTTGGTCGCGGCAACTGTCTATGTTTGCCTCAAGCGCGTATGATGAAGCTCTAGCTGCTTATAGTCAAAGCGTTGGCGCTCAAACCCGATCTGGCGGAGGCGTGGCTTGGTCGCGGCAACGCTTATTTCCAGCTCAAACGCTATGACGAAGCCCTTGCCGCCTACGATCAAGCGTTAGCGTTCAAGCCTGATCTGGCAGAGGCTTGGTTTGGTTGCGGTAATGTCCTTTAAGGAATTCAAGCGCTACAACGACGCTTTTGCGGCTTATGACAAAGCGGCAGTACTGGACCCCGATCTGGCGGAGGCGTGGCTTGGTCGCGGTGACCTGTTTTTCGAACTCAAACGCCATGACGAAGCCCTTACGGCTTGTGACAAGGCGTTGGCGCTCAAGCCTGATTTGGACGGCGCTTGGGCTTGTCGCGGTAATGTCCTGACTGATCTCAAGCGCTATGACGAAGCCTTTGCCGCTTATGACAAAGCCGTTGTAATAACACCCGATTTGCCGGGCATTGAGGGCCTTCGTCTTCATGCCAAGATGCTTTGCTGCGATTGGGTTGATTTTGACAAAGATAGAAGAGCTTGCTCGCCTCAGCGAACAACAAAAAAGACATTGCTTGCGCCATTGGATGCTCCTGAGCATCAGCGCAAGCGCGCAGGAACAATTTGAATACGCGACGCTATGGACGTCAAAAAATTATCCAGTGCCGACCCAACCGATCTGGAATGGTGAAATTTACAAAAACAAGAAGATTTGCATAGGTTACCTCTCATCCGATTTTCGCCAACATGTCGTCGCTTATCTGATGGCAGGCATATTTGAAAGTCATGACCGTCAGCGATTTCGAAACCTTCGCGCTTTCGACGGGTCAGGACGATAAAAGCGCGATGCGAGATCGGCTGACGCATGCCTTTGACGAGTTTATCGATTTGAGCGACCAAAGCGATCGATACATCGCCAATCAAATCCAGATCCCTGAATATCGATATAGTGGTCGATCTGATGGGCTACACATCGGACGCGCGTGGCGCGAGGATTTTCGCACAACGTCCGGCTCCGGTTCAGGTCGCTTATCTGGGATTTGCGGGAACAATGGGTGCGAATTTTGTCGATTATCTTATCGCCGATCGAACGGTGATTCCGCCGTCGCAACAAATGCATTACGTGGAGAAGATCGTTTATCTGCCTGCACTGCTTTATGCCGAACGATATCAAGGGGCGACAGATTTCGGACAAGCCTTTCGTTCGATCCGACTTTGACTTGCCTGAGAATGGTTTCGTTTTTTGTTGCTTTAATAACGCATACAAGCTCAATCCGGACGTGTTTCAGAGTCTGGATGACGATCATGAAAGCGACCGACGGCAGTGTTTTGTGGCTGTCGGAGCTCCATGAATCAGCCCAAAGCAATTTGAGAAAAGAAGCCGAGGCGGCAGGCGTGGATCCGAGACGGCTGATATTTGCCAAGCTTCTTGCCTCGGCGGCCGAGCATCTTGCCCGTCACCAATTGGCCGATTTGTTCCTCGATACGACGCCTTATAACGCCCATACGACGGCAAGCGACGCGCTTTGGGGCGGCTTGCCTGTTTTGACCCGGATTGGCGAACCGTTGCAGCGCGCGTTGCCGCAAGCTTGGTGAAAGCCGTTGGATTGAGCGAACTTGTTACTCGATCCAAAGCGGAATACGAAATGCTCGCGATAGAACTGGCGAATAACCCCGCGAAACTTGCGGAGATAAGACAGAAGCTCAAAATAAACCGGCTCGCGATGCCCTTGTTCGATACTCAATTGTTTACGCGACATTTAGAGGACGCCTACAGGGCGATGTATCGTCGCTACCAAGCCGGTCTCGCGCCAGATCATATTGCAGTTGACAGGGAAGAGAGTTCAGAACCGGCAACCACAGGCGAATTAGTCGTGAGCGAAGTCGAGTGAACGGCTTGTGCAAGCCGGGCCTTATCCAGTCGTCCCGGGCGAGAGACCGGAACGCCTATCCGGTTGCTTTATTGGCGACCAGCGGCTGGTGGCTGTGGATGGCAAATCTCACGAGCAGCGGAACATTGACATGAGACGAGACTGGCTCCTGGTCGCCGGCTTCTCATCGCGTCGACTCAGCTCGTCTTGGCCAATCGACTTTGCTCGATCGCGCCGATCAAAGCGGCGCCGGGCCAGAACGTGCGCATCGGCATCTACACCAGCATTCGGCCCGATTGCACCTCCGGTCCGCTGCCGGCGATCCGGCTCGCCCGCGCACCGACGCACGGCACGGTCAGCGTCAAGCGCGCTATGCTCAAAGCGACCAATGTCAAACAATGCCTGGCGATCGACGTGCCGGCCTTCGTGGCCTTTTATCGCGCGGCGCAGAATTTCAGCGGCGCCGACGAATTCGAACTGGAAATAAATTTCGCCGGCGGGCGCAAGGAAATTCAGCATTTCCGCATGACCGTCACCGGCGTCGTGAGTGGTGGCCAAGGAATATAATTAAGTGGATGCCGCATTCTTGGAAGCGACGATCAAATAACGCTACAAGTGCGGGCAAAAATTCCGCGGCGGATTGAGACCGGATTAGAGCACGAGCCGCGTTCTGTACTGCCAATGCGCCGTTTCGACGGAGACTGACGCTGGCAGTCCGTGCAGCGCCGCCACGCGAATCTGCAATCGGGGTTGTCAACAAGCCTCGTCACCCAATTCGGCGACCGGCGACCCCTTGGCCATGTCGGTTTTGCGAGATTCCCGGTCGGGGAGGGGGTGCCGGACCCGCGAGAGGCGGCGGGGATTTCGCCCGGGTCAATCCGGAGTGCCTTGATTTTACGCCGGAAATAGCGCTGGAGGGCCGCGAAGGACGGAGTTTTGCCGCCGCTTATCAAGGCGTCATTGATTGCGTGTTTTTTACGCAACACCCCGCCGAAATCGCTCAAAGCGGCCTGTGACTCGGGCAGTTCTTCATTGCCAGAGGGAACCCGTCGGTTAAGGTGTGCATGCGACGGAGGGGGGAACCCCAAGTCGACTCGTCCGGTGTTTTCGGGAAGTGGAAAGACCGGGTGGTTTGGGGACTAAGGGGACCTTCTTTGGGGTGCGTGTCACCCGGCGGAAAGAACCCTCCCACGGCAAACAATTGGAGGTTCAAATGAAGATGGTGAAAAGCCTCCTCCTCGGCTCCGCGGCCGGTGTGGTTGCGGTAACTGCGGGGCAGGCAGCTGATCTTCCCGTTAAGGCCAAGCCGGTCGAATACGTGAAGGTCTGCAGCCTCTACGGGGCGGGATTCTATTATATGCCGGGCACCGATATGTGTATCAAGATCGGTGGCTGGGTGCGTGAAGAAGCGACCTGGGGCAACGACAACGGCAGCATGACCTGGGGTCCGTATTCCGGCCAGGAGAACACCCGGCTCACGAGCAACTTCGTCACCCGCGAGCGCGGCTATATCACGGCCGATGCGCGTGAACAGACCGCTTACGGCACGGCGCGCGCTTATATCGACGTCGGCTTGTCCGACAGCGCCATCGGCGAAAGCGCCGGCGGCCAAGGCACGTTCAGCTCCAACCGCGCCTTCTTGCAGTGGGCTGGCATCACTGCGGGTCTGACGCAGTCGTTCTACGACTTCTACAGCGCGGCGGCGGTGGCCTATCGCGCCGCGTTCATGCCGATTGAAGACACCGGCGACGGCGGGCAGTGGACTGCTGCCTACACCGCGCAGCTGGGCAACGGACTGTCGGCAACTCTCGCCGCCGAAGACCGCCGCGATACCCAGATCATCGGCGTCAATGGTCCGTCAGTCGGGGCGGCATCTGTGTTCAGCACGGGCGGTCGGCGCTACCGGTACCTCGGCTCTCATTGCCGCCGGTGCGATTATTAACGGCGCCACTCTCGGCGCCGCCACTAACTCGCAGCTTGGCTACGGCGGTTATCAAGTGCCCGACATCGTCGCCAATCTCCGCGTCGATCAGACGTGGGGCAGCGCGCAGGTCATGGGCGCGATCCATGAGGTCAATGCCGCTTACTACGACAACGCTGCTGACCGCCGGTAACGGCCTCGGTCATCCGGGCGATGCTTGGGGTTGGGTCGTGGGCGCTGGCTTGCGGCTGAACTTCCCGATGGTTGCGCAGGGCGATTACTTCCAGGGTGAAGTCAACTACACCCAGGGTGCGCTGCGCTATCTCAACCAGCCGACCCAAGGCAACTACGAAGCCGAAGCAGGCAACAACGCAGCTTACGGCATCATGTCGGACTGCGTCTATGGCTCCGCTGCGGGTCGTGCAACCCAGCTGCTGGCGGTACGGCAGGCTCGGCACGACCGGTGGACGGGTGCCAGCTGACGACGGCATGGAGCGTCAACGCGTCCTACGAGCACTACTGGACGCCGTCGGTGCACGAATCGTTCGTCGGCGCCTACGAGGCGGTCAGCTACAACAGTCAGGCCAATGCCATCCTCTGCGATGCGGAAGGCATGACGGCACTCCGGTGGCGGTAGTCACGGCAGCGTCAACGGCGGGTTTGCTGGCGGGAGCTTCTTTGCCTCCCCTGGCTGCAACAACAACTGGTCGGTGTGGGGCGTAAGCTCCCGCCTGCAGTGGGATGTGACCAAGTCGTTCTATCTGGGCGTTGAAGTGATGTATAACCACCTGACAGCGCCACGTTCGGCTACCGGCAAAGTACCAGGCGGGCCGCTTGTCGGTCTTGTAGCCGGCCGCTTTCCCTGCACCCGGGCCGGGCGGCCCCGCACGGTCGGCGTCGGCGGCAACAACGTCGAGAACGCTTGGAACGTCACCGTCCGTATGCACAAGGACTTCCTGCCCTGATCGTCTGATCGAGGCGTGAAATCGGAAACCCCGGCGGTTCTCCGCCGGGGTTTTTTAGTGAGGCACGCGGAGGAGAACTTCCGTCTAAATTTGGCTCGCGGCCGTCCATCGAAAGTCTATGTTCCTGGCCTCCGCAATTGGTAACGTTAGACCGCGGGGGTCCGGGGATCGGCATGTCAACGACCATCACAGAGTTCTTTCTTGATTATGCAGCGGCTCTCGCTTCCTGCGGCCCGGGGTATCACGACGCCGATATCGCCGAGGTCATCGCTTTCAGAACTGCGCAGCGAATCGAGCCGTATGTAGTTGCACCAGAACAAGCACTCAACTCGATCGTTGCCGTCGGGATTGCCGCTGCGGACGTTCGCAATCGACAACTGAATGTGCTCGACTTCGGCGGCGGCTGCGGGTTCCACTATCTTCGCGTCGC
Organism: uncultured Alphaproteobacteria bacterium; assembly: GCA_963816565.1. Classification (GTDB taxonomy): domain Bacteria; phylum Pseudomonadota; class Alphaproteobacteria; order Rhizobiales; family Xanthobacteraceae; genus BOG-931. The sequence continues at coordinate 251,496 of CAWFLM010000001.1, read as the reverse complement.
TGCGGCAACACGAGCCCCCTTGAAATGGGCGATTGTAGAAACCCAGCCGATGGCGGCGCAAGCAATCAAACTCGCTCAGAATTATTTTCGTGTCTTTACTACGATCCGTGATGCGGCGGTGGCGCTCGGCGTTGTGGATCTGGTTCACGCCTCTAGCGCGATAACATATGTTCCCGATCCGCCAACTATCCTCAGAGAGCTTGCCGCGCTCCGATCGCGCTATATTCTCTTGGCCCGACTTCCACTTTGGCGAGAATCGACAATAGTCGGCGTTCAAGTTTCGCGATTGCGCGATAATGGAATCGGACCAATGCCCCCCAATGTGCAGGACAGGGAAATCAAATACCCGGTCACCTTTGTGAACATCGACGACATCCTGCAAATCGTTGGTGACTACGATGTGCTCCTGATAATGGATTCGCCGACTGCCAATTATGTCGTCGGCGATAAATCTGTGCCCGGCGTCAGTATTATTTTGCGTGCCAAATGGGCCTGAGACTTCGGTTCGCACAATCTGAACCGCTTTTGATCTTCGATTTCCTCCAACGGTTCCCCAATTGCCGGCGGATAAGCTTCGTTAACGCCTGATCGTCCTCGCCGAGCCAGCCTGCGGAGCGAAAACGCGTTGCTTTCGATTGGTCCTTCGCGCTTTTGGGTTCATGGCCAACGGCGGTCAATGGAGGTTTGTGGCAAGATACCGTAGCCGGCTCATTGCGATGCAGCTCGCGACCCGACAAATCGCGCACTTTTCCGCTCCGTACCGGCACGGGAGTCGCAACCGGCGACAAATTCGGCGATGGCGCGAATCAGATCCGGCTTATCGAGCATCGGGACATGCCCTTCGTCGGCGACTTCGATGGACTCCATGCCGGGGTGACGCTCGCGCATGGCGGCCACCGTCGCGGCCGAAAGAATGTCGGAGTTGGCGCCGCGGATCACCAGAACCGGCACGCGCGACAAGGCTTCGAACTCGTTCCACATCGCCGGTAGCGGCCGCTCGATGTCGACTTCAAGAAGCGTGCGGGCCAAGCGCACGTCATAGGTCGGCACCAGCGCGCCGTCGTCCAGCTTCCAGGTGCGCTGCGCCGCGGCGAGCCATTGCTCGGCGGTGAGCTTCGGAAACTGCGCGTCGAACAGGCGGCTAAGGATTTCGGCGCCTTCGGCGTAGCTGCGCGGCTGCGGCAATTTCCCGACATAGCTTTTGATGCGCGCCACACCCTTGGCTTCGATGACCGGCCCGATATCGTGCAGCACGGCGCCGGCGATCGCCGTCGGATGCGCCACGCCGAGCAACATCGTGAGAATGCCGCCGCGCGAACTTCCGATGAACACCGCCTCGCCGGCATCGAGCGCGGTCAAGACCGCGACCACATCGCCGAGCTCGACGGCGAGATTGTAGTTCTCGGGATTGCTGTCGTAGTCCGATTGGCCGCGGCCGCGCGAGTCGATAGCGATCACGCGCCGCGGCGGCGCGCCGTCGGCCAGCGCCTTCGCCAGCGCGTCGAAGTCGGCGACGGTGCGCGCCAAACCGGGCAAGCACACGACCGGCAAAGCGGATGCGATGCGCGATCCGTAGTCGCGCACGTGCAGGCGCAGTCCGTCTTGTGCGGTGACGAAAATATCGGCCGGCATGGAGGGCATGCTCCGCTTTATCTGTTTGCGGGCGTTCCGCTGCGAGGGTGGCCCAACTTAATGTCGGCTTGGGCGCCGCGCAAATTCCATGTGCGTTGCGGGCGCGACAGTTTTTACACGTATTATCAATGGCTTGATAGCGCTAGCCGCCACGGCGCAGGTCGGCTTCGATCGACAGCTTCGGATTGTTTTCGAGCAGCGCGCGGTAGACCTGCATATTCTCGATCACGCGCTGCACGTAATTGCGCGTCTCGGAGATCGGGATGCGCTCGACCCAATCGATCGGATCGACGTGGGGATCGCGCGGATCGCCGTATTGCTCGATCCATTCCCGCGCCCGGCGCGGCCCGGCGTTGTAGGCGACGAAGGCAAGGACGTAGGAACCGCGCCAACTGGCGAGATCGTTGCCGAGCTCAGCGGTGCCGAGCTGCGCGTTATAGACGACGTCATCGGCGAGCCGGCGTTGATTGAAGGCCACGTTGACGCGCTTGGCGGTATCGCGGCCTGCTTGCGGCGTGACCTGCATGAGGCCGTAGGCATTGGCGCTGGAGACGACGTGGGGATTGAAAGCGCTTTCTTGGCGCACGATCGAATAGACCACACAAGGCTCGACCGCGGGCCCGATTTGCTGGTAGCTCGGCACGCCGAAGTCGGGAAACGCGTAGCGTTCGAAAGGAAAGCCGCGGCCGAGCATGGCCTTGCCGATGAGCAGCGTCGCTCGCGCATCGTTGTGGCGAACGGCGATGTCGGCAAGCGCCGCCACCGCACCGGCATCGGTCGCCTTGCCGCCGAGGTCGGCCGCCATGGTAGCGACGAGATCGCGCTGGTCGACGGCGTAAAGAATCTCGAACGCACGGGCGATTTCCAGCGTGCGGTGCTCGGCAGGCGCGCCCGGCAGCGCGCGCGGCGTGACTTCGTCGAGGCCCAACCGGGCGCGCGCCAGCTGGCCGTAATAGGCGGTCGGATAATGCGCCGCCGCTTCGTAGAGGGCGCGCGCATCCTGCTGTCGCCCCAGTGCTTCGGCGGCGCGGCCCTGCCAGTAGAACGAGCGCGCCAGCGTGATCGGATTGGAGACGCCGTCGGCGATCCGGGCGAAATGCGCAAGCGCGATGGCCGGCTGGCGCAGAAAACGCAGCGCGATCCAGCCGGCGGTAAATTGTTGCTCGGCGCGGTAGTTTTCGTTATCGGGCGGCGCCGCGCCGTTGGCGACCTCATAGGCCAGTCTGGCGTCGCCGAGATCGAGAAGTTTTCGCGACACCAGCCGCCGTTCCACCCACCACTGGTCGACGTCAATCAATTGGGCCGGATCGCGCGGTACGGCGTTGAGCCATTGCGCGGCTTCCGCAACCTTGTCATTGCGCCGCAGCCACTGAATGCGGCTGAACATGTAGCCGGGATCGCGCCGCGCCGCCTGCGGCACCGCGTCGAGCAGCGCTGTGACATTGCCGGCCTGATTGATGACCGCGGCGCGGGCTTTGGCGATGGCGAGTGCAGTAGCATCGAGATGATGCGCCGCGCGCAGGCCGGCGTCGTCGTCCTCGGCGTAGAGCCGCGCTTGCATGCGTATTTCGTCATCGGCCGGCGTAATCAGTCCGGTGAAAGTCTCGCGCGCCTGGTCCTCGATATCCCCGGAAAAGCCGTCGCTGCGCCAGGCTTGGCGGACCGCCGCCGCAGCGCCGGCAACGTCGCCGCGCGTGAGCAGCGCGCGCGCCAGCGCAAAGCGACCTTTGGCGGTGTGCGGTGGCGCGGAACGGAAGAAATCGATGACGGCCAGCGGGTCGATGTGTTGCTGCCACATCACCGCTTCGGCCCGCCGCCGTAACGTCTCGATGCCAGGCCAGCTCGGATTGGCGGCGATGAATGCGGCGTAGCGGGAAAAATCGGGCGAGCCGTCTTCGCTGTGCAGGATCACCCATTCCACGAGCTTGCGCGCGACCGGATCGGAAATAGTGCCTTCGACGTCGGTTGCTTCACCCTGCCGGCTCTTGCCCACGAGATCGATGGCCTGTTTTACGGCGGACAGATCGAGCGGCGACGTCGTTGTCGCGGTCGTGGTAGCAAAGGGCGGGGCAGGGTGCAGCGGCGGCGCCGCCATCGGCGCTTGCACGGCTGGCGCCTCTAACCGCGCGTCCGCCGGCGCCTCCGCAACCGGAACCTCGCGCGGCGGGCCGGCGACCGACGGCGCGATTGAGAGCGGGCCCGGCCGGTTCCGGTCCGGCTTTTGCGCAGCTGGCGCCGCTTCAGTGTTACCGAGCTTTTCGCCTTTGACCGCCGGCCGGTGCCGCGGCAAGGGAATCTGTCCCGACGGCGGCGCGGCATGCACGTCGCCCGTCAGGACCCACAAGCAGACGAGAACTCCGATAATACGGAAACCCGGCACGTTCCCTCCCGGTGGGCGTGTCGCCGATTTACACCGAATCTTTTCGGCCGGTTCGGTTGAGGAAACCCTAACCTGGGGCAGCGGCTGCGACAAATTGCAGTTTTGCGGCGAAAGCAGGACTGACAACGCCACAAACGGCGGTCTCGCTTCCGATTGGTCGCCGACTGTATCCAGTTCGATGGCTTTAGCCTGACGTAACCAGTGTAATAGCGTCCTCCATCCCCGTCCACCGCTTAAGGCTGGGAAAGCGGTACACGCCCTCGATCAACTCCTTAGCCCCGAAAGTATCGGCAATCCGAAAAGTATAGCGCAAGCGCCTGCCATTCCAATTCCACTCGACCGTGTCGCCCTCGGTCCACTTATCATTCTCAATCATGGACATGCTGGGAACTGCCGGATAGCGAAATTGATGGATTTCGCCGAGGTCTGGAGAATCGTCGACGATCACATGTCGGAAGCCTCGGTCGTAGCTTTGCCGTATCCGCATGCAATTGTTGATGTGATCGTCAAAAAAGCACAAATCGGAGGGACTTTGGGCACGGACATCGTCTGTACTCCAGTCATGTTCGCGATAATCAACGCCGTCCAGCCGTGAAAGCAGTGTGCCTAAGTTGACATCGAAGGCGAACATTTTTGCATTCGGAACGGCTCTCTTAAGGGTGAAAAGCGAAGAGCCGCGATAAACGCCGCTTTCGACAATGACTTTTGGATTCAATATCCGCGCCAGGAGAAAAAGCCAGATTGTTCCGTTGCCCGGCGTAGTTCCAAGGATCCCGAATGCTCGATTGTTCGTCATGGCGCGGAAGTAGTCTTCCAAATCGGTCATAGATGCAGAACCGGATAAACCGATCTTGCGCGTAAAATCGCGCACGCAGTCCAATAATTCCTGCATGTTTCGCATGTGCAGCGCCGAAGTAGCGCGATGGGTGATGAATGCCGGCTCCGGCACGGCGGCGCCGATATCTTGGACCAAAGAAACGGAGCGCATGTCGTGGGCCATGTCTTCCTCTATTGCGCTAATTTCCGTCCACCGCGTTCGCAACCGCTACAATCCCGCCCAATGCGGCGACGAGAATTCTCGCCGGGCGGTTAGCGCGGGTCAAGCTCATACAAATAATCCGCCGGTTCGTAGGGACGGTCGCACAACACCGATAGAATCGTGCCGGGTGCCAAAAATCGTTGGGTCGTAAAAATTCCGGGCCCGATGTGGAGGGCTTGACCCATGGCCAATTCGATTGTCCGTCGGGTCTGGCGATCATAGGCTTCGATCACGCTTTGCCCCGCCATGCAAATTGCAAATTGATGGCATAGCTTGTGGGCGTGTCCGCCCCGTATCCCGCCCTCCGGTACGTCGGTGATCCAGAACATCCGCCTCACTTCGAACGGCACGAATTGGGAAAATTCGACCGGCACCAGGACGCCGCGGGGCTCGCGGAACTGCGGCAGGTCGATAACCGTCAGTTGATCGATTGCAGACGCCATCGTGTCAGCTCCAGTCAGGCCTTTCCGAAGTACGATCGCAAGCTGGTAATCACGCGAGCCTGTTGATCTTCGGAAAGGCTGGGGAATAGTGGCAGCGTCAGGACCTCGCGCGCCACGGTTTCGGTGACCGTCAACGGTGCGGGGATACGCGCGCCCTCGGCGAGCCCGGGCTGGGCGTGCACCGGATAAGGATAATGCAGACCGGTGCTGATTCCATCCCGATCGAGATGCGCCCTGATCTTGTCGCGCTGATCGCTCCGAATGACATAAAGATGATAAACATGCCGGCAGCCGGCGTTTTCCAGGGGTAGACGCAGGGGCAGGTCGGCCAATGCCTCGTTATATTTAAAGGCAATCGCGCGCCGCCGCTCGACCTCACCCGCAACATGCCGAAGTCGCAAAGATAAAATCGCGGCTTGCACGACGTCGAGACGCGACGAGCGGCCGCCGGGCAGCTTGGCGAATTGCGGCTCGCTCCAGCCATATGTCCGCAACGACCGAACCCGCTCCGCAATCGCAGAATCTTTGGTCGTGACGGCGCCGGCGTCGCCGATCGCGCCGAGAATTTTGGTCGGATAGAAGCTGAAGCAGCCGGCCGCGCCGATCGAACCGACAGGCTGGCCTTGGAAAGTCGCCTCTTGCGCCTGCGCGCAATCCTCGACGACAGGAATTGCGTGGCGTCGCCCGAATTCGGCGATGCGGCCCATGTCGGCTGCATGTCCGTAGAGATGCACGGCTACGATGGCTTTTGTTCGCGGGCCGACGGCGCGCTCCAGTTGCGCCGGGTCGAGGCAATAAGTTTGCGGCTCAATGTCGACAAGCACGGGTATCGCGCCAATCATTCGGATTGCCGCGGCCGTGGCGCCGGCGGTATGGGACACGGTTATGACCTCGTCGCGCTCTCGCACGTCAAGCGCCTGCAGCGCCAGCGCCAGCGCGTCGGTACCCGATGCAACGCCTACCGCCGCGGTAACGCCGAGACGAGAAGCCAGCTCTTGCTCGAAATTAGTGACGAGCGGTCCGAGAATGTACTCGCCGCGATCGAGGACCTGTGCGACGGCCGCCAAAATCTCCTCCCGAATGGGCGCGATATCCGAGCCCGGATCGGCCCATGGACGCGATCTGGGACGCGATCTGACTGGACGTGTTCGGCCATACCCGGTCCTTGCAACCCCATCAGGAGACACCCAAACAATCTTCACTTATGACGGGGAGAGGGCCCTATCGGGCTTTCTTCCCATAGTAGGCCGGGGTTGGCAGTATGGATTCGCGAGCCAGAAAGGCAAGTGTCGCACGATTTGAAGATCGGATACCACTGGGCCCCGGAGGAGCCTTTCACCGGTCATTGCGACCCGGTATTTAACCTGACGGCTCGGCCGCCGAGGCAGGACGGCTTTCGCAAGGATACCGATATGCAAAACATGAAGGACATTACATATATCGCTGCCTTCCCGAAATCGGGCATTACTTACCTCAATTTCATGCTGTTCCACGTCTTGTTCGACCGTCCGCAAGACGTTCGGCTGATCGATAGCGACTATATCTTCGATGTGCATGAGAGCTTGCCGCGGGTTCCGCCGCCCGGCGACATACCCCGTTACGTCAAAAGTCACTATTCATACGGTCCCAGCATCCCGCTTCGTGAGCGCGCGAACCGCGCAGTCTATCTGCTGCGCGATCCGATCGACGTCATGATGTCGATATGGGACTTCAAGCATTTGACCGGTGATGACAACCTCTTGGACGCATCGCCGGCGGAGCGCGAGGCATTGTTCCAGCGCTTTTGCCAACACTGGGTGACCACCGGCGGCTTGATATACCCGTGGGCGGGAAGCTGGAAGGACAACGTCGCGTCGTGGCTCGATCAAAACGACCTGCCGCTTCTCGTCGTCCGCTACGAGCGGCTCAAGGCGCAACCGCTTGAGGAATTAAAACGCATCCTGAGCTTCTTCGGCCATGAGGCAACCGAGCAGCGGATTGCGGCGGCAATCGAAGCGGGCAAGCCCGACAATATGCGCAAGGTCGAATCCGAAGAGGTCAGCAAGGGCGTGGCGGGCGTCTTCTATCGTCCCGGGTTGGCGAGGGGCTACGCTCAAGGCTTTCGCTTCGTGGGGCGCATGCACGGCGGATCGTCGGAAAAAGTGCTCAGTCCGGCGGGACGGCAATATGCCAACCAGATTTTCGGCCCCGTTATGGAGCGCGCGCGCGCCCTTGCTGGCTAGTTCCCATCATGCCGAGCGACATCCGATAACGGCGGTCACATGAACGATATCTATTGCAGCTATTTCGACCACAACTATTTGAGCCGTGCGCTGCTCATGATCGAATCGCTGCGGCGTTTCGAGCCGAAAACGCCGATCTATATTCTGACGCTGTCGGAGCTCTGCGAAACCATTTTGCGCGAGCTTGCTCTGCCCAATGTCGAGATCATCCCGCTCGCGGAGCTGGAACAGGCATATCCCGAGCTCGCGTCGATAAAGTCGACGCGCAAGCGCATCGAATATTACTTCACGCTGTCGCCGTTCCTGCCCCATTATCTGTTTGCGCGAACGACCGCCGATCGCATCACTTACATCGACGGCGACATTTATTTTTTCACATCGCCGCGACCGGTGCTCGATTCTCTCGGTGACGCATCGGTCGCGATTACGCCGCATCGATTTTCGTTCGGCTATCGAAACCACGTGCAGTATGGCCTTTTCAATGTTGCCTGGATCACCTACCGCCGCTGCGCCGAAGGCCTCGATTGTTTGAATACTTACAAGGCCGAGTGTACGGCGTGGTGCTACGACAGGGTGGAAGACGGTCGTTTCGGCGATCAGAAATATCTCGACGCGTGGCCCGGTCGCTATCCACATCTAAAAATCATCGAGCACAAGGGTTTCAACCTCGCGATTTGGAACGTTCACAACTACATTATACGGATAAAGAACGATATCGTGATGATCGATGACGATCCCTTGGTATTTTATCACTTTGCCTCGACGCAGCTGTTACCCGACGGCGACAGTCCAAGTGCCAGTCCAGCCTCGCGGCGGCCGCAGCCAGGCTGTGCTGGTCGACAACGTCATTCAGCCCGTACGAGCTAGGCTGAAAGAAGAGCGCGCAGCTATTGCAGCAACGATTTCCCGCGCTGGCGACAGCGAAGAGCGACATCAGGTACCATCCGGCGGATTAGATCCTGCCGGATGTCTTCAAGGACAGTTGCACGCATGCTTGCCGGACGCTAGGCGGCGGCGCCGTTTGCTTCGCGCGAAAGATCACGCTGATGCCCGGCACCTGCTGACCGCGGATCGTATAGGTCGAGCTTGGCGAGGCTGATCGCCATTGCGATTTCGTAGTCCGCAAGAATATTCATGATTTCGTCGAAATTGATGAAGGTGACGGGGTAGTGCCACTTGCCGATCGGCGATATGCGGCGGCATCGGACCAATGCCGTTGCGGACAAGCGGCGATTCTTGCAGGCCGACGATCTGGGCGCAAACCCCACACCGGCAAGCGGGCGAGCATGAGATATCGCGGGCGCAGCGCCGCGAGCGTTTTCAGCGCGTCCCGCGGCTCGGGCACATACTGAATTGAGCTCGATGCATGAACGAGATCGATGCGGCCCAGGGCGTCTGCGGCGCCGGCTATATCGGTGAAGACCTCGGAAGCGACCTTGCGCGACTTTGCCGCGCGCGCGGCCATTGTCGGTGTTTCCACGATTGCCCAGCTGCAGCGGCGTGCGCATCGCCGCGGCTACCCGGAGAGTAATGAAAGCCACAGCCGCCGCCGAAATCGAGGACCTTAAGCGGTCGTTCGGTTATTTCGGCCGCGGTAAGGCCAAGGGCCAGGATCGAATTGATGGCCTGCTCCGGCGTAAGTTGGCGGGGATCCACCGGAAGCGCGGTCTTATAGGCGATGACGTCGGCAATATCGCTATCGTCATAGCCCGTGCCGCATGCGGCAAGCGCAGACGCAAAGTTCGGAAAAATCTGCGTGACGTTACGCCAGCTGACGCTCCTTTATCCTCGGCTGCGCTGTTGCACGCAACTGTCGCGCGCCGATCATGCACAAAGCCGGCAACTCTCCGATTGCTGGCGCGGATGAGTGCTGTCTATCGGCAGTGTGACGAATTTGATAGACCCGGACCAACAGCAAAACAGTCCGTCCCGTCACCGCAGGTTATCCAACAGCCGCCGCGAATATTGTGTTTTGCCGGCTTTGGCTGCGAGGTCCTTGAGCTCGTCGGCGCCGATCCAGCCGTTGTGGAAGGCAATCTCTTCGGGGGCGCAAACGAGCTGGCCCTGCCGGTGTTGAAGGACGCGCACGAATTCGGCGGCTTCCAGAAGCGAATCGTGGGTGCCGGCGTCAAACCACGCCAGCCCGCGCCCGAGCTTTTCGACAGCGAGTCGACGACGGCGCATGTACAAGAGATTGAGGTCGGTGATTTCCAGTTCGCCGCGCGCCGAGGGTTTAAGCTGTTTGACGAGCTCGACCACCTCTTCGTCGTAGAAATAGACGCCGATTGCCGCCCAGTTCGACTTCGGAAGCTGCGGCTTTTCCTCAATCGAGATGACTTCATCGTTGCCGCTGAACTCGACGACGCCGTAACGCTGCGGATCGTCGACCCAATACGAAAAAATCGTAGCGCCTTGGGTATGTGAGTCGGCGCGGTAGAGCGCGTCGCGCAGTCCGTTTCCATAAAGGATGTTGTCGCCAAGTATGAGGCACGACGGATGTCCGCGCACGAAGTCCGCACCGATGGTGAACGCTTGAGCGAGTCCGTTGGCGACCGGCTGCTCGGCATATTCGAATTTTATCCCCCATTGCCTGCCGGTTCCGAGAAGACACTTGAATGCCGCGTGCGCCTCGGGTGTGCTGATGATCAAAACGTCGCGGATGCCCGCAAGCATGAGGACCGACAGCGGGTAGTAGATCATCGGCTTGTCGTAAACCGGCAACAGCTGTTTTGACGTTACGATGGTCAGCGGATGCAGCCGCTTTCCCGCGCCGCCGGCGAGAATGATGCCCTTACGCGACATGGCTCAACGTAACGTGGCTCAATGCAACATGGCTCAATGCGACATGGCTCAATAGGACAAGGATCATGCCGGGACCCCCAGCCGCTCGCCGGCATAGACGCTGCTGCGGATCTCCTGCCACCAAGACCGATTGGCCAGATACCATTCTATTGTTTTGCGTAAGCCGGACTCGAAGCTCTCGCGCGGCTGCCAGCCGAGCTCGCTGCAAATGCGCGTCGGATCGATTGCATAGCGCAGATCGTGGCCAGGGCGATCCGCAACAAACCTTATGAGGTCTTGGCGAGGTCCTATTGTGCTATTGGGAACCAACTCGTCGAGCAAGCAGCAAATCGTCTTGACCACGTCGAGATTGGTCCGTTCGCTGCGGCCGCCGATGCAATAGGTTTCGCCCAGCCGTCCGTCGGCGATAACGGTCAGCAATGCGCGGACGTGATCCTCGACATAAAGCCAGTCTCGCACGTTGCTGCCGCTTCCGTACACCGGCAGTTCTTGGCCCTCGATCCCGTTGATGGCTATCAACGGGATGAGTTTCTCGGGAAACTGATAGGGCCCATAATTGTTCGAGCAATTGGTGATGAGCGCCGGCAAGCCGTAGGTGTGATGCCAGCTGCGCACGAGGTGGTCGGATGAAGCCTTCGACGCTGCGTAAGGCGAATGCGGTGCGTATGCGGTTGCCTCGTTGAAAGAGCCGTCGGCCTCGACCGAGCCAAAAACCTCGTCGGTCGAAATATGATGGAAGCGAAAGTCGCGCTGCAGATTGCCTGGCAGAGTCCGCCAATAGGCGAGCGCCGCTTCGAGCAGCACATAAGTGCCGACGATATTGGTCTGAATGAATGCGGCTGGGCGATCGATGGACCGGTCAACGTGGCTCTCGGCTGCGAGGTGCATCACAACGTCCGGCCGGTAATCGGCAAAGACATCCCTCACTCTGGCGGCATCGGCGATGTCGGCGCGGACGAAGGAATAGCGCGGATTGCTTGCAACCGACGACAGCGATGTCAAATTGGCCGCATAAGTGAGTTTATCGAAGACGCGGACGCGATGGTCGGTTTCGCGCAGCAGATGGCGGGCTACGGCAGAGCCGATGAAGCCCGCGCCCCCCGTGATGAGAAATCGCTTGGTCATTGCCAGCGATGATATCGAAGGAGGGAGGTAAAGTCAGCAAAGCCCTTGGCCGTTTTCGGGAAAACGCGCATCCCTAAGGCCCTTTCAATACCCGGCCGGAACCGATATCTATGCGGCGTTGGCCGGTCGCTTCGCCGAACGCGTTTGCTTGCGAGGACGACCGTGCCGGGGATCGTATCATGGCCGCAAAGACCAGCTTTCGAGGTTCCTTTACCGCGCTCGTCACCCCGTTCAAGAACGGGTCGGTCGATGAGAAAGCGTTCCGTGACCTGGTCGATTGGCAGATCGCCGAGGGCACTAACGGGCTCGTCCCGGTCGGCACCACCGGCGAGAGCCCGACGCTGTCCCATGACGAGCACAAGAAGGTGGTGGAATGGTGCGTCGATCAGGCGCGCGGCCGCGTCCCGGTCGTGGCCGGCGCCGGCTCCAATTCGACCAAAGAGGCAATCGATCTCGCCCAGCACGCCGAAAAGGCCGGGGCCGACGCCGTGCTGGTGGTCACGCCCTATTACAACAAGCCGACCCAGGACGGCCTCTACGCGCACTACAAGGCGATCAACGACGCCATCGGCATCCCCATCATCATCTACAATATACCGGTCCGATCGGTGATCGACATGTCGGTCGACACCATGGCGCGGCTATACGAGCTGAAAAACATCGCCGGCGTCAAAGACGCCACCGCGAACATGGCGCGTGTCACGCAGCAACGCGCGGCGATGGGCGAGGATTTCAATCAATTGTCCGGCGAGGATATCACCGCGCTCGGATTTCATGGCGCATGGCGGCCACGGCTGCATCTCGGTGACCTCGAACGTGGCGCCGCGGCTGTGCGCCGAATTCCAGGCGGCGTGCCTGCGCGGCGATTTTGCCGCGCGCGCTGAAATTGCAGGACAAGCTCGCGCCGCTGCACATCAATCTCTTCGTCGAGACCAGTCCGGCGCCGATCAAATATGCGCTGTCGCTGATCGGCAAATGTGCCAACATCGTTGCGCCTGCCGATGGTGCCGGCAACCGAAAAGGCGCAGACGGCGGTGCGCCAGGCCATGGTCCATGCCGGTCTGATCAACTGACGACATCCGTTTTCTGCGAGCGCGAAATGCCGCTGCGCGACCTGTCGCGCGCGACATTCGATCAATCGAGGGTGGGACCGATGCTCGAGGAATTCAAGAAATTCGCGATGCGCGGCAATGTCGTCGATCTTGCCGTCGGCGTGATCATCGGCGCGGCATTCGGCGCGATCGTCAATTCGCTGGTCAACGACATCATCATGCCGATCATCGGCTCCGTCACCGGCGGCCTCGATTTTTCCAACTATTTCATTCCGCTGTCGGCGAAAGTGACGCGCGACCGCTCTGGCCGACGCGAAGAAGCAAGGCGCGGTGCTGGCTTGGGGCAACTTTCGTCACGCTTGTGCATCAACTTCCTGATCATCGCCTTTGCGCTGTTTCTGGCGGTCAAGGGCATCAATCGGCTGAAAGCAGAGCGAGCCGCCGCCCGCGCCGGCCGCGCCGTCGCCGGAAGTGCAGTTGCTGACCGAGATCCGCGACCTGCTCAAGAGCCGTTGAGCGCGGGACCGCGCCATGGCGGCGAAAGCGGAAAGGAAGCTTCGCGTCGTCGCCGACAACCGCAAGGCGCGCTTTCATTATTTCATCGACGAGACGTTCGAGGCCGGCATTGCGCTGACCGGCACCGAGGTCAAATCGCTGCGCCAGGGCAAGGCCACCATCGCGGAATCCTACGCCGATGCGCGCGGCGGCGAAATTTGGCTGATCAACTCGAATATTCCGGAATATCTGCAGGCCAACCGCTTCAATCACACGCCGAAGCGGCCGCGCAAGCTGTTGCTGCATAAACGCCAGATCAACAAGCTGGTCGGCGCGGTGGAGCGCGACGGCATGACGCTTGGTGCCGCTCAAGCTCTATTTCAACGAAAAGGGCCGCGCCAAACTCGAGCTCGCTCTGGCGCGCGGCAAAAAGCTCTACGACAAGCGCGATACCGAAAAGAAGCGCTCATGGGAGCGCGAGCGCGGTCGGCTGTTGCGGCAAAAGGGCTGAATGCGGAGGGTAACGATATGTCCGTTCCGACCAAACTCGATCATTGCGTCATTCATGTCACCGACTGGCCGCGCTCGAACGCGTTTTATACGGCCGTGCTGGGCGCCGAGTTGATCGAGCGCCCGGCCGGCTATGCCTATCGGTTCGGCGACAAGCAGCTCAACGTCCATGGCCCGGGCGTGAAGCCCGCAGAGGTCGCGCGGCTTCCGGTCGCGCCCGGCAACAGCGATCTGTGCTTCGAATGGATGGGGCCGATCGCCGACGCCATCGCCCATCTGCAGCGCTGCGCCGTCGCATCGAAAGCGGGCCGATGCAGCGCTTCGGCGCCAAGGGCGCGGGCACCAGTGTTTATTTCCGCGATCCCGACGGTTCGCTGATGGAGTTCATGTCGTATTCCGGAGGTCAATCATGAAGCCGCGAGAAGCCGCGGGCGCCCACGATCCGACTTATCTGCCGCCCGATATCCCGGTCCCGCAGGACGACGGCGCCGCGCGCCATCTGACCGGCATGACATTGCCGGACATCGCGCTTGCGGCAACGAGCGGGCCTGAGGTCAATCTGTCGAAGCTCAAGGGCCGCGACCGTCGTCTACATCTATCCGCGCACCGGCGTGCCCGGCGTCGATGCGCCGCCGGGCTGGGACGATATCCCCGGCGCACGCGGCTGCACGCCGCAATCCTGCGGCTTTCGCGATCATTTCGCCGAACTGAAGGCGCTCGGCGTCGCCCATGTCTATGGCCTTTCGACGCAGGATACCGGCTATCAGCGCGAGGCCGCGGAGCGCCTGCATCTGCCGTTTCCGATTCTGTCCGACGCCGATCTCAAACTGGCGCGCGGCCTCAACCTGCCGACTTTCACGACGTCCGGCATGACGCTGCTCAAGCGCATGGCGCTTGTCATCGACGACGGCGTGATCGTCAAAGCATTTTATCCGGTCTTTCCGCCGGACAAGAACGCCGAGGAAGTCATTGCATGGCTGCGCGGCTGTGCATGACGCCGCTCAATGCGTTCCGCGCGTCGAGCGCTTTGCGCGCCTGAGCGAAGACATCGCGGAACATTTGCGGCGTGAGCACGCCGGTATTGGTGTTGTAGCGCGAGCAATGATAGCTGTCGAACAAGGTCAGCGCGCCGAGCGCATGCGCCCGGCCGTGGCCGAAGGCGAAGGCCGACCGCCGCGCGCCGCTTGAGACGACGACTGTGTCATGGGCGATGCGGCCGAGCGCCAGAACCGCGGCGAGCCGCGGCATTTCCTTGACCGTCGCGGCGAGGAAGTCGCGGCAGGTCGTAATTTCCTGTGGCGTGGGCTTGTTCTCGGGAGGTACGCAGCGCACGGCGTTGGTGATGCGGCAATCGACGAGTTCGAGGCCGTCGTCGGCGCTGGCCCGATAGGTGCCGCGGGCAAAGCCGAAGTCCTTAAGCGTCGCGTAGAGGAGATCGCCGGCATAGTCGCCGGTAAACGGCCGCCCGGTGCGGTTGGCGCCGCGCAGCCCGGGTGCCAGTCCGACGATCAGCAGGCGCGCTTCGAGCGGCCCGAACGAATCGACCGGGGCGTTGAACCATTGCGGCTCGCGTTCGCGCCAGGCGTTGCGAAAGGCAACGAGGCGCGGGCAGCGCGGACAATCGCGGCCGGGCATTCCGCTCGGGCGCGTCATGTGTCGCGCCTCGATGGCTATTCGTCTTCGAACTCGTCTTCCTCGACCTCGGCCTCGACGCGCGGCGAGGCGGGCCCGCGCTGGAGGAATTGCGGCGTGTGGCGCGGCTCACCACGCGGCTCGCGCGGTTCCCTCGGCTCGCGCGCCGGCCGTTCGCTCGGATCGCGGCCGATCTTGTTCTGCAATTCCATGATATCGACGAACTGGTCGGCCTGGCGGCGCAGCTCGTCGGCCACCATCGGCGGCTGCGTGGAGATGGTCGAAACCACTATGACGCGCACGCCGCGGCGCTGCACCGCCTCGACCAGCGAGCGGAAATCGCCGTCGCCGGAGAACAGCACCATCTGATCGATGTGCGGCGCGAGCTCCATGGCGTCGACCGCAAGCTCGATGTCCATATTGCCTTTGACCTTGCGCCGGCCGGTCTGATCGACGAATTCCTTGGTCGCCTTGGTGACGACGGTGTAGCCGTTGTAGTCGAGCCAATCGATCAAAGGGCGGATCGAGGAGTATTCCTGATCCTCGATGACCGCGGTGTAGTAGAACGCGCGCACCAGATAGCCGCGCGACTGGAATTCGCGCAACAGCCGCTTGTAGTCGATGTCGAAGCCGAGCGATTTGGCTGTGGCGTAGAGATTGGCGCCGTCAATGAATAATGCGATCTTTTCCGTTTGTGCCGACATGATGCTCTCTGACTGTTTCTCGTGATGAAACCGGATCGACTGTAATGAATGAGACGATACCGGCGTTCTTTAAATCTAAGTTCTCGCCATCGGAAACGTTCGACGGTCGATGTTGGTCTCGCCACTAAGTACTATCGCCCGATCAAGCCGTGGCAAGCTTCACTCCGGAGAACTGCTTGCGGCACGCCGTCGCGGCATTTCCGACAGTATGATTCGGAACCCCGCGCAGCGGCTCGCGAAATTTTGGGTAACAGAGCCGCATCGCTGCGCCAAGTTAAATATCGCGTAAGGTTGGGAATTGCAGAGTTCGCCAACGGGGTGGAATCACAAGCAAAAATCGGACTTGCGCTTGCCGGCAGGGGACGTTACCTAAACGCCACATTGCGGACAACGTCCCGTTGCGGGACCTCCGGACCGCCTTAAGGAATCTCGCAAAATGGCCCGCGTCACCGTTGAAGATTGCATCGACAAGGTTGAAAACCGCTTTGATCTGGTCCTTTTGGCCAGTCATCGCGCGCGGATGATTTCGTCGGGCACGCAGATCGCGGTGGAACGGGATAACGACAAAAACCCGGTCGTGGCGTTGCGGGAAATCGCCGAGAAAGCCATTTCGCCTGAGGACCTTAAGGAGGAACTCGTCCATTCCTTGCAGAAATACGTCGAGGTCGACGAGCCCGAACCCGAAGCCGTTCCGTTAATCGGGGCGCCGGGCACCGGGGTCGATGCCGACGATACCGACGTCACCACGGACCGCATGTCCGAGGAAGAGCTCCTAAAGGGCCTCGAAGGCTTGACGCCTCCGGAAAGTCAGCCCGAACCGGACGTCGGCGACGACGAGGAGTAAACTGCGCGTAAGGCGCGGTTCGGCCGGTCCACCGCTCCGGGCTCCGTTAACCAAACTCGCTCCGGCGGCCGGTTCGTCGGCAAGCATCGCCATTTCCGTATCGGGCCTCGGTTCGGGGCGGGGAGCGCATTGTGGCGCGCCCGCCGCGCCATGATATCCTTGTGAGCGATAGTGGCCGACTCCCCTGGCGGAACCGGCCGCCAAAGCTTCGCCAAAGGGCCGTCATGGCGCGCTCGCCGATCGATCTGCCGCGGATGCAGAACCAGCCAAGACCACGGGTGCCGGCGGCGCGCGCTCCTGCGCTCGTGCCGCTCGACGGGCAGGCGCCGCGGCCCAAGGCGCGCAAGCGCGTGATGCGGCAGTACGACCTGATCGAGCGGGTCAAGCAGTATAATCCGACCGCCAACGAGGAACTCCTCAACCGCGCTTATGTCTATGCCATGCGCGCGCACGGCGAGCAGAAGCGGGCATCGGGCGACCCTTACATTTCACACCCGCTCGAAGTCGCGGCGATTCTGACCGATCTCAAGCTCGATGACGCCACGATCGCGGCGGCGCTGCTGCACGACACGATTGAAGATACCGACGCCACTCGCGCCGAAATCGACCGCCTGTTCGGCCACGAGATCGGGCTTCTGGTCGAGGGGCTGACCAAATTAAAGCGCCTCGAACTCGTTTCGCGCGAGGCCAAGCAGGCCGAGAACCTGCGCAAGCTCTTGCTCGCCATCGCCGACGATGTGCGGGTGCTGCTGATCAAGCTCGCCGACCGCCTGCACAATATGCGCACGCTGGCCTATCAGGGACCCGAGGCGCGCCGCCGCACCGCCGATGAGACGCTCGAAATCTACGCGCCGCTCGCCGGCCGCATGGGCATGCAGGAGATGCGCGACGAGCTCGAAGACCTGGCCTTTCGCGAGCTCAACCCCGACGCTTACAAGGTGCTGACCGAGCGGCTCGAAGCGCTCGCGGCGCGGTCCAGCGGCTGGATCACCGAGATCGAGCAGCAGCTCACCAAGAAACTTGCCGATCGCGGCATCGCCGCCGAGGTTTCCGGCCGGCGCAAGCGCGCCTATTCGATCTGGCGCAAGATGGAGAGGAAAGCGGTCGGCTTCGAGCAACTGTCCGATATTTTCGGGTTCCGCGTCGTCGTCGGCAACGTCGCCGAGTGCTACCAGGCGCTCGGCATCGTGCACACGACCTGGCCGGTGGTTCCGGGTCGCTTTAAGGATTACATTTCCACGCCGAAGCAGAACGATTACCGCTCGATCCACTCCACCGTGATCGGGCCGGGCAAGCAACGCGTCGAGCTGCAAATCCGCACCCGCGATATGCAGCAGATTGCGGAATACGGCATCGCCGCGCACGCGCTGTACAAGGACGAACTGGGCTCACCGACCGAGATGTTGGCCCGCGAATTGAGCGCCTATGCTTGGCTGCGCCGCACCATCGAGCTGCTCGCCGAAGGCTCCGATCCGGAAGAATTTTTGGAGCACACCAAGCTCGAACTGTTCCACGATCAGGTGTTTTGCTTCACGCCCAAGGGCAAGCTGATTGCGCTGCCGCGCGGGGCGACGCCGATCGACTTCGCCTATGCGGTGCATACCGACGTCGGCAATATGGCGATCGGCGCCAAGATCAACGGCAAGATCGGACCGCTGAGCTCGGCGCTGCAAAACGGCGACGAGGTGCAGATCTTGACCTCGAAAGCGCAGACCTCGCCGCCCACGGCCTGGGAATCGATCGTGGTAACCGGCAAGGCCCGCGACGCCATCCGCCGCGCGACCCGCGATGCCGTGCGCAGTCAATATTCCGGGCTGGGCCGGCGTATGGTCGAGCGGTTGTACCAGCGCGCCAAAATCGAGTATTCCGACGAGAAGCTGCAAGGCGCGCTGCCGCGTCTGGCGCGCGCCTCGATCGACGACGTCATGTCGGCGGTGGGCCGCGGCGAGATGAAGGCCTCCGACGTCGCGCGGGCGATGTATCCCGATTACAAGGACGAACGCGTCACGCCGATCATACCGAAGTCGGAAAGCGGCTGGTTCGGCTTGAAATTCGCCAGAGCGTTGAAATTCAAGCTGCCGGCCGTCGACGAATACGGCGCGGCGATTCCGATCCGCGGCATCAATAGCGATCTGCCGGTACATTTCGCGCCCAAAGGCGGCGCCGTTCCCGGCGACCGCATCGTCGGCATCATGACGCCGGGCGAGGGCATCACCATCTATCCGATCCAATCGGAGGCGCTAAAAGCTTTCGAAGACGAGCCGGATCGTTGGCTCGATGTGCGCTGGGACATCGACGATAAGGCGCCGCAGCGGTTCCCCGCGCAGCTTACGGTGCAATCGGTCAACTCACCCGGCACACTGGCGCAAATCGCTCAGGTAATCGCCGAGCACGACGGCAATATCGACAACATCAAGATGACGCGGCAGTCGCCGGATTTCACCGAACTGACCATCGATCTCGAGGTCTATAACCTCAAGCATCTCACTTCGATCATCTCGCAATTGCGGGCGAAGAAGGTGGTCGCCAACGCCGAACGCGTGAACGGATAAGGGTTAGCGCGACACAAAGGCGACCGTCCAACATGCCCGCTCCTCCCATCCGCCTCGGCGTCAACGTCGACCATGTCGCCACCGTGCGCAACGCGCGCGGCGGCCATCAACCCGATCCCGTGAAGGCCGCCGAGATTGCCATCGCCGCCGGCGCTGACGGCATCACCGCGCATCTGCGCGAGGACCGCCGTCATATCGTCGACGACGATATCGTCCGCCTCAAGGAGCGCATTACCAAGCCGCTCAATCTTGAGATGGCGGCGACGGCGGAAATGGTCGGCATCGCCTGCAAGCTTAAGCCCCACGCCGCCTGCATCGTTCCGGAGCGGCGGGCGGAACGCACCACCGAGGGCGGCCTCGATGCGGCGGGTCAGCGCGAGGCATTACGCGCGGCCGTCGGCCAGTTGGCGGCGGCCGGCATCCGCGTGTCGCTGTTTATCGCCGCCGAACCGGCACAGATCGAAGCAGCGGGCGCAATCGGCGCGCCCGTCGTCGAGATCCACACCGGCGCCTGGTGCGAGGCGCTGGCGGCGGGCGATGCCGCTACCGCCGCCGCCGCGTTCGACCGCATCGTGCGCGGCGCCGCGCAGGCGAAGAACGCCGGCCTGGAAGTCCATGCCGGCCACGGCCTCGATTACTTCACTGCGGAAAAAATCGCCGAACTCGGCGACATCGTCGAACTCAATATCGGCCACTTTCTCGTCGGCGAGGCGATCTTCGAGGGGCTGGCCGCGGCGGTGCGGGTGATGCGGTCGGCCATGGACCGCGGCCGGTCGCGAATGGGAGCCGGACCATGATCCTCGGCATCGGTTCCGACATCACCGACGCCCGCCGCATCGCCAAAGTGATCGAGCGCCATGGCGAGCGTTTTCTCGATCGCATTTTCACGCCGATCGAACGGGCGAAAGCCGACAAAAGGCGCAACAGGATCGAAACCTATGCCAAACGCTTTGCCGCCAAAGAGGCTTGCGCGAAAGCTTTGGGGACGGGTCTGCGCGCCGGGGTGTGGTGGCGCGATATGGGTGTCGTCAATTTGCCGGGCGGCCGGCCGACCATGGAGCTGACCGGCGGCGCCAAGCGTCGGTTGGCGAAGATTACGCCCGCCGGATACGAGGCGCGAATCGATGTCACGATCACCGACGAAGGTCCCATGGCGCATGCCTTCGTCGTCATCTCGGCCGTACCCGCCGGCGGCTGATCGCGGCCCGGGCGCTCAAACCGGCGCGCCAATGCGGCGATGAAAATTTCGTCATCGGCCGGGCTGCGCCGTAAATCCATGGGAAACCTATATAAAACGGCCTCTCTTGCCCCCGCGGCGAAATCCCCGTGCAATTGCTTTGCAGGCATCCCTAAGGCTACAAGGTCGCGGGCGGGCGCGTGGAGTGCGGGACAACAGGTCGATGAGCGTGCAAACAGGAACCAAGCGCAAAGAGGGTGGCTTCGCCGAGACAGTCCGCGTGGTGTTCCATGCCCTGATCATCGCGGTTGTTATCAGGACCTTTCTTTTTCAGCCTTTCAACATTCCCTCCGGCTCGATGATTCCGACGCTTCTGGTCGGCGATTATCTCTTCGTCTCCAAATATTCCTACGGCTACACGCATTACTCGTTGCCGTTTTCGCCGGATATTTTCTCAGGCCGGATACCGTCGAGCTGGACGCCGCAACGCGGCGACGTCGTGGTGTTCCGGCTGCCCAAGGATGACTCGATCGATTACATCAAGCGCCTCATCGGCTTGCCGGGCGATCGCGTTCAGATGATCGACGGCGTGCTCAACATCAACGGCGCCCCGGTCAAACGCGAGCGGATCGACGACTACGTGACCGACGACGACGGCGTCGTGCAGCGGGTCAAGCGCTTTCGCGAGACGCTGCCGAACGGCATCAGCTATACGACCATCGATCTCACCGATAACGGGTTCTACGATAATACCCCGGTCTACACGGTGCCGCCCGACCATTATTTCATGATGGGCGACAACCGCGATAATTCGACCGACAGCCGGGTGCTCAGCCAGGTCGGCTATGTGCCGTTCGAGAACCTGATCGGCCGGGCGCAAATCATTTTCTTCTCGATCCGCGACGATACCCACGCCTGGGAGGTGTGGCGCTGGCCCTGGGCGGTGCGCTGGAACCGCTTGTTCACGCTGGTACGATGAGTGGCCGCAAGAAAGCCAAGCCCACCATAGCCAGCGAACCGCCGGCCGGAGCGCCGGCTGCGGCCGACGCCGAAGTCAAAGGTCACAAAGAGCCGCGCCGCCGCAAGCGCGGCGCCAATGTTCTCGAAGATCGCATCGGCTATCGCTTCGCCGATGCCGCCATGCTCGAAAGCGCGCTGACCCATATCTCGGCGCTCAAGGGTGCGCGCAACCGCGCCGGCAGCTATCAGCGGCTCGAATTCCTCGGCGATCACGTGCTCGGCCTGGTGATTTCCGACATGTTGTACCGCACCTTCCCCAAAGCCGACGAAGGCGAACTGTCGCGACGGCTCGCCGATCTGGTGCGCAAGGAAACCTGCGCCGAAATCGCGCGCGCGATCGATCTCGGCGCCGCGCTCCGGCTCGGCGCGTCGGAAGCCAATGCCGGCGCCCGCAGCCGGCCGGCGATCCTCGCCGATGTGTGCGAGGCGTTGATCGGGGCGGTCTATCTCGATGGCGGCTACAAGGCCGCCGAAGGACTGGTGGCGCGGCTGTGGGAAGCGAGGTTGCGGGCCACGGCGCAGCCGGTGCGCGATCCAAAAACCATCCTGCAAGAATGGGCGCAAGCGCGGGGCTTACCGACCCCCACCTATCGCGAAGTCGCCCGATCCGGTCCCGATCACAACCCGGAATTCCGCGTCGCGGTGCAGCTGCCTCCCTTCGCCCCGGCCGAGGGAATTGCCCGCTCCAAGCGCGCCGCCGAGCAGGCTGCCGCTGCTGCCATGCTGGCGCGTGAGGGCGTCAAGACCGCCAAGCGCGATGGCTGAAGCGGCCGAGCACGACAAACGCGCCGGTTTCGTGGCGCTGATCGGCGCGCCGAACGTCGGCAAATCGACGCTGCTCAACGCGCTGGTCGGCGCCAAAATATCGATCGTCACGCCGAAAGTGCAGACCACGCGGATGCGCGTGCGCGGCATCGCCATCGAAGGTGCAGCGCAACTTATTTTCGTCGATACGCCGGGAATTTTCGCGCCGCGGCGGCGGCTCGACCGCGCCATGGTCGACAGCGCCTGGGCCTCGACGCAGGATGCCGACCTGGTTGCGCTGGTGATCGACGCCAAGAAGGGCGTCAAGGACGACGACGAAGCGATCCTCGGTGGCCTGGGTAAGGTCCGCGCGCCAAAAGTTCTCGTGCTTAACAAAGTCGATCTGGTCGACAAGCAGGTTCTGCTGGCGCTGACGCAGACGCTCAATGAACGCGCGGCTTTCGCCGCCACCTTCATGGTCTCGGCGCGCAACGGCGACGGCATCGCCGATCTCAAACGCTGGTTTGCCGGCCATGTGCCGCCCGGACCGTGGCTCTATCCCGAGGATCAGATCTCCGACGCGCCGCTGCGCCAGCTCGCCGCCGAGATCACGCGGGAAAAGCTCTATCTGCGCCTGCACCAGGAATTGCCGTATCAGTCGACGGTCGAGACCGAAGTCTGGAAGGAATTAAAGGACGGTTCGGTGCGCATCGAGCAGACCATCTATGTCGAGCGCGACAGCCAGCGCAAAATCGTCCTCGGCAAAGGCGGCCAGGCGATCAAGGCGATTGGCGCTGCGGCGCGCGCCGACATCGCCAAAGTCGTCGAGCAGCCGGTGCATTTGTTCTTACATGTGAAGGTGCGGGAAGGCTGGGGCGACGACCCCGAGCGCTACCGCGAAATGGGCTTGGAGTTTCCGAAGGAGTGATGGTCATGCCCGCGAAGGCGGGCATCCAGCAAGCACTGCATATTCCGCGTTTACTGGATCATCCGCCTTCGCGGATGATGACGGTAGACTAAATGCACCCATGCAGTGGACCGATGAAGGCATCGTGCTCGGCGCCAAGCGCCATGGCGAGACCAGCGTCATTCTCGAACTGATGACGCGCGAACACGGCCGCCATCTCGGTCTGGTGCGCGGCGGAGCCGGCACGCGGTTGCGCGGGGTGCTGCAGCCGGGCAATGCTTTGGCCGCGACCTGGCGGGCGCGGCTCGACGAGCATCTTGGCCATTATTCGGTCGAAGCGCTGAATTTGCGCGCGGCAAGCTATTTGTCGGCCGCCCATGCCGTCCACGGCGTGACGCATCTGGCGGCGCTATGCCGGCTTCTTGCCGAGCGCGAGCCGCATGGTGCGATCTACACCGCGCTCGACGCGATTCTGGATCGCCTCGACGACGCTCGCACCGCCGCGCCGATGATCGCACGCTTCGAGCTGAATTTCCTGGCAGAACTGGGCTTTGGCCTCGATCTTTCGTCTTGCGCCGCAACCGGGGCGACCGACGATCTCATTTACGTGTCGCCGCGGTCGGGCCGCGCCGTGTCGCGCGCCGGCGGCGAAGCCTATCGCGACAGGCTGATGCGGTTGCCGTCCTTCCTGCACCAAGTAAGGCGAGCCCGGCTTCGGCGGAAGCATCTCGCCGACGCCTTCGCGTTGACCGGCTTTTTTCTCGATCGTCACGCCTTCGCCCCACGCGGGCTTGCGGTGCCGGAGGCGCGCGCCCGCTTCGTCGCCGCGCTGACCTCTCTTGTTCAGGCGCCGTAACAGGGATAGCGGTCAGGTCCATGAATAAGAAAGTGATTCCCCCCGAACCGAGCGGCATCCAGGAGATTCCGCTGCGCGAGGCGCTGGAGGAGCGCTATCTCGCTTATGCGCTGTCCACCATCATGCACCGCGCGCTGCCCGACGCCCGCGACGGGCTCAAACCCGTGCACCGGCGCATCCTCTACGGCATGCGGCTGCTTCGCCTCGATCCCGGTGCGGCTTTCAAGAAGTCGGCAAAGATCGTCGGCGACGTGATGGGCAATTTCCATCCGCATGGCGACCAGGCGATCTACGACGCGCTGGTGCGGCTGGCGCAGGATTTTGCCTCACGCTACCCGCTGGTCGACGGCCAAGGCAATTTCGGCAATATCGACGGCGATAATCCGGCGGCCTATCGCTATACCGAGGCGCGCTTGACGGAAGTGGCGCGGCTATTGCTCGACGGCATCGACGAAGATGCGGTCGACTTCCGGTCGAGCTACGACGGCGTGATGCAGGAGCCGGTCGTCCTGCCGGCGGCGTTTCCGAATTTATTGGCCAACGGCGCGCAGGGCATCGCGGTCGGCATGGCGACCTCCATTCCGCCGCACAATGTCGCCGAGTTGTGCGATGCCGCGCTTTATCTCATCGAGCAGCCGAACGCGCGCTCGAAAACGCTGCTCAAATACGTGCCCGGTCCGGATTTTCCGACCGGCGGTCTGGTCGTCGATCCGCCGTCCACCATCGCCGAGGCTTACGCCACCGGCCGCGGCTCGTTTCGCCTGCGCGCGCGCTGGAAGACGGAGGAGACCGGCCGCGGCACTTATCTGATCGTAGTCACCGAGATTCCCTGGCAGGTGCAGAAAATGCGCCTGGTCGAGCGCATCGCCGAATTGATCAACGAGAAGAAGCTGCCGCTGCTGGCCGACATGCGCGACGAGTTCGGCCGAAGACGTGCGCCTCGTCTTCGAGCCGCGCTCGCGCTCGGTCGATCCGGCGCTATTGATGGAAAGCCTGTTCAAGCTCACCGAGCTCGAAAGCCGCGTGCCGCTCAATATGAACGTGCTCATTCGCGGCCGCATACCGAAAGTCGTGGGTCTCGCCGAGGCGCTGTCCGAATGGTTGACGCACCGCCGCGACGTTCTGTTACGCCGCTCGCGCTATCGCCTCTCTCAGATTGAGCACCGGCTCGAAGTGTTGGGCGGCTATCTCGTCGCCTATCTCAATATCGATAAGGTCATCAAGATCATACGCAATGAGGACGAGCCGAAGCCCGTCCTGATGAAGACCTTCAAATTATCCGACGTGCAGGCCGACGCCATCCTCAATATGCGGCTGCGCAATTTGCGCCGCCTCGAAGAGATGGAGATCCGCAAAGAGGACAAGGATTTACGCGCCGAGAAAAAATCGATCGAGGAGCTGGTCCGTTCCGAGAAGCAGCAATGGAAGAAAATCGCGGAAGAAATCAAGGACGTCCGCGACAGGTTCGGGCCGAAGACCCCGCTCGGCAAGCGCCGCACCGGCTTTGCCGAGGCGCCGGAGCACGATGAGGCGGCTATCGAGGAGGCCTTGGTCGAGCGCGAGCCGATCACCGTGGTGGTTTCCGAGAAAGGCTGGATCCGCGCGCTGCGCGGCCAGGTCGCGGATTTGTCCGCTCTGGCGTTTAAGGCCGACGATGGGCTCAAGCTCGCGTTCTTTGCCGAGACTACGTCGAAGCTTTTGATCTTTGCCACCAACGGCCGCTTCTACACCATCGACGCCGCCAAATTGCCGGGCGGGCGCGGTCACGGCGAGCCGACCCGGCTGTTCATCGATCTGGAGCAGGAGGCGGACGTCGTGTCGGTGTTCCGCTATCAGGGCGGCCGCAAGTTCCTCGTGGCCAGCCGCCAGGGCAGGGGATTTATCGTGGCCGAGGACGAGTGCCTCGCCAATACCCGCAAGGGCAAGCAGGTGCTCAATGTCAAATCGCCCGACACAGCCTGCGCCGTCGCGCCGGCCGAGGGCGAACTGGTCGCCGCCATCGGCGAGAACCGCAAAATGCTGATCTTTCCGATCGATCAGGTGCCGGACATGACGCGCGGCCGCGGCGTGCGCCTGCAGCGCCACAAGGACGGCGGGCTCTCCGACATCAAGACATTCGAGGTGCAGAAAGGTCTGGGCTGGACCGACTCGGCCGGGCGCGCTTTCAATCTTTCGCTGAAGGAACTTGCCGATTGGCGCGGCAACCGCGCCGACGCCGGGCGCTTGGCGCCCAAAGGTTTTCCGAAGACCAATAAATTCGACAATAGCGGCGGCGCGCCGGCGAATGAAACCGACGCAGACGGCGCCTGATCTGCTTAATTTGCGTCTCATTGTTAGCCAAGCATCAATCTTGTTGGCCGAATTGCAGTGCGGGTCCGCACAATTGCGTACGGCATTACCAAAATTTCAGATGCCGCGCGTTATACCGGTGCCATGGCGGTCAATCGGTGCTCCACAAAGGCGCGATAGCGGTCAAATGCGCGTTCAGCAGATCGTCTGGAACAAGCGTTCGGGTTGGACGCCCGCAGGCGATAACGCGGGCGGAACGTCGCTGGTGCTTTATTTCGGCACGCCGCGAAGCGCTGGCCTGCCGGCGCCCGCTATCGACGAACTTGCGCGGCATGTTTCCGGCGGCTCATATTTTGGGCTGCAGCACCGGCGGGCAGATCAACAATAACGACGTCAACGATGACGAGATCGTTGCCGCCGCCGATCAGTTTCGACGCAACCCGGCTGCGGCTTATGCCGCGCAGGATATCAGCGATCCGCAGCCGCTCGCGGGACTACGGCGAGGCGCATCGGCCGGGCGCTCCATGCGGACGATCTTGCCGGCGTGTTCGTGCTGTCCGATGGCTTGAACGTCAATGGCAGCGAACTGGTGGCCGGTATCAGCAAGCGTCATCGGCCCGACATGCCGTTGACCGGCGGTCTTGCCGGTGACGGCGCCGACTTTAAGGAAACTCTGGTCGGCGGCGATTGCGCGCCGCGCGCCGCGCACCGTTGCGGCGATCGGCTTTTACGGTTCGGCCGATCCGGGTCGGCCATGGCAGCGCCGGCGGGCTGGGATTTGTTCGGACCGCGCCGGCAGGTGACCAAATCAGCGGCAACGTGCTGTTCGAGCTTGACGGCGAGCCGGCGCTCGATCTCTACGAGCGTTATCTCGGGCCCGAGGAATCCGAAGGTCCTGCCGAGCTCCGCTTTGCTGTTTCCGATCCAGGTCTACGACCTGCAGCGGCCGGATACCGCGGTCGTGCGCACGGTTCTCGCGATCGATCGCGAGACGCGCTCGATGACCTTTGCCGGCGACGTTCCGCAAGGCTGGACGGCGCAACTGATGCGCGGCAATCTCGACCGCCTCGCGGCCGGCGCGGCAGATGCGGCGCGCCAAGCGCGCGAGCAGGCTCGACGGCCAAGGACGACGATCAGTGCTTCTCGATTCTCGTCAGCTGCATCGGCCGGCGTCTGCTGATGGGTCAGCGCGTCGTCGATGAGGTCGAGGCGGCGGGCGCGGAGCTCGGGCCCGAAACGTTGCGGCTCGGCTTCTACTCCTATGGCGAGATTTCACCGCACGCGCAAATCCGGCCATTGCGAGCTTCATAATCAGACCATGACCGTCACCACCTTGGCCGAGGTTGCCTGAAGATCGGTTTGCTGACGAAGAGGCAACGTCGGTGCACAAGCTTTTTGCGCAGCAAGTCGCCAAGTCGACCGACGAAGCGGGTCGGTCGATCTGCGACAAGCTCTCCAACGCTCGTCATCGCGGCCTATGAGGATTTCGACCGCGACCGGCGGCGGACCGACCGCTCGATGTCGCTGATGATCGAGGAAATTGACGCCGTCCAGCGCAATCTCGAACAGACGGTTGATCGAGCGCACCAAGGAGCTGCGGGCGCGGGAAGTAGAATTGCAGGCGCAGAACCTGCGCTTCGACGCGGCGCTTTCGAACATGTCGCAAGGCCTGGTGATGTTCGACGCCGATGCGCGCCTTGTTCATCTGCAATCAGCGCTTCGTCTCGCCATGTACCGGCTCTATGCGGACAATATCAAACCCGGCATGCACGCTGCAATACGATTCTTGATCGCTGGAGCGCGAACGGCACCTTCTCCGGAAATCCCGAGGCACTATATCGACAATCTTTGCGCCAAGATCGAAGCCGGACTGGCGACCACGCCAATTCGTCGAGCTCGACGACGGCCGGACCATCGCGATCGTGCGCCAGCCGATGCCGGGCGGCGGCTGGGTGGCGACGCACGAGGATGTCACCGAGCGCCGGCAGCGCGGAAATGAAGATCGCCCATATGGCGCGCCACGATGCGCTCACCGATCTGCCGAACCGCGTGCTGCTGCGCGAGCGGCTTGAGCGAGGCGCTCGCGCAGGTCGAGCGCGGCCAACAGCTTGCCGTGCTGTATCTCGATCTCGACCTGTTCAAGAACGTCAACGATACGCTCGGCCACCCGACCGGCGACGAGTTGTTGCGCGCTGGTGGCCGCAACGGCTGCGCGGCTGCGTGCAGGAGACGCGACACGATCTCGCCGCGTCGGCGGCGACGAATTTTTCATCATCCAGACCGATGTCGGCGACGCAACCGACGCCGAACGGCTGGCGCGGCGCATCGCCGAAGCGATCAGAGCGCCTTACGATCTGCACGGTCATCTGCGTCATGATCGACGCCAGCATCGGCATCGCGCTCGCGCCCGCCGACGGCACCGACGCCAACGAACTTCTGAAGAACGCCGATATGGCGCTTTACGGCGCCAAGGCCGACGGCCGCGGCGTCTTTCGGTTCTTCGAAGCCGAACATGGACGCCCGCATGAAGGAGCGGCGCGCGCTCGAGCTCGCGCTGCGCAAGGCGTTCGATAACGGCGAGTTCGAACTCTACTACCAGCCGATGCTCAATCTCGATACGCGGCAAGGTGCGCTGCTGCGAGGCGCTGCTGCGCTGGCATCATCCCGAACGCGGCATGGTTTCGCCCGCCGAATTCATTCCGGTCGCCGAAGAGATCGGACTTGATCGTGGCGCTTGGCGAGTGGGTTATCAGGCAGGCCTGCGCGGACGCGGCGCGGTGGCCGGACGACATCTGCGTCGCGGTCAATCTTTCGCCGACTCAATTGGCCAGCAAGGGTTTGCTGCCGGCGGTGCTCGACGCGCTTGGCGTCGTCGCGGTTGCCGGCCGCATCGGTTGGAACTGGAAATCACCGAAGCGGTTCTGATGCAGAACAGCGAGGTCACACTTGCGCATGCTGCATCAGCTTCGTGCGCTCGGCATCCGCATTTCGATGGATGATTTCGGCACCGGCTATTCGTCGCTGAGCTATCTGCGCAGCTTTCCGTTCGACAAGATCAAGATCGACCGCTGTTTCATCAAGGGCCTCGGCGACAGTTCCGAATCCGACGCGATCGTGCAGGCGGTCGCCGGGCTCGCCGATAGCCTGGGCATGACGACGACGGCCGAAGGCGTGGAGACACGCGAGCAGCTCGATCTCGTCCGCAAGCTCGGCTGCACCGACGTGCAGGGCTTTTACTACAGCCCTCCGGTGCCGGCTCGGCGAGCTTGCCGAAGCTTCTTGCCGAGAAGGTCGACAGCGAAGACCGAAGCCGCCTGAGCACGACAGGCTCGCGGCGGCAGTCGTCCGGGCCGGCGTCGCGGTCTGTCGCACGCGGCGCGACTTTTTACGCAAAAAGCCGCTTATACTCGTCATTCGCCGGGGAATTTATTGCCGTCGCAAAGCGGTCATGCTGGACGGCCTCAATCGGCTGCTCTATGCCAAGAGTGTAACGATGCATCTGGATGGACTGCGGCAATGGCGGGCACGCCTGCGGCTCGCCAGCGCGCTGGTCATGCTCGCTTTCGTCATCTGTCATCTGACCGCGCATTGCCTTCTGCTCGTCTCCTTCGAAGACGCCGAAGCGACGCGCAATGTCCTGATGTATCCGTGGCGGACCTGGATCGGCACCGGCGATCCTGGTCGCGGCGTTTCTCGTCCACTTACGGCAACGCCTTGTGGTCGATCTATATCCGCCGCTCGCTGCGCCTCAACCGCTGGGAATGGACGCAGCTCTGCGCTCGGGCTGTGCATTCCGCTGTTGCTGATGTTCCATGTGGTGGCGACGCGCATCGCCGAACAGCTGCTCGACGTCACGACCTATTACAACACGGTCTTCATCGTGCAGTGGCTGATGTTCCCGTGGCTCGGCGCCGTGCAGATGATCGCGGTGGTCACGGTGTGGACCCATGCCTGCATCGGCATCCATTATTGGCTGCGCACCAAGCGCTGGTATCCGAAATGGCGGCCGTTGTTTTTCAGCTTCGGCCTGTTGCTGCCGAGCGCTGGCGCTCGCCGGCTATGTCACCGGCGGCAATCAGGTGCTGCGCGAGGCCAAGGCCGATCCCGATTTCGTCAATTCGTCGCTCGACGATTCCAATCTCACGGCGAGACGGCATAGCCGCGATCAACCGGATGGTCGTATATCGGCTGGGGCATCTGGCTCGGCTCTGACGCTGTTGCCGTTTGCCGGCCGCGGCATTCGCGACTGGGACTATCGCCGCCGCAGGCCGCCGATGCTGGCGCATGCCAACGGACGCAGCGTGCCGATCCTGCCCGGCGCCACCGTGCTCGAGACGCTGCGCGCCCATGGCATCGCCCACGCCTCGGTGTGCGGCGGGCGGGCGCGCTGCACCACCTGCCGCGTTTTGGTGACCAAGGGCCTCGAGCGGCTTGCCCGAACCGGCGGGCCTTGAAGCCAAGGCGCTGTCGCGCATCGGCGCCACGCCCGGCATGCGGCTTGCCTGCCAGATCCGGCCCATGCGCCGATATCGCGGTGATGCCGCTGCTTGCCGCCGATGCCAGCGCCGCCGACGGCGCCGTGCGCGGCGGGCTTGAAGGCAGCGAACGGCGATCACCGTGGTCTTCGTCGACATGCGCGGCTCGACCACGTTGGGCGAGGCCAAGCTGCCCTATGACGTGCTGTTTATTCTCAACCAGTTCTTCCACGAAATGACCAAGGCGCTGGTCGCGACCAACGGACATTATTCGCAATTCACCGGCGACGGGCTGATGGCGCTCTACGGCCTCTACGCCGCCGATCCGGCGACCGGCGCCGCCGACGCGGTGCGCGGCGCGCCGCGAAATGCTGGCTCGGCTCGATCAGTTGAACCACCGGCTGCGCGCCGATCTGCGCGAGCCGTTGCGGATCGGCATCGGCATTCACCACAGCGAAGCGATCGTCGGCGCGATGGGGCCGCCGCGCTCGCAGATCATCACCGCGATCGGCGACACGGTGAATACCTGCGCGCGGCTGGAAAGCCTGACCAAAGATTATGACTGCGTCGTCATCATCTCGCGCCAGGCGGCCGAGGCCGCCGGGCTTGCGGCTCGTCGGCCACGAACTGCACCAAGCGCCGGTCAAGGGCCGCAAGGAACCGGTGGAGTTCTATGCGCTGAAGTCGCTCGCCGATCTGGCGGTCTAGGAAAGATGACTGAAGGCGGCCGGCCCCTGCGTCGGAGCGAGCTGCCTCCGTCAAAATACGCCTAGCCGGTGTATGCGGCACGCTTCTGCGCTGCGGCCTCGCCGGCAGTCTTTGGTCGCGCGGGCAACTGCAGGACGGTGGCGTGTTGTCATTCGCACAATATCGTCAATAGCACGGTCCGACCGTCGGGAAATTCGAGCGCATCGTGATGTGTGGCTAGTTTAAGGGCATTGAGCTGCCGGAAGATGGCGGTCTTGTGTTTGATCACGCGTTCGCGCCAGGGAAATAGGCCGATTTGTTTGCAGGCCACTTCGCCGGCAAACGACAATTCCGTACCGGGCAGAATGCAGACCGCCACATTTGCATCTTCCGCCGCGCTAAAGCCGCGCGTTCCGGCGCCGAAGTCGCGTGTGGTAAGGCGGTCGCCGACCTTGGCGGGCCGCGAACTGACATTCTGAAGGCTGTAGTCGCACATGGGGGCGTTCTCCAAAATTTGAACAGCCCCATTGGCCAGAACAACGCTGAACCTATTTGGTTTCGCGGCGCCGCCAATTTTCGTGCAGCAATATCGGAAAGACCGCCTAAGCGGCGGCGGACTTAATTAAAATGCGGCGCGGTGCCGGCGCCGTCATGGCGCGGCGATGTGCCAGACATTGTTGACGCCGTCGCCCGTCACGTCGCCGGGCTTGGCGTCTTTGCTGAAAGTATAGAGAGGCTTGCCCTTGTAGGCCCATTGGTTGCCGCCGTCGCTTCGGGTGACGACCGTCCATCGACCCGAGGCCGCTTGGCATCTGCCGGCCGCCATGAGCGGCGGCCAATTGGTGGCGCATTGGCCGTTGCAATTCGATGTGCCGGCCGTGTCGCGGTCGAAGACGTAGAGCGTCATGCCTTTGCCATCGACCAGCGCTTTGCCCTTGGACGTATCGGCGGTTGTCGCCGGCGCGGTTTGCGCAAGCGCGCGCGCGCACACGCCGAGCGCCAGAATCGCCGGCGACGAAAAAGGACTGAAATGTACTTCGGCATGAAAAATCTCCTCCATCGAATATCCGAGCCTATCCTGCAATCACGGCAATTAATTCCACTCTGTACTCTACTCTTGCCCAGCCGTCCGGCATCAGCCGTTCCTGCGGCAGGAAGCGGCCCTTGTAGTCCATTTTGCGCGAGCCGCGCACCCAATAGCCGAGATAGACGTAAGCCAGGCCCATGCGGCGTGCCCGCGCGATGTGGTCGAGCACCATGAACGTGCCGAGCGAGCGCGCCGCCTCCTCGGGCTCGAAACACGAATAGACCATCGACAGCCCGTCGCCGAGCACGTCGGTCAGAGCGATGGCGACGAGATCGCCGTTGCCGCGTTCGCCCGCGCCGGTATTCGATGATGCGGGTCTCGATATGGCTGTCCTCGACCATCATGGCGTAGTCGAGCACGGTCATGTCGGCCATGCCGCCGTCGCGGTGCCGCGAATCGAGATAGGCGCGGAAAATCGAATATTGCTCGGAGGTCGGCACCGCGATCCGCATTTCGCTGCGCGATGTCGGCGTTGCGGCGGACGATGCGGCGCATGCTTTGGGTCGGGCGAAAATCCTTGGCCACGACGCGCACCGAGACGCAGGCGCGGCAACCCTCGCAGGCCGGCCGGTAGGCGATCGATTGGCTGCGTCGGAAGCCGCCCTGAGTGAGGATATTGTTAAGCTCGCCGGCGCGCTCGCCGACAAGATGGGTAAAGACCTTTCGCTCCTCCTTGCCGGCCAAATAAGGGCACGGCGAAGGGGCGGTGAGATAGAATTGCGGCGTATCGCGCGAGTGCTGGGTCACGACGAATTATAACATGGCCATTGCGGCCGGCAGCCGAATCCGGCCCGGCTCATAGCATCGCCCGGTCGCGGCCCGCCGTCAAAGGCCGTTTTCCGCGTCAGCCGGCCGCGTGGCGCCGCAGCGAGGCCGCCCGCGTCGCATTATTGATCAGGACGGTGCCGACCAGCATATCGTGCAGCAGTCGTCGCCGGGCATTGAAGAAGCCGACCACGAGGATGAACGGGGTCAGCACGCTGACACTGATCCAAAACACGATGGCATGGACGGCCCCGAGCACGAAATAGCTGGGCGCGCCATACCAGGTGCGCATTTCGATCTCCATGGCGCGCATGCCGATGGTGGCCGATGCCGGGCCGCCGAGCGTAACCCCGTAATAGACCAGCGCCCAGATCACCGATCCGGGCGACATCAGCCAGAACAGCACCCAGCCCAGGCCGAAGGTGATCAGGCCGAACACGAATATGAACGTCCATCCCACGATCAGGGGGATGGCGATGACGATGACATCGATGATGAAGGCAACGACCCGGCGCGCCAGCACGCCCTCGAACAGTTCCGGGTCGGTCGCCGGATCGTAGGCATGCGGTTTGACGTC
Organism: uncultured Alphaproteobacteria bacterium; assembly: GCA_963816565.1. GTDB lineage: Bacteria > Pseudomonadota > Alphaproteobacteria > Rhizobiales > Xanthobacteraceae > BOG-931. The sequence continues at coordinate 217,480 of CAWFLM010000001.1, read as the reverse complement.
GAGCGAAACGCCGATCCGGCCTGAGCGCTCAGAATCTGAGCTTCCAGGGGGAGCGCCTGTACCTGCGGGTGGGCCGGAATCTGTCATGATCGAATTAGCATTATAATGCGGCGGCCATGACCCAACAACGACCAATGCTATATCTCCTGCCATGCCAATGTCCGCTGTCACGCACACGCCGGGGATAATCGGGTGAAAGTCACGCTCGCCGATATCGAAGCGGCGCGGCGCACCATCGCCGGCCATGTGCTGCGCACGCCGGTGCTGGCGGCGCCGCCGCTCTCGGCGCTGACCGGCGCCGAGGTTTTCGTCAAATACGAAAACCTGCAGGTCACCAATTCGTTCAAGGAGCGCGGCGCCTGCGTCAAGCTCGCCGCGTTCACGGCCGAGGAACGCCGCCGCGGCGCGATCGCCATGTCGGCCGGCAATCACGCGCAGGCCGTGGCCTATCACGCCCGGCGGCTCGCTATTGCGGCCACCATCGTCATGCCGGTGACGACGCCGTTCGTGAAGGTCAAGGCAACCGAAGCGCTGGGCGCTGCGGTCGTGCTCGATGGTGAAACGCTCGCGCAAGCCCAGGCGCGCGCCGAGGCAATCGCGGCGGAACGCAATCTGGTATGGGTGCACCCGTTCGACGATCCGCACGTCATCGCCGGCCAGGGCACCATTGCGCTCGAAATGCTGGAGGAGGTGCCGGATATCGACGTTCTGGTAATTCCGATCGGCGGCGGCGGACTGATCGCCGGCAATGCGATTGCGGCGCGCGCGGTCAAGCCCTCGATCGAGATCGTCGGCGTCGAATGCGCGCTTTATCCGTCGATGTGGAATGCGATCCACCGCGCGCAACGGCCGTGCGGCGGCGCCACGCTTGCGGAAGGCATCGCCGTGAGCAAAGCGGGCGCCTTGACCTTGCCGGTGGTGCGCGAGCTCGTGCGCGACATTGTTCTCGTCGACGAGCCGCTGATCGAACGCGCGGTGAACGCCTTTCTCACCTTGCAGAAGACCATGGCGGAAGGCGCCGGCGCCGCAGGGCTCGCCGCCATGCTCGCCGAGCCGGCGCGGTTTGCCGGCCGCAAGGTCGGTTTGATCCTGTGCGGCGGCAATATCGATCCGCGCATCCTCGCTTCGATCATGGTGCGCGAATTGGAACGCGACGACCGTATCGTGTCGTTCCGCCTGACGATTCCCGACCGGCCAGGAATTTTAGGACAAATTTCCAGCCGGCTTGGCGAGCTCGGCGCCAATATTCTCGGCGTCGATCATCACCGGTTATTCCTCGATGTCCCGGCCAAGGGCGCCAAGCTCGACATCACCATGGAAACGCGCGACGGCGCCCATGCCGAACAGATTTTCCGCGCGCTTGTCGCCGATGGCTATCGGCCGGTGCGGCTGGAAGGCGGCGCGGCGCTGGAGTGAAGTCAGGGTCTAATAACGTCCCGGCTCGAGACCCGGCTCGTAGCTCGGGGCCGGCGCCTCGGCTGGCGTGCTCGACACCGCGGGGGCATCTGCCGGGCGCGGCCTGGGCAGCGGGATGCCGGTCTGCACCATCGCAAACAGCATCGGCCGCCGCGGCGGCAGCGGCACCCTGCCGGCGAGCGGCTCGCCTGGCGGCACGTCCTCGCTTGCGGCATCGTTTGCAGGCGACGGTTGCGCCGCTGCGAGCTTCGGCGCGTGCGGCGCCGGATTATCCGCCTCGGCGGCCGGTCCTACGGAAGGCGGCGCGCTGGTGTCTGGATTTGGCCAAGCAATATTGCCGGTAGCGGCCGGCGCGGGGGCCGCACTGCCGGAATTGCTGGCGGCAGCCGGCATGGCGCTCGGCATTGGCGATAGAGCTGGGGGTGCCGGCGCCGCAGCAGGCGCAGCCATCGGCGGAGCGGAAGCAACCGTTATTGGCCGCGGCATCGCCGGCGCGGCCGGCTTTGGGATCGAAGGTGACGCAACCGCCGTCGCGGTCTGGGGCGCGCTCGCAGGCGCCGCGGGGGCGACGGTCGTCGGCGTCTGGTCGGCGGGTTTTCTGATATCCAGAAGCGGCGTATGGGCGTCGGAGGTCGGAGTTCCGGCATCGGCGAGCTGACCCGTCGGTGCGGCGGACTGGGCTTGCTCTGGCGCAGCCGGCGGCGCCGGAATTGCGGCAGCGGCGACGGGCGCGGCGTCCGAAGGCGGATTGTCTGTCAGCCGCTGGAAGACGGGCGCCTTCGGCGCGGCGACATAAGTGCGGACCATGGTGGTAATGGTCCACATCACCACCGGCACGGCGATGATCACCGCCAGCAGGATGATGACCCGTTGCAAAACCGGCGTGTAGAGCCGGATATTCTCGTCGTCATACTCACGCATCACGTCCGCCTCGTCCTTACGTCCCGGGCGGGGGCGGTTTGTCAGCCGCCCTTCTTCAATTTTTCCGCGACGTCTGCCGCGAAATAAGTCAACACCCCATCCGCGCCGGCGCGTTTAAACGCGATCAGGCTTTCCATCATCGCCTTGTCGCTGTCGAGCCAGCCATTTCCGGCGGCGGCCATAATCATCGCATACTCCCCGGAGACTTGGTAGGCAAAGGTGGGCATTCCGAAACTGTCCTTAACCCGCTGCAGAATGTCCAGATACGGCAGACCCGGCTTGACCATGACCATGTCGGCGCCTTCGGCGATATCGAGCTCGACTTCGCGGAGCGCCTCGTCGGTGTTGGCCGGGTCCATCTGATAGGTGCGTTTGTCGCCGGTAAGGGTCGCGCTGGAGCCGACCGCGTCGCGGAACGGTCCGTAGAAGGCCGAGGCATATTTCGCGGCGTAGGCCATGATCTGCACGTCGCCAAAGCCAGCCGCATCGAGGCCCGAGCGGATGGCGCCGACGCGGCCGTCCATCATATCGGAGGGCGCGATGATGTCGCAGCCGGCCTCAGCCTCGACCAAAGCCTGGCGGACTAAAACCGCGACCGTTTCGTCGTTGAGGATGACGCCGTCGTGCAACAGCCCGTCGTGGCCATGGCTGGTATAGGGGTCGAGCGCCACGTCGCAGAGCACGCCAACCTCGGGTACCTCCTTCTTGATTGCACGAATTGCGCGGCAGACGAGATTATCCGGATTGAGCGCCTCGGAGCCTGCCTCGTCGCGCCTGCCGGGCTCGGTATAGGGAAATAGCGCAAGACAGGGGATAGCAAGCTTGGCGGCCCGCTCGGCGGCGCGCACCGCCTCGTCGACCGACAGCCGTTCGACGCCTGGCATCGACTCGACGCTGGCGCGGATTTTGTGGCCGTCGACCAAGAACAGCGGCCAGATCAGGTCGTCGGTGGTGAGCACATTCTCGCGCACCAAGCGTCTTGCCCATTCGGCGCGGCGATTGCGGCGCGGACGGATGGCTAAATCGAGCCGTTCGGACGGCGCCCCGGTCTCGACGGGTGCGAGCCGGCGCTGTTCCAAGGGGCGCTGTTCCAAGGGACGGCCGAATTTAATCGCCATGACAGTCTCCGCTCTCCCCGACCCCTTTTTACCCCGTCCATCCCTAAGGTGCCACTAAGCGGGGCTGGAACTTTTAGCGCCTTGCCCCGACCGCGTTGACCGGCCTGGGCGGCCCTCTAACGACTGCGGGTTAGGCGTTCTACGACCTCTGCCACGAACTGCTGCCACGAAACTGCCGTTCCTCTGCCTCTTGGTCTGACGGGGACATCATGAGCGATCAATCGCAGCGGCAGCCGACCCGGCCAAGTGACCTCCTTGAGCCGGTTCGGGCCACCACGGCCGGCAACCGCGGCAGCTGGACCGAATATCTCATCCTGTTCCTGCGCATCATGGCCGCCGTGTCGCTGATCAAGGGGCTTTATCACTGGGGCCAGGTCTGCGGCATCGGCGCCGGCCCGGACGGCGGTTTTGAGACCCATACCATCGCTTGGCAGACCTCCACCGTATTCTTTGCCGTGCTCGATCTCATTGCCGCGGTGGGACTGTGGCTCGCGGCGGCATGGGGAGCGGTGGTGTGGCTCACCTCGGTGGTCTCGATGGCGGCGGTCGAGCTGTTTTTTCCGCAAGTCTATGGCGGCAGCATTTTCGTCGTCTTCGTCGAGATGACGCTGCTTGGCGTCTACCTCTATCTCGCAATCGTCTCGGCGCGCGAGCATCAGCGATAACCCGTCTACTGGTTCGTGATGGTGAATGGCTCGCCGTTGAGAAGCGTGATCGTCACCTTGACCTTTTCGCTGTAGCTAAAAACCTGGTCCTGCAGGAATCGCAGCGCGACCTGCTCGCCAAGAATGATCGATTGATCGGTGTCGCTGCGCCAATGAATGCCGGCATGGATGCCGTGGCCGAACGAGATATTGTGGGCGAGCTTGTGCAGTTCGCCGTTGACCGTGAGATCGTGCGGACCGGTATAGGGTTCGAGCGCCAAGCCGTCGGCGGATGGCACGACCGGCTGTTCGAACACGGCGTCGCCGTCGAAGAAGAACTTCAACACCGTGATGCAGGCGCCGGCGACCGCGCCATGCCCGGCCGGATAGGACGGATGCGTCGGCGATCCTTCCGGAAACGCCTGCGACAGCAGAAAGCTGCCGTGAGCTGCGGACTGGCCGAAATCGTGATTGACGAATTGGCTGAAATAGAGCGCCGCCGAGTCCAATACCGCCTCATGCACCGGAGCTTGGGGCAGCGGAATTCCCGCGGGCTTCGTCATCATCAGGAAAACGAGCCCGCTGCCGGCCTCCGGCCGGTGACGCAGGTGCACGATCCATTTCTGATACCAGACCGCGTTCAATGCCGCCTTCGCCACCGCGCCGAGCGTGGCTGCAATGTCCGGTCCGCCGAACGTGCCAAACGGCTTTTGATTTCTGCAGGCGCCATATGGGTTAGTCCGGTTTGGCTCGATGCTTGAACTCGCGAGAACCAGATAGGCAACAAAATAGGCCTGAGAGATTTCGGCAATATGCGTATAGCTGCTGAGCGCACGCCCGTTGCGCATGTGGCGGCGCACGCCGTCGGCGACGTTCACGCCGTCGACTTTGCCATTTTGCGCGGCATACCAGGCGTCCAGATCGGTCAAATAATTGACCCCCGGCGCATAGCTCAGCATTTTCTGATCGATCGGCTGCGCGCCAAGGCGGGTCGGGGCAATGCATAATTGCGAGACATAAGGACCGACGTCCTCACCAGCGAAGTAAGTCTTGTCGCCGATCTGCAGCGGTCCGCCCCGGAACAGCAAATCCGGCGTCACCATGCCCGATGCGTTGACCGGTCCGTAGTAATGGCCGCCGTATTTGGTGCGGAGCTTGGTCAGTCCGTTGGCGGCCGCGATGGCGATCGGGTTTATGTGATATTCGGAAAATGGCGCGTCGCGCAGCAACGACGCCCAATAAAGCTCGATCAATTCCAGCGCATAGTCGATGCTATCGACCTCGAACGCGGGCGGCGCCGCAAAATCTTGCGAGTTGGCGCCGGCAAGCGGCAAAGCAAATGCGCCCGCCGGCCCATCGAGCTGCGTGTAGAACGGCGGCGTCTGGTGCTGCAGTGAGTAGCCGCCTAGAATTATATTCGGGTCTTCGAAGTTCATTGTACCGGCGGTTATTCCGTCGCTCGTGCCCAAGCCAGCGCGGAACGCCTGGAATGCATCCGGATCGACGATTCCGTAGCTTTTTTGCTTGAGGCCTTTGGAATAAGTCGCGGATTTGTCGGGGTATTTGGTTTCGTCCTGATTGGGAGTTTGCGGTGCGCGGGCGAATTGCGCGCCGTCGCGGCGATTCCGTAGCGCAGCGCAAAGCCGGCATTGGCCCGAGCGTCATTTTTGTCGAGCGCGCCCGGCAGGCACGGCGCCGGGACCGGCGGTAGTTTCGACAGATTCCACATGGCAACGCCCCCTCTGGGCGGCATTCGCCCATCGAGAGTGCATGCTAGGAATATCCCTCTTAAGTTGCAAGGCGCTTCTCCCGCAACTTTGCAATTCGCACGTCAACGCGCAAATTCGCTCGGTCGGATGAGATACGTCTTGCATGGCAGGAAAAGACGCGAACGGCCGAGCGGCGACATGACGCCTGCGTTTTTCTCACCGCAGAAGACGTCACCGGAGGCGCGGCCAAAAGCAAAAGCCCCGAACGCGCTCGGGGCTTCAGCTTGATCTTTTGGGAAACCGCATTTCCATGAGGAAGGCGGTAGCCGTTGAATTACGCCGGTCTTTCAGAAACCCTAGTGGTGACTAAACACCTTGGCCAGTGAGTTAGCACCCGAACCAGGGTAGCCAGCTATGACGGTGGTTGTAGCAATCTCGGAAGCCATAATCGCCTCTGTAGCTGTTATATAACGGTCCGTGGTGGCGACTAGCATATCGGGCTCTGCCATGACGTTCCGTTCGCTTGGAATTCACGACAGCGCTGCCATTGGCTTCGGATGAGCCCTTGGCCACCGTGCTGGCAGGAACGCCCTTATCCGTCGTCTGCTGCTTCTTGTCGGGCACTGTCGGCGCTGCTTGCCCGGTTTTTTCCGGCGTCTTGATTTGATCGGATTTTACAGCCGGAGCCATTTTCTGTGTCGGGGCAGTCTGTGCCGCCGGGGCGCCGGGCGTATCGTCCGTCTTAGTGCCTTGTGCCGAGACGACGCCGGCACTCAGCATCAATATCGCCGCCGTGGTGGATATTAGTCGTAGAGTTCTCATCGATGTCTCCTGTGGACACTCCGCAATTTGTTAATTTTGGGGATGTGGAGAGACAACGCCGGCTTGGCCGCGATCGTTCCAAATAATCAATGACAAACGGCTTCTGAGCAAAATTGCTCACGCGGCCACGAAATGTCGAACGGGGGTTCTTCTTGGTGCCTGCTTTGGGTCTCGATTCGGACCTTTGACGATGTCCGTGTCACGTCCGTTTTGCCTGCCGATGGCGACCAAACAGCGGACATGGTCCGAGGTCGTGCACTAATGCGTCCACGCCCTAGGGGCGGGTCGGCGCGCCGCGCAGCGCCGCCCGGATGCGCTGCGGCGTTGCCGGAATTTCGTCGATCGAGACGCCGAACGGCGACAGCGCGTCGTTGACGGCATTCACCACGGCCGCCGGCGCGCCGATGGCGCCGCCTTCGCCAAGACCCTTGGCGCCGGTGACCGAAGACGCCGCCGGGGTTTCGATGTGGTGCAATTCGATCGGCGGAATTTCACAAGCCGTCGGCGCCAGGTAGTCGGCGAGCGTCGCGGTCTGGATATTGCCGAGGCTGTCGTAGACGATTTCCTCGAACAGCGCGTTGCCGATGCCTTGCGCAATACCGCCGTGCACCTGGCCGTCGGCGATCATGGGATTGATGATGCGGCCGGCGTCTTCCACGGCGAGAAATTTATCGATTGTCACGCGGCCGGTTTCGATGTCGACCTCGACGATGGCGACATGGCAGGCATTGGAGAAGGTGCCGGGCGGATCGTAATGCGCCGTCTCGCTCAATCCCGGCGTAATGCCCTTGAAGCGCTGCGCTTGATGATAGGCGGCGCGCGCCAGCGCGGCGATGGCGACCGTGCGATCGGTGCCCGAGACTTTGGCGGTGCCGTCTTGGAGCACGATATCGTCCGCCGCCGCCTCCAGAACCTCGCCGGCAATGACGAGAAGCTTGTCGCGGATTTTGCGCGCCGCCAGGAGCGTGGCGCCGCCGGAGATGACGAGCGACCGGCTGGCAAAGGTGCCCCAGCCATAAGGGGTGCGATCGGTATCGCCGTGCAGCACGCGAACGTCGGCCGGCGCGACGCCGAGCTGATCGGCGACGATTTGCGCCAGCGTCGTGCGCAAGCCCTGGCCGTGCGGGCTCGCGCCGATGCGCGCTTCGACGCGGCCCGACGGATCCATCACCACTTCGACATTTTCCCAGCCGGGGGTGATCTCCATGCCGCGCGCGGCGAACGCCGGGCTGCCATAACCGGTGCGCTCGGAAAACGTCGCAAAGCCGATGCCGAGATGGCGGCCGGCGGCGCGCGCCTTTTGCTGCCGGACGCGAAACGCCGGCAGATCGACATGCGCCGCCGCCTTGTCGAGCGTCTCGATATAGCTGCCTTCGTCGAACACGAGCCCGGTCGCCGAGGTGTAGGGAAAGCGGGCGATCAGATTGCGGCGGCGGATTTCGACGGGGCTCAAGCCGAATTCGGCGGCGGCCTTATCCATCAGCCGCTCGACAGCAAGGGTGATGACCGGCCGCGACACGCCGCGATAGGGCGCCATGGTGCAGGTGTGGGTGGCGACGCCGCGCGCGCGGCAGCAATAGGCGCGCACGTCGTATGGCCCCGGCAATTCGGCAAGCGCCATCAGCGGCTCGACGCCGCAGGTGGTCGGAAAGCACGAATAGGCGCCGGTATTGGCGATCACGTCCGCGGACAGCGCGATCAATTTGCCGCGCGCGTCAAAGCCGCCTTCCAGTTCGACATGCTGGTCGCGGCTATGAAAAGCGGCGATCAGATTCTCGCGCCGGTCTTCGTGCCAGGCAACGCTGTCTTGAAGTTTGCGCGCCAGCCACACCAGCACGACATATTCGGCGGCAAGCGACATTTTCTGGCCGAAACCGCCGCCGACGTCGGGGGCGATCACGCGCAGGTCGGATTCGGCAAAGTCGAGAATATCGGCAATCGCCGTGCGGGTGAGATGCGGCATCTGAGTCGTGCAGGTGAGCGTGGTGCGGCCGGTCGCCGGATCGAACGCCGCGTGCGCCGCGCGCGCTTCGAGCGGCGTCGCGTTTTGCCGGCGCGAACGCAAATTCAGCCGAATGCGGCGGTGCGCTTTGGCGAGCGTGGCGTCAAAATCCGCGGTCTTGATATTGCCGTCGACCACGACATTGCCGTGCTCGTGCACGCGCGGCGCGTCGGGCGCGAGCGCAGCGCGCGCGTCGATCACCGCCGGGAGCTCCACGATCGCGACGTCGACGCGCTCGGCCAAATCCTCGGCTTCGGCGGCGCTCGAGCCGTAAACGGCGGCGACCGGCTCGCCGACAAAACGCACCACATCTTCCGCCAAAAGCGGCTGCTCGATCGGCCGGTAGCCGAATTTGTGCAGCATCGGCCGAATCGGCCGCGCACCGGCAAGCTCCGCAGCGGTCAAGATGCAAGCGCCGTCAGGCGCCGTGATGCGCACGATGCGCCCCGAGGCGACGGCACTGCGCACGAAGCGTAGATGATGGCTGGCGGCAAGGTCGGCGGTGAAGCGTCCGCGCCCGGTGACCAGCGCCGGATCTTCCAAGCGCCGGATGGCGCGGCCGACCCATTTCAGTCCCGAGCCGGCGGTTGCGCTGTTCATGACGGCGAATGTATCAGAAACGTGGCGGCTCGCCGGCGAAAGCCTGGGAGATGATGTTGAAAAGGTCGGCCTTCGACACCGGCCTCGGATGCTCGATCTTGACCGCCGCGACCACCTCGACCGCCTTGCCGATATCCTCCTCGCGCATGCCCAGCCCTTTCAGTCCGGTCGGCAGGCCGAGGCGGACGTTGAGATCGTAAAGGCCGCGCGCCGCATCGCCGACGCCGAGCGCGCGCGCAATGCGCCGCATCGCGTCGGGCGCGGCATTGGCATTAAAGCTGATCGCATAGGGGGTCGCGACCGCATGGGTATGCGCATGGTCGAGATTAAACCATTGCCGCACCCGTTGCGCGATGGCGTGTTCGAGCCCGACCTCGGCGCGGAAAGTGGCGGCGAGCCAGGCGCCGTATTGCACATCCGTCCGCGCGTTGATATCGCGCGGATTTTGCACGACGCGCGGCAGGCTTGCGCCAAGAAGTCGAATAGCCTCCTCGGCCATGGTCGCCACCACCGGATTGGTGTCGGGGCCGTAAAGGCTCTCGACCGCATGCGCCATGGCGTTCATGCCGCTCGCCGCCGACATCCGCGCCGGCAGATCGAGCGTCAGTTCGGGATCGTAGATCGCGGTTGCGGGCAGCGACGCGGCGCCTTCGCCGCTGATGCGGTCGGCGGCGACGCCGATGCGCCAGCGCGCCGCCATTTCCGAGCCGGAATAAGTGGTGACGATAGCGATGTAGGGTAGTTTCGTGGTCGCCGCCGCGGCCTTGGCGAGCCCGATCGGCGAGCCGCCGCCGACCACGACAAAACCGTCGGCATTGTGCCGCTCAAGATCCGCCAGAAACCGCTCGAACGCGGCGCGCGGCATATTCGGCTCGGACGCATCGCTGATACCGACGCAGCGATCGGCAATGTTCGCGGTGGCACGGCGGGCAAAATCGGTGCGCGATGTCGAGCACAGCACGACGAGCCGCGCCATCTTGTGCAAGTCGGCTTCCGCGGCGAGCGCACCGATGGCGCCTGAGCCGAACACGATGCGCACCGGATCGGAGCGGTAGGTGAAAGGCTTTGCGGCCATCATTGCGGCTTCATCTCCCGCACTTCCTTCGCTTTCGCCGTACACGCCGCCAGCAAAAATCCGAGATCGGTGCCGGTCGAGACATAGCGCGCGCCCATGCGCACGAATTCGGCGGCAAGCTCGGGGCGCGACGACAGCCCGCCGACGCCGACATGCTTGCCGTGCTCGCGGCAGGCGGCGATGGTTTTGGCATAAGCCTCGCGCAGCCGCGCGTGGCCGTACTGGCCGGGTAGCCCCCAGTCGGCCAACAGATCGTTCGAGCCGATCATCACCATGTCGACGCCGCCGACCGCCGCAATCTCCTCAGCGCTCGCCAGCGCCTCCTCGCTCTCGAACTGCACCATCAGCAAGGTGGCGTCGTTGAACGCGGCATCGACCTCGCCGGCCGGGAACGAGCGGTAATGCAGATGGGGCAGGGGACCGGCGGCGGAGCGTTCGCCGAGCGGCGGGAATTTCGCCGCCCGCACATAATCGCGCGCCTGCGCAGCCGAGCGAACATGCGGGGCGATGATGCCGAGCGCGCCGCCGTCGAGCACGCGCGACACCTCGGCCACACCCGGCACCCGCACCAAAGGCGTGATGCCGGCCTCCAGCGCCGCCATGCAGATTTGCCCGGTGGTATCGAGCGAAAAGCTTGCATGCTCCATATCGACATAGAGGCTGTCGAAGCCCGCGGTCTTGGCGAGCCGCGCGATCTCGATGCCGCGCACCAGCCGCACCGTCAGCGAGGCGACGACCTCGCCGCGGGCGAGCTTGTCCTTGACGTGATTGCGTAAGATTTCATCGATCTTGATCGGCATCTTACGATCTCATGTAAACTGAAATCTTGGGCGGCTCCTCAAGCGACTTCTTAACTGACAGCGCCCGCCCGGGGCGCTATGCTGGAGGAATGGAGGAACGCCCGTGAATTACGCGACAGACTTTCAGTCAATCCGCAACGAGGTGTCGGCGCAAGAGTGGCAGACGCGGCTCGATCTTGCCGCCTGCTACCGTCTGGTCGATGCCTACGAGATGACCGACCTGATCTATAACCATATCACGGCGCGCATTCCCGGCACCGAACATCTCCTGATCAATCTCTATGGCCTCCTTTATAAGGAGATCACGGCGTCGAGCCTGGTCAAGATCGATGTCGAGGGCAATATCGTCTCTAAGCCCGACACCGATTACAGCCTAAACGTCTCCGGTTACGTCATCCACGGCGCCATCCACAAGGCGCGGCCCGACGTCGCCTGCGTCTTGCATACCCACACCCGCGCCGGCATGGCGGTGGCGGCGATGAAATGCGGGCTTCTTCCGCTGTCGCAGACCTCGATCCGCTTCGTCGGCCATCTCGGCTATCACGACTATGAGGGACCTGCGATCGACACCGACGAGCGCGAGCGGATCGTGGCCGATCTTGGGCCGCACGACGCGCTGGTGATGCGCAACCATGGGCTTCTGACCTGCGGCCCAACCATCCAGCAGGCGTTCAATACGATGTATCAGCTCGAAATGTCGTGCCGCTCGCAGGTCGACGCCATGGCGGCGCGCGCCGAACTGACCATGCCCGGCGAGAACGTGCTCGCGCATACCGCGCATCTCTATCAGCCCGGCACGCGACGCCCCTACGGCGTGTTGGAATGGCCGGCAATGCTGCGGCTTCTTGCGGCGCAAGAGAAAACCTCCGGCTATCCGCCGTATTGGCACTAGCGCGTCGCGCTCGCCGGCAGTACGGCCGCCAAGATTTCTTCACCGGCTATTAAGCACGTTAGCGCGCGGCCACATTCGTCCGCAATGATTCCGCTTGCCGTCCCATAAATCCCCGCAATTCCCTGGCTGTGTATACGCGGGGAAGTCAGTCTACGGGGACCTATCACGTGAAGAAACTCACGATCGCCGTTGCGTTGTGTGGGTCGCTCGTCTGCTCGCCGGTCCATGCCAAGACCTTTGTCGGCGTGTTGTGGCCGATGTTCGGGCCATTGCCGGCGATCGGGCTCGTCGAATTGGTCGCCGAACTCAAAACGATGCCGGATGTCGAGGTCGAAACCTACGTGCATCAGGCGTGGCCGTCTTTGGTCGACGACCTCGACCGCCAGCCGCCGGGAACGCACACGGTGGTCATCGGCTATAGCCTCGGCGCCAACAGTTCGGTTTTCGTCGCCAATAACGCGACACATGTGGATCTGATTATCGCGCTGCAGCCTTCGATGCTGAGCTGGAATCCGCCGCTGACGCCGGGCAAAGTGGGGCGGATGATCGAAATCTATAACCCCAATCCGTGGATGACTTTCGGCGGCATGGGATCGAAGAAACTGGTCGGCGACAATATCGAATACATCACCAACAACGACTCCCATCCGGGGGCGCAGTTCAACGCGCAGTTTCGCGATTTGGCGAAAAGCGAGATCGCCAAGTTCGCCGCCGAAGATCGTGCGGAAACCGCGCAAGCCGAGACGCCGCAAGTCGAAACCCCGGAGCCGCTTAAACCTGAGCAGTCCTCGCCGTCGATCCAGGTCGAACCGGCAGCGCTGACATACGAGCAAAATAGCCCACCGGCCGAAAATCGTCCGCAAATCGCTCAAGCCGCAATGCCGAAGGCGCAAACGCCCGCCAAGGTCGCTGCGGCGGCGCGGCCGAAGCAAAAGCTTGCGCAATTATCGGAGCCGGTCCGGCACGAACCGGCAGCGGATGGGCTGGATCAGTCGCCCAGTAATCCGCCGGTCAACGATCATGTGCAGGTCGCTCAAGCCGAGACGCCACAATCACTGGGACCGGCCGCGCCAGAGGCAAAACCGCAGTCCAGCGAGATGACGGCGTTTGTCGAGAAGCTTTTGACGTCGGCGAACTCGGGCGACTTATTTACGCAGCGGCGATTGACGGCCGCAGATCTCAAGGACTATGCCGAGCGAACCTATCATGGCTCGCCGACGGCCGGATTGACGAGAACGGCCGCAAACTAGGGCGCGCATCGCTACAGCCACTAACCGACGGCGATTTCACACCTGCCGCAATCAAAGCATGGTAGCAGTGCTTATCGAAACACTGAAACAGACATAAAAAAGCGATGAGCAAATCCCCTCGGGTCATCTTCAAGTACAAGCGCATTGCGGAGGACGACTGGCAAATTGAGGCTCACTACCCGGGAGCCGAGATTCGCTACATCAAAGGACTTAAGAGCAAAGCCGAAGCCGATGAGTGGCTGCAGGGCGACCGCCGGTTAGACTGGCTTCGATCGCAGGGCTACGCGAAATAATGACCCGTCCTGCCGCCCTTTAACCCGGAATGGGGCGTTTCATGAGAGCGACCCACGTTGAAGCCCCCACCGTCATGGAAAGCGGCATTCCCTGCCCAAGGGAAACCTTTTTAGCCTCGCCTAGTGAGTAGACACCGGACGTCGCCTCCCACCCTTCACTACCAAGCTTATTGAGGGAGGACTCGAAGTTCTCGACGGTATCTGCCCTGACAATTTGATATTCCCATCTCACGATTTTGACCCCGCGGGTGCCAGTCGAATCGAGCCACTCGCAATCAGTTGCCGACCCGAATCATTTCTTGCGCTCGCCGATAGGGTAATCCGATCAACCCTTCGCAGGGTGTCAATTTACCGCGGCTATGTTGGTTTTGGGTGTAGCGGGGCGACGATCGGCCGCTCGACTTTCCGGCCGGCTGCCGGCGTCCATCAAACCGGCGCTGCGCCGGCATAAAGGTAGGAAAAGGCCAGGTAGAGGACGAGGCAAAAACTGACTGCCGCGGCCAATCCCGAAAAGACGGCGCATAATTTGGCGCTCCAGGCGAGCAGATGTTTCCACCACGCCTCGCGCGGATAGCGCGATGCGCTACGCCAAATGGCCACCGCGACAAACACGATGGCCATGCTCGACAGCGTGAATACCGCTATGATCAGCGTCGCCACAAGCGGCTCGCCGACGCCAAATCCGGTGAGCATGCTGAGACCGGTGACATCCCAAACGACGGCGAGCGGCGTGCCGATCAGCCAGAATGTGCGCCAAAGAGCGATATCGCCCGTCGCCAATCGCGTTAGGAATTTCATGGCCTTTGTTACCAGAAGCCGGACCTCGCAGCACACCGAAGATAATGCATGAAGCGGGGCTCGCCTGATTCGACCGGCGATTCGCGGAGAAACTTGACGGCGAGCGTGCTTGGCCGGGTTTTGCCACGAAAAAGCCCGGCCGATCTCCCATTTGTGCTAGTGCTCGTCGCTCGACGCGGCGGCCGTCTGTTTTTCCGCTTTCCGCTATTGAATATTAAGACCGCATGGTTCGAGCCAAAAATATCGCCGTCATCATTGCGGCGTTCATGATCGCGGCGTCCGTGGTCGCAACCGGCGAAGCCGCGACGCTGCTCGGCGCGGCGGGCGCCGGCGAAAAAGTCGCGACCGTGCACGGGCGCGCCTATCTGTTCCGCGGCCTGATCGGCATGATCGATTGGGGCATGGATCAATTGGCGGCGCGCATCGATCGCTCCGGCGTTGCCGCCGACATCGACGGCTATTCGTCGTGGCGGTCCCTTGCCAATCAGGCCATCGCCGATTACCGCCGCGATCCCAAGCCGATCACCGCGATCGGCCATTCCATCGGCGGCGATTCCGCCGTGCAATTTGCCGAAGCGCTGGAAGCCGCCCATATCCCGGTGAGTTTCCTCATCACCTACGATCCCACGCGCGCCGCCCACGCCATACCGGCCAATGTCGAGCGCTACATCAATCTCTACCAGTCCTCCAACATTTTGGGCGGCGGCGACCTTGAGCCGGGGCACGGCTTTCACGGCCATTATGCCAGCTACAACCTCAAAGATCGCCCCGAGATCGTCCACATCAATCTGGACAAGTTCGACCGCATTCAGGAGCAACTGGCCGCCAAGGTCAGGTCGGCCGCCGCGGGCGGCGGCGGGGAAACCGTGCCGTTGCGGCTGGTCCCGCCGGCTGTCGGCGCCATCGAACTGTGGGACTCCGGCGAGCCGGTCGCGGCCCATGCCGGCGATACGCTGGCGACAGTCGCTGCGACCTATCATGTGCCGCTCTGGGCGCTCATCCAGCTCAATGCGAAGTCGGAGCATGCGGCGCTGACCGAAGGCGAGCGCATCGTGGTGCCGCGCTACCTCGGCGCCAAAACTCACTAAGCACTTAGGCGCCGCTCCGGTTCGCCCCGCATCACGTCGGGGGAAGCATGGAGTAGCCGACGCCGGCGCGCAGGTAGCCGGTGCCGATGGCGCTCAGCAAGCCCTGGATCCTCTCGACCGATTTCTCGATCATGCCGGGAGGCTCGCCGGCCTCGATCTGATCCTTCAATTCAAGGAGCGCCTGGTTGGCGCCTTCGAGACGCCGCGCCAGCACCATCGTCACGTAAAGCAGCGCCACTGGATCTTGTCCGAGCAGCGCGGCGGCGTCGGCGACGTGAAACTCCGAGGCTTCCACGGTGAGCACGTCGGCGCCATGCGGTTGACCGAGCAGCGCGGACAGTTCGCCAAACACGGCGCCGGGTTCCGCCACGGTGGCGATCTCGATGCCGGCTTTGACGATGCTGACCGCGCCGCTTTTGAGAATGAGAAGCCGCCCGGTGCTGGTGCCTTCGGCGAACACGGTCTCGCCGGGGCCGTAGCTGGCGAGCGGCAGCGCGGCAAGCTTGCTTTGCCAGACTTCGGCGTCATGGATCAGCGGCATTGCGGCGCCCCTGTGTCTGCGTCCGTTGCGGACTGCGCCCCGGCAGAGCGTTCGGCACTACCACGACGCTGTGCGGATTCCAATGTTGCCACACGCTCCGGGCACCCGCCGTTATTGCGCCGCCACGGTTTCAACCGGCGATCCGGCAATGGGCAGCGCTTCCCGGTCGGCGCCGATGTCGGCTGCGATGTCGACGATCGTCGGCACCAGTGCCTTGCACAGCGCCGGCTTCCAGGCGGCCGCAATGCTGACGACATTGATCGTTTCGACGAGCGGCCGAAACACCACATCGCCGCCGCCGAAGCGCATGGCGCGGCTCGGCACCATGCCGACGCCGACGCCGCAACCGACATAGGCGATCTGCGAGACCACCGAATGGACTTCATAGAGCACATGCGGCGAAAAGCCGGCGCCGCGGCAGGCGCTGGTGATCTGATCGAAAAAGCTCGGGCTGGAGCGGCGCGGAAACAGCACAAAATTCTCGTCGGCAAGTTCGGCAAGACCGATGCGGCTGCGCTGCGTCAAAGCATGGTCGACCGGAAGAACGAGGACGAGGTGGTCGTAGACGATGGGACGAACCTCGAGCGACGCGATGCGGTCGTCGAACCGCGCGAAGGCAATGTCGGCCTCGCCGCTCTGCACTGCGGATAGCGCTTCGGCGCTGCGCGCCTCCATAACCGACAGTGAAAGTTGCGGATAGATTCGCTTGGCGGTCCGCATCAACCGCGGCATGATGTCGAACATCGCCGAATTGATGGCGCCGATCGTCACAATATCGGTGCGGCCCTGGCGCGCGTCGGTGACCGCTTGTTGCAGCCGCTGGGCGTGCTCCATGAAGCGGTGCACCGGAGCGAGGATCGCGGCGCCCTCGCGGCTCAGCGTAACCCCTTGGCGCGTGCGCTCGAACAGGCGGACGCCAAGCGAGCGCTCCAGCACCTGGATTTGCTGGCTGAGCGGCGGCTGCGACATCCCCAGCCGTTTCGCCGCGTTGCCGAAATGCCTTTCGTCGGCCACGGCAAGGAAATAGGAGAAGTGGCGCAAAAGCCGGAAATCGATCATCGGGCATGTTTCCTATATCGCGTAACGGCCCCAGAAAAAGCACGATTTATCCGCGAGTTCGTGCTCCGTTCGAGGCCTCCGAGACGATTTCTATATCAAGTCGAGAGGCTAATCGGAATGGACTGGAGGCGCGCGGCTTGATGATGATCGCGGCCAAAATCGGCGTCGCGACGGCTTGAGCTGCGCGCCAGACAATGACGCTGCCGGAGGAACACATGCTCTCTCGCCGGGATATTTGGCGCAGCATCGGTGCGTCGGCGATTGCCGCAGCCGCGACGCCGTTTATTGCGGCGCAAACGTCGGCACAGGCCAATTATCCGGACCGGCCGGTCCGCATTATCCTGCCTTACGGGCCCGGCGGCGTTGCCGATGTCTCGACCCGCCTGGTCGCCGCAAAGCTCAGCGAGCGCATGGGCCAGAACTTCTTCATCGACAACCGGCCGGGAGCGGGCGGCATCGTGGCCGCCAAGGGCGCACTGAGCTTCCCCGCGGACGGCTACACGATGTTCCTGTCCGGCAATGGCGCCGCGATCAGCGAAAGCCTGTTTGCCGCGCTGCCCTTTGATATCAACCGCGACTTCGCGTCGGTTTCACTGCTGGCGCAATTCGACATGCTGCTGGCGACGAAAATGGCTACCCAGTTCGACACCGTCGGGAAGCTCGTCGCCTACGGCAAGCAGAATCCGGGCAAGCTTAATTTCGGCACGATCGCGGTCGGCAGCACGCAAAACCTTTCGGCCGAGCTGTTCAAAATGGTCACCGGCGTGAACGCCGCAGTCGTCACCTTCCGCACCACGCCGGAACTCATGACCGCCATCGATCGCGGCGACGTCGACGTCGGTTTCGATTATTACGCGGCGTTCAGTCCGATGGTGGCCGGCAAGCAGATCCGGATCATCGCCACGTCGGGCGACAAGCCGTCACCGTTGTTTGCGGGCGTTCCCACGGTCAAGGACTCCGGCTATCCGGACTATGTCGTCACCAGCTGGAACGCGCTCTCGGTGCGCGCCGGCACGCCGGCCGACATCATCGCCAAACTCAACGGCGAGATCGGCGCCGTTCTGCAATTGCCCGAGATCGGCGCCAAGATGGCCGATCTCGGCATGGAACCGCTGGCGAGCACGCCGGCGGCCCTGACGCAACGCCTGAACGCCGATGCCGCGAAATGGCGTACGGTCATCGACAAAGCCGGCATTCCGAAACAATAAATCGGCAAACAGGGTAGTGACGTGAACGTACAGGCAGCAAGCAGCAGAACTCCAGCCGGCGCCGAGCGGCCGCGGCTGAAGATCGCGATCGGCAGTTACGGCCACACCGCACCGATCAAGAACGGCGCCATTGCGATCGAGGGCGTGGACGCGGATTTCGTCGAAGTGGTGCCGATCATCCAGGCGTTCCGCCGCATGGTGCGCGACCTCGAGTTCGACATCTGCGAGATGGCGCCGACGACCTACATGATCGCGCGCGCCCGCGGTGCGCCTTACATCGCGCTGCCGATCTTCGTCATGCGCCGGTTTCATCACGGCGGCTTCGTTGTCCGGCCCGACGCCGGCATCCGCGCGCCCAAGGATCTCGAAGGCAAGAAAGTCGGCGTGCGGGCCTATTCGGTGACGACCGGCGTCTGGACGCGCGGCATTTTCGTCAACGAATACGGCCTCGATTCATCGAAAGTGACCTGGGTGGTGGACGACGAGGAACATGTCGCGACGCTCGAACTGCCGCGCAACGTCGTGCATGCCCCGGCGGGAAAATCGCTGCAAAGCATGATGGCATCCGGCGAGATCGAGGCCGGCTTTACCGGGCCGGCCGGCGTCGGCCGCGCCGGACCGCCGATCGGCAATTGGGATATGAACGCGCCGACCGGCGGAGCCACCGGGACCTATCCCGAACTGTTCGCGAATGTCGATCAAATCGAAGCCGACTGGTTTCGCCGCACCGGCATCTATCCGATCCACGGCCTCATCGTGGTGAAGGATGAGCACATCGCGCGCCATCCGTGGCTGGCGCGCTCGCTGATGAACGCCTTTGTTGCGGCGAAGCAGCCCTTATCTCGATGAACTCAAGCTCGGCCGGGGCGACGCCCCAGAGGACAAGCGCTATCGGGGCTTCTTCTCGCTGATGAGCGATCCCTTGCCCTATGGCATGGCAGCGAACGGACCGAGCATCGAGGCGCTCGTCACTTATGCCTTGCAGCAGGGTCTGATTCCGTCGCGTCCGCAGCTCAACCAGGTGTTCGTCGATATCAACCCGTAACTCGTTCCCGCATCGCGCGAGGTCCCATGTCGCCAGTCATCGATATTCATCCCCATATCGTTTCGCCGGATACCAAGCATTATCCGCTGGCGCCGCTCGGCGGCACGCAATCGACATGGTCGAGCGAGCGGCCGACGACCTACCAGACGCTCGTCAAAGCGATGGACGAGGCTGGCATAGCCAAAGCCGCGATCGTGCATTCGTCGACCGCCTACGGCTACGACAACAGCTATGTGGCGGATGCCGTCGAGGCCGTGCCGTCGCGCTTTACCGGCGTTTATTCCATCGACTCTTGGCCCAAGACGCAGTGAAGACATTCGACTATTGGCTCGGCCGCGGTTGCGCCGGCATGCGGCTGTTCACGACCGGCAGCACGCTGCCCGATCAAGCCACCTGGTTCGTCGATCCGACGACTTATCCGTTCTGGGAGCACGCGGCGGCGAAAAACATTCCGGTCTGCATGCAGATGAAGGCAGGAAGGCATCCCGCTGTTGCGCCAGATCATGGACAGGTTTCCGAAGGTGACGATGATCCTCGACCACCTGTCGCGGCGCCGTTCGAAGACGGGCCGCCCTATCGGCGGCGCCGCCGATCTCCTCGCGCTCGCCAAATACCAGCAGGTTTACTTGAAGATCACGCCGATCAATGTGACGCCGAAATCCTGGGGCAAGGGCACGCCGGAAACCTTCTTCGGCAAATTGATCGACACATTCGGCGCCGTCGCGGATCGCCTGGGGATCGAATTTCCCGAATTCGCTCGGAACGCTGTCGGAAATTCTCGGCGCGGCGCGACAAGCGTTCTCCTTTGCCAAGGAGTCCGATCAGGAGTGGATCTTCGGCAAGACGGCGCTGACGCTTTATCCGGTATTGGCAGATCGATAAGGAGCGTGCGATGGCGGCAGGATCAAAACCAGAATCGAAACTCACTTTGCATACGATGCTGGGCAACTATCCGAATGTCGCGCCGCTCAAAAGCGGGGCGGTGCATTCCGATCTCGTCGGTTTCGATTTCGTCGACGTCAAGGTCGCAAACAACCTGTTCAAACAGGTGGTGCGCGAGGCCAAATACGATCTCGCCGAACTGGCGATCGTCACCTATTTGCAGGCCAAGTCGTACGACAAGCCTTATGTCCTGCTTCCTGCCGTGGTGGTGAGCCGCGGCCAGCATCACACCATCGCCTATAATGCCGAGCGCGGCACGCTCAAGCCGTCCGATCTCAACGGCAAGCGCGTCGGCGTCCGCGCCTATACCGTCACCACCGGCACCTGGGTGCGAGGCATTCTGGCGAGCGACTATGGCGTCGATCTCGATAAAGTGGAGTGGATCACGTTTGAGGATCCGCATGTCGCGGAATACCGCGATCCCGACATCGTCAAACGGGCGCCGCCCGGCAAGGAACTCCTGCAGATGCTTCTTGACGGCGAGATCGACGCGGCGATTGTCGGCGACAAACTGCCGGATCCGCGGCTTAAGCATCTCATTCCGGACGCCGACGCCGCCGCCCAGAAATGGGCCGAGCGTCACCACGGCGTGCCGATCAATCACATGCTGGTGGTGCGAACCGAGCTGTCGCGCTCGCGGCCCGACGTGGTGCGGGATGTTTTCCGGCAATTCCAGGACAGTAAACGCGCCGCGGGTCTGCCCGACGGCGGCGTTCTCGACCCTTATCGTTTCGGTGTCGAAGCCTGCCGACCGACTTTGGAAATCATCATCGATTTTTGCCAGCGGCAGAAACTGATCCCGCGACGAGTGTCGGTCGACGAGCTGTTCGACGATACCACCCGGGCGCTGGGCGCAACTCGATAAAGCGCAGGTTCGAAGGCTGGACTGGCCGGAGCCATTGAAGTGGGGAAGATCGTGAGTTCCAGACCGCGTATCGCCGTCGCCTTTTTCCTGCTCTGTCTGTCGTGGGTCATGCTGGCGGTGCCGCTGCGCGGGCAAGCGCAAGCCGAGGATGCCTATCCGTCGCGGGCCATCCGGATCGTGACGCCGCTTGCCGCAGGCTCGGCCTCCGATGTGGCGCTGCGGATTCTTGCCGCGAAGCTGTCGGAGCGCTTCGGCGTCCCGGTACTGGTGCAAAATCAGCCGGGCGGCGGCGGCGTCATCGCCGGGCGTGCGGTGACCAATGCCCCGCCGGACGGCTACAACATCGCCTGGGCCGGGAACAATACCGCGATTGGCGTGAGTTTGTTCCGCGAACCGATCGATCCGCGGCTGGAGATGACGCCGATCGTCGGGGTCAGCGAGTTCGCTTACCTTTTCGTCGATGCCGCCGCGTCGCCGTACAAGACGCTGCAGCAATGGATGGCTGCGGCAAGAGAGAAGCCCGGCACGTTGAACGTCGGAACGTCGAGCGTCGGCACCAGCAATCATCTGGCGGCGCTGTTGTTCAAATCCACCCAGAACCTGAATTTCACCGTAGTGCCTTATCGCGGGCCCGCCGAACTCTCGGTCGCACTGTTGCGCAACGAGGTCGATCTCGTCATCAACGCCTATGGCGGCCTGCGGGCTGGGATCGAAGCCAAGCAAGTGCGTCCTCTCGCGGTAACCTCGGCCGCGCGCATTCCCGAACTGCCGGACGTGCCGACGATGAAGGAGGCCGGCGTCGCCGATTTCGATGTGACGTCGTGGAATGCGCTCTACGGTCCCAAGGGTATGCCGCAACAGGCGATCGACGTGCTGGCGCGCGCGACGACCGAGATCCTGCAGCGGCCGGACGTGATCGCACAGTACAAAGCAATCGGCTTCGATGCCCGGCCGCTCGCCGCTGCCGCGCTCGACCAACGCATGCGGTTCGAGATCGACCGCTGGGCGAAGGTGATTGCGCAGGCCGGCATCGGCAAACAATGAAACGAAGCGGCTGTCGGAAATACACGACCGCGGCAGAGGACGCCGGACCACCAAAGGAGACTGGGCCATGATGATTATCGATTCAGGCGTTCACATCTGGCTGCCGGAGGGGCCCGACCGGCGATGGATGCCCGGCCGCAAGGCGCACCTGCCCGAGCCGCTGACCTACGAGAAATTCGGCGCGATGATGAAGGTTGCCGGCGTCGAGCACGCCATTCTGGTGCCGCCGTCGTGGGAGGGCGATCGCGTCGATTACAGCCTCGAAGCCGCGCAGAAATTTCCCAATCGCTTTGCGGTGATGGGCCGCTTTCCGATCAACGTGCCGGCGGAGCGCGGCAAGCTCGAAACCTGGCGCGACCAGAAGGGCATGCTCGGCGTGCGGCTGACGCTGCACCACGAATGGGATCGCGTCTGGATGCAGGACGGCACCGCCGACTGGTTCTGGCCGGCGGCGGAGCGACTCGGCATCCCGGTGATGCTCAACGCGCCGTATACGCACAAGGAAATCGGCGAGGTCGCGGCGCGGCATCCGCGGCTGCGCATCATCATGGATCACCTCGGCGCGCGCACCACCCAGAAGGACGATTTGCTCAAAGCCGCGACCGAAAGCACGGCTACTCTGGCGAAGCATCCAAATGTCTCAGTCAAGCTCACCTTGGTGCCGGTGTTCTCGACGGCGCCGTACCCCTACAAGAACATTCAGCCCTATATCCGCAACCTGGTGGAAGCCTTCGGGCCGCGGCGTTGCTTTTGGGGAACCGATGCCTCGGCGATGCTTGAGCGCACCAGTTGCAGCTATAGCGACTGCGTGAAGCTGTTCACCGAGCACATGGATTTCCTGTCCGCCGCGGACAAGGAATGGATCATGGGCCGCGGGCTTGCCGAATGCCTCAACTGGCCGACGAAGCTCTGAGGAAGTGGAGCCGGACCGGCGATACGTCGGATTTAAAATCTAGAAGGGAATCCCCACGCCAGCTCTGAAATTACTGCTGTCGCTTCCCACGCCGATATCGCCACGAAGTTTGATGACTTTGTCGCCAAGCTTCACGGCATAGCCGCCCGGGAGATCGCCTCCGAGCACGGAGCCGGAAGAATAGCTGGCGCCGTTGGATCCTTGGCCCAAATATCCGCCCGATCCGGTAACGCCCGTGGTCGCTTGGCCGGCGACCGAGCCGGCGCCGCTTGCCACACCGGTCACGCGAGCCGAAACGCTTTGAGCGCTGGCCCCAGACGTCAACATCAAAAATAGGCTGGTCGCTAGGATTGCGGCTCGATACATTTGTCTGGTCCTCGTCGCAACGGTTCCCAAACTCGAAACAACTTAACTGGCCGGTTCGAGAAATGACCAAAGCGGAACTGCATCGCTTTGACCGCCCGACCTTGCGTCTCATTTTACTACTGTGCTGCCAATTGTCTATCTTGGGTTAGGCGTTGACGCGGCGGTCTTTACGCGGCTCGGCAGCTTGGCGACGATCGCCCCGACACGCTCGATCACCGCAGCCGCGGTGACGTTCGTCATGCAGGCGTGGCCGTGCGTGCACTGGCGCAGGTCGCGCAGGTAACACGGCGAACACGGCAGCTCGACGCGCAGCACTGCACCGTCGCGCTTGTACGGCCCGGCCCAGACCGGATCGGTCGGGCCGAAAATGCTCACCACCGGCCGCTGCAACGCGACCGCAAGATGCATCGGGCCGGAATCGTTGGTGACGCAGATCGTTGAGCGGCGAATGAGCGCCGCAAGCTCGAGCAACGTCGTTTCGCCGGCGAGGTTGACGGCGCCCGGCGCCAGCGTTGCGACCTCCGCGCATAGCGCACGCTCGCCATCCGCACCGATCAAGGCGACGGCAAATTGTTTTTGCAGAAAGTGCCGCGCCACCTCGGCGAAACCGTCGCGCCGCCACTGTTTGGTGTCCCAATTGGTGCCCGGCGCCAATACGACGAGCGGCTTTGCTTTGCCGATATCGTAGTAGTCCAGCAAGGCATCGATGCGGGTCGCGGCTTCCTGCGGGACCGGAAACGAAAAATCGGGCGTGCCGGCATCGAGGCCAAGAAGCGCCGCCGCGCCGAGATAGCGCTGCACCGGATGCAGATCGAGCGTCGGCAACGCGATGTGATGGGTATAAGCAAGCCAGCTGCCTTCGCGCGCGCCCCGCCAGGCGTGCTGCTTGGCTTCGTCCGGAATTTTTCGCGCCAGGGTTTGCCACACATCCTTGCGCGGTTTGTCAAAGCCGATGCGCACCGGCGCGCCGGAGGCGAAGGCGAAGACGGCGCTGCGCAACTGGCCTTGCAGATCGAGCACCAGATCGTAGCGCGTGGCGCGCAACGTCGCGATCAGCCGCGCCGCGTTAAGGTAGGGCGCGCCTGCCACGGCTTCGACCATTCCTGGCGCGGAAATTCGATGACGTTGGCGATCGTGGGATTTGCCCTGCAACAATTCGGCGAAGTCGGACGTCACCAGCCAATCGATCCGCGCCTTGGGATAACGGGCGCGCAATGCGTTGAGCACCGGGAAAGTGTGGACGACGTCGCCGAGCGCCGACAATTTGATCAGCAGGATGCTTTTAAACTCGCGGCTCTTGAGGTCGTCAGCTGGCACGGTTGCGCCCGTTCCCGGAATTATCCTGGCGGCTGCGCGCCGCTTCGATCGCCCGCCATACCCGCTCCGGCGTCGCCGGCATTTCGACGTGGCGGACGCCGAGGTCGGCAAGCGCATCGACGATGGCGTTGACGACGACGGCGAGCGCCGGGACCGTGCCGCCTTCGCCGGCGGGGCGGATGCCGAGCGGGTGCGTCGAGGACGGCACTTCGCTGATCTCGGTGATGTAGTTCACCAGATCCGAGGCGCGCGGCATGGCGTAATCCATCAACGAGCCGGCCAGCATTTGCCCGCTCTCCGGATCGTAATACGCGTGTTCGAGCAGCGCCTGGCCGACGCCCTGGGCGATGCCGCCGTGGACCTGGCCGTGAATGATGAGCGGATTGACCGCGCGGCCGACGTCGTCGACGGCGACATAATTGATCAGCGCCACTTTTCCCGGTATCGGCATCGACCTCGACCTCGCAGACATGGGCGCCGTAAGGATAGCTCGCGTCCAGCACGGTCTCGTCGCAGGCGGCGTAGAGCGGCCCCTGCAAATCCTCCGGCAAATCCTTGCGCTCGGCGGCCGCGCGCGCCACTTCGAAAATCCCCACGGCGTGGTTGGTGCCCTTGACGGCGAAGCGGCCGTCCTTGAACTCGATATCGGCCGCGGCGGTTTCGAGCAGATGCTCGGCGATGCGCAGTGCCTTTTTCGATGATGCCGTCGGATGGATTTCTTGATGACAATGGAGCCGAGCCGCATGCCGCGCCCGGAATGCGCGCCGCCGCCGACCGTGACCCGGTCGGTATCGCCGGCGACGAAGCGCACGCGTCTCGATCGGCACGCCGAGCCATTCGGTGATGAGCTGCGCGAAGCTCGTCTCGTGGCCCTGGCCCTGCGAGACGATGCCGATGACGAGCTCGACGAAGCCGTCGGGCGACACGGTGATCTCGGCCTTCTCGCGCGGCACGCCGGTGGAGATATCGACGTAATTGCCGACGGCGATGCCGCGATATTTGCCGCGCTTTTTCGCCTCCTTGCGGCGCTGCTTGAAGCCGTCCCAGTCGCCGAGCTTGAGCGCGATGTCCATGCCGCCGATGTAATCGCCGTTGTCGTAGACGACGCCGAACGGATTTTTGTACGGCATTTCCTTTTCGGTCACGAGATTCTTGCGGCGCAGCGCGACACGGTCGTAGCCGCATTCGCGCGCGGCGAGATCGATCAGCCGCTCCATGACGAAGATCACTTCCGGCCGGCCGGCCGAGCGATAGGGCCGGGTCGGCGCGGTGTTGGACAGCGTGGCGCGGGCGCGGAAATGCGCCGCCGGCATTCGGTAGATGCTCGACATCATCTGCACGCCCTTTTGCACCATGGCGAAATTGGTGGTGTGGGCGCCGAGATTGCCGAGGTTCGCGCCGCGCATGGCGAGAAACTTGCCCTTGTGATCGAGCGCGAGCTCGGCTTCGACGACGAGATCGCGCGCCTGATAGTCGCTCAAGAACGACTCGCTGCGCTCGATGATCCATTTCACCGGCCGGCCGAGCTTCTTCGCCGCCCAGGCGACCAGCGCAAATTCCGGATAGATCATGCCGCGGGTGCCGAAATTGCCGCCGACGTCGCCCATCAAGACGCGGACCTTGTCCGGCTCAACGCCGAGCATGGTCGCGAGATCGTTTTTCAGGCGGACGGCGCCGCCGTTGCCGGCATAGACCGTAAAGCGACCGGTCGCGGCGTCGAATGCGGCGAGCGCGCCGCGCGGCTCCATCGGCACGCCGGTGACGCGCTGCACCCAGGTCTCGAACCGCGTCACATGCGCGGCGCGCGCAAACGCCGCCTCCGTCGCCGCGGCATCGCCCAACTCGGAATCGAAACACACATTCGAGCGCGCCGGCTCATGCACGATCGGCGCATCCTGCCGCGCCGCGGCAACGGTCTCGACCACCGCCGGCAGCACGTCGTAATCGATTGCGATCGCCTCGGCGCCGTTCTTCGCCGCATGCACGGTCTCGGCGACCACCATCGCCACCGCCTCGCCGACGAAGCGCGCTTTGTCGGCCGGCAGCGGATAATGCGGCGCCTCGAACGGCGGTTCGCCGCTCTTGTTGCGCAGCGTGGCTTCCGCCGGATGCGGCGACCACGGCTTGTGCGGAATGGGTTTTAAGCCGTCGGCGAGAAAATCGGCGCCGGTGAGCACCGCGAGCACGCCGGGCGTGGCCTTGGCCTGCGGCGGTGTCGATGCCGCGGATGCGCGCATGGGCATGCGGCGAGCGCACCATCACGGCATGGGCCTGGCCCGGCAGATTCTCGTCCGCCGTGTAGCGGCCGGCGCCGCGCACCAGCCGTAAATCCTCGCGGCGGCGCACCGGCGCCCCGATGCCGGAACCGTTGGCGGGTTGATCCATCAACACTCCTCGTCATTCCGGGGCCGAGCGAAGCGAGGAGCCCGGAATCCATATTCGCTAACCTGGGATTATGGATTGCGGACTTGCCACTTCGTGGCAATCCGGAATGACGGACTGTAATTGAGCCCTTCCCCACCGCGCCAGCGCCGCGCGCAACGCGTGCTTACTGACAATGGCCGGTCGCCGATGTAGAGAGTTGAGGGGAGGGCGAGACAATCATGTCCGAGCAACTCGGCAAACCCAGCCCGGCCGTCATGCTGCGCAAGGAGGACCCCGCGCTGCTGTCGGGCCGCGGCCGCTACGGCGACGATCTGCCGGTTGCGGTCGGTACCTTGCAGGCCCACGTCATCCGCTCGCCGCATGCCCATGCCGAGATCGTGCGCATCGATGCGGCGCGCGCGCTGGCGCATGACGGCGTCTGGGCCGTCATCACCGGCGAAGAGGTCCGCAAGCTCACCGACCCGTTCCTCGCCGCGGTCAAGACGCCGGTGCGGCAATGGGCGCTGGCCGTCGAGCGCGTGCGCTATGTCGGCGAGCCGGTGGCGCTGGTCGTCGCCGAAGATCGCTACATCGCCGAGGATGCGGCCGAGCTGGTGGCGATCGACTACGAGCCGCTGGCGGCCGTGATCGATCCGGTTGCGGCTTGCGCAAGCGATGCGCCGATCATCCATCCCGAAGCCGAGACCAACGAAGTTTCGGTGCGCGATTTTTCTTATGGCGAGCCGGAGGCGGCCTTCGCGCGGGCCGATCGCCGCATCGCCATGACGGTGCCGTTCCACCGTCTGTCGTTCACGCCGATCGAATGTTACGTGGTGGTGGCGGCGCACAACCCGGCCGAAAACAGCTACGACGTCACGGCGAATTTCCAGGGACCGTTTTCGATGCATCCGGTGATGGCGCGGGCGCTGCGCGTACCGGGACCGAAGATGCGGCTGCGCATCCCGCCGGATTCCGGCGGCAGCTTCGGCATCAAGCTGTCGGTCTTTCCCTATGTCGTGCTCATTGCGCTCGCCGCCAAAATCACCGGCCGGCCGGTGAAATGGGTCGAGGACCGCATCGAGCATCTGGTCGCCGCCAGCTCCGGCCCGAACCGGGTGACGCAGATCGAGGCCGCGGTCAATAACGACGGCCGCGTGCTGGCGCTCAAGCTCGATCAGCTCGAGGATTACGGCGCGTTTTTGCGCGCGCCGATGCCCGGCCCGCTCTACCGCATGCACGGCGCGGTGACCGGCGCCTACGACATCGCGCATGTCGCGGTGAAAAACCGCGTCGTGCTCACCAACAAAATGCCGGCAAGCCTGATCCGCGGCTTCGGCGGGCCGCAGCTTTATCTGGCGCTGGAGCGGCTGATGCACCGCATCGCGGTCGAGCTCGACCTCGATCCGCTCGACGTCATCCGCCGCAATTTCGATCCCGGCGCAGAAATTTCCCTACCATGCCGCAGCCGGCGCGCTCTACGATTCCGGCGACTATTTGCGCGCCGTCGAAATGACCGTCGGCGACGGCCGGCTCGCCGAGCTCAAGCGGCGCCGCGACGCCGCGCGCCAAGCCGGCCGCAGCTACGGCATCGGCTTTGCCGCGGTGGTCGAGCCGGCGATGTCGAATATGGGCTACCTGTCGACGCTGATGACGGCCGCGGCGCGCGAGAAATCCGGCCCGAAAAGCGGCGCGGTGTCGATGGCGACGGTCAACATCGATCCGCTCGGCGCCGTCACCGTCACCGCCGACGTCACCGTGCAAGGCCAGAGCCACGAGACGGTGCTGGCGCAGATCGTGTCCGAGCAACTCGGCCTTGACGCCGACGATGATCGAGGTCGTGCTGGAAATGGACACCGCCAAGGACCAGTGGTCGATCGCGGCCGGCACCTATTCGAGCCGCTTTGCCTCGGGCACCGCGGTCGCCGCGCATATGGCCGCGGTGCAGATGCGCGACAAGCTCAAGGCCATTGCGGCAAAGCAGCTCAACGTGCTGCCCGACGACGTCGAGCTTTCCGGCGGCAAGATCGGGAGCCGCTCCAATCCCGACAATGCGCTGCCCTTCGGCCGCGTCGCCGGCACTTCGCATTGGTCGCCGCTCTTGCTGCCGGAAGAAATGGCGCCGGCCTTGAGCGAAACCGGCGTGTGGTCGCCGCCCGAGCTCGAAGCGCCGTCGCGCGACGACCGCATCAACACCTCGCTGACCTACGGCTTTATCTTCGACATGTGCGGCGTCGAGATCGATCCGCTGACCTATGCCGTGCGCGTCGACCGCTATGTGTCGATGCACGACGCCGGCCGCATCATGAATCCGACCATCGCCGAAGGCCAAATCCGCGGCGCCTTCGCCCAAGGCATCGCCACCGCGCTCTACGAGGAGTTTTCCTACACCGAGGAGGGCGCGTTTCTGTCCGGTACCTTTGCCGATTATCTGGTGCCGACGGTGAGCGAAATCCCCGAGCTCGAAATCCTGCATTATGAATCGCCGTCGCCGTTCACCCCGCTCGGCGCCAAGGGCTTGGCCGAGGGCAATTGCATGTCGTACGCCGGCCGCCATCGCCAATGCCATTGCCGATGCGCTCTCCGTGCGCGACGTGATCCTGCCGGCGACGCCGCGCCGCATCCACGCGCTGTTGCAAGAAAACAAAAACATGAAGCCGCGTCCCTTCGATTATGTGCGGCCGGATACGGTCGACGAGGTTTTGGCGCTGCTTGCCGACTACGGCGACGACGCGCGCATTCTCGCCGGCGGCCAGTCGCTCGTGCCGATGCTCAATCTGCGGCTGATCGATCCGGCGGTGCTGATCGATATTTCGCGCCTCGCCGCGCTCGACGCCATCCGCGACCGCGGCAACCAGATCGAGATCGGCGCGGCGGTGACGCAGAACAAACTGATGGCGTGGCCGGGCAACTCAAGCTGAAGCTGCCGCTTCTGGCCGCGGCGCTGCCCTTCGTCGGCCACTTCCAGACCCGCAACAAGGGCACCGTGTGCGGCTCGGTCGCGCATGCCGATCCGAGCTCGGAAATCCCGCTGGCGCTCGCGGTCGCCGGCGGCACGGTGGTGCTGCGCTCGCAGCGCGGCGAGCGCGTGCTCGCGGCGGAAGCCTTTCAGCAGGACATGCTGACCACCGCGCGCGCGCCCGATGAGCTGATCGCCGCGGTGCGTTTCCCGGTGATCGAAGGCAAGGGCACGGCGTTTGACGAAGTGGCGCGCCGCCACGGCGACTTTGCCATCATCGCGCTCGCCGCCATCGCCGACGAACGCGGCTCGGTGACGCTCGGCGTCGGCGGCATGGCCGGGCGGCCGATGGTCCGTTCAATCGACGGCGACGCCGCGGCCGCGATTGCCGCCTGGGCCGACGAGCTCGAGGGCTACGAGGATCTGCACGCCTCGGCGGCGCTGCGGCGCGATCTCCTCCGCAATCTCGGGCCGCGGGTGGTTGCGGAGGCGATCCGATGCGCCGCCTAAACAAAAACGACCGCGTGCGGGTCGCGTCTCACGCTCAACGGCCGCAAGCTTGCAGCCGAGGCCGAACCGCGCACGCTCCTCTCCGACTTCCTCCGCCAAGGGCTCGGCTCGACCGGCACCCATGTCGGCTGCGAGCACGGCATTTGCGGCGCCTGCACCGTGCTGATCGACGGGCTCGCCACGCGCTCCTGCCTGACGCTCGCGGTCCAGGCCGAAGGCCGCGAGGTCAAAACCGTGGAATCGCTTGCCGCGCCCGACGGCGCGCTCAATCCGCTGCAAACGGCGTTCCGCGCCCATCACGCGCTGCAATGCGGCTTCTGCACGCCGGGCATCTTGATGTCGTTCACCGATTACCTCGCCCGCAATCCGCACCCGACGCACCGCCGAAATCCGCGAAGTGCTCTCCGGCCACCTCTGCCGCTGCACCGGCTATGCGGGCATCGTCAAAGCGGTGGAGGACGTGGCGGCTGATCCTTCCGCCCCCACTCATGAGGATGGCAATTGAATTCGGTCCCGTGTCCCGGATCAGCGGTGCAGCGCGCAGCGGTGCACCGCTGATCCGGGACCGTCGCAGACTCGGAGTTTGTAACGATCCCGGGTCTGCAGCGCACCACTTCGTGCTGCGCTGCGCCCGGGAAACGGAACCCTGTTAGCGGCCTCGCAGCTGCAGGAGGGAGATGACGCTTGGCCCCTATCTTGCTATGAATCTCACATGGCAAATCCGGCCCGCCGGGGGCTGCGCGGAGCGGACCGAAACCCCATGAAAGACATTCTCGACAGGCTCGAAGACCGCCGCGTCAGCGCGCGCAAGGGCGGCGGCGACACCCGGATCGAGGCGCAGCACAAGCGCGGCAAGCTCACCGCGCGCGAGCGCATCGAGTTACTCATGGACCGCGGCTCGTTCGAGGAGCTCGACATGTTCGTCGAGCACCGCTCGACCGATTTCGGCATGGAGAAAAGCCACATCGCCGGCGACGGCGTGGTCACCGGCTTCGGCACCGTCAACGGCCGCACGGTGTTCGCCTTCGCCAAGGATTTCACCGTGTTCGGCGGCTCGCTGTCCGAAACCCATGCGCAGAAGATCATCAAAATCCAGGACATGGCGATGCGCGCCCGCGCGCCGATCGTCGGGCTGTTCGACGCCGGCGGCGCCCGCATCCAGGAAGGCGTCGCCGCGCTGGGCGGTTACGGCGAAGTGTTCAAGCGGAACGTGCTGGCCTCGGGCGTCATCCCGCAGATTTCGGTGATCATGGGCCCCTGCGCCGGCGGCGACGTCTATTCGCCGGCGATGACCGATTTCATCTTCATGGTGCGCGACACGAGCTACATGTTCGTCACCGGCCCGGACGTGGTCAAAACCGTGACCAACGAGATCGTCACCGCCGAGGAGCTCGGCGGCGCTTCGGTGCACGCCACCAAATCCTCGATCGCCGACGGCGCCTACGACAACGACGTCGAGACGCTGTTGCAGATGCGCCGGCTGATCGATTTCCTGCCGGCGAACGCAGCGGCGGGCGTGCCGGAATGGCCGTCGTTCGACGACGTCGAGCGCATCGAGCCGTCGCTCGAACTCGCTCGTGCCCGACAACCCGAACAAGCCTTACGACATCAAGGAGCTGATCCTCAAAACCGTCGACGAGGGCGATTTTTTCGAACTCTCCGAAGCCTTCGCCCGCAACATGGTGATCGGCTTCGGCCGCATCGGCGGCCGCACCGTGGGCTTCGTCGCCAATCAGCCGATGGTGCTCGGCCGGCGTGCTCGACAGCGACGCCAGCCGCAAGGCGGCGCGCTTTGTGCGCTTCTGCGATGCGTTCAACATCCCGATCGTCACCTTCGTCGACGTGCCGGGATTTCTGCCGGGCACCGCGCAGGAATATGGCGGGCTGATCAAGCACGGCGCCAAATTGCTGTTCGCCTATTCGCAGGCCACGGTGCCGCTGGTCACCGTGATTACGAGGAAGGCCTTCGGCGGCGCCTACGACGTGATGGCGTCAAAACACATCGGCGCCGACGTCAATTACGCCTGGCCGACGGCGCAGATCGCGGTGATGGGCGCCAAGGGCGCCGTCGAGATCATCTTCCGCGCCGACTTCGGCGACGCCGGCAAGATCGCCGCGCGCACCAAGGAATACGAGGAGCGCTTTCTGTCGCCCTTCATCGCCGCCGAGCGCGGCTATATCGACGACGTCATCATGCCGCACGCCACCCGCTCGCGCATTGCCCGCGCGCTGGCGATGCTGC
This sequence comes from uncultured Alphaproteobacteria bacterium, assembly GCA_963816565.1. Lineage (GTDB taxonomy): Bacteria > Pseudomonadota > Alphaproteobacteria > Rhizobiales > Xanthobacteraceae > BOG-931. Next base: position 184,680 of record CAWFLM010000001.1, on the reverse strand, counting down.
GGGGGAAGACGGTGGAGATGCCCGGGAGGAAGCACGATAATTTGCCGGTGTGATTTTCATTTCCACCGGATTTTTGGGTGTTGCCGAACAGCTAGCTGTATACTAAGGGTTGTCCCAACAGTATTTTTATCTGAGAGGTTGGTGTCCCGACCCTACGGGTGAATTTTCGAGAATTATTGACCTCGATGGGGCTCGGCATGGCGAGACGGTAGGCCAAAGGGAATACGGCGCATACAGGGTAATTCTCGGCGGCGAATGGCTGTTAGAGGATCTTACAGATTTCCGCGCACCTTTGAGCAAGTGTACTACGTCATGTTGTCACTTAGCGAAGGCGTAACTTCTATTGATACGGAGCGCGTGACCAAAATCTATGGGGCATTTCCCTGGCAAGGTGGATACAGCGCGGTCAGTTTTTAGAACGACCTAAAATATCTAGTTCCGAGAGCCAGTCGACCACGAATAACATCGATTGAATATTCCTCGCCGGTTGGCTAGAGATTGCGTTGATCGTCGTGATCGCAACACAGGTCGAGACGATTGTAAAATCGGCCTGCAAATCCATTGGGCATTTAAATAAAATCTACAATGACATTATAAAGGGAATGCAACAAAGAAAATTAATGCGTCTCAGAATTCAATCTGAGAAAATAAAGCTAAATCAGCGTGAAGCTGAATTCGTGACAGCGTGCGCTCATGAACTCGCGAAGGAATTAGGACTACAAACATCGCGCTTCTTAATCAGCGAACTGGTCATCCCTATGTAACATTGAAAATTCTACTATCGCTATTTCGACGTATAAGGACGTTGGTCGAGTATCAAACAAAGGGCAAAGCGCGCTTTGGCGATGATTGACGAAAACGGTGAGACGGCGGGCCGCAAGCACGATAATTTGCCGGTGTGATTGAATTTGGGAGCATCAAAAGAACTCAGAGGAGAACGGGGGTCTTTCATGGTCATGTGGGAATATGAAGTGGTACGCATGGATACTCTCGACCTTTTCAAAGGCCACGTAGAACTGCTGGGAAAGCAAGGATGGGAGATGATCAACGCGCAATACGCAATCCACGACGCCGAAACTATTCAGCGAGGCCCCCAGGACGTCCGCGGTCCAGGCAAAGATACGATCCCATCGCGCGGCGTGTGGGTCGCCTTTTTCCGGCGAAGGATTTCATAATTCGTTTGATGATCTAATCGAGGAAGCCACAACTAAGCAAGCGTAGCTCGGATGAGCGAAGCGATATCCGGGGTCTGCCTCTCCGTCGTAACCCCGCATGTCGCTTCGCTCATGCGGGCTACAAACGCGATGCCGTCGTGGCCGGGCATTGCGGTTCGAAGAACGGCGTCGTTTCGCTCGCCTATGTCCCGGCCATCCACGTCTTTAGCGCGGCCGATAAGTAAGACGTGGATGCCCCGCAACAAGTGCGGGCATGACGAGTTTTCTGTGCCTGTCATGCCCCGCCAACGGGTCCGGCCCGAAGCGGCCGGCCCGATGACAAGCTCCGGCTGGAGCATCCAGTAATCACCGCGCCGCCAGTGCTTACTGGGTCGTCCGCCTGCGCGGACGATGACAAGTCTGGATTGCTTCGCTTTCGCTCGCAATGACGAGGGCTAATTGTCACCGCGGACCTATGGCCGTTGACGCTGTCAGCGCCGGACCAATACCATCGCTGTAACCAGGGAGTGAAATGTCCAATGCCCATGAGCCAATCTCCGTTGACACTGCAAATGCCGCCGCCGCCGGACCCGGTTGCGGTGACGCTTAGCGCCGCGACGACGGCATTGCTGATCTTCGACATCGTCGATCCGATTTGCGCGCGTCAGCCGAACTGCACGGGGAAAATGGTGCCGGCGATCGCTGCGCTCTTGGCGCGGGCGAGGAAGGCCGGTGTGACCGTTGCCTATGGGACGCGAGCGCCGACCATGTCGAAGTGGTTGCCGGAAGTGCTTCCCGCGCCGGGCGACATCAAGATCGAAAGCCAGGCGCAAGACCGGTTCTACAAAACCGAACTCGACACTCTGCTGAAGGCCAAAGGCATCACCACGCTTATTCTCGCCGGCTGGAAGGTGAGCGGATCGGTGACCTATACGTCGGTCGGCGCGACGCTGCGGGACTACACGGTCGTTGTGCCCATCGATGCATGTCTGGACCAGACGGATTACGAAATTGCCATCGGGCAGTATCAAATCCTGCATCAGAACAGTTCGAATGCCGAAAACGAACCTTTGAAAACTCAAGCCTCGACGCTGAGCCGCACCGATATGATCGCTTTCAAATAGCGGGGCAGGCGGGTTGCGTGAAATCCGGGATCGTTGTTCCCGCACGTCGTTGCGCTCATGCGGGCTACCGGCGCTGTTATGGCCGGAACAAGTGCGGCATGACGAGGAAACAGACGAGGGATAAACGGCCATGAAGACGACGAAAACCGGCGCGAAGGAAGCAAAAGGCGGGGCCTCGCCCTCGCGTCTGATCGATGCGAGAATCAAGGAGCTGGGCGACTGGCGGGGCGAGATGCTCGCCCGGATCCGCGGCCTCATCAAAGAAGCCTGCCCCGGCGTGATCGAAGAGTGGAAGTGGGGCGGGGTTCCGGTGTGGGAAGAGGCCGGCATCATCTGCACCGGCGAGACCTACAAAGCGGTCGTGAAGCTGACTTTCGCGCACGGCGCCTCGCTGGACGATCCCTCGGGCCTGTTCAACTCCAGCCTCGAAGGCAATATGCGACGCGCGATCGATATCCGTGCGGGCGACAAGATCGATGGGCGCGCCCTGAAGAATCTCGTCCGTGCCGCTGCCGATTACAATCGGGCAAAAAAGAAGAGGAAAGCGCCTGCGGGGCCTCGCGCGAAACGGGGAAAAGTAAAAGAACATGAATCCGGCCCGCTTTCGACGGGGCTTGGAGGTGCGACGCACTTCACGATTTATCGTCCTTCATACGGTGACCAGCTCTTGACATCCGTCCTTGATATAGTTACATCGAACTCCAATCCCGCCCTATGGGACGCCGTCCGGGTGATGCCGGGCGGAAAGGGGCGGGTGCGGTGCCCGCGGGCCAAGCCTCATCAGCTTTGCTCCCGGGCGGCCCGGGCATCATGCCTGCCGGCACTATCGACCGGCGCGTGAGGTGCTCACTGGACTGGGACAGGCGAAGGCGGGTAACGCCCGTGCAGACCGCGTCCCAGGAAGCATGGCCTGGGTTGCGCCTTGGGTGACGTAAGTCCCCGTGGCGAGAGCCGAGGTGGAACGCCGGCAGGCGAGCGCGCCCGAGAGCGGAAGGGCGGCGCAAGCCGCCTTCTCCGTGGCGCGACCCGCACGCCGTTTGGTGCGGGATGGACGACAGTGCGTCTGCCGGCGTTCCGCTTCCCTTATTTCTTTCGTCCGCGTAAATCGAAAAATTGCTGCAGGTTACACGGAGCCCGATCCGTCACCCTGAGGTGGCCGTAAAGCGGCCCTGGAGGGTGCGGCCGAGGCGCCGAGGCCGTCTCCTTCGAGGCTCGCTCCGCTCGCACCTCAGGATGACGGAAAGAGGTCGTCGCTGTTTGACATCACTCGCGCGCGGAGTGCGCTCGCGAGAACGGGATTGCCTCCGCCCCCGCGATCCGCCGTAGCTCGCAGAGCGAGCGAAGGCGGGTCGCGGGGCAGGATGTTCGCTGCCCCCTTACCGGCGATGACGACGTCGACTACCATCCTCGTAATCGCAACAATAATCTTTGGGGGACGAAAACATGGGAAATCTCATCGCCGCGGTCGCGCTTGCGCTTCTTGCCTTTGTCGCCCCCGCTTACGCCGACACTTTTCCCTCGCGCCCGATCACGCTGATCGTGCCGTTCCCGCCGGGCGGATCGACCGATCTCGCCGCGCGCATTGATGGCCGACAAGATGGGCGCGGCGCTGGGCCAGCCGGTCATCGTCGAAAACATCGGCGGCGCCGGCGGCTCGATCGCGGTCGGCCGGCTGGCGCGCGCCACGCCCGACGGCTACACCATCGACATCGGCCAGTGGGACACCCACGTCGGCGGCATCATCTACAAGATCGATTACGACTTGCAGACCGATTTCGCGCCGATCGGGCTCATCTCGATCAATCCGCAGCTTCTGCTGGCGCCGAAAGCGTTTCCGGCGGACGACATGAAAGCGCTGGTGTCGTGGATGAAGGCGCATCCGGGCGATGCGAAATTCGTCAATCAGAACGCGACCGCGCAGGTCGGCGGGCTACTCTTGCAAAAACTCACCGACACGAAAGTGCTGTTCATTCCCTATCGCGGCGCCGGGCCGGCGATGACCGACCTGATCGGCGGGCAGGTCGATCTGTTGTTGGTGCAGGGCGCCGTGGCGCTGCCGCAGGTCCGCGCCGGCACCATCAAGGCGCTGGTCAATCTGGCGCCGCAGCGCTCGCCCTCGATGCCGGATATCCCGAGCGCCGACGAAGCCGGCGTGCCCGGCTTCTATATGCTCGGCTGGTTCGGCTTCTTCGCACCCAAGGGCACGCCGCCCGAGGCGATCGCCAAGCTCAACGGCGCGATGGTGACGGCGCTCTCCGACCCGGCGCTGCGCGCCAAGTTCGCCAATTTCGGGCTCGATGTCGCCTCGCGCGAGCAGCAGACGCCGCAAGGCTTCGCCGCGTTCCACAAGGCCGAGATCGAAAAATGGTGGCCGATCATCAAGGCGGCGGGGATCAGAGGCGATTGATACCGGGCGCACAACAGCAAAGGGAAAACCCATGAACAGAGCCATCTTGATCGGCGCAGCCGTCTTTGGCCTCGCGGTTGCGGGTTCGCTGAATGCGCAAGAGCAGGGGCCCAAGCCGGGGCTTGCGCTCGAGCAGCAGAAAGTGTCGCGGCTGCCGCCGCTGCCGCAGCCGCTCGATCCGATCATGCAGCAGATGTTCGACAAGCGGCGCGCGCAGGGCGGCGCCATCATCAATCTGCAGCTCGTCACCGGCCACGCGCCGAAATTCTCCCGCGCCGCTTCGGCCATGGCGTTCACCATCCGCTTCGATGCGGTGACGCCGCGCCGCCTCCTCGAGCTCACCATCATGCGCACGGCGCAGATCGTCGGCTCGCAATACGAGATCAACCAGCATACGCCGCTGATCAAAATGTGCGGCTATAGCGACGCGCAGATCGCCGCGCTGCCGGCGTGGCAAACGTCGACGCTGTTCGACGACAAGGAGCGCGCGGTGCTCGGCTATGTCGAGCAAATGGCGCATGGCGGCAACGTCGACGATGCCGACCTTCGCAGCGCTCGAGAAATTCTTCACCCCGCAGGAGATCGTCGAACTCACTTATACGGTCGGCAGCTACTACGCCAACGGCCTCCTCACCAAGGCGCTTGAAATCGAGCCCGAAGCCGACGGCCGCGAGACCGTGGCCGGCAAATGTTGAGCAAGTAACTGCCGGAACGGCTACCGGAAGGAACAAACACAATGCCCAAAGCCTTTTTCGTCGTCCGCGCCACGGTCGAGGAGCGCTTGCGCGAGAAATTCGATCGTTGGTATGCGAGCGACCACCTGCCGAGCGCGATGGCCGCGTTCACGGCGGAAAAGGCGTGGCGGTTCTGGAGCACGGTCGAAGCCGGCGTGCATTACGCCGTCTATCAATTCGCCGACATGGCCAAGCTCGAGGCGAGCGTTAATCCGCAAAGCCTGAAGCCGCTGATCGCCGACTTCGACAAGACCTGGCCCGCCGGCGTCACCCGCAGCCGCGATATTCTGACCATGGCCGAGGAACGCAGCGCGGGATAATGCGCTTCGGGAACAACATGCCGCGCAGTTTGGAAGACTTCGCCATATTCGCGGCGCCGGCCGTGTTCGTGCTGTTATGGGCCTCGGGCTTTATCGGCGCCAAATTGGGGCTCGGTTATGCCGAGCCGCTGACGTTTCTGGCGCTGCGGATGATCACGGTGGTCGTGCTGCTGGCGCTCGTTATCGCGGCGACGCGGCCGAAATGGCCGCATGCCAACGGGCTTATGCACAGCGCCGCCACCGGACTCATGGTGCACGGGCTTTATCTCGGCGGCGTATTCGTCGCCATCGAGAACGGGCTGTCAGCGGGGCTGGTCGCGCTCATCGTCAGCCTGCAGCCGGTCCTGACCTCGACCGTCGCCAATCGCTGGCTCGGCGAGCGCGTCGCCGCCCGGCAATGGCTCGGCCTCGCCCTCGGGCTCGCCGGCGTTTATCTCGTCTTGCAGGCCAAGATCGAAACCGGCGAGGCGACGCCGCTCGCCTGGATCGCAGCCGCCGTGGCGCTCGGCGGCATCACCGTCGGTACGCTTTATCAAAAACGCTTCGGCGGCGGCATCGATTGGCGGCCGGCTCTGTGCGTCCAATATGCGGCGGCGGGACTGTTGTTTTCGCTCGGCGCGTTTTTATTCGAAACCCGCGTCGTGCATTTTTCGCCGCAATTTTTGTTCGCGCTCGGCTGGCTGGTTTTGGTGCTGTCGCTCGGCGCGGTGTGGCTACTGTATTTTCTCATTCGCCGCGCCGCGGCGACCCGCGTGGTGAGCCTGTTCTATCTCACGCCGCCGGTGACGGCGCTGATGGCCTGGGCGTTGTTCGACGAGCGGCTGGCGCCGCTGTCGCTTCTTGGCATGGCGGTCTGCGTCGCCGGCGTGTTTTTGGTGAACTGGCGGCCGGGAGGCGCGGCGGTATGATCGTTATCGCCAGCCGCCGCCGCCGTTCACATAGACGGTGTCGGCGGTCATGAACGGGCAGGCGTCCGAGCACATGAACAGGACGAGCTCGCCGATTTCCTCGGGCTCGCCGAAACGCTTCATCGGCACGTCGTCGAGGAAGCGCCGCACCAGTTCCGGCGACGACCCCGCCGCGTCCTGGAACGGCGTCTTGATCGGCCCGGGCGAGATCGACAAAGCGCGGATGCCTTGGGTGGCGAATTCGCGGGCGACCCCCATGGTCATCGACACCACCGCGCCCTTGGCCGCGGCATAGTGGATCGAGGAGCCCGGCCCGCCGCGCCGGTGCGCCATGCTCGCCATATTGACGATGACGCCGAACCGGTTTTTCAGCATGTGCGGCAGCACCGCCTGCATGGCGTGGAACGTGCCGTTGACGTTGAGCGCGAAGGTCTTCGCCATCAGCGCATCGTCGATGTCGAGGAATTTGGCGCGGCGCAAGGCGGCGCCGGCCGAATTGAACAGGAATTGCACGCTGCCGAAGGCGGCAAGCGCGCGCTCGATCATGGCGTTGACTTGGTCGCGCGATGTGACGTCGGCCTTCACCGCCAAGGCCTGACTGCCTTTGTCGTTGACGGCCGCAGCCGTGTCACGCGCGCCTTGCTCGTTGATGTCGGCGCAGACGACGTTGGCGCCTTCGCGCGCGAAGATCAGCGCCGTGGCGCGGCCGATGCCGCTTGCGGCGCCGGTGATGACGATGGTTTTTCCGGCAAAGTAATCCGGCGTTTTCGGCATGGCGTTTCCCCCGTTTTGTTTGGGGACATAGTGCCCGCTCGCCGCCGCGCCGGCAATCGGCCGCCGCCCGGGCTGTGTGACAACGCCATGTGACACGGTGTGTGGCACCGTCATAATCGACGCAGCGTCGCGGCGAAGCGATAACTCGTTCACCATCTGGCGCGTTGCGCGACCACAAGAATTATCGTCATCCAAAAACTCCCCCACCACATCACAGCTAACAAGCAGAGAAGACGAGCGTCATATGACAGTCACAAAGACAGCGAGGGGCGCACTTAACGCGATTTTATAAATTGTCGTCTATCGATTTAAATCAATCGGTCGGCTCGACCGCCCGCCGTTCAAATAAACGCCGCCGGTATCCGGTCAACAAACATAGTCAAACATGATCGCGCCGCTTCGCAAGCAAAAGGTCGAATGTCCGCCACTGCTGGAGGACAAGATTGTCATTGAGCGGATGTGGCGGGGCTCGATCCGGCCCGGCAAGACGCTGCCGCAATACGAAGACGTTGTGCTCGGCAGCCTGGGACGTCTCGGCGATCATCTCATTCTCTTCGAAGGTGAATCGGGCGCGGAATTCAAGGTGCTGCGCGCCGGGCGCAAAGTCCATGACTTGCTCGGCGCGGATCTGCGCGACAAGCGGCTCAATGACTTGCCGCGCGACTGCGCCATTGCATTCAGCGATGTGCTGGTCCGCGCGGTCGAGGCCGGCGCGCCGGTGCCATATCGCATGTACCGCGTTGCCGAGGGGCTGGTCGAGACCTATGAAATGCTCGCCTTTCCGATGGCGTGCCGCTGGGGTCCGCCGCTGTTGGGCGTCTATGTCGGAGAGGCCGGCTCGCGCTATAATCTGGTCGATACGATCTTCCGTTCGACCGACGAGGGGATCGTGGCGCTCGCGGCCATTCGCAACCTCGCCGGCGCGGCGGTCGATTTTCAGATTGTCGCCGTCAATCAAGGCGCCGCCGAATTGCTCGGCGTCGACGTGGAAAAGTTACAGTGGTGCCGTCTGTCGGAGTTGCCGCTGGGATCGTCGGCGCAGGTCATGATCGAGCGCCTGATCGCCGGCGTCGGCTCCGGTCAGTTCGAGCAGTTCGAGTTCGCCTTCACGCGCAACGACAATAATCTGGAAGTCCATGTCCATGTCGGCATCGCGGCGGTCGGCGATCTTTTATCGATGACGCTGACCGATATCGGCGATCTCAAGCAGCGCGAGGCCTCGTTTCGGCTGCTGTTCGACGGCAATCCGGTGCCCATGTGGTTGTACGATCCGAGCGATTTGCGGATTTTGAGCGTCAACGATGCGGCGCTTGTGCATTACGGCTATAGCCGTGCGCGCATGCAAGGCATGTCGCTGCTCGATCTGTGGCCGCGCGACGAATGGGACCTGCATCGCGAGGTCGCGCGTTCGGTAGGGGAGAAATACCAATCGGACCGGACCTGGCGCCATATCAAGGCCGACGGCAGCGAAATCGAAGTCCTCACTTATGCTCGTCGGTTGCCGTTCGCCAACAAGCACACCATTCTGGTCGCCGTCGTCGATGTCACGGAGCGCAAGCAGGCCGAGGCCCGCATCGCCTATATGGCGCATCATGACGCCTTGACCGATCTGCCCAACCGCGTTCTGTTCCATGAGCGCCTCAACGAGTTGCTCGGCCGGGTGCGGCGGCACGGCGAGAACCTCGCCGTACACTGCCTCGATCTTGATCACTTCAAGGGCGTCAACGATACGCTCGGCCATCCGATCGGCGATGAGCTGTTGAAAGCGGTAGCGCAGCGGCTGAGTCGCTGCCTGCGCGACAGCGATATGGTGGCGCGCCTTGGCGGCGACGAGTTCGCCGTCGTGCAGTTTCCGCTGGCCGGTCCGCATGACGCCAGCACGCTGGCGACGACGCTGATCGAGATCGTAAGCAAGCCGTACGAGGTGCACGGCCACGAATTCGTCGTCGGCGCCTCGATCGGCATCGCGCTGGCGCCGGACGACGGCGACGAAGCGGACGTGCTGTTGCGCAATGCGGATATGGCGCTTTATCGCGCCAAGGCCGAAGGCCGCGGCACCGCGCATTTTTTCGAACCGGAAATGGATCGCCGCATTCAGGCACGGCGCATGCTCGAACTCGATTTGCGCAAGGCCTTTGCTAACGGCGAATTCGAACTGTTCTATCAGCCGCTTATCAATCTCAATGCGAATGCGGTCTCCGGCTTCGAGGCGCTGCTGCGCTGGCGGCATGCCGAGCGCGGCATGATCGGGCCCGCGGAATTCATTCCGCTGGCCGAGGAGATCGGGCTCATTGTCCCGCTTGGGGAATGGGTGTTGCGCCAGGCCTGCACCGAGGCGATGCAATGGCCGAACGAATTGAAGGTGGCGGTCAATCTGTCGCCGGCGCAGTTCCGCAGCCGCGGCGTGGTTAAGGCCGTGCTCACGGCGCTGGCCTATTCGCGGCTGCCGCCTGACCGGCTCGAACTGGAAATCACCGAATCGGTGCTGCTCGGCGAAACCGAGGCAAACCTCGCGACGTTGCACCAGCTCCGCGAGATCGGCGTGCGCATCTCAATGGACGATTTCGGAACCGGCTATTCGAGCTTGAGCTATTTGCGCTGTTTTCCGTTCGACAAGATCAAAATCGACCGGTCGTTCGTCAGCGAATTGGCGGAGCGGCCGGATTGCGTCGCCATCATTCGCGCCGTCGCCGGTCTTGGCATGAGCCTCGGTATCGCGACGACGGCGGAAGGCATCGAAACGCACGAGCAGCTCGAACGCGTGCGCGCCGAGGGTTGCACGGAAGTGCAAGGCTATCTGTTCAGTCCGCCACGGCCGGCCTCGGAACTCGGCAAGCTCATCGCCGCCGAACGCAAGCAGGAAGCCGCGGTCGCCTGATCGGCGCTCGGCCTGGTTTGGATCGCCGGCCGTATTGTCTATTATGGTCCGCTACGCCAAAGCCGCCGCGAGCCGAGGTTCGGGCTTCGGCATTCAGGCAATGCTGTGTGTCATTCTACCCATTGGCGCAGTCGCCGGGATTATTTTGGCGTTTGCGCATAGCACTTGAGGACATCGCCATGCCATCACGCGCGCCAATAGAATACCGCGATGCCTCGCCGCAAGTGCGAGCGGTGTTCGACGACATCAAGCGCACGCGGCAGGTCGCGGACGTCAACAATTTTTGGAAATATTTGGCTCACGATCCGGCGGCGCTGGAACGTACCTGGGCGAGCCTCAAAGAGATCATGGCCCCGGGCGCGCTCGACGCGCTCACCAAGGAAATGATCTACGTGGCGGTCAGCGTCACCAACGGCTGCGGCTACTGCATCGCCAGTCACAGCGCGGCGGCGCGCAAAGCGGGCATGAGTGAAGCGATGTTCGGCGAGCTGATGGCGGTGGTCGGCATGGCCAACGAAACCAACCGCCTTGCCAACGGCTATCGCGTGCCGATCGACCCGGCGTTCGAATAGACGCTCTTGGTTCACCCTTTGGCGTTGTTGGCGGGGGAATTGGCAAGTTTCAATCAAATGGGAAGAAAAGGCGGCAGGCTGCCCTGGCTAAGAAGTGTAATTATCAGGTGGTATGGCGGCTCGGTCATGAAATCGGCGCGAGATTTGTCGGGCTCGTCCGACGCGCGGAGTTAGGCGCGCGCGGTTAGTGCTGGCCGAAACCGCAGTGCAAACGGCTCCGGCGAAAACCGGGGCCGCTTGCTGCTCCTGTGTTGGACTTTCTGGCTCGCGCGCCTGACGTGCTAATGCGCGCCGTTCGGCTGCACCGGACTATTCGGCGCTGCGGTCACCGGCGGCGTCGGGGTCCCGGGCGCCGGAGCGGTGCTGGGCGGCGGAACGGTCGCCGGCGGGCCCATATGAGTGACCGCTGGCGGCGTTATGTCGTTCGATGCCGTATTGGTGCCAAGCTGGCCGGGCTTGTGGCCATAGCCGAACGCCACCGCCAATACCACCACGAGAAATACCGCGGCGGCGATCCAGCCCCAGGCAGCGCTGGGGGCGCGCACATTGGGGTCGAGCTGGGGATCGCTCCGGAACGGATCCTCCGGGTTGCCGTAACCGTAATTTCGATCGTCAGACATGATGGGTCTCCGTCCATCGTTGGGTCTGGTGGGTAACCCGGGGCGGTGTTAACGCGTTCCCCTAGCGTCGCGGAATACCGGCTCAGCCGAACCAGCATGGCAAAGGAACCGACGAAAGGTTCCCTGTCACAAATCGGTTTTGCCGAGCCGATCGTTGCCCGGTCAACGTTTGTGCGGCAGCGGCAAGCGCGGCCAGCCGCCGTGACTTTTGCCGCAAACCGACTACTGTGCACACGCCGCGCTCGTAGCTCAGCTGGATAGAGCATCAGACTTCGAATCTGAGGGTCGGGAGTTCGAATCTCTCCGAGCGCGCCAATATTGTCCGACATTACCCATTGCCGCCTTCCATGCGCCGGCGCGTCGCATGCTTGCGGAGCGCGGGTGGTAAACGCCGCTTTACGCCATGATTTACAAGGAGAAACGCCCGCTCCCTAAAATTTTACAACATCGGTTTTACGAAGTTTCACGTATGCCACCTAGGTTCGTTGCGCAGGTTCCCCATGTGGCAAGCTTCATCCAGGGCAGATTCCTTTCTTCGCAAGGCGAAGCAGCAAAGCTCGCATCACGATGTCATTCAAAGCCTCATTCAAGCCGTCGACGAACTCACCCGCGAAGTGAAACGCTTGGATAACGAAGTTCGCCGAGTTCAGCGCGAAGTCCAATTCCGGCGGCGCTATTAAATCCCTTTGGCCGCCGCCGGTGACGGTCGCCGATTGCGCCGCCCGCATGTTGCCGGCGCACGTGGCCAAGGGCGCGATTGCAAATCCGACCCCGGCATCATAGACCCCTCCTATCGGGCGATGGGCCCCGCGACGCGATGGCGCGGTCGGGCGATGGACGATCTGACCGGCAAAAAGCACGCCGACGTTGGCAGCGGATCGGCTGCGGGCGGCGGTCTTGTCTCGATGCGGCGGACCGAGGATGTGCCGCGCGGCATCCTGCTGATGATTGTCGCGACGGTGCTGTTCGCTAGCGCCTCCGCCGCCAGCAAGTGGCTGGTTGCCATTTACCCGGTCGGCGAGGTGTTGTTCCTGCGTTCGCTGTCGTCGTTCTTGGCTTGCGCCGTCGTGATGCTGCCGGTCACCGGCTTGTCGGTCTTTGCAACGCAGCGCCCGCGCGATCACCTGTTGCGGGGCCTGTCGCAATCGATCTCACAAGCGGCCTTGCTGCTGGCTTTCAGCCTGATGCCTCTCGCCGGCGCCGTTGCCATCAATTTCTCCGCGCCGCTGTTTGCCGCTCTCGTCTCGATCCTCTGGCTCAAAGAGCGGGCTGGCTACGTGCGCGGCACCGCACTCGTCGTCGGCTTTCTCGGCGTGCTGATCGTGACCAATCCCGGCGCGAATTCATTGACGCTCGGCGCGCTGTTCGCGCTCGTCAACGCCATCATGTACGGCACCGTCACCGTCGCCGTGCGCGGCATGACCCGAACGGAATCGGCCAATACGCTGGTGATCTGGCAACTGGCGGTGCTGACGTTCTTTCATAGTTTTCTCCTGGTGTTCGGTTGGCGTTGGCCGACGCTGATCGATGCCGCGATGTTGTTCGGCACCGGCTTTGTCAATGCGGTGGGGCAATGGTTCTGGACCAGGGCGCTGCATCTGGCGCCGGCGGCCGCGGTAACGCCGTTCTACTATCTGATGCTGGTCTGGGCCCTGGTCATCGGCTTTGCCGTCTGGGGCGAAGTGCCAACGGTGAGCCTATTGATCGGCTCGTCGATTGTGGTGGCGACCGGACTGTTCCTGTTTTTGCGCGAGGCGCGGCTGCAACGGCGCCTGGCCTGACACGCTCCACTCCTGCGACGGTTCGGCATCTGCCGGCAACGGGTGGAATAGAGCTATAGTGCCCAACCGCCGAAGCGCAATGACAGCTTCGGCGTCAACGCGATTGCCGGCATACGGCGACGCAATAGCGGAGGAAAAGCGTGAAACGCCGCAATTTTCTGAAGTTGGGGGCAGGGGCCGCCGCGCTTCCGTTCGTCGCTCGTCAGGTGTCGGCGGCGGATTATCCGACGCGGCCGGTGCAGGTCATCGTCGGTCAGGCCGCCGGAAGTTCGTCGGATATCACCGCACGGCTGTTGACCCAGCCGGTGTCGGAACGGCTCAAGCAGCAGTTCGTCGTTCAAGTGCGGCCGGGGGCCACCGGAAACATCGCGACCGAGGCGGTCGTGCATGCGGCGCCGGACGGCTACACGCTCCTCCTGGTGAATTCGCAAAATACCATCAACCAGGCGCTGATCCCGGATCTTTCGTTCGATTTCGTTCGCGACATCGAACCGATCGTCGGCATCGATCGCGTGCCTCTGGTGATGGAGGTCAATCCATCGTTCCCGGCGCAGACCGTTCCGGAATTCATTGCCTACGCCAAAGCACATCCGGGCAAGATCAACATGGCATCGGCGGGCGTCGGCGGACCGCAACATGTCGCCGGTGAATTGTTCAAATACATGGCCGGTGTCGATCTCGTCCACGTGCCGTATCACGGCTCGACGCCGGCGCTGGTCGATCTGATGGCCGGCCAAGTGCAGGTGATGTTCGACGTCACGCCGTCGTCGCTGCCACAAATCAAGGCCGGCAAGCTGCGGCCGCTCGCGGTGACGACGCCGGAGCGCCTCGACGTACTGCCCGGCGTTCCGGCGATGGCCGAGTTTTTGCCGGGCTATGAGGCCTTCGGCTGGATCGGCTTTGGCGCGCCGAAAGGCACGCCGCCCGCGATCATCGCCACGCTCAATAAGGCGTTCAATGGCGCGCTCGCCGATCCGACCGTAAAAGCCCGCTTGGCGGACCTCGGCGGCATCGAGATGGCGCCCAATACGCCGGCTGAGTTTGCGAAATTTATCGCTGCCGACACCGACAAATGGCGCAAGGTGGTGCAATTCGCCCACCTCAAGCCGGAATAAACAGAAATCAGGTTGCTATCATAAACCGGGAGGAACCATGTCACTGTCACGCCGAAATCTGTTTCGTCTCGCCGCGGGCGCTGGCGCCGCCGGCGCCTATCCGGACTTCGCCTTCGCGGCCGATTATCCGACCCGGCCGATCACGATCATCGTGCCGTTTGCGGCCGGCGGCGCCACCGACGTGCTGGCCCGGGTTCTTGCCGATCCGATGGGAAGGGCGCTCGGCCAAACCATCATCGTCGAGGATCTGGCCGGCGCTGCAGGCGCCATCGGCGTTGCCCGCGTCGCGCACGCGCCGGCGGACGGCTACACGCTGTGCGTCGGCACGCTGACGACGAATGTGCTGATCGGCGGCCTCTACAAATTGGATTTCGACGTGATCAACGATTTGGTGCCGATCGCGGAGCTCGCCTACGAACCGCTGCTGATCTGCGTCAAGAACAGCCTGCCGGTGCACAACCTCAAAGAGCTGATTGCCTGGCTGAAGGATAATCCCGGCAAAGCCAGTGTCGGCGTTCCCGGCATCGGTTCGACCGGAAATCTCGCCGGAATTTCATTTCAAAAAGCCACAGGGACTACCTTCCAGTTCGTGCCGTATCGCGGCGACGGGCCGGCGGTGCAGGACATGATGGCGGGGCAGATCGACATGATGATCGAGCCGTCGTCCAATTTCACGGCCCAGGTGCAGGCCGGGACCATCAGGGCGATCGCGGTGCCGTCAAAAACCCGCATGGTCAGTCTGCCCGAAGTTCCGACCACCGATGAGGCCGGCCTGCCCGGGTTCTATGCGTCGATCTGGTTCGGCATGTGGGCGCCGAAGGGCACGCCAACCGACGTCGTCGAGAAAATCCACAGCGCGACGGTCGCCGCGTTGAAGGATGCAAATCTAAAGGACAAGCTCACCAAGCTCGGCCAGCAGGTCGCCTCGTCCGACCTTCAGTCCTCGCAAGCCTTTGCCGCCTTCCAGAAATCCGAGGCCGACAAGTGGTGGCCGATTATCAAGGAAGCCGGTATCAAGGTGCAGTGACCGCCGGTTCAGTTGGTGATCTGATAGCCGACATACCACGAGTATAAGTTCGTTGTGGACGCGTTTTGGATGCCGGTGCCGGCCGATAACAGCAAGTGATTATGGTCGTCGACATCGTAAACGGCGCCGACGTTAAATCCGGTGTTGTCCTTGCCGCCGATCGTATCGGCGGTTTGATGGAAAACTTCACCGCCGATCGCCAGTTGCTTGGTTACCTGCTTTTGCAGGAGCCAGCCGACGAACCAATAATCCTGATCGAGCGTACCGCCGCCGTGATTGATCCAGTAGCCGCCGCCGCCATAGGTGATCCAATCGCCGAAGCTTTTTTGCAGCCACACCGGCAGATAAACGCGGACGTGGCCGGCGCCAAGCCCGCTGCCCTGATCTCCGGTCGGCAATTCGACGAGCGGAAACACGCCGACCATCGGACGCGAACCCTTGTCGTCCTCTTGGATGAAACGGTACTTGAAGCCGAGCTCGGTGTCGCCATAGCCGAAATGCGATGGCCCGCCGGCGGGATCGTCGAATGCCAGCGGCGCGACGATGTGGAACTGTCCGTTGGGGATGAGGCCGTAATTGAATTCCCAGGCCGGGCCGACACCTGACGTATCGCCGCTGATATGGGTCCCGGTGAAGAAAGTGTAGAACTCGTAGTGCTGATAATCGACCGGTTCCGGATCGTCGGTTCGAAACGGCGGCCCGGCCATTGCTGTGTCGGGAACCAGCAACGCCAGTGCCAACGCCAAGGCGGCCATGCGAAACGCAACGTCACGGCGGCCAGGCGCACCTCCTTCCATCATGGCGAGTGACCCCTTCAGCCTCGCATGAGCCTTCATCGACGGTGCGCAATGCGCAATGGCACGACGCCCGGCCGCTAATATACCACGACGCTGCGGATCGATTTGCCCTCGCGCATCAGCGCGAAGGCCTTGTTGATGTCGGCAAGCGGCATGGTGTGGGTGATCATCGGATCGATCTCGATCTTACGCTCCATGTACCAGTCGACGATTTTCGGCACGTCGGTGCGGCCGCGGGCGCCGCCGAAAGCGGTGCCGCGCCAGACCCGGCCGGTCACGAGCTGAAACGGCCGGGTCGCGATTTCCTGGCCCGAACCGGCGACGCCGATGACGATGCTTTGGCCCCAGCCGCGATGGCAGCATTCCAGCGCAATCCGCATCAGGCCGACATTGCCGACGCATTCGAACGTGTAATCGGCGCCGCCGATCGTGTCGGCGCCGCTCTTGGTCATGGCGACGAGGTGGGCGACGAGGTCGCCGCCGACCTCCTTCGGATTGACGAAATGCGTCATGCCGAAGCGTTCGCCCCAGGCCTTTTTCTCCGGGTTCAGATCGACGCCGATGATCATGTCGGCGCCCACCAGGCGCAGGCCCTGAATGACATTGAGGCCGATGCCGCCTAGGCCGAATACGATGGCCTTGGCGCCCGGTTCGACCTTGGCCGTATTGATCACCGCGCCGATGCCGGTAGTGACGCCGCAGCCGATGTAACAGACCTTGTCGAACGGCGCGTCGGCACGAATTGTCGCCACCGCAATCTCGGGCAGCACGGTGAAATTGGCGAAAGTGGAGCAACCCATATAGTGATGGATCGTCTTGCCCCCGACGGAGAAGCGCGAGGTGCCGTCCGGCATGACGCCCTGGCCCTGCGTGGCGCGAATGGCGGTGCACAGGTTGGTCTTGCGCGACAGGCATGACGGGCAGGTCCGGCATTCCGGCGTGTAGAGCGGAATAACGTGGTCGCCCTTCTTGACCGAAGTGACGCCCGCGCCGACATCGACGACGATACCGGCGCCTTCGTGGCCGAGGATAGTGGGAAACAGCCCCTCCGGATCGGCGCCCGAGAGGGTGAATTCGTCGGTGTGGCAAATACCGGTCGCCTTGATCTCGACCAAGACTTCGCCGGCGCGCGGGCCATCGAGCTGAACTGTGGTCACTTCCAGCGGCTTGCCGGGCGCGTAGGCCACCGCGGCGCGGACGTCCATGGGCATTGCAAATATCCGTAGATGTTGGATCGTCTGCCGACGATGACACCGGGAGTTTGAAATGGCAAACCTGCAGGCGGCCGCGCCGCCGCTCGATTTTATCTTCGGTGCGCAAGTGACGGTCGGGCCGCCGCAGGACCTCGGCGTCTTCAACAAGGGCCGCCGTCGCGTGGTGCCGATCACCGGCGGCGAATTTTCCGGACCGCAGATGCGCGGCGTGGTGTTGCCGGGCGCCGATTGCCAGCTTATTCGCGGCGATGGCGTTGCCGAGCTCGAAGCGCGCTACACATTGCGCACCGACGACGGCGCATCGATCTTTGTCCACAATCACGCGCTGCGCCACGGGCCGGCCGAGGTGATGGAAGCGCTGGCGGCCGGCCGCGAGGTCGATCCGGCGGCCTATTACTTCCGCGGGGCGGCGTTTTTCGACACCAGCGCCGAGCGGTATGCGTGGATGACAAAGCACGTTATCGTTTGCACCGGCCATCGTGAGCCGGCGGTGGTGATACTCCGATTTTATATGGTGGTTTAAAGGGGACCTCAGTGTATTTGCCCGATCTTTTTCGCGTTGACGATGTGGCGCAGATGCATGCTCTGATGCAGGCGCGCCCATTCGCGGCGCTCGTCTCGGCCGGCGCACTCGGTCTTTATGCCAGCCATCTTCCCACCGTACTCAAGCACGAGGCGCCCTACGGCCTCATCGAATGCCATCTCGCGCGCGCCAATCCGCATTGCGAGGAGCTTGGCGAAGTCGGCGAAGCGCTGATGATCTTCCAAGGCGCCGAGGGTTACGTTACGCCGAATTGGTATCCGTCCAAGGCGCAAACCGGCAAGGTCGTGCCGACCTGGAACTATGCCGTCGTGCACGCGTACGGCCGCCTTGAAGTCATGAACGACGCGCAATGGCTGCGCCGCCACGTTGACGAATTGACGGCGCAGCAAGAGAAAGGCGAAAGCAAGCCCTGGGCGGTCAGCGACGCGCCCAAGACCTTCGTCGATGCCATGTTGCGCGGCATCGTCGGCTTCCGCTTTGCCATCACGCGTCTCGAAGGCAAATGGAAAATAAGTCAGAACCGCGAAATGCAGGATCGCGCCGGCGTGGTAGGGGGCCTTCGCGTCCGCCGCAATGGCGACGACCTGGACATTGCCGACTATGTTGCCAGCCAGATCAAGCCGTCCGATTGAGAAGTAGTCTGTGCGGCCGTCCTAATCTTTCTCCGGCAGCATGACGATCTGGGTCTGGATCACCAGCGCACAGAGCCGGCCGTCGTTGCGGGTGATGCGGGTTTGCCAGACCATGGTGCTGCGGCCGCGGTGCAACGGCGTGCATTCGGCATAAGCCGTGTCGCCGACCGGAATGCCGGCGAAAAAATTGGTTTTGCTTTCGATGGTCGCGGTGCGGCCGCCCGGCGGCAGGTTCGCCACGGTGGCCGTGCCGCCGAGATTGTCGGCCAGCGCCATCACCGCGCCGCCATGCAGCGTGCCGAAGCGGTTGTTGTGCACCTCGCGCACGATCATTTCCGCGACCACCTTGTCCTTGGAAACGTGGGTGATCTTCATGCCCATGAAATCGGCGAACGGCGGCTGGAATTCTGCCTCGGGATTCATGATGCGCTCATGCTCCTTCTTCACGGTCGGCGGCATAAAGCGGCTGTAGCGGCAGGAAATCCGACACGCGCGAACCGGGATAATAGGTCGCCTGGAAGGC
Source organism: uncultured Alphaproteobacteria bacterium (assembly GCA_963816565.1). Taxonomy (GTDB): domain Bacteria; phylum Pseudomonadota; class Alphaproteobacteria; order Rhizobiales; family Xanthobacteraceae; genus BOG-931. The sequence goes on along the minus strand of CAWFLM010000001.1, from coordinate 165,556 downwards.
GGGCCGCGCTTGCAGCCGTTCGTACCATTGCGCGACGCGTGGATACTTGCCTACCCAGATCGACGCCAGGCCGAGATCGGCCATGCGGTCGATGCTCGGCATCACCAGCACGTCGGCGAGCGTGAATTGCCCACCCATGATCCACGGCCCATTTTTTGCAATCGCCTCATCCATGCGCCGGCAGGTCTCCGACAGCTCGCCGAGCGATTTATCGATTTCCTCTTTCGAGAAACCCTTGGGTGAGCCCATGCGCTGAAACAGATCCTTGCGCACCGGACGCGGCTTGATCTCGCGGTCCTCGAACTCCTTTTGGCTTTGACCCTCGAAACGGTAGAGGAACGCCCGATTAAAGGAAGGGACACGGATCGCGCCGACCGCGACCTCTTCGATGTAGTGCGTCCAGGCCCGCATGCGCGCCCGCTCGATAAGATCGGCGGGAACGAGAGGGTTGTGCGGAAATTTCTCGTCAAGATATTCGCAGATCACGCTCGATTCGATGATCGGAATGCCGTCGTCCACGAGGGTCGGAACCACGCCGTTCGGATTGAGCGCGAGATAGTCCGGCTTGAGCTGCTCTTTTTTCGCCAGATCGATACGGACCTCGTCGAATTTGACACCCTTCTCGTGCAGCACCAGCCGGACCTTCTGGCTGCAGGTGGAGTGCGAGGTGTGATAGAGCACGAGCATTGCCGTCTCCTGACGCGTCAAGGGCGCGGCCAAAGATGCTTCCTCGGCCACGCCCCCACAATCAAAGCAGAGACTTCAACGCGTTGCTACCGTGGTTGCGGCACCACGCGGATGTACGGCTTCGGCGTCTTCCAGCCGCCCGGATAAAGCTTCTTGGCTTCTTCGTCGCTCACCGCGCCGGTGAGGATGACGTCCTCGCCTTGTTTCCAGTTCGCCGGCGTCGCCACGCGGTGTTTGGCGTTGAGTTGCAGGGAATCGACCACACGCAATACCTCGTCGAAGTTGCGGCCGGTCGTCATCGGATAAACCAGGATCAGCTTGATCTTCTTGTCCGGGCCGATGATGAAAACGTTGCGCACCGTCTGATTGTCGGCGGGCGTGCGGCCCTCCGAGGTGCCGCTCGTCGACGCCGGCAACATGCCGTAGGCTTTTGAAATGCTCAGATCGGTATCGCCGATCATCGGATAGTTCGGAGCAAAGCCGACGACGTCCTTGATGTCGGCGGCCCATTTTTTGTGGTTGTCGACCGGATCGACCGAGAGCCCGATGATCTTGACTCCGCGCTTGTCGAATTCCGGCTTGAGCCGCGCCATGGTGCCAAGCTCGGTGGTGCAGACCGGCGTAAAGTCCTTGGGGTGCGAAAACAGCACAACCCAGTTATTGCCGATCCAGTCATGGAAACGGATTTTGCCTTCCGTGGTCTCGGCTTCGAAATCCGGGGCCATATCGCCAATCGCAAGTGCCATGAAAATCCTCCGTTTAGGCCGATCGTTCTATCGGGGTGATGCGAAGCAGGGAAAGATTTCGCACTGTTATGTACGGCTGGCACAGCGCCAATGCCAGACGTGGAGGGTAATATTCCATTGAAGCAAAAGTATTATTTGCTCGAACTGGCAGTCAAAGGGCGAAAATCGCCTAGCCAGCCGCCTCATCCGAAAAGTTCCTTTTCGGCGGCGTTCTTCGACCTTTCCAGGACCTGCCGCAGGCGGGAGCGGCGGCGTTGACGCTTGCGCTGCCAAAACTTTGCGCAGGAGGGCCGCGACTTTGCCGCACTGTCGCCCTTGGCGGGCCACCCTGGCATTGAAAGTGTGAACCGGTGGCGCAGGCCGCGCCACTCAAAGGAACAAGCGCGGTTGGCGCGCATTGGCATTCAAGGACTTGGGCATTCCAGGGCTGGCCGGAGGCGGCAGTGGCGATTTCGTTTGAGCAGCATACCGATCTTGCGACGCTCACCGCCGTGATTGCGCATTCGCAGATCGTTGTCGCGGACCGGACGCCGCGCCGGCGCCTGCCTGCCGGCTTCGACGACGGCGATATCGCCATTCTCGACTGGATCGCAGCGGAAGGCCGCCGCGCCGGCCGCAGCTTTGTCCGCATGTAATTGCCCGCTGCCGTCCACCGCGTCCGGCGCTATTTCAAGCCATAGCCGTCGACCAGCGTGTTGAGGAACGCGATGATGTCCGCCTCGTCCTGCGTGGTCATCGCCGGTTGGTCGCCCGCCTTGCGGTCGAACGGCGGATCGGTGACGTCGACGTTAGCCCGGTAGGCCGGCGGCAGATCGTTGAATTTTTCGACCGTTCCGTCCGCGGCATGCGGATAGATGCGCCCCGGTTCGGTGTCGCGAAAGTCGTAAAAATCCAGAACCTGCTTGAGCGTCGAATAAACGCCGTTGTGGAAGAACACGCGGCGCGTGGCGACGTTACGCAACGTCGGCGTCATGAACATACCGCAATATTGAGTGTCGGCGGCCATGTCGCGGCGATAAGGCCCGCAGATACCGAGATCGAAGAAGGCGGGATCGCCATTGACGGCAAGGGCCGCATTGCGCGGCGCACCCAAGGCCTCGAACTGATGATCGGTGAAAAGCGGCGGCAGGCCGTCGCGCGTCGGCTGGTCGGCGTGGCAGCCGGCGCAATTGGCCTTGGCCGGATCGTTGAACAACGCATAGCCGCGCATCTCGCCGGCGCTAAAGCGGGCTTTGCCTTCCAGCCAATAATCGAACTTGCTGCTGTAGGAATGGAAACTGACGTCCTCGATCTGATAGCGGGCGACGGCAAACAGCGCCTCGCTGATGGCTAGGCGCGTGTCGGACCATACCGAGCCGCCGAACAGCGCCACAAAACGCCCCGCGTAGCCGGCGCGCCGCAATTTACCGGCGACAGTATCGAGCGAGCCGCCGTCCATCTCGCGCGGGTCGAGCAGCGGTGAGAGCGCCTGATCTTGCAGCGTGTCGGCGCGGCCGTCCCAGAACAGGCCGCCTTGCGGCACCATATTGGACGCCGAGCGGCTCGCCTGCGGCGCGGTTTTCTCGACGCGAATTGCGTCCCGGCTCGACGCGACGAGCTGCGCGATGCTGACATTTTCGTTTTCTTCGTTGTCGGGACCGATCGCGAAGCTCGGCTGCCGTTCCAAATAGGTCAGCGACGGCACGGCGCGCACGCCCGGACGCGACAATTGGGGGCCGCCGCGCATCACCGGCAGATCGCCCGGCGGGCCGTAGGCGAGTTGCGGACTATGGCAGGCGGCGCAAGACAGCCGGCCCGACGATGACAGGCTCGTGTCGAAGAAGATCAGTCGGCCGAGCTCGGCCATCGCCGACAACGGTCCAGCAGCCGGGCGGACGAGCGCAACCGGATGCGGGTTGTCGCCGGTAAGCGGTGCAAAGCCTGCCGGCGATTGCGCTGCCGCGGCCGTAAGCGACTGCGATTTTAGACTCGCCGTCGCGCCCGCAAGCACGGCGACGCAGAGGCCCGTGGCCAAAAGCCAGCGCAGTTGCGCTTTGCGCTTCAGTGAGCGTCTCCCGACGCCGGCGGGGTCTTGACCGGCGCGCCGGTAGTTGGGTCGAGATAGAGCGCCGTCGTCCTGGCGGAGCCGGTGAAGTCGAACAGGCTATTGATCGAACCCGCCGTGGCGTCGAACGAGCCGCCGCCGAGTCGTTGCCCGTGCAACCAGTTATCCTCGACGAAGCGAACGACGGAGGCGAACGAAATCTGCCCGTGACCGACATAGTTTTGCTTCGCCCAAGGCGAAATTACAAGAAACGGGATGCGCGTGCCGGGACCGCAACGGCCGTTGACCGGCTTGCCGCCGGCGCCGGGCAGCGCGGCGCCGGTGCCGCACTTGCCCGGACCGTCGAGCTGATCCGCTTGCGGGTCGAACGACGGGCTCGTCACTTTTGCGAATACGTGATCGTACCAGCCGTCGGAGTCGTCCCAGGCAATGACGACGGCCGTGTTTTTCCAATCCGGCTGCTGTTCGAGAAAGTTGATCAGCGTCACCGTGCCGTTCTGCTCGTCGAGCGGATCCGAATAAGCGGCGTGACCGTCCTGATAGGCCGGCATCTTGATATACGACACCGCCGGGAAGTTTCCGGCTTTCACTGCGTCGTAGAAATCGGTCAGATCGTAGTTGTGGTTGGCCGGATCGTGCGTCGCCCCGTCGTGCTCGAGACTGTAGCCGATCGCGGCGAGCGAGCTTGGCCGGTCGTGCTTCGGATTGGCGGTCGAGGCGTAATATTGAAACCAGGCGTGATGCGGGATGTAATCCACGACATCGGCGCCGACGACGCTCGAATGCGTCGAGCGCTTGCAGCCGGTCGAGCCATTGGCGTTGGTGGCGTCGAGGCGAAAGCCGCCCATGAACGAGCCCCAGGTGATGCCGGCGCCGTTGAGGAGATCGCCGATCGTCTTGCCCGACATCATCGCCTGATCCTTTCGGATTCGAGCAGACATCGTAACCGGGATCGACGTCGTTGATCATGGTCAGGCCGCCCTGACCGTCACTGATGTAATAGGAGACGGCGGCGAGGGTTGACGGCTGCTTGGTCGTGGCCACGATCGTCATGCCATTGGTCTGGCCGGACGAGACATTGAGCATTCCCGGCGTCGACGGCCCGTAGGAGTCGCCGAAGGCATTATCGCTCATCGCGAAACGCTGGGCGTAGTTCCACATCGCGGCGACCGTATTGCCGTCGTAATAGCCCATGACTTGGCCCTTGGTGCCGAAGGCTCCGGCGCCGCCGCTCGTGGCTTTGCCGGTAAATTTGGGAAACAAGTCGGCCTTGCCGGCGTCATAGGCCTGTTGTTCTGCGGTGTAGGCGTGATTTTGATCCGCTGTGAAGGCTTGGCTGCGGTCGAGCCGGAACGGTTCGGCGGCATCGCCGCCATTGGCCTTGTCGGTGAAATTCGGATTGTCGGTCAAAAGATGCGCATTGGCCAGATTATTGACCTTCGGCGTGCCGGGTTTGGCAGTGAACGGCCGGCTCGCCCGGCGGGTTGGTGGCTTTGGGATAGGTCGCGAAATAATGGTCGAACGAAACGTTTTCGTTGAAGATGATGACGAGATGCTTGATCGGTGTCGCAGTCGGCGCGGCGTTTTGCGGGCCGGGCGCGGACGTGCCGTCGGGTGCGATCGATTCCGCGGCGTTGGCAACGTTGAGTGGGATAAAGACCGAACCTAGCGCCGCTAACGCGCAAAACGCGACGCTCGAAAAGAGCTTGCTGATCATAGGATTCCCCAAATTGTGCTGGCGTTCGAGGGGAAGCTAGTCCGCGATATATGACCTGCACGTGACAGTCCCACGGCGTGCCGGGGATTATCGCGGAGCGCCGCAATTAACGGTGGCCTCGTTTCGGCTGTAGGCGCGTAAAGGGGCCGCTTTTTTGGCGCCGCAACGCTCACAAAAAAAGGCGGCCCCGGTTGGGGCCGCCATGGGTCCGCGCGACTAGAACAGAAGCGCGGACCCTGACTTGCGAGCGGCCATCATGCTCGCAAGGGAAGTGGCGCGGGGAGTTATTCGCCCTCCGTGCCGATCGCGTAAGCGGTCTCGCCGTGCACCGCGTCGTCGCCCACCTTCAGGGTGGCTTCGTCCATACGCAGGCTGACGAAGATCGAGATCACCTTGAGGATGATGAAGGTCAAGATGACGTTGTACACGATGATGAACGCCGCACCCTCCGCCTGCAGCAGAAGTTGCGTCGGGTTGCCGTAGAGCCAGCCGGTGATGTTCACGCCGGGTGCGTCTTTGTCAGTCCCGATGTATTGGAGCATCGCCGGGTTGGCCAGGATGCCAGTCAGCAAGCCACCCATCAGACCAGCCACGCCGTGGGTCGAGAATACGCCGAGTGTATCGTCGACCTTTTGCATGAAGCCAAGCTTCTGGAATTTGTTCATGCTGAGCCACGGGATGATGCCCGCGCAGACGCCAACGATGATCGCGCCCCAGCCGTCGACATAACCGGCGCAGGGCGTGATGCCGACCAGGCCGGCGATCATGCCGTTGACGGCTCCGAGAACCGACGGCTTGCCGTAGGCCATCTTGTCCATCAGCGTCCAGACCAGGAGGCCGACGGCGGTTGCCGTGTTGGTGTTGAGCACGGCCGCGCCGGCGTCGGCGTTGGCGAAGTACGGGTCGCCGCCGTTGAAGCCGTTCCAGCCGATCCACAGGATGCCGGCGCCGACCAAGGTCACGAGCAAGCTGTTTGGCGGGAAGTGGTCGCGGTCAGCCTGAATACGCGGGCCGAGAACCCAAGCGGCGGTGAACCCGGAAGCGCCGGCCGCGAGATGGATCACGTATCCACCCGAGAAGTCCGCCACGCCCAAGGTCGCAAGCCAGCCGCCACCCCAGAGGCTAAACGCGCCCACGGTGTAAACCAGCGTCATCCAGATCGGGCAGAAGATCATCCAAGCCGTGAAATTCATGCGGCCCAAGACCGATCCGGCCAAGATGATGACCGTGATCGCCGCAAACACGAATTGGAAGTACATCAGCGTCGCCATCGGAAAGGCGAGGGCGGGCATGCCCGCTGCCGCTGCCGGAACTGAAGCCTGTTGTAACGTAAACGCGGCCGATACCGCCAATCCAGGCTTGCCGAGGAACGGAAACCACTGCTCCCCGAACGCCATGTTGTAATCGAAGAGAACCCAAACCACGAGAACCGATGCAAAAGCGTACATCGACATGAAAGCGGAGTTGATCGCCCACTTCTTCTTGACGATGCCGCCGTAGAGAACTGTCAGCCCCGGAATACTTTGCAGGCCGACGAAAGTCGCAGCAGCCATCTGCCACGCATTATCGCCTTCATTGAGCCAAGCCGGTGATGGAACGAGTGCCATGTCCTGTCCTTTCCCCCAGTATCTGCCGCCCTAAGCACCAATGATGACTAGGCGAGCGGGGAACGAAGTGGCAAAATTTATGCCAGTCATTAAGACGTTGACTGGATAGGATTTCCATGGAGGATTTGGCGAGAGGTAAAAGGCGATGACTAAAAATGCTGCACTTTGAACAGAAAGTAGGCAGGGGCTAATGGGAGGATCAGTTTTGGCTAGGTCATTGGCTGCATCAGTTGGGGCGTTGGCCGTATTGGGATTAGCGATTGCCTTTTCCGCAATCGCGGCTGCAGCGCCAACCGGCGAAAAAGCAATCACATGCACAAATCCATCGAGCGGCGCGAATTGGCAGATAAAGGTCGACTACGATCACAACACAGTCGAACTCGCTTCCGGCCGAGATCAGCGATACTCAAATTGCCTGGCACACCGCCGGTGGCGAAAACTACAAGCTTGATCGCAAGTCTGGAAATCTTACGGTAGTTGTCGCTTCAAGCACTGGCGGCTACTTCCTTTATGACACCTGCAAGCTCGATAACTAGCGCGGCAAGCGCAGCGTTGCCGTTTGCTCCAGGCGCGCCGCATTGGCGGCGGGACCTGCTCCCGCAAAATTTGGGGACGCGCTGATGGCGGAGCGGCTGTCCGGCGTTAAGGCCAGTGCGGGTTTCGCCTCGGAGACCGGACCGCGCGAACGCAACGAAGATTTTGCCGGCGTGGTGTTCGGTCCCGAACTGCCGCAGCCGCGCCGCGACCTCGTTGCAGCGATTGCCGACGGTATCGGCGGCGCCAGAGGCGGCCGTATCGCTGCCGAGACGGCGGTGCGCGGTTTCCTCGACGGATTTTGCGATCTGCCCGAGACCATGGAAGTGCGCCGCGCCGCCGCCCGCGTGCTCAACTCGCTTAATCGGTGGATCTATGCAGAGGGTCATCGCAACGCCGAGTTGGCCGGCATGGGATGCACCTTTACCGCGCTGGTGTTGCGCGGACGGATTGCGCATATGCTGCACGTCGGCGATACGCGCGGCTATCGGTTGCGCGGCGAGCGGCTGGCGTGCCTGACCACGGACCACGTCCGCGAAGGACGCGGCGCTGGACGTTCGAATATTCTTTCGCGCGCGCTCGGCGTCGAGACCGAAGTGCGGCTCGATTACGCAGCGCATCCAGTGGCGCTGCATGACCGTTACCTGCTGTGCAGCGACGGCGTGCACGGCTACCTGACGCCCGAGATCCTCGCCGACATCTTGCGCGAGCGTTCTGGCTCCGAAGATTCCGCCCGTGCGCTGGTCAAGGCCGCGCTCGACGCCGGCAGCACCGACAATTGCACGGCCCTGGTGCTCGACGTCGTCGATCTGCCGACGGCGGGAGCCGCCGATATCGGCGCCGAAATCATGGCACTGCCGCTGATCCCGGTGCCGATCGACGGCCAGACGGTCGATGGCTTCGTGCTCAAAGTGCTGATGTCGGACGGCCGCTACACCCGCCTGTTCGGCGCGATCGATGAGGTCGAAGGCGGCGAGGTGGCGTTGAAGTTTCCCAAGCCCCTGGTCGCCGCCGACGCCACCTACCGCGCGGCTTTCGCGCGCGAATCCTGGGTCGGCGCGCGCGTGCACAGTCCCTATGTCGGTCGCACGATCGTACTGCCGCCGGATCGGCAGACTTGCCTATATACCGTGATGCCGCTCTATCAGGGCGAGCTTTTGGAAACGCGGCTCTCTCGCCGGCCGGCGATCGGTCTTGAAGAAGGCCGCAACATCGCCATCAAATTGGCCCGCGGTGTCGCCGCGCTGCACCGCGCCGGCATCATCCACCGCGATATCAAGCCCGACAATATAATCCTCGAGCGCGAAGGCTCGCTCAAGCTGATCGATCTCGGCGTCGTGCGCGTGCCCGGCCTGGAGGACTTTCCGCCTGACGATATTCCGGGGACGCCGGCTTATATGGCGCCCGAAATGTTCGCCGGCGAGCCGGGTAACGAGGCAACCGATATTTATGCGCTCGGCGTCACGATGTTCCGCGCTTTTACCGGCGAGTACCCCTACGGCAACATCGACGCCACCAGTAAGCCGCGCCGCGACCGGCCGAAAGCTTTGGGCGAGCTGCGCCCGGATCTTCCGGCCTGGCTGCAGGCCGTGCTGGCGCGGGCGATCGCGTCCGATCCGACCAATCGCTTTCGCGACATCATGGAATTTGCCATCGAGATGGAAGAGGGGCCGGCGCGCGCCGCGCACGGAACGGGCGGCACGCGCACGATCTATCAACGCTATCCGATACAATTCTGGCAGGCGGTATCCGCGCTTTTGGCGATCGCGCTCATTGCGTCGCTGCTGCTGCTGCGGCATTGATCGGCAATGGGCAGCGTCATTGACATTTTCACGCCGTCGCCGCAAAGCCAACAGGCCGGTTCGCGGGATCGTGAGCTTAGATGTTCAAGCGCATCCTGATTGCCAATCGCGGCGAGATCGCCTGCCGCATCATCAAGACCGCGCGTCGGATGGGAATTGAAACCGTCGCGGTCTATTCCGAGGCCGACCGCGACGCGCTCCATGTCGAAATGGCCGACGAGGCGATCGCGATCGGGCCGCCGCCGGCGGCGCAAAGCTATCTGGTGATCGACAATATTATCGCCGCCTGCAAGTCGAGCGGCGCCGAGGCTGTGCATCCGGGCTATGGCTTTCTGTCCGAGCGCGCCGCGTTCGCCAGTGCGCTGGCCGATGCCGGCATCGTCTTCATCGGGCCCAATCCCAAAGCCATTGCCGCCATGGGCGACAAGATCGAATTCGAAGAAAGCCGCCGCCCGCGCCAAGGTCTCGACCGTGCCGGGCCATCTCGGCGTCATCGAGGACGACGAGCAGGCGATCGCCATCGCCGAACAGATCGGCTACCCGGTGATGATCAAGGCATCAGCCGGCGGCGGCGGCAAGGGCATGCGGATCGCCTTTGCCAAGGCCGAGGTGGCGGAAAACTTCGCCCGCGCCCGCTCCGAGGCAAAATCGAGTTTCGGCGACGACCGCGTCTTCATCGAGAAATTCATTACCGATCCGCGGCACATCGAAATCCAGGTGTTGGGCGACAAGCACGGCCGGGTGATCTATCTCGGCGAGCGCGAATGCTCGATCCAGCGCCGCAATCAAAAAGTCATCGAGGAATCGCCAAGCCCGCTGCTCGACGAAAAGACGCGCAAACAAATGGGCGAGCAGGCCGTCGCGCTGGCGATGGCGGTCGGCTACGACAGCGCCGGCACCGTCGAATTCGTCGCCGCCCAGGATAAAAGCTTCTACTTCCTGGAGATGAATACGCGCCTCCAGGTCGAGCATCCGGTGACCGAACTCGTCACCGGCCTCGATCTCGTCGAGCAGATGATCCGCGTCGCCGCCGGCGAGCCGCTTAAGCTTGCGCAAAGCGACATTAAGCTTTCCGGCTGGGCGGTGGAAAGCCGCATCTATGCCGAGGATCCGTATCGCAATTTCGCGCCTTCGATCGGGCGGCTGGTGCGCTACCGGCCGCCGGCCGAAGGCACGCACGACGGCATCACCGTGCGCAACGACACCGGCGTTACCGAAGGCGGCGAGATTTCGCTCTATTACGATCCGATGATCGCCAAGCTCGTCACCCACGCCAAAACCCGGCTCGAAGCGATCGAAGCACAGACCGAGGCGCTCGACGCCTTCACCATTGAGGGCATCCGCCACAACATACCGTTCCTTGCCGCGATCATGCAGCATCCGCGCTGGCGCGCCGGCAAGCTCTCGACGGCGTTTATCGCCGAAGAATTTCGCGGCGGCTTCGAGCGCGTCGCGCCGGTTGGCGCCATGGCCCACGCCATCGCCAGCGTGGCCGCCGCGATCGACCACCTGCTCGGCGAGCGCAAGCGGAAAATCTCCGGCCAACTGAATACGACGCTTATGCGGGAGCGGCGGCGCGCCATCTGGCTTGGCCCCGACGAATACCAGGCCGACGTCGAGCATGACGGCAAAACGATCACGGTGACCTTCGAGGACGGCGCGCGGCACCTGTTGGCCTCGAACTGGACACCCGGCATGCCGGTCTGGGCCGGCACGATCGACGGCGCCCGCCGTCGCCATTCATGTGCGCATGATCCCGAATGGCTTCGAGCTCGCTTATCACGGCATCGAGGTCAAAGCGTTCGTCTATACCGAACGTGAGGCCCGCTATGCGCGCCTGATGCCGGTGAAAAAGCTCTCCGACACCGAGAAAGCGGTGCGCTGCCCGATGCCCGGCCTGGTCGTTTCGCTCGGCGTGAGCGAAGGCCAGGAGGTCAAAACCGGCGAGACGCTGGCCGTGATCGAGGCCATGAAGATGGAAAACATTCTGCGCGCCGAGCGCGATGGCACCATCAAGCGAATCCGCGTCAAGCCCGGCGACAGCGTCGCCGTCGACGCAGTCATCATGGAATTTGCCTGAGGGCGAGCCTCGCCGAATCTGGCATGATGCGCGCTTCGCCAGGGTAGCCGGATGCAGGCAATACAATTTCTTTTCTCGCCGAACGGGCGGCTCAAGCCGCAGCCGTTCATCTATGGCGCGGTCGGCGTTTATCTGTTCGGCGTGGCCTCGCATTTGCTGACCACGCCGGATGTGATCAGGCACGGCGGGCTGTGGCCGTTCCTTGCCGCGCAAATTCTGTTGATCTGGATCTGGTTCGTGCTGCACGCCAAGCGGCTGCACGATGCCGGCAAAAGCAGCGGCTTGGCCATCGCAGTCGGCCTGCTTTACGGACTTTCCCTTGTCCTTCTGTTGATCGTGGCCGACAGCTTCTTCAACACCGCGGACGGCCTGATGGACAACGCGGGCGCAACCGGCGCGCTCGAGCTCATTTTGCTGCTTTACGTCATTGTGACGCTGATCGGTTCGCCGCATTACGATCTGGCTTGGCTCCTGGTCGTGATCCTGGTGCTGATCGGCTTCGTGCCCATTGTCGTGGCCGTTGTTTTCTCGGCGTGGACGGCGCGGCGGCCGAGCCTCGCCGGCGAAACGTGATGCTGCATTTTGCCTACGGCTCGAACATGCACCGCGGCGTGATGCGCAAGCACGCGCCGACGGCGGCGCCGCTTGGCCTGGCGCGGCTTGCCGACTATCGCTTCGTCATCACCTCTGACGGCTACGCCTCGATCGAGCCGGCGCGCGCGCAATCCGTGCACGGCGTGCTGTGGCGGCTTACCCCGCGCGACCGGGTGACGCTCGACCTATGGGAGAGCATCGCAGCCGGGCAATATCGGGCCGAAATCCTGGCGGTGCTTGAGGATGGCCGGCGGCGGCCGGCGCTGGTCTACATCGCGCGGCGGCGGCCGTCGGGCAAACCGAAACCCGGCTACATGGAGGTTGTGGTCAAAGCCGCGCGCGAATGGGCAATGCCGGCGGAATACATAGCTTCCTTGCAGCAATGGCTGCCGAAGCGATCGCTCGGCAAAGGCTACCGCAAGCTTGGAGAATTCGGTTGAACGTCCACCGCTATGTGCTGGTCCGCGGCCGGGTCCAGGGCGTTGGCTTTCGCGCCTGGACGGAGGTGACGGCGCTGGAGCGGCGCCTGCAAGGCTGGGTGCGCAATCGCCGCGACGGCGCCGTCGAGGCTTTGTTCATCGGGCTGGAAAACGACGTGCTGGCGATGATCGAGGACTGCCGCTTGGGCCCGCCCGGCGCGCGCGTCGACTTCGTCGATCACCGCGAGGGTGGGCCTGACGAAGCGGCACTGCGCCGGCGCGACGAATTATTCTCGGTCCTCGGTACGATCTGAGCGTCGATGGAGGCGCCGAACAACGGCGCGAACGCCACGCGTAACGCCATGTCGACTTCCGGCATCGACACGGTCAGCCCGAGATCGGCAAGCGAGGTGACGCCGTAACGGACGTCGCTGACGCCGCACGGCACGATGCCGGAAAAGTGCGACAAGTCCGGTTCGACATTGAGCGCAAAGCCGTGCAGCGTCACCCAATGCCGCACGCGCACGCCGATCGCCGCGATCTTGTCCTCACAACCGGCGCCCTTATCCGGCCGCCGCACCCAGACGCCGACGCGATCGTCGCGCCGCTCGCCGCGGACATTGAAGCCGGCAAGCGCGTCGATGATCCACTGCTCGATGGTGGCGACGAAGCGGCGCACGTCAGGGGCTCGGCGCTTGAGATCGAGCATGACATAGCCGACCCGCTGGCCGGGCCCGTGATAGGTGAATTGGCCGCCGCGCCCGGTGATATGGACCGGAAAGCGCGCTTCGATCAGCTCGGCCGGCTGCGCCGAGGTGCCGGCGGTGTAAAGCGCCGGGTGCTCAAGCAGCCAGACCTGCTCGGCCGCTTCGCCACGCGCGATCGCTTCGGCGCGCGCTGTCATCGCGGCTAGCGCGGCGTCATAGGCTACCGGCCGATCGCTCACCAGCCATTCGACCGGCGGCGCGCCGGCACTGGGCAACAGGCCGATTGTCAGGTCGCCACGCGTGTTAACCACCTCGTAACCATAGCGGAGTCAACACTATGGACCGCTAAAGCGAAAACCGGAACAGGGGACGCCATGCCGACACTCGACGACGTTTCGATCGATATTGCGGTGGTCTTGGGCAATAGTTCCATGCCGATCCACCAAGTGCTGCGGCTCGGCCGCGGCGCCATCATCGAGCTCGACGCCTCGGAGGACGATGAGGTGAGCATCCTCGCCAACAACCTGCCGGTGGCCAAGGGCACCGTCATCGTCAGCGGCAACAAGATCGCCGTCGAGGTCAAGCAGCTCTTGCCGCGGACACCGGCAGGCGCCTGAGCGGCCGATTTGGCTGGGCCTCGCGCCCGGCCTTGTCCCGCAATACCCTAGCTGTTACATCGGCGCCGCGCGTGCTTTCGCGCGCGCTACTCCACATGCGGCCGTGGCGGAATTGGTAGACGCACTAGCTTGAGGTGCTAGCGGGGCAACCCGTGGAGGTTCGAGTCCTCTCGGCCGCACCAAGTTCCTAAGAAATTGATGTTGCTAGTCTTTTTTCGCTACTTCCCTCACCCAATCGATGCGCGCACGGTCTGTGTCGGCCACAGGCCCTAAACGAACGTGCCGGTTGCGATTTGAAATGTCCGCTTTACCCCGCTGAAAGCGGACATCGCTCGGCGCGGTCTCAATGTCTGCTCAGGGGCATTTGCGTCGTTTTGCATTGCAGAAAAGCACCGAGCCCTTTCGTCATCTGATCACTGTGAGGTAGTGAGGTAAGGCGCAGAACCCCAATAAGGGGCGTGGGCGTCGGGCCAGTTTGAAATGTGGCAAAAGCGATATAGCGAAAAAAGTTTGGCGCCGGGGGCCTCCCCGAAGGCTCTGGAAGACTGTATGGTGTCGTTGTGGTTATGCCGTGGTGTTCTTCTTCTACTCCGGCATTTAGCAAAACTAGGGGAAGGTCTCATGAGAAAACTCACGACGACTTTGACGGCAGTGGTGCTCGTGCTGGGGTCAATGGCCGTGACGGCCAGCGCGCAGACCCAAGCGCCGGGCGCGGCAAGCTTCCACGCGCAGCTGAAGAATGCGACGCCGATCGTCAAACAGGCGGCATGCAACGGAACTACCGGGGTTTATGGTTGCGGCCCAGGATGGTTCAGAAGGTGCGGTTATTATGGGTGCCGTTGCGTTCCTTGTTACTGAGCGGCAGAATCAAGCAATCGCAATAGACGCATGCAAGGCCGCCTTCGGGCGGCCTCTTTTTTGCGAAAACTTCCATGATTGAATGGCGCATAGCGTCGCCGCCCTTTGCGCCGCGATGCATCCCAAGTGCGGAAACTCCGCTAGTAAATATCGCGCCGTTGACCCCGGATTCGTCGAGCGTCCCGATATTTTGTTCCGCTCGTCATTGTCGTATGCGCAGATGATGTGCGCCGATTAGCCGGCTTGGCTCAGTGCGGGTCCCCGCCGAGTTGGGCGTCGATCTTGTCGTAATTCTGGATGACGAGATCAATGTTGCCCTTGTTCTGAACCTCCGGGTCCTCGTTCTTGATCGCAAAATCGAGAGCGGTAAGCGCCCTCTTCTTTTCCGCGGCAGACATCTTCTTGTTGGCTTTCACCTCGTCGACCTGCTGCTTCAGCCCGGCATCGGAGCCGATATATTTCTTGGTTTGCGGATCGATGCCGTCCATCACTATGCTGATATTGCCGAGGACCGTGTTGTATTCGTCGAAGCTGGCAAAGCCATGCTTCTTGGCAACTACATCGAGCTTGCCGATCACTTTCGAACTCGGCGGCGCATTTCGCCGCAGCTTTTTGGTGATGGCGTTCATCTCCTTCTGCGAAGCGAACACGTTGTCGATCTGTTGCTGCGTCAGCGCGATCTGCTTGAACTGCTGCGGACTGCCGATCTGCGCCAGCGCCGGATGAAGCGAGAGCGTGCCGAACGAAGCGGCAAGGCAGGCAATACCCAACGCGGTGATGATGGAACCGAAGAACTGACGCATGGGAAGCTCCTTGTGATGAGGGCAACTGTAGCAAACAGCGTACGGATTTTGACGGGCGGCAACGAGCGTTCGGCATTCATCCGGTCCAAACTCTTGGGTCGCGCCCGTTCCCGGAAATAGCGGATCAGTGCGCGAAAGGCGGCAGCAGGTTATCTGATTTTCCGTCGCGCCGCCACGTCATAATCGGGGGCATAGCCGACATCGCCGAACACCAACAAGAAGGCCACTTATCTGCGGGATGAAGTATGCTGGTCTATGCAATACATGGAAAACGTGTTACGCAATTTGGTCGAGCAATGCTTGCAGGTAGAAGAGGACTCTACGATGGGCCAAACGAAGCAAAATTCGAAGCGAGGACGTCCAAAGAAGGCATTGCCGGTGATCGGAATCGCCGGGGTGTCCTTGTCGTTGGCGGGCGGAGCATACGCATCGACCGTCGGATCGACAGCGGATATACAGTCTCAGAATACCTCTCCGCGTCATGAAGTCTTTATTGGTGAGGAAGAGATCAACGACGTCAGCCTGGGGACGTTCTATGTCTTCGACAAGGAAAATGCGGCACAGCCGCGGCTTGGCGAACGAGTGGCTTGGTGGCGCGGCTGCGGTGGCTGCGGTGGCTACGCACGCTGTGGCTGTGGCGGCTGTGGCGGTTGTGGCGGCTGCGCCTGGTGCGTGACCAGGGGCGGATGCCACGCCTGCTAGACCGTGGGCTTTCCGATCAGTTGACAGACGTAGGTCGTCACGGCCGGGCCTTGCTTGACCCGGCCACAGCTCTGTCGTTTTGCGCTGCTACCCGAAGAGCCGGTCAGCGCTGCTAATGACGGCCGAGTGAGCGGCCAACCATGGCGACAAGCGCTGGCCCGCGAGCTAGAGGACGGTGCTTTGGCAACCCAAAGAATATTTGCTTGCGATGGTGATCTCCACCGGTGGCCGTAAACCCAGAGCTGCGCCCGCCGACCTTGTGACGGGCGATCGCGGTAACAGCTGTACGCAATTTGACAGCAAAGACGTTCCGAAGTTCGCACCGAATTTCTCCGTCTATGTGCTACCGCCCGAAGTCGTGTGCCTCTATTCCGAGGACCGGAAGTTCTTTCTTCACGGCGAGCTTTATTGTGCGCTCGCGTCCGCAATAGGAGCGGGCAAGACCTTTCCGCAGATTGCTCGCGAGTTGGAGCGCGATTTTCCGTCTGACAAAATCCAGGAAGCCTTAAAGCGGCTGGTCGACCGGCGCTATGTGGTTTCAAAACAGGAATCTTCTACAAGCGTTGCAGCGGCCTATTGGGCGAGTCTCGGCCTACCGCCCGGGATTGCCGAGAAAAATCTGCAGAAATTCCGTGTGCGCATTCAATCGATCGACACCAAGGGCGCAAAGGAATTGGCTGCCGCGCTGAATAAGCTCGGCGTCCGCATCGTGACGCGCTCCGCCGACCTGACGGTCACGCTGGTCAGTGATTACCTCGACCAGCAACTGACGAAATTGAACCGGCAGCACCTGTCCGACCATACGCCATGGCTGCTCGTTCAGCCTACCGGCGTTTTCCCCTTGGTGGGACCGGTGTTCAGCCCAGGCAAGGGCGCCTGTTGGACCTGTCTGGCTGAGCGGATGAAACGCAATCGGGAGGTCAGGGCGCTGCTGGACCGCAAACAGGCGCAATGCGTCGCGGTTTCGCCGCTCAGGCGGGACACGCTCGGACAAAGCGGCATCCAGCTTGCGGCCATCGAGATCGCGAAGGCGATCGCCACCGATTTCCGCACGCCGTTGAGCGACCACGTCATCAGCCTCGATCTGTTGGGCGCGACTATCGTAAAGCATTACTTGCCGGCCCGCCCGCAATGTCCCTCCTGCGGCAATAAGAAGTTGCGCGATCCGCGGCGTGCACCGCTGCCGGTTGAGCTTGCCGCCGGCACGAAGCTGATCATGACGAGCGGGGGATATCGGTCTGTTTCGTCGAGGGCGACGGTGGCCCGTTTCAAAAAGCTTGTGAGCCCGCTGACCGGCGTAGTGTCGCGGCTTGAACGGATCGACGTTGATTTGCCTTTGAACACCAACTATTACGCCGCGCACAATTTTTCGGGACCCGCCGAGACCGTCGACGAGCTCAGGGCGGGACTGAGCGGCGGCAGCTTCGGCAAAGGCAGCACGGCCGAGCAAGGCGAAGCCAGCGCGCTCATGGAGGCGATCGAGCGCTATTCCGGAATTTTTCAAGGCGACGAGATCAAAGTAAGGCGGCGGTTTACGGATTTCCCGGCGGGCGAAGCCATTCCTCCAAACGATGTCATGCTGTTCAGCGACGCACAATTGCGGCGCGACCAAACATCGATGTTCGCTCAGGACGTGACGCCGACGTCGGCGCCATTCGATCCATCGGCCGAGGTCGAATGGTCGCCGGTCTGGTCGTTGCGCGACGGACGCTTCAAATATCTGCCGACCGGCCTGTTATATTTTTTTTACAGAAGCGACTCTGGATGCGGCGAGATCCACACGGATTCCAACGGCTGCGCTGCCGGCAACACGCTTGAGGAGGCCATCGTCCAGGGATTCCTTGAACTGGTGGAGCGAGATTCTTACGCAATTTGGTGGTACAATCGATTGCAGCGGGCGGAAGTGGACCTCGATCAGTTCGGGGATTCCTATGTCCGCGATCTGCGAATCCAGCTTGCCGAAACGGGACGCCGGCTTTGGGTGCTCGACATTACCAGCGATCTCGGCATTCCAAGTTTTGTGGCGATGTCGCACGCGGTGGAAAACGCGCAGGATTTTATCGAATACGGTTCCGGCTCGCACTTCGATCAGCGGATCGCATTGCTACGCGCCCTGACCGAGCTGAACCAATTTCTGTCCATCGGCCTCCTTGGCGGCCGGGATGCGGGGGCGTCGAGCAATGACAGCGCCGGTCCGTTTCGCCTGCAAGACCATCCCTACTTGATGCCGAACGGCGGTCCGGCCCGACTGAACGTGTGTGCGGACTTCGGCCGCTTTGACACGCGCCAACAGGTCATGGCCTGCGTGAACCTCGCCAAGCGTGAAGGCCTCGATTTTCTTGTGCTCGATCAGACGCGCCCCGACATCGAGGTTCCAGTGGCCCGAGTGATCGTTCCGGGATTACGGCATTTCTATCGCCGCTTCGCGCCCGGCCGGCTTTACGATGTCCCGGTCAAGCTCGGCTTGCGGGACAGGCCGCTATCGGAAAACGAGCTCAATCCGCTTCACCCCCACACTTGAGATCCCCCTCCTTGCGCGCTCCAGGAATAAAGCGTGGGCGACATACAGCGCCGGCGACGCTTTTCGCCCGGCTTGGCAGTCACGTCACGCTCGAAGCGCGGACCAGCGGCGAAATCGCCGCCTGCATTGAGGGAATTTCGGTCAGCTTAGGCAAATTCAGCGCGAGCGCTGCGGAACGTGCCCAGGGATTGCGTAGAGGTCTGCCATTAAGCTCGTTCGCGGCTCCCAGCCGGAACGCTGACAAGGAAATTCATTTATTAGTCCGGCGCCTGGCCGGCCGTGGTTTGTTGGAATACCACCTTCGGCGCTCGCCAAACGGCAAGGACCAGATCGTCATCGAGCCGCAGGTTCCGGATTATTGGCCGCGAACGGCGCAGCTCCGCGAAACCGACGCGGTTGTGCTGTCACGGTTCGCCTATATGCGACGCCGCGCCAACGACATAGTGCTGGAATCGCCGCGCGCCGGCGCGCTGTTCAAGATTTGCAATCCGAAGATCGCGGCCGCCCTGGCTATGCTGTCGACACCGCAACAAATCAGGCGACTGCGCCGACATGCCGGCTTTCCGGAGATCGAGGTGCTCGCCCTGCTCGTCGACTGCCAAATCCTGTTCAAGACTGGCGCTGCCGGCGGCGATGGCCTCCGACCGGCCGAGGGCGACGATAGCCTCGTGCTTTGGGACTTCCACGATCTTCTATTCCACGCGCGCAGCACTGAGGGCCGACACGCCAATCCGCTGGGCGGGGTCTATCCCTATGTCGGCGTCATTTCTCCGCTACCGGCGGTGCGGCCCAACTGGCCGGGAAGTAAAATCGACCTGCGCAAGTTCTCCGACGCGAATCCGGAGGCAATCTCATCGGCCGCAAAGCTGTTGCGTGAACGTCACTCGACGCGCGAGTTCGACGACCAGCGGCCGATCACGCTCACCGAGCTTTCTCGATTTCTCGACAGCACCTGTCACATCCACTCGAGCTGGAAAACAGCGCTCGACCCCGGCCGCGGGGGTCCAATGCTCACTTACACCGCCAGGCCGTACCCTTCAGGGGGCGGTAGTTACGAGCTTGAGCTCTATCTGGCCGTCGACAAATGCGAAGGGCTACCACCAGGATTCTATCATTATGACGCAAGCGGACACGCGCTGATGCCGATCGGCGTCCGCAAACACGAGTTCGAAGCGCTGTTGAACGCAGCCAAGTTTGCAATGGGCGCACCCGCCGTGCCCCAGATCCTGGTCACGTTTGCCGCGCGCTTCGGCAGGACCTCATGGAAATACAGCTCGATCGCCTATGCGCTTATTCTGAAGGACGTCGGCGTATTGATGCAAACGTTTTACCTGATGGCGGCTGATATGGGGCTCGGCGGCTGTGCGATTGGCACCGCGAATATCGATCTGTTCGGGAAGATGACGGGGATCGAATTCCAGGTCGAGGGCCCGGTCGGTCAATTTGCACTTGGCCGCGGCGCAGATCCGGGCCGTTCAGTCTGACAACCAGACCACCGCATCGTCGGCGCAGTCTTCTTGGACACAAGAAACCGAGCAGCGGAGGGATCGCGCGACGCAGCCGGCTCGAAATATCCGATCGCCTTGTTGCTCCGCATTCCGGCCAACGCGAACATGGCGCCCTGAGGGTCCGTGCATCGCGCAATCCAGCCGCCGCCGCGCGCTTCACGCGGGCCCTCAAGGATCCCGCCGCCACCGGCCTTGACGCGCTCGACCGCTGCGTCGATGTCGTCGATGATGAAGTAATAAAGCCAGAAGGGCACGGGAACCATGGCAGGTTTGGTGGACATGCCGCCGATCGTCTCGCCTCCGGCGGAGAACATTTGATATGTGCCCATCGAGCCGATCTCCGCGTCTGCTTTTCGCCAGCCAAAAAGCTCGCTGTAGAACGCAAACGCTGTCTCCCAGTCGGCGGCGAGCAACTCATGCCAGCCCACGCGTCCCGGTTCGCCCAACGCGGCGGGTTGCTCCTGGGCGGGGTTCAGCCACTTGACCAACGTAAGCGTTGCCATTTGCGGGTCGGCGATGACAGAAAAGCGGCTGACGTTGGGGATTTCCGTCGGTGGGACGTGCACGGTTCCGCCCAGGCGCTTGATCCGGTCGACGGTTGCCTCCACGTTGTCGACCCCGACATATCCGAACCACCGCGGTACCGCGCCCATTCTGCGCGCCTCCTCCGGCAGATCCGTCAGGCCGCTCACGGAGGCCTTTCCAACGGTAAACAGGGTATAGGCCGTGTCGGGCATCGACGCGTCCCGCGTGCGCCAGCCCATTACCTTGGTGTAGAAGGCCTTGGCGGCCTCCATGTCTGTTGTCATCAACTCGTACCAAACGAAATGGCCATGAGAATTGACCATACCTGTTTCTCCGGTTCGGGCTTACAAAGAAGTCGCGGAGTCCGCACGTGTGCGACCTAGCTAGCTGTCCGGCATAATTGCGTGGCGCAGTTGGACCGAATAGCGGCGGGACAAAGATAGTACAACGACGGACAAGGTGTCGCTTTCTCTTCCGCCAAAAGCGAGGCGGCAGCGAAAGTCGTCAAACACACGTCACTGGACCGTCTTCGGGCAGAACGATCTAGACAAGGTGTCTATCAGCCGCAGGCGCTCATGACGCCGGCCGCGCGAACAGCGCGCCAAAGAACTCCTCTCCCCGGCGTAGCCCTTCATTGGTCAAAACCACGGACTTTGCTTTGCTTGCCGGGTTTGCGCGATCAGCCCCTTCTGATGCAACCGTTCCAGGGTGTCCCAGTCGAAACCTTTCCAGGCTCGCCTCTCATCATACAGGGTAAGCTATAGGAGCCCCAGAACGGTATCGTCGATCTTGTCGAGATCAATCTGCATGCCCGGCAGTCGTACGCTGGCGCGTCCATAGCGAGTTCGCCATGAACGGACTCATGCAGTGCACAAATTTCGAGAATTGGGAATCGTATTAGCAGCGCCAACACCCATGGCACTCATAGGCCGAATGGAGCAGTCGTCCACTGCATCAGGACCGGATTTGTCTTTGGCAAGGGCTTCGGCATCGAGATGGATCAGGCTATCGCCTTGAGTGCGGGATTGATGGAGGCCAGTAGCCCTCTGACTTCCGCCGCCGGCCGCGGCGGGCTGAATAGATAGCCCTGGACTTCGGTGCAGCCTTCCAATTTCAGTTGCTTGAATTGCTCGGCTGTCTCTACCCCCTCCGCAGTCGTGGCGATGCCGAGGCCGCTGCCCATGGCGATCACGGCGCGAACGATCGCAAGGCTGTCATTATGATCCGACATGTCGAATATGAACGATTGATCGATTTTGATCTTGTCGAATGGAAACTTGCGCAGATAACTGAGCGAGGAATACCCAGTTCCGAAGTCGTCCATCGATATTCTCACTCCGAGTTCGCGCAATTCGTTGAGGATGGCCAGAGTTCGCATCGCCGTCCTGTAACAGGACGGATTCGGTAATTTCCAGTTCCAACCGGTTCGGCGATAATCCGGATGCCGCGAGTGCCGATACGACGGACAGCAATAGACCCTTGCTCTTGAATTGAATCGGCGACAGATTTACGGCGATCTTCACATCGCTCGGCCAAGTAGCAGCTTCCGCGCAAGCTTGGCGCAATACCCAGTCTCCTATTGGCACGATGAGACCGGTCTCTTCCGCAACGGCGATGAAATCGAGCGGCGCGATCATGCCGCGCTCTGGACGGTGCCAGCGGATGAGCGCTTCAAAACCCGTAACGCGCTCTGTCTTCATATCGACCAAAGGCTGGTAGAACAGCTCGAATTCGCCATTCGCGACGGCTTTGCGCAGATCGATCTCAAGCTTCCGCCGAGCCTGCATCCGTGCGTCCATTTCCGGCTCAAAAAAACGGTAAAGGCCGTGACCGTCCGACTTGGCGCGATATAACGCCATGTCGGCGTTCTTTAGAAGCTGGTCCGGATCGAGCCCGTCGCCCGGCGCGAGCGCAATTCCAATGCTCAAATCGACCGTAACCTGACGGCCACCAAGCTCATACGGTGCGCCGATCACCTCGATAAGACGTGACGCAAGCGAGGTTGCGTCTGTCGGTTGAGAGTTGCCAGCCTGCACAATTGCGAATTCGTCCCCACCAAGGCGCGCCACCATGTCGGCATCGCGAATGCACTGGCGCAGCCGTGCCGCAACCGACTTAAGGAGAAGATCGCCGACCGGATGGCCGTGCGCATCGTTCACATCCTTGAAGCGATCGAGATCAAGACAGAACACGGCCACATGTTCTCCCCGCTTCGGCCTCGCAAACATTTGCCGCAAATGCTCGTAAAGCTGCAACCGGTTGGGCAGATCGGTCAGCGCATCGTGTTGCGCCATATATGCAATTTTTGCCTCAATTCTTCGCCGCTCAGTGATGTCTTCATGGGTGGCAACCCAGCCACCGTCGGCCATGGGCGAAGTCGTCACCAGCACCTCGCGCCCTTCCGCCCCTTCGAGGATCAAAGTTGTGACCTTGCCCAACGCCATCGCCGCCAGGTGCCCGGCACGATACTCCTCAGGCTCACGACGCAAGAAATCGCCGACCTTGGCTCGGTACCGAAGGATTTCAAGAAATGAGCTACCCGGCTTCACGATTTCGCGCGACAATCCGTACATCTCGATGTAGAGATCATTGCAGACGACGAGCCGCTCCGCCGCGTCGAACAGTACCAAGCCTTGCGACATATTGTTGATGGCCGTATCGAGCCGCCGCGCAAGGCGGAAAACGCGCCGGTTCGCCCGGCTCATGGAACGCATATAGATGACGATGAGTGCAGTGATAACAAATCCGGCAGCAAGCACGAACAGGGCGCGATTGTAATCGGTGGCAAGGCGACCGCCGGAAGCGGGCGTCGATAATGTCTGCCAGGTGACGTCACCTATCTTGAGCGCGCTTGACCACTGTGGCTCGGCGGGAGGTTTATCGATCGGCTGCTCCGTCAACGAAGTCGACGAGAGCCGAAACAGAGGTTGATGGATGGGCGGCCCGCCAACATCCGTGCCCGGCGGATAGATGTCGAGATTAACCCCCGAGGATGCCGGCGTCGTCGAGAGAATTGTCACCAATAGCTTCGCGAGATCGAACCGGCCGATAATGAAGCCGGCAATATTACGGCGCCGGTCCGCTACCGAGCCGTGGGGCATGCCCTTGAGATAAACCGGCACGGCGACGAAGATGCCTTCCTTTGCGTGATTGTCCCACCATGCGGCATCCGGCAATACTGCAACCGAGTCGTCGTCGCGCGCACGGTTAATCGCGTCGTGCTTTTGCACTTGCGAAGCAAGATCGCTGCCGTAGATCACGGAGGTCGGCGGTACTGTCGAATAGAGTATCGGGAAGTATTCATCACGCTCGGGCGCGGGTTGCAAAGCGCCGTCAGAAGCGACTGCCTTTATCTGATAGCCTGCAACTCCATCAAGGACCGCCGCTCTTTCGAATCCAACACGCTCCTCACGCGTCACTCGCGGAACCCAGTTGACCCTCAGGATGCCGGGATGCTCCTCAAACAGGCGCGTGTTGAAGACTTCGAATTCGCTGCGGGTGATCTGAGCGTTGAACGTCTCGAACAATGTCCGCAACGCCAACAAGCGAGCAAGATATTCGCTGATCCCGCTCTGGAGGATGATCGTTTGGTTCTTGGCCACGCCTTCGAACTCGACTTTTCTGGTCGAGTTCTCCCATCGTCCAACGGCGACGGCCGCAACGAACGACAAGACGATACCGGCGACAGTCGCAGCTATCGCCATCCACGACGAGGCGACCCGCGACTTGGCATGAGGAGGTCGTTCGCCCGCGCGAATCCTGCTTATGTGATTGAGTTCGCGGGCCCTCATGAGCGACTTGTCCTCGTCGTGCCACGCGCCAAATTCCGATCTGCAACGGAAAGTGTTGACGTTGGCATCAATCCCGGCGGTGCAGCGCTGCCAGTCGCTCAATTTCGGCTAGGGTAAGTGTTCCGACTGATTATTCGATGTTTTCAAGGATAGGTCATAAACGCCATGCGGCCGCTAATTGAGAGAACGTCCGCGCCCAGGCATGGATGCAGATGACGTATTCAATTTCGTGATTGTTGGTTCAGGAACCGTAAATGCGGGCCGTGGGTGGCGATGAAAGCGCCGACGCTTGATTGCTCTGATTCAATACCGGGATTCACGACCTCGATTTCTATGTGTCGTAACTCGCTACTGACCTGCGCTCCTTTGGGCCGGCTTTCGTTCCGCCGCCTCACCGCGTCGTCTGCGCCGACGAAAACTCTGCGGCGACGGCCTGGATCCGGCTCATGAGGCCGGCGTGGTGGCCGTCGGCGCCGGCCCGGGCGTGAGCCGGGGAATGCTCCGGCCGGCGATCGCGTTCAACCCGCTTGCGATCGGCCGAACGGGCGACGTCGAGCTTGCGGCGCTCCGGATGCGCCGCCACTTTCGTGTGCTTGCCTTTCCGAGTTATCCGGCTCGGCGCAGGCTGTGCCGCCGCCGACTGCGGGATGTCGGGCCAGCGCACCGCGCCGCTGTCATCGGCCAAGTCGGCATCCGGCTCGAAAGCCGCCGCGTCGGGGACCGGCAGCACGACCGCATCGGGCGTCGGATCGTCGGCGGCGTGGGGCCAAATCGGTCGAGCCGCATCGTTGTCCTCGATCATGAGCTCGCCGGGCATTGCCGAAGCGAGCATCCGCGCGGCCGGTTTGCGCGCCATCGCCATCTCATAGGCGGCAGACGGCACCACCTGGACGACGCGGAAGCCTTGCTCCTTGAGCTGTTGGAGCAGGCCCGGCAACGCCGCGACGGTCTTGGCGTGAATGTCGTGCAGCAGCAAAATGCCCTTGCCGCGGGCTTCGAGGCGGCTCATGGCGAGCGCAGTGATTTTTGCCGGCGAGATGTCGCGGTGCCAGTCGTCGGCCACCACGTCGGCGGAGAAGATGATCAGCCCGCGCTCGGCAAGTTCGCTCTCCAACAGGTCGGAGCGTTCGAGACCGGGGATGCGGAAGAATGGCGCCAGGTATCTTGAATCGCCGCCGAATGCCGCACTGACATCGGCAATTCCGCCGTCGATCTCGCTGTGCATTCGTTCGAGCGGCAGCTTGCCGAAGCCGATCGGATGATGGTCGCTGTGGGTGCCGATGGTATGGCCTTGCTCGTAAACGCGGCGCACGGTGGCGGGAAACGAGTGCGCCATCTCGCCGACCATGAAGAACGTCGCCTTGACGCATTGTGCGGCGAGGATGTCGAGGACCTGATCCGTGTAAGGCGGCAGCGGGCCGTCATCGAAGGTGATGACGACCTCCTTCTCGTCGAGCGGCAGCGAGTCCGGATATTGCATGCGGCCGAGCTGCTGATAGGCGCTAAAATCGATCGGCAGCACGCGGCTCGTTGCCAGCGCGTCGGGATTGCCCGGACAGGCCGGACTGTTGTTCTCTGCCTGGTTTTGCGCGTGGTCCGCAGTCTGGACTTTGTTTTGATCCGTCGTCTCGGCTTGGCCTTGAGTTTGATCCGGGGCTCGAGCTTGAACCGGAGCCTGAGCTTGAACCGGAGCCTGAGGTTGAGCTTGAACCGGGGCTTGGCCGGGCGTTGAATTTTGGGCGCGCGCCGGCACGGCGGTGAGCGCTAGACCCATCGCCGTCGCGAGCGCTGCGGTCACGAAGCCGATTCTGAAGTTTGCCATCCCCCGCTCTCGAAGGCAGGTCATCGCTCGGTCGCGAAACGACCTGCACGAAACGACCTGCGCGAAACCTCACCCACCCTAACAAAAGACTAAAAGTTGCGCTGGTTAATGTCATGTTAACACTACAATTCGACGGCGTCCGCTGTTGATAACCGGCGTTACAATTCGTCGCGCTGTCATGATTTACGGCCTTTCCTTGCCGTTAATCACGCCGGCTTACCTTGCGGCTTTGGCGTTGCTGAGGGGCGTAAGGAATGCAGGCCGCTGGGGAAGCCCGCAAATTCTGGGCGCGGCGGCGATCGGGCGAGCCGAGGGGCTTCGCCGTGCCCGGCGGTGCGACCGCCCGCATTGGCACGATCGCTTCTTTGGTCTTGGCGCTCGCCGTACTCGCCTGCGCGGCGACCGGCCTCACCGAAACCCAACACAATGACAGCCGCGTTGCCGCCGAGCAGCATGCCGCTTTGCAGGCGGCGCTCGACGAGCGGCAGGCTGCAGCCGCCGACGCCGGTCGCTTCGATGCCGAAGAACTCAACCGCATTGCGCGGCGCGCCGGCCTCCGTGATCTCAGATTCGACGGTGCGCTGACCGCCGACCGCGGGCGCGAAGTGCAGTCGCTGCACGACGCGCAAGGCCGCATCGTCGGCTGGTTCAGCTGGGCGCCCGACCGCGCATTCATCGGCGCGATGAATTGGCTGTGGGGCCTGCTCGGCGTCGTCGCCGTCGTGCTCGCCGCCGGCGCATACCTGACAATGCGCGCCGCGCGGCAGCTTACGGTCTTCGTCGCGCGCCGTCTCGAAACGATCCGCAAGCTGACGACACAGGACGCGCTGACCGGGCTGGCGAACCGGCGCGTTATCCTCGAACGCCTCGACGCGACGCTGGCGAACCGCCGCGCGCGCTTCGTCGCCTTGGCGTTGATCGACATCGACGGTTTTCGCGACCTCAACGACACACTGGGGCGCGCCGGCGGCGACACGATGCTTGGCAACATCGCCGAACGGCTCAAATCGGCGCTGCCGACCGGGGCGATATTGGGCCGTTTCGACGACGACGGGTTTGCGGTCGTCGTCGCTTACGATGACGCGCAACTCGTGGACGGACTCGGCGAGCGGCTGTTGGCGGCGTTCGCCGCGCCGATTTACCTCGATCAGACGTGGCAGATCAGCGCCGGCATCGGCATTGCGAAGGCGCCTGAGGACGGCACCACCGGCGACGAGTTGCAGCGGCATGCGGGGTTGGCGCTGCGCACCGCCAAGCGCGGCGGTCGCGGATCGGTGCGTCACTTCGTGCCGGAGATCCACGCCGAGCATGCCGAGCGGCGCTTTTTCCTGCGCGAATTGGAAGCCGCGATCCAACAAAATGCGTTCGACGTTCACTATCAGCCGGTCGTCGCCGCCGAAGGCGGCGGCGTGGTCGGCGTCGAAGCGCTGTTGCGCTGGAATCACCCGACGCGCGGGGCGATTGCGCCATCGCTGTTCATTGCGCTCGCCGAGGAGAGCGGGCTGATGATCAGGCTCGGCGAAGTCGTGCTGCGCCGCGCGCTGGCCGACGGCGCGCGCTGGCCGAATATTTTTGTCGCGGTCAATCTGTCGCCGGTGCAGATTCGCAGCCGTGGGCTGATCGATTTGGTGTCGGCGATGCTCGCGGCAACCGGCATGCCGGCCGGGCGCCTGGTGCTCGAAGTCACCGAAGGCGTTCTCATCGACGATCCGCAAGAAGCCCAGCACACGCTCGAGGCTTTGCGCGGCCTCGGCGTCTCGACCGCGCTCGACGACTTCGGCACCGGCTATTCGAGCTTGAACTATCTGCAAAAATTCCAATTCGATCGGCTCAAGATCGATCGCGCCTTTGTCGCTTCGCTCGGCACCACGGGCAATGCCGGCGCCATCATCCAGTCGATCGTCACGCTCGGTCATGCGCTCGGCATGAAAGTGCTGGCGGAAGGCATCGAGACCAACGAGCAGCGCGTGCTGTTGCGGCTCGCCGGCTGCGACGAGATGCAGGGCTTTTTGTTCGCCAAAGCCGTTCCGGCGGAGGCGATCGACAAGCTTTTGGCACGGCCGCCGGGACCGCGCGGCGCGCGGCGGACCGGCAATGCGGCATCCTGACAGCGGCCGCACGAACCGCTATCTATACCGCTATCTATAAAGCCTGGTCCGGTCTCGCTCGGCCGCGGAAGGAAATACGCGCGATGCTTGCCAACAGCTTGCCCGGCCTCGATTTCGGCCTCGGCGGCGATCTCGAAATGCTGCGCGATACGGCGCGCGCTTTCGCGCAAGCCAAGATCGCGCCCAATGCCGAGGCGATCGACCGCTCCAACAGCTTTCCGCGCGAGCTGTGGCCGCAGCTCGGCGCGCTCGGTCTCCTCGGCATCACGGTCGAAGAAGAGTGGGGCGGATCGGGGCTGGGCTATCTCGCCCATTGCGTGGCGATGGAGGAGATTTCGCGCGCCTCGGCCGCCATCGGCCTGTCCTACGGCGCGCATTCTAATCTGTGCGTCAATCAGCTCCGCAGGAACGGCAGCGACGCGCAGAAGAAGCGCTATCTGGGGAAGCTCATCTCCGGCGAGCATGTCGGCGCGCTGGCGATGTCGGAGACCGGCGCCGGATCGGACGTGGTGTCGATGCGCACGCGCGCCGAGCTTAAGGGCGACCGCTACGTTCTCAACGGCTCGAAAATGTGGATCACCAATGGGCCGGTCGCCGACACGCTCGTGGTCTATGCCAAGACCGACCGCACCGCCGGCGCGCGCGGCATCACCGCCTTCATCGTCGAGAACAGCTTCAAGGGCTTTTCCGCCGGCAAGAAGCTCGACAAGCTCGGCATGCGCGGCTCCGACACCAGCGAGATCGTGTTCGAGGACTGCGAAGTGCCGCGCGACAACGTGCTCGGCGTCGTCGGCAACGGCGTCAATGTGCTGATGTCCGGCCTCGACTATGAGCGCGCGGTGCTCGCCGCCGGGCCGATCGGGGTGATGCAGGCCTGCCTCGACCTCGTCATTCCCTATGTCCACCAGCGCACGCAATTCGGCCAGCCGATCGGCCGCTTTCAGCTGATGCAGGCCAAGCTCGCCGACATGTACGTGACGCTCAATGCCGCGAGGGCCTACGTCTATGCCGTGGCGCGCGCCTGCGACCGCGGCGAGACCACGCGCGAGGACGCCGCCGGCGCCATCCTCTACGCCTCCGAGCGCGCCACCTGGATGGCGCTCGAAGCCATCCAGTGCCTCGGCGGCAACGGCTATATCAACGATTATCCGGCGGGGCGGCTGTTGCGCGACGCCAAGCTCTACGAGATCGGCGCCGGGACGAGCGAAATACGGCGCATGCTCATCGGGCGGGAGATTTTCGAGAAGACGAGGTGACCCTCTTCCGCCCCCGCAACCCGCCTTCGCTCGCTCCGCGAGCTACGGCGGGTTTTGAGTCCGCCGAAGCGCGGAGCGCGTAGGCGGAAGCGGGGGAGGGGGACCATCCGAAGCGCGCGCAGCGAGCGCAGGATGGTGGAGGGGGCCTCGGCCGCAACGCTCGCGCAGTCGTCAAACATTTTTCTCCTCCAATCCGCTCGCGCCTCCCTCGCCCCGCTGCGCGGGGAGAGGGTGGGGTGAGGGGGCCTCTCCGCTGGGCGCAGAATTGCGGCGCTCAGAATTGCGGAGAGGCCCCCTCATCCTCGTCGCTTCGCTCCTCGACTTCTCCCCGCACGCGGGGAGAAGTGAATAGAATCTCGTTCCCGCGACGCATGCGCGCCCGAGTTTTGCCGACGCCACTGCCAAGATCCTCCCTCGGAGCCCGATCGCGTCATGCCTTAACCGGCGGTGGGACCGGTCTTCGGCTCGATCACGCTCCGATAAGCCAAGAAAAGAAAAAAGGAAGCGGAACGCCGACAGACGCACACTGCATGAAACCGCATCAGCGGATGCGGCCGCGCGCGAAGCGTCGCGCGCTCGCCTGTCGGCGTTCCACCACGGCACTTGCGGCAGCGACCGAACGCCACCGCTCAGCTCCAGTTCACGCGCTTCCCGGGACGGAACTAGGTAGGGATGGGCGTTACCCATCCCCGGCCGTCCCAGTGCAGCGGGCGATATGAGCCCGCAGGCCGGTCATAGTGCCGGCCGGGCGTTTTGGCCCGGAGCCGCCCGGGAGCGGGGCTGACAACCCCGCCCGCGGGAACCGCCTCGCCCCTCTCCGTCGGTGTCAC
This sequence comes from uncultured Alphaproteobacteria bacterium, assembly GCA_963816565.1. GTDB lineage: Bacteria > Pseudomonadota > Alphaproteobacteria > Rhizobiales > Xanthobacteraceae > BOG-931. Next base: position 135,278 of record CAWFLM010000001.1, on the reverse strand, counting down.
CCGGCGGCGTCCTTTGCGGGCGAGATTGGGGGGCATGTAACCAGTAATGGGGACGGATGTCAAGATCACGTCTCTGTTACCGTGACAATGTCATACGCGGGGCTTGACCGGCGTATCATCCCGAGTACGACAAAATCGATGCGGAGACGGTGTGATGGATGCAAAGCTGATTTTGATCGATAGCGCTGCGGAGCTGGCCCGCGCCTATGCGCTCGTCGAGCGGCTCTGGGACTCCGACGCGCCGGCCGACTGTCGCCCGGCTTCGGCGCAAGCGCGCCTGATCGCCGCACTATGAGGAGAGCCGTGGCCGCTGCCGGCCGCGCCAGATAGCCGGCCGCGCCTGATCCGCCATCTCATGGAGCAGCACGGACTGCCCTGTGCCGACATGGTGCCATCTCCTTGGCACGCGGCCGCGTCAGCGAGGTGCTTGCCGACAAGAATGGGCCATGCCGAGCATGCCGATTGGTAGCAGCTGGTTTGGCTCGCGCTTCGCGTCGCCATATTAACACGGTACGCCGGCGCGAAGCTGCGTCATGCCGGCCAGCTGAAGAAAGCGGACGGCGTTCGTGGCGCGGCGGAAGCGCGGCTGCGGCGTTGCACATGAAAGCCCGTAGGATGGGTGGAGCGAACGCGATACCCATCATGGGACGACGAGGCTGCATGATGGGTTTCGCAAGAGCTCAACCCATCCTACATTCTCCTCACCCCAATCGCCGATCAAACTCCAGCACCGCATTGAGCAGCACCTGCGCCCCCGCCGCGCATTCGTCGAAGCTCGTCGAACTCCGCTTCGTTGTGCGAAATGCCGCCGCGGCAGGGCACGAAGATCATGGTGGTCGGCGCGACGCGGGCGATGTAGGCGGCGTCGTGGCCGGCGCCGGAGATCATGTCGCGCGCGGGGAAGCCGGCCTTTTCCGCGCCGAGGCGCACGCAATCGATCAGCTCGGGGGCGAATTTGACCGGCGGGCAATCCCAGATCCGCGTCTCGGCGTAGGTGAGCTGCATCGGCGGCAAAATCTCGGCGAGCGCTAAGCGCAATTTCGCCTCCATGGCGTCGAGCACTTTGTCGTCGGGATGGCGGAAATCGACGGTGAAAAACACTTCGCCGGGAATGACGTTGCGGCTGTTCGGCCGGTTCTCGATCAGGCCGACGGTGCCGACGGCATCGGGCGCGTGCTCGCGCGCTATTGTGTCGATGCGCTCGATCAGGCGCGCGGCGCCAAGGAGCGCATTCTTGCGCAACGGCATCGGCGTCGCGCCGGTATGGGCTTCCTGGCCGGTGACCGTCACCTCGTACCAGCGCATGCCTTGCACGCCCTGCACGATGCCGATCATGCGGCCCTCGTCTTCGAGGATCGGGCCTTGCTCGATGTGCAGTTCGAACATGGCGGCGAATTGGTGCGCGCCGGCTTTTTCCTCGCCTTGGTAGCCGATGCGCTTGAGTTCCTCGCCGAACGATTTGCCGTCGCGATCCTTTCGCTCATAGGCGTAGTCGCGCGAGAACACGCCGGCAAAGACGCCCGAGGCCAGCATCGCCGGCGCAAAGCGCGCGCCTTCTTCGTTGGTCCAGTTGACGATCTCGATCGGCGCATTGGTCTCGTAGCCGGTCTCGTGCAGCGTGCGCAGCGCTTCCAGCGCGGCAAGGACGCCAAGCACGCCGTCGAATTTGCCGCCGGTCGGCTGGGTGTCGAGATGCGAGCCCATGGCGATCGGCGGCAGCGCGGGGTTCTTGCCGGGCCGGCGCGCGAACATGTTGCCCATGTCGTCGACGGTGACGGCGCAGCCCAGCGCCTCGCATTGCGCCTTGAACCAATCGCGCACCTGACGATCGAGATCGGTCAAAGTCAGCCGGCAGATGCCGCCCTTGCGCGTCGCGCCGATCCGCGCGGTCGCCATCAGGGAGTCCCACAGGCGCTGGCCGTCGATTTGGAGGTTCTGCAAGGCGAGGGCTCCATAGCCGGGGTGGGGCAGGGCAGCGCATAGTCTCCCGATTTTGCGCTTGAACCAAGGTCGGCGCGGTTGCGACAGTTCAGGGGAAGCGAGGCGAGGTTGGCGATGGGCAGATGGCTATTTATGGCAGGCATTCTCGCCGCGCTCTCGATCGCTGCGGCGGGCCAGTTGCCGCCCAATCGCGCAAGCCGACCGCGCAAGAGGTGGCGGCGATCCGCGATTGCGCCACGAAGAACCAGGACGATCTCGACGCCGGCGAGGAGAACTGCCTGTTCAAGCTCGTCGCCGACGTTTGCGCCGGCCCGCCCGGGACCAAAGACGACGCGACGGTTGCCGATTGTTATGACATCGAGAGCGGGATTTGGGACGATCTGCTCAACCAGAATTATAAGACGCTGCTGGGCGAGCTTGACGCCGATCAGACCGCAAAGGCCAAGGCCATGCAGCGCGCCTGGATCGCTTATCGCGACACCACCTGCGGCTTCTATGACGACAAGATCCGCGGCTCGATGTCGCTTGGCATGCACGCGGCCTGCGTCACCCGGGAGACGGCACGGCGGGCGATGTTGCTCGCTTTCTTCAGCCGGCTGTAGCGCGTCGGTTGTTAGGCCAATGGCCTATCGGTCTTTGGCCTATCAGGCCAACGCTGCGATTTTGCGCGGCTTCCGGCTTACTAACTCATTGAATCCACGACGAATCAGCTATGGTGCCGATCATCGCCAATGCCGGATGCAACCGCCGGAGCGAGCGCCATGCTGCGCGTGCGATTAAAAGCGGACGGACGTTTGGTTGAAGTGCTGCCCGATGGCAGCGAGCGGGCCATCGCCAGCGATCCGCAAGCGATTGCAACGGCGGCGCACAATGCGGCGCGCGCCGCGGAGCGCGTCAACGACGCCAGCTATGCCCGCAATGTGCGCGGCCAGACCGGTCTCACCCAGGCCGCCTTTGCGGCGCGGATCGGCGTGCCGGTCGAGACGGTCCGCAACTGGGAACAGGGCAAGCGCTCGCCGCGCGGGCCGGCGCGGGCGCTGCTGAAGGTCATCGAGGAAGCCCCCGAGGCCGCTTTTGCCGTGCTCGGCAAAGCGCGCTGAGCGCGTCCGGAACGGAGTTCCGTCGGCACGGCATTGGACTGGAATTGCAACGCGCAATCGGTTTGCTCGCCGCCGGATGCTCGCCCGACGAATTGCACCCGCAACCGGGATCAAGTGCGATGACGGCGATCGGACCTATTCCCAGCGTCGAGGCCAACGGCGCCAAAATCCCACTGGTCGGGCTCGGCACCTGGGAATTGCGCGGCCGCACCTGCGCCCGGGCCGTCGAGCAGGCCTTGCGGCTCGGCTACCGCCACATCGACACCGCGGAAATGTACGACAATGAGCGCGACGTCGGCGACGGCGTCCGCGCCTCCGGCGTCAAGCGCAACGAGCTCTTCGTCACCACAAAAATCTGGCCGACGCATTTTGCACCCCGCGCGCTGGAGCGCGCCACGCGCGATTGCCTGGTGCGGCTGCGCCTGAGCGAAGTCGACCTGCTGCTGCTGCACTGGCCCAATCCGCAAATTCCGCTGTCGGAAACCATCCCGGCGCTGTGCAAAGTCAAACAGGACGGCCTGGTCCGCCACATCGGCGTCTCGAACTTCACGGTGGCGCAGATCGGGGAGGCGCTGGCGGTCGCGACCGAGCCGCTGGTCTGCGATCAGGTCGAATGCCACCCCTACCTCGATCAGTCCAAGGTGTATCGCGGCCTGCCGTGAGCACGGCATGGCGGTGGTGGCCTATAGCCCGATCGCCCGCGGCAATGCCAAGAACGACCAGCGTGTTGGCGCGCATCGGCGCCGCGCATAAAAAGACCGCGGCGCAAGTCTGCCTGCGCTATCTGGTGCAGCAAGAGATCGTCGTCATTCCGCGCACCAGCAAGCTCGAACGGCTGACCGAAAACGCCGCGCTTTCGACTTTTCGCTCAGCGAAGAGGACATGGCCGAAATCGCCGCGCTGGCCAACCCCGACGGCCGTATCGTCGATTGGTCGTATTCCGGCAGCACCAAGTGGGACTAGCGCGGAATTAGGGCGCGTAGCCACGTCAATCCAGTTCTGTAAGCATGGCTCGCTAAATGTCCGCTTCGCTCCGAAAGCGCGGCAGGGCCACAAAAGCGGAGCATTGCATGCATCATCTTTTCATACCTCAAGGCGGTATTGGTCTTGCTACTGCCGTTCGTATTGACCGCCTTATTTATGCTCGTGCTCTATGGCGTTCTCATGCTCGCGTTGCCTAAGAACCTCAATGACGTCGCAATCGGATTTGCTGGTGCTTCAACAGTCTTATTCGGCGGCGTCTGCCTCCAATATTTCGCGAAGTACGTTTCTTTATGACAAGGATGATCGAGCGGAGCTGCAATTGCTCGGCGGGGTGCGATTTGGTGATACTGTGGTGGCAGCAATGTTCAGCGGAAAAGGCGCCACTTGGCCCTTTGCCAAACTGTCTGCATCCCGAGAAACGCTCAGACTTCAGAACTCCTTTCGGGAACTATGCCTGGGAAAGAGCTGACGTTGGGTTGATCATCCAAAAAACCGGACGATCCGGGCAGTGGAAGATTGGCGCGGAAGACGCGACACTGACGCATCCCATCGTCTTTAGCGTGTTTCCTTGGAAAACAAAAATGATCGAACGAAAGCTGAAAGAACTCGGATCCGAGGTGCGATGTCACGCTCTTTCTTGAGTAGGAATTGCTTGAGGCGTCTAAGCTATAAGGTCAGCATGGATTTGTACTTCAAGAATTTGCCATGACGAATGGCAGATAGCCGTCGCTGCAGCGCTTTGCGCGGCAGCCGGCTTCCGCGGAAGTAAAATCAGGCTATTAAATCTGCCGCGATAGGCCGTTGCAGGTTTGGCTCGCAGACTGGCCGCAATTTTTCCGCCGGATTGCATTCTCAATCCGGGCCACTCACGCCGCTTTGCTCTCCGCGGCGACGGTGCGCGCCATGAAACGCGGCGAAGACTCGCGCGATTTCGGGCTCATAGGCGCCCCATTCAGGGAACGGAATGAGCGGCACGTCCTTGATCCTCGATCGGCAACCGATGCAGTTGCTGCCGGCGATCAGCCATGCGCGGCCAGCCCGCTGTTGCTGGAATGGGTGTTGTCGTTGCCGGGAATGACGATCGGTCGGCGCCTTGATCGAGCGCAGTTCGCCCGGCGGTGACGCCCATGACCGGATGATCGCGCGCCGGCGACGAAAACCTCGTTCCATCGCTTCATCACGTCGATGAATTGCTTGCACCGGCAGCCGCGCCATGTAGTCCTCGCCCGCCGCATTGGCGGCGATCCGCTCCTTCCAAGCTCCATGTCGCAGACCGCGGCCATGCCGCCTTGTTCGGCGGCGCGGATAATTGGCCATAATACTGCTCCGGCAGCCGGCCCGGCGGCGAACGCGCCGCCGGTGACGCGCAGCAACATCAGCCCGCGAACGGCTTGCGGATATCGAAGATAAAACAGCATGGACGTCCGCGCGCCGGCCGATGAGCCGCTGAAAAACGCAGGCAGCGCGTTCTGCTCGGACATCAGCGCGTGCATGTCGCGCGTCCAGATAACCTCTTCGCCTTCGTCGCCCTCAATGAGGATGTCCGAAGCGCCGGTATTGCGGCGGTCGTGCAGCATGACGCGGTAACCGTAGCGCGCGATCTTTTCGGCAAGCGGCACGAATTCGTCGTGCCCGCGCCGGCCGCCGGTGGTCATCATCAGCCACGGCGATTTCCATGCCGCGGTCGCCGACGGTGCGCCAATTGATGTTCACGCCGTTGATTTTGCTGACCGGCATCGTGACCCTCTTCGATGACGCGATTGTTCTTGGCGAAGCGCGAGTTCAGCATAGCCGTGGCGCGCGGAAAGCGGCAGCCAGCGGCATCGGTCAGGGCGGAGCGTCAGAACTCGACGTCGAGCTCCTCCAGTTCGTCGGGCTCGGCTTTGGCGGCGGCGATCCATTCCTGCATGAAGGGCAGTCGCCATGATGGTGCGGCAATAATCCCGCGCCGGTCGGATCGAGCTGCGACGTCGTAGGTGACAAAGCGCGAGCACACCGGCGCATACATGGCGTCCGCCGCGCACGGTTTCTTGCCGAACAGATAGGGGCCGCCGTACTGGGCGATGCATTCGCGCCAGATCGCGCGTGATGCGGTCGATGTCGGCGCGCGCGCCGGCCCAGGATTTAAAGCCGGGGAAATGCGCCTTGATATTCATCGGCAGCGCCGAGCGCAGATTGGAAAAGCCGGAATGCATCTCGCCGCAGATCGAGCGGCAATGCGCGCGCTGCGCCCTGATCGGCCGGCAACAGCCCGGCCTTCGGATTGATCTCATGGAGATATTCGGCGATCGCCAGCGTGTCCCACACTTTCATGCCGTCATGGATCAGGCAGGGCACGAGGAATGACGGCGACAGCAGCAGCAATTCGGCGCGCGTCGAGGGATCGTCGGTCGCGACATGCTGCTCCTCGAAATCGAGGTTGGCCATTTTGCATAGCAACCAGCCGCGCAGCGACCAGGAGCCGTAATTCTTGCTGGCGATGGTGAGTGTTGCCTTGGACATCCGCCTTGCTCTCTTTGAAAATCTCAGCCTAAATCAAAGGGTTAGCGTCGGAGATCGGCTATGCTCGGCGGCGTCGCTGGCTGTCACTTGAGCCAGCCCGACTATCGACCCCGTTCCCAATTGTGCAGGATGTTCACATTCTTGTCGCAGTGCAACAAGAAATGCACTAGCTTTCGCCGTTGAGGGGTCGAATTGTGCCGTCGCCAGACGGCCGCGGCGCCCGTGGACTGAACTCGGGATGCTGTATCTCGCTTACCAGTCGCAATCCGACTTCATGACGCCGGTCCGGGCCTGGGCCAGCATGGCGGCCGTTCCGGCGGCGCGCCGCTGCTCTCCGACCACCCGGCGATGCGCAATCTCACCGCGGTCTATGAACTGATCGCGCGCGCCGGGCTCACCCACACGCGGCCGCCGTTCGGCATCGACACCGTCACCGTCGGCAACCGCGAGGTCGAGGTGCGCGAGGAGGCGGCGGCGACGACGCCGTTCGGCACGCTGCTGCATTTCAAGAAGGACATCGCGACCGCGCAGCCGCGCGTCCTCCTGGTGGCGCCGCTGTCCGGGCATTTCGCGACGCTGCTGCGCGCCACCGTGCGCACCATGCTGCCCGACCACGACGTCTTTATCACCGACTGGCACAACGCCCGCGACGTGCCGCTGACCGCCGGCCGGTTCGGCATGGACGAATATACCGATCATCTGATCAAGTTTCTCGAAACCATGGGACCGGGATCGCATATCCTGGCGGTATGCCAGCCCTGCGTCGCGGTGCTCGCCGCCGCAGCGGTGATGGCGCAGGCCGGCAATCCGGCGCAGCCGCGCTCGATGACGCTGATGGCCGGCCCGATCGACACCCGCGTCAATCCGACCAAGGTCAACGAGCTCGCCAAGAAACGCAACCATCGAATGGTTCGAGCGCACGCTCACCGCCTCGGTGCCGCTGCGCTATCCCGGCGCGTTCCGCCGCGTCTATCCCGGCTTCGTGCAGCTCGTCGCCTTCATGAGCATGAACGTCGAACGCCACGTCAAGGCGCACAAGGAGCTTTACGACAATCTCGCCAATGGCGAGCTCGAAAAGGCGGCGGTGACCAAGGCGTTCTATGACGAATATTTCGCCGTGCTCGATCTGACCGCGGAATTCTATCTGGAAACGGTGCGGCTCATTTTCCAGGACCATGCGCTGCCGCTCGGCAAGCTCGAATGGCACGGCCAGAAGCGTCGATCCGAGCGCGATCCGCAAGACCATGCTGCTCACGGTCGAGGGCGAGCGCGACGACATCTGCGCCGTCGGCCAGACGGTGGCGGCGCACGACCTGTGCAACAAGCTGCGGCCCTATCTCAAGCGCCACCACATGCAGGCCGGCGTCGGCCATTACGGCGTGTTCTCCGGCACGCGCTGGGAAAAGCAGATCTATCCGATTTTGAAGAACGTGATTTTGTCGAGCGATTGAAGCGCGCCACCTTTAAATTACCGCATCGCCGCGGCGATGTTGCCGCCGTCGACGGTGGTGACACTGGCGGTGGTTTTCAGCTCCAGCGCCTGGTGCAGAAAGGCCTGCGCCACGTCTTCGGCGGTCACTTCGCGGCCGAGCAGATTGCCGCTCATGTAATCCTTCTCGGAAAGCCCGCGCGCTGTCGAGCGCGAGGCGATCATGTCCGGCGTAAGCAGCCCGGAGCGGATGCGGTCGGCATTGACCGCGTTGGCGCGGATGCCGTCTCCCCCGTAATCGAGCGCATATTGGCGCATCAAGGCGAGCGTCGCGGCTTTGGGGATGCCGTAGGGACCGAAATTCGGCCCCGGGTTCACCGCTTGCTTGGAGACATTAAACAGCAGACACCCGCCGTTGCCCTGCGCCAACATGATTTTCACCGCGGCTTGGGCGACACGCTGGTGGCCGTAAAAATTCAGCTCAAAACTCTTGCGCATGACGTCTTCGGCGACGTCGCCGATGCGGCCCTGCCAGGCCGCGCCGGCATTCGACACCGCGATATCGACACCGCCGAAATATTTCACCGTCTTGTCGAAGGCGGTGCGCACCGACTGCGCGTCGGTCACGTCGCAAGCGACCGGCAGCGCGGTTGGGCCGATCTTTTCGGCCTCCGCCTCGGCCGCGGCAAAATTCACGTCAAAGAGCGCGACTTCGGCGCCGGCCGCGGCGAAGGCTTTGGCCGTCGCCGCCCCGATGGCGCCGCCGGCGCCGGTGACGGCGGCGATCTGCCCCGCAAGCGGCAATAGTTTTTCCAAGTTCTGGCGCGCGCCGAGCTTGGCTTGTTCGAGCGGCCAATATTCGCAGTCGAACATCTCGGCCTCGGAAATCGACTGGAATTTGCCGATTGCCTCGGCATCGCCGACGCCTTCGATCCACGCCTCGCGCGATATCGGCGGCGATGATCGCATCGCGTTTGCCGCGGCCGAGACCGAACAGGCCGAGGCCTGGCACCAGCACGACGCGGGGCAGGGGATCGAGCGCGCGCTTGATGTGGCCGACGCGCTTGTTGTTGCGCGCGAAATAGTCCCGATAGCGTCCGGCGAATTGGCTCGCCCGCTCGCGGGTGATGCGGGCAAAGTCGTCGAGCTTGCCGTTCTCCGGTGGCGGCAAAACCAGCGGCCAGTTCTTGGTGCGGATGGTGTGGTCGGGCGTGATGACGCCCAGTTGGCTCACCCGGTCCAAATCTTTGGCGTTGACGAAATTGCGCACCGCTTCGCCGCCGCGGAATTCAAGCACGAGGCGGCGCCAGCCACCCTCGACCGTCGCGTCCTTCTCGCTGCAGGCGCCGCGCACGATCGGCGCGACATAAGTTTCGCCGGCGATGTTGTGCGGCTGCACACTGACGGCCGCGGTCTTGCGATGGCGTGCGATAAAATCCTCGGCGAGCGTCACCATCTCGATCATGCGCTCGTAAGCTTGCCGCGCACTGTCGCCGAAGGTGACGATGCCGTGCTTGCCGAGGATGAGGCCGTCGCTCGGCTTGCCCTGCTCGAAAACCTCGATCGCTTTTTTGGCGAGGCCAAAGCCCGGCATGACATAGGGCACGAAGCCCAAGCGGCGGCCAAAAACCTGTTCGCACTTTTTCTCGCCGTCGGGCTGGTCGATCAGGCTCAGCACCGCGGTGGCGTGGGTATGGTCGATGAATTTATGCGGCAGAAAGGCATGCAGCATCATCTCGACGGAAGGATTTGGCGCCTTTGCATCGATGAGATTGGCGCGCTCGACGGCGACCAGATCTTCGTCGCCGATCGCTTCGGACGCGCGCAGCTTGCGCATCGGATCGAGCCGTATAGCGACGAAACCGTCCGGTCCGATCGAGGCCATGTCGGAGCCGGAGGATTTGACGCGGAGCACCTCGACGTCCTCGCCGAAACGGTCGCGCATGCGCGTCTTCAGCGACGTATTGCCGCCGCCGTGCAAAACGAGTTTCGGATCGCGGCCAAGCAGGCGCGTCGTGTAGACGCGCAACGCCAGCTCGCGCAGCGCCAGTTCGCGGTCGTTTGCCGATGGTGCGCCCGAATCTTTGCCAAGCTGGGCGACGATCGCTTCTGCGTCACGATCGACCCATGCGCTTTTCACGGGCTGCGATCCGCCGTTCAGCCGCCGGCGAAACGGCGCGACCACCATCCGGTGCGGCGCGGCCGATCGGTCTCGGCGGCCTCGCTGCTTTCGGTAACGACGGGCTCGGGGCTGGACGAGACCGGCAACTGGGATTGCGACGGCGGCAGCGCGTCTTCGGCGCCGCCGATCGGCGCGCGCTCGCGCACCGTCGAGCGCCGGCGCACCGGCTCTTCCAGCGGCACTGGCTGCGGCGCCTCGGCGACGAACGGCGTCTGTACGGCCGGGCGCGGCGCCGCATCGAGATCGGCGACGGCCTCCTTGAGCTCGGGTTCGGTCGGGGTAGGCTCGATCAAGCCCTCGGCCGCAGCAAATTCCTGCGCCGATGCATGGGACTTCGCGTTCGTCGCCGCCTTGCACCGCCTCGCCATTGCGGTGGCGATTGCGCCGGCCGCCCCGGCGACCGCGCCGCCGCCGCCCGCCGTCACGGCGCGGTTCGCCGGCACGGTCCTGCGACGCAAATTCACCCGGCTGTTCGGCAAGCTCGTCATCGGCCGCCTCGTGATCCGCTGCCGCCGGGGGTCGATCGTGGATTTCGCCGGCGCCGACTTGATCGTGCGGCTCATGCGGCTGCTGGTCGTAGGGCGCCTCGGGCGCGTGCTCGTGAGCGCCTTCGCCGCCATCGCGACCGCCGCCACGCCGCCGCCGCCGGCGCCGCCGCCGCGGACCGCCTTCGCCCTGTTCTGGCGGCATTTGGTCTGGTGACATGGCCGGCGCGGCCTCGGCCGCCACCTCCGGGGTCTCCTCTTCGCCTTCCGGCGTGCCGAAGTCTTCGAGGTCGTCTTCCTCTTCGAGTGGCGCCGGCAGTGCCTGCGGGCGCTCGGCGATCGCTTTGGCCGCTTCGGCCGTATGCACCAGCTCGCCGCGGTCGATGATGAAGGCTTGCGGCGCCCGCACCGATTCATCCGCAGAGATCGTAATGGTGATGACGAAGCGCTCTTCCAGGGCGCGCAAATGGGCGCGCTTCTGGTTGAGCACGTAGAGCGCCACGTCGGGCCGCGTTCGCACGATGAGATTGTGCGTGGCGCCCTTGATGAGTTGCTCCTCGAGCGCACGCAGCACCTGCAAGGCGAGCGAGGACACCGAGCGGACATGGCCGCTGCCGCCGCAATACGGGCATTTCTCCGTCGAGCTTTCCAGCACGCTGGTGCGAATGCGCTGGCGGGACATTTCGAGCAGGCCGAAATGCGAGATGCGGCCGACCTGGATGCGGGCGCGGTCGTGCTTGAGGCATTCCTTGAGCCGGCGTTCGACGGAGCGATCGTTGCGCTTCTCCTCCATATCGATGAAGTCGATGACGATCAGCCCGGCGAGGTCGCGCAGCCGAAGCTGGCGGGAAATCTCGTCGGCGGCCTCCAGGTTGGTCTTGAGCGCGGTGTCCTCGATGTGGTGCTCACGCGTGGCGCGGCCGGAATTGACATCGATGGCGACCAAGGCTTCAGCTTGGTTGAGCACGATGTAACCGCCGGAACGCAGCTGCACGATCGGCGAGAACATGGCGTCGAGCTGATTTTCGACGCCGTAGCGCGACAACAGCGGCTGGGTGTCGTTATAGAGGTGAACGTTCTTGGCATGGCTCGGCATGAGCATGCGCATGAAATCTTTGGCCTCGCGATAGGCCTCAGGCCCGGCGACGGTCACCTCGTCGATATCTTTGGTGTAGAGATCGCGGATCGAGCGCTTGACCAGCGAACCTTCCTCGTAAACGAGCTTGGGCGCGGTCGATTTGAGCGTCAGGTCGCGGACCGTCTCCCACATTCGCAGCAGATATTCGAAGTCGCGCTTGATCTCGATCTTGGTGCGGCTGGCGCCGGCAGTGCGCAGGATCACCCCCATGCCTTCCGGCACTTCGAGGTCGGCGGCGGCCTCCTTCAGCCGCGCACGATCTTCGGAATTGGTGATCTTGCGGCTGATGCCGCCGCCGCGCGCCGTGTTGGGCATCAGCACCGAATAACGACCGGCGAGCGACAGATAGGTCGTCAGCGCCGCGCCCTTGGTGCCGCGCTCTTCCTTGACCACCTGCACCAGCATGACCTGGCGGCGCTTGATGACCTCTTGGATTTTGTACTGGCGGCGGTGGCGGGAGGCGCGATCGGGGACCTCCTCCAGGGCATCCGCGCCGCCGACCGATTCGACGATCTCCTCGGCGGCTTCCTCGTCCTCGCCGGTTTCTTCGTGTTCGCGCCTTTCGGCAGGCGCACCGGCCTCGCCGTTTTCGGCCGTGACGGCGTGCGCGGTCTGACCGGCTTCGTTTGGCTCGGTGTCGAGATGGTCGGTTTCGACATGCGCGTCGGCACCTTCGGCCGTCGTCGCCGCGCCTCGGCACGCTCGGTCGGCGCCTCGTCCGGCTCGGCATCGCTGCCCAGGGCGGCGTCGCCCGGTATCTCGACGATATCCGGCGCCGATTCTGCGCTTTCGCCTTCGGACGCCGGCGCCTCGGCGGTGCCGGCGAGCATCTCCCCTTCCGAACGCTCGACGACCTCATCAGCCTCATCGTGCTCGGCTGGTAGCGGCGCTTCCTGGTCCAGGCCGGCCGATTCGCCCGTGGCCGATTCGACTGGTTCGCTGCGCATCACCGCGTCGCGGCGGCCAGCGGAATGGCCGCCATGGTGGCGATGTCGTCGCGAACGCCGATCGGCTTCATCATCGGCGGCGCGCTGCGCGCGCTCTTCTTCGTCGATCAAGGCCTGCCGGTCGGCAACCGGGATCTGGTAATAGTCGGGATGGATTTCGCTGAATGCGAGGAAACCGTGGCGGTTGCCGCCGTAATCGACGAACGCGGCCTGCAGCGACGGCTCGACGCGCGTCACCTTCGCCAGATAGATGTTACCTCTTAGCTGCTTGCGGTGCGCGGATTTAAAGTCGAATTCTTCGACGCGGTTGCCGCGCAAGACGACCACCCGGGTCTCCTCGGGATGGGTCGCGTCGATGAGCATTTTGTTGGCCATTGGCAATTCTCTTGGGGGCCGGCATGCCCGCTCGCGCCACGCCGCGTCGGCGAGGGGGGAGGGCGTGCGCCCGATTCTCGGTGAATGGAACGGATCGGAAATCGCGAGCGCGGCAAGCTGGCAGGGCGCCCAGTCCGACGGGCGCCGCAAGGACGCCGCCGTGTTTGGTAAAGCGACCCTGGCCGTTTTGAGCTAAGACTTGCGCCTCGACCATGAACTCCAAACCGCGATGAGGCGGCAGCGCGAGGCGCGGCCGCAATTTCTTCGTTCGCTCACGGCATGGCGCGACACCGATACCAGCAGCTTTGGCGCGCTACTGGCACGCGGGTCGAGCACGAGGTTCCGGCTGTCCTCATCTTCGAGGGCGTCGGCGTTGCTTTGCGCCGTCTCGTCGCCCGGTCCGTTGGAGTCACTTGACGTTATGACTCAAAACCAACACCTGGCGCCGAAGCGGTTCGAAAGCGGCGTCCGCCTCGCTCCCGTCATCATTCTCAGGGAGCCAAACACTCGCGGACGTAGCCGGATGCCCTAACGCGACACAACCGGAACCTTTCACCGTCAGCACCTCTTCATAAGGCCCCCGGCACTGAATTGGCAAGTCACCTGTGGGATTTGGCAGACAAAGGGTCAAATTGGCGGTGACTAAAGGACAATCTGGCCACAATTAGGTTTCGGTTAACCATGCGTCCTTAATGCAGTAAGAGGGCCTCGATGGGGTGGAATCCGATGCCTGTCCGAGCCGCGCGCTGGGCTCTCCTCGGTGCTCTCTTCGCCGGTACGGTGGCCGCAGCAGGAGCGCCGGCCACGGTTCCGGTTGCCGACTTATACCCGGTGGCGACCGACGTGCGGCTGGCCGGCGACGGCAGCCAAACGCGATTGGTCATGGACCTCGACCGCAAGATTGACTTGCACGTCTTTACCCTTGCCGATCCCTATCGCGTCGTCCTCGATACGCCCCAAGTGACGTTCCAGCTGCCGCTCCATGCCGGGGAAAACGGGCGCGGCCTGATCAAGGTCTTTCGTTTCGGGCTGGTGATGCCCGGCGGGTCGCGGATGGTGTTCGATCTGACCAAGCCGGTGCGCGTCGACAAGGCGTTCGTCATGGATGCAGCGCCTGGGGTGCCGGCGCACCTCGTGCTCGACCTCGTCGCCACCGATCGCGAGACTTTCCTGCGTAATATGGCGGTCGAGGAAAAATTGGCTCGCAGTGAACCGCCGCCGGCAGCCGCGACGCCGCCGCCGTCCAGCGATCCGCGTCCGCTGGTCGTTCTCGATCCCGGTCACGGCGGCATCGATACCGGAACGAGAGCGCCGAACGGCGAATGCGAGAAGGACATTGTGCTCGATTTTGCCAAAAGGCTGCGCGAACGCATCGAGAAAACCGGCAAATACCGCGTGCTGATGACGCGCACCGACGACACTTTCGTGCCGCTTGCCGATCGCGTCCGCATTGCACGCCAGGCCGGCGCCGCGCTGTTTATCTCGATTCACGCGGATTTCCTGCCGCGCAAGGAAGGCGATGCGGAGGGCGCCACCGTCTACACCCTCTCCGACACGCCGTCCGATCCGCAAGCCGCGCGCGTTGCCGCGGAGGAAAACCACGCCGACGTCATTGCCGGCGTCAATCTCAAGGACGAGCCGGATGACGTCGCCGGCATCCTGCTCGATCTGGCGCAGCGCGAGACCAAGACCTTCTCGGTGCAATTTGCCCATAAACTCGTCACCGATCTCAAGACGGTCACGCGGCTGAACAAGGACCCGGCGCGGTCGGCCGGCTTTCGCGTGTTGCGCGCGCCCGACGTGCCCTCGGTGCTGATCGAACTCGGCTATGTTTCGAATAAGCAGGATCTGCAGTCGTTAAACTCGGACAGCTGGCGCGACCGCACGGCGGATTCGATCGCATCCGCCGTCAATGGCTACTTTGCGACCCACCTCGCCGGCGCCCATGCGGGAGCAGGGGCTAACTAGGCTATCCGCGCCGGCCTCAGTTTGAACAAAAACCGGAGCGACGAGACGCAATGAAAAGAGTAGTGTATGCGGGAAGGGGCCAGTACCGCCGCACCGGCCGGCCGGCCGGTCGGGCCGGTTCCTCGGCGCCACGCTAATCCCAAAACCGAGGCGGGGCGGGCAATCGCAATGAAATCGGTGTCGCGGTGAAATTGCTTCTGCGCTTTTTGGGCTTTCTGTTCGCGGCGGGCACGGTCCTGTTTATCGCCGGGATCGCCGCGACCGCGGGCATGTTGTGGCATTACTCCAAAGATCTGCCCGACTACACCCAGCTGCAGGACTATGAACCGCCGGTGATGACGCGCGTTCATGCCGCCGACGGCTCGCTGCTCGCCGAATACGCCAAGGAACGGCGCCTCTATCTGCCGATTCAAGCGATACCGAAGCTCGTCACCAACGCCTTCGTGGCGGCGGAGGACAAGAATTTCTACTCCCATCCGGGCATCGATATTTACGGCATCATGCGCGCCGGCATGCTCTATGTGGAGAACTACGGCAGCGGGCGACGACCGCAGGGCGCCTCGACCATCACCCAACAGGTCGCCAAGAACTTCCTGTTGACCAATCAGGTGTCGTTCGAGCGCAAGATCAAGGAAGCGCTGCTGGCTTTGCGCATCGAGCACACTTATTCGAAGCAGAAAATCCTCGAACTTTATCTCAACGAAATCTATCTCGGCTTCGGCGCCTATGGCATAGCCGCGGCTTCGCTTCTGTATTTCGACAAGTCGGTGCACGAACTGAGCATCGCGCAGGCCGCCTATCTCGCCGGCCTGCCGAAAGGACCGAACAATTACAATCCGTTCCGCCGCAAGGACGAGGCGATCGCGCGGCGCAATTACGTTATCGACCGCATGGTCGAAGACGGCTTCATCTCGGCGGCGGACGGCGCCAAGGCGGAGAAAGAGCCGCTTGACGTCACCGTGCGGACCGCGAGCCCGCACGTCTATGCCGCCGAATATTTCACCGAGGAAGTGCGGCGCTATCTCTACGACAATTACGGAGAGAACAAGCTCTACGAGGGCGGGCTCTCGGTGCGCACCACGCTCGATCCAAAACTGCAGATGCTGGCGCGCAACACGATGGTCGACGGGCTGGTCAATTTCGACGAGAAGCAGGGCTACCGCGGACCGGTCGCGAAAATGGACGTGACCGGCGATTGGGGCGTCAAGCTCGCCGACGTCAAATCGCTCGACGATATCGACCCCTGGCGCATGGCCGTGGTGCTCCAAGTGGACGATCAGTCGGCGCGCATCGGGCTGCAGCCGGGTCGCGACCCGTCCGGCGCCGTGCTCAAGGATCGCGAAGTCGGCATCGTGCCGCTCGATGGCGTCAAGTGGGCAAAGCCGGCGAGCGGGCCATCGAAGCCGATCCAGCATGTCGATCAAGTTCTTTCCCTGGGCGACGTGATTTACGTCGATCCGTTGGAGCAGCAGGGCCAATACCGGCTGCGTCAGGTGCCGGAAATCTCCGGCGCCCTGGTGGTCATGGATCCGCATACCGGCCGCGTGCTGGCGATGGTCGGCGGGTTCTCGTTCGATCAGAGCCAGTTCAACCGCGCCACCCAAGCGCTCCGCCAGCCCGGCTCCTCGTTCAAGCCGATCGTTTACGCAGCAGCGCTCGATAACGGCTACACGCCCTCGACCATCATCATGGATGCGCCGATCGAAATCGACATGGGGCAGGGCGGCGGCATCTGGACGCCGCAAAACTACGGCGGCAAATTTTTCGGCCCATCGACGCTGCGCTTTGGTCTTGAAGAGTCGCGCAACGTGATGACGGTGCGGCTCGCCCAGGATATCGGCATGCCGCTGATCTCCGAATATGCCAAGCGCTTCGGCGTCTATGATGAATTGCCGCCGTATTTGTCCTATGCGCTCGGCGCCGGCGAAACCACGGTGATGCGCATGGTCACCGCCTATTCGATGTTCGATAACGGCGGCCGCCGCGTGATCCCGACGCTGATCGACCGTATCCAGGACCGCTACGGTCATACCATCTACAAACACGATCAACGCCAATGCGTCGGCTGCAACGCGCAAGACTGGCAAAACCAGCCGGAGCCGACGCTGGTCGACAAGCGCGAGCAGGTGATCGATCCGATGACCGCCTATCAGATCACGTCGCTGATGGAGGGCGTGGTGCAGCGCGGCACCGGCGTTGCGTTGCGCGCGGTGGGCAAGCCGATTGCCGGCAAAACCGGCACCACCAACGACGAAAAGGACGTCTGGTTCATCGGCTATTCGCCCGACATCGTCTGCGGCGTCTATATGGGTTACGACAAGCCGCGCCACATCGCCAACCGCGCCACCGGCGGCAGCCTCGCCGCGCCCGTGGTGCGGGACTTTTTGAAGGTCGCGCTCGTCGATAAGCCGCCGATCCCGTTTTCGGTGCCGCCCGGCATCAAGCTCGTGCGCGTCGATGCCAAGACCGGAATGCGCGCCGGACCGACCGATCCCCGCGTCATTCTGGAAGCCTTCAAGCCCGGCACGGCGCCGCCCGACAGCGAGACCGTGGTCGGCGCCGATACCACCAACGGCGTTTCCAACGCGCCGCAGGGCGCGCCGGACGCCGGCAATGTCGTTCGCACCGGCACCGGCGGATTGTACTGAGGACGGAGATCAGCAATCAGAGGTGACAGATCAGAATGAGGAATTGCGATATCTCGTGACTCGCCTTATCTGATTATCGATCACTGACCCCCGGTACTCATGCGCGCCGAAATCACCGCCATCGTCGAACAGATCAAGCAGTCGCTGTCGCTGCTGAGGAGGCATCTTTGACGTCGACAATGCGCGCGCGCGGCTTGCCGAGCTCAACGCTTTAGCCGAAGATTCGACGCTTTGGGACGATCCGCAGCGCGCCAGCCGCGTCATGCAGGAGCGCACCGCGCTCGACGACAATCTCAGCGCGCTCAGCCGCATCGAGCAGGAGCTTGACGATCAGGTGATGCTGATCGAGCTCGGCGAGGCGGAGAAGGATCAGAAGGTCGTTGCCGAGGCGGAAGCCGCGCTGCGCAAGCTCCAGGCCGACGTGGCGCGCCGCCAGCTCGAAGCCCTGTTGTCGGGCGAAGCCGATAACAACGATAGCTATCTCGAAGTGCACGCCGGCGCCGGCGGCACCGAGAGCCAGGATTGGGCCTCGATGCTGTTGCGCATGTATACGCGCTGGGCCGAAGCGCACGGCTTCAAGGTGCAATTCATCGAAGAGACCCAGGGCGAAGAGGCCGGCATCAAGTCGGCCACTATCGAGATCAAGGGTCGCAACGCTTACGGCTGGCTCAAGACCGAGAACGGCGTGCATCGCCTGGTTCGCATCTCGCCGTTCGATTCCAATGCGCGCCGCCACACCTCGTTCGCCAGCGTCAACGTCTATCCGGTGATCGACGACCGCATCAAGATCGACATCAACGAGGCCGACGTGCGCGTCGATACGCTGCGCTCCGGCGGCGCCGGCGGCCAGCACGTCAACAAGACCGAATCCGCGGTGCGGCTCACCCACATCCCGACCAATATCGTGGCGTTTTGCCAGAACGACCGCTCGCAGCATCGCAACCGCGCGCAAGCCTGGCAGATGCTGCGCGCCAAGCTCTACGAAGCCGAACTGAAAAAGCGCGAGGAGAAGGCCGCCGCCGACCAGGCCGCCAAGACCGATATCGGCTGGGGCCACCAGATCCGCTCTTACGTGTTGCAGCCGTATCAGATGGTCAAGGATCTGCGCACCGGCGTATCGACCTCCAATACGGCCGGCGTGCTCGACGGCGACATCGATCAGTTCACCGAAGCGGCGCTGGCGCAGAAGGCGTTCGGCACCGCGCCGAAGCACGTCGAAGACGTGGAATAGACCGGCTGCGGCGCCGGTCGGCTAATCCTGAACTTCGCTGCGGCTGCTGCGGACGATTTGCCCGTCGCCAAACAACTTCGCGCCGGCTTCGAGAAATTTCTCCGGATTGACCGCTTCGCCGTCGACGCGCGTCTCATAATGCAAATGCGGTCCGGTCGATCGACCGGTCGAGCCGACGAGCCCGATGGTCTGGCCGACGTGGACTTCGTCGCCGACGCGAACGTCGATCTGCGAGAGATGGCCGTAGCGGGTCGCCAGTCCGTTGCCGTGATCGATCTCCACCAGATTGCCGTAACCGCCGTCCCAGCCGGCGATGGTTATTTTTCCCGCCGCCGTGGCGTGGACCGGTTCGCCCACCTCGCCGCGGATGTCGATGCCGGTATGCATCGCCGGCTGATGGACGAAGGGATCTTCGCGGACGCCAAACGGCGAGGTTTCATCGATTTCGCCGGTCAGCGGCTGGCGCACGGGGATGGCGCGAAGCGTGTCGCTGAGCTCGGCCATTTCGGATCGCGCCAGATTCACCTGGAACAGCTCGCGAGCGAATCCGTCACTCGCCGGCGGCAGCTTGGCGGGGACGAAAGGTCCGCCGGCATGGGGTGCCGCGTCGTCCTTCACCCCGAGTTGATCAAGCACGCTGTGGATGCGATTTGCGGTCGTTTGGTAGTGGTCTTCCAGCGCGCCGAGCACGATGGATTGCCGCCGATCGACGCGGTCGAGCGAAGCTGCCATGCGGTCGAGCGTTGCTCCGACGCTGGATTGCCGGCCGCGATCGCTTTGCGACGGGGGCGCAATCGGGTCGCGGCCAAGTCTTGCTGCGGCGTTTCCGATCGAGCCGGTCACCGCCGGATCGGCGAGGTTGCCCAATGCGGCGGCGCGCGATTCCAATGTCGCCTGGCGGCGCATCACGTCGTCGAGTTTTTGTTCGAATTGCTCCTGATCGAGCAACTGGCGGCTCATGGTGCGGTCGATCTGAGCGCGCAATTCGGCGATGCGATCCTCATAGCCGAATTGCTGTTGCGCCTGCCGCGCGATCAGCGTTCGCAACACGTCGTCGCGAAACGCCAGATAGGTCGCCGCGGTGATCGACCACCCCGCCATGATGACGACGGTACCGACCGCGATCCAAAAGGCGACGGGACCAAATCGTACCTGGCGTCCCGCATGCGCGATCGTATAGGCGCCGCCGGCCGGCTCGCTGGCGCCGCGCACGCGCGCTTCTTTGCGGCGAATGCCGTCACGCGAGGCATGCGCGGCAATTGAGGCGGTATGAGACGCCGAATGCTGGACTGGATGTTGCGCTGGATGGTGCGCTTTTGCAGCCTGTGCCGACCGAGACGCTGTCCACTGCGACATTGCCGCTCCCACCCAAGCCGGGCCGGGATTTGAGCGGTTTATGGTTAATTTTCAGGTAATTGCAGGCCTCAACTTGGCGCCATTTTGCTGATTTCGGTAAATGCTTCGGCAACGAATCGGCGCCGCCTAAAGCGCCTTGACGGCGGCCAGAACCGCCGCAGCGTGGCCCTCGACGGAGACCCTCGGCCAAACTTGCGCAATGCGCCGATCCGGCCCGATCAGGAAGGTTGAGCGCACGATGCCGAGGAATTTCCGGCCGTACATCGATTTTTCCTGCCAAACGCCATAGGCCTCGAGCATTTTATGCGTCTCGTCCGACGCCAGCGCGATGGTCAGCTTGTGCTTCCGCTTGAACGTATCCAGCGCTTTGACCGGATCGGCCGAGACGCCGAGGATGTCGGCCCCGGCGCGGCTGAATTGCCCTTTCAGCCGGGAGTAGTCGATTGCTTCCTTGGTGCAGCCGGACGTATCGGCCTTGGGATAGAAGTACAGGACCAGCTTGCGGCCGGCGAAATCGGCCAGCGAGGCGCTGCCGCCGCCATCGCGGGGCAGAGTGAAATTCGGCGCTTTTTGGCCCATAGCGACGGTCGTATCGAGCCCTGGTTTGGTCGGTTTGGTGCGCGCTATCCCTTTGCTTTGGGGCGTGTTTTGGGCTTTTCGGCGCGCCCCCTTGGATGCTGTCTTTTGTGCCATGTGCCTTCCTTTCGACGCTTTCGGAGGGCCTTCTCTACCTCCGGAATAGGCCTGCGGGCAGGGGTCTCGATCGCTCACGGGGAATTATCCAGTAGGCTGCAGTATCGTTGATTCCGAAGTTCGCATCCGGCGGGCCGCCGATGCGTGCGAACTTCGGGATCGGGACACTAGGGGGACGCCCGACCGGGCATGACCAACCAAGACAGGCAGGGTGCGCCGCCCCCGCGATGGGAACGCACCGTTCATCCGCGACGCCGGGGTAACCTCGCCGCAGCTCACCGTGGTGAACGCTGGGGAGACGGCCGCTATTTGGCTGCCTATCGGCGGCTTCTGGCGCGGCATCAACGCCTCATCCGGCGCGTCGGGATCGGTTCGGCAATCGTCGTCGGCGTCCTGGTGGTGGGTTGCGGCGGGCTGTGGTGGCGGCTTTCCAGCGGGCCGATCCAGCTCGATGTTTTCACCCCCTGGCTGGTGTCGGCGATCGAGGAAAATTTCGGCAGTCGCGAGCGTGTCGAAGTCGGCGGCACCCAGTTTGAGCGCACCGAAAACGGCGGCGCCGCCGTGCGTGTGCGCGATATCGTGGTGCGCGACCCGGACGGCACCGTGGTCGCGAGCGCGCCGAAGGCGGAAATCCATGTCTCCGGCTTAAGTCTGTTGAGCGGCCATATGCGCGCCGAAAGCCTCAATCTGGTCGGCGCCGC
Source organism: uncultured Alphaproteobacteria bacterium (assembly GCA_963816565.1). Lineage (GTDB taxonomy): Bacteria > Pseudomonadota > Alphaproteobacteria > Rhizobiales > Xanthobacteraceae > BOG-931. The sequence continues at coordinate 113,598 of CAWFLM010000001.1, read as the reverse complement.
GCTGGCCGTGCGGATCGAGCCGGACGGCAGCGTCACGGTGTTCGCCTCCGGCACCGACAAACATCCGATCGCTACCGCCGGAGTTCCGGCTCCAGCCGCCGCTCTCGTTACGCGTCAAGCCGTCAAGCAGGACAAATACGACGCCGACGCGGCCACGCCGTCGCCGCCGGTCGCCGCTGCGTCGCAGCCACGATCCGCCCTGCCGCGTCCGCCGAGCGAGAGCATTGCCGCGCTATTGTCGTGGCTCGACGGCATCAGCCAATCCGGGCTCGACGGCCATGATTTGGGCGAGCTTGGATTAAAGGACGGCACGCTGACCGTCGACGATGCGCGCACCGGCAAGCGATGGACTTTTGACGACATCAGCCTGAGCATCCGGCGGCCCCGCGGCGGCGGCATAGTGGTTACGGTCGGCTCGGACAATCCGGAACGGCCGTGGGGCTTGACCGCTTCCATCAAGCCGATGGAGGACGGCTACCGCAGCATTGCGCTCGAGGCCCGGCAAGTTTCCGCCGACGACCTGTTGCTGGCGTCGCGGCTTGGGCGACGGATCGTTGCAGCTCAATGTGCCGTTGTCGGCGAGTTTGCGCGGCGTGATCGGTCCGAACGGCGTGCCGCAATCGCTGACCGGCCGGGTCGTCGCCGATGCCGGCTATCTCAACGACGACGAGGGCGAAGACGGCCGGCTAAAGCTTGACCACGCCGAGTTCAAGATCAATTGGGATGCCGGCAGCCGCGTTCTCACGGTGCCGTTCCAGATCCTTTCCGGCGGCAATCGGATGACGCTGCTCGGCCAGGTCGAAGCGCCGGCACAGTCGCCGGGACCGTGGCAATTTCGCATCGGCGGCGGGACCATCGTGCTCAATTCGCCGGATGAACAGGGCGACCCGCTCGTGCTCAACAATATCGCGGTCAGCGGCCGGTTCGATCCGGTGAATAAGCGCTTCGTGGTCGACCAGAGCGAAATCGGCAACGGCGACGTCGGCGTCGCCATGTCCGGCAATGCCGACTATTCGAGCGGGGAAGTTCGACTGGCCGCGGGGCTTGCCGCAACGCGCATGTCGGCCGATGCGTTGAAGCGGCTGTGGCCGGTGTTCATCGTTCCCAAAGTCCGCGACTGGTTCGAAGAGCATCTGGTCAGCGGCAACGTCGAGCGGGTGGTGATCGGCGTGAATTCGCCGCTGGAAAATCTCAAGGCGAGCGGTCCGCCGGTTGCCGGACGACGGGCTCACGCTCGATGCGCTGGCGACGAATTGCGTGATCCGGCCGGTCGCCGGGCCTGCCGGCGCTGCACGACGCCGATCTCACCGTTCACATCGTCGGACGCGATGCGCAGATCGCGCTCGGCAAAGCGGCGGCCGACCTGCCCTCCGGACGCAAGCTCGTTCTGTCGTCGGGTCTGTTCGAAGTGCCCGACACCGCGCCGCACGCGCCGCCGGCGCGCGTGCACTTTAAGATCGACGGCCCGGTGCCGGCCGCTGTCGAGCTTCTGGCCATGGACCGCCTGCGCGACGCCGCGCAGGTGCCGTTCGATCCGGCGACGACGCACGGCACGATGAGTGCGCTGGTCGCTTTGGCCATGCCGCTCAAGCCCGATCTGCCGCCGGGATCGACCAACTACGCCATCACCGTCGACGCCACGAATTTTTCCGCCGAACGCATGATCATGGGGCAGAAGGTCGAGGCCGCGGATCTGAAAGTCAGCGCCAATAATCAGGGCTTTGCGCTCAAGGGCGACGTCAAGATCGGCGGCTCGCCGGCCAGTCTCGAATACCGGCAACTGCGCGGCGAGCCTGAAGCCGACGTCCATATTCAAGGCATGCTCGACGAGGCGATGCGCAACACTCTCGGGCTCGATCCGGCGAACGCGATCGGCGGCGCCATTCCGATCGATATCACCGGCCGGGTCGGCACCGCGGCCGAGCACGACGGCCGCTTTGCGGTGGCGGCCGACCTGACGTCGGCCCAGATCGACGGTTTCTTGCCGGGTTGGGTCAAGCAGTCGGGCAAGCCGGCGCGGGCGACCTTCACCGTGACCAGCAACCCGCAATCCGTCCGCATCGGCGATCTCTTGATCGAGGGCGCCGGCGGCGGCGTGAAAGGCACGATCGAGCTTGACGGCTCGGGCGCGCTGCAATCGGCCGATTTTCCGTCCTACGGTTTCTCCGACGGCGATCACGCCAGCCTCAAGGTGACCCGGGCCGCCGGACGGCGTGCTGCACGTCGCGATGCGCGGCGATGCTTACGATGGCCGCGGTTTCATCAAGGCAATGACTGGCGGACCGAGCGATGCGCAATCGGAAAACCGCAAAGCGCCGGATATCGATCTCGACATGAAACTCGGCGCCGTGCTCGGCTTCAACGGCGAGGCGTTGCGCGGACTCGATCTCAAATTGTCGCGGCGCGGCGGCGAGGTCCGCAGTCTCGACCTGTCCGCCAAAATCGGCCGCGATGCCAGTCTAACCGGCGACCTGCGCGGCCTGACGGCCGGGCGGCGCGCGATCGACCTTGAGACCAGCGACGCCGGCGCGCTGTTTCGTTTCACCGACGTCTATTCGCGGATGGATGGCGGTCAAATGACGACGGTGATGGACCCGCCGTCGGCGAACAATCCGGTTCAGCTCGGAACGCTGAGCGTCCGCAACTTCACCGTTCACGACGAGTTCCAGCTCGAGCAAGCGGTGTCCAACGGCAGCCCGCTGCCGCGCAACAATATGTTCTTCTCGGGTTTGAAGGTCAATTTTACCCGCTCGGCCGGGCGGCTTGTGCTGCATGACGGCGTCGTGCGCGGGCCGGTGCTCGGCGGCACCATCGACGGCTACATCGACTATGCCGCCGACGACGTGCATCTGCGCGGCACGCTGATCCCGCTCTACGGCGCCAATAATCTGCTCGGCCAGCTTCCGGTGGTCGGCCTGTTCCTCGGCGGCGAAAAAGAGGGGCTGGTCGGCGTCACCTACGAAGTGGTGGGCAAGCCGGGCAATCCGGTGCTCCACGTCAATCCGCTGTCGGCGCTGGCGCCGGGGCTGCTGCGCAAGGTGTTCGAGTTTCCGGCCAATCCGATAGCGCTGCCGCCGCCGCCTGCCGATGACGCGACCGGCGCGGTCGACGGGACAATTAGCAACAATCACTAGAGCGGGATCCACGTCTTAAACGGCGCGTGGAAATCAAAGACGTGGATGGCCGGAACAAGTCCGGCCATGACGATCAAACAGCGTTGCCTCACACCGGCTTGAGCAGGACGTGACGCTTGCGGCCGAGCGAAAGTTTGATGACGCCGTCGGCCGTGAGATCCTTTCGAGTCAGCAGCATCTTTTCGTCGGTGACCGTAGTGTCGTTGACCTTGAGCCGCACCATTTTTGATTTGACGTCGCGCCTCGCCATTCGACGACACAAGCCCAGCCAATACAAAGGCACCAAGCACGCTTAGTCCTGGTGCTTCTGATATTGCATTCGAGTTGACCGTCGGCAGGTTTGCGCCGAGGCCGCCTTCCTCGAAGGTCGTGCGCGCGGTTGCGGCGGCTTCGTCGGCGGCGGCGCGGCCATGCACGAGCGCGGTCGCCTCGGTGGCGAGAATCTTCTTCGCCTCGTTGATGTCGGCGCCTTGGAGCGCGGCGAGCCGCTCGATCTCGTCGAGCGGCAAAATCGTGAACAGCTTGAGGAAGCGAACGACGTCGGCGTCCTCGGTGTTGCGCCAGTATTGCCAATACTCGTAGGGGCTCACGAGATCGGCGTTGAGCCATACCGCGCCGGCCGCGGTCTTGCCCATCTTGGCGCCCGACGACGTGGTGATGAGCGGCGAGGTGAGCGCGAAAAATTGCGCGTTGTGCAGCCGGCGGCCGAGATCGATGCCGTTGACGATGTTGCCCCATTGGTCGGAGCCGCCCATCTGCAAGACGCAGCCGTAACGGCGATAGAGCTCGACGAAATCGTAAGCCTGCAGGATCATGTAATTGAATTCGAGAAACGACAATTCCTGCTGGCGCTCGAGCCGCAGCTTCACCGAATTGAAAGCGAGCATCCGGTTGATGGAAAAGTGGCGGCCGACGTCGCGCAGGAAGTCGATATAATTGAGCGTGTTGAGCCAGTCGGCATTGTTGGCCATGACCGCATTGCCGCCGGCATCTTCGAATTTCAGGAATTTGGTGAAGACCGCGCGAATGCCTTTGAGGTTTTCGTTGATGGCCTCGTCGGTCAGCAGCCGCCGGCTTTCGTCCTTGCCCGACGGATCGCCGACGCGCGTGGTGCCGCCGCCCATCAGCGCGATCGGCCGGTGACCGGTCTGCTGCAGCCAGTACAAGCAGCATGATCGGCAACAGCGAGCCGACATGCAGCGACGGCGCGGTGCAGTCGAAACCAATATAGGCGGTCAACGTTGACGACCGTGCCAGCGCGTCCAATGCGTCGGGCTCGGAGACCTGATGGATGAAGCCTCGCTCGGCGAGAACCTTGAGAAAATCGGACTTGTACGTGCTCATCGATGTCCGGCTAGACTGGTGGAACGGCCGCGGCGCGCGGCGGCTCGCCGTGGCGGCGCGGCTGGTGTAACAGGTCTCGACGGCGATTCAAAGAACGCGGCCGGAAGGCATTTCGATGTCCGAGCAAATGGCACTGGACCTGCCGGCGGCGGCCTCGCCCGAGACTTCGGTGCTGGCGATCGGGCTGATGAGCGGCACCTCGCAAGACGGCGTCGACGTCGCCTTGATCGACACCGACGGCGAGCGGATCGCGCAATTCGGCGCCACCGCCTGCCGGCCTTACAGCAAGGCCGAGCGCACGCTCTTACGCCGCGCCACCGCCGCCGCGGCGAACCTGACCGAGCGCACGGCGCGGCCGGCGATCGTCGCGCGAGGCGGAGCAACTGGTCAACGACGCGCATGCCGAAGCGGTGGAGACGCTTCCTCGGCGCCAACGATCTGCAAGCCGGCAGCGTGGCGGCGGTCGGATTTCACGGCCAGACGCTGCTGCATCGGCCGGAGCGCGGGCTGACGCTGCAGATCGGCGACGGCGCCGCCTTGGCGGCGCGGCTCGGCATTTCGGTGGTCTACGATTTTCGCGCCGCCGACGTCGCCGCCGGCGGGCAGGGGGCGCCGCTCGCGCCGATCTATCACCGGGCGCTGGCGCAGCGCTTGGCGCTGGCGCCGCCGATCGCGGTGCTCAATATCGGCGGCGTCGCCAACGTGACCTATATCGACGGCGAGGATCTTGATCGCCTGCGATACCGGACCCGGCAACGCCTTGCTCGACGATTTCTTGCGGCTGCGCACCGGGCATCCGCTCGATACCGACGGCCGCGCGGCGGCGGCCGGCGCGATCGACGCCGCGAAGATCGAGCGGCTCTGATGGCGCATCCGTTTTTTGCTTTGCCGCCGCCGAAATCGCTCGACCGCAATGACTTCCGCGGTTTTGTCGGCGACACGCTCGACGGCATCGGCATCGAGGACGGTGCGGCAACGCTCACCGCGCTCACTGCCGCAGCGGTGGCGCGCATCGTGCCGCTATCTGCCGCGCGCGCCGCGACCTGGATCGTCGCCGGCGGCGGCGCGCGCAATCCGACGCTGATGCGCATGCTCGCGGAGCGGCTCAAGCCGGCGCAGTATCGAAACCGCCCACGAGGTCGGCTGGTCGATCGATTCCTTGGAGGCGCAGGCGTTCGCCTATCTCGCCGTGCGCAGCCTGCGCGGCCTGCCGATCACGTTTCCCGGCACCACCGGCGCGCCGCGCCCGCTGAGCGGCGGCGTGCTGGCGAAGCCTTAAACTCACTGCATCAGAAAACACGCCCTTGCCGCTGGTCTGCCGGTCGAACAGCCGGTAGGCCTCGTCGGCTTGGTCGAGCCGCCAGCGGTCCGTGAACAGATGGTCGACGTCGATCTTGCGGTCGGCGACAAAGCGCGCGCAATCGGCCTGGATGGTCGTGGAAAAAGTCCACGATGCGACGATGGTGAGCTGCTTGCGCAACATGTCGGGGCTGACCTCGATGGTGACGTCGCCGCCTTCGCCGACGAAACAGGCGGTGCCCCATTTGCGCGCGGCGCGGACCGCGACGAGGCGTCCGGCGGCGGTGCCGGATGTATCGAGCGTGAAATCGGCGCCCAAGCCGTGCGTCAGGTCCCTGATCGCGGCCGGAGCGTCATTGCTGCCCGGATCGATCAGGGCGTCGGCGCCGAATTCCTTGGCGCGCGCAAGCCGCTCGGCGCCGACGTCGAGCGCGATGACGCGCGCGCCCATCGCCACGGCGAACTGCGTCGCCGAAAGGCCCACCGGGCCCTGGCCGACAATGGCGATGCTGTCGCCGCCGGCGAGATTGATCCGCCGCAGCGCCTGGTAGGCGGTGCCGGTGCCGCAGGAGATCGCCGCGCCGGCGGCGAACGACAATTCGTCCGGCAGCGGCACCAATGTATAGGACGGTACTTTCATATACGGCGCATGGGCGCCATGGCCGGTCCTGCCATAGACGATGCTGCCGGCGTCGCACATTTGCGTCCAGCCGGTGCGGCAGTGCCGGCAAGTACCGCAGCCGCCATAGTGATGCACCATGACGCGCGCGCCGACCCGGACGATGCGCTCGTCGACGGCGCTGCCGGCGGCGGCAACCACGCCGCAGGGCTCGTGGCCGGCAATGACCGGACCGGGCGCTTTGCCGAGACCGTGCGACGGTGAGCCGCCGGTTGCGCGGTAGGGGTGAAGGTCACTGCCGCACATGCCGGAAGCCTTCACCGCGACGACGACGTCGTGCGGTCCCGGCGTCGGGTCGGGAAATTCGGCGAGCTGCAGCTTGCGTTCGCCGAGGAAGGTTACGCCGCGCATGGATGACCGCCGCGCCGTCTATTTCGCGGCGGCGGCCGCTTCCTTGAGCGGATCTTTCACCGCCGGAAACGTCTTGAACTCGATCGCCCAAGGCTCGCCGCTCACCATCTGAACTTTGCGGATATAGATGTTCTGCACGATGTCGCGGGTTTGCGGGTCGATCGAGATCGGGCCGCGCGGGCTTTCCCACTTCATGCCCTTCATCGCGCCGATGATCGCATCGGCGTCGGTGTTGCCGTTGGTGGCTTTGAGCGCCGCATAGATCAGATGCATGCCGTCATAGCCGCCGACCGAAATGAAATTGGCGCGATGGCCGGTGGCTTTTTTGTAGGCCGCCACATAATCCTTGTTGAGCTGCGACGGATGCGCCGCGGAATAAATTCCCGCGGTGACGACGCCCAAGAGCGTATCGCCGGTGGTCGGCAGATCGTCGTCATCGACGATGTCGCCCGGCCCGACCAGCTTGATGCCGGACTTTTCCAGGCCGCGCTCGGCGAATTGCTTGGCAAAAGTTCCGGCCTGGCCGGCGGGGACGAAGACGAACAGCGTGTCGGGCGCCAGGTCGTGGGCGCGCTGCAGGAACGGCGAGAAGTCCGGATTGGCGAGCGGCACTTTGAGCGTATCGAGGACTTGGCCGCCGCCCTTGGTGAAGTTGGCGGCAAAGACCTTGCCGGCCTCGGCGCCGGGCGCCCAATCGGACAGGATCATGACGGCTTTCTTGCTGCCGTTCTGGATCGCCCAATCGGCGATGATGCCGGATTGCTGGCCGAGCGTGAAACTGGTGCGCACGTAATAAGGCGACTTTTCAGTAACGACCGAGGTGCCCGATACCATGATGACCGTCGGAACCTTGCCCTCGGTGGCGATCGGCGCCATCGCCATGGCGCTCGGCGTCAGCCCGGCGCCGAGGAAATTGACGTGGTCGTTGACGACCATTTCCTGCGCCAGCCGCTTGGCATTGTCCGGCACGCTCTGATCGTCTTTGACGATCAGCTCGATCTTCTTGCCGGCGACGGTGTCGCCGTGCTGCGCCATATAGAGGTGAGCGGCATCGGAGATTTCCCGCCCGACCGCTCCGGACGTGCCGGTCATCGGCACGACGATACCGATCTTGATCGTGTCCTGCGCGGCGGCGCTGCCCGCGCTCAAGCCGCTGACGATGCCGGCGGCCGCGATGGCCAGACAGCCGGCAATAAATGCCTGTAACGCATGATAGTCCCCCCGATCCGTTCCATTTTGGGTTCTCGTTGAACCCATTGAACGACCGGGGCGCGCCGATTGCAAGCGCGGCCGCGACAAGGCGCGATCGAATTACGCCGCGCTGTTGGCCCGGCCGGTCTTGCCGAGCCGCTTGTCGAGATAGCCGCTGATCGACTGCATCAGCGGCTCGACCTTGCCGTCGAAGAAGTGGTTGGCGCCGGGAATGATCTTCTGCTCGATGACGATGCCCTTCTGCGTCTTCAGCTTCTCGACGAGGTTCGTGACATCGCGATGCGGCACCACGGCGTCCTTGTCGCCATGGATGATCAGGCCGGACGACGGGCAGGGCGCCAGGAACGAAAAATCGTAAAGGTTCGCCGGCGGCGCGATCGAGATAAAGCCTTCGATCTCCGGCCGCCGCATGAGAAGCTGCATGCCGATCCAGGCGCCGAACGAGAAGCCGGCGATCCAGCAGCTGCGCGCCTCGGTATTGACCGACTGCGCCCAGTCGAGCGCCGAGGCCGCATCCGACAATTCGCCGATGCCGTGGTCGAAGCCGCCTTGGCTCCTGCCGACGCCGCGGAAGTTGAAACGCAGCGCGGAGAAGCCGCGGTGCACGAAGGAGTAGTAGATCTGATAGACGATCTGGTGGTTCATCGTGCCGCCGAACTGCGGATGCGGATGCAGCACGATGCCGATCGGCGCGTTCTTCTGGCGCGCCGGGTGGTAACGGCCTTCGATGCGGCCAGCAGGCCCCGTGAAAATGACTTCGGGCATGTTTTGGAACCTCGATCAGTGCGGCAGCCGCTCAACGGCCGCTTATTCCTGCTCCGCAAGCCGGAGCGGATGAAGCGCGGGCGGGTACGCTTGACGTTGCCGGTCTCTGCACGTAACTATTTATAACCACTTCATTTTTTCGCAACTGGCGACGTGCTTTTACCGGCGGAAGCATTGGGTCGCGACTTCTAGCACAGGCCGGGGGTCAAAAAGCAAGCATAACCAGCATGCCGGAGCGCAGCTATTTCGATTGGAACGCCACGGCGCCGCTGCGGAATGAGGCGCGGGCGGCCATTGCCGAGGCGCTTTCGGTCCCCGGCAATCCGTCCTCGGTGCATGCCGAGGGCCGCGCCGCGCGGCGTCTGATCGAGAAGGCGCGCGAAGAGGTCGCCGCACTCGTCGGGGCGCGCGCCGGCGACGTGTTTTTTACCTCGAGCGGCACCGAAGCCAACATGCTGGCGCTGACGCCGGCAATCGAGGTCGCCGGCGACAAGCGGCCGCGCTCGAAACTTTTGCTCTCGGCCGTCGAGCACGTCTCGGTGCGCGCGGGCGGGCGCTTTGCCCGCGAGGCAATCGAGGAATTGCCGGTCGATGCGCAGGGCCGGCTCGATCTGGCGGCGCTCGCCGATGCCGTTGCCAAATCGCCGCGGGCGCTGGTTTCGCTGATGCTCGCCAATAACGAAACCGGCGTCATTCAGCCGGTCGCGGAAGCCGCGGCGATCGTGCATGCGGCGGGCGGCTTGCTCCATGTCGATGCCGTGCAGGCGGCGGGCCGTATCGATTGCGACATCGCCGCGCTGGGCGCCGATCTGCTGACGCTGTCGGCCCACAAGATCGGCGGGCCGAAGGGCGTCGGCGCGCTGGTGCGCGCAAGCGACGACATTCATCTTCCCCGATCCGCTGATCCGCGGCGGCGGGCAGGAGCGGGGGCTGCGCGCCGGCACCGAAAATGTCGCCGGCATCGCCGCCTTCGGCGCTGCCGCTGCCGCGGCTCGCCGTCGAGCGCGCAGCCGAGGCCAAGCACATGCTGGCGTTGCGCGACAGTGCTCGAAACCGGGCTGCGGGCGATCGCGCCGGGAACGGTCATTTTTGGCGCCAATGCCGCGCGGCTGCCGAATACGACGCTTTTCACCGTCCCGGGCATGAAAGCCGAAACCGCGGTCATCGCCTTCGATCTCGAAGGCGTGGCGGTGTCGTCCGGCGCCGCCTGCTCGTCCGGCAAGGTCCAGCCCTCGCATGTCCTTGCAGCAATGGGAGTTTTGCCGCCGCTCACCCGCGGCGCGGTGCGCGCCAGCCTGGGCTGGAGCACCACCGAAGCCGATATTGAAAGCTTTCTAAAAGCTTGGAGAAAGCTCGCTTCTGCACTATCTAAGGGACAGCCAAGCGTTGCCGCCTAAATGGCTGCAAAACTGAGCGATTTATCCGAACTGGGGTGACCCGAGGCAAGGACGATCCGAAGCAGGACATTGCCATAACCGACTAAATCCAACCCGCGGTCCTTGAAACCGTGAGCGGAGGGACGAATGCCGGCCGTACAAGAGACCGTCGATCAGGTCCGGCGCATCGACGTCGATCAATACAAGTATGGGTTCGAGACGCTGATCGAATTGGACAAGGCCCCCAAGGGCCTGTCCGAGGACACGGTGCGCTTCATCTCGGCCAAGAAGAACGAGCCGGAATGGATGCTGGCGTGGCGGCTCGATGCCTATAAGCGCTGGCTCACCATGCGCGAGCCGAAATGGGCCAAGGTCGATTACGGCCCGATCGACTATCAGGACCTCTATTACTATTCCGCGCCGAAGCAGAAGGACGGCCCGAAGTCGCTCGACGAGATCGATCCGGAAATCCTGCGCACCTACGAAAAGCTCGGCATTCCGTTGCGCGAGCGCGAGGCGCTGCTCGGCATCCAGAAGACCGACGGCGATGCCGGCGCGGACGGCGAACGCAGTAACGGCTCCAGCCGTATTGCCGTCGACGCGGTGTTCGAACTCGGTTTCGGTCGCCACCACGTTCAAGGCCGAGCTCGCCAAAGCCGGCGTGCTGTTCATGCCGATCTCGGAAGCCGTGCACGAGCATCCCGAACTGGTGAAGAAATATCTCGGCTCGGTGGTGCCGATCTCCGACAATTTCTTCGCCACGCTCAATTCGGCGGTGTTCTCCGACGGCTCGTTCGTTTACGTGCCGCCGGGCGTGCGCTGCCCGATGGAGCTGTCGACCTATTTCCGCATCAATGAGAAGAATACCGGCCAATTCGAGCGCACGCTGATCATCGCCGACAAGGGCTCGTATGTGAGCTATCTCGAAGGCTGCACTGCGCCGATGCGCGACGAGAACCAGCTCCACGCCGCGGTGGTCGAGCTGGTCGCGCTCGACGACGCCGAGATCAAATATTCCACCATCCAGAACTGGTATCCGGGCGACGCCAATGGCAAGGGCGGCATCTACAATTTCGTCACCAAGCGCGGCGATTGCCGCGGCAAGAACGCCAAGATTTCCTGGACGCAGGTGGAAACCGGCTCGGCCATCACCTGGAAATATCCGAGCTGCATCCTGCGCGGCGACAATTCGCGCGGCGAGTTCTACTCGATCGCGATTTCCAACGGCTATCAGCAGGTCGATTCCGGCACCAAGATGCTGCATCTCGGCAAGAACACGACGAGCCGCATCATCTCAAGGGCATCGCCGCCGGGCACTCCAACAATACCTATCGCGGGCTCGTGACCTCGCACCGCCGCGCCACCGGCGCGCGCAATTTCACCAATTGCGATTTGCTTCTGATCGGCGACCGATGCGGCGCGCATACCGTGCCCTATATCGAGACCAAGAATTCCTCGACCGTGTTCGAGCACGAAGCGACGACCTCGAAGATCTCCGAGGAGATGCTGTTCTATTGCCGGCAGCGCGGGCTGTCGGCCGAGGAGGCGACCGCGCTCGTCGTCAACGGCTTCGTCAAGGACGTGCTGCAGCAATTGCCGATGGAATTCGCGGTCGAGGCGCAGAAGCTGATCTCGGTCAGCCTGGAAGGCTCGGTCGGATAAGTCCGGACCGGCGTTGCCGATCGCGCATGAAAATCAAACGAAGAGATAAGGCGGTTCGATGCCGTTATTGGAAATCAAGAACCTGCACGTCGAAATCGACGGCAAGGAAATTCTGAAGGGTCTCGACCTCACCGTGAATGCGGGCGAGGTGCACGCCATCATGGGCCCGAACGGCTCCGGCAAGTCGACGCTCGCTTATGTGCTCGCCGGCAAGGCCGATTACACGCCGACCTCCGGCGAAGTCTAGTTCAACGGCAAGAACATCTTCGACATGGCGCCGGACGAGCGCGCCGCCGCCGGGCTTGTTTCTCGCCTTCCAATATCCGCTGGAAATTCCCGGCGTCGCCACCATGACGTTTCTGCGCACCGCGCTCAACGCGCAGCGCAAGAAACGCGGCGAGGCCGAATTGTCGACGCCGGAATTCATCAAGAAAGTGCGCGAGACGTCCGGCAAGCTCGGCATCGAGCAGGAGATGCTGCGCCGCGCCGTCAATGTCGGCTTTTCCGGCGGCGAGAAGAAGCGCAACGAGATCTTACAGATGGCGCTCCTTGAGCCGCGCCTTGCGGTGCTCGACGAGACCGATTCCGGGCTCGACATCGACGCGCTCAAAATCGTCGCCGACGGCGTCAACCGGCTGCGCGCGCCGCAGCGGTCGTTCGTCGTCATCACCCATTACCAGCGGCTGTTGTCCTATATCGTGCCGGACATCGTCCACGTTCTGTCCGGCGGCCGCATCGTCAAGACCGGCGGCAAGGAGCTGGCGCTCGAGCTCGAGGCGCGCGGCTATGCCGAGTATCAAGAGGAAGCGGTGGCGTGAACGCCGGAATAACCACGATCAAGACCGCGGCGGAAACCGAGCTGGCGCAGCTGTTTCGCGCGCGCGCGCGGCTCGCTGCCCGGCGATGACGCGGTCGCCGTGCAACGCGAGACCGGCTTTCGGCCTGTTCGCCAAAGAGGGCCTGCCGCATCGGCGCGTCGAGGACTGGAAATATACCGATCTGCGGGCGCTGATGCGCGACGCAAAGCCGCTGGCGGCCCCGCCCGACGCCGCCGCCAAGACGCGCGCCAAGAAGGCCGGTGCGATTCTCGGCGACGTCGAGACGCGCCGCCTCGTCTTTGTCGACGGCGCATTCGTGCCCGAATTGTCCGATCTGGCGAATTTGGAGAATGGACTGACCGTCGGCTCGCTGGCCGACGCGTTGGCCGATAACGATCCCGTCCTCATGCAGCATCTCGGCAAGCTCGCGCCGGCAAGCGACGTCGCCGTTGCGCTCAACACCGCCTTGATGGGCGACGGCGCGGTGATCCGCATCGCCGCCGGCTCGACCATCGAACGCCCGCTGCATCTGTTGTTCGTGGCGTCGGAAAAACCGGCCGCGACTTTCGTGCGCTCGCTGGTCATCGTCGAGAACGGCGCGCGCGCCATGGTGATCGAGAGCCACGAAGGGCCCGCCCGGCAGCGATTATCAGGTCAATGCGGCGCTGGAATTGTTCGTCGGCGACGCGGCTCATGTCGATCACGTCAAGATCATCGGCGAAGGCGCCGACGCGCTGCATGTCTCGACGCTCGCCGCCGCGATCGGCGCCCGCGCGCGCTTTAACTCGTTTTCCTTCACCGCCGGCGGCGCCGTGGTGCGCAATCAGCTGTTTCTCAATTTCGACGGCGAAGGCACCGTCGCCGGCATCCGCGGCGCGACGCTGATCAAGGGCCGCCAGCACGCCGACACGACGCTGGTCGCCACGCATATTGCGCGCGATTGCCAGAGCCGCGAAGTCTTCAAGACGGTGCTCGACGACGAGGCCCACGGCGTGTTCCAGGGCCGCATCATCGTGCGGCGGCACGCGCAAAAGACCGACGCCAAGATGATGACGCGGGCGCTGCTGCTTTCGGAGCGCGCCGAGGCCGACAACAAGCCGGAGCTCGAGATTTTCGCCGACGACGTGCAATGCGGCCACGGCGCCACGGCAGGCGCGCTCGACGACGAGCTGAAATTCTATCTGATGGCGCGCGGCATTCCGGCGGCGGAGGCCGAGGCGTTGTTGATCCAGGCTTTTCTCGGCGAGGCCATCGAGGGCATCGAACATGCCGGGCTGCGCGAGGCTTTGATGGAGTCCGTCGTGGCCTGGCTCAAGGCGCGCGAATAGGCCGTGTCATGCATGACGCAATGAGCACCGGCGCCTATGACGTCAATCGGATCCGCCAGGATTTCCCGATTCTGGCGATGCAGGTCTACGGCAAGCCGCTGGTCTATCTCGACAATGCCGCGTCGGCGCAGAAGCCGCGCGCCGTGCTCGACCGCATCGACAGCGCTTACACGACGCAATACGCCAACGTGCATCGCGGCCTGCACTATCTCGCCAATGAGGCGACCGAGGCCTACGAAGGCGCGCGCGAAAAAGTCGCCGCGTTTCTCAATGCCGGGCGCAAGGAAGAGATCGTCTTCACCCGCAACGCGACCGAGGCCGTCAATCTCGTCGCCTATACGTTCGGGCGCGAGCGCATCAAGCCCGGCGACGAGATCGTGCTCTCGATCATGGAGCATCACTCCAACATCGTGCCGTGGCATTTTCTGCGCGAGCGCCAGGGCGCCGTCATCAAATGGGCGCCGGTCGACGACGAGGGGCATTTCCTGCTCGACGAGTTCGAAAAGCTTTTGACGCCGCGCACCAAGCTGGTCGCCATTACTCATATGTCGAACATGCTCGGCACCTTGGTGCCGGTGAAGGAAGTCGCCCGCATCGCGCATGCGCGCGGCATTCCGGTGCTGTTCGACGGCGCGCAGGCGGCGGTGCATCTCGACGTCGACGTGCGCGACATCGATTGCGACTTCTATGTCTTCACCGGGCACAAGCTTTACGGTCCGACCGGCATCGGGGTGCTGTACGGCAAATACCAGCATCTTGCCGCGATGCCGCCGTTCAATGGCGGCGGCGAGATGATCCGCGAAGTGTTTCAGGATCGCATCACCTATGGCGAGCCGCCGCACAAGTTCGAGGCCGGCACGCCGTCGATCGTGCAGGCGATCGGGCTCGGCGCCGCGATCGATTACGTGGCTTCGGTCGGCAAGGCGCGCATCCGCAGCCACGAAGCGGGGCTGTTGCGCTACGCCCACGACCGGCTGCGCGAGATCAATTCGCTGCGCATCCTCGGCACCACCAAGGACAAGGGGCCGATCGTTTCCTTCGAGATGAAAGGCGCCCATCCGCACGACGTGGCGACGATCATCGACCGCTCGGGCGTCGCGGTGCGCGCCGGCACGCACTGCGTCATGCCGCTGTTGGCGCGGTTCGGCGTGACCGCGACCTGCCGCGCCTCGTTCGCCATGTACAACACGCGCGACGAAATCGAGTGCCTTGCGCAAGCATTGCTGAAAGCCCAGGATTTTCTGCTATGATGGACGAACCGAAAACGGCTATGGCAGAAGCGCCGGCCGCATCAGTCGCGCCGGCCGCGGTTGCCGCGGAACGGCCTTCGACCATTCCCGCCGACGAGATGGCGCGCCTGACCGAGGAGATCGTCGGCGCGCTGAAAACCGTGTACGACCCCGAAATTCCGGCCGACATCTACGAGCTCGGCCTGATCTATAAGGTCGACGTCGACGATGATCGCATGGTCAATATCGATATGACGCTGACCACGCCGAATTGCCCGTCGGCGGCGGAATTGCCGGCGCAAGTGGAGAGTGCGGTCTCCGGCGTGCCCGGCGTGCGCGAGGCCAAAGTCACTATCGTCTGGGATCCGCCATGGGATCCGAGCCGGATGTCGGACGAGGCGCGGACCACGCTCAATATGTGGTGAGAAATTGATAGCGAAACTATTAGCGAATCCTGGCGTAAGTTGCGCACGGCGCCTGCGCCTACTACATGCGAAGATGAGGAACTGAAGATGGCGACAGCCCGGCCAAGACCCCAAGTGATGCGGCTTACGGAAGCCGCGGCGGAGCGCATCAAGGCGGTGATGGCGAACGCCGAGCGCCCGATCGCCGCCGTGCGCGTCGGCGTCAAGAACGGCGGCTGCGCCGGCATGGCCTACACCATGGAATATGCCGAAACCGTCAATCCGCTCGACGAGGTGATCGAGGACAGGGGCGTGCGCATCCTGATCGACCCCAAGGCGGTGATGTTTCTGCTCGGCACCGAGATGGACTACAAAGTCGACAAGCTGGCTTCCCAGTTCGTTTTCAACAATCCGAACCAGACCTCGGCCTGCGGCTGCGGCGAATCCGTGCAGATCGAGCCGGCCACCGGAGTGGAGCTCGGCGCCGAGGCGCATTAGGGCGCGCGTACTCGTAAATCCGGTTCTCTAAGCGCGGCTTGCCAATCTCCGCTTCGCTCCGAAAGCGGCCGAATTGTTGCGCCGCCGCAAACCGACGCGATGGGCCAATCACGTCACTTTGCACTGCGGAAGAACAGCGAGCCTTTTCACCGCCGGCCGACTGTGAAGCGGGTCACAGACCTGCCAGTAATCTGCATCGACGCGCGCCATGCCAAGGCAGTGCTCAAGATGCAGATCAATAAGAGCAACCGCAATTCGCCCGCATCATGCAAACTGGTTGGTTCAAGGAAGTCCGCGTCAAGAATCTCGACAGCCATTCGGTCAGGGCTCTGCTGGCAAGTCGGGCGTTGCCGGTCAAGATCAAGGGCGATCTCGAGAACCAGGTCCGCGGCTTGCTCAAGAACCTCGGTCTCGTCATCGGCCGCGCCGAACTCAATGTCTTCGCCGTGCGAGTTGAGGAGCTAGAGCCGTCCCGAGTTGATGGCCGCAATTAAGCCGCTGCTCGAGGCACGCAAGGCCATCGAGCAGCAGGTCGACGATCTCGACCGCAAGGTGATGCGACTGGCCCTCAATGCATAATAGTTTGACATCTTATTCTCTCTCCTAAAGCAGACAGCCCCCCGCGCATCCACCGTTTATCGCATACAAATCAAACCATTGGACCATTTGATTCAGATCAAGAGAACTTAGGCGTGGGCGTTTATCATTAAATTCAATTCGACAGCTTCTTCTAGGCAAGGGTGCCTGATCGATTGTCGTTCTCGGTCAGTCGCTCTCCGCTTATCTCCGGCGGCTGTCGATATCCGTTAATCGACTAGGCAAGACGCTGATCCTCAAGCAACACAAAAAGGAAAACGCCATGAGTTCCTACTGGCAATCAAGATCCAAAATTTCCAGTCGCTGTTGAACACATCCGTGAGTTTAACCTCAAAATGATCGACATGGCTCACGCCAACATGGAGGCAATCTTCGGGTTTGCTCGCCAGTTAGCAGAGGCGAAGGCACCGTCTGACATCGTCGAATTGTGGACGGCGCACACCCGAAGGCAATTCGAGACGCTAACCGAACAGACTAAAGAGCTCGCAGCGCTCGGACAGAAGGCAGCGGCGGAAGGTGCCGAGCCGATCGTCCGAGGCGTCAACCAGGTATTCAAGAAAGTCTCTTGATCAGCCTGTTGGCCATTCACGCATGAACCTTTTGCGGTGCGGTAATTGGCCGTACCAAAGCGACGCTATGGGTCGACCTCTACCAAACTTCGATGTCCGCGTTTGGTCTGCTTAGCCCCCAACAGCGACCGCTCAGCGGACATCTCGCGAGGTCGGTTCGGGTCCAGAAGACGACATCAACCGGGGGCGATCTTCGCCCCTCCCAAAATATCTGCTATATCTCGCGCCGCTCTAGAAAGACCGCGACTGACGGAGAAAATCTGACGACAGGCTGTTTTGGATGTGAGAGGCGCCGCAAGCCAAATGCCACAGCACCATTACACGTCGATGCAAATCTGCATCATCTGCTGCTTGGTCTCCGTCCTTGGGATGAAGATACAGCGGCTGTATCCCGAATGGTTCAACGGGGTGGGATACAACAGCAAACTCCAAACTAGCCTTATTCAAAGCGTCGGCATGAACCCGATAGGCAGCGCGGAAGCTGCTGAGCGGTTTATTACCCTCGGCTCGGCTACCTCGCCGCAGGACGCTGGCTTTTTGAACTACATCATCCCGATCTTTCGAGCCGCAACCGGATTGGACGTTCACGTTGAGTCAGTGGGGACAGGTCGTGCTCTTGCAATAGGAGCGCGCGGCAACATCGATGCGTTACTCGTCCATGATAGGGCTGGAGAAGACAAGTTTATTGCAGACGGTTATGGCGTCGATCGCCGCGACGTCATGTACGATGACTTTGTGATCGTCGGCCCAAGCTCCGATCCTGCGGGTATTCGCGGTCTCAAGGACGCGCGCAAGGCGTTCGCCGCTATCGCCGCCAAGGGCGCCCTGTTTGCCAGCCGGGGCGATGACGGTGGCACCTATCGGATGGAGCTTCGTCTGTGGAAGCTGGTGGGCGTCGAACCCGTCGGCCAAGCTTGGTACCCCGATTTGGATCAGGGCATCGGTCCGACTCTCAATTTTGCTGCCTCACTCAACGCCTACACGCTCGCGGATCGAGCCGCCTGGGCCAATTTCAAGAACCGACAGAACCTCACAATCCTGAGTGAAGGCGATCCAATTCTGTTCAATCAATATAGCAGCATCGTTATGAACCCCGCTAAGTGGCCGCGGGTGAAATACAGAGAGGCGAACTCGTGGCACGAGTGGCTGACGTCGGAGGCTGGCACCGCCGCGATTACGTCGTATCGAATTAGCGGCAAGGAGTTCTTCTTCGCGCCGCGCAGTTAAACAGAACTAGGCCGCCAGCGGCGTAGCATGATTTTTAATTCTGGAAAGCAGCCTCAGGGTTGTTTCCTTTAGTCCACGGCGCTACATGGGCAGATGATTTTCGGGCGAACATGCCGATGCCCGAACTGACAGCGCGGAGCTTGTGGTACGATGGGGTCGATCGTCCTGCTTGATCTGATGGGCGGTGTGGCGCTCTTGCTGTGGGGCCTGCACATGGTCCTCAGCGGAGTCTTGCGCGCGTTCGGTCCCGACCTGCGGCGCTTCCTCAGCAAGACACTCGGCAACCGCTTTTCCGCTTTCGCCGCAGGGCTCGGCCTGACCGCGCTCCTGCAATCGAGCACTGCTACCGGGCTGATGACCGCCTCGCTGGCGGCTGATGGCGTGGTCAGCCTGGTGCCTGCGCTCGCCATCATGCTCGGCGCCAATGTTGGCACCACGCTGATCGTGCAGCTCCTGTCGTTCGATATTTCGGCTTTCGCGCCGTTGTTGTTCCTCATCGGCTTGGTGGTGTTCCGGATCGGCGGCACCAGCCTCACCCGCGCCATCGGCCGCATCGCCATCGGTCTTGGCCTGATCCTTCTCGCGCTGCATATCCTGCTCGATACGCTGGCGCCGGCCGAACAGGCGCCGGCGGTGCAGGCGCTTCTTGCTTCCATCACCAACGATCCGGTGCTGTGCATCGTCATTGCGACGGCCCTGACCTGGGCGGCGCATTCCAGCGTCGCCGTCGTGCTCTTGGTGATGTCGCTCGCTTACTCGCAATTCGTCACGCCGGAAGCGGCACTGGCACTGGTGCTCGGCGCCAATCTCGGCAGCGCCATCAACCCACTGATCGAAGCCGGCGTCCACGGCGATCCTGCGAGCCGGCGGTTGCCGGTCGGCAACCTGCTCAACCGGCTCATCGGCGTCCTGATCGCGCTGCCCTTCCTGCCCCTGATCGCGCGGGAATTGGGCGCATTCCAGCCGGACACCAGCAAGATGACGGCCGAGTTCCATCTGCTGTTCAACGTCGCGCTGGCCGCGATCTTCATTGGCTTACTTGATCCCGTCGCGGCGCTATTGGTGCGTGTCCTGCCGGAGAGGAAGCAGACCGAAGACGCCTCTGTGCCGCGTTATCTCGACGAGGCGGCGCTGGAAACCCCGCCGCTTGCGCTCGCCAATGCCGCGCGCGAGACGCTGCGCATGGGCGATACCGTCGAAGTGATGCTGCGCGACGTGATGATCGCGCTGATAAACAACGACCGGACGCTGGTGAGCAACGTGTCGCGTCTGGATAATGTCGTCGACCGCCTCAACGAGGCGATCAAGATGTATATCACCAAGCTGACGCGCGACGCGCTGGACGAGCGCGAGGGTCGCCGCGCCATGGAGATCGTGTCGTTCACCATCAATCTCGAACATATCGGCGACATCATCGACAAAAACCTGTGCGAACTCGCGACCAAGAAGAACAAGCGGGGCTATCAGTTCTCACCGGAAGGCGCCGCCGAGCTGACCGCGTTCCACAAGCGCGTCTGCGAGAGCCTGCAAGCCGCCTTCGGTATCTTCATGGCCGGTGACGTTGAGGCCGCCCGTAAGCTGCTGCGCGAAAAAATCGAGCTGCGCAAAGCCGAACTCGAAGCGGCTGACCGGCATTTCGAGCGGCTGCGCGAAGGCCGGCCAGAGAGCCTGGAAACGACCTCGCTGCATCTCGACGCGCTCGCCGACCTCAAGCGCATCCACTCGCATATTTGCTCGGTCGCCTATCCGGTACTGGAAGCCGCCGGCGAATTGCCGGCGCTGGGCACCGCGAATAACGATACGGCGGCGGACCCGGTGGCGTTTCGACCAAAGTTGCCGTGATCCGCATCGTAATGGCCGAGCATTTTCACTAAAAGTCATGTCCGCTTCGGGTCATTTTCGACTGGGACGGGGCGAGCGGCAGATCCGGCCATGTCGGTTGTGCTCCTGAAAACGGCGCTACGAACTCACCGATTATGGATGGCTCGCGGTCAAACGCTTCGCACGCGATCCGGCCGCAGCAATCATCCAATTTTTTGACGACTGGATCGTCCGCCGCAGCTTTGTCATCGCGCCGGCCGCTTCGGGCCGGACTCGTTGGCGGATGATGACATTGCTACGGGTTATGCCACCTGCGCCGGCGGCGCTGTCCCGGCGTCGGCTTCCGGATCGGCCTCGCAGATGACGCGGTTGCGGCCATTGCGTTTGGCCGTGTAAAGGCATTTGTCGGCACGCTCGATCAGGAGCTGCGCCGTGTCGCCCGGATGCAGCGCCGCGGCGCCGATCGAGATTGTCACCCGGCCGAGCCGATCGCCGTTCGATCGCCGCATCAATTCCTTGGTCATGACCGCGCGCCGGATCTGATCGGCGACCGTGACCGCCGATTGCAGCGCCGTATTCGGCAGCGCGACGATGAATTCCTCGCCGCCATAGCGCGCGGCGACGTCGCGGCCTTTGACGTTCTGCTTCAAGGAAAGCGCGACAAGCCGCAGCACCTGGTCGCCGGTGAGGTGACCGTATTGATCGTTGAAGCCCTTGAAATGATCGATGTCGGCCATCAACAGCGACAGCGGTTCGTTCTTCTCTTTCGCCTCGGCAATGCTCTTGGCCAATGCGGCATCGAAGTATTTGCGGTTGGACAGCGTGGTGAGCGGATCGGTCAGCGCTTCGGTGCGCACGATTTCGAGATTTTGCTGCAACTGCTCGATTTCCTGCCGCGATGCCGCCAGCCGCGTTTCAAGCTTCTTGTTGTCGAGCTCCATCTCCTTGGCGCCCTGCACCAGCTGCTCGATGACCGAGCGCAGCGCCTCGCCGTCATTGGCTTGTGCGAGCTTTTCAGTCGCCAGATTCAAGCGCTTGGAATAGCTGGTCGCGGATCCGGCCGCCGCGTCGATGGTGGAAATGACCTGCTTGATCTCGTCGAGCACGCGGTTGTTGACCGAATCCATCCGGTCGCCCAACCGGCTCACGGCGATGTAGGTGTCGTAGATTTGCTCGAGATCGGCTTCGCTCAGTGCGCCCTTTTCGGCCAGCGCCTCGTTGATCGACTGGTTGAGCGGCTGGTTGTATCCGGTTGCGTAATTGTACCAGATTTCGAAATTGCGCGGCGTCGCGGTTTGCCTCAAAGCCCGGATCTGTCCAAGCGCGATTTCGGCAAATGCGAGCGTTCTTTCGTGCTCGTCGTGGGGCACGGCCATCATCTCCAATCGCCCTGGAATTTCTCAAACCTGCGCCGAGCGGCGCGGTACAATCGCACGTATAGCTAGGCGAAAGCGATGAAGGACCGGTAAATAATATTGTTTGTAAGGAAAATCCTGACGCCGCAATCGCGCCGCGGCGCCGATGGCCTGGAGATTCCGCTAATTACGCCTTCACGGTCACCGGCCGCAGCAGGAAGGCGGGCAGGTGCGAGGCATCGGAATCGTCTTGATGCGGACGCTCTTGGTGCGGACGCTCTTGGCGCGGGCGTGCCGGCGGCGGCGGGCGACGGGATCGTGCGTCGTCGATTCGCGCCACTGCGGCCGGTCGATGCGAATGCCGCCGATGATCGGAACGTTCGCGATGAGCGGGCTGGTGCGGCACTGCGCTGCGCTCGCTGCTTCGTTCGCCGGTCGGCTCGGGCTGGTTGTCCATGAACGGGATGGGCTGCCCGATCAGCTTCTCGATCGCCGCAACCGCCTTGGCGTCGTTAGAGCCCGCCACGATGGTGATCGCGGTGCCGGTGCGCCCGGCGCGGCCGGTGCGGCCGATGCGGTGCACGTAATCGTCGGCGTGGATCGGCACGTCGAAATTGTAGATGTGGCTCACGTCGGGGATGTCGAGACCGCGGGCGGCGACGTCGGAGGCGATCAAGAGCGTGACTTCGCCCTTGCGGAATTGTTCGAGCGCGGCCGTGCGCGCCGGCTGGTCCATGTCGCCGTGCAGCGCCTGCGCGGAAAAGCCGTGGCGGAGCAGCGAGCGGTGCAGCGTCGCGACGTCGCGCTTGCGGTTGCAGAACACGATGGCGTTCTTCATGCCTTGCGCGGCGCGGATCAGACTACGCAGCGTGTCGCGCTTGTCGTGCGGCTCGCGGCCCGATTTCGCCAACAGCTGTGTCGTGGCGGCGACCGTCGAGGCCGGACGGGACACTTCGACGCGAACCGGGTTGTGCAGGAATTGCTCGGTGATGCGCTGGATTTCCGGCGGCATGGTGGCGGTGAAAAACAGCGTCTGGCGGGTGAACGGAACCAGTTTGCAGATGCGCTCGATGTCGGGGATGAAGCCCATGTCGAGCATGCGGTCGGCCTCGTCGATGACCAGAAGCTCGACGCCGGTGAGCAACAGCCGGCCGCGCTCGTTATGATCGAGCAGGCGGCCGGGGGTTGCGATCAGCACATCGACGCCGCGGCCGAGCTTGGTATCCTGATTGTCGAACGAGACACCGCCGATGATCAGCGCGACGTTGAGCTTGTGGTTGACGCCGTATCTGATGAAGCTCTCTTCCACTTGCGCCGCGAGTTCGCGGGTCGGTTCGAGAATGAGCGTGCGCGGCATGCGGGCGCGGGCGCGGCCTTTTTCCAGCATAGTCAGCATCGGCAGCACGAAGGCCGCCGTCTTGCCGGTGCCGGTCTGCGCGATGCCGAGCACGTCGCGCCGGGCAAGCACGTGGGGAATGGCCTGATCTTGGATGGGGGTGGGAGTTTTGTAACCGGTTGCCGCGACGGCGGCGAGAACCTTTTCGGACAAGCCGAGATGAGTAAACGGCATAGACCCTCTATCTAGGACGGCCCTCGCATGAGGCGCCGCCGGCAGAACCGTTTCGATTGAAAGCGGCAAACACGCGCGAACGCGGTCGAATTTGCCTTTAATAACGTTGCGCGCAACATAAGATCGATTGGCCGAAAGTCAACGTCAAACGCCCCGGTGCCATGCGGTAAGTTAAACGGATTCCTTCACTTTTTCACGACACCGGCTATTCTTCGCGCCCGCTCACGGAACAAGCAGAGGACAGGGTCATGACCGCCGCCGCTTCCGATCCATTGCCGGTTGTCCTCATCCCCGGCCTGACCTGCACGGCGCGGCTTTATGCCGGGCAAATCCCCGCGCTGTGGCAGTTCGGGCCGGTAACGATTGCCGACCACCGGCGCGACGACAGCATGGCGGCTATCGCGCGGCGGATCTTGGCCGCGGCGCCGCCGCGCTTTGCGCTCGCCGGGCTGTCGATGGGCGGCTACATCGCGTTCGAGATCATGCGGCAAGCGCCCGGCCGCGTGGCGAAACTTGCGCTGCTCGACACCGGAGCCCGCGCCGACGTCCCGGAACAGACCGAACGGCGGCGGGTCTTGATGGCGATGGCCAAAGAAGGCCGCTACGCCGAAATTCCCGAGCTCGCTTTTCCGCTCTATGTGCACCGCAATCGGCATGGCGACGCGGCGCTGAAAAATATCGTCCGCGACATGGCGGCGGCGACCGGCCTTGAGGCTTATCTGCGCCAGCAGCAAGCCATCCTCGAGCCGTCCGGATTCCCGCCCCGGGCTTGGCGCGATCGCCTGCCCGACGCTGGTTCTGGTCGGCGACGGCGACGAGGCGACGCCGCCGGAACTCGCCCGCGAGATCGCCGCCGGGATTCCCGGATCGCGACTGGTGTTGATCCCGGACAGCGGCCATCTGTCGACGCTGGAACAGCCGGCCGCCGTGACCGAGGCGCTTCTCGACTGGCTGCGGCCTTAAGAGGACCATGAGGGCAGGGCGCGCCCGGCCGGTTTGTGCTAACTCTGCGCCGCCGGTTGAACAGTAAAAGACACTTGGAGGACACCCTATGAGCGCTGGCCACTTCACACGCCGTTCGATCTTGTCCGCGGCAACGGCGCTGGCGGCATCGCCGGCGATCATCGCGCCGGCGCGCGCGCAGAGCGAATTCCCGACCCGGCCAATTCATCTCGTCGTCGGCTTCGCCGCCGGCGGCGGCAACGATATTTTCGCGCGATTGGTCGGCGCCAAGGTCTCCGAAATCCTCGGCCAATCGGTCGTGGTCGAGAACAAGCCGGGCGCCGGCGGTAGGCTTGCCCCCGAATACGTCACCCAGCAGTCGGCCGATGGCTATACGCTGTTCGTCGGGCCGAGCGGCGCCATGGCGATCGCCGCCGCGATCTACACCGATCTCAAATATTCACCGACCAAAAGCTTCGTGCCGCTGGCGATGATCGCGCATTTTCCGCTGATCATGGTGATCGGCGCCGACAATCCGGCAAACAACGTCAAGGACTTTGTCGCCTGGATGAAGGCGCATCCGGACAAGGCGAATTACGCCAGCTCCTCGCCGGCCTTCACCATCACCACCGAGCTGTTGAAATTAAAGAGCGGCATGCCCGGCACCATGATCCCCTACAAGGGCAGCGGCGAAATGGTGCTCTCCGTGATGCAGGGCCAAACCGCCATGACTATCGCCGACGGCCCGCCGACGGTGCCGCAGGTCAAAGCCGGTAAGGTGCGGGCCATTGCGGTCACCGGAAAAGAGCGCTCGGACCAATTGCCGGACGTGCCGACCATGGCGGAGGCCGGCTACCCCGAGGTCGACGTCCAATTGTGGAGCGGGGTGTTTGCGCCGACCGGAACGCCGGCGCCGGTGGTCGCCAAGCTGCAAAAGGCGTTCGGGCAGGCGATCGCCGATCCCGGGGTCTCAGGCAAGCTCAAGGCCATGGCGGTCAATCCCGGCGGCGCCACGCCGGAAGAATTCGAGACCATCATCCAGGGCGACATCGCCAAGTTCGGCGCCGTGGTCAAAGCCGCCAATTTGAAGTTCGAGGATTAGCGGGTTCCGGTCCGCTCGGCTATTGTCACTTTATTTGCGACATACCCTTGACATTCGTCTCCGGTTTAGTTACGTAGGGGCAAGCTCGCTCGTTGCGAAGGGCGTCACCGGTGACGGCCGAATGACGACAGCGAGTGCGGTGCCCGCGGGCGGGGCTCGTAACTCCGCTCCCGGGCGGCTCCGGGTCACCGACCGACCGGCACTACGACCGGTCTCCGCGGAGCGCGGTAGACTGAGACAGGTAGCAAAGGGTAACGCCCGATGCGCCGGGTCTCAGGAAGCGCGGGACTGGAGCTGAGCCGGTGTCCGGATGCGTCCGGCGCGGCGAGAACCGCGGTGGAGCGCCGGAAGGCGCGCGCGCCCGAAGCGCGGTCAGGTGGCAACATCTGACGGCGTGGCGCGCGCCGCACCCGCTTGTGCGGCCCGTGCAGTTTGCGCCTTTCGGCGCTCCGCCTCCCTTCATCGGGAGGGCTTACGTGCAGTGGCTTGGGTAAAGCTCGGATGTAGAGAAGCATCGCGAGAAGGAGGTGTGCTATCCTGTCAGGTGAGCTTGGCGCGATCCGTCGAAACCGCTGCTAGTTCGTGCTGGAGGGGGTACGGCAGGCTGGACTGGTTGGAACCAAAACTCCCAGGACGACCTGAGGCAGAATCAGGCAATATCTACGTTTAGGCGCACGCTGTTGCGCTGAGTGTCGTTATTAGGCAGCATCCGCGTAATCCCTACGTCTTTCCTGAGGGGCAGACGATGCCGTTTCCTGAATACGAACGGGTTGTCTATCAGAAAAATCCTCTGAACGAGGTTGTGTTCAGGGCCAATTATCCCAAACTTCTCATGATAGAAACAGAAGTGCCCGCGTCGTTCCAAAAGCGGGTGATCGGGGACTATCCGATATATGAACAACGTAACGTGCTTCAAATTGTACTCGGGACTGGCACAGAACGGCTCACTTCGCCCACCTGCCAGCGCTGCCAAAGAGGATCGTCGGGGCGGCGAGGCCAATCCACAAGGACCAAAAGCGGAATCTTAAATTTCGCAAAGACGGCCATCACAAAAGTCGCACATGTGAGACCATGACCAACTGGCTGGCTAATGTAGTCCCCTAAGTCGCTGAAATAGAGGGTCTCCAAGTAGGTGAATCCGAAAGCTACGTTCTTCGCCCTGACTGCGATTGCTCGGCACAAGCCAACAAGGAGGCGTCGATTAATCTCATCTAAATCCACCTGAATCCAACGAAACTCGCGCGACGGAGCCTCATTCTTCAAATCGAAATGCTGCCGAAGATGAAGTACCAGCGCTACCTCATTCTCGACCTTATGCAAAAGACCAATATGAAGCTGATGTTCTCCCTGGAACGTGCGGATCGCGATCCCAATATTCTAAGAAAAATGAGCTTAAGATTGTGTGCAGTCGATCCCTGAACTCCTCCCACTTGATGTACCGCCGAGTGGAGAGAGAGATCGCATCACCGCTTAGTTGGATTGTCCAAATCTTATCGACTGACGAAAACACGTGCATGCGACCTTGCACTTCGGTGAACTACTTGCAGCAACGCTTTGGGAGCCTGCTTGCGGATGCAGTTGCCGGGCACATCGGCGAGCCTCGGTATCGGCCGGAGGAAGTATCTGCTGGCGCCGCGAGCGGCAACAGACCTTTGAATTTCGCCACAGCAAGCAAATTGGGGGAGCGAATAAGACGCGACCTTCTGCGGTCCTATCGGGGCACACCGCCATAGGCCGGACCTCGGTCACCCTCCTTACCAGGAGGCGAAGGCGGTCCGAAGGGTTTCGTTTTTAGCTGGGCAGCGCCGTATTAGTCGCTCACACATCCAGCGCCGCGTCGTCGGCGAACTCCGCCCGCTCCTGGATGAAGTCGAAGCGCGCTTCGGCTTTGACGCCCATCAGCCGCTCGACCGATTTCTCGGTATCCTTGCGGTCATCGGCGAGCGAGCATGACGCGCAGTAGCGTGCGTTTCTTCGGATCCATCGTGGTTTCTTTAAGCTGCGCCGCCATCATCTCGCCCAAGCCCTTGAAGCGGCTGACTTCAACCTTGGCATTGGCGTTGAATTCTTTTTTCAGAATTTCGTCTTTGTGCTTGTCGTTGCGGGCATAAAAATTCTTGCCGCCGTGGGACAGCCGATAGAGCGGCGGCACGGCGAGATAAAGATGCCCATGGTCGATGAGCTGCGGCATCTGCCGATAGAAAAAAGTGATCAGCAGCGAAGCGATATGCGCGCCGTCGACGTCGGCGTCGGTCATGACGATGACGCGGCCGTAGCGCAAATCCTCGTCGCGATAATGCGCGCCGGTGCCGCAGCCGAGCGCCTGGACGAGGTCGGCGAGCTGCTGGTTTTGCGCGAGCTTGTCCTTGCCGGCCGACGCCACGTTGAGGATCTTGCCGCGCAGCGGCAGGATCGCTTGAGTGGCGCGGTCGCGGGCCTGCTTGGCCGAGCCGCCGGCCGAGTCGCCCTCGACGACGAAAATTTCCGAGCCCTCCGCGGCGCTGTTGGTGCAGTCGGCGAGCTTGCCGGGAAGGCGGAGCTTGCGCACCGCGCTCTTGCGGGCGATGTCCTTTTCCTGGCGGCGGCGCAGGCGCTCCTCGGCGCGTTCGGTGACGAAATCGAGGAGCTTGTTGGCGGCGAGCGGATTGCCGGCGAGCCAATGGTCGAACGGGTCCTTGATCGCCTGCTCGACGATCCGCTGCGCTTCGGCGGTGGCGAGCCGGTCCTTGGTCTGGCCCTGGAATTCCGGCTCGCGGATGAACACCGACAGCATGGCGCCGGCGCCGACCATGACATCGTCGGAGGTGATGGCGGCGGCGCGCTTGCCTTGGCCGACGCGCTCGGCGTGGTCTTTGAGGCCGCGCGTCAACGCCGTGCGCAGGCCGGATTCATGGGTGCCGCCGTCCGGCGTCGGAATGGTGTTGCAGTAGGAATTGAGAAAGCCGTCGGCATCGGCGGTCCAGGCCGCGGCCCATTGAACGGACCCGTGTGCACCTATCTTGCCTGCAATGCCCGTGAAAACATCGGGATGCACCAGCGTCGCGCTGGCCAGCGTTTCCGACAGATAATCCTTCAAGCCGTCGGCGAAATGGAAGGTCGCTTTCTCCGGCACGTCGTCGACGCCGCGCAGCAGCTCCTTGGCGCAGGACCAGCGGATTTCGACGCCGCCGAACAGGTAGGCCTTCGAGCGCGTCATCTTGAACACGCGCTCCGGCTTGAAATGCGCCTTGGCGCCGAAAATTTGCGGATCCGGGCGGAAGCGCACTTTGGTGCCGCGGCGGTTCGGCGCCTTGCCGGCATCCTGCAATTTGGTCTTCGGCTTGCCGCGCTCGAACGCCATTTTGTAGAGCTTTTGGCCGCGCGCGACTTCGACCTCCATGCGCTCGGACAGCGCGTTCGCCACCGACACGCCGACGCCATGCAATCCGCCCGAGGTTTCGTAGACCTCGGAGTTGAATTTGCCGCCGGCGTGCAGCGTGCACATGATCACTTCCAGCGCCGACTTGTTCTTGAATTTCGGATGCGGATCGACCGGAATGCCGCGGCCGTTGTCGGTGACGGCGACGAAGCCGTCGGCTTCCATCTCGACGTCGATCCAGTCGGCGTGGCCGGCCAGCGCCTCGTCCATGGCGTTGTCGATCACTTCGGCGAACAAATGATGCAGCGCCTTCTCGTCGGTGCCGCCGATATACATGCCGGGGCGGCGGCGCACCGGCTCGAGTCCCTCCAGAACCTCGATGTGCTTGGCGGTGTAGCCGGCTTCGCCGCTGGTGCGGGTCGACGCGCTGGTGACCCGGCGCGCGGTCCCGCGCCGGCTTTCGCCTGCGTCGGCGAAGAGGTCCGGTGTTTTGGCGGATTTCGACGATTTGGCAGCTTTTCCCAAGGCTTTACTCATGTGGAGTTTTACGCTTTCCCACGCAACGGAGACCGGCGAATCAAGCCGCACTATGGGCCCGACTATGCCATTTAGGCGGCAAATCCATCATCACATTGACGATCCCAAACGCGGGCCCTATATCGCCGCCCATGAACAGGTCGTTAGTGACAGTCTTGGCTTGGAATGACCGCCGTCGCCGTATCGCCACGGCACGGATGCGCGCTCGCGCGTAATTCATTCGTGCCGCCGGTTCCGCGGCACTCTCATCCTGATAGTCTGCCTGCGAAATCGGCCTGAGTTCTCCTCAAGCCAAGGGTTTGACTATGCCTGACAAAGCGAAAATCGGCGTGCTCGGCGCCTCCGGCTATACCGGCGCGGAATTGGTGCGGCTCCTGCTGCGCCATCCGCGCGCCGAGATCGCCTTGCTCACGGCCGATCGCCGCGCCGGCAAGACCATGGCCGACGTATTCCCGCAGTTCGCGCCCTATGCGCTGCCGACGCTGACCTCGGTCGAGGAGGCCGATTGGCCGGCGCTCGCGCTCGATCTTGCTTTCTGCGCGCTGCCGCACGGCACCACGCAAAAGGTCATCAAGGATCTGATGGCGCGCGCGCCGCAGACCAAAGTCGTCGACCTGTCGGCCGATTTCCGCCTGGCCGATCCCGCGGCTTACGCGCATTGGTACGGCCATGAGCATTTTGCGCCCGAGCTGCAGCAGGACGCGGTCTATGGCCTCACCGAGATTTATCGCGACAAGATCAAGACGGCGCGGCTCGTCGCCAATCCCGGCTGTTACACGAGTTGCGCGGAGCTCGCGCTGATTCCGCTGCTCAAGGCCAAGGCCATCGATCCCGACGAGATCGTCATCGACGCCAAGTCGGGCATGACGGGAGCGGGAAGGGCGGCGAAAGAGGAAATGCTGTTCTCGGAAGTGTCCGAGGGCATCCATGCCTATGGCGTCGGCCACCATCGTCACATGGCCGAGCTCGACCAGGAATTCTCCTTGGCCGCCGGCCGGGAGGTCATCGTGACCTTCACGCCGCATCTCGTGCCGATGAACCGGGGTATCCTGTCGACGATCTATGTTCGCGGGCTCAATGCCTCGCCGCAGGATCTTCACGCGGTACTTTTAAAGTCTTACGCGAAGGAGCCGTTCGTCCACGTGCTGCCGTTCGGCACCGTACCGCAGACCCGCCATGTGCGCGGCTCGAACATGACCTTCATCGGCGTCGCCGCCGACCGCATCCCCGGCCGCGCCATCATCGGCGCCGCGCTCGACAATCTGACCAAGGGCGCATCGGGTCAGGCGGTGCAGAACATGAACCTGATGCTCGGCTTTCCGGAGACGATGGGCCTGGAGCAGGTCGCGCTGTTTCCGTGAATGGCGCGATGGTGGTCTTCTAACGTGGTCTTGCCAACTTCTGTCGGTGTGGACGCAACCTTGCAATTGGTCTGCCGTCTTTGGTGATCACAACAGACCTTCTCGTTTGCTCGACCTGTCTAAGAAGGGCGTAGCATTTGGTCTTGAGTTCGGAAACTGTGAATGTTCGACGCATCAAGTGCTCCGAGCTTTTTGATGTTGGAAGATCGCACCGCCTAATCCCGCACCTTCACGTAACTTCCCGGCGCGTCCTCGATGGCCTTGAGCGCGCCGGCGCCCGGAATGCGCGCCGGCACTTCGGTCGGGCTTTGCCGGGTGAGCCAGACGAGCCAATCCGGCCACCATGAGCCGGGGTGCTCCTTGGCCTTGGCGAGCCAGCCTTCGATGTCGGCATTGCGCGGCTTTGGACCGGTCCAGAACTGATATTTTTGCTTGGCCGGCGGATTGATCACGCCGGCGATATGGCCGGAGCCGGAAACGACGAATCTGACGTCGCCGCCGAACAGCTTTGAGCCGACCATCACCGATTTGGCCGGCGCGATATGGTCTTCGCGCGTCGCCAGATTGTAGATCGGCACTTTCACCGCTTTGAGATCGATCGGCGTGTTGCCGATCATCATCTTGCCCTTGGCCAGCTTGTTTTCGAGATAGCAATTGCGCAGATAGAAGGAGTGATTGGCCGCCGGCAATCGCGTGGCGTCGGAATTCCAATACAGCAGATCGAACGGGAACGGCGCTTTGCCCTTGAGATAATTGTTGATGACGTAAGGCCACAGCAGATCGTTCGACCGCAACAGATTGAACACCGTCGCCATCGACTTGCTTTCGAGATAGCCGCGCTCGGCCATGCGTTGTTCGAGGGCCGCGACCTGCTCCTCGTCGACGAACACCTTGAGATCGCCGGCATAGGTGAAATCGACCTGGGAGGCGAACAGCGTCGCCGATACGATGCGGTCGTCTTGCCGGGCCGCCATGGCGGCAAGCGTCACCGCGAGCAGTGTGCCGCCGACGCAGTAGCCGATGGCATGGACTTTATCCTCGCCGGTCGCCTGTTTGATGGCGTCGAGCGCCGCCAGCGGGCCTTGCCGCACGTAATCGTCGAAGCTTTTCTGCGCGAGGTGCGCGTCGGGATTGACCCAGGAAATGCAGAACACCGTCAGGCCCTGGTCGACGCACCATTTGATGAAAGATTTCTCGGGCGTGAGGTCGAGCACATAGTACTTGTTGATCCACGGCGGAACGATCAGCAACGGCCGCATGAGCACGGTCTCGGTCGACGGCGCGTATTGAATGAGCTGCATCAGCTCGTTCTGGAAAATGACCTTGCCGGGCGTGGTCGCGAGATTGCGGCCGACCTCGAACATCGAGGCGTCGGACTGCCGGATTTTCAGATTGCCGCCGCCGTTTTGGATGTCCTCGGCGAGCATGTGCATGCCGCGAACCAGGTTGTCGGCGTTCGAGGTCAGCGTCTCGCGCAACAGTTCGGGATTGGTCAGGACGAAATTCGTCGGCGACAGCGCATTGGTGATCTGCCGCATATAGAACTCGGCCTTCTGCTTGGTATGCGGATTAAGGGCCGCGGCATCGCGCACCAATGTGTCGGCCCAGCCCGCGGTGAGCAGATAGGCCTGCTTGAGAAAGTCGAAGAACTGGTTTTGCGTCCATTCGGGATCGGAAAAACGCCTGTCGCTTGGTGCCGGCCGCACCACAGGGGGCGCTTCTTCGCCGGCCAGCCGCTTCACCGCGGAGGCCCACAGATCGAGATAGGCCTTGCCCAGCCGGTTCTGCAGTTCGACGGTGCGCTGCGGGTCGGCGAGCCAGTATTCCGCGACCTGACCGAGCGTCTTGACCACTTCGGTCACTTCATCGGCGAATTCGCTGTCGTCGCGGCCCTCCTCGCGCGGCTTGAGATAGGCCGCAAGCGCCCGGCCGCCTTCCTCGACAAGACGCGCCAGATTGCGCGAGAACTCCTCGACGTCGACCGACCCGATCTTCATCGGGGATTGCTGCGCCGGTTGCTGCTTCACCGGCTCTTGCGATGGAGCCCGCACGAGCGTTCCTCAATGGCCGAACAGAGAAAAGAGCCAGCCTTTCGCCAGACATGGCTGGTGCGGCTCTCCTGCACAAGGCGTGCCGGCAGGCCTATTCACGACGCGTTTTGCCAGCCTATCGCCGGTGAGGGAGGCGATAATGTCCTTGTTTCGACATATTAGCACGCTAGCTTTGTGGCTTGTGTGATCTCTGAGTTCGTCTAGTATAAAATATTGGCGTCATTAGGAATTTTCCGAGATTTCTAGGGGTGGGTGAGGCGGATTTCGGACCCTGCTTGGGGAACGAAACGGGGCGCTTTTCCCGACAGTCGGAGACGAGTGTGAAGCGCCGGCGAAGGGTGACGACGCGTATATTTGCCGTTATGGCGATCATGGCCCCGGCGGCTCTTGCCATGTCCGGCTGCTCGCCCGGCGCCGATTACCCATCGATTTTTCCGGCCGTGCACGACATGCCGCCGCCGCGTGCCGATACGCCGATGGATGCCAATCAGGTTCAGCAGGCCACCGAAGACCTCATCAGCGACCGCAACCGCTTAAGCGCCGAAGCGCAAGGCGATGGCCAATCGGCCAATGCCGCCGCCAATCCCGCCGCCAAGACGCCGCCTGCTGCCGCCGGTTCCGGTACATGGCGGGCGCCGGCGGAAATGGCGCGCCGGCCGCCGGCACCGAAACCAAGTGATAAAAGTCCGCTTTTAGTATAGTGTTTGATCGAGACGCTCCGCCGGGGTTTCCCATGGAAGAATTTTATCGCATTCGCCGGTTGCCGCCCTACGTGTTCGAGCAGGTCAATCGCGCCAAGGCCGTGGCTCGCAACGGCGGCTCCGACATTATCGATCTGGGCATGGGCAACCCCGATTTGCCGACGCCTGCCCATGTCGTCGAGAAGCTGAAAGAGACCGTCGGCAAGCCGCGAACGGATCGCTATTCGGCATCTAAGGGCATAGCCGGGTTACGCCGCGCCCAAGCCGCCTATTATGCGCGCCGTTTCGGCGTCAAGCTCAATCCCGAGACGCAGGTCGTCACCACGCTCGGCTCGAAGGAAGGCTTTGCCAATGTGGCGCAGGCGATCACGGCGCCCGGCGACATCATTATCGTTCCCAATCCGACCTACCCGATCCACGTTTTCGGCTTCCTGATGGCCGGCGGCGCGATCCGCTCGGTGCCGGTCGAGGCCGACGACAAGTTCTTCGGCGCGCTTGAGCGCGCGGTGCTGTTTTCCATCCCGAAGCCGATCGCGGTGGTGGTCTGCTATCCGTCGAATCCGACGGCTTGCGTCGCCAGCCTCGATTTCTACCGCGAGCTTATCGCGTTCGCCAAGAAGCACTCGCTTCTGGTGCTGTCGGATCTCGCTTATGCCGAGGTCTATTTCGACAACAATCCGCCGCCGTCGGTGCTCCAGGTGCCCGGCGCGATGGACGTCGCGGTGGAATTCACCTCGATGTCCAAGACCTATTCGATGCCGGGCTGGCGTATCGGCTTTGCCGTCGGCAACGAGCGCATTATTGCGGCGCTCGGCCGGGTCAAATCCTATCTCGATTACGGCGCATTTACGCCGATCCAGGTGGCGGCGACGGCGGCGCTCAATGGCCCTGAGGACTGCATCAACGACATGCGCACGACCTATCGGCGCCGCCGCGACGCGCTCGTTGATTCGTTCGGCCGGGCCGGCTGGACCGTGCCGCCGCCATCGGCTTCGATGTTCGCCTGGGCGCCGATCCCCGAGCCGTTTCAGCCGCTCGGCAGCGTCGAATTCTCCACGCTGTTGGTCGAAAAGGCCGGCGTTGCGGTGTCGCCCGGCGCCGGCTTCGGCGAGCACGGCGAAGGCCACGTGCGTATTGCGCTGGTCGAAAACGAGCAGCGCATCCGCCAGGCTGCGCGCAACATCCGGCGCTTTCTTGAAACAGGCCCGGAAATGCTGCACAACGTCGTTCCC
Source organism: uncultured Alphaproteobacteria bacterium (assembly GCA_963816565.1). Taxonomy (GTDB): domain Bacteria; phylum Pseudomonadota; class Alphaproteobacteria; order Rhizobiales; family Xanthobacteraceae; genus BOG-931. The sequence goes on along the minus strand of CAWFLM010000001.1, from coordinate 79,076 downwards.
CTGGCGACGCGGCGTTAGTCGAGCGTCGCTTCACCTCCTTCAGGTTGGCGACGTTTATGGCTGAGCCGCTGAAAGTCGGTCTTGCCGGGCTTGGAACCGTCGGCAGCGCTGTGGTCCGACTGCTGGACCAGGGACGCGACAAGCTCATCGCGCGCTGCGGCCGCCCGATCGAGATCGTGGCGCTGAGCGCCCGCTCGCGGCAGAAAAAACGCGATTTCGACGTGAAAAAATTTCGCTGGTTCGCCGACCCGGTGGCGCTGGCGCGCGATCCGTCGATCGACGTCTTGGTCGAGGTCATCGGCGGGGCGGGCGACCCTGCCAAGCGCGCGGTCGAGACCGCGCTCAACGCTGGCAAGGCCGTCGTAACAGCGAACAAGGCGCTGCTCGCCCGCCATGGCCAAAGGCTGGCGGCCCTCGCAGAGCGGCATGGCGTGGCGCTCAATTTCGAGGCGGCGGTTGCCGGCGGCATTCCGATCGTGAAGACGCTGCGCGAAGGTCTCAACGGCGCGTCGTTCACGCGCATCTACGGCATCCTCAACGGCACCTGCAATTACATCCTCACCCGGATGGCGCAGGACCGCCTCGCTTTCGATGAGTGCCTCAAAGAGGCGCAGCGGCTCGGTTATGCCGAGGCCGATCCGACTTTCGACATCGAAGGCCACGACACCGCGCAAAAGCTCGCGATCCTGGCAAGTCTCGCCTTTGGCACCAAGATCGATCCCGACGCGGTCTATGTCGAAGGCATTTCGTCGATCACGCTGGCCGATCTCGATGCGGCGGCCGAGCTCGGCTACCGGGTCAAGCTCTTAGGCGTAGCGGTGAAGACCGAGGCCGGCATCGAGCAGCGCGTGCATCCGACCATGGTGCCGAAGGACTCCGCCATCGCCCAGGTCATGGGCGTCACCAACGCCGTCACGGTGGACGCCGACGGCTTGGCGCCGATCACGCTGGTCGGCCCCGGCGCCGGCGGGGCGGCGACGGCCTCGGCGATTGTCGCCGACCTTGCCGATATCGCGCGCGGCGTGCGGACCGCACCGTTCGGCCGCCCGACGGCGCGCATGACGGCGATCCGCAAGGCGCCGATGCAACACCACGAAGGCGGCTACTATATTCGCCTTTTGGCGCGCGACCGCCCCGGCACCGCGGCGACCATCGCGCGGCGTCTGGCGCAGCAAAAGATATCGCTGGAATCGATCGTGCAGCGTCACGCGGCGGGCTCGCGCGGCGCGGCGCAGCCGGGCCGTTCCGGCGAGTCGGTGCCGGTTATCATGATTACATATGCCACCAGCGAGGATGCGGTGCGCAAGGCGTTGGCCGCGGTGCGCCGCGACCGGGTCGTATCCGGACGGCCGCAAGTCATCCGGCTCGAAAGAGCATGATTGGAGATTCGCTTGATGTCATCGAAATCCGGCCGCATGCAACCGGGCCTTGAGCGCGCGCTGTCGCTCGAAATCGCCCGCGTCACCGAACGTGCCGCGGTCGCCGCGGCGCGCTTGCGCGGGCGCGGGGCGGAGAAGCAATCCGACCAGGCCGCCGTCGACGCCATGCGGCGTGAGCTGAGCACGCTTGCGATCGACGGTACGGTCGTCATCGGCGAAGGCGAGATGGACGAGGCGCCGATGTTGTTCATCGGCGAGAAGGTCGGCACCAAACGCGGACCGAAAGTGGATATTGCCGTCGATCCCCTGGAAGGCACCACGCTGTGCGCCAAGAACATGCCCGGCGCCATCGCCACCTTGGCGATGGCCGAGGCGGGCACGATGCTGCACGCGCCGGATATCTACATGGACAAGATCGCGGTCGGCCCCGGCTATCCGAAAGGCGTCGTCGATCTCGATGCGCCGGCCGACGACAACATTCGCAAGCTCGCCAAGGCCAAGGGCGTCAAGCCCGAGGCGATCACCGCGATGATCCTCGATCGGCCGCGCCACGCCGATCTGATCGCGGCCGTGCGCAAGGCCGGCGCCGCGGTGAGCCTGATCACCGACGGCGACGTCGCCGGCGTCATTCACACCGCCGATCCGGATAAATCCGGCATCGATATTTTTCTCGGCATCGGCGGCGCGCCGGAGGGTGTGCTGGCGGCCGCGGCGCTGCGCTGCATCGGCGGCCAGATGCAGACCCGGCTGATCGTCGATACCGACGAAAAGCGCGAACGCGTCGTCAAGATGGGCATCAAGGACTCGCGCCGGAAATACGAGATCGAAGACATGGTCAAGGGCGACTGCCTGTTCGCCGCGACCGGCGTCACCGACGGCCGCATGCTGCGCGGCGTGCAATTCGGCAAAGACGTGATCGAAACCGAGACCGTGGTGATGCGTTCGGTGAGCGGCACCGTGCGCTGGATCAGGGCCGAGCATCGCAAACTTGATAAGTTCACTTAAGCTCCTATCTGCGGGCGGCTGACGAGGAGTCTTTATCTCCAGTTTTGCCGTCAAATGCATTCTACGATCGGTCAGATGACTGAGAGTCGCCTATTCCTTGGCGTCGAGAACTCGGCGACCGGACGCGCTTGGCGCGACCGGCTCGATGAGCGCGGCGCCGTGCGCGCGCTCGCTATCGCGCAGCGCCACGATCTGCCCGAGCTGTTGGCGCGCATCCTTGCCGGCCGCAATGTCGAGGCCGATGCGGTTGACGCGTTTCTCGATCCGACCGTCAAGCGCGCGATGCCCGATCCTTATGTGCTGACCGCCATGAAGGAAGCGGCGGAGCGTCTTGCCGACGCGGTGACGCGCGGCGAAAGCGTCGCCATTTTCGGCGATTACGATGTCGACGGCGCCACCTCGGCCGCGCTGTTGGCGCGCTATCTGCGCCAATGCGGCATCGAGCCGATGATCCACATTCCCGACCGGCTGTTCGAGGGCTACGGCCCGAATATCGAAGCCGTCCGGGCGCTCGCCGAACGCGGCGCCAAGCTTCTGGTCTGCGTCGATTGCGGCACGACCAGCATCGAGCCGCTCCAAGAGGCCAAAAAGCTCGGCCTCGATACCGTCGTCATCGATCATCATCAGGCCGACGAGGAATTGCCGCCGGCTGTTGCTATCGTCAATCCGAACCGTCGCGACGATCTATCGGGGCTCGGCCATCTAGCCGCCGTCGGTCTGACGTTCATGACGGTCGTCGCGCTTAATCGGGTGCTGCGCGAACGCGGGTTTTGGAACGAGCAGCGCCCCGAACCGGATCTGCTGGCGTTTCTCGACGACGTCGCGCTCGGCACTGTCGCCGATGTGGTGCCACTGATCGGGCTCAATCGCGCCTTCGTCGCCAAGGGCCTGATCGCGCTGCGGCGGCGCGAGCGGGTGGGCCATGTCAGCCTGATGGACGTGGCGCGGCTTTCCGGGCCGCCGGAAGCCTGGCATCTCGGTTTTTTGCTTGGGCCGCGCATCAATGCCGGCGGGCGCATTGGCCGCGCCGATCTCGGCGTCAAGCTTTTGCTCGAGGACGATCCGATCGAAGCCGCCAAGCTCGCCGCCGAGCTCGACCGGCTCAATCAGGAGCGCCAGGCGATCGAGCAGGGGACGCTGGCGCAAGCCGAGGCCGAGGCGAGCGCCGCGCTTGGGCTTGAGGAAAAGGGCGCGGTCGTCGTCACCGCCGCCGAAGGCTGGCATCCCGGCGTCGTTGGCATCGTTGCGGGACGGTTGAAGGAAAAATTCGGCCGTCCGGCTTTCGCGATCGCGCTCGAGCCGGGCGGCATCGGCACCGGCTCTGGCCGCTCCATCGCCGGCGTCGATATCGGCCGCGCGGTGCGGCGCGCCGTAACCGAGGGTCTTCTGCTCAAGGGCGGCGGCCACGCCATGGCGGCCGGCGTCACCTTGCGCAAAGGGGCGCTTGCCGAATTGCGTGCTTTTCTTGAGGCCACGCTCGGCGCTGACGTCGCGGCAGCGCGGCACGCCAACGGCCTCATGATCGACGGCGCCGTCACTGCCGCTGCGGCGAACGCCGATCTCGTCGCCATGATCGAGCGCGCCGGACCGTTCGGTTCCGGCAATCCCGACCCTGTCATCGCGCTGCCAGCGCATACCGTGACCTATGCCGAGGAGGTCGGCCAGGCGCATATGCGGGTGCGGCTGAAATCGGCCGACGGCTCGGCACTAAACGCGATCGCCTTCCGCTCCGTGGGCCAGAAACTCGGCACCGCGCTGCGCAACAGCCGCGGCCAGCGCGTGCACGCCGCCGGCACCTTCGCTCTCGACCGCTGGCGGGGTGAGGAGCGGGTGCAGTTCAAGCTCGCCGATATCGCGCCGGCGGAGCCGTTTGCGGGACGGTAATCTTACAGGTCCTCTGGACTGAGACCTGTCTGTTTGGCGATTCGGGCTAACATGCGTGGCCCGATTTCGTCGCGATCATGAAATGCAAACACGAAATCGACGGAGCCGGTCCGTTGCAATACACGATGAGAGCCCGATTGCCGTTTTATGGTCCAGCCCAGACGCAACAGCGCGGCAAGGACACGCTGCGCCTTTGCCGAAGGCCATTTCGTCATGCGGCTTCAAAAAAATCTGCGATTTCGCGCGGCAACTGCTCGCCATTTTCTAGCCGATCGGCGATTACCCGCAGTGCCAATGCCTTGGCCTTCGCGGCTGCTTCGGCTTTGGTGGTCCCATACGCCATCACGCCGGGCAATGCGACGATTTCGGCGATCCAGCGGCCATCCTCTTCCTGTTCGCTCTCTATAAGCAGCATAAAAATCTCTGCCCGTCGGCTCAGTTAGTTTCGCATGTGTGCGTGTTTATAGTAGCACAACCTGAGAAGTGCCAGACGCCATTTTTCCTTGCAATTCACGGCCTACTCGCGCACCACACCCCGTGCGCCTGCCGTACCATGTCGTCGGGCGTGCCGAACTCCCCAAGAGGTCCCAGCTCCTTCTTCCCCGTTGAATCATAGAGCCAGTACCAGTCGTAGCTGCCGCCGAGCAGGAAAGTGCGGTGCGCCAGTACGACGAGATCGTCCTTGTATTTGTTCGGGCAGAAGCTGAGCACCAGAAGCGTCGTTGGCCGGCGTGACGAAACGGTCGTCGCCGCTAACTGTATCGAACACATGCAGCGCGCCCGAGGTCGCCCAGCCCGGCGTGAGGAAATAAAGCCGCCGGCCGTCCGAGCTGAACTGCTTCTGACGAAAATCGCAGAGCTGAGTTTCGGGGCCGCCTTTACGGCCCCGAAGCAAAAGCTTGTCGCCGCTGCCGTCGGCATTGATCTGGCGCAGCTCGTCGGGCCGCGGCTCGGTGGTGCAGACCTGGCTGGTATCGTAGCCATGGACGGTGCGGCCGCGGCCCTGCCGGGTGTAAACGACATAGGCGCCGTTCGGCGCCAGCACCGGATCGATGTCCATTTCCGAGGAGGTCAGCTTGGTCTTGGCGCCGTTCTTAATACCGTTATTGGCGCCGTCGCGCTCGATATAAATATCGCCGGCGTCGCTATAGACGTGCGCTGCCCCCTCTTGGGCCCGCACGGCGCTTCGCTGCGCGCAGAACAGCAGGATCGCCGCAACCGTCAGGAAGAAGCGGTACCATTTCATCACAAATCCGGGCAAAGCCTTGGATGGGCGGGCGAATCCTCAAATAGCATCTTGGCACGGCCCGCCGCAGGCGGCTATCTGTCGCGACCGAGCCACCGTGCAAGTCACTGTGGATGGCACTAGGGAAGCGAAATGGCCAAGCTCAACCTCTCCGTCGCGGTCGGCGATTACGACCGCACCCGGGCGCTGATCGACGGCAGCGTGCAAATCGATGGCGTCGATCCGGTCTATATGACGCTCGTTCCGGAAGAAATCTTTTTCCGCGCTTTCCGCGCGGCGGAATTCGATATCTGCGAATTGTCGCTGTCGAGCTACACGGTCAAGACCGCGCTGAAGGATTGCCCCTATATCGCGGTGCCGGCCTTCGTCTCGCGCGCCTTCCGCCACACCTCGGTCTATGTCCGCACCGACCGCATCAAGAAGCCGGAAGATCTGAAGGGCCGCAAGGTCGGCGTGCCGGAATATCAGCTCACCGCCAATGTCTGGGCGCGCGCCTTTCTCGAAGACGATTACGGCGTCAAGCGCTCGGACATCCATTGGATCCGCGGCGGCATCGAAGAGGCGGGCCGGCCGGAAAAGATCAGTGTGAAATTGCCGCGCCGGCGTGCGGCTCGATAACGCGCCCGAGGGCAAGACTATTTCCGGCCTGCTCGAAGCCGGAGAAATCGACGGCTTCATCGCGCCGCGGCCGCCGACGCTTCTGGAAAAAGGCCATCCGCATATCGGCTGGCTGTTTGCCGATCCGGTCGCGGTGGCGAAGGATTATTTCAAGCGCACCGGATTTTTCCCGATCATGCATGTGGTCGGCATCCGCCGCGAATTGGCCGAGCGTCATCCGTGGCTGCCGGGCGCCGTGTTCAAGGCGTTCGAGCAGGCCAAAGAGGCGGGCTTAAAGAAACTCTCCGACACCTCCGCAACCAAAGTGACGCTGCCGTTCGTCGAGGAGCGGCTGAAAGAGGCGCGCGACTTGATGGGCCACGATTTCTGGTCCTACGGCGTCGGGCCGAACCGCAAGGTGCTCGATTATTTCCTGGGCCAGCATCACGCCGAAGGCCTGTCGCCGCGCCGCGTCTCGGTCGACGAGCTGTTTCATCCGGCGACTTACGAGACGTTCAAGCTGTGATGGTTGCACTGTTTCCCGGGCGCGGCGCAGCACGGAGCGTAGCGAAGTGCTGCGCCGCAGAACCGAGATCGTTACAAGCTCAGAGCCCGCGACGATCCGGATCAGCGGTGCACCACTGCGTGCTGCACCGCGTCCGGGAAAAGCTAAATCCGATCCGGAAACTTGATGATGAAGTTGTCGTGGTTCGGCATCTTCACCTTCGGCAGCGTCTGCGCGTTCATCACCTCGTCCTGCGGGATGAGATTGTTGGCCGCGAACAGATAGGCGCAGAGCGCATAGACTTCGTCGTCGCTGAGCGTGTGCGGCGAGGTCCACGGCATGGCGCGGCGGACGTAATCGAACAAGGTGGTCGGCCATGCCCAGAAATTGGCGATGGTCTTGGTCGAGGCGATGCCGTCGGCGGTAAGCGATGGATTGCCGACCAGTGTCGGATTCGGCCCGCCCTTGCCGTTCGGGCCGTGGCAAAGGCTGCAGCCCTTATCGACGTAGAGCTTTGCGCCCTGCGCGGCCGTGCCGCTGCCGGCCGGTAGATTAGTGCCGTCCGGCAGCACGGTGATGTCCCATGGCTTGATATCGGCGTCGGTGATCGGCTTGCCCAAATGCGGACTGTCGGCGGCAGCCGCCGATGCCGCCGCGAAGGCAAGCGAAAGGAGACCGGCCGCGAGCGGCTTAAACATAGACATGTTTGATCTCCCCGCTGCTCGCAATGCCCCACGAGGTGAGGCTGTTGTAGTGCTGGTTGGGAAAGCCGAGCACGTTCGGCACTTTTTTGGCTTCCCCGCGCGCGGCGACGAAATCGGCGCGCAGCGGCTGCGCCGCGCCGGACTCGTCCCAGGCGCGGCTGGTCAATACCGCCGGCTGGCCGTCCCACCGCCACGGCATGCGAAAGCGCGTGAAGGATTTGGCGCTGACCGGCCCGTCGACCGCGGCTTCGCCCCAGCTCTTGCCGCCGTCGGCGGACACCAGAACTTTGTCGATGCGGCCGTTGCCGGAATAAGCGATGCCAGAAATTTCGTAAAAGCCCGATCCGTCGAGGCTGTCGCCGAACGACGGCCGGGTGATGAAGGATTTCACCTCGCAGAGGAAGTAGAACTTGTAGGCCTTGCCGTCCGGCAACAGCGGCGAGTAGTTGCGCGACTCGTAATAGGTCATCGCCGGCTGATCGACTGCCTTGAGGCGGCGCAAAAATTTGATGTTCATGTTGCCTTCGTAGCCGGGCAATAACAGGCGCATTGGATAGCCGTTGCCCGGCATCAGCCGCTCGCCGTTCTGGTACAGCGCGACCATGGCGTCGTCGTAGGCCTTTTTCATCGGCACGCTGCGCGAGACGGCCAGCGAATCCGCGCCCTCGGCGACGAGCCATGTCGCCTTCGGATCGACGCCGGCCTCGTCGAGCAAGGTCGAGAGCGGCACGCCGGTCCATTCCGCGCAGGAACTCAAGCCGTGCAGCGCCTGCACCGTCGCCTGGATCGGCTCCGGCGAGAACATCGGCGCGCTGTTGCCGCCGCATTCGACGAAATGCTTGCGCGTGACCATCGGATAGCGCGAGAGCGCCTCGACGGTGAATTCGAGCGGCTCCCGGACCATGCCGTGAATGACCAGCACGTGCTGCGCCGGATCGATGTCGGGAATACCGGAATGCAGGATGGTGAAGTGCACCGGGTTCGGCGTGATGGTGCCTTCGAGCATTTGCAGCGGGGCGCGTGCGTGCTGGGTGCGCGGCTCGCCTTTGGGGTTGCTCAGCGTGCGCACCACCTTGGCCTCGAAGCGCGACGGTGTCTGCAGCACCGGCGTCACGTCGCCGGGTTCCAGACTCCATGCTGGCTCTTGCAGCGGTTCCGCCGCGGCGCCGGTCGAGGCGGCGCCGTTGGCCAGCGCGCCGGCAAAGGCGATGCCGCCGCCGAGCAAGGCGCGGCGATGCAACAGGCCGTTGCCGGCGATTTGCTCGAGCGCAGGCGCGGCATATCCGCGCTTGGCTTTGCGCATGGTCTCCTCCCTGTGATCGGCGTCTTGCTGCGCCGTTTTATTGCGTCATTAAGCGGACCCGCCGCCCGCCGTGCATGGTGCAACGTTCCGCTACCGTTGTGAACAGGGAACCTGCCCCACTTCGCTGGGCATAGAGCCGGACGCGCCGCCTCATTCGATCACCTCGTCGGCGATCGCCAGGAGCGTCGGCGGCACGGTGAGGCCGAGCGCCTTGGCGGTCGTGAGATTGATGACAAACTCGAACTTCACCGGTGATTGCACAGGAAGGCTTGCCGCGGTCTCGCCTCTGAGGATGCGATCGACATAGGCTGCCGCGCGCGCGAATTGATCGGCGAAGTCGACGCCGTAGGAGATAAGGCAGCCTTCCTGCGCATACAGGCGATAAGGACAAACCGTCGGCAACCGGTATTGCGCGGATAATCGAAGAATTTCTTTGCGGTGAAGATTGGTGAAGGGTTCGCCGATCACGACAAGGCCGCCATTGCCTGCGAGTGCCGCAACGGCCGGCTCGATGTCGGCGGCGTTTTGAACGGCCGCTCTGATCGGCTGGATTGCCAGTGTTGCAGCGGCAGCATCGAAAGACCCTGAGAAATATGATCCGCCGCCGGGCGTCGAACTCGGATTGAAGATCATTGCCGCGCGGGTCACGGTCGGTGCGATTTCCTTGAGAAGCTCGAGATATTTGCCGCCAATCGACGGCTCGATATTGGTGAAACCGGTCAGATTGCGGCCGGGATGAGCGAAGCTTTCGACGAAGTGTTCGCCGAGCGGATCGGAGACGTTCACGAAGACAATCGGGATTTTTATCGTAAGCTGGGCAAATGCTCTGGTGACTATGGTGGCATGCGCGACGATGATGTCGGGATTGAGCTTCACCAATTCCGCTGCGTCCGTCTCGGCACGTTCGGCGTTGGTCGCATCCCATCGATATTCGATCCGCACATTTCGCCCCGGCGTCCAGCCTAATTGCCGCAGCGACTGCTCGAATGCGGCTGCAAGGCGCTGTCCGTCTTCGTCGCCTTTGGCGAGTGCCATTTCCACGGCCACCAGGCGCATTCGATCGGATTCTTGTGTGCGCGCTGCGGATGCGTAGGCGACAAAGGACGCCGCCGACAACGCCATGAGCTCGCGGCGCCTCACTCGATCACCTGGTCGGCGCGGCCGAGCAACGGCAGGGGAACTGTGATGCCGAGCACCTTGGCGGTCTTGAGATTGATGATCATCTCGACTTTGGTGGATTGTTGCACCGGCAGGTCGGCGGGTTTCTCGCCCTTGAGAATGCGGCCGGCATAGACGCCGATCAACCGGAAGCCGTCGGGGATGCTGGTGCCGTAACTAACGAGGCCGCCGCCTGTGGCGAAGCCGCGCGATTGGAAGATCGCCGGGATCGCGTGGCGCGAGGCCAGCGCGCCGAGCTCTGCGGCGCGGGCATTGAATACTCCGGTGTTGGCAATAACGAGGCCGCCGGCTTTGATCTGGTCTAATGTCGAGAAGACTGCATCGAAGTCGCGCTCTGCGCTGGCATGCACGACATGGAGCGCAAGCCCGAGCGATTGCGCCGCGCTCTGCATGCTTTTGGTCTCGATTTCGCTGACCGAGCCGCTGGTCGGATCGAGCAGCAGAGCGACGATACGAGCTGCCGGGACTAGCTCGTGCAACAGTTGCAGGCGCTTTGGCCCGAGTTCGATGCTCAGATTGGTCGAACCGGTGAGATTGCCTCCCGGCCGACTCAGACTATCGACAAGTCCAGCGGCGACCGGGTCAGCCCCGATTTGAAAAAGAACCGGAATTGTCGTGGTCGCCGCCTTTGCTGCGAGCGCCGCAGGGATACCGCCAAGCGCAATCACCGCCACCTGATGCTGCACCAGATCGGTAGCCAATGCCGGCAGGCGATCGTTGTGACCCTCAGCCCAGCGGAATTCGATCGCCACGTTCGACCCTTCGACGTAACCGCTTTCACTCAACCCGTTGCGAAACGCGTTTACCCGGTCTGCCCACCGGTCGGGTGAAGCGTAGCCGAGGAATCCGATCACCGGCATTGCCGACTGTTGCGCGCGCGCGGCGAGCGGCCACGCCGCAGCCGCGCTCCCGGCAAGTGCAATGAACTCGCGCCGTTTCACAGCCGCCCTCAGGAAATTCGCATTGTTGCGTCGTTCGGCTTCGTGCCCGAGGCCTTACAGCAGGCGGGTACTAAAGCATGGGGCCGCGTTCACCAAGAGAGTGCGGCAAAGTAGCCGAAGGGATGGAACTTCAGGCCTTCGCCGGCTTGAGCCGCACGTGGATGTTCTTCTCCTGTGTATAAGCCTGCATTTCCTCAAAGCATTCCTCGCGGCCGATGCCGGACTGCTTGAAGCCGCCGAACGGCGCGCCGAGGAAATGCTTCGACACTTCGTTGATCCAGACGAAGCCGGCTTGCACCGCGGCGGCGGTGCGGTGGGCGGTGGAAAGGTCATTCGTCCAGATCGACGCGGTGAGCCCGTATTCGACGGAATTCACCTGTTCGAGCATTTTGGCCGGGTCGCTCCATTTGAGGATGGAAAGGACGGGACCGAAAATCTCCTCGCGCGCGATGCGCATGTTTGGCTGCACGTCGGCGAACACGGTCGGCTCGATGAAAAAGCCCTTCGCCAGCGCCGGGTCGGATGGCCGGCCGCCGCCGGTGAGAAGCCGCGCGCCTTCCTGCTTGGCGCTATCGATGAAACCGAGGACGCGCTCGTACTGGGTCTTGGAGATGATCGAACCCATGGTGGTGGCCGGATCGGTGGCGATACCGGGCTTGTAATGGGCGATCTTGGTTTTCACCTTGGCGAGCACGGCGTCGTAGATTTTCTCGTGGATGAAGGCGCGGCTGGTCGAGCCGCAGGATTGGCCGCACCAGGTGAAATTCATGCCGCCGATGACGCCGTCGGCGACCTCGTCCGGATCGGCGTCGGGATAGGCGATCAGCGCATTCTTGCCGCCGAGTTCCAGCATTACCGCCTTGAGCGTATCGGAGGCGGCCTTCATCACTGCGCGGCCGGTCGGCACCGAGCCGATCAGCGCGATCATGGCGACATCCTTGTGCGAGGCGAGCGCCGAGCCCGCTTCGCTGTCCGCCGGGCACCAGGTTGAACACGCCGGGCGGCAGAATATCGCCGATCAATTCGGCGAGACGGAGCGACGATAGCGGCGCCTGTTCCGGCGGCTTCATCACCACGGTATTGCCGACGGCGAGCGGCGCGCCGGATTTGCCGGCGCAGAACATGAACGGATGGTTGAACGGGATGATGCGGCCGACCACGCCGCGCGGCTCGCGCACCGAGAAATTGACCACGTCCGGTCCCATCGGAATCGACGAGCCTTTCATTTCGGTGACGAGACCGGCGTAGAACTCGATCTGCGCCGCGGCGATGGTCGCGTCCTTGACCATTTCGGCGAAGGGATTGCCGCAATCGGCGGCGTCGATCATCGCCAATTCCTCGGCATGCTCGCGCAGCACATTGGCGATGCGCTTGAGCAGCCGCGCCCGCTCGAGCGGCGGCGTGTCGCGCCAAGCTGGGAACGCTGCCTTGGCGGCGCTCACCGCGGCCTCGATATCGGCTGCACCGCAGTCGGCAACCGGGCCGAGCGATTCACCAGTGCCGGGATTGATGGCATCGGCCGAGCGGCCGGATTTCGCCTTGTGCCATTTGCCGCCGTAGAAGGCATCGCGATGCTCGGGAAGCTGCAATAGCGGCGTCATCTTGAGCGACTTGAGCGGAACGGCTTCGTTCATGATGTCCTCCTGGCATCGAGGTTCTTGCTTGGGCGTGCAGCGGTGCTTCTCATCGTCAGACCTTGAGCCGGGGCAGCAAGGCCATCGCGTTGTCGCGATCGATTGCCTGCCGATCGGCTGCGACATTTCGTCGTCGTTCAGATGCTTCACGCCGGCGGCGACGTTCACAAACGGATAGTCGGTGCCGAACATGATGTGGCTCAATGGCGCCATGACGCGCAGCGCGGCCATCGATCCTTCGGTGTCGGCGCTGGCGGTGTCGTAATAAAGCTTGCGCAACTCCGCCAACACGCCGTCCGGCATGAATTTCGCCGCATTGGGATGACGGCCGACCGTTTCGACCATGCGCCCCGCCAACATCGGCGTGGCGCCGCCGCCATGGGAGAAGACCCAGCGGATGTCGGGATTGTTGAAGACCGTGCCGTTGACGAGCATGCTGGTGATCGTTCGCGTCGTCTCGAACGGATATTCGATTGCCTGCGGCGGCACGCCGGGCATCACGCTGGTGCAGCACTTCGACGTGGTCGGGTGGATATAGACGACGGCCTTGCGGCGATTGAGCTCGGCAAAGACCGGTGCAAAGCTTGGATCGCCGAGATATTTGCCGTCATAAGAGCTCAACAAGCCGATGCCGTCGGCTTTGAGCGTGTCAAGCGCATATTCAATTTCGGCAAGACTGCCTTCGCTGTCCGGCAGCGGCACCGTTGCGAACAATCCGTAGCGGCCGGGATAATTTTTGATTTGCTCGGCGGCATAGTCGTTCCACGCCCGCGACAGGCGGCGGCCGGCGGCAACGTCGCCGTACCACGGGCCCGGCGTGGTCACGGAGACGACGGCGGTGGCGATGCCGTTGGCATCCATGACGTCGAGCGATTGGCGCGGCGTCCATGACAAGAGCTGACTTGCCGACACCGCGCCATGGGAGAAGTTGAGCCGCTCATGCTCTTCTTTCATGTAGGCCGGCGGCATGAAGTGGTGGTGTACGTCGATCCGCTTCGCGGCAGGATTTTGCGCGGGTGCTTGCGCGAGCGCGTGACGCGCGGGAAAGAGAGCGGCGGCCGCCAAGCCCGTCGCCAGGAACTGGCGGCGGGCCATGCAGCAGCCGCAGGGCGCGGAAAATACTGCCATCCTCGGCTCCTCCGCGCGATCATAGACCGTCCGGTCAGTTGCCCGCGCGCGTCATCGCGGCGGTCATGACCGCGGTATAGCCCGGCTCGACGCGCACATCGACGACGGCGACCTGGCCGGCATCGACCGCGGCGATGGCCTTTTCCAGTATTCCGGCAAGATCGCCGGTCTTGGTGACCGGACCGAAGCCAACCGCACCTTGCGCGCGGCCCATGGCCGCGAGATCGACTTCGGGATCGGACATGCGCTGGCCGATCCACTTGTTCTCAACCGGCCGGTTGCGTGCCCGCGCCATCCGTTCCTGATGCAGCTCGTCGTTATAGAACGAGCGGTTGTTGGCGAGCACGAACAGCAGCGGAATTTTGTAATGCACCGCCGTCCACACTGCGGTGACGCCCATCAAAAAATCGCCGTCGCCGCAGATCGCGATCGGCAATCGCCCGGTGCCTTTGAGCGCCAGCGCCGCGCCCACGGAAATGCCGGGGCCGCCGCCGACGCCGCCGCCGCCGTCGGAGCCGACATAATCGAGCGGATGGCGGAGCGTGATCCAGCTGTCGTCCCAGGATAGCGGCAGATGCGTATAGGTCACCGGCCGGTCACCCAAGACTTTGCGCAAGGCGCGCGCGATATGCTCGTTGGTAAAGCCGGTCGGCTCCTTGTCGGAGATTTTGCGCGGGCTCGGCATCGCATGCGGCTTGGCGCTTTTGCCGACTTCCTTGACCAATTCCGGAACGACCAGGTCGGGATCCGCCGAAAGCAAAAGATCGACCGGCGGCAGAGCCTGATGGTCCATGCTCCAGCCGTTATGAATGCGGTGGTCGAGCGAGACCTGGATGACCTTGACCGCCGGCATCGGGCCGAAGTAACGCAACGCGCCGGCGAGATCGACCCAGTCGAGGCTGAGAACGACGTCGACGTTCTTCAATCCCTCGACGCTTTCGGGATTGATGGCGCGCGGCGAGCCGACATAAAGCGGATGATCGGTCGGGAACGTCGCGCCGATTTTCAGATCGGTGACGACGCGCGCATTGAGTGCCTCGGCGAGCGCAACGCGCGCGTTCCAGGCGTCGATGTCGCGCGAGGCGCGGCCGGCGAGGATCAGGACTTGCTTGGCGCCTTTGAGCATGGCGGCCGCCTCGCGCACCGTTTCGGCCGGCGCGGCGGTGGCGACATTCGGCATGTAGCGCGCCACCTCGATCGGCGGCAGCTGGTCGGAAACCTTCATCTCCTGCAGCTCGGCGTCGAAATTGATATAGACCGGCCCATGCGGCACGGTATTGGCGATCCAGGTGCCGCGCAGGATGGCTTCGCGCGCCGCGCCGGGCGAGGCCGGCTGATCGTCCCATTTGGTATATTCGCGAATAAGCGCGCCCTGGTCGCGCGCGGTGTGGATCCAGTCGATCCACGGCCGGCGCTTGACGGCGTCGACCGGGCCGGTGGCGCCGAGCACCACCACCGGCATGCGGTCGCACCAGGCGTTGAACATCGCCATCGACGCGTGCATCAGCCCGACATTCGAGTGCACGGCGGTGACCATCGCCTTGCCGGTGACCTTGGCGTAGCCGTGGGCGATGGCGACGGCGGCTTCCTCATGCAGGCAGAGCAGCATTTGCGGCTTGGTATTGCCGAGATAGTTGACGATCGAGTCATGCAACCCGCGATAGCTCGCACCCGGCGTGAGCGCGATATAGGGAATATCGAGCGAGCGTAGCGCCTCGGCGATCACGTCCGAGCCGAAGCCGGGCGCATTGGCGCCGGCGGGCGTCGGGCGCTCGACGGCGGCAACGGTGGGATCGGCATCGGTTGTGGCGCGAGCGGTCGCGGATTGTGACGGCGTCATGGCGGGCATTTCCTCATGGTCAGGCTTGGAGGGCTGGGTCGCCCTCATCCAACCGGATCATGAGCCTTCGCGCAACCGGGCGAGAAGTCCCACGCCTGCATAGCCGTCCGCCGGTTCGACGCCGGCTTTGCGCTGATAATTGCGCACCGCGAGCGTCGTGGCGAGGCCGAGGCGGCCGTCGGCGCCGCCGGTATCGAAGCCGAGCGCGGTGAGCCGGTGCTGGATTTCCTCGATGTCGGCGAGCGTGGGCGGCGGTTCGCTGCCCGGGAACTTTTGCAAGAAGGGCGCGCCGCCCACGCAGCGGTCGCCGAGATAGCAAAGCGCCAGCGCATAGGCCGTCGAGGGATTGTAGCTCTTCGCCGCAAAAAAATTTGGCCCGATCAGGAAAGCCGGGCCGCCCGGCACCGGCACCCAAGGCCGCGCCGTCGCGTTCGGTTGCGGGAACGGCTCGCCGTCGGCGCGCGTTACGCCGCGCGCCTGCCATGCCGCATAGCTGCGCGACACGTCATGGCCGTGCGAACTCGGCATTCGCACTTCATAGCCCCAGTGCTCGCCGCGCCGGTAGTGGCCGCGCTCGACAAAAAACCGCGCGGTTGAGCCGAGCGCGTCGTCCGGCGGCCCGTAAGGCGAGATCTTGCCGTCGTGGTTATAGTCGATGCCGATATGGAGCCAGACTTCCGGCATCCATTGCGTGGCGCCCATGGCGCCGGCCCAGGAGCCGACCATTTCGTCAGGGGTGCTCCAGCCGCGCTGGACGATGGTCAGCGCGTTGATCAGCTCTTGCTCCCAGTAACGGCGGCGGCGCGGCTCCGCCCAAGCCAGCGTCGCCAGCGACGGAATAACCGGCCGCAGGTGATTTTTTGCAACGACCGGATCGCTGAACGCCGTTTCGATGCCCCAAACGCCGAGCATGAAGGCAGGCTCGACGCCAAAATCCGTTTCGATGCGGGACAACAGCGGCGCGTATTGCTTCGCCTTATCTTTGCCGGCGCTCACCTTCCAGTCGGAGACCGCGCGATTGAGATATTGCCAAAGCTTTTGATTGAATTCGGCCTGATTGCGGATCGCCTCGAGCCCGGTCGTGTCGGGCTTCATGCCGTTCATGACGCGCGTATAGGTCTCGTCGGCGATGCCGTGTGCCACGGCCTTGGCGCGAAAAGCGTCGATCCATCGATCGAACGGCATGGCTGCCGCGTTTGCCGCTCGCGGCAAGATCATCGCCGTAACGGCGGCGGCGGCGGCCTTGAGCGATGCGCGCCTCGTCGTGACCGCCGTCACTGATGCGCAGCCTGAACCACCACGGGTTGTTCCAGCTTTTCGGCGAGGCGGTCGAGACTGCCGGCGAAGCTATCGATATCGAAATTCAACGGGTCGTCGTGACCGTTCGGAATTTCGGCGTCGATGGCGGCATGGAACGCCGGAATGAGCCATTGGCCGCGGCGTACGCTGGCAATCGTATAGAGCAGCGCCAGCCGGTCGTATTGCGCCGGAGTAAAGGCGGGATCGGGCGATTGCGCGTCGTTGCGCCCGCCGTGGCCGGGCGCGCTGCGGCGCGGTTGGATCAACTCGTTGTGCAGGAAAAGACCTTGCAACGCGCCGCCGAATTCGGCCGCTTGCTCGAACTTCGTTTCGCGCCAGGCAATCGAATAATCGTGCGCCACCAGCATTTCGCCGGTGCGGTTGACGAAGATGTGGGCGCGTCCCCAGCCGTCCGAGCAGGCGTAATCGGCCAGGTTTTCGTATTGCGGATCGGTGTCGATGTTGTCGGGAAAGCCACGGTGTCCGTAATTCGGCCCGCTGGTGTCGTGAATCACGAAATAGCGCGCCATCGGCGCATCGGGATCGTTGTCATTGGCGCGCGATACCGGTTCCCACAGATGCGCGGCAAAATCCGTTTCGAGATTTTGTCCGGAGAGAAAGCGCGACAATGCCTCACGCGACGGCAGGCCGGTGGTCTGGCCGATGCGGGTGGCCAGCCCCGGCGGCAGCGACTGCAGCGGCGGTCCGAGATTGCGCGTCGCATCCATGCCGCGCATCAGGCACATCGCCTGCTCGACCGGCGTGCCGGCATAGCTCAACGTCTCCGGATCGAACGCGCAGGCGCCCATGGTTTTGATGAAGAACGGCGCTCTGAAATGGTGCGGCTTGCATTCGTTGCTCAAGCCGGTCTGCACGGAGCCGAGCAGCATCGCCCAGGCCAATCCAGTGGCGAGCAGACCGTGATAACCGGCGGCGATAGCGCGCACGCGTTCAAATCCCGAATTCGAGATTCTCTACTATCGCTAGGAACGCACGCAGTGCCAAGCGGTGCCGCGCCCGATGAGCGTCAGATTTTCAGCGGGAATGAACAAATATTCAGAATTGAGCGCGTCGGTTGTTATTACTTCGCCCGCTCGACGTAACTGCCGTCGGCGGTCATCACCACGATCTTGGTGCCGGTAGTCACGAACGGCGGCACCATGGTGCGCACCCCGTTCGACAGCACGGCGGGCTTGTAGGACGAGGCCGCGGTCTGGCTCTTGATGGTCGGCTCGGTCTCGACCACTTCGAGCGTGGCCTTCGGCGGCAGCTCGATGGCGACCGGGACGGCATCATGCATGCTGATCGTTACTTCCATCTCGGGCTGCAAATAGGCGGCCTGATCGCCGATGATATCGGCCGGCAGGGCGACCTGGTCGTAGCTTTCCATGTTCATGAAATGGAAGCCGTCGCTGTCCTGATACATATATTGGTGCTTGCGGTCCTCGACGAAGGCGCGTTCGACTTGGTCGGTGGTCTTGTAGCGCAGCGCGACTTTCACGCCGTCGGCGATCCGGCGCACGTCCATCTGGGTGACGGGGGTGCCTTTGCCGGGATGGATGTTCTCGACGGCCATAATGACCCCGAGTTTGCCGTCGATTTCGACAATATTGCCTTTTCGCAACGAGCTAGCGATGACTTTCACGGCTTCCTCAATGGTGATGGCTAGATTCGGCCTGCAACATACCGATCCTGAGCGTCACCGCTAGTTATTTCGTCAAGGTCGCTTAAACAAGGACATGGCCGCCGATCCGCCCCGCTCCTCGCCCTTTTGGGCCCCGCACGTTCATGCCGACCGCCGGCCGATCCTGTTGACGCGCGGCCGGATCGTGGCGGCGTTGCGGGCGTGGTTTGCCGAGGCAGGACTTTGTCGAGGTCGACACTGCGGCGCTGCAGGTTTCTCCAGGTAATGAAATTCATCTGCACGCCTTCGCCACCACGCTTGCCGCGCCGGACGGCACGCCGTCGCGCCGCTATCTGCGCACCTCGCCGGAATTCGCCTGCAAAAAGCTCTTGGCGGCGGGCGAGCGGCGTATCGTCGAATTCGCCAAAGTGTTTCGCAACCGCGAGCGCGGCGCGCTGCATCATCCCGAGTTCACGCTGGTCGAATGGTACCGCGCCGGCGAGCGTTATGAGACTTTGATGGGTGATTGCGTCGCGCTTGTGCGCGCCGCGGCACGGGCAGCGGGAACCCGGCAGCTGACATTTCGCGGCCGCTCCGCCGATGCCTTCGCCGAGCCCGAGCGGCTTTCGGTCGCGGACGCCTTTGCGCGTTTTGCCGGCATCGATCTGTTGGCGACGCTGCCGGACGGCGCACCGAGCCGCGAGCTTTTTGCTCGCGGCGCTGTCGCGGCCGGCATCCGCATCGCCGATGACGACACCTGGGGCGATATTTTCAGCCGCGTCCTGGTGGAGCGGATCGAGGGCAATCTCGGCATCGGTCGCGCCACCATTCTCGACGAATATCCGGCCGCGCTTTCGGCGCTTGCGCGCCCGGCAGCCGATGTCGCGCGTCGCCGAACGCTTCGAGCTTTATGTCTGCGGGGTCGAGCTGGCCAACGGTTTCGGCGAACTCAACGATGCCGGCGAGCAGCGCCGCCGCCTCGAACGCGAAATGGCGGAGAAACAGCGCATCTACGGCGAACGCTATCCGATCGACGAAGACTTCATCGCAGCGCTGGCGCAGATGCCGTCCGCTTGCGGTATCGCGCTCGGCCTCGACCGCTTGGTCATGCTGGCGACCGGAGCGTCGCGCATCGATCAGGTGTTATGGACGCCAATTGAGGAGTCACCGGTATGACAACCCCATGTTCATTGCGGACGCCGGCCGAACTCGTCGCTGCGCAATTGGCGCGGCAAGGCGAACGCGCGATGCTGGAGCAAGTCGCCGCGCGCTATGCGGTCGCGATTACACCGGCGCTCGCCGACTTGATCGATCCGTCCGATCCGCACGATCCGATTGCGCGGCAATTCGTGCCCGATCCGCGCGAGTTGGAATCACAGCCAGAGGAATTGACCGACCCGATTGGCGACGAAGCGCATAGTCCGGTCGAAGGCATCGTTCACCGCTATCCCGACCGCGTCTTGCTCAAACTTATCAATGCCTGCGCTGTCTATTGCCGTTTCTGTTTCCGCCGCGAGACGGTCGGGCCGGGCCGGGGAGGGCTGTCGCGCGCTGCGCTCGCAGCCGCGCTCGACTATATCCGGAGAACGCCGCAAATCTGGGAAGTGATTCTCACCGGCGGCGACCCGCTGGTGCTGTCGCCGCGGCGTCTCAAGGACGTGGTGGGCCGTCTCACCGCGATCGACCACGTCAAAGTGATCCGCGTGCACACGCGGGTGCCGGTGGCCGCGCCCGAGCGCGTGTCGCCGGCCTTGGTGCGAGCGTTGCGCGGCGCCAAAGCGACCTTCGTCGTTCTGCATGCCAATCACCCGCGCGAACTGACTGAAAGCGCGCGCGCGGCGATTGCGCGTTTCATCGATGCCGGCATACCGGTGCTGAGCCAATCCGTGCTGTTGCGCGGCGTCAACGACGACGTCGAAACGCTCGGCGCGCTGTTGCGGACGCTGGTGGAATGCCGGATCAAGCCCTATTACCTGCACCACGCCGATCTGGCGCCGGGCACGGCGCATTTGCGCACCACGATCGCAGAGGGCCAAAGCCTGATGCGCGCGCTGCACGGCCGCTATTCCGGCCTCTGCCAGCCGGCCTATGTGCTCGACATTCCCGGCGGCTACGGCAAGTCGCCGATCGGCCCGAGCTATTTGAGCGCAGATTGGTCGACAATCGAAGACTTCAACCGGCAGCGGCACGCCTATCCGCCGCGACCCGCCGGGTGATTACGCAGCCTTGGAGAAAAATACCGCAGTTTCGAACTGGTAGCCGCAAGCCTCGCACGACCAAGTGTGCCGCACGCAGCGATCGTTGAGATATTCGGACCAGTCGGGAGCGAGCAGCCATTCGCTGCATTGCGGGCAATTGTTCTTGCTGTAGGCGGCCAGCCGCGCCCGTACTGCTGTCTCGGCATGCAGAGCCATGAGTCTTCCTCCCTGATGCCCCTCTCCGGCAGGCATGAACGCTAGGGGCAGTCTATGGCGTCGCCGTGACCAATCTTGGTCTGCGCCGTGGACGTTGCGGGGAGAAATTTCGGTTGCCCAGCAACAGTGGCGTGAATTGTGCGCTGCGACACGATGAGAACCGACGCAATTGATAGGCGTTTTAGGCATGAGGGTGGAACGGTGAGTGCTGCTCGCGCGATTGTGAGCAGCTTCTGATCAAACAAGGTATCCCAATACAAAAAGTGGACGGCAGTTAATTTGCCGGACATCGGCGCTCCACGTCCGTGGGCCTAGCCTTGGCGACATAGTGTTTAGGGGACTTTCCACGGCGGAAGCCGATAGCGAAGGAGGTTGCCATGAAGTCGCTCCATAGCAAATCACTCGTCACCAAGTCTCTTGTCCGTACTGGAATTATCGTCGCCTCGCTCGCGCTGACCGGTAATGCGTTCGCGGCCAACGCCAGCCACGTTGCGGCAAAGACCCCGCGTACCGCCCATCGCGTCGTTTCCCACGTCGCGGCCGCCAAATACCCTCAGTTCACGCAACGGCAATTCGATCTTCCGGATTTCATTGCGGCCACATTCGGCGGGTTTGCGGCGCCGCTTGTGACCCACGCATCGCGGGCTACCGGCACACATGCAACGGCTGCGTCCAGTGACGACAATTCGCAGGTGTTCGATCAAAGTCCGGCAGCGGTCGAGGTCGATAACAGCCAGTCACAGGCGGCCATTGAGGCGTCGGACCAAGCCATGCAGCAGGTGGACCAAGACACCTTTCAGATGGACGAGAGCGTGATCAACACCGAAGCGCAAAACGATGCGGCGAACGCCGCGACGCAGCAGTACTTGACCAATAACGGAATGTAAGTCGTGTGCGTAGGCGTGAGACGAGGGCGCCGGCTTTAAGTCGGCGCCCTTTTCTGTTTTCGGCAGTGTGCCAAGCTATGCCGAGAATGAAACCGGCGATGGCTCGTGTGGCTTGTGCACAATTCTCTGTCTAGACAAAACCTTTCCGCTGAATTTGGCCGGCGTTATCTCATGACCAAAAACCGTATTCCGTTACGCAAAATGGACGGGAATTAATTTGCCGGACATCGGCGCTCCATGTCCGCGCGCCTAGCCTTGGCGACGTAGCGTTTGGGGACTCTCCACGGCGGAAGCCGATAGCGAAGGAGGTTGCCATGAAGTCGCTCAACAGCAAATCGCTCGTCGCCAAGTCTCTTGTCCGTACCGGAATTATCGTCGCCTCGCTCGCGCTGGCCGGTAATGCGTTCGCGGCCAATGCCAGCCACGTTGCGGCAAAGACCCCGCGTACCGCGCATCGCGTCGTTTCCCACGTCGCGGCCGCCAAATACCCTCCGTTCACGCAGCGGCAATTCGATCTTCCGGATTTATTGCGGCCGCGTTCGGCGGGTTTGCGGCGCCGCTTGTGACCCACGCATCGCGGGCTACCGGCACACATGCAACGGCTGCGTCCAGTGACGATAATTGGCAAGTGTTCGATCAAAGTCCGGCAGCGGTCGAGGTCGATAACAGCCAGTCACAGGCGGCCATTGAGGCGTCGGACCAAGCCATGCAGCAGGTGGACCAAGACACCTTTCAGATGGACGAGAGCGTGATCAACACCGAAGCGCAAAACGATGCGGCGAACGCCGCGACGCAGCAGTACTTGACCAATAACGGAATGTAAGTCGTGTGCGTAGGCGTGAGACGAGGGCGCCGGCTTTAAGTCGGCGCCCTTTTCTGTTTTCGGCGGTCTGCCAAGCTAAGCGGAAAAGCGGGTGGCGATCTCGTCGAGCGGCGGCCGCGGCCGGTCTTCCGGCGGGCCGGGCGGACGCCCGATATGAATGAAGCCGGCAATGCGCTCGTGCGGCGCAAGCCCAAGCGCATCGAGCGCCTTGCGATCGTACGCATACCACTCGGTGATCCAATTGGCGCCGTAGCCGAGCGCATGTGCGGCGAGAACCAGATTCATGGCGGCGGCGCCGGCGGACAGCACCTGCTCCCATTCCGGAATTTTTGCATGCGGGGCGGCGCGGCTCACCACCGCCACGACCAGTGGCGCCCGCGTAAACCGTTTGCGCTCGGCCTCGATATGTTCCGGCTTGGCGTCCGGATATTTGGCGCGGAAGGCGCCAGCAACGACGTCGCCTGCGGCTTGGCGCGCATCGCCCTCGAACACGATAAAGCGCCACGGCGTGAGCTTGCCGTGATCCGGCACGCGGCACGCGATGGTCAGAAGCTTTTCGACTTCGGCAGCCGATGGGGCAGGGCCGGCGAGTTCGCCAGCCTTGAAGGAGCGCCGGGTGGTGAGGAGTTTGAGAGCGTCGGACATCGGGTGCTTTGACAATGCTTTGATAATAGGGGTGTGCGCGATGGTGATGGCGCGCCCTACGGGACTCGAACCCGTGTTACCGCCGTGAAAGGGCGATGTCCTGGACCGCTAGACGAAGGGCGCGGATTGAGCGCAATGGCGCTCAGAGCCTTAAAAGCGCGCGACATATAAAGAGCTTTGCCGCGATCGGCAAGGAAGCCCCGCGAGAGCCGAGATGGCTGGGCACGGGCGTTACCACTTCCCGACATTCGGCATCGACACCCACGGTTCCTTCGGCGGCAGCGGCGAGCCTTTTTGCAAAAGCTCGATCGAATGCTTATCGGGCGAGCGCACGAAAGCCATGTTGCCGTCGCGCGGCGGCCGGTTGATGGTGACACCGGCCTTCATCAGCCTCTCGCAAAGGGCATAGATGTCGTCGACCTCGTAAGCGAGATGGCCGAAATGGCGCGCCTCGCCGTAGTCCTCGGTGTCCCAGTTATAGGTGAGCTCGACGAGCGGCGCCTGCCGGTTCGCAGGACCCTTGGCGATCAGTTCGTCGTCGGCCGGCGCCTCAAGGAAGACCAGCGTATATTTGTTCTTGTCGTCGACCCGGCGACGAACCTCCTTCAGGCCGAGCTTGTTGCAATAGAAGTCGAGCGCATCGTCGAGATTGCGCACGCGCAGCATTGTGTGCAGATACCGCATGTTGGAAACCTCCGCTGGTCGGTCAATGGTATCGGTCAATGGTGTCGGTCTAGGGTGTCGGTCTAGGGTCCTTGGGCCGGCAAGAGCCGATAAGCGCCGGAAGCTAATGTATGACGGGCCCCGATGGGGATGAAGTGTCGCTACCAAGAATGATCTCGCCCATTCGCGATAGTGCCGCAACGCGGCTCCACGAGATGGTCCGCGAGGCCGGCATCATCGTACCGTTCACCGGGGCGGGACTATCGACCGAAAGCGGCATTCCAGACTTTCGCTCCCCGGGCGGGCTATGGAGCCGGTACCGGCCGATCCCGTACGAGGAATTCCTCACTAGCCAGGAGGCGCGCAACGAGGCTTGGCGGCGGCGCTTCGCCATGGAGGAGCAGTTCGGCGGCGCCAAGCCCGGTCGGGGCCATCGCGCGATCGCGAGCCTCTACCGGTCCGGCAAGGTGCCGGCGGTCATCACGCAAAATATCGATGATTTGCATCAAGCCTCGGGAATTGCGCCGGAACACGTCGTCGAATTGCACGGCAACACCACCTTCTCCTTATGCCTCGACTGCAACGAACGCTATGAACTGGCCTGGGTACGCCGGCGCATGGACGCTGCCAACGGCTGCGCGCCGGATTGCCCGGCTTGCGGCGGCTTCATCAAGACTGCGACCGTCTCGTTCGGTCAGGCGATGCCGGATTCCGCAATGCGGCGGGCCCAGGAACTCGCTCAGTCCTGCGATTTGTTCCTGGCGATCGGCTCGTCGCTGGTGGTTTGGCCGGCGGCCGGCTTTCCCTTGATGGCCAAACGCAATGGCGCGCGGCTCGTCATCGTCAATCGCGAACCGACCGAGTTCGATGAGATTGCCGATCTGGTCGTTCACGAGGATATCGGGACTGTTCTCGAACCCCTGATCGCGCACTGAATAAATTCCGCTTTGTGCACAGGCCGTGACGCTTTTAGGCCAGTGTTGCATTTTTACCCTTTCGCGTTGGATTGCCGGTGTTATCTTCGATTTAAGAGATTCGTGATGCGCCCGCAGGGCGCCAGCACAACAGCGGCGGCCACTGCGTCATGGCGTCGGACGGAATCGAACCAAAATCCACCAAACCGGGTCTCGGACCCGATGTCGCGCTTCCTGATGAAGCTACGCGCGTCATCGAGATATCCGGGGTCATCAAGTGGTTCGACGTTGCCAAGGGTTACGGTTTCATCGTTCCGGACAATGGCATGGCCGACGTGCTGCTGCACGTCACCTGCCTGCGTCGCGACGGCTTTCAGACCGCTTATGAGGGATCGCGGGTCGCTTGCGAGGTGGTGCCCGGCCCGAAAGGCCTGCAGGCCTTCCGGGTTCTGTCCATGGACGAATCGACGGCGATCCATCCGGCGCAGATGCCGCCGCCGCGAACTCATGTTACGGTGGCGCCCACAAGCGGTCTCGAACGGGCACAGGTCAAATGGTTCAATCGACTGCGCGGGTTCGGCTTCCTGACACGGGGGGAGGGGACGCCGGACGTATTTGTCCATATGGAAACCCTGCGCCGCTTCGGCATGACCGAGCTGCGGCCCGGTCAGTTCGTCCTGGTACGGTTCGGGCCAGGACCGAAAGGCCTGATGGCGGCCGAAATACGTCCCGAGAGCGGTCCGCTCGGTCCAGCCTCGCACTAGCCGCTAGGCGCCATCCTTCGCTCGACGCGGGTCATTCTGGCCGCCGGTCTTGCCGCGGTCGTGCTTGTCGCCGGTTGCGCGTTGCCGGTGGCTCAAACGCCTGCCAGTGCGGCCGCGCAAGATACCATCGAGATCGTGACCAGTTCCGGCGTCCATGCCTTCTCGGTCGAGCTTGCCACCAACGATGCCGAGCGCGCGCGCGGCTTGATGTTCCGCAAGTCGCTGCCGGAAGGCCACGGCATGCTGTTCGATTTTCAGACCGAGCAGCCGGTGCAGTTCTGGATGCGCAATACCTACATCGCGCTCGATATGGTTTTCATCCGGGCCGACGGGCGCATTCTCAACATCGCGCAAAACACGACGCCGCTGTCGGATGCGCTCGTTCCGTCCGCGGGGCCGGTGCGCGGCGTGCTGGAGGTGATTGCCGGCACGGCGCGCAAGTTTCACATCGCTCCCGGCGACCGTGTAACGGGCTCGATTTTCGGCGCGCACTGATTGGCGCTTGCGGGCTTTAGCGGGCTCGGCTTGCTGGGTGCCGGAGAAACGGCTATCCAGTGCCGCGACCGGCGGGGTATAGCGCAGCCTGGTAGCGCGGGAGTTTTGGGTACTCCAGGTCGCAGGTTCAAATCCTGCTGCCCCGACCATCCGCCTTCGCTGCGCGACGGCGTCCAAGGGAAGCCGTTTATGACCGCCCGAATCTACAAACCAGCCCGCACGGCGATGCAGTCCGGCACCGCGAAGACCAAAGAATGGGTGCTGGATTACGAGCCCGAACAGCCGCGCGCCATCGAGCCGCTGATGGGCTGGACCAGTTCGGGCGACATGAAGCAGCAGCTGCGGCTCGATTTCGACACCAAGGAAGAAGCCATCGCCTATTGCGAGCGCAACGGCATCGCCTACGAGGTATTCGACAGTAAGCCGCCGGCGCGGCTGCGCATTTCCTATTCCGACAATTTCGCCTATACGCGGCGCGGCGCCTGGACGCACTGAGCGCAATACGCCGCCTCAAGCCGGCCGCTTCTCTATCGCACGCGGCGCGGCCGCTGCCGATCGCGTCTTTGCGCCGGTGCGCTGGCGCAACAGCGACACGAAACGTTCCTCCGGCATCGGCTGGCCGAGCAGGAAACCCTGGCCATAGTCGCAGCCCATGCTGACCAGAGCGAGTGCGTCGGACGCCTTCTCGATGCCGATCGCCACGGCGACGCTGCCGAAATTGTGCGCCAGGTCGATGACCGTCTTGCACAATGGGGCATTGACCTTGTCGGTGCCGCAGTCGGTCACGAAGGCGCGGTCGAGCTTGAGTTCGGCAAACGGCAATTCCTTAAGCCGCGCCAGCGAGGAATAACCGCGGCCGAATTCGTCGATCGCGAGCTGGACGTCGAGGTGCTCCAGGCGCTTGGTGATGTCGCAGGCAAGCGCCAGATCGGTAACGATCTGCTCCTCGGTCACGTCGATGATCAGTCCCGGCCATTTCTCGAATTGCGGGCGATAGGTCTCGACGATGTCGGGCACGGCAAGCTTGATCAGCGCGTTGACGGGGATATTGACCGCCATTCGCAAATTGACGCCGAGCTTGGCGAAATTGACGGCGGCGGTCAGCGCGTTGGCAAGCGCAATCTCCGATAACGCGATCAGGCTCGCCTCGTTGGCGCCGGGCATGAACGCGCCCGGCATGCAGTATGCCGAGTGTCGGATGGCGGGCGCGGGCGAACGCCTCGGCGCCGACAAGCTGTTTCTTTCGCAGATCGATCTTCGGCTGGTACCAGAATTCGATCCAGTCCTTCGCCAAGGCCTCGCCAAGATCGATCCGTCCGGCGACCGCGGGCGGATGGCCGAGCTTGAGGTCTTGCAGCAATTTAAGGATCGCGTTGGTCTCAAACGGCTTTCGCAATACCGGCAGCATCTGCAGCCGCTGTTGTTCGCCGATGCTGTTGACATGGGCGAGCACGGCCGAGCCGCGACCCGACATGAGCTGCACCCGCCCGCGATAATTTGCGTTGCCGAGTGCGACGACGCAGGCGATCGCTTCGGAAGATTCGAGCGGGATGTCGAGAAAGATCACATCGGGTGCGCAGCGCGACAGCGCCTGGCGCAATCCCTGACCGTCGGCAAATTCCTGGGTATCGATGCCGGCGCCGTGCAGAACGAGCGACAGGAAGTGACGGATGCTGCCATCGCCGTCGACGACGAAGCACAAGGGCGCTGCCCTGGCCGCGCTTGCTTCAATGGGTAGGGCGGTTGGTGCCTGCACCGGTCTTGCGCTCATGGTCTTGATCGGTACGGCGGCCGCGACGGGTTGAGACGCCCTCAACGGGAAGCCCATCTTTGATGCAAAACATTAATCTGCGGTTTCAGTGATGCGGCGGCGCCAGGTCGCAGGGGATAGTCGACTGAAATGCAGCGCAGCCACAGGCGAGGGAACTCGGATTGATCGGTCAGCCATGACTTAAGAGCGGCTAGGACGAGGTCCCCGCCTACGGTAATAATAGCGCAAAAGCCTGTTTGCTGCGGCGATTGCAGCGTATTCGTCCGCAAGCAAAATGACGCGAAGTGGAGAGGAATATGCCCGAGAGGAATTCGAAGGCGACTGTGAAC
Organism: uncultured Alphaproteobacteria bacterium; assembly: GCA_963816565.1. GTDB lineage: Bacteria > Pseudomonadota > Alphaproteobacteria > Rhizobiales > Xanthobacteraceae > BOG-931. Next base: position 51,103 of record CAWFLM010000001.1, on the reverse strand, counting down.
CGCCGCAAGTTTCTTGCCACGGCGGCCGTCGTCGGCGCAGCCGGCGCGGCCAGGCCGGTAACCGCGGTTGCCGCAGCGTCAGCCGAATCGCAGGCCCGGCTGCCCTCGGCGCTGCCGCCGAATGCCTATGTCGCCGCCAACGAAGTCGGCACCCCGCAGATGCCGGACGCCGAAGGCGGCAGGCCCGGCTCCGATTTCATGGTCGATGTCATCAAGACGCTCGACATCAAATATCTGCCGGCTAATCCGGCCGCCAGCTACCGCGGTCTGCACGAGTCGCTCATCGACTACGGCAAGAACACCATGCCGGAATTCCTCACCTGCATGCACGAGGAATCCGCGGTCGGCATGTGCCATGGCTACTTCAAGGCGACCGGCAAGCCGATCATGACGCTGGTTCATGGCGTCGTCGGGCTGCAGCATGCCACCATGGCGATCTACAACGCCTGGTGCGACCGCGTGCCGGTGCTGGTCATCGGCGGCAACGATCTCGACGCGGCGCATCGTCCGCCGGGGGTGCCGACATTCCACTCCGCCCAAGACATCAACGCCATCGTTCGAGACTACACCAAGTGGGACGACACGCCTGTTTCGGCGCAGCATTTCGCGCAGTCGCTCATACGCATGTACAAGATCGCGACCACGCCGCCCTACGGCCCGGTGATGATGTCGCTTGACGGCGGGTTGCAGAACGAAGCGATCCGCGACCGCGGCGAACCGCTCTACATTCCAAAGTTCTTCGCCGCCGCACCGCCGCAAGGCGACGACGCCGCGGTCAAGGAAGCGGCGCGCTTACTTGCCAATGCCGAGCACCCGGTCATCGTGGTCGATCGCGCGGCGCGCACGGGCGACGGCGTCAAGCTGCTCGTCGAGCTTGCCGAATTATTGCAGGCGCCGGTGGTCAATCAGGGCGGCCGGATGAATTTTCCGAATACTCATCCGCTGAGCCGCCCGGCGACCGTGATCGGTCAGGCTGACGTGGTCATTGGCATGGAGCTGTCCGACTATTGGGGCACGGTCAACGGGTTCTGGGATAATGGCAACGACGGCTGGGGTCAGAACATTCCCAAGATCAAGCCGGGGACGAAGCTGATCAGCATCAGCTCGGTCGATTTGCTCACGAAGTCGAATTACCAGGACTTCCAGCGCTTTCAGAGCATCGACATTTCGATGCCGGGCGATGCCGAGGCGACGCTGCCGTCTCTGATCGAAGCGGTGAAATCCGCGATCTCCGGCGATCGCAAGGATGCCATGACAAAGCGCGGCGACGCCATTCGCCAAGCCCATGCCAAGGGGCTTGTCGACACCAAGCAAACGGCCGCCATTGCGTGGGATGCGACCCCGATCAGCACGGCACGTTTGGTCATGGAGCTTTACGCCCAGATCAAGGACCTCGACTGGTCGCTTGTCTCCACATCCGGCAACACCAGCAGCTGGGCGAACCGGTTGTGGCCGATTGAGAAACATTATCAGTGGCTCGGCGGATCGGGCGGCTATGGCGTAGGCTATGGCGCGCCGGCTTCGGTCGGCGCGGCGCTCGGCAATCGCGACCTTGGCCGCTTCTCCGTCTCGATCCAATCCGACGGCGACATCATGTACGCACCGGGCGTGCTGTGGACCGCGGCGCGGCACAAAATCCCGCTGCTTGCCGTCATGCACAACAATCGCGGCTATCACCAGGAAGCGATGCACGTGCAGCGGTTTGCCAATTTGCGCAACCGCGTCGTCAACACCGGCAACGATCTGGCGCCGATCGGCACCAGCATCATGAATCCGGACATCGAGTATCACGAGCTGGCGAAATCGATGGGCTGGTGGGCGAAGGGGCCGATCACCGACCCTGCCGATCTTGGTCCGGCGATCAAGGAGGCCGTCGCGGTGGTCAAGGAGGGCCAGCCCGCTTTGGTCAATGTCCAGACGCAGCCGCGGTGAGGAGAAGGACGATGCGTTTTTCTGTGTCAGCGGCGCCGGTTTGGGCCGCACTCGTGCTCGTCGTCAGCCTAGCCGGCTATAGCAGCGCGCGCGCCGATGGCGACGCCCAAAAGGGCAAAATCGCCTTCGTCAAAAACGGCTGCTGGCAATGCCACGACTTCGCGGGCGAAGGCTCGATCGCGACAAGCAGCGGCAAGGTCATTGCCCGCACGGCACTGCCGCTCGATGCCTTCAAGGCCTTTGTGCGCACGACCAACGGGCCGATGCCGCCATTCCGGCAGGAAATCCTCTCGGACGGGGATCTCGACGATATCTATGCTTATCTGCAATCGCTGCCGCCGCCGAAGCAAGTCAGCGAGATTCCGCTGTTGAACGACGCACGCTCGCAATAGCGGGCCTCGGTTCGCGCCGGACATTAAATTGGGATAGATTGCGTGCCTAAAGGCACGCGATCGCGCAAGCGCGAAGACAGCCGGTGGCGCGCGCCAATTGCCGTGGGGCAAACCGCATGATTCAGGTCAGACGCCTCGGACACGCGACGCTGACCACGCCCGATATCGAGCGCCAAATTGCGTATTACACCGAAATCGTCGGTCTCACTCTGGTCGAGCGCGCCAAGGACCGCGCCATTCTTGCCTGCAAGCTTGGGCTTGAAGCGATCGCGCTCGACCCCGGTCCGGCCAACGCGTTGTCGCGGTTGTCCCTGCAGGTCGCTCCGGGAACCGATCTGACCGTCGTCGCACAAGAGCTCGCCAAGCACGGCGTCAAAAGCGAGCGGGCGAGCGGGATTTCGCCCGGTGTTGCCGAGGCCGTCGTGTTCCGCGACCCCAAAGGCACGATGATAGAAGTCTTCGCCGACTATGTATTCGCCAAGGATGACGGGCGGGCGGCCGGGGTCATGCCGATCAAGCTCGGCCACGTCGCCTATCGCGTCAACGACGTGCAGAACACCGTAAAATTCTATTGCGACGTGCTCGGCTTCCGCGTCTCCGACTGGCATGCCGACCACTTCGCGTTTCTGCGCTGCAATACCGATCACCATACGGTGAACTTTGTCTATGACGCACAGCCGCAGCTCCACCATATCGCCTTCGAAGTGAAGGATTGGGCGGAAATCCAGCGCGCCGCCGAGATCCTGGCGCGGCATGACATTCGGCTGGTCTGGGGCCCCGGTCGCCACATCATCGGCCACAATGTCGCGATCTATCACCGCAACGCCGACAAAGTGCGGGTCGAGTTCTTCTGCGAGATGGATCAGATGAAGGACGAGACGCTCGGCTATTTCGATCCGCGGCCGTGGCACCAGGACCGGCCGCAACGGCCGAAAGTGTGGCCGAAAGAAACGCTGCGCAATTATTGGGGATTTGGCTCGGAGGCGGTCATCCGCGGCTATCAAACGGTCGAATAGCGCCGCTAGCTCACAGCGGCAGGCTTGAACACGAGGTCGTGAGCCCGCCGCGTTGCGCCGTGGCGGCAATTGTGATTGGCGCGTGTTCCCTCGATTGACCTAAGAGCTATTGAGCTAAGATTTGGCTTGCCGCCCAAGCGCGGGGCGCAGTCGGAGGGAACAGATGGCACGCATTAAGATCGCAAAAACAGTGGTGCTGGGAGCATTGCTGTGCGTTTCGCTCTTCGCACCGATCACCCGACTGGCCCAAGCTGCCGAGCCGGCCGTCGCCATTCCGCCTCCGGCGCTGGATGCCACGGTCCCGGCCGATGGCGGTCTGCAGACGGTAGTGCTGGCGGGCGGCTGCTTCTGGGGTGTGCAGGCGGTCTATGAGCATACCAAAGGGGTCACCCAGGCGGTGTCCGGCTATGCCGGCGGCCAAAAGGACACGGCACACTACCAGATAGTCAGCACCGGACGGACCGGGCATGCCGAATCGGTCTCGGTGACGTTCGATCCGCGCCAGATTACCTACGGAAAAATCCTGCAGATCTACTTTTCGGTCGCGCACAATCCGACTGAACTCGACTATCAAGGACCCGACGAGGGCACGCAATATCGCTCCGCCATCTTCTATGCCAATGACGAGCAGAAGCGCGTCGCCGAGGCCTATATCGCGCAGCTTGGGAAGGCTCATGCCTTCAGCGAGCCGATCGTCACCAAGCTTGAGCCGCTATCCGGCTTTTATCCGGCCGAGGACTATCATCAGGACTTTGCCGTTACCCATCCGAGCTACCCCTACATTGTCTTTAATGACCTGCCGAAAGTAGAAAACCTCAAGCGCCTGTTTGCCGATTACTTATCGCGACACGCCGGTCACTGTGTTGGCATCGAACAAGCCCACCCAGTAGATCGGAAGCGGCATCGGCTGGCTGCGAAGCTTGGCCAATTGCTTCCGCGCAATTTTTTCGCGCTGCACTGCGTCAAAATCCGGAGCAGGGCTGTGTGTAAACACGACTCTGCTGTAGCCATCGCGCCGCTCTCTGCGTAGTATCCTTGGAACGGGAGACGGGTCGCATAAGCCCGCTCCGCAAAACGAGGAAACCGGGGGAGGTATGCCATGGCTATGGCAACGACAGTTGGGGCATTGCCCGAAGCTGAACATAGCGCGCAGCTGCGCAAGGCAGTGATCGCGTCGACGGTTGGCACGGCAATCGAGTGGTACGACTTCTTCCTCTACGGCACCATGGCCGGCTCTGGTTTTCGGCAAGCTTTACTTCCCGCACAGAATCGCGCTTGCCGGGACGCTGGCTCGCGTTCGGCACCTATTTCATCGGCTTCGTCGGCCGGCCGATCGGTGCGGCGATATTCGGCCATTACGGCGATCGCATCGGCCGCAAGGCGACGCTGATCGCGACGCTGCTGTGCATGGGGCTGGCGACCTTCGCCATCGCTTTCGTGCCGACCTACGAGTCGATCGGCATCTGGGGCGCGGTGCTCTTGACCGTACTGCGGGCGATTCAAGGCATCGGCGTCGGCGGCGAATGGGGCGGCTCGGTGCTGCTGGCGATGGAGTGGTCGCGCACGCACGGCCAGCGCGGTCTGGTCGCTTCATGGCCGCAATTCGGCGTGCCCTGCGGGCTTCTTCTGTCCACGCAGCGGTCGCCGTGTTCAGCGCATGGTCGGGCGACGACTTCCTGACATGGGGCTGGCGCGTACCGTTCGCGCTGTCGATCATCCTGGTCGGCATCGGCCTGTGGATCCGGCTCGGCATCCTCGAGACGCCGGTGTTCCAGCAGCTCCTGGACACCAACAAGATCGAGAAGGCCCCGATCATCGGAAGTGATCAAGAGGCAGCCGAAGGAGATCATCCTTTCGGCCTTGCTGCGGCTGTCCGAACAGGCGCCATTCTACGTGTTTACCGCCTTCATCTTCGCCTATGCCGTCGGCACCCTGCACATGTCGCGGAACCTAATTCTCGGGGCAGTGATGGCGGCGGCCTGCGTGTCGTTCTTCACCATCCCGATTGCCGGGCACCTGTCCGACAAGATCGGCCGCAAGAACATGTATCTGATCGGCGTTGTGACGATGGGACTGTTCGGCTTCCTGTATTTTGGCATGGTCGATACGGCGACACCGGCGCTGGTCTTCGTTGCCATCGTGCTGTCGCTCATCCCGCACGACATGCAATATGGCCCGCAGGCGGCACTGATCGCCGAGGCGTTTCCGCCGCGCTTGCGCTATAGTGGCGCTTCGCTCGGCTATCAATTGGCGTCGATCATCGCCGGCGGCCCGGCGCCGATCATCGCGACGGCGCTTTTCGCGGCCTATGGCTCCGGCTATGCGGTCGCGGGCTATATCGCGGTGCTCGCCGTGATCAGTTTCGTATCGGCGTCAATGATGCCGGACTTCACCGGCAAGGACATTTCGGATAACGCCTATAGCGAAGATTAGCAGCTGAACGCGGCGTCGGCCGGACGCGCCGGTGTCAGCCACGGTGTGAAGACCTGTTGAGCCCGCTTCCGGCAGCCCCGGAAGCGGGTTTCCTTTTGAGGCTAAAGCACCACGCCGCTCTGCGGATCGATCAAGTGCATGCGGTCCATGTCGGCATAGAGCCGCATGGATTCGCCGGGGCCTGTGGCGCTGCCGGGATCGACGCGGCCGCAGACTTCCTGGCCGTCGATGGTGAAATAGACCATCGTCTCCATGCCCATCGGCTCGACCACGTCGAGCGTCGCGTCAAATTCGCAATTCGGGTCGCGGTCATTGCGCCGCGGCTCGGTGATGTGCTCGGGGCGCAGCCCGAAAATCAGCTCCTTGCCGGTCAGTGCCTGGAAGCGTGCGGATTGCGCCGCCGGCACCGGCAGGCTGATGGCGTCGGAAATACGCACGCGCAGGCCGACGCCGTTCTGCTCCAACCGGCAGCGCATGAAATTCATCGCCGGCGAGCCGATGAAACCCGGCGACGAAGCGGGTCTTCGGATGATGATAGAGATCCTGCGGCGTGGCGATCTGCTCGATCACGCCGCCGTTCATGACCACGACGCGGTCGGCCAGCGTCATCGCCTCGACCTGGTCGTGGGTGACGTAAACCGTGGTGGTCTTGACCATCTGATGCACGCGCTTGATCTCGGTGCGCATCTGCACCCGCAGCTTGGCGTCGAGATTGGACAGCGGCTCGTCGAACAGGAACACTTTCGGATTGCGCACGATGGCGCGGCCCATCGCCACGCGCTGGCGCTGGCCGCCGGACAGCGCCTTGGGCTTGCGGTCGAGAAGCTCGGTGATGTCGAGAATGCGCGCCGCATGGTCGACGCGCTTTTTGATCTCGTCCTTGGGAAATTTGCGCAGCTTCAGCCCGAACGACATGTTCTCGAACACCGACATATGCGGATAGAGCGCGTAATTCTGGAACACCATGGCGATGTCGCGATCTTTGGGCGGCAGATCGTTGACGACTTCGCCACCGATATAGATGTCGCCGGCGCTGATTTCCTCGAGGCCGGCGATCATGCGCAGCGTCGTCGACTTGCCGCAGCCCGACGGGCCGACCAGCACCACGAATTCATTATCGGGAATGTCGAGACTGATGTTGCGGACCACTTCGACATTGTCGAAACGCTTGACGACGTTACGCAACGATACTTCGGCCATTTCGCAACGACCTTTTGTCAGCCTTTGGTGGCGCCCGCGGTCAAGCCGGCGATGTAATAGTCCATAAGGAAGGCGTAAATCACGAGCGGAGGAGCCGCGGCGAGAAGCGCGCCGGCCATCAGCATGCCCCACTTGTAGACGTCGCCGCGAATGAGGCTCGTCACCGTGCCGACGGTCAGCACCTGCTGGTCGGCCGAGTAGAGGAAGGTCATCGGATAGACGAAAGCCGCCCACGATACGGTGAAGGCGAATATCATCGCGGCGATGATGCCGGGCAGCGCCACCGGGATGAAAATCTTGGTCAGCATCTGCAGATGGCCGGCGCCGTCGATCAGCGCCGCCTCGTCGAGCTCCTTCGGGTATCGACTGGAAATAGCCGATCATGATCCAGGTGCAGAACGGCACGGTCAGCGTCGGATAAACCAGCACCATGCCCCAATAGGAATTGAGCAGCCCGAGCGCTTTGACGATCTGGAACAGCGGGATGAACAGCAGCGTGTCGGGCACGAGATAGGTGAGGAATATCCCGGTCGCCAGGATGCCCGAGCCCCAGAATTTCATGCGGCCGAGCGAGAAGGCGGCGAACACGCTGACCACCATGGTGATCGCCACCGTGCACACCGTCACGATGATGGTGTTCTTGAAGAACACCAGAAAGTCGGTCTGCGTCAGCAGGATTCTGAATTGATCGAGCGTGATGCCGTCGGCGATGATCCACGGATTGGTCGCCATCCGCGCCACCTCGGCGTCGCTCTTGAGCGCGGTGACGACCATGTAATAGGGCGGGATCAGGAAGAAGATCGCGAACAGGATCAGGAATACATAAGACGTGATCAGCGCCCAGCGCCGATTGCGGCTCAGGCTGGCGCGAAGACTGAAGCTCCCGCTGGGCGGGGGGCGGGCGAGCGGCAAGCGCGGCCGTGCTCATCCGATCTCCCTGCCGCGCTTACGAACCCCGCGCAGGATGAGGACCGCCGCGATGGCGAGGATCGGGAACATGAACAGCGAGGTCGCGGCGCCGAGCGGCAGATCGCCGGAGCGGATGCCGAGCATGAAGGCGTAGGTCGCGAACACATGCGTCATGTTGCGCGGCCCGCCGGCGGTCATGATCTGCACGATGTCGAAATTGGCGAAGGTGACGATCAGCGAAAACAGCACCGTGATGGCGATGATATTGCGCATCATCGGCAGCGTGATGTGGACGAATTTCTGCCAGGCATTGGCGCCGTCGATGGCGGCGGCCTCATAGAGCTGCTCCGGCACCGATTTGAGCGCCGCCAGATACATGATGAGGAAGAACGGCGCGCCGTACCAGACATTGACCAGGATGACGGAAAAGCGCGCCCAATACGGACTGCTCAGCCAGCCGATTTCATCGAAACCGAGGCTGTCGAGAATGTAGTTGAAGGCGGAGTGGGTGGGATCGAACAGCCACCACCAGCCGAGCGAGGACAAAGCCAGCGGAATGACCCACGGCACCAGCATCATGCCGCGCCATTTGCGCTGGCCCTTGGCCGGCAGGTTGTTGATCAGATGTGCGGTGATAAGCCCGATCAGCGCTTTGAAAAACACCGCGGAGAGCGCGAAGATCGCGGTCTGTTCGATCACCATCCGGAACACGTCGCGCGACAGCAGAAATTCGAAATTGGAAAGCCCGATAAAACGCGTCTGCGCCTTGTTCAGCATCGACAGATAGATCGAATAGAACGCCGGATAGACGACGAGGCCGGTGATGATGACGATGAGCGGCAGGCACATCAGAAACGCGATGGTCGAGCGCCGCCGCATGAAGAGCTGGAGGCTGCGGCCCCGGCGCGCCGGCGAACGCAGGCCGACGCCCGGCAATCGGCCCGGCAGCCAAGTCTGGACGGTATCGGCCATCGGCTATCCTATCCCCGTCATTCCGGGGCCGAGTGAAGCGCAGGAGCCCGGAATCCATAGTCCCAGCGCCGGGATTATGCGATTCCGGGCCGGCCGCTTCGCGGCGTCCCGGAATGACAATCAGGCGCGCAGCGTGCCTTCGAGCTCGTTCTCGGCCCACTTGATCACGTCGTCGATCTTCTCGTTGCCCTGCGTGACCTTGGCGACCATCACGGTGTTGATCGCCTGGTTGTAGATCTGGGCGCCGACCTCGGAACGCGCCGGCGCGCCGGCGATCGAGGTCTGCTCGTCGCCGCGCGGCGGATAGCCGTACACGGTGCCGACCGGCGGCTCGACAGTTTGCCAGGTGCTGAAGTCGTACATGGTCTTGAACGACGGCAGATCGTAGCCGGACGAGGCCTGCACGAGTTGGGCTGCGGATTCCTTCTGCGAAATATAGACCAGGAGATCCTTCGCCGCCTGCTTGTTCTTGGAGAAGTTCCACACGCCGTAGAACTGCGGCAATTGCCCGACGAAGCGGCCCTTTGGTCCGCTCGGCATCGGATGCGTCCAGCAATTCGCGGCGACTTCCGGATGGTCGCGCTTGGCCACGGCCCAGGCGCTCGGCGGGTTCATGATGCTCGAACCCTTGCCGGAAATGAGCCAGCGGTTGTTGCCGGCATCGTCCCAGGCGTAGACCTCCGGCGGATTAACCGCCATCAGCTTCTTGAGATATTCCAGTGCCGTGCGGGTCTCGTCGGAGTTGATCTTGATGTTGTCCTTGCCGTCGACCATGACCACGCCGTAGGAATTAAACAGCGCGCCGACCCAGTCGACCGCGTCGCTGGTCTGGCCCATCGACAGGCCGACCGGGAAGCCGGCCTGGAAGAGTTTTTGTGCCGAGGTGAGATAGGTGTCCCAGTTCCAGCTCGCGATTTTGGCCGCGTCCCACTTGGAGGCGTCGGCGGGGAAGATATCGCTGTACGTCGATGCCGGCATGCTGCTTGTAGAGATCGAAGCGCGAGCAGCACGGCTTGACCTGGCTGCCGACAGTTGTTGGCAAGCCCTTCCAAGTGCCTTTGATCTTGGCGAGATATTCGGCGACCGGGCTGATCGGGCCGTATTGCTTGATCAATCCATTGACCACGTCGTCGATCGGCTCGAGCTGTTCCTGATGGATGCGGATGTTCCAGTCGCGGTGGGACATGATGTCGTGGCCGGTGCCGGCTTGCGCTTCGGCCGCGGCGGTCAATTTGTCCTTTTCGCCTTGCGAGGTGATGTAATCGATCTTCACTTCGCAATTATTCTTGGCGCCCCATTCGTTGCAGAGCTTGGTCAGCGTGTTGTTGGCTCCCGGCACCCAATGGTCCCATACGCCGAGCGACAACGAGCCGGCGGCATAGGCGCCCTTGACGTAAGGGGCGGCGAAGGTGGCGGCGGAGCCGAGTGCGGCGGATTTGAGAAGGCCGCGGCGGCTGATGTTCGATTGAGTAGCGTCGCGTGACTGTGACAATAGCCCTGAGTTGGTCATCGTATCCTCCCTGTCGGCGCCATGATTATTTTCGGTTTTGGTTGGCGTGGAGGAAAACATACTCTTATCGCGCGAAGCCGGCTAGTGTCTGGGTTGCGCAGATCACACGGATTGGCGAGGTGGGCCGATTTCCGCCCACCGGCGCGGAGCGCCGGGCGATCGCGTTGAGTGAAATGGCGACCCCGGCTGGATTCGAACCAGCGACCTTCAGCTTAGAAGGCTGTTGCTCTATCCCCTGAGCTACGGGGCCACGCGGGCGCGATCATATAATAAACTCTGCGCCCAAATGCCGGGTAAATTCCCCCGTGGCCGCGGCTAAGCGTGGCGAATGCCTCAGTTGGCCTCGCTAAATGGCCATGACCGCGACACGATCCGTCATCAGCCCGGCGTCGGGCAAAGGCGATAGTGGCGCTTCCCCGCTCCGGCGTAATTCACTATTGTCGGCCGGCATTTAGGACCACATGCCGAAGGCCGTTAGGCCGGGCTCAATTCCGGCTTTCTGGCGGTATTCGGATAAATTATGCGTCGACGATAAGCGGCAGAATACGGCATGAGCACGACCAGCAGCTGGGGATCGCGGTCCGACCGGCCGGCCAAGGGATTGACCGCGCTGTTCGATTACGCCGCCGGCTCGCACCGGCGGGCGGCGGCCGTGCTCATGCTCATCGCGCTCTTGGCCTTCCTGCCGGGCTTTTTCCAGATTCCGCCGGTCGATCGCGACGAAGCCTATTTCGCGCAAGCCACCAAGCAAATGATCGAAACCGGCGACTATGTGGATATTCGCTACCAGGACGATGTGCGTTATCGAAAGCCGGTCGGCATCTACTGGATGCAGGCCGCCGTGGTCAACGCGGCGAGCGCGCTGGGGCTGCCCAATGCGGACACCACCATCTGGCTCTACCGCGCGCCATCCTTGATCGGCGCCCTTGGCGCGGTGCTGGCGACCTATTGGTGTGCGCTCGCCTTTGTCAGCCGCCGCGGCGCGGTATTGTCGGCTTTGATGATGGCGGTCTCGACTATTCTCGGCGTCGAGGCGAGATTAGCCAAAACCGACGCCGTGCTGCTCTGCACGGTCGTTCTCGCCATGAGCGTATTGGCCCGCGTCTATCTTGCGCCGCGCCGTGACGAGGCTCCGCCGGGGCTCGCTCTTGTCGCGGTGTTTTGGACAGCGATCGCGGTCAGCATTTTGGTCAAGGGTCCGCTCATTTTGATGGTCGTCGGACTGGCCGCGGCGACTGTGTCGATCCTCGACCGCTCCGCGCGTTGGTTGCTGGCGCTGCGCCCGGCGCCGGGCATTGCCTGGATGTTCGCTCTGGTGCTGCCCTGGTTCATCGCCATCTACTGGCGCGTCGGCAGCCAGTTTCTGGTCGCTTCGGTCGGCGAGGACATGCTGGCCAAGGTCGCCAACGCGCAAGAGGCGCACGGCGCGCCGCCGGGCCTCTACGTGCTGTTGTTCTTCGCCACCTTCTTTCCGGCTTCGATGCTGGCGGGATTGGCGGCGCCGGCGGTGTGGGCGGTGCGCCGCGAACCTGCCGCGCGCTTTCTTCTGGCCTGGCTGGTGCCGTCGTGGATCGTGTTCGAGCTGGTGGTGACCAAGCTGCCGCATTACGTGCTGCCGCTCTATCCGGCGATCGCCATTTTGATCGCCGGCGCGGTGGAAACGCGCGTCCTGTCGCGACGGGTGTGGCTGGTTCGCGGCATCTTGTGGTGGTTCCTGGTGCCGGTGATCGTCAGCGTGATCGCGGTGGTCGCCGCGGTGGTAATCGCTCACGATCTGGCCCTGCTGGCTTGGCCGTTTTTCGCCGCGGCGATCGTGTGTGGGCTCTTTGCCTGGCAATTATACGATGACGACGGCGCCGAGCGCGCGTTTATGCGCGCCACGGCTGCGTCGGTCCTGATGGCTTTCGGCATGTACGCCGTGATCGTGCCGTCGCTGACGCCGGCGTTTCCCTCGGTGGCGCTTGCCCAAGTGCTGCATGAATCCGGCTGCCCGCATCCGGTCGCCGCCACTACCGGCTACCAGGAGCCGAGCCTGGTCTTCCTTGCCGGCACCAATACCCGCTTCACCGACGCCGACGGCGCCGCGGATTTCTTGCGCGGCGGCAGCTGCCGCTTCGCCTTCGTCGACGCGCCGCAGGAGCGCGAATTCGCGCTGCGCGCCGAGGCGATTGGCTTGCGCTACGACCGGGGGCCGCGCATCGATGGCTATAACATCAGCGTCGGCAAGCCGGTTAGCATTGCGGTATTCCAATCGGCAGGCGCGCCGTGAATGGGCCGCAGCCGCCGTCCGACGATATGGTGGTGATAAGTAGCGCCGCTCGCGCTCGCGGGCAGCGCCCGCTCGAACGGCTATCGCGCAATGCGCTGACAAATCTCGAGCGGTGGTGTCGTGCTGTGGCGCCGCCGCCTCCGGCACGGATGCTGCGGCCGTCGCTGCCCGCGATCGCGGCGACTATCGCGACGCTCTATGTGGTCGTCGCTTCGATGTTTGCCGTCGATGCGGCGGCGAGCCATTGGGCGCGCCATGAGCCGGGCTGGATCCGCGACGCGTTCGAGACCATCACCAATTTCGGCCTCTCGGGTTGGTTTCTCATCCCGTTTGCCGCGGTGGTGTTGTGCTTGGCGGCCTTGATATCGCCGGCGTTGTCGAAGGTTTCACAGGGCGTGCTGACCGCGCTCGCCGCCCGGTTCGGTTTTCTGTTCCTGGCGATCGGCGTGCCGGGCCTGTTCGTCACCATCGTCAAGCGTTTGATCGGGCGAGCGCGGCCCTATGTCGGCGGCGGCGGCCACGACGATCCGTTTGTCTATATGCCGTTCGTATGGCGGCCCGAATATGCCAGCATGCCGTCCGGCCATGCGACGACGGCGGTGTCGGCCGCAATTGCGATCGGCGCCATTTGGCCGCGCACGCGCCTCGTCATGTGGCTCTATGCGCTCATTATCATGACGAGCCGCGTTGCGGTGCTGGCGCATCATCCGAGCGACGTCATGGCCGGGGCGCTGACCGGCGCTGTTGGCGCCTACCTGGTGCGGCGCTGGTTCGCGGCGCGGCGCCTGGTGTTCTGCGCGCGCGATCTGCGGCCCTATCCGGGGCCGTCGTGGCAGCGGATCAAGGCGGCGCTCGGCGAGGCCATCCGCGCGGTCTAGCGCGCGGCCCCGAACGCTTCGAATTGCCGTGCGATTGAACCCGAGCGGGATGCGCCTTAGAAGTTTGCGCCATGTCAGAAGCCAATTTGCAAGGCCGTGCCGGCGGGGCCTCACCCGCAATCTCCGTGGTCGTGCCGGTGCGCAACGAAGCGGGCAATATCGGCCCGCTCGTCGCCGAGATCGCCGGCGCGTTACCGCATGGCGCCTTCGAGATTGTCTATGTCAATGACGGTTCGACCGACACGACCGAACAGGAATTGCGCGCCTTGATGGCGGAGCGGGCCTATTTGCGGCAAATCCGGCACGAAAAATCCTGCGGGCAGTCGGCCGCCGTGCGCACCGGCGTCGCGGCCGCGCGCGCGCCGATCGTGGTGACGCTCGACGGCGACGGCCAGAACGATCCGGCGTTTATTCCGGTGCTCGTTGCCGCGCTCGAGGCCGGTGCGCCGCGGATCGGGCTCGTTGCCGGCCAGCGCGTCGGCCGTAAAGCGACGGGATTTAAGAAATTGCAGTCGCGTGTCGCCAATGCGGTTCGCAAGGCCGTGCTTAAGGACGGCACGCGCGACACTGGATGCGGGCTCAAAGCATTCCGCCGCGATCTTTTCTTGTCGTTGCCTTATTTCGACGGTCTGCATCGCTTCCTGCCGGCGCTGGTCGGCCGCGAAGGTTTCGCCATCGGCTATGTCGACGTCGTCGACCGGCCGCGCGCCCACGGCACGTCGAACTACGGTTTCTGGGACCGGCTGTGGGTCGGCATTCTCGATCTCGCCGGCGTGTGGTGGCTCATCCAGCGCCGACGGCGCGTTCCGCAATCGCAGGAGATAACCCTTGCTCATTGATATGTCGCACGCGGTCGGCGCGTACCTGACGGACGTCTTTGTCACCAGACTGGATTGGTGGGTCGTTCTGGGCCTGATCGCCCAAGGCTTGTTCACCATGCGCTTCCTGGTGCAATGGATCGCATCCGAGCGCGCCGGACACAGCGTCATCCCGACGGCGTTTTGGTTTCTCTCGATCGGCGGCGGATTGCTGCTGCTGGGTTACTCGCTCTACCGCAAGGACGCGGTGTTCATCGCCGGCCAGGCGTTCGGCGTGTTCGTCTATCTGCGCAATCTCTATTTCGTCTTGCGCGATCACCGCGCGACGACGGTCGCGTGAGCAGCCGTCAACTTGCCGCAGCGAGCGCGGCAAAGCCGCGTTCGAGATCGGCGATCAGATCTTCCACCGCCTCAAGCCCGATATGGAAGCGCACCGTCGGTCCGCCGGGCTGCCAGCGCGTCGCGGTTCGATAGGATGTGCAGTCGAACGGAATGGCGAGGCTCTCATAGCCACCCCACGAAGCGCCGATGCCGAACAATTCGAGCGTGTCGAGGAAGGCATAATGGGCCTTTTTCGGCACCGGTTTCAGCACCATGCTGAACAGGCCCGACGCGCCGGTGAAATCGCGTTTCCACAGCGCATGGCCGGGATGGCTTGGCAGTGCCGGGTGCAGCATGTGCAAAACTTCGGGCCGGCTTTCGAGCCAGCGCGCCACCGCGAGCCCGGACTCGTAATGCCGGTCGAGCCGGATGCCGAGCGTGCGCAAACCGCGCAGCGCCAGATAAGTATCGTCCGGGGCCTCATGAAGACCGGTGTATCGCACGGTATTTTTGAGCGCAGCGATCGTTGCTGCATTGGCGGACACCGTGCCGAGCATCAGGTCGGAATGGCCGCCGATATATTTGGTGCCGGCCTGAATGACGAGATCGACGCCATGATCGAGCGGCCGGAAATACAGCGGCGTCGCCCAGGTATTGTCCATGAGCACGACTGCGTTCTTGGCATGAGCGGCTTTAGCGATAGCCCCGACGTCCTGCATTTCGAAGCTCTGCGAGCCCGGCGATTCCAGATAAACGGCGCGGGTGTTGGGGCGGAAGAGGTCGGTGATGCCGGCGCCGACGAGCGGATCGTAATAGGTCGTGGTGACGCCGAGCCGGGCGAGAATTTGATCGCAAAACGTGCGCGTCGGCCCATAGGCGCTGTCGGTGACCAGCACGTGATCGCCAGAATGGACGACCGCCAGGAGCGCGGTCGAAATCGCCGCCAGTCCCGACGGCACCAGCGCGACGCCAGCGCATTGCGGCCCCTCCAACTCCTGCAGCGCAAGTTCGAGGGCTTCCGTCGTCGGGGTGCCGCGCCGGCCGTACTGGTAACGCGCGCGGTGCGCGACGTAGTCCTCGGCGGACGGATAAAGCACGGTCGAGGCGTGATAGACCGGCGGGTTGACGAAGCCGTAGTTGGATTTGGGATCGCGCCCGGCCGTGACTAACTTCGTTGCCGTGCGCTTTCCTCGCGGCTGGCCGTTGTTTCCCTTGTCGTTCATGGTTCTATCTCGGCTTAAATTCGCTTAAGCGGCATCGTTTTCGCATTACCTCGGGATTGACCGCTCTCGTCAACCCCTTGACCTTAAAGCGCGATCGTTCTCAGATGGCGAAAGCTAACGGGACCGGCAGGTCACCATCCGTAACGCGCGCCGCATCGCGGGGCATTGGCGCGCATCCTCATGCTGAAAGGCCAGATCATGATCAGCATCATGAAACGTGTAGCCACGGCTCTCGCCACTGCCATGGCGCTTACAACGATGGGCCTGGCATTCGGCGGCCAAGCGGCGTGGGCGCAATCGGCGACGCTCAAGGCGGTGCAGGACCGCGGCATGCTCAATTGCGGCTCCAACGGTCAATTGGCCGGCTTCGGCGCGCCCGATCCGCAAGGCAATTGGACCGGGTTCGATGTCGATTTCTGCCGTGCCATCGCGGCTGCCATTTTCAACGACCCGACCAAGGTCAAGTTCGTACCACTGATCGCCGCCAACCGCTTCACGGCGCTGCAGTCCGGCGAGATCGACGTCTTGTCGCGCAACACGACCTGGACGATGGAGCGCGATACCACGCTCGGCATCGACTTTGCCGCGGTCAATTTCTACGACGGCCAGGGATTTATGGTGCGCAAATCGCTGAAGGTGAATTCAGCGCTTGAGCTCAACGACGCCTCGGTCTGCGTGCAGCAAGGCACCACCACCGAGCTCAACCTCGCCGATTACTTCCGGCAGAATCACATGGCGCTCAAAAGCGTGACCTTTGCGACGTTGGATGAGGCGATCAAGGCCTATGACACCAGCCGCTGCGATTCGTTCACTACCGATTTCATCGGGACTATACGCCTCGCGGCTGACGCTTACCGACCCAAATGCCAATATCGTGTTGCCGGAAATCATCTCCAAGGAGCCGCTCAGTCCGGCGGTTCGCCAGGGCGACGACACCTGGGAAGATCTCGTTCGCTGGACGCATTTTGCGATGGTCGATGCCGAGGAGCTCGGCGTCAGCCAGCACAATGTTGACGATATGCAAAAATCCGATGCGCCGGACATCCGTCGCCTGCTAGGCGTCGAGGGCCAATTCGGCCAAGCGTTCGGGCTGAGCAACGATTGGGCCTACCACATCATCAAGGCGGTCGGCAATTACGGCGAAAGCTTCGAGCGTAACGTCGGTCAGGGCTCGCCGTTGAAGATTGCGCGCGGGCTCAATGCGCTGTGGACCAAGGGCGGCTTGCAATACGGCCTGCCGATCCGCTGAGCCGGTTTCGCTCACCGGCCGTGGCTGCCGCGGGCTCGCCGATGCCGCAGTCCGTTCAACCGCCGCCGCCTTCGTCGCCTAGCGTGCGCCGGACGGGAAACATTGCACTGCAGGTCGGGCTCGTCGTCATCGTCGGCGGGATTGCCTATGCCGCGATTCATAACGCGGCGCAAAACCTCGCCAATGCCCATATCACCTCGGGATTCGGCTTCTGGAACAACACCGCCGGCTTCGACATCAGCCAGACGCTGATCGCCTATTCCTCCAGTACCTCGACATTCGGCCGTGCCTTCTGGGTCGGCCTTCTCAACACGCTTCTGGTCGCCGCCATCGGCATCGTTTTTGCGACCGCGCTTGGCTTTACGATCGGCATCGCGCGGCTGTCGCGCAATTGGCTTGTCGCCCATCTCGCCGGCGGCTACGTCGAACTGATCCGCAACGTGCCGCTCTTGTTGCAACTGTTGTTCTGGTACAATTCCGTTCTCAAAGCGCTGCCGCTGGTGCGCGGCAGCGTGCCGCTGCCCGGCGGCAGCCTGCTCAACAATCGCGGCCTGTTTCTGCCCCGCCCGGAATTCGCCGCCGGCTTCGGCTACGTCGTCGTCGCGCTCCTGTTGGGGCTTGTGGCGAGCCTCGTTTTGCGGGTGTGGGCGCGCCGCCGTCAGGACCGCACCGGCGCGCCGATGCGGATATTCTGGCCGGCAGTCGGCCTCGTCGTCGTCATGCCGGCCCTGGTATTTGTAGTGTCCGGCGCGCCGCTGTCCTTCAGTTTTCCAACGATGGGCCGCTTTAACGTCATGGGCGGCGTCGAAATACTTCCGGAATTTGCAGCGCTGCTGTTGGCGCTGTCGGTCTATACCGCAGCCTTCATCGCCGAAGCGGTGCGCGCCGGTATCTTGGCGGTGCCGCAGGGCCAGACCGAGGCGGCACAAGCGCTCGGCCTGCGATCGTCGACGATGCTGCGGTTCGTTATCGTCCCCCAAGCGATGCGCATCATCGTGCCGCCGCTGACCAGCCAATATCTCAATCTCATCAAAAACTCCTCGCTCGCCGTCGCCATCGGCTATCCCGATCTGGTGCAGGTCTTTGCCGGCAGCGTGCTCAATCTCACCGGCCAGTCCGTCGAAGTGATCGCTATCACCATGGCGGTCTATCTATTCATCAGCCTGGTCACCTCGCTGCTCATGAATTGGTATGGGTATGCGATTGCCGTCGAGGAGCGCTGAGGGCGATGACGGCAATGGCGGAGCGGAACTACCTGCGCACCGTGCCGGCGCAACGGCTACCGCCGCCGGCGGCGCGGCGCGGCATGATCGGCTGGTCGCGGGATAATCTGTTTTCGTCCCCAGGCAATAGCGCGCTGACGCTAGTCTGCATCGTCTTCATCGCCTGGGCAGTGCCGCCGCTGCTGCGGTTTTTTATCTTCGATGCCGTGTGGTCGGGGCCCGATCGCGAGGCGTGCCTTGCTTCGCCGGCCAATTCCGATCCCGGCGCCTGCTGGGCCTTCGTGCGCGTCTGGTTCTCCTATTTCGTGTACGGATTTTATCCGATCTTCGCGCGTTGGCGCGTGGATGTGTTCTTCGTGGCGCTGGCATTCGGCATCGGCTGGCTCGCCTGGCTTTCAGCGCCGCGCCGCGACCTTGGCGCCGTTTATTTCTTCGTTGCGCTGCCGGTTCTATCCTATGTCTTCTTGAGCGGCGCACCAGGCCTTGGACTTATCGACGTTCCGACCGCGCTGTGGGGCGGCATCCTGGTCACTATCGTCGTCGCCACCGTCGGCATTGTGGTTTCCCTGCCGCTCGGTATTTTGCTTGCGCTCGCGCGCCGCTCCGAAATCCCGGTCGTCAGGTTGTTCGCGGTGACCTTTATCGAATTCGTCCGCGGCGTGCCGCTGATCACCGTCTTGTTCATGGCGAGCGTCATGCTGCCGCTGTTCGTTCCGGAATGGTTGTCGCCGGACAAGCTCGTTCGCGCGCTGATCGGCGTTGCGCTGTTCGCTTCGGCCTATATGGCGGAGGTCGTGCGCGGCGGGCTTGCGGCGATCCCGCGCGGCCAATACGAAGCGGCACAGGCGCTCGGCTTGCCGTACCGGCGCATGATGGCGCTTGTCATCCTGCCCCAGGCGCTGCGGGTGACGCTGCCCAATATCGTCAATACCTTCATCGGCTTGTTCAAGGACACGACCCTGGTCTTCGTGGTCGGCATTTTCGATTTTTTACGCACCATCGAGGCGGCGCGCGCCGATCCGCGCTGGGCGACGCCGGTCACCAGCGTAACCGGCTATGCTTTTGCCGCTTTGTTCTACTTCATCTGCTGCTATGGCATGTCGCGCTATGCCCGTAACGTCGAAACACGGCTGGCAAGAGCGCATCGGCGCTGAAGGGTTGCGCGATGGCAGATGGTCCCGACATTGGTCCCGAGATGGGTCCCGACACGGCACAAGCTGACGCCGGAGCCGGACCGGCGGTCGAGATTGTCGGCCTGCACAAATGGTACGGCGATTTTCACGTGCTGCGCGACATCAATCTCACGGTGGCGCGCGGCGAGCGCATCGTCATTTGCGGTCCGTCCGGCGGCGGCAAGTCGACGCTGTTGCGCTGCATAAACCGCCTGGAGGACTGGCAGCGCGGCCGCATCGTCGTCGACGGCATCGAATTGACCGACGACCCCAAGCACATCGTCGCAGTGCGCCGCGACGTCGGCATGGTGTTTCAGCAGTTCAACCTGTTTCCGCACCTGACCGTGCTGGAGAACTGTACGCTGGCGCCGATCTGGGTGCGGCACATGCCGAAGAAGGAGGCCGAAGAACTGGCGATGCGCTATTTGGCGCGCGTCAAGATACCGGAGCAGGCGCACAAATATCCGGCGCGGCTGTCCGGCGGCCAACAGCAGCGCGTCGCTATCGCGCGCGCTTTGTGCATGAGCCCGGACATCATGCTGTTCGACGAGCCGACCTCGGCGCTCGATCCGGAGATGGTCAAAGAGGTGCTCGACACTATGGTGGAGCTGGCCAGTGACGGCATCACCATGCTGGTCGTATCCCACGAAATGGGCTTCGCGCGCCAAGTGGCCGACCGCGTCATTTTCATGGACGACGGTCAGATCGTCGAGATCAACGAGCCCAAAGCATTTTTCGCGCAGCCGCAACACGAGCGCACCCGGTTGTTTCTGCAGCAAGTGTTGCGTTGAACGCGAACGCTCCATATCGCGAAAGCTTCGCAATACTGCAGATTTGTTCATGAACATTGCGTTGTGGAAAGAATTACACGCCTGTAATTCATTCAAAGGAATCACATGGCGAAACTTTAACTTGAGTTCCAGCCTTCGCGGTCCATTATTTTACTTACGTTGAATCCGAGGAGGATCACATGCTCAAGCCAGTTATCGCCGCGACGGCATTGTTTGCTCTCGCCGGCACTTCGTTGGTTTACGCGCAACAGGGTTTTGGCGGCCAAGGCAATCCGGGCGGCGACGGTCCGCGCTTCGAACAGCGGCACCGGCCAAATCCCGCCGATATCTCAGCCTTCACCGACGCGCGGATCGCCGCCCTCAAAGCGGGTCTTGAACTCACGCCGGACCAGGCGAAAAACTGGCCGCCGTTCGAGCAGGCGCTGCGCGACATGGCGCAATTGCGCATCGCGCGCATCCAGGCCCGCTTGTCCGGCGAGCAGCAGGCGCCGGCCACGCCATTCGACCGGCTGGAACGCCGCGCCGACGCCATGGCAAAAGGCAGCGCGGCGCTCAAGAAGGTCGCCGATGCCGGCGCGCCGCTTTATCAAAGCCTCAATGACGACCAGAAGGCCCGCTTCATGAAGCTGGCGCGCATTTTGCGGCCGCATCCGCACATGCACGCTTTTATGGAGCACAACTGGCGGCAGGGTGAAGGCTATGGCCGCGGCGGTGACGGACATGGCTGGCAGCACGGCCGCCACTTCGGCCAGGAGAATGGCGACGACGCCAATCAGGGCTCGCAACTCTAAGCTCGGTTCGATATTACCGGCGCCCGCTGAATTCCCTCCCTGCAGCGGGCGCAAAGACGGAAGCCGCAGGACTCGTGCCTGCGGCTTTCGCGTTTGATAAACCCCGAATTTTGGTCGTTTCTGGCGTGCGGAGGCCCATACGCGGCCGAGTTTCCTGTGCTATTTTGGACTCGCAGTATTATTTCCCGAGCCTTGGGGGAAGGCAGTGCGACGGCGCGCCAGAGTCAGCCGTAAATCGGTCAAAGCGCGGCGGGGCAAAGCCGCGGTGCCCAGGCGTCGCGCCGCGCCGAAGGCCGCGCGGCGGCGCGGCTCCTCGGCTGCCGGCCCAGAAAGCGAGGTCGCGCGACTCAAGCGCGAGCTGCACGAGTCGCAAGAGCTGCAGGCAGCGACCGGCGAAATTCTTGCCTCGATCATGGGCTCGACGACTGACCCCAGCCTGGTGTTCGAAGCGATTGTGCGCAACCTGCTGCGCTTATTCGGCACTCGCTTTGCCATCGTGACCCTGGTTCGCGACGGCATGCTCGAACTCGCCGGGTTCAAAGGCGAAGCGGGGTTTGAGAAATTTTCCGAGCATTTCCCGGTGCCGCTCGATGACCAGACGGTTGCCGGAAAAGCGATTCTTGCCGGGCGGGCGATACAGTTGACGCCGGTCATCGGTAATCCTGACTCCCCACCCTTCGCGGAGCGCAGCGCGCGCAAATTCGGCTTCAACTCGCAAATCGCCGCGCCGATGATCAGGGACGGCCGCGCGATCGGCGCGATCGTCACGGCGCACCGCGATGCGGCGCCGTTCTCCAACAAGCAGATCGCGTTGGTGCAAAGCTTTGCCGCCCAAGCCGTGATCGCCATTGAGAACACGCGGCTGCTCAGCGAATTGCGGCAATCGCTGGACCAGCAGACCGCGACCGCGGATGTACTGAGGGTCATTTCAAGTTCGCCAGGTGAATTGCAGCCGGTGTTCGAGTCTATGCTGGAAAATGCCTCGCGCATCTGTGAAGCCGCAGTTCGGCACGTTGCTGTTGCGTGACGGAGACGTGTTTCGCCGCGTCGCCCGTCATAATGCGCCGTGCCGAGTACGCGGCATTCATCGACCAGATTCCGGTCCTTCCGATTGGCGCGTCACGTCAGTTTCGACCGCATGCTCAAAACCAGGCAGGTCGTGCATACGCGCGATATGATGGCGGAAGAGTCGGACGTGCCGGTCGCCAAATTCGGCCGCGCCCGCACGCTTCTGAGCGTGCCGATGGTCAAGGACGACGAACTGGTCGGCGTCATCGGCATCTTTCGGCAGGAGGTGAAGCCGTTCACCGACAAGCAGATCGAACTGGTGCAAAACTTCGCCGCGCAGGCCGTCATCGCCATCGAGAACACGCGGCTGCTCGGTGAATTGCGCAGCAATCTGCTGGAGCAGCAAACCGCGACGGCAGACGTGCTGCGCGTCATCAGTTCGTCGCCGGGCGAATTTGAGCCGGTGTTTCAGGCCATGCTGGCGAATGCGGTGCGGATTTGCGAGGCGCAGTTTGGCAAGCTGTTGCTCGTCGAAGACGAAGGCTTTCGCGCCGCGGCCCTGCATAATGCGCCTGCCGCCTTCATCGAATTGCATACGGCAATCGCTGCTCCGGCCGGGCCAGCAACGCGCTTTAAGTCGCGTCATTGCCAGCAAGCAAGTCGTGCACATTCTCGATCTGCGGCGGATCCGGACTACGCAGCAACGCGATCCGCTCCGTGTCATGGCGGTGGAACTCTTGGAGCGCGCACGTTCCTCGTCGTCCCCATGCTCAAGGACGACGCACTGATCGGCGCGATCAGTATCTATCGCCAGGAAGTACGTCCGTTCACCGATAAACAGATCGAATTGGTGCAAACTTCGCCGCACAGGCGGTCATCGCCATCGAGAACACGCGGCTGCTCAACGAATTGCGCGCAATCGCTGGATCAGCAGACCGCGACTGCGGACGTGCTGAAAGTCATCAGTTCGTCGCCCGGCGACTTGCAGCCGGTGTTTCAACGCCATGCTGGAGAATGCGTCGCGCATCTGCGAAGCCAAATTCGGCACGTTGTGTTGCGTCGACGGCAACGTTTTCATTTCGCGTCAGCAGTCGTAATACGCCGCCCGACTATGCGGAATTCATCGACAGCTTCGCGGACCCTTCCTACCGGACGTCTGGCACGCTCAACGATCGCATTCTGCAAACGAAGCAGGTGTGCAGCACGCGACGATTATGCCGCCGGAATCCATTCTCGGACGTGCCGACCACAGTTCGGCCGTGCGCACGCTTTTAATCGGCGTGCCGATGGTGAAGGACGGCGAGTTGATCGGCACCATTCGGCATCTACCGACAAGAGGTGCGTCCGTTCACCGACAAGCAGATCGAGCTGGTACAGAACTTCGCCGCCCAGGCCGTCATCGCTATCGAGAATACGCGGCTGCTCAACGAATTGCGGCAATCGCTGGAGCAGCAGACGGCGACCGCCGACGTTCTGCAAGGTGATCAGCGCGCTCGACCCTCGATTTACAGACCGTATTTGAATTCGCTGCTGGAGAATGCCGTGCGCATCTGTGCGACTCCGCATGGCGGGAAATATTTGCGCGCCCGGAAACGGCGAAGATTTGCGCTTCATGCTGCGGCGCACAACACGCCTGCTGCCGTTATGCACAGGAATTGACCTGGAAAAGCTGCACCCTTCCAGCGGGCGATCACCGACAATCTAATTGGGCGCGTTTTGCTGGCGGGAAAATCGCCGATTCATATTCCCGATGCTTCTGCACAGCCAGTTATCTCGAGAATAGCCGCTGTCCGTGGCGGCCGTCGAATTGGCCAATGTTCGCACGCTCTTGGTCGTTCCGCTATGCTCAAGGACGACGAACTGATCGGGCGCCTTCACCCTGTACTCGCATCGAAGTCCGTCCGTTTACCGAAAAGCAGATCGAATTGGTACGAAACTTCGCCGCACCAAGCGGTCATCGCCATCGAGAACACGCGGCTGCTCGGCGAGTTGCGCGAATCGCTACAACAGCAGACTGCCACCGCCGACGTGCTCAAGGTTATCAGCCGGTCGACCTTCGACCTGCAGACCGTGCTCGACACGTTGGTGGAATCGGCCGCTCGGCTGTGCGATGCCGATATGGCGGCCACTCATCGCCTTCAAGGGACGCACTATGAGCACGCGGCGAGTTACGGGATTCCTCCCGAACTGCACGCTCATATGAAGGAAATCAAGTTTGAACCCGATCGGGGTAGTGTCACTGGGCGTACCGTTCTTGGACGCAAAGTCGTTCATGTCCAAGATGTCCGGAGCGATCCGGAATACACCTTGACCGCAGCCGTCGAAAAACTGGGCGCGCGGACCGACTGCTCGGCGTGCCGCTGCTGCGGGAAGGCATGCCGATTGGCGTATTTATACTGATGCGGCGCAGCGTTCGGCCGTTCACCGACAAGCAAATCGAATTGTTGTCCACCTTCGCCGACCAGGCAGTGATAGCGATCGAGAATGTGCGCCTGTTTGATGACGTTCAACAACGAACCCGGGAGCTGAGCAAGTCGCTGGCGGATTTACGCACCGCGCAAGACCGCCTGGTGCAGACCGAAAAACTCGCCTCGCTTGGCCAACTAACCGCCGGCATCGCTCACGAAATCAAGAACCCGCTCAATTTCGTCAATAATTTTTCCGCCGTCTCGGTCGAGCTGATCGACGAATTGCGCGAGGCGCTTTCCGGCGCGCATCTCGACGCCAAGCTGCGCGAACAGATCGGCGAGATCGCGGATATGCTGCAAGGCAATCTCGACAAGGTGGTGGCGCACGGCAAGCGCGCCGACTCGATCGTCAAGAACATGCTGTTGCATTCGCGGCAGGGCTCCGGCGACCGCCGGCCGGTCGATGTCAACGCGCTGGTCGAGGAAAGCCTCAATCTCGCCTATCACGGCGCGCGGGCCGAAAAGCAGGGCTTCAATATCGCGCTGGAGCGGTCCTTCGACCCGTCGGCGGGCGAGGTCGATTTGTTCCCGCAGGAGATCACGCGGGTGCTGCTTAACCTGATTTCGAACGGCTTTTACGCGGCCACCAAGCGCAAAGCCGAGACTAATGGCGGCGACTACGAACCGACCTTGACTGCCGCGACCAGTAACCTCGGCGACCGCGTCGAAATCAGGATCCGCGATAACGGCACGGGTATTCCACCGGAGGTGAAGGAGAAGATGTTCAACCCGTTCTTTACCACCAAGCCTGCCGGCGAAGGGACCGGGTTGGGTCTTTCCATCAGTCACGACATCATCGTCAAGCAGCATGGCGGCTCGATAGAGGTCGAGACGCAGCCCGGCGCATTCACCGAATTCCGCATCGTGCTGCCGCGGGCTGGCGTGCCGCTTTCATAGATTGCGACGGGCATCACCGGGCGCTCTTTGCCGACTTGCCGCGCGGGCGGCCGCAACCTATGTGAAGTGTGCGGGCGGGCACAGGAAGAGGTTCACGATGAGACGACTGGCTTTCGCTGTTGCCGTCCTGGCCGTCGGTTTCGCCGCTTCAACCCCGGCGCGGGCCGATTACGCCGTCGTTCGTTTGGACGATGGCTGGTGCAAAATCTGGTGGAATAGCGCCGATAATCCCTGGGGCACCAGCTGGACCAAGATTGCCTTTGGGTTGCCGGACTGGCTCGCGGCCTCGGCCGCGCTCGATACCGCTCGCTCGCAAGGGGCTTGCCGCTAGCCGCAAGCGCGCGGCGAACCGGTCCGGCCGCGGTGTCGCATGTCACCGCGCCAGCGGCCCGTTCGCTTTCTTCCAGGCGTCGATGCCGCCTGAGATGTGGCAGGCGGTTTTGAGTCCGGCGTCCTGCGCCGCCCGCACCGCCATCGCCGAACGCTCGCCGAAGGCGCACAGGAACACGATGCGCTTGCCGGCGCGCGGTTGCCAGTTCGTGCAGCATGCCGCCTGCGCCGATCTCTTCCTGCAGGCTCGGATAGGGCGCGTGCAGCGCGCCCGGAATGACGCCGTGCTTTTCGCGCTCGCTCTTTTCGCGCAAATCGACGATGGCGATGTCGGGCCGGCCGCGCAGCGCGATGGCTTCGGCCGCGGTCAAAGCCCAGCCTTTGCGCGCCACTTCCTCCTGATGCAGGCCGACGCGCATATTGGCGGGCACCGCCACGTCCATCATTTTCGGGTTGGGCAATTTCAGATTGTTCATCAGCTCGGCATATTCGTCCATCGACTTCACGCGAAGCCGCGGATTGTGCAGCTTCTCCTCGCCGATGGTCGAGACCGTGTCGCCCTTATAGTCGTGCGCCGGATAAACCAACGTGGCGTCCGGCAGCTTGAGGAGCTTGTTGAAAATCGAATTGTATTGCGCGCGCGGATCGCCGTTCTGGAAATCGGTGCGGCCGGTGCCGCGAATGAGCAGCGTGTCGCCGGTGAAGACCCGGTCGGCCAACAAATACGAATAGGAATCGTCGGTGTGCCCGGGCGTGTAGAGCACGTCGAGGCGCAGGCCTTCGATTTCGACGCGGTCGCCTTCGGCGACCCGCATCGACACGACGTCGGCTTTGGTGTTCTCGCCCATCACCGTGATGCAATGGGTGCGGTCGCGCAGCGCGCCGAGCCCGGTGATGTGATCGGCATGCAGATGGGTGTCGACCGCCTTGACCAGTTTCAGGTCGAGTTCGCGAATGAGCTGCAGATAGCGGTCGACCTTTTCCAGGACCGGATCGATGATCAGCGCCTCGCCGCCCGGCCGGCTGGCGAGGATGTAGGTGTAAGTCCCGGACGTTGCGTCGAATAGCTGGCGGAAGATCATGAGCGCATCATAGTCCAGAATCGGGCGAAATTAGTCCGTGTAAATCATCTTCCGTGTCATGCCGCCGTCAATCACGAAATTGGCGCCGGTGACGAAGCCCGTAGGCGGGAAACCGAAATCCATCCCGGGTCACGTCCGGGATAGGCCTTTCGCGATCATGCGTCGTCGCGATTTACTTATCGCGTTCGACCGGCAGGTCGGGGCGTGAGCCCCATTCCGCCCAGGATCCGTCGTACAGGCCTTTCGGGGTCTTGCCGAGCGATTCAAGCGCGAAGGTCAAGACCGCCGCAGTGACGCCGGAGCCGCAACTGGTGATGATCGGCTTGTCGAGATCGACACCGGCGGCGGTGAACGCCTTGGCGAGCTTGTCGCGCGAGACGAGCCGGCCGTTTTCCAGAAGTCGGTCGTAAGGGACGTTGAACGCGCCCGGCATATGGCCGGAGTGCAGGCCCGGACGCGGCTCCGGCGCCTTGCCGGCAAAGCGCTCGGCCGAGCGGGCGTCGACGATCTGCACGGTATCGCTAGTGAGCGCCATGCGCACGTCGTCGAGCATGGCCACGGCGCCGACATTCATCTCCGCGGTGAATGTCTTGGCGGCGCGCTTGGCCTCGCCGGTCTCGAGCGCGCGGCCTTCGGCTTGCCATTTCGATAAGCCGCCATCGAGGATATAGACCGATTGCGCGCCGAAAATCCGGAACGTCCACCACACCCGGGGCGCAGAAAACACCCCGGGTCGAGCCGGATCGTAGCTGTCATAGACGACGACGGTGTCGCCATCGCCGATGCCGAGGCCGCCGACCACATCGCCGAATTGCGTGGTTCCGGGCAGCATGTGCGGCAGGTCGGTGGAATGATCGCTGACGGCTTCGACGTCGAAGAACACCGCGCCGGGAATGTGGCCGGCCCGATATTCGGCAAGCGCGTCGCGCTTCTGGGTCGGCAGGAAATATGAGCCGTCGACGACGACCACATGCGGGTCATGCAAGCGTTCGGCGAGCCATTCGGTCGATACCAGAAAGCGGCTCGTCGGCGATGGGGCAGGGGTGTTCTCGGTTCGCAACATGATTGTTCTCGATTAAGCTAACGCGGCTGAAGTGACGAAGTTCATTCGCACCGATCATTCATAGGGAACTGTGATGCTCGACGTGCGCTCGAGCCAAGCCGGCACCGGGAGATTCTTCTCGCGCAGAAACGCCGGATTGAACAGTTTGGACTGATAGCGCGTGCCGTAGTCGGCGAGGATGGTCACGATGGTGTGGCCCGGGCCGAGCTCCTTGGCAAGGCGAACGGCGCCGGCGACATTGATGCCGGAAGAGCCGCCCAGGCAGAGGCCTTCGTGTTCGAGCAGATCGAAGATGATCGCCACGGCCTCGGCATCGGGAATTTGATAGGCGAGGTCGATCGGCGCGTTTTCGAGATTCTTGGTGATGCGGCCCTGGCCAATGCCCTCGGTAATCGAGGAGCCTTGCGATTTGAGCACGCCCGTCGTGTAGTAGCTGTAAAGCGCAGCCCCCATCGGATCGGCAAGCGCAATACGAACGGTCTTGTCGCCCGCTTGGCGCGCCAGCGCCTTAAGCGCGATGGCGACGCCGGCCAGCGTGCCGCCGGTGCCGACCGCGCAGGAGAAGCCGTCAATCTTGCCGTCGGTTTGATGCCAGATTTCCGGGCCCGTCGTCTCGATATGGCCTTGGCGATTGGCGACGTTGTCGAATTGATTCGCCCAGATCGCGCCGGCCGGTTCTGACTTGGCCAATTGCGCGGCAAGCCGCCCGGAGAGTTTTACGTAATTGTTGGGATTGGAATAGGGCACCGCGGGGACTTCGATCAATTCCGCGCCGCACAGCCGCAGCGTGTCCTTCTTCTCTTGGCTTTGCGTTTCCGGAATGACGATGACGCTGCGGAAGCCCATGGCATTGCCGACCAGAGCAAGGCCAATGCCGGTGTTGCCCGCCGTCCCTTCGACGATAACGCCGCCGGGCCGCAACTCGCCCTTTTGCACCGCGTCCTTGATGATGAACAAGGCCGCCCGGTCCTTGACCGACTGACCGGGATTTATGAATTCGGCCTTGCCGAGGATGGTGCAGCCAGTCGCTTCCGAAACTCGTTTGAGTTTGATCAGCGGGGTGTTGCCAATCGCTTCGGTAATTCCGTTGGCAAATTGCATGGTTACGCGCTTTCCGGCCCGGGGGAAAATAGGGGACCGCCGGCTCGGAAACAAGGCTATCGAGAATGCCGTCAATTTGGGAAACGCCATCGAAACCATATGCACGCATGACCGGGCGACGGTTACGGCTATTCACCGATTTTTTCCGGCGACTGCGCTAAGCCGGTACGACGGTTCTTCAGCACGCGTCGGCCGCGTCCGGTCAATCTGGTTCTGCGATGAATCTCGACGTCAATACCTTGTTTCTGGTCACCATCTACGTGGAAGCGATCCTCGGATTGCTGCTGTTGTTCGCGTGGGTGCAGAATACGACGATTTACGCCGTGGCGTGGTGGGGTTTCGCCGATCTGTTGCGGGCGGCCTCGGTCGCGCTGTTCGGTATGTACGGGTCGGCCCCGGATGTGATCTCGATCGATCTGGCCAATGCATTGCTGTTTACCGCGTTTGCCATGACCTGGACCGGCGCGCGCGTCTTCGACCATCGCCGGCCGCTGCCGATTCTGTTGTTCGGCGGCGCCGCATTATGGCTTGTGCTGTGCCGCATCCCGGCCATCGCCGCGTCCTGGGACATCCGCGTATTGCTCTCCTCCGGCATCATCACCGCCTATACCTGGGCGGCGGCGTATGAATTCTGGCGCGGCCGCAGCGAGCCTCTGGTATCGCGCTGGCCCGCCATCTTCATGCTGTTCGCTCACGGCGCGCTCTATCTGTTGCGCACGCCGCTCGGCGCCATGCTGCCGTGGTCGCCGAACGGCACCGCAGTGTTCCAAAGCGTTTGGCTCACGGTGCTCAGCTTTGAGGCGCTGTTGTTTACGATCTCAATCGCCTTCATCCTGCTGGCGATGGCGAAGGAACGCACCGAGTACCGCCACAGGACCGCAGCGCTGGTCGATCCGCTCACCGGCATTTCCAATCGCCGCGCCTTTCTCCAAGACGGCGAAGCACAACTGCGCCGGCAGGCGACCGACCCGCGTCCGGTCGCGGTCATGCTGCTCGACCTCGACAATTTCAAATCGATCAACGACCGCTTCGGCCACGCCATCGGCGATCGCGTCCTCCAACTGTTCGCCAATATGGCGGGCAATTGCATGCGCCGCGTCGATCTGTTCGGCCGGCTCGGCGGCGAGGAATTCGCGGCGCTCCTGGTCGATGCGACCCGCGAGCGGGCGATGGCCGTCGCCGAAAACATACGGCGCTCTTTCGCCGAAGCCACTTATGAAGTCGACGGCCGGCCCGTCATCGCGACGGTGAGCATCGGCATCGTCATCAGCTACGACGCCGTGCTCGATATTTCGGCGCTCTTGGCGCAGGCCGACCACGCGCTTTACCGCGCCAAGGACAACGGCCGCAACCGCATCGAGATCGCCTCCATCGAGCTTATTCTCGATCGCGCCAAGCGCGGCGTTGCCGAGGCTGTCGCCGTGCCCAAATCGGCGGCCCGCTCCGCTGCATAACGGCGCTGCGGCCCTTTAGGCTGCTGTCCGAACAAACCAATGGGATATCGCCCATCCCGGGCCGCGCCGACGACTGCCCCTCCGCTTGCCTAACTGTGCGCAAAGGTGCTGAAACCTTGGCCGGCGGCAAGCTTGCCCCGGCAGTAATGGCGTTGTGGAGAACTCAATGAAGCGCAGCAGCAATCGTATTCTCACGACGCATGTCGGCAGCCTGATCCGGCCGTCGGCCTTGCAGGATTTCCTGCGCGCCAAACAAGCCGGCAAGCCCTATGACCGGGCCGCCTATGAGGCCTGCCTGACGCAATCCGTCGCTGAGGTGGTGCACAAGCAGTCCGAAGTGGGGATCGACGTCGTCAGCGACGGCGAGTTCGGCAAATCGATCAGCTGGTCGCAATATGTTCTGGAGCGGCTGTCGGGCTTCGAGCGGCGGCCGATCAAGCCGGGCGGCGGCAATCCATTCACGCGCGGTGTCGACCGCGAGCATTTCGCCGAGTTCTATGCCGAGCTCGATGCGCGCGAGGGCGTCGCAACGACCGTCGAAGCGGTCTGTGTCGGGCCGATCAGTTATACCGGTCAGGCCGAGCTGGCGCGCGATATCGCCAACTTCAAAGCGGCGCTCAAAGACGTAAAAGTCGAAGAAGCCTTCCTGCCGGTGGCCGCGCCGGCCAGCGTCATTCCCGACCGCAAGAACGAATATTACAAAAGCGAAGAGGAGTTGATCCGCGCCATCGGGGCGGCGATGCGCACCGAATATCGCCTGATCATCGACGCCGGTTTCATCCTGCAGCTCGACGATGCGCGCGCCGCCGTCACCTATGATCGCATGGTGCCGCCGGCGAGCTTCGCCGATTACCGCAAATGGCTGGCGATGCAGGTCGACGTCCTTAATGAAGCGATCGCCGGCCTGCCCGCCGACCGCATCCGCTATCACGTCTGCTGGGGCAGCTGGCCGGGCCCGCACACGACGGACGTAGCCGCTCAAGGACATCGTCGACCTCATCCTCGGCATGAAGGTCGGGGCCTATGTCATTGAAGGCGCAAATCCGCGTCATGAACATGAGTGGCGGGTCTGGGAAAGCGCCAAGCTGCCGGCGGACCGGCTTCTCATTCCCGGCGTGATCAGCCACGCCACCAATGTGGTCGAGCACCCGGAGCTTGTCGCCGAGCGCATTGTGCGGCTCGCCCGCCTGGTCGGTCGCGAGAACGTCATCGCCGGCACCGACTGCGGCTTTGCCCAGGGACCGTTCCATCGTCGCGTGCATCCGAGCATCATGTGGGCGAAGCTCGGCGCGCTGGTCGAAGGCGCCAAGCTCGCCAGCGCCGAGCTTTGGGCCTAGCCGAACAGCATGCGGCGAGGCCTGTCGCAGCGGCGGGGCAGGGGCCTCACCCGAGTGGGTTCATGAACCCGGCGCGATTTGCTAGGTTGGGCGCTCAGCAGCCTTTGAGGGAGATCGATCATGCTCGACGTCACCAAGAAAACGGCCCCGTTCGACACCGCGCGGCTTGACCGGTTGATGGACGACGCCGGCATGGATGTCCTGGTCGCGACGTCGAAGCATAACATTCAATATCTCATGGGCGGTCATCGCTCGTTCTTTTTCGAATCCATGGATGCGATGGGCCTGAGCCGCTATTTGCCGGTTTTTGTCTACGCCAAAGGCGAGCCGCAGAAGGCGGGGTTCTTCGGCCACCGCATGGATCGGTTTCAAAATGAGGTGACGCCGTTCTGGACGGCCGAGATCAACACCAAAAGCTCCGGCTCCAGCGACGCCATGGAAAAGGCCGCCGATTATGCGCGCAAGCTTAATCCCAAGCCGAAGCGCATCGGCATCGA
Organism: uncultured Alphaproteobacteria bacterium; assembly: GCA_963816565.1. GTDB lineage: Bacteria > Pseudomonadota > Alphaproteobacteria > Rhizobiales > Xanthobacteraceae > BOG-931. Next base: position 18,767 of record CAWFLM010000001.1, on the reverse strand, counting down.
GACGGCGTTCCTGCCGGTCGATGCCGTGGCTGTGCTGCGCAAGGCATTCCCGAACAGCGAATTGGTCGACGCGCTGTTCGTGCTCGAGCGGTTGCGTGCGGTGAAATCGCCGCAAGAACTCGAAATGCTGCGCATTGCCTCGGACAAGGTGATCAATTCAATGCAGGCGGTCATTGCGAATTTCGGCGCCGGCGCGACCAAGGCCGAGCTCGCCGAGGCGCTGCGCCGCGAAGAGACCTCGCGCGGACTGACCTTCGATTATTGCCTGATCGCGGCGGGCTCGAGTCTCAACCGCGCGCCGTCGGAGCAGCGCTGGGAAAAGGGCGACGTGCTGTCGCTCGATTCCGGCGGCAATTATCACGGTTATATCGGCGACGTCGCGCGCATGGGCATTATCGGCGAGCCGGATGCCGAACTCGTCGACCTTCTGGCCGAAGTCGAAGCCGTCGAGCAGGCTTCGATGAAGCCGATCCGGGCCGGCGCGCTCGGCAAGGAAATTTACGCCGCGGCGAACGCCGTGCTGCAAAAGTCCAAGGTGCACAATCACACCGAATTCCTCGCCCACGGCATGGGGCTCGTCAGCCACGAGGCGCCGCGGCTGACCAATGCAGGTCCGGTTCCCTATGATGCCTATGACGCCGATCGCCCGCTCGAAACCGGCATGGTGGTCTCGGTGGAAACCACGCTGCAACATCCGCAGCGCGGCTTTATCAAGCTCGAAGACACAGTGGTCGTGACGCCGACCGGCTTCGAAGTCTACGGCGACCGCATTCGCGGCTGGAACAGAGCCGGCGGCTGAGCGGCGATCTCAGCGGTTGGGTGGCAGCGCCGCGTAGAAGCGCTCGCGCGCAGTCGCCGTGGTGCGGCGGGTGCGGCGTGTGGCTGCGGCGTGATAGGCCGTTGCTGGTGCGGCAGCATGCCGAGTTCACGGCGCAGGTTGTAGATGTAACCGAAGCAGACGATGCCCGCTAACACCCAGGATATGCCGGTGATGTAAACCACCGACGGCGGCAGGCCGGGCGAAAGCACGGTCAGGATCCAGTACGTCGCGCCCCAGCAGAGCAACACAAGGACGGCACGCGGAAGAACGTAACTCAGATTTTGCGCCATGATTCGTGCCCCATCGTGAGCGAACGAATGCTGGCCGAATGCGGTTAACGATTCATGAGCCTTCGCGGCCGCGCCTAACTTGCGTCTTGCAGTCGGGTGCGGTTTTTGACCCACCGGCTGGCAACGGCTCGCAACGCCACGCGTCAGACAAGCCACTACAGAACTTTGGAGAATTTAAGATTTTCTCGCGCAAGGCGTGTTTCGTTCGCGGAAATCTTGCGACGGTCACCGCCGGTATTGTCGATCAAATGCGAATCGAACGCACACGCCGCGTGCTCGGCGTGTCGGCCGACTGAAGTGTCGCACATGCCCTCTGAGTCACTGGGCTTGTCCAGCCGCGATTCATTTCGGATTTGCCGATAAACGGTCACCGAAATCGATTGCCATAAATCCTTTGCGCGCTGGCGTTATCCCCCATCGACAACAAGGAGCTTACCGATGAGAATCGCATTCTCACATCGTTCGAGCTTTGGAATGAAATGCATCCAATGCGACCATGAACTGATTGCCCCTGAAAGGTCCGAGTTTCGGAGGAATAGTCGCGCTCGTCATATTTGGCACTGTGAGAAATGCAGCTGCTGCTTTGAGACGCTTGGCCTATTTCCTGCCGGTGCCCAGACAACCAAACATCGCATGGTAAGAGACGATAATTACTTGTCGGTGCTGGTCGCCTAGAGTGGGCGTCCGCTGGATACTTTGCCATCTTCGTCATGATCCCACTGCCACGGCAATCTTAGGGGCCAGTTTGCAATACCGTCGGCAGCACGATTAGAACGGCCGCAATTTCGCAAATGGCGCCGACCAGACCGAGTGTCGTGACGGACGCGTGCATGAGCACCAGCGATCCGAGCATCGCCCCAAGCGAAAATCCCAGGTACATGAAGGATGCATTGAGCGACAACGCGATAGATGCGTTCTTCACTCCCGCGACCTGCATCAGACGCGATTGCTGTGCTGGAAAAAAGCCCCACGCCGCCAGTCCCCAGATCACTATTGCCGCTGTGACGGGCGCAAGCGCGCTGGCGCCGGAGAGGAAGTGGCCGATCGCGGATAGCCCAACAAAGGCCAAGGCCAGAAATATGAATGCCGGGATCATCACCGCGCGCGGTCCAAATCTGTCACTCAGCGTGCCTCCCAAAAACAAGCCGATCACAGCCGATACACCCCAGACGAAGAAGGCTATTCCAACATGGGCGCTGTCGATTCGCGTGACAGCGGTGAGGTAGGGCGTAAAATAAGTGTAGACCGTGTAGGCGCCGGTCGCCCATAGCATGGTGACGACGAAACCGGTGAGAAGCGGGGTCTGCCGTAGCACGGCGAGGCGTTCACGAATGGTCGGTACCGACAGGCCTCTGTCTATACCGCGCGGAATGCCGAAGAAAAGTCCGGCGACAGCGATCGACGCCATGATGCCGACTCCGACAAAGGTCATACGCCAGCCAAGCGCGTGGCCAACCATCGCACCAAGCGGTACGCCGAGGGCGACCGCGATACTGGTGCCGCCATTGACGATAGCAAGAGCGGTACCGCGGCGTTCCGGTACCACAATCGCGCCGGCGAGGGCACTTGCGCTCGGCACGTAAAGGCCCGCGGCGCCGGCAAGCAGAATTCGTGCGACAAGGAGTTGCCAGAACTCCGTCGCGGTGCTGGCGAAGAAGTTTGCCAGTGCAAAGCCTGTCATGGAAAATAGAAGCAGATTGCGCCGACTGACGCCGGCGGTCAGTGCCGACAGAGCCGGCGAACTGACCGCATAGGTAAGGCCAAAGACAGTTATGAGTTGACCGGCGGCAGTGAGCGTTACGGAGAGATCCTTTGCCAATCCGGGCAGCAAGGCCGCGATCATGAAACTTTCGGTGCCCGTCGCGAAAGTACCGAGCGCAATCCAGGTGAGGGGAGCGAACTGGCGGATGCCGGATGCAGATTGCACCGTGGTCGCGTTGATCGCTGAGACAGCGGGGCAGCTCATGATGTCCTCCAGTTGTAAGATGACCGGTCATCTCATTTGAGATGAAAAAAGGGGGTGGACTTTTTGATAGTGATCGATGGGCGTGAGTTCAGACCAAGAGTTGGCTAAATGCGAATTTCATAAAGCGATCGAACGGCTTACGGTTTCGTTCGACGCGGGCACGGAGCAAGGCCCCCTCATAGGCGTCAAGCAGAAAGGCGGCCATGTCGGAAGCTTTAGTCTTGTTGGCGATTTCACCTTTTGCCTGTGCCTCGGCAATGGTCGCCTCGATGTCTTTGGTCCACTGCCCATAAAGCGTACGAAGGCTTTCCCGGATCGTCTCGCTCTGATTGGCCAACTCGGCGCTGAAGCCGCCGAGAATGCAATTCCGTGTAAAATGCGAATCCGCATAGAGCGTGCTGATCCGGTCGAAATGACGCCGCAGCCGCTGCAGCGGTGGCACAGTCGCATCGGACAGAATTTCCCGCCGCGCCTGATTGGCACCATAACGCCCGACGATTTCTACGCCGAGCGCCTCCTTGCTTTCGAAATGATTGTAAAACGAGCCCTTCGGCACGCCGGCGGCGTCCGTAATGTCTTGCACGCCGACGGCGTTAAAGCCTTTTTCGACCAAGCATTTGAGGCCGGCTTGAATGATGTCTTCGCGGGTATTCGGTCTTGCCATGGCAGGTTTAATATGACCGGTCGTCTTAGAAGTCAAGGGGCATTGCCGCAAATGCTCTGCAAGGGAGCCGCTTTTTGCGATCCTGACATCCCGCTCACGCGATGATGGATATTCTCGATTTGGCGCTTGTAAGGGCTGGGCCCGTCCGGCTCGCTCAAAGACGATGGCAGGAGCGGCAAAATCGTCAGGCTAAGCATTCCGCAGGCGGCGCCAGCGGCCTGGGCTGCAACCTTCGCTTCTTGAGAAAACGCGAGCAAAATGACTTTGATCGACAAAACCGCAAATTTGCGCGATCCCTGCGAGCTGTAGGCCCGGCTCGCGTAAAAGCTCCTTGGCGCGCTCGACGCGTCTTTTCATCAGCCATCGGTGCGGCGAGAAACCGGACTCGCGTTTGAAGGCGCGGCTGAAATAGCTGCTCGACAATCCGCACTGATCCGCAACCTCGGAGATCGAAGGGTCGTTACCCAAATTGGCGTCGATGAATTCGTAAGCGCGGTGCAGCTGCCACGGAGCCAGGCCGCCGCGCGCGAATTGTTTGATCGCCAAGCCGCCATAGGCGCCAACGATATGAGCAAAAAAGGCGAGCGCGATATAATCGCAAAACATCGCGGAACCGTCGCCCGGACGCGCCATCGCGCCGGCGAGTGCTTGGGCAAATCCATACATGATCAAGTCGGGTTCGCCGAGTTGCCGTGTATGAAGGCCTTTGACTCTCGGAATGCCCGAGTCATCGGCCATCTCATCAAGAGCGTTTTGCGGAACATAGAATCGCAACGAGTTCGAATGGCGTGTCGAGATCGACGGTCGGGTTCTCGTTCAAATCGAACAGGAATGTGTCGCCTAAACGCGCATCCGGCAAAGCTTTGCGTTTTCCCGCCATCCAGAGATTGGAAAAGAACGGCCCGGACAGCGGAACGTGAAATGAAAACGCCGCTCCTGGCGGTACCGCCAAAGACCGTCCGCGCATGGGCTGACTGCTACGCATGCGCGAGAAGGCGACCTGAGCCCGAAGACGTCTGCGCGCGACAAGCGTTGGCGGACGATCTATCCGGAAGCGCCTGGCTAAAACTTCGTCAACCGCAGTCCCGCCCATGACTGCCTCCGAATGCCGACTGGCATCAATAGCACGCACGAGGCACCGGCAACCTCGTTCTGAGCCCAATCTTACAAAACGGGCACGTTAATACCATCCCTCATGTCCAAGGAGCGGTAGATTTCGGCTGCCGGTTTCCCACCAGGGAGGTACTCATGTCCGACCAGAATAAAGCGAGCATTGTCTTTGCTCACGGGCTTTGGGCCGATGGCTCATGCTTCCAGAAGCTGATCCCCACGCTACAGGCGGATGGGCACGAGGTAATCTGCTCCCAGCACGGGTTGGACTCGCTGAAGAGCGACCTGGAGTGCGTTACCCGCTGCTTCGGGCGAGTGAGTAACCCCGTGGTTCTTGTCGGCCACTCTTACGGCGGCACCCTGATCACGCACGCGGGGACGAACGACCGGGTCGCCGCCCTGGTCTACATCGCCGCCCTCGCACCCGACGAGACCGAAACCTCGCAAAGCCAGCAGGAGAAGTTCCCAGTCACGGATGTCTTCTCCCACATCGAGGTCGCCGATGGGCGGATTTGGCTAAGCCCGAATGGGGTGGGCGCATTCGCCGGGGATCTGCCCGAGGCGGAGCAGAAGGTCGTCTGGGCGACCCAGGCCGTGCCCGTGCTCGACCTGTTTACGCAAAAAGCCGAAGGCACCGCGTGGAAGACAAAGCCGAGTTGGTACGTTCTGACGACCAAGGACCGAACGGTCCATCCCGATCTGCAACGCTTCGTTGCCAGGCGCATGGGCGCGACCACCGTCGAGGTCGCCAGCAGCCACGTGGCCATGCTCTCCAACCCCGAATTCGTGATTGACGTGATCCGTGCCGCTGCGAAAGCTGTGACATCTTCACAGCGCGTGGCCTAGCAGCGTGCTCGCGCTGTTTAGCGCCCCTTGAGGAGGAGGTCGCATTGGCACTTGCCGGAGATACCAAACCGCAGCCAGCTACTTCCGGATGCATAAATTAACGGATGCTGGGCGCGACGCCTAGTGATCACAATTTGCAACTGCACTAAGGTGTACGGCAATACGTGGTCTTCGACCGGATATCATGGCGATAACCCGCCGCTTTTGGTTTGAGAGGTAGCGATGGCAATCTCGCTTGGAATCAATGGCGCCAAACGCACGGTGGATGTTGATCCGGACATGCCGCTGCTTTGGGTGCTGCGCGATGTATTGGGTATGACCGGTACCAAATACGGCTGCGGCATCGCTCAATGCGGCGCTTGCACGGTACATCTCGATGGCAAGCCGGTCCGCTCTTGTCTGCTGGCGGTCGGCACGGTCGGCGATCGCGCCGTCACCACGATTGAAGCCATCGGGACCACCGAGGCGGGTGCAAAAGTGCAAAAAGCCTGGCTCGATCTTGAAGTTATCCAGTGCGGTTACTGCCAGTCGGGTCAAATCATGTCGGCGGCGGCGCTGCTCGCCGACAATCGCAATCCCGCCGACGCCGACATCGATGCGGCCATGGCAGGAAATATCTGCCGCTGCGGTACTTATGTCCGCATCCGCGACGCGATCAAACGCGCCGCCGGCGAGTAGGAGGCAGCCATGGTCGGTAACATGGGCGATCAGACACTTGCTTCGCAAGGCTTTTCGCGCCGGCGCGTCGTCAAGGCGGGTCTTGCGGGTGGTTTGGTGCTCGCCCTGCATTTGCCGGTGCGGGCGGCCAACGAACCGGAGCAGGCGCCCGACAGCCCGGCGGGCCAATTTGCGCCCAACGCTTTCATCCGCATCGATCATGCCGGCAAGACGACGCTGGTGATGCCACAGGTCGAGATGGGCCAGGGCGTCTATACCGCTGTGGCGATGATCCTCGCCGAAGAGCTCGATGCCGACTTATTCGCAGGTCGTGCTTGAGCATGCCCCGCCAGACGACAAGCTCTACGGCAATCCGATTTTTGGCATTCAGGTCACCGGCAATTCCAATTCCATCCGAGCGTTCTGGAAGCCGCTTCGTGTCGCGGGGGCGGCGGCGCGCGCGATGCTGGTGCAGGCCGCGGCCGTGCAGTGGCAAGTCGATCCGGCGAGCTGTTCGGCGGCAGGCGGCAAGGTATCGCATCCGGAAAGCGGCCGCGTTGCGGCCTATGGCGACCTCGTCGATGCGGCAAGCGCGCTTCCCGTCCCGAACGACCCGCGGCTGAAGGACCCCAAGAATTTCACGCTGATCGGCAAGCCGCTCAAGCGGTTCGACACGCCCAACAAGACCGATGGCAAAGTCATCTACGCCATCGATGCGATGCTGCCCGGCATGAAGTTTGCGACATTGGCGCAAAGCCCGGTGTTTGGCGGCAAGGTCGCGCATGTCGATGACGCCGCCGCCAAAAAGATTCCGGGAGTACGCCAGATCGTGGTGCTCGACGACCTGGTCGCGGTCGTCGGCGATCACTTCTGGGCCGCCAAGACCGGTCTCGACGCACTGGCCGTCACCTGGGACGAGGGCTTAAACGCCAAGGTCAATTCGAGCGACATCTGGGACGATCTGCGTGCCGCGAGCCGGAAGGATGGTGCCGTCGCCAAGTCCGTCGGTGACGTCGATAAAGGCTTGACTGAGGGCGACAAGAGTCGACGCCGACTACGAGCTTCCGTTCCTCGCCCATGCAACCATGGAGCCGCAGAGCTGCACGGTTTCGCTTACGCCCGGCGCCTGCGAAATATGGACCGGCACCCAGGTGATAACGCGCGTGCAAGCCACCGCGGCGGAAGTGGCCGGCGTGCCGGTCGACAAGGTTACCGTGCACAATCACTACATCGGCGGCGGCTTCGGCCGCCGGCTCGAGACTGACATGATCGCGTCCGCGGTTCGCATCGCCAAACAGGTCGACGGGCCCATCAAGGTGATGTGGACCCGCGAAGAAGACATGCAGCACGATATCTACCGCCCGGTCTATCGCGACGTGATTTCCGCAAGCCTCAAGGACGGCAAGATCGTCGCCTGGAAATACAAGGTCTGCCGGCTCGTCGATCATGGCGCGCTGGGCGCCGTCAATATTCGTCAACGGCATCGACATCGATGCGGTCGATAGCGCCGTCGACATGCCTTACGATATTCCGAACCGGCAGGTGCAATATGTGCGCGCGGAGCCGCCCGCCGTGCCCACCGGTTTCTGGCGCGGCGTTGGACCGAACAACAACGTCTTTGCCACCGAGTGCTTCATGGACGAACTGGCGCACAAGGCCGGCAAGGACCCGGTTGAATTCCGCCGCGGCATGCTCGGCACTAATCCGCGGCTCAAGGCGGCGCTCGATCTGGTGGCGGAGAAATCCAATTGGGGCGCCCCGCTGCCGGCGCGCGCCGGACGCGGCGTGAGCGTACAGCCATCGTTCGGCAGCTTTATAGCCACCGTCGTTGAAGCCGACGTCGACGATTCCGGCGAAGTTCATCTGCGCCGCGTCACCGCAGCCGTCGATACCGGCATCGCGGTCAATCCCGATACGATCGTGGCGCAATTGCAGGGCGGTCTGATCTTCGGGCTCACGGCCGCGCTTTATGGCGAAGTCACGATCAGCAAGGGGCGGGTCGCGGCAATCGAACTTCAACGACTACCGCATGCTGCGCATCGACCAGGTGCCGAAGATCGACGTGCACGTGATCAAGAGCGGCGAAGACCCCGGCGGCATTGGAGAAACCGGTACTACGGCAGGACCGCCAGCGCTGCGGAATGCAATCTATGCAGCAACCGGCGTTGCCCTGCGACGGCTGCCCATCGACCGCGCCGCGCTTGCGGTCAAGAAGGCGTAGCCGTCATGCGCCCGCGCCGTATCGTCATCATTATCGCCCTCCTCGTCATCATCGCGCTCGGCGTTTTTGGCTGGAAGCAGTTCGATCCGGGGCCGATGGCGATTCGCCGGCGGATCGACTGTCGCGCTGGCCGATTACCACGCGGCAAATCCGACAGGAGTGCCCGCCGATCTGGCCAATGCGGACATCATCAAGCGCGGCGAATATCTGGCGCGCGCCGCCGACTGCCTGGTCTGTCATACCGCTCCCGGTGGCAAGGATTATGCCGGCGGTCTTGAGTTTCCGTTGCCATTCGGTGCGCTCTATTCGCCGAATATCACAGCGGACAAGGACACCGGAATCGGAAATTACAGCGACCGGGATTTCTTAAACGCAATCCAGAAGGGAATTCTGCCGGACGGGACTCGTCTTTATCCGGCCATGCCATTTCCTTCCTACACTTACATGACCGACGCCGATGCGTTGGCTATCAAGGCCTATCTGTTCAGCCTTCCTACCGTGCATGCCGCCAATCGCCCCGATACTCTGAGCTTTCCCTATAATCAGCGGTGGGCGATGAGCATGTGGTCGTGGTTGTTCAACGCCGACCAGCGTTTCGCACCGAATGCGGCGCAAACCGCGGAGTGGAATCGCGGCGCTTACATTGCCGAGGCCTTGGCTCATTGCGGCGAATGCCATACGCCTCGCAACCTTGCTTTCGCATTGAACAACCGCGAGAAATTTACCGGCGCGGTTACCGCGGGCTGGACCGCCTACAACATTAGCTCGGACAAGAGTACCGGAATTGGCAACTGGAGCGATCAACAGGTGTTCGACTATCTGGCGGCCGGCCACGCGTCGGGCCGTGGCACGGCAGCGGGACCGATGGGCGAGGCTGTTGATCAGAGCTTCAGCCGTATGGAGCCCACCGATATCCACGCGGTCGTTACTTATCTTCGCACCATTCCCCCGCTCGCCACGCCTGACCTGCCGGCGGTCATTGCGCCCCCGGCTCCGGCGTCGCCCAAGAATGGCGGTGGAACAGCGGATGTCGTTGGCAAGCGCGTATTTGAAGAGGCCTGCGCCAGTTGTCACAGCTGGACGGGGGTAAGCCCGATCTCACAATTTGCCACGATCAGCGGCTCGCGCGCGGTAAACGATCCCACGGCGACGAATGTCGCGCAGATCGTGATCTCCGGGACGGTACGGCACGCGCCTGCCGGCATCATTTCCATGCCGGCTTTCGGCGGCGGCTATTCCAATACGGAAATTGCAGCCGTAGCGAATTATGTCACGGCGCGGTTCGGCAGCGAACAGTCGCGGGTCACAGCGGAGGATGTGGCGCAACTGAGGGAGCAAACTTCGCGTTGACGACTTTCAAAACGGCGAGGCCTTGCAAGTTAACGCCTCGTGCTCAGATGATAACATGTCTTCATCCCGATCTGCGTTGATCATCCGGGGAGATCAATATGATTTGTCGGCTGATCCGCAGTGCCGCTACCGTTAGCTTGCTCCTACTCACGGCGTTTTGTTGCGGCGACGCTGTGGCCCAGAGCGCTTTACCGCCCGCAGTCTCGGTGCGTCCTGTCATGAGCCGACAAGTGACGGAAACCGGCGACTTCATCGGCCGTGTCGTTGCGATCGACAAAGTCGACGTCGTGGCGCGGGTGCCCGGCTTCATCGAGGAACGAAATTTCACCGAGGGGCAGGAGGTCAAGAAAGGCGATCTTCTGTTCCGCATCGAGCAAGATACCTACAAAGCAGCCGTCGATCAGCAGGAGGCCAACCTCGCCAAGGCGCAGGCCAACGAAGTCAATGCGAATTTGCAGTTGCAGCGCGCCCAAGCGCTGGTGAAAAACCAGAACGTGCCACAGGCCACCGTCGATCAACTGGCCGCCGCCGAGCAGTCGGCGCAGGCCGACGTGCTGCAGGCCAAGGCGCTGCTCGAACAGGCCAAGATCAATTTCGGTTACACCGAAATCCGGACCCCGATCGACGGCCGCATCGGACTTGCCAATTACACCGTGGGCAATCTTGTCAGTCCGACATCGGGACGGCTGGCGACGATCGTCAGCCAGAATCCGATCTATGTCACGTTCCAGGCCAGCGAAGCCGATATCATCGCCTATAAGCGGCGGGTCGCCGCGTCGGCCGACAAGGACCCTCACGTCACCATCCATATCAAGCTGCCCGACGGCAGTATCTATCCGTATGCCGGCGTCACCAACTTTCTCGACGTCCAGGTGCAGGGCGAGACCGACACCGTTACCGCGCGAGCCACGGTGCCTAATCCGAACAACGAATTGATCCCCGGCGGCATCGTCGGCGTACTGGTCGAACGCGGCAAGCCGCGGTTTGCGCTTTTGGTGCCGCAATCCGCGGTGCTGCTCGATCAGGTCGGCCATTACGTCATGGTGGTCGATGCGGAGAAGAAGGTTGAGCAGCGGCGCATCACGACAGGGCCCGAGCAGGGGCCGGACATCGAGGTTGTGTCGGGCCTCAAAGAAGGCGAACTCATCGTCGTCGACGGCTTACAGAAGGTGCGGCCCGGCCAAGTCGTCACGGCAACTGTAGTTCCGGAAAACTGACCCGATGTTTTCCGGAATTTTCATCGACCGGCCGCGCTTCGCCATTGTCATTGCCATCGTTATCACGCTGGCGGGCCTGATCGCGATCTCGGCGATTCCGATCGCGCAGTTTCCCGACATCGTGCCGCCCCAGGTCACGCTGACGGCGAATTATCCGGGCGCCGACGCCGAGACGGTCGAGACCACGGTCGCACAGCCGATCGAAGAACAGATTAACGGTGTCGACAATGCGCTTTATTACCAGTCCGCCAGCGGCTCCGACGGCAGCTACACGCTCAATGTAACCTTTGCGCTTGGCACCAATCCGGACATCAACACCGTCAACGTGCAGAACCGCGCCAGTCTGGCGCTGCCGCAGCTGCCGACTGAAGTATCGCGCTCGGGTCTCTCCGTGCTCAAAAAGTCGGCCGCGCTGCTGCAAGTCATCAATATCTACTCGCCGAAGAACACTTACGACGCGGTCTATCTCAGCAATTACGCAACCATCAACGTCATCGACACGCTGGCGCGGATCAAAGGCGTCGGCCAGGTCGTACTGTTCGGACCGCTGAATTACTCGCTGCGCATCTGGCTCGATCCGGACCGTTTGACCGAGCTCAATCTGACGCCGAACGACGTCATCGCCGCGGTGCAAAGCCAGAACGTTCAGGCCGCGCTTGGTCGCATCGGCGCAGCGCCGGTCCAGAGCGAGCAGCAGGTTCAGCTCAACATCAAGACCAAGGGCCGGCTCACTCGCCCGGAAGAGTTCGCCGCCATCGTCCTGCGCGCCAATCCCGATGGCTCGACGATCCGTGTCGGCGACGTCGCCCGCGTCGAAATGGGTGCCCAGTCGCAGGATCGTTACAGTCGCTTCAACGGCGCACCGGCAGCCGCGATCGGCATCTACCAATCGCCGGGCTCCAACGCCGTGGATGTGGCCAAGCAGGTTCGCGACACCATGGAGACGTTGGCCACGCGGTTTCCGGCCGATCTCAAATACACCGTCTTCTTCGACAGTACCGTCTTCGTCACGACAACGATCATTGAAGTGGCGCGTACGCTCGTCATCGCCATCATTCTCGTGGCGATCGTGGTCTTCTTGTTTCTCGGCAAGTTCCGAACAACATTCATCCCGCTAGTCGCCGTGCCGGTTTCGATCATCGGCACTTTCGCGGTTCTGCTGCTCATCGGTTATTCCGCCAACACCGTCTCGCTGTTGGCGCTGGTGCTGGCGATCGGCATCGTCGTCGACGATGCCATCGTCGTTGTCGAGAATATCGAGCGGGTGATCGAGGAAGAGCCAGACCTGTCGATCCCCGACGCCTGTAAGAAGGCGATGTCCGAAATCACCGGCCCGATCCTCGCCATCACCTTCGTCCTGTTATCGGTTTTCGTCCCGGTCGCCTTCATCCCCGGCATCAGCGGTCAATTGTTCCGCCAGTTCGCCGTTGCCGTCTCGGTCTCGATGTTGATCTCGGCACTCAACGCGCTGACGTTGAGCCCGGCGCTGTGCTCGGTCCTGCTCAAGCGCGAGCAACGGCGCCGCGGCCCGATGCGCTATGTGCTCGGCGCCATCGATCGCACGCGCAATGGTTATGTCGCCGTCGTTCGGCGCCTGGCCGGGGTGGCAATCATCGGCGTGGTCGTTGCAATCGGCGCGTTGGCGGCGGCCGCCTTGGTGTTCAATAAGACGCCGCAGAGCTTTCTGCCCGATGAGGATCAGGGCGCGATTTTCGCCGCCTTGCGGCTGCCCGAAGGCGCCTCGGTCAATCGCACCCAAGAGGTCGTCAAACAGGTCGAAGACATCGTGCGGCCGATTCCCGGCGTGCAAGGCGTCCTGTCCGTCGTCGGACTGAACTTCATCGATTATGTTGCGGCTTCCAACCAGGCGTTCTTTGTCATTCGAACTCAAGCCTTACGAAGAACGTACCGACCCGGCGCAAAGCGCCAATGCCATCATCGTCAGCCTGCGGCCGCGCCTTGCCGCGATCCAAGGCGCTATTGTCTTTCCGTTCAACCTTCCGCCGATACTCGGCCTCGGCAATACCGGCGGCTTCCAATACGTGCTCGAAGCGCTGCAAGGCCAGTCGCCGACTGACGTTGCCGCGGTGATGAATGGGCTATTGGTGACGGCCAATCAGCAGCCCGAACTCGCCGGCGTGTTCAGTACTTATGCCGCCAATACACCCCAGATCTATCTCGATATCGATCGCGACAAGGCCCAGGTGCTCGGCGTCAAGATCAGCGACATTTTCAACGCGCTGCAATCGACGCTCGGCAGTTACTACGTCAACGACTTCAACGTTTTCGGTCGCACTTGGCAGGTCAATGTGCAGTCCGAGATCTCGTTCCGCAATCAGATCGACGACATCAATCGCATTTACGTCCGCAACGCCAAGGGCGACATGGTGCCGATGCGGGCGCTGGCGGAAGCCAAGCTCGTCCAGGGCCCGCAGACCGTGATCCGTTACAATGGCTTCCGCGGCGCGGTCATCAACGGCGCGCCGAAACCGGGCTATAGTTCCGGGCAGGCGCTTGCCGCCATGGAGCGCATTTCCAAGGCAACCTTGCCGCCCGGCTACAGCTATGAATGGACCGGCACCGCGTTGCAGGAGAAGACTGCCGGCGGACATACCGCGACGGTGCTCGGCTTGGCGGTGCTGTTCGCCTACCTGTTTCTGGTGGCACTTTACGAAAGCTGGAACATCCCGATACCCGCCTTGCTGTCGGTCAGCGTCGGCATCCTCGGCGCCGTCATTGCGGTATTCGTGGCCGGCCTAAGCTTTGACGTCTACGCGCAGATCGGACTTGTGGTGCTGGTGGCGCTCGCCGCCAAGAACGGCATCTTGATTGTGGCCTTTGCCGTCGAGCAGCGCGAACTCGGCAAGGACATCAAAGCGGCCGCCATCGAAGCCGCCGCATTGCGGTTTCGCCCTGTCATGATGACGAGCTTTGCCTTCATCTTCGGGCTGTTTCCGCTGGTGGTCGCGAAAGGCGCCGGCGCGTTGACACGCCATGCCGTCGGCACGCCGGTCTTCGGCGGCATGATCGCTGCCGCAGTCATTGGAATCTTCATTATTCCGCTTTTGTTTATTACGGCGGAGACATTACGACAGCGGCACAAGAGATAATTGAAGCCGCATGCCTCGAAGATCTCGAGCATAGGATATCGTTCGAAACGTGCGCAAAATTGTGCCGCTGCCGTACCCCGGCCGTGCTCGACACCTATTCCGCTTTGATTCGCGATTAGGAAATTATTGGATGTAGTTGGCTCCCCGGGCCGGATTCGAACCAGCGACCAACCGGTTAACAGCCGGTTGCTCTACCGCTGAGCTACCGGGGAAAAGCCTGCTCGCGTGCGCGCGCCGCATATAACAAAGCCGCTCCCGCATGGAAAGCGCCAAGAACTCGGTCACTGCCTCAATTGGCTTGCCGAGCCGCCAGTCTCGGCCACTCGCCCGGCCGCCTTCGCAGTGCTTCGAGCGCGGCAGCCTTCACTCACGTCGCGAGCAAAGGCTGGAGGCCACGCCCGGAATTGAACCGGGGTAAACGGTTTTGCAGACCGCTGCGTAACCACTCCGCCACGTGGCCGTCCATACAGAGGGGTAACATCGCGATGGGTAACCGCACCTTACCGATTAAGCAATGCCTACCTCGGGGGCACCGTAAAGGTAGCCAAATGCAGACCACCGGTGCGCAATAGGCTCAAGGGTTCCGGCCATTTTGAGCCGAATATTGCCAAGGAACTTCGGGTTTATAGACGAGTTGGCGTGAGTGGCTCGATGGGTGCGGGCGAACCCCAATAATGTCCGGAGGAATAAGCAATGGTTACTCTGAAAACGGTGACGCTGGCAGCCGCCCTGATCGCAGGCGCGACTTCGCTGGCGATGGCGCAAAATGGCCAGCCGACCGGCGGCGAGCCTCCAGTGGCCGGCGGCGCTGCGGCAAGCAATCCGTCGTCCGGCGGCGCCGGCAATGGCATGGCGCCGGCGAAGACGGTGCATCACAAGGCGATGAAGAAGAAGGAATCCAAGCCTCAGTAAATCCACTTTAGTGAGTTGAATGAGCCGACCCCGACGCGCTCGGTTGCGCGCGGTACCGATTGAACTTCAGCCCGGTCGTGGCATGCCATGACCGGGCTTTTTGTGCGCGGCGGGGTTGCTGGATTCAACGTGGACTTTATAGACGTTACTGGCAGCGCCCGGATTTGAAGTGTTGGCTCTAAGCTGCCGGCTTGCGTTTTGGCCGACCCTATCGCACAACCAGCTATCCGTTCGTTCGGGAACCCGACGCATGTTCGACACCGCTATGGCGCGCCGCATGATGGTGGACGGGCAGGTTCGCACGGCCGATGTCACCAATCTCGATTTGATCGCGGCCATGCTGGCGGTGCCGCGTGAACTGTTCGTGCCGCAGCCGCTTGCCGAGCAGGCTTATTTCGACGGCGATATCCCGCTTGGCGCCGGCCGGGCACTGCTTAAGCCGATGGTGCTCGCCAAGCTCATCCAAGGCGGCCAGGTGAGCGCGGCCGACCACGTTCTCGATGTCGGCTGCGGCACCGGCTATGCGTCTGCTGTGCTGTCGCACATTGTCGGGTCGGTCGTGGCCCTTGAGGAAGAGGCGGCCTTGGCAAGCCGTGCCGAGCAGGCGCTGGCCGCCGTCGGCGCTGCCGGTGTCACCGTTGCCATTGGGCGCTTAACCGAAGGCTGCCTGGCGGCTGCGCCATACGATTTCATTCTGCTCAACGGCGCCACCGAAATCGTGCCCGAGGCGATTGGCCGTCAGTTAAAGCCCGATGGCAGGCTGGCTTGTGTTTTTGGGCGAGCTCCGACCGGCAAAGCTATGATATATCGGCTGATTGAGGGTCATCTTGTCGGTCGCCCGATTTTCGACGCCGGAGCCCCGGTATTGCCCGGCTTTGTCGCTGCTCCGGCGTTTGTGTTCTAGGGTCTATAGCATTTAGGGCTCGTTTCGCTGGCTCCCCACGGTAGCCTGGGGCCAAAACGGCCTGTTTTGCGGGGCGCCTTGCGGGCCAGGCTGGTGAGCCCCCCTGTGGCGCAGAAACGCCTATGTCCAGAATTTTGTAATTCATCCCCAGTTGCGGGGTTTCGCTAGCTTCCGCCGCCGCTTAAGGTTGCTAGTTTCGCGTCTCCGACCAAGCTGGCTGGCCGGAGCATGATAACGCGTCTGTGAGGGGGTCCACCGCACAAGGGGCGGGCGGAGATTCTGGTGGTTGGGAGCTGTGTCAACGTCATGAGTGGACGGGGACTGCGGGCGTATATCGTGGCCTTTGCATGCCTCGCATTGGGCGGTGCTGCCCTCGTTGGCGGCTGCACAGCGGCTACGGCCGACACCCTCGAATGGGCGCTCGTCCAGGCCTATCAGAACAATCCGGCGCTCAATGCGCAACGCGCGGCATTGCGCGCCACCGATGAGAACGTGCCGCAGGCTTTGTCGGGCTACCGGCCGAAGTTGAGCGTGACCAGCACCGACGGCTTTGGCTATTCCAGCACGCTGTCGAGCACTATCAATCAGCAGGTGTTTCCCAACACCGTCAGCTATTCGAACGTCGGAAAAGACATGGGGCAACGCGGGGTCGGCGCTACCGCGACGGAGACGCTGTTCAACGGCTTTCAAACCGCCAACAAGACGCGCCAGGCGGAAAGCCAGGTGATGGGCTCGCGCGAAACTTTGCGCGTCACCGAGCAACAGGTGCTGCTCGATGCGGCCACCGCCTACATGAATTTGCTCCGCGACCAGGCCATCCTCGATCTCAACCGCCGCAACGTCGAAGTCCTTACCGAACAGCTCAAGCAGACGCGCGATCGCTTCAATGTCGGCGAGGTGACGCGCACTGACGTCGCGCAAGCCGAATCGCGCCTGGCTGCCGGCCGCTCGGCATTGCTCGGCGCGCAGTCGAATTACGTTACCTCCCAGGCCAATTATCGGCGCGTGATCGGTGTCGATCCGGGGCGGCTCGATCCCGGCACGCCGGTCGACCGGCTGTCGCCGCCGACACTGCCGGGCGCGGTCACCGAGGGCGAGAACCAGAGTCCCTCGGTGCTCGCCTCGATTTACGGCGTCGATATTGCCGAGCTCGCGGTGAAAATCAGCGAGGGCGCGCTCTATCCGAATCTGTCGCTGACGGCGAGCGCATCAAAGAACTATGCGCCGGTCTATAACGTGATTAAGCAGACACAAGCCGCTGTGCTCGGCACGCTGACCATCCCGATCTACCAGGGCGGCTCCGAATATTCCGCAATCCGCCAATCCAAGGAAACGGTCGGACAGCAGCGTCTCAATCTCGACGTCACGCGGGATCAAGCCCGCGCCACCGTGGTGCAGAGTTGGGGCGAGCTGGATGCCGCCAAGGCGCAGATCGAGGCCACTACCGCGCAGGTCAATGCGGCCGAGATCGCACTCAACGGCGTGCGCGAAGAAGCGCGCGTCGGCCAGCGCACGACGCTCGACGTGCTGAACGCGCAGCAGGAACTGGTCAACGCCCGCGTCGCGCTGGTCACCGCTCAACACGACCGGGTGGTGGCGTCCTATACGCTACTGGCGGCGGTCGGCGGATTGTCGATGCAGCACCTCGGGCTCAATGTGCTGATTTACGATCCGCAAGTGCACTATCAGCAAGTGCGCGACGCATGGATCGGCGTGCGCACGCCGGACGGCAGATAAGCTCGCCGCAACGAATTCGGCCGGTTCCGCCGCACGGGGTGTCCACAGATCGCGCCTCGCACCTCGACTTTCGCCATGACAAACTCGCCGGCTCCATAGCATAGTTGGCGTTGTGTGATTCGGCGGCGTCGCTGGTGGTAGAAGCCGCGGGGACGGACTGTATGGAAGCGCACGCAAGTGAGCGCGCAAGTAGGTGCGCACGTAGTGTAAGCAAAGCTAGGCGAGGGTGTGCATGACGCAACCGGCGAAAGCGCAGGAACCGTCGATGGAGGAGATTCTGGCCTCCATTCGTCGCATTATCGCCGACGACGACGCCACCAAAACTCCGCCGCGGGCGCCGGAACCGCCGAAGTCGGAGCCGGCGCCGCCTCAGCCGGTTTTCTCGGCGCCCCCGGTCGAGCCGCCGCGGCCGCGCTTTGAAGCCGAGGCAGCTCGGGCGATGGCGCCATCGAGCCCGCCTGAAATTGTGACCGTAGCGGATCAGGCTTCCGATATTCTCGATCTCACCGAATCGATGGCGGCGCCGATGCCGCAACCGCCGCCCCCACCTCCAGCGAATCCTTCGGGCCAGTGCCATGCCAAATCCTGCAGCGTTTCGCACCATCGACGGCAGTTCCGACGTGGGTTTCGACGAATCGAGCGAGCGGCCCGGCGCTGCCGTGTCGAGCGACCGGGAGCGGGGACAGCTTGTTTCGGGCGAAACCAGCGCTGCGGTCGATTCCGCCTTCAATGCGCTTGCCCAGACCGTGCTGGTGCAGAATGCCCGCACGCTGGAGGATTTAGTCCGTGAGATGCTTCGGCCGATGCTGAAAACCTGGCTCGACGACAATTTGCCCGGCATGGTCGAGCGCCTGGTGCGCGCCGAGATCGAGCGGGTGTCGCGCGGCCGTGCACCTTAACAAACGCAACTAGCCCTTGAGCGCGGCAGCGAGCTTGAGCGCCTGAGCGGACAGCACCGCCGGA